>CAVZNU010000013.1:0-65438 GCA_963776695.1 uncultured Acidobacteriota bacterium | reverse complement strand
TGTTATGTCTACCCTTGGTTCCGTTGCGTATTGCTACTTGCAGGCTTACGCTGGAAATTGATTTTGGCGGGACCACCTTCTGGGCCGGCCTTAGATCATTCATCGGTTTCATTTTTTCCGTTAAGTCTTCCGTGAGATTAAGTCGAAAGTCTTCATCAAGAGCTTCAGGTCGGTCGTGACGGGGACGTCGCCGTCTGTGGTCAAGAGTGCGAGCTTGAGATTTGAGATTTCCATTTGGACGTTGCCGGGAAAATTATCTGCTTCCAGCATTGCAAGTGGCAAGGCTACGCCAAGTGTGGAATTTTCGACCTGGCCCGCCGCACGAATTGCTACTTCAGTAGCCGGTATGCAAATGACGGCGGCCAATTGCTGCTGCAGAAGCCTCTCCAGGTTGTTTGCATTCGCTGCGTCACCTCCCAGCTGAAGAACGGGGAGCGCTTCGTAGAAGCGGATGATGTTTAAAGTTGGCGTGAGCAGGGAAGACCACGCCTGAGAACTATCGAGAGACAGCGGCGGAAGAATTTCTTCCCGGATGAAAATTACATTGGCCCCAGCTTCTACGAGGGCGGCGGCAATTTGTGTGGTTGTCGCGGCGGCTACTTCCAGAACGGCTTCGGACGGTTCCTTGCCGCCCAGCAATTCGTCAGCGTCGAGTTGAGTGAGTCGTGCGGCGAGTGTGAATGGGCCGGTGACGCCGGCCAAAAGCAGTGGCTCGTCGCGCAGTAGAGAATTGAGGCGACGAATCACTTCGACGGCGATTTTTACGCGCGGGCTATTCGCAGCGTCTTCCGGCGAGCGCAGATTCGCCGGCAGCTCGCCCTTCTGAGCATGCTCCGGCCAAAGAATCGTGCGAGTGTGATTTGCAGAGTCCCATTGCGACCGCGGCGCCCAATGCTTCCAGTTCGAGGTACGGATCGAAATAGCAAGAGACGCCATCGGTGCGGAGGTGCGTGCGGATTTGGCGGAGGGCATTCGATGATTTTGGTTGGGTTGTCGAGATATGCGCGGAGCGAAAGGTTTTCGATTTTCGCGCCGAGAGCAAAAACAATCGGAATAGATAGAGGGCGCGGCTGCGGATTGCCCTGCAACAGGCCTTTCATCATTTGGCGCGGTGTTAGGCGTTCGGTCATGTATTGGGCCGCAATCGTTCGCTCGATGAAAATGTAAACGCCCGTGTTTCTGACCTGCTCTTACTGGCGGAAGACGGGGCCGAGCGATTTGGCATCGGGCCAGCGACCATAGAATTGCAATATATCCTGCGGCGGGCTGGTTTTATTCCACTCCTTGTGGAAGTCGTCGAAGGATTTGCCTCGCGCGAGGCGGCTTTTGCGCTCGCTTCTCTCGTTGTTGTTTCGTTTTTTCCGAGTTGATCTTGTGGCGCGCGGGATCATACGCGATGTGATAAATCTTCTGCGCGGTCCAGTCGGAGATTATCTTTTTCGTGAGATCTTCGAGGACTTCGGCAGGTTCGCGTTCGAGCGGATCGCCATAGCCGGGGCCGCCGCCGCTGAATCCGAACAGCAGATCGCCCTCGTCGTAAACTTCGGGAGTGCGGGCGATCAGCTCGAATTTCCAGTCACCGTGGATGGTGCCGTTTTCGAAGATGTCGCGGCTGATCGAGGGTGAGATGCGGGTTTGCGTCGCTGCCATTCGTTTCAGCAGATCGGCTTTGCGAACGCTGATGCCGGGAATCGGCGCAGAGGCGTAGCCGCCGAAAAGCGGCTGGCCTAGCGGAACTTTGCTGCCATTGCCCATGCAGAGCGAAACGAGATTGGGAACTTTGTGGATCATCCACTGCTGCACTCCGCCGGAGCCGCCGCGATGGCGCCCGGGGCCGCAGGAATCTTTCCAGTGTTGTGAAAGTGTGACCGTCACCGGCAAGTTCGCTTTCCACCTGCTCGGAATCAGGAGCGCGGCCAAACGCGCACCAGGCGAAACCGTATGCATCCATTCCGTCAGTAGCGGCCCGGCCACCCTGTCCCTGCGTGTTAAGAGAGAACGAAAGCACGTCCGAAACGGCGAGGTTCCACTGAGAGTGGCCGGCGCAGATTTGCGCTGTGTGCTGGCTGCCGGGAGATGCGGCGACCTGGCGCCAGAGGCCGGCGCTCGAGAAAGTCATTTTCGCAAAGCTATTGTGGGTGGCGCAGCGGCACTGCATACCGATGTAGACGCAGCAACTCGTCGCCGCCATGCGTCCCGGATTCAGAATTATACCTTCCGGAAAAACGAAATCGATGGGCGCGAACGTAGAGCTGCAAATCGGCAGATCGTGAAACACATATTCGTACATGAAATTGGCGATGTGGCCGACGACGGCTTGTGAGTGCACATTGTACGACGATGGGTTTTCGGGAGACGTGCCCTCGAAGTCGAAAGTGAGCGTGCCGCCTTTTTTGATGAGCGTGAGATAGCAGGCGCGGACGAGAGCCGGTGTCCAGCCGATTGCGTCGTTGAAGACGACGGTGCGGAATTTGCCGTCGGGCAGCGCCTTAATTTTTTGGCGCGCCCCCGCTTCGGCGGTATCAGACATTTTGCGCAACAAACCGACTACGAATTCGCCGCCGCGCTTATCGGCAAGCTCAAGGACGCGAACGCGAACACGATCAGCGGTGGTGCAGCGCGCGCGAAGATCAGAGATGAACATCGCGGGGGCGCGCAGTCCGTAAACGGCGTAAAACTCGAGGAAATCGTTGCGAAGCTCGTAATTTTCGCCGATTTTGATCGGGGGCATGTTGAGGCCCTCGTCGAATCGTGATTTCGCGCTGACGGGCATGCCGCCCGGCTCGATGGCGCCGGTTTCTGTGGTGTGCAATGCGGCTGTGGCCCAGGCAAGCAGAATCCCTTTGTGAAAAATCGGCATGAGCGCCACCTGGTCGGGATTGTGGATACCGCCATAGAGCGCGTCGTTCGTGTACCAGATATCTCCTTCGCGGATCCCGGGATTGTCCGCGTAGTATTTCTGAATAAACTTAATGACGATGGGCTGAATGATGGCGTGAAGGTATGTCCCGCAGGATGCGTTTACGAGGTCGCCGTTCGCGGTGAAAATCGCGACCATGGAATCGCCGGAAACACCGAAGTAGCTGCGGGACGAGCGTATGAAAACCTCCATGGCTTCGTCGAGAATATCGTTCGTAATCTGAACGCCGATCTCATAGTCGCCGGCGGGAACTTTAGCGGCGCACTCTTTTTCGAATGGCGTGGCGGGCGCGGGCTTCAGCCACGCAAGCTTTTCAGCCGTTGTTGGTATGGGCATGTGTCTCCTTCAAAATAGTGCGCTCAACTTTCAAGAATACCGAGGCCGCGGTCATCGATTGAAAACTTCATAGACGGCGGCACGACCACCGTCGTGTACTCGCCCTCAAGAATCGCAGGGCCTTCGAGCACATTCCCTGGCCGCAGCAATTCATACGAGTAAATGGGCGTCGGGCGATAATCTTTTGCTTCAGCCCAATAGGCTGGGCGCTCACCTTTGCGCGCGGCTGATGGATCGTGGCCTTCGAGCGGCATCTTGGGCAATTCGATCTGCTGCACCGGGACGATCGCTTTCAGAATGAAGCTGTCGACGAATACGCCGCCTTCGGGATTTACAACGAACGGACTGAACGCTTCGCTGAATTCTTTTTTGAATGCCTCGCAGATTGCGGAGACATCATTCGTGGAATGGAGAGCGAGACGCGGCGAAAGAGCGCGTTTTACATGGAACTGCCCGCCGTAGAGCATATCGAGCTCGAGCACGAACGAAGCTGAAGCGGGATCGAGGCCATCGGCAACGAGATCTTTGCGAGCTTGCTCAAGCAGTTCTTCGACCGTGCGATTGAAGACCGCGAATTCCTGCGTCAGCTCCTGCGTCCCTGGAAACATGAGTGTAAGTTTTTTCGAGACTTCGTAGACGTGCATGATGTCCATCGTGGAAGAACCGAACGCGCAGAAAACCGGCGAGAAAGGAAACGTGACAGCCTTCTTGATGTCGGCCTTGTAGCCTTCCGCATGAGTGGCACCTGCACCGCCACCGACGAACAGAATGAAATCCTCCGGACTGTAACCGCGCAGGTGCACTTCTTTCATGATCGCCGAAGCCATGTTGCCGTTGACGATTTTGCGAATGAGCATGGCGGCCTCTTCCACCGAAATGCCAAACGGTTTGGCGATTTTGTCGCGGATGGCGGCGATCGCGCGATTCTTGTCGAGCTTCATGCGGCCGCCGGAGTAATAGCTGGGATTGATGTAACCGAGCACCACGTCTGCGTCCGTGACGGTGGGCTCGGTGCCGCCAAGGCTGAAACACGCGGGGCCAGGCATCGAGCCGGCGCTGCGCGGACCTACCTGAAGTTGGTTTTGGAGCAGAGGATTGATTGAAGCGATCGACCCGCCACCAGCGCCGACGGAGAGCGTCTTGATCATCGTGATGCCGACCATCCAGCGGTCGATGATCGGGCGGAAGTCGTAACTGCGAACGCTGTCTTTTACAACGAGGCCGACGTCAAAACTTGTGCCGCCCATATCCGTCATCACCACATTTTGATATCCCAGCGATTTCGCAACGTGATGCGCGCCCATCAAACCGGACACGGGACCGCTGTTAAAAGTACGGCATGCGGTGGTACGGAAAACCTCAGCGATGCCGCCGGAACTTTGAATCATCAGCAAGGGCTTTTTGTAACCGCGCTCGCGCAGTTTGTCCCACATCGCGGATAGTTCGATTTGCATCGAGCGCTGGAGGTAAGCATCGAGGATAGCGGCGAGGGTGCGTTCGTATTCGCCGAGTTTGCCGACTACTTGACCGGCGAGCACAACCGGCAGATAGCCGATGTGAAACTCCTTGTACTCGTCGCGGATAATTTCCTTCACGCGCCGCTCGTTCGCGGAATTGAGAAAACCCCAAAGAAGGGATACCACAAAACCGCGTGCGCCTCGATTAACGAGGTAGCGTACTTTTTCGCGCACGTCGTTTTCGTCGAGCGGACGGATTATTTTGCCGCGCGAGTCGACGCGTTCCTTTACGCCGACGATCATGTCGCGAGGAATCAGCGGGTCGGGCTTTTTCTGGATTGCGAGGTTGCGTCGTTCCTGGACGCGAGTGCCGTCAATCCACTGCGCGCCGCGGCCGATCAGTACCACGTCTTCATGGCCTTCGGTGGTGATCAAACCCAGGCGCGGACCTTTTTTCTCGATCAGGCGGTTCATCGCGATCGTCGTCGAGTAGCGAATCATGTCGATCGCGGGAAGAAGTTCGTCAATCTTGAGGCCGAGTGCGCCCGCGCCCTCTTCGATCACGCGCGAAAAGCAGACGGAGAGATCGTAAGGCGTCGTCGGGACCTTTTTGATCAGCGCTTTTCCTTTGAAATTGAGAACGAGATCGGTGAATGTGCCGCCGACGTCGATATCGATGGAATTCATTCGGCTACCTCGAGCCTTTGTTCCCGAATGACGAACTCGCCTTTGCGCAAGCGCTCCTTCAGGCTATCGAGATCGATTTCGATATCGTGGGTGACGGGGTGGCCTGGCGGCAGATATTCGGTTTCGACCTGCGTGCCGCATCCGGGACAGTAAAATTCCACGATGCGAACCCAGAGCGGATCAGGAGAAAAGCTGAACGCGCCGGGAACGAGCGGCGGGTGAATTTCGCGCGGGTCGCGGTCGTAGAGAAGGCAGCCTCGCTTGTAATTTTCACGCGCGGGACCGATGGCATGGCCGCAACGGTTGCAGAGCCATTGCTCGCGGTCCAGATCGAGGTCGAGATATTCGGTAACGCGGAGGCGATTTTTTTGTTCGGACGGCATTGGTAATCTCCCCGAAAAAGCGGCTGCGTATCGCACATTTCTGATCTACGGTGCCGCGATTAGAAGTTGACTTAAGTCCTGTATTGTCAATGTGAGCATGCGTTCTGATCTACGCAAAAACCCCTGAATCCAGGCAGCCCTTTTGCCAAGATTCGCTCACTTTCTAACGAGCGCGCCGTTGCCAAAGCGATCGACAGACATCGTCCAACCTTCCGGTACGAAATAAGTCGTGTGAAGTCCTTCGAGCACGGCCGGGCCCTCAATGCGATTGCCAGGTTCGAGCGATTCCCAACGGTAGAGCGCAGCATCGCCGTTACTGCTGCCCCAGAAAACCTTGCGCGAGCCGGTGCGCGCGTGCGCGGGATCCGAGGTTTTCAAAGCGCGGTCCCCGAGTTGTGGCTTCGACATTGGTTTTTTCACGCGGACGCGCATCAGCTCCAGCGAAAGATTTTCGGCCGGCGCGTTCGAAGTAGTTCCTAGTGCGGATGCGAGCGCGGCCTGTAACTGCGCGCCACTGCCGAGAGCTGATTCGGAGCAGGGAACTGGAATCGAGCTGCGTCCATTGCCGGAGACCTCCAACTCGATTTCGTAGGTGAGGGCGTCGGGTCGAATTCCTTCACCGAGCAAATCCTTCGTGCCCTCAGCCTTCATTTCTTCGAGAATTTTGGCCATGCTGGCATCGCCGAGGCCAGAGACCGATCTTCCGGAAAGTGAGCGCTCGTAGACATGGCAGATATCCGAGACGGACGAACCGAAGGCACTGAAAACTGGGCCGAGCGCGAACAACTGTACATTGTGCATTCCTGCTTTCTCGGCGACGCCACACGCGAAGAGACTGCCGTTGCCACCATACGCAAAGAGCGTGTGTTGAGAGATGTCCTGGCGAAGTTCTTTCGCGGAGGCCGAGATCAAGTCTGCAACCAGTTCGAAAGCGCGGCTGATCACCAGACGGCAAGCTTCTTCGACAGAAATATTCAGCGGCTTTGCGACGTGGTCTTCAATTATTTGTTGGGCTAAATCTCGATCGAGAGGTTTTGCGCCGCCGAGGAAAAAATCCGGATTGATCAGGCCAGCGGTTACGAATGCGTCGGTGAGCGTGGGCTGGTCTCCGCCGAGACCGTAGCACGCCGGGCCAGGAAAAGAGCCCATGCTCTCCGGGCCCAATTCGATTTGCGGATTTCCCGCGGCGCCAGCGGGCTTCACAACGCTGCCACCGCCGAGCGCGATAGAGCGCAAATCAGGAAGCGATATTTCAACGGGTATGCCGAAGAA
This sequence comes from uncultured Acidobacteriota bacterium, assembly GCA_963776695.1. Lineage (GTDB taxonomy): Bacteria > Acidobacteriota > Terriglobia > Acidiferrales > UBA7541 > Palsa-295. The sequence continues at coordinate 58,383 of CAVZNU010000013.1, read as the reverse complement.
ATCGGAAGGCTTTCGGTTGATGGGCAGTCCGTTTTTCAGGACGCTGATTTTCGCCGTCGTGCCGCCGATGTCCATGGCGACAACGTCCTTCAGGCCGTACAGCTGCGCGAAAAATACGCTGGCATGAATTCCGAGAATGGGGCCGGACTCGATCGTGTCGATCGCTTTGGTCTTAGCGATGCCCGCGACGCCGCCATTGATGTGGCTGACGAGAAAAGTTCCCGTATATTGAGAAGTTTGGCGCAGCTCGTCTTCCGCCTTGAAGAGCGTAGCCGCCAAAGCACCGTGCGTATATGCATTGATGACGGCGCAGTAGGTTCGGGTGCGGTCGTCGGCGCTCTTCGAAATGTCGCTGCCCGCCAAAACCGGAACCGAACCGAGGAAATGATCGGGGTACTGCAGATCGATCGCAGATTTCACGCGAAGCTCTGGGGCTGAATCTCTCTGGCTGCCTTTCAAGCTGACGCAGATGCGCCGGACGCCGCCTTCAAGAAGCGCGCGCGCGGCATTCGTAACGTCGGTGCCGCCGGCCGATCCATTTACGCCAATGATGTCTTTTTCGGCGATGAGGCGATTGAGCACGGAACTGCGCGAATCGGAACCGTAAAGATCTTTCTCGTGGCCGTTGGAAACGAGCAGGCCGATCCTGGGCCCGCGAAGTTCGGCGAGAACATTCGAAGTGATTGTGGTGGACCAGCGAATCAGATCGATGTGTTCGAGAAAGTCAGGTGTATCTGCAAAGCCAAGCTTCGCAGCGCCCTGCGCGAGGCAATCGAAGAGGCAGACGGTTAGGTCGTGCGGAGTGGTGTCGACCTTCGCCGAAAAGATCTGCTCGCCATTTGTGAAAATGCCGTCGGTTAAGGTTCCGCCTACGTCTATGTCAACAGTCCACATGGGTTCCTGTCTGCCGTTCTTGCTTTGATGCTGGTTTGGGCGAAAGTCAAACGAGCCGGCGAGACACCGGCGTTACGGAAATTACGTTTTGCTCTTTCTTGGCGTCTAGGTCTGGCGCGTTTTTTGCCTCAATTGATCTATTAGTTCTTGAGAATTTGTTGTCCAGCCGAAAAATGATTCTACGTTAAATAATGTCGCTTCGTGTGCGCTCGCGGGGCCTGCGGGCATGGCCGCGTCGGAAAGAAGGATGGGCCAGTAATCGTGAAAATAGGCGTCGCGCAGAGTGGATTCGACGCAAACATTTGTGGCGATTCCCGCGAAGAAAAGATACTGGATACCGCGCGTGTGGAGTTGCGAATCGAGAGGCGTGCCGGCGAAGCCGCTGTAACGCGTTTTGGTGATCACGATTTCGCCCTGCTGCGGCGAGAGATCTTCGACGATTTCGGCGTCCCACGTGCCTTCGGTGAGGACTTTGCCTTTCAGTCCGGGCCGCGAGCACATCAGCGTCATTGCCAATTCTTTGTGCCAGTTCGGAGAGTTCGGGCCGCCGCTATCGCTGAGGTCGGGCTTGTAGGCCATGCGCAAATGAACGACAGCGACACCGCGGCTGCGCGCAGCTTCGACGACCGAGCGAATGATACGGACCACGCGCGGAGCGTCGGTGATGTCGGCTCCGGCGATGTCCAGCATGCCACCTTTGCTCGCGAAGGCGTTCTGCATGTCGACTACGACGATCGCCGCCTTCGAGAAATCGACATCGACTGGATTTGGTTTCGCGTCCAACTTCGGCATAGCGGATGTTTAATCCCGTCCGGCTTCGATAATTTTTTGCGCGAAGAGCCTCGGGTTCGTGTAGATAACCTCGTGGCTCCCCGGCATTTGCACGAGCCGATAAAGGCCCAGCCGGCCTGACATGCGAGGATGCCATCCCCATTCACCCGGAGGCAGCGCCGCATCCTCCGTGCAATTGATATAACTCTTCGGGGTCGGCAGGGAGTAGAACTTTTTCAATTCCAGCTTGTCTTTGATCGGCTGAAAGGGTTCGGGTGAAAGCTGGGAGTGCGTCCATTTGGCGAGTTCGAGGTCCGCATCATTTATGAACGCGTCCCTCCAGATCGGGAAGGGAATCATGACGGTGTCGTCTGATGATTCGCTTGAGAGCTTTTCAAAAAGCTGCTGGAAGTGCGGCGGCGTTTCGTCGTGGAGGCTGTGGCCATCGCGGAGAACGAAGCCGTTGGCGAAGACGATGCGTTTGATGCGCTCGGGAATTGCCTCCGCGACTTTTGAGATGACGGTGCCGCCGAAACTGTGCCCAACCAACACAAAATCGCGGAGGTCTCGGCCCACAATGTAATCAACGACGGATTTGGTGCAGTCCGCGTGATTGACGCGCTTGTTGACGGCTTTGCCGTGGCCGGCAATCGTTGGAGCGAAAGCTTTGTGGCCGTTTTCTTCGAGTGCGCGAATCGTCGCGTCCCAGGCAGCGCCATCATGCCAGGAACCGTGCACCAATACTAAAGTTTCCAATGCTGGTTCTCCTGCGGGGTTTGCGGGGCCGTGGAAACTTCAAGCTCTGCAATCCGAATTCGCGCACACGCAATGGCGGCTGAAGGACTCGGCCACGCTTTCAAAACCGGAAGGAAGACGCGGTCCCGGGACCCTGCACTTCGCGGTGCCAGCCGCGAGATTGAGTCCCGCGGCCGGCTCCGGCGTAAATCTCAGAACGAGGCCGTCTAGAACGAGAACTTGGCCGCGAACTGGAACTGGCGCGGGTTGAGCACGGTCCTCGGGGTCCCGAAGAGACCGTTCGGTACCGGGGGACTCGGCGAAGGCGCGAGACTCGGACAGGTAGGGCCACCCGTTCCTTGATCGAACGCATTCGCCTGAGCCTGAGTGGCCAATGTTGCGGCATCCTTATAGTTTTTCGGAAACGCCGTGTTTCCGCAGATAACGGACGCACCGTACACGGAAGTGACTTCGTCAACGTTTGCGCGGTTGAGCAAGTTGAACGCGTCCATCATCAGGTCGAGCCGCAGGTGCTCTCGAATCTGGAAATAGCGAGAGACGCGCAAATCCCAAGAATAAAGATGGTCGCCGAAATAGGTGTTTCTACCAAGGTTGGCGACGCGGTCGGTGACGGGGTTAGTGTCGCCGTTGGCGTCAAATCCGACGAACATCGTAAACGGACGGCCGGATTGAGCGGTGATGATGCTGCTGAGGGCGAAATGGCGAAGTAAAGTGTCCTCAGGAGCAGTCAACGTAAAGTTGGTGATGAAGCGGTGGCGAACGTCCTGGTTGGAGTTGGCGCGTTCGAGAGCCCTGTTATACAGGTCTTGGGGCGTGCTCACGAATGTTGTGAAGGTGCCGTCATCAATCGTGTGAGAGTAGGTGTAGTTGGCGTCCAGGCTGAAGATCTTGTTGAACCGCTCGATCACTTGCAGAGTAAGACCGTGGTATACGGAATTTCCGCTGTTATCGGTGAAATAGAGCAAGCCGGCGTTGTTGTAAGCCGGGCCACCGCCAACCGGATTGCCGGGAGCAGCCGGATAGCCAAAGAAATCCTTTCCCGCAGGGTAGTTCGCTGGAGGAGCCGGCGTTGGCGCACAATTGAAAAGATTTCCCGGGCTAACCTCGGGCACGGTGATACCAGCGGGAGCACCGAAGAATGGACAGACGTTCAAATTCTCGGCGCGGACCAAGTGGTGCGCAGCGACGAACATGTAGCCAGCGCTGACGGTGAGGCCTCGGGCGATTTCCCGGTCGATCTCAAGATTGGCTTGCTCAGAGTAAGGAATCTTGCTGCGGGGATCGACCAAGCCGTCCCCGGCGGTGCAGGAGGGAGGGCACGGTCCGGAAATGAACTGGTCGGGAACCTGGCCAGTGTTGATCAATGTAGCAGCGGCGGCAGCCGGGAAGCCTGCGGGACCGGGAGTGAGTTGATTCAGAACCCAGGTAGCCACATCGGAGCGCTTGCGAATGCCATTGACAAGCTCGCCGGGAGCGTCGCCGGGAAGGATAACCGGGCGCTGGGGCTGCGTGATGAACAAGAATGAGAGATTGTAGCGGTCATCGAAGATGCCGAAGCCGGTGCGAACCACGGTCTTGCTATCGGGCGACCAGGCCAGCCCGATACGGGGTTGAAAGCCGTTGTAATGAGGATTGATCTGTTTCCACAAGCCCTGCTCGAAATCCCAGCGCAAGCCGTAGTTGAGCGTGAGATTATGGCGGAGGCGCCACTGATCCTGGGCGAACAGCCCGTAATATTTGTGATCGAGTGTTTCAGAAAAACTTTTGGTTTGAGACGGCAGGTAAGCATTCTTCCAATCCGTCGGTATCGGAGGAGGCGTAGGAAGCTGGCCATTGATGTCCGGCTGCGCGGTGCCGACCGGAGCGCCCCAGAAAACGATAGGAGTTCCTTGCAATCCGTCGTTTTCATTGATGCCGGGAGTTGCAGGGAAGAATGGAGGATTTGCAAGGGGACACGGCCCATCGGCCGGTGCGGAAGCCAACGGCGGAAGCGGATCGGGAGAGCCAGCATTCACGAAGTTGGCAAAGTCGACGAGGCAGTTGATTCCTGGCAGGACAATGCGCATCGGTGTGAACCCGGGCCAAATGACAAAGTTTCCGACGTAGTTGAAGTCGGCTCCGAATTTCGCGACGTGATTTCCCTTGACCCACGAAATCGAATCGGAGATCTGGAACCGGCTTTCGTAAATCGCATCCAGTACGCCGAAATTATGTCCGAAGAGAAGAGTGTTCGGAATGTCGAGGTTCGGCTGGCCGGTTACGCCGGGAAAATTGTAGTGGCGACGAGCGTACTGTACGAGAACATTGTTCACGAGATTGGGGCTGATTGTGGTGGCTACGTTACCGACCAAATCCTGATCCCGGACGAAGACGTCGTGTCCGCTACTCGGCGCGCCGATGCCGCCGCCGTCGAGAGTGCTGCCGACGAGCTGGTTTAGGTCGCGGCCATCTTCGATGTTGTAGCGGAGTGACAGGTGATTGTCCGCGTTGAGCTGATGGTCGATTTTGATGATGCCGTAGTCGTTGTCCTTTGTTTTCAGAACGGAATTCAGAAACGTTGTTCCGGAAACCGCGGGGCATTGCGCTAGCGGAACGGTACAGCCCTCGGGAGCAAGTCCGAGCATCGCTTTGGCGCGGTTGATCAAGTCGACGTTGGTGGTGTTGGTTCCGTCAAGCAAGGTTACGGGCTCGAGATATGTGGTCGGATAGGTAGGAGATTCGCCGCGGCGCTGGCCTTCATAGTTCATGAAGAAGAAAGTCTTGTCTTTCTGGATCGGCCCACCCGCAGTGACGCCAAACTGATTCTGGCGCAGGGTATCCTGCTGCGGTTTTTGCTGGAGAATTGAGCGGGAGTCAAAGTAATTGTTCTGCAAGTAGTCGTACACGGAACCGTGAAAGTCGTTGCCGCCTGACTTGGTGACAATGTTTACGATACCGCCGAGCGCCCGGCCGTACTCCGCACCAAAGCTGCTGTTGACGACGCGAAATTCGGAGACAGCTTCCTGGGGCGGCGTCGACCGCTGCGAACCGGTTGCTGTATTAACGTTGTCCGCGCCGTCGACGGTGACGAGGTTACTCAGGTCGCGCATACCGCCGAAGGAGACGCGCGTAACTTCAAATTCTGTGATTGTAGATTGCAAGCTCGTGCGGCCCGTAGCGACGCCTGGGGTGAGGAGGGCGAAGTCGGTAAACAGACGGCCGCTGATCGGTAGGGAATTGATTTCCTGCGTCCCAATCACCTGGCTGATTTCAGTCTTCGATGGCTCGATGACAGCGGCTTCGGTGGTGACGATCACTTGCTCGGCGGTGGTTGCAATCTTCAGCGTCACGTCGATCGTAGCTGACTGGCCGACCGTCAACTCGATGCCTTTGCGGACAGTTGTAGCGAAACCTTTATACGCTGACGTCAATTCGTAGTGTCCTGGTGGGAGATTGGCGATGGCGTAGTATCCAGAATCGTTCGCGACGGCGTTATACGAACGATTCGTATCGGTCTGGCGCAGCGTGATGGCGGCGCCCTTGACGGCTCCGCCGCTTTCGTCAAGCACGGTGCCGTTCAACTGCGCTACCGCCGCACTACCTTGCGGATATGCGGGGCTTACAAATGCGAAGAAAGAAGCCAACGCCAAAACAACTAGAAAACTAGAACGTACCTTCATCCCCCACCCCTTTCAGGCTGAATTCGCTACCCTCAGTCTCGAATCCCCCAGCAAGAGCCCGAAATAACCCGATTGTGCAGAAGGTCTAACGCCTGCTGTGTTCTTTGTCAAGCCTTTAATCGTTCGACTGTGCGTTTATCGCCCCAAAATCAAGAATTCGCTTTCCGCCCATCCACTCTTTCTATTTACGTTCCACGCTTGATTTCTCCCGCGATGAATCTGACAAGGCCGGCGCAACTTGTCCGGCATCGACGCCCGAAATACTCGGGCTGGCCATTGTCTGGCGAGCAGCGACTGCAGCTGCCGGGGTTGGATTTCCCGGCCGGGAATCCCGATTGAGAAAGTAATTGATCCAGGAACTCGTGCCTTTCAATGCGCGGTTCGGTGGCGGAATGAAAATTCGTAGTTCGTCTATCCGATTCTCAGATTTCGCGCGGTCGTACACGGATATCCAGATGCACGGCTTGTCCACCACCTCGCACCGGCCATTCGAAGTTCCGCCGCAGGGCCCATTGCGCAAATTCTTAGGGCAAGTTTGCGGACACACATATTCCATCTGGCCCAGGACGCAATTGCCGCAGGCCTGGCATCCGAACAGGGGAGACTTGATCGCAAACTCGATGCGCTCGAGAGCGCGGGCTTCGACAGGGTGCTTATCGATCGCGCGAAACACGGGTATGAGAAAGCTTCTCAGTTTGGTTTCTTTGTTTACCGGGAAGAGCCGGCCCATCGCATCGAGAAACCGCGGCACGATCGGGCGTTTTCTTGGCGGCGCCGGAGGGGTGGCGTAGAAATAGAAACCGCCCTTCGGCGCATACGTGAATTCCTCTGCAAGTTCTTCCCATTTTGAAGAGAGGGCCTCAGCTCGCTTCATGATCCATCGCACGTGATCCGCCTGGTGGTCTCCGCCGAGGTACGTGCCGGCATAGCCGAGCCCTCGAAGAATGGCGGCCATGCGCGCGGCTCGCTCGAGGCGCAGGGCTTGCCCTTTGTCGGCAGCCGTGCTCTCTGATTGAATTTTTTCGAGAAGTTCAGGCGCCACCCAGCAGCCGGGAGGCTCGCCCTTGTTCATTTTTTCGGCTGCTTTTGCGCCGAGCACGTATACGTTTCCAAGGATCGGAGTGCGGACTCCTCGCTCGTCGAGGTAACGCTTTAATTCGCGGAATTTTTTGACGTCGTAGCCAAGTTGCGTGACCGCGTAGTCAGCCCCGGCGGCGATCTTCTTCTCGAGTTTCAGATACTGATAGGCGCAATCGGCTTCTGTGTATTTGAACGGCGAGACTGCCACTCCGATCCAGAACGGCATTCCGGAGTGGCGCAAATCGTTGATCAGGCGAACGAGCTGGACAGAATCAAGATCAAAGACGGGCGGTGCGCTGTTCGCGTCGGAACTCTTCGGGTAGTCGCCGGTAATGGCGAAAACATTTTCGATTCCGAGCGCGTTCAAGTCTTCGAGAGATTTCCTAATGCCTAACCTATCGCGGCTGGCGCAGGTGACGTGGATATTGGGAGTGAGCCCGCGCGCGCGCGCCGCTGTGCCCACCCGAATGGGATCGTGCCCGAGCGCGCCGCCGGCGTAACTGGTGATACTCCCCGCGACAACGCCGGGGACGCGCGCGAGCTGCGAGGCCACGTCCAACAAGAGCGCCTCTCGTTTCAGGCGGCTCGCGACCAGTTCGACCACGTAACAGAATTTTCCGCTGCTCAGCGCATCACGCAACGGATTCGGCAACGGCATTTTATTTCCCCAGTTCTTTGCGAACTACTTTCGTTCCTTCCACCATCGCGCAGAGCTTTGCGAACGCCACATCTCGCGGCAGATGGAAGCAGCCGCAGTCTGGAAGAATAAACATCCGATCGGCGGGGACGACTTCGAGCGCTTTTCGAATACGCTCGGCCACAACGTCCGCCGTCTCCACCGCCTGCGTTTTTACGTCGATCACCCCGACGCCCAATTGAAATGGAGCGGGCAATTCCTTGAAGACGATCAAGTCTTCGCCACCGCGTCGCGCGAATTCGAGCGTCAACTGCTGGATATTGGCGTCCAGTATTTTTGGAAACAAATAACGATAGCTTCCTTCCCAAGAGGGTTTGCCGTATCGATTTCCGTAGCAGATATGGACGGCGATCGTGGCGCCCACCCCCTCTACCATCGCGTTGATGGCATTCACACCCCATGAGATGTCTTCTGGGAAACCGGAAAAGTACGGCTCGTCGATTTGGATTATTTTCGCCCCGGCTTTCACGAGCTCTTTAAGTTCCAGGTTCATCACGCGGGCGATGTCCATCGCGAAGGCCTCTTCGGTGGGGTAAAAATTGTTCCGAATCCGCTTCGTGAGCGAATGAGGACCGGTAACGCAGAATTTCGCCTCGCGGTCGGTGTACTTGCGAAGAAACCGGAAATCATCCGCGAGGCCAAGCGGCGACATCGGGAGTTTGGCCGATACGGAGCTGTCATAGAAGTCGTAGTAGAACTTTTTCGAGGAACGGTCGATGTCGACGCCCGGCAGGCGTTCCACGAAGTAGTCGATTAGGTTGTCACGGCGCAGCTCGCCATCGGTGACGATGTCGAGCCCCGCAACTTCCTGGTCTTTGATCGCGGCTTTTACGGCGGTGTCATGAACTTCGTCGAGATCGTGACGGCTGATGCGCCGGGCGATGTATTCCGTCTTGAGGCGCTCGAGCCAGCCTGGCATCGAGTAGCTGCCAACTACGGTGGTCGGAAGAATTGGAAGAGTCATCGAATTCACTCCCGTTGCGTCGTGTAGAGAATCGAAGTGCGCGAGCCTTCTCGGTACCGGAATGGCGCAAAATGCACGTCGTAGCCGGCTCGTTCTCCTACTTCCCGCAGCAGAACGCCATTCACCCAGTTCACGATCGAGCCGTCCAGTTTTCCGGGCCCGTGAAATCCGAGCCGGTACTCGTTCAGATTGGTGACAAAGATATCCTGCACTTGCAGGAACCCGCGCGGGTGCAGAAGCGGAAGCGTGTTCCGGAAACTTTCAAGCGCACCGGAACTCATGTGAAAACGAAAATCGCTGGGCGCGTTCTCGAGGACTTCTTCCAGATGGGCAGGTGTGAGCCCTGCGGGCAGGTCCACGTCCGGCAGATCTTCGAGACAGACGAGACGGTCTTCCACTCGAATGGCCTTCCATATCTGCTGCCAGAACGACATGCCGCGAGCGTGATCGCCGAGGAATTCCGGGCCCGTATCGAGCAAGCGCCGAATCGTCGAGTTCAGTTGAGATACTGAAACGTCGCACGATTCGCAGATTCGGGCTGCTTCGGATTGGGGCACGTATGCTCGCACTTGAACCAGGTGTAGCCGGCCATCGCGCCGAGCGAGTTCTTCGTCGGGCAGGTTGTCGTAGACGTTGGTAAGGTGAATGTGAAGGATCTTGTGGCGAAGGAACGCCAGAGTTTTTCCGGGATCGAGCGCGTCGAGGACGATGAAGCTGCAAAGATCCATGTGGTCTTTTAACGCAGGGCGGGAGCGGTCAAGCGTCGCGAGCGAGTAATCACCGAGAAGAAATTTCAGGCGCGCATAGTATTTCGTGCCGCGTTCCGCATCGAGCGCGCGAAACCGGTCGAGCCAGATGCGTGAACGTGTACCCATGCCGACGCCGATTTCGAGGGCGAAGATTTCAGGAGGGAGCTGGTTTTTGGTTTCGAGATCCCGCAGCAAGGTCCAAAAATCAGCCACGCAATCGGCGATGGCCTCTGGATGGTTCGCGTCCGACTTGCCTCCCGGCAGCGCTTGTTCGTAGCCTTTTCCGGTCGCTTGCTCCCAGTCCGAAAGCCGGTGCCAATAGAGTTTGTTGAACTGCCAGGCGATGCTGGAACGAAATGAAATAAATTCTTCCAGGTAAAGGCGCTCCAGTGATTTTCCGGCATCCGGACTCGAGGCCTCATTGGCTCCGGTCATGGCGCGAAGCATCTGCTCGCGCAGCGCACCCGGCACCACTTGGCGAGTATCAACATGAATTTCCATCACCGGGATTTTCTCGCCTCGATCGCTCGCGCACCGCGTTACTGTGACTGCCTCCCGAAAATTCTGGCGATACTGAATCCAATCTAAATGGACGCGGAGATTCGCAAACTCTCTCTCGTCGAGATGCCCGTCAGCGAGAAGCGAGTAGACAGCGCCGACGACATCTTGGGCGCTCGTCGCGGCCTGCTTTGCCTGGAGATGATTCATTTGCAGGATCATAGATCTCGAACTGGAATCATCCCTCTCGACTCGAATATATATCCGCTAACCCACGTGCCAGATCCGCTCAAACAGCGGCGGCCTGTTTCGCGAGCACGGACTTGGCGGCTCGCACAATCTTGTCTTCATTTGGCAATACGTAACTTTCAAGCGGCTCGCTGTAAGGAATCGGCGCATCGAGCGCCGTCACAAATTTGATCGGCGCTTTCAGGCTGTGAAAGCCATGTTCCGCAATTTCCGACGCGATGATGGAAGCCGCAGATGCGTGCCGCGGCGCCTGGTCAACGAGAACGAGCCGTCCAGTTTTTCGCACGGACTTGAGAATGGTTTTTACATCGAGTGGAGCGAGCGTGCGCGGATCGATCACCTCGGCGCTAATGCCTTCCTTGGCGAGTGTTTCCGCCGCCGCGAGCGATTTTTTCACCATCCACGCCGTAGCGACAATTGTGACGTCCGTTCCGGCTCGCTTGATATCCGCGACGCCGAACGGAACCAAGTAGTCTCCATCCGGGACTTCGCCCTTATCGAGAGTAAGCATGTAGTGGTGCAGGTATACGACGGGATTGTTATCGCGAATCGCAGTCTTCATCAGACCCTTCGCGTCCGCTGGCGTCGAGGGGATTGCCAGTTTCAGGCCGGGGACACCCATCATCATATTGTAGATACAATTTGAATGCTGGCCTGCCCAGCCGGCGGCGAAACCGAAGCCTGCTTTGAAAACAACCGGCACTTTCACCTGCCCGCCGGACATATAGCGCATGCGGGGCGCTTCGTTGATCACCTGATCGAACGCCACGAGCATGAATTCGCTCATGTAAAGCTCAACGATCGGCCGCAGACCCGTCATCGCGGCTCCCACCGCGGCGCCCAACTCGGCGGTTTCTGAGATGGGAGTAATTCGCACGCGATTCTTACCAAATTTTTTGAGGAGCGGATCGCGTTCTGTCATCGCCATGTTCTGCCCGTAGAAAACGACGTCGGAATCGCGCTGCATTTCTTCGATGATGGCTGTGACCATCGCTTCGCCGAATACCATTTCGCGCGCCATCGGCAGCCTCCTATGCGTAAATGTGGTTGAGCGCTTCTTCAGGAGCCGGTAACGGGCTCGCGAGCGCGAATTGCACAGCGTCTTCCATCTCGGCGCGCGCTTCATCGTCGATTCGCTTTGCTTCCCGCTCTACCAACACGTTTTCCTTGAGCAATTTCGAACGGAACTTGGGGATTGGATCGTTCGCGCGAGCCGCATCGTATTCCGCTCGTTTGCCATATACCTCGATCGATTCGTGTTCCGGGAATTGCGTGGGGACAGGTGGCACGGTGATGGCGTTGCCGTGGGCACTCAGGCGGTAGAATTTCGATTCGATCAAGGTTGGACCTTGGCCGCTTCGCGCGCGTTCGGCGGCTCTTGTGCATACATCGAATACTTTTAGCGGGTCGTTGCCGTCAACCGTGACGCCGGGAATGCTGAAGGCCTCGGCCTTCTTCGAAAGCGGATCACCGGCGACGTAGTTCGCATCCTCGAGACTGATGTGCGTGTAGGCCTGATACTCATTGTTCTCGAGGACATACACGATAGGCAATTTCCATACCGCTGCGAGATTTAGCGATTCGTAAAACGCGCCTTGCTTCGAAGAGCCGTCACCAAAAAAACAGTACACAATCTGCCCGGGATACTTCACTTGCGCCGTCAAAGCCGCGCCGGTTGCGTGGGCGATGCTCTGGCCGATGATGGCGGACGTGCCGGGGAAATGATGGGCAGGGTCCGCCAAATGCATCGAGCCTCCGAAACCGTGGCAGAGTCCGTCTTTTCGGCCGTAAATCTCAGCCATCATTTTTCGCGGTGAAGTGCCGAGCACGATTGGGTAGCCATGGCAGCGATAGCTCGGCATCGCAAGGTCATCGTCACCGCGCGTCGCGAGTGCTCCCACAATGGAGGCCTCCGCGCCATCGGCGAGGTGCGTGTGCCCGCGCATCACTCCGGGATGCTCGACAAACGTACTCTTCACGCGTTCCTCGAACTCGCGGATACGGACCATCTGTGTGTACATCCAGATCAGCCGGTCGTTTCCGAGATCTTTTGACGTTTGCATACTTGGCTCCTTCAATGTTACGTGGCCGACGTGCCTTTCGGGGGATCGACAGCTGAATTATTAGTCTGCGAATCGATCTCGCAGAGGGGATCGCCGACCGGGACTTCCTCCGTTTCACGCGCGAGAATCTTTACCACCGTTCCCTCGATCGGCGAATCCAATTCGTAGTTCACCTTCTCGGTTTCGAGTTCGACAACCGGATCGCCTCGCTTCACACAGTCACCCGCGCGAACCAGCCAGCGAACTAGAATCACTTTCACCGTGCCTATGCCGCCGGATTTGGGGACTCTCAGTACCGTGATGATGGCTGCCATCCTTCATTCAAAAATCAGTTCGCAACGCGCTTCAGCTTTCTCGCGCGTGAATCCCTACGGCAACGAAAATAAAATGATCGTCGGGGTGCCACCTTCGTCCGCGCCGCCCAACTCAAAAAACTTCGATATGAATCCGGAGACAGCCGCGACATATTGCTTGCCTCGAATCTCATACGTGATCACGCCGCCAGCCACAGGCCCTCCAACAGGGAAGCGGTAGAGGAGCTTGCCCGAGTCCGCATCGAGCGCGATTACATCTCCCGATGTTTCGCCCGTAAAAATCAGGCCCCCGGATGTGGCGGTTACGCCTGCGAGCATTGGCTTCGAAGCGCTGTATCGCCATCGTTCATTTCCCGTGGAGGCGTCGAAAGCGGTGAGCTTGCCATGTGCTTTGTCCCACGGATCGAAATGAGGCAACCCTCCGAGATAAAAATCCGCATCGAACTTCGGCGGCTCTTTATCTTTCTGGATAGTGCTGCACCAGTCATTCGCAGGCTCGAAGAGCGTATTGGTGACGGGATTGTAAGCCGGCCCGCTCCACTCTGCGCCGCCAAGCACGCCTGGACAAACGCGGACTGCATCGCCAAGCGGAACATCAACATTTTCGCGCGTCACGAACGGAACGGAATAAAGCACATCATGTGTGTCGCGGTCGATTAGCCGGAGAAGGCCGTCTTTGCCGGACGCGGCGAGCACGTTTCGCTTCTTCCCGCTTTCAGTTATGGCGAACACAGGGCTGACTTGAGGCAAATCCCAATCGTGAACGTCATGCGGCACGGTTTGGTAATACCATTTCATTTTTCCAGTTAGGACGTCGAGAGCGACCACGGAACTCGTGTATAGATTTACGCCAGGACGCGCTTCGTCATAAAAATCCGGAGCGGGATTTCCGACGGGCACATACACTTCGCCTTTTTCCAAATCGAATGCGAGTTGAGTCCAGACGCTGCCTCCGCCATGCGCCATGATTTCTGGGTCTTTCCCCCACGTTTCGGAACCGGGCTGGCCTGGATCGGGAATCGTGCTGAATTTCCAGATCGGAGCACCGTCGGTAAGACGGAACGCGCCGACCCAGCCTTTAGCAGCCCATTCGGATCCGGCCGTTCCGATTACAATGCGATCCATGTAGATCAACGGCGGCATGCTGAAAAAATATCCCTGTTTCGAGTCGGCGATCTGCTGAGCCCACGCGAGAGAGCCGGTTTGAGAATCCAACGCAAGTAGGTATCCATCAGGCGTTCCGCGGACGATCTTGCCGTCTTTGATCGCGGCGCCGCGATTCGGTGGAAAGATTTCTTTGCCGCGCGGTTTCCAAACGTATTCCCAGCGCAGACGGCAGTCGGTGGCATCGATTGCGACGGTGTAATGGGTTGTCGTGAAATACAAAACGCCGTCGTAGACGAGCGGATTCGTTTGAGCTGGTACGCGTTCTTTGCTTTGGTACATGCAAACGGGGCGGAGATTGACCACATTCGCGGCTGTAATCTGTTTTGTATCCACGAACCTCGTTCCGGCGTAATCGTGGTTCGGATGGATCCAGTTATCCTTGCTGCCAGCGGCTTCGTTGAGCTCTCGCTGGTTGGGACCGGTCTGCGCGGTCGCCGCCGATGACAATGACAGGGAGACGATCGCCGCCGCGGTGCAGAACCACCTTGCCGTCACGTTTCCTCCTACTGGCCTCGCGCGTTTAGCGAGAATATTAAATCAATTTGTTGCTTCGAGAATTGTTACTGCGCATGCGGCGAGATCGTTGCCAATGATTCCGCCGCCATTTTCGGCCATACCGATTCGCGCCTTGGGCACCTGGATGTCTCCGCCTTCGCCGCGAAGCTGAATGCAGAGCTCGTTCAACATCATCAGGCCGGTGGCACCGATCGGGTGGCCGCGCGAAACGAGACCGCCCGAAGGATTCACCGGGATTTTTCCGTCGCGGGCTGTGGCACCAGAGGAAGTGAAACGGGCCGCCTTCGCCGCGAGCGCACAAACCAAGATCCTCAACGAGATGAATCTCTGCGAAAGAGGTGGCGTCGTGCAGTTCGACGAGATCGATGTCGTCCGGTTCCGAGCTCGGCCATTTTGTATGCGCGACGTGCCGCGCGCACGGGGGCTCGCTCGTCCTCCCATGACGCTTCGAATCGGCCGCCGGAGATGGCGTGCGCGCGAACGCGAACAGCGCGACGGCGAGTTTCAGCCGGCAGGCCGCGAAGGTATTCACTCGAGACAGAACAATGCAGCAGCCGCAGCGTCGCCGATCGGAGCGCACATTGCGCGGGTAAGCGGATCACGCACCATTCGGTCGTTGAGGACGGCATCGGCGTCCATCGGGAAGCGATACTGTGCGCGAGGATTGCCAACTGAATTCGTGTGGTTCTTCGCAGCGGCGCAAGCGATCTGCCGAGCGGTAGTTCCGTAGCGGGCCATGTGCGTCTTTGCCCAGAGGGCATAGATATCGATCGCAATCGAACGGTCAGGACTTGGCGCAAATTCCGTTCCGCAATCGGCTGCTGATTTCTTGTAGAGTTCCTGCCATTTCTGAGGGTCGAGCCAGTCCGTACCCTTTTCGAGCCGGACAAAAAACTCGGCGCGACGATCGGGTGCGTACATTTTTTCCATTCCGATCGCGAGTGAGAGATCGCATTGGCCGGAGAGAATATCCTTCCAAGCGCCGTTGAAGGCCACGCTGGCGCTTGCGCAGGCGGCTTCGACGTTTGTGGTCGGCACACCGGCGGGTAGGACTCCCTCTTCGATCAGAGGCAGCAAGCAGACTTGCCCCTTCACGTTTGGCTGGCCCCAAAAATCCAGCATCATATTGCTGAACCAGACGTAGCCGATATCGCCGCCATCAATTCCGGAATCCGCGAGAACGCCAAGATACGCGTCGCGAACGAGGTCCTTCGGCGATTTCTCCGCGAAGCGTCCCGCAGGTGTGCTGAAAATTCCTATGATGTAGACGTCGGTCGCCATTTCGATTCCTAGCTGCTCGTGTTCGATGTTGCCGATCTTGCCGGACTTAGTTGACGCTCCGCTCCGCATTCGCCCAGTAAGGATTTCGCAAAGTTTTTTTGTCGGTCTTGCCGGTCGGCGTCTTCGGAATCTCCGAGCGAAATTCCACTGACTTCGGCGCTTTCACCCCGCCCAGCTTAATTTTGCAGTGCGCGATAATTTCGGACTCCGTCACGTGTTCCTTTTCACGCAGGACGACGAACACCTTCACAGCCTCGCCCCACTTTTCGTCTGGCACTCCAATCACCGCACATTCGCGCACTGCAGGAAGTGCCATCACTGCCGCTTCTACTTCCGCGCAATAGACGTTGAAGCCTCCACTAATGATCATGTCTTTTTTTCGGTCGACGATATAGAAGTAGCCGAACTCGTCCCGGTAGCCTATATCGCCAGTATGGTGCCAACCGTAGGTGCGAATTTCTTTTGTTGCTTCAGGTAATTTGTAATAGCCCCGTGTGACGAGCGAACCGCGCGCAACGATTTCTCCAGGTTCGTTTGGGGGCAGGATTCGTCCTTCGTCATCCATTGCGGCGAGGTGAACTGCAGCGCTCGCCCTGCCGCAACTTCGCAGCCGCTCGGGATGATCTCCCGCAGCGGCCGCCGCGACAGTTTTCTGGTCGAGCCACGTCATCAGCATCGGCGCTTCGGTCTGTCCGTAGCTTTGGCACATGCAGGGACCAAAGACTTCGACGCCTCGCTTCAATTTGTCGGGAGATACGGGTGCGGCGGCGATTAGGAAAACGCGCAGACTTGAATAGTCGAATTTGCGGAGATCCGGATGGGCGAGTAAGCGAATAGAACGCCGTTGGCGGCAGAAAAATATGCGTCACGCGGTAGCGTTCAATGCTTGTCAGAACTTCCAGAGCGTCGAACTTCGGCAGAACAACATTTGTCGCGCCGAGTGGAAACATCGCGAACGCAACCGTCCCAGCTGCGTGCGAAAGTGGAGCCGTGCTCAGACAGACCGGATCGACGCCGTCGCAGCGCCAGTAGTGACCTGCGAGTTCAACCATGGTTCCCCACGCGACGTTCGTCACCATGACGCCTTTTGCGGGGCCGGTGGTGCCACCGGTGGGCACGATTCCCATCAGGTCGTCCGGATTTCCATACGGGTTCGCGGAGTCTGTCAGCAGCCCGTCTGAGCCATGCGTCATGAAAGATTCGAGAGACGGGTCACCGTCGCACTCAGCATCGATACAAATGCAGTGACGCAAACTCGGGACACGCTGTTTGATTTCGCGGACGGAATCGCGAAACGAGCTGTGATAGAAGAGCCACGACGTCTCGACGTAATTCATATACTCAATATTTGCGTCTGAAGCATTCCTTGAATTGATCGGAACCCAAACGGCGCCTGCCCGCAGCAACCCAAGCACACAGAAGAGAACCCGCGCGTCATTCGGCGAGTAGATCGCGGCCCGATCACCGATCTGGAGTTCGATCTGGACTTCGGGCTCCACGCGAGCCGCTGACATCGCGCGGGCGATTCGCTCGCTTGCCAGTTTTAATTCGCGATAGGTACAGCGAGTGTCGCCGTCGATGATCGCCGTGCGATCCGCGAACGCCTCAGCACCCTTGTCGAAATAATCGATCGCTCGCATTCGATCTGGCTCTCCCTCGTTACCGCGCCAGCCGTCTGCAAAATCTGCCGCAAATTGTGACTACGAAAAAATCTTTGCCTTCGCGAGTCCATACCCTTCGAGTGCATGGAGGAGTTCGCGATGTCCAAATGCAGCAGCAGGCGACGCAAAACCAGTCTTGCGCGGCACCGCATGAATCAAGTGATGCGCGGCGAAAGCCTGTATGAGGCCTGTTTGCCGGTAGCAGCACGCTCCAAATATCGCGCACTGCGAAAATGCAGTCGTACCTCGTCCGGTGACAAAATCGATGGTGCGATGTTCGCGTGCGTTTTCGCGCGGCGGAGTTCCGCCCTGCACCGAGTTCGCCATTTCGGCAAGCTTTCGTTCCTGCTCGTCTTTCGGGCAGCGGGCGGATTTGTTCCTCATAGTGCTTCTCCGTTGCGAGTATGTTTGTCATGAGCGCACGATCAAGAATTCCGCCGAGCGTCCGGACATTCGCAACCTGCGGATGATTCTTAAACCACACGGGATTTGGAAAGCCGCCCCAGGGGAGAACGAGTTGCGATTCGATCGAACCGGGCACGATCGCTTCGTGTCCTGTAGCGCGCCCCCACGGCTTGTATCGATTCTGCTCGAGATAGAACGCGTCGGTTTGAATTACAGCAAAGATAGTCTGCGTCGAACCGAACGTGGGAATACCTTTGAATATCGAGAGAATCTCGAGAGTGTCGATTCCGCCGGTTTCGATGCAAATATGCGAGGCGATATCACTGGCAGCAGACATGTAGGCGGTTGCAGGCGCGATCAAGAG
Source organism: uncultured Acidobacteriota bacterium (assembly GCA_963776695.1). Taxonomy (GTDB): domain Bacteria; phylum Acidobacteriota; class Terriglobia; order Acidiferrales; family UBA7541; genus Palsa-295. The sequence continues at coordinate 40,295 of CAVZNU010000013.1, read as the reverse complement.
TCCCTTCTGCGCAAATTTCTCGCCCCAGTTGTCAGCAACATTCCGAATCCAGGCTTGTTCGCCGCTGATATCGAGGTAGTGGCACCCTGCTTTCAAACTGGCTTCAACGACGCGCGGGCCGTGATACAGAAACGGGCCGACAGTGTTGCAGACAACCTTCGCGCCCGAAAATAATTTCACCAGCTCCTCGGCTGAGTTGCCGGTTTCGGCCACTTCATAGTCTGCTGTCTCGATTCCCGGAACACGGCTCAGGACTTCTTCGATCTTCACCCTGCTCCTACCGGCTGCGATGAATGGCACGTTGTATTCGCGAAGGAACTCGGCGACGAGCCGGCCTGAGAATCCGCTTGCGCCGTACAACACAACTGGTTTCTTGGTGCTCACGGCAATCCCTCCCGCGTGCGTGGCGCGTTGAGAGGCAACAAGCTCGCGTCAGCGTCTAGTGAAGCGCTGCAATCGTCCGCGTCCACTGCGTATGGCCTGCTCGGGGATATTAGGCTAAAGTCTCTTTCGCGCCAGTAGGCACCTTTTCGTAACCTGGTACCCAAGGAGAGCCCACGATGGAGGAGTTCAACTGCCCCGTTCGAATTACTACAGAAATCATCGGCGGGAAATGGAAGCCGCTGATCTTGTTTTATCTTCAGGAGGGAACACGCCGGTTCGGCCAATTGCAGAAACTGCTTCCGGGAACGACCAAGAAGATGCTGACGCAGCGGCTGCGTGAGCTCGAGCGAGACGATATCATTCACCGCAAGGTCTATGCTCAAGTGCCACCTCGAGTGGAATACTCGCTAACTCGTCACGGACAGAGCTTGAAGCCGATCCTCGTGTTGATGTCCGCATGGGGAAAGAGACATCGTGTGCGGCACGGCGGAGCAAAGCACTAGCGGCCGTCATTTTAGCAGCAGGCACAGCTCTTGAGCCGCGGCACGAAGATGGGGAAGAAATTTGGATTGCATTTCCTGAATTGAGACCCGTTGTGCGTGGGCGCCGATATTCAGCGCCGCAACCACTTTGCCACTGGCATTTTGAATCGGCACGGCCATCGACCGCAGCCCGTGCTCCAGTTCCTGGTCGATAATGGAATAGCCGTCGCGGCGAACTTGCCGAAGCGCTTGAGTTAGTTTTGCGGGATTCACAATCGTTCGTTCGGTAAACCGCTTGAATTGCGCGCGACTCATGTATGACTCAAGCTCGTCCGGTGGCAGATTGGCTAGGATCGCGCGCCCCATCGACGTGCAAAATGCGGGGAGACGGCTGCCAACGCCCAGGTCGATCGACATGATGCGCGTCACGTTCGCACGAGCGATGTATACGATTTCGAGGCCGTCAAGCGCGGCGATCGAGCACGATTCATGGAGGAGGTGGCTGACATGTTCCAGGACCGGCTGGGCCGCGGTGGCGAGAGGCATCGACGAGATGTACGAGTGGCCGAGCGCAAGAATCCTGGCACGCAGAAAGAAATGCCGGTTGTCGTCCGACCCAGCGAAACCAAGTTTTGTTAACGTGTAAAGACAGCGGCGAACGGCAGCTCGTGAAAGGCCGGTGTTGGTGCTTACCTGCGAGATCGTTAGGTGGTGGCGCCGCTGCGAGAATGCCTGGATCACGGCAAGACCGCGAGCGAGCGACGTCATGAAATTCGGATCGCCCGTGAAGACATCGATATCCGCGGAGGGCCTCGCAATAGCGGCCGCAGCGGAGGTCGCAGAGGGCGACGCGACACTCGCCAAATTTTGTGCGACAGAATTTTTCTGAGAGATGGCGTCGGGCAAGGCATTCCCCCCAGTAACGCGCTGAGGCCGGGAAGGATACACGAAGTGGGCGATAGGCGCACGCTATTTCGATAATCGGCCTTGACAACCCTGAGACCGGTTGACTAGATTCGCCGCATGCATGCCGCAAGTCGATCCGTAAGCGTAGAAGGCGCGGGGTGAGGGTTTGGCTGATTTTGTATCGTTGCGAGAGGGAGTGGCGGGTCTCGTTCATGATGGGGATGCGATCGCTCTCGAAGGGTTTACCCACCTGATTCCATTTGCCGCGGGGCACGAACTCGTTCGGCAACACCGCCGCGACCTGACGCTGATTCGCATGACGCCCGACATCATCTACGATCAAATGATCGGCATGGGATGCGCCTCTCGGATCGTGTTTTCGTGGGGAGGGAATCCGGGTGTTGGATCGCTTCATCGGTTTCGTGACGCGATTGAGAATGGCTGGCCGGCGCCGCTTGAAATCGAAGAGCATAGTCACGCGGACATGGCAGCGAGTTATCAAGCAGGCGCCTCAGGATTGCCATTCGCGGTGATGCGCGGCTACGTCGGTTCCGATCTGCCGAAGTACAATAGAAGAATACAGCCGATTGTGTGCCCGTTTACGGGCGAGATTTTGACTGCCACTCCTGCACTTAAGCCCGATGTGACCATCATTCACGCACAGAAGGCCGACCGAAAAGGAAACGTCGCGATTTTCGGAATCATCGGAATCCAGAAGGAAGCGGCGCTCGCAGCGAAGAAAGTGATCGTAACCGTGGAAGAGATTGTGGATGAGCTGAATGCTCCTGTAAATGCCTGCGTGTTGCCGGCGTGGGTGATTTCGTGCATCAGTGTGGTGCCCGGCGGCGCGCATCCTTCCTACGCACACGGCTATTACAAGCGCGACAACTCCTTCTGCAAGGCCTGGGACGGTATCTCTCGCGACCGTGAACCGTTTCTCGCGTGGATGAACCGCCACGTTTTGGGAACTCCGAACTTTGAGGAATACCGGCGCAGCATTGACGCGGAAATGAAGGTCGGACATGCCTGAAGCAGGTTACTCGCCGGTCGAAATCATGACCATCGCGGCTGCACGCAGGCTCAGAAACGGGACCGTGTGCTTTGTGGGCATTGGGCTGCCAAGCGCCGCGGCAAACCTCGCTCGGATTACACATGCGCCTGAGCTCGTGCTGATTTATGAGTCGGGAACGATTGGCGCAAAGCCCGACGTGCTGCCGCTGTCGATTGGAGACGGAGAGCTGGCCGAGACTGCGGACACCGTAGTGTCGGTTCCGGAGATATTTCGCTATTGGCTGCAGGGAGGCCGCGTGGACATCGGATTTCTCGGAGCGGCTCAGATCGACAAATTTGGAAACATAAATACGACCGTGATCGGTTCCTACGATAGTCCGCGTGTTCGACTGCCGGGAGCCGGCGGCGCTCCAGAGATCGCGACCGCTGCGAAAGAAGTGGCGATTATCTTGAAGCAGAGCAAGCGCACCTTGGTCGAAAAGCTGGACTTCGTAACTTCGTCGGGATACTACCCGGGCGCGCACGAGAACGGAAAGCCGGTAACGCGAGGGCGCGGCCCTACCACAGTGATCACTGATTTAGGCATAATGCGATCTGATCCAGAGACACGGGAGCTCGTGCTGGCTGCGATTCATCCGGGCATTGCCGTGGAACAAGTGCGGGATGCAACAGGATGGCAGTTGAGAATCGCACCAACGCTTGAAACAACGCAGGAACCGTCGGCAGGCGAGTTACAGGCCCTTCGCGATCTGCACGCGCGCACAGCGGCTGCCCACGGGAGTGCCGCCGCGACGGAATAAGGTCGGCGGCGGGAAGTTTGCGATTCGGAGTCAAGGAGAAGAATCTAGAAATGGGAAATTTGCCTGGCTACCGCCGGCCATTCGCGGGTACGCAACCGAATTATCTTCATCCACCGTACGCGTCCTCGATCAAACGGGCGCCGTCGAAGCCGCTGATTTATATTCCGCACACGCTTTCGGAAATAACCGGACCCGTGTTCGATCGGAAGATCGTGGACGTGAAGGCGTTCGATTTGACCAAGCAGCACTCGGGCGAGCCACTGGGGGAACGCATCGTCGTGAGCGGCCGCGTTCTCGACGAAAATGGGCGCCCCGTGCGCGACACACTGCTGGAAATCTGGCAGGCAAACGCGGCGGGACGTTATCTGCACAAGCGCGATCAGCATAACGCGCCTCTCGATCCCAATTTTACGGGCTGCGGCCACACGATGACGGATTCCGAGGGCCGCTACCGTTTCGTAACGATCAAGCCGGGAGAATATCCATGGGGCAATCATTACAACGCATGGCGGCCGGCGCACATTCACTTTTCATTGTTCGGGCCCGCGTTCGCGACTCGGCTAGTGACTCAAATGTATTTTCCCGGCGATCCGCTGCTCCCGTTCGACCCTATCTTCAATTGCACGGCGGATGAAAAAGCGCGCAACCGATTGGTATCGCAATTCGATTGGGAGACAACGATTCCCGTGCAGGCGCTCGGATATCGTTTCGACCTTATCCTTAGCGGGCGGGAAGCCACGCCAATGGAGCACAAATGAGCCTGCAGGCGACATCTTCGCAAACCGTCGGCCCGTTTTTTTTGATCGGCTGCGCGTGGATGGATCGGGCCGAGCTCGCGGGTCCGGGAGTATCTGGAGAACATGTGACGATTGAAGGCCATGTGCTGGACGGCGACAGCAAACCTGTCCCAGATGCACTTATCGAGATTTGGCAGGCCGATTCGCACGGCAAGTACGCGCACCCGGATGACACGCAAAACAAACCAATCGATGCCGGGTTCAATGGCTTCGGCCGAATTCCCACCGATGATCAAGGCAAATTCCGTTTTAAGACGATTAAGCCGGGTCCCGTCGCGGGACCGGACGGAAAGACGCAGGCTCCGCATCTCGCGGTATCTGTGTTCGCGCGCGGGTTGCTCCGCCGGCTCGTGACGCGGGTTTATTTCCCGGACGAAAGCGCGAATGCATCTGACTTCATTCTGAATCTCGCGGAACCAGATCGGCGTGGGTCGTTGATTGCGACGAAAACTGCGACTGCGGGAACGCTCGAATGGAACGTGATACTGCAAGGCCCCGGCGAAACGGTTTTCTTCGACGTTTAGAATTCACGAACCCTCCGGCAGTCCCGCGAGAATTCCGTTAACTCCACACGCGTCGAGCAGTTTCGGCGACAAGCCGCAACTTGGCCCACTGTTCTTCTTCCGTGAGAAGATTTCCTTCCATCGTGGATGCAAAACCGCACTGAGGGCTGAGTGCCAGATTTTCGAGAGGGAAGTGGTGGCCAGCTTCCTTGATTCTTTGCACCAGCTCATCGCCGCTCTCGAGTTGCGGGTGCTTTGAGCTCACAAGGCCGAGTACGACAGTTTTGCTCCGCGGAATAAATCGAAGCGGCTCAAATGTTCCCGAGCGCTCGTCGTCATATTCGAGAAGGAATCGGTCCACATCCATCGTCGTGAACAACTTCTCAGCGATCGCGTCGTAACCACCTTCGGCGTACCAATGGCTACGATTATTGCCGCGGCAGAGGTGTATCGCGAGAGTGATTCCGGGGCGGCGAGCGGCAGCAAAACAGGCATTGTCCGCGCGGATCGCTTCTTCAAGGAGAGTATCAGGATCGGAATTCATCTCCGTCCGGATCCAATCGCGCCACTTCGGATCCATGTAGTAGCTGTAGCGGGGCGCGTCAATTTGAATGTAGGCCACGCCTTCATCAGCCAGACGTGCCATTTCTTTCTTCATTATCTCGACGATGTCCCACAGCAGCGCGGAATGATCGGCATACACTTTGTCGGTGATGCCACGCTTGAACGAAATCGCCGGAAATTGAGTGGCGCTCGGAAGAGTCATCTTGATCGCGCCTTTGCAATTAGCCTTCAAAAATGCGAGTTCGTAACCGGTCAGCGGCCGCACTGCGCGCAGTTTCGAATTCACGATCCCGGTGACGCTGCTGGCGTGCGCATCTTTCGCCTCACCCGCTTTCCACGTGCGCGCCACCGAATCGCCGAGGTCGAAACCTTCGACGGCGTCCGTGAAATCACTCATGAAGTTCCGGCGGCGAAATTCTCCGTCGGTGAATATTTCGAAGCCCAGTTCCTTTTGCTTCGCGAGCACGCGCAGTATGTGCCGGTCCTCAATCGCCCTGAGCGACGGCGAACCAGGCGCTTCCGTGCGGCGCGCTGCCAGTAAATCCGCGGGTCTCAGAAAACTCCCCACATGATCAGCTCGAAAACGTGAAGCCATGATGTTGATTCTCCCGTTTCATCCGCAGGAAAATATTTTGCGCCGCCCGGATCGCTACCTTCTGAATCGAAAAATCGATTCCGGCGGCGTGCAAGCGCAGTGAATCATCGAAAGCTGACGCGCAAAGCGTGGTGCCGTCGCCAGCGGTTAATCTTCGGCCAATTCAGAATTATGGCCGAAATTTATCGCTACGTACTGTTCGCGTGCGTCAGACCCAGAGTTTTTCGTTGAGCTTCAGCCCGTGCTCGCGGCAGTAGCTGACATAGTGATTGATGAACCAGAATACGTCCAGCGTCTCCGTCAACGTGTCGTTGTCATCGTAAAATTCAAGAGACGCATTCAACCAGAAAAACGTTTTCATTCCGTTCGGATCGTCTGAAACGAGAGTGTGAATCGCCCCGGGACTTTCGTGGACGTAGCTTCCGGGACGCGCCACCCAGTCGTATTCCAGATAGCGCCAGCTGCCTTCGAGCGTGCATGCGAACACGGGACCGCGGTGCCGGTGTCGGCCGAGCTTTCCCCCCTTTTTCACCCAGAGGATATTCGCGAAGGAACTTCCTCGAACGTCAAACGCCAAATGGCGAATGTAAACATTCTCGATGAACGGGACCCACGGAGACTCGTCTTCGCCCGCGCCAATATGGACATCGGGCCGCGAATATTCACGTACGATGTCGCCGATGCTGGATTTTGTATCAATAAGCATGTGGCCTCCTTCTGATCTAGCTAGCGAGCGGTAAGACGTAGCTTCACAGCACTGACTTGCCAGATGCTAGCACAAATATCAGAGATGGAATCTCGCGGAGACGCAGGCGAAGCGCAGGAAACCGAGTTTTGCGTTGAAACTGTTCGATTATCGTCAAATCTTGATGGCAAGAATTCAGAAGCGAGCACTGACAGGCCGCGCCGTGGATGTTGTGTTAGCATTCGCGCGCGTTCGGCTGTTCTTTCTTGTCTTCGTAAATTGAGCTAGGGGGAGCCATGGGGCGAGTTAAGTTGTTAGACCGCATCGCGACAAAATCGAGTTGGTTTGTGCTTTCCTTTCTGCCGGTTTATCTCGCAACGGCAGCGCCAGTATGCCATTCCCAGTCCACGCGAACGCCGAAAAAAGTAATTATCGACACCGATCCAGGTACGGACGACGCGCTTGCGATGCTGCTGGCATTCAATTCCTCCGAACTAGATGTCCGGGCCATCACGATCGTGGCAGGGAACGTGACCGCGGATCTGGGTTTGGAGAACGCGCTGAAAGTCGCGAGCCTCGCAAACAGGTGCGACATTCCAGTTGCAAAAGGCGCGGTGCATCCGCTATTTCAAAAACTCAACACAGAGGAATTTTGGAATGGCCGCAACGGACTGGGCGACGCGGAACTACCGCCGTCAAAATGCAATGCGATTCCGCAATTCGGGCCGGATCTGATTATCGAGATGGTCCACCGTTACCCGCACGAAATCACGCTGGTACCGATCGGACCGCTGACAAACATCGCCCTCGCAGCCTCGAAAGATCCCTCCATTGTCCCGCTCGTAAAAGATGTCGTGTTGATGGGCGGATCGATCACCGGCGGAAATGTGAATGCGGCAAGCGAGTTCAACATACACAGCGACCCTGAAGCGGCATCGATCGTCTTCAATGCCGGCTGGCCGATCACGATGGTCGGATTGGACGTGACCGAACGTACTCTGATCACCGACGCAGACGTAGCGCGGCTCGAGAGTAAGGGCGGCCCGGAGTCGAAGTTCGCAGCCGCAGTCGCGCGATTTCAAATTGGAACATACCAGGGCACAGGATTTGGCGGCGGTGCGGTGCATGACGCACTCGCGGTGGGCGCTGTGATTGACGGTTCGTTTCTAAAGACGCAGGACATGCGCATCGATATTGAAACAGACGGCAAATTCACCCGCGGCGAAACGGTCGGTAACCGTGGGAACGCCGTTGATCGGGTTGTTCCGAAGAACGATCGCCTTGAAACCGTCGGCGTCGATGCGGTTCGGCCGAATGTGCACGTCGCGGTGGGCGTGGACTCGGCGAGATTCATCCAGTTTTTGATCGAACGCATCAGCGGCAAATAACTCAATGAGGGTTTTCCCCAAATCGAACGAAATTCTCGCCGGCCCGATGGATTATCTCGCCACAGACCGGACTGACGAAGCCAAGCTTGCCGGAGGAAGTCTCGTCTCCGCTGTACACTGCGCCAATATTCCACCGTAACCGAAGCTCGCATCTGCTCGTCAAAGACTTAGCTTCAAGCTCGCTGACCGAAGGGAGAGTAACATTCTGCAACGGCGCCGCCAGTGCTGCCTGACGGATTGCTGGGACCGGGCTTCAGGAATATGTTCCGTGATTGTCCTGATTGCGGTTCCAGGTGTCGATATGCTGAAATAACTTTCAATGGAAACGAAAACAACGACAACAACAACCGCGGTACCCAGTCCGCCCGATTCCAGTTCTCCCAATCACCGGTATTCCGATAGGCAAAGCGAACCCAAGAGCCATTTGTGGGTGTGGTTGCTGATCGGGGTTCTGGTGCTCAGTGGAGGATTTCTTTATTTCCGGCATCGCCAGGCGGCGTCCGAAGCGGCCGCGAAAGCCAAAGCATCTCAGCAAGTTCGTGCGGTTCCAATTGTCGCAGCGACAGCGCGAAAGGGCGACATCGGAGTTTACATCGAGGCTCTCGGTGCAGTGACGCCCGTCTATACGGTAAACGTCACGAGCCGCGTGCAGGGCCAGGTGATGAACGTCTATTACCGCGAAGGCCAGATGGTTCGCAAAGGCGATCCGCTTCTCGAAATTGACCCGCGACCTTATCAAGCCGCTTTCACGCAAGTGGAAGGGCAACTCGAGCACGATGAAGCCGTACTTGCCGAGGCAAGAATCGATTTGGATCGATATCAAGCGGCCTTCAATCGAAATGCGATCGCAAAGCAACTGCTTGATGACCAAACCCAGATCGTAAAGCAGGACGAGGGAACCGTTAAGAATGACCAAGGACAAGTCGCAAATGCTCAGGTAAATCTGGCATACACCCATATCACTTCGCCAATCGACGGTCGCGTGGGACTGCGGCTGATCGATCCAGGAAATATGGTGCAGGCGAATGGAACCACTCCCTTAGTTGTCGTGACTCAGCTTGCGCCGATTACCGTGATTTTCAGCGTGGCTGAAGACTACCTTTCCCAGATCCAGCGGCAATTGCGTAAGGGCAACAAGCTAGCCGTGGATGCATACGATCGGACGCAGGAAAAGAAAATCGCAGAAGGGACTCTTCTGACCATTGACAACCAGATCGACACGACCACGGGAACCGTCAAACTCAGAGCTATGTTCCCCAACAAAGATGAAGTGCTCTTCCCGAATCAATTTGTGAATGCGCGGCTCCTGGTTGAAACGCAACACGACGTCACTCTTGTGCCTTCGCCCGGAATTCAGAGGAACGCTCAGGGCGCCTACGTTTACTCAATTAAGAATCAAAAAGCCGCGATTCAAACGGTCAAAGTAGGCACAACCGACGGAAACACGACCGCGATCGAAGGAATACAGCCGGGCGACGTGATTGCCGTCAATGGCTTCGACAAATTACAGGATGGAATCGCTGTAACGATCCGCAAACCCGCAACAAACGCAACCGCGAACGAAAGCACCCAGGAAACTCCGTGAATCCGTCTCGTCCGTTTATCGTTCGGCCGGTCGCAACCTCTCTATTGATGGCTGCAATTTTGCTCGCCGGATGTGTGGCGTTTCTGCAGTTGCCCGTTTCCGCGCTCCCTGAAGTCGACTATCCCACGATCCAGGTAATCACTTTCTATCCCGGCGCGAGTCCCGATGTAGTGGCGTCAGCAGTTACCGCGCCGCTCGAGAGGCAATTCGGCCAGGTTCCTGGTCTCAACCAGATGACGTCCACGAGTTCGGATGGCAGCTCGGTCATTGTATTGCAGTTCTCGCTCGAACTCAGCATTGACGTCGCCGAGCAAGAGGTACAGCAGGCAATCAATTCGGCTCAGACGTATCTGCCTGCCGACCTGCCGACGCCGCCGCTCTATAGCAAAACGAACCCCGCCGATGCGCCGATCCTGACGCTCGCACTGACATCGGACACGATTCCACTCTCGCAGGTGGAGGATTTAGCGGATACGCGATTAGTTCAGAAGATTTCGCAACTGCCGGGTATCGGACTGGTGAGCATTAGCGGAGGCCAGAAGCCCGCCGTGCGCATTCAGGTGAATCCGACCGCGCTCTCGCACTACGGAATCAACCTCGAAGATGTTCGAACTGCTATTCAACAAACAAGCCTCGATCTCGCAAAGGGCAATTTCGACGGGCCCCGCCAGGACTACCAGATCCAGGCGAACGATCAGCTTCTAACGAGTAAAGACTTCAAACCGGTTGTAATCGCGTATCGAAACGGCGCCCCGGTTTTCTTGTCGGACGTTGCGAACATCATTGACGGCGCGGAAAACGTGAAGCAAGCCGCGTGGATGAACGAAACTCCGGCGGTCATCGTCAACATTCAGCGCCAGCCCGGCGCGAATATCATTCAAGTCGTCGACCGCGTTACGAAGCTGCTGCCTTTCCTTCAGCAGACGCTTCCGGCGTCCGTAAAAGTCTCAGTGCTGACGGATCGCACCATCACGATTCGTGCTTCCGTAAAGGATGTCGAATTCGAATTGATGCTCACCATCGCGCTCGTTGTGATGGTGATTTTCCTTTTTCTGCGCAGCCTGTCCGCAACAATTATTCCGAGCGTCGCCGTTCCTTTGTCGCTCATTGGAACGTTTGGCGTGATGTATCTGGCTGGCTACAGCCTCAACAACCTCACGCTCATGGCGCTAACGATTTCCACGGGTTTCGTTGTCGATGATGCCATCGTGATGATCGAGAATATCGTTCGTTTCATTGAGGAAGGCGATTCGCCTCTCGACGCCGCCCTGAAAGGTTCCGAGCAAATTGGATTCACGATTGTTTCTCTGACGATTTCCCTGATTGCCGTTTTGATTCCGCTGCTGTTCATGGGCGACATCGTGGGCCGCCTGTTCCGGGAGTTCGCCATCACGCTGAGCGTAACGATTCTGGTTTCCGCCGCGGTTTCCCTCACACTTACGCCGATGATGTGCGCGAAGTTATTGCGCCACAAGTCGGACTCGGAACGGGGCAAGTTTTACGAAGCATCCGAGCGAGTGTTCCAACGGGTGATCGATTTTTACGGCGAGACTCTTCAGTGGGTGCTGCAGCATCAGACCGCAACTCTGGTGGTCGCCGCCGTAACGCTTGTCCTCACAATCTGGCTCTACATCCTGATCCCCAAAGGATTTTTTCCGGTTCAGGACACTGGAATTATTCAGGGTATTTCTGAAGCGCCGCAATCAATCTCGTTTGACGCGATGTCCCAACGTCAACAGGCGCTCGTGAGAGTCCTACTCAAAGATGCTGCCGTGCAAAGCGTCTCCTCGTTTATTGGTGTAGACGGCACGAATACCACGCTGAACAACGGCCGCATTCAAATCAATCTCAAACCTCTCGACGAGCGAAAAATCGGTGCGTCGGAGGTGATTCGAAGACTTCAGCCAAATCTTGAAAAAGTGGACGGGATCACCCTGTATATGCAACCCGTGCAGGATTTGACGGTCGAAGATCGCGTCAGCCGTACGCAATTTCAGTACACGCTCGAAGACCCGGACGCCGCCGAACTCAATCGCTGGACGGCAAGACTCGTCGAAAAACTGAAAGCGCTGCCTCAGCTTCGCGACGTAGCGACTGACCAGCAGACGTCCGGCCTGGCTGCTTCACTTGTAATCGACCGCCAGACGGCTTCGCGGCTTGGGATCTCGCCGCAGATGATCGATGAGACGTTGTACGACGCTTTTGGCCAGCGGCAGGTCTCCACGCTTTACACACAGTTGAACCAGTATCACGTGGTGCTGGAAACGATGCCGGATTTCCAGACGAATCCGGCCAAGTTGCAGGACATTTACGTTCGCTCGGCAGCGCCACAGTCGACTTCCGGGGCCGCAGCTTCCTCTACATCTACTTCGTCGCAGGCGTCGTCGGCTTCCTCGTCCTCTACCAATTCCAGCGGCGTAGTAACCACTTCAACTTCCACCGCTGCAGCCAGGGGTCCGGCCGGACCTTCGAGCTCGAGTTCCGCCGCCACAGCAAGCTCATCCAATCCAGCTCCTTCAACCGCATTGAACGGCTCCGCAGTGCCTCTCAGCGCTTTCACTCATTTTGAGTCGCGCACCGCCCCGCTAGCAATTAATCATCAGGGTCAGTTTCCGGTCGTCACAATTTCGTTCAACCTCGCTCCCGGCGCATCGCTGGGCGAAGCGACAGATGCCATCGACGCGGCGCAAAAAGAAATCAAAATGCCGCTCAGCGTACAAGCGGCTTTCCAGGGCACGGCGGCTTCGTTCCAGGCGTCTCTCTCGAACGAACCTCTCCTGATTCTTGCGGCGCTGATTACCGTCTACATTGTTCTCGGCGTGCTCTATGAAAGCTACATTCATCCAATCACGATCTTGTCGACGCTTCCTTCCGCAGGAGTGGGAGCCATTCTCGCGTTGATGATCACCGGGCAGGAACTGAGCGTGGTCGCGCTCATCGGCATCATCCTGCTGATCGGTATCGTGAAGAAAAACGGCATCATGATGATCGACTTCGCCCTCGAAGCCGAACGCCAGGAAGGAAAGAGCTCCACGGACGCGATCTACCAGGCATGCCTGCTCCGTTTTCGTCCCATCATGATGACCACAATGGCCGCCTTGCTCGCCGGATTGCCACTCGCTCTTGGCGGCGGCATCGGTTCGGAACTGCGCCGCCCACTCGGTATTGCAATGGTCGGCGGGCTGATTTTCAGCCAGATCCTCACGCTTTACACCACTCCGGTGATTTATATTTTCTTTGACAAGCTTGCCTTGAAAGCCAAAGGCTCTCGCGAAACCGCTGCACGCGGAGGAGCCGTTACGGCGGAACAGTCATGAGCCTATCGTCCCCATTTATTCGCCGGCCCGTCGCTACGACGCTGTTGACGGTCGCAGTCGCTCTCGCCGGGGCTGTGGCGTTCAATTTCCTTCCGGTGTCACCACTTCCGCAAGTCGACTTTCCGACGATTTCTGTCGGTGCATCTCTCCCGGGAGCGAGCCCCGAAATCATGGCCTCGTCCGTCGCGACGCCGCTTGAGCGCCAGTTTGGCCGCATCGCCGGCGTCACGGAAATGACTTCGTCGAGCTTTCTCGGCACCACGAACATCACGCTTCAATTCGATCTCAATCGCGATATTAACGGAGCTGCCAGAGACGTTCAGGCTGCCATCAACGCCGCGCGCAGCTACCTTCCTGCCAATTTGCCCAGCAATCCGACCTACAGAAAGGTAAATCCTGCCGACGCGCCCATCATGATCATCGCCCTCGGTTCAGACGTCTACGACCGGGGACGAATCTACGACGCAGCTTCGACGATCATGTCTCAAAAACTCTCGCAAATTGAAGGCGTTGGCCAAGTCACCGTCGGCGGAAGCTCGCTGCCGTCCGTTCGGGTGGAACTGAACCCGGTCCAGCTAAACGCGTTCGGGCTCGGCGTTCAGAACGTCCAGTCGATGTTAGCCGCGCAAAACGCGAACATTCCGAAGGGGCAGATTTCGGACGGCCTTACAACGGCCGATATCACCACGAACGATCAGTTGCTCACAGCCGAGTTCTACAAGCCCTTGATCGTTGGCTATCACAACGGCGCCGCCATCAAGCTTTCTGATGTTGCGGAAGTCAAAGACTCCGTCGAAAACATCCGAGCGTCCGGTTTCGTGAACGGGAAGCCCAGCGTGCTCGTCATTATTTTCCGGCAGCCCGGCGCAAACATTATCGACACGGTTGACCGCATCTACTCCGAACTTCCGTCGCTGAAAGCTTCGATTCCTTCCGCGATCAACCTCACGGTAGTCCTTGACCGCACGACCACCATCCGGGCATCGGTCAAAGACGTGGAACGCACGCTGATGCTGTCGGTAGGGCTCGTCATCCTTGTCGTGTTCTTCTTCCTCCGCAACGTTCGTGCGACTTTGATCCCCAGCGTCGCCGTTCCCGTTTCGCTGATCGGCACTTTTGGCGTGATGTATCTCTGCCATTACAGCCTCGACAATCTCTCGCTCATGGCCCTTACGATCTCCACCGGCTTCGTTGTCGACGACGCCATCGTGGTCATCGAAAACATCACTCGATATATCGAGCAGGGGATGAGCCCCGAGCAAGCTGCCCTGCATGGTGCAGCGGAGATTGGCTTCACCGTGCTCTCAATCAGTCTTTCGCTCGTCGCGGTGTTCATTCCGATCTTGCTGATGGGAGGAATCGTCGGGCGCCTCTTCCGAGAGTTTGCGGTTACGCTGTCGGTTGCGATTCTCGTCTCTCTGGGGATCTCCCTGACCACCACTCCGATGATGTGCGCCCGGTTATTGAAGCACGATGACCCGGAAGGCCATGGCCGTTTGTATCGTGCAAGCGAGAAGTTTTTCAATTGGATAGTGAACACTTACGAACGCACGCTGACGGTTGTTCTTCGCCATCCGGCATTTACGCTCATCGTTCTGCTGATCACGATCGCCGTCAACGTCTACCTGCTCATAATCGTTCCGAAGGGTTTTTTCCCGCTGCAAGACAACGGAACTGTTTTTGGCGGCTTGCAGGGCGCGCAGGATATTTCTTTCCAGGCCATGCAGAAGGACGTGGAGACATTCGTTGACATGATCAAGAGCGACCCGGCGGTCGCGAACGTCATGGCCTTTACGGGAGGTGGTGGCGCTACGAATGGCGGGTTCATCTATTTGGGGCTCAAGCCGCTCGCTGAACGTAAAGTGAGCGCGAGTGACGTGATCAACCGCTTGCGCCCAAAGCTGACATCTGTTCCTGGAGCGACGGTCTTCTTGCAGGCCGGCCAGGACCTGCGCATCGGAGGGCGCCAGAGCAACGCTCAATATCAATACACAATTCAGAGTGACAATCTCACGGACCTGGTGAATTGGGGACCGCAACTTCTGCAGCAAATGAGAAAGCTGCCAGGCTTCACGGACGTCAACACGGATCAACAAAACAGCGGGCTTCAGGCGTCTCTTGTCTACGATCGCGCCACCGCCGCACGCCTGGGAATCACGCCCCAGATGATTGACAACACTCTGTACCAGTCGTTCGGGCAGGCGCAAGTTTCGACGATGTACACCTCGCTCAACCAGTATCACGTCGTGATGGAAGCGGCGCCGCAGTTCTGGCAAAGCCCGCTCGGTCTGAACAACGTCTATGTTCATCCGGCGACTGGCGGGGAAGTTCCGCTGAGCGCCATTGCACACTTCGAACCGACAACTGCTCCTCTATCGGTAAATCACCAGAGCCAGTTTCCGTCGGTGACAATCTCATTTAATCTCGCGCCGGGCGTGGCTCTGAGTGATGCGGCGGGAACAATCAATGAAATGGAACAGAAGATTGGAATGCCTCAGTCGATTCGCGGAATGTTTTCGGGGACTCTACAAGCGTTTCAATCGTCGCTATCAACCGAGCCGATGCTGATTATTACCGCGCTCCTCGCGGTCTACATCGTACTGGGGATTTTGTACGAGAGCTTCATCCACCCGATTACGATTATTTCCACGATACCGTCCGCGGGTGTCGGAGCGGTGCTGGCATTGATGCTCTTCCGGCTCGACCTGAGCGTTATCGCGCTCATCGGAATTATCTTGCTGATTGGAATTGTGAAGAAGAACGCCATCCTGATGATCGATTTCGCGCTTGCCGCAGAGCGCAATGAAGGCAAGAGTTCTCAGGACGCAATCTTTCAGGCCTGCCTGTTACGCTTCCGGCCCATCTTGATGACGACTATGGCTGCACTCCTGGGCGCGTTGCCGCTGGCATTGGGTACCGGCGTTGGCTCCGAACTCAGACGGCCGCTCGGCGTCGCGATCGTCGGAGGATTGATTTTTAGCCAGATGCTCACTCTTTATACGACGCCAGTTGTGTATCTCTATATGGATCGCCTCCGTCTCTGGTGGGAAGTGCGGGGACATCGAAGACCTTCAGGAGCAGCTCCACAGGAGACAGCGGGATGATTCCCCGGGGCACCCAACCAATGCATGAACCCTCAAAACTAAAAAAGTTAGAAAGCAATTGTGGCTACATAACACCAAAAGTCCGCTTCATATTGCTTACGATCGCGGCCGGTGCCGCTTTGCTCGGCGGCTGCACTGTTGGTCCGAAGTATCACACACCCACTGCGGACACGCCGGAAGCCTATAAAGAACTGACGCCTGCAAACTTTCCCGCGACGGATGGTTGGAAAATAGCCCAGCCGAAAGATGACGCGCTTCGCGGGAAGTGGTGGGAGATTTTCAACGATCCCGAACTGAATGCGCTCGAGGATCAGGTCAACGTCTCAAACCAAAATATCGCGGCTGCCGCAGCGAGCTTCTTCTCCGCTCGCGCTCTCGTCAAAGAAGCTCGCTCGCAATATTTTCCAACCTTGAGCACGAATCCATCGATCATGAACAGTCGGCAATCTGCGTCGTTAAGAACAGCTGTCGCACCCGGATCAGGATCGGGATCGGGAAGCGGAGGTTCCACCGCAGCGACGAATCTCAATTTCACGCAGTACTCCCTGCCGTTCGACGCCACCTGGCAACCGGACCTTTGGGGCAGAATTCGTAACACGGTGCGGTCACAGGTTTACGGCGCTCAGGCGAGCGCGGCCGACCTGGAGAATGTCCGCCTCACAGCTCAATCGGAGCTTGCCGTCGATTATTTTTCTCTGCGTACACAGGATTCGCTGCAACAATTGCTGGATTCTACCGTTGTCGCCTATCAGGAATCGTTGAAGCTGACCCAGGCTCTGTATGAAACGGGCATCGATTCCGACGAAGCCGTGGCGCAGGCCGAAACGCTACTTGAGACTACGCAAGCGCAGGCTACGGGCGTCGGCATCGCGAGGGCACAGTTCGAGCACGCGATTGCAGTTCTAGTTGGCAAACCTGCGTCTGATTTTTCAATTCCTGTGGAGCCGCTAAGAACAAAACCAGTGGCGGTGCCATTCGGCGTTCCATCGCAACTCCTCGAACGCAGGCCGGACATCGCTGCCGGTGAGCGCCTGGTGGCACAGGCGAATGCACAAATCGGAATTGCCAAGGCCGCATATTATCCGACGGTGACGTTGAGCGCCATTGTGGGACTCGAGAGTTCTTCAGCTGCCAGTTGGTTCTCGTGGCCGAGCCGGTTCTGGTCGGTTGGCCCGGCCCTTGCCGAAACTCTTTTTGATGCAGGATTACGCCATGCGACAGTTCAGCAATTTGAGGGAGCTTATAACCAGACGGTAGCGAACTACCGGCAAGCTGTACTCACGGGCTTTCAGCAGGTCGAGGACAACCTGGCAACTCTGAGGATTCTGTCGACAGAAATTCAGCAGCAGGATAACGCCGTCAAGTCTGCGGAGAGAAACCTCACAGTCGCTACCGATCGTTATAAGCTCGGAATCGACCCCTATCTCAACGTGATAACGGCCGAAACTCTATTACTGTCCGACAAAGAGACGGCCGTCAATCTCCGGAACCAGCAAATTACCTCCAGCGTGCAACTGATTGAAGCGCTCGGCGGCGGCTGGGATAAATCGCAGTTGCCCTCCGGCCAACAAATCATCGCCAAGATGCCCTAAGCCGGGCTTCGGCCTGCCCGGTACTGAGATTGATTTGTCCGAGACTTTACGGCGGCTGGCGTGTTCCACTATTGGTATTGATGCAACCTCTTGGCGCGAAATTTCGTCCCAATAAGGGGAAGTTGAGTAATATTTATAGAGGGGAGGCCATCCTAATGCGAAAAATCGTACTACTTTCTTCTTTGCTATTTTTCTTGGCAGGCGCTGGAACCGCGAAAGCCGATCCAAAGCCCGTCAGGCTTTTGATGTCGCCAGCGTCCACTATCTCGAGCGCCGACCTCATGAAGCACATTGTTGAAAAGTGTCCCAATGTTTCAATTACGCTCGATTCCAAGAAGTCGGACTTCATGCTCGAAGCGGGCGGCTGGTCGGGCAATTACAAATTCACCGTGTATCAGCATGGCGGATTGGCGGTATACAGCACCACTACCCGCATGTTGAGCAATGCGGTGAAGGATGTTTGCAAGTACGTTAATTTGCCCAAGCAGCCTTAACCTGGGTTTCGGCAATTCCTCAGCGTCTTCATTTCCGCCAATGCTGAAGGCGAGTTCTGTCTCCTGTGATATCGTTCTGCGGCTGCAGGAGGCGATGAATGAGCTCGAGAATTTTTGAACCGACGCGAGAATTTGCCGCGGCAATGTCCGCTCGCGATCCGCTCGCAAGCTATCGGAATTGTTTTCATATTCCCCGGGGGCCGGACGGCGCCGAGTGGGTCTATCTCACCGGCCATTCGCTCGGATTGCAGCCAAAATCCGTTCGCGCTTATGTCGAGAGGGAACTAAAGGTCTGGGAAGACATCGCCGTCGAAGGCCATTTTCACGGCAAGCAGCCGTGGATTCCGTACATCGAGTTGCTCACCGAACCGACCGCGCGACTCGTTGGCGCTTTGCCTTCCGAAGTGGTCGTGATGAATACCCTCACGGTGAATTTGCACTGCATGATGGTTTCGTTTTACCAGCCTACGCGAGAACGAAATAAAATCGTCATCGAATCGAATGCGTTTCCCTCCGACCAATACGCCGTCAAGTCGCAGATCCTATTTCACGGCTATGATCCGGCGTCGTCTTTGATCGAACTTGCACCGCGCGAGGGCGAAACAGTGATTCGCACTGAAGACGTCGAAGCGCTGCTCGAAAAGGCAGGCGGCAAAATCGCTCTCCTCATGCTCGCTGGAGTGAATTACTACAGCGGCCAGTTTTTTGATCTCGCCCGCATCACGGCAGCCGCGCGTGCAAAGGGCTGCGTCGTCGGTTGGGACATGGCCCACGCCGCGGGGAATGTGCCTTTCGCATTGCACGATTCCAATTGCGATTTCGCTGTCTGGTGTACTTACAAATACATGAACGGCGGCCCGGGCTGCATCGGCGGATGTTTTGTCCACGAACGTCACGCGCGTGATCTTAAGTTGCCGCGTTTCGCCGGCTGGTGGGGGCAAGACAAAGCAACTCGGTTCGAAATGGGCCCTGATTTTCATGCAATTCCTGGCGCCGAAGGATGGCAGTTGGGCAATCCATCCGTCCTGCCTATGGCGGCTCTTCGCGCGTCGATGGCGATTTTCGATGAAGTGGGAATGGCCGCGCTGCGTGCGAAGAGCGTCACGCTCACAGGCTACCTTGAATTTCTTCTGAATCAGCATCCTTCACGCCATTTCTCCATCATCACGCCGCGCGATCCCGCTCAACGCGGCGCGCAGCTTTCCCTTCGCCTGCACGGAAAAGGCCGCGCTGTTTGCGATAAGCTGAAGAATGAGGGTGTGATTTGCGATTGGCGCGAGCCCGATATCCTGCGCGCCGCTCCAGTGCCCCTGTACAATTCGTTCTCCGACGTCTTTACATTTGTGGAAAAATTTATTCCTATCGTCGAAGCGTAGGCAGATAGCAAACCGACCAGTACATTCACGATTCAGCCCGTTCGTCCCCATGCTATATTTATGCTTCGAATCAATTCGGCCAACTCGCGAAACGTTTGTCAGAATTGCAACTATATCGTTAGCGGAAAAGATTCACCGGGGGAGCGTATGAAGATCGCAGTACTCGGCGGAGACGGTTATTGCGGCTGGGCCACAGCCCTCCATCTTTCGCAAAAAGGCCACGAAGTCGCGATCATCGATAATTTTCTCCGCCGCCAATGGGACGACGAGCTCGGAGTGCAGACTCTCACCCCCATCCGCCCTCTCGCCGAACGCCTGCGCGTGTGGCAGATGCGCTCGGGCAAGACGGTCGAGCTTTTCGTCGGCGACGTAGTCGATTTCGATTTCCTCTCCACGATGATCAAGCAGTTCAAACCGGACGCCATCGTCCATTTTGCCGAACAGCGCTCCGCTCCGTATTCGATGATCGACCGCAAGCACGCTGTATTCACGCAGGTAAACAACGTCCTCGGTACTCTGAATCTCCTGTTTGCAATTCGCGAACTTACGCCGGATTGCCATCTGATCAAACTGGGCACGATGGGTGAGTACGGTACTCCTAATATTGATATCGAGGAAGGCTACATCACGATCGAGCACAACGGCCGCAAAGACGTGCTGCCTTACCCAAAGCAACCTGGCTCCTTCTATCACCTCTCGAAAGTTCACGACAGCCACAACATTATGTTCGCTTGCAAAATCTGGGGAATTCGCGCGACCGACCTGAATCAAGGCGTCGTCTACGGAACGATGACCGACGAAATCGCGCTCGACGAACGGCTGATCAATCGTTTCGACTATGACGACGTGTTTGGCACCGTCTTGAACCGTTTCTGCGTGCAGGCCGCGATCGGCCAGCCGCTCACCGTGTACGGGAAAGGCGGACAAATGCGCGGGTTCCTCGACATCCGCGACACTGTGCGATGCATCGAGATCGCGTGCCAGAATCCTGCCAAGCGCGGTGAATGCCGCGTCTACAACCAGTTCACCGAGCAGTTCTCCGTGCTCGAGCTCGCGCGGATGGTCGACACGGTGGGACGAAAACTCGGTATGAACATTGAAATCGACCACTTGCCGGACCCGCGCGTGGAAGCCGAGGAGCATTATTACAACGCGAAGCACTCGAAGCTGATCGACCTCGGACTGCAACCGCATCTGCTCTCCGACGCGCTGCTCGATTCTTTGGTGAATATCGCCGTCAGATATCGTGACCGAATCGATGCATCGCTGATGTTGCCGCAGGTAAACTGGCGGGAGCCGCGCAACGATCGCCGGCTTCAGATGAACATGACGGCCCGCGCGTCGCTCGGCGGCCGCACTCGGCGTGCGTCTGCCTCGCCGTCAAACAAAGGAAAGAAACGCTAATCTTTTTCGCTTGCACGTCCGCCGCACTGCGTTTTAGCGGCCATCGCGCAACAAGGCTCGAGATCGTCAAGCATCTCCAGCGATTTTCTCGCAGACAATCCGTGCCGCTTTCACCGCACTCACTACTTTCCCGGAGAATATATGCAGCTCTCGCGGCGCGCCTTCCTGAACGTACAACGTCCTGCGATCTTCCTTCGGATTATTCTCGACCACTCGAATCGTAAATCTCGAGCCCAGATACTTCGCTTCGATCGACTCCGGAACTGCCAGCGCGGAATCCTTCCGCATCGCGTCAAACCGCGTGAAGCTCACCGGCTCCCATTCGGGACGATTTAACAGGCTGGCATAAGGCTCTGGGATCGCTTCCGTCGGATCGGTCGTAGTCCAGTGGTTCGTAAGCTTCGCCGAACCAAATAGTGATCGATTCGAGCTGCCGTAAGGATCGAATGCCGTAAAAGGGCCATCCACCACCACGAGCGAGAGATGATGGAGCGATTGCGGAAGCTCGATGAGAATTTTCTCCGCCACTTGATACTTCGCAGCCTTAAAAATACCCCGGCTCGGCCCCAATCCGTAAGTCGCCCACACAACCCAGTCATAGTCCTTCCGCATATCCGTCGTAAACGCACGCTGATGAAACGGAATCTTCAGCGACTGGAGCCGCTCCGTAACTATATCTCTCAAAATTTCGGGATCGTAAATGCTTTCGTCCACCTCATAGCACTTGTCGATGAAACCGAAATCCATCCACTGCGGCTGGCACGAAGTGTAAGCAATCCCGAACTTCGTCATCACCTGTTCGAAAAGTTGCGGTGACGTGACCGAGCCTAGTCTAGGAATCGCGTAGAAATGGTGGCTGTTTCGTACGACGGCAGGCGCAAACGTAGAAATAAACTCGGCCCGCGCCTCCAGTGTCTCGCGAATCGTTTCCGGACTGCGCGGATAGTGATACCCGGAATGAATGCGGTACTGGTTGATGGCCGACGCGGCGTGCAAGATTCCAAGGGGATCGAAAACGTGAACGTCATACCCGCGCTCTGCCAGCCGCGTCGCAATCGTCGTACCGTAAATTCCTGCACCAGCGACGGCGATTTTCGCTTTCATCGTGCCCCTTGAAAGAAGCCTCTAACGGGCAGCATTCGGAGCGACGCCTGCGGCGACGGGCACGAGCATTCCTTGGCGAATATAATAATCGACGCCGCGCCACCGAATCGTTTTGCGGCCAAAACTGACGAGCCAGATTCCAAACGCCATCGCGTCCCACACCGGAATCAGTGGCATTTTCTTCCACAAGCCCGTCTGTTTCATTCCCGTCACACCGATCATCCACGTGATCGCAATCCGAAGCGCAAGATAAGCCCCGAGATAGCCTATCGCCACAGCTGCTGACGGGTGCACCGCAATTGCCAGAAGGGACCACGGCAGTCCCCACGTAAATATCAAACCCAAATGCCCCCACGGGCGCATCAGCCGCATCACGGTCATCCATCTCGTGCGCTTATGCAAAAGCTCTTTCAGTGACTGGAAATCCGCCACCGATTGCACCACGTACGGGAGTAATTTCACTTCGAATCCTTGCTCGGCCACCAGCCGCCCCGCGTACACGTCATCCGCCGGACGATTTTCAATTGCCTGGTACCCGCCATACCCTTCCACACTTTTCCGCCGCGTGACGATGGTCTGCCCGAACGTAAATTTTATGCCGTCTAATTTCCATGCCACCATGATTCCGGCGAAAAAGTCCGAGATCATGCCGATCGACTGGAGTTCTTGTGTGACGTTCGTCTCTTTTGTCGACACGTACAGACACGTCGCCGCTCCCACTTTCGGATCGCGGAACGGCGACACAACCGTCCGCAAATACTCGGGACCCACGCGGATATCGCCGTCCGTAATCACAAATATGTCGTATTGGGCTTCGTTCGTCAGCCGGACGAGCCTCGCGACCTTGTCGTTGATCGCATCTCGTCCCGAACCGAAGAGCAACCGGATTCGCCGCTCGGGAAAATCGCGAATCAGTTTTTCGAGAATCGGAAGCGCCGGATCGTCCGGATCGACGCAAAATAGTATTTCGTACTCCGGGTAATCCTGCCGGCAGAAGCTCGCGTAATTTTCATACGCGTCTACGTCGAGCCCTTTGATTGGTTTCAGGCAGCTCACGGGCGGCGTGAAGTCGGTATTCCGCCCGCCGTGTTTTTTCGCGTCGGCAAAGTAAAGCGCTGTGCTGTAAATGGCGAGAAGATAATAGACAAACGGGATAGCCGCAACGCCGAGGACGATGTATTGAATTACCGTCAAGATCCTTTGCACCCTTTAGCGCGCAATCGCAAGGCCGCGAAACTTTATCATAAAACCGGATACTTCGGCTTCCGCGCGCCCGAAGCCCCTTTCAGGTGGCGCACTCGCGCCCCTGGAAAGCTTTCCTCGGAATTGCCTTCGATTCAAGTAAAATTCCGGTTCAGGGCATTCCAACCAGCCATGAAAATCATCGCGCACATCGGAAGCGATACCAAATGAAAATCGGCGTAACCGGAGGCACTGGTTTCGTCGGCGGCGCTCTCGTCCGACGCTTATTGGCTGCGAACTCCACTGTACTTGTCTTGGCCCGTCCTTCGCAAAAAGCGGACGATCTGGAAGCCAGCGGCGCTCGCGTGATTCGCGGCGATCTGCGCGATCAAGAAGCGGTCGCGCGACTCGTCGCAGGATCTGATCTGGTCTATCACTGTGCGGCAAAAGTCGATTCGGCCGGCACGCAAGCCGACTTCATTGAAGCGAACGTAGGTGGCACCGAAACCATTCTGAGAACATGTCTCGCGCAGCGTGTCCGCCGCGTCGTTTACATGAGCTCGATAGCGGTGTACGGCCTCATCAAGCCGGGCGAGAGCATCGACGAAAACACGCCGTACGATGACCAGCCTCAGCGGCGCGATCATTACGCCCAGTCGAAAATCCTCGCCGATCGATTCGCGACGGAATTCAGTCGTAATACAGGCCTCCCACTCACCGTTCTCCGGCCCGGCATCGTATTTGGCGCCGGCAGGCCGCTGCCGGTAGCGCTGCTGGGATTCAAGGCTGGCGCAGTGAACGTCATTTTCGGCGATCGTTCGCATCGCATCCCTCTGAATTACGTTGAGAACCTGGTAGACGCGTTGCAACTGGTCGCGAATCCCGCTTACACTGGATCACAACAATTCAACATCGTCGACGACGAAGCCCTGACCCTCCGCGGCTACCACCTCGCAAGAACGGAAGTGGACGGTACCAGGTCTCTGTACTTTCCAGGCTGGCCCGTTCTGTTCGCGGCATCGCTCGTTGACGTTTCGCGGCGCGTACTACCAATCGGAAGCGGCGCTCTCTCGACGTATCAGGTGAAGCGGGCCCTTCAGGATCGTCCATACCTTACGCGCCGCATCCGCGACGAAGTTGGATGGGCCCCAAAAGTTCCGCTGAAAGACGCGCTGCAATGCTCGCTGGAAGGCAGTCAATCGCGAATTCGCGGTAGGAAGCTGTCGAAGCCAGCCGCCGTGTTCCGCAGTCCCGTTCGAACTTGACTTGCCGCGCGAAGAGAGTGCAGCATCAATGGTCAAACTTTTCAGCCGCACCCGGCATTACAGGCCCCCATCCTCTTGCTGAGCGGTTTAGCATTTGGAGATCGAGTAGATGCAGAGGAACGTCATCGACCGGCTGCTATTGCCCACCATATTTGGTCTCACTACGGTCATTGCGGCTCTTATTCTCTGGCAGCTCCTGCTCGGTCATCGCCGCATCGAGATTCAAGCTGCCACCAAAGAACAAGCACTCTTCGTTAGAACAAAAACCGAATCGGAACTAAAGGCCACCATTCTGCCGCTCGAACAATTGGCTGGCCGCTGGCAAGCTCGCGGACAGCGCAACGAAGCGGATA
The DNA here is from genome assembly GCA_963776695.1 of uncultured Acidobacteriota bacterium. GTDB lineage: Bacteria > Acidobacteriota > Terriglobia > Acidiferrales > UBA7541 > Palsa-295. Next base: position 15,404 of record CAVZNU010000013.1, on the reverse strand, counting down.
TGGAATCAGACATAGCGTTGGCGATGAGCGGCTATCCCTCCTACCAAGCGATCGAGTGGGTGGATCCGTCCTACCGAGTTGTTTGGGTGACGCCGCAAAGTGGGAATCAGGCGGTGCGAGGCTCCGACTTCGCCGCAGATCAGCCCAGGCGTATGGCACTTCAGGCAGCTCAGGAGAGTCGCGGCGTAGTTGTCACGCACCCGGTAAGATTGGAGTCCGGCGGCAGGGGACTTCTGATTTGCATTCCTGTGTACTCCAACGAAAAGCTGGATGGTTTTCTGATCGGCGCGTTTAAGTATCAAAATCTTCTCTCTTCGATGCTGCAGGATGTTGCGCCCGACTACTACCTGCAGATTTACGACGGTCCGGAGGAAATCTATCGTCGTGGAAGCGCCAACCAGCCGCGCGATGACAAATGGGTGCAGAGCGTCGATATTCAGTTTCAGCAAATCACGTGGCGCGCCTATGCTTGGCCAAAACCGGTAACACTCGGGTACACGCGCTCGCCACTGCCTCAAGTCGCCTTCATCGCAGGAATTTTGCTCGCGGGGATGCTCGGGTTCGCTGTGTATATGGCCGAAACGGCGGAGCTTCGGGCGAAGGCCTTGGTGAAGGCGAATAAAAACCTCGAAAAAGAAATTGCAGGCCGCGAGCAGGCGGAAGACGCCCTGCGTCAGGCCCAAAAAATGGAAGCCGTCGGGCGGCTCGCAGGCGGCGTGGCCCACGATTTCAATAATCTGCTCATGGTGATTCGAGGTCACGCCGCGCTTTCATTGCGCAACGTCAGTGTCGATAGCTCGCTTCGCAGGGAACTCGATGAAATTTTGCAGGCTACCGATCGAGCTTCCTCATTTACCCGGCAGCTCTTGGCGTTCAGCCGTAAGCAAGTGCTTCAGCCCCGCGTCCTCGACCTCAATGCTCTTACCAGCCAGGTGGCCGGGATGCTTCCTCCGGTGCTGGGCGACGACATTCAACTTACGATCGATCTCGATCCTAATCTTGGTCACGTGAAGGCCGATCCTGCCCTGCTCGAACAAGTGATTATGAATCTGGTGTTCAATGCCAGGGACGCGATGGCTGATGGCGGCAAGCTCACGATTCGCTCGCTCAACATCGAGCTGAATCAAGATTCGCTGCCTGCGCATCCCGGCGCACACGCAGGTTCATACATCGTGCTAGCGATCAGCGATTCCGGCCATGGCATGAGCGAAGAAACTCAATCGCACATTTTCGAGCCATTCTTCACCACGAAGGACAGAGGGAAGGGAACCGGCCTGGGTTTGGCCACCGTCTACGGCACCGTAAATCAGAGCGGTGGATTTATCAGCGTTTCAAGCAAGATCGGAATCGGCACCGAAATCAAAATATTCCTGCCTCGCGCCGATGAGCCCATCGAGGTCAGCGAACTGCCGGAAGCGCCGGTCCAGACTCGCAAGGGAGACGAGACGATTCTCGTCGTCGAAGATGACGACGCAGTTCGCCGTATGACGCGCGAGTTCCTGAAAATTGGTGGATATACAGTTCTCGAAGCCCGCAGTGGCGCCGACGCCATCCAGTTCATGGAGCGCCGCGAGCAACGAATCGACTTGGTCCTCACCGACGTGCTCATGCCCGGGATGAAAGGGCGCGAACTCGTCGAGCGCCTTGCGAAACTGCGATCGGGACTGAGAGTCCTATATATGTCCGCCTACACTGAAGACGCGGCGATCAATATCGGCGTTCTCAGCCCCGGAACCGCTTTCATCGAAAAGCCTTTCAGTCCGGACGAACTCGCCCACAAGGTGCGCGAAGTTCTCAGCGCCAGTGAAAATGGCGTGGGCGAAAAACAGCTTCGTCGCAACTAGCCGCATTCCCTGGCTTCACATTGCAGAATCTTGATGCGGTGCTTTCGTCCGTCAACAAACGATCGCAATGAAGCGGTTCGGCCTTCCGAAGCCCGTCTAGGACTTGTTCTTCTTCAGCATGCCGACGAAGCCAGGCCCGCTCAGCGAGCCGTCATCGTGAATCCCCCACTCGGTCTTTTCTCCCTTGCAGGTGAGGTTCATGCTCTTGCCATCCACGTCGTAGGTGCAAGGTTCCATTTCGCCCATCACCGTCAGTGACGCCTTGCCGCCGGACTTCAGGTCGAGCGTGACCATGCCAGTTGGATTCGTGTACGTTCCCGAAACTCCAGAGCCGCACGACGCTAGAGTGAAAGCCCCGGCGGCGATGCCCGTTGCAAGTGCAATCTTGCTGAAACGCGAGCAATTCATCGAGTATCTCCTGACGTTCTCAAATTCGGATCGCGCATATGCCTGCAATCTCGCTCGGCCTTTCCCGAAGTTTTCTCAAACGGTTGCCGCGCGCGAGTCCGGATGCTACGATTTCGCAATCATCAGGCACCATTACTCGCTCGGGACCCGCTTCCATTCGCGCCGTGGGTTACCGCCATTCACTACGCATTGCGCAGGCGCGCAGGGAAAACAGTCATGGCGCTTCGAAATTCTCGGCCGCCCCATAAACCTCCTGAGCAACTCGGGCCAACCGATTCGAGTGCGACCCCTGAAGAAAGGCGTAGTCTCGACCAGCTCTTCAGCCTCACCTACGAAGAACTTCGCCGCCTCGCGTTCACCGTAAAACGCGGTGACCCAAGTGCAACACTCAGCCCCACCGCCCTCGTCAACGAAGCTTGGCTGAAACTTTCGAAGTCGCCGCGTTTCACTTCGGCATCGCGCCTCCACTTCAAACGGATCGCTGCGCGTGCAATGCGTCAACTTCTCATCGAGGCGGCTCGCCGCCGGAATGCCGACAAGCGCGGCGGCGGCGCAGACGTCACGATCACGTTCGACGATTCCTTCGACGAAAAGCCGGCATCCGGGCAGGACTTGCTCGCGCTCGACACGGCTCTCGAAGAACTCGCCCGCATGAATCCGCGTCAGGCAATGATGGTCGAGAGCCGCTTCTTTGGCGGACTGGACATCGCAGAGACCGCTGAGCTGCTCGAAGTCTCCGAAGCCACGATTCTTCGCGATTGGCGGGCGGCCAAGGCCTGGCTCGCGCATGAACTTCGTCGGGCACGCTGACTTGCTCGCCTCAGCCATACTTCGGCCACTCTGCTACGATTGCGCGAACGCACGAATGCACGAATGCACGAACGGACGAATGAATGATGGATAGCTCTCGCTGGGATCGCATCCAAACGGTTTTCCACGGCGCCGCTGACTTGCCAAATTCGCAGCAGCGCGCCTTCCTCGCATCCGCTTGCGACGGCGACGACTCGCTCATCGCCGAAGTGCAGGCCCTCCTCGACGAAGACGCGAAAGGTTCCTCGCTGCTCGACCGCAACATGGCCGACGTCGCGCATGACGTCCTCGACGATCCCGCCTCCCGCGCTCTCCCTTTTAAAGAGTTTGGTCCGTACCGAATGCTGAAAATGCTCGGCGAGGGCGGCATGGGCGTTGTCTACCTCGCGGAACGCATCGACCTTCACAGCCAGGTCGCAATAAAAGTTCTTCGCGACGCGTGGGTTTCCCCTGCCCGCCGCAAACGCTTCTCCAGCGAGCAGCAGACACTCGCGCAACTCAATCATCCTTCCATCGCGCGTCTTTACGACGCTGACACTCTGCCCGACGGCACGCCTCTGCTCGTCATGGAATATGTGGACGGCGTGTCCCTTATCGAATATTGCAAGCAGCACGATTCTTCGCTCGGCGAGCGTCTGAAACTTTTCCGTTCCGTATGCGAGGCCGTTCAATACGCGCATGGGCGCGCCGTGATTCACCGCGATCTGAAACCTTCCAACATTCTCGTGAAGGATGAAGGCACCGTCCGCCTCCTCGACTTCGGCATCGCCAAACATCTCGAGGATTCCGACGCCTCGCCCGATCTCACTCGCACGAATGTCCGCTTTATGACGCCCGCTTACGCCTCGCCCGAACAAATTCGCGGCGATCGAGTCGGAATACAGTCCGACGTCTATTCCCTCGGCGTTATCTTGTATGAATTGCTCTGCGGCGGGGTTCCGTTCGACTTTTCGAACCGCACGCCGGGAGAAGCCGAAGCCACTATTCTCGAAAGTGAGCCAGTCAAACCCTCTGCAGTCGCTTGGCGAGCTACCGAATCCACGGGCGCGAGCTCTCCTTCGCCGCCGGTTACTCCTGCTGCTTGGGCGGACCTCGATGTGCTTTGCCTCACGGCGATGCACAAAGACCCACAACGCCGCTACCGCTCCGTCGAAGCGCTGATTCGTGACATCGATCACTATCGAAAGGGCGAGCCGCTCGACGCGCAGCCGGACAGCCTTCGCTATCGAACTGGAAAATTCGTCCGCCGCAATCTTCGTGCGGTCACCGCCGCAGCGCTCGTTTTTTCAATCGTTGTCGGCCTGATTGTCTTTTACACACTGCGTCTCGCGAAAGCACGCAACGCCGCTCTCGCAGAAGCCGCTCGCACTCAGCGCATCGAGCGATTCATGGAGGATCTTTTCCAGGGCGACGCGGAATCCACCGGCCCCGCTGACGATCTTCGCGTCGTCACGGTTCTCGAACGTGGCGAGAAACAGGCGCGGGCCCTCGATGGAGATCCGGAAACGCAAGCGGACCTCTATCAAACTCTCGGCGTCATGTACGATCAGCTCGCCAAATACGATCGGGCCGACTCGCTTCTCAAGGCAGCGCTCAATCAACGCAAAGCAATCTATGGGCCCGACAGCGCCAAAGTCGCCGAGAGTCTCGTTGCGCTCGCCTACCTCCGCGGCGATCAAGCTCAACTCGCCGACGCCGAACTCTTCGCTCGCCAAGGATTGGAAATGAGCAAGCGTCATCTGCCTCCCGGCCATCCCGTCGTCGCGAGAGCGATGATGACTCTTGGCCGCACTCTCGACAATCGCGGCACGTACGACGAAGCCATTCCGATTCTCGAAGAAGCAATACGGCTTCAGTCCGGCCCCACTGGAGTGCCCGCCGATCTTTCCGCCACACTCGGTGAACTCGCGAACACGCACTATTATCTCGGCCACTACGATATTTCCAAATCCTTGAACGAACGCGCGCTCCACATGGACGAGCAGATTTATGGCGACCGGAATCCGAATGTCGCTCAGGATCTCACCAATCTCGCGGACATTCAGTATCAGTGGGGCAATTACTCCGAGGCCGAGCGGCTTCAGCGCCGCGCCCTGGGAATCATGCAAGCCTGGTACGGCGCCGACCATCCCGAAACCGCCGACGACATGACGATTCTCGGAAAATATCTCATCGCCGAAGGCCACGCCGAAGAAGCCAGCACCATCCTTCGCCAGTCGCTCGACATCCTTGAAACAAAATATGGAAAAGTTCATCCTCGGGTCGCGTATGCCGTCGGCGAACTTGGCAGTGCGATGCAAAAACAAGGCAATCTCGACGAAGCAGAAGCAGACTTCCGCCGCCAGGCCGAAATCTACAAATCCGTTTACGGCGAAAATCATCAGCAGTTCGGCGCAGCTCTTGCAAATCTGGCGGGTGTCTACGCGGACCGAAAAGAATATGCCAAGGCCGAGAAGCAATACCGCGACGTGCTCAAGCTCTACTCCGAAGCTCTTCCGCCGGGCCACCTTAATATTGCCATCACGCATGTGAGACTCGGAGGAGCGCTGCTGCGTGAACGCCGCTACTCAGACGCAGTATCGGAAAGTCTCGCGGGCTACGATCTTCTTATGAAGCAGTCGACTCCACCCGCCCGGTGGGTCCGCATGGCGAGGAACGATCTCGTCGCGGAATATGACGCGATGAACCAAACCGAAAAAGCCGCAAAAATCCGCGCGCAACTCGCAGGCTCGCCCGTCGGCTCAAGCTCCGCCAAAAACTAACTCCTGCCCTTCGCCCGGAACCCGCCGAATCCCCGCTGCGAAGTGAAGTCCAGTTCACATTCCCTCCACGGTTCTACCGCTCAGGAGAAAGAAAAGGGGCGGTGCCCCAAAATGCCGGGCGTGTGGCCTACTTGCAAGTCATTGTTATAAATAGCTTTAAGGAGGAAGCTCGTGGCCGCCGCCTCGATCACTCTCTGGCGAGCCGATTGCTCTTTCTATCCCTGCGGACTACTCGGGCCACAGTCAAATTTGGGCCCCTTCAAAAATTTTGCCCGGGTAGCCCGCGCCAATTCTTGGGAACCCAACGCGTGTGTTTCGAACCGGACTCCTCGATGATCAACGAAGCCGCTCAGCTCACTGAACGCGCCGCCGCGATTCTGCTTGGCCTCTCACTTGCTGATCTTCGCTGGTTCTCACGTCGCGCCGGCCTGGGCCAAATCCAATCCGGCTTCGGCGATGGGAAAATGGTCTTCACGTACGACGAACTCGCCAAGCTCGCCGCAATCTCCGCTCCGTCCACTGACTAATCGCAGCGCCCCGTTGACCGCTCGATGACCGAAGACGACACCCAAGCCATTGCCGAAATCAAAGCCCAATCCGGCTTCGACTACGGCGCCGACTGGGAACGCCAGGGCCAAACCCGCTTCTGGCTCCAGGGCGAGTTCCCCCAGTACACCTTCATTGACGATATGTGGAAAGCCTACAGGTAGGATTCAACGCGATTGGCAGTTTCCCGAGTAGGGGCACGACATGTCGTGTCCTCTCGACCCAAAGCAGCACTCGCTATGCACCACTCAATGTCCACCCGGTGCGTGTGCCTCATCTGAAATTTCAAATTTGGAATTTCTTTCTGTGGCCCATGCCCACCACGACCTCTTCGTCCCGCCCACACTAACCTGTCATGCTGAGGCAGTCCGATCAGGATGGCCAATCAAACATTCCGGCGTCGCCGGAATGAACCTCAACGTCAAATTCAAGCAATGCGCAACGACGCACAACCAACCCCATCAAGACTCCTACGCCGTCTTCCAATCCGCTGGCGGCGAGCTAATCGCCCAAAATTCCGGCGCCGGCTGACTAAACTGAATCCCCACCGTCGACAGCCCCGCATACGGCGGCCCCAAGAACGCAATCGTCCCTTCGTGCTTATCCTTATTCTTCAAATTCGTTAGCTGTACGGTCTGCCCTAGCTTCACTTTCGCCGCCAGCACAATCAGCGCCCCATGCGCGCTCACCGTCACCGTAAATGTTTCCTCTTTGAATTCCTGCGCGCCCTCGGCCTTCCCTTCAATGAAGAGCGGAACATCCACCAACACCCGCTCGCTTCGCCGCTTCCCAAAAGTCGCCATAGAATTCGCCGCCCCCGTTTCAATCACCTGATATTCACTCTAGTCCGCAATCCTCACAGAGTGAACCCATTCTCCACCTCGAGTTCTGTTCTAGTAAACCAGCCCATAAGGAACGCACGCGAGATATCCACCCTGTACGCCTTACGTCATGGCATGGCTATTTACCCTGAGGTGCGAAGAGCAGCCACGCCGTCAAAGAATAAATCAGATTGCGGCTTCAGCCGCTGAGGGAATGTTTCTGAATGTTTGACGCAGCCGCGTAGTCTGTAGAAAAACTCTGCGGAAAAACTCCGCGGAAGCATTTGGGTGGGAGCGCCCTGCTTTAGCAGGGGGGCTGGACTTTAGTCCAGCGAAACATCCCTCGAACTTGAAATGGGCTTTAGCCCTGGGATCTCTGCCCGCTGGCGCCACAGCGTTTCAGTCGCTGAGACAATACTTCGGAATTCTACCGCCCTCGAAATTCCCGAACGAACGGCACCCGCGTATTTGTTCCGCGCTACAACTCTCGCAACGCCAGCACGATCGGCCGACGCGCCGCTCGAATCGCCGGAGGCACCCCGCCAACCAGCCCCATCAGCAACGCAAAACCGATTCCAATCGCCAGCAAAATCGGCGTTATTTTAAACGCAAACGCGAGATGCGAAAACGTCTGCATGTTCATTGTGCTAGTCGTGAATCCATTGAGCGGCAGCACAGCAGCGCAACCCACCAGCCCGCCAATCAGCGAAATCCACAGCGCCTCGAAAATAAACGAAAATATGATCGCAGCCGCTCCAAAGCCGATCGCCCGCATCGTCGCGATTTCGCGCGATCGCTCAGACACTGCCGAATACATCGTGTTCAGCGCCCCGAAAATTGCGCCGATCCCCATTACGCCCGCCACCATCGTTCCGAGCACCGTGATCAACGTCGTCAAGCCCCGTGATTGCTTCTCGTAGTAATCGATTTCGCGATCCACCTGCACTTGCATTCGCGGATCAGCGCTCAAAGCATCTTTCAACTGGCTTAACGCAGCGGGCGATGTGAGCCGCGCCGTAATCGACGAAAATAAATTTTCCGGCCGCTTGTACACCTGCGACAGCACCCGCGCATCGCACCACACCTCGGAATCGAAAGAACTCCCGCCCGCATCAAACTCCCCCACAACCTTCCAGTCGCCGCCGCCGAACCGAATCGTGTCGCCCAGATTCAAGCCCGCATAAGTCGACGGCACATTCTTGCCCACGATCAGTTCATTGATCCCCGGTTCGAAAAATCGGCCCTGCGCCATATGAATATTTTTGCGAACTTTCAGCGCGTTCGCGGAAACGCCTCGCACCTGCACGTTCGCGTCGGTGCCCGTCGCCTTCAGCGGAAACGCCGCGATCACTACCACCTCGGGACTCACGAGCGGCTGGTCGCCATCGCGCGCAATTCCGGGCGCGTCCTGAATCACGCGCACCTGCTCGAGCGGTACCGACCCATCAATTTCGCCGGTCGCCCCGGCCCGGCGAATCAGCGCGTTTTCCGCGGAGCCGGAACCGACAACCGTCGCTTTGAATCCGCGTGCCAGGGATAGCATCGCCACAAACACGCCCACTGTTCCTGCAATTCCCAGCACAGCTACGATTGCCGACACCCAACGCGCTCGGACGCTACGCAAGTTGTATACGATTGGAATCGCCATCGCTCAAACCCTCCGCAGCGCGTCGACCACTCGCAGCCGCATCGCCGACGTCGCCGGAAGAATTCCTGCCAGAATGCCCACCGCAATCGTCACCCCCAGTCCAATCAAAATCCACGCACCGGGCAGCGCGAAATAGGGAAGAAATCCATTCGTCGGATCGCCACCCAGTGTCATCAACTTGCACAATCCGAGTCCAATCGCTCCGCCAATCGCGGCAATCAAAATTGACTCGCCCAAAACCAGCAACAACACGAAACGGTCGTTGAACCCGATCGCTTTCAGCACAGCGAGTTCGCCAATCCGCTCGCGCACCGCAATCGCCATCGTATTGCCCGTCACCAGAAGCAGTGTGAAGAAAACCACGCTTCCGATCGCGAGCATCAGGAAGCTGATATTTCCAAACTGCCGCGCGAAATCGCCGGCCAACGCCTTTTCGGTTTCCGTTTTCGTTTCGTAAGGCGAGTTTGCAAACATCGTGTCGATTGTCTTCACGACCCTTGCACCGTCGTTCGGATTATCAAGTTTAATCGTGTACCAGCCGACCAGCCCTTTGCCGATCGAGCTGCGCTCATCCAGATACTTGTAGTGAAACCAGAACTGCGTCAGATCGTCGTTATCCCGCGACCCCTTATAAATTCCGCGAATGTTGAATTCCCAGTCACCCGGGAAAATCGCTCCCTTGATCGGAATTCGGTCGCCGACTTTCCATCCAAATCGCTTTGCGATTCCGGATCCGGCGATCGCGCCTTCCCGGTCTTCCATAAACGCCTTCCACTGATCGTCGGAAATTACAAATTCGGGAAACACAACCCGCTGATTTTCAGCATCGATCGCAAATTGAGGAAAGAAATTCTTTTCGTCCTGATAGACGCCCCCGAACCAGTTGTCATGCGTAATCGCTTTCACGCCTGGAATCCTCAGAATCTGGTCTCGGTACGAAATTGGCAGCGGCTGAATGATCGACGTCTTGTTGATTACGTCCAGCCGGTCCGCGCCCGCCAGATCCACTCCCTGATTGAACGCCTCGTGTACCACGACGAGCAGTCCAAACAAAAACAGCGCCACCACGAACGACCCAATCGTTAAAGTTGTCCGCAGCTTCTTGCGGAATAAATTCGCCTTGATCAACGATAGGTACTTCATGCCCGGCTCCCCGCCGCCGTCGCCGCTCCTTCCTCCAGCACTCCCTTGTTCAGGTGCAACGTCGCCTGCGCCCGCTCAGCGGCCATCGGATCGTGCGTCACCATCAAAATCGTCTTTGAATGTTCCTTCGAAAGCTGCGTCAGTATTCCCAGAATTTCATCTGCGCTTTTCCGATCCAGATCGCCCGTTGGCTCGTCGCACATCAAAAAAGTCGGATCGGCCACAATCGCTCGCGCAATCGCTACACGCTGTTCCTGTCCGCCGGAGAGTTGCCGCGGGTAATGATTCATCCGGTCGCTCAACCCCACCACAGAAAGCGCCGTCTCCACATGTTTGCGTCTCTCTGATTTCGACAAGTTTGTCAGCAGCAGCGGCAGCTCCACGTTCTGAAACGCCGTCAGCACCGGAATCAAGTTGTACATCTGAAAAATAAATCCCACGTGCCGCGCCCGCCATTGCGTCAGCTTGTTTCCGGACATATTCGTGATCTCATCGCCCGCCACGGTAATACTCCCGTGCGTTGGCACGTCGAGCCCGCCCAGCAAATTCAGCAGTGTCGTCTTGCCCGATCCGCTCGGCCCCATGAACGCGACGAACTCGCCCTTGTCCACGTCGAGATTCAATCCGCGCAACACATCGATCTCTTCGCCGCCGCGCTTGTACTTTTTATCGAGCCCGCGAATTTGAATCAGGCTGTTTCCGTTTCCCCTGCCGTCCACTCGCACCATTTAGCCGCTCCTATTTCTTGATTTCGACCGCCTGCCCGTCCTTCAAATTCGCCGGTCCCTTCACCACTACCGAATCTCCTGCCGCCAGTCCCGCCAGTATTTCCAAATCCGTTCCGCGCGTTCCGCCAGTCGTCACCGCGCGCCGCTCCACGCGTCCGTCCTTCACGATAAAAACAATCTTCTTGCCGTCTTCGCTCCGCACCGCATCCGCCGGAATCAACGCCGCCGGCGCCGCCGCGCCCTTCTTTTCTTCCGGCTCCGCTCCAAGAAAAGTCACCTTAATCCCCATGTCCGGCAAAATCCGCGGGTCGAGTTTCAAAAACGAAATGCGCACCTTTACCGTCGCCTTCTGGCGGTCTGCCGTTGGAATCACCGTCCGCACCTTCGCTGGAATCTCCCAGTCCGGATACGCATCAAGCACCGCTGTCACCGGCTGCCCTGGCTCCACGCGCGCGATATACGCCTCGTTCACATCCACTTCGATCTCGTTCGAATTCATGTCGACCAGCGTCGCTATCCCCGTCCGCGTAAATCCGCCGCCAGCCGAAATCGGCGACACCATCTCGCCCACCTGCGCATCCTTCGACACGATGATCCCGTCGAACGGCGCGCGGATCACGCAGTTGTCCACCGCCTGCTGCGCCTCCTGAATTCGAGCTTGCGATGCCGCCACTTGCTGTTTCGTCAACGCGATTTTCGCGCGCAAACTGTCCGCGGCCATCACCGCATTATCGAGCGTCTCCTGGCTCTGCACTCCCGCCGCCTGCAATTGCTGCGCTCGGTGCAACTCGATCTCCGCGTTCTTCAGCTGCACCTGGAAATCCGCATTCTGCGCTTCCGTCGCATTGCGGTCCGCAATCGCGGAGTCCAGCGCGCGCTTCACATCTGAATTATCGAGTTGTGCCAGCACGAATCCCTGCTGCACGTGCATCCCTTCATCAAAATAAACGCCCGTCACGCGTCCCGTAATTTTCGCCGCCACCGTCGCGCGCCGCCTCGGCGTCACGTATCCGCTCGCATTCAGTAGCGTTGGCCGCCCCGCCGCCGCCTTCTGCGCCGTCGCCACTTCCACCACCGGCGTCTGATTGCGAAACGCCAGCACTCCGCCCGTAACAATCACCGCCAGTCCCAAAATCGCCGCGAACGCGCCGAAAATCCTGCCCGTCTTCCGTCCATGCCGCTGCCCGTCGTCAATCCGCAGCGATCCCAGGTCCGGCCTCACCGAATTGGAAGTTGTCGACACGTACGCCCACACCCCTTCATCTAGAATCCTACAACTATATAGTACGTGTCCTCTCGCAGGAAATTACGCAAACTCCCTTTTTTGCATCGCGCGGAGAATCACAGGCGCATTCATCCCGGTGAACCGGAGTATCGGAGGGAAACTGCAAACGTATTTGAAGCAAGAGCTACAGAGGTGATCAATCGCGAGAATTGCATTTGCATGTCAATAAGCAGTAGCGGCGATCCGAAGCTGACACCACGTCATCGTCCCAATCGCCACCGCAGGGGCACCCCAAGTCGCAAATCCGCCGCAGGACGACCGGCCCCCTCGGCCGCTATCGATCCGGCGCACGATACACCGCATCACAACCGGCAACAATCTCATCCGTTCAAATCCGCCTAAACCGCAAACGAAGCCCGCGAACCACGCTCTTGCACCGGCCGACTCGCTCCATAAGTCTCGGCAAACACCGCCTCCACCTGCACCCGCGTCAACGGTGCCCGCACGCTCCTCTGTAAAATCATCACCGACCAACCGTCAATCGTCGCCGATATCGCAGCAATCCCGTCCGACAATTCCTTGTACTCATACCTCACGCTTCTCCCATCAGCCGAGGTCGTCCACCATGAATCCACATTCATCATCCACCATCCCTTAGCAACCCTACTGTATGGTGACCCCTCCACCCGTTTCGTTTCACACAAAATCCACCAAACCCGCCAAATCCACCCTTCAATTTCCACCTCTCCGATTCCCGAATCACCTCGGCCCCCAACCCGTCATCCTGAGCAGAGCGAAGGATCTCAGCGTAACGAACCGCTAGCGCGCAACGGCGGCCCGACCGTTCCGCGCCTCGTGCTCCCTCGTTCGCCCGCTGCGGAGGGAAAGGTGGCGCCTCGTTTTGTTTCACTCTCGGCCCGCAAATCGTGCTGTTTTGCTTCTCGACAACAGGTTACCACTGTGCTAACATGAGTCGTGCGAATCGACCAAAACCCGCTCCGGCCCTCACCGTCTCCCGCGATTCCCGTTTCGGCACCCTCTGGCCTCTCGTTTAACCGCCCCATGCCCGATTTCCCCTGGCCTTTTTCAAATCATGCCAACGAACCCCAACCCGAACCTCAACGAACCATACGCAAGCTATCGCCACCGGAATTCCTCATCGCTCATCACTTTCCACTCATCACTGTCGTTCTAATCGCAAATGCGCGATTAGAAACCACCGCAACTAGCACAAAACAAAGCATCCGCCTGGAGTCTAATCGCAAATAGATCGCGTTTTTCAATTCATGCCAACCAATCCCCAACCCGAGCCTCAACGAACCATACGCAAGCTATCGCCACCGGAATTCCTCATCACTCATCACTTTCCACTCATCACCATCGTTCTAATCGCGGCGCCGCGATTAGAAATCACCTCAAACACAACAAAACAAACCTCAGTACCAATTTCTAATCGGCTCAATACGCCTGTCTTTACCTCGCACGTCACCCGCAACCCGCTGCATTTTGAGAATTACAAATTAGAAATGAGGAGTAGCGGGATTTTGATTCGCTGGAAGGAAACCGCACCGCAAACAGAAGTAATTACTGAAGTTCGCCGCCACCTGAAGAGCTACCCACCACTACTTCGGCGAAACAGGTTGCGTCGGGATCGTGCCGCCAGACCCGCCACTTCCGCCGCCACTTCCACCAGAACCACCGCTTCCGCCGGACCCGCCACTTCCGCCCGACCCGCTCCCGCCTTGACCGCCACCGCCGCTGCCACCTTGGCTGCCGCCCGAGCCGCCTCCGTCACCACTGCCGCCCTGGCCGCCGCCACTGCCACCGCCGCCTGCATGGGCAGACACCGTATCGGCAGAATTTTCCATGCTACCTGCGCTCGATTGGCCAAACGAATATACCGCAGCAATCACCACAAGCACGATCATTGCGACCAACAGCGCGTATTCAGTCGTGTCCTGGCCCGATTCGTGCCGCCAGAGCCGCTTGAGGAATGTCCACATGACAGCGCCTTTGATTCGAGGGGACTGGAACAACGAATCCCGCGAACAGCATTTAATCTTTATAGCCCTTTTTCACGAGAACTGCAACCCGCCGACTTCAACGCGGCGAATCGAATCCGCGCCGGCTTATCAGTGTTTGGGACTTTTGTGCTTGGTCGCATGATGCGATGGCTTGGCGTGATGCACGCTACTCTGGTGCGGATTTTTCTTCTGATGATGAAACCACTTCGAGGGTCCGCTCGTCGAAGCGGGCTGCGCTACGATCGACGCCGAAAGCGCCAGAGTCAAAACCAACGCTGCGATCGCTCGTCTCACTTGCATCTTCGTCCCCCCTTCACGTCCGCCCCACAAGAAACTACAATAAGAAACCGCATTAAGAAACTACAATGTCCCCCGGATATTGTTGAAGTTAAATTGCCACCGCGCCTCGCCCAGCACTTTGCCCCGGCCGGCTGGCAGTCTAAATCCGACCTCGCGCGGATGAAAGGAACCGATGGAAGCCGCTAGCCTCACAGCGCCACAGGCCATCAGCGACACAGGCATCCGCAAAAGTCTGCTCGAGGATCTGGCCGTAAAAATTCTTTTCCTCAGCGGCGAGATGTCGCTCGTCGATTTGGCCGACCGGATGTGCTTGAGTCTGGGCGCCATCGAAGAAATTTTTCAGTTTCTCCGCAAAGAACAGCTTTGCGAAGTGAAAGGCATGTCGCGCGGTACCCATCGCATCGCAATCGGCCCCAGCGGAAAAACCCGAGCCGCCGAACTTCTTGCCATCAACCAGTACGCCGGCCCCGCTCCGGTATCGCTGATGGACTACACCCTCCGCGTCCATTCGCAAAGCATTCAACAGACTGAATTTCAGGCCGCTGATCTGGAGCGCGCGTTCCATGATCTTGTCCTGCCGGACGAGCTAATCGTGCGTCTGGGCACCGCAATCGTTTCCGGCACTTCGATTTTCCTGTACGGCCCATCTGGCACCGGGAAGACGAGCATCGCCGCAAAAATTCCTTCGATCTTCAACGACTCCGTCCTGATTCCGCACGCCGTCGAAGTCGACAACCAAATCATCGCGCTGTACGACCCCGGCGTTCACCGCCCAGTCGAACGGCGCAAATCCGAAGATGCTGACCGGCGATGGGTGCTATGCCACCGCCCTCGCGTCGTCGCCGGCGGCGAGCTTTCCGGCGAAATGCTCGATTTGCAGTTCAACGGCATCAGCCGTTTTTATACCGCGCCACTGCAAATGAAAGCGAACAACGGCGTCCTGCTCCTCGATGATTTTGGCCGCCAGCGCATGCGTCCCGACGAACTGCTGAACCGCTGGATGACGCCCCTCGATCGACGCCTCGATTATCTTTCGCTTTCCGGCGGCAAGAAATTCGCGATTCCGTTCGACGTGTGTCTCGTCTTCGCGACGAACCTCGACCCGCGCCATCTCGCAGACGACGCTTTCCTCCGCCGCATCCCGA
>CAVZNU010000012.1:0-136421 GCA_963776695.1 uncultured Acidobacteriota bacterium | reverse complement strand
CAGCTCCATCGAGGAGTTGTCCATTTCCACGTCGAACGCTTCCACTTTGTTCGTGAAATAGTTGAACGTCCACACCGCAGGCACGGCCACGAAAAGACCGAGAGCGGTGGTGACGAGAGCTTCAGCGATACCGCCGGCGACCGCGGAGAGTCCCGTTGCCTTCGAAGCTGAAATCCCTTTGAACGCGTTGATGATGCCCATCACGGTGCCGAACAATCCGACGAAAGGCGCCGTGGATCCGATCGTGGCGAGACCGGAAAGGCCGCGCTTCATTTCGGCGTGAACGATGGCGACCGAGCGCTCGAGACCGCGCTTGGCCGCTTCGATCACTTCTTCATCGCTCACTTGTGCGGACGCCGCCTGGAATTCCGAAAGCCCGGTGGCGACAACCTTGGCGATGTGGCTCTTCTTGTTGCGCTCGGCAATCGAGATCGCTTCGTCGAGCTTGTTGTCTTTCAGCGCGCCGGCCACTTGCTGCACGAATACGCGGGACTGCTTGCGAGCCGCGCTATACATCAGTGCCCGGTCGATCATTATGCCCACCGACCACGCGGACATAATGAACAGAACCGCCACCACTGACTTGGCAGGCCAGCCCATGTTGTGCCACATCGTCACGATGTCCCAGCCTACTTCCGGCTGTCCTTGAAACATCACCGCACTTGCCCACAGTAAAGTCGAAAACATAGAGTTGCTCCTCCTCCATTTCCACCAACGATCGCGGCAGCCAGATTCTGCCGGTCGGCAATTCTGTTCAAACCGGCTCCATCCCCCCCAACGGCAGGACCGAGCCGCGCCCTGCTTAACCGCCTAAAGTAAATACGACGGAAATCGTTGTGTCCACTTCCACCGGCTCACCATTGAGCTGTGTGGGCTGATAACGCCACTGCCTCACGGCGTCCATCGCATTCTTCATCAAAAGCGGCGGACCCGACACATAAGTAAGATCCTGCACGGTGCCGTCCTTACCGATAACGGCGTGAAGAACCACGGTGCCAGAGATGTGCGCAGTCTTCGCGATCGGAGGATAGATTGGAATAATCTGGCGCAGCATTTTCGCCGCCTGCACGTTGCCGCCGACTCGAATGCGCGACGGAGTGGCCTTCGGCGGAGGCGGCATGTTCGAACCCACGCCTCCGATAATTCCGCCCAGAACACCGCCTGCCGACCCGCCCGCAATACCACCGGGCACGCCACCTGTGACGCCCACAGATCCCACGTCCGGCGGCAATTCCTCTTCCTTAATCATCTCCACTTTCTTGGGGATCACGGTGGGAGCCATCATCTGCCCGTTGTGGATCAGGCGCACCACCGGCTTCACAATTCTTTGAATTGCCGCAGCAGGAGGAGGCGGCGGGGGAGGAGGCGCGGGCGCTACCAGGAATGTGGTCAACGTTTCCTTTGGAAGCGCTTCGGTATAGATCAGCGGAATCAGAATGAACACGCCCAGTATGGCGGCCTGAACGATTGAGGACACCATCACGGTCCACGACGTATTGGTCCTCTTCGGATTCGCACTCGAGACTACGAGATCGTCAAACATTGAACCTACCTCCTTGCGGCTGCTGTCACGCGCTTTTCGGCTGCGGATCCGGCGCGAATGGCAGCTCCCTGACCCCGATACTTATTCCAAAGCACCACGATGGGGGCTGCGATCCCGAAACTGGAGTACGTTCCTACCACAACTCCCACCACCATGGCAAAAGCGAAAGCACGGAGCACCTCCCCGCCCATGATGAAAAGTACCACCACGGTCAGAAAAGTTAAGCCGCTTGTTAAAATCGTTCGCGAAAGAGTCTGATTGATTGACTTGTTCACGACCTCCGGGAGCGGATCCCGCCGCATCAACCGGAGATTTTCCCGCACGCGGTCGAAAATCACGATCGTGTCGTTCATCGAATAGCCGACCAGAGTCAGCAAAGCCGCAATCACCGTCAGCGAAATCTCGTAGTGAAACAGCGAGAAGAAGCCGAGCGTGATCAGCACGTCGTGAAACACCGCGATCACCGCTGCCGCGCCGTAGATCCACTCAAATCTAAACGCAATATATACCAACATGCCCAGCAAGGCATAGAGAGTTGCGAGCACGGCCTGGCGCTGCAATTGCGCGCCGACTTTCGGGCCGACGATCTCGACATTTCGAATCGTAAAATTGCCGAGTGCAAAGCCGCTCGTCAACGCGTTCTGCACCGGTTGCGTCACGCCTTCTACATTGCTGAGTTCACCAAAACTTGTGACGATTCCGCCGTGATCCCGGTCGCGCGCATCGGTCAGCCGTTGCGCAAGTTGCTTGTAACGGTCGCCGGCGTTCGTGCCCAGCACCAGCGGGTCCTTCTGCGTGAGATAGTCGGTGAGAGCCGCGGGCGTGACAGAATTGAAATCGGCTTTGCTGGAAGCCTCAGCGCTGAATGTCTTCTGCAGAACCGCAATAATCGCGTTCTTTCCCGCATCGAGCGATTCGTCGCCCGTGCCTATTTGCTCCAGCCCGATGACTACGTCCCGCTGCGAATTCGAGTTCCCGATATCACTGATCGCCTGGATCGTGCTGTTGGGAAGGCCCGCGGACTGCAGTCCCTTCCGAATTTGATCGATCGGCGGAGGACCGGCAAACCTTACGTACACCAGCGTACCGCCGCGGAAATCGATTCCGTAGCGAATGCCGCCATTCTTCCAGATCGACGCCCAGCCTACCGCCAGCAGGATCAGCGAAAGGGCGGCAAAATACTTCGCCTTGCCCATCCAGTTGACGTTTACGGTCTTAAAGAATTCCATCGAGTCCTATCCGTCTTTATTGGACACCGCACCATCCGGGTTTGTTCCCGTCCGGCGCCACTCCCCAAATGCCCCTCGTATACCCTTCAAATGCTCAGTTCTGCCTGCCGCTCCATGTGCGACAGGTGGTAATCGAAAATCGCTCGCGAGACGTAAATCGACGTGAAAACGTTGGCGAGCAAACCGATAACTAGAGTCACTGCAAAGCCTCGCACCGGCCCTGTACCAAACAGAAACAGGAAGATCGCCGACACGATCGTCGTTACGTGCGTATCTATAATCGTCAGAAACGCCCGATCGAATCCCAACGAGACCGCCGAAGCCGGAGCCTTGCCGTTGCGCAATTCTTCTCGGATGCGCTCAAACACGAGAACGTTGGAATCGACGCCCATGCCGATCGTTAATATCACGCCCGCAATTCCAGGCAGCGTCAGAACCGCGCCGAACCACGCCATAAAGGCGACCAGGATGATCAGGTTGAGAAAAAGGGCCACAACTGCATTGACACCGCTCAGCCGGTAATAGATCACGAGAAAAATCATCACCACCACGAGGCTTGCGATCGACGCGCGAACTCCCTGCCGAATGGAATCGGCTCCGAGCGACGGCCCGACCGTCCTCTCTTCCAAATACTTGATCGATGCGGGAAGCGCTCCGGCGCGCAACACCAGAACCAGATCCTGAGCAGCATCTTGCGAAAACGATTCGATCATTCCCGAGTCTTCGATTTTTCCATTGATCGTCGGTGCCGTGAAAACCTGGTGATTGAGGACGATTGCCATCCGGTGATTCAGGTTCGCCTCTGTGAACGGCCCAAAGCGCGCCGCAGCCGCAGTGGACAATTTGAAATCCACCTGGTATTGGCCGGGATTGCTCTGGCTGGGGCTGATATTCTCGCTTCGCAAATCCTGTCCAGTAACGATCGGCGCGCGATTCAAAATGTAGAAGACAGTCGCACTCGGCTGTCCCGGCTGCGCGCTTGACTTGCCCGGCACAATCTCGGTTCCGGGAGGCAGCACGCCGCCATGCGCCGCGAGCGCAGCCGCTTCGGAAGGATACGTCTGATCGTCAACGACAAGGTTGAGCCCGAGCTGGCCCGTCGCTTGAATTACCGATTTCGCGCGCGTGGGATCGGCTTCGCCCGGCAGCTGTACGAGAATTTCATTATCGCCGCGGCCGGTGAAAGCGATTGTCGGTTCGGTGAGGCCAAGAGCATTGATGCGGCGAGAAATTGTATCGAGCGAGACGTCCATCGTGTTGCGCCGGATATCAGCGACGATCGAAGGCTTCATCGACAATAGAAAGCCGTTCTGTTCGCCCGCCGCTGGCGCCATCGTCCAGTCGAGCAGTTGATTGGTGATGATATCGCGGAAAGTCCCCGAACCCGCCGTATCCACATTGCGCACCAAAATGTGAGTGTCGTCCACGCGGCGAATTTCACCGAAGCTCACGTTCTTGTCGTGGAGTTCCTTCGTAAGTGCGTCGACTGTTTCGTCGCAGCGCTGCCCGATTGCCTCATCCACCTGCACTTGCAAAACGAGGTGGCTGCCGCCCTTCAGGTCAAGCCCCAGCTTGATGCGGTCGGCGAGGTTCTCTTTCACCTGCCTCGCGGAAGTAGGAAACTCCGGCAGTCCGATCAAACCGAAAATGCAAATGAAAATGACGATCAGGATGAAAATGAACTTCCACTTGAGCTCGGAACTCATGCTGGCTGGTTAGCTCTCCTTCGGTGGTTCGGCTTGCAATCCTGCGATCGCAGCGCGCGACACTTTAATCTTCACTTGCTCTGCGATGCGCAATTGAACGGCATCGTCTTCCAGCCCGACGATCGTCCCATACACGCCGCCCGTGGTGATCACTTTGTCGCCAGTCTTCAGATTACGAAGCATTTCGGCAACCTTCTTCTGACGGCGCTGTGCGGGCATGATCATCAAGAAGTAAAAAATGACCATTATGAGAACTAAAGGGAGAAAAAGTGCTATTCCACTGGGCTGTCCCCCAGCTTGCAGCCAGACCAATAGCGTCGCCGGATACATCAAACCCAAAACCGCGATCATTTGCGCCTTTCCCGCCCAGGCGGGCTACCTGCCGTGGCCGGCAGGTTTTGGTCGTCAACCGAGATGCTGCTCAACCTTTACCGCGCCCAGCCCCGATTAATTTTGCACACGGAGGCGTGCCTGAAGGTCAGAGCGGAATCTTTCGAGACTCCCAAAACGGATAGCCTCGCGAATTTCCCGCATTATGTCAAGGTAAAAGTAGATGTTGTGATGGGTGTTCAAGATGCCCGCGAGCGCTTCTCCGGAGGAATAAAGATGCCGCAAATATGCACGCGAGTACCGCCGGCAAACGGCGCAATGACATTTTTCGTCTATCGGACGCGGGTCATTTGCGTACCGCAAATTCTTGATCAGCAATCGTCCCTGCGAAGTGAAAAGGCACCCGTGCCGCGCGCTTCGTGTCGGCAAAACGCAATCCATCATGTCGATGCCGAGACCAACGTAGTCGGCGAGCTGCTCTGGTGTGCCCACGCCCATCAAATACCGCGGCTTATTCGCGGGCAGGCGTGACGCGGCCACTTGCGCGATCTCGCAGGTTGTTTCGTGCGATTCGCCGACAGCGAGCCCGCCGATTGCATAACCGGGAAAATCGAGAGCGACAAGCGCATCGGCATTTTCGCGGCGCAGTGCAGGATGCGTGCCGCCCTGGACGATTCCGAAAAGCGCCTGGCGCGCGGGATCGCCGTGCTGCGCGAAATAATCGCGAGATCGTCGCGCCCAATCGAGCGTACGCGCCGCTGCATCGCGAGCGCGCGATTCCGTCGACGGCGCTTCGATGCATTCGTCGAGGACCATGATGATGTCCGCACCGAGTGCGATTTCGATTTCGAGCGCCTTCTCCGGCGAAAGAAAATGTTCGGACCCGTCGAGGTGCGAGCGGAAAGTTACGCCCTCATTCGTCACCTTGCGAAGTTCGCTCAAGCTGAAGACCTGATAGCCGCCCGAATCCGTGAGAATCGCGCGCGGCCACGCCATGAATTTGTGCAGCCCGCCCATACTGCGAATCAGTTCGTGTCCCGGTCGCAAGTAGAGGTGATAGGTATTCGAAAGCAGAATCTGCACGCCGAGCTTTTCCAGATCCTCTTGTGTCTGCCCCTTCACCGTAGCCGCTGTGCCCACCGGCATAAACGCAGGCGTATCAATCACGCCGTGCGGAGTCGTAAGCCGCCCAAGCCGCGCACCAGTCGGATCCGTCGCCAAAATTTCAAACTGAAAACTCATCCACGAAAGTGTATCAGGAACTCACCGCCGCCCTTCCACGCTTGTCGTCCCGAAGCGAACGAATCATCTTCGCTCGCGCGACGTTTTCACATTCGTGATGGCAGGGGATTTCTCAACATCTATTCGAACCGAAACGTCCCGGCCCGTCCGCCGAACTTAGTTTCTGATGACTCGGCTTCTCAGGCACTTTCGTCAGTCATACCAATTTGATCTATTCTTTGGACACTGCCCCAGGCGTGATCAGGCCGACGTGATCGATCCCTGCACCCCGCATTATGTCAATCGCGCGCGCCACCTGTGCGAACGGGATTTCTTCGACTCCTTTTACGAAGGCCACCTTTTCGGCGCGCTCCTTGAAAATATCAGAAAGGCGCGGGCCAAGCGCACTCCAGTCGCTCTGCTCCTCGTTAATCATGAGATTCCCGCCTTGCATCACCTGCACCACGATCGTATGGGGGTTGGGCGGTTCGGGTTTCGATTGCCGCGAAGAAGGCTGCGGAACCAGAGTGGGCAATCCAGTAGGCACTGTAGGCGTGATCACCATGAAAATGATGATCAATACCAGCAGCACGTCAATCAACGGAACAATGTTGGGATCCGAAACGGGCCCACCTTTACATCCACCAACTGCCATTCCCATGATCGTGACTCCTTATCGTATGCGCGGTCGTGCTGATCTGAGCCCCCCGGAGGCGGTAGCACCGGCCCGGCTTGTTCGTCTCGAGTTTTGACACCGCCGCCCGCGGTTTCGTGCCAAGCGAGCGCGCCTGCATTAAGCCCACAGGCGGCGAAGCCCGCACGTACAGAACCTTAGTTCTCTTCAGCTCAAGTCTTACATCGTCCGACCTGGACGATTGACGCACGAATTGAAAACCGGCCTTCTTCTAGATAGCTGCCGATAACAGGAGTGGCTGTTGAATAACTCGGTCGCCACGAATTCGCAGAAATTGCGTCGCGTTAGGATTCTCGACAAACGATTTTCCCCAGTCTTCTAGACATTTTCTATCACCCGATTTTCGACTTTTTTCAGAAGAACCGAGTTTTTCAACAGCCACAGGATTTATCGACACCCATCCGGACCGGAAAATCCCATCCCGATACCCAACGTAGTTTCCTTCCGCAGACAATATCCGCATGCCCGTTGTGCCGGTACAGTATCCTCAGGATTCACCCTACATGAGCTGGCGCGAATACCATGAATTGACGAAGCACAGTGTCGAATCGCTGCGGCGAACTCAGCACTATCTCGATTGGGCCAATATGCCCAATCCATTTCGCCACTACGAGGGCGTCCCCGTCCTGGATTTGCCGGCTGACCCGCCAGCTCCCCCGATTTCAGCTCTCGAAGTACTCGAGGGCAGAACGGGGAGTACTCTGGCTCGGGATGGTGCGGAATTCCTTTCGCAGTTGATGTTCTACTCCGCCTCGATTAGCGCCTCCAAGCGAGTCTCGTCCACTGGAGCTGTCTACTCTCTGCGCGTGAATCCTTCTTCCGGCAATCTCCATCCCACCGAATTTCACTTTTGCTCGCAAGGATTGGTCGACTGGCCCGATGGCCTCTATCATTACCGTCCCTCATCCCACACAGCAGAACAACGCGCCATTGGAGATTTTAGCGGAAAGATTGTCGACACCTCTGCCCCGCTCATTTTCATTCTAACCAGCATTGCCTGGCGCGAAGCTTGGAAATACCGGGACCGGGCTTACCGATATTGCTTGCACGACGTCGGACATGCCTGGCAGGCACTCACGCTTGCTGCTCGGTCGATCGGATGCGAAAGCTTTGCGCTTGGACAGTTCTCGGATGACAGAGTTGCGGAGCAGTGTTTCCTGCATGAGGATGAGTGGCCCATGCTAATCGTCGGGCTTCATGGCCCATCCATTCCCCTGAGAATTCCGGATCGAGTCGAGACGATTTTGTTTAGAGGGCAACCGAACCGGCTGTCAGAGGAGCAAGAACTCTATCCACTGATTGAACAAATACACGCTGTTACGAAACTCAGCACGAAAGCCACCATCCCCTCTCTTGGCCAGCCAAACGCATCCGGGCGCGGAGAAATCAGCCTCCCGCCGAATGCCTCCTCAAGCGGTAACTTCGGCGACGTCGTTCGTGCCCGGCGTTCCGCTCTTGACTTCAGGGGTGGGGGCGAGTCGATCTCTTTCTCGCAACTTGCGACTCTCCTCTCCGCTGCATCGGGGCGTCTGTTCGCCGATTTCGCTACAGGTCGTTTCGTCCATTTGTATCTCTACGTTCACCGCGTCGAAGGCTTGGTGCCGGGTGTTTACCGCTACTGGCCGGAGCACGCAGAGTTGGAGAAAATCAGGGAAGGAGACCAACGCGTGGCGGCGGCAGCCCTTAGTCTGGGACAAGAGCTGGCCGGTAACGCTTGTCTGGCATTCTCCATGATCGGTGATTTTGAGAGTGCTGTCCGCAGCTACGGCGATCGTGGATATCGATACGTGCATTTCGAGGCGGGTGCGATTGGTCAACGAATGTATCTTGCTTCCGAGGCCTTGGGTCTGCGAGCAACGGGCATTGGAGCGTTTTTGGATGAGCGAGTGAACCGATATCTGAATCTGTCCCCTGAGCTAGGGCAAGTCGTCTACCATTTCGCGATCGGTTACCCAATCCCCGATCCGCGCCTGGAGGCTTGAAGACGAATGGTCGGCATCCTGGTCCATGGAAACAACCACTTCATTCTGTCCGGGCCGGAGCCTGACGAATCCAACGCACTGGCGTTGGCGCGGCACTGGTCCATCATTCAAATCGGTGAGGCAAAATCCTCGTCATTCGGCCAGTGGGAGATTAAGACAAGAGAATTTAGAGAGAATCTGGAATGGGCCGTAATCGTTCCCGGCGACCGTGCCCCATCTCCGGGAGTGGTGCAATTGCTTGGAGAGCTTTCCGATCGCGGCATGACCATCCGGAGATTGCGGACTGGCTGCTGGTAACATGCAGAGGGACGAGAAGCGTCAGTCATCTGAGAGCGCCCGAGACCTGCACCGCAAACGCGGTGCGAAGGAGTTTCGGAGCAGACTGCGAGATACTTTCGTCGTCAATGCGTGCATTCTCTTGTCTATTTCCACCTTGATTCTTGCCGCTTCGTGGTAGCGTAGACCGTTTAAAAATGCGTGGCTACTTACCGAAGTTAAAATTTTACCGTTTTCGCCGCAAGCGCAAGCCCCAGACTGCAACGGAAGCTCTCGCGCTGCTTGGCGTGCTCGTCGTGACTATCGCCGCGACCGCTTCTGCGGGCTTCTTCTCCTCCCCTGTGCGCGCGCAGCAAACTCATCCCGCGGAGACGCCTGTCGTCGTGCAGCCGGGTGCGCCCGGGAAGCCGAGCAAGACGCTGCCGCCTTCCACAAGAGCTACCTTGCCGCCATCGTCGCAGGCAGATGTCGAGTTCATGCAAGGCATGATCATGCATCATTCGCAAGCGGTCGAAATGACGGCACTGATAAACTCCCACACGGAAAGCAAGGACGTGCGGTCGCTGGGCGCGCGCATCAGCCGCTCCCAGTCGGACGAAATCAAGTTCATGCAGCGCTGGCTGGCGGCTCGCGGAAAACCAGTTTCCATGGCGATGCCGGGAATGCCGGACATGAATAAATCGGATCGACCGGCGCCTCTCATGCCCGGCATGTTGACATCGGAACAGATGGATGCTCTGCGCAGCGCCAAAGGCGCGGAATTCGACTACTTGTTCCTCACCGGAATGATTCAGCACCACAATGGCGCGCTGATCATGGTGAAAGATCTCTTCGATACCGCCGGAGCCGGGCAGGACGCCGAGCTGTTCAACTTCGCCACGGACGTGGACTCCGGACAACGAGCCGAAATCAGAATCATGGAGTCTATGTTGGAGAAGAAACCGTCACAGGTGGAGGAATAACCGCCCGAGTTGGAGAAAAAATCATTAGAGGAGAAATAATGAACCGAATGCAGCGTCTTGCTTTCCGTCTGGCCGGCGTGGCTTTGGCCGCCATCGTTTTGTCTCCCCGTGTGCACGCGCAGCAGCCGCAACCGCCTGCTCCCCAGCCACCCGCGCAGGCTCAGCAGGACGAGGATAAGAATCCGTTTGCGCCCGAGCCCGCGGCCCCCCTGCCGGCGGGAATGACGGGATCGGATGCGAACGATCCGCGCGCCAAGCTGGCGCCGGGGCTCTACGACGCGGGTGTCGCATCGATGGGTTTGAAGCACGTCCTGCTGCTCAAGAAGCCTGACGCGTTTCAGCTTGGCGCCGTTGACCCTGATGATCCAAAGGTCGAGAAGACGCTTGGCCAGCTCGGTGTGCCGGCCGCCCTGTTGAAAGGCCCGAAGTCGTTGCGGATGGCGATCGCCGAACTCGCCTTTGCGAACTCGGACCTTGCGTTCCAGGGCAACCACCTGTTCGAAGGAAACTTTTACGGCGTGAATATTTATGACGTCAAAAATCCAGCGAAGGCTGCTCTCGTCACTTCGCTGGTATGCCCGGGCGGACAGGGTGACGTCTCGGTCTACAAAAATCTGTTGTTCATGTCGGTGGAAATGCCGAATGGACGCCTCGATTGCGGCTCGCAGGGATTTCCGCCGGACCCTCCGCCGCCTGCTGGGCATGAAAAAGATCGTCGCCCACCGGCTGCGCAGAAGGACCGTTTCCGCGGCGTACGGATCTTCGATATCTCGGACATCAGGAACCCGAAGCAAGTGGCAGCCGTCCAGACCTGCCGCGGGTCGCATACGCATACGCTGGTGCTCGATCCGAACGATAAGAACAACGTTTATATCTACGTCTCTGGAACATCGTTCGTCCGTCAACCCGAAGAATTGGCTGGGTGCTCGGACGAAAAACCGGACAAGGACCCCAATACCGCGCTGTTCCGTATCGACGTGATCAAGGTTCCGGTCGAAGCCCCGCAGGAAGCCAAGGTGGTGTCGACCCCTCGCCTGTTTATCGATCCCCGGACGGGCGCGCTCAACGGCCTGAACAACGGCGGCAGCCATGGCAAGAATGAGGACAAGCCGAAGGACACCGACCAGTGCCACGACATTACCGTGTACACCTCGATCGGCCTCGCGGCGGGCGCTTGCTCCGGCAATGGTATTTTGCTGGACATCAAGGATCCGGTGCATCCCAAGCGGATCGATGCGGTGAACGATCCGAACTATTCCTACTGGCACTCCGCTTCATTCTCGAACGACGGCACGAAAGTGGTGTTCACCGACGAGTGGGGCGGCGGCCTCGGCGCGCGGTGCCGTGCGAACGACCCCAACAAGTGGGGCGCGGATGCAATCTTCCACCTGAAGGACGACAAGCTAAGCCTCGCGAGCTATTACAAACTGCCGGCCGCGCAGAGCGACACCGAGAACTGCGTTGCGCACAACGGTTCGCTCGTCCCCGTTCCCGGCCGTGACATAGAAGTGCAAGCCTGGTATCAGGGCGGTATTTCCGTTGTGGACTTCACTGACGCGGCCCACCCGTTTGAGATTGCCTACTTCGACCGCGGCCCGATTGATCCGAAGATGCTCGTCCTGGGTGGCTTCTGGTCGGCCTACTGGTACAACGGCAACATCTACGGTTCGGAAATCGCGCGTGGGCTCGACGTCTTTGAACTCACGCCGACGAAGTTCCTCACCCAGAACGAAATCGACGCCGCGAAGACGGTCCGCGTGGCCGCGCTGAATGTGCAGAACCAGCAGAAAATCGAGTGGCCCGCGAAATTGGTCGTCGCGAAAGCATACCTCGATCAATTGGAAAGGTCGCAAGTTCTGTCGGCAGCCCGAATCAAAGCTCTGCGGGATGCGATCCGCAGCGCGGAGACGTCGCACATGAACCAGACCGCAGTGACGAAGTTGAAGGGCATGGCGCCGTCGCTCGAAAAGAGCGCCACCACGGCGGCGACTCCGGGGGATGCGTCACGTTTGCAGGCTTTGGCGGGAATCTTGAAGCATCCGGCTGCGTGACCGCCACACTCCGCCGCGCCCGATCAATCACCGCAGCTCAGGTCCAGTTCTGGCCCGAACCCTGGCCAGAACTGACCTGAAGCCTCAGGTTTGTTGCCTTAGGGGACATCGTGAATCCTCCGCCCCGGCAACGGACACTCCTTGGAATTATCATCGACGGTTAGCGCTCCGTACATTTGGGCAACGCTACTCGTTGGCTGATCGGCACATGCGCGGCCACAGAGTAGTAGGCCTCGTTCGCCAGCAACCTTGTGCTTGTCGTACAATTCTGCCCGACACTCCAAACCCAACCCGTCATTTGCGATCTTGACGCACTTTTCCCACAACAGATCGAGCCCTCGCTAACGGGAGGCCTCATGATTCACTTGCGCAAGTTATCTAGATTGCTACCGATGATGCTGGCCGCGTCTGCAATTTGCCTTGCGGCCGGCTCATCGCAGAGAGAGCCTCTGACCCCCGAGTGGGTCTACGGCGAACAAGCCAGCCATATCGCGGACGTTCCACAGTTCGTCTGGCTTCACGATGGCTCAGCTATGTTTTATGACACGCGGGTTCCGGAGGAGCAACGCACCTTCGAGAAGCTCGATCCGTCGAGCGGCCGGCGGCACCCTGTTCTCAACATGGCTACCGCCGTCGCGTCGTTGACTGCATTAACCAAACTTCCCGAAGGGAAGGAAGCGTTGACCTGGCCGGTTGCCTTCGATGCCGCAGGAAACCGGGCTGTATATGAGTTCAATGGAGACATTTTTCTCCTCGACTTACACTCGTCTACCTTCTCGCGCGTCACTAACACGCCCGAGGAAGAGAAAGACGCGCAGTTCTCGCCGGACGGACGCTTCATTGCATTCGTACGCAAAAACGATCTGTACGTTTTTGACGCGGCAGAGAACCACGAAACCCGCCTCACGAGCGATGGATCGGTGACGACGCTCAATGGCACGCTCTCCTGGGTCTACTGGGAGGAAATTTTCGGACGTCAGGATACGGGTTACTGGTGGTCTCCCGACTCGCGTTCGATCGCATACCTTCAGACTGACGAATCGGGCGTACCGGTGAGCACCTTTGTGGATTTTGCGCCGGTCGATCCTCGTATCATCCGCCAGGTATACCCGAAGGCCGGGGAAA
Source organism: uncultured Acidobacteriota bacterium (assembly GCA_963776695.1). Lineage (GTDB taxonomy): Bacteria > Acidobacteriota > Terriglobia > Acidiferrales > UBA7541 > Palsa-295. The sequence goes on along the minus strand of CAVZNU010000012.1, from coordinate 123,302 downwards.
AGAATCCGCAGGTCCGGGTGGGAATCGTGAGTGTTTCCCAACCCAGCACTCGATGGATCGAAGTCACCGACAAACCGTTCGAATGGATTCTCAGGGTGAACTGGCTCCCCGATTCCCGCCGGGTCAGCTTGCAAACTCTCACTCGCGCGCAAACTGAACTTGGGCTTTACTTCGCTGACGCCCAAACGGGTGTCTCGCACCGCGTTCTCACCGAAACCGATCCGTATTGGATAAACACCAACGACGATCTTTATTTCTTGAATGACAATACACACTTTCTTTGGGCCTCTGAGCGCGACGGCTACAAACATCTCTACCGCTATCGCATGGATGGCGCTCTCGCCAACCAGGTAACGAAAGGAAACTGGGCGATTGCGTCTGCTTCCTGGGGAGGCGGCGCAGTTGTGGGAATCGACGCGAAAAACGATTGGATTTATTTCACAGCGCTGAAAGACTCTTCCATCGAAAGGCACCTGTACCGGATAAGGAGCGACGGCAGCGGGCTCACGAAGCTTACCACCGAGAATGGCACACACGGCATTTCGATGTCGCCCGACGCGCGGTATTACTTCGACGTCTACTCGAATATCCACGAACTGCCCTCCTTGCGAATGTGCAGCTCGGAGGGCAAAGCACTCTACACTCTGGCTTCTCCCCGCCGTGAACTCCTGCCCTTGGACGTGCAATATCCCGAATTGCTCACCATTCCCGCGGGAGACGGCTTTCCCATGCCTGCGCAGATCCTCAAGCCGAAGAACTTCGATGCGGCACACAAATATCCGCTGATCCTATATGTATACGGAGAACCCTCGGTCCCGAGTATTTATAACGCTTGGCAACCTTCGCTGCTTGGCGACCAGTTATGGCTCGACGATGGCTACGTGGTGGTGGGCCTCGACAACCGTGCCGCCACCGCGATCAGTAAGAAACTTGAGAACACGTTCGTCGCGAAACCGGGAAGCTCCGCAGCCGACCTGCTTGCGGGAGTCCGCTGGCTTAAATCCCAACCTTGGGTCGATGCCAGCCGCGTTGGGGTGTGGGGGTGGAGCGGAGGCGGCTCGATGACGCTCGATCTGATGACCCACTCAAAGGAGTTCAAGTCCGGAATCGCCGTTGCTCCGGTGACGGATTGGCACTTTTACGACTCGAAGATTGCCGAGATGCTCGTCAAGCGGCCGCAGGACAACCCAGAGGGCTACGAGAGCTCGTCTCTCGTGCAGCATGCTGGCGATTTGAGTGGCCACCTGATGCTGATTTTCGGCACCTATGACGACAATGTCCATCCGCAGAACGAGTATGCATTCATGAACGCATTGGTTGAAAAGGGCAAGCCGTTTGACGTCATGATTTACCCCATGCGCAAGCACGGTATCACTGACACCCCAGCCAGAATTCACCTGGCAAAAACGATGCGGCAGTTTTGGAAGAACAACTTGTAAAACGATGTCTTGCGCCCAGCAGTTCCCTGCTCGGGCAAACCCCGGATGTCCACATAACTGTCTCTACCAGGGATTATCACCATCAATCTCACCTTGAGAGAGGTCGTGCGAAGCGGATTTCTCGACACCTATCCGGCCCAGATCGGCCTAACGTCCGAATGTAGTTTCCGATCAACGTCCAACTAGGAATTTAACCCGCCAATGCTGGGAGCGAATACACGTCGCAAGGGGTTGTACAATAGTGTCTTCCTGCTGCGCCTCGAATGAACCCGAAACGCATATTTGCGACTCGCACCAAATGTTATTCGCTGAGCCGTTCACTTGTTTGTTCGCTTCTCTGCACCACTCTGATGGCAGGGATCCTGGATGGACGAGCGACGCTTGCAGCTTCCGGGCAGACTCCGACCGAGCCTTTGCACGTGCCGGAACTCGACGCTGGCTTTCACCTTCTCTACGAACTGAAGTTTGTGGAGGCGCGCACTCACTTTGAGGCCTGGCAGAAATCTCAACCGGAAGACCCTCTTGGGAGTGCCTCCGAAGCAGCAGCTTATCTGTTTGAGGAGTGCTATCGGCAGGGCGTCCTGACCTCCAACTTTTTCCTCGACAATAAGCGTTTTCTGGGGAAAATCCCGCTCAAACCCGACCCGGAACTGCGCGCAGCATTCTTCGCCGCGGACAAGCAGGCGCAGGATTTGGCGCAGTTGCGATTGAAGACAGACCCAGACGATGTGAATGCCCTGTTCGCGATGACCCTAAGCCTGGGCATGCTGGCCAACTATGCCAGCCTCATCGATAAGCGCCAGCTGGACAGCCTGAAAAAAGTCCGCGAAGCCGATAAGTATTCCAAGAAGCTGTTGGCCATCGCCCCGGATGCCGCTGATGCTTACCTTGGCCTGGGCATGACGAATTACTTCATCGGGAGTTTGCCGGGGGCAAAGAAGTTTTTCCTCGGCTTCGCTGGAATCCACGGCGACAAGAAAACAGGAATCCAGCAGCTCGAAATCGCCGCCGATCATGGCCACTATCTGCTGCCGTTCGCGAAAATTCTACTGGCCCTGGCCGCTCTTCGCGAAAGAAAGACCGAAGTGGCCCGCGCACAACTTAAAGAGCTCGTCGCGGAATTCCCCCAGAACCCGCTTTTTGCCGGCGAGCTGGCCAAGCTCAACGTTTCTCCTGCCGCGACTACTCCTCAGTAGTGAATTTTTCCTGAGCAGAATGTGTTTCAGTATTCGGCGCACCTGGTGTTGATATCTCCGGACGTCACGCGACGGCCCGATCCAGTTTCTCCGTGCACCCCGATATCCTTGTCCGAATTCGGAGAGATTCGAAACATAGCATCAGACCATCGTCTCCTTTTATACGTCCGGGATATATCACACGGACTCGTGACGAACATCACCGACGATAACAGGAAAAAGAATTAAGAATCGGGCATTGGCAGCGGATTGAGAAGGAGGTCATCAGGTCATGCCCTTACTTCAAATACTGATAGTCCTGGTCGCCGTGGGAGTTCTGCTTTGGCTCGTCAACAGCTATGTACCCATGCAGGGAGCGATTAAGTCCATCTTGAACGCGGTTGTGGTTATCGCTGTGGTGTTGTGGCTTCTGAACATTTTTGGGCTATTTCATAACCTTTCTCGGATCCACGTCGGCAGTTGAACGAGCCCAAATCGAGGAAAGACGAAATAAATGCATGACGCGATCATCGTGGTCACGGGGACAGAAGACAAAGAGAGGACAAAGAAGGTTGAATCTCTGCTCCTCTAAATTAAGATGAATTGAACATGAAACCGCTTAGTTTGATTGGGATCTTGTTAATCGTTGTGGGGGCACTGGCCCTTGCGTATCAAGGCTTTAACTACTCACGTGAGAAAAAGGTTGTCGATATGGGACCGATGCACGTCACCACAGAAACTCACGAGCACATTCCTATTCCTCCAATACTGGGAGGGCTGGCGTTGGTCGGTGGCGTAATTTTGCTTGTCGCGGGCGCGAAGAACAAGTAATAGCCCGGCCTAAGCTTCGGGCCACTGGTGTTTCCCTCAAGGGCACGAACGGAATGAAGTCAATTGTAGGAATGTTGAGTCACAGGCGGAAAGGAGATTTCGATGTTACTGCTAATTATTGTTCTGCTGTTGTTGTTCGGCGGAGGCGGCGGCTATTACGGGTATTCCAGGTGGGGGACAGGCGGAGGTTTGGGGATAGTTGGGACGGTCGTTCTTATCGCGGTGATCTTGTACGTGGCCGGCGTGCTGCGTTGACCTTGCGAGGATCGATCTGAAATCAAGGGAACAGCATTTGCAAATGCTCTGGACTCGTTCTCTAGTCACAATCTGAATCGGAACAACAACCGCGCCTGACGTCACGAGCGAGAGGCGCATGAAATCACAGTATGGAGGAAACAAATATGAAACCAGCCAGTTTCATCAGCACGGGAGTTCTGTTCCTTCTTCTCGGAGGCGTTGCTCCCACATACGCGCAGCAGGAGCAACATCAACAAGAGTCTAAGCCCCAGAAACAGGAGCAGCAGGCTAAGCCGGAAAAGCAGCAACAAGCCAAGGGTCAGCAGGAACAGCAACACAAACAACAGCAGCAACAAGCCAAGGGTCAGCAAGAACAGCCACAGAAGCAACAGCAGCAACAAGCCAAGGGTCAGCAAGAACAGCCACAGAAGCAACAGCAGCAACAAGCCAAGGGTCAGCAGGAACAGCAACACAAACAACAGCAGCAGCAAGCCAAGGGTCAGCAGGAACAGCAACACAAACAACAGCAGCAACAAGCCAAGGGTCAGCAGGAACAGCAACACAAACAACAGCAGCAACAAGCCAAGGGTCAGCAAGAACAGCAACAGAAGCAACAGCAGCAACAAGCCAAGGGTCAGCAGGAACAGCAACAGAAGCAACAGCAGCAACAAGCCAAGGGCCACCAGGAACAACAACAGCAAGACCATGGTCAGCAGCAGGCCAATCGGTCATCACAGCAACCGCAACGCGTGAAGCAAAGTCAACAGCGGGAGGTGTGGCAGCAGCATCGCGCACATAACTGGCAATCCGAGCATCGCGACTGGCAGCAACGCGGTGGGTACAACGGTTACCGGATTCCAGAGGACCGTTATCGTCAGCACTTTGGTCAGGATCACTGGTTCCGCATCCACAGTTACCCAATGGAGTTGTACGGCGGATATCCGCGATTCCAGTACGGCGGCTTTTGGTTCGGTGTCATGGATCCGTGGCCGGAATACTGGGCAGACGACTGGTACGACAACGATGACGTATATATCCTCTACATGGACGGCGGCTACTACATGTACAACCGTCGGTATCCCGGCGATCGAATCGCCATCAGCGTTTACGTGAACTGACGCGTCATGAGCGCGGAGCCGCTCACAAGAATCTTTCGTGTGTTCGTGCTAGGAGCAACTGAAAGGACAGGCTGTGTCCTTCTGCAGCGCAGCCAATTTGTTTCAGGAGACACATATATGAATACCGGCGTTAGCAAGCAGAATGCGACAGCTGAGAAAGCCACAGAGACCCGAGAAACTCTCGACCAGAAGACATTGGCCAATCTCTCAACTGCGATGCACGGCGAAGCATTTGCCTACGTGAAGTATTTGTTGTACGCGGAACATGCGCGTAAGAACGGCAATAAAGAACTCGCGGACTTGTTTGAGAAGACAGCCAACACTGAGCGTTTTGAGCATTTCGCTGAAGAAGCCCAGCTGTCCGGATTAGTCGGCAACGATGCGGACAACTTGAAGGATGCGATCAACGGCGAGTCGTACGAGATTGATACCATGTACCTTGAGTTCGCCCAAAAAGCGCGGGCTGCCGGTGATAAAGCTCCGGCATCTCGCTTTGAGGAAATTCGTCATGACGAGATGGGACACCGGGATGCATTCAAGGCGGCCCTGACAAAGTTGGGGTTGTAAGAGAAGAGACAACTAGGAACCGAGCGACCTCGGGCAAAGCAATGAACTCCTGAGAGCCTGCTGGTGTCATCGCACTGCATAATTGTTGGTAACAGGGGTGGCTGTTGAAAAAGTGGTTTTTTTTGAAAAGAGTCGACAATCGGGTGATGGGAAATGTCTAGATAGAGGGGTAAAAATCGTTTGTAGAGCTTCCTGACGCGAAGCAATTTCTGCGAATTCGAAGTGAGCGAGTTTTTCAACAGCCACAGGATTTCGCAACGCCTTTCCAACTTTCCGCCAGAAATCGACCAATGGTAACTTCCGAGTTGCCGACGACTCAGGAGCTTCCCGCTCAATCTGCTAAAAATGACCTTTCTTTCTGAGATTTCCTCGTCTACATCTCCCGGCCGAAAACCTCGCGGAATGCCACATTAAGGTCATCAAGCGCTCGGGCGCAGTCACCGGTAAAGCTAGAGCCATGCATGATGGCGAGCGTTTTGGGCTTCAGGTCGGCGAGCTTTTTCAAGTTCTGCGCGGTGAGTGGTGTGTACGGCACATACTCCGCGAGAATGCCCCCCTGATATTCCTTCATTGCCTGATGCGAGCGCCCCACCACGTCGGCAGAGGTGAGTGGTTCGACGTCGCCGCTCTGATGGAACAGGTCGGAACAGAGCAGAGTTCTCTGTGTTTCTTCGAAAAGGACGCCAGCGTCCCAGCCGTGGGGCAGATGCGGAGTCTGGCAGTAGCGAAAGCGGTATTTCCCGGTCGCAAAAGTTCCGCCGTCAGCGAGCGCGCGCGACTCCCGGCCAATGAAGTCGTTCACAGTCACGAGGGCGCCAACCTGGCTGCAGATCACATCGGCGTTGGGCGCTGCAGCCAGCCATTCATTGAGCGACCCGCACTCGTCTGACTCGAAATGGCTGAAGCTAATGTGGCGCAACTCGGAAAGATTGATGAGCTTTGAGACGGCTTCGCGAATTTCCGCGTGCATTCCGCGCAGCCCGGTGTGGAACAGCAGCGGTTCATCGTCTTTCACCAGAAAGTGGTTGAACTGCAGATTGCCCCATTCAGCAAAGATTGAGATGCGATAGATATTCGGCGCGATTTCCGTCGTGACCGCCATGCTAGTCTCCTCAATCGGATTTCTTTAGGGCCTTTCTATTTTGACTTCCCGGCCACATAGGCTCCCAAAGGTTCTGGGTACAGGTTGGCATATGCGGAGTCGGCTCAGTCTACTCTATCAAGGAGCGCCAATTAGTGAGTAACGCCCTACTCAGAAGTAATCCGCCCGCTCAATATCTGAGCAAGGCGCACTTTTTCGGATAACTGTTGCCATCAGCGATTATCACTACTTATCTCGTTTTGAAATAGCTGTCGCGAAGAGGATTTCTCGACCTTATCCGTTGACGAAGTATTCGGGAGACTTGCAGAGCTGCTCCACCGGACAATCAGCCAGCCCGGCGGCTGCTTGTGACACGAGGTTGCCTCCCCGCCAGCGAGGGGCCTGGCAACGAAAAATTCGAAACAAGGCGGCCCTTCTAAGGCAAGCCGCCTTGCTTCGGCTCATTCCAACGCGCGTTTACTTCCCTGAATCATCAAGCTGTTTCGTCAGCGCCTCTTCCTTTGCCTTTGCCTCACCCGCGTCGATCGTCGCGTTAATTTCATCGCCCAGCGCGGTAACGAGTCGTGTGTTCGTCTTTAAGTATTCAGGATAAGGTGCTGAGCTTGGACGTGTCTTGTTCTTGTTGAGGTGATCGATAGCGCTGTTCATGTTCGTCGCCAAATCGTTGGTCAGCGCGGTGATACGATCGATCGCATCTTGCTGCCAGGGGCTGGCCACTGTTCGATGGGATTGCAGCCCGCGTGTATTTTCCTGCAACTTGTTTACATCGTCTTTGATTTTGGTGAGAGTGGCAGCGTGCGTATTCCAGCTGGGACCGGTTACTAAGCTGTAGGACTGCATTTCGATGGCACCCTTCTTGATCTTTGCCACCAGCGGCTTGGCCGCCTCCAGTTGAGCAGTTACGCTGGGATTATCAGCGGTGGCCTGGCCAAATGAGCTGATGGGCACAAAACCTGACGCGAGCAAAAGAGCCCCAGTAAGTGCAATTCTAAATTTCATTCCTCGTCTCCTCCTCTTGGTGGACTTACTCTGCATTCCGAGAGCCTAGCAAGGGTTTAACACCACGGCAAGCAACACGGAATCTTGCCTCGCCCTGGCGACTCTCGCATCCTAACACGGGCGCGTTTCCCGGATAACTGTTGCAAACAGGGGGCTGTTGAAAAACTCGCCCGCCACGAATTCGCAGAAATTACTTCGCGTCACGAACCTCTACAAACGATTTCTCCACCTCGTCTAGATATTTTCTATCACCCAAATTTTGGCTTTCTTCAGAAACGACGAGTTTTTCAACAGCCACAGGATTTCTCGACACCTATCTATCCATTGCTACTCCCCGACGACGAGAGCGCTTTTCCATCTGATAACAAGCTGCCCCCAAGAGAAAACAAAGCAAGCCTCCCGCCGTCAGAACACGTAGGAGATTTCACAACCTCGCACACTTTTCTATTTGGCTTCAAGTGAACTGTAGATGATTTCTCAGACGGACTCCTAGCAGTTTTCAAAGAAATCCAGAACCGAAGTCTTCTGGGGCTTGTGCGTTATCTCGCAGCTGAAAACCCCGCGCCTACAAACCCCCGCTCGCAGAGGACAGGAGGGTTTTGGCTTGGGCTAGCTCGGGGCGATCGGAGCGGATGCCTTCGCAATTCTTCAGCAGTTGGGTGTAGTAGGTGCTCGCTTTCTCTTTTTGTTGGACCTGCGCGGCGGCTTGCGCAGCGCCATAGAGACCGTTGAAACGATTGGGGTCGGTGCGCAGGGAAATTTCGTATTCGGTCAGCGCTTCTTGCGGTCGCTGCAGGTCGAGCAGCATGTCGGCAAGCATTTCGCGGGCGGGCAGTTCGGTTTCGGCTTTGCCGACTTTGTCCTGGTCATCGGCAACGGCGCGCAGCCGTCGAACCGCATCATCGGAGTTACCCGCAGCGTATGCGGCCCACGCCTGCACAAGTTGGTGCTCGTCCTTCAGGCCGTCGGCGACGTAGGGCCGCGGACCTTTGCTCGTGGCTTCGAGCAGTTCGTCGTAATGCTTCAGCGCATCTTGTGCGGCGGCTGCATCGTGAAGATGGCCGGCGGCAATGGCGCGTCCCCAGTACGTGACTAGCTGAACGTCGGATGGTGCGCCGGAGATGGGTTGTAGAGCTAGCGCTTCTTTCCACTGGCGGCGCTCCAGAGCGTACTTGGCAGGTCCTTCCGCCTGGCGTACCAGCAAATAATTCTCAAATTCGGGATCCATTTGTTCGAGACGAATCGCTGCGATCTGCTGGATGGTCGCTTTCGCGCTGGCGTCGTCGCCAATTTGCATGTATGCGTATTCGAGGAAGTCCATGGAATGCACTTTGTGGTGCATCACGTGATGATGCTCGGCCATACCATCGGCGACGCGAATCGCGGCAAGGTTGGACTTGATGTCGTCCTGCCAAAGACCTAGGCGCGCGAAGATGTGCGAAGGCATGTGCACGGCGTGAGGGGAAGATGGCGCGATGCTGGCATATTTGCGGGCTGCGGAAAGCGCCAGACTGGCCATCGCAGGATTGTCACAGCTGTGGATGATGTAGTGAGCGATGCCCGGATGATTCGGTTCCTCGTCGTAGAGCTTGTTTAGGATGGCAACGGCGGCTTTGGCGTTGGTGAGATTGGGGTCGCGGTTGGGACCTGAGGCGAGAAGCGAGAGCGCGTAAAAGATGGCGGCTTCGTGGTCGTTGGGATTGCGTTCGTGGACGCCTTGCATGGCTTTGGCGTACGCGTCGGCGCGCTGATTGTGGTCGAGTTTGTCGCTGTCAGAGTAGAAGACACTGAGCGCCAGGATGTAGTCGCGTTCGCGGGCGGTGGGCGGCTGGAGTGAGCGCGCTTTAGCAAGGAGCTCGGCGCCTTGGGCGAGGTCAGCTTTGGTGGGGCGACTCCAGAGTTCGTGGTAGAAAGTCATCGCTTGTCCCCAGTAAGCCATTGCGCAGCGCGGATCTTTTTTGGCGACCTCCTCGAATTGCGCGTCGGCTATTTCGTACTCAAAGGAATGCAGAAGGGCGACGCCACGCTCGAATTGCGACTGAACTTCGGGAGCGCACGAAGTGGCAAATGAGACGGTTCCGAGTTTTTCGTCGACCTCGTGATTGTGCTGCGGCTCCTGAGCGGAGAGCGAAAGTGGTACGAGCGACAGAGTGCCAACGAGAGCGAGAAGAGCGAATTTTGCGGCCTTCATGATGCCTCCAATCTGAGACTTAGAAGCGTATTCAGGGCAATCGGGGATGTCAATGCGCGGCCGTCATTGGCGATGGGAGGGCCGCGGAATTCTCGCTATTGGAGTAGCCCCAGCCATGTGGGACGAACGGAACGGTATCAATCTTGCTGCAGCAATAGTTCCTGAGGGTTAGGCGAAATCCTCAAGCCTTGACTAGCGCGGTTACCGGAAATTGACTTTCAGATAGGTGTCGAGAACAAGGGTGGCTGTTGAAAAACTCGCTCGCCACGAATTCGCAGAAATTGCTTCGCGTCAGAAAGCCCGACAAACGATTTCTCCAGTCTCTTAGACACTTTCTATCACCCGATTTTCAACTTTTCTCAGAAAAACCGGCTTTTTGAACAACCATAGGATTTATCAAAAGCTATCCGGACCAAACTGCGGCCCTCCATCTGCAGATTTCGCGACTCAATTCGCGTTTTCAAAGCTCGCGCAGACTCAGCTTTTGTCAAAGAGTCTGGGAAAACCAAACCAACCTTCACAGCGTTTCGTCGGTAGAGCTGTTTTCGAGTCTCGCAGGCGCAATCGGACGGCATGAACGACCACCGGCCTGACGGCACTTTTAACCACTGCGGCCGCAAACCACAGCAGCACGCCTCCCGCGTTCACACAGTCATCGCGGACGTCAGCGGCTATTCCACACGCTTCCACGTATCGTCAGGATTGAATTCAGTGATAGCTTTAGCGAGTTCGGCGGTTTGGGCTCCCAGATCCTTTTCATACACAGTCCCATCCTGATTGATCATCAGTGTCATCACGCCGGAATTTCGATACTCAGCGGGAAAGGCGAGGATGGCGAAGCCTCCCGTCATGTTCCCTTTGACGACATAGTCCTTCGCTCCGCCCACTGCGTGGCTGCCTTGTTTCGTAATCATCCGATAAAAATACCCGTGAAACGGCTGCGGAGCGGGCTTCGAGTTGCCGCCGTAGCCGTCAGCGCTAGCTTCTGCAGCAAGTGGTCCAAGCGGACTCTCCGGCTGATCTTCCGCCGCCTTCCAGTACAAACCGTTCTGCTTGCCCTCATCACTCACGAATTTCTGCGCAAATTGATAAACGGGATTGCCGTCATGAGTCTGGCTGAAGTATTCGATCTGAGCATCGGACATCGCGTTTAGGACGTCGACCGTTGCCAGTTCGTTTCCGCCGATGCGCCGCGCGAGTATCTCTTCTTTCGCCGACGCCGTGTCAAAATACCATTGCCCCGCGGAGTTCTTCATCAACGAGAACGGGAATGGATAGTTCTCTGCGCCTACAGTGAGGATCTTGCCGCCATTCGTCAATTTTCCCCAGCGGTGCATTTCGTCATACTGGGCAGCAAATTTATCGCGCCCTGCTTTGTCCTGCACTGGATCGCCGGAGATGATCAGATCTGTCGCGTTGGAGCCGAAGATCGCAATCAGTGCCTGGCCGTCTCCTGATTTTGCAGCTGTGTAAACTGCGGAGGATGCTTCGTCAGGCGAAGCGAAAGTTTTCGGTCCGCTGACGACGGTCGAGTGCTCCTTCTTTCTGCATCCTGCCGCTGCCAGCATGGCCACTGCGGCGAGCGCAAGCAGTACCACATGAAGAGAGTGCGTCTTCGGTGCGGTGAGTCTCTGGCGAGTCATGCCAAACTCCTTCATCGCTCCAACCAATTTCTTCCAGATGTTTGATTTTGTTTTCATGGGAGTTCACGTGGCCGGAAATTACCGGCGACCTCCGCCTCCTCGATTGCCGCCACCACCCATGCTCTGGTTTCCGCGGGCGCTTTGCGCGCGGCCTCCGGCCGAGCCGGAGATAGCGTTCGGACGTGCGGGCTGTGCCGCGGGCGCGTTGCCCGTTGGTGCGCGATAGCCGCGCGATTCTTGTGTACTGGGCCGTGTGCTCGGAGTTGTTCCCGGCCGAGTGACTGGTTGGGTCGATGGCGCTCCACCGCCGGGCCGTGTTCCGGGTGGATTTGTCGGCCGCGTGGTCGGAGTTCCAGCGCTAGGTCTTGTCGTCGGTGGATTCGTGCCCGGACGGTTCGGATTGCCGGTTCCAGAAGCGGGAAGAGTGGTGGCTGGAGGCCGTCCATATCCGGGATAGCCTGGCCGATTGCCGTTTGACGGAGGCCGATAGCCCGGCGGCGGTGGGCGATAACCCGGATACCCGGGTCGATAACCGGGCGGCGGAGGCCGGTAGCCCGGATATCCCGGGCGATAGCCGCCGTAGTAACCGCCGCGCCAGTAGCTGTTCCCCACGTAAATATTGCGGTTGTAGATTACCGTGTGGCTATGCCAATTCGTGCCCCAGTAGCTCCAGCCCCATCCGCAGCAACCGCCGTACACCGCCGCTCCAACCGCGATCCCAATGCCGAATGACAGGAGCGCCACGGCAGCAACGTCGGCCGAGCTATATCCGGGCACGACGACCGGCGCGCCGTACACCACAGTCGGATTATAAGTGGGCACGTAAACGATCTGAGGATTCGCCGGCTGAATAACGATCGTCTGCGGAGCCTCTTGGACAACCTTAATTTGCGAGCCGGATTTCAAACTCCCGGCCGCCTGCGCTTTTGCCCGCATGCGCTGAACCGCAGCCATTACGTCAGCTTGCTGTGTCGCAGAAGCTTCACCAAGTGAAGAAGTCCATGCAAGATTTTTCGCGAGATTGTCGAGAACGCTCGGAAATTGCGTGAGCGCTTTTACCGCCGGGTCCCAGGATTGTTGATCGACTGCCTTCGCGAGGGCTTCGCCGGTGAGGCTGGAATTATCTTTCATCCAGAAAGCGGCGTCGACGATCTCATACGGGAAAGTGGCCGCGCCGAGAACTTGCGCAACGAGCGCATCGGGATAAAGAGCGATCGGCGCTACCAGCGCATCAAGCTCGTCCGCGGTAAGCGGAGCGTATTCCTCGGGCGCTGCTTGAGTGGACGAGGTCTGCGCCGCGTCCTGCGAGGGAGTCTGTGAAGAGGTCTGCGCGTTTGCCCCGACAGGTATCGTCATCAGCGCGAGAAGAAAACTCATGAATACCGCAACTAATTTCTTCGGAAGAGGCATCGTGTCCTGATTCCTTGCGGCCGCCTTGGTGAAGCAGCCCGCCGAATGGCCAGCGCGGAAGCATACCACGCCCCCCCCCTTATCGAGAATCCAGTGCGCCCACAACCAAGAGTGATTCCGCATAACTGTCGACAACAGGAGGGGCTGTTGAAAAAAAGTCGATTTTGCTGAGCGCGTTTTTCAACAGCCACAGGATTTCGCAACAGCTATCCGGGCGAGCGGCCGGTCCCAGGCGCAAAATCTAGTTTCCGGTTACGCGACTGCACGTCCAAGTGACCGCCGCGAAGCGGAGCGAGGCCTCCTTAACAATCCGTAGATGTTTTGCGGCGGTGTCCTCGACCGGATAGCGCATATTGTTTGTATCCTTCCACCTATGATAATTATCGCCTTTGCGAGTCCCGCAAAAAGGAGGGATTATGAAGCTCTCAGGGAAGAAGGCTCTTATTACCGGCGGCAACAGTGGCATCGGTCTAGCCACAGCCCGACTTTTCGTCGCGGAGGGCGCGCAGGTCGCCATTACCGGCCGCGACCAGAAGACGCTCGATGAAGCGATCGCCGAACTTGGATCGAGCGCGCGTGGCTACCGCGCTGACGTCACCATTGCGGAAGATCGCAAGCGGCTCTTCGCGGCCCTGGCCACAGATTTCGGAAAGCTCGACATTGTCTTCGCCAATGCCGGCATCTCCGGCCGGACTCCTACGGGCTCGACCGACGAGACCATTTTTGAGAACGTGATCCACACCAACCTTAATGCCGCTTTCTTTACGGTGAATTCAGCGGTGCCTCTGCTGAACGACAACGGTAGCATCATCTTTAGTGGGTCGGTACATAACTACCTCGGCCAGCCTGGCGTAGCCGCGTATGCGGCCACCAAGGGTGGTCTCGTCTCGATGGCGCGTTCCATCGCCGCCGACCTTGCACCGCGCAACATTCGCGTGAACGTCGTCGCACCAGGCGCGATCAAGACTCCCATTTGGAAGCGCGGGCCGCGCGCCTCTGCAACGGCAGAAGATTCCGCTAAGTTGGCGAAGTTCTTCTCTTCTGCGGTTCCGCAGGGCCGTTGGGGCGAGCCGGAAGAGATTGCCAAAGCGGTGCTCTTCCTCGCGTCCGACGATTCGTCGTACGTCAACGCGGTCGAGCTGATGGTGGATGGCGGAGCCACGGGTGCCCCATTTGGAGCTCCCATTTTTCAGGAGGCATTTACGCCGCCCGGGTTGGCAAAGGCTCACGCAGAAGGAAATCCGCACTGAAGTGGATGGCGGAGAACCCGGAAGTAATGCTCAAGTCCTGATGAACGCGCTCACCGGACAAATTCGTGATGGTACGAGGATAGCCAACAACGAAGTTAGAAGATCGCTCCTAACGCCGTTATCGCACGCTGAGCGATTTTTCCGGATAACTGTCGCGAACAGGGTTTATCACTAGCTATGTCACCTTGAGATAGGTGGTTCTATAAAAGGGGATGTCAACAAAAAAGGTTCTCCCTCGGCCGGTAGCCGAGAAAGTTTCTGTCTCGATATCCAGCCCACTGTTTGCAGATGGCTCTCGATCACTCGAGAGGTTCTTCTCTGGATGGCTCTTCCGTTTCCTCGGTTCATTTTTCGAGTGGTGACAACGTCCGCCGATTCTTGCAACTTGGCAAGCGATTCAATTCCGTGGCAACCATGGTTCTATCCGAGGCTCGTGGCCTATCGCTATTTCTGGTTGTCCGAGGGGGTATAGCGTGAGAACGGTGACTCGGTGCCGAAGCACACAGGGTCGGACCACCTATCTGATACTCCCCTCGAAACCGAGCGTCTCAAGAATCGAACCGACCACCACTCAAGAGGATGGAACGAGCTCTCTACCAGAGACGCTCAAGCTGCTTGCCGATGTAATTCGTTGGCGTCGAAGCACACTCCTTTCTTCCAGATCGTCAAAGTGATCGCTGCGATCTTCCGTGCCAGGGTGAGACGTGCCATCGCCGGTCTCTTTCCTTTGGCCAGAAGCCCAGCGTAGAATTCCTGGAACGGTCCCGGTCGAGTGCTGGCGGATATCGCCGCACTCTTGAAGATATTTTTCAGATCGTGATTATGGTTTTCGTTCAGGCCCAGCACAGTGACTCGCTCTCGGTTTCGTCGCAGTTGCCCTCGCACAAAGCGGTATTCGCCGCTGTCGTGAGTCTCGAGTCCGAATCCGCTGTAGGCCCATAGCTGTCGCTTGGTGCGAAAACGATGCGGTGTCCCGAGCAGCGCCACCAGCAATGCGGAACGAATCGGGCCCAGATAAGGAATCTGGCGTAGTAATTTCACCGCAGGATGTTTCCGGCTCTCCACCAGCAGATCGCGTCGCGCTCCCAGCCGCAACGGCTCCAACGCATCCAGTTGCTGGTAGAGCCGCTCGGCTCGCAGGCGAACTCCCGGTTCTACGATCTTGGCCAACCATTCCGCACGATGACGCGGTCGATACACCGCTGGCCCGGCACAGGGAATAGCCCAGCTTCGGTACACCGCCTTGATCCGACTCATCACCCGCGTCAGATCTTTCGTGATCGTTAGATAGCTGCGGGCCAACTCTTTCAAAGTGCGTACCCCGTTCTCTCCATGGTAGATCGGTGAGAGAAGGTTGCCGCGCAAGAGCTCGGCCAGCTTCCGAGCATCGATCCGATCACTCTTGCTGCCATCCTTTAATAGAGCATTCTTCCGGGGATCGCAGACCAGGACATTCGTAACGTGAGGCTTGAGCAGGTCATACAACCAGGCGGCAGAAGTTCCTTCTTCGAAAGTCACCAGCAAGGTGCCGCACAGCCCGCCGATGAACTGCAGAATGGTGGCAGCTTTCGTTTCGAGGACGGACTCCAGGATCAGCTTGCCGGCGGAATCCATGACCGCAACCGAGATCGTTGCCTGATGAACGTCCATGCCAATATACTTTGCTTGGTTCATAACGGCGCTCCTTTCGGTAGATGGTGATGCGAACGATCAAAACCTACCCCAAAGTGGGCGCCTTTTATATTGCGTGATAAGAGGAGTGGCTGTTGAAAAACTCGGTTTTTCCAAAAAAAGTCGAAAATCGGGGGATAGAAAATGTCCAGGAGACTGGGAAAAATCGTTTGTAGAGCTTCCTGACGCGATCGAATTTTTGCAAATTCCGAGCGAGCGAGTTTTTCAACAGCCACCCCTGTTATCGACAGTTATCTAAAAGCCCCCCCGTTATTGGCGAACGTCATTACCCTGTCACTTTTGACAGTTACATTCCCTGCTCGACAAGTGCAACATCGCCAAGACTGTGAGGGGCAGGTCCAGCCTGGGTAATTGGTAGAAGAGAGGCGTTGCACATGCGAAGAAATCGGATGCTATTGGCACTTTCGGTCTATCTCCTGTCAACTGTGCCGCTGTTTGCACAAGATACGCCCGTAGGCCCGGTGGGAACTGAGGTTGCCACAGACGAGACGCCAGCGGCAGCGACAAATACCGACGCGCTGAGAAATGCAGCGCAGAACCCGGTGGCCAGCCTTATCAGCGTCCCCATCCAGGAAAATTTCAATTTCAATAACGAGCCCGGCGACCGCACGCAAAACGTTCTAAACATCCAGCCGGTGATTCCCCTCAGCTTGACGAAAAACTGGAACCTCATCGTCCGCTGGATTACGCCGGTGATCTACCAGCCACTTCCCGTGACGCAGTCATCCGGGCCGCCGACGCAAACGACGGGCGTCTATGGCCTAGGGGATATGAACCCTTCGTTTTTTTTGGTGCCCAAGAAGAGCAAGATCATCTGGGGCATCGGGCCGACGGTGGTGTTGCCGACCGCAACCAACACGACGTATCTGGGCCAGGGAAAACTCAGCATGGGGCCGTCAGTGGTTGTCCTGGTGCAGCCCCCGCACTGGACGATCGGGTTTCTTGCAAACAATGTCTGGTCTGTAGCCGGTCATGCCAATTTCAATGCCAACGGCACGGTCAATAAGCCTCCTGTGAATCAGTTCCTTGTCCAATGGTTCGTCAACTACAACATGAAAAAAGGCTGGTATCTCACTACTGCGCCAATTGTCACCGCGAATTGGAGGGCGAGCGACGATAACAGGTGGACGGTGCCGTTCGGCGGCGGCATCGGGAGAATCATGAAGCTGGGTTTCCAGCCGGTGAACATCACGGCACAATTTTACGGCAACGCGGTCCATCCTCCGGGAGCCTCGCCGTGGAACCTGCGGCTCCAATTTGTGCTGCTGTTTCCCAAGCTAACCAAAGAGCAGCAGAAGATGTTGCTCGAACAAAAACTGAAACAAATGAATCAGGAGCAGCCGCAGAAATAATGAATGCGAGTCGAAACGGAGAGCATATGAAGAGGTCTGAATGATTTCAAGTTCGTTGCCTGCGCGGTCGGCATTGCCCTCGCGATGTTGACGGCAAGTAAGGGCCGATTCCTAGAGTTGTTATACCGCTGCGGCTCCTGTCATAAGGGCTTTCCAAACTGACAAAGTAAAAAATCGGGAACCGAAAGTAAGGCTCATTGTCCGGTGAACAGTCGATTTTCTGTAGCAAAAAAAAGGAGACGAAACAAGATGAATACCAGGACCGCACGAAGGGCAATCTTCGCGACAATCGCGGCGCTCGCTTTGGCGCTCACGGCATTTACTGCGAGCGCGCAGCAAAAGAAACCTAACATTGTTGTTCTGTGGGGAGATGACATCGGCCAGTTTAACATCAGCGCCTACAACATGGGCATGATGGGGTACAAAACGCCAAATATTGACCGCATCGCCCATGAAGGTGCGCTATTCACCGATTGGTACGGTCAGCAGAGTTGCACTGCGGGCCGAGCTGCGTTCATCACCGGCCAGTCCCCGATCCGCACCGGCCTCACTAAAGTCGGCCTGCCCGGAGCAAAGGAGGGTCTGACGAAGGCTGATCCGACTCTCGCTGAGTTGCTCAAGCCGCTCGGCTACACAACCGGCCAGTTCGGCAAGAACCACCTCGGCGACCGCAATGAAATGCTACCGACGGTGCATGGGTTTGATGAGTGGCTGGGCAACCTCTACCACTTGAATGCGGAAGAGGAGCCGGAGAATGTGGACTACCCAAAGAACCCGGCCTTCAAAGAGCGGTTCGGTCCACGCGGAGTCTTGCATTGCTTCGCGACGGACAAGGACGATACCACCGATGACCCGCGCTTCGGCAAGGTGGGCAAACAGAAGTGTGAAGACACCGGCCCCCTGACGCGCAAGCGCATGGAGACGATTGACGACGAAATTACCGCCGGTGCGATTAAGTTCATGGACAAGGCGGCCAAGGCCGACAAGCCATTCTTCATGTGGTGGAACTCTTCCCGTATGCACACCTACACGCACCTCAGCCCGAAGTGGGACGGCAAAACCGGCCTAGGTATTGAGGCGGATGGCATGATGGAGCAGGACAGTGATGTCGGTGAGTTGCTTGACGAGTTGAAGAAGCTAGATATTGAGGGCAACACCATCGTCATGTATTCCAGCGACAATGGTGCGGAGTTCTTCCTGTGGCCCGATGGCGGCACAACGATGTTCCGCGGCGAGAAGAACACGCAATGGGAAGGCGGCTACCGCGTCCCCTGCCTGATTCGCTGGCCCGGCGTCATCAAGCCCGGCACGGTTATCAACGACATTGGCGCCCACGAGGACATGGTCCCGACAGTACTCGCCGCGGCGGGTGACCCTTCCGTGAAGGAAGACCTATTGAAGGGAAAGAGGATCGGCGACATGACCTACAAGGTCCATCTCGACGGCTACAACCTGATGCCGTTCTTGAAAGGCGAGGTGGCCGAATCTCCGCGACACGAGTTCATTTACTGGACCGATGGAGGCAGTGTGGCGGCGCTGCGATACAACAACTGGAAGATGACATTCCTCCGGCAAAATTCCATTGGATTCAAAGTGTGGGAAACTCCGTTCGAGGAGCTGCGCTGGCCGATGCTGACGAATCTGCGCATGGATCCATTTGAGCGCGCCAATGACGAATCCGCCAGCTATATCGACTGGGTTGGACCTCGCATGTTCATGTTGGCACCTGCCGGCGCCTACGTCGGGCAGTGGCTGCAGAGCTTCCGCGAATTCCCTCCGCGCATGAAACCGGGCAGCTTCAGCCTCGACCGCGTGATGGAAGCGGTGACCGCACCGCCTAAAGGCAGCAACTGACGCCAAAGCTTCGAGGCTGTTCTGGCGAAAGGAAGCAATTATTACGACGAGTACGGTGCGCTTGCGCTTCCGAAAGGCCGCGGCGCATTCGGAAACTCGAGCCCGCTAAACTTTAACAATCAAACCAGTCATAGGTGTTGGGAAATCCTGTGGCTGTTGAAAAACTCTTCGTGAATGCGAACTGAAGTGTTGGCAGTGACGTCTATATGAGCAAGCGTTCTGCCGATGCTCTTCTTCATCGCCATTCACGGAGGCTTGCTGATTATGATGGGACAACACGCTCGTTCCGAGTCGCTGTTCTACTACTTTCGCATCGAAGATCAGGTTCCTGAAAACCACTTACTCCGTCTCATTGACCGGCACGTCAGCTTCGATTTCGTTCGTGAGAAGTTGAAGGACTCCTACAGCGATACGGGCCGACCCTCGATCGATCCGGAACTCCTGTTGCGCATCCTGCTGATCGGCTATCTCTATGGCGTCACCAGCGAGCGCAAGTTGGTCGAAGAACTGCAGATGCATCTGGCCTGGCGCTGGTTTACCGGACTCAGTTTCGATCAGGAGATTCCCCATCACTCCACGTTTTCCAAGAACCGTCATGGACGTTTTCAGGAGTCCAATCTGTTTCAGCAGCTCTTTGAAGAGATCGTGGATCGCTGCTTGGAAGCGGGGTTGGTCGAGGGTGAGCACCTGTCCGTGGATGGCAGCTTTATTCCAGCGAACGCCAGCCGATTGAGCCGCATTCCGCGGGAGCAACTGCCGGAAGCCGCTCACGTGAAACGAACGGTGCGTGAGTACTTAGCGGACCTTGAGCAAGAGAACCCCGTTGAAGAGCCGACCCATCAACAAGACCAGATATCGACGACGGATCCGGATTCGACCTATTCGACCAAGGGCGATCGTCCTGCGGAACTGGGGTACTTCAACAACTACCTGATCGACAACCGCAGCTGTGTGATTCTGGGCGTGCAAGCGACGGCAGCCCGGTTGAGTCAGGAAAGTGCGGCGGCTCGCGAGATGATCACGCGGTCCGCGGAAAGACGCGGGAGCTTTCCACAGTCGGTTGCCGCCGACACGACGTATGGGAACGGTGAGCTTTTGGCTTGGTTTGAGGAACGAAACATCACTCCCTATATTCGCGTGAAAGAGAGTCCTGCTCCCAAAACCAACTTGTATGGGATCGAAAAGTTCATCTACGTTGCCGAGACGAACAGCTATCAATGTCCGGAAGGAAAGCGACTCACGTACCTTGGGGTGAATCCGCGCAACCGCAACCATGTCTATCGGGCCACGTGGAAGCGCTGTCGCGACTGCCCGCAAAAAACGCAATGCACCACCGGACACTATCGGCAGATCGCGATCCATGTTCACGAAGCGGCGCGACAACGGGCACGAGAGCGAACGACCGTTCCGGCTTTCGCGGCAGCGCAACGCCAACGCCGGAAAGTAGAAGCACTCTTTGCGGAGTTGAAGAACCAGATCGGACTGCGCAGGGTGCGTTTAAGGAGAATGAAGCATGTTCGCGAACAATTCTTTCTCGCGGCTACAGCGCAGAACTTGAAACGACTGGCTCGCTTCCTAAGATCGAGATCTCTAGAATCAGCCACGGTTCGGATCTGAGATAGAAAAAAGAAAGCGCGATACCCCACAGAAAATCACCCCAGATCAAAACTCCTGCCAGCGGGCGAGTTTTTCAACACCCACAGGGATTATCACCAGCTATCTCAAATCGAGATAGCTGGTGCGAAGAGGATTTATCGACACCTACCGCGAGTCCTTGCCTGAGTGCTTGCCGCGTTAAGCATGGAAGTCTATATTTGTCTTCGTGCGCGTTCTAGTAAGCTTCCGTGCCGTCCTGATTTGCACCGGGTATCTTGCGATCCTGCAACAGCCCGTGCGCGCACAGACACCAGTCGGAAGTTCCGAGCGTTTGCGCGTTGCCACACGGCCCTATGGCTGCCCCGTGCTGCTAGATGACATCGACGCTCCTCCAATTGTTGTTCACGACGTAAGATTCGATGGAGTAATAACTTTGCCCGAGTCCGACCGGGAGGAGTTCGTTTCCCATCTGAAAGAACCAGGACTGTTTGCCACGCCCGGCTGGGTCGACGGAATCGCGATCGATGCCCAAAACATGTGGCTTGATCATGGATATTCTCAAGTCATGATAGAGCCAGAAGCACGAACCTTCAGCGTCGACGCCGAAGGCGAGCACGTTTTCCTCACGTTCCACGTCAACGAAGGCACGAAGCGTTGGTTGAAAGAAATCCGTTTCAGCGAAAAAGACAGCACAGTATCCGACCCTGACACGTCACACAATGCAAGCCCTGATCCGCGTTGGCTTTCGGCCTTTTCGTTGGACCGGCTTCGCAGATTAATTCCGATCCAGGATGGAGACGTATTTAGCACAACTAAACTTTACGAGGGCTTTGACGCTCTGGAGAAATTATATAAGTCCGAGGGATACGCCGAGTTTTCGGTGACGCCAACGATCGCGCACGACGATAAGGATCACAGCGCGTCCGTCACCTTGGAACTGGACAAAGGCGAGCAATTTCATGTCGGGAAGGTTGAAACCCTCGGCATCGATGCTGCCCTCGCTGAAAAGCTGCAAGTAGCGCTGCCCAAGGGTGAAATTTTTCACCCCGCCGCAGTGGATGCCGCACTGAAATCCGTGCTTCCAGCTTCAGCAGCGGACCGCGTTGACCTGCGTAAGAATGAGCGTGAGGCCACAGTCGACATAACGATCGACCTCCGTCTGTGCCCGCCTCCTGAGCGATCAGTTCAAGAATAGGTGTCGAGAACAGGGGTGGCTGTTGAAAAACTCGCTCGCCACGAATTCGCAGAAATTGCTTCGCCTCAAAAAGCTCGACAAACGATTTCTCCACCTCGCCCAGATATTTTCTATCACTCGATCTTCGACCCTTTCCAGAAAAACCGGCTTTTTCAACAGCCACAGGATCTATCAACAGTGATCTCTATGGAGCTAAATCGTCCAACTACTTTTTGCCAACGCGGATGGCGAAGACAATCATACCCAATCCAATCAGAAGTGAAAAAGGTGCGAAGACCAGCAAGTTTCGATGATCCTTGTAAAAGAAGGTTCCCATAGCTAACGCAGCCAAACCGGGCAACATCCAGATCAGCCCAACGACGGCGACGCTCACACGTTGACGTCGCGTTGGACTGATTCGTTCGTCTCTCCGTGGACTCATTAAGGAGACACCATACCAGAGCGACGGCAGCGCGCATCTCCTTTCGAGAAACGTGGTGCGAAGTGGATTTCTCGACACCTATCCACCTCCCCGCCAGGAATCGACCGAGATTGACTTCCGCATTCCCGACAAACCGGAGTTGGCTGCTACTTCAGGTACTGCTCCAGCCGATCCGCGCATCGGCGCTACACATCCTCAGCTAAATTGTTGGACGAGAAAGTACCCCAGGGCGCGCTTCCGGTCCGGCGTCTGTCCCGCTGCGTAAAAAAATATGCTCACCTACGCTTCGTTGTATAGTCTGACGCTGTGTTGACCGGGAAAACGTGCCCCAGGTAAAGGACGCAACCCTGCTCTTGCCATCCACATGCACATAACCATTCTCGCCACAATTATTATCTACTCTCGCACGGTCGTTTCGATGTGCTGCGCCGGCATCCTCCTCTTCATTCTTGCTCTGTGGGCTGCGAAGTCCGATATCGCGCGCGCCCGCGGCCTGGACAAAATCGTCGCCTTGAACAACTTATGTTTCGCCGCCCCCTTGGCGGTCTTCGGCGCCCTGCATCTCGCGGCTGCAGAAAGCATCAAGCCCATGGTGCCTTCATACATGCCGTGGCCATTGTTCTGGGCGTATTTCTTCGGCTTTGCTCTGCTGGCCGCCTCGTTGAGCATTGCCACAAAAATTCTGGTGCCCTGGTCCGGCTTGCTGTTCGGCGTCGCGATGTTTAGTTTTGTAGCGATGATGGACATCCCGGGAGCTCTCGCCAACCCCGGAGACAGGTTCGGATGGACGCTCGCCATCCGCGAACTGACATTCGGCGGCGGAGGCTGGATTCTTGCGGGAAACGCGATGAGTGGGCCAGGCAAAAACAGGCTCATCACCGTGGGCCGCGTGCTCGTCGCGATCGCCGCCATATTTTATGGCGTAGAGCATTTTCTGCACCCACTCGCATGTCCCGGAGTCCCGCTCGAGAAACTGATGCCCGCGTGGATTCCCGCGCGCCTGCTCATTGGCTATCTGACGGGCGCAATTCTTCTCGTTGCCGGCGCCTGCATTCTGCTGGCCAAGAAGACGCGGATGGCCGCAACTTATCTCGGTACCTGGATTGTGCTGCTGGTCGTGTTCGTCTATGGGCCGATTCTGATCGCGCAAATAACCGACCCGAACACCGCAGTCCAAATCGAGGGGATCAACTATTTCTTCGACACGCTCCTGTTTGCCGGAACGATTCTCGCCCTCGCCAGCGCGTCGCCACGCACGGATTAAAATGCCGCCCGCCAACCTGCTACGAAACTAAAATCACGACAATGTTGTCCTGAACCTGTTCTGAATCTGCCCTGAACCTGCCCTGAACCTGCTCTGAAGTTGTCCTGAAGTTGTTCCAAAGTTGTCCTGAAAATGTCCTGAAGCTGCCCCTGGTTGTGCACGTGCGCGCTCTACGCTGGTCTGATGTGGTGCTCGGGGCCGATGACGGGCTACTCGGAAGTAATCCACTTGATATCCGCGCAACGCTCACTTTGCGGAAAACTGTCGAGAACAGGACTGCCTGTTGAAAAACTCGGGGCTTCTAAATAAAAACCGAAAATTAGGACATAGAAAATGTCCCAAAGACCTGAAAAAATCATTTGTAGCGCTTCCTGAAGCGATCCAATTTCTACCGATTCATGCGGTCCTTGAGACGCTCTCTCAGGGCCATGTGTGCAGATTTGAACAGAACTTCCACGTCGTCCGCGCTACAACAAGCGTGTGCTTCCACCATGATCGTTGCTGGAACTTAACCGTACGTCGACGGCGTAACCAACATGATCATCGAAGGAACTAAAAATTGTTCATCCGTGTATTCCATCTCGTTGGGCAAATCGGTTGTTTTGCTTGTTGCAATCCGTCGATCACTCGTGCCCTTGCCTTGCAGCATCGTCAGTGAATCCGTCGCCGACGTGCGCGTCCGCATCAAGCCTGGGTGAGAGGTGGATCTCCGCAAGGATTTGATTCTTGCTGTCGAAGAATATGTCGTCGCCCGCGATAACCGGATCAAGTAGCGCCAACTTGCGTAAGCAAATGCGGACGTTCCAACGCGAATTTCAGCAGGCACAGTGAACAATACGACTGTCTGTGGCTCAGGGCGGGATAGGAATGGTCGTGACGGGCTGCGCGCCCTCTAAGAAGAGAACGAGTACGAACGCCTAGGACTTGAGACAACTTGTTGTCTACGCCGCAGGCCGTGACAGGCGGAACTCCTGCAGTTATCCCGGTTTTTGCTCTCGGTGGGACCAACTTTGATGCGGAAAGAGGAGACCTTCAAATCATGCAGCCGAACGGACGGACTACCACTGCGGGGAACCGAGTAAACAACAATATTCTCTTATCAATTTCCGAAAGAGAGTACGCCTTGATTCGTCCTCACCTGGAATTTCTCAGCATGCCTCACCATCTGAGTCTTTACGAACCGGGCCAACCGCTGGAGTTTGTACATTTTCCGAATACAGGCATGGTGTCTCTTGTGATTGCAACCGAAGATGGAAGGACTGTTGAAGTTGGGGAGGTTGGCAGGGAAGGCTTTGCAGGGATACAGGCGGCGGTTGGCATCGGCAGCAACCAGGTGCGCGAGATCATACAAATCGCAGGAGACGGGTTCAGGGTGAGAATTGGCGCATTGCAAACCGTCCTGCAATCAGCCCCAGAGCTTCAACGGATTCTCACCCGCTACGCGGTCGTTCAGGGGATGCAATTTGCTCAAACAGCCGCGTGTAATCGCCTCCACAACATTGAACAGCGCCTCGCGCGCTGGCTGCTCATCACTCAGGACAGAGTGGATTCCCCGGCGCTCGCTATCACCCACGATTTCCTGGCGACGATGTTAGGAACAGACCGGCCCACCGTAACCTTGGCCGCTGGTATTTTGCAGAACAAGCAGATTATCGAATACACCCGTGGTGCGGTCCAGATACTCAGCCGCACGAAACTCGAAGAGTCCTCCTGCGAGTGTTACAGAGTTATCCAACAGTATAATCGTGAGATTGGACTGAAATAGTCTACTGAATGTGTTTGATACCCTACCGACGCGAATGCTTCTTCGCAGCTAAATTGGGCTTTGAGGACTCACCCGGCTGCGATGGTCAAAGGAGTCAAAAATGTAAAGGCGCCCGTTTTCGATGCGCAAGCTTTTCTCGACTCGGTCGGTGTGTCAAGAAGAGTTGTGGAGTATCGAAGCTTACAGAATATCTACTCTCAAGGTGATCCCGCTACGAGTGTGATGTACATTCGAAAAGGCGGTGCAAAACTCTCCCTTGTCAATTCGGTCGGCAAGGAAGCAGTCCTGGCGATTCTGGGACCAGGTGACTTTCTTGGTGAGGGGAGCATCGCAGGTCAGGCTGTTCGAATGGGCACAGCGGCCGCGATTGCACCCACCACATTACTCGTCATTGAAAAAAAAGAGATGATTCGCCTTCTCCACACGGAACACGCGTTCTCCGACCGCTTCTTGTCTTATATGCTTTCGCGGAACATCCGAATCGAGGAGGACTTAGTCGATCAGCTTTTTAACTCCAGCGAGAAGCGACTCGCGCGTACGTTGTTGCTGCTCGCTCGCTATGGCAAGGAAGATAAACCGCAACGAGTGCTCCCCAAAGTATCGCAAGAGATGCTGGCAGAGATGGTCGGCACCACGCGCCCCCGCGTGAATTTTTTCATGAACAAATTCAGAAAAATGGGCTTCATCAAGTACAACGGCGGGCTGCAGGTCAATACCTCGCTTCTGAGTGTCGTCCTGCACGACTAACTTGCCTGTGTCGCGCCTTCCTCTGATTGGTTCATCACCTGCCTCCAGTTCGTCGTCGGTTTCTCCGCCCAAATCGAAGAGTCGTCGCGGCTCGTTGCTGCGAAAAGGCGCCGGCCTCGCGCTCTTTCGACGACTTCCAGCACCCGCCCGGCGTTTAACGAGTGCACAACCGTCATCACCTTACTTGCTAGCGCGGTCGTATCGTCACTTCGATGTCCTTGCCGACCTCCCAGTTATGAACGTTGGGAACTCGAAGCTCGTCGTAAAAGACATCGGCGCCGACAAGAGAGATTTGAACCTGCTGCGGTTCACGGAGTATGGTGCGATCGATCAGCTTATTTACTGTGCCTGCGAGCTTGATGACGTCTTTCGTCATGGAATTCTCCTCGGGAAGAATTTCAGCCATCGACACCATAGCCGCCGCTCGAACCTTGGTCTGTCCAAAAAGGAACAGTCCAAAAGATCAATCTCGAGGGCATTCTTCCAGGATAATCGTCGAGAACTGGACTGCCTGCTGAAAAACTCGGGTTTTCTGAATAAAACCGAAAATTAGGACCTAGCAAATGTCCCAAAGACCTGAAAAAATCATTTGTAACGCTTCCTGACGCGATCCAATTTCTGCAGATTAATGGTGTGCGACTTCTTCAACGGCCACAGGATTTCTCAACACCTATCCGGGAGTGGGTCATGTCGGCCGCGCTGCTTGGTCAATCTGCTGCATGTGCCCATCAGACAGCTTCCCAAAGTTTATTCGAATAGAAATACGATGGTCAGAGACACAAATATCGCTTGGTCACTCTCGATTGACTTGTACATCCCAGTTAGCTCATACTCTAGGAAGATACCTAGGCTGTACGTATTGTTGCAGTAAAAAGTAAACATGAACGCGCAGCGCGCTATCGAGAAGCATCCATTCGGTGCCACGGGGATGCAGGTTGGAGTGCTCGGCTTCGGCGGAGCCGAGATTGGTTTCGAGCGCGCAACCGATCGGACGGTGGATGAGTTGCTGGGAGCGGCGCTGGAGGTGGGTGTCAATGTTATCGACACCGCCGCGATGTACGAAGGCAGTGAAGAAAAACTTGGGAGGGCTCTACTCGGCAGACGCAACCAGTTTTTGATCTTCACAAAGTGCGGACGGTTCTTGCAACCTGTGCACAGTTTGGCAGGATTCCTCTTACGCTCTCACCATAGATTGCGGCATTCGATAGGCCAAGCAGATCAGTACGAGTCTTTAGATTGGCATCCCCGTGCGCTCAGATGGAACATTGAGCAAAGCTTGCGCCGGTTGAAGACTGACCACCTCGACTTGATTCAACTTCACAGCTGCTCGGAAGAAACTTTGCGCCGAGACGAGGTGATAGAGGTACTGCGCCGGGCACGTAAAGCAGGTAAGGTTCTCCACATTGGCTATTCGGGTGCCGGAGAGGCCGCGCTCTATGCCATTCGATGTGGCCAGTTTGAAGCCTTGCAGATCTCGATAAACATTGCCGACCAGGAACCCCTCGATCTGGCCGTGCCGCTTGCAATTGAGCACGGTACCGGAGTGATTGCAAAACACCCAGTCGCTGACGGCACTTGGAGAAGCATCCACAGGCCGGAATCTCTTCATCGTCGGGCTTACTGGGAGCGGCTGCAGGAACTTCAATATGATTTCCTGCGCGGCAAACGTGCTTTTGAAATAGCGCTACGATTTACGATCAGCGTTCCAGGGGTACATACGGCAATTGTCGGGACGAAGGATCCAGCACACCTGTTGCAGAACGCCGAGTACGCAGCGGCCGGCTTCCTGGATCAAGATAAATTCGACCTGATCCGAGCCAAATGGAAACAGGTTGCGACGCCGAATTGGATTGGCCAGATCTGATGCTCTTTTCACGGGCGGAAAAGCGTCTGATGACAAGGACTTAATTCTAGGCCACGATCGATTGACGTGAGTTTCTTGCCGAATCATTTGGTCCTCCTCGGGGCCTAATTCATTTCGCTAATTCGTGAGATTCAAACCGAATGGCGCGCGATTCGCAACGAGTGCACGGAGACGCTCTCAACAAATGCGTCGCGCCGCTTGGACGATATGAATGTTTACCGAATCTGATTCCGGGTAACTGTCGCAAACATTTCTAACGAACTCGCCTCCGTCAAGAACGTTTCGTCTTAGTTTTTGCTTTCTCCGCGCACACCCGTCTCGGCATTCAACATCGCAACCGCCGGTTGTCGCGCAGGTAAATCGACGCCTATAATCTCCATCTCGGCCTCCTCGGTTCCGAGCTTTGCCGGGTGCACACCGCAAAGTTTACTCAAAAAAGTTTACTCGAACCGCCCCGAGGCCGACTTCGCTACAGTCTTCTAGGAATTTCTATCACCCGATTGTCGACTTTTTTCAGAAAAACCGACTTTTTCAACAGCCTCAGGAATTCTCGATAGTAATCCGAGATTGGTTCGGAGTGACGAGTTCTTTCGGCATGTCGGGGGAGGCTAGGAATGCTTCTAAGAACCAATCAGGAGTACAATTGCGGGCACTTAAGTGACGGGCACAATGAAAACCATCCGCCTGCTTCCAGTCTTAGTGGTTATACTCCTGCCAGCCCCTAAATTCTGTGCCGCTCAAACGCAAGATGAAACTCAATCGCACAAAACAGAAAACACTGAGAAGCAGGCAGCTCAACTGAAACGTATTAAGTGTCCGACTGTTCCATATCCTGATGAAGCACTAAAGAAAAACATCGAAGGGAAAGTTGTCATGAGTATCGTCGTGGATGCCCAAGGAAAAGTTTCGGATGTGAAAGTATTGAGCGGGCCTCCAGAGCTGGTCCAAGCGGCCATTGACAGCGTTAAGCGTTGGCAATTCGAGCCGCCCAGTCACGCCCCGGTGGTAACGACCGCGGAAGTCGGCTACGGCCATCCGAAGAAATGTCCGGGAGCCATATCTGACCACGGCGAAGTAATCGTTGCTACGCGGCTCACAAACGAGAGAGGCAGAGTGGTCGGCATGGATGACAGCATCGACCAGCCTTTACCGCCTTACTTCACGGATGACAGGAAAGCTGGAGTCTCCGGAGACATGGTTCTTTCCGTCACTGTGAATGATGACGGCAAAGTAGCGAAGGCTGTTGTCGTCAAATCGCTCTCCACGCACCTCGATACAGCTGCGATCGAGACAGTCCGCATATGGAAATTCAAGGTGATAAATGGGAATGCGAGTACTTTGCCGGACGAATTCCAACTTCACATCTCATACTTAGCAACGTGCGCCCCCCAACTGTAGCACCTCCCGCTCCGTCATTCCGTCTGCCCGTGCGAGTTAACTGCCGAGAACAGGGGTGGCTGTTGAAAAACTCTCTTCCAGGAAATCCGCAGCAATCAGATCGCATCAGGAACCTCTACAAACGGTTTCTCCACCTTGCCTAAACATTTTCTATCACCCAAATTTTTGGCTTTCTGCAGAAAAGGCGACTTTTTCAACAGCCTCAGGATTTCTCAACATCTATCCGGGATTGTAAAATGTTGGCCTGTTTGTCACAGGTTCCGAGTGCGCGACTTCTCCGCGTTCGATATTTGAATCTCATCGAACCACTGGTTGTCTTTCATTCCGGCGATGTTTGCCGAACACCTCAACGAGCGAACGAAACTCAACCGTGCCCTCGGAGCCGTTCATCCTCCTGCACAAATCACCCAAGAGGCTTTCGAAGGTTACGGTTCGCATCTGCAGCGCCTGGTCCTCAGCGATCGGTCAAAACCGGCCAATGAGTATCACCTGAAAACCGGTTGGAACAACCGCCCAGCAGCCGCCTCAGCAAGATTTGCTCCTTCCGCTTTCATCCTGCCGCGCTGTTTACGGCCTCACTTTTCCTAAGGGACGATCGGGAATGCTACGACGGAATACCGAGGTAAAACCTCTGGCTGCCTGTTAGCCGTAAAGCCGCTCTTAGCCTACCCACAGTTGAGCCAGATCTCTGAGGTTGTGTTTGTATGTACGCGTTACCAGGTATTCCTTCCCACCCTTTACACGCAGCCTGTATTCCCCCGTCGGTAAAGGTTGGATCTCCTCCACGGCCGAAATATTCACGACGACCGATCGGTGGATGCGAATAAATCCGTAGGGTTTGAGCTTCTCCGCCATGGACGAGAGCGACTCGTGCACCAAAGAGGGATTAGGCCGGTGTTGCAACGAAACGTAATTTCCTTCGGCTTGTACTGCCACGATGTCGGCTAAATCCAAGAGTAGGATGCTACCCTTTGCCTTGAACGCGATTCGTGGCGCCTGTCGTTTTGCTGTAACCTCCAACTGCCGCAAAACTCGCATGAGGTTTGCAGCATCCACTCGAATTACCGGAAGCAATGATGTATCTGCAGCTTCGCAGAACCCGTCCGCTGTCGATTCACCAGTGTAATCCCGCCTACTCGTAGTGGCGTAAATCGTAGCTCCCCGCAGTGGGCTAGCCGAAACGTCCGCATTAGCCTGAGCAGCTTGTTGAACAAACATCTCACCTGCAATGGGCTTCGGATCCTGAACTTCGCGGGCGCTCATGAGGGAACCCCTTGCTCTCTCGTTTCCACTTCCTGCTACCCGAAGTCAGAGTGACGAGTGCACTGCTTCTAGATGAAATGTTCCTACATAACCGGAGCAACGGTTCCGTCTGACCACCTGCCCACGGGAACGATAAACACGTCGATTGGTTCCGGAGCGCCACTGAACTGTGGATTCAACATCACGGGTGACTTGGGCAGATCTGCACCCCAGGCCGCGCCATCCATCAGCGGCGTGTAAAACATCAGGTGAGCCATCCAGTTGTGGTGGCCCTCATCGGAAAGGTACTGGTCTTTCGACAACATGTAGCTCATAGCTCCCGGCTCCAGGGCCGGCAGTTCTTTTTTCTCGTATGCGGTTTTGAGAGCTTCAATGATCTGCGCTTTCGATTTCCCAGCCAGAATCATCTCCGTCCTCTTATACGTAATAGGCAGGACGGATCGCGCCGCCGGCGGATTGAAGCAGAGCGGACCTCGAATTTTGGGATTCCAAAAATTTGCAGCAGAATCACCATCGAATGGGGACATCCACCCGCGCTCCACAACACACACAAAGCCGTTCTTCCCCTCGACGGCCGTTTCGTAGCCATGGCGCCCGAGGACCAGAATCTTTGCTTCGCCCGATATGGCATCCGGTGCGGCGCTCCGCGCCAAGGCAATCTCTGCATTTCGGTCTGCCATCAGGTACTGATCGACTGGCGCCATGCTCGAATATGGCGTCTTGGCGTCCTGTGCCTGCCCTTGCTTGATTGCTATGAGCACCAGGATCAGAGCGAGACTTAGAGAAGCTACTTTTGCCAACGTTCTGCGGTTCATTTTTTTGCCTCCAGCCAGAATCGCTGCTTTGCCCCAGTCAAAATCGCCGTTTTGCCCCCTGTCAGAATTGCTGCCGTCGCCTGAGAACATGCTTCTTCAATGTCCCCGGCCGGCCTCTCCGAGATTGGCGCGGCGCCCGGAGTGACTCCAGCCACGCCACGATATTTCTGATCCCCACTTCCCAAACCTTGGCGTCTTGAGCATTTTTTGCTAACGACGCGTGGCCCTCGACCATCGCGACCAGAAAACTGGCAGTCTCGTCTGGATTCAGGTCGCGGCGAACTGTTCCCCCGGACTGCCCTTTGCGCAAGAGCGCGGCAATTCCTTCCTGCCAGGCGAGAAAAATCCTCTCCAGTCGCTTGCGGAACTGCTCGTCCAGCGGAGACATCTCCTGCGCCAAATTGAGCAGCGGGCAACTTTCTCGAACGTCTGCAGGCCGGGTTGGCAACCCCCGGACAATGCCGATCAAAATGTCGATGGATTGCCCGTCGCTAAGCAGAGGATGCAGCCACCTGTCGCGGACAAGTTTTGCGATGATCTCGTCAACGATGGCATATCCCAAAGCTTCCTTGCTTTCGAAGTGGTGATAGAGGGCGCCCTTGGTGACGTTCGTGGCGGCAAGAATTGTATCGATGCCGGCACTCTGAAAGCCTGATTTGCGGACCTCCCGGAAAGCCGCTTGCAGCAAGCGTTCCCGTGTACGGCCCGGATCACGGATCCTTCGCTTCCTCTCGTGACTACCTAACATACCGACAAGTATGTATGTTAACTATTTGCAAGTCAACCGAATTGATCGGCGCGACTCCCGGCTCCGCTGCTATCGAATTTCGTAGCCTCTAACATCGTGTGTGTGAAAAGTTGGAGAAACAGTCGCTCCAGCCGTTTTGTGATCGTCCAACAATTCTGTTAGTCCGCCACTCGTTTTCGAGCTCTGAGGTGTTGTGCCAGTTGTCTCGCGGAATCGCCGTGAACGTGGAATACCACCTGCTCCCCAGTTCTCGCTCAACACGTGTGAGGCTGTGGGCCAATTCTGCTCTCAATTGCACACTGGCACGGAAACTTTACTCGGACCAAAAGGAGAAGATATGAGCGCACTAAGACAGTTGCGGAATTTCTGTATGCCGTGGGCTGCGATGATGGTTGTGGGTTGCTTCAGTAATGCGGCGGCCCAAACGAGTTACAAAGTAACTGATTTGGGCACTGAGAAGGGTGACATCCTGGGGTGTGCCATGTCCCTCAATGATGAAGGCTGGACGGAGGTCATGGCTCAGAATCTGCCTCCGGGGCAGCAGGATAGCTTGCTCGGGATGCTTCTAAGCTCACGCATATTTATAGACATCGACGGATTCAAGCTCGACCTCGGCACGCTGGGAGGAGCGAACACTTCGAGCAACTGGGGCGAGATCAACGATTTTGGGGAGACAGTGGGTTTTTCCGAAACGGCGGCCATAGACCCGAACGGCGAAGACATTTGCGGCATCGGCACACACCATGTCTGTCTCCCGTTTCTTTGGCAGCGCGGTCACATGAGCGCTCTCCCGACGCTCGGCGGAAATAACGGGGAGGCGAGCGCGGTCAATATGCGTGGACAAATCGTAGGGTTTGCAGAGAACGGCCCCTTGGACACCACATGCCCGGCCGGCACAACTAATAATAGGGTCGCGCTGCCAGCGATGTGGGAAAAAGGGTCCGTCAAACCTCTTCCTTTATTGAGTGGCGACGTAGACGGGTTCGCATTTTGGATCAACGATCAAGGCCAAGCCGTAGGCTACTCGGGAAACTGCGTCTCAGCGACTCACGGCGCATCGTGGAAAAACAACGTCATCTCGGTTCTTGCTGATCTCGGAAATGGCGCTCTCGCCCAGGGCATTAACAACCGGGGCCAAATTTCCGGGCAAATCGGCAGTGCTGACGGCTCAACCTTCCTTGCCGGGGTTTGGCTGAACGGCGCAGACGGCCCAGTCACAAAAATCGACCTTCCTCTCGGAGATGCTGCCGCCTTTGCCTCCGGCATCAACGACCGCGGCCAAGTGGTGGGAAGCTCGCTGGACGCCCACTTCAGCTGGTCCCATGCCTTCATCTGGCAGGACGGCGTGCTGACCAACCTTGACACGGTGTTTCCCGCCAGTGCCAACCTCTTCCCAGTCATGGGTAACAAGATCAACGAGCGCGGTCAAATCTCCGGCATGGCAATCGTAATGAGCGGGCCGCATAAGGGCGACATCCACGCTTTTCTGGCAACGCCCGTTAACGAAAGGATCGACAGGTCGGTTGCAGATGTCGCTCCTACACACCCGAAAGCCAATTTGTCTGCGAATGCTAACAAACAGCTTTTGCAGAGATTCGGACTCGGCCGATCCCAGCGATAAGGAGTTTTTTCGGTGGCGGGTGGGTCACCCTTCCGCCTAACCGAACAAAGCCCTTCTAGATTTTCCGGGTGCCCCATCCTTTGCCGTTTTCGCAAAGGATGGGGGTTTTTCACGTTCTGACTCGCCGCCTCGCATCCGCCTTTCGCCGTCATCCCCATCTAAAATTTCCAATTTCAAATTTGAAATCGCCGTTGCCACCGTACTTGCCCTGCCTTTCGTCGTCATCCCCATTTGAAATTTCCAATTTCAAATCGCTTCAACGCTTATCTCCACCCAGGTAGCCACGACGAGCGCCTTCCCTCGTCGTGGGCCCCTCGCCCCCGCAGCAATCCCGATCAGTAGCACAGGCTTCAGCCTGTGAACCCCGACGCCGCCCGCGCCAACGCCGTTTGTAGCGCCGGCATCTTGCCGGCTACTTTGACTTCGCACGAACCTAGAATCAACTTTCCCGAACCGGCCCCGCCGCAACGCCTCCGAACCTGCCCCGCCGCACCTTTCCCGCGTCCTTCTTTTTCGCCATCTTCGCATCCGCCTTTCGCCGTCATCCCCATTTGAAATTTCCAATTTCAAATTTGAAATCGCCGTGGCCACACCAGCGCCGTAGGCGCGGCAGAAGTTAGCCCAGTCCGTAAGGACTGGGAACAATCGATAACAAAACGCGGAGCGCCGTAGGTGCGATAGAAACTCGACGCGACACAAACCCGACGCGACACCCGGGCTCTCGCGAGACGCTTGACGAAGTGCCCAACGAAGTGCTCAGTAGCATTTGCTCCGTTTTTCTCAGGGTTTCTACGTACGCTTTGCCGAATCTGCGTAGTTCTACGGTTAACTAACTCAGAATTGTTCTAGAACTACCGGTATCGCGAGCGGCTTCGGCATCGACGAATCTTGCCCGTAGGGGCACCGCATGCGCGATTTGTGCGTCCCGGATGGTGTCGCGGGGCCGTGCCCGCGTATTGCGTGACAGGAAAACATTCTCTTCAGCCGGACGGACGGTTCTCTAGGGGGGAAGTATTTTCGAATCAACTGCTTGGATGGTGTTGCATCGACCGGTTGAGCAGGCAGCACTAACCGGACATTGACCTTCGGATAGATCTAGATATCACCAGGGATTATCACGCAATATAAAAGGCGCCCACTTTGCGGTAGGTTTTGATCGTTCGCATCACCACCTACCAAAAGGAGCGCCGTTATGAACCAAGCAAAGTATATTGGCATGGACGTTCATCAGGCAACGATCTCGGTTGCGGTCCTGGATTCCGCCGGCAAGCTGATCCTGGAGTCTGTCCTCGAAACGAAAGCGGCCACGATTCTGCAATTCATTGCCGGGCTGCGCGGCACCTTGCTGGTGACTTTCGAAGAAGGAACTTCCGCGGCCTGGTTGTATGACCTACTCAAGCCTCACGTCGCGAATGTCCTGGTCTGCGATCCCCGGAAGAATGCTCTATTAAAGGATGGCAGCAAGAGTGATCGGATCGATGCTCGGAAGCTGGCCGAGCTCTTGCGCGGCAACCTTCTCTCACCGATCTACCATGGAGAGAACGGGGTACGCACTTTGAAAGAGTTGGCCCGCAGCTATCTAACGATCACGAAAGATCTGACGCGGGTGATGAGTCGGATCAAGGCGGTGTACCGAAGCTGGGCTATTCCCTGTGCCGGGCCAGCGGTGTATCGACCGCGTCATCGTGCGGAATGGTTGGCCAAGATCGTAGAACCGGGAGTTCGCCTGCGAGCCGAGCGGCTCTACCAGCAACTGGATGCGTTGGAGCCGTTGCGGCTGGGAGCGCGACGCGATCTGCTGGTGGAGAGCCGGAAACATCCTGCGGTGAAATTACTACGCCAGATTCCTTATCTGGGCCCGATTCGTTCCGCATTGCTGGTGGCGCTGCTCGGGACACCGCATCGTTTTCGCACCAAGCGACAGCTATGGGCCTACAGCGGATTCGGACTCGAGACTCACGACAGCGGCGAATACCGCTTTGTGCGAGGGCAACTGCGACGAAACCGAGAGCGAGTCACTGTGCTGGGCCTGAACGAAAACCATAATCACGATCTGAAAAATATCTTCAAGAGTGCGGCGATATCCGCCAGCACTCGACCGGGACCGTTCCAGGAATTCTACGCTGGGCTTCTGGCCAAAGGAAAGAGACCGGCGATGGCACGTCTCACCCTGGCACGGAAGATCGCAGCGATCACTTTGACGATCTGGAAGAAAGGAGTGTGCTTCGACGCCAACGAATTACATCGGCAAGCAGCTTGAGCGTCTCTGGTAGAGAGCTCGTTCCATCCTCTTGAGTGGTGGTCGGTTCGATTCTTGAGACGCTCGGTTTCGAGGGGAGTATCAGATAGGTGGTCCGACCCTGTGTGCTTCGGCACCGAGTCACCGTTCTCACGCTATACCCCCTCGGACAACCAGAAATAGCGATAGGCCACGAGCCTCGGATAGAACCATGGTTGCCACGGAATTGAATCGCTTGCCAAGTTGCAAGAATCGGCGGACGTTGTCACCACTCGAAAAATGAACCGAGGAAACGGAAGAGCCATCCAGAGAAGAACCTCTCGAGTGATCGAGAGCCATCTGCAAACAGTGGGCTGGATATCGAGACAGAAACTTTCTCGGCTACCGGCCGAGGGAGAACCTTTTTTGTTGACATCCCCTTTTATAGAGCCACCTATCCCACTCCGACGGCTCGCTGGCTGCGTATTCGCGGTCACAACCTCCCGTGACGCAGGTCATATCGGAATCGGCAGAACTGAGTAGAAATGGATCTTTAGTAGGCCACAAGCGAACGTGCGCTGACCCAGGCAAGGGAGGAAAGTAATGTACAAAAATATTCTGGTACCGACCGATGGCTCGGAACTCGCTGGAAAGGCCGTCCAACACGGCATCACCTTCGCCAAGGAGATTGGTGCCAAAATTACAGTGCTCACGGTGACAATGCCATTTCATGTCCTATCGCTCGACCCGCAGGTTGTTGAAGACACGCCCGACCAGTACGTCAAGCAAGTTCAGGAACACGCCGCGAAAATGCTCGACTCTGTCGCCAAGGCCGCAAGAGTCGAGGGTGTCACCTGCGAAACCGTCCAAGTCGAGCACCAACATCCTTATCGAGCCATCATAGACACCGCTAAGTCGAAGGGCTGTGACCTTATTGTGATGGCATCGCACGGCCGCCGTGGTGTTTCAGCAATTGTGCTCGGCAGCGAAACCGTGAAAGTGCTCACACACTCGAAGATTCCGATTCTCGTCCATCGCTGATTGAAAGCTTCATCGTGAGCAATAGCAAGTCAACGACGGTCAAGTCTGAATTCGACGAGGCTGTGGAATATCTACTTGAAATTCTTTATTTTTCGTATCTCTTTGCCTGGAAACATTCGGCGGATAACCGAAACTCTTCCATCCACTCCTGAAACCACTGCATCGCTCCGCTCGCTTCGATCCCCACCACCACGCGGCGACAGAGTCCGGAATAAAACTCTCGTCGGCTTGTCGCCTCCGCACACTCCAGCCACCCATGCGCACGCTCCCTCTTTGTAGCCTGTGGTTTCAACCACCTTTGCACGCTCCTCTTTGTAGCCCGTGGTTTCAACCACGGGAAAACGCAGCCAAAGCACACCGGGGCTTCAGCCCGTAAACCGCGACGCCGCCCGCACCAACTTCTCCGAACCCGCCTCACCCCGCCGCACCTTTCCCGCGACCTTCTTTTCCGCCATCTTCGCATCCGCCTTTCGCCGTCATCCCCATCTGAAATTTCCATTTTCAATTCGCTATGTCGATTTTCTGCTTTAACGCTCCATTGGCATTTCGTCATTCCGAAAGCATCCCGTCAGGGCGCTCGATCGAAAATTCTTTGCCCACGCTGCTGGTGCCTGATGGTGCTCGGACAACTGGAATCTCGCACAACTCCCACCTACCAATTCTCGAGGTCTGCGAAGCTCAACTGCCTCGAATCTTTACGACACGGACTGGAAGCGCACTTGTGGGAAAATGTCCGATTTGTGAAAATCCGCTGATAGTTTCTCCAAACTGAGAACACCGAGTCCGCAACGCGCATGCGCCTCAAGTCGAGCCAATCCAAGAGACGCCGAAGCGAGTCATGATCGTCATGGTACCACTCGGGCGGGATCTCCTGCGCAACCGAAGCGAGAACATCTCGGTCGATGAAATTTTCGAGAATTTCGAGCCAGGGTTCGAAATTGGAGAATCCCGGAATTCGATCGTAGACGGAATGGTACAAGCCGATACAGTGCAAGAGTGAATCAGGGAACCTCCACTCAGGGCCGTTAAAACAGAAGCCCTGGTCAATCATGACAGCACTATACGATTCCGTATCGCCGTCCTGGACGAAGATTGTTTGCCGACCGTCTGTATTGCATGTCCATTTATCGAAAACAAGCATTCCCGCCACGTCTGCAACGTTCCCCAGCAGGTTAAATTGCTTCCCCGGTATCACCTCGTGGACAAATTCCAGAGGCGAGATCCTCGAAGAACTAGGTTCTCCATGGCGGGGAACGCGCGATCCGAAACACCGGCCTGATTCCATAGGAGTGCTCGAACGTCCCTCCCGAATTACCATTTCGCTGGACGCCAGAATAAAGTCCTTAGAAACATTCACTACTGCAGGCTCAGCAACAGGGAGAGACAACTTCTTTGCCAGTAACGTTCCCAGTAATTCATTCGCCAGAATTCGCTTACCCTGAGGATTGTTCTGTACCTTCACAACATAGTGGGCTTTGTCTGAACATCGAAGTAGACAAGCGTGTGACCCACCACGCATCCGGCGGATATATTCCGTCGCGCGAATCTCCCCCCGCGCGAGCTTCCGTCTTTTCGATTTTGGGAAAATTAAGCTATTGGCCGCGGCAAAATCTTGCCTGGCAACATTCAGGTTCAGTGGCATTGGTGTCTCCTACTGGCTGGAGGAGAGAGACACACGCCCGTCACAATTCTGGGTCCGGTTCATCCGGAAACCGTGGAATGACGCATTGCACGGGCCGGGCCGATCCGACGAATCCTATTGTTAAGATATTCTTAGTCGCTGAGGAAGCTGTGACAGTTACCGCACTTCGTGACAGGATATCGCTCGTTGGTTAAACTCTTCTGGGGAACATTGCAATCCACGTCTGAGTCTTGGATCGCCTCTGCAAGAGTACCTTTCTCTTTTACGAGTTCCCACGGATGTTTGCAATTCGTAATTCTACCAGTATCGTTATTTATATTACTGGTATACCAACGAGCCTCTTCGATTCCACGAAGAACAAATCAGGGGGAGCCGAAGTGAGCGACGTTGCGAATGTGCAGCGATTGCGAACGTCCTGTCACCCGGCTCAATCGCTTTGGAGCAAGCCCCAGACGTCATTGTGTCGCCAGTGGTTTGGCGATGAGGGAGGGAGTGTTGGCCCTTTCCCAGCAGCAGCCGCCGCCGGTACCGGTGTCGGTATATGTATGTGCGGTGGCGCCCGGAACATAGAACGCCTGAAGCGATTCATCCCTAACCACGAAATAGCCGGCCGGATTTGAGGGGGAGGGCGTCCAAGTGATAGTGGCGCTGCCGCTTCGGCGCAGGCTCACTGGTGCAGAGAACGCGAATTCGGAATAGTGTGCAGCCCTGTTTCCATCAACCGCCACGACGACGTACGTGTGGGTGCCGATCAAAGTCCCGGGCAGCTGTCTTAGTTCGAGGGGGTCCAGGGGGTCCATCGCAATCGCGGCTTGCACGTTGGCAGGGGGTTTAAATAGGGGCACGAACTCGGACAGAACCCCAGTTGATGAGAGTCCGAGCTGCGTGGTGCCGAACTTTAGGGTACCAACCGAAAGCGAGTTTCCGGTCATCGAGTCGAAGACGCCCGCAGTGTCGAAGAATCCCGAAACTTGGCCACGCACCTTGCCGCTGCCGCCTCCCCTGGATTGGTTGATGAACAGTCCTTTGATTATAAGGCTGGGATCGTGGGTCGAGATAACCGCGACCGGAGTACCGTCCGATGTGTTCACGTGGTCGAAAGTGATGTTCTCGAATTCGCCATAGCGAGCACCATTTTCAGAAGTCATCGAGAGGATGTCGGTTTGGAGATCCTCAATGGTGATGTTGCGAAACACCAGATTACCCGCGGTACCCCACTGGCCAACACGTTGGATATATTTCATGCCACCACCCGCTCCAGTCACGTCCTCGATCGTGATCAGGCCATCAAGCGGAGCCTCGCCGTGCTCCGGCTGCTCACCCGACATAATGAGGATTGGAGTGGTGGTGCTGCCATTAGCCATCAAGCATCCGCCTTTGAACCAAATCCAGAAACTATTGGTGATCTTCAGGGGGGTGTTGTCGTCCAATCCCGTGGTTCCCAGAACGCTCATGCACACATTCCGAAAGCTCACGTTGACCGCCGACCTCACGAGTACCGCCTGGTTGTATCCTTCGATGTCCAAGTTTTCAAACGTAGTGTAAGAAGGCGGTGAGAATATTGGTTCTGGCTCTCGATTTACCATCTTGATAGAAACCATCGGGGGAAAAAAGAATTGGTCAAACTGACGACCGGCACTGAAGCCGGTTCCAATGATATGCAGACCGCCGCAGGGTATCGCTACCGTCTGGCTAATCTTGTAGAATACCGCGGGCGGGGGCAGAACCAAGCTCCCACCATGTGCGCACGTCTCGGCGATAGCAGATTCCAAGGCTGCAGTGTCGTCGGCTTGACCATCACCTTTCAGAGCGCTAATTTGGGCCGCACAGGAAAAGGATAACAGTAGGACTGCTACCATGCTCCTCACAGTCGAGACGAGGAGGGCCTGATCCAAGGTGCCCAAGCTCAACGATTTCCACCGTGAATGGAGTTCTGAAGGCGGTGCCGCTTCTAGAGGAGTTCGGTCTGAAGTTTTCATCGCTAGTTGATCCTTTCACTGGCGGGAATGTTGAACGGCAATATTTACGCGTTGGACTGCTTAACTGGTCCGCTTCGTCCGTAAACCTTTCGCCGAATCGTAAACGCACACGATCGCGCAAAGCCTGCGCTCGGTTTAATGCCAAACCTGTCTGTCGGAGCTAAGACAGCTTCTCAACTGGAGCCTTCGATCATTGACGGCTGCAAGAGACTCGAATGGAGGCATGCACTTCGTACGCCAAAGAAGCTGCTTCGGTAAACCCTGATTCAAAGGATGATATCGCGTGCTCATCGAGAAAAAGTACCAATTCGGAAATTTAAGGTTTCGAAGTGGGAACGACATCTTAGACACGTAAATCAGTGCGGAGGAGAATCCAGGGCGGATGCCCCGTTTCGTAATCGGAACCGTCGGGCTTTTAGATTCGGCCTGATCTATCGATCGCCGGGTGCCCCAACCTTTGCCGTTTTCACAAAGGATGGGGATTTCGCACCTTCTGACTCGCCGCCTCGCATTCGCCGACTCAATTTCCCGCCGCAACCATTCTTCCCCACTTTCAATTTTCTAATTTCCAATTTCCCTGCGCCTATCCGGGAATCTGCGGCACCGCCGCAAGCAACGCCTTCGTGTACGGCTCCTCCGGCCTGGTAAGCACTTCTTCCGCGTCGCCAATCTCGACGAACTTTCCCGCCTGCATCACCGCGACGCGCGTCGCCAGCTGCGCCACCACCGGCAGGCTGTGCGAAATCAAAATCAGCGTGAGCGAGAAATCGCGCTGCAGGCGCGCGAGCAGTTCGAGAATTTGCGCGCCGACGGAAACATCGAGCGCCGATACCGGCTCATCCGCGATAACCAGTTCCGGCCGCAAGATCAACGCGCGCGCGATGCCGATCCGCTGCCGTTGGCCGCCCGAAAATTCGTGCGGGTAGCGGTCGAGCGCGTCGGCACCCATTCCCACCGCTTCCAACATTTCCGCAGCCCGCGCGCGGCGCTCCGCGCGCGAAAGTTCTGGCTCGTGGATCGCAAGCGGCTCGCCGACAATCGCTCCCACATGCATCCGCGGATTCAAGGACGCAACCGGATCCTGAAACACCATCTGCATCTTTCGACGCAGCCCTCTTAACACCGAACCGCGCGCGCCCAGCCAGTCCTCGCCGCGAAAACGAATTTCGCCGGAATCAGGCTCGACGAGCCGCAGCAGCATCCGGGCAAGCGTCGTCTTCCCGCAGCCGGATTCGCCGACGATCCCCAGCGTCTCGCCGCGCGTGAGCGTAAAGCTCACTCCATCCACAGCCACGGCTCGCTTCGCGGATTGCGTGAACGCGCCCGTCGCAACGGGGTAGAACTTCCGCAGCTCTCGTACTTGCAAGAAGTCCGCGTGCCTCCAAAAGAACTCCGGTCTCGTTGTGAGGCACGGCCGGCATCGTCAAATTTTCTCGGCGGCAATGAATACGACTGTGTTGACCATATCGATTCCTCGGCTTGCGTCGGTCGCAGCTGCGACGGTCGCGCTGTATCGCGGATGGAACGCCGCGAGATCGTCCGAAATCGTCGTTTCCATCAGGCGGCGCGTTTCGATGTATTCGGGATCCCCCGGTTCGCGCCCGGCAGTGTGCATCCATTGGTCGAACGTGACGGGATGCTCTTCGACGCGCGTGCCGGTAATCCGCAGGCCCTTCGCGGCGAACAACGATTCAAACTCGCTGCGCGCCAGCGTCCGCGTGTGCGATGGATCGCGCACTCGCTCGATTCGGTCGTGCATTTCGGCGCTGCTCGGATCTTCGCGCGTGAAAATATCGATCACGCCCACGCGCCCGCCAGGTTTCAGCACGCGCGACATTTCGCCGATCACTCGCGCAGCGTCCGGCACGTGGTGCAGCGCGTAGCTCGAGAGCGCGAGGTCGAACGAGCCATCCGGGAACGGAATTTGCTGTGCGTTGCCGATTGTGAAAGTCACATTTCGGACGTTCGCGTCGCGCGCTGTCCGTTGTGCCACCGCGAGCATTGCAGGCGTCAGGTCCAGTCCGTAAATCCAGCGAACGCGCGGTGCAAATGCCATCGCAAGCGCGCCGGTTCCGCAAGCGAGGTCAACCGCGCGGTCAGTCCCTCGTGCTGAAACCATCCCCGCCAGAGTTTCCGCTTCGGCTGCGCGCGTCTTTAGCACCGAACTGGCGAAAATCTCCGCGGTGCGCGTAAAGCGGTCACGCACCAAATCGTGCTGTTCGCCGTGTTTCTCGTCTTGTTTCGAGGTTCTCATCCGAATGCGTTTTTAGGTCGTTTTAGGCTCGAAATTCGGTCAATGATGTTGACCAACATAGAGCACATTGTCGTTCGCTTAAATTTCGCTCAACTCAATCTTCACCGTCCGGCGTCCACGCGCTGCAATTCCGGCACGCGTTACTGGACAAGGATACACCGCGCGAGGTGATCGTGAGCCACCGAACGAAGGCTGGGCACCGCTGAATCGCACTCTGGAATGTGCAAACCGCATCGCGGGCCGAACGAGCACCCGGCCGGCAACGCTCCGAGCGCTGGAACCGTGCCGGGAATCGGTGTGAGTGTCGCCGCGTTCCAGCCG
This sequence comes from uncultured Acidobacteriota bacterium, assembly GCA_963776695.1. Taxonomy (GTDB): domain Bacteria; phylum Acidobacteriota; class Terriglobia; order Acidiferrales; family UBA7541; genus Palsa-295. The sequence continues at coordinate 80,290 of CAVZNU010000012.1, read as the reverse complement.
AGGCGCAGCTCGCAAAAGGCCCTCTGTATAAGGGTGGCGGGGCTGGCGCAGCACTTCCGCCGTCGGTCCCTCTTCCACCACGCGCCCGGCGTACATCACGATCACGCGGTCGGCAATTTGCGCCACCACCCCGAGATCGTGCGTGATGAAAAGCATCGAGAGCTGCAAGTCGCGTCGCAATTGCCCGAGCAGCTCGAGAATTTGTTTCTGCACGGTAACGTCGAGCGCCGTAGTCGGCTCGTCCGCAATCAAAATGCCGGGCCCCGCCGCGAGCGCAATCGCGATCATCACGCGCTGCCGCAGGCCGCCCGAAAGTTGATGCGGGTACTGCCGCGCCCTCCGCTCGGGTTCGGGGACAGCTGCACGTTTGAGCGCTTCGATTGCGCGGCGGCGAATTTCGGCGGCGGTGGCGCGCGCGTCATGCACGCGAATCGCTTCTTCCACCTGCGCGCCGATGCGCATCACGGGATTGAGCGCCGTCATCGGCTCCTGAAAAATCATGGCGATATCGCGGCCGCGCATCGCGCGAATTTCTTCGCGGCTCGCAGTGACGAGATTCGTGCGGGCGCCATTGTGCGCCTGAATCCATGCTTCGCCGCTGCGGCGCGCGCCCGGCGGTTCGAGTCCCATCAGCGCGAGCGAAAGCATCGTTTTGCCCGAGCCCGATTCGCCAACGATGCCGAGCGTCTCACCCTCCGCGAGCGAGAACGAGACGTCATTCACCGGCCGTATCCAGCCGGCGTCCGTCGGCAGCTCGACCGTTAGTCCGCGGACTTCGAGCTTCGTCGACGCGCGAGCTGTCGCGGGAACCGTCACGGAAACATGATAGGACGCATGCGCGCGCCATGGCGAAAATTTGCACGAGAAATTGCTTAAGTAAATCGCGGCTGTTCGAAGTGAGATGCCACATCACAAGTGTTCAGCGACGAGCGGTGCGAATAGTCGCGTTCCGGTGGGCGCGACTTCGATCCTGATTTGCGCGACATCGCTAATTCTGAACTGTGACCTGCTCGCCGAATTTTTCGCCAAGCGAGTTCATGTAGGAATCGAGCGTGTCGGTATATCCAAAAACGAAACGCGACAGAAAGCGGAACAGTGGATTGTTCACGTAGCCGTCTTCAGTGATTCGCATCGTCGTTGTGCCTGCGATCGAGCCGCCGGGCGCGGGCGTAATTTCCGTGGTCCACGTTCCGCCCCACGGCAATTTCGGATCGGCGATGCGCGTGACGAGGCGACGAGGCGGATCCTGCGCGGTGATCTCGAGCGGAATCCTCATCCCGCTCGACAGAACTTCCGTCCAGCCCGGATTGCCGTCGGCAGATTTGAACGGCTCGACGCGCGCGACGCCTTTGATCCAGGTGGGAAATTTCTGGTAATCCATGATTGCTTGCCAGATTGCTTCGGGCGTTTGGTGGAATGTTGCCTGGCGCGAAACCACGTGTCCTCTTGGCAAAAGTGCGCCGATGGCGACGACGCAGAGAGCGAGCGCGACAATAATTCCCAGGATGCGAAAAATCCATTTCATGGCGGCCCCTTGCGATCGGTCCCGTTGGTGACTGACTTCGTGCCGAAATTCTATCGCAGTTTACGGCGGGGTGGCGTTGGAAGATAATGCGGCGCGGGGATTGGGAGGGGCGGAAAAGGGCCGGCGAGACTCCCGTTCGCTACGCTCGGGCAGGCGGGCGTTACGCGGCTGCGGCATTGTCCTTCGAGACGCTGAGGCTTAGTGCGATTTCTGAAGTTTCAGAGTCAACTTCCAGGTCAACACCTGCCGGTCCCGCAGAAACTTCCGGGACGCGAACGGCGCGTCTTAAGCCGGCGCTACAAAGGCAAGAGGGCGAGGAGAAATTATCGACGTGCTTCCTGGATTGAAAGCGGCGCTGAATTATCATCCGATGTTGGTGCATTTTCCGATCGTGCTGTGGCTTGCCGCGCTTTTGTTTCAGGTGCTAGCTCTGTGGCGCGGGAGCGATGAGATGCAACGCGTGACGGCGCGAATGCTGTATCTGGGAACGCTGGCGGCAATCGTCACGGTGCTGAGCGGGCTTTCGGCGGCAAATTCGGTGCCGCCCGGTGACGCGATGCGCGCGGTGGGCATTCACGAGACTTTGATGCTTGTGGCTACGAGTGTCGCCGTGGCGCTGTGCATGTTTGCGTTTTTTGCGCGCAACAATTTCACGGCGCAATTGCGCAAATTCATGCTGCTGGGGCTTTTTGTTCTCGCGGTGCTGCTGACAATTGGTGCGGATCGTGGGGCGCAGCTTGTGTATGGTTACGGCGCGGCGGTGAATTGGTCCACGGCACAACAGCAGAAGTAGATCTGGCAGGAGTAAATCGCGCAGAAATGGTTCGCTCGGGAGACGGTTTCGAAATGAAGTCGGAATCTTCGAAACGCAGCGCGCTGGTTGGGTTTGCGATTGGCATTATACTGATCCATCTTGCGCTGAACATCGCTCATGGGATGGCCCACGGGCGGCTGGCGATTGGGCTAAATGCGTTCCAGAAAGTTTTCGTGCTGGTGGTGATCGTCGTTGCACCGCTCATCGCGGCGTACATGATTTGGAGAGGCCGCTTGGGGCCGGGAGGCGCGCTGCTGGCAATTGCAATGGCGGGCGCACTCCTATTCGGCGTCTACTATCATTTCATCTTGCCGGGGCCCGATCACGTGACGCAGACCACTCTCCCTGTGTCCTTCCACATGCGCGATATTTTCGACGTCACCGCTGCGCTGCTGGCGCTGTTCGAATGCCTCGGTGTTCTTGCAGGCGTGCGATTATTTTTAAAATCCTCGGCAAATCCGCTTGCATCAAATTAGGCACCGGCCCATTTTCCAAGTCTCGAGGAGATAACTACCGTGAAAATATTTATCGCAGGCGCAACGGGCGTCCTAGGCCGGAGACTCATCCAACAATTTCACGAGCGCGGACACAATGTAGTTGGCATGGCGCGCAGCGACAAGAATGAAATCACAATTCAACAATGCGGCGGCGAGAGCCGCCGAGCGGATTTATTTGATGCAAATTCCTTGACGCGCGCAGCGGACGGCGCGGACGTAGTGATTCATGCAGCGACGGCGATTCCGACGAGCGCAAAGCCGCGGCCAGAAGATTGGAAATTGAACGATCGAATCCGCCGCGATGGCACGCGAGCCTTGGCGCGAGCTGCCGCGAACGTGGGCGCGAAACAATTTTTGGTGCAGAGCATCACGTGGGTGGCGCGGCCCGCTGATCAATCGGCATTCGATGAGAATTCGCCGCTCAGGCCGGAGCCGAATATACAGTCGACTGCGGACATGGAGACGATGGCGCGGGAAGACGGCGCTACGTACGGCTTCGGCGTGGCGATTCTACGCTGCGCGTGGTTTCACTCTGCCGATTCGGGGCATTCGCGTCTATTCGGGCAGCAGCTTGCACAGCGGAAACTGCCAATCATTGGACGAGGCGACGCGGTCTGGTCATTCGTTCACGTGGACGACGCTGCAAACGCGTTTGTGGTGGCTGCTGAAGCTCGACGCAGCGGATTGTGGCACGTGACGGATGATCAGCCGGTCGCCTCGGGCGAATACTTGCGAAATCTTGCGCAACGAATCGGCGCGGTTGAACCGCGGCGCGTTCCCCGATGGATCGCGCGAATCGTAGCCGGAAAGATGGCGGTGGACTTTATGACGTCATCTACGCGGACTTCGAACGCGCGATTCCGGCGAGACTTTAATTGGAAGCCGCGCTATCCGAGTTACCGAGAGGCACTCGATCAGATCGTCGGGGAATGGCGGCGCGAGAATTTTCTTGGGCTGGGGAGTAGAATCGCCGCTTGAGGGCACGCGACAATGCCAGAGAAAAAGCCGAAGGAAACAAAACGCTCGAGCGATGCAGCGGTGAAGGCACGTACGGGGAAGGTTTGGGCTGAATGGTTTGCAATTCTCGACAAGGCCGGCGCGAAGAAATGGCCGCACAAGGAAATTGCCGCGTACCTATACGACAAACAGAAAGTGCCGGGATGGTGGTCGCAGATGGTCGCCGTCGGTTATGAGCACGAGCGTGGGATTCGCGAAAAATTTCAGAACTGTAATGGAGATTTTGCGGCGAACAGCAGCAAGACTTTCGTCGCGCCTGTTTCAAAACTTTTCCAGGCATGGGCGGATGAGAAATTTCGCAATCGTTGGCTGCCGGATGCGAATATTGAAATTACTACCGCAACGAAGGGGAAGTCACTTCGCGCGAAGTGGGACGGCGGTACGCGGTTGAGCGTTTACTTTTATCGGAGCGGGAAGGAAAAGGCGCGCGTGGTGGTGGATCACATGAAACTCACGAGTTCGAAAGAATGCGCAAAGATGAAGAACTTTTGGTTTGAAGCGCTGAATCGCCTGGAGAGAGCTCTCACCTAGATCCTGCCAAGCTGCTTCAATCCAGTCGTAGTATTTATGGTATAAGTAGGCCACCCCTTCCACGCAGCAGGTGCTGCCGTGGCCTCAGATAAGACGTCAGTCTCGGAAATGATTGGTGAATTTCTTCGCGATGTTGCGATTCTCGTGCTTGTCTTTTACCCGCTGGACATGAAGCCGCTGAGTCGTATGGATCGTGAACTGATTGTGATTGCGTCCGTGTTGCTCTTGTCTTTCGGGATTATAATAGAGCGTAGGAGACGATCTTGACGATTTACCTGCTCGAGATTATGGGGCTCGGCCTGATTCTCTTTCTCGTCGCAATGGTGTGGCAAGAGAGTGAGGCCGGCTCTAGAAAGCCGAGCAACATCCGCAGATATCACCTCACGCTGGAAGAGAGCGAGTACGTCTCTTTCTTGCAATCAGCCCTGGAACGAGCGCAGTCGCAACCGGCCGTAGAACCGCAACAAAAAACCAGCGCAAAGTAGAATTCCTTCCAGCCAGTCTTAGTAATCGTTGGCGGAGCCTTCGAGGAAGGCGCGAAGTTTGCGCGAGCGCGACGGATGGCGCAGCTTGCGCAGAGCTTTTGCTTCGATCTGGCGGATGCGTTCGCGCGTGACGGCGAACGACTGGCCGACTTCTTCGAGCGTGTGCTCGCTGCCGTCGTCGAGACCGAAGCGCATCTTGATGACTTTTTCCTCGCGCGGCGTGAGCGTCTTCAGCACCGAAGACGTTTGTTCTTTCAGGCTGAGATTGATCACCGCGTCGGACGGCGAGACGACGGCCTTGTCCTCGATGAAATCGCCGAGATGCGAATCTTCCTCTTCGCCGATCGGCGTTTCGAGCGAAATCGGCTCCTGCGCGATTTTCAGAATCTTGCGGACTTTCGCGACCGGAATGTCCATCCGCTTGGCGATTTCTTCCGAGGTGGGTTCGCGGCCAAGTTCCTGCACAAGCTGGCGCTGGTGCGCACCAGCTTGTTGATCGTCTCGATCATGTGCACCGGAATGCGGATGGTGCGGGCCTGATCGGCGATGGCGCGGGTGATGGCCTGGCGAATCCACCACGTCGCGTAAGTCGAGAATTTGTAGCCGCGGCGCCACTCGAATTTATCCACGGCCTTCATCAGGCCGATGTTGCCTTCCTGAATCAGGTCGAGGAACTGCAAGCCGCGGTTGGTGTATTTTTTGGCGATGGAAACGACGAGGCGAAGGTTCGCTTCGATCAGTTCTTTTTTGGCCTGCTCGGCTTCGGCTTCGCCGCGCAGGATCACCTGCAGCATGCGCTTCAGCTCGGTGGGGCTGACTTCGCTGGCGACTTCGATTTCGCGCAGTTCCTGGCGGCGCGCGTTCAGATCCTTGCGCGCTTCGGCGTGCGACATCGGCTTTCGAGGCCTCGACGCGGCGCTCGAGTTTTACGATTTCGCGTTCGAGAGAGTGCACGCGCTCGACCGTCTGGCGGATCTTGTCGATCAGGCGCTTCTTCTCGAAGCAGATTGAAATCGAGCTCGCGGACGCGCTTCGACATCTCGACGCGGGTGCGGCCAAGCGCGATAACGCGCGCGCAGATAGGGGCGCTTGTTCGAGCGCGGAATGTTTCTCGAGCTTCTCCGCCTGCTTGACGCGACGAGATACAGCTTGGCGATCTTGTCGATCTGCTTGAGCGTCTCGTGCGTCTTCGCTTCGATTTTTTCTTCGGTCAGCTCTTCATCGTCGAACTGAACGATTTCCTTGATCGAGCGCGTGCCGTTGCGCAAATCTTCGCCGACCGCAGCAGTTCTTTCAGGATGATCGGCGAGCGCGTAATGGTCTTGAGAACGAGCAAGCTGGCCGCGCTCGATGCGCTTGGCGATCGCGACTTCGCCTTCGCGCGTGAGCAGCGGAACGGTGCCCATTTCGCGCAGATACATGCGAACCGGGATCGTTGGTCTTTTCGAGCGTGCCCGGCAGTCAGATCGAGTTCGCCGTCGTCGCGACGCGGAGTTCCTCTTTGCGGCGATGTCGGCGCTTCGCTCGGAATCGGCGGCAGCGAGCGCGGCTTTGGCGCTGGCGAGATCTTCGTACACATCGATCCCGTAGCGCTCGAAGGTCGAGAGCAGGTCGTCAATTTCTTCCGAGGAATGAACTTCGGGCGGCAGAATGTCGTTCACCTCATCGTAGAGCAGGTAGCCGCGCTCCTTGCCCATAGTGATGAGCTGTCGAACCTGATCGTATTTTTCCTCGAGAGCCAGAACTCACACTGCCTCCAATGATCAGCTCGAGCGAATGCGCAGGAACGGGTGCAAAAGAAATACGCGCGCGGGATTAGACACCCCGGCGCGACTTGTCAAATAAACAGCATTTGAACGGAAATTAAGACGTTAGAACCCGTTTCCAACCTGCATCGCGCCAGCTACGCTCGCGCCCCACATACATATGATGCTGAACACGCGCCGCCCGTTTCATCCCAAACCTTGCGAGAATACAATATTCAAGGGACTTGCGTCAAACGAATTGCCGTAAGTGCTTGGGACGCAATGGCTTCTGTAATTTGTGCGTTTTTCGGTCAACCGGGCGCGTAAGCCTTAGATAGTTCTGCGGGCCGTCGGATTCAGAATTCGGCGAAGCGGCCGGAAGATGGACGCTTGGGGCCTTTCCCGCCTTGGCTGATGGCTTCGCAGAATGAGCAGCTAGTTACTGGCGAGGAGTTTTTGTAGTTCGAGGCGGCGGGTGAGCAGCACGCGCAATTCGTCGCTAGATGGCTTAGCTTCGATTTTCCTTTGCAGCTCCGCCATTTCTTCTTCCACACGGCGGCCGCGGAGGACGCTCAGGCAGCTCTCTGCGTCGTCCCAGGTGGGTTCGGGAACGGGCTCGAAGAGAATTTCGAAGAGCAGGCGGCGGTCTTTTTCTTCGAGCGCGGCGGCGAGAGAGGCGGGGTCCGGCCGCTCTCCCACCTTCGAAATCAGGAGTTCGAGGAGCCGCTCGCTCTCGAGACCGCGATGGAGAGCGTTCGAGATGAGCTCTTGGGCGAGCCGTTCGCGGAAGCTTTCGGCTTCCACGAGCATGCGAATGATCAGGCGCTCGGCTGGTTTCACGGCTGGGCCGAGCAACTCGGCTTTTGGCTTTACTTCGCTGCGGCGCTCAGTGGCGGCGCGGCGCAACGCTTCGCGGAGCACTGGCTCGTCGACGCGAAGCTCGGACGCGATGCGCGTGGCCCACTCCGAACGGAGCAGGCGGTTCGGGAGGCGCTGCACGTACGGCATCAGGAAATTCAGCGCGGCGACTTTTCCGGCGGCGGTGGTGCGGTCCATTTGACGGGCGCGGCCGATCAAGTAATCGAGATAGGGAGGCGATTGCGCGAGGAGTTTGCGGTAGGCGTCAGCCCCCTGCTCTTTCAGAAATTTATCGGGATCGGCTTTGCCGGGGAGAGCGAGGACGCGAACATCGAATTCGCTTTCGAGAAGCAGCGCGATCGAACGTTCGGTGGCGATTTGGCCGGCATTGTCCGGATCGTAGTTCACGATGACGCGGCGCGTGAAACGCGCTAGCAATTTTACTTGCGGTTCGGCGAGGCTGGTGCCGCAGCTTGCGACCACGTTGCTGATTCCAGCGCGCGCGACAGCGATTGCGTCCATGTAGCCTTCTACCAGCACCGCGAAATCGCTTTGGCGCAGAGCTTCTTTGGCGCGATCGACGTGGTAGAGGACGTTGCTCTTCGAGTAGATCAATGTTTCGGGCGAATTCATGTACTTCGGCATGTCGTCGCCCATCGCACGGCCTCCGAACGCGATTACCTTGCCGGATTCGTTCGAGATCGGAAACATGATGCGGCGGCGGAAGCGATCGTAGGCGCGGCCGCCCTGGTCGCGCGAGATGAGTCCGGAGACTTCGAGGAGTTTCTCCGGATATTTTTGTTTCAGGAAGCGCAGGAGCGCGTCGCCCGATGATGGCGCAAAGCCGAGGCCGAAGCGTTTCATCGTTTCGCGATCGAGGCCGCGATCTTCGAGGTACGCGGCCGCAACTTTGCCTTCGGGGCGTGTCATGCAGGCAGCGCGCGAAAAAGGCGGCCGTTTCGCGATGCATTTCGACGAGAGCTGAGCGCTGCTGATTTTCCTTGCGCTCTTCGGGCGAGCGCTCGCGCGGCTTGGGAATTGCGATTCCGCATTTTTCCGCGACGGTGCGAATCGCTTCCGGAAACGTGGACTTGTCCATCTCCATCACGAATTTGAAAACGTCGCCGCCCACGCCGCAACCGAAGCAGTGGTAAATCTGTTTGACTGGATGCACGGCAAACGACGGCGATTTTTCCTGGTGGAACGGGCACAAGCCCGTAAAATTCGCGCCACTTTTTTTCAGGCGCACGTATTCGCCGATGACGCGAACGATGTCCGCCTGTTGCTTCACGCGCTCAGCGAAACTTCCTGCCTCTGCCACCGTTAGTTATCCGGTCAACTCGGTAAAGTTCGGAATCCGAATCCCACCTGACTAAAATGAGCGTCGCCAGTCAAGATATCCGCCACTTTGAGTTCAGTCATGATTGCGATGCTGCTAAGGTCTGTAAACGAGATCCTCGGCTTGTCGGAGAAGCGCTTTCGGAGCTCAAAGGACCTCAGAAATCGCGCCTCTGTTACCGTCTCGACCCGGATGAATGCAGACCGCAGCAAGCTTTCACAGTAATGTTGAGCTTCTTTGTATGGGCGGCGCCGAAACAAAAGCGTGAATGTCTCGTCCAATATGAAATTGGAGGTAATGACTTGGCCCGGCCGAATACTAAACTCTTGGTAACACGAAACGGCTTGAGAATGGAGCGGATCTTTAGGATCGGCCAAGACGAGCCAGCCCCACGTGTCCACGAAAATCTTCAAGCGTGATCTTCCCCGTACAGATCGTTGTCAATCTCCGCGGATAACTTTCCATCTCCAGTGGTCCCGATAGCGTCGAGGAATGAATCACGACTACCCGTGAGAATGTTTCGCAAATCCTTGACGGCGGATTCGGAAAACACCCCGTTCTCGACCGCGCTACGAAAGAGTTCGACGAAACACTCCTCCTCAATGACCAGGTGAACGCGATTGTGGCGTCCATTCTTATTCTTGCAAAAGCGCAGCGCCTCCCAACTGCGGCCATCGAGGGCAACGAGATTCCTTTCGATTCTTGCTTGTTCAGGTTTTCCGTCCCAATTGAAAACGCCGACAGCCCTCTGCTCGACTGTAACCATCTTTGGCTTAGCCATGCCGAACTCCAGTAGGACTCCACTAGATATCCAGTAGATTCTAGTAGGATAGACATTGAAAAGCAAGGGTTTAGCCCTTCAACTCGGCTACCGTAATCGCCGTGCCACCACGATCATCCGCTTCCGCGTGGATGGTTTCGACGAGCGGATGCGACGACAGAAATTCGGCGAGGCCGCGGCGCAGTGCGCCCGTGCCGTGACCGTGAATGATGCGGACGGCTGGCTTGCCGGCGAGGGCGGCTTGGTCGATGAATTTGTCGACGCGGCGCGTGGCTTCTTCGACAGTGGCGCCGATCACGTTGATTTCTTCGGCGGCCGGCTCGTCGCTTGGGCGCGAGTGTACGGTGATGCCGTAAGGACGTGCGCCGTCTGCAGCGTCGGGCTTCGCCGCCTTCGCGTCGCTTTCGATTCCGACGATATCGGCGAGCGGCACTTTCATGCGCATGGGGCCCGCTTCGACTTCGGCGGAGCGGCCATCGTGCCGTCGAAAAACGAGCGGCTGTTTGAAGCCTTTCACTACGACGCGCTGCCCTGCGGATAGCTGGTCCGGCGGGACGGGCTGGGCGGCTCGTTGAGCTTGCACGCCGAGATCTGCCTGGGATGTGGCGAGCGTTTCGACGACGGCTGCGTTCGTTTCAGCGCGCGCGTCAGCGGCAATTTTTCCGAGGCGGCGGCCGGATTGCTTTTCGATTTGCGCGCGCAGCGAGCGATCCTGGATGTCGGCGGTGAGGCGCGCCACTTCGGCTTCGAGTTTCTTTTGTGTGGTGGCGAAATTCTTTTCCAGCTCGGCGATGCGTTTCCTCTGTCGCTCGACCCATTCGGTCTGAAGAGAGCGGCGCTCGGACTCGAGTTGCGCGAGCTCTTCGCGCGACTGGCGCTTGATATCGTCCATTTCATCGCGGCTGCGATGCAGGTAGGCGATCAAGTCACGCGCTTCGCGCGATTCGGGAGAGAGGCTCGCACGCGCGCGATCGACGATGCGTGACGACAATCCGAGCCGGCGGGCGATTTCAAGTCCGCTTGAGGTGCCCGGCACTCCGACAAGGAGGCGATAGGTGGGGCGTAAATTCTCTTCGTCGAATTCCATCGCGGCGTTGACGATTCCGGGAGTGGTTGAGGCGTACGCTTTCAGGCGATCGTGATGAGTCGTCGCAATCGTCAACGCGCGCAGTGCTCGAAATTCCTCGAGCAGCGCGACGGCGAGCGCAGCGCCTTCTTCGGGTGCTGTCCCGGTGCCCATTTCGTCGACGAGAATGAGCGAGCGGTCGGTCGCCGTCTCGAGCATCGATTTCAAATTCAGGATGTGCGCCGAAAATGTGGAAAGGTCGGCGGCGATTGATTGCTCGTCTCCGATATCGGCGAGCACGTGGTCGAACAGCGGCAATTCGGCGCGTTCGGCGGCGACTGGAATCGAGGACTGCGCCGCCAGCGCCGCGAGGCCGACATTTTTGAGCGCAACTGTTTTGCCGCCCGTGTTCGGTCCACTGATGACCATCACGCTCTCCGAGCCGCCCAGCGCGAGCGTCATCGGCACGGCCTTGCGGCCCTGCGGCCGCAGCGTGTATTCGAGAACCGGATTCCGCGCGGCTTCCAACCGCAGAGTGTTGCCGGTCGAAAATTCCGGCATCACGCAATCAAATTCGCGCGCAAAGCGCCCGCGCCCAAAAACGGAATCGAGATGTGCGATTCCGGCGGCGGCGGCTTCGAGCGGCCCGCGATCGGAGCGCAGCCGCTCGGTGAGTTCGGCGAGAATGCGCGCGATTTCCGCCAATTCTTCTTCGGAAAGCTGGACGAGGCGATTGTTGAGGTCGATCGCTTCGAGCGGCTCAACGTAAATCGTCTGGCCAGTGGCGCTCGCGGCGTGCACTACACCTGGAACCGCGCGGCGATCGGACGCGCGAACCGGAATGACGAAACGTTCGTTGCGCAGCGTGATGTAATCTTCCCCGGTCTCGCCGCCGCGGGCGCGCAGAATGCTTTCGAGCGATTTTTGAATTTTGTCGCGCGATTGCGCGATACCAACGCGAATGCGCTTCAGCTGAGGCGAGGCGTCGTCACTGATTTCGCCGTTCGGAAGGATTGCCCGGCGAATCGCAATAAGCAGGTGCCGGAAATCTGCGAACGAAGCCGAGCGCTCCGCGAGTCGCGGATACTTTGCGGCGTCGCCTTTGAAAGTCTGACGCACGCCGGTGACGATTTCCATAAGCGTGGCGGCGTCGAGGAACTGCGCGATCGAAAGTACGGATGCCGGAATCGCGAGGCGCGCGAGCCATTGCTCCGGATCGGCGAGTGAACCGAATCCAAGTTCTGCGCCGGGGCGCAGGTAGGCAACGGCTTCGCGGATGAGCGCGAATTCGGCCTCGAGCGGGGCGACGTCCTGCTGCGGCGCGAGCGCGAGGATCGCGCGGCGGCCGGGCGCACATGTGGTGAAGCCGCTGACGATTTCTTTCAGCCGGTCAAATTCGAGAAGCTGTTCTGCTGGACGGGACACGAATGCCTCGAAATAGAATTGTAACTTGGTTGGATGTGGAAATCAGAATGGGACGGTAAATCGTCTCGCGACTCGGCGAGGGGCGCTCGGGTGAATTGAGGTTGTTGCGCGAGAGGGCACGGCCCCGCGACCGCATCCGGGGCGCACAGATCGCGCATGCCTTGCCGCTACGGAGCGATGTCGCTTGGTGTTATTTTTTGCTTCTCGCCGAGACGGACTGGCCGAGGGTTTCAACCATGGCGACTGCGATTGCGTCGAGCGCGGCTGTGGAGTCGCGACCGTGCTGCGGATTGTTATTGGCGAAGATTGAGAAGACGAGATATTCGCCGCTGAGCGTTGTCGCGTAGCCTGAAAGTGCATGCACATGATCGAGGCCGCCGGTCTTCGCCTGGATCAGGCCCGAGGCGCGCGTGTTTCTCATGCGGTCTTCGAGCGTGCCGTCGACGCCTGCAATCGGCAAGGTTGCGAGAAAATCCGAGCTCCACGGCTGATGCTTGATGTACTGCAGCAGTGCGACGATAGCGCGCGGCGTGACGAGATTGTCGGCCGAGAGGCCGGAGCCGTCCGTAAGAACCGCGTCTCCATCGGCTACGCCTGCCGTCTTCAGAAAATCCTGTTCGAGCCTCAGCCCGATTTCCGTTGAGCTAATCCCGGTTTTTTCTCGCGCTGCCGTTCGCAAAAATAATTCCGCGTGCAAGTTCTGGCTGACTTTATTCATGACGCGCACGCTTTCAAGGAGCGGCGGCGAAATATGGTCAGCAAGCACGAAGTTGGTTACCGCAGGATTCGTGGCAGGGCCCGTTCCAGAATTTGAGTCGTCCGTCGACTGAATATTGCCTGACGCAGCCGGCAACAGCACAGGCGCCTCGCCGGTTTTCAATGCTTCCGGCGCGGGCGCCCGCTCCACGCGAACCGAACCTGTGACGCGCACGCCGCGCGCTTCGAGAAGTTGCTTCAATGCGCGCGCCGATGATTCCGCCGGATCCGTCATCGCGAGGTCGAGCTTCACCGGTGCATGGCCCAGCGGAATTGATCCGCGCAGCAGAAGAAAGTTTGGCCCGGGCTGCCGGACAACTGCTAGATCGGATGCCGAATTGGGCGCCGAATTGGATCTGGCGGGATTCACTTCGGCAGCACCCGTCGTTATCCGCCGCGTAAAATTATCGGCCGCGGCGGCGGGATCGACCGTCACTACGGCCGGATCGCCAACGCGCGCGCCAGGAGATATTTCGATCGCGACGGAATTGTCGTTGAAGGTGATGGCCGTAACGGGCGCGCCGTACGTGAAGAAGAGGTCGCCCACGCTCCATCCCGCAGGATACGGATCGTAAGGAATCGATCGCTCGTCGGCGACGATATTGCCGTCCACTTCTTTCAGGCCTCTTGCAACGGCAGCGTCCGCGATTTCCGCCAAAATTTTCTCGGCGGCGCCATCGTGTTCCACTTTGCCGGCGTACGGAAATTTGCGATTTGAAAGATCCGGGTCGCCTCGCCCAACGAGAATCAGATCGTCCGCGAGCGTCCCATCGTTACGAAGCGCGCTTTTGGCTTCGAGAGTGGTGCGAAAATGGTAGCCGGGCCCGAGTGAGGCCAGCGCGAATGCAGATGTGAAAAGCTTTGCATTCGAAGCCGGGGTAAAAAAACGGCCAGAGTTGAGTTCGAAAAGCGTTTCACCGGTGTCGCGATCCTCTACGAGCACTCCCCAATCTGCTTTTCTGGCGTGCGCTTCGTTGAGCGCGGCTTCGACGTATGTCCGGAAACGTTCCACGTCCGGGCGAGCGCTCGCGGCAGCATTCGAATTCGATCGTTTGGAATGCGAAGTGGCACGCGGTTTCTGAGCCGCCACGGGAAAAGCAATTGCGAACATTGTGACGATCAAAAATGCAGGCAGTACGGCGCGGCGTTTTTTTCGAAACGTAGATGGCGAGATGACAAAGTTCATTTCGGCTCGACTGAATCGGAAGGCAGCCAATTATATTCCACTCTTCACGGTTCTCCCGCCGGTTTGATATAGTCGCGTGGTAGCAACTAGCCCGGAATTGAAGCGCGCGCACCCATCCTGAGGAGGAAGTTAGATGAGAAAAGCTTTGCACCTCTGTATTGCAGCATCACTCGCAGGCCTCCTTTCCTTCGCCAATCCAGCGCCACTCAGCGCAGACGATGCATCGAAAGAAGCCGACCGAGTCCGGAACGCCGGCAAAGTTACGAAAGAGATCATGAATATTCCGGACGATATCCCGCAGGACTTGATCAACAAAGCCGATTGCGTGATTGTTCTCCCGTCGGTTCTGAAAGCCGCCTTTATCGTGGGCGCCAGCTACGGTCGCGGCGTCATGACCTGCCGCACGGGCGACAGCTTCCGCGGTCCCTGGGGAGCGCCGTCGATGATGGCGCTTGAGGGGGGCAGCTTTGGATTTCAAATCGGCGGGCAAGCCACGGATTTCGTTCTGTTGATCATGAACGAGCGTGGCGCCGGTGCGATTCTGAGCAGCAAAGTGAAACTTGGCGCCGATGCTTCTGCAGCCGCTGGACCGGTAGGCCGAACGGCTGCGGCTGCCACGGATGTGACGATGCGAGCAGAAGTCCTGACGTATTCCCGTTCTCGCGGCTTGTTCGCCGGCGTATCGCTCGAAGGATCGACGCTGCGTCCGGACAATGACGCGAACGAACGGCTGTACGGGAAGAAGGTGGATGCGAAGGACGTCGTGATACACAAGGTTGTGCCAATCCCTTCTTCGGCAAAGCTATTGATTTCGACGCTCACGCGTCACTCGCCGCATCACTCGAATTAAGATTTTTTTCGAAGCCAGCGCCGGGGGATTTGGTCCTCCGGCGCAGGCTTTTCTCGTTCGACCCGGCTCCGCCAGCCCGCCCAACCCGGAAGATTTGACTTTTCCTCAATACTGACCTAAAGTCAGGAATGTCTGAAAGTCATGACAAAAAGTAGCCAGCACCGGATCATCCCCAAAACGCGCCGCGCTTCTGCTGCCGCGCCACGCTCAAATCGCCGCGAGCGCCACCGTTTGGAAACTCGCGACAGGCTCTACCGCGCGGCGCTGGAACTTTTCGGCGAACGCGGATTTCTCGAAACGACGGTGGAAGACATCACCGAAGCCGCGGACGTGGGAAAGGGAACGTTCTTCAATTATTTCCGTACAAAGGAACATGTGCTCGCTGCGTATGGCGGTGAACGCATCGCCGCCGTCGAACGCGCGCTGGAAAAAGCGCGGGCGACGAATGGGCCGATTCTCGACGTGCTGGGAGAGCTGGCGGGGGATTCGGCCGGGCAATCACGCGTAAATCCAGCCGTGCTGCGGGCGATTTATGCAGCGCATGCGTCGTGCGCGCCGGTGCGCGCGGAGCTACAGAAACGGATGCACACCAGCCGCGAGCTGCTCGCTGAGATTATTTCGCTGGCGCAGAAGCGCGGTGAAGTGCGGCGCGACGTTCGCGCCATCGAGCTAGCGCGACTGATTCAGACGGTTGTTATCGGGATGACGATGGCGTGGGCGTTGAACCCCGACACGCAATTTCAAATGACGGCGAAGCAGGTGTGGGAACTCATCTGCCCAAGCCTGCGAGCCGATAGAACAAGAAGGAATCGAATCCAGCGGCAAGGCTCGAAAGGCTGAATCGTTCGCGGCGCCGCACAGCGTACTCAAAGTGCGCGTTGAGTCTTTCGGCTGACGAATTTCATCCATTATGAATGGCCGTTGCAGGTCTCGCGAAAGCATAAGCGAGGAGGCGATCCCGTGAACAGGCGTTGGTCCAAATCGTTCCTCATCCTCATTCTGCCGCTTCTATTGCTGGGAGTAGCCGGCCCGGCCAGCGCGCAATTGCCGCAGCCTGGATTGCCCGCGCCCCAAGCCGGCCCTTCGCAGCAGTCGGGCGGCTCTTCCCGTGGGACATCGAGCGGCGGCCAGATGCAAGCTCCGGCCGCGCCACAAGCGCAGAGTTCGTTTTCCGGCAGCGTCCCTGGAAAGTTAGTGCCTGGCGTTTTGACGATCTCGCTACAGGACGCGATCGATCGCGGCTTGAAACAAAATCTCGGGGCCCTGCTTTCGAGCCAGGACGTGGAGGCCGCGCGCGGCACGCGCTGGCAGCAATTGAGCGCGCTGCTTCCTCACGTGAGCGCAACGCCATTGGTCGATGTGTCGCAGATAAATTTGGCCGAGTTCGGCTTCACCAGTCTCGGCGGCCCAACGATTCCGAGTGTCGTTGGCCCGTTTTCTTACTTCGATGCGCGCGCGTTCTTGAGCCAGCAGCTATTCGATTGGAAAGCAATTAACAAGACGCGTTCCGCCACGGAGAGTGTGAAAGCCGCGCAGTACACATACAAGGATTCGCGCGATCTGGTGGTACTTGCCGTTGGATACGTTTATCTGCAGACGATCGCGGACGAAGCTCGCATCGAAACATCGGCCGCGCAAGTGAAGACGGCGCAGGCGCTCTACGATCAGGCCAATGACCGGTTCAATGCCGGCACATCGCCTTCGATCGATCCGCTGCGCGCCAAAGTAGAATTGCAAACGCGCCAGCAACAACTGATTCAGGCCAAAAACGATTTCGCGATTCAGAAGCTCACCGTTGCGCGCGTGATCGGCCTGGCGCCCGGACAGCAATTTGAATTGACCGACCGATCGCCGTACGCGCCGCTGGAAGGCGTCACCGTGGAAGAAGCGCTGGCACGCGCCTACGCGTCGCGCTCGGACTTTCAAGCGGCGTCCGCGGACGTTCGCGCTGCGGAATTCTCGAAGAAGGCGGCGAGCGCCGGTTATTTGCCAACGCTCTCGTTTGCCGCTGACTACGGCGTTGCCGGGCAGCACTTGTCGTCGAACCACGGCGTTTTCGATGTACGCGGAACGCTGAACATCCCGATCTTCCAGGGCGGCAGCGTTCATGGAGACGTGCTGCAGGCCGATGCGCAACTTCAGCAAAGCCGGGACCGCATGGAGAATTTGCGCGCGCAGATTGACGCAGACGTCCGCACGGCGCTGCTCAATTTGCAATCCTCCGCGGAACTCGTGGAAGTGGCCCGCAGCAATATCGATCTTGCCGGGCAGACGCTGACTCAATCGACAGATCGCTTCGCGGCGGGCGTAACCGACACCGTGGAAGTGGTGCAGTCGCAGGAAGCTGTCGCGAGCGCGAACGAACAATACATCTCGAGTTTGTACAACTATAACTACGCGAAAATTTCTCTCGCTCGCGCCGTGGGACAGGCCGAAGAGGGCGTGAAGCAGTACTTCAAAGGAAGATAGCGATGGCACAGAGAACTGACGTCGACGTCTCGCCGAATTCTCCGGCGCCGGAAAATCCGCCGGCAGCGACGGAAACACATTCAGCTGCGCTTCCGCCATCGAACCCGCGCGGTTTTGTCCGCCGGAACCCGGCCACGCGGATGATCGCGCTGGCGGCGGTGATCGTGCTGCTGGTCGGCGGTTTTTTCGCGTGGCGCTATTTCATGAGCTATGAAAGCACGGACGACGCGCAGGTGGACGGGCACCTGATGCCGTTGAGCGCACGAATTTCCGGCTACGTCGCGAAAGTAAACGTGGACGACAACCAGTTCGTGCAAGCAGGAACGACGCTCGCGGAGATCGATCCGCGGGATTACCAGGTGGCCGTCGATCAGGCGCGTGCGAATCTGGCTGATGCCGAAGCGCAGGCGCAATCGATCGGCATCAACGTCCCAATCACTTCCATCAGCACGTCCAGCCAAACTTCAGCGAGCGAAGCGGACGTTGAAAGTGCAAAAGCCGGCATCGCGGGCGCTCAGCAGGAGTTCGACGCAGCTCAAGCCCAGCTCGAACAAGCTAAGGCGAATGACGTAAAGGCCCAGAGCGATCTTGTTCGTTACAAGCAGCTGGTCGATAAGCAGGAAATTTCGCAGCAGCAATATGACCAGGCGGTGGCAACGGCTCGCGCGAGTACTGCCAACGTCTCGTCTGCCTCCGCATCCGCATTGGCTGACGAGCAGCAAGTGCATCAAGCGCGCGCAAAGCTGCTGCAGGCCCAAGCCAATTTCAGATCTTCGCAGACGGGCCCGCACCAAGTAGCCGCTTCGCAAGCGCACGCGCGCGCTGCATTGGCTACCGTCAGTGAGAAACGCGCGGCTCTGGAGCAGGCGGAGTTGAATCTGCAATACACGAAGCTCGCAGCGCCCGTGAACGGAATCGTAATGAAGAACGCGGAAGTCGGAATGAACGTTCAACCGGGACAGCAGTTGTTCACGATCGTGCCGCTCGATTCTGTTTGGATCACCGCGAATTTCAAAGAGACGCAGTTGAAAAACATGAAGCCGGGACAAGCAGCGAAAATCCGGGTGGACGCGAACGGCCGCGATTACAAGGGACACGTCGACAGTGTCGCCGGCTCAAGCGGCGCGCGCACCAGCCTGCTGCCTCCGGAGAACGCGACCGGCAACTATGTGAAAGTAGTGCAGCGCGTGCCGGTGAAAATCGTCCTGGATGCAGGGGAAAACAGCGATCACTACTTGCGTCTGGGCATGTCTGCCGAACCGAAGGTGTACGTGAAGTGAGCGCCAGCGCGACGATAGCGGCTCCGCGCGAATTCGAGAGGCCCGCAGTCAATCCGTGGATTATCGCGCTCACGGTAACGCTCGCGACGTTCATGGAAGTGCTGGACACTAGCGTGGCGAACGTCGCGCTGCCGCACATTGCGGGCGGCCTATCCGCGGGACAAGACGAAAGCACATGGATCCTGACGTCCTACCTGGTTTCGAACGCGATCGTGCTACCCATGAGCGGATGGTTTTCCGCGCTGATCGGACGCAAGCGCTTTTATATGTCGTGCGTGGCAGTCTTCACGATTAGCTCGTGCCTGTGCGGCTTCGCTCCGTCGCTGGGCTCGCTGATTTTTTTCCGCGTGCTGCAGGGCGTGGGAGGCGGCGGACTTCAGCCGAGCGAACAAGCAATCCTTGCAGACACGTTTCCACCGCGGCAGCGCGGCATGGCGTTTGCCGTGTACGGCATGGCAGTGGTGCTCGCGCCGGCAATCGGCCCTACACTCGGCGGGTGGATTACTGACAATTTCTCGTGGCGCTGGATTTTCTTCATCAATATACCGGTCGGCCTGATTTCTCTTTTCCTCACGAACCGGCTGATCTCCGATCCTCCGTACATGAAAGGCGAAAAGAAAGCAGGATTCCGGATCGATTACATCGGTTTAGGACTGCTCGCGCTCGGCCTCGGAGCGTTGCAAGTGGTGCTCGACAAAGGCCAGCGCGATGATTGGTTTGGCTCGCACTTCATCGTCGTGATGACCGTGATTTCCGTGACGGCAATCGTTGCGGTGATTTACTGGGAATGGCATCACAAGGATCCGATCATCGACCTTCATCTATTTCGCGACCGTTCCTTCGCCATCGGAAACATGCTGATGTTCATGGTCGGCTTCGCGCTGCTCTCGAGCACCGTGCTAATTCCGCTTTTCCTCCAGACCATCATGGGGTACACGGCGCAGCAGGCCGGCCTCGCGCTGATGCCTGGCGGGATCGCGATCATCATGGCCATGCCGCTGGTGGGATATCTGCTCGGCCACTACGACGCGCGCATTCTGCTGCTATTCGGACTCACCGCTGTGGGCCTTTCGCTCTTTCATATGACGAAATTCGACGTGCTGATCGACTTTCGAACCGTTGCGACCGCACGCGTATTCCAGGCATTGGGCCTCGCATTCCTTTTCGTGCCCATCAACACGGCGGCGTATGCTTTCTTGCCAAAAAATAAAAACAATGCGGCCTCCGGACTTATCAATCTTGCGCGAAACGTAGGCGGAAGCGTGGGAATATCGCTGGTCACCACGATGCTGGAACGGCGCACCCAGTATCATCAGAATCTGCTCGTCGAACATGTGAATGCCGGGAGCGGCAAACTGCAGGAGATGGTGAATGCACTGACTCAGATGTTCATTTCGCGCGGCTCGAGCCCACACGATGCGTCGCACCGCGCCTTCGGGATGATCTCAAATCTCGTCGCGCAGCAGGCGACGATGCTCGCCTACATCGACAATTTCAAACTGCTGGGCGTCGCGGTCCTCGCGATGATTCCGTTTGTTTTCCTCATGAAAAAGATAAAGCCGGGCGGCCCGATAGCAGTACACTAGGCTCCGGGGCACGGCGCAATGCAGGTCCGGATCGTCACACTCGAGCGGGAATACGGCAGCGGCGGAGCTATGATCGCCAAGCGCCTTGCCAGCCGGCTCGGCTGGAAGGTTTGGGACGAAGAGCTAACCGCTGAAATCGCGCGCGTCGCAAAAGTGGATCACCGGGCGGCGCTTCGTTGCGACGAACGGCGCGACTCGTTCCTCTACCGGATGTTCAAGGTATATGCACGCGGAAGCTACGAACGGACGCTGCCGCTGGAAGGCGAATCGCGCAGCTTCGATGCAGATCAAATGGTGGCGGTGCTGCACAAAGTGGTTGAGGAAGTTGCGTCACGCGGAAATTCCGTAATCGTCGGCCGTGGCGCTCCCTACATACTTCGCAATCGCCCCGACGTTTTTAGCGTTTTCATCTATGCGTCGGAGGAAGAAAAAATCCGCCGGATCATGTCGCTCGGGAAAACGGAAAGAGAGGCCGTCCAGCTCGTGCAGGAAGTGGATTCCGAGCGCGCTGCATTTATCCGGCATTATTTCAACAAGGAATGGCCCCTGCGTTCGCTCTACAATTTGATGATCAATTCGAAATTCGGCGACGAGCACACGGTTGAAACAATTCTTCAGGAGATTGCGTCGCTCGAAGCGCGCGCCGTTCCGCAGGCCGCAATCAGATAGCGCCGCGCGTTCTGCGTGACGCACCACTCATCCGCCAAGCTATTTTCCTGCCGCCTCACTTGTCGCAGGCCGTCGCTTCCCGTAGTCTGAAGTTCCTATTTTGCGTCTTCTTGCTGCCACGAGGATTTGGGAGTGTCAATGAGCTGTCCGATCTGCGAAAAGCGGCCGCCGAAACGGTTCTGTCCCGCCAAAGGCGAGAAGATTTGCGCGATCTGCTGCGGGGAGGGGCGCGAAGTGACGATTGATTGCCCCATGGATTGCTCGTACCTGATCAGCGCGCACCGCTATGAGGCCGAACATCGCAAGCCGATACCGGCTGAGGAATTTCCCTATCGCGATCTTCAATTCCCGGTGGATTTTGTCTACGAGCGCTGGCCGGTGGTCGCCGGGCTCGGCGGCGCGATTCATCGTTTTCGAATGGAGCACAAGGAACTGAACGACGCCGCTGCGATTTCCGCTCTCGAAGCGCTTGCGGAGACGTATCGCACGCTTGGTACTGGGATTTATTACGAACGTCCGCCGGATGCGCCGCTCGCGCGCGGTTTGTATGAGCAGATTGCGGCGTTCTTGCAAGAGATTAAGAAGGAAGAATCGAGCCGGGTTGGATATTCGACGTTGAAGGATTCGGAGACATTTCAGTTGCTGGTGTTTCTGCTTCGCGTGGGTAAGCAGGAGACGAATGGGCGTCCGCTTTCGCGGGCGTTTTTGGGTTTTTTGCGCGCGCGGTTTCCGCTTCCGGTTGAAGCGGCGCAAGATACGCCGCGGATTATCATCCCGTAGCCACCACCGCTCGCATCGGACTCCAGAAACCGGAAACGCCTGGCCACTGCGTTAAGGGCAGATCGGCGTTACGAATGGCGATCGCGAGCGTTGGGACGTTGAGGGTTGGGAGGTTCCGGCGCGTGGAAGCTTGGAGGGCTCAGGCGAGTGGCGACTAGGAAAT
Organism: uncultured Acidobacteriota bacterium; assembly: GCA_963776695.1. Classification (GTDB taxonomy): domain Bacteria; phylum Acidobacteriota; class Terriglobia; order Acidiferrales; family UBA7541; genus Palsa-295. The sequence continues at coordinate 58,468 of CAVZNU010000012.1, read as the reverse complement.
CAAACAACGACAGAACCTGCCGCCCTGAAGGGCGGCGCTACAAAAGCTATTGCTACGTCGACAAATTCAGCGGGAGCTGGGGAGAGCGCCATTGTTTTTCGGCGCTGCGGCGCTCGGGGCGTGAGCCCAAATTGTACTTGCGGCGGAGAGCTTCGAATCGTGCCGAGATTTCTTTGCGGTAGGATTCCGGGGCGTAGCCGTTGTGCGCGTACCATTCGCGGTAGCGTTTGGCTAGCTTTGGGAATTTTGCGTCGATGAACGGCATAAATTGCTTCAGCGATGACGGCATCAGAAATAGCACGCTGGCTGCGATCCACTGAGCGCCTGCATCGCGCGCGCCGCGTGCCAGCGCGTCTAGATCTTCTTCGCGGTCTGTGAGGCCGGGGAGCACCGGCATGGCATTCACTCCTGCGTCGATTCCCGCCGCACGCAATTGCGTGAGCGCATCAAGGCGCAAATCCGGACGCGGCGCTCGCGGCTCGAGCAGCCGGGCGAGGCGCGTGCGCATCGTCGTGACCGTCATGTGAATCGTGATGGATGAACGCTCCGCAATCCGCTTGATCACGTCGATGTCGCGCACAACCTGATTCGATTTCGTGGTGATTGAAAGACTCAGCCCTTCGCGCTCGGCCATTTTTTCGAGGATGGCGCGGGTGGCGCCGAATTCGCGCTCTGCCGGCTGGTAAGGGTCGGTTGCGGTACCGATTGCGATATGTTCGCCCCAGATTTTTTCGCTTGAGAGGTCGCGTTCAGCCAGAGGGCCGGCATTCTGCTTCACGTAAATCTTGGTTTCGAAATCGCCGCCGTCGAGCTCCATGTATTCGTGGGTGTAGCGCGCGTAGCAATACTTGCAGCCGAACTCGCAACCTCGATATGGGTTTACGGTCCAGGCAAATGGAACGCGATCGGAATCGCAGTGGTTCAGAATCGAGCGAACGGGCAGAAGAAAGTATTCCGTCCCGCGCTTGGCATCGGCGCAGGGGGAGGAAGCAGCGAGGCGAGCAATGCCGACCAATTCCGTGGCAGGCTTCGTTCTCGGGTCAGAGACCTGAGTGGGCGCGGAAGCGATGCCAGGTGACTCACAGGTGCCGTGGCGAGCGGCTGAGGGGAAAAGGGTGAGATTGGTCTGATTCGGCTGAGACCGGCGACGCGGGAGCGTCTTCGGATCGGCTCGAAGTATGGGAAAAGTGGCCATTGAATGCCTCGCTGCACGGGGCGAATATATTCGCTTTTTGTTCGCTATGTCAAGGACAATCTTTCGCTTTTATTTCGCCTGTACGGAAAGACAGGATTCCCTCTGGGCACGCTCTCTGGCTATTCCGGTGTGTTGGCCCAACGCTGCGCTTATACTTTCGGAAACAGCCGATACAAAAAACGAGGGGAAACGCCAGTGGCCGAAGTGGGGATCCTGATCATCGACGACGATGTGATCAGCCAGCGCGCGCTCAAAAACGTCCTCGATTCTGAGGGTTGGCGCGTTCGGATCGTGCCGCTGGCTTCGCATGCGATGACGGAAATCGCAAGTGGAGTGTGGAGCCTGGTAATCGTAAACGTCTCACTCACGGACGTTCGCGGCCCCATTTTCACTACGCTCAAAGACCTCGCTCAAGGCCAGGCGGACGCTCCCGAGGATGCCGAGGTCGACGCGACGCGCCCCAAGCGCATCCGCGTCCTGTTCCTGGTGCCTCTACTCGCGGCGAAGCATGCCCAAGCCGTGCTCGAGCAGGAGGGCCTTCCCTACTCGCTCAAGCCATACCATTTGAATGAGTTCCTTGAGAAAGTGGGTGATCTTCTGGTTGAAGCCGGGGCCATCGAAACCCCGATTCGCAGGATGGATTTCTCAGTGAGGAAGAAAAAGAGGTCTGGAGCGCGGTCAGCTCGCGACAAACGAACGGGCGCAATGTTCGCCTCGCGTGAGGACTACCAGATGAGCGAAGAAGAAATGATCGACTTCGAGCGCCAGGAAGAAGAAGACCGCAAGAAGCGCGAAAAAGAACAAAAAGACCGCGAACGTCTGTAGATACCGTGAAGCCCAGCGCTAAAGCGCACGATCAAAAATCCAGACCTTTCCCGGAGCGCTGAAGCGCTCCTTCTCCCGCCCTCCATAATTCTGGCGGGCGGGGGCTCCCACCGAAAGTTTCCTGGAGGCAGAACCAACCTGCCGCAAAGATTTCTCTAATCCTCTGTAGGCGTGTCCGATATAGATGTCTCCCCCCCTCACTACCCACAAAAAACTGTGCAAGGAAATCTTCCGTATTCGTTCTCATCCTGAAAGGCCGCGAATTACGGCTCGGTATCCGAGAGGGCGGCCGGGGGGATGCAATGGCACCCAAGAGCAACATTGTTTTCGGGATCCTGGCGATATTCGTTCTCTTGTTTGCGGGGGTGGTGATTCTAATGACGAACGTCGATTCGAATGTCCGAGCCGCATCAGGCGGCGACGAAGATTCTGTGCGCGGCTGGCAGCTCGGGGAAGCAGTCACGTATGAAAACCTAACCATCTTCCCGGTGCTCGCTTCGCACCAAGCGGACACGAGCGGTTTCGCGACTCTCGATGAAGCGCTCGCATCGGGTGACGCGGTCGTCACCGAACAAGGAAACTACATGCGGCGCACGCGGGACGGAGTGGTGGAACATTCACCATCCGGTAGCGCGCAAGTGAATCAGCTCGTGCTCGTCAATCGCGGCAAGCGGCCTCTTCTGCTTCTGGCCGGAGAAGTGGTATCGGGCGGCAAACAGGATCGCATCATCGGCAAGGATCGCATCGTGCCCACCGGCGCGGAACCGCTGCCTCTCAGCGTATTTTGCGTTGAACACGGGCGCTGGACCGACGGCTCAGCGAAATTCGCAGGCGCCGAGATGATGGTTCATCCGAGTGTGCGCGAGAAAGCAGCCGTCGAACAGAGCCAGACCAAGGTCTGGGCCGCGGTGCGCGGCGCCAACTCCACGCCATCAGCCCGAGCCGGGATGCCCTCAGCGGTCGCACCCGTTATTTCTGACAGCGCGATGGGCGCAGCAGTGGCGGCCGCTCCGACGTTGTCGTACAAACAAATCTACACGTCGCCGGCGATCGGAAGGTCCGTCGAAGAATTCGCGGGGGAATTGCAAAAGCGTTTCGATCGCGCCACTAAAGGCGAGGAAGTGGTCGGCATCGTGGTGGCGTTTGGCGGCGAAGTCGCTTGGAGCGACATCTTCGCTTCGTCGCCGCTTTTCAAGACGTACTGGCCGAAGCTTCTGCGAAGCTATTCCGTCGAAGCGCTTTCACGGCCAGCGACGCGCGAGACCGCTTCCCTCGACGATGCCCGCGATTTCCTGCGCCCCGCAAATGGCCGGATCAGCGAGGAAACCGAGCCCGGAGTCTACCGCTGGCGCGAACGCACGGAAGGCCGTACGGCTGAAATCGAGCTCGAAGCGTTGAATCCCAAGACTGTCACATTGCACTATTTGAAAGTGCTGAGGGCTGATTGATGAACCTTTTTATTTCCAACAAGCTTATTTCTAACAAGGGCGAGGAGATCGCGGCCGTACTTACTGACGCGCGAGGAGTTTGCCGAGCTTTTCGATTTCGCTTTTCGCCATGTCCATATACTTCTGCGCGCCTTGAACGTCCGCTGCTTTTAAGGCAGCTTCTGCCTGATTCAGGTCGCTCTGCAATCGTTGTTGTCCGAACGCCAGATCGTCGCGGAGTTGCCGCCCTTGCGCGGGTTGCTGGCGTTGAGCTGCGGCAACGCGATCGAATACTGAGTTGGCGCGGCTGTTTAGATGGTCGAGCTCCTCGCGTTCCAGGGCTACCAACTGAGCCTGCGAGTCTAGGGTTGCGCGCAACCTCTCCTCGGCGTCGCGGGGGTCTTCTTGTGAGCGAGATTGGGCAACTTCGGGCGGTTCGTTTGGCTCCTGCGCTTTCGATGGTTGTGATTCGTTGGAACTGGCTACAGCGTTTGCGGGCGGCTTGCTGGGAGCCGAGTGAGGCCGTTTGCCCAGGCACCGCGAGTCGCCAGGTTTACACTCGAGCTGATGCATTGAAGGATAGGAAGGGTTCGCTGCTGGCGCAGGGGACGGCGCGGCCTGTCCAGCGGACGGCGCGGACGCTGGAGCCGTCGCATACGAAGCTCGCGACGACCCTTCACTCGCGCCAGTCCCCATCCAGTGCCGAAGGGCGAATTCCCCGGCAACGAGCGCCGCGATGACGCCGAGCGCAACGAGTACGCTGAGTATGACCGTGTCGCGTTTGCGCGCTCGAGTGATGTCGAGAGGCATTCGATGGGCCTTCAGCGCATGCAAGCCAGGCTCGCGCGCGCTCTCGGCTAGATTAGATGATAGCCGACCGAAAAGAGCGAGGCAACGCGCGAAAGCGGTCATCAATCTGAATGTGAAACGCCGGCACCCGTGACGGAAACTATCGAAAAAATACGCAATGCGAAGTGGAGAGTCTACCGATTGGAGATTTAGCGCTCGTGGAAGAGATGGGAGTTGGGAGGTGAAAACCTTGAGCATCAAAAACAATCGGCTGAACTTTAGGAAGCGCGCAGGTTGTCACGAAACAGCGGTGCAACTAGAGTTGACACGGCAACTGCACTGCCCTATTGTTTGCTCACGATTCAGCTAACATGGGGAATGTATTGAGTTTTTCGCCTTCGCAAGGGACGGACCCGGCATTCAGCTTGAATACACTTGGGAACCTTCCGGACGTGCGAAAGGATGCCAGAGACTGGCCGCAGCGGCAGCCCCTCGGAGCGAAAAGACGCGGCACGAGCAGTGCGGTGTGAGTTTCGGGTACATCATTCAATTTTATTCGCGATGATAGAGCAAACCAGTTCGGCAACTCTTTAGGAGGCAGTAATGAACCCAGCCAAGTGGAATCGAAAGCTTCTTCAGGGGCTTTTAGTGATGCTCGCGTTGATCGTTGTGCCCGGCGTAGCCCGCGCTCAGAAGCACGGGGGCGGCTCTGCGCCAGCGCCACACGCGGCACCTGCCCCACACGCGGCACCAGCCCAACACGCGGCGCCGTCTGGCGGTCACAGCACCACGAACACCGGTGGTCACACCACCACGAACACCGGTGGCCACACCACCGCGAACACCGGCGGTCACACCACCACCGCGAACACCGGCGGTCACACCACCACCACGAACACCGGCGGTCACACCACCACCACGAACACCGGCGGTCACACCACCACCACGAACACCGGCGGTCACACCACCACCACGAACACCGGCGGTCACACCACCACCACGAACACCGGCGGTCACACCACCACCACAAACACCGGCGGTCACACCACCACCCACTACCGGCGGCAAGACCACCACCACTACCGGCGGCAAGACCACCGCCACTAACGCGAAGACGACAACCGGAGCCGCTGGTGGCAAAGGCGGCGCGACGGGCGGAGCCGGAGGCAAGACGGGAGGCACAACTAACGCCAAGGCCGGCGGTGCAGGCGGCAAGGCGGCAGCTCCCAAGACGGTCACTACCAAGAGTGGCGCAACGGCTCGCGTGAATTCAAACGGACACGTCACGCAGGTCCATACCGCCAAGGGCGCGACGATCAACCGCAACGCTCACGGCGGCCGTACGGTCACGTCGGAACACGTCAATGCGAAGGGCGAACACGTCCGCACGGTTAGTACGGGCCGGGGTCGCGGATATGTGGATCACCGATATTCACGCGGGGGCCATTATTATTCGCGCCGCACCTACTATTATGGCGGGCACTACCACGCCTACGGCTACCGCGGCTATTACTACGGGGGCTACTGCTGCTACTACGGCTACGTTCCCTCCTACTACTACGGGCCGGCATTTTACGGATGGGCGTATAACCCGTGGGCAGCGCCGGTCGCCTATTCATGGGGTTGGGGCGGAGCGCCGTGGTACGGATACTATGGCTACTACTTCAATCCGTATCCGGCCTATGCCAGCGCAGCCTTGTGGATGACCGACTATGTGATCAGCCAGAATTTGCAGGCTGCCTACGCAGCGCAAGCTCAGGCAAATGCGAATGCTACTGCCGCGGCCAACGCGCAGGCGATGGGTGACTATGCCGGTGGTGGCCAGCAAGCCGAGAACGCCGGCGGTGGCGACAACGGCGGACCTGCTCTTACGCCCGAAGTGAAACAGGCAATCGCTGACGAAGTGCGCGCCCAGCTCGAAGCCGAAAAGGCGGCAGCTGCCGCCCCTCAACAACCGGCTTCCGGTTCAGGCGGAGCGGCTGCAGGCGGACAGCAGAGCGCGTCGGCCGGAGGAGATGCGGCACAGCAGGAGGAAGTGCCTGCTGCGCTCGATCCGAACCACCGGACGTTTATCGTTGCGACGATCCTGACAGAGCAGGCGCCAGATGGTTCCGATTGTTCTCTCTCGCCCGGCGATGTCGTGACGCGCATTGACGACAGCCCGGATGGGAACAAGAACGTTAAGGTTCTAGTCAGCAGCAGCCAGAAGGGCGATTGCAGTTCAGGGTCGCAAGTGGCGATGGCGGTGGACGATCTGCAGGAGATGCACAACCACTTCCGCGAACAGCTCGATGAGGGCCTCAAGACGCTCGCCGAGAACCAGGGCAAGAACGGCATACCAGCCAGTCCGAAGCCTGGCGGTCGAGTGAATCCGGACGGAAAAGTGGAGCCTGATCTCGACGTGGAAGCGCAGTTGAACGATCAGCAGAAGGATGCGGACGCAGCCGAAACCGAAGTGCAGCAGCAACAACAGCAGGGCGGCACGCAAGGCGGCAAGTAGCGCGGTTAATTGAACGCGGGTGCCGGACGCATAAACGTCCGGCACCCCGCGACTCCGCTCCAAGATTAACGCAAGACCCTAACGATTCCGGACGGTTGAGACGCTGCAAGAAATTCTTATAAGCGAGGTAGCTATGGTTTCGCGGAGAGCACTCGAATTAGTCACCGTCGTAGCAATCTTATTTTCGTGTCTCGGGGCACATCCTTGCCGAGCGGACCAGGCAGCTGGGCTCCAGAAACAGTTGGAAACGAAGTACGCAATCACAAAGACCACCGCTGACAAAACTGACATCGTCACCGCCGGCTCCGTTCTCATTCTGGAGAAGGATAGGTTGTTGATGTACGCCACCACCACGGGCGCTCCGCCGCAGAACACCTACAAGGACGGCAAGCTCTCTGCCGGCGCTTTTGCAGCACATGAGAAGGCGCAGAGTTTCGGGACCTTCCTCGGACATCCGCCTCCGAAGAGCGTAACCACGCGATATTACGTGACCGGGGAGAAGTTCTGGGTCACCAGAATTGATACGCTGGCCGACGGCGTCGTTTTCACGCTGTTCACCGATGCCGTAGACGACATCCGCTACTATTGCACGCTCAAATTTGTTTATCCGCATGGCGCGACGCCCAGCGCGGACCAGGTATTGAGCACTGTCGGGGAAGTTCTCAAAGTTCAACAGGACGATTCGGCGGCTGCGGAAAACAAGGGAGACCAGCAGCAGGCTGCGGCAGGCGGCCAGGATCAGGGTCAGCAACAGCCAGCCGCCCCGCAAGACGCACAACCGGCTCAACCGCCTCCGACGCCTCCGACGATTCAATTGGGCCAGACGGAGGATGAAGTGGTCGGCTTGATTGGACAGCCGGAAAAGAAAATCGCGCTGGGCTCCAAAGAAATTTTCGTTTACAAGGACATCAAAGTGACTTTTATCGGTGGCAAAGTAGCAGACGTCCAGTAAAGCTCAGCAGATTTTCAGGGTCGCGGACACGCACAATGTGCCCGCGATTTTTTTCGGTGCTTCCTACTCGCAATCTTCTAGCTGCCGGACACCGGCTGCTACACGTCGGCTACTGAACGTCGGCAACCTTGCCGCTTATAAAGACCACCTTCATATCCGGGTAGAAGTACATCTCCTTGGCGCCCAGATTGACCACTTTTTGTGGCGGTCCGAGGATCGCCACCACCTCATCCTTCGTCTGTCCCAGTGCGATAGTCTTGGGCGCTGGCGCTTGTCCACCGGCCTCCTGCTGCGCTGGCGGCGCAGAAGAATCCGCGGGTGCAGCCTCCTGGGCGCTGTCATCAGTCACCACCTCGGCGATCGTCTTCATCATATTGTCCGCGGGTGGAAACGCGCCCTTCGAAACCTGGAATTTCAGCTGGCCAAAGTAACGGACGTTGTCAAACGGGTCGCTGTAAAACAGAAAATAAACCCCGTCCTCTTTCACCTGGTAATCGGCCATCCAGATTTTTTCGCCGCCCACGAATTTGCGCTGCGGAATATTGGCGGCTTGCTGGCCCACCGTGCTCAACGCCATATTCCACGACATGGTGGCGCCCAGCCCCATGGAAATCGAGCCATTCTTATAAGTGTTCGTCGGTGCGGCATGTGCTTCCATGCTGCACATCAGCAGGTTATCTTTGTGCAGCGTAAGAACGGTGCCCGCCTTGGCTACATCCGACCGGTCCGCCGTCAGCGTGGTTCGCTTAAACGCTGAGCTCAATCTCTTTTGAATTTCCGCTTTCTGATCCTGGCCATAGAGCGAAGGAGACGCACCCACAAACGCCACAACCAGAATCAAAAAAATTCTTCGTCGCATGAGGTCCCTCCACCGAACCGGGAATCGTGATTATGACCCGCCGGCAGGCCGATAACGTACACCGACCGGCCGCTAGATTTCAATTCGCCAATTAGATTCTCGAGTTCCCTCTCGCTATCAACAATCAATCCTTATCATTGTTCGGTTCTCTTTGGCCTGAGTTCAGGTGAACGATGTTTTGTCTGGCCACTTCCTCACCTCGCTCCGATCTGCAGTAGCTTCGAGCATCTCTGCAACCGTCATCATCGAGACTGGATGATTCGCCTCGCCCGCAATCTCCGCGAGCGGCACCAGCACAAATTTCCTTTCGGCCATTCGCGGATGCGGAATATCGAGTCCCGGCTTCCGCACCACTTCCTCGCCATACAATAAGATATCCATATCGATGAGCCGCGGGCCTTTCGGCATGCGGCGCTCCCTTCCCATCTCGCGCTCGATTTCGAGCAGACCCTCGATCAACCGTTCGGGCGAAAGTTCCGTCTCCACTTCGATTGCGCCATTTAGAAACCAGGCCTGCTCCAGAAATTCCACCGGTTCGGTTTCATAGAGCGACGACTCCCGAATCACGCGCACGCCGCGCGCACGCAACGCTGCAATCGCGCGCGCAATATTCCCCGCGCGATCCCCGATGTTCGATCCCAGCGACAAATACGCAATCGCCATTTCAGCGCTCGCTCCTAATCCATCGCCGCAAAACCATCATAACCGCACCGCCCGTGAGCCACACCATTTGCGCGGTCCAGATTCGCTCTCTCACGTATACTCCTGGAAGCGAGTTCCATTCCCTTGTGAGGTGACGCGATGCGTTGGACTCCCGGCGGCGTCAGCGGCGACATCGAAGATCGTCGTGATAGCGGCGGTGGTGGTGGTGGCGGATTTGGAGGCGGCGGCATTCCGTTTGGCATCGGCGGCCTTTTGGTGCTGCTCGTCCTCAGCTTCGTCTTCAAGCGCGACCTGATTTCGCCGTTCCTGAATACCGGATCACCGGGAGTGTCTACCGGCGTAAGCCGTCCTGCCGATCCAGCGCGTACAGCCGCCGAACAACACGAAGTGCAGTTCGTCTCGTTCGTTCTCGACGACACGCAATCCAATTGGGACAAAATCATTCCCAATTACCATCACGCGAAGCTTGTTCTGTTTCGCAACGAGATTGCATCTCCGTGCGGCCAGGCTGGAACGGCGACGGGTCCCTTCTATTGTCCCGGTGATGAAAAGGTTTACCTCGATCTCGGCTTTTTCGACGAGCTTCGCAGCCGCTTCGGGGCGTCCGGCGAATTTGCGCAGGCCTACGTGATCGCGCACGAAATCGGCCACCATGTGCAGAAAATTCTCGGCATCGAGCGCACCGTTCGCACACAACAGCAGCGAGATCCTCGCTCCGCGAATGCGCTCTCGGTGCTCTTGGAGTTGCAAGCCGATTGCTTCGCAGGCGTTTGGGGAAATTCCACCGAGCAGCGCAAATTGATCGACCAGAGTGACGTCGCCTCGGCCATCAATGCCGCCGCTGCCGTGGGTGACGACCGCTTGCAGCAGCAGGCAACCGGCCGCGTGATGCCCGACAAATTCACGCACGGAACCTCGGCGCAGCGCGCGTCCTGGTTCAAAACGGGGCTCAACTCCGGCGATATCAAATCCTGCAACACTTTTTCTTCGAACTAGAGAGCCGAAATCCAGGACGAGCCGTCTAAGGTGTTCAGCTTTCTTCAAACACCTATGATCGTCATATCGATGATCCACATACGAACGACCGGCTCAAATGAATAGCCTGCTCCGCGACCTTCACTACGCATTCCGCTCTTTGGCCAAGAATCCCGGTTTCGCCATCGCTGCGATTCTGTCTCTTGCAATCGGCATCGGCGCGAACACATCGATTTTCAGTATCACGAGCGCGCTCCTCCTGCGGCCGCTTCCGTATAAGGACGCGAGCCGACTCGTCATCGTCTGGAACCGCTCGCCGGGCCTGGGCATTACGCAGGACTGGTTCTCCACCGCACAATATTTCGACATCAAGAACGGCCACTCCGGCTTCGAAGATGCCGCAATCGCTTTCGGAACGGCTGACAATCTCACAGGAAACGGAGAGCCAGAACGGATTGGCACAATCCGAATCTCGTCGAATCTCCTGCCGATGCTTGGCTATCGCGCCGCGATGGGCCGCCTGTTCATCAGCGACGAAGACGTCGCCGGCCACGCGCGAACTGCGCTTCTTAGCTACGGCACATGGACGCGCCGCTTCGGCTCTGACCCGCACATCCTCGGCAAGACGATCGCGATCAACGGCAACCCGTGCGAAATCGTCGGAGTGCTTCCGAAAACTTTCTCGCTGCCACGCGAAGTGATGCCCACTCTCTACGGCGCGGCCGAACAAGCGGAAATCTTGCTGCCATTTCCGATGCCACCAAACGCGGCACAGAACCGCGATCACGAAGACTACAACATCATCGGCAAACTCAAGCCCGGCGTCACGCTCTCGCAAGCGCAAGCCGAAATGGATACGCTTACAGCCCGCCTTCGTCAGGATCATCCGCAGCAATATCCGCCGAACGGCGGACTGACGTTCGGCATCGTTCCGCTGAAGGAACAAGTGGTCGGCGACGCGCGCCGCACCCTCCTGATACTCCTCGGCGCCGTCGCGTTCGTGCTGCTGATCGCCTGTGCGAACGTTGCGAATCTTCTATTGTCGCGCGCCGTCGCACGGCAAAAGGAAATTGCTGTGCGAACGGCGCTCGGCGCAAGCGCGCGTCGCATCATTCGCCAGTTGCTCACCGAAAGTATCCTGCTCGCCCTGTGCGGCGGCGCGCTTGGCACTATGTTCTCGATCCTCAGCGTGCATTGGATTCACATTCTCGGACCGAAGAGCGTCCCGCGCCTTAGCGATATCGGAATCGACCGCGAAGCGCTGCTCTTCACGCTCTCGATCTCGCTTTTCTCCGGAATTCTTTTCGGCCTCGCGCCGGCTTTGCGCATTGCGCGCATCGATCTTCATTCCATCCTCACGGACGGCACGCGCGGCTCATCCGGCACGGGTGCCGTCTGGGGACGCGGCAACAATCTGCGCCGCCTGCTCGTCGTCTCCGAACTCGCACTGTCGGTTGTTCTGTTGATTGGGGCTGGATTACTTATCCGCAGCTTCGCGCGACTCGAAAATGTTGCGCCCGGCTTCAATCCGCAACACGTCCTCACACTAGAACTCACCATGAACAGCCGGCGCTACAAGGACGGCCCCGCCATACTCGCCACCTATCGCCAGCTCAACGAACGCCTCGAACGCATTCCCGGCGTTTCCGCGGCAGGCTCGATCACGTCGCTTCCGCTCAGCGAAATGTTCGCGTGGGGTCCGATCACGATCGAAGGCCGTACTCCCCCTGACGGGGAAAATTTCATCAATGCCGACGAGCGCATCGTCAGCGGCCACTATTTCGAAGCGATGCAGATTCCGCTTCGCCAGGGGCGCTTCTTTAACGACCTCGACACGGCGACCACGCAAAAAATCGCCATCATCGACGAATATTTCGCGCAGCAGTATTGGCCCAACGAGGATCCCATCGGCAAACGCATCCGCTCCGGCGGCCTCGAATCGAAAGAACCGTGGATCACAATCGTCGGCGTCGTCGGCCGCATCAAGCAGGACACGCTCGACTCCGATCCTCGTATCGCATTTTATTTGCCGCATTCGCAATACATCACATCGGCGATGAATATGGTTCTGCGCAGCGGAGGGGCTCCAACGGCGCTCACGTCCGCGATTAAGAAAGAAATTCGCGAGATCGATCCCGATCTGCCCATCTACAACGTCCGCACGATGGACGACCGAGTCCAGGAATCGCTGGCGCGGCGCCGTTTCTCGATGATGATGCTTGGACTTTTTGCGCTGCTTGCTCTCGTGCTTGCAACGATCGGCATCTACGGAGTCATGGGCTACATGGTCAGCCAGGGAACGCGCGAAATCGGAATTCGCCTCGCACTCGGCGCCACGCAAAGCAATATTCTGCGTCTCGTTGTACGTCAGGGAATGGCGCTCGCTCTCACCGGCGTGGCGATAGGCTTGGCGGGCGCTTTCATTCTCACGCGGTTGATGAGCAGCCTGCTCTTCGGCGTGCAGTCCACTGACCCGCTGACGTTCGTCGCGATCGCTGCGCTGCTCACGCTCATCGCGCTGCTCGCAAGTTATATCCCCGCGCGCCGCGCCGCCCGCATCGATCCGATGGTTTCCTTGCGCTGCGAATAATCACAGAGTTGAAGCGGCAAAATTCCAGACGGTGAGCGCTGCCGTTCGTTGACACGTTCTCGATGCGCGCGTAGCCTCTGAAATCATCCGAGGGCGCGTCATGAAAACTCATTCGCCGAAATCTATTCGAAAACGCTCCGAATATCGAAATGCGAAGTACCCGTATGGCACTCAGCAGCAAACAACAAAAGCTAAAAGAGACAGCAAAGCAGGTTGCGCGTTGATGGGGGCGTCCGTGTCGCAATTGCCGAAGACGCTACATAGTTGCCCGCTGAACGCGGTTCACTCCAGCGAGTCATCGTGCGACCCGTTTACGATTGGCTAAAATAGGCCCGGCTGGCGGCGAGGCTCTTCGATGCCGAAATGCTTGTAGGCGAGGGCGGTGGCTACGCGGCCGCGCTGGGTGCGGTCGAGCAGGCCGAGCTGCATGAGGTAGGGCTCGTAGATTTCTTCGATGGCGTCTTCTTCTTCGCTGAGCGAGGCGGCGATCGTGTTGAGGCCGACCGGGCCGCCGGAATATTTTTGGATGATCGTGAGCATCAGGTTGCGGTCGACTTCGTCGAGGCCGTGCTCGTCGACGCCGAGCATGGCGAGGGCATCGCGGGCGACGCCGAGCGTGATGTGGCCTTTGGCGCGGACTTCGGCGAAATCGCGGACGCGGCGCAGCAGGCGGTTTGCGACTCGCGGAGTGCCGCGGCTGCGGCGGGAAATTTCAGCGGCGCCGTCGCGGTCCATCGTGATGCCGAGAATTTTCGCGGAGCGTTCGACGATGCGCTGCAAATCTTCCGGCGAATAAAATTCCAGGCGGTGGACGATGCCGAAGCGCGAGCGCAGCGGCGCCATGATCAGTCCGGCGCGCGTAGTGGCTCCAATCAGCGTGAACTTGTTCAACAGGTACGGGTGGACGCGAGCGCCCGGGCCCTGTCCGATGATCAGGTCGACGCGGAAATCCTCCATCGCCGGGTAGAGGATTTCTTCGAGCGCGGCTTGCAGGCGGTGGATTTCGTCGAGAAAGAAAAAATCGCGGGCGTCAAGAGAGGTGAGGACGGCGGTGAGGTCGCCTTTTTTCTCGAGCAGCGGGCCGGAACTGATTTTGATGGCCGAACCCATTTCGTTGGCGAGAATTTGCGCGAGTGTAGTCTTGCCGAGGCCGGGAGGTCCGTAGAGCAGGACGTGGTCGAGCGCTTCGCCGCGATTGCGGGCCGCATCGACGGCGATTTTAAGGTTTTCCTTCACGCGCGACTGGCCGATGAAGTCTTCGATTTTCTGCGGGCGGACGCTGGCGTCGATGCGCGCGTCTTCGTCGAGCGCCTTGCCGGAGATGATGCGGTTGCGATTGTCGGTCATGGGATGCCGTGACTATTCCTCTTCGAAAATGCCGATACTCCGCTCGGACTCTGTGAATGCTTCGTAGGCGCGATCGAGATCTTCGTATTCTTTTGCGAACCGATCGCGCATCGCTCGGTACGAGGCGATTCTGTCCCAACGATCAATCGTGAGAAAGCGGCTCGCGTTTTCGTTGTCGCGCAAGAGCTGGGTGCCTTGGTAGCCCGCGCTGCGACGAAAAAGTTCGACCCAGGGACCCGAAGCCGAGTAGGAGCGTTCGAACTCTTCTATCTTATCGGGGCGCACGATGAATTCCCAAATGAACTGAACCAAACCTGCCTCCGACTGGCTACCGTTACTCGTCGTGGCCCGCGCGGACGGACTTTTGCATCGCGGAGCCGCCCAGAATCTGGAGCGACGAGCGCAGCAGATTCTCGAAATCGGCGCCACTCGTTACGCGCGATTTTTCGATCGCGCCCTCGACGGACTTCACATCGTAGCCGAGATTTACGAGAGCGGAAGCAACATCGGATTCGAGTTGCGAGCGCGTGCTGGGCTTTCCAGCTTCCGCGACATCTACGACTGCGAGTTTGTCACGCAGCTCGACGACCATGCGCTCGGCGGTTTTGCGGCCAACGCCGGGGATGCGCACGAGTTGAGCGAGATCACCCTTGCGAATGGCGGGGACGAGTTCGTCGATGCTCATGCCCGAAAGAATTTTCAGCGCGAGCGAGGGGCCCACGCCGGACGCGGAGATCAGCAGCTCGAAGCATTGTTTTTCGCGCGCGGTGACGAAACCGTAGAGCGTGATTTGATCTTCGCGGACGTGCGTGTGGATCAGGAGCGTTGCGTCGGCGTGCAACGCACCAACACTTGCGAACGTGGAGAGCGGAATTTGCACCTGATAACCGACGCCGGCAACGTCGACGAGAAGCTGGTTGGGACGTTTGTCGATGAGCTTGCCGCGGAGCGAACCAATCATGTCGAGCGATTATTCCTGAGCGCCACTAAGGTGTCAACGTAAGCGGAGGCGTGCACTACAAGAGAGCAGTCGCAGAAAATGCAGTGCTTACGAATTGCGCGGAATCGTTCGAAATTGCCGCATTTTCCGGAACAAAACGCGGGAGTGCCCCGTATATAGAAATAGCAAAACGAGGGGCGATTCGGCGTACGCGAGTTGCCCTCCGAAAATTCGGAGAGTGGTTAATTTCTACCTGTTTTGGGGGGCGAACATTGTTCGATATCGCACGAACGGTGTCCGCATGCGGAGCAGTTTGTATGAACGCACGCGGTGTAGGATTTTTTTGGTGAATCTTTCGTAGCAATGCTTCCGGCGCGGATTACAACGCGTCTAAATGGGATGCAAGGGGCGAGTGAGAAAAAGGAGAAATATAAATGGCACATCGTCGAATGAATTCAGTACTGACAATCGTCGCGGCGCTCGCGTTCGCGATGCCGATCGCAACTCGCGCCGACGACTCAAAAACAATCAAACCAGTTTCCCGCGTTGCGGTGGACTTGCACAGCTCCGCGACACTCGCGGGGAAAGATCTGAAACCCGGAACGTACCAAGTGTCTGCCGATGAATCGAAGATGACAATTTTGCGCGACGGCAAAGTGGTGGCGGAAGTGCCGATCGAGTGGAAGGACGGGCAAAGCAAGGCGTCATATACATCGGTAGTGACCGAGAGCAACCAGATCACTGAGGTGCATTTTGGAGGCAAGGCGAAATATATTTCGGTGACCGGCGGAACCGTATCGGGCAAGTGACGGCGTGGAACGGTTGTAAGATTTTTGGTTTGGAGTAAAAGGGCAGCGTTCGATGCAGCGAGCGCTGCCTTTTTTTGATTCGCCGAGACTGAAACGCGGGGGAGACAGCGGCGAGAATTATTTCACGCCGTCGATCAAGCTGACTTCGTCGATGATGCCGATTACGGCGGTATCGATTGGGGAGTTTGGGCGGCCGACGGCCGTCATCGCGGAGAATCCTTCGGCGGAGAGCAGGACGCGCTCGCCGATTCCTGCGTCGACTGCATCGAGAGCGAGGACGGCTTCGCCGCGATCGGAGCCATCGAGATTCAGCGGCTGGACGACGAGAATCTTGCGGCCGATGTGCGAGGGATCTTTTTGCGTTGCCACTACATCGCCGATTACGCGTCCGATCAGCATTTAGGCGCCGCCGGCTTTCGCGGGGATGTTGATTTCGTCGACGATGCCGACGATTGTGGCGTCCGTGGGTGGCTCGACGGGACGAAATGGGAAACTCGCTTCTTTGCCGCGGCACCAGTAGACCGTTTCGCCCGCGCCCGCGCCAACTGAATCGAGGGCGATGACGGCTTTGCCTTTGTCGCGGCCGTGACGGTCGATGGGCTGAACGATCAGCAGGCGCTGGCCGGCGAGTGTGTCGTTTTTCATTGTGGCGACGACTTTGCCGATGACGCGGCCGAGAATCATGGAGAGAGAGCCTTCGTCGCGATGCTTCGCAGGATTGTCATTTTTTTCGCGCGGCGGCGAGTTCGGCTTCGTGCAGGGAGTCGAGGTGGATTGTGTCGACGATGCCGATGATGGCGGCGTCAACGGGGCGGTCTTTGCATTCGGCGGCGAGGCGGGCGGAACTTCCGGAAACGACGAGAACTGTTTCGCGGAAGCCTGCGTCGACGGTATCGACTGCGACCAGGTAGCCGGGTTCGTCGCCGCCCTCGGGGTTGATTGGCTTGACGATGAGGAGCTTTTTGCCTTCGAGGCGCGGGTCTTTACGAGTGGAAACTACAGTGCCGACGATGCGAGCGAGGAGCATGGAGTCGATTTATGTTGGTGAAACTTTTCAGTCCAGACCGAGCGCTCCGGGAAAAGATTCGAACGGGAGCATTTGCAACGGCCCTGGGCTAAAGCCCATTATTTCCCTGCACGCTTTTCCGGTGGACTGAAGTCCAGCTCCCCCTGCTAAAGCAGGGGGCTCCCACCGAAACCGAACGCAGACCGCAACCTTGTTGCTACCGCACGTTCAACCGACATACAGCTAAGAACGAAAAACTGAGAGCGGCAAAGATGATTCTGCTCGGGGCGCTGTTGCGCCTCCTGGGCGCGCGTGCGATCTCGCGGTCGTCACTTCGCGACGATCGCTTCGCGACGGCTGCGCTACTTCGCGGCTGCCATCGGCGTCTTGCCGATGGGAAGCACGTCTTCGAGCGACTGATGCGGCCGCGGAATGACGTGAACGGCGATCAACTCACCGACGCGGCGAGCGGCTGCGGCGCCGGCATCAGTGGCCGCTTTTACGGCGGCAACATCGCCACGCACCATCGCGGTGACGTAGCCTGAGCCGATTTTTTCCCAGCCGACGAGCGTGACTTTGGCCGCTTTCACCATCGCGTCCGAAGCCTCGATCATCGCGATCATTCCGCGCGTTTCGATCATTCCCAGTGCTTCGCCCATGCTGGATCCTCCGGCAAAACTCCTGAACTGTTTCTGAAAAAACGGGCCGATTGCCGACCGCGCTGTGACGGGCAAGGTCCCGAAGAACCATCCGGGAACTTCGACATGCCGTGCCCCTACAGAGAAAAACTAAATTGCGCGACGGCTCTGACGCTATCGACGCGCGCGTTCTTTTTGCACTGCTTCGTCGACCAGTGTTTCGAGTTCGCGACGCGTCAGTGTGATTCTTTCGGCGTCGGCGTTATCGGCGGTGACGGGACAATCCTGGCCGATCGACGAAGCCGTCTGAACACCGTATCGAGCGCGCGCCGCGAGCAATTTTTCCACATCTCCGCTGGAAAGCAAGACTTGTTTGCCGATGAGCTCGGTGACGAGGGCGACTCGAGCGAAATGCTCGGTAGTCTCCATGCGGAAAAAAGCGGAAAGCAAATCCTGGCCGTAGCAGACGACGCCGTGATTGGCCATCAGGATCGCTTCGTAGCTCTGGACGAGCGGCTCGAGCGCATCGGTCAGCTCGGGAGTGCCTGGAGTACCGTAGCGCGCGACGGGAATACAGCCGAGCGAAAGAACAAGTTCACACAAGATCGCTTTGTTGAGCGGAACGCCAGCGGCAGCATAACCAGTAGCGGCCGGGGGATGTGCGTGACAGACGGCGTTGATATCGGGGCGGCGGCTGTAAATCAGGAGATGCATGCCAAGTTCGGAACTGGGATTGCGGCGGCCGCTGAGCTTGTGGCCCTGCAGATCGGTGACGACGAGATCGTCCGGCGTCATCATGCCCTTGCTGATGCTGGTGGGCGAGGTGAGAATGCGGCGCGGATCGAGGCGGAGAGAAATATTGCCGTCCGTCGAGGCGACGTAGCTGCGGTCGTGAATCCAGCGGCCGACGGCGCAGATATCGCGACGGTGTTCGTCTTCGGTTTTCAGGGCGCCCGGCGATATGGATTCAGGGTACAGAATTGCCTCCACTGCGAGACTGCGCTACATCGAGTACGATGTGCTTGAGAGGGCACGGTTCCGAAGAATCATCCGGGATCTTCGGCATGTCGTGTCCCTACTGAAAACCGTTCGATACGGTGCTACGCGTAGATGCCGCGCAGTTTCAGGGCGCGGGCCACGCGGTCGATCGCCACGATGTACGCGGCGATACGATTATTCACGCCATGCGTTTCGGCGTAAAGCACAACTTGATCGAAACTTTGGTCCATCACGTCCTGCAGGCGCTCGTTCACTTCACTTTCACGCCAGAAGAAACCCTGGCGATCCTGCACCCACTCGAAATAACTGACGGTGACGCCGCCGGCATTGCCGAGAATGTCCGGGATGACGAAGATGCCCTTTTTCTCGATCGTTGCGTCGGCGTGCGAGGTGGTGGGGCCGTTAGCGCCTTCGCAGAGGATTTTGCAATCGACGCGATGCGCATTCTTGGAGGTGATCTGGTTTTCAGTGGCGGCGGGAACCAGGATTTCGCAGGGATTGAAGAGAACGTCCTGCGAAGTCATCTTCTGGCCGCCGCCGGGAAATTCGGGGAGCGGCTTGCGCTGACCATAGACCCAGTCGATCAATTTGGGAACGTCGAAACCATTCTCGTTGTAGAGGCCACCGTGAATGTCCGCGACGCCGATGATTTTGTAGCCGGCCTTGTGCATCAGATCGGCGGCCTGAGAGCCCACGTTGCCGAAACCCTGAATGATGACGCGGCAACCTTCGCGTTTCATGCCGAGCTTTTGAAGGGCTTTGTTGCAGCACATCATCAGGCCGCGACCAGTCGCTTCCGTGCGGCCTTGAGATCCGCCAAGTTCGAGCGGCTTCCCCGTGACGACAGCGGTAGTGGCCTGGCGAACGTGCATTGAGTAAGTGTCCATCACCCATGCCATCGTTTGAGCGTTCGTGCCGATGTCGGGCGCGGGAACGTCACGCTCGGGACCGAACCATTCGCTCAATTCGGCGGTGTAGCGGCGGGTGATGCGTTCGAGTTCGGTTTTGGAAAGTTTGTTGGGATCGCAGATCACGCCACCTTTGGCGCCGCCGAATGGAATATTAACGACCGCACATTTCCACGTCATCCAGGCAGCGAGAGCGCGAACTTCGTCGATGCTTACGTTGGGCGCGAAGCGAATACCGCCCTTGCCTGGGCCACGAATGGTGGAATGCAGGACGCGATAACCGGTGAAGACTTCAAGCTTGCCGTTATCGAGCGGGACGGGAATATAGACCGTGATCTCTTTGCTGGGATATCTGAGGTAGCGGTAGAGGCCTTCTTCCAAATTCAGTTTCTGCGCGGCGATCTCGAAACGCGCTTCCGCCGACTGATATACGTTTAATTCATCCTGCGCAGCCGCAGACATGACGCCTCCTGACAAATCTTTGAGAACACGAACTCGTTATTTAGACAGCCGACGCTACCTTGATTGAATTGCCGAGGCAGCCCGGAAATCGACCGTACGACCTCAACATCGCACTTCAGGGCCTGAATCCTCGTTCGATAGCCTGCGAATTTGCCGCGGTTGAAACCGCGGCCTACAAAACTTCCGTTGCTAAAGTTACTCTGTCTCGATTGCGACAAAGTGCCCTTTGTAGAGCGCGGGCAAGTATACGAACAGGGAGTACGCGGCGCAAGAAAAGGCTTTTGACAGTTGATCTCCCAGTTGACTTAACTCGAACAGCAGTACGGAACAGCAGTACCGAACGACAGCCCGGAACGACAGCACGGAACGATGGCACGGAACAATGATCAGGAGCGCGACCGATGCATGACGAATTCACGAAGGAGGAGATCGGCGAGGCGCGCGGTGTCGTGGCGGATTACGCCGTGCTGCTGCAGGAGGTCGGCGGTGACGTAGCGCAGTCCCATGCTTTTCAATTCGGCGAACGAGGGCTGAACGATTTCCGCGCCCTGGGCTTTGTAGCGGCGCAGGATCTGAGGCGAAGCGGGCGTGCGGTTGATCACGGCGCAATCAAACAGGCGCGGGCGCGTGTGCTCGTAAATCGCACGCACGTGGTCGGCAACCGTGTAATGCTCGGTCTCGCCGGGCTGGGTCATAAGATTCGCGATGTAGACGCACTTTGCGTGGGAATGGGCGATGACGTCCGCGACGTCTTCGACGAGGAGATTGGGAATGATGCTGGTGTAAAGCGAGCCGGGGCCGACAAGAATCAGATCGGCGGCGCGAAGCGCTTCGAGAACATCGGGGAGAGGGCGGATGCGGCGAGGGACCAGGCGTACACGGCGAATCCGCTTTTTCGAGCGCGAGATATTCGTTTCGCCGGCGACGATGGAGCCATCTTCCAGCTCGGCTTGGAGGGTCACGTTTTGCGCGGTGGACGGAAATATGCGGCCGCGTATCGCAAGCACGCGAGAGGAGACGCGCACGGCTTCCGGAAAATCTCCGGTGACATTCGTGAGGGCAGTTACAAAAAGGTTTCCGAAGCTGTGGCCGGCGAGGCCGCGTCCAATGGGAAAGCGATATTGAAAAAGTTTGCCGAGAAGGTGTTCGTCCTTCGAGAGCGCAACCATGCAATTGCGGATATCGCCCGGGGGAAGCACGCGATAGTCACGGCGAAGACGGCCAGAACTTCCGCCATCGTCCGTAACTGTGACAACAGCGGCGAGATCGGCAATGGGAAGGCGGACGCGTTCTTTTTTGGGTCCGGCGACATATTCCTTGAGGCCGCGCAGAACCGTGGAAAGGCCGGTGCCGCCGCCGAGTGCGACAATGCGGACGGGCCGGGAACGTGGGTGCAGACGAGCTTTCACAGAGAGAGGCGGAAGCTAACCGCCCGAACCGTCTCGCTCAGGGTAGAGCAACTCGGTGAAGCGAGGATCTTCCTGCAAGAATGCGAAATCTTCATCGTTGCGCGCATGGTAACGATTTTCGGGCCGAAGTTGGATCGCGACTTTTAGGTTCACCATGGCTGAATCAGCTTCGCCAGTGAGGCAATCGAGAGCGGCCATAGCGTAGACGATATGGTCGGCTTTCGGAGCTGATTTGTGGGCGCGATCAAGATGTTCGCGCGCTTCGTCCCAGCGGCCCAAATTCATCAGTGCAACGCCCTGCGTGTAGTGGTCTTCGGCGGATTTCGGCGCTTGCGAAGGCAAACGCGAAATGCGCTGGTCGCAGATGCGGACATGGACCTGCGCCCGATCGCGAAGTTCGCGGCTAGGGCCTTCCAGGGCGCGCTCGAGCGATTGTTTGGCGCGATGAAACTTCTGCTGCTGAAAGTACTTAAGGGCCTCTTCGTAGAACTTGAGCTGCACCTGCTTGGCGGCAGCGTCGGGATCCGGGGGCATAAGTTTCGCCTTCGCGGAGACCTTCAACGTCTTTGTTTTCATCAACTTCTGGCTACTTCGCGAGGACTGGCTGGTGCGGGCAACCCGATGCTTCACTTGAACACTCCGGATACTGTCGAGGGAAACATAGCAAAGTCGGAGAGTTGCGTCAATGCGGCGCTCACGGTAGGCGCTGGAGCTCCTTTCGGCGATTCGGACGCAGAATGTCGTTTGCAGGGCGGATTCCTGCTAACTGGCAGTGCTGCGGACAGTTGTCAATTGCGAAGCATGGAGTAGCGGGCGCGTTGGCGGTCGTGCGAGCCTATGCTATAAGTAACATCGGCTGCAAAACTGAGGAAATTGTGCCGTTTATTAATTTTCCCGCTCGCGAAATCAACTGCAAGCTCGTCTACTACGGCCCCGGCCTTGGCGGGAAGACCGCGAACCTGCAGTGGATTTACGACCACACGGGATCGAATCAAAAAGGAAAGATGGTTTCGCTCGCAACCGAGACGGACCGCACACTTTTCTTCGATTTTCTTCCGCTCGACCTTGGAACCGTGCGCGGATTTCGAACGCGCTTTCATTTGTATACCGTTCCCGGACAAGTTTTTTATGAGGCGAGCCGGCGATTGATTCTAAAGGGCGCGGATGGAGTGGTTTTTGTCGCGGATTCGCAAGAAGAGCGGTTGGATGCGAATCTGGAAACACTCGACAACCTGCGCGAACATCTGAAGGATCACAATCTGAATTTCGATACGATTCCATACGTTTTGCAACTCAACAAGCGCGATCTTCCGAATATTCTGCCGGTGGAAGAACTGCAGAAACAACTCAGCGTGAAAGGCGAACCAGCGATCGAAGGAGTTGCGGTGACGGGACAGGGTGTGTTCGATACGCTGAAGGAAGTTGCGAAGCTGGTGCTCGCTGAATTGAAGAAGAACGCGTAGTCGAGTTGCTTCTAGTTGAAAGTCACTTGGATCGGAACCTCAATTTCTAGCATTTTTCCGTCGGCCGATTTTCCGGGAGCAAACACCCACGTCTTAATTGTTTTTATCGCTTCTTCGTTGAGCCCGTAAGACAGCGATTTGATGACATCGATGTCACGGGCACGGCCGTCGAACCCAACGAGAACCGAGAGAATCACAATACCCTGGATCCGGGCGTCTACGGCTGCACGTGAGTAAGACGGACTTGGACAACGAATGCACTTCGGCATGGTTCCTTTGTCCAGCATCAGTTTTTTCGAATCGACCTCATGCATCGGGCCGACAAACATGCCCAAGCGACTTCCCATCTCGCCCGAAAATGGCATCGACACCGTGAATTCGGCGATCACGTTCTGAGTCTTTACTCGAATTGACTGCACCCCAACGCTGAGCTGACCGTTTGCAGGGATTAGAGACCCGACGATAAACGCGTCCGCTTTGAGTTGTGATGCCAACCACGCCGCAAGCTCCGTGTTGCTAACCACCGCAGGCACAAGGCGGTTCGTTTCGATGACCGTTTGGATCACTGTCCGGTTCACAACGGACAGACTTGCGGATTCTTTTTGCAAAGTGAGACCGAACTCCCCGGCTAGATCCTGGCCAAGAGTACTTACTTTCCTAGCGGGACCAGCGAAATCAAATACGACTACGGTGTGCACGTCCGATCTTACGAGAGCGTGTGCCATTTCCTTTGCAAGCTTGTCCAATTGGGGCTCGGTTTCCTGAGCGCGCAGAGTGCGAGGGGACAAATATAACGCCAACGCCAGCGAAAGAACGGCCCGGATGAAATTTCTATGGATCGTCACAGGCAATTCCGGGAAAAGATTTGGCCATGCTGGCTACGCGTGGGCGACGCCGCCGCGGAAGCTGGCTACCGCTTTTGCTTCGTCGGTGTAAGTGGGAATAGACTGGATGAGGCGAGTGAGTTCGAGGACTTCGCGGACGTGGCCGGTAGGATTGAGGAGTTTCAGGCTGCCGGCATTGCGTTCGAGCGTGACGAAAGAGCGGACGAGCGTGCTGATGCCGGAACTGTCCACCTGGAGAACGCCAGCGAGATTGACGAGCACATCACAGGGAGGGACTTCCGCGAGACGGCGCAACTCGGCGCCGAGCGTATCGTTGCTGCTGCCGATCGTGATGCGGCCTTGCAGATCGAGGATCGTCACGTTCCCGGACTTTCGCGCCGCTATTTGCAGGCCCATTTTCGCCTCCCTGGCGTCCGGGGACTTTACTAGCCGCCGAGTGCGCATTATAACCCCGCAAGTGCTTGTGTAAGCAAGCTCTCGCGGAACAGAGCGCGGGCAAAACGCGACGACGGCGGACAAAATAAAGGGAGGTGAAAGCCAGGTGGCATTCCACCTCCCGGGGTGGGTGGGTTTTATTGCCGGATCGTTATTTGGGTGGTACTTCCGCGTCTGACGGTCCAGCAATCCGGCACGAGGCCGGAGTCCACGGATTCGTTTTGAAATACCACACGCGAAGAAATGGTGTCAACGCTAATTGTGAGGGACTAGGGGGCGCGGCGGAGAAAGCGGGAGCAATGTTTGAGCAACGAGATGGCGCTGGTCAAGCGTTTCTCGGATTTTGCGAGCCAAGTCCCGCGGAGAGTATGGCTTTTGAAGCATCGTAAGATCTTGCTGCTGGGAATCCTGGAGTGAGGCAACATCGGGGTTGTAACCGGTGGCGAAAATCACCGGAACATGCGGCTTGATCTCGCAAATGCGCGCGTAGGCATGAGGGCCGCTCAGTTTGGGAAGCACGACATCCAGGACAACCAAGTCGATTTCATCCGCGCGATTTTTGAATTCCTGGAGCGCCTGTTCTCCATCGGCCGCGAGAACCACTTCGTAACCTAGTTTTGTAAGAGTCTCAGAAGCAAGTTCGCGCAGTCCATTGTGATCTTCCGCAATCAGGAGTGTTTCGCCACCTCCGCGAACGGGCCGCACATCTTCGGCAGGCTCGGCGGATTTCGTCGCTAGAGGAGTGGCTGGAAGGTAGGTGCGGAACGTGGTGCCGATTCCCAGTTCGCTAGAAACGTGAGTGAAACCTCCGTGCTGGCGCACGATTCCGTAGACCGTAGCGAGTCCGAGGCCAGTGCCCTTGCCCATTTCCTTAGTGGTGAAAAATGGCTCGAAGATGCGGTCGAGCGTGGCAGCATCCATGCCGGTGCCAGTGTCGGTAACGGACAGCATGGCGTAATCGCCGGGATGCGCGAACGGCCGGTGGGCACAGTATTCCGCGTCGAACGCGGAGTTAACGGTTTCGATGGTCAGCGAGCCGCCATCAGCCATGGCGTCGCGCGCATTGATGCAAAGATTCATCAGCACCTGCTCGATTTGTGTGGGATCGGCCCGAACGAGCGATAAGGCCGGAGCGAGCGAAGTTTTTATTTCGATATTGCTGCCAATGACTTTCTCAAGGAGGTCGATTGTTTCGGTGACGCTCTGATTTAAGTCGATGTTGCGCGGCTCGAGAATCTGACGGCGAGCGAAAGCCAGCAACTGGCGGGTGAGAGCGGCGGCGCGTTCGGCTTGCTGGTGGATTTTCTGGAAGTGACTGCGGAGGCGAGCGCCGTCTTCGGTCTCTTCGATGCCGATATCGGACCAACCCATGATGGCGCCAATCATGTTGTTGAAGTCATGAGCAATGCCGCCAGCAAGCTGGCCGATAGCTTCGAACTTTTGCGCCTGCAGGAGCTGCTTCTCGAGGGCGAGACGCTCGGTGACGTCCTCAACGATGACCTCGGCGCACTCGCTGTCATGCGCTTGGTCAACGACGCGGCGCCCGTTGAGGCGGACGGTGATGATATCGCCGGCTCTGCGTTTCCACTCGACCGTCGTATCCACGCGGCCAGTGGCCGCGTATTGCTCGCCAAGCTTCGCACGCGCAGTGGCATCGCGATAAAATGCGGTGCTATTACCAATCGCAAGAACCGCTTCGGCGGACTCATACCCAAGCATCCTGACGAACGCTGGGTTTACCGCGAGGATCTCGCCATCGGCCGTCACCCAAAACATTCCGTAGGTTGCATTGTGGACCAAGCCGCGGTATCGGGCCTCGCTGGCGCGGAGGGCCTCAAGCGCGCGGGCTTCGGCGTCGCGCGATGCCTTTTCCTCCTGCGCCCGGAGGACAGCGGCAGGCAGGCGAGCCAATTGGTTTTTCAGAACGTAATCGGTGATCCCCTGTTTGATGCATTCTACTGCGAGCCCATCTCCCAAGGTGCCGGTGACCAGGATCAGGGGAATACCCAGACCCAGCTGCTTGATTTCGGAGAGGGCGTCCATGCCGGTCCAGCCCGGAAGCCGGTAGTCGGAAATGACGACGTCAAATGATTGGGAAAGCAATTTCTGGACGAACTCTTCACGAGTGGCGACCGTTTCGACCTGAAAATCGAGTCCTGATTTCTTGAGTTCGCGGACGCAAAGTTCCACGTCATCGGACTCATGCTCGACTTGCAGGAGACGAATCGGCGGGGCTGCTCGGGCGACTTCTTTCTTCCGGGATACGCTGCTAGACATCGGGCCGAAACTCCTATGGGGTCGAAAACGCCGCCGCGGGCGGCTTACTGTTCACGAGCAACCAGTACATCCCAAGCTGTTTAACTACGTCCTGAAATTCGGTGAAGTTCACAGGCTTCTGAATGTAACTATTGACGCCCAGCTTGTAACTCATCGCGACGTCGCGCTCCTCCTTCGAAGACGTAAGGAGAATCACGGGAATCGCTTTCGTGCGCGTGTCAGCTTTTATTTCGCGCAAGACGCCGATTCCATCGACCTTGGGCAATTTCAAGTCCAGCAGGATCAGTCGCGGAGGGGTATCGAATCGGCGGTCGGCGTATGGACCGCGGCAGAAAAGAAAATCGAGCGCCATCGCGCCGTCCTCCAAATGCCGGATGTTGTTAATGAGCTTGCTCTTTTCCAGAGCGTGAATCGTCAGCTCCGCATCGGACGGATTATCTTCCACGAGCAGCATTTCAACGGCTTCAGACACGGTTGTTCGCCTCCACGGCTTGTTGCGTCACAGCGACGGACGGCTGCGCGCTCAGTGTAAAAAAGAATGTGGCGCCGCGATCGATTTCCGATTTGGCCCACACTTTGCCACCATGCCGGTGAATAATTCGTTGTACGGTGGCCAAGCCCACGCCGGTTCCCTCGAAATCTTCCTGGCGATGAAGACGCTGAAAGACTCCAAAGAGCTTATCGGCATACTTGGGGTCGAAGCCCACCCCATTGTCGCGAACGAACAAAGTGATGCCAGGGCCTTCGTTGAGCGAACCGATTTCAATCACGGCAGGCTGGAGGCCGCGGGTAAACTTGACGAGAGTTCGTGAGCAGATTAGTGAAAACTAATTTCAGGAGGCCCGGGTCACAATCGACTTCGGGCAGAGACTCGATTCGCCACTCGATCCTGCGGTTATCCGTTTCGGGCAAATTGGCAACCGCTTCGCGGACGAGAGCGTCGAGCTTGGTCCGCTGAAGGACAAGTTCTCTTCGGCCGATTCGCGCGAGATTGAGCAAGTCGTCGACGAGGTGGCCCATGAGATTGGCCCCGTGGAGGATGCGATCGAGATAGCGTTGTGCTTCTGCGGAAAGCTCGGCGGCGTGTTCATCTTTGAGGATGCGCGCGAAGCCGTCGATGTGCCGGAGTGGGGCGCGGAGGTCATGGGAGACGGAGTAGCTGAAGGCTTCAAGCTCTTTGTTAGCGAGGGCCAATTCGGCGTTGGACCGGGCTAATTCTTGCTGGTGGAGTTCGAACTCGTGTTCGGCGCGCTTCCGTTCGGTTGTGTCCGCAACGATTCCCATCATTCGAACAGGTTTGTTCTCTGCGTCGCGATAGACGCGCCCCTGAGCAGAAACCCAACGGAGCGAGCGATCGCCGGCACGAATGATTCGGAATTCCGCAGAGAAAGCATCGGTTTGGAGCGCTTCGGCGACCCTCGAGCGGAAGAGATCACGATCCTCGGAGATGATGTTGGCTATGGCAATTTCCGCGCCCCACTCAGGCTGCAGCGAATCGTATCCGAAAATCTGATCGTGGCGAAGAGAGCGAATGGCCCGATCAGTCGTAAGATCCCAATCCCAGGAGCCAAGTTGCGCCGCTTCCATAGCCAATTGGAGACGCTCTTCACTCGCTCTGAGCGCCTCAGCAATTAGCTTTCGCTCGCTGACGTCCCGGATCGCGCTGGAGACCAGCGTGCCCTCTTCTGTTTCCAGCGGATTCAGGCTGATCTCGGCCGGAAATTCTGTGCCGTCTTTTCGCCGGCCGTAGAGATCGAGACCGGCACGCATGGACCGCGGACGGGGAGAATGAGCGTACACCTTGCGATGAACGACGTGTTCATCCTGGAAACGTTGCGGAACGAGGACTTCGACTTGTTGGCCCAGCAATTCCTCCCGCGAGTAGCCAAACATCTTTTCGGTCTGAGCGTTGACGAGCTGAATCTTTCCTGCGCGATCGACGATAACCATGGCGTCTGGCGCGGATTCGAGAAGGTTGCGAAATTTTTCCTCTTCATGTTTGCGGTGCGTAATGTCGCGATTGCTTTCGAGAATCGAGAACGGCTTTCCAGCGGCATCCACGCGCAGGGCCCAGCGGCTGGATACTACAACTTGCTTCCCATCGCGCCGGGTATGTGTGAGTTCCCCTTCCCAAGAGCCTTTTTCGAACACTTCCGCTTGGATTTCTTCTAGGGGCTTGGGGAAAATCGTATGAAGAAATTCGACGGTGGACCTTGCCGCGGACTTCTTCCTTCTGCCAGCCGTACAAACGCTCGGCCGCGCGATTCCAATAAATGACTTTCTTTTCCAGGCTGCGGACGAAAATGGCGTCATGCGTAAGATCCAGAAGCTCCGCCTGTTCGCGATAATTAGATTCGCTGATACGGAGATTGAGTTCCAACTCGCGTCGCTCGCGAATTTCTGTTTGGAGCGCAGCATTGGCAGAAAACCATTGGCTAGGACTAGGAAGATTGAGCGCCTCGGGCACGAGTCGAACCAAGAGGATCGAAGTGACTACTGACGCCGCTGCGGTGATGGCCTTAATGCCGCCCGCGAGCCAGTAGTTCGCGTGCCAGAGATTCCAAACCTCCATGACATGAGTGGCGCCGCAGGCCACGATGAATACTCCGAAGCAGCCGAAGATCCAGCTGAATGGAAGGTCGCGCCTTTTTCGAATAAACCAAACGAGCGTGACCGGAATCATGAAATAGGCGAGCGCAATCAGGATATCGGAAATCACGTGCAGCCAAACGAGCCCGGAGTTCCAGAGATAACAGTAGCCGTGCGGCCGAAAGTCGCCGGAGCTAAAAAGTTGTCTCAGGAAATCCACAAGTACTCCCCCAGCGACGCCTGTGCTCGGGCGTGCTAAGTGTTGTATCGGCAGTTTGGAATTAGTTCGTGAGGCAATTCGCCCCAAAAGGGAGGGGAGCGATTGCAATACGGCACGATGAGAGCGGGATTACCGAGGATCGGGCGTTCGGATAGGACTCACTTTGGTGCCTCAATGAAACTGATCGAGCAGACGAAACGCCCGGGAAAGGCTTGCGAGTTAACTTTGCAAACGAACTTCGGGAGACGGGTGAATTCCTGGGCGAACTTCTGACCGAAAATCCCGGCTGGCTGCTGGCGAACTACTGGGCGCCTTGCGCCTTCGGTGGATGATCTACGAAATACTGACCGAGTTCGCTTGTGAGCTGTTGCATCCCTGCGCGGACGTTCTTATCGAGCGCTTCGACGACGGCGGCGACCGTCTTTCCTGCAACTGGTTCATCGTGGGCGTAGTTCGAGCCCCAAAGTGTGGCGCCTGCCCTGGGATCGAAGAGCTCAATGTGCAATGAAAAGCGCGCGACGAGTTCGGGCTTATCGACTTCGTAAAGCTCTCTCAAATTGGAGCGAAGTACGTAGTCACCTTTCGCGTTGCTGCCGGGGCGGAGAACGGAGCGGTACTGTCCGGTTGTGCGGAGAGAATTGACGAGCAGATCCTGAATCATATCGGAAGGACTTTGCGCCCAGCGCTCGAACTCATATGTTCCCAACTCCGCGGGTCCCGAACCGAAGACGATTCGATCGTCGCGATACAAGTGTGAGGTGACTGGCCTCGCAACCAGCAAGGACACAGGGAACTGCGCGGCCGATTGAGTGGTGGAAGGTTGGACGCTGGAAGCGCCGGGAACGGCAAGCACGTAGTATTTCGTGGGGCGCGCGCCGCCGCATCCCGAGAAGGCAGCTGCCAGCACCAAGATCAAAGCAGATTGCTTTGCGCGACGCATCGATGCTCCTCGTTTTTTCCAGCCATACTTTGCTTCCTACAACCGAAGCTCGCTTCTTGTAACTCTACTTGGGCGGAGCCTCACCGGGCTCGTGCGGCTTGGGGCTGGTCGTACGAATCAAAGTATACGGACGGGATTTAATTGTTTCTGTGAACTGCTTCATGTTGTCGGTCACTTGGCGCAGGTTATCGATAATCTCATCGAGATTTTCCTCGTTCCCCGCCATTAGATTGTTGAGCCGGGTGGTGAGTTCGTTCGCTTGCGTTAGGGTCTCGCGAAGCTTCGCGATCGAGGCTTTCAGATCGGGACTATCGTCGGCGATCACGGCGTCAATGTGAGTGATCAGGTCGTTCGCCTTCGCGGACGTTTTCTTGAAATCATCCATGAGCGGGCCGAGCTTGGCGCTGGCATCGTTGACGTGATTCAGCGAAGAACGAATCGCCGGGCGATCTTCTTTGAGCATGCCGTGAATGTTGTCCAGGCTGCCGGCGATGTTGGCGCGATTCTGGTCGTTGAGCAGGTCGTTGACGCGCGCGAGAGTTACTTTGAGTTCGACGACCCGGTCGTTCAAGTTTGTGATCAGTGTCTGCGCAGACGGGCCGAGGTTGGAGATCATTTCGCCGATGTCCGCAAAGCTCACATATTCCTTCGAGGGAAGAGTCGAGTTCGGCGGCGCGTGAGGCGCAGCGGAAGTTCCTGCTTTAATGCCGAGATAATTTTCGCCCAGAGCACTTGTGCTCGCAATCTCCGTCTTGCTATCGGTCTTCACGGGAACGTCCGCCTCGATAACAAAATCGATCTCCATGCGAGTCGGGTCTTTCGGGTCGGGTGCAACTTTCGTGACGCGTCCGATTCGAGGCCCGCCCGCGTAACGAACTTCAGTGCCGGGGGTCATCCCACCCGCATTCTTGAAGAAGGTATGGTAGGGGACCAATCCGCTTGAGAGGGTGCCGGAAAGGTACAAAATAGTGGCGATCAGCAGCACCGATGCGACGATCACGAATAAACCGACGTATGCTTGCTCTCGCTTCGATTCCATTGGCTTCCTCAATATCCCGCCCGGTGTTCCGGGAAGGTACCCTCAGGCGCGCGGAGTATATCATGGGCCCGCGCCTGTCTAAATCAGCGCCGCAGCGGCGGGACTTCTCCCGTCAGCATCTGCAGGTAGTCCAACTCAGTTGAAATCTCAGGCTCCGGAACGCGATCGAGAAACTGACGCACGCGGGGCTGCTGGCTTTTCTGCAGCTCTGCGGTGGTGCCGTTCGCGACGATTACGCCTTTATCGAGAAGGATCATGCGGTCGGCGATCAAGTAGGCGCTCGCGAGCTCGTGCGTGACGACAACGATCGTCATGCGGAATGCTTTCTTCAATTTCAGAATCAGCTCGTCGATACCGGCGGCGATAATTGGGTCGAGGCCGGCCGAGGGCTCGTCAAAGAAAAGAATTTCGGGATCCATCGCCATCGCGCGTGCAATTGCAGCGCGCTTCTTCATGCCACCGCTTAGCTGCGCGGGCATGTAATTCTCGAATCCGGAAAGCCCGACCTGGTCAAGCTTCAGGCGAACCATAATTTCGATCGTGGAGTCGTCGAGAGGCGTGTGCTCGCGCAGCGGCAGCGCCACATTATCGCCGACGCTCATGGAGCCAAAGAGTGCGCCGCCCTGAAACGACATGCCCATTTTTTTCAGCAGTTCGTCCCGCTCATCATCCGGCAACGCGGCAAAATTCTTTCCCATTATCCAGATCTCGCCGCCACTGGGCTTTTCCAGGCCTACGAGGGTGCGGAGCAAGGTGCTCTTGCCCGAGCCTGAGCCGCCGAGGATGACGAGCGTTTCGCCGCGAGCTATTTCAAAGTTAATGGTGTGCAGGATTTCGCGTTCGCCGTAATTTACGCGCAGTTTTCGAACGGAGATGGCAGGGCCGTCTTCAACGAGAGCTGCTTGTGGATTCGAAATTGAGTCAGGATCCATTTTTAGTCGGGCATCGTGAAATAGAAAATTGCGGTGAAGATTACGTCAACAAGAATGACCATAAAAATCGACTTCACAACCGCGGAAGTCGTAGAACGGCCGACCTGCTCGGAACCAAGGCCCGTTGAAAATCCTTCCTGGCAGCCGACGGCGGTAATCACGGCGCCGAACATGACGCTCTTGACCAGGCCTGTCAAGATGTCACGCCGAACCAGTGAATCGAGCGTAGCGAGGAAGTAGGAGTGCCACGTGAACGGACCGCTGCTGACGCCGAACAAGCCTCCACCGAGTACGCCCATAAAATCGGCCCAGGTAGTGAGACACGGCAACATCAAAATCATCGCGAGGAATTTAGGAGCAACGAGGTAGCGAACCGGCTCGAGCGCCATCGTTTCTAGCGCGTCGATTTCTTCGTTGACCTTCATCGTCCCGATTTCAGCGGCGAAGGACGAACCCGACCGGCCGATTACCATGATCGCCGTCATGAGCGGGCCGAGTTCGCGCGTAATCGCAATCGCAACGGCGGCAGCGACGAACTGCAATGCGCCTAACTTACGTAGCTGGTAGGCGCTCTGCAACGCAAAAATCAAGCCCACGAAAAAAGAGATGAGAGAAACGATGGGGATTGCTTCGACGCCGACGGCCATCGCTTGATGAAGGGCGCGGCCAAATAGCTTTCCGACTCTCGCGGGTTCGACGAAAAAGGCTTTTGCGGCGCCGCCCGTGATGCGCGCGAGGCTGCCGATATACGCCAGTCCGTCGATTGTGGCTGAGCCGACTGATTCTGTGATTGCCATCTGTGAACCCGGACGCGCGGCGCATCTCGAAAGCGAATCGCCGAGACCGCCCGGAGCTTTACTTCGCCGGAGCGGCTGGTCTATTGCCGCCCTGGAGAGCTTCCTCTTCTTTATCGTAGACTTCGAAAACTTTGATCAGCCGCGTAAGCTCAAGCACTTCTCGGGCCGTTCGGCTAAGCCCGAAGAGCGCAAAACTGCTTTTCAAGTCCCGGGAAATCTTCAAGCCTTCTACAAGCGAAGCCACACCCGCACTGTCGATATATTTCACGTTCAACATATTCACGATCACGCGAGGCTTCTGCTTCGTCCGGAGCAAATCGATCAGCACTTTGCGCATATCCGGGGAGTTGTAGAGCGTGATATCGCCCACCACATCCACAATCGTAGCGGTCCCGGATTCGCGAGTAGACAGTTCCATTTACTAAGGCCCCCTGAAGGACGTGGAGAGTGTTTTGCCAGAGATTAGGCCCGGATGCAATCACTTTTCGGGCGGAAGAGGGACAAAACAGCCGTGTTAGTGAAAACGCTCCAAATCGGAACGGCGAAAGAAAAGAGTAATTAGCTGCGGTGGTCGAGTGGCACGTAATCGCGAAGGTCGTAACCGAGATAAACCTGGCGCGGACGGGAAATTTTTTGCTCCGGATCGAGCAACATTTCTTCCCATTGCGCGATCCAGCCGGAAGTGCGCGGAATGGCGAAAAGCACGGGGAACATCGTCACCGGGAAGCCCATCGACTGGTAAATGAGGCCGGTGTAGAAATCGACGTTGGGATACAGGCGACGGGTAACGAAGTAATCGTCCTGGAGCGCGATCCGCTCGCATTCCAGAGCAATCTCGATAAGAGGGTTGCGGCCCATCACGTCGAAAACTTCATAGGCGACATGCTTCACGATCGTGGCGCGGGGATCGTAGTTCTTGTACACGCGATGGCCGAAACCCATCAATAATTTTTCGCCGGCTTTCACGCTCTTGATGTACGCCGGGACGTTGTTCACCGAGCCAATCTCGACAAGCATGCGCAGCACTTGCTCGTTGGCTCCGCCATGGAGCGGGCCGTAGAGCGCGGCAGTTGCCGCAGCAGTCGCCGAGTAGGGATCCACGTGCGAGCTGCCAACGCCTCGCATCGCGCTCGACGAGCAGTTCTGCTCATGGTCGGCATGAAGAATAAAAAGAATATCGAGGGCGCGCTCAAGAGTCGGGTTGGGGCGGTACTGCAGTTCGGTGGTGCGGAACAGCATGTTCAAAAAATTGCCGCAGTAGGTGAGATCGTTATCCGGATACGCAAACGGCATTCCGAGACTGTGGCGATAGGCAAACGCCGCGAGAGTGGGCATCTTGCCAACCAGGCGATAGGTCTGCTTCCGGCGCGACTCGGGATTGAAGATGTCTCTTGCGTCGGGATAAAACGTGGAGAGCGCCGCGACGGTGGAAATCAGCATACCCATCGGATGGGCGTCGTAGTGAAATCCGTCGAGAAATTTTTTGATGCTTTCGTGAATAAACGTGTGATGGGTGACGTTGTAGGACCAGTCTTTCAGCTGTGATTTCGTCGGCAGTTCGCCGCGCAGAAGGAGGTAGGCTGTTTCGAGATACGTGCTCTTTTCGGCGAGCTCTTCGATCGAGTAACCGCGATAGCGCAGAATTCCTTTGTCGCCGTCGATGAACGTGATCTTGCTGCTACACGACGCCGTGTTGGAGTACGAGGGATCGTAGCTCATCATTCCGAAGTCGGATTTATCGATTTTGATCTGGCGCAGATCGATGGCGCGGATCGTGTCGTGCGTGATGGGAACTTCGTACTGACTGCCGTTGCGGTTATCGACAATCGTCAGAGAATCGCGGCGCGAGCCGGCGGGTGCAGCGGTGTTGTTCACTACCGATCCAGACTTCGTCGGATTCATGGCTCGATCCCTTCACGCCCAGACAAACAAACTCGTTTGGCGCGCAACGGCGCTGCCAATCGACTCTAAATGTATACCAAATTCTGGTGTTCGCGGAACTGGAATCGAACAGACGCTACGAGATGTAAAAGGCGAAGTGGCCATACGCATGCGTATGGCTCTCCAAGCGGCCCCATTGCGGGCACTTCGAGGACGGCGAAGCAGAGTCGCGGCGGGGAGCAATTGTTCGAAAACGCATAGTCATATTGATCTCTGCGGCGAGCGCGCGGCCATTGCTTCGGCGGTGACGCGATGCCTGTAGCGAAAAAGTTTCTTTAGTTTTTGGCGGACGAACCAATCGCCGAAAAATTTGCCGAGAAATCCCATAGGCAATTCGTACTCGACGCGGTCTTCGAGCAGGCACGAGTGCGGACCTTCCGGCGTCATGCGGTGAGTATGGTCCCAGCGACGAAACGGGCCGGAAATTTGAATGTCACGAAATTGACGTCCTTCCAGGTAGTCGCAATGCTCGAATTCCCACCGCATGCGGAACGGCCCCACGCGCACGCGCAACACGCCGCGGTCGCCATCACGAACTCCTGGCGCCGCCTGCTCTACTTCGAGAGGCTCCCAAGGAGGCGTGAGCCGTTCGAGCGCACCCGGCTCCGCGTGCCAACGGAAAACCTCCTCGGCGGGCGCGTTAATCGTGGACTGCGCGATGAAGATGCTGCTGCGAGCCATATTTTTCGATGTAGCCTTTCGCGCGAAATTTTCGCGCCGCATCTTCAAAGCTCATGCTAAATCTTGATAGGAATGCCGGCCGGAGGCGGCGCGCCGGGGATTATGAACTCGGGATCACTCGCAAGCTCCACGCGGTTGCGTCCCAACGCTTTCGCGCGATACAGCGCTTCATCTGCGTACCGCAAAAGTATCTTTGCTTCCAAGGGATTCGCATCGCTGCTCACCGCCACACCCAGGCTCGCCGTAATCGTTAGGGTGCCTGAATCGGTGACGAACGGTTCGGATTCGATCGAAGCACGAATTCTCTCGGCGACGCGCACGGCGGCACTCCCATCCGCTCGCGGGAGGACGACAAGAAATTCTTCACCTCCGTACCGCCCGACCGTGTCGTATGGCCGGACACAATCCTTGACTCGCTGGGCGGCTTCGGTGAGGACCACATCGCCGGTCAGATGGCCATACGTGTCATTCACATATTTAAAATGATCGATATCCAGCATGGCGATCGCGAATGGGCCTCTTTCACGCTCCTGGCGGGAGCGTTCCCGGCGCAGCGCGTCGAGGCTGACGCCGCGATTCGCGATACCCGTGAGTGCGTCGTGGGTGGCTTGGAAAAGCAGTTTTTCGCGCGCGTCGATCAGTTTGTCCTGCCAATCGAGTATGCGCTTCCCCACAAGGAGACGCGCGCGCAATTCCTGAGCGCCAAACGGTTTTGTAAGGTAGTCGTCCGCGCCAGCTTCCAAACCCTGGAGCACGTCGTCCTTCTGTGTTCGTGCCGTAAGTAGCAGAAGGTATATGTATGGACGGTCCGATTCCGCGCGTACCCGTTTGCAGATCTGCACTCCCTCCATGCCCGGCATCATCCAGTCCAACACCGCCAATCGTGGCGCGTCGCGGCTTTCGAGCAGACGCAAAGCTTCCAACCCATCATTTGCTACTGTCACCTCGTAGCCCCACTTTTTCAGGAATGATTCCAGTACGCGCCGCGAGACGGGATCGTCCTCTGCGATAAGTATTCGAACCTTCCGTTCGTTTTCTGCATTCATTTCAAACTCTCCGATCGCAGACTCTCCGAATGATTTTCTGGCGTCACAGCGTTGGAGCCGGCAGCCACGAGGCCAAATCTCGCTGTGAAATCAAATGTACTTCCTTTTCCCGGCTCGCTCGTGACCGAGATCCCGCCTCCCATTAACTTGACGAGGCTGCTGGAGATCGCGAGGCCCAATCCGGTGCCGCCAAATTTTCGAGTGGTCGAGCTATCGGCCTGTGTGAACGCATCGAAGATCAGCGCCTGCTTTTCCGGCAGGATTCCGATTCCGGTGTCAGTCACGCGAAAGCGAAGTTCCATGGATTCTTCGTTTCGCGACTCCTCGCTTACATCCACTTCGATTCCGCCCTGTTCTGTGAATTTGATAGCGTTGCCGATCAGATTGATCAGTACCTGGCGGAGCCGGGCCGGATCACCAATTAGTATCGGAGGCACATCCGCCGCCAACTTCCAGGCGAATTCCAATCCTTTCTGCCGGGCCCGGAATCGCATGAGTTTTAACGTCTCGTCCAAATTCTCCCGAACCGCAAACTCAATCGGTTCCACATCCATCTTTCCGGCCTCGATCTTGGAAAAGTCGAGAATGTCGTTCAGCAACGTCAACAGGGAATCGGCAGAGAGCTTGACCAGTTCCATATATTCGCGCTGGTCGGCGGTCAGGTCGGTATCAAGGGCCAGTTCCGTCATCCCGATGATTCCATTCATTGGGGTGCGAATTTCGTGGCTCATATTCGCTACAAATTCACTTTTCGCCCGGCTTACGGCCTCGGCAGCATCTTTCGCGATGAGCAACTCTTCTTCTGCGCGTTTGCGCGCGGTGACATCGCGAGCGGTCATGCAGACAGACTTCGCCGTGCCGTCGGGGGCTGGAATTGCGGTCACTCGACCAAGAAACCAGCGCGTCCCGGCAGAGAACGGGATCGCATATTCGACAGTTTCACCATTTCCGCTCTGCATCACGCGCCGAAAGATCGGAAGGAATTGACGGGTTACCTCGTCGCCGAGAGATGCAGTCACGGGGCGTCCGATCAACTCAGCTTTGGGGCGAATGAGAAGATTTTCGTCATTCGTCCAGATGTTTTTGCAGATTCCATCCGCATCAAACTCAAAAACCAGCTCATCGATCGACTGCACGAGCGCCAGGAGCCTCGCTTCGCCTTCCCGCGATTCCTGCTCCGCTCGCTTCCGCTCTGAGATAACGGTGCCGACGGAGAGACCAGTGAGGGAAACGAGCAACATCAGAATCTGTAACAGAGTCAGCCGGTGCGGGTCCGCCGAATTGAGACGAAGCATAAGCATCGCTCCAGAATTCAGCAGCACCACGGCGAACGTGACTCCCCGCAGACCCCGCCGGACAGCGATCCAAAGAATCGGCAGGAAGAATAGGTAGAAGAGCCCGTCACTCTTCACAAAATTCCATCCGAACACAATCCATAACGACAGAAGGATGCTTGCCATATGCGCGCAGTCTTCGAGGCGCCTTGTATTGTGGGAGCTGCCTGTAATTCTCGTCACGACGAGCGCTTCGGACGGAACTGACCCTGGGTCACGCAGGCCTGCGCGCCTTTGCAGCCACGGCGTAAGATGGATGAGGAGAAACGGCGTCAGGCAAACCAGGGCGACCGCGTCACCGACCCACCAATTCAACACAGCTTTGGGATAGTCAGCCCATCGAAGCGTTCTACTCCACAGGAAAATTGCCGACCCGGCAGCAGCAACACAAAATGAAGACGCCAGCGCCATCGCTACAAACCAATTCACGTCCCGCAGCGATCGGAAGCCGGTGTTCACGCGCAACACCCGGCGCAGTACGTAAGCGGCGGCCGTGTATCCGACCGCAACCACTGTATTGACCGCCCAAAAGCCCAGCGAAAACGATGAGAGCGGGTAATTAAAGGTTGCAGCCACCATTCCCGCGATTAGCAGCAACGGCGCATAGGAGATATCAAGTCCGATGAGAAGCGCCATCGCAAGTCCAGCGGGCGGATACCAGGCGCTGATTCCCTCCCACATCTGGAAGTAAACGGCTGAGCGGTCCAGCAGCACGTAAAGCAGGATGAAGCCTACTGCGATTCCCACGCGCCACAAACGTGACTCCGGAGAGGACGCAGACAGCTCGTATCCGCGAAGCGCGCTGAGACGACGATTCATTTCGGGGATGGATAAGAAGTTCAACTCGTCACCTTTCGAGAGCTGGATTCGAGTTCGGGGAGGAGTTTTTCGACTGCGTTTTCAAGCACGAGGAATTGAGCTCGTGCGCCAGAAAGGTCTCCGGCCCGTGCGGATTCTTCGAGTTCCGCTGCGGGCCGTGTCACATGAATGGCACACAAGTTTGCAGCCGATCCTTTCAACGAGTGAGCCGCGCGTTCCAGCAGCTGCAGATCGCCGGCGCGAATCGCATTTTGAATCGCGTTCATTAATTTTGGGCACTCTTCTGAAAAAATCCCAATGATTTCGTCCAGTAGCTCGCGGTCGCCTTCGACGTGCTGGAGTGCGGCATCAATGTCGAATTCGTTGGTGCCGGGCGTTTTTGCCGCGGGAATCACCGCAGGTCCAGCTTTGTTCTTGGCGTTTTGAATCCGGTTGAGTGCCTCGAAAAGTTCCGCGGTGCGAATGGGTTTGGTCAAATAATCGTCGGCTCCGGCCGCCAGACATTTCTCCCGGTCACCCTTCATGGCGTGAGCCGTGAGGGTAATAATCGGCATGTGGCCACCCAATCGTTTTTCCTTTTCTCGAATCGCAGCGGTTGCTTCAAGTCCGTCCATTTCCGGCATCTGCACGTCCATCAGGACTAGATCGACAGTTTCGCGTTCGAGCGCTTCAAGAGCTGCCCGACCGTTTTCAACTACGACAACTGTGTGACCGTGTTTCTCCAGCAAGCGCTTGGCAAGCGTCCGATTCACAGCATTGTCCTCAGCGAGTAAGACTTTCATTTCTTTCCTCCCTTCGATTGGCGCTGACGGGGCCTTCGCAGGCGCCTGCAAGTGAGGTTCATTCGCGCGCACCGACAAGGCGTGCAAGATGGCGTGGAGAAGTTCAGAAGGCTGGATCGGTTTCGCCAGATACGCGGCGATCTTCAATTTCTGGCATCGCTCCCGCTCGCCTTGCTGCGCGCTGGAACTCAAAAGGAGCACCGGAATCTCGCCGAACTGAGCGCTCTTGCGAATGTTCTCAACCAATCCGAATCCGTCCATGTCTGGCATTTGCAGATCGGAGATAACCGCGGCAAAACGTGACCCGCGAGTGGCGGCGCGATCGAGACTCGCCAGGGCCTCCTGCGCGCTCGTCGCTGTTTCCACCTTCATTCCCGACCGTCCGAGCATCTCGACAAGAATGAGCCTATTGGTTTCGTTGTCGTCTACGATCAGAACCGAGGTGTGAGCAAGGATTCTGGGATCCGGGACGTGCACGGAGGCCTGACCTACGGCGATCCCGCACCGAATCGTGAAATGAAAGGTGCTGCCAACACCCGGCTCACTTTCCAGCCAGATCTTTCCGTCCATTAGGTCCACGAGGCGCTTGGTGATCGCGAGTCCGAGCCCTGTCCCGCCATACCTCCGAGTGGTCGAACTATCGGCTTGTGTGAACGCTCCAAAAACCATGCCATGTTTTTCTTTTGCGATTCCAATTCCTGTGTCGCGCACACGAAAGTGCAGAACAGCAATGTTGGCGGTTGACTCCGTATCTTTTTCAATCTCGACGACCACTTCCCCGCGCTCGGTGAACTTCACGGAATTCCCCACGAGGTTGACCAATATCTGGCGTATGCGGCTCATGTCGCCGGCGAGGTAATCGGGCACGTCCGGCGCGACGCGCCACGCAAGCTCCAGACCTTTTTGGTGGGCGCGGAATCCGAGCGTCTTCATCGTGTCCCCTACGCTCTGCCGCAAGGGGAAATCGCTCACGTCCAGGTCGAGTTTTCCCGCTTCAATCTTCGAGAAATCGAGGATGTCGTTAATGAGGGTCAATAAAGAGGCGGCCGAAGATTTCACCATGCCGAGGTATTCGCGCTGTTCGCTCGTCAGATCCGTGTCGAATGCCAACTCCGTCATGCCGATGATGCCGTTCATCGGCGTGCGAATCTCGTGGCTCATGTTGGCAAGGAATTCGCTTTTCGCCAGGCTCGCGGCTTCCGCGGCTTCTTTTGCCCGATGAAGCGCTACTTCGGCAAGTTTCCGCTCGGTGATGTCCTGGTAGAGCATCAAGTATCCCGTCACGCTTCCTTTTGAGCGGAGGGGCACGGAGAATGCTTCGACGTCGAGAAGGCTTCCGTCGCTTCGAGCGCGTCGGGCCGTCACGTGGATGGCGTCGCCTTTCGCGAGTGCTAGCTGGTTCGATTTCACTTCGTCAGCCAGTTCCCCTGGAGCGACGAAATCACTGAGCGGACGGCCGAGGATGTCCTCAAGGCGATAGCGGAACATACTGTCAAAGGCGGGGTTGCACATCTTCACGCGGAAGCCGTTATCGAGAACAACGATGGCGAGAGGAATCATTTCGATGAGAGAGTTCAGAAAGGCGGTGCGCTCTTCGAGCAAACGCTCCGCTTGGGTTCGTTCCGCAACTTCGTTCTGCAGTTCAAGTGTGCGTTCATTCACGCGAGATTCCAGCCCTTCGCGGGCATGCCCAAGCGCGATGTCACGCTCCTGAATTTGACCGAGCATTTCGTTGAAGCGGTCAAACAGAAATCCGATCTCGTCGTCGTTCCGCTTCGTGGCTCGAAGCGAATAGTCTTTGCCGGTCGAAACGGCGAAGGCTGTCCGGGCCAGGTCGAGAATCGGTTCGGAAATCACTCGCTGAAGACGGGAAACGGAGAAATACACGGTAGCGAAAGAAGTCAGTATCACTCCAAGAATGATCCAAGCGAAGTGAGCCGTGCGGGCTTTGAGTTCTTGCAGATCCGTTTTCACGTAAATCGTACCGATTCCATCGTCCATCAGCCGGATCTGACGGAACACTTGCATAAACCCGGAAACCGTCAAAACTCCGTCGGGAGCAACCGGAGGAGGGATGAAGTCCGGGGCCGAACCGTTGCGGCTGTACTTCGCAAATACTTTTCCCTCACGCGTATAAATACAGGCCTCGACGATGTGGGGTTGAGCGCTGAGTGAACTGAGGATTTCATTCGCCGATTGCTTATCATCGAAGGACAATGCGGCGGTGCTGTTGGACCCGGTGATTTGTGCGAGAGTGTTGAGATCTCGAGCCAATGAAGCTCGAGCGGTGACGATGTCGTAGATTGCGAATGCGCTGCAGGCCACCAGCACTGCCACTCCGGAGGTGAGCAGCACGAGGTAGGTGATCTTTTGGCGGATTGATGAGCCGCGCCCGAAGTTCATTTCAGCTCGCTCCTGGAAGCGGACTGGCTCGAATCACGCACGATCTGCGCCAACGCGAGGAGTTTGGAACTGATCTTCAGGCCTGCACGCGCTGCTGCGTCCGGGTTGATGAAGAAATGCACATGCTCTCGTTCAACCGTGAACTGAATGATGCCGCCGGAAGCTGCGAAGCCTTCAGTTTCCCCGACAAGCAGAATCGCGCGCCCCTGGAGGTGGCTCAGTAAAATCGGAATCCGCAAATTTTCGGATCCGGCAATGAACACAATGTGGCACCCCGACAGATCCTGGATCTGAGTGGCGCGGCCGAGCATGACCGGGCGA
Source organism: uncultured Acidobacteriota bacterium (assembly GCA_963776695.1). Lineage (GTDB taxonomy): Bacteria > Acidobacteriota > Terriglobia > Acidiferrales > UBA7541 > Palsa-295. Next base: position 16,311 of record CAVZNU010000012.1, on the reverse strand, counting down.
TCACCGACGGATTTGCCGAGTAATACAAGTTCGAGAGTGCGGCCGAAGGGATCGCGGCCAAATATGCACACGCCGAGCGGTTGTTTCGAACCGGCAAAAGCGTCCGGCGGCCAATCCGTAAATTTTGCAAATTTGTAAAGATATTCTGCTTTGACCTGGTACTCGCCAGTGGACTTCGTTTGAGCGATCACAACAGCTGAATTTATGATCGCGCACGAAACGATCATCACGAGGAGCGGAATGAGTTTCACCCGTCGAGCGAAGATGTGCGAAGTGGCGGAACTGCATCTCCCGCGGTAATTCTTTGTCACCCCTCGAGGTTCCTGTTTGCGGGCGCTCATTTCCAAGTTTGCGCAAAAATTCCGGCCGCTCAGCGCGTCGGACGAAAGGGCAAGTGGCTGCCAACCGAAACATTCGAAGGGATCGGAAATGCGCGGGCGCCCGAATGCGCCACCGCCAAATCGATTGTCTTCTGCCGTACCTCGATCGGTACAAGCGCGCCTTCTGCTTCCTTCATGAAGATCAAGCTGTCAGAGCCGGTGCAGTCCACCGAAATCATGTCTCCCAGGCTTATCTGTTCTGTCGAAAGTAAATTCGCGATCGGATACACGAGGCGCCGCTCGATCGCCCTCTTCAAATGACGCGCTCCGTATTTGAGGTCCGTTCCTTCGCGGAGCAGAAATTCCCGCGCCGCCGGCATCACGCGAAATAGGAAACGTCCCTTGGCGGTCTCGAGAACTCGCTGCTGCACCATCCCGAGTTCGATTTCGAGAATCTGCTCCAATTGCTCCGAACGCAGGGGGTGGAACACGATCGTCTTGTCGATCCGGTTCATGAATTCCGGCGCGAATTTCCTCTTCGCTGCTTCTACTGCTGTCTTCTCGATCTTTTCGTCCAAGCGCGGGGTCGAATCGGCATGAACCGAAGGCGCAAATCCCATCCCACCCGTCATCAGCTGGGTGATTTCTCCGCCACCCAAATTCGACGTGAGGAAAATCATCGTTTTTGACAAGTCCACTCGTTGGTTGTCTCCCAGCGTCAGTGTCGCTTTGTCGAGAATGCCGAGCAGCAATTGCCACAGTGCATCCGACGCCTTCTCGATTTCGTCGAAAAGCAAAAATGAAATTTTCAGTTTTTCGGTATGGTATTGGGCGAGCGCTTCCTGCGTGATTAGCGGATGCGTTTCCCGGTGACCCAAATATCCCGGAGGCGAGCCGATTAGCTTGGCAATCTCGTGCGAGTGTTGGAATTCGGCGCAGTCCACTCGAATCACCGCGCGCGGATCGCCGAACAACACTTCGGCCGTGGCTTCCACCACACGCGTCTTGCCTGCGCCCGTGGGCCCAAGAAACAGCAAGTTCCCCACCGGCCGTCCCGGCGAATTCAAGCCAGCACGAAACACCTGGTACAGATCTACGACGGCCTGCACCGCTTCGTCCTGCCCTACGATTTTCCGTCGCAGCCCTGCTTCGAAGCCCACTGACTCTGGGCTCTTACGCTCCGGATCCAATTGCCTTCCAACAAGCGCGTCCATGCGAGATTCCTCTGTAATTGATATCGGCCCGATTGCGTCTTGGCATCGCGGTTCTAATAGATCTGAATGAGTGCAGAACTATGGCCAAAGCGAGCAACAAAGCGCACAGGCCCTTTTGTAACTCCGTGCGAACCCGTTGCGCGCTCAGCGGAAGCAGAAGGCTGTGTTCCACAAAGACCGCATCGTCGCGCTAGTACAGTGCATGCGCGCCAAAACGGGAATCACCAGCATCAAAATAAGAGATAGAAGGACGAAAACGGGATGGCCCGCGATGAACCATTTGTAACATTCCGTTAATCAAAGAATGTAAAAATGGTCAGCTTGCTTCCGAACCTCTGTTTCCCGTATGGTGTGGGCAAGCGACGAGAGATAACCGATGAAACGCATTCTGCTGGTAGAAGACGATAAAGACATCGTGGAACTGGTGCGGTACAACCTTGAGAAAGATGGCTATCAAGTGGGTTCCAGCTCCGACGGAGCCACCGGGCTCGCACAGCTGCGGAAAACGCCGCCCGATCTTCTAATACTCGATCTGATGTTGCCCAAACTTTCGGGCCTCGAAATATGCAAAGAAGTTCGCAAGGACGTGAGCTTGAACCGGCTGCCGATTCTGATACTCACCGCCAAGGGCGAAGAGGCGGACCGCGTCGTCGGCCTGGAACTGGGAGCCGATGATTACGTCACCAAACCATTCAGTCCGCGGGAGCTGGCGGCTCGCGTGAAGGCTCTGCTTCGCCGCGCAGAACCCGGAACTCCCTCTGAGAAGGCGCTCGAGATCGGGCTGCTCCGCATCGATCCAGCTGCTTATCGCGTCACCCGCGCGGGGAAACCCGTCCCGATGAGCACGCTCGAATTCCGGCTTCTCTACTTCCTCGCGGCTCGGGCCAATCGTGTTTTCACGCGCGACCAATTGCTGGATGGCGTGTGGGGCACGGAGCGGTTCGTGACGCCACGGAGCGTGGATGTATACGTTCGCCGGTTGCGGGAAAAAGTTGAGGCCGATCCGCAGCATCCCGTGTATATGAAAACGATTCGCGGCGCCGGATACCTCTTCGAGACCCGTGCGAGCTAGGCTGTTCTGGAAGCTGGGGCTGACGTATCTCGCCCTGCTGCTCGGTGTTTTGCTCGCGGTCGACCTTTATTCCGCGCGAGTTCTTCGCCGCGATTACATTCGCTCCGCTAACGACGAGCTGCTATCACTCCTGAACCTCGCTCAGGCAGGCGCTCCGAAAATCGACGATCTTCCACAGCTTCGCTCCTGGGTCGAGTGGATGTCGCATTCGGGCGCGCGCGTAACCGTAATCGACAGCACCGGCACGGTCCTTGCCGACTCCGGCCACGATCCCGAGACGATGGAAAATCACTCCAATCGCCCGGAAATTCAGCAAGCCTTCGCGAGAGGCCAAGGTCGTTCCGTTCGCTTCAGCGCCACTCTTCAGCGGCAACTTGTATATGACGCGATCCGTTATCAGCCGCCAACCGGGCCGCCCGTAGTGATCCGGGCGGCGAAGCCGTTGGCGAGAATCGATTTCCCGCTCACCGAACTTCGCCAGCGGCTGCTTGTCGCCTCACTCGTGATTTTCCTGGTTGGACTGATTGCATCGCTCGTGATTTCGCGGATGTTTTCTGCTCGCGTCGAGCGGCTTACGCAATTCTCGAAACGTGTCGCCGAAGGCGACTTCCGGCCTCTACCGGGAGAAGATTCGCGCGATGAACTCGCCGAGCTGGGTGAATCGCTCAACGAAACAGCGAGACGCCTGGAATCCGAAATTAACTTGCTGAGCGGCGAACGAAATCGCTCGAGCGCAATTCTGCGAAGCATGGTGGAAGGCGTGGCGGTGATCGACGCGCACGAACGGCTCGTCTTCTGCAATCGCGCATTCGCGGAAATCCTCAACATCGATTCCAAGAGCAGTGAAGGGCGCCCGTTGATCGAAGTGGTGCGCAATTCAGAATTGACCGGCTTGATTCGCAGAGCTCTGAAGGGCGAAGAGGGCCTGCAAAGCGACATCGCGACAGGAATCGTCCAGCAGCAGAGTTTCTCGGTGACGGCCGCGCCAGTGAAGGCGCTCGAGCACACGCCCGGCGTGCCCGGTGCTCCCGCTCAATCCTCCGCAACCGCACTTGCTGAAAGACCATCGGGCGCGGTGGTCGTTCTGCACGACGTCACCGAACTCAGACGCCTCGAGCGCGTGCGCCAGGATTTCGTCGCCAACGTCTCGCACGAGTTCAAGACGCCGCTCACCGCGATCCAGGGCTTCGCGGAAACTCTTCTCGGCGGCGCGCTCGAAGATCCAAAAAACAATCGCCGCTTCCTCGAAATCATGCGCGACCATGCGAACCGGCTCGCCCGGCTCACTGACGATCTCCTGAAACTCGCGCGCATCGAGGCGGGAAAGCTCGAAGTGGAATTTTCGCCCGTTAGCGTGATCGAGCTTATCGAGCGCTGCGCGGAAACCGCGCTGATGAAAGCCGGCCGCAGACAAATCACGCTTGAAATCGATATTACTCCCGGGCTTCCGCCGGTGCTCGGCGATGCCAGCCTTTTGCGCGACGTGCTGCAAAACTTGCTCGACAACGCAATCCAGTACACTCCACAAGGCGGCCATATCCGAGTGAGCGCCAGCGCGGGTTCGCGCGAAGTGGTCATCACCGTTTCGGATACCGGCATCGGTATTCCCGTCGCCGACCAGGAACGCATCTTCGAACGCTTCTACCGCGTGGACGCGGCTCGCTCCCGCGAAGCAGGCGGCACCGGCCTGGGCCTTTCGATCGCGAAACATATTGTTGAGGCGCATGGCGGACGGTTGTGGGTGGAAAGCGGCGTCGGCCAGGGTTCGAAGTTTTTCTTTTCAATTCCTCTCGCTAGCTAAGCACCTGCTGTTTCCCGCAGATGTGTTGAAACATTCACAATCGATTCAACCACTTGCAATATCGCTCTCTCATCCTGTAGCTGCTCATAAAAGAAGCCGTCGACACTGGTTCGTCAGTCGGCCCTTGGGAGGAATACGGATCGTGGCAGCGACAAAAGCAAGTTCGGAAGGAATTTTTCAGAATGTTCTCGTGAACTACCTCATCTCCCAGGCTCGCACGGTGGAATCGTCGTTGAACCGCGCCCTTTGGGCGCTCCTCGAGCGCAACGAGCGCCTCGCGAGCGAAGTTTTTCTCACCGAGCCTCGCATCAACGAAATGGAAATTCTGATCGACGAACATGCCATCCGCATGTTGCGCCAGCCAAACTTGCTTGAAACCGACGTGCGCCTGATCGTAGCCACGCTGAAGATCAACAACGACCTTGAAAGAATGGGCGATCTTGCCGTCAACCTTAGCGAGCGCGCGATTTCACTTTCAGGAATGGGCCAGGTGGAGACGCCTCCTGAACTCGAGCCGATGACAACGGCGGTGCGCGCGATGGTTTCAAAATGCCTCGGGGCTCTTATCTACCAGAATGTGGATTTGGCCACGCAAGTACTCGAAAGCGATGATGTGGTGGACCAATATCGCGATCAGGTTTTCGAAGCTCTCCTCGCCGGCATGAGGCAGGACCCCTCGCTCGCGGCTCCGAACCTCCACTTTGTCCTCGCTTCGCGTCACTTGGAACGAATTGCGGACCATGCCACAAACATCGCCGAGGATGTTTTGTTCTGGGTCCGCGGCCTTGAAGTCCGGCACGGCCGCGCGCGGCAACTGGAGTCGCAGGAAGATGCCAAAGCTTCGTAACAATTTTTTCACATCTTGGTCATCCGGCATTCAACACGCACGTCTACGCTGCCCCATCCTATTCGTAGCCGAATGCTCGCTGCCAAAGCGTAAATCAGCTTCTGTGGCAGCCGCGCCCGGCGCCTACAAGTTCTAGCGCGCCAGCAGTTTGCGCTAGAAAACGCAGCTACGACCTGCGCCCACCAAAGAGGCGCGGCCTGGACAACCCCCGGGGCCGCGCCTCCTAAATCTCTGGAAGCGAGGCAGGTTGTGTCATTTCGAATTTTTGCTGATGTAACACGGCTGTAACAATTCGGACGAAAAATACCCCTAAGGAGAAATCAGCCACTATGAAGAAGACTTTGGTCGTCGTGTCGGTTCTGTTCGCCCTGGCACTCGTCGCAGCGGCTAAGCCGGGCACAATTCTGCTCAACGCGGCAGGCGCGACTTTCCCCTATCCGATTTACTCCAAATGGTTTGATGTGTATCACCAGAAGAACGCGGACGTTCAAATCAATTACCAATCGATCGGCTCTGGTGGCGGAATTCGCCAGCTCCAGGCAGGCACCGTCGACTTCGGCGCTTCCGATGGCCCGATGACCGATGACCAGCTCAAGGACTCAAAATTCAAGATTTTGCATTTCCCGACGGTGCTCGGCGCGGTGATCCCGATTTACAACGTTGCGGGCGTGACGGGTGAACTGAATTTCACCCAGAAAGCGATCGCAGGAATTTATCTGGGGACGATCACGAAGTGGAACGATCCGGAAATCACGAAGGCCAATTCGGGCGTGACTCTGCCCGCCGCCGATATCGTGGTTGTTCATCGCGCCGACGGCAGTGGCACTTCCTACATCTGGACCGATTTTCTTTCCAAGGTCAGCGCGGATTGGAAAGGCAAAGTCGGAACAGGCACTTCCGTGCAATGGCCCGTCGGCCTCGGCGGCAAGGGAAATGAAGGTGTCTCCGGACTTGTGAAGCAGACGCCCAATGCAGTTGGCTACGTCGAACTGATCTACGCGGTCCAGAACAACATCAGCTACGGAAAAGTTCAAAACGCTTCCGGTAAATTCGTAAAGGCCGATTTGGCCGGCGTCACTGCGGCAGCCGCAGCGGCGGCGAAAGATATGCCTGCCGACTTCCGTGTATCGATCACGAACGAACCGGGCCCAACGGTGTATCCGATCTCGAGCTTTACATGGCTTCTGATTCCCGCTCAGATTTCGGATGCCACGAAGCGCGACGCGATCAAGGGTTTTCTAAAGTGGATGCTGACCGATGGACAGGGCTACAACGAAGGCTTGTCCTACGCGCGCTTGCCCAAACCAGTGATCGAAAAGGAACTGAAGGCGATTTCGTTCATCCAGTAGCATGACCGCAACGGCCACCACGATTCAGCACGCGGCTCCGCCTTTGTCGGGGCCGCGTGCCTTGCTTCAACGACTCCGCCACGGCGATGAAATCGCACACGTCCTCACGCTTACATTTGCAGCGACAATTCTTCTTATCACCTCGATGCTGGTGTGGGAGCTATGGGTAAACTCTCACCTGTCGCGCGCAAAGTTCGGATGGAATTTCTTTTGGACGCGAACCTGGGACCCGATCTTCGACACTTTCGGCGCTGCTCCATTTATTTACGGCACGCTCGTGACGTCGGTCGTGTCGCTTGTAATCGCCGTCCCACTCGGACTGGCCAGCGCGATTTTTCTGTCTGAGCTCGCGCCGCGAAAAATCAGCGACATCATCTCGTTTCTAATCGACCTGCTGGCAGCCGTTCCCAGCGTAATCTACGGCTTGCTCGGAATTTTCATCGTTGTGCCTCTGATGCGAACTTGGCTCGGGCCAGCCCTGATCGGCACGCTGGGACATGTACCCGTAATCGGAAAAGTTTTCGCGGGGCCGAATTATGGAGTGGGCTTTCTTACCGCCGGAATTGTGCTGGCGATCATGGTTGTGCCGTTCATCATTTCCGTGTCACGGGAAGTTTTGCTGACAGTACCGCGCGAGCAGCGCGAAGCCGCTCTTGCGCTGGGTGCAACGCGTTGGGAAGCGACGTGGAAAGTGGTTGTCCCGTGGGCGCGAACGGGAATCATGGGCTCGGTGTTTCTAGCACTGGCGCGCGCGCTGGGTGAAACAATGGCCGTCACTATGGTGATCGGCAACGATCCGAAGATCAGCGCATCGCTTTTCGCGCCGGGCTACACGATCGCTGCGGTGATCGCGAACGAATTCACCGAAGCGACTGGTGATTTGTACCTCAGCGCGCTCATCGAGCTTGGACTCGTGCTGTTTCTGATGACGTTTATCCTGAACGGACTCGCGCGCGTTTTAATTGTCGCAACTGAGCGCGGCGGAGGGCGTCCCGCATGAGCCGCCCACTTTTGATCTGGAGAAAATCGCTCAACGCCGTGATGCTCACGCTCACCGGAATCGCCGCTCTCTCCGTGGTTTCCGTCCTCTTCTTGATTCTCGGCTACCTCGTCTGGCACGGCGGCGCTTCTTTGAATTGGAATTTTTTCACGCAATTGCCGAAACCTGTGGGTGAAACGGGTGGCGGAATGGCCAACGCCATTCTTGGCAGCCTCAAACTTTTATTGCTTGCTGCGGTGATGGGTTTGCCGGTTGGTATGCTGGCCGGCGTGTATCTGGCAGAATTTGGCGGCAAGACGTTCTCGTTCGTTGTCCGTTACACCACGGATTTGCTCAACGGCGTGCCGTCCATTGTGATCGGCATCTTTGCTTACTCGCTCGTGGTGCTCCCGGTGAAACACTTCTCGACTCTCGCGGGCGGCTTTGCACTCGGCATCATGGTGATTCCCATCACCGTGCGCAGCACCGAAGAATTTTTGCGCTCTGTGCCTGGCAGCCTCCGCGAAGGCGCGATGGCGCTCGGAGCCAGTAAGTGGAAAACGATCGCAACCGTAGTGCTTCCTGCGGCAAGCGGCGGTATTCTAACCGGTATGCTGCTGGCGCTTGCGCGCGTCGCGGGTGAAACGGCCCCGCTGCTGTTCACGGCTTTCAGCAATCGTTATTGGGGCACGTGGGGCCAGCCCACCGCTTCGCTTCCAGTGATGATCTATACGTATGCGATCGCGCCCTACGACGACTGGCATCGCCAGGCCTGGGCCGCTGGTCTCGTCTTACTCGGACTCGTTCTATTGGCCAATCTCGGCTGCCGACTTATATTGAATCGCGGCGGCGCGGTTCGGAGCGTGTGAGATGGCTTCAGCAGCGCAAGGAAAGACCCCCACGACCGCGCGATTTGCACCGGAGATCCGGATGATCGATCCGTCCTCAACAATTTTGGAAAAAGAATCGCCATTGCGCTTCAAAATTTCGAAGCTCGACGTCTTCTATGGCCCCAAGCAGGCCATCTTCGGGCTCCATCTAAACATTCCGGTGAACAAGGTAACCGCCCTGATCGGCCCTTCCGGTTGCGGAAAATCTACTTTCCTGCGGACCCTCAACCGCATGAACGAAACCATCCGCAATACTCGCGTGGAAGGCGAAATTCTCCTCGACGGCCAGGATATACACGGAATGGACGTGGTCGGCTTGCGCCGCCGGGTGGGCATGGTCTTTCAGCGTCCCAATCCATTCCCAAAGTCGATCTACGAAAATGTAGCGTATGGTTTGCGAATTAATGGTTTCAAGGGTCGCCTGGGCGATTTGGTGGAACACAGCTTGCGCCGCGCCGCGCTGTGGGAAGAAGTGAAAGACTACCTCAAGAAATCGGCGTTCGCTCTTTCTGGCGGACAGCAGCAGCGCCTCTGCATTGCGCGCGCACTCGCTGTCGATCCCGAAGTTCTGCTGCTCGACGAGCCTTGCTCCGCGCTTGATCCAGTGACGACCGCAAAGATCGAAGAGTTGATGTTCCAGCTCAAAGATAGTTGCACGATGGCCATCGTCACGCACAACATGCAGCAGGCCGCGCGCGCCAGCGACTTTACTGCATTCATGCTCGATGGAAAGCTGATCGAGCACAGCGAGACTTCGAAACTCTTTACGACGCCGACTGACCCGCGCACAGAAGCCTACATCACCGGGCGCTTCGGTTAGAATTCACCTTGGCTGCCGGCCCGGATTCCAGACTTTGGATCGGAAGGGACTGAAACTACATGGAACGCCATTTCGAACTCGATCTCGAAGAATTGAAGCAGCGCTTGCTGTGGATGGGAAGCCTCGCCGAGCGCGCGGTGCACCAGGCAGTCCACGCCGTGTTGGACTCCGAAGAGCACCTCGCTGAAACCGTGCTCAGCGAAGAAGACGCCATCAACGAGATGCAAATTGAAATCGACGAGCGCGTGCAGCGCCTGCTTGCGTTGCAGCAACCGATGGCTGCTGACCTTCGATTTCTCCTGGCGGTCTCGCGCATCAATGGCGACCTTGAACGCATCGGCGATCAGGCGGTCAATATCGCGCAGTCTGCCACGCGCGTCCTCCGGCATCCCCAGGTGAAACCGTACGTCGATCTTCCGCGCATGAGTGAGCTTGCTGAAGGCATGGTACGCGATAGTTTGAACGCGCTGGTTCGCGCCGATATCGATCTGGCCCGCAGTGTGCTCCAGCGCGACGATCAGGTCGACCGGCTTCGCGACCAACTCTTCCGCGAGCTTCTCACCTACATGATGGAAAATTCCGCGGTGGTATTCGCAGCGTTCGAGCTGATCCTCGTTGCAAAAAACCTCGAGCGCATCGGCGACCACGCCACGAACATTGCAGAAGACGTCATCTATTTCGTCGCGGGCCGCGACGTGCGTCACCCGGCGCTCGACCGCCGCTAGAATCGCAACCGTGTGCGGTTCTGTGATACCCCCAACGATCGAAGATACCTAGCTGTGTAACGCGAAACGCGCAACCAGAATCGCGCCTGCCACCGCGCTGGCGAGGTGCGACATGCGCCATCTGTGCCGCATCTCCAGCGGCCGCACCCAGGCGAGTGCAGTCATTCCAAACGAAAATCCGATTTGAACCCGCTCCGATGCGCGCATCATCAGCTCAGAACTATCAGTTCAGACGGGCAGGAACGCGAGTCACAAGATCGTCCGAAAATGCAATGGGGAGTTGCTACGCAGAAGAAAACCTAAATCCGGGATAGCGCCGTGGCTTCGTCGTCTGACAAATCCAAGATCGAATCCAGGCGCACCATTTTCAGCAGCATCATCACTCGTTTGCTCGGCGCAAAAAACGTGCACTTCCCGCCCGCTCGCTTAAGCATCGTGAAGGAACGCACGAGAGCTCCGATTCCCGAGCTATCGAGTTCCGTGACGCCCGCTAGATTCACTGCCACGCGCGTGGACCCTGCTTCCATGAGCTGCTGAATCTGGCTGCGGAACGCCTCTTCCGCTTCGCCCAGCTTCAGCGGGCCATCGAGGTCCAGGATCGTGGCCTGCCCGGCTTTCCGAATACTGATATTCACAGGTGCCTCACAGCGAATTGCAAAGCTAACCGAATTGCGCTCAGCAATCAAGGGGATGCGCAGTTTAACCTGCAAATCCAAGCGCATGTTCAGGAGGCAGTGAGGCCGCTACCAAGTTCAGTGGTTTCAAGTACGGTTTTCCGTCACGTTCTCCATTTCCTGTCTTCTTCGACACTCTCTCGAACGCGGAACGCTGTGATCTTCCGGATCAGAGGTAGCGGCAGCGGCTTCTCCAACGGAAACTGAATCGACCCTCTCGCAGTGGCAAATTTCGAAAGATCCTTCGCGAAGGCTTTCACCGCTGACGGCGTGGGATAGAATCCGATGTGACGTTTGAATGCCGCGAACGTGACCAGTATCCTCCGATACGAAAAGGCTGGCATCCCCCACTTCAGGCTTTCCGTTGCCCCTGGTGCAGATGTGCGAATACAGACACGGATTTCACGCAGCTTCTTCCGAGCCTCCTTGGGGGCGGCATTGATGTACTCGGTGATACTTGTAGGACGCGCCTTTTTCGCAGTCATAATTTTATTTTATCGGGTTCCCTGTCGATACTCCAATGGCTTTTGCCAGCCGCCTCCCAGCAGCCGTCTATGAACGGAATAGTTCTGCGAATTCCCGGTGAGAAGCGGATTTATTAACATCAAACCCCCTAACGGCGCTTTTTATCGGGATGTCCGGTCTTGCCAGGGGGCGTCCCAGAAACGGACGGAGGAGGTGATTGGGAAACAGGGGCGTGCGACTAAGCGTTGCTGCAGCCTTCACTTAGGGGTTCGATGATGTGGGCCGCGGAATGCTTTGAATCATTCCAACTTTTGCTTGGAGGTGCGCGGATGACCTCGATTTGGCAAGACGTGCGGTACAGCCTGCGGATGATCGCTAAGGCGCCGGGGTTTGCGGCCATCGCCATCCTGACGCTCGCGCTAGGCATCGGCGCGAATACCACAATCTTCAGTTGGATCAATTCGGCGCTGCTGAATCCTGTCCCGGGAGTTACCGACCCCGACCGCGTTGTGTCGCTGACGCTGAGCAAGCCCGGCGAAAATCCCTTCCCGCTCACGTATCCCGACATCGAAGCCATTCGCGACGGGCAGCAGAGTTTTGAGGGGATCGCGGCGTGCAACTTTGCGCAGATCAGCCTGACGGGCAGGGGCAAACCGGAACGAATCTGGGGGATGGTGACGTCTGCCAATTATTTCGATGTGCTGGGCATTCGGCCATTTCTGGGGCGCACCTTTCTGCCAGAGGAAGACCTGAAGCCGGGCGGCGCGCCCGTGGCGGTGATCAGCTACCGGCTGTGGCAAACGCATTTCGGAGCGAATCCGGAGATCGTGGGCCAGACCATCGACATCAACAAAAATCCGTACACGATCGTGGGCGTGGCGCCCGCGGTGTTTCAGGGAAGCCAGACGGGAGTGCGAACGGAGATCTGGGTTCCCATCATGATGGAAGAGCAATTGAATCCGCTGGGCAACCTGCTGCACGACCATCATCAGTTCTGGCTGCTGGCGTTTGGCCGGATGAAACCGGGAGTGAAGCTCGAGCAGGCGCAGCAGGAGTTGACGCTGCGGCTCGCATCGGAAGTGAAAAATTATCCTGAAGAACACAGAGGTCACGACAGCGTGACGCTCTATCCGCTGTGGAAGAATCCGTACGGGTTGAATCAATTTTTCTCAACGCTGCTGCCGATGCTGATGATCATCGCCGGACTGGTGCTGCTGCTGGCGTGTGCGAACGTGGCGAACCTGATGCTGGTGCGCTCGGTGGGACGGCGGAGGGAAATCGCGATTCGAATGTCGCTGGGCGCGAGCCGTTGGCGGCTGGTGCGGCAACTGCTGGTGGAAAGCTCGATGCTATCGATGGCGGGAGGAGCGATCGCGCTGCTGATCACGTTCTGGACCGAGGGAACACTGATGAAGTTCCTTCCCGTGGGCGAGGATATTCCTATATCGCTGAACGTAACGACGGACCGGACGGTGCTGCTGGCGGCGCTGGTGATCTCGTTGCTCACCGGAGTGATTTTCGGAATTCTTCCAGCGATGCGGACGTCAGGAGTGGCGCCGGTGGCGGTGTTGAAAGAGGATACCGGGAGCGCTTCGGGCGGGCTGAGGAAGGCGCGGCTTGCCAGTGGGCTGGTGGTGGCGCAGATTTCGCTTTCGCTGCTGCTGCTGATTTGCGCGGGATTGTTTATTCGAAGTTTCCGGAGCGCGCAGTCGATCAATCCGGGATTCAATGCGCACAACGTGATGATCGCTTCCTACGATTTGTTTACGGCGGGATATTCGGACGCAACCGGGGCGGAATTCGACAAGCAGCTCGTTGAGAAATTGAAAGCGCTGCCGGGGGTGGAATCCGTGGTGCTGGCGAATCGCGTGCCGCTGGCGTTTGGCAGCGGATCAACAAGCGTGAAGCCGGAAGGATACGTTTTGCAGCCGAATGAATCGATGGAAACACAAGTGGCGCTCATCACGCCCAATTATTTCCAGACGCTGCAGATTCCGATGGTGAAAGGGCGCGATTTTACGGCGGCGGATACGATGAGTTCGCAGCGAGTGACGATCGTAAGCCAGGCGTTTGCGAATCGCTACTGGCCGAATCAAGAGGCACTCGGGAAGCAGATGGAATCAGATTTGACGCATGAGAAATTTACTGTAGTGGGCGTGGCGCGAGATTACAAACAGAACAGCTTGAGCGAGAAGCCGATGCCGTTTGTGTATCTGCCGCACTACCAGGTGTACCGGCCGGGGATGATGATGGTGGTGCGAACCACCGGCGATCCGATGACCTTCAGCAAGGCGGCGCTGAATGCGATTCACGAAATGAACGCGGACCTGGTGGTGTATGACGCGACCACACTCGAAGTGCGCGACCAGATTTCGAGTTTCCCGCTGCGAATTGCGGGGACGTTTGTGGGCGCATTCGGATTGCTGGCACTGATTCTGGCAGCGGTGGGAATTTACGGAGTGACGGCCTATACCACGCGGCAACGCATCCACGAAATCGGAATCCGCATGACGCTGGGCGCGAGCAAGCAAGATATTCTGAGACTGGTGCTGGGGCACGGGCTTCGCTTGACGTTCATTGGTGTGGGGCTGGGGCTGGCGGCGGCGTTTGCGCTGACGCGCTTTTTGAAGATTTTGCTGCTGGGAGTAACGAGCACCGATGCGGTGACGTTTACGTCGGTGGCGATGCTGCTGTGCGCGGTGGCGCTTTTTGCCTGCTTCATTCCAGCGTGGCGCGCGATGCGCGTGGATCCGATGGTTGCGCTGCGATACGAGTGAGAGGCGTGGTGATTCAACTCCCTAGAAATGCACTTCAGAATCTAACATCCTTCCAGATAACTGTTGGTAGCAGGTATTATCACCTCCGATTCGAAAATGTCCTGTGGTGCGTCTCGATAAAAGCTAGGAGAAACTAGCGCACCGTGGCTCAGGACGCTTCCTTGGCCTCGGGTGCCGAGTACCGAATACACGCGCGCATTTCTCGCAGTTTTTTCTGAGCCTCTTCCGGGTGCGGGATGGATGTACTCAGTGACGCTTGTAGGACGCGCTTTGGGCGGAGTCATACTTCTATTTATCGGCTTCCCTGTAGCTACTCCAACGGCTTTTGCCAACCGCTTCCCGGCAGCTGCCTAGGAACGCAATACTTCCGCAAATTGCTGGTGAAGAGAGGACGCATCGACGCATGGCGAACTGATACGTCTCGGCCCGTCCGCCGAACGAAGCTTCCGATTACGGCCTCACAATGGCAGACCGAGCTTTCCCAGGAGCTCCGCCCAGCGGGGATCGGAATGGAGCGAGTCGAATCCAGGAAATCTTATGACGGCCATCAGTTCATTATCTTCCTCGGAATAGGCCTTCTGGAGATACTCAAACGCTTTGTCGCGATTTCCTGCAAGCGCATACGCGAGGCCAACATTCGCGGGAACTGGGCCATGGTCAGGACTGAGCAGCGCCTTTATGAAGCCTTGCGCGTCCGGAGTAAGAGAGACAGCTGGCAGCAGTGTTTTGGTGAATTCACCTACCGCGTCCGCATAGCGGCCCTGGGTCGCATAGACTTGCGACAAATAAAAATGCGCCGGGCCAAACGAAGGATCGCGTTCGAGCACCTTATTAATCTGCGCGATCGCCTCTGGATAGCGGTGCGCCACCATCATCGTCAGCCCATAGTTCACGTTCATGATCGGAGAAAGCGGGTCAAGCGAAAGCGCAACGCGAAATTCATCGAGAGCCTGGTCGATGCGGTTTTGGGGCATCAGGAAAGTGAAAGCGTAAAAGTAATGTGCCGTAGCGTCGTTGGGGTTCAGTTCGATGGCCCGGCGAAATTCGGGCTCGGCCTCGCTCCACTTCCATGCATTGGTCAGCGCCACGGCCCGCGCGGTGTGCGCCTCGGGCAGCGAGCTATCCAGTTCCAGAGCCTTCTTCGACGCCTCCTCGGCAAGCACCCGCGCTTTCTTCGGCGGGATCAACTGGCCATAGCCACTCGCTACGCTATAGCTATTGGCAAGCCCGGTGTATGCGAGCGCGTAGTTCGGGTCTGCGGCAATCGCCTGCTGGAACAACTCAATACTTTTCAGCAAGCCCGCCGGCGTCCGCCCGTACCACTGTTGCCGCCCTTCGAGGTACAGCCGGTACGCTTCCGGACTGGCCGTTCCCGCGCTTCCGATTTTTTCCTTCGACGCTCCGCTCAGGTGAACTTGCAGTTTGTTCGAAACGTCCCGGGTGATGTCGCTCTGCACCTGAGTGACGTCCGAGAGTTTGCGATTGTAGTGCGAGCCCCACAGCTCGGTTCCGTCCGCGGTATTCACGAGGTCCGCCTGGACGCCCAACTCATCGCCATGCTGCGTCACGCGGCCCATCAGCACGGCTCCCACATCGAGTGACTTGCCGATCTTCTGCGGGTCTTGCTGGTCTCCTTTGAAACGAAAAACCGTGCTGCGCGCCATCACCCTTACGTTGGGCAATTGCGAAAGCGTCCCAATCAAGCTTTCCGTCAATCCATCGCTCAGATACTCGTTGTTTGGATCGGCGGTGGCGTTCACGAAAGGTAGCACTGCTATGGACGTGATCTTATGGCCTTCGGTTTTCTCGCGCAGAAAATAAACCCCGGCGGCTGCGGCAATCGCCAGCAAAGCGGCAAGAGTGCCGCCAATCCACCTCTTGCGGGAACTGGCAGGACCAGCCGCAACGGCTGAGACAGATGACGAGCTCGCCGCCCCAGCAGAAGAAGCAGCCGCAACGCTTGCAGAAATCTCGGCATTCGTTGTGCGTCCCGATTGCTGTTCTCGTCTCAGTCGCGCCAAGTCCGTACGCAAGTCGGCAGCGCTTTGATAGCGCAGCGTGCGGTCCTTTTCTAGAGTTTTACTCAGGATGCGCTCCAATTCCGCGGGCATTTCGGGATTCAGGCGTATCGCTGGCGTGGGCGTTCCATCGAGAATTGCCTTGAAAATCACTCCGGATGTCTCACCCCGGAAGGGAAGCGCTCCCGTTGCCATTTCGTATAGGACTGCACCGAACGAGAACAAATCGGTTCGCGCATCGAGCTCTTTGCCGCGAACCTGCTCGGGCGACATGTAGGCGACCGTGCCCAATGTGCTGCCGGGGCTGGTCAAATGTTCCGCGCTTACTCCAGCGGTCATGTCGCGTGCGACTGTGGCCCG
>CAVZNU010000011.1:0-234966 GCA_963776695.1 uncultured Acidobacteriota bacterium | reverse complement strand
GTGTTGTCCTTCGGACTTCAGGCCGCTGGGCACTGGCACAGCCGGGCATTCGAAGACCAGCACTGCCGCGTGTGCCATTTCGCGCACTCGGTGACGGTCGATTTCTCTCACGGCGATGCGCTGCCTGCACCTCAAGTCGTTACCCGGCTCGCCGTAAATCTTCCCGTCGATCCCACACTCGACGTCGTCGTTCATCAACCTTCCTCCCGCGGTCCTCCATCAGCTTAGTTTTTAATACCCAAAAACCGGCCGGCTCGTTGTGTTGACCTCGGATTGAGGTCAGCACCGCCGCTGCTATTTGCGGCCCTATCCACGCAGCTACATACCTGCCCACATTAATGGGATGGAGGAATGATGCACAGGAATCTCATATTCCGGCTATTTTTGTTTTTGAGCGTCAGCGGTTTTCTGCACACCGCTTCTAGTTTCGCGCAGTCAGGCAATTCGGGAACGATTGCGGGCGTGGTGAAAGATCCTTCCGGCAGCGTCGTTTCGAATGCCACTGTTTCAATTCACAATCCAGTCAGCGGTTACGAGCGTTCGACTGTCACTGACGCAGCGGGAGATTTCACTTTTTCAAATATCCCGCTGAACCCGTATCACCTGGCCGTCGCGGCGAAGGGGTTCGGCACCTACGCGCAGGACGTTGACGTGCGATCCTCGGTTCCACTCGCCGTGAGCGTCGATTTGACGGTAGCCGGAACCGCCTCGACCGTTACCGTCGAGGGTGGCGGAGACCTGATCGAAAACGATTCGACGTTCCATACCGACATCGACCGCGCTTTGTTCGAGAAGCTTCCACTCGAAAGCCAGTCCTCGTCGGTAAGCTCGCTCGTTACTCTGTCCTCGCCGGGAGTCGCGGCGGATTCAAACGGACTTTTCCACGGCTTGGGCGATCACGCGGAAAATTCATTTTCGGTGGACGGCCAGCCGATCACCGATCAGCAAAGCAAAGTGTTCTCGAACCAGATCCCCGCCGATTCCATCCAGTCGCTCGAGGTGATCTCTGGAGCGCCGCCGGCCGAATATGGAGGCAAGACCAGCCTCGTGATTAACGTGACCACCCGCTCGGGCCAGGGAGTGACGACACCGCATGGCAGCGTGACGGCTTCCTACGGTTCATTTGGCTCCGTCACCGGTGGCTTCGATATGGCCTATGGCGGCGAGAAGTGGGGAAACTTCATTTCTGTGGGCGGACTCAACACCGGCCGATTCCTCGATCCGCCGGAATTCTCCGTGTCGCACAGCAAGGGCAACGAGCAGAATGTGTTCGACCGTGTGGACTATACCCTTTCAACTGCAGACTCTCTTCATTTTAACTTCGGCTACACGCGTTCCTGGTTCCAGACTCCGAATTCGTTGGACGCACAATTTGCGGCGCCCTGGAACGGACTTGTAGTGGACAACGGCGGACTCGATCCCAACGGCAATCTGGTCGGCCCCACTGACCAGCGCGCGAAGATCGGGACTTTCAATATCGCCCCCACCTGGAATCACTTGATTGGTGCTTCCGCGGTTTTCACTTTAGGTTTTTTCGTCCGCCGTGACGTTTTCAACTACTACCCGAGCGGCAACCCTTTCGCAGACCTCGGCCCTTCGAACCTTCAGCAGGAGACCGTTGCTCAGGACCGCACTCTCACCAACGCGGGTGCCCGAGCAAGCCTTTCCTGGGTGAAGGGGATCCACAACGTGAAGGCAGGAATCACGTATGAGCAAACATTCCTCAGGGAGAATGACGGCTTTGGAATCGTCGATCCCACGTTCCTTCCATCATTCGGTTGCCCGGATCCTGCGATCCCCCAATGCGCCACCCTTCTTGCCATAGATTTAACGCAAGGCGGCAGCTCATTCACGTTTCACGGGCGAACGGATGTAAAGGAGCTTTCCCTGTATGTTCAGGACACAATCACAAAGGGCAACTGGTCCTTCAACCTGGGCATCCGTGGAGATTTGTATAATGGCCTTTCCAAGGCGACTCAAGTCGAACCTCGCCTGGGCATCGCCTACAACATCAAGCCCACCAACACGGTCCTCCGCGTTTCCTATGCGAGAGCTCTGGAGACCCCCTTCAACGAGAACCTTGTGCTTTCCAGCGTTGGTTGCGCGAATCCCGTAGTCGGCGCGCTTTTCTTCGCCTCTGGCGAAGGATGTTCGAATCCAGACGGAAGCTTTAGCAACACTCCTACTACCATCGCCCCCGGCTATCGCAATGAATTCCACGCCGGGTTCCAGCAAGCCTTCGGCAAGTATTTTGTCGTCGATGCCGAGTACCTCTGGAAGTACACGCACGGCGCTTACGACTTCAGTATCTTCGGTGCTACGCCAATCTTCTTCCCGATTTCTTGGCACAATTCGAAGATCCCTGGATACGCCATTCGCGCGAGCGTGCCGAACTACCGCGGCTTTTCCGCTCTCGTCGTCATGTCCAGCGTGGCCGCACGCTTCTTCGAACCGCAGCTCGGCGGCGTGGGCGCTACGCCGGGAGGAGAAGGCGGCGTGTTTCGCATCGACCACGACGAGAAATTCAACCTAACGGCGCACCTGCAATATCAGTTTGCGAAGCGCGGGCCGTGGGTTGGATTCAATTGGCGGTACGACAGTGGCCTTGTCGCAGGCGCTGTTCCATGCGCAGGAGGCAACTGCAACAACGGACCTAATGGGTCAGACACTGTTGTAGACGTCTCGGGCCTCAGCCCTGACCAGCAATTTCAGGCAGGACTTTTTTGCGGAACGGTGCGCGCAACTCCGCCTAGTGCTGCAAACCCTGTGGGCACGCCGATCAGCCCGAATGATTTGTGCCCCGCTTCTCTCTATGGATCGACTAAGTTGAAGATACCAGCGCCCGGGACGGAGAATGACGATCGCAATCCGCCGCGCGTTCTCGGGCGCAACTTGTTTGACGTTGTCATCGGGCACGACAATCTGTTCCACGGCGACCGCTACAAATGGAGTGCTCGCCTTACTGCAATCAACATAGGCAACAAGGACGCCGTGTACAACTTCCTCTCAACCTTCAGCGGCACGCATTACGTGACGCCGCGCGCTCTGACGGCCGAGATCGGCTTCCATTTCTAACCGCGGCGCTGGCAAAACGGGAGATGGCTGTTTGTAAGCCGTCTCCCGCAAGCCGCGCTGACTCTTAGAAGGACTCGAGGTGGGACGATCGTGAAGCTATCGGCGAGTCGGGTTCGAAAAATCAGAAAGGAATTGGGATTTACGCGGGAGGAGTTCGCCCGGGCTCTATGGGTCGCATTGAAAACGGTCAACGAGTGGGAATCGAGCGGACGCAGGCCCGTCGGAGCGCATCACCGGTTATTGCTGCTGCTTGAGCACGGGCTGTCGACGCCGTCGTTTCGAGCGGCGCTTCGCGATTCTCGCGCAGGCGATCCGCTGTTCCTTCTGTATCGGCTTCTTGAGCCGCTGTATCGATCGACTTGAATCGGCATCCAGTCTTGTGTCTCGGCTGTTTCAGGAGAAAGCCAGGGAGATGCACGAGACGGAAGGCAACGCATGGCGGAGATAACACCGAGTCGCATACGGAAAATTCGAAAAGCGATGGGCATGTCGCTGCACGATTTTGCGCGGGTCCTTTGGGTCACCTATTCGACTCTGAGCCGCTGGGAACTCGGGTATGCGGTGCCATTCGGCTTGCATCTCCGCATTCTGCTGCAACTCGACAAGCAGGTGGGCAGCGCGGGTTTCAAGAGGATTCTAGGGGATCCGCGCATCGTTGATCCGCTGTTTTTGCTGTACCGCCTCCTGAACCCACTTTATTCGGGCCGGAAACCGAAGAACCTCAGAATTCGCCGTTGAAGCCGGAAAGTCGACCGTTCGGGGGTGGCTCCGCCTATTTGGGTGAATTCCAGTTGCAACTCATTTGCAACTGAGATATCGTTCGCAGTTGTAAACATGTATCAACTGGAATCGCGGCGCTTTTTCGCTTCGATAGAAAAGGTTCACGTTGACTCGGCTCCGGCTTGTTCTCTGCTTCGCACTTCTTGCATTGGCGGGCGCGCTTTTCACTTCTGCGGCTCACGCGCAGGACACCCGCTACTTTGTCGCCTACTCCCACCACATGGAGGAGCCCGGCAACCTTGAAATCGAATTCGATACCAACTACGCCACTCAGAAAGCCGGGAACGATTTCATAGCGCCCTGGGTCGAGTTTGAATACGGCGCCGCTGCATGGTGGACCACTGAGTTTTACCTCGATACCCAGGCGACGTTTAACGACAGCACTCTTTTCACCGGCTTTCGCTGGGAAAACCGCTTCCGGCCGCTGATGCGCGAGCACTGGATCAATCCCGTGCTGTACGTCGAGTACGAAAACACGAGCGGCGCGGACAAGACGCGAAAAGAAGTAGTGGGTTTCGACAATCAGTTTGATTTCGCTGAGTCCAACAGCGAACTGCGCAAGGAGCACAATCACGAGATCGAGACCAAGTTGATCCTATCGAGCGATTACAAAGGCTGGAATATCTCCGAGAATTTTATCGGCGAGAAAAATCTCGGCCACGAGCCCTGGGAATTTGGTTATGCCCTGGGAGTGAGCCGGCCGCTTCGGCTCGCCGTCACTCCGCAGCGTTGCAATTTCTGCCGCGAGAATTTCGTCGTAGGCGCCGAAATGTACGGCGGCCTGGGGACGGCGAAGACTCTCTCGCTATCCGGCACTTCGCATTACTTCGCGCCGTTAGTGGCATGGGAGATGCCGAACGGCGTATCCTTCACGATCTCTCCGGGATTTGGCCTCAACGATAATTCGCACCGCTTACTTTTGCGCTGGGGATTGTCCTACGAAATCAGTGGCTTCGGCCGCAAAGTGAGGGACCTGTTCCAATGAGGAAAAAGCCGAGGCGCCTTCTGATTCCTGCTTTTCTACTCGCAGCCTCGCTCGCCACCGCCGCCATTGGCGCGGCTCACGACCGCGACGCTACCGACGACCGCGGTGTGATGCTCACGATCGCACAGGCTCCCGTGAAGACGCGCGCATGGAAAAATCCCTACGAAGGGAACGCACATGCACTTCTCGCTGGCCAGAAGCTCTACGCACAGCATTGCGCCGAGTGCCACGGCGCGAATGCGCGCGGCATGCGCAATGCCGTCAACCTCCGCACCCCACAAGTGCAGAACGCGACGCCAGGCGAGCTCGTCTGGTTTCTGCGCAACGGAAATCTGTTCCACGGAATGCCGTCATGGTCCGGCTTGCCGGAGCAGCGCCGCTGGCAAATCGTCACTTATCTTAAATCTCTACGCTAAGATGATGTGAACGCCTTCGCCGAGTCGCGCCGGCGATTCCTGCTACAATACAATTTGGAGTTGGCCTGCAACGCAGGTGTCGTTGCGAAAGCCTATTTGAACCAACACTGGATCCCCGGGAGCCCGCGTCGTCCTGCCCTTGTGCAGTCTTGGGCCGGCTTGCCGGTTCGCGATAGCCTTAAAGCAGGCGCAGGGCACCCACCTATTCGTGGGGTTCAGGGCCTAGCAATACACGGCGGAGTGGACCGCTCCTAAATTTTGGAATTTCCGCCGCTGCGAATCTGATTTCAGAAAGCGAAAAGTGAAAATCTTATTTGTTGGAGACATCGTCGGGTCACCCGGCCGCAAGATCGTTCACGACCGCCTCGCAGACATCCTCTCGCAGCGCAAGATCGATCTCTGCATCGCCAACGGGGAAAATTCAGCTTCCGGTTTCGGCATCACGCCGCGCCTTGCTGAGGAGCTTTTCTCCTGTGGAATTGAAGTGATCAGCGGCGGCAATCACATCTGGGACCGCAAGGAAATTCTCGATTTCTTTCCGCACGAGCCGCGCTTGTTGCGCCCTGCAAATTTTCCAAATGGCTTGCCTGGAGCCGGCCTCTTCGTCGGTAAAACCAAGGGCGGCTCGGGCTACGCGGTGATAAACCTGCAGGGCCGCACCTTCATGGCAGCGCTTGACGATCCTTTCCGCACTGCGGATCGTGAGCGCGCAAAAATTCCCCCCGATGTGAAGGTAATCGTTGTCGACATGCACGCCGAAGCTACTTCCGAAAAGCAGGCTATGGGCTGGTATCTTGACGGTAAGGTTTCCGCCGTCCTTGGTACTCACACCCACGTGCCTACTGCCGACGAACGCATTCTGCCCGCCGGCACCGCCTACATCACCGATGTTGGCATGACAGGCCCGCACGATTCCGTCATCGGCATGGAAAAGCTGGGCGTGCTGCAGCGCTTCCTCGACGCGATGCCTGCCCGCTTCACAGTAGCCGAAGGTGACGTGCAGATGAACACGGTGCTTCTCGACATCGACGAATCCACTGGCCGCGCTCGATCGATCGAACGCCTCCGCTTCCTCCTCGATGCGTGAATTCCGGATTCGTTGGATGTGGGCCGCTTGCGGCACGAGCGTTGCGTGGTTAACTCACGCGTGACGGACGCGAGAATCCTCAGCTCGCATTCACAAACTCCGGCTAGCCTGAACAAAGCGCGTCGCGGCGGAAGCTCCGTCCCCGGCAGCCGCAAGTATTCCACCGAAAGGATGAACCCATGCGTTCACAGTCCCTATTGCTCTTGGTTGTGATTCTCGCGGGTGTTTCGCTTTCCGCGCAAAGCCTGGCCCCGCCTCCGGCCGACCTTTCCGCAGTACTCGCGTTCGCCGAGAAAGCAGGCGTGCGCGCCGTCAATTTCGAAATGGGCGACCTCGCGAGCCTCAATCGGGCGCGCGCGGATTTCACCCCCGACGGCTGGAAAGATTTCCTGAAGCACATGGCCGGATATCTCGACGACAAGGGTGCTCCGGCGTTCAATTCGAATTTCACGCCCACGGGCAAAGCCCGCAGGGTTGAGGAAAAGGACGGAATCGTTCACGTGAAAATTCCCGGCACACTTAAGCAAGGCAACAAGATCTCCAGCACCACTTATCGGGCGGCGATCGACGTTTACGCCGGCGGCAAGCCCATCAAGATCGAGCGCCTCGAGCAGATCACCTGCGGTGCTGCTTCGACGAATTGCCAGTAGTCGGAAGTCGCTTTCAAAATTCGCCTTTCAGACGAACGACGAGTCAATCGAGGGTCAATAGCACGCCTGCCATTCGCGATGGCGTCGTTTACGTCGGTACTTCGGATACCCATCGCTTCCATGCGCTCGACGCGAAGACTGGAAGGCAGCAACGCAAAATCCGATCCAATCTTTCACAGCTTTCTCGACATGACCCTTTACCTTTATCGCGCATTCTCTGTCGGCGCTATCCTCTCGTCTCCAGCCATCGATCACAATACACTTTACTTCGGCAGCTCCGACGGCAAGGTCTACGCCCTCCACTGATGCCCCTTCGCGACCGTCGACCGCCCAAGCAGCCCCGGATATGTTGTCATCTTGCCTGCACTGTGTCCTGACCTCGTCCATCAGCAGCAGCACTTCCTCACGGCCAGTTGGCGAACATGGTGTCAATTGGCCCGCCGGTCCAATACGCGTAAAATCCGTCGTCGCACGATCTCATTGTCTTCCCATACTTCCCCTCGAAATGCCTGCCCCAGTGCGGCTGGCTCCCATCCGCGTCCACGAATCCATACTCATCCGAAAGTCCCCACGAACTGAACACGCGCCCTGACTTCTTCATGATATTGGGATCGGTAGCCAGAGCCGCCACTGCCCGCCCCGCATAAAGCGGCGTCTCCGATGCGATGTAGTCAGGGTTTTTCTTCACTGCATCTCGCCAGTTCGCTTCGGTCACGCCGAAACGTTCCAGCATCACTTCCGACCGCAGAAATCCCGGCGTCAAAGCAATCGCTGCCACGTTCTTGCGCCGTAATTCGCGAGCCATCGCAAACGCAAGCCGGATCGCGGTCGTCTTCACCATGTCGAAGATCAGATTCCCGCGGTAGGTGTACGAATCGCCGTCCCCGATCTCCACAATCAAGCCGCTCGTGCCACCGTCCTTCGCCGTCTCGATCATCAGCGGCGCCGCTAACCGGCTCGTGATCACGTGCGTATGAATTGCATTCCGAAACATCGCGAAACCTCTCTCCAGGTCGATATTCCAGAATGTCTGACCGAACTCGTACTCGGCGCTTTCGGAGATGTCGTTCACGAGAATATTCAGCTTTCCTTGTTCCTCGCGAATCCGCGCGATGAGTCTTTCCACCTGCGCGAGCTCCAGGTGATCGACAACCACCGCGATTCCTCGCCCTCCGCGGGCCGTCACCAACTCCGCTGTCTCCTCGATCGTTTCTGGACGCCCCGCATAATATTCCGCTGGCCATAATTTCTTCCCCGCCGCTCCCCGCTGCCCCCGTGCGTGAGGCGAGGCGCGCCTGTTCCTCTTTTGAGTGCTACGTCCAGTGCAATATACCGTCGCGCCGGCTTCGCCCAGTGCCAGTGCAATGCCTCGCCCCACGCCGCGCGTGGCACCGGCCACAAGCGCCACTTTGCCTCCTAAATTTTCTGCTGGTTTGTCGGCCCGAGAAGACTGCTCCAAGGAACCTTGGTTTGTCCGCGGCATAGAAACCTCCTGTGGCCTGTGTGGATGGAATCATCCTTAAGTGACCATTAATTTATTGTCAAGCCTAGTTCATCGCCGCGCCGCCAGAAGACGCAGCGGGCGTGCCGAGACAGGGTGCAGGACTCCAGTGGACGGTGCTTGGCATCTGTTCCCTTCGAGAACGCCTCGAGCATATTCCATGCAACTCGCGGCTTCCGCCACGCGTCTCTTAACGGGGCTTCCACTGCACACTCGATCTGAAGAAATGTTGCGCCGCATCGAGCTCGGCGTTGTCATCGTCCTCACCCTCTGTGCCATCGTCGGCGCGGGTCTCTCGACGGCTGCCTCCAGACACTGGGACAGAGACAAGGATGCGGATGCAGAGCAAGACATCGTCGCGAGCGCCCGCGTACTTCCAAGCATCGGTCCCGGCCTCATCGCTCTCAAGCGCGATGCCGCCGGCAGCTACTACGTCGCCGCCTCTCCCGGAAACGTGATTTCGATTTTCACCGCTGATGGTAGGCGCGCCGGTGAGATTCCAGACGCGAACTCTCCCGACCCGAAGAAGAACGCGAAGATTGTATTCGCAGCCGGCATCGACGTTGACTTCACGGGCCGCGTGTTCGTCGCCGACCGCGGCGCAAACGCCGTAAAGATTTTCGCTCCCGATGGTTCGCTCACCGTCACGATTCCGGTTCCCGGACCCACTTCCATCGCTGCGCTTCCCGGAGATGAATTCGTGGTCACTTCGCTGCGTTACCGCCGCCTCATGATGATCTATGACGACGGCGGCACTCTCACGCGCGCAATCGGCGACCCGGGTGATTTCACGCCGCACTTTGATCCGAACCGTACTCCGGACCTTGGCCGCGTCTCAGCGGATCCGGCCGGTAACATTTATTTTGTTTTTTCCTTCTTGCCAGTGCCGACCGTGCGAAGATTCGATCGCTTCGGTTACGCCGGCAATGAAATTTCTCTCGATCAATTTGCGGCGAACGCAAAGTCTCGCGATTTGCTTGCTCTTGATCGCCACGATGAACCTCCCGCAACGAAGCCAGTGATCGATGCACTCGGCGTGGATCCGGTAACGCAGGAAATTTGGATCGCGGTGGGCAACGAGCTGCTGCGATTTGAAAATCTCGGCGCTCACATCGCCTCGTATCGCACGCTCTCGCCCGCTGGCGCGCGACTCGTCCCAAAAACAATTCTCATTGAGCCCGATCGCCTGCTCCTTGGCACTGAATCGTTCGGCGTTTTCGAATTCGCCAAGCCTGCCAAGCCTCCCGCGAATGCAATTGCACGCTGATCCGCACAGTCATCACAAACTCTGTTCACGCTCGCAGATTTTTTCAAACTGCCGCTGAAAATTCACAATTCAATCATCACGAAGCGAAATTCCTCACTGTGGAAAACCTGTGGGTATTGTGTGGAGCACCTGAATCCGATTCGCTCAATTTTCTCTTGCTGTCTGCGTTGCGTTTAGGCAGAATCCCGTCTCGCGAATATCTTGATGCAATCAACACGGGCACTCATCGACGGCTCACTCGCGGGCGCGGGTCGCCACTCGAATCTGAAAAGTCAGACCTAAGAGCCTCAACCAGTCGTGTATTGATTTTCCACAACATTTCCACATCGGTGGAAATTGTTCGGGGGCTTATTTTTATTATGAACCTGTGGGACAAGATTCTTCAGCACACGGAACGGCGCGTCAATCCCCACAGCTTCGCCACCTGGTTTCGTCCCACTCGTCAGGAGTCGGCCGAAAACGATCGTCTCATCATCCGGGTTCCCACCCGCCTGTTCTGCAAGCGCCTCACTGAAACTTACGGCGAGCTTCTGCAGGCGGTCCTAACCGAAATCGGCAAGCCGCAGCTGGCACTCGAGTTCATGTGCCCGGAGGTTGAGGCGCCGTCGGCGAGCAATCCTGCTCCGCCGCAAGCGCAGGCCAAACTCGACTTCGATTCAACGACGTACCAACTCAATCCGCGCTACACGTTCGACACTTTCATTGTCGGAGCCTCGAACCAGTTTGCCCATGCGGCGGCGGTCGCCGTCGCCGAGCAACCATCGAAATCCTACAACCCGCTGTTCCTCTACGGTGGAGTAGGGCTCGGCAAGACGCACTTGATGCAGGCGATTGGCCACGCGCTTAAGCGCCGCGACCCGTCGATTCGCCTCACCTATGTGAGCGCGGAAAAATTTACCAACGAAGTGATCTCCTCGATCCGTTTCGAGCGTATGGCCGCTTTCCGCGACCGGTTCCGCACGATGGATGTCCTGATGATCGACGACATCCAGTTCATCGCCACGCGCGAGCGCACCCAGGAAGAGTTTTTCCATACGTTCAACGCGCTCTACGATCAGCAGAAGCAGATCGTGATTTCATCCGACTGCCCGCCAAAAGAAATTTCGTCGATTGAAGAGCGCCTCCGCTCCCGTTTCGAATGGGGCTTGATTGCGGACATCCAACCACCCGATCTCGAGACCAAAATCGCAATTCTCCAGAAGAAAGGCGATAACGAGCACGTTCAGATCCCTGACGACGTCGCCGAATATATCGCTCGCGCCATCAAGTCCAACATTCGCGAGCTCGAAGGCGCGCTCATCCGCTTGATGGCCTTCGCCTCGCTCACCGGCGCACGTATCGATCTCCCCACCGCGCAGCAGGTGCTCAAGAACATCATCGAGACGCAGGACAAGAAGGTCACGATCGAGCAGATTCAGAAGCGCGTCGGCGAAGTGTTTGGTCTTCGCGCGCAGGATTTGAAGGTGCGCAGCAACTCGCGCGTGATCGCCTTCCCGCGCCAGGTCGCTATGTTCCTCGTCAAACAGCTTACCTCGGCTTCGCTGCCGGAAATTGGCCGTCAATTTGGCGGCAAGCACCACACCACCGTGCTTCACTCGATTCACAAGATCGCGAACCAGCGCCTCACCGACAAAGATTTGAACAAAACGATCAACAGGCTACTCGATTCGTTCGGCTAGGGTGAACGGCCTCGTCCCCGCCAGCTCCCTTTCGTCCATGAAAGTATTACTTACGGCGCGTCCAGCTGTGCTTGTGGCGTCATCTGTGGAATTACGTGTGGAACAATCTGTGGGTGTGCGTAAGCATCTCTCTGTGAAACTACCTGTGCGTCTACCTGTGAATGTTTTGTGGAAGCTTTCCGCTCGGGTTCAAAAGCGTCGCCGGGCGGCAACCGTTCCTCCGAGGCGCGCAGGTGTCCACAGGACAGTTCCGAGTCGAACCGGAGTCCGCATCATCACTTACGACGATTTCCGCATTATCCACAGCTCCGGCGACGGCGACGGGGTTTATATTATTTATTCAGTTAGAGAAAAGCAGTAAAGTAGCCGTAGCAGGATAAGGGGAGCCACCGCATGACGGAAGCAACAGCATCTGCTCGTGCCACTCAAGAAGAAAAAGGAACTGGCCCGATGGAATTCAGCGTAAAAAAGTTTGACCTGCTCGAAGAGCTGCAGCTCACGCAGGGCGTCGTCGAGCGCAAGACGACTATTCCGATCCTTTCGAATCTGCTGTTCGAAGCGAAAGGTAATCGCCTGACGATCACCGCCACCGATCTCGAGCTCAGTATCCGCACGTCCTGCGAAGCCAAGGTGAAAAAAGAGGGCTCCGGCACGATCCCCGCGAAAAAGCTTCTTGAGCTCGTTCGCCTGCTTCCCGAGGAAGAGATTCGCTTCAAGCTTCTCGAAAATCACTGGGTGCACATCACCTGCGACCGAAAGAACTACAAGCTCGTCGGCATGTCGAAAGATAATTTCCCAGCGCTGCCCACGTTTCCGCACGCGCTCGTGAAAATTCCAGCCAAGCTTCTCGCCGATGTGATCGCGAAAACCACATTCGCCATTTCGCTCGAAGAGTCGCGCTATACGCTGAACGGCGCACTCATGGTCCTGAAACCAGCTTCACTCACCATGGTCGCCACTGACGGCCATCGCCTCGCCATGGTCGAGCGCGACTACAAGTTTGAAGGATTCTCCGCGGAGACGCGCGTCCTCGTCCCCAAGAAAGCGATGACGGAAGTCCAGCGCCTCGCTGCTGAATCCGGCGACGACGGCCAGGTGGAATTCGCGCAGGATGAAAGCCACCTTTTCTTCCAGTTCGGTCGCCGCCTGCTCACTTCGCGCAAACTTACCGGCCAATTCCCGAACTACGAAGCCGTGCTGCCGCGCGACGTCACCAAAACCGTCGTTCTTGAGCGCTCCGAGCTCCAAGACGCGCTCCGCCGCGTTTCGCAGCTTGCGGATGCCCGCTCGCACGCCGTCAAGTTCATGCTCTCCAAGGAAGGCCTGGAGATTTCTGCGTCCAGCCCCGAATACGGCGAAGCCAAAGAAATAATCGAAAAGGAATTCAAGGGCGACACAATCGCGATCGGTTTCAACGCGCAATATCTTCTCGATTTCCTCGCCGCCTCAGCCGACGGCCCCATCAGCTTCGAGCTGAAAGACGAACAATCCGCCGGCCAACTCCGGCCGATCTCGGACGAATCCACGCGCTACCGCTACGTCGTAATGCCCATGCGCATCTGATGGTGCGCACTGATTCTCCGCGCGTATCAGCGCGACCGCTTTTGCTTTTTTGCAGTTCGTCGCGCCTGCCCTGAAAAACGAAGAGCATTCCGCCGGCTCTTTTGATTTTCGTTCTCGGTAGCGCTGCTCCGGAAGGGCGGCCTTTTATGACTCGCAAAGCGTCATCGAATCGGACGAAGCGGTTCACATTTTTGCGCGAATTCTCACCTCTTTTCGATCACTCATTTAGTCCACCAAAAGCAACATAAACAACTGAAAATAAGCAACCTAGCAACTTCCAGCACCGGCACTTTTGCCTTGTGATTTCTTCTTCGATCCAGTAAAATAAAGTCTCCAGAAAGGGCACTTCATCCGGACTCTGCTCGCTTCTGTCTTTTGCTCGCGCCAGGGCTAATGAGGCCGGCAAATCCGGTTGTCCCCGTCCGTGGGGAAAATCAACGCTTCGCCGCGCCTCACCGGTTTTTCGGAACGGGGCGGGATGGAGCAGCAACCTTCGAGTCCCAGTTCGTAACGCATCGCGAGATCTGGGGCCAATGGTAAGGCAAGTGTCGCGCCCTTCCGCCGACTACCGCCTTCCTGTGAATGTCGCATTGTTATGCAGCAACTGGATTCTAAAATTTTGCGTGAACGCTCTGTTTTCATGTGCCGATTTTTCCTGTGATGCGCAATTTTCAAGCAACGCGCTTTTTCTGAGGAGACGCAAACCGCATGGCTGAAAAAGAATCTCCGGCCGACAAAGCCGCTGGCCACAAGTACGACGCAACTTCCATCAAAGTTCTCGGCGGCATCGAAGCCGTCCGCAAACGTCCCGCCATGTACATCGGCTCCACCGGTGAGCTCGGCCTGCATCACCTCGTCTGGGAAGTTGCCGACAACTCGGTCGATGAAGCGATGGCCGGCTTTTGCGATGAGATCAACGTCACCGTGCATGACGACAATAGCGTCACCGTCGTCGACAACGGCCGCGGCATTCCCGTCGACATGCACGCGACCGAAAAAAAACCCGCCGCTGAAGTTGTCATGACCGTTCTCCACGCCGGTGGCAAGTTTGACAGCGATACATACAAAGTTTCCGGCGGCTTGCACGGCGTCGGCGTCTCGGTCGTCAACGCACTTTCCGACTGGCTCGATCTCGAAATCTGGCGCGACGGCGAAGTGTGGGAGCAGTCCTACGAGAAAGGCGTTCCCACCTCGAAGCTGAAATCTTCTGGCAAGACGCGCAAGACCGGCACGAAAATCACGTTTCATGCCGACCCTTCGATCTTCGACAAGACCGTCTATAGCTACGACACGCTCTCGCAACGCCTCCGCGAGCTCGCATTCCTCAACAAAGGCCTGAAAATCACTCTCGACGACGAGCGCAGCGGCAAGAAAGCCGAGTTCCGCTTCACCGGCGGCATCACCGAATTCGTCAAGCATCTGAATCGCGGCAAGACCACGCTTCACGACACTCCGATCTACATGGAAGGAAAGCGCGGCCAGGTCGACATCGAAATCGCGCTTCAGTACAACGACAGCTACACCGAGAATATTTTCTCGTTCGCCAACACGATCAATACCGTCGATGGCGGCTCGCACCTCGCCGGATTCCGCTCCGCGCTCACGCGCACCCTGAACTACTACGCCAGCTCCACAGGAATGGTGAAAGAGCAAAAGGACGAAGTCTCGATCAATGGTGACGATGTTCGCGAAGGCCTCGTCGCCGTCGTTTCCGTCAAGCTTCCGCAGCCCCAGTTCGAAGGCCAGACCAAAGGAAAACTGAACAGCGACATCAAGGGTCTCGTCGAGCAGCTCGTCAACGAAAAGCTCGGCGAATATTTCGACAAGCATTCCTCAATTGCCCGGAAAATCATCGGCAAATGTATTGACGCAGCCCGCGCTCGCGAAGCCGCGCGTAAAGCTCGCGAGCTTACGCGCCGCAAGTCCGCGCTCGATTCCAGCGGCTTGCCCGGCAAGCTTGCCGATTGCCAGGAACGCGATCCCTCGCGCTGCGAACTCTTCCTCGTCGAAGGTGAGTCTGCCGGCGGCTCAGCAAAGGGCGGTCGCGATCGCCGTTATCAAGCCATCCTCCCGCTCAAGGGCAAAATCCTCAACGTCGAAAAAGCCCGCTACGACAAAATGCTCGGCCACGAAGAAATTCGTTGCATCATCACTGCGCTCGGCACTGGAATTGGCAAAGACGATTTCGACGCCGCGAAGCTCCGCTACCACAAAGTGATTCTCATGACCGATGCGGACGTCGACGGCAGCCACATCCGCACTCTGCTTCTCACGTTTTTCTTTCGCCACATGCGCGAGCTGATCGAAAAAGGAAATATTTTCATCGCGCAGCCGCCTCTCTACCGCGTGAAGCGCGGCAAGATGGACCGCTACATCCGCGACGAGCGCGAATTCGCCCGCGAACTGATGAAGCGCGCCACCGAAGAGCACGTCGTGAAAGGCAAGACTGGCAAATCGCTCGAAGGCGGCGAACTCACGCAGTTCCTGTTGAACATTCAGGAGTATGACCAGGTCGCTGCCAAGCTCGGCCGCCGCCTCCGCGAGCCCAAACTCATCGACATCCTTGCCGGAAGCGATCTCGAAAAGAAAACTGATTTCGCCGACAAAAAGAAATTACAGGAGCTGGTGAAAGCGATCGAAAAAGCCAAGCTCGAGCTCGAATCAAAGCTCGTCTACGATGAAGAGCACAGCTTGTATGAGTTGCTGCTCACCAACGGCGGTGAACGCCGCGTCAATTGGGCTCTCGCAGCCACCGCCGAATACAAGCGTCTTCGCACGCTCCGCCAGGCCATCGAAGAAAACGATCGCCCGCCCTTCACCATCCAGCACAACGGCGACAAAGTCACAAAAGACAATTCATCCGCGCTACTCGGCTACGTCCTTGAAGACGCAAAGAAAGAATTCACAATCACGCGCTTCAAGGGCCTCGGCGAAATGAACCCCGAGCAGCTCTGGGCCACAACAATGAACGCCGAGACGCGCACTCTCTTACAGGTCCGTCTCGAGGATGCCGTCGCCGCCGAAGACATTTTCTCCACACTAATGGGCGAAAACGTAGAACAACGCCGCAAATTCATCGAGGAAAACGCCCTCGATGTCGTCAACCTGGATATTTAATCGAGCTCTGTGGGGCCATGGATGCAAGCCGGTGCGAGTAAATTTCGGGTCGGCGAGAAGTTTCGCCCTGGTCTTACGTCAGGGCACGGCTTTAGCCGTGCCGTAAAGATTGCAAAGGGGAGCGGCTTTAGCCGCTGAGGGAATGGCCGTACCAAAGCGTCACACGAGCATACCCGGCACGTATTTCGTCACCTCTCGCACTTGGGAGAGTCGCGCAATATTCAACGCCGCCTCACCGTGCGAGATTTTTATCGAAACATTGCTGCATTATCGCGATCAGGGAAGCTATCGCCTCCACGGTTTCGTCGTGATGCCCGATCACTTCCATACCTTGCTTACGCCAGGCGAAACCATCGCTTTAGAACGCGCAGTTCAATTCGTCAAGGGCGGCTCGTCCTACGCGCTCCGCGAGAAGCTTTTTTACAAGTTTCCAATATGGCAGCGAGGCTTCAGTGACCATCGCATCCGAGACACCGCCGATTACGAGCAGCACGTCCGTTATCTGACCAATAACCCGGTGAAGAAGCATTTCGCCGCCGCGGCGGCCGAGTACCCCTGGTCCTCCGCGTCGGGCGCATTTCGCATGGACGAGGTCCCTCAGGGGTTGAAACCCCTGAATAAAGCATCATGAAACGGCACGGCTAAAGCCGTGCCCTGACGTAAGGAAAAAGTTGATCTACCAACTGACTTGGAAAATCCTCCCGGGCCTGCGCGGCATCAGCTGCTCGGACTTCGGCGCGCGTCCTACGGCAGCTCCCGACAATGAGCAGGGAGTGTCATTCGAATCCGCGTCGGAAACCGATCGCGACACATTGCTCGATGAGCTCGAAACGTATTTCGGCCCGCTCCGCTTTTCGAATAATGCATCCGCTTTCGAGACGGTGAAAACATACGTGCTGGAAAAAACGGCAAAAAAGATATGAACGCGATTGCTGATCGCGAACCGAATCCATTTTCAGCTTCACGAATAAACGCGCGAAAGGGAATAAATGGCTGACGAAATAAATCAATCAATACTCACGCCGGTTGATATCGAATCGGAAATGAAGAAGTCGTATCTCGATTACGCCATGAGCGTAATCATCGGCCGCGCTCTGCCCGACGTCCGCGACGGCCTCAAGCCCGTCCATCGCCGTATTCTCTTCGGCATGTACGAGCTCGGCCTCACCTCGACGAAGCCCTACCGCAAGTGCGCCAAAATCGTCGGCGAAGTTCTTGGCAAGTTCCATCCGCACGGCGATTCGCCCGTGTACGACGCGCTCGTCCGCATGGCGCAGGATTTCAACATGCGTTACCCGCTCATCGACGGCCAGGGAAACTTCGGCTCCGTCGACGGCGATCCTCCGGCCGCGATGCGGTACACCGAAGCGCGCCTTTCGAAAATCGCCGAGGAAATGCTCGCCGACATCGAAAAGGAAACTGTCGACTTCGTTCCCAACTTCGATGAAAGCGAACAGGAACCCGTTGTCCTCCCCACGCGCATTCCCAGCCTTCTCGTAAACGGTTCCACCGGCATCGCCGTCGGCATGGCGACGAATATCCCGCCGCACAACCTGAAAGAAACCGTCGAAGCCGCGATCATGCTGATCGAAGAGCCCGAAGCAAACCTGAAAAAAGTAATGAAGCTCGTTCCCGGCCCCGATTTTCCCACCGGCGGCTACATTTACGGCCGCGAAGGAATCGAGCAGGCCTACAAAACCGGCCGCGGCAGTTTCCAGGTTCGCGCCAAAGCCTCAATCGAAAATCGCGCCAAAGATCGGCAGGACATCGTCATCACCGAACTTCCCTACCAGGTGAATAAAGCCCGGCTAATCGAACACATCGCCGAACTCATCCAGAATAAAAAAATCGAAGGCATTGCCGATATCCGCGACGAAAGCGATCGCGATGGCATGCGCGTCGTGATCGAAATCAAGCGCGACGAAGAACCGCAAATCATCCTGAACAAGCTTTTCAAAATGACCCAGATGCAGGAATCGTTCGGCATGATTTTGCTCGCGATCGTTGGCGGCCAGCCGCGCGAGCTCGGTCTCGTCGAACTGCTCAATCTCTTCATTGGCCACCGCGTCGACGTCGTTCGCCGGCGCACGCAATACGATCTCCGCAAAGCCCGCGAACGCGAGCACATCCTGCTCGGCTACCGCATCGCGCTCGACAATATCGACGACGTGATCAAGATCATCCGCGGATCATCCAGCCGCGCCAACGCCCGCGAAAATTTGCACGACTTCTTCTCGAACAAGAGCGTGCGCGTGATCGTGGCCGGCAAGGAACGCACCCTCGAAGGCATCAAGGTCGATCGCAGGAAGTACGGCATCGTTGCGCTCACCGCCAACGTGATTGGTAACGCCGAAGGCGAAGGCCTTACCTATAACCAGATCGACGCCATTCTCGAGCTGCAGTTGCACCGCCTCACGCAGCTCTCCGTGGACGAAATCCTCAAAGAGCTCGCCGAAATTCGCAAGCGCATCGAGGAGCTCGAGGAAATCCTCGGCAGCGAGAAAAAGCTGAAGGCAGTCATCGTCGCCGAACTCCGCGAAATCCTGAAATCCTACGGCGACGACCGCCGCACGCAGATCGTCGACCGCGTCGAAGAGATCAAGCTGGAAGACTTGATCAAAGACGAAGAAATGGCGATCACCGTGAGCCACGCGGGCTACATAAAGCGCACGTCAGTCGACGTCTACCGCCACCAATCGCGCGGCGGTAAAGGACGCATCGGCGCGAAGACGCGTGAAGACGATTTCGTCGAACATTTCTTCACCGCCTCGGCGCACAGCTACATTCTGCTCTTCACGTCGAAGGGCCGCATCTACTGGCTGAAGGTGTACGAAATTCCCGAAGCCGCCGCAGCCACGCGAGGAAAGGCGATCGGCAATCTCGTCCGCTTCCAGGAAGGCGAGACGCTTATGGCCGTCGTCCCCACACGCAATCTCGAAGAAACGGGCCGTTACGTTTTCCTCGCAACGAAAAACGGCACAGTGAAGAAAACCGAGCTCGCCGAATTTTCGAATCCGCGTCCGTCAGGCATTATCGCTATCAGCCTCGACGATAAGGATGAGCTCATCGGCGCGAAACTTACCGACGGCAAACAGATGATTTTTCTTGCGAGCCGCGATGGCCAGGCGATCCTCTTCCGCGAAACGGAAGTGCGCTCGATGGGCCGCGCAGCCGGCGGCGTCAACGGAATGGATCTCGCGAAAAACGATTACGTCGTCAGCATGGATGCCGCACAGCCCGATTTCGAAATCATCGCCAAAGAGTACAAGAAGACGACGCAGGATCTCGACGAACTCGAAAGCGATCAGATTCGCGAATCGCTCACGTCGCTGATGCTTACCGTCGCCGAAAAAGGTTACGGCAAGCGCACGCCGCTCGCCGAATATCGCGTCACCTCGCGCGGCGGCAAAGGCGTCATCAATCTGAAATCCACCGATCGCAACGGCCCCGTCGTCGCGGCTCTGCAAGTTCGCGAAGATTCCGACGTGATGATCATCACCGGCCAGGGCAAAGTAATCCGCGTCCACTCCGGCGAAATCCGCGAAGCCGGCCGCTCCACACAAGGCGTCCGCTTGCTCCGGCTGGATGAGGGCGACCGCATCGCAGCCGCCGCCGCCATTCTAGAAGAGGAAGAGGCGGCGGTAGTCGCCGCGCCGCCCGAGCCCGAGAAAAAATAGCCGGCGCATTATTGCTTCGCGGCAAACAAGCAACGCAAGCGCGGTAGACCGACACCCGGCGCACAATCACGGGACACTGTCGGCGCAACAAAAAACTAATCGGCGGGCGGTGGCGGCAGATAGTAACCGGGGCGGGTGCGCACCGTGACGCCCGGACGGTCCACTGTCACTTTGATTTCGTGGTAGCCGGATGCAACATCCAGCGGTGGCCGATAACCCAGCGAATACTGCGCGTGAATTTCGCCGCCGATTTCATCCACGGCTTTTTGAATCGTGCTGTCTTTCTTCGCGTTTAAAAACATGCCTCCGGTCGCCTTGCTTGCGATCGCGAGTGAGTTTGGGCCCACCGCGTTTTTCCCGGTTTTCACGAGCCAGATCGCAAGCGCCATATAATCAATTGGGGGATTCGACATTTGCCGCTCGAGCCCCGGAGTTTGCGGCTGTCCGTTCGGCGTTGGAACCGGATACGTTCCCGGTGGCCCGAGCGAATGATCGACAGGCTCTTTTTTCGCGCGAAGGTCCGCCATCGCGGTACTGAGCCCGAGCGAATAAATCGTCACGTTCGCAAGTTGCGCTCGCCGCAACACTTCGCCCAGCGTGCTTTCGCTGCCGGTATCCTGCGCCTCGCCGATTACAACAAGAATCCGCCGCTGCACCTGCGGCCGTTTCTCGAGAAGCGAAATCCCGCGCGACATCGCGTCGTACAATCGCGTGCCAGAAGTTCCCATCGTGAGATTTTTGATCGCGTCTTCAATGTTGTCCGGATCGGTGGTGAATTTCTTCAGCAGGTTTACATCATCGTCGTAACCCACGATTGCAACTTCGGACGTCTGCGCCATCACCGTTTCCGTGAACACGAGGCCTGTCCGTTTGACGGCCGGAAACATCGGCTCGATGTGCGAGCTGGTCTCGACGGCGAGCACGATCGAAAGCGAGTTCGCGCCCAGATCGAAGTGCTCGATCTTCTGCTCGACGCCATTATCGAAAATATGAAAGCTTTCTTTGGGGACGTCGAGAATCATTTCGCCGCTCGCGTTGCGCACCGTCACTGGAGCTGTGACTTCGTTCACGCGCACGCGAATCATGCGCTTCTGCTCTTCCGCCGTGGGGCGCTTCTCGGGCTCGGTTCCGGGTCTCGTGTGAATCGGCCCGGGCGGAGCTTCCTGCGAGCGCGCTACCGGGGCAACCGCCAGCAGCAAGATGAGCGAAACAAAGCATGCGATTTTGGCCGTAGCCTTCATCGGTTTCCGTAAGCCCTCAACGTATCCTATCTGATTCACGATGCCAGCCTGTGCGTTGCATCGATTCGGATTCACGCGATGGAAATCACCGCGCATCGGGGCCGCGCTCGGTGCCGGAAACAGTATTAAAATACCCGTTTGCGTGTTCGTTACCGCACGCATTAGCCGATTCTGAGGGGGAATTCATGAAGCGCTCCGGTCACTTGCCGATGGCGAAGCTCGCCTATCGCGATCCCAAGTTCATGGAAAGCCTGGGCGCCCGGCCGTTGCGCATTCTGGCGGAATATTTAGACCCGCTGGCGCGCTTGCGGCGGGAAAAAGTGGCGGACACGATCGTGATGTTCGGCTCCGCGCGTATTCATTCACCCGAACGCGCGGAGGACGAACTAAGAGAACTCAGGAGCCGCGCGAAAGGCCGGCGCACCGCGGAATGGAATGACAAGATTCGCGTCGCCAAGGCGCACGTGGGAATGTCGCGCTATTACGAGGAAGCGCGCGAACTTTCGCGCCGCATCACGAGCTGGTCGATGACGCTCGGCATGCATCCGAAGCGTTTCGTCATCTGTTCCGGCGGCGGTCCCGGCATCATGGAAGCCGCGAACCGCGGCGCGGCGGATGCAGGCGGCTCGTCAATCGGCCTCAGCATCCAGCTCCCGCACGAGCAGCGGCCGAATCCTTACATCAGCGAAGACCTGAACTTCTGCTTCCATTATTTTTTCATGCGCAAGTTGTGGTTCGCCCAAATGGCCAAAGCGCTGATTGTTTTTCCCGGCGGATTTGGAACGATGGACGAGCTGTGGGAAATGCTCACGCTGCTTCAAACCAACAAACTCTCGTCACATCACTTGATTTTGATCTACGGCCGAAAATACTGGGACAAAGTTCTGAATTGGCGCCACATGGTACGCACGGGGATGATCAGCGAACGTGAGTATAAGCTGCTCGAATTTGCCGACGATGTGGATGACGCGTTCGAGCACGTCCGGAAAGAAATGGAAGAGCACCATTTATCGCTCGAAGCCGAAGTTTAGAATCCCGCATTGCGGGAAACCGGGGAAGAAGTGGAAGCTCCTTGCCTTTTTTATTCACGAGCGCGAGTTGGAAACGGGCACACCCCGACCGCCTACTCCGCGAGGTGTGCCGAAGTTTTCTTAGTTTTTCGAGACGGCAAGATCGGCCTCGAACGCCGTGCCGAACATTGCTTCGAATCGCCGCTTCTCGTCCTTGTCATGGACCAGCACAACCGGTGACACGCGTACAGACTGCTTGCACTCGCGGCACGTGGTCGCTTCACCCTGCAGATCCTGAACGAATCCGTCGGTGAAGTGATATGCGGCGCGTGGACGGCGGGCATTCTTTACTCCGCGGTTGCCGCAGTGCGGACACGTGAATTCCACATGGTCCTCAAGCGGATCGCGGTTTAGCGCGGCCCATCCCGTGTAGCGGACTCCAACAGTTTCCAGAGAATTTTTATTCATGATGATGACCCCTCTTCATCAGTCATTAAGAATACTGAACATCGGATTAGACGTAATAAAAGTTGAAATCGATTCAAACGCTACGACGAAAGTCGTAACAAGCTCGATTTGAATAAGTTAGAAGCACACTAAGAAGCCGGCCCTGCGCCATCAGTGCGATTGCCGAATATCGTGCGGCAAATTCTGGAACTGCTGCGTGCACGCGGTGTCTATCAATGTAAGAGGTCGCGCGAACTCCCGCAGCACTCGGAAGCGGCTTAGCCGGATGGCCTGAATGGTGCTTTCCGGCCAATCACGTGGAACGAGCCGCGCGTTTCGGTCCTTGATTTGAAATAAATGGTGGAAAACGAGCGTGGAGGTGTGTGCATGAGCGATTCCGGAAGTTCGTCGCAAAGTTTCTCCAAATGTTTGGTGGATAGCGATTCGGACGCGCGCAGCCGTGCGCGCCTGCTTCTCAGAAAAGCGCTGGCACTTTCGGTTGTTTTCGAATTCGCATTGATTGCTGCGCTGATCTTGTGGCCGCTGTTTTCTCCCAGCGTGCTTGCGACGCAATATGTTCTGACGCCACTGCCTCCATACGCAGGAGGTGGCGGCCCCGCAAACCATACGCGCTCCGCTTCACATCAGCCAAGCACCTCGCGCTTGCCGGTGATTTGCCTCGCCGTCTGCGCTCCGGTAACTCGCTCCTATGCTCCGGCAAGCGATTCGGATGCGCCGGATGTCGATCCAAATGCCAGCGAAAGCGGCGGCGGAGGACCAGGCTTGCCGGTCAGCGGGCCGTGGGTTCCAGGCAGCATCGGCAACACTCCAGTCGTACTTGAGCCGCCGCGGACGGAAAAGCCGCACTTACAGCCACTGCGTCGCAGTGGAGAAATTATGGCGGCGATGCTGATTCATCGCGTCGATCCCGCGTATCCGGCGATTGCCAGGTCGGCGCACATCTCGGGCGTGGTGCACTTGCACGCGATCATCGGCAAAGACGGCACGGTGCATGAACTCGAAGTAGTGGATGGCAATGTGCTGCTAGCACAAGCAGCGAAAGTTGCCGTGCAAACGTGGCGCTATCGCCCAACACTGCTGAACGGGGAGCCGGTGGAGGTGGAAACGTACATCACGGTGAATTTCGTACTGAACTAATTTCGGCATGAACCTCTGATTCAGCCGCGGCCAGAAAAAGAATGCAAGGGCGCCAGCAAAAAGAACGCAGCACCCTTGCATTCCAGTGGGACGCTAGAACTTGATTACGATGCCCGTCGAAAGCCGCCCGCTGTTCTGGTCGCGTCCGAAGAGGCTGGTGTGAATCCAGTCGCCCTGGATCACGCGCCAGTAAATCGGACCGCTGACCTTTGCGTCAATTCCGCCGCCAATCGCGGCTGCAAAGGACGAGTCCGAGCCCACACCGTCCACGTGCTCGTGCGCGGCGCCCACAAGAACGTGGAAGAATGGCGACACGCGCGCCGGAAACGAAACCTGCGGCCCGAACAGGAAATTGTTCGCGTGCGTGTTGAAGCCATTGGGTGAGCCGTAGTGCCCGTCAAAATCCGCAACGGCGCCCAGCCAGCTCGTTAATTTGTATTGGCCAGAGAATTCAAATCCATTCAGGTTGCCGTCGGGCCGATTGTCGTTGTGCATGAAGGAATAGCCGCCAAACACTTCCACCTTGTCCTCAATCCCCTGCGCGTGCGCTGAAATCGAAACAAGAAAAAGCAGGCCGAACAATAACGACAGTTTCCGTACCATAAGAACTTCCTCCTGGATGAGTTGGATTGCGGATCCCGCCGGCAGAACATCTGCGACGGAATCCTCTTGTTCTCCGACTTCTATTTTCGCCCCACGCCTCCCCGGGAGAGAGGTTGGAGCGACGCACATCGGTCAACGTAAATTGGATGCCGGAAGAAGCGAACGGGTTACTAACAGAGATGCTTAAAGCGGAAACTAGAGCAGGGGTTCGCCGGCGCCGCGGGCGATTATTTCGCGCGTGGTGTCCCGCAGGCGAACGATTTCGTGCCAGTCATTTCCCGCTGACGGATCAGGAGTGACAAGCGGCCCAAAAGTGACGGTCACGGTGCCGGGCCGTGGGAGCCGCGTCTGGTCGCGCAAAATATGCCGAGCGCCGCGGCAAGCCACAGGGCAAATCGGCCGCTGCATATCGACCGCGGCTTTGAACGCGCCGAGTTGGAACGGACGAATGCCATTCAGAGCGGTAAAAGTTCCTTCCGGATACACCGCGACGGATTCTCTGCGTCCTAGCGCCTCTTCCACGTCTTCCGCTTGCCGGATGCGGGCCTGCGGATCGCTGCGATCGAAGGCGAGCTGGCCCGAGCGGCGGATAATTTTGCCGATGACGGGCATGTTGAGCGCATCGCCTTTCGCAACGAAGCGCACGCCGACGGGAAGCACCGCGAGCATCACAAAAATATCGAGGTAGCTCGAATGGTTTGGCGCAAAAATCCACGGACCGGACGTCGCGAGGTTGTTGAGCAGTTCGCCGCCCTCGATCTTCAGCGGAGTGAGCGTGGCGTAAAGGATCAGCCGCGATCCCGTCGCAGCGAAACGCGCGGCGCGCTGCCTGTCGGACGTGAGCGACACCGCGGCCCATACCGCGAGAATAATCGGCGTGAATACGGCGAGCGCGTAAACGCCATACGCATATTCGAGACCCCGTTTCACTCCGTTTTTCACGAGCGACCACGCGCGCGGCGCGGCGCTGCGAGCCGCAAGTTTTGCCACTTGCACCCATGCGGCCGACTGCTTTTTGCCGAGCTCGCCTTCGAGGTAAAGCCTGCGCGTCTCACTGCGGCGCAGTTTTCCGCTGGAAGTTTTCGGAATCGATTGTGTGCGAAGCAATTCGACCACGTCCGGCGGGATTCCCATCGCATCGCTCACAGCGCGCGAGATATCGGCGGAGATTCTTTTCGCGCTCGCCATGTCGCGCACTTCGGCGGTGACGACGAGGCGCTCGGTCCCCGTGCGGGCATCCGGAGCGCCGAACGCGACGACACATCCTGTGCGAACTCCCGCGACTTTACCCGCGATTTCTTCCACTTCGTGCGGATAAATATTGCGGCCCGCTTTGATGATCACGTCTTTCGCGCGACCGGTGATGTAGATTTCGCCGTCGGCGAGATAAGCGAGGTCGCCTGAATTGAGCCAGCCGCCCTCTTGGATCAATTCGCCAGTAGCAGCCGGATTTCGGTAATAACCGCTGGTGGCAGAAGGGCCTCGGAATTGAAGATGCCCTTCGGCCCGGTCGCCGAGCTCGCGCTGGCTTTTGTCTTTATCATATTCATTTCTGTCAACGATGCGGACTTCCACGCCGGGCATCGGTCTGCCCGCACCGACGAATTCGAGCGGCGCAGGATCGTCAGGCTTCGCGGGAATGGCGCGGCCCTCGGATTCGAGCGTGGACCGTTCGATGCGATCCACTTTGTAGCCCGTGCCCATCGGCGGGGCGGAAACTCCCAGGCACGCTTCCGCGAGGCCGTACACGGGCATCAACGCTTCGCGGCGGAAGCCAAAATTTGAGAAACGAACCGCGAAGCGTTCGAGCGTTGCCGCGCAGACGGGTTCCGCGCCGTTCGTTGCGGCGCGCCAGGAACTGAGGTCGAGTCCTTCGATATCCTTGTCCGCAATTTTGCGCACGCAAAGTTCGTACGCAAAATTCGGTGCTGGGCTGATCGTTCCGCGATGCTTGTGAATCGCCCAGAGCCAGCGATCGGGGCGGCTGAGAAACGCCAGCGGCGACATCACGACCAGCGGAATGCCCGTAACGATCGGAACGAACCACGCGCCGATCAACCCCATGTCGTGATACAGCGGAAGCCAGCTGACGGCGACGTCGTCCGGCTGAATATTGATGCCGCCGACGATCGCCTGAATATTCGCGAGCAAATTCGCATGCGTGAGGATTACGCCTTTGGGATCGCCCGTCGAACCGGACGTGTATTGGAGGAACGCAATATCTTCGGCGCGCGCGTGATGAGAGAGATGTTGAACGGGGCGCCATTCAGCGGACGGCGGTTCCGTGTGCTGTTCCGGCTCGTTTGCAAGTTTCTGCGCGTTCAAAACTTCGCGCAACGAAGGGACGCGCGGCTGCAGCAGGCGGGCGAGTCCTTCGGCCTGGCGCCAGGTGACGAGGAACCGCGCTTCCGCGTTGCAAAGAATGTTCGACTGGCGCGCGGCGTACTCGGCGATGCGATCCGCGCGAAACGGCGGATAAATCGGAACGGGAATTCCGCCGGCGAGAAGAATACCCGCAAATGTGGTGAAGAACTCGGCGCACGTGGGGAGCATGATGGCGACCGTCTGGCCGGGTTCGAGTCCGCGCGTTCGCAACTGAGCGGCGACTGCCGACGCACGTTCGTAAAGTTCACCGAAAGTGATCGTGCGCGGCTCGTCGGTGTCCTCGTAGAGAACGATATGAACGCGAGCGGGCTCGCCGCGTCCGCGAAGGCGCAAAATTTCCGTGAGCGATTCGGCTTTGCGGATTTGTTCTTCGAGGTCGGGGCGAGTTGCCTGGTGAAGCGATGGCGAAGAAGCAGGTGCAACGGCGGTCGCGGCCAGAGCCCGGGGCGCAGCGCCGTTAGCCTCCGCCGCGGGATTTTCGCGCAGGATGGCGTCGATCAGATCCTGCATCGTGTCGGCTTCGGCCACCACGCGATCCGGCAGGCGCACGCCGCAAGTATCGCCGAGGCGCAGCATGAGTTCCACGCGCTCCAGGCTTCCGAGGCCGAGTTCGCGTTCGAGATGCGCTCGAGCGCCGCGGGCGGCAAGTTCTTCGAGGCCGCGCGAGCAATCGAGCTCGACGAGGAGTTGCCGCACGGTGGATAGCGCGTCCGCCTCGACGATGGCTTTGCGGTCGAATTGTGTTCGGGTAGCGCCCACGGGAATGGCCGGACGACGCGTCGCGCGGCGTGCGGGTTTGGCAGCTCCTGCTGATGCGAAGATAACACTCAGGTGCGGGTGGTTCAACTTGTTCCGGGGCGAGAGCGGTTGAGGCGACGAGTTCCAAAAAACGTCTCTACCGTAGATTAGAACGGGTGCCGGAGTCATGTTTTCAACCGCTTACGGGGGTTTCTAATCGCGGAACAGCCGATTAGCCGGCACGTCGGGTCGAGGGGTGCGGCGATGAGTGACCCAACGCCGGCCGATGGGCGTAGCAGAGCACGCGAGCAGTAGGAAAGGAGCCGGAAGTGTGTCCCGGCGAAACTGGCTGGAGCGGGCGACGGGAATTCGGCGTTGGGTCGCGGCGTAAAATGGGATTTGTTTTTATGAGCCACAGGACACGGTAGCACGGCGGCAGAGAAAAATTCGACTGGTCTTTCGTGCAGAAAGGGACAGCCAGTCCCAGGACTGTACTTTTTTGCCGGCGGCGGTGTAGAGGCGCGCACGGGGGCGGCTGCGCATAGCCGACTGCGTGACAAAAATCGACGCCCACGAATAACCGCCCCCTGACGCGATTACCTACTGCTTGTCGTAGACGCTCTCGGCGGTGATTTCCTTGCCGTCCGCGCCCTTTACCTTTGACTTGACGGTAGTGACCTTTCCGTCTTTTGAGACCTCGGATTCGGCGTGGCCGATTTCTTTTCCGCCCTTTTTCAATGTTCCGGCAGTCTTGTGGGTGCTGACGCGCTTGATGGCGATGGTGTCCGCTCCGCCGGGCATTCCCGTGCCGGTGACGGCGGCATCCTTGCCGTCAAAATTGGTCGTGAAGCCGTACTCGACCGCGCTCCCGTCCGCGCCAACTCCCCTGAATGTATACTTCGCGCCTGCGCCTGCGCCTGCGGCCACCACTTCCCGAGTCTGGCTCTTGGGCGCCGATACGC
Source organism: uncultured Acidobacteriota bacterium (assembly GCA_963776695.1). Taxonomy (GTDB): domain Bacteria; phylum Acidobacteriota; class Terriglobia; order Acidiferrales; family UBA7541; genus Palsa-295. The sequence goes on along the minus strand of CAVZNU010000011.1, from coordinate 206,625 downwards.
CTTCGTACTTCGATTTAGCGACGTTCAGCTTCCAGGTTCCGACAAACGGATTGGCCTGGGCCATCAGCGGGCCGGAGGCAACAGCTGAAAGACCGAGAATCGTAAGCAGGTACAAAATACGCTTCATGTGTGTGTTTCTCCTTGAAGTGCCTTGGCTCGATTTCGCCTCAGCGGTGGCGGATTATGGCCACGCCCAACTTCGGATGGCAAGCTGTATGTTTTTCTCCGCGTAAAATGGATTAGCAGCAGAATTTCTGCACGAGACGCTTTACTCGTGCCGGCTGCCGTGCGTACAGCAGGTGAAAACTTTATCCGCGTGCGCCGATCCATGAGGCGCCGAAGAAAACTCCCCGAAAATGAAAAGAACGAAGTGTGCAAAACCGGACAGACACTCGTCACTGACGTTTCTACAATGCGCGCATCAATCAAAGAAGAGTCAAGACTTGAGGAAGGAGCACCTGTGACGATCGATCTTCAATTCCCAGAATGGCAGTCAACGTACCTCGAAGCTTTAATGGAAACCAACCAGCACAAGCTTGTTGGGCGGGTTAACTTCGCTGAAACGGCAATTCTATTGCGCCTGAATGCGATAAAAGTTAGTTCGGAAAGCCGAACGGAAGAACAGGCACTCGAAGACGCGCTGCGTGGACTGACCGTCCTCCGGCGGGAAACTGTGGAGTTCAAAAAGTCTCAAACGCAGTCCCTCAACACCATCCGGTCTCACGTTCGTTGAACGGGCCCTGGCAGCGGAAGTTGAAACGCCTTTGCTAGTATGAGAAGGTCGTGCAAAGGCGGGAGCTTTAAATGCTGATCCAGGAACTCACGAAAAGCGAAAGCCTCAGCATCTTGAAGAATATGCGTCTGGGCAGGCTCGCGTGTTCGAAAGATGATCAACCGTATATCACGCCGTTTTATTTCAGCCTGTCTGGTCACTGTCTCTACAGCTTTTCTACCGTGGGACAGCATATTGAATGGATGCGCAAGAATCCGCTGGTGTGCGTAGAAACGGACAAAGTGGTGAGTTCACACGACTGGATGAGCATTATCATCTTGGGCCGTTATGAGGAACTGCTCGATACGCCAGATTGGGAAAGCGAGCGGGCGATTGCGCATGAACTGCTTCAACGCAGCGCAGACTGGTGGGAACCGGGATATTCGAAAACGATTCTTCACGGAACGGAGCGGCCGCTTGTTCCAGTCTACTTTCGAATTGAAATTGTTGAGATCACGGGCCACCGCGCCTCTCCTGATCCGGACGGTAAATTCAGAAAGGTCTGACCTATTCGTGGAGGACGACGCTCATAAGCGACGTATTGATCTCAAGCCCGCCGTTGTACTTGATGAAGCCCAGCGTTCGGAACTTGTTCATGAAAAAATTCACGCGTGACCGGGTTGTCCCCACCATCTCTGCAAGCATCTCCTGCGACACTTTGGGAAGTACATTTTGGGGCTTGTCTTCCTTGCCGTAGCGTGCGAGCAGCAAGAGCGTGCGCGCCAATCTCTTCTCACTGGAATTGAATAGCTGATCGACCAGACTTTCCTCGATGCGGATGTTTCTGGAGAGCATATAAGAGATGAAGCGGTCGGAAAATTCGTGCTCCACATGAAGCACTCGAATCATCTCCTTCTTCTCGATCGTGAGCACGGTGGTGGCCGCAATCGCAGTTGCCGTTCCGATCCGAATCGGCTGGCCCGCAAGGCACCCTTCCCCAAAGAAATCGCCCGTTCCTAAAACAGCGACGACTGCTTCCTTGCCGGTTTCATTGACAACCGAAAGCCGTACTCTGCCCTTTTGAATGTAAAAGACGTTCTTACCGGGATCGCCTTGGGAAAAGATCGCCTGCTTATTCCGGAACTCGACTACTTTCCGGGCCACGCCAGCTGAATCAAGGAAATCCTGGGCATTGAATGGCTTAGTGGCGCTGGTTTTTGGACGTTTTGAAGGTTTGGATGCCATTTTCTTCTCAGCAGCATCGTAGCATGGGATCGCATGAGTGCAAAAAAGATGCGAGAGTGTGCAGAAGTGAACAGAACCTGTCTGCTGTCCTTACTTAAGATGTTACCTGTGGGGGAAGCGATGGGGCGGGCTAATTCCGGATCCTATCGTTTCTCGCTTCACGCCAGCGGAGATCGCAGACTCCCTCCCCTTCAACCGGTCGTGGCAGTGCCTCGGTTCATCGCTTGGTGACGCACTGCCTCGGAGCTGGCAAACGTATCTGCTCTGCGAAAAGAAGGAGGTACTGACATGCCTTTGCTCCAAGTATTGATGGTTCTGGTTGTGGTTGGCGTACTGCTCTGGCTGGTGAATAGTTTTATTCCAATGCAGGGGCAGATTAAGTCGATCTTGAATGGCGTTGTTGTGATCGCAGTGGTTTTGTGGCTTCTCAACATATTCGGACTATTTCGCTCGTTTTCGCACATTCGTATTGGCGCATGAGCGCAAGAACAAGCAGGGATTGCGGAGTAACTGTAGCGGAGGAACTCAGATGAAGGTACTCGGAGTATTCAGCGCAGCATCGTTGCTTCTAATTTTCGGAACCACTCTTCCTGCGTTCGCGCAGGAAGAACATCACGAACAAGAAGCCAAACCTGCGCAGCATGAAGAGCAGGCGAAACCGGCGAAGCAACAGGAGCAAGCCAGGCCACAAAAGCAACAGCAAGAAGCAAAGCCCGCGAAACAGCAGGAGCAGGCTAAGCAAGAACAGCCAAAGCAGCAGGCCAAGCCGGCACAACACGAAGAACAGCCGAAGCCTGCAAAGCAAGAGAACGCGGCTAAGCCGGAAAAGCAGCAGCAGCAAGCCAAGACCGGGCAACAGGACCAGCAGAAACAGACGCAGGAACAAACCAAATCCGCAAAGCAGCAACAGCAAAACAACAATCATCAGGAACAAGCGAAGTCGAACGGCGGGCAGGAACAACGTCCGCAACGGACCGCGGATGCTGAAAAACGCCAGCGTTCAGAGCCAGCGCTACGGCTGAGTGCGCGAAGTGAAAGCCGGATCCCGGACGATCGCTTCCGTTCAAACTTTGGCCACGAGCATCGGTTCCACATGGGCAATCCCAGAGTTGTCGATGGCTATTCGCGCTTTCAATACGGCGGCTATTGGTTCGGATTCGTTCAGCCCTGGCCGGAAGGCTGGTACTACACCGATGACGTATACGTGGATTACATCGATGGCGAGTATTTTCTGTTCAATCCGTATTACCCCGACACTCGTATAGCGATCATCGTCGTGCTTTAGAGGATTGTTTGTCCGCGGCCTTCGAGGCGACTCGCTGTAAGTTGATCGAGTCGCCTTGAGGTGCCTGCCCGATCGAAAAATTGCAGTCGCTCGTCCGCAGTACAAAGAAAGAAGGGGACAAAAATGCTCATGACAATTTTGATCGTGATCCTAGTAATGGCGTTACTCGGAGTGTTGCCGCGATGGTCGCACAGCCGGGAGTGGGGCTACGCGCCGTCTGGCGGAGTGGGATTGATCCTGGTCGTCGTCGTGATTCTTTTGCTTCTCGGCAGGATTTAGAGCGCGCCGGGATAGGCGGCTATCCCGGCCTCGTTTCCACCGCACCCAACGCGTCTGTCTGAGTGGAATGTGAGTAGAGCGAATTCATCGAGCACGCAGATATGTGCAGCTACTCTTTTCGAGCGGCGCTACCTAGGGCATTCGTGAGGTGACACATGGACGAATCAAAACAGCAGGCGATCCAATTTCTAGAAAAGGAAATAAAGACCTACATAGCGCTTGCCCTCTTCCTGTCAAAAGAAGGAATCAAAGAGCGCGTCAACCTGGGCGGCAAGGAAATCGTCATCAGCTCGAACTACTATAAGGAGCGAATGAGAGAGGCCAGGAAAATCGTGACCGATCTCAGAAAAACACATCATTCATAGTGGCGGGAGCGATTCGCAAAAACAAAGAACCGGAAATCGAAAGTCCACCGAAGCACGCTAACTTTTTTCCCCTCAGCCTTAGGTGACCCGCCGCACTTTTAATCGGATTTTAGAAACGCTACGCGTAGAGGAATGGGCGGCTTCCGCTGGTTTTCCAGAAGTAGGCGAGGATGATCACGCTTGCGATCGCTGCGTACGCGCACCACAGCGATGTAAACGCATACCGTTTAAACGCCATCACGGCGAGAAGAATCGTCAGGTTTGCCGTGCCGAAGAGCACCATCGCTTTGACCCTCGAGAAAAACAGCGAACCGCACGTTGCGATCACATATAGAATCGCGACCACTGTGAAGTTCGTCCCTTGATTGACGTATACGATGCTGTTTCCCTTCACGTAGATCTGCGTTGGGTATGCCGCTAACGCCCACAACATATAAAGCGTGGTAGCGCCGCCGATGATGACGAACGGCAGCATGCGCCTGCGGTCTTTGCGGCCCGGTTCAAACAGCAGCACGCTGAGCGGCAGCAGCAAAGGGAGCAACCCCTGCGCGTAAAGCATGAACGCCGCCCCCATGTTGTGCGTCACGGTAGGCGAGAGAATCCCGTCAAGGCCCAGCCAAACGAATCCTTCAATGAACTGATGAACGGCGAATAGCGTCGGCAGCGCCGCAAAAAGCAGTTCGCGCCGGTGCTTCACTTTCGTCAATGTGACGACGCCGATTCCGGCCAGAGTAGTGCTGCCCACAAAGTTCGCCGCCGCTGAAAAGCACACGTCTCACCCCCGTGCGCGAAAATTACACTCAACTTGGCAGAACGCAAACTATTTCTCAGACTTTCACCTGGCGAGGAATTTGTTTACTTCGGCAAGCCTGCCGTGGCGTTGAGAACGATGTGCAGCGGAGCCACTCGCTGCGGCTTGGCGTACCGGTTCACCAGAAACCGCTTGCCATCCTTGGTGACGTCATAAGAGAACTGATCTGTGGAAGAAACCTGGGCACGGAACTGAGTGCGGAAGAGTGGCGTGGGGTTCCCAGAAGAGAATGACCCTCCGGTATCGACGGAGACCGCTGTTAGCATGCTCTTGGGCCCGATGTAGAAAAGTTCCTTTCCATCGGCGCGCCAGCGGGGTTCGGTGCCGCCGCCGCGCGAAACCTGCCACTTACCGGCAGCGGTGGGAAAAGTGGTCGCGTAAATCTCCCAGTCGCCGGACTCATTCGATGCGTAGGCCACCCACTTGCCGTCAGGAGAAATCTGTCCGTTGGATTCGCTGGACTTGGTGCTGAGAAATGGTGTCCTCTTACCGCCCGATGTTTCGAGCAGGACAAGTTGGGATCCTCCCGCGGCGGGCTGCAACGTAGAGAGGAGTTGCTTGTCATCGAGCGACCATGAGTTCGGAACGAGATCGTCCGTGGCCTGACCGCTTTCTTTGACGGAGAAGATGGATCGGGCGGGCTGCAACCCCTGCGCCTGTTTCACGAAAATGTTTGTGTCGTTCGCCTGCAAAGAGCGGTAGGCAATCAAGCTTCCGTCGCGCGACCACACGCCGCCGACATCTTCCGAATTATCGTAGGTGAAGCGCGAGTCGGTGCTGCGATTCAGCTCGCCCAGCCAAATATTGACGTTGTTCGCTTTCGCGTCCGCGATGTCCACTGCCACACGGCTTCCATCAGGCGACAAGGTGGGATTCGAGACAACACCAATATCGCCCACGGTGGCTTGTTGTTTGCCTGCGCGGTCATACCAGGTGAGGACAGAGAGCGTCGCCCCAACGGTGGCGTTGTAAACAATGGTTCCGTTCTCAGCCACTGAGAAGGATCCCCAGGAGATGGATGGCTGGAAACCGACGAGGTCAGCGACGACTTGCGAATCACTTCCCACCGTTCCATTGGCGGCGTCAAACGGAGTGGCGCGCAATGCCTTTTTCTCGTCGAGATAAAACAAGTTGCCGTTTGCGTAGCCCGCGTTCGATATGGCTGAAGAAGTCACCTTCCTTGTCTCGCCCTTCAGTGAACAGAGGTAGACACCTCGGTCGCTCTCGCTATTCGCAAAAGTGAGAGCCATGAACAACAGGTGCTCGCCGTCGGGCAAGAAAACGGGCCAGCGGTGCGAAACAATTGTTGCGGCGTTGTATGATCCATTGGTAAGCGGGGCGAGATTGCTGCCGTCTGCGTTTATTTTCCATAACCATCCTGCCGCCTGGGGCGAGAAGACGATCACGCCGCGGCGACTCCAGCTCCCGCCGCGCCCGCTTGTGGCGGTGGCGAGGACTTGCGGAGCGCCGCCGGAAAGCGCGATTTTTTTCAGTTTGCCGTCGGCAAAAAATGCCACATACGCATCATCCGGCGACCAGAATGGATAACTCGCCCCTTCGGTGCCGGGCAGGAGAGATATTGCAGAGGAACCGATGCGTTGCACGCTCACCATGTTCGCGCCGGAGGATTCATCCGGTGAAACAAACGCCAGCATGCGGCCATCCGGCGAAAGCGCCAGATGACTCATTTCTTCCTGAATGGGGATGAAAAATTCAAGGCGTTCCGCCGGCGCAGGCTGCGGCCTTAACAGGAAGGCAAGCGCACCCGCCGCGAACAGCGTGCACACCGCTGAAACCAAGATGATGCTCGCGGTTTTGCGCCGTGATGAGCGACTTCCGACTGCTGGCTGCGCGACCTGCGAAATCCCGCTCGATTCTCGAACCCAATCGAGATCCAATTTCAAGTCATGCGCACTTTGTGGCCGGTCGTCCGGATCTTTCGCAAGACACGTCTTCACAATGCGCTCGAGCAGCAGCGGCGTCAGGGGCTGCAATTCGCGCATCGGGCGAGGATCTTCTTTTAAGATCGCCGCGATTAGGCTTGCGTGGCTCTTGGCCTCGAACGCTTTTTTCCCCGTCGCCATTTCATAGAGCATCGCGCCGAAAGAAAAAATATCGCTCCGCGCGTCGGCTTCTTTCCCTTCCAGTTGCTCAGGCGACATGTATTGCATCGTGCCGACAATCGTCCCCTGCGTGGTGAGCGGGCGGCTCATCGTGGGTGAGGAGCCGGGATCTCCTCCCTGCAAAATCTCCTCGCCCTTCGCCAGACCAAAGTCGAGCAGCTTCGCGCCTGACTTTGTGAGCATCACATTGGCTGGTTTCAGATCGCGATGAATGATTCCCTGGCGATGCGCCTTATCGAGAGCGTCCGCAATCTGCGACGCGTATCGCAAAAGCTCAGCGGTGGGCAGCGGACCTTTTTCGATGCGAGCTGCGAGCGTTTCTCCCTCGAGATACTCCATCACCAGATACTCGATTCCGTCCTGGTGGCCCACGTCATAGAGCGCGCAAATGTGCGGATGATTCAGGCTGGAAATGGCGCGTGCTTCGCGCTCGAATCGCTGGCGAACTTCCGGCGTGTCTGCAATCCCTTGCGTGAGAATTTTGACGGCAACAGTGCGATCGAGCCGCGTGTCGCGCGCGCGATAGACTTCGCCCATTCCGCCCGCTCCAAGCGGCGCGAGGATTTCGTAGGGACCGAGTTTCGTTCCAGATTTAAGTGGCATTTGCGGCCGTGAGTATAACCTCGGATTGGTTGCGCGGATAGCCTGAGGCCCAGGGAAAACGGACTGCGCGATTTCTCAGAGCGCGCGCGAGTGTCGCAAATGACGAGGTCGCGCCGGAGCAGAACTTCAAAAGAGTTGGCGGGGCGCCGGCTTTACGGAATGGCAGCTGTGCATTTGCGCGACATCGGGGTCTGGGGCGATTTGCGTTTGACAGCGAAAATGCCGCGAAGGCGAAAGAGAGGTACGTTCGTACCGGCACCAAGTGAACCTAGGGTCTATCGACGCGGTTGGGAGCCGGGCGCAGAATCACTATGGATTCGGGGACTGTACGGCAGCCGGCACAAAGCTCACCCCCCATGAGCGCCGGCACGCTGGATGGCACCCTCGAGTTTCTGCTCCTCCAACACCCCATGCCCTGAGCGGCCGGCTCCCCCACCGGCCGCTCCCCTTTTTTGACCTCAAGTCACGCAGTCAAATCACGGATGCGATCTATACAGGCGAAGCGTCTTGACTTCTCTCGTGCGCGGTTCTATAGAAAGCACAATGGGGATTGTGCTGGTGGTGGTGGGCAGCGAGTGAGGCACTTTTTTGCGGGTTCGCAGGCCGGTTGGCCGCGATTCCTCGCCTAGCCCTGCTCGCTTCAGCCTGTCGCGCGCTATTTATTTGAAGTGATAGTTTTCAACGGGGGTGGGCCTTGTCCCAGATTCGTGCGTTTTTTTCGTTCTCATTTTTCTTCTGCCTATTTTTGATGCTTGTGGCCACGCCCGTGTGGGGCCAGACAACTACGTCGTTGCGCGGTACCGTGCTCGACCAATCCGGTGGCATTGTCACCGGCGCCAAAGTGACGCTCACGAACACCGGCACCAACGTGGTCCGCACGACTTCTTCAGCGGGCGACGGCGCCTATGTGTTCGATCCCCTGCAGGTCGGCACGTACATGGTGGGCGTGGAAAAAAACGGTTTCGCCAAGTTTGTGCAATCAGGAATTACGCTCGAGTTGAATCAGAACGGGCGTCTCGACGTGACTCTGAAAGTGGGCCAGGGTTCGGAGACGGTGGAAGTGAAAGCGAACGTCGCACAGGTGGATACTACCGGCGCAGTGCTGGGCAAAGTGGAGAACCAGCGGATGATTCAGGATTTGCCGCTCGTCGAACGCGACACCCTGCAACTCGGTTTACTGCAAGCCGGCGTGTTTGCTCCCGATCCGGACGATGGTTCCGGTAATCCTTTCTCGGTGAGCGGGCAGCGTTCGGAATCGCTCACGTTTCTTCTCGACGGTGCCGACAATACGAGCTTTCTTGGCAACAACATCGTGGTGAGCCCCAATCCGGACGCGGTGCAGGAATTCAAGATTCTGACGAACAACTACGACGCGCAATACGGCCGAACCTCCGGCGGAATCATCAACCAGATCACAAAGTCGGGGACGAACAGCTATCATGGCGATCTTTTCGAATTTCTCCGCAACAACGACCTTAATGCGAGGAACTACTTCCTGCCGTTTTCGAGCGCTCCTCCTTTTCACCGCAACGAATTCGGCGGCACCATCGGTGGTCCGATTCTGAAAGACAAACTATTTTTCTTTCTCGCTTACCAGGGGGCGCGGCGCCGAGAAGCACAGGTTTCGCCCATCCTTACGGTTCCCAGCGCAGCCGAAAGAACCGGCAATTTCGGTGAACTGTGCGGCAGCTACGACGGCGCAGGGAATTGCACCGATCCGAGTGGCACGCAGCTCGTGAATCCGTTGACGGGCAACAACATCCCCAACAACAATCTGGCGGCGGCCGGACTCGTAAATCCAACCATACAGAACTACATTACGAGGGGTTACCTGCCAACCGCGAATCTTCCCAATAACGGCTTTATCTCCGACCCGGTCGGCACGATCAACGACGATCAAGGCGTGGTTCACATCGATTACAACCACGACGCGCATAACACCTTTTCACTTGTCTACGTAATCGACGACGAACGAGAAACTCTGCCGTTCCAGATCGTAAAGGGAGCGTCCACGGGCGGCGACGTGCCGTTCGGTTCCGGATTCTCGAATCCTATTCGAACACAGGTAGCAACTGCTTCCTGGATCCACACTTTCAGTCCAAATCTTGTAAATGAATTTCGATTCAGCGTGAACCGCGATGCTGAAATTGATGCGATTCCGCAAGACAAGACATCGCCAGCCGACCTCGGTTTCGCGAATGTGAGTCCCGATGATGTAAAGGGCACAGCTCCGCCCATCATACTGACGCCCGATTTCAACCTCGGCCCTTCGCCGGGCGGTCCAACGCATCTTGCGCTGATGACTTTTCGCTGGGGCGATGGCCTCACGTGGACGCACGGGCATCACGAGTTCAAATTCGGCGGCGATATTTCGCGCGTCCGCAACGATTTCAATTTTGATTTCTTCAACAATGGCAGCTTCGATTTTGGTTCCTTCGGGACGTTTACGGGAGATGTTCTGGCGGACTTCATCGGCGGATTTTGGGACAACTATTTTCAATTCTCGAATGCGGTGTACGGAATTCGCCAGCTCGGATATTCCGGCTATGCCCAGGACACCTGGAAAGTGAATCCAAGGTTTACCGTCAACCTGGGAATTCGCTATGAGTATAATTCGCCCCAGAGTGACACTCACAACAACATCCTGGGGTTTTTCCCCAATACGCAGTCGACCGTTTTTCCAGATGCTCCGGCAGATATCCTGTATCCGGGCGATCCTGGCACTCCGAATAAAGCGCTGGTCTATCCCGACAGAAACAATTTTGCGCCCCGCTTTGGCTTCGCGTGGGACATGTTCGGTAACGCAAAGCTGGTTATGCGCGGCGGCTTCGGGATTTTCTACGATATCGAAGACGGAGCGCTGAACCTGCAATTCGGCGGCCAGCCGCCATTCGGCGCAGTTTCCAATTTCTTTCCGTCAGGCTATACCGGTATCGCCGGAGATTTCGTTAGCGATCCGTTTGGCCCATTTGGTTTCGAGAACCCGTTCCCATTTGCGTCTGCTGGAAAAGTTGGCACGTTCCAGGACCCGAAGCTTCCGTTTGCTTACACCACCTTTCCGCACTTCCGGACGCCCTATTCGGAAAATTTCAATTACGGATTCCAGTGGCAGGCTACGCGCGACACGATGGTCGAAGCGGTCTACGTTGGAAGTTTGGGGAGAAAGCTCATTTCGAGCGGTGAAACGAACCCTCCAGACCCGGCGATAATGCAACAACAGCTCGACCAGTTCGGCTTCATCAACTCAGATTGCGCGCGGCGCGTGATTGGAACGGGTCAGGACATCGCGCAATGCACGGGCGGAGTCTCGCCGATCGACCCCAATGGCGCAGCGGGCGGCGCCACGCAGTTATTGACGAATTTTGGCAACGGTCTCTCCGACAGCGACCAGCTCCAAGTAACGGTGGACAAGCGCTTCAGCCACCATGTTGGCATGCGTGTTGCCTACACACTTGCGAAGACAATCGACCTGACGTCCGGTTTCCGATCGCGCTCTGCCGAATATACGGACCCGTTTAATCCTCGATTGGATCGCGGCCTCGCGGATTTTGACACGCCGCAGCGCCTCGTGATCAGCGGGATTTTCGAGTTGCCGTTCGATCGAGGCGTGCACAGCGAGGGCGTACTCAAGAAAGTACTCGCCGGGTGGCAGGCCAACGTAATCGCCACATTTCAAAAGGGAAATCCGTTCACCCTCTACCAGAATAACAATTCGAGCGGACAGAACAATTTCCTCGACCGTCCCGACATCATTGGGCCTGTTCAGTATTTCAATCCCCGGCACCGACAAGCTTTTCAAGCCAGCAATCCGGATCCGAGCGTTCCCGTCGCAAACTGTCTCGGAAATAACGTAGATGCGGGCACATTCTGGTTTAATCCGAACTCGTTCGACTGTGTAAACGTGCAGCAATTTACGTTTGGCACCCTCGGGCGGAACACGCTCCGTGGGCCGGGCATTAACAACTGGGACATTTCCATCAACAAGACCACAAAAATCCTCGAATCGAAGTCCATCGAGTTTCGCGCCGAGTTCTTCAATGCATTCAATCACACGCAGTTTTCGAATCCCGACAACCAGGGATTCAGCGGCACGTTTGGACAGGTCACGCAGACCCGCGTGGACGCCCGAATTATTCAGTTTGGCTTGAAGTTTTATTACTAAGCGGACGCAGCCTGTGGTTTTGTAGCGGCGGCCCTCAGGCCGGCATCTTCGACTTTTGCTTGAGGACACCGACTCGAGGACGCGGGCGGCCTATTGCTCGCCGCACCTCCGCAGCGAACCGGCCCCGTGATTCCCTACATAGAAAACTATCGCGGGCGTCCGACCGGGCGATAGCTGGCCAGCGGGCGCGGCCGCATGCGGAAGCGCGGCGCGAGCGGTGGCGGCACGTTGTGGAGCGGGCAGCCGCAATTGCTGCAATGATCTTGCGGCGCGCCTTCCACTCGCAGCCAGTGGCCGCGCGCGGAACACTCCGGATTCAAACACTGCACCGTCCAACCCGGCAGATGTTGCATTTTCGTTTGCCTCGCAAGAACCACAGCCCCGGCGGCGGAAGGGGAATGCAATCGCCACCGAAGCTCCCCGGAACGAAAAAGGAGCCGTGCAACTGGCGGGATTGTGCGCCGTGGCGCCTAGTGAGTCAAGAAAAATGTACACAATTAGTTGTGGTGGTGTTGCAGACGGGTGCGGCAACCTTGTGAAGGCAGAATCGAAAGTGAATTGCGGTGCAGAGTGAAACAGCTTTGCCACGCACGCGCTCTCGATCGGCTTATGTGTGCGGCTTGAGGAAAAGCCCACGACGAGGGAAGGCGCTCGTCCCGGCTGCCAAAAGGCAGCCCAGCGGGCTAACGGACGGCGGCGAGTTTCGATTCGAGTTGGTCCACTTTCATCTGCGCGTCGGCGACTTCCTGCTGCTTCGCTTCGAGATCGTTTTTTTCGGATGCGATGCTCGCGGCTCCGTCTTTGTCAGCGGCGTAGTTCGGTTTGCTGTAGTACGTCTGAGAATCGAGCGTGAATTTGCGCTGCAGGATATCGAGATCAGCCTTCGCGGTTTGGAGATGGCTCTTCGCGGAGGCGAGATCGGATTGAATCGCGGCAAGCTCTGCCGACGCTTTGCTTCCCTCGCTCTTATCAGCTGCCGGTGCGGACGCGGGGGCAGCTGAAGATGTCGAATCTGTCGCTGCGGGCTGACCGGCTGCGTTCGCGTCGTCGCCGGCCGGTTTCGCGGCAGAATCGTCAGCCGTGTCCGATGCGGGCACCTGCCCGACCACGCTCACTTCGCCGGGTTTCCTCGGAATCGTGTCGTTGTCCCAAACCTTCGCGGCTTTGGGCTGCTGCTCTTTCTTTTGTTCGCGCGAGCGCCGCGCCGCATCGGCAATGGAAGCAGAGTCGCCCTGCTGTTGTTGTGGCTGCCGTGCGGCGGTCGAGCCCGCTTGTAGCAGGATCAGAATCGCAAGTCCCGGCCATGCGCTTTTCATCGCAGCTCTCCCGAATCGAAAGATTACCGTTCGACTATAGTAGTCGCGGCACTGCTCCTGCGGCAAACGGCGTTCCGCTCGGCACCCAAAAAGGCAACCTGTACCTTCTGGCAGGTCGCATCGGTTGGGCGCGTTAGCGACGGCTTGCACCCGGGTAGTGGGCCATGCATACTGGCCGCGCAAAAAATTCAGCGGCGACCGAGGGCGGCAGCTGCGTTTTCCAATCGAGGAACCAGGATGAAATCCAATTGGTTGCGATATGCAGTGATCGGCCTGGCTGTGTCGTTTGGTGCGTGTTTCGCAGTTGGCCGTGCGCAGGCAAGTTCTCTATTGCTCGCGCAGCCGCAAAACCCGGCCTCACAAGAAACAGGTGCGCCTGCCGCAACTGCCGCCGCTCCGTCATCGACGGTCGCAGAAAAGAAGGTCACCGCGTACACGTTACCGCCCGACCTTTCCCGCAAGGCGCACAATTTAGGAAAAATCGCGTTCTGGGGCCAGATCGTCACGTTCGTGTACTCCGTGATTATCCTGCTGCTGATACTGAAATGGAAGCTGGCGCCGAAATTCCGAGACTGGGCCGAGAAGACAACATCCGCGCGATTTCTCCAAGCCTTGATCTTCGCGCCCCTTTTCTTCTTTACGTTCGACTTCCTCTCGCTGCCTCCCGGAATTGCCCGCCACTGGATAGTGATGAAGTACGGGCTGAGTATTCAAGGGTGGGGGTCGTGGCTCTGGGATTGGACGAAGGGAGAACTGATTGGCTTCGTTATAGCAACAATTCTCGTCTGGATTTTGTATGCCGTGATCCGGAAGAGCCCGCGAGGCTACTGGTTTTATTTCTGGGCGGTATCGCTCGCACTGGGAATTTTTCTATTTTTCCTGACGCCCGTCGTAATCGATCCGCTATTCAATAAATTCGAGCCGCTCGCGCAGAAAGATCCTGCGCTGACGGTGAGCCTCGAGAAAATGGTGCAGCGGGCGGGGCAAGACATACCTCCCGAGCGGATGTTCTGGATGGGCGCGAGCGCCAAAGTAACCGAGCTGAACGCCTACGTCACCGGCCTGGGCGCGACGAAGCGCGTGGTGGTTTGGGACAACACGATCGCGAAAATGACGACGCCGCAAATCGTGTTTGTCGCGGGACACGAGATGGGGCATTACGTCCTGAATCATGTGTGGAAAGGCATCGCGTTCTTCGGGGTGCTGCTGTTCATTTTTTACTACCTCGTGTTTCATTTGATCGGATCGGCGCTCGCTCGCTGGGGCAGCGGGTGGGGTATTCGCGGCATCGACGATTACGCTTCGCTACCGGCTTTGTTGCTGATGCTTACAGTTCTATTTTTTATCACGTCACCGATTGGGAGCGGATTTAGCCGCTATCTCGAGCACCAGGCGGATCAGTACGGGCTCGAAGTGACGCACGGATTGACGCCGGACTCAAGCCAGATTGGAGCGCAGTCGTTTCAAATTCTGGGAGAAGTGGATTTGGCCGATCCGAATCCGAATCCCGTCGACATTTTTCTTTTCTACGACCATCCCGCAATTCCGGATCGCGTTCGCTACAGCCTTTCCTACGATCCGTGGTCGAAAGGCGAGCAACCGGAGTTCGTGAAGTAGGACAGAGAACCCATTACACGTTTTCATCAAACCTTGTCATCCTGAACCCATCCGACCAGGATGGGTGAAGGATCTCAACCACTACCGTCAGCAACCCAATTCCCGCGGCTCGGTTCATTTACCCCGAGCGCCTCACGTGGAACAGGCTTTAGCTTGTTCGCTGTCGTTTCATCGTGCGTGAAACTTCATGCGGATGCCGTTCTTCGGCCGCAGCGTGACGAGCGGCTCCGGCACCACCACGGTGCCCGGTACAAGCTCGAAGCGAAACTTCTGTGCGATCGCGGCAATCACAAGCGCCGATTCCAGCAGCGCAAACCCCTGCCCGATGCAACGCCGCGGACCATCCCCGAACGGAAAGTATGCGCCTGCCGGCAGACGCGCGGCCAAGCCTTCGATCCAGCGCTCGGGGCGAAACGTGTCGGGATCATCGTAGTAACGCGTATCGCGGTGCATCACCCACTGCGAAACAAGAATCGTTGAGCCCACCGGAAATTCGTAGCCTCCAATCGTGCATGGCGCAATCGACGTGCGCGCCATGATGTACGCCGGCGGATACATCCGCAGCACTTCGCTAATCACCGCGTGCAAATATGGCAGCTTCTCCATATCCGCTACACTGGGCGGGCGGCCGTCGAGCACGCCATTGAGTTCTTCGTGCAGCCGCGCTTCCGCAGCGGGATTCTGGCTGAGCAAAAACCATGTCCAGGAAAGCGTGAGCGCCGTCGTCTCGTGGCCGGCGAGAAAAAGCGTCATGATTTCATCGCGCAACTGGCGCGGAGTCATCTGCGTGCCGTCCTCGTCCATCGCTCCCATCAGCATCGAGAGCAAATCGCTCTGCCGGTTCGAATTTCCCTGCGCTTTGCGCTCGTCGATGATTCGGTAAACGAGCGAATCGAGGAAATCGAACTCTTTCGTAGCGTGCCGGTTCTTGGGTGTTGGCCAGTTCGCCGGAATCCGGAACGGCGACCGCGCGCGGCGCAACGAATAGCGCATCAGAAAAGTCATCGCGCGACCCACTTGCTGCGCTTCGCCAGGAAGGGTGGTGCCGAAGAGCGTGCGCACCGCGGCTTCGAGCGTCAGCTCCATCATTTCTTCCGCCATGTTTCGCGTGTCGCCGTCGCGCCAGTCCCGCATCTTCATTTCCGCGCACTCGATCATCGTCGGCGCGTATTCGTTGATCCGCTGGCGATGGAACGCCGGCTGGGCGAGCCTCCGCTGGCGGCGCCAGAAATCGCCTTCGCTGATCAACAGGCCCTGCCCCAGCAGGCGCTCTGTGGTTTCTTTGGTCAGCGTGCTCTTGTGAAATTTGCTCTGCTGAAAGAGGAGCACCTGCTGAATGAATTCGGGACGGTTCACCAGGATGCGGCTTTGCAGAACCACGGGGATGCGGACCACGTCGCCATACTCGCGCGCTACGCTGCGCATGAGCGTCAGGGGGTCGCGCAGAAGCTCCAGAGCCATGCCCAGCACGGGCAAGCCCTTCGGGCCCGGCGGAACGCGGTTTCCGTTGGTGGTCATTCTTTCACGCGTCAGAAATAGCCGCGCGTCCTCCCTTCCCCGGTACGCTTCACTACCTTACTTTAGTTCGGAAATCTTTGCAGCCGTAACCCCGCCACGCGAATCCAATCCACTAGATGCTTTGGCGCTCGCGCCACGATTAGGTAAGATACGTGCCCACGCCGGCGAATCGGCGCTAGAAGGACTTCCGTGGAATTCGAGCAGCCCGAATGGTTGGAGCAGATGGCAGGCATCCTCGAGACGTTGAACGAGGGTGTGGTCATTATCGACGATTGCGAGCACGTCATTTTCGTCAACTCCTGCTTCGAGGAAATGACGGGCGTGCCTCGCGACGAGGTCTTAGGCCAGGACCCGCTCCTTCTTTACTACGGGCCAGAAGATGCGGCGCTTATACAGGAGCGGCGCAGAGAAGTCCGGATGACGGGCCGCGCTCGTCACGAATTTTTTCTGCCAACCAAAGGCGGCGCCAGGCTCCCTGTGGTCTCCAGCGCGCGAAATATGGAAGATCCCGATGGGCGGACCTTCACGATCGTCAGCTTTACCGACATTTCCGAGCAGAAGAGCGCCGAAGAACAGCTTCGCGCGGCGAACAAACTTCTCGAAGAGCGCCAGAAAGAAATCGAAGACGATCTCACCCTTGCCGCCCGCGTGCAACAAAGTCTTGCCCCGAAGTCGCTCACCTGGGGCAGCCTCGAAGTGGAAGCGTTCTATCATCCGGTGCGAACCATCGGCGGCGATTTCGGACTCGTCAGCTCGCTCGATAACGATCACTTGAATCTTCTTGTTTGCGATGTCTCCGGCCACGGTATCGGCTCGGCGCTCGTCGCCAATCGCATTTATTCCGAAGCGATCACGCATTTGCGCAATGGGATTCCCCTTGGAGATATGCTCACCCAGCTGAATCATTTCGTCATGAACAATCTCGGAAGCTCGGTTTTCTTTTTCACGTTGGCCGCGGCTCGCGTCGACCGCAGCGCCAGAAGGATGGTTTTTGCCGGTGCCGGCCATCCGCCCGCCATGATCGTCCAGCCCGGTGAAGAACCCAGGCTTCTGGAATCGCGCAGCATGGTTCTCGGAGCGCTGCCAAACGCCGTCGACAGCGAAGCCACTCTCGACGTAGACCTCTTGCCTGGCGACCGCATCGTGCTCTACACCGACGGCATTACCGACGTCTTCGACTTGAATGGCGAGATGCTGGGTGTGGAAGGCGTGCAGAAATTCGTGCGCGAAACCGCTTTGCTGCCGTTCAGGCAAATGAAGCAGGGGATTCTCGACCGCGTTGCCGAGTGGCGCGAGGGACCGGCGTCCGACGATGTTTCGCTCGTGCTGGTTGATGTTCACTGACGATGCGACCAGCATCGCGTCATGTTGAGCGAATCCGCCGCGGCGGATCACCGAAGGTTCTCGCTTGCTCCGCCGCTTCGCGAGATCACTCACTTCGCGACGCCCATTCTCATCCGAAGGAAATGCGCATCAGCGGATCACCGACGACGGGAAGGCGCATCAGCGCATCACCGAATCAGCGCCGTAGGCGCGAAAAAAGTTAGCCCAGCGCGTGAGCGCTGGGAACAGAATCGGGCGCGCCGCGCCTTCCTTTCGCGGTGCCCTTTCCGCGAGTCTTTGATTTATCCGCGCCGAGACTAGGACAAGCCACACCACCGATGGCAAATTTAGAATTCTTGCGAGAATTTACCGTCGCTCCCAACGAAGTCTTCGTGTTTTTTGTTCCGCAGCGAATGCCTCTATGGTACGGCATCGAGATGAATTCCCACTTCGAAGTGCAGGGCGGCGCATCCGATTTCGCGGCGGGCCAGAAATTGCGGATCACAGGCGATCTCGGCAATTGGGAAGTCGCGCTCACGGTCGTCATCACCGCCTATGAATGGGAACGCCTGCTCGAGTGGCAATTCCAGGATTCCTACGGCGTGCGCGGCATGCAAAGGTGGGAACTCACGCCAACACCAACCGGAACGCGCCTCCAGATGCGCGACTCCTATCGGCTGCCCGACCTATTCGGACGAATCTTCGACAAAGTTTTCACTCACTTCGCAGTCGGCCAGCGCGATCGCGCCTGGCTCGACCGCCTGCAACACCTCGCCGAACGCCGCTGACATCTGATTTTCCGTAGGGGCACGGCATGCCGTGCCCGCTGCAGCGCAATCGCGCTCACAACATCCGGCACGAAACTTGCCGCGCGTCCGTTTGTGCTTTTGTAGCGCCGGGCTTCAGACCGGCAGGTGTTGACTTGGGATTTCCATTCGCATAGCACCGAAAATAGATCCAACCGCTCCGGGAAACGTGATCGCCATACCGCTTCGTGCGTGGCACCATTTGCACCGGGCACGGCATGCCGTGCCCCTAGGCTCTTTAGTTCTTCAGTTGGAAGGAAAGGTGTCAGCTAGCGGCGCTCACTTCACGACAACGTAAAACGGAGGTTTTTTTCCAACACGCACAAGAAACTTGTTCGCCGGAGATAGATCGATCTCGTACGAGACATCACTGATCGGTTTGCCATCCACCTCAACCGCCCCTTGTTTGATCAACCGGTCGGCTTCAGCTCGCGAGGCCACCCCCGCGTCTCGCACAAGAAGTTTCGCGAGCTTCATATTCCCTTCCGCGGAAACAATGTGTTCACGAATCTCCGAAGGCAGCTTTCGCTCGCTGAACACCCGCTGAAACTCCTCCTTCGCTTTCTTCGCAGGCTCCTCGCCGTGAAATCCAGCAACGATTATGTGCGCCAGCTGCATCTTTGCTTCCTTCGGATGCAGCGCGCCGGTCCGCACTTCCTCTTTCAACCGCACAATCACTGGTGACGCAAAATCCGTCAGCGATTCGTAGTACGTCCACATCTGCTCGTCCGAAATCGACATCAGCTTCCCGAACATTTCACCCGGCGCCTCAGTGATGCCCACGTAATTTCCCAGACTTTTCGACATCTTGCGCTCGCCGTCGAGCCCCACCAGGATCGGCATCGTGATCACCACTTCTCCCGGCAATCCGTATTCGCGCTGGATGTCGCGGTGTACCAACAGATTGAATTTCTGTTCGGTGGCGCCCAGTTCCACATCCGATTTCAGCGCCACCGCATCCAAAGCTGTCAGCAACGGATACAAAAGTTCATGCACCGAAATCGGCAGATTTTTTTCCAGGCGCGAGCGGAAATCCTCCCGCTCGAGCATGCGCGCCAGGCGATATTTTCCGCATAGCTGAACGATCTCGAAGCTCGAAAGTTTTCCCAGCCACTCGCTGTTGTACCGAACTTCCGTTTTATCGCGATTAAGGATTTTGAACACCTGCTCGAGGTACGTCTTCGCGTTTGCGTCCACCTGCTCGCGCGAAAGCGGTGGCCGCGTTTCGGATTGGCCGGTAGGATCGCCGATCATCGCGGAAAAATCGCCAATCAGGAAAATCGCCGTGTGGCCCATATCCTGAAATTGCTTCAGCTTTCGCAGCACCACCGTGTGACCCAGATGAATGTCCGGCGCGGTTGGGTCCACGCCGAGATACACGCGCAGCGGCTTCTCTTCCTTCGCGGACTTCTCGAGCTTCGCCTTCAGCTCGTCTTCGCGGATAATTTCCGCCACGCCTTTCCGCAAATACGCGAACTGCTCGTCAACCGGCTTAAACTTCGCAGAAGCCACTATTTTTTCTCCGGAACGTTCTGAGAATTCCGATCATTTTGAGAATCGACCAGCACGCGCCGCCCATCTATTCGGTAGCGCCCTTCCAGAATAATTCGCACCGCTTCGGTGTAGATTCGATGCTCTTCGCGCAACACGCGCTCGGAAAGTGTTTCTGCCGTGTCGTCGTCCTGGATCGGCACCGCCGCTTGCAAGATGATCGGGCCGGCGTCAAGATTTTCGTCCACAAAGTGTACCGTGCAGCCGGAAAACTTCGCGCCGTGTTCGAGCGCCTGCCGCTGCGATTCGAGTCCCGGAAACGCAGGCAGCAGCGACGGGTGAATATTCAGGATGCGATTCCGAAACGCCGCAACGAATGCCGGGCTCAAAAGCCGCATGTAGCCCGCGAGACAAACGAGGTCAACTTTCTTGTCAGCGAGCGCCGCGAGCACAAGCTTGTCATACGCTTCGCGCTCAAGCCCGCGCGACGGGATCGCCAGCGCCGGAATTCCGCGCGCGCGCGCCTTCTCGAGCCCCGGCGCGTTCTCCCGGTTGCTGATGACAATCGCAATCTCCGCATTGGGAATGCGTCCGGCAGCGACGCTGTCCGCCAGCGCCTCGAAGTTCGACCCGCGCCCCGATAGCAGCACGCCGATGCGTTTCTTCGTCACCGCAGGAAATTAGCATAGTTCCCCCATCGCTCAAAACTACGCCGCAACAGTGTAGGGTCGTCCAACTTGCGCCCCGAGGATTCAGCGCTTATGTCTTTTAGGGGGTCGGAGCTTCAGCTCCGACATAACGGGCTGGGCTCAAGCCTTTTCGTTTCGCGGCGCAGTTTCCGCGAGCTTTTGAACTGCTCGCGCACAAACCAGGCCGCTACGCGAGATATGACCGCACGACATTTCACTCTGTCGCTCCGGATGATTTCTTGACACGGGCTCACACACAAGGCATCTTCTCCATCAACGCTCATTGTCCCAGGAGGCAGTTCATGTCCCAATTCCGTTCCTTGTTTCTTCTTATCGCCGCGCTCTTCGCGATGAGCATCACCGTCGCCTGCGCCGAGCAAACTGCGCAAAAGCCAACGCCGCCGCCGGACACTCGCAAAGCCGACGAAGCCGCTATCCGCGCAGCCTCCGCTGATTGGAGCAAAGCTTCCGAAGCAAAAGATCTCGACAAAGCCACTTCGTACTACGCGGACGATGCGATCTTCTTCGTCAACAACGGCGCGATGGTGAAAGGGAAAGACGCGATAAAGCTCGCCTGGAAGTCAGAACTCGCAACTCCCGGCAACGTTCTTACGTTCGACACCACCTATGTCGAAGTCGCGCGCTCCGGTGATCTAGCATACGAATACGGCACCTACGATGAAAAGTCCGAAGCGAGCAAAGGAAAAGTGAAGGACGAGAAAGGCAAGTACGTAGTCGTCTGGAAGAAGCAAGCCAACGGCTCGTGGAAAGCCGTAGCCGACATCGACAACATCGGCGAATAACATTCATCGCTGCCGCCGCGACGTTTAACAGTAGGGGCACGGCATGCCGTGCCCTCTCGCGCTACATCTCACATTTCCCATCGTCGCGACGAAAGGCCGGGCATCTGTGGCTCTAGTTTGTTTCCCAGAAGTGCACGCAGTCGGAGGATCTTTCTACGCCCTGCTACAAACCCAATTTCCCCGCGTAAACCACGCGCGATTTCCCGCGCGCTGCCGCTTCAATCCGCCCTATCAAATAAAATTTCTCGCGACGCCGCTTCAATTCCGATTCCACGCGCGATACGAATTTTGCCGGCACCACCAGAATCATCCCCACGCCGAGATTGAATGTCTGCAGCAACTCGTCCCGCTCGATCTTGCCCACCTTCGCCAAATACTGAAAAATCGGCAGCACCGGAAACGAGCCAAGCTCCACAACCGCTTTCACGTTCTTCGGCAGCGCGCGCGGAAGATTTCCGGTGATGCCTCCTCCGGTAATGTGCGCCATCGAGGTGACCCAACCGCGCGCGAGAATATTTTTCAGCAGCGGCCAGTACGCGCGGTGTGGTTTCAAAAGTTCCGCGCCAATCTTGTTATTAATCTCTGGAACGTAGGTATCCGGCTCGAGCTTCGCGATGCCAAACGCAAGTTTCCGCGCGAGCGAATAACCGTTCGTATGCAGTCCGCTTGATGGCAACGCAATCAGCGCGTCGCCAGGCCGCACGCGCCTGCAATCAAGCTGCTCTTTGCGTTCCACAGCGCCGACGATGAAACCGGCAAGATCGTATTCGCCGGGCGAGTAAAAATCCGGCATCTCGGCCGTCTCTCCGCCTATCAGCGAGCAGCCGGCTCTTTTCGCAGCGCGGCTCATGCCCTCGATCACCTGCTCGACAATTTCCGCGTCCAATTTTCCCATCGCAAGGTAATCGAGGAAAAAAAGCGGCTCAGCACCCTGCGTCAGAATGTCGTTCACGCAGTGGTTCAAAATATCTGCGCCCACTGTGGAGTGGATTCCCGTTGCGAATGCGATTTTCAGCTTTGTGCCAACGCCGTCCGAGCTTGCAACGAGAATCGGATCGCGCCAGCGCTTGCAATCGAGTTGGAAAAGCGCGCCGAATCCCCCAATGGGAGCAAGCACGCCGCGGCGAAAGGTTTTTTTCGCCAGCGCAGCGATGCGCCGCTTGGCTTCGTCAGCTACCGAGATATTGACGCCGGCATCGGCGTAGCGCATGGAGTGAACCCGTTTCCGGAGGGGCCAGTTGAATCTCGAATTCTAAAAGGTATGAAATAGCCGGTTCCAGCGCACTTCGCGCGGGTGTATCAGCGCCCGGAAATATGTCTCAAAGCGCTCGGCGACGTGCCCCGGCTCCCAAACGTCTTCCGGCGCGTCGATCGACATATAGATGATCTCCGGAGTGCCGATAATATTGCCGCGCGGCACGAATCCCCAGTAGCGGCTGTCGTAAGAATTCTCGCGGTTGTCGCCCATCATGAAATAACTGTTCGGCGGCACGGTGATGGCCGCGCGATTTTCCATTGGATTGGGCGGCTGGTTGCGGTACGGCTCGTCGAGCGCTTTTCCATTCACGTAAACGACGCCTTGTTTTATTTCGAGCGTGTCGCCCGGAAGTCCGATGCAGCGCTTGATGAAATCCGGATAGCCCTGCTCCGGCAGCGGCGCGCGAAACACGATAATCTGCTGGCGTTTCGGATCGCGCCACAGCGGCACGTGAAGATCGGTGAACGGCACGCCAATGTCGTAACCGAAGCGGCTCACAATCAAGTGATCGCCGATCAGCACCGTGCGCTCCATCGACCCGCTGGGAATCACGCGCGCCTGCACAAGCGCGCCTTCGATCACGAGGAAAGCGAGAATCACCCAAACCCACGAAAGCACTTCCCGCCAGACGCGATCGCTCACCGTGTCGGGCTGTTTCGCTGCCACTTTCTCCGCGATGACCGCTTCTCCCGCCTCAGCTGCCACGATGAGCCTCCACTTCGAGTTGCACCAGCTCCGTTGGGTAGCTGCCGGTGTAGCACGACGTACAAAATTTTCCTTCCGTATCTTCCACAGCCGCTCGCAATGATTCGAGTGAGAGGTATCCGAGCGAATCGGCGCCCAGGAACTTCCGAATTTCCTCAGTCGATTGGTTCGCGGCGATTAATTCTTCGCGGCGCGGCGTATCCACTCCGTAGTAGCACGGCGAAATCGTCGGCGGGCAGCTGATGCGCACGTGAACTTCCGTCGCGCCTGCGTCGCGCACCAGCCGAACGATTTTCCGGCTCGTGGTTCCGCGCACGATCGAATCGTCGACCAGAATCACTCGCTGTCCCTCAAGCATTCGACGCACCGGATTCAATTTAAGCTTCACGCCGAAATCGCGGATGGCTTGTTCAGGCTCGATGAACGTGCGGCCAATGTAGTGATTGCGGATCAGCGCCATCCGAAACGGGATTCCGGATTCCGCCGCATATCCCACTGCAGCAGGAACCCCGGAATCGGGCACTGGCGCGACGATGTCCGCTGCCACTGGATGTTCTTGCGCGAGCAATTTCCCCAGGCGCTCGCGGCTCTGATTTACGGGCCGGTTGAAAACCAGGCTGTCGGGCCGCGAAAAATAGACATGCTCGAAAATGCAATATTGGTGCGGCTTTTCCGGCGCGAAGCGGATCGACTCGATTCCACTGCGCGAAATCCGTACCATCTCGCCGGGCTCCACTTCGCGCACGTATTCCGCGTCGATCAAATCGAACGCGCACGTTTCCGAGCCGACCACCCACGCGCCGTCGATGCGGCCAAGCGCGAGCGGTCGGAAACCACGCGGATCGCGAATCGCGAAAATTTCATCGGGCGTAAGTAAAACCAGCGAATACGCGCCTTCCACTTGATTCAGCGCGTCAGCAATCGCGCCGGAAAGATTTCGCGCCGCGCTTCGCGCGATCAGGTGAACGATCACCTCGGTGTCGCTCGTCGTCTGAAAAATCGACCCGCGATGCTCCAGCCGCCGCCGCACCTCGATCGCGTTCGTCAAGTTGCCGTTATGCGCCAGCGCGATTTTGCCTTTGTTGCAATCGATCACCACCGGCTGCGCGTTCATCAGCGACGTATCGCCCGCGGTGGAATAGCGCGTGTGGCCGATTGCAGCCGCGCCGGGAAGCGACGCAATTACTCGCGGCGTAAAAATTTCCTGCACGTGGCCGAGCGATTTGTGCACGCGCACGTCAGCGCCATCGGTCGAAGCGATCCCGGCCGATTCCTGCCCGCGATGCTGCAGCGCGTAAAGCCCCAGGTACGTCAGCTTCGCCGCTTCGTCATTTCCGAAGACGCCGAACACGCCGCAATGATCGTGAAACCGATCGTCGTCGAGATGGATTTGTTTGCTGTTCACGCGCTCTCGATTGCTGCTGCCAGAGATTCAGACCAGGCTTGCCGGAAGGATGTCACGTCTCCTCTTATAACAGGCGAGCCATTAATTTGGATGCGAAATTCGCTGCGGGTGACGGTACCGATACGATTCGCGGCCACTCCATATTGTGCCGCAACCTTGTCGAGCCGGGCAAGCGAAGCGGGCGAGAGTGACACGACCGCGCGCGCCCCACGTTCACGGAAAAGCACATATTCGGCCGGCCTCTGCCTGCCCCACACCTTGTCATCCCGAGCGCAGGCGGTTTCGATTTCCCTCGCGTAGCAAGGGGACGAGCCGCCCTCACGAGCTCCTTCCTCGTCGGTCGCTCCTGTGCCCAACCCCCCGGTGACCTCCACTGTCAGATTCACGTCTGCCGAAAGGCCCTCGCTGGCAAAGCACGATTCGGCGATGGTGACGGCAAGGCCTCCGTCGCTCACATCGTGCGCCGAAAGAATCAAGCCCGCGCTCGCAAGGTTCACGAGGCATTCGATGAGCCGCTTTTCGGCGCCGAGATCGATCGCCGGCGGCACACCAGCAACGATTCCGTGGATCGTTTTCGCGTACTCAGAAGAAAAAAACTCTCCGCGCGCCTTGTCATCCTGAGCGGAGCGAAGGATCTCAGCGTCAAGTCCATCAAGCAGCACAATCGCGTCGCCCTCTTTGTCAAACGCGGAACCCACCGCGAAATCCGCATCCTCAAGCACGCCCAGCACCCCAAGAACCGGCGTCGGATAAATCGGTTTGCCCAGCGTTTCGTTGTAGAAACTCACGTTTCCGCCCGTAATCGGAATTTCGAGCGCGCGGCAAGCTTCGGCGATGCCGTCCACCGCTTCGCTGAATTGCCACATCACTTCCGGCTTTTCAGGGTTGCCGAAATTCAGGCAATTGGTGGCGGCCACAGGACGCGCTCCGCTGCACGCCACATTGCGCGCGGCCTCCGCGACCGCATGCATCGCGCCTACGCGCGGTGAGAGAAAGCACCAGCGTCCGTTGCCGTCAGTCGAAAGCGCGAGGCCGCGATCGGTTTCTTTCAGGCGAAGCACAGCGGCGTCGCTTGCGCCCGGTCCAAATCGCGTATTCGTGCGAACCATCGAATCGTACTGCTCGGTGATCCAGTACTTCGAAGCGATGGCAGACGACGCAAGCAGCGCCCGGAAATTTTCCGTGAGATCTGCGCCCGCGAGTGCGAAAGGAAAAGCTGCCATGCTTATGCCCAGCGCCACAAAGTCAGAGGAGGATGCAGGCTTTGGCGCAGTCATCGGCCGCTCGTACCGGGGCCCTTCTTCCGCAATCGCGTGCGCGGGAATCTCCGCGACCAGGCGCCCGTGATCGAGGACGCGCAGTTTGCCGTCCTCGGTTACTTTGCCAACTTCCACAGCGTCGAGTCCCCACTTGTGGAAGACGTCGAAAACTTCGCGCTCGCGTCCGCGTTCGGCCACGAGCAGCATGCGCTCCTGCGATTCCGAAAGCATGATTTCGTACGGCGTCATTCCGGTTTCGCGCTGCGGCACGAGCGCGAGATCGATTTCGATTCCCATTCCGCCGCGCGACGCCATCTCCGAACTCGAACTCGTCAGTCCCGCCGCGCCCATATCCTGAATCGCGACCACTGCCCCCGTGCGCATCGCTTCCAGGCACGCTTCGAGCAGCAGCTTTTCCACGAACGGGTCGCCCACCTGCACGTTCGGCCGTTTCTGCTGCGATTCTTCGCTAAACTCCGCTGACGCAAGCAACGACGCGCCGTGAATTCCGTCGCGCCCGGTTTTTGCGCCCGCGTAAATCACAGGATTGCCCGCGCCCCGCGCCTTCGCGAAAAAAAGTTCCTCGCGACGCGCGATGCCGAGCGCGAGCGCGTTCACCAGCGGATTGTTCGAGTAGCACGGTTCGAATTGAACTTCGCCGCCAACCGTCGGCACGCCGAAGCAGTTGCCATAAAAACCAATTCCGCGAATCACGCCGTCGAGAATGTGTCGATTCCGAGCGATCTCCTCAGAAGTGGCGCTGCCCACGCCGGACCCTGTATTAATCGGCCCAAACCGCAACGAGTCCAGCACCGCGATCGGCCGCGCGCCCATCGTGAAAATATCGCGCAAAATTCCGCCGACGCCAGTCGCCGCACCCTGAAACGGTTCAACAAAACTCGGATGATTGTGCGATTCAATCTTAAAAACCGCGCAAAGCCCGTCGCCAATATCAACCACGCCCGCATTTTCGCCGGGGCCCTGCACTACATGCTTGCCGGTAGTTGGCAGCCGCTTCAAATGCACGCGCGACGATTTGTACGAGCAGTGCTCGCTCCACATGACGCTGAAAATTCCAAGCTCGGTGTAGTTCGGATTGCGCCCCAGGATTTTTTGAATGCGTGCGAATTCTTCCGCAGTGAGGCCATGTTCGGCCGCCATCTCTGGCGTCACCTTGATTTCAGTTGGAACGGCCTTTTGGGTCATGAATGAATTTTTGTGGATGTCCTACGCCGTCACTGCAATTCGGCCGCTATCTTTTTTCCGTTCGTTGCGCGTGAGGTATTCGACCATCGACTGGAAAATCACGAGCCCATCCGACGAGCCCAGCGGCGATTCCACCGCCCTCTCCGGATGCGGCATCAGTCCAAGAACATTTCGTTCGCGGTTGCAAATCCCGGCAATCGCCCGCAGCGACCCATTCGGATTGGCTTCCCGATCGCCTTCCACGGCATCCGTTCCGTTCGGCCGCACATACCTGAAAATAATCTGGTTGTTGCGCTCTAGCTCGCCGAGCGTCGCAGCGTCGCAAAAATAATTTCCTTCGTTGTGCGCAATCGGAATTTTCAGCACATCGCCGCGATGCGCCGCGCCGGTGAAAGGCGTATCGGTGCGCTCCACGCGGATATGGACGTGCCGGCACAAATACCGCAATCCTTTATTCCGCAGCATCGCGCCAGGCAGCAATCCCGCTTCGAGAAGAATCTGAAATCCGTTGCAAATCCCCAGCACAAGGCCGCCGGACCGCGCAAACGCATCCACCGCCTTCATCACAGGAGAAAAGCGCGCAATCGCGCCAGTCCGCAGGTAATCGCCATACGCGAAGCCGCCGGGCAGGATAATCGCGTCGTAACCGGCGAGATCTTCAGACTGGTGCCAGATGAAATCGACAGGCTGTCCGATCACGGACGAGATCGCGTGGCAGGCATCGTCATCGCAATTCGACCCGGGAAACTGCACCACTCCAAATTTCATTTCGCGGTTCTCCGCGCAGCTATTTTAGCACATGCATACTTCTCTGGAAGTTTCGGCATCACGTTCAGACATCTTGACCATCGGCTTTGCGCGCCGTACGCTGCTGCACCAGAGTCGAGCTGGCCGGCAACTCGAACGAAGGAGACGCCCATTTGAATCATCGCAAATTGAATTTCATGTTCAGCATAGCCGCTATTTTCTTTCTGTCTGCAGTTCCAGCACGCGCACAAGCCACAGCGCAATTCGGCGAAGGCGTACCAGCGGGCCTCGAAGCCGACTACGTGATTCACGATTTTCACTTCAAGTCGGGCGAATCGCTCCCCGAACTGCGCATGCATTACGTCACGTTCGGCAAGCCCGAGCGCGACAAGAACGGGCGCGTGACGAACGCGGTGCTGGCTCTTCATGGCACGAGCGGCAGCTCGCGAAGTCTCCTGAATCCGATTTTTGCCGGCGTGCTGTTCGCTCCGGGCGGATTGCTTGACGCCTCGCGCTACTACGTGATTGTCCCCGACAGCATCGGCCACGGAAAATCGAGCAAGCCGAGCGATAGTTTGCGCATGAAATTTCCACACTATGACTACGACGACATGGTGACCGCGCAGCATGAGCTCGTCGAAAAAGGCCTGGGCGTAAATCACCTCCGGCTCGTGATGGGGACGTCGATGGGTTGCATGCATTCCTGGGTGTGGGGCGAGACCTATCCGGATTTTGTGGACGCCCTGATGCCGCTCGCGTGCGAGCCCGTCGAAATCGCCGGACGCAACCGGATGTTTCGCATCATGGTAATCAATGCGATTCAAGAAAATCCCGAGTGGAAGAATGGCGACTACACCACCGAGCCGCAGGAGGCGCTGCGACGCGCCGCCGATATATTCGTCCTGGTCACAAGCGCGCCGCTGCTAGCGCAGAAAAACTATCCGACTCGCGACGCAGCGGACAAATTTCTAGCCGGCGCGGAAAAACAGCTTGCCGCGGGATTCGACGCGAACGATTTGCTCTATGCTTTCAACGCGTCCCGGCACTACGATCCTTCGGCGCAACTCGAGAAAATCCAGGCATGGGTAATGTTTGTGAATTCTGCGGACGATTTTATCAATCCGCCCGAGCTGGGAATCGCCGAGCGTGAGATCAAGCACGTGAAGAATGGCCGCTTCGTTCTGATTCCAATCTCCGATCAAACGCACGGCCATGGTACGCACACCTACGCGACCGTCTGGCAGCGGTATTTGAAGGAATTGCTCGAGGAATCGAAGCACTAACGCTGAAAACTATCGCTTGCGGCGGGGCTTTGGGGACTTTCGGCGCGACCTGCGCTTCGGGCGCGCGCGGCGTTCCGGTTTTGCGCGTCCTCCGTCACGCTTCGCGTTTTTCAGCGCGAGCCGGCGCTGTCGGGCCCAGCCCGGCTTGTTCGCCTGGCGGCTGCGCGCGACGGCGAGCGCGTCGGCGGGAACATTTTCAGTGAGCGTCGACCCGGCGGCCACGTATGCTCCGTCACCGATGCGAATCGGCGCGACAAGCGCGGTATCACTTCCGATGAAAACGCGATTGCCGATCGTTGTGGGATATTTTGCGACTCCATCGTAATTGCACGTAATCGTCCCGGCGCCGATATTGGAATCGCGGCCGACCGACGCATCCCCGAGATACGTGAGGTGCATCGCTTTCGCGCCTTCGTGGATCACCGATTTTTTTACTTCCACAAAATTGCCAATGTGCGCGCCGGAGCGAATATCGGCGCCGGGACGCAAGCGCGAGAACGGTCCGATCGAAGATTTCGCGTGAAGACGGCTGGAGGTGGCGACGCAATGCGCGCCGACGGTTACGTCGTCGTCGATGCGGACATCATGCAGCACGCTGCCGGTTTGAATTTTGCAGCGCGCGCCGATGCGCGTCCCGGCGAGGAGCTGAACGCACGGCTCGATGATCGTGTCCGGCCCAGCGGTAACGTCTGGATCGATCACGACAGTTTCAGGTAAATAGATCGTCACGCCGGCTTCCATCAATTCGGCGGCTTTGCGAGCGCGGAAAATTCGGTCCACGTCGGCGAGGCTCACGCGCGTGTTGCAACCGAGAATTTCGTTCGCGTCGGCGGCGATTTGCGCCAGAACGCGTTCGTTGTGCTGGCGAAGGAGCGCGATCGCGTCGGTGAGATAGAGTTCGCGGTGTGCGTTGTTTGGACGCAGCGCGGCAAGCGCAGGCCAGAGTTTCGCGAGCGTGAAGGAATAAATGCTGGAATTCACTTCGCGGATCGCCCGCTGGTCGGGCGTCGCAGCTTTGTCTTCGACGATCGCCTCGACGCGGCCTTCAGCATCGCGAACGATCCGGCCGTAGTCGGTTGGGTCGGCGAGTTCGGCGCTGAGCACGGTGGCAGCGGCTTCGCCGCGGCGGTGCGCGTCGAGAAGGGCGGCGAGCGATTCGGTGCGGAGAAGCGGCGCGTCACCGGGAACCACGAGCGCGAGCTTCGCGCTTTTGCGGATCGCGCGGCGTGCGATTTGGAGGGCATGGCCGGTGCCGCGTTGCGGCTGTTGCACAACGACCTGCGCACTAAAGCTTTCTGCCACCAACGCAACTTCGTCGGCTTGATGGCCGACGACCACAAGAAGCTGCGCGGGCTTAAGCGGCAGGCAGGCGCGGATCACGTGCTCGATAAGCGTGCGTCCGCCCGCGCGATGGAGCACTTTCGCGATGTCGGAGCGCATGCGCGTGCCTTTGCCGGCGGCGAGGATGATGATGGCAGTGTCGGAGTTGGCAGGCATCAGTGGATATTGTCGCGTGCGCTGCCAGCTTTGGCAATGTCGAAGCCCCACCCCTGTTGCCACCACGCTCTTGGCTTTGTAGCGTCGGACTTAAGCCCGACAGGTGTTGACGTGGCAGTTCTCGGCCCGGACGGGTCGCGGGACCGGCAGTTGTTGACGTTGGTTCAAATCAGCAGACAAGCTCAATCGTGCCAGAACTCCGCTGACCTAACCGCGATCGTGCCATTCGGTGACGCCGGCGTCTCGCCGGATCTTTTGGGCCCCCGCTGCGCGTGCCCAAACGGAGCCGATTCAACCTTCACCGAACACGATTGACATTTATCGGCAGAAGCGATAACCAGAGGATTAATTTCAAGCGGGAGTATCTCAGGGAGGCGACGAATGTTCTGCAGCCAGTGCGGCACAACGAACGCGGACGGAGCACAATTTTGCAGCAAGTGCGGAGCGGGGCTGGGCAGCCCTTCGGCGAGAGCGAGTGCGGGCGGAACCGCCCCTGCGATTCCAGTCGTGCCTGGAATTTCCGCGACGCCGCAGCCCTATCCCGCCGGCCCGTCTCAGTCGAGCGGCAAAGCTCTCGCGAGTCTGATTTGCGGAATTTTCTTCCTTGTGTTTCCTGCTTCGGTGGCCGCGATTATTCTCGGACACCTGTCGCTCTCGGAAATCCGCAAATCGGCTGGGAGGCTGACCGGGCACGGGATGGCGGTGGCGGGACTTGTTCTAGGATATCTGGGCGTGGCGATGATTCCGTTTATTTTGATTGTGGCGGCGATTGCGATACCGAATTTGCTGCGCGCGAAGACGGCCGCGAACGAGGCGGGCGCGGTTGGTTCTCTGCGAACGATCATTTCTGCCAATGAGACGTACAGCTCGGAGTTCGGGAATGGCTTCGCGACGAGCTTGGCCCAGCTCGACGGTTCCGGAAGCGGAGCGGGAAATTGCGAGCATGCCATGTTGGTAGATCCTGTTTTGGCCGGTGGACAGCGGCACGGCTACATTTTCACCTACAGCGCAAGGCCTTCTTCCGATCCATCGGCTAAAGGATGCGCGGACCCGGGTGCAAGCGGATTCACCGTGAACGCGGATCCCGTTACCCGCGGAACCACCGGCATGCGGAGTTTCTATACGGACGAAACGGGAGTGATTCGAATAGAAAAGTCCGGCCCTGCCTCAGCGGATAGTGAAATCTTGCAGTAGAAACTGCTCTTGCCTCTTGTAGCGCCGGGCTTCAGACCGGCAGGGGTTGACGTGGCAGTTCTCGGTCTCACCATCGAAGAAAAACCAAGATGCCGCCCTGAAGGGTGGCGCTACAAATGCGGAGCTACCTAGGACTGCTCTTGCCTCTTGTAGCGCCGGGCTTCAGACCGGCAGGGGTTGACGTGGCAGTTCTCGGCCGCCGCATCGAAGAAAAACCAAGATGCCACCCTGAAGGGTGGCGCTACAAAGGCTGGGAGCTCCTTAGGACGAAGCGGGCGCAGAAATTGGAATGGATGCGTGTGCGGATTCGGCTGGCGCCGAATGGCCGTTCGTGGTTTCAGTCCACAAGGAATGGTCTGCAAGCAACCGGGTGACAAGCTGCGTGTGCGACGCGTGGCCTGCTTTATGCGCGACGATGCGCGCAAGCAGCGGCCGCCCAACGAGAGCGAGATCGCCGATCAAATCGAGCGCTTTGTGGCGGCCAAACTCGTCGGGAAATCGCAGCGGGCCGTTCATCACGCCGTTATCGTCGATCACAATCGCGTTTTCGACAGAACCGCCGCGGATCAGGCCCATCGCTTGCAGTCCCGCAAAATCTTTCGTGAAGCCAAACGTGCGCGCGGGCGCGAGTTCACGGCTGAAAGATTCGCGATTCACCGTGAGCTCGATTTCCTGCGGACCGCATGCGGGATGGCTGTAATCGACGAAACAGTGCACGCGGAATTCGTCGGCGGGATAAATCCCCAATCGCTTGTCGCCGTCTACAAACTCCAACGGTTTCAAAACGCGAATGTAGCGGCGATGGCGGCGGAGTTGGCGCGTTCCGGCCTGCGCGAGTAGATCGATGAAAGGCTTCGCCGAGCCGTCGAGAATCGGAAGCTCGAGCGCGTCGATTTCCACGTAAACATTGTCGACGCCGCAGGAATACAGCGCGGCGAGTACGTGCTCGGTGGTTGATAGCAGCACGCCTTGCTTCATCAAGCTGGTCGCGTAGCTGACGCGCGCCACGTTGCGAACGTGCGCTTCAATTTCGAAATTGTCGAGATCCACGCGCCGGAAGACGATTCCGGTGTCCGCGGGTGCCGGCACGAAACGGACGCGGCTGCGGACTGCGGTATGGAGACCGACGCCTTCAGTTTCGACCGGTCGCTGGATAGTGAGCTGGTAGGGCATTCGCCGGAAGATTACCAGCATCTTGGATGCCGCGCGATAGAATTTTAAAGTCTTTATAATCAGCAGTTTATTGCAATTAGGAGATTTTTTAGAAAGCTCGCTGTGGTAAATTAGCAACAAAACAGGGCGTCACTGCGTGGCGAATTGGAACAGGCGTGCCCGCTGTCCTTGGGTTCGCTGATCTCCGCATTTAGGCGCTGAGGTTCAGAGACGGCGGTTTTCCGGCCGCATCGCTCGCTCCAGCTTGGGCGCTCGCAGACGAGCCTTCCCCGCCGGAAACGGACTGAAGGGCGAGTTGAAGCTGCTGAAATCGAGCGTCCGTTCGACCGGTGGATGCCAGGCCTTGATTTCCGAGGTCCAACTGCGCAGTTCCGGTCGATTGCGCGAAGCTGAGTGAGGCCGTGCCGGCCGGGAGTTCTTGCGCGGTAGGTGAAGTTGGGCTTTCGGTAGTAAGTTGCGTTTGAGCTGCGGCCGCTTGGCTGGTTGGCTGAGCGATTATGCCGAGCGCGCGAACCAGGTTCCGAAGCGCTGGTGGATCGTTCGCAGACTGAAGCAATGAAACGCGATTGTAGAAGCTAATGCTCTGAGGATTAATTCCAAGTGCCAGCAGCGTCTGACTGAGCTGCTCCAATTGCTGCTGCTGGGTCACGCTGCCGAGCGTGGACGTGTTCGCTGCGGTCGTATGTTGCACTTCGCCAACTCGCGCCGGGCTCGTCGCTGGCAGCTTCGGTGGAAACAATTCTGGCAAAGAGCGTGATACCTCCTCGAAACGACCGGGGTTCGGACCGCTGATCGATTGGGAAGGAGGAAATACTTCAGAAAGTGTCACTACATCCGGGCGCAGCGCTGCGGCTTGACTGCCTTTGCCAGCGGACAGTTTTGCAACTTCTTGAGACGACACCTGATTCGGCTCGCCCTGACGACCCGAGCTGAGCGGAAAATTTATGGCGCTCATGACGAATGACCTGTGAACTAATGGCCTATGACGAACGAGTTAAATGGCTCGTGTTCCGAATCGGTACGTTCCAGGCCGCTAGACTCCGACTCTGGCTTACCAGAGGTATCGGCAAATAGGACGCGGAACTTGATTGCCTCAGAATATTCGATTGTTCGATGCGCCATCTGATCCGGAAAGTGGTGCAGTTGTACAGAACGGGCTGGACGCGTAAAATGTGTAACTCGGGACCAAACGAATGGCTTCCCCTTTCAATATCATCTCGAATCTGAGCGGTACACCGCCGCCCGCGGCGCGTCCGCGGCCGCCCTGGCTGCGCGTGAAATTTTTCGGCGGGCCGAATTACCAGGAACTGAAACGGATTATGCGCACTCTCGATTTGCACACCGTCTGCGAGAGTGCGCGGTGTCCGAACATGGGCGAGTGTTGGGAGCATCGCACCGCCACCTTCATGATTCTCGGCAATATTTGCACGCGCGCCTGCGGATTCTGCGCTGTGCCGAGCGGCAAGCCTCTCGGACCGCCGGAAGAAGACGAGCCGGAGCGCGTGGCGGAAGCCGTCGAACGAATGGGTTTGCGGTACGCGGTGGTCACCTCCGTAAATCGCGACGATCAACCCGACGGCGGCGCTGCAATTTTTGCGCGCACGATTTCGAAGATTCGCGAGCGTGTTCCCGGATGCCGCGTGGAAGTGCTGATCCCGGATTTTCGCGGCGACTCGTCGGCGCTCGAAAAAGTAATGTCCGCGCAACCCGACGTGCTGAATCACAATATGGAAACGGTGCCGCGTCTTTACCGCCGCGTGCGCACCGGCGCAGTCTACGAGCGCTCGCTCGAATTGCTGCGGCGCGCGGGCGAAATGTCGCCTGGGATCGCGACGAAAACGGGAATGATGCTGGGCCTCGGCGAAACGCGCGAAGAAGTTCTCGCCGCGATGGAAGAAATCGCCGCGCAGGGCACTCACATCCTCACTCTCGGCCAGTACCTCCAGCCAACGCCCGAGCACCTCCCAATCGAGCGCTACGTCCACCCGGATGAATTTGCCGAATTCAAACGCCTCGGCGAGCCGATGGGATTCAAACACGTCGAAGCAGGCCCGCTTGTCCGCTCCTCGTATCACGCCTTCGAACAAGAAGAATCCGCGCGAAGTTGAGTCGTCCCCGCTCCCGGTGAATTCACGTAACCACGTATAATCTTCCGCGATGAATCCCTGGCGTGGTCTGAAAGATCTTCCGCGAGCGGTGTGGCTGCTATCTGCGGCGACGCTCGTAAACCGCGCGGGAACGATGGTGCTGCCGTTCCTCGTTCTCTACCTTACGCGCACTCTCGGGATCACGCCTGCGCACGCCGCGCTTTCGCTTACCGTGTACGGACTCGCCGCGCTGATCACCATGCCGGTAGCAGGACGGCTCACCGACATCGTCGGCCCGCTCGCAGTCATCAAGACGTCGCTGTTTCTTTCCGGCGTGCTGCTATTTCTTTTTCCGCTGGCGCATAGCTTCGCGACAATCCTCGCAATTACATTTCTCTTCGCGATGTTGAACGAATCGGTGCGGCCGCCCAGCCTCTCGATGATTTCGGATCTGGTCAGGCCGGCTCAACGCAAGGCCGCATTCGCGTTGAGTCGCCTCGCAGTGAACCTCGGGATGAGCGTGGGCCCGGCGATCGGCGGAATTCTGGCGGTGTATTCGTTTCGCTGGCTGTTTTTCGTCGATGGCGCAACGTCGATTCTTGCGGGAATCGTGATTGCGATGGCGCGTTGGGATACGGCGCTGCTAAAACCGTCGCACGATCCCGAGTGGGCCGAACCCGAAGAATTGGGCAGCGAGATCGAAGCGGATTCGGTTGTGCTGCTCGCCGCCAGCCATCCGGCGGCGGACCTGCGCGCGTTTTGCAACCGCCGAATGCTCTATTTTCTCGCCGCGATGATTCCAGTGCAGATTGTTTTTTTCCAGCTCACCTCAACGCTCCCGCTTTTTCTCGTCCGAAATCTGCACCTGCCGGAATCGCTCTACGGGACCGTGTTCACGCTGAACACGCTGCTGATCGTGGCCATCGAAGTGCCGTTGAATACGGCGATGGCGCGCTGGTCGCATCGCAGCACGCTGATGCTCGGCGCTTTTCTTTACGCGATCGGCTTCGGATCGTTTGCTTTCGTCACCCGTCCCGAACAAATCTTCGCCGCAGTAGTCGTCTGGACGTTCGGTGAAATGATTTTGCTGCCGGGAAGCTCCGCGTACGCGGCGGAAATTGCCCCGGCCGGACGCCGCGGTGAATACATGGGCCTCTACACCATGTCGTTCAGCATCGCGTTTTCGCTGGGGCCGTTTCTCGGCGCAGAAATTCTGCAGCGATCGGGGCCGCATGGATTGTGGGGCGCCGCGTTTGTTTCGGGATGCGTTTCCGCGTTGATGATGAGCCGGATTGGAATGGGAAAACCGAAACCGGCAGAAGCAGAAATTATCGGCTAGATTGAGAAAAAGCCCGTTCGCACCCGCGCGAAGCAAACGAGCTACAACAAAACTAGCGAATCGAATCGAGAAATATGTGCGCGATAACGCGCACATGCGTAGAGCAAGCGCCGCAGACGCCACCCGCACAGCCGCCCGGCGGCGCAGGGAGTGGTGGAAGATTCAACACCGCGTTGAAATATTCGGCGGCCTTGGTTTTGCGGCCAAGTTCGACATTAAGATTGCCGACCAGAAGCAGAAAAAGCGGATTGTACGGATAGCGAGCGACGAGCGGTTCTGCGATCTTGAGCGCTTCTCCGTACCTTTGCTCGTAAGTCCGAAAATTTCGAGCCTGATAGAAACGCGCGTCGACAGCCAGTAGAACTCCGTGCTCGACGCCCACTTGAATTTGTTTAATTCCTTCTTCTTTGCTTCCTCCCGGAATGCCCATGAAGAATTTAAAAAGCTTTACCAGAGGCGAAAGTGTATCGACGTAATAATTGTAGAATCCAAGTCCAACGGAGGCGTCGGCGTTGTTGGGATCGAGCTCGAGGGCGCGGAGAAATTCCGTGCGCGCGGATACACCGTTACGTGCAGCGATTCGATATTCGCTCCGCAGTCCATATAGACGGGTCTTGAGCGCGTATCCAATTCCGGCGTAGAGATGGTTTTCCGACGTGTTGTGCAGCGCGATTTGCGCTTGCGCGAGCTGGATCACGTGGTCGGCCAGCGCGAAGTAGGAATCGTCTTCCGGCTTTTTGCCTCGCTTCTGCGAATCAAAGAGGCCCCACTTGATTTCGGCAGCGTCGCAAAACATTTTCCACCAGCGCGCTTCGGCTTCAATCGTGAAAGGCAGTGGATCGCTGGGGTGCGTCAGCTCGTATTCGTGAAGCAGACCAATCGCGCCGTCCGGATCGCCGCCGTACATCTTGTCCATGGCTTGCGAGGCTTCGGGGGGCAGTTGCACGCTACTTGCACGCGCGGGTCTCGCGGCAACACCGAAACCTAGAACGAGCGCAGCAATTGACGGCAGCAGGCGAGCCGCTGAGAACGTCCGCGAAGATGTGCCGCACGCGAATTTCATTTCACCCTTTTCACCCAGCCAAAAAGCCACGCCGAACTAACGTACATGGCGAAGCAGTCGAGCGCAAACGGCAAAAAACCGAGATACCCCGGCGCCGGCATCTCGAAAATCTTCATGTTCTGAAACATCGGAAACGTGTAGAGCCATTTCGCGCGAGCCCAGTAGTTCCAGAATTCCCACAGCCAGCCACATATAAATCCGGAAGCGAGAAAACCGTAGAAACGCCGCCGAAATCCTTCCGAGAGATCGCCGATGAACGACGGCAGTCCGAGCCGGTGGTTGATCGGATCGAGAAACAGTAGAAAACCGAACCACACGAGCGCGAAAAGATGAGCGGCGATTGTCTGCGGCATCGCAAGCGGAACCACCAGGCACGCTGCGCCGCAAACGAGCATGACATTTTCGGCGGCGCGCGAAAAATTCCATGGCTCGCCGGGTAGCGGCGGCAGAAGCGCCTGCACAAGATCGGCCGTTTCGAAGATCGCGGGCGTAATCGTCGCAAACGACCATCCGTAGCCAAGCACCGCCGCGGCCCACGGGAGCGGGACGCCAACGTATTCCCAGTTGTGCAGGCGCAAATTGTACGCCTCAAAAATCAACCACAGCGGAATCGAAAGCAGCGCCATGCGCCCGAGCGTGAGAGGCGCGTCGTTCAAGCGCGAACGGCCCGTGACCGCGAAAGTGGCTGCGTCGGCGATCAGGATGTAAGCGCTCCATGCAATCGGCGTGAAATAGGTGGCGACGGGCTCGGCGTGCTGGAACAGCAGCCATTCGGCTGCGGCCAGCGCAACAAATCCGAGCCAGCCGTGCGCGGGAAATCGTCTCCTGCGCCGGCGGACCCGAAAAAATCCAAACACGAGGACCGCGACAATCGCTGCGGTGATCCCGATTCCGAGCTTCACCATTCCGCTCATGGTAACGCAGATGGCGGCAGTTTTACGCGAGGCGGAGCGGGCTTTCTTGCTATTCTTTCGGTTCTGTTGCCTCTGAGAAATTCGCCCGGCAAAGACACTCGATGAGCGAACCCGAAAAACTCGAACGCGGCCTCGGTCTGCTGGAAGCAACGTCGCTCAACATGACGTTCATGATCGGGATCGGTCCGTTCGTGGTGATTCCGTTCATCATTCGCGCGATGGGCGGCCCGCAATGCCTTCTCGCGTGGGTGGTGGGAGCAGTGCTTGCGGCGCTGGACGGATGCGTATGGGCGGAGCTTGGCGCGGCGATGCCGCAAGCCGGGGGCAGTTACGTTTTTCTGCGCGAAGCCTACGGCGCGAAGCGGCTTGGCCGCCTGATGTCGTTTCTCTATATCTGGCAGACGCTTTTCCAGGCGCCGCTCAGCATTTCGTCGGGTGCGCTGGGATTTGCGGATTACTCGCAGTACCTCACGGCACGGATTTCTGGAGTGAATGCGTGGTTGGGCGCGCATCCGGGACAAATGCTGTCAGCGACTAAAAGCTACAACCGCTCCGTCGCAGTTCTGCTGATCGTGATCGCTGTCGTGCTTTTGTACCGCCGCATCACGACCATCGGCAAGATTTCCACGATCCTCTGCCTCATCGCCGCCGCAACGATTCTCTGGCTGATTTACGGGGGCGCAACGCATTTCAACAAGAACCTCGTCTTCGTTTATCCCGCGGGCGCATGGAGCTTTTCCTGGATTTTTTTCGCCGGGCTCGGCCACGCATCGGTACAGGCCGTCTACAGCTATCTGGGCTACTACAATGTGTGCAATCTCGGCGGCGAAATGAAAAATCCAGAGCGTAATATCCCGCGCGCGATTTTTCTTTCGATTTTTGGAATCGCGGCGCTCTACTTCGCGATGCAGACGTGCATTCTCGCCGTCGTTCCCTGGCAGGAAGCCCAGAATTCACCGTTCGTCGTCAGCCTATTTGTGGAACGCATCTTCGGATCGCACTGGGCCATGATTGCCACCGCGCTGATTCTCGTCACCGCGTTTGGTTCCGTATTTTCCGCAACGCTCGGCTATTCGCGCGTTCCCTATGCGGCGGCGCTCGACGGGAATTTCTTTTCAGTTTTCGGTCGCGTTCATCCCACCAAGCGATTCCCGTATGTCTCGCTGCTCGGGCTGGGCGCCGTTTCGATTGTGATTTGCATTTTCTTCGACTTGTTTTCGGTGATCCGCTCCATCCTCGCGATGCGCTGCCTCATCCAATTTGTGGGGCAGGCGGTGGGCTTGACGATGCTGCACCACCGCTGGAAAGCGGAGCGATGGCCGTTTCGGATGTGGCTCTATCCCGTGCCGGTGATACTTTCGATCGCAGGCTGGCTCGCAATCTTCGTCGCCACAGGGCGCAAGCCGATGCTCGCGTCGCTGGCCGCGATGGTCGCAGGACTTCTTGTATATTTGACGCGCGCGCACTTTTTGCGCCAGTGGCCATTCGAGGAGGCTGTTTGATGTTTCGATTTTTTCCGCGCCGCCGCATACATATCGACAGCTCCATTGAATTTCCCCCGCGCGATCGGCGCGATGCTTCCCTCGCCGGCCGCTGGCGGGCCACTTCCGCTCTTGAATTTTCGGGCGTAGGGGCGCCGCTTGCTGCGCCCCCTCGACCGGCGGCAACCCGCGACCGCCATCGCCACCGGCGAATCGCCACAATGTTCGCACGCATTCTCCCTGCCCTCGCCCTCGCCGCCTTCGCAATCGCATCCCCGATTGCCGCGCAATCCCTCCCCCAAACCGTCGAAGCGATCGACAAAGCTCGCGTCACCACCCGCATTCTTTTCGTCACCGCGCATCCCGACGACGAATGGGCCAGCCTCCTCACCTATCTATCGCGCGGCGTTGATGCGGACGTGGCGCTTCTCACAATCACGCGCGGCCAAGGCGGACAAAACGCCATCGGCCCCGAGCAAGGCGGTGAACTCGGAGTAATCCGCACCGAAGAACTTCTCGCCGCCGGCCGCCATTACGGAGTGCGCCAATATTTCACCCGCGCGATGGACACCGGCTTCGTGAAAACGCCCGAGCAGGCGATGAAAATCTGGGACGGCCTCGCGCTTGAAGACATGGTTCGCGTGATTCGAACATTTCGACCGCAAGTGGTCATCAATGGCTGGGGCGGCGTCCATGGCGGCCACGGACATCACCAGGCGAGCGGAATCCTTACGCCGCAAGCGGTCGCCGCTGCTGCCGATCCCAAAATGTTTCCTGAACAATTGAAGGAAGGTCTGTCGGCGTGGAAGGTGCCACTCGATCTGCGCACGGCTCGGGAGAATATGGCTGGCGCGGTCGAGTTGCCAGTGAACGAAGTGTCGCCGCTCTGGGGCAAGAGTTACGTCGACATGGGGATGGAAGGCCACGCGCAGCATCGATCGCAGGGGACGCCTTCGTTTTTCGGCAATCCGTTTTTTCGCCGGCCGATGTATCTCATACGCGAAAATGAAAAGGGCGACCCTGCTGGCACTTTTGACGCAAAACTTTTGGCCGAGCCGCTCGAATCGTTCGCGGAAAGGTTTCCGGGATACCGCGAGATGCTCGCTCCCGCATTGAGGCTGGCGGATTCGAATCTTGAGTCGGCGCGCAACACGGTGCTAGCGCTGCATCGGTCCGGCGCAGCGACGGCCCTGGCCGACGCGGGCAAGGAAATCGCGAAGCTGCAGGATCGAATCTCAAAGCAGGGTGGCGAAACAAGCGCGGCGCTTCTGTGGGAACTCGACCGCGAGCGCGAAAAAATCGACGGCGTGTTGAATGACGATATTGCGCTGCCAATGGTTGTCGAAGCGGATCGTCATGAACTCGTCGCGGGAGAAAAATTTTCCGTAGACGTAAGTTTTCTAGGCAAGCCTGCGGTGCCGGTGAAATCGACGCTCGATGACTCGAGTCTGCTGTTGCCGCCAGGCTGGAGCGCGAAGGCCGACAAAAACAGCGAGGGCCGAACTTACAAATTCACAGTCAACATTCCAGCTTCCGCGAAGCCGCCGTATTCCCCCGGCGATGTGATTCTTCCGTTTCCTCCGCCTCTTGTGCGTATCGCGCCGAAGATTGAAGTTGCCGGCTATTCGTTTGCCGTCGCGCAAACGGTTGATTCGATGAAAGCCACCACAACCGGCATCGACACGTATTCGCTCGAGCTGGTGCCCGCCGTTACGCTTACCACCGACCCGCAGCAGATCATGGTGCCGGCCGAGCGCGCGTCACAGCCAGTGCAGCTTCTCGCGCGAGTCCGTTATCACGGGACGAAAGCCGCGAAAGTTTCCGTGGGGCTCGACGCGCCGAACGGCTGGCAGGTTCAACCGATCGCGCCGCTCGATTTTTCCGGCACGGGCGATCAATTGATTCGCTTCAGCGTTACGCCATCGGCAAACGCGGCTCCCGGCGCATATCCCCTGCATCCTTATGCTGAGCTCGGGGGAATATCAGGTGCCCAGAAATTCAGCAGCTCGCTTGAGCCGGTTCCTTCCCTTCCGACGCGCGATTGGAGCGAGCCGGCAGACGCGTCCGTGCACGTAA
Source organism: uncultured Acidobacteriota bacterium (assembly GCA_963776695.1). Lineage (GTDB taxonomy): Bacteria > Acidobacteriota > Terriglobia > Acidiferrales > UBA7541 > Palsa-295. The sequence continues at coordinate 164,790 of CAVZNU010000011.1, read as the reverse complement.
TGAGTCTCGTTGTGCCGGCGCGCTTGCGCGTCGGCTATATCGCCGCAAGTAACGACCCGATTCCCGACACGCTTCGCCAAATTGGCGTTCAGGTGGACCTGCTCGACGAAATCGCGCTCGCCTTCGAAGATCTCAGCCGCTATGACGCGATCGTTGTCGGCATCCGCGCATACGATTTGCGTCCGGATTTGTTGCGCTCGAACCGGCGCTTGCTCGACTACGTGCAGCAGGGCGGCTCGCTCGTCGTTCAATACCAGCGCGACCCGCAATGGATTTCCGCGATGCCGTATCCCGCGACGATGCCGGACCAGACTTCGCGCGTCACTGACGCAAATTCGCCCGTGCGATTCCTCGCGCCCGATAATCCCCTGCTGAATTCGCCAAACAAAATTTCGCTCGTCGACTTCGAAGGCTGGGAGCAGGAGCGCGGCCTGTATTTTCTCGGCTCATTCGACGCGCACTACCAGCCTGTGCTTGGCTTGAAAGATCCCGGCGAGCCGGAAGCGAATGGCTCACTCGTGTACGCGCGCTACGGCAAAGGCGTCTACATCTACGCGGGTCTCTCATTTTTCCGCGAGCTGCCCGCAGGCGTGCCAGGTGCGTACCGCTTGTTCGTTAATTTGCTGAGCCAGACGCAGCATAGTGGCGCGCGCGACTAAAATCCGCGCCCTGCCGGATCGGTAGCTGCACGGCATTCCCTGCCCTTAGGGCGTCGAATCGCCAGCGTCAGCGACCGTGAAAATTAGGGCTGAAAAGGCAGCTTATCGGAGCAAGTTCCTTGCTGCACTTGCGACACTAATTCATTCTCTTTTTCTTCGCTTGCGGGATTTCGCTCATCGATGCGTGAAACGGTACATCTCGACTCTTCCGCGCTACCCGAATTCACCGAACCGCCAATGGTTCGCATCCCCGAAGGCTGGTTCCTGATGGGCAGCGATGCCGGCCAAGCCGCTCAGGACAACGAGCGGCCGATGCATCGCGTCTGGGTAGACGCATTCGAAATGGCGGCGTGCCAGGCAACAAACGCCAACTACGCAAAATTTCTTGCCGCCACCGGCCATCGCAAGCCGCTGCACTGGGACGATCCGAATTTCTCCGATCCCGAGCAGCCTGTTGTCGCTCCTTCGTGGTTTGATGCGGTTGCGTATTGCGACTGGCTGAGCGCTCGATCCGGCAATCGCTATCGCCTGCCAACGGAAGCGGAATGGGAACGCGCGGCGCGCGGCGGCGCCGAGCAGAAGCTCTATCCCTGGGGCGATGAGCCGCTCGAATCGCTCGCGAATTATTCGTCGCGCTGGAAGACCGCTCCTGAGTGCGTGGGTCTCGCGGAACGCAATGCGTATGGCTTGTTCGACATCGGTGCGAACGTCCACGAGTGGTGCTCGGACTGGTTTGCGGCGGATTATTATCGCGTTTCGCCGGAGCGCAATCCGCAGGGTCCGGCCGAAGGCAAGAGGCGAGCTTCGCGCGGTGGTTCGTGGCGTCACCAAACAAAAGTGTCTCGCTGCGCAGCGCGGTCGAGCATCCCCGCGGAGTTTCAATACGCCGATTACGGTTTCCGCGTCGTACGTGATCTGAAACGTGAATTGAGTCGCGAATCGAATCGCGACATGAAAAGTGATTCGAATCGATAGCCGGCGCCACCACCCGCTCTAGATCAGGCCTCCCGTCGCATTCGCGACACACGCCCCGACATCCGCTCGCATCGCGCTTTTCCGCTCGTGCTATCCTTCGTGCGGTTTCAGGAGGAAAAGCGAATGACGCAAAATTCTGGGGGATTCGCTTGCGTTCGCCGCGCGGCTGCATTGATCGCAATTCTCATACTCACTTCGGGCGCCGCGTGGGGCCAGAAAAAGCCGAAAAATAAAGCCGCCGACCAATCGCCGATGCCGACGATTCCCGTTCCCGTGTCCGACGAAATTGACCGCGACATCGGACAGATGCTCGGAGCATTCCAGTTAGGCGACGTCGAGGCGATGCACAAATATTATTCGGACAACGCCGTGTTCGTCAGCGGCGCCTACGCTCCTCCGATCATCGGGTGGGAAAACTATGTTAGGGACTATCGCCAAAGTCTGGCGATGTTTCAGGGGATGCAGCTAATTCGCAGGAATACAGATGTGTTCGTGCACGCGGACATTGCATGGGCATCGTACCAGTGGGAATTTCTCTCGAATTACCAGGGCAAGCCCTACTCAGCGCACGGACAAACGACGCTGATACTCCAAAATGTGGGTGACCGCTGGCTGATCGTACACAACCACACCTCGCAGATTTGCGACATGGTTCCCGAGCAGCCTCAACAGCAAACACAGCCGGCGGCCCAGAATCCCGCAGCGCCTGCGCCGGGAAAACCTCAGCAGTAGCGCCCAGCAATCGCTCCGGCGATAGCGCCGATCCGGCTAAGTTTCAGAATCGCTGGTACGCTTCCCAGCCCCAGATCGCGCCGGCAACCAGCAGCAGCCCGACGGAAGCGACCATGAGCATCATGATCGGCCGGCCGAGCTTGTCAATCCTCGCGACGATGGAACGCTGTTCCGCCGCCATCGAGTCCCCAGCAGCATCGAGAAATATTTGGTCGTCTTCGTGAGATTCAAGGGTGCCGCGATAGATGAGCAGAGATATCAATATCGCCGTCACACCACCCCAGGCAACCATCAGAATCATGAGGAAGTCGTGAATCGAACCCATCGCCTACCTCCCGCGCCCGCAGGACGTGAAGCTAAAACCAGCCGGATGAGTGGCCCGTGCGGGCCTGCTTTTTGGGGAGTATAGCACCAATACCGAGGGGCGGGATGTCTATGCCGTGCAGCGCTCGTCGGGAAACTGAATGCCCCAGAAATTGCGGGTGGGGAAGAGGATTTCGACGCCCAATTCGTAGCAGCCGTCGTCTTTCGAATCGCTCACGCGGATCACGCGGAATTCCTGCGTCTCCTGGGAGAGTCCGTTCAGCACTTCGATGCGCGTACCGAGCGCAGGCTGAAAGGGAGTTCGCAACAGCGCGCCCGTGCGGCTGACGGCAATCGCTTCGGCGGGCGTATCGAGCGGCTCGCCGTGCAATCCGTTGCTGAACACTTTGATTGGGATGCGGATGAGAACCCGGCTCGCTCGCCGCCGCTCAATCATCGCGCGTGTAGTGGCCATTGGACTGCCCCCCTTGCAGGCCCCACGTTAACTGTAGGAGGCCGGGCAGCCACGGTCAAGCATTCAAGCGCGGATTGTGCTTCGTTGACAAACCTGGGAGCGCGGGGCAACCAGGAAACGTCATTTTCATTCAGCTGCCGAGGGAAATGCCAAAGTGGAGGAATTGGCAGACGGCGCGAGTTTCAAGAGCTAAAAGCCGGCTGCCAAACCGGTTAGGGTTTGACACTCTTTTGTGACATTCCTATACTGCTCCGCACCCAGACAATCCTTCCGTGGAGGACTCCGATGTTGAAATTTTGGCTCGTCGTATCTCTCTTCATGGCCTGTGCAGCAGCGACTTTCGCGCAAGCGCCGGGAAAAGCGCATCAACCCAAACTTACTCCGCAAACCAGCGGCACGACGCAGCTCCTGATATCGGTGAGCCCGGTAAACTCGCGAATCGTATGGGCGGCAGGCACGGGCGGCACTTACGTGGTGACGACGGACGGCGGCGAGCACTGGAAAGCCGCGGTGGTGCCGGGAGCGGAAGCCCTGCAGTTCCGCGACGTCTACGCAGTGAGCGACAAGATCGCTTACCTGCTTTCGATCGGCGACAACACCACGGATTTTCACATCTACAAGACCGTCGATGGCGGCGCGACCTGGACGATCGAGTTCACGAATCAGCTGGCGGGGGCGTTTTACGATTGCTTCGCGTTCTGGAGTCCGAACCGCGGCATCGCGCACAGCGATTCGGTGAACGGCGTATTTCCCGCGCTGCGGACGTTCGATGGAATCAACTGGCAATCGATTGCGAACCGGATGCCGGCGGCGCTGACGGGAGAAGCTTCGTTTGCAGCGAGTGGAACATGCGCGGCTACGCAGGGATTCTTGAATGCATGGATCGTGACGGGCGCAACGTCCGTGGCGAGAGTGCTGGCGACGCGCGACGGAGGGCAGAGCTGGAACGCATATGATACGCCGCTGGCGAGTTCGCCGAGCGGGGGCGCTGTGTCCGTGGCGTTCCGCGATGCGATCCACGGAATCGTCGGTGGCGGAGACCTGGCGGTGAACAATCTGGCGGATACGGCGACGTCAAACGACGGCGGCAAAACCTGGACGCTGACCAACAAGCCGCCGGTGCAAGGAACGATTTTTTGCCTGGCGTATGTCCAGGGCAATCGGGGTCCCGCTGAGGGCGGGCCTTCTTTCTTCAAGGATGAAGGCTTTGGAATCGTGCGCACTGTGGTGATCACGACCGAGACCGCGCCGGATTTTGCAGCCGGAGAAGCGGCGTGGACGCCCGATGAAGGCCGCACGTGGAACGTGCTGTCGGACGTGAGCGGATACTGGGCGGTAGCGTTTGCGAATCCGTCTTCGGGGTGGTTCGTGGGCAACAACGGTCAGATTTTGAAGATCAGCTTCTAAAGGAGCTGAAGCAAAACTGCGGCCGTCGCGGTGCTGCGTTGACAAACCCGGGGGCGCGCGGCAATATGAAATGTAGTTTTCCTGCCGCAGGAAATGCCCAAGTGGCGGAATTGGCAGACGCGCTAGCTTCAGGAGCTAGTTCTCGCAAGGGAGTGGAGGTTCGAGTCCTCTCTTGGGCACCATTTTTCGATAATTTCCTGCCAGTCAGGTATTTCCTCCGCACTCCAGATCGATTCCGGGAGCCAGGCAGGCTTTTCCCCGCTCTTGATATGACGTCCTGTGAAGATGAGTAATTTCACTTCAAAATTCCAGCGAGGGCTCGCTGGCAAGCTAGTTGGCGCGGCGGAGCGTAGTTATTTTCGCAAATGAATTTGGCTGGGCTCGGTAGCCACAATTTCCGGGATTCGCAGGAAGACGGTTATCTTGCCTGTGACGCAAATGTCCTTATCGAGGAATGTCTCTTCCGGTCGGCCGAACTTCAATCGATCGGCGCCCCAGATCACCACTGTGAATATCTGGTTCGGATATTGTTCGTCCATATGCATGAACGTGGGTTGGCCTTTGCCGCTGGAAACGAAGTGGATGCCGACGATCCTTCCGCAGACGGTTGTCTTTTGACCTACGTGATTCTTCGCCTGTGCGGCGGTTATGAAATCAGTTTGCGCGCGAACGCCAGACGCCGCGGCCAGCCAGAGCATGACGAGCGCCAGCGCTCTAAGGGGTCGCATGGATTCGTGGCTCCCACAACATCCCGCATCTCATCTTGAGCGACCAACGAAAACGCGCATACTTCTCCATCGGCGGTTTGGCACACCTACTTTAATTTTCACTACGGAGGTGCTTGCGGCGCAATACGGGCGAGAACTGCCAGCGGCTTGCAATGTTGGGTGGCCAATTACGAACTTCGATCTCATTTACGTTCCACGCAAAGCTGCGAGAAGCGCCGCCCCATTCGGGCTGCCAAGACCGGTACATGCGTCCCAGCCCGATCCTGCCGAATAGTTTCCGTTGCTCCCGGCCATAACGTCATGGAACGTGGCTTCTACTTTCGCGGAATACAAAAGCGGATTGATGTAGCCGGCATTCGCGCCCAAAGATTGATTGATGAGGGCCAGCAATCCTGCCCACAGCGGCGCCACGGCACTCGTGCCGCCAATCACGGATTGCTGCCCGTCGACGACTACGTCGTAACCGGACGCTGGATCGGCGTCACCTGCAACGTCCGGCACTCCGCGCCCAACAAATCCATTCGGCGCTTTCGGAACTTTTGCGCTTTGCTGATATGTGGGGAGCGCGAAAAATTCGCTCACGCCGCCGCCCGTCGCGCCTTCATTTGACGAAAGTTCGTTCCACACCTGCTCGCCGCCGATGGCGGACCCTGAGATTGTCAATTTCGTTCCGCCGCACCCCACCACGTAGGGACTTGCCGCCGGAAAGTCGACCGTAGGAGTTCCACTTGTACTTCCGTCGGAAGCGCCGTCGTCACCGGAAGCCGCAAGAACGGTGATGCCCATCATCGCACCATCCTGGCACGCGGAATTCAGGGCATTGCGCGACTGCTCTGTCCAGGAACCTTCGGGGCCGCCCCAGCTGATTGAAATGATCGAAGGTTTTAGCTTCGCGTCGTGCACGGCAGTCGTAATGGCATCGATAAAACCTTGATCCGTGTTCGGCGCGAAATAGGCTGCGATCTGCGCGGCGGACGCAATCGCCCCGGCTACTTCGATGTCAAGTTCGACTTCGCCGTCCGGACCGCTGGAATCTCCCGTAGGAGAATTCGCGCCGCCGTCGACGGACACAGCCGTCACTTTCGGAGTGGAAATTCCAAGATTGCGAAAAAACGAATCGAGATCCGCGGCATTGTAGCCGCCCCCCAGTTCGATCACTGCAATGCATTGCCCGGCGCCCGTCGCGCCAACAGGAAAACCGTAGGCCTTTGCAACCTGAACGGGCGAGTAGGAAACATCTGTTGCCAGTGCACGAACTCCTGGATTTTTCTTGCGAAGGCGGAAGTGCGTTTTTGCCTGCGGACGGTTATCCAGTCCAAACACACCTTCCACCACGCCGTCGAGATTCGATGGAATCGTCAGGTTGCCCGAGCGACAGCGATACGCGCCCGATCCGTGCTGGTAATGCCGCAAGTCCACGCCAAATGCTTCGTTGAACGCCTTAACTGTGCCGCTGAGTTTAAGGGTGCGTGTGGCGCGGTCCTCGCTCACCACTTTCAATCCGAATTGCGAAGCGAAGGCGCGAATCTTCTCGAAGTCCGCTGCCGCCGCCCCGTGCAAACGCGCGAAATCCTCGCGGCTGAGATATTTCCGCTGGTGCGGAAGCCGAAGGCACATCTGTTCGAGCGATGCAAACTCATCCGGTGCCGATCCGCGCCGCACAAGAACACTCACTTCAATTTGCTGATTGGGGTCCGCCGGTCCCACATCTTTTGCGCCCGGCAATGCCGCCCGCGCACTGCCCTTCAGTTCCACCCGATCCTGTTGCGCTGCCATACGTGCCTCCACGAAGATTCAACCGTGCGAGGGCGGGTGCTGAAAAGTATATCCCGAATCGGAGTGTGAAGCCGGAGCCGCTACGCCGCGCGTTCTTCATTCTCAAAATCCGACAGCGTGGCGAGAAAACCGCTGGCCACATTCAAGTCGGATCCCGCGAGTGACTTCACCAGCCACTGAACGAAAGGCGATCCGCTCATGCGGCCGCTGAGTTTCTTTGACGCCCAAGTTGCCAACGGAATGATCGCGAGCCCGAACATGAAATTCACGGCCAAAAATACCCCGCCGAATGCTCGATACGCGTCTACTCCCCAAAATCCTTTGAGCGCAACGATCAGGAACGGAACCCACCAGATAACCTGGCCGGTGAGCAATGCCCACTGCGTCACGCGAATCCGCAGCACCTGCAGTGATTCGATCTGCCTCTGGATGGTGGCGATCGGCTTGTCGTAATCGATCGAGAGCGCCATCGCCATCTGCCGTATCGCTGCCGCCACAGTTGCGATCACCCAAATGTGCAACGCCACCGCAGGCAGCGCAAAACGCGGCTCGGCCCAGTTCGCATAGATGAATTGACCAAGAGCCACGAGCACGATCAGTCCAACGAGCGCCTCGAAGCCTGCGAAAAAGGCGAATCGCCGCAACGGCCATCGCACGCGGTTCATATTCACCGCCATCAGTAGCTGTCGATTTAAGCGGATATTGACGTCGAGCTTGCGATCTTGTTCCGCCCACTTCAGTTGGAATGCGTCCATCTCGATCACGGTTTGCTCCTTATTGAATTTTCGGTGACTGCGCCCAGCTCCTGCTTCATTTTATTTTTCAATCGCGCCAGTTTTGTTGCCACGTTTGTTTCCGTAATGCCCGCCACGTCCGCGATTTCCTCGTAGCTGTTCCCATCGAGGTAAAGCAGGATGAGCGCTTTGTTCAACGGATCGAGTCCGGCAATAAATTCGTAAAGCAGGCGGAATTCCTCTGGCCTGCTCTCAGGTTCATCCGCGATTTCCAGAAGCTGCTCGTCCCCTGAAATCACATGCCGCGTTCTCGTGCTCTCGCTGCGGTAAAACGAAATCGCCACGTTCAGCGCGATGCGGTACATCCAAGTAGAAAACCGGCAGCGCCCGTCGAACTTGCCGAACGAACGCCACAGCTGGACGATGATCTCCTGTGCGAGATCGTCCCGCGCGTCGCGGTCCCGGCAGTACGAGTGACAGATCTTGTAGAGGATTTTCTTATGCTCCTCCATCAAGGCCTGAAACTCCGCCTGAAGCGCTGGACTCGTCATTCGCTTCCTTCGTTTGCCGCCGTCATCCTGCGCGCTGTCCTTTCATACTGTTATTCGCGTCAGCCCGGAAAAAATCACACTACTATCGATTCACCTGTCGGGCATCCTTTCCCGTGCAACGACGCGTCGATCGTCAAGGACTCGCCAGTTTTCAGTAGCTGCTTTTTGATCCGCTTTTCGTAGCGTCGGCTTCTAGGCGGCTCTTCTCGCTTTGTAGTTTGCCTTTTTTCTGAATTCTGAAATTTGTGATTCACAACGGCACACGTTGGAAACGCCGCTGCGCCCCAAAATCCTTACACCAAGGCTCGGTTGAATCGCTCTTCCCCGCGTGCTACCGTCGCCACAGAATTATGGCAGCTCGCTCAAAATTTGCCGGTGGCAAGGTAGCGGGCCCTCGCGCTGCGGCAGCGATTCATCCGCGTCGGAACGTCGCGTCTCTAACCGAAACATTCCAGGTATTAGAAAACCGCGAAAGCCATTGAAAGCAAATTGGAAACTCAAATTCTAACCAAAATAAAACACGGTGTTGCGGCCTCGCCGCCTCAAAACTCCGCGCCACGACATGCCGCTGCAAATTTCGTGATTCACGCCGCGTTCGCCGCCGCTGGAATCGTCACGGTGCTTCTCGGACCGATTCTGCCGATCCTGATCAGCCGCTGGTCGCTCACCGACGAGCGCGCCGGGCTTTTCTTCACGGCACAATTTTGCGGACAACTGGCGGGCTGCCTGTCGACGGGCTTGCTGATTCCGCTGCGCCGCTGCGGCTACCGCCTCACGTTTGCAATTGGTTTTGCGCTCGTCGCAATCGGCGTCGTCACGCTCGGTGCTGGCAACGCGCATGCGGGTCTCGCCGGCACAGCGATTTACGGCTACGGTCTCGGCCTCGCGCTGACTGGCGGAAATTTGTGGGTGGCGGAAATTTTTCCGGCGCGGCGTGCTACCGCCGTCAGCATCCTCAACGTCACCTGGACCATGGGCGCAATCGCGTGCGGGCCGCTCGTGATGCTGGCCGAGCGTACTCACATGCTGTCGAAGTTTTTAATGGGAGTATCGATCTTCATCGCGATCTGCGCGTTACTGCTCGCCGCGTGGGAAATTGAGCCGCGCGAAAATCTATCGAGCGAACGCTCCGACGCAGGCCCCGCCATTCCGCTCAAGCTCCTCAGTGCCCCCGCAATCGCGCTCGGCGCCCTTTTCTTTTTTTACGTTGGCACCGAAACCGCAGTGGGCGGATGGGTCGCGGCGTATGCGAATCGAGTCGAGGAAATCTCTGCGATGATGTCCGCACTCGCGCCGGCATTTTTCTGGGGTGGGCTTATGACGGGCCGGGCGCTGGCACCGATTTTTCTTCGCGCGATGGCGGAGAGAATGTTGATGACTTACGGCCTGATTCTCGCGGTGATTGCGACTGCGAGCTTGCTTTACGCCTCAACGTATCGCGGCGCGATTTTCTGCGCGGCGCTGGCAGGGCTTGGACTTGCGTGCGTCTATCCGATATTGGTGGGTTGGCTGGTTCGAATCTATGGCGCGCAGGCACGTCGATTCGGCAGCATCCTGTTTGCAACCGGCAGCCTCGGCGCTGCCACGCTTCCATGGTTGGTCGGCGCGGTGTCGACTCACAGTGGCGCTCTTCGCGCAGGGCTCGTGGTGCCGATTGGAGCATGCGTCGCAATGTCGCTGGTGAACGGATTTTTTCCCTGGCGGCATGACGCTTAATCGGCGGCAGCCTTCATCAACATTTCCGCGTATCGCGCTGCTTCGGGAGTTTCGCCGTGCTTGAAGTATGCAAACACATCGCCGCGCCGCGCGAGATTCTGCAGTGTTGCCGCGGCGTCTTTGCGAGCCGCGGGCGAGTACTTCTCTTTTCGCAGACGGAGATAGGAAAAATCAGCGGTCGACACGTGCGGAGTCTCGAGGTCATCGCTTTCGGCCACGCAAAGCGCGACATTCGCTTTGCGAAGCGCGTTGAACACTTCGTCGTTAAACCAGGAGACATTTCGAAACTCGAATGCCGTACGGAAATCTCGAGGCAAGCCGGCCAGAAAATCCTCGAGCAGCGACAGGTCCAGCTTCAGATTTGGCGGCAGTTGAAAAAGCACCGGCCCCAGCTTTCCCGAGGCGCGAAGCGGCTCGATGGAAGCAAAGAAAACGCGCGTCGCGTCGGCTGCATCACGGAGACGCCGGGAATGCGTAATCCGGAAGTGGGCTTTCACCGAAAACCTGAAGGCTGGAGGAGTCGCGTCAATCCAGCGTTGGAGCAACTTCTCGCCGGGCAATTTGCGGAAGGTGTAGTTCGCTTCGACGGAGTTCAGCCGAGTCGAGAAATAGTTCAAGAATCTAGCAGGCGAAAGTTTTGCCGGATAGAATCCAGGTTTCCACCTGGAATACGCCCACCCCGAAGTTCCCGCGTAGATATTTCCCATGATTCAACAAGTGTCTCGCTTATTAGGCATCGGCGAATGGCGTCAGGATTTTGCGTTTCACGCGCCGCGCGGCGTCGCAGCCTTCTTCGCGGCCGCTGACCGGGCCGGACCAACTCCTACTCCTCTGCTCTCGATCGCCGCGGCAATTTCTTCGTGGTCTTTGTCAGTCAATTGCAGCGACGCGGCTCCGATCCAGCCATCCACCTGAGCTGGAGTTCTCGCGCCGACGATTGCTGCAGTTACACCGGGCCATGCAAGCGTCCACGCAATCGCGACCGACGAAACCGAAATGTTGTGCCTCTGCGCGATTGGCTTGAGAGCGTCTCGCAGCGCGAGATTGCGGCTGAAGTTCGGCTCCTGAAAGTGACTCGAGCGCCGGCGCCAGTCATCCGGCGCAAGATTTGTGATTCGTTCACGCGAAAACGTGTCGGTGAGCAAGCCCGATTGCATCGGGCTATAGCAAATGACGCCGGTGTTGTGGCTCGCACACCAGGGAATTTCGTTCGCGCCGACCGCGCGGTTGATCAGCGAGAAAGGCGGCTGCAGCGAATCGACGTGCTGGATCTTCTCGCAGCGCTCGAGCAAATTTACGTCGAAATTCGAGACGCCGCCCGCGCGTACTTTGCCGTCCTCGATGAGCTTTACCATCGCGGCCCAGGAATCCTCAACGGGCGTGCCTGTTTCGTCCGGCCAGTGAAACTGATACAAGTCGATTCGTTCCACTCCCAGGCGGCGCAGCGATGCTTCGCACTCGCGCCGGATTGAATCGGGCTTCAGCGTTCGCTGCGGTTCAGCCATGCGATCCTTCTCGAAGGCCATGCCGCACTTCGTGAATATCAGCGGGCGCTCCGATTGCGGAAGTTCACGCAAAAGCCGCCCGACAACTTCTTCCGAGTGGCCGAGTCCATAAATCGCGGCGGTGTCGATCCAGTTGATTCCCAATTCAATTGCGTGCCGCATCGTAGCGACAGATTCGGTATCGTCCTGCGGTCCCCAGCCGTAGGCCCAGCCGCCTCCGCCAACCGCCCAGGAGCCGAATCCAACCGTGGTAATTTCGAGCCCGCTGGAACCAAGAGAACGTTTTGGCAGTGCCATGGTGAATCTCCTTTATAGGAATTACAGTATATCTCGACGATCGCAGCGCATCCGATGTGGCGCTTGGCACCCTTCAGGGCTAGCCTTAGAATCTGATGGTTTCGAGGGTGAAAAAGTGGCAAGGAATTCAGCATGAAAAGAGTATTGGTTCTCTTCCTTTTGTTGTCGGTTGCTCGAGTTGCCGGCGCTCAAACCGGCTCCGTGACTGTGTTCAAGGGCGCTGAGCTGATCGATGGAACCGGCGCGCCGCCAATCAAGAAAAGCGTTGTTGTGATCGAAGGCGACCGGATCACCGCGGTCGGCAAAGAGGGCAAAGTTCACTACCCGAAGAACGCCCGTGTGATCGATCTAGAAGGGCGCACGATCATGCCGGGAATTATCAACGCTCACGGACACGTGGGGCTCGTCGCGGGCACGCAAAATAGTGCAACCGCATACACGCGGGAAAATGTGGAGAACGCGCTCGTGCAGTACGAGCAGTACGGCGTGACGTCGATGATGACGCTGGGACTGAATCGCGATCTCATCTACCAATTGCGCGACGAACAACGTCGCGGGGCGTTTCCGGGGGCGTCGATCTTCACGGCGGGGCGCGGATTCGGCGTGGAGAGCGCTGCGCCTCCGGTTGCTGCCGCGTCCGATCAAGTGTACCGCCCGCAGTCAGCCGAGGAAGCGCAAGCGCAGGTGCGCGAGATGGCGGCGCATCATCCCGACATCGTCAAGATCTGGCTCGACGATTTTTATGGAAAATATCCGAAAATGGATCCGGCGATTTACAAAGCGGTCATCGACGAATCGCATCGGCAGGGACTGCGCGTGGCGGCGCACGTGTTTTATCTTGCCGACGCGAAAGCACTCATCGCGGACGGCGTCGACGTGCTCGCGCATAGCATTCGCGATTTGCCTGTCGATGACGAATTGATCGCGGCGATGAAATCGCGCGGCGTGATCTACATTCCTACATTGACGGTGGATGAATCGTCGTTCGTGTTCGCAGAAAATTCCGGGGTCATGCAGGATCTGTTTTTCAAGCTCGCTGTGAGTCCCGCCCTTCTCGATTTGCTGCAGAGCAGGCACTACCGCGATAAAGTGGCGAACGATCCGAATCTTCCTCGCGTGAAAGCCGCGTTCGCCATGGCGCAGAAAAATCTAAAGGCTCTCGAAGACGCGGGCGTTCGTATTGCTTTCGGAACGGATTCTGGCGCGAACCCAATTCGCATTCCCGGATGGGCGGAACATCATGAACTTGAACTCATGGTTCGCGCCGGACTTACGCCGATGCAGGCAATCGTGGCCGCGACGCAGAGCAGCGCGGCGGTCGTCGGCGCTCCGGATCTCGGAACGATCGAAGTTGGAAAGCGCGCCGATTTTCTGGTGCTCGCCGCTGATCCGCTCCACAATATAAGCAGCACGCGGCAAATGCTTTCGATCTGGCACGGTGGAAAAGAAATCAAGCCGCGCGCGGGTGCGCCGTCGCTGCTCGCGCAATGACGGGCAATGATGCTCCGCAATGCAGAAGGCCGGGAAGATCTCAACCTGTGGCCGGTGCGGCGCGGCCGTTTGAAACTTCCTCGCCTGGGATCCCACATCAAAATCGGTTTAGATTCCGCAAAACTTTGAAGCTGCCGTAGACTGGGCGGGATGTTTCGATCGAAAGCGTACGCGCGCACGTTTGAAGAGCCGACAGGCGTCGAACGGCTGCAGGCAGCTGTGACCTGGCTGCTCGGCCCGGAACCGATCGGCGAGAAGCGTCCCGGCCATCTTTGGCCGCGGTGTATCGTCCTGCGGGCGCTGGGGCTAATTTACTTTTCGGCGTTTTATTCGCTCGTGTTTCAAATTAAGGGTCTGATCGGCACGAACGGACTGCTTCCCGCGGCCGATTATCTGCAGGCGGTCGCGGCGGCGCTGCGCAGCGTCGAGAAATTCTGGTTCGCTCCCACTGTGCTGTGGATCGATCCGAGCAATCACACTTTGATTGCGATTTGCTGGATCGGGATGATTGCGTCGGTGCTTCTTACCGTTAATATCTGGCCGCGAGGAATGCTCGCCGTTTGTTTCGTGTGTTTTCTCTCGTTCGTAGCCGCCGCGCAGGATTTCTCAGGGTATCAATCGGACGGGATGCTTCTCGAAGCCGGATTCATCGCGCTATTTTTTGCGCCGCCCGGTTTCCGGCCGGGACTCGGGCAGCGCAATCCGCCTTCGCGTGCCAGCCTTTTCCTGCTTCAGTGGGAGTGGTTTCGCATCTATTTCGAATCGGGCGTAGCGAAGATCCGAAGCGGCGATTTGTCGTGGCGGAATTTCACGGCGATGGACAACTACTACCAGAACGGCCCGCTGCCGACGTGGATCGGATGGTACGTGCAGCATTTTCCGCACTGGTTTCACGCCGGTACCGTGGTGCTGACGCTCGGCGTCGAACTTATGGTGGTGTGGATGCTGTTTCTTCCGCGGCGGTTCCGGATCGTTTGTTTTTGGATTGTGACGCCCTTCGAACTCGGCATCATTCTGACGGCGAACTATACGTTTTTGAACTATCTCGTCCTCACGCTTGGATTTCTGCTGCTGGACGACCGATTTGTCGAATGGATTCTGCCGAACCGCGTGCGTGAATTTACCGGAAGCGCAAGAAGTATTGAAGATGCAGGGCCCGGAAATTTGGCCGGGGCTGCGGAAAAGGAGAGCGGTCGTTTTGCGTGGCGCGATCGATTGCAGCCGCTTCGGATCGCGATCTCCGGAGCGCTCCTGGGATTGATTTTTTATGCGACCACTGCGCAGCTGATCTGGATGTTTCTTCCCACGTTTCCGCTGCCGATTTCGCCAGTCTCGGCGCTCGAGCCCATGCGCATCGCAAATCGATACGGATTGTTCGCCGTGATGACGCCCGAACGTTTTGAAATCGAGTTTCAGGGCACGAGCGACGGAAAAACATGGATTCCGTATCCGTTTCGTTACAAGCCGCAAGATTTGAAAAAAGCGCCGGGAATCTACGCACCCTACCAGCCGCGCTTCGATTGGAATTTGTGGTTCGCATCGCTGGGAGCATGGCGGGAATATCGATTCGTTGTCTGGACGGAAGAGCGCCTGCTGAAGGATGATCCCGACGTGCTACATCTTTTTGCGGGCAATCCCTTTGCAGACGGGCCGCAGCCAATCGCGGTGCGCGCTGTGATCTGGCAATACTGGTTCACGGACGAGAAAACGAAACGCGAAACGGGCGAATGGTGGCGGCGGGAATTGCTTGGGGCGTATGCACCCGCGCTCGAGCGCCAGCCCGACGGCAAGATTGGCATCGTCGATTTGCCGGTCGCGCGACAATCTCAGCAATAGCCGCTCCTCTGAGAATTCTGTACCGAATCGTTTCGCTTGGGTGACGTGTGACAGTACGGACGATTTCAGCAGAGCGAAAGTGCCGGCGCACATTTACATCCTGGAAATTGCGAAACTGGCGCTTCCGGAAATTCCGCGGCACGATTCTCGATGAACCCGGGCTCGGCGGCGCGTTAGCGATCTCTCTTTGCCTCGCGCGGCGAATTCCGTTAGCCTGTGCTAGGCGGTCTCAGTTCACCACATGAAGCATCCGCGAAAATATAAAGAGTCCAATCAGCCGGACAAAGAACCGAATCCAAATCACGTCACCGAAGCGCAGGTGATCGCGTACCTCTCGACGGCTGCGGGTCCGGAAAGCGTCCGGCAAATCGCGCACGGGATGGAGCTTCGTCATCACGGCCGGCGGTTCCTGCCGAGAATTATCCAACACTTGAAAGGCCTCGGCGATATCGAGGAAATTCGCGGCGGCCAGTTCCGTCTCGCGGAAACGAAGCAATCGATCCGCGCGGCTGCAAAGCGCGGAAAGGCTGCCGCGACTGAGCACGGAGAGAATGCGGCGCCAGCCGCAGCCGCGGCGCGACGCAGCAACGATGCGAATTTGATTGCCGGACGTATTGTCGCGCACCGGGATGGCTACGGTTTTGTGGTGCCGGACAAACCAATTCCGCGCGTCGAAGGCGATCTTTTTATCGGGCGCGATAATCTGGCGGATGCGATGCATGGCGATCGCGTTCTCGCACGCATCGAGCGCCGGCGCGCCGACGGTCGCGCGGAAGGCCGCGTGGTGCAAGTGATCGAGCGGGAGAATCCGACACTTGTCGGGCTTTTCCGCTACGGGCCGCACGGCAATGTGGTTCTGCCGTATGACATCCGGATTCAGCACGAGGTGGCGATTCCGCCGGGCGACGAGTTGACTACCGAGTTGCGCGAGAAACTTGGCTCGACGGAAGGCGGCGCGGCGAACATTCGCCGATTGCGTTTGCCGGAGCTGGATGGCGCCGTGGTGAACGTGGAGATCACGCGCTATCCGAAGGGCGGACTATCGCCGGTGGGCCGCGTGCTTGAAATACTCGGACGTCCGGGTGAGATCGGCGTCGACGTTGAAATCATTATTCGGAAGCACCACCTGCCACATGTTTTTCCGGAAGAAGTAATCGCTGCGGCGCGCGCGACGCAGCAGCAAGTGGCGCAAGCCGATCTCGCCGGGCGCCGCGATTTCCGCGGCCTACCGATCGTCACGATCGATGGCGAGACGGCGCGCGATTTCGACGATGCCGTGCACGTGACCGCGCTGCCGAATGGGCATTTCGAATTGCAGGTGCACATTGCGGACGTCGCACACTACGTCGATCGCGGCGCGCCGCTCGATCGCGAAGCGCATCTGCGCGGAACGTCTGTGTATTTTCCGAATCGCGCAGTGCCGATGCTGCCGGAAGAGCTTTCCAACGGCATTTGTTCGCTGAATCCAAACGTCGACCGCCTCGTGATGAGCGCGATTATGGAGATTGACGCTGGCGGCAATATGGTCCGCGCGGATTTCACGGCGGGAGCGATTCGCTCCGTCGAGCGCATGACGTACACCAACGTGCACAAGATTCTCGAAGGCGATGCAGAAGCGAACCAGCGCTACGCGCCGCTCGTGAGCGATTTCCGTCGCATGAAAGAGCTCGCGCTGCTGCTCAATAAAAAGCGCGTCGCCCGCGGGTCGATTGATTTCGATCTTCCGGAACCGATTATCGAATTTGACGAGCAAGGAAGGATGAAAAGCATCGTGCGCAGCGAGCGCAACATCGCGCACCGGATCATCGAAGAGTTCATGCTCGCGGCGAACGAAGCTGTCGCGCAATATTTAGAGAAGCGCGGGGTGGCGTCGTTGCATCGCGTGCACGAGAAACCTGATCCGAAAAAAGTGATCGAGTTCGAAGAATTGGCGCATGCATTCGGCTATACGCTTGGCGTGGACGATCTCGCGGAGCGCCGCATCGCAGTGCGCCACGGCCGCACGCAGGCCGCTGCTCGCAACAGTCGAACCGGCGGTGCGGGGCGTGGCCGCGTGCGCGCGATGAGCGTGACGATGCCAGCTGCGGAGGAAGTCGACATTCGCCCGCAGCACTATCAGCGGCTCACGGAAAAAATCGCAGGCAAACCCGAGGAACGAATTCTTTCCTACCTCATGCTTCGTTCGCTCAAGCAGGCCCGCTACGCCGTGGAAGTCCTCGGCCACTTCGCGCTTGCGACGAAGGAATACACGCATTTCACTTCGCCGATTCGCCGCTATCCGGATTTGATCGTCCACCGCGCGCTGAAGTGGGCGCTCGCAAATCCCGACGTGAAGCCAATGCGCGCAGCGGTTCCGGATGCAAAGCCTGGAAGAGAGCAATCGATTGCAATGCTCGGGCCTTATCGCCGGATCGAATTGCAAGAGGTTGCCTCGGAAAGCTCCGAAGCCGAGCGGCGTGCGGAATCCGCGGAACGCGAATTGATGGAATGGAAGACCGCGCAATTCATGGAGAGCCATCTGGGCGAAGAATACGAGGCTTTGATCATTTCCGTGCAGAAATTCGGATTTTTTGTCGAGCTTGTTGAGATTTTCGTCGAAGGGCTCGTAAGCATCGACCGGCTGGAGGAAACGACCGGACAGCGATGCGTCTTCCGCGAGCGCGACCGCGTAATCGTCACCGAGCCCCATCGCGGTTCTCGCGGCAGTAATGTGAAGCGAATCTTTCGCCTGGGCGACCGGGTGAACGTCCGGGCCGATCGCATCGATCCAATGCGGCACCGCGTGGAATTTTCGCTGATTTAGGCGGGGGGCCTTTTCCGTGCGGTCCGGGTAGTGTATCTTGCAACCGAATTGGGAGGTGGCGTTTGGCGGCTCGCATGTGTCCGGAGTGTTTGCATACGGTTTCAGCGGGGAAAGTTCTCACGTATTCGAACGACCTTGTCTGCTCGGAGTGCGGAAAGCCTCTTGAGATCTCTGCGCTCAGCAGAAATATCGCTGCTTTTGCAGGATTGATCGCCGCCGTGATTGTGTGGTGGATCGCTTCGAAGCGCTACGCGGGCGACCCATGGGCCCTCGCGTGGATTTTACCGATCGTTTTCAGTTATTTCGCGTTCAGCATCGTCACCCCGATTGTATTGGCGCTTATCGCAGACCTTGAGATGAAAACTGAAGTAGCTGCGTCCGCTCAACACGAAGCTCCCACGCCTCACTCTTCTCATTAGTAACCATCACTTGTACTTTACCTCTGTGTATATAAAAACGGTGGTACCATTGACCGCTTTGTAATGTCGACGTGAAATGGATCTGTGATGGGACGCTACTCTTCATTGGCAGGAAAGCGCGTTGAGGCGAAGTATCGTGCCGGCGAAATCCACCAGCGCTCGATTGGGACACTCATTGCCGATACCGGGACGTCCATCACGATCGAGGAGCATTTCGTGCAAGGCGGCAGGAACAAGACCATGCGCGTTGAAATCCCCTATGAATACGTGATTCGTATCATCGAGGCGCCCAAAAACCCCGAGTCTCCGGCTTCCGCCACTATCCCATCGCGAAAAACGCGCCGCTAATCTCGCGTGGACTTGTTGTCCCCACCCCTCTCAAACTATTCTTGATGAATCTGCGATGCAGGACGGATGTGGCGCGTCTTACAATCCATCTGGCGTTGAGGGAGCGAAATGAAACCGACGATAGGATTTATTGGATTGGGTCTGATGGGCAATCCCATGGCGGGAAATCTGCTGAAGGCGGGATTTCCGGTGGTTGTGTGGAACCGCACGAAATCGCGCGCGGACGAACTGGTGAGCGCCGGAGCGAAATTTGGCGCGAGCCCTGGTGATACGGCTGCGCAGGCGGACGTGCTGATTACGATTGTGAGCGACCCGCCGGCCGTTGAGACGATTCTCTGGGGCGAAGAGGGAGCGCTCGGAGGGTTGCGTCGTGGCGCCACAATGATTGATTCGAGCACGATCGCGCCGGAACTGGCGCGCCGCGTAGCTGCCGCATGCGCGGAGAAGGGCGTCGATTACCTCGACGCACCTGTGACAGGCGGCGATTGGGGAGCGAAAAAGGGCGAACTCGTTTTCATGATCGGCGGGAAAGAGGATGTGTTCGAGCGCGTGAAACCGGTACTCGAGGTGATGGGCAAGAAATTCTTCCTGCTGGGACCGAACGGGGCGGGACAAACCGTGAAGCTCGCAATGAATTTGATTCTGGCGCTCGAAGTGGAAGCGCTGGCCGAAGCGCTCGCGCTGGCAACGAAAGGCGGCGTGGCCGGTGAAAAATTGGTCGAAGTGATGCAATCGAGTATGGCGCGTGCTGGAGTTCTCGACGTGAAGGCGCCGTCAATCCTGAAGAACGAATTTCCGGCGAGCTTTCCGTTGCGGCTGATGCACAAGGACATTCGGCTCGCTCTGGAGCTTGCCGGCAGATTGGGCGTGACGTTACCAGCAGCAAGCGCCGCGTATGCCACGTACAGCGCTGTGAAGGAAGCGTCGAAGGACGATCCGGATTACGCGGCGGTCGCGCGCTTCTGGAATAAATCGTAATTCGCGATCCCTACGGCATGGCGTCTGGCGGGAAAAAGCTGAGCGGCAGGTCGCGAGCGGTGCGCAAGCCGGATTGCGCGGCCAGAATCGAAGGAATTGCGTTTACGACCACTGCCGCGGTGGCCACATCGCCGTGAGTCCCGCCCGGAATCGTAAGCGCGAGATTCGGCTCGCCTTTCAGTTCGATCGAATCAGCGGGCTGTTTCGCGCCCACGTACATTTTCAGCTCCATGTAGATTTTTTCTTTGCCGCCATCGGTGCCTCGCGCGATTTGATGCACGCCCGCCACCTGCCCCGGCGAAACTTCGAGAAACTCGGTTTTGACCGTTTCTTCTGCGATTACTGGCTCGATCGTCTCTGAGATATCATCCAGCTCAAATCCCAAGCCATCGGCGACCATTGCGATCGACTCCGGCAGCCCGTGATGTTTGATCACGCCAGCGCTTACTTGCTGGCGAAACTCTTCGGGCGTCATACCTGCACCGATTTTCTTTTGCAGCGGCAGGCGCCGCTTCGAAGCGTCGACCACGCGCACGGCCTTCGCCCATTCCACACGCTGCGAGACGGCGCTCAAAGTCAGGACGAGCTTGTCCATCACGAATCCCGGATTCACACCCGTCCCGACGATCGCGACGCCTTCCTCTTTTGCGGCGGCGTCGAGCTGCGCGGAAAGATCAGGATGCTTGCGATAGGGATATGCCAGCTCTTCACAGGTGGAAACAACGCAGCAGCCCGCGCCCAGCATTTCAAGCAGTTGGTCCATCACGCTCGGCAGGTACGAAGAAGTCGAGTGGATCACCACATCCACCGGTTTTGCGAGAAGACGCGCCGCGTCGGCGGCGACGACGACGTTCCACGGTCCATCGGTTGCGCCGACCACCTCACCGAGATCGCGTCCAGCTTTTGCGGGATCTTTGTCGATTGCGCCAACAATTTCGAGCGACGCCTTCTGCCGCATCAGTCGCACGATGGACGCGCCAATCGGCCCCAGCCCGTATTGCAACACTCGAATTTTCTTTTTCACGTTTTTCCTCGAATCGGGATGAGCTTTTTCAGGACGGCTCTGAAATATCTCCCAGCTCAAAATGGCCGTCAGAATTGCAAGTTGCCTACCTTAATGTGTTACCAGTGCGACTGCAACCGGATTCGCGATGCTTGTCGCGTAAGCCGCCGGGTCGCATAATGTGCCGACACTTCCATTGACTCCCGAATTCGATCCGCGAAAGTCCGGGCAAAATTGGCCGCGCGCCGCGCTGCAAACACTTCTGCATTACGGCGGAAGCGCGGTCGTCCTTTTTTTGTTATTCAAGTTTCTTCCCGGGCGGATGATCTGGCACACGCTCGAAGCGCTTCCTTCGCGGCTGTGGATTTTTGTGCTCGCCGGTTATCTCGCTGCCCACTGCATCGGCGTTACGAAATGGCGCCTGATGGTGAATCTCGCGGGTTCGGGCCTCAGTTGGGTGCAGTCGGCGCGCTGCTATTTCGCCGGGCTTTTCGGGTCGTTATTTCTCCCGTCGTTAATCGGGGGCGATCTCCTTCGCGCGGGAATGGCGCTGCGGATCGGCCGGAGTAAAGCGGGCGTGCTCATGGGCAGCCTCGTCGACCGGTCGGTCGACTTGGTGGCGCTGGGGTTGCTCGCAGGAACTGGAGCTTTGCTTGTGCCCGGGTCTCTCGATCAGAAGGATCGGCGAATTTTATTGCTGTTCGGCTGTGCAGCGATTCTGGGGATTGCGGTAGTCGCCTTGGTTGCAGCGTTTCTTCCCGTGGGTCGCTTTTCATATCGTATGAAGCGGCGGTTCGTAAGGTTGCGACGTGCAGCCCGTTCGATGGTAAGGCGGCCGCGCACAATTTTCGCGGCGCTCAGTTTGGGCATCTCGGCGCAACTTGCATTCATCACGTTGAATATCGCGCTCGCCGAAGCCTGCGGCCTGCACCTGGCGTTTCGCGTGTGGTTGTTCGCGTGGCCGCTTGCCAAGCTTTCTGCGGCGCTCCCGATTACACAGGGGGGAATTGGAGTGCGCGAAGCAGCACTCGCGGCGCTCTTGTTGCCCTTTGGCGCATCGGCGGCACTTTCCGTCGCAGCCGGAATTGCATGGGAGGCGATCGTGATCAGCGGCGCTTTGGTCGCGGGACTCACCTCATTTCTGATGAGCCGCCTCAGGTCGTAACGAGGCGTCCGCGATTCCCATGGCAGAGCAGCTGATCGCTCCGAGTATTTCGCGCAAATGGTGCAGGACAAGAAATGACGTACAGCCGAAGCCGGATTTACGTTGGAGTTGGAGAGAAAAATTCCGCGGGCCAGCTTACCCGGCCCGCGGATACGCGGTTGGTAATGCGAAAGATCAAAAGCGGGAACGAGTGGCGCGAAGGAATTCACGCAAGGACGAAACATTCGGTCCGTAAGCTCCCACACGGCCCGCGTCCACCGGCAGCCCCAGCATTTCGGCCTGCTCGATGCTCATGCCAGCGTCATCGAGCTCGGCCAAGCTGTAGCCTTCTGCGGGCGTCAAGCGGCGTCCCGAACGATCCAGCGGCCGAGGTGGCCGGTGGTTGTGCCAGCGCTTTCGTACGATGATAAAAAAATCGTCCCAATCTCTGCGATTCCACATCATGTCCTCCCGCGCGCCCCGGGTCCAAGGTTATGGATGCTGCGGCGCCGTTTTCGGTCGCTTCTACTTTTATGACGGGACCCGAGAATTCGCTCCAGGGAGAGGAGCGGTGCCGATAGTAACCCCGCATGTAGTGGAAAGTCTTGCTCGAACATGCGTTGTATCCATTGAGTTATCGCTTTTTAGGCACGCCTACCATCGGGGATTCCCTGTACCTAATCTGGCGGGTTCCCTGATGAGCCGTTCGCTACAAGGGATCTCATTCCGCTGCTATACTTTATGAAACGCGCTTAAGCGGGCTGAAACGAGTCAAAAATGGGCCTGCAAGGTGAATCCAGCGTTGCTCGACCGCGAAACTACAGTGAGTGGTCCAAAATGAGCAGTCAGGAATGATCGCGCCAGCATGAGTAATCCAGTCATCGTCGTTCACTACCACGAATTGTGGCTCAAGGGCCGCAACCGCCGGTTTTTTCTGGGCAAGCTTTTCGCGGCGCTGCGTCAGGCGCTTCAAGGCGTTCCCGTCCAGCGAATCGAGCAGCCGGGCGATAGGTTCATTGTGCGCTTGGGCGACGGCGCGTCACTCGAGGAAGCGACCGCTCGAGTAAGTCGCGTTCTTGGGATTGCGTTCTATGCGGTGGCGAAACCAGTGGAACGCGATATGGATGCACTCTGCCGCGCCGCCTGGGAAGAAATTGAGCCGCTGCGATTTTCCAGCTTCGCGGTGCGCGCCAAGCGAAGCGATAAATCGTTCCCGCAAACCTCGATGGAAATCGACGCAACGATGGGACGCTACCTTCTCGAAAAACTTCGTGAACACGGCCGCGACGCGCGCGTGAAGCTGAACGGCCCGGAGCTCACTTGTTACGTCGAGATCACGCCGGGTCCCGCGCTGGTTTATGCGCAACGAATTCCCGGCACAGGCGGCCTGCCTGCGAATACCGCCGGCCGTATGATGTGCCTGCTCTCGGGCGGCTACGATTCGTCCGTCGCTGCGTATCACATGATGAAGCGCGGCGCGCATGTGAGCTTCGCGCATTTCTACGGGACGGGCGCGCTGCCGGGCGAGTCGTCCGTGCATGTTGCAAGCGAGCTGGTGCGCCGCTTGGTGCCGTATCAATTTCACGCGAAACTTTATCGCGTGCCGTTCGAAGCGATTCAGCGCGAGATCGTTCGCTACGCCCCGGAAGATTATCGAGTGCTGCTGTACCGGCGGATGATGCTGCGGATTACGGAGGTTCTCGCGAAAGGCGATCGGTCGCTCGCGATGATCACCGGCGACAGCCTTGGCCAGGTGGCTTCACAGACGCTGCGCAATCTCGTCGCCGTCGAAGCGGCCGCAAAAATGCCGGTGTTTCGTCCGCTGATCGGCACCGACAAAATCGATATCATCGCCACGGCGCAAAAGATTGGAACCTACGAAACTTCCTCTGAGCCTTTTCACGATTGCTGTCCCGTCTTTATGCCGCGCAATCCGGCGCTCTACGCCAGCGTTGCGGATCTCGACGAAGCGGAATCGAAACTGGATCTGCCCGCGCTAATCGCACAGGGAGTGCGCGAAACCACTCTCGAGCGTTTTCATTACCGGGGCGGAAAAGTGGAGACCGTCGCGCCGAAGGAAAGAACTGCCAAAGCAGACCAGGAACGAACTGCAATCGCCTGAGCTTTCGATCCGTCTGAACCTTACACGCGTCTAAACTTCAAAAACGCCCGCCCGCAAAAAATCTGAGCGCGCTCATTGAACGAGCAAATATCTTCTCATTCTAATTCGATTGTCTGACGGATGCCCCGATCGATGACATCGCTTAAGGGAGTCAACGAACCGAATAAAAAATTACCGGTCTCGTCCGCCGCCGTAGCCGCCGCGTCCGCCGCCACCGCCGCCGCGATCACCACGATCGCCACCGCGTCCACCGCCTCCTCCGCCGCCACCATGGCCACCGCGCCCACCACCGCCACCGCCACCGCCGCCTGTCCGCCATGCCCGCCGCGTCCGCCACCGCCGCCTGCCCCGCCACCTTCTCGTTGCGGCCGGGCTTCATTCACCACGAGAGCGCGGCCAAGAAAATCCTTGCCGTTGAGCGCGGCAACCGCTTTTTCCGCCTCGGCGTCGTCGTGAATCTCGGCGAAACCGAATCCGCGCGGCTGTCCCGTAAAACGATCCCGAAGCAGCGTGAGTGAATCTGGTTGTACGCCGATTTCAGCAAATAGCGCTTGCACCTGCTCTTCTGTCGCTTTGAACGACAGATTACCAACGTACAATTTCTTCACGACCGTTCTCCTGGTCCCTGCGATCACGGGACGTTTCAACGCACCTGAAGAAACCGAACGCGCCCGCCGCCAACCTGCAGAAATCCACTTTCTGCCTGCTGGCGCGAGCGTCACCAGGAACGCAGGAGCATCTTGCGGCAACTGTCTCCCGCAGTCAACCACCGCGTCGTCCGAAGCCCTTTCTGTCGAAAAGTGATGCGGGAACGGAGCCGGACAGGCGATTCTCACGGGCGTGCTCGGTCGCGAGCGCCCGCCGTTAGTGTCGCTGGCCCGCGCGAATGTAATCAATGCAATCGGTGATACGATGCGCCCAAGCTTACCGGAGAATTCCATGCTCGGAACGATGATGGATTTCCCGCTCACGCTCGTGCCGATCCTCGAGCGCGCGGGGAAACTCTACAGCCAGATCGAAATTGTGTCGCGACGTCCGGACCGCTCCATCGCGCGCACAAACTACGGCGCGATCTATCGGCGAGCGCGCCGGTTGGCTCGTGCTCTCGAGCTGGCAGGACTCGCCCGCGGTGACCGCGTGGCAACTTTGATGTGGAATCACTCCGCGCATCTCGAAGCCTACTTTGGCATTCCGGCGTCGGGCGGCGTTCTTCACACGCTAAATCTTCGGCTGCATCCCGGCGAGCTTGCCTACATCGCAAATCACGCACGCGATCGTTACCTGATTGTTGACGACGTTCTGTTGCCGGTCTACGAATCCTTCCGCGAGCAAGTTCATTTCGAGCGCGTCTTCGTTGTTCCCTTCAGCGGCCAGCCAATTCCGCGGAAATATGAGAAATACGAGGATTTTCTCGGAGCGGCCGACGACGATTTCCGATATCCGGCGCTCAAAGAAGACGAAGCCGCTGCGATGTGTTTCACCTCCGGCACGACCGGCAAATCAAAGGGCGTGGTCTATTCGCATCGCGCGCTCGTGCTCCACAGCTTCGCGCAAGGCCTTGCGGACAGCTTCGGAATTGGCCACCACGAAGTAGTGTTGCCCGCGTCTTCGATGTTTCATGCCAACGCCTGGGGAGTTCCGTATACGGCGACGATGGTCGGCTCGAAGCTGGTGTTTCCCGGGCCGCATCTCGATGCTGAAAGCCTGCTCGATTTGATCGAAAGTGAAAAGGTGACCACCGCAACGGCCGTTCCTACCGTCTGGTTCAACGTGCTCGCGGCGCTCGAGAAAAATCCGGGACGTTGGAAGATCGATCATCCTGTCCGCATCACGTGCGGTGGCTCCGCTGTGCCAGAAGCATTGCTCCGCGGAATGGATCGCCACGGTTTTCGCATCACCCATCTTTGGGGCATGACGGAAACAACTCCGTTTGCCACGACCGGCACAGTCAAGTCCACATTGGCTCGCGGCTCGGAGGAAGAAAAATATAAAATTCGCGCGAAACAAGGTCTGCCCGCCCCATTTGTCGAGCTTCGTGTGATGAAAGAAGAAGGCGAAGCTCCGCGGGACGGCGTCACGTTCGGCGAACTCGAAATTCGCGGACCCTGGGTCGCTGCGAGTTATTTCGAAGCTCCTGAGACTGCCGACCGATGGACGCGCGATGGCTGGTTCAAGACAGGCGATATCGCGACGATTGATTCCGAGGGTTACGTCAAGATCGTCGACCGCAGCAAAGATCTCATCAAGTCCGGCGGCGAGTGGATCAGCTCAGTCGACTTGGAAAACGAATTGATGGGGCACCCCGCCGTGCGCGAAGCGGCCGTGATTGGCGTGGCCCATCCGGTGTGGCAGGAGCGCCCGCTCGCCGTCGTGGTTGTGAAGGACGGAGCGCAGGTCACATCCGACGATCTGCGCGTGTTTCTTGCCGCGACGTTTGCGAAGTGGCAGCTTCCTGACGCTTTCGTATTTACGAATGAACTTCCGCGCACTTCAGTTGGCAAACTTCTGAAGCTTAAGCTCCGCGAGCAATACGCGAATTGGGAGTGGGAAACGTAGTCGGAAGGGTTACGTTCGGTAGCTTGCGTTGATCGTGACGTACTCGCCCGTAAAGTCGCAGGTCCACATTCGAGCGTGACCGCGCCCCGAGTGCATATCCACAACGATCGGCACGTACTTCGCGAGCATTTTCTTGTGCGCCACGCGCTCAGAGAACGGGTATTCGCCGCCACGCCGGCAAACCAGTATTCCTGCGAGCTCGATATCCACGCGCTCGAAATCAAACGCCACGCCTGCGCGTCCTGCGGCTGCGAGAATGCGGCCCCAGTTCGGATCGGCTCCAGCAAATGCGGTTTTTACAAGGGGCGAATTCGCTATCGTCCGCGCCACCTGATCCGCCGCACGGTCTGACGGCGCGCCGCGCACTTCAATTTCAATCACGCGTTGGGCGCCCTCGCCGTCTTCCACAATCTTGAGCGCCAGTGCGCGGCAAACTTCTTCGAGCGACGCGCGTAACTTTCTGAAATCGGCGCCCTCGCTCGTTATTTTTCGCGCACCGCTTGCGCCATTCGCCAGAATCGCCACGGTATCGTTCGTCGATGTGTCGCCATCCACCGTGATCGCGTTGAACGTACCCGCAACCACGCTTCGCAACGCGCGCGAAAGCAGCGCCGGTGAAATCGCCGCATCGGTAGCAACGAACGCGAGCATCGTCGCCATATTCGGCTGAATCATTCCAGAGCCCTTGCAGCAGCCTAGAATCCGAACTTGGGCGCCGCCGATTCGGCACTTCGCTCCCGCCCATTTGGGGCGCGTATCGGTCGTCATGATCGCGCGCGTGAACTGCGCGAACGCCTCGGCTTTGCCGCTCCGCGCGCGCACTAGAGCGGGCACGGCCTTGAGAATTTTCTCCACGCGCAACGGCATGCCAATCACGCCCGTCGAGCACACCAGGATTTGCGATGGATGGAGCCTACCGAGTTCCCATGCAACCTTGAGCGTTGTCCCAGCGGCCGCGGCCATTCCCTCCGATCCAGTGCAGCAGTTCGCATTCCCGGAATTGACGATCACGCCGCGCATCCTATGACGCGATTGTTTGAGATGAACCTGTGAGGCAAGAACTGGCGCCGCATACACGCGATTCCTCGTAAACATCGCGGCGGCAGCCGCAGGCGTCTCGCTCACAAGCAGCCCAAGATCGAGCCCTGATTTTTTCAAACCGCACGCAGCGGACGAAAACGAAAACCCGCGGGGAATATCTGAAGTTTTTACGGAAGTGTTCATGCGGCGGAAACAGGCGCGGCCGAATCATCGAGAATCGTCAGCGCGATTCGCTCGGGGATTACAGTGGCAACTACCGCAGTCAATTGGCACGACCGCCGCTTTGCACACGTCCGGCAATCCCGCTCGATTTTCTCGGTGAGCGCGTGGCGCGATGTGAATGCGAATCCCTGGCGCACAAAAAAGTTCGGCGCATGAGTTACCGCGAAGACGCGTGCGATGCCGCGCCGGCGCGCTTCTTCCAGAGCGAACTCCAGTAATTTAGCTCCCGCCCCGCGCCCGCGCATGTCCGGCTGCACCGCGAGTGACCGAATCTCCGCGAGGTCTGCGCCGTAGCTTTCCAACGCCACGCAGCTCACCACGCGCTTTTTCTCTTCCTGCACCAGAAAATGATTGATGTTCTGCCGGATCTCTTCTTCCTCGCGCGGCAGCAGCAATCCTTGCACTGCATATTGGCTGACCAGCGCGAAAATCGCGCTCGCATCCGCCGCTCTCGCTCGCCGCGCTCTCATAGCGCCTCCTCGAGCTTCGCGAGCCGCGCCTTGAATTCTTCCAGCGCAGCGCGAACCGCTCCCGGCGCAGTTCCGCCGGAGACCGCTCGCCGTGCCAACGCCGATTCCAACGTGAGCACCGTGCCCAGATCGCGCCCGAATGCGGGAGAAAATTCCTTTAGCCGCTTGAGCGGCATCTCGCGAATCGATTTACCTTCCTGCTCGGCCGCGCGCAGCACCTTGCCCACCACCTCGTGTGCTTCGCGAAATGGCACGCCAAAAGCGACGAGATAATCCGCCAACTCGGTTGCAACAAGTGCGGGGTCCTGCGAGGCTTCCTGCAATCGCGCTTCGTTGAATTTTGTGGCCGCGAGCGTCGCTGCCGCGATTTCCACCGTCGCCAGAGCCTGATCGTGCGCGTCGAAAAGCGCTTCTTTATCTTCCTGCAGATCGCGCTGGTAGCTCGATGGCAATCCCTTGAACGTCGTCAGCAGTGCGAAGAGCGCGCCGTAAATCCGTCCCGTCTTGCCGCGAATCAATTCCCACGCGTCGGGATTTTTCTTTTGCGGCATCAAGCTGCTGCCTGTCGAAAACTCGTCGGGCAACTGAACGAATCCGAATTCAGGCGTCGCAAACAGCACCATGTCCTCAGCCAGCCGCGAAAGATGCATCGCAAGCGTCGTCAACGCAAAAAGAAATTCAAGTGCGAAATCCCTGTCGCTCACCGCATCCAGACTGTTTGCAGTGATGCCCGTAAATCCCAGATCGCGCGCGAGTGCCTTCCGGTCGAGCGGAAACGCGCAACCGGCCAGCGCGCCCGACCCGAGCGGACACAAATCCGCTCGCGCCGCCGCATCCGCAATCCGTTCCGCATCGCGAAGAAACGCTTCGCCATGCGCCAGAAGCCAATGGGATAAAAGCAACGGCTGCGCATGTTGCATGTGCGTGGTGCCCGGCATCGGTATGCGAATATTTTTACTTGCCTGGCTCGCAATGGCGCTTGCGAGCGCGCCAATCGCGCGTCCCATTCCGCGCGCTGCGTCCTTCACATACATCCGAAATTCCGTCGCAACCATTTCGTTGCGGCTGCGGCCGGTGTGCAGCTTCGCGCCCAGCGAACCAAGCTTTTCGATCAGCGCGGTCTCCGCGAAATGATGAACGTCCTCAGCCTTCGATCCATCGAGCCAGACGGAATCGGTTTTCGCACGCACTTCGATCTCGTCCAGTGCTGCGATGATTTGCCGCGCTTCATCGTCAGTAATAATTCCCGCCGCCGCAATCGCGCGTGCCCAAGCGCGATCGAGCGCGAGTTCCTGCGGCAGCAAGCGGCGGTCGAATTGCCACGAGCGCTCGAATTCATAGAAGGACGCGTCCGGCCCGCGCTCGAACCGCCCGCCCCACATCTTTTGTTCTTTTTTCTGTTCCGGGGCGCTGCTCATCCCACCTCAGCTTTGCGGCTCCGCTCTGTTTCCTGTGGAACGGTGATCGGCAGCGCAAACAGATTGATGAAACCCTCGGCGTCCTTCGGGTTGTAGCCAGTCATCGTGAAGCTCGCGAGGTTGGTTCGATACAATGAGAACGGCGAGCGCCGCGACGCCACACTCAAATTGCCTTTGAAGAGCGTCAGCCCAACGCTCCCAGTGACGCGCTGCTGCGATTTCGCGAAGAACGCGTCGAGCGATTCCCGCAGCGGCGTGAACCACATTCCGTAATAAACCATTTCGGCGTAGCGCAACGAAAGCATCTGCTGATAATGCGCTGTCTCGCGATCGAGGCAGAGCGATTCCAGTTCGCGGTGCGCCGCGATCAGCAGCGTCCCGCCCGGTGTTTCGTATGCGCCGCGCGATTTAATTCCTACGAGCCGGTTTTCCACCATCTCCATTCGTCCAACACCATTCCCCGCCGCGATTTCGTTTAATTGCTCGATCAAATCCACCGCGCCCAGCTTCTTTCCGTTTACGGAAACAGGAATGCCAGCATCGAATCCGATTTCCACCGTCGTCGCCTGATCTGGCGCTTTAGCCGGCGACACAATCCATTGCCACATCGCTTCGTCGGGCGCGTTGGCCGGGTCTTCGAGCACGCCGCCCTCATGGCTCAAGTGCCAGATATTGCGATCGCGGCTGTAAATATTTTTCGTCGTCTGTTCAACGGGCACATTGTGCGCGCGCGCATAGGCAATCGCTTCTTCGCGCGAATTGATATTCCATTCGCGCCACGGAGCAATGATTTTCAGTTCGGGTGCGAGCGCTTTTGCCGCAAGCTCGAACCGCACCTGATCGTTGCCTTTTCCCGTGCAGCCGTGCGCCACCGCGTCCGCGCCAAGCTTCTTTGCCAGTTCCACTTGCCGCTGAGCGAGCAATGGCCGCGCAAACGAAGTTCCCAGCAGATACTTGTGCTCGTACACGGCGCCCGCTCGTAACGTGGGCCAAATGTAACCAGTGATAAATTCTTCTCGGAGGTCTTCCACGTAGGCGGAGCTCGCGCCCGTCGCGAGCGCTTTCTTCCGCGCCGCTTCCAGATCTTCGCGCTGCCCCAGATCGCCGATCATCGCGATCACTTCGCAGCCGTACGTTTCCTTCAACCACGGAATGATGATGGAGGTATCGAGTCCTCCGGAATATGCCAGCACGACTTTCTTCGGCAATTCGTTCTCCTCGTTTTTGTAAATTCGTCGGGCTCGAAATCTAATTCAGCAGCGTGAGCAAAATCGCTTTCTGCACGTGCAGACGATTTTCCGACTGGTCAAACACAATCGAGCGCTCTGAATCGATTACGCCGTCAGTCACTTCCGATCCGCGATGCGCCGGCAGGCAATGCAGAAAAACCGCATCGGAGGCAGTGTGCGAAAAGAGCGTTTCATTCACCTGGTAACCGGCAAACGCAATTTCGCGCGCGGCCGACTCCTCTTCCTGCCCCATGCTCGCCCACACGTCCGTGTACACCGCCTGCGCCCCCGCCACTGCATCCTCCGCCGAGCGCACAAGCTCAATCTTGCCGCGCGTCTCGCGCGCCACGCGCTTCGCTTCCGCCACCACCGCTGCGTCCGGCTCGTATCCCTCGGGTGTGGCGACGCGAATATGCGCTCCGACGCGCGCCCCGATTGTCAAAAGCGAATGGCAAACATTGTTGCCGTCGCCAACGTACGCAAACTTCAGCCCGCGCAATCCGCCGAAGCGTTCCTCGAGAGTAAAAAAGTCCGAAAGCGCCTGGCACGGATGGAAACGATCCGACAGCGCATTGATCACCGGAATGCGCCCGTGTGCCGCAAGTCCGTCCAGCGCCTCCTGCGAAAATACGCGTGCGATGATTCCGTGAACCATGCGCTCGAGGTTTTTCGCCACGTCGCGAATCGATTCGCGCTCGCCGAGATGCGTCCCCGTATGGTCGAGAAATACCGACTTGCCGCCAAGGCTCGCGATGCCCACTTCAAACGTCACGCGCGTGCGCAGCGACGGCTTTTCGAAGATCATCGCGAGAAATCGGCCTTCCAGCGCTCCGCGATACCGGTCCGGCCGCGCTTTGATGTCTGCCGCGAGATGGAAAAGTTCGCGCACCTGCGCGGGTCCCCATTCCATACCCGTCAGTAAATCGTTTGTCAGCGTCAGAGTTGTTACGACCGCATTCATGTTCACCTCATTGCAGCCACGGCCATCGGCTGCGCGTGCGTTTCGGTCTTTTGTGTTTTCGATTGGGACTTCGGCAAATCTTTCGTCGCGATCGCCTAGCACCGTTTCGAATTTCCCGAGAAACTCCGCCACATCCCGACGGCGGATATTGAACGGCGGCAGCAGTCGCAAAATGTGTTCGTGCGTGCAATTGATGATTAGTCCGTTGCGCAGGGCTTCGGCGACGAATGGCGCGCCATCCACAGCCAAATCGACGCCAATCATCAAACCTTCGCCGCGCACTTCGCGGATAAAATCGAATTTGCCCGCAAGTTTCTCAATTCCTGCGCGCATCTCTGCGCCGCGTTCGCGGATATTCGCCAGCAGCTTTTCTTCTTCCACCACGTTCATGAATTCCAAAGCCGCCGCGCAAACAAGCGGCCCACCTCCAAAAGTTGTTCCGTGCATTCCCGGCACAAACGCCGCCGCGAACTTTTCATTCGCAATAAACGCTCCCAGCGGCAATCCGCCCGCCAGCGGTTTCGCCACCGTAACGACGTCCGGAAGCGAGCCGATCGCCTGATACGCGAAATACCGTCCGGTTCGCCCCATCCCGCATTGAATTTCGTCCGCGATCAGCGCCGCGTCGTGCTCGGTCGCAAGTTCCCGCGCGCGCTGCCAAAATTCACGGCTCACCGGAAAAATCCCGCCCTCGCCCTGAATCGTTTCCATCACCAGCGCGCACACTGAGGCGTCAAACTTTCGCTCAAGATCCGCTACATCATTGAATTTGACGAACTCGACGCCCGGAACGAGCGGCGCAAACGGCTCCCGGTATTTAGCCGGAAATGTAATCGAAACCGCGCCGAAGGTTCGCCCGTGAAACGAATTCTCGAGCGCGAGAATTCGCGTTTTCGTCGTCGCGATACTGCTGCTGTCGCCGTCTGCGTCAGCTGCGGCTTTCGCATGCGCATAAGCCCGCGCAAGTTTCAATGCGCCGTCGATCGCTTCGGTTCCGCTGTTCGTGAAAAACACGCGATCGAGCCCGGACCATCGCGCAAGCTTTCTCGCCAGAGGCCCCTGAAATGGATTGTGGAACAGGTTCGAAGTGTGAATCGCGCGTCCCGCTTCGCGCCGGATCACACGCACGAGCCGCGGATGTGCATGTCCCAGCGCGTTCACCGCAATGCCCGCGAGGAAATCAAGATACTCGCGCCCATCCGAATCGTACACACGGCACCCGCGCCCGCGCGTGAAGACAACCGCCGGCCGCTTGTATGTATTCATCAAATAGCGCGCTTCATCCGCGCGCACTTGCGCCGCAGCCACGCCGCCGCTCTTCGCTTTCTTCTTCTTCTTCGCCATTTCTATTGCGCCGCTCCCTGCGCGGCTTTTGCCGCCGAAGCTCGCAGCACAGGCAGCACTCGCGTGCCGGGACATCGCACGGAATTCGCGGCAGTGAGCAACGCGCGCGGCGCAGCGCCCCCAATGATTCGGACTTCTGCCACCCCTCCGGCAAGCGCCCGCTTCGCCGCCTCCAGTTTCAAAATCATCCCGCCGGAAACCTTGTTACGCCGGATCATGTCCTCAATCTCGCCACCTCGCACCGCGCGCAACACTTTCTCACCATCCAGCACGCCCGCCACATCTGTGAGAAAGATCAAGCGGTCGGCGCGAATAAATTCAGCCGCCGCCGCAGCCATGTGATCCGCGTTGATGTTGTACATCTCGCCGTCAGCGCCCAATCCAAGACACGAGCCCACTGGCACAATCCCCGCGCGCCACTGCGAACGTAGAAAATCGAGATTCACGCCCGTCAAATAACCGACGAATCCGAGACCGCGCTCGCTTCCGTCAACCTGCATTGGCTCGGCCAGAAAACAAGCTGCGTCCGACGCTGAAATTCCCACCGCAGCCTGTCCCGCGAGCGAAATCGCTCCAGCCAGCCGCTTATTCAAAAGGCCACCGAAAACCATGATGGCCACGTCGCGCGTTTCGCGGTCCGTCACGCGCAATCCATTCACGAATCTGCTCTCGATTCCCATGCGCGCCAGCGTCGCTGTAAAAATCTTTCCGCCGCCGTGAATCACCAGCAGTTCGTGTCCCGCCCGTCCGAGCTCCGCGACCTGCCGTGCGATTGTCTGCACGGTTTCTTCGCGCTCCAGCAGCGCACCTGCGATTTTCACCAGCAATCTCATATCAATCCCGCCGTTTCGGGATATCCGTACATCCCGTTTAGGTTTTGCACCGCCTGTCCCGCCGCGCCTTTTCCCAGATTGTCGAGGCAGGACACAATCACCAGCCGCTCGCCCGAATCATCGAGTGCGAAGCCGATGTCGCAAAAATTCGTGTGCGCCACATGCTGCAATTCCGGCAAACGTCCGGCCGGTAGCATCCGAACCATCGGCCGCCCCGCATAAAACGCGCGATACAACGCCTCAATTTCATCCGCCCTTCGCGACGGCTTCAGCCATACGTACAGCGTCGAAAGAATCCCGCGCTCGAGCGGCAACAGGTGCGTCGTGAAAACAAAATCGCCCGCCGCGAGCCCCAGATGTTCGGCCACTTCCGGTGTATGCCGGTGCGTAAACAATCCATACGCACGAAAATTCTCATTCACCTCAACGAAATGCGTTTCGCGCTTCGGTTCTTTTCCCGCACCGCTCACGCCCGATTTGCAATCGCAAACAATTCCACGCCCCGCATCAATCCAGTCTGCTTCCACGAGCGGCCGCAATCCCAAAATCACCGACGTCGGATAGCACCCGGGATTTGCAACCAGTCGCGCGCCAGGAAGCGCGTCCGCATACAGTTCCGGTAAGCCATATGCAGCCTCGCCGAGAATTTCGCGTGCGGCAGGTTCGAGCTTGTACCAGCGCTCAAATGTTTCCGGCTCGTGAAACCGGAACGCTCCGCTCAAATCCACGATCCGCAATTTTGGATTCGCCGCCAGCAACTCCGGCACAAGCTCCAGCGACGCCTCGTGTGGCGTTGAAAGAAACGCAACGTCTGCGCCACTCGCTGCAATTGCCGCAGTCGAGAGTGGCTTGCACGGCGCTTCGCCCCAACCTCGCAGTTGCGGATACAGTTCGGTCAGGCAGCGCACGTTCGCGTTGCCGTCACGCAAATAAAATGTCGGTTTGTCAATTCTGGGGTGCCGAAGAAGGAGCCGGGCCAGCTCGTAACCTGCGTAGCCCGTTGCTCCGACGACGGCGACCCGTAACGGGTCGTTCATCGGAGCAGTTCCTCCACGCGCTTTTGAATTGCAGCCCGCGCGCTGCGGGAAGGTGTAATCAGAAGGACCGTGTCGTCACCCGCCAATGTGCCGGCAATTTCTTTCCAGCGTTCGGCGTCCACCGCAGCGGCAAGCGGCTGTGCGCCGCCCGGCGGGGTTTTCAGCACCAGCATGTTTTGCGCCGGACGAATGTCGAGCAAAAATTCCTTAAGCGCCCGCGCCAACGTATTCTGCGGCGCCGCTTCTTCCGCAGCCGCCTCGGAAAGAGGCCGGTAACCTTCGGCCGTCTTCACCAGCCTCAACTCCCGCAGATCGCGCGAGAGCGTCGCCTGCGTCACGCGCATGCCCAGATGCACGAGCTGGCGGCGCAGCTCGTCCTGGCTCGCCACCGCGCGGCCTGCGAGCAGCTTCAAGATCTGTCCTTGCCGGTATCGTTTTTGTACGCCCATCGAACCTTATGCGTGATTATGCATCGCACTGCATAATCATACAAGTTGTAGCGCGCGTGTCAAGGGAAAGTACGTGCCAGAGTACATGGTGAGCCAACTGGTGAATTTCTGTCAGCAACCACGCGCTCTAGCGATACAATGCGCCGCGCGAGCTTCCACTGCATTCGACGGAAGCTGTTGCGGCAGATTCGCAAAAGCCGGGAGGCGTTCATGAAGCGGCTTGCCATCTTGTTGTGTGTTCTTGTTCTTTCGCCGGTTTCCGCGCGTGCTCAGGAATCGAAATCACACGCGCCCGCCGATGTCGCCGTCCATGCCGGAAAAATCCTCGACGTTCGCACCGGCACCTACGCCTCCGATCAAATCATCTGGATCGAAGCCGGCAAGATCAAAGCCATCGGCAAGGCAGCGGACATCTCGAAACAACTTCCCGCCGGCACAAAAACAATCGACCTCTCGAACTCAACCATTCTTCCCGGCCTGATCGATTGCCACACGCATCTGACGATGTCGCCCAACATGCTTGGGCCGAGCGGCTACCACATTTCGTATCCGCGTTCCGCGCTCCTCGGCGCGCGCAATGCCCGCCTCACTCTCGAAGCCGGCTTTACCTCAGTTCGAAATGTCGGCGCGAGCGGCTATGCGGACATTGCTCTGCGCGACGCAATCAATGCAGGTGATGTTCCAGGTCCGCGCATGCTCGCTTCCGGCCCACCGCTCAGCATCACCGGCGGCCACGGCGACAATAATTTTCTTGCCCCCCAGTTCAACTACTCGGACGACGGCGTCGCAGACGGAGTCGACGCGGTAACCGCCAAAGTTCGGACAAACATCAAGTACGGCGCCGATTTCATAAAATTTATGGCCACAGGTGGAGTGCTATCCGAAGGCGATAACCCCGCGCTCGAGCAATACAGCCCCGAAGAAATGAAAGCCATCATCGATACCGCGCACGGCCTCAGCCGCAAAGTGGCCGCTCACGCCCACGGCACGCTCGGAATTAAAAATGCCGTCCTCGCTGGCGTCGACTCCATCGAGCACGGCAGCTACATAAATGACGAGGACATCGCGCTCATGAAACAGCACGGCACGTATCTTGTCCCCACCGTTTTTCTCGAAGACTGGCTGATCGCGAATTATCAGCATCTGGGCTTCACGCAAAGCATGATCGACAAAATGAACACTGTCCTGCCAATCGCAAAACAAAATCTCTCGCACGCTTTCAAAGAAGGTGTGAAAGTCGCCTTCGGCACCGACTCCGCCGTCTACCCCCACGGAATGAACGCCGGAGAATTTGGCGCGATGGTAAAAATGGGCCTGCCGCCTCTCGTTGCGATCCAGGCCGCCACCGTTAACGCCGCCGATCTCCTCGGCTGGTCCGATCGAGTAGGCACAATCGAGCCCGGCAAATTCGCAGATATCGTCGCCGTCGACGGCGATCCTGTCGCCGACGTCACCACGCTCGAACATGTCCGCTTCGTAATGAAAGGCGGCGAAGTAATCAGGAATCAGTGAACGCGACGCACAGACTGTTCGCGAACTGAATCTCACCTCGTGCTGCCGAAAAAATTGTTTCGGCCGCGCATCGTGAATCCATGAACCAGAAAGAACTCGCGAAGACGGGCGTCTATCTGTCTGAGATTGGGCTGGGGACTTCCAATTATTCGGGTGGCGCAGATCCCCTCCGAAAAGGGATAGACCTCGGCGCCATCCTAATTGACACCGCTGAACGATACGGAAGCGAGGAAATCGTCGGAGAAGCCCTGAAGGAATTGCGACACAAGGTCTTCATCGCCACGAAAGTTTCACCGGCGCACTTCAAACGAAAGGACCTCCTCGCCGCAGCGGACCACAGCCTCCGCCGGTTAAGAATGAATTACATTGACCTTTACCAGCTTCACGAGCCCAGCCCCACCATTCCTATCGAGGAGACAATGGCCGCAATGGAAGAATTGGTGGACGCCGGGAAAGTTCGGTTCGTCGGAGTCAGCAATTTTTCAGTCCCGCAATTGAAACGAGCCCAGGCTGCGATGCGAAAACACAAAATTGTTTCAAATCAGGTCCGCTACAACCTGATCGACAGGACGATCGAGACAAGTCTCTTGCCGTACTGCCAGAAAAATGGAATCACGATCATCGCCTACGGTCCGCTGGCTCGCGGGATTCAAAAAATCCAACGGAATGACCCGACCGGCGTGCTGGGAAAAGTTGCGGCTGAAACCGGAAGATCTCACGCGCAGGTCGCGCTCAACTGGTGCATCGCGAAATCCGGTGTGATCGCGATCACAAAATCGAATTCCGCCGAGCGTATCACCGAGGACTGCGCCGCTTCGGGCTGGCGACTCTCAGCGGACCAATTGCGGCGCCTGAATGAAGGAATCAAATACAGGAACCGTTCACCAGTAGAAGTGTTTCTTCGCCGAGTCGCAAGGCGAATCCTCGACAAGCCTGGGTATTGGTAATGGCCGGTGAGAGCTTTGCTATCGGCATTGCCGATGACGGCTTGCGATAGACGACGATTCACGATTCCGCTAGCCGCGCCTCGTTTCGCAGTACAATTCACGCGAGGGGCTATGGCTATAACGAGCCGGCGGAAGGCAATCGCATTTTTTGTTACGCTGGGCGCTTGCCTGGTTGCGCTGGCCGTCGCACTCAATGTCGGCTGGATCATTCTGAATCGCCGCGAAGCTGTGCTTCTTTTTTTCGGCGTGATTTTTTTTGCTGCAATCATTGGCGGGCTGATCGTCAACACCAGCTTTCTCGTGCGGGAAATCCGGCGCAATGAACAGCACGACAGTTTTATCAATGCGGTGACGCACGAACTAAAAACGCCGATCACCTCGATTCGTCTCTATCTCGAGACGCTGCAGCGACGAGAAGTGGATGAGGAGCAGCGCCAAAAATTTTACAGGCTGATGCTGCTCGATACTGGCCGGCTGCTCGGAACCGTGGAGCAGGTTTTAGCCGCCGGGCAGAGCGGGCACAAATCCTCGGCGACTTACCGCACGGAAATCGATTTCGGAAATCTCGTTCGCGAATGCATTGACCTTGCCCACTCGCGTCACCCCCTCGAAACGGCGGGCCTGCGCTTCGAATCGAGTGTGAACGGCGCAGAAATCAAAGTGCAAGGCGACCCTGAGGAACTTCGCACGGCTGTTTCCAATCTTCTCGACAATGCAATTAAATATTCCGTCGGCAATGTGGATGTGTCTGTGCGACTCGAGACGCCAGACGAAAAACATGTGGCTCTGAAGGTGCGCGATCGCGGCGTGGGGATTCCGTCGGATGAATTGAAACGCATTTTCCGGCGCTTCTACCGCGTGCGCGGCCGTACGTCTGCGCGAGTGAAAGGAACGGGGCTTGGGCTTTTCATCGTTCGCTCGATAGCGAAGACTCACGGCGGCAAAGTATTTGCGGAAAGCGAAGGCGAAGGCCGCGGCACAACCGTGACGATGGAACTGCCGAGGGTTCGCGCGTGAAAGAGAATCGGAGAGCTTCGCGCGCTGCATTGCGCTCGACAGCAATTGGACGGCCCAACGAGGCACCACACAAATGACTCGCGTGTTGGTCGTCGAAGACGAAGCGCACCTGGCCGAGGGTCTGCGCTTCAACCTAAAAGCAGAAGGCTACGCCGTGCAGCTTGCTGCTGACGGCGAGTCGGCTCTGAAATGTCTTCTTGAATCGCAGGAACGCTTCGATGCAGTGGTGCTCGACGTGATGCTGCCGGGCATTGATGGTTTCCGTGTGGCCGCCGCGCTACGCAAAGCGAGAAATTACGTTCCGATTCTCATGCTCACTGCGCGCGGCCGTCCTGAGGATGTTCTGCAAGGTTTCGGCGCCGGGGCGGACGACTATCTCGCGAAGCCGTTCGAATTGCCTATTTTCCTCGCGCGGTTGCAGGGGCTTCTGCGGCGAAATGAATGGCTGCGCAGCGGCAAAGCGCCCGGCCAGCGTACAGGCGTGAACAAGCCGAGCGACGGCGCACGTGCAGCGGCCGAGGCGGAGACGGTTTCTTTCGAAGGCAAGACAATCGATTTCGGCACGCTCGAGCTTCGCACTGAACGCAACACAATTCGACTCACGCTGATGGAAGCAAAACTGCTCCGCCATCTGATTCAGAATAAAGGGCGCAATGTATCGCGCAAGTCGATCCTCGAGGATGTGTGGGGGCTCGCAGAAGACACGGATACGCGCGCGATAGACAATTTCATCGTCCGATTGCGAAAGTATATCGAGAAAAATCCTGCGAAACCTCGGCATCTGCTGACTGTTCGCGGCGTGGGGTACCGCTTCGTTGCTTAGTACGTCAGCGAATGCTGGCAGGTCCCGCCGGGACTGAATCCTATAAGGCTGTGGTCGAAACGGACTGATTCGTTTTCACGAATGCCAGTGCGCCGAGCGCCGCGATCGCAGGAAAACAAGCCACCACATAGCGGGGTTCGACCGTGGGCAATTGCGTGAGTAGCGCTGTACGGATAACGAGATACGCAACTATGAGCGCGCATCCGGTATTTGTCCGGCAGCGCCATGCGCCCGCAATCGCGAGCCCGATGTACGCACAATTCAAAAATCCAAACAGCAAAGTTACGTTGAACTTCGCTGGATTTGCGCGCCACTGTTCGCCCGGCGGCCACAGGCTGCCTGAATATCGCAGCACATCGACGCGCGGCGTAAACCAGATCACGAACGCACGTTCGATTGGTATGAAAGCGAATGTGCGCAGCGGATGTTCGGCAGCTCTTTCATGTGCGAGTGCTTGGAACTTGAGATCGAGCGCGGGCGTCATCTTCAGATCGCTGTTGTAAGTGGCTAGCAGACTTGCGACGCGCGCGCGTTCCGCCTCGGAATCGAACGCAGCCGCGGGGAACGAATCCATTTCAATTGGCTTTTTTCCCAGCGCCCACGTGACGTCGTACGCATCGCGATAGCGCACCATCCACGTACTCGTCCATGCGTAGAAGCCCCGCGGTATGTAATCTCCAGCAGATTCGGCATAGTGCGGCGCGAGAAATTCGATGCGGCCCATCGTTCGCGCATTGCGCGCGGCCCACGGAGTGAGCGCGGCGAGCAAACCCACGCCCATCCACAAACTCGCGAGCGTGAGCTTGCTCCAATCGGCGGGCCGGCGCCAGCGAATGCAAATTACGAGGCCGGCGGCCGCAAGCACAAGCGGCGTTTCGGGCCGAACCAGCGTTCCAAGCCCTGCAACAATTCCAGCCATTAAGAACAAGCCAGACTGCAACCACGCGGCGTCTTGATCGAGGCCGTTACGCGACGGCTCGACGAATTTTCCGGCGGACTGTCCGATCGATCGCCCACCCGATCGCCCACTGCGCCCGTTCGACGGATCGAGCGGAGAATTTGCCACGGCGCGAACGAGCACGAGAAGCGCAATCGTAGTGAAAAATGCGGCGAGAGTTTCAGTGAGAATCGCCGCCGTGTAACTCGCGAGGAACGGACAAAGCGCAGCCATCCAGAGAGCAATCGTGGCCGCTTGCGATTTTTTGTTCGCCGGGGCAATCCGCGCGGCTATGAGCGCTGCGATCACGCACGTGAAGAGATCAATCACCGCTTGCGCCAGCATCACCGCCGTTCTCGTGCGGCCAAAGATGGTGTAGATCCCCGCCAGAAATGCCGGATAGCCGGGAACACGCAGATCGACCGGCGTCAGCTCGCCTCGGATGAAGAGGCCGTAGACGCCGTGGTACAGCCAGTTCTGTGCCAGCTCTTCGTAGAATTTTGTGTCGCCGGCATAAAACGGAAAGCGCGCGATGAAGTAGAGCCTCAGCACGAGCCCGCAGCACAGCGCCGCCGTCAAGTGCTGGTAGGAAATCGGCAGAAGGCGCAGGCGCGCACTGCTGGAGCTTGTTTCCATCCGCTCCAGTCTATATGCGACGGGGGCTTTCGTCAGTTCCAGCAAAATAAAAGCCGGCAGTGAAAGGCCGCGCCGCCTGATTGCGGAAGGAACACCGCTGTCGTAAGATTGTTGTCACCGCAAGCATCACACCGGTTCCCCGGTAGCTCAACGGTAGAGCATTCGGCTGTTAACCGAAGGGTTGCTAGTTCGAATCTAGCCCGGGGAGCCAACCTAAGATTTCTCAGTCAGTTAGTTGTCGCGAGAACATTCGGTTCATCCCCGAAGGGTTGATGTTAGTCCGCGCTGTGACCCATATTGAAATGTGTTCCTTTTTGCACGGTAGCGCTTTTTCCCAGTGTCTAAGATACCGTCGTGGATCACCCGCCGTTGATCCGAAGCCAGGAGACAAGGAACGGCCGCTGCAAAACACGAACGTACGCATACCTCGCTTGTTCGTGTGTGACAACTTCGAGCAAGTTCCCTGGTACCGAATGCGAGGCTATGGAGAAGAAGCCGGACATCGATTGTCTGTGCTAATGCTATCTAAAGCTTTGGGGGGCACGTGGCCCGCGCAATCGAGCCAGCTAATCAAGATGAAAACAGAGGTGAACAACCATGGCACAACCGCAGAGAAAAGAATCACAGCCGCTCTCCGTCGGACACGAATCTATTGATGGGACGCTG
Source organism: uncultured Acidobacteriota bacterium (assembly GCA_963776695.1). Classification (GTDB taxonomy): domain Bacteria; phylum Acidobacteriota; class Terriglobia; order Acidiferrales; family UBA7541; genus Palsa-295. Next base: position 122,690 of record CAVZNU010000011.1, on the reverse strand, counting down.
AGCGGATTAGTGCTCCAATTCGACCTAGCCAGCGAACTCGACCAATTGCACCAGGATGAAGCATGGCTACACCCCACGGGGCGAAGTTCGAAGACGCTTGTAAAGTACCCGGATCTCCGCATTGTGCTGATCGCTATGAAGGCGAATACGCGCATGCACGAACACACGGCGGTGGGCAGAATCTCGGTGCACACGCTTAACGGCCATATCCGGCTTCACCTGCCCGAGCGGGTGGTGGATCTCCCTGCCGGGAACTTGCTCGCCCTGGATCAGTGTGTATCTCATGATGTGGAGGCCTCCGAAGACAGCGCCTTTCTGCTGACGCTCTCGTGGCCACCGGAAACAAAGATTGTGGAGGCGAAGCCGCGCAGGAAGGAGACTACCCGTTCTAAACGAAAATAGCGGGAAGTCGCGTATACGGGTCTGGGCCGTGTTGTCCGGCGTTCGTGTGCTCACTGCGGGTAACTGCTCTTGGGCGGTGCGATAGAGGAACGCGCTCTTGGTCAAGGTAACCTAGCGAGGTACATAGTGAAGCCACTCTCTTTGCGTGTTCTTCGATTATTCATGGAAATGGGGAAGGATCGGCTGGACCTCCATGCGCTATTCGAGGCGGCAGGCAATGAACCAGCCGAACGGGAGGGCGTGCTCGACGCCATCGATGAATTGACCCGCACGGGTATGCTGGACGCGTGCGGTAGTGACTTCTACACGCTAACGGAAAGAGGCAAGGGGACAATCGCTCAGTCTCGAGTAGCTTAAGAAACTTGCCCACACCCGCGAGCGGTGGTCCGGAGACAGCAGTACGAGTCCGACGAGAACTCGCGCCGAAGTGAGAACATCATTTATGGACATTCTGGAAATTGTCGCGATCGAGATCCCATGTAGCGCTTGCGCGGGGCGGTACGAGGTGACTCTCAAGCAAATCGCACTCTCACAACAGATGCTCCACGAAGGATGCCCGGTTCAAGTAGTGGATGAATGCCCGCCTCTTGCTTACTCCGGCCTGGTGGATCAGGCACTAGTCGAGGATCTTCAAAAAGTCTGGGTACGCCTCGAGGAAAAAGCACGTGGAGCCGGTGGAGAACTTAAAATGCATTGCCGATAATGGAGCATGTACGGGTGAAAGCAGTTGGTAACACAAGACAATGGTGGCGGTGGAGGTGGTCAAAGATGAGTTCACAGCAGGCACAGAATAAGCGGGAAATGCCCATTGCGGAAGCCGTTCGCTTGGTCGACCTCGTGAGTTACCAAGAAGGAGCCGTTGTCAGCCGGACGTTAGTCAACCGTGGGACGGGAACCGTCACGCTGTTCGCTTTCGATGAGGGCCAAGGCTTAAGTGAGCATACAGCTCCGTTCGACGCGTTGGCACATCTCCTGGAGGGCGAAGCGGAAATCTCGGTTTCGGCCAAGCCACTACGGACGAAGGCAGGCGAAGCGGTTCTCATGCCAGCAAATCAACCTCACTCTCTGAAGGCCGTCACTAGATTCAAGATGCTGCTGACGATGATCCGCTCGTGAGCGATGCAGACCGCAATCATATGTGCGGAAGCGGTTCCATGGAGTTGTCACCGTTCGCTTATCGCCGATGCGTTGACCGTACGCGAGATTCGGGTTGACGACATTATGAGTGTGAAGCGTTCCCAGGTTTATTCGCTCCTCCCTTCTGCACGCGTGTAGGGTCATCAAATCACGTACCCAATCCGGAATCGCGGCGGCGGGCGAGTTCCCCTAGTTCGTTTTCCAGAGAGTTTACGGAAGAACCGAAAAACCAAGGTTTAAGGATGTGACGAATAATGCCTCTTGACTATCCATTGTGGCTGCGGGCCGCGCACTTCTTCAATTTTCTTCTTCTGTCGCTTCTCGTTCGGAGCGGTCTTGAAATCTTGAGCGCACATCCCAGGCTTTACTGGAACGATCACTGTACGCCGGGAAGCGAATGGCTCAAGCTCACGAAGAAGCAGCGACCTGAGGACCGACTCTGGACGGCGAGTGACGAGGAAACGTCATTCCCGTCCGCGATTGCCCTGCCAGGCCACGAAAATCTAGGTCTCGGACGACACTGGCACTTTCTCGCAGATTTCGTGTGGCTGCTGACAGGTTTGACATACGTGGTGATGCTCTTCGTAACTCCAGAGTGGCGGCGGCTCATCCCGACTTCCTGGCAGATTGCCCCGGACGCATGGCATGCACTGCTTAGCTATCTGAGCTTCCACGTCGTGGAAACCCCGGGAGGTTATAACGCACTACAGCAGTTGAGCTATGCGGCTGTGATATTCCTGCTTGCACCTTTCAGCATTGCGACGGGAATAGCGATGTCCCCAGCCGTCGCTGCTCGTTTTCCTTGGTATATCAAAATCTTTCACGGACGGCAAAGCGCACGGAGCCTGCATTTCTTGGCTCTTTGCACCTTCATCGTATTCTTCATCGGACACGTCACGATCGTGGCTCTGCATGGTTTCCGGAGCGAGTTGGCGCTGATTGTTCTGGGACAAACGCATGATCCGCAGTTGACGCTGGCTCTTGTGGTCTGGCTATCCGGGCTGGCCGGCGTGGTAGTCATCCATACTGTGACAACTGTGTGTTCGCGTCGCCGCCCGCGCTTTGTCCAGAAAGCCACTCAGTCGATCACTGATCCGTTGCGCACACTTCTTTTCGGTAATGAAATGTCCGCTCAACATTACACACATGCGGACATCTCGCCATACTTCTGGGTCAATGGCCGGCCGCCGAAAGAGGAAAGTTTTCTGGTGATGGCACGCGAAAACTTTGCAAACTACAGCCTAGAGATTGGCGGATTGGTCGAAAGGTGGCTGCATTTAACCCTGCAGGATCTCCGCGCAATGCCGAAACAAACTCAAATTACCAAGCACTGTTGCATCCAGGGATGGTCGGGCGTTGCAGAATGGGGAGGTGTATCTCTGCAGCACATCGTCGGACTTTGCCGTCCACTTCCCGCCGCCCGCTACATCGTTTTCTATGCCTTCGACAACAAATCCACATCAGAGCCACACGCGCAAGGACCGGGGTACTTCTACGGCACGATTCGCGTGGAGTTGGCGGAAGATCCACAGACGATTCTTGCCTACGAAATGAATGGCCAGCCGCTGCCGATTTTGCACGGAGCGCCGCTCCGGCTTCGCGTTGAAACGCAGCTTGGATTCACGATGGTGAAGTACATCCGCGCAATCGAGTTCATCGAGAATTACAAAACCATTGGCCAAGGCCAAGGCGGTTGGCGGGAAGATTACCAGTATTTCAGCCAGGAGGCTGGGATCTGATTCACGAGGTGCGGCGGTTCTCCGAAGGAAACGAAAACAGGCATTGATCGAGGCACACATCGGAAGGAGACATTTATGAGCACTGCTGCGGCGTCACCATGCTTCATCTGCAAACTCAAAGATCGCAAGGAAGTTGCGGAAGGCACCATGGCCTTCCGTTTCGAAAAGCCATCAGGATGGACATTCAAGGCCGGCCAGTATCTCGATATGACTTTGCTTGATCCTTCGGAGACGGATTCCGAAGGAAATGTGCGCAGTTTTTCGATCGCCAGTGCCCCTCACGAAGAAACCTTGATGGTGGCCACGCGGATGCGCGATACGGCGTTCAAGCGCGTATTGAGGACGATGCCGTTGGGAACCGCCGTGAAGATTGAAGGGCCATCCGGGGATTTGATTCTTCAGAACGACTCTACGCGAACCGCCGCATTCCTCGCAGGCGGGATTGGCATCACTCCATTTCGAAGCATTGTCCATTGGGCAGCGAAGGACAAGTTGTCGAATCGCATTGTCCTTTTCTATTCCAACAGGCGGCCCGAAGATGCGCCGTTTCTCGCGGAGCTTCAGAGCTTGGAAAGAGACAATCCGAAGTACAAGTTAATTGCCAGCATGACTGAAATGGAGAAATCGCAGCAACCTTGGAACGGCGAAACCGGTCTTATCAATCAAGAGATGCTGGGACGGCATTTGAAGGGTGTAACGTCGCCCATCTACTACATTGCTGGCCCACCCGCCATGGTGAAAGGTTTGCACGAGATGTTGAGCAAAGCAGGAATAATTGACGACGACATCCGCGCGGAAGAATTTGGAGGCTACTAAACCAGTTCTCCGGTTTGACGCCTGGTCGAGCTTAATGGCGCATAAGCAGCCCATCGTGTTGTGGGTTGATTCAGAATACTTTTTGGGTGGAGGATTGGGTGCAACCAGAAATGTAAGAATGGCTCCCACTTTATTCCAAGCGACACTAGGTAGGGCACTTAGATTTTTGACCGCCTCGGCTGTTAACCGAAGGGTTGCTAGTTCGAATCTAGCCCGGGGAGCCATTCTTCCTCTCTAATTTCAGTTCCTTACGCAAGAGTTGACAACAACTCACTTTGGATGCAGTTGGGTGCTATGCTGCTTTCCGCAATTTCTCATTGGTTCGCTATGCGCAGGGTTCAACGGGGCGAGAGTCTTGCCCTGACTAAGTGGCCACTGACGGTCACTCTCGCCGTGATGGTCTCAATATTCGGCCTCCACGGCCTTTGGTCCCTGTTCTACGGGTGACATTTGCCAGATCTATAAGCAGCTATATCTGCTGCGCCATTAATTCGCGATGTTTTACAAATTTCAGGGCTTAACCAAGATGACTTCCGATTCACCAAGAGAACGGTGGATGGTCCCTTTGGTGCGCGTTCTTACGAAGGCTCGGCAATGACAAAAACCGCCCGCTGCCTTTTCTTTTGCATGGCGCTGTGCTCTGGACACCTGGCGATAGCGCAGACTCTAGCTCCACGTGCCTATGTCATCACGCCGACGAACGGCAACGCCATCACGTTGTCCTGGTCCTATTATGAAGGTGGCTTGGACTTCAATGGGGCGATTCCAGTCACCGGTGCCACCGGCAGCTACCATGTGCCGATTCTCAGTTACTATCATTCATTCAGCCTATTTGGGCGCTCCGCAAACTTGACTGGGTTTTTACCTTATGGCGTGGGCACCTTCCAGGGATCAGTCCTTGGCAACCAACAACAGATTTATCGCTCCGGCCTTCTGGACCTTGCTTTGCGTTTCTCGGTGAATCTCAAGGGCGGGCCAGCAATGGCCGCGCCAGAATTCGCTAAGTGGAAACAGAAGGCTTTGCTGGGAGCCAGCCTGACAGTTGTCGCTCCGACTGGTCAATACGACCCGACTCACCTCATCAACTGGGGCATCAATCGATGGGCGTTGAAACCGGAGTTAGGCTATTCCCGACGCTGGGGTAATTGGCTACTCGATGGCTATGGCGGCGTGTGGTTCTACACAACAAACAGTGCTTTTTACTCAGTTCCTAACCCACAGCGTCAAACGGAAAGGCCTATCGGTTCGTTCGAAGGTCACTTGAGTTATGACTTCAACAAGCTGAAGTGTTGGGCTTCGCTGGACGGAAATTTCTGGTTCGGCGGCACCACCAGCCTAAATGGAGTTCCGAATTCTGAAACTAGACAAACAAGCTCCCGCATCGGGGGGACTTTTTCGTTTCCGTTGAAGAAGCACCAGTCCATGAAGATTGGCTACAGCAACGGGACCTACGTGCGTTTCGGTGGCAACTATCAAAGTGTCTCTGTGGCTTGGCAATATTCGTGGATTGGTTCGCCGAAATTTCATGCGCGGTAGCCGTCTTTACGTCCAATAGGGCGATTAAGAAAGGAGATACAAGATCGTGAAAATCACATCCCTAAAGGGGATCGCTACTGGGAGTAAACCAAGATGCTTGTCGATCGCTGGGCGATGCATCCGATGAACCAACGACATAACGATCGACCTCTCATGGCTCGAAATCGCGGCTCGTGAATTGAAACAACAATACAACCTATTGGTGCGGCGGGTAGATTGTCAGGTAGAGGTACGCGTCGGCCGCTTCTTCCTCGCTCAAGTAGCGAAACACAGGCATCCTGCCCCGGTAAGAATCTCGATAAGAGACTGGCGGATTGCCCATGATGACCGGCGCACCGTTAGTTACTTTTCGGATGAATTCAGGCAGGCTCGTCCGCGTCGTGAGAGTGCTGAGCGGCGGGATGGCGCCGTCCAAGAGCTGCTGAGGGTCGGGGTTCGGACCTGTCGCGCTGTGGCAGATGTGACAGGTGGATTTTATAATCAGCTCACCCACGCGGTATGGAGATTCCGTCACCGCAACTTGATTCCTTTCCGCGCCGGGGATGTCAGAAAGCTGTTCGAGATAAGCGACTATCGCGCGAATCTCTAGCTCGTTTATCTGCGGGAACGGCGGCATGGCCTCCCCGCCCTTGTGAAGTCGTTGCAGTAAGAGAACCTTGGCCTGCCTCGCAAGTACTGCTGCATCTGCGCGACTCATTTCCTGGCCGGTCTTCTTGGTTCGCTCCAGAATTACGACGACGGAAGTCGCCCGGACGGGGTTAATAACGGAGTTGATTTCAGGAGGAGCGCCGCTGCCCGTCCCTCCATGGCAGCCCTGACAATTCAGGCGGTACAGATCCGAACCATGGAGAGTTACGGATTGCGTAGCGTAGCCGGGCGATAGCTCCAATTGCCAGCGAGGAGATTCTTCCCCCGAGATGGAGGGAGGCGGTCCTAAATCCCAGGTCTTACCCATACTTGTGTCGTTGAACGACCTGCGAAGATGCCGGAGCCAACTTTCGCCTTCGACCGCCGTGACTGAAACATCTTTAGTCCCAACTGTCTGACCGAACAACGACGAAGTCAGCATGAAAACCACCAGCAGGAGCCGTAAGTGCGCGAGCCTCTTTATCAGTGGTCCTCCACGCGAGACCGTCGTCATTCGACGAGCTCCAAGTGGAGATTGATCCGCACGCCGTTCACGAGCACGAAGCTTTGGTCAATCAAATCCTGGCTCGTAATTTCATCTTCGACGAACGATCGGATCGACTTTAGCGGACAAATGAATTCAACCGCCTCGGAAGATTCCTTCTGGTTGCCCAGGCGATTGAGAATCGAAAAATCGAGTGCGTCAACTTGGTGATCAACCGGAAGCTTTGGCACAAGCGCCTTGAGCTGCGGGGCAAGGAAGAGGTCAAAGGTTTGAGCGGCACGCTTGTAAATCGAACTCGTATTTTTCTCGAACGCCACGGTATTTCGAAGTGTGAGCTGCAACACCAATTGTTTGTGATAGAGGGCGAACGACGGCGGCGCATAATCCACGAAATGGAATTGTGCACCATCTTCTTTCAGGAGCGTATCCAGTTGCGTCTGATACTGCGCCTGCAGCAGCTCGGCTTCGGCTGGTGATGCGGCCGCCTTCGGAGCGACCACCGGGACCACCGGGTTGACGATGCTGGTCGTTCCTTTTTCAGCTGTGGCGGCGTGCGAAGGGGTAGACGGGGCGGTTGGCGCGAGATGTGGATTCGGGCTGGAGAATCGCGCAGCCGCAGCAGCTGCTGAAGCAGGGGACGTTGCCCATCCGGTGTCGGCGGGATCGGGCCTCCCGAGGGACTCCAGGTTAAGCGAATCTCTCTGTCCCAGTGCGAGTCCAAAAGGCTTGGCATCCAGGTAAATTCCCGAGCGATTCAAGATCGCCTGTCGCTGCTCGTTCCCTGGCTCGTTCAGAAATGCAAAGGCGTCGGCACGATCGAATACCACTGCAAGAATTTCTCTGCCTTCATAATCGAAATTCTTGGCTGCATCACGGGCGTGATAGGCAATTTCGAAGCCGATGCCGTCGCACGCGATGTCAGAGGGAATTTCTTGCTCCAGAAGGCGAAGAATTGGAACGATAACTTCCTGAAATGTTCGACTGGCGCGCTCGTTCTTCGTGAGTTTCTCAGAATCGAAGGCCGCCGTGTAGAACCCCGACGTTTTCAGAAGCATTCGATCCTGAAAATAGACAAATTCAATGCCGCGCGTGTCCAGAGAAGCCTGGCGAGATGGATCGACCCCCACATAGCGAGTGAGAATGAAAGGGAGCGGAAATTGTGTATTGCCGATTGCATGCTGCAGCGATTGAAGCTGAGGGAAATACTGTTGTTCGACGGCTCTTAATTGTGGATTGGCAATTTCGACGGGACTCACTTGTGCGAGCATTGAACTCGCCCCGAGTAGAACGATGGCAACCACGAAAAGGACGTGCCCGAAAGCAAGGATCCGGTCTCTGCAATTCATCTAACTGCATCTCCAAAGATATTGGACTCCGCCCGCCGGCGGTCTGGACTGAGCAGTCTGCAACAGATGTTCGACGATTGCCAGTCCAGCTCCGCCAATTTCGTCCCAGCTCTCACCCCGCGCTTCTGGTCCGTTCCGTTACTTCTTCACCGTTAGTTCTACATTCACTGTATCGGCCGCCACGGTCACCGATTGCGTTGTGACCTTCCCGTCTTCGCTCCAGGTCTTCAGGGTGTAGGTTCCCGGAGGAATGTTTTTGATCTCAAATGTTCCATCCGCGTCTGTGACTGCAAAGTAAGGTGTAGGAGCAATGACAAGCGTCCCGGACATTTCTGGATGGACGTTACAGAGAAGCGACGCAACGCCCGGTTCGTTGAACTGGAACGATTTTCTCTCGCCTTTGGGCCAGGTTCCGAGATTGTGCGCCAGCTTTTTGTTGCCGCTGATGGACGGCCAGTAGACGTTGTGCCCGACCGAGTCGCTATTGAGGAAATCCACGGTGGTTCCCTGCAATACGACGGTGACCCGCGGTACAAAGGCCATCCTGCGCTGATCGATCGTCACGTGCTGCGCAGGCGGATCGAATTTCTTACCCGGAATGGCATCCACGTAGACGGCAATGTTTTCTGCCGAGCGCATGCCTTGCACCGCCACTTTGCCTTTCACGTCTCCCGCCATTGCAACTGTGGCGAGAATCAAGGCGCCTAGAGAAATTCCGCCCACAAGTATCGCACGCTTAAAAATGCTCATCGATTGTCTCCTCTCAAGATGTCCGCTGGCATATGAACCAGTGGTCTTTCCAAACGTCAAAACACGAAATCGGTGCCGCACACGAATGCATTCGCCCGGTAGGTTTGGTTGGAGTCCGGAATAGGCTGTTCGAAGCGGCGCTGGTACTCACAAGCGAGCTTGATGTTTGCGCGCACGAGTACCTGGATGCCGGGACTAAACCTGTTGCGCGTATTCCGGTGCGATAGCCCGGCTAAGAAATCCGTAGGAGAATTGACCACGTCGTACCTCATCAAGCCAATTAGCCACGGGTAGAACCAGTATTCCGCTTCGGCGAAACCGCCTGAGAATGTCACTGGCGTGGTAGATACGAATCCCGTCGCCGAGGGGCCAGAGCCGTTGGGGATTACGTTTGTGTCATGACCAAACATCCCCAGCCCCCACAACTCGAACTTCCGGTACTTGAAGCGGAAATCGCCGCCGGCGCGGTAGAAAGGTTCATGAATCGTCAGCAGGGTCGGGAAAAGGGATCCATCGATGTTGAGCGCGTTGCGTCCGTAGTACCCGAATGCGCCAAGCCGCAAAGAAGTGTGATCGCGTGGCCCGGTGGGGCCGGCAGCTTGCACTTCCTTCCGCACGCTTGCGTCGCGTTCCAGATTAAACGTATAGGACAACTGACCGTAAACGTCCTTTGAATTTCGAGTTGCCGGACTGTCGTTGTTCCCATTTACGAATGCCACCGACCACGTGAAAGGGCCGTCGTTAGGATATCCGCCCAATTCGATACCCCTCTGCGGGACGCCGAACGCGAAGGGATTGTTCGTCGTGCAGGGAGTTGCCGTCGGAATGACCGCCAGCGCGCAGAGAGCAGGATTAACCAGTGAAACGCTGGCCTGGTCGTAGATGTCATAGTCAGACAGGTTGATCGTACGGGCTTGTGAAAACGGAAGGTCGATCTCGAACTGGCCGAACCGGACGTTGAGAGCGTCTTTGGGAAGATGTAGCCAGTGACCGACGTCATTGGCTTTGAGATAACCGTCTCCTAGCCCGCCATCGGCTCCCGAGCCGCCCGTGGAAATGTCGTCGTCAATCCAGAATGAAATGTTGGACCCAAAACTCCCCGCGGCGAGGATCGTGAATGTATTGGGCGCGAAAAGATCGGTTCGCGGCGTGAACCCGACCGCCAACGGAATCTTGCTGTTGTACTGTGCGAAGCCGGAGTAGCGGAAAGCGATTGGCAGGCTGCCGGGAATCTCGCCCGGATAAAGTGCTTTGGGAAACGCTTCCTTCTGCGCTTTGGCACCGAGGAGCACAGGCGGCTCTTTTACAAACATATCGTCGTCCTTTGGAAACTTGAATCCGTTCTTCTTGAACGCGATGCCGAAGTCGTTGAGTTCGGGAAAATTGCTGTGACACGTCGTGCAGGAAGTTTGGTACTTTCGCGAGAATGCGGGAATCGCCTCCGCCCGAGGTGCGCTGACAATCGCGTAAACCACGGCAGCGAGCAGCACGAGCGTCACCGTCAAGACAATATGTATTCCCCGTCGGTCCATCGGCTCTTCCTCCCCTTTAGGCAAAAAATCAGTAACTTCTAGACATCAACTGGTCAGCGACCCGTGGACGCATGATGAATGCTCTGTGATTACATCGATATGATTCACGTCACCGCAGGTTGTGACGGCCGTCACAATTGAAATTTTTCCACCATTACTATTGAGCGTGTTCTGGTTACTCACCATAGTAACTTGAATTAAAATACTATTTGGCGTAAATACGGCTGAGTTTCGTGGGGAACAATCAGGAGGGAGTTCAGCGAGAACAGCTGACGTCACATTGCACCGTTCTTCGGTGAGCAGCTTTTGCAGGCTGGCCCCACCGTGGATAACGTAACGGGACTTATGGTTCGCGTTGTGAAATTTATAGATGTGCGTGAAGGATTTTCGGGGCCATTTCTTACGCTGATGGAGGACATCTAGAAGTTTCCATGAATTTTGATGGCCGCGAGGCGTGGTTCCCGATTAGCCCAATCGCGCGCTCAACTCAGCCTCGGACGGTGAGCACCGGGCAGGCCGCATGCGCCACAACTTTATGCGCAATTGCGCGTTCCAGATGTGTTGCGGCGCCAAGCCGGCCGCCGGTGTCGCGAATGCCCAGCACAATCAAATCTGCGCCGCGCGCCTTAGCGATTTCTACGATCAGCTCAGCTGGCTCACCGTATTCCACTGCCACTTCCGGTGCGAAATCGAGTTTCGTCTCCTTTGGAACTATTTCAAAGAGACGATGAATCGCCTCGGCAACCGACAATTCCGATCGTCGTTTATTGGCATCATTGAATTCCGTAGGCTTCCGCATAACGTGGAGCAGGAGCAGGTGGGACTGGTCTTCTTGTGCGAGCGAGATGGCATACGGCGCCCCAGATATCGATTCCGGTGAGAAATCCGTAGCGAATAGCACACGATGGAACCGGGCGCCATTATGTGCACTGCTACGTACTCTCGGGCCGATTGTGAGTACCGGCACAAGCGAGCGGCGGAAGATTTCTTCAGCGACAGATCCAAGTAGCAACTTCTCTGCGCCTGTACGGCCGTGCGTTCCAAGCACAATCAAATCGGCGTCATGATCTTGAATCGCTTGCGCGACTGTCGGCCAAACCCCGATTCCCCTCTCGATGACTGTTTCGTGCTGCAAACCGTCAAGCTGTGACTCGACCCGCTGCATCTCCGATTGCGCATTTTCTTCCACGGCTTCGATCGCAGCAACTGTCAGCCCGGGTGTTGTGTAGAGGTAGGGTGTAGGCACAAAAACGTGCAACGCATGCACTTTCGCGCCGTATCCGCGTCCAAGCGCAACCGCAAACGGAAGTGCCGCTTCGGACGGTTCTGAGAAGTCCGTAAGGTAAAGAATATTTTTTATTCTAACTGGTGCGCCAGACTCGATCGTTCGCATGTCGCCATCTCCCACTCGCACGATGTACCGCTGATGATTGATGCGCGGTGACCGGTATCACAATCAGTCGTGACCACGGTCACAACGCTTTCGCAAATTTTCGGGTAAGTATTAGTCGAGGTTGGAGGTGAGCCATGAAGACGCTTGATACTCAGAATCGAATTCAAGTGAAGAACGTACTGTTTCTTACAGATTTTTCTCCGGCGGCATCCACTGCAATTCCTTACGCGGCGGCGATTGCAAAGCGCTTCGGCGCTAAGCTCCACGCCTTGCATATGCAGACGCCGATCGTTAACCCAATGACGGAACCCGCAACCTGGGCGGTGCTTGAAAAGGCTGCGGAAGCAGAAACGAAAAAGCAGCGGGAGATGTTGCTCAAGTCATTTCCAGGCATGGAACCAGAAGTGATCATCGAAGAAGGGGGATTGTGGTCCAATCTAGTTGCGGTGGTCGAAAAAAACGAGATTGATCTGATTGTGCTCGGCACGCACGGCCGCTCTGGTGTGAAGAAGTTTTTCCTGGGTTCGACTGCCGAGAAGATTTTTCGGCAGGCTCCGTGCGCCGTGTTGACCGTCGGTCCATCTTCGCACGCAGAATCGGCGAGACGCGGTGAGTTTACCGAGATTCTTTACGCGACGGACTTCAATTCTGGATCTGTTGACGCTGCAACCTACGCCCTCTCGTTGGCGCAGGAGTTTCAGGCGCATCTCACGCTCCTGCACGTTATCGCGGCCCCAAAGGCAGACGAGTTCGTTCACCCGGCGGACTTGGTGACGTCTTCCACGCGACGGTTGCGCAATATTGTCTCGCCAGAAGCCGAGCTTTGGTGCGAACCCCAGTTCGTGGTTGAAACAGGGTCTGCTGCCGAGAAGATCCTTGAGGTTGCTGAGAAACGAAAGGCAGACCTGATCGTTCTCGGGGTGCATCGTTCGAGCGGCTTCCCGGGTGCGGCAACTCATCTGCCATTAGCGACAGCGCACAAAGTTGTGGCGCATGCAACCTGTCCGGTGCTTACGGTCCGAGGCTAAGGAGCAAAGGCCCGCCAAGCCGGCATCGGAACCTTACCGTTCCAGCGGAATCTTTCGCTGCCGGCTTGGGCGACTATAAGATCGTCACAACGCTTTGTCCCCGGGGGGCAAAGAGCGCATGCGGCGACTCACGGAATTGTTGCGTCACGGAAAACTGGACTTCACTTCACTCCAAACGCATACATTTTCACTGGACCCAATCACCGACGCCTATAAGCTCTTTGGCGATCAACGAGAGTATGACTAAGGTCGTCATCAAGCCGCAACAGGCTGAAAGATAATCTTAGTTGTTCCGCAAGGCATGGTTTCATCGGTTAGCCATCATTTTCCAGCACTGCTTCGCGATCGCCCAATCTTCTTGAGCTCGGATAACCAAGACGCGCACCGTCGAAGCAACGCCCGAGACGTCCTCGTCTTGCGAAGCACGGACGTTCTTTTCGGAGTCGATTGTGAGACCGAGGAAAGCGAAGCTGGCGCAGGCAGCACTACGCACATCGGGTGATTTTTCCCCTATGCCTGCGCTGAAGACCAGCGCATCTATTCCCCCGAGCACTGCAATCATCGCGCCAATAGAGGACCTTAGCCGGTGCGCGAAAATATCGAAAGCAAGTTTGGCGCGCTCGCCACCTTCTTTCATCGACGCGACGATCTGACGCATGTCACTCGAGATCCCAGAAATTCCCAGCAGCCCCGAACTTTTGTTGAGCAGATCGTCCAACTGCTCTCCTGTGAAGTGGTTCTGACGCATCAAGTACGTCAGTATTCCCGGATCGACGGAGCCAGACCGAGTGCCCATCATCAAGCCCTCCAACGGAGTGAACCCCATTGTGGTGTCGACACTCCGCCCGTTTTGAATCGCCGCGAGAGAACAACCGTTCCCCAGATGGCAGGTGACCAGTTTGAGCGATTCTAAATCCTTCCCTAGCATTTGAGCCGTTCGCTCGGCGCAATACTGATGATTGATTCCGTGGAAGCCGTAGCGACGGATTCCCTGCGAGAGCCACTCATACGGACCCGGGTAAACAAATGCGGCTTCGGGAAGCCAACTATGGAATCCAGTGTCAAACACCGCGATCTGGGGAACGGGACCAAATCGTTTCTCGACAATATCGATCCCTTCGAGCTCGCCTTGGTTGTGCAGTGGTGCAAAAGCCGACATTCGCGTGATTGCCGCTTTCACTTCTGAAGTGATTATTATTGGGTGCCGGTAGTCTGGACCTCCGTTCACAACGCGATGACCGACCACATCGATTTCGGATAATTTGGAAATGACGCGCGTTTTCCCTGCGCACAGGGTATCCAGCAAAGGGCCAATGGCTTGATTGCGTGATTCAATTCTTATTTGCTGTTGAAAATGCGCGCCGTCAGAAGATTCGGCTTGGATTTCAGCGTGTTGACCATCCCACTCGGCGGTCGCTTGCCAAATGGGCTCTATCGGATTTGCGGGAACCGTATCGCCGAGCTCGTAGACACAACTCTTCTGGCTGCTTGACCCGGAATTGAGAACAAGAATCTTCATTGCTCAGTATGGCCACTTCCAATCGCGAATTTCGGGAAGATCATCTCCATACTCGCAAATGTACTGCTTGTGTTCCACGAGCCGATCGCGCAGGAATTGCTTGAAATGCGCCTTTACCGGCTGAAACCGCTCCACTCGGTCTACAACGTCGCCGGCTAGATGATATCGGTCGAGCTCGTTTAAGACCGTCATGTCGAATGGCGTTGTGGTGGTTCCTTCTTCCTTGTAGCCATGGACGTGCAGATTGTCATGGTTCTTGCGACGATAAGTGAGGCGATGAATCAGCGCGGGATAGCCGTGGTAGGCAAATATGACCGGCCTGTCGGTCGTAAACATAGAATCGAATTCGCTGTCAGGCAGCCCGTGAGGATGTTCTGATGCAGTTTGCAGCGTCATGAGGTCGACGACATTCACTACGCGAATCTTGATGTTGGGGAAATGTTGGCGTAGCAAATCCACTGCCGCGAGGGTTTCGAGAGTTGGAATGTCTCCGGCGCAGGCCATAACGACATCAGGCTCAGCGCCCCGATCGGTGCAAGCCCACTCCCAGATTCCAATTCCCGCAGTGCAATGCTCCACAGCAGATTTCATATCAAGATACTGCAAGCCGGGCTGCTTACCGGCAACGATCACATTCACGTAGTTGCGGCTGCGCAGGCAATGATCTGTGACTGATAGTAGCGTGTTCGCATCCGGCGGCAGGTACACACGGACGATGTCCGCTTTCTTGTTGACGACGAGGTCGATGAAGCCCGGGTCTTGATGCGAGAAGCCGTTATGATCCTGACGCCAAACATGTGAAGTAAGTAGATAGTTCAAGGAAGCGATCGGACGGCGCCACGGAATATTTCTTGCCACCTTAAGCCACTTCGCGTGCTGATTGAACATGGAATCGACAATATGAATAAAAGCCTCGTAACAAGAGAAGAAGCCGTGCCGGCCCGTCAAGAGATAGCCTTCCAGCCAGCCTTGGCACATATGCTCGCTGAGAACTTCCATCACGCGGCCATTCGTCGAAAGATGTTCATCGGTGTCCAGGATCGGTTCCATAAAAATCTTGTCAGTCGCTTCATAAAGCGCTTCAAGGCGGTTCGAAGCAGTCTCATCCGGGCCCCACACTCGGAAGTTTTTCGCGTCGGCGTTTAGTTTCATTACGTCGCGCAGAAGTCTACCCAGCACGCGAGTGGCTTCCTCTACGGCCGCACCGGGTTTCGGCACTGTGACGGCATAATCGCGGAAATCTGGTATTGCGAGATCCCTGAGTAACAGCCCGCCATTCCCATGCGGATTTGCGCCCATTCGGCGGTTGCCCTTCGGCGCAAGTTCTGCAATTTCGAAGTCTAGTTTGCCGTTAGAATCGAAGAGTTCCTCTGGCTTATAGCTCTTCATCCAATCTTCCAGGATTTTCAAATGGCCGGGCCGTGTGGCGAAATCCGTGATTGGAACTTGGTGCGCCCTCCATGTGCCCTCCACCGGCTTTCCGTCAACGATCTTGGGACCAGTCCATCCTTTCGGTGTGCGTAAGATAATCATCGGCCACACAGGAAGTCCCCTCGACGTGCCTATTCGTGCGGCATTCTGAATGGAATGAATTTCTTCGACTACCGTATCGAGCGTGCGTGCCATGAGTTGATGCATAGTCTCCGGCTCGTGGCCCTCAACGAAATACGGCTTGTAGCCGTAGCCCTTAAAAAGTTCGGTCAATTGCGCGTCATTCATCCGGCCAAGGATGGTCGGATTTGCAATCTTGTATCCGTTCAGATGCAGAATCGGAAGCACGGCGCCGTCACGTGAAGGATTCAGAAACTTGTTCGAATGCCAACTCGCAGCCAGGGGACCAGTCTCGGCTTCACCGTCGCCAACCACACAGCAAATCAGCAAATCCGGATTATCGAAAGCCGCGCCGTACGCGTGAACAATCGAGTAACCCAATTCGCCGCCTTCATGAATAGAACCCGGCGTTTCTGGAGCTACGTGGCTTGGGATGCCCCCCGGGAACGAGAATTGCTTGAATAACTTGCACAGGCCTTCTTCCGTTTGCGGAATGTGCGGATAGAATTCGCTGTAGGTTCCTTCCAGAAATGTGTTTGCAACTAAACCAGGACCCCCATGCCCAGGGCCGGCAATATAGATGACGTTCAGATCGAGCTTTTTTATAAGACGATTGAAATGAAGATAAATAAAATTTAATCCCGGCGTCGTGCCCCAATGGCCCAGCAGCCGCGGTTTGATATCTCCAAGCTCCAACGGCTCGCGCAGAAGCGGATTCTTTAGAAGATATATCTGGCCAACGGACAAGTAGTTTGCGGCGCGCCAGTAGGCATGCATCTTGCGCAATTCTTCCGAGGATAAAGGATTGTGAGATTCAGAAGGGGTCGCCGAGCCTACAGATCTTGCAGAAGCCATCTCCGTACCTCCGGCTGGATGACCGCACCTAATCATAACCGAAGATGCCGCAAGAATCTGTTAACGTCGACTGGAACAATCGCCTGATTCGGCTGCGCAAAACTTTGATTTCCTGCGAACTTCGATGAGCGATCCTTCCAGTCAGAGTAGCCTGAGCACTACGCCAGACTGTGCGTCATACACCACAGTGAAAATACGGCTGCAATAATCGCAGAGCCAAAAATGCTCGACTCCGTGCAGATTGTTTGGTGGACCGCTGACACGCAGGCTCGAATCCGGACTGGCATGGTCCGGCCGGAAGCGAAAGAACTTTCCGCCGAGAAGCCAACGAAAGCGAGTCGAACACGCCGGGTTTGCGCATTTCGGATGCACATTTTCATGCATCGCGATTCCCTTCATGGTTTCCCCACTTGCAGGCGAGTGCGCGCAGCCAACGGTACGGGAATCTTGGTGCCGCCCTTCCAATTCTGTAATAGTGGCCTCCAACCACTTTCGAAGTGTCTCTTCAATCTCATGCTGATCGCCGGATCGATAGAGGGAATCTAACGTCTCCCCCGCGGCATTAAGTGTAATTCGACGGCATGGAGTTTTCCCGAGGCGGAACTCAGGCGGCACCAACTGCATCAATACGCAATCGCTGCACGGCGCTGGATTTGTCTTGCAATCGTAATTCATGCATGTTGGTGAATCTTCAAAGATGAACGCAGGTCTCCAAGATTCTCTCGCCGAATGGCCATATCCGTCTTTCTCCAGGAAGTTAAGCTCCGACCTGAGAACTTCCAACAGGTCTCGCTCATCCTTTTGCACTGGATCCTCCTTGTTATCAACGACTATCCGTGTTTCCAACTTGGCCCGCTGTGACGGCGGTCACGCACACACGTGATGCCCGTCATTTTCTTCTCTGAAGATATAAATGAAACTGATTTGGCCGGCAAAACGCCTCGGCGCAGCACAAGAGCTATGATCCGCGGCTTCAGAATTGTTTCCTACGCGAAAAGAGATAGAATAGAGGCCGGTACATCCATGCGCGCCCCTTACGGCCTCGAAATAATTGAAAACTGCGTAACTTGCCCACATCGCGAGGAGCGGCTCTTTTGCAATCTTCCGCTGGCGGCTGTCCAGCGGCTTTCGGCGATCACTTCGGCATCTTCCTATCCCAAAGGGGCAACGCTCTTTGTGGAAGGACAGGCCGTCCGCGGAGTTTTCATCCTGTGCGCGGGAAGGGTGAAACTCTCCACGTCTTCGATGGATGGTAAGACTCTGATAGTGAGAATTTCGGAACCGGGAGAAGTATTGGGATTGCCGGCCTCGGTGACGGGCAAGCCGTACGAGCTCACGGCAGATGTGATAGAACCCGCGCAGGCGAATTTTATTTCGCGAACTGATTTTCTGGGCTTTCTTCGCGACCACGGAGAGGTTTCGTTGCGTGTAGCCCAGCAATTGGGCGAAACCTATCATTCTGCGATCGCGGAGATGCGGTCCATCGGACTAGCGCATTCAGCCGGTGAAAAGCTGGCGCGTTTTCTCCTCGACTGGTGCGCCGACCACGGAGATGGAAACGGAGAGATCCGGGCCAAACTGACGTTGACTCACGAGGAAATCGCCCAAATGATAGGAGCTTCTCGTGAGACAGTTACCAGGGTTTTCGCTGACTTCAAGAAGAAACGATTTTTGCAAATCAAGGGCTCGACTCTGATCATTTGCGATAAGGACGGGCTCAAGACCTTGGCCGGAACTTGAGTTCAGCCGGGTAACCTCCCTCAGCGCTTCGTGATGTTTGTCCCCCAAGCCGCCTTCATATTCGATTTAGATTCCCCCGAAGGCTGAATCCGTTCGGGGAACAGATGACGCGAACCACACTCGGGTTCCGGGAAACTCATTTTGCTATTTTGCCTGAAGCGATTTGAGGTAGTTGCTCAGGTTTATAATCCGCAGCGTTACTTGAATCGAATCCAACTGGTCTCTGGTTCTAAAATCCATTCCCCAAGCGGGCATCTCGGGTGGGCCGTGCGCTGGTATTACCACGCCGTTTCGCAGCACCTCTGCGACATATTCGTCCGGGAATTTGCCGCCGTGACGCCTGGACAGCGTGGTCAGGTCGGGCGGCACATCCATAAACGGAGGTGGAGCAGGGCCGTTCCCCTTTAGATCGTTTCCATGGCACGCGGCGCAGTTTTGCTTGTACAACTTCTCGCCGGAGGGAACAGTCGGGGCCGGAAGTCGATTGGCTGGCTTTTCTTCGGAAGACTGTGCGATCTGAATCGATTCCAGGTACTTCAGCAGATTTTCCAAACTGAGATTTCCTTTGTCCGCGTCCGATTCAGTATCGTTAAAGACCGGTCCCCATACTGGCATCTCCCGCGACCCGTGCGAAGTGATAATCCCCCCACCGATAATGATTCTTCGCACGCTCGCGACCGGAAAATTCCCTCCATTTTGTTTCGCAATTACCGTTAAATCCGGCATCGTCGCTTTCAGGAATGGCGCTACAGGCCCGTTTCCCTTGCCGTCGTTCCCGTGGCACGCCGCGCAGTGCGCTCTGAAAACCTGTGACCCTTCAACCGAACCACTCGGCTGTTCATGTCGCGCCTCTGTCCCCTTTGCTTCTTGAGGCCTTGCTCCGCTGTCTCCGCGTAAAGCGCAAATAAGTGTAAGTGGCAACAAGCTCGAAATGGCAATTCCCAACCTCCATCCGCGCATTCTCATTCGCCACCCCCAAGAGTTGGGCCGAGCCACGGCACAACAGCGATTCTACCATTCAGTGTTTCCAATGCCCGGCTTCCCATTTGGCGAAGTACAACACGATAACCATCAACATGAGGAAGAGAAAATCTTGTTGAACCATGGCTTCCTCCTTTTTACTTTTATCAAAATAATTGTCGCGCAATCAGATGTAGGGCGATGTGACGGGTGTCAGGCCAGCATGTGACGGGCATCACGACGCCTTTTCTGCTCGGTCCGAACGGTTACCGGCCTGTGTGGATGAATTGTTTTGCCAGGACTCTCAATTCTCGGCTTTCGGATTTTTTGGGTGGCCCTGGCGAATTTCTTCGCAAGGAAATTCATGCTGGGTCGCCAGCGCGCTATGAATCGTTCCCGCGCCCGGCATATACTTTCTTCGTCGACGGTCGGCGCCTTTGGAAGGCATCGCGCGATATGGGGACCCGGTGAAACGCTGGACGAAAATTCTCTTGGCGCTCGTCGTTCTCGTAGTAGCGGCAGTCGCATCGATTCCTCTTTTCGTGAACGCGAACACGTTCCGCCCCGCCATCGAAAAGCAGCTCACGACCGCGCTCGGCCGCAGCGTAAAGTTGGGAGACCTGAGCCTGTCGCCCTTCTCCGGCAGACTGGTTGCCAAAGACCTTAGCGTCGCCGGCGATCCCAGCTTCGGTACCGCTCCCTTTCTGACGGCGAACGAACTGCGCATTGGCGTTTCGTTGCGGCCATTGATTTTTTCGCATCAGGTGGACGTGCACTATTTTCAGATTGAATCGCCGCAAATCACTTTGATTCGCGCGGCGAACGGCACGTGGAATTTTTCCAGCATCGGACGCCGCTCCGTCGCCAGCACCGTTGCCAGTGGCGCCACTTCGACCGCGACTCCGGGCGCGGCCTCGGGGAATTCAAGCGGCTCATCGCCGGATATCCCCGATCTCTCCGCCGGACGCATTGCCATTGAAGAAGGCCGCGTCACAATTGCGAACTTGCCCGAGCGCGGCGAGCCCAGCGTCTACGAGCACGTGAACTTTGTGGCCCGCGATTTTTCATTTGCTTCGCAGTTTCCGTTCGATCTGAGCGCAAACCTGCCCGCCGGCGGCACAATCCGCGCCACCGGCCACGCTGGTCCAATCAATCGCGTCGATGCAGCAACGAGCCATGCTGACGCGGAAATCTCCGTGAAGCACCTCGACTTGGTTGCCGCAGGCTTTGTCGATCCGGATGCCGGCGTGTCGCTCCTCGCCGATATCGAGACGCGCTCTGCGTCCGATGGGGAGGCGCTCACCACGAGCGGTACCGTTCACATCGAGAATCTCAAACTTCGCAAGGGCGCTGTTGCAGCTTCGAAATCATTTGATCTCGCTTTTAACGGCACGCAGCGCTTAAAACAAAACACAGGCCGAATCGAGGATGCCACTCTAAGAATTGGCGGCGCCGCAATTCACGTGAAAGGAACGTATGAACCACTGGCATCCGAAACGCATGGCGCAGATGATCCGTTGCTAAATTTAGAACTCGCGGGACAAAGCCTGCCAATCGACGAACTCCAACCGCTGATGGCCGCCGCTGCCGTCCGTTTGCCCAACGACGCGAAGCTGAAGGGTGGCACGATCTCAATGAATCTCGCCATCACTGGCCAGCCGAAATCGCTCGTCATCACGGGACCAATCGCGCTCGACAACACGCGGCTCGTCGGTTTCGACATTGGTTCGAAAATTCACGGCATCGCAGCGCTGAGCGGGGTGAAGACAGGCGATACCACAGAATTTGAAAAATTGAATGTGTCTGTGTGGATTTCGAACGCCGGCGTTGTGGCCGATAAAATCGAGGCCGCAATTCCTGCCGTGGGTGAGCTGACTGGGACCGGAACGGTGTCGGCTGCCGATCAGCTGGACTTCAAGCTCCTCGTAAAAGTCGAGTCGGCAAAAGGCATAGGCAAAGTCGGTGCCGGCATACTTTCGATGGTGAATGGTTCTGGCGGAAGTTCGGGAAAAGGCTCAGGCGTGCCCGTGCATATCACCGGAACGCTCGATGACCCGTACATCACTGCCGATGTTGGCGGCATCGTTCAGAAAAAAACCAAATCCATTACTTCGATCTTCGACAAAAAGAAATAGTTCGCGTGCCAATATTATTTCCTCGATTGCGACGGCGCCCTTTTCGTATCATGCCGCTACAGCTCTGGCAGTTGATCGCTCGACTCGAAAATCTGATGCAGAATGAGGCGCTGTGCCTATGCCTGTGAATTCTGCGCGCTGAGATTTGCAAGGACGACAAATGAAATACGACGCCATTATCATCGGCTCAGGACAGGCGGGCAATCCTCTCTCCTCCGCACTCACCGAGCGCGGCTGGACGGTCGCCTTAATCGAGAAATCGAATCTCGGCGGCACGTGCATCAATACCGGCTGCACGCCCACTAAGACGATGGTCGCCTCCGCGCAAGTGGCGCACTATGCCCGCAACGCGAATCAATGGGGCGTCAAAACCACTGGAGTCACCGTCGATCTTCCCGCAATCGTCGCGCGCAAGAATGCTGTGGTTCAGAATTTTCGCGATGGCCAGCAGCGCCGCATCGATAAGCATCCGAAGCTGCGCCTGTACCGCGGCGTCGCGCGCTTCCTGTCGCCGACACAACTCCAAGTCGGTGACGAAGTACTCGAAAGCCAGAAAATCTTCATCAACACCGGCACGCACCCGAGCGCGCCGCACATTCCGGGCATTGAAACAGCCGGCTACCTCACGAATGAATCGATTATGGAGTTGCAGGAAATTCCCGAGCATCTCATCATTCTCGGCGGCGGCTACATCGGCCTCGAGTTTGGCCAAATGTTCAGACGATTCGGCAGCCGCGTCACCATAATTCATCACGGGTATCAATTGCTCGCCCGCGAAGATATGGATGTCGCAAACGCGCTCCAGAAAACGCTCGAAGCCGAGGGCATCGACTTCCGGCTGAATGCGGAAACATCGAAGGTTGAAAAGCATCAGGGACAGATCGCTCTCACCTTTACTTCCAACGGCCAGTCGGAAACGATTCGCAGCTCTCATCTCCTCGCGGCGACAGGCCGCACTCCCAACACTCGCGAACTTGAGGTAGCAAAAGCGGGAGTCGCACTCGATTCGCACGGCTACATCAAGGTGAACGGCCGCCTTGAGACCTGCGTCCCGGGAATCTGGGCGCTTGGCGACGTGAAAGGCGGTCCGGCGTTCACGCACATCTCATACAACGACTATCAAATCGTTTACGCCAACATCATCGAGAATAAAAACCTCACGATCGAAAATCGCTATCTTCCCTACTCGCTTTTCACCGATCCGCAGCTTGGCCGCGTCGGTATGACCGAAAAAGAAGCGCGAGCCAGCGGCCGAAAACTCAAGATTGGCGCATTCCCGATGTCCAGCGTCTCGCGGGCGATTGAACGCGACGAGACGGCGGGATTTATGAAGATCATCGTCGACGCCGAAACTGACCGCATCCTCGGAGCCTCGATTCTCGGGATTGAAGGTGGCGAGCTCGTCCAGATTCTCGGCGCGATGATTCTGGCAGATGCGCCGTACACGGTGCTCAAGGGCGCTGTCTATATCCACCCCACTCTCGTCGAAGGATTTTTCGGTCTTATGGAGTCAGTGAAGCCGGTTGCGTGAGCGATTTTGTCGCAACAAGCACACGCATGCGTCTTTTTGCGCGCGCGATCAGCATCCGTTCTTTCTTGCAGGAGTTACTTCGAGCCGAGCTGCGCTGGCATGTGCGCCCGGGCGCCGGCGCGCTTGTCTCTCGCTTCTTTCTTCTGCTGATATTCCCGCCACGTGAGGTAGATAAGAAAAAGATCGAAGACCGTCAGCACGACAAGCCAAATGGAATGCGTGCGCGTGTACCGGTGCATCTGATAGACGCAAAAAACAGCGAATACAATCATCGTCAGAGGGTATGCCCAAAGTTTGTTGAGCCACAGCGCGACCACGAGAATCACTTTCGAAATCCCGTGAGTGATCAGATAAATCGACGCGAATACTTTGCCGCCGTTCGCCAGCGTCTGCGTCAGGTGAAATAGGTGCGCGAGAATGATGTCGTCATACTTGCCCGGAAGGTCGTGCATCGACGCGAAACGCAAGATCCCGTTCATCGAACTCGGTGTGATGAACCAGATCAGCGTGCCGCCGATGATTTCGAGTACGCCGTCGAATCCTTTAATCGCGATTCCAGCGTGAAAGGTCATGTCCAGCAGCGACGATCGACGGGGCTTCACGTTGCTTCCATTCTGTTGGTGCGCTCGAGGGATTTTAGCTCTTCAAGAAAGTAGGATCGCCAGTTCTCGGGCACGGCTTGCAGACTTGCCGCGCGGCGCAGAAGGTCAGCATTATTGCCGCCGTCCCTGTAAAGGCGGTTGAAGTCAGCGACCGAGATTTTTTCAGCGTCTTCATGGATTTTGTCGATCGTGTCTCCCGCTTGCACCACACCTTGCTGCACCACCGAAAAGTAGAATCCGGAACGTCCGTTGCCCAGCAATCTTTTCAACATATCGTCGCGATCGAATTTCACCGCCAGCTTGTAGCACGGCGTCCGCGGCTGCGTGACCATCACGATTGCTTCGCCGATTTGGAATTTGTCGCCGATATTTGTAGTTTCCTCGTTCATTCCTTCGGTGGTGAGATTTTCGCCAAACATGCCCCACGGTAAAACCATTCCGGGCAGCTCACTTTTCCACAAAGGATAGTGCTCGGAAGGATATGCGTAGACTGCCTTTGCAGGACCTCCGTGCACGGTGAGATCGGCTTGCCGGTCGCCGTCGAGATTCAGCCGCCGCATCATCACCGGACCATCCACCGGCTCCTTGAAAATTCCGGTGCGAACTTCGTGGCCCTTCCAAACTACCGTGCGCGGAATTGCAACATTCAGCGACACAACTTTCATCGCAGCATCCTCATTTCCAGAGTTAGGAGTGGCGCGGTATCGGCACGCAGATCATCATTATACGGATGCCCGACGAGGCGAGCGCGACTCATTTCTGCTCGCTCGCGCGCGCACCGCGAGTCACGCGGCAACGCATGCGGTGCGTGCAGGTAATATTGCGCAGGCCGAATCGCACCGGGCGCTATCGCTCGAGGCGGCGTCTGTTCTAAAATCGCGGCTCGATGGCTGAAATCCTGATAGGCACTTCGGCATTCAC
The DNA here is from genome assembly GCA_963776695.1 of uncultured Acidobacteriota bacterium. Classification (GTDB taxonomy): domain Bacteria; phylum Acidobacteriota; class Terriglobia; order Acidiferrales; family UBA7541; genus Palsa-295. Next base: position 98,065 of record CAVZNU010000011.1, on the reverse strand, counting down.
CGCGGCGGGATGGGAGGGCTCGTTCTATCCCGAAGGCATGAAGCCCGCCGATTATCTGCATTTCTACTCGCAGCAATTTGGCACCGTGGAAGTGGACAGCACCTACTATCGCATTCCCACTGCGACGATGGTGAAGCGCTGGTACGGGCAGACGCCGGCTCATTTCCAATTCTCGCTGAAAATGGTCCAGACGGTCACGCATGAGAAAGTACTCGTGGAGTGCGCTGACGAGTGCCGGAGTTTCTTCGCCGCAGCGGACTTGCTCGGCGAAAAGCTCGGCGCGATCCTGTTTCAGTTTCCTTATTTCAACAAGAAGGCTTTTCCGGACGGTGCGGCGTTTCTCGCGCGCCTTATTCCGTTCGTGAAGAAACTTCCGGACGCCTATCATTTCGCCCTCGAGATTCGCAACAAAACCTGGCTTACGCCGAAGCTGTTCGACACCCTGCGCGAAAGAAAAATCGCGTTTGCGATGATCGATCATCCGTGGATGCCGCGCCCGGCCGAAATTCTTTCGCGGTTCGATGCAATCACTTCGGATTTCACGTATATACGGCTGCTCGGCGACCGCAAAGGCATCGAGGAAAAAACGAAATCGTGGGATAAGGTGATCGTCGACCGGCGCGTGGAACTTGCCGAGTGGGTTGAGACGGTGCGAAAGATTCACGAGCGCCGCATCAAGATTCTCGCGTATGTGAACAATCATTACGCGGGCCACGCGCCCGCAACGGTGCGCCAGCTGATCGAAATCCTGAAGAAGAAAATTCCTGACGCCGTGAAGGATGCATGAGATGCGATTGCGGATCATTTCCGGGAGGAACTGACGATGAGTTTTCGAATGTTGGGCGGCTTCGCGCTGGCGTTGTGTTTTGCGACTGTCGCGTTTGCGCAGAACGTCGTGAAGTATCACACGACGATGAACGACGTGAAATACACGTACAACAGCGCTTCGGCGCCGGTCGGGCGGCTTGCGCCAGGTGACGTCCTCGAAACGAATACGGTGGACGCGTTCGGAAATGCGATTCAGAAGCCGGGCGACACGATGGCGTTGGTGAAGGGCGACAATCCGCTCAGCGGCCCTTTTTACATCGAGACGGCGGAGCCGGGCGACACGCTCGCGATTCAGTTTCTCGCGATCGACGTGGATTCGAACCAGGGCGTTGGCGCGTTTGCGCCGGGATTCGGCGCGCTGAACGAAACGTTCTACACGCCGATGCTGCATGCGCCGCTGCCGGAGCGCGTCTGGTTCTACCCGATCGACAATGCGGCGGGCACCGCGACCTTCAAGGCGCTCGACTCGAATTTCTCCGTGAAATTTCCGCTGCATCCATTTCTCGGCTGCATTGGCGTTGCGCCCGCGGGCGGCGAAGCGCGCAGTTCGGTGGTCCCCGCGGAATTCGGCGGGAATATGGACGCGCCCGAAGCGAGCGCCGGCAACACGCTCTATCTTCCCGTGAATGTTCCGGGCGCGCTGCTCTATATGGGTGACGGGCACGCGGCGATGGGCGACGGCGAGATCGCCGGAACCGCAGTGGAAGTGCCGCTGCGAGTGCGGATGCGCGTCACGGTGATAAAGGGAAAGAAAATCGATTGGCCGCGATTTGAAAACGCGGATGAAATCATGGCCGCGGGAATTTACCGTCCGCTCGACGATTCGCTGCGCATTGCCTTCACGCAATTGATCGAGTGGATTCATGCGGATTACGGATTGTCGGAGCTCGATGCGTACGAGCTGCTGTCGAAAGTGGGCAAGATCCACGTGACGGAGATGGTCGATCCGAATTACGTGGTCATCGCGAAGATCGACAAGAAATATCTGCCGCCAAAGAAGCAATGATTCGTGGCTTGTGACCCGTACTTTGTGACTCGTGAAAGACCTGCGGCCTGGGTTCGCGGAAGTATTGAGAAAGAAGGATGGAAAAACGGCCAGCCATTTGCGATTAGACATGATGACGGAGGTTTGTTTTGTTGCAGTTGCGTGGAATTCTAATCGCGCATTTGCGATTAGAAATTTGGTGTATGGGTGGTCAAACGCAGAACGAAACTGAAAGTCTTGTAACCCCCTCTACCGTAGATTAGACATGGTCGCGGAGTCATGTTTTCAATACTTTAGAGGGATTTCTAATCGCGGTACCGTAGCTTGCAGAAGCGCAAAAACAGGACGCGCGGGACGCTGAGAACGGCCGCTGAGGATACCGGCGGGTCGCGAGAATTTAGCGCGCGATGCGGTTGAAAACCTAAATTGTTTTTCGTTCGCCACGACCCACGGTAGCACGATGAGTGGAAATTATTCGACTGGCTATTGGTCTAGACGACGGACAGTTAGTCCTAGAACTGTACTTTGCGGCGGAACGACTCATCGTCGAGACAGGTGCGCCCGATAACGACAACCGCGGAGGGGTTTTTAGGGATGCTGCTGTAGGAGCTCTTCGACATCCGGGCCGGACAGGATTAGGAGAGTTCCTTTCTCGATCTTCACATTTTTCTTCGTGGAACTCATCGCAAATCCTCCATCGGCAGGGGCCGTCGAAAGCGACAGATCGGGATAACCGTAGACGCCGTGCGATTCGGACGGCGGCACGCAATCGTTTTGCGGTCTTGCGTTTCCATTCATCTGCTTCGTGTGACACACCAGTCTCTGATATGAGGTCAGTTGTGATTCCACGGAGTCATCGTCATCGTGAGTCTTCGTACATTTGTCGCGATCAACATTCGGGTCGCAAGGGAAGCGATCGACGATCACAATCGGCGCGGACCATGTGACAAAGTCCGGAGAGGCGACAGCTTCGAGTTCGAGTTGAAGAGCCGCCTGACTCGCGTTACGAAGACCAGCCTTTTCAAAACGAAGTGCCAGGCGTGAATCGTTACCCGCGCTTCGCGGTTGTGCCTCGACCACTCGCACAACAATCGGTGTGCCGGACAATACGATCGGATAAGTGGGAGAAGCGGCGGAAGATGCGGTGGCAGTAAACGTGTCTCCGGGTTTCAGTTTCTTTACGTCGAACGGTTTCGAGAGAGTTGCTACGATCACGTGTTTCGTCGGAGCCGAAGAAATTGGTGACGAGGAAGTTGCCGCCGGCTGCTCTAAAGGCGGGAGATGCGGTTGAGCTTTGAGCTGGGCGTGAATCGGTGGTGGATTGAGAAATATGAGGAGTAGAAACAGCGCCGATCGGAGTGAGCGGGTAGTTTTCATGAGACGCGTACGCGCGGGCTCGATTGTGTTGATGCGCAGTCTGAGTGGATGGTTGGTGGCGGATCGGAGCGGGCGATTGGGACACGGAGGATTGCCGATGTGAAAGGAAACGCGCCCAGTGGCTGCCGCAAAGGTGATCTTCCTGCGCGGGGGAGCATAAGATGTCACCGACGTCGCAAGCCTGCCTTGTACAAACGCGCGAGGTAGTAAATGAACGTGAGGAATAACAATACAGCTGGAATCAATTGGAAATACAATCTCATTGGATGAAGCACCGGGAACATTGCGTTTGGGAGAGCGAGTGCCAATCCAACCGTGAGGAGTAGAGAAACCCACGCCGCAATCAAGACGAACTTGAACGCCTTCATACGATTTCTCTCGCCACCGAACTACGGATGTGTTTGCGTACGCCCGGCAAGTAAACGATAAGGTAGTAAAAAATGGCCCCGAAGCAAATTCCTACGATGAGCAAGACAAAGGTGAACCGGCGAAGTATTCGCGCCGATTGATCGCACCGCAGCCAATAGCGCCACATCCCGCCCCATAGAAAAAAGAGGCTCGAGACGCCGAGGACGCCTCCGACGCCCAGCAAGAGGTTTACGAGAAAACCAGTAGTGGGAATTCGATCGTCGTAGATACAAACGACGGTCATTGCCGCAATAAAAACACTTGAGAGAGCGAAAAGAGATGACGCGGTTTTGCTCTGCAACCATTCGTCACTAATGCGGTTCCAGATGAACGATCCAGGGTACATGCTGGGGATCCTTCGATTAGAACACCGAGCGTCCTCGGTTAGCCGGCCGCTGCTTTTATGGTTAGCGCGGGGACGGCGCCGAGTTGCTGGAGCATTCCTAGTTTGTCCCAGTGGTCCCAGGCTTCGATAATTTTGCCGTTGGCGATTTTGGCGAGGGTCATGCCGCTGAAGGTGACGCGTTTGTTGGTGGCGGGCATGCCGAGGTTGTCGCCGGTGTGCGTCACCACGGCTGACCAGCGGATGAGGACTTTGTCGTCCTGCGCGATGGCGTCGTCGACGGTGAGTCTCATGTCGGGGAAGGCGCCGACGATGCGCTCGAAGAGAGGGAGGAACGCGCCGGGGCCGTTGAGGTCGGAACCATCTTCGGCGGCGCCGTGCGAGACGCCATTGGGCGCGAAAAGTTCGGTGATCGTGGCGGTGCGGCGCTGGTTCCAGACTTCGTCGAACCAGCGTTTCATCAATGCGATATTGGCTTCAGACATGATGTGCTCCTGGACGGCTGCTGGGGGGATGGTACCACTCGGGTAGTTAACGGCGAAGTTTATTTGGGCGGCGAGGGCAGGGTCGAGGGCGATGATGTGGGCATCGGCGGAATTCGGAACCTGACACAGAGGACACAGAGATTCACAGAGGGCACAGAGAAAGAGCGGACCTGTTTCGTCTGTGTACTCTGTGCCGACTCTGTGTTCTCTGTGTTGAGTCTTTCTTTGCTTTTATTTCCGAGCGGCGAGTGGCGCTTCGCTGCGGTTCAAGAGGGCACGGTCCCGCGAACCCACCCGGGATCTTGGACATGCCGTGCCCTACGGGCAAATATCTCTACGCGGAGACTAGTTTGGTTGCGGGAACGGCTGCGACGGCGGCTGGCGCGTTGGCTTCGTCTTGATCAGGCGCGGTCAGTGTTTTCAACGCGGAGAGTTTCACGCGGTAGATGTCACGCGCCAGGCCGAATTTGTTCATCAGCCAGATGCCGTACCAATTGAAGTCGATTTCGTACCAGCGCATGCCGTGGCGCGCGGAAACCGGATGGGCGTGATGATTGTTATGCCAGCCTTCGCCCCAGGTGACGAGCGCAACCCACCAGCTATTCGTTGAGAGATCGCGCGTCTTGAAACGGCGCGTGCCCCAGGAATGCGTGGCGGAATTTACGAGCCATGTGAAGTGCAGGCCCACCACCGTGCGCAGGAAAATTCCCCAGAAAAGAAATGGAAGGCCGCCGGTGGCAAGCAGGATCGCGCCGAGGGCGATGATTGGAACGTAATGGTATTTCGTGATCCAGACGTGAAATTTATCTTTCGCAAGGTCGGGGACGTAGCGCGAGAGCGTCGTCGTGTCGTGGTGCATGGATTTGCCGACAAGAATCCAGCCCATGTGCGCCCACCACTTTCCGTCGATCGGAGAGTGCGGATCGCCTTCTTCGTCGGAATGCTGGTGATGAATGCGGTGCGTGGCCACCCAGAAAATCGGCCCGCCTTCGAGGGCGAGCGTGGCGCAAACCGTCATCGCATATTCAACCCACTTGGGAGTTTTGTAGCCGCGATGCGTGAGGAGGCGGTGATAGCAGATGCCGATGCCGACGCTCGTCGAAATCCACCAGAGAAAGACCGCGACAAAGAATGCTTTCCAGGTGAAGAAGAAAAGGGCCGCGATCGCGCCGAGATGGAAAAGCATCATGAACGAAGCAGTGACCCAGTTGATTTCGTTGTCAGCCGCCTGCTTCTTTTTCAGATCTTCGAGTTGAATGGCCACGATCGTCTCCCGTCCCGGTATTCGCCCCACTGCGAGATCAGACTATCAAGGACGCGGGCGCGTGTTTGTAATACTTGTGTAATACCGGAGTGCAGCGCTGCGAATGAGTTATGCAGGGCGAATAACGTCAATGGAGCAAGTGTTTCAGGCGCGAAATCGGGCTGTCTCGCAATGAGACATGCGGAATGCGGGAGAGTTACTGCAAACGCTGCGTAGTGGAATCGTGGCAGATCAAATTTTCGAAAATCGCGAGGACGTGCTGGCGGTACTGAACGACGCGTTCGAGAATTGACCGAAGCTGCGGCTGGCGCTCGGTTTCGCGGTCCCACTTGGCGAGCACGGCTGCCGGAACGCGGATGTCGCGGCGCAACTCGTCGGCTGAGTGGCCGCGCAAGAAAAGGCCGTAGAAAAACGCGGCCTCTCGCTGCGGGAACTGGAAATCCTGCAGAGTTTCTTCGAGCGGGTTGGGCGTGGTCGCCATGGTCGAAAACCGCAGTTTACAGATTTCAGCGCGGGCGTCAAGAGGTCGCGCTACCTAAGTAGAAATATGTGCTCGGCCCGGCCAGCACATTGGACGCTCCACCTGGTGCTTAAGTTGCAGGGGACGCGCGTAGAACCGCTCGTGAACACGCGCATAAACAATGCGCTCCGGGCCGCCAGCTGCGTCCCCTACCGTACAAACTCGCGCCCGCGTCGGTGCGCAACTTTCAGCGCCCGCTCGGGTTAGATCCTCCGCAGGCAGCCCGGCGCGCGATGGGACTCGCCCCGGGCGAAGAGCAATAGATGTGCCCCGATGCAGCACCTAGAGGAGGCTCGTCCGCACACGGGCCTCCTCTCGTTTTTACGGGCGCAGTCGCGAGCGCAAATTCAATCCGTGTCAGATTAGAAAATCGTTCGGACGCGGCTGAAACTTTAGCGCCGCATCAGCGTAATTTAAGTAGGAGAGATATACATGCAAATCACACGCGGAGCGAAAATTCTTCTTATTGCAGCGGCACTTCTATTGCCAGTGGCGGCGAAAGCGCAGGAACAGGGTCAGCATCAGGAACAGCAGAACCATCAGGAAAAGGCTGGCATGGCGGGTATGGACATGGGCGACGCGCGCGCGGCGAACGAGGCAATGTCGGGACCAATGACAGGGCACGACATGGACATGAATGCGCACATGTTCATGACCGGCTTGCGCCCGGAGAATCCGGCGGATGACAAGCGGGCTGCAGAAATTGTGAGCGCGCTGCGTCCGGCAATCGAAAAATACCGCGATTACAAAGTGGCGCTTGCGGAAGGCTACCAGATTTTTTTGCCCAATGTTCCGCAGCATCACTATCACTTCACGAATTACCGGTATGCCATTGAAGCGCAGTTCTCTTTTGATGCCGCGCATCCCACGTCGCTGCTCTACAAGAAAACGAGCGACGGCTACGAACTGGAAGGCGCAATGTACACCGCTCCGAAACGCGCGACCGAGGAAGAATTAGACGAGCGCGTGCCGTTAAGCGTGGCGCGCTGGCACAAGCACGTGAATTTCTGCATGCCGCAAAAAAATGCTTCCATGCAGGAAGTGAACTGGAAGGAATTCGGATTGCGAGGCACGATTGCATCCGAAGCGGCCTGCGAGCAGGCTGGCGGCGTGTGGAAGCCGCAAGTGTTTGGGTGGATGGTTCACGTGTATCCGTACGAGAAAGATCCAGCGAAAATTTGGGCGCACTAGCGCGTGGCGGAGTGCCCGGCGCGGGCACCATCGCGGAACCTGGAACCTAACACAGAGATCACAGAGAAAAACTCACAGAGGGCGCAGAGAAAGATTGAAGACCTCTTCCTCAGTGTTCTTTGTGCAGCCTCTGTGTCCTCTGTGTTAAATCTTTTCTCGTTTATCTAGCGGGCGCAAAACTCAATCAGAGATGACTTCCGCTGCGGGACTTCGTGGCAGGCATTTGTCGCGAGGAGCCGTCAGGACTTCGGGTGCAGCAGTTCTTCCGCTGACGGGACGGCTTTGGAGCCGAAACCACTGACAATCGCGGCGCCGAGCGCGATCAGCAGGCCGATCGAAAAAACGAAAAAGCCGAAAAGCGGGATCACTTCGAGCATCGTGAGCGCGAAAATTCCCGCAAGTGTGGCGCGCAGCGAGATCATGCTTGGAAACGCCACTCCGCCCACAAGCCGGCCAAGTCCCGCGACCCCGGCAGCGCCGACCACGATAATCACGAAGCCCAGAAACATGTCCCCCGAGTCTTCAGCGGGGCCCAAATAGCGGCCCAATGATTCAAATCCCCACGCCAGGAAGAGCGCGACAAGTCCTGTACCCACCACCATATTTTTGCGATTCCAGATGGTCCACGCAGTGTTGTCGACGCGCTTCTGGCGAAGAATCGCGCACGCGAGCGCAACGCAAATAAGGTTCAGAACGATCAAGATGCCAATTCCGCGCGGCGTAGGACGATACTGCCCCGGAACGATCGCGTACGGAGCAGAAACGGTTTTGCGATCGATTGTCCCGCCGCCGCTGGCTGTCACATAGCCGCCGATTGCAATCGCGTTGCCGTGCAATTGGCCGCCCGCTTTGGTGTCGACGTGTCCGCCCACGGCCAGGACATCGCCGTCGACCGGGCCAGAAATATAAATGCTGCCGCCGCCGGTCACGATATCGCCGGTGACGTGTCCGTGAACATGCACGTTGCAGCCGAAACATTGGACGACATTCGCAGTGTCGTTCGCTTCTACAGTGATGTCATGAAAGAAATGCGTTCGATCCTGCGGGTTCGCTTGGGGAATCGGAGCTGTCGCGGCCGGAATCGCACAGGCCAAGAAAACGGGAATCGCAAGGATTCGGTTCCAGTGCAACCGGGCTGCTCCTTTTCCGCCGCCACGCGACAAATATACGATGGCGGTAATCGGCTTTCTCGAACGAGGCAGCATAGTTCTATCTGAAGCGGCGGGCCAGGTCAAATCCGGCAAACGATTCGTGTTGCAAACGATTCAGCAGGCAAGCAGCACCCGTCACACGCGCACGACGCATGCAGACCCGCCCCGATTGTTTCCACCGGGGCGGATCCGCAATACGAATTGTATCGTGAGTTTTGTGCGAGCTACTTCTTGGCGTGAGCGAAGTTCTCAGCGACCTGCGCCCAGTTGATGACGTTCCACCAGGCCTCGATGTACTCCGGCCGGCGGTTCTGATATTTCAGGTAGTAGGCGTGCTCCCAAACGTCGAGTCCGAAGAACGCCTTGCCGCCGTCCATGATGGGATTGTCCTGGTTGGCGGAAGACTCGATCACGAGCTTGCCGCCGCGGAAGAGCAGCCAGGCCCAGCCGGAACCGAAACGCGTGGTTGCAGCCGCGCCAAGTTTCGTCTTGAAATCGGCGAAGCTGCCGAATGCGGAATTGATTGCGTTCAGAAGTTCGCCCGTCGGCTCGCCTCCGCCGCCTTTCTTCATGATCTTCCAGAACATGGAATGGTTCATGTGTCCGCCGCCGTTGTTCTTGACGGCTGTACGAATGTTCTCGGGCACTTTGTTGATTTGTGCGAGCAGCTCTTCAACGGAAAGCTTTTGAAGATCCGCGTTGCCTTCGAGTGCCTTATTGAGATTGGTGACGTAAGCTGCGTGGTGCTTGTCGTGGTGAATTTCCATCGTCTTCGCGTCGATATACGGCTCGAGCGCATCGAAGGCGTACGGCAAAGGTGGCAACGTATGAGTCATCTGGGGCGCGGCTCCTTGTCCAGAAGTGGTGGTCATTAATGTACCTCCTGATTTTCCGTTCCTACCCCATAATTATACGCGCCTGAGCGGGAACAGCGGTATAAGTCGTCTTTTTAAATCGGACTAGCTGGATCACCTGAATTTTGTCCCGTAGGGGCGCTGCTTGCTGCGCCCGCTGCGGATCAATAATGCGAAGGAGCGAAACGTGCCCGCCACCGAACACGTAGAAAAACATTTCACGGCCACAGCGGCCGTGCGCGACATCGTCATCGGAATGTCGGATGGCCTGACGGTGCCATTCGCGCTTGCCGCGGGACTTACCGGAGCCGCCACTGTACTGGCAAGAGGAACTGGAATTATCGTTACCGCAGGGCTCGCCGAAATCGCGGCGGGTTCGATCGCGATGGGGCTTGGCGGCTATCTTGCCGCGAAAACCGATTCCGAGCACTATGCCTCAGAACTGAAGCGCGAATATCGCGAGACGCTCGAGCTCCCGGAAATTGAAACTGAAGAAGTAGCGAAAGTGTTTCGCGAGTATGGATTGACGGAGGCGCAGATGGCGCCGGCGGTGAACGCGATCACCGCGAATCAGAAGAGTTGGGTGGATTTCATGATGCGCTTCGAACTGGGACTCGAAGCGCCCGACCCCGCGCGCGCAGGGCGGAGCGCGGGGACGATTGCGGCGTCCTACGTCGTGGGCGGCCTGGTGCCGCTTGCGCCCTACATTTTGATGAAGGAAGTGACGCCAGCGCTGTGGGTGAGCGTCTGCGTCACGCTGCTGGCGCTATTTGTTTTCGGCGCAATCAAAGGCCATTACACCGGAGTGAAGCCGTTGCGTGGTGGATTGCAAACGGTGCTCGTTGGCGGCCTGGCAGCCGCAGCAGCATTCGCGATTGCGCGGCTGATTAGCTAGACCGCGCCTCTTCAATGGCGGCGATGGCAAGCTCACGGGCCTTTGCGACATCTCAGTTATTCGTCCGAGAGGGCACGGTCCCGCAAATTCGTCCGGGATCTTCGACATGCCGTGCCCTATTGATTCTTAAGGGGGTTTTCGGGGTCGAAATCCCATCGCGCTGGGTTCTCGCAGATGTACTGCCACGTTTTCCGAAATTCATCTTCATTTCGGATTACTCGTTCGAAGTAATTTCGCTGCCACACTTCGAAAGACGGCTTTCTAAGCGCCACGCGGGCTTTTCGCGTGACGGCCGCTTTGAACGACCGGATGATCGTGGGAACCGAGCCGGCCACGGGCTCACCAAACGCCTCGTCGTTCTTGGTTCGATTCCGTAGGGGCACGGCATGCCGTGCCCTCTCGCGCAACACGAATATGCCGTGCAAATGATTCGGCATGATCGCCCGCACCGGTACTTCGACATTTGCAAAATGATACGGAATCTCCGTCAAGCATTCATTCACGAGCTTGCCGAGCACGTTTAACCGCATTGTTGCGTCGCAGATTTTCCCGAAGAGAGGTCTTTTTTCACGGGTGCAAATTGTAACGAAGTAGCACGCAGCTTGAGAATAATCGAATCCTTGAATACGGATCGTGCGGCAGTGCGGAAGTGGCGGGGCGTCGGCCATTGTGACATTCGATGTTAGCGCGAAAGAGGGCACGGCATGCCGTGCCCCTACTGGTTACCTTTCTTGCCTTGTGCTGCTGATACGATTTTGGGCGTCCAATAATCCGGGTCGAGGGCGGTGAAGTCCTTCGGCATGTGGCTCAGCTGCGGGTTGACGAAATAGATGTTCGTTTCAATCGAAGCGTACGCCGACCGCGCGATTTCCTGCAAGCGCTGGAGCACCGCGGCTCCCGCCGCTTCCATCGCGGGCGCCCGTCTCGACGCTGCGGCATCCTCGTCCTTCAACGACGTAAGAGCCGTAAGCATGATGTAACACGGAGCCGAGGCGCCTGCATTCACCGCGTAGATGACCCACGCCGGACTACCTTGCACTTTTTCGTACGCGCCGGCGACGCTCTTCGCTGCTTCCGCAAACTCGGCTTCGTGGCCCGGACGAATGTTAAAAACCGTCGCGTGAAGCAGACGCATCTTCGCGAAATCGATCGTTCCGGCGCGGGAGCCAAGCGCATCCACCCGTTCGGCAATCAGATTCGTCACGCTCGAGACGTTTTCTTCCAACAGTTGATCTTGCATAGGGCCGAGTTCAGGGTGAGCACTGACGCCGGCGCCAATACCGTCGACAGCCTTTTGCATTTCGGCGAATGAATCGAAGAAATTGAGGGCAGCCATTTCATCCGGGCCGGTGATCGATTTCAATTCGATCCAGTAAGCCGGAATCTTGAGCCGTTCGTAGCGGTCGCGAATCCCGCCTAACAGCCCATCGTACGAACCCTCGCGCCCGGGCTTGAGCCGTTCGTGTACGACGTTGAGGTATTGTGGTGGCGACCCCGCCGAACGTGGTGGCGGGTTTTCCTGCGCGGTGGAATGCACGTCCGTCGCAAAGAAAAAAGCCAGCACCACAAGAATCGCAGTGCTGGCTCGAAGCGCAGACTTCCATTTCACACGCCACCTCCAGGACCCGAATTCGGCAACAATACTGGAAATGGCCGCCGACTGAAAGATATCTAGTTCTTGTTTTCCGTGTCGCTTCCGAGATTGCCGAACGGCCAGAGGCCGAACAGCTTCAGAAATACATCGTCGTGCTTCTCGGTGAGCATGCGTGCTGTTTTTTCCTGGGGCCACGGACTGGCGAGACGATCCGGACGGTCTGCGATCCAGAAGCTGGTGAGCGCCATCACGGTGGCATTGCGGTCGAGAATATCCGCTTTCACTTTGTCGAGCGTGTCGACCGCCGAGTGGTGCGTGTATTTGTAATCAGGCGAATCCTGATTGAGATTGATTCCCGGCAGGCCGGCGAGGATGAACGGGCCGGTGTCGGTTCCGAATTCAGGTTCGTCGTCGACTTCGAGCTTGCCAAAAGCCTGCAGCGCCGTGGCAAATCCCTGCATCGCGGGAATTAAATCGTTGCGCCCGCCCATTTGGAAGCCAGTCACTGGACCTTGTCCGAAATCGAGGATCACGGCAGCGACGTGATTTGCCATCTCGCTCTTGTGGGTTTTCGTGTAGGCGATTGAACCAAGAAGGCCTTCTTCTTCTCCCGTGAACAGCACGAAGCGAAGCGTGCGGCGCGGTTTGAATCCGGATTTCATGATGGCTTCAGCGGCGCCGAGCGTGGTGGTGGTGCCGCAGCCATTGTCAGTGCTTCCCGACCCCAGATCCCACGAATCAAGGTGGCCGCCCACGACAACGATCTGCTCCGGATTCTGCGTGCCGCGAATTTCGCCGACAACATTTGCCGAGGCGACGGGTCCGTCCGCAAATCGGTTTTGAACGTTGATTTTCAACCGCACCGATTTTCCGCGGGCAATGTAGCGCTCAAGCTGTTCCTGATCTTCGGCCGCCATGCTGACCACCGGGATGTCGAAGGACGTGTCAAAACCGAGCGCGCCCGTGTGGGTGAGGTGCATGCCCGTTGCTTTCTGGCCGCCTTGCCCGCCGATCACGGCGACAGCGCCCGCTTGATGAGCGGCTTTCAGAAAGTCGCCGAACTTCGCGAACATTGCAAACCCATCCTTCGGCTTGGGGCCCGTTTGCACGATCAACAGAATTTTTGCTCGCCATTTTCCTACGTTGTCTTTCAGTTCGTTCTCGAGATGGTAGCCGTTGACGGTCACTACGTCCGCTTCCGCGCCGCCTGCAGGAGTGGAACCCACCCAGCCCATTGCATCGATCATCACGCGGCGGTGAATCGGCGAAATAATTTCCGCGTCGGCGGAAACACGCGTCCATCCGCGGGAAAGCTGCCACGGTTCCGTGTGAACGTTTTCGAGGCCGATCGCTTTCATCTTTTCAATGCCCCACTCGACGGCGCGGCCGGCTTCCGGAGAGCCGGTGACGCGCGCGCCGATGTCGTCGCTAAGTTCTTCGAGATATTGATACGTGTGCGTGTCCATCGTGCCGGCGCCGGCAACCGCCGTGAGCGCCTTGAGGGTGCCGTCATTTGCAGGGGCCGAAACATCGCTTGGGCCGGTGGCTGACAGGGCGGGCATCACAGCCGCGAGGAAAACTGCGCTGAGCCCGGCAAGCACGAGAAATTTTCGAGTCATTCGAAAGAGCTCCTTTTCTGCTTCAGATTAAGTCCGGTTGGAGAGGATAGGACGGTTACCGGTTCCGCTCAATGTTTCTTTGACGTGTTGAAACGAAAATAGTTAGGAGTTGAACCGGGCGCGAGTTTGGGCCAGGTAACTCGAAAAGCGCGGCAGGCATCAAAAAAGGTTGAATCCGTAAAGTTCGCCGAATCTGCAGCCGTGTGTTTAGAATCATTCCAGCAAAATTTTTATACTAGAGGCCAGAGGGCCGAGCACCAAACGAATCTGAGTTACGTCAAATACACTATACAGGCAGAACCACTGCCTACTCTCGGCGCGCGCGGGCATGGCCCGATGCCAGAGTCGCTCAAAAAATGGTAAAACAGAGCATGGTTAAAAAAGGAGAAACAGAGACAGCCATGAAGAACGAAATAATTCACATTCGCCGGTGGGCCGCTACGGTGATCATCCTCGCGGCGCTGATAGGCGGAGGGCTCCTCGCGTCATCGCTCAAGAACTGGACGGGTCGCGAGGTGGTTGGCGCGTCGTCCGTCACAGTCCCGATGGCGAAGGACGCACTTCCGATCAGCCTTGGAAATTTCACGAACGGATTTTCTTCCGTACTCAAACCCGCGCTTCCCGCGGTCGTCAATATTCATACGTCGAAAGTGGTGAAGCAGCGGCAGGGGCAGAATCCCTTTGGCAACGATCCATTTTTCCGCCAGTTTTTCGGCGACCAGTTCGGACAGGGAAAACCGCAGCCGGAGCGTGAGCAGAGCCTCGGCTCAGGCGTGATCCTCACGCCCGACGGCACCATCATCACCAACAATCACGTGATCGATGGAGCTTCCGATATCAAAGTTCAGTTGAGCGACAAGCGAGAGTTTCGGGCGAAGCTCGTAGGAACTGATCCGAAAACGGACGTCGCAATCCTGAAGATTGATGCCAGCGGATTGCCCACGCTTCCTCTCGGCGATTCCAACAGCCTGCACGTGGGCGATCTTGTTTTCGCAATCGGCGATCCCTTTGGGATTGGCGAGACGGCGACGATGGGAATCGTCAGCGCTACGGGCCGCGGCGGCCTGGGTATTGAGAACTACGAAGACTTCATCCAGACCGACGCTTCCATCAATCCGGGAAATTCCGGCGGCGCGATGATCGACTTGCACGGCAATCTGGTCGGCATCAACACCGCCATTTTATCCGGCGGCAGCGGCGGCAATCAGGGCGTCGGCTTCGCGATTCCGATCAGCATGGCGAAAAACGTGATGGATCAAATCCTCACGCATGGAAAAGTAGTGCGCGGTTACATGGGCGTTTACATTCAGGATGTGACGCCGGAAATCGCAAAAGCCTTCGGATTGCAGCAAGCCGGTGGCGCGCTCGTGGGCGATGTATCACCCGATACGCCTGCCGCGCGTGCGGGATTGAAAAAAGGCGACGTCATCCTGAAGCTGAACGGCGAACCCATCGATTCGCGCAATCAACTTACTTTGCGCGTATCGCAGACGCCGCCAGGTACTCCCATCAAGCTCACAGTCTGGCACGATGGCAAGGTGCAGGACACGTCGCTCACGCTCGGCGAATTGCCGGAGAAGTCCGCCAAGAGTGAAGGCGAAGAAGCGGCGGGCAACAGCGCGCTCGAGGGAGTGGATGTTCAGGAAATCACTCCGGAGATCGCGCAGCAGCTGAATCTGTCTGTCGGCACGCACGGCGTTGTCGTGACGTCCGTGGATCCTTCAAGCCCCGCGGCTACCACCGGACTCAATCGCGGCGACGTGATTCAGGAAGTGAATCACAAGCCCGTGCACAGCGTGGAAGAATACAATCAGGCGATCGCCAGCTCCGGAAAACAGCCGATACTCCTGCTTGTGAACCACGGTGGCCGCACGGCTTTCATCGTGGTCGAGCCAACGCAGTAATCAACTGCTACATCTCACTCTCGGGGGCTCGGCGATTCATGCCGCGCCCTCGAATTCTCTTTGCCCAGCACACACTCAATCAGGCGCGCGCGACGCTCCTGCCGTGCAGTTTTCGTAGTAGTTTTCTGACGCTGTTCTGGATGTTTTCATGTATTTCGAATGCGGGCCGATTACAGCACCATGCCGGGTATATGTCGCTTCAGCGCTACTCCGTCCCTTGGAATTTCGTCGGCCCCTACAAATACAAACCTTCGCAACCGAACGCACTGATTGGGGTTAAATATCAAAGCCGGAGACGCAAAAGAGTGCAAATTCCCATTCTGAGACGCGCAGGGGCTAACCAGTTCGCAAGCACCACCAATTGGGTTATCGCTTTCAGCACGACTGGGGATAGAATAGTACTTCAGTCCCATTCCACCCAGCCCCGTTGTCTAGTACTAAAGTAGGGTCGCCGTTCTTCTGTCTTGACGCATCTTAGACAGGAAAGGTATGTGGAGAGGGTTATGGCAAGGACCACGAATCGAGCCGTCTTTAACGCATCGCTGCTCCCTGACGGGGATGCACGCTGGGGTTCCTTTGGAGCCGGACTTGGCCTGGAGTGCCTGGCATTGGCGATGATCGTACTGATCCCGTTGCTCATGCCTCAAAGGTTGGAGATGGTCCAACGATACTGGACGACTCCGATTGAGGCGCCCGTCGTCCAGCCATGGAAGCCGCAGCCACAGCCTCAACCGAAGCCCGTGGCTGTGAAGCCGGTCCCAGTGAAGCGCGAAGTGGCCAAGCTTGAACCAAAGCCAGTCGAGGTCGTTCCGCCTAAGCCAAAGATCATTTCTCCCGTTTTTTCATCGCCGATCGCTAAGCCCGCAACCGCGCACAAGAATACGAAAGCGCCGGATACGCCTGAAGTAGCCAAGGCCTACCCGGACCAGACTTTGCCGTCGATGGGCAGCTCGGCCATTCCGACACTCCGCAAGCCTCGCGAAGAAGTTCAAACCGGCGGATTCGGCGATCCCAATGGCGTGCCCGCCAGCGGTAAGGCCAAGGGTTCGCCCAACATCGCCGCCAAGGGCAGTTATGACATGCCGACAGGGCCCGGTTACGGAAACGGTACCGGCGGAGCAAAAGGTGCCAAGGGAGTTGTCGCGAGCACCGGCTTTGGTAACGGAGTTGCTACCGGTTCAGGCGGGGGCGGGAATCACGGTTCAGTGAAGCAGGGTGGCTTCGCGGACGAAGCTACGGCAGCGCCAGCGCCGAAAGTGAAAGCTGTAGCGGCGCCCACGTCGAAGACGAACCCGGTTCAAATTTTATTTAAGCCCAAACCGACATACACCGACGAAGCTCGGGCCAAAAAAGTAGAAGGGGACGTTCTCTTGCAGGTTGTCTTCACCGCCTCTGGTGACGTTCAGATTCAGCGTGTCGTTCAGGGCCTCGGTTATGGGCTCGATGATTCGGCGCAAGCGGCGGCGCGCCAGATTCGTTTCAAGCCGGCTGAACAAGACGGCCATCCGGTGGATTTTCCGGCCATCGTTCACATCACTTTTGCATTGGCTTACTGAGAAGGAAGAGGGGGAAAGGCAATGCGCACGTCGAAGAAATTAGTTCTGGCAGTCATGTTCATGGGCGCGGTGGCGGCAGCAGCCTCGGCACAGTCACCCACTCAAACAGCCGATCAAACTCGTCCGCAGGCCGGTACCTCGACGGCCAGCCCGGTCACTACCGTCGACCAGGCCATCGACCGCGTGATTGCGCGCGAGCACGACGAAATCGCCACCATCCGCCGCTACAACCCCATTATCGAGACCTACGTTCAGGACATGAAGGCCGACGATAAAATGGGTGCGGTGCCGGTGCGCGATCACTACTTCCTCGGGCAGGCCGAACTGTCCAAGGGCATCGTCAACAACTCGATGCTTGCAAAGAAAAAAGGCAAGTTCGACAGCGTCAACCCGCTTGCTCACATGGGCGGCTGGTTCACCTCGTCGTACATTCCTGAAGGCTTCTTGCAGATGATTTACATCGACGCGAACGGATTCGACCGGCAGCACTACCAGATCGATTACGTGCGCCGCGAGTTCCTTGGCGAAGTTCGCTGCCTCGTGTTTGATTTCACGCCGCTCCCGAAATCCGGCAAGGGCCGCTTCAAGGGCCGCGTCTGGGTCGAAGATCAGACGTACACGATCGTCCGCTTCAACGGCGTTTACACTCCGGTCGCCGGAATCAACGGCTTCAACCTGCACTTCGATAGCTGGCGCTTGAACGTCCAACCCGGGCTCTGGCTTCCTGCTTACATTTTCAGCCAGGAGTCGGACCTGAAAGATTTCCTCGGCAGCCACGTTCGCTTCAAATCGCAGACGCGCCTTTGGGGCTACAACCTGAAAAACGTCGGACGCCAGGAAGAGTTCAGCGAGCTGACGATTGAATCGCCGAACGCCGTTCAGGATCAGGCCGCGCAACAGCAGGATCGTTCGCCGATCGAAGCCGAGCGGGAATGGCAGCATCAGGCCGAAGTCAATGTTCTCGATCGCTTGCAGCGCGTTGGCCTTCTCTCTGCGCCTGGAGATGTCGACAAGATTCTCGAAACGGTCGTCAACAACCTGGAAGTCACCAACAATCTCGACGTTCAGCCCGAAGTTCACTGCCGCGTGCTGACCACCGGGACTCTCGAAATGTTCTCGATCGGCCACACGATCGTCCTAAGCCGCGGTCTGCTCGATGTGCTGCCGGACGAAGCCAGCCTCGCGACCATGCTCGCTCAGGAATTGGCCGACATCATCGTCACCAAGCCCTCCACCGATCAGTGGGGCTTCAACGATATGACCAACGTTTCCACAGTCGAAGCGCTCAGCCACTTCACCTTCAAAGACAGTCCCGAACAGGTGAAGATGGCCAGCGACAAGGCGCTTGAACTTCTCAAGAATTCCCCGTACAAGGACAAGCTCGGGAATGCCGGACTTTTCCTGAAGCAACTTGATGCGCAATCGAAGTCGTTGCCGGCCTTGATTAACCCGCGCCTCGGCAATCGCGTTTTCTTGGCTTCGCAGTTGATGAATTCGGCTCCCAATCTCGACGCGTCGAAAATCGATCAGATTTCGGCGCTTCCGATTGGCGCTCGCGTGAAGCTCGACCCATGGAGCGACCGCATCGAACTGCTCAAGGCCAAGGCGATTCCTCTGCTTTCTGCCCGCGAGAAAATGCCGTTCGAAGTCACTCCATTCATGCCCTACCTCACTCGTTACCAGAAGCCCGGAGCGACTGTGACGGTAGACGCAACGAAAGCGGATGTCGCGAAACAACAGGACCAGCAGCCACAACAACAACAGCAGTAACAACCCAGCTTCGCGAAATTGCCCGGCGCAGAGTGTTTCCCCTCACGCCGGGCTTTTTGTTTCCGCGCCCCATTTTTCGCCGCGAACAAAGCTCTCCGCAGCGGACGAAGTTCTCCGGCGCAGCGATTCAATCTTCCTCTGTGAACTCTGTGGCTCTCTCTGTGTCCTCTGTGTCAATCCTTTGACTTCCTGCTCCCGCACCCCCCTACTTGATCGCGACCGTCGCCAGAAACTGCGGAGGTTTGCGCAGCCGCGTAGCCTGCTCGAACGCATACGCGATCCTGATCAGCGTCGGCTCGCTCCAAGCCCGCCCAAAAAACGAAATCCCCACCGGCATTTCGAATATGAATCCCGCCGGCACGTTGATATTCGGATAGCCCGCCACCGCAGCGAGCGAAGAACTTCCGCCCGTGTCGTGGTCGCCCGTCACATGGTCGGTGAGCCACGAAGGGCCGGCCGTCGGTGCGAGCAGTGCATCGAGTTGATGTTTGTCCATCGCCGCGTCAATTCCCTCGGCGCGGGTGAGCCGGTGATTTTTCTCGAGCGCATCGAGATAGGCCTGGTCGGTGAGCGGCCCTTTCGCTTCCGACTTCACCATGATGTCCTGGCCGAAGAACGGCATCTCCCTGTCGCGATTGCGCTTGTTGAACTCGATGATCTCCTTCAGCGAGTGCACCGGAACTTTGGGACCGGCCGCGGAGAGATACGCATTCAGGTCAGCCTTGAATTCGTATTGCAGCACTTCATTTTCGGACTTGTCGAATTTTCCGATGGAATCCATTTCCACAGGATCCACCAGTACGGCGCCTTCGCGCTTCATCACTTCGAGCAGCGATTCCATCAGCGGGCCAAACCCATCGCTGAATTCAAAAAACTTTCGGATCACTCCGATCCGCGCCCCGCGCAAACCGCCGCGATCGAGAAATTTTGTGTAATCCGGCTCGGCTTTCCCGCGTGACACCTCGGTAGCCGAGTCGGCCGGATCGATTCCCGCCATCGCTGAGAGCAGCGCCGCTGCGTCCGCAACCGTGCGGCAGATCGGCCCTGCAGTGTCCTGGCTGTGCGAGATGGGAATGATTCCCGAGCGGCTTACGAGCCCCACTGTCGGCTTGATGCCCACCACTCCGTTCGCGGACGAGGGGCACACAACCGAGCCGTCGGTTTCTGATCCCACTGTGACGGCGCAAAGATTCGAAGCGACCGCCGCGCCCGATCCTGAACTCGATCCGCAGGGATTGCGATCGAGCGAATAGGGATTGCGCGTCTGGCCGCCGCGTCCGCTCCAGCCGCTCGAAGAATGGCTCGAACGGAAATTCGCCCATTCGCTCAAGTTCGTTTTGCCGAGAATCACCGCTCCGGCTTCGCGGAGGCGCTGCGCCACCGCCGAATCCTTCGTAGGAGTAAAGCCGGCGAGCGCGAGTGAGCCTGCCGTCGTCATCATGCGGTCGGCCGTGCCGATATTGTCTTTAATCAGGACGGGGATTCCGTGCATCGGCCCGCGCGAGCCTTTCGCTCTTCGCTCCGCGTCCATCGAGTCCGCGATCGCAAGCGCGTCGGGGTTCAGCTCTATCACCGAATTGAGAGCGGGGCCGTGTTTGTCGATTGCCTCGATCCGGTCGAGATATTTCTGCGTGATCGACCGCGACGTGTATTTTCCGGATTCCATGCCATCCTGCAATTCGGCAACGGTAATTTCATCAAGCTCGAATGGTTTCACTTTCGCCGCCACCGGCGCCGGGTTCTCCACAGCCGCCAGCGCGGGAAACGCGAGCGAGGCCGCGCTCACCACGATGCCGGACTCGAGAAATTTGCGCCGGCTCAATCCGTTTAGCTTCTGATCCGTATCATTCGAACTCAATGTATCTCTCCCTTTGAAGCGCGGCGACTCGCCGCCAGATTCACTGCGTCAAAATTTAATCGGACTTCAAATTCATCCAGTAGGGGCACGGCATGTCGAGATCCCAGACGAATTTGCGGGACCGTGCCCTCTCGCGCAAACGCCTCGGTCGCTTTTCGTACCGCCGGCATCGTGCCGGCTCTTTTGTTTTTGAACTAGCAACCGTCGCACCGTACTCAAGCCCTTTCTCGCGGGGTAGCCACGACGAGTGCATTTCTCGTCGTGGGCTTCGCCTCATCGCTGTCGAGCGGGTCGGAGCTTAAGCCCCAACACATAACTCCCGGAAAACAGCCGGCCTTAAGCCCTGGAGAATATTTTCTTTCTGCATGACGCGCGGCGATCAACCCCGCCATCCCCTTAGACTCGCAAGGCCTGCGATTGTATCCCGCCTATTCCCAATTCGCGCGGGAATGAGCGACACTGGACGCGCCATGGCGAGGCAGTCTCTCCTCGAGTATTTCCAGCCCGAATCGCGTCCGTCCGGCGAAATTGCGGTAGCGTGGCGGCGCGGCTACCGGATGGTGCGGTGGACGTATGCGCAATTGCTCCGCACCGCGCATGTTTTCGCGCAAGAGCTTGCGTCGCGCGGCATTGCGAAAGGCGACCGTGTTCTCCTCTGGGGCGAAAACTCCGGCGAGTGGCTCGCGGCTTTTCTTGGATGCCTTTTCGCAGGTGCAGTCGCCGTGCCAATGGACGCGATTGCCGACAAGAATTTTGCCGCGCGCGTCGCACGGCAGGCTGGCGTGCGCCTCGCGGTCGTAGGTCGCGAAATTTCCCGCCCCGCTTCTCAAGGCCTTTCCCAGGAATTAGGCGTCCCGGTCATCGAACTTGAAAGTCTCGGCGAACGCAGCACTCAATCCCCGCCTCGCGAATTGTCCTCGCCGCCCATGCCGCCCATGCAGCGAAGCGATCCGATTGAAATTGTGTTTACTTCCGGCACCACTTCGGAGCCGCGCGGCGTCGTTCTCACGCACGGAAACCTGCTCGCGAACCTCGAAACAATCGAAAAGGAAATCAACCGCTACCGTCGCTACGAGCGCTTTTTTCACCCGCTGCGATTTCTCGATCTTCTTCCCGCTCAGCCATGTCTTCGGCCAGCTTCTCGGAATTTTTCTACCGCAGATTCTTGGAGGTACATCAATCTTTCTGGATACGCTCAATCCCGACGAGGTGATTCGCGTGATACACGACGAGCGCGTGTCCGTGCTCGTCACGGTGCCGCGGCTGCTCGAATCGCTGCAGGACCAGATCGAACGCGACTTGGCCGCGCGCGGCCAGCTCGAAGAATTTCAGCGCGATTTCGAACGAGCCGGCGGCGAGCATTTTCTGCGGCGATGGTGGCGCTTCCGTGTGATTCACCGCCGCTTCGGTTGGAAATTCTGGGCGGTGATTTCCGGCGGCGCAGCGCTTTCCACTTCAACTGAGAAATTCTGGGGCCGGCTGGGCTACGCCGCGATTCAAGGCTACGGCCTCACGGAAACCACTTCGCTCGTCAGCGTGAATCATCCCTTTAAACTTGGACAGGGCTCGATCGGCAAAACGCTGCCGGGCCTCGAAGTGAAACTTTCCGAGACCGGCGAAATTCTGGTACGCGGCGAAAATGTGGCGTCGGGATATTGGAAAGAATCGGGCGTGATGACGGTGCTCGATGCGGACGGCTGGTTTCACACTGGCGATTTGGGCGAGCGCGCTACGGACGGCACTCTCTATTTCAAAGGGCGGCAGAAAAACGTGATCGTGACGCCCGCGGGTTTGAAAATTTATCCCGAGGATCTCGAAGGAGAGTTGCGCAAGGAACCGGGCGTGCGCGATTGCGTCGTGACCGGACTGGATCGTGACGGGAACGCGGAGCCGTGCGCCGTGCTGCTTTTGCGCGATACGGTGAATCCGGCTGAAATCATCCAGCGGGCGAATACGCGGCTCGCGCCGTTTCAGCAGATGCGCCGCTGGATCGTGTGGCGCGGCCAGGATTTTCCGCGGACGCCGACGCAGAAGCCGATTCTCGCGCGTATTCGCGAAGCGGTCGCAGAAGAGCTGGGTGGCGGCGGCGAGCGCTCCGCCGAACCTGACGCGAAGGCTGCGGCGCCATCGAGCGTGGCGGACTTGCTGCAGATAATTTCGCACGGTGCAGCGGCGCAAACTGGCAGCGCGAACTTGCAGCTCAGTTCGATCGAGCGCGTGGAATTGATGAGCGCGCTAGAAGACCGCTACCAGGTCGATTTGAGCGAAACGGAATTCGCGAACGCGCAATCCGTGGCTGACGTCGAAAAACTAATTGCGCACGCGGACGCCGCCGGAAATCTCGATGAAAATCGCGGCACGTCCTTTCCCCACGATTCACGTGGGCCAGATTTTCACTACCCACGCTGGCCGCGCTGGTGGCCGGTGCGATGGATTCGCGCTCTGGCGTTTTATTTACTGGTGCGGCCGGCGATGCTGCTGCTTGGATGGCCGCGCGTGCGCGGTCGCGAAAATTTGCGCGGCGTCAGAGGACCTGTGCTGATCGTCTCGAATCACGTGACGTACATCGATCCAGGATTTGTGCTGACGACGCTTCCGGCGCGCCTGCGATGGCGCACTGCAGTGGCGATGGGAGGAGAGCGGCTTGCGGCGCTGCGAAATCCGCCACCCGGCACTGGATTTTTTCGAGCATGGCTCGGGCGCGTGCAATATCCGCTCGTCGTCGCGCTGTTTCACGTGTTTCCGCTGCCGATGCGCGCCGGATTCCGCAAGAGTTTCGCGTTTGCGGGCGAGCTAGTGGATCGCGGCTGGAGCGTGCTGATTTTTCCCGAAGGCGAGCTCACGCCCGATGGCACAATCGCTCCGTTCCGCGCAGGAATCGGACTGCTCGTCAATCGCCTGCGCATCCCGGTAATTCCGATGCGGCTTGAAGGCCTCTTCGATCTGCGCGAAGCGAACAAACATTGGACGAGTGCCGGACACATTCGCGTCACGGTCGGCGCACCCGTCACGTTTTCAGAGACTGCGGAAGCTGAGGAGATTACGCGAGAGCTTGAGCGGCGCGTAAAGGCCCTCGAATCGAACTAATCCGTTCCACGCAAGCGGCCCGAGTCCCGTTTTGAATCCCGTCGCGATTTCCACAGTTCTGCGTACTTCTACGGATTACCAATTTCTAACGCCTGCGCTAACATCGATCGTTTTCTTATGACGACGAACGCCACACTATCGAACGCAACTCCGATGCCGGGCACAAGCTTCGCTACCCATCACCGCGTTTTCCCCCGGGCTGCGTCGGCTGTTGATTTACTGTTCCGCGATTAGAAATCAGACTAACCCGTCAGGATTCTATAACTTACATTTTTCTAATCTACTGTAGGAGGGGGGCCTTCAACATCATTTTCGAGACGCGATTTAGTTGTTCAGCGGAAGCCGGAGCCGGGCTTCGCAGCCCCGCTCGGTTTCGCGATTCTCGAGCGTCAATGTGCCGCCGTGAGCTTCAGCGATTTGCCGGCTCAGAACCAGGCCGATGCCCGAGCCGCCAGGTTTGGTAGTGAAGAACGGCACAAAGAGGTTCGTGGGATTCGGGATGCCGGGGCCGTCGTCCTGAACCCAGACATCTATATAGCCGTCCTCGCGATCCCAGCCGACGCGAACGCCGCCGCCGGTTTCGAGCGAGGCGTCGACTGCATTGCGAAGCAAATTGATTAGAAGCTGATCGAGTTGGTCGGGGTCGGCTTCAATTTGCACTTCCGGGCCGGTTTGGAGTTTCACCTGGAGGCGCGACTCAAGTCCTGTGACGCGGCGAATCCACGCGCCGACGTTGACGCCCTGAAAGGAAGGTGGCGGTAATTTTGCGAGACGCGCGTAAGCGCTCATGAAACGAGCGAGGCCGTCGGTGCGCGCGGCGATGATATTAAGGCCGCTGCGCATGTCCTCCTGCCAATCGGCCGCGCGTTCTTTGCGGCCGAGAACGCTGCCGAGATTTTCGGCGACGGATTTAATGGGCGCGAGCGAGTTATTCAGCTCGTGGCCGAGCACGCGGATGAGTCGCTGCCAGGCTTGCCGTTCTTCGTCGCGGAGCGCGCGGCTTAAATCCGTGATCACGAGCAACTGGTGCGCGAGGCCGCCTTCGCGAAAACTTCCGCGATGAATTTCCCAGCGGCCGGATTTGCCGGGGAATGCAATCTGCTCGATCCGAGGCGTTTCGCCGTTGAGACATTCGGCGAGCCCGAGGTCGCGAGCGTTTCGGCCGAGCAGCCGCTCTTCGGGTTGATTCAAAATGCGTTCACCGGCGCGGTTGACGAGGCGGAGTGAACCGTTGCCGTCGAATGCAAAAACGGCGACGTCGATTTCCTCCATCACTTTGCGAAGCAGTGCCGTCGCTTCCAAAGCGCCGAGGCGCTGCTGCCGAAGCGTTTCGCCGAGTGCGTTCACTTCGCGCAGGACTTCGCCGAGCGCGTCTTCGCGATTGGCGCCGCGGGCGCGAATTGAAAAGTCGCCTTCGCGCAATGCGGCCAGAAGGTTCGAAAGCGTGCGGAGCGGGAAAACGACGCGGTTCTGCGCCGAGAATGCGAAACTGAGCCACGTCAAAACCATAAGGACGGTAAGCGTCCATTGAAGTTTCGACGAATAGCCGCCCGTCCAAAGAAGGATCAGCGCGACGATCGTGCTGCCCAGGCCGGCAGAGAGGGCCAGAAGCAGAATGCGGCGTTCGTACAGTAGAGGTTTCAAAGGCTGTATTTTTGCAGGCGGCGATAGAGAGCGCTGCGACTCAGGCCGAGCGCTTTGCTCGCATGGCTGACGTTGCCGCCGAAGCGAGCGAGAGCTTTTTGAATCAGGACGCGCTCGACATCTTCAATACTCATTTCATCCAACTTCAACGAAGCCTCGCGCGCGGGACGCAATCCGAGATCGCTCGCGCGAACTTGCGCGCCCTCCGCCATCAGCACGGCGCGTTCGATCGAATGATCGAGCTCGCGTACGTTTCCCGGCCACGGATGATCGAGCAAAACCTGCAACGCAACCGGCTCGAAACCTTCGAGCTGCTTGCGATAGCGTTGCGCGGACTGGCGAAGGAAATGGTGCGCGAGAATCGAAATATCTTCTTTGCGTTCGCGGAGCGGCGGCAGGTGAATTTCAATCGTGTTCAACCGGAAAAGCAAATCTTCGCGGAACCGGCCGCCAGCCACTTCGGCCTGCACGTCAGCATTCGTGGCGGAAAGAATGCGAGCATCGACGCGGCGCGTGGTGGATGAGCCGACGCGTTCGAGTTCGCCTGTTTCGAGCGCGCGCAGAAGCTTGGCCTGAAGATTCATGGGCACATTGGCAATTTCGTCGAGGAACAGCGTGCCACCGTCAGCGAGTTCGAAGCGGCCAACGCGATCCGATTTTGCGTCAGTGAATGCGCCCTTCACGTGGCCGAAAAGCTCGCTTTCAAAAACGCCTTCGGGAAGGCCGCCGGCGTTTACGGTGACGAGCGGACGTCCGACGCGGGGCGAAAGCGCGTAGAGAGTTCGAGCGATTACTTCTTTTCCCGTGCCGTGCTCGCCGGTAATGAGGACGTTCGCGTCGGAAGGGCCTACGCGCGCAATTAAATCCAACACCGGGCGCATGGCGGCCGATTCTGCGATTAAGGTCGGGCGTCCATCGGCGCGGAGCAGGCGATTTTCAGCTTCCAGGCGCTGGCTTTTGCGCAAGGCTTGCGAAAGTTCGATTTGCGTTTTGAGGATGGCGAGAAGGCGCGCGTTTTCCCACGGCTTCTGAACGAAGTCTTTCGCGCCGCGGCGCATCGCTTCGACGGCCAGCTCCAGGCTGCCCCAGGCGGTCATGACGATGATGGGAAGCGTGCTGTCTTTCGCGCGAATATTGGAAAGCAAGTCGAGGCCTTCCTGGCCGGACGTGGTGTCGCGCGCGTAGTTCAGGTCCATCAGCAAGCCATCGAATTCGCGCGCTTCGAGCGCGGAGAGGACGGCGGCAGGTGACGCGACGGTTTCGGTGTCGAAGCCTTCGCCCTTGAGCAAGAGGCGGAGCGCCTCGCGAATATCCGGCTGATCGTCAGCGACCAAGAATGCGTGTGCGGTTGGAATGTGGATTTGTCATGACGCGCGGGCCGTCTCCCTGTAGTTTACTGCCATTGGTGTCGCGAAGCGTTTCGGATGTGTTGTTCATAGTTTCTTACTCATACCTCAAAGCGACTAGTGGATCGACTTTCGTAGCGCGGCGCGCGGGCAAATACGACGCGAGCAGGCCCACAGCGACAAGTACGGCTGCGACTGAGATGTAGGTGACAGGATCGAGCGCGCTGACGTTGTAGAGAAAGCTGTGGAGGACGCGAGTGAGAGCGAACGACGCGACAGCGCCGATTGCCACACCGAGAAGCGCGAGGCGCAGACCTTGGCCGGTGACGAGCTGAAAAACCTGGTGCGGCTGAGCGCCCAGCGCGATGCGGATTCCCATTTCGTGGACACGTTGCGTGACGGAGTAGGACATCACGCCGTAAATTCCGATCGTCGAGAGCAGCAGCGCGAGCACGGCGAAAAGACCGAGCAGCCAGGTGCGGAAGCGCGGCTGCGCGACGGATGTGGCCATGCTGTCTTCCATCGTGCGAACGTTGACGAGCGGCTGATTCTTGTCGATTTCGGCGAGCGCGCCGCGCAACGCGGATGTTTCGCTTTTCGGATCGAGACTGGTGCGCAGAATCACGGAAAGCTGAAGGACCGGAATCAGCGCGTCAACCTGGCGATACGGAATGAACATTTCCGACTGCGGTTCGGTGCCGAGGCCGGGGCGGACGTCGCCAACGACGCCGACCACTTCCATCCACGGAATCTGCGGGTCTGGCGGCGAACCGATTTGGATGCGCTTGCCGAGTGGCGAGCGGTCGGGAAAATATTGTTTGGCCATGGACTGGTTGATGATGACGACGTCGGGCGCGTGCTCGCGATCGTTTTCCGTGAACATGCGTCCGGAGATGAGCGGAACGCCGATCGTCTCCAGATAATTCGGAGTGATGAACCGGAACCCGACCGCGGCGTATTCACTCGTATTTTTCGGAGGGCGGTCGTAGATGTTGAATCGAATGATCCCGCCCGTGCCGTTCATCGGGAGAAACGAGGCGGCGCCAGCTGAACGCACGCCGGGAAGAGTGCGGGCGCGTTCGAGTAAGCGATCGAAAAATTGGAACCGCTGCTCGGGCTTGGGATATTCGGTTTGAGAGAGTGGAATATCCGCGGCGAGAAGATGATCGGGTTGGAAACCGGGAGCGACTGCTTGCATGCGCTCGAAGCTGCGGAGGAGCAGCCCCGCGCCAACGAGAAGCAGCATCGCAAGCGCGATTTCGGAGACGACGAGAACGGAACGAAGCCGATGGCTAGCTGCAGCACCAGTGGAGCCGCGGCCGGATTCGTTGAGAGTCTCGCGCAAATCTAATTGCGCGGTGCGAAGCGCAGGCACGAGGCCGAACAAAATTCCGGTGAGAAGCGATGCCGCAATCGTGAAAAAGAGAACCCAGCGATCGATGCGAACTACGCCGACATCCGGAACGCTGCTGGCGGCGAGCCTGAGAAGCGGCGCGAGCGAGAGATTCGCGAGGAAAAGTCCGAGTCCCCCGCCGAGAAGCGCGATTACGACGCTTTCGGTAAGAAGCTGGCGCACAACGCGCATGCGCGAGGCTCCCAGCGCCGTGCGGATGGCAATTTCTTTTGAGCGAGAGGCGGCGCGCGAGAGAAGAAGGTTTGCGACGTTGGCGCAGGCAATCAGCAGGATGAAGCCGACAGCGCAGAGAAGAATGATAAGCGCGGGGCGAACATTTTGGACCATCTGGTCCTGCAGGTGCACGACATCAGCGCTGACGCTCGCGTCGGCTTCGGGATATTGCTTGGCGAGCCGGGCGGTGATCGTTTTCATTTCGGCGCGGGCTTGTTCAAGCGGGACGCCTTGTTTCAAGCGCGCAGTGGGAATGATTCCGGGATGCCAGTCGCGATCATCTGGAAGAGTCTTGGCCCACGGTTCGAAGGGAACGTAAATATCGGCGGGCTGAAGGAATTGAAAACCCGCAGGGAGGACGCCGATGAGCGTGTACGGCTGTGCGTCGAGAGTGATCGGCTTGCCGAGCCAATCCGTGGAGCCGCCGAAGCGGCGCTGCCAGAGCGAATAGCTGATCATCGCGACCGGAGGGCCGCCGGCGCGGTCTTCTTCGGGAAGAAACGAGCGGCCGATGATGGGCGTGACGCCGAGAAGCGGGAGAAGGCCGGCGGTCGCGTATCTCGCTTTGAAGCGTTCGGGCTCGCCGAGACCGGTGAGGGTGAGGTTTGTGAAGCACGAGGCTTCCAGAGAGTCGAAGGAACGGCTTTGATCGCGCCAGTCCTTGTAATTTTGATACGAGGTGCTGATGATCGGGAACATGGCGTTGCGTTCGACCACAAGCATGATGCGCGACGGGTCGCGGAATGCGAGCGGGCGGAGCAAGACGCCATTCACGACGGTGAAGATCGCCGTGTTGGCGCCGATGCCGAGCGCGAGTGTGAGCACCGCAATCGCGGTGAAGCCCGGATTTTTCAGGAGCATCCGGACACCGTATTTCAAATCGTGCAAGAAGCTGTCCATCAGTAGTGCCTTTCCCGCCCCGTGTTTCTACTATTCGTGCCGCAATGCAGACAGCGGGTCAACTTTTGTGGCGCGCCGCGCGGGGAAATAACAAGCCGCTGCGGTCACTGCTGTTAACCCGAGAGCAACTCCTACATACGTGACTGGATCGGATGCTTTGATTCCGTACAACTCGCTCGCGAGATACCGAGTGAGGATCGAGGCGCCGACGATTCCGATCAGCAGTCCGATCCCGGCGAGTTTCATTCCGTCGCTGACGACCATTTTGAGAACGTCGGAAGGTTTGGCGCCGAGGGCCATGCGAATTCCGATTTCGTGCGAGCGCTGGGTGACGGCGTAGGACATTACGCCGTAAATTCCGATGGCGGCGAGAATCGTCGCGATCGCCGCGAAGAGCACGAGCAAAAACATATTGAGGCGGCGTTGGGAGATCGCAGCGGCGACCAGCTCGTCCATCGTGTGAATTTCGCTGACGGGCTGTGTGGGATCGATGCTTTCGACGGCCTGGCGCATTCCGGACGTGAGCGCGCCGGGATCGCCGGTAGAACGCATCACGAGGCGCATGATCCGCGACGGATTCTGCGCGTACGGCAAATATACTTTCCCGATTTTTTGGACGCCCCATTCCCACTCGCTCACGTCGCCAACAACCCCAACGATCGTGAGCCACGTATCCTGCGAGAGGGGCTGCCACGCTGTCCGCACCGGCGAAAATCTGAGATGAATTTGTTTGCCGATGGGATTTTCGTCCGGCCAGTAGCGATGCACGAGCGATTGGTTGACGATTGCGACTCCTGCGGCGCCGGGACCGTCCGCGGAAGTAAAGTCGCGGCCATCCTTGATCGTCATTCCCATCGTGTGGAGGTAGCGCCAATCGCCAACGCGATATTGCGCGGTGTAAGGCTTATCCGCGGGAGCGACGGGCCTGCCGCCGATATCAAAATTGCAAAAATCTCCCCAGCCGCTCATCGGCAGGAAATTCACGGCGCTTGCGGATTTCACGCCGGGAAGAGCTCCCATGCGATCGATCACCTGCTGATAGAAATTCATGAGCGGCTGGCCCGGCGGATAATGCGCTTCAGGGAGCCAGACCTGCGCGGTGAGAACATGCTCTGGATCGAATCCGAGACTTTCCGACATCAAGGTATAAAAACTTCGAAACAACAATCCCGCGCAGACCAGGAGAAGCAGAGAGAATGCAATTTCGGAGACCACCAGCGCGGAACGGGTGAACTGGCTGCGACGCCCGCTGGTGGAACCGCGGCTGCCTTCTTTCAGCGATTCGTACAATTCGGAGCGTGAAATTTGGATTGTCGGCGCCAGCCCGAAGAGGATGCCCGTTACGAGAGAAATGGCCATGGTGAATGCAAGCACGAACCAATCGAGGCCGAGCCATTCGGAATGCGGGATTTCGCCGTAACCACCGCCGGCGGGAAGAGCGCTGCGCAGAAGATGAAGGCCGCCGTAGGCAATCAAGATGCCGAGTGCGCCACCGATCAATGCGAGCAGCACGCTTTCTGTAAGGAGCTGGCGAATAATTCGGCGGCGGCCTGCGCCAAGTGAAGCCCGGACGGCAATTTCGCGCTCGCGCGAGGCGGCGCGAGCTAGCATCAGGTTCGCGATATTGGCGCAGGCGATCAGCAGGACGAGACCGACAGCGCAAAATAGAATCAGCACTCCAGATTTCAGGTTTCGCGTCAGGTCGTCGCGAAATCGAACCAGCCGGACGCCGTTCTGCTGGTCAATACCGGGATATTGTTTCTTCAGGCGCGCAAAGATCGTTTCCATTTCGGCTTGCGCTTGCTGCAGGCTGACGTCTTTTCGGAGTCGGCCGAAAGCAACAACGGAGTGGTCCTCGCGATTCAGTTGCGTGCGATCGAATGCGTACGGTATCCAGGTCTCGAGGTCGCGGCTATTGCCAAATAGCGAAAAGCCGCGCGGGAGGACGCCGATCACAGTGAATGGTTTGTCATCTACCAAAATACTTCTGCCGACAATTCCGGTATCCCCGCCGAAGCGCCGCTGCCAAAGTCCGTAGCTGATGATCACCACTTGATTGTTGCCGGGCTTTTCGTCCTCGGCGCTGAAATCGCGGCCAAGCAAAGGAGCGACGCCCAGCATCCGGAAGAAATTGCCGGATGCGTGCGCGCCGATCACCTGCTCCGGTTCGGAGTTCCCCGTGAGCGTGAAATACCAAGCGCCCCAGCCGGAAATTTCCTCGAAAGATTTGCTCTGGTCGCGCCAATCGAGAAGCTCGGCAGGTGATGCCGTGCCGCGATCGATATTGCGGTTCGGGTCGGTCTCCCAGATGAAAACGATGCGCTGCGCGTCGGGAAACGGAAGCTGGCGCAAGAGAACTGTGTTGATGACGCTGAACATCGCAGCGTTCGCGCCGATGCCGATCGCAAGCGTGAGTATGGCAACGGCGGCGAAGCCGGGACTCCGCCGAAGCATTCGCCACCCGTATTTCAAATCCTGCCACATGGTTTCCATTCATTCGCCCCTGAGAGATGTAAAGAAGAGCCCTATATTACTTCTTAACTGCCCTCTGTCCACCTCTCGGGTGTGTTATTCATATCGCAACGCAATCATCGGATCGGCACGCATGGCGCTGCGTGCGGGAAAATAACACGCGAGCAACGCGACGGCCGTCAGCAGCAACGCGACGGCGCCAAAAGTTACCGGATCGCTCGCGCGCACTTCAAACAGCAAACTTGAAAGCAATCGTGTGAGCGCGAGGGCGCCGATAAGGCCAATCGCCACGCCTGCGAGCGCGAGTTTTGCGCCGCGGCCGATGACGAGGCGCCAGATGTCGCGCGGTTGCGCGCCGAGCGCCATGCGAATCCCGATTTCGTTGATGCGCAGGCTTACGACGTAGCTCATCACGCCGTAAATTCCGACGGCTGCGAGCAAAAGCGCGAGAACTGCAAAAATTCCGAGCAGAACGGTGGAGAAGCGGCGCGGCGCTACCGTGGATGAAAGCAAGCCGTCGAGCGTCGTCACGTGGATGACGGGCAAGTTCGGATCGATCTTGTGAATTTCTTCCGTGGCGGCGTGGGCGAGAGCTGCCGGATCAGTACTCGTGCGAATCACAAAGTGCGGAGGCCATCCGCCGGTGCCATACACGTCAAACGTGGGGTCAGCTTCGAGGCCGAATTGGTGGATGTCGCCAACGACGCCGATAACCGGAGACCAGCAGGGATCAGCTGCAAGTGAACACAGGTTGACGCGTTTGCCGATGGGCTCAGCGCCGGGCCAAAAGCGCTTGGCCATTGCTTCGTTGATGACGATGTTCGCACCGCCGAGATCGGCATCGGTAAAAAGGCGCCCTTTGACGAGCGGAATGCCCATCGCGGCGAAGTAGCCGAGGCTCGCGGCGCGCGTTTGTGCTACAGGGCGCGCTCCGGCTTCGAGAATGGGCTGGCCTTCGATGAGAAAGCGCGAAGCGGAGTGAAGCGCGGTGGCAAGGGGAAGCACGTCGATGCCGCCGACCGCCTTTACACCCGGCAGATTTTGAATGCGTTCAGCCATTTGCTCGAACTGGAAAGATTGCTTGCGAAAAAATTCAGTCTGCTGATCGTTCGACATTTTGTTGAGTTCGGCGAGTGATATCGCGGGCTGGTCCACTTCCATGGTGAGAATGTGGTCGGGGCGGAAGCCCGGGTCGACGCTGAGCAGGCGATCGAAACTTCGGATGAGCAGACCGGCGCCCACCAACGGAATTAGCGCTAAGGCCACCTGCGCGACGACGAGGATGCTGCGCAATTTATTGCCGCTGGAAGCAGCAGACGTGCGGCCGCCTTCTTTTAGCACGGTGTGCAAATCTTGATTGAGCGTTTGGATTGCGGGCACGAGCCCGCAGACGATGCCAGATAGGAAGCAGACACCGATCGTGAACGCGAGCACCCAGCCGTCGAGGCCCGTGTCTTTTACTATGGCGAGTTCGGATGGGATGAGCGCGTTTAGCGCTCGCAGGCCAATACTAGCGAGAAGAATTCCACCGATACCGCCGAGCATCGAAAGCAGAACACTTTCGGTCAGCAGTTGCGCGACAAGCCTTGCACGGCTTGCGCCGAGCGCGATGCGCAGCGCGATTTCTTTTTGACGAGCAGCGTTACGCGCGAGAAGCAGATTCACGATGTTCGCGCAGGCGATCAGGAGCACGAGTCCTACGGCGGCGAAAAGGACAAGCAGGGCGACGCGCAACTTGGCAGCAGCCGGGTCCTGCATTATCTGTGCGGCGATGCCCCAATTCTTGTGGGTGTCTGGAAACGCAAGCTCTTCCTGATGGTTGAGCGTCGCGAGTTCCGCTTGCGCTTCGGCGAGCGAAACTCCCGGCTTCAGACGCGCGAGCGCGCTGTACGGGTGATGCACGTGTCCGGTGAGATCGTCCTGATACTCGCCGACGGGAAGCCAGAGATCGGCCCAGCGAGAGAGGTCGAGTCCCGATGGCAGCACGCCGATTAGCGCGTAGCCCTTGCCATCGAGAGTGAGCGTGCGTCCGACGATCGCGGGATCAGAACCGAAATGGCTTTGCCAGAAACGATGCGTGATGAGCGCGGCGGGAGCAGAACCTGGCTTGTCTTGTTCTGACGTGAACGTGCGTCCGGCAACGGGGCGGACACCCAGCATCGGAAAGAAATTCGAATCGGCGTAGGCGGCTTGCACTCGCTCGGGATCGCCTTGTCCTGTAAGATTGAATCCTTGAGATATGTCGATGTACGCCGCCATCTCCGAGAAGGAACGCGACTGGCGGCGGAAATCCTGGAAATCGCCGGGTGACAAACCGAGCTGCGGCCACGCCGGAAGATACGTGTTGAAAATTTGAACGAGAGTTTCGGGCTGCTGATACGGCGGCGGCTGTAGCATGACGCGCCGCACCACGCTGAAGATCGCAGTGTTCGCGCCGATGCCGAGCGAGAGTGTAAGTACGGCGACGACGGTGAACGCCGGATTTCGCGCCAGCATGCGAACCGCATATCGAACGTCCTGTAAAACGGCAGCCATCGATTTCTCCAAGTATCCTTTTGCTCGCGCGGGCGTCAACCGACTATTCGTAGTGCAATGCCACCATCGGATCGACGCGCATTGCGCGGCGCGCCGGGACGTAACACGCGACGAGCGAGACGGCGACGAGCAGCAGCGCGACACTGGCGAACGTTGCAGGGTCGCTGGCACTCACGCCGTACAGCTGGCTCGAGAGAAAACGCGTGAGTCCGAAAGCGCCCACCGCGCCAATCCCGACTCCACATGCGGCAATCCACAATCCTTCGCCGAATATCAAACGTAAGATGTCGCGCTTCTGAGCGCCGAGGGCAACGCGGACTCCGATTTCCTGAATGCGCTGGCTCGTGGAATACGAAATCACGCCGTAGATTCCGATCGCCGCGAGGACGAGCGACAGCATCGAAAAGACTCCCATCATCATCATCAAAAAGCGTTGCGACCCCACCGAAATGTCGAGCAGGGATTGCTCGGTGCGAATTTTCCAGACGGGCTGGTCTTTATCGACAGCCCAGACGGCGCTGCGCAGGGCGCTCGAAACCAGCATCGGATCGCCCTGGGTGCGAACGACGAGAGTGGCGAAAAGATTCGGGCTTTGAGCTTGCGGGACGTATATCTGGGCGATAGTGGCGTCGTCGAGATTGTATTGCTTTACGTCTCCGACGAAGCCGACGACCGTGGCGGTGATGTTGCCTTCTTCAGGTAGGCGAATGGATTTTCCGATCGGGTCGGCGCCATTCCAGAATTTATTGATCATGGTTTGATTCACGATAGCGACCGTCGGAGAATCGGGAGTGTCTCCGTTGTTGAAATCGCGTCCGCGCAAAAGCGGAATTTCCATCGTGCGGAAATAGTGAGGGTCGCAGGCATTGATCTGTGCGCGAGGAATTTCGGAGGGCACCGGGGCAGCGCGATCCGGGAAGACGACAGACGTGTCACCTCCATTGCCGCTAATCGGCAGGCCAAGAACTTCCGCGGCGGAGACAACTCCGGGCAACGCGCCCGCGCGTTCGACCACCTGGCGATGAAAATTCCACTGCTGCGCTTTCTCAGGATACTTCGTGCGCGGCAAGCGGTACTCGAGCGAGAGCAGATGATTCGGATTGAAGCCGGGATTGACGCCCGTGAGGCGGGCGAGGCTCTTCATCGTCAGCCCCGCGCCGAAAAGCAGAATCAGCGCGAGGGCAACTTGCGAAACCACAAGCCAGCGTCCGGTGCGGCTTGCGGCGACGCCGCGTCCGGCGGCACGATTACCTTCCTTGAGCGCTCCGACGAGATTTGGATTCGAAAAGCGCAGCGCGGGGATCAGTCCAAAAATAAGGCCGGTGAAAATCGTGATCGCGATCGTGAACGCGAGGACCGGCACGTCAAGCTCGCGCGGAAATTGGGCCCACGAATCGGACGGACGTATTCGCGCGAGCGCGTCGAGCGCCAAACGGCCGATGGCGAGACCGAGTGCTGCGCCCGCGAACCACACCAAAAGAGTTTCAGTGATCATTTGCCGGATCAAGCGGCCCGCACCTGCGCCGAGTGTGGCTCTCAGAGCCATTTCGCGATAGCGGCCCGCCGCGCGAGCGAGGAAGAGGCTGGCGACGTTCGCGCAGGCGATCAGAAGCACGAACGCGACGGCAGCCGAGAGTACGAGAACCGCCGGCCGGACGTCCTCAGTCACCACATCCTGCACCGGGACGATTTCGACGCCGCGCAATGCGTCTGTATCCGGAAACTGCTGCGCCAACCGCCGCGTAATTGTGTCCATCTCGGTCTGGGCTTGCTCGCGGCTCGCTCCCGGCTTAATCCGGCCAATCGCGCCGACAGTTTCTGCGGAGCGCTCGCGCGAGAAATGAGGGTCGTACTGCACGGGAATCCATGTGTCGACGTAATCGATGGGGAAGCGAAACCCTTGCGGCATCACGCCGACGATCGTAAAGACTTCGCCGTTCAGCGTGAGCGGCTTGCCGAGAATGTGAGGGTCGCCGCCGAGAAGTCCCTGCCAGACGCTGTAATTGATGACGATCACGTGCGCGGCGCCAGCTTCGTCATCGCCGGGCTGAAAACCGCGGCCGAGGTCGGGTTGGACTCCGAGGACGCGGAAGAAATTGGCGGAAACGAAACCGCCGCGCACGCGCGTCGGTTGATCGCGTCCGGTGAGGTTCACGCTGCTGGGCGCGAACGCGCTGATGGCTTCGAAGACCTGGGATTGGCGCTGCCAGTCCTGCAAGTCGGGGTAGGAAACCGCCCAACTACGCTCCGCGTGCACGTTCTTGCGGAATACGACGGCAATGCGGCGGGAATCTGGAAGCGGGAGCGGACGCAACAGGACGGAGTTAATCACCGAGAAGACGGCGGTGTTCGCGCCGATTCCGAGACCGAGCGTAAGAATGGCGACCATCGCGAAGCCCGGATTTCTTACGAGCATGCGAATACCGTAGCGGATGTCTTGAAGGAGCGCGTTCAGCATGTTGGCCATGTGGGTCCGCACCTTTCGCGAGGAGGCTACTTCGCGGCCGCCGATTTCGATTTTGGATTTTTTACGCCGGTCGTGAGCTTGTTCGTCACTTCGCGCACAACAATCGCGGGCAGCGCGTCTTTACGGCTCGCAAGGAATTCGCGCACGGCACGAGGATCGCGCTTGGCGAGTTCGCGCAGCGCCCACGAGAGCGCTTTCGCCACCATCGGGTCGTGGTCGCGTTCAAGCAGGCGGCACACTTGCAACGTGCGGTAGGTGTCGCCTGTGCCGCCTTGTGATTTGCTATTGAGCGGCACCGTGCTGACGAGAGCGGCACGGCGCCACCAGCGGTCAACAGAACGCGCCCAGCCGTGAATCAAAGTATTTGGAACGCGCCGGCCCCGCCAGACTGGCCCTGCGAGGTAGACGGCGAAGCAATCGACCGCGCCCCAACTGGCGATGCCGCGGCCGAGCTGTTCGAGTTGCCACGCATTTAAATGGGAAAGCGCAGCCGCGTGATGATGGATCAGCTCGTAGGCGATGAACCGGCTGTCCGTCCGCTGCAAGTCGATCAAAAGGTCGCCGAGTTCGATGACGACATGCGGCGCAGCGTCTTTCAGCCGGTGCGTAAATTCCCGCCGAATCTCGCGTAGTTGAGGAGTGGTGGGATTTGGAGTGCTGTATAACCGTTCCTCGATTTCTTCCGCCAGAACTGTTACACCCGCGCGGCCTGGTTCTTCAATCTGCCGGACCGTGCTCCGATCTGGCTTCCGATCTGTGTCATCCATCTTTCGTGCCACCAGTGCCCCTTGCTGATTGAGCGCAAGGAGGAAGCCCTGCGCCGATAAACTTTGCCGATGGGAATCCGAGCGACGTGCCCGGCGCAACTCAACGAGCGATCCGCTGCTTTGCCGCAAATTTAGACGCACGCTCGCGGACAAAAGCGCGTCCCGGTTATCAGCTTCTGTTTTTCGTACTTCTTCCGATTGCGGGAACAAATTTGGGTTTGTGAGAGCCGCGTCCATAGCCTATTCGTATCGCAACGCAATCATTGGATCGACGTGCATCGCACGCCGCGCCGGGAAATAACAAGCGGCGAAAGCCGTCGCTGCAAGCAGTGCCGTCACCGCGGCGAACGTGAGCGGATCGGTGGGCTTCACGCCATAAAGGAGACTCGACATCCAGTGCGTGAGCGCCAAAGCTCCCGCAAGTCCGACTGCCAATCCGATCAGCGCGAGCCGCATCCCGTGTCCGACGATCACGGCGAGTACGTCGCCAGGTTGCGCGCCGAGAGCCACGCGCAGTCCGATTTCGCGCGTGCGTTGCGTCACCAGATATGAGAGCACTCCAAAAATGCCGGCGGCCGTGAGCAGAAGCGCAATTGCGCCGAACGCGCCGAGCAGCAGCGCGTTGAAGCGGTCGCCCGCGGCCGACGCGGAGACCACGTCGTCCATGGTGCGGAATTCGGCGGTCGCTTCGTCGGGGTCGACGGCCGTCACGGCTTCGCGGACTGCCGAAGCGAGCGAAGCCGGCTCGCCGCTGCTGCGAACCACCATGCTCATCCGCGTGCGAGGGGCCTGCGCGAGAGGAATGAACATTTCGGGGCGCAGCGATTCTTGCAACGCGAAATGTTTGTTGCCGCCGACGATGCCTATGATTTCGCGCGAAACGAATTCGGGCTTGCCCTCAAAAATTTCAAGATGCTTGCCGATTGGATTTTCCGAGCCGAAAAACTGGCGGGCGAAAGGCTCGTTGACGACAATTACGCGGGGCGAATCAGCGGAGGTTTGTTGCGAGAACCCGCTGCCCGCGAGCAACGGGATGCGCATCGCCGAAAAATAGTCGCCGCCAACAATCCGGAAATCAGCGTCGCTCCGATCATCCGGATCGGCGGGCGGATGCTCCGCGACGGTGAAGAAAGTATCGTTCGCCTCACCGCTCATCGGCAGCTCGGAGATGAAGCCGGCGGATTCCACTCCCGGGATCGATTTGAGGCGGTCATGCAAGCGCCCGTAGAACGCCAACTGCCGCGATTCCTCTTTATAGGTCGGCATGATGAGGGAGACCTGTGTCGTTAGGACGTTTGAAGCATTGAAGCCCGGGCGGACGTGAATCAATCGCCAGAAGCTATTCAGGACCAGGCCCGAGGCGATCAGCACGACGAGCGACAGCGCGACTTCGGCGACGACGAGCGCATTATGCGCCCGATGCTTTTTGCTGGAATCACCGGCGGCGCCGCCCTCTTTCAAGCCTTGCGTCAAATCGCGGCGGCTCGCCTGCATCGCCGGAACCAGTCCAAAGAAAATCCCAGTAAGAAGCGCAACGGCGGCGGTAAATAAAAGCACCGGCGCGTTGACGCTCACTTCATTCAAGCGCGGCAAGCTGTCGGGGCCGAAGTTTCTTAGAATCGTTACGCCCCAACTCGCGAGCAGGATTCCAGCAGCCCCTCCCATCAGCGCAAGCAACATGCTTTCGGTGAGCATCTGGCGTATGAGGCGGAGACGTCCCGCACCAAGTGCGGTGCGAATTGCGATTTCGCGGCCGCGACTGGAGTTGCGCGCCAGCAGCAGGCTTGCAACGTTAGCGCATGCGATCAGGAGAATTAAACCCACTGCTCCGAGAAGGACGAGGAGCACGGGACGAATGTCGCCCACCAGCGCGCGCTGCGCCGGCTCAAGACGCAAATTCCAATCCTTATTTGTGTCGGGGTATTCCGCGGCAAGCTGGGCCGCAATCGTATTCAGTTCCGCTTGCGCTTGCTGCAATGCTGACGCCGGGCTTCAGCAGTCCAATGGGACGGAGGAAATGAGTGCGGTGCGACGACATGCCTTCATTTTGAAAGGGAGCCGGAAACCAGAAGTCGGCATCCGAAAAAAGCGGGAGGTCGTTGGGCAGAACGCCGACGACCGTCATTTGCGACGCGTCCAGCTTGAGTGATTTTCCGATGACGCCGGGATCGCTTCCGAATCGCTCGCGCCAGAAACGGTTACCGAGAATCATCACGCGCGGATCGTGCTCCTGCTCATCGGAGAGAGAAAACGTGCGGCCGATCAGCGGGCGAACGCCAAGAGTCTCGAAGAAACCCTGAGTGACGAGCGAGCCCCGCACCTGCTGAGGCGCGTCGCTTCCGGCGAAATTGAAGAGGTTCGCCCCAAAGGCGATCGCGCCGAACTGCTCGAAAACGTGATTCTGCGAGCGGTAGGCGAGAAAATCAGGCGGAGAAACGGCCGCTTTGTCGTACAACGAAAAATTTCCCCACGCCCGGACGATGCGGCTCGCATTCTGGAAAGGAAGCGGACGAAGCAACACAGCGTTCACGACGGAAAAAATGGCGGTGTTCGCGCCGATGCCCAGCGCGAGCGTGAGCACGGCGATCAGCGTGAATCCTGGATTTTTTCCGAGGACGCGGAGACCGTACCGGATGTCCTGAAACAGTGCGCCCATTCCTGCCCTCCGTTCGATTCGCTGCCACCCGAAAATTCGAAATAATTATTAGGCTGCGCCCGCCTGCGTTTGGCCGTCGACGATCCAGCCGTCGGCCAGTTGAACGATGCGATTGCCGTAGGCGGCCCACGCGTCGTTGTGAGTCACTTGAATGATCGTGGTTCCGTCGTCGTTCAGTTTCTTGAGCATGTCCATGATCATTTTTCCCTGGCTGGAATGCAGGCTGCCGGTTGGCTCGTCCGCCAGAATCAGCTTGGGCTTTCCGATCACGGCGCGGGCGACGGCGACGAGTTGCTGCTGTCCGCCGGAAAGTTGATTCGGATAGAGCGCTTTTTTTCCGACGATCTGGAAACGATCGAGCGCATCCGCCACCATTCCTTCGCGCTCGGTTTTCTTGATGTCGCGATAGGAAAGCGGAAGGTCGAGATTTTCCGCGACCGTCAGATTGTCGAGCAGGTGATATTGCTGAAACACGAAGCCGATATATTTTTTGTGGAGCTCGACGCGGTGACGGTTGTCGAGCTTGTGGACAGCGTGTTCGAGCAGGTGGTACTCGCCCTTCCACGCGCCGTCGAGCATACCGATGATGCCCATAAGCGTCGACTTGCCGGCGCCAGATGGGCCCATGATCGTCACGAAATCGCCTTCGG
Source organism: uncultured Acidobacteriota bacterium (assembly GCA_963776695.1). Taxonomy (GTDB): domain Bacteria; phylum Acidobacteriota; class Terriglobia; order Acidiferrales; family UBA7541; genus Palsa-295. The sequence continues at coordinate 57,312 of CAVZNU010000011.1, read as the reverse complement.
CAATATCCAGATTGATCCGGCGCAGCACCCAGGTTTTTCCCGCGCCCGATTCGTAAACTTTTTCCACATTCGCCAGTTTGATCACGTTGCCTCGCTCTCTTTCTCAAAAGCTATTCGATTCGAGTTGCTCGAATCGACTTGATGTGCTCGACTTCAGTTACTCGACACTCAGGACGATCAGCGTCGCGTCGTCGTCCCAATTGCCGTGGCAGAAATCGCCAACGGCGCTGAAGATCCGTGACTGCATTTCCTGCGAATCCGTATCGCGAAACTCTTGCAGCAAGCCGACCAGGCGCGAATCGCCAAACTCGGTGCCGTCCCCATCGTGCGCTTCCGTCACGCCGTCCGTGAACAGCAGCACGCGGTCGCCGGGCGCAAGTTCGATCGTTTGCGCGTCGAATTGCTGCTTCTTGAATATGCCAAGCACGCCGCCGCCCGCATCGAGGCGACGGTGCGAGCCGTCGCGATGTAGCACGATCGGCGCGTTGTGCCCCGCGTTGGCGTAGGAAAGTTTTCGCGAGGGCCCGTCGAGATGCGCGTAGAAAAAAGTGATGAAGCGGTCGGCGGCGATATTTCTGCTCACCAGTTCATTCAGTTTTTCGCACAGCGCGTCGGGTGGCAAAGCGGCCGAAGCAAGGCCGCGAACTCCCGCCTGAAAATTTGACATCAGCATGGCCGCGGGCATTCCTTTGCCAGCCACATCCGCAATGCAAATTCCCAACGCGCCGCCATCGAACTGCAGCACGTCGTAATAATCGCCGCCGACGATTCTCGCTGGCTGCCACGCTCCTGAAATCTGGTAGCCTGGCAGCTGCGGAATTTCCTGCGGCAGAAACCCTTGCTGAATCGCGCGAGCTTCTTCCAAATCGCGTTCGCGCTGCTGGAACTGAATCGCCACCTCATTCTGCGCGTGCTTCTGCTCGATGGCTTGCTGCTTTGCGGTTCGGCGCTCACGTCCCAGCTCGATCTGCTTCTTCAAAATTTCCAGCAGCCGCACGTTCACCCACGGCTTCTCGACGAAATCGCCAACGCCTCGCTGCATCGCCTCGACCGCGAGCCCAACCGTGGCCCAACCCGTCATCACGACAATAGGCGGTGCGCCATCAACAGCCTGGATCTGCGCGAGAACATCGAGCCCCTCGCGGCCAGAGGTTGTGTCGCGCGCGTAGTTCAGGTCCATGAGGACGAGATCGAATTGTTTGGTTGTAAGGCTATCGAGCAAGGCGGCAGGTGACGCGACGGACTCCGTCAAATATCCGTGACCCTTGAGAAGCAAACGCAGGGCTTCGAGGACGTCGGGCTGGTCGTCCGCGATGAGGATTCGCGGCAGCTGGGTGTCGGCTTCGGGCTTGATATCGAACGCCATGGTGGCCATTGGTCTCGCCCCCGCTGCCGAATTCAAGCAGCCCTGAATGGGAGCCTCCCAAATATGGGCAGGTAGGCTACCAGCCCGCCGCTATTATAAGGGTATATCGGTCAGTGATTTACGACGCATTTTGAAGCAAGCCAGTCTGGAGCATGCCCACTCGCGGGAATGACCGTCGCAAAATCGGACACACACACCGTGGCCTAACCGGTCGAAAGGCGCGCTATTCATACCTTAGCGCCACCATCGGATCGATGCGCATCGCGCGGCGCGCGGGAATGTAGCAGGCGAGAATTACGACAGCAAGTAGCGCAACCACGACTACCGCGAAAGAGACCGGATCGGTTGGGGTGACGCCGAAAAGCAAGCTGGAAAGGAAATGCGTGAAAATAAACGCTGCCACGAGCCCCAGCCCGATACCGTAGAGCGCGAGGCGAATTCCCTGGCCGATCACGAGTTGCAGCATGTCACGCGGCTGTGCGCCGAGAGCCATTCGAATACCAATCTCGTGGGTTCGTTGCGCGACCGTGTAGGAAATTACGCCGTAAAGGCCGATGGACGTGAGTACCAACGCGAGGCCGGCAAAAATTCCGAGTAGGAGCGTATTGAACCTCGGAATTGCGATCGTGCCGTCAAGATATTCCTCGACGGTCTTGACGTTGTACGCGGGCAAATCCGGGTCGATTGAGCGCAAAGTTTCGGCGATCGGACGCGCGAGGCTCGAAGGATCACCGGTGGTGCGCGCGACGATGGTCATGCTGCCGATCGGAATCTGTGCTTGCGGCAAGTACGATGTGGGCAGCCATTCGGAACTCAAATCCTTGAATTTGACGTCGGCAACGACGCCAACGATCTCTCGCATTCGCGAGGGCTTGTCGTCAACCGAAATGCCCGGGCGAATGTGTTTGCCGATGGGATTTTCACCGGGGAAGAATTGGCGGGCGAGAGATTCGTTGACGATGACAACTGGATTCGTATCTGCGCCATCCTGGACCGTGAATTCGCGGCCTTGCAGCAAGGCGATTTTCATCGTACGGAAATAGTCCGGGGTAATCGAGAAGATCGTCGAGTGCAACTCGTCACTCTTTGCCACGGGGCGGCCTTCGATCGCAACGCTCGTGCGCATTTCCGACCCGCTCATGGGCAAGGGAAAAACACCGGCGACAAATTGAACGCCCGGAAGCGCTGCCAATTTCGGCATCAGCTCTCGAGCGAACTGATCTTGCCTGGCATTCGTATATTTCTGACTCGGCAGATCCAGGTCGGCCGCCAGAACGTCATGAGGATCAAAGCCTGGATTCACGTTCTGGAGCCGCACAAGGCTGCGAATCAGCAGCCCTGCACTCACCAGAAGCACGAGCGCGAGCGAGATTTCAACAATCACGAACCAGCTTCGCAAGTGATGGCGGTGACTTCCAGCCGTAGTACTGAGCGAGCCTTCTTTCAGCGCGTCCACCAAATTCGAGCGCGAAATCTGCATCGCGGGAGCAAGTCCGAAGACGATTCCGGTGAGCAGCGAAATCCCAATCGTAAACGCCAGAACCCAACCGTCAGTATGAATCTCCGCAGCGCGCGACAGATCCTGCGGACTCAAGCGCACCAGCAAAGCACTGCCCCAGGCGGCAATCATGACGCCAAACGTCCCGGCGAGGCCCGCGAGCAACAAGCTCTCCGTCAGCAGTTGGCGCACGACGCGGGTTCTCCCGGCGCCGAGCGCGGCGCGAATCGCAATCTCGCGTCCCCGAGTGGTCGCGCGCGCAAGAAGCAGGTTCGCCACATTCGCACATGCAATCAACAGGACCAATCCCACGGCTGCCACCAGCATGAGCAGCGCGGGCCGGATCGCACCGGTCAGCTTTTGCTGTTCGGAAACCAGTTCCACTCCGTAGTACTTGTTCGTATCTGGATACTGTTTTTCAAGGCCGGCGGTAATGACGTCCATTCCCGCTTGCGCCTGAGTAAGCAACACACCCGGTTTCAGACGCGCGATCACATTCATGAAGTGAGCGCCCCTCTCTTTCGTTATCGGAGGGGTGTTATCGTCCGATACCTGATTGGCCGAGAACGTAGTCCACACGGAAACGGGTTTCCGCTGTAGGGGAAAATTGAAATTTGCTGGCATCACACCGACAACCGTATACGCCTTCCCACTGAGATCAATCGTACGGCCGACGATTCCGGGATCGCCGCCGAATTGCTGGTTCCACAGTTGGTGGTTCAGGATTACGACGTCGTGGTGGCCTTCGTCTTCGATCGGAAGAAATGTCCGGCCAAGTTCAGGCGCTGCGCCGAGAAGCGTAAAGATGTCCGCCGAAACAACCTCTCCTTCCAGATGCGCGGGGCTCGCAACGCCCGTGAGCGTGTAGTTGTTGTCGTAATAAGCCGCGATTTTCTGGAACACCTGGTTTTGCGAACGCCAATCTTCGAAGTCCGGGTAGTCCGCCGTGCCGAATTTCCAACCGGTACGCGAGTTGGTCACTCCGACGCGCACAAGCTGGCCTGGATCGTGAAATGGCAGCGGCCGCAGCAGCTCGGCGTTCACGACGGAAAAGATAGCGGTGTTCGCGCCGATTCCAAGCGCAAGCGTAAGCACGGCGATCAGCGTGAATCCGGGGTTCTTCGTCAGCATCCGCACGCCGTAGCGAACGTCCTGCAGCAACGATTGCATTGAAAGCCTCCAGAATTATTCGTAACGCAACGCGACCATTGGGTCTACGCTCATCGCGCGGCGGGCCGGGATGTAGCAGGCTGCCAGCGAAATCGCTGCCAGGAAAATCGTGGCCGAAGAAAAGATAACGACGTCGGTGGCGCTGACTCCAAAAAGCAGGCTCGAGAGCAATTTTGCAAGCGCGAAGGAAATCGGCAGCCCGATGGCCATGCCGATGCTCAACAGCAGCACTCCGCGCGATAGAACGAGCCGCAGAATCTCGCGAGGCTGCGCACCGAGGGCGAGGCGAACACCGATTTCGTGCGTGCGTTCCGCCACTGCAAACGCCATCGCCCCATAAACGCCCATCGCAGCGAGCACCAGCGCGATCAGTCCCAATATCGCCATGATCACAGCTACGTAGGAAAGCCCCACCACCGATTCGGATATCACGCGGTCGAGTGTTTTGATTTCATAAATCGGCTGATCCGGGTCCACCGCGCCGATGCCTCCGCGAACCGCGGGGATTATCGAACGAGGATCCCCCGCAGCGCGTATCGCGATATACGAATACGCGCGTGGCGACTGCTGGTACGGAAAGTAAATCAAAGGAGGATTTTCCCGGTCAAACCATTCGTAGCGGATGTCGGCGACCACGCCTACGACGGTCGCCCACGGTTTCGTCGAGTTCTCGTTGCCTGCTTGAACGCGCTTGCCGATTGCGCTCGCGTTTGGCCAGAACGTCCGAGCCAGCTTTTCACTGATGATTGCCACTTGCGGCGCATCGGTCCCGTCCCGGTCGCTGAAGAGCCTGCCGTCGCGGAGGGGGACATTCATCGTGTGGAAGTAATCCGAATCGACGCTGTTGATGCCGGCCGTGCGAATTTCTCCCGGCTGGGGCGGAATTCCCTCGACTCGAAAACTATTGCTGATGCCGCCACCACCGAACGGAACGTCCGTCGCCACCGAAGCGGCTTTCACGCCGGGAATCGAGCGCAATCGAGCCAGCACTTGTCCGTAGAAAGCGCTCTGCTGCGGCTTTTCCTTGTATTTCGAATCCGGGAGAATCACGCGCATCGTCAACAGAGATTCGGGCGCGGATGACTGATGGGAATTGATGAGGCCGCGTACGCCCTTCACCGTCAGCCCGGCGCCCACCAGTAGCAGCAAACAAGCCGCAATTTCTCCGATGACGAAACTGTTGCGCAAGAATTGCCGCGATCCTCCGGCCATACTCCCGCGCCCGCCCTCTTTCAATTGTTCGGAAAGATCGAGCTTCGCACTCTGAAAAGCCGGAGCCAATCCTGAGACGATTCCGGCGACAACCGCAATGAAGATCGTGTAGGCGAGCACGTCGAGATCGAGCCGGATGTGTTTCCACGCCGCGATATATCGCGCCACGTCCGGAGGCATCTTCGAAATCGTCAGCTTGATGAGCCAATTGGCCAGAAAGATGCCGAACGCCGCGCCTGCCAGCGACAGCAAAGTGCTTTCCGTGAGTAACTGGCGGATGATTCGCCCGCGGCTTGCGCCGATGGCCTCGCGCAGCGCGAATTCCGTGCGACGCGACGTGGCGCGAGCCAGCTGCACGTTGGCAACGTTGGCGCAAGCGATCAGCAGCACGAACCCGACCGCGACCAGCAGCATCAAGCTGAATTGCCGCGAGTATTGGTCGGAGGCAAAATAGCGCATCGGCATCACGCTCGCGCTCCAACCCTTTTCCTCGTCCGGAAAATCCTTCAGCAAGTTCGCCTGCAACGCCGACATTTCCGCCTGCGCCTGTTCGATCGAAACTCCGGAACGGATTCGCGCCACCGGCCACACATAATGGCTGCTGCGGATTGTTTTCTCTTTGTCGGTAATCGTCATGGGAAACCAGAGCTGCGCGCTTGTGGGGAAATCAAAATCGTCTCCCATCACGCCGACGACCGTCTGGCCCAATCCATCAATCGTGATTTTCTTTCCGAGGATGCCGGGATCGGAACCGAACTGGCGCACCCAGAGTCCGTGGCCCAAAATCACTTCCTGATCGCGGCCGGGCTGCTCTTCCTCGGGCAAGAATGCGCGGCCAAGTTGCGGCGGCATTTGGAGAATGTCAAAGAAATTGGCGGTAACGTTTGCGCCCGAAAGTTTCAGCGGATCGCCGCTGCCAGTGAGGTTTACATCACTAAATTCGTAAGCGCCAATTTTCTCGAACGATTGGCTCTGCGCTTTCCACGCGAGGTAGTCCGCCGGAGTCACGCTGTTCCGGCCCAGCGCCTCCCCCGGGCGATTGTTGATGACCATTGCCAGCCGGTCGATCTCCGGAAACCAGATTGGCTTGCGGAGGAAGGCATTTGCGACGCTGAAAATCGCAGCATTTGCGCCGATGCCAAGCGCCAGCGTGAGGATTGCGGCTAGAGTGAAGCCGGGACTCTTTCGCAGCAACCGCAGGGCGTAGCGAACATCGAGCCAGAGCGTATGCATCGTTCCCTCCCGCCGACCATCAACTGACCGGAAGCCAAGTGGAGAGCTACTCGTAACGCAGCGCCACCATCGGATCGACGCGCATGGCGCGTCGCGCCGGGATGTAGCACGCAACGAGAGCGACAAGCGCGAGCAAAGTGGAAACCGAAATGTAAGTAATCGGGTCGGTGGCGCTGACCGTAAGGAATTGACCCATCAGACGCGAAGCCGCGAGCGCGGCTGCGAGCCCGAGCGCTAAACCAATCGCGACGATGAGTAATCCCTGGCCGAAAATCATTTTCAGCACGTCCCAGGGCTGTGCGCCGAGCGCCATTCGGACTCCAATCTCGTGGGTCTTCTGGCTGGCTGCGAATGAAATTACGCCGTACACACCGACGAGAGCGAGAATCAATCCCAGAATTCCCAGTGCTGCCGCCAGCAAAGCGCCAATCTGAAAGATCAAAAGGCCGTTCAAAGTATTAAGCGCTTCCGACATAGTCTTCACATCGAACACCGGCATCTCCGGCGCTATCGACTCGACCACTCGTTCGACCTCGGGGATCATTGATTCGGGCGCTGCCGCCGTGCGCACCTGGAGCACTGCGAGAGTATTCGCCGCGAAGTGCTGCAAGACCGGCACGTAGAAATAAGGTTGAATCGTGCCCGTCATCCCGCCATAGCGAGAGTCTTTCGCCACGCCGACCACGGTAATGGAATGATTGGGATCGGCGCCGATTTTGAAATGCCTCCCGATCGGGTCTTCCTTCGGCCAATATTGCTTCACCAAGGCCTCGTTCACGATTGCCACGTACTGCGTGTTCTGATCGTCGGCGTCGGTAAACAAACGGCCCTGGAGCAGTGGAATCGTCATCGTCTTGAAGTAGTCAGTGGAAATCGCGTTGAAAAAGGAAACCGGCGTCGGCTGGCCTGCCGGCGCCTCGTAGCCTTCCACCACGATGGTGTCTCCGTTGTTGTAATAGCCTAATGGGGTTGAGTTCGCTGTGCTTGCGGACACCACGGCAGGCAGTGCGCGAACACGGGCCAGCAGGGTTTTGTAAAACTCGCGCCCCTGGGCTTCGTTGTAGCCAATCTCGTTGGGATCCATGAAGAAATTCACCACGTGGCCGGGATCGAATCCCAAGTTTGTTCGCTGCGCTTCGGCCAAGCTCCGCGTAAAGAGTCCGGCGATGATGAGGAGCATCAGAGAGCCCGCGACCTGCGCGACTACGAGCGCGTTGCGCATCCGGTGCCGTCCGCCTACGAGTCCGCGGCCGCCTTCATGCAGAATCTGGGATAGATTTCCGCCGGACGCTCGAATTGCGGGCACGATTCCGACAACGATTCCAGTCACCAGAGCGGCTGAGAGAGCGAATCCAAAAACGCGCCAGTCGAACCCAAAGTCCAGGAGGACCGGCAAATCGGTCCCAAGGTTCATGTGCGCGAGCGAAGAACTGCCCCAATATCCGAGCACAACTCCCGCCAGGGCGCCGCACGCGGCGAGCAGAACGCTCTCGGTGAGCAATTGCCGGATCAATCGGGTGCGGCCTGCGCCGAGCGCGGCGCGAATCGCCATTTCGCGTTCACGCACAGTGGCGCGCACGAGCAAAATATTCCCCACGTTGACGCACGCGAGCAACAACACAAGCGCGGAGAGGCCCAGGAATAGGCCCGAAATCACAACGATTGTATTCTTCGGGTCGGGATTCGGCCGGGATCGAAGCTCGGGGAAAACCTGGAGGCTTAAGTTCTTGTCGTCCTTGGGATTTTCCTGTGAGAGACGATTCGCGACGACGTCGAGGGAGGCTTGCGCTTGCCTCATACTCACGCCGGGCCGCAATCGCGCCAGAACGTAGTCGTTGCGAAATCCCCGATTGGTCGTGAAGTCGCTCGGATTGCCGTTGATCGTCGACATTCCCAGCGGCAAATATCCCTGAATCTCCCCCAAAGGGAACAGACCGTGAAATCCCTCGGGTGCGACTCCGATGACCGTTACGGGATGCCCGTCGACCGAAACCTGCTTGCCGACGATCGCCGGATCGCCGCCAAAGCGGGTCATCCAGAACGAATACCCGAGGACCAGAACCGGATTGCCGCCGGGCGTCTCTTCTTCGGAGGACAAAATGAAGCGCCCGAGGGCCGGCTTGATGCCGAGCGTGGAAAAGAAATTTCCGTCGACGTAGTTGGTCACGATCCGGTCGGCTTTACCATCCACGCTGAGGCCATCCAGACTAATCTGATAGGCGATCACATCGGAAAAGACGCTTCTGGTTTGTTCGCGAATATCGCGGTAGTCGGGCACCGAAAAGATGTTGATCAATTGGCCGCCCTTCAATTGGTAGGCAAGCGTGGTGATTTGCTGCGGGTCCTTCACGGGGAGAGGCCGGAGCAGGAACGCATCCACGAGGCTGAAGATGGCAGTGTTCGCACCGATGCCCAGCGCCAGCGTCAGAATCGCAACGGCGGTGAATCCGGGGTTTTTTCGCAGAGTGCGCAGGCCGTACTGAATATCCTGAATCAACGATTCCATTGTTGACTCCCTCGATGCGAAAGATGCTTCCAATCTCTAGCTTCACTCGTAACGCAGCGCCACCATCGGGTCCACGCGCATGGCGCGCCGTGCGGGGATGTAACACGCGACGAGCGCTACCAGTGCGAGCAGCGACGACACGGCGATGTAAGTAAGCGGGTCGGTCGCGCTGACGATGAGGAGTTTTCCGACCAGGCGCGAAATTGCCAGTGCCGCCACAACTCCAAGCGCCAAACCAATTGCGACGATGACGAGGCCCTGCCCCAGAATCATTTTCAGCACGTCGGATCGCTGCGCACCAAGCGCCATGCGAATGCCGATTTCGTGAGTTTTCTGATTCGTGGCGTAGGAAATCACTCCGTACACACCGACCACCGCCAGAATCAGGCCCAGCATTCCGAACACGGCTGCGAGTCCCGCGGCCAATTTGAAAAAGAGCAGGCCGTTCAACGTGTCGAGAGCCTCGGTCATTGTCTTCACATCGAAATACGGCAGCTCGGGCGCAAGCGTTTGCAATGTGTGTTCGACCGCGGGGATCATCGGGGCTGGAGCGCCCACGGTGCGTACTTGCAGGGTGCCGAGCGAATTGATCGCGTAGTTTTGGTCGAGTGCCACGTAGAAATAGGGATTGATCGGGCCTGAGACGCCGTTGTAGCGCGCGTCCTTCGCGATGCCGACGATTTCAAGGGGGTGCTTGGTGTCGGAGGCCATCGTGAATTTCCGGCCGATCGGATCTTGGTTGGGCCAGAAGCGCTTGGCCATCGATTCATTAATGATGGCGACGTGAGGAGTTTTGTCGTCATCCGCTGCTGTGATCGCCCGGCCGCGAAGCAGTGGAATGCTCATGGTTTTGAAGTAGTCGGTCGAGATCGCGTTGTAGGCGAGCGCAGGAACGGACGGCTCACCTGGTTGTGGTTGGTAACCCTCGATATTAATTGTGTCTCCGTTGCCGTAGTAACTCATCGGAGCGGCGCTCGCGACTGTGGCGGATTCCACTCCGGGCAGCGCGCGAACACGATCGAGCAAGATCCTTGTAGAACTGGCGGCCTTGCGCGTCGTTGTATCCGAGTTCGTTTGGATCCATGGCCACGTTGAAGACGTGCGGTGGGATCGAATCCCAGATCGCTCTTTTCCACTTGCCCAAGGCTGCGAATGAAGAGTCCGGCAATGATCAGGAGCATTAGCGAGACGCCCACCTGCGCCGCAACGAGCGTGCTTCGCAGCCGGTGTTTACCACCCACGACGCCGCGACCGCCTGCGTGAAGGATCGCGGAAAGATTTCCGCGCGAGGCGCGAATGGCCGGAACGATTCCCACGATCACGCCGGTGAAAAGAGCTGCGGCAAACGAATATGCGAACACGCGCCAGTCGAGACTGAAATCGAACGTCAACGGCAGGTCCGTCTGGATGGGAATCGAACCGATCGCCGCGCTGCCCCAGCGGCCGAGTAGAATTCCCGCTACTCCTCCTGCGACCGCGAGCAAAATACTTTCCGTCAGCAATTGGCGGATGAGACGCGCACGGCCTGCGCCCATTGCGGCGCGAATCGCCATTTCGCGTTCGCGTATCGTCGCGCGCACCAGAAGAATATTCGCCACGTTGGCGCATGCCAGCAGCAACACAAGTCCCGCAAGTCCCAGGAAAAATGCGGCGACGATTGCGACCGAATTGTTCGGCGAGGGATTGGGCCGCGAACGCAGTTCGGGATATACCTGCAAGCTCCAATCCTTTTCCTCGATCGGATGTTCCTGCGCTAAACGTTGGCCGACGACTGCCGCCTCGGCGCGGGCTTGTTCCAAACTCACTTGCGGTCGCAAACGCCCGAGCACGACCATATTGCGGATCTGCCGGCTGGTCATGAAATCGTTTGGATATCCTTCGAGGTAGGCCATGCTCATCGGCAAGAACGCTTCCGCGCCGATCACGGGGTGAATTCCGTGAAAGCCTTTCGCTGCGACTCCGACGATTGTTGCCGGGTGGCCATCCACCGAAATTGCGCGGCCCACTACGCTGGGATCCGCGCCGTAGTGCCTTTGCCAGTAGCCGTAAGTGAGAACGACGATCGCATCGGCGCCTGACGTTTCACCCTCGGAAGGCAGAAACACTCGGCCGAGTGCGGGTTGAATTCCAAGCGCGGTGAAATAATTTCCGGAAACGAATGAGGTAACCACCCGGTCGGGCCTGCCCTTTTCGGTGAAACCATCCATCCCGATCTGATAGCCAAGAACATCGGAAAACGAGCTGGCCATCTGACTGCGAATATCCTGATACTCGGCAATTGAAAATGTGTTCTGCACGGATCCGGCCTGCCCTTGCTGGAAGGCGAGGACGGTCAACTGCTGGGGTTCGCTTACCGGTAGCGGACGCAACAGCAGCCAATCGACGATGCTGAAAATCGCGGTGTTCGCGCCCACTCCGAGCGCGAGCGTCAGCACGGCCACCGCAGTAAACGCGCGGTTCTTCAGCAGCATGCGCGCCGCATAACGAACGTCCTGCCAGATATCTTTCATGTTTCACCCCGCGCGTCCGAAATGGCGGACCGCAAAATCATTTCCGCGTCGACTTATACCCAGTAAGGTCCAGTCACGCCGCGAAACATCGCGAATGTCAGAAAAATATCGCGCCGGTGATTTTACTCATACCGCAGCGCCACCATCGGATCCACGCGCATGGCGCGTCGCGCCGGAATGTAACCAGCCAACGCTGCGACCGCGAACATCAACAACGTCGCGAGAACCAGCGCAAGCGGGTCCGCCGGCGTCAAGCCATACAGCAAGCTCCCGATTAATTTCCCCGCGCCAATCACAGCAGGCAATCCAATCGCAACGCCAATCGCCACCAGCAGCAGCGACTCGCGCAGCACCATCCACACCACGCTGCCCTGCTGCGCGCCTAGTGCAATACGGATTCCGATCTCGCGCGTGCGGCCGGCGACGGCATACGCCATCGTCCCGTAGATTCCGATGCAAGCTAGCAGTGCTGCGAGCGCGCCGAAGACGCCTGAAAGTTTCGTGATCATCCGGTCGCGCGTCAGCGATTCCGCCACGAGTTGATTCGTGGTGTGAATTTCCAGCGGCGGCAGATTTGCGGACGTCTGCTTCACGACCTCGCGTACCGCAGCCACAATGGGCGCAGGATCACCGGCGGTGCGCAGTTCGATTCGTCCGAGATGTGTTTCGGCTGGATCCATCGGATGGAAAAACGGAACATAGAATCTCCGCGGAGTTTTCTCCTGCACGCTGTTGTATTTCGCATCCGCCGCCACGCCCACCACCACGAAATCGGCATGCGTCGTCGGGAACATGTCCACGATTCGCCGGCCGATCGGATTGTCGTCGCCGAAGTAATAGCGCGCCATCGTCTGATTGATCACGCCCACGCGCTGCCCCGTTCCGCCATCCTCAGGGCCGATCTCCCGTCCCATCAGGATTGGAATGCCGACCGTCGAAAAATATCCGGGGCCAACATGATCGTACATCGCACTCATTTCCTGACCCGATTTCGGCGTGTAAGCATCAATCGAAATTTGATCGCCCGACTCGGAATGGCTAAACAAGCCGTTGTGCGAAATGGAGACGGACCGCACTCCAGGAACTGCGCCGAGCCGATCGATGAGATCGCGATAAAGCTCCGTGACGCCGGCCCCTTTGTAACCGGCGGCGACTGCATCCACATCGAACATCATGAGGTGATCTCGATCGAAGCCCAGTTCCGCCTGCGTGAGTTTTTGGAAGCTGTGAACGAACAATCCGGCAACGATGAGCAGCAGCAGCGAGAGCGCAACTTGTCCTACCACCAGGAATTTCCCGAGCGGCACTTTCCCGCCTCTCGAAACGCTTCCCACCGCGCCGGTCGCTGTTCCTTTTAGAATTGAATTCAGGTCCACACGCGTAGCCCGCAACGCAGGCGCGACGCCAAAAAGAATTCCCGTCAATATCGAGACGCCCAGTGTGAACAGAGCAATCCTGGGCTCCACGTGAACATCGAGCGGAATCGGCGACGGGCCGCGCGAAACGAGCCTCAGCAGCCCCGCATCCGCCCACTGCGCAAGCAATAGGCCCAGCGCGCCGCCCATTCCTGCGAGCAGCAGGCTCTCCGTTAGGAGTTGGCGGAACAATCGGCCGCGCCCTGCGCCCAGCGACACGCGCACTGCGATCTCTTTCTGCCGCGAAGCGGCTCTCGCGAGCAAAAGGTTCGCGACGTTCGCACAAGCGATCAGCAGCACGAGTCCCACGACTCCCATCAGGATCACGAGCGGTTTGCCGAACTGTTCCCGCAGCATCGAAGCGCCGTGGCTACCTTCGATGAGCGCGATGTGCTGATTCAGAAAATCTTTTCTCGCGCTTTGGGTGATTCCGGTTCCAATCTGCGATTCCAGATAGTGTTGGAATGTGACTTCCGCGCTCGCTTTCGCTTGAGCCACGGTAACGCCGGGCTTCAGCCGCGCGTACACCTGCAGCCACATCAGTTTTTCGACTGGGTCCTTTTCGACCGTGAGCCAGTCGTAGCCTGGAGCGATTTCCGATTGCATCGTCAGTGGAACGAAAACATCCGGCGCGGCTCCTACCGTGATGCCGAAGAATTCCGGCGGCGTAACGCCGATCACAGTGTAGGAAGTTTTTCCGATACGGATGTTCGAGCCCACAGCTGTATTCGCGCCGCCGAAGCGGCTTTGCCAGAAGCCGGAGCTGATCACCGCAACCGGATTCGAATCGCGCGACGCATCCACTTCGGTTCCGAACGTCCTTCCGATAACTGGATTCACACCCAGCACGGAAAAATATGACCCGCTCACCATATTGATCGAAGCCTGCGAACCTCCGTCATTTTCTCCTCGCCCTTCCACCACCACGTTGGTTCGATCGTTGCCGCTCTGCGAGGCCAACACGCCGGAAAACACCTGATTGCGCGCGCTGATGTACTGAAATTCGGGATACGTAAGAAGGTCGCGGTCCTCTCCTTGTGAACCAATGCTCATGCCGTGCGCGTCAGGGTTCGTGAGCGCAACAAGGCGGCCCGGATCCTTCACGGGGAGCGCGCTCAACAGGACTGAATTCATCACGGTGAAGATCGCGGTGTTCGCGCCAATTCCGAGAGCCAGAGTGAGCACTGCGATCGCGCTGAACGCTGGATTGCGCGCCAGCATCCGCAGCCCGTAACGAACGTCTTGCCACAGAGTTTGCATCCGTGCCTCCGCTTACGCGTGCCGCTTAGTCACATCACTTGCACGCGCCCATACTTTGCATTTAGTGGAACAGGCTTTAGCCTATTCACTTCCGCACGAACAGTTCACGTATTACGTCGCGCTATCGTGCGCGCTCCTTACTCGTGCCGTAGCGCCACCATCGGATCCACGGCCATCGCGCGCCGCGCCGGGATGTAGCACGCGATCAGCGCAACAGTCGAAAGCGTCATCATCACCGCGGCAAACGTAAGCGGATCATTTGCAGTGACGCCGTAAAGCAAGCTCCCCAGCAAGTGCATCGTCGCGAGTGCCGCTATCAATCCAAGTCCCACTCCCAGGAGCGTGAGACGCATCCCCTGGCCAACTACCAAGCCGAGCACATCACGAGGACCCGCGCCGAGCGCCATTCGAATTCCGATTTCGTGCGAGCGCTGGTTCACCGAGTACGAAAGCACGCCGTAGATTCCGATGGCGGCAAGCACCAGTCCAAGCCCGCCGAGAACGGCGGCGAGCGTCGCCGCCGTTCGATACGCGAAGAGAGAGACAGACAGCAAGGCCGACACGCTATCGCTCTCGAGCACCGCGACGCCGGAGTCGAGTTGGCGCACCTGTTCGCGGACCTGCGGAAGAAGCTTCAGCGGATCGCCGGAAGTGCGGATGAGAATATTTGCGTCGCCGCCCGTGTCCTGCCAGAACGGAAAATAGAGAAATGGTTGCGGCTGCTCGCTCAGGCTGTGGTACTTGATGTCCTTCACCACGCCCGCGATCGTCCACTGGTGCTCCCACGTGCCGACGCGCCGGCCAATCGGATTTTGTCCCGGCCAGAAACGCTGGGCCATTGTCTGGTTGATGATGCAGACGAGTGGTGTATTGAGGCGATCCTGCGGCGTGAATTCCCGCCCCGAAACAATCGGGATCTGCATCAGCGAGAAATAATTCGGACCCACAACGTTGTAATCGATGAGATTTTTTTCGCCGGGTTTCGGCGTGTAGCCTTCGAGTTCCGGTTCGGTATAGCTGCGACCCGTGAACCACATCGGGACGTAGCGTTCGAGGCTTGCTCCTTCCACACCCGGCAGCGTTTTCAGGCGATCTGTGAGCTGCTCGAAGAATGCGGCGGATTTGTCGTCGGAATATCCGTTGCCGCGAAGATCGAGAGCCGTAAGAAGAACGTGATCGGCGCGGAAGCCTGGACTCGACGTCACTGCCATGCGCAAGCTGCGCACCAGCAATCCGGCTCCCGCGAGCAGCACGACGGCGAGAATCGTTTCCGTGACGACGAGAAGATTTCGCAGGCGATGCCGGCCCGCTCCGCTCGATGCCGTGCGGCCGCCATCTTTGAGCGACGTGTTCACGTTGGGCCGCGTAATCTGCAGCGCCGGCGCGAAGCCGAAGATCACACCCGTGCAAATCGACAGCGCAAGTGTGAACGCGAGAATGCGGCCGTCCACGCCGAGAGGCAATCCGATGGGCAAGTGCGCTGGCGGCATGAACACCGTGAGGAAATTTGTGGTCCATAGCGTCAGGAGGATTCCTACGGCGCCGCCCAGCCCCGCGAGTATCAAACTTTCCGCGAGAAGCTGTCGAATCAGCCGCGCGCGATTCGCACCCAGCGCCGCGCGGATCGCGATTTCTTTTTCGCGCACTGTCGCGCGCGCAAGCAGCAGGTTCGCCACGTTTGCGCAAGCAATCAGCAGCACCAGAATCACGACGACCATCAGGAACGCGAGCACAGGAAGGAGAAATGCCTGCAAGCCGTAATGCGCTTTCCACACCGGACACACGAAAGCGCCAACGCTCTTGTTTGTGTCGGGATATTGCAACTCAAGCTGCCGCGCGAGCGTCGTCATGCCGGCGCGCGCTTGTTCGAGCGTCACGCCGGGCTTCAGCCGGCCCATCATGTGAACGAACGTCGGATTGCGCGACTCGAGATTTTCACCGGGCAGCGCCTGCGGCTGCATCAGCATCGGCACGAAATATTCAGCGGCGATTCCGACGATCGTTCCGCCAAATCCGCGCGGAGCAATGCCAATCACGGTGAACGGATGCTCGTTGATCTGGACGGATTTGCCGATCACCTTGGGATCGGCGCCAAACCGGCGGCGCCAGAAGCCATCGCTCAACACGATGTACGGATCGGAGTTTGGGCCGTGCGCGTCTTCGGCGTGAAACATGCGCCCGCGCGCCGCGTTTACGCCGAGCAAATCGAAATAATTCTCGGTGACGATGAGTCCCCAGTTGCGCTGGGGCTGCTGTTCTTTTTCGAGCTTCAGGTTTGCTCCAACCAGCTCGAAACCGATCATGCCGCTGAACACCTGGTTGTGATCGCGATAGTCTTTGTAATCGGGATAGGAACTGGTGTGGTAGGCGCCGTCAGGCATCACGGTTTCGACGTCGACGAACTGGCTGGAGTTTTTGACGCCCGAGAGCGGATGCAGCAGAACGGCTTCGAGCCAGCTGAAGACCGTCGCGTTTCCGCCGATGCCGAGCGCGAGCGAGAGTACGGCAACCGCCGTGAATCCCGGATTCTTCGCGAGCATCCGGAAACCGTAGCGAACGTCCTGCAGCAAAGTTTCCATTTCGTCCTTAAAAAGTTCTTGCCGCCGCAACTTGCAATTAAAAAAGTTCGAAACACACCCGTACGCAATCGCCGAAAGAAATTCTTCGGCTAAAGCGTTCGGGGAATTTTCGAGATTCGTTTTTAGACGCTTGCAGTGCGCGTGCCGATTGTTTCTTCGACGATGCGGCCGTCAAAGAGATGAATCGTGCGGTCGGCGATACTCGCATAGCGCGGATCGTGCGTAACCATGCAGATCGTCGCGCCTTCGCGATGCAGTTGTCGCAGCAAATCCACCACGGCTTCGCTGTTCTTCGAGTCCAAGTTACCGGTCGGCTCGTCCGCCAGCAGGATCGACGGCTGGCCGACGAGTGCGCGGGCGACGGCGACGCGCTGTTGCTGACCGCCTGAGAGCTGAGAGGGGTAATGTTTCATGCGGTGCGCCATGCCGACACGCTCAAGAACTTCCTGCACGCGCTTCTTGCGTTCCGCCGAAGCCATGCTGCGATAGGTGAGCGGGAGCTCGACGTTTTCGAAAACAGTGAGGTCGCCAATCAGGTTGAACGCCTGAAAGATGAAACCGATCTCGCGGTTGCGAATGCGGGTGCGATCGGAGAGCGAGAGATTTGCGACCGCCTGCTTGTTGATCCAGTAGTTGCCATCGGTCGGTGAATCGAGCAGGCCGAGAATCGAAAGCAGCGTCGATTTGCCACAGCCCGACGGGCCGGCGATCGAAAGGAATTCGCCATTCTTGATATCGAGGTGCACGCCGCCGAGCGCGTGAGTTTCCACTTCATCGGTGTAAAACACTTTCGTCACGCCTTCGAGCAGAATCAGGGATTGCGGTTCATTAGCCATTCTGTGTTCCTCCGCGCTATCGAGCTATGCCATCTGAATTACGAAAGCCGGGGCCGAAAAGTTCCTGCTTATTTCAGTTGCACCCGGTCGAAATTGTCCCAGGCCGACATGTCGGAAAGGATTACGGTGTCGCCCACCTGCAGGCCCTTCCGGATTTCCACGGTGTTCACTGATGTGCGGCCCAATTCCACCTGAATTCGAACGGCGTCGCCACCATCCACGAGCTTGAACAGGCCCACGGTGCTGTTCGCTTCGCCATGAACGGGGCGGCCGACGAACAACACATCGGTGAGGCGCTCGATTTCAACGGTGCCTTCGACGCTCAGGTCAGGGCGCGCGCCGGTAGGCAAAGCGCCATCGAGCGCAACGTCCACGGTGACCGTGCCATTCTGCACGGCCGGATCGATGCGCATCACATGGCCGTCGATCACGCCGTTGTGCGTATCGACCGATGCCTTCTGGCCGATTTGAATGTCTTTCGCCTGCGTCTCAGCAATTTTCAGCGCCGCTTTCAAGTGCGTAGGCTGCGCGACGCGCGCGAGAACGGTACCTTGCGTGACTTTTTGGCCAACTTCCACGTCGAGCTCTTGCAAGACGCCGTCGATGCCGGGACGGATGTGCAACTGGTCCATCTGCGATTTCTTCAAGTCGTACATGGCGCGTTTCTCGTCCACATTCGCTTGCTGGACGGCGAGTTGCGCCGCGATCGAATTCGCGAACGTTTCCACTTGTTTCTCAGCGATGTCGTTCTGCTTTTCCAATTCTTCCGCCTGCACCGCGGAAGTCTTCACGATGAAATCCGCGACGAGCCCGAGAGCAAAAAGCTTTTCATTGTTATCTTTTTGAAGCGCCGCCGTGTGGTACGCAGAACGGATCGAAGCCGCTTGCGCGCGCTTGTCCATCAGCTGATTTTGAAGCTGCGCCTTTGTGTTGTTCAGCGCCGCTTCGGCGCCGCGCAGCTGATATTCCGCATCCAGGGCGGCTTGCTGCAATTCCGGATTGCGCATGTCCAGGATTACCGTATTGGCTTTGACGAGCGTTCCGGGAAGTAGATAGCGCGTTTCAACGGTACCGTCGGTGATTGCGGGAATCAGCCGAATGGTTTCAGGAACGAGAGTACCGAGGCCGCGGACTTCGCGGAGCATCGGCCCGCGCTTGACCGTGTCGGTCCAGACCGTGGCGCGGTCAACACTCGGCGCGGCTGGTTTCAGCCGGGAAAGGGCGTAGGTGACGAGCGGAATCAGTATCACTGCCGCCGCGATATATATCGTGCGGCGGATTCGTTTTTGTCGTTTAGCTTCGGGGCGTGCTATGTCCACGGGAAACAACCTCGCCTATATACAACGCAACTCAAATTCCGGTGTCGAGCGGATGATAAGTGGCTTATATTGTTCCGATTAGGGCATGTTTGCAAGCAAAGAATCGACGCGTTTTGCCCGGTCGTGGGAATCGCTCGTCCCACCACCGGACAATAATAAGCCCACCGGCCAATCATCTTAGGAAGCGGCTTCGGCGCTCGCTCTAATTTCCTGCCAGCGCTTGGGACGCTTTTTGGCGTCGAGAACTTTCTTGCGGAGGCGAATGGACTTCGGAGTGACTTCGACAAACTCGTCGTCGGCGATGAACTCGATGGCTTTTTCGAGGGTCATATCGCGCGGCGGGATCAGGCGGATGGCTTCGTCGGCGGAGGAAGAGCGCATGTTGGTCTGCTTCTTTTCCTTCGTGACGTTGACGTTCATGTCGTCTTCACGGGCATTTTCGCCGAGGATCATGCCTTCATAGACTTCGATGCCGGGGCCGACAAACATTTCGCCGCGCTCCTGAATACCCCAGAGTGCGTAGGCGACGGAGACGCCGGCACGGTCGGCGACGAGAGCGCCGGTTGGACGCATCGCCATGTCGCCGGCGTACTCGGTCCAACCTTCGAGAATGGAATGGATGAGCGCTGTGCCGCGTGTGTCGGTGAGGAGCTGGCCGCGCAGTCCGATCAGGCCGCGCGAGGGGATCATGAACTCCATGCGCACGCGTCCGGAATGATGGTTGACCATTTTTTTCATTTCGCCGCGGCGCGTGCCGAGAAGTTCCATCACGATGCCGATGAAATTTTCCGGGCAGTCGATGATGAGAAGTTCGAGCGGCTCGACGCGGCGTCCATTTTCGGTGCGGACGACGATTTCAGGCTTGCCGACCATCACTTCGTAGCCTTCGCGGCGCATTGTTTCGATCAAGATGGCGAGCTGCAATTCGCCACGGCCGAGAACGCGGAACGAGTCGGTGGTTCCCATGTCTTCCACGCGCAGGGAAACGTTGGTGAGCAATTCTTTTTCGAGGCGCGAGCGCAAATCGCGCGAGGTGACGTACTGGCCTTCGCGTCCTGCGAATGGCGAAGTGTTGATGGTGAAAACCATCGTAAGAGTGGGCTCGTCGATCGTGAGCGGCTCGAGCGGCGCGGGATTCGCGAGATCGGTGATGCTTTCGCCGATCTGGATGCCTTCGACGCCCGCGATGGCTACGATGTCGCCCGCGGTGACTTGCTCGGCTTCATCGCGTTCGAGGCCGCGGAAGGTGAAGAGCTTGGTGATTTTCGTGGGCACGATTTTCTTGTCGATCTTGGAAATGGCAACTTCCGTGCCGCGGACCAGCGTGCCCTGGAAAACGCGGGCGATGGCGACGCGTCCTAGAAAATCGCTGTAATCGAGATTGGTGACTTGGATTTGGAGAGTAGCCGCTGGATCTCCGGACGGCGCGGGAATCGAGGCGACGATTTCGTCGAACAGCGGCTGCAAGTTCGTAGAGGAGTCTCCGATCTTGCGATGCGCGACGCCCAATTTTGCATTCGTGTAGATGACGGGAAAATCGAGCTGGTCTTCGGTGGCGTCGAGATCGATGAAGAGATCGTAGACTTCATCGAGTACTTCGGCGGGGCGCGCGTCGGGGCGGTCGATTTTATTCAGCACGATGATGGGAGGAAGTTTTGCGGCGAGCGCTTTCTGCAGAACGTAGCGTGTCTGCGGCAGCGGACCTTCGCTCGCGTCGACGAGTACGAGAACGCCATCGACCATGCGGAGGGCGCGTTCCACTTCGCCGCCGAAATCGCTGTGGCCGGGGGTATCGACGATATTGATTTTCGTGTCGTGGTAGGTGAGGGCGGTATTTTTCGCGAGAATGGTGATGCCGCGTTCGCGTTCGAGATCGTTCGAGTCCATCACGCGATCGACCATTTCTTGATTGGCGCGGAAAATGCCGCTCTGGCGGAGCATGGCGTCGACGAGGGTCGTCTTGCCGTGGTCGACGTGGGCGATGATGGCGATATTGCGAATGGGGGTGATCATGATTTTGGGGCCAGAATTTGGCCGAAAAACGGATTTAAAAACCGCGTTCTATTTGCGATTAGAATTTTCGTAATCCTTTGTTTTGAGCAACTTAAGTTGATTTCTAATCGCGCATTTGCGATTAGAAATCGGGCGTCGCTTTGGGCCATCCGGCAGCCAAAGAAAAAGGGCTGCAAGTGCAATCCTGCAGCCCCGGCATAATTCCTGGGAAGTTTCAGGAGCAACGAATGCGGGGTTATTTTAGCACGGTTGAGGCTGAAAGCGGCGGGCGGATCGGCGGCTAGGTCGGGGGCCAGTTCGGTGGCTCGTACGGCGGCTTGGCGCCGGTGGGCGGCACGGTTTGGGTTCTGTGGCATGTTGGCAAATGTCCATGTGTAGCGTGCCAGAATGTTGCGGGGAATTCAAATGGTGGTTGGTGTAAGGATTTTGGGGTGGGGGGCGGGTCGGTCGAATTTACGGCGCACAGGCAGGAGTGCCGGTGACGGCAGAAACGTCCGCTGAATGCGGCCGCGAGAACGACAAAGGAGCCGCCAAGATGGCGGCGCTACGAAGGGCGAAGGCAACAACGACGTCAACTGCAAGACTGCTGGCTTTTGATTCTCGGCTTCGGGACACAAAAATCGCGGAAGGCGCTACAAAGGCGTTCGGTATCGATGTGTTGTGATATTCTCGCGGCGTTTTGGGAGTCGGGAACTGTTCTGGAGAGTGGGGGCGATGAGAGTGGCGAGAATGGAGCGGTTTGTTGCGATTACTGTGGGCGTGATTTTGTTTGCGTTTGGGCTGGCGCGCGGCGGTGGGATTTCGGCTGGCGAGTTGGGGCAGGAGCAGAAACCGACGCCGACGCAAACGCAGGAGCAGAAGCCGGCGGCGTTTAGCGCATTGTTCGACAAGACGGACGTAATGATTGCGATGCGGGATGGCGTGAAGTTGCACACGGAGATCTATTCTCCAAAGGGGGCGCCGAAAAATTTGGCGAAGGGTGGAGACGCGGGCGCCGGCGAAAAGCTGCCGTTGTTTTTGACTCGGACGCCTTACGGGCTTGGCGACGATGAGGCGGGGTATTCGCGGCTGCTGGGGCTTTACCGCGAAATGTTTGCGGATGGCTATATTTTCGTGATGCAGGATATTCGCGGGCGGTATGGTTCGGAGGGGCAATTTGTGATGGAGCGGGCGCCGCGCGACCGCGCGGATGCGAAATCGATCGACGAGGGTACGGATACGTACGACACGATCGACTGGCTGGTGAAAAATGTGCCGGGGAATAATGGGCGCGCGGGCGAAGCAGGAATTTCGTATGGCGGATGGCTGACGGCGATGTCGCTGATCGAGCCGCATCCGGCGCTGAAGGCTGTGTCGGAACAGGCGACGCCCGAGGATATGTTTCTCGGCGATGATTTTCATCACAACGGCGCTTTCCGGTTGAGCTATGGGTTTGAATATGCGGCGATGATGGAGACAGGGAAAACGAATTTCCAATTTCAGTTTGACAAGTATGACACGTTTGAGTGGTATCTCGCGCTCGGGCCGCTTTCGAATGCGAACAAACTTTATTTTCACGAGACGCTGCCGACATGGAACGATTTCGTGAAGCATCCGAATTACGACGCGTTCTGGCAGAAACTGGCGTTCGCGCCGTATTTCAAGGATTTGACGCTAACGGTGCCGAACTTGAACGTGGCGGGATGGTGGGACCAGGAAGATTTTTACGGGCCGATGAAAGTGTACGAACTGCTCGAGAAAAATGATACGAAGCACAATAATTATGTGGCGGTGGGGCCGTGGAATCATGGCGGATGGGCGCGGATGGACGGAACGAAACTCGGCAACGTGGATTTCGGGAGCAACACGAGCGCTTATTTTCGCGAGCACATTCAGGCGCCGTGGTTTGCGTACTGGTTGAAAGATAAAGGTGCGCAACCGGTGAAGGAAGCGATGACGTTTGAGACCGGCGCAAACCGGTGGAGGAGCTGGGACGCGTGGCCGCCGCGCGAGGGCGTGACTTCGCGGAAACTTTATTTTCGCGGCGACGGCAAACTTTCGTTTGACGCGCCCGGTGACCGCGGTGAGGCGTTCGACAGTTATATTTCCGATCCGGCGAATCCGGTGCCGTATCGCACGCGCCCGGTGGAGGAAACGTATTCGGAGGGGAGCCGGTGGTTTACGTGGTTGCTCGAGGATCAGAGATTCGTCCAGCAGCGGCCGGACACGCTTTCGTGGGAGACGGAGCCGCTCGCGGAAGATGTGACGGTGGCGGGAGATATCGTGGCGCATCTGTTTGCGTCGACGACGGGGACGGACAGCGACTGGATCGTGAAATTCATCGATGTATATCCCGAGCGGTATGAGCCGGACCACAAGATGGGCGGGTACGAGCTGATTATTTCGGATGAAGTGTTTCGCGGGCGTTTTCGGAAGAGTTTCGAGAAGCCGGAGGCGATTGTTGCGGGCGAGGTGACGCCGTTTGCGATCGACTTGCACACGAACGATCATACGTTTTTGAAAGGGCACCGGATTATGGTGCAGGTGCAGAGCACGTGGTTCCCGGTGATCGACCGGAACCCGCAGAAATTTGTGCCGAATATTTTTGAGGCGACGGCGGAGGATTATCAGAAGGCTACGCAAAGGATTTGGAGGACGGCGGAGTTTCCGTCGAATGTGGAGGTGCCGGTGGTGAAGTAGTGGGGAGAAAACCCTGGGAACCACAGATGAACACTGATAGACACTGATGAAAGGCTGGGGCACGCGGGATAAGTCTCGCCTGGGAGAAGGCGAATGGCGATGTGAATTGGACGGGTGCGCAAGTACTTATGATTGAGATTCTTCGTCCCGGATGCCGCTGCGAGATGCCCAAAGCGCGCTTCGTTAGAATGACGGGTTTTGCTGGAGGGAGGAACGATGAATGTTAGCGTGAACATCAATATGGTTACGACGGCGTTTGAATTGCCGGGGTATCGGGTGGCGAAGACGCTGGGACTGGTGCGAGGGGTGACGGTGCGGTCGCGAAGTATTTTCGGGACGATAGGCGCGTCACTTGAGACGCTGGTGGGCGGGAATATTACTTTGTTCGAGGAGATGTGCGAGAAGACGCGCGAAGAAGCGCTCGAATTGATGATGCAGCATGCGATCGAGCGCGGTGCGAATGCCGTGATTGGCGTGCGCTACGACGCGACGGAAGTGATGCAGGGTGTGACGGAAGTGCTGGCGTACGGGACGGCGGTGCAGGTAGAGCATTCGGCGTGAGAATGGAAGTGCAGCGAAAAAATGAATTTCGGTTCTGCTGGGATCAGCACGTGATCGAAGCAGGTACCAGGACTAAGACGATTCGTCGCGCTGCGAGAGCGCGGACGGGACTAGAATGTTGTGTTGGGGCGAACGCGTGAGATCGATGGGAGGAGTTTTCATGAAGTCAGGTTGGCTGAAGCGCGGGAGCAAAAAAATATTGATGCTGGCGGTTGCCGCGTTGTTTGCGAGCTCGATTGCGGCCGGAGCCGCAGCCGCAGCGTCTGGCCAGGCGACAGCCGGCGCTGGCGGGCCGAAAACGGAGACGGTGGAGTTTAAGAGCGGCGATCAGACGATTGGCGGTTTTCTGGCTACTCCCGGCACGCCGGGAAAACATCCGGCGATGATCGTGATTCACGAGTGGTGGGGGTTGAATGACTGGGTGAAGGAACAGACGGAAAAACTGGCGGGTCAAGGGTATGTGGCGCTGGCGGTGGACCTCTATCGCGGGAAGACAGCGACGAATCCAGAAGAAGCGCATGAATTGATGCGTGGATTGCCGCAGGACCGCGCGATCAAGGATTTAAAAGCCGCGTTCGATTACCTCGAGGCGCGTCCGGATGTGAAAAAAGAAAGCATCGGAGCGATTGGGTGGTGCATGGGCGGCGGGCTCGCGGCGCAACTGGCTGTGCACGAGCCGCGGCTGAGGGCTTGCGTGGTGAATTATGGAGCGCTACCGACTGACCCCGGCGACATTCAGAATATTGGCGCGCCAATTCTTGGTAATTTCGGAGCGGATGACAAAGGGATCACGCCGGCGGACGTAAAGGCGTTTGAGCAGGCGATGACGAAACTGAAAAAATTCGTGAACCTGAAGATCTATGATAATGCAGGACATGGATTCGAAAATCCGAACAATACGGAGGCGTATCGTCAGGAGCCGGCGACCGACGCCTGGAACCGTACGGTGATGTTCTTGAGGACGGTCGTGAAGTAGACGACGAGAAGAAGCCTGGACCGACACGTGGTCTGGCATTCAGGCTAAACAATACGGTACCGTACTGACGTTAACAGATAGCGAGCGATATCGACTGCTCGCGCGTACTTCCCGCTTACCTTCCGTCGTTTCCCCGGTCAATCAGAGGGTACCTCAAGACGCTGCGTGAAGCATGTTCTTAGGGAGCGTGCGATAAGCTATTCATGTATAAGGAGTTTAGTGAAACGGTGCGGGGCATCCACAATGGGCTCGGCGACATCTATACGAATTCGTATGGGTTACGCAGATCGCACAGCCAGGCCTTAGCCGCAGCCACGCGGTAACTTCCAGGGCAATCACTCCCTGATTTCGACCGCTGTACCATTGCCGGGAGCGAATTCCGCGGCTAGCTTTACAGGAGCAGTTTGGGGTGGGGGAATTGGGCGAAAGATTCGAAGAAGCAAGAGTTGTGAGGTATGCACAGTCGGCGCCGATCGGTGGGCAACCGCGACGGGCGAATCACGGGCTGCGGCTCGCGATCGTGTCGTCTGCTTTGATGCTTCTGCTGGCGTTCTTCCTAACGTTGAAACCAACCTCGGCGCGGGCTGCCTGGGCGGAGTTCGCTCGAATCATTGAACTGAAGGGTGGATTGAAGGGCACGCCGCTGGCTGTGGTTCCCGCAGAATCTTCGGAACATCTGAATGCAAACCTTGCGGATATGGCCCCGCAGCACCAGGCAGAATTGCTCGTTGAAGAGGCAGTGAATCACAATGAAGGCTCGCTCGGGCAGATCGCGTCGCGGATGGACGGCTGGCGCGGACAGTTGACGATGAGCCCTCGGCTCACGGCTCTTCTTGAGTCCGCGCTCAACTCGAACGACCTGCGTGTGCGCTCAGCCGCAGTCGAGATGGAACTCGCCGCGTACAATCTTCCTGCTACGCAACAGAGCGCGAATACTTTGATTGCGCGGATTGAAACGGATCCGGCCGGGCGTCCGTGGGCACTGTGGATGCTGGGCGCGATTGGAAATCGTGGAATCGAGCCGGAGCGGGACTTCGGCGTTTTGTTGACCTACTCCCGCGACCCGGACGAAAACATAAGATTCTGGGCCGTTGAAGGACTCTCGCTGCTGGGAAGCGACGCGACGATTCAGCCACTGCTCGAAATTTTCCGCAATGACGCTTCGTTGCGCGTGCGCGAGCGCGCCGGAAGTGGTTTGGCGCAGTCGGGGATGCTGACGAAAGAACAGCGCCTGACTGCGGTGCCCGCGCTAATTCAAATTGGCGAAGATCCATCGCTCGATTCGAGCACGCGCGATTGGGTGTACAAAGCGCTGCGCGATATTACCGGCGCCCGTTACGGAACGAACACCACCGATTGGCGCGAGTGGTGGGCCGAGAACGCGCCGCGCTGACGTAATTCTCCTTCCCTTGAATCCCTCGTCTTAGAGACTTGTCTTACTAAATATAGGCGGACTCTGGCCGGGCGTTTTCGCAGTTGAATGTGAAAATCCTGGCGCTGCTCGAAAGCGATTCGCAGAAGGCGTTTTTATGCTTGTCATGCGACCCATGGAAACGGAAATGGGAAGTTCGTGGTGCAGAATTTGAAGCCGTGAGCGTGCGCGAAGGAAACGAAGACTGGACAGAGAGACCGCAGATCTAGGGCCACAGAGTTAAGGCCGCAGGGGAGAATTTTGAGACGGGCCGATCCTACGAGGCTAGAGGTTGCGAGGCGGGTCGTCTTGTACGTTCTTGTTCTGGGCGGAGATATTGGCCTGGAGTGACACCCATGAACTTTTTGAAGTGCCGCGAAAAATGGCTTTGATCTACAAACCCGACCACAGAAGCCGTTTCGGAAATCGAACGTCCCGAGCGGAGCAACGATCGAGCTTGCGTGATGCGCACGTGCAGTTGGTAGGCGTGAGGCGGCATTCCAATCTTCCGGCAAAACGACCGGTGCAGGTGGTAGGGACTTAATCCGGTGAGCCGGGCGAGATCTTGAAGCGAGACGTGTTCGGCGTAGCGCTCGTTCAAGTGTTGTTTCGTTCGACGCACCGCGAAGTCTTCGTTTCCATCGCGCGGTGAAGGAAGGCTGTTGCTGCCGTGGTCGCTTACTAATTTATGGAAAAAGAGCAGACCGGAGCAGTGGCGTCCCAGTTCGGAATCAGGCTCTTCGAGCGAGCGATGAAGGCGCAGAAAACTCGACATCGTGCGCTCGTTCGAAATCAATTCTGTTCGAAAGCGAATTTCGGGAACGGCTTGCTCCGTGAATTGTTCCACTGACGCATGGAACGCGCGGAATTCGATGAACATGCAGCGAAAACTGCATTGATACTTTCTATCGGCATGCACCTCGCCGGACGGAATTAGAAGCAGCGAGCCGGGAGGAGTGAGATAGGAACCTCCCGCGGAATCGAGTTCGCGGCGGCCGTCGGTCGTTGCGCAGAGATACAATTCGTCGTGCCAGTGGCGCGGATAATCCTTGGTAATCGTTGAGCCGCGATGCAATTCGATTGATTCGAATTACTGCGAACGCCAGGTGGCCACACCTTCTTGTGTCACCTGTGGGTTGACCTGATTTTTGAATTGTTCTTTGACCAGTTCTTTGACCAGTTCTTTGCTGCGTCGGTCAAATCCAGTGGGGACGGGCGTCTTGCCCTTCGATAGATTTGCGGGCGGCTTGCGGTCTTTCATTTCGTTGGCTTAGACGAACGAGAGGGCAAGTCGTTTGCGGCGCTGATGCCTTGTTGGCGCGGGACGTCGAAATCAGTCCGGGCGCACAACCGCGCTGATTCCCTGCGGCTCGCCGTGTGCTAAGATTGTCAGCGTTCAATAGGCCCGTAGCTCAGTTGGCTAGAGCGCTACCTTGACACGGTAGAGGTCAACGGTTCGAGCCCGTTCGGGCCTACCATCCATCTCACTGATTCTACTTGGCGACAGCCGGTACCTTTTCGTCGGATTGGTCGAACTCGTCACCATCCGTCACCAATTGCGAAAGATTTTCGACTGCCAATCGTAGATGAGCTGGGATCGGTATTGTGTAGACCTCTAACGTAGTGGACATTCTGCTGTGGCCTAGTTGCGCCTGCGTATCTCTCAGAGAAGCCCCAGCTGCTTGGAGTAGCGTAGCGTGGGTTCGTCTGAGCGTGTGCCAACTCAACGATGGCATCCCAATTTTCCGACCTGCCGGTTTCAAATGATGGTGCAACAAGTTGGTGTCGTTCAATGGGGTGCCGTTGCGAGTCTGAAATACCAGGTCGTCTTCCCCTGCTCGCGTAGCATGCTCGTATGTCTGAGTCAGTGATATTACGAGCGGCCTTGGCAAAGGAAGTGTCCGTCTGCTGCCTTTGGTCTTGGGTGTGCCGAGCAAACCACGATAGCAGGCTTGCTCGATTCGGATTTGGCCGGATGAAAAATCCACGTCCTTTCGGCGCAAACCCAAAATCTCCCCGATCCGCATGCCCGTCAATATGCCCAGGAGAACCATTGTTCGAACGGGCTCTTTGAGCAAAGTCAACAGGTGCAGAATCTGATTCGCTCCTAAAACTTGTTTTTCGCGAACCGGTTTTTTCTCGGGGAGTGAAACTCCAATTGCAGGATTGCTCCCGGAATAGAAATTCCACATCTTTGCCATTTCGAAAGCCTTCGACACTAAATTGCGAAAGTGGTTCGCTGATTCCCATCCGAGACCACTCTCCATCTTCTGCAAAACGAATCGTTGCAGGTCTACGGTTCTGAGATCGCAAAGACGATATTTTCCAAAAGCAGGTAAAAGGTGTGTTTTTAAGGTTTGGCGATAGCGATTCCGCGTGGATACCTTTAATGTCGGGAAGAACAGCGGTTCGAAGTATCGTTCCACGAAATCCAGAAACTTCATCGTGGATTGCGGTACCAGAATCCCCTGGTTTACTGGACGGACTCGCTCGTCGGCAAGTTTCCTTGCCTCCCGAAGAGTGATTTCGGAAACGGCACCGAGGGTCACTGACCGACGCCGTCTTCCAATCCCCCCGTCCTCTGTTATGTAATCTTCCCACCATTGCAGTTCCCATACCGGGATACGCTTCCCACGTTTGCGAATACTGCCTTTCTGATAGCGTCGGCGAGCCATTTCTTTTTGCCAGCCTCCTGTCTCAGCTGGCCCGCCTTGCTTTTCCGTGGGTGGGAGTATAGCCATCAAGTAGCTCGAATTCTCAGAAATCTCAAAATTCTGTAATTTGAGTAAAATTCGCTGCGATCTTTTGTTTACTTTCGGTGTTTCGTCTTTAGATTTTCTCCAGTTCCAGAAGCAATGCCTGTATCCGTGTTTTCAGTGACTTGCGGGCCTTCATCTTGTCTTCATCAACGAAAATAATTCCGATCTGTCCGTCTAACTTCTCGATTTCGGATTTAAGACCATCAATTTCGGAAAGAATCGCCCGAATTTTGTACAGAGATTGCGCGTTACGGGAGAATGCGTAATCGTGCTTTTTCAACTCTCGAAATAATTCTCCTAATTTTTCAATTCCTTGCTTTCGGCGAATAAAAAATTGCGTTCCGCACGGATCGCAAACGAAATAAGGTTTATTGTTTTTATCGATGCGTTGATCCCGGTTTTCCCCGCACAAAACACACGGAAGTGTCAGCATTTCATCTCCACCCCACGTTAACGTTGGTTCTTGAATGCAGGCGAATCTGGGGTCTGCAGTGACAGAGTTCGTGCATTCATCACACGGAATTACACAGCAAATGGGAAGGAAGCGACATAACGCGACTGCAGATTCTTATCTAGAATTCGTTACGCTGGCTGGCGATGACTACGCTCGCCGCGATTAGAAGGTCAGTCATCGAAGAGAAGTGTTTGTCAAGGCGCCTGTAATTGCGCTTACGCCACATACGCTGGGCGGGTTCTTCATACGAGGAACCAGTTAGTTCTTCTATAAGGCCAGACACGTTTCTGTCGTGAAAGTTGCCCGTAGCTCTCTCGGCGTAGCTCGCCAGAAGATACTTACAAACTTCCACTAGAGAATGAGACCCGGTGTCCACACGAATCCGATCGGCTCCGTTTATAAGCTTGATATAGAACCGAAGTTCGGAGACCAAACTCGATAAGGGAAGGCGGCCCATCCTTCGGAATTGTTCTCTTTGCGCTTCATCTTCTGCAGCCATTAGCCCTCCAAAGAGACTTTCGAGAGTTTCGACGGCTTTCCCCAGGGTCTTTGTCGTTTTCTCACGCCGATAGACACTACCCACCATCGCGGTCCAGAGGTTTTGTAAATGTGGAGAAAACCGAAAAAGCGAGACGATTGCCGCCAACACTAGCTGGAAACACCCATCTTGGCAGAGTTCAGTGAAATCTTCCCGTGCACCCGGTGACTTCAGCCTCTGTTTTTCGTCTGCGGCCAGGTCCCCGTAGAACTGAGCAATGTCTATCCCTTTTGCCCGATAGGCTTCTCGATAGGCATGCCAGAACGCCACCTCAGCCGTTAATTGTTCAATCTTGGGTTTCTCGCCGCTCATATCAATACGTTTGACGCTGAAAAATTATTGCGTGATTAAAGGCAAAGCGACATGCGCCGGATTCTAGCACCGAGGCAGGCACTTCTATGCGGGTTACTGGGATAACTGGATATATCAATAGCCAGTTCTTTTCGACAATCGGCGGGCTGCTGCCCCCCAATCGGGCCGTCGTAGTCAACGCTTGCGACTCCATGGCGATATCGCTCATTATCTGTGGGCGTGGACTTGTACCAGCAAAATCGATCCGCTTTGGAAGGGACATGAGCACGGAAGCGAAATTACAACGTCAAAACGACCGGCTCCAGTTGCTTCTGAACCTGACGAACCGAATCACGTCGAACCTGGAGCTTCGCGAAGTGTTGTGCGCGATCTCCGCGAACATTCGTGAGTTGATGGAGTGTGATGCGGCAGGCATCGGGTTGCTTGATGCTGCCGGCAATCTGATAGTGCACGCCTTCGAGGCTCCGCAGATCGAAGGCTTCCTCAAGGAAGGGCTGCTTGTTCCTCCAGCCGAGGCCTCACCCGCGAAGCGAGCGCTTGAAACATTAACGCCGTTCATCGTGAACGCCGCCGATCCGGACGCATTTGGTCGCGAGGCGTCCGAAAAGGCACTCAGCTGACGGTTTAAGAAGCCACGTTTTTCTACCACTTGTGAACCGCGGTCGAGCCCTTGGAGTGCTTATGATTGCTCGCAAGACCGACGCCACCTTCACGCCCGATGATGTTGAGTTCCTCGGCCAGGTATCTGGCCAGATAGCGATCGCGGTCGAAAACGCGTTGGCCTACCGGGAGATCTCCGAACTCAAAGATAAGCTCGCCCAGGAAAAGCTGTACCTAGAAGAAGAGATTCGCAGCGAGATGAATTTCGAGAACATCATCGGGAAGAGTCCCGCGCTCATGCACGTCTTGGAAATGGTCGAAACCGTCGCTCCCAACGATTCCACCGTTTTGCTGCTCGGCGAGACCGGAACCGGCAAGGAACTGATCGCGCGAGCCATTCACGATCGCAGTCGGCGCAAAGACCGCACCTTTGTGAAGCTTAACTGTGCGGCAATTCCCACCGGTCTGTTGGAGAGCGAGTTGTTCGGACACGAAAAGGGAGCGTTCACGGGTGCCATCACCCAAAAGATTGGGCGCATGGAACTGGCGGACCAAGGCACGCTATTTTTGGACGAGGTGGGAGATATTCCGATTGAAATTCAGCCGAAGCTGCTGCGTGCTTTGCAGGAGCGTGAGTTTGAACGGCTGGGCGGCATTCACACCCGAAAAGTGAATGTTCGGCTGGTGGCGGCAACCAATCGCGATCTCGAAAAGATGATTGCGGCTCGCGAATTTCGCAGCGATTTGTACTACCGGCTCAATGTGTTTCCAATCCGGATTCCCCCTCTACGGGAGCGCGCAGAAGATATTCCGCTCCTGGTCAGCTATTTCGTCCAAAAGTTCGCAAAGCAGATGCAAAAGAAGATCGAAGGCATTCCTGCGGCCGCGATGAAGAGGCTGACGACCTGGGAGTGGCCTGGGAACATTCGCGAGTTAGAGAATTTCATGGAGCGGGCGGTGATCCTCACACGCGGCAAGTCTCTTGAGGCGCCCCTCGCAGAACTGCGCAAGTTGAACACCGACGAGCCAACGCCGGCCCCAGAACCGCAGCGTAAGGAAGACATCGCCCGAATTGTGAAGGAAACCATCAAGGCCTTAGATGGCAAAAAGACTGTCGCCGACGATTATGACAAGCAGCAACGCGAGGAGATCGTGCGTGCACTCACCGAATGTAAGGGAAGGGTTGGCGGCGCTGAGGGAGCTGCCGCACGGATGAGCGTGAATCGTACCACCCTTCTTGCCCGCATCAAGAAGTTCGGCATCGACCCCAGAGAGTATGCCTGAAATAAGCAGCAACCAGTCCTCCCAAGTAGTCTCCTGCGCAAACATCCTTCGATAAGCTCGGAAAGCTACCCACCTTCCAATCGCCTCTCGCTGTCAATCGCGCTTTGACAGCGTTGACTGTCAACACCGCTGCATTCCAATCCCGCACTGAAAATTCATGGAGTTACGGCCAAAACACTTTGGCGTATGGCGTGCCTTTATCGCTCGCATAAGGAAAAGGGGCTCATGTTGAAAATATCGATTGTTGATGGCCGCAGTCAGAGACGGGTGATTTTGGAGGGCAAGTTGATCGCACCGTGGACAGCTGAATTGAAGACAGCTGCGACAGCGCTAGAGCGGACCTTGACGGGCGTGACTTCATCCTCGATGTGAAGAACCTAACGATGATCGGCCCAGAAGGCGAAACCGTATTGCTGGAGTTGATGAACGACGGAGCCAAATTTCGAAGCGACGGTGTGTTTACGAAACACATTTTGAGGCGAGCTCGCCCGCAGAAGGCGTGAGACCTCACAGGAGCGGAAGTCATGAATTTCTCTCTACCGAGTATTTCTTATTTTATTTTTGGCGTTAGCAGCTCTTTCGGTCGCACGGGCGCAAGCGCCGGACGCCGACTCTACTTCCCCGCTCCTGACCTTGGACGAGGCTATCCGTATCGCAACCGGCAACAATCTTGAAGTACGGACTAGCGCGCTGAACGTGAGCAAGGCCAGAGAGACAGTGGCGCAGGCGAAGACGAATTACTACCCAAAGATAGAGTCGTACTTGTTGGCAGGAATTCCGCTCCAGCCGTTGCACTTCACAGTTCCTGCCGGCAGCTTCGGCAATTTTCCGGGAGGCGGCCCGAATCCAGCAACAAATTCGAGCATCACGTCGCCAGTGCGCTTCGGGGCCAACATTGATGCCAGTGCGGCGCAACCGACTGACCCAGCTGTACAAGGTGAAACTTTCCGTGGAACAGGCTCGCTTGGGGACTGACCTCGCTCGAGAAGACGTACGAGCCCAGAAGCAGGAGATCACGCGGCAGGTGAAGGGCGCTTATTACCAGTTGGCG
Source organism: uncultured Acidobacteriota bacterium (assembly GCA_963776695.1). Classification (GTDB taxonomy): domain Bacteria; phylum Acidobacteriota; class Terriglobia; order Acidiferrales; family UBA7541; genus Palsa-295. The sequence goes on along the minus strand of CAVZNU010000011.1, from coordinate 23,770 downwards.
CAGCTGCAGGCGCAAGTCGAAAGCGCCAAAAAAGCCGTTCAAGCCCTCGATGGCAGTGTCTGCGGTCACCGAACAGCGTTTGAGCGCTCAAACAGTGCTGGCCTCCGATTCGATGACCGTGAAGGCCAAGTTAAAGCAGCAACGCTATCAGCTACTCACACTCGAGGATGACTTTGAGGTGCAGAAGCAGAGCCTGAATCATCTGCTCGGCCGTGACTTGCGCACCCAGTTCACTGTGGAAATGCAGCCGGTCGCTGACGTCGCCGAGTCAGACTTGGAAATCGCCCGGAAGCTGGCGCTGGAGCAGCGCCCGGAAGTGCGTGAAGCGCGTTTGCAGATCAAGAGTGCGCAGCTGGATGTCCGGCGAGCGCGCGCAGAGTACATCCCCGACGTCAGTCTCGCGGTGAACTACCTCTCATTTCAGAATGTCAATTTCTTGCCGCAGAACGCCGGCAGCGTCGGACTAGCCGTCAAATGGCAGCCGTACGACTGGGGTTACAAGAAGCACAAGATCCGAGAGTTGAAACACGCCACCGAGCAAAAAGAGCTAACAGAACAGGATGCCGAGCAACGAGTGCTGCTGGATGTGGAAGGTAAGTTTCGCAAGTTGGGGGAGACCCGCATGCTGCTGGACGCGCAGACGGATGCGCGCGAAGCGGCCGAGGAAAAACTCCGAGAAGTGACCGACCAATTCACTCAGCAGGCGGCACTCTTGTCGGATCTGCTCCAGCAGCAGGCGTCGGTGTCGCAGGCGGACGCGCAGTACCAGCAAGCGCTCGCAGGATTTTGGACGGCTCGTGCGGAGTTTGAGAAAGCAACGGGAGCAAATTAGTTTTATGAAAAACAAATTGATAGTTCAGCACGTCATCGCAACCTGCCACCCCGGCAGTTCCGGTGGAAGTAAAACTCCGATCGAAATCCGGCCGGAGATAAAGGTTGAAACGAGGAGTAATCCCATGAAGATCGGTGCCACGCTGGCAAAAACGGCTGGGCTTCTTGTACTGATAGCAGCGATGAATGGCTGCCACGGCGATAGGCAAATCCCAGCAAAATCTCCGACGCCTGTTCATTTAGCGGAAGTGACTCTCGCTACGTCGCCTGAAGGCCTGCGCTACTCGGCTTCGATTCTCCCCTTCGCGCAGGCCAGCCTGTCGTTCAAGTCTTCAGGCTACGTAACAATCATTCGGCAGGTCGTGGGCGCAGACGGACGTCGCCGAGATGTGGGTACAGGGGACTATGTCGGACGCGGAGCCGTTCTTGCGCAGATTCGCGAGCAGGATTTGAAAAACCAGCTTGACCAGGCGGAGGCGGAACTAAGTCAAGCCGAAGCGCAGCACCTAGTGGCAAGCCAAGATAACGAGCGCGCTAAAACGTTGTACGCCAAACAGAGTCTGATTAAACCTGATTTTGACCAGGCGCAAGCCAGGTTTGATTCAACACTCGCTACCGTGAACTCGGCTAAGGCCACGATGCGTCAGGCGCGATTGACGCTTGGGGATTCCGCTCTGAAGGCGCCATTTTCCGGGTACATCGTCGCGCGCAACATTGAACTAGGAGATCTCGCAACACCCGCGGCTGCAGCCTTCACGATCGACGACATCAGCGCTGTGAAAGTTAGCTTTGGAGTGCCGGAGTACGCATTAAAGCACCTACGTCTTGGGCAAGAGTTCACCATTCACCTGCAAGATGATCCGAAAGAATATCGGGGGCGAGTCACCAGCATTTCTCCAAGCGCCGATGAGAAGAACCGCGTCTTCGCGGTAGAAGTGACCGTATCGAACCAGAAAAGCCTATTGAAGCCAGGGATGATTGCTTCCATAAGCCTGGCCGGCATTTCCAAGCCTCCGGTTCCCTCGGTACCGCTCAGCGCAATTGTTTCCTATCCCGTCACGCCAGGTCACTACGCCGTTTTCGTGGCCGAAGAGCAGGCCGGGAAATGGGTGGCGCGTGAGCGCGAAGTCACACTCGGTGATACTCAGGAAAACCTCGTGGCCGTGGACGGCGTAAGACTCGGTGAAAAGATCGTTGTCGTTGGAGCCGCCCAATTGAAGGACGGCGACACTATCCAGATTATTCAGTAAAGGCGGAGCGAAAATGGCACACAAAAGCGATCAAGAGAATATTGAACGGACCCGCAGCCTCCCTAGGTTCTTTGTCGAGCACCCACAGATTTCTTGGGTGCTCCTGGTGGGTGTACTCGCGTGGGGTTGGTTTGGCTATACCTCAATGCCCCAGCGAAAGGACCCGGAAATCACGGTGCGCGTTGGCGTTGCCACTTGCGCCTGGCCGGGAGCCACAGCGCAACAAATCGAGCAATTCATTACTCGAAAGATTGAAGATGTGGCGGCCCAGAATAAGACCATCCATCCCGGCACTGATGCGGACTATGGAATCAAGTCCATATCGCTGCCCGGCTACTCCTTCGTTTACGTACAACTCGAAGAGGGCACGAAGGATACCAAGCGGCAGTTCAGCGACATCAATCTCAAGCTAAATGCCCTGAATTCTCAACTGCCGGACGGCGCCGGCCCGATCACGTTCCAGAGCGATTTCGGGGACACCGCCGCCTTGATGCTGACGGTCGCGAGTCCGAAGGTAGACGCGATCGAAATCGGGGCTCGCGCCAATTCCGTTGAAGCCGCGATTCGCAAAGCTCGTGATGCAAAACCGCGGACTGGAAACGTGCAGCGAATCACTGTCGTGCAGTCCTTTCCGCAGTCGATTTCGGCACGCGAGGTTCTTGACGCGGGCTACCTGTTTCAACAGCAAGCCGAGAGCGGCGGAATTCTTCGAGACTCCGAGATCATCCAGGGAAGCGGATTCATTGCTTTTGATGGCGTTTCAAGCGCCGACGACAGCTCCATACAAGGCTTCATCCGGCGGTTCGTCTCGGAGCAACTCAAGAAGATCCGAGTTACATCCCGATTCCTGGCAGCCAATAATCATTCGTGACCCCAGCGAAACACAAGCCAAGCTGGCCAGCGTTGCAGGCGACAAGTACAGCTACGCCGAACTAGACAATTTCTCTGACTTGATTGGCCGTACGGTGCAGGGAGGTCCTGAAGTTTCCAAGGTCGAGCGGCAGGGTGTATTGCCGGAAACGATCTATCTCGATTATTCGCAGGATCGCCTCGCGGCCTATGGCCTGCGTCCTGCGGATCTCTCCAAAGTCCTTTCGGCTCGCAACATCATCGCCCCGGGCGGGACACTGGAAACAGGCGACCAAAGAATCACTCTCATTCCTTCCGGACAATTTCGCAGCACCGCAAGTATCGGCGATGTAGCTGTGTCCGCTACGCCCAACGGCGCTCCGGTTTATTTGCGGGATCTGGTGCGGATCAGCCGGGGCTATCAAGCTCCTGCCCAGTACCTGAACTATTATACCTGGCGTGATCCGAGTGGCCACTGGCAACGAAGCCGTGCAATCACGTTAGCAATCTACATGCGCGATCGAAGGCAAATCGCGCGATTTGGCGAGTCCGTTGACACGAAACTTACTCAGCTTCGTGCAATCCTCCCGGCCGACCTGATTTTGGCGCACACGTCCGATCAACCGCTCCAAGTAAAAGAGAACATCCACCTCTTCCTCCGCGCCCTGATCGAAGCCATCATCCTGGTGGTCATCGTTTCCCTGCTCGGATTTTGGGAGTGGCGCCTGGCGCTCATGATGGCGCTGGCCATTCCAATCACGCTCGCGATGACGTTTGGCATTGTGTACGTGCTGGGAATCGACCTGCAACAGATCTCCATCGCAACCTTGATCATCGCCTTGGGATTACTGGTCGACGTCCCCGTGGTAGCCGGTGACGGTATCAAGCGGCTCTTGGCGGAGGGCTTCGCTCGCAACGTTGCTTGCTGGCTCGCTCCTACGAGGCTCGCGACTGCAATTTTTTACGCAACGATAACGAACATCATTGCCTATCTGCCATTTTTGATGCTGAGAGGCAACACCGGCGAGTTTCTGTACAGCCTGCCGATCGTCATGACGGTTTCGCTGCTTTCTGCGCTTTTCGTCGCCATGACATTCGTTCCGCTTCTCGGTTACTACATCCAGCGCGCCCCCGCTAAGCCTGAACCGACGATCGAGGAACGCCGCAAACGCGGATTCTACGGCTTCTACAATCGCCTTGTCGGAAAGGCCATCCGACACCGTTGGGCTGTACTTGGTGCATCGCTGATTTTCCTGGTCGCTGGCGGGCTGTTTGCCTCTCGCCTCAAGACCCAATTTTTTCCTGAAGACGTCCAGTATTGGTTCTATTTGGATATATGGATGCCGAATGACACTCCACTGAGCGTCACGAACGACGCGGCGGTACACGCCGAACGAGTGGTTCGGGAGGTCATTGAAAGTGAGGGCGGAGGCCATTCGAAGGAAAGCCACGGACAACTACTCAAGTCACTAACGACTTTTACCGGCGGCGGCGGCCCTCGCTTCTGGTTTTCCGTCTCGCCGGAAATGCGCCAGACCAATTATGCGCAAATGATCGTGGAGATTACGGATAAAGAAGAATCACCCAAGCTGGCCCGCCCAATCCAGGACGCACTCGACAAGGAAGTGCCAGGCGCGTGGATTACTGTCCGTCAACTCCAAACCAATCCGGTCGAAAATCCGGTGGAGCTGCTCATCTCGGCGCAGGAGGACGTGGACGCAAAAAACGAAACCGGCGACATCCGCACACTTCGGCAAATTGCTCGGCAGGCTCAGGACATCGTAGCGCAAGCCGCAGGCATTGCCGTGCTTCGCGATGATTGGTTCCCCGATGAAGTACAAATGAAGATTCAAATCGACCCCGACCGCGCCAATGTTGCTGGAATCACAAACGCCGATGTCGCCGGCGCATCGGCAGCGGCCATGAGCGGAACGACCGTGGGTACTTTCAAGGAAGGCGACAAGAACATCCCGATTGTAGGGCGCCTTCGCATGCAGGAGCGCGCTCAGCTTGCCGACATCAAGAACCTCTACGTCTATTCGTCACACAACAACAATAGAGTTCCCTTGTTGTCGGTTGCGACCGTCGGGAATTCCCTGGAAACCGGCCGTGTCGCTAGGCGCGAACATTTCCGCACCGTCTCCATCCTTTGTTACCCGCAGCCGGGTGTTCTCGCGTCGGAAGTGATTGAGCCGATTCTTCCCAAATTGCAGGAGTTTCAGAAAAACCTTCCTCCCGGCTATCAACTTCGTATCGGCGGGGAAAGGGCCAAACAAATCGACGGCTTTGACAATCTGAAAGTGGTTCTAATCGTTTCCCTTCTTGGAATTTATCTGGCGTTGCTGATTCAGTTCAACAACGCAGTGAAACCACTACTGGTTTTCGCCGCGGTTCCATATGGAGTGGTAGGCGCTCTCACTGCTCTTTCGATCATGCACACGCCGTTTGGATTTATGGCTTTTCTCGGCATAGTCAGCTTGATCGGCGTGATCGTCAGCCACGTCATCGTGCTCTTCGACTTCATCGAGGAAATGCACTCGAAAGGTGAACCCCTCGAGCAGGCGCTTCCGGACGCGGGCATCCAGCGTATTCGGCCCGTCATGATCACCGTACTAGCTACCATCGTGGCTCTGTTTCCCCTGGCGCTGGAAGGGGGGCCTTTGTGGCAGCCTCTCTGCTACGCACAGATCGGTGGGCTTGCCGTTGCGACGTTTATCACCCTGATCTTGGTTCCCGTGTTCTATTCGATTTTCGTCTTCGACCTGAAGTGGATTAAGTGGGAAGTAGCTAAGGGAACAGCCGAAGGTGCGGAAGCTGGCAACTGAAGAGTCGGCTTGGCACCTACGAGCTTCCGCTGTATGCGGCGCCCTTCCGGATGGATGCCCGGACAAGGGCCCAACGAATTACCGGAAAGGAGAATAACGTGAAAGTTGAAAGTCGTTTCGCTGAGACTGAGGCCTGCGGGAGAGAAAGAGAATGAGCCTATTTCACGATTTGAATTCAGCCAGCATTTCAGCACCCGCGGCCCTTTTTGGCTCGCTTGCCGGCGTATTCGCGTCACTTGTAGCACTTGGATCACCCAAAGGCATCAAGATCAACGGGATCTCGTCGCCAAAAGAATTTGTCACCGTGAGCAGTTGTATTCGGACTTCATTAGCGAAAGTGCGCGCGCTCTGGTTGATGCCATGGAACACAATTTCCAAGACCCCAACAAGCTCATCCCGATCTATTCCGCTCTGAGCCGCATCCGTGTGAGTTCCTCAATCGATGTGCTCGCGAGCGCTGAACGAGTTGTTGACGACGTTATTGCTACTTATTCGGAGCCAAACCTCACTCCCGAAGAAATTCAGTCCAGGGCTGCCAAGCGTGAGGACCCACTTCGCGATTTCAGCAGCATCTGTCGGGGTGAACTCGAATTACTCTGGAAAGGTTTGTAACCGGAGAATCGGGCGCGATATATGTTCGACCCTAACATCCAACCTCCTGATTGGCTTCTCGAGATGACTGCCATCCTCGAAGCGCTCAATGAGGGTGTGGTTATCGTTGACGATCAACTTCGCATCGTGTTCGCGAACGAAGCGCTGCTTCGGTTGGGCGGATATAACCGCGGCGAAATATATGGCCGCACGCCGGACGGAATTTTCCCGCAGCAAGATCTCCCATACCTCATGCAGCAACATGCCGCAGCCCACGCTATGGCCACCATCGCGATGAGTTTTATTTTCCGCGCAAGGACGGCGAGAAGGTATCCGTCATCTATAGTGCTCGCGAGATTCCAGGTCCTCAGGGACAGCAGTACGGCCTTATCGTTCTGACCGATATCAGGGCGCAAAAGCGTGTCGAGCAGCAGCTTCAGCAATCCAACGTGTTGTTGGAAAATCGTCAGAGCGAGATTGAAGCGGAACTTTCGTTGGCTGCGCGCGTCCAACAATCCCTCGCCCCGCGCAGCTTGATTTGGGGCAATGTCGCGGTCGAAGCCTACTACAATCCCGCGAGTACGATTGGTGGCGACTTTGGTGTCGTCCTCCCCCATGGCGACGAACTCAATCTGCTTGTTTGTGATGTGTCGGGTCACGGTATTTGTTCGGCTCTGGTTGCCAACCGGATTTATTCGGAAACCCTGCACGAGCTGAAGCGCAATACCGGGCTCGCCAGTTTGCTGCGGCACCTTCATACTTTCGTACAGGACTACATTGGCCTCGACAGTTTTTATTTCACCATGGCTGCGGCCCGGTTTGTCGAACGCGGACGTCGGTTGACCTTTGCCGCTGCGGGCCATCCGCCTGCAATTCTGGTTTCAAATGGAAGTATCCGCTTGCTCGATTCCCAAAGCGCCATCCTCGGTTGTCTTACCGATCTGACTCCATCGAAATCTGTGGACGAAATTGACCTCACCTCCGGCGACCGTCTCGTTCTCTATACGGACGGCTTCACCGAAGTATTCAACGAGCGTCGCGAAATGCTAGGAGTGGAAGGCCTTGCAGAGTTGGTCCGCCGATCGGCAAAGCGACCGCTCCAGCAGATGAAGCAGGTCATTCTCGATGGTGTGGGAGCATGGCGAAACGGTCCTCCCACGGACGATATGTCTCTCGTCATCGTCGAGCTTCGGTAGTGCCTCGCAAAACTCGTCACCAATTCGTCACCAAAACTAGGCTGTTTTAGACGTTTTTGGTGCACTGAAAACCGGAAAAGCAAGACAGGCAAAGGGATTTAACTCAAGTACCTCAAAATTGACACGGTAGAGGTCTGCGGTTCGAGCCCGTTCGGGCCTACCATTCATCTCACTGAATCTAATCATCGACAGCTTGGCGGGGGTGTGACGCAGCAGGCGATCGTCACGGCCTAATTTGACCCTCCGCTGAGAACAGGCGTAAGCTCCCGGTTGTATTTGCAGGGAGATGTGAGTGAACTCAGCAACCAGGGTTTCAGTGGTGATCAAAGTGAAAGGACTTATGAAAATTCGAAACGCGTCGTGGTGCTTGGTTGTTGCCGTGAGTTTTGCTGTTGCGTCAGGCACGGCTGCAAAAAGGCAGACGGGTTCGCAGACCGCCAAGCAGCCGCCGGATTCGAAGCAACAGCAGCCGTTGATCCGGTCGATCGATGGAGTGGATTTGTACCGGGCGTACTGCGCGTCGTGCCACGGGAAAGATGGCAAAGGGAAGGGGCCCGTGGCGCCGGCGTTGAAAGCGACGGTGCCGGACTTGACGGCGATTGCAAAAAATAATGGTGGGAAGTTTCCGGTGGCGCGGGTGCGGAGGATCATCGCGGGCGAGGGGATGATCGCGTCGCATGGGTCGCGGGAGATGCCGGTGTGGGGGCCGATTTTTTCCAGGTGGAGGCGGACGTGGACCGCGGGCCTGTGAGGCTGGAGAATTTGATTAAGTATTTGGAGTCGATCCAGAGTTCTATCCACTGAGCATCGACGGGGCGCGCAGAGACATCGGGATCAACTGGGATGAAGATGACAATTTAAGGGGGCAGTGGCGGTGCTGATCAGTGAGATGAGCGGCGGAGAGTGTAGGGACCTGCTTGCGCGCCTGGGATTCGGCAGGCTCGCATGCGCTCACCAAAACCGGCCCTACATCGTTCCAGTTTACTTCGCCTACGAGGCCGACCACGTCTACGGCTTTGCAACTTGGGGACAGAAAGTGAAGTGGATGCGTTCGAATCCAGTGGTTTGCCTGGAGGTTGACGAGGTCCTGAGCCATTTCCATTGGTCCAGCGTTGTTGCGCTCGGACGCTACGAGGAACTTCCGGACACGCCCGAATACAGAGGAGAGAGACTCCAAGCCCAACTCCGGCTCGAAAGAAGGGCGTTGTGGTGGCAAACAGCGTATGCCGGAAGTCAGGCACGCAGCGATCCTCATCAGCCCAACGCGATCTTTTATTGCATTCACATTGACGAGATTACCGGTCGGAGAGCTACGGCCGATCCAGTGGAGTCAGCAGTCGGGCTCTCTCGCGCGGAAAGTCCAGCGCGCGAAGAATGAGAAGCGGATTGAGAGCAGACAACAGGTGGCCCGGAGCGTTGCGCCCCGGGCCATCTGTTGCAACGGAGAGTTTACGCAGCAACTTGCTTGACGATCGGCACGGTCTTGATTTCCACTTTGCGTGGTAGGGCCGCGACGGTCACGGGTGCGGTGATTTCGAGCAAGCCATTGCGATACTCGGCGACGAGCTTCTCGGGCAAGATACCCTCAGGCAGCTCGAGGGTGCGTTCGAACTTGCCATACTTGAATTCCTGATTGAAGAAATCGAATTCTTTTGTGGTGTGGATGAGTTTGCGCTCGCCCTTGATTGTCAGCATGTTACCCATGGTGTTGATTTCCACGTCCTTGGGCTCGATGCCGGGCAGGGACACGCGGCAGATGTACTTCTTTGCATCCTGATCAACGTACGCTTCGATGGCCGGAAGAAAATCGAACCCCTTCTCGGGAACGAAATTCTCCTGCCAGACGGGCTTGTCAAGCAGCATGCGGTTGAAAATCTGATCGAAATCACGACGGAAATCGAAGAGATCCTGGAAGAACGGATCACGCAGAACTAGATTGGTCATGGCAAATCTCCTTTATGAACCTTATGTAGCGAATGTAGGGAACCCCATGTTCCCTGGGAAGGAATGGAAAATCAAAATCCGAGTCAGCGGACGGCGACAGGGTATGTCCGGCTCGATAGAGCCGGTGCGTCGAACTACTGGGCGCTTTGTTCAGGCCCTGCACCTGACCGCTGACTCGACTTGAAGGAGAAGACTTCTCGTGATGGTTGAAACTTCCTAACCGATCCGGGCGTGATGTACCTAGCCTGGTCCCATTCTTACCAACCCGGTTATCTCGGTATTGCTCTCCCATCTGTGGTCTCACTCTCCCTCGACGACGCCATTTTTAGCTTAGGCCGGGGGAGAAGTCTGTGACACGCATCGCCATTCAGCGTGACCGGCGTCACGGGTAGAGAAGAAGGTCGGTTCCTAGTTGGACGATCTTCGATATTTTCTGAAGGAAGGCGCAAGGCGCCGCGGATTGGCGAACATTGCACGGTGATGGCAGTCACTGACGCGGGTAGCGGATCACAGGTATTAATTAAGTGTATTGCAAAGGAGGCCAAGCTTTTTGGGAGGCAGGCAGGAGAGAAAAGTCTGAGGCGGGAGTTACCATGCGGAATCTGAAAATACTAAGAGAGACGTTTTATATTGCGAATTTGATTTTGGTGGGGCTGTTCTTGGGCCTCGGTAGCGTAGCATTCGCGCAGGACAAGCAGGACAAACAGGTCAAGAAGGAACCGATCAAGCAGACGGCACCGCTTTCGGGCGCCGAGATGTTCCGGGACTACTGCGCGGTGTGCCACGGCAAGGATGCTAAGGGACACGGGCCGGCAGCGTCGGAGTTGAAACAGTCGCCAGCGGACTTGACGACGCTGGCGAAGCGGCACGACGGAGAATTTCCGGACCTCTACGTGGAAAACGTGCTGCGGAACGGCGTGAAGACTCCGGCACACGGCGACGCGGAGATGCCCGTGTGGGGCCCGGTGTTTAAGGCGATGAATTCGGATCCATTTTTCATGTACGTTCGGATTTCAAGTGTGATGAGCTACATCAAGTCATTGCAAGTTAAGTAGCCAGTTGGCGGCTGGCTCATCTTCCAAATCTACGGGCCGCTAGGCCTTGCGATTGCCCCATCATTTGCGGTGTTTGCAAAGGATGGGGCTTTTTTCGCCCATTACTCCGACAAACCAACTGGCCGGCACAAGCTTTCTTCTCCGTACGGATAAAACCGGTAACTGCTGCTGTGCCCCAGGGAGAGAGCTGGGCTTCCGGATGTGTCGCAGCGTGACTTGGTTAAATATTCAAATCGAACCGTGTGCGTAAATTAGGGTGATGTCCAGAAGATCGTGGCCAGGCACTGCGCAAATGTCCGCGCCGCGCTCGAGCATTCAGGTCGCCGCCGTGTTGCAGGTTTTTTTGTGAGTTTGGTCATTTGGATTCGGTTCGAATTCGAGAGGCGTTGCTGCTGCGGTTACGCTAGAGTATTCGGCGAGGAACGAACGCGATGCCTGAAAATGTTGAATCGGTACTTCGGAAAACGCCGCTATTCGCGAGCCTGACGGAAAAAGAAATGTCGGCGCTGGCGGCGCGTGTGGTCAGGCGGCGGTTCCAGCGCGGCGAACTGCTGTTTGGCGAGGGCGATCCCTGCGCGGGCCTGTTTCTCGTCGCTTCCGGCAAGATTCGAATCTTCAAGCTTTCCCCCTCCGGCCGTGAACAGGTGCTCGCGATTGAGGGCCCGGGAAGTTCGTTCGCGGAATTGCCGGTGTTTGACGGAGGAAACTACCCAGCGGCAGCATCGGCCATGGAAGACGCCGAGATTCTGTTCATTTCCCGCAAAGACTTCCAAAATTTCTGCCGCGAGCATCCGGACGTGGCGCTCAAAGTGATCGCCGTGGTGGGTTCCCGGCTTCGACGGCTGGTTGGAATTATCGAAGACCTCTCATTCACCACGGTGCGTCAGCGGCTGATTGCCCTGCTCTTGCGCCTGGCCGCCGGAGCGGGCAAGCCGTCCAAGACCGGACTGCATCTGGAATTGACGCAAAGCCACCAGGACCTGGCTGCCGATCTGGGCACGGTGCGGGAATTGGTGTCGCGCAACCTGAGCCGCCTCCAGGCCGAGGGTTTTCTGGAAGTGGAAGGGCGCAGCATTATCGTGAAGGACCTCGAAGGCCTCAAGCGAGAGCAAACCTCCCCCGAATAGAGTTTCCGCCCCTTTCAGCCGCCGTGATCGGCCGAGTGACTTTGGTCACTGCGCTCCTGTCCGGCACAAGCGAGAATGTGCTCAGTATTTAGGGCACTGACAAGGGAGCTAACCATGAATTTCGGCAGCCAAACCACGGTAAGAGATATCGTCGCAACAAATCCGGCAGCGACACGCGTGCTCGAGGACGCAGGAGTGGACTATTGCTGCGGTGGCGGCAAGTCGCTTCAGGAAGCCTGCATTCACGCGGGCGCGTCTGCGGAGGAAATCCTTTCGCGCCTCCGGGAGGCTGCCAGCCAGGTCGGGCCGGACGATCGGAACTGGATGTCCGCACCGCTGAAGGAAATTACGCGTCACATTCGCGAGAAGCATCACGCATTCGTGCGGCAGTCAATCCTGCGTGTGCGCGCGATGCTCACGAAAGTGATTGCCAAGCACGGCACGAACCATCCTGAGACCGTCGCGATCGAAGGAATTTTCGCAGACGTGGCGCAGGAAATGATCTCGCACATGCAGAAGGAAGAACAGATTCTCTTTCCCTATATTGACGCACTCGAGCGCGCAACCGCCGCAAATGAACCTTTCGAGCCGCCGTTCTTCCAGACCGTGCGCAATCCGGTGAGCGCCATGATGAAAGAGCACGATTCCGCAGGTGCACTCGTGAAGCGAATTCGCACGGCCAGTAATGGCTACACCGCTCCGCCGGATGCGTGCCCCACTTTTCAGGCGCTCTACCGGGAGTTGGCCGAATTTGAAGCCGACCTCCACCAACACGTGCACCTGGAGAACAATATTCTGTTCCCGCGTGCGGTGGAAATGGAGACCGCAGCGGTCTGACGCGGACCGAGACCATGCCGACTCTACTTGCAGACGCGGTATCTTCGCCGAATGTCACGCAGCGACCCGTGTTGACTGCCAAAGAAGCAATCGAACTCACGCGCGCGCGGGAGGAAGCGCTCTCGCGCCTGCTGATGGCGTTTGTCACCTCTGGTCTCATCTTCATGGTGTTCCCTGGGACGTTTCTAGGCGTGTGGAATCTTCTGCAAATCAGCGGGCGGGAGAGCGTGGCAACCATCTCGCAGGCGTGGCTGCAAGCGCACGGACACGCGCAAGTATTCGGATGGGTGGGTAGTTTTATCCTGGGAATCGGATTTTATTCCATTCCGAAGATGCGGCGCGGGACGAAAGCATCGTTCGGAACGGCATGGGCGTGTTGGGCGATGTGGACGGCCGGCGTGGCGATCCGCTGGACCGCCAATGTTTACGGCTGGGAATGGCGCGTGCTGCTGCCGCTGTCCGCTGTCCTGGAAATTGCGGCTTTCCTTATTTTCTTCCGCGCCGTTTCTCAGCACCGGCCGGCGGATTCCGGCAAGAACCGAATGGAGCCCTGGATTTGGGTCGTGATCAGCGCAAGCACGGGACTCTTACTTGTGCTTGCTGCAAACCTCGCGGGTTGTTTCTATGTCTCACTCCGCGGCGCCACTCCAGCTTTCCCGCACGTATTTGACCAGCGCTATCTCGCCTTGATGGCGTGGGGGTTTCTGGTGCCGTTTGTGTGGGGATTCAGCGCGAAGTGGATGACTGTATTTCTCGGATTGAAGCCGCTGCGCCCGGCATGGCTATTGGCGGCAGTAATCGTTAACGTCACGGGAGTTGTGCTAACGATCTCGGGCGCTGGCTGGCTTGGATCGTGGTTGTTTCTAGCGGGAGTAGCGCTCGCGATTGCAGGTTTGCGGATGTTCGAACCTGCCGTAAACGTGCCGAAAATCCGTGGCGTTCATTCAAGTTTTCCGGCGTTTGTGCGGCTGGCTTATGGCTGGCTGCTCGTTGCGGCAATGCTCGGAGTGGCCGCGGTGAAGTGGGATTCATCCGGCGGGATTTGGGGAGCGTCGCGCCACGCATTGACGGTCGGATTCATCGCGGTGATGATTCTCAGCGTAGGACAGCGAATTCTGCCTGCATTTGCCGGGATGCGCCTGTTGTGGAGCACTAAACTCATGTTCGCGGGCCTGGCCCTCGTCAGCGTGGGTTGCACGCTGCGCGTTTCGTGCGAGATCCTTGCATATCAAGGGTACGCCACGTGGGCCTGGTCTGTGCTGCCGTTCTCGGCGCTCGCCGAGCTCGCGGGACTGACTCTCTATGCGATCAACATTCTCGGAACATTTATTCTCGAACCCAGTCACGTGCAGAAACAGCCGCTGGTCGTTGGGATGCCGGCGAGTAGCTCTTAAGCAGAAAACCCCGGCTACATTTATTTCGTTCGGAAGTATTGCGGGATGTATGCTGAAGCCCCCTTCCCATTGACGGCTCCCAGCACCCGTTCTATCTTCTCGCTGGAAAGCTGCACGGAAAGAGAGCGCGATGGAAAACGCCTCTGGGATTTCTCGGCCGAAACTTCAGCTATTTCTCGGAACCTTCTCGTTTGGAGTCTGCTTCGCCGCATGGGGCCTGATCAGCGCGTTCGCTCCGCGCTTTCGCGAAACTTTTCATCTGACGGCCACGCAGACAGCATTTCTGGTGGCGGTCCCGGTTCTGCTCGGGTCGCTCCTGCGAATCGCGACCGGCATGCTCGCGGATCGATTCGGTGGCCGGGTGATTTTTGCGGCATTGATGCTGATCGTAGCGATTCCGGCGTTTGTGGTTCCGCTGGTTGGCGGCTACGAAAAATTGCTGTATGTGGCGTTTTTCCTGGGGATAGCGGGGAGTTCGTTCGCGGTGGGCGTTGGCTTTGTTTCCCGCTGGTTTCCTCCGGAAAAACAAGGAGGCGCGCTCGGCGTCTACGGCCTCGGGAACATCGGGCAGTCGGCTGCCGTATTTCTCGGACCGGTGCTCGCTGTAGCAGTGGGCTGGCAGAACGTTTTTCGCGGCATGGCGACGTTGCTGGTCATCTGGGGAGTTGTCTTCTTTTTGCTCGCTCGCAATTCTCCGAAGACGGTTCGGCCTTCGAGCTTGGGCGCGATGCTGCAGCTTCTTTCGCGCGAGCGGCTATCCTGGGTGCTGTCCCTATTTTACTTCCTCACCTTCGGCGGATTTGTAGCGTTCTCGATTTACTTGCCGGTCTTGCTCAAGGACCAGTTCGGCCTGAAACCTGCCGACGCGGGATTTCGGACTGCGGGTTTTGTCGTTCTCGCGACGCTGGCTCGTCCGCTCGGAGGCTGGCTCTCGGATAAAATCGGGGGCGCTCGCGTTCTCCAAACCGTTTTCCTCGGGATTATTCCGTTTGCCCTATTGATGTCCTGGCCAGCGATGCTGCCCTTTACCGTGGGCGCGCTTGGATGCGCCTTTCTGCTAGGGAACGGCAACGGCGCGGTCTTCAAGCTTGTCCCGCAATATTTTCCAAAAGAGGTTGGGACGGTTACCGGACTCGTGGGAGCGATGGGCGGGCTTGGCGGGTTCTTTCCGCCTCTGCTGCTGGGTTTTTTTCGAGACCATTTTCATACCGGGTGGCCTGGCTTTGCGCTTCTCGCTTTTCTTTCAGCGGTTCTCTGGCGCACCAATGCAACGGTGTTTCTGTCTCGACAAGAAGCTGCGGAACTGACTTTGCCGGCATCGCTCACGCGGACGGCGGATCGCGTTCGTGCGGGGGTTACGGCCACGCTCTTCACCGGTCTGCTCGTCGCTGCCATCGTGGTGGGCTCGCGCAAACTCCAGAATTTAGATCCCGCACTGGTGATCTACACATTTGCGACGATATTCGCCACCTGGGGCGTGGTCTACCACTACCGCGTGTGGCTCGATAAACCGCCCACGCGCGTCTATTGGGAACGCGGCTGGCAGCTTTTTCGCGAGGCAGGAATCATTCGCGGGACGGCGCGGCTTGTGAGCCTCGCTGCAACGCACCTCGCAGCGCAAACCTTCATCCGCCGCCGCTCGCTACTGCGTTGGTGGATGCATCAACTCCTCTTCTGGGGCTGCATCCTTGCAGTTCTGATTACTTTTCCGCTGGTTTTCGGCTGGATCTCCTTCCAAACGCTGCTCACCGATCAAGAAACGTACGTAGTGCTCGTGTACGGTTTTCCTGTCCAGACGTTTCGTTTGCACACGCTTTTCGCGGAAGTTCTCTTTCACGGACTTGATATCGCCGCGATTCTCGTGCTGGCCGGAATCGCGCTGTCTTTGTGGAGGCGCTTCCGAGACCGCGGCGCGCAAGCCGTGCAGTCGTTCGCGCTGGATCTGCTTCCGATTATTCTTCTTTTCGCAATTTCCGTCACCGGACTCGCGCTCACTGTTTCGCAGCAATGGCTCCGCGGCGAGTTCTATAGCTTTCTCGCGATTCTGCATGCGATCACCGTGATTGCCGCGCTTCTCTTTCTTCCCTTCGGAAAGTTTTTTCATATTTTTCAACGTCCCGCTCAGCTTGGCGTGAAGTTCTATCAAGCCGCGGGAGAAGCCGGTGACCCCGCCGCGTGCAAACGCTGCGGCGAAAGATTCGCTTCAAAAATGCACATCGAAGATTTGAAGCGCATTCTTCCGCAGGTGGGATTCAACTACTCGATGGATAGCGCCGGCTCAAACTGGCAGGATCTCTGCCCGGCCTGCAGGCGCAAATCGCTCTCGCTGGCGCAGCTTCGCCTCAAGGAGGAAGCACGTGGCTGAGCCGCCTGCATCGCCGAAATCGCTCCTCGACCGTTTCGGTCCGCACCCCGCTTATACGCCACCGGGCGGTTGGCAGGACGAATCGCGCAATCCCGCCGATCACCTCGTCAAGACTCATTGCTGTTTCTGCGGGCAGCAGTGCGGCATTCAGCTGAAGGTCCGCGACAACAGCGTGATCGGCTTCGAGCCCTGGGAAGAGTTCCCGTTCAATCGCGGCATGCTTTGCCCCAAGGGCGTAAAGCGTTACATGCAGGGTGGACATCCGGACCGCCTGCTCGATCCCTTGCTGCGCACGCCGCAAGGATTTCGGAATGCCTCATGGAATGAAGCGCTGGATTTCACGGCGCGGCGCTTGCAGGAGATACAAGAAAAATACGGCAAGGATTCCGTCGCCATTTACGGCGGTGCGTCACTGATTTCCGAGAAATCCTACCTACTCGGAAAATTCGCGCGCGTAGCACTGGGTACCCGGCACATCGATTACAACGGGCGCTTGTGCATGGTCTCGGCGGGCGTCGCCTATAAACTCGCGTTCGGCGTGGACCGCAGCCCTTTTCCGTGGAGCGATATCCTCAAAGCGCAAGTCGTGCTGGTGGCGGGTGCGAATGTTGCTGAGTGTGCGCCGATCACGACCGATTATTTATGGCGCTGCCGCGACGCGGGCGGAAAACTCATCATTGTTGATCCGCGGATGACGCCCATCTGCCGAAATGCGGACATGTATCTTCCCGTCCGGCCGGGCACCGACCTCGCGCTCTACCTGGGAATGCTTCACGTGATCCTGCGCGATGGCCTCGAGCGCCGCGAATTCATTTCGCAGCATACATCCGGGTTCGAGCAAGTCGCCCAATCGGCCCGCTCCTGGGATCCGCGCACAGCCGCCGAAAAAACCGGAGTGCCGCCCGAGTCCATCGATCGCGCAGCGCACCTCTTCGCAAAAGCCGATCGCGCGATTGTGCTGCACGCACGCGGCGTCGAACATTCATCCAAAGGGGTCGAAAACTGCCTCGCACTCATCAACCTGTGCCTCGCGACCGGCAATATCGGACGCGAAGGCGCGGGTTGCGCGATGATCACCGGGCAAGGGAACGGGCAGGGCGGCCGCGAACACGGCCAGAAATGCGATCAGCTGCCGGGCCAGCGTTCGATCAACGATCCGGAAGCCCGCGCGCACACGGCGAAGGTGTGGGGTATCACACCGGATGAAATTCCGCAGGCGGGTTATTCTGCCGTCGAAATTATGGAAGCGATCCATCGCGGCGAGATCAAGGCTCTGCTCTCCGCCTGCTTCAATCCCCTGGTCTCGCTTCCCGATGCGAATTTCACGCAGCAAGCATTGGAGAAACTCGAATTCTTCGGCGTCGTCGATTTTTTCTTGTCGGAAACCGCTCAATACGCGGACGTAGTTCTCGCCGGAAGTTTGCAGGAAGAAGAAGAAGGCGTCGGCTGCACCACCGAAGGCCGCGTGATTCACATCCAGAAGGCCGTCGATCCTCCGGGGAATGCCAAAGGCGACAGTTGGATTTACTGCGAGCTGGCGAAACGCCTGGGCAAGGGCCAGTATTTTCCCTACGCCTCGACGCGTGACATTTACGAGGAATTGCGTGAGGCTTCTCGCGGCGGACACGCCGACTATTTCGGAATCACCTACGAAAAAATCGACAAGAACATGGGCGTTTTCTGGCCGTGTCCTTCGCTCGATCATCCGGGAACCCCGCGGCTCTTCGAAGACGGCCGGTCGTTTCATCCGGACGGTAAACACCGCTTCCTCACAACGGAATGGCGCGAGAGCGGCGATCCCGTCTCCGAAGACTACCCGGTTTATCTGACGACGGGCCGCGTCGTCAGCCAGTATCTTTCCGGCACGCAAACACGCCGCATCGGCGCGCTGGTCGATCAATATCCGAATCCGCTGCTGGAAATTCACCCGCGTCTCGCGCAGCAATATGGCATTTCCGAAGGCGACTGGGTGACGATCACTTCGCGCCGCTCAGAAATCACCTTGCAAGCGATGGTGGTGAAAACGATTCGCCCGGACACCGTATTCATGCCCTACCACTGGCCCGGTGGGCGAAGCGCGAACCGACTGACGCATCGCACACTCGATCCGCGCAGCAAGATCCCGGAGTTCAAAGTGTCTGCTTGCCGCCTGCGGAAAGCGGCAGGACCCCCGGATTGGGCCGGCGAGTCGACCGGTGCGACGCCGTTAGCAACAGGAGAAAAACACTGATGCACGGATACGAGTTCTACGTCGATCCCTCGCGCTGCATCGGCTGCCAATCCTGCGTAAACGCCTGCGAGGAGTGCGAAACCCACCGCGGCAAATCGATGATCAATTTCGATTTCATCGATCGCTCTACGACCACGGCTACAGCCGCCTACGTTTGCTGGCACTGCGACGAGCCGACTTGCGCGATGGTTTGC
Source organism: uncultured Acidobacteriota bacterium (assembly GCA_963776695.1). Classification (GTDB taxonomy): domain Bacteria; phylum Acidobacteriota; class Terriglobia; order Acidiferrales; family UBA7541; genus Palsa-295. The sequence goes on along the minus strand of CAVZNU010000011.1, from coordinate 5,082 downwards.
CCTGCGGACGCGATTAAAAAGGGCGAGGATGGAATCGTCCAATCGTCGCTGAAGCCCCGTTGCATCGGCTGTTCGAACTGCGTCCTTGCTTGCCCCTTCGGCATTCCCAAAATCTTTCCCGAATACGAGCAGATGATGAAATGCGACATGTGCTACGACCGCACATCCGCTGGCAAGCGGCCAATGTGTGCCACCGTCTGCCCCAGCCAGGCGCTTTCTTACGTTCGTCCCGAAGAAATTGCCAGGCGCCGCGAAAAGCCAACGAATGTATTTCAATTCGGAAACCAGAAAATCGTTACACGCGTGCACATGATGGTTCCTGCGGAGACGGAGTCGGTTTCGCTCGACGTTCTCGACTATATGTGGGAGGAGTCGCATGCCACTTTTGCGCAGCTCCAATAAGGAGCCGCTCTGGAAAGACGAATTCTCCGTTTTTACCAGCGACGAACGCTACGTCACCCGCCGCCAATTCACAAGATTTCTCACGCTCGCGAGCCTCGGCATGTTTGTCGGCAATCTTTGGATTCTGGTGAAGTCGCGCTTCGCAAGAACTCCGTCGTTTCCTTCCGCAGCAGTGTGCGAGGTCGGCGCAATCCCGATCCGAGGCGTGAAACTGTTCACCTATCCGACTCCGCTCGATCATTGCATCCTGATTCGCACCGGCGAAGAGGAATACGTGGCCTACAGCCAGAAATGCACGCACCTATCGTGCGCCGTTTACTACTCGGCGAAAGACGATCAACTCGAATGCCCTTGCCACCAGGGTTTTTTTTCGCCGAAGGACGGTTCTGTGTTGCAAGGTCCGCCGCCGCGCCCGCTCCCGCAGATTGTTCTCGAACGGGATGGCACGAAACTGATCGCGGTGGGCGTAAGGGGCAGCTGAAATGGCGAATCTCGAACCCACTCAACAGAGACGCGGCCTTGTCGCTATCGATGGCGCCATGGCGCTGATCGTGATTCTTCTCATCGTCCAAATCTGGCTGCTGAGCGCCACGCTGGAAACTTTCCTCGCAGGTCACGCAGCGGCAGTTCTTCCCGCCGCAATTTTTTCCGGGTTCATCTTCGCTGGATGTCTTGCGCTGAACTTTTTCGTGACGCGAGTCGACCGAGAATCACGCAAACCCTGACGGACTCGAGACAACAACCCGATTTCCAATTTGCGCGTCAATCAGAGTTGACTGGCGCTCACCGCTCCGTCAGAATTTCTCGCGAACAAGCAGATGATCGTCACGACCGAATACGCGGATATTTCTCTTGCTGGATCGCCGATGCGAACCTTCGTCGTTGCGCCCAAGACCGAAGGCCGATATCCCGGCATCTGGTGCTACTCTGACATTTTTCAGCTCACGCCGCCCCTCTTGCGGTTCTGCGTACGGCTGGCCGGGTACGGATTTGTCGCTGCCGCTCCGGAAATTTATCGCCGCGTCGAACCGCCGGGAACGGTGATCCCGTTTGATGATGCCGGTCGCATCCGGGGCCAGCAAGACGCGGCGAAGACTCCGGTGGCGCATTTCGATGCCGATTGCCGCGCGGGCCTGGACTGGCTTTCGAAACATCTCAAGGTGGCGCAAGAAAAAATCGGAGTCGTGGGTTTCTGTATCGGCGGCCACCTCGCGTTCCGCGCTGCGTTCCAGCCCGATGTTCGCGCAACGGTCTGTTACTACGGCACAGGAATCCACGACGGCAAGCTCGGCGAAGATGCCGATGCCGGGTCACTCGCTCGCGCAAAAGAAATCCGCGGTGAGCTTCTGATGATCTTCGGGACAAAGGACCCGCACGTTCCCGACGCGGGGCGCGAGACGATTGATCGGGCGCTGCGGGAATCTGGCGTCCGTTACAACACGCAGCTGTACCCAGCCGAGCACGCCTTCACGCGCGATGAAGGTCCGCGATTCGATCCGGAAGCGACCGACCTCGCGTTCGCTGAGATGATTCGTCTATTCCACAAAGTTTTCCACGATTAAAAAGGTTCGCACGCGTGTTCCTGAGTCCTGCACGCAATCAGTGCTACTCGAATGGAGAGGTGGTGATACTCCCTGTTTCTAACAGTTATCCGGAAAAACGCTCGCAGTTTCCGATAGGTGCGGCAATCAGGGATCTGGATTATCTCCGAGTATCCCATCATCGGATCGCATAACCGCCGTCTACACGAATCGTAGTTCCGGTAACGAAGTCTGAAGCCCGCGAGGCCAAGTACACAGCAGTTCCGGCAAGTTCATCCGGTTGACCCCATCGGCCGGCGGGAGTCCGAGCAAGAATTTCGTCGTTCAGAGGCATTGTGTGTACAGGAGCCGTCATGGCCGTCTCAATCCATCCTGGCGCGATCGCATTGACTTGAATATTGTGCGGCGCGAGTTCAATGGCCATTGACTTGGTCAGCTGGACGATCGCTCCTTTCGCTGCGCTGTAAGAAGGGACCAGCCCCGATCCGAAGAACGAATACATGCTACCGATGTTGATAATCTTCCCGAATTTGTGACTGAGCATCGATGTGGCAGCAAGTTTCGAGAGAAGGAAAACTGCATTGAGCTGCGTCTCGATGACGCTGTCCCAATCTTCAGGTTTTTCCTGCAACACACCGCCGCTCAACGACACGTTGCCGGCATTGTTTACGAGGATGCTGACACTACCGAGTTCGTTCTCGACCCTATTCAGCGCTGGCTGCAATCCGGCTCGATCGGTCATATCCACTTTCATGGCGATCGAAGGAACACCGATTGCTTTCAGTTCTGAGAGCACATGCTGATTCTTTTCGTCGTTTCGTCCGAACACTGCGACGGCCGCCCCGGCGCCCGCCAAACCGAGGGCAATGCTGCGACCAATTCCGCCATTACCACCAGTCACGACTGCCACTCGCCCGGTCAGGTCAAATAATGCAGGCATCTTCATCAGGTTCTCCCCACGTAGAGTCTTTGGAGTGGATCACGCAGCGTACCTTAGCAGCTAGGACCCCATTAATAGGCGAAAATCGTGGCCAGATGATCCGGCAACGATAGGTGTTGGGAAATCCTCTTCCCACTGCCTATTTCAAGATTGGATGGTTTGTTCGAGCTGACTCTCGAAGAGTTAGCGCGGGCGGTGTTGAGGGCGCGTTGACAAGGCGTGCGGCGGCACCTAGAATCGCGCGCATAGAAACAAACACCCCGGTAATTTGCGACGGAGACAGCCATCACGTCAGGATCGGCCAAGCCAAAAATAGCGATTGTGGATGACGACGCGGGGTTGCGTGCGAAGATTGCGTCGGCGCTGCGCTCGGATTTTGAAGTTCTCGAGGGCGAAGACTATGACGCCGCGGTGAAATTGCTCGAAGAGCGCGGACTGGACGTATTGCTTCTGGGGCTGCCGATCGCTTCCGGCGGAGTGAAGGAGTGCACGGACCTTTTGTCGAGGCTCGAGGGAAGCGAAATCGACACGCTCGTGATCGTGCTGAGTTCGGATGAGAGGAAATCGACGGCGCTGAAAGTAATCGACGCGGGTTCGTACGATTACTTTATAAAGCCGATCGATACCGACGTGCTGCGGCATTTGCTCGAGCGCGCCGTCGAGAAGCTGCACATCCAGCGCGAGAACCGCCTCCTGCGCCAGGAAATCAGCCGCAAAAATGCGCTCGGAGATCTGATCGGTACGACGGACTCGATGCGGCATGTGTTCGATTCGATCAAGCGCATGGCCCGAGCCACGACGAACGTAATCATCCGCGGCGAGAGCGGCGTGGGCAAGGAATTGGTGGCTCGCGCGTTGCACGAGCAGAGCCCGCGGCGCAGCCGTGCGTTCGTCAGCGTGAATTGCGCAGCGCTGCCTGAGGGATTGATGGAGGCTGAACTTTTCGGATACGAGAAGGGCGCGTTTACGGGGGCGGTGGGTACGAAGGAAGGACGCGTCGAGCTGGCGCATCAGGGAACGCTGTTTCTCGATGAGATTGCGACGCTGACGCCGCCGCTGCAGAGCAAGTTGCTGCGAGTGCTCGAGGATAGGTCGCTGACGCGGCTGGGCGGCAAAAAGCAGATCAAGGTGGATTTTCGGCTGGTCAGCGCGACGAATGAGAATTTGGAGGAAATGGTCAAGGAAGGCAGGTTCCGCGAAGACCTTTACTACCGGATCCATGTGGTGCCGATCTTCGTGCCGGCACTTCGAGAGCGCGTCGAGGATATTCCCGTGCTGGCGGAGTATTTCGTGAGCGTCTATTGCGCGGCGAACAGCTTCCCAGCAAAGCGGATCGGCGAAGACGCGATGCAAGCGCTCAAGCGTTATCCGTGGCCCGGGAACGTGCGAGAGCTCGAGAACGCGATCCAGCGGCTGGTGATCATGACGGACGAGGAGACGATCGGCTTGAAGGACCTCCCGGCGGACATCGTGCAGGCGTCGGGGCGCGACAAGGGGAAGTTCCGGCTGCCGGGAACGGGGATCAATTTAGATAAGGAGCTGGAGGCATTCGAGCGGCGGTGGGTGAACGAGGCGCTGGAGCAGGCGAAGCAGGTGAAATCAGAGGCGGCGCGGCTTCTGGGAGTGGACCGGAACCGACTGAACTACCTGTGCCGGAAGTACGAGTTGTAAGGAGCGTTGAAAAATCCAGCGATGTTGACTAAATCAATACGCGGTGGCAATCGAGAAGCGAGGGGAGCGGGCGGCGAAAAAAGACGGGCGCACATTCCAAGACACTTACGGCGCGGGGGATGGAAACGAGCGAATGGCTCGTTGATTGCATATAAGAAAGCATCGCCCCAGAGGGGCAATCAAGAGGGAGAAAAAAAATGGCAAAGAAAACCTTGAAGAAGTCCAAGAAGCTCCAATCGACCAAGCCGTTGATCAGCCGCGCCTAATTTTTGAGTGCGCCTGAAAGAGGGGCGCACTTCGCGGAGCAGAATTCTTGAAGTGGAAAAGGGCCGCTCTCAAAAGGAGTGGCCCTTTTTCTTTTTGGCGAAGCATTCAGGAAGGCCGCGTGCGTTTTGACAGCAGTGCCTGTAGCCGAACGAACTAGAATGTTCTGATCAGTATAAACTACAGATTCCAGGTGCTTTACAGTAGGCACACTGACGAAATCTCGAGCTGGAGAACGTGGATCGCGCGGAGTACACTTGTCGT
>CAVZNU010000010.1:0-6518 GCA_963776695.1 uncultured Acidobacteriota bacterium | reverse complement strand
CGGCATCGATCTGCGCTTCTGTCAGCTCGGCATAGTGATTGTATGCAGCGATCGTTTGAGGCTTCAGATCTTCGGGGACCGCAGAGCTGGGTAACAAGGAAAGCGAGACGAACGTGGCGATGAGCGCTCGGCCCAACTGCTCGCGCACTCGCAGGCGCGTGTACGTGGATTTCTTTTGTTTGGAGTCCGCGCTCAATCGATCGAATCCCCAGCCAGTATGCCTCAGACCAAAAGCCCGCGACGAATCGGTAATTCGACTCGTCGTGGGTTGTTTCCCGTTGGGCTTCTTCGAACAACGCGTGGGCAAACGATGGGATCGAACGGAAGCAAACGCAAGAGGCGGCAACTTCAAAAAGCCCAGCCTGCTGACGGGGTCAGGGGGTCGCCAGCAGGCGAGGCTTAAACGGGTTGGATAGTGGCCCATTCCTTTTCGATCGTCGTCCCCGCAGCTCACGCCCAACCCGCACTCACATTCTCGAATCCGGATTGGAATCGGCCAATGGCGCGGGAGGTGTAAAATTCGAGTACCGGGGTATTAGTACCCGCCTGGTCGCGCGACTCCATAAGTCCCGCCGTCCCCACCTGTATGCGCCGCTAACCTTTTTCAGGTGCCGCCGTCTGACTGAAAGTCTCCCCTTGTTATTCTACAGGAGACGTGGCACGCTCCACCTGTAGGTTATCTAGGAGAGCGCGTATGAGCCCTTCAACCGAAATTCTGCAAGGCACTCTGGACCTTTTAATCTTGAAGACGCTGGCGCTCGAGCCCATGCATGGCTGGGGAATCGCGCAGCGGATCCAGCAGGTGTCCCGCGAGATGCTGCAAATTCAGCAGGGTTCGCTGTATCCGGCGCTGTACCGGCTGGAACGCAAAGGCTGGATTCGCGCGGAGTGGGGCGCGTCTGACAACAACCGGCGCGCGAAATTTTATTCGCTGACGAAAACCGGGCGCGCGCAGCTCGGGAAAGAGCTGGCGGATTGGGAGCGGTTGTCGTCGGCGGTTGCGCTGATTTTGCAGCGGGTTTGAAAAGGCAGCGGCTAGCGATGAGTGACGAGTGATGAGGATGCATCGGCGTACGCGAGCAGCGGCCAGCATCTGGGCGCAGGGAGCGAGTGAGCTATGAGTTTCTGGGCGAGATGGTTCCGGCGCGGCGATTGGGAAAGCGAGATGAGCGAAGAGCTCCGGTTTCACGTGGAGCAGCAGGCGGCGGCGAACATTGCGGCGGGAATGCCTCGCGACGCAGCGCGGCGGCAGGCGCTGCTGCAATTCGGCGGCGCGGAAGCAGTGAAAGAGGATTGCCGCGAGCAAAGCCGCGGGTTCTGGCTCGAGATTTTGCTCACCGACATTCGGTACGGCATTCGGATGATGGCGCGTTCGCCCGGCTTCACAATTGTGGCGATTCTCACCCTGGCGCTGGGAATTGGGGCGAACACGGCAATTTTTTCGGTGGTGAACGGAGTGCTGCTGAATCCGCTGCCCTTTCCTCACTCGGAGCAGCTCGTCACGCTGAGTGAGAGCAAGCCGAATTTCGCAACGGGCTCGATTTCGTATTTGAACTTTCGCGATTGGCAGCGGAACAATCACACATTCTCGTCGATGGCGATCTCGCGTTCGATATCGTTCAGTTTTACTGGGACGGGCGAGGCCGAGCAACTGGAAGCGGAAATGCTTTCTTCGGATTATTTTTCTTTGCTGGGTGTGAAGCCGGTGATCGGGCGAATGTTTGCCCCCGGCGAGGACGAAGTGGGCGCGGCGCCCGTGGCGCTGATCAGTGAAGGACTTTGGAAGCGCAAATACGTGCGTCGCCCACAGTGCTGGGCCGCACTATGACGCTTGATGGCGGCGGTTTCACGATCGTTGGCGTGATTCCCGCGGATTTCGATCTGTCGACCCGCAGCTTCCGCAATGGTGAACTCAACGTCCCACCGGCGAGTGCAAAAATAACTTCCTGCTCAATCGCGGCGCCGGTCTCGGCATTCACGGAATCGGCCGACTCAAGCCCGGAGTCAGCATCGAGCAGGCGCGCGCGGACATGGACGAAGTGACGCGCAATCTGGGTGGCCGCCTATCCGGACGTCGATAAAGGAATCGGCGCCGCGGTGTTTCCGCTCGAGCAGGACATGCTGGGAGAGAGAGTCCGGCCGCTTCTGCTTCTGCTCCTCGGCGCGGTTTGCTTCGTACTGCTGATCGCGTGCGTGAACGTGGCGAACCTGATGCTCGCTCGCTCGACCGCGCGCACGCGAGAGTTCGCGATTCGAGCCGCGCTCGGTGCGGGCCACGGGCGGCTGATCCGCCAGTTGCTGACCGAAAGCATTCTGCTTGGCATTGCGGGCGGGGGGCTTGGATTGTTGCTGGCAATCTGGGTGACGCGCGCGGCTCTTCAGAATCTGCCGGTCACGTTGCCACGCGCAGCCGGTATCGGACTCGACGCGCGTGTGCTGATTTTCACGATCGTGATTTCGGTTGGGGCCGGGATTATTTTTGGACTGGCCCCGGCGCTGAAATCGCTGAAGCCGGTTCTGCACGACACGTTGAAGGAAAGCGGACGTGGCGGAAGCGGAGCGAAGCATCGGGCGCAGAGCATTTTCGTAGTCGTGGAAATGGCTTTGGCTCTCGTGCTTCTGGCGGGCGCGGGATTGATGATTCGCACTCTAGGCCGCCTCTGGAGCCAGAATCCGGGATTCAATCCCCGGAACGTGCTGACGTTCAATCTCTCGCCTCCGCCCTCGCTGATGAACACAAACGCTGAAACCGTTCGCGCTTTCTCGCGCGAACTCGACGGCCAAATCGCCGCTACCCCGGGCGTTCAGTCCGTATCGATGACGTGGGCGGCTGTTCCAATGGCCGACGATGACGAGCACGTCTTCTGGCTCGATGGCCAGCCAAAACCAGCGAGCCAGAACGAAATGAATTGGGCGGTGAAGTATGTCGTCGAACCAGACTACTTGAAGGTGATGCAGATTCCTCTCCAGCGCGGCCGGTTCTTCACGCAACAAGACAACGAACACTCTCCGTCCGTGGCTGTGATTAATGACACCCTGGCCAAAAGGTATTTCGGCACTGCCGATCCGGTGGGCAGACGGATTCGGCTTCAGGGTAATGACTTAATCGGCGACGGAACGACGGAGATCGTGGGCGTGGTGGGCCACGTGAATCAGTGGGGACTGGCTTCCGACGCGGAGAATTTGCAGGCGCAGCTTTACCTTCCCTGCATGCAGATGCCCGACGGTTACACGGTGCTGGTGTCCTACGGAACGAGCGCGGTCGTCCGCTTTTCCGGGGCGGTGCCGGGCATTATCGAGGCCATTCGCAACACCAGCCGGCAGATGAACAGCGAGCAGGTGGTGTACGGCGAGCAGACGATGGATGAAATTATTTCCGATTCGATCTCCGATCGAAAATTTTCAATGATCCTGCTGGGCGCGTTCGCAGGGCTGGCGCTGGTGCTCTCGAGCGTCGGAATTTACGGCGTGATTTCGTACTTGATTGGCCAGCGAACGCACGAGATCGGAATTCGCATGGCGCTCGGAGCGCAGCGCGGGGACGTGCTGAAACTTGTCCTCGGCGAAGGAGTGAAGCTCGCGTTTTTGGGAGCTGCGATCGGGCTTGCGGCGGCGTTCGGGCTGACTCGGCTGATGGCGAATTTGCTTTATGGAGTGAGCGCGAGCGATCCGCTCACGTTTGCCGCCGTAGCGTTTGTATTGATCGGCGTCGCGCTGCTGGCGTGTTATATCCCGGCGCGCCGCGCGATGCGCGTCGATCCAAATATTGCTCTGCGTTACGAATGATGATTTGGCGGGGAATACACGATGAACTGGTTTTCGCGTAACAATCTGCGCCGCAATTCACGGGGCGGCTCACGCGGCGGCTCACGCAATTCGTTCCGCGAAAAATGGGAGCAGGACGCGAGCGATGAACTTCGCTTTCACATCGAACAACAGACCGCCGCGAACATCGCCGCGGGCATGACGCGCGAAGAAGCGCAGCGGCAAGCAACGCTGCAATTCGGCGCCGTCGAAGGCGTGAAGGAAGATTGCCGCGAGCAGCGCAGCGGTTTCTGGCTCGAGACACTCTGGTCGGACACACGCCACGCGCTTCGCATGCTGCGCAAGAATCCTGGATTCGCCGCGATCGCCATTCTCACGCTCGCCCTCGGCATCGGCGCGAACACCGCGTTATTCAGTGTGGTCAACGCCGTTCTCCTGCGGCAGCTTCCCTTCGCGCATGCCGACCGCACCTTCTGGATCACGGAGGTACGGCCGGAGCGAAGCGATGCTCCATTTTCGATGCCAGATTTTCTGGATTATCGTGATCACACCGGCTCCCTCGATTCGCTCTCCGCAATGGGAAGTTGGAGCGCGAACGTGACCGGCCGGGGGGATGCGGAACGGCTGAGCGGCTTGCGTGTTTCGGCAAATTTGTTTGAGACACTGGGCGTGAACGCCGCTGTCGGCCGCACTCTCGAACCGGAAGATGACCGCCCGGGAGCACCGCCCGTTGCGGTGATGACGTACGGGCTTTGGCAGAGGCGATTTGGCGGCGACAGCAGCCTCGTCGGTCAGTCGCTCGAACTCAACGGTGCAAGTTACACTTTGGTTGGCATTCTGCCTCCGAATTTCTTCTTCCCGATCCCAGAGGCGGAACTGGCAGTGCCTCTTGTTCCTGATGCTGATCCCTGGCGTCAGAATCGAAACACGGTGAATTTTTTGTTGCTGGTGGGCCGTACTCGAGAAGGTGTCCCATCCGAGCGCGCAGAAGCGGAGATGACTGCGCTGGCCCGCAAACTCCGCGAGCAATTTCCCGAGCCGAACGCGCGAAAGATGGGCGTGAAATTGACACCCATGCGCGACCGAATAACCGGTGGTTACCGCCGGGCGCTTTGGGTACTGCTCGGAGCAGTGGGGTTTGTGCTCTTGATCGCGTGCGCTAATCTCGCGAATCTGAATCTCGTACGCGCTGTTCAGCGGCGAAGAGAAATGTCGATTCGTTCTGCGCTCGGCGCGACGCGCTGGCAGATCATCAAACAACTTCTGTTGGAGAGTGCCTTGCTAGCGGCCGGTGGAGGGATGTTGGGTGCATTGCTGGCGCCCATCGGCATACGCGGATTGGTCGCGCTGAGCCCTTCCAGCATCCCTCGCGCGGGAGAGATTGGACTGGACGTCTCGGCGCTTATCTTTACCGCCCTCGTTTCGCTCGTGGCGGCCATCGCCAGCGGTCTGGCGCCTGCGCTCGCGACCTCGCACGGGGATTTGGCTCAGCAGTTGAACGAAGGAGGGCGGGGTTCGACCGAAGGAGGCCGAGGAAAGGCTTTGCGAACCGGTCTTGTAGTTGTTGAAGTGGCCCTCTCCCTTATTCTTTTGGCGGGCGCAGGAGTATTGCTCAAAAGCTTTTCCAAAGTGCAGGCCGTAAATACGGGATTTGATGCACACGGGGTACTCGCTGTCAGGCTATCGCTTCCCAAAGATCGTTATCCTCGTCTTGCAGAAGTAACTCGGTTCTACGATGCGCTGCTTCCCCGTCTCCAGACAATTCCTGGGGCGTCTGCCGTGGGAGTAGTCCAAATGCTCCCATTCAGCGGGGGAGTCGCGTCGATTCCCTTTACAGTCGTTGGTCACGGATTTTCAAAGGAAGACGCTCCCGACGCGCAATATCGCATCGTCAGCCCAACGTATTTGAAGGCCATGCGAATTCCACTCCTGGCGGGCAGGGAATTCACCGAGAGTGATACCGATCGCACCACACTGGTCTGCCACATCAATGAAACTCTCGCCGAGCGCTTCTGGCCCAAGGGGGACGCAGTCGGCGCTCACTTGATGCTCGATGACAACGACTCCAAACCGCGCCAGGCGGAGGTCGTCGGAATAATTCACAATGTGAAGGACAGGGGGCTCGACGCCGCTTCCAGTTTCGACATTTACATACCTCTCCGGCAAACGCACGAAGACGCGGTCGGCCATCTTCAGGGCAATGAGTACTGGGTGGTGCGAACAGAGGGCGAACCACTGGCTCTCGCCAACGCTTTTCGAGAGCAGGTCCGCAGCGTGGACGCCGACGTAGCCGCTTCGAATGTCCGTTCGATGGATCAGTATCTCTCACTCACAGTAGCGCCTCGGCGTTTCAATCTGCAGCTGCTGTCAATCTTTGCGCTTGCAGCGCTCGCGCTGGCTATCGCTGGAATTTACGGCGTCATCTCCTACTCCGTAAATCAGCGGGCACATGAAATAGGAGTTCGCATGGCGATGGGAGCTCAGCGCGGCGACGTGTTGAAGATGGTCATCGGAGATGGCATCAAGCCGGTCATTGCGGGGTTAGCGCTGGGTATCCTCGGCGTGCTGGTGCTAAGTAAGGCGTTGGCGAGTTTGGTGTATGCGGTGAGCGCGTCGGATCCGGCTACGTTGGCGGGCGTTACGCTTTTATTCGGCTGCGTGTCGCTCGCCGCCCTGTACCTGCCGGCACGGCGTGCCACCAGGATCGATCCGCTCATCGCTCTGCGTTACGAATGACTACTTAACGAGGTTCG
>CAVZNU010000009.1:0-734156 GCA_963776695.1 uncultured Acidobacteriota bacterium | reverse complement strand
AGAGCACACCGCGTTAGGAAACTAGGGATCGGAAGCGTGTCAAGTCTTAACCAGCAGGCCTAACCCCCAAATCCTATTTTGGCACTGTACACATTCCGTAGTCCCATATTGAAATGTCGCTTCGGGCTGCGATGGCTCACTCTTTCTGCCGGATTCTTCTCCGCCGGGACCAGACTATCTTCCGAAGATACCTGTAACGCCAGTTCTGTTCGGTGCTTAAGAGTTTCACGTTGCGAAGTGCCGCGCCCGGCAAAGTAGATTTCCGAACGGTCATTCTTGTGGGCGTTCTGGCACACGTCGTGCCTATACCGCTTCATGATCACAGTCGAAGAAAAACCAATCACTAGCACGGCTCGAAAAAATCTCCCGATCTGCGTGCTCGACGACGAGCGGGATCTTGTCGATCTCTCCACCGACCGGCTAACGAAGTTGGGCTTCCCGACCGTCGGCACGACCGACCCCCAAGAAGCTCTCCAGAAGATACGACTGGGAGGATGCCGGGCCGTCCTCGCTGACTTCAAAATGCCCGCCATGGACGGACTCGCATTTCTCGAAAAGGTGTTGCAGTACGATCCGGGCATTTACGTCATCCTGGTCACCGGTTTCTACACCGTTGATTCAGCCATCGACGCGATCAAGCGCGGCGCCTACGATTACCTCGCGAAACCTCTCGATTTCGTCCGCCTGACGAAAACACTCGACGACCTCGCCGAACTCTTCACCCAGCGGTCCCAGATCCGCGACCTTGAGGACCGCCTTCTGGAAAATCTTCAATTCCACGGAATCGTGGGGAGAAGTCCCGCCATGTTCGAAGTGTTTGACCTCGCGAAGAAAGTCGCGCGCCATTATTCAAATGTTCTCATCACCGGTCCCACCGGCTCCGGCAAAGAACTGATCGCGCGCGCGCTGCACCACATGAGCCCTGTCGGACAGCAACGATTCGCGGTTTGCAATTGTTCGGCCCTGGTTGACACGCTGCTAGAGAGCCAGCTCTTCGGACACATTCGCGGAGCCTTTACAGGCGCCACGGACACCCGTCCCGGTCTATTCGAGTACGCCAATGGGGGCACCGTGTTTCTAGACGAAGTCGGCGAGACTTCCTTACAGATGCAGGCGAAGCTCTTGCGCGTCGTTCAAAACCGCGAGATCCAACGCGTCGGATCGCCCGAAGTGAAACAAGTGGATGTGCGGCTCATCGCCGCCACTAATCGCGATCTTCGCTCCGAAGTCCTCGCCGGCCGTTTCCGCGAAGATCTATTCTACCGGCTGAGTACGATCGAGATCCGCGTTCCTGGGCTTGCCGGCCGCGCCGAAGACATTCCCATCCTCATCCAGCATTTCCTGAAGAAATACAGCAAGGCTTACGGCAAAACGTTTCAAGGACTTTCGCGCCGCGCGCAAATCGTCATGCTGCAGCACGATTGGCCCGGCAATGTGCGCGAGCTCGAAAATGTAATTTCGAGCGCCGCCATCACGGCGAGCGCCGATTTTATCGATGTGACCGATCTTCCCGAGCATCTCCAAAAGCCGCGCCGCGCCGTCGCGCACACGGACGAGAACTGGCGTCCACTGCCGCTGGACGCGATCCGCGAAGTGCACATCCAGCGCGTACTCGAGATGTGCAATGGAAACCGCGTCCGCGCCTCGCAGATTCTTGGAATCGGCCGCACAAGTCTTTACCGTTTCCTGAAGCGAACCACGAAAAGAGCCTTGGCCAAGACCGCCGCCTAGCGGCGTTCGCATTCTCCGCTGAACGAACGGCTCTGCGCTCTGCAACAATCTCGCGCGCTGTTGCACGTGTCATTCGCCCGGTTTTTCGCGGCTGGCAAATCGTTTCGGTGGCGTAGCCGCATGCGTCACAGAAGAACGAAGGAGGATTTGCGTCATGACGAACACGGCAGTTCATTTTGAGGAAGTAGCTCACGTAGCTTGCAAGTACCCGCGTCGTGAACAGCGTATCGCGAGCGCATTCCGCGTCGAGGTTTGCGGCTTCAACCGCCATGGACGCTTCTTCACCGAGCGAACGCTCACTTCGAACGTCAGCGACAGCGGCTGTCAGTTTCGCCTCCGAATCGAAGTAGAAGAAAAATCAGTAGTAGCGCTACGCGTGATCGGTCACGTCCACGGGTGCGAAAGCGACTCGCGTCCCACGCTGTTTCAAGTGGAGAGAATCGAGCCGCAAGCGAACGGATGGACGCTGGGAGTTTCGAAGTTGCAGTCCGTACCCGTCTGGTGCGACGAGACAGCTTTCGCGCCGGCTTCCTGAGTTACTTGAAATTGAATCTCGACAAATTGATTCGCAACGGGATTGTGTCTCAAGGAATTCAGTTGCAAGGACCGGTGTTGCGAAGCCGAGCGTTGCTGTAACGAGTGTCGCGACAACCCGTGTCCCAACGGACAGTGTCGCAACGATCGAAGTCGCTACGAACGAAGTCGTTACGAACGAAGTCGTTACGAACTCGTCCCGCGACGCGGCGCGTGCACCTTTGGGTCAGCACGCGCCGCGCCCCGCTCCAGTTACTTGCCTGTCGTAGTGTTTGCTGCCGTTCGCAAGAGCACGCTGGGAAGCTCGAGTGCTGAATCCATTCGAACCAGGATTCCGCTCTGCGCCGGTATTTCCACATCCTTGCCTTTTCTCGCCACGACGTAAGCGCCTCCACCGACAAGGCCGATGATGGTTCCGCGCGTCACGGCACCGAACAACACACCCACCACGGTGCCCCCTGAAGCTCCGAATCCGACGGCCATCACGTCGCTCTTGATGTCGCGCTTTTCCTTAATCACGACGCCTTCGACGGTCTTCACATCTTTCCGCTGCTTGCCGGTTTCGGTGCCGCCCGTGTAGATCGAGAGAATGCTCATCTGCGTCGGAAAGATCCGGCTTTCCACCTCGATCGAGTTGAATGTGAGATTCATCGACGCTCCGCCCCGAAACATCGAGAAAAACTTTGGGCGCGTCACGTTTGAAATCGTGCCGTGAATCTTCGCCCCTGGCGGAAGCACCACCTGGGTACCGATAAAAACGGGCTCGGCAACAATCGCCGTAAACGGATCGCCGTCATGCGCCACGCTCGTGCCGAGTCCGTTCACAAGTGTTAGCCGCACCTGCGTTCCGGGAATAATCTGATTCGATTGAGCATGAACTGCTGGAGTGAGGAACAGCAAAACTGCTACCACCGCGCCAACACATACCAAACGCTTCATTGAACCCTCCATGTTCCTGCGAGATATCCAAGCGGACGTCTCGATGGGATGGCCCTAAGAGGAGTCTGTGACTCGACAGAGGGGCTATTTTCGGCTCAAAGGCCGAGCGTCCCCGTAACGTGGGGAGTACCGCTGGCGCAGCGGTGTGAGTGCGGAGGTTGCACTCGCCCGATAAGATATCCCACCACTCCAATTGGTTGCGCGAGAATCGTCAACCCGTGTTCCAATCAGCTATCCCCTCAGCTGCTTCTCGACCAGCCACGCAAACGACGCACTCTCTCGAATCCAAATTCGCCTCGCGCCCGAATTCACCTGTACTTCCGTACAGGCTCGCGTGTACCCAAAAAGTCGGGTACTCGCACGACACGCGCTCCGTCTTCCCGGCTTCACAACTCAGCGCGAGTGCTACCTTTACATCAGGCGGGCTTCAGAGGCCTCGCCCACTCCTCGATTCGAACCAAGGTGTTGCGATGCGAACTAGGCTATTGAGCGTCATTGGCTTGCTGTCACTGACGGTCGTCACCGCTGCTTTTGCCACGGACTTCGCCGTCATCATCAATCCGGTGAATCCCACGAAAACCATGACGCTCGCCGATCTCGGCAAAATCTTCAAAGGCAAAACCACCACCTGGGCCAATGGCCGCAACGTCACAATCGTTCTGCGCGAGCCTTCCACTCCGGCGATGAAATTCGTGATCGAAAAAATAATGGGCGTCGACGTCGAGCAAGGCAAAACAATCTTGTCAGACACCGCTCGAAAGTCCGCCACCCCAGTTGTGTTCCTGGGCAGCGATGAGGAAATCGTCAAGACGATCGAAACGAATCCCACTGCGATCGGCGTCGTTGACGTCTACAGCATCACCGGTGGTGTAAAAGTCATCAAGATCGACGAAAAACAGCCCTTCGATCCAGGCTACGTCTTGAAAGGTCGCTAGGATTCAGCACAAGTCGCCAGAAAAAAGATTTACAACCGAAACCGATTGCGAGGACAACACATGAAACTCTCAGCATTCCGTAACCAGGCACTCATCGCCGTGCTCAGCATCGTCACGGCCGGCGCCACCAGCGTTGTTTCCCGCGCGCAAGTCATGAAGCCCGCCGCGCCGCCGTCGCAACCCGGCTCGGCCACAGCTGCGGCCGCCGCTTCCGACACAATTCCAGTCACCACCAAGTCCGCCGAAGCGCGCCGCCTTTACGAAGAGGGCGTCCACGACGAGTTCGACTTGCTGTACGTCACCCGCGGCATCGAAACGATCCGCCAATCCGTGAAAGCCGACCCGACCTTCGCACAGGGCCATGCCATGTTGGCATTCACCACCACGAATCCCGCGGAGGGTGAACATCATCGCGCCCTCGCCCGTCAATACATGCACTCCACAGATCCCGATGAACATCTGCTCATCCACTTCCTGAATGGCACTAAAGACGGCCACCTCGTCTCCGCCATCTCCGCCATGAACGATCTCTTCGAGCGCTACCCCAACGACCATCGCTTTACCACTATGGCCGCCACATGGCTCTGCTCGAACGACCAGGAGTACGATCGCGGCGCCGCTATCCTCGAGCGTGTGCTGAAAGTCGCTCCGAACTACGCACCCGCGCTCAACAATATTGCTTACTGCTACGCCTATGCCGGCCGCGCCCAACTATCGCCGCCGTTCATGGAGCGTTATGTCGCCGCGATGCCTGGGCAGCCGAACCCGCTCGACTCCTACGGCGAAATCCTTCGCATGCTCGGCGACTTCAAAGGCGCTCTCGCGCACTACGAAGCCTCCAACAAGATGGTTCCCGGCTTTTCGCAGATCGGCATCGCGACCACGTACGCTCTGATGGGCGATCAGGAACGCGCTCGCTCCGAATACGAAAAAGCAATCGACCTTGAGCAAGATCCCGGAACGAAGGTCACCGACAAAATGCTTCAGGCGATGACGTACTTCCGTGAGAATCGCCTCGAGGAGGGCCGCAAAGCATACCTCGCGCTCGCGTTGCAAACTCACAAAGACGGCCGGTTCCCCGTCTCCGAAGCTGAAATCCACCGCACTCTTGCGCTCTTCAATCCGGACCCGAAAGGCGCGATGCGGGATCTTCGGGACGCACAGCTCGTTCTCTCCGAAAAGCACGCTCTCTCGACTGACGAACACGACACCGAGCTAGCCACAATTTTGCAAACCCGTGCCTTTATAGCCGCGCAGGCCAACAACAAACTCGAAGGCGAACGCGCCCTCGCGCCTCTCAGCGCGATGGCAAAAACAAGCCGCAGCAACCCGGTCCAGAAGGCCTATCACTCAGCTAACGGTGCCGTCCTGCTTCTCGACGGCCGCTACGCGGTCGCCGTCGCCGAGTTCCAGGAGGATCCGCGGAATCCGCTCTCTCTACGCCTCCTGGCCGACGCCGAAACCAAAGCCGGCCAGCCAGCCGCCGGCCAGCAGGTTCTAGTCACACTCGCCGCGATTAATGACGAGCGAATTGAATCAGCCATCGCAGTGCCCCAAGCCCGCGCCGCGCTAAAATCCGCAAACCCGACGACGGCCCAGGCCACCCACTAGTCCCAAATCCGCGCGCGGGGAAAGCAGCGCGAAGTTCTTGCATCGCCCGCCCCGCGCGTCTGTTGGTTAGTTCCGCGCCTCCCGTGCTCGCCTGCTATCGCCTTACCCGTAGAACGGCTATACTGCCTTGGGCCAACATCTCCTCCTGGGCAGGTGCCGTATGGGCCTTCAAATCGCAATTCGCCATGCCGGTAATGTCGCAATCCTCGACCTCCAGGGCCGTGCCACAATCGGTCCCACGAACGATGCGCTAAGTGCGAATCTGCGGAAATTAATCGACGATGGTTCTTCCAATGTATTGCTCAATCTCACCGGCGCCACCCAGCTCGACAGCTCGAGCATCAGCACAATCGTCCGAGCTTTTGTTTCCCTTCGAAATCGCAACGGCGTTCTGAAACTCCTGAACCCTCGCAGCCATGTAAAGCTAGTCCTCGAAATGCTCCGCCTGCTCAACGTAATCCCGACGTTTTACGATGAGGCCGCCGCTCTCACCAGCTTTGAATCGCGCAAAGCCGGCCAGCCGTAACACGCTGCAAGCGTCCCGCTGTTGCGTTTAACTTTGTCACCACCGCCATCGAGTTCAGCTTTACTCCTTCCCGATCTTCGCCGTGACGGCATCCCGCCGGTTATCTTGCCTGACGCCCTTCGGCGGTCGTTGTCTGCAAGTGAAAATTCAAATTCCAAAATTTGACATCGTTTCTCACCGCCTCCAACAGAACTCGCCGCCAAACTCGTCGCGCCCAAAAACTTTTACTGCTCTCACCCCTGTGCTAGACTTTGCCAGGCAGTTCTGCAGCGAGAAAAAATTTCTCTGCGATTACTGCCGATCGGTGGAACTTCGGGCTCTGTGCAACGATTCCCCGTGAACCCCGCCAGGCCCGGAAGGGAGCAACGGTAACGGGTCAGCTTCGTGTGCCGCGGATCACCCGAAGTTCCTCTTATCTCTTTCGCTGCCGCACCGGAGCAACTCAGGGGCTGCCCCTCCTATGAGCTATAAAGTCATCGCTCGAAAATACCGGCCGCAAACATTCGCCGAAATCGTCGGGCAGCAGCATGTGACGCAAACGCTTGCGAACGCCATCAAGTCGAACCGCGTCGCTCACGCCTACATCTTCTCCGGCGTCCGCGGCGTCGGGAAAACCACCACGGCCCGCATTCTTGCCAAAGCTTTGAATTGCGTGAACGGCCCCACGGCAGAGCCTGACAACACCTGCGACTCCTGCCGCGAAATTTCCGCGGGCACTTCTCTCGACGTTCTCGAAATCGACGCCGCTTCAAATCGAGGCATCGACCAGATCCGCGAACTCCGCGAAATGGTGCGCTACGCACCCGCGTCGAGCCGCTACAAAGTCGTGATTCTCGACGAAGCGCACCAGCTCACCGATGAAGCATCGAACGCGCTGCTGAAAACGCTCGAAGAGCCGCCCGAGCGCGTTGTCTTCATTCTCGCTACTACGCGCTCCGAAGATCTCGTCGAAACAATCAAATCGCGAGCTCAGCTCTTTCAATTTCGCGCGCTTACGTTCAAGGAAATTGCCGAAGAAATCGAACGCATCGCGAAAGCAGAAAATCTAAAAATCGATTCAGGCGCTGTCGCCGTTCTCGCTCGCGCCGCCGAAGGCAGCCTTCGCGATGGCCTTTCGCTCCTCGAACAGGCGATCGCTTATTCCGGCGATGAAATCACGGACAAGCACGTCCGCGAATTGCTCGGCGTTGTAGCCGAAAGCGTCCTCGACGATCTCGTCGAAGCGATCGCATCTCAATCCGCCGAGCGCGCGCTCGGCCTCGTCCATCGTCTTATCAGCGACGGGCAAAATCTCCAGCATTTCTGCCGCGAATCGATTCGTCATTTTCGGAATCTGCTCGTCGCTCGCGTCTGCGGCGCCGATTCCGATCTTGTCGCCGCTCCGCCCGACGAGCGCCCTCGCCTCGCCGAACAAGCTGCACGTTTTACCGAGGAAGATCTCACGCGCTTCTTTCAAATCCTGGTCGCAACCGACGATGATCTGCGCCGCCAGCCCGATCCGCGCCTCCATCTCGAGCTCGGCATCTTGAAACTCGTGAACGCACAGCGACTCGCGCCGCTCGAAGAGGTCCTGGCTGAACTTCGAGGCGAATCCCCTCGCGCGGTAAACTCGTCGTCAACTACGCCGGCTGGCTCGCCTACGCGAACGATGTCCGCCGCGCAATCAACCGCTCCATCATCTTTCGCAGCGGCTGCGACCGCCGCCCGCATGGCGCCATCTTCGGCAGGCGCGCCGCAATCCGCGCCGGACGCACCGGCGGGGCTACCAGCTGCGAAGTTGGCTGCTCCAAATATTGAGCCGTCACCTGCGACGAATCCTCCGTCCGCCCGTGCGACTGCGCCCGTTCCCGCATCTGCGCCGCGAATCGTCGCGCGCGCTGCCGAAGACGCAACTGGCGGTCTAGCCTCCGCGCAAGTCGATGCAATCAAGACGGCGCTGCAAAGTCAGAAATTTTTGTGGTCGATGGTCGAGCACGCCACTCGCTGGGAGATTGCGGGCGGCGAGCTTCTACTTTTTTTTCCAACCGAAAGCCGCGCACTCGCCGAAATGCTGCAGTCGCGCGACCCAATGGAGCGTTTGCGCACAGTTTTGAACCAAGTGGTGGGCCAGCCGCTCCGCGTGTGTGTTAAACTTGAGTCAGGTCGCGCGCCAGTGGTCGGCCGCAGTTCTGAATTGCGGGCGCGATTCGAAGAAGATCCAATCGTTAGGGCAATGCTTGAACGGTTCGGCGGCCAGATTTCAAAAATCAAGCGCCCAGGCGAGGAATGACTCATGGAAGTTAAAGCGCTTCAGCAAATGTTGTCGCAGTTCCGCCAGGTGCAGGAGAATCTCGAGAAGCGGATGGACGGGCTTCTCGTCGAAGCTTCGGCCGGCGGCGGAATGGTTTCCGTAAAGATGAACGGCCAGAAGCAGCTCACCGAAGTCCGCATCGAACCCGATATTTTCAAAAGTAAAGACCAGGAAATGCTGCAGGAATTGATACTCGCAGCTGTGAACGACGCAACGCGCCGCGTCGATGAAGAACTTTCCAAGCAAGTGAAAGATCTCGCCGGCGGCGTGCCCGGAATGATGGGCCTGAAGATCCCCGGACTTTTCTGATCCGGATGAGATTTCCGAGGACCGGACCGGTCAACAGCGCTTCGAGTTCCTTCTCGATTTTCCCTTTTAATCTTTTCTCACAACGGACTCCATATGCCTGATTTCGCGCCTTCCATCACACGTTTAATCGACGAACTGAAGCACCTTCCTGGAATCGGCCAGAAGACTGCCCAGCGACTCGCCTTTCATCTGCTGCGCGCCGATCCAGAGCGAGCGTTTGCGCTCTCCGACGCAATCCGCGACGCCAAGGAAAAAATCCGCGAGTGCTCGATCTGCAACAACATCACGGACACCGATCCTTGCCTCTTCTGCACCGGCGCCACGCGCAATAAATCGCTCATCTGCGTCGTCGAAGAAGCGACAAACATTCAAGCTGTGGAAAAAACGCGCCAGTTCAGCGGGCTCTATCACGTTCTCGGCGGCGCTCTCTCGCCGCTGCAAGGAATCGGTCCCGATCAGCTGAAAATTAAAAGCCTGATCGAAAGATTGAAGGGCGGAACAGTGGAAGAAATTATCGTCGCAACGAATCCGACGGCCGAAGGCGAAGCGACCGCCGTCTATCTATCGAAGCTCATCAAACCGCTCGGCGTTCACGTGACCCGCATCGCGATGGGAATCCCGGTCGGCTCCGACCTCGAATACGCCGACGAAGTAACAATGAGCAAAGCAATGGAAGGCCGCCGCGATCTCTAATACTTGCAGGTTCAGTTTGGCGGCGCCGCTGCGGGTTCCTTGTTCTCGGGGTTGTGCAGATCGAGCCCGTACTTCGGCTCGTCCTTCGTACCCGTAATCTTGATCGGAATCTCCGTTACCCCATTCTTACGGAAAAACGGATCGACCACCTTCAGGAAAACTGATTTCGTGCCCGTCATCGTCTGCGAAAGTTTCGCGTCCATCCGCAGTTTTCCGTGAAAATCCAATTGCCCGCTGTCCAGACTGTAGGTACCCGACATCGCGATCGACGCACCTGCTACTCCGAAGGTCAGATTCGAGAAATTCATGATACTTTTCGCCATCGTGAACTTTCCGCGAAGGTCCGAGACCTGGGTGCCTTCGGAGCCAAGTTTCGGCTGCCCCTGCGCTTTGTGGCTCAGTGTATCAATCCTGTCCTGAATTTCGTTGTTCGTGAAGCGAATATCACCAATCGAAAACTGTCCGTCGAGCGACATGCGGTCGATCAAATCCTCATCCCGCTCGGGAATCATGATTTTTGCTTTTAGCTTCGCGTAACCGGTCATCGCGGGCGTGTCCGTCTTCACCGTGAGCCGCAGCAAGTCTTCGACGCGCGCTTTCTCCGAGACGGCGTCCAGGTTAATCGTACGTCCCTTTGCGGTAGTCAAATCCAACACTTCGCCCTGCGCTACAATCGTCGAGTTTAGAAAGGTCGCAGTGACGTTTTTCAGAACCACGTTGCCGTTCGTTCCGTCGACGATCGCCGTGTAGATCGTGTGCAGTGGAATCGGATGGCTCGCGGTTCGCAGCGCAAAGTCCGCCATATCCGTTTCGCCTTCCACTTCCAAGTAATCAAGTGGGCCCTTGAATTTCCCTTTTGACGAGAGAAAACCCGTGAGCCCCTTCAGCGTTCTGAAATCGGCGTGGTCGAACGCGAACTTCGCGTCCACCGGCGTTGCGCTCGGTTCATCCGCCTGCCATGGACCGAACTGGCCCACGCAGGTAATTTCACCCAGAGGTTTCGGATTCGTAAGGACAGCATGGAAATCTGCCGGTTGGTCAAACCTGAAATTGTGAACCTCGACGTGATGCAGGTTAAACGGACGCGGAATCATAGTTGGGTCTTTCGGGAGCGGGACCAGCACCGCATCGTCGGCGATAACGTCGCGGATTACTACCGGATATTTGTTCGCCAAGTCCGCGTCTGTCGCGTGAAATAGAGGCTTCCCTCCGGTTCCCCGAGGCGGGGTGTGAATCTGTAATCCCTCCAGGCGCACACTGCTGACGGTGATTTTCTTGCCGAGAAGGTCCCAGAGACTCGCACTCAAAGAAAGTCTTCGGATTTCGATCAGAGGAGCAATATCGGTGCGGCCGTCGTGGCGCAGAACGAGTTCGGTGACAATAACGTGGAGGCCGGGCCGCAGCGAGACTTCGAAATCCTTGAACTCGACCGTGCTGCGAAATTTGGACCTAAGATACGCTTCCGTTTCATTGCGAATCAGTCCCTGAATTCTGCCGCGCACCGAAAACAGAACTATGGCGGCCAGCACGATCAGTGTCGCCAGGATGGCTCCGGCAAGGATACACTTGCGTTTTGACACCTGAATCGCTCCTCGCTCACCTGGTGAACGATCAAACAGGAGGTGTCCCAATAGTACCGAATTCAATAGGGTTGTTGTTGGCGAAGGCGGCTCGAACATCAGGCACCATGCCTTCAACGCGCCTATAAGGCTCTCTCTTGCTTCCGCAAATGCCCGGAGTTAACGTGTTCGCTTGAAGCCACTCGGGAGGACACGATGCACTCATTCAGCGAGTACATGGCGCAGTACGATCACGAGCACACCAATCCGTGGAACAAAGTGATGCACGCGATTGGCATCCCTTGCATCATCGCGGGGATCGTGCTCCTGTGCGTCACTTGGTGGCGTACCGGGCTGGCGCTCTTCGTCGCGGGCTGGATCTTTCTGTTCGCAGGCCATCGCATCGAAGGGAACAAGCCAGCGTTTTTCCAGGGCGTAATTTATGTCCTCATCGGCCCCGTCTGGATCATGAAGGAGTTGAAGGACGCGCTTCTCGGAGCTTCGCACCGTTCCACCTCGGCACACTAGAACTCCACCGTCGACATTTCGGCGGCGATCTAGCATTTCGCGCCGCTCGCCTAAGTTACCCTTTCGCACAATCCCGCAAGGCCAATCGCCCTAAACCGCCCAGAGTGCTAACCTTGGAAATTGCCCCCGGAGGCCTTGGGTGAACGAGTCCGCACTGTCGAACGATCCCGGCACGCAGAAGCGCCGCAGCACGCGAATCGTGCAAGCGGTGCCGCTTACCGTGACGGGTGTGGACGCGCTCGGGCAACCGTTCAAAGAACGCACCACGACCGTGATGGTCAACATTCACGGCTGTAAGTACCAGTCGAAACACTACGTTCCGAAGAATTCAATCGTCACGCTGGATATTCCCAGGCCCGAAGCGGGCCTCCCGGCACACTCGATTCAAGGCCGCGTGGTTTGGGTGCAGCGTCCCCGGACGGTGCGCGAGCTATTCCAGATCGGGCTCGAGTTTGAAGTTCCTGGCAACGTCTGGGGCATCGCGTTCCCTCCGGATGACTGGGTCGCCTCGATGGCCGAGGCGAACAAGGAAGCATCGGTCGTTTCAGATTTGATCGCTGAGCTCGAAACATCGTCCGAGGCATCGTCGGCCGGGCCGTTGACACCTCCAACTCCGGCCCCGCCGCCTGCGCCCGCTGCAACCGCAGTCCCCGCGATTCCAGTGGCGCCTGTATCACTGGCCGCGCCGGTAGCCGCACCCGCTCCGCCAGCCAGTTCGCCAGCGGCACCGGTCGACAACAAGATTCACGTCGTGACCGCTCCAGCGCCCGATCCGCAAGTCGCAATCGCGCGGCATATGGCGAAGATGGTTACGGAGGCGAAGGAAAATCTCGACAAATCGCTCCGCAAAGGCGCTGAGACCGCAATCGCTGAAGAAATGACGATCGTGCGCCAGCAACTTGACGTGCAGCTGCACGATGCCGTCGAGAAAGCGATCAAGGTTTCGATGGAACGCGTCTCCGAGTCGTCTGTGAAGAAGGTAGTGCAAGAGGCCGCGCAGCGGACGGCAGCGATTGTCGAAGAAGCGCGCAAGGCTACCGAAGTGAGCGTCGAGCAGTTGGACGCAAAGGTTCGCAGCGCGGTGCAGGAAGCCGTGAGCACCGCAGCCGAACAGGCCGCGCAACAAGCCGCTCACCACGCCACCACGCAGAACCTGAAGAACGCGGTGGAAGAAGCCGTGGAGCGCGCGATTAGCACGCGACAGGCTGCGTCACCGTCGATCGATATTTTGTCTTCCCCGGAAGCGGCACAGAAGCATCTCGATGACTGGCGACGGAGCCTTGAAGATACCGCGCAAAATGTTCGCAGCCAGACGGTTGAGCAGGCGAACGCCGAGGTGGCTGAAGTAAACCGGCGCTGGCAGGAAACTTTTGATTCGGCTCTCGCAGGCGCGTCGCAAAAACTGGGCGCACAACTGAACGACGCTTCGAATGCTGCGCTCGAGCAGGCGCAGCAGGTCATTGACGAGAAAAAGTCGAGCATTCAGACGTCGATGGACGAAGTGGTTGCGCGAGCGCAATCCAGCGTTGCCTCGCTGAAGGCGGGCCTCGAACAAGAGCGTGCGCGGACGGAAGAAGCAAAATCACAGCTCGAAGAAGCCGCGCGGGCGACCGTCGAAGCGACGCGTGCAAATCTCGAGCGGGAACGTGCGCGCGCAGAAGAAGCGAAGTCGCAGCTCGAAGCCGCCACACACACCGCAGTGGAACGAACCCAGCAGCAGCTCGACGTGATTCTTTCCGCGAAGTACGAAGAAATCGGGCGCAAGGCCGACCAGGCAATCGCCGAACGCTCGGTACAGATCGCGCCAACACTCGAAGCTGCGGCGCAGAGAGTCGTCGAGCGCCTCTCGGGCGAACTCGATCGATCGCTTGCGTCGAAAGTGAGCGACGCGCACGGCGTAATTTCCCAGCTTTCGGACGCCGAAGAACGGGCCGCGGAAACGCAGACCGGACTCATCGAGCAAATCCAGCAGATTTCAGAACACGCGGAGCAACTCAAGAACGCTGCGCGCGGACACGTGCAGGAAGTCTCAGACCACGCCGCAAAAATTCAAGGCTCGCTGCAGGAGCAAGCTCAACAGGTGGCGGAGCAGACGGCGCAGTTCCAGACCAGCGTGGCCGAACATTTCGAGCAGATCTCAGAGCACGCCACGCAAGTTCAAGATACTGTGCGCGAATCAGCCCGCAAAGCGTCCGGAGGAAGCGATTCAGGGATCGCTTGACCGGTTGCGGCAGGAAGCTGCGAAATTGCCGGCTGAAGTGGAGCAATCATCACGTGAAGTGGTCGCGAAAGTAATCGAGGAAATCGAGCGCAAAGGCACCGAAGCCGAACATACCACGTACGAATCGCTTTTGAAGGCGTCCGAGTGGTATCAGAAGAAAGCGCAGACCACGATGCAGACGTCGATGGAGCGCGCCGTGGAGCAGGCGACCACTTCCCTGCGCGACCGCGCCGCGGAAACATCGCGCCTGCTCGCTTCCGAACTCGATCATTACCGGCGCACGTATGTGGAGCACAGCCAGGGGCAAATCGAAGACGCCGCCAAAGAAGTGGTCGACCGCGAGCGCAACAAACTGGGCGAGAATGCCGAAATCGCTTCGGCGAGCTTTGCGAACCAGGTGAATCGAGTGACGATGGAATCGCTGCGACGATTCGAGGAATCGTCGAGAGAAGCGCTCGAAAAAGCCCGCTCCGATATGGAGTTCAACCGCGAGGGCTCGCTTGCAGATTTCCAGTCGAAGCTGGACGACCGGATGCTCGAAGGTGTCGAACAGGCGCGCGTGTATTTGCAGTCTCAACTAATGCCGCTGATGGAAAACTGGGAAGCGCAGCGGGAAGCTGAAAAAAGAGACTGGATGGAGCGGTTGAAAAAGGAAACCGACGAATCCATCGAGGTGTACAAGGGGCGGCTCGAAAACGCGTCGAACTCATGGCTCCTTGCATCGGCGACGACCCTTGGACAGCACTCACAGACCGTCCTCGATACGATTGCGAAGGCAGCTGAGAAGCGGTTGCGAGACACATGCTCCGACGTTCTTTCAGGGATGGGCGACACTTTGAAAAACAGGCTCCTGGGGCTTTCCGCGGATTTCAGCTCTGAAGAAAACAAAGACGACGAAAACAATCCGTCGAAGCACAAGAAGTAGAAGCGCCGCGGCCCAATTTCCCCTCTTGCATTTCAGTGCGACTTTCTTCGATTTTCCGAGTGCGAGCCGATGCCAGTATAATGGTTCGGACATGTCCAATCAGGCGTACTTGAGTATCTGGTGTAAGGATTTTTCCGAAAGCAAGATTCTCGAGCAGCTCGGCATTCTGCTCGGCACAGTTCCCTTCTCGGCGACGAAGCCGGGGTTCAGCTATCTTGTGATTCGCGCAGTGGATTCGACGGAATCTCCGATTCTCGAGCAGGATTTGCGTGCTGTACCACTCGATGCGAGTGGTGTGATCGAAATCGCGCAAGCGCATTTGAATACGGATTGCGCGTACGAAGTCCGTTCGGATTGGGATCTGTGGACGTTCGATGATGCCGTTGCGCGATGGCAGCTGCAGCCGCAGCCGATGGGGCTTTTATGCCACGGCGAGGATTACGACGACGGATTCTGGCGCGATGCGGGACATCTCGAAGTGAATCTCGGATTCGAGCATTTTTTCACCGGTCACGCGGGCCTGCTCGGATTCCGGCAGACGGGGAAAGCATCCCCACAGAGTCCTGAAGAAGAGCGGTTCCTGGCAGCCATGGAACGGCCTGAGAATCTGCGCAACTATCAGGAAAAAACCGTCGATAATATTCGCAGACTCCTCGGGTGGGTTCGCAGCATCGAAAAGGTGCTGCCTGTGGATCGGCTTCGCCTGTGGTCCGAAGGGGAAGAAAACTTTGAAGCGCGGATCGAGGAGATTCTTGCCGCGCCGTCGATTTAAGTTTGCGTACCCAATGCAGATTTGCGTTGAAGGGCAACAGAAATTCCGGATTTCGGATCGCTTCCGTGACGGGAACCAAAAAAGATACAATCACTAACACTTTCATGAAAACGGTTGTGATTATTGCCGCGGCTGCTTTGGTATCGTTCGCGATCGCGGGCTGCGACCATTCGTTCATGTCCTCGCCGGTTGAGTCGACGAAAACGGGCGCCGCGAAGCCGGTTGTACCTGCGAAGCCTGCGACTCCTCCTGACGTTCAAGCGGCAGCCGAATCTGCGCTGGGATCGGAGACGGAAGTCCTCGCGTTTGGCGACTTGGCGCGAACTAATAAGCAGCAAATATTCGCGGTGAACAAGTTGAAATCCACTCCGCAGGGCGTGATGCCGGGAACGCTCGTGAGCCGCGCCGTTGTGCTCGAAAACGATGGCGGCAAATGGAAAGAAATGTTTCGTTGCGATGAGCATCTGCAGAATCCGAAGGGTTATCTCGGCGGAACCCCACTTGCGCCGGTCGCCGCTTGGAGGCTGCAGTTCGAGCAGCACGACGATAAAGGTCTGCAAATGTATTTCACTCCGCTCGCGAAACCCGCAGGTGGCTACATTGAGACGACTGGCGTGCGCTGGAACCCCGAGTTGAAATTGTACGAATCGCTCGATCGCAGCTACGAACATTTTCTCGGTGAAACTCGCAATCTGGAAACGCCGGAGTCGCAGGTTCGTCAATGAGCGCGATCGCCCAACCCGTCACCGCCGCTGCCCGCCCCGCGAAAAAGGTGTCGGGCTGGCAGAATCTGAAGCCGCTTCTTCCTTACGTAGCTCGGTACAAAGGCATGGTCGCGCTCGGTTTGCTTCTCGACGTATGCATGGGAATTGTCGCCGCACTGCCGCAGTTAATTCAGGGAATTATCGCCGATTGCCTGAGCGGGCTTCCTGAACCGCTCACGACGCTTTCTGGCAGTGCGAGGGCGTCCCTGGCGCCTTTCCTTCGATTCTATGCTCCGCTGAGCAGTCACGCGCTCGCGTTGTACTGCTGGACGATCGTCATCGCAATGGTGGTCAAGGGGATTTTTTCGTTCTGGACGCGCTGGATTCTGATCGGCGTGTCGCGCGAAATTGAGTTCGACCTGCGGAACGATTTGTTCGATCGATTCGTTCGGCTCGATCCGGAATTCTACGTGGGAAATCGCACAGGCGACCTGATGTCCCGCGCGACGAACGACTTGAACGCCGTGCGGATGGTGCTCGGCCCTGGAATCATGTATACGGCGACCACGATTGCCACTTCTGTAGTCGCGCTTTATTTCATGCTCAAGCTTTCGCCTTCCTTGACGCTCTGGGTGCTGATGCCCGTGCCGGTTGTGGTTTTCGCAGTTTACTTTTTCGGCCAGACGATTCACCGGCTGTCCGAAAAAATTCAGGCGGCGCTCGGGGCGCTGTCAACTCGGGCTCAGGAAAACCTCACGGGTGTTCGAGTCGTTCGAGCGTATGCGCAGGAACAATCCGAAATTGGCCTGTTCGAAAAAGCGAACCGGGACTATGTAGACCAAAATATCAAGCTGATCAGTTCTTGGAGTCTCTTCTTCCCGGCTTTAACTGCGCTCATTGGCGTGAGTTTCGTGATTCTTCTCGGCAAGGGCGGATCGCAGGTGATGCAGCACAGGATTACGCTCGGCACGCTTTGGTCCTTCT
This sequence comes from uncultured Acidobacteriota bacterium, assembly GCA_963776695.1. GTDB lineage: Bacteria > Acidobacteriota > Terriglobia > Acidiferrales > UBA7541 > Palsa-295. The sequence continues at coordinate 716,895 of CAVZNU010000009.1, read as the reverse complement.
ACGCGTTCCTCGGCGTCCTTATTTTCCCAATCATTGCGCTTGGATGGGTGACGAATATCTTTCAGCGGGGCGCCGCATCGATGGGCCGCTTAAGGTACGTTCTCACGGCGGAGCCGAATATCCGCGATGCCGCGCTTTCTGCACAGCTAACGGCGGAATCGAATGATGATTCGCAAGCGCCGATTGCGATCGCACCTATCCGCACCGAAATACCCATCCGCGGCGAAATCGAGTTTCGCGATTTAACATTCGCCTATCCGCCAGGGCCGGGTGGCGCGCCGAATGAGCCGGTGCTGCATGACATTTCCCTGCGTGTCCCTGCCGGCTCCACTCTGGCGATCGTCGGGCCGACTGGGAGTGGCAAGTCGACGATGGCAGCTTTGATCGCGCGCTTGTGGGAAGCTCCCCCGGACACGGTGCTGATTGACGGCCGATCGATTCGAGACTATCCGCTGGCCGAGCTACGGCGCGCAATCGGCTACGTGCCGCAAGACACATTTCTATTCAGCGAAACGATTCGCGAAAACATCGGCTTCGGCGTGGAGAACGCGCTCGATGAACACATCTTAGAGGCCGCAGAAATTGCCAGCATTTCCGGCGAGATTCAGAGTTTCCCTGAAAGCTTCGGAACGATCCTCGGCGAGCGTGGCATCACGCTTTCGGGCGGCCAGAGGCAGCGAACATCTCTCGCCCGGGCGATTGCGCGAAAGCCAAGAATACTGGTCCTCGACGACGCGCTTTCGAGCGTCGACACGTCCACCGAAGAACAGATCCTGAACAGTTTGCAATCGATCCTGCGCGAGCGCACCACGGTTCTTGTCTCCCACCGCGTCTCTACCGTGAAGAATGCAGACCAGATTGTGGTTTTGCGCAATGGGCGAATCATCGAACGCGGCACACACGACGAGCTGTTGACGATGGGCGGCTACTATGCCGATCTCGATCAAAAACAACTTTTGGAAGCAGAGTTGGAACGCGAATGAGCGATTTCCGCGAGGAAGAAAAACTCGGAAAGCTCTACGACACGCGGCTGACGCGGCGGCTGATGAAGTATTTGCGCCCTTACAAGTGGCAAGTCGTCTTCGCAGTGGCGATGAGCTTGGCTGTTGCCGGGATGGAGATCGTTGGTCCATTTCTTTTTGGCCGCGGCGTGGACCGTTACATCATGCCCGTGTACCGCGGCGAGATTAATACCCAAGCGGCCGTAGTCGGCTTCGCGTTGGTCCTCCTCGCCTACTTGGGCTCGCTCGCAGCGAGTTTTGCGCTCCAATACCTCCAGATGCGCATCATGCAGTCAGTCGGTCAGAAGACGATGTACGACCTGCGCAAAGAAATTTTCGAGCATCTTCAGCGCTTACCGATGAGTTTCTTCGATCGCACTCCAGTGGGGCGGCTCGTAACGCGCTCTACGACGGACGTCGATGCCCTGAACGATCTTTTTGCGTCGGGCGTGGCGGCGATGCTCAATGATTTCGTGCTGCTGATCGGGCTCGCCGTGTTTCTGATGAAGTGGAATCTGACTCTGGGTCTTGTGACGCTTTCTCCGCTCCCGTTCATGATCTTGTTGACGTACGTGTTCCGGAATCACGTGCGCGACGCAAACCGCAATATTCGAACTGCGATCGCCCGCATCAATGGGTTTCTGCAGGAACACATCAGCGGGATGTCCGTGGTTCAGCTTTTCAATCGCGAACAAAAATCTCGAGCCAAATTCGCCGAATTGAACCGCATCCACATGGAGGCCTATAAGGATGCGATTGACGCGTTTTCCTACTTTTATCCAGCTGTAGAACTTTTGAGCATGAGCGGCGTGGCGCTGCTCTATTGGGTCGGCGGCATCCGCGTGATTGCGGGCGCGTTTACGCTGGGAGTTTTGATCTCGTTCATTCAGTACGCGCAGCGCTTTTTCCGTCCCATCCAGGACCTCAGCGAAAAATTTAACATCCTACAAGCGGCGATGGCTGCCTCCGAGCGCATCTTCGGGCTGCTCGACGAGCCTGTGACGATCGTTTCACCTGTGAAAGTACATTCGATCGCATCGCCGCGCGGAGAAATTGAATTCCGCAATGTGTGGTTCGCATACACGGGCGGCGCTGAGCCGAAAGAAACCGACTGGGTTCTTCGTGACGTCTCGTTCCGCGTGGAGCCAGGCCAGACGCTCGCGATCGTCGGCCACACAGGAGCTGGCAAGACAACGATCATTCAACTGCTGTTGCGGTTCTACGACGTGCAACGCGGCGAAATTCTTCTCGACGGCATCAACATTCGCGAGCTCGATTTGCAAACATTGCGAACAATGTTCGGAATCGTGCTGCAGGACCCGTTTCTATTCACTGGCACACTCGAATCAAACGTGAAACTCGGCACAGAATCCATCGATCGAGCCGCCACTGAACGCGCGCTGCGAGAAGTTGGACTCGGGCCGTTCCTCGAATCGCTCGCGCAGGGTGTGGATACGCCCGTCACTGAACGCGGCTCGACGCTTTCCGTCGGACAACGTCAACTCGTCAGCTTTGCACGTGCGCTGGCTCACGATCCGAAATTCCTGATTCTTGACGAAGCCACATCGAGCGTCGATACGAAGACGGAACTTTTAATCCGCGAGGCACTTGACCGGTTGCTTGAAGGCCGCACCGCCGTCGTGATCGCGCATCGATTGAGCACGATTCAACACGCGGATCGCATTCTCGTGTTTCACAAAGGCCGATTGCGCGAACAGGGTTCGCACCAAGAGCTACTCAGCTTGCGCGGAATCTACTATCGGCTCTACCAACTTCAGTACAAGGAACAGGAACTTTCGGTGTCCCTTCCCGGTGCCGGGTCGTCCGGATTCTCTCAACCTCTTCCGGCCAATGACTGAAGCGGCTGCGCAAACCTGCCGTCACATGGAATTCTATTCCACCCGAATCGTTTCTAAAACAGCCTGCGGGAACGCTCGATGAGCGCTCCTAACATTCTGATTTCGGCAGGCGAAGCATCGAGCGACATGTATGCCGCGCGTCTTGCTGCCGCGCTTCGGACCCGCACCGGCGCTCATCTTTTTGGAATGGGCGGCGCGCGTATGGCTGAGGCCGGAGTTGAGATCATCGTCGACTACCATCAGGTCGCCGTTGTCGGCATTTCGGAGGTGCTGCACAAGATTCCCACCGTCATCGGAGTCCAACGCAAACTCGCGCGCGAAGCGTCACGCCGGCGGGCATCGCTCGCGATCCTAGTCGACTCGCCCGGAACGCACCTCGGCGTCGCGCGCCGGTTGAAGCAGAGTGGAATCAACGTCGGATATTTCATCGGACCGCAGGTGTGGGCCTGGCGCGCCGGCCGGGTGCGAACAATTAAGCGGCTCGTCGAGCGCATCGTTGTGATCTTTCCATTCGAAGAGAAAATTTATCAGGACGCCGGAGTGCCCGTTAATTTCGTCGGCCACCCGCTTGTCGACGTGGTTCGCGCGTCGACCACGCGAGCGGAATTCGCCGCCCGGCACGCCCTTGACCCGAACCGCCCAATCGTGACTCTGCTTCCAGGCAGCCGCCGCAGCGAAATCGCGCAGCACTATCCCCGGATCATCGATGCTTGCCAGCGTCTCGCTCAAGCTCCGCAAGACCGTGGCGCGATTCAGTTCGTGCTCGCTGCTGCACCGGCGCTGGGACCCGATTTGTTTGCGCCATATGCGCGGCCTGGCATCTCGATCACGCGCGTGGAGGGCGCCACTTATGACGCTCTCGCCGCCGCCGATTGCGCCATCGTTGCAAGCGGGACAGCCACGGTGGAAGCGGCTTTGCTCGGAACGCCGATGGTGGTGGTCTATCGCGTGAGCGCGGCCAGCGCATTTGCTCTGCGACGCATGGTTCGCTCACCCTTCATCGCGATGGTGAATCTAATCGCTGGATGGCGCGTGGTTCCCGAGTTGATTCAAGAGCAATTCACCCCTGCCGCCGTTGAGCAGGAAATCCGCCTTCTGCTCGAATCTCCGGTCGCTCGCGATGAAATGAAGGCGGGCCTGGCCGAAGTGCGCGCCAAACTTGGGTCCGCAGGAGCAGTGGAGCGCGCCGCGGACATTTTCGCGGGGATGTTGTAATCTTTCGGCATAGGCAACTATGCCTGCCCGTCTGGTATCTTAGTTAAGCGAGGTTCACACGCCGTTCGAGAGAGGCCTTTCCTTGCTCAAAACTCATCGACTGATCATTCTGCTGGCGGTTTCGCTTGCCCTCTCTCCACCTCTGCTGGCACAGGCGCCTCACACTTTTCCGTTCCACGCGACGAACTATGATGTGGAAGTAATCCTCCGGCCTGACGATCAAACGATCACCGCAACCGTGAAAGCGGACTTCGTGGCGGACCAGGTTTCGAAAACCGTCGTGATCGAGCTGCATCCCGACCTGAAAATAGCGAACATCCACGAGCCGAACGGCAAAGCGCTCGAGTTCAGCCGCGACACAAATGTTCCACTTCTGGTCACTGTAGGACTTCCTGAAGCCGCGGCTCCCGGCAAGCACGTAACCCTTGAGTTCAATTATGCCGGTCCCGTTTCCAGCGAGGACGATAGCCCTACAAAAGGCGTCCGTTTTGCGAACATCGATAAAACGTCGGCATATCTTTTGCTTCCCGCGCGCTGGTTTCCACTCACGAATTTTCCTTCGAATCGCTACACAGGTACTTTCAAGCTGATCGTTCCAGACACTTTTGCTGTCGTCGGAACTGGAAAGGCCGATCCGCCAGTGGCGCAACCCGCGCTCGGCCGGGGCGACACCGCGAAATCCGCGTACACGTTTCACTGCGATAAGGCGGGGCCGGTCGGAACATTCGTCGCCGGCGCGCTGCAACTTTCACCCGTTCAAACCGAAGGGTTTAACACATCCGTTTATACGCCGCCAGTACAAGCGTCCACCGCGAACGTCTACGCGACCTCGCTCTCGCACATTCTTTCTTATTTCTCGGATTCCTTTGGCGGTCTCGACGCCGAGCAGTCCTGGACGGTCGCGCAATTGCCCGACGGCACATTGCAAGGCTATGCCGCTCCTGGTTTGCTTTTGATCAGCGCGCGGCAATGGAGCACGAGAGCTAACGATCGGATGCTTTCGCAGCTTGCCGCGCAGCAATGGTGGGGCGAACGTGTAATGCCGGCCACGCTGTCAGACATGTGGCTCACCGACGGACTTTCGCGGTATGCCGAAGCAATGTACGCGGAGCAATCTGATGGAGTCGCCGGACTTCACAAAGCGCTCGAAGATTTCGCTGTAGGCGCGCTGATGTACGAGGACACAGCGCCGATTGCACAGTCTCAGCGCCTCGCGACGTTCTCAAATGAATACCGCTCCGTCGTCTCCGACAAAGGCGCGCTCGTCTTTCACATGCTGCGCACTGAATTAGGCGACGACGCGTTCAACGCGCTGTTGCACGATTTCTACAAGAAATACGAAGGCAAGACCGCGACGATTGCGGATTTCGAAACGATGGCGAAGGCACATGTGCCGGCACCCGCGCAAGGACAGCCACCGCTCAATCTCACCTCGTTCTTCGCGCAGTGGCTGAGCTCCACTGGCATTCCGGAATTTAAGCTCGAGTACATCACGTATCGGACGCCGAAAGGGTTTAAGGTCGTCGGAAAAATCCACCAGGATCTTGATACCTTCCGTATGCCCGTTGAAATTCGCGTCGACACCGAAGGTAATCCCGAATTCAAGAAGCTTCTCGTCACCGGCACAACTTCCAATTTCATGATTGAGACGTTCGGGCGTCCGAAGCCAAACGGAATCGTGATCGACCCGAACAACAATCTACTGAAATCGAGTCCGCGGCTCCGCGTCCACGCCGCGATCGCCCGAGGCGAAGGCTACGCCGAACTCGGCAAATACTACGAAGCCATCCAGGAATACCAGCACGCGCTCGATTTGCAGCCGGGCAATTCGCTGGCGAATTTCCGTATGGGAGAGGCGATGTTTTATCAAAAGAACTATCAGGCGGCTGCGAATGCGTTTCGCTCTGCGCTCAGCGGAGATCTCGATCCCAAATGGACAGACGTCTGGAGCCACATTTACATTGGAAAGATTTGGGACGTGCTCGATCAGCGCGCTCGCGCCGTGAACGAATACAGCCTCGCGCAGCACACCGGCGACGACACCGCAGGCGCCCAGGCCGAAGCCACACGATACCTGCAAAAGCCCTTCTCGCCGGACGCCGCCGTGAATGCGTCCAATACACCATCACCTGCGGACAGCGAAAAGTCCGGATCTGCGTCGGCTTCCACCCCAGCAGGATCGCAATCGGGCTCGGGCTCCTCGGGGGACAGGCCAGTACTGAAGAAGCGGCCGCCCGAGTAATCAGTTCCGCAATGTGATTTTCGCGGCCGAGTTCAGAGTGACTCGAAACCTGCCAGTTGCGGCGTTTCAATCCCTTTGTGCTGAGCGAGCACTTTAAAAGTCTCGCCCATTCCTTCCGGATGAATCAGCGTCTTGAAGCGCAGCCTTGCCGCAGTTAGTTCGTGTACGCTCGCTCCCGGAATTTCTAGGTCCACGAAATTTGTGTGCCGGGCAAGTGCGAGCAGGAAATTCGTCTGCGAAGTAAACCCCGATCGTTTAAGTCCGGCCCGGGAGCCCCAAATGTCGAGCGCCGTGAAGTTCACGTGCGCGGTAAGGTCCTGCTCGCCCGGTGCGCGATAGAAATCCTCGCTCGCCCTGTGCCGCTCATACGCGAGAAGAGTTCCCCGCATGTGCCGTTCGTCGTAAAGCTCGCGGGCCTCGTGGCCGTAGTCGATTGTCAGAACAAACCCTCGTTGCAGTTGCTTCGTCGCCGCTTCGATCCATGCGCACGCCGGGAGGCAAACTTCGGCGAGCTGCTCTTCAAGAAGCGCAATTCCCATCTCGTCGAAATATTCGGCGAGTGCGGATGTCGAGAGCGGACCGGTCTCATCGCACAACCGGTTTGCTCCGAGCGCAACGTAAACCTCTCGCAGCTCGCCGCTCTCGCGGACCACGCGATGCACGCTGAACGCATCGAACAATTCATTCGAAACAATGCAACCGCAAGGGATTTCACCCGGCATTTCCGCAAGCGAAGCAAATCGTTCTTTGGCGATATGGTTTTCCAAGATTGAGACTTGTGCGGCTCGCCGAATCGCCGATCGTTCGACGCCGATGTATTGCAGCGCAGCATAAAACTCGCCCAGCGATTCTGCCGCGAAATCCAGAATTTGCCTCGCAAGCGCTCCTGTGCCCGCACCCGCCTCGACGAGCCAAAAACGCTCGGGGCGTCCGAGCAACGTCCACATCTGGTGAAATTGCCGCGCGAGCAAGCGCCCGAATACCGGACTCACGTCGACACTCGTGATGTAATCCCGCCGCGCTTGCTGGTCCGCTTTCGCGTAGTAGCCGAACCCCGGATGATAGAGACACGTTTCCATGTATTCGGCAAACGTGATGCGTCCTCGCGCACGAATTTGAGTCTCGAGAATTTCCGTGAGCGACGACGGCTCGGAGCGCGCGGGCATCAATTTTCCCGTTGCGGATTTCGCGTGAACATTTCGATAACGTAGTCGTGCAGACAGTCGTAGAGGTGCTTCTGGAAGGTCCATGGAAACTGCGAATGTTCGATTTCGCGCTGGCGAAGTTGCAAGGTGTATTCGTGCACGTCGTCTCGCGGAGGATTGAATCGGATCAGCACATCCACGCATTCCGCAACAGCGCCGCTGCGCGCTTCAAATTCAAACAGAGGATGTTCGTATTTCGCGAGCTCTTGCCGCACCTTCAAGACCAGTTCCTCGTCCGCCGTCACGAGGCAGCCCTTCCCTTACCCTGCATGTCTCTAAACGCACTCTCAAACACGCCGAGCGCTTCCTTGTCGAAAAGAACGAAATAGACTTTTTCGATCGATGTGGGACCTTCAAAATGTTTCGCCACTTCGCGAAACATGATGTCGGCGCACTCGCGCATCGGAAATTCCGCGATGCCCGTTCCCACCGCAGGAAACGCAATCGTCTTCAACCCCTTCTGCGCTGCGATTCGGAGCGAATGTGCCGCCGAGCTTCGGAGAGCGTGCGCAGACGTGCAGCCGCCAAGCTCCATGCTCGCCGCATGAACCACGTACCGCGCTTTCAGATTTCCGCCGGTAGTGATTGCCGCGCCGCCCACCGGAATCGTCCCGATCGCATCGCATTCTTTTTGAATTTCCGGACCGCCTTTGCGACGAATCGCGCCCGCAACTCCGCCTCCGAGCTGCAAATCATTATTTGCCGCGTTGACGATCGCGTCCGTATCCATTTCGGTCAAATCACCTTGTAAAATTTCGACTCGGCCGGCAAGTTTCATCGCGCGTGGCCTTTCTCTCGAGTACTGCCATCCGGGCCGAGGCCCGCGATGAGTTCGGACGCTTCGCCCACCGCTACGACTTCCTTGCCCATCCGACACCCCACCGTCATACACGTCGCAACCGTCGCGTCCGATGTCTCCAGGCCGCGCACAATTTCGAGCCGCTTCGATGTCAGCACAGGTTCGAAAAACCGCATCCCCACGCAATCCTCCGCGCGAAATGTGATTGCAGCCATTTCCGTAATCGAAAGTGACGCCGTACTGCTCGCCAAAATCGCATTTGGCTTCGCAAACTTGTCGAAGATCGTAAACAGCTCAAGCTTCACTTCCATTTCCTCAGGTACAGTTTCGATCAGTAGATCGGCTTCGCGGCACAATTCGTCCGCTCGGTTCAACGTAGAGAAATTCGCGAGCATTGCGTCTCTCTGCTGCGGAGTTAGCGTGGCGCGCGCGACCGCTTCCTCCAGCGCTTGCTTGATGTACTCAATTCCCTGCTCAAGCATCGGTGGCGACACGTCTTCGAGCACGGTTCGGTAGCCACCCACGAGTGACAGATAGGCAATCCCGCGCCCCATCGCGCCCGCCCCGATCACGCCGATCGTCTTCATTTCCATTTCACTTCCATCTCGCACCTACGAAAGTAACGTCGCAATCAACTCTGCAGCGGGAAGAGCCTCGCAGCGTTGTCATAGAGTATCTTTTGCTGCGCCGCGGCTGAAATCGAAAGTGCACGAAATTTCTCAATGTTGCCGCGAACGTCTGGAACGCCGGGTCCCGGCCAGTCCGTCCCGAAAAGCACCTTATCGGCGATTTCTTCGATCCGCGGAAAATATTCCATCAGCTTCTGCGGCGGGATCCCGGAAATATCCATGTACATATTGGGGTGGCGCCGAACCAGGAAAAACGCTTCGTTCATCCACAGTGGACGCCCACCATGAGCGAGAATCATGACGAGGTCGGGAAAATCCACCCCCACGTCATCGACAAGAATCGGCTGCGCGTACGCATTGCGTGCTCCAGGAAAAATCGAAGTCCCCGTGTGGATCATCACCGGCATTCCGTTCGCCTGCGCGCGTTCATACATTCCGCGTAGCGGCCCGAACCCGTTGCGATAATCATTGGGCGCGAAAAGTTGGTGCGATGGATGGACTTTCAGCGCGCGAATGCCAATTCTCTTCAGCCGGTCAACTTCAGCGCCGGGATCGGCAACGTACCTTGGATGGACCGAGCCAAACGCCAACAGTCGCCGCGGATCGACCGAACAATAGCGCGCGACCCATTCGTTTACTTCCGCAGTAAAACCGATCACGTCCGGGCTGACGTAATTGATCAAGCCAGCGCGCTCGATTTCCGCTCCGTCCATAAATTTCAGAAATTCGCTAGGGCTCGCTGCAAACCGCATAGCGTCCTCAAAGTCCTTGCGTCCGCGCCGGACGAGCTCTTGCGCTTCGGGCTTGAAGCCTTCCATCGGGGTAATGTGGATGTGAATATCGATAACGGGCGCCAAATAATCCCCTGAAGATAACCCGACTGCGAAGATTTGAACGGCTCACGCGCTAGCGATCGCAACTTCCATACCACGACCGGCCGCCGCAACTAGAGTTTTGCGATAGCCTGTTCGTCGTACCCCAACACTATGCGTCCGCCGCAAAGGATCACTGGCCGGCGAATCAGGTTCGGCTCATTCGCCATCATGCGGATTGCTTCTTCGCGCGACGGCGGATTCTCTTTCATTTTCTTTCGGCGGTACAGCTCGTTCCGCGTATTCAGAAATAAGCGATAATCGCGTTCGCCAATCAGGTGGTCGAGCTCCGCGGCGGTGAGCCGCTGTTTGTCAATATCGCGAAATTCGAGTTCCGCGTACTTCTTTTGCAAGAGACCTCTTGCCTTCCGGCAAGACGTTCAAGTGGGCTTGTGCAAAACCTTGATTTTCTTGAGCGGTTTAGCAGACTGAGTTGCGCTCATCGAACCATCCTCTCAGTATCGCGGCACCTTCGGATCCACTTCCGCCGCCCAGCGATCGATTCCACCAGCCATGGATCGCGCGTTCACCACTCCCTGAGAGCGCAACCACGCGACCGCATCCAAACTCCGCATCCCATGGTGACAGAAAACCACGATCTGGTCCGCATGTTCGAATCGCGCCAGATTTGCCGGAACGTCGCGCAGCGGAATCAGCTCCGATCCATCAATGCGCGACGTATCAAATTCCCATTTCTCACGCACATCCACAAACATAAACTTTTCGCCGCGACTCATTAAATCCTTCACTTCTCGCGGTGTGATTTCAGCGTTCGCCAGAATATCTTCCGTCATCAGTAACCAAAATCCGCAGGAGCGGACAGAGTATGCTCGCGCACGCGAAGCGCGGCAAACCGTTCGGCGCCCACCTTCTTGAGATATTCAGACCGGTCGCTTACTTGCAGAATCCATTTCGCGAGCCAGCTTTCGAAGTCTTCGATCCGGCGCGTCTGATCGTGATAGGCGCCGAAAAACGCGTGGTCGCGCCCATAGTAGCCCTGCACGGGGGAAGGATGCGCGCCTCCGGGTTCATGCACAACAGCGGAAACCAGAAACCCCGGGATCAGCGTGCGATTCGGGTCCGAGGCGATTATTCCAGGTTCGACAATTTCTTCGGCGACGACAATTACTTTCCGTGAAGCCCGCGCTCCGTCCACTGCAACTCCCAGGCTGCCCCAAATGTGAGCATTTCCCCGTCTATCGGCACGCTGCAGGTGAATGATCGCAACGTCCGGCCGCAGCGCTCGCACCGCAACCAGCTTTTCTTCGCTCACCGGCGACGAAAATTCACGCAGGTTGCCGTTTTTCTTCAGCAGATCGCTCCCGAGCGTCGCATACGTTGGCATGAACGGGACGCCAAGCGCCGCCGCATGAAGCGCCAGCGCCAAAGTAAAATTTGAATAGTCGACGGTTTCGATGCGCCGCGGTATTCCACGTTCCACAGCACGGCGGAAACAATAGCCCACTCCTGCGGATACGTTTCCGACCCATGCAGCCATCGCGCGCGATACACAACCCGCGCCAATCATCTCGTCGAATAAAATATCCGAAATCGGCCCAACGAGCGTCAGGTCGCGCCGTCCCTGGCGAATCAGCTCATGCCCCGCCGAAAATGGAATCATCTGCTCGAGCTGCGCGCCGAGCAGCACCATCGACCCCGACGGCACGTGCTGTGCGATCGCCTCTCGCATCGTCATCAATTTGGATTCGGCTGTCATCTTATTGAATCACGCATTCCCCTAATCTGTTCGGGTCATCGCGCCCAGTTCAATCGTCCATCTCATCGCGTCCAAAAGTGATTCGGATCGATCTCTCGCATCACGTGCAATTCCGCGTCGCTGGGCGGCTGCGTCTCGAGCAGCTCGTCGGCCACTCGCAGCGTCCAACCCGTGTTCGCGAGCACTTCTTCTACGCTGATGCCGGGATGCACGGAGGCGAGAAATGCTTCACCGTCCGTACCAAATCGAAGCACTCCCATCGTCGTAATCACGGCCGACGGTCCTGACGCGGGCGGCAATCCTTGCGTGTGCCGCCAACCATTTCCAGTGCCGTACCCCGGGGACGTGATGTGGGTCACCCGCTCGGCTAATCGTCCGCGGTCGTGAACGAGCAGCACAATCGTGCGTTTAGCAAGGCACGCGATATCACACGCGCCACCGGAACCCGGCAGCCGCTGCATCTCTCGATCGCGATGTCCCCACGTCGTATTCAGATTTCCGAACCGGTCCACTTCCGCCGCACCCAAAAATCCCACGTCCACTCGGCCCTGTTGCAGCAGCCCCATTACATCCAGCATCTGCCCGCATTGCGTAGCTCCGCGCAGATTTGGTGGATCGCCCATCGTGTAGAGAAGTTCGATAGAGGGAGTTTCGCGAATAATGCCGTTTTCAAAAAGGCCCGTCGCTCGCGGTGCATGTGTGCGACGCGCCACCAGAAACGCAAGCATCGGCAATCGCATGCCGACAAAAACAAGTTCACCGTCAAGGATTTCTCGCGCCGCGGCAGCCACCATTAATTCGCTGAAGGTGTAACCCCGTGCGGCGCTTTCCGTCTCAGTGCGAGAGGGCACGATTACTCCATGCTCCCCTTCTGCTCCACCCATTTCGGCTCAACCAATTGAATTTCGTTCACGAGCTTGATGTCTTCCGGTTGCGGCAGCGTTTCTTTCACGTGCTCCGCATATTTTACGGGGCTCAGAAGCTCGCCCGTCGCGCTGTACGTTTGGTCCGCAAATTCGCCAATGTGCCGGTTGAATTTCAGATTCGGGACGTAGAGCGGCGTTCTGCCCGCCGGAACGTGCTTATTGATCTGTTCGATCAATTTCTCGCACTCGAGATGAAAGAGCTCGCGATTGTGTTCGTTCATGTGGCCGAGGTCGGCTTCGTGGTGCGTTTGGGCTTCATCGTAGCGGCCCTTCAGACCCCACACGTAGAACCAATGAGCTGAACTCGACGAGTCGACGCCAAACAGGTCGTAGCTCACCGGAATCCACTTATTGATGTACTTCTGCACGACGCTGAGCGGCACTACGCCGGCCTTCACGATTCGCTTCAGCCCGTCGTGTCCTGTACCGAGGTGAAACGACTCTTCGCGCAGCATCGGATTCATCGATTGTGCCAGCGGCTCGAATCCGGAATAACTCAGCATCGTGAGCTGGAATTTTCCGTCGCGATCGACGAAATCGGTGTAGGTGAAAAAGTCGAGCCAATTGTCGACGATCTGGTTGAACGCCCCCAGCAAACGCTTCTGCTCGAACGCCCTACGCTCGAGCATTTTCTGCGCTTCCACTTTTCCGCTGTACCCGAAATGATTGATCAGAAGGTGGCACATTTGCCAGCCGTGGCGCATTTCTTCCGTCACTACACGGCAGAGCGATTTCCTGTCATGCTCGCTCGGCGAATGCGCGAAAAGCCGCCGCTGCTGCTCCACCGATGCAAATTCCGTATCACCCTGATACACGATCAGGTTCATCAGCCCATCGCGAATTCGCTGATCAGGAATTTGAAGGACGCGCTGCCATTTCGGACGACCTTTGAACGCGCCGAATTCAATTTCGTTCGACCGCGTGGGCCCGAACTTTGCCTCGAACTGATAGTTTTCAATTTCAGGATAATTTACGCCGATGTCGTTTCGCCAAACGCGAAACAAATCGACCCAGTCATCAAAAGTGCCGATACGTGCTGCAGGCATTTAGAAGTCTCCTCACTCGGTTCTGTATGAAGTCTTGCTACTGGTCTAACAAAAAATAACTAGTGCCCTTTGAAGTTCGGCTTCCGCTTCTCGAAGAAGGCGGTCAGCCCTTCCAGGCAATCCTCAGATTTGAAGCAGTGAATTTGAAGCCGAATTTCCTCGTCGAGTTTCGCTTCAAGCGCCTTTTTGTCTTCGCCCAGGATCGTGCGCTTCACGTCCCGCAGAGCGACGGGAGGCGCCGCAGCAAGCAGGTCGACGATTTTCTTCGTTTCTTCTTCAAATTTATCAGCGGGAAACACGCGGTTCACGATTCCCAGGCGCAACGCATCCTCGGCGGAAAGCGTTTCCGCCGTGTAAAACAATTCCGCCGCAAGCGTCAGCCCAACGATGCGCGGCAGAAAATACGTTCCGCCAAAATCCGGGTACAGCCCGATCTTCGCGAACGATTCGGCAAAGCGCGCGTGATCCGACGCGATTCGCATATCCGCTGCTAGCGCGAGATTCATGCCGCCACCAGCCGCCGGTCCGTTCACCGCTGCAATCACCGGCTTCGTCATCGTCGAGATCGAAAGGCAGATCTCCTTGCCCGCCACCAAAAGCCCTTCCAGTTCATCGTTCGCGTTGCGCTTCCGCATGTCGAGCAACAGATCGATATCGCCGCCCGCGCAAAACGCGCGCCCCGCGCCCGTCAGCACCACAGCTCGTACTGCACTATCCTGCGACGCTCTCAGCAGCGCGTGAACGAGAGCGCGTCCGAGTTCGACATTCAGCGCGTTCAATTTTTCCGGCCTGTTCAGCCGGATTGTGGCGACGCTGCCGTTTCGCTCTTCGAGCACAACTTGATGATCTGCACTCGATTGAGGCGCGCCACTCGCTTGTTTTGCCGCTTCCGCCATTGCGATGCCCTCTAATCCTTCAGACTCTTCAGCAGCGCCGCCAGTTGCTTAAAGTATCGCGTCTTCACACCGCGGTCGGTGCCCGCGTTCTGCCCGCTCGTTGACGGCAGCACAAACACTTGCGCGTCATACAATTTTTCCTTCTGCAGGCCGAGCTTGCAAGGACGCCCGGTAAACTTCTCGTACACCGTTTTGCCGTTGAAGGCGATCACGCGCGGCCGCATTTCTTCCAGCTTCTGCGCGAGCAGAACGCGCCCTTCCGCATATTCCTGCCGCTCGATCTCTTCGATTCCGCGCGTCGGGCGTTTTACGAGATCCGTCATCCCGATTCCAAACTCCAGGCATCGCCGGTCGTCCTCATAACCAAGCGGCTCGGGAATGACGCCCGATTCATACATGATCGGCCAGAACTGGTTCGTCCGTCCCGCGTAGTAGTGCCCCACTCGCGCGGAACGGTCGCCGGGATTTGCCCCCACCAGGATCAGCTTCATTCCCTTACGGAGATAATCGGGTAGTGTCCTCATTCAATCCTTGAGATTCACACTTGCGCGATATTCGAGCGCATTCATCCAAATTCGCGCGCGCTGCGGCCCATCTTATACCCGCGGAAAGCCGCCGTCCGACTGTATTTGCGCGCAGCGTGCTTCCCATTCGAGAGTTCGGACGTTCGAGATCTCTACCTACGCCGCCGGTCTACTTCCCTTTAAATTCAGGCTGCCGCTTTTCGACGTAAGCCTTCAGCCCTTCCTTCGCGTCTTCACTCGTGAATAGCAATTGCTGCAGCTCGCGCTCGATTCCCAGCGCTTCTCCGAAACCAACTTCGGATCCCGTCACCACGGCGCGCTTGATTCGTCCCACGGCTTTCGACGCTTTGTTCGGCGGGCAGAACTGGCGTGCATACGCCAGAACGTCTTCCCAAAACGTATTGCGTTCATAGATGTAGTGAATCAAACCGTATTCGAGCGCCTCTTCGAAGCTAAACGTGCGGCCCGTCGCCATTAACTCGATCGAGCGCGCCCGCCCAATGATGCGCGATATGCGTTGCGTTCCACCGGTGCCCGGCAGCACTCCGAGATTCACTTCGGGCAGTCCGATCTTGCCGCCTTCTTTTTTCGCGATGCGGATATCGCAAGCCATCGCGATTTCCAATCCGCCGCCAACGGTGTGGCCGTTCAGCGCCGCGATCACCAGCTTCGGCGTCTGCTCCAGGCGCGAAAGCGTTTCATTCGCATGCAGGCAGAAATAGTACTTGAACGTAGGGTCGGCCTTCGTGAGCATCGGAATGCTTGCGCCCGCTGAAAAGAATTTCTCGCCCGCGCCACGCATCAGAATCACGTGAACGTTTTCGTCCATTCGCGCACGCAGAATTGCGGTGTCGAGCTGCTGCATCATTTCGTAGGAATACGTGTTCGCCGGCGCATCATCCAACTGAATGATCGCCAGTCCTCCATCGACGTCATATTGGATCAGCTGCTTCTGCTCAACCACCGTCGTTGTCGCCATTATTTATTTTCTCCGTTTCCTTTTCGGTCTCAGTGAAATCCAAAAACAAATCGAACCTGAAAAGCTATCCTGCCGCTCGCGCCACCACCGCCATGCAGCCGCGGCTCACTCGTGCTGGTTTCACTGCAGGCGTCGCGTCCGTGCCGGCGAGCACGCCGTGCAAGAACATGCCCGCCATCGTTTCCGCCAGCGCTACTGCCTGCGGGTCCGTTTGGGGACGATGCCACGTGTGAACCCAATTCATCATGCCGAAAAGTGAAAGCACTGCGACGCGCGGATTCAGACGCCGGGCCGCCCCCGACTTGCGCATCTCTTCGAAAATCTCGAGCGCAATCTCATAATAACGCCGCTTCACGTCCAGCACCTCTTTACGATACTCCCCTTCCAGCGCATCGGCCTCATGCGTCAGCACCTTCATCTCCACCGGATGCCGCAGAAAATAATCCAGGTGGTTCAGCACCAGCACGCGCAGCTTTTCCACCGGGTCGCTTACGCCCTTCAGCCGTTTTTCAAGCCGCGCCAGAATCGTTTTGAACGTGACAAGTTGAATCAGGTACAGCAGCTCCTGCTTGCTCTTAATGTAGTAATACATTCCCGCAAGAGAAATCCCGCTCGACCGGCTGATATCGCGGATGGAGGCGCCCTCGTACCCTTTTTCTCCGAATACTTGTGCGGCGTGGCGCAATATGAGTTGCTGCTTGGAAGGGGAAACGCTCGGTTGGGTGAGAGCTTTCGGCATCTAAAATCGTCGAAATACTTGTCGAACGTTCGTTCGGAAATACAGCATACGTAATCGCAATCGGCCTGTCAAGCCTCAGCGGATTCGCCGTCGCCGCGATCGTCAGGCCCGAAAATTCACGCATCCGAGGGTAGCCATCTACCGTCTAATCCCCTGTGACTGTGTCGATTGCCTTCGCGCTCAAAACCTGTGCTACCCTTTCGGGTTGAGCTTGCCCTCTCGGATCGGACGAAAAGATGAGCGCACCGAAAATGAACCCGGTTGAACTACCGGCGCACGCGTTGCCGTCGCAGGTGGTCAAAGACGACGAACCAATTCTCGTCGCGGCGGCAAAAGCGGGCGACATTTCCGCCTTCGAGACACTCGTAGGCCGCTACGAGCGCAAGATTTTCCGTCTCGCGCAGAACATTACCCAGAATCGCGAAGACGCTGAAGACGCGATGCAGGAATCGTTCCTGAAAGCCTTCGAGCATCTCGCGGAATTTCAGGGCAATTCACGCTTTTACACATGGCTGGTGCGCATCGCGGTCAACCAGGCCCTGATGAAGCTGCGCAAGCGCCGCCCAAACCAGGTTTCGCTCGATGAGGAAATCGACACTGGCGAAGAGCTGATCCCTCGCGACATCCAGGACTGGGGCCCATCTCCCGAGGACCGCTACGGGCAGTCCGAACTTTCCGGCATTCTCAACACCACAATCGCTGAACTCGACCCATCTTTCCGAGTCGTTTTCCAGCTTCGAGACATCGAAGAATTATCCACCGAGGAGACGGCGGAAGCGCTCGGCCTGTCGGTGCCCGCGGTGAAATCAAGGCTTTTGCGTGCGCGGCTGAAACTGCGACAGAAATTGAATCGTTACTTTCGACGGAGTGAAAATTCGTGAACTGCAGGAACATCGTAAGAGAGCTTTCGAATTATCTCGACGAGGCGCTCGACTCCACATTGAAAGCGTCCATCGAAAAGCATCTTGAGCATTGCGAAGATTGCAAAATCGTCGTCGACACTACCAAGCAGACGATTCAAATCTATTGCAACTCTGAGCCGGCGCCGCTTCCCGAAGATACGCGAATGCGACTGCGGGACGCGCTGAAGAAGCGCCTCCGCGGCGTTCGAGTTTAGCCGTTCACAATTAAACTCCCCGCGCTTCCCCGAACCGTGCTTCCTTCTCCCACATCGGAATTTCTCTCCCTATCCCGCGCTCGCGTGCCAGTTCGTACACTCGCCCGGCCACCACGATGTCCTCGATCGCGATTCCGTTCGACTTGAAGAGAGTGATCTGCTCCGCATTCGAGCGGCCCGGAATTTTTTCCGTAACAATGTCCGAAAGCTCGAGCACGGTGTTCCACCGCGATTGATTTTCGCCGAAGACGTGAATCAAATCGCCCGCTTCTGATTTCGATTGCTCGCGCGAGTCGGCTGCTATCACATCGCAGCGTTCAACCGCCTCTGCGTCCAACTCCCGCTTCTGGGGAAAATTCGCGCCGATCGCATTGATGTGCATTCCCGGTTTCAGCCATCGCCCTTCGAGCACTGGATTTGTCGCGGTCGTCGACGTGATCACGATGTCCGCGTCGCGCACGGCTTCTTCCGCCGATACCGCCGCTTTTACCGGAATTTTCAAGCGCGCCGTCATCGTCGAGGCAAATTCAGTCCGCCGCTTTTCATCACGCCCGAACGCGCGCACTTCTGCAATTTGGCGCACCTGTGAAATTGCTTCCAGCTGCGTTCGCGCCTGCAATCCCGTTCCAATAATTCCCGCCACACGCGATTCCGGACGCGACATCGACCGCGTCGCCACTCCGCTCGCCGCTCCCGTTCGCACCTGTCCCAGATAATCAGCCTCGACCAGCGCCAGTAGATCGCCCGTTCGCACTTGAAATAGCGGCACCAGAAACCGCAGCCCCTCTCGCGCGCTCGTATAAATCTTCAAGCCCATGTAACCGCCAGTTGAATCCGCCGCGGCCATGTAATGCAGATAGCTTTTCCCCGGAACGTGCAATCGTTGCCGCTGGTGCACAATCCCGCTCGCATCCGCGAGCCGGCGGAAGGAGTCTTCTACGGCCGCAAGCGCCATCGGCATCGTCAGAATCGCTCTCACGTCCGCTTCCGTCAGCAATAGCGCCATATCGAGCCTCCCCAGATGCGATGCCGAATGGTATCCCACTGCAATCGTTTTTCAGTAGTGGTTCGCCAGTACCGCCGCCAGTCGATCTCCGGCACGCTCATGTATCCGGTTTGAGCCGCGGCCAGATTTATCCAGCCGTCGAACCATCTTGATACTTAACTTCTTTTCGAGGCGCCGGGACTGCGCTTGACACCGGACGATGCACACGTTAGGGTTGTGCTTCAAAAAAATGGCGTGACGAATTTTTTTAGTTTCATGCTCCAGCCAGTTCGGCGCGCGCATCGCGTCGGCTGTGGTTGATTCGCGGAGGCGGATCGATGAGTTCTTGGCAGTCAGCGGTGAGCCGATGGAGAAGTGCGGCGGTAATCCCGTACTCTGGCAAAGACCTCGGGAAGTACGCCGTTGTCATCGCGGGTTGCTTCCTGGCGGGGCAGCTTGGACTCAGGATCACCGTTCTGCACCCTCCCGTTTCGCCCGTCTGGCCTCCCGTAGGGGTCGCCCTCGCGGCTATGCTTCTTCTCGGATATCGCGTGTGGCCAGCTTTCTTCCTCGCTTCTTTTTTGATCTGTGAATCCACATCGACACCCTTGAAGGCCGCGCTCGCTATCTCAATTGCAAACACCTTGGAAGTCATTTCGGCTACCTACCTTATCAATCGCTTCGCCCGAGGAATCAAGGCTTTCGAAACCGCCCGCGATGTCGTCAAGTTCGTGCTCTTCGCTGGCGTAATAACCCCTGCGATCAGCGCCTCGATTTGTATCGGCTACCTGTACCCAGCCGGCTTCCCGCAAGGACCTGACAAGGCAGTTATGTGGCTCACCTGGTGGGTCGGCGATGCGATCGGAGCGCTGCTATTCGCTCCATTCCTCATTCTAGTGTTCGGGACTCCCCACCATCGTTTAGACAAGCGCGAGCTCCTCGAGCTTTTCCTTTTGCTCTTCAGCTTGATCACCGTTTGCTTGACGGTCTTCGGACCTCTTTCCGCCTACTTTGAACAGAAGCAGTTGCTAATGCCCTGGATGTGTGTTCCTTTTTTGATCTGGGCTGGTTTTCGGTTCTGTCAGCTCGAAGCCGCAGGTTCCACCCTTTTGTTATTCGGAATTGCTATTTGGGGAACGCTGCACGGGTATGGGCCTTTTGTGACGCCCGACTTCAACCTCTCGCTGATGGTTCTCGCCGCTTTCGTCGGCATCATCGGCACGGCGACCATGGCAATTGCCGCCACGCTCTCCGAACGGAGACACGTCCAGGAAGGCTTGCTCGGACTACAGACTCTTCTGCGAGAGACAGTCCAGGTTAAGACCCGCGATCTCACCGCCACGATTGAATCACTGCAAGCGGAAGTCGTCGAACGCATGTCGGTTGAAAAGGCGCTGCGCGAAAGCAACGAACGGTTCCAGCAGCTGACGGAAACGATCTCCGACGTCTTCTGGCTAATGGACATGGCCGAAGTTCGGCTTCTGTACATCAGCCCCGCTTATGAGACCGTTTGGGGCCGGTCGTGCAAAAGTCTCTACGCCGATCCGCACTCCTGGCTCGATGCTGTTCATCCGGACGATCACGAGCGCGCACTCGCTTTTTTCGATCAGGACATCAACGAGAGCCGCTATGACGTGGAATACAGAATCATCCGCCCCGACGGCTCCATCCGGGATATTTGGGATCGAGGCTACATCACCCGCGACGAGACGGGCCGGATTTACCGCGTTGCCGGCCTCGCAAGCGACATCACTGAGAAAAAGCGGTTGCAGGAAGAACTTCAGGAAGCTCAAAAGTGGAGGCCGGATCGCAATTGACACAGGCGCTAATTCCTTCTACAAAGATATAGGGAGATCAACATTATGATGATCGGAAACAGGCTGCGGGCGATTCGCGAGGAGAAAAACCTCTCACAGGGTGACATTGAGCAGCGCACGGGATTGCTTCGATGCTACATCTCGCGCGTCGAGAACGGCCACACCGTTCCAGCCATCGAAACGCTGGAGAAGATGGCCCGCGCGTTGGACATTCCTCTGTATCAGCTTTTCTACGACGGGGAAAAGCCTCCCGCGCTCCCCAATATGTCGTCCAAGAATAAAGCCATGCCTAAGGATTGGGCCAGCTCGGGCAAGTGGTCCCGCTTCATGCTTCGCGTCCAAGATTTGTGCGGACGCATGGATCCGCGCGACCGGCAGCTGCTTCTGTTCCTCGTACAGAAGATGGCCAGGAAGTAACTGTCGCATTCAGCTGGCTGTCCTTGCCTCTGATTCCGTACGGGCGCGGCGTGTCAAAGATCCGCCGCAGCAAGGCGGTGCCTCTACTGATCGCAACGCGTCACCTAAAAATTGATTCGATAGCGCAACACGCGCGTCTCAGGCTGATCGAGCACCAGCAACTCCCCGCGCAGGCTCACCGCCAGCCCCGGCGCGGGGCGCGTCGCTTGTCCAAGCTGCGGCGCCAGATCCACATCCATTTTCGGTTTGCCGTCAATCGTCCACACGTGCAACATGCGCCCGTCGGCGTCCATCGCAAAAATACTCGTCCGGGAAATTGCGAATTGATCGCTGAGCTTGCCGCCTCTGCTTCCATCCATTTTAATTTCTGAAACGAACTGGCCATCACCTGTAAACCGCATGATTCGGTTCGCCCGTCCCTCTGCGATGTAGAGATATCCGTCAGGCCCAATCGCAATTGGACCAGGATGCGTTCCCGAACCGGGAGTGCTGGAAGCGGCAAGCCACGATTGCGTCAGCCGAAGCCTCCGCGAGTATGTGTCCACTTTCCCCGAATTCGAATCGAGCACGTGAATCATCTCGTCCGTGCCGACTGCGACGCTCACGAAACCTTCTTTGCCCGGCTTCGTCTTCAGATGTAATTCCCGGTGGACATCGCGCTCACCCCCCGGATAAAAAATGAAAACACTTCCGCGAAAAGAATCAGTGACGTACACAACCCCATCCGAGTCGACTGCAATCCATTGCGGATGCTTCAGCGAATCTTCCTGAAACGAGAGCAGCGGAGTTCCCTGCGGATCAAACTTATGAATGAATTGGGTGCCCGCATCCGCGATGTACGCGTTCCCGAGATCATCGGTTGCGATGCTCACCGGCTCACGCAAGTGCCCCGGCCCGTCGCCCTTGGAACCCCACTGCGCGATATATTCAACTTTCGGAGTCGCAGGCTTCGGCGATTGCGCCTCAATGGGAGCTTGCGAACATCCGGCGATAAACGCAGTAGCGGCTAGCAGACACGTGGCAAGAGCAAGTGAGCGGCGCAGTGGCATACGAAATTAATTTATCGCATCCACGAGCGTTCGCGGCGCTGAATAACAGAGGATGGAACTCGATGATTAACGTCTGCGCGTGCGGGGTTTTGATTCGCCGGCCTGCCTGACCCGGCGAACGATTGTCTGATGCATATCGTACGTGCGCTGTTCCGGCTTGCCGGCGTCGATGTCAGTGAATGCGAACGTCGTGTCTCCTCCGGATACCGCCGGCTGCATGATGCGAACCGGCAATTTTCCGCACAAGCTGCTCTCGACAAACGCCGTCTCGTATCGCTCGCGCTGTCTTCCCCAGGTGTAAACTCGCAGCATGTTGAAATCGCACGGCTGCCCTTCGGGTCCGTGCGTGCCCGCCAATAAATATTGCGGCCTGAGTTTCCCGGAGGAGTCGCTCACCTTGTTCAATTCGAACCACGCAACGATTCGCAGTCCCGCCGAACTCGCGTAGTCCGGCAGCGGCTGCGGCACGTCAAGCTCGAAAAATCGGCCGACAATCCACCCGGATACGGAATCCTTTTCCGAAGTGTGCGCTCTCACGAGCCACCAATCTTCTTTCTTCGCTCCCAGTGGTTCGCCTGCCGATTCGTCGGCCGCCACAGCCGGAGCTGCGGTTGGCACTTCGACTGGCTGGCGCTCGTACAGCTCAAGCGGAATGGCCCTATTTAATTGCCGAAGGCGCGTGGCGTCGCGTCCCGCATCAACGCGCAAATTCGTTAATACTTTCGTGTGGCCGCGCGCTTGGACCGGCAATGATGCAGTCCGTTTTTCGAGGTCCGCTGCTTTTTGCCAGATGTCTGCAGAGAGCAGGTCACGTTCATTAACCCAACCGCTCAGGCCCGTCGAAGTGCGCACTTCCACTTGATCCTGATATCGCTCGAGCACTTCCAGCCGGTCGCCGTAATTGACGGTCGTCACAGCTTCGCGCACTAGCGCGCTCGTGCTCATCAATGTGACTTGCCGGTTTCCTGCGTAGGCGGTCTCGAGAGGAGGCTTCGTGTGGTGGAAGCGAAAATACGCCCCCACACCAATCACCAGCAGGAGCGCAAATCCGAGCAGCAGTTTTCTTAACTTTCTCGTCAAGGGCGGTCACCGAACGTGATGCCCACCGCTCTCGCCGCGCCAACGGAATCGCTGTTCGGGTCCACAAGTTTGGTTGCGCCGATCGCCTCCGTCAGAGGCACATTTTCGATTTTCCCTGCCCGCAGACACACCATCCGGTCGTACTCTCCCCGCGCAACCAGATGAACGGCAGAAACTCCAAAGCGCGTCGCGAGAATCCGGTCAAATGGGCTCGGCGATCCGCCACGTTGAACGTGTCCCAGCACCGTCACGCGCACTTCCTTGTTCGTGTATTCGCGAATCGCATATCCGATTGAGTTCGCCACCTGCCCCGGCATCGGTTTTGGAAACGGTTTTCCGAGCGCGTCGCGCTCAGGCAATTTCACGCCCTCCGCCACCACCACGAGGCAAAACGAACGGCCCAATGCTTCGCGCCTGCGAATCGCTTCGCACACAGTCTCGATCGTGAACGGAATTTCCGGAATCAGGATCACGTCTGCTCCGCCAGCAAGCCCCGAGTGCAGCGCGATCCAGCCCGCATCCCGGCCCATCACCTCTATTACCATCACGCGCGAGTGGCTTTCGGCCGTTGTGTGCAACCGGTCGATCGCATCGGTCGCCACGTGCAGCGCGGTATCAAACCCAAACGAAACTTCCGTCGCCGAGAGATCGTTGTCGATCGTCTTCGGCACTCCCACCACTTTCACGCCAAGCTTTGCGAACTCGTGCGCGATCGTCAGGGTGCCGTCGCCTCCGATCACGATCAGCCCTTCAATCCCGAACTTTTCGAGACTCTCGATGCAGCGTTTTGAATAGTCGTGCACGGTGTTCTTGCCATTTTCTTCCACCGGAAAGGCAAACGGATTGCCGCGGTTCGTGGTTCCAAGAATCGTCCCGCCGCGAGGCAGAATGCCGCGGATTAACTCGGGCGTAAGTTCATGCGACTGCTCGGGCCATATGAGTCCGTTAAATCCGTTCGTCACGCCGATCACACGCCATCCGTACTCGAGCCTCGCCGTGCGGACCACCGCGCGGATCACCGCGTTCAATCCGGGGCAATCGCCTCCACCTGTGCTGACGCCAATCGTTCTTGTGGCTCCCGCCATTTTCGACATTGCTCCCGAAGCAATTGATGCAAGCGAGGATTTTACACCATCCGTCACGCGCCTCGCGGCAACGCTTCACGCAGGAGTTTCCACGCGTTCGGCGCTCGGAGAACTTTTCGCTTCTGATACAATCCTGCCGTCATGTTTTCGATTTCCCGGAGGATGGGAGCGCTCGTATGCAGATTCTTGAAAAACTGAAGCCGCTCGCGCTGCTATTGCTGCGCGCGGGTCTGGGAGTCGTCTTCATTTATCACGGCTACCCGAAGCTGTTCACGCACACGCACGAAATGATGGGATTCTTCGAGAAGATGGGATTCCCGGGGTTCTTCGTTTACGTTGCGGGCGTTCTGGAATTTTTCGGAGGAATCGTTCTGATCATTGGACTATTCACGCGCATTGCGGCGTTTCTGCTTGCGGGCGAGATGGCCGTAGCGGTTCTAAAAGTTCACTTGCCGCAGGGCGCGATTACCGACGTGAAGAATTACGAACACCCAATGACCCTAGCAGTGGCATGCTTCGCGCTGGCAACGATCGGAGCCGGCATGATCTCGCTCGATCACCTCATCTATCCCGAAGGACGCGGCGGCAAACCTTCGCGTCGTCCCAAAGGTCGCGACTAGATCGCTACGCCGTTTGAACGGAGCGTTGTGCGTCCGGCGGCGGAGGCGTCACGATCGGCACTGGCAGCGGCGCTTCGGGCATCACGATCCATGCGACGAAGTAGCCGAGGATCGCCGGGATCACCGGAAACGGCAAGAAACAAGCAAGCACCCACACGAGGCGCACAACCGTGGAATCGATGTCGAAGTATTCGGCGACGCCTCCACAGACTCCCGCGATTTTCCGGTCGACCACGGACCGCATCAGGCGCTTCTGCACTAACGGCGCGCCCGCCACAGGAACGCGCTGGCGCGTTCCGCAGTAGTAGCAGAAGTTCGAATATTCGGCGATATCGCGTTTGCAATTCGGGCAATTCATGGTGGCAGCCTCCCGCGCGGACTGATCCCTTCCGCGCTACTGATAGTTACGGTTCACACGTCCAAAAAGTTTCCAACGTGTATGTCATTTTTCGGCGATTTATCCCTAGTATTTTGCCAGGTCGCGTATGGCTCGAACGATGTCTTCGGTCTGCGGCAGGATCGCATCCTCGAGCTTCGGTTGGTACGCGCAGAACGTGTCAGTGGCTGCGACGCGGCGGACGGGCGCATCGAGCTGATCGAAAAGCTCGTCAGCGACGCGTGCAGCGATTTCAGCGCCGTACCCCCACGACAGCGTGTCCTCATACGCGACGATTACGCGATTCGTTTTGCGCACGGTTGCGGCGATCGCGTCCCAGTCGTACGGGCTGAGTGTGCGGAGATCGATAATTTCCGTGGACACTCCGTCGCGCGCGAGTTCTGCGGCCGCAACCTCCGCTCGATGGACGACTGCCCCGTAGGTGATGATGCTGACGTCCGTTCCTTCGCGCGCGATTCGAGCCTTGCCAAACGGAATCGTGAAATCCGCGCCGGGGTATTGCGAACGGTTATACGGCTGGCGGTAGAGATGCTTGTGCTCGAGGAACAGCACCGGATCATCGCAACGGATAGCAGTGCGCAGGAGGCCGCATACGTCCAGCGCCGTCGATGGCATCACGACACGCAGGCCCGGAATGTGTGTGAACGTGACTTCGCCGCATTGGCTGTGATAAATCGCGCCGCCGGTGAGATAACCGCCGATCGCGACGCGAATCACCGCGGGCGATTTGAAATTCCCGCCCGAACGCCACCGCATCACGGAAAGCTCGTCGCGAAGCTGCATCATCGCCGGCCAGATGTAGTCGAAGAACTGAATTTCGGTGACGGGCTTCATCCCCCGCGTGGCCATGCCGATCGCGCGGCCCGACAATATTGGCTTCGGCGAGCGGCGAATTGAACACGCGGTGGCTGCCGAATTTTCGCTGCAGGCCGGAAGTCGCTTTAAAGACGCCGCCCTTCCCTTTCACTTTTGCGAGCTGTTCTTCGCGGCTGCAGTCGGCGACATCCTCGCCGAACACAACGATGCGCTCATCGCGCGCCATTTCGTCAAGCAGAGTGGCGGAAACCATTTCGACCATTGTTTTAGGATCGCCGTGCAGGTTTGGCGATGCTTCGAATTGCCTGCCGGTGGGATCGACTTCCGGCGAGAAGATGAAATCGTAAATCGAATCCTTCGCCGGCAGTTCCGCGCGCAGCGCGCGATCGGTCGCTTCGAGAATCTCGCGTTCAACATCCGCCTCGAGCGCTTCGAGCTCGCGTTCATCGACCACACCTTCGCGAACGAGAAACAGCCCGAACTTCGGGATCGGGTCGCGGTGCGCTTCGTCCTCACGCTCTTCGTCAGCAGCGGTAAAGTTTTTCATCGTCGGAAAGCGAGTGCGAATAGGGACGCGTGACGTGCGCGTGAACCAGCGCGGGACCTTTTCGCTCGCGGCAGTACGCTGCAGCGCGGCTTAGAGCAGCGTAACTTTCGAGCGGGTCAGTGCCGTCGCATTCTTCGATGTGCAGATGCGGATAATTCGCGACGAGCTTTGAGATGCTGCCGCCGGCCGTCTGCACTTCACGGGAACGGAAATCGCGTAGCCGTTGTCTTCGATCAGATACAGCACCGGCAGGCGCTTGGTGCACGCCGTGTTGAGCGATTCGAAAAATTCGCCTTCGCTCGTGGCACCATCGCCGGCCGAGACGTAAACGATTTCGTCGCGATGGAAGCGCACGGCTTGCCAAGCGGCGCTTGCTTGGCTTCTTCCAGAGCGTGCGGAAATTCGGCGTAGTAGAGCGACGCTTCGGCTGCGCCGACGGCTTGCAAGAACTGCGTTCCAGTAGGCGACGAGCGCGAGACGATGTTCAGCTTCTGATGGCCCCAGTGCGACGGCATCTGGCGACCGCCGGACGCGGGATCGTCTTGTGCGCCGACGCCTTCGAGAAGCATTTCGTACGGCGTGACCCCCAGCGCGAGACACAGCGCGCGATCGCGATAGTAGGGATAGAACCAATCGTAGCCGGGCTTCAGGACGACTCCGGCGGCGGCGAGAACCGCTTCGTGGCCGGCGCCGCTGATCTGGAAATAGATTTTGTTCTGGCGTTTGAGCTGGATTTCGCGGTCGTCGAGCTTGCGCGAAAGAAACATCGTGCGGTAGATGCGGACAAGCGCGTTGCGATCGAGGCCGTGGTATTTCGAGGCGTCAAATTTGGAGGCCTTGGTTTTGGTCTGGGTCGGCATCAGTTACCTTCCGCATGAGATGCGACTGGGATGCGGATTGTTTTGTAAATTGGATTACATTCTATTATATCGCCCCTTCGATCGAGAGTCCCGCGTTTCGGTGTGCGACAGGTGCAACAGCGAGCCAATTTGGAAGCGGGCCGATCTTTGGTTATGGCTCCTATGTCCCGTCCGGAGCGCAGCGAATGCAATGGCCGCATCATGTAATTGAAAGAATTCTGCACTAGGAACCCACCGTGGTTGAGGCATCCGGTTTAGCCCAGGATTCCGTGCCTATCTTTAGCCATTGCGGCGAGTTGTGCGCATCCATATACATGACGACGGTCTGGCCAAGAATAAAAGCGGGAAGCGCGTAGAGGTAGACCCGGTGGATGTGCCTGTTGACGATCAGGTCGCGCGCGACGCCGGGAAGAATCAGGACGTCCACGCCAGCATAAAACACGACAGGCGGCGGGAGGTGAGGCGGGAAACGACCAAAGGCCGCGGCGGTGAGCGCACAGGAGGCGACCAGGATCAGGCGGCGATGGAACTCGGGCATTTTCCGCCAATAGATTGTCAACGCAAACGTGATGGTGAAGCAGACGATGGAAAGCAATTCGTAAATTGCCGCGCGGATGCGTGAGAAGTAGAGCTAAACGGGTTCGCCCTCTCGATGTTCATTTCCAAGTAATCCCAGAAAAGCGTCCCAAGCTCCCATTCCACTTGGGAGACCCTTCCGATTCCCCGACTTGCCGGGAGTTAGGCTGGGCTGCCACGCTGGCCGACTGGAGATAATAAAAAAGGTCGGCCACGCTGGATTAGGATACGTTTTGTCCTTTCACGTCCCGCCCAGCACGAAGACGCTGGAAGACTTGTTGAGCGGCAGCGTCCGTGTCTCTGTCGCAATTCGTCACCCGGTGTGATCTGCCGCGACCGCTGGGCAGATCACATCCCACTCGAGGAACCGTTAGTCCGCATAGACGGTGATTGCGACTCGATCCTGGGGATACCGCCGGTTGTATAAGTAATAGCCGTCGCCGGAGTAATCAATGTACATATCATCGTTGTCATACCAATCGTCTGACCAGTATTCTGGCCATGGGTCGACGACGCTGAACGAGAAACCGCCATACTGGAAGCGGGGATATCCGCCAACCATCGACACAGGATAACTACTTATGCGGAATGCGTGATCAGGACCAAAATAGCCACGATAACGGTCCTCAGGAATCTGGTAGCCGTTGTAGCCGCCTCGTTGCTGCCAGTCGCGGTGCTCAGAGTGCCAGTTGCGTGCACGATGGTCCTGCCAGACGCCTCCCCATCCACCGTTCGGCCCTCCGTCTACATTGACGCTGATTGCAATTCGATCCCGGGGATACCGCCGGTTGTACAAGTAATAGCCGTCGCCGGAGTAGTCGACATAGACGTCGTCATTTGCGTACCAGTTGTTTGACCAATATTCCGGCCATGGGTCAATGACATTGAAGTAGAAACCTCCGTACTGAAAGCGGGGATAGCCGCCAACCACCACCACGGGGTAGCTGTAAATGCGGAACGCATGAGATGGACCAAAATAGCCACGATAACGGTCCTCAGGAATCCGGTAGCCGTTGTAGCCCCCTCGTTGTTGCCAGTCGCGGTGCTCGGACTTCCAGTCATGCGCGCGACGCTCTTGCCAGACGCCCCGCTGTTCGGTTTGCTGCCGGTGCTGTTCTTGCGGGGACTGCATTTTGACGTGCTGCGGGTGGGCCTGTTGCGCTGAGCGCTGTTGCTGCTGCTTTTCGGCCTGGGCTTGCTGGTGCTGCTGCTTCTGTTGCTGCTCCTGCTGACCCTTGGCCTGCTGCTGCGTGTGCTGTTGCTGCTGCTTTTCGGCCTGGGCTTGCTGGTGCTGCTGTTTCTGTTGCTGCTCCTGCTGACCCTTCGCTTGTTGCTGCGTGTGCTGTTGCTGCTGTTTTTCGGCCTGGGCTTGCTGGTGCTGCTGCTTCTGCTGCTGCTCCTGCTGACCCTTCGCTTGTTGCTGCGTGTGCTGTTGCTGCTGTTTTTCGGCCTGGGCTTGCTGGTGCTGTTGCTTCTGTTGCTGCTCCTGCTGACCCTTCGCTTGTTGCTGCGTGTGCTGTTGCTGCTGTTTTTCGGCCTGGGCTTGCTGGTGCTGCTGCTTCTGCTGCTGCTCCTGCTGACCCTTCGCTTGTTGCTGCGTGTGCTGTTGCTGCTGTTTTTCGGCCTGGGCTTGCTGGTGCTGCTGTTTCTGTTGCTGCTCCTGCTGACCCTTGGCCTGTTGCTGCGTGTGCTGTTGCTGCTGTTTTTCGGCCTGGGCTTGCTGGTGCTGCTGTTTCTGTTGCTGCTCCTGCTGACCCTTGGCCTGTTGCTGCGTGTGCTGTTGCTGCTGTTTTTCGGCCTGGGCTTGCTGGTGCTGCTGTTTCTGTTGCTGCTCCTGCTGACCCTTCGCTTGTTGCTCCGTGTGCTGTTGCTGCTGTTTGGGCTTCGCCTCCTGTTCTTGTTTCGGGGGCTTAGACGGTTGTTCCTGTTTCTGTGGTTTGTCGTGCGGGTCCTGGCTTGCGTTAGCTGGTACAGATAATCCCAGGAGCAAAAAAAGTGCTGTAGTAGTGATAGCTCCAATCGGTTTCATGATGTTTCCTCCCGTACCTTATATTGCCGCACCTGGTCGCGTCTATTTGGCGTAGCACTGTTTGCCGATCGGTATCTTTTTGTCCGCGAATCGAAGCTTTCGGCTGAGCTGTTCATCGCTAAGGTCTATTTCCCGACATGGATACACGAGAGAATCAAATGGATAGGGCTCGTACGTATCGAAGTGCACGGTGCATCGGGTGATTGTCCAGACCGCGATTCGTGATTTCGAAATTACAGTCGTCTCGACTATCTGCGCAGTGCTCGTGGATAGATGTCCCATACAGCACATGTCCGTCTCTTCGCTATTTGTTCGCTGTCTGTCGGTCCGTCCCAACACTCATTCGCCGTTGTGTGCAAAATGGAACAGTGTCAATTGGACTTCGTCGGGGTGTTCGTTGCGTACTTCGGGGAGTCTTGACAGCGCACCGACTTCCAAATCACGCACGCAGCTCCACGGGGCCCTGCGTAATTCCGCGGTTTCCAGGTCAGCGAAATGAAGCGCTGCAAGGTTCCATTTTGCTTTGGAGGCGGAGGGAATCCTGCCGATTTCCAAGAGTCGGATTACTGGTGATGAGAGGAATTATTAGCGGCAATCCGATTAAGAACGCGAACGCCCGGCTTACAAACACAGTTTCCGACAAGCCGACACTTCGTTGAATGACCGGTGATCGCGTGAGCAAGACCCGAATTTAATCATGTTCCTTTGTAGATACGGCGCCGATGCACGACCCTACCGACTGCAAGAAAAGCATCGGACGTGCAAAACGGCGAAAACGGGGGCTACGATTCATTCTGTCTGCCATAAGATTGAATCCGACCACGATTCCAACGGCAATCGGCACATAAACTGGATTGGGCAGATTCACAATGGGCTTCGCCAGTACGTCGTATTCCACAAAACCACTGGAATACCGGTGCTTTCCGTAGGCTGTTACGGAAATATCGGCGATGGCTGCTCCTAACGAAACTGCGTGCATCCACTTCGGAATGGGCTTTTGCTCCACGAGCGTTACTTGCGCCTGAGCCGCTGCACTCAGCAGGAATACGAAAATTGCCGCAAGTAGTAATTTGGTCACGAATCCCTCCGAGTGATGGACTCGAGCTACAGCGCTTAAACGATTCGCTCAACGCTATTCGGGCCACTAATGATTTCATCGGCGGGGTGGGGTCAATCTTTAATTCACCGCACGGAAGCTGTACGGTTAACTAACGCAGAATTATTCTAGAACTCCCGGTATCGCAAACGAGCGAACTAGATTCGAATTTCGGCCGCAGGCGCAGCGAAGTGCGGAGCCGACTTGCCCGCCCTCTCGATACCCTCCCGACGTAGGTCCGCCTTGCCGTAAGCCCCACCTGAGTCCAACGACGCGTCCCACGGCGCCATTCTGCTTTGAAAGCGCTGAACTTGATGGGACAGCTGGTTTGACGAATTTCGGCCGTTATAGAAGGGGCACGGCATGCGCGATTTGTGCGTCCCGGAAGGGGTCGCGGGACCGTGCCCTCTCAAACAAGAACGATCTGGTGAATGCAGCTATTTCGGAATCTTGTTTCACTGCCCCAGAGACGGGGTTTGGAACTGTGAGACGCTTTATTGGATTGATGGGCGGCTTCCAGAGATCGATCGCAACGACGTTGATTATTCGGCTACCTATTTCTGATCTGCGGATTACTGCTGATACGAGGAGAGGTTGTTGAAAAGTTGCTCACCATCGAACTGCAGAAATTGGATCGCGTCAGGAAGCTCTACAAGCGATTTTTTCAGGTCTTTTGGACATTTTCTGTGCCCTAATTTTCGGTTTTATTCAGAAAACCAGAGTTTTTCAACAGCCACAGGATTTCTCAACAGCTATCGGATTCTGCCCGGAAGTGACCGAGGAACAGCCGCTGCATTGGTAGAATGTTAGCCACGATTACCAACCCATTTGGTCCATCCGCTTCACGATAATCGCACTGTAGTTATTCATGCGGTCGGGTCGTCGCTTCAGGGGAGCCGGCAGAATTGCAGCGAGCCGTGCTGCCTGTTGCCGGCCGATTTTCAGAGCTGCGGTTTCGTCGTAGTAACGACACGCCGGCTCCGCGCCATAAATGCCGGGGCCCCATTCGACCACGTTGAGGTATATCTCGAGAATGCGCTTCTTGCCGAGAAACAATTCGGCCACCGGTACCAGTGTGGCCTCTGCGCCCTTGCGGAGGATAGAGCGACCCGTTCCGAAGAATAAGTTTTTTACGAGTTGCTGCGTAATTGTGGAAGCTCCGCGAGTGCGATCGCCTTCCAAATCGTCTTCGGCAGCGATTTGGATCTCGTGCCAATCGAATCCATGGTGCTGGTAGAAGTGCGCATCCTCTGCGGCGATCACAGCGTGCTGGAGATCGGGAGAGATTTGGCTGAGCGGAATGAATTTGTAGCGTTCGCGGTACGGCGTGTGGTGAATCCAGGCCTGCAAGCGGCGCTGGATGTGCACCGCGGTTGTCGGTGGGTCGATCCACCGGGCGGCCACAAGGACCAGCGCGGCAAACGACCAAAGAAGCACCACGCCGATGACGAGCCATCGAATAAAGGGTTGGAGGAAGCCCGTCCGAACCGGGGTCTTGGTGTGCGTGTTTGGCATTGTTGTCATATTTCGGAATATTAGTGTGGGCTGGATTATCACCATCTCTAACGAAATCGATCTCGTCAAGCGTGTTTAGTTCTTTTTTTATTTCTTTCACACATATATCTGCAGCGGGCAGTCCTCTCTGTTTCTCTGGCAGGTAGTGCATGACTATTCTAGGATTGTTTTCCCTGTCCAACCTGCAAGCTCGATTCGTGTCACTTCACCGTCTCGGTGTCGCCCACCAGACATCTCTGTAGCTTCAACTTTGCGAGAGCGGAACAGGATCTTCGATCAGATTGACTTGTTTCGAGTTATAGATATAACATGCCGTGGATATGGAAGTACCTACTGGAAAGCTTCAATCTCCCTGGCTACTGTTGACCTTCACTCTGCCCACAAAGCGGGCCAGCCAGCGGGTTGAAGTCTGGCGAAAGCTGCAACGTTATGGCGCTGTCCCGCTCGGCAACTCTGGCTACCTACTTCCGAACACCCCGACAAATCAGGAGCGGTTTGAGTGGCTCGCTACGGCAATTCGCAAGTATGCAGGTGAGGCCTCCGTCGTCAAGGTTCAATCGATCGATAACCTGTCATCTCCTCAGTTGATAGCTCGCTTTGCTGAGGCACGTGCCCGCGAATACCAGGAGTTGATTCGGGAACTCCAGAAACTCGCCTCTACTTCGCTCCAGCAGCGGGCGTCCGGCCGCGTGAGTCGCCTCAGAGCCCGTTTCTTGGAGATTGTGGAGATCGATTTCTTCAATGGTCCCCTCCAAAAGCGAGTGGAGAAGCTGCTTGCACGCGCCGACACGTCCCCGAGTCCTGAAGGAAAACCGGGGAAAATCAATCCACGCGAGTATCTGGGTAGGACCTGGGTCACCCGGCCGCGGCCTGGGATCGACCGCTCAGCTTCGGCTTGGTTGATTCAACGTTTCATTGATAAGAAGGCACGGTTTGCTTTTGTGCACGAGGAGCATGTCTCCCGCGAATCAGTGCCCTTTGACATGTTTCACGGCGGCTTCGGTCACCGCGGCGATGACTGCACATTCGAAACATTGCAAAAGACATTTCGAATTCGCGACAAGAAGGTGGGAGTGATCGGACAAATTATTCACGACGCAGACGTTCTGGATGAGAAGTTCGGTCGCAAGGAAGGCTTTGGCATCGACGAAGTTCTGAAAGGTTGGGCGATACAGGGAATTTCGGACGGCAAACTCCTCGAACGCGGAATTCAACTTATTGAGGCGCTGTATCACTCGGTTTCAGAGAAATGACTGTGCTAGTTTGCGACTTTTTTCAGGAGGATTGCCATGCACTCTGTTCAACGCTTTTTGATTTTGACTTCGATTCTAGTGCTTCCAATTATTGCTTCGGCTCAGGGTCTCGACGTGACGAAAATCGACCAAGTGCTCGGCAGACCAGGCCAGAAAATTGGTGATGTTTATAAGGTCGGCTTTCCAAGAACGGATCTACACGTTTCCGTTCACGGACTCGCGATTAAGCCGGGCCTGGCTCTCGGTTCGTGGGCTGCGTTCACTGGGACGGACGACGATGCGATGGTGATGGGCGATTTAGTACTGCTGCAGGAAGAACTAAATCCGGTGATGGAAAAACTGCGTTCGATGGGCTTTGAGATTTCTGCGGTGCACAACCATCTCCTCGATGAAACACGGCATGTGATGTACATGCACTACATGGGGCACGGTACAGCATCACAGCTCGCAGCTTCATTGCGCGCGGCTTTGGCAGTTTCCAAAACACCGCTTGAAAAACCTGCTGTTGCCGCCGAAGAAGCAACTTCGCCCGTATGGGTGAAGGCGGTAGAGGAAAGTGTTGGACGAAAAGGTACGTTTAAAGGCGGAGTTCTCTCGTTTGGAGTACCGCGCGCCGGAACGATATCGATGGATGGAAGGACGCTCACTCCCGCTCAGGGCGTTGCGGAGTCAATTAACTTCCAAGAAGCGACCGATGGAACCGTGGCGACGACTGGGGACTTCGTATTGACAGCCGAAGAAGTCAACCCCGTGATTTCGGCGCTCGAACAGCACCATGTTTTGGTAACTGCACTTCACAGCCACATGCTGACAGAAGAACCCCGGCTCTTCTTTATGCATTTTTGGGGTCTCGGTTCTGCGCAAGACGTCGGAGCGGGAATTAAGGCCGCGTTGGACAAAGTTCACACGATGTAAGCCGTACTCTGTGCTGAGAATTGTGGCGATCCAAAGATGGAAACAACCACTTCAGTCGCGCGTGGAGAGAGGCCGCAGTTGCGCGAATTTCTGCTCTATTTTTTCCATCTTGGGAGTTTCGGTTTCGGCGGACCGATTGCCCTGGCGGGGAAAATGCAAAAGGAACTTGTTGAGGATCGGGGCTGGGTATCGAGTCAGGATTATTTCGAGGGACTCGCGTTTTCTCAGCTTTCCCCGGGACCGCTTGCCGCACAACTCGCAATGTATCTCGGTTGGGTCCGGGCGGGATCTCTGGGTGCCACACTTACGGGGGCTGCTTTTGTCGTTCCCTCATTCCTGATGGTTATGTCGCTGGCAGGGATCTACGTGCACTATGGGCGACTACCTTGGATTCAAGGAGTGTTCTACGGTATCGGAGCCGCGGTCATCGCGATAATCACGCGGAGTGCCTACAAACTGATTCGCTCGACCTTGAAAAATGATCGGTTGCTCTGGGCGCTCTTCACGGCCCTCGCTGTCACGACCGCATGGAAGGAATCGGAGATCGTCTGGCTCTTTCTTCTATGCGGACTAGTTTCGATGTTCGTCAAGGCACCACCGCGATTCCGTGTGACTCCCAGTGCGATACCAGCCTTCGTCGGCTTCGGGAATCTCGTCACGGGGGCACACGGAGCGGCCACAGCAGCTACTATTGGAACTCTTTTTCTGTTCTTCCTCAAGGCAGGGGCATTCGTCTTCGGGAGCGGACTGGCGATTGTTCCTTTCCTCTACGGCGGAGTCGTTGGCCAGTTTCACTGGTTGACCGAAAGGCAATTCGTCGATGCAGTGGCGGTAGCGATGATTACACCGGGGCCGGTGGTCATCACGGCTGGATTCGTCGGGTACTTGGTAGCAGGACCAGTTGGAGCCACACTGGCAGCGCTGGCTGTTTTCGTCCCTCCGTATCTGATCGTGATCGCTGCCGCTCCATATTACCGGCGCTTCGCAAAAAATCTCCAAGTGAAGGCATTCGTGCAAGGAGTGACAGCAGCCGCTGTGGGTGCAATCGCTGGAGCTGCGTTCATCCTTGGCAGGCGTTCCTTGATTGATCCGCCAACCGTCTCCATTGCGCTGCTGACGTTTGGGCTGATCAGCGTGAAGAAGATTCCAGAGCCGATTCTGATCTTAGC
Source organism: uncultured Acidobacteriota bacterium (assembly GCA_963776695.1). GTDB lineage: Bacteria > Acidobacteriota > Terriglobia > Acidiferrales > UBA7541 > Palsa-295. Next base: position 680,903 of record CAVZNU010000009.1, on the reverse strand, counting down.
AGCGGGAATCGCGGGTCTGCTGCTTTTTAAAGGCTAGAGCTACGAAGTGTTTTGAAGAAACGATAGGAGGATTCACATGCGAAAAAAGGGCGTCCTGTTTCTCGGATTTATCCTCATTTCAGGAAGCTGCGGGCTTTCCGCCTATCCAGCGACGCCTACTTTAAAGAAACTAACCGAGTTCGATCTGCCGGGGCCTCCCGGCAAGCGGTTCGACTATCTCACGATTACTCCCGACGAACACTATCTGCTCTCGACTCACCTTGCCGCAGGGCAGATGTACGTCATCGATCTGCGCACGAACAAAGTTGTGGCCACAGTCACCGACACCCCAGGGGCTGAGGGCGTCGAGTATGTTCCCGAACTGAAAAAGGCATACACGTCAAACGCCTATGACAACACTATCGGCGTGGTGGACCTTCGTCAGATGAAAGTAATCAAGAAAATTCCCACCGAAGCCAAGCCGGACGGTAGCGCTTATGCTGCGCCATTCCATAAACTTTATGTCTCGGACGAGCGCGGCAAGGCCGAGGCGATTGTCGACGTGACAAAAGACGAAATTATCAAGACAATGCGTTTCGACAGCGAAACGGGTATGCCACAGTACGACCCGGTTGCGCGCATGGTCTACGTCAATCTGCAAGACCAGAACATTTTTGCGATCATTAATCCTGTAACCGACGAGGTTGTTGCCCGGTATCCAGTCGCTCCGTGCAAGGGGAATCACGGAATGACTCTTGACCCAGAGCATCATCGCGCCTTCCTGTCCTGCGAAGGCAATGACCTAATGACTGTCTTCAACCTCGACACCCACCAGCCAAGCGCATCCCTGCCGATGGCTTCGGGACCGGACGTAATAAAATTCGATCCCGGTCTCAAGCGGATCTACGTCGCATGTTCGAGCGGAGCGATCTCGGTATTCCAGATGGACGACCCCGATCACTTTCGCAAACTGGAAGACTTTCCAGTTCAAAAGAGAGTGCACAGCTTGGCAGTGGACTCTGAAACTCACCGCGTCTATACGCCGGAGCAGGAAGCGGATGGCAAAGCGGTTGCGCGCATGGTGGTCTATGAGGCTGTGACCCTTCCATAGGCTGTATTCAATATCGGACCACGCACATCGAGGAAGTCCGAGCGAGCTGAGTTGGAGGATTTTATGAAGTGGATTACACGCGAGCACGTCAAAGTGGATCGAGTAGCCTGCCCATGGCTTATCAGAAAGTTTGTTGACCCAGAGGCGGAGTTCCTGTTTGTCGCGGCGGAACGAGTGATTCCGGAGGCGGGCAGATTGAACGCGACACCGTTTGACGTTCCCGGAGTGGAACTCGGGCACCACGCAAAGGAATGTTCCTTTGAAGCGATTCTCAAAAAGTACAACCTCATGGCAGACCCGGCATTGCAACTGCTGGCCAGGATCGTTAATGGCGCCGATACGGACAATACGTTATGGCATCAACCCGAGGCTGCTGGACTAAATGCCATCGCAGAAGGGTTTCGGCGTCTGGGTTTTGGCAACGACCATGAAATCAATTCGGCAGAGTGGATTGTTTACGACGCGTTGTACGCGTATTGCCAGGACATGGTGAAGCGCGGGAAGCCGGGCGGAGCTTTCAAGGACGCGGCCTGAGGATTTGGAAACGTAATAAATTGCCTGGAGGAGAAGGATTTCTGGGAGCAGCTACCCACAGACGCCTTGCTGAATCTCTTGGCATAGAACGGAATGTCGTTGCTGCGTCCGGGGCAGTGTTCTTAGTCGGTTTAGGCGAAGAACTCTGGAAAAAGTTTCTCCCGAAGTATCTCGAATCGCTCGGCGCGAGCGTCGCCATCGTCGGACTCTTCGGCACTTCGGAGGATCTTCTAGACGCGCTCTATCAGTACCCCGGGGGCTGGCTGGCTGATCATTGGGGACGCCGTCGAGCCTTTCTCACTTTCCTAATATCTGCGCTCGCGGGCTATGTCGTTTACCTGGGCAGTCCCTGCTGGCCCTTTCTCTTTCTGGGATTGGCATTGGCGATGGCATGGCAGTCCATGGCCTCTCCCGCCATCTTCGCAACTATTGGGGATGCGCTTCCCCGGGAGCGGCGCGCGATGGGATTCACTGTCCAATCAATTCTCAAGCGCATCCCGATGGTGGTTTCGCCTCTTCTCGGCGGTGCCATGATTGGCGCAATGGGTCTTCAAGCCGGTATTCGAACAGGGCTGTTAATCACAATTGCTTTCGTGGGGATCACTGTCCCGGTCCTCTGGACCATCAACGTGCCGCTCGCCTCCAGGGACTCGGTGAGGTTGTGGGGTGTTTGGAACTCGTTTCACTCGACACTCAGCCGGCTGCTCGTTTCCGACATTGCAATTCGGACGTGTGAGGGGATGGCGGATATCTTTGTCGTACTCTACGTCACGAACATTGCGGGTGTGACGATCCCGCGATACGGAATTCTCGTGGCCGTGCAACTCACAACGGCACTCCTCGTATACGTTCCTTCGGCAAAGATGGCCGATCGTTTGGGCCGCAAGCCTTTCGTGATCGCCACTTTCCTGTTCTTTGCATTCTTCCCGGTGGCGGTCATTCTCGCACCTGATTTCCGTTGGTTGGCGTGCGCGTTCATGATTGGCGGCCTGCGCGAGATCGGTGAGCCTTCTCGGAAGGCCATGATCGTTGACCTTGCACAGAACACCCTGAGGGCGCGCACGGTGGGTCTTTATTACCTCGTCCGAAGTCTGTCGATTACGCCAGCGTCGGTGATAGGAGGTCTGCTGTGGAGGATTCGTCCGCAGACTCCTTTCATCGTTGCGGGAATAATCGGAATTGTAGGGACGCTTCTATTTGCAGTAACTGTTGAAGAGAACCATGCGGGTTGATAAGAAGGCGGACGCAGACGACGTGAGGAATAGACGCTTCTATTGTTCCAGCCACGTCATCCTGTGCACACTTCTTCTCGCCGCGTTTTTCCCGCTCCGGAATGTTGGTGCTCATTCTCTTCCGAATACGGCCCGTCCTATCCCACAGGAAGCAACCCGGATAGCAGAAGCAGTTCGAGTGGATCATCCGCCGCGTTTGGATGGCACACTCAACGACCCCCTTTGGCAATTAGCCAAACCGATCACGGATTTTCGACAGCGGGAACCCCACGAAGGTGACCCTGCAACCGAGAAGACGGAAGTGCGCATTCTCTACACTCGAAATGCCGTCTACTTTGGGATTCATTGCTACGATTCCACGCCATCCCGAATCGTAGCGACGGAACTGCGACGCGATGTGGGTCAAGACCTGGACGACCATTTCGAGATCCTGATCAACTCCAATCATGACCGGCGAGGCGGCTATGTCTTCGAAATCAACCCTCTGGGAACACAGAGCGACGGCTTGGTCGTCGAGGAGCAGAGCGGGTCAGAGGGAACCGATTTCGATTCGGGCTGGGATGGCGTCTGGACTTCGGAAGCCCGCATCACTCAAGACGGCTGGACCGCAACAATCGAGATTCCCTTCTCAACTCTAAATTTTACAAAGTCGAAGGATGTCATTTGGGGATTGAATTTCAAGCGATTCATTCGCAGAAAGAATGAGGAAGATCTTTGGGCTGCCTATCGGCGAACATACGGAATTGCGAAGGTCTCTGAAGCAGGGGAACTCACGGGCATTACGGACATCGGAAACGGAAGACTCTTCGTCGTGAAACCCTATGGGTTGGCTCAATACGACAAGCAGACAGACCTAAACCCGGCATTTCCGCTTACAGGTGGCCTCGATATAAAGTATGGCATCCGCTCAAACATCGTTTTGAATCTGACGGGCAACACGGATTTTTCTGCCACAGACGTCGACCAGGAGCAGTTCAATCTCACTCCCTTCCCAATCTTCATTCCCGAGAAACGCCAGTTCTTTTTGGAAAACGCGGGAGTCTTCAACTTCGACATCGGCGATCAGGATAAGTTGTTCTTCAGCCGTCAGATCGGAATTGACTCTGTGACAGGAAATCAGGTTCCCATCAATGGTGGGGCGAAACTGACCGGTACGCTAGGTCGTTTGCAATTCGGGGTCATGGATGTGGACACGCGCTCGAGCGGTCCGAATCCATATGCAAACTATGCCGTCGTCCGGCTGAAGGAATCCTTGTGGGCTGGGTCGTACATCGGTGTTATGGGTATCGATAAGCGCTCGGGCGATGTGCAGGACAGCTTTAATCAAACCGGCGGAATCGATACCCGCCTCGTCTTCTTCAAAGACTGGTTCGTGGATGCGCATATCGCTGAAACGCAGTCGCCCGGGAACCCTAGCGGGAATAGTGATGTCGGCGCTTCCTTATCATACCGGTCGAATTGGGTAGATGGGACTTTCGAACGCAGGAAAATCGGGCCGAACTTCAATCCGGAGGTGGGGTTCATTGAACGCACGGACGCCAATGAAACCTACGGAGATCTCACTTTCAAAGTCAGACCCCAGATTACAGGCGTCCGTGAACTACAATTCGAGGGTTTCATTCTTCACGCCCCAAGCACTAAGAACGTTGTGGAAAGCCAGGAGTGGCAGGGAACATTTCGCGCCGAGTTCAACAATGGGGCATACACTGATGATGACATCGCCGATGTGTTCACCCAGCGGATCACCACTCCACTTCACGTTTACAAGAATGTGTTCATTCCGAATGGCCTGTATCACTTCGCCCGCCATCAACTCACCTACGGGTCTGCGCAAGATCGGCGGTTTACGTACAACTTCTTTGAGAGGTTTGGCGAGTATTATGGCGGGACTCTAAATGAATTTCGCGTTCAGGCCAACTATCGCCCGACCGCGAAATTCTCGATTTCGGCTTCTGAGACTTGGGATCGATTTCGGTTACCGCTGCCCAACGGCAATTTCTCGGTAGTGCTGGCGAGCCTGCAGGCAAATTATTCCTTCACTCGTTTTTTGACCTTCACGAGTCTGATTCAGGTGGACACATCGAACACGCAGGCGGTTAGCGCCAATGTTCGCCTGAGGTATAACTATCGGCCTGACAGCGATCTCTACATCATCTATAACGTAGGGACGCAATTCGCCAGCATTGCTCCTGCGAATCCCCCACAAGTCCGCGAAACCCGCTTCGCAGTGAAATGGACCTATTCCTTCAACCCGTGAAGGAACAGGACGACGCGAGAGCATCAACCTGTCTGAGCCAGACTCGAATCCCCCCTAGAACTGGATTGGACACCTCCACGTCCTTTCATAATCTTTTCGCGAACTGTAAATCCTGTCCTTAATGCTTCCAAAAATCAAAACTCCGCCCGAGTTGAAGGTCCACTTTTGGCGGGTTTGGAACTCCTCGGGATGGAAGCCGATTGCTCTCGGCCGCAAACTGGGCCGTCAAGCGTCTCGTCGGACGATGAGAGGAATTTGCTGGGTTGCTTGCCGACAGGCAGCACTCGGGGCAGGGTTTCTCGCTGCACGTTCAACCGCCGCCCGCTACACTTCCCGCTACGGGTCGCCTCATGGTACGAGGAATGAAAACTTCGTAAACAATTGAAAACAAGTGGTGAGCCGGGGAGGACTCGAACCTCCAACCCGCTGATTAAGAGTCAGCTGCTCTACCATTGAGCTACCGGCCCACGAGTGAAAAATTGTAACACGAGTGAATCGCGTTCCCTATCCAGCCTTCGAGCGAGCGAAAAAGCGATCAGCGCCGTAGTTTGGCGGCGATTTCCTTTGCCACCTGCCGCGCGCGCACCAAATCGCCAGGGCCCAAAGAGATTGCCGCCACTCTCGCATGTCCGCCGCCGCCGTATTTTTCGCTCAACGACGCCAGGTTTATTTCCGGATCCGGATCCTTCCACGGATTCGTGCCCACCGATACCTTGGAGCGAGTGGGAGACGCGCTCACCCCGACCGAATACACCGCGTTCGGAAATAGGAAGTACGGCACGAACTTGTTGTAGCCCTCGAGGTCCAGATCGCTGACGTCAAAATAAATCACTCCGCCCCGCTCATCAGCGCGCTCGCGCAATATATCGATTGAACGGCGATGCCGCTCCAGAAGCGGACCGAGATGCTTCTTCACAATGGGAAGCTCAATCATTTCGCGGAGCGAAAGCGAAGTAAGATGCGGGATCAACTGCGGCACCAGATCGGGTTCCGGCGCTGCTTCGATTACAAGCGCGAGTTGCATCGCAGGCTCAGCAAGTCCCACTGCCTCTGCCGATGAAGCAAACTGCGCGCCGTCGATGATGTCTCCCCACTTGATCAGGTCAGCGAGAGGCTTGGCATCGAATCCGAACTTCTCCGATGCGATCGTCGCCACGAATTTTGTGCACGACTTGAAAGCCGGATCATAAAATTTTCTACCCGAATGGTCCTTCCGGAAATGCTCCGCATCCTCAGGCTTCAGAAACGCGCTCTGATGATGGTCGAACCACCAAGTGAGCAACGGAGAAGTGGAGTACTTGAAGTCGACGACAACATTCTCGTCGCCGTCGAACACCCCGCCTTCAAACGGATGCGAAGCTTTGTGCGTCATTCCGCGATAGAGGAGTTCCGCATTGGGATTGATGCGCTCCCGGTAGAAACGCGAAAAAATAGCGGCCGAAGATGCGCCATCAAAACATTTGTCGTGGAAACAGACCCGAACCTTCAACGCCATCTCCTACCGCTCGCATTCAGAACGATCTTTCCCTGTGAGGAAAGTCAATAAAGATGGACGTTCCCTTTCCGGTTGTCAAGAGGGATCGGCATAAGGGCCAGCGCTCCGAAGGCTTCAAAAGGAAGCGCGTAGTGCGCGTGGAGTCTAAGATTTTCCAAAGATCTTGTCGGCGACGTCCGCCGCAAATGGGACGCGGAAGCGTTCGCCTTGGAAGGCTTTAATCATCAGGAAAATCCAGAGGATGAAACCCAGGAGCTGCAACGCGTGGAACAGGCCAATCCCCAGCGAGAAACCCGTCCACCCTCCCGTCATTAAGCTGAGCCCAAAGAACATCCCAAAAACGATTCCGATCAGGTGCAGCCCGCCAAAAACAACGATCGATTGCGCTGCGTGAAAACGCACGAACGGCCGCTTGTCAATGAAATAGAAAATGAGGCCAGTGAGCCAACCCAGCGAGTAGCAGAGTAGACCTGCGATGTTTTCCTGCATTCCTGTCTGAGCGACGGCGGTGGTGGACCCGCCACCCGCTCCGGCTTGTGCCGCGCCGCAACTCGGACAGAATTCCGCGCCGTCCGCTATCGCAACTCCACATTTCGTGCAGTGTGGCATGGTGTGTGCCTCCTGGGCCCGCCCAACCAAATTCCATGGCGCGAACCTAACAAAATAACCGCCGGGCAGCAAGAACAAACGCGCCCTCAGCGATCCGCGCTTGCCTGGAACGAGCCAGCCGGTTCGCTCAATCAACGCGTCTCCAGCACGGTTTCTTTCGCGATTTCAAACTATTTCGCACGTCCGGCGGTGTTGGAAGCCTGTGCTTCGCAATGACACTACGGACGACCCGATCGAGCGAATGCCGTCCTGGCCAACCGTCGCGGCTCGATTCGTCGCACTCCGCTGGCGATATGTATCCTATAATCCCATCCCGCACGCCGAGCTTTTCTTCGAAGCGTTGGCTTTGAGAAACCGCAAATGGAAAACCGCGAAGTTCAAATTGAAGAAAGCGCGACAGGCGTAACGCAAGGCCCTCGGCCCGGGTCACGCCGCCGCTTACCCGAGCTTGACGGGCTTCGGGGACTCGCGATCCTGATGGTGTTTCTCCTCCACTACATTTCAAATAGTCAAAACAACACAGGTCAGCTGGGCGGTCCCTTATATCGCTTTGCAGCGATCTTTCGGCTCGGATGGAGTGGAGTCGATCTCTTCTTTGTCCTGTCTGGATTTCTCATAGGTGGAATCCTGTTGGACGCACACGATTCCCCCAACTACTTCCGGACGTTTTACATCCGTCGCGTGCATAGAATTGTTCCTGTCTACTACGCTTGGGTCACAATTTTCGCGATCGTGGGATATCTGGGGACGAGGTGGGTTGCTCCCCAGTCTTCCACAGCCGTGGTTACTTCGGTTCCGGTCATTACTTACTACCTTTTCTTGCAAAACATGGTCTTCGCACCAATGTCCTACTTCAGCCACTACGGCATTTCAGTAGCGTGGTCGCTCGCGGTAGAAGAACAATTCTACCTTGTGGCGCCCTGGCTCGTCCGCCGCGCCTCCCGCCGGAAGCTGACTCAAATCCTGATCGGATGCATTGTCGGCGCTCCGATTTTGCGAGCACTGATCTTTTCACGCCTGCCACATGGACATGACGCGGCATACATTCTTACGCCCTGCCGCGCCGACGCGCTGGCGATAGGGATGCTAGTGGCGGTTGCGTGGCGCACTTCAGCGAAATCGGTCCTCGCCAACCACGTAACGACTCTCAAGGTCGCTCTGGCAATATTCCTTTGCGGTGCACTGGCAATGGTGAAGTGGCTTCCTGGCCCTCGAACTGCGTTCCAATCCGCATATCAGTTTTCATGGCTCGCCGCAATGTACGCCTGTGCACTGATGGTTGCATTGCTGGATTGCGACGGAATACTCGCTCGGACGATGCGTTCCCGCGTCCTAGGCGCGTTCGGCCGCGTTTCATATTGTGTGTACCTGATTCATTTGGGAATTCTTGGAGCGTGTTCCTGGCTGCTGCTGCATTCGCTGCCGCGAATCTATGATTGGCCCGGAGTATTGGTTGTCCTGCTCTCGACGGCAATCACGTGGGGAACCGCGCAGCTTTCGTGGAAGTATTTCGAGAAGCCGCTCATCGACAGGGGGCACGCGTTAACGAGCGGTATCCCAGTCCGTCCGTCACTACAGTCGTAAGCGTCCTGCAATGGTGATTTAGTCTCGAGCGTGCTAGCATTTTCAGGACGTCGCGGAAGTGGCGAAATTGGCAGACGCGCCAGCCTTAGGAGCTGGTGGCCGAAAGGCCGTAGGGGTTCGAGTCCCTTCTTCCGCACCAACGCTCTGAACGAATCTTAACTCAGTCCGCTTGGCCGTGAGTTTGGCTGCGAATCTGCCCGCGAAAAATTGGAGCCGCCCGCAGTTGACGCGCTCGCCCGGATTCCCTATACTTAGATTTCGATTGTGCTTCGACTGGCCGGCCTCCCCGCCCTTTTTCTCCTCTGATTCAGAACAGGCGAAAGGCAGACTGGAAACAAGTTCGAACGGATCTGGCTCACCGGCGCGTCAATCGATCGCAAAAATCCCCGGAAAAACTTTCAATGGCCGAAACAGACTGCAAGCGTGAGCTCGAGCTGGAAATTCCGGCCGACAACGTTCAGAAAGCAACCGACAAAATCGCGCGCGATCTCGCGAAAGTAGCCCGCGTTCCCGGCTTTCGTCCGGGCAAAGCGCCCGTCACTTTAATCCGCCGCCGCTTTGCCGAAGATATCCAGGGAGAAGTCGTACAGTCGCTTGTCCCTGAATTCCTCGAGAAGGCTCTCGACGAAAAGAAACTCATCCCGGTCACCCGCCCCGAAGTGGACAAAGTCGAATTCAAAGAGGGCGAGCCGCTCCGTTTCCGCGCCGTCTTCGAAGTCCTCCCCGAATTCGATTTGGCTGAGTATAAGGGCATTGAAGTCCATGTGGACGCGGTCGATACAGGTGATGCCCAGGTCAATAAGACAATTGAAGAGCTGCGCGAACGCACTGCCACTTTTGTTCCGATCGAAGGCCGCGCGGCGAAAGACGGCGACTACGTCCTGATCAAGCTGAACGGCACGCCCGAAGGCGGCGGCGATCAGGTGGAAGCCGACAATATCCTTTGCCACCTCGGCGCCGAAGAAACCCTCGAAAGCTTCAACGAGAACCTGCGCGGCGCATCGCCCGGCGAAACCAAGCAATTTCGTTCGGTGTATCCCGCCGACTATCCCGATCAGAAGCTCGCCGGGAAAACGTACGATTACAACGTTGAAGTGCAGGGCATCAAGGAAAAGAAGCTCCCCGAGTTGAACGACGAATTCGCGAAGGACGCGGCAGGCGAGGCCGGTGGCGTCACCACACTTGCCGACCTGCGCAGAAAAATCCACGAAAATCTCGAAGCGCAGAAAGAGCACGACCAGGCAGGCCAGGCGCGGGAGAAGATTCTCGAGGCGCTCGTAAAGCGCCACGAATTCCCCGTGCCCGAAGCGCTCGTCGAAGGCCAGATGGACGTCCGGCTCGAACGCGTCGTTCGCTCGCTCGCGCATCAGGGCGTCGATCCCCGCGCCGTAAACGTGGATTGGGTTTCGCTCCGCAAGCGCCAGCGTGACCGCGCCGTGGACGATGTAAAGGCCGAGTTGTTACTCGACCGCATTGCAACAGCTGAAAAAATCGAAGCGACGGATGAAGACGTCGAGAAAGAGATTGCAACGCTTGCGGAACGCAGTGGCGAATCAGCAACTGCCATTCGGGCTCGCTTGACAAAGCAGGGAGCGCTCGATAGGATGAAATCGAAGTTGCGAAGCGACAAAACAATCGAGTGGCTCTACAGTAGTTCCCGAATCGAGACGGCAGCCAAGAGTGAAAAGTAAAAGCTGGTTCGGGTTCCTCATCGCGCGCACATACTCCAAATGAGACAAACTGACGACGCAAGTCCGCGTGCCACAACGCTCGTTCCCATGGTTGTCGAACAGACCAACCGCGGTGAGCGGGCTTATGACATTTACTCCCGGCTGCTGAAAGACCACATCATTTTCATCGGCACGCCGATTGACGATCACGTCGCCAATTTGGTCACTGCCCAACTGCTGTTCCTTGAATCCGAAGACCCTGAGAAAGATATCTCGGTGTACATCAACTCTCCGGGAGGGTCGATTTCCGCAGGAATGGCGATTTACGACACGATGCAGTTCGTGCGGCCCGATGTCGTCACCTATTGCATCGGCCAATCTGCTTCGATTGCTGCGCTGCTCCTGGTTTCGGGCACGCCCAAAAAGCGCTATGCCCTGCCCAACTCCCGAGTTCTGATCCACCAGCCTTGGATGTCCGGTCTTTCTGGCCAGGCCACTGACATCGACATCCACGCCCGCGAGATTCTCCGCACCCGTGATTCGCTCAACAAGCTCCTCTCGTTTCATACGGGTCAGCCGCTTGAGAAGATTGAAAAGGACGTGGAACGCGATTTCATCATGACTGCGGAACAAGCGAAAGCATACGGCGTCGTTGATGAAATCATCACCAAACATCGCTAGTCCGGTTTCGACGCGGTCAGCTCTGTGGGCGGCGTTCCAAACGGTTAGTAGTGAAGGCGATGATTGCGTCTCCCGCGATTGCGTTTCCGTCTTAGAATGTATTTAAGAAATGCCGTGGGTGTGCTGATGTTCCTTGGGAGGAAGCAATTCCGGTGAAACGGTTCACACCAGAAGAGCCGCTGCGCTGTTCCTTCTGCCATAAAACGCAGGAGCAAGTGGAGAAGCTCATCAGCTCTCCCTCCGAATATCCCCGCTCGTATATTTGCAACGAGTGCGTTGGGGTTTGCCAGCAGATTCTCGAAGACGAAAAGCGCGAACAGGCCAGTCCGGCAAATCGCCGTCTGCCTCGCCCGCCCGAGATCAAAGCGTTCCTCGACGGTTACGTGATTGGCCAGGACAAGACCAAGAAGAAGCTCGCTGTCGCAGTGTACAACCACTACAAGCGCATCTTCCTGAATCGCCAGCCCGGTGACGTCGAACTCACGAAGTCAAACATCATGCTCATCGGCCCTACCGGCACCGGCAAGACCCTTCTGGCGCAAACGTTGTCACGAATGCTGGAGGTCCCCTTCGCGATCGTCGACGCCACCACGCTTACAGAAGCGGGCTACGTCGGCGAAGACGTCGAAAATATCATTTTGAAGCTGCTGCAAGCCGCTGATGGCGACGTCCAAAAGGCCCAGCAAGGCATCATATACATAGACGAGATTGACAAAATTTCGAAGAAGGACGAAAACCCTTCGATTACACGAGATGTTTCAGGTGAAGGAGTCCAGCAGGCGCTTCTGAAAATTTTGGAAGGCACGGTCGCGAATGTTCCCCCCCAGGGCGGCCGCAAGCACCCGCACCAGGAATTTACGCCAGTCGACACGACCAACATCCTGTTCATCTGCGGCGGTGCTTTCGTGGGACTCGAAAAAACGATCGAGCGGCGGGTAGGTCAGAAATCGCTGGGCTTTCACGCCGATACACAGCCATCGACGGCAACCCGGCGGAATATCGAAATTCTCGAGCAGGTGCAGCCAACCGACTTGATTCGGTACGGCTTGATTCCCGAATTCGTGGGCCGCTTGCCGGTCGTCGGCGTGCTGAGCGATCTCGATAAGTCCGCCCTTGTAAAGATTCTCACCGAGCCTAAAAATGCGCTCGTTCGCCAGTATCAGCGGCTCTTTGAATTTGAAAACGTTCGGCTCCGGTTTACTGACGACGCGCTTGAAACCGTCGCTGACCTCGCGCTGGTAAGAAAAGTGGGCGCGCGCGGACTACGTATGATCCTCGAAGATCTGATGCTCGAAATGATGTACCACATGCCCGCGCAGCGAAAACTTCGCGACTTCGTTGTCACGGCGGACATGGTAAAGGGACGCGAAATTAATTGGAGCCTGCTCGAAAAAGCGGGCTAAGGACTGGGGATATTCAACTCGATGTTCAATAAAGAAAAAGGCGACGTTAAACGCGTTCCGATGATGCCGGTGCGGGACATGGTTATCTTCCCGGAGATGATGCACCCGTTCATCGTCGGCCGCGAAGCATCCGTGCGAGCCCTGGAAGACGCGCTGGCCGGTGACAAGAAAATCTTCCTCGTCACGCAGCATGACGCCTCGATCGACGATCCCAAGCCCGAAGAAATCTACCAGGTAGGTACGCTCGCCAACATCGTGCAGAGCGTTAAGCTGCCTGACGGCAATATCAAAGTTCTCGTCGAAGGCACTGAACGCGCCAAGATCGTCCAGGTCGCAAGCGAAGAAGGCTTTTTCCGCGCGACGATTCGCCTGGTTCCGATGAAAGCCGAGCCCACGCCGGAACTACAGCAGGCTTCGAGCCGCGTCACCAATCTATTCGAGCAATATGTAAAACTTTCGCAGAGCCTCAATTACGACACGATGATTGCCGCTGTCCGCGTGGAAGATGCCGGCAAGCTTTCCGACGCCATCGCGGCAAACCTTCAAATTCCAGTCGAAGAAAAACAGGAACTGCTCGAACTCTTCGAACCGCTCGAACGCCTGAATCGCATCGGCGACATTCTTGAAGTCGAACTCGAGAAGCTAAACGTCGACCGCTCGATCAATACGCGCGTAAAACGCCAGATGGAACGCGCCCAGAAAGAGTACTACCTCAACGAAAAGCTCAAAGCCATCCAGAAAGAACTCGGCCGCGGCGAAGCCAACGAAATCGAGCAGCTAAAAAAGAAGATCGAAACTTCCGGCATGCCCGAAGGCCCGCAGGAAAAGGCCATGCAGGAGCTGAAGCGGCTCGAAATGATGCCGCCGATGTCGGCCGAATCCACCGTCTCCCGAAATTATCTCGATTGGCTGCTGGCCGTGCCATGGAAGAAGCGCTCCAAGGAAATTCGCGACATCAACCGCGCGGAAGTGATCCTCTCGGAAGATCACTACGGCTTGGAAAAAATCAAAGATCGCATTCTCGAATATCTGGCCGTCCGCCAGCTCGTGAAAAACCCGAAAGGCTCGATTCTCTGTTTCCTCGGGCCTCCGGGAGTCGGCAAGACGTCTCTCGCAATGTCCATTGGCCGCGCCACCGGACGCAAGTTCGTCCGAGTCTCTCTCGGTGGCGTCCGTGACGAAGCGGAAATTCGCGGCCATCGTCGCACCTACATCGGCGCCCTTCCCGGCCAGATCATTCAGATGATGCGCAAGGCCGGAACCACGAACCCCGTGTTCGTCCTCGATGAAGTCGACAAGATGTCGATGGATTTCCGCGGCGATCCTTCAGCCGCTCTGATGGAAGTGCTCGACCCGGAACTAAATCACTCCTTCACCGACCACTATCTCGACGTCGAGTACGATCTCTCAAAAGTTATGTTCGTCTGCACCGCCAACGTGCTGCACACCATTCCGCAGCCCCTGCAGGACCGCATGGAAGTCCTGCGAATTCCTGGCTACACGGAACAGGAAAAGCACCAGATCGCGCAGCGCTTTCTTGTCCACAAGCAGCTGGAAGCTACCGGCCTCACCAACACCAATCTCAAAATTACCGACGAGGCGATGACCCACGTCATCCGCCACTACACGCACGAAGCCGGCGTCCGCAACCTCAATCGTGAAATCGCAAACGTTTGCCGCAAAGTCGCCCGCAAGGTTGTCGCCGACAAGACCTTCACGCTCGAAGTCACCCCGGCGAACGTGAACGATTACCTCGGCATCCTTAAATACCGCGATTTCCTCGCCGAAAAGAAAAACGAGATCGGCCTCACCACTGGCCTCGCCTGGACCGAAGTGGGCGGCGAAGTGCTCTCCACCGAAGCCACCCTGATGCAGGGCAAAGGACGCCTTACGCTCACCGGAAAACTTGGCGACGTGATGCAGGAATCCGCACAAGCCGGCATGAGCTACGTCCGCTCGCGCAGTCATCTTTTCGGCCTGCCGAAAGATTTCTACCGCCACATCGACATTCACGTGCACGTTCCCGAAGGCGCCATCCCGAAAGACGGTCCTTCCGCCGGCATCACGCTCTGCACCTCGATCGTCAGCGCTCTGACGCAAATTCCGGTTCGTTGTGATCTCGCCATGACCGGCGAAATCACGCTTCGTGGTAAAGTGCTACCCATCGGCGGCGTCAAGGAAAAGCTGCTCGCCGCGCACCGCTTGGGCCTGCGCACCGTGATTCTCCCGAAGGATAACGAAAAAGATCTGGCGGAAATTCCGCCGGAGATCCAAGCGCAAATGTCCATCCATTTTGTCGAGTCGATGGACGATGTCCTGCAGATCGCGCTCGAACGCCCGCTGCCGATTCACCCGCCTGTTGCCGGGGTTGATTCCAAGTTCGGCACGGATGTTTCGCAGGACAATGAATTGACCAATTGAATCCCTTCGGTTCTCCCACAATCCGCTGAACAGGTTTTGGCCCGTGACCGAAGGATTTTGATTGTCTGTACGCTACCTGGACAGAGTGGCAGGTTCGAGTCTGTGCCCGCCCGCAGTCCAATCACATCACAATTACAATCGCGCCTGATTTTACAGGCTTGAGAAGGAAAGAAACTCGATGAGCATTAGCCTTGCAGAACTAAAAGATAAAAACATCACCGACCTCGCGAAAATTGCGAAGGAACTCAACATCCCCGGGTCCTCCGGCATGCGCAAGCAGGAGTTGATCTTCCAGATCCTCCGCGCACAAACCGAAAAGAACGGCCTCATCTTCTCCGAAGGCGTTCTCGAATGCCTGCCCGACGGATTCGGCTTCCTCCGCGCCCCCGAATACAACTACCTCCCCGGCCCTGACGATATCTACGTCTCGCCGTCGCAAATCCGCAAGTTCGACCTCCGCACCGGTGACACTGTCTCCGGCCAGGTTCGCCCTCCGAAAGACGGCGAACGCTACTTCGCGCTGATTAAAGTCGAAGCGGTCAATTTCGAAGATCCCGAAGTCGCGCGCAACAAAATATTTTTCGACAACCTCACACCCCTCTATCCGCAGGAGCGCATTCGCCTCGAGACGACCAAGGAAAATCTCACCGGGCGCGTTCTCGATATGCTCTGCCCCATCGGCAAAGGCCAGCGCGGTTTGATCGTCGCGCCTCCACGGACTGGCAAAACGATGATGCTCCAGTCCATCGCCAATTCCGTCACCACCAATCACCCGGAAGTCGCTCTGATCGTGCTTCTCATTGACGAACGGCCGGAAGAAGTCACCGACATGCAGCGCACCGTGAAGGGCGAAGTCATCAGCTCCACGTTCGATGAGCCGCCCCAGCGCCACATTCAAGTCGCCGAAATGGTCCTCGAAAAAGCCAAGCGTCTCGTCGAACACAAGCGCGACGTCGTGATTCTTCTCGACTCGCTCACGCGTCTCGGCCGCGCGTACAACGCCGTCACGCCGCCCTCCGGAAAAGTTCTCTCCGGCGGCATCGACGCGAACGCCTTGCAGCGCCCGCGCCGCTTTTTCGCCGCCGCGCGAAACGTGGAAGAAGGCGGTTCGCTCACCATCATCGCCACCGCTTTGATCGACACCGGAAGCCGCATGGACGACGTGATCTTCGAGGAGTTCAAGGGCACCGGCAACATGGAAATCAACCTCGATCGCCGCCTCGTCGATAAGCGCGTTTTCCCGACCATCGATATCAACCGCTCCGGCACGCGTAAGGACGAACTCCTCCTTCCGCCCGACGAACTCAATCGCATCTGGGTGCTGCGAAAGGTTCTCAGTCCTCTCTCAACGGTGGAAGCCATGGAATTGCTACTCGGCCGTCTCTCGAAAACCAAGGCGAACGCGGAATTCCTCTCTTCGATGTCGAGCCCGGCCTAAGACAAATAGAACTGGCAGCTTCGGCGCACCTCCCCTTCCGAGCATGTTGCACGCATTCCCATCTGGGAAGGAGAAAGTGTCCGTGAAAAAATTCATGGCGCGCCAGCCTATCTTCAACGCCAGACGAGACGTCTACGGTTACGAGCTTCTTTTCCGCTCCGGGCCAGACAACTTTTTTGATGGTTCGCATCCCGAAGCGGCCGCCGCTTCCTCGGTAGACAATCTTTTTCTGTTTGGCCTCGACCGCCTCACTCAAGGACGCCGCGCATTCATCAATTGCACGCGGGATTTTCTCCTGCGTGATTTTCCCTCCACGCTCCCGAAGGATCGCGTTGTGCTCGAAATCCTTGAAACCCTGGAACCGGACAACGAAGTCGTCACCGCGTGCCGCCGCTTTCGAGACGCCGGCTATCTCCTCGCGCTAGATGACTTCCAGGAATCTACGGCGTGGCTTCCTCTCGCGGAAATCGCAGCGTTCATCAAAGTGGACGTGCTCTCCACGCCTGAACCGGAACAACAACGATTGGCAAAGAGATTCTCCGAGAAACATGCCCGCCTCGTTGCGGAGAAAGTGGAATCGTACGAAGTCTTCCAGCGCACGCTCGCCTGGGGCTACTCCTATTTTCAAGGATATTTTTTCAGCCGGCCTGAAATGCTCACGCGCCACGATATCCCGTCAAACAAGCTCAATTCCCTGCTGATTCTGCAGGCAGTCAATCAGCCGGAAATGGATCTTCACGACGTCAGCGAAAGGATCAAAGCCGAATCCTCGCTCAGTTATCGCTTGCTCCGTTATCTGAATTCTCCGGCGTTTCCTCTCATCGCCCGTGTGAACTCGATTCCTCACGCGCTGTCGCTTCTCGGCGAACGCGGCGTCCGTCGCTGGGTTTCGCTTGTCACAATTGCGTGCATGGGCGATCGCAAGCCCTCTGAACTCATTATGCTGCCCCTTATCCGCGCTCACTTTTGTGAACTACTCGCGCCCCGCGCCGGACTCGCCACTTCGTCGAATGATTTATTTCTGCTCGGCTTACTGTCCGCCATGGATGCGATTCTCGACATGAAGATGCCGGACGTGCTCAGGGAAATTACGATTGCCGAAGAAATCCACAACGCACTTCTCGGAGAAAAGAATAAGTTGCGCGAACTTTTTGATGTCGCGTTGAACTATGAGATGGGCTGCTGGGACGCGCTCGCCGGAGGTGCGGAGCGCTTGGGAATTCCGCAGAACGCAATTCCGGATCTGTACCTGCAATCGGTGGAGTGGGCAAGAAACATTTTGTCCGGCGACTGACGAACCGGTGAATGAGGAGCCAGCGATCGAATTTAAACAGTAGCCACGCGGCCTTTCGCCAGCATCGCCACAAGCTGCGCCACTTCTTCGGGTTCCATCGCGGTGCTGTCAACGACCACCGCGTCCGCTGCGCGAACCAGTGGCGATGTGGATCGTTCTCGGTCGCGCCGGTCTCGCTCGTGAATTTCTTCGAGTGTCCGCGCAAGGTCGATCGCATCACCCTTCTGCTGGTGCTCGTGGTAGCGCCGCTCCGCGCGAATTTCCGGCGAAGCGGTCAGAAATATCTTGAGGTCGGCGTCGGGAAACACGACGCTGCCGATGTCGCGACCCTCCATCACAACGCCGCCTTGCTGTCCCGCCCGCCGCTGTTCCGCGACGAGCACATGGCGCACTCCCGATACCACCGCGATCTTTGACGCCGCCTGCGAAACCTGAGGCGTGCGAATCGCCGTCGTCACATCCTCGCCATCGAGAAATACTTGTTGTGTCCCGTCCAGCGCTCGCAAATCGATCCGCGTCCCGCGTGCAAGCGTCTCGAGATCGCTGTCGCGGTCGAATGACAAGCCTCCGCGCAGCGCCTTCAGCGCCAGCGCTCGGTACATCGCGCCCGTATCGATGTAGACGTATCCCATCAGCTCCGCCACGCGCCGCGCCAGCGTGCTTTTCCCTGAGCCGACGGGCCGTCAATCGCAATGATCAGATCTTTCATCTATTTTTCATCAAGACGATCGGCCTTTTCCTTCGCTGATGTGAGCCAACTTCAAATTCGCTTGAAAGCCCGCTCGATTTCGCGGATCGAATAGCGCAGGACCACCGGGCGGCCGTGCGGGCAGCTCATCGGATACTCCGTCTTCGCGAGCTCGCCGAGCAGCCATTCCATTTTCTTCGATCGAGCGGCGTATTCACTTTGATGGCTGCGTGGCAGGACGTCGACGCAGCAATCTTCGATTGCAGCGAATCGATTGAGATTGCCTGATTTTCGCGCGCGATACCGTCGAGGATTTCGAAAAGCAGCTTTTCGGCGTCGCTGCTCGCGATTCCGGCTGGAGCCGCCTGGATCGCCACCTCGCGCGCGCCCATCAATTCCGCCTCGAAACCGTTCGCGCGCAATTCGTCACCGATCTGCTCGAATGTGACAAGCTGCCGCGGGTTCAGCTCCACGATCAGCGGCACGAGCATTCGCTGCCCGCCAAGTTCGCCTTCGCGGCGCGCGCGCAAATGCTGCTCGAATAGCACGCGCTCGTGCGCCACGTGCTGGTCGATGATCCAAAGTCCTTCACCGTTCACGGCAACGATGAAGCTGCTGTTTACTTGTCCAAGTGGTTTCAATTCTGCAATCGACTCCGGGCTGCGGCAGCGAGCCACCTGACTCAGAAACGGCTTGAACACCTTCATCTACGAGGTTCGTGCCGGATGGCTGCGGCGGAAACGGAAAATTCTCGCCTTCGCTCGATCCGAATTGAAATCGCTGAGGAAGAGGACGGTCAGGCGCGCCGGTCAGTTCGAGATCCTCCACTCCGACTCCCGCAGCACCCGGGACAAAACCGATTGGAATCTCGGCGCGCGGCGGTCCAGCGAAGGCGCCTACTGCCGCAGTCGCGCTTGCCGCGTTCATTGACGTGTCGCCTGGCACGCCACCTGCCGCAGCAAACGAACCGCCCAGCGGAATGGGAGCGACTGCCGCGGCTGCGCGAGCGGCGGGAAAACCCGGAATCGGCCGCGCGAGCGAAAGCGCGTGACGAATGGCGTCGCGCGTGAAGTCGTGAACGAATTGCGGATGCCGGAAGCGCACTTCGATTTTCGCCGGATGCACATTCACATCCACTTCCTGGTACGGCAGATCGAGAAACAGCAGCACGACCGGAAAAACGCCCGGCGGAACGATGTTGCGGTACGCCTCGCTAATCGAATGAAGCAGCAACCGGTCGCGCACGAGCCTGCGATTCACGAAGATGTAGATGCCGTTGCGATTCGAGCGCTGTACTTCAGGTCGCGAAGTGAAACCAGTCACGCGCAGCGTGGCCGCTTGTTCATCCGCTTCGATTGCAGGCTCTGTGATCGCGCTGCGCATCGGTCCCTCGGTCGCAGGAATTTCCATCAACTCATCGAGCGCCTGGCGTCCGAAGATTTGATACACGCGCTCGGATAGTTTTTCCACGGACGAGCAATTCAGGATTTCCTGTGTCGGCGTCTTCAGCAGGAATTGCGTTTCGGGGTGCGCGAGCGCGTAGTGGGTGACGAGCGAAGCGATGTGCCCGAGCTCGGTCGTTTCAGATTTCAGAAACTTACGCCGCGCCGGAACGCAATAAAAAATGTCAGCGACGCTGATCGAAGTCCCACTCGGAACACCCGCAGGCTTCACACCGAGCAGCTTGCCGCCCGCGAACTCGATGCGGGTTCCCTCGTTTTCTTCCGCCGTCCGCGTCTCAAGCAGCAAGCGCGAAATCGCCGCAATCGTCGGCAGCGCCTCGCCGCGAAAACCAAGCGTCGCAATCGAAAGCAGATCGTCCGCCGTGCGCAATTTCGAAGTCGCGTGCCTCTCAAACGCAAGCAGCGCGTCGTCGTGATTCATTCCGCTGCCATTATCGATTACCCGAATCATGCGCTTCCCGCCCGATTCCACTTCAATTCGAATCGAGCGCGCTCCCGCGTCCAGCGAATTCTCCAGCAGCTCCTTCACCACCGACGCCGGCCGCTCCACAACCTCCCCAGCCGCGATCTTATTCGCGACATTCTCAGCGAGTATGCGGATTCGACTCATCGATGTTTGCGGCCCTGGCAGAATGCGATCATGAGGCTTCCCCTGCTGCTTTTGGTTTTTTGATCGCGATGCCGAGATCGTCAAGCTGATCGGTGTCGACACCTGACGGCGAATCGGCCATCAGATCTTGTGCGGCCGTTGTCTTCGGGAACGCGATTACTTCGCGGATTGATTTTTCGCCTGCTAGGAGCATGACGATGCGATCAACTCCGAGCGCGATGCCGCCGTGCGGCGGCGTGCCGTAGGTGAGCGCGTCGAGGAAGAAGCCGAAGCGCTGGCGCGCTTGTTCGTCGGTGAGGCCCAGCGCTTTGAACATGCGAGCCTGAACATCCTGCCGATGAATTCGAATGCTGCCGGAACCAAGCTCCACTCCATTCAGTACAAGGTCATAGCCCTTCGAGCGGCATTCCCACGGCGCGGTCTCGAGTTTGTCGAGATCCTCTTCGACGATTCCGGTGAACGGATGCTGCGCGCTCACCCACGCCTTGTCACGTTCGCTCCATTCGAAGAGCGCGAAACCCGTGATCCAGGCGAACTCCCATTTGGAGCGATCGATCAAGTTGAGCTTGTCGCCGAGATACAGACGAATCTGTCCGGCGACATTGAGCGACGTGTCCGTGTGTTGAATCTGATCTTTTGCGGCGGTCGCGACAATTAAATCGCCTGGCTTCGCGCCGAGTTTTTCGGCCAACTTCTTCAGCGCATCAGCGCCGAGCGTTTTCTCGAGCGGCGAAGTGATGCCTTCAGCCGTCACCTTCACCGTGTAGACTCCGCGCGCGCCCGACGATTTCGCGGTTTCGCCAAGCTCGTCAAGCTGCTTGCGCGACCACGCGGCAGCACCCGGCGCAACAACGGCTTGCACATTGCCTTCAATGTGCAACGTCGCACGTCCTGCTTCGAAATATTCGGTGACGTTGTGAAGTTCCATGCCGAAGCGAAGATCGGGCTTGTCCGACCCGTAGCGCCGCAGCGCGTCTTTGTAATCGAGATGCCGGAACGGGCCCTTGGCCTGCACGCCGGCGACAGCGCACGCGCGCTCCATCACTTTTTCGATGACGCCGAAAACGTCTTCCTGGCGCGGAAACGACATCTCGACGTCAATCTGCGTGAATTCAGGCTGGCGGTCGGCGCGCAGGTCCTCGTCTCGGAAACACTTGACGATCTGGAAGTAGCGATCCATTCCGGAAATCATCAGTATCTGTTTGAAAATTTGCGGTGATTGCGGCAGCGCATAAAACTGCCCGTGATGAATGCGGCTGGGAACGAGATAATCGCGCGCGCCTTCGGGTGTGGAGCGCGTGAGCATCGGCGTTTCAATTTCGAAGAAGCCAAGCTCGTCCATCGTTTTGCGCATTTCGAAAATCACGCGATGGCGCAGCTCGAGATTGCGATGCGGGCGCGGGCGCCGCAAATCGAGATAGCGATAGCGCAGCCGCGTTTCTTCGCTGGCGTTCGCGTCGTCTTCAATTTGAAACGGCGGCGTCTTCGCGTTGTTCAGAACGTGGAGACGCGTGGCCATCACTTCTACTTCGCCCGATGCAATTTCCGGATTTGATTTCTGCCGCCGGATGACGCGGCCTTCGACGGCAACAACGAATTCAGATCGCAGCTCTTCAGCTTTCGCGTGCGCTTCCGGATTCAGCTCTTTATTGAAAACGATCTGCGCAATTCCGGCGCGATCGCGAAGGTCGATGAAAATCAGCTGGCCGAGATCGCGGCGGCGATGAACCCATCCCATCAAGACGACGTCGGTGTCGGCGTCGGAGGCGCGCAACGCGCCGCAATAATTTGTGCGTTTCAAATTTCCGAGTGCTTCGAGCAATTTTTCCGTCCTTGTTTTTCGAGCCTTATGGCTTCGCTTTTATTTCGCCTGACGCTTTTAAAGCGGCCCCTTTACCGCTTCATTAGAAAATCGCAAGTTGCAGATTGCACGCCACTTACGTCGAGATTTAATCGCGCTGCCGTGTATTAGATTTATATCCTAGCGCCGCCGCTCGGATTCAAGGTACTCGAGCAATTCGCCTTCCGCGAGCTTCTTTTGGTCGCTGTCGGCGAGGCGTTTCAGCGTAAAGGTGCGCGACGCGACTTCATCTTCGCCGATTATCAGAGCATAGCGCGCCCCTAGTTTATCTGCGAGACCGAGCGATTTCTTGAATTTCATTTCTTCGGGCGGCAGCTCGACAGTGAGACCGGCATCGCGCAATTTTCGTGTGATATTGACCGCTGCCGAGTACGAGACTTGTCCCATCCATGCGACGTAGACGGCGAGGCCGCCCAGTTTGGGCGCGTTGCCACCTTCTTCGATGGAAAGAATCGAGCGATCCGTGCCGATGGCGAAGCCGATGCCTTTCGTTGCCGGTCCGCCGAGAAGTTCGACGAGGCCGTCGTAGCGACCGCCGCCGCAGACGGCGTTTTGCGAGCCGAGTCCTTCGGCGGTGACTTCGAATGTGGTGCGCGTGTAGTAATCGAGGCCGCGGACGAGGCGCCAGTTTTCTTTGTAGTCGATTCCGCGCAGGTTCAATTCTTCTTTGAGCCTGGCGAAGTGCGCGCGGCAGTCGTCGCAGAGATGATCGGAGATGCGCGGCAGCGTTTCGATGATGGGCTGCTCTTCGGGAATCTTGGAATCGAGGACGCGCAGCGGATTCGTTTCGATGCGGCGCTGGGAGTCGGGGCCGAGCTTGTCTTTTACTTTTTGCAGTTCGGCGCGGAGCAACTCGACATATTGAGGGCGGCAGTTTTTGTCGCCGATGGAATTTACGTAGAGCGTGGTGCGCGTAAGGCCGACGCGATTGAAAAAGACGAGCAGCATTTCGAGGACTTCGGCGTCGATCGCGGGCGCGTCGGATTGGCCGAGGACTTCGGCGCCGATTTGGTAGAACTGGCGGTAGCGTCCTTTTTGCGGGCGCTCGCGGCGGAACATCGGGCCGATGTAGTAGAGCTTTTGTTGCCGGGGAGCGCTTGCATGTTGTGTTCGATGTAGGCGCGGGCGACGGAGGCGGTGGCTTCGGGGCGAAGTGTAACGCCCAAGATCTCCATCTGAGAGCCGCAGCGACGTACTGCATCTGCGTGGTAAATAATGAATCTGCTTAGTCCCATCCCGACAGGCGTGACTCAGAATCAATGCCGTCCAGACCTGTCCTGAAGGCTAGCCGAGAGACTCTCGGATCTTGCTAAGAGTGTCTGGAATTTCTCCCTTCGCGATTGCATCTCGACTGCGCTTAACAGAGTACGCACTCGTTTTGAATAGATCACATGCCCGGATCGTCGCGCAATCACTTCCAACGGTGATTTGCTTGCGTCGCCACTCTAGGTCCGAAGGAGCCATCATCAGGAAAGGTATACATTTCCTTGGAGACGACGTCAGTGTCAGCGCCAATTGAACGTGCAAAGAGTTCTGTTTCTTCAAAATTGGCAGGCGAATTTCGCCGAAATTGTAGGATTCGAAGACTTCGCGGGCAGCGTGCTCGAACCAGTTCCAGCGGGCGGAATCTGGCGGGAGGATGTCGCGAGTGCCTTTGATGGCGCGGAATTGGTGTCGTTCCGTCATCTTGTGGGCGGCTTAGAAATTTGACGAATGAGCATCAAAGTATTTTACAGCACAGGGCAAGGGAGCGTGAGCGCAAACGTCGGTAGAAATCCGGTTGCGGCCGAAGCGAATCAAAAGCTCGCGGGAAGGGCGCCGCGAATGGAAAACGCTGCGCGCCGATTGCCACCCAGCGCTTACGCGCTGGGCTAACTTCTGTCGCGCCTACGGCGCTGATGGCTCACTGATCACAAGGCACGAGTCACGAGTCACGAATCACGAGTTACATTTTACGAGTCACGAGTTCTCGGACTTGTAGGTTTCTTTGTACTCGACGTAGCGCTGAGCGTAGGCGTCGATGGAATCCTGGTCGGCGTCGGTTAGGGCGCGGCGGAATTTGCCGGGGTGGCCCATGAAGAGGCTGCCGGAAGGGACGTTGGTGCCTTCGGGGACGAGAGTGCCGGCGGCGACGATCGAGCCTGTGCCGATTTTCGCGCCGTTCAAAATGATCGAGCCCATGCCGATGAGGCAGCGGGATTCGATGGTGCAGCCGTGGAGGACGACGCCGTGGCCGATGGTGACATTGTCACCGAGGATGAGCGGGTGGATATCGCGCATGACGTGGAGGACGGAGCCGTCCTGAATATTTGTGCGCGAGCCGATGCGGATGAAGTTGACGTCGCCGCGGATTACGACCGAGGGCCAGATGCTGGAGTCGGCGGCGATTGCGACATCGCCGATGATTACGGCTTGCGGGTCGATGTAGGCGCTGGCGGCGATTTGCGGGGCACGGCCGCGGTAAGTGCGAAGCAATGTAGGCTCCTTTGAGGAGGAGACGCTAGCATAGAGGAATCGGATGTGACAATGCTGTGGTTTGCACGTCCTCGAAAAAATGACGAGGCAGGGCCTCGCTTCGCTCTGTTCTAGGTTTGCGCTTCGCGCGACTTGATTTATGTCGCGGCTGAAGCCGCGACCTACAAGAATTGAAGAATTCGTGGTTGGTCGGGTTCTGGGCTTGCAGATGCGAAATATGAGTAGGTGCGAGGCTTCGAGACCGGCGCGCAGGCCCTTCGATTCTCAGGGTAAACAAGAGTGCCTGTGCCACTTGGGGCGAAAGGCCCGCGACGATCACGGCGTCGTCGTGGCTACCCGGCACTTGCTTGGTGGGGAGGTGAATGGGGGAGCGTTGCCGGCGGCGACGCGGGCGGGTCTTAGACCCGCCCCTACTTACACGGATCAGCGAGGAGGTGCTTGGGGGCTTTTCGGCTCCAGGCTGTGCGGAGGGAGGCTTCTGCGATGTCGGCTGGGACTTTTGCCAAGCGGACGCGGGTGGCGCCTTTTTCGCCCCAGCCGCCTGGGACTGGGGAGAAGATTTCCGGGGCGTCTTCGACCATGCCGGCTTGTTGGTCGGGCGTAAGGAGAAGGACGCCGTAGCCTTGGTGTTCGAGTGCGAGGGTGGCGAATATTTTTCCGGCGATGCGGAAGTCGGCGTTGCTGAAGTGCGAGCCTTCGGTGGCTTCGGGGAGCGAGAGGGCGATGCGGCGGAAGGTTTTGGGGGTCATCTTGTTGTGCGCAGTGGCGATTTCAAATTTGAAATTTCAGATGATTCGAACAGTCAAAAGAACCGGCAAGATTCCAGCGCTACCGAACTGCGAAGGCCCACGACGAGGACGGCGCTCGTCGTGGCTACCGAGTTAAAGGCGTCCGCGTAAAGGCGGCCGATACACAATCGACGGCGACCGCGCGCGACAACGAACATTACAAAATCTGGACTACTGGCGATGTGGCGCTTGCGTTGACTGTGTCCACCCTTGCGATTACGTTGCGGGCTACTGCATAGATGCTTTTGCCGCCTGGGGCGTCTTCGCCCATGGAGGCTACGGGCTTGCCTGTGTCGCCGCCGATTCGGATTTGCGGGTCAATCTCAATCTCACCAAGAAAGGGTACGCCGAAGAGCTGGGCCATGCGGCGGCCTTCGCCGTGGCCGAAGACGTCGATGCGGCCGTCGCAATGCGGGCAATTGAAGTAGCTCATGTTTTCGACGACGCCGAGAATTTCCACGTGAACCTGACGAAACATTTCGACGGCTTTGCGCACGTCGGCGAGCGAGACGATCGAAGGCGTGGTGACGACGACCGTACCGGTGATCGCGACGCTTTGAATTAGAGTGAGCTGGACGTCACCGGTGCCGGGCGGAAGATCGACGATGAGGTAATCAAGTTCGCCCCATTGCACGCTGCGCAGAAATTGCTGGATGACGCTGTGGAGCATGGGGCCGCGCCAAATGAGAGGCTTGTCACCGGGATTCAGCAGGCCCATCGAAATCATTTTCATTCCGTAGGCTTCGACGGGGATGATTGTGCGCTCGTCGAGGGCTTTCGGCTGCTCGATGGTGCCGAGCATCACGGGGACATTGGGGCCGTAGACGTCGGCGTCGAGCAGGCCGACTTTTGCGCCGAGGGATTTTAGCGCGAGGGCTAAATTTACGGCGACTGTCGTCTTGCCTACTCCGCCCTTTCCGCTGGCTACTGCGATCAAATTTTTTATGCCTGGGATTGGAGCTTTCTTTTCTGTGGGCGGCTGGTTGGGGCCGAAGCCTGGTGCTTGTCCTGGTCCGGGAGGCATTTGGATCCTTTCAAGATTTGAGTGCGAGTGCGTTCTTAGGTTTGGTGCGAAGGTTAATCATAGACTGGTGGGGTTTGGGCGGCAAGGTGGGGCTTCGATCGCGGAGATGGACGCACGAAAGGCCCACGACGAATTGAAGGCGATTCGCCGTGGCTACCGAGGCTTGACCGGTGCTTTGCGTGTAAACGTGGTAGCGGATAGAATAGTAGGCTGGGTTTTGGTGGAATCGTACGCCGCACGCTGTCGAGGCATCTAACTAAGGACATATGGACGTCGAACGCATAGTTAATAGCGTTGTTGCGCGATTTATCGGGACGAAGCACGAGCGCGACATCAAACTGATTCAGCCGGTGGTGGCCGAGATTAATGCGCTCGAGCCGGCGATGAAGAAACTGACGGACGCAGAGCTTGCAGCGTATACGCCAAAGCTGAAGGCGGAAGTGCAGGCGCGGCTCGAAGGCATAGCGGACAACGACCCGGACATCAAGCAGAAGCTGAAGGATGCGCTGGAGCCTACGCTCGTGACTGCGTTTGCGGTGACGCGCGAGGCGGGCCGCCGGACGCTCGGGATGCGGCATTTTGACGTTCAACTCATCGGCGGCATCGTGCTGCACCAAGGCAAAATTTCGGAAATGAAAACCGGCGAAGGAAAAACGCTGGTCGCGACTCTTCCGGCATATTTGAACGCGCTGACGGGCAAGGGCGTGCATATCGTGACGGTGAATGATTATCTCGCGCGGCGCGACGCTGAGTGGATGGGGCCGATTTTCAAGTTGCTGGGGATGACGGTGGGCGTGATCGTCCACGACCTCGAAGATACGCAGCGGCACGCGGCATACGACGCAGACATTACGTACGGCACGAACAATGAGTTTGGTTTCGACTACCTGCGCGACAACATGAAATACGATTTGAAAGATTGCGTGCAGCGCGGGCACCATTTCGCGATCGTTGATGAAGTGGACTCGATTTTGATTGACGAAGCGCGCACACCGCTGATTATTTCGGGGCCGGCCGAGGAGTCGACGGACAAGTACTACAAGATCGACAAGATGATTCCGAAGCTCATCCAGGACATCGATTACACGCTCGATGAAAAGCACAAGACAGCGACGCTGACCGAAGAAGGCGTGTCGAAAGCGGAGAAGTTGCTGGGACTTGGAAACCTGTACGATCCCGCGCACATGGACATCATTCACCACGTGTACCAGGGGTTGCGCGCGCACACGCTATTCCAGCTCGATGTGGATTATGTGGTGAAAGACGGCGAAGTGATCATCGTCGATGAATTTACCGGGCGGCAGATGCCGGGACGGCGCTGGTCGGACGGATTGCACCAGGCGGTGGAAGCGAAAGAGAACGTGAAAATCGAGCGCGAAAATCAAACGCTTGCCACGATCACGTTCCAAAATTATTTCCGCATGTACAAGAAGCTTTCAGGCATGACGGGAACGGCGGAAACGGAAGCGCCCGAGTTCGACAAGATTTATAAGCTGGAAGTGGTGGCGATTCCCACGAACAAGACGCTGATCCGCATCGAGCACCCCGACGTGGTTTACCGGACGGAAGCGGAAAAATTCGAAGCCGCCGTGAACGGAATTTTGCAGGAAGACAACACCAAGGCGGGCGGCATCCGGCAATATTTTGAAAGCGGACAGCCGGTGCTTGTCGGCAGCATTTCGATTGAGAAATCGGAAAAGATCGCGGAGCACTTGAAGAAGGCGGGGATACCGCATCAGGTGTTGAACGCGAAGCAGCACGAGCGCGAGGCGAAGATTATCGCGCAGGCGGGGCGCAAGGGCGCTGTGACGGTGTCGACAAACATGGCCGGCCGCGGAACCGACATTCTACTTGGCGGAAATCCGGAAGCGATGACGCGCGAGCTCTGCTTGAAAAATAAGCTCGCGATGCCGTACATGCCGGCAAGCGCGGTGATTGGCGCGCCTACGGGGACGGAAACTCCGGCGCAAGCAGATGCGGCGATGGCGGGAGCGTCGGCGAGCGGCGGATCAGGTGCGGGCGCGACTGGATCGTCAGGAAATGGCGCAAGCGCGCCGGCGATGGTTTTATTTCAGCAGGAAGGCAAGATTTTTCAGGTGCCCACAGATCAGTGGAAGCCGATTTTTGATCAGTTTGCGGAGCAGTGCCGCGCCGAACACGATGAAGTGGTGGCGATGGGCGGCTTGCACATTCTAGGAACGGAACGTCATGAAGCGCGGCGCATCGACAATCAGTTGCGAGGGCGCGCGGGGCGGCAGGGCGATCCGGGGTCGTCGCGATTTTTTCTATCGCTCGAAGACGACTTGCTGCGAATTTTCGGGGGCGAGCGCATTCAGGCGTTGATGTACCGGCTGGGAATGACGGAAGGGATACCGATCGAATCGCGGCTCATCAGCAAGCGGATTGAAAACGCGCAAAAAGCTGTGGAAGCGCAGAACTTCGAAGCGCGAAAACATTTACTTGAATACGACGATGTAATGAACAAGCAGCGCGAGACGATTTATTCGCTGCGGCGCGCGATTCTCGAGGGCGCGGACCAGAAAGAGCTAGTGCTCGAGAAGGCCGAAGAAATCGCGTATGAGCTCGTCGACATATATTGCCCTGCTGACCAGCACCCCGATCAATGGAACGCGACGCAGTTTTCGAATGAGGTGTTGAACCAATTCGGATTCGAGCCGAAAGCGCTGGGCGTCGACGTGGCGGTTCTGAATCACAACGCGCTCGCCGATGCATTGATCGAGAAGGTGAATGCGCGTTACGAGGAGAAGGAAGCGCTGTTTGGCGCACAGGTGATGCGCTGGCTTGAGCGGCGCATTCTGCTCGATATCGTCGATGCGCAGTGGAAGGATCACCTGCTGAGCCTCGACCACTTGAAGGAAGGGATTGGGCTTCGCGGGTACGCGCAGAAGGATCCGCTGGTTGAGTTCAAGAAGGAAGCGTTCACGCTGTTTGACGATTTGATGGATCGCATCGACAAGGAGTCTGTGCGATTTTTGTTTTTGGTGCGTCCGGCCGAGGGGCCAGGTGCTTCGCCGAGTGCGCAGGGGACGCCGTCTTCCGCCGGGCAGCCGCCAGTGCCGCGTGGGCTTTCGTCATTCTCCCCGGAGGAAATGGAACGCAAGCAGCGGCGGCAACAGCAGCAGATGCAATTCCAGACTGGCGCGGCGCAAGCCGAACCGCCGAAACCGGTGCGGGCGGCAGCGAAAGTTGGGCGCAACGATCCTTGTCCTTGCGGTTCGGGGAAAAAATATAAGAAGTGCCACGGGACCGAGGCTTAGTCCTTTCCATCCTCAGAAAATCTTATCCGCTTGAACATTTCCGGACTTCCCTGCGTATCCATCATTGGACTGGGGACACTTCGAACAGGAGGAAATAAGATGAGGAGCCGTCTGCGCGTATTTCCCGTTTTGCTGATTCTGATGATTGCGGCTGCTGTTGCTGCACTGCCCGCGTTTGGCGAGCAAGAAGGACATTTCGATCGCACGTTGAGTGTTACCGGACCTGTGGACATGACGATTCAAACCGGCTCAGGGAATATTACGGTAAAGCCGGGGGATTCGACCAAAGTGGAAATACACGGTGTGGTCCGCGCGAACCATTCGTGGATGAGCAGCGACGCAAGCACCCGAATTCACGAAATTGAAACGAATCCGCCAATCGAGCAGAGCGGCAACACGATTCGGATCGGCCGTACCGACGACCGCGAGCGCGAACACAACATTTCGATCAGCTATGAAGTGACCGTTCCGGCGCAGACGAAGCTGCATTCCGAGTCTGGCTCAGGCGATGTGTCGGTCGACGGGATCGGCGGACCGCTGGAAGCGACGAGCGGGTCGGGCGAGCTAAAGGTATCCAACATCGGCGGCGAAGTGCACTTGCGCACAGGTTCGGGCGGCGTGGAAATGAATTCGATCAAGGGCAACGCGCGAGCAAGTTCGGGCAGCGGCTCGATTACCGCGATCGGGATTGCAGGCGGGCTAAATGCGTCGAGCGGAAGCGGTGAAGTGAAGCTCGAACAGACGGCTGCAGGCGACGTGGAAATTTCGACGGGCTCGGGCGACGTGGATATCAAGGGCGCGAAAGGTGCGGTGCGCGTGACAACCGGAAGCGGCGAGATCAATGCGCAGGGTGTGCCGACTGGCGACTGGAAATTGCGCACGGGATCGGGCAGCGTGACGGTGAACTTTCCTGCCGAAGCTGCGTTCGATCTGTACGCGCGGTCGAGTTCCGGGAACATTGAGACGAAGCACGAAATTGCAGTGATAGGGACGATGAGCCAGCGCGAATTGCACGGGAAAGTTCGGGGCGGCGGCGTGCGCGTTGAATTGAGCACGAGTTCGGGAACGATTAATATTTTGTAGCGGGCGGCGTTGCGCAGCGGCACGGCTCTGTGGGGGGATCGAAAAGTCGCTATTGCTGCATTGGTGCCCGCCCGGGTGCGTGGTTCGGAAAATATGCTAGTCTCTCTCGCACACGCCTTGCGGGAAACCCTGCGAGGCCACGGGGTGGAAGATGACAGCCGCTGTTGCCGGAAAATGCCGACGGGCCGAGTGTGCGAAACCGATCCCCAAGAGCCTGGCGGGCGAGCAGCTGTGCCTCGACCATTTTCTGGATGAAGCGTTCGTTCGCACCGATCATACGATGCAAAGCTGCCGCCAGGGACAGTTGGTGAAAGCGAGCAGTTTGGAATGGCTTTTGTCGGATGCGCTTTCCACGGTGAAGAATCTGGAAGAAGGCGCATCCGATCCGAATCCGGAGCAGCGCGACCGGATGCTGGAACTGCTGCTCATCCTCGCAAACCTGCACGAGTACGTTGCGCATCATTCGGTGCGGCTCGAGCGCCACGCCTGATTTGCCGTCGCTGAATTTAAACTTTCGCACTGCTGCAGACTTTGCGGGTTCTAACGAGTCGACGTATCGTTGTGCTGCTTGATTGACACGGGATGGCCGTGCCCCTTTAGAAGACTACACAGCCGCGCTTGGGACTTACGTAAGCGTTAACAGTTGAGTGCGCTCTCTCTTGCAATTATTCCCCACACAATTCAACCTGAATATTCCCGTCCGGAAACCTAGCAGCCAGAGAAGGAATGAATAACAACCCATTCAGGCCGGAACAACCGAATATACCGGGAGTGAAGCCGAAGGCTGAAGCACAGCAATCGGCCGATCATTCATCGGTCGATCGTTCATCGGTCGAACTGGCTCCCGCGCGTTCGAAATTTTCATCGATGCCAATGCCGCCCTTGTGGGTGATCCTTTCCGCTTCGACCGTACTTGTGATTTGTGCATTTGCTGTGTGGTGGATGCATGGCACATCTGCGAAGGAAAAAAGCGGCGGTAGCGAGACTGCAGCGGCAGCAGCGGCTACTGCGGGCAGCTCGCCTGCGAAAGCAGCCGAGAAGTTGCCAGTCGGGCCCGGAGAGATTGCGACGACAGATGAATTGGCGAAAACGTGGTCGTCAAAGAAATTCCTCTACCACGATCCGCTCACGTCGCAAGAAGTACCGGCCATGGTGGTACATCTCCCCGGCGGGGTGTACTGGGGATTTTCGCTGCGAGAACCATTTGGAACTTGCGAGATGGAATTCGTGACGGACATGGAGAAATTGCGCACGGAGTACAACTTTCGCGGCTCGCACCCGATGGTGGCGGACCCTTGTAATCATGCTGTGTTCGACCTAACGAAGTACGGGAGCGGGCCGGCAGGATTAGTTCGCGGGGAAATCGCGCAGGGTGCAGCGGTACGTCCTCCAATGGCGATTGAAATTCAGATTCATGGAAAACAGGTGTTAGCAAAAAAGATCGAGTAGTTACTTCCTACGGATTCGTAAGTGGCCTCAGTTTGTTGCCGCAGTGGCATTGAGCTGCGCGCAGCGCTGAACTTCGTGGCCCATCTTCCCGGCCAGCACCATTGCCACCATTTTTTGGTCAGCGAGCCACGACCACAGCGGATGGCCGAATGTGGCCGGGCGATTATGCTCGACGAAGAAGTGCGAGAACCAGGCGAGCGCGTATGGAACAACGAAGGCCGCGAGAATAAACCAGGGACGGCGGAGGACGATCGCAGCGATTAGCAGCGTCCATCCAGTGAGTGTTCCAATCGAGTGGAAAATGCGTGTCGTTTGCTGCCGGTGCGCTAGAACGTAGTAAGGCCAGAATTCTGAGAAGGTGCGTGGGTCTTGCATGCGGCGATTCTAGCGCAGAGTTTGTGGTGTGCAATTGGAAAGTTAAAGTGGCAATGGCCGTGGCAGGAAGAGCTCCGGAACCGTGTTGCCAGGCATTGACGGCTGAGATTCGTCGCTGCGCTCAGTTTGACAAATTGAAGCGGAGCAGCTCCGCCAAAGAGGCAACGGCTTCTCCGCGAACGGAGAAGCCGTGTTCTGGTGAAAACCATTTGTGAGATGGCTTTTATGTGAGCTTGCAGCTAGTTGCTCAGCGCTTCCACCGCTCGGGCGACCATTACCGGAGTATTGTTCGCCGCCGGATTGATGAGAATGAATCCGACGACGCGCAAATGAATCGGCTGGCTGCCAGAGAGCGCGGAGAGCCCGCCTAGATTGATGTATCTGGTGAAGTTGGTCGACATCACAGTCAGCGGCTGGGGCAGCAGCACGCCTGCGAGGTAATTGTCGTTTAGGCTGAAAGTGCCGCTATTACCATTCTGGATGTTCGTGCTTCCGACAACCCACTGGCCGCGCTGGCCCTGCCGTTCGAGAACCACACGATGGACGACGACGGATGGCGAAGTCGTTGTGTTATCGAGTTTGCCGCCGAAGAGAACGCGCTGTCCGGCGAGCTGGCTCGAAGGCCCGAAGAGAAGCGACAGGAGCGGGACGTGAAGGTCCGCGATCGTGTACTTTTCATTTCCGGTCAGCGGAATCGTATCGATCTGGCCAAGAGGGAAAGCGGCAAGATCGGGAAGCTCGGCGCGAGCGTAGAGATTGATGCCGCTCGCCTGCCCGTTGGATGATTGCACGAACGTGTCGAGACCTTCGATGAAGAAGTGGTCCGTGGAAACAACTTCCACTTCGCTTGCGTCGATGTCGCGTGTGACGCGATTCAGCACGCCGGAGACTTCGACGATTGTATTCGTGTCGAAGCTCAAGGGTGTTTCGTTGGAATCAAAGTTCGTTGTGCTATCCGTATCAACCGTGTAGTGACGCCCGCGCGGACCCTGAATCACGAATTGATTGCCCGCCGGATTGACGCTAACAACTCCCGCATCGAAACAATCGATCTGAGCGTCAGCGTCGTCGACGGAGAGTCCTTTGACGTCGAATGTCGGAGTGAAATTGCCAGTGATGTTTCCACTCGAATCGGTTTGGATCGACTGTCTGAGGTCGAGATCCATGAAGAAGCCGACCAGATCGGCGTCGTTTAGTGCGAGCGGAGTTTTGAGCGCTTGCGTCACGGTCATCGGCGAAACCGTCGCGTCGATTGTGGTGAGCGCGGGCGGCGATTGGGTTGTGTCGAGGTACTGGATTGTGACGGTGCCCACCGTGATGTTGGCCGAATTGTAGGTGCCGGCCGGAACATCCTCAAGATCAAGCAGGCTGCGAAGGCCGTTGAGCTTGGCGAAATCAACGATCTGCGGTCCGTTCAGTAGATTGACCGTCGTGGTGCCGTCGGTAAGCGTGATGCTTGTGATCTGAACTTGAACGGAGACGACGCTGGGAAGCGTGGGGCTGTCTGTGCCGATGGTGAACATGCTGCCCATTTGCTGGCTGGGCGGCGTAGTACCTGTGGAAGCTCCGCCTCCACAGCTTGAGAGTGCGAAAAGTGCGAGTAATGAAGCAAACACACCCGTGGCGTTCGAAATGCGCATTCCAATTCTCCTTTTCAGGCAAAAAATTGCTAGTTAATTACGCCCAACACCCTATTCGATTGCTATTTGCTCGAA
The DNA here is from genome assembly GCA_963776695.1 of uncultured Acidobacteriota bacterium. Classification (GTDB taxonomy): domain Bacteria; phylum Acidobacteriota; class Terriglobia; order Acidiferrales; family UBA7541; genus Palsa-295. The sequence goes on along the minus strand of CAVZNU010000009.1, from coordinate 646,386 downwards.
CACGGGCGCTCCGGAAAAGTTGCGCGGAATTTTCAGTCAAAAACGGCTTCTGGATAGCCGCGGCTGGACGTGAGTTGGAAAGTCCTACGCCTTTGCTTCGCTTGCGTGAGTTTGCGCTTCGATTTGAATTTGGCACGGGCCCTTCGTAGCCCTTGGCGAACAGGGGAGCCTGTGCAACTGATTCATGGCTTGCGCGTCCCGATTGACTTGTTTACGATTGCTCGCGCATGAAACGCATGATTGGCCAAACCATTTCGCACTATCGCATCCTGGATGCCCTCGGGAGTGGCGGTATGGGGCAGGTATATCGCGCCGAAGACACGCGGCTGGGCCGCCAAGTGGCGTTGAAATTCCTGTCGGAAGAGCTCGCGCGCGATCCGGCTGCTCTCGAACGATTTCAGCGCGAAGCTCGCGCCGCTTCTTCGCTGAATCATCCCGGGATTTGCACGATCTACGACGTGGGCGAATTCAACGGGCGGCCGTTTCTCGTGATGGAGGTTCTCGAAGGGCAAACGCTGCGCGAACGGATCGGAGGCCAGCCGGTGGCGACCGATTCCCTTCTCGAGTTCGGGGCGCAAATTTCGGACGCGCTGGACGCAGCGCACTCGCGCGGGATCGTTCATCGCGACATCAAGCCCGCGAATATTTTTGTGACGGCGCGCGGGCAGACGAAGATTCTCGACTTCGGATTGGCGAAGCAAGCGGCGTCGCGGCGAATCGCGGAAGCGGTGGGTGCGGGCAACACGAGTGCGCAGCCAACGACCGACAATCTGATGCTGACGAGTCCTGGCTCGACACTTGGTACGGTGGCGTACATGTCACCCGAGCAGGCGCGCGGCGAAGAACTGGATGCACGTACTGATCTTTTCAGCCTGGGTGCAGTGCTCTATGAGATGGCGACCGGTCGCGCGGCGTTTAATGGAAACACGTCCGCGGTGATTTTCGACGCGATTCTGAATCGTTCTCCTGCAGCACCTTCGACGCTCAATCCGAACTTGCCGTTGAAACTTGAAGAGATTATCGGGAAGTCGATCGAGAAGGACCGCGAGTTGCGGTATCAGACAGCGGCTGAGCTGCGCGGAGACTTGAAGCGGCTGAAGCGCGACACGGACTCATCGCGAGGAATGAGCGGGACGTCACGGACTTGGCCGGCGGCAACTGGGTCTGGATCAGGACCAGCATCGCTGCCAACTGCGACGGGGCCTGGTTCTGCTCCGGGGGTGGCGGCGCAACCTCAAGCTTCGGGAGCGGTTGCTCCGGCTGGGTCAAGGGCATCTTGGACCGTGTGGTTGCGCAGGGCGTCGATTGTGGCGGCGCTCGCAGCAGCTGTGGCGATGTTTCTGCACGACCGGAGCGGACGAAAAACGGTTTCGGAGTTTGCGCAGATGACGATTACGCCGGTGTCGTCATCGGGTAAAACATTTGGCGCGACAATTTCGCCGGACGGAAAATGGCTCGCTTATATTTCTGACGAGCAGGGGCCGCCAGCGATTTGGGTGAGGCAGCTCGGAACCGGGAGCACGGCGCAGGTGGTTGCTCCGTCTACGGGGAACTTTCGGGGGCTCACATTTTCGCCGGACGGAAATTATTTGTACTTTGTGAAAGGCGAGCCAGGGACCGGGCTTTCGAAGCTATATCAGGTTCCGTCGCTGGGCGGAACTCCACGCGAGTTGATCGTCGACGTCGATAGCCCCGTGAGCTTTTCTCCGGATGGCAAACAAGTGGTGTACGTGCGGCAATCAAGCACCGCAGAAACTTCGAGTTTGCTGACAGCGAATGCAGACGGCTCAGGGGAACACGCTCTCGCGGTTGTTCACCAGCCGACCGCTTTTTCGAATGAAGGTCCGGCATGGTCGCCGGATGGAAAGCGCATCGCGGTCGCGAAGTCATTGGGCGCTGGATTTCAGCTATACGAGGTGGAATCAGTGGCAACGGACACTGGCGCGGAAACGCGAATAGGATCGCGCGATTGGGGCTACACGCGGCGAATCACATGGATGCCGGATGGTTCTGCTGTGATTTTCGGTTCGCCAGTGGCCAAGCCGTCATTGAATTCGCAGCTCTGGGAGCTGAGTTATCCCGGCGGAGAAGCGCGGCGAATCACGAACGATCTGAATTTCTACACGGGCGCGAGCATCACGGCGGATGGGGCGACACTCGCGACAGTGCAATTGACGTTAACGGGGAATTTGTGGACGGCGGGGCTTGGAAGCGCGTCGTCGTTCTCGCCGCCGAAGCAGATCACGTCGGGGATTAGCCGGGCGGATGGAGTGTTTGGCGTCACGTGGCCCTCGGCGAATCAGATTCTTTACAGCTTTTACGCTTCGGGTGCGACCAAATTTGGGTCAGTTGCGGCCGACGGCAGTGGAGCCCACGATCTTCCGGTAAACGCCGGCAATCCGATGTCTCCATCGGCTTGCGGCGACGGGCGGCATATCGTGTTTGGCGTGAACCGGCCACAGGCAGGAATTTCCATTTGGCGCGGAGATTCAAACGCGGGAGACGTGAAGCAACTGACGAATGGGCCGGTTGATGTGTGGCCGAATTGTTCGGCCGATGGAACGATTTTTGTCTATGTGGACATTTCGGGTGACACCGCAAAAATGATGAAGGGTGGTATCGACGGCGGAGGAGCCGTGAGGGTGGGGAAAGATGGTTTTCAGTTTCCTGTGATATCGCCGGACAACCAGTCGGTTGCGGTCTCGTACCATCCGGACCTCAGCAAGCCCGCAAAGCTGGCAATCGTCGCGCTCGACAGCGGAGAAATTCGGAATCTCTACGACGTGCCTGCGGAAACGAATTTCGGCGCCGAAGGTGGAAGCAGTCTGGCGTGGACGAAAGATGGGCGCTCGGTGCTGTTCATTGTGAACAAGGGTTCGGCGGCGAGCATGTGGGCGCAACCGGTGGGCGCTGCCGGATCTGCGGCTGTGGCGCCGAAGGAGATCATGAATCTCGCGTCGGAATTTGTTTGGGCGTACGCACTCTCGCCAGACGGAAAGCAGATCGTTTACTCGCGCGGGGTTCCCGCCACGGATGTGGTTCTGATTTCTCACTTTCACTAAGTAAACGTGCATCGAAAGCCGACCGTCCACAAATCAAGCACAATGGAGAATTGAATGAAGGTATCGCGGCGCGAGCTGTTTAAGGCTGCTTCAATCGTGGGCGGAGGTGCGGCCACGGAGGCTTTCTGGGCGCACGGGTTGGCTGGCGCACCGCTCGCGCGAAGTTCGCAAGAATCACGGAGCGCGCTGCCGGCTGCATTCGACAAATTGCAGCCACTGGGCGACCGCGTAAAGCCGATCCGCGTTGACGAACTGCAGGTGCGCATCGCGCACGCTCAAAAGCTGATGGCCGATGCGAAGCCGCGGTTCGACGTGCTTTACGTCACTCCCGGCACGACGCTTGGCTACTACGTTGGAACTCCGTGGGGATCGAGCGAGCGAATCGTCGCTCTCATGATTCCGCGCGAAGGCGAACCTTTGATGATCTGCCCGGGATTTGAAGAAGGCCGCCTGCGTGAACAGCTTCGCTGGCCGATTGAAGTTCGAGTATGGCAAGAAGATGAGAGCCCGTACGCGCTGGTGGCGAAATGGATGGCGGAGCGCGGCATTCGAACGGGACGCGTGGGCGTGGAGGAAACGACGAAATTCGTATTTTTCGACGGGCTGCGGCAGGCGGCACCCTCGCTGGAATATGCGAGCGGAAATCCGGTGACGGTGGGATGCCGGGCGCAGAAGAGCGAGCACGAGCTGGAATTGATGCGGCTGGCGTGCGGCGTGACTTTTGACGTCTACAAGGCGACGTTTGCCTCGCTGCACGAGGGCATGACGCAACGCGAAGTGTCGACGATGATTTCGCGTGCCTACCAAAAGATGGGACTCGAAGGCTATGGGATCGTATTGTTTGGCCCTGCCGCCTCGCTGCCGCACGGTACGCGCGAAGAACAAGTGCTGCGCGAAGGGATCGGAGTGTTGATTGATGGCGGGACTCGCGTGGAAGGCTACGAATCTGATGTGACGCGAACGAGCGTACTCGGGAAGCCACCGGAAAAATTGCAGCGCTCGTTCGAAATTGTGCGGAAGGCGCAGGACGCCGCGCTCGCTGCGGCTGTAGCGGGTCGCGAGTGCGGGTCCGTCGATGATGCTGCGCGCAAAGTGATCGTGGATGCCGGATTTGGGCCCGGCTACAAATATTTCACGCACAGATTAGGTCATGGAATCGGAATGGACGGGCACGAAGCTCCGTATCTGGTGCGCGGCAACCGCACAATTCTGAAACCCGCGATGACGTTCTCGGACGAACCCGGAATCTACGTGGCCGGCGATTACGGGCTGCGATGCGAGGACGTGATGGCGATCGCCGAGACCGGCGAGGCGAAACTTCTGACGCCGGGATTTGCTCCTTCGCTCGAAATGCCGATCGCGTAGACGCTTCGAGTGATCGGAGATTAACTCGCATGTACGACGAATGATCGCGAAGTCGTGCGTCGCAGGGTCCTGTGTCGCGCGCCGAGTCTAGTTCTGCTGCTTCTTCAGCGCGGCTTCGATCTTGGGGATCACGTCTCGAACTCCCGCGGCCATGGGTCCGTTGGGGTCGAGCTTGAGATAGGTCTGAAACTCGTTCAGGGCCCCGGGGCCATCCCCTTTCTTGAGCAGGACATTGCCGAGCATCACGTGGGCGCCAGCCAGGTCCGGCTGCGCGGCTACAACCTTCCTCAAGTGGCGCTTCAGCGTTCTGCCACTGCTGCTGCGCCATATAAGCCTTGGCCAACTCATAATCGGCCGCAGGAACGTCTGGATTCAGCTCCAAACCCTTATTAAGGGCCGTCACAGCCCCTGGATAGTCCTTCAGCTGGTTCAGCGTGGCTCCAAGCTCGATGTAGGCGCCAGCGGCCTTGGGGTCGAGCTGGATGGCCTTCTCGAGGGCTGCCTGGGCTTCCTTGTACTTCTTCTGCTCGACGTAGGCAGCTCCGAGCGTGGTGTACGCCTGGGGAAAATTCGCATAGAGATCGATCGCCTTCTGGAGATGCGCGATCCCGGTATCGTAGTCCTTGGCGTCCAGCGATTTTTGCCCCGCGTCAAATTCCTTTCGAGCATTATCAGGAACGGCGAGATCGGCGGCGGACACAGACGAGCCGGTGGCGTCCTTGGGAACTTCCGGTGGGGCCGCCCCAGGGATCGGTTGCAGTTCCAGGTTGACGTTTCCCTTCGGAGTCGAAATCAGGTCGACGCGGGCGATATTCTGTTTGTATCCCGGCTCCGTAATTTTAACGACATAGGAACCAGGCGTGGGAGGAATGAAGTGGCACCTTCCATCGGTCTGGGTCTGGCAGTCATCGACTGTGCCGCCTTCTGCAAGTTCGAGGACAACGTGAATGCCCGGCGGCGCGGACTTGCCGTCGGCCGCCCGAATCTGAACCTTTATTTCGAGCCCCATCTGTTGCATCGATTTTCCCGGCCCCTGGGCCAAAGCAACACCGGGAACTAAGAGTAGTGCGCCGTAAAACAACAGACTTGCCAATCCTCGTATTTTCATCGAAGGCCTCCTTCCACTTCGCGCTCAACACCAATATGCATCTAGCATTTCGATGAATCAATACATTCGTGTTTACAATCTCGATTGTGCCAAGCGGAAGAATAGAAGAGCGACTGACAGCCGAGTCCGAGCAAAAAAAAAGGGAGGGCGCCGAAGCGCCCTCCCATGTTTTTGGTTGAGTTTAGAACTCCAGCTTGATCATCCCTCGCGACTGGAAGGGTGGCTGGAAGAACTGAAAGAACGGGTGCTGGAAGTCACTGTTGGGCAAGCCAAAGCCCTGGTCGACGTTCTGGTTGACCAGCGTCTGGCGACGTCCATCAGCGATGTTGAACGCATCAAACCCGAACTTCAGTGTGAAGCGATCGTTGATCTTCCAAGGGTATTCGAGGTGAGCGTCTATGCTCGCTGTCAGCGGTGCACGGCCCAAATCGCCGCGACCGAGCAGAGGCACTTCACCCGGGTTCTGATACGCTTCCTGGGCAGCCAAGGTGGTCAGAGGAACGCCCGTCTGCATCTTCAGGCCTCCACCGAGAACCATTCCCTTCAGCATGCCGTTGCTCAGAACGTAGGTGGTATAGACGTTGACAACATTGCGCCGGTCAGTATTCAGAGGACCGATTCCCTGCTGTTGCCCAATGAGACCGAACGCGCCTTCCGTCAGGTCAAACAGCGAGCTGATGCCGGGGTCGGCCTGGCCATTGTCATTGCGGAACGCACCTTCGTAATTGCCTCGGAGCTGCGCAATGCGCCAGTTGGCGACCATTGCCCAGTTGTGGCTGAAGGACTTGTTCACTTCGAATTCAACGGCTTCGTATTCGCGTTTCGGGTCCTTGTAGGTGTCCGGCTTGCCGTCAGCATAGAATTCGCCGCCGAAGGCTGCACAAGCGCCTGGAACCTTGGATTGCGCCAGAGTCGTGCAATCCGGAAGCAGAGCACCTGATGAGTCAAACCAGACGTTGGTATTAACGCCTGGGAAGCAGGCGCTGCCCACCGTCGTTAGAGTTCCTGCCTGAGGTCCTGATGCTATGGGGATCTGGTTGTTAAACGCGACGTAAGGAGTCGCGTTGCCGTTGGCATCAAAACAGCCCGCCGTGGCAGGGTTACTTGCGGTGAAATTCGCAGGATCGAAGTTCGTGTTTATTCCGAACGTGATTTCGTTGGGGTTCACGAAGATGTCCTGCTTGGCGTTCGGGTTTCCGATGAAGTAGTTCAGCCCGCCGCCATTGTTCGCGAGAGCGTTGAACTGTTCCACAGAAATGCCGCCTTGATCCTCGATTACTCGCTTCAAGCGCCGGTCGATGTACCGCGCACTCGCTACGATACCGCCACGGAACTGATGCTCTGCTCCAACGACAAACTCATCCGTGTACTCCATGCGGGTGCCAGGGGCGAACGGCTCACCACCGCTAATTGCGATGCTCGGCGCCCGGGAAATACCGCCTGCAGCCAGATTCAGGAGGTGAGCTGAATCAGGAACGAACAAATTGGCATAGTCGGGCTTGCCCGCAGCATCGGTAATGACGCAAGGCGTCAAACCACCGGGGCAGCCAACATTCGTCGAAGCTGGTGCAAAGTACGGATTGAGGAAGTCAGCTTCCGAACTCAACGAGCGAACCGCCGCGTCGAGAGGGAGAACGAACGCATACCGGCCGAAGTTGGCGTAGAGCTTCGTTTTGCGATCACCCTTCGGATCGACGATGATTCCGATTCGAGGAGACCACATATTGACGAAAGTCTTTTCAACCACGTTTCCGGTCAGACGCTGTTGTTCCCAACGAACGCCCATATTGAGGGTGACATGAGTTCCAATCGCCCACGAGTCATTAGCATAGGCAGCTTGGTACTTTCCGCTGCTGTTCGTAACTTTGCTGTCAAAGCGTCCGCGAACTTGCTGCAAAACAACCCGCTGAGTAATTGTGCCACCATTTCCGTCCGGCACTGTCTCGTACGGACAGAGTGTGCAGTTGGCGGCCTTTGTTCCCGCGTCCACCGTAGTGAGCAGCGTGAGAGATGCATCGCTAGGGCTGCCGACCACGCCGGGCTTGGTGTCATAACCCGGATCGCCGCCAGTAGCATTCAATTCCGGAATCGGATACGTCGGCCCCGATTCGTGGGTGGCGTCTAGGTAAATGGGATACTGCCAGTTGTATCCAACGCCGAACGTATGCTGACCGGCGAAGTGATACGTCTTGGCAGTGTCAAACTGGAGGGACTTAGTGTTGGAATCATAAGGCTCGAAGAATCCGAACCCTTGTGGAACGAACGTGCCGCGCTGGTTAGGGTTGGCAATCTGGGACGAGTCCACGATTTGGGTAATGTTTTGGGGAGCTTCCGTGAAATGGTTCCAGCTCCACGTAAACGCCGCGTCAATCGTCCAAGTCGGAGAGAGCGCACCGTCATAGCGGGTGTCCCAGTTCCGAGTGCCGTAATTCCACTTCGAGTTGACCGTGGTATTGTCCGAGTTCAACAGGTTTGGAGACGGAGCGTAGTTCCGGAGGTTGGGATCGCCAAAGAACGAGCTTTCGATTGTATGCGAGTTGTTGATCTTGAACGTCAACTTTGCGGCATAGTCACCGGAGAACGTCCGATATTGGAGGTTGTTTCCGTAGATGTCGAAAAGGCCAGAGCCAACAGCTGGAGCCCAATCGGCCTGGTTCCAAGTTGGGTTGTAGTTGCCGAACCAGAAGAGCCTGTCTTTCAGACCAAAGAGCGGAACGTAGCCTCCCATTTCTGCCGAGGCTTCGTAGCGATTATCCTGGATATGGCGACCGGTCAGGTTCGCGGGGGCGTACCTAGGATCATCAGCATTGAGGAAGGTGTCCTGCATCATATGAGTATTGAAGTATCCCGCAACGCCACCGTGGAACGAGGTGCCGCCAGATTTCGTAACGATCTGTACGATACCGCCGCTCACGTGACCGTACTGCGGCTCGAAACCGCCCGTCTTCACCTGCACTTCCTTGACGAACGACAGGTTGATGCCGGAACCAAGCGGGCCATACGCACGAGACCAAACGCCCAAGCCACCGAAGGCCGGGTCGTTGATCGAAACGCCGTCTGCTACGTACAAGTTCTCAAGACCGCTCGATCCGGAAATGGCGGGGTTCGAAGTGCCGGTGCCAAGACCGGAAACGACGCCGGGAGCCAGGTAAAAGAGGCTCGAGACGTTGCGCCCTACTGGAATGTTCTCGTAGAACGTATCCGCCAGGTCGGTATTTACGGACGCTGCCGTCGTGTCGACAGTCAAGCTGGCCGAAGCAACTTCGACCACCTGTGTGACGGCTCCCGGTTCAAGTGTGACCGAGAGGCTGGTCGTCTTGTTGATCAGAACTTCGAGGTTTCCAACCTGCGAAACCTTGAAGCCGGCCTTTGTGACTTTCACAGTGTAAATACCCGGAATCAGGGTCGAGAACAAGAATGAGCCCTGTCCGCTTGTGTTTTGAGTCAGGCTGCCGATCGGTCCCGTAACAGTGACCTCGGCGCCTGGAACCAAACTCTGGGAAGAGTCGTACACGAGACCGCTCAAGTTACCTCGCGCCGAGCTCTGGTCCTGAGCCAATGTCGGCATTGCGAACGCCGCGCAAAGAGCCAGAACAAAAACGCAGAACGCAAAACGCTTCAAAAAGTTCATACCGCTCCTTTCACCCCGATCTCGATTTAAGGGCTCTGCCCCGCTTCCGATTCGGTTGTTAAACGAATTTGACAAGCACCACACCCCGGGTTGCTATTTCCAAAATCTCTTGCCGCTTGGTGGAATAGGACACCCCGAATCCCACCAATCTGAGAATGCTTAGAGCACAGGGGTTGCCAAAAATACAGTGATTCAAGTATGAGTATAAGATGTTTAGAATGTGTCGCTTATGGAAATCCCAAGGAGGTGGTTGGCTGGGTTCTACGCTTTCGTCATTCTAATTGAAATAGAAAAATACGAAAAACAATATATACGATTGCGAACGCCTCCGACTCTAAGGATAGTTAGGGAGTCTGCGGAGGAGGCGCGGGATTGGTTCCGAGGTACGATCGGCCTTTCTTGGTCAGCTCTGCAGCCTTTGCGGAATTTCCGGCTCGCTCGTAGCAATCTGCAAGCGCCAGGTACAGCGAACCGTCGTCCGGCCGGGCGCGGATTGCATCTTCGAGCAGGGAGAAAGCTTTCTTCGAGTCGCCGGTTTTTTCCAGACTTTCGGCGATTCGCAGCATCGTCTCCGAATCTGTCTCGGGCGTGATGCCCGAATCGTTATAGAGGCTTACGATCGAAGAAAAGTCCTTTTGAGCGTAATAGGCTTCGACGAGCTGCGACCGGGCAATTTCATTAGCGTGGTCTCGAGCCAAGGCTCGTCGGAAAAATCCTCGAGCCTCCTCCCCTTTACCTTGATTAACAAGGCAGAGCCCTCTGTCCTGATCGAAGACTCCTAGCTCCGCGTCCTTCACTGTCATCGGATCGGTCACATCCCAAGGCCTCTCCACGATATCGCCGCCCATGGCTTTGAAGTTGAGGGTCGCGGATGCGTGCTGGGGGGTTCCAACGCGGCCAACCGCTACCGTCAGCATATAGCTGCCGATCCACATCGGGTTCAGTGGCATCTTTCTCCCGTTGACCAACGAACCGGTGGCATCGAATTGCTCCATTCCGATTTGCTCGTCGAAGCTTGTGGAGGTGCCGCTATTGGCGGGTTGGCCCATCGCGTAGTGAACATCCAATTTCTGGCCTGCGACCGATTGCGGGTCCACAGGCGCTTTCCAAATCTGATACGCCACTTGCAAAGTCTGTCCAGGATTTAGCACGAGAGGCGATCCCGCCATCGGCGTAAATCTGACGCCCGCCATGGCGAATGGCGTTAGATCTGAAACGGCCGGATCCACATTCTCGGCGGACGTGAAAGGCACAATCCCCGGAATGGTCAGGCCATCCGCTTCCACGACGGGAACCACAACTTCGCGTTCGGCGTGAAGCCCTATCTTCTTTTGCCAATCCGTAAGCAGGAAATCGAGCCGATATTTTCCCGGCGGCAGCGGCAGAGTACCTTCGTAACCGAAAACTCTATCCTTGATTGCGTTCAGGCGGGTCTTATCCAACGAGTCCGTTACAGTCCTTTTCTGCGTAAATATCAGTTTATTGTCTGCGCCAAACACACGAATCCGAACTTCGATTGCAAACGTGTAACGGCCGTTTCCGTTGTCCGTGACCGTCAGATCACTCGGACTGTGCATGCGGATGGCGTAGTCGAGCCGCGTGAGGCCGTGGGAATCACGAACGGGAAGTGTGATGATATTTAGATTCCGGCCCTCTACCACCAACCGCGAAGTCACGTTTTCGAGCAAATTGCGACGCCGCTCCAAGTTCGCTTTGTAAGCAGGTTGGTTGGCAAGGCTTTTGAGCTGCGACAACATGATATCGGACTGAAGGCTGATGCGGCCCTGCTGGTCAATCGATTCGTCCGGCAACAGAGTCTGCGCAACTCGGGCAACCATTGGGCCGACCGAATCTTGAATCATTTTAAGAGCCGCTACGTTGTCGTTCACTGCTTCGACGCCGGTGACGAGTTCGGTTGGACCGTTGAAGTACGGGCTATAGAACCGAAAGTCCCCAATGTTATCTTGCTGATAAAACAAGATATAGAAGAACGGTGGCAGCGGAGGCGTCGTGTTCGAGTAAAACCAAATCTCAAGGGGCCGAAGGTTTCCGGCACCATAGTGCTTTTCCTTCTGCTGAGGTGGACCGAGAGTGATGTACGTCTGGCCTCGCGCAGTCCGCCAGCCTTCGCCGCCCGATCCGGTGCTGAAATTCGCGTTGACATATGCGATTCGCTGATAGATGTCGTCTTTGTAGCTGTTGGATGGAGAGCCCGGATCCGGGTTGCGGATTTCCCAGAAGCGATCGATAAATTTGTCGCGGGCGTCGTCAGTCGCAAGCCGGAGAAATGTGTCGCGCTCTTCTTTGGTGATGATGTAGGCGACATCGCGATCGAGCCATTCCCGGTAACTCGGGGGAAGGTTTTTTTCGTTGACCTTCTGGGCGCGGACCGGTGTGCCGGCCGCAAGACTCAGTGCCAAGCCCAACACAAGGGCGATCGCTATTCTATAAGTTGTTACAAAATAAAAAGAGCTGCACGCCATTGCCCGGATGCCGCGCGACTCGCGCGTTGAACCGGCACCACAGACAGCGTCCTGACCGATCTCAAAATTCATTCGCGTTTCCTCTAATGTTCAGGGCGCGGTTGCGCGCCTTACGATAGAACGTGCCACTTGATTCCCGGATGAGTAGTAAGAAGGTGAAAGTCGCGGGGAAGTTGCCTTCCCTGGGATGTAGTAGCTGCTGGACTGTGGAGTAACGATCACGCTCGTATAGCCACGCAATTCTAGCTGTCGTGTTTGTCAGCGTCAAGCCGCGCCGAAAATGTCCCGCAAAACGATACTAAAGTGCGCAAGGGCTAGGAGCCAACAGTGGAATGTTGTGCGCAGAATTCGACGACTCGGGCTTCGGCCCAGAATCGGGCTTCTCCCGTTTCATTCGAGATGAAAGCGCAATGGCCGCCGTGTTCGGGCGCAACGAGCTTGATACATGGATTCTCTGCGATCGCTGCCTGGTTGAACGACGAGAATGGCACGAACGGATCATCTTGCGCGGTAAGAATCAAGCTAGGCCTGCGGATTTGGCTGATGACATTACTGGCGCTCGAGCGCGCGTAGTAATCATCCGCGCCGGCGAAGCCGCAGAATCGGGCTGTGATTCGCTCGTCGAAATCGCGCACGCTCCGGATATTGCGCATGCCATCAATCGGAAATAGGTTCGGAAAAAGCTTTTGTTTAAGACGCATTCGGCGCTTCAGGCCCTTTACGAAGCGACTTTGGTAAATATAATTTCGCGGCTCGCCGAGCGCGTTCGCGCATGCGGCTAGATCCAAAGCAGGAGCCATCGCTACGAACGCACGGAGCTGCGGTGGACCGGAATCACCCATCTCGCCGGCCATTTTCAGCACCAGGTTCCCGCCCATCGAGACGCCGGCAGCAAATATTTCGGGCAAACCGTCCTGTTCGATCAATTCGAGAATTACGGAACGGATATCGCCGCTCAGCCCGGAATGGTAGAGCGTGCTGCTAAGCTTCTCGGTGCCTCCACAGTTGCGCTGATTCAACCGAACCACGTTGAAGCCTGCAACCCAAGCCTTTTCCGCCATTCCGAGCATGTAGCCGGAGTCCGAAGAACCCTCGAGTCCGTGGAGTAAAACGATTGTTGCGTGACCGCGCGGATCGTTCTGCATGTGACTGTCGCCGCGCACCTGCGTTCCTGGCGCGACTTCGAAGAATCGCGGCGTGCTGGGGCTCAGCCGCGGAAATTTGCGCCGCCAAAATGCGCCGGCAATCGTCATCACGTGAGGATTGCGAAACAAGCCTGATGGAACGAATTCCTTCATCACGTCTATGGTAGGGAGTCCGGGCGGTTGACGCAACCTGACTTGCACTTTCCCGCTTCTTGATTTCATCGCGCGATACGCCTAGAATGGCTTTTTTAATCATGAAGGAATTTCGCGACAAGTGAATCGTGGTCGAGCCCAGCGAATCCGGCTGGGCTGAGTTGTTTATGGGCGTTATTTTGAAACGTAGAAACAATTGCGGGAGTCATAGGAGAAATGATGATTGAAGGCGCCATCCCGGATGGGCTGACGTTTGACGATGTGCTGTTGCTACCTGGTAAATCCTCCGTGCTTCCAGCGCAGGCGGATACGCGCACGTGCGTCGCACGCAATATTACGCTGAATATTCCGATTGTTGCAGCAGCCATGGACACTGTGACGGATTCGCGCCTCGCGATCGCCATTTCAAGACAGGGCGGCCTTGGCTTCATCCACCGCAACATGAGCATCGAGCGTCAGGCGGAAGAAGTCGACAAAGTGAAACGGTCGGAAAGCGGCATGATTGTGGATCCGGTGACGATCGCTCCCGAAATGTCAGTTCGACAAGCACTCGATATCATGACGAAGTATCGAGTCTCGGGTCTGCCGGTTACGCGCGGCGCCCGCCTGGTTGGAATTCTCACGAATCGCGATCTGCGATTTGAGCGCAATCTGGACCAACCTGTAAGCGCCGTGATGACAAAGGACAATCTCGTCACCGTGCCGGTGGGCACGACTCTCGAAGAAGCGGAGCGAATCCTGCAACGGCACCGCATTGAGAAGCTTCTCGTGGTGGACAACGAGTTCAACCTGAAAGGTTTGATCACGGTAAAGGACATTCAAAAGAAAATCGAGTTCCCAAATGCGACGAAGGACGATCAAGGCCGCTTGCGCGTGGGTGCCGCTATCGGAGCAACGGGCGACTATCTCGAGCGTGCTGAGGAGCTTGCAAGGGAGAAGGTGGATGCTCTCGCGATCGACACGGCACACGGGCACACCACTCGCGTGATGGACGCGATTCGCGCGGTTAAGAACAAGTTCCCGGAAATCCAACTGCTCGCAGGAAATGTCGCCACGGCCGAAGGCGCACGCGACCTGATCTCGCTTGGGATCGATGGATTAAAAGTGGGGATCGGTCCTGGTTCAATCTGCACAACGCGAGTGGTAACCGGCGCGGGAGTTCCGCAGATCACCGCAATTCTGGAATGCGCGCGAGCCGCGAAAAATACGGGAGTGCCGATCATTGCCGACGGAGGAATCAAGTTCTCCGGCGACATCACGAAGGCCATCGCGGCAGGAGCGTCTGTCGTGATGATCGGCGGCCTTTTCGCCGGAACGGAAGAATCCCCGGGCGAAACGATTCTGTATCAAGGGCGCACGTTTAAGTCGTATCGCGGAATGGGATCGATAGGCGCGATGGAAGCAGGCTCCGCCGACCGTTACGCACAGGAAGGCGCGGACCGCGGAAAATCCGTGCCCGAGGGAATCGAAGGCCAGGTTCCCTACAAAGGCCCGCTTTCCGCGCTGGTCGATCAACTCGTAGGTGGAGTCCGGAGCGGAATGGGATATTGCGGCGCGGCGAGTCTGAAGGAGCTGCAGGAGAAGAGTCGTTTTATTCGAATCTCCTCGGCAGGCCTGCGCGAAAGCCATGTGCACGACGTAATCATCACGAGAGAAGCCCCGAACTACCGGCTCGAATAAATCGTTTTTGAATGGGAGGAATTCCCGTGGCGGTGTGTCCCGTGGGTGTGGCCTAGCATGCGCTGGCTCAAAGCATGGTGGCCGGCAATCGTGTGGGCGGTGGTGATTTCATCGTTTTCCACCGGAGCCTTCACGTCGGAACACACCTCGCGATTCATCGTCCCATTCCTGCATTGGCTACTTCCTCGTGCGACGCCCGAAACACTTTCTGCGATCCATCACGTCATACGTAAGTGCGGACATGTCACAGAATACTTCGTTTTCAGCTTGTTAGTGCTGAAGGGCCTTCGCGCCGGAGGCCGGGAATTCGGTCTGCGTCTGGCGGTAATCGCGATCCTCATCGTTGCGGCGTATGCGGCGCTGGACGAGTATCACCAATCGTTCGTGCCCGGGCGCGGCGCGGCTGTGTCAGACGTCCTCCTGGACACGGCCGGAGGGGCGGCGGCGCAACTGGCCATGGCGATATTTGTGCGTCAGAAGCGGCGCATCGCGGCGTGAACGAGAAAACTGCGATGTGCGGAATCGCGTGGGAGCGAATCGTACGCAGTCAGATTCAATTTGACTTAAATTCGCACAGGGAGACGAGGGGATGATTCGTCGCGTTTTGAAATTTTCGCTGATGTTGGTGATGGCGATGGCCATTCAAGCTTTAAGCGTTCGGGCGGCTGAACCGTTGCGCTACGAACTTGGCTTTGACCGCCCGAGCACGCATTTGATGAACGTCACAATTCGCGCGACGGGACTGACCGGAGCATCAGCGGATTTAGCAATGCCCGATTGGGCGCCCGGATCCTACTACATCCAAAACTACGCCGCGAACGTGCAACGGTTCCGCGCGACCAGTTCGGATGGAAAGGAGCTCGCGTGGCGCAAAATAGACAGCCAAACGTGGCGAGTGGAGCTCGCGGGCGCGGACTCGGCGACGATTCAATATCAGGTGTTCGGCGATACGCTCCGCAACAATCAGGCGCAATACGACGAACGCCACGCCTTCATCGGCGGCCCTTCGGTGTGGATGTACGTCGTTGGCTGTAAGGACCGGCCGATTGAGTTGTCAATCGCAGTTCCTTCGGGCTGGAAAGTTGCGACAGGAATGGAACACACGTCTGACCACACCTTTCGCGCGGCCGATTTCGACTGGTTTGCCGACGCGCCGTTGGAAATATCAGATTTCGCAGAAAAGGATTTTCAAGTGCTCGGCACGACCTACCACGTGATTGTTCACGACGCCGTGGGCAGTGCGGATTTTTCGAAGTTTACAGCCGACACGCAGAAGTTCGTCGAGAAGATTGTTCCCATGTTTGCTGCCGTCGCGGGCAGCACGGGACAGGCGGCGCCATTCAAGGACTACTATTTCATTTTTCACATCTGGCCCGGAACCGGCGGCGGCCTGGAACATCTGAACTCGACGCAGATCGATTTTAGCAAGGACTGGGACGATAAGAGCCCCACAGAAAGCTTCGGCAATCAGTACGATCTGAAACTATTTGTGACGGCGCATGAATTCTTCCACGCCTGGAACGTGAAGCGATTGCGCCCGCGGCCGCTTGGCCCGTTCGACTACTCGCAGATGGTTCACACGCCGTCACTCTGGATCTCGGAAGGGCTGACGAGCTATTACGGCGCGCTTGCGGTGGAGCGAGCGGGGCTCGTGAAGCCGCAGGAATATCTCGATCGAATTGCAATGTTGCTAACGAAGTTCGATGCCGAGCCGGGCCGCACGGAGCGGAGCATCGAAGACACAAGCTGGGACACATGGTTTCCGAACGCCAGTGTGATCCAACAGAAAACCAATCTTGCGAACACCTGGTATTCCTACTACGACGGCGGGCAGGTGATGGGCCACATTCTTGATTTTGCCATCCGCGAGAAAACGAAGAATCAGAAGTCGCTCGATGACTGGATGCGGCTGCTGTATTCGCGCTATGCGCTGCCCAAGCCGGGGTTCGAGCCGGAGGACCCGATTCACGCAGCATCCGATGTGGCCGGCGGAGATCTGAGCGAGATATTCAACCGGTACATCAGTGGAAAAGAGGCGATTCCCTACGCGAAATATTTCGGCTACGCGGGGATTTCCGTTGAAGCAAAAGTGGACCCCTCCAAACCATGGGTCGGTCTCGAATTGACCAAAGGCGATCATGGGCACGCAAACATCAAGAACGTGGTTCCCGGCAGTCCGGCGGAAACGGCTGGGCTCGATCGTGACGACGTGATTTGGGCCGTTGACGATCGCGCTGTATCGCAGGCTGGATTTGCGGAGGCGGTGGCGGCACACAAGCCGGGCGAAACGATTCGCGTGATGGTTTTGCGCCTGGGCGAGTTGAAGGAGATGCCGGTGACGATTGGATCGAACCCGCACGCAACCTATACGCTTAAGCCGGTGGAACATCCCACCGATGAACAGAAAGCGATTTACAGTAGCTGGCTGGGCTTGAAATAGCAGCAAACACAATCGCTGGAAAATTAAAAGGCCCGCTTCGATTTACTCGAGGCAGGCCTTTTTGATTTTGAACGATTTGTCTGGATATGTGTCTGGCTACTTCTTGGCTACTGCGGCTTCCTTTTCTTTCTCGTTTTCCTCGGGAGTCTCTTCGGCGCGCTCTCTTCGCGGTTTCTTATCTTTCTTCTTCAGCTCGGAGCCGATGAATTCGAGAATTGCAAGTTCGGCGCCGTCGCCGAGCCGCCAGCCGACGCGAATGATTCGCGTGTAGCCGCCTGGACGCTCAGCGAAACGAGGAGCGAGGTCGGAAAAAAGCTTTTGCGTAGCGCCGACTGTCATCAGGAATGCCGCAGCCTGCCTTCGCGCGTGAAGCGAATCGCGTTTGCCGAGCGTGATCATTTTTTCGGCAATCGGCTTCGCCGCTTTGGCGCGGAGCAGAGTGGTCTGAATGCGCTCCTTCTCGATCAAGTTCGTGACGAGATTGCGAAGCACAGCGCGGCGATGCGCCGGTTGCTTTCCGAGTTTCGAGCCGGAAATAAGGTGTCTCATGGTTGCGACCGTGGCCTAGAGCGCCGTGGCGTCTCCTTCGGAAGGCGGAGGAGCCGTCTGGCTCGGCAGCGGCGGCCAGATGATGCGGCCGTGCTCGTCGAATTTC
Source organism: uncultured Acidobacteriota bacterium (assembly GCA_963776695.1). Taxonomy (GTDB): domain Bacteria; phylum Acidobacteriota; class Terriglobia; order Acidiferrales; family UBA7541; genus Palsa-295. The sequence continues at coordinate 628,664 of CAVZNU010000009.1, read as the reverse complement.
ATTCCAAGACTGAGGCCCATCTTCACTAGTATATCTTTGATTTCGTTCAGTGATTTGCGGCCGAAGTTCTTGGTCTTGAGCATTTCGGATTCGGTTTTCTGCACGAGTTCACGAAGGTTCTGGATATTCGCGTTCTTCAAGCAGTTGTAGGAGCGCACCGAAAGCTCGAGCTCTTCCACCGACCGGTCCAGAAATTCCAGGCGCGGATCGTTGTAGCTCTCGATCACTTCTTCCGGCAGATCGGGCGTCTCTTCGAAGTTGATGAAGATGCTCATGTGATCTTTCATGAGCTTCGCTGCGAGGCCGATCGAATCCTGTGGTGTGATCGCGGCGTTCGTCCAAACTTCGAGCGTGAGCTTTTCGTAATCCGTCATTTGCCCTAGGCGGGCTGCTTCGACGGCGTAGTTTACTTTGCGCACGGGCGAGTGGACGGAGTCGATTGGAATGTAGCCAATCGGCAGGTCTTCGTCGAAGTTGCGGTCGGCAGCCACGTAGCCGCGACCGTTCTTGACGCGCAATTCGAGTTCGAGTTTGCCGCCTTCGCTGACGGTTGCAATGTAGATGTTCTTATCGAGAACGGCAATGTCGGCGTCCTCTTCGATTTTCGCGGACGTAACCGGTCCCGGCACGTCGACCACAAGCGTGATCGTCTTCGGCTGATCGGTGTTCAGCTTCAGCGGAACTTGCTTCAGGTTCAGGATGATGTCGGTCGCGTCTTCTACGACGCCCGGAATCGGCGAAAATTCGTGCAAAACGCCTTCAATCTTGACGGCGGTGATTGCAGCGCCTTCGATCGAGCTCAACAAGGCGCGCCGCAACGAGTTTCCAACCGTCGTTCCCCACCCGCGTTCAAATGGCTGAGCGGAAAATTTTCCGTACTTGTCCGTCAGTGTTTCCGGTTCTGCTGCCAACCTCTTTGGTTTCTGGAAGCCCTTCCACATCTTTGCGTCCTCCTGGCCCGCCAGCGGCGGACCGACAAACTGTTCAACGTAACTTAAAACCGAAATCTCAGCGGTGAATGTGAACGTGCGCTTACTTCGAATAGAGTTCGACGATGAGCTGCTCGTTCATCGGCGGCGTTTGCACGTCTTCGCGGCGCGGCAAAGCAACCACGCGCGCCTTGAAATTCTCTCGGTCGATGTCGAGCCACGGAGCAACACCCTGGCTCTGAGCGAGATTGCGCGCTTCGAGCACCATGGCGTTCTCGCGCATCTTGTCCTTCAACGCGATATCGTCGCCCACTTCGACGAGGTAGCTGGGGATGTTCACCTTGTGGCCCTTCACGCGAACGTGCCCGTGAAGCACCAGCTGGCGAGCCTGCGCGCGCGAGCCAGCCAAGCCCATGCGGTAGACCGCATTGTCGAGACGCCGCTCGAGCATCACCATCAAGTTCGAGCCGGTTGGGCCCTTCGAGCGCTCGGCCTTCTCGAAATAGTTGCGGAACTGCCGTTCGAGCAAGCCGTAGGTGCGCTTCACTTTTTGCTTTTCGCGCAACTGCACGCCGTAACCGACCATCTTCGGGCGCCGTGCCTGGCCGTGCTGGCCGGGAACGAAGTTGCGCTTCTCAATGGCGCATTTTTCCGTAAAACACCGGAGGCCTTTGAGGAAGAGTTTCATCCCTTCCCTGCGGCACAGCCGGCAAACTCCTTCACGATGTCTTGCCAAGTCCTTCTCTCCTTTGCTTCTGGTGCTGAAACCCTCAGGTCTAAAGACCTGAGCTACATAAAATCCAAATCAAACGCGGCGGCGCTTCGGCGGACGGCAGCCGTTGTGCGGCACCGGCGTCACGTCTTTGATCGCGTTGATGTGCAATCCGGATGTAGCGAGCGCTCGCACGGCAGATTCGCGGCCCGCTCCCGGACCTTTCACGCGTACTTCGACAGATTTCATTCCGTACTGATCGCGCGCCACGCCGGCAGCTGTCATCGCCGCTTGTTGAGCAGCGTACGGAGTGCCTTTGCGCGAGCCTTTGAAGCCCACCGAGCCGGCCGTCGCCCAGCTTACGGTGCGGCCGTCGGGATCGGTGAGCGTGACCATCGTGTTGTTGAACGTCGCCTGGATGCAAACCACTCCATGCGGCACAACGCGCTTTTCACGCTTCTTGCGAAACTCTTTCTTGCGCTTCGACGTTTTTGCCGGGGCTCCACCAGGTACTGCTGCTCCGGCGGCTGCGTCTTTCGGTTCTTTGGCCAATTTGATCCTCTCGTCTAAACAGACTCAGGTCTAAAGACCTGAGCTACATAAATTCGTCAGAGCTATTTGCGCGCTGCTACTTTCTTCTTCGCTGCGACTGCGCCCTTCCGCGGGCCCTTGCGAGTGCGCGCGTTGGTATGCGTTCGCTGGCCGCGCACAGGAAGATTACGGCGGTGGCGCAGGCCGCGATACGCCTGAATTTCAATCAGGCGACGGATATTCATCTGCATTTCTTTGCGGAGGTCGCCTTCAATCCTGCCTTCGGACTCAATTGCCGCACGGAGTCGAGTGACTTCGTCTTCCGTCAAATCTTTGATCTTCTTGGTGTGGTCGACTTTCGCTTTTTCCGCGAGCGACTTCGCGCGCACCTGCCCGATTCCATAGATGGCCGTGAGGCCGATCCAGAGCCGCTTATTCGGCGGAAGGTCCACACCTGCGATGCGTGCCATACAGTTCCTCCGTGATCTCGTACCTTTTGTTCTTTACCCCTGGCGCTGGCGGTGCTTCGCGTTCGAACAAATTACGCGCACCACGCCGCGCCGGTGAACGACTTTGCACTTCATGCAAATTTTCTTTACCGATGCTCGTACCTTCATTTTCGACTCCGTCGTCTTCGTCCCGACTACGTGCAGCGATTACTTGTAGCGGTACACGATTCGTCCGCGCGTAAGGTCGTAAGGCGAAAGCTCGACCGCGACGCGATCTCCGGGCAGGATGCGAATAAAATTCTTCCGCATTTTCCCCGAGATGTGGGCCAAAACCTGGTGCTTATTCTCGAGCTCCACCCGGAACATGGCGTTCGGAAGCGGCTCGATCACGGTCGCCATTACTTCGATGGCGTCCTCTTTCCCGCTTTCTCCCGGCTTCTTGTCTTTAACGGGCCCTCTAGCCATGTGCTCCTGTCTGCATTGCGATCCAACTCGTACTTTTCACTACCCTGCTACTCACCAAATTCCTCGCAATCCTTTACCGAACGGTCACCAAACGGGGCCGACGGCGTCCCGTGGCCGCGTCAAAATCCAGGGCCCGTTAGCTGTGACCGCGACCGTGTGCTCGAAATGCGCCGAGTCACTGCCGTCCGTCGTCACTGCCGTCCAATCGTCGGCGAGAATCTTTACGCCTGGCCCGCCGCGATTCACCATCGGCTCGATTGCGAGAACCATTCCTTCCTGCAACCGTGGCCCGTGCCCCGCCGTTCCGTAGTTCGGAATTTGCGGCTCCTCGTGCATCTTCGTTCCGATGCCGTGGCCTACGAACTCGCGAACGATCGAGAAACCGCTCTTCTCAACCCACTGCTGCACCGCCGCGGAAACATCCCCGAGGCGATTGCCGGCTCGAACATTTTCGATGGCGCGCTCGAGCGATTCTCGCGTGACTCGCAACAGCTTCTCGCGTTCCGGCGAAATCTTTCCCACTGGAACTGTGAGCGCCGCATCGCCGAAGTACCCGTTCAGATCGACGCCAAAATCCATCGACAAGATGTCGCCTTCGTGCAGCTTGCGGCTCGCCGAAGGAATCCCGTGCACCACTTCTTGATTGATCGACGTGCACACCGAACCTGGATACCCGCGATAACCTTTAAATGCCGGGCGGGCTTTATGCTCTCCCGTGTACGCCTCGGCAAACTCGTCCAGATCTTTTGTCGAAATCCCCGGCTTAATCATCGTGCGCATTTTTTCGAGCGCTCCCCAAACGATCAAACCCGCCTGATGCATTTTCTCGAGCTCAGCCGGCGATTTACAGATGACCATCTTGCCCTTCCGCACGCTTGAAAATTTCTGCGAGCGCACGGCTCACTTCATCTACGCCCGCCGTACCGTCTACAACTTCAAGCGCGCCGTGGTTACGGTAATAATCGGCCAGAGGCTTCGTCTGGCGTTCATAAGCTGCAAGCCGCTCTTTCACTACGTCGGCCTGATCGTCGGTGCGCTGCACCAGCTTTCCGCCGTCGTTGTCGCAAATGCCGGCAACTTTCGGCGGACGTTCAAATACGTTGTACGTCTCACCGCCCACGCTGCAAGTCCATCGGCCAGCCACCCGGCGCAGCAGCACGTCCGGGCTTACGCGAAACTCCACTACGACCGGTTTCGCAAACCCGCTGCGCTTCAAAATCGCATCGAATTGCTCGGCCTGCGGAATCGTCCTCGGAAACCCATCGAAGATAAATCCGCGCGCCGCATCGGGCCGCGACAACCGCTCCTCGACCATCCCCATCACGATGCCGTCTGGAACGAGCTCGCCGCGTTCCATAATCGGCTTGGCCATCTGACCAAGTTCAGTTCCGCGAGTTACGGCATCGCGCAACATGTCGCCCGTCGAAAGGTGCGGCACGTTGTACCGGTGCGCGACCAGCTTCGACTGGGTTCCCTTCCCGGCTCCCGGCGGTCCCAGAAAGATGATTGCCCGATTCAGCGACATCTGTACCGCCGCCCTGACGTCATTAACTGCGACGTCCTCGGACCCGGCCCTTCCGCACGAACCCGTCGTAGTTTCGCATCACGAGTTGCGCTTCGAGCTGCTGCACCGTATCCATCGCCACGCCTACGACGATCAACAGCGACGTGCCGCCGAAATAAAACTGCACATTCAATCCGTCGAGAACGAAGCGCCACATATGCCGGTCGAACCAGTCGCCCACAAGCCACAGGTGTTGCAGATGAATGCCGGAAATCATCCATTCAGGCAGCAGGCAAACAATCGCCAAATACACGCCGCCAACAAACGTGAGTCGCGTCAGAATCCGGTTAATGTGCTCCGACGTATTGCGGCCCGGACGAATGCCCGGAATGAAGCCGCCGTATTTCCGCATGTTGTCCGCAAGCTCAGTGGGATTGAAAATAATCCCGACGTAGAAGAACGCAAAAAAGATAATCAGCGTGACATAAATGACGGTGTAGAGCGGTTCACCCCAGCGAATCGTGTTCGCAATCTTGCCGAAAAACGGCGACTTGCTCGCGAACAGAAGAGCCAAAGTCTGTGGGAACGTGAGCAGCGAACTCGCGAAAATCGGCGGAATTACGCCGCCGGAATTCACGCGCAGAGGTAGATACGTCATCTGCCCGCCCATCACTTTTCGCCCCATCACGCGCTTCGCGTACTGCACGGGAATGCGCCGCTGACCGCCTTCCATAAATACGATAAAAGCAATTACGGCCGCCATCAGCGCAAACATCGCAATCAAAGCGATGGGCGTGAACGAACCCCATTGCTGCGTCTTTGCTTTGTCCCACAGATCGCCAACCGCACGCGGCAATCCAACCACGATTCCGGCGAAAATGATCAGTGACATTCCGTTGCCGATTCCGCGGTCGCTGATTTGTTCGCCAAGCCACATAATAAATGCCGAGCCGGTCGTCAGCGTCAACATGGTCATCATGATGAAACGCGGTCCCGGGTGATACACGAGCGCCTGGCCGGACATGCTCTGGCGCGTCAGCGTCTCGGCAATCGTAAACGACTGGAACGCGCTCAACATGATCGTCAAATAGCGCGTGTACTGCGTGATCTTGCGGCGGCCAAGCTCGCCTTCTTTTTGCAGGCGCTCGAGGTAAGGCCACACCACCACCATCAACTGCAAAATGATCGAGGCGGTGATGTACGGCATGATGCCAAGCGCGAAAATCGTCAGCCGCCGGAAATTGCCGCCGCTGAAGAGGTCCATAAGGCCCAGCACCGAACCTCTACCCTGCTCGAAAAGCTGTTGCAACAGGTCGGTGTTGATACCAGGAGTTGGAATGAAAGCGCCGAGTCGATACACCCCCAGCAACGCCAGCGTAAACAGAACTCGGTTACGCAGGTCCGGCGTGCTGAAGATATTTCGAAATGCCTCGACGAGCTTCTTCATTTCAGGATTTCGACCTTGCCTCCGGCGCGCTCAATCTTTTCCTGCGCCGATTTGCTGAATGCGTGCGCGTGCACGGTGAGCGCAACTCTCAATTCACCGTCCCCGAGGACTTTCACTTTGTCTCGCGAAGCGCGTACGATGCCGAAACCGAGGAGAGCTTCGGGCGTCACCGTCTCGCCCGCTGCAAAAGCATTCAGGGTCTCGACGTTAACGACCGCGAACGTCTTCGAAAACGGCGCGGAAAAGCCGCGCTTCGGCAGACGGCGATGGAGCGGCATCTGGCCGCCTTCAAAGCCAGGTCGTCGAGAATAGCCGCGGCGGGACTGCTGCCCCTTGTTTCCTGCGCCCGAAGTCTTGCCCATCTTCGAGCCCATGCCGCGCCCCACGCGCACTTTGCGATGACGCGATCCGCGCGGCGGTTTCAGATTGGATAGTGTCGCTTTCTCAGCCATGCCTATTCCTCAACCTTCACGAGGTGATGAACTCTCGCGATCATCCCTCGAACCGAGGGTGTGTCCTCGTGCTCGATCACCTGGTTCATGCGGCGGAAGCCCAAGCCGCGAATCGTCTGCCGCATTCCGCGAGGGCAGCCAATGAAGCTGACCACCCACTTGATTTTTAGCGTTCCCGCTTTTTTCTTTGTCGTCGCCATTTTTCGCACGCGGAGCGGCTAGGATGCAGCCGCTTCGTCCGCTCCCTTACCGAGGGCTTCTTTAACTTTTGCCGCGTCCTTCAAATGCAGGAGTGCGTCGAAAGTCGCCTTAATTACGTTGTGCGGGTTCGATGTACCCAGCGATTTCGTGAGCACGTTCGTAATTCCCGCAACCTCCATCACGGCACGCACGGGGCCGCCTGCGATTACGCCCGTTCCTTCAGGCGCGGGCTTCAGCAGCACCTGACCCGAGCCGTAACGGCCGAGTACCTGGTGCGGAATCGACGTGCCTTTCAGGTTTAGCTTCACCATGTTCTTCTTCGCTTGCTCGATGGCTTTGCGAATCGCCATGGGAACTTCGCGAGCCTTGCCCATGCCGAACCCCGCATGGCCGCTCTGGTCGCCGACGACCACGAGAGCCGAGAAGGTGAGGTTCTTTCCGCCCTTCACGACTTTCGTGACGCGGTTGATCGAGACGACTTGATCCTTCAAGTTCGCCGTGTTCGTGTTGATCAGCCGGCGAATGGAAAGCGTGTCTTTGAGCTCTTGTTTCGACATAGGTTTTAGAACTTCAGGCCCGCCTCCCGGGCCGCTTCGGCAAGCGCTTGCACGCGGCCGTGATATTGATAGCCGCCGCGATCGAAAACGACCTTCTCAACGCCCTTTTCACGCGCGCGCTCGGCCACGATCTTGCCGACGACCTTCGATGCGGCGATGTTGCCGCCGTTCTTGATCTGTTTGCGGACTTCTTTATCCAGCGAACTTGCCGAGCAAATCGTTCGCGCCGTCTGGTCGTCAATCACCTGCGCGCGGATGTGCTTGGTCGAGCGATGCACGCAAAGGCGCGGACGCTCTGAGGTGCCCGCCAGTGTCCGGCGCGTGCGAACGTGAATTCGCCGGCGATGCGCTTCCCGAGATAATCTTCGAACCGGTGCCGCCACTCGTTTTCTCCTTCCAGATCGAACAGACTACGCCGTCGTTTTTGCTCCGGCCTTTCCAGCCTTCTTCTTCAAGCGTTCGCCAGTGATTCGAACGCCTTTCTGCTTGTACGGGTCAGGCGGACGAAGCGCGCGAAGATTTGCGGCAACCTGTCCCACTTGATTCTTATCCGCACCGGTGACTGCCATGTGCGTCTGCTTCTCGATTGCGATTTGAATCCCTTCGGGAATCGGGAATTCAATCGGATGCGAATAACCAAGCGCCAACACGACGTTCTTGCCTTTCACTTCCGCGCGATAGCCGACGCCCACGATGTCGAGGTCTTTCTTGAATCCGGTTGTGACGCCGGTGACGGCGTTCGCGACGAGAGCGCGAGCAAGACCATGTAGCGCCCGGTGCTCTTCCGCGTCGCGCTTGGCGACCAGCATGCCGTCCTTCTGTTCGAACCGGATTCCAGACGGTACTCGCACGTTCATCTTGCCCTTAGGGCCCTGCACTTCCACGCTGCCGTCCTTGATCTGAATCTTTACGCCGGACGGTACGGGAATCACTTTGTTTCCAATTCGCGACATGGCTCTGTTCGGTCCTCGTTAACAGCGTTACCAGCGAAACTTACAGACTGAGAATCTTTACCAAACCTCGCACAACAGTTCGCCGCCGACGCCTTCTTTGCGCGCCGACCGGCCGGTCATCAATCCGCGAGGCGTCGAGACGATCGAAATTCCCATTCCGCCCACGACAGGGCGGATATCGAATTTTCCAACATAACGGCGCGAGCCGGGCCGCGAGACGCGCTGCAAATCCGTGATGACGCAGCGACGGTCGGGCGTATAGCGCAAGAATACGCGCAGCGTCTTTTTGCCCTTCTCTTCGACAACTTTGAAATTCGAGAGATAGCCTTCGTCCTTCAAAATGCGCGCGATTTCCACCTTCAATTTCGAAGAAGGCAAATCCACGCGAGGGTGCTTCGCTCGCGATGCGTTGCGAATCCGCGTCAACATGTCTGCTACTGGATCAGTCGTCATTCGTCCTTCCTTACCAGCTTGCCTTCACGACGCCCGGGATTTCACCCTTGAGCGCGAGGCCTCGAAAACAGATACGGCACATCTGAAACTTCCGCAGAGTTCCGCGCGCACGGCCGCAAATCCGGCAACGGTTGCGCTCGCGAACCTTGAACTTCAGCTTCTTGTGCGTCTTTGCGATTTGACTGGTACGAGCCATGCTTCTCGATCTCCTTAGCCTCTTACGCCCGGAAAGGCACGCCGAGCAGCTTCAGCAGCTCGCGCCCTTCTTCGTCGTTGCGGGCCGAAGTTGTAATCGTGATGTTCATGCCCTTGATTTTGTCCACTCGCGTGTAATCGATTTCGGGAAACACCAGCTGGTCCTTCAAGCCCAGCGTGTAATTGCCGCGGCCATCAAATGAATTCGGCGGCAAGCCTTTGAAGTCGCGCACGCGCGGCAGAACGATCGCCGAAAGCCGGTCGAGAAATTCGTACATCCGCTCGCCGCGCAACGTGACCATGCAGCCGATGGGCATGCCTTTGCGGATTTTGAAATTCGCAATCGACTTCTTCGCGCGCGTGATCACTGCCTTCTGTCCCGTAATCTGTCCGAGCTCTACGGCGGCCGTATCGAGCAGCTTCGCGTTCGCGCTCGCTTCGCCAAGACCGATATTGAGCGTCACTTTCTTCACGTGCGGTACGGCCATCGTGTTCGTGAATCCGAAGCGCTTCGACAGCGCCGGGATGGCCTCTTTTCGGTACTTTTCATGCAAACGGCTAATCATTTTCTAATCGCCTCTTTCAAGCGTCTCGTTCCAGTGATTCGATTCTTAACTCTCAAATGTCGTGTTGCAGCGCCGGCAGACGCGCGCTTTGGTGCCATCCGGCAGCGTCGTGTGGCCTACCCGCGTGTGCTTGCTGCATCCGGGGCAAACCAGCATCACATTCGAAAGATGCAGGGGCGCTTCCTTCTCGAGAATTCCGCCCTTGATATTCTTCGAAGGGTTTGGCCGCGTGTGCTTCTTCATGATGTTCGCGTGCTCGACCGTCACACGATTCTTGAGCTTATCGACGGACAGTACTTTCCCCGTCTTGCCTTTCGAGCGTCCGGCCATGATTCGGACCATGTCGCCGTGGCGAATCCCGATCGGAACTGGTTTTTCGATTTTTTCTCTCATCGCTACCACACTTCCGGAGCCAGCGAGATGATCTTCGTGAACTTCTTGTCTCGCAGCTCTCTGGCGACAGGGCCGAACACGCGCGTCCCAATCGGCTCGTTTGCATCGTTGATCAGCACTGCGGCATTGTCGTCAAACCGGATGTACGTACCGTCCTTGCGCCGCTGCTCTTTCCGGGTGCGGACTACAACCGCTCGCACCACTTTTCCTTTTTTTACCTGGCTGTCTGGCGTCGCTTCTTTTACCGCTGCCGTAATAATGTCGCCCAATGATGCCGTCAATCCCGCATCTCCTCCGATTGGAAGGATGCACGTGATCTGGCGCGCTCCCGAATTATCGGCCACCGTCAACCACGTCCTCATCTGAACCATTTTCGTGCTCCCCTGTCGCCCTTTTCAATCAACCAGCCGCTGCTTCGCGCTTAGGCCACGCGCGTCGAGCGCGAGATAACTTCCTTGAGCCTCCAGCGCTTCAGCTTCGAAAGCGGCCGGGTTGAAACGATTCTCACCACATCACCAACGCGCGCATCGCCCGTCTCATCGTGCGCGTAGTATTTCTTGTTAAAGCGAATCACTCGCTGATACAGCGGATGCTGCGTGGTGCGCGTGACTTTCACGACGATCGTCTTCTGCATCTTCGCGCTCGTCACCACGCCGACCAATACCTGCCGCGCTCCGCGTACCGGAGCCGATTGTTCGACTGCTGCTGCTTGGTTTGCCATTACGCCTTCCTCAATTCGTTCTCGCGCTGCAGGGTTTTAATCCGCGCATAGTCGCGTTTCGCTTCGCGCAGCTTTTTCAAGCCTTCCGCCTGGCCTGTGGAGAGCTGAAAACGCAGGCGGAAAATCTGCTCCGAAAGCTCGCGCTGCTTGATTTCGAGCTCGTTCGCGTTCAACTCGCGGTACTTCTCCATGCTCCGCGCCATTAAAGTTCCTCCGCCCGGCTTACAAATTTTGTCCGGATCGGCAGCTTGTGCGCCGCAAGCTTCATCGCTTCAGTCGCCGCCGCCAAATCCACGCCTGCCATTTCAAACATCACTCGTCCCGGCTTCACGACGGCCACCCAGTGTTCCGGTGGACCTTTTCCCTTACCCATTCGAGTTTCAGCCGGCTTCTTTGTGAACGGCTTGTCCGGGAAAATCCGAATCCAAAGCTTTCCGCCGCGCTTGATGAAACGCGTAATCGCAACGCGCGCTGCTTCAATCTGCCGGTCGGTAATCCAAGCCGGTTCGAGCGCTTTCAATCCGTACTCGCCAAACGCCAGCGCCCCGCCGCGCCAAGCTTTTCCAGTGCGCCGGCCGCGCTGCTGTTTGCGGTACTTCACTTTCTTCGGCATCAACATAATCGGTCGCCTGTTTCCTTAGACTGTTGCTGCCGCGGTTGCCTTGGCCTTACCGCGTTCGGGGATTTTTTCGCCCTGATAAATCCAGCACTTCACGCCAATCAATCCGTAGGTGGTATGCGCTTCTGCGGTGCCGAAATCGATGTCCGCGCGCAATGTCTGAAGCGGCAGCCGCCCTTGCAAATACCATTCTTTGCGTGCGATTTCGGCGCCGTTCAACCGGCCCGCCACGCGCACCTTGATGCCTTTGCATCCAAATCGCAGCGCGGAATCAACTGCTTTGCGCATCGCTCGGCGGAAAGCCACGCGCTTTTCGAGCTGCAAGGCAATCGATTCGGCGACAAGCGTCGCGTTCAATTCCGGGCGATGTACTTCCTGGATGTCGATGTGCACTTCCCGCTTCGTCCGCTTCTGCACTTCGTTCTTGAGCTTGTCGATTTCCGAGCCCTTGCGGCCGATGATGATGCCGGGACGCGCCGTGTAAATTCGGACAACAAGCTTGTTCGCGGCGCGTTCGACGTCAATCGAGTCGATACCCGCGGACTTGAGCTTCTCTTTCAGAACTTTGCGGAGCTGCACGTCCTCGTGCAGCAGGTCGGCGTAGTCCTTCTTCGCAAACCAGCGGGACTTCCAGCCTTTGTTGTAGCCCAGCCGAAATCCGTACGGATGTGTTTTCTGCCCCAAACGAGCCTCCTACTTCTTTTTCTTCGGTTGTTGCTTGGTGCGTTTCTCAAGCGCTTTGCGGGCTTTCCGCACGGCGCCCTTCACGCCCTTCGATGCTTGCTCTTCGGCAACCGCTGCCGCAGCGCGATCCGCTGCAGCGCGGTGATGCTCGGCCACTTCCACAATGATGTGAGAGGTGCGCTTCTGGTAGCGGAAGCCGCGGCCCATTGGCGCGGGACGCAGCCGCTTCCATCGCGGCCCTTCGTTCACGTAGCAGCGCGTGACGAACAGCGCGTCCACGTCGAGCGACTCGCCGGAATCTTCGGCCTTGCGTTCGGCGTTCGCAATCGCGCTGCGCAAAGTCTTTTCCACTTCTTTTGCGACGCGCTTTTTCGTGAAACGCAAAGTCTGAAGCGCATCTTCCGCGCGTTGCCCGCGGATTAAGTCAATTACGAGGCGCGCCTTCTGCGGAGACACGCGAATGTATCGCGCCTTCGCAATGCCTTCGATCTGACCGGTAGCCTGAATCGCCGTAGCCATCGTCTATGCCTTCGGCGCAGGAGCTGCGCCGCCAGTGCCGCCTACCGCCGGTGCTGCTGCGCCGCCCGCTGGTCCGCCCGCCGCTGCTGCCGCCCTCTCGAGTGCCGCTTTCACGGCGTGGCCTTTGAAGGTTCGCGTCGGCGAGAACTCACCGAGTTTGTGTCCCACCATCTGCTCGGTTATGTACACGGGAATGAACTTCCGTCCATTGTGGACCGCAATCGTGTGCCCCACCATCTCGGGCAAAATCGTCGAGCGGCGCGACCAGGTCTTGATGACTTTCTTTTCGTTCCGCTCGTTCAACGCTTCCACCTTCACGCGAAGATGGTCATCGATGAACGGTCCCTTTTTTAGCGAGCGCGGCATCTTTCTTCCTACTCCTCAACCCGGCGCAATTTCACCCACTGCGCGCGCCGCATTTTCCGGAAGCCCCGCACGGGGCCCGAAACGCGGTGCGAAAGCGGGCAGAAAGGACATACAAAACGTGTCCCCTGCGCGTTCGGAATTTTTTCTACAATCACGGCCCAACCGGCCTTGCACAAACGAAACAGAACCTGCGGCGGAGGCGTGAGCTTCGAAACGGTCTTCACAACTGGCTTCGCTGCACGCCGCGCAACTGCTTTCCGCGGTCGTGCCGCTCGCCTGGTTGTCCGTCGATGCGAACGTCGTGACGTTCTACTGGCTGTCATAGGGTTGCTCTCTAGTACCCGCCGCGCCGGGTTCATTTTGCTTCTTTTCTCCGATACATCCTCAGGTCTAAAGACCTGAGCTACATTCACTACGGCTTTCGCCGTTCTACGATCATCCGGTCGCTCGGACGCTTCTTCCGCGTCTTCGCTCCCAGAGTTGGAAAACCCCAGGGAGTTTGCGGGTGGTTGCCCTTCACGCGGCCTTCACCGCCGCCGTGCGGATGGTCAACCGGATTCATTGCCACTCCGCGCACCGTGGGACGCTTTCCGTGCCAGCGCGTGCGGCCCGCTTTCCCGTACGTAACATTTTCGTGGTCGAGATTGCCGAGCTGTCCAATCGTCGCCATGCAATCCACGCTGAATTTCCGGACTTCGCCGGAAGGCAACTTCACCAGCGCAAAATCTCCTTCTTTGCTCAGAAGCTGCGCCGCTCCGCCCGCCGAACGTACAACTTGCGCGCCCTTCCCCGGATAAAGCTCCAGGTTATGAACCATGGTGCCCGGCGGGATATGCCGGATCGACAGCGCGTTTCCGGGGAGAATATCCGCAGCTTCGCCGTTCTGCACCGTCATGCCCACTTCCAGGCCCACCGGCTGCAGGATGTAGCGCTTCTCGCCGTCCGCGTAATGCAGCAACGCAATCCGCGCCGAACGATTGGGATCGTATTCGATGGACGCGACTTTCGCCGGGATTCCGGTTTTTTCGCGGCGGAAATCGATCGACCGGTACTTCTTCGCATGGCCGCCACCGCGGTGCCAGGCCGTCACTTCACCGTGCGAATTGCGTCCGCCGGTGCGCTTCTTCGATTCCGTCAGCGATTTCTCCGGCGTTTGCTTTGTGATTTCGCTCTTATCGAGCATCGTCAGAAAGCGCCGCGAGGGCGTATATGGTTTAAATGTTTTTAGTGCCATTAGTATTGCCTCTTACCTTTGCGGGAGCCGATTCGGCCCCGGACCTCGCCGCATCTACAGATTCTCGGCGTACTCAATCATTTTTTCGCCTTCCACAAGCCGGACGTACGCTTTCTTCCAATCGCGCCGGTGACCTTCGGCGCGACCGCGGCGGCGAAACTTGCCGTGAAAATTCGCCGTGCGCACGTGATCCACTTTCACTTTGAAAACGCGCTGCACCGCTTCCTTGATTTCGGTTTTCGTGGCATCGGGCGCGACTTCGAATACCACCGTATGCTGCGTCTCTTTCACGGCGAGACCTTTTTCGGTAATGATCGGACGCCGGATAATCTGATAGAGCCTGGTCGCCATCGCTTAACCCTTCTTCGCCTTTGGCTTGGATTTCGATTTCACTTTCTTGCCCGCCGCCGGCTTCTTTCCAGCTTTCGGAGCGGCCGTTTTCGCGTGCGCTTTTGCTTCGGCCTTTTCACTCTTCGCGGTGGAAGTCTTCTCGGCGACTCGAGGAGCCGGCTCGATCTGTACCGGAATTTCGGGTTTCGTAGCCGAAAGCGCGCGATTCAATTTCGCAGCAGCTTCGCGCGACAGCATCAGGCGATCGTGCCGTAGCAGGTCGTACGTTTCGAGACCCGTTGCCGGAACGAGCAGTACGCCGTCAAGATTGCGGCTGGCTCGCTCGAGGTTCAGGTTTGCGCCGCTTTCCACCAGCAGAATCGTCTGCGTGTCTTTCTCGATCTTTCCAAGCGTCTGGCGAAACGGCTTCGTCTTGTGTGACTCAAGTTTCCAGCCGTCCACGATCGTCAGCTTCGCGTCCGCAAGTTTTGCCGAGAGCGCGCAGCGCAACGCGCCGAGAATCATCTTCTTTGGCAGCGCGTAGTCGTAGCTGCGCGGAGTTGGCCCGTGCACCGTGCCGCCATGGCGCCAGAGCGGAGACCGAATCGAGCCGACACGCGCGCGGCCGGTGCCCTTCTGCTTCCAAAGCTTTTTGCCCGAGCCGCTTACTTCGCTCTTGTCTTTTGTCTTGTGCGTTCCAGCGTGCCGCCCTGCGAGATAGTGCCGCACGGCTTCGTGCAGAAGATCCTGATTCATCTTCACGCCGAACACATCGTCCGCCAGTTCAATCTGGCCGACTTTCTTGCCCTCAAGATTCATTACGTCCGCTACAGGCATCGTCGTCTCTTTGTCTCTCTTACGAAGTTACTTGGCCGCTCGGGCCTTGTTGATGAATATGTAGCTGCCGGCCGGGCCCGGAACGGCGCCGCGGACGAGCAACAGATTTTCGTCTGTATCGATTTTCACAACGCGCAAATTTTTCGACGTGACGCGCGCATTGCCCATGTGCCCCGGAAAATGCTGGCCTTTCCACACGCGCGATGGAAACGAACTCGCGCCGATGCCGCCCGGAGCGCGGTGAAACATCGAACCGTGACTTGCGTCGCCGCCGCGATAGTGCCAGCGCTTCACGCCGCCTGCGAATCCTTTGCCCTTGCTGATCCCGGTCACATCGACAAACTCGCCGATCTTGAAGCCATCGACAAGCACACGGTCGCCCGGTTTCGTTTCGTCCTTCGAATCGCCGAGCCGCACTTCGCGGACGTAACGCATCGGCGCAACACCAGCCTTCTTGAAATGCCCGGTCATCGGCTTGCGCACGCGTTGCGGCTTGATGAACTCAACGAGACCGAGCTGCACCGCGTCGTAGCCATCTTTATCTTTCGTCCGCCGCTGCACCACCACGCACGGTCCCGCTTGCAGCACCGTGCAAGGGACTGCGGTGCCGTCGTCGGCGAAGACTTGCGTCATTCCCAGCTTGATTCCGAGTATGCCTGTGACTGCCATCGCGTTCGCTCTTTCCTCGAAAGGCCTCAGGCCTGAAGACCTGAGCTACATTTAGTGATAGTGACCGCTACTTCGTTGTGTGCTCGCGTCCGAAAGCTTTGATCTCAACGTCTACACCAGGCGGTAGATCGAGCTTCATCAGCGCGTCCACTGTATCCGGCGTCGGCTCGAGAATATCAATCAGGCGCTTGTGCGTGCGCATCTCAAACTGCTCGCGCGACTTTTTGTCCACGTGCGGCGACCGCAGCACGGTCCAACGATTAATGACCGTGGGCAGAGGGATCGGCCCAGCTACTTCTGCGCCGGTCCGCTTTGCTGTGTCTACGATCTCTTTCGTCGATTGATCGAGAATGCGGTGATCGTATGCCTTCAAACGAATCCGAATTTTTTCTCCGTTGGGCATGTTTACTCGATGATCTCGGCGACGGCGCCGGCTCCGACTGTGTGGCCGCCTTCGCGAATCGCGAATCGCAATCCCTTCTCCAGCGCCACTGGCGTGATCAGCGTGATCTCCACCGATATATTGTCTCCCGGCATCACCATCTCCACTCCCTGCGGCAGTTTCACGTCTCCCGTCACGTCCGTCGTCCGGAAATAAAACTGCGGCCGGTATCCTGTGAAGAACGGCGTGTGCCGCCCGCCTTCTTCCTTCGTCAATACGTATGCTTCCGCTTTGAACTTCGTGTGCGGCGTGATCGATCCCGGCTTTGCCAACACCTGCCCGCGCTCCACTTCCTCTTTTTCCGTCCCGCGCAGCAGCAATCCCACGTTGTCGCCCGCGATTCCTTCATCCAGCAGCTTGCGGAACATCTCCACGCCCGTCACCGTCTTCTTCATCGTCGGACGGAACCCTACAATCTCGATTTCCTCGCCCACTTTCACTTTGCCGCGTTCGATTCGACCTGTCACAACCGTACCGCGTACCAGAAATCGAAAAAATGTCTTCGATCGGCATCGCAAACGGCTTCTCGATATCTCGCACCGGCAGTGGAATGTTCTTATCCACCGCTTCCATCAACTCGATAATCGACTTCTCCCACTTCGCATCGCCTTCCAACGCTTTCAGCGCCGAGCCGCGTATCACCGGTACCGTGTCGCCCGGAAATTGATACATCTTCAAAAGCTCGCGTACTTCCAGTTCCACCAGCTCGAGCAATTCAGGATCTTCCACCATGTCGCACTTGTTCAGAAACACGCAGATGTACGGCACACCCACCTGCCGCGCGAGCAGAATATGTTCGCGCGTCTGCGGCATCGGGCCGTCCGTCGCTGCCACCACCAGGATCGCGCCGTCCATCTGCGCCGCTCCTGTGATCATGTTCTTGATGTAATCCGCGTGCCCGGGGCAATCGATGTGCGCGTAATGGCGGTTCGGCGTCTCGTACTCGACGTGCGACACCGCAATCGTGATTCCGCGCTCGCGCTCTTCCGGCGCGTTGTCGATCGAATCGAACGCGCGAAACTGCACCTTCGGGTTGTTCTTCGACAGCACCTTCGTAATCGCCGCCGTCAACGTCGTCTTTCCGTGATCGATGTGACCGATCGTCCCAATGTTCACGTGCGGCTTACTGCGCTCGAATTTCTCCTTCGCCATCAGCTCTGCTCCTCTGCGTTCAGCGTGCCGTTCTCAATCTCGAATACAAAAACTGGATTAGGACCTAACTTCCTTGCCGGTCGCTCGTGCGATCACTTCTTCGGACACGGAATTCGGCGCCTGCTCGTAATGAGAAAAATGCATCGTAAAACTGCCGCGACCCTGGGTGCGGCTGCGAATTTCCGTGGCGTATCCGAACATCTCTGCAAGCGGAACGCGTACGTTGATAATCTCCGTGCCGCCGCGCGATTCCCGGCCCTGCAATTGGCCGCGGCGTGAGTTCAGGTCCGCGATCACTGGCCCCATGTAATCTTCCGGAACAACCACTTCAACGCGCATGATCGGCTCCAGCAGTCTCGGATTGGCTTTCTTGCAGGCAGCCTTGAAAGCCATCGAACCCGCAATCTTGAACGCCATTTCCGAGCTGTCCACGTCGTGGTAGCTGCCGTCTTCGAGCACCACAGCGCAATCCACCATTTCGTAGCCGGCGAGAACGCCCGTTTCCATCGCTTCGCGCACGCCATTCTCGATCGGCTGAATGAATTCTTTCGGAATCGCTCCGCCAATCACCTTGTCGATGAAGAGGAGGCGGTGTTCCTTGTCGAAGTGCCACTTCCCGCCCTTGCCGACAATCGATTTGCAGAGTTCGTCGATTTCATCCGTCGGACATCTCGTGCATGTCCTCGTGATTGGAATTCGGCAGCGGGTGGACGGAAAGCACGGCATGTCCATACTGGCCGCGGCCGCCGGTCTGGCGAATATATTTCCCTTCGCCTTCGGCGACTTTCAGAATCGTCTCGCGATACGCCACCTGCGGACGGCCGACATTTGCCTGCACGCCGAACTCGCGCATCATGCGGTCGACGATAATTTCCAGGTGCAACTCGCCCATGCCGGAAATCAACGTCTGGCCCGTATCGTGGTCGGTATGAACGCGGAACGTAGGATCTTCCTGCGCCAGCTTCCCCAGCGCCGTTCCCATTTTTTCCTGGTCCGCTTTCGTCTTCGGCTCGATCGCCACGGAAATCACGGGAGCCGGGAAATCAATGTTCTCGAGAACGATGGGCTTCTCTTCGTCGCACAGCGTGTCGCCCGTCGTTACGTTTTTCAAGCCCACGCACGCCGCGATATCACCCGCTTCAATCGATTCGATTTCTTCACGCTTGTTCGCGTGCATGCGCAGCAAACGTCCGATGCGCTCGCGCGTCTTGCGAGTCGAGTTGTAAACGGAGTTGCCAGTCTTGAGCACACCGGAATAAACACGGATATAGGTGACGTGGCCGACGAACGGGTCGGTCATGATCTTGAATGCCAATGCGGCGAACGGCTGATCGTCGGACGCGCGGCGCAGGATCGCCTCGTCGCCGTTCGGATCTTCGCCTTCCACCGGAGGAACATCCACAGGTGAAGGCAAATAATCGATTACTGCGTCGAGCAGCGGCTGCAGTCCCTTGTTCTTGAACGCCGAACCCGCCAGGACCGGAACGAGTTTCAAACCAATCGTCGAGCGGCGGATCGAAGCGCGCAACTCGGCCGGCTCAAGCTTGTGTTCGGCAAGATATTTCGTCAGCACGGCGTCATCGTGTTCGGCGACATACTCCACAACTTTGTCGCGATGCTCTTTGTAAAATTCAGGAGTCAACGCGGAAGCCTTCACGGCAATGGCAATTTCAGGGCGCGATTCCAAAAATTTTGCGTCCCACAATTTTTCGAGCGGCAGGACTTCGTATTCGGCGCCGAGCGTTTCGTCCTTCCAGATAATGGCGCGTTCTTCGATGAAATCGACTACGCCGATGAAATTGTCTTCTCTGCCGATGGGATACTGGAGGGGTACGGGGTGGGCTGAAAGGCGCTGGCGCATCGAGCGGATCGAATGGTCGAAATCGGCGCCGATGCGGTCCATCTTATTGATGAACGCAATGCGCGGAACCCGGTACTTGTCAGCCTGGCGCCACACCGTTTCTGACTGCGGCTGCACGCCGGCTACTGCGTCAAAAATCGCCACAGCGCCATCCAGAACGCGCAATGACCGCTCGACTTCCACCGTGAAATCCACGTGGCCCGGCGTATCGATAATATTGATGCGATATTTCTTGTCGAATCGCTGTCCACGACGCAGTCGTCGCCGCGGAGGTAATCGTAATCCCGCGCTCGCGCTCCTGCTCCATCCAGTCCATCACGGTAGTGCCTTCGTGCACTTCGCCAATCTTGTACGTCACACCCGTGTAGAACAGGATCCGCTCGGTTGACGTCGTCTTTCCGGCGTCAATATGAGCCATGATCCCGATGTTGCGAATCTGGTCGAGTTGTACGGTTCGTGCCATTTTAATATTCGACTACGAGCGCCCTTACCAACGATAGTGCGCGAAAGCCTTGTTCGCTTCCGCCATGCGGTGCACGTCTTCTTTCTTCTTTACGGCGCCGCCGCGGCCATTCGCCGCGTCCATAATTTCTTCTGCCAGTCGGTCGGTCATCGACTTGCCGCCGCGCGTGCGCGAGTACAGCACCAGCCAATGAATCGCGAGCGACTGCCGGCGGAACGGATTCACTTCCACCGGAACCTGATAGTTCGCGCCGCCGACGCGCCGCGACTTCACTTCCAGCACAGGCTTGCAGTTTTCGATGGCCTTCTTGAACAGCTTAAACGCATCGTCGTTCGTCTTCTTCGCTACCTGGTCCATCGCATTATAGAAAATCGTCTGCGCGGTCGAGCGCTTACCGTCGTACATCATGCTCGAGATGAACTTCTGCACCAGGTCACTGCCGTAAACCGGATCGCCGGGAATTTTGCGGCGAAGAACCCATCCTTTACGAGGCATCTATCGGCTCTCCTACTTCTGTGCGGCTTTTGGCCGCTTGGCGCCATATTTCGAGCGCCCCTGCTTGCGATTTTCAACGCCTGCTGCATCCAGCGTTCCGCGAATCACGTGATAGCGAACGCCCGGCAAATCCTTCACGCGGCCGCCTCGAACGAGCACGATCGAGTGCTCTTGAAGGTTGTGGCCGATGCCGGGGATGTACGTGGTTACTTCTGCGCTGTTCGTCAGGCGCGCGCGCGCAACTTTGCGCAGAGCTGAGTTCGGCTTCTTCGGCGTCTGGGTATAAACGCGAACGCACACCCCGCGCTTTTCCGGGCAGCCTTCGAGCGCGGGCGATTTCGTTTTCGTCCGGATCTTTTCCCGGCCGTAACGCACTAATTGTGCAAACGTCGGCACTCTTAACCCCCCCTCAACTTTCGAAAGTTCTACGTCGTCTTCTGCACATGCGAAAACACAAATTCGCCGCGCAGAGCTACGCACGTGAATGAACAGAAAAGGTCGCCTACGCACCCGAAGGTAATTCAGGTACTCCGCGCTGACGCTTCACCCCGAGGAGTGAACTGCATCTGCTTAATACGGAGAGGCTGCACGGCTTTGCGGGACTGGCGTCCCATTTCGGCCGCTCTTTCGTACCCCGTTCCGTCCTTCTTTGTTCCGGGGCCGGAAGACTTCCCTTTCACCACAGAGCCTCACAACGAAGCCCGAACAACCGCGGAAGTATAGGCAAAATAAAGGCTCTTGTCAACCTTCTCAATTGTGGAAAATAAATCGAATAAAAATACAAATATTTTCGTCGCGCCGAAATGAGGATTTTACACCGATTTCCCCGATGAAACTGCCCTTCAATGCGCTCATATCCAGTTGGCGCGATTCGCTTGATCGGACGCAGAGGCTCGATGAGGAAGGGGCTCGCGCACGACACCCGGAGCCGCAGAAATAAAAACAATAACACATTTAGAATAAGCATCTTACAGAGAAGCACACATGATTGAGCTATAGTTCTAGTACCTGCGCTGGAGATGGCCTTCCTTCAATACATTCTTCCACCAGATCGTTCCGACGTATTCACAATTGCTCACAAGTCCGAGCGTCCACGCTTTACCAGTACTCACAAAATCCCTACACTTGAGACGTTTATTTCAACAGGGAGCACGAATGCAACGTCTTCGGCGACTTGGCCTTCTCTCGGTTTTCGCGATTGCGCTACCGGTTTTCGCTCAGCAGCCGTCAGCGCAGCAGCCGCCTGCCAAGCCTTCGAGCGCTCAGACACAACCAGCCCAAAATGGAACTTCTCCCGCCACACCGCCACAACCTCCAGTCGACTACGCGCTGGAACCGTTTGTCATCGAGCAATACTACTCTGCTGCGCGATTTGAAAACGACGGCACGGGCGAACGCGATCTCACCGTTCGCATCCACGTGCAAAGCGACGCAGGAGTGCAAACGCTCGGCGAACTCGTCTTCGGCTACAGCGCCGCGAACGAGCAAATGGACGTCCACACCGTCATCGTGCACAAGGCCGATGGCACCAGCGTCACCGCCGGAGCCGACGCCGTAAAAGACATGACCGGGTCGATCGCCAATGACGCTCCCGTTTACACGGATTACAAGGAAAAACACATCACCGTCCCATCGCTGCGCCCGGGCGATACTCTCGAATACAAAATCGTCACGCACCTGGTCACGCCGCTCGCTCCCGGCCAATTTTGGTTCGAACACAATTTTCTCGACGGCACAATTGTTCTCGACGAACGCCTCGAACTGAATATTCCGAAAGGCCGCGTCATCAACCTTCAGTCGCCCGAGTTTCCATATACCCAATCCGACTCCGGAGACAGAACAATCTACAGCTGGAAACGTGCTTTGGTGTCGCACCCGACGCAAGAGGAAGCAGCGAAGAAAAAATCCGAATCGAGCGCATCAAAACCGCCGGATGTGCGCGCCACAACCTTCGCGAATTGGGAAGAGATCGCTCACTGGTATGCCGAACTTGAAAAAGGCCGCTCCGAGCCTTCGCCGGAAGTCCGCGCGAAGACAGAGGAGCTGATCCAGGGCCGCGCGACTGAGCTCGAGAAAATTCAAGCGCTCTACGATTACGTTTCAAAAAATATCCGCTATGTCAGCCTTTCGTTCGGTCTCGGGCGCTATCAGCCTCACGCCGCCTCCGAAGTTTTCACAAATCAATACGGCGACTGCAAAGACAAGCACACTCTACTAGCGGCCATGCTCGCCGCAGCGGGGATTCAGTCGAACGCGGTGCTAATTCCGTCGCTGCGAAAGCTGGACGTCTCGATGCCGTCGCCGTCGCAGTTCGATCACGTCATCACAGCAGTTCCTGTAGATGGCCAGCTCATCTGGATGGACACGACGACGGAAGTGGCGCCATTCCGGCTTCTCGCTGCCTCGTTGCGCAACAAGCCGGCGCTCGTGGTTCCGCCCGATGGAGCCGGAAAAATTGTGGACACTCCCGCAGACCCGCCGTTTCTTTCGACGCAACGAGTTGAAATTGACGCTCAGGTGAGCGAGCTCGGCAAGCTTACTTCCAAACTTCGGTATTACGTCCGCGGCGACAACGAGTTGGCCCTTCGTGTCGCTTTTCGTCGCACGCCGCAAACGCAATGGAAAGAACTCGGCCAGACGGTCGCCACGCTCGATGGTCTTCGCGGTGAAGTCACTGCCGTAAAGCCGAGCGACCCTTCGGACACCACTCATCCGTTCGAAGTCGATCTCGAATTCACGCAGCCGAATTTTCTCGATTGGTCGAACAAGAAGACAAAAGTCCCTTTGCCGCTGGTCGTGATTGGCGTCCCGGAAGTGCCCGAAGACAATTCGGAGCCCATCCACATCGGCAGCCCGCTCGACGTAACAGTCCACCTGAAACTAACATTCCCCGCGAACTATGTCGCACAACCTCCTGTTGGTGTGTCGGTCCCTCGCGACTACGCGGAATTTAAATCGAGCTACCGCTACGACGATCACGTCCTCACCGTCGCTCGCTCTCTCACTTTCAAGATGCGCGAACTACCCGCATCGCGCACCGGAGATTATCTGGCGTTTGCGCGCGCCGTCGAATCCGACGAAACCCAAGTCCTCTCTGTCCAGAACTCCACCACCGGAGCGCCCGCGCTTCCCGCTTCAGCGAAGGCCGACGAATTATTCGAAACTGCGCTGGCGGCCCTGAATTCAGGCAATACGCGCGCAGCGATTCCGCTCTTCCAGCGGGTCGTAGAGCTTGAACCAAAACATAAGCAGGCCTGGAATGACCTCGGCCTCGCCTATCTTCGCGCGGGCAAGTTCGACGAAGCCGCGAACGCATTCCGCAAACAGATCGACGTGAATCCTTTTGACGAACACGCCTACAACTACCTGGGCCTCGCACTGCAGCAGCAACAGAAATTCGACGAGGCTGAAGCCGCGTTCAAGAAGCAGATTGGAGTGAATCCGCTCGATTCGGTCGCGCACGCCGCGCTCGGCGGCGTCCTCCTCGAGGAGCACAAATATGCGGAAGCCATTCCCGAGCTCGATAAGGCTTCCGTCCTATCGCCCGAAAATGCCGGCCTGCAAGTGGGGCTCGGTCAGGCCTATCTGAACACTGGAGAAATCGCGAAGGCGGACGCAGCGTTCGAAAAAGCGGCGGAAATATCGCAGACGCCCGACGTTTGGAACAATGTTGCGTACAATCTGGCCGACCACAAACTCGATCTCGAAAAAGCGCAGCAGTACGCCGAGTCGGCGGTTTCAGCCACGGCCGCGAATCTTCGCAATATCGAGCTTTCCAATCTTACGCTCGATAATCTCAACGCCGTCGCAAGCATCGGCGCTTACTGGGACACGCTGGGCTGGGTATATTTCGAGAAAGGTGACGACGCGAAAGCTTTCGAATTCATCCAGGCGGCGTGGCTGCTGAATCAGCACGGTGAAGTGGGCGGTCATCTCGCGCAAATTTATGAACGGCGCCACGAAAAGGACCGCGCTATTCAAATGTATGCGCTCGCCATGGCCGCGCCACATTCCGTTCCCGAAACGCGCGCGCGCCTCGTAATTCTTCTTGGAGGCAACTCCGGAATCGACGCTCTCGTGAAAAAAGCTCAGCCCGAACTCCTAGCAATGCAAACGTTGCAGGCTGGAAAACTCTTGAAGGAAGCCGCTGAAGCTGATTTCTTGATCCTGCTTTCACCGGGAGAAAAAAGCGCCAAAGCCGACGGCGTTAGATTCATCTCAGGCAGCGAAAAACTTCGTCCTTTTGCAGCAACGCTGCGCGCTCTCAGTTACGGTCCGATGTTCCCGGACGCCTCACCCATCAAGCTCGTTCGCCGTGGCACGTTGGCGTGCTCGGCAGTCACAGGCGACTGTACCTTCACGCTGATTCGCCCCGAAGACGTCCGCACCGTGAACTAAAGATCCAGACTCCATCACAACTCGCTCAGTAGGGGCGCGGCATGCCGCGCCCCATCGCGCAAACAACTAGCGAAGGATCCTTCGCCGGGCTTACTTCGCGGGACTCAGGGCGACGAGCCTCGCCGGATCGTCACTTAATTTCCATTATTTCTTTTTCTTTCAGTGCAGACAGGTCTTCAATCTTCTTCGATTCGGATTGGGTGAGTTTTTCCAGCTCTTCGAGTGAGCGCTTCTTATCGTCCTCGCTGATTTTCTTTTCTTTCTCGAGTTTTTCGACGGCCTCTTTAATGTCGCGCCTAACATTTCGGACTGCCGTGCGGTGATTCTCGAGCACCTTGTGTATGTGCTTCACCAGATCCTTGCGGCGATCTTCTGTCAGGGCCGGAATCGGCACGCGAACCACCTTCCCATCATTCGCCGGATTCAGCCCTAGATCGGAACTTCGAATCGCTTTGTCGATCAGCGGCACGGCGCCCGGATCCCACGGCGCAATCACGATCATCGTCGCGTCTGGCACGTTCATCGTGCCAAGCTGATTCACCGGCATTGCCGTGCCGTGGTAGTCCACGCGAATGTGATCCAGCAGCGAGACGTTCGCGCGCCCGGTGCGGATCCCGGAAAGTTCCTTGCGAAAATCGTCGACTGCCTTTTCCATGCGGAGTTTTGCCTGGCTGAGAGCATCTTTGCTTGTGGCAATTATTGTCATCTGCGAAATTGCCTCCGTCGCTCGATCATCACGCGGCGCCCACGGTCGATCCGACGGGCTCGCCGAGCACCACGCGTTTCAAATTTCCCGGCACATTCATATTGAACACAACGATCGGCATTTTGTTGTCCATGCAGAGGGAGATGGCCGTTGAATCCATCACGGACAAACCCTTCTGCAGCACGTCGAGATACGAAATCCTCTCGAACCGTTTCGCGGTCGACACTTTTTCCGGATCAGCGTCGTACACGCCATCCACCCGCGTCGCCTTTAGAATCACTTGTGCCTTGATTTCCATCGCGCGCAACGCTGCCGCTGTATCCGTCGAAAAATATGGATTGCCCGTGCCCGCCGCAAAGATCACGACGCGATCCTTCTCAAGGTGACGGGTCGCGCGGCGACGGATAAAAGGTTCGGCCACTTGATGCATCTCAATCGCGCTCATCAGCCGCGTACGGCAGCCGGATTTTTCGAGCGCATCCTGCAACGCGAGTCCGTTGATCACTGTCGCAAGCATGCCCATGTAGTCGCCGGTCGCGCGGTCGATTGATAACTCTTTCTGGCGCGTGCCGCGGAAAATATTTCCGCCGCCGACCATGATCGCCACCTGCACACCCAGCTGCTGAACTTCTTTTACCTCATGCGCGATGCCCTGAATGGTTGCCGCGTGAATACCGGAATCCTGCGGCCCCGAAAGCGATTCGCCTGAGAGCTTCAAGACGAGCCGCTGATACACAGGCGCGCCATTCGCGCCAATTCTCGTTGCTGCGTCTGAGTTTGTCATTTCGTGTCGGCCGCGATTCCCCGCGGGCATTCTAGTGCCGTTCGAACGTTTTGGCACTAGCGATTTTCGTCACGACGGCCCAGTCGGGCGCGATAGGCTTCGAGGAATTTTTGCACGATCGTGCGGCAACAGCACTTTGTAAGACCGGACAGGCTCCGCCCCACACGATTTTCCCTGCTAAAGGGATTTTCAGGCCAGGTTAAGCTGTAGGAACTGGCGCGTCCGGTTCGTCAGCGGCCGGCGGATTCGCGGACGTCGCGTCCATCTCGCCTACTTTAAATCGCGAGAAACGGCGCACGGCAACATTTTCGCCCAGCTTAGCGATCGCCTGATCCACCAGCTCTTTGATCGTGACGCCTTCGTCCTTGATGAAGTGCTGCTCGTAGAGGCAGTTCTCTTCGTAGAATTTTTCCATCTTGCCGTTCACGATCTTTTCGATCACATTCTCGGGCTTGCCTGTTTGTTTCGCCTGGTCCTTGTAGATATCGCGTTCGCGGTCGAGAATTGCCTGCGTCACTTCCTCGCGGCGTAAAAATCGAGGATCGAGCGCGGCAATGTGCATCGCCACATCGTGGCATAGACGCTGGAAATCTGCAGTGCGCGCGACGAAATCGCTTTCGCAATTCACTTCCACAAGCACTCCGATTTTTCCGCCCGCGTGAATGTAGCAGCTCACGAGCCCCTCAGACGTTGCCCGCTGCGCTTTCTTTGCAGCCGCGGCCTGGCCCCTCTTGCGCAGAATGTTGATCGCCTCCTCCACGTTTCCCTGCGCTTCCATCAACGCGTCGCGGCACGCTGTAAATCCCGCGCCTGTGCGATCGCGCAACTCTTTCACTTGTTGCGCGGATACATTCGGTTTTGGGTCTGTTGCCATATATGCGCTCAATTCCTTTTTATATGGATTCGGGCCTAGCCACCCGAAGTGGTCAGGCCCGATGCGATGCCCGATTCAATAGCGGATACTTGATCTTAAGCGGACAAATTTAGTGCGGAACCGAATCGTCCCCATTCCCATTCGCAACCGGAGCAGCTGCCTCTTCCGCCGGAACAGCCTCGGCCGGCTCACCTTCCACGAAATCGCCTTCCTGTTTCTCGTAAACCTCGTAGGCGCTCGTGTCGACGTAGTCGACGCCGTCTTCGGCGGGCTCGCCGCTCGCGGCTTTCTGGTCCGCAATCTGCGACTGTTCGAACGATTGCCGGCCGGAGAGCACTGCATCGGAAATCTTCGATGTGAACAGCCGAATCGCGCGCAACGCGTCGTCGTTTCCTGGAATCACCCAGTTGACGAGATCGGGATCACAATTCGTGTCCACAATCGCGACCACCGGGATGCCCATCCGTCGCGCCTCTCGAACGGCGATCACTTCCGCGTTCGGATCGATCACGAACATCGCGTCCGGTAGCGTGGTCATATTTTCGACACCGGAAAAATTCTGCTTGAGGTGTTTCAACTCGCGGTCGAGCCGCGCGCCTTCCTTCTTCGAAAACTGCGTGATCCGGCCGTCTTCGCTCATCGCTTTCAGCAGCTTCAGCCGCTTAATGGATTTCTGAAGTGTGACCCAATTCGTCAGCGTTCCGCCAAGCCAGCGATGGTTGACGTAGAACATGCCGCAGCGGTTTGCCTCTTCGGCGACAGCTTCCTGCGCCTGCCGCTTCGTGCCGAGGAAGAGGACGCTCTTTCCTTGCGCGGTCATTTCCGCCACGTATCTCGCCGCGTCGCGGAACATCTTCAGGGTCTTCTGCAGGTCAATAATGTGGATTCCATTGCGTTCCCCGAAAATATATTCCTTCATCTTCGGGTTCCAGCGTCGCGTCTGATGGCCGAAGTGAACTCCAGCCTCCAGAAGCTCCTTCATCGTAATTTCGACTCCCAAATTACCTCCTCGTTTAGAGGGATGCTTATTTGCGTCTCGCGACGCCAGCATCCTTTTCTGCCGGTCCTTCCCGGCCGTGAATTAGGTTCGGCTTCTCGTGAAGCCGGACCGAAACTGATTAGCGCTTACTGAACTGGAAGCGTCGACGCGCTCCCTTTTGGCCGTACTTCTTGCGTTCCTTCATGCGCGAATCGCGCGTCAGGAAACCATTTTTCCGTAGGCTCGGTCGTAGGTCCGGATTCAGCTTCGACAGCGCGCGCGAAAGTCCCATCCTCACCGCGCCGGCCTGTCCGCCCACTCCGCCGCTCTTCACCATCGCGCGCACTTCCACCTGGTCGTGCATCTGCGTGAACTTCAGCGGCTCAGTTGCAGCCGTGTGCCACGCGATGTTACGGAAATATTCTTCAACAGGCCGGCCGTTCACCGTGAACTTTGCCGGACCCATCTTGATGTACACGCGTGCTACCGCTTCGCGCCGGCGACCCGTGCCGTAGAACTGCTTCCCTGCTGAACCTTCGAGCGAATTCGAGGCTGAACTCAACTTCCCTCCTGTGTATCCCTGAAGCGCAGCACGAGGCGGCGATTCGGGGGCACTCGTAGCGGATTTCTCCGCTGAGCGCAGAAATTGCAAAAAAACTCTGTCTCGAGGTTACAGCGCTATGGGCTGAGGCTTCTGTCCGGCGTGGCGGGCAAGCGCTTCACTTCCGGCATAAACACGCAGCTTCTTGGCGCGACGCGCACGGAGCTTGTTTTTCGGCAACATTCCAAGCACCGCCTCGCGCACCACCTCTTCTGGACGGCGTTGCATCAACGCCCGGATCGGAACTTCTTTCAATCCGCCCGGGTGACCGCTGTGATGATAATAAATCTTCTGATCGATCTTATTTCCCGTGAGCTTGATTCGCTCGGCATTGATCACGATCACGTGATCGCCCGAGTCGAGAAAGGGAGTGTAATTCGGCTTGTCTTTGCCGATCAGGAGTCTCGCCACACGCGTCGCCAGACGCCCCAGTACCACGTCTTTCGCGTCCAGGACGAACCAATTCTTCCCTACCATTAGCGCTTCGGCCTCTCGGCCTTTTGGAACATACGTCCGCATCTGCCCAGTCACACCTTTCCGTCAAAAGACAAACGACAACTATAGGCTACGCGCTGATTTCTGTCAACGAAATGAGCACAAGAATTCTGAGCGGCGATGGATTGTCAATGGCCGTGAATGCCAGTCGATGAGCGACTCACTCGAGTCTGGTCTCAGTGCTCTTCTCTCTGTGTTCGCTGTGTCAAAGCACTTGAAGTGAATTACAACGGCCGCAAATCAGTCGCAGCCGTCACGGAGCCGGGCCACGTACTCGTCGGCAGGTTCGTCCGCCCAGGCATTGTTGCCCGACCCCGCGAGCGCGAGGAGAGGATCCAATATGTCGGTGTCGGTCATCCGTTTATTGTGAAGTGCTTCAATTGTGTTTTCAAGTCGTGCGGTACTTCAAATCAAATTCCCACGACGAATTGAATGCTATTCGTCGTGGCTACCGAGGCTCAGAAAACGCAGAAGCAGATTCCTCGCTTCGCAAGGGACGAACCGCGTGAAGCGGCGGCCTCGGTTGATCCAGGTCCCCGCACTTTAGTAACAAGCGGGCTGCTAAGCTTGCTAGTTGCCCACCACAATCAAATGCCCGTTGTTCTGCGTGTACAGCTTTCCGTCCGAACCGATCGATAGCGGCGTGTAGGCCGCGCCCAGAGCGACGTCCAGGAACAACTGCCCTGCGGGTGTTGTGAAGATTCCAGAATGCCCTTGCGGCAGCGCGTAAATGTTCCCGTCTTCGCTGTTCACGAACACGTTACCGTCCGAATCAATTGCCGGCATGTTGATGCACCACTCATAGCCATTCGGGTGCGTGTTGTCGATCGTGGTGCTCTGGAACTGCCATTCGATATTCAGATTCGGATCGAGCTGCGTGATGTAGTACGGACCCGGTGGCAGCGGCTGGCAGGTCGGGCTGTTCGCGCCGCAATAAAGGCCATTGGTATTGTAATGATTGTCTTTGATAACGATTGAAAAAGTGGACCCGTGCGCATACACGCCCGGCGTCGAGTCCCATCCGAAATCGTATGCGTTCAGAAAGTTTCCATTCTTGTCGAAATGGAGTAGATGCCCGCGCGCCCCGTTGTAGTCTGTCGTTGTGCCGAGAACAATCGAGTCGTCCGGCAGGACGGTCGGAGAAGACGATGCCTGGTCAATGAGTGAGCCGGAGCCTGGAGCATTTGTCGTGGGATCCACTC
This sequence comes from uncultured Acidobacteriota bacterium, assembly GCA_963776695.1. GTDB lineage: Bacteria > Acidobacteriota > Terriglobia > Acidiferrales > UBA7541 > Palsa-295. The sequence continues at coordinate 598,426 of CAVZNU010000009.1, read as the reverse complement.
CGGAATTAGTTCCCACGCGGCAGGCATTGGGAGAACTGTTCGTCGGCCCGATCGGCACTATGAATCCAGGTCCGTTGCCACAGCCGTCGTTGAGCCGATGCTGCATCGAAGCGGCCCACTTCACCGTCAAGTTTGGATTTACAGCAATCAGGTAGGTAACGCGCTCATCGAAGTGCGCACGGCTCGCCGTGTAGATCGTCCCGTCAGCAGCAATCGCCGGAGCGAGGTTCACGCCTGGACGCTGTGAGCCGCATGGCTCAGTAGCAGGCACCGCATTGACGGTCGGCGGCCAGGGTAGCGTGCCCGCGCCGAAAAATCTGCCCGGGCAATCGGTTGCGCTCCCTGCAGGCGCGCCTGGGACGAGCGTTGCGAACGTCACCATACTGCTCGTACCTGCTGACGTAATTTTCACCAGCCATGCGTTCACCACATCGTTCGCGGACCACGGATCTCCGCCAGCCAGATTAAGCTCAATCACGTTGTAGTAGATGTTGCCATTTGAATCCGCCGAGAGCGGCCCCGATACGAATGTATTCGCAGCAGTTACGCCGCTTACGCCGTTGAATGGATCGATGTGCGACCCGGTACCTGCGGTTTTGTCTACTTTCCAAACTGTACCCGCCGCTCCCGGTACATAAATAAAGTTATTCGCTTCAATCGGGTGAAACACGGGCTCCCATCCCTGAAGACCGCCAATTCCAGAATTGAAATTCGCCGCATTCGGCTCCGGAACCCAATCGCTCTGGAACGTCCAGATCGGCGCCAGTTGCCCGCTGACCCAGCTGTACCGCCTTTCGTTCCAGATCATGGTGTTCCAACTATTCGGCCCGCATGCCGCTCCGGTCTGCCAGTTCCCCACAGGAGTGCACGAATTGTACGTTCCCGATTTCTGAACCATATACACATCATTCCCGTCGATCACCGGCGACTGTTCGTGCACCAGCAGCTCGCCGCCGAATTCGGCCTTTTCTTGATCAATGAACGGGTCGTAAACAATGTCCGCGAGCTTGCTCGTCAAATTCTGCCCGACGGCGTTCACCATTCCGGTGTGCTGCGGATTGCTTCCCCATTGCGGCCAGAAGGGGCTATTCGAAGCTTGCGGGTTCACCGTAAACGTAACCGTGATCGTCGCGGGCGACCCCTGCGCTCCTGCGGCTGTCACTGTGACGTGACCCGTGTAAGTGTTCGCCGTCAAATTGCCCAGGAGCGCAGTAACGGTCAGGGATTGCGGCGCGGTTCCAGACGCAGGAGTAACTGTCAGCCACGGCGAGTCGCTGCTCGTCGTGAAATTCAGCGTCCCACTGGCCGTGTTGGTCACAGCCACCATGGCTGGCGCAGGATCGTTTGCGATGCCGAACAACGCCGTGAACGACAGCGTTGTCGCCGCGACCTGCAGCGTCGGCGTTCCGCCATTCCCGCCGCCGCCTCCGCACGCCACGAGCGCCCCGCATAGAGTCACCATGGAGAAAATTCCGGCTGCTTGGCTCATAGATTCACCATTCCATCGCGCCTGTCACAGAATTTGCGGACCGCGTCCGGGCATCGAACATGGCGGCACCTTTGAGGCGGCCCCGTCCGTTTAGGTTGCAGGAAAATATCGTATGGGAAAAAACGAATGGATTCTTGCGCACACAGAAAACGAAGGATCGTGCGGCGGACCATTCTCGTGGCCCGCCCCGGATCCTGATCGCGACGAACCGCGCGGGACATACCGAGCCCGGCGGCCAGTCGCATCGTGTCGATACATTTAATCGGAAGACTAGCTGCTCGAAGCCGTTCGCGCTGAACGCGTGTAGGCAGGTTTATCAAGATCGTTGTCGCTGCTGCTGCTCGCGTCACCGGTCTTGTCGATCTCGATCGAGCCCTTAAAGTACGCGCCGTCCTCGATCATGATCCGTGCCGTCGTCAAGTCGCCGACCACCGAGCCGTCCTTCTTAATCTCGATGCGGTCGCGCGCTCGCAGATTGCCCTTCACGTTCCCGAAAACCGCCACCTCGCGGGCAATGATGTCGGCCGTTACTTTCGCACTCGCGCCGATCGTCAGTTTCCGGTCTTCCAAATGAACCAGACCTTCCACCGTGCCGTCGATGTGCAGATCTTCGTTTCCCGTGATCTCGCCCTTTACATGCAGACTTGCTCCAAGTCGTGCTGTGCCGCCGCTCGTCGTTGCAGCTGTATACGGAGAATCCAATGGTGCCATTGTCTTTGCCTCCCCAGTGATTGGTGTCGCGGATGGTGTTGAAGACTTGGACTGATGCGGGAGCGGAGTCCTCGCGGGAGTCTCCGGCTTCTTATCTCCCCACATTTACCCTCCTTGGGCCTGCTTGCGTTGAAATTATGATGACTGGGTCTCTGACTGTAGTCTCGCCTGCACTGATTGGCAAACCCAATTTGGAACAGTTGTGTTCGGGGAGGTAACTGAAGAGAGCACGAAGGGTGAACTACATTTTTCCGATCAGCCCGATCAAATTTCCGATCAGCCCGATCAAAGCGATTAGCACGATCGGCGTCTACTGCAATTCTTTCGAAACGCCTTATCCGCAGCCAGCACGTTAATACTTCCTGAGCACTCCCACCACCCGGCCCTGAATCCTCACGTCGGTTGCCGGCACCATAATCGGCGCCATCTGCGAATTTGCAGGCTGCAAACGGATCTTGCCGCCCGGCTCGCGGTAAAAACGCTTCACCGTCGCTTCGTCCTCGCCCACCAGCGCCACCACAATCTCCCCGGGATTCGCCACTTGCGTCTGCTCTACGACGATGAAATCTCCGTCCAGAATGTGGTCCTCGCGCATCGATTCACCTTTCACCTGCAACACAAACGTGTTTTGCCCGCGCGCAAAATCAGCCAGCGAAATCGTCTCGTTCGCTTCCACTGCTTCGAGAGGACTGCCCGCAGCGATTCGTCCTGCGAGTGGAAGTTCGATCACATGCCGGTCGAGCACCTGCTCGCGAACCGGCTTCGGCAATTGGACCACTTCAATCGACCGGCTCTGGTTGTAACCGCGCCGAATGTATCCCTTCTTCTCCAGCGTCGAGAGATGCTTGTGCACGGTCGCGAGCGACGTCAGCTTCAGCGCGTGCGCAATTTCTTCAAAGCTCGGCGAATAGCCATTCTTGTTGAGAAACCCCACCAGATAGTTCAGCACTTCCTTCTGTCGCTTCGTCAACGGCATCGCAAACCCCCAGAACCTGGTTCCATCACCAGCATCGCGAAGATAGGCGAACCAAAAGCGAAAGTCAATAGTACTCCGGGACAGTGTGGTTCAGGCGGGGGCCACCTCCCGTTCCTTCCTCGTTGCGTCTTTCCGTGAACGGCGCTAAATTGACTGTCACTTGTCACCTACAGGGGCGTTTTGGGTGGGTTCCGAGGGTGGATTCGGTGGGCGGGTTCGGCGGGCGGCTCCCGGCTGGTGATATTAGTTTCTGTCTGCTGCTAGCGCGCAGTCCGGACAGCATTTGCATATCGGCCGTAACGAAGCGCCCTCTGGATTCACTACTAATACAGAGGCAAGTAACAGAAGTGGAGGTTTGTATGCCCCGGGCCCGGGTATCCGTTCTCATCTTTTCGCTGGCTCTATCGTTTTCTTCCGCTTCACTTGCTGCTCCGCAGAGCTCGCAGGGCAATTCTGCGCCGGACGCCGCAAAGCAGTCCGGCCTCGCCTCCCTCAAAATTTGTCTTCGCCTCGCGGACGAATCGCCTTTCGGCGGCTCAGCGGATCTGCGCGTCCATTCCAGCGCAGGTACTGAAATTCACGGCACCACGGACCCTGACCTTGAAGGCGAAACTCTCTTCCAGAATCTCGCCGTCGGCACATATACCGTCGAAGCCGAGGCGCCGGGTTTCGCCGCCTTGAAGCAGACCGTCGAAATCGAATCCGGTAAGCGTACGCAAACGCTGTTCCTAATTTTAAAGCCGGACGCTTCTCTCGCCGCCGCAAAACCTGCTTCCGCTGTATCTCCGTCAGCCGTCCCCGAAACTTCGTGGCTCCCTCTAGGCGTAGACGAATCCGTGCCGCCGGTAGCGAACGGCGTAGCTTGCTCACTGCCGAAGATTCTCGCAGGAACAGGCGAACGCATGAAGCAACTCGTCACGAACCTTCAGAAGTTCAGCGCCACCGAACATCTCGAACACTACGCGATCGACGCCACCGGCAAGCGTCTGGCACCCCAATCCCGCACCTTCGACTACGTCGCTGTGGTAACGCTCAACCCCGGCGGGATGTTCAATATCGACGAATACCGCAACGGCAGCGTTGATCGAACCAAGTTCCCCGCCAATGTCGCCACCGAGGGCCTTCCGGGCATGGCCCTGATCTTTCACCCGATCCTCGCTTCCGATTTTAATTTCGTATGCGAGGGCCTGGGAGATTGGCAAGGCCGCCCGGCGTGGCAGGTGCATTTTGTTCAGCGGACGGACCGCCCAAACCGTTTCGGTGGATATCGCACTTCAGAGCACTATTACCCGTTCGACTACAAAGGCCGCGCCTGGATTGACGCGGGCACCTACCAGGTGCTCCGACTTGAGTTTCAGTTGGCTAAACCGATTCCTCCGGTGGGACTAACCCAGCAGCTTGAGTTCATCAACTACGGATCGGTCAGCTTTCACTCGCAAAAGCAGCAGCTCTGGCTTCCGCAGTCAGCTGAGCTCTACATGGAACGTCGCGGCTCCCGCTTCTATCGCGTCCACACCTTTAGCGACTTCAAGATTTTCACCGTCGATACCAATCAGAACATCAAGGCGCCCAAAGAATCCTACTGCTTCACCAACACATCCGACCACGATATCGCCGGCATCCTCACCGTCTCTCCCGTCTCAGGAATCTCGCTGAAGGCAGTCTCGATCCAATTCACAATTCCACCGGGCGGCAGCGTTTATAAAGTCGTCGGCCCCGGCAAAGACGTCAGCATGCCCGTCGACGACGTTGGCTCCGCCACCTTTGTTCACAACGGTCCCGCCGGCGCCATCCGTGCGGATGCCTACCTCGTAAAGGAAAGCACTCTCGACGTTATCGCGGATACCGCCGTCCCACTAAGCCCGTAACAACGATTCGTTCTCATGTGAGACCAATCGTCGCCCGGCAGGAAACTTCCGGCCCTACATCGTAAGTACGACGCGGAACTCTGCCTTCCCGCTCATCATCCGCGCGTAAGCCTCCGCGGCCTTCTCGAGCGGAAATTTTTCGATCATCGGCCGCACTCCCGTCAATTCCGCGAATCGTAGCGTGTCCTCGGAGTCCGTCGGAATTCCAGAGGCCCACCCCTGGATATTCTTCATCCCCATTATGAGCTGGATCGGCGTCACCTCGATTGGATCCATCGTAGCTCCGACCACCATCAATCTGCCGTTCGCGCCCATCCCATCGATCAGCGAAGACATCGCCTTCGAGCTGGGAGCCGTCGCCAGAATCACGCGCGCACCGCCAAGTTTCTTGAGCTCATCCGCCGCATTCGTCGCAGCGCTGTCAATGTAAACGTGCGCTCCCAACTTTTTCGCGAGCGCGGCGTTTCCCGGCCCGCGTCCGATCGCCGCCACGCGATAGCCGAACTTCTGCGCGAACTGAATTCCCAAATGCCCCAGCCCGCCCACGCCCTGCACCGCCACCAGATCGCTCGGCAGCGCGCCGCTATGACGCAATGCGTTAAACGTCGTCACTCCCGCGCACATTAGCGGCGCCGCTTCGGCAGCGTCGAGCGATTCCGGCATCAGCGCCACAGCTTCCACCGGTGCCACCATGTATTCCGCATAGCCGCCGTCGTAGCTGATTCCTGAAACTTTCAGGTTTGTGCAGTTCCCGAAATCTCCGCGCCGGCACTGCAAACAAGTCCCATCCTGCCCGCCATGCCAGCCCACTCCCACTCGCTGGCCCTTCTTCCATCGCGTCACGCCCGCGGCTACTTCGTCGATCACGCCCGCCACCTCGTGTCCCGGGACTCGCGGATACGTGAGGCCCGGCCACGCGCCTTCTTTCGTGAGCACGTCGCTGTGACAAACCCCGCAAGCCTGCACGCGGATCCGAACGTGTCCCGGCCCAGGCTGCGGAATCTCGCGCTCCACGATCTCAAAATCTCCACCGGCCTTCGGAACCTGTGCCACTTTCATTTTCGCCATCGTCTCTCTCCCTGTTCTTGTGCGTAACTGCGCAATTGCCCATCGGAATCAGTTTGGATGTCCCACCCGCACGAAAAGGTTCATTTCAGAGAACATCCGATAACGATTCATCGGCGTTCGTCTCTGTTCACGCCTGGGAAGCGCACGCTCTAGTGCGTGAATGCAAAATTAATTCCCGTCGAGAAAATCACATCGTTCGCTTTCGATCCCACGATCGGCGGGTCGCTCACATATCGGTCACTGATCGACAACTGCACGCCCAGCCACTTGTTGATTTTCGTCACCGAAGCGGCGTCCAGTGCAAACCGGTATTGCCCTGTATTCGTGAGGTCAGGATAGAAATAGAACTGCTCCGTAACCACAGTCGAGCTGCCGAACTTGTGCATGAAATTCTCGCCCGTTGTCACGCCCGCCAAGTTTCGCGTGGTGCCCGACATGTCGCTGGTCGTGAGCCCGCTGTACGTCTCACGCGTGTAGTTCACGCCGCCGAGCAGATCGAGAGTTGTCGTCGGAGTGCTGATCAGGTGATACCCAAGGCCTATCGAGTAGATCTGGCGCAGGTTCAGTCCCTGCAATTCGTCATGCGCGTAATCCCCGGAGCCGAATCCGAAAATCCGCTTCGTCAGATTTCGGTCGTAACGCGCTCCGGACACAAGCGAATTCGCCGTCGTGCCCCCGCCCGGCAGGTCGTTGCTCGAATACAAGGACGTAAAATACAGTGTGAGTTCATCGTGAAGAGTTTTCCGGTCCGCTGTAAATCCCGTAGTGAGGTTCGTCGTTTCGCTGTTGCCGCGAGCCAGCGCAAAACCGATGTTCGCGCCGCCCTTCCACGCTTCCAAAATGCCCGGATGCAAACTCTTCTCGTACGCCGTCTGCTCGTCTTGCGAGCGAATCGTAGTCACGTTCGCGAAAGGCACCGGTAGGGCGCCCTGGTCTCGCGTGTGCACCACCAGGTTTCCGCCCTCCGTCGTAACATTTCCGTTCACAATTTTCTTTTCGGGCGTCACTACGTACAACGCCTTATCGGAATTCACCTCTTTGATCGCGACCCATTGCACTTTTATTTCGCCCGCAAAATCTGTCTTGAACCTTACCTCTTTCCCGTCTGAGCTAACGATCGTCCCGGTGATGTGGTCACCGCTTTTCAGAAGAATTGTGTCAGCCCCCGCAACCGACGCCACAATAAGAAAAACCAGCACTGCCAGCGCAAAACGCACGAAAATCATCGCCGCCTCCTGGAATAAATCCTGCTCACCGCTCGCTCAAAATGTACCACTCGCCCGAATACTGTTCGCGTTCCTGGAGGCCGGTTCCAGGCGCACTGCGGCTCAAGTATAAAGAAAGACGCAACCCTCTTTGCACAGAAAAAACAACTCTCTCGCGCTCCTTTGTCCCGCCCTGTCGGTGACGGGTAGCCACGACGAATCGATTTCAATTCGTCGTGGGCCTTTCTCGTCCGTCGCCAATCAAAATGATGCTGAGCCCTGCGAAGCATCTCAACGCAGCACACCCTCCGCCCACCCCGCGCATCTAACCATCAACCATGCTCCACCATGCCCATCTCGCCACGACACCACTCGGATTTTCATCACCGACTCCTTCCCGCTGTGCTAGGATTTTATTTCCGGATATCAATCCGGAAACCGCTTTCAGTACTGGGGAATCTAAGACCACATGTCGACCACAATAACGGACGTTCCACGTCGCAAGCGCGAAGTCATCGAGAAAGCCTGCATCCGCTTCTGCGGTGATTCCGGCGATGGCATGCAAATCACGGGCAGCCAGTTCACGAATACCGCTGCACTCTACGGCAACGACCTGGCCACGTTTCCTGACTTCCCTGCCGAAATCCGCGCCCCTGCAGGAACACTCCCGGGCGTCAGCGGGTTCCAGGTCAATTTCTCATCGAGTGACGTCTATACGCCTGGCGACGCCGTCGACGTTCTCGTCGCGATGAATCCAGCTGCGCTGAAAATGAATTTGCCGGACCTCCGCACCAACGGAATTCTGATCGTCAATCTTGACGACTTCAAAGAGAACGACCTCCGGAAAGCGCAGATCGCAGTCAGCCCGCTCGAAGATCATTCGCTCGATGGTTATCGCCTCTTCGCCGTCGAGCTTACCAAGCTCACCCGCGCCGCTCTGAAAGAACTCGGCCTCGACGCGAAGACCATGGACCGCTGCAAGAATTTCTTCGCGCTCGGCATGTGCTACTGGCTTTATAACCGCTCGATGGATTCGACGCTCCGCTATCTGGAAGACAAATTTAAGAGCAAGCCGGCCCTCGTCGCGGCGAATAGACTCGCGATGCAGGCGGGCTACAGTTATTGCGAAGCCACTGAAGCGTTTCAAATCAGCTACGAAATTCCGCCCGCAAAACTCACGCCCGGCATCTACCGCAACATCAGCGGCAACACGGCCCTCGCCATGGGTTTCGTCGCGGCTTCAGACAGAGCTGGCATCCCGCTCTTCCTCGGCTCCTATCCGATTACGCCTGCGTCCGACATTCTCCACGAGCTCTCGCAATTCAAAGATTTCGGCGTGATCACGTTTCAGGCTGAAGACGAAATCGCCGCCGTCACTTCCGCCATCGGCGCCGCCTATACGGGAGCTCTTGGCATCACCACCACCTCCGGTCCCGGCATGGCTCTCAAAACGGAAGCCATCGGGCTCGCGGTCGCCGTCGAACTACCGCTCGTGATTTGCGATATCCAACGCGGCGGCCCGTCCACCGGCCTTCCGACGAAAACGGAGCAAGCCGATCTTTTGCAGGCTCTCTTCGGCAGAAACTCCGAAGCTCCGATTCCGGTGCTTGCGCCTTCATCGCCCGGAGATTGTTTTTGGGTTGCGCTCGAAGCCAGCCGCATCGCCATCAAATATATGGTGCCCGTCATCATTCTTTCAGACGGCTATCTCGCGAACGGCGCCGAACCCTGGAAAATCCCGACGATCGCAGAATTGCCGGAAATTCCCGTTCATTTCGAAACGAACCCGGAAAATTTCCACCCCTACCGTCGCGATGCCACCACGCTTGCCCGTCCCTGGGCGATTCCCGGCACTCCCGGCCTCGAACATCGCGTCGGCGGAATCGAGAAGCAGGACGTCACCGGAAACATCAATTACGATCCGCTCAACCACGAGCGCATGGTTCGCCTGCGCGCGGCAAAAGTCGAAGCCGTAGCGGATGAAATTCCGGACGCCGTTCCGGCAGGAGATACCTCAGGCGACCTGTTGATCGTTGCCTGGGGCTCGACGCACGGCCCGATCACCGCCGCGCTCAAAACCGCTCGCGCGAAAGGCCAATCCGTCGGACACGTTCATTTGCGCTTCCTGAATCCGCTGCCGCGAAATCTCGGTGACGTGATCAAGCGCTTTAAGCATGTTCTCGTCCCCGAGATGAACATGGGCCAGCTCTTGATGGTGCTCCGCGCGAAATATCTCGTGGATGCGCAGGGCTACGACAAAATTCAGGGCAAACCCTTTAAGCAATCCGAAATCGAACAGAAAATCGACGAGATTCTCGAGTAATTAGGGTCACGGAGAAATAAATGACAACGGCCACTTTGCCTGTTTACACGAAGAAAGATTTCCAAACCGACCAGGAAGTCCGCTGGTGTCCGGGCTGCGGTGACTATGCAATTCTCGCTGCCACCCAAGCGGTCTTTGCCGAGCTCGGCGTTCGCCGCGAAAACTTCGTGATGATTTCAGGCATCGGCTGCTCCAGCCGCTTCCCCTATTACATGAACACCTTCGGTTTCCACACGATTCACGGCCGCGCGCCTGCCGTCGCCACCGGCGTGAAACTCGTAAGGCCGGACCTCGACGTCTGGGTCGTCACCGGTGACGGCGATTCGCTCTCCATCGGCGGCAATCACACGATCCACATGCTCCGCCGCAACGTCGGCTTGAAAGTATTAATGTTCAACAATAGAATTTATGGCCTCACAAAGGGCCAATATTCGCCCACGTCTGAAATCGGCAAGAAAACGAAATCAACTCCCTACGGCACCGCCGACCGCCCGTTCAATCCGATCTCGCTTGCCATCGGATCGGAAGCCACCTTTGTCGCGCGCACCGTCGATGTCTTCCAGTCACACCTCAAAGAAACATTGAAGAAAGCCGCCGCGCATCAAGGCGCTGCCTACGTCGAAATTCTGCAGAATTGCAACATCTTCAACGACCACGCGTGGGAAACTCTGACCGAAAAAGACGCTCGCAGCGAGCAGGTCGTCCACCTCGAACACGGTAAGCCGCTCATCTTCGGCAAGAATCGCGACAAAGGCATCCGCATGAACGGTTTCGATCTGGAAGTCGTCCACCTCGGCAATGGCAACGGCTTCACTGAAAAAGATCTCCTCGTCCACGACGAGCACCATCCGCGTGCCGCCTACGCATTCATGCTCAGCCACATGGAGCACCGTCCCGGCTTCCCCACTCCTATCGGCGTCTTGCGCTCCTGGAGCAGCATTCCGCGCTACGAGGACGTAATCACGCAGCAAATCAAGGATGTTCAAGCGAAGAAAGGCAAAGGCGATCTAGCCAAACTTCTCCGCGCCGGCGACACTTGGGAAGTGAAGGCCTAAGCCCCTGTGTTTTTTCATCTGTCTTTGTGAACGAGAACCTAACATCGACCCAGACCTCGGCACGTTGTTAATCCGATGCTTCCGTTCCCTAACGCCGGCCTGTTCTGAACGAAGTGAACGAGCGTCCCGCCGGCTCTTTTGATTTTTCCGCCGCTTCCAAACCCAGCTCAATCCGAAACCACGCTCGTGCGATTCGCGCCTCCCACGCAAGCTGCCCGTCTTGCCCTATACGCGAGCTTTGATTGACGCGTCAGTAATATAGCGGTACGCTTCGAACGCAATTGGCTCCCTCTCGTCCTGGTGTGGCCGGCTCCCGCTTCGCCGCGCCACCAGGAGGCAATGTGTTTCTCGTATCTGCGTCTTTTCTTCGATCGCATAAAGGTATTGCATCATCTCGGTCTGTGGTGCTTCGCACGCGCGTTGCGATCGCCCTGCTTGCATTCGCTCTCGCACCAGCCATCGCACCGCCTGCCGCAAACGCGCAGAGTGCTCCGCCGCAGTTCGTATACGCAGCCTCGAGCGGATTTCCCCTGGTGTACGGGTTTCAGCTGAACACGACCACCGGCGCTCTCACGCCAATCCCCGGCTCCCCGTTCGATGAACGGCTTTCTCCAAACGCGTTGGCAGTGAACCCGGCAGGCACGTTGCTTTTTGTCGCCAACGGCGGCAGCAACAACAGCGTTTCGGTTTTTGCGATCAATACTACGACGGGCGCCCTCGCCGAAGTCCCCAATTCGCCGTTCGCAACTGGTTTGGGGGTGAATCCAAAAGTCATAGCCACAGATCCGAGTGGGAAATTTCTCTACGTTGGAAATGCCAATGGAGTGCAGTTCGATAGCTCCGGTCAGGTCGATGCGTATGCGATTAATCCAACCACAGGAGAGTTGACTCCCACGCCGAACTCAACTCCGCCCAATATCGGGGCTTTCAACGTGCCCGTCAATCCCACCGGAATTTACGTTCATCCCAACGGACGTTGGATTTATTTTCAGGGTGGGGCCGGCGGCCCGATCGGCGGATTTAGCGATACGATCCAAGGCTACGTCATCGATCCCTCAACCGGCGACTTAACCGTCCCTCTTCCTATTTATAACGGCCTTGGTTTTCCTCGTTCTCTCACAGGAGATCAGGCTGGCACTTTTCTCATCGATGAATTTGGTCAAAGCTGTATTTCCATGGAGATGTTGGCGATCTCCTCGGTCGATGGATCACTCACGCAAGAATTCGACTGGGCTTCGGCCGGTAATGCTTTAGATGTTTGCATTGGAGGTAACGGCATCACGGTTGACTCCACGGGAACTCTCGCCGTCATGAGTTTCGGATCATTTTTTGTTACGGGCGGGGCGATCGTCCCCGCTCAAGTAAGCTCGTCGTCGCCCTTTCCCAGCGGACCGTGGGCCGCTGACCGCCTCGGTCCGTTCGTATTGGCTCAGGGAACTGGACTAAATTCCTATTCAATTAATTCCGTTACGGGAGTGCTCACGCCCGCTCCCGGGTCGCCCTACACCGCCGGTGGCGATTCGCTCGTCGTTACGGGCTTTGCGCCGCAGACGCCAGCTCCAGCCGCGCAATTTTCTCCCGCCAGCCTGCAGTTCACGAATACGGCCGTGGGAGTGCCAGGCGCTCCGCAGGAGATTGATCTCGTCAATACCGGCACTGCAACTTTGAATATCACCGCCATCTCTGTTACAGGCCCGAACAGCGCAGACTTCATGCAGTCCAACACGTGCGCGGCAACTCTGGCCCCCGGCGCGAAATGCCCGTTCACGGTCGCGTTCACGCCCAGCGGCACCCTACCGGAATCCGCGTCAATCCGCGTCACTGACGACGCGCCCGGAAACCCGCACCTCGCGCCACTCTCGAGCACCGGCGTTATCACCACGCCGCCCTCTCCATCCCTGAACCCAACCAGTCTCACTTTTCCGTCGACGAGTGTGGTCTCCACAGCGTCGATGAGTTTTAACATCATGAATTCTGGCGATCAGACGCTCACTGTCTCCTCCGTCTCGATCGGAGGTGCCAATCCGGGTGACTTCTCGCAATCGAATTCTTGCGGCGGGAGCGTCTCCGGGAATTCGTCATGCCCAGTAACAGTCACATTCCAACCTCTGGCCGCCGGGCAGCGCACCGCAACTGTCACTGTCAGCTACGCTGGGAGCGGACCCCAAACCGAAATGCTTACCGGCTCGGGAGTCTTCCCATTCACCGTAGCGCCGACAGGTCCAACGTCGATCAGCGTTCCAGCTGGTCAGCCGGCAAACTTCACTGCGGGTTTCACACCTTCGCCGGCATTCTCAGGTACCGCGACGTTTGCGTGTGCCGTGACGCCGGTTGGGCCCGGATGTTCCGTTTCGCCTGCCATGCTCCAGATTGCGGCTTCAAACAATCCTGCAACGATGCCCGTAAAACTCACTGTCAACGCGCCCGCAGCCGCGGCCAAACGGCGAAACGCGAGATTTGCAGCCGGGGCCCCGGGATCGACTCGCTCGGGCTCAAGGGAACTCGGCATTCGCTGGCCTTTTGCATATCTTGGTTTCGCGCTGATGGCGTTGGTTGCGATCACTAAGCGCTCGATTTCTAAATCCCTGTTCGCGAAGTCGCCCTCGGTTACGGCAAGTTCGAGGCGATTGCAATGGAGTGGCGTCGCAGCATTACTCGCGATTGCTGCACTCTGCGCCAGTTCGTCCTGCGGAGGCGGGTCAAGCGCCATGCAGCCACAACCGCAGAATTACAAGATCACGCTCACGACGACCACGGGAACCGGAATTGCAGTTGTGCAATCAGACATCGTGTTCGACCTTACCGTGCAATAGAGGCGCGTAGAACGAAATGTATGCAGCGAGTGTTGTCGCGGCTTCGTTTTTGCGATAGCTTCTAGCTTCACAAATTCAAATAAATCCTTATGTGAAAGAGGCCTTTCGAATGCTGCGCTCGATTCTGATGTTTGTGGCTTTCATCGCCGTCGTTCCGCTTTTCACCTTCGCGCAAGCACAATTGCCGAAAACGCCCGTTCGCGATGTCACTGACGAATACTTCGGCACGAAAGTCGTCGACCCGTACCGCTGGCTCGAAAACATCGCTGATCCGGAAGTAGTCGCGTGGATGAAGGCGCAAAATGACTACACGCGCGAGCAGCTCGCGCGCATTCCCGGCCGCGACCAACTGCTCGAACGCATCAAGTCTTTGGACAACGCCGGCGTCGCGGTCGCGGACTTGCAAGTATTCGGCGGGCGCTACTTTTATCTGCGGACGGATCCCGGCTCCGATAATCGCAAACTCTGCGTGCGCGACAGCGTCGCTGCCCCGGAACGCGTCCTCGTCGACCCGGAAAAAATCGTCACTCCCGACGGCAAGCATTTCTCGATCGATTTCTTCGGCCCTTCACTCGACGGCAAGTACGTTGCCTACGGGCTTTCACCGGGCGGCTCAGAGAACAGCGTCATCCACATCGTCGAAAGCTCCACTGGAACGGTCCTGCCGGACGCGATCGATCGCGGCGAATTCGGCCGTCCCACCTGGCTGCCTGACAATCGTTCGTTTTTCTACACGCGCACACAAAAGCTCGCTGCAGACGCACCGCCGACGGCTAAGTATCAAAAGCTGCGCGTTTATCGTCACACCATCGGAGGCGATCCCGACAACGAGCCGCTTGTGTTTGGCTACGATGTAAATCCGAGCGTCAAAGTGACGGAAGACGATTTCCCGAGCGTCGCGTTTTCCCCCGGCGCGCCCGGCTTTCTAGTTGGGCTCGTGGTGCATGGAGTGAAACGCGAATTTGATCTGTACGTCCGTCCCGTTTGAGGCCACTCCGGGAGGCAAAACCGCCTGGAACAAAATTGCGGACGCCGGTGACAACATCACGTCGTTCGACGTCCACGCCGACACAATTTTCCTGATGTCGCACGCGCAGGCTTCGCGTTTCAAAGTTCTGCGGACCAGTCTTGCCGCTCCCGATCTCGCGCATGCTGCATTGGTCGTACCGCCAGGTGAAGCGGTCGTCGTGAATATTTCCGCGGCTTCGGACGCGCTCTACGTTCAAGACCTCGATGGAGGCATCGGGCGCCTGCGCCGCGTCTCCTACACCGGCGGTGCGCCGGAACCTGTTGGCTTGCCTTTTGAAGGGGCGATTCAATCGCTGTTCACCAATCCCATCGAACCGGGCGCATGGCTCGAACTTACTTCCTGGACGAAATCGCCGCTCTGGTACGCGCTTGATGCTCCGTCAGGAAATCAACCCGGTAAACTAACCGACACCGGTCTCGTTCCACCGTCGCCCGTCGACTACTCGGAGATCGACGCGAAAGAAGTGAAAGCCAAGAGCGCTGACGGAACAATGGTTCCGCTCTCGATCGTCTACAAACGCGGAATATCTCTCGACGGATCGCATCCCACGTGGCTTGAAGCGTACGGCGCGTACGGCATCACGATCGACCCCAGTTTTCGGCCCACGTTGCTTGCGTTCTTCGAGCGCGGAGGCGTCTTCGCGGTGGCGCACGCGCGAGGTGGCGGAGAGTTTGGCGACGATTGGCATCGCGCCGGACAGAAGCTGACGAAGCAGCACACGATCGACGACATGCTCGCCGGAGCGCTCTACCTCATCGAGCACAAGTACACGTCGGCCGCGCATCTCGCGGGAGAAGGCACAAGCGCCGGCGGCGTCACGATTGGAGGAGCGATCACGCAGCGCCCGGATTTGTTTGGCGCGGCGCTGATTCGCGTCGGCGATTCAGATTCGCTGCGTTCTGAATTGATGGCGAGTGGTCCCGCGAATATTCCTGAGTTTGGCACGGTGAAAGAACCGGACGGATTCAAGGCGCTCTACGCCATGGATGCGTATATGCATGTGAAACCCGGCACAAAATATCCGGCGGTCCTGCTCACGACCGGAATCAACGATCCGCGCGTCGCGTCGTGGCAAGCCGCAAAAATGGCGGCTCGCTTGCAGGCTTCGACGACGAGCGGAAAACCAATTCTTCTGCGCGTCGATTACGACGCTGGACACGGGCTCGGCTCGACGAAATCGCAGCGCGACATCGAACTCGCCGATGAGATTTCATTCTTGTTTTGGCAGTTGGGTGCTGAAGGATTTCAACCGAAGTAAGACTCAGTCCGCGCCGCGCGACCGCCGCGCCTTCGCGTTCTTCGCGAGGACCGGCGTTCCGGTTCCGGCAGGACGTTCCGGCATGTGACTCATTGCCGAATCGCGCGCGGCGGCGAATTCGCTGAACTCGCGCTTCGAAACCGGATCGGCGGTCGGCAATCCGAGATGCTCGAAATTCAAAAACTGCCCGTGCTGCTGAATCCGAAAATCGAGATGAGGCCCGGTGGCAAGTCCCGTCATGCCCACAAGTCCGATGCGCTCGCCCTGCTGCACGTGCTGGCCGTTGTGAACCAGGACATGCGAAAGGTGCATATAGTATGTCGTGTAGCCGTTTGTGTGCAGGACTTCGATTAAATTTCCCGCACCGCCTTTCGGCCCTGCAAAAATCACTTTGCCGTCGCCAATCGTCTGCACCGGAGTTCCCGTGGGCGCAGCGTAATCGATTCCAAGATGCGGCCTGTATTCTTTCAGGATTGGGTGGAAGCGGTGCGAGCTGAAGTGCGATGAAATTACCGCCGCGAATTTCAACGGGGAATGAAGGAACGCCTTCTTCATCGACTTGCCTTCCGGCGTGAAGTAAGCGGGCCTGCCGGAAACGTCGTGGAACAGAACGGCGCGATACGGACGCCCTGCGTTGTTGTATTCCGCCACAAGGATGCGTCCGTAGGCCGCGGTTTCGCCGTTTGCGAATTTCTTCTTCTCGACGACGATGCGGAACGTATCACCGGGGCGAGGGTCGGTGTAAAAGTCCAGGTCCCATCCGAAAATTTCCGCGAGGCGCATCGCGAGTTCCGGTTTTTCACCTGCGTCGATCACCGATTCGAAGAGCGAGCCTTGAATTTCGCCGCTCACGCCCGCCGTTTCAGTTTCAGACGGGATCGTCGTGATCTCGGAGTGGAAGTCACCGGCGGCTGATGCGTCTGGAGCTTGCGGTGGTTGCAAATCTTGCAGAGACAGCGCAGGCTTTCGCGCAATCACGAGCTCGCGGTCCGTATCGATGCGGTAGCGGACAGTGCGCAGATCACCCAGGATGCCCCGGCCGATCGCGAGTTTGTTTCCGGCGCGAAAATGCCGCAGATCGAAAGTGCTTTGCGCCGCTGCTGCCACTCGCGCCGCCATCAGCGGATCGAGTCCCATGCCCTCGAGCGCCAGATGGAACGGAACGCGCGCCGGAACAATCGCTTCCGTGAATCGCACGACTTCCCGCTCAATCCGCGCCGCTTCCGCGCGCGCGAGTTCAGCTTCGCTCGCGAATTGTCCTTCGGCGGCATGCCGCACGTGATAGGACCACCCTGCGACCGCAGCACCGGCCAGGATCAGGACAGCCCAAAATATGATTTTGCCAGCGCGCTTCATGTCCCCCCTCAGACCTTCGTTCCATGAAGGCTCGCAGAATAACTCACGGTTGCAATCGAGCGAAAGTGAAAATGAGTGGTGGTGACGCAGCGAGTAAACAGTGGCCATTCGAGCGCCGGATGAAAAGGCGAAATGGGATTTCCTTCGCACAATGTATCGGGATACGAGTGAAGGCGCGTAAAGAAATTGTCGCGAGAATTCGGCAGAAGTCCCGCGTCGACTCTTCTACTCTTGCAACATCGGGCTCGCGCGAAGCGAACACGTCACGCGCAATCGTCGGAAGGCTCGACAAACTTTTGGCGAATTGCATCCCACAGCCTGTATTCGGCCGGGTCGTTCGACGTAACGTGAATCAGGCGCTTCCGCGCGTGTGTGATGTCTTCGACTTCTTCGACCCAAATGAAATCGCTCGTGGGAGTCTTTCGGAAGATGTCGTACTGGGCTGCCATATCTTTACCTCTACCGAAGCGAGCAGAAAACGAGGAGGAAGCAAGATTGTGCTTCTTCGCAAGAATTTACGCGCGCTCAATTTCACAGTACGGTGCCGTGCGCGGATGGAACCATGCCGATTATCGTATCTATCCCGACGCAATCGGAGTAACGTCGAAGTGTCTCACTAGCATCCTGCCGTAACCAAGACCGACAATCTGCGGCTCCTTGCGACATCAGACGTTATTCGTCCGTCGGCGCAGGAGCCATTTATGGCCAGTCCTAGACTACCGCAAGCCGTCACCCCCGCGAGAATAGGGAATAATCGAAAAGAGCTTCGAAACGCGATCCTGCTGGCACTTCCTGCGGAAGAACGCAACGCGATTTTCATGAATCTCGAGTATATCGATATGAACCCTCCGTTCGCTTTGCATGAGGCGGGAGTGCCGATCAAATTTGCATACTTCATCAACAGCGGCCTCGCCTCAGTGCTGACGGTGATGAGCGATTCAAAAAGCGTGGAGGTGGGACTGGCGGGCAAGGAAGGATTCGTGGGGATACCGCTGATGGCGGGACTGACCACAAGTCCGACGCGAGTCATTATGCAGGTGGGCGGCGGCGCGTATCGAATGACGGCGAAGGATTTTGCGGATGCATTGGCGGTGTGCCCGACGCTCGTAAAACTTTTGAGCCGGTTCAGTCTGGAAATGGCAATGCAATCCGCGCACGTGGCTGCGTGCAACCGGCTGCACGAAGTGGACGAGAGGCTGGCGCGCTGGCTGCTGATGAGTCAGGACAGGCTGGGCGGGAACCTCGTTCCTTTAACGCAAGATTTCCTGGCGCACATGCTCGGAACGCGGCGCGCGAGCGTGACTGTGGCTGCCGGAATTCTGCAAAAGGCGGGATTCATTACGTACAATCGTGGCAAGGTGAAGATCGACGACCGCAGCG
The DNA here is from genome assembly GCA_963776695.1 of uncultured Acidobacteriota bacterium. Taxonomy (GTDB): domain Bacteria; phylum Acidobacteriota; class Terriglobia; order Acidiferrales; family UBA7541; genus Palsa-295. Next base: position 579,894 of record CAVZNU010000009.1, on the reverse strand, counting down.
GACTGGAAGATGCCGTGTGCGAGTGCTATGCGGCGATGCGGCAGCAGTCAGACAATTGGGAAAAAGAAGCGAAAGCAATCGGCACGCGATTGCGTTGACATCCTTAATGGGAATCAGCGCGCTGTTCGCACGTTCTTGCGAACGATCTTGCCAGTCGCCTTACTCGATCCCGTGCGCCGCGGCCGCCTCTGGTTTGCTCTCCGCCGAAGAATCATCGGAAGCCTGAACGCGCGCTGCGGTGATGTTCAGCCCTTTTTGCGCGTCGAAGCGCTCTTTTCGGTCCAGCGATTTCACAAATTCGCGGGTGGCTTTTGCAATCGCCACTTGAATGCTGCTGCCCTGCACTCGCAAGGTTCGGCCTTCAGTGCCAGTCTTCCGGTGTTCGTACTTAAATTGCACAGTGTAATCGTGAGCCACGTTGTCTCTCCTCAGTTGGATTGCAGTGCAAGCTTAGCGCATTTCCACGGTGGAAGTTAAGTGAGTAAGTTAAGTCGCATATTCGCGGCCCGAGAGAGCTTCTTCGAGCGGGGGACCAACGAACATCCTCGAAATATCCAATTGAGACGCCAATTGGGGGACGTCTCGCTCTTCGCCCATCTGCGCCGTTACAGACAGTGTTAAACTTCGAGCGTGCTGAGGTTTTCTGGGGACATTGATATGCATATGCGACGCACTTCCCTTGCCGCACTTTTCCTGGCGATTGGTATTTTGTTTTCGGCGGCAGCTGCCAACGCGCAGGAGATCGACGCGAGCTGGCCTCGCGAGATCGACTCGGACTTCGGACGAATCGTCGTGTATCAGCCTCAACTCGACACGCTTGACGGGAATGTGTTGAGCGGGCGCGCGGCCGTGTCCCTGCAGAGACCTGCCAAGAAAGAGCCGCTGTTCGGCGCGCTTTGGTTCCGCTCGGAGGTTTCGGTGGACCGCGACGCCGGATTAATGACTCTGAGCGAAACGAAGATTGTCCGCGTGAAATTTCCAGATGCCACGCCTGAAGACCTGCAGAAAATTCGCGATGCGACGGATGTAGGAGTAGCAAAGTGGGATTTAGTTCTCACTCTCAAGCAGGCGGAGTCAAGTCTCGCCGTGAGCCAGCAAGAAGTAGCCTCCACTGAAAGTCTGAAAAACGACCCTCCCGCCATTATTTTTTCGCAAACCCCTGCGGTTCTCGTGAGCTTTGATGGCGAACCGGAAATGCGTGCGATCGAAAATTCGCCATACGACCGCGTCGTGAATACCGCATTTCTGATCATCAAGGACAAAAATTCCGGCACATTCTATCTGCAATCGATTGCGAGTCCGCATTTAATTATTTAGAAGGCTACATCTCCGGAGCCGTGCCCACTAAGTCTTGCGGGTGGATCGCGGTTCCGGCTTGTGGGGCCAGGCGACAGATGCTGAAAACCGCTTTACGATTTGCGTGTACGGGAGCTCTCGCGGCTTCCTTCGCGACGGCAATTTGGCCTCAGACGGGCAAGTGGCAGATTGAGTCCTCTCATTCCACAGCAAGCTTTTCACTTTTGAACGCAAACGATCCCGATCGCTCGTACAACGCAGCGATCGCAAAAGTCGCCGGAAGGATCGATCTCGATCTGAACAAACCCACTGAGTCCACGCTGCGCCTGAATATATATCCTGGCGGTGAAGACACGAATCTTCTCGATCGCGACGGCAATTTTCACTCGGGAGCGCACGCGGATCTCGCGAAGTACAGTTTGCTGTCATTTCAGTCCAAGCACTCGAAACTTACTCCGGGCGGAAAGATCGAGTTCCAGGGAGACTTAACGCTCATACGTGTCGAGCGCCGGGTCGTGATGAACTGGAGCAACGCGTACATGGGATCCGTGGAAGAGCAGCCGGTGACGAACGAATTTACTCATGAAGCCACGATTCTCATCGATCCGAAAGCGCTCGTTGAAGCGACCGCGAGCAAGAGAACAAGCGCTGAAGTGGCGGCGTTGGCCGTCATCGATCGCGCTGGCTTCGAAGAATTGTGGGGCGCAATCCGCGACAGCGTTTGGCCGCTCGTTGTACTTGATCGCGATTGCCGAATGCCGTACTACACTGGACCCAGCATGAGGGACTACAGCGGCGCGACGTGCACCGGCACGCCTGTTACTGTGGCGCCCTATGATTCGTCGTATCCATACGCGCCGCCGAGATTCAACGACATTGGCGCGGGCTTTACAACGCCGCCTTCGGGAAATCAAGTCGCAATCGCCGCAGATCTTCATCTCGTGCAAACCACTTCTAATACTTCCGGACATTCTGGAATTGATTCGAAGACTCCCAGTCCGAAGCACTAAAGCGCGTCGCAAGGACAAGGGAGTTTTACAGAGAAAAAGAACGAGTCGTACAAGCAGCTAGTGGGAGGTACCGCCGGTGCCTGCTGCAGCGTATCGGGTGGCACGGTCGGATGCGGTAGCAGCGAAATAATTGCGTTCGCGGAGACCGCGGTAGATGTGGCCGGCGATTTGGGAGGCGCGCGGGCCGTTGGTGCTGCGGCCACCGCCACGGATCAGGATCACCAGCACAATTTTAGGATGGACTTCATCGGCGTAGGAAACGTACCAGCCGAGACGGCCGCCGAGCGATTCGTCATTGCACGTTCCTGTTTTCCCTAGCGACTGGTCGCCAAGCGGATCGTAGCTGCGCCTGGCCGTTCCGTACATCACGGCGGCGAGCATGCCCTCGCGGATGTCCGGCAGGAGCGGCGCGATATCCAGCTGGCGTCGCACGCGCGGGGTGAAATTCACGCGATCTTCGGTGGTGCGCGGGTACTGCAGATAGTATTCGGTGCCGCCATTCGCCAGTGTGGACGCGAGCGAGGCGAGCTGCAACGGCGTGATGCGAATGCCGCCGCCGAAGCTCGACATGCGCGCAACGCCGCCATACCGTGGCGGGAACAGTGGTAGCGCGCCCGGCTGCTCTTCGCTGATGTTGTAGCCGACGCGTTCGCCGAGGCCGAGCAGGTGCGCGTACTTGATGACGGTGTCGAAACCGAGTTGCGAGCCAACGTTTTCGAAGAAGGCGTTGTTCGAGTGCGCCATCGCTTCGGTAAGGTCCATGTAGCGGCGGCGGCCAACCTTCAACATCGTGTCGCGAGTGATCGCGCCTTCCTGCAGGCCTGCGAGAGCTATGACCGGCTTGATTGTGGAGCAAGGTTCGAAGCCAGCCGAAAATGCCATTTTCTGGTTGACGATTGTGAGAATACGGCCGGTGGAAGGATCCATCGCGACGACGGAGCCGTTAGTGTGGCCGAGAGCGTCGATCGCGACCTCGCGTATGATCGCGTCGTCATAACTTGTGGCGTCGAATTTCGCCGGGTCCAAATTGTAAGCGGAGCTGTGGGTCCGATGAGTGCGCTTTGCGGCGGGCGCGCTCGCAGGCGAGCCGAATGCTACTCCGGCAACTGCCGCGAGTAGAAGACTGAGTAACGGTACTGCTTGTCTGGCGCTAGAGCTTGGTCTCATTAGTCTCTTATCGGCCGCAGGCCCTACAGCGAATACCTGAGCCAGACTAAATTGTAGGTACAGACGAAGGAACGTGCAACTGGTAATCAGTACAGTTTTTCAGAAGCGAGGGGGTACCGAAGTACCATCCGATAACGAGGGTTCAGGGGGCTCAAATTGGTACATTGAGCCCCCCCCCCGATACTCAATTCACTTTCGGAATGTCATTAACGGCTCGTCTTGCCTTTCGACGCAGCGGCAGCAGCCATAGTGGCAGGCTTCGCTGCTTCAGGAGTTGCAGGTCTCGCGGCAGCCGCTACTGTCGCGGGCTTCGCCGGTTCGACAACGGGCGTTCTTGCCGATTCCGCGCCCGCCGTCGGGGGCTGAGGTGACAGGCCTAGCACCTTTCGCAGCTCGATTTCGAGCTTGTCGCGGATGTCAGTATTTTCTTTCAAGAATTGGCGCGCGTTGTCGCGGCCCTGACCGAGGCGTTCGCCACGGTAGGAAATCCACGTGCCGGATTTCTCGAGGGTGTTTTTCGCGACGCCAACGTCGATGAGGTCGCCCTCGCGGGAGACGCCTTCGCCGTAGATGATGTCGAACTCGGCTTCGCGGAACGGCGCGGCGACCTTGTTCTTCACCACTTTTGCGCGAGTGCGCGAGCCGACTACTTTGTCGCCTTCCTTGATCGATTGAATTCGGCGGATATCCAGTCGGATGGACGAGTAAAACTTGAGCGCGCGGCCACCGGTGGTGGTCTCGGGATTGCCGAACATGACGCCGATTTTCTCACGGATCTGGTTGATGAAAATCAGGCAGGTCTTCGACTTCGAAACAATCGCCGTGAGTTTACGCAGCGCTTGCGACATCAGACGCGCCTGCAAGCCCATCTGCGGATCGCCCATGTCGCCTTCAAGTTCTGCGCGCGGGACGAGAGCGGCGACCGAGTCAATCACGATCACGTCAACTGCATTCGAGCGAATCAGCGCCTCGGCAATTTCGAGCGCCTGCTCGCCGTTGTCCGGCTGCGAGACGAGGAGGTTATCGACGTCCACGCCGAGCTTGCGCGCGTAAGCCGGATCGAGCGCGTGTTCCGCGTCGATGAACGCTGCCTGGCCGCCGAGCTTTTGGGCTTCGGCGATCACGTGGAGCGTGAGCGTCGTCTTGCCGCCCGACTCCGGGCCGTAAATTTCGATCACGCGGCCACGCGGCAACCCGCCCACGCCGAGAGCGGCGTCGATCGAGATGGAGCCAGTAGGGATCACGTTCACTGGGACCAGAATGTCGCGGTTCCCTAGGCGCATGATGGAGCCCTTGCCGTACTGCTTTTCAATTTGCGCGATTGCCAGATCCAAATTTTTCGTTTTTTCGTCAGACACGTTTCCACCTCGAGAGGATGCGCTTCCGTCTTTCCTGGGGACGCAGGAGGCACAGTCTATCAGAATGCCTCCCCGGCCTAAATCCGCATTTCTACGCGCATATTACCACTAGGCGAACAAAAAGCAAAGACTTTTTGAGGCGGCGCTGAACCCCCACGGAAGCACCATGTGGGACCAAAGCCTCGTGTTCGCTCCCTATCCTCATGAAAAGGGTGCTGGGTGGGGTGCAAACAAATCTCTTACCGCTCAATTCTCGTGCCGCGATTCACCGGTGCGCAATCACCAGGCGATCGAGGCCGATCTCCGGCGCCGCGAGTTCCACGCGCCCGAAGCCGGCATTCTTCGAAATGCTCTCAAGCTCTGTGAAAGTGTAAGCATCGCCGCTAGGCGTGGTGGCCAGCATCATAATGCTGAAGGCAGCCGCGGTGGGCGGCGAAACGCGATCGGGATTGGGAACGAGTTCGGCAATAGCGGCCCGGCCGCCTGGCTTTAGCGCAGCATGCACCTTGCGCATGAAAGTAACGCATGTGGGCGGATCGAAATGGTGCAGGAAATTGGGGATTAGCACGAGATCGTAGCCACTGCCAAAGTCGGTTTCGAAGGCGCTGCCCGGAAGCAGATGGTATCGATCGGCCACTCCCATTGCCTGCGCATTCTTCGAAGCGACTTCGAGCACATTTTTCCAATCGGCTGCATAGACATGTGCAGACGGATTCTGTTTTGCCGCTGCAATTCCGAAGATCCCGTGGCTGGCGGCGATATCGAGAATTTTGTACGACTCGCCCCCTTTGCGCAGCTCAGCGGCCATAATCTCAGCGGGCACGTGCATCAACGGCATCATGGCCTGTGCAAACTTCACCCAATCGGGATTTTCAGGCTGCAGTGTTCCTTCGCCCAGCGCCGTGCCTCCCCGGCGCACGGCCTCGGCCAGCCTCGCGTTCCCTTCGCGCAATCGCGGCGTGAGTAGAAACTCAATGGCGCCGCCCATATATGCCGGCGAATTGCGATTGAGAAATAAAGCCGAATCCGGCGCGAGAGCGTACTCTGCTCCGTCTTTGGTCAGAAAACCGTGAATCGTCAAGAAATCGCACAGAATCCGCACGCCGCGTTCCGCCGCTTTACATCGCTTCGCGAGCGTCGCGGCCGTGGTGTTTCCTTCGGCGATGGCGGTGAAGATCTCAAGCTCAATCGCCGCCTTTATTGCCTCGGTCTGTTGGTAGGCGTTTATGGAGTCGAAGAAACGCTCCGGAGTGGGCTGTGGATGCGGCGCTGTGGTGGCCATGAGTTCCTCCCGTCGGTCAGAGGCTCAGCATTTTACGGCAAATCCTGTTCCTCGGCATGCGGTATTTCGCCGCTGTCGCTGATTTGAACCCCAAAGACGGATCGTGGAGGATTCGGACGGACAGTCCCACAGCGGAAGGTATCAGCTTTTAGTTAGGAAAACACCGGGGACTGAAGACCGCGCGTCTTCAGTCCCCGCAATATTCAAAACCCAAACAGCACTCAGCCCGCTATTCCGGCTGCTGCCCTGCAGGCTTGCCTTCCGCAGCCTTCTTTTTGGCGGCAGCCTCTGCGGCTACGGTCCACGGCGGCGTCACGCCGACCGAGCGCGCGTATGCGATGGACTGCCCTAGATGCTCGCGCATGTGCGTCATGAAGAAGTATTCGACGTCGCCTTTCACTGCGTCGGGGCCGAGCGCGGGGAGGGGCGTTGCAATATCCGTCGTGGGGACCTTTGCGATTACGGCAAGAGCGTTCGCAAACGACTGCTCGAGCTCCGCGACAATCTTGTCCTTATCCGTTGTGGATTTTTCGTAGTCCTTGGCTTTGATTCGTTCCGGGACGTCTCCGCCGATGAGCGCCGGAATATTGTAATTGGCGGCGGTGACGTGCAGATAGACTTCTGCAATCGAGCGAACACCGTCTGCCGGGCGCCAGTTGTACTTGTCAGCAGGAATCGCTTTGGCGAGAGCGACAAATTTTTTCCCGACCCCATCAAGGTCTTGCAGCACTTCCGGCCTGATGTCATATCCATAGGTGACGGGCGGCTTCGACATGGGAAATTGCAGCGGAGCGGCCGCGTTTTGAGCCTGCGCTCGAGCGGCGCCGGCACCAAGCACCACGATTCCGAGGACAACAGAAAGCCATAGCTTCTTCATTCGAAATTCTCCTTTTGCAGTTGCCGCGCTGTTCGATCACAAGCAGGCCGCAGAGGTGGCCGAGCCCACCTTTGTCGATCCATCTTTGATTCAATGCCCTGCTTAGACGGGGGAGACCGGAAAATGCTTCGTCGAAATGTGGAGTTTATGGATCGCGAGGCGCCCGGAAACGGTTGCGTCAAGGCTCGAAGGTTGAAGCGTTTGCGATGTGGAGCCATTTTCCGTCACGCTTCTCATAAGCGGACATCCAGGCGATGACGGATTCGTCCTGCAATTTTTCCCCGGAGGAGTCCGATTTCGTGTACGCAACTCTTACGCGGACGACCATCCAACCCATCTGGCCGTCGGGGGAGACGTGAATGATCGGAGGATCGACATCGTCCCAAGCGGAAAATTCGGCACCCTGAAAATACTCGGTAAACTGTTTGCGGACGTCGTCACGCGACATCGCCCGAATTTTGCCTTCCCGTACGAATGTGAATTCGGGCCCCATATTCGCAAGGATCGCGTCCACATCGCGATTGAAATGCGCACGCCGCGCGGCTTGATGAAGCGCAAGTAGCTCGGCTTTCGCTTTGGATTCCGTGTCGAGAGGTGAGAGTGAAGCAGGCGGGCGCGCAGGAGCGAGACAAAACAGGCCGGCAAGCGCCGCAGCGGCGAGCGAAATTGCTTTCATTCGACCTCCGTTTCCTGTAATCCCGCGCGGATCGCTTCCCTACTCGAATGTGCGCCTTGATGGAATTAGCGGCTTAGACGCCAGACCAGCGGCGGCGTGAGCGGCGGGCAAATTCAGGAAAGTGGGCGGCGCCAGATTTGTTTTGACTGCACGATACGAGTGCAGGCGATCCACCGGCCGTCGGGGGAGACGCGGGGTTGCATCAGGTTTCCAGCTTCGTGGGTCAGCTGGTGAGGCTCGCCACCCGCGCGTGGAACTGAGAAGAGCTGTAGTTTGTCGCCTGCAAGGCCGCTGTAGACGATCGTCTTGCCGTCGGGCATCCAGTCGACGCCGCCGTAGGACGTGCCTTTATAATCGAGAATTCTTTCGGCGTGCGTACCGTCTGCGCGGACCACCCACAAAGAGCGGCCTTCGCCTCCGCGATTGTCTTCGATCGCGATTTCTTTTCCGTCGGGCGACCAGGCAGCCCACGAGGCGCTGCGAATTTCGGCGGGCAGCGGAAGCTGCGTCACGTCCTGCACGGCGCCAGTCACAGGCTGAATCCCAAGCACCCAGAGTTTGTCGATTCCGGGCGTTCCCCCTCGCACCCACGAACTGAACAGCAGCTTGCGGCCGTCGGGCGACCAGTATGCCGGGCCCGTTTCCCACCCAAAATCAGTGAGGCGGAGTTCGGGAGCGTGCGAATCGTCAGCAAGCCGGAGATAAATGTCGTCGGTGCTTTCGGCGCTCAAGTAGTCGGGAACGGGAATTTTCGAGCGGTGAGAATGGAACGCGATCCACTTCCCATCGGGCGACCACGCCGCCGGAAAATCCTCGTGATAGCCGGAGACAATCGGGAAGAGCGCTGAAATGCGATTGGCATCCGCGTCGACCACAACGTACCCCGCGTCAAGGTCGAGCGCATAATCGGCGAGTCGCCAGCCCCCGTACGTGAACGAGATTTTCTTTCCGTCGGGACTCCACATCGGCACTTCCCCGCCAGCGATCACGTCCTTGGAATCTCCCCCACCCGCAGCGACTACCGCGATTGAATCGTGAATCACGTTGCGCGCCCAATACAAATTTCCGTCGGCGATAGCGGGATTGTGATTATCGGCTCCTGCCGTCTTTGCAACCGGTTCTCGCGCGCCGGTGGTGAGATTGATCTTGTAAATCGCGAGCCAGCGATCGGCGTCCGGATTGTGGCGCGCGGCGTTATTCGGCGCACCAGAACTTGCAAGCGCCATGAACGCGGTCTTCCCGTCCGCTGAGATGGCAATCGTGTTACCGCCCGGAGATGCATCGAGATCATGCGCAATCGTCTTCGAATGGAGTTCGTGCACGCTGATACGAACCAGCGAAGATTCGCCAGAAGGCTCAAACAACAATAGGTAGAGCATGTTGCCGTCGGGCGAGAACGCCGTCGCGGTAATTCGTCCGGTAACCCCGAAAGTCTTGAACGGGCCGTGCATTGGCCCTACGAAGATCTGCCGGTCCGGATTGCTGGGCACGTAATAAACAATTTCGCTCCCGTCTGCCGAGCAACCCATCATCGAATCTTGCGGAAGTGAGGAAAGCTGCGGGCTGTCGCCGCCCGGAAGAAACCAGCCGCGCTCGCTTCCGCGCTCTCCGAGCCGCGCAAACGCGCCCGGCCCGCAGAAGACGGCTCGTTCGAGACTCGTAAGGCCACCGAGAAGAAGTTCGGGATTGCTCGCGCCGTTGTCGAGCGAAACGAGTGACTTTGTGTGCCCGTATTCCATAAAGAGCGCGTATTTTGCGTCATCCGAGATCGAAACGGTCGTGCTCGGGCCTTCGAACCATTGGTTGCTGGGTACGTTTAAGACCATCGTATCCGGTGTAGTGCGCGTCTGGGCTGCTGCGAATTGCGACGCGAGCAAAACCAGAATCGCGGCCCAGCCACATACCGCAACAACACGGCGCATCATGCAAGCCTCCACACGCAGGTTATCCACGGGGCCTGAATTCTACTGGGATTGTACTCTGAAATTCGAGACCGCTTCTAAATACCACGGCCGGCTCCGCGGCGCTGATGGCTTGCACCATCGCGCCGAAAAGCCGGCCGTCTCGTGCGCCCGACCTCGGTCTCTCAGCCCAAAAAACCGAGGGTGGGAGTGGTGAAGTTCGTGCCCGGTTGAAACGTGCGGCTGAAATCGGAGAGAGTGAATGTCGTTAGTGCACGCTCCCGATTTCCCAATCGAAATTTCATCGTGAAACCCTCTCAACCCAGGTCGATCTGAAACGTCGCGACAATTTCCATCGTGTCTCGACATGCGGCCGGTAAGAGGTATGGCAGGGTAGCAACGCGAATGCGTGTATCAAACTGGCATAAGGGCCGGATTCGGTCGCCTGCTCGCGCGTACTACGAAGGCTTGCGGCTCGACTGGCAAAGAAAGCGCGAAAATCTTACGGCAGCTACGTGCCGACGTCGCCCTGATCAAATTTCACGCCGTAGGGCACGGCATGCCGTGCTGATCGAAGTTCAGGCTGTAGGGGCACGGCATGCGCGGTTTGTGCGTCCTGGTTGGTGTTGCGGGGCCGTGCCCTCGTCCGCAAGATGAAAGCGCGAAGCCCGGCGTGCTAAATCTCGCGTTCGGTTTGCTCATCCGCGGGTGGCGATAGCCGTCAGGCGTACTTGTAAAATCCGCGGCCGGATTTGCGGCCCAGCCAACCTGCGGCGACATATTTGCGAAGCAGAGGGCAAGCGCGATATTTCGGATCGCCAAAACCTTTATGGAGAACTTCGAGGATATCGACGCAGACATCGAGGCCGATGAAATCGGCCAGCTCGAGCGGGCCCATCGGATGATTCATTCCCATCTTCATCACGGCGTCGACGGCTTCGGGTGTCGCGACACCTTCCATCACGCAGAACGCGGCTTCGTTGATAAGCGGCATCAGGACGCGATTCGAAACGAATCCCGGCGCGTCATTCACCGCGACTGGTTTTTTTTCGAGGCTTTCGCAAAGCGCCATCGTGGTCTGAAAGGTTTCGTCGCTCGTCGCCAGCCCGCGAATCACTTCCACGAGCTGCATCACCGGAACCGGATTCATGAAGTGCATGCCGATGAAACGCTCCGGACGGCTCGTCTGCGCGGCGAGCTCCGTGATTGAAATCGACGACGTGTTGCTCGCGAGGATTACGCCAGGTTTCAGCGCCGCGTCCGCATCTTTCAGAACGCGCAATTTGAGATCGAGCTGTTCGGGCACGGCTTCGACCACGAAATCGGCGTCGGCGAGCGCTGCAATGTCCGTCACCGGCTTGATGCGCGCGACGATCACGGGCTTGTCGGCCTCGGCGAGCTTCCCTTTCTTCACTTCGCGGTCGAGATTCTTCGCGATGGTTTCGAGTCCGCGATCGAGAAAGCGCTTTTCGACGTCGCGCAAGATTACGTGGTATCCGCGGCGCGCGAAGACGTGGGCGATTCCATTGCCCATCGTCCCGGCGCCAATCACTCCGACGGTTTTGATTGAATTGGTTTCCATGGCGAATTCGATGATAAACGAAGTGGAGGAGCTAGAGAAAAGGAAGTTGAGGAGGTAGGGGAAGTGGAGCAGGTAAAGAAAGCATCGAAGGATGGTGGACTGCGGACTTTACTCGGGCGGAGTTTGATCCACGATTTCGTGAATGATTTGTTTGGCGCGCGCTGCGCTGGATGGACGTACGAAAATTCTTTGATCGCCGTGCGCTACGGCGATCACACAGCTTATGCCAACTTCGCGCAGGCAATCTTTGAACGTCTGAGCCTGTTGCTGGTCAGCGCCAAACCAGACTTCCGAAGTGGCGTCCTCAGGACTGAATTCGACGGGTAAATCGTCGGGAGCGTCAGCGCTCACTAAGTCTTGGATCGCGGGCTCACCGGCATCTTTTGCAACATCATCGCTAGACGCGGTTGTTCTCTTCCATATTTCTTTGGCGTGCGCCAAGGCCGGTCGCTCGCCGAACGGCGCGACCAATTCCCTCGCGACGTGCAGGTCACTCTTCCGCACCACAATTTGGTATTGCGGACGCGGAAGCGCAAAACCCCACACCAGCTGATTGTGGTCAGAGATCTGATAACTCGGTATCCCTGCAGTTTGAAGCGCCGCCAACGCGGCGCTGAACGCGCTTGGATCAGTTCCTCGCCAAGCTAAAGCAAGATCTGACGTGTCGGCTGACGCGGCCTCGGGCAGATGTTCGACGAGGTCGACGCCGCAGTCTGAGCATTTCGTGAAACCGCCGCGGTATTCCGATTTGCACAAGGGGCAAAACACGACGGCGTCAGAAACGCTCGACGGCCAGTGCTACCGCATTGCCGCCGCCGAGGCACAGAGCCGCGATGCCGCGCTTCAAGTTGCGGCGCTGCAATTCGTAGAGCAGCGTGACGAGGACGCGCGCGCCAGATGCGCCGATGGGGTGGCCGAGCGCAACCGCGCCGCCGTTCACATTGACCTTTTCAGGGTTGAGCTTCAGCACGCGTGTGACGGCAATTGCGGCGACCGCGAACGCTTCGTTGAGTTCGAAGAGGTCGACATCCTTGTCGCGATCCCATCCGGTTTTCTTCAGGAGCTTTTCGACCGCTTCCACCGGCGCCATCATTACCCATTTCGGTTCGACGCCGCTTACGGCTTGCGCGACAATGCGAGCCATCGGCGTTTTGCCGAGGCGCGATGCGTTCTTTTCGCTCATGACGACGACCGCAGCTGCGCCGTCGTTTGTGCCGGGCGCGTTTCCGGCCGTAACTGTGCCGTCTTTTTTGAACGCGGGCTTGAGTTTTGCGAGGGCTTCGAGCGTCGAATCCTCTCGCGGCGATTCGTCCGTCTTAATGATGATGGGATCGCCCTTCTTCTGCGGAATTTCCACCGGCACAATTTGTTCTCCGAAGAAGCACGACTTGATGGCGCGCACCGCCTTCCTATGGCTGTCGAACGCGAACTGGTCCTGTTCCTGGCGCGAGATATTGTATTTTTCGGCGACGAGCTCGCCCGTGTTGCCCATGTGAAAGTTTTCGTAGACGTCCCAGAGGCCGTCGTTGATCATCGAGTCGACGAGATCCTGATTGCCGAGGCGGAAACCGGCGCGCGCGCCCTTCAGCAAGTACGGGCAATTCGACATCGATTCCATTCCGCCGGCGACTACGATTTCGGAATCGCCGAGCGCGATGCCTTGCGCCGCCAGTGCAACGGCTTTGAGGCCCGAGCCGCAAACTTTGTTGATCGTCATCGCGGCGACGCGCGAATCAAGTCCGCCGCGAAGCGCCGCCTGTCGCGCGGGATTTTGTCCGAGGCCGGCCTGGACGACATTGCCGAGGATGGCTTCGTCCACCTGCTTCGGCTCGATTCCAGCGCGGCGAACGGATTCGGCGACGACTTTTGCGCCGAGCTCGGGCGCGGAGAGCGGTGAGAGTCCGCCCATAAATTTACCGATGGGTGTGCGGACGGCGCTTAGGATTACGGGATTTTCCATAGTGGCTTCTCCTTCGGCGGAATAAACAGTATAGGCGGGCGGATATGCAAAGGCAATGTAACCACTGATGAACACAGATAGACGCTGATGGGAGCTTGCGGAGAACCAATGAGTCGCTAGAGCAGAACGTATCTCAGCCAGCCCAAGCTCACAGGTATATTATCGAGTGGGCAGAAACCAATCGGCGAGTCCGGAGAACATGCATGAATCGTGACGACTTTTTGCATTACTTCGAGCAGGTGCGCGAGCGGACGATGCGCGTGGTGCAGTCAATCCCGGCGGACAAAATCGAGTGGACTTGCCGCGAAGGCGAGTTTACTTTTGGCGATTTGGCGCGGCATATTGCGGCGACCGAGCGCTACGTGTTTGCGGAATGCGCTTGCGGCCGGCCGAGCCGCTATAAAGGATGCCGGAGCGAGCTGGCGGAAGGCCGCGAGGGCGTGATTGCGTTCATGGAGCGGATGCACGCCGAGTCGATGGAAATTTTTCGCGGCATGTCGGACGAGGATTTGCTGAAGAAGGGTACGTCGCCCGAGGGCAAGCCGGTGACGGCGTGGAGAATGTTGCGCGCGATGCTCGAACACGAGGCCCATCATCGCGGGCAGATGTACGTCTATCTCGGAATCTTGGGAGTTCCTGCACATCCGCTGTACACATTGAACGAGCCGCAGTTGCGCGGACTTTCGGCTTAGCATACAAATCCGAGACTGACCCGTGCGGCATCTCGGTTCTTCGCCTTATTTTCGCCCACGCGCAAGTCTGTTAGAATAGCGGCTGCTCTCCGCACTCTGCGAGATCTATGACTCCAAAAACTCCCCATCAAACTTTCACGCTTAACGACGAGCAGCGATCAGCCGTCGAACACGGCGAGGGGCCGCTCCTTGTAATCGCGGGTGCAGGGACGGGCAAGACTCGCGTGATCACGGAACGGATTCGCACCTTGCTCGAGCGAGACGCGGACCTGCTGGGCGAAAACATTCTGGGGCTCACGTTCACGAATAAATCCGCGGGCGAAATGCTGCATCGCGTGACAAAGGCAGTCGGCGATCGAGCCGAAGGCGTGTGGCTCAGCACCTTTCACAAATTCTGCCTCGAGAAAATTCTGCTGGTCGCGAATCCGGAGCTGAAACCGATCGAGGAAGTGGACCACTGGATACTTCTGCGCCGCCACATCGCCGAGTTGGAGCTGAATCAGTTCAAGCGGCTGGCCGATCCGGGCGAATTCCTGAGCGACTTCGTGAAATTTTTCTCGCGCTGCCAGGACGAGCTCGTGAGCTGCGATGACTACCAGCGCTACGTCGATGGACTGCGTCGAAGCTACGACGGGCGCAAGAAACTGCTCGAACCGGACGCTCAGAAACTCGAAGAAGAAGAGCTCACGCGGCAGGAAGAACTTGCCCGCGCCTATCGCGTAAGCGAGCGGCTGCTGCGCGAACGGAATCTGATCACATTTGGCGCACAGCTGATGCAGACCGTAGAGCTGTTGCGTTCCGACAAAGCATTCCTCGAAAAGCTGCGCGAACAGTACCGCTACATCCTGGTGGACGAATTTCAGGACACGAATATCGCACAGCTCGAGCTTTTGCATTTGCTCGCGGGCGACCGCCGAAATATCGTGGCCGTGGGCGACGACGATCAGGCGATTTACCGGTTTCGCGGCGCGTCATTCGGGAGCTTCACGATTTTCCTGAAGCGATTTTGCGGCGTGAGCGACACGAAGCTCGCGGCGAGCAAAAAAAAACATCTCGTATCGCTGACCCAGAACTACCGTTCGACGCAGCGTATTCTGCGCGTAGCGGGCGAAGTGATTTCAAGCAATGAGAAGTCGCCGCTGCTTCCGCCCAAGAAACTGAAAACCGATAATCCCGATGGCGAAAAGATTCGCGTAGCCGAATTCGGCACGCCGGATGAGGAAGCCCACTGGGTGGCGTCGGAGATCGAGCGCCTGCACTCGCCCGGCAATCCATGGCGCAACTTCGCCGTGCTCTACCGCAAGCACACCCATCGCGACAGGTTGCTCGAAGCGCTGCGGCGGCGTGGAATTCCTTTCGTCATCAAAAAGTTTTCGATTCTATCGAGCACGGTGGTGCGCGACCTGCTTGCGTACCTGCGGTTGATTGCCACTCCTTCGGACAACGTGGCCTGCGCGCGCGTTCTGGCCGCTCCCTACTGGGGGCTCGAACCTCGCGATCTGGTGCGGCTCGCCGAGCGCGCGGAAAAGAATCACCGGCGGCCGCTTTCAGACGAACTCGACACCGCGCAGAGCGAATTGCCGTTCTCGCGCGAAGGCTCGCGGCTGCCGGAACTTGTGAGCATGCTGAATCGTCTGCGGCAATCGGCGCGCCGAACGACGACGACCAATCTCCTCGATGACCTGATTGCGAGCCTGCAGCTTGCGCCGCTGCCTTCCGAGGCCGACCGCTTCTATCTCGACCGGCTCGTGGAATTCGTCAAGGGGTGGGAGCAGAAGAGCGACGGGAAAAAGCTGCGCGACTTCATCGAGTATCTTGAATTTTTCGAGCAGGCGAACGGCGACATTTTCCTCGAGGACGAACCCTTCGAGGATGCCGTGCAATTGATGACGGTGCATTCCGCCAAAGGTCTCGAGTTCCCGTACGTTTTCATTTTGCACATGAACAAGCGTGACTTCCCTTCCGGGCCGCGGCCGGTCGTTTTCGAATTTCCCGCTGAATTGATGAAGGAAGAAAAGCCAACCGGCGATTTTCAGATTCAGGAGGAGCGTCGTCTCTTTTACGTGGCGCTCACGCGCGCGCGCCAGCGGCTGACGCTTTCGACGATCGTCAACAAGTACAAGAAGCCTTCGCCGTTTCTCGACGACTTCCTGATGAATCCGCAGATTCAGAAATTCGACGCGGTCCAATCGTCGCCCAAGGTGATCATTCCGCCGGCCGAAGAAGTGGCGGCACCCGCGCCCGATTCGGACGGGTCCTCGCAACTCTTCGGCGGCGCTGGTGCCGGCGACACACGTGCTTACTCGCGCGTTGCGTTGTGGGCCAAGGCGTATCATCCGCCCGTGGCGGAACCGCTGCAGCTGAGCGCGTCAGCCATCGAACGTTATCTGAAATGCCCGATGCAATATATGTTCGAGAGCATGTGGAAGATTCGCGGCGGCCCGAGCGCGGCAATGACGTTTGGCAACGCAATGCACACCACCATCAAGGAATTTGTTTCCGAGCTGCGAAAACGGCGAAAGATTTCGTTCGATGAAGTGAAGGCGATTTACGATCGCGAGTGGTCCTCGGCGGGATTCTCGGACGACTATCACGAAGCCGAATATCGCAAAGCCGGGCTCGAGCAGCTCGAAAACTTTTGCAGCAGCTATGCGGCCGCGCCTCCGGAAGTGCTGCTTCAGGAAAAACCGTTTGAATTGCATTTCGAGCACGATGTGATCGTGAAGGGCCGCATGGACCAGGTGAATCGTATCGGCGAAAAAGAAATCGAGATTGTCGACTATAAGACCGGGAAAGCGAAGGACTCGAAGAAAGCGGACGACAGCTTGCAGCTCAGCATCTATGCGATTGCGGCCGAGGAAGTGCTCGACCTGAAACCGTCGCGCCTCGTTTTTTATAATCTGACGACGAATGAAGCGGTGGGGACGACGCGCGATGCAAAAGCACTGGCGAAGACGAAGCAGATCGTGGCGGAAGTCGCTGACCGGATCCGCGCGAAGGATTTCGGCGCGAAACCGGGATTCAATTGCAAGTATTGCGATTTCGAGCCCTTGTGCCCGGCGCACGAGCAGTTGATTTCGATTCGACCGGTGAGCGGCTCGTCAACCCCGAATTGAAGCCAGGATACCGAATTCGTCCTCCCAAATAAAAACGGGGCGCCTTGTGGGCGCCCCCGTTTTCGGATTGGTTCCGCGCACAAACGACTGTGGAACTTTCTCCCCGCGAGTTCTTCGCGTCTTCGTTTCCGAATCGCGCCGTTCCCACTGCGTTCATGTATAAGAGTGCGCGAGAATGAAGTCAAGCAGAAAAACTTTTTCGATGATTGCAATCGTGGAACATTCTGCGAACGGAAAATTGTAGTGGCGCATCACGCGAGCTAAACACCGCAAGAACTTTTCTAGTTCGGCTTATTGACGGCGCTCGAGTAGTACCCTTCGCGAGCCGACACATCAAGATCGGGGCGCCTGACGCGCACTTCGATCGTGTGGTAGTCCTTGGTGCGATCCGCTTCTTCCGGCGTGAACGCGAGAATGTATTGATTGCGCGCCTGCTCCGTCGCTTTCGAGTACAAGCGCTCGAGGTCTTCGGCGTTACCGGCGAAATACGAATCACCACCCGTATCCGAGGCATATTTTTCCAGTCGCGCGGTTTCGTGTTGCAACAAAGCGTGGCCGACGGAAATCGAATACACGGAAACGTCACCCGTCAGAAGAAGCTGAATGGTTTGATTGAACGTGTGCTCGTTGTGCCGGGAATTATTGCCGTCGGAAATCAGGAAAACGGTTTTGCGGCGGTCGCGCCCCCGTGCTTTGAGCATTTCACCCGCTGCGTAGACGGCATCGTCGAGATCTTTCGTTTCCGGAGCCAGCTTTGCGCCAAGCGGCGTCGGGGCGCCCGTCTCAAGCGAATGGCCATTCGCGGTTGGGCCGGCGGTCAGCGGGCCGCCTTGAAATCCCGCGCCGGGAAAATGTGAACGAAGCTCGAGGCGCTTGAGAGTCGTAAACAGCTGGTCGTTGTTGAACGAGAAATCGGCAACTGTCTTCGGAAATTGGTCGTACGTGACGACTGCAACTTCGTCCGCTGGACCGAAACCGGCAGCAATCGCGATCAAACTCTTCTGCACTTGAGCCGATTGTTTTGACGAAAGATTGTTGTCGATCACGACGACAGCAGAAAGCGGGTAAGGATCGGAAGAAAACTGTATAATTTTCTGCTCGATGCCGTCCTGCAGCAGCCGGAACTCGTCGCGGCGGAGATCGCCAACCAACTGGCCGTCGCGGTTCTTCACCGTTACCGGCACAACGACCGCGTCCGTGCGGATTCTGATAGGTGTCTTCGTCTGGTCGGACGTGCCGTGCTGCGTTGCAGTGGTTGGATTCTGAGCGCGCTGTCCGGGCTGTTGATTCTGCGGCGCCGGGTTCGGAGCGGGCGAGGGCTCGGTGGCGGGCGGTTTCAGACTTGGCGGTTGCGAGCTTTGCTGATGGCTTCCCTGCTGGGGCCGCGCGGAAGCGGGAAAACTCAGTACGCACAAGATACCAAGGGCCGATACGATTCGAATCAGAGGTCGAGTTCGCGTCATGACGCTTTCTCACTTCCCGCCTGTGGGCGAATTCCGGGGAACCGTGCTATTAATCGCGCCGCTCGATATCGGCCGAACATCCGGCGGGGCGCGCCTTGCATCGTACCAGTCTGAATTAACTACCAGGGAGATTATATAATGCGTTTGAGTACCTTTGCGGCGCCGATTTTCGCTGTCGGATTTACGCTCGCGCTCACGTTCGGGGCGACTCCAAGATCGGGTCCACCGCCGGGTGAGGACTCGAATTTACGATCGAGCGAACTCGCCGGAGGCGCCGCTCAACCTCTTGGAAACGCTCAGAACCCCGGCAACGCCTCCGCGCAACAGGGTCAGCAATCGAAAGGGCAACAACCGTTAAAAGTCCAGGTCAACCTCGTCAACGTCTTCGCCACCGTGCGTGACAAGCACAAAGGCATCGTTTCGGACCTCAAACAAGACGACTTCAAGATTCTAGAGGACGGCCAGGAGCAAAAAGTTGCCTACTTCTCGAAAGACGTCGACCTTCCCATCACCCTTGGCTTGCTGATCGATACGAGCGGCAGTATGGATCGCGTGCTTCCGGCCGAACAAGAGGCTGCAACGCGCTTTTTGCGCGAGGTCATGCGGCCCAAAGATTTGACGATGGTGATGAATTTCGACCTCGATGCCAACTTGATTGCGGATTTCACCGAAGACCTTTCAATTTTGGAGCGCGCCATTCGTAGCACGGTTATGAACGCTCCTCCAATCGGCTCCGGTGGCACAGCACCTACGATTCCCAGTAGCAACGGCGGAACAGTTCTGTACGACGCGATCTATCTGGCCTGTCACGACGAACTTGCCACCCAGGCGGGACGCAAGGCCGTCATCGTGCTGACGGATGCCGTCGACACGGGTAGCCGTTTGAGAATGCAGGAAGCAATCGAAGCCGCGCAGCGCGCCGATGCGGTGATTCACGTATTGCTCATCACAGATCCCGGATTTTATGGATTCGGCTCGATGGGGAATCCCGGCCCGAGCGTTGCACACAAGATGGCTGAAGATACCGGCGGGCGCGTGATCGACGTCCACAATCAAAAATCGATTGAGAAAGCGTTCGACGAAATCTCCGAGGAACTGCGCTCACAATATGTTCTCGGCTATTACCCTACGAACACCAAGCGTGATGGCAGCTTCCGCAAGATTCAGGTGGAAGTGAAGCAGCCGGACACGAAGGTGCTGGCCCGGAGAGGTTATTACGCGCCGGGCGGACGAACGCAGGACTAAGTTCTGGACTGTCGTCTTTACTTGCTGGCAGGAGGCTGCGGGCTGGGCGCTGTGGCGTAGTAGCCCTTGCGGGTGCGCACCGTCAGATTCTTGTGGTCGGTTTCCACGTCGATCTTGCGGTACTGCCCGTTCACGAATGCTGTCGCTGGTGAGTAGGCGATAAAATATTGGCTGCGAAGCTCCGTGCCGATATCCACGAACGATTGCTCCAGATCATCCACCCGGTACGGGAAGAAAACGCGTCCGCCGCTTTGCTCCGCAAATTGCTGAAGAACTTTATCGCCGCCTTCTACGTGCATTTTCTTCGGAGCATCCTTGTCGGAAAGTGAAAGCCAATCGGTGTTCGTGCTGATCGCGTAAATCGAAGCCTCGGCGCGAATCGCGGCTTCGATCGCATCGCTCAAGGCGCGATCGCTCAGATTGTCGTCACCGTCGCTGATAACCACCAGGACGCGGCGCACTTCCGGATTTCCGTTCGTCGGCACTGGCGGGTTCAACAATTTTTCAGCCGCGCGGTAGATTGCGTCGTTCAACGCGGTTCCACCGCCCGCTCGCTGCTTGCGAATCGCTTTCGTCAGCAGCGCCAGATCTCCGGTGTAGTCCTGAATTACTTCCGGTTCGTTGTCGAAAGTCATCAGGAACGCCATGTCTTTGTTGCGGCGGATCACGCTATTCAGAAAGTCGATTGCGGCGTCCTGCTCGAACTCAAGACGCGGGCGAATGCTGTTCGACGTGTCGAGCAGCAGCGCGATGCGCAGCGGAAGATCCGTCTCGCGCCCGAAAAAACGAATTTCCTGCGGCGTGCCATTTTCGAAAACTTTGAAATCGCCCTGGTCGAGCGTGGTGACAAAATTGTGCCGGCGATCGGTGACCGTCGCCACAAGATGAACGAGTCCGCTGGTTACCTGAATCGGAGGAGGCGCTTTCTGGTTCTGCAACGGTACCTGCTGTCCGGAATCGGTCTGCGGGGCAGGAGTAGGCGCCGGCTGCTGGGCATTTGCGCTCGATGCAAATGTCGCGAGAGCAATCACCAGGAAAATCGCCGGCAGCCAAATCGCACGTCTCTTCTTCACGTCGGGAATTATAAGAACTCCTTCAGCGCAACGTCAATCAATGCCGGGTTCGCCTTCGCCATTTGGCCCAATGCTTTGAGGTAATCGACAAGCTCCGGCGCAATGGGCGCCTGAAATTGCATCCGTTCGCCGGTACGCGGATGCGCGAACGAAATCCGCGCGGAGTGCAGAAAATTTCTCCCGAGCGGCGGAAGCAGCTCTTCGCCGATTCGCTCCTGGCGCGGCGCGCCGTACAGAGTATCTCCCACCACGGGACAACCGAGCGTCGAAAAATGAACACGAATCTGATGCGTGCGGCCCGTATGCAGGTTCGCTTCAATCAGCGTGAAGCTATCGAAGCGCAGACGCACCTTCCAATCGGTGCGTGCTTCACGGCCTTCGCGCCGCCGCGACGTCATTCGCGCTCGGCGATTCAGATCGCGCGCTACCGGCAGGTCAACGCTTCCGGATTCACCTTTCATTTTTCCGTGCAGCAGCGCGACGTAAGTTTTTTCGACGAGGCGCGCTTGAAAGTCTTCAACGAGCTTGCGGTGCGCCGCGTCGGTTCGGGCAATTACGATTGCCCCGGAGGTCTCTTTGTCGAGGCGATGCACGATTCCGGGACGCAGCAAGCCGCCGATCGTGGAAAGCCCGTCAGCGCCCCCAAAGCGATTCAGCAGCGCCGCGACAAGCGTCCCGGTGTCTTCGCCCGCGCCTGGATGCACGATCATCCCGGCGGGCTTATTGATGACTGCGATGTCCTCGTCTTCGTACAAAACATCCAGCGAAATATCTTCCGCTTGAACGCCCGGCACAGCGGGCGGCGGGACGTCGACGACTACGACCGAGCCTTCCTCGACCTTGTGTGAAGGCTTCATCGCCGCGCCGTCAACGAGCACGCGTCCCTGTTCCATAAGTTCCTGGACGCGCGTCCGGCTCATCTCAGGCAGTTGCGAAGCGAGGAAACGATCGAGGCGCACACCTGCACTTTCAGCATCGACGATGAGTTCGACTCGCTCCTCAGATTCGTGTGTTACTGGCCTTGATTCACTCATTGATATTCATTGGATGGAACTGGCGACCGCTCGGCTCAGCAACAGTGCGCCGGAAACGCAACTTACTGGCCGGCCGCAGAGGAAACAACGGTCCGCGCCGGAGCCATCGGCGCTGCGCCATGAAGCCCTCGCCACCACAGAAACGCGCCCGTAAGAATCAGGGCAATGCTTGTGACCTGCATCAGTGAAAAGCTGTTGTGAAACATCAACGTGCGGCCGGGATCGCCTCGGAAAAATTCAATCGTGCCGCGTTCGAAGCCGTACAGCAGAAAATATGTGCCCACAAGTTGTCCCGAGAAACGCTGTCTCCTCGCCAGCCAGACAATAACCAGAAAATTCAGAAATTCCGCCGTCGCTTCGTAGAGTTGCGTGGGGTGCAGCGGGACATTCAGCGGCGTTCCAGCCAACTGCTCAGCTAGCTCATTCTTAAACGTCACAGCCCACGCGACAGACGTCGGTTTTCCGTAGCAACACCCCGCCGCAAAGCATCCAAGGCGCCCCAGCGTGTGACCGAGCGGCACCGCAAATGCAAAAGCGTCGAGCAGCGGTAGAATCGGAATTTTCTTCGCGTACTTGTAAACGATGATCGTCAGCATCGCGCCAATAACGCCGCCATACCACGTGCCGCCCGATTGAAGCACTGCCATGCTGAATATTTCTCGAGGGTTCGCCATGTAGTAGTCCCACGCGGAAAAAACGAGCCAGACTTTCGCCACAACCAGCGCCACGAGAACCATGTAAATCCCGAGGTTCCAGACGTCGTCGGGATGGAGGCCGAGACGGGGCGCCTGTCGCCGCGCGTACCCCAGACCCAGCAGCACGCCCGAGGCAACGAGCACGCCGTACGAGTAAACCGGAAGTGCGCCAATATGAAAAAGTATCGGATGCATCAGGAAACCCGCCCGTGACTAGGATGCTGCCAGTCGAGAAACAGTTCCAGAATGACGAGCCCGGCGCCCACCACGATCGCCGAGTCAGCAACGTTAAACGTGTACCAGTGATAGTTGCGAATGTGAAAATCGATAAAATCAGTGACGCCGTCGTGACGCAACACGCGGTCAAGAAAGTTCCCCGCCGCGCCGCCCAGGATCAGCGTCAGCCCCCAATGAGCGAGCCTGCCACCTGCGCGGCCTGTAGCGAGCAACCACGCCAATAGAAACATCACGGCTGTTGAAAAAGCGATCAGCAGCGGCGCACGCCAGGGCCTGTCCGAATCGGCGAACAATCCGAAAGCGATGCCAGGGTTGGTGGTGTGCACGAGATTAATCAACCCGGGGATTACAACACGCTGCGAACCCGGCTGCGTGAATTTTTGCACCGCATATTTCGAGGCTTGATCGGTGACGAGTACGGCGAACGCGAGAGATGCAAAACCATACCAACCGGACCGAGTGGACCCGGAGGTCATCAGGACTTCGGTCCCTGCGAAGCGGCGCCTCGATCAATTTCCGCGAGGGCAGCGACGCAGCGTTCACACACCGTCGGATTGTCCGCGTTTTCGCCAACGCGCCTCGAGAAATTCCAGCAGCGCGCGCACTTCGCGCCTTGGGCACGTTCCACGTGAATTCGCAACCCTTCCACGCCGACAGCTTCCGCGCCGCCATCTGCATTTCCTGCGTCCGCTACTTCAACCTGCGAGACGATAAAGAAGCCGGGAAGGCTGGCAGCGTTTTTTTTGAGCAACGCGGCCAGTTCAGGCTTTGCGTTTAAGACTATTCGCGCTTCGAGGCCACTGGAAATCGTTTTTGCCGCACGCATCGGCTCAAGCGCCTGGAGAACTTCTTCGCGCACGGCGAGTAACCGTGTCCCAATCTGCGGAGCGTTTTTCATCGAGTGCACTCGTCAGTTCCTCTGCGGAAGGAAAAAGCGCCATGTGCACGCTCTCGTGCTCGCCCGCGCGCTTCGGCAGATGCTTCCAGACTTCTTCAGCGGTGAATACCGTCGTAGGCGCGATCAATCGCAACAGAGCGCTCGCGATCCGGTAGACGGCGGTTTGCGCCGAGCGCCGTCCGCGATTGTTCGGAGCGAACGTGTACAGCCGGTCTTTCAGAATGTCGAAATAAAGCGAACTCAAATCCACGGTGCAGAAATCGTGCAGCCGGTGATACACGCGATGAAATTCGAACGTGTCATACCACTCGCGGCACTCTTTCACCAACTCGCCGGTGCGGCGCAACATCCACGCGTCCATTTCCCAGAGTTCGGAATCGGGCACGGAATCGCGCGCCGGATCGAAATCGAAAAGATTTGACAGCGCGAACCGAAACGTATTGCGGATCTTGCGGTAGGCTTCCGAAAGCTGCGTCATCATCGCAACCGACATCCGCATATCCGCCGCGGAATCCTGCGACACCACCCAGATGCGCAGCAAATCGGCGCCCCACTTCTCGCATACCTCTCCCGGCGAAATCACGTTGCCGAGCGACTTCGACATCGGCGCGCCTTTTTCGTCGAGCGCCCAGCCATACGTCATCACCTGCCGGTAAGGGGCGCGGCCGCGAATGCCGACAGCGATCAGCAACGAACTCTGGAACCAGCCGCGAAATTGGTCAGGCCCTTCGAGGTAGATGTCGGCAGGCCACGTCCCGTCTTTTTCGCTGAGCACCGAGAGATGCGTGCAGCCGGAATCAAACCACACGTCGAGGATGTCCGATTCCTTGCGCCACTTCGCCGCGCCACAGGAGTCGCACTTCGTTCCCGGCGGAAGCAACTCTTCGGCGGAATGCGTGAACCACGCGTCGGCACCTTCCCGCTCGAAAAACGGAAGCACGTGACGCAGCGCTTTGAAATCCTCGAGCTGCTTGCCGCACCCATCGCAATAGAAAACGACGAGAGGAACGCCCCAGAATCGTTGGCGCGAAATACACCAGTCCGGGCGCTCGGCAACCATCTCGTGCATCCGGCCTTCGCCCCACTGCGGTTTCCACTTCACTTTTTTCACTTCTGCGAGCGCGTTCTGGCGCAAATTGTCGCGATCGAGCCCGATGAACCATTGCTCCGTGGCGCGAAAAATCACCGGGTTGTGGCAGCGCCAGCAGTGCGGATAGCTGTGCGTGAATTTGCGCTCGCCAACGAGCATCCCTCGCCGCTTCAGCAAATCAACGATCGGAGCATTCGCTTCAAAAACGGTTTTGCCTTTGTATTCCGCCAGGCCCTCGGTGAAGCGGCCCTCGTCGTCCTGAGGCGCATAGGCTTCGAGCCCATATTTCTGCCCGGTGTAGAAGTCTTCTGCGCCATGTCCCGGAGCGGTGTGCACGATTCCGCTGCCCTGATCGAGCGTGACGTAATCGGCGAGCACGGCCGGGCCCGTGCGATCCAGAAAAGGATGGCGGAACTGGATGCCTTCGAGCTCTTTTCCCTGCCAACCGCCGCTGATATTCAAGGCCTCGAGGCCGAGTTCAGCGAGCGCCGCGCTCACGCGATCTTTCGCGAGTAGCAGCTTGCCTGCGGAAGTCTCCACCACCACGTATTCGTATTCAGGATGAAACGCGAGCGCTCGGTTTGCCGGAAGCGTCCACGGCGTAGTAGTCCATGCGAGCGCGCTCACATCGGCGCCGAGCTTTTGCGATTTCGCGTCGGCAACCACCGGAAATTTCACCCATACCGACGGACTCGTGTGATCTTCATATTCCACTTCGGCTTCGGCAAGTGCTGTCCGGTCGTATATGCACCAGTAAACCGGCTTCAATCCGCGGTAGACGTTGCCCTTCTCGAGAAACGTAATGAAAGCGCCCGCGATCGCCGCCTCGTTCACCGGATTCATCGTCAGGTACGGACGATCCCACTGGCCAAAAACGCCGAGCCGCTTGAAATCGCGTTTGTGCGCCTCGATAAATCCCGCCGCAAATTCGCGGCACATTTTTCGAAATTCGCTCGCGCTTACTTTTCCCTTGCCGCCAAGTTTCTTCTCCACTTGCGTCTCGATCGGCAGGCCATGGCAATCCCATCCGGGAATATAAGGCGATCGAAAACCCGCCATGGTCTTCGACTTCACGACCATGTCTTTCAGGATTTTGTTCAGGCCTGTCCCGAGATGGATTTCGCCAGTCGGGTACGGCGGCCCATCATGAAGCACGTAAAGCGGCGCATCTTTGCGCGATTCCAGGATGCGGTAATACAGTCCCTCCTGCTCCCACGCAGCCAGCTGCTCAGGCTCACGCTCGGGCAATTTCGCCTTCATTGGGAAATCAGTTTTCGGGAGGTTCAGCGTGCTCTTCAGGTCGTCGTGTTTGGCCATCTTGTGGAACTTGGGAGCCCTTTCTTGAGCCGAGATGCAGTACACGCAGAGGAAACCCGCGGCGCGGTTGCAACATCGTATGTTACAATGATTCTTGAACCATGTCAGCCGGGCTTGGCGGCACCATTCGCCCAGACATCCTTTTCCCCGCATGAGCGTCTAACTTGTAGGGATAGAATGTTTGACGCTCAGGGGGCTTGAGCAACGTATATGTCAGACGTAAGTCTTAGACTCGATCGCGGACAAAGGCGTGCGCCAGGAACAGGTTCTACGCCTGTAGCGGAGGGCGACCGTTTCATCGGCCGTTTTGCCTCGCCAGTCCGCGAATCCCTATTCAAAAATTTTATCGCCAACGTAAAAGACTTCCTCACTGAGCGCCCTGTAAAGGTTCGCGATGGTGGCCCGAGCGCGTTCTCGGAGCCTGCTTTCGGCGGCAGCCTCAAGGAAAACTGGACCGAATTCTTCAAGCCGGGCGTGCGCGGCAACGTTCGTTCCGATCTTCTTGTGAACTGGGAAGGCGGCATCGGCGGATTTTGGAAAAATATCCGCGACCTGATTTCGCCGCCCAAGCTTCCGCCGCTGCAAGTTTCAAGCAAGCCAGTAGCTGTGAAGGAAATATGGACGAAGGACACGCAATTCACGCGCGTGCAGATGCTTTCGATTGCGTTCCACGTCGTCGTGCTGGTGTTGATCATCGTTCCGCTGTTGCCGGAGCTGATGTCGCCCCCGACTACCCAGGCTAAGACCTACACGGTGACGCAGCTTGATTCGCCGTTCTTGCCGAAGCTGCCTCCGGGACCGAAAAAGGCAGGCGGTGGTGGCGGTGGCGGCGAGCACAACACAATCGTTGCGAGCAAGGGTCAACTTCCTAAATTCTCCTGGACGCAGTTCACTCCTCCAAAAGTGAAGACGGATCCGAATGCGCGCCTTCAAATGACGCCGACGGTTCTCGGCCCTCCGGAGTTGAAGCTCCCTAGCCCTCAAACCGGGAACTGGGGCGATCCGCTCGGCAAAGTAATCAACGATTCGAGCGGCACTGGCAGCGGAAACGGAATTGGGTCCGGTAACGGCACAGGTGTTGGCAGCGGAAATGGCGCTGGCGTCGGCCCCGGCAACGAATGGGGCACAGGCGGCGGATTCCCCAGCGCGGGCACGGGCGGTTATGGCAGCCCGACTTGTATTTACTGCCCGAATCCAGCGTTCTCCGATGACGCCGTGAAGGCGAAGTATCAAGGCACGGTGATGTTGATCGCGGTCATTACGGCCGACGGCCGCGCATCGAACATCCGAGTCGCCAAGGGTCTTGGCATGGGCCTCGACGAAAAAGCGATCGAAGCTGTACGCAACTGGCGCTTCCGGCCGGCTGTAGGTCCGGATGGAAAACCTGCATCGGTTTCGACTGGGATCGAAGTTACCTTCCGCCTCTACTAAGTGTTCGTGTTTGCTGATTTCAGCACGCTCCTGCCCGTTTACCAACTAGATGAATCCTCGCCGGGAGTCTCCGCTCGCACGCTCGCGTTCTGCTAGCATCAGCAGCATGAAAAACGCAGCTCGTCTCACAATCCTATTTCTGCTTGTCGCAATGATATCGGGAGCGCCTCGCGCAGGTGCCCAGGACGGCTCGGTCGAATTCGTCGCGCGCGCCACTCCTTCCAGCGGTGTGGAAGAGCCGGTCCGCGGCTTCCCTTTCTATCTTCTGAGCCGGAGCTTCGAGGAGATCCAAAAGGAAGTAGCCACCAACTATCCGAAGCCGGATATGGACGCGTTCATTGACTCGATGACGGGCTGCTCGAAAGAGCTTCGCGCGTGGATGAAGAAAAACCACTGGGTGCAGCTCTCAGGCGAGGACTTCGTCAAGAAGCTCGAAGTGGACGACGTCATGAACGTCCCCGAGTTCTTCGATGCGTATGTCGAGCGTATGTCCGGCGACCAGACCACCACCTTCCCCACTCCCAAGTACAAGCCCTCTCAGCTGAAAAAAGATCCCGCCAAATACGACCAGTTGAAGGCGGAGTACCGCAACGACGTGAAACAATTCCTGATCAAGAATCCGAAGAGCACCGCCGGAATGGACTTGAACCTCGAAGACATCGATCCATTCAACAAATGGACGCAGTTGCAGGCCAAGAGCGTACCCGACGTCGAGCGGCGCATGCAGGAGCTTGCGCAGTCGAAATATCTCGTTGCACGCACCCAGACAGACGTGGAAGGTCAGGGCTACCTCCGCAAAATTCCGCCGGGAACCTACTGGCTCAGCTCGCTCGAAGTGGCGGCCTCGGTGGGCGACGCTCATCTGCGATGGGATACGCCCGTCTCAGTGCGTCCTGGCCAGCCGACCTACATCACCCTTTCAAACGTGAACGCCGTCCAACCATCCCACACGAACCCGACCGCCAAGTAATTGACTGGCAGGATATGACTCGTGCGCCCGAGCCGGCTGACCTTAGAACGCTCATCAGCGCGCTGAGCGATCCGGACTCCTCGATTCGCGAGCGCGCCGCGACGGAACTCTTTCGTCGCGGGCGCGAATTGGCGCGAGTCGCGACCCGATCCTGGCTCGCGGATTCAGAACTCTCAGCAACCTTCGTTCTTGATGCATCCCAGTTCCCCGAAACCACAGTGGGAATTGCGGTCACTCCTGACAACTTCGAGAGAATTCGAGTGGCGAATCGCTCTCCGCGGCTCGCCGACGTTCCTCCAGACCAGGACGCTAAAGAATTCGAGCTGCACCTGCCGCATAACATTAGGTTGGACATACTAACCACGAAAGATCCGGCCGGGGCAGGCGCAATCGCCCGCTACCTGAGAAAAACTGGCGAAGGCATTCAGCAGATCGAACTTCTGACACGCGATATCGATCTCGCTACCAATATTTTGCGTTCAAAGTTCGGCGTGCAGCCGATTAATCCGGCCACGCGCGCTGGCGCGGACGCCACTCGCGTGAATTTCTTCCTCGTCGCCGCAGCGGGCGCACCAAAGACTCTTATCGAGCTCGTCCAGACCTCCGCAACGAATTCGCGCTGAAACACTTGGGCGCGCCTCTCGCCGATCGCAGTCCCTTACGGTTGTCACGATTTCGCGATGCGAGTAAAGTAGTCGAGTTGTTGCCCCGCATTCTTTCTCAGGAGCAATCCCATGCCATACGTAAATGAGATCGAAGAAGCACAGGCAGACCCTCACCTTCGCGGAATCTATGGAAACATCGAACAGAGGATGGGCTTCCTTCCCCACTATTTCAAGGCGTTGGGGCCAATGCCGCTAGCCATCGAAGGACAACTCCAATTGAGCTCGGGCATCCTTGGCGATGGCACGCTCTCTAGAATCGAGAAAGAACAAATCGGCGTTGTGGTAAGCGGAATCAATTCCTCGTCCTACTGCATCGTCACTCACATGGAGTTGTTGCAACGATTGGGCGTGGAAAAATCGCTCGCTCGCAAACTTGTGAATGACTACGAGAATGCCGCCGTCCCCGAAAAGCTCAAAGCGCTGTTCCGCTTCGCGGACAAACTTACTCTCAAGCCCGTTGAAATCGAAGATGAAGATATCGCGGTTCTGAAAGTAGCCGGATGGGACGAAGCCGCCATCCGTGAAACGGTTCTTACAGTCGCCTACTTCAACTACGTCAACCGCGTTTCGCTAGGCCTCGGCCTGGTTCAGGATTGACGGCCCGCGACGATCTGCTCCGGCTCGTCGCAGCGCGCACGCGAACTCGGCCCTGCCCCGCTATGGCGGGCATGCCATCCCGCCCCCGGCAGCGGAAAATGCCTCACTGCCTCAATCACTCGCCGCTCTGCTCGATCAACTTTGCGACGAGCGCCGTCCAGCCCGTCTGATGACTCGCGCCCAACCCTGCGCCTGTGTCGCCGTTGAAATATTCAAAGAACAGGATTAAATCCCGCCAGTGCGGATCGTCCTGGAAGAGCGCCGTATCCGCGTAGACAGGACGCCGGCCGTCTCGCCGCAGAAAAATATGCGATAGGCGCTTCGACAATTCCGCTCCCGCCTGCCACAAAGTTTTTTGCTGCCCAGAACCCGTCGGATATTCCACTTTGAAATTGTTGCCATAGTAGTAGTGCACGCGCTGCAACGATTCGATCAGCAGGAAATTCATCGGGAACCAGACCGGGCCGCGCCAGTTCGAATTTCCTCCGAATAAATTGGTCGTCGACTCGGCGGCCTCGTAATCCACGGAATGTGTTACGCCGTCGCCGTCGCGGACCTCGAACGGATGCTCGAGATGATATTTCGAAAGAGCCCGCACCCCGTGCGGCGACAAGAACTCATTCTCGTCGAACACGTATCGGTAAATCCGTTCGAGCTTGGGGCGATTCGCGATCGAAAGCAGCAGCCTCGGCCCATCTTTCGTCTGCACGCTCATGTCCACGTGCTCGCCCACATCCGGATGGTGCTCGAGGAACCATTGCATGCGTCTGCGGAAACCCTTCATGTGTTCCAGTTCCCGCGGCTCGTAGGTCTCCACCGCAAAAAGAGGAATCAGCCCCACCATCGAACGAACCTTCAGCGGCATCACCGTCGTTTCGCCCAGGTGCAGCACGTCGTAATAAAAACCATCCGTGGCGTCCCAGAGGCCGATCCCGGTGCCCCCCATGTCATTCATCGCCGATGCGATGTAAACGAAATGCTCGAAGAATTTGCTGGCGACGTCTTCGTAGGCGGGATCATCGCGCGCCAGCTCGATCGCCATCGATAGCATGTCGAGGCAGAACATCGCCATCCAACTGGTGCCGTCCGATTGATCGATATAATTTCCTGGCCCGAGCGGCTTGGAGCGATCGAAAACTCCGATATTATCGAGCCCCAAAAAACCGCCTTCAAATACGTTGCGGCCGGATGGATCTTTGCGGTTCACCCACCACGTAAAATTCAGAAGCAGCTTGTGGAAGACGCGCTCGAGGAAATTCCGGTCGGGCTTGCCGCTCACGCGTCCCGCGATTTTGTATACGCGCCACGCCGCCCAGGCGTGTACGGGAGGATTTACATCCGAGAAATTCCACTCGTAGGCTGGAAGCTGCCCGTTCGGGTGCATGTACCACTCGCGCAAGAACAGGATGAGCTGGTCTTTCGCAAAATCAGGATCGACGAGCGCCATCGCAACGCAATGAAACGCAAGATCCCACGCGGCGTACCACGGATACTCCCATTTGTCCGGCATCGAGATGACGTCTGAGTTGTGCAAATGCGTCCACTCGTGGTTCCGTCCGAATTCCCGCCGCGGATCCGGAGGTGGCTGAGTGGAGTCACCCTTGAGCCAGCGGTCCACGTCGTAGTGGTAGCTCTGTTTGCCCCAGATCAGCCCGGCGAATGCCTGCCGCTGCACCATTTTTGCGTCGTCGCTGATGCCCTTGGGGATTCGCTGCGAGTAAAATTCGTCCGCTTCCCTCTTGCGCTGCGCGAAACAGTTTTCATACGCGGGCCCGAAGAATCCTCTCTCCGGCAGTTGCAGCTCGCGCGGATTTTTGTCCATCAAGCGCAAATGGAGAGTCCAGCTTTTCCCCGGAGCAATCTCGGAAGCGAAGTGCGCCGCCGCTTTCGTCCCTTTCATTTCAGGATTTACCGCTTCGAGTTCGCGATCGACAATGTAGCGGTGAAAAGCGTCTTTTACGTATGGCAGCTTGTTCGGTGCGTTAAACAGTCGCTCGTTGTTCGTGTCATTTTCGGTGAAGAGAAGCTCCGGCGTATTTTCAATGAGCAGCCATCGCTTCCCGTAATGGAATTCGTACAGCTCGAGCAACGCGGTGCCCGGGAGCCCATCGACTCGCTTCACTTCGGGCTTTTCGTACGGATCGCCCCAGTCCCACCGGTTCCGAAACCACAGCGTCGGAAGCAGATGGAGCCGGGCCGCATCCGGTCCTCGATTCCACGCCGTGATCGTGACGAGAATATCTTCCACATCCGCCTTCGCGTATTCCACGAACACATCGAAGTAACGGTTCTCGCTGAAGATATTCGTGTCGATCAGCTCATACTCGGGCTGAACGCGCGTCCGCTGCTTGTTTTCTTCGCGAAGCTGGTCGTAGGGGAACGCTGTCTGCGGATATTTGTAAAGGCACTTCAGGTAACAATTCGTCGGAATCGCGTCGAGGTAATAGTAATACTCCTTTACGTCCTCGCCGTGATTTCCTTCGAAGTTCGTGAGGCCGAAAAGCCGTTCCTTCAGGATGGTATCTTTTTCATTCCACAGCGCGAGCGCAAAACAAATGTGCTGGTGCCGGTCGCAAAATCCCGCGATGCCGTCTTCGCCCCAGCGGTACGCTCGCGACCGCGCATGATCGTGCGGAAAATAGTCCCACGCGTCGCCGTTCGCGCTGTAATCTTCCCGTACCGTTCCCCATTGTCGCTCCGAGAGGTACGGCCCCCATCTCTTCCAGTGAATTTCGCGCTCGGCGCTCTCGTGTAGTCGCTGCTCTTCAGCTGTCATCAAGGTTCCTGTTGAGCCGCGCAGAACTGTAACTTTCCACTGCCCCTATTGGCAAGCGACTCCGCTGCGGCGCGTTCCACCGCTTTGCTCCAAACCGCCTGAACCTGTATTCTCAACCACTCAATCTTCCTCATTTGCGGAGCGAAATGGACTCGCATCAACATGACTTCTGATTCCGTCCGCGGAGTTCCGGCGCCGGGGACTTTCTCGCCACGCTCCACGGCAATATCTCCTCGATTTGCGTTACTTCTTATCGCAATCGCGGCTACCGCAGTCGTCACGCCGATGTTCTTTCTCGGTAACGCCTCCGGTCACGATTTCGGGTTCCACGTCGCATCCTGGCTAGACGTTGCCGGACAATGGCGCCAAGGCATTGCCTATCCTCGCTGGGCCGAGTGGGCAAATTGGGGAATGGGCGAACCGCGATTCATTTTCTATCCGCCTGCCTCGTGGATGTTCGGCGCGGCGCTCGGCACAATTCTTCCGTGGAACGCGGTGCCCGGCGCGTTTATCTGGCTCGCCCTGATCTTTTCGGGATTTACGATGTGGCGGCTCGCGCGTGAATGTATTCCGGGCCCACAGGCCGCTGCCGCGGCTGTGATCTTCGTCGTCAATCCCTATCAACTCGTGGTGGTGTATTACCGAAGCGATTTCGCTGAACTTCTCGCGAGCGCTCTTTTCCCGCTGTTGATTCTTGGAACTCTTCGCGTGATTCGTGACGGGTCGCGCCACGGTTGGGGCGGCATCCCATTGCTCGCGACAGCGTTTGCCGCGATATGGCTCTCCAACGCTCCCGCTGCCGTGATCGCCACGTATTCTCTCGCGCTGCTGATCGCGGTCGGTTGCATCCTACGGCGGAATCTTCGTCCTCTGATGGCAGGAGGCGCCGCCATGGCGCTCGGCTTTGGCCTCGCGGGATTTTATATCCTGCCAGCCGCGTTTGAGCAGCGATGGGTGCAAATCGCGCAAGTGGTGATAGACAACCTTCGCCCGGCGCAAAACTTCATCTTTACGCATTCGAACAATCCTGAATTTGCGCTGTTCAACTGGAAGGTGTCGAGCGTCGCGCTTGCCACGATCCTGCTAGCCGCCATCGCGGCTGTTTTCAGCGCGCGTTATCGCCGCGAGTATTCAACGCTCTGGTGGATGATGCTGGCGCTTTCCGCCGCCGCGATTTTTCTTATGTTCCCTCCAAGCGTTTGGCTGTGGCGTAATCTTCCGGAATTGCAGTTCGTTCAGTTTCCCTGGCGGTGGCTCGTCCCTCTCGGAATCCCGTACTCATTTTTCCTTGCGAGCGCGATTGGCCAGTCGCGCAGGAGATGGCTCTGGTACGGCGCCCTCGCTGCCGTGATCGCCGCCGGCGCAACCGCAATTGCACTCGACGCATGGTGGGACACCGAAGACGTCCCGCTGCTGGCCGCAGCAATTCATTCCCGCCACGGGTATGAAGGAACTGACGAATATGCGCCCATTGGTTGCGACCGCTACAGCCTGCCCGGAATGATCGCTGATCCCGATTCTCTCGCTGCGATCAATGAAAAACCGCCAACTCCGCGTGTCGCAAAGTTTGATCTGAAGTCGCGAGAAATCGTTCCGGACTTAAACATGCACGTCCGCGTCGACAAGTGGCTCGCTGAAGACAAAATCCTCCACATCGAAACGCCTGAGCCGGTCACTCTAGCTCTTCGTCTGCTGAATTATCCGGCGTGGGACGTTCGGCTCGACGGCCAAGTCGCGGCTGCCGTCTCGGCGCCGGTAACTGCGCAAGTGCTTGTGCGAGTTCCGCCAGGAAGCCACAGCATCGAAGCCGTCTTCCGGCACACGCGAGACCGCACTGCCGGTGACGCGATCTCAGGGTTGTCCGCCGCGTTGCTATTCGCCTTCGAAATTCTCTTTGGCCGTCGCAGCCGCCCGGCATAATTTTGAAAACACGCGCAATCCCGTGTGCAATTTTCATCTTCTGGACCTTTTCTGCACGTTCCCGGACTGGCCCACGAAACCGCTTTGCTTTCCTCCACCCGAATAAGGCGTCAAATACTTTCGAACGACTCGATAAGGTGTCTCTGTAGCACTCGCGAAATCCGCGATTTGGCGCAATCGAGCGCATCCCGTACAATAGGCGTTTCAACACTCGGAGCTGATCACCCTGATGCACGTGGCTTCTCGAATCGATCGACGCCTTGCCCTGCCCTGCCGCGCGTCCAGCTGCCACTTCCGGCTGCTCGCGCTTGCCGCGCTGGTGTGCGCCGCTTCCTGCGTCTCTGGCTGCGGACAGAAACAGGCTGCCGGTGATGAAGCGATGCCCCCGATCGCGGTCAAAACGGCCGTGATCGAGCCCGTCCCAATCTCGAACTCCTCGGAGTATTTGGCCACGTTGAAATCACGCCATTCCACCGTCTTGAACCCACAGGTCGAGGGGCAGATTACGAACATTTTTGTGAAGTCTGGCGAGCGCGTTAAACCCGGAACCGCGCTAATGCAGATCGATCCCATCAAGCAGCAGGCTACCGTTGGCAGCCAGGAAGCTGCGCGCGCCGGCCAGGAAGCGAATGTTCGCCTGGCGCAAATTCAATGGGAGCGTTCCCAGAAATTGTTCGACGCCGGCGTAATCAGCAAACAGGAGTACGACCAGGCGAAAACGGCCCTCGAAACAGCGCAGCACCAGCTGAAGTCTCTCGAGTCGCAAGTGCAGGAACAGCAAGCTGAACTCCACTACTATCGCGTGATTGCTCCTACCGACGGGATCGTCGGCGATATTCCGGTGCGCGTGGGTGATCGCGTGACGACCACGACCTTGCTGACCACCGTCGACCAGCCCGGTCCTCTCGAGATTTACATCAGCGTCCCAGTCGAGCGTTCGAAAGATTTGAAGATGGGCCAGAAGGTGCAAATCCTGGACACGCAAGGGAATCCGCTTGCCGATTCTCAGATCGATTTCATTTCCGCTGAAGTCGACAGCAGCACCCAATCCGTCCTCGCGAAAGCGACCGTAAAAAACAGCGCCGACACCCTGCGCACTTCGCAGTTCGCTCGCGCCCGCATCATCTGGGGAGTTCACGACGGCCCCGTGATTCCGGTGCTGGCCGTCCAGCGCATTAACGGCCAATATTTCGCCTTCGTCGTCGACGGAACCGGTAAATCCCAGGTGGCTCACCAGAAAATCATTCGCCTCGGCGAAATGACGGGCAACAACTACGCTGTGCTGGACGGACTGAAGCCCGGCGATCACGTGGTCGTCGAAGGCGCGCAAAACCTCGTGGATGGCGCTCCTGTCACAGAGGTTCCGCCAAGTTCGAGCGAAAAGACCCCGTCTTGATTTCGAATCGCGATTCTTTCACTCGCTGCATCGAAAGGCTGGCGTAGGGAATGTTTGTCGATTTCTTCATCCGGCGTCCTGTCTTCGCCACCGTCTGCGCACTCCTGATCATTTTGGCGGGAGCCGTCACAATTCCTTCGCTTCCCGTCGCGCAATTCCCTGATCTCGCGCCGCCCCAGGTCGTCGTCAGCGCGTTTTACAACGGCGCGAACGCTCAGACCGTCGAGACCTCCGTCACCACTCCGATCGAACAGCAAATCAATGGCGTCGAAGGTATGAAGTACATGACGTCCTCGAGCGGCAATGACGGCTCGAGCGGCATCGTCGTCACATTCGACATCACCCGCAATATCGATCTCGCCGCCGTCGACGTTCAGAATCGCGTCAATCAGGCTCTTGGCCGCCTCCCCAACGAAGTGAAAACCACCGGGATCAGCATCAGCAAATCATCGAGCAATTTTGTCTTT
Organism: uncultured Acidobacteriota bacterium; assembly: GCA_963776695.1. Classification (GTDB taxonomy): domain Bacteria; phylum Acidobacteriota; class Terriglobia; order Acidiferrales; family UBA7541; genus Palsa-295. The sequence continues at coordinate 543,703 of CAVZNU010000009.1, read as the reverse complement.
GGTGCGGGCGTCTATTCCGAGCACGGCGAGTACGACAGCCTCTTTCTCAGCAACTACGTCGACCTCTATGTCCGCGATGCTCTCAAGCGCGTTCCCGGCGTTGCCGACGTCCAAAATTTTGGCGAGCGCAAATATTCCATGCGCCTCTGGCTCGATCCCCTGCGCATGGCGTCGCGCGGCCTTACGGCTACGGATATTCTCACCGCGCTCACCGAACAGAACGTCCAAGTAGCGGCTGGTCAAGTCGGCCAGCCTCCTTCGAAAGCAAACCAGAGCTATCAGATTAGCGTCCGGGCGGTGGGAAGGCTCGTGGAGCCTTCAGAATTTGAAAATATCATTCTCAAGACGGGTGTGGACGGCAATCTCGTCCGCCTGCGCGATGTAGGCCGCGCGGAATTGGGCGCGGAGGATTACAACAGCAATTTGCGCTTCGACGGGCACGACGCGGTCGGCTTTGGTATCACGCAGTTGCCCAACGCGAATGCATTGGCCGTCGACAAAGCGGCCAAAGCCGAACTTTTGAAACTCTCGAAGCACTTCCCTCCCGGCATCAAGTATGCCGTCGCATTCGATACCACCACGGTCGTCGGCGAATCCATCAAAGACGTTCTCTACACCCTCCTCGAAGCAATCATTCTCGTCGTGCTCGTCATATTCGTTTTTCTCCAGGACTGGCGCAGCACGTTCATCCCCGCGATCACGATTCCCGTTTCGCTCATCGGAACTTTTGCTTTCGTGAAGATTCTCGGCTTTTCCATCAACACCCTCACGCTCTTCGGCCTGACGCTCGCAACCGGCCTCGTGGTGGATGATGCGATTGTCGTGATCGAAAACGTGCAGCGCCATATTACGGAAGGAATTTCCGAACCTCACAACGCCGCTTCCATCGCCATGAAAGAAGTAGCTGGGGCGGTCGTCGCCACTTCGCTCGTCCTCGTCGCCGTCTTTGTTCCCGTCGCATTCTTTCCCGGCACCACCGGAATTCTTTTCCGCCAATTCGCGCTCACAATCGCATTTTCCGTATCCATTTCCGCGTTCAACGCTCTCACCCTCACTCCCGCTCTTTCCGCAATCTTTCTAGGCCACGAACACATGGTGCGGAATCGCCTCTTCGCGTTCTTCAATAAGGGAATGACGGCTTTCGGGCAAGGCTACCAGAATTTTCTGCGGTTCGTGCTTCGCTTCGAATTTGTCGCGGTCATCTTGTTTTTCTGCGGACTCGGCCTCACCTACTGGGTCTATCAGCACGTTCCGAAAGGCTTCATCCCCGCGGAAGATGGCGGCTACCTCATCATCGCAGTCCAGGCTCCCGAAGGCGCCTCGCTCCAGTACACCACGAACATCTGCTCGCAAGTCGAGACGATCCTCGCCAAAGTTCCTGAGATGGACAGCGCGTTCAGCGTTGCTGGTTTCAGTTTCGGCGGCAGCGCTTCGAACCGCGCCCTTGTTTTTGCGGGCCTAAAAGACTTCGACAAGCGCAAAGGCGAAGAACACTCCGGCGATGCGGTCCTCGGACGCTTGCGCGGCCCGCTCTCGGGAATTTCCGGCGCCCAGGTGGTTCCTTTCGCACCGCCCGCTGTGCAAGGTCTCGGTCAATTTGGCGGTTTTCAATTCGTGCTCGAGGATCAGGCAGGTACCTCCATGCAGGGTCTCGCGAACGCCACTCAAAAAGTGGTGCAGGAAGGAAACCAGAATCCCAATCTTACGGGGCTCTTCACCAGCTTCAGCGCTAACGATCCGCAATTCGTTCTCACGTTCGATCGTGAGAAAGCGAAGGCGCTGGGCGTCTCGCTGAATCAGATCACCGATGCGCTGCAGGTCTACATGGGTTCAGTGTATGTAAACGATTTCGATTTCAACAATCGCGCGTATCGTGTTTACGTTCAGGCCGACAAACAATTCCGCGCTGAGCCGAGCGACATCAAGGAATATTATGTCCGGTCCGACAAAGGAATGATGGTCCCACTTGAGACGCTCGTTACCCTCCAGTCGCAAGCGTCTCCGCAAGTGATCAGCCACTACAATCTTTTCCGCTATGCCGAAATTGACGGCTCCGCGGCCCCCGGAAAAAGTTCGGGCGACGCAATTGCCACAATGGATGGCCTCGCAAAAAAAGTTCTTCCTCCCGGTTTCGCCTATGAATGGACTGGACTTTCGCTCGAAGAGCTTCAATCTGGCAACCAGGCCGCGATGTTGTTTGGTCTCGGCTTGCTCGTGGTATATCTCACGCTCGCCGCGCAGTACGAAAGCTATTCGCTTCCGTTCATCGTGCTTCTCGCAGTTCCGATGGCGCTGTTGGGCGCCGTCGGTGCGCAGGCGCTTCGCGGGCAGGAGAATGACGTGTATTGCCAGATCGGCTTGGTAATGCTGATCGGCCTTTCCAGCAAGAATGCTATTTTGATCGTCGAGTTCGCCGAACAACTCCGCGAAAAAGGTTTCAGCATCATCGACGCCGCCGTCGAATCGGCGCTCATTCGCCTGCGTCCGATCCTCATGACTTCACTCGCGTTCATCCTCGGCGTCCTTCCGCTCGTCCTCGCGCAGGGCGCCGGGCGAATCAGCCGCCGCTCGGTGGGCACCACCGTTTTCGGCGGCATGATCGCCGCGACGTTTCTGAATTTGATCTTCATCCCCGTACTGTACGTTCTCGTGCGCCGCCTGCAATCCGGATTTACGAAACACGCCCCTGCTGCATCGGCTTCGCCATCGCATTCCGCTTAGTTTGATTGTCGATTCGCCGCCGGCTCCGCGCGCTCTCTCCTCTCTTTCATTACAGCAACTGCTGCCGTTGCACAGCACGTCAGCGCGGCGATATGCTAATCGCGAATGAAAATGAGCAACTCATCTATCATCACTGCTTTGATCGCAGTCTCAGTGCTTGCCCCGCCATTCGCGCATGCACAGGCAAACCCGCCATCCCAGCCACGTTCCACGGCTCGTAAAGCAAAATTCCCTCAGTCCGCCGCCGCCACGAACAAATCTTTCCAGCTCACCATCGACGCGACGAAACAGTGGATCGATGCGAATATCGACGTTCGCGGAGGCGAAAAACTTCGCAGCACAGCGGCCGGCACGATCACCTATCCTCCCGCGGGGAAGAATCCTGACGAGCGTTCATTTGGCCCCGACGGCCTCGCTCGCAGCTGGGCCGATCTAATCCATGAATACCCGGTGCCCAACGGCAACCACGGTGAGTTGATCGCACGCGTCGGATCGGGCGATGCAGCGCAGCCTTTTTCGCTCGGTATTACGAAGGATTTCACTGCGCCTGTCGCTGGCCGCCTCTTCATCGGCCTCAATCAGAGCTATGACGATGCGGCTGCCGCCAAAGGAAGTTTCGAGGTTACGATCGAAGTGCTCGCTCCGGGCCCGGACACGGCCGCTGCGAAAACCATTGGCGGCCCCATCGAAACAAAAATCCCAGGCATCACGCCCGATCTCTTGCACAAAATTCCACGCCGTATCTCCGATCAACAGGGAAATCCCGGAGACATGGTCAATATTCTGATGATTGGAACGCAGGAACAAGTGGTTCGCGCATTTACAAACGCCGGATGGGTGCACGTCGATAGTTCCGTGCAATCCACGGTCCTCGCGGGGCTGATCGATTCAATCGAGAAAAAAGATTATCTGACGATGCCCATGAGCGCGCTCTATCTGTTCAGTCGTCCGCAGGATTACGGCTTCGCGCACGCCGAACCGGTTCGCGTGGCCATGTCGCGCAATCACCTTCGCGTGTGGAAAGCTCCTTACGAGGTAGGCGGACGGCAACTCTGGTGCATCGCCGCCACCCACGATATCGGCTTCGAGCGTGACCAGCGTAACGATGGAGTGACTCACAAAATCGATCCCGCGATCGATGGGGAACGCGAATACGTCAACGACACGCTTTCCGGCACAGGCCTCGTCGCCGCTCGCCAGCACCTCTCGCCGCCGGATCCGCTCACCGAAGCCAAAACCGCCACCGGTGGCGCGTTCCACTCCGATGGCCGGATATTGGTGCTCGTTCTCGCCAACACGAAAAGCGCGAACGGCACCAAGTAGCCAGACCGATTCCAGCCTCACCCCGATAATTTCCGATCACTCATTTTGCGCATTGTGTTCGCCGCGATCCTTCGTTGCTCTAAAGTAGGAAGCGGGCGTTGTTCCCAGCGTTTTTCGAAACATGGAAATAAACGCGCTCGGCGTGCTGTAGCCTGCTTCCAAAGCCGCATGCGTCACCTTCGCTCCTTCCGCGAGAAGCTGCATCGCCCGCATCAATCGCAACTGTTGCCGCCATTTTCCAAACGTCATCCCCGCATCCTGCTGAAAAAAACGCTCGACGGTCCTCTTACTCGCGCCGCCCAGCCGGCAAAGTTCGGAAAGCGGCCGCGAATCGCTCGGGTCGTCGTGAAGAATTCGCGCGATCCGCCTCGCTCTCGCGTCAGTCAGATTCGGAAGCTGGAGCGGTACAGTCTGTATCGCGTCGAGCTGATCCAGAATTATTTCGATCAAGTGTCGTTGCTGCGAGATCTTCTTCGTCAACTTCGAAAATGCGCACGCTCGCAGAATAAGTTCCCTCAGAAGCGCCGAAACATTCACCACACTACAATTCCGAGGCAGCGCCTTCGCCAGCCGCTTCCTCAAATAAAGGGTCCGCATAGCCACCATTCCAGACATCGTGATCGTGTGCGGAATTCGCGCCGGAATCCACACCGCTCGATCCGTGGGAACCACCCAGATGCCGTCCTTCGTTCGCACCGTCATCACCCCGCGCGACGCATACACCAGTTGGTCCGCTTCGTGAAAATGCAGCGCAATCACGTGCCCGGCAGCGTAATCGTGCAAAAGAGTCGTAATCTCGGCGCGCCTATGCCCGATCCTGTCGAATAATGCTGTACCAGTTTGGCGCTTTTGCGACATTCATTGTCACAATATCGAAAGTATGCAAATCACGCAATCCATAAACTGTTTTTGCTGGCCGGAAAGGTCGTCACGAATTCGAGGATCAACAAGTGAACTGGATTCACAACTGGTTGTGCCGCTCCGAACGATGGCGACGAACCGTCGAGCGTCGACTCCCTTGGGTTCTCGCACACGTGGATTTAGGAAAAAACGTGCTGGAGCTCGGGCCCGGGCCCGGCCTCACCACCGATCTCCTGCGGAAAAGAGTCCCGCACCTGACGGCGATCGAAATTGATCGCCGCTTAGCCGAATCGCTCGCCTCTCGTCTGAACGACAGCAACGTTGAGGTCGTGAAGGGCGATGCCACCGAGATGCCATTCGCAAACGCACAATTCTCCAGCGCCGTTTGCTTCACCATGCTGCACCATGTACACACTCCCGGCCTTCAGGACCAACTTTTCCGCGAAGTTTGGCGCGTCTTGCAACCAGGCGGCACTTTTGTCGGTGCCGATAGCCTGCAGAGCCTATTTATGCGGCTCATTCATATACACGACACCCTTGTGCCGATCGTTCCCGACACTCTTGGTGACCGCCTGCAAGCAGCAGGATTCAAAGTGATGCAAATTGAAAAAAATTCCGAAGCGTTTCGCTTTCATGCGCGACGGCCGGCGGCGTCCTAGCGTGTGAACCGAAGTTATGGGCATAAAAAATCACTCGAGGAGGTAACACGTATGGCAAAGCAGACTGTTGTTCAAAGTTCGCAGGTTTTGAAAAAGATCCTTTTGATTTTTGCACTAGTTCTGTGCGTTGTTGTCGCGCCCGGCGCATTCGCTGCGAATGGCCCTGGGACGTGTGCGACAAATTCCGAAAGCCGCCAACTGGATTTCTGGCTGGGCGACTGGACCATCTCATCTCCGGGCGCCTCGTGGAATGCGACGAGCACGGTGTCGCTCTCGCTCGATAGCTGCGTGATCACTGAAAACTGGGACGGCGGAAAGGGTCAGCGTGGCGAAAATATTTTCGCTTACAGCTACGGCGACCAGGGCTGGCGCGGACTGTTCGTGGATAACGAAGGCCGCGCGCATGCCTTCGTCAACGGAAAAATCTCCGCGGGCACCGCTGAGTTTCTCGGTCCAAATCGTGGCCCCAACGGGGAAGATGTCCTCAATCGAATCCGCGTGGTGCGCCTCAGCGCGGACAAGGTGGAACAAACCTGGGATAAGTCCACCGACAAGGGCGCTACATGGTCGCCCGTTTTTCGCCTGGAGTATTCGCGAAAGAAATCCTGAGGGCGACTCCCCGCGCGGATCTTCAAACTGCAGCGCGGGTCGACCGGCCGACTCACTTAAGGCCAAAGGCCCGCGCTTCAAATTCCAGCGAAGCCGGAAGGTGCTCCGCAAAATACGACCAGTCGTGTCCACCCGGGTAAATATGAAATTCATGCGCGATATGGCGCGACGAAAGTATTTTGTCGAGCATCTCGGCGCCGGCGTTGAACCCGTAACCATCCTCGGAGCCGCAATCGAAATAAATCTTCAGTCCGGCAAGATTTGCTGTGCGCGCGATCGCGAGAGGATTGTTGCGCTCCCAAAATGCGCGATCCGGCGGCGAACCAAACACATCGCCCAGAAGCCGCATCCGCGGACTTTGCTCGGAACCGGCGACGCTTATATTCGGAAGTTTCTCCATGAGAGCGGCGCTGTGCACGCTGACCGATCCAAAAAGCTCAGGATGAAGAAACGCCAGCCTCAGCGCCCCATAACCGCCCATCGAAAAGCCTGCGATCCCTCGCGTCGCCCGCCCGGTTGTGATCCGGTATCGCCGCTCGATTGCAGGCATGAACTCTTGCCGGAAAAAATCCTCGTAGCGCTGATGTCCGTCGCGCGAGTTGATGTAAAAGCTCGCGCCAGCCGCCGGCGTGACGATCAGAAACTCGCTCAAACTGTTCTGCTCCCACAAATCCTCCACCAGATTCCAGCCCCCCGAATGCAAAAGCATTTGCTCGCTGTCACCGAGGCCGTGAAGAAAGTAGAGGACCGGATAGCGGCGCGCCTTTTGCTCGTCGTAGCTCGGAGGCAGCAGCACGCAATACGCCACAGCACGCGCAAGTACCTTGCTCTGTACGCTCTGGCATTCCGCGCGGCCGGCGGCGGCGCAAACATGCCGCGCGAAAAGACCGCAAAATAAAAGCGCGCCTGTCACGGCGGCCGCGAACCTGGCCTTATTCATACCTCAAAGCCTCCACCGGATTCAGCCTCGCCGCACGCGACGCAGGATAAAGTCCCGCCACCAGGCTCACAACGACCGAGAACGCGATCCCGCCGAATATCAGCCACACAGGCACGGAGAACACATGCGCTGGCGGCAAGTTTTGCCGCTGCAAATATAAGTTCGTTCCCCACGTCACCGCCCTTCCGATCAGCCAGCCCATGCTCACGCCCAACACGCCTCCCATCAATCCCATCGCTCCAGCTTCCACGAAAAATAATTGCTTCACGTCTCGGTCAGCGGCTCCCAGCGCCTTCAGCACTCCAATCTCGCGCCTGCGCTCCAGAATCGCCATCACGAGCGTGTTGACGATCCCAAGCGTCGACACCGCGAGCGCCAGGCTTCCGAAGATCGCCAGCAGCAAATCGAAAATGGTGAAGAACAATCGCAGGTTTCGCGTAGCGTCGAGCAGCGAAAATGTTGAAAATCCCATCTCTTTCACCGCCGTTTCGATTTTCTCCACCTGCGATGGACTCTTCGCGCGAATCGTCAGACTTGCATACGTGGTCTTGCCATTTGTCCCGCGCACCACATCGCGCAAATCGTTCAACTGCGCCGCCCGCAATGTCGCGGCAACTTCCAGCGGTATCAACACTCGCCCGCTGCCCAGCCCGCCGAATCCTGCCGCCGGTTCGCTGTCGACGATACCGACAATTCGAAGCTTCATTTCGCGCGGCACGATCGAAAATCCCCCCGCGCCTTCGCTTCCGTCCGCGCTCCCCGACCCGCTTGCGCCTGACGGCCCTCCCAGCGCCTGCCGTTCCGCATAACGAAGCACCAGTTCCTTGCCAATCAAACTCGGCGGTTGCTCCGATAATTCTTTCGCGAACTCAATCTGCAAAATTGCTTCGCCAGCGTTGGCACCCGAGAAAAAATTTCCATTGATGCTATCAAACGCGCCATTTCCCCGCGCCGATTCCGGTATTCCCGCCACCATCGTCGCGTACGGCGTTCCGCCGTAGCGCACCTCGGTCGGAAACCGCACTTGCGGATACACTTCCACGACGTTGGGAAGCTTTTGCATTGCCTCCCGCGCGGCTTCGTCGAGCGGAGGAGAAACGCGTGACGCCGGCGCCTTCGCTGCGTCGCTCCGCGGCTCCGGCGTCCGCCCAAACGCTCGCACAGTCGATCTCGACATCACGATCACCGTGTCAAACAGCCCTGAGTTCGACAGCCGCTTCGTTGCTAGCTCTTGAAGCCCCACTCCGAGCGAAAGCATTGCCACGAGCGACGCCACACCAACGGCGATTCCTAGCGTCGTCAGCGAATTTCGCAGCAGCGCCTCGCGCAAATTGCGGACCGCCAGTTCTCCCAGATCGCGCGCCTTCATGCCGCCACTCCGTCGCTCACCAATTTTCCATCCGCGAGTGCGGCGATTCGGTCCGCGAAACGGTCCGCCAGAGGCCGCTCGTGCGTCACCATCACAATCGTCATTCCCAGCGACCGCTGAATTTCCTTCACTAAAAGCATGATCGACTCGCCTGTCGCGCTGTCGAGATTCCCCGTGGGCTCATCGGCAAACAAAATCGTCGGCCGGTTGACCAGAGCGCGAGCGAGCGCCGCTCGCTGTTGTTCTCCGCCGGAAAGTTCACTCGGGCGATGGTTCGCACGATGCGCCAGGCCGACTCGCTCGAGCGCTTCGCGCACACGCGCAGGCCGTTCGACGCGGTCCACCTCGGCCAAACGCAGCGGCAGTTCCACGTTTTCTTCCAGCGTCATCTTGGGAAGCAAATTGAATGACTGAAAAACCATGCCCACAGTGCGGCTACGGTATCGTGCCAGTTCAACCGGATTCAGCTCCGACAAATTGCGGCCGAGCGCAACGATCGCGCCCGACGAAGGCCGGTCGAGACCCGCCATTAAATTAAGAAGCGTCGATTTGCCTGACCCGGATGTTCCCAGCAACGCGAGAAACTCGCCCGCGCCAGCCTCGAGCGTCACGTCGTCCACCGCCCGAATCAGCGCAGACCCCATCTGGTAATGCCGCGAAACCCGTTCCGCCCGAATCGCCACACCCTTACTTGCAGTCGTCATTGGCCCTCAATGCTCACTCTGAATGTTACTACGCGCGCGCCACACTCCGAATTTCGGCGCTAACCTTTCCATACCGGGACTCGTCCTAATTCCGGCACTACTCGATGAAACAAACCCAGCCCACCCGTCGTATATTGACAGTAGGCCGTTCTCAAGACGGCCATGTTGAAATCGCCCGAGAGCATGGCGAAGCACACAGAAGACGCATGATGAAGCACATAGGAGACGCATGGCGAAGCACACAGGAATGATGATGCGGAAGACTTTGTCGTTCGTTGCACTGATTTTGGCGATGGCGCCCGTTGCAGGCGCGCAGCGGCTGCCTGAAATTGCCACGCCCGAGAAATATCAACTCACCATCGGAATCAATTTCGAGAAAGAAAACTTCACGGGCGATGAAACGATCGATATCCGCATCCTGAAACCCACTTCCACCATCGTTCTGAATGCCGCTGAAATCACTTTCGCCGACGCCACCGTCACCTCCGCCGGCCAGACGCAGACCGCCAAAGTTACCCCCGATGAAGACAAACAAATGGCGACGTTTGCATTCGACAAACCCCTCACCGCCGGTCCCGCCTCGCTGCACATCCGTTACACCGGAATCCTGAACGGCCAGCTTCGCGGCCTCTATCTAAGCAAAGCCAACGACCGGAAATACGCCGTCTCGCAGCTCGAAAATACCGATGCGCGCCGCATGTATCCCTCCTTCGACGAGCCCGATCTACAAAGCCACTTTCGATATCACCGCCATCATCGACAAAGGCGACTCCGCCCTCTCAAACAGCAAGATTATTTCCGACACGCCCGGCCCCGGCGAAGGCAAGCACACAGTGAAGTTCGCAACCACGCCGAAGATGTCGTCCTATCTCGTCGCGCTCGCTGTGGGCGACTGGCAGTGCGCCGAAGACACCGCCGACGGCATTCCCGTGCGCATTTGCGGAATCCCGGACAAGAAGCCCTACGCGGACTTCGCACTGCAAGCTGCGGTATTTTCTGTGAAGTTTTACAATCAATATTTCGGCATCAAATATCCCTACGGCAAGCTCGATATTCTGGGTGTCTCCGATTTCTCCGCTGGCGCGATGGAAAATACCGGCCTCATAATCGCCCGCGACCTGATTTTCGTCGACCCGAAACAATCCTCTTACTTGCTTCGCAAAGCAGTCGCCCAGCAACTCGTCGCGCACGAAATCGCTCACCAGTGGTTTGGCGATCTTGTCACCATGAAATGGTGGGACGACGTATGGCTCAACGAAGGCTTCGCCACCTGGATGTCGTTCAAGCCCATGGAAGCGTGGAAACCCGAGTGGAATCTTGAAACCGACGCCGTGCGCTCCAGCACTGGTGCGATGGGCACCGATTCACTCAGTTCCACGCGCGCCATCGAAGCCCATGCGGAAACTCCCGCAGAAATTCAGGAGCTTTTCGACGACATCTCGTACAACAAAGCCGCCGCCGTCCTCCGTATGGTCGAAGGCTTCGTCGGCCCCGAAAACTTCCGCAAAGGCGTGAACGCTTATCTTTCGAAATATGCCTACGGCAACGCCACGTCGGAAGACTTCTGGAACACGATTGCGGAGTCCACGCACAAGCCCGTTGACCGCATCATGTCCGGCTTCGTCAAGCAGCCCGGCGTTCCGCTCGTCTCACTGAAAACCTCCTGCTCCGGCGGACGCACCAAAACAGACATTTCTCAACAGCGATATTTCCGCGATCGTTCCCTGCTCGAAGCAGGCTCCAAGGAGCTTTGGGACATTCCGGTGTGTTTGAAAACGGGCAAGACCGAGAAATGCGAACTTCTCGCGACGAAAGCGCAGCAGGTCGTGTTGGATGGCTGCAGCGGCGGCACTTTTGGCAATGCCGGCGGCCGCGGATACTACCGCTCCGGCTACAATTCCGAAAACTTCAATCGCATCGCGGCTTCCGCAGAAAGCACGCTCTCCGCGCCGGAACGCTACTTGCTGCTCGACGACACATTCGCCGGCCTTCACGCGAACACCTTGCAAGCCAGCGATTTCATGAATCTCGCAGGAAACTTAAAAGACGATCCCTCCACGGCTGTAATCAACCAACTGACAAATTACCTGCAATTCGCAAACAACTACCTGGTCAACGATTCGGACCGCCCGCAATTCGAAGGCTGGATTCGCGCCACGTTCGGCCCCGTCGCGGAAAAACTGACCTGGGAATCTGGCGCGCAGGATTCTGACGAAACACGCGCGCGGCGCGCCGATTTTCTCACGTTGATGGGCCTGATCGGACGCGACCCAAAAGCAATTCAGTTCGCTCGCGAACTGATGGACAAATCCCTCAAGGGCGAGCCCGTGGATCGCACGATGTTGCTCGCCGCAGCTCCAATTGCCGCACGTAATGGCGATGCCGCGCTCTACGACGCCATCATCGCCCATTTCAGCCAGATCAAAACTCCCGAGGAAGCCCTTATCTACGGACAAACCCTGTGCCTGTTCAGCGATCCAGCTCTCCTCACCCGCACGATGAAGTTTGCGATCTCGCCGATGATGCGCGCGCAAGATGCGCCCCAGGTTTTTGGAACGATCCTGGCGAATCCAGAGGGACGTCAGCTCGCGTGGGACTTCATCCGCAACAATTGGGCGGAAGTGAATGCCAAACTCAGCAACTACTCTGAATCGGACGTGGTAGGTAACACAGGTGTCTTCTGCGATGCGGCGAAGCGCGATGAACTCGAGGCATTTTTCACGTCGCACAAAGTGCCGGCTTCCGACCGCACCTTGAAGCTGACCATCGAAGAGATCAACGGATGCATCGATCTTCGCGCTCACCAGGAACCGAATCTGCAAACCTGGCTCCAGAAACAACCCGCCACTAAGGTTTCTGGCGCGCAGTAAAGCAGTATTTCAGTACGGGCGCGGCACGTCGAAGATCAGCCGCGGGAAGGCCGTCGGGAATGCCGTGCTCCCATCTAGCGTAGCCGCGCATCTCCATCCGCCTCCGCGCCTCGACTGGGACAGGCTTTATCCTGTCCGCTTCAAATCGAAAACGTCCCTTGCGCCCACACCTTCACTTCGCCTCAGCGTCGAACACACCCGTCTCGATGCGGCCGTCATATTTCACCTGCACAAAAATCCGGTAGACACCCGCCTTCGGAAACCCATACGGGAACGCCACTTCGGGCGCCATCGGCCCTGTCGCCATGCCGGGCATCTTCATGCCTGCTAAAGTCGTAGCATTCCCCGCTGCAGCTTCCGGCGATTTACCCGGAAGCGTCGCCTCGGCCAGCTGAACCGCCGCCATCGCCACCGATCCATCCGGATGCACGTGAGCGAACACACTCAAATCCGAGCGCACGAATTCCGCGTGGCCAGCCATTCCCATGTACGGTTCCAGGTGATCGACGGGTTTCCCATTTGCATCCTCGAGTCGAAATTTAAACCACAACAATTGATTCGCTGGAAGCTTACCGGGTTCGCGCTCCCATACCATGCGCGTTCCATCCGCGAGCGGCGCGACCGAGTTTCCCCGCGCATCAATCGACGTGGGCGAAATCGGCGGCGCTGCCACCGTTGAATCGTCACCCGCGAGCGGCTTCCCTACAGTCTCTGGAAGATCGATCTCCGCGGACAGCGTGTCCGGAAATCCGGAAGCGCGCACAATATCCGCAAACACCTGGTAGTGTCCCGCTGTCATCGGCGGAAGATTGTCGAGAAATACGCCGCCCTTATCCGCCACCGGATGCAAATGATAAAAATGGTCCATCTGTGGCACGCGAATCAGAAACAAATGCATCAAGTGGCCGTGATCGGGAATCAATTCCGTCGCAACAGTGCCCGGGCGCCGCGTGTGCCACTTTGATTCGCCCACGCGCAATACCATTTGGTCGCCGGGAACGAGCGACACGAAGAGCGCGGGCGCTTTGTAAAGCATGCGGTCAGAAAGATTCGATGCGGCAACTTTCCACCAAACGCCGCCACCCACGAGAATGCCCACCACAATTAAGAACGCAACCGCCATCACGATTCGCGCGCTCCGTCGTTGTGGCGGCCCGGGTTCGATGCCGGGTTCGAGCTGTCCCTCGCGCCGCGCTGCTCCGATAATCGAAACCATCGCAAGTACCAGGAGAACCATCAGCCCGGACAGTAGTGCGCCAAGCCCCACCTGCATCGGCAAAGTATTGCGCGCGGCGGCCGGAACCGGAACGGCGATTGTCCCGGATCCTGCATCGCCATCCGCCTCGATCCGGACTTGCCACGACCCGGACGCCATCAGCCACAACTTGCCGGAAAAAAATTGCGGGTCGTCTTTCGATGGCAGCAGTACGTCCGGCGGCGGAGGATACTTCGAACCTTCACCAACAATGTAGAGCGGGACGACCTTCACCTGTCGCACCCCAGGTGTACTGCTGCGAATCTGAATCTCGGCGATACCGGGAATCATTTGCGGCGTGCGGATTTCGACGACGAGATGATAGGGACCCGCATCCCCCTGAAAAAAAACATCAGGGCTGCCAACGTGCGCGAGGCACGGCCCCGCCAGGAGAATTGCGAGAACGAGTCCTGCGATGCGATTTGTTTTCAAGAAGACGAACCTAACGCCGGATCCGCAGGAGCCAGCCGCCGAACGCAATACCAATCCGCGATGACACAACCGCGGCAATCCACGCGACCGACATCCCGAACCAGAACGCCGCGCGCGTTGATTCGTTCACATCGAAGCGGTACGCAAGCTGGTGCATCGAGATCGGTTCCTGATACGGAAAATAGATCATCCCGAAAAACCAATTGCGAGCGAGCGGTGAAATCATGAAATTGCCAAACGGCCATTGCACCGCAACGAGCGTTGCGAGAAGCGCGCTCCCAACCGCGATCGCAACGAGCCACTTATTCCGTCCCGTCAGGCGGCTGCGAATGATATCGATCGCAATCGCCGGGAAAATCAGCAGCAGCGGAAATCCCATCGGCACCATGTGCGTCACGTTCGTATATACGGGCCCGAGCTTCGGTTGCGCCGCAAACAACGGCAGAATCCACATGCCCGCAAGCATCACGGCCGAATAAACCGCCGCAATAATCGTCGCGCCCCACTTGTGGTCTGACGCGAGCGCATACCCGACGATCAGCGCCGGCGTTCCGTACATCACCACGCGATAGAAAATCGCGCTGTGCATCAGGCTCGCGTCGCTGAACTCCGAAATCAAAATCAAATGCAGCAGCAGTCCGAGACCCGCAAGATACAGAAACAACCACGAGAGTTTCGTTCGCACTGAACCTGTGGCCCGATTCTTGGCCGCGACAAGCAATACCAAATAACCAATTCCCACGCCGAGAATCCCCAGCCCCAGCACCACATGTGGGGGACTCAGAATTTCCACGTCGAGCCCGAAAGAGTTGTGCCACCAACTATCGAACGGCGCAGAAGTGACCATCGTCACGCCGCCCCACGCCGTCAGAAATGCCCCGAGCGGCCCCCGGAATCCCCATACCTTCACCGACGCAGATTGCGCAGCAGGATCGTGCGACAAAGTTGTCGAGAAAATCAGGTAGCAGCACGTAATTGCGGCGAGGATTCCGCCAAACTGAATCAGCAAGTGCGCGGGCGTCCAGAATGTGTCGCGCCCAATCGTCATGTGCCAGGAAATATCCCAGTACAATCCAAAGCTGATCGAGGAGACTGCCACAACCCCGGACCACACGAACCAGGGAATCGCGGAAGCGTGCGCTCGGGCACGCGCTTGAGATGCGGCTGGGCTTGAAATTCCAAACGGAACACTTTGCGACATCAATTGCTCCTCGACGAGGATAGCAAGACTGAGCGCGCGGCGGCAACCCGGCGTTGGTGTAAGGATTTCACGTTCGTACGGGCGATGGCACTCCGAAGGGGCGAAACACGTACGCCATCGGGGATGGCGCCAAATGCGCCCCAGCGACGTTAGTAGTTAGCCGTGGATGCGCCGAGGGTCTGCAGTAGAAATCGGAGTCGGTGTGTTACGCTCGCGGCGCGGCACGCGCGGGTAATGAGGCGGTGCCGATCGATAGGGAGATTCGTTTCGATGGGAGCGCGGCGATTGGGGGCTTGGTTGGGCGGCGCCGCCGTGCTGTGCGCGGGATTGTTTGTGGTGCACCGGCACATGCGGAGACACCCGGATGTGGGAGAGAGGCCTCCCGGGACGGCAATCCATTCCGTGACTGTGACGTTTGATTATGATTTCACGAAGACGCCAGCTTGCTCGGAGACGGTGAAATCGAAGTGCATCCAGCAATTCAACGTGTATGACAATACTGGCGGAAAGAAGCGCCTGTTGTTTTGGGTTTTACCGCCGAACGATGCCCACGATATGGTGAAAGGGATCACGGCGACGAGCCCCAAGCTACCCTTTTTTGTGGGCGATCTGGTTGTCGCAGTTACAGCAATAACGGCGGAACGCGACGAATCACAACCGAACGATTGCCAGGTGACAGTGACGGTATCTTCCGCCGGCGTCCCTTGAAGTGCGCATCGAACCACACCGTTCAAACCTGTTGTTTCCCCAATTGACGATGCCGCTTCTATAAGGCCGCTTGCTCGAGGTTGCAAACTGCGTGACACTTTCCAGTGTTCGTAATTCTTAGGGCCCCGGAAATACTCTGAGGAGAGCATCCATGCGACGTACACTGCGAGCGGAACTTCCGTTTTGGTTCATATTTTGTTTGGCCGCAATTGTTTGGGGAGCGGCGGCGCACTGTGCAAACGCGCAAGATCACCAAGCCGGCACATCCTCGCAAGACGCCAAATCGGCGTTACAAATTCCGCCCGGAAAATCTCGCCCTAAGATCGGCGTCGCGCTCGAAGGCGGTGGAGCGCTGGGTCTGGCGCACATCGGAGTGCTGCAGTGGTTCGAGGACCACCACATCCCGATCGACTACATCGCAGGAACGAGCATGGGCGGTCTCGTGGGAGGCCTCTATGCGACCGGGAAAAGCCCGAAGCAGCTGCAAGATCTCGTCAACGCTCAGAATTGGGACATCATCATCGGCGGTGGAATCGGATACGAAAACCTTTCCTATCGCCGCAAGGAAGACCTGCGCGCAATTCAGAATTCAATTGCGCTCGGCCTCAAGCACGGGCTTTCCGCGCCCTCCGGTTTGAATTCAGGTGCCCAGATTGACCTGCTGATCGACCGGGAAACGATGCCCTACCCAAATTTGAAATCGTTCGACAGCCTGCCCATCCCCTTTCGTTGTGTCGCAACCGATCTCGTTTCCGGCGGGGAGGTCGTATTTTCGGAAGGATCCTTGCAACGAGCGCTCCGAGCCACCATGTCGCTGCCGGGAATCTTCTCACCGGTCCGCGACGGCGAAAAAATCTACGTGGACGGCGGCCTGGTAGGCAATCTGCCAACGGACGTAGTTCGACAAATGGGTGCGGACATCGTGATCGCCGTGCATCTGGATGTTGCACCGGCGGACCCCAAGAAAATCCAGTCGCTCTTCAACGTCCTCGGACGGTCGGTCGATGTAGTAGTACGCCAAAACGAAATCCGCGGTCTCGCCGGCGCCGACGTGATCGTGAACGTAGACCTGAAATCCTACGACTCGATGCAGTACGACAAGTCGAAAGCAATTATCGATGCCGGGACGCTCGCCGCCACAGAAAAAGAGCGTGTGCTCTCCCCGTTTGCGCTTGGTGATGCGGAATGGAAAGACTATGTCGCGGCGAAGGATGCGCGCCGGCAAGTGACGGTGCCGGTGCCGCAGTTCGTCCGCGTGGAAGGCACGAATTCACGCGCCGCTCAACAATTGGAAAGCTTTCTAAAGCCGCTCGTCGGAAAACCAATCGTCACTGCTCAATTGGAAGAATTGCTCACGCGCCTCGCCGGCATCGGCAAATACGGTTCCGCGGATTATCGAATCACCTCCCGTGACGGACAGGACGGCCTCGTAATCACCGTCCACGAAAAGAGCTATGCGCCGCCGATCCTTCAAGTCGGATTCGCAGTCGACGGGGCAGAAAGCGACGACGTCACGTTTACTCAGCTCGCGCGCGTGACCTTCATGGACGTCTGGGGCTACCGCTCGGAATTCCGGACCGATATCCAGCTCGGAAACACCTACGGCGTCGAATCCGAGCTCTACCGTCCCTTCACGCCCACCAGCAAGTGGTTTTTTGCCCCGCGCGGAGAAGCTACCGATGCTTCCTTCAAAATTTTCCGCAAGAGTAATCCACAGGCGATCTACCGCTTCTATCGAGACGACATCGGCATCGACTTTGGATACACGTTCAACCGCTTTACAGAACTCCGCGCCGGATACGAGATAGGATACTTTAGCGCCAACCTCCGCTTGGGAACGCCGGATTTTTCCTCCTTCAATGGCCGGTTTGGCGACACCAGGATTCACTTCCTCACGGATCATCGCGACGACTTCATCACCCCGCGCCGCGGCTACAGTCTGGAGGGCACATTCCGCTTTTACGACACCAACCCCGGCGCAAACGGCACTTTTCCTTTGTTGCAGGCGCAAGGGGAATATTTTCTTCCCGTCTCAAAGCCGGGTTCAATTTTCGCGGTCGCTGAAGGCGGAACGACGTTCAATTCATCGCATATCGGCACGCCGCGCTTCTTTCTGGGTGGCCCCGCGCGGCTGAGCGCTTACGGAACGAACGAGCTTTTCGGAAACGAATACTATTTCTCGCGAGTGGGTTACCTGCACAATATATTTACGCTGCCACCTTTCGTCGGCCGCGACGTTTACGTGATCGGAGCGTATGAATTCGGCAGAATGTTTGGCGCCGTAAACGAAAGCAAGTTCCCGAATGATGTGGCCGTCGGATTTCTCGCCCAAACGGCCGTCGGACCGCTGTTTATCGGCGGAAGCGTTGGCGATACCGGGCATTCGAAGTGGTTCTTCGAGTTCGGCCACGTGTTTTAGATGAGCGGTGCGGCCCTGGTCCGCCTCGAACGTAATCTTTTGGCACAGCCGCGGAAATCAGTAATCTCCTTGTGGTAAAATAGCTGAATATGTGGCTATCTAAATGGAGTTCGCGATTTTTGTGGCTTTCAGCAGTAATGCTCATCCCGATCACTCCGACTTGTGCGCGCGCCCAAGCGCGTGACCTCACTTCCATTTCGGGACCTTCAGAAATCAGCGCTGAACACCGTTTGGTGCTTTTTAACACGCACACCAACGAACGGATCGACACCGTCTACCGTCGCGGCGATGAATACATTCCCGGCGCCCTCGCCAGACTCGATTATTTCCTGCGCGATCACAATACAAACGAAGTCCGCCACTTCGATCCGCGCCTCTACGACATTCTCTCCGATCTCACCCGTTCCATCGGGCATCCGGGCGGCGAAATCGACATCGTCTGCGGCTATCGAACTTCATCCACGAACGCGTCGCTCCGCGCTCACACCAACGGAGTGGCAAAGAACAGCCTTCACATTCAAGCCGAAGCAATTGACCTGCGCATGCCCGGGGTGAATACGCTGAAGTTGCGCAAGGCCGCTCTCGCTCTCGCTCGCGGCGGCGTAGGCTATTACCCTCATTCTGATTTCATTCACGTCGATACGGGCCGCGTCCGCCAGTGGTGCTTCGATTGTCCCGCCAGCCTGATGAACGGCGACTAGCTTCCTTTCACTCGCTCTACGAAACCGCTTCAGCCGCTACCCCGGATACGGATAGCCCTTCGCGAGCACTTTATCGAGCGTCACATCGTGTCCGTAAATGTCATCGTAAAAGTGAACGAGTCCGTCATCACGCACCACCACGGTGCCGTAAACAATCAGGACCGGAATCGGAGTCGTCAGGTTCACTTGGCGATTGTCGCCCGATTGCATTGCCGCTCGAATCCGCTCCATATTCCAACCCGGGTTGTCGCGCAGAACATACACTGCCAGATCGGCCGGCCTTTCCAGGCGGATGCATCCGTGGCTGACATCGCGCCGTGACTTCGAGAAAAATTTCTGCTCCGGCGTATCGTGCATGTACACGCTGTAGCTGTTCGGAAAGATGAATTTCACGAGCCCGAGTGAGTTCTTGGGCCCCGGCTTTTGCCGCACGAAAAGTTTCCCCGCGCGCAACTGCTCGAATATTTCGCTGCTGACGACTCCCGACGCCACCACCTTCTGCCGGCTGTCCACCACTTCGAATCCCTTCTTCTCCAGGTAATCGGGATCTTTCGCCATGCGCGGAAAGAATTCAGCCCGCGCGATCGAATACGGGACGTTCCAGTAAGGCCGGAATACGACGTATTGCATCGCATCGCCAAAAACCGGGGTGTTGTGATCGTAGGCTTTGCCAACCACCACGTTCATCGACAAAACGATCTTGAAATTCTCATCGTAAGCGCGAAGCCGAAACTCCGGGATGTTCACCACAATTGGCGCCGCATGAATATCGATCGGCAGCCACCGCCAGCGCTCCAGCGCCAGTTGCATCTGGTGTACCCGAGTGCTCAGCGGAATATTCAGATCGGCCACGGTTGTCGCCCCGAGCCGCCCATCCGGCTCCCGGCCGTGCCGGCGCTGAAAACTCTTCACCGCGTCCACAAGCGCGCCTTGATAAACAGTCCCATCGGCGGGAACATCCGCATCCGCGGGAAGATCGCCCACCAGCTTGAGCATCCGCGCCAATTGCGGTACGCCCGCATAGGAATCGCCCGGCGCAATCGTTTTTTTAACTGCCGGTAGCGGCGCTCCGTCCGCTTGCTTCGCAAGCTCGCTGTATCGATGCAGAGCTTCAAGCGTGCGCTGATATCCGGGATAGGGAGGCTCCACCTGCGCCAGCACGCCCGCAACATCGGAAGCATCCACAACCTTTCCTTTTAGGAAGTCGGGCAAATCGTATTTTTTCGTTGCCACGTCGAGTCCGAAATCGAAATGCTGCGGATTCACTTTGCCGATATGAAGGTCGGAAATATACCTCATCACGCAAACGGTCAGCGCGACGTCGAATTGCTCCGCGTCCGCTTCGGAAGGTTGCGCGCTCCCTGGCTTCAGTTTCGCCAGCCGCGCGCTCCATCGCGGCCCGTCATAATCGTCGGGAGAAAGCCCCTTCTGTTCCGCTTGCAAAAATAGCGCAATCAATTGCTGCGCTTGGGGAGTCGGCTCCATTCCTCGAACCCACGGAAGCGAATATCCGTACGAATCATAGAAGTCCTCGAGGTGCTTGCTGTAGTCGCTGAAATTCGGCCAGCGAAGCTCGGGAATATTCCCCGCCGAGATCGTGGCCTGTAAAGCGGCTCGGCCTTCAGGGCTCAACTGTTGCGTCGGCGCAGCAGGCGCCGTGGCTGCTCCGGAGTGCGCGCGTGCGCGTGCCACCAGCCTGATGCCGGCCCCGCACAAAAGCGCGATCGATACAAATGGAAGCAACACGCCCAGACTTCTCGTTCGTCGCGATTCAATCACACAGACCTCCCGCTTACTTGCATTCTCCGCCAAATGGCCGGCGCCAGGAAGGAGATGCGAAACCTATCATAGTTGCCGCTCCCGAAGAAATCTCCGAACTGCCGTCCGCGATTTTGCGCTTACCCAAATTGCGACGAGCGTGCTGAAATTGCGATATTAACGGGATATCGAGGAGAGTGGCCGGAAAACCTGGACTCGCTCCAGCATCGTCAGATCCAGAATCCAAATCACTTCGCGCAAAACCCGCTGCAACCTGCGTCTTCAAATACGACTGGCCCCAGGCAAGCCTCATTTTTCATGCTTATTAGCCGGGCTGCCGAACGCAGTTTCCGGTTGTCCGACTTCCCAGGCGTTGGATGCCAATCCGCCTGTCGTTACCCCTAGTTCCAGTGGTGGGAGTGCCACCAGATTTTCTGGATATCGAAGTTGACGTCGCGGCAGAGGTAAATCGGTGTATTTTCCTCTCCCATGCCGAAGCGCTGATAGTGCTCAAAGGCCTGAAATGACGTGCAGTTGTCGCGCACGTCTTCGAGGCTCCACTGGATCACGATGAGGTTTTTGAAGACCTGTGGAGGTGGGCCCCAATACCAGTGGTTCTGGTGGCGAGACCACGCGCGCGGCAGCCCGAACTCAGGACCAAACAAATTGATGGCACCCGCCTCGCCGTAGTTGCCCGCCCAGATTCCGGTCTTGGCGCGCTCATCGGGTGGCAGCGAGTTATAGATGGCCGCTACCTCGCTCACCATCTCCGGCCATCCGAACTGGTCGGCGATAGGTTGAGGCAGCAGAGACTCGTGGTGCGCCTCGGCCTTGGAGAGTTTGAAGCCGATTGCGTTTTGATACGCGAGGAGACTCTCAGGCGGTAGCATCCACGTCACCAGTGGGATGGCGGGGAGCGCCGCGAGCCCGATGATGGCGACGACCGCCACGCGTGTCCACACGCTGTAGCTTGCCAGCCATCGCTCGATTACCACTGCGCCGCCGGCGAAGAGCATCGGATAGATCGGGAACACGTAGTAATTCTTGGCGTGAGCGACTTCCATCAACACGAAAAAGACTGCAAAGGTCAGGCCGAGCACGCGCCAGCGGCGGTCACGCAGAAACCAGACCAGTCCCGAGAGCCAGACCGGCAACAGGATCGGGTGAATGTCGATTATCTGTTCCTTAACGAACGCGAGCGGGCCGAGGATCACGTTCTTGCCCTCGCGACGGACGTTGGCGAGGTCTTCGATCGTCGGGAAGTGATGTCGAATTTGCCAGATGATGTTGGGGAGGAAGAGCGCGAGAGCGATGGCACCGGCAATCCAAATCCACTTTCGGGCGAACTCGCTGCGATGATCGGCCAAAAGCATGGCGACGGTGACCGCGAATCCGAAAAACAGCGTCGTGTGTTTGTTCTCAAGGCCGAGACCCGCGAGGACGCCAAACCATAGCCATAGCCGCGAGTCCCCGGTTCGCAGGATGCGGGCGACCACCCAAATGCAGCCCATCCAGAAAAGAGGCTCGAAGGCATTCATCGTCAGCAGGCTGTCCATCATCAGAATTGCGGGACACAGCAAAACGGCGATTCCGGCAAGAAGCTGGGCATACCGTCCACCGCCGAGTTCACGTGCGATGAGGATGGTGAGCGCGACCAGTGCCGTGCCGGCGAGCGCGGGAAGGATGCGCAGCGCCGCGAGCGACCCGCCCAGCAACATTGCAACTTTCGAGTAAACAGCGATCAGGGGAGCGGCATCGACGTAGCCCCAGTCGAGGTGGCGGGCCATGTCGAGGTAATAAAGCTCGTCGCGAAAGTAACCGTAATGGCGGACGCTGGTGAAGACGTGCAGCAATAGTTTCGCGGTGCACAGCGCAATAACGACGGGGACCGCGAGGCCCGGCAATTCCCCGGTCGAGCGTGCTTCGCCGTTAGTCGACTCAATGTTAGGTGGGGATGTGTTGGCTTTCAATGCATGCAAGGTCGTGCTCCTGTCTATCAGGTGAGGCCAAGAAGACGTCGCCGGTGGCTTCGCAATTGTGCAGGATGGTTTTCTGAAAGTAAATTCTTTGGGATATGGGCCCTGGGAATGGACAAACGCGCACTCCCGCAACCCCATACATTTGGTTCTCCACCCCGGTCCCGACAATGCGAGGTCAGCCTAGCCGGGATACCAAATGGCGATTGCGGCGCTTCTGCGTCTTTCCGGTTGTCGATTGCACCCTTTTCGGCCAGTTCATCGTTCGGAAAATATTGAACTGATTGCCAGATTCGGTTCAAAAACAAACCTCTCTATCTATTCATGCGCGGTTCCGAGACGTAATCGATCACGCTCCGCATCTCCGAAATTGAGTTCCCTGTGTTCACGGTGCAACGTGACAGAGCTGCGACCCTGACCTTAGGCGCAGATCAAACGCAGCTCAGGGCTTTGGCATGTCACCGGCTCTGGACACGTACTCCATCGTTCGTCTGATTGGAGGGATGAAGAATAATCTGTTCGCCTTCAGACAAACCGTTCAGAATTTCGACCTCCGTCTCGTTTCGATGGCCAATCTCTATGTCTCTTATCCTCGCGCGTCCACTCTCGATCACGAAAGTGCTCCAACCTTGACCTCGGCGAAAAACGGAACTCAACGGAGCTTCTAAAACCCCCTCGCCTGTCCAAATCACAATCTGACATTCCACTCGATAACCATCGCCCAGCGGGCCGGGGGCATCGATGAAATCTGAAATCACATTTACCCGCTGCTCTTCGACGCCGAGGGCGGAAACCTTCGTGAAGCCATAGGGTTCGATCAGCCGGACTCGCGCATGGAGGGGGTGATCGCCGCCCCATCCAAGCAATAGAACTGGGGCGCCGGGTTGAATCTTCACAGCGTCGGTCGAAAGAACATCCGCAACAATTTCGATTTTCTCAGGCTCGCCAAGAATGACTATTGGTGCGCCTGCCGGAACCACGCGCTCGCTCTTCTCTACCACGCGAAGTACGCGGCCCGAGACTGGGGTGCGTAATTCAATAAGAGGTCTCGGCTTGCCGGGGTCCGACTCCATCCCGACGAGCCCGGCCTTGGCAAGTTTCAATTCCGAAGCAGCCACTTGTACACTGTATTGCGCCGCTTTGAATTCTTCGGCGGTCGTCACGTCGGCGTTCCTCGCCTGTTCAAAAGCTTGCGCTGAAATCACGCCTTCCTTCGCGAGGCGCTCGGCGCGGTCTCGATCTCGCCGGCTTTGTTCACTATCTTCTCGGGCGTGCTCCTCTCTCGCACGTGCCTGGCGGAGCGCAGCCTCCGCCGCTTCGACGCGGGCGTAGACTTCCTGGCGCTCACGCTGATTCAATGGAATCGGATCGATTCGGGCCACAACTTCGCCACGCTTGACGGTGTCACCATCTTCTAGCTCGACGCGTATGAGTCTGCCAAGAACGGGAGAGGACATCACGAAACGGTCGTGCGCCCTGGTCTGGCCCTCTTGATCGATTGTGACGCGAAATGGGCCTCGGACGACGCGTGATGCTTCGACGGCCAGGGGTGAGGGGACCAACAGAAAGACGATCAGCGCAGCGGCTCCCAGGGCGACCGCGAAGGTCACCACGAGCCGGCGGAGCCTCCTTCGTTCCATTTCACTCCCTCGCTTTCAAGACGGAGACCAGGTCTAGATGACGTAGACGTTGAAAAATGAGCAAACTGGAAAGCGCTGATGCTGCCGTCACGATCAAGAACGCATACGCGTATGTCTGCCTGCTGATTACAAGCGGCATCCGGTACAGCTCCGACTGCATTGAGTAAACAAGTAAGGCGCAGATCCCGTACCCGAGCAGAGATCCGATAGGAATCGAGACCCCCGCGAGCAGTGCCTGCTCGCCCAAGAGCATCAGGCCGATCTCTCCCTGCGTGAAACCCAGGACTCGCAGGGATGCAAGTTCGTGCGCGCGTTCCGAGAGTGTAATCCGCCCGCCATTGTAAACAATGCCAAACGCAATCACGCACGCAAACGCAACCAGCGCTCCGACGGAGATGCGTAAGCTTCGCGCGATCGTTTCCTGAAAACTCGCAAGTGTAGCCTCGCGGACGCTGACCCCACCCACCGCAGGCGTGCGCTTCAAGAATGAATAAAGGTGTGGAGCAATCGCCGGGTCGACCGATAGAAAAGCACCTGAGATGGTTTGCCCTTCCCGCATCAAGCGGTTTAGGGCGTTAATCTCCATGTACGCCGAAGTTCCAATGAGATCGTCGATGGTATCTGCCACCACTACTTGCTGAATGGGCCGTTCGCCCTCGAGGACTTCCACTGTGAGGCTGTCGCCCTGGGATACGCCGAGAATATGAGCGAGATTCGTGGATAACACGATTCCCTCCGGAGGGAGGGCAATCGGATGAAGCCGGATATCTATCAATCGGCGCAAATCCCGATCGTCTTGGAACCCCAGGATGGCGATCCGGCGCGAGCGGTGCTCGAATCTCAATCTTGCCGCAACCGCTCGGAACGGCTCAGCGCGCCAAACCCCAGGGAGGTGCATGATGGCATAGCGGGCTGAGGAACCGTGAGGTTCGTTAAATGTAACCGAAACATCCTCGCGAGAGGCGGTCTGAAATTCCACTCGAACCAGATAAGCGATTGCATCATAGAAGTAGAATCCGACGATAAGGACCGCGCCAGCCAAAGCCAGCGCGAATGTTGAGAGGGCCGCCTTCCACGGGCGCCGCTCGATGCTGCGGAGGATCATCCGCGCGGAAATGGAAACAAATCGTTGTAAGCCGAGCCGTTCGGCGATCCCGGGCCGGAAACGCGCCGGAGCTTCGGGGCGCATTGCTTCCGCTGGCGGCAATGCAACGACAATTCGCAACGCTCCTAATGCGCCCAGGCAGGCTGCTGCTGCGCTGATTCCGATGGCCGACGCAACCAGGCTTGGACTCAGGGCAAAACGAAGCTCTGGAAATCGGAAGAAATCTTCATAGAGCTTCGCCAGGCCATGCCCCAGCCAAATGCCGAGCGGTGCGCCAATAAGAGTTCCCAGGAAAACCGCCGAGAGAGCAAACTTCAAGTAATGCTGCACGATCGAAGCATTGCCGTAGCCGAATGCCTTCAGCAGGCCTATCGAACCACGCTGCGTGCCAACGAGTCGGGACAAGACTACGTGAATCAAGAATGCCGCAACTCCCAGGAATATTGTGGGGATGAAGATTCCTGTAATCCGGTCCTGCACGATCTCGTCCGAGAGAAAGCGGTTGGAAATTTGGTCATAACGGCCATAAGCGCCGAGCCCGCCGTAGGGATCAAGCAGCGTATCTAAGCGTGTGAGGATCTCCGGTTCACTGGCGCCTGGAGCAAGCGAAAGAGCCACGTCGTTGAAAGCTCCGTCCATATTGAAGGCCGGCCCCAGCGCATCACGGCTCATCCAGAAAATTCCAAAACGTTTGTTATCCGGAAACACTTCGGCGCCGCGAATCTCATAGACATACTCGGGCGAGAGCGCCACGCCGACGATTCGAAGTGGTTCCCAGCGGCCATTGATTACGGCGCCGATTGTCTGCCCGAGTTCAACGTGATTGGCCTCAGCAAACGCCTCGCTCACGAGAACTTCTTCACGGCGGCCCGGTTCGATATAGCGGCCGCGGCGAATATATAGGTCATTGAGCATCGGAATGGGACGTTCTGGAATGGAGATGATCCGCCCGACCGCAGGCTCCCCTAATCCGGGAACGTCAAGATTTACTTCGACAACGACTCGTGTCTGGACCGAGGAGACGCCAGGTATCGCGGCGATGTTGTCCGCCAGCGAGTCAGGAGCACGTTTCAGATGGGCGAAAATCTCCGCAAAACGAAAACGGCTGTAGTAATCCTGCTGGGCATCCGCGACGGATTTGTAAGCGCCCCGCATCGTCACATAGGTTGCGATTCCGCAGGCCACTACGAGCGCAACAGTGATCAATTGCCCCCGCATATGCCACAGGTCGCGAGCCAGCTTTTTGTCGAGCGCAGTCATCTCCGGTCACCAAGACAGTTCGGAAGGCGCAACTTTCTTCTCGTTTCTATGTATGTCGATAATTTCACCGCTGCTGATTCGGATCACCCGGTCAGCCATATTCGCGATCGTCACATTGTGGGTGATCACAACTGTAATCGTCCGGAGCTGCCGGTTAACTCGCTCCAGAACTTCAAGCACAAGCTTGCCTGTGGGGTAATCGAGGGCGCCGGTCGGTTCATCACACAGAAGAACTTCCGGCCGCTTGGCCACGGCGCGCGCAATCGCAACGCGCTGTTGCTCGCCGCCCGAGAGTTGCGAGGGAAAATGATGTTGCCTTTCCTCAAGTCCCACCAGACGCAAACACTCTTCCGGGTTCATGGGGTTTTCAGAGATCTCCGTCACGAGCGCGGTGTTCTCGAGCGCCGTCAGGCTCGGAATCAAATTGTAGAACTGGAACACAAACCCGACGTGTTCTCGGCGGTACCGTGTCAGTTCACGCTCGCTCGCCGATGTGATGTCATGGTCCAGGTAGAGGACTTCGCCGGATGTTGGGACATCGAGCCCGCCCAGTATATTCAAGAGCGTCGATTTGCCGCTTCCAGAAGGACCGAGCAATACGACAAATTCACCGGGATAGAGATCCAAATTGATGCCACGAAGCGCGTGGACCTCTACGTCGCCCATCCGGTAAATTTTGGTTACGCCTCTGACATGAAATACCGCGTCTCCGCTGTCACGGTGCTTACCCGCGCGCTCCCAGGTTTGCTCACCCAACGTTCGACGCCCTATCATCGCTGCGTCCCTTAACTTTCGTTTGACGCGAACGGCCAGGCCATTCAGGACTAGCACCTTCCGCAGATTCCCACACAGGCGTCTCGCAGCTCAGAAGCCCTTCCATTTGTAAGGCTACCTTTGTCACAGGCTGCGTAATGTGACGCACGTCACCACCGCCAGTGCAGCCCGTCACCGCCAGTTCATGGGGCGCTACCTGAACACGTGGAACTTTATCCAAACGCGTGGTTGCCATTGTCCAAAATAGTGCTGCCGCTAAGCCCGAAAGTCCAATAGGCCTAAGGCCATTTGCTAGCGTTCGTCGGCGGGAAAGCGAGGCATTCCCAGATAACAATCGAGAATAGGAATTATCGCCAAGTATTTCCGATTCCGGTTTACTGGTGCTAGGAAGACGAACGGGTTACCTAAAATCGATTGATGAGGAGTGGCTGGGAGGCCTGGACTCGAACCAGGATAATCAGATCCAGAATCTGATGTACTGCCAATTGTACGACCTCCCACCAGGAGACAACAAAAAAGGCCGCTCGCGCGACCCGCATATACTTTACTGAGCGCATCGCGATTCGTCAACCCGGCTCAGAAAAGGCCTTTCACGCGGCTCCTGCTAACGGGAGAGTTGCTCGAACGTCTGCTGCGCAAAAATAAAAGCATCCGGCTCGACGTGCACCGGTCCCTGGAACGGCCGATCGATTTCCGCAACAGAAACCAGGACCAGCGACAGCAGAAACGAGAGCAAAAACACATGGACGAAATGCAGAGCGAAATTCCGGCATCCAAAAAGGCACGCTGAGCCAGTCACCACCACGCCCCCCACCACCAATACCGCCCACAGGATTCCCGGCAGCTTCATGCGGCTCTCAATCTGCCGAAGCCGCCGGTGCTCGGACATTTGCGTAAGCGCGCTGAAGGCTTGCTCGTATTTTGATTGCCGAAAGACATCCGGTGTCGCTTGCTTACCGCCCACATCCGCGCCGCTCGAATGCGACTGCACGAGCACATCCCACAAATCCTGCGTAACCCTAAAGCTCCGCGCGCTAAGTTGCTCACGCGCCATCGCCGGCCATTCCTCGCTCACTATCACCGCAGCGTACTCGCGGCAAAGTCCGCGAATTGCCGCCGACTCCGCCGAATCGAGCCCGCCGGCGATGCGGTACAGATTCACCAGATCGTTCGCTTCCATTTCCGCATTGATTCGAGCGGTCTCGAAATTACTCCACACATTCCAGAGCATGAACGCGAGGATGACGGCGTAAGTCGTCCCCAGAACGCTAATCTGCCAGCCAATTATGTTGTTGTGTTCGATGCGTTCGCGCGGCAGGCCAAAACCGGCGCAAGACAGTCAAAAAAGCGACAGACAGAGCGACCGCGCCGGCGACGATAAACACGCTTTGCCAAAAACTCAGCATGGCTGCGCCTCTCCACGGTGCCACGCGACAGTTCCGCCTGCGCCCGGCGCTTTTCGCACTCCCTTTACGAGCGCCGTTTCCGCTGGCTCGCCATCCTAAGTTGCTGCGCGCGTTTCGTCAACCGCGCGCGGATTCGGACTGAAGTTCGTCCCGTCGCGTTTCATCCGGCTGCATGCGCCGCCCGACGGCTTGCGCAATCACAGCAACCTCAGACATCAATTGCGCAAACTGGTCCGGGTAGAGAGATTGTGCGCCGTCGGAAAGCGCGCGCTCAGGATCGGGATGAACTTCGATGAGCAAGCCATCCGCACCCGCGGCAATCGCGGCACGCGCCATCGGCGCCACTTTGTCGCGCCGGCCCGTGCCGTGCGATGGATCGGCGATCACCGGCAAATGCGAAAGCTGCTTGATCACCGGAATCGCCGCAATATCCATCGTGTTGCGCATGTAATTATCAAACGTCCGGATCCCGCGCTCGCACAGAATCACGTTGTAATTTCCGCCGGCCATGATGTACTCCGCGCTCAGTAGCAACTCTTCGATCGTCGCGGACATTCCGCGCTTGAGCAGCACAGGTTTAGTGGTTTCGCCGAGTGCGCGCAGCAAATGATAGTTCTGCATATTGCGCGCGCCCACCTGCATCACATCCACATACGGCAGCATGATTTCCACTTGCGATGGATCCATCACTTCGCTGACGACGAGCAACCCGTTGTCATCCGCGGCGCGGCGCAGCAATTCGAGGCCGTCTTCGCCAAGGCCCTGGAACGAGTACGGTGACGAACGCGGCTTGAACGCGCCGCCGCGCAACAATTTTGCTCCAGCCTGCGCGACGCGCGCAGCCACGCTGTTGATTTGCGCCGCCGATTCCACCGCGCAGGGCCCGGCCGCCACCGCAATCGCCTTGCCGCCGACGAGCACGCTCTTGCCGAGATCAACGACCGTTCCCTCCGGATGGAAGTGGCGCGACGCAAGCTTGAACGGATGCGCCACGCGAACGATATCTTCCACGCCCGGCGCGGCGAGAAGCGCTTCGAGTTCACTGCGATGATCATTACTGTTGCCGACGATTCCGATCACCGTTCGCTCCGTTCCGCGGCTCAGATGCGCCTGGCAGCCGCACTCCTTGATGCGCGTGACAACGTGATTCACCTGCTCTTCAGTCGCTTCCGATCCCATGATTACGATCATTGTGTGAGTCCTCTTAGTCCTCTAATTTGCCTTCGTGCTAAAAATCTCCCAACCGTTTTGCCTTTTCCCAGTAGGGGCACGGCATGCCGTGCCCTCTCGCGCCACAAGCAACGAGCCATTCCGACAGCAGCCCTCGCCTCTGTACCGGCCTCCTTCAGGCGAGCGTCCTGCTCTCGCAAAAGAAATTAGCCCTCCGCTGATCTCACGTTCACGGCCTCCGCCGAAATGTAAGAACCCAGAATCCGCAAATTCACTGTAATCTTCTCCAGCTCCGCGAGCGCCGCTGCCGCTTCCGGATCGCGCGTCGAAGCCTGCAAATCCAGATAAAACCGGTACTCCCACGGACGACCCGGGATTGGCCGGCTCTCGATTTTCATCAGGTTGATTCCCCGCCGCGCGAACGGTTCGAGCGCATAGAAAAGCGCCCCGGGAAGGTGCGCCGTCTGAAACACCAGCGAAAGTTTGTTGGCTGCATCAGACGTCTTCGACGATGGCCCCAGCAATAGAAACCGCGTGTAATTCTCAGGATTATCTTCCAGGTGTTCGCGCAGAATTTTTCCGCCGTAAATTTCAGCCGCGCGCCGGCTGGCGATTGCCGCCCGCGTCGGATCGCCTGCACCCACAATTTCGAGGACGCTGCCTGCCGTATCTTCAGTGGCGATTCTTTTTAGCTGTGGCCGCGCACGGAAAAATTCTTCGCACTGCGCCAGAGCCACCGGGTGCGATTCCACAGTCGTGATTTGCTCGATCGATCCGCCCGGAACGCCAATCAAATTGTGCACGATAGGTATAATTTCCTCGGCGATGATGCTCAGCCGGCTCTCCACCAGCAGGTCAAAAGTTCCGTGAACCGAACCCGCGAGGCTGTTTTCAATCGGCGCGAGAATGTAGTCCGCCGCTCCCGCATCAATCGCATCGAACATCGCTTCGAAGCTCCCCCGCGGCACCAGAACGATCTGGCCGCCAAGAAGTTTCATGGCAGCTTCCTCGCTGAACGCACCTCGCTCGCCTTGAAACGCAATCCGCGCATTTGGTTCAATCTTCATTCCGCTCCTATCGATCTACCGTCGTCCGCCTTTGTAGCGGCCGCCTTTTCACCCTGAGCGGTGCGGCGCGCAGGCGGGCGTTCTGCCGTTCGTAGCGCCGGCATCTTGCCGGCTCTTTTGAACTCGCACCTGACTCGAATCCCGTAACGGTACGGCGTGCCGGCTCTTTTCCGTTCGTAGCGCCAGCCTGCGAAAAACGTAGGCCGTAGGGGCGCTGCTTGCTGCGCCCCCTTCAGCCAAGCATCGTTGCCTCTAGTGGCACAGACACTCCTGTCTGTGCGCCTTTTTCGAACCCCATCCGCTACGGATCTTCCCCACCGACCGCGTCCTTCGCTCCGCCCATACGCTTGCGCCTTCTCTGTGTTCCTCCGTGTCCTCTGTGTTAAATCCTTACAGCCTTGCGCCCAAAACTCTCAACCCCGAAACGACCGCGAACGCCGCACTTCGCTATTTTCCGGTTTATCTCCTCGATACATCTCCTGCACGCGCCGCGATTCTTCCATGATCAACCCGTAAATTCTCGCAACCGCTTCGCGGTCGAGCGGCCCGGCGTTCAAATTCTCCACGCGCGACAAAATCTTCCGCTCGCGCTCCGGCGCGCTGATCGAAAGGCCCTCCTCGTCCTTGAGCCGCGCCACTTCAATCGCAAATTCGGCGCGCAAATTCAGAAGTTGCAGCAGAATCGTATCAATCTCGTCGATTTTCTTGCGCCAGTCGCCGATCGTCATCGTGCCTCCCGCCGCTCGTGCTGCCGGTTGCGTGCAAACCAAAAAAAAGGGCCGCGTCCTCTCAGAGGTCGCGGCCCGGAATTTCGAAACTTTGTGCGGCTTTTAGCTCGTCTTGCTCACTCCCGCCGCGCACGCCTCGCCGGCCCGCTCCCCCGTCAAGGAGTAGCGGTACGTAAAGCCGTACGCTCGGTAATAAAGTCGCATCGCAGCCTCAATATACGGGAGGACCCAAGCCCCGTCAAGCATGTTCATTCAGCCAGCGTAGCATTCCTAGGTATACTCTCCGGATGCTATCCGCGACTTGATCTCAGCCTTGGGATGGGATACTAGGCGGAATATGAAACTTCTCAGAATCATTCTCTTTCTTTTGATGGCGCTCAGTGCCCCTCGTCTAGGAACGGCGTGTAGTTGCTTGCCAGCTTCGACGCAGCAGCAATTCGAGAATGCGGATATTGTTTTCCGTGGCAAGCTAGTTAAGCACAATGGCAATCTCGCGATTTTCCACGTCGACGATTATTGGAAAGGAAAGCTTGGGGGCCACGTCGCCGTGGAATGGCGCAGAGGTGACCGAGGAGATTGTGACGGCTTCTGGCCGCGTGACCTAAAGGTCGGCGCGGACCTGTTAGTCTTTGCTCGGCTCGGTCGCGATGGTGTTTATAGATCCCGCATCTGCTTACCGACCGGACCTGCTACAGATAGTCAGAAAATAATTCAGGAACTTGGACAGGGGAACCACGAACCGGCCAAGAGCGACGCGGTCCATTAGGGATCATCGTCATGCGCCGCACCCTTCGAGGGAAACATGTCCGCACCGCCTGAGTTTCCGCGCGTCGCCGTCATCGGAACCGGCTTGATCGGGGGATCATTTGCGCTCGCAGTGCGGCGCGAGTTCCCCGAACTCTCGATCGTCGGATTCGATCGGCCCGATGTGCTCGAGCGCGCGGAAGCGCACGGAGCAATCAGCGACGCCGCGAGCGACCTCGCGTCGGCCGTCCGCGGCGCCGATCTCGTTTACGTCGCGCTGCCGATTGGAGCCACGATTGACGCGCTCCCGAAAATTGCCGCTGCCGCGCATCCGAATGCGCTCATCACCGACTCCGGCAGCACGAAAGCACTGATCTGCCGCGAAGCGCAAAAACATTTCCGCAACGGCGCGCGATTTCTCGGCGGCCATCCGATGGCGGGAAAAGAAAATTCAGGAATCGACTACGCGAACGCCGATCTGTTCCGCGGCTCGCGATACGCCCTGATCGCATCCGAGAACGATCCCGACCCGCGTGTCGAGCATTTCGCGCGCTCGTTCGCCACATCGGCGCGAACCCGTCTGGTGCGACGCCGACACACACGACTGGGCGGTAGGAATCGTCTCGCACCTCCCGCAACTCGCCTCGATCGCACTCGCGCACGTGGTCTCAGATGAGACCGACGAGACCGAAACCGGCCTGCCCCTCACTCTCGCAGGCTCAGGCCTCGCCGACATGCTCCGCCTCGCCGGCAGCCCGTACGATATCTGGCGCGACACATGCCTGACGAACCGCGAAAATATCGCCCACGCCCTCGATCGCCTCGCCCAGGCCATCGAATACCTGCGCACGCGCCTCGCCAGCAAAGACCTAGAACAAGAATTCAAAACCGCGAACGAGATCTATAGCGCTCTGCGAAAAAAGACTTTGTAGCGCCGGGCTTAAGCCCGGCAGGGGTTGACCTGGGAGTTGACGTACCGTGACCTGACGTACCGCAGCAACGCAAAATAAAATAGCGCCCTGTCATTACGCCTTTGTAGCGCCGGGCTTCAGACCGGCAGGGGTTGACCTGGGAGTTGACGTGACGTGACCTGAGGTACCGCGGCAACACAAAATAAAATAGCGCCCTGGCATTACGCCTTTGTAGCGCCGGGCTTAAGCCCGGCAGGTGTTGACCTGGGAGTTGACGTACCGTGACCTGACGTACCGCAGCAACGCAAAATAAAATAGCGCCCTGTCATTACGCCTTTGTAGCGCCGGGCTTAAGCCCGGCAGGTGTTGACCTGGGAGTTGACGTGCCGCACCGCAACGACGCGAAATCCGCACCCCCGGCGCCACCAATCGAGACGGACTGCGAAATGGACTTCAGACGAAAATACATCCGGCGCCCCGCCGAGGAATACCGTGGCCACAAACGCGTCTTTCTGACTTTCTGTTGCGATCATCGCCAGCCGTACTTTTCGCAACCAGCCGCCGCCGAATGGATCCTCCACCGGTTCCGCGAGATCGCGATGGCACATGCATCACTCGCTCACGCATGGTGTGCGATGCCCGATCACCTGCATGTGTTCGTGGAAGGCACTTCGGAGTCGAGCGACGCGCTCCGGTTCGCTTCGGATTTCAAACAGCGAACAGGCTTCGAATGGAGCGCGAAGGAAAGAACTCGTCTTTGGCAGCCGCGCTTTTACGATCACATTGTGAGGTCTTCAGAAGATTGCGAACGCGTCGTGTTCTATATCTGGTCGAATCCCGTGAGGAAAGGAATTTGCACGGATATCCTCGACTATAAGTATTCAGGGTCTGACACCGTTCCGTTCGCTCGCAGCGCGATTCCGCAGCCGCTGTGGATTCCGCCTTGGCGAGAACCAACTCCCAAGTCAACCCCTGCCGGTCTGAAGCCCGGCGCTACAAAACCGTGATTCGTCGCCACCCTTGATCCTGGCAAACCACTTTGTAGCGCCGCCCTATAGGGCATCCTGGTGCTGCATTGGTATTGGCGATACAAAAGCGAAAGGCGGATCTTTCCGAACGCCAAAAAGCCCGCTTTTGAGAGCAAGTTCCTTGCTGCAGTTGCGACACCTTTTATTCGCTTTTTCTTCAGATCGCCGCTTCTCGCAGCGCTCGCCTCTTGCTCGCGCTAAGGAGCAGAAATCAGCCGTTTTTCGCGCACGTAAAATTCTTTGCCGCGCCAGTGAATGCGCTGCGGGAAGAAACTCGCGAGCCAAACGAAGAACGCAAACGCGTCGCGTGCGGGCAACATCGCCAATTTCGCGCGCAGCGCTCGATCCTCCATGCCCCAAACGCCAACGGTTCTCGCCATCTCGATGCGCAGTCCAAGATAGGCGACGAGATACACCAATGCCAAATCGGTAGAAGGCGCCAGAATCGCGGCGAGAATCGTCCACGGCAGTCCTTGCGTGAAAATCAGGCCGAGATGTCCCGCCGGACGCGAGTAGCGAATACTCAAATTCCACCGTACCTGATGCCGGAACGCCTCCGCAAAAGTTTCGCGCGGATACACGATTGCAACCGGAAACGTACTCAGCTCTACGCGGCGACCCTTCGCAGCAAGGCGATTTCCCAATTCGAAGTCGTCGCAAAAATAATCGACGAGCGCTTCGAATCCGCCAATTTCAGCGAGATGTTTCTTCGTCGTCGCCATCGTCGCGCCGAGCATGAAATCGATCTTGCCACCGAGCCAGTTCACCAGAACGCCCGCCGCGAAATCGGTGCTGTTCCCGATCGCTTCCAGGTCGGTGGCAAACGATCCGTCGGTGAGTCCGCGATAAAGGCACGTCACGCCGCCCACCGCAGGATCGCGAAACGGTGCGGCGATCGCGCGCAGGTAGCCGGGTTCGACGCGCACGTCGCTATCAGTGACCACCACAATTTCGTAGTGCGCTTCGCGAACCATGCGGCACAGCTTGTTCACTTTGTCGCTCGCTCCCAGCGGCTCCGATCCCACCAGCAGCCGAATCGTTCGATTCGGAAAATCATGGATCAGTTTCTGGATCACCGGAACGGCAGCGTCTTGCTCGTCGGAGACGCAGAATAAAATCTCGAACTCGGGATAATCCTGCAGGCAAAAGCTCGCGTAATTTTCGTACGTCTCGCGATCCAGACCGTAAATCGGTTTCAGGACGCTTAAAGGTGGAGTGAAATCCGAAGAATTGTGTTCAGGCTCCGAGGAATTGTGTTCAGACAACGTGTTCGCGCCGCGCCGCCTGCCAAAAAATCGCCGGGCCGCGACGATCGCAACGATGTAGTACGCAAATGGCGCCAGCGCCAGAAGCAGGAGCGCTCCGCGAATCGCTCCCCACAGAGTCATGCAACTATTCCCTGCTTTTCCAAACCGTTAACCTCTGTGCTTCCAACGAATTAGCCTCGGCCCTTCCACACCATCGTCACGCCAATGCACACAAGCAAGACGCCGAGCCAGCGCTGGCGTGTAACCCGCTCGCCAAGAAAAAGCGAGCCGCCGTAAGCTCCCGCAGCGTAGCTGAGCGCCGTCACTGGGACGACGAAGCTTACATTCTCGAGCGACAGCATCCCCAGCAGCGAGAAAAATCCGCTCGCCATCAAAAGAATCGCGATCCACATCCATCCAACGCGCAGCGCGCGAGCAAACACGCCAAACAGCGCCCGCGGCCTGAAATCATGCACCTCGCCAATCGTTTTCATCGCGCGCGTAAGGCACAACTCGCCGCCTGTTCCGGCCACCACGATAAAGAAAATCAAAACCACTTCGACGAGCATCAGTTGTGCTCCGTAGTGCGCGGCGGCGTATGGCCCACGATCAACACTCCGCAGCAGATCACCAGAATTCCGGCCCAGCGCAGCGGAGAAATCTGTTCGCCCAGCACGAAGTGTCCAAGCAGCGCCACGATCCCATACGCGAACGAAGAGGACGGTTGCACGAAGCTATAGTCAGCCCACGAAAGCACCAGCGTATATGCGAGGAAGAAGCCGAGAAGACAGGTGATCCCGAGCCAGATCATCGGTGAGCTGAACACCACCACGAACATCCGTGCCAGTTCCGCGGGCGTCCAATTGGGGATCTTGCCGACGTCCTTCATGCCCTTGCTAAGCAGAACATCGCCCAGCGGGCCAAAAGAAACCATGATCAAAATTAATGAGAAGGTTTTGAGGTGCAGCCCTGCCGACGACTTCATGCGCTCGAGGATTCGCTCGCTACTCCAACCGCCGACGGCGATTCCGGCACGTTCACGAGGACTTTCTTCTGCACGCCCTTCTTCGCTACTTTCTTGCGATCGGCGCGGAGCTTCATGAAATCAACGGCTTCGTGGAAGAGCCTTTTGCGTTCGTGCGAATCCCACAACGCGTCGCGGACGATTCGCCACGCCACGCGCGGCCGGAAATAGTAATCGTCGTAAAAGCGGTTCACGGAGTCGACCATGTACTCGCGCGAAAGCCCGGGATACTCAAGATGCGGGAGCTGGTGGCCGCCGGCGTCCGTCACGGCTTCGCCTCGAAGGAATCCCTCGCGAGTTCCCTGCTCATAGAGCTCCGTTCCGGGATAGGCGTGCGCCATCGAAACCTGAATCGTTTCGCAGTCCAGTTCCCTGGCGTAATTCATCGTCTTCTCGATCGTTTCTTTCGTCTCGCCGGGCAGACCGATGATGAAATCGCCGTGGACGCGGATGCCGACCTTTTTGCAGTTCTGCACAAACGTCTTGCCCATCTCGATCGTCGCGCCCTTTTTGATGTTCTTCAGGATTTGCGGATCGCCGGATTCGAATCCGACGATCAAGAGGCGCGCGCCGCCCTCGGCCATGGCTTTCAGAGTTTCGTAATCGCTGTGAACGCGAGCGGTACAGGACCACTGGAAGCCGACGGGCTTGAATTCCTTGCAAAGCGCGAGGACGCGATCTTTTCGAATGTTGAACGTGTCGTCGTCGAAAAAGAATTCCTTGGCTTGCGGAAACATCTTGTGCGCCTGCTTGTATTCCCGCACCACGCTATCCACCGAGCGTACACGCCAGGCATGGCCCGAAAGAGTTTGCGGCCACAAACAGAACGTGCAGAGCGCCGGACAACCGCGCGCCGTGTAAAACGAGACGTAGGGATGCAACAGAAATGGGACGCTGTATTTTTCAATCGTGAGATTCTTTTCGTAAACCTCGGTGGCAAGAGGCAGCGCGTCGAGTTCTTCGGTTTGCAGCAGAGGGCGCGGCGGATTGTGAACGACTTTGCCGTCTTTGATGTAACTGCAATTTGCGATTCCGGAAAGCGGCTTGCCGTTCGCGTAATCCACGACGGCGTGGTCGAATTCACCACGCACGACAAAATCAATATTCGGACTCGCCAACAGGCTCTCCGCCGGCTTGATTTGCACCTGGGGTCCGACGAAACAAATCTTGATTCCGGGCTTCTTTTCCTTCATGCCCTTGGCCATGCGAAGGTCGCTATGGAAACCTACGGTCGAGGTGAACAATACGACGAACTCATAATCCTTCGCGATGTCAATCACTTGCGCGGGAGTGATCCCGTGCGGGGGGCCATCGAGCAAACGGCTGCCGGGCAGCATCCCGGCCGGGTATGCAAGCCACACCGGATACCAATAGGACTCGATTTCGCGCGTGGCGGGCCAGCGCGAGCCGGCACCACCATCAAAATGCTCAAAACTCGGCGGATTCAGCAGCAGAGTTTTCATTACAGACGGCATTTGCTACCCCCAGATACCAACCGCTGAAACGAAATAATGGCTACAAACACATTCGCATCAGTTTACCCGATTTTGATGCATATCCCAAGCTGGCGTTTGTCTACACCTGTGCCTACTGAAACACCTTGGCAAGCTGGCCAGTTGCTTGCAAAAGCGTGAGTTGCCCTTGCTGGCGCGCAAATTCCGCATCGAGGAAGGCCACCCATTTGTCGCTCTCGTCCAGGCGGGCTTGTTCGATATCGCGGAGTGTTGCGCGGCCCTGGTCGAACTTTGTTTGCACGATTTGCAATGATTCCTGCGCGAGTTGCAGGTCTAGCCGCGCCACCTCGTGCGATGCATCGAGTTCGCGAACGTCGCGGGCTTTCTGCAGCACGTCTGCGCGGACTTCCTGGCGTTTGTTCCCGAGGGAAAGCTCTGCTTCGTTCAACTGGCTCTTCGCGAGCTTCACTTCGGCAAAAGTTTTGGAGCTGTACAGCGGGATGTGGACATCGACTCCGACCGTGACATTGTTGCGTTGGAAGCCTACAAAAAATTGCTTGTAGTTGTTGAATTCACCGAGCACCTGGTAGAGGCCGACGACGCTGACCGTTGGCCAGAAACCGCCCTTTGCGCCCTTCAAAAGCTGTTGGCGCGCGTCGCGTTCCTTTTCGGCTTCGGTGACGAACGGGCTGGTCTTTAGTGCCGCCGCGATCATGTCGCTTTCCTGCTGGTCGACTGCGAATGATGGGTCTTCGTTGATGACTTCGATCGACTGTTGGTCGGGCGTTCCCGTGAGATTGCGGAGCTGCTGCGAAAGAATTGCGTCGCGCCCTTCGAGATGGATGATTCGCTGCCGGATGCGGGCGAGGGTGAGTTGACTGCGAATGTTTTCGATCGGCAATTCCTGTCCGGCTTCGGTGCGCTCGCGCGTGACGCCTGCGATTTTCTCGGCGCTGGCGCCTTCGTTGCGCAAAAGCTCAAGCGCGTGGCGAACCTCGGCGAGTTCAAGGTAGGTGGTTGCGGCGCGAACGGTGACGGCGTCGCGCGTTCTCTCGAGTTCGATCCTCTGAGTCTCAGCGCGAGTCTCGGCGGCTTTCAGTTGTCCGCGCAGAGGCAAATTGAAAAGGGATTGCGTGTACGACAAGTTGAAGATGGATGGCGCTTGGCCGCCTACGGTCGCGGGGAAACCGCTCGTATAAGCGGCGCCTGACCCGGTGTAGAGGTTTGGCCGGAACTCGGCGCGGTCCAGACCCGCAGCGTTCAGCGCGACCGTATACTGCACGCGAGCGAGCGCGATTTCGCGACTGTTCTGCAGCGCTAGCGTCACTGCCTGCCGCAGCGTGAGCTTGCCTGCTTCCTGCGATGAGGCCTGCGCCGAATCTTGAATCGATTCGTGGGCTACCACCTGCGCTCGCGCCTGAATCGGCAGCAAAACGGCGACGAGTGCAGCAATCGCAAATGGAAAATGCTTTTTTCTATTCATATCGCAATGATTCCGTTGGATGCAGTTTTGCCGCCCGGTTCGCGGGCAGGTAACCGAACAAAAGACCCGTCGAGCATGACACAACGAAAGCCAGCACAACCGAGACCCACGATACCGGCACTCGAATTCCCACCGCTTCCGGTATCACCCTCAGAACGAGATTGATCGAAACCGGAATCGCAACGGCGATCAAAATTCCGACGACGGCGCCGGTTCCGCTGATTAAAAATGCTTCCATCAAAAATTGATACAGAATGGCATCGCGGGGCGCGCCGACCGCTTTGCGAATTCCGATTTCGCGCGTTCGCTCGGTGACGGTGACGAGCATGATGTTCATGATGCCCACGCCACTGATCAAAAGCGCGATCAGCGCAATCACCACCAGCAGGATCGTAAGGGCCTGCGAAATCTTTCGCGCCGATTCAAGCAGCGAAACCAGATTCTCTACCTGATATTCAGCGCCGGGACGATGGCGGGCCTTTAAAACTCCCGCCACTTGCCGCGTCACCGCCTGAACATTGTCTGGCGAGTCAGCCTGCACGTAAAACGTGCTCAAGAAGTCCGTGCCTGTGTAGTAGTTGATCAGTCCAAAGGGCACGAGGACGGACTCGCGCGATATTTCCGTCTCGCCAAAGGTTGAAATCCGTTCGCGGAAAACGCCTATAACTGTGAAGTGGAGGTCGCCTACGCGGATGCCCTGGCCGACTGGATTTTGGTTTGGAAAGACGCGGTCAGCCAACTCCTGCGTGAGCAGGCAGACTTTGCTGTGCGTCATCATGTCGTCGTCGTCGAAATAGCGACCACGAAAAACGACGAGCCTGCGAATCTGCTGAAAGCCGTCCGTCACTCCGACAAGTTTTACGGGGCGTTCGACGCCAGCCACGACGACGGACATGGGAATATCGTGAGTGCCGGCAACCACCGCCGCTTCCGGAATCTGTTGCCTTACGGCTTCCATGTCGCTGAGAGAAATTTCGTCGCCCAACGAGACGCGGCTGGCTCCGGTATGTATTACTTGCGCGTAAATCAGATTCGAGCCGACTCCTTCAATCTGCGTAACGATGTAGCGCTTCCCCGCCAGCGCCACGGTGACAACAAGAACGATGCAGCCGCTGCCGATGATGACGCCGAGCATCGTCAACGCGGCGCGCAATTTATTTCCGCGCAGCGCCTGGACGGCGAGATGCCACGTCTCGTTCCAATATTCCGATTTGTTTCGAACGTTTGACATTGCAACCGTAGCTCTTACTGGGATGCCGGATTGCGGATCAGCGCTTCGGCCGGGTTTTCGCGTTCGTTACTTGGACTTCTCCAGGTGCTCGAGCCGCGCGCGAACGCCCTTGCGCCCCGGTTCGAGCTGCAGCGAAGCGCGATATTGCTCGGCCGCTTCAGAACGTTTGCCTTGCGCTTCGTAAAGACGTCCCAGCCATTCTCGAGCAGCGGCGTGCGACGGCCAATCGCTGCGATCGGGAGTGCTGGCGAGATACGATTTTAGATACTGCTCGGAATGCGTAGGATCTACGGTAGAAATAACCCCGTACACGCCGCGATAGAATGCGAGGCGGGGATCGTTCGGATTCACGGCCGCGGCTCCGTCGATTGCTGCTTTCATGTCCGCGGGTTTGTTCTGTTTCTCGAAGAAATTGGCGGCTTCGAAATAGGGCTCCACTTTCTTGGGCTTCGCTGCAAGCGCCAGCCGGTACTCGCTTTCGGCGGCGTCAGGCTTCTTGAGCGCCTCAGAGTCGTAAATCGCTCTCGCGAGGTGGCCTTCCATCGGATCAATAGCTGCGATCGCTTCCACCTGAGCTTTCGCTTCGTCCTTGCTGCCGCCGACGATCCACGGCGCGTCGATATTGAATTCCTCAAGGTCACGCCGGGCGGTAATGTTGGACGAATCCGCCGCCACTGCGTCGCCAAATTCTTTTTTTACTTTCTTGGCGAGGAAAAAGCTGTGCTCGCGATCGGCCTTTCCTCCATACGCGCGGCCGAGCCACACGTGGTAGTTCGAATTCTTCGGATCGAGCTCAATCGATTTCTCGCCATTCGCGATCGCGTTGTCGTAATCCCGCAACTCGTAATAGTTGCGCCCCAGCCAGTAGTAGAGCTCGGGGTTATTCGGATTTTGCGATACCGCCGGCTGGAGCGTGGAGATTGCGCTCGTATAATTTCCGGAATTGAACTGCCGCGTCGCGTTTTGAATGGCGGCCGATGCGTCGGAAGGACTGCCTGAAACGATCCGGGCTGAAAGTGCCAGAGCGCCCAGCCCACCGAGGCCTAAAATCACGATTGCAAGATGTCCAGCGAGGAAAGACTTCGGTCCGCGTCGCACTATTGTTTTGCCTCCAAGGCTCGAACGTCCATGCCATCCCGCAATTGCTGCTGATCGCCCGGCATTACGACCCTGTCTCCGATGTTCAAACCGCTGGTCACTTCATATTTCTGGGCGCTCGCGATGCCAACGGTGATATCGCGGCGGTGAATTTTGTCGCCGCCATAGACGAAAACCAAATGTTGTCCGTTGTCGTAGCGCACCGCCGCTCGCGGGACCACAAGCGCTCCAGGCCGCTCGCGAACGAGGATGCGCACGTCGACGTTTACGTTGGGCAGCAATTCGAGCTTACTGTTGTCCACCGAGCAGAGCACCTCGCCCACGCTGCGCGTCCCACGCGCGACGACTTGTTTGGGAACTTGCTCGGTGCGGCCCGTCCAAGTCTGACCGGGTCTCGCATCCCACGTCACTTGCACCATTTGATTGGGTTCGAGCGCGCCCAGATCCGGCTCGTCGACAAACGCGCGCACACGCACGTGCCGCAAATCGGCCATCTGGGCAAGCGTGTCGCCGACCTTTACGTAATCGCCTACGCGCACGGGTAGCGCGTAGAGGGTTCCATCGGAGGGCGCTACAACTGTAGCCGAGCGCACCTTTTCCTCGAGGGATTGCATTTGTTCCTGCGCTTGCTTGGCGCGCAGGCCGGCGCGTTCCGCGTCACCGCCAACTCGCTGGGCGAGAGCAGCTTTTTTCTGCTGGAGGGTTTCAAGTGTTGTGCGGGCCTGCGCCAGCGCAGCCTGATTCTGCGCCACTTCGTTGAGCGTGGCGGCTTGTTTCGCAGCGAGCTGTTCGAGTGCTTTTTGAGTTTTTTCGAGATTTGCGACGTTCGCCTGAGCCTTTGCGAGATCGCCGTCAAGCTGGGCGACTTCATCCGGTGGTCCGCCCGCGCGTGCATTCCTCAGGTCCGATTGAGCGGCAATTAAATCAGCGCGCGCCTGCGAAAGTTGGGCGCGAATGTCAGAAGCGTCGAGCGTGAGAATCCCTTCGCCGCGGTGGACTGCCTGCCCTTCGGTGGCTGAAACCTTTGCGACAAACGCGGGAAATTCGGCGTGGGCGATCGTGGGGGAGAGAGGTTCCACCTTGCCATTGCTCGCAATCGACGCGCTCAAGTCCTCGCGTCCGATGGTTACGTATCGGACCACGGGCACCTGTCCGCGGCTCGCCAGCAATATGATGAGGACCACTACGGCCAGCCCGCCGGCCAGGAGCAGTACGACCCATTTTCTCTTACCGTTTTCCGCCATCTTGGGCCACGCCAAAGCGCAGCCTACCCCCAGAATCACAAAATTGTAACAGACCCTTTCGAAGCTTGCCTACGGAAAGGCCGCAGGGGTACCTCCTGTGGCACCGCCGGGCGCACACTGGCAAGATGCGGTAATCTCAACTCTGGATGCCAGTAGCGTTTGTGATCTCGACGGACTGGAAACTGCGAACGGCGGTTCGAGCGGAGCTGCGCGAGCGAGGGATTGATGCGCTCGGCATGGATTCGGCAGAAGATGCCGGCCGGGCGCTCGCGGCGGGCGATGTGCCGGCGGCCGTCGTGCTGGAAGCGACGGCCGAACTTGCGGGAGATCCGGCGATGCGGAGTCTTGTGGCTCGGGTGCCGACCGTTCTGATCGCATCGCGGACGGAAACGGTTCCGCTGCCGGCTGTGGCGGCGGTGTTTTATCGGCCCGTGAGTGTGGGGGAGATTGTTGCGAAGGTGTACGAAATTGTTGGACGGGGTCAGGTTGCTTGATTAGCGAGTTATGTTATAAATCGTCCAGCTATGAAGCACGTTAAACAAGAGGTTCGCTATGGCCGCGGCTGCCCGATTTGTGGGAAGCCTGTTGAACTGCGACTCATCAACTATGCTGCGCCGTTTAGATGTCAAAACTGTGACGCGATGCTGGACATCGCATCCTTCTATACTTGGTTGACTCATGCGCTTTCGACGACGGTGGCATTAGTTGTCCTGTGGAAGGTCTTCCACTGGGGCTTTTGGTTTGCAGCTGTCGGAGCGGTCGTTCTGAGCGTTCCGATGGACGGGTTAATCAGAGGCATGACCAAATCAGTGGTGCCACTTGAACCGTCGGATGTAGTTAGCTAGCGCTTTTCTGGATGCAAACTGGCGGCTTCAGCAGGGGGCGAGGGATTGCGCTTCGTGATAAAATCCGGGCATGAGCGAGACACCAACGGCACCACCGAAGACACCTGCACCGGCTGGGCATGCGCCTGCGCCGGACGCGCACGGAGCGAGCAGTAAGTCCGGGCCGCGGATTCATCGCGTTTGTATCGGCTGCAATAATATGTTTGAAGTGCCGATGGATAATTACGAGGCGAAGCACTGCTCTGCGTGCCATAAGGGTTGAGAAGATCGTAACCCCCAGGTCAACCCCTGCCGGGCTCAAGCCCGGCGCTACAAAATCGTACGGGGTTGAGAAGGTCGTACCCCTAAGTCAACCCCTGCCGGGCTTCCCGACAAAGAGCGTCGGGACGCAAAAATCGCGGAAGCCCGGCGCTACAAAATCGTACGGGGTTGAGAAGGTCGTACCCCCAGGTCAACCCCTGCCGGTCTGAAGCCCGGCGCTACAAAAT
This sequence comes from uncultured Acidobacteriota bacterium, assembly GCA_963776695.1. Classification (GTDB taxonomy): domain Bacteria; phylum Acidobacteriota; class Terriglobia; order Acidiferrales; family UBA7541; genus Palsa-295. The sequence goes on along the minus strand of CAVZNU010000009.1, from coordinate 499,250 downwards.
CGTACGGAGTTCCCGCTCAACCACATGAAAATCTACAACGAAGCAATTACCGTGCAGTCGACAAAAGCGCGCGAAGTATTTGACCTTACCTCCCAAATCAAAGCGGCGATGGATAAGAGCACCTTTCGCGACGGCATCATTCTCGTCTCCGCGCTGCACGCGAATGCGGCGGTGATCGTCAACGACAAGGAGCCTGGCCTGCTTGAGGACCTCGACGCGTGGCTTGGCCAGATTGCGCCGCTCCGCGACGATTTCAAACACAAGGGCCCCTTCGAAAGCAACGCCGCGATCCATTTCCAGAGCCTGCTGCTGCATCACCAGGTGATCGTCGCCTTCACCGAAGGCCGGCTCGACCTGGGCCCCAATCAAACTGTGCTTTTCATTGAACTCGACGGCTTACGCCCGAAGCGAATCCTCGTCAAAGTAATGGGTGAGTGACCATCCGGCCAGGATGGTCATCCCGTTTACCCTGAGAAACGAAGGGACGCGCAGCGAGGGATCTGCTTCCGATTTTCGGATGAGTACTCCGCCTGCGCGTGATTGGAATGCTAGAATCTTGTCGATATGAGCGCCGACTCTCTTATTCACGTCCACGACCTGTGCAAACACTTCCGCACATTCCGGCGGCGTGAAGGCGTTTGGGGCTCGATTCAAAATCTCTTCGTGCGCGACTACCGCACGGTGACGGCGGTCGATCGCGGTGGGCTTTTCGATTGAGCGCGGCGAAATGGTCGGCTACATCGGCCCGAACGGCGCCGGCAAATCGACCACGATCAAGATGCTCACCGGTATTCTGGTGCCGACGAGCGGCGAAATCCGCGTGAACGGGTACGTTCCCTTCCGCCAGCGCCGCCAGTATGTGAAAACGATTGGCGTCGTGTTTGGCCAGCGGACGCAGCTCTGGTGGGATATCGCGGTGATCGAGTCGTTCAAGCTGCTGCGACGGATTTACGATGTGCCGCAGCGCGATTTCGACGCGCGCATGGAGCGTTTCAACGAGATCCTCGGCATCAATGATTACCTGCACACGCCGGTGCGGAAGCTTTCGCTCGGCGAACGCATGCGCTGCGACCTGGCCGCTGCGCTGCTGCACAATCCGCCGCTGCTGTTTCTCGACGAGCCGACGATCGGCCTCGACGTAGTCGCCAAAGATCACATTCGTCATTTTCTGCGCGCCATCAATCGCGAATTTCACACTACTGTCTTGCTCACCACGCACGACCTCGACGATATCGAAGAGCTTTGCCGACGGATCATGATCATCGATCACGGGCGCGTTCTTTTCGACGGCCACCTCTACGACCTGAAGCAGAAACTGCTGCGCACGAAACAAATTAAATTCGCGCTGAAGGATCGCGACCAGGTCGCGTGTCTCGAAGCGTTCACGCGCGATGGCTTTGAGGTGGAGCAAGTCGACGAGCTGACCTATCGGATTCGCTTCGACCGCGTGAAGATCGTTACCGCCGATCTGATTCGCCGGATACTCGCGGCCGTCGAAGTGCGCGACCTTCTGATCGAGGACGAGCCCATCGAAGAAATCGTGAAGCGTATTTACGCGGGCGAAGCGCTGCCCGAGGTCGCGGTGTGAACGGGTTCGCCGATGCGCTGGTACCGTACGCGGAATTTGCGCGCGTTGGATTCGTCAATATCCTCGCGTTCCGGCTGCGGTACTTCACTGGGATCATCACTTATTTTCTCAACGTCACGGTGTATTACTTCATCTGGACTGCGGTGTTTCACTCGACGCAATCGATTGCGGGCTACAACCTGCCGCAAATCATCACCTACATCAGCGTGGGCTGGATGATTCGATCGTTCTACTGGAACACGATTGACCAGGAAATGGCGTACGAAGTGATCGAAGGCAAGATCGCGATGGATTTGATCAAGCCGGTTTCGATTCAGTGGATGTGGATTTGCCGCGCGATGGGCGAATCGGCGTTTCGTCTGGGATTGCTGACGCTGCCGACGGCGGTTTTTGTGGCGCTTGTATTTCCCGTGCAGGCGCCGGCTTCGGCTGAGAATTTTGCGCTGTTTCTTGTCGGAGTGCTTGGCAGCTTTTTTCTGATGGCTGCGATCAATTTCATGATCGGAACTTGCGCGATTCCGCTGAAATCGATTCTCGCGCTGATCCGAGCGAAATATTGGCTGATCGAAATGCTCTCGGGCCTGCTGATTCCGATTTCGTTTTTTCCGCACGCTGGCACAGAAAATAATGTCGGTGCTGCCGTTCGAGTACATCGCTTACGTGCCGCTGCAGATTTATCTCGGCAAGCTCGACCGCGCCGCGGCCGTTCGCGCACTCGCGACGCAATGGATCTGGGTCGTTGCGCTGCTCGTTCTGGCGCATCTGTGGTGGGAAGGCGCGTCGCGCAAAATCACGATTCATGGCGGCTAAACGATGAGCTCGATTCCAACCAGCGCGATCGTTCAGGAGAAAACCGGCGCCGCTGCTCTCGCAGCCGGCGCGAAGCGGCACTCGTTGCTCTTCGTGGACTATTTCACGCAGTACGCGAAGGTGCGGATCGGTTATCGCGGCGACTTCATCGTCAGCCTTCTCACCAGTTTTGCTGCCACGATATTTCAGATCGCTTTCGTCGTAGTGCTATTTGAGAAAGCGCCGCAGCTCGGCGGCTGGCGCTTCGAGGAAGTTTTGTTTCTGTATGGATTCGCGTTGATTCCTTATGGCTTGTTCAACGTGATCAGCATGAATCTCTACGATTTCGGCAACAACTACATCATTGAAGGAAAATTTGACCGCATTCTGCTACGCCCGATCTCGTCGCTATTCCAGGTGCTGTTCGAAACTTTTCGCATCGAGTCGTTGCAGGAAATTGCTACCGGAATTTTCTGTATGGTGTGGGCCGCAAGGCGCCTGGGACTTGTCTGGACGCCCGCGAAACTCGGAATGCTGTTTTTCTTCGGCATCTGCGCTGGAATTATTTACATTTCGATTTTCCTGATGCTGAGCACGGTGTCGTTCTGGTTCGAGGATCGCATCGGCGTTCATCCGCCGGTGTGGAACGTGATCGCGTTTGGCCGCTATCCGCTCTCGATTTACAGCCGCATCGTGCAGTTTTTCCTCTGCTGGATCGTCCCATTCGGACTCGCGTCGTTTTATCCCAGCGTGAAATTGCTGGGCCGCAACGTAACGCCGGAATACGCGCCGCTCGTCCCCGTTGTTGCCGTCGTATTTCTTATAATTTCGATCTCACTCTGGAATATCGGCACGCGGCATTATTCGTCGACCGGTTCATAAGCATGCTGCCGCAGCGCGTCAAACGAAGTAATCGGGGCTTGCCGCGCAGGCTGGCTTTGCAGGCGAGTACGCTCATCGAAATAGATTGTGATTATCCCTGTAGCTGTTGAAAAACTCGCTCGCCCCGAATTCGCAGAAATTGCTTCGTGCCAGGAAGCTCGACAAACGATTTCTCCACCTCGCTTAGACATTTTCTATCACCCAAATTTTGGCATTCTTCAGAAAAGGTGAGTTTTTCAACAGCCACCCCTATTCGCAACAGTTATCTGAAAAATCCTCTTAGCACCCGCCGTGATCATTCAATGGGCGCGGGCTCATCGGGCAACCGGCCAACGATCGAGAAGCCAATCGCAAAAACTAGGACGCTGAGGACAATCACCGCGAATATGGCCGGCGCCAGATTCTCCGCCCCCGGAATCCCGTACTGCATCGGAAGCGTCGCAAGCACGCCGGCGGCAAGACCGCGAGGTATGGCGGCACTCAGGAACCAGAACTCTTTCCTTCCCAGTGCCATGCGCCTCGTCGAGAGCATCACTGCTGGAACCCGCATCGCCATGAGGAACAGCACACCGACTGCCGCCAGGGAAATCTGCTTCCAGTCCGTCGGGAACATCAGGCCAATCAGAAAAAAGAAGAACGACTTGATCAGGAACGCCATCTGGTCCTGCATGACCCGTGTTGTCTCGGTTGCAGCGAACTCCAATCCACGGGCGCCCGGAAACAGGCGCGGCACGATTGACGAAGCGTTACCGATCAAGAGCGATGCCACCAGCACTGCCATAGCGCCGTTTCCCATAAACAAGTCGGTGATGCCATATAAGGCAAGCATTGACGCGAGAAATACCGTATATCCGTGAGGTTTGTCCCGCATCGAAGGTATTCCGGGGACAAGCAATGCAGCGGCAATCAGACCCAGAGCCACCCCGACACCGATTTGTCTGCCCAGGGCAATAAACGGACGAGAAATGTCCGCACTGCCGCTCACGATGAGATCGATCAGCACCATCGTTACGATGACACTGAGCGCGTCGGTTGCGGAGGACTCTACCTCCAAAATGCGCGCTACTCGGGAAGGCACCCGGGCCATGGCCATTGTTGGCATTATGACAACCGAACTGGTACCGCCGACAATGGCGCCTACCATCACCCATGCCAATGGTGGCGAGGGACGCACATAACCGAGTTTTGTTGACAGCCAAAAGAACCCGCAGATTGCGATCAAAGAAAAAAAGAATCCCGAAAAACCCAGCAATATTCCACGCGGCGCAGCCGCGGCCACCTCGGTCAGTTGAAGACGAAACGCTCCACTCGACAAGATGACAGTGAGAGCGATGGCTCCAAAGAACGGGATACCCGGCCTGAGAAGCCCTGACGGAATAAGACCGGATGTGGGGCCGGCGAGAATCCCGGCGAGCACCAGCCAGACCACGTCCGGCACGCGCGTTCGCGCGAAGATGAACTCGCCAAGTGCCCCAAGCAGAAGGATACCGGCAACCTCAACCACCAACCTGGCAACAGGATCCATCTTTGCCTTTTTGGGGTTTGGCGCGCGCCAACCCCGGACCAGCCAGGAGGGTTTATAACACGATCTCTTACAAAGGCTCTAATGAGTCGCGTAATTGGAAACTACGTTCGACAAACCGACTGGAATGTTCGGGTCCGGATAGATGTCGATAAATCCTCTTCTCACTAGTAATCCGGGCGCGTCACCCACAAGTACGCGCCAATCCGAAACTGACATACGACCCACGAACGGCTTGACTTGGCTCTATTCTTGGTATTACTTAGCGTGCGATACTCCTCGAGGATTTCTGGGAGCAAATTCGAATTGTGTTTGCGCGGCAGCCGGAATGCATCGCGCGTAAAGGAAAGAGGCGAAAAATGAGGAAGCTGCAGATTAGTTTCGCGGTCGCGGTGTTGGCGGCCACAAGCGTCTGGGCTCACGAGCAGCCCGCCGCCCGGGCGCAGAACCAGTCGTCGTTCGAAGTGTCCATGGTCGCGCGCACCATTACCGTGATCAACTACGAGCATCGCGGCGGATCTACGCAGATCGGCTTCCGGGGCTCGCCGATCATGCCCAACGGCAAAGGCTCGGGAAAAGTGGAAAGCAAGCAGGGCCGCATCCAAGTCAACGCCGATTTCCAGAAACTCTCGCCGCCCCAATTGTTCGGCCCTGAATATTTGACGTTCGTACTGTGGGCGATCACGCCGGAAGGAAAATCGAACAACCTCGGCGAAATTCTGCTGGATGGCGACAAGTCCAAAATCAGCGTGACGACTTCTCTTCAGACGTTCGGCTTGATCGTCACCGCCGAGCCTTACTTTGCCGTCTCGCAGCCGAGCAATGCAGTGGTGCTCGAAAATATTGTCGTGTCAGGCACAGTCGGCACAATTGAACAGGCCACCGCAAAGTATCAATCGCTCGATAAGGGCATCTACAGCTACGATTTTTCAGGCGCGAGTTCCCACTATCCGAAATCCAAGTCGAAGACTCCGCTCGAGCTTGACGAAGCGCGCAACGCCGTGGAAATCGCGAAAGCCGTCAACGCCCCGCAGTACGCGGCCGATGCGTATGGCCGAGCGCAAACTTCACTTACAACGGCGGAAAATCTTTTTGCCAGCAAGGGTGACAAGAAACGCGTGATTCAAGCCGCGCGCGATGCCGTGCAGAACGCGGCCGACGCGCGCACGACTGCCATCAAGCGCGCGCACGACGAAAAACTGGCGCGAGAACAAGCCGCGACAGCCGCAAGCGAAGCGCAAGCCAAAGCTCAAGCCGAAGCTTCTGCAAAAGCGCAGCAGCAGGCCGAGATTCAGAAGCTGCAGGCGGAAAGGGATGCCGCTCAACAAGCGCAGGCACGCGCCGAGGCCGAAGCTGCTCAGCATGTGGCTCAGGCGAAAGCTCAACAAGAGCAGGACAAGGCGCGACAGGCGGAAGCCGCCGCCGCTCAAGCGGAGAAAGAGAAGGAACAGCTTCGCGCGCAATTGCTCGAGCAGTTCAATCGCATACTGCCCACCACCGATACACCGCGCGGTTTGAAAGTGAACATGGCGGACGTTCTTTTCGATTTCGGCAAATTCGATTTGAAGCCCCCGGCACGCGAGGCGCTCGCTAAGATGACCGGAATCGTCATGGCTCATCCGGGATTGAAGCTCGCCGTCGAAGGTTATACGGACAGCGTCGGGAGCGACACTTTCAATCTCACGCTTTCGCAAAATCGTGCAGACACGGTTCGCGCGTATCTCGTGAATCAAGGGCTCGACCCGAACACGATCACCTCGACGGGCTACGGCAAGTCGAATCCCGTGGCTTCGAATGACACTGCCGATGGGCGCCAGCAGAACCGGCGCGTTGAAATCATTATTTCCGGCGAGCTCATTGGCGAAAAGATCGGCGGCAGTTCATCGACACCGCAGCAATAGCGTTCAAGAGTGGCAATCAGCACTGGCAATCAACAGCAGCCATCGACCGGTCCGGCGGTCGCAAGGGAGAGAATTGTGAATAGCACCCACGACCGCCGTTCGTTTCTCGCTTATTTTTCAAGCCTGGGACTTTCCTCCACGCTTTTTCCCGGCGTGCTTTGGGGCAAGCTCGAAACGAGCAAGACTGCACCGCGAAAAAGCGGGCACAATTCTCAAACGGCCGCGCCTGCGACCACCGCGATCACGAAAGAAATGCTGCGTGATGCCGCAGCCGTCGCGGGGCTTGCGTTCACCGATCAGCAGCTCGACAAAATGCTCGCGGGAGTAAACAAAAATCTCGCGCACTATCAAGAGCTGCGAAAGATCCCGCTCGACAACGCGATCGCACCGCCCCTCTATTTCAATCCGATTATTCCCGGGACCAAAATCGACCGTACCAAGCGCCCGATTCAGATGAGCGCGCCGCCGAAAGTGGAGCGTCCGAAAAATCTTGAAGACGCCGCCTTCTGGCAAGTGACGCAACTTGCCGAACTGATTCGCACCAAGCAAGTGACGTCGGTGGAACTCACCGAGATGTATCTCGCGCGCCTGAAGAAACACAACCCGAAGCTGCTTTGCGCTGTGACGATCACCGACGATCTCGCGATGCGCCTGGCCCGCGACGCGGACAAAGAAATCGCCGCGGGACGCTACCGCGGCCCTCTGCACGGCATTCCGTGGGGCGTAAAAGATCTCGCTTCGCAGAAAGATTATCCGACAACGTGGGGAGCGGCACCGTTCAAGGAACGCGTCATCGATCACAGCGCGACCGTCGTGACGCGGCTCACCGATGCAGGAGCTGTGCTCATCGCGAAGCTCGCTACCGGCGAACTTGCGCTCGACGATATCTGGTTCGCAGGGCAAACGAAAAATCCGTGGGATCTATCGATGGGTTCGCAGGGATCTTCGGCGGGCCCCGGATCGGCAACGTCCGGGGGGATGGTTGGCTTTTCAGTGGGCACGGAAACGGGCGGCTCGATCGTCGCGCCCTCGGCAATTTGCGGCGTCACCGGCTTGCGTCCCACGTATGGGCGTGTGAGCCGTTACGGAGTGATGACTCTCAGCTGGAGTCTCGACAAGACTGGCCCGATGTGCCGCAGCGTGGAGGATTGCGCGCTCGTTCTAGCGGCGATTCAAGGGCCGGACGATCACGATCTCGCGGTGCAGGACATTCCGTTCAATTGGGACGCGAATTTCGACGTCCGCAAACTCCGCGTCGGATATTTGAAGTCGGCCTTCTCGAATACGCGTCAAACGCCGAAAGTGGATGCGAACGACGCCGCGGCTCTCGCGAAATTCCGCAGCATGGGCTTCAACCTGATCGAAATCGAGTTGCCGGAACATTCGAAGATGGATTTCACGATGGTGATGTACGGTGAAGCGAACGCCGCGCTGCGCGATCCGATCGAGACGCAGCCGGCGGGGCTTGTTCGGCAGGATCGCGTCCTCGATCAAAACAATCTGCGTTTGCTTCCGGCCGTTGAGTACATCAATGCGAATCGCGTGCGAACGATCCTCATGCACGAAATGGCGGAAGTGATGTCGAAGGTCGACGTCTACCTTGTGCCGTTTGATTACGCGGATTACACGCCGAATCCGGTCGCCACGCTCAATAGCGCCGTGACGAACCTTACGGGGCATCCTTGCGTCGCGTTGCCGCATGGGTTCGATGAGAAGGGGCATCCGACGAGCTTGTCGTTCATCGGCAGCCTTTATGGCGACGCTGAAATGCTGGCGCTTGCTCGCGCTTACCAGAACGCGACCGAATGGCACCTAAAGCACCCCAGCCTTTAGCGGCAGAAGAGATCAGAGGAAAGAGGCCGGGACTGAACCCGGCCTCCGTGTTGCCAGTTGCATTTGTGAATCGCGTTAGTCGATTACGAGAAGAAGTTGGAAGCCGGGGTGGAAAAGATCGATCAAGTAATATTGCCCGTCAATATAGTCGATGTAACAATCGTCGGTATAAGCCCAGCCCACCGGCCACGCATCGGTAAACGTAAACCAGTAGCCTCCATAGTGAAAACGCCGATTATCCGCGTGTTCGACGTGGAAGTGGTGTTCGCGACCGAAGGAAGCGCGGAAGCGGTCGTCAGGAATCCGTCGACCGCGATCGCGATCGGAGTGCTGGTCCTGCCGCGCTTGCTGTTCGGTACCCTGGCGCTGCTTCGCGACTTGCTGCTGCTGTTTCTGCTGTTGCTTTTGTTCTTGTTGCTGCTGTTTCGTTAGCTGCTTCTGTTGTTCTTGGCGTTGCTGGTTCGCCTGTTCGGTCTGCTTCTGCTCATTCTTCGTCTCATTCTTTTGCTGCTTCTCTTGTTGTTGCTGCTGCTTGGCCGATTGCTGCTGCGTTTTCTGTTCTTGTTTCTGCGCTGGCTGCTGTTTTGCCGGTTCCGACCGCTTCTCTTCCTGTTGCGCCGGTTTGTCTTTTTCTTTCTCTTGATCTTGCTGAGGATAGGCAGTGCCAGCGAAGAGCAGCGATAGTGCGGTAGCTCCGAGTATGTATTTGAGTTTCATTGTGGCCTCCCGACTTGAGAAAGGCATGCAGAATGCCAATGGAGGGCGGCGGCAAGTCCATAAGAATCAGCCTGATACCGGAACCAGTGCGAACGGGACAAATAGCGTCGCGTAAATAATCCGGGAAATGCGCAGAATCAGGCTAAAAGAAAAGCACTAGGGTCAAAACTGTATGGCGTCCGCACCTAGCAGCCTCCCAACAGGGAGGATTGGGCTTCTATCGCGCGCCAACTGCACGCGCGCGGTGCAGGTTCTCGAAAAAATTGCCCTTGGAGGCGGTCTCATGAATCACTCCGTAGGTAATCATGCGAGGAGCTTCCACTGGAACGAGCGCGCTGATTCTCTCGAATCCTGAATTTCTTTCCCATTTCTGCAGCACATCGACCTTCGCGACGATGGCGGAAGCAGCGTGGATTGCATCCGCGGCCGTCAGGGCATAGGCGAGCCCGAGTTTCACTGCGTTCTGCGCAATTCGCTGGTCCAGATCGATTTTTTTTAGCCACGGCCACTGGAACATTCCCTGAATGTCCGCCACTTCGTCGTAAGAAAGCGGGCGAGGCCCTGTGGATTCCTGCCGGAGCGGCTTGATTACTTCGGTGATGGTGAAAGAGGAAGTATACAGCGCAAGCTTGCCCGCTTGAGCGTGGCGGAGAATGTCTTCGCAGATCGCCCGTCGCTCGCCTTCGTGCTTTTTCAGGAAGCAGAGGAAGACGGTGGAATCCCAATAGATTGCGCGCAGCCTATTTGCCATCGCGCACACCTGAAATGCAGTCTCGAACAGCCGTCTTCCCGGCTGGCATGGGAATGCGTCCCGACATGCGCGGAATATTTGGCAAGTCCGCCTCAGTGGCACACGCTTCGATACCGGTCACGCGCATTTGCGTGGGCTCACCGAGGTAGTTGCATTTGAGATTGCCGAAGACTGTCACGCGCTTGCCGAGATATTGCTTCGCCTGCGCGATGAATTCCTGGCGCTTGAAACGGCAAATCACCGGGTGGCCGGTGATTTCGCTCCGCACTCGAAATCGATTGTTCCGGTCGACGGAAATCGATTCAATCACGCCCACAACGGAACTGAGTGCTTCGAAGTCGTTGCGCGTCAATCGCTCGATCCGTTGGATCAGCGACGTATGCACGATCTCTTCCGCTTCCTCTACCCCGATCGCGATTTCATCCATGTTCACGCGCTGCTGCGCCAATACCTTTAGCTGCTCCAGCGCGGAGTCGGTAAACCCGCGTGGCCTTTCCTCGGACGAAGCTAGTTTTCGAATTCCATTGAGCAGCGTCCTGCGGATTTCGGCCACCACATCTTTCGGCGGTTTTCGCAGATGGCCGATGAAAACCACCACCGCTGGCCCGGATCTCTTGCAGGCGCCAATCTCCCAATCGATGCTGCCCTCCGAGTCACCGCACAATGCGATGTCGAGGTCCCGCAGCAGGCCCCAAAAAGCACGGACCGCGACCAAATAACTCCCCGGCCGCATCCAACCTTCACGCCCTTGCAGCCGCAGCGAAATCGGTTCTAGCGACAAGTTCCCCTCCCGTTCACGCGCACAGGCAAAATCAACGCCGCCAAATTCATATTCCAACTCCAACGCGCCGGACATTTCCCGGCGAGAGATTTAGCAAGTTCTTACGAACGAGCCCATGTTGAACGCCGCGCTGTAAACCGACTGCTGCGACGGGGGAGGCGCAACGAGATGCACCGCCTGGCGGAGCTGTGCCGGCTTGCACGGCCTCGTCATGCACACGACAGCGCCCAGCCGGCGTCCCGTCGAGTAATCCGACGGTAACGCCGAGGTAGTCGTCAGAATCACCGGAATGTGCTGCAGGCGCTCGGACGTCTTGACGATGGCGCAAAGATCGTGCCCCGAAATTTCACCGCCTTCCGCTTCCGCAATAATCACATCTGGCGTTTCGTTCTTCAGGATGTCGAGCGCTTGCTGCGCCGTCGATACAAACAGGACGTGGTAGCCATCCTGAGAGAGCAGCACACTCGTCGCATGAGCCATTCGCGCGTCGGAATCAACTGCTAGCACCCGCACGTGGTGTGCGAATGGCGACGAAGTCCACGCGCTGGGCCCGTCGATTCCATTGCGCGGATCGAATTTTATCGCCACCGCGTTATTGAAATTGGGAAGAAGCATGCTTCGAACCACTTTCGCCGTTCTCGCAGTGTTAATCGCCGCCGGTGTTCCCCAATACGGACACGTCACCTGCAACAATTGGCCTACCCAGTAGCCGCTGCGGACGGTGGATACAAGCAATCCATCACGCGAGACGTCGATCGTCTTGCCGAGGTCTTCGAACCCTTGTAAGGTGCCGCGGCCGCCTTCGATGCGAACCGATAGGTCCAATTTCGCGCGCAGGCGCTTGCGCCGTTCGTGCCCCATTACGGGACGCTCGACTTGCATGGCAGCAGTTGCGATGGCGCACCCCCTGAGTCCAGACTTTTGCGTTGCTCTTAACTGATATCGGCGACTTGAGACTATCCCTTAGCAATCGGGTGACCGGAGAATCGCTTCGCTCAATGCGCTCTAGATGCGCGGATCAAGCTATGTTCGTCAAAATTCGTCTAAAGACTGGTTCCAATTTGCCGACGATGCGTAGCCGGTACCCGGCAAGAAATTCACACCGACCACCATCGACGATCGATCATCAGGCAAGTTTGATTCCAACAGCCAGTCGAGCCTGCCCCGGATATTGATGTTCCGGCCGCGAATCCTGAAACAAGAATCCTCCGGGCAACGTATCATCCAGTAAATGAAGATCACGCGCCGGTTCATGTTAATGGCTCTGGCATCGCTCGCAGTTCCCGCGATTCCAGCCGCTTTTGTCGGCAATTCGCTCGGCGATGGAATTCTCCATCCCGCGCGCATCGCACCCATGCGCCTCGATGAGACGGAGAGGATGCTCGCCGGGACCAGTTCCACGAAGGAAGACTTCAATGTGCGGGCGCCGGATGGCGCGCAATTGAAAGGGTGGAAAGTCCGCCCGAATTCGCCGATTGGGGATTGGGTGCTGCTGTATCACGGCGTTTCCGACAACCGTACCGGCGTTTTGGCCCATGCAGCGTTTCTCCTGCGCCAGGGTTACAGCGTCGTGATGATGGATTCGCGGGCGCACGGCGAAAGCGGCGGCGACATGTGCACCTACGGCTGGAAGGAACGCTACGACACGGTCGCAATTACGGACGCATTGTTTGCGAGCGAAAAAGTCCGGCACCTCTACGCGCTGGGCGTCTCAATGGGCGCAGCAATCGCTTTGCAATCGGCTGCCGTCGAGCCGCGCATCGTGGCTGTCGTTGCCGAGGCTTCGTTCGCTAATATGCGCGAAGTCAGCTATGACTACGCGGGCCTGCACGCCGGCTCCTGGCTCGGAAAAACTTTGTTCCGCCCTGCGCCAATCGCCGCCATGCACTCGATCGAAAAAGAGGGCGGCTTCAATCCCAGCGATGTCTCGCCGGAAAAGGCAGTTGCCTCGCGGCCGTTCGCGATTCTTCTCATCTGCGGAACCCACGATTCCACAATTCCCTGCCGCCATTCCGAACGGATCGAAAAATCGGCAATTGGGCCGAAGGAACTCTGGATTGTAAAAGGTGCAGGCCACGCCGCAGCACTAGGACAGGTACCGGCAGAATACGATGCGCGCGTGGTGAAATTCTTCGAGACCTACCCGAAAACGCGGTGAAGAATTGCAGGACGACTTCTGCGTTTTGCGTTCATTCATGCCGCAGCGCAATCATCGGATCCACCCGCACAGCGCGCCGCGCCGGAACATAGCAGGCAATCAGCATAACCAGCACAAACATGAACGACACTTCCGCGAGCGTCCATGGGTCTTCCGCGCTCACCTCGAAGAGTAAACTGCGGATCAGCCGCGTCAGCGTGAGCGATGTCACGGACCCCACCGCAATACCGATCAGCGTTAATCGGAACCCGTCGCCGAGCACACGCCGGACCACCGCCGAGGCCTGCGCCCCCAGCGTCATTCGGATTCCAATTTCGTGTGTCTGCTGCAGCACTCGAAAGGCAAGAACCCCGTAAAGCCCGATTCCCGCCAGCAGCAGAGCAGCGCCGGCAAACACCGCCATTAAAAACGTGTGAAACTTCCTCGACGCGAGCGAACTTTCCAGGACTTCCGTCATTGTCCGTACGCGTGTCAGCGGAGCGTCTGGATCCGCCGCTTGCACTGCTGCACGAAGGTTCGAAACAACCATTGGACTTGAGTGACTCGTGCGTATCGCAACATTGAGTGTCGTGCACATGCTCAGTCCCGGACTTGTGCAGTCCTGCAGGTAAGGCGCATAGGTGTGAGGGATCGTCGGGGCATCGAGAGCTTCCTGCTTCACGTCGCCTACGACGCCGACCACTGTTAGCCACGGAGAAGTCGATTCCGCGGGGCCCCACTTCAGCCTCTTGCCGATCGGGTCTTCTTCACCCCAGCGCTGTTTCGCCATTCGAGAACTTATGATCACCACGCCCGATTGCCCTTTCTCCTCCGTTGCGCTGAACAACCGCCCGCGCAATAGCGGAACGCCGAGCGCTCGAAAATAATTACCCAGCACGAGGGTGTGCGCGCAAAGAGGAAGAACCCCGGTCGACCGTACGGGATGCCCCTCCACCGAGAAGACGTGGTTCCAGCTCATTTCCGTCGGCAAATCAGACGCTGCTCCGATCGAGTCGAAATACGCCGCGTTCGTCATGCGCGTGAACACCTGCTCGAACAGCGCGTTCACGCGGGAAAAATTCGAGTACTGTTGCGGATCGAGAGCAATCGTCGCCGTCGTCACGTTCTGTGCCCGCACTCCCGAATTCGTCCGTTCCGCCTGAAGAAAGCTGCGCAGCAGCAAGCCGGCGGTAACCACGAGCACAAACGCCATTGCAACCTGGGCTACTACGAAGGCGTTGCGAGTAAAGGCCGAACGCTGCCCTGTATGCCCTCGTCCCCCTTCCTTCAGCGTCTCGTTCAGATCGGCGCGCGTTGCCACAATCGCCGGGGCAAGGCCAAAGCTGAGGCCCGCGCAGATCGAAACGATCGCAGCAAACGCCAAAACCGTCGTGTCGATTGCAATTCCTTGCGCCTGAGGGATCGTGTCCGGCGCGATGGCCACGAGCATCCGCGCTGCCCAAATCGTGAGCACTATCCCAAGCGCTCCGCCGATCACCGCCAGGACCAGGCTCTCAGTCAGTAGTTGCCGGACAATTCGCCCGCGCCGCGCTCCCAGCGCCACGCGTAACGCGATTTCCTTTTGGCGCACCGCTCCTCGCGACAGAAGGAGGTTCGCCACGTTCGCGCACGAGATCAGCAATAACAGACCGACGGCCGCCAGAAGCAGATAGACAAGAGGGCGGATTTCGCTCACTACCACCTCGCGGAACGGAGTTAGCACTCCTTCAACAGTAATTCCCGCTCTCACCGCTTCCGGTCCCCACGATTTGAGGATCGAAGCGGCGATCAGATCCATATCCACTTGCGCCCGCGCTAACGTGACCCCCGATTTTAATTTCGCCAGTACGCCAACGTCGAAATTGTCGCCAAGGTTGCCCAGTTCCTCGCGCGTGAATGCGATTGGAACCCAGACGTCGGCGGTCTCATACCCCGGCATACCACTCGGCGGAAATTCGAAGCCGCGGGGCATCGCGCCAATGACGGTATAAATCTGCCCACCGAGTACTACCCTGCGGCCCACCACATTCGGGTCGCCTCCGAACCTCCGGTTCCACAAGCCGTAGCTCAAAATCGCCACAAAATGTCCCGGCTTTTCTTCTTCCGCAAATGTCCGCCCCACCGCTGGTCTGGCATTGAGTGTCGCAAAGAGATTCGCCGAAACCCGGGCCGCGCGGATCCGCTCCGGCTCTCCCCCACCGGAAAGATTCAGATCTTGATTCTCAAAGGCCGCAACCCTTTCGAACACCCGATTCTCACGCGCGATCACAGCAACGTCGGGCGCGGATACTTCAATGGCCTTCGGCGACAGCTGCGGAATGCGCTCGCGGACAATCACCAGTCGATCGGCACTGGCATAAGGCACAGCCTGCAACAGCGCGGCGTCCACCACTGAAAAAATCGCCGTCGCGGCGCTGATGCCCAGCGCCAGCGTAAGAATTGCTACCGCATTGAATCCCGGCGCCTTTTGAATCAGACGCAGCCCATATTGCACATCTTGAATCCAATCCTGAATCCAGCTAACGCGACGTTCGTCCCTGCACTTTTCCTTGGCTTGCTCAACGCCTCCAAACTCCCTCAGCGCCTTCTCGCGCGCCTCGCTCGCACCCAAGCCCGCGGCTACCAACTCCGTCGCCCTCCTCTCAAGATGATCGCGAAGTTCGTCCTCCAGATCGCGGTCCACATCTTTCCTCCGGAAGAGCGACCGCAGTCGGAGCGGAAGCGCATAAATCCAGTGTTCCGGTCTCATCCGCACACCTCCTCAAATGAGTTTGAATTCCCGATGCTATCCTTCAGACCCTTTCAGTCTCAAGACGTGTGAAATCGCAGCCGACAACCGATTCCAGTTGTCCGTTTCTTTGTCGAGATGCCGCCGACCAAGCCGCGTCAGCGAATAAAATTTCGCCCGCCGATTGTTTTCACTCGCCCGCCATTCCCCGCGAATCCACCCCTCCTGCTCTAGCTTGTGCAACGCCGGATAGAGCGACCCGTCGCTCACCTGCAGAGTGTCCCCGGAAACCTGCCTCAGCCGCTGGCTGATCGCGAATCCATTCAGCGGCTCGAGCGCTAGAATCTTCAGTAGCAGCAGGTCCAGCGTGCCTTGTACCAGATCGCTCGGCTTGCTCATTCGCACCTCTCGGTTACCGATGGAACGCTACACCCTCTCCCCTCGGTAAGCAAGGGGGAAAAACGGGTGCGGTCGTGGCCGCGGGTGGCGTGTGAATCACACGCCGTGCTTTTCGTGAAAAGAAAACAGGGCCAACACTCTGCAAAATGGAATCCGTTACGAAGGGAAATGAAGGCCTACTTCTGGAGAGTTATTTCGTCCGGCTACACAACCTTCAAAATCAGAATTACGCGGTCATCCTCGTGCGTCCCGCCTCGCGAAAACAAATCCACTTCCGTAAGCACCGAGTTCACGATATCTGCCGCAGGAAGATTCCGCTCGCGCGCGACCAGAGCCACCAGCCGCTCCGATCCATACTCATCATCCTGTGCGTCCATGGCTTCGGTAATCCCGTCCGTGCACGCGACGAAAATGTCGCCTGTCTCGAGCTTCACGTGCCCGCGGTCGAAATGAACGCCCGGGAACATTCCCACAACCATTCCGCCTTCGCGCAAATAATCCACAGTCCCATCCGCGCGCACCACTGCAGGCGGCACGTGTCCTGCGTTCACGTAATGCAGTGTGCGATGCCGCTGATCGAGCAGGGTCAGGAACATCGTCATATATTTCTGCCCGCGCGTGTCCGCCAGCATCATGTCGTTCAACGATTCCACGAGACGTTCGAGCGAATGAAGATGCGCGAGAAGCGCGTGCAGCGTGGCTTGCAGGTTCGCCATCACCATCGCTGAGCCGACACCTTTGCCTTCCACGTCCGCGACAACGGTCAACATCGTGTCCGGCGCGAGCTGAATGAAATCGTAATAGTCTCCACCCGCTTCGAGTGACATCCGGTTGGAGACCGCGATATCGAATCCTTCGAGCTTCGGCGGACACTCCGGCAAAAGCCCCATCTGAATGCTGCGAGCTAATGCCAGATCGCGTTCCATCCGCTGCTTGTGGACCATCTCGCGATGCAATTGCGCATTTTCGAGCGCGAGGGCGACGTGATCGGAAATCGCCTGCAACATATTTTCGTCCGCGCGCGAAAACGGTCCCGTCTTTTTATTCAGCAGCTGCAGCACGCCAATCGTTTCGCGCGCCTTATTCCGAATCGGCAGGCACAGCAGCGACCTGGTGCGATAGCCCAGCCGCAAATCCACTTCGGACTCGAATCGCGGATCCGAATAAGCGTCCGCGAGGTTAACCATTTCTCCGTGCTGCGCTACCCAACCAGCAATTCCCTTCGTGATTGGTAACCGGATTTCGTGCTGCTCGAGACCCAGCCCCACGAGCGACCATATCTCCTGCCTCTCGCGGTCCACTAGAAAAACCGTCCCGCGCTCCGCCCCTGAATGCCGGATCGTCAGCCCCAGAATAATGTTCAGGAGTTCTGCCAGGTCCAGCGTGGAATTCAACCGCTTCGTCGCCTCGACGATGGTCGAGAGTTCGATCACGGCGCTCCGGCGTTCGCTGCTTTCGAGCGCGACCTCCGCGTACATCCGAAAAAGATCGAGCCACGTGCGCGTTTTCTCGTCCAGTTTTCCCTTTGACGCAACTTCCAGCGCACTCACTGGATTCGATCCGCGCCCCAGCGCCCATGTATTCTGTCGTCCGTTCGCGCCGGAAGGTCTCTTACCGTTCAGAAGTCCTTCTACGTGGGCGGCGTCCGCCGCAGCAAGCTTCCCGCTTTCCTGCCAAACTGCGGGCACTCCATCGACCATTTTCCACAACCGAGCGCCCTTAAGCCTTCCGGGAGCAGCCAGCGCGCGAACCATTTGCGCGGCCAAATCGCCAGGCTCCGCCTCGGGATTCAGATTCGCGAAGATTTTCTCGAGCGTTTGAAGCTGCGACGTCGAGGCTGCGCTCCTCGTTGGCGTTCGTGATTTCTTCAATGGTTCCCTTTGTATTGGACTACCAGAATCGTGATGTCGTCCGACTGCGCAGCGCCTTCCGTGTACGCCCGCATTCCGTCCTTGATCGCATCACTCAAACCCTCCACCGTGTCGCCGGTGTAGGTCTCGAGGATTTTCCGCAGCCGCGCTTCTTCAAACAATTCATTCTGGGGATTTGCCGCTTCCGAAACGCCGTCCGTGTAAATCACCAGGTAGTCGCCGGGCTCAAGAGTCACACGCGCGCTTTGATATTCCGCTTCAGCGAACATCCCCACGGGAAAATTCGCGGAGCCCAATCCTTCCAGCTCACCCGATTTTCGCCTCAGCAGCGGTGGGACGTGCCCTGCGTTCACATACTCGAAGCGCCCCATCTTATCGAGAATGCCGTAAAACACCGTCGCGTAACGATCTTCTCCGCTCCGTTCGCACAGGTATTGATTCACGCGCGAAAAAACGCCGGGCAGCGAAATATCCATCGCCGCAGTGGTGAAGAAAACTCCTTGCAGCAGCGTTGCCAATAGCGCCGCCGAAATACCCTTCCCCGAAACGTCGCCCACGAAAAATCCGTGGCGCCCTCCGCCGAGTGGAATCACGTCAAAGCAATCGCCGCCCACCGAGTGGCAAGAGAGCGTCGATGCCGCCACGGCCACATCCGGCAAATTCGGCATCGACTTCGGCAGCAGCGTTTTCTGGATGCCGCTCGCGATTTCGATTTCATGATCGAGCCGCGCCTTCGCTCGCGCCGAAGCAAACAACCTCGCGTTTTCGATCACCGTTGCAGCTTCTCGCGCCAGCGTCATCAACACGTCGCGATCCATATCCGTGAACGCGCTCGACGGCGTATGGCTATCCATGTACAACACGCCCAGCAACTCGCCCTGCCGCGTCGATATTGTCGCGTCCAACGTCTCAATGACCGGCAGCTTGTCGACCGGAATCGCAACGATCGTGTGCAGCTCCATCCTCGCGACGCTCTCCTGCTGCGACATCCCTCCCGCCTCATCTCCCGTGTCGCTAACGATCAACTCGCGCCGCGTGTTTACCACGCGCTTGACCACGCTCTGCGAAACCTTCAGTTGATCCGGACGCAGCGTTCCCTTCTGCGAATCGCGAGCCACCACCGTCTGCAATTCGCCGGACGGATTTGCCAGCAATAAAACTCCTCGCTCCGTTCGCGTCACTTGGATGGCCGCATCCACCACCGCCGTAAGCACGTCTTCCAGCGAAAGCCCGGTGCCCAGCGTGCGCGCCACATCGAGCAACACACCGAGATGGTGCAACTCGCGCGAGCCCGGAAGAGTGGGAGCAGGCGCATCCACTCGCTCCACCAGCTCTTCGATCGTCGCGCCCTCGCCCAGGTAAATCAGCTTGTAGGAATCGGCCATGCCGAAATCGATCTTGTCTCTGGGTTGCAGCTCGTGTTTCAGCACCTTCTCGCCGTTCACGTATGTGCCATGGCGGCTGCCCATGTCTTCAAGGATCCAGCCGCCATTCACCGATAGGATTTGTGCTTGCTGGCGGCTGATGCGGCTGTCGCGGAGAGTGAGTTCGTTGCCGGCCTGGCGCCCAATGCGAAAAGGTGACGCAGCCAGAGGCACATCGCGGCGAACGCCGCTTGGTTCAATCACTACGATTCTGGGAGATCGTGCCATGAGTTCAGAGGCGTGCCTGCCTGCCCGGCACGTTGAATCGCCTCCAGGAGCAATTCAGCACGCCATGGTAGGTAAACTCGCGCCCGAAGTAAAGGCCACTGCACAGCATCGACTGCTCGGCAGCCCAGCTCCCGCGCCTTTGGCTTCGTAGTGGCCGCCTCTTCACCCTGAGCTGTGTGAAGGGCAAGCCGATGCCTCGCGATCATTGCAATCGAAACCGCTTTGACATTATTCAGCGCTTAGCCGCCGATCTCGCGTGGCGAACTTCCAACTCCGTAGTACCAACGTACCGTTGCACTGCCGCCGCGTTATCGTATGATTTCGCCGCCCATGCCACACAAGCAGTTCTGCGAAGAACTGAATCGCATCAAGCTTGAAGCCATCGCCGCCCTTCATTCCGCGCGGCAGGCGCGCCGTTCGCGTGATCTCTCGTTTCACGAAGATGTCGAACTTACCCGCGACGAACATCAAAAAATTGACGCGCTCCTCAAACATCTCCTCGTTGGCCACGACGGCCACCCATGCCCCGCAGGCGACCGCCCCATTGTCGGTATTGTCAGGCCGACCGCGGGATCGACCGATGGACATCAGGCCGCCCAAGCCGAAGCCCCTCATCCACTGCGCACCTTCGCTCTCCGCCATCGGCGTCAGTGAATCTAAAACCCTTCCACGAAGTCGCATTTGAACTTTGCTGCGCAACGTGCGAAGGTTGCCACTTAGAACTCGAATCTCAGAAGCCCTTCGGAGCGCCCGATGAAACTCAACCGCCTTGCTTTTGTGCTTCTTTTCGCGTTCACAGTTTTCGCCTCCGATTCGCCCGACACGCGCGAGATCACGAACCCGAAAACCATCACCTCGCAATCGGAGCCCGGCACCGCTCCCGTTCCTATCGACGACCTCTTCTACACTCGCGGCGTAAACGGTCCGTCCTGGTCGCCCGACGGAAAAGAAATCGTTTTCACCACCAACCTCACCGGCCGCTACAACCTCTGGAAGGTGAACGCCGCCGGCGGCTGGCCCATTCAGCTCAGCCAGTCCGACGATCGCGAGTCCGGCGCGAGCTGGTCGCCCGACGGTAAGTGGATCGTCTTCGAATCCGATAAAGGCGGGGGCGAAACCTACGATCTTTTCGCAATGCCGAGTGACGGCGGCGAAATCACGAACCTGACGAACACGCCTGAGATTTCGGAATCTTCTGCCGTGTGGTCGCCGGACGGATCGCGGCTCGCCATTCATTACAAGGCGAAGACAGCTTCTGCTGTTGATATTGCAATCCTGGATTGGAAAACACGAGAAGTCCGCAACCTGACGCAGGAAAAAACGAAAGACCACAACTGGGGAAACCCGTTCTGGAGCCCGGACGGAAAAACGCTCTTCGCCTCTCGCTCCAACGCAAATTTCACTGACGCCGATATTTATCGCGTGGACGTTGCAACCGGCGCTGCCGAAAACCTGACTCCGCACGAAGGCACGAAGCGCACGTTTGTTTCCGCCGTCTCGCCCGATGGCCGCACGCTTCTCGTCAATTCTGACAGGCCGGGCGGCTATCCGAACGTTGCTCTCCTCGACGTCGCGTCCAAGCAGCTTGCATGGGCCACCGACACGCAATGGGAAGCGAGCGCCGGTGATTTTTCGCCCGATGGCAAGCAATTCACCTACGTCATCAACGCCGATGGCCGAAGCGACACCTATCTCGCCGACACCGCCACTCGTATCGGTGCAAAAATCAATGTCCCTGCCGGGCTGAATCTCTACGCCGGGAGCCCTACGTCGTTCTCTCCGAACGGCAAGCAACTCGTCGTCTCGCACCAGAGTTCAACGCAGCCTGCCGATCTCTGGATCTACGACATCGCGGCGAAACTGCCGCGGCAGTTGAGCTTCTCGGCTGTCGCGAGCCTCACCGCCGCAAAAATTCCGGCTTCGATCTTGGTTCACTATAAAAGCTTCGACGGGAAAACCATCAGCGGGTTCGCGTGGGTGCCCTTCAACTTAAAACGTGACGGCTCGAATCCCGCGATCGTCCTGCCTCACGGCGGCCCTACCGGCCAGACGCAGGACTCTTTCAATCGCACCGTGATCGCTCTCGTTTCGCGCGGATACATCTGCATCGCGCCCAATCCTCGAGGCTCGACCGGCTACGGAATGGAATTTCAGCTCGCCAACACGAAAGATTTGGGCGGCGGCGATTTGCAGGACGAAGTCTATGCCGCGAAATTTCTCGAAGCCACCGGCTACGTGAACTCCAAAAAAATCGGGATTACCGGCGGCTCCTACGGCGGCTTTATGACTTTGATGGCTATCGGCAAAACGCCAGATGTGTGGGCCGCGGGCGTAGAGTCCTACGGCATCATCAACTGGTACACCATGCTGCAGCATGAAGATCCCCGCCTGCAGGAATATGAAAAATCTCTTCTCGGCGATCCGGAAAAAGACCGCGCGATTTACGAAGCGGATTCGCCGCTGAAATATATCCGCGACGCGAAGGCGCCACTCCTGGTCCTTCAGGGCGAAAACGATATCCGCGTGCCGAAGGAGGAAGCCGAGCAGGTGGTCCAAATCCTGAAAGAAGCTGGAAAGACCGTGGACGCGCATTTTTATCCCGCCGAAGGCCACGGGTTCGCCAAACGCGAAAACCAGATTGACGCGATTCGCCGTACCGTCGAGTGGTTTGACCGCTACCTGAAAAACACAAACTAACGTCTAACAGCGGCATGAACGCACAACTGAAACGTGGCGCGCCGCAGACTGCCGGCGTTCCGCGAAGGAATCGCGGGCGTGCCGCGACGCTCACGAGTGCAATCTTCGTGGCGATTTGCTTCTTCGCACTTCGCTCGCTTGCCGCGGCTCAGGACAAGGCGAAACCGCTCGTGTTCGTCCATGTCACGGTGGTTGACGTCACTGGCGGCCCTGCGCTTACTGACCGGACCGTCATCGTCTCCGGCGATTCAATCGCCGCGATCGCTAAGAGCGGCTCGATTCAAATTCCAAAGGACGCGCAGCTCATCGACGCGCACGGCAAATTCCTGATTCCCGGCCTGTGGGACATGCACACTCACATCGCTGGCGTCAGCGCGAATCCATCCTGGGCCAGGGAGACATTGATTCCGTTGCTCGTTGCAAATGGAATCACCGGCATCCGCGATATGGGTGGCGACCTCGACGCACTCGAGACATGGCGCCGCGAAATCGAAGGCGGCAAATTGATTGGGCCGCGAATTGTCGCCGCCGGGCCCATGCTTCTCCCCGCACGGCGCGCCAGCGCGCCCGCCGAGTCTCCCGATCCTTCCATCCTGCGCGTCGGCACTCCCGAAGAAGCGCGGGCCGCGGTCGATTCGCTGCAGAAGCGCGGCGCGGACTTCATCAAAATTATCGAAGTGTCGCGCGAGAATTATTTCGCGGTGGCGGAAGAATCGAAAAAAGATGGGATTCCGTTCGCCGGACACATTCCTTCGGATGTGAATGCCACCGAAGCTTCCGACGCCGGACAGAAAAGTATCGAGCACGTCGTCTATAGCTCGCTCGCTTTGGATTGTTCGAGCGAAGGTCCCGAACTTCGCCGGAAACTTCTTGAAGCGGCGACGAAAGGAGACGACAAAGCCGGTGGACGAAATCACGGTCGAAGCAAGGCGCACATTTTCTCCCGAACGAGCTGCCGCGCTTTGGCAGACCATTCAAGAAGAACGGCACATGGGTTACGCCAACGCTTTTCTCGATTCGACGTGAATGCTCATCACATGGAGGATGCGCCGGACGATCCGCAGCTCGCCTACTTGCCCGCCGCTCTGCGAAAGGAATGGGCGCCGAAACCTCCCACACAGAACAGCAAAGACGCCGCGAATTGGTGGCAGCCGCAATTTGAGAACGACCGCAAGCTCACGGGCGAAATGCACCGCGCCGGCGTGAAGCTGCTTGCCGGAAGCGATTCGCTCGACCGCTACGATTTCGTCGGCACGAGCCTCCACCGCGAATTGCAGATGCTCGTGAGCGCGGGACTCACGCCGCTCGAAGCGCTCCAAACAGCCACAATGAATCCAGCGGAATTTCTCGCGCAGAAAAATGCCGGCACAATTTCACAAGGGAACCGCGCGGATATGGTGCTGCTCGACGGCGATCCCACTTTGGACATCGGCAACACGCAGAAGATCTCGGGCGTGGTGCTGCGAGGCAGATTTCTCGCGCGCGCTGATCTGGATGCGATGCTCGCAAAAGCTCGCGCAGCAGCAGAGGCAATCCCGGAAGAAAAATCGATCGCGAAGTGACGCACTGATGAGCCTGCAAATGGAAGATTGAGCGAGCGAAGAAAGCTCAGCGGGCCTGCCGTGCCTCCCAGGCATTGCTCAGCCGCCGCGTGGCTTCGCGCAAGCGGACGGCAAGATCGACGACCGTCTGTAGCCGCAGCGCGTCCGCAGGCGGCAGCCGCTCGCGATGCGACAGAACGAGCTCCGCATTACCGAGAATCCCTGTCAGCGGATTATTGATTTCATGCCGGAGTATTTCCGCGGTGTCGATTGGCAATCCGGCCCAAGGCGGGCCGAGGGCCGTTTCCGATTGAGTGGCCCAACGCAGCCGCCGCGCCAGCAGGCTGGATGCGAGCGCGGCGAAATTGCCCACGCGCGCGACAAAATCCACATCTCCTTCCGCCACCAGCCTCGCAATTTCTGTCTGCCTCTCAAACGCCGCCACCAGCACCACGGGAGCGCGCTCGGTCAACTGGCGGAGCGTCTCGATCAACGGCAAACTGGAAAGTATTTCATCGTCGAGCAGAATCACTCGCGGCGAGCAAGCAGCCAATTGCTCGCGCAGTTCGGCGAGATCGGCAACGACCGTGATTGGACCGATTTCTGGATATCGGGCCGATTCGCGGTTCAACCGCTCGGCCAGCGTTGCGTCAGCCACTCCAATCAGAGTGCTGCGCTCGATCAATACAGCCATTGTGAATACACCCGCGTTCAATCCCGTCATTTTCCGATCGTCGTGCTTTGAATCTTTTTCTGGGCCTTTTCCCGTGTAGTTTCGCCGGTAATCTTCCGGGTAATCTCGATGGACGGGGAATTTGCGACGCCATGCCCGCCAATGTTGCCGTTCGTGCCTTGGTCGCCGTTGCTGCCGTTGCTGCCGTGGTTTGCGATGCTGGCGTTGTCGCCGTGGCCGCGCTCGAGCATTCGGTTCACTGCCAGCTTCAACTCCTCCACGAGAAATGGTTTCGCAAGATAGGGCAGCTTGTGCGGTTCCAGGAAATCGAGCGTGCGAGGTGCGAGCGTGTCACCCGTGATAAAAATGATCCGGTTTTGGACGGGACTGCCCGATCGCACCAGGGCATCGTAGAATGCGGGACCGTCGAGCCGCGGCATTCGCAAATCGCAAATCACGAGGTCGTAGCGCGTGCGCGAAATTCGCGTGAGTCCGTCCTGGCTGTCCAGCGCCGCTTCGGCCACATGCCCCTCTTCGCGCAGCACGTCGACGATCAATTGCGCGACCGTCGCTTCGTCTTCCACCACCAGAATCCGGCTGCACGCGTTACTGCTTGGTTTGAAGGCCGCTTTCGGCGGCGCCGCAATTTTATGTTCCGCGAGCACGGAGACTACGGGCAATTCCACAACGAATCTCGCGCCCGCCCCCCGGTGGCTCTCGAGCGTCACTTCTCCGCCATGCTGCTGGACGATGCCGTACACGATGGAAAGGCCGAGCCCCGTGCCGAGGCCCGGCGGTTTCGTGGTGAAGAATGGATCGAAGATGCGCGACGCGATGCTCGCCGCAATTCCCGGGCCGTCATCGGAAATTTCCAGCGCGATTCGGGTGGTAGACACCCGCCGGGTGCGAATCCACACACGCCCCTGGCCACGGTCTTCGAGCAGCGCCTGCTCGGCGTTCATTAGCAGGTTCAACACCACTTGCTGCAACTGGAACGGATCGGCCATCGTCTCCGGCAAATCGTCAGCCAGATCGCATTCCACAGCGATGTTCTCCACGCGCAATTCATAGCTGCGCAGCGCGAGCGTCCGTTCGACGATTTCGTTCAAATCGACACGCGACCGCTCCGGCTTGGTCTCACGCGCAAAGTACAATAGGTTTTTTACGATCCGCCGCGCGCGCTCGGCTTCCTGAAATACCTTGTCGGCCTCCGCTTGCTGCGACACTCCGAGACCATGGCCGAGCAAAAGCTGCGCATAACCCATGATGGCGGTGAGCGGATTATTGAGTTCGTGCGCGATGCCAGAGACGAGCCGCCCCAACGCGGCCATTTTTTCGGTCTGGAGAAGTTTCGCTTGAATCTCCCGCTTTCCTGTGACGTCGTAATAAAGCTCGAGCCATCCCGCCGCGCGGCCGTCTCGCCCGAGCACCGGCCGCGAATACCTCTCGAGCACCCGCCGCGCCGGACGCATCATCTCCAGTTCGTCATGCGACGGTGTATCTTCGCCCGCCGCAAACTGCCTCCACGGAGATGAAAATCCGCGCGGATCGCGAAAGTGCTGCGCCACCAGTCCTTCGAGATCTTCAAACGTCTGAATTTTTTGCCCGTTCTGCAGGTCCAGCCCGAAAAGCTGCCCGAATCGCGCGTTCGCAAACCGAACGCATCCTGAAGGGTCGAACAGAATCACACCCGCTTCCAAGGCATCCAGAAGACTCGAAAGTTCTGCTTCCAATTGGTGGGATTTTTCTTCCGCGCGTTGCACCACGGAACCCTCTTCGAGGCACAACAGCAGGCCGTCCGATCCAGGCAACACTGTGCGGAGGTTGATTCGGACGGGAAAACCATTTGCGAGCGCTCCCTCGATGCTTCGCGGTTTGTTTACTTTGGCGGGATCGCCGGGAACCTCGGCATTCGAGCACCACATCATGAAGTCCGAACAGGAAGGCACCGAGAGAAAGTCAGCGAGATTCCCATGCGGATTGCTCGCGCTCTTTAGACGGAGCATTTCGTGCGAGCGATGATTCGCCCGCCGAACTGTTCCTTGCGAATCGATCACAAGCAGAGCTTCGCCGCTCGATTCAAACACAGCGCCAAATGCTGCGCCGTCGAAAAGCTGCGTCATTTCAACACGCGGGTTTGACGGAACACTGCGCCCGGCCCTGAGCAAGCTTCCCGTTCCGGAGAGATTGCCATTCTCGCGTTTGGGCATTCCAGCTTTACCAGCTCCCCAGGACGATCCAGTAGCTGCAGAGAAGTCCCGCGCTCACGGCCACTGCGTATTTGAATGCGCGGCTCGCCAAACGCAGCGAGCGCGGGTAGACCATGACTTTCGGGGTGGTCAGCATGCAGTTTGTACTGCACCGCACAGACCAAGGCCGCAGTTATTCAATTAGAATGTTTTCAATCAACTGCGAGTGGCCAGCGGTGAAACTCCGGCGAAAGATATTCCCAGTTCGACACGAAAGCGCTGCGGCTTCCCTATCTGACAATCCGGCAATGCGAGGAGCGAACTGGAAGGCGAAATTCGAAGGCGCCGAGGGAGAGCTTCGAGGAAACACGGCCAAGCCGTTTCTACGAACGATCAGTTTCTGAGATGGGCCTGCGATTCGTACTGCTTCAGTTTGCGGTAGAGCGTGGTTTTTCCGATTCCGAGGAGGCGCGCGGCGGCCAGCTTGTCGCCGCCTGATTCCCGCAGGGCGCGCAGGATCGCACGGCGCTCGAGTTCGTCAAGGGGCAAAAGCTCGTCATTCTGCGGCAGACGATCACCCGTTCCATACTGCAGATTGGATGGAAGGTCGCCCACGTGGAGAATGGGCCCGGAACCTAGAGCGATGGCACGCTCAATCGCGTTTTCGAGCTCGCGGACGTTTCCAGGCCAGTCGTAGGCCATGAGGCGGGTCATGGCGTCTTCGGAAATGGTGCGGCTGGGAGTTTCGGTGTCGCCAAATTTCTCGAGAAACGAATTCACAAGCAGCGGAATATCGCCTTTGCGTTCCCGCAGTGGCGGCAATTTGATCTGAACCACATTGAGACGGAAGAAAAGATCCTGGCGGAAATGGCCCTGCCGGACAGCCGCTTCCAGGTCGCGATTCGTCGCCGCGATGATGCGAACAGAAATTGAAACGCGCTCCGTCGAGCCGACGGGACGAATTTCCTTTTCTTGCAGCGCGCGCAGCAGCTTGGCCTGCAGGTCGACCGGCAAATCGCCAATTTCATCGAGAAATAAAGTGCCGTTCCCGGCGGCTTCCATCAGGCCCTGTTTGGTATGGTTCGCGCCGGTAAACGCGCCTTTCACGTATCCGAAAAGCTCGGATTCAATCAGCGTGGGAACGAGCGAAGAGCAATCGACCGGGGCAAACGGCGTGTTGCCGCGCACGCCGGAGTAATGAATCGAGCGCGCGACGAGTTCTTTGCCCGTTCCACTTTCGCCGAGAATCAGGACGGGATAATTGTGCTGGCTCACCTTTTCGATGAGTTTATAAACGCGCTGCATCTTCGGCGACAGTCCGATCAAACCGGCAAAGCCGGGACGGGTGCGAAGCTGCTCCCGCAAAATGCGATTCTCCAGATCGAGTTCGAGCGAGCGCACCACGCGATCGAGTTTTGTGCGCAATTCAGGAATGTGAAAAGGCTTGGTGACGTAGTCCGCGGCGCCCATGCGCGTGGCTTCCACCGCGCTATCGATTGTTCCGTACTGCGTCAACACAATCACCTGCGTTTGGGGATGCATTTCGCGGACGCGCTTCAGCAGCTCAATCCCGCCCATTTCCGGCACCTTCAGATCGGTGATGACGATGTCGACGGGGTACTGCTCGAGGATTTCGAGGGCTTGCTCAGTCGTCGAGGCGGTGCGAGTGCGCAAACCCGATTCGGCGACAACGTCGCGGCAGAGATCGCGCGTGGCGTTTTCGTCGTCCACAATCAGAACCATGGCTGCCATCGGCCGCTCGGCCGCTACCACCGCTTCAGCGCTGCTGGCCATCAATAGGCTCCCAACTACGAATTCCGGTTCCGGATTCAGAAGCAAGGCGAGCACCAATAAGGAACAAGGTATTCTTGTTTCAGTACACAGTGTTTAGGCGCCGCTTGCCGGGTCTCGACATGCGGACTCTAGTTCCAAAAGGGATTCGTACACAAGTCCGTAATGCTACGCATAGGCTGTAAACCTCTCATTTAGTGGGCTGTGCAAGATTGGGATGCGTATAAATCCCGATTTGAAACTCGCGGAACCGGGGACGTTCCTGCGCGTGCTGGAATTTGTGGCCAGAGCTAGTGTCCGGAATTTGCAGCACGTTGCCAACATGGACGGACGGGACAAGTCGAGGAGGTACAAGCTTTCGTTCGCTGAGGCAGCATAGATGCGATTGGAAGTGAAACCGGCTTCGAGGACTGGGAAATAATCTGAGTCGGCCGGGCCGCCTGGATTTGCGACGCGGGTCCAGTTGGCGCCTCGATCGCGGGAAAGATACAGGCCGCCTTTTTCGATCGACGCGACCCAAAAATCCGGCCGGACGAGGAGATCGTCGATCGGCGATGCGGGAAGTCCGGCTTGCGATTTTTTCCACGTCTCGCCGCCATCGCGGGAGACGTAGAGGCCGGTGGGAGAGGTGACGAGCATTGTCGATTCGTCTGCGATTTCGAGGCGCAGAGCGCCGTAGGAATCGAGCGGAAGATCGTGCCACTTCCAGGAGTGGCCTCCATCGTCGGAAAAAATCATGGCGTGGGAGGAGACGATGCGAATTTTGCCGCCGTCTGAGGAAACCCGCACGGAATTTACAGGTAGGGCGGCCGACGAAAAGGAAAGCAGAGTCCAAGATGTGCCGGCATCGGCGGATGAGAACAGACCATCGTCAGTTGCGGCGAACCAACGATTCTCGCTGAACGCGAGATCGTTTACCGCGGCGCGGAACGGCATAGCGGCAAGTTTTGCGCGATGCACCGATGACGTTGAAACATTTTGCAGTTGCGGCCGCGCGATTCTCTGCTCCGGCATCTGCTCCGGTATTTGCTCGGGCGCTTGTCCAGTCGAAGCTCCAATTAGTGCTCCTGCACGAATCCACTTTCCACTCGCGGAATCAAGACGCATCAGGCCGCCCGAAGCGACAGCCGTCCACCATCCACCGGGAGCGGAGAAAAGTTGTCGCACGGAACCAGCCTCGAGGCCTGCGCCGAGCGGCGACCACGTTTCGCCGCCATCGGTCGTTTGAACCACAGAGTCGGAGGCGTTCGCGAGAACAGCGCCCAGCCGGCCCGTATTCTCGCGATCCAGTGTGAGCGAAACGATTCGGCGATGCTGGAAGCCATCGTTCGTGGGCTGAAAATCGTCCGCAGCGGAATCACTTACCAGAACGCCCTGTTGCTCGGTCCCGATCAGAACGCGCGGAGAGGACGAGCGATCGTTCGACGGAATGATCACGAGCGAATTAATCACCCAATCGGCCGGCGAAACGCGACGCCATCGTGCGCCGCCGTCTGTTGATTTCCAGAGGCCTTGGGTTGTTCCCGCGTAAAGCGTGCCGGGATTGGCCGCATCGAAGCGAATCACCACCGTGCGTCGCGAAGAATCCGGAATGCCCTGAATACGCTTCCAGTGCGCTCCAGCATCATTGCTGCCATAGATTCCGGAGCAAGCGCTTGCAAGAATCCGATCGGGGTCCGACGGATTAACGGCGAGGCTCAAAACATCGGAATCATCGATCATTCCATCGTGAATCGCGGTCCAATCCTCGCCGCCATCGGTTGTTTTCCACGGCAGGTGGAAAGTACCCGCATAGATGATCTCCGGATTTCGAGGATCGATGGCGAGCGAATCGAAATTTCGAAGCTCCGGATCGCCGGCTGGCGTGATCATTTCCCAGTGCTTGCCGCCATCGCGCGAGCGAAACACTCCATCGAGCGCGCCGGCGACGAGCATGTTTGGATCGGACGGCGACGCGACCAGAGCCCGGACTGCATGGCCTGACAATCCCGATTGACGCCAATTCCTTCCGCCATCGCTGCTGCGATAAATGCCCCCGCCTTCGCCGTGCGGTTCGCGCGTCCAGATGGAAGCGAAGAGCGTACCGGATATGCGCGGATCAACGACGATCGACGTCACCATTGCATTGAAGGATGAGCCCGCGAGTCCGCGCAGCTGCCAGTGCCGACCGCCATCCTCGGAACCGAAGATGTGGCCGTCGGTGGTTCCAAGGTAGACGACGCCGGGGCGCGAAGGATCGACCGCGAGTGCGCGCGCATCGCCGCCTTGCGGTCCGAGCGGCGTCCATGTTTGAGATTGAGCGCGAGGCACGGCGACGAACGCAAGGATGGCGACGAAAAGCGCTGCGCGAGTGAGCAAGCTGCGCCGCAAAATGTAGGAGGAGTTACGACGAGACGTCATTGCAGTTGTTGCTTAGACGAGTGCGGGCACACACATCATCGGAAATAATACCGGCAGCTTGCGGCCACCTTCTTCCCAAGTTCCCCCAACGTCCAGCGCCTTCCTTCTCCCTCAGCGCTTCGATCAGTAGCTCGCGCCGTCTGGCACCAACACCACATCGACGCGCCGGTTCTGTTTCGCTTCAGCATCCGTTCCGGTCGAAGAGCGAGTGTCAACGCGCGAAGCGTCGATGCCCGCTTTCCCGCCGAGATATTTCTTGCACTCGCCGGCTCGACGCTCTGCGAGCTTGTCTGCGCCCGGCTCTTTCGCGTCCGCAAAACCGACGAGCATCACTTTCGCCTTCGGGTCGCTCTGTAGGCGTACGGCCGCGTCGTCGAGCACGCGCTTGCAGACATTGTCTACCCGCGCGCTTCGCAGCGGGAACGAGCAATCGCTGATCTTGCTCGCCTGAGGCGGAGCGGGTGGCTGCTGCACCGTGACGGAGGTGGAGCAATCGGCTGCGCCGCCGGCGCCATTCTCGACGCGACCGGTAACAGTGTAGGTCCCCGGCGCAAGCCCCGATGTATCCAATTGCACACTTGAGCTGGAATCGCTGGCGTTCACAAGCTGGCCGCCATTCGTCTGCCAGTTGTATTTAAGCGCCGTATTCGACTGATCGTTTACCGTCGCGGTGATCTGCGGCCGTTCGCCAGCCGTCACTGTCGAACGATCGGCGGAGCATGACATCGTCGGAGCGGGCGGCTTCGGTTTGGGATCGACGCGAACCGGAGCTGAACAGCTCGAAGTCTTGCCAGCGCCATCATCGACGCGCAGAGAAAGGGTGTAATTGCCGGGCGCGGCACCTTCCGAATCCCAACGCGCGTACGGGCTGCTGCCATTCGTGATCCTGCCGCCGTTGGCCGTCCACGTATACGTAAGCGGATGTCCCCACGAATCGGTCGCGCTGGCAGTTGTTTGCACGGAGGTGTTCGATCCTTCCACTACGGACGATTTATCAGCCGAGCACGAAGAAGTAAGAACATCGGGCTCCCGCGGTTTTTCCGGCCAGTATGCGCCAGCAAGCTTCACGATGAATCCGTTGCGATCCTGGTGATTGAGCAAGCTCAGAGAATAGCGATAGCCAACGTCCAGCGCGACTTTCCGCACTGGATAGAAACGGATTCCGGTCGTTGTGTCCACGGGATCTCGCCCGCCAAAAGTCGTATTTTGAATTCCGCTGCCGACGTAGATGATCCCGGTATATTCCGTGATGATCTGAAAACGTTTGCCGGGAAATACGAGCATGCCGGCGCCGACTCCCATTTCGTCCGCCAGCTTCAAGACGGCGGGAGCGATGGGAGTGGGAGCGATCGGCGGGCCGGGCAAATTCAGAAGGTCGATCGTAGCGAAACTCTCGTCGGGGCGGAAGCGGTACGACCAATTAAAAGTGATCAGCATGCTGTTATGCAGGATCGTCTTACTCGCTTCGAGGCCGATACCGTAATTGAATCGCCCGTACTGGACTTCATTGCTCAGCAAATCGCTCAGCCCCGACTGCGTGGGGATGAAAAAATCATTTCGAATCGAAAGGCTGAAGGGTTTGCCGCGCTTTTCCGAGAGCAGGCCGATCTTGAACCCGAGATCGAGCTCGCCAACGCCGCCGCCGTTATGCGACGCAAAGGGATAATCCTCCACATACGCGGGAGCAATACCTGCGCCTGGAATGATCGAACGGTAAATCGTGTTCCGATATTGGTTGTTGGGCAGCGTCGCGTCGCTCAAGCTCAATTGCCTCGGCTGATCCACGTGGATGTGTTCGGCCGCGTTCATCTGAAAGAAAACAGAGAACCAACGATTAAAGCCCATGCCGAACGAAGGAGCCGTTTGCAGAACCGTGATGCTCCCGGGCATGCGAGAGAACTTGTTCACGCCAATCGAGAAGTCAAGCGCGCCGGGCGGCAGAAGGTCGCCCGTCTCGAGCGTGAAGAGACCGGGGTTGCCATCGAGCGCCGGCATCGGAACCCACTTCGGAGTCGGCTGGGAATCATCGCTGCGCGAAGATGACGCCGGCTTGGGCGCAGGTTTCGCAGCGGGAGCCGGCTGTGTCGCAGGAGTTGTCGCAGAAGTAGTCGCGGGAGATGCCGCGGGAGTTGTCGCGGAAGCCGTCCCGTCCGTCGCCACAGAGGTAGTGGCTGTCGCCTTGGCGTCCAGATCTTTCGGCTGGTTCTTTTTATCGTCGGCGAAGGCGCTCGAAATTAGGACGAGCGTTAGGAAAACCACCAGTCCAGCCCGCATGAACAGTTTCATCTACTCCTCCTGAAAATCACTACGTCAGGCTCTCGCCAATCGATCGGTGGCGAAACCTTTCGCCGGAACACGCGCGCCGAAAACACATTCGGGCGAAGCGCCATGAACTACCGTCCGAAAAATGTCAGCCTGGGGGCCGAATCAGAATGAGCCAGCGTAACCGGGCGGATTATAATTCAGGGCTACCGCTTCAAAAACAACTATTTCACGCCGCACGCCGGATACCCGTTTGCACGCCCTTGCCAAGGCCACCATCTTCCGCCTCGAGCCATCTAGTGTATAGTTCTCTCTAGACGTCTTCCCTTCCCGGCGAAGGCGGCAAGCCAAAATGATTAAAGGAGAAGCATATGAAGTTTGCAAAAATGCTTCTGGCTGCCGTGGTTTTTCTCGCCGCAGCCGGATACCCCGCTTTCGCTCGGAATCAGCAGCCCGATCCGCAAACTGATCAGCAACCGGAGCAGCAATCCGTTGCGCCAGACGCCGCTCCGCAGGATCAACCTGTCGAAACGCCGGACCAAGCCGCTCAACGGCCCCCAGTACCCCAAGGCACGCGCTTGTTGATCGGATTGCAGGATGCGCTTAGCACGAAGGTCGACAAGGCTGGTAAACGATTCGTCGCCACCACGCTCGAACCGGTCACAACCGCCGAAGGCGCCGTGATACCTGCGGGCGTTCAAATTCGCGGGCACATCGATAAGGTGCAATCGGCGGGAAAAACAGGGCACGCGCGAATGTGGCTCACGTTCGACGATATCGGCACTCCGCGCGGATGGCGTCCGCTTGTAGCGCAACTGATTGATGCCCCCGGCGTGCATTCAATTCACGTGCTCTACGACCACGAAGGTGAGATCCAGGCTGCGTCGAGCAAGCGGCAACAAGCGATGGAAG
This sequence comes from uncultured Acidobacteriota bacterium, assembly GCA_963776695.1. Classification (GTDB taxonomy): domain Bacteria; phylum Acidobacteriota; class Terriglobia; order Acidiferrales; family UBA7541; genus Palsa-295. The sequence continues at coordinate 465,234 of CAVZNU010000009.1, read as the reverse complement.
CCGCAGCAGCGGGTGCGTTCGTAGGCGCCGCGTCGGGCGTGGCTTCGGGCAAAGAGAAGGATGCCGCGATGGCAGCTGCGATCGCCGCTGCCACGGCGTATATGGCTGCGTCCGGCCTGGGCCAGGAATTGACGCTCGAGAAAGGCATGAAGCTCGAATTAGTGATCGAGCGGCCACTTTATCTCGGCCGGACGTAAGCCCGGTCTCACTCGATCGCTCGGACAGGATTCACGGGGGATCTCCCCGCGCGGCAGCGCACGGCGAGATCCCCTCCGGCTTTTTTGTCATTCACATTCGTCGCTCGCCAGTCTTCTTGTTGCCCCGCCTTCAATCGCTCACGTCCGCTTGGTTTTACGCGAGACTGCTGGTAGGCTCGACGGAACGATGGCGCCAGAAAAACAAAGCCTTCAGCGCATCCTCATCGTCGAGGATGAAGACAACGCCCGCAAAGGGTATGAAGCTCTCCTCCGCAAATGGGATTGCGAAGTGTTGGGTGTGGCAAGCGGAGAAGACGCGCTCGCAAAATTTCAAGAATTTGCGCCCAGCGCCATCCTCGCCGACGTCGAGCTGCCGGGTATGAACGGGCTCGAGTTGCTGGCTCACCTCGGCGATGAAATTCAGCGCATCCCCGTGATCATCATTACGGGCCGCGGCAGCGACGAGCGAGTGGTGCAAGCAATCGAAGCCGGCGCTTTCTGGTATATCGAAAAACCGCTGAAGCCTCCGGTGTTGAGAGCGCTGCTCGATCGCGCGCTCGGGCGCGTCCGCGATCAAAAAGCCGTAGCAGCGCTCACGCGTGAATTGCGCGACGCGGGCAAGCTAGGCGTTCTGATTGGCGCTTCGCGCGAAATGCGCGATGTGATGCACCAGGTGGAAGTGGCTGCGCCTTCGACCGCGTCCGTACTGATCACGGGCGAAACTGGTTCCGGAAAAGAAATGGTGGCGCGCTCGATTCACATGCTCTCGCCGCGCGCGGATCGGCCGTTCATCGCGATTAACTGCTCGGCGATACCTGAATCGCTGATGGAAAGCGAGATCTTCGGCCACGAGAAGGGCGCGTTTACAGGCGCCGCCGAGCGCCGGATCGGATGCTTCGAGCTCGCCGACGGCGGCACGCTCCTGCTCGACGAAATTGGCGAAATGCCCCCGCAGACGCAAGCGAAGTTGCTGCGTGTTCTAGAGGACCACAAAGTACGGCGGCTGGGCAGCAAGGTGGAAACGCCCGTTGACGTCCGGGTACTCGCCGCCACAAATAAGAATCCCGAGCAAGCTGTGGCGGACGGACATCTGCGGCAGGACCTCTATTTCCGGCTCAACGTGTTCCACATTCACCTGCCGCCGCTTCGCGAGCACAAAGAGGATTTGCCACTGCTGGTCGAACGGCTGCTGGCAGAAATCTCGGCGAAACATGCAAAATCGGTTTCAGGCGTAGGCGCGGATGTGATGGAAATGTTCAAGTCGTACCCATGGCCCGGAAACGTGCGCGAGCTGCGCAACGTGCTGGAGCGCTCCGCGATCGCCTCCGACCGCGGAAACATCACGCGCCAGCACCTGCCGTCGGATTTCGGGCGCGCGCCGGCATCGATGGTGTCCGGTCTTGGCGGACTGCGATTTCCAATTGGCACCACTGTCGACGCAGTCGAACGCGAACTGATCGTTCAAACGCTTGCCGCGACCAATCAGAACAAAACGCGGGCGGCGGATTTGCTCGGCATCAGTTTGAAAACCCTCCACAATAAGTTGAAAGAATACGAGGGGCAGAAAGATGCGGCTCAGCCTTAAAACCAAGTTCACGCTGGCCATCTCGCTGCTCGTTTTGGCGGTCGTCGCGGTAGTCTCAGGCCTATACCTCGGCCAACTGACAAAACAAGTCCTGCGGCAGTCGGAAGATCGCGCCACTTTCGTTGCCGAGCAAGTGTACGTGGCCTGCCAGAGCGCGCTTGCGGATGCAGCGGAGCGCGGCGAGGCTCCCGCTTCTTCAAGTGCCGCAGATTTGCGCGAATACGTGCATCGCGCGCTCGACAATAGCAGCACGTTGAACTCGGTGATGGAATCCGCGGTCGGCTACACGAAAACGATTTACGAGATCGCCGTCAGCGACCGCGACGGCGTTGTTTTAATCTCGAGCGATGCAGCGGAACGCGGCCAGAAAGAGGCGATGCGCCCGCCGATTGCGTCGCTGGTCCGCAACCAGGGATTTTTTCAGCAACTCCGCACGCTCTACGGGCCGCCGCAGGTGTACGAGTACTCCCTGGCCTTCAACCTGGGAGGCTCGCAGTTTGGCGCTATTCGCGTCAGCCTTTCCTCTGCGTTGATCCGCAACGAAATTTCTCCGAGCCTCGAGAAAGCCGGATACTACGCGCTCGGTTCCGTTCTGCTATCGACGCTGCTTGCGTTTTTTGTCACGCGCGTATCGCTCGCTCCGATCGATCGCATTTCCGCGCAGTTGGACCGCATATCCGCCGGCGAATTCGACATGGAGCCGCTGAAAGGCACGGACGAACTCGGGAAGGTGAGCGCCAAAATCGTCGGCATCGGAAAGCAATTGCGCGACGTGCGCGAAATTTTCAGCACCCTGCGGGAAAATCTCGATCAGGTAATGGGCGGGCTTGAAGACGGCTTGCTTCTGTTCAATCCCGAGGGCCGCGCCGTTCTTGTGAGCCCGTCGGTGGAAAAGTTTGTCGGCGGACGCCCCGCGGAACTCATCGGCCGCCGCGTGAGCGAAATTTTTCCTCCAGGGCATCCCATTCGATCCGTCCTGCATATCAAGGGTGATGAAGTTGAGCCGGTCGAAGACGCAGAGATTGCCATCGAATCAGGCCCAGGCCCTCAGCGCATCGGAGTGAACGCGCAAGTAATCCGCGAACACGGCACGCGCATGGGCACGCTCGTCACGTTGCGCGACATCGAATCGATCGAGCGCATCGGAAATCAGTTGCAGGTTTCCGAACGATTAGCCGCGCTGGGGCGCGTGACGGCGGGTGTTGCGCACGAAGTGAAGAACCCGCTGAATTCGATGCGCCTTTGGCTGGAAGTGCTGAAAGCCAACATGCCCGTGGAACCCGAGCCGCAACAAGCCGTGAAAATGCTCGACAGCGAAATCGACCGGCTCGATCGCGCCGTGAAAACTTTCCTGAATTTCACCAAGCCTGTGGAACTGAAACTCGAAGAGACGGACATTCGGCCACTTCTTCGGGATGTGATCGACGCGGCTCGCCCTTTTATTACGAAAGCCGGGCTCGAGCTAAGGGTCGACCTGCCGTCGGAATTTCCGACCGTGGTGATGGACCAGCAGCTCATCCACCAGGCAATGTTGAATCTCGTACTGAATGCTTCGCAGTTCACGGACGCGGGCGGACGGATCACGCTGGGCCTGCGACGGAGCGGCGAATCTGCGATTATTTCCGTGGCAGATTCCGGCAAAGGAATCTCGCCGGAAAACCAGAAAAAGATCTTTCAGCTCTTCTTCACCACGCGGCCCGGCGGCTCAGGCATCGGATTGGCCAATACCTTTCGATTTGTACAACTGCACAACGGTCGGATAGAATTCGATTCGGAGGTAGGGCGCGGAACCACTTTCCGGGTCGAGCTGCCGCTAGGACGGTCAATCGAGACAGCCGCAGGAAGAGTTCGCGACTTCAGCCAGCCCTTCGCTGAAGACAAAAACATAAATGCCCAGCCGTAACATCGACGCTCGAGCGCTCGCAGCGTTGCTCGCGTGCGGGTTTTCGCTTTCGCTGGCCGGGTGCGGCCCCAAAAAAGTGCAAGCCGCCGCACCGGTGAGTTCTGCGCCGGCGACTGCCGCGATCGAAACGCCGCCACCCTCCACCACCGCTCCGGACACGAGCGCTATGCCTCCGGTTGCATCTGAGGCACCGCCTCCGGACATACCGGCATCAACTACAACGCCGCCCCCGATCGTTGCTCCTGCCTCCAAACCTGCGCCGAAGCCGCAAAAACCTGCGCCGGAACCAGCCGCTGTGGCGGAAGAGCACGCGCGCCCACCCGCTCCGCAGATTTCGCCGCAACTCACGGAAGATGCGAAAGCCAATTACCAGCGAGGGACCACCGAGGACGTAGGCGTCGCACAAAAGAATCTGCGGCAGGCAGATGGAAAGCGCCTGAACGCGCAACAGACCGATCTCGTCGACAAAATCAACAGCTTTATAGACCAGTCGCGCGATGCCGCTAAGGAAGGCGATCTTGCTCGCTCGCGAAACCTCGCACAGAAAGCGCGGCTTCTCTCCGTCGAACTCGTTAATTCGCTTTAGACGCCGCCGCAATTCTCTCGTATTTTCGCAGCGTAACCTGGTCTGCGCGCGCAGAACCCTGCTTCGCGCCGCTCGATTTGCTAAGATATTTGTGTGAAGGTTGCGGATGTAGCCATCATCGGCGGAGGAGTGATCGGCGCTTCGATCGCGTTCGAGCTGGCGGCGGAAAAGCTCGATATCGTTTTGCTGGATCGCCAACAGCCCGGCCGCGAAGCCTCCTGGGCGGCTGCGGGCATGCTGTCGCCGGGACCGGATTCTCCTGAAGCGCTACCGCTTGTTCCACTCGCCAAAGAAAGCATGCGGCTATATCCCGCGTTTGTTGCCACCATCGAGGCTCTGACAGGAAAATCCACCTCATTCACGCGCGACGGCACCATCGAAATCTTCACGGCTCCGGAAGGAGAAGCCGAGCGCGACAAAATGGTCGCGCAATACCAGGCTCTCGGACTTGCGATCGAGCCTTTATCAATTGAAACGGCGAGAAAGGCCGAGCCGTCGCTCGGTCCCGCGGCGCGAGCCGCCGCGTGGCTCCCACAGGAAGCGACAATTGATCCTCGATTGTTCATCGAAGCGCTCCTGAGCGCGGCGAAATCTCGTGGAGTTGAAATTCAAGCAGATTTGGCAGGCACTTCCGTGCTCATGGACGGAAATCACTGTTCCGGCGTGGTCGCGAACGGAACGACCATCCCCGCAAAATGTGTAATCGTCGCCGCGGGATGTTTCTCCGGAGGCATCGACTGGCTCGCGCGTTACGCGCCCACTCGCCCCGTGCGTGGGCAGATGCTCGCGCTACGGCCCGCGGGTAAAGTACTTGGAAGGACATTGCGCTCGAGCAAGGGCTATCTCGTCCCGCGCCCCGACGGCCGCATCATCGCCGGCAGCACGCTCGAAGATGCTGGATTCGACAAGCACCTCACACCCGCGGGGATTCAGGCGATTCTGGAGGGCGTGCTCGAGCTTGCGCCCGCGCTCGCGAGCGCGCAACTGGTCGATGCCTGGGCCGGATTGCGCCCCGGAACTCCCGACAATCTTCCGATCCTCGGACCCACCGACATCCGCGGTTTGTACATGGCGACCGGCCACTATCGCAACGGGATTCTGCTGGCGCCGGCAACGGCAAAGCTTTTGAGCGAGTGGGTGCTCGGGAAAACGCCGTCACTCCAAGTAGAAGCATTCTCTCCGCTTCGCTTCCGCACAGGCGAACTCCGCACGCCGAAAATCGCGTCAGCGAATTCCTGAATTTATTTCGAAGTTGCGAATTTGGAATTAGAAAGGATCCCTGCTGCGTTGAGGCTCGCGACTCGAAGGACCCGCCAATGTCGAAGCCTGTCCCGGGCCAGTGAACTGGTCCTTCTCCGAATCGAGAATCACTGGACGATTCAGCACAACGTTGACGGTTGTTCCGCGCGGCAACTCTGCATCCGGCCCGCGCGTAAGCAGGACAGCCATCAGTCCCGCCGCGGCGCCAACTCCCGCCCCGATGACCGTACCTTCGCCACGTTCGAGTGGCGATGCCGCCGATACCAGCGCCAGCCGCGGTCGTCTTCGCGATCGTGCCTACGTCGGCTCCCTTCGAGGAATCGCCGATCACTTTGCCTTCGTTGTCTACGGTCTCTCCGCCGCCCGTTCCGGCATTGTGCGGCACCGCATTCAGATTCACCATATAGCCGTTTGTCAAAATCAGCGTGTTCAGCTTAATCATCAATTCGGCGCGGCCCTTCACGCGTCCCGCGCGCTTCGTCTCTGTCACTTCGCCGCTCACGTACGATCCGGCCGGGATCGCGACGCGGCCGGCGATCATGATGGGGAATAGTGTCTCAAAATAAATCGGATCGCCGACCTTCGCGCTGTGTGTTGAGATTCCATTGTGGAGGACAAGCGGAATCGTGGTGCCGCTGGGGATTTCCACTGTCGGGCCTGGCGTCGTTGAGGATGGCGGCGAATTTTCAGGCGCGGTTGCAGCTGTGGGAGTCGAGGCCGGATTCTGCGGCGATGTCTGTGACAAAGGTGGCTGCGGCGGCGCCGGCTGTACTGGTTCCTGCCTCGCGGCCGGCGGCATCGGGCCGTCGTCCTGCTGCGCAAACGTCGGAAAGCTGAACGCTAGACCAATCGCCAGGCATCCAGCCCAACGCAACGGAAGCCGAAGGTCACTCATTGATTCCCTCCCAACACTCTTACCTAGGGATGCCCATTTCGGGCAGCGAGATGCTCCACAGCGTACGCCTGATTTACTCGCCAGCCAATAGCGTCGCTTGATCCGAGCCCGTAAGTGTACGAATAGGACACGCCGCCTCCTCCCTCGCCGCCCCGAGCCGATATACTGAAACTGCGCCAACCAGAGTCTAACTTGGGACCTCACAGACCCGCGCCGCTGCGGTTTCAATCCTCCCTCCGTGGGAAGACCCTCGTCATCGTGCTGCTCACGATGATCGGCCTCGTCGGTGGCCTATTCGCCGTCTCCTGGTTTGTTCTGATGAAGGGCTTTACCAACATTGAGAGGGATTTCGCCACCGAGAACGTAGGACGCGCGTCGAGCGCTCTCTCCAACGAGCTTGACACTCTCGGCCGGACGACCAGCGAGTACGCGGCCTGGGACCAAAGCTACGCCTTCTTGCGCGGGAAAAATCCCAGCTATGTGAGAACCGAGTTCCCTACTTCGACGTTCATGCAGCTGAAAGTGAACTTTGTCGTAATCCTGGATAGTTCAGGGCGAAAAGTATTCTCGAAGGGATTCAACCTCGTCCGGCTGGAAGAATCTCAGCTTCCGCGCGGCCTCGATGAACACCTCAATCCCGGCTCGCTTCTCGCCACGCACAAAGACGAGTCCAGCAAAGTGGCGGGAATTCTCTTGCTCCCCTCCGGCCCTATTCTTATCGATTCCCGCCCGGTGGTGACGAGCAATTCGGAAGGCCCGGTGGCCGGCACGATGATCATGGGCCGCTTGCTCGATAACGACGAGATCGTGCGCTTAAGCGAAATGATGCACATGCCCATCGAAGTAGAACGCCTCGACGGTAAGGTTATTCCTGCTGATTTCCGCGCCGCCTCCTCTTCTATTTCCGCTGCGCGCCCGATCGTCACGGAATCGTTCGACAAACACTCACTCGCCGCGTATCAGGAACTTACCGACATCTACGGCAAGCCCGCGCTCGTTCTGCGAGTGCTGCTTCCGCGAACCATCTACGCGCAAGGCCACACGAGTCTGCTGCAATTCCTGCTACTACTGATCGCAGCCGGACTCGTCTTTGGCGCGGCCACTCTGTACCTGCTTGAACGTGTAGTTATTTCCCGGATCGCAAGCCTTTCGGAAGACATCACCCGCATCGGCGCGAGCGGCGATCTTGCGGCGCGCCTCAGCGTCACCGGGAAAGACGAGCTCGCCTATCTCGGCGATGCCATTAACGCCATGCTCGAAGATCTCGAGACGAGCCAGCTCGCTCGCCACGAAGGCCGCACCCGCCTGGACGCGATCATGGAAAAAATGCCGGCTGTGCTGTGGACCACCGATACCGAACTGCGTTTTACGTCCGGGATGGGAGCGGGCCTTGAAATTCTCGGGTTGCGCTCGGACGAGATGGCGGGACAATCGCTCTACGAATATTTCCACACGGACGACCCCGAATTTCTCGCCATCGCCGCGCACCGCAAAGCGCTCGCAGGTGAAAACGTCGCGTACGAACTCGAGTGGCAAAAGCATATTTTCGATTCTCACGTGCAACCACTCAAAGGCAGCGAAGGACAACTCCTCGGGGTGATCGGCGTGGCCCTGGATATCACCGATCGCAAACATCTTGCCGATCAGCTTCGCGTCGCGCAGAAAATGCAGGCCGTCGGCGAACTCGCCGGAGGAGTTGCCCACGATTTCAATAATCTCCTGATGATCGTGAAGGGCCATGCCGAGATGCTGCTCGACCGGATTCAGGACTCGTCTCCCGTGCGCCACAATCTCGAGCAGATTCAGGGCGCCACGGACCGCGCGGCAACGCTCACCCGGCAGCTTCTCGCGTTCAGCCGCAAACAAGTGCTGCAGCCGAAGATCCTCGATTTGAATGACGTCGTGGCTGGCATGATTAAAATGTTCGCCCGTGTGATCGGTGAAAACATCGACCTCGCCTTCATGCCCGGCTCGAAACTCGCGCCCGTGAAGGCAGATCCCGGCCAGATGGAACAGGTGCTTCTCAACCTCGTCGTCAACGCGCGCGATGCCATGCCCGATGGCGGCCGCCTGACGATCGAAACGGCCAACGTCGAACTCGATCGTGTTTCCGCGTCACAGCATCCCGCCATGGAAGCCGGCAGTTACGTGATGTTGATCGTCACTGACACCGGTTGCGGCATGGACGCCGGCACGCGAGCGCGGATTTTCGAACCCTTCTTTACAACGAAGGGTCACGGCAAAGGCACTGGGCTCGGGCTTGCTACGGTTTACGGCGTCGTGAAACAAAGCGGCGGCTTCATCTGGGTCTATAGCGAGCTCGATCACGGGACTACGTTCAAAATTTATCTGCCGCAAGTCACCGCCGACGTGGATCGTCTCGTCGCCGAGAAAGTGGCCGCCGGACCGGTGCCTGGCACCGAGACAGTTCTCTTCGTCGAAGATGAGGAGAGCGTCCGCGAGTTGGTTCGCGATTACCTGGGACGGACTGGCTACCGCGTCCTCGATGCTGCCGATGGAGTTCAGGCGCTCGACGTAGCCGCTACTCACCGCGGGCCGATTCACATCCTCGTTACTGACGTGGTGATGCCGCGCCTGAGCGGGCGCGAACTCGTTACGCGGCTCACTGCCGCGCGCCCCGATGTGAAAGTTCTCTACATCTCCGGCTACACTGACGACAGCATCTTCCGCCACGGCGTTCTCGAAGGCGGCGTCGCCTTCCTGCAAAAGCCTTTCAACCTGAGAGATCTCGCGCAGAAGATTCGTCAGGTGCTCGACGGCGAGCCCGCCGCGACAATCTCCCCCACCCTCTCCCTAAAAAGTTAGCTCCGAGCCCACTTTCTACAACGCTCGCCCGCGCGATGTCTGCCCCGTCCGTTCCGGTAGCCACGACGAGCGCCCTTCTCGTCGTGGGCTTTTCGGTCTTCCCCTCCAATTTCACTTCAAACCCCGAACAATTTGCCAGCCAACGCCCAACGAGATAATCTGAACCAGCAAACCAACAACGAACAGACCAATCACCAATCAAGGAGCACTGCAGATGGCCAAACTTGCACTGGTTTACGGAATGCGGCTATTCCCTGCTGAGGAATTGGACGAAGTGTCCGAAGCGAACGTAAAACTGAAGAATGGCCGCGCCGGCCGCATCACGATGCACCTGATCGAAGGCAGCAAAGAAGAAATCGAAAAAACTCTCCGCCAATCCCTCGACGCCTTCTTCGAAATGTATCCGGAGATTTAACAGAAAAGCGAAATCGTGGTAGAGCGCAGGCGCGCAACAAGCAAGACTGCCATTCTGTAACGCCGGCGCCCCGCCGGCTCTGTTGACTTTACTGAACCAAGGATCTCAGCGGCGACACGCAACACCGCCGCGACCTGCATACTAAATCAAAAATACCGTCTGCCCGCTCAAATCGAATCGCTTCCGGCACTTGATGTTCCGGCATGCGACCATGTTATCCACGCGCACCATATACGACCGCGCCTTCGCATACTTCGCGCGATCCTCTTCGTTCCCGCCCTTCGGCGGCTGCGGCTTCTTTGTGCGAACCATCCAGCGCACCGGAAAAGTACTCTCCTGGCGGCAGTGCGGGCACGTAAGCGGAATCTGCTTCGTCTCTTCCTTCTCGTCGTAAAACTGTCTCTCGTCCATCATCGGATCTTTCCGCCCGCCCTATTTCTCTCCGGGCATTTCGTCCAGCGTCGCGAACCGCAATCCCGAATCTTTCCACCGGGGCAGCCAATATTCGAGCGCCGCCACCGTGTGACGGCGATCGCCCTCAGGCACTCGATGGTCGCCGTCGTGCATCAGGACGATATCGCCTCCCCCGGCACCGCGCAAGCGCCGAATCACGCGCTCGACTGGCTGCACGTTCCAATCACGAGCCGACGCTGACCACATCACGACAGTCATCACGACGCCCATCTCGCCGCCCGCCCGCTTCATGCGCGACCGCAGCGCGTTCTGCAACTGCGGCCCGCGAAATCCCCATGGCGGACGCATCCCGCTCGGCCGCCGGCCCGTCGCAGTTTCAATCGCCTCATCGCAACGCTGGAGTTGGTCCGTAATTCGTCGGGCCGGCGAAAACGTGAGCGCGCGATGATTCTCGGTGTGATTGCCAATCGTATGCCCGCGTTCCGCAATCTCTTTCGCCAGCGAAGGAAATGCGCGCACCCGCTCGCCAATCAAGAAAAATGTAGCCTTCGCGCCAAAGCGATCGAGCAAATCGAGCAGCCCGGGAGTAATCGCAGGATTCGGTCCATCATCGAACGTCAGCGCGATCGTTGAAGCGTCGCCTGTCCGTCGAATCGTGGGACCAAACATCTGCGATCCAGGCGCCACCGCCCCCCACGCGAATATTCCGCTAACGGCGCAGACGCCCCCGGCTGCCAGCAATGCATTGAGCGCTTCCATGACGGACGAATTTTCGCACGCTACGTCCAATCTCACCAACGAATGCCGCGCTTGTAATTTCGGCAATCCGCCGGATACAGTACTCGATGGAAATTCTCGGGAGGAAGTGAATGCGACGACGAATCGTGCCATTTCTCTTACTCGCACTGATCGCGGCTGCCGGAATTGCCGCGCGGCCGCACAGCGCCGTCGCTCGCCAATCCTCAACGCAATCGCAATCGCCTGCCGCCGGCACAATCCAGCATGTGATCGTTATTTCGATTGATGGAATGAAACCGCAAACCTACACCGAGCCAGACGCGCACGGCTTGAAAGTCCCCACGCTCCGCGAAATCGTCCGCAATGGCGAATCGAGTGACGGTGTCCAGCCCGTCATGCCCAGCGTCACATATCCTTCGCACACCACGATGGTGACGGGAGTAAATCCCGGCACGCACGGCATCGTGACGAATCCGGCGTGGGACCCGCTCCAGCAGAATTACGGCGGCTATCGCTGGTATGAAGAAGACATCCACGTGCCCACTCTCTGGCAACTCGCACGCCAGCGAGGCCTCCGCACCGCGCTGATTCACTGGCCCGTCACCGTCGGCGCGCAAGCCGACTTGATCGTTCCCGAATACTGGCGCGCCAGCATTCCCGAAGATCTCAAAGTTCTTCGCGCGCTTTCCACTCGCGGAATCTTCGAGGAAGTCGGCAAGGAATTCCCGGATTTCGCTGCAGGTATCACTCCTCCAGTGCAAATTGACGCCGCCTTCACCGACGTCGCGTGTTATGCCATCGAAAAGCTCCAGCCGAATCTGCTGCTGCTTCACCTTGCGATCGTTGATCGCGAGGAACACGAGCACGGCCCGTTCAGCCCCGAAGCAATTGCCGCCACCGAGATCGCCGACACGCAAATCGCCCGCGTGATCGCCGCCGCGAAAAAAGCCGGCGTTTGGAATTCGACTGTGCTCGTCGTCCTCTCCGATCACGGATTCATTCCGATCTCGCAAACGTATCGCCCCGGCGTCCTTATGCACGATCATGGTCTGGTCACGCTCGACGCGAAGAATCACGTCGCAAATTGGAAAGCCATCATCATTTCGAACGGCGGCTCGGCCTACATCTACCTCCACGAGACGAACGATGACCTAACCCGCCGCGCGCTCCTCGATATCTTTCAGCCGCTTGCTGGCGCGCCCGGCAGCGGCATTCACCGCGTAATCGGCCACGATGAAATCGTCGCAATGGGCGGCGATCCCGAAGCGTTTCTCGCACTCGAAGCCGTTGACGGCACCGTCTTCTCGAGTGACTACGCAGGAAAACTAACCGAGCCCTCGAAAATTGGCGGCACTCACGGGTATTTCCCCGACCATCCTGAAATGCGCTCGTCTTTGCTCGTCGATGGCCCCACAATCGGTGCCGGCAAAATCGAAAACGCGCGGCTCATCGACGTCGGCCCCACCATCGGTCGATGGCTCGGCCTCAATCTGCCGAACGCCCAAGGCTCGGCGCTAGCGATCCCGTCCGCCGCTCCTCCGAAATAGTCGATGATTCCGTTGCTCAGGTCGCCACGACGAGTGCCTTCCTCGTCGTGGGCCTTTCGCCCGCCGACAAACTCGCGCACTAACTTGGAAACAAGCCTTTCGTACAACCTGATCTCGCGTCAAAATCATCTAGTATCCGAACCCTAATGACGATCCGCAAATCGACAGCCATCAGGCTCGCCATCCTCACCCTCTCGCTGTTCGGCGCGGCCGCAGGAAGCTTTGGGCAAGCCCAATCGGAAACGCCGCCAACCAAAGAGCACGGTATTGCAGTTCGCAGCGAAGTCGTACTCGTCCCGGCGATCGTGACGAATCATGCCGGCGCACATGTCACGGATCTCACCCAGGACAATTTCAGAATCCTCGAGAATGGCCAGCTTCAGAAAATCGCTTTCTTCCACCACATTCAGGGGACCGCAGAACCCGCCGCGCCCCAAACGCTCGCTCCGGGAAACGAGGTCACGAACACTCCGAACGGCGCTGCGCAAAGCTCGGCAATCCTCGTTTGGGATCTCTTGAACAGCACGGTCACAGAACAATCGAACGGGCGGGACGAACTGATGAAATTCCTGTCGGCCTCTCCCACTCTGTCCGAACCGATTTGTCTCGTTGCATTCGATACGAGCGGCGTGTGGCTCATCCACGATTTCACGAGAGATTCTGCTCTGCTGGCGGAATCACTTAAAACCATCAAAGGCCACCGCACGGAAAAAGGCAGGCCCAAAACAAATCCTCTGGAAACCAGTTTCCGCAATGTTCAGGGATGGCATAGCCTCCACTCCCCTTCCCGCAATGCCGCCGCAGCACACGGACGGCAGGACGTTCTGGATTTCATGACCGCGTCTCAAGCGTCCGATCTTAGCTGGCGCACGTGGATCACTCTCGAAGCCTTGCGCGTACTGGGCGACGCCTATGCGGGAATTCCGGGCCGAAAATCCTTGATTTGGGCCACCGGCGGCTTTCCATTTGATTTCAACGACCCTTCACATTTTTCGCAGTTTGAGACGACCTTAATGCCTTACTACGAAAATGTCTGGCTCACGTTGAATCGTTCCAATATTGCCATCTATCCCCTGGACGTTGAAGATCTGGTGAATCCAGCATACGTCGACCCCGATACCGGGCAGCCATTGCCACAGCATTTTGAGAGTCCGTCGAGCGTTTCCAATCTGGAATCATTTGCGGACGCTACCGGCGGAAGGCTTTGCGATCGCCAGTCGACCGCGCTCAGTTGCTTCACCAGTGCGAGCAACGACGCAAACGATTACTACCTGATTGGATTTTACGAAAGCGCCGGCGATTCGAAACCGGGCTGGCGAACACTCTCCGTGAAAGTTGACCGCCCAGACATCCAGGTAAGGGCTCGCTCCGGCTATTACGCTCGCGGTCCGCAGGATGAGAATGCCGGGAAGAAAGATGATATTGAACTTGCATTAGCCTCACCCCTGGATTTCACGGGGGTTCGTATCTCAGTGCGCCTCACCACGAACACACAGGTAAGCGGAAAGACTCGAGTTGGATTCGCCTTTGTTATTCCTCCGGGCGTCGTAACGATCGATCGCACGGATAACAATCGCGTCAGCCTCGATTTTGCTGCTGTCGCGAAAAATGAGGTTGGCGCGAATATTGGAACATTTTCTCAAAACCTCTCAGGACATCTGAAGCCGGACAACGTAACAGCTCTGCAAACGCAGGGCGCCGCCTACCCGGGAAGCGTCGACTTGCCCTCCGGGGATTACTCCGTGCGATTTGTCGTGCGGGACAATGTGAGCGGCCAAGTCGGGTCCGCATCCGCTTCCGTAAAGGTTCCTTAGCCGGCGCGCACAACACGGTCATCGTCCGTGCTAGGCAAAGGAACACGCTCCACGACATTGCGTGAGCACAAAATCGTCACTAACCTTCCGTGCAACCCTAATTTATGCGAATATCGTCTTATTCACAAACCCATGTCCAGCTGCGAACATACTTTCGTAAAGATGACTATCGGAAGCATTCTGCTTTTCGGCACTGTCAGCAGCGCGCTGGCACAACAGCAGCCAGCCACGAACAAGAAGACCGGCATCGCAGTTCGCAGCGAAGTCGTACTCGTCCCGACGATCGTGACGAATCATGCTGGCGCACATGTCACGGATCTCACCCAGGACAATTTCAGAGTCTTCGAGAATGGCCAGCTTCAGAAAATCGCCTTCTTCCATCACATTCAGGGACCCGGGGAGCCCGCCGCTCCGCAAGCTCTCGCCCCGGGAAATGTCGTCTCGAACACTCCGGCCGCCGGCGCGCAAAGCTCGGCAATTCTCGTGTGGGATATTTTGAACAGCACGATCACAGAACAGATCAACGGGCGAGACAGATTGATAACACTCTTATCGGCTTCGAAAACTCTTTCCGAACCAATGTGTCTTGTCGCTCTCGATTCCGACGGCGTGCGGCTCATTCACGATTTCACGCGAGACCCTGCCCTGCTGATGGAATCGCTGAAGACCGTCAAAGGCCACCGCTCCGATAAAGACTCGCCCAAAAGCAATCCTCTTGAAGCCACTTTTCGCAACGTTCAGGGATGGCATAGCAAGTCGGCTAACCGAAACGCTGCCGCGGCCCAGGGAAGGCAGGACTTGCTGGCTTCGGCGACCACAAATCAGGCACTGAGTCTGAGTTGGAGCACATGGGTCACTCTCGAAGCGTTGCGCGAAATGGGCGAAGCCTACGCGGGTATTCCGGGCCGAAAATCGCTGATTTGGGCCACTGGCGGCTTTCCATTCGATATGGGTGACGCGTCGCATTTCTCGGATTTCGAACGGACCTTGCTGCCCTACTACGAAAATACCTGGCGCATGTTAAATCGAGCCAACATTGCCGTATATCCGCTCGACGTCGAAGATCTCGTGAATCCGGCATACGTCGGCCCAGGTACGGGACAGCCGCTGCCGCAACACTTCGCTAGCCCGTCGAGCGTCTCCAATCTGGAATCATTTGCCGAAGCCACTGGCGGCAGGCTTTGCGATCGCCAGACAACCGCGCTCGGCTGTTTCACCACTGCGGACCACGACGCGAACGACTACTACCTCATTGGCTTCTACCAGACGGGCGGCAATTCGAAGCCCGGCTGGCGAAAACTCACGGTGAAAGTCGACCGGCCCGATACGCAGGTCCGTTCTCGCTCCGGCTATTACGCTCGCGGCTCGCAAGATGAGAATGCCGGCAAAAAAGAAGACATCCAGATGGCTCTCGCCTCGCCACTGGATTTCACGGCCCTTCGCGTTTCAGTCCGCCTCACCACCACTACAGATGTGAGCGGCAAGAAGCGCATCGGATTCATCTTCGTTGTTCCTCAAGGCGCCGTCACGATCGATGAGACCGACAACAATCACGTCAGCCTCGATTTTGCCGCTCTCGCGAGAAACCCGGACGGCGCCGCCATCGCCGGCTTTTCTCAAAACCTCTCAGGACATCTGAAGCCGGACAACGTAACCGCCCTGCAAACACAAGGCGCCGCCTACCCGGGAAGCGTCGACTTGCCCTCCGGGGATTACTCCGTGCGATTTGTAGTGCGGGACAATGTGAGCGGGCAGGTAGGATCCATGTCCGCTTCCGTCAAAGTTCCTTAGTCGGGTAAATACGAGTCAGTCCACCTGGCGGACTTTGTGGAGATCGATCCCGAGCTGCTGGCATTTTTTGTAAAGGTGGCTGCGCTCGAGGCCCAGCGCCTTCGCCGTATTCGTCATGTGGTGATGGTTGCGTTTCAACTCAGCCAGTAGCGTCTCTCGCTCGAAAACTTCCACGCGCTGTGCGAGTGGCCCACTCGCAAGCAAAGCGGAAACGCGCGCTGAATGTGAGTTCACCGGCGCCGCTTGCGGGAGCGCGCGGACAACCGTAGCCGCGTCCACTTCATCGCCCGTGCTGAGCAAGAGAACGCGCTCCACCACATTGCGCAGCTCACGCACGTTGCCCGGCCAGCCGTAACGCTCGAGTTCTTCGATCGCTTCGCGCGAAAAACTTTTCTGCTTCCAATTGTTCTGGTCGGCAAGCTGCCTCGCGAAATGCTCGGCGAGCACTCGAATATCTTCGCGGCGCTCGCGCAACGGTGGCAGCACAATCGGAAAAACGAACACCCGGTGATACAAATCCTGCCGAAACGTCCCTGCCGCACCTGCTCCTCGAGATTGCGGTGCGTCGCAACCACCACGCGGACATCCACGGCAATCGGCTTGTCGCCGCCGACGCGCTCGATCTCGCCTTCTTCCAGCACGCGCAGCAATTTCGCCTGCATCGCGATCGGCATATCGCCGATCTCATCGAGAAAAAGCGTGCCGCGATGCGCTTGCTCGAATTTCCCCACGTGCCGCGCCGGCTGCGCCGGTGAACGAGCCTTTCTCATGACCGAAAATTTCCGATTCCATCAGCTCCGCTGGAATCGCCGCGCAATTCAGCGAAATAAACGGCCCGTTCCGCCGCGGACTTTTTTCATGCAGCGTCCGCGCGATCAATTCTTTCCCCGTCCCCGTCTCGCCGCGAATGCAGACGCGCGTTTCGCTCGCCGCAACGGTTTCCACCTGCGCCATCACCTCGCTCATCGCAGCGCTGGCCCACACGATGTAATGCCGGCCCAGCCGCCGCTTCAAATCGCGATTTTCATCCTCGAGATGCCGCAGGCGGAGCGCATTTTCCACTGTCAGCAACAACTTGTCTGTCGACACTGGCTTCTCGAGAAAATCGATCGCGCCGAGCCGCGTCGTCTTCACTGCCATTTCGATTGTCGCCTGGCCGGACATCATCACCACGGGCGCCAACTCCCGCGCTCTTCAAATCTTCGAGCAGCGCGATTCCGTCTTTGCCCGGCATCACCACGTCGGAAAGAATCAAATCGAATCGCTCCGCTCTTCGCAATTTCGAGCGCGCGTGCAGCGTTGTCGCAAACCGTCGCTTCGTGATTGGCCAATCGAAATGCGCGCGCGAGAGACGCGAGCGTATTCGCGTCGTCATCGATAATAAGGATATGAGCTTTCGGCGGCACTGCGGCTACGCCTCTTGCTTGTGCTTCTCCGATTTCCGGCTCTTTTTCTTTCTTCTTTTTCGTACTCGTAGGAAATCGGGAAGCTGACCGAACGGCGGGGCGGGTGGTTCGGAAGCTCGATGTGAAACGACGTGCCGACTCCAGTTTCGCTTTCCACCCAGATGCGGCCGCCGTGATCGCTGATCACCGATTGCACGATTGCGAGCCCCAGACCTGTGCCGTGCTGCTTCGTCGTGTAGTACGGCGTGAACAGCCGCTCGCATTCCTCCGGCGCCAACCCGGTTCCTGTGTCGGAAATCTCCAAATGCACGCCGGCGTCTTTCGGCGAAGTGCGCAGCATCAACACGCCGCCCGAAGGCATCGCGTCCATCGCATTCAATATCAGATTTTCGAGAGCGCGATGCAGCAGCGCCGAATCGGCCTGAATCACGGGCACAGTCTCGTCGAGATGCAGCTCTGGCGTGATCGGCGGACGTCCCACCGCCCCGAATTGCGCTTCGAAAAGTTTCACCACGCCGCGCACCACGTCGTTCACGTTTACCGGACCAAGCTCCGGCTGCGGCATTTCGAGAATTCGCTGAATCGCCCGACAATATTTTTCAGGTTCTCGATTTCCGCCAGCAGAATCCCCGTCGATTCGTGGAATACTTCTTCGAATTGCCCGGAATTTTGTTCCTTCGCGCGCTGCAAATTTTCGACGGTCGTCTGCAAAGGAAATAACGGGTTTTTCAATTCGTGTGCCAGCCGGCGCGCCACTTCGCGCCACGCCGCCACGCGTTCCGCTTGCAACAAACGTTCCCGCTGCTCCACCAATTGTTCCGTCATCTGATTGAACGCTTTTGCGAGCTGTCCGATTTCGTTCTTCCCGCGTACGTTTACACGCGCGTTCCAATTCCCGCCTGCCACTTCTCGAGCGCCTTCGGCGAGTTGTCGTACCGGCCGCGTAACGCCCGCCGCGCCCCACCATCCCAGCAGCGCGCCGAGCAACAATCCAATCGCGACCACTCCCACCGACAGCAACATGATTTGCCGCTGCAGCGTCACTACATCGTGCTGCGAATTTCCGATCAGCAAAATTCCCAGCAGCTCTTGCTGCCGTCCCAGCAATGGCATCGCATGAAACATTTCCGCGCTTGCCGCGTCCGTCGTCCACTCGATTTTTGCGATTTGCTGGCCGGGCTGCTGCCGCTCCTTCTCAATAATTGCAGCGAAACGCTCCGCCTGACTTGCCGGCCCGGTCGAATCGATTAGGTTCGCTGCCTGAAAAGCCGGCTCGAGATTCAAATACAGCAGCGCGCGCATTCCCGCGGGAAGCACGAGCGACGCGAGAAACTCCTTGCCCAGCCGCTCGCCGCCCACAATGTATAAATCCTTATCACCCACCCGTACGCGCGATACGGACATCAGCGCCAGCGCGGGGCCCTCCTGCGTGGCCGCCTTCATCAAAAACGATCCGCGCGCCGCCCAATCCTCTGGCTGCAGCACCCAATCAATCTTGTAACCAAACCGCGCAGCCCATTCCGCCGAAGAAATGATCGACCCGTCGTTGCTGATGAAGTCGAGAAAATCGAGTTGATGCGCTTTCGCCACGCCCGCCGCATCGTTCACGTAAACCGAAACGTCGCCCTTCGGCCGGCTCAGATCGATCGCCATCCGCACGGTGCCTTCTGCATCCGCAATTCCCTGCACGCGATGGACCACGTCGTCGCTGCGCTGCGCGAACTCCCGCTGAAATTGCGCCACCAGCGCGTCCGAATGTTGACGGTTCATTTCGTTGAACGCGCGCCGCGTCACTTCCGTCACCGCCGCTGCCACCAACCCGACCGACACCACCAGCGCCAGCGTGAAAATCCAAAATAGTCTGGTGCGAAACGTCACTTTGTTCCTTCTTCACTCGCCGCGTCCGGCGGCCCATCGAGCCAAACATCCGCCAGCGGCCAAAATTCGCCAGCGCCAGGAGGAGTCCAATCCCTCACCCGCGCGCTCAACCCGTACACCCGCGGCAGCCAAACCAGCGGCACCACGCGAAAGTCTTTCAAGACGGCGCGCTCGTGTTCATAAATCTCTTGCGGTGACGCGGACGGGAGCACAAAATGCGCACTCATCGACGTAGTGATGCCTAGCAAACTCGCGAAATCTTCAAGTGTCTCCGCTGGCTTTGGCGAAGGCATCGACACTCTCACGAGCATCGCGTCAACCGTCCCTGGTGTTCGTTTCCAAATCCGTTCATCAAGCGGCGCCAGCGGCCACGGAGGCCGGGGCATCGCCCGCGTCGTCATCAAGATCCCCGCCTCGCGCGCATTCACCGCAATCCGCTCCGCCACCGCTTGCTCGAGCGAATCGCCAAAATCATATCCCAACACGATTTTCACCGTCGGAACGATTTGCGCCGAGAGTTCCTTCGCATGCGTCGCATCCGCCGCCGTCGAAAACAAGAACGCTGTCCCGCTCGACCACTGCGGCAAAAGACCGCCAGCCGCCTCGCCCTCTTTCTGCAAAATGAAATTCACGATCGCCGCGCGATCGATCGAAAGCGCGATCGCCTCTCGCTCCCGCGCTTCCACGGGCTTGCCTCTCTCCTGTTCCGGGCCGCCGCTAAAAACCAGCGCCAGCAACTCATCCGGCTTCGACCGGCTCACCCGCACCCCGCGTTCCGCCGCACGACGCGCATCTTCCGCCGGTATCTCCGCAAAGTCCGTCTTGTTCAATTCCAAATCCACAATCCGCTCCCGCGCCGCACGCCCCATCACAATCTCAATCGAATCCACAAACGGTCGCCCCAGCCGGTAATCTTCCGTAGCCGCAAGCGTCGCCCGCTTCCCCGCCTCAAACGCAGTCACATGAAACGCCCCCGCCCCATGAAACAATCCATCCGCCGCCCGCTCATCGTAAATCAGCGAATCAATCTCATCCTTCGCCGCAGATTCCTCCAGACTCCCCGCCGCCACAGCAGGATTGAGCGAACTCACCGCCGCCCCAATCTCAACACGCAGCGTTCCCCCATACCGCGGCCGCCGCGCCGTCGTCGCCGGAAGCGCGACCAACAAAATCGCCAACCCCGCGCTACTGGCTGCAAGTCGCCGTAACAATATATCCCTCGTAATTGCCACTCTTCAGGTTGTGCACTATGACACGGAGACTTCCCTTGTCATTAGCCCGCACGACTGTCACGGGACCGTCGAAGTTGATCGGTCTGCCCGAAGGAATAGCGTCCGCGTCGTTGTCTGCCAGCAAGAGTCCTTGGATCGAATCCGGCTGCGTCCAATCGCCGTTGCCGCTAACGAGCCCAACCATTTTGACGCCGCACCTGTCGGAGAGAACTCCACCTGCATCTCCTTCGTGACCCGGAAACGTGGGTCCAATCCAACGCCGCCCGATCGTAACGTCATCCCAAAGCTCACACTCGATTTTCCGTGGATCTTCGATGTCTCCGGTGCATTGAACACCATTTACAAGAACACGTTTTCTCTGGACCCATATTTCGCCGCTCGGATCGCGCCACCTCGGAGCGGAACGTGGAAAAGCCAGCGTCGCACCGGGATGCCATCCGCCGTTCTGCGATTGGTAATACCTGAGGCGGTCGGCTTCGAGGATCACGAGTGTCGAGTATTCGATACCGGCAGGCCTGTCGAAAATTGCAAAATCCAGAATCTCCTTGGGCTGCTGCCAAACCAGTTCCCAAGACAGCGTCAGCGATTCCTTGTTCTCATTCGCCGATTCCGCCGTCAATTTCGGAACTGACATGATAGATACTTTCTGCGCGCTCCCAGGTTTGTCGTTCCGATCAATTTCAGCGGCCCACACGTAGCCCTCGGCATTTTCGGAAAGTGTGACATACACGTCGTACTCGCCCGGCCCCACATGCACTCCCAGGCTCGCCAATTCCGCTTCCAGCCCCTTGCGAACGGCCTCCACATCCATCGCCCCAAGCGACGAAATATTTTTCACCTCAAGCGAAATCTCGGACGATGTCTTTAGCGCGCCGCAATTTTCCCTGCCAATGCCTTCACACCATCATTCCACTTCGCAGGCAATTCCACCTTCGCGTCCGGACGAACAACCTGCGTGGACTGCACCACTACTCGCCTGTCCTTGCACGCCAAGAGCCGTACCCAAAACCACCGAGAGAAATACAATCGAACGAACCACACAGATGGTTCCACTGGCAGCACACATTCGCGAAATCCAGCAATCGCCGTTCATATTTCGGCATCCTAGCACAATCGCAAATCCCGCCCAGCGCCCCCGCGCTATTTCCGGTAGTCACGACGAACGCCTCATTCGTCGTGGGCCTTGCACCGACAGACCTCACCACGATCCCAATTCGCTCAAAAACGACTACCCCGCAACACGCCGTGTACGCACCGCCACGAACTTGCACACAGAAATCTTCGCTAACCCGCTCACCTGCAACCCATTCCCAACGGCCTTGCCCCTGCAATACGCCTCCCCGTACTTCGCAATTCATAAAGGAGCCGCCATGGAAGGCTTATTCGATTTCGCAGCAGTCGCCGGAGCAGTCGTCGTCTCGCTCGGCATCGCACTCTCGCTCGAGTGGTTCGCGCTCAACACCCTGATGAAGCTGATGCCCGCGCGCCAGCGGGCCTTTGCCACGAACCAGACAGCACCCGCGGCCACAGCAAGCGGGCCCACGCTCGTCGCACCGGCATCCGCGTTCGCCGGCCGCCAACGCGCCGCCTGAATTTGAAGCGCAGCAATTCGCGCACGAAGCGAAGAATCTTCGAACGAGTGAAGAACTCGTTCTCTGAAAGAAGGAGGCACCCATGCTGTTCCTAAGATTCCTGCTCTTGATCGTAAGCTTCAGTTTCCTGGCCGGCGCCATCGGCACAGTCGTCTACGACATCTACCTCGCCTTCGAACTCGGCCGCATCCTCCGCCGCAACGAGCGCCTAGCCACAATCGATTCCGCGTCCGGCCCCGACGCGCCTACAGCCTCCCCACCGCCACCGCGTTTCTCGCCATCCGGCCCGCGCCGACAAATCCGCTGGATCGTCGCCGCGAAACTCATCGCCCTCGCCGCTCTCACCTCCTTCGCCGCCAAAAGCCTCGTCGTCGTTTCCGACGGCGAGGCCGGCGTCCGCGTCAGCCAAATTTCCGGCGTCCGCTCCGGCACGCTCTACCCCGGCACGCACCTCATCTTCCCGCTCACAGAACGCGTCGTCCTCTACGACGTCCGCGACAAAGTTTTCTCCACCGCTGCCATCGCCAGCCCCAAAGAAAAACTCGAGGTGTTGAACGTAGAAGCCCGCGAAGGCCTTTCCGTCGGACTCGCCGTCACCGTCCGCTATCGCCTCGATCCCGCGCGCCTGCCGTACATTCAAGCCAATCTCCCCCAGCCGATTGACGAGCAAATCGTCGAGCCTGTCGTCGCCAGCACGTTCCGCGATCTGGGGCCGAATTACATCGTTCGCGATCTATTTTCAACGAAGCGCGCCGAGTTCCGCGAAAAAGCTACCCAAACGATCACCGCCCGCCTCAACGACGACGCCATCATCGTGAAAGAAGTCCTGCTGCGAAAAGTGGAACTCCCCGAAGAATACGCGCGCGGCCTCGAAGGTTTGCTCGAAAAAGAACAGGAAGACGACCGCACTCTCGTCGACGCTTCCATCGAACAGAAAAAAGTAAAAATCGCCGAGTCACAAGCCGAAGCCGCGAAAGTCCGCCAGATCAAACACGCCGAAGCCGACGCGCAATCCCGCGTCCTGATGGCTAAAGCGGAATCCGATTCCATGCAGTACACGCTGCCGCTCAAACAAAAACAGATCGAGCAGTCGCGCCTCGAAGCCGAAGCGCGCAAGGAAGCCACAATTCAGAACGCCGAAGCCGAAGCCACCGCGCAGGTAAAAACTGCCGAGGCTACCGGCCAGGCAAAAGTGATCGAGAGCAAAGCCGATGCCGAGCGCAACCGAGTCCTTTCAGAACAACAAAATATTCTCGTCGTGAAAAATGCCGAAGCCGCAGCGCAAGCGAAGTTAATCGACTCGAAAGCCGAACAAGAGCACCGCAACCTCCTCGCCGACGCCCAGGCCCACAACATCCGCGTCACCTCCCAAGCTGAGGCCGAACAGCTTCAGCTCGAAGCCTCAGCGCTAAAAACGAATCCGCTCCTCGTCCAATACACAGTCGCACAACGCCTCTCCGACCGCGTCCAGATCATGATGGTCCCGACCGATGGCAAATTCTTTTTTACCAACGACGTCCTGAAATCCGTCGCCGCCGTAACAGACGGCTCGCAAAAACTCGGCGCAAAGTAGGCATGAGCAAAACAGCGCAGGAACAAAAACAGCGCCGGAGCAAAACAGCATGCATCCAATTCACAAACCGCCCATCGCCACCAAACAAGTCAGTAGGGGCACGGCACGCCGTGCCCTCTCGATCCAAAGGCAATCCGCATTCACATGCCGACCCGTACCAATCGCGGTTTGTGCGTCCCCCGCTTTGAGGGCTGGATCCGCCGTGGCACGCCGTGCCCTCGCGATCCAAAAGCAATCCTTGCCCTCCGCCCGGCCCGGTCCGCTTGCGATTTCACATCTCGCGGAGATATCCGTTCAACGCCACATGGTTCAGGTGGGAGCCCCGCATTCATGCGGGGGAAGGAGCGCTTCAGCGCTCCTGAAAACGCCTCGCACTCACTCAAGCGCTTTAGCGCCGGAACCACCCCGCGCCTGAAGCGCAAAAAAATTCTCGGCTGGCTTTTCTCGCACTCCGACATGGCGGGCACGAGAAAAAATTCAACCGGCCGGGAGGTACTGCCGGCAAGACCCTTGCGGGTGGCTTAGCTCTGCACACACTGGCAAGCGAGACTTCGATACCGCCTCATCGATTTCTCGCCATCCAGGAGCGCAGCGCAAAGCCACCAGCCGGCGGCTCGGCTCGCCCTCCATTTCCTGAGTCGCCAGGATCGAGCCTTGTTGCCTTCTCCCGCGGGCGCTACGGCATCGCTCGATAATCCTCTGATTTCCACAGCTCGCCGTAGTTCTACGGATATTCAATCGCCCCCAACCGCGCTACCATTTCCTGTTTTTATATGGCGATAAAAATCACACTGTCGGCCGCCACTCCGGATCGCACGAGCCGCTCGCCCTTCGCCGGATCTCGCTCGCCGAAAAAACGCCAATTTCCACAGCCACTCCTAAACTACCGTCCCGCGATTAGAAATCCTCGCAAGCGATTGAAAACATGAGACGGGCGACGCTTCTAATCTACGGTACAGGGGGGTACCCTTCATTGCAGTTCCGAGCTTTTCCACAGGCCGGCCAAACCGCGGACCGCTTGCCAAACTCTCAACGCACAGCGTTCGCCCGCAACCTGTCCGCTTCCGATTTGCGCCCTGGCACCCTCGAATTCTATGATAATGATGTCTGCAGCGAGGCGGCTCACAAAACCATGTCCGCAATCGGACCCAACGGAACAGATATCACCACGGCAGATTCTCCGCTGCCGCAGCCTTCCAGGCCGCCGTCCGGGATTCTGATCGGCCGGATCTTCGGCATTCCGATATACCTTCACGCAAGCTGGTTCATCATCTTCGCGCTCATCACGCTTTCGCTACGCACGCAGTTCACTTCGCAGCATCCGAGTTGGTCTCCGCAGCAACACTGGGCGCTCGGCATCATCACCAGCGCTTTGTTTTTTGGCTCGGTCGTTTTTCATGAGCTGAGCCACAGCATCGTTGCGATTCGCTACAAAATTCCGGTGCAGTCGATCACGTTGTTTGTCTTCGGCGGCCTTTCCAGCATCAGCCGCGAGCCGGACAAACCCAAACAGGAATTCAATATCGCGATCGCTGGACCGCTATCGAGCTTGTTCCTCGCCGGATGTTTCTACCTCGTCGCGCATTTCTTCCATGGCGACGACATGGTGGCCGCCTCTTCCAAATGGCTCTGGGAAATTAATCTCGTGCTGGCTCTCTTCAATCTCGTTCCGGGATTCCCGCTCGATGGTGGACGCATCCTCCGCGGCATTGCATGGGCCGTCACGGGAAATTTTCAACGCGCCACGCAAATCGCGTCCATCACCGGAAAAGTAATCGCCTACGCCATGATTATTTTCGGCGCCTGGCAAGCCCTCACCGGGAATTGGGTGGGCGGAATCTGGACAGCCTTCATCGGCTGGTTCCTCTTGAGCGCCGCGCAGGAAAGCTACGCGCAAGTGGCCGTGCAAAATACGCTGATGGGCGTGCGGACCGGTGACGTGATGACCCACGAAGTTCCCACCGTCACGCGCGATATGTCGATCGACGAATACGTGCACGAAGTGTTGCGAACGGGCGCGCGATTTCACATCGTCACTGGCGCCGGAACGCCCGTGGGCCTGATTTCACTCGACGCAGCCCGAGCGGTTCCGCGCGATGAATGGCTTAACACTTCGATTCAAGCGGTGATGATGCCGCTCGACCACCTGCACTCGGCGGAACCTGACGAGCCGGTTCTCGCCGTGCTCCAGCGCATGCGTGGAAACAACATTAGTCAAATGCCCGTGATTTCCGACGGCCACATCGTCGGGATGGTCGGACTCGATGACATCGTTCGCGTGCTGCAAACGCGCATTCACGTGGGCAGCCTCGTGCGCCAGTAGCAGCGGAATTACGATGAGAGAACCTTCCGGAAATTCTGAGGACCGGGCCATCGCTTTCAATCGCAAAGAAAACGATCGCGAAGAAAACGACCGCGAAGAAAACCATCGCGAAGAGAAAGTTTCTCGCCGCTGCTTCAATAAATTTCTAACGCTTGGCGGCCTTGCGGCGGCCGCCAGTGCCGCCGGCGTTTTGTCGGACGGCTGCTCGAAGACGTTTCCCGTTCGAGTGATTGCTCAGGCCGGTGACATTCCAGTCGGCGGCTCCAAAATTTTCACGTATCCCACCGATGTCGCACCCTGCATCCTGCTGCGACCGGCCGAAAACACCTATCTTGCGTTCAGTCGCATCTGCACGCATACCTCTTGTCCCGTTTTTTACCGGCCGGAACAAAACCGGATCGATTGCCCCTGCCATGGCGGCGTTTACTCCGCCACCGACGGCTCCGTTCTTGCTGGCCCGCCACCCCGCCCGTTACCAAGAATCACGATCGAGCGACGCGGCAACGATCTGGTGGCTATCGCTGTGGTCAGAGGTTAATTAGAAAATGCGTTCATTGGGCCAAACGCGGCGAGCAGGCTATGTAGCAGCATTTCTGGTTGTTCTTGTTCTTGTTTTTGCATTCGTCGCCGATCCGGCGGCGGGTGAATTGAAACGTGTGGCCGCGATCGAGTTGCCGGGTCCTTCAGGACTGCGTTTCGACTACCTCACAATCGATTACGACGATCGCTATCTTTTCTGCGCGCACCTCGGTCCGGGATTCCTGTATGTGATCGACCTCAAGACGAACAAGGTCCTCAAGACGATCTCCGATTTGCCCGGCGTAGAAGGCGTGGAATACGCGCCGGACATGAAAAAGATCTACACGTCGAATTGGCACGAAGACAAGATTGGCGTGATCGATGTGAAGACTCTACAGGTGATCAAGAAAATTCCCACCGAATCGAAGCCCGACGGCAGCGCTTACGCAGCGCCGTTCCACAAATTGTATGTCTCAGACGAGACGGCGAAAGCGGTCGCAATCGTCGACGTGACGCGAGACGAAATCGTGAACACGCTGCGCTTCGACAGTGAAACGGGGATGCCGCAGTACGATCCGGTGGCGAAGAAAATCTACGTCAATCTGGAGAGCCAGAATATTCTAGCGGTGATCGATCCGGCGAACGATCAGGTGGTCGGAATGTTGCCTGTGGGCAAATGCAAAGGCAATCACGGAATGGCTCTCGATCCCGAACACCGTCGCGCGTTTCTTTCGTGCGAGGGCAATAATCTTTTGACGGTATTCGACCTTGAGAAACACGAGCCAATCGCCTATCTCCCGATGGCCGATGGCGCCGACGTGGTGAAATTCGATCCGGGGCTCAACCGGATTTATGTGGCGTGCTATAGCGGCGCGATTTCAGTGTTCGAACAGAAGGATCCCGATCATTATCGCAAGCTTGGAGACGTGAACGTTGCGCATGCGGTCCACAGCATCGCCGTTGATACGGAAACGCATCGCGTCTACGCGCCCGAGCAGGAGCAAGATGGCGTTCCGGTGGCGCGCCTCGTGATTTTTGAAGCTATCGGGAAATAACATTCGGAATCGTTTCGCGGCTTCGATCATCTCTTCGTGAAATGAATCAGCTCCAACCCAGGAGAATTCCATGAGAGCGGTTGCGATACCCGTTTTGCTCGCAGCGATCGCATTGAGCGCGGCAGCGCAAACGAAGCCTTTCCCTACGCAGTACAAACCTCCGGTATCAGAGCCAGTTCCTGAAAGCCGCACGCTTGAGAATGCGCCGGGGGCTCCCACGTTGGCTGCCGACTGGTCGAAACAGCTTGCCGAGCATCACGAAGCCATCACGACCGACCACGTGCGCATTCATGTTTTTCGGCTGCGTCCGGGAGATGATCTGCTCGGTTCAATTCGCGCGTATGTAAATCAAAATCACATTCAAGCCGCCGTGCTGCTCAGCTCGGTCGGAAGTTTAACGCAAGCCTCGATCCGCTACGCGAATCAACCGGAAGCGCACATTCACACGGGCCATTTCGAGATCGTTTCGATCACGGGAACAGTGGAAGAAGGCGGCGAGCACATTCATCTTTCGATTGCGACAGGCCAGGGAAACATGATCGGCGGGCATTTGATGACCGGCTGCAAAATCTACACCACGTCCGAAGTAACACTCGCCGAATTAATCGGCGTGAAATTTTCGCGTGAAACCGATAAAGAAGGCAGCGGCTGGGATGAATTGAAAATTTATCCGGGGAAACCCTAACCGTGTCGCGGTGAAGTTCTAAACGTACGAATGGTGGAACAAACTCATTGGCGATCCGCACTCCTGCAAACGCGATCCGCGTTTGGTATGGCGCTGCGAGCGATGGAGCGCAACAAGCTCCGCACCGGGCTGACGATGCTCGGCGTCACCATCGGAATTGCTGCGGTGATCTGTACCGTAGCAATCGGACAAGGCAGCTCGACACTAGTTCACGAGCAGCTGGTGGCGCTGGGGCAGAACATGGTGTGGGTCGAGTCAGGCGGGCGCAACGTGAACGGTATCCGCACAGGCAGCGGCTCGACAAAGTCCCTTACGCTTGGCGACGCGAAAGCCATCCAGGGTTCCGGACCCTTTATTACCGCCGTGGCACCCAACGTGGACGGGTCGACCCAGGTTGTTTACGGCAACATAAATTGGTACACGACGTATCGTGGCGTCTCCCCTGAATATTTCCAGATACGCCGATGGTTTCTCGCGTCAGGTTCGTACTTCACGTCAGTAGACGTGGACCGGATCGCGAACGTCTGCGTGATTGGCAAAAGTATTGTGGACTTACTGTTCAACGGCGACGATCCTGTGGGCAAAACAATCCGAGTGCAAGGCCTGCCCTGTAAAGTCATCGGCGTATTACAGCCGAAGGGTCTCTCACTCAGTGGCCACGATCAGGACGACTTCATCATGATGCCTATCTCGACGGCAATGAAGAAACTGAAAGGCATCGACTGGCTCGATGATATCTTTTGCTCGGCCGCTTCGCCGGAGTCCATCGCTTCCGCGGAAGCCCAGATTGGTCAGCTGCTGCGCCAGCGGCACCGTTTGCGTTCGGACGAGCCCGACGACTTCAACATTCGCCACCCGCAAGATGTTCTCGAAGCAGCAGAAGAATCGAGTAAGACTTTTACGCTGATGCTCGCTAGCCTGGCCAGCGTTTCGCTGCTAATTGGCGGCATCGGGATCATGAACATCATGCTGGTTTCGGTGACGGAGCGAACTCGCGAAATTGGAGTGCGCATCGCCGTAGGGGCAACCGAAGAAGACGTGCAAATGCAGTTTTTAATCGAGGCGCTCGCGCTGAGTCTGACGGGCGGGGCGGCGGGAGTTGTTTTCGGTACCTTCGCAGCATTCGGCGCTGCTCGTGTTCTGCAGTGGCCGGTGGTAGTGTCACCGCTTGCGATTCTCGTCGCGGCAGTATTTTCGGTCGCTACCGGAATCTTGTTCGGCTATTACCCAGCCCGAAAGGCGGCGCGCCTGGATCCAATTGAAGCGCTGCGTTACGAGTAGCAGAAGCAGTTCTAAACACTTGAACTACTTCCTGCGAAGCACGGTGCCCTTCGGGCCGACCGCCCAGCCGATTTCGTGCGCCGGATATGCGACTGCGTTCACGTCGCGCTCGCTTTCGGCCGTCCATTTGCCGTTTGGTGCCGTTGATATGATTCCGCCGGTGCCAGCGGCGGCGGCTTCTGCGAAACCGGCTGCGTCGGCTGCTGCAGTTTTGGATTTTGTGCCAGGCGCTCGGGGCTTGTACGTAACTGACGAAAGAAACAGCCCAGGCGGATCGGTCGGGGCGCCTGTGTGCCATGTGGCGCCGCCGTCGTTTGTTAGGAAAACGACGGGAGATTGCGAGCCGGTGGGATGCGCGTAGTCGCCGCCAACTGCAATGCCATCTCGCGCGTTTGCGAATGCAATTGAAAACAGCCCTGAGCTTGCATTCTGTGGATGCAGCGGTGCTTCCGCCACCTTCCAGGATTGGCCGCGATCGTTTGAACGGAAAACGCGCGCAACACTTGCGCCGCCGGTTACGAACCACACATTATTTGCGCCCTCGACTGACAAGCATGAATTGCTGGCGGCGAATGCGCCTTCGTTGGGGAGCGCGGCGGGAATGTTTTCGGGAGGAATTTGATGCCACGTCGCACCGCCATCGGTTGTGGTGAAGAGCGCGAAGCGGCCGTCGACTGGATCGCTGACTACGATTCCGCGATCGCGATCCCAGAACGCGATCGCGTCGAAGAAAATGCCGCGCGTTTTTTGTTCGTAGACTAACTTCCAATTTTCTCCACCGTCCGTTGTGCGATAGATGCGGGCTTGCCCCTCCTCAGCGTTGCCGGAACTCATGATCACGGCGCTGTTCGCGTCGAAGGCGTGGATGCCGCGAAAGTCGAGTTTTTCTGCACCTGCAACCGTGCGAACCGACCAAGTAGCGCCGCCGTCGATCGTGCGAATCACAGTTCCCTGGGTGCCGCTCGCCCAGACGATGTCGCCGCCAACGGCGCTGAGCCCGCGGAAGCTGGCGGTGGTGGGGACCGCGATTTTTCGCCAGGGGTCTTTTGAGGATTGAGCTGCAGTGTTCGAGATGGACCAAACGCTTGCGATGATCAACGTCGCGACTGCGAAGAATATTTTATTTCTCATGGCGCATTAAATCACGGCTCGGGATTTGGAGGACAGTTGTGATTTTGTGATGCGAGGCAACGGATACTTGCGGGTACAGGCCCTTCGTGCCTCCGTGTGAACAGGAGTGCCTTTGCTATTTGGGCGCGCGTTTCACAGCGGGATAGCGGACCGCTTTTGCCGAGCCTGCTCCTTCTTCTATGCGCACGAACACATCGGCGGGAAGGTTTGTAACCGTTTCCTTCAGGCCGCTGGGCCACCAGATTTCGAGCGCGTCGACGCGGGCGTGCGTGCCGAGGCCGAAAAAGATGCGCGGGTCCTGCGCCGAGCAGTAGCTCATGCCGCCTTTGGTCTGATCGTAACTTATGAAATCGCCGGCGACGAGTTTCAGGTGCGCGCCGATTCCGTCGCGATTACTTTTCGTCCCGACGAGCTGAACGGCGAGCCAGTGATTGTCTTTTGCGGCGGGCGAGGTTGCGCCTTCATTGTGAAAGAGCTGCGCATCTTCGCCATTGTTGTTGACGAGAAAATCCAGCCATCCATCGTTGTCGTAATCGCCGACAGCAAGCCCACGCCCAACTCGCGGCGCGCGAAAATCCGCGCCCTGCGATTTCGTTGCGTCGATGAAATTTCCCTGTCCCGTATTGCGATAGAGCTTTTTCTCTTCCTCGTAGGCGACTTCGGGATGGTAGGTGGCGATGTTGTCGAGGATATGGCCGTTGATGACGAGCAGGTCGCGCCAGCCGTCGTTGTCGAAATCGAAAAAGCGGGCGCCGAAAGCGCTGTTCAAAAGATTCGACTGGCCGATGCCGGAGGCAATCGTCGCATCGGTGAAAGTGCCGTCGCCATTATTGCGGTAGAGGCGATCGAGTTCGTAATCGAGATGGCTGACGAAAAGATACGGCAGGCTGTTGTTCGTTATGTCGGCGGCATCGGCGCTCATGCCTGCTTCGGGGCGGCCCTCTTCGCTGAAGCCCGCGCCGGATGAGTAGCTTGCGTCCTTGAATGTGCCGTCGCCCTTATTGATGTATAGGAAATTTCGCTGCGTGTCGTTGGCGATGAAAATATCGGGCCAGCCGTCGTTGTTCAGGTCGACGGTGACGACGGCAAGACTCTTTCCGTCCTTGTTCAGCAGCCCAGCTTTTTCGGTGACGTCGGTAAACGTGCCGTCTCCGTTGTTGTGATAGAGCCGCGGCGACGTGCCCGAAAAATTATCGGGATGGCAGTAGGAACTCACGCGCGGAATATCTTTGTAGCCCGGCCGGAAGTCGCCGCACGTCACGGGGTGGTCCACGTCGTAGTTCACATAGTTCACGACGAGCAGGTCGAGCTTGCCGTCGCGATCGTAATCGAACCACGCGGCGGCGGTGCCCCAGTTTCCATCGTCGCCAACGCCGGCTTTTTCCGTCACATCGGTGAACGTCCCGTCGCCATTATTGTGGAGGAGGACGGAATGGCGATAGCCGGTCATATAGATGTCCGGGTAGCCATCATTGTCGTAATCGCCGACGGCCACACCGAAAAAAAATGTGCCGTCTGAGTGAATTTTGCTCTGCGCGGTCACATCAGTGAAAGTTCCGTCGCGATTGTTGCGATACAGAGCCGGCTGCGGAGCTTGCGCGGGATGAAACAGAGGCGTGAAGCCACTGTTCACGAAGATCGCGTCCATGTAGCCGTCCTGGTTGTAGTCAATCCAGCCGACTCCTGCGCCCATGGTTTCGGGATACATCCGCTTGGGCGATTGCGCGCGCTCGTGATGGAAGTGAATGCCGGCTTCGTTCGTCACGTCGCGGAATTGCACACCATAGGGATTGGACAGATTGGGCCGATGGCGAAGCGGCTCGCGCGGAGCTTCCTGACCCTTTTGTCCGCGAGCCAGACGG
The DNA here is from genome assembly GCA_963776695.1 of uncultured Acidobacteriota bacterium. Taxonomy (GTDB): domain Bacteria; phylum Acidobacteriota; class Terriglobia; order Acidiferrales; family UBA7541; genus Palsa-295. Next base: position 432,726 of record CAVZNU010000009.1, on the reverse strand, counting down.
TTACGGATGAGGGTTGCGGAGAGGTCCCCCGTCGAAACGAGCAATATTGCCGTTGCGATAATGGAACAGGCCTTTGAGCGCGAACGAATCTGAATCATTCCGGTACAGATTCTAGCATGCAGCCGAACAACACCTTGCTTTCTGCAATTCTCTCAATGCGATGCAGTGAGTTTTCGGGCAATTCTCCCGTTTTCGGTATTACCGGAGCGGCAATTACAAGATAAAAACAGGCACGTACCAAATTGCAAACGCTGTTGAAATCTTTTCCCGCAAACTCAATTTTATCTTGACACTACACGGACCCGGGCGATAGCCTTGCCTCCGATTCGGCACCAGGGGTGGGAAGCCGATTGTGACAGACGATCATTGTACGGGGCGCTTGCGTCCTTTCCGTTCGAAATTAGCTGTGCTCCCCTTCAGGATTCACTGGGAAGAAATGTTGATTTCTGTGCGTCAGACAATTTTACTGCGTGGAAACGCGCGCGCAATCGCGCTTGGCGCGATTATCGCACTGCTCGGCGTGTCCGGATCTGCGGTGCGCGCCGCTTCCGCTGCGGCTCGTCGTCCTCTTCCTACCGCCCCGAAAAAAGTAATCATCGATACGGATCCCGGCACAGACGACGCAGTCGCCATCATGCTGGCGCTCAATTCGCCGGAACTTGATGTGCGCGCGCTGACAGTGGTTCCCGGAAATGTGATCGCCGCGCAGGGCCTCGAGAACGCGCTGCGAATGGTTTCACTCGCGAACCGCTGCGACATTCCTGTTGCGGGTGGCGCGCAACATCCGCTCTTCCAGAAACTCATTACAGCGGAATTCTGGCACGGCAAAAACGGCCTCGGAAACGTGGAATTGCCGGCGAGCAAGTGCAAAGCGGACGCCCGCTTCGGCCCCGACCTGATCATTCAGATGGTGCATCAGTATCCGCATGAAATCACGCTGCTGCCGATTGGGCCGGAAACCAATATTGCGCTGGCAGTGCTGAAAGACCCGTCCATTGTGCCGCTGGTGAAAGAAGTGATCGTGATGGGCGGATCGATTTCCGGCGGCAATGTGAATGCGGCGGCAGAAGCGAATATCTACAACGATCCCGAAGCGGCGCAGATTGTGTTTCAGGCGGGCTGGCCCGTCACGATGGCGGGACTTGAAGTGGGCAACATGACGCTCTTCAACCGCAAGGACCTGAGCCAGCTCTCGCAAACGCACGGGCCGGAAAACGACTTCATGACCGCCATCAATACATTTCTCGTCGACCTCTCCGAAAAGTATGGCAGCACCGGTTCGCCGATGTACGACTCGCTGGCAATCGGCACGGCGGTTGATCCGACCTTGATGAAGACGGAGGCGATGCGCGTTGAGGTGGAAACGCGTGGCGAATTCTCGCGCGGAGAAACGGTCGCGAATCGCCGGAACGAAATCGAGAAAAACGTGCTGCACGGTGACCGTTACATCATCGAGGGTCTCGAGAAGGTCACGCCGAACGTGCAGGTTTGCACGAGCGTGGATTCGGAACGATTCAAGCAGCTTTTTATAACGCGGATTCAGGGGAAGTAGCCGGGTCTAAAATTTCAGAAGCACGGTTTTTGAAGTAAAAGGACAACACGAAATGGGGGGAGTCACGATGAAAATTTGGAAGATTGCGTTTTTGGCCGTGGTGCTGATTGCAGTCGCTTTTCGCCGTAGGTAGCGTGGGAGCGCAAAACCTACAGCGCGGCGAAGTTCACGGCTTTGTCTATGACTCGTCGCACGCGCTGGTGCCGGGTGCAAAGGTAACGATCTCGAACCCGCAAACGGGTTACAAACGCGACGTCACGACCGATTCAGCCGGGTCGTACGTCTTCGCGCAGCTGATTCCCGGAACCTACCTAATCGAAGCAACTGCGTCGGGTTTCGCGGCCATCACCTCACGGACGTGATCGTCGAGATCGGCTCGAGCCTGAGCCTGGACGTCACGCTGCCGGTGAAAGGGCAGACGGCGACGGTGACGGTGACTGCCGCGTCGGCTCGGGTGCGATTGACACATCCACGGCCGGGCATCAACCAAGTCATCAACCAGCGCAACCTCGAAGGGCTTCCGCTGTCAGGGCGCGACTACCGCGACCTCGCGCAATTGAGCTCCTCGGCGGAAGTGGTGCCCGGTTTGCGCGGCGGCATCCGCCTCGGTGGACAGCAGAGCGACTACTCCGGCCTCGTAATCGACGGGCAGGACAACTTCGACAACTTCTTCGGCGAGAATTTTGGCTCCCTCGAAACGAAGAACTTCACCGTGCCTCTGGAATCCGTGCAGGAATTTCAAGTCGTAACGAACGGGTTCGCTCCCGAATTCGGGCGCGCCACCGGCGGCTTGATCAACGTGATCACCAAGTCCGGAACGAACGAATGGCACGGAGAAGCACACGAGTACTATCGCGGCGGCTCCCTCACCTCGAACGATTATCTGGGCTTTCCGTCCAACATCAGCAATCAGAACCAGTTTGGTGGTTCGGTCGGCTTCCCGATTCACAAGGACCGGCAGTTCCTGTTCCTCTCGACTGACATCCAGCGGGAGAATGGCCCGCTCGTATCGATTTGCGGATACCCGGGTTGCGAGGCCAATTTTGCCGCTACCACCGGACCCGTGTTTGCGAACTGCTCCGGACCGTCACCCTCTTCGCGGCGTCCCGCGGGCGGACACTGCCCGGGACGTGCAACCCGGGACAAGTTCCACTGCCCGGTCCCGCAACTGCGGGATTCATTTTGCCGCCTTCCTGCGGCACGCCAGCCGCAGGAGCATTTAGTCCTGGCAGACTGCTATGGTGCTGACAACCTAGGTGGCCTGCTGGGTGCGCAGAACCAGCTGCAAAATCTGTTCACGGTCATTGGTCATTACGATTACCAGTTCAGCCCAGCAAATCACTTCAGCATCCGGGGCAACGGCACTCGAAATCACACGAGCGGCTTTACCGGCGGCCTGGGTCAGAATCAGGTGATCCGCTGGCTTTGGCGAAACTGAGAACTTCGTCAACCAGGGCATCAGCGGCACGTTCGCTTTGAACACGGTGCTCGGCCGGAAAGTGAACGAAATCCGGGTGAGCATCCAGGGTGAAACGCGTATCCGGGGTGCAAACGGAGCCGGACAACCCACGATTAATTTCGACGCGGGTCTGACGGTAACGCCTACACCTTCGGTGAACGGTATTATTTGCCAATCACTGGTGACGATGGCAAAGTTGCAAGCCGCGGACAACTTCTCGTATTCGTTCGGAAAGCACGACGTCAAATTCGGCGGAGACGTTGACGCGTTCGTCGTCCGCAAGAACACTTTCGCGGGCTGGAGAACCGGACAATTTAACTTCGCTCGATCTCGCTTCGTTTACGCGGGAGCTCCGTACGCTCTGCATCCGGGCTTCAGCGCCAACTGGACTCAACCCTGTTCCGCGACGGCCGGACCGAACTTCCCGTCTTATCAGACGGCGATGGGCCTTTACCTGCAGGACAAGTGGGCCGTTACTCCTCGTTTGACCGTGACCTACGGTATCCGGTGGGACCTTACTTGGAATCCGCAGCCGCAAACACCGTTTCCGGGAGTGACGTACTGATTGGCGTCGGGGTGAACTCGCATGTTGATTCCAAGGGGTGTTCCGCAGCGTATCCCGAACGATCTGGGACAATTCGGTCCTCGCGTTGGATTTGCGTGGAACGTCGGATCATCTGATCATCCGACCGTGGTTCGGGGAGCATGGGGATTGTACTACGCACAGATTCCGATGCTCTTTATGCCCGTGGCTGGCGGCGGGAAGACGACAACGCTCTTCTGCTTCTTCGATCCCACGTGCATACCCGCACCGGGCTTCCCATACACCTTTAACGGCCAGAAGCCTCCATCGAGTGCCGGTGGGCTTCCGAGTTTCACATATTTCGATCCGAGCACGAAGAATCCCCGCATCTCGAACTTGACGGGAAGCGTGGAGCACGTGTTTGGTCGCGATTGGACGGTGACCGCGACGTTCGCTTGGGTCCGTTCCCACGACCTCCGCACCGGCGGATACGGCACGGAAGAAGCATGGGCTCGGAACTTCACGACAAACGGTACGGATCAATTCGGCCGTGCGATCCTGACTGGTTCGCTCGACCCCAAACTCGGCGCTTCACTTGACACTTACGGTAGCTTCTCGCATGGAAACTATCTTTCGGGGGTCGTGAACATCACCAAGCGATTTTCGAACAACTTCCAGGTGTTCGCGAATTACATCTGGTCGCAAAACAAGGACAACGGATCGAGCGAACGTGATACCGACACTTACTGGGGCGCGCAGGATATTAACAACCTCGGGCTCGACTACGGCCGCAACGGCCTCGACGTCCGGAACCAATTCAAGGCCGCGGGCGTGTACCAGCTGCCGATGGGATTCACGGTCAGCTCTTCGCTGATCGCCCACAGCGGTGTGCCGTTCCCTCTGTACATCAACGTAGACGTCAATGGCGACGGAGTGGTCGACTCTCTCTTCAACAACGACCACCCGAGCTTCACGCTTTCAAACGGAAAGGAAGTGCTCGTCGGACGGTATCCGTTCAGCCAGCCGGGCTATTTCGAGTGGGACGCGCGGTTGCAGAAGGCCATCAAAATCAGCGACCGGTACCAAGTGCTTCTGCAGGCTGATTTCTTCAACCTGACCAACTACGCCAACAAGTACTCGAACCCCAACACCAACGCGACTATCAACTACGCGCCGAATTGCGCGGCACGAACCGGCGGCGAGTTGGGCTTCAATTGCAGCCCGCTTGCTGCCTTGCCCTCGATCGTCCGAGGCGACCCCACAGCATACGGCGGCGTCAACCAGATCGCACCGGGCGGCACCCCGTTTGCGTTCCAGGCAGGAGCCAAGTTCGTATTCTAATGATCTTGGGCCCTGATGGACGAAGGCGATTTCTGCAAGGACTTGGAAGTTCAGTAATGCTGGCAGCTGCCGGAGGGAATCCCCTCCGGCACGCTGCTGGCGCGACTCCCTCTGATGTGAATCCCGCGGGCATGAAATCCGATACTCCTTTGCGCTGGCCGAAACCGATCGGCAGTCCCGTCCTCGAAAGTCTCCGGCCAGTGATTGAAAACTCCCGCGACGTCCACACGCACATCGACAAGATCGTCGACGTGGCAGGCTGGATGGCGTACGAAGAACTGCCGATGCCGGAATATCATTTGCCGACGGGCGTGGGCGTAAACGATCCGAACGAAGCCATCGATTTCATCATGGTGGCCGATGTGATCGACACGGCATTCACGGATTTCACCACGCACGTAAAATTCGCCACGGAATACGCCGGCCAGCACTGGTCGGACTCTGAAGCGGAATTCGCATGTATCAAGCGGGCGATGGACAAAGGCATTCCGATCCTCGACGGAAATTTCCTCGCCAAGATTACGCGCCAGCAACTCAACGAAATTTTCGCTGGCAATATCGAAATGCCGATGCTCGACGAAAAGCTGGCTGTGCTTCATCAGGTGGGCCCCGTGCTCGCCGCGAAGTACAACGGCCGTTTTTCGAATTTCATCCATTCCTGCCCACCGCGCCTCTACGACAACGGCAAAGGCATCGTCGACCGGCTTGTGGTGGAGTTTCCGCGTTTCAACGATGTGAGCCAGTACGACGGCCACGAGATCAAGCTCTACAAATTGCCGCAGCTCGGAATCTGGTTCGTTTATTCGAGCCTGCACCCGGCGGGAAAATTCCAGCTGGACGACATCGGCGCGATGACCGCATTCGCGGACTACATCGTGCCCGTTGCGCTGCGCCTGCTCGGGATCACGAGCTATTCAGCCGCGCTCGAAAACTCGATCAATACCTATCAGATGATTCCGCGCGACGGCTCTCAGGAAGTGGAAATTCGCGCGCACTGCATCTATGCCACTGCCCTTCTGCGCGAGGAAGTAAACAAGATCCGTCCGGCCGACAAGCAAGTAATCATTCCTCAGATCGACGCGCGGCTCTGGATGCCCTACCACACCACTTTCTGGCCGCACCACCTGACCAAAACAATCATGTACTAGTTTCTTGCCCCGGGGGATTTCCATGGAAACGAGCAGGCGCGCATTCGTGAAGGGAATTTCTGTACTTTCCGTTGCGGCAGCCGCCGGCTCGGAGTTCCTGCGTTCTGCCGCCGCGTTGCAGTCATCATCCGCGAAGGAAATCCGCTGGCCCAAGCCGATCGGCAGCCCAGTCCTCGAAAGCCTTCGCCCGGCAATCGAAAACTCCCGCGACGTCTATACCCACCTCGACAAAATTCTCGAAGTTGCCGGATGGATGGCCTACGAAGAGCTGCCGATGCCGGAATACGCGCTTCCTTCCGGCGTGAAAGCAAGCGACCCGAACGACATCATCGATCTCATCATGGTGGCGAACACGATTGATACCGCGTTCACCAATTTCTCGACTCACGTGAGATTTCAGGTCGATTACGAAGGCCAACACTGGTCCGATTCGGACGCCATGTTCGCCTGCCTCAAACGAGCTATGAACAACGGCGTTCCCATCCTCGACGGCAGCTACCTCGCCAAGGTTACGCGCCCGGAAATGGAGAAGATCTTTGCCGGCAACATGGAAATGCCCATGCTCGACGAGAAAATCGAGGTTTGGCACCAGGTGGGAGGCGTGCTTGCGGCGAAGTACGATGGGCGATTCCATAAGTTCATTGAGTCGTGCCCGCCGAAGCTATACGACAACGGGAATGGACTGGTCGAGCGCATGGCCAGGGAATTTCCGCGCTTCAACGACGTCAGCCAGTATGATGGCCACGAAATCAAAATCTACAAGCTGGCGCAACTCGGTCTCTGGTTCGTCTACACCACTCTCCACCAGTCCGGCCGCTTCCAATTGGACGATGTCGCGAAGATGACGACGTTCGCCGACTATATTGTCCCGGTCGCACTAAGGCTGCTCGGTATCATCAGTTATTCGCCCGCGCTCGAGCACACGATCGACACGTACCAGTTGATTCCGCGCAACTCGACGCAGGAAGTCGAGATCCGGGCACATAGCATTTACTCAACGGCCCTTTTGCGCGAAGAGATCAACAAGATCCGCTCTCAGGACCAGCAGATCATCATTCCGCAGATTGACGCGCGCCTCTGGACGCACTATCACACGACGACTTGGCCACACCATTTGACGCGCACGATCATGTACTAGTTTGGGATCCGGGGGTTTTGTATGGAGACAAGCAGGCGCACATTCGTGAAGGGCATTTCTGCATTTGCTGCTGCGGCCGCTGCCGGCTCGGAGTTGCTGCGTCCGGCGAGCGGGGCACCATCACCATCAACCGCGGGCTCTGCAGCCCAGATCCGCTGGCCGAAGCCGATCGGAAGCCCCGTTCTCGAAAGCATTCGGCCCGCGATTGAGAACTCTCGCGACGTGTTCACGCACGTTGACAAAATCGTCGAAGTCGCAGGCTGGATGGCTTATGAAGACCTCGCAATGCCCGTCTATCCCGTCCCCAGCGGCGTGAAATCCACCGACCCGAACGACGTGGTCGATTTGATCCTGGTGGCAAATTCGATCGACACGGCGTTCACGGATTTCAAAACGCATGTGAAGTTTCAGGTGGATTACGAGGGGCAGCACACGTCGGATTCAGATGCTATGTTCGCCTGCCTCAATCGCGCGATGCACGATGGCGTTCCGATGCTCGACGGCAGATTCCTCGCGAAGATAACGCGCCCCGAACTCGAAAAAATCTTTAGCGGCAACATTGAAATGCCGATGCTCGACGAAAAGCTGGAAGTGTTGCACCAGGTGGGCGCCGTACTCGCCGGCAAATACGATGGGCGTTTCCACATTTTCATCAAATCGTGTTCACCACGGCTTTACGACAATGGAAACGGGCTGGTGGAGCGCATGGCGAAGGAGTTCCCGCGCTTCAACGATGTGAGTCCGTACGATAGCCACGAGATCAAGTTCTACAAGCTGGCGCAGCTGGGGCTTTGGTTCGCATGGGCTACGTACCCGAAGGCCGGCCCGGTTCGATTGGATGACGTCGAGAAGATGACGACGTTCCCCGATTACATCGTTCCTGTTGCGCTGCGGCTTCTGGGCATCAATAGTTATTCTCCTGCACTCGAGCACGCGATCGATTCGTATCAATTGATCCCGCGGAATTCGACTCAAGAAGTCGAAATCCGAGCGCACAGCATCTATGCCACTGCCCTGCTGCGCGAGGAGATCAACAAGATTCGTCCGGCGAATCTTCAGGTGATCATTCCGCAAGTGAACGAGCGGCTTTGGTCGCACTATCACACGACATTTTGGCCTCACCATTTGACTGAAACAATCATGTACTAGATGGGACCCAGGGGGGAGTTGCATGGAGCCGAGCAGACGCACATTCATGAAGGGCATTTCTGCATTCGGCGTGGCCGCCGCTGCGGGCCAGGGATTTCTGCGTTCGGCAACCGCTGCGCCAGTTTCACCAAAGGCAGGTTTCGCAAGCGAAATCCGCTGGCCCAAACCGATCGGCAGCCCCGTTCTCGAGAGCCTGGCTCCCGTGATCGAGCATTCCAAGGACGTTCATACGCACGTCGATAAGATTATCGATGTCGCCGCATGGATGGCCTACGAAGAGTTGCCCATGCCGGAGTTGAGCGTCCCGTACGGCCTAGCGAAAGACCCCACGGTGGCAATGGATTTCATCATGGTGTCGACTACGATCAACTCCGCGTTCACCGACTTCAAAACGCACGTGAAGTTTCAAGTGGAATACGAAGGCCAGACGCGGTCTGACTCCGACGCGATGGTGGCGTGCCTGAAAAGGGCCATGGACGAGGGCATCCCGATGCTCGACGGCAAGTTTCTGGCCACCGTCACACGCACGCAAATGGAGAAGATATTCGCAGGAAATATTGAAATTCCCATGCTGGAATCAAAATTACAGGACTGCCACGAGGTGGGCAAAGTGCTCGCCGAACGCTACGACGGGCGTTTCCACAACTTCATCAAGTCCTGTCCCCCGAAGCTTTACGACAATGGGAAAGGCCTGGTCGATCGCCTGGTGACGGAATTCCCGCGTTTTAACGACGTGAGCCAATTCGAGGGTCACGAGATCAAGTTCTACAAGCTTGCCCAACTCGGTTTCTGGGGCATCTATTCGGGACTGCACTCCACCGGCGCTTTCCCTTTGGATGATATCGGCAAGATGACCGCCTTCGCCGATTACATTGTGCCCGTTGCGCTGCGACTGCTGGGGATTACGACGTATTCGCCTGCGCTCGAACAGGCAATCAATTCGTATCAGCTCATCCCGCGTAATTCCACCCAGGAAATAGAACTCCGCGCGCATACGCTCTATGCAACCGCCCTACTGACGGAAGAGATCAATAAAATTCGTCCCGCCAACCTGCAGATCATCATTCCACAGCTTGACGCGCGGCTTTGGTCGCACTATCACACGACGTTTTGGCCTCACCATTTGACTGAAACCATCATGTACTGAGTTTGACGGACAATTTCCGGGAGGATTTCGACCGATGAAGCCAAGACATTGCGGGTTGCTGACGATTGTACTAGCCGTATTCGCGGGGATTTCGTCGCCGCTGCGCGCGCAAGAAAAAAGCAGAGTGATTATCGATCAGGACTGCGCCGGCCCCGGCGGCACAGACATGCAGGCCGTTCTCGCAATCGTAAATTCTCCGAGGGTGGACGTGCTCGGAATCACGGTCGTCACTGGTGATGCCTGGCGTGACGAGGAAGTCCAGCACACGCTGCGGCTGCTGGAAATTATCGGGCGTACGGATATTCCGGTGCTTCCCGGAGCCGTGTTTCCGATCGTGAACAGCAAGGAATCGACGGCGCGATGGGAGAAGCTGTACGGGAAAGTGGTTTATCAAGGCGCGTGGAATTACGGCAAACCGCTGCACGGCCCGTTTGAGGTTCCGCCGATGCCCGAAGGCGCTCCCACAACAAAGGCCTCCACTGAGGACGCCGCGCATTTCATGATCCGCACGGTGCGACAGTACCCGCATCAGGTAACGATCTATGCCGGCGGCCCGCTCATGAACCTGGCGCTCGCGCAGATGATCGATCCGGAATTCGCGTCGCTCACGAAGGAATTGATCGTGATGGGGGGCAGCATTCATCCTGACACCGACGATCCGGAATTCGCCACTACGCCTCGGCGCGAATTTAATTTCTGGCTTGATCCCGAATCGTCGTACAAAGTTTTCCATTCGCCGTGGCCGCGGATCATCGTGACGACCGTCGATATATCGGTGAAAACGAATATGGACAAGGACGTGATCGCGCAAATCGCGAAGAGCACAGCGCCGGGCGCTCAGTATGTCGCGAAATATGCGCAAACCGGCTATCTGTGGGACGAACTCGCCGCCGTCGCGTGGCTCGATCCCAGCATCATTACGAAGACCACGAATCTTTACATGGATGTTTCGGTTGACCACGGACCGAGTTACGGCGACACACTCGTCTGGCCGGCGGGGAGCCAACCGGGTCTCGGCGAGCAGCAAGTGGTGATTCAGGAGAATCTCGACAAGGAAAAGTTTTACAAAGAATTCGTAGAGTTGATGACGCGCCGAACGCCCGGAGCAAAATAGGCGACGACTCATGCGCCATACTCTCGAACTCTCAAAATCTTATTAAAAGCGAGGAGCCCCCAATCGTGCAGCGATCGATCCGCATCATTTCTCTGCTTGTCTGTTTCGCCGCCGCAGCTGCGTCCGCATCCGCGCAAACGAAGCGCAAGGTGATCATCGATCAGGACGCGCGCGGCCCGGGTAACACCGACCAGCAATCGATCCTCGTGCTGGTCCAATCCCCGCAGACGGAAGTGCTCGGGATTACGATCGTCAGCGGTGACCAGTGGCGCGACGAAGAAGTTGCCCACACGCTGCGCACGCTCGAAATCATCGGCCGCACCGACATCCCGGTGGTCCCCGGAGCGATATTCCCGCTCGTCAATTCCCGTGAAGACGAAGCTCGATGGGAAGCAATGTTCGGCAAGGTCGTCTACAAGGGTGCGTGGAATCCCGGCTATCGGCCCGACCCCTACGCGATTCCGCCGATGGCGGAAGGAAGTCCGACAACCAAACCATCCATCGAAAACGCCGCGCTCTTCCTGATTCGTATGGTCCACAAATACCCGCACGAAGTGACTATCTACGCGGGAGGCCCGCTCACGAATCTTGCTCTCGCGATCTCGCTCGATCCCGAATTTCCGAAGCTTGCGCAGGAGCTTGTGTTCATGGGCCCGGTCATCAGCCCCGGTTCCGCCGACCTCGAGTTCTACCAGGCGCCTCGCCGCGGCTTCAATTGTTGGTGGGATCCCGAAGCGACGCGAATCGTATTCCGCTCGCCGTGGCAGAAGATCACGGTGACCACGATTGACATCTCTATTAAAACGAATCTAAGTAAGTCCATGCTCGCAGATCTCGCGAAATCGGATTCTCCCGCCGCGCAATACGTCAGCAAATATTCTCGCGGCGGTTATATGTGGGACGAACTGGCTGCCGAAGCGTGGCTTGACCCCAGCATCATCACGAAAGAGCAGCTCCTGTACATGGATATTTCGCTGGACCGCGGGGCGAGTTACGGCGACACGCTCGTCTGGCCTGAGGGCAGCCAGCCCGGCCTCGGCGAACAGAAGGTGCACATAATCGACGAGGTCGACAACGCAAAGCTCAACAAGATGTTTATGGATTTAATGACGGCGCCGACGCCAAAACGAGTTCGGTAGGGGCACGGTCCCGCAAGACCATCCGGGACGCACAAAACGCGCATGCCGTGCGACTGCTGATCGTGGGTTGCGGTACAAGGCTGGAGTGCGATTCAGGCAACAAATCGCAATTCACTGCGTGGCTCTGGTGCCATCAGAAATTGCAGCGAGCGCCCGGCGGTAATCGGGATCGTCCGGCGAAATTTCCACCGCCTTCTTATAGGCCGCTAACGCCCGCATCCGGTCGTTGCGCTGCTGGTAGATCGAGCCCATTTCGAAATACGCGTCTGATTCACGGGGATTGATCAGCGTCGTCGCCGCGAAAGAAGCAAGCGCCTCATCCAATTTCCCCTGCTTTTCCAAAATTTTTCCCTGCACGTACAAGAAGTCAGGCTGGTACGGGCCGCGCTGGAGCGCCTTCGCAATCGCGTCGCTCGCTTTTTCGATATCGCCCGTCGAGTAGTAAAGCTTCGCGAGCATCGAATACGCCGCGCCGCTATTGGGATCCTTCGCCAACGCCTGCTGCAGCAAATCGAGCGCGCCCGGAAGATCGTTTTTCACCGCGGCTTCGTTCGCCTGCTGCACCAGATGCATCGCCTGGGCTTCGTTTTCCTTCCTACTTCGCTCCGTCTGCGAAGCGGCTTCGAACGCAGCCGTCACTTTTTCTGCCTGTTCGGTTTGCCCCGCGCATCGATACGCACGCGAGAGCATGAAAAGCGTCTCAGAATCTTTCTCCCGAGAGTGGGAGTCTGACGCCGCCACCGGCTCGAGTGCTGACACCGCATCGCGGCAGCGCTTCGCAAGTTCGTCCGCGGCCATTCCTTGCGGCGATCGCAGCAGGATCTTCCCCAGCAGCATGCGCGCTCGAGGATTCTCCGGCTGCAGGTCGACAGCCTTTTGCGCGTCCGCCAGCGCAAGATCGTCCTGGTTGCGGTCGGAATAAATCTCGGCTCTTAGAAAATGGGCGAGCGCATCGTCTGGGTGGCGTGCGAGGACTTTTTGCAATTCCGACAGCGCGCCCGCCTGGTCGCCTTTCGCCTTGTACGCCGCAGCCAGCAGTTTTCGCGTTTCCAGGTTTGCAGGCGCAAGCGCCAGCGAAGCCTTCAAATGGGTAATCGCCGCGTCGTATGTTTGCTGCTGGATTTCAAAATCGCCAAGCGCTGCCAGCGGCTCCGCCGATTTCGGATGTTCTCGAATCGCGCGTTCGAGCACGCGTTTGGCCTCGTCATAATTTGGAACGCGTCGATACGCTTCTGCGAGCCCGAGTTCGGCCGCCAGATTGTGCGGCGCAACGCGCAGGGCGCCTTCGAATACTGAAATCGCATCGGCCAGCCGTCCTGTTTTTACGAGGACGCCACCCAACTCCACGCGCACGCTGGAATCTTTCGGCGCAAGCTCGATCGTTTTTTCGTAGTCTCGAACGGCCGCGTCCCATTGCTCGTTCACCGCCGCCGCGCGCGCTTGCTGTTTCAGATTCACGGCGTCGGGCGTTGAGGTCTGTCGCGCGAATGCAATTCGCTGGGCGCCCGCGAAAATCACAATACAGGCAGCCAGAATTCGCAGAAGAACGAGTGAGCTCACTCGAAAGTTCCGATATGGCGCAACGCACTTTTCCACAAATCTCAACATGCGCGGAATTATAACATTTGCACTTAACGCGCCTCGCGCGAACACCAACTAAACCCTCCAGTTTTGCCCTTTTTCCTTGACTCGCATCCCGCCGCAAACTATAAACACGGCCTGCCCACAATGAGTTTTCTTAGCCGCCATAGTGGCCCACAATTTGCGCTTTTGCCGTTGCTGAAACCCCAGGGACCCCAAGGAGCATCGGGAAACATGCGTTCCAAATCCCTTTTAATCACGCTAGCTGTCTTTCTGTTCGCGTTGCCTTCATTCGCTCAAACAAAGCGCAAAGTAATCATCGACCAGGACGCGCGCGGCCCCGCGACCACCGACCAGCAATCTATCCTCGTATTCCTGCAATCGCCGGAGGTGGAAACGCTTGGCATCACCGTTGTCAGCGGCGACATGTGGCGCGACGAAGAAATGGCGCACACCCTCCGGATGCTCGAGCTCATCGGCCGCACGGACGTTCCCGTGGTTCCCGGCGCCGTCTATCCGCTGATCAATCGCATGGAAATGATCGAACGGTGGGAAGGGCTCTATGGCAAGGTGCGCTATCAGGGCGCATGGAACAAAAAGCCAATCGGTGACGGCCAGCGCGGAATTTTTCATGGTCCGTATGATGTGCCGGAACTAAAAGAAGGCAATCCGACGACGAAACCAATCGAAGAAGACGCGGCGCATTTCATCATCCGCATGCTGCACAAATACCCGCACGAAGTGACGCTTTACGCCGGCGGTCCGCTTACGGACATAGCGCAAGCGATCAGCATCGATCCCGCAGTCCCCGATCTCGCGCAGGAACTCGTTATCATGGGCGGCGCAATTGCTCCCAAAGTCGACTATCCATGGGCGACCACGAACCGTCGCGAATTCAATTTCTGGTGGGACCCTGAATCCGTGCACATGACTCTTACCGCTCCCGGCTGGCACAAAATCACGATCACGACTGTCGATATCTCGATCAAGACGAGAATGGACAAGGCCATGATCGCCGAAATAGGAAAATCGGCGAACGCCGCGGCACAATACATCGCGAAGTATGCCGACGAAGAATATCGTTGGGATGAGCTTGCCGCGGCCGCATGGCTCGACCCAAGCATCATCACCAAGCAAACGCAGCTTTACATGGACATGGACTACTCGCACGGCCCCGGCTACGGTAATACGCTCGTGTGGGTCCCCGGCACTCAGCCCGGACTTGGCGAAAACCTCGTCAATATTCCGGAGGATCTCGATCTCGCGAAGTTCGACAAGATGTTCATCGACATGATGTCGCGTCCCACTCCCGGCGCGAAACTTGCGGCGAATGCCAAGCAGTAGGGCGGCGACGGACTTGTGGCGGACAATTACCGCGGCGAAACCAAGGGGGTGTTTTGATTACATGCGACTCAGGCCCATACTTTCAGCGGTGCTGATTTTGCTTTTTGCCTTTTCGGCAAGTGCACAGACCAAGCGCAAAGTGATCATCGATCAGGACGCCCGCGGTCCGGCAACCACCGATCAGCAGTCAATCCTTGTTTTCCTGCAATCACCGGAAGTGGAGACGCTCGGCATCACAATCGTCAGCGGCGATATGTGGCGCGACGAAGAAGTCGCCCATACACTTCGCATGCTGGAAATTGTCGGACGCACAGATGTTCCGGTCGTCCCGGGCGCAGTTTTTCCCCTCATCAATCGTGAAGAAATGATCCTTCGCTGGGAACAGCTCTACGGCAAGGTTTCTTACAAAGGCGCCTGGAATCGCAAGCCGCTCGGCGATGGCATCCGCGGCGTCTATCACGGACCGTATGAAGTGCCGCAGCTCGTGGAGGGAAATCCTACCACGAAGGCGTCCACAGAAGACGCGGCGCATTTCATCATCCGCATGGTGCACAAATATCCGCATGAGGTGACGATCTACGCGGGCGGCCCGCTCACAAATATCGCTCAGGCGATCAGCATCGATCCCGAAGTGAGCGCACTCGCGCAAGAACTCGTCGTCATGGGCGGCAGCATCGCTCCGGTAGTGCCGATGGATTGGGCGTGGGAAAATCGCCGTGAATTTAATTTCTGGTGGGATCCAGAAGCCGTTCACATCGTCTATACGGCCCCGTGGCACAAAATCACTGACACCACCGTGGATATTTCCGTAAAAACCTGGCTGAAGAAAGCGATGATTGCAGAGATCGCGAAATCACCCAATCCAGCGGCTCAATATCTGGCAAAATATGCCGACGAAGAATACCGCTGGGACGAGCTGGCTGCCGCAGCCTGGATCGATCCGAGTATCATCACGAAAGAAACGCAACTCTATATGGATATGGACTACTCGCACGGCGCGGGCTACGGCAATACTCTTGTTTGGGTTCCCGGCACTCAGCCCGGTCTCGGTGAGCAATTCGTCCACGTGCCTCTCGAGCTGAACCTCGAGAAATTCGACAAAATGTTTATCGATCTTATGACCCGGCCCACTCCTGGTTCACACCAGGCGGCCCAATAATCCCAGGAACCGAGGATACGCATGGCTAAGAACGTGGACGTCGTTGGAATCGGAAGCTGCACCGTAGATTATTTTGCAATTGTCCCCCGCCTCCTCGGACCCGAGGAGAAAATCAACGCAACGCGGATGGAAATTCACGCCGGAGGCGTCACCGCGAATAATCTGACGCAGGTCGCGCGCCTCGGCGCCGGCACCGGCTGGCTCGGCTTGATCGGCGATGACGAAAACGGCCGAATCATCCAGAAAGCCTTCGCGGATGACGGCATGGATCTCTCCGGAATCGAAATCGTGAAGGGCGAAATGTCTTCGCTCACGTGGATTCCCGTCGACGCGCAAGGCGAACGCTGCATCTACATGTTCCCCAACGTCACGGGGAAAATCTCCTGCTTCCAGGTGGACAACCGCTTCGCCCCGCACATCAAGCGAGCGAAACATTTTCACACTGAGGCCTCGCAGCTTCCCATCGTTCCGGTAAAGCAGGCGATGAAAATCGCAAAGCAATCGAATGTTCGGATCATCTTCGACCTCGATGTTTCTCCCAGTTTTTTCGCGCAGGCGAATCTCGGCACGCAGGAAGAACTCGTTGCGTCGCTCAAGCTCGTTGACGTCCTAAAACCCTGCAAAGCAGCCGCCCGCGAGATGACCGGTGAAGTCGATTACGCGAAGATCGCGGCAAAACTTCTCGATCTCGGGCCGACGCTCATTGCCGTCACGATGGGCGCCGAAGGCTGCATGATTGCCACGCGCGAGAAAATGGTTCAGGTCCCCGGCTTCAAAATAAAGCCGGTCGACACAACCGGAGCCGGCGACGCATTCATGGGCGGACTTTCATACGGCCTCTTGCAAGGATGGGACCAGCAGCGCGTTGGCACGTTCGCCAATGCCTGTGCGGCGCTTTGCTGCATGCATGTCGGCGCGCGCGCGATGTCAAAGCTCGACGAAGTGCTCGCGTTCATCAAGTCGAACAGTCCGAAAGGCGCGCCCGCGTTCTAACACGCAAAACGAGGCCCTGAATCCGTAACACGGAGAGGAGCGACATGTTCACACCGCCAAGCTTTGGTCTTGCTTTGGTGATGATGCTGACCGCCGCGATTTGCTGGGGGTCCTGGGCCAACACCTACAAAGGTGTAAAGAACTACCGCTTCGAGCTCTTCTACTGGGATTACGCCGTCGGGATTTTTCTAGCCGCGCTGATATATGCGCTCACGATGGGCAGCATCGGAAACAACGCGCAGAGCTTCCTCAATAACGTCCACTCCGCGGACACCGCAAATATCTATCGCGTCTTATTCGCGGGGTTGATTTTCAACCTCGCGAACCTTCTCCTCGTCGCCGGGATTGACATGGTTGGCCTCGCCACCGCATTCCCCGTTGCGATTGGCATCGCTCTCGTGGTGGGCACGGTACTCAGTTACATTCTTCAGCCACAGGGAAACGTAAAGATGATCGGCGCTGGCCTCGTTTGCGCCGTAATCGCCGTCATTCTCGACGGAAAAGCCTACGGTGAACTAAGCGCCAACAAGGTTGTCTCGAAAAAAGGACTTATCACTTGCGTCGTCTCCGGTATTTTGATGAGCACCTGGGCGCCCTTCTCCACCCACGCCATGACGCACGGCAACACGCTTGGCCCCTACAGCGTGAGCGTTTTTCTGTGCCTCGGCGCGCTGCTTTCCTGCTTCATCTGGAATTTCTACTTCATGAAGCACCCGCTCGTCGGTGAACCGGTCGCGTTCAGCGGATTTTTTCACGGGCCTATACATGGCCACGTCCTGGGCTTGATCGGCGGCGCGATCTGGTCCACCGGACTCGTCTTTGATCTCGTTGCTTCCACCAAAACGGGCGTCGCCATCTCTTACTCGATCGGCCAGTCCGCTCCAATGGTCGCGGCGCTATGGGGCATCTTTGCGTGGAAGGAATTTGCAGGCGCCAATAAGAAATCGCAAGCCTATCTAGCGCTGATGTTCATTTTCTACATCCTAGCGATCCTGCTGATCGCTCACGCCACCGCCTAAATATCGTGTAACGCCGTAGGGGCGCTGCGCGCCTGCCCGCCGGATGCCGGAGGGCCGCCCCTCTCTCTTGGGACTTGCGCACAATCTCAACCCAGCAATCTCGCTTCGCTGGATCGCCGCGAAAAATCCTGAAAGCGCCTTTATCTGTGTTTATCTGTGGTTCCAAGGTTTCCGTCTACGCGATCGGCGGCCGTTGAAACCCACCGCAAGTATCCTCAATCTTCGCCGCCACAGCGAGCACAACCTCTTCCTCCCACGGCCGCCCTACGACCTGGACCCCGATCGGCAATCCTTCTGGTGACTTCCCCACCGGTACGACCGCCGCGGGATTTCCCAATAAATTGAACCACTGCGAATACGCCATCGCCTTCAAGTATTCCACCTTGCGCCCGCCCAAATTCCACTCGCGCTCGCCGTGTCGAAACGCAGGCACCGCGCACGCGGGACAAAGCAAAATCGGAAACCTTTCCATGTTCGCGAGAAACGCATTGCGCAACACGTCGCGCCCCAGCAAAGTGTTCAACAACTCACTGCCGCCAAGCGATTTCTCCGCCGCAACCCAGGCCCGAAATTCCCGCAGCAGCGGACTGATCTTGCTATCGTTCCCATCCAGCATCGGCGAAAACGCCATCTGCCCCGCGCGCCCGAAAAGATTCCACCAGTATTGCCAGATTCGATCCAGATTCTCCGGGAGCCACGCCTCCACTTCGAATCCCTGCTTCCGCAACGCATCCGCCGCCTTCCGCACAGCTGCGGCAGTTTCGGGCGTCACGGATATTGCACCGTCGTCTTCGAAATACGCGACGCGAAGCCTTCGAATTTCCTCGTCGGTCCGGCGCCGCAGCGGGACTGGTGCGGAACTCGGATCGCCCGGATCGGGGCCGGCCATCACTTCGAACAATCGCTCCACATCGCGAATGGTGCGCGCCATCGGCCCCACCACTCCGAGATACGCAAACGGGCCCGCCGACCCCGGAAAATGTCCCGTCGAGGGAATTCTTCCCGGCGTCGGCTTCAGCCCGCAGATCCCGGTGAAATGCGCGGGGATACGAATTGACCCCCCGCCGTCGCTTCCCACTCCTCCCGCCGAGCACCCCGCAGCAATCGCCGCCGATTCCCCGCCGCTCGAGCCACCCGGCGTCCGCGCAACGTCCCACGGATTATTCGCGCGGCCGTAAATCAAATTGTCCGTCTCATACGCCATCAGCAATTCCGGCACGTTTGTATTTCCGAGAATGATCGCGCCCGCGCCGCGCAAACGCGCCACCAGCGGCGCATCAGCTTCCGGCACGTAACCCTTGCGCAGCGTGCTTCCGCATTCGCATGGCAGCCCGGCCACGTCCACCGAGCTCTTGATCGAAATCGGCACTCCATGCAGCGACCCAAGAGCATTCTTGCCGCTTGGCGTCCTTGCAGCCGCTTCCGCAGCCTTGGCCCGCGCGCGAGCGCGTTCCGCATCCACGCACACAAACGCATTCAGCTTCGGATTCAACTTCTCAATCCGCGCCAAATGCGCATCCACCAACTCCACCGGTGAAATTTCCCCGGCGCGCACCTGCTCGGCCATTCCAATCAGCGATCCATACAAGATGTCATCCACTCGGCCCCCCGCGTACTCCCAGCAGAACCACTCAAACCCGCGCAGTCTAGCACGCGCACAGCACATCCAACGAACGCAGCACATTAGGTAGCGACAACGAGCGCCGTTCTCGTCATGCGACGTTTACTTCTACCCTGCAAACCCCTGCCATTCCGAGCGCGACGAGGAATTTGCTTTCCGTTTTTCTCAGCCGCAACCGTCTAGTATAAAAGTATTATTGCCCGCACTGCTCGCGCGGCGCGAGAATCCCTCCTCCGTTGCCGATAAATCACTTAATCTCCAGGCGTGATGCATTATCCAACCAGCTGACGCTCGGATGAACCGCTCCATTTCCATCCTGTTAACTATCTTATTCCTGACGGCGGCTTACGTTTTCGCATGGCCCACCGCCAGCATCTCCTACTTCGCCGGCGTCATCCTGCACGTACTGGCCGGAACAGCTCTGCTCCTCGCGCTGCTTTTCGCGCTAAGAAAACTTCTCCGCGCGGCTCCGACCGCCTCAAAAATCGGCTGGCTCCTGATCGCATTCGGCGGCGTACTTGGCGTCGCTCTCATCTTCACCGGCACGCGCCGCACCGAATGGCCGCTCCTCTACGCTCACATCGCAGCCTGCGTCTCAGGTGGCGCGTTCCTAGCAGCTTCCTGGGCTGGCAGGCGTGGCTTCCTCGCAAACCCAAGCCCCACCTCAGGTAAAGCCCGGCGCAGCAGCGCGTTCGCAACGCTCGTCCGCTGCGCCATCTTCCTAGTCGCAGCCGCCGCGCTCTCCACATGCGCGTGGTGGCTCCGCACGGTGCCCTGGGAGCGCAGCCATCGCATCGAAAATCCCGCCATCGCTCCAGCCTCGATGGATAGCGAAGGCGACGGCCCGTCCGGCCCGTTCTTCCCGAGCTCGGCCCAAACCAAGCATCACGGCCAAATTCCCGCTACCTATTTTATGGAGTCGCAAAGCTGCGAACGCTGCCACTCCGACATCTACAAGCAGTGGCAAAGTTCCGCACACCATTTCTCATCGTTCAATAATCCCTGGTATCGCAAGAGCATCGAGTACATGCAGGACGTCGGCGGCGTGACGCCCTCCAAATGGTGCGCCGGATGCCACGATCCCGCGCTGCTCTACAGCGGCATGTTCGATCGCCCCGTCCGCGAAATCGAGAACACTCCGCCGGCGCTAGCCGGACTCGGCTGCATGATGTGCCACTCAATCGCACAAGTGAAAAGTACGATGGGCCAGGGCGATTTCGAACTCGAATACCCCGCGCTGCACAAACTTGCAGCCAGCAAAAATCCATTCGTCCGGCGCGTTCACGATTACCTCACTGAATTAAACCCCGAGCCGCACCGCCGCGTGTTCCTCAAGCCCTTCATGCGCACGCAAACCGCGGAATTCTGCTCCACATGCCATAAGGTACATCTCGACGTTCCCGTGAATCACTACCGCTGGACGCGTGGCTTCAACGATTACGATAACTGGCAAGCGAGCGGCGTCGGCTGGCAGGGCGCACGGTCTTTCTACTATCCGGCGAGAGCCATGGCGTGCCCCGATTGCCACATGCCCGCCGAAAAATCTTCTGATGCCGGCGCGATCGCGGGCACCGTACATTCGCACAGCTTTCCTGCCGCGAACACTGCGCTCCCATACATCAATGACGACGCGAAGCAGCTCGCCGACACCACGAAGTTCCTCGCCGACAAAGAACTCAGCGTCGATATTTTCGCGATTGCGCCGGAAGCCCCCGCTAAAAAGTCTTCAGGTGTCCAGGCTTCAGCTTCCGCGCCCGCCGTTGCTGCTGCCGCTGCCGCGAACACCACTCCCAGCATCGAAACTACCTTTGCAGTCGGCGAAGAATCTGCCGCATCCATTCCTGTCGCCGCGCCTAGCTCCGAATCCGCAACCGCCATCGCGGAAATCACTGCGCCGCTCGACCGCGCGCCCGCGTCCGTCCGCCGTGGCGGCACCTACCGACTCGATGTCGTCGTCCGCACCCGCAAGATGGGACATTTCTTTCCCGGTGGCACCGTCGACGCTTTCGATTGCTGGCTCGAACTCTCCGCCACTGATGGCAAAGGCCGCACAATTTTCTGGAGCGGCCGCGCAGCCGACGACGGCAAAGGCCCCGTCGATCCCGGTGCGCATTTCTACCGCTCGCTGCTGATCGATTCGCATGGCAATGCCATCAATAAACGCAACGCCTGGGCCGCCCGCGCCACGGTCTATGCCCATCTCATTCCGCCCGGCGCCGCCGACACGGCTCACTTCCGCGTCCAGATTCCGAACGACACAGGCGATCGTATTCACGTGCAGGCCAAGTTGAACTACCGGAAGTTCTCCTGGTACAACACACAATTTTCATTCGCAGCCGTTCAGGATCCCGCGCAGAAAGACTCCGTCACCACTCCCGATTTCGACGACCGCCACTGGCTCTTTACCGGCGACCCGTCGAAAGTCCCCGGCGGAAGCAGAGGCATTCCCGATCTGCCGATTGTCGTCGTCGCGCAAAATACAATCGACCTCAACGTGCTTCCGGCAAAGTCTCCGGAGCCTGCGCCCAACACACTATTGCATCCCGACGACTGGACGCGCTGGAACGATTACGGCATCGGTCTATTCCTCCAGGGCGATCTCACCGGCGCGGCAGCAGCATTCGCAAAAATCACGGAGATCGATCCGAAGAACCCGGACGGCTGGGTAAATATTGGTCGCGTCCGCGTGCAAGAAGGTAATTTGCCGGCCGCACGCGAAGTCCTCGAACGCGCACTCACCCTGCAGCCCGATCTCGCTCGCGCGCACTATTTCTACGCGCGTGTTCTGCGCAGCGAAGGTAAATACGACGAGGCCGCCCAGCATCTGCGCACAGTTATCAAACAATATCCGAGCGATCGCGTTGTTCACGACGATCTCGGCCGCATCCTCTTCCTCCAGCGCCTCTACCCGGAAGCCGTCGCCGAATTCCAAGCCGCGCTCGCCATCGATCCCGAGGATCTGGAAGCCAACTACAATCTGATGCTCTGCTACACAGGCCTCAACCAACAGGGACGCGCCGCCGATTTCCAAAAACGCTACCTGCGCTTCAAAGCGGACGAAGCCGCGCAAACCCTCACAGGCCCATACCGCCGCGAGCATCCCGACGACAACCTCGAGCGCCAGCCGATCCACGAGCACGTTTCCGAGCAACTCGCAAAAGCAGTTCCGATAAAAATAGCGCCCGATCAATCGCATACGCATGCACACGTGACTCAACTAACGACCAAAGGCTCCGACTAATGACTCATCGCACTTCGAATAGCAAAGGCACTCTTGTTCGCCCTGACATCGGAAGGGCTTGTGCGCTTTTCTTAGCGCTCGCACTGAGCTTCACCTCCGCCGCCCAATCGCAAAAACCCTCTACACCACCCCCAATCCACTTCGAAGACATCACCCACGCCGCCGGAATCCACTTCGCACACAACAACGCCGCCTCCGGCAAGAAATGGCTCCCCGAAACAATGGGATCCGGAGTCGCGTTCATCGATTTCGACAACGACGGCTACCAGGACATCCTGCTCGTCAACGGCGAGGACTGGCCCGGCCAGAAAAAACACGCCACCACGCTCGCGCTCTATCACAACAATCACGATGGCACATTTACCGACGTCACGCAAAAATCGGGCCTCGCCGTAGAAATGTTCGGCATGGGAGTAGCCGTCGGTGATTACAACAACGACGGGTTCGACGACATCTTCATCACCGCGCTCGGCCAGAGCCGCCTCTTCCGCAACAATGGCAATGGCACGTTCACTGACGTCACGAAACAAGCCGGGCTCGCCGGCCCCAACGAATTCAGCACCAGCGCCGCTTGGGTCGATTACGACCGCGACGGCAATCTCGATCTCGTCGTCGCCAATTACGTTCAGTGGACGCCCGCCACTGACATCTACTGCACGCTCGACGGCAAAACGAAATCCTACTGCACGCCCGAATCCTACAAAGGCGCTTCCGTCCGCCTCTGGCACAATCGCGGCGACGGCACGTTCGAAGACACCACGCAAAAAGCCGGACTCTGGGATCCCACCTCGAAAAGTCTCGGTATCGCCATCCTCGACGCGAATCAAGATGGCCAGCCGGATATTTTCGTGAGTAACGATACGCAGCCCAACAAGCTCTACATCAACAATGGAAATGGCACCTTTTCGGAAAAGGGTGTTCCCTCGGGCGTGGCTTACAGTGAAGATGGAATCGCGCGCGCGGGAATGGGCGTCGCCGCCGCCGATTACGACCGCTCCGGCTATCCCAGCATCATCATCACGAATTTCTCGAATCAAATGCTGGCCTTCTACCACAACGAGCGCAACGGCCTCTTCGTTGACGAAGCGCCGCACTCCGAAGTCGGCCGCGCATCATTGCTTACGCTCGGTTTCGGCTGCTTCTTCTTCGATTACGATCTCGACGGCTGGCCCGACATCTACATCGCGAACGGCCACATCGAAGATGCCATCGAACGAGTACAGCCGCGCGTGAAATACGCCGAACCTCCGCACCTCTTCCGCAATCTCGGTGCAGGGAAATTCACGGAAGTCACCGATTCCGCCGGACGCGCCTTCGCATCAGCGCGCGTTGCCCGCGGAGCCGCCTACGGCGACATCAATAACGACGGCACCCTCGACGTCCTCGTCTCAACGAACGGCGGCCCCGTCGCTCTTTTCAAAAATGCCGGCGCCACAAATCACAGCCTTCGCATCAAGCTCGTCGGCACAAAATCCAATCGCGACGGCCTGGCGCAGTGCTCGTCAGCACGCACGTCGCCTGTTTTTTTTAGTCAGGTGGGACTCGAGGTTCCGCCCCGCGGGATATCAAAGCTACACGCAAACGCTGTCGAGCGGCGGCAGCTACCTCTCGTCTAGCGAACTGGTCCTGACCTTCGGCCTAGGCGCTCACGCCAAAGCCGACGCCATCGAAATCCGCTGGCCCAGCGGCCAAATCGACAAGCTGGCAAACACGTGCCGCCGACCAAATCATCACGGTCAAAGAAGGCTCAGGCATCATCGTCATCGAAACCGCTCGCCAAGCGCTAATGCGAGCAATCGCCTCTTGTAGCGGCTGCTTTTCACCCTGACGCGACGCGGCGGGCGACTTTTCCCACCGTGCCAAATCCCTAGCACGATGTCCCGCTTGCACTACGGCTCTAACCCATTAAGATGTATACCGTGGAAGACCAGAACAAGGCCGTCAGCCGCACCCGCGGAGCAGCGGTCTCCGTTGGTGTCGCAATTTTCGTGCTCGCCGTCAGCACCTTCGGCCAGCACGGCCAGCTCAGCAACGCCTCGCAACAGCACAAGCGCGCCCACAAGCCGAAACCCGCCGTCGCCGCCTCGGAATCCCAAAACCCCCGCGCCGACTAATCCGCGAAAATAATTACGGCGTCGCCATGATGAACCGGCAGCATTTCGAGGACGCGCTCGGAAAATTTCAGCGCGCCTGCATCCTCGATCAGGACACCGACATTGGCTGCGTCAACGTGGGCATCGCGCTACTCAACATGCAGCGCCTCGAAGACGCCCAGCAAATACTCCAAAAATCCGCCGAGCGCGATCCGAAAAACCCGCGCGTCTGGTACAACCTTGGACTTCTCGCAAAAGCCGCCGGACAGCCTGACGCAGCGATCGAAGAATTCCAGAAAGCTGCAGCGCTCGATCCCAGTGACGCCGACGCGCAATACTTTATCGGCCTGCTTTATTCTCAACAGCAGGAGTACGACAAAGCGATTAACGCATTCCAAGACGCGCTGAAATTAAATCCCTTTCAGGTTTCTGCCGAGTTCGGTCTCGCGCAAGCTTTCCGCCGCAAGAATGAAGACGGGCTCGCGATCGAGCACCTCGAACGCTTCCAGCATCTGACCGCCGAAAAACTCGGCAAGCCGATGAGTTTTATTTACGGCGAACAGGGAAAATATTCGCTCGCGGAGCTGATGCGACCCGCGCCTGAGCCTGTGCCGCCCGCGGTGCCGGTCCAATTCGTGAACGTCACACCGCTCTCGGGCTTGCCTTCGCAGCCTGCAGGGCGCCAGGCTCGTCCGACCGGCTCACGCACATCGCAATCGCCCGCACTGAAACCCGCGAATTTCCAGCAAGAGCCCACAACCGACGATGCCGAGCCTCGCACGCTCGCGAGTTTCCTCGGCAGCGGCGTTTGCATTTTCGACTACGACGGCGACGGTAAGCCCGATGTATTCCTCGTGAACGCCGACGGAAAAGGAAACGCCGGACTCTTCCGCAATCTGGGCGGCGGGAAATTTGCGAACGTAACGAAATCCGCGAAACTCGAAATGAGCGGCGAAGGAATGGGCTGCGCCGCTGGCGATTATGACAACGACGGCAAGCCCGACCTCGCCGTCAGCTTCAATGGCCACGTCGCGCTCTATCACAACGAAGGCAAAGGCACGTTCAAAGACGTCACCGACGCCGCAGGCATCAGCACCGACGGTCTCGCGCTCGGCCTCGCCTTCCTCGACTACGATCACGACGGCGATCTCGATCTGTACGTCACGCGCTTCAACGACTTTCCTCTCGAGCGTCCGCAGGAACCATTTGATTTCCCGAGGACGTCGCGCCGCCAGGAAACGTTCTCTGGCGCAACAATGGAAACGGCACATTCACGGACTGGACCAAGGAAGCCGCGCTCGCAGGAATTGCTCCGTCAGTCGGCGCCATCGGAAGCGATCTCAACAACGACCGCGCGATCGATTTCGTCGTCACCGGCTGGCAAAAGCCGCCCGTCGCTTTCATCAATCAGCGCGAAGGCGCGTTCCGCGCCACCACTCCGTGGAGCACGGACATGCCCGCGTCCACTGCAGGCGTGGTCTCGCTCGATTTCGACAAAGACGGCTGGATGGACCTAGCTTTCACTCACTGGACTCCGCCGGGCGTAAGTTTGTGGCGCAACGTGAACGGAAAATCGTTCGACCGCGTCGCCCTCCCGGACTTCGAATTCATGCGCGCGTGGGGCGTCGCCGCTTTCGATTACGACAACGACGGCTGGATCGATCTCGTAGCCGTCGGCGAAACATTTTCCGGCGAAGGCCGCGTCGAGCTGCTTCGAAACGAAGGCACGTCAGGCTTTCGCGACGTCACCGCTGAAACCGGACTCGACAAAATCGTCCTCCATGATCCGCGCGGCGTCGTGGCTTTTGATTTCGATGGCGACGGCGCCGTCGGGCTGCTGATCACGCAGAATAATCTCCCGCCCGTACTTCTGAAAAATGTCGGCGGCAACCGCTACAACTGGCTCCGCCTCGGATTCAAAGGCGAGCACGACAATAAAACCGGAATCGGAACGAAGGTCGAACTTTCGGCTGGCGCGCTGCAACAGAAATGGGAAGTCACCGGAGCTTCCGGCTACCTCGGCCAGGGCCCCACGGAAATCGTTGCTGGCCTCGGCTTCGAGCGCGAAGCCGAAGTCGTTCGACTCGCTCTGGCCCACCGGCGTCCTGCAGGACGAAATGCAAATTCCCGCGCTGAAGAACGAACAGGTCGCCGAAATCGACCGCCGCGGAAGTTCTTGTCCTATCGTCTTTGTGTGGAACGGCGAAAAATACGAATTCCTCGCGGACATGATCGGTCCCGGAATCGTGGGCCACTGGACCGGCCCGAACCAGCACAACACTCCCGACCCCGACGAATATTTCAAAGTTTCCGGATATCAAGTCCAGCCGCGCGATGGCCTCATCAGTTTCAAAATGCTCGAGCCCATGGAAGAGCTCGATTACCTTGACCAAACGCGTCTTCTCGCGATCGATCATCCTGAGGACGTTGAGGTCTATCCCAACGAGCGGTTCTTGAGCGCTCCGCCGTTCCCGCTTTTCAAAGTAATCGCCAGCCAGGACGCGCATCCGCCGAAAGGCGCGTGGGACGACAAAGGCCACGATTTGCTTCCGCTTCTCCGCGATCGAGATCGCAAATACGTCACGAATTTTCCGGATGCACCCTATCAGGGCTTCGCCGGAATGCACACGATCGAACTCGACCTCGGCCCGTGGGATGTCGATCGGCCGATTCGCCTGCTGATGGACGGCTTCACCGATTATTTCAGCGCCAATTCGATGTACGGCGCGTGGCAGGCTGGAATCGAACCGATTCCGCCGTACGTTGAAATGCTCGACGATTCCGCGAAGTGGGTTCGCATCGTCAACGACATGGGATTCCCTGCCGGACTTTCGCGCACAATGGTTGTCGATCTCACCGGCAAGCTTCCACCCGGCTCCCGCTTCATCCGCATCACCACGAATCTGAAGATCTACTGGGACCGCATCCGCGTCGATAATTCCGCGCGCGACATCCCGTTCAAAGTCACCGAAGTTCCGCTCGCCGCCGCGAAGCTCGATTTCCGCGGCTACCCGCGCGTCGTCGAAGGTAATCCCATCAACGATCTGAGTTACATCTACGAGCAGGTCAGCGCCACAGGCCCCTACACGCGCCAGATCGGCAACTACACTCGCTATGGCGATGTCACCGACCTCGTTCGCAAAACGGACGACAAGTACGTCATCTACGGCTCGGGCGATGAAGTCTCCGTCGATTTCGATCCCGCGAATCTCCCGGAATTGCCCGAAGGCTGGAAGCGCGATTATTTCTTCTACGCGGACGGCTTCGCGAAGGACATGGACTTCTACGCTGCTCACGGAGACACCGTCGAGCCTTTGCCGATCCACACGCTCGTCCCGTACCCGTATCCTGACGGCACGCAATATCCGGAGGACAAGGACCATCTCGAGTATCTGCTCGACTACAACACGCGCGGCGTCGCAGGCCCCGCCGGCGATTCGTTCCGGTTCCAGTACAGTGAACCTCCGAAAAAATAGCGACTTCGCGACTAAATCGTGGCCTGCCAATCTGGTTCGAATCAAATGCCGGTTCACGACGATACTTGAGAGCCGAGGAATCTTGTAGGCTTGCATTGCACCCACTCCACTGGCGCCTCGACTTGGTGTGGCACACGTTTTTCTTAAACCCTCGAGTGTCGCGGTCAACCTCGCCTTCAAGTGGTAGTTTCTTGGCGGCGCTCCTTTGTTGGGCAATATGGAACGCAAAGGTCGCCAGATCGCCGCCTGCCGACTTGACTACCTTGGTCGGAATTTATCTCGACGGTCCGGACTGCATCTGGCTCGGCGATGAGCTCCTGGCCTCACTGCGAACCAGCTCCGATCACGATTTCTCTGGTCAGTCTGACATGCTCTTCCCGATTCGACGTTGTCATTGTCCACACGAGCGCACCGCTTTATGGTCGAACCGCCCGCCGTTTGGTCCCCTGGAGTCTATGTCAAGTGATGACCGATCGACGCTCGCTTGATTGGAGTGCGCCGGCGTGCTAGTTTTGATGTTTCTGGACAATTTAGCTGATTCACTCAACGATGCAGCCGTCTAAGTCTATCGACCCGATTCCGTCAACCTCCGAAACGCGGCCGCGAAGAATCTTCGCCCTCGCGCGAGCGCGTCTACTGGCGCGTGGAAGGCAGCCTGCTGAATCTCACCGCCGTCCGGCCCGTCGCATTCTTCACGTGGAACGCGCAGAGTTTCCTCGAGCGCTGGGCGCGCCGCGGCGCGATGGGAGTGCTCGCAATCGCGCGCCCGTTTCTGTACGCCACCAATCGCGTCGTTGCAACGCGCTTGCTGCACACCGTGCTTCGCGGCGTCAGCCGCGATCGGCTCGATCTACTTGGTGAAGAGTTCTTCCAATATTTCCTCAAGCCGCGCCTGAAACCAGCAGGTGTCGAACAGCTCAAGAGCGCAATGGCGTCGGGTGCCGACGTCGTTCTCGTGAGCCAGGGTCTCGAGCACATCATGCGTCCGCTCGCGAATCATTTCGGCGTCGACCGTATCCTCTGCAACCGGCTCGATTTTCGCGATGGCCGCGCCACCGGACGCTTGATCGATCCTGTAATTCGCCCACGCGGCGCATTCGCAAAGATCACAGGCCGCCAGCCAAATGGAAGAGTGCCGAGAGATATTCTTATGCGGAGCCTCGGATTCAGCAAGAACCCGGAAATCATCGTTGGTTCAATCCAGCCCGCTCAGAGGCCTTCGCCGAAGATTCCGATTCCCGTCGTCCATTTCGCTTCGCACAATGGTTCGGCGCCCCGCGCGCTTCCCTTCTCCGTTCGCGAAGCGCTGCGCGGCAAAACGATTCTCCTGATCGGCGCCACAGGTTTTATCGGCAAAGTCTGGCTCGCAGGCCTCCTCGCCGATCTTCCGGAGATCGGCAAAATATATCTGCTCGTGCGCCGCAATCGAGCGAGTACGGCCCTCGAGCGTTTTCAGCGCGTCGTTGAGGAGTCCCCGGTATTCGAGCGGCTCGCAGGGCTGCACGGCGAGCATTTCTCAACTTTTCTGAACGAACGCATCGAAGTGATCGAGGGCGACGTAACCAAACCCGGCCTTGGCCTTGCGCCCGAAGTGCGCCGACGCCTATCGCATTCACTAGACGTAATCGTGAACAGCTCGGGCCTCACGGATTTCAATCCCGATTTGCGCGATGCGCTTGCCACAAATGTTCGCTCCACGGGCCACACGCTCGACTTCGTTCGCGATTCCCATCACGCGGCGCTCTTGCACCTTTCGACGTGCTACGTGGTCGGACGACGCGACGGACGCGTCCTGGAAGAGCTTCCGAAGAATTACACGCCGGTTGGACTCGCAGATTACGACGCCGAAAAGGAATGGCAATCACTCGAAGCGCTGATCAGCAAGATAGAAGTGCGCGCGGAATCGCCGGAAGTTACCGCCGAGCTTCGCGCACAGGCGCTTAAAAAAGAACATGCTGCCAAAGATCTCAGTGGTGCCGCACTCGAAAACCAGATTCGCAAAAACCGCGTCCGCTGGTTGCGTCAGGCGCTAACTGACGCCGCGACGCAGCGCGCGAACGAACTCGGCTGGCCCAACACGTATACCTTCACGAAAAGCTTGTCCGAATCGCTCATCCGCAATTTTCTCGAGGCGCATCCTAACGCAGCCGTCGCAGTCGTTCGCCCCGCGATCGTGGAAACCTCCGTTGAAAAGCCATTCCTTGGCTGGAATGAAGGCATCAACACTTCCGCGTCACTTTCCTATCTGCTCGGCACGTTCTTTCGCCAGCTTCCCACCACCGAAAGTAAATGCCTCGACCTGATTCCGGTCGATCTCGTTTGCCGCGGGATGACGCTGATTGCAGCCGCACTCGTGACGCGCCGGCACGAGCGGGTCTACCAGCTCGCGACGTCAGTCACAAATCCGTGCGACATGCGCCGGTCGATCGAGCTCACGGGCCTCGGACATCGCAAGTTTTATCGCGCACAGGACGGTATCGAGCACCGACTCCGCCTGAAGTTCGATGCAATTCCGGTTTCGAAATCGCGCTACCAGAAACTTTCGGCGCCCGCGCAAAAAGCGTTCGTGCAGGCGATTAACCGCACCGTCGAGCCGTTTGCGGCTAAGCCGCCGCTGGCGCGTCAAGAGCGCGAGCTCGATAAAGTGATCAAGCTCGTCTCGCTGTTTGAGCCTTTCATTCTTCAGAACGATCACGTGTTCGAAGCTCTGCACGTGGAGCATTTGAGCGCGGCGCTGCCGACCGGTGAACGCGCGGATTTCGGCTTCGATGCCCGCGGCCTCGATTGGTGGGATTATTGGATCAACGTCCACATTCCGGCGCTGCGAAAGTGGTGTTATCCTCTCATCGAGGGCCGTCCTCTGGAACCTCGTCCGAGCCGCGTCGTGGCTTTGGCGGGGCATAGCGAAGCCAATGCCGCAGGTGCGGCGGGTTCGTCTCCGGCAACGACGTCCTGACACCCAATCACTGTGGCGATTCTCCTGACCGGTTCCACCGGCTATATCGGCGCGCACATTGCGTCAAATTTGCTCGCGGACGATTCCGACCCGCTGAATCTGCTGGTCCGCGCGCGCAATTTGCAGGAAGCGCGGGAACGCGTGTGGCGTTCGCTGCAGTTGCACGTGGATTTTCCGCGCTTCGAGCATTTCCTGAATTCGAAGATCAGTATTTTTATCGGTGATCTCACGGATCCGTTTTTCGGTCTTTCCGGCGACGATTATCGCGCGCTCGTCCGCTCGACCGATTCCGTCATTCATTGCGCTGCGTCGCTGAATCGCAAATCGGAGAAAAGCTGCCTGAACGTGAATCTGCGTGGCACGCTTGAAGTGATTCAATTAGCGATGCGCGCTCGCGACGATCACGGCCTGCGCCGCTTTAGCCATGTGAGCACCGTCGCCGTATGCGGCCAGCGCTCCGATGCAGTGATTCAAGAGGACGCGTCGATCGATTGGAATCTTTCGGATTACGATCCCTATGCACGCACGAAGAAATTCAGCGAACACATGGTCCGCCAGCTTCTACCGGATGTGCCGCGAACGATCTTTCGCCCCAGTATCGTACTGGGCGACAGCCGCCGCCCGGAAACGAACCAGTTCGATATGGTTCGCGCATTCGTCTTTCTCGCCGGCCTTCCGGCGCTTCCCTTTCGCTCGACCGATCGAATCGATATTGTGCCCGTCGATTTTGTTGCGGACGCGATCGCGAACTTGCACCGGAAGGAAAAGCCGCGCACGAGATTTATCACCTGTCGTCGGGCGTCGATTCCGAAACATTCGCGGAATTAACGGGCGCGCTATCGAAATCGCAGGGCAAGCGCGGGCCGGTGTTTGTGCCGAGTTTGGAAGCGCCATCATCAAAGATGGTGAACGCGCTGGCCGGTCGCGCGGGCAAAATCGGCGGCCTGGCAACACTGCTGAAAGTGTTTCTGCCTTATCTCGTTTGGAACACGGTGTTCGACAATTCGCGCGCCGTCGCCGAAATGGGCCGCAAACCCGCCCCATTTTCCGACTACTGTTTTCCGCTCCTGAAATTCAGCCGCGAGACCCGTTTTGTGTACAAATACCGCGACTGGCCTTCCAGATCGTCTGACGGCGCCGCAAACGTCACCCAGGACGCACGCCCATGATGGATTTCGTTCTCGAAGCATGGGTGAGCGGTCTGATCGAATTGAACAAGCTCGAGTGGATGCTCGGCGCAGGCCGCCCGTGGAAACCCGGAACACAATTGAGGCTGCTTTTCGCTGGGTACAACGGCACGCGAAATACCGGGTCGGATGTACGCGTGGAGGAAATGCTGCGCCAGGTGCGCCGAATTCTGGGACCGCAGAATCTGGACCTGAGTGTGATGACGCAGAATTTCGATTTAACCCACGGCTATTTCGGCGATGCAAAACAAGTTCACCTCCCGGACGTCTATCCGCCGTTTTTGCATTCCGAAGTGCGAAAGAACGACGGCGTGGTCGCATGTGAAGGTTCGATGTTCAAAAGCAAATTCGCGAATGCGCTCACCACGATGATGATCGGATCACTCGGCATCGCTTCGGCGCAGAATAAGCTGAGCGTCGCGTTCGGTGCAGAAGCCGGCCAAATGGATCTGCTCCTCCAGAAAATGTGCAGGCGCTACTGCAGCAATTCTCTCGTGATCACGCGCAACCTCGAATCGCAGGAAGTCCTCGGCAAGCTGGGCGTTCCAACCGAACTCGGCACCGACACTGCCTGGACATTCGAGCCGCACCCGCCGG
Source organism: uncultured Acidobacteriota bacterium (assembly GCA_963776695.1). Taxonomy (GTDB): domain Bacteria; phylum Acidobacteriota; class Terriglobia; order Acidiferrales; family UBA7541; genus Palsa-295. The sequence continues at coordinate 399,749 of CAVZNU010000009.1, read as the reverse complement.
AATATGGCCGCAAAGCTCTGCGCGACGCGGGCTGGGATGGTGCGACTCCTGTGCTCGCGGTTTGCCCGATCAATCCTTTCTGGTGGCCGGTGAACGCGTCCCTAGCAAAATGGATCGCGCATTCCGTCACTGGCGCCTACAAGAAAAGCTACTACCGGACGATTTATTTTCATCGTTCAGGCTCGGATGTCGATGCGGCCTACGAGAAGTATCTTTCGGCGATGGCAGGTGGCATTAGCGGCTACCGCAAATCGAAGCGCGTGTTTCCCGTGATGATCGGAATGGAGATGCTTGATCTCGACGCGTGCGCGCGCGTTGCAGAAAAGCTTGGCGGAGCGCCCGTCTTCGCTTCGGACAAATACGACATGTACCAGCTTGTAAGTATTTTACGCGCGAGCGATCGAATTCTTTCCTCGCGCTATCACGCAATCGTCACTTCCATGCCCGCCGGCGTGCCTTCCGCTGGTGTGACGATGGATGAACGGATCCGCAACCTGATGCGCGAGCGCGGCCATGAACATCTGTTGATGCGCGTCGATGAATCGGATCTCGCTGATAAAATCGCGAGCGCGTTACAGACGCTTGACGCACAGGCCGGCGAACTCCGCGATGCCATGCCGCGAACCGTGGCGCGCAACTTGCAATTAATGGCTCGCATGGGCGTGTATCTGGAAGAACAAGTCGCACGGCGATTCCCTGAATTTCCGGTGCGCCAGGGCGTGCTCGGCTGGGAAGACTATCTTCCGCCGCTCAGCCCTGAGCTTTGCAGGCTACTCGAAGAGCGCAGCGGCGTAGTGACCGCGTGACGGCGGACCGAAGATGACATTCCTCGAACGCATATTCGAGCGGCTCCAGAAAGCTGCGAGCTCGCCAGTGCTCGCCGAAGTGCGTGACGGGAAGATCGTTTCGGTAACCGGCGGCGAACTCCTGGCATTGATCGCGCAGGCTCGAAAGTTTATCGCCGAGCGCGGTCTGAAGAAAGGCGATCGGTGCGCGCTCCTTGCGCCGAACAGCATTCGATGGGCGGCGCTCGACCTCGCAATCATGGCCGAAGGAATTATTGCAGTGCCGCTTTACGCGCGACAAGCTCCCGCGGAACTCGCCACCATGCTGAAAGATTCCACGCCGGCGCGTATCTGGTGTTCCGACGCGCCTCTCGCCGCCGAAATCCAGAAGCTGTGGCCGGCTGCGCCGAAAATCTCGCTGCTCGATGGAATTTTTGCCGGCGACTCAGTTCTGCCGACCCCGCCTTGCAATCACGCGAATTCCGATCCGCTGGCGATTATCTATACGTCGGGCACTTCGGGCGAACCAAAGGGAGTCGTTTTGAATGCTGGAAATGTGAACTTCATGCTCGACCGGACCGGCGCGCGCCTCGACGACCTGATGACGCAGACGTCGAAGCAGCATCAGGAGCAGGAACGAATCTTTCCACTATCTGCCGTTTTGCTTTGCCGCGTCTTGGATTTTGCTTCTCTCAGCACTGTCGCGGAATAGCGTGCTCACACTTTCCACGGATCTTTCGAAACTATCCGATGAATTGAAACTCGCCGTGCCTGATTACTTCTTGAACGTTCCGACATTGCTTGAGCGAGTGCGCGCCAAGATCGAGGAAGCAGTACAAAAGCGCGGTGGATTCGCCGCCACGGCATTTTCCCGAGCACGGGATGCCTACGCGCGACGCCGGAATAAACAAGGCACACTGGCGGATTCGATGTGGCTCGCTCTTGCGAGCAGAGTTCATGTTTCCGGCGATTCGCAAGAGCGTCGGCATCAATCTGAAAGCTCTGATCTGCGGATCGGCTCCGCTATCGCCCCAGACTCAAATGTTTTTCATGATGCTCGGAATTCCGGTGCTGCAGGCGTATGGCCTCACGGAAACCACCGCCATCTGCACGCTCGACGATCCAGGCCACGTGGAGCCGGGATTCGTCGGCCCCGCGATTCCGGGAATTGAAATGAAGAGTGCGGAGAATGGCGAAATTCTCGTTCGCGGGCCGAATATTTTTGCGGGATATTGGCAGCGGCCCAATGAAACGGCAAAAGCAATGGAGAGTGGCTGGTTTCACACTGGCGATCAGGGCGAGGTTGACACAAACGGCAACTGGCGGATTTCCGGCCGCCTCAAGAACCTGATCATCCTTAATTCCGGGCACAACATCGCGCCGGAACCGCTTGAAGACGCGCTCGCCCGGCAGCTTCCGGAAGCCGCTCAAGTGGTTCTCGTTGGCAACCAGCGTAGTTTTCTTGCAGCGCTCGTGGTGGCACAATCGTCGAATGGACTTAGTAGAGAACGCGTCCAAGCCGCGCTGGACGCGGCAAACGCCGGACTGCCCCATTACAAGTCCGTCCGCGCATTTCACATTGTGCCCGAGCCGCTGAGCATCGAGAATGGTTTGCTGACGGCAAACGGCAAATTCAAACGCGACGCCATCGCCGCGCGTTTCGCACCAGAAATCGAGCAGCTATTCCACAAGAAGAGCGAATGAATACTTTTCGAGGCGAGACGCTTTCCTGGCAGGTCGTTGACGGCACGATCGAGCTTCTCCTCGATCGCGCGCCGTGCAACGAGATTGGCTCGGCGACACTCGCCGAGCTCGAGCAGTTCACCACTGCCCTCGAATCGCTGCAAAAAGATTGCCACGCGCTGATTATTTCGAGCGCACGCCCGGAAGGCTTTTGCGCCGGCGCCGACCTGCGCGAATTATATCGCCGCTCGCAAGCGCTGCCGCCAGATGAACGGATCGCAGGGGTTCGCGAATTTGTCGAACGCATCCATCGCGTCGGGAACACAATCGATGCAGCTCCGATCACGACGATTGCGGCTGTCCACGGCGTCACGTTCGGCGGCGGATTCGAAATGGCGTTGCTTTGCGATTTGATCGTCGCCGACAAGATGACGCGATTTTGCCTGCCGGAATTGCGTCTCGGTCTGATTCCCAGTTTCGGAGCGATTCCCAGGCTCAAGCGTGACGTTGGAAACGCGATCGTGCGCGATTTGCTTCTGACAGGACGCAGCATTAACGCGACGAAGGCTCAGTCAGCGGGGCTCGCGAGCCAGGTGACTGCGGAAGGCGACGCCCTTCGAGTGGCGCGCGCGACTGCAGCACACGTACGAAAATTCGATCGCGCGACCGCCGCCGCCGCAAAACAATTCATCAAGCCGATTCCCTACGACGAGTTGCGGCGCGAGGTCGACATATTCTGCGATCTATTCACGCGGCCGGCCGTCGATGCAGGATTGCGCAAGTTTGTGGAGAGCACCGACGCGCTGCCATATTTGCCGTAAATTGCAGCGCACAGCGGGCGCAGTGCCGCAACGCCGAATTAAGGCGAATTTGTGGCAAGATAACTTGTTATGACGACACTGCAAAAAACTACGGACGAAGTTCTGCGGCTTGCATCGGAACATTTCAAGGTTCCACGCGAGAAGCTGGGCCCTGATGATGACTTCTTTAAAACTCTCGGCATCAACAGCCTGCAGGCTCTCGATCTGCTCACGCGCATCGAGCAGCATTTCCATATTGAGCTTCCCGACTACGAATTGCAGGGCGTAAGCGATTTCCGCACCCTCGCCGAGCGCATCCAGTCGCGCCTCTGATGCTTGACCTAACAAAATATCAATCGTTGGGCGAAGCCCTGCGCGCGGCGATTGACTGCTGGCCCGATGAGATATGCCTGATCGAGGCGGATCGCGATCGAGAAAACGCCCGGCTTACGTATCGCCAGTTTGGAGAGGCGGCGCTCCCGCTCGCTCGCGCGCTTCAGGATGCCGGATTCAAGAAGGGTGCACGCGCGGCAATCATCATGACGAATCAGTCGAAATGGCTGATTTCGGCGTATGCGATTTTCTTTTGTGGCGGAGTTCTGGTTCCTCTCGATTACAAACTCACGCCTGACGAACACCTCACGCTTCTCGCACACTCGAAGGCGGAGTTCCTTGTGGTTGAATATCACCTCTGGAATGCCATCGCCAAGGCGGATAACTTCAAGACCCTGAGCGCGCGAATCGCACTTGTTACGGAGGCTCCGAAGGACGCCAATCTTCACGGCGCAAAAAGATGGGAAGACTTTCGCGCCTCCGGCAAACCAGCCCAGCCGGAATTCGTGCCGCGTGCGCGTAAAGATCCTGCGTGCATCGTATATTCCTCCGGCACTGGAGGCCGGCCCAAGGGCTGCGTCCTCACGCACGAAAACTACCTAGAACAATGCATAGCGCTCACTTCCCTCTACCCATTTTGGCCCGGCGTGCGATATCTGAGTATTCTGCCGACGAATCATGCCATCGATTTTATGGTCGGCTTCATCGGCCCGTTCACGTGCGGAGCGGCAGTCGTCCACCTGAGAACGCTGCGCCCGGAATACGTTCGCAACGCATTTACGCGATACAAGATCACTTACACGAGCCTTGTGCCGATGGTACTCAAGAATCTCGAACGAGGGCTTCGGCAGCGCTTTTCGGAATTGCCACCGGTGCGGCGAAAGATTTTGAACGCGTTGATCGCCGCAAATCGCGCGCTCACGAAGAATCGCCCGAATCTCCGTATTAGCCGTTCATTGCTCGGACAGGTTCATGACGCGTTCGGTGGCAAGCTACGGGCGATGTTCGTCGGAGGCGCATTTACAGAGGTTTCGACACTGCAATTTTTCTACGATCTCGGCATCCAGGTCGGCAATGGCTACGGCTGCACGGAAGCCGGCACGGTGATCACGGTGAATGACTTGAAGCCATTTCGCGCGGACACCGTCGGAAAACCGCTGCCAGGCATGGAAGTGAAAATCGGCGCAACATTCGCCGACGCCGACGGAATCGGCGAAGTAATGGTCCGCAGCAAAACAGTAATGGCGCAGTATCTCGACGATCCCGAACTGACGGCCGAAACAATTCAAGACGGCTGGCTCATGACGGGAGATCTTGGACGAATCGATGCGGCGGGCCACCTACAGCTTTTCGGGCGCAAGAAGAACATGATCGTCACCGAGGAGGGCAAGAATATTTATCCGGAAGATGTGGAAACAGTCTTTGAGGGCGTTCCGGTGAAAGAATTCTGCGTCTTCGCGGCCAATTATCTTTGGCCGGAGCGCACGATGGTGGGCGAAAAGCTCGTGCTGGTGGTTCATCCAGAGCCGGGCAAGCCGGTGACGAACGAACTAATCGCAGAGATCGCTGGTCGCAATCGCCACTTGCTGAATTACAAACGCATCAGCGCCTATCTGATTTGGGACCGCGACTTCCCGCTCACAGCGTCACTAAAAATCAAGCGTGGCGAACTCGCGGAGCAGATTCGCCAAACTCTCGACCGCACCGCGCTGGTGGTTCTGTGAACTTTCTGCGCCAGACCCTGTGCCAGTTTCTGTACGAGGACTGTATCCGGTGACCGCACGTTTTCTCGCGATCGTGAATCCTGAGGCTGGCGGCGGAAAGTGCGGACGGCTCGCCGCCGCGGCGCTCGATCGCGTCCGTAGCTGCGGGATCGATCTCGACGTTGCGCTCACAAGCCGCACCGGAGAAGCAACCGACATTGCTCGCATCGCATACAAACAAGGAACACGGCATTTTCTCGCGGTGGGTGGAGACGGCACCACGTACGAAATCGTGAATGGATTATTTCCCGAAGCCGAATCGGGCGGACGCCCGGTTCTAGGATTCCTGCCGCTCGGAACCGGAAATTCATTTCTGAAGGATTTCACCACGCGCGGCGTCGAGCACACGATCGAAGCGCTGAAGAACGGAAGCACGCGCTCCTGCGACGTAATCCGCCTGCGCCATGCCGCGGGCGACCTATATTATCTGAATCTCGTGAGCCTGGGATTTCCAGCCGACGTGGGTGAACTTGTAAACCGGCGATTCAAGCGCTGGGGCGAGCTGGGATACATCGCGGGTGTTTTCATCCGCCTCGCAGGGCTCAAACACAAATCATTTCCGCATCGCCTCAACGGCGCGGGCGGCTGGGACCGCCGCCCTTCTCTTTTCTTGTCGTTCAGCAACAGCAAGTTTACCGGTGGCAAGATGATGATCGCGCCGAAAGCAGACGCGTGCGATGGACAAATCGAGTACGTCCGATGGGCCCCGATCAGCCGGCTCGGCCTGGTGAAAATGCTCCCGCGCCTATTTACAGGCACTCACATCGAAGACGCCCGTGCGTCGCGCGCGCCTGCGCAGCACGTCGATCTGCAGCTCGAGGGACCCACGAACGTAATGATCGACGGTGAAATTTTGACGCTGGAGTGCCGTTCGCTCGAAATTCTTCCCGCGGCTCTGGACGCAGTGATATGAAGGCGACCTGGCTCAAGGTCCGATCTGCGCTCCTGTGGACAGCGAGCGGAATTCATTTCGCGGTTGTGGGTTCGTTCATCTTTTTCCTCGGCATTTTCTTCGATCCGCGCAAGAACGACTGGCCACAGCGCGCGTTTTTCCGGAATATCCTCCGCATCGCCGGAGTGAAATTCGAAGTCGTGAGATCGCCAGGATTTGATCCCCGCAGGACATGCATTTTTGTCTGCAACCACGTAAACCTCTTCGATCCTTTCGTAATATATTCCGCGATTCCGCAATTCGTGCGCGGCTTCGAGCTCGAATCTCATTTCAAGATTCCGATTTACGGCTGGCTCATGGGCCGCTTCGGCAATATTCCCGTGCCGGACGAGCCGAGTCGCGAAGGCCTGGAGATCATGACGCAGCGCGCCAAGGGGGCTCTCGATTCAGGCGTGAGCTTGATTGCGTTTGCTGAAGGATCGAGGACGCGCGATGGCCACGTCAAGCCATTCAAAAAAGGGACTTTCACTATCGCTCAGAAATTCGGAATTCCGATCGTGCCGATGAGCATCGTCGGTTCCTACCAATTTTTTAGAACTGGCCACTGGATGCTGCATCCGGGGAAAATCACTGTGTACATGCACGACTTAATCGACACGACGAAAATAGAACGCGGCGAAGTGGATGCATTGCGGCAGCATGTGCAGGAGATCGTGTCAAGACCGGTCGAGGAATCTCTGAAGTGAACGAACGCTCAGGAGAGCTGCGTAGCGTTCGCGGCAGGGAGAGTACGGCCGGCACGCAGTTCTTGCCCGGTGTAAACCACGCGATGAATCACGGTCAGAGTTGAAATCGTCGCAATCACCCAAAGTACCGGCGCCATGCGCATGAATGCGCCGCCCATAATCAGCAGCACCAGCCGCTCGGGTCGTTCCATAAATCCCACTTTGCACAACGGGATCACCGATTCAGCGCGCGCCCGCGAATAGCTCACCATAAACGAACTCGCCATAGCCACTGCTGCCAGCATCATGTAAAACGGACGGCCAATCAGCGTGTAGTGCACCACGAGCCCCATGTAGAGCGCGAGGTCGGAGTAACGGTCGAGCGTGGAATCGAGGAACGCGCCGAAAGCTGTCACGCGTCCAATCCGGCGCGCCACCTGGCCATCGGCCATGTCAAGAAATCCCGCCAGGAACAGAATCGCAGCGGCTGCACGAAAACGGCCCATTGCGAACATCACGGCCGCCCACGAGTTCACGCCCAGCCCTAGAAACGTGAACATGTTAGGAGTGATGCCGGTAGCGGCGAGACCGCTCACCACATGGCGCAGCAGCCACCCACCGCCTTCACCAATCCAATAAGTTATCGGACGTTGCTGTTCTTTTTGGCCGTTTGCCATCAGTGACGATCCAGAGCGAAATCATACAACGAAAATCGGCGCAGCTTCGCATGAACCGAAAGCGCTTCAGCGCTTGCGGATCAACATTTCCGCCACCTTGCCGGAATAGTGCAGCTTCGGCTCGGTAACTTTTTGCACGTCCGCAGCCGAAAACCCGGGCGCCACTTCGCGCAGCACGAGTCCTTCGGGAAGCACGTCGATCACTGCGAGATCGGTAATGATCGTATTCACGCATTCGATTGCCGTGAGCGGATACGTGCAGCGATTCACGATTTTCGGCGAGCCGTCCTTCGCACTGTGGTCCATCGCAACAATCAATCGCTGGGCCCCGACGGAAATATCCATCGCCCCGCCGATATTTCCAGCGCCCTTCGCACCCGGCACGCGCCAATTGGCAAGGTCGCCTTTCTCAGAGACTTGCATGCCGCCGAGAATGCAGATATCGAGATGGCCGCCGCGAGTCATCACGTGCGCATCCACTTGCGAAAAAAATGATGCGCCGGGAATAAGCGTGACCGGCACTTTCATCGCGTCCACCAGATCGAAATCTTCTGCCCCCGGTTTCGCGCGCGGTCCCATGCCCAGGATTCCGTTTTCGCTATGAAAATAGATTGTGACATCTGCCGGCACATACGGAGCGATCAGATTCGGAATTCCCCAACCAAGATTTACGTAGGCTCCGTCGGGCAGCTCGAGTGCCGCGCGTTCGGCAATTTGCTCGCGTGTGAGCCGGGGGTTATACAAAGCGGACGCCTTTCGCTTGCACAATTCGATCGACGTAAATCGAGGGAGTGACAATCATCTCCGGATCGAGCGAACCGGTCTCGACGATCTCATCGACTTCCACAATCACAGTCTTCGCCGCCGTGGCCATGATCGGATTAAAATTTCGCGCCGTCTTGCGATAAACGAGATTCCCCATGCGATCGGCGTGGTACGCTTTAATGAACGCATAATCGGCGCCGAGCGCGTCTTCCAGAATATACCGACGCCCGCGAATCACGCGCTCTTCTTTGCCGTTCGCAATCTCTGTACCCACGCCCACCGGCGAATAGAACGCCGGAATGCCTGCGCCGTGTGCGCGCATCCGCTCGCAGAGAATTCCCTGGGGCACGAGCTCGAGGTCAATTTCTCCGGCGTCGAATTGCTCGTGGAAATGTTTCGCGCCCGGACCGGGAAACGCCGCTATCACACGTCGAATCTGCCGGTTCATGAACAAGAATCCCAACTCGCCGTCACCCGTCCCGCAATTATTGCTGATTACCTTCAAATTGCGGGCACCCTGCCGCGCGAGGCCTTGAATTAAGTTGTTGGGGAATCCGGCGCCGCCGAAGCCGCCGAACATAATTGTCGCGCCGTCGGGAATGTCCGCAACAGCCTCGTCCACTGTGGCAAATACCTTATTTTTTCGGCCCATTTTCTCGCGCCATTCTCAGGCGACAAAACCAGAGTGCCCGGGGTGGGGGTCGAACCCACACGCCCCGTTAAGGGCAGGGGATTTTAAGTCCCCCGCGTATGCCATTCCGCCACCCGGGCCCCGATTCGGCTCATAAATGCTAACACAGAGACTGCCGCACGAGCGCCGTTCAGGTTTGGATTTGAGACGAAATTAGATCGCCGAATGGATCGTCAATCGAGGCGTTCGAACGTAACAATTCTCGATTCGTTTCGCGAATGGATTGAGAATTCACGGACGGACGGTCGCGAGATCCAGATACGAGCAAACGCGCCCCGTATAAAAAGTTCGAGGCACAGTTGAGTCGCAGTGTTGCGCCCAGCTGTGCCTCGCATGCCTTCAGCGTGTTCTGCTGCGGATGTTACTTCTTGGCTGGTGACGTCTTGTCGAGCAATTCGATCAACGATTTCCCGCCCGCGGGAACAGCCTGTCCGCCCGCAGTGATGTCCTTGGCCGTAATTGGTTTGCCATACAGCGCTTTGTTGGCGTCGTCATCGGTATCCATCGATGCGCCTTCTAAAGACACGCCTGCAAACAGGCCCTTTGTGCGCGAGTAGGTGAGGACATCCACCTTCATCGCGTCGGCGTTGTAGCCGTTTGCAGCAGCGCCCGTGGGACCGGCTGCGGCAGCTGCATTCGCTCCGAGCTTTGTCTTACCGTTCAAGATTTGCTCTGCGCCCCGCTGGTTCATCACTACGAGCACGAAATCAGTCGCAGTGGAACCGAGCTGCACGCCGATGCTGCCCTGGTCGAGCTTGTACATTGCAGGCGCGCCCCACTTGCCATCCATCTTTGCGCCTTCGCGGCAAACGAGCACACCGCGGCCGTAACTGCCGCCGATGCCAATTGCTACTTTCTTCACGCTTGGGAAAATCAAAATGCAATCTGCTTGGTTGACAATGCTGGTGGGCAGCCCGTTTGCCAGGATTACCTGCATTGCAGTGGCTGAATTCGAGAGACGCTCTTCTTCCTTCTTCTGAGCAAACAGAGGCGATGCTACTGCCAAACACAGCGCGAACGTAACGAGTCGTTTCTTCACAGTTTGTCCTTTCATAAATGAGAGTTTAATTCTGAGCCGAAGCTCGGGAAAAGGTCGTTCAGGCCGGCGTTTGTATTGAACTTCTCGGGCAGGAGGTATTGTACACCGGGAGGGCGTCATTTTGGCCTACAAGTGCAGTGCAGACAGCGCCGGGGCACTTCTCTCTATTTCGGCGGGGAGCAAGGTGTGGTGTAGACTCATCGGTCCAAGTTGCCGGAAATGCTTGAGTGTTCTTCGAGAAAGGGATCAAAGATGCGCAAACGAGTTGCGATTGGTTTGTTGGTTTTCGCCTTCTTCACTGCGGCAAAAGCCGTCTCCGCGCAGAGCCAAGGTCTACGATTTGAGGTATCCGTCCCGGAATCCGTGCACCCCGGTCCAATCACCGGGCGCGTATTTGTAATTCTCGCGCGAAATAATGACGTCGAGCCGCGATTTCAGACCGGGCGCATGGGAGTCCCGTTTTTTGGCCGCGACTTCGAGAAGCTAGCGCCGGGAGATGCCGCGATCATCGACAACACCGACCTTGGATCTCCAATCGAGAATCTAAACGATGTTCCCGCTGGTGATTACTTCGTGCAGGGATTCATCGACGTCTACTCGGAGTTCAAGCGCGCCGATGGCCACGTGGTCTGGATGCACGACGATCAGTGGGAAGGCCAGCAATGGACGTTATCGCCGGGAAACCTGAAGAGCGCGGTGCAGCAGATTCACGTCGACCCAAAGGCGAATCCCGGAAAAGTGATCAAGCTCGTTGCTTCAGATGTGATTCCTCCAATCGTCGCGCCTGCCGATACGGAATGGGTGAAACGCTTCAAAATTCAGAGTCCTTCGCTGACAAAATTCTGGGGACGCCCAATTTACATCGGTGCGACGGTTCTGCTACCGAAGGATTACGCGCGCGAGACGATCAGCTATCCGGTTGTGTACGAACAAGGGCATTTCGAACTCAGCGCTCCGATGGGCTTTCGCACCGATGCCCCCACCGAGCAGGAACTTAAGGACGCGGGACCGCGGGCGCGTTTCGTGAAGCGCGGTTACGAACTCTATCAAGCGTGGACGGCTGACAAATTCCCGCGAATGCTTGTCGTGACGTTTCAGCATCCCAATCCCTATTTCGACGACTCTTACGCGGTGAATTCAGTGAACGTCGGGCCGTACGGCGATTCGGTGATGCAGGAGCTGATTCCTGAGATCGAGAAGCGCTTTCGAACGATCAAAGAGTCCTACGCGCGCATTCTGACAGGAGGATCGACCGGCGGATGGGAAGCGCTGGCGCTCCAGATTTATCATCCTGACTTTTTTGGCGGCACTTGGGGATACTGCCCCGACCCGGTGACGTTCACATACGTGGAAGGAATCAACTTCTACAAGGACACGAACGCGTTCTACAAGCAGTATGAATGGAGGCGCGAGCCGACCGTCAATTCGGTATTCACGGACGGGCGCATCGGTCTCACGTCCGAGCAGCGGAATCATCTTGAACTCGTGAATGGCACGCATGGGCGCTCCGGCGAGCAGATTGATATCTGGTCGGCTGTATTCGGTCCGCTCGGGAATGACGGATATTTTGAGCCAGCGTTCAACAAGCGCACGGGCGAAATCAATTCGCAGGTAGCGCAATACTGGAAGGACAATTTTGATCTGCTCGAGTACTTGAAACGCAATTGGGCTACGGTAGGGCCGCAGCTCGTCGATAAGCTGCACATCTATATCGGAACGATGGACACCTATCAATTGAACTACGCCGTGCGAGAACTTGAAAACTGGATGAAGACGACCGAGAACCCGCACTACGAGGGATTCTTCGAGTACGGAGTTGGCGAGCCGCATTGCTACACCGGGCGAATGACAGATGCGGAACGGCTTGCTGAGATTGCGGACTTCGTTGCCGCCAAGCGGCCGTATGTGGCCGACGCTCCCTGGTGGAAACACTAGAAACGTCGCGGCCGCGCGCATTCGCGCGCGTTTATTGATTTGAGTTCTGGGTTTATTTCCTGGTTGAGAGAGAACATGCCGAAACCGATTGTGGTGATGGGGAGCGTGAATTTCGATCTGGTGGCTACTGCGGAGCGAGTGCCGTTGCCCGGAGAAACATTGACGGGAATCGATTTCGCGACGTTTTACGGAGGGAAAGGCGCGAACCAGGCGGTCGCAATTGCAAACCTTGGATATCCGGTGAGCATGATCGCGAAGGTTGGCGATGACTCATTCGGGCCGGGTCTGAAACGCGCGCTGCAAAAGGCTGGAGTGGATGTGCGGGCGGTTGAGACGGCGAAAGGCTCGTCGGGCGTGGCACTGATCAATATCGGCAGCGACGGACAGAACAATATCGTCGCGGTGCCGGGCGCGAATGGGAAAGTGACAGGCCGTGACGTGGCGAAGAATGCGGCGCTATTGCGAAAGGCCGGGATGATCCTGGCGCAACTCGAAATCCCGCTCGATGCGATGGACGAGCTCGCTGGATATGCGCGCAAGAACAACATACCGCTGATGCTCGATCCGGCGCCGGCGCGCGAATTGCCCGCCGACTTGCTGCGTAGCACCACGTGGATCACTCCCAACGAGAGCGAGACTCGGATTCTCTGCGGGCTGCCGCACGATGAACCGGTAACGCCGGCGACGGCGGCGCGGTGCGCGGAACTGCTGATGACGCGGGGGCCGAAGAATGTCGTGATCAAGATGGGAGCGCAGGGGGCGTTCATCGCAACAGCGGATGGAATTCGGGAGATGGCCCCGGCGTTTCACGTGAAGGCTGTGGACTCGACCGCGGCGGGCGACGCGTTCAATGCGGGATTTGCGGTGAGCCTGATGGTGGGCAAGCGGCCGCTCGAGGCGGCGCGGTTTGGCGCAGCTGTGGCGGCGATTTCGGTTACGAGAAAAGGCGCGCAGCCGTCAATGCCGACGCGACGCGAGGTTGAAAAGTTCTTGAAACGCGCTTGAACGCATGTGAACGGAACAATGGATTGGAGCGGTGAACCGTGTCAAGAAAAAAGATGTGCGGGGCGACTCGTCCATGGCGCCGGTAACCTGCGGTCAATTCACGACGGCTGAAGGATGGCTTTGGCGTTGCTGAAGGCAATAGAGAACGAGCTCGACGCGGCTGGAGATTCCGAGTTTTTCGAAAACTCGGAAAAGGTAATTGCGCACGATTCAGGCAGCACGCTGTTCGGATTTTTGGCCGCGTTCCTCGGGCTTGATCTTTATCGCGCCGGAATCACTACCACCGCAAAATTTCCGCTGCTATTCCCGCTGCTGGCCGGCGCAATTCCGCTGGGCGACGCGGCACTGGCGGTGCTGCGCCGCCTTCGGCAGCGACGTTCGCCATTTCATGGCGACCGACGTCATTTTTACGATTTGCTCCTGGCTCGCGGCTGGTCCACTCTTCGTGTCGCTCTCACAACCTATGGGTTGACGGCCGGGCTTGTGGTTGTGGCGAATATCGCTATGCGAATGACCTTCTCGCGTGCGCTTGTGGCAAGCACTTTGATTTCTGGAGGATTGGTCGCTGCGGCAGTACGGTTGGGAGCGTTACATACCGAGAGCGGGCCGCAAACCGAATCCGCGCCCGTAAAGCTGCGCCGGCCGCGTCACTGGTTGCCGGAGCGGCGGGACCGTCAGAAGATCTAGACGGGCGTCGAGAGAATGGTTCGTGTCGACCGCCTGTTTCGCTCTTTCGGCGTCGAATGTTTCAGCGCGTTGCCCAGCTGCACCAGAAGCTTGCGCAATTTCGCGCGTTCTTCGAGGTCCATGTCCACCACCTCGAACGCTCGCGCCTGTGTATTCGCATCGCGCACAATCATCTGCGCCTTCACCGATTTGGAAGCGGTGGCCATTTTGACGCTTACGATGCTGCCAGGATACAGGCTCTGGTCGCAGACTGCGATTCCGCCGCCGAGCGTCATCTCCGGAATTTCCATGTGACAGTTTTCTTTCAAGCTCGTGGTGGTAGCGGGCACGGGATGTTCCAGCCGCAAGCGAGAATACCGCCGCTGACGAATCGCCGATGATTCCGGATCCGCATCCAACGGCTCGATTGAAAATTCCGCGACGCTCAGACCGCTCCTCGGAATAAAACTGCGCACCCATTCAGGGTCGATCTTTTCCATGGCTTGGGATGCGACGACACGGAGTTCGCTCGGGTTCGCCCAGCGCCATGCTTTGCGCGCTTCCGAGACCTTGCGAAGGACTGCTTCCGCACCTGCCGAGCGAAGCCGGCCCAGCGCCTCGATCGCCTTGAGCCGCAAATACTCCGTCCCGCCGGCCGGCAAATCGCCTTCCGCCAGACGCAGCAGCCGCATATCGGAGGATTGCTCTCCGCTCATCCCGATCTCGTCCACCGCGAGCGGCCGGATCAGAGCGTCCAGAGAATCGAACACCTGCAGCAACAGGCGCCCTCTTTCGTTTGCGCCACTGGCTGCTATTTGACGAACCACCCGGTCGTGCGCAGTCCGTTTCCACTCTTTCATTCTCTCTGGCAGCAAGTGCTCCAGCGTTTCCAGATCGATTCTCGCCAACATCCCGATTGAATCGATCGCTTCGTGCTGGTTTCCATTCCGAAGTCGCTTGCGGAGATGCTCCAGACCTTCCGGTCCGAGCATATTCATCATGGAAACAAGAAGTTCGCAATCCTCCCGGAAGCCCGAGCGTGTAAAGCGGCTCGCCAGTTGTTCTGCCGCAGGTGCAGGGATTCGGCGAAGCAAATCTGCAAACCCACTTTGGACTTGGCCGGTCTTGAGCGCCTCTTCGATGAACTCGGGGAGCCGGTCTGCGATCGCAATCCTGGGCCGCAAATTCTTGCCCATTTCCGGGCGTTCGGCTTCCACGTAATCGATCATTTCAACGGAGCGCTGGATGGCGGCAAAAGAACGTTTATTCGTGGCTTCTTGCGACACACGAACGAACGCCGCGCCCACGAGGCTCTGCATTTCCGAGTC
The DNA here is from genome assembly GCA_963776695.1 of uncultured Acidobacteriota bacterium. Taxonomy (GTDB): domain Bacteria; phylum Acidobacteriota; class Terriglobia; order Acidiferrales; family UBA7541; genus Palsa-295. Next base: position 384,662 of record CAVZNU010000009.1, on the reverse strand, counting down.
GCGCTCTTCCGTGAGTTGGATGCCAACCTGACGGATCACATCCATGAGCAGCCGCTCATCCGTATTCGCGTAGACCGAGGCAAGTTCGGCCAATCCCATCGCAGCTTGCCGCCGTGGTTGGGTGGTTTTGTGCGTGATGCAGTTTGCGTAATTGCGCAAAATGCCGATCGCAGCTTCTGATTCGCCGCGCGCCAGCGCCGCTTCAACATACTCGCGGACCTTGGCCGGCGGGACGCACCACGCGTCGCTCGATTCGAGCACCGCCTTCTTCTTCTCTTCCGAAACCTCGGTCCAGAATTGCTGGGCAAGCATTTCCACGTGAGATTGAACAGCAAGCCCGGCGCGAGTCATTTTTTCTTCGTACACACCCATGATCTTGCGCAACCCGTCGAGCTCGGTGTTCATCTCGTCGAGCAGTTGGCGCACGGAATTCACTTCGATATCCCCGCGTTCGTAGCTTTCAAGCGCGAACCGAATGGCAATGTGTTCAGCGAGTTTGAGAAGCGTCGGCTTGTCCGAAGATTCCGTGGGAGCCTGAGCCGCCAGCGCCGATAGCGCCTGGCTGATCGTGAAACGCGCGCGGCGAGGCAATGTGGAAAGCCGCGATTGAAACGCGCTTGGATCCAGTTTGTCTTTCGTGCCATCTGCCGTGCGGGCAATCTGCGCGAGAACCTGCAGAATTCCCTGCAGCTCGTCTTCTTGAAGCGTCATCAAACCGGTTTCGACGGCCATCGATCCCGTACCGGCCGCCGCACGCGATGATCTTCCCACACGAATACCTGATGTGGCATTCGCCCAACGGCCCGGTGAACCGGCATCGGGATTGGTGCTCGCGCCGGGAGGAACTCGCCAGATTCGTGAGTTCGAGGCAGCGCTGTTGCCAGCTCCAGAACCCGGCCCAACTCCGCCAGCGAATCCACCCGCCGAAACAGGAGATGACGCAGGGCCCCAGTTGCCGCCTTCCGCGCTGCCACCATGTTTTCCCGCTCCGCCGTGCTCGGCACTTCCACCTGATAAGCCTCTGCCTGAGCCGCCACTCCGATTTCCGCCGGAGCCCTCCGAATCATTCTTGTTGAGCCAGAAGCCACCGGCATTGGGATCGATCGGAGCACCCTGATTGCTTCCGCCGATGATATTCCATGTGCCCGAATCGCCTGAGCCTTGGCCGCCGACTACTCCTGACCCGCCGCCTGCTCCTGACCCGCCGCCTGCTCCTGACCCGCCGCCTGCTCCTGACCCGCCGCCTGAGCCTTGGCCGCCGCCTACTCTCGACCCGCCGCCTGAGCCGGCTGCCGAACCTGTTACAGGAATCGCGCCCGGAATTGCTCCGCCAGAACCGCCCGCGCCTGAGTCACCGCTTACGCCGGATGCTGGACCGGAAATTCCAACGCCAGTGCCACCGCCGGAATTCGATCCGGCGCCGCTGGATGCGTCGCCATTAAGCCAGAAACCTCCAGCGTTCGGATCTAGGCGAGCGCCGCCGCCGCTGCTGCCGCCGACGATATTCCAAGTGCCGGCATCTCCGCCAACACCGCTGCCGCCCAAGGAGCCGCTTCCAGCAACTCCAGCGGGACTGTACGAACCTGAAATCATTCCGCCGCCGTGCGAACCATCATTTGCGGCGTTTCCACTTCCTCCAGGGCCGCCTGCGTAAAATCCGGAACCTGAGCCGCCTGGACCAGGACCCAAACCTTCGCCGAATCCAGGTCCACCCGAGCCTTGACCGCCGCTACCCGATCTGCTGCCGCCTCCGAACCCACCGCCGCTGCCCGATCCGCTGCCGCTACCGTCTCCCCATCCGCCAGAACCAGAGCCCCGTCCAGAGCCGCCTGCTCCGTCGCCGCCCGGACCGCTCCCGTCGCCGCGAGAACCCTTGGTGCCTTCTGCTGCGACGATGAGCTGCAAGAGTTTTTCGGGATCGTTGAAAAGCTCGTTAGCCGCAGCGGAATCCATGCCGAGGGTGCGCGCGGTGATATGCGCCGCAACTGACGATTTCGCGATGGAAGAATCCGCGGGGACGAAGCAGACTTCGTTCACGTGAATGTGTGGATCGCCCTGAAGTGCAGTTTTCAATTGCTCGACGAGTTGAGCGGGCTTCGCTCCTGTGCCGGTCGGAAATCCGCGCGTGAAGCGCGCAAGACTTGCCTGCGTTACTTTCGGAGAAAAGTGAATGCTCGCAATCCCCGCCGCTGAAAGCATACGCGCGAAACTTTTTTCCGCCGCAGCCGATTCAAGCGCCATGCCATCGAGCAGGAGTTGGTCGCCAGAGACGGAAAGCAAAACGCCGGCTTCGTTATCCGAGCCGAGGGCACTTTGTAATTCGCTCCATGCCGTCTCGTACTGCTTGACGGTGCGAGGATGCCCGAAATCGTACATTCGAGCGAACTTGAGCAGGATGTTGAGGCTGCGGACGAAGGCCCGAGCAGCCGCAGTTCGCGTGGTGGCGTTGGCGTTCATGGCAACAATGTGGGGCTAAACAGCCCCGCCTCTACATGTAAATATGGGGTTTAGGGGCGTTACGAACAATGGTACTGGTGTCCTTTTCGGTACTACCAGTTAGTCCTATCAGGTTCGTAGGCGGGAGGTTTCGGACGTTTGGGCGAGGCGCTCGTATTTTTTAAGCCATGCTTCCAACTCATTGATCTTGCCGAGGATAGTGAGCGCTCCCAACTCTTTCAGGCGAGTACCACGATGGCGGCGCTCTGGACTTTGACGAGGAAGCACCCCAACGAAGGGAATCCGAGCGGCTTTCGCGGCGAGTGCGTCGTCGATGTTGTCGCCGATGTACAACGCGGTTGCGGGATCGCGGCCAGCAAGAATCTTGAGGAGGCCTTCGGGATCGGGCTTGGTCCTCGAGACGTCCTCGGCGGTTACAATCTGTTGGAAGAGATTGCGCACCTTCCAGCGATCGAGCGTGTAGTCAAGTTCCCTGTAAATGCGGCCAGTGAAAACGGCGAGCGTTGCAAACTTCGCGATGCGTTTCATGCTTGCGGGCGACAGCAGCCACTTTTCACCACGCACGTTTCCCTGGCCGTTTCGGCCCCAGTAGATGTCCTGGAAACGCCGTTTCACTTCCTCATATTTGAAATCCCCGCCTAGCTGGCGCACCCAGGCATGAGACAGCTTCCAGTCGTCGTTGAAGCCCGGGCGATTCTTCCAGCGATGAAGTTCCGAGCGCGTCACGCGCTTGGACGTAAATAGACGGACTGTTTCGAGCGTGGTGCGTTGGAAAGAGCCGCGCGTATCCACCAACACACCGTCGATATCGAAAATGATCACCGACAATTTGTGCGTCATTGGAGAAAGTTTGCGCGACATGATTTCTCGGTTACGAGGCTGGTTCACAAGGGTCAAACGAGCGGTACGCAGTAGAGAAAAGTTCCGCTAGGATCGAGACTCGTCCTCTTCCCCAGAAGAATCTCCGGAAGATTGGAGCGGGTCGGGATTGGCGCCCTCATCGGCTGCGGTCGCGTCGTCGCCGAGCAAATCCGAGGACCACGATTCGCCAGGAACAACTGGCGCAGCCTCGGCGGCAGCCGCTCCAGAAGCGTTAGCAGTTGAAGTTTGCGGCCCCTCCGCAGGAGCATCGGCGAATTTCGGGGTGGCCGCAACCGCCGCTTCCACTGGAGGCGGCGCGGCAGGCGCAGCGGACTTCAAAATTTCAAGCCTTTTCCCGAGAACGTGCGAAAGAAGTTCGACAATGAGCTTCGCGCCACTGCCGTCGGAATCCTTCGTCGGATTATAGGCGGCCACCTCAATCGCTGCGAGATGCTTTTGCGTAGCGAACACTTCGAGCGCGTCGCGCACGTCGTCAAGACTTAGGCCGCCGGTACCGGGATAATTGGTGGCTTGGAAATCAGCGATCACGTCCACGTCGAAATGAAGAATGAACTGGTAACCGTTTGCGTGGATGCGATCCACCGCTGCCAGTGCTGCGGCCGCCGCGCCCATCCGCTGAATGTCGGATGCAAGAAAACAGCGGAGTGGGGATTTCGTCAACAATTGTTCTTCCGGAGGATCCAGTCGCGCGACGCCGAAGAGAGCCAGATCCGGTTCACGCACAAGAGGCGGCTCGCCCCAGAACCTCACCATTTCCGCTGCGCCAGTTCCTGTCAAGTGCGAAACAACCATGCCATCAACGCAACCTGACGGAGTTGTCGCCGGCGTGTTCAAATCTGCATCGCGGTCCATGTAGATCATGCTCACGTTGCGGAAGTAACGGCGAGCACCTGCAACCGTTGCGAGCGCCATCGAGCAGTCCCCTGTAAGAATGAGAGGAAGAGCGCTGGATTTCACAGCCTGCTCGACGCGCGGCTTCAGAGCTTCGAGCGCAGCAATCACTCGCGGAAGATTTCTGGCGCGCGGGCTTTCGTCGTCGGGCCGGTAAAGCTGGGGAGGATCATCGCCAAGGTCGGCAACTTCATAGCCAACGGCGCGAAGCCGGTCTGCCAAACCGGCAGAGCGTAGAGCCGCAGGAGCGCCTTCGTGTCCCGCTGACATCGCGGCGGCGCTGGTGGGCGCTCCCAGCAGCGCAATCTTATTCGGCTGGCGGACTATCTTAACCGCCACTCATTGGCTCCTATGTTTTTTTTTGACAGCGTGGCCGCATTTCGAATTAGTGCGCACTCTGGCGCGCCGCGAGTTCAGGCGGCAGAGTGAAGCGCACATCTTCGCGAATCAGATCGAGATCGCGCTCGTTGGTGAAACCAAACTTCGCAAGGCGCTGGCTGACCTGCTCGACGAGAATCTCGGGCGCGGAAGCTCCGGCTGTGAGTCCAAGCGTCTTCACGCCAGTGACCCAGGATTCTTCGATGTCGTTCGCATCTTCAATTAGGCGCGCGGCGACGCCCGCTCGCTTGGCGACTTCGACGAGGCGGTTCGAATTCGAGCTGTTTGCCGAGCCCACCACAAGAATGAGTTCCACTTCTCGCGTGAGCGCTTCAACCGCTTCCTGACGATTTTGCGTTGCGTAGCAGATGTCGTCCGAAGCGGGGCCGACGATCGTCGGGAACCGCTGTCGCAGACGTGCGACAATTTCCTGCGTGTCGTAAAGGGAAAGTGTGGTCTGTGTGAGGAAAGCCAGCCGTTCCGGATCGGGGACTTGCAGCTCGTCGACTTCTTCCACGCTGCCAACGATAACCGTTTGGTCCGGGGCTTCGCCGGAAGTTCCAACAATTTCCTGGTGGTCGCGATGCCCAATCAAAATCAAGGTGCGTCCTTCACGGGCGAATTTCAGCGCTTCGAGATGGACTTTCGTTACGAGCGGGCACGTCGCGTCGATGACGCGCAGCCGGCGCTCCTGCGCTTCGAGACGAACACGCGGCGGAACGCCATGAGCGCTAAATACGAGGACTGCGCCTTCCGGAACTTCTTCGATCGATTCGACGAAAATCGCACCGCGACGGCGAAGTTGATCGACTACGTAGCGGTTGTGAACGATTTCATGATGCACGTAAACCGGGCGGCCATAGGCCTCGAGCGCTAGCTCAACGATGTCGACGGCGCGCACGACTCCCGCGCAAAATCCCCGTGGCCGAACCCGCACCAACGTTTTCGCACCGTTGGCGCCTTGAATGTTTGTCAGCGTCAATTGCCTCTCCGCAGGCTCTTATTTTACCTGATGCATCGGCTTCCTGCTACAGCGAGCGAGCACCCCAAGTGCTGAAATGACCATCGAAAAGCTGGTTTAGAAAACCGCTTCTGTTTGCGATTAGACCAACCGTCGACGCTGTATTTTGTGTGAGTTACGCTAACTTCTAATAACGCATTTGCGATTAGAAATTGCGGCTCATTTGGTGGCACCGGGTCTGCGGATCGGGCCGGAAGGCAGAATACCGGCTTTGAGTTCCGGGCCTCCCGTTCGGCCGAAAATATGTGCGTCGCCATAGTCCTCCAATTACCCTAGCACGTCGGGAGCGATTTGTCCGGTTGGAGTTGGTGTAAGGATTTTGGGGGGAGCGAGCGGGGGCGAGATTTCGTCTCGGTGCTTGACGGCACGCTGAGATCCTTCGCCACGCCAGGATGACAAATTGCTGCAAGGTGGACGGCGTCTGCCATCGCCACCTGCGACGTTTCGAGTTCGATGATATTCTCGCGTTCGCATTTGCAGGGAGGAGGATAGATGGCGACGATTTTGAAGGGGCAGGTGGCGATCGTGACGGGTGGGGGGCGCGGGATCGGCCGCGCAATTGCGCGCAGGTTCGCAAGTGAGGGAGCCGCCGTTGTTCTGGCGGCGCGAACCGGGACGGAAGTGAGACAAGTCGCTGCAGAAATCGAGCAGCAGGGCGGAAAAGCCGCGGCGGTGGTGGCGGATGTGTCGCAGGAAGCGGATTGCGACAAAATTGTGCGCGCGGGGCGAGAAGCCTTTGGCGGAATTCATATCCTGGTGAATAATGCCGGGATCTACGGGCCGGTGCTGCCGGTGGAAAAGATTTCGGCGCGCGAATGGGACGAAGCGATCGCTGTGAACCTGCGTGGGCCTTTTCTGCTGGCGCGACTGGTGCTGCCGGAGATGTACGAGCGCGGTGCGGGGTCGATTCTAAACATTGTGAGCGTCGCCGCCAAAGCCGCCTTCCAGATGAATAGCCCGTATTCGGCGTCAAAAGCAGGGCTGATTGGCTTGACGCACACGTTGGCAGCGGAAGCTGCGCGAAAAGGCGTGCGCGTAAACGCGCTCAGTCCGGGGCCAGTGCCGGAAACGAAAATGTCGCAGGAACTGGGCCAATCGCTCTCGGAATATTTTCAGGCGGATAAAGAAACGATGTTCAAGCAGATGGTGGAAGGAATTTTGCAGGGGAGGCCGCAGACGGCCGACGAAATTGCATCTGCGGCTTTGTTCCTGGTATCCGATCAATCGAGCGCAATTACTGGGCAGACTCTGAACGTGGATGGCGGAATGGCTTTCTACTGATTTCTTCCAGGCTGTTAAAACCACGGCGCGCCGTATCGCCGATCACGCGCACGCCTATTTCTGCGAAATCCAGGCCGCGTTCGCCGAGCGAACCGACGAAATACGCAAGCCCCCCGAGAGCTAGTAAAATCGCAAATCCAACACCGAAGAGCAGCTCCGCCGCGAGTAATTCGCGAACGAAATAGAGTTGGAACACGAAGAATATCGCAATGCCAGCCATCAGCCCTTTGCGCACTTTCGCTTTTTCAACGGCTGATTGAGCGATCGTTTTCACTTGTCCGAAAAGCATCTTCATTAGGCCTCACCGAGTGTCACCGGGATAAATGCACGAGAAGGCCCAAATGCGCGGGCGTGTAAGTCGCTGAAAGTGAAAGGGAATAGTAAAACCCTGTATGAGAGCAAACAGGTTGAATAAGAAAACGCTTTCCGCAGAAGTAGTAAGCGAGTACTTCGGGTACCGCCAGGTTAGCAGACGTTAATTGGCGCCGTTTTTCGTCTGCGGAGTGCGGGTTTCTTTTTGTTTCGCCTGGTTCAAAGTGGGATAGGTAAGAAGCGATGGAGCTGTTTGCAAAAGCACTTTGCGCTGAGATCCTGCGCGCATTCTGATCGGATGCGTTCAGGATGACAGGTTTGCAAGAGCGTCCGAAATTTGAACGACTCGCGGCAGTGTGCCGCACTTCAAATGCGAGCGACTAGCGGCCTTCGAAGGGGTAGCGATCCTGCGCGAGGACTGCGTCGGCTACTCGACGGCGGATCGCTATGGTGTCGACTGGCGCGTGCTTGGCGAAGCGGCGTAATACGGCGAGTTGGGTGACGAGCGTATCGCCGTCCGCTGTGGCAGCAAGAGCCGTGCGCGCTTCCTTTTCGATGCGGTCCATGGCGTCGTAGGTGAACGCTCGTGCAGCGTCGCCCATCACGCTTGCTGACTCACCTCGCGTAGCGAGAGTTTTCTGAGCGCGGCGGAGCGACGATTCCATCGCGTATACGTCCATCGCGATATTCGCCAGCGACGCGACGATTTCCTGTTGCTCGGCGAGGCTCTCGCGGAATTTCTGGAGGGCGGTGCCGGCGGCAAGCAGAAAGATTTTCTTGGCCTGCGCGAGCGAGCGCTCTTCATCGGCAAACGCGCCGGAGGGAGCTTCTTCGAAGGACGGGCCAGCCAGAACCTCTTCGGCAAGTTTCATCGCCGCAGGAATCAGCGGGACGATTCCGGCCGTTGCGCGCTTCATCAGCATCTGGATGATGAGCATGCGGTTGATTTCATTCGTGCCTTCGAAGATGCGGTTCACGCGGCTGTCTCGGTAGGCGCGCGCCACCGGATAATCTTCGTGAAAACCGTAGCCACCGAAAATTTGAACACCTTCGTCCACGCAGTAATCGAGGGTCTCGCTCCCGGCAACTTTGCTGATGGAACTTTCGATCGCGTATTCCTCGAGAACCTGCATGGCCTGCTGCGTCTTATCTGCGCCGGGCTGAGGGATTGACACGGCTGCTTCGATCATTCCCGCCGAGCGATAGATCATCGACTCCACCGCATAGATGCGGATGGCCATTTCGCCGAGCTTCGTTTTGATGAGGCCAAAATCCTTGAGCGATTTGCCGAATGCGGTGCGTTCTTTCGAATATTTCGACGACGCTTTAAGCACTTCCTTCGAGCCGCCCAGGCAGTACGCGCCAAGGGAGAAGCGGCCGACGTTCAGCGTGTTGAATGCGACGATGTGGCCGCGTCCGACTTCGTGCAAGAGATTTTCTTTTGGCACCGGTGAGTTCTCGAAAAAGATCGGCACGGTGGAACTACCGCGAATACCCATCTTTTTTTCTTCAGCACCTGCGGAAAAGCCGGGCGTTCCCCGTTCGACGATGAAACAGGAGAACTTCTCGCCATCCACTTTTGCGAATACAACGTAAACGTCAGCGAAACCGCCGTTCGTGATCCACATTTTCTGGCCGTTCAAAATCCAGTTCTTGCCATCCGGTGAGAGCACGGCTCGTGTTCGTGCGGCGAGCGAATCGGAGCCAGCCTGCGGCTCCGAGAGGCAGTAGCAGGAGAGGAGTTCGCCGGAAGCGATTTTGGGCAGGTACTTTTTCTTTTGCTCTTCGGTACCGAAATAAACGATCGGAATTGTTCCGATTCCGGCGTGGCCGCCGTGCGAAACCGCGAACGACGCATATCCCGACAATTTTTCGGCGAGCACCGTAGCAGAAATTTTGTCGAGCCCGGAGCCGCCATACGCTTCGGGAATCGCACCGCCGAGGAGGCCGATCTCACCGGCTTTCTTGAGCATTTCCGCCATCAAGCCTTCTTTGTGGGCTTCGAGATCGGAAACGTGCGGCATGATTTCCTTCTGCACGAATTCTTCGGCGGTTTGGCCTATCAGGCGCTGGTCATCGCTGAGATCGGCGGGGGTGAATACTTCTTCGGGCCTGGTAGAAGTGAGCAGGAAGGAGCCGCCGCGATTGAGTGTTTGCGAAACAGGTGCCGTCGCCATGATGTTTGATGCCTCCGCAAAAGTGGGGGTCAGTAAAAAGTGATTGTCTCTCTCATTTGTCGCGGAAGCAATAGGCTGCATGGCCGCGGCTGAGAGTAGCGATGGCCCGCGAAAAAATTTACGAGAAGCTGGTTGAGCCGGGCGGGATTTTCTTTGATGGCACGAAAGATTTGCGCGTGGGGGCAGCGCTACTCGCTTCCGGCTGCTACGAGCGAGACGTGGACGGGGCAAGTGGAATTTGTCGCGCCGCCGCGCGGATTTTGCATCACCGTCGAGTCTCCCAACGACGCTCTACTTTGGCCCACCATTGATGGATTCGCGGGAAAACACGAAGCGCAGTTGTGGTTCTCGACGTATGGATTGCCGCAGGAACGTGTGAGTGAGATTGAAAAACAATGGGCAGAGGAATTGAATCGAATTCTCGCCTAACTGGGAAGATAGCATGCAATCCCGTCTTCACCGGCGATTTTCCATTCCAGGGAATGACGGTTCATCCCGATGACGCGACGACCGCGAATGCCGATGACTCTGTGAAGCGTGCCGAACAATCGAGTTTGGGAGATGCGCCGCTGGAGCTTGCGCTCAGTACGACAGCTGTGCGGCAGTTTCGCGCCGGATGCGGTTCAGGCGATGCGTTCGAAAATTCCGGCGGCACCCATGCCGCCGCCGACGCACATCGTAACCATCCCGTAGCGTGCGTTGCGGCGTTCGAGTTCGCGCAGAATCGATGCCGTAAGTTTCGCTCCCGTGCAGCCAAGCGGATGTCCGAGCGCGATCGCGCCGCCATTGGGATTCACTCGCGACGGATCGATTCCTGCAACTTTCATAACGCTGAGGGCCTGGGCAGCGAACGCTTCGTTCAACTCGATCACATCGATCTGATCGAGCGTCAAACCAGCAATTTTCAGCGCCTTCGGGATCGCAAACACCGGACCGATTCCCATTTCTTCAGGCGGGCAGCCAGCTGTGGCGAATGCGAGGAATCGCGCCATCGGCTCGATGCTGAGCGCGCGAGCACGGTCGGCACTCATCACAACTGCGGCCGCAGCGCCGTCGCTCATCTGCGAGCTGTTGCCTGCGGTGACGACGCCGTGCACATGAAACGCGGGTTTGAGCTTTCCCAATATTTCCACTGAAGTATCGGCGCGCGGTCCTTCGTCGGTGTCGAATTTCATTTTCACCGTTCTGGGGCGCGAGCCACTTGGTGAGCCATTCGCGCTGGCTTCGAGTACGGTGTAGCTCACGTCGACAGGCACAATTTCATCTTTGAATTTTCCTGCCGCAATCGCTGCAATCGCCTTCTGGTGGCTCGCGTACGAGAATTCGTCCGATTGCTCGCGCGTGATACCGTATTTCTTCGCCAAATTCTCAGCGGTCAATCCCATGCCAAGGTAAGCGTCCGGGTAGTTGTCCATGAGCCACGGATTGGGAGAAACCTTGTTGCCACCCATGGGAACCATGCTCATCGATTCAGTACCGCCAGCGACGGCCACCTCCCCCTGCCCTGCCATGATTCGCTGGGCGGCGATAGCGATGGCCTGCAAGCCCGACGAGCAGAATCGGTTGATAGTCATCGCAGAAGATTCCACGGGCATTCCCGCACGCAGCGCCGAGATCCTAGCGACATTCATGCCCTGCTCCGCTTCCGGGATCGCGCAGCCGAGAATCACATCCTCGATTTCTTTCGGGTCGAGGCCGCCCGCGCGAGCGACCGCTTCTTTAATCACGAGTGCGGCCAAATCATCGGGGCGCGTGGTACGCAGCGCACCTTTGGACGCCTTCCCAATTGCTGTTCGAAGAGAACTGACGATCACTGCTTCCCGCATCACTCACCTCAACTGAAAGGAGTTATCAGTATTTGTCATTGGTAGAAATTGAATCCTACTATTGGATGCCACGGCGGGTCAAAAAGCAACACCGCGGAGGGAACCCGCGCTGCGCGCAAGCAATGTAAATTTAGAAGACAGCTACGAGATTAGAGGCGGAACTTGATTGTCACCTGCATTTGAACTTCGACGGGCTCGCCATCGAGCGTAGACGGCTCATATCGCCACCGGCGGAGAGCATCCATTGCGGCTGAACGAAGCGACGTGGGACCGGTAATTGCGTGCATTCGAACAACTCTTCCAGACTTATCGATTGTCGTGTCGACAACGACATCGCCTTGTTGTCCCGATGACCGGGCAGTGGACGGATATACCGGCATCACTGACGAAAGCAACTTGGGCTCTTTTACGTTTCCGCCGATTTTGACGGGGCCTTCGGGTCTCATCTCAGGTGATGGCAAGGAGACAGCGTTCGAAGAGGAGATTCCAGCCAGCGCACTATTTCCGGGAGCTGCCACCGACGGATCGAGGACCGGCGCTTCGTTAACCTGCCCTTCGTTTCCTCGCGTCGAAGTAGTCGGCCGGGCCGTGAGTCCACTCGACATCATGTCCGAAGTGATGCTGGGTTGGGCCTGCTTCGCGGGAGCAGGAGCACGATTCGAATTGGCCGTCGATATTTTCGCGTCGGCAACCGGAGCGGCGGCGACGGGAGCGGCGGCGACGGGAGAAGCGGTGATCGCAAGGGGAGCGCTGACGGTATTCGACCGTGCCGGCTGTTTCCATCAGTGCTACCGGCCATGTACGGCTGGCCCGGCGGGGTGATTGCAGGAAGCTGGTCCGAATTGTTCGGTGCGGGCTGCGCCATATTGGCAGAGGCATGGATGTTCGAGCCGCTGCTGTTCCCCGGGCGCTGGTGAAAGTAGAAAATCCCGGCCCCCAATCCCGCGATGAGCACTCCGATGCACGCGGCAATCAATATCCAATTCTGGTTGGCGTTTGCATCTTTGATTGCAGAGGTCCCCAAGCCGCCATCAAGTCGTGCTCCGAAGATTTCAGATTGCATAGATGGGGACGGATTTCCTGCGGCTGCAGCAAAATTTCCAAAAATCTCGCGCGCGGGCTGCGCTGGCGTATTCGCCGCCGCAGCTTCGTCTGCTTCTGCCGAGCGCGACGGTGACACCTCAAGCGGTTCGGCGGGAGGTGTCGCTACGCTCGAAGAACCTGGATCGCCGTCACCAAGTAGATCGGTGAGTGAATGCGATGACAGATCCGCAGGAGCAGGTTCGGTTGCCTGGACGCTCTTCGGAGGAAATGGCGCCGGATTCTCGATTCTTCTCTCGACTGGTGACAATGCTCTCGTGGTCGCCGTGGACGATGCGGCCTCTTGCACACTTTCTTGCGAACCGATCGAAATAAAAGTTGATTCCGGTTGCTGCGCGGGAGTGAATGGTGCAGTCGGCGGAACAGCTTTCTGAAAAGGCGGTGCAACACTGGCCGGATGGGCTTCCCGAGGCGCCGCCGGTGTGACGGACGGTCTCGCCACAGGAGTGACGGCAGCAGGTGGTGCAGGAGGCGGCGAGTATGATTGCTTTGGCTGCGATTCCAAATTGATTGGCGGAGGCGCGACTGTACTCACGGGCGCGGGATCCGACGAAAAAGAAATACCCCAATAGCCTGGCTGCCGATGCGTGAATTCCACTTCCACATAACTTCCCAAATTTGCGTTCGGTCGAACTTTCAGAACCCGGCAAATCGAGTCCTGCTTCGTTTTCAAGTTTGTCAGCACCAGCATCTGGCTGACGTTCACGGGACTCGACATTCTCAGAACCGCGCCCTGAGGAAATACGATCATCGTGGCCGTTTGTTCTTCAAAGGGTTCGGTCTGCGGCGTGGACCCGCTCGCCATTGCGACAACGCGTGAACCATGGACCTTGACGGGAACCTCGAGGGATACAGCATCGGAGCGAAGACCGGGCGCGGATTTAGTCTGGTTAACGGGCTGAGAAACTTCCACGTCGCCAGCAGGATTTGCGACTTCGACTGAATCTTTCGTTAGTGGCGCCATCGTTTGCTACGGCAGCTATGCCGTCCCCCGGGAGTAGAGATAGCTTTCCTTGATATATGTCGATTTTCGTTGCGGGCGGCAAAGTGCGGCAATAGTACGTTCGTACTGCCAGGGAACATCTGGTCAATCGGCGAAGCGGTTGCAAACATTAGGCGAAGATGCATGCCGGACCGAACGAGTACCAGGGGTTCGAAGGATGTTCGATGGGACTACGGACCGAGTGCTTCGAGAGTGAAACGGCCTACGACGAGAAGGTCGCTCATCGCGGCTACCTGAACCAAGACTAGAATCTGGTTCTGAGTTGTCGCATCGCCTGCGAATTCGCGTCTCCCAAACGCGCGGGTTTAGTGCCCCGCCGTGGGACGCTTGTGATACTCCTCATAAAGATCGCGATGGCGATTGTCCGTGCTCGTGAGCTGCCCGTTGATGAATAGGTAACGGACTTCGGTGCGAATCTCTAGCGGGTCGCCATTCGTAACAATGATATTGGCGTTCTTTCCGGGCTCGATCGATCCGACTTGGTCGGAGATGCCAAACATCGCTGCGGCATTCAGAGTTACGGCTTTCAGAGCTTCGTCGTGCGGCAGTCCGTAGGCCACCGCTGTCCCGGCGTATTGCGATAAACGCCGCGCGAACGCGGCTCCAAAACTCGAGAGGGCAATTGGAATGCCTGCCGCGTGCAATTCCTCCGGCTGGGTGAGCTGCTGATCGTACGCCATGTCGTCTTCGTCCGGAGGACGCTCGACGGGACCAAGGATTACCGGGATTTTCTTTTCCTTCAACAAGTCTTTCACTTTGAATGCCTGTGAACCGTCCGCAAGAATCATTTTCAAGTTTTGCTTCGAGCAGAATTCCACGGCATTGCGAATATTGCGCGCTTCTCCGGCGACCACCAAGACTGGAAGCTTGCCTTCCACCACCGGAACCATCGATTCCAGTTTCAAATCGCGTTCAAAGAGTGCGGGCGAACCCTTTTCTTTGGTCTGCGCGTAATGCCGCGCGCGATCGAGCCAGTCGCTCAACTCGTTGATTTTGTTGTCGTAATCTTTTTTTGCTTCTTCGTACGGCTTCGTTTTGAAACGAAACGTCGCGAGATCAAACGAGCGTGTTTCGATCGAAGGCCAAATGATCACCATCGCGATCGATCGCTTGATCTGCATCTCATCCATCGTCCATCCGGCCAGATTAAATGCGGATGCCTGCCCGGTGATGACGCCCGCGCTCGGCAGATCGAATCCGCCTACGCCCGGAGCGGCGATCACATGTGTAATCCCGCTCGCGCGAGTGACGGCAATATGCGCGCTCGCCGGGTTGACGGCCGTAGCAGCCACAAGCTCGGGATTGAAATCGCCCAGCTCCGCGATGTCAACCGTCGCGGACACCGCGCCAATTTCGTTGAGGCCAATTTGCGTGAATGGATCAAACAAGCCCGGATACACTTCGAGCCCGGAAGCGTCAATTACCTGAGCGTCCGCCGGAATTTCGACATTCGCGCCGACAGCGGCGATTTTGCCGCCGCGAATAATTACAGTTCCGTTTTCGATAGGAGTGCCGGATACCGGATAGACCTTTGCGCCTTTGATTGCGTACACACCTGAGGCGCTCTGCGCGCGCGCTGACGACACTATCAACAGCGCGAGAAACAACAAAACACTCTTCACTCTCGTGAGTGGGTTCACAGGCTACCTCCGGCGACGCTGCGACCGGCGCCCTCGTTTTCCGTAGGCTTCTTTTTCGGGTCGGGCTTGGCGTCCGGCTTTTTATCTTTCGCAGCGGCAGCTTTCTCCTGGGCTTCGGCAGCCTTCTTTTCTTTGTCGATCAGATCCTGTTTTTCTTTTGCGAGCACGCGGCGCTGGGCGATATCGCGCTGTCGGTCGAAATAAACCTGCCCATCGATTAAGGTTTTTTGCACCACCGCGTAGACGCTGAGCGGATCGTGATTGTAAATGACGAGATCCGCGTCTTTGCCGACATCAATCGAGCCAACGCGATTATCGATTCCGAGTTGGATCGCAGGATTGAGCGTGACGAGCTTGAGCGCTTCGTTCGGCGAGAGCCCGCCATACTTCATCGCTTTCGCGGCCTCCTGGTTCAGGTGGCTCGCCTCTTCTGCATCATCGGAATTGATCGATACAACGACGCCGCGCTCGGTCATCAGCGCCGCGTTGTAAGGGATGGCGTCGAAAGCTTCCATTTTGTACGCCCACCAATCGGAAAATGTGGACGCACCCGCTCCCGAGGCTGCAATTTCGTCGGCGACTTTATAGCCTTCGAGGACGTGCTGGAAGGTCCGGACTTTGAATCCGAATTCCTTCGCCACGCGAAGGAGCATCAGAATCTCGTCCGCCCGATAGCAATGGGAGTGAACGTAACGCTTGCCCTCGAGCACTTCCACGAGCGGCTCAAGCGTTTCGTTGCGACGCGGCGGAATCAAGTTCTGCTCGCCGGAAGCCTTGCGCTGATTGTAATCGTCCCATTCTTTCTTATACTCGCGCGCTTCGGTAAACGCCTGGCGAATCACTTCCTCGACGCCGAGCCGAGTGGCGGGGTAGCGGCGCGGAATCCCGGGAGGCGGCGAGAAATTGTTGCGCTTGGGATTTTCTCCGAGAGCAAACTTGATGCCGGGCAAAGCGCCCTGAAACGGAAGCTCGCCCGGCGATTTTCCCCAACGGAGCTTGATGACGACCGTCTGGCCGCCGATGGGATTTGAGCTGCCGTGCAGAATGTTCGCAACCGTCACACCGCCGGCGAGGTCGCGGTAGATGCTGATGTCTTCCGGATTCAGCACGTCGGCTATATTCGCCATCGACGAAACCGCAGGCCCGCCTTCATTCACGGCTCCTTCGACGGCAATATGCGAGTGACAGTCGATAATTCCGGGCATCACAAACTGACCAGCCGCGTCAATTACCGTGGCGCCTGCCGGAGCCTTCACATCGGTGCCAACTGCCGCGATCTTGCCTTCGCGAATCAGAATCGAGCCGTGCTCGATATTCCCGTGAGTGACGGTGAGTATCGTCGCGTTCTGTATGAGGATGACGGCGGAATCTTGCGCCCGCGCGACAACCGGCGCGACGGCCGAGACGACAAGCGACGCAACAAATGGAATCAGCAGCGCTATTGCAAGTCTTAGCGAACGCGCGACGCGGTTCATCGGCCCACCTCCGCGTGCACTGATCTTAAGGCGGCCGAGCCTTCCGGTTTCTTGTCGCCGGGTTTCTCGGGAGGCTTCGTTTCTTCGTGGATTTCAAACCATCGGCCGTCTACAAACACGTGCTTCGTCTTTGTCTTCTCGCTAAAGATGTCGCCATCGGTCACCAACAGATTCGCAATCTTGCCGGCCTGGATGGACCCCATCCGGTCGCTCACGCCCAGAATTTCCGCTGCGTCGAGGGTGAATGCGCGGAGTGCCGCATCGGGAGCCAGCCCGGCGTCCGTAGCTCTCTTGAGGCTTTTGAAAATGTCTTTTGGCCCGGCGAGTCCGTCTGATGCAAACGCAAACTTCACTCCCGCTTTTGCAAGGGCCGCGGGAGTGGAAGGCGCGCGATCGCGAAATCGCAAATCGAGCAAAGTCTGCTCGGCTTCTGGGTCGGCGTCTTTCGCGCGCTCGGGCCACTTCAGATTCACGAGCACCGGCATTTTTTGTTCTGCCAGCGCCGCGGACACTGCATAAGCTTGCTGGCCACCATAAATCACCGCAGGGAATTTCCATTCCCCCGAAAGGCGCAGCGCGCGAAGAATTTGAATCGAAGTGCTTGCTGGTAAAAGCACGATTTCGTTTCGCTGCTGCGCTTTTGCGATTGCGCGTTCGGTGCGGTCGTAGGGTATCCGCTCGAATTTTGTGACGTTCGCTTCGTAGATTGGTTCCGCTTGCCGGAACCATGCTGTGTCATCGAATACCTGGCGCACGTATGCGATCGTGCCCATCAGCGAAGACGGAAATCCGAAGAATCCGCCAGCCGGCGAGAATGACACCTCAAGAGTTGCGGTGGGCTTCACGACAAAATCGCCCGCGCGATCTCCGCCCAGATCGATGATCGTTCCCTGCCCTGGGAAAATGCCGCCATCAGGTGTGGTGAGTGCTGTGGTAAATCCCGCGTTGCGCCAGTCCTGAATTCGCTTGTCGTCGATCTTTAATTCGTCGGCCGCAACGCGCCACGGCGAGGTGCCGGGACGGCCCTCGGGGGTCAGAATTGTTTGACCGACGACAGGACCACTCGCTGGGGCGCGGCCTGCGCCGGAGGGCTCCGCAGCGGGAGGCTTCGGCAGGCCGAGGTCGGTCCCCGCATCGATTAAGCCGGGATAAACAGTCAGGCCTTTGCCGTCGATCACCCACGCCTCCGGCGGAATCGGCGCGCTCGTTCCGACTGCTTGAATCAACCCTTCTACGATGACGATCGTGCCGTTCTCAATCACCGGCCCAGACACAGGAACGATGCGCGCGTTCACAATCGCGAAATAGCGCGGCTCCCCGCCTTCTCCGCGAGCGGCGACGACCGCCGTCAGTACAGCGATTGCGCACACAAGCACCGCGGCAAACAAGACGCGCCGGCAATTCACCCGAGTCTTCATTTCACACTCCTAGGAATGTTACGACCACGAGCCAAAGCTTCATGCGTTTTGGAAATCGAGCGATGCTATCGGTTGAACTCCGCAAAAGCAAGGTGCCTGAACGGATACAGCCGCGCAGGGAATATAGGAGGGGCATCTCCCGATCGGATCGATTGTCTCCATTGGCATTATGACGCACCAGGACGCACTCCACCGGTGGCTTAGACGCGGGCCAAACGATTTCGGTCAGGTTTTTCTTGCACAAAATAAAAAATCCCCGAGAACCCGCTTTCGCGGATCCCCGGGGATGTGGGGTGACTGCTGTCCAACCGTTCTAAAACTGTTTGGCCATCGTTCCGAGGGTAACTCCGACGTGATCGACTTCGAGAACCAGCGCTGTTGAATCGTCGACGACGTAGTAGGCGAGGTTGAAGGTTGCCGAAGTGGGCTTCGCGGTAGCCAGTATCATCGTGCCACGTCCGAAATTGCTCGGGGCGACGACCGAACTGCCTGAAAGCGGTGTATTCAGAAAAATGTTTCCGGTTTCGTTGATATCGAGGTAGCCGGTCAAACCCGTCGTTCCGGCTGCCGCAATGGATCCGTTGATGTCCTGCTCGCCATTCGTACTCGTGGTCTGTCCAGTGGTATTGAACCCGAAGGTGCCCGAAAGAGAGCTGCTCGACGATTGCAGGAAACCCATGCCACTGCTGATGAGAATTGCCTTGTCCACCTCGACCATCTCAAACGAATTATTCGACGTCGGGTAGACGGCGTAGATGAAGGATGTACTTCCGTTGGAGAGCGTGAGGAGGATGCGATTGGAACTCGACAGCGGCGTCAAAGTATACGTCGACCCCGTCGCCGAGATTGCTTGTACAAGATGGAGTACATTCGCCTGCTCGTTCAAGTCTTGCACTCCTCCGGTAACCGTTCCGGTCCCAGACGCCACAAAGACACCGCCTGCAGCGTACGGACCGGCGGTTTCAGAGCCGCCAACCGTGAAAGCATAATTCCCTTTCAGGGTCGCGAGCGTAATCGAATTCGGAGCGCTAAACGCATCTCCTGCAAGAACAGGAGCGCCGCCAGCGTCGATCTCGACCATTTTGAAGTGGGTGCTGTCGACGATATAAAACGCAAACGTCAGAGTCCCCGTATTGGGCACGGTACTGATCAATTCGAGCGTGCCGCGGCCGGTGGCGGGATCGACGAAGCCGTTGATGATGCCGCCGTGGAGCGAGACATCGGCCTGCGTCACTGTGCCCGCGTCATTCACGTCCTGAATCGCAGAATTGATCGGAAAACTTCCCGCGCCGTCCGAGAGAAATCGCCCGGCAATCGCCATCGGAAACCTGCCGCCATCGATACCGGATATTCCGAATGCGTAATTGTTTGCGATCGCGTTCACGGAGAAATCGATCGGATTGGCTCGATCGATCGTTCCGCTACCGGTTGCCGAACTATCGAAGCGCACAAGCAATGCATGCTGACTAGAGACGAGAGTCACTTGCCACGTGACGGCACCAAGGCCGGTTGTAACTGTCGCAATCGTGCGGCCATCCGGACCCACCTGAAAACTTCCGCCCGTGATCGCATTCTCAACGATACCGGCCGCGCCACTGTTGAAATCTTCGACGCCGCCCGTAATCGTGCCCGAGCCGTTCGTCGTGAAAGTGCCTGCTACTGCCAGGAAACCACCCGTGTCTTGACCGGCGTAAGAGAACGTATATTGTCCGGAAAGCGTTGCCGCCGAGAAAAAGATCGTGACGGCGGCGGTTCCTGAGCCTGCAGGAGATGTGGCGGAAACTGTGACAGTGCCACCGGAAGGCGGAGTGCGAGGTGCGGTGTAATTTCCGGACTGATCGATCGTGCCCGGATCTGCGCCAGGACTCGTCGTCACGCTCCACACCACGGGCGCACCGGAAGACGAAGTAAACTTTTGTGTTCCCAGCGCCGGCAAGGCAAGCGCTGCAGGACTGACCGAGATTGGCTGCGCTGCCGAAACAATCACAGTGACGGTTGCGATTTTGGAAGTGTCTTCCTGGGAGGTAGCGGTGATCGTCACGTTCCCGGTAGTCGCTGGCGCGGTGAATACGCTGCCGGCAAACGTGCCCGAGCTCGCCTTCCAATTAACGGCGCTGTTTGCTGTGAAGTTATAGACCACCGCGGAGAAGTTGATGACGCCATTCACCGGAACCGTTGCGGACCCGGGATAAATCACCACGGAAATTGTAGTGTTCGGATTCGGGGGGGTTCCCCCGCCGCCGCCGCAACTTGCGAGACCCAGAAGACCAGCCACTCCGAGGCAGAGGATTGAGAGGGTTCGGAATCGTCCCAGCATTAGAGTGCCCCCTTCTGCGAGCTCGAAGACGACGAAGCGCCGCGAAGCAGGAGCGACCGGACCGGCGCGCCGCGTTCGTTTCTCAGCATATAAATGTGATTCGAGGTCGTGAGGATTCGCGCGAGAAGAACGGAGTTGCCCCCCAGGGTAGCCATCATACCGGTGACGTTGATGCTCTCCCCGACTGAGAGGCCGAGGTTCTTCGCGCTAACGGCCGCACTCGCCCCCAAGTTAACATCGACAACGCCTTCCGGCGTCTGGACAAGCAAATGCGAACCGAGTGAACTGTTGCTGGTGTTACTTCCAATTTTTTCGATCGTGCCCTGTACTTTGATTTCTTTGTTGATGTCGTATACGGGCGAAGATAGCTGAGTTGAATTAATGGCTGTTTGCGCGTTCGCGCCGAATGGCAGGAGGATCAATGCGAGGCCGCAAACCAAGGATAAATTCCGAATCGTATTGCTGAAGGTCTTGCTCGTCATTCCATTCTCCTTAAGCACACCGCTCTCATTACTCTTCCATGCAGAGGAACGCAAAGTTCCCAAGAATCGCGAAGCCCTCGAGCCGCCTCGGCGCCTCATCCACTACCAGGACCCTAATCGGCTAGTTAGATGCACGAAACCCTGCTTTCAGTTACACAGAAACAGACAAAAAGTTGCGCGGGAGTTGGCGCGCACGCAGGTGAATCACAGGTTAGTTTCGGAGAGGTTTGCCCGTCTTTAATGTGTACGCAATCCGTTCCTGGGTTTTGCGCTCGCCCGAGAGGCTGACGAAGGCTTCGCGCTCGAGATCCAGGACGTATTGCTCGGACACCGTCTGCGGCATCGTAATGGCCCCGCCGGCGAGAATGTACGCAAGCTTGCGCCCGACGACGCCATCATGTTCTGTGGCAAATTGGCCGCGAACCAGCATGTGGATTGCGAGTTTGGCGCCGGCGAGAAATTGTTCTCCGAGCACGCGAATCTCCGCCGGAGCAGGCGCGTGATAGCCTTCGCGCACGAGCGCGAGGGCCGTTTGCTTTGCGTCAGCCACCTGGCGGTCGCGATTCATGGCGACTAAGTCCGACGGCCGCAGATAGCCAAGCGATCGCGCTTCTTCGCCGCTGGTAGAAACTTTCGCCATCGCGATGTTTTCAAAAAGAGGCTTGAGCGCGTGAAAGAGATCAAGATTCTCGCCGCCGGCCGCGTGCTCACCGGCGCGAATCAAAACTTCCTTCGTTCCGCCGCCGCCCGGAATCAAACCCACACCGGTTTCGACCAGCCCCATATATGTTTCCGCCGTCGCGTGAATTCGAGCCGAATGCAGGCTTATTTCGCAACCGCCGCCAAGCGCCATTCCCTGCGGCGCCGCAACCACCGGACCCGGCGCGTACTTGATCGCCATATTGACGCGCTGGAATTGACGGACGGCCATATGAATGTCGTCCCATTCGCCTTCCTGCGCAGTGACGAGCAATAGCATCAGATTCGCACCGACTGAAAAGTTTGGAGCCTGGTTCGCGATCACCATCGCGTCAAATTCCGAACCAAGCCGGTTGATGCCGGCGTGGATCATCGATATGAAATCGCCGCCGATTGAATTCATCTTCGAGTGAAACTCGCAGCAAACGACGCCATCGCCGAGATCGATCAGGCTCGCACCAGCATTGGTCTGGACCACCCCTGTGCGGTCTTTCACGGACTTCAGCAAAATGATTCCGGAAGGCTCGGGAACAGGCTTCATCGCAGCCGCTGGAAAGTCGAAATAACGCGTGTGGCCCTTTTCGGATTCGTAGAAAGTCTTCTTCGGCGACGCGAGCACTTTGCTCACAATCGGCGGAATTTCTTTCCCCTCGCGCTGGACTGCGTCGGCTATTGCCTGAACTCCGATCGCGTCCCAGACTTCAAATGGACCGAGTTCCCACGCGAATCCCCAGCGCATCGCGCGGTCTACATCCACGATGTTGTTGGCAATCTCCGGCGCTCTTCGCGCGGCATACAGGCAGTTTTCGCTCAGGCATGACCAAAGGAAACGATTCGCTTTGTCGCCGCCCTTGCCCTCAAGTACGGGACGGACCAGCGCGCGCAGCCGCTCACGCGTTTCTTCAATCTGCTTGCCGGCCTCGATCGAACCGAATTTCGTCTTCTGGCGCGGCCGATACTCCATTTTCTGCCAGTCGAGCGTTAGAATTTCAGATTCGCCGCCTTTTTTCACGCGCTTGTAGAATCCGCTGCCGGTTTTCTCGCCCAGCCAGCTGCGCTTCATCATTTCATCGATGAAAGCGGGCACGTGCCACATCTCGCGGGACTCATCGTTGGGAATGCTATCGTAGATATTCCGCACCACGTGAACCAGCACGTCCAGCCCGACGATATCCGCGGTGCGAAATGTCGCGGATTTCGGCTGTCCGATGGCGGGTCCTGTGCACGCGTCTACTTCCTCGATCGTCATCTCCAGCGCTTGCATTTGCCGCAGCACGTTCAGCATCGCAAACGTGCCGATGCGATTCGCAATGAAGTTCGGAGTGTCCTTCGCAATGACTACACCCTTACCGAGTCGCAAATCGCAAACCTCGTCCAGGGTCGCCATAACGCCGGGAAGTGTTTTAGGTCCGGGAATCAGTTCGACGAGCTTCATGTAACGAGGCGGGTTGAAGAAATGTGTTCCGGCCCAGTGCTGCTGAAAATCCTCCGAACGCCCTTCCGCGATTAAGTGAATGGGAAGCCCGGACGTATTCGACGTCACAATCGTTCCCGGCTTACGCACAGCCTCAACGCGCTCGAAGAGCTTCCGCTTAATTTCGAGATTTTCCGCGACCGCTTCGATGATCCAATCGACTTGCCCGCACCACTCGATATTGTCTTCCAGATTCCCCGGCGTAACGAGCCGCGCCGTCTCCGGCGTCAAGAACGCAGCCGGGCGCGACTTCTTCGCCGCATCGAGACCCGCCATCACAATTCGATTCCGAACGGCAGGACTAGCGACCGCGAGTCCTTTGCGTTTTTCGTCGGCATTCAGCTCGGATGGAGCGATATCAAGCAGAAAACACGGAATTCCGGCGTTCGCCAGGTGCGACGCGATGCGCGCGCCCATTGTCCCCGCTCCGAGCACGGCTACTTTATCGATCCGCTTTTTCATTGGACCCGTTTCATGAAATCAACTTCGTTCGGAAGGCGCAAGGTGAACATCGAGGTTACAAAACGAGTAACCAGTGGTCAACTGGAAAGACCGGAACTCTTGATTTGCTGTAAAGTAATAGCAGGTGTGCAATTAAGAATGGCTCCCGTCACCAAATGGCTTGGAACCGCTGTCCGCGGCTTGCGTACGTTCGCTTATGGTGCTGATGGGCAGCGTCCTAAAGTAGGGCTTGCGCTGGGCGGCGGATTCGCGCGCGGCATTTCGCACATTGGCGTCCTGCGCGCCCTTGAAGAAAACGAAATTCCCGTTGATTTCATAGCCGGGACCAGCGTCGGTGCGCTGATCGCCGCCGCCTACGCGAGCGGAACTTCGCTCGATTCGATGGCACAGCAGGGCAGCACCACCCGCTTTCGCGATTTTGGCCGCTGGACGCTTTCGCGCATGGGCATGGCATCCAATGCTCCGCTCGAGGACTTCCTTCATCGATTCACAACCGCGAACAATTTCAGCCAGATGAAGATTCCGCTCAGCATCGTCGCCACTGACCTGTTGAGCGGCGAGTCGGTTCATTTCACTCGCGGCGAGATCAGCCCGGCGCTGCGCGCGTCGTGCGCCTATCCGGGCTTGTTCCTTCCGGTCGAGCACCAGAATCATTTTCTCGTCGATGGATTTCTCACCGAGCAGGTTCCCGCTCCCGCAGTGCGCGAACTCGGCGCCGAAATGGTGATTTCCGTTCACCTCGAACCGGGCCTGCTCGATTCAAAGCCGCGCAACACGATTGAAGTGATCAGCCGGTCGTTTTCGATCATCCAAACCGTGGCGAACCAGCCCTGGCGCGGCCTTACGGACGTGCTCATCGAGCCAGACGTGCATCATGTGTTGTGGGATGAATTCGTGAAGACGCCGCAGCTAATTGCCGCCGGCGCGGATGCTTGTTACGCTGCACTTCCTAAAATCAAGCACTTGTTAGCGCGCGGCGGCGAGCAACTCCTTCGCGCCCGTACGGCCCGCGATATCTCCGAAGAATTCTAAATTTTTCTCCGCGCCCGCGCTGCTAACCATCACCGGCCATCCGCGTCGAACTACATGTGAGGAGCCGAACCCGCTCTGCGGTGACCGCTGCAACGCCCCAGTCATACGCAGGGTGAGTTCGGCTCTTCTATCGATTCTTCCATAAGACTCTCTACATTTCGTGGGGGAAAAAGCTTCGCCTCAATGGCCCCGTCCGCTGACGTCCACGAACGCTCGCTCGTCCTTGTAATCTCGAAACTGCGCTGAACCGGAAAGCTTGTTTCGCGAAGAGACATAGCCAGCTACCCACAGAATGAAAAAAACGCGACTAGAACGTGCAGCCGCATGTTCCGCTCAAAACCGTCCCATTATTTCGCTCGCCGAATCTCCACGGCGACCGCCTGCCCATTTCCCTTCCCGCGTTTAGTAAGCCATTCGCTCATTTCTGCCGCCAGCCGCTGAATATCCACCTTTGATCCGGCTTCGAGCTGGCCCTCGCCAGTAGGAAGGGTGTCGTCAAACTCGCCGGAACCTGTAAAGTTCCTCATGCAGAAGCTATCGAGCCATTCAAGCGGCATGGGCTGCCGCTTTCCGCCGATCAAAACGTCTGCTTCGAGCTTTTGGGCGTACATTTCGGGGGAAGTATAACATCGAGCACACTGGAGTCCCTCTTACCGGGGTGGATATGTTGCAATTGGGTTTGCCATGGCCTACAATTTTTATCGTAAAGTGCCCTTGTTTTGTCTGTCGAGACGCCCTCACACTCTAAGTACGGCGTCTTCCCGCGCAAATTTGATGGAGGCTCGGTGCCAACACCATTAGAAAGCTGGGTGGAAGAATCCGCGCAGCTTACGAAGCCGTCAGAAATTGTTTGGTGCGACGGTTCACAGGCTGAAACGGACCGGCTTGTCGCCGAGATGCTCCGCGATGGCACATTCATCGAGCTAAACCAGAAAACCTACCCCCGCAGCTATCTCCACCGAAGCAATCCGAACGATGTAGCCCGCACTGAAGGCGTCACCTTTATCTGCACTCGTAAGAAAGAAGACGCAGGGCCGACGAATAATTGGATGGCCCCTGACGAAGCCAAAGCCAAAGTCAGGCCGCTCTTCGACGGCGCGATGAAGGGCCGTACGATGTACGTGGTTCCTTACATCCTGGGGCCGGCCACTTCCCCTTACAGCAAAGTGGGCGTCGAAATCACCGATTCCGCGTACGTCGTCGCGAGTATGCGAATCATGTCGCGCATGGGCACGCCTGCGCTCGACCGTCTCGGCAATTCATCGGATTTCGTTCCCGGCCTTCATTCGCTCGGCGACCTAAGCCCAGAGCGCCGCTACATTCTGCATTTTCCTGAAGAAAAACTGATCTGGAGCATAGGTTCAGGCTATGGTGGCAACGCGCTGCTCGGCAAAAAATGCTTCGCTCTGCGGATTGCAAGCTGGATGGCGCGCGAGCAGGGCTGGATGGCCGAGCATATGCTGATCCTCGGCCTCGAAGATCCTTCCGGCAAAGTCACGTATATGGCCGCTGCATTCCCCAGCGCCTGTGGCAAGACGAATCTTGCGATGATGGTCTCGGCTCTTGAAGGCAAGGGCTATCGCGTCTGGACCTTAGGTGACGATATCGCGTGGATGCACATCGCTTCCGATGGCACCCTTCGCGCGATCAATCCTGAATCCGGGTTCTTCGGCGTCGCGCCCGGCACCAACGAAAAAACGAACCCGAACGTCATCAAAGCGCTGCACCACAATTCGATATTCACCAATACAGCGATCACGGCGGCCGGAGAACCATGGTGGGAAGGAAGGGACGGCGCGCCCCCCCACGGCCTTGTAAATTGGAAGGGCGAGAACTGGACGCCCAGCAAAGGCCCGGCAGCACACGCGAATTCGCGCTACACCGTTCCAGCGAAACAATCGTGTTCAATTTCGTCGCATTGGGAAGATCCTGAAGGCGTGCCTATCTCCGCATTCATCTTCGGAGGCCGCCGGGAACGCGTAGCGCCACTCGTGTATGAAGCGCGCAACTGGCAGCACGGCGTTTTTGTGGGCGCGACGATGGCGTCTGAAACCACAGCAGCTTCGACGGGCGCCGTTGGAGTGACGCGCCGCGATCCTATGGCCATGCTTCCCTTCTGCGGGTACAACATGGCCGATTATTTTCGCCACTGGCTCGATATGGGTCCAAAGCTCAAGCATCCGCCGCGAATTTTCCACGTCAACTGGTTTCGCAAGGATGCCAGTGGAAAATTCCTGTGGCCTGGTTATGGCGAAAATGTGCGCGTGCTGAAGTGGATGCTCGATCGCATTGAAGGCCGCGCTGCCGCACACGACGCGCCTATTGGATTTGTTCCCACGCCGGAGTCGTTAGATCTCGACGGACTGAATATCTCTCGCGCCGCACTCGACGAGCTTCTTCGCATCGATCCGAATGATTGGGCAGAGGAACTCGACGCAACTGGAAAGTTTTTCGAGAAGTTCGGCAAACGCATCCCCGAAGAAATCCGCACAGAACACAAGGCTCTGGCAGAGCGGCTTCAGCGTGTTTCTGTTGGACCGAAATAATCGCCCCAGCCCGATGTCGCTGGACGCCGGCCGATACGGCCCGACGTGATTAATTTACGAGCAGTTCCACGATTTTGCCTTCGGTGGCATCACACGCGAAGAAAGCGCTGTGAGAGTTTGACTTCAACATAATCAAGACCTTCAGGACTCGATCTTCGCCCTTCACGGCTCCCACCCACACAGGGCCCTGATCCGGAAGTCTTTTAAAAATATCGTACGTGCGGTGCATATCGTAAGTGCAGTTCATTGAAACTCCTTCGGTAATGGATTCTTGATCTAGGCGCCCGCTGCTCTCGCTCTGCTCGTCTTGCGCTCCGAAAAATCGGATTGCAACACCATGAGTGCGTCAACCAGCAGGCCAACTTCTTCAGGGCTGTTCACAACGCAAATTAAGTCCTGCAAATATTGCTCCAGATTTTCTCTGCTTCGAGTGTCCGGGAAAACATTCATTCGTCATCTCCTTCCCTCATCGCCGTGCTGCGTCTGCCCTAGCGGATGTCAGTTTCGCCGAAGGTAAACTGGGCATAATCGCTTCGATACGAAATGAGTGAACGGCGCCGCTGGGCTACTGCTACGCGGTCCCGCCACTTCAGGTGTGGAGAAGGAGTCTAGGTCCGGTCAATACAAAGCAGATGGCGATAAACGCCGGGAGAAAATACTGAAGCTTTGCGATGTGAATCGTGGATAAAGACTTCGTGGAAATACGCTTCTGTGAGGTCGTGCGTGTCTCGATCCGCGACGAGATTCATCCCGAGATCTTCAACAGCGGAAACGGACGAGGAGGTGTGCGCGGAAACAACTAAAGTGAAGTCGTTCGAGGTGTCATCCGTTAGATTTATGAACTCCGGAAACTCGATCGACGAAAGACAACAGAACAGCAAGCAAGTCACGAGTGCCAGGCAGAGCCGGTGCCGCGAGTATTGACTGGAACCCATGTCTGTTTCCCTTATACAACGAACCCGCCACTGACTCAACATTCGCGAAAGTTTTCTACGGCGAATCGCAGGGTGAGACGGACTAGTACTTCATAGAGACGTCTTACAGGATTGACTGAATTTCCGACTCGATCGAGATATGCGTCTGCGGGAAACCGTTAATCTGATATGCCTCGCCACCCTCGTTTCGGAAATGAAAAAATCGGCTGATGTGATAGTCCTCGTCAAGCGCATCGAACGCCTTCTCCGTCTCCGTCCGCGAATACCCCAGCGCTGAAATCGGGACAGACTTTCCGTAACTGCCTGCCAGTACCAGATATTTTTTTAAGAGATCACTCAGCAACATGTCTCAGATCCAGACGTACGCGCCGGCTTCACCGTACGGAAGATTCATATAAAACACGCTGGCCCGCGGTATCTTTTCGAACGCCGATGCCAGCCTCTGCGCTCCATGATCCGCGCAATACCATTCGCCTGGTGCCTCGCGGATACTCTCAACTTCATCGAGGCTCGCCACGTGTTCTCGCGACATCCAAAGCCACGCAGCCGGCCGCGAGCATTCTGCGCACGATTCGCCCGTTTGCGCCAGCCGTTTCTTGATCGCCAATGCTGTTTCCGGAGCGAGCCCGGCAGCTTCAAAGTCGGGCGCAGCCACAAAAAAGTATTGTGTAAAGACTTCCGGATCCGGTTCGAATGCCACTACGCGTCCGTCGAATGCGGCCAATTCTTCGCCGATCGTATCCAGCAGGCATTCGCGGCAAAGCGAAACCTCGGGTCGCACCGCCTCTCGACGTTGAGCCCTCTTACCGCGAAGGTACAGAGTGTCAGGCAAGAGCGTGACGATCCACGCACTTTCCGCGTTCACGTGGATACATTCAGCCGGCGTTCCTTTCAGTCGCGCCCACCAGTTGCGACTGCTCGGCAAAATCTCGATTCGCGGATAGGCATCTTCGAGCGGGATTCGCGTCAACTTTTCGGTCTGCTCCTTCGGTCCGGGCGGGTATGGTAGCAGATTGAGAATTCGATAATCGAGGTTCGCGGGTTTGTCTCGCCTGGCGCCTTCGGCTATGATGGACGCGCTAGGTTGATTGCTTCTGCAATATTTGCAATCGAAATAAAATCGTTTTGCACGCACGCGAACACGGAGGATTGAGTATGGCAATTTCGGTGGGAGTAGCGGCACCGGATTTCACGTTGAAGGATCAGAGCCAAAAAGAAGTGAAACTATCCGATTTCAAGGGCAAGAAAAATGTTGTCCTCGTATTTTATCCTCTCGATTGGAGTCCCACCTGCACGAACGAGCACGCCTGCTTCGTGAACGACATGAAAAAATTCGAGCAGCTCGATGCCCAGGTGATCGGCATCAGCGTCGATAGCGCGTGGTCGCACAAGGCATATGCCGAAAAAATGGGCATCCACTATCCGCTGCTCGCGGATTTTCAGCCCCGCGGCGCAGTAGGAGACAAGTTCGGCGTCTATCTCGCCGACAAAGGAATCACGGGCCGTGCGATTGCGATCGTGGATCGCTCCGGCAACGTCGCCTGGTTCAAGAACTACGACATTCCCGTCGTTCCAGATTTGAAAGAAGTGGCCGACGCGCTCGCGAAGGTAAAGTAACAAAGCCGCTCGTCGAAGGTCGATTGGGAAGACGATTATTGGGAAGATGAACGCTGAGCGAATGTGCGAATGTAATCGACCAGCTGCCAGCGTTCGTCTTCACTTAGCATCTGAAAACTGGGCATTGGGCGGGCGCCTTTCGTAATTCGCCAGTATAGCTCACCGTCGGTGACCGCTCCCATTGCTCGGGTATCGCGAAAATCGGCGGGCGCAACAGATAGCTCTTCTGCTTTTGGTCCTTTCCCGTCCCCGTTCAACCCATGGCAATTCTGGCAGCGCTCCAAATACACTTTCATTCCCGCGTCGAGCGCCGCTGGAGTCGGCGGGATCGGATTCCTAAGCTTTTTTGCGCGCGCTCGCTCCCCGAATCCGCTGAATGAGTACACGACGATTCCGCCAGCAAATGCGAGTATCAGAAACGTAACGAGAACGGGCGCCAGCAGATTTCTTTCGCGAGGTGAGAGTGCATCCTTATTTTCTGGCATTCTTCAGCGTTTCGGTCCGGCCCCAAACCCGCGGGCCAAGTAACTTTACACTACGCTCCCTGCCACCGGCTCGGGAACAATTTCAGTGCATCGTGTGGACGGCCCGAAGCACTGAAATCAGAGCGAGCAATAGCATCACGACGACATATACGCGCAGACTCCAAAGCAGGACGCGCTCTCCGAACGAGAGCTTTCGCGGCCCAAAATGAGTTCGCCGCTTGGCCGCAACGACCTGATCAGATTCGAGAAGCGACAAGACTACGCGCGGATCAGCAAGATCAGGGTGTTCGACGCTGGCAGCCGCTCGCTCAAGCTCGAACTCGGCGCGGTCCTCGTCAGGTTGTGCGTGCTCTGATTCCAAATCTCCCTCGCAAATGCAAAATAAACCTAAAAGACTCGTCCACCGGCCAGATTCAGGCGACCCCTACCCGCCGAGCCATTTCGGAAATACGGTTGCAAGTCCAAACCCGATTCCCGCAATGATGAGCAGGATCGTGACGGCCACGCCCGCAATGTTTCCCCACAGCCCGTTCACGTGGTCGCCCATCACCTCCGGATCATTCACGAGAAGCATGAGAAAGGCCAGAGCGGGAGGCATTGCCAGAACGGCGACAATGTTGACCGTGAGTACTACAAATTCGAGCGGAAAATTCGGGATCAGAACGAGCGCCGCCGCAGCGCTTGCCGACCCGATCAAAGTCAAATAAAAAGGCCATGCCTCTCGTAAGGGCCGGTTCAAACTATGGCCGGTCTGCATCACTTCGCCGAAAGCATATGCGGAGGACGTCGAAATTGCGATGGCAGCCACGATCCCCGCTTCGAAAATACCGAGCGCAAAAAGAGCTGCTCCCGTATGGCCAATCCACGGCTCGAGAGCCTCCGCAAATTGAGCCCCCTGAA
This sequence comes from uncultured Acidobacteriota bacterium, assembly GCA_963776695.1. Lineage (GTDB taxonomy): Bacteria > Acidobacteriota > Terriglobia > Acidiferrales > UBA7541 > Palsa-295. Next base: position 353,851 of record CAVZNU010000009.1, on the reverse strand, counting down.
AATCAGAAGCGTTAATGCCATGATGGAAAAGCGGGACCGTGGCGAGAATTGCCGCAATTGCAAACGTCGACGCGAGCAGAGTCCCGAGAGCCGTGTCGAATCGCCCCGCATTGATATCTCGCGGCTGGAGACCCTTGTCGACGACGGCGCTTTGCTGAAAGAAAAGCATCCAGGGCGTGACAGTTGCGCCAATGTCCGCGAGAATCAAAACAAGAATTTCATAGTGTTTTCCGCCGGGCAGCGGAGTCCAAGTGAGCATCGCGTGGCCTACGGCGTGCCAGTCGGGACGTGCCAGGATCGCTGCGGGAATGAAGAGACCATTGAAAATGGCGAGGCCCATCGTAATTCGCTCCCACGTCCAGTACCGGCCCGTCGTGATCGCACCGAGGACGATCAGAAGCGTCACCCCCACCGCGATACTCGGCCGGATGCCGAAAAATCCCAAACCAGCGCGAACGCCAATAAATTCCGTCACGAGCGTTAGGAAGTTTCCGAGAACCAGATCGCCCATCGCGAACAGGCCCCAGAATCTCCCAAACCGGTCAAAGATCAATTCGGCGTGGCCCCGGTGAGTGACCGCACCAAGTCGCACCGTCATTTCCTGTACCACGAAACCCATCAGAAACGTGAGCACGACAAATGGGAGGAAGAAACCAATGCCGAAACGCGCTCCCGTCGCCGAATACGAAAGCATGCTCGGCGCATCATTCTCCCCAAGAAAAACGAGAATCCCCGGCCCGATAAGGAGCCATAGCAGAGGGACGCCTCCAAACCGGCCGCGCGTAACGCCCTTCCCACGAGCCCGAGCCACTTCCCAGCGGTCGCGGGCGCGATCGACGTCTTCGTGCGTGAGCAGCCGAATCAACTCCGGTGCGGAGGAAGAAGCCGCTGCGGATTCCGTCGTGGGTTGCGCCCGGTGATCCGCCGGGCTGGCTGGCTCGGTCTTCGGAAGTTTCATGGGTTAACGTCGCTGAACCTGCGATATAAACTACGCTTAACATGGACAGACGTCAACCGTTTGCTCCGCGGAAGTTCGCGATAGTCATCGAGAGGGATTCTCGGCTCTGCTATAGTTAGGAGAAGAATCCGCGAGGAGCGAAACCATGGCTGAAGCGCCGAAACCGCAGCAACAACAGCAGATTCAAATCAAAGCCGACGAAAAAGAATTGCTCGGCCAGTATTCCAATCTTGTCGTTATTCACCACAATGCCGAGGAATTTACGCTCAATTTCATTTATCTCTTCCCCACAGTTCCGCAGGGAAAACTCGTGGGAAGCATGATCGTGAGTCCGGTGCACGCGAAGCGGCTGATGCGTGCGCTGCAGGAGAATATGTCGCGTTACGAAGCTCAATATGGCGCGCTGCCCGAAGGTTCCGGCCCAGCGCCCGAGCCAAACGTCGGCTTCATTCAATAGTTGAGAGGACTAGCCGCAGGCGGTGTCGGCGACGACCCACTTGCCATCTGGTTCGACAAATTCGATGCCCACCGCGAAGCCTTCTGCGGGAACCATCTGGCAGTAAGCAACTCGTGCGAGCGCTCGGAATGATCCGGTAAGCGTGGCAATCGTCAGCCGGTCATTCTGCTTCCAGCGGCGAACGCTCAAAACTCTCGCGCCTCTTGGGCTCACGTTTTCCGTAAATGTTGTTTCTGTTCCCGGCAAACCCGCATGGCCGCTGATATGAACTCCTACTTCCATAGGAATCCTGGTCTCGCGACGAGGCGCGGTGAAAGACTTCGGGACCCCCATCCCAAAAGCCATCTCTCCTCTTTCCTGTTTTAAAGGCAGGCTGCTACGCTTCGAAAACGAAATTTCTTGTCGCCACGGCCTTTCATTCGGTAGAGCGCCCGGTCGGCCGCCCCCAAAAGCTTTTCAATCGATGTTCCATCCGCCGGATAGACGGAGACTCCCACACTTACCGAGATCGTCGGCGATTGCCCGTCATTCACCAAGCCATCACAGATTCGCTGCGCTGCCTGCGCAGCTTCCTGCTCGCTTGATTCCGGCAGGATTAGCGCGAACTCATCGCCGCCGTATCGTGCCGGAGTGTCAATCGTGCGGCTGCTGTTGCGCAGCGCAACGCCCAATCGCTTGATGGCGCGGCTCCCCGTTAGATGGCCGTACTTGTCGTTGATTTTTTTCAGCCCGTCGAGATCAAACAGCAGCAGGGCAAAACTTCGTCCCGTGCGTCGCGAGCGCTGAATTTCGCTTTCCAACACCTCGAGTAATCGCCGGTGGTTCGCAAGTCCAGTAAGCGAATCGGAAGCAGCCATGCGGCTCACCTGGTCGAAGAGCTGCGCGTTGTCGAGCAGAGTTCCACCGAGCACGGCCACGTAGCTCAACACCATCAGCACGTGCGCCAGTGTGAATGGCGCGTCCAGAACGTGCTGCGACTGGCTGATCGTCACGTGGCAAACCACATTTAAAAGCGCGGCAACAAAGAGCGCCCGATCCAGCGCGGCATCCGCGCGTCGCAAACGCAACCCGTACCCGATCGTAGCGATCACGTAGATCGTCGCGGGCGCCAGATCCCACGGACGCGGCACGAACGATCCCGGATGCATCACCGGCGCATTCGGCAGCATAAAATAAAAAACGCTAGTGAGGTATGCGACTGCACCGACGATCAGCGTGGCGCCTGCCATTTCCTTGGCAGGATCGCGCGCAACCGGAATTCGTCGCTCCACCGCGAGCGCAGCCAATAGAAGCAAACCGAGAAGCGTTCGCCCGGCGAGCCAGCCGAGAGAAATGTGCGTTCCCTCATACCGCGAAATGAGCATGCCGCGATAAAACGTCATGCTGGTGCCTGCTTCGATTAATCCCGCGAGGACAAAACCGAAAGCCAGGATCAGCGAGATGCGATCGTGGGTACCCCGAAAGCGAACGAGGGCATTCGCGGCAAACGTGAACGCGATCAAACTTCCCGACATTTCCAGGTAAGTGTCGAGTAGTGGGTCGGCCATGTAGGCCGAGCTGCGGAGGATCCACAGGAAGATGAGGTACGCCGCGGCTACGATCGTCCAAATCAGGACGAGCCGAAAGCGATGGATTACGCCCCAAATCTTGCCCGGAACAGCCACAAAACCCCCAATTCGCCCCACACCTGCCCACAACTTAAGGAGCAAGTACTGTTCCGTTTCGGAGCATAGTTTTAGTACCACCTATGCCACTGATATAAAGTTACTTACGATTGGACAGGGGGTGGACCAAGCAGAAAGATAATCGTACGGATACCCAGAGGGTGGGTGGAAATGTTACTGCTCCAGCCCGCAATTACCCACCGACTTGAGGCTGACTGATTTTAGCGCACGAGAGAGGGGAGCTATGTTTGTGGGGGTTTTTCTTCTTCCGCTTTGCGAACGGCTGCTTCGGCGCCAATGAAACCGATCTTTGAATGCTGGCCATCGCAAAACGGCTTGTTCATGCTGCCGCCGCAACGGCACAGCGAGAACGCCGGCTTCCCGGCGATATCAAACTTGTTTCCGGCAGCGTCGACGAGTTCAACAGATCCTTCCGGAGCTTCCACGCGAAGCGGACCGTTCGGCCGTACCGTGATTTTCACTTGAGCCATTGTTTTCTCTCCCTCATCGCAACGATCCGGTTGAGGTACTTATCGACGTACAGAAATTGATTGTACAAATCGTTGAACGGTTCAAAGCGTGGACCGTCCGTCAGTATTTCGGCACGGTCGAATCTACCTCGTCGGACCAAGCGAGAATACCACCCTTCAGGTTCAAAACCTTCCGGAAGCCTGCCTGTCGCAAGAACTCGGAAGCTTCGGCCGATCGTTTGCCGCTCCGGCAATGCGCGACGATTTCTCGCGAGCTGTCGAGTTCGCTTACGCGCTGCGGAAGATCGCCGAGAGGAATCAAATGTCCGCCGAGATTGCAAATCTGATATTCGTGCGGCTCGCGCACATCGAGAATAAAGAGATCGTCGCCGCGATCGAGCCGCGCTTTCAATTCGCGCGGAGTTATCTCCGGAACTGTCGATTCCGGCGCGGGTGCTTCCTCGCCGCGAACCCCGCAGAATTCCGCGTAGTCGATCAGCTTGGTCACCGTCGGATGTTCGCCGCAAACAGGGCACTCGGAATTTTTCCGTAGCTTCAATTCGCGGAAGCTCATAGCGAGCGCATCAAATAACAACAAACGGCCCACCAGCGGCTCCCCTTTGCCTAGGATCAGCTTAAGCGTTTCCGCCGCTTGGATCGAGCCAACGATTCCTGGCAGCACACCCAGTACGCCGCCTTCGGCGCACGAAGGAACGAGACCCGGCGGAGGTGGTTCGGGATACAAACACCGGTAGCATGGTCCGCCCGGATAGCTGAAGACTGTTACCTGCCCCTCAAATCTGAAAATCGATCCGTACACGTTGGGCTTGCCGAGCAGCACACAAGCATCGTTCACAAGATAACGCGTCGGGAAATTATCCGTGCCGTCGACGACGAGGTCATAATCCTTCAAGATGTCGAGTGCATTTGCACTCGTAAGCATCGTCTCGAACGTGTCGATCTGGATGTCCGGATTCAGCCCGCGCAATCGCTCCGCTGCCGCTTCAATCTTTGGACGACCCACATCGCTCGTGCTGAAAAGAATCTGCCGCTGTAAATTCGTCAGATCAACTTTATCGAAATCGACGAGGCCGATTCGTCCAACCCCCGCCGCCGCCAGATACTGCCCCAGCGGCGCGCCGAGTCCACCCGTTCCGATGCACAGTACTTTCGCGGCTTTCAGCTTCAGCTGACCTTCCATGCCCACTTCCGGCATGATCAAGTGCCTGCTGTAGCGCAGCACTTCCTCTTTCGAAAGTCTCACGGGCGGGGTGCTCGTCGCGGCCGCGTTAGGTGTTGAAGTCTCTGCCTTGGTCGCCATCACAAATTCTCCGTTGTTTGTAATTCAATCGCACCGCTCGCCCGGGCGTTCGCTTCGATCTCTGGTTTCGATTACGCCCGCCGATCGGGCGTGTGCTTCACTTGGGCCATCTTTTACCGTGCTAAACGCACGCTCCGCCCGCAATCGAAGGTACGATGCTCACAGTGTCGCCTTCTTTCAGTTTCGTCTGGTCATTCTGCAGATAGCGAACATCTTCGTCATTGACGTATACATTCACGAAACTGCGCAAGCGTCCGTCATCAGCGAACAAATGCTTTTTTAGCTCGCCGAATTTACTCGTGAGCACCGACAACGCCTCGCCCACCGTCGCAGCTCGCAGCTCAACGCTCTCCTGTTTCCCCGTGTAAGGGCGCAGCGGAGTTGGAATGATCACCTTGACTGCCATTCGCCATCCTCCTGAAGCTCAAGCCGTCTTTGGCTCACGTATTTATGATGATGCCGAGCGTGCTCCCGATTCAATCGCCTCGGGATCATACGCAGCCCGGTCCTCGCGAAGCCGCCACGACGTTGTGTCTTTCGGCTCGCCCTTTTGTACGCTCACGATGATGTAGCTGTACCACGGCCACGCGTGCTCGCGGTCGAAGTCGCTCGGCCGCGCGGGAGCATCGGGATGCGAGTGATACCAGCCAATCAGCTCAAGTTTCCTCTCGCGCGCTGTTTTTTCGGCGAGCCGCACGTCGTCGGACGTAACCTCAAAACGATTGCGGGGCGAATCGTCCCGCCGGTTCGCGAGCGCCAGCAAATCCAGCACTTCGCGCGAATCTTCGGCATCGCTTCCAAGTAACGCCCCGCAACATTCATGCGGGTACGTCTCAGCGCCATGCGCATGAATTTGGCGCACTAACTCTTCCCGAATTTTCAGAGGAGCGATGCTCATCGCGGGATCAGTCCTCGCTCCAGAATCGCTCACTCAGATATTTTTCACCCGAGTCCGGGAAAATAGTGACAATCACCGCGCGCTCGCCCGGCAGCAGTCGTCGTGCCACGTCAAAACAAGCGCACAGCGCTCCACCCGAGCTTACGCCCGCGAGAATTCCCTCTTCGCGCGCTAGCCTCTTTACCATCCGCTGCGCGTCTTCGGTGCGAACCGCCAGGTCTTCGTCCGCGAGCTTCGAATCGTATATTTTTGGTACGATCGCCGTCGCCATATGCTTCAAGCCTTCAAGTCCGTGAAAGCCGGAATCCGGTTGCATGCTAATGCAGCGAATTTTCGGATTGAGTTCTTTCAGCCGCCGCGAGGTGCCGATGAAAGTGCCGCTGGTTCCCAATCCCGCTACGAAATGCGTAATCTCGCCGCGCGTCTGTTCCCAGATTTCTGGAGCGGTACTTTTATAGTGCGCGTCCGGGTTCGCAGCATTGCTGTATTGATCGGGATAAAAATATTTCTCCGGCTCGGACTTGTAGATATCGCGCACGCGCCGTATGGCCCCATCCGTACCTTCATTGCCGGGCGTCATCACCAGTTCCACGCCGTATGCCTGCAAAATCTTAATTCGTTCGGGCGACGCGCTCGACGGAAGGCACAATTTCACTTTGTAGCCGCGGGCGGCGCCCAGCATCGCATAAGCGATTCCGGTGTTGCCGCTTGTTGCATCGAGAATTATTTTTCCGGGATGCAGGTTGCCGTTGCGTTCGCCATCACGAATCATCGAATACGCAGCGCGATCCTTCACGGAGCCGCCCGGATTAAACCACTCCGCCTTTGCGAGAACCTGAACCGCCGGGGCGAACTCGGCACCGACGCGCTCGATTCGCAGCAGCGGCGTGTGCCCCACTTGATCGAGCAGACGCTCGCCCAGCCGCGCGCCCGTTTCAGAATGTGCCGCTGATGCGGACGCCGATGCCGTCGAATTTTTCGCATTGCTCACAGTAGACTTAGGATTCCGATCAACTCTGAATTTCCTGAATGTCACTTCGTGCGGCACGCCACATAACGACACGACCCGTACTCAATTAATTCGAAGGAGTTTAGCAGATTCCAATTCCGGCTGACAGCTGCCACAGTCCGTGCCTCTCAACCCGTTTGGATGCGCCAGCATCGCTCAGCGAAGCACATATTTGCCTTTACAGTTGCCCAGTGAAGTTCTTATGCTGGGTGGGTATGTGGTACGTGAACAATCTGTTCGACCAAGCACAGGTGGAATCTCTGTCGGCCAAGGCATTCCTAGTCCGCAGTTCAGGCGGCGTGGTTCGTATCGAGAAATACGATTGCGGCGCGGAGTTGCGCAAGACACCGGAAGGCCGCTATCAGATGACCGTGATGCCCACGATTATGATGTGCGGACAATTTACCCGGCTCTGGGACGCGGGCTATCAGAAATTTCTGCTCTCGAACGAAGGAAAAAAGTTCCCGGTGCTGGTGACCCAGCTTGCACACCTGCGTAGATTTAACGAAGAACTTCGCACTGCACTGGGCGTGCCTACGTATTACAACGAAGCGATCGGATCAACCTGCCAGTTCAGCGCGTATGACCGCGTGAAAGGCCGTCCCAGCGCCGATGCCGACGTAACTGTAGGCGCGCAAGAAGACGTCGAGCACTGAACTCCGAGCCAGCGGCGACCTGTGCCAATGACCCTTAATTACGCGTGCGCCGCGATTCGTCCGCGCGCGGCTGCCTGTCGGCGTTTGGTGCTGCTGTCTCGAACGCACATTCCGCACAAACCGTACAACTCGGTCCGGTATCGCTCCACACGGAAACCTTCGCCGCGAACTGCATGTCCTACAAGCTGCGGCGGCAGATGGATAGTCACATCCCGCAACGCGCCACACTGGTCGCAGATCAAATGATCGTGGCGCTTGACGATCGGGTCGTACCGAGCCGCGTCGTCCGCAAAATCGACGCGCACGATCATGCCCTTCCTCTCAAGCCAGTTCAATGAATTGTAGATCGTCGCATACGCCACACCCGGACGGCGCCGCCGCACGATGCGGAACACTTCGGCTGCTGTGGGATGATTCCCGGTCGCTCGCAGCATTTCCAAAACGACGCTTCGGTACTGCGTCAACCGCCCCGTTAGCCTCATCGCGTTCCCTCGACCCCAGAATTTGTGGTGCACTTCCCGGTTTGATTCGCGAAACGGCAAAAGGTCTTTCGGCGCCGCGCAATTTCTAGAAAGAATTAGGCGAATTCCAAATTTCGTACGAAGGAGATACTTGAAATGAAAGAAAGGCCTATCTTTCGTTATTTCTTGAGGAGTTCGAGTTGCTTCCGAAGTCGACCCAGATCCGCTTGATGCTGCCCGATAATCTGCGAGCCGAGGAAAATCACCGGTACGTCGTTCGTATAGCGGTCGTGAAGCACAGGGTCGTCGTCGATATCTACCTCTCGCAGCGTCGCGCCGAATTCTCGAAGTAATGGAATAATCGCAACCCGTGCTTCGTCACACAAGTGGCAGCCTTCGCGCGTATACAGTGTTATTTCTCGCGGATTGACGACCGCAAGACGCCCGTCCTCCGTGCGCTGATAAAAGTCGCTCTCGCCTTCACGCAGGAGTCTGCTTTTCACCAGCTCGGAAACTGCGTCAAGTACCGATTCGCGCTGTTTGGGATCGTTTCCGCCGACGAACTCGAACATGGCGTGCAGATCGAGCGATTCGCGTTCGAGCTGGTCAAACGTGGACAAAATCTGCTGTGCGATCGCATTCATGGTCGAGTCTCTGCCCTCATGGCTTGACAGTGTAGAACTGCTGAAACGGTCCGCTGTGCGTGTAAAAAGCCCGTGCGCGGTAAAGCTCCGCAATCTGCCGAATATGCCCCAGATCGTGAAACGCCCACTCGTTCATCAGTTGGCCAATCGTGATTGCACCAATTTTCGAATGCTGCCCCTTGCGCGCCAGAACCGATGCCGGAACATACCGCAGGAACGAAAGGCTACGATCGCGCTCGTGGCAGAATTTTTTTAAATTCTCGCGTCCCTTCTCGCGGGAATAATTGCCGGCCGCATACGATGCATTCTGATCGTATCCTTCGAGCGCCGGATTATTCTGTTCCATCATCGCGCGAATGCGCTCGCGAAATACGATCACTTCCGTCTCCGTCAGGTGCGCCAGCACTTCACTAATCGACCAGCGGTCTATCGCCGGCTTCCAGTGCATCTGTTCGTCGTTCGCAGCCCAAATAATTTTCTCGATGATGATGGGCGTCTGCTCGAGGACGGCCAGCCCCGGCAGCGCATCTGGATTTGGTGTACCGGCCATCAAAATCCTCCTGCGATGAGAGCGATTACCGCGACAACTGTTTATACCTCAACCGAATGAGGATTGTCGAAGCTCTCCCGTTCGGTCGAATCCCAAAAACTCCTTTCGCGCGACACTCGCTTGTGCGCGGTTGCCCCGCGTGATACACCGGAATGCGGCTTTTGCAAGCACCGCAGTCAACCGGGAACGAGGTTTAGACGCAATGGCAGACGTTGTAGCGCTCATCGATGATTTATTTTTTCAGGCCAAGGTAATCGAGACCGCAAAACATCTCGGCGTCGCCTTGCGCCTTTGCGGCACGCCAGATGCGCTTCTCGCCGAAATCTCCACGCAGCTTCCCAAGCTAATCGTGATCGACCTAAACGCCCGCGCCGAGCCTCTCGCCGCCATCGAGCGCCTGCCAGCAAGCGCCCGCAATATTCCCCTCGTTGCGTTTCTCTCGCACGTGCAAACCGATCTCGCCGAACTTGCGCGCGCGGCCGGATGCCGCGAAGTGATGCCGCGTTCCGTTTTTACCCGCGACCTGGCAACCATCCTCGCGCGAGCGAAATCCCAGTCCTCATGAACATGCGGCAAATCATCTCTGCGGCTCTGGCTCTCATACTCAACACATGCGCGGCGCTCGGCGTCCCAGCGATCGCGCGCGCCCAGGAAGCTTCTACATCCGATCCGGGCACGGCTCTCTCCGCCGCGCTCTCCGCAGCCTGCCGGGCGAACGAAACGCAATTCGCGAACTATCTGACCACCGAAAACGCCGACGGCCTTTCGAGCCCTCCCGGCTGCCCAGCGAACTGCGTTTGTGAGGCGCTTCGCGCTTACCGATGATGCCGGAAAGCCTCTCGCCTCCACCGACGCGCAGAATCACAGGGTGCTTCGGTGTGAAGCTGTGAAAGCTACCGTCGAATACCGCTTCGGCGATGCGCGCGTTCACGAAAATCTCGCATTTATTCCCGTCACCGTTCTTGATTCGGATCGCACGGAATTCGGACTCGTCCGCGAAAACGGCGCGTGGCGGCTCCTCTCGCTCGGCCTCGTGCTTCTTGATATTCCGCAGCTCGCGAAGCAGTGGGAAGCTTCCGACCTCGCCGCGCGCGAAGAAGCCGTAGTTCAAAGTCTTCGTGATCTCGCTGCCTCAATTCAAAGCTACAATCGCGCCTGGGGCAAGCTGCCCGAGTCCCTTGCCGCACTCGGCCCCGCTCCTGCCGGCCAGATTTCGCCAGAACAAGCCGCTCTCGTAAGTGCAGAACTCGCGGCCGGTAAGCAGAATGGCTATCTGTTTCGCTATCGCATCGCTCCCGACTCGAACGGCAACGACACGAAATTCGAATTGGCGGCAACTCCCGAAAAATACGGCGAAATAGGCCGCCGCTCGTTCTTCTACGACAGCGATGGAAAGGTTCACGGCGGCGACAAGCACGGCGCCGTCGCGACCCCCGATGATCCCCTCATCGCAGGTGAAAAGTCGGAGTGACGGCAGCAAGCCTCGGGTATAATGCCCCGCATATAATTGAGTCCAAAAACAAGTGAGCTAAATCCAAGAGGACAGCGGATGGCCCAAGCAGCGCAGGCGGCTTCTGATTCATCAAGCCCGGTAAAACTTCTAGCAGATCGAATCTATAGCGGCGAAGGTGTCGTAGCCGACGCCGTGCGCGTCGGCGCCGCTAACATCTTGCTCGTACTCTGCGCCCATATCGCGATCCCGCTACCGTTCACGCCGGTTCCCATCACCGGTCAGACTTTTGGCGTTCTGCTCGTCGCCGTCCTTCTCGGCTCGCGCCGTGGAATGCTGACGTGCGTCCTCTATTTGCTAGAAGGCATCGCAGGTCTTCCCGTTTTCCAACCGCTCGGCGCACCCGGCCCTCTGCGCCTTGCCGGCCCGACCGCCGGTTACTTGCTTGCGTATCCGCCGGCTGCGTTCATAACAGGCTGGCTCGTTGAGCGCATAGCAGCGAATCGGTTCATGCAATTTGCGACTGCCCGCCTCGCGGGCGCTCTAGTTTCGGGCGAAATGATTATTTTTGCTGGCGGCTGCGCTTGGCTTGCCATCGGCATGAAGCTCGGATTCAGCCGTGCAATCTATGCGGGTGCATTGCCGTTCGTTCCGGGCGAACTCGTCAAGATCGCGCTGATTCTAGCCGCCGTGCGTGGCGTAGAACTCGCGCGGGAACGCAAGTAACACCGGTTCGCAGGCAAGAATGTGACAACGGCAATTTTGATTTAGATTTTTCCAGTTTCGATTTTCCATTTTCCAAATCATGGCGACGCCAACCGCACCGCAAAAACAAACTCCGGAAGAGCGCGTTCGCGCCGCGAACCATCGTTTCTACGCCGCGTTTGAATCGATCGACATGGCGGAGATGGAATCCATCTGGGCGCATGATGACAATGTCGAATGCGTTCAGCCCGGCGGCGAACTATTACTCGGTTGGGACGAAGTGCGTGGCAGCTGGGCCCGCATTTTTGCCAACACCAAGCGCGTTCGAATCGCCCTCAGCTCGATCTGGGTACGCGTCGAAGGCGATGTCGGATGGGTCGCCTGCACAGAGCACGTCACCACCGCATTCACTGATGGTTTCGATGAGGCCATTATCCAGGCCACCAATATTTTTATCCGCGTCGGCGCCGATTGGCTGCTCGTCGCTCACCACGCATCGCCTCTTCCCGCTCCCACTCGCTCCACCGTTCAATAGCTGTCCAGGAAATCGGCTATCGAGTTTCGAAATTGCTTCGCTATGGGTTCCAGCAGCGGCTGTACCCAAATTATCCGGTTGTGGTAATCTACTTTCCTCAAGAGACGTACGAAGCAACAGCGCTACTCCGAAGAACGCATCAACTGCAGCGGGTCCGACGGTCTTGTATCTGCGTCTTCTCAGCCCTGCGTAGTGACGAGCGTCTCCTGTGAGCGCCAGGATGGACCACATGACGGCCACACCGGCAGCTTCGCCCAAAACAGCCGAACTTCGCCTCGCTCATTCGCCCGACAGCGATGATGCCTTCATGTTCTATGCGCTCGCGACCGGTAAAGTCCGCCTCCCCGGCGTGAAATTCACGCACATCCTGTCCGATATCGAGTCGCTCAACCAGGCGGCGCGCACCGAAACTTACGACATCACGGCTGTTAGCTTCTACGGATACGCGTTTGTCGCCGACAAATATGTGTTAATGGATTGCGGCGCAAGTTTTGGCGAAGGTTACGGCCCGATCGTCGTCTCATCGCACCCAATCAAGAAAAACGATCTCGCCGGCCGCAAAATCGCCATCCCCGGCACGCTCACCACCTCCTATCTCGCGCTGAAACTCTTCGAACCGAATGTGGAAGTTGTTTCGATGCCGTTCGACAAAATTTTGGGTGCCGTTCAGGCTAAGGAAGTCGAAGCGGGCCTGCTAATTCATGAAGGCCAATTGCTTTTCTCGCAGGCTGGCTTACACCGCGTGGTTGATCTCGGCCAGTGGTGGCAAGAAACTACGCAACTGCCGCTCCCACTCGGCGCAAATGCGATTCGCCGCTCATTGGGGACAGAGTTCGGCCTGCAAGTAGCGCGCGTGATTCGCGACAGCGTTGCCTACGCCCTCGAACATCGCGACGCGGCCCTGAACTACGCTTTGCAATTCGCGCGCGACATGGATCCCGTCCTCGCCGACAAGTTTATCGGCATGTACGTGAACCGCTGGACGCTCGACTACGGCGAAGAAGGCCGCCGCGCCGTCCGCGAACTCTTCGATCGCGGCAAAGCCATCGGCCTCGTGCCGTCATCCTTCAAAGTCGAATTTCTCTCCGACGCTGCCTAAGATCCATTCTCAGCGGACAGTAGAGGCCTTGCCGTTTAGGGGGTCGGAGCTTAAGCTCCGACAATCCGCAGGCTCTCTCGATTGGGCTTTTGCCCCTGAAGTGCGGGTCCTCGAATTTTTCGGCAATCTGCAAGGTCCGCCATTATCTCTCTGCCCGCAAAAGTCCCGCACTGCGGCTGCGATGCCGCGCCCGTCATGAGAAGATTGAACTAGCGTCATGAAGAACCTGATCCAACAGGGCCTAGCCCTCCGCGAACTCCTCCGCGAGCGCATCCTCATTCTGGATGGCGCTATGGGCACCATGCTGCAGCAGGAAAATCTCACCGCCGCAGATTTCGGCGGAACAAGCCTCGAAGGCTGCAACGAAAACCTCAATCTCACTCGTCCCGACGTCGTCCTCGCAATCCATCGAAAATATCTCGAAGCCGGCGCGGACATCATCGAAACAAATTCCTTTGGCAGCGCTCCGCTTGTCCTCGCCGAGTACGGCCTGGGCGATCGCGCCCGCGAAATCAGCCGCCACGCCGCCGAGATCGCTCGTCAAGCAGCCGACAAACTCTCGAGCTCTGCAAAGCCGCGCTTCGTTGCCGGTGCAATGGGCCCCACAACGAAAGCCATCAGCGTCACAGGTGGCGTCACGTTCGCGCAACTACATAAGAATTATCTCGAACAAGCTCGCGGCCTCGTCGAAGGTGGCGCCGATCTGCTCCTGCTCGAAACTTGCCAGGACACGCGCAACATAAAAGCCGGCATCCTGGCGATTCAGGATCTCAGCCGCGAAATCGGCGCGCCGATCCCGCTGATGATTTCTGCGACGATTGAAGCGATGGGCACAATGCTCGCGGGACAAGGAATCGAAGCGCTTTGGGCTTCGCTCGATCACGTGGAATTGCTTTCGCTCGGATTGAATTGCGCCACCGGTCCCGAGTTCATGACCGATCATCTTCGCACGCTTCAATCGCTCACCAGCCGCTTCGTATCCTGTTATCCGAATGCCGGCTTGCCGAATGAAGAAGGGCGATACGGCGAAACGCCCACCACACTCGCCGATCAACTTGAGCGTTTCGCCAATCGTGGCTGGCTCAATATGGTCGGTGGCTGCTGCGGAACCACCGAGCATCACATCCGCGCAATCGCGCAAATGGCCGAGGGCAAATCTCCTCGCCTCCCGGCGGATCAAAAACATCGTGCCGTGTATTCCGGAATCGAAATGATCGAGGCTGAAGAAAGCACACGCCCGCTCGTCGTCGGCGAACGCACCAACGTAATCGGCTCGCGCGCCTTCAAAAACCTCGTCGCCGCCGAGCAGTGGGAAGAAGCCACCGAAATCGCGCGCCGTCAAGTAAAAAGCGGTGCCCACATCGTCGACGTATGCCTGCAAAGCACAGATCGAGACGAAATCAAAGACATCCCGCCTTTTTACGACCAGCTCATCCGCAAAATCAAAGCACCGCTTATGATCGACACCACTGATGCGGCCGCGATCGAGCTAGCGCTCACCTACTGCCAGGGCAAGAGCATCATCAATTCCATTAATCTCGAGGACGGCGAAGAAAAATTCGAACGCGTCTGCCCGCTCGCCCGATCTTACGGCGCAGCGATGATCGTCGGCTGCATCGACGAAGACCCCAACCAGGCCCAGGCCTTCACCCGCGAGCGCAAACTCGAAATCGCCGAGCGCTCCTACCAGCTCCTCACCGGAAAATACGGCATTCGCGCGGAAAACATAATTTTCGATCCGCTCGTTTTCCCGTGCGCCACTGGCGACGAAAACTACATCGGCGGCGCTGTTGAAACGATCGAAGGAATTCGCCTCATCAAAAAAAGCATTCCGCACGTCCGCACCGTTCTCGGAATTTCCAACGTCTCTTTTGGCCTTCCTCCCGGCGCGCGCGAAGTGGTCAACTCCGTCTTCCTGTACTACTGCACGAAAGCCGGACTCGATCTCGCCATCGTCAACGCCGAGCGCATCGAACGTTTCCCTTCGATCCCCGAGCACGAGCGGACGCTCACCGAAAATCTGCTCTTCAATCGCGTGCCTCAAGAAATCCCTGATGCGCACCCGCAAGCCGCGCTCCTCCGCGGCGCTCCGGCCGATTGGCGCGAACAATCCCGCGAACAGAAAGCCGCCATCAATCAGTTTCACATCGCGGCAATCACGGACCATTTCCGCGCCGCCGGCTCGCGGAAGAAAACGCGTCCCGAAGATCTTCCGCTCGACCAGCGCCTCTCGAATTACATCCTCGAAGGTTCAAAAGACGGCCTCGTCGCCGACCTCAACAAAAAACTCGCAGAAGGCGCCGCACCGCTCGAAGTCGTCAACGGCCCGCTCATGTCCGGCATGGCCGAAGTGGGCCGCCTCTTCAACAACAATGAGCTCATCGTCGCTGAAGTTCTGCAATCTGCCGAAGCGATGAAAGCCGCCGTTAACCACCTCGAACAATTCATGGAAAAGGCCGATACCGAAAAGCGCGCCAAAGTGATTCTCGCCACGGTGAAAGGCGACGTCCACGACATCGGCAAAAATCTCGTCGAGATCATTCTGAAAAATAATGGCTACGACGTCATAAACCTCGGCATCAAAGTTCCGCCCGAAGATTTAATCCGTGCGCACAAGGAACATCAGCCCGACGCCATCGGCCTCTCCGGCCTGCTCGTGAAAAGCGCGCAGCAAATGGTCATCACGGCCGCTGACCTGCGCGAAGCGGGAATCCGCGTGCCGCTGCTCGTTGGTGGCGCAGCACTATCCGATAAATTCACGAGGCTGAAAATCGCGCCGCAGTACAGCGCCGCTGTCTGTTACGCGAAAGACGCGATGACGGGCCTGCGCCTGATGAACCAGCTCAGCGACCCGTCGCAGCGCGACGCCGCGCTTCTGGCACATACGCACGTCGAAACAATCATCCTCGACGAGCCGGTTCCCGCCCCCACCGCACTTACGAGCGATGCCCGTTCGCCGCGCGTCCGCATCGACATTCCGATTCCGCCCGTTGCGTATTTCGATCGTAAGGTCCGCGCCGTCCCCGATCTCAACGAAATTTGGAGCTACGTAAATCCGTTCATGATTTATGGCCGCCATCTCGGCTTTCGCGGAAATATCGAGAAGGCGCTCGCCGAACGCGATCCGCGCGCCCTCGAGCTATTCAACGACATGGAAGAAGTCCGCCGCGAAGCCGCCGCGTTCATGAAAATTTCCGCCATCTGGCAATTCTTCGAAGCCGAACGCCGTGGAAATTCCATCGCTCTCTTCGCACCGGGAGCGAATAAGAATGCGAGCGCAAACGCGCCTGTCCACACTTTCCACTTTCAGCGCCAACGCCCCCCTGGCGATCTCTGCCTCAGCGATTACATTCTGCCGGCTGCTCAAGGTGCCCGCGACCACATCGCGCTTTTCGTTGTCACTGCCGGCGCCGGAATCCGCGAACGCGCCGAAGCAGCGAAATCCGCCGGCCGTTATTTTTATTCGCATGGTCTGCAAGCTCTCGCGATCGAAACCGCCGAAGCCTGCGCTGAATGGCTGCACCGCCGTATTCGCGAGGACTGGGGCTTTCCCGATTCCCCCTCCACCACGATGGCCGACCGCTTCACCTCACGCTATCGCGGCAAGCGTTACAGCTTTGGCTATCCCGCCTGTCCGAATCTCGAGGACCAGTCCGGCATCTGGCTACTCCTCCGCCCCGAAGAAATCGGCGTGCACCTCACCGAAGGCATGATGATGGACCCCGAAGCCAGCGTCAGCGCCATTGTCTTCCATCATCCCGATTGCGTCTATTTCAGCGTAGGCGACGGATCGGACATCTAGCCATTGTTCTTCGCGACGTGCTTAGCGTTTCCCCGCGCATTCGGTGTTCTCTGTTTTCTCTGTTTTCTCTGTGTTCTCTGTGTTCTCTGTGTTCCTGTCTCTGTGTCCTCTGTGTCAAATCTTTCCGTCAGCATCAATCCTCAAATCACCCCATGCTTGCCGCATCCCTTCGCGTCTTGACGCCTCCACGCGTTTCGTCTAACTTCAACGCGGCTCACTTATCGAGGCCGCTCGCATGAGTTCGTCGGTCGATCACAAACTTCCCGGTCTGTATCTCGCAAGCACGGGCAGCTACCCGCGCATCGGCGACTCAGCTGAATTGCAGCCGCTCCGGCGCGCCATCGCGGCTCTCGATCGCGGCGAACGCAACACCGCCGATGTGATTGACGCGGAAAATGAAATGACGCGCCATGCCATCGCTGATCAACTCAAAGCCGGCCTTGAAGTCATCACTGACGGCCAGATCCGCTGGTACGATCCGATCTCCCACATTGCCGCGAAGCTCAACAACGTCTCAATCGCAGGATTGCAGCGCTATTTCGACACCAATTTTTATTTTCGCCAGCCTGTGATGTCCGGGTCACCCACGCGCAGCAGCACCTTCGTCGCCAACGATTACAGCTTCGCTCGCAATGCGCTCGGCCACCTTCCCACTCCGAAACACCTGGCCGGAAAACTCTCGATCAAGCCAATCCTCACGGGCCCGTACACGCTCGCTAAGTTTTCGCTCTCGAACCACGCCGCGCAAGGCGCCTCCGGTGCTCCGCCATCCCTCGAAGCGCGCGCTCTCGCCTACGCAGACGCGTTGGCCGCCGAAATTATCGTGCTCGCGCAAATCGGCGCCGAGATGATTCAAATCGACGAGCCCGCTATCTTGAAATATCCCGGCGATTGGACAATTTTTGAAAAAGCCCTAGCGCCGCTCCTCGCCGCGCGCGAAAAAGCCGCAGCCAAAGGTCGCCGGCCCGAGCTTGCTCTGTACGTCTACTTCCATGATGGCGCGCCGCTCTATGAAAAACTCGTCGCGCTTCCTTTCGACATCCTCGGCCTGGATTTTACTTACAATCCGAAACTCGCTGACGTCGTCGCCTCCGCAGGCTCGCCGAAGCCTCTCGGCCTCGGACTGATCGACGGCCGCAACACAAGACTCGAAGATCCCAAAGATGTCGCCCGCCAGATCGAACGCCTCCTCTCGAAAATTCAGGGTGGACGCGCTTACCTCGGCGCTTCCTGCGGCCTCGAATATCTTCCTCGCGACCGTGCCTTCGCCAAGCTCGAGCTACTCCCAAAAATTCGCGCGGCCATGAACGGCTAAAGGAATCGCAGACGCATGAGCCGCGAAAAACTCAAAACCCTCGGTCTGAATTTGCCGCTGTTCCCAACCACTTCCGTTGGCAGTTTCCCCAAACCCGACTATCTCGTGCGAGCGCGCTCAGATTTTGTGAAAGGCAAGCTCACGAAAGAGCAACTTCACAACCTTGAACGCAAAGCCACCGCCTTTTGGATCGAGACGCAGGAAAAATTAGGAATTGACGTTTTCGTTGATGGCGAAATGTATCGCGGCGACATGGTCGCCTATTTCGCGGAACGCTTGCCCGGTTTCACCGAAGGCGGCCTCGTTCGCGCCTACGGCAATCGCTACTACCACAAGCCGATCGTCACCGCCGAAGTCGCGTGGCCTGGCCCCGTCACCGTCGACTGGTGGAAGTACGCGCAAAGCCTCACGAAAAAACCGGTAAAGGGAATGCTCACCGGTGCCTACACAATCATGGATTGGAGTTTCAATGAACACTATTCCGATCGCCGCGCCACCGCGATGGCTCTTGCTGGTGTAGTACGCAAAGAAGTCGAGGCGCTCATCACCGCCGGCTGCAAAATTATTCAGATCGACGAGCCCGCTCTCTCCGTCCGTCCCGAAGAATTGCCCATCGCGCTCGAAGCCATGGAGCACACCACAAAAAATCTCGAAGCCTACTTCATCACTCACGCCTGCTACGGCGAGTTTGAATACATCTATCCAGGCATGCTCGATCTCGCCGTCGACAATTTCGATCTCGAAATGTCCAATAGCGATCTCGACCTGCTGGAAATCTTTCGCCGCCATCCATTCACGAAAGACATCAGCTTCGGTGTTGTCGACGTGCACTCTCACAAAATGGAAGACGCCGACGCCGTTCGTCAGCGCGTTGAGCGCGCGCTCACAATTCTTCCGAAGGAAAAGGTCTGGATCGATCCCGATTGTGGCCTCAAGACCCGCACCGTGGAAGAAGCCATCGAAAAGCTTCGCCTTTGCGTCGCAGCAGCAAAATCATTCCGTCACTGAAGCACGCGCCGTTGCTTTATTTGCACTATCTCCTCTCGCTCTTCTGGACTACTATGGCGCCCGCGTTACTATCAGACTCAATATGCCACACGAAATTCCTGAACTCGCGGTCGAGCCTCTGCCCCAAACCAAATCTCAGGCCGCAGCACACGCGCTCGCCAATCAATACGCCGCTATCATCGCCGAGCACAATATCCAAAACCATGCGCTGCAGCAGCGGCGCCGTGGCCGCGCTCTTCCGAACTGGATGGCGTTCGCTGTCGCTGCCGGTGGCGCAATTGCGTTGGCCTTCATTTATTTTCTCGATCATTAGCAACTTGCAGCTGGCATTTCCCGGGTGTTAGCATCGCCACCGTGCCGCACGATTCAGCGAACGACCCTCGCGCCCCGGTATCCCGGGCCGTCTCCAGCCGCGAGATTTTCGCGCCTCCCCAGCAAGATGACGATTCCGAAGCAACGGCCGGAGCGCGACCGCAGCTTGCACTTCCCAAGAAGCGTCCCCTCATCATGTGGATCGGAATCGCGCTTCTCCTTGGCGCCCTGATTGCTCTAGTCCTCTCGGCTCTCATGTCGGACTAAAATCGATCCTCGCGCATTTTTCTCTGCACCATAGCGCGTCGAAAATTCCAATCGCAGGCCTGTCCCGAAGTACGAAGACCTTCCAGCCGGCCCTGTTGCCTGGCGCCTTCCATCTCACGTTCGTAACATCAAATGAGAGATTGTCGTACCCGTCGCTAGATTTTGACTTCTTTCGCCTCTCAGCTTCCCGTCTTGACGCGCACGCACCATTCACATAAATTCCTCTCGTCCATGCGAGTCCCGCTGAAGTGCGCCGTCATTGTTTCTTTTATAGCTCTCTCTTCACAATTTCTCCCCGCGCAATACCCGCAATCCCCTCCGCCACCTCCGCCCCAACATTTCGACTGGCCCTCCGAAGCCGTCCGTGGCTCGAAAGCTATGGTCGTCAGCGACGAAAAGCTCGCATCCAACGTGGGAGTTGAAATCATGAAGCGCGGCGGCAATGCAATCGACGCTGCCGTCGCCGTCGGCTTCGCTCTCGCTGTAGTCGACCCGGAAGCGGGCAACATCGGTGGCGGCGGATTCATGCTCGTGCGCCTCGCCAGCGGCCCCGCGCATTTCGTTGACTATCGCGAAGTAGCTCCCGCAAAAGCGTCGCGCGATATGTATATGAATCCCGATGGCACTCCCGACTCGCAAGCCTCGATCGTGGGCTATCGAGCCGTAGGCGTTCCCGGAACCGTCGCAGGACTCACTCTCGCGCTCAAGACCTACGGCACGATGAAACTCGCCGACGTGATGGCCCCTTCAATCCGTCTTGCCCAGAATGGTTTCCCCGTCAGCGAAAGTCTGGCTACTTCGCTCCGCTCCATGGAATCCGTCTTCGCGCAATTCCCAACAAGCCGCCGTATTTTTCTCAAGAACGGCGCGTACTATCAGCCTGGCGATATTTTTCGACAGCCGGAACTCGCCGCCACTCTGAAACGCATCGCAAAAAATGGAGCCCCTGGGTTTTATCGTGGCCGCGCCGCCAGTGAACTGGCCGCCGAAATGTCCCGCGAAGGCGGCCTCGTCACGCTCAACGATCTCGCGCATTACAAACCAGAAATCCGTGAGCCTCTCACTGCTACCTACAAAATCAACGGCCACGAATGGCAGGTGATCACCAGCCCGCCTCCAAGTTCCGGCGGCGTCGCTTCCATCGAAGCGCTCAATATCCTCGCGCCCCTCGAATTGAAATCCTGGAACGACGCTCAGTCAGTTCATTGGGTCATCGAAACGATGCGTCGAGTATTCGCCGATCGCGCTGTCTATCTGGCCGATCCAGCGTTCGCGAAAATTCCTCTGCGAGGCATGATGTCCGAGTGTTACGCAGACGCTCTCCGCCGCACGATCGACCCGGAGAGCGCGTCCTCCAGCGATAAAATCCGCGCGGGCGATCCGGCCGCTTTCGAAAATCCAAACGCAGGTCCATGCCCGCAACGATCGAGCCGATTTGTGCCCGCGAATTCCGGCGAGGCCGCGCAACGCGCACTCGCCGAAGCCGCTCGCCAAGGCCACACCACTCACTTCTCCGTCGTTGACGCCGCCGGAAACGCCGTCTCCAACACCTACACCCTCAACAATCTCTACGGCTCAGGCGTCACCTCCACTGCCGGGTATTTTCTGAACGACGAAATGGACGACTTCACCTCGCATCCCGGCACGCCAAATATGTTCGGCCTCATCCAGCCCGAAGCCAACACGATTGCGCCCGGCAAACGCCCGCTCAGCTCCATGATGCCTACGATTCTTTTGCGTGACGGCCAGCTCAGCTTCGTCACCGGAGCGCGCGGCGGCCCACGGATCATTTCCGGCACGCTGCTCTCGATCCTCAACTGGATGCGTCTCGGCGACGGCGCACAGGTGTCGATCAACGCTCCGCGTTTTCATCAGCAATGGATGCCCGACGCGGTCCTCCTCGAACCAAACTTCCCGGCATCGGTAGCAAAGGACCTAGAAGCTCGCGGCTACAAATTTGCCGCAACACCTGGCTGGGTCGCTCTCGTCGAAGCCATCGGCATCGACCCCCAAACCAACGAGCGCCTCGGTGCCGCCGATCCGCGCCGCCCCGGCGCCGCCTCCGGCTTCTGACCCGCACTGCGAACGAAGTCGCCGGCCCTCCGCAAAATCCTTACACCAACACCCGCTTGCAAACTCGAAAACACCTGCTACCCTGATTCTGTATGAAGAGCGGCTCACAACACGGCCAGAGAGGGAGACGGAGGACGCTCCCACCGACGCGCTGTTCGGAACCCCGAATCTGGAATCCTGACGGCATCGTCAAATACCCCCGTCCGGACGCTGATCGCCAAATTCCTAATAACGGATCCGCGATTAGAAATCGCCCTAAACATCTGTGCCAAAAGCATTTAACTTTTTCTAATCGGCGCAAAACGGGCCTTCTTGTGCCTCCTTTTCGCCAACCCTCCGCTATTGACGCGAGCCCTCTTTCCATCCAACATACTCAAACTCTTACGGGAGCCATCGAGAGCGTCTGATGCAGCGCATCCTTTCCACATATCGCTTTATCAATCAGCCGCTGACGCCGGCTTTGATCGCTGAGATTGCGCGCGCCGAAATCGGCGCCGTGGAAGTTTTCTGCGCACCATCGCATTTCAGTTATCGCGACGAACAAAAAATCCGCGAACTCGCCGACGCCCTCGGCGAATATCGCGTCGAGCTTCATTCTCTACATTCACCCACTGAGCGCGACCTGTCTCCCGGTCGAGAAAGCGGCGTGGCAATTTCAATTTCCGACACCGAACGAATTCGCCGTCTCGACGCAGTCGACGAAGTGAAACGCGCACTCGATGTCGCCGAGCGCATTCCCTTTCGATACCTCATTCAACACATCGGCCACGGCCGTCAGTCCGCCGATCCCCGCAAGCTCGACGCTGCCTTCACGTCGCTCGAAATCCTTTGCGTCTTCGCGAAAGCGCGCGGAGTCACCATCGCGCTCGAAAATACGCCGGACGATCTCGGCGCGCCGGGCTCGCTCCAACATTTCCTTGTCGACACGCACTTGCACGATCTCCGGCTCTGTCTCGACACCGGCCACGCGCACATGGAAGCGCCCGTCGAAGTCGCATTCGACGCCATGCGCGACCGCGTCGTCACCGCGCACATCCATGACAATCATGGCGAAAAGGACGAGCACCTTCTGCCGTACGCCGGCACAATCGATTGGGATGCCGCGCTCGGCGCTCTCGCAAACGCGCCTCAGCCCGTCGCGATGGTGCTCGAACTAAAAGCGCAGCCAGACACAACACCGACGCTCGATCAAATTCGCGCCACATTCGACAAGCTCGAAAAACATCTCGACAAGCAACGCGACAGCTCCACCAAATCGTAAATTCCCAATGACTCCGCCGGCGGCGAAAATGAAACGGACGAACGAATGAACCAACAAGCTCAGGCACCGATGCCAATCATCGCTATCGAAAAAGCCGTCGAGTTCGCCGGACAAACCGTCACGATTCGCGGCTGGCTCTACAACATGCGCGAATCCGGCAAGCTCCTCTTCCCGATTTTCCGCGATGGTACCGGCGTCATTCAGGGCGTCGTCTCGCTGAAAGAACAACCGCAAGCTTTCGAAGCTCTCAAAGGACTGCCGCAGGAATCCAGCGTCATCGTCACTGGAAAAATCCAGGCCGAACCTCGCGCGCAGGGCGGATACGAAATTCACATCACTGGAATCGAAGTGGTCCAGCGCGTTTCGGAGTCTGATCCCTACCCGATCCAGCTCAAAGAGCACGGCGTGGATTTTCTTCTCGACAAACGGCATCTCTGGATCCGCACTCCGCGCCAGGCCTCGATCCTTAGGATTCGCGCCGAAGCAGTGCGCGCCGCCCGCAATTATATGGACTCGCTCGGCTACACCCTCACCGATGCGCCCATCTTCACGCCTGCGGCTTGCGAAGGCACCACCACGCTTTTCGAAGTGAATTACATCGATGACCAGAAAGCCTACCTCACGCAATCCGGCCAACTATACGTCGAAGCTACCGCCGCAGCTCTCGGCAAGGTCTACACATTCGGTCCCACATTCCGCGCCGAAAAATCCAAAACCCGCCGCCACCTCACTGAATTCTGGATGCTCGAGCCAGAAGCTTCCTACGCCCACCTCGAAGACATGGTCCAGCTTGGCGAAAACCTCGTCAGCGCCGTCGTGCAATCGGTCGTGAAAAATCGTTCCCGCGAACTCGCCATGCTCGAGCGCGATGTCTCGAAGCTCGAAAAAATCACCACGCCGTTCCCGCGCATCAGCTACGATGACGCCATCAAAGTCCTGCAGAAAGCCGGCAATCCCGCCAAGTGGGGCGACGACTTCGGCGGCGACGAAGAAACCATCATCTCCAAGGAATTCGACAAGCCCGTGATCATTCATCGCTATCCAGCCGCGATGAAAGCCTTCTACATGGCTACCGATCCCGGCCGCCCCGAACTTTCACTCAGCTTTGACATGATTGCGCCCGAAGGTTACGGCGAAATCATCGGCGGCGGTGAGCGTCTCTCAAGTTACGAAACGCTCCTCCAGCGCCTGCGTGAACACAACCTGCCCGAGGAATCGTTCCAGTGGTATCTCGACCTGCGCCGCTATGGCTCTGTGCCCCACGCGGGCTTCGGTCTGGGCCTGGAACGCACTGTCGCCTGGATTTGCGGTACTGAGCACATCCGCGAGGTCATCCCCTTCCCACGGATGCTCTATCGCGTTTATCCTTGACCGTCCTGCCGTTCTGGGGCCGCAGAAAGAAAGCCAAATGCCAGACAAAATACGAATCATCGGGGTGCCGATGGACTTGGGCGCCAGTCGCCGCGGCGTCGATATGGGCCCGTCCGCACTGCGCGTTGCCGGACTCCAATTGCGCCTCAAGCAGCTAGGCCGTCAAGTCGAAGACATTGGAAATATCCAGGTAATCCAGCCCGAGGAACAGCACTACGGCGAGAAGAAAGCAAAGTACCTCGACGAAATTGCGGAAGCATGTAGAGGCCTCGCGGAAATCGTCGGGAAAACACTCGACGATGATTTCGTCCCGCTCGTCTTGGGCGGCGACCACTCAATCGCAGTGGGAACCACTGCCGGGGCTGCTGCGCATTTCAACAAGAAGGCAAGGCGCATCGGCGTGATATGGCTCGATGCCCATGGCGACATGAACACGCCCGAATCTTCTCCGTCCGGCAACGTGCACGGAATGCCTCTCGCCTCGATTATGGGTTACGGGCCTCCGGAGCTCACCAAACTCGCCGGCATCACTCCGATGGTCGAGCCTCGCAGCGTGGCTCTCGTCGGGATTCGCGAACTCGATTCGAAAGAACGTCGCCTGATGAAAGATTCCGGCGTTCACGTTTTCACCATGCGCGATGTTGACGAGCGCGGCATGCGCGAAGTGATGGCCGAAGCGCTCCGCTTCACGACCGACGACACCGCGGGCGTGGCTGTCAGCCTCGATATGGATTTCGTCGATCCTACGGACGCGCCCGGAGTCGGCACTCCCGTGCGTGGCGGCGTCACCTATCGCGAGGCGCACCTCGCTCTCGAAATGATTGCCGACAGCAAGAGCATGATCTCCTTCGAGCTCGTCGAGATTAATCCCGTGATCGATGTTCACAACACCACCGCGCTGCTCGGCGTCGAGCTCGTTCTTTCCGGGCTCGGGAAAAAGATTCTCTGATGGCCTCGATAAAAATAACGAGCGAGAATCGATGACAGGAGTGAAAAAACGGCTCCGCATCGGCGTCATCTTCGGCGGCCGCTCCGGCGAACACGAAGTTTCGCTCGCTTCCGCAGCTTCCGTCATTCGCGCCCTCGATCCCGAAAAATACGAGGCTGTTCCCATCGGCATCACGAAAGACGGCCGCTGGCTGGTCGGCACCGGTGCAGTCAAATTGCTCGGCGATGTCTTGAAGTCTGGCGACCGCGTGATGCTCCCGGCCGATCCTACAGCCGCTCAGCTCGTTCCCGTGGGCCCGTCGAGCGGCCAGCCTAGCGTCATCGTCGACGTCGTATTTCCCGTCCTCCACGGCACATTCGGCGAGGACGGCACCGTCCAGGGTTTGCTCGAGCTTGCCGGTCTTCCATATGTAGGCGCCGGGGTTCTAGCCTCCGCGGTAGGCATGGATAAAGACGTCCAGAAGCGCCTCTTCGAACAAGCCGGGCTGCCAATCGTTCCGTTTCTCGCTGTGCGCCGCTCCGAATGGGAGCGCGAGCGCGTGAAAGTGTTGCGCGAAATCAAAACGAAGTTCCGGTTCCCCATATTCATCAAGCCCGCCACGCTCGGCTCTTCGGTCGGCATGACGCGCGTGAAAGCCGTCCACGAACTGCAAGCCGCGATCGACCTCGCCGCCGAGTTTGGACTCAAGATAATCGTCGAGCGTGGCGTGAATGGCCGGGAGATCGAAGTTTCCGTCCTGGGCAACGATGAAATCCGCGCATCGATTCCCGGCGAAATCGTCCCGCACCGCGAATACTACGATTACACCGCAAAGTACCTCGAAGGCGGCACGCAGCTCGTCATCCCATCTGTGCTGACGAAAAAACAAGTCGCCACATTTCAGGACTACGCCGTCCGCGCCTTCCGCTCAATCGATGGCACAGGAATGGCCCGCTGCGATTTCTTCCTCGATCGCAAAACCGGAAAGATATTCGTCAACGAACTCAACACGATTCCCGGTTTCACGTCCATCAGCATGTATCCCAAGTTGTGGGAAGCCTCAGGTCTACCCTACACGAAGCTGATCGACCGCCTGATCGAACTCGCCCTCGAACTTCACAAAGAGAAAGCCCGTACGAAATACAGCATCGAACTTCCCGCCGGAACCGCCGGCGCCCTCGAAGGCTAGTAACAAAATCCCAATCGATCCGTAATAACGAATGCAGGCACGAGGGGATAGACTTGACCGTTGATGCGATCTCGATTAAACTAACCAGTTAGTTAAATAAGTATCGGGAGATGATTGTGAAATATCGCCGCCTCGGTAAGAGTTCGCTGGTCGTCTCCGCAGAAGGTCTCGGCTGCATGGGCATGTCCGAATTCTACGGCCCATCGAACGACAGCGAATCGATCGACACAATTCACCATGCCATCGATCGCGGCGTTACCCTGCTCGATACCGCGGACATGTACGGCGTCGGACGCAACGAAGAGCTCGTCGCCAAAGCGATCGAGAAGCGCCGTCACGAAGTCACAATCGCAACAAAATTCGGAAATGTCCGCGGTGCCGACGGCTCTTTTCAAGGCGTCAGCGGCCGGCCCGAGTACGTCCAGCAGGCCTGCGAGGCGAGTCTTCGCCGTCTGCGCGTCGCTACGATCGACCTCTATTATCAGCACCGCGTGGACGACACAGTTCCCATCGAAGAAACCGTCGGCGCCATGGCGCGTCTCGTCGAGCAGGGGAAAGTCCGCTATCTCGGCCTCTCCGAAGCCGGAGCAAACACAATTCGCCGCGCTCACGCCACGCATCCGATTGCGGCGTTGCAAACGGAATATTCCCTCTGGACGCGCGATCCGGAAGACGAGCTTCTCGCGCTCTGCCGCAAGCTCGGCATCGGGTTCGTTCCCTACAGTCCGCTGGGACGCGGATTCCTCACGGGGCAAATCAAGAAGGCCGCTGATCTCGCGCCAGACGACTATCGCCGCAATACTCCCCGCTTTCAGGGTGATAATTTCAAAAAGAATTTCGAGCTCGTCGACGGTATCAAGCAAATTGCTGCGGAAAAAGGCTGCACTCCCGCACAGCTCGCTCTCGCCTGGGTGCTCGCGCAGGGCGACGACGTCGTTCCAATTCCCGGCACTCGCAGAATCAAATATCTCGACGACAATCTTGGAGCGCTCGACGTAACACTTTCATCCGCCGATTTCGCGCGCATCGAAAAAATAGCGCCGAAAGGCGCCGCCGTCGGCACTCGTTATCACGAGGCCGGAATGAAGCGCGTCGGACTTTGAGCCACCTCACATGAAACTCGGACGCAGAAAAGTGGAGAATCCTGCGACGGCTCGGCGAATCCTCGCCGCAGCCGAGCGGCATTTCGCCGCTCAGGGGATGGCCGGCGCGCGCACCGACGAGATCGCCGCAGACGCCCACGCGAACAAAGCAATGCTCTACTACTATTTCGGAAGCAAGCGCCGCTTGCATCGCGCCGTCCTTGAGAATCTCTTTCGCCAACTCCGAGAAGTCGTCTACGCGCCAACCGCTCCGAATGCCACGCCCCCCGATCGCCTGCGCGCCTGGGTAAACGGATATTTCGATTTCCTCGCGACGCATCCCAACTATCCACGCCTCGTTCAGCGCGAAGCCATGGATGCAACGCCGAAAATCGAATGGATTGCGCGGGAATATTTTCAGCCATTCTTGAAACAGCTCAGCGGATTGATCGCGGACGGCATTTCATCCGGCGAGTTTCGAAAAGTTGATCCCCAACAGACGGCATTTACAATGCTCGGTGCTTCTGCATTTTATTTTGCGGCCGCTCCCGTCATGAGACAGGTAGTCGGCCACGATCTGCTCACACCCGATGCGCTCGAAACCCGCCGCCGCGCACTGCTGGATTTCCTGGAACACGGATTGTATCGCACGAAGTTGAACAGTTCGCCTTCCAGCCGCACCGTTTCCAGCCGTACATCTTCCAGCCGCACCGTTTCCAACCGCACTCCAGCGAGGTCCCGATGACCGGGCGAAAGTTCATAGTCGTAATCGGATTGGTTTTCGTTGTCGCGTTGATCGTTTACTTCACCACCACGCCGCGAGGCAGCGACATTCCTCTGATCGGGATCATTGACGGCAACGAAGTGATCGTGAGCCCTCAAATCACCGGACGCATCGTGAATTTGACCGTCGACGAAGGCTCGGCCGTGAAGAAAGGCGATTTGCTCGCCGAACTAGATCGCACCGAACTTCAAGCAAGTCTTGCTGCCGCGAAAGCAAATGTTGACACCCTTGAGAATTCTGTCCACGAAGCAGAGCACAATTATTCCTGGACGAGAGAGCAAACCGCTGCGTCCTTGGATCAGGCGCAGGCTATGACGACCTCTTCCGGTGCCCAACTCGACCAGGCGCGCGCTCAACTCTGGCGCGATCAATCCGACCTGAAACGCATGCAGCAGCTTTACGACAAACGCGAAATCTCGGCGCAGGACCGCGACCACGCCGAAGCCGCCGTAAGAATGTCCGAAGCGAATGTAAAGGCCTTGGAAGACACGGTGAAGGCGCAGAAAGCGTCTATCGCCGTCGCGCAGGCCAATCGCAAGCAAGTGGATGTGCGCAAAAGCGCTATCGCCAGCACGATTGCACAACTCGAACAGGCTCGCGCCTCCGAAGCGCAAGTGACCGCTCAGCTCAGCTATACGAAAATCTATGCTCCAATCGACGGCATCATTTCCGTCCGCGTGGCCAAACAGGGCGAGGTCGTTGCGCAGGGCTCGCCGATTGTTGTCGTGGTAGACGTGGATCATCTTTGGGTCCGCGCCAACGTGGAGGAAAGCTATATCGATTCCATTCAATTCGGGCAGAAGTTGCGCGTGAAGCTTCCGTCCGGGAATATTCTCGAAGGCCCGGTGATTTTCAAGGGTGTCGAGAATGAATTCGCCACGCAGCGCGATGTGAGCCGCACGAAACGTGATATCAAGACTTTTGCAATCAAGGTATCGATCCCAAATTCCGAGCATCGCCTCTTCACGGGCATGACGGCGACCGTTCTGCTTCCTCAGCCCCAAACAAAAAACTGGTTCGAGCGGTTGCGAACGTAATGGAAGACCGGATCATGAACGCTATCGAAGTCGAGCATCTCACAAAACAATTTGGGGATCTGGTCGCGGTGAACGACGTCAGCTTCCAGGTCGCCGAGCAGGAGATCTTCGGCCTCCTGGGCCCGAATGGCGCCGGAAAGACGACGCTCATTCGCATGATGACGACGCTTACGCCGCCCACTTCTGGCACCGCGAGAATCGGCGGACACGATATCCGTACAGACGCGGATGGCGTCCGGCACACCCTCGGCGTAATTCCTCAGGCTTTTA
Organism: uncultured Acidobacteriota bacterium; assembly: GCA_963776695.1. GTDB lineage: Bacteria > Acidobacteriota > Terriglobia > Acidiferrales > UBA7541 > Palsa-295. The sequence continues at coordinate 324,275 of CAVZNU010000009.1, read as the reverse complement.
CGTCTGATCCTGAATTGACGGCCAACGAAAACATGCTGATCCACGCGAAACTTTATGGCGTACCTTCGAACAAGCGGGAAAAGCTGATTCACGATCTGCTCGAATCCGTCGACTTGCTGAAATTTCAGAACGCTCTGGTGCGCACATTTTCGGGCGGCATGCGCCGGCGTCTCGAGATTGCGCGCGGCCTGGTCCATTCTCCGAAGATTCTTTTTCTCGACGAGCCGACGACCGGTCTCGATCCCGTCTCGCGCACGAACGTCTGGGAAATGATTCGCAACATGCGCGACAAATCCAGACTCACCATTCTGCTGACTACGCATTACATGGACGAAGCCGACAAACTTTGCGATCGCATCGCCATCGTCGATCACGGAAAACTGGCGGCGCTCGATACTCCCACCGCCCTCAAGGACAGCGTGCCCGGCACCGATACGGTCGAAGCGGAATTCGACGACACGCCTCCGGACTGGATGCAGCAGCTTCAGGGGCTCGCCCAGGCCGCCGGAGTCACGGTTCACAATGGCGCGGTTCGTATTGCATCGCACGACGGACCATCGACAGTGGCAGCACTGATGGACATCGCCCGCGTCCGCCACGTCACGGTGAAAAAAGTTTCCGTCACAAGCACCACGCTCGACGACGTGTTTCTGCATTACACGGGCAGCGAATTGCGCGACGCCGCGCATGGAGGCGCCGGCTATGACATCAGCCATTTGTATCGCTAGCAGGCGACAGCTCGCGAATCGTCAATTCCCGCCGAAAGCAGGCCGCGCATGAAATTGTTTCGCGTAAACGCTCTGATCGAGCGCGACATGCGGAAATTCTTCCGCAGCCCAGCCCTGATGATGGCGTCGATGGTTTTCCCGCTCGTGCAATTGATCGTTCTCGGCTATGCGTTCGGCGGAAAAATAAAAGGTGCGGTTGTCGCCGTTGTTGACCAGGATCAAACGGTTCAATCGCGCCGCCTTCGCGAGATGTTCAACGGGGTTTCAGCCGGCCCGCAAACATTTCGCGTCGTCGAATACAACTCCCTGCCCCAGGCGATCAACGATCTGCGCTCCGGATTCGTGGCGGCCGTGGTGCAAATCCCCTACGACTTCACGCAACGCTACTACCAGCACAATCGCCCGCGCATTTCATTCACTGAGGACAATACCGATCAGTTCGTCTCAAGTTCACTTCTCGAGCGAGTGCAACAAATGGTGAACGCCCTGAACACACCGAACGTAGAGCCGCGCCTCGCGACCCAGGTGGATCTGAACGTCGTCGAAATGTACCCGTACATCGAGTACATAAAATATTTGCTCGCCGGTTCGATAGCTATGTCGATTTTTATTGTCGCGATGATCGGCGGCGGCATCACTTTCATCGACGACAAAGCGCGCGGATTGCATGAAGGCTATCTCGTCACGCCGATCCAGAAAACCGAACTCGTGATGGGCCTGATTGGCGCGGGCGCATTGAAAGGCCTGATGGCTGGTTTTGTGCTGACGATTATCGGCGGGCTAATCGCCGGAATTCCGCGCCTCTGGGACCCGGTGCGGCTGTTTTATCTTGCGATTGTCGTACTCGTTGCATCAATCGCGATGATCAGCTTCATGTTTCTCGTGATGGTTCGCGTCGACGATCCGCTCGTGCCGCGCGCGATTTTTGGAGTGCTGAACACGCTGCTCTTTTTCCCCTCGGGTGCGGTGTATCCAGTTGAAGCATTTCCGCGATGGCTGCAGTGGATATCGATTGTGGATCCATTCACGTACACGGTGCATGCGCTGCGCAATCTCACGGTCAAGAACACCGGGATTGAGGGAATTTACAAGGACGTGTTAGTTTTATGCGGTTTTTCTGCCATCATGGTTATGGGCAGCATCGCTCTATTCAAGCGGCAACTGTAATTCTGAGGAGATTACGTGACCCTTTTCGATGGCACGGAGGAGCATCCGCCCTCGAAGATTTTGCGGTATGTCATCACCAGTCTCGTATTCGTGATTTTGGTTGCAGGATTCTGCATTTACAAGCTTCGGTTTCACAAAGAGGAAACTACCGTGAAACATTTTCTCACCACGGTAGCCGCAGGAAATTTTGAGCGTGCCTACCAGTTGTGGAAGCCGGCGCCCAGCTTTTCGTTTAAGGACTTCATGGAAGACTGGGGACCGCAGAGCTATTACGGCCCGGTGAAGAGTTTCCGAGTCGAGAACGCCGAAGAAATTAAACACGGATCTGAGTCGCCGTCAGGTGTGGTGGTGACGGTGGAGGTGAGCCCCTACGACACTTTTCCCGCCCACGGCGATGTGGCGAAAGAAATCAAAATGAAGGAAGTTCGCCTGTGGGTGCAGTACAGCGATCAATCACTCGGCTATCCGCCGTAAATCCGTTTGAATCGATCAAGCAAGGAATGCGCGCGGCGCGCGCCCTCTTTTAGTGGCACAGGCACTCCTGTTTACCCTGAGAAACGAAGGGCCTGTCCTCCGACGTAAGTGGCTTTTCGAACTAGCGCCATCCGTTGCCGAACCGGTGAGCCGAATCCTCCGCGGGACGCCGTTACTGCGGCGCGATTTTGGCTTCGTCGGGGAGCATCACCGGAATATCTTCGCGAATTGGGTAGACACGCCTGCACGTCGAGCACAGCAGGCCCTTCTGATCGCTCATGAGCTTCACCGGCGTCTTGTCCAGCGGGCAAACCAATATATCGAGCAGTTCCTGCGACACAGCCATCGAATCTCCTCCGCGTTTCCTTGCACCCACAAAATCCTGCGCTCAAAATAATTTGTAGGTATCCGGCTTCAGGCAAGTCCCGTGACAACCAGCGTTAGCCGTCCCTTCCATTCTGCGCCCGACTGCAATTCTACAGGCCAAGTCGCAATTATTTGAGAGCCCTGGTAGATGCGCTCGAATCCGTCCTCGGATTCGGAAACAGTTTCGATCGGCGAGACCCAGAAATTGCGCGCACCCGGCGCTACTAGCGTGACGGCAACTTCTTGCCACTCGTCTACGATTCGAAGCTCGGAAGCAGGCACAGCAGCCGCCCATCGCAACGGATAATGCTGGCCTGCCGATTCAAAATAACGGTCGGGCGAAGACGGCGCCAGAAAATTCACCACCGCTTCGATGCCCACGACAACCGAGGCCGCGCCCAGCGTAGTTCGTCGCAGCGCCACATCGCACGTGATATCAAACCCTTTCCGATTGCGCGAGAACGTAAAAGTCTTTTCGGCCGGCCAATCAGCGCTTTGCTCTGACGCAAGTGTCGCGCTGGTTTTTGAAACGTCCACGATGCGGTAGTTCCCTCCGGCGAGCGCGGCGTTTTCTTCCAATCGCACCGTCGCACAATCCTGGTAGGTCTTGTCCGGTCCAAACAGCAGCAGACGAAATGCGTGCCGAGGCCAGCGGTCGTAGTGCAGCCACCGTTCGAGTCCTTCTTCTTTCGCGCGCGCCTGATCGTGGATGGACTTCAGGCCTTGCTCTTGTCGTGCGCCCGCATTCTTCAATACCGAGTGGTACGACTCTGGCCGGCGCTGAAGCGAATTGATCAGTGCAACATTCGTTCCCCGGCAATCGATGGCACATAGCGTTGCGCCGTCACCAGGACTGAGGAGTGCGGCGTAGCGATCGGACGTGAAATAAATTTCCTCGCGGCCATCTGAATCGAAATCGAACTGCGAGACTTTTGCATACTGCTTGGTCCGATGCCTTTGGCTGTCGGCGATCGCTTCGGCCTGCACGAGCGCCTTCCAGACCGCGGTGCGCAGATGCGGGGAATAGAGTCCACCGAAGACGCCATGCCAGTACGCGTCGTTGCATTGACTCCGCAGCAATAGCGTTGTGGCCTTTTCGCGCGCGTCGAGAGATTGCTTGTCGCGTGACTCGCCCTCAAAGGCCTTCCGCACCTTCTCAGAAACGTGCAGCATTTTCTTCTGCAGAAGATTCGACTCGGAGTACTTTGTGAAAAAATTGCGCCAGATGCCGCCGCGCAAGAACGGAAGCGCTTCCGGCCGGTTCGCGAACTCCTCGGTCAGCGCGTGATAGCGCATTCGCGACCGCGTCGGAAGCGACCATTCCATCATTTCGGTGTAAGAAGCCGTCGGTAGATCGGCGCGGCCGAGCGAAGCGTGGGATGAAACGGCGTCGTTCGGCGTCGACATTTCCAGCCAGTCAGCATTCTTTTCGAGCTCGAGGAAAAAACCCTCAAGCCATCCATCCGCATAGCAATGCTTGTAAGTACCCGGCCACACGCCGAATTTTTCGAGATCGTCTCCCATCGCGGCGAAAGCCAGAGGATGTTCGCGCGAGGCGCTGCGCAGGAAGTCCGACGTTTCCGTCACCGGGCGAAACGGCAGCAAGTACCGCAGAGCCTTCAGACCCGGGACCACCTTCACGGTGTGGCACTGATCCTCTGCGATGTAGTAGCCAAACATTTGGTCCAGCTCAAATCCCGCGCCGAGAAAATGATTGTCATCGACGAGCGTGTATTCCACGCCGGCTGGGGCGAGCGAAGACGGAAGCTGCGGCTCCCATACGCGTTCAGCGAGCCATGCGCCCCGCGGCCGCGCTCCAAAATGTTTTTCGATGTAATCGGCGAGGCGAACGATCTGCTCGCGCCGGTCAGCGAGAGGAATTGCGATGAGAATCGGCTCGTAGTAACCGCCACCCACGATTTCGATCTGTCCGCGCTGTACGAGCCCGCGCAAACGCTCGAAATATTCCGGGTGCGCGCTCTCCAACCACTCCAGCAGCGATCCCGTGCAGTGCAAACCCATGCGAACGGAAGGATGCCGCGAGAGGACTTCAATGAAGGGCAAATAGGACTGCGCGTAGGCGCGTTCAAGTACGTCTTCAAAATTTCCGACCGGCTGATGCGCATGAATCAAAAGAGAAAGCTGAAATTTTGCCACCGGTCGCCCTCGCTGAAGCGTTATCAGGATAACCTGATTCCAGCGAACTTCACATACGCAGGCCGCGCGTGTGTTAACGGCAGATTGAAGTTCTCGCCGCGCTCGCGCCGGCAAATTTCGTGAATCGCTCTCCCAGCTTCGCCATTGCATCTTCCAGCAGGGAGTCAGAAGCGCCGGCAGGCGCGTAAATGACGACAAGTATTTCCTGAACCGACTCCGTTATCATGCTGCGCGTGGAATCGCTGATGGGACTGCCAAACGGACCGTCCCGATCGGCCAGCACCGGCCGCCCGTCGAGATGCCACATCTTCTTGCCGATTCCTTCGTAGGTCTCGCCCGCGGATCCGTGGCGCAAAGCAATCGGTGGGCGGATGCGCGCGCGGTCGTAACAGCCGAACGGCCAGCCCGTCTGGATCGATCCCAAATTGCAAATGTCCACAGCATTCGAAACGCGGTACAGGCCCTTTCCTTGCACCACTCGCCGCAGCAAGGCTTCCGACGACGGCCGGTACTTCGACGGGTCCATGTCCCACTCGCGAAACATTGCGCGCACCGCGCGGATTGCCGGAGCCTCGGCCAAAGTCTCCACGGTAAATTCGCTGCGCTTCCTCTCCGAGATTTCGTCCATCAATTTCGCGAGCTCCGGCTCAACCGGGACGACACGCAATTCATCGGCCTCCACCACGCCCAGCTTTACGCCCGGCAATCCAATCTGAATTTCCATGCTCGCCATTGCCTCGAGGCTGATATCGTTGCCACTTCACCGCGCGCGCGCCCGCCGTAGGGGGTCCGCCGCGATGATTCTATCGGTATTCACATGAGCGAGCGATGAAATCTGCGGAACGGAAAAAGAAATTCGAAATAGGGCTGGCGCATTTCGACGCGGAGAAATTCTTCGAAGCGCACGAATTCTGGGAAGAGATTTGGCTCGTCGAAGCCGAGCCGGAGAAAACCTTCCTCCAAGGTTTGATTCAGATCACCGCCGCATTTCACCACCACCAGCGAGGTAACCCGGACGGCGCGCAATCCTTGCTCACATCCGGAATCGTGAAGCTATTGCGCTTCCCGGAAGATCACCACGGATTGCCAATCAAGGAGCTCCGAGAAATTGCTAAGAAATGGGTTCGAGCCCTCGGCGAGCAAGGCGACACTCGCAAATTGCCTTTTCCACGGCTCAGCCCGAAGCAAAATTTCAAGCACCGAAAGACGCACGCCTCCTCCCCGCGCGGTTGACACGCACGTGCGAGCTATGGAACGCTGCTTGAGGGAGCAATCATGCAACTCGGCCGCGAACAAATCTTGGAAGCGCTTCGGCAATGCTACGATCCCGAAATTCCCGTCAATATCGTGGACCTTGGCTTAATTTACGACGTCCAGAACGATGCTGAAGGCAATGTTGCGGTGAAAATGACGCTCACCACGCCCGATTGTCCGTCGGCGCAAGCAATCCCCGACCAGGTGAAGCAGCGAGTCGCCGGCCTTGAACAAGTCCGCGACGTGAAAGTGGACATCGTCTGGGAGCCCCCCTGGAATCCCAGCATGATCAGTGAAGCCGGCCGCAAAGCGCTGGGCATCGAACCCGACGCTTAGCTGCTCTCGCGCCAAAAAAAAGCGCGGCGAATCTTTCGACTCACCGCGCTAAATGCCGCAACCTGATTCTAACATTCGACTCGAATCGCCTGGCTTATCGTCCGCTACGACTTTTTATTCGCGTACCAGTCCGCGTTGATCGGAGTAAAGTTCGCCCACTTCTCGGGAAGATCCTCGAGTGCGAAAATCGCGGTCACCGGGCAAACCGGAACGCACGCCCCGCAGTCGATACATTCGACGGGATGTATGTAGAGCTGCGTTTCCGCTTCAAAATCCGGCTCATCCTTGCGCGGGTGAATACAGTCGACCGGGCATACATCGACGCACGCCGTGTCCTTCGTTCCGATGCAGGGCTCTGCGATTACATAAGCCATCGAGTTTTCTCCTGAAAAATAGCTGTACTCCCACAGTATAACGCTCGTTCCAGCGATCGAACGGCGAAGAATTTTTATATCATTATTCCCACGGAGGCACAAGCCTGCCTCGAAGCCCGCGTCTTAGCCACGTATTTCAATCAGTTCCACGCGCCCGGAGAAAAATCCTGCTGCGGACACCGACTCAATCCGATACCCTTGCTTTGTTCAAAACGTCGCGGCGGAAATCCCCTGCTGCCGCAGTTGCCGTTGCGCCGCCTCAACCGCTAGAATAGCGGTGTGATGCCATCGCCAGTCATAACCGCGCGCTTTCTTCCGCCGTTAGCAATCGCAATTCTCGCGCTCGCTCTGGCCATCATTCCGTCCTCATCTCCCGCGCAGACATCCTCCGCCAAGCCCGCAACAAAATCCGCCAAACCTGCCACAGCCGATTTGCCTCTTATTGACCTCGCCGGCTACAACCAGGTTCTCGCGAAGTACCGCGGCAAACCTCTCGTCGTCACCTTTTGGGCCACGTGGTGCGAACCGTGCCGCGACGAATTTCCGCTGCTCGTTCAGCTCGAAAAACAATATGCTCCGCAAGGTCTCTCGATTTTTGGCGTCAGCCTCGACGACAATTCCGACATGAATCTCGTTCGCCGCTTCCTTGCCCGCAATCACCCCGGCTTCCCCAATTATCGCCAGAAGCCCGGCATTGACGTCGATTCGTTCTATCGCGGCGTGAATCCTCAGTGGAGCGGCAGGATGCCGGAAACGATCTTCTACGGTCGCGACGGCCGTATCGTCGGACATTTCATCGGCGAGCAACCCCGTGCAGCATTCGAAGAAGGAATACATCAGGTTCTGGCGACTCCAGGCGCTCAGGCAAGCGGCCACTAGATCGATACGCGCATTCTCAGGAATTTGAAGTTTCTATTTCGGTTTGAAATGATTCTCTTCGGAGGCTTCCGATGCTTCAAACACGCGGAAATAAACTCACGTGGCTCGGCCATTCCGCATTCCGTATCACCACTCCGTCCGGCAACGTGATCCTCGTCGATCCGTGGATTCAAACAAATCCGATGACTCCCGAAGCTCTCAAGAATGTCACTCGCGTCGATACGATGCTCATCACACACGGCCATTTCGACCACATCGGCGACGCAGTTGACCTCGGCACGAAATTCAAGCCCCGGATCGTCGCCATTCATGAGACGTGCCTGTGGCTCGAATCAAAGGGCGTCTCGAACACGTCCGGGATGAATAAAGGCGGCACGCAGACCGTCGGCGAAATCGAAGTCACGATGGTGCACGCACTCCACTCGTGCGGAATTCAGGATGGCGACAAGATCGTTTACGGCGGCGAAGCTTGCGGCTATATCATTCGCCTTCCCGGCGGGCTCACCGTGTATCACGCGGGCGACACCGCTGTGTTCGGTGACATGAAAATTATCGGCGAACTCTACGCTCCAACTGTCGCCATGCTTCCGATCGGCGACCATTACTCGATGGGCCCGCGAGAAGCTGCGCTCGCGATTCGCTTGCTCAACGTGCGCCACGTGATCCCCATGCACTTCGGCACGTTCCCGCTGCTCGCGGGCCGTCCCGATTCTTTGCGGGATCTCACACGCGACGTTCCCAGCCTCGAATACCACATCATGAAGCCGGGCGACACGCTCGGCGACGAACAGGCCGCCACCGCTAGATAGCTTTGGTAGCACAGGCTTCAGCCTGCGCCTCCATTTTACAATGCGCTTGCAGCGCGCCCGGGCGGGCATTTCTGGAACGAAGGTAGCTCACCTCTTCAGAGGTGAATCTTTATCTCGATTCATGCAGCAGTTGTGCTGAGACGTGCCGCAAATTTCGCACGATGCACTGGGAGGAAAAACCAATGGCAGGGAAAATACTCAATTCGAAAGTAGAAAAATATCTCAACCACGTATTGCCGAAGCGCGACTCTGTCTTGGCAGAAATGGAGCACTACGCCAAAAAGCACAACGTTCCCATCATCGGCCCCGCTTGCGGACGTCTCCTCCATCTCGTCGCACAAATGTCCGGCGCAAAGCGAATTTTCGAAATGGGCTCTGCCATCGGCTATTCAACGATCTGGCTCGCGCGCGCAGCCGGCCCCGGCGCGCAAATCTTCTACACCGACGGCAATCCGGAAAACGCCAAGCTCGCTGGCCAACATTTCCAGCGCGCCGGCGTGCAGGACCGCATTCAAATTCTTGTTGGCGATGCGCTAGCACTTCTCGACGAAATCGGTGGACCGTTCGATCTCATTTTCATCGACGTGGACAAGCACCAATATCCTGAGGCGTTGCAAAAAGCCATTCCGCGATTGAAAAGCGGCGGCATCCTTGTGGCGGACAACGTCCTGTGGTCCGGGCGCGTCTCCGCGAAAGCGAAAGACGTACGCACCCGCTCAATTCAGAAATTCAATCAGATGGTGTACTCGTCAGAGGATCTTTTCCCCGTCATCGTTCCGTTGCGCGACGGAGTCGTCGTCTGCCGCAGGAATTAAGAGCATCGCCGAACCGAACCAAAAAGAAAAAGCCCCCGGAAATTCCATCTAGGGGCTTTTTTACAAATCAGAGTCTGTGACGACGCGTCTCGCCGATCCTATTGCGCCGGCGGCGGCGCAATTGTCAGCGGCGCCGTCAGCTTAAAATGCAGCCGCGTCTCCGCCGCAATCGTGATATCGCGCTTCCCAGTGAACGCCGTGCCCGCGGTTCCTGCGCCGCCGCCTGCAAGGGCGCCGATCGCTGCGCCTTTTCCGCCGCCTGCCAATCCTCCGATGATCGCTCCAAAAGCCGCGCCGCCGCCCGCTCCGATCGCAGTCCGTTTGCCGCGCCCCTTAATCGTCTCTTCAAACTCGGAAGTCTGAATCGCATATGTCTGCCCATTCATCGTGATTGAATCCAACGTGAGAGCAAGTACCGCCCCACCCTTCACCCGGCCTGCTGAATCAGCTTGAACGACGGTTCCTTTCGCGCGAGTTCCCTTGGGCAATACCTCAACGCCGTCTACGGTAATCGGCGCGGCGAGCGACGCAGCAAATGGATCGCCATTGTTATTCGTCTTCGAACTCACTGTCTGATCGATCGTAATCGTCAGAAGTGTTCCCGCAGCAATCACAACAGGCGGCGCGGGCTGAGACGCAGGCGAAACCGCATTGGATCCGGAGGCGTTCGAGGCGGACGACCCAGTCGGATTCGCAGCGCCTCCGGATTTCGACGCCGTACCAGACGGCGTACCGGACTTCGTACATCCTCCAACCAACAAAAGAACTCCGGCGACAAAGCACCGGAGAGTCACATTCCTTCGCATTGTTGCACCTCTACTCGCAGGCGAAATTGAGATCGGGAAATTCCATTTGCTACGTGCGGCCATTCTAATTCTGGGAAGCATTTATCACAACGATTTCAGGTGGGCATTGCTGGATCGGTGGGCATCCCAAATACTGAATAGCGCGATGACTGAGAACAAAATGACGGATGCACCTAAGATCAGAAACAGCCACGTCATTATTTTAGTGTTCAAAGCGCGCATCTGAGGCGTTGGCGGCGGATTGATTCGTGGGTGCCGTTCGCGAAACTTGGTAGTCCATTCGTTATAACGTAACGACAATCGCGTCGCTCGCCAGACAATTGCTGCACCGACGACCATCACCACGCTCCATCCTGCCGCGAGCCATGCTTTACTCATTGATTCTTCCACTGTCGGCGTTTATGAATCCCTCGATGATTTCGGAAGCAGATTGCGCAGGAAGAACGTCAGGTTCGCGGGCCGCTCCGCAAGCCGCCTCATGAAGTAAGGAAACCACTCGGTGCCGAAGGGAATGTAGATTCTCAGCCGGTAGCCCTCGCGCACGAGTTGTTGCTGAAGATCGGTGCGAATTCCATACAACATCTGAAATTCAAACTGATCGCGCCCGATATTTTTCTCGCGCACGAAATCCTTCGTCGCCTGAATCATGGCCGGGTCGTGCGTCGCAATGCCGTGGTAGATGCCGCTCGGCAGGATCAGCTTCATCAACCTCACGTAATTCGCGTCCACGTCGGCCTTCGCTGGAAACGCAATCTCCGCAGGCTCCTTGTACGCACCCTTGCACAGCCGCAGCTGGCAGCCAACGCTCAAAAGATCTCTCACGTCCTGCTCCGACCGGAATAGATACGCCTGCATCACCGTGCCGACGCCTGAGCACTTCGCGCGCACCCGTTTCGCCATATCCACCGTCCGCTGCGTGTACGCAGAGCCTTCCATATCGATGCGAACGAAGTTTCCCTGGCTCGTTGCGTGCTCCACGATTTTCCCGACGAGCTCTTCGCAGAGTGATTCGCTCAGATCCAGGCCCAGTTGCGTTAGCTTCAGAGACACGTTCGCATCGAGCTTCTCGCTCGCGATTCGATCGAACATCGCAACGTATCCGTTCGCTGCATTCCGCGCGCCAGTCTCGTCCGAAACATTTTCCCCAAGAAGGTCGAGGCTCGCCGACCGGCCTGCCTTATTCACGGTGCGCGCCGCTTCAAACGCGTCGTCCAGCGTTTCCCCCGCCACAAATCGACGCGCGACGCGCCGGCTCACACCATTACCCATGATAAAAGGCGCTAGCCGCTTGCTTTCGGAGAGCTTCAAAAGAAGTGCCCGCATCAGAAGGAATTTCGCTCCGTCCGGCGAACGAATGCTGTCGCGATTCGCATGTGTTCGGGATTATGCCGTGAATGGGCCGCCTGAGCTAGACCCGCTTACAATTTGTTTTTTGCAAGGAACTTCTCTGCATCCATCGCCGCCATGCAACCCGAACCCGCCGCCGTGATCGCCTGCCGGTAATGATGGTCCTGCACATCCCCGGCCGCAAAAACGCCCTCGACATTCGTCTTCGCACCGTCATGGGTGATCAGATAGCCATCCTCGTTCATATTGAGCTGGCCCTTGAAAACTTTCGAGTTCGGATCGTGGCCGATCGCAACGAACACCCCTTCCACTGCGATGGTTTTCAGTTCATTCGTTTCGACGTTTCGTAACTTCACCAATTCGACCGACTTCTTTTCCACGTCGTCCACATGCTCGATCACATAGGGCGTGAGAAACTCGATCTTCGGGTTTGCCCGCGCGCGATCCAGCATGATCTTCGTCGCGCGAAATTCGTTGCGCCGGTGCACCAGCGTCACGTGTTTCGCAAACTTCGTCAAAAACGTAGCTTCCTCCATCGCCGTGTCGCCACCGCCCACCACGACGATGTCGCGCTCTCGGAAAAAATAGCCGTCGCATGTCGCGCACGTCGAAACCCCGTGGCCTAGCAGGTGCTTCTCAGACTCGATTCCCAGCATTCGTGCCGAAGCGCCGGATGCGATGATCAGTGATTCGCACTCATATGCTTCTTTGCCGGCCACAATCTTGAACGGCCGCTTACTCAAGTCTACCGACGTGACAGCTCCCGACTGAAACTCAGTCCCGAATCGCTGCGCCTGTTTTCGCGCATTCTCGATCAGCGCTGGCCCCAGAATTCCATCAGGGAAGCCGGGAAAATTTTCCACCATCGTCGTCAACCCAAGCTGGCCGCCCGGCTCGTATCCGTCCAGCACCAACGGTTGCAGTTCCGCTCGTGCCGCATAAATCGCCGCAGTCAGTCCCGCACACCCGCTCCCGATGATGATTACTTTGCGCACTGAATTCTCCTAGGCGATTCGATGCTGAATCGAGTGTTGTGATGCAACTTGAAAAGCTAGCTATTGTAACATTTCGCGCGACAACGACCATCCCCGGCCATTTTTCCGAAGCCGCTCGCGGATTTGCGGATTACCCGGAGCGTGGGCGATAATGCCGGAAGTAAGGATCATTCCATGCAATCAACCGCCGCTCTTTTTCGCCTTCTGAACGAATTCATCATATTGCTTCTAGGCGCGCTGTTGATTCTGCTCGCCGCCACCCACCGAATTTCCCTGCCCGCACGCACCGGCATGTGGTTCGGCCTGGGAGCTGCCTTGATCCTCTGGGGATTACGAACTGGAATGCGCCCTTTGCCTAAATCGCCACCCGAACATTCAGCGATTCGCGGCGGTTCGCTGATTCTCGTCGGGCTCATGATTGTCGCGATTCCCCTCGTGCCCATGCACTACGAAGCGCTCCTGCTCGCGCTCGCCGGTGGCGTGCTCGTACTTCGCGGACTGCTCGGCAGCGTGCTTCTCGTGCGATCCTCCTCGTGATCGACGCGTCTCACATGTATTTCTGCATTGCAAAAGGAGATTGAAATGGAAATCGTAAACCTCGAGGAAAAGCTATCGAAAGTGAACGAATATTGGAGTCCCAAAATCGTCGGTGAGCTGAACGACTCCTACGTGAAAGTTGTGAAATTCAAAGGCGCGTTTGTATGGCACCATCACGACGAAGAAGACGAAATGTTTCTCGTCGTGAAGGGCCGGATGAAGATGCGCTTTCGCGATCGCGACGTCTTCGTCTCTCCCGGAGAATTCATCATCGTCCCAAAGGGTGTCGACCACTTGCCCGAGGCGGAAGATGAAGTCCATATTGTCCTGCTTGAGCCCAAGAGCACGCTCAACACCGGCAATGTCCGCAACGCGCGTACCGTGGTAGAACTGGAGCGGCTCTAGATCGCAATCACAAGATCCGAATGCCAGGAGCAACGTCGACTCATGAAACGCCGCCTCTACACGCTCGATGTTTTCACCACCAAACAGTATGCCGGAAATGCGCTCGCCGTCATCACCGACGGCGATGGTCTCGCACAGTCAAAGATGCAGGCGATCTCACGCGAAATGAATCTCTCCGAAACGGTCTTCGTCCAGCGGCCTACGAATAATAGCGCGCTGGCCCGGCTTCGAATCTTTACCACCACGCGCGAACTCCCGCTCGCCGGACATCCTGTGATTGGCACTTGGTTTCTGCTCGCCGAGCTCGGCGTCGTACCGGCATCCGAAGGGCACGTCAAAATTCTGCAACAGACCGGTGCGGGAATCCTTCCGGTTGAATTCACCTTCCACGACGGCCGGCCCGTGCGTGTCACGATGACGCAGAAGGCCGCCCGGTTCGTGCCAACGAAATTGAATCGCGCTGCGCTTGCGCAGGCTTTGGGATTGAGAGCGGCCGATCTCGATCCCACGCTGCCGCTCGAGTTTGTCTCCACCGGAATTTCGAATTTGATGGTTCCCATCCGGCGAAGAAATATCTTGCCGAAGATCCACATGAACATGCGCGCATTGGCACAATTAATTTCGCGCTACGGCGTCGTGGCTTACTGTTTCGCTCTCGGTGGAAAAGGAAAAGCTTTTGCGCGCGGGATGCTGCCTTGGGCATTGGTGGAAGATCCTGCGACGGGTTCAGCGGGCGGATCGCTCGGTGCATACCTGGTGCGGCACGAGCGGCTGCGGCCATCGGAAACGCTGACGATTACGCAAGGTGTCGAGATGGGGCGGCCGAGCGAAATTCAGGTGGAAGTATCTTCCGAGCGTGGGAGATTGGTGCCTAAAGTGAGCGGCTCGGCGGTCCGCGTTTTCGAAGGGCACATCGAAGCCTAGCCTTCGAGTTTCTTCTGTGCCGCGTCGAGGATCCCGTTCAGAAACGCGGGCGCTTCGGCTGACGAAAATTTCTTCGCGAGTTCGAGTGCTTCGTTGATTACAACTTTCACGGGAGCGGTGCCGGATTTAATTTCGTGAATCGCGAGCCGGAGAATATTTCGATCCACCGCTGCGATCCGTTCGAACTTCCAGTTCTCTGAGAGATCGCCGACGAGCTTGTCGCTCGCATCCGACTGGGCAATTGCACCTTCGAATAGTTGGTTTGCAAATTCCCGAGTGGAATCCGCGGCGCGAGCCGACTTCCAAAAATTTTGCTCGATTCGCGCAGGCTTCTGATGTGCCATGTCCCATTCGAAAAGCATCTGTAAAGCAAACTCACGCGACTTGTGCCGCAGCGTCATCGTTTCCCGCGACGCGAATTATTGGCGGGTTTCTTCGAAAGCTTTCGCGAGAGTTGGCCCATTTCGACTGCTCCCAGTCCAGCCTCGTACCCCTTGTTTCCTGACTTCAGCCCGGCGCGATCGATTGCCTGTTCGAGCGTGTCGCATGTAAGAACGCAAAACGCCATCGGAACGCCTGTATCCAGCTGCGCGATTTGAATTCCCCGGGCCGTTTCTGAGCACACATAATCGTAGTGAGACGTTTCGCCGCGCAATACGCACCCGATACAGATGATCGAATCGACGCGACCGGTGGCAGCGAGTTTTTTCGCTGTAATCGCAATCTCGAGCGAGCCGGGAACGCGCACAATTTCAATCTGCTTCTCAAGGGCACCAGCCTGCTCGAGCGCTTCAAGCGCGCCCGATAGTAATCGATCGGTGATAAAATTATTGAACCGGCTTACGACAATCCCAAAACGAAGGCCTGCCGCATTCACTCCGCCGCGAGTCACTTGTGGTTTCAATGCCATTCGTCAGCGCCCCTGAAATTTTGCCGGCCGCTTCTCGATAAACGCGCGCGTGCCTTCGTGCATGTCTTCCGTCGCGCAGCACAAGCCAAAAAGCGTCGATTCGAGAAACAATCCTTCTTCCAGCGTCATGTCCATTCCATGCTCGATCGCTTCCATCGCGTATTTCACGGCGAGCGGCGCGTTGGCGATAATTTTTTTCGCAATCGCTTCCGCAGTAGGTAAAAGTTCCGCCAGCTCGACTACGCGGTTTACGAGGCCAACGCGCAGCGCCTCGTCAGCCGTAATCATTTCGCCCGTGAGAATTAATTCGTGCGCGACTCCTTTGCCGCAAAGGCGCGAAAGGCGTTGCGAGCCGCCGAAGCCAGGCAGCAACCCCAATTTCACTTCCGGCTGGCCGAGTTTCGCATTTTTGCTCGCAATGCGCATCGAGCAACCGAGCGCGAGTTCACATCCGCCGCCGAGCGCGAAGCCATTGATCGCGGCGATCGAAGGTTTACCCATCGTCTCGAGGCGATGCAGGATGCGATTACCAAAAACTGAGAACTCTTTGCCGTCAACGGGCGTGCGCTTCGCGAGTTCGTTGATGTCTGCCCCTGCGACGAAAGCTTTTTCGCCTGCGCCGGTGAAAATAATCACGCGCACGGAGTTGTCGCGCTCGATCTTTTCGAGGCAGTCGCCGAGTTCCTCGACGGTCTTGGCATTGAGCGCGTTCAGGACGTTCGGTCGATTGAACGTGATGCGCGCAACTTGATCTTTCACGTCGTACAGCAAATTCTCGTAGGCCATTTGCACTGTTTCCTTTTTATTTTGCTTCTAAGTTAACTGCATCGCCTTCGGCTTTGCGGGGTCGGAGTAATCGTAAAACCCGCGGCCTGCTTTGCGTCCGTTCCAGCCTGCCAGCACCATTCGCTTGAGGAGCGGCGGTGACCCGAAGCGCTTTTCTTTGAATTCATCGAACATGATTTGCGCGATGTAATGTGTTGTGTCCAGCCCGACGAAATCGAGCAGCGTCAGTGGGCCCATCGGATGGCCGCAACCGAGCTTCATCGAATTGTCGATGTCTTCCACGGAACCAACGCCTTCTTCGAGCGCGCGCACTGCATCGAGCAAGTACGGCACGAGCAGGCGATTCACGATGAAGCCAGTGCGATCGGATGTGCGCACAACTGTCTTGCCCAGGCGGCCACCGAACGCGACCATCTCGTCGAATACTCTTGGGTCGGTTGCGATCGTGCGAATCACTTCGACGAGCTTCATCACCGGCACTGGATTGAAAAAGTGCATGCCCACAAAACGATCGGGCCGCTGAGTGAACGTGGCCATCTCGGTGATCGAAAGCGATGACGTGTTGCTCGCGAAGATCGTCGCCCTGGGGCAGAGTTTGTCGAGCGCCGTCCAGAGTTCGCGCTTCGCCGGCAGCTGCTCGATGATCGCTTCGATGATCAGATCGCAATCTTTCAAATCTTCCAGGTTCGTGGTGCCGCGCAGCCGTCCTCGTACTTGATCGCGATCGCCGGCGCTCAGAGTTCCCTTCTCGACGAGCCGCCCGAGATTTTTTTCGATCGATTGCAGGCCCTTATCGACGATCTGCTGCGAAACTTCGCGCACCGTCACCTGACAGCCCACCTGCGCCGCCACTTGCGCAATGCCCGAGCCCATCAGGCCGCAACCCACCACGCCTACCTTTTCAATCGCCATGCAACTGCCTCCCAAAATTTGATTCCGGTATGACTGCGACGGTACGCCGGGTGGCGCCGTAGTAGGGTAAGGGAACAGAGGCGGCGAGGCAAGGACGGTCAGGGCCATCGCGCCGCTCTCGTCTTGGAGCGCGATTGGTGCCGTCACTACGAGTTTCCGAGCTGACGCTCCGACCCCCTGTCCTATTCTCGCAATGTTGTTCGAACGGGCGAAGTTCACTAGGATACGTAGAGAAATATGGATGACGATCTAAGATCGCAAGCCGGGAGATCAACGATCGGGAATTCTCATATCTTGAGGTGATTGCAAATGTGCAGGAACATCAAAATTCTTTTCAATTTCGATCCGCCCGTCACTGCCGAAGAAATTCGGAACGCCTCGCTCCAGTTCGTGAGGAAAATCAGCGGTTTCAGCAAACCGTCGAAGGCAAACGAAGCCCCGTTCGACGACGCCGTCGATGAAATCGCCGAAAGCTGCACTCGACTTCTTCACTCGCTTAAAACGAATTCATCGCCGAGAAATCGAGAAGCAGAAACCGCAAAAGCGAAAGCTCGGTCCGCAGAAAGATTTAGCGTTTAGATCCATCCAGTAGGCGAGCAACGGGCTGATCGCTGGATTCGGGTCGATGAGAAGGTTCGATCGTGATGACGTGTCCAAAATGCGGCGCGAAACTTGTGGCGAAGCCGGTGCCCGGGGCGAAGCAGTATCCGCGGCGGCTCGAATGTCCCGAGCACGGATGGCAGCAGGAAAAATTGCGGCCGATTCGAATGAGGTTTCACAAGGATCGCCCGGATTGGTAGGGCGGCGCGTTCGTGCGCTTACAGTCAACGGCGCCGGCAGGCTGCCGGCGAAACGAAACGCGAAGGCGCGGCGAGAAATGATGGAAATCATTGCGGAGCGTTTTATTGGGAGGATGGGAAGCCTGGGCGGCCTTCGCGGATGCGTTCGGAGAAATCCGGGGCGTCGCCGGCGGCCTGTGCAGCGGGGTTAATGTAGGCGCGGCGCTTGAGCTCTGCGAATGGGAGGTTGTGGACGAAACTCCCTTTTTCGTATCCCATTTCGTCACTCTTGCCGTTGAGCAGCATGCGCCAATCCCACGAAATGTGGCGCTGTCCGCCTGCCGCCGCGATGTTAGCGAAAATATTTGTGGTGCAATTGCTCGTCAGGGCGTTGTACCACTGGGGCCGGGCGTTGAGTTCGTTGAGTTGGCGCAGATATTCCAGAAACAGGCTTCTCGCATCCGAGGGGCTGGTGGTGCTGCGATAGAGATACACATCCTCCGCATGCCGATAGTTTGTGCGCAAACGGATTACATCGCGCTCATCGGCCACCGTGTCGATCAATTCAAACTGGCGAAAGAAACCAAGAATGGCGGAATAGGTCTCGCCGATTTCCTTGCGCGTTTCGATGGAAAATGCGATGTGTT
The DNA here is from genome assembly GCA_963776695.1 of uncultured Acidobacteriota bacterium. Lineage (GTDB taxonomy): Bacteria > Acidobacteriota > Terriglobia > Acidiferrales > UBA7541 > Palsa-295. Next base: position 305,868 of record CAVZNU010000009.1, on the reverse strand, counting down.
CCCGGTCGCCGAATTGAAAACTGATGATCGGATGAGCGATCCAGGGCGAGCCCCAGTAAGTGATGAACACATCGACGCCGCGAATCTGCGAAAGATCGTACGTGCGAACCTCCCACTGGCAGGTGTAATTGAACTCCGTGACGTAACTGCAATTGCGGACGTTGTGAATCGTCGCGCGATTTCCGTCCACTTCCGCCCATCCGGTTTGTGATACGTCAGCCTGCCACGGCCTCGTATTCGAGGGCTTCAGGGATAGCCACCACGTGAGGACAATCAAGAAAACTGCGACGCCGGTTGCAGCTTTTGCCCAAGTACGCTTTAGAAAGTACACTGCGGCGAGGAGAGAAAGCCCGTAGGCGACTGCCAGCGGCGCGCGCAAGAAAGTGACCGGAAAGTCAAAATACAAAGCGGCGATTGCCCACGCGGAGATGACGGAGAGACACAGCCATACGAGTACGATTCCGCTGATTCGCAGAAATTTTCGAAACCAATTTTCCGCTTTTGCGGCGGCGCGTGCTGGCATTCAGATCAACCGGAGTTCTTTTCTTACGACGCGCTCTGGCGACTTCTCGGCCAGCGTCATTGCCTGATGGCGAAGTTCGGTGCAGGCGCGAAAGACTGGCAATTTTTGGCAGCAGAGTTTATTCGCCTTGCGCCCACTGACGAAGGATCGTGGGCTAGGCGCTCGATTCGACGATCATAGCGATGCCCTGGCCACCGCCGATGCACGCGCTGGCCACGCCGTAGCGGGCATTGCGGCGGCGCAACTCGAGAAGTAGCGTAAGGACGAGGCGCGTTCCGCTTGCAGCGAGCGGATGGCCAAGAGCAATGGCGCCGCCATTCACGTTTGTTTTGTCGCGATTCAGTCCCAACGCTTTTTCGACGGCGAGATATTGCGCGGCGAATGCTTCGTTCACTTCGACGAGATCCATTTGATCGAGTTTCAGGCCCGCGAGCGCGAGCGCTTTCTGGATTGCAGGGACGGGACCGATGCCCATGATTCGCGGCTCGACACCTGCCGTGGCCCACGCCACGATTTTCCCCAGCGGTTTCCAGCCGCGCTCCTTCGCAATCTTTGCATGGGTCACCACTACCGCTGCGGCGCCGTCGACAATTCCGCTCGCGTTCCCTGCCGTTACGATGCCGTCCTTACGAAACGCGGGGGACAGTGATTCGAGCGTTTCCATCGTCGTCTCGGGACGGCGGTGATCGTCATCCGAAACCACGATCGTTTTCTTGCCCTTTTTCACTTCGACGGGAACGACTTCTTCTTTCAAACGTCCTGCGCGGAAAGCCGCTTCCGCAGCCTGCTGGCTGCGCAGTGCGTATTCGTCGGATGCGCGGCGATCGATTCCCTTCTCCGCCGCTAGGTTTTCAGCGGTCTCGGACATACTGTAGCCGCAATACGTATCGAACAGACCCGACGTCAGCGAATCCTCAAGCTTGCCTTCTCCCAATCGGAAGCCGGTTCGCGCGCCGCGGATCACGTGCGGCGACTGCGACATATTTTCCATTCCGCCCGCGAGAACGAGCGTCGCTTCACCGAGCAAAATTCGTTGCGCGGCCTGGCTGATGGCTTCGATTCCCGATCCGCACAAGCGATTCACTGTCACAGCCGGCGTTTCTACGGGCAATCCCGCTTTCAGTCCCACGTGCCGGGCACCGTAAATCGCGTCAGCGCTGGTCTGCATCACGTTTCCGAAAATCACGTGATCAAACGCTGCGGGATCTGCGCCTGAGCGGTTGATCGCTTCGCGGCTTGCCGCCGCGCCCAGCTCGATTGCGCTTGTTTGGTCGAACGCGCCGGTGTAGCGCGTCATCGGCGTTCGCGCTCCGTGAACGATTACTGCGTCGGTTATGAACATTCGAAGTCTTCCTTGTGTCGTGGCCGTCGAGTAGCGGAAAAATCGCGAAAACATTCCGGGGCTGAAGCCCCACTGCAAGAGATTCCGTTATGTCGGAGCCTTTCGGATCTCAGGGCAAGTTAAAGCTCCGACCCCCTAAACCGCGGTATTGATCCTTGCACCACTATGGGGTGGCGAGTTCGACGAGCGTGTTGCCGCCGCGCTGCCGCGCTTCGTCGAGGCCGGCTTCGGCGCGATTCATCCATTCCGTTACGCGATCTTCAGTTTCGTCTCCGGGACGCGCAGTAGCTTGGGCCACGACGGCGCTAATGGTCAAGTCCTGAGCGCCCCACGAAGGCTGCACGGTTGCCGCCACTTGCCGCAGTTTCTCAGCGAGTGCTTTCGCATTATCGAATGCGGTATCGGGCAGGATGAAGACCAGCGACCACGCCGTATATTTCACCGCCACGTCCGTCTGCCGGACGGCGGATGATACGGCGCGCGCTAACTGTTCGATGAAATGTTCCACCGGCGCGTCACCGTGCTGCCGAAGAAGCTCTCCGCCGCGGTCCACATGCAAGACGATCAGCGAGAGTGCTGTGCCCTGCGACCGCGCGCGGTTCGATTCCATCAGCAGACAATCGACGTATGCACCTCGGCTCAGCAAACCCGTTCGCTCGTCCGCCACAGCGAGCGATCGTACGAGCGAACGCAGGCGCGTGTGATTCACAGAGAGCACAAGCTGATCGCCTACGGCCTGCAGGAAAAAACTCTCATTCGGTTTCCACTTGCGTGCCGACGCGGATCCCACCAGCAGCGCGCCGGAAGGAAGTTGCGTTTCCTTATCCGTGAGCACTACGCCGAGCGCTGACTGCAGGCCCAAATCGCGCAACACGCCGGTGCTCGCGGCGTTGAGTTCAATTCCACCGAGCGAATCGGGCGAGACTCTCGACATCAATTCTGCGATTGCCGCGATTCGCTGAGCGCCGGCAATCTGGACCCCGGCAGTGGCGTAATCTGCGGTGAGTTGGGTTTCGCCCGCTCCACCGACCGTGATGACGCAGCGCGTGACTCCCAGATGCTTTCCAATTTCCGATGCGGTTGTAGTTAGCACTTCGCGCGGCGTCGATTGGCGGTACATCAGTCGGTTGATCTCCGCAATCGCGGCGAGATCGCGGTGTGTATCTGCTGCCGTCGCACTTCCGAGCCCGACGGATGGCGAAGCGTCTACCGCGGGCATCACGGGCGCGGCGGGAGCGGCGGGAACAGCACCAGCCGGAGCAGCCGGCGCTGGCTTGGCCGCGGGCTTCGGCGGCGCGCCTTTTGGCCACCAGTTCGCGCGCTCGTAGAGCGAACGCAGCCGCTCATTTTTTTCTTCTTCGCCGGGAAATAGCTCCGCGATCCGCTGCAGCCGCTCGATTGCTTTCGACTGGAGCGAATATTGCAAAAAGATTTCCACTTGCACGATCAAATCTTCGAGAGCCTGCTGCGCGCGAGCTTCTTCGGTGATCGGTCCGGCGCTCGCTGCCTGGTCTGAACCTGCACCGGTAAAACCGTCGGTGCGGGTGGAAACGGTGGCCGCCTTCGCGGCGCGCGCTTGAATGTTATGCAGAAATGCGGGATCGGCTTTACCCTCGAGTTTCGTGATGCGCTCGTGATTGCGGTAGTCGTAAGGGTCGATGTCAACCAGGCGATCGAGCGAATCGCAAGCCTGTTTCAATTGCCCGGCGCTCAAGTACAGGTCAAACAAGTGTACCAAGGCGTCGAAATATTTCGTTTCGCGATTCAGCTCTTCGTAGAGGCGTGCGACGACTTCGGCCACCGCGAGAGACGTCGGGAACGTCCCCGCCATTTGGTCCATGTGCGCGACCAATTCCGTTTCCCGGCGGAAACTGCGCATCAGATCCTTCGTGTTCACGAGAATGGTGGAAGCCTTTGCATCGTCGCCATCGACGATGTGGGCGCCCGCCAGCTCGAAAAGTTTCGAAAATCCCTCCGGCTTCTGCTTGTAGTAGGCGTCAAACACATCGCGCGCGCGCTCGAGGCGGTGCGTGCGCAGAAGCGCCTCGCCAAATAGCGCGAGAAATGCAGTGTCCTTTTCGTTTGTCGCGATTGGCTCGAGAAGCGCGACGCAACCCTCGGCATCTCCTTTCCGCAGTTTCGCCTCTGCAAACAAAAGTGCTCCCGTGCGATCGTCGGGTGAAAGATGGTGCGCGCGCTCAAAATATTCGATCGCCTCGTCGAGACCGCCCGCTGCTTGCGTGAGCTGTCCGGCGCGAAGGTAGCTGCGCGTCGCCAGATCTTTGTGGCCCAGCCGTTCTGCAAGTTCACCGAGGACTACATGGCGGCCCGGGTTCTCGGGGTCGAGCAATGCAATGCTTTCATAGCAGGCGAGCGCTTCGATGTCGCGCTGCTGTTGTTGATAGAGTTGCGCGGCTGCGCCGAATTGCTCGATCGCCTCGCCTGTGCGGTTTTGCTTTTGCAACAGCAGGCTGTATTGCATCAACCGGTCGGGAGGCTGAGGAAACGTGCGAAGAAAACGCGTGAAAATTGCGCTAGCTTTGGAGGCGTCACCGGCTTCCACAAGCCGGTCAAACTGTGTGCCGTAAAATTCCGCGGCGAGCCCGGGCTCGTTCAGACGCGTGTAAATATCGGCAAGCGCCTGAATGGCTTCTTGGTTCGAGGGAGATTCCTCGAGGACCGCCTGGTATTCCACGGTGGCCTCGCGCAGCTTATTTTTTTCCAGTGCGCGGCGGGCTTTCTCGAAATGTTTGTTGATGTCAGCAGCCATGGGAGTTTGCGCACGCTCGGCCACCGCGGCGGGCTGGGGAAGTCCGTCCGGTTGCCTTCTCCGAGGCATTTGCCACGGTCTCAATCCGGCGCGCGGGTTGAATTCTCACTATATAACGGACGTGTCGCCGCCCTCAAAACGAAATCGCGTGAGAGTGCAATCGTAGCAGCAGGGTGGAAGTGTCGAGCGCCGCGTGGTTGCGATCGTGGAGCTAGCCACAGCGGGGACGGCATGCGGTGCATCTATTGTGAAACTTCTGGCGTGAACGTCTAGCCCCGAGCTTCGAGTTTTGCGCTACCGCTTTGGACTTCACCTGGGAGGTGGCTGACTCGCTCGCGCATCGTTTTCAGCGAGAGTCCGCTGCGAACGAGTGCCGCGAATCCCAGGAACGCGAATGGAAGAGTCAGCGCCAGAAATGCAAAAATTGAAAATCCCGCAGCGGTCGTCTTTTCAATGCCGAACACGCTCAAGCCCAGCACGCAGAAAAACTGATACGAGCCTACGTTCGCAGGCGCGTTCGGCAGCGACACTCCCAAATTGATAATCAGCAGCACTACCACCGCGCCAAAAAATGGCAGGTCCAAACCGTAGGACCGCATCATCGCCCAAAGCCCAAGCACCTGAGAGAACGGCATCAAAATAGAGAGCAGCACGGCGGGATAGAAACTGGGCGACGTGCCCATCGCGTGCAATCCCACCAGCGCGCCCATAAACTTTCCCGGCAATCGCCTGGGCCGCCCTTCGAATGACGTCTTGTCTCCTAATTTTAGCTCTAGGTAAAGAATCAGGAGCACTACGATGCCGAGCAGCACGAGCGTGACGATCCCGAGCGTGTCGACCACCCGCCTAAACTGGCGCGGCAAATCCACAAGTAGCGACGCGACCGCCAGCGATGCGACCGCAATCACCAGATCGATCAGCCGTTCGACTCCTACCGATCCCAGCACTCTCCCGATTCCAATGTCCTCGGAATTCGATAGCAGGTAACTCCGTAAGAGTTCGCCGGGCCGCAGAGGAAACACGAGATTGGCAAAAAGGCCCGCGTATACCGACCGAATCGATTTCGTAATCCGTACTTTGCCGAATGGACTCAGCAGAAATTTCCATCGTGCGGCTTGGACCACGTAGCTGAGGACATCGAATCCCATGCCGATGAGCACCCAGCGGTAATCGACTTTCGCCAGATCGCGCAGCGCCTTCATGATCTGGAAATCGTGCAGAACCCAAATCAGGCAAGCGATAGCGAGCCCATAGCCGAGGATCAGCGGTACTTTCGTCGGTTCTTGCGGATCTGATTGAAACATTAAGCTCAAGGACAGGACCTCGGCCCCGGTTCAGCCGATTCCGTATCTTCTTTCCACACTCTGATTTGTTCGGCTGGTGGCGCCAATTCGTCACACACCCATACCGCGCGCCCAAAACTTGCTACAGCCTACGATAAGAGGTTCGCTCAGGCAATCCGTGTCTTTGCCTGATGTTCGCGGCCGGGCTGTGGGCGGTTTCCGACTACTGGGTTCTGTCGGCCAACGGACCACGGCGCGGATTACTCGTGATAAGAGGATTTCTCGACAGTAATCCAGATTAGACCAACTTTCTATCGCCTCTTGTACTTCGGTGATACCATCGCGTCGTTTGGACCCCCTAAAAAAGAAAGACGGGAGAACACCGCCATGAAACAACGAATCAGTTCGGCTCTTGTGACTCTTGGCGCCTTCGCCGTGCTACTCGTTTACGCTTTAGCACCCACCGTCACACAGGCGCAAACCGTTCCGCCGAAGATGAAGATGACAACGGACATTCCGCCGGCCATCACCACGCCGATAACACGGTCAGACCCGCGCTCGGCACGCTGACATTTCTTCGACGGCTTCCCCGACGACGCCACCGTCGAGAAGGTCTATGACAACCTCGACTTCCAGCGCGGCGTGCAGGCGTTTCTCACCGCCATGCCCGGCGCGTCGCTCTATGCGGTTGCGCGAGGGTCTTCGCAGCCAGGGCGCGACCAACAATCAGACCGTGCTCATCACGGAAACCTTGATGGACTCGAAAGTCGCTGTTCCTCACGGCGAACACCGAGACGTCTACAATCTGATGTGGCTGGACTTGAAGGACGGCCCGCTGGTCATCGAGATGCCGCCCAATATTGTCGGCATCATTGACGACTTCTGGTTCCACTACGTCGGCGACGTTGGGCAAGCCGGTCCGGACCGAGGCAAGGGCGGAAAATTCCTGCTGCTGCCGCCCGGCTACACGGGCGAGGTGCCGAGAAGGCTACTTTGTTTTCCGCTCGAAGACCTACGGCAATGTTTTCTTCTGGTGCGGCTTCGTGGTCAATGGCGATCCCAAGACCCGCGGTCGAGGCCACGAAGAAATTCGCGAAGGTCTATCCGCTGGCGCAGGCCGAAAACTCCGCCGCCGATGAAGTTCATCAATGTCTCCGGCAAGGCATTCAACACCATTCCATGCGAACGACTTTCACCTTCTTCGAGGAGGTGAACCATGTCGTGCAGGAAGAGCCGAACGACGCGCTCGACCCGGAAACGCTCGGCTGCTCGCCTCCATCGGCATCGAGAAGGGCAAACCCTTCGCTCCCGATGAGCGCATGAAGAAGATCCTCACCGACTGCGGCCGCAGTCGGTAACGCCACGGCTCGCGGGCAATTCTGTTCAAGAGCCGCCTGAAAGAAGCCTATTTTTATCCGAACAGCGCGTGGTGCGAAGGCCGTTCATTGGCGGCAGCTACGAATTTCTGGCACAGCCGGGCGTGCGAAATCTCGATGCTCGCACATTCTTTTTCTACTACGCCACCGGCATTACCCCGGCGATGGCCGCCAAGATAGTCGGCGTCGGCTCGCAATACGCTGTCGCATTCGTGGATTCCGGAAGGCAAGCCGCTAGACGGCGGCAAGACCTACAAGGTTCATCTGCCGCCCAACATCCCGGCGAAAAATTCTGGTCGTTCGTCGTCTATGACAACCAGACGCGCTCGGAACTTCAGACCGACGAGCAGTTCCCGAGCATCGGCAGCCAGAAGGAAGGACATCGTCATCAACTCCGACACGTCGGTGGACGTCTAGTTCGGCCCGCCGCGCCGGCGGGTCATGAAGCGAACTGGGTGCAAACCGTTCCCGGCAAAGGCTGGAACGCTATCCTACGTCTCTACGGCCCGCTCCAACCGTGGTTCGACAAGACGTGGAAACCCGGGCGAATTGGAACTGGTGAAGTAAGTCTTGTTCGGATAATTGTTGCGAACAGGGATTATCGCCACCTATTTCGGTGAACACCCCCAACCTAAGCCCCACCCCGCTTTTTAGACAGTGTTCGATTACTTGGCTGATCGGAAGCTGATCCACTATCCGCGGCTACTGTTATCGATTCGGCCGAGGGCTGGTATCATCGAGATTCGAACAATCGGACGGGATGCGAAAAGGGGCGAATCGACCATGGCTGAACCAACCAAGGAAGAATTGATGGCACGAATTGCGGAACTTGAGAAGCAAACGGGCTCGCGCAAGCGCGGCGTGATCGACTTCAAAGTCGGCGAAAAAGGCGGCGTCAGCGTGTACGGGCTCGGGCGCTTTCCTGTCACACTTTATTACGAGCAATGGATTCGCTTGCTTGACGCATCGGCGGATCTTCGCGCGTTCCTCGAAGAAAACAAAAGCAAGCTGAAGCTCAAAGACGCCCAATAGAATCATTCCGCGCGAGCGAGGTCCCCGAAGGAAAATTCGGGACCGCGCCCGCGACCGGTATCGCCTTCCCTTCGTAGTAACTCATTGAAGAAATCGCCCGATTTTACAGGCCATCCCTGCCGACGGTCGGTCTATCGTAGTGGTCCAGCCCCCTTTTCGAGGTCACTATGTCGAACAGTCCGATCGCCACCGCTTCATACCGGCCGGCGCGCCGCAGCACCCGCCTGAACGAATCCATCAAATTGCGAGTCGAAGGCGTCGACTCCTATCGCGGGCCGTACAGCGAAGAAGTTGCCACAGTCAGCGTCAGCGCGCATGGATGCAAATACCATTCGAAGAATCAGGTCCTGGCGAACGCGCTCGTCATCCTTGAATTGAAAGGTGACAAGCCCGAGGCGAAACCTGTCTCGGCTCGCGGCCGCGTGAAATGGATCACAGGACTTCACGGCGGCGTGTTCGAAACGGCCGTCGAGCTCGAAGATCCGGGAAATATTTGGGGAATCCCCACTCCTCCGAAAGACTGGCTGCAACTCGGCGTCGCGCGAACGATCGAGATCGACACTTCAAAATCGAAACCGTTTGCCGTGCCGCGCCCGGAAACCGGAGCGACGGCTGCACCGGCATCGCCCACGACCCGCGACTCCGCACCTTCGGTTGACGAGAAGCGCGCAGTGAGTTCCAGCCCGGCGGAATCCGGTGCCCGGCAATCGCTTGCGTCCGTAGCGCGACCCGTCGGACAGCTAATGGGCGATTTCCAGCAACAGATGGAAGCGATGCTCTCGGAAGTAGCTACCGCCGCGGTACGTGAGAAAACAGCGGCGATGCTGAACGACGTTCACGCAAAGCTCAAGCAAGACGCGAGGACGATTCTCGTGGAAGCTACCTCTGCGCAGGCTGGGCCCTGGATCGAAAACGTCCTCAAGCAAATGAAAATGGCTGGTCAAGACGCCGCGCAGAAAATGCACGCTCAGTGGACGAAGAAAATCGAATCGAACCTGACGCAAACATTTCAGCAAATCGAAGTGCGACAACGCGAAGTGGAAGAACTTTCGCGGAGCCTCGCCGCGAACGCGCTTCAAAAGGTCGAGAGTGTTCTCGAAGCATCCCGCAAAGACGGAGTCGATCGCATCGTTTCCCGCTTGAAGGAACAAGTGACGCCGATCGTCGATGAAACGCGGAAGGCCGCGGCAGACTTGACGAGCCGCAAAGAAGCGCTCGATAAGATGATCGAGCACTCCGTGGAACAGGCGTCGGCCCGCATCGAGGAAGCGTGCGCCAAATTCGACAAACAGTTCGAAATGATGATCCGCGCACGAATTGACGCCGCCCGCGAGGAAATCGAACGCGCTGGAATCGCGGCCACCGATTTGGCTCTCAACAATCTTCGCATCACGTCCCAGCAGCATCAGGAGCAGGCGCAAACTCACTTGCGCGACGAGCTGAACCGCGTTGCCGGATCGGTATTGAAGGACGTGGGCGAAAAGGCAGCCGAAACGTCGCAGCAATTCGCAGGGGAAATGAAGAAGCAGAGCCGCAGTCACCTGGAGTTCGTCAGCGGCGCGATTTCGGAACTGGCAAAAGGCATCGGAAATTTGTCGAAAGATTAGGGCGGCCCGGCAGGCCACTCTTGGGATGTGGCGATGGAAAATATTACCGAAGCAGCTGTTCGTGAAGCCCATCTGTCTGACGAAATTGTCCATTGCGGCGCGGACGCTTGCGCTGAATCCGCAGCTGTGGCAATTGGTGACCGACGCCTTTGCATCGAGCATTTTGTGCCGGTCTGCATGCAGGAAGTGGAATCGCGCAGCGACTGGCTGAAAAAAAGCCCTTACGACGCGATCGCGACGGACGCATTCAAGAAATTTATCGCTGCATGTATTGAACAGGCGCGAAATCTGGTCAACGATGAGCGCATTGTCGACGGCCCGGCGAAAAACCGCGTCCAGGAATTTCTTCATCGCATTTCGCAAACGGCTCTGCGGCTTCGCCGCAGCCCTCGATTGACTTCTTCCGTTCCGATCTTCCTGCGGCGCGAAGATTCCGGCCGCACCTGGGAAGAAGAAACTTGGACTATTTCCGTCAGCCTGCACGGCGCCTCGCTCGTGTGCCGCCATCCTGTTGAAACCGGCGGCTCGCTCGTGCTCTCGCGCCGCGATCGCGCCAATCGCGTGCAAGCGCGAGTCGTCTACTGCCGCTATAACGCGGAAGGCTGGCGCGAAATCGGCGTGGAACTTCTCGATCGCGATGACTTCTGGGGCCTCGCGCAAGCCACCGCCGTCTAGCCGAACTATCTTCGGGATAGTCGGCGGCTCCCATCTCAAGAGCTAAAACTTTGTTTGCAAAGGATTCGCTATATCATTGCGGATCGTAGGGAGACTCGCGCGTGAAGATTCTTGAGACCCAGCGCTTGATACTTCGCCGGCTCATCATTGACGACGCGGATTTCATTCTCGAATTGCTGAACGAACCCGCGTTCATTCGAAATATCGGCGATCGAGGCGTGAGGAATGCCGGCGACGCGCAGCTCTATATTTTGAGTGGTCCGCTCGCAAGCTACGGCAAGTATGGTTTTGGGCTCTTCGCAGTCGAATGGAAAGAAACCAGTGAACCCATTGGCATTTGTGGCTTGCTCAAACGAGATTCGCTCGATGACGTGGATATCGGCTTCGCGTTTCTGGAGCGATTTCGAGGGAAGGGATTTGCCACTGAGTCCGCGGCAGCAGTAATGGAATATGGCCGGAGCACTCTGGGAATTCGACGGATCGTAGCGATCACTTCGCCGGACAACGAAGAATCGATTCGCGTCCTCTCGAAAATCGGTCTGCGCTTCGAAAAAATGATTCGCATGCCTAACTCAATCGAAGACTCGCGCTTGTTTGTGCCAGTCGCACAAACGTAAAATCTGGATACTCGAATACTCCCATGTTCGCATTGAGAACGAAACGACTACTCCTGCGAAATTGGAAGGCTTCCGACCGGGAGCCGTTCGCGCAATTGAATGCCGATCCGCTCGTGACGGAATTTCTGGCGGGAACGCTTACCCGCGAGGCCAGCGACGCGTTGGCGGACCAAATTGAGGCCCATTTCTTGCGACACAGTTTCGGTTTGTGCGCGGCGGAACTTCGCGACGGGTCCCATCAAGATCGCCCGTTCATTGGATTCATCGGGCTTGCGGTGCCGTCGTTTGAAGCCGCATTCACTCCGTGCGTCGAAATCGGATGGAGACTCGCGGCTCCCTATTGGGGACGGGGACTGGCGACAGAAGGGGCGTTGGAAATCGCGCGGTATGCATTCGAAAATCTTAGGCTACCCTCACTGGTGTCGTTCGCGTCGATTGGAAATGTAAGGTCACGGCGCGTAATGGAGAAAATTGGAATGGTGCGCAATCCGGCAGACGATTTTGACCATCCCAAATTGCCTGTCGGGCACGCGCTCCGACGGCATGTGTTGTATCGCCTCGACCGCAAAGAGTGGCAACGCCGACCTCGTTAGCGCATCGCACAAATGCCGTGGCGCAGCCGCAGCGTCTGCGACGTCGCACGATCAACCCTTTTTCTCATGCTTCTTGAAGATCGCCGAAGATTCTTCGTGCGCCTGCTTTGAAAACTCGAAGGCCTTCGACGCATATTCCAACGCCTGACGGGACTGTTCGTGGGCGGTGAGATGGTCTTCTTTCCCGTGATGCGCAGCCGCGGCTTGATGAGCGTGCGCTGCTTGCATGTGAAATTCTGCCGCTCTCTGGTGCGAATCGTAGGCCATCGTAGGCTCCGGCTTGATTTGGGTTTGATAGGAACAGATCCAGTGTATCGCAGAGGGATATGTTTCGTGGAGCCGGAGGCGAGAATTACCGAAAACGATTGCGGATGACGGGCGCGGAGTGTATACCACTCTTGACTCTTCTCAACTTTTCGTTCGGAGATTTTCCGCAATAATCTTTGCATCGATTCCAGGCAGCGAGCCCGCGCAGGCGAAATTCTCGTGGGAGGTAAATCGTGAGCGACCCAACCGTAGGCGATGTGGCGAAAAAAGTGACGGGATGGTCCGTGGCGATCAGCGTCATGATGATCATTGCCGGAATTCTCGCGATTCTACTGCCGAGGGAAGCGGGAATTGCAGTTAACTTGATTGTCGGTTGGATGCTCCTGTTCGCGGCGGCGGCGCATTTCGTTTACGCGTGGTCTACGCGGGGCGCGGGAGGAGTCATATGGAAAGTGCTGGTTGGAATCCTCTACCTCGCGATCGGATTTTATTTGATCGAGCATCCCCAGCGCGGATTGGCGACGCTCACGCTCGTCCTTGCGTACTACTTGCTCATCGAAGGTGTCATGGAAATTATTCTTTTCTTCCAACACCGCGGCGCTCCTGGCTCTGTGTGGTTTCTGCTCGACGGAATCATCACGCTGATTCTCGGCGGCCTCGTGTGGAAGACGTGGCCGTCGAGCACGGAATGGGTGATCGGCACGCTCGTCGGGCTGAGCATCCTGTTCAGCGGCGCCACGCGGCTGATGATGTCGCTCGCGGCGCGGCGCGTTGTCACGAAACTGGCCTAGGATCGCCACACTCATCAACCGCTGATGAGTACCGGCGATTGCCAGCGTAGTGCCACAGGATTGCGTAGACAATAATTCGCGAACCAGGCAGCGACAGATGTTGCTCCAGATTCCACGGCCCTCCTGCGCGCTGCAAATCTGCAGTGACCCCACAGGCCGCGCACAAATAAATTGCGACGGCTTCACGATCGTTTTGCCGATCTGCCCACCATCCTGAAAACGCAGGTTTCAACCTTCACTAATCACTCGTCACTCATCGCTTGCCTCCGCTCTTCTGGCTCCGCGATTCAAACTGTGGCAAACTCGATGGTTTAAGAGGCGCGGCTGGCGCGCGCGTGTGCGCCGAGCGCGTTTTACGGCGCGCCATTCGGCGGCGCAGCATAGCCCCAGAGAGAACACCCGACATAGCGTCCGAGAAAACAAACAAATGGACCCGCAGTACATCCGCAATTTCTGCATTATCGCGCACATCGACCACGGCAAGTCGACGCTCGCGGACCGCCTGCTCGAATTGACGGGCGCGTTGAGCCAACGCGAAATGACGGCGCAGGTGCTCGACTCGATGGACCTCGAACGCGAGCGCGGCATTACGATCAAAGCGAAAAGCATCCGCCTCCACTACACGGCGCGCGACGGGCACGAGTACCGCCTGAACCTGATCGATACACCGGGGCACGTTGATTTTTCTTACGAAGTTTCGCGGGCGCTCTCCGCGTGCGAAGGCGCGCTGCTCGTAGTGGATGCGAGCCAGGGCGTGGAAGCCCAGACAGTGGCGAACGCGTTCCTCGCATCGCGCCACAATCTCACAATCGTTCCCGTGATCAATAAAATCGATCTGCCCGCTGCACGTCCTGATCATGTGAAGGAGCAGATTGAAAACGTGCTCGCGATTCCGGCGGACGACGCGCTGCTGATCAGCGCGAAGAGCGGAATTGGCGTCGACGAAGTGCTCGAAGAAATCGTGCACGAGTTCCGGCGCCGAAAGGCTCGGCCGACAGTCCATTGCGCGCGCTGATTTTCGATTCGTGGTTCGATTCCTATCGCGGCGCGGTGGTGCTGGTGCGTGTGATGGAAGGACGCCTCACGCCGCACATGAAAATTCGGCTCTGCGCGAACAACGAAGTATACGAAGTGGAAAATCTGGGCGTGCTCACGCCGAAGCCCATCGTTCTCGACGAACTTGCCGCGGGCGACGTGGGTTTCATCATCGCAAATATCAAACGCGTGGCCGACGCGCGCGTAGGCGATACGGTGGTCGAAGCGGATCGCCCCGCCGCGCCGCTTCCGGGATTTGAAGCGATCAAGCCGATGGTCTTTGCCGGAATGTATCCGGTAAACGCCAGCGATTACGAAGTGCTGCGCGATGCGCTCGGAAAACTGCAGCTCAACGATGCGGCGTTTTTTTACGAGCCGGAAACTTCCGTCGCGCTGGGATTCGGATTCCGCTGCGGGTTTCTCGGCTTGTTGCACATGGAAATCGTGCAGGAGCGGCTCGAGCGCGAGTTCAATATCGAACTGATCACCACAGCGCCCAGCGTGCAGTACCGCATCACGAACACTGCAGGCGAAGTATTCGAAGTGGACAATCCCACGAAATTCCCGCCCCCCGGCTCGATTGAAAAAATCGAAGAGCCGATGCTCACCGCGATGATCATTACGTCGGAGGAATCCGTAGGCGGCGTGCTGGCGCTGTGCGAAGAAAAGCGTGGCGTGCAGAAGAAATTCGAATATCTCTCACCGACGCGGATCATGCTTACGTACGAAATGCCGCTGAACGAAATCGTGCTCGATTTTTACGACCGGCTGAAAAGCGTTTCCCGCGGCTACGCTTCGCTCGATTATCATCTGTCTGGCTACCGCGAATCCGACCTCGTGAAGCTCGACGTGCTCGTCGGCGGCGAGCCCGTCGACGCGCTCACGGTGATTTGTCACCGCGATCAATCCTACGAGCGTGGACGCGACCTCGTCTCGCGCCTGCGCAAACTGATTCCGCGGCAAATGTTTGAGGTTCCCATCCAGGCAGCGATCGGCAGCCGCGTAATCGCTCGCGAGACGATCAGCGCCATCCGCAAAAACGTGATCGCCAAGTGCTACGGCGGCGACATTTCGCGCAAACGCAAACTCCTCGAAAAGCAAAAAGAAGGCAAGCGCCGCATGAAACGCGTAGGCCGCGTCGATATCCCGCAGGAAGCATTCCTCGCCGTCCTAAAAGTTTCCGGCGGCATTTCCGATGAGGAGTAAACTGCACCACACTTTTTGCCGGTTTTTAGCAAATTACTCAAAAGAAGCTGCACCATTGCGCACTCGCGTTCATCTGCGTACACTACCCCTGAGAGAGTACTTCCATGGCGAATCCTCGATTTCGAACTGTAAAGCGTGGTCGTAAGGTAAGCCTCGAGCTCACCGTCAAGGACTACGAGAAGCTTCTGGAGGACCTTGAAGAGCTTGAATCGATTCGTGCGTTCGACGCGGCGCAGCTATCCGGTGAATCTCCTATCCCGCTGAAACAAGCCATTCGGGAGATTGAACGCTCCCGCGCGTGAACTATTCAGTTTTCATCCTTGCTCGCGCCCAGCGAGAATTGGCAATTCTTCCCAAATCAGACTATGAAAAAGTAAAGAAAGCCATGCTCGATCTCGGTGCGAATCCACGCCCGGCGAACTGTCGTAAGTTGACAGGTCGCGACGGCTGGAGGATCCGAGTTGGAAATTATCGGGTAATTTATGTAATCGACGACTCAGCTCGGATAGTGACGGTCCTGCACACCGGCCATCGCCGCGACGTATATCGGTAGATCGAGCTATGAGTTTTTCTTGGCGCGGACCGTTGCGCCGAGCTCGCCGCGCGCCAGCCGCACAGAAATATCATCGTTGAGCGCAACCTGGTCCGGTGACCGCAGTACCTTTCCTGACGCATCATAAGCAATGGCATAGCCTCGCTCGAGAATCCGGAACGGGCTGCGCTCTTCGAGCTGCAATCTCGCGGCTTCGAAGCGCTGGCGCTTCGTCACGAACGCGCGCCGGATTCGTGTTTCGAGCGCAACGCTACGTTGTTCGACTACGTTCCGCCATCGTGCCACGCGCGCGCGCAAATCGAGCGCCGCAAACCGCACTTGAGCTGTGTTATAGCCGCGGCGCTTGCGCGCCATCACTCTTTCGAGAGCAGCAACGAGCGCGCGGCGATGCTGCTCGATTCGCCGCCTCACAATAACGGCACGCCCACGCAAATCAAACGATCCAATCCGCGCGCTCGCTCTTGTGAGACGCTGGCGCGTCATCCCGAGACGCAGACGCAAACCGATTGCGAGCGACGACGAAAGCTCGTCCACTTGTTGGCGGCGCCGCCGCACCAGAACCTCAAGCTGCCGGAATCCGCGATGCGTTTCCAGGTCGCGCACGCGATGCCGGCGCTGCGAAATCCAGTACCGAATCTGCTGCACCAGGTGCCGCTGATGTTCAGCGATGTGACTTTCGAATTCCTGGCGCGAACGCACCACAAGTTCCGCGGCAGCCGAAGGAGTGGGTGCGCGCAAATCCGCAACAAAATCCGCAATCGTAAAATCAGCCTCGTGGCCCACACCTGTAATCACCGGAATTTCAGAAGCCGCAATCGCCCGCGCCACCACTTCTTCGTTGAACGCCCAGAGATCCTCGAGCGACCCGCCGCCGCGCGCGACGATGAGCACGTCCGCAAATTTCGCTTGATTGAAATATTTCACCGCCGCCGCGATTTCTTTCGCAGCGCCCTCGCCCTGCACTTTCACGGGATAAAGGCGCACGTGAGCGTTGGGAAATCGCCGGCCTAGAACGCGCAGAATATCGCGAATTGCTGCGCCTTTGGGAGAGGTGACGACGCCGATGCACAGCGGCAAAACGGGAAGCGGCTTTTTGCGCGCTTCGTCGAAAAGGCCTTCGTCCTGAAGGCGCTTTTTGAGCTGCTCAAACGCGAGCTGCAGAGCTCCCAGGCCCACGGGTTCGATGCTCGTCACATAAATCTGATACTCGCCGCGCACGTCGTAGACGCTGACCCCGCCGCGCACGGTGACGTGCAATCCATCCTCGGGACGGAACTTCAGGCCGCGCACTTGATCGCGAAAGCACACGCAGCGGATTTGCGCGCGCGCATCCTTGAGCGTGAAATAGAGATGCCCCGATTGAGCCGCATGGCAATTCGAAACTTCGCCCTCGACCCACACATCCGGAAACGCAGTTTCGAAGAGGCTCCGGATTTGGTCCGTAAGCTCGCTGACTTTCCAGACGTGCCGCGCGGGCACCAGATTGAAAAGCGAAGCCTGGCTCATATTTTTAGCGCCGGAAAAGATTTATAACCCATAGAATCAGCGTCAGCGCGACGCTGAGAACAATGCAAGTGACAATTGGAAAATAGAAACTGCCGCTCTTGCCCTGGTATGCAATATCTCCGGGCAATCGTCCCAGACGTAATGGCAGCCGCCCGCCGAAAACGAAAAACCCGCCGGCGACAATGAGAGCGATTCCGACGACGAGCAGGAGTTTGCCGAGTTCGCGCGTTGGTTCCACCGCAATCGACCCCGCCTATTCTACTCGATTCGAGACGTTCACTGGGGACGCCGTCACAATCGCAGTGCAGGCCAGTGTGGGCAAGAGGTATTTGTAGCGCCACCCTTCAGGGTGGCATGTTGATTTCGTCGACGCGTTCCAAATCAATTCCCAGGTCAAAATCTGCCGGTCCGAAGCCCGACGCTACAAAGGCTAAACACACCAGCGCACAAATTCGGAGCGCACGCACAGTGGCGAGACTTACTCTTAGTCCGATAGCAATAAGATGGTGCCGCAAAATCCGAAAGCGGCTACTATTGTGGCGCATCGCCACACCATTCAGGAGAAATCACAATGAAGAAGATTTTGCTGCTTGCGTGCGCCCTCGTTTGTTTCAGCTCCACTAGCTTCGGTCAGGCTCTCACTGCTGTCGATCGCGAGAAAGGCGTCAAGTATCTCGAGCAAACCCGCGACGCAGTGGTCGCGGCCACCAAGGGGCTTTCCGAAGCGCAATGGAAGTTCAAAGCCGCTCCCGACAAATGGTCCGTGGCGGAAACGCTCGAACACATCGCTCTCGGCGAAGACTACTTGTTTGGATTTGAGAAAAACAAAGTTATGACGTCACCTCCTGGCCCCGCCGATCGCGACATCGCGAAAATAGATGCGCTGGTGCTGTCGATGGTTCCCGATCGAAGCACGAAACGCCAGGCGCCGCCGGAGCTGGTCCCCACCGGACGCTGGACTCCCGAGCAGGCGCTCGATCATTTTCTAAAGAGCCGCGCGGTTACAATTGATTACATGAAAACCACCGCCGACCTTCGCGAGCACGTCGCCGATAGCCCGCTCGGAAAACTCGATGGTTACGAATGGCTGCTTTTTATCGGCGCGCACAGCGAACGGCACACAAAGCAGATTTTGGAAGTGAAGGCAGACGCCGGCTTCCCGAAGAGCTAGGTTGCCAGAAGTTGATTTGATGGTAATTGAACTGATGGATGTTAAAACCGGCGAGAGCTCGTCCTTAGACGAGTTCCTCGCCGGCAAAGAAATAAGCAATCTCAGCAGCGGCCGTGTCCGGCGCGTCTGAACCGTGCGTGCAATTATTTTGAATGCTCGTACCAAGTTCCTTGCGGATCGTGCCGGGCGATGCTTTCGCGGGATCAGTGGCTCCCATCGTGTCCCGCCATTTGGCAATCGCGCCTTCCGCTTCGAGCACCATCACGATCACCTTTCCCGAACTCATGAATTCGGTAAGTTCCTTGAAAAATGACCTCTCGCGATGCACTGCGTAGAAGCCTTCCGCTTGCGTTTTCGTCATGCGCATCGATTTGATTGCGACGATCTGAAATTTTGCCGCGTGAATGCGGCTCAGAATATCAGCGGAAATCCCTCGTCCGACCGCGTCGGGCTTGATGATTGCCAAAGTTCGCTGCTGTGCCAAGAGAATATTCCTCCGTTCAATTTTGATGGGTTTCGAATGCTACCGCTTGCGCTTCTTCGGCTTGTTCGATGCCTTCTTCTTGGCCGTGGCTTTCGGCTTCGACTTTTGCTTTAATTCTCGGAGCACTCGCGCAATTGTCTCGCCGATGTCCGCCGGGCTCTGTATCGTATGGATTCCCGCGGCTCGCATTGCCTTGTATTTTTCCACGGCTGTGCCGTGCCCGCCGCTGATAATGGCGCCCGCATGGCCCATCCGGCGACCCGGCGGCGCCGTTTGTCCGGCGATGAATCCGACCACCGGCTTCTTCACATGCTTCTTGATAAATTCCGCCGCCATTTCTTCTGCGTTGCCGCCGATTTCGCCGATCATCACGATCGCGTGTGTGTCGCGATCGTCGTTGAACATACGAATCGCATCCAGAAAGCTCGTGCCGATGATGGGATCCCCGCCGATGCCGATGCAAGTAGATTGCCCGATTCCGAGATGCGTGAGCTGACCGACTGCTTCATACGTCAGCGTGCCGCTCCGGCTCACGACTCCCACATTCCCCTGCTTGTGAATCGACGCCGGCATGATTCCCATCTTGCACTTTCCAGGAGAAATCACGCCGGGACAATTCGGGCCGATCAAGCGCGTCTTCGAATCTTTCATCGCGGCAGCGACGCGTACCATGTCGAGCGCCGGCACTCCCTCTGTGATGCAAATTGCCAGAGGCAATTCGGCGTCGACCGCTTCGAGGATTGCGTCCGCTGCGAACGGCGGTGGAACAAAGATGATCGAAGCATTCGCTCCGGTCTTTTCAACCGCTTCGGAGACGGTATTGAACACGGGCACGCCAAGGTGCTTCGTGCCGCCCTTTCCAGGCGTCACGCCCGCGACCACATTTGTATCGTAGTCGAGCATCTGCTGCGTGTGAAAACTGCCCTCGCGTCCGGTAATGCCTTGCACGACGACGCGCGTATTCTTGTCGATCAGCACGCTCATTCGAGTGATGTAGAGGAGATAAAGGAGGCAAAGGATGTAAAGGAAAAGAGCCTCACGATAGCTTCCGCCATTCCTTCCATAGGTTGTGAATCATCATTCCGAGTTTCGAATACTCTACCTTCAACTGCTCGCAATTGTTTTTGGTGGCAAAACCCTCATTCGCCGACAGGTCAAGCCAGAACTTTATCTCGGCTACTTCGCCGCTCGCAATTACAAGATGACGTTTAAACTCTGCACTTGAATTTCTTTTCGCCCACCCTTCCACAATGTTTGCAGGAACAGAACGTGCCGAGCGTCGCGATTGACGCCCAACCTCAAATTGCTCTTCCCGCGGAAACACCCGAGTCAATTTCGAGACATCCAACGCCAATTGATACGCCTGCTTGTAAACGATTAAGTCCGTGTAATTGCGAACGGGCCCTTGCCGTTTTGCTTTCTCCTTTACCTCATCTACTTCCTTTACCTCCTCGTCCTCCTTCATTACGGACTCGCGAGCGCTACAACCTTTTCCGCTCCGTCCTTCATGCCCTGCGCAATTGTGAAATTAAAGCCGGAGCTACGCAAAATTTCCTGGCCTTTCTCCACGTTGGTCCCTTCCATCCTCACGACCACCGGAACTTTGAATTTCAGTTCTTTCGCAGCGTTCACCACGCCGCTCGCGAGCACGTCGCAGCGAAGTATGCCGCCAAAAATATTGACGAACACCGCTTTCACGTTCGGATCGCTAAGCAGAATGCGAAACGCGTTTTTCACTTGGTCTTCCGAAGCGCCTCCACCGACATCGAGGAAATTCGCAGGGCTGCCACCGCTCAACTTGATGATGTCCATTGTTGCCATCGCCAGGCCGGCGCCATTCACCATGCAGCCGACGGTGCCGTCGAGCTTGATGTAGTTGAGCTTGAATTTCGACGCCTCCACTTCGAGCGGCGTTTCTTCCTCAAGATCGCGCAGATCTTTAAATTCCGGATGGCGATAGAGCGCGTTGTCATCGAACGTGACTTTCGCATCGAGCGCAACTAGCCGCCCGTCGCCCGTGACAACGCACGGATTGATCTCGAGCAGCGACGAGTCCGTTTCAATAAACGCGCGATAGAGCGACTGAAAAAATGGTACAGCCGCGTTCACCACTTCCGGCGTGAGCCCGAGCCCGAATGCAAGCTTGCGCGCTTGATAAGCTTGCAGTCCGGTTGCCGGATGAATCGTCTCGCGCAAAATTAATTCAGGATGGTCTTTTGCAACTTCCTCAATCTCCATTCCGCCCGCGGTGCTCGCCATGAACACGGGCGCTCCGGCGGCGCGATCTACCAGAATGCTCAAATAAAGTTCGCGCTTGATGTCGAGGCCTTCTTCGATCAGCAGGCGGCGAACGATGCGGCCTTCGGGCCCTGTCTGCGGCGTAATGAGTTGCATTCCCAGTATGCGCTCGGCATGGGCCGCTGCTTCGTCGGCTGATTTCGCAAGCTTCACCCCGCCGCCCTTCCCGCGCCCCCCTGCATGAATCTGCGCTTTTACGACGACCACCGGCGTGCCTAGCCGTTGCGCCACCGCCCGGGCTTCATCCTTCTTCGCAACCATTTCGCCGCGCGGCACCGGAACGCCGAATTTTGCGAGGATCGCTTTCGCCTGATATTCGTGAATCTTCATTCCTGCTCCATCGGCTTCCTGAAGGTCGCCTTGAATAGTGCTAGTATTTATGTTCGCAAAAAGCTATTCAGTTTACTTGGAACGCGCACAGCGAGCAAGGAGCGGTATGGCTCTCGAAATGAAAGCGGGATGCGAAAAATGTGGAAATGCGATTGCCGCCGCCGACCGCGCGTTTATTTGTTCGTTTGAATGCACATTTTGCGCGAAATGCACGGAGCAGATGCAGCACGCATGCCCAAACTGCGGCGGTGAACTTGTGCGCCGGCCGCGAAGAAAACTTTCCGCGTCCGCGGTGTGAGCCACAAGATGCTTGCCGAAACTCCATGATCCTCGACGCGCTCGAAAAACTCATTGCCGATGAAGACCTCACGCGCGCAGAAGCCGAAAGCGCGATGGAAGATATCCTCGCAGGGCGTGCAACTGACGCCGTAATCGCCGCCCTCCTCACGGCGCTGCGAATCAAAGGCGAAACCGTCGACGAGGTGGTGGGTTTCGCAAAAGCAATGCGCCGCCACGCGACGCCAATCTTCCCCCCTGGACACGCTCCGAAAAACGACATTCTCGTCGATACTGCCGGCACGGGCGGCGATGCTCGCGGTACATTCAATATTTCCACCGCTGCGGCATTCGTAATCGCAGGCGCCGGCGTGGCCGTAGCTAAACACGGGAATCGATCGTTTAGTTCGCAGTGCGGTTCAGCCGACGTGCTCGAAGCACTCGGCGCGAAAATCGAAATCGCTCCGGAACGCGTCGCAAGCGCCATTAAAGAAGTTGGAATCGGGTTCATGTTCGCGCCCGCAATTCATTCGGCTACACGACATGCGATGCCGGCGCGCCGTGAGCTTCGCATGCGCACCGTGTTTAATATTCTCGGTCCGCTCACAAATCCCGCCGGTGCGTCCGTCCAAATCGTAGGCGTGTACGATCCTAGTCTGACGGAGTTGGTAGCTCGGGCCCTCGGTGAACTCGGCGTCCGGCGCGCTTTCGTTTTTCACGGCGCCGACGGCCTCGACGAAATCTCAATTTCCGCCGAAACGTACATTTCCGAACTGCGAGACGGCTCCGTGAGCAATTACACCGTGGCACCGGAAGATTTCGGATTGCGTCGCTGGCCACTCGAAGAAATTCAAGGCGGTGACGCCAAGCGAAACTCGGAAATCATCCACGGAGTATTTGGCCCGTCGCTGCTCTATCGTCCGCACGGAGCGCATCGCGAGATCGTGCTCGCAAATTCAGCTGCAGCGCTCGTCGCTGCCGGTTGTGCTAAGGATTTTCTCGATGGTGTACGAGTCGCGGCGGATTCGATTGATTCGGGTGCTGCGCGAGAAAAACTCGAAACTTTTATCGCCTTCACGCAGCGCGGCGGCAACCGCGCGCTCGCTGGCTCTTAGAGAGCCGTTCCACTTCCTACTGGTTGCTCACATCCTTCCGTTGGAAGGATCGGGAGATGTGGCGGAATTTAGGTCGATGTATGCGGAGCCGGCGGTTGCGCCGGGCGCATAACAGTTGCCGTCGGAGTTGTATGTCGCGGCACATCTCTTCGTGAATTCACGCCGCCGCGGCGATTGCGCAAATTGCCAGATCGCGGCAAACGAAATGCCGCTCGCGAACGGTGAAGGCGGATTTTTGCTGTAGACACAGCCCGGGGCTGGCGGACAAGCATCGTTGTAAACAAAAAACTCGATCTTCCGCGCCCCGGCGTGCTCGCGAATATCGTTCGCAGTGACGATCGTTTTCGTCCTCCCCTCTTTCGCAGGAATGCCGGAGCAGTAGATTCCCGCGCGGAATCCTGACGCGATCACCGCGTCCACCCACGCAAAAATATATCTGTTTTGCTCCTCGGTCATGCGGCCGCCTTCTTCCAGGTCAAGAAATATCACGGTGCCAGCGTGAAATCCTTCCCGTTGCGCGAGCGCGGCGGCTGAATGCCCGTCCGCTTCGCCACGTTCGGCAGGGTTCGCAGGCGATTTCAGCTCGCTTGATGTGCGGCCGTTGAATAGCACGAGAAAACCAAAACTGCTGTCGAGCAGAGCCGCGCGCTTGCCCGCCCAACTATTCGATTTCGTACCGGGAGGATTGTTCAGCCAATATCCGGCAAACGAAAATGTCTGCTTCAGTGCGGGTAGAGCCGCGTCGCCCGGATAATCGTTCGCGTCAAATCCGAGATATGCAAGGGGAGCAGCCGGTACATGCGCCGCTGCTAGGAAAAACGCGCAGCACAATATAAACGCGCGGCGGAGCATAAAGATTGCAGTGTCGTTCAACGTGCAGTTCGTCAAAACGAATTCTCGCTTCTAAACGCTGAGAAAATTCTCCAGCAGCCGGTAACCCCGCTCGGTGAGAATCGATTCCGGATGAAATTGCACGCCTTCAATCCGCAGCGTTCGATGACGCAACCCCATGATCGTACCATCATCCGTCTCGGCGGAAATTTCAAGCGTGCGCGGCAGCGATTTCCGTTCAACGATCAAGGAGTGATATCGCGTGGCCTGAAAATTCTGCGGCAATCCGCGAAATATCGTTTTGCCATCGTGCTCGATGCGGCTGGTCTTGCCATGCATCAGTTTGCGCGCGCGAATCACGCGGCCGCCAAACGCAGCTCCAATCGCCTGATGTCCCAGGCACACGCCGAGTATCGGAATCCTGCCGGCGAACCGCTGAATCAACGGAATGCTGATACCTGCCTCCTGAGGCGTGCACGGTCCCGGCGATACCACGATTCGCTCGGGCCGCAATTTTTCGATCTCGTCAAGCGTGATCCGGTCATTGCGGCGCACTTCCAACTGCTGTCCCATCTCGCCGAGATACTGCGCGAGGTTGTAAGTGAACGAATCGTAGTTGTCGAGCAGCAGAATCATAGACGCACAAGCAAGGATACCGCAGCGAGCAAGCTTTGTGTTTCTTTCAGTGCAGGCATAGCCCGCCAAAGCGCGAGCGTTGAAGGCACACCGTGTGCCGCTGCAACTACTCTCGTTCGCCGCCCGAGTGCGCGATTTCAAGCGCTTTCACTAGCGCGCGTGCCTTGTTCACCGATTCCTGATATTCGCGCGCAGGTACGGAATCGGCGACCACGCCGCCCCCCGCCTGAATGTACACGCGCCCGTTTTTTGCGACGAGCGTCCGAAGCGCGATGCACGAATCCAGGTTGCCGGAGAAATCGAGATAAAGGATCGCGCCGGCGTAAATGCCGCGGCGCGTCGGTTCGAGTTCGTCGATGATTTCCATCGCGCGAATTTTCGGCGCTCCCGAAAGCGTCCCCGCCGGAAAACACGACATCAGCGCCTCGAAGCAATCCACTCCTTCGCGCAGGTGCCCGCGCAGGCTTGAGACCAGATGCATCACGTGCGAATAGCGCTCGACGAACATCAGCCGCTCTGGTTTCACCGAGCCATATTCGCAAACGCGCCCGAGATCGTTGCGCCCGAGATCGACGAGCATGATGTGCTCGGCGCGCTCCTTCGGATCAGCGAGCAACTTCGCTTCGAGCTCACGGTCCTCATTCTCGTCTCGGCCGCGCGGCACCGTCCCCGCAATCGGCCGATAGAAAATCTCGCGCCCCTGCACTTTCACGAGCATCTCGGGCGAACTTCCAACGACGGATACGTCATTCAGCTTCAGAAAATACAGATATGGCGATGGATTCACCACGCGCAGCGCTCGATAGATTTCAAACGGATCGGCGCTCGTTTGCGCAGAGAATCGCTGGCTCGGCACCACTTGGAAAATATCGCCGGCGCGAATGTACGCCTTCGCTTTTCGCACTGCCGCCATATATTGCGGCCGCGTCATGTTCGAGCGAACGCACAACTTTCCCCGGCGCGGAGCCCGCCTCTGCTCCGGCAGCGGCCCTTCCAGTTTGCGCCTTGAATTTCGGATTTCGCGTACCGCCGCGTCGTACTTTTCGCGGAGGCTTCCTTTCCCGCCCGTAAACACGTTCCGGATCACCCACACGCGATGCCGCACGTGATCGAAGACGATCAGCCCGAGATAAAACATCATCACGCAATCGTCGAGCCCCAAATCGTCGAGGCCCGTCGAAGGAATATTCTCAATCAGGCGCACCATGTCGTATGCGAAATAACCGATGGCTCCCGCAATCAGCGGAGGTAGGCCCGGAACACGCACTGGATGGTAGCGCGCGGTAAGGCGCCGCATTTGCTCGATGGGATCGTCGTCAAACTGGATATTGCGGCCGCCGGTCTCGAGCGTGCAGATACGTCCGCGCGCGCGGAACACTTCCTCAGGGTTCGCTCCGGCAAATGTGTAGCGCGCAATGTTCTCGCCGCCCTCCACACTTTCAAGTAGAAATGAATACTTCGCGCCATGTGCGATGCGAAGGTGCGCGCCGACCGGAGTCAGCAAATCCGCGGTGAATGTTTCATACACCGGGACCAGGTTTCCCTGGCGCGCAAGCTTGCGAAATGTTTTGAAGTCCGGCTGGATCATTTTTGGTCTATTTTGCTGTAAAGGTCCGGCGACGTCAGTTCCGCCTGGCATTCAGTTTTTCTTCGCGCTCGAGCGCCATGAATACCGCTTTGCGCATTGCTTTCTCCGGTGCGCGCTTGCCGGTCCAAATTTCCCACTGCGCGGTTCCCTGCGCGACGAACATCTCCACCCCGGATACGGTTTCGATGCCGCGCCGCGCCGCGAGTTGCATCAGCTTCGTCACGCGCGGCCGATATATCGTGTCGAAGACGAGCCGGCAGTTCAGCTCGCGTGCTTCTAGCGGTGAACGATCGATCGCAGGATGCATCCCGACCGGCGTGGCGTTCACGATCGCGTCGAAAAATTCCGTTCGCAGATGCTTGCGCGCGATTGCTTCTGCTCCGGCAGCGCGAGCGAGTGCGATCGCTTGTGCTGGCCGCCGCGCAGACACGCAGACCGATGCGCCCGCACGCGAAAGAGCAAATGCGATTGCGCGAGTCACTCCTCCTGCGCCAAAAATCAGAACGCGGCTGCCTCGCAGCGGCACACGGCGCTCGAGTGCGCGTAAAACGCCCACGTAGTCTGTGTTGTACCCGTATAGTTTTCCTCCTCCGCTCACCGTAACTGTATTCACAGCCCCGATCGATGCGGCCAAACCGTCACAATCGTCAAGGTGACGGAGAATCGCCTGCTTGTGCGGCAGCGTGACGCTAAAACCTTTGACCCGCAGCGGCCCGATTGCGCCGATGAAATCGCGCAGGTCGCGAACGAGGAACGGAAGATAGACGGCATCGATTTTGCTCGCCTGAAAGCCTGCGTTCTGAAGCTGTGGAGAAAGCGAGTGCCCGATTGGATTGCCGATGACTCCGTAGACCTGGGTGCGCCCGCTCATGCGATTGCCGCGGTACAGCGTTTGCATTTCTTCGAGCGAGACCTGGCCGGGAGCCGTGGCGTTTTCCACCGGCGCATAGCCAAACGCATTTCGCTCGCAAAGTGCAAGAATGCGCACGGGCAGCGCGACGTCACCCATAGGCACGGCGATAATGTTCCTCGAACCTCGCGCAAGATCGAGCACTCGTTGCGCACCAGCGAGTGTCTCGCTCTGCGCCGCGATTTTCACTGCGTCCGGCCGCGTGCGCCAAAGCTCCGCCAAAACGCGCTTCCAATTCTTCGGCACCGCACGAAAAAAGTGCGCGGATGTAATCTGCCGCCCCTCCCCGAGCAAAACATTCACGAGTTCGGGCGGACACCGCGACGCAGATTCAATTTCGAGATCGTACCACTCGCAGCCGGCCCGCAGAGCCTCCGCCAGATGGACGAGCTGTTTCGCGATCGTTCCGCGATAGCGTCCCCCAGCCTCCCGGCGACGACACGTCGCAATCAATGTCGCCCCACGCCTCGCTTTCGCCGATACGCTCAGCCGGGTGAGGAATCGCTCGATCTCCCCGTCGTTGGCAAGCCAATCCAGGCGCAATTCCACAGTCCGGGTTGACTTCAATGCCCGCGCAAGCTGCCGTGACATCGAAGCCGCGTCTTCCGCCGCCACCACGCCGCAAATTTTCGAGTCGCCAATCATCAAAATCGTCGCCGCCCGCCCCCTGTTCTCCTGGCCAAACCGGCCTGTCCGTCCGTACAGGGAGTTCTGGCTTCTACCATGCGTTACTCAATGTGTAAAGCGCTCCAGACCTTGTCTTGACGCTCCCACACCCGTTTGTTACGGTCAATTCATCGGGTAGCGCCCTTTGTGGGGCGCACAGATTTCAAAGGAGCATGCATTATGCGCGGGAAAATTGTCCTTGCTGGTCTTATTTTGGCCCTGTCCGGGGGCGCGGTATCCGCGCAAGACAAGGGACTCTCCACAACAATTGACGACATCTATTGCTCGGGAACCATCACGAGCGAATCCGTCCCTCGCGACACCTACCTGATAACCGGCGAAGAATCCGACTACAAGGTCACCTTCCAGGAAGGCGACTATGTGTATGTCAACAAGGGCTCGAGCCAGGGCGTGAAGGTCGGGGATGAATTTTCGGTGGTTCGCGCAATCTCAGATCCCACGGACATCGAGTGGACGAAGTGGCAATTCTCGATTCTCAAGAAGATCGGAACGATGTGGGAAGACGAAGGCCGCCTGCGCGTCGTTGTGGCGCAGCCCAACGTCTCCATCGCTCAAATCGTGAATTCCTGCAACTACATGCAACGCGGCGATATCGTGCTGCCGTTCAGTCAGCGCCCGGCGCCGCCCCTGAAATCCGAAGCGAACTTCGACCGCTTTGCTCCGCCCAGCGGCAAGCCCGTCGCCATGGTGATTTCCGGCAAACAGTTCGCAATTCTCGACGGCACCAATGACATCATCTACGTAAACCTCGGCAATTCCCAGGGTGTGAAGGTCGGCGACTATTTCCGAATCTTCCGCTACCAGGGCACCGAACACGAGACGGCGTATCAAACCAAGCGAGCCGCCTTCGACATGTACGGTTACGGCAGCGTTCCCGCGAAATACACGTGGGAAAATGTGCCGCGCGAAGTGATCGGCGAGGGCGTTGTTGTGCGCGCTTCCCCCAACGCTTCGACGGTGCTCATCACCTTCAGCCTGCACCAGATTTACGCTGGCGACTACGTCGAAGTCGAGTAGCCCGGTTTCGCGCGAGCCCTGCGCTTCGGCGCGGGCTCGCGCGCTGAAATCCATTTCGCTGAAAACTTCCGCCGTAAACGCCTGGATGCGTGTCTCCGGCTGTTTCCACGCATCGCGCTCGAACCCAGCCTTCGCGCACGTTTCTTCCAGGAACCGCTCCGCCGTCCAACCGTACTCCTGCGCCACCTGCGGCAGCAGCACTCCGCGCCGTCCATCGCGGCTGATCAACAGTCCGTGTGTCCCGGCTTCAATCCGCTCGAGAGTGATTTCGACAAGCGGCGAGAGCACCGAAATCTCAATTTCAATGCCCGCGAGATCAGCGACGCTCATCGGAGCAAACCGTGGATCTTCAAGCGCCGCTGCCGTCGCGCAATATGCAACCACAGAAATCAGAGGTTCACTGGACGTAAGCTGCCCCACGCATCCGCGCAATCGCCCCAATCGATGAAGCGTGACGAACGCACCGCCAGCCTGCTGCAAATCATTCTCGAGGGGAAGGTTTTCGAGCAATTTCCCGCGTTCGACTGCGAGGATGACGGCGCGTCGCGCCACATCGAGGAGCGTTTTCTTCGCCGGATCAGCGAGTGAGGACATCCTGCTGCTTCTCTTCCTGCTTCACAAGTAACACGCCGCGCCGCCGTTGCTGTACGCGCATGTCGATCTGGCTCCAGAACATTTGGAAGTAGTGAAGCGCCGAAATCACCGCACTTACCACCACGAGCCAGAGCAACACGGTTCCGAGCGGCTTCAACGCGATATGCTTCGCCGTCAAAATCACAGCGCAGCCCGCGAGCACCTGCAAAACCATCTTCATCTTGCCCAGTGGCGATGCCGGGATCACCAGTCCTTCCACCGATGCAATCTCGCGAAGCCCCATCACTATGAATTCGCGCCCGATAATGATCACTACCATCCAGGCCGGCACCAGTCCCATTTGCACCAGCGAAATAAACGCGGCGGAGATCAGCAACTTATCCGCAATCGGATCGAGCAGAATCCCTAGCGTCGTAATTTCGCGGCGCTTCCGCGCGATGTAGCCGTCCATCACGTCCGTGGCCGCGGCTCCCAGCAGAATCAGCACGCCCCACACTTCGAAATGGATTGGCAATCCCCAGAAATCAAAATTGGGCTGTCTGGTGAGTAGTACGACCACAAGGAGGGGAACAAAGAAAATCCGGAGCACGGTTAGGCTGTTCGGAAGATTCATCGCGCTCACTAGATTGTCTCGTTTGGCTAGCCAAGCTGCGGGGCTCGGCCGCTAGCCGATGATGCGATTCACTATAGCCCTCGCTCCAAAGTGAGTCAACGGTACGCAATCACACATTCGAAAACCGCGCAAGGTGGGGAAATACTCCTCCGCACGCCTACCGTAACGAGAAAGGCAAATCCTGTAGCTAGTAACTGTTACCGAACATATTGCTGCAACGCTGTGCAAATTGCCTCGCAACGAAAACCGCCGGTACTGGACTCGACTCGCGCGTCGGGGATTCCCAAAATGGACGGCAACTATAAGATATGTAGGGGGTTAATGCGGGAGCGCCTCTAAACAAATTCGAGATAAATGATTGGATCGAAACGGTTTTCGCCTTTCAGGGCCTTCCTTTTCCACAACGATTTCCACAGTGCCGCGTCCGCTGCTGCCTCGCTAACCGCCTCGAATCAGGCACTTTTCGAGATATTTCCGCTCCGCCAAGCCCTCTCCAAGTCGCCCTTCTCCCGGTCACAATTGCGCCCGGCACCCGATTCGGCGGCCTCTACGGCGCAAGTTCTCGCTCCGGCTTCGCGACAAACTCGTGGAGCTGGCGCGCGATTGACTCCGGAACGTCAGCATCTAGCGCAATGCAGTCGCCCTGCACTTCCGAGTTCAGCACGCGGCCGCAGGCGTGAATGATCGCGAGTTCGCGTCCATTTGCGAGCGGAACGCGCAAATGCAAATGGACGAGTGGGTCGCCGGGCAGGACTGCATCAATGCGCGCAAGCAAATCGTCGAGTCCGGCGCCGGTCACGGCGGAAGTAAATGCATTCTGGTCGTTTTTTCCGTTCCTGTGTTCGAACGGGCGCACCAGATTCGCGAGCTGCTCGGGATCGAGCTGGTCGATCTTGTTGAAGACGTGGAGGCGCGGCGTGTTCTTCACGCCGAGATCGTCGAGCACTTTCTCCACTTCCGCGTCTTGCTCGGCGTGATGCGGATTCGAGATATCGGTCACGTGGAGAATCAGCGCCGCTTCCTGCACTTCTTCGAGCGTCGCGCGAAACGCCGCAATCAAGTCCGGCGGCAAGTCGCGGAGAAATCCCACCGTGTCGCTCAGCAGCACGCGCCGCCTCGACGGCAACCGCACCGCGCGAATCGTGGGATCGAGCGTCGCAAACATTTGCGGCGACGTCAGCACTTCCGCATGGGTCAGCGCGTTAAACAGCGTCGACTTCCCCGCGTTCGTGTAGCCGACGAGCGCGATCATTCCCAGCGGCACAGCCTGTCGCGCGCGCCGGCGCGTCGTTCGCTGCCGGCGAACCGTTTCAATGGCCTGCTTGATTTTTGAGACGCGATCGCGAATGCGCCGCCGGTCGGTTTCGAGTTTTTGTTCGCCCGGTCCGCGCGTTCCGATACCGCCGCCAAGCCGCGAGAGTTCCGAGCCCTTGCCGGTCAGCCGCGGCAGCAAATAATTCAACTGCGCGAGTTCCACCTGCAGCTGGCCTTCACGCGTCCGCGCATGCGTCGCAAAAATATCGAGAATCAACTGCGTGCGGTCGATCACGCGGACGCCAATTCCCTTCTCCATGTTGCGAAGCTGCACCGGCGTCAAATTGTGGTCGACAATCACCAGCGGCACGTGCCGCATCTCGGCTTCAATGCGAATTTCGTCGAGCTTGCCGCGCCCAACGAGCGTGGAAGGATCGAACGCCTCGCGCACTTGCATCAGCGTGCCCTCAATTTTCGCGCCCGCGCTCATCGCCAGCTCTTCCAGCTCAGCGAGCGAGTCGCGCGCGGCCGCCGTAGGATCACCGGCACGGCCGCGCAGCGATTTCTTCAGCCCCACGCCAACAAGCAAAACTTTTTCGCGGTTATCGACGGTTTGCGGAGTCTTCATACGAGGACGGGATAGCGGCCCAACCGGAACCTGAGGCAAGCAACTCTCATTCGTGCTCTGATTATACAGCCACACACAATAGGCGGCGCAATCGACATCGCGCGGTGGCTCGATAGGGCACGGCATGCCGTGCCCCTACTGCGGAAATCCGTTCTTCCACCTACCGCACATTCTCCTGCATCGTCCAATTCCCAGTCCCATTTCCATTCGGGTTTGCGTTGATGTCATTCGTCTGGACGCGCTTCCCCTGCTCGTTCACCCACGTATAACTGTACGCGCTCGAATCTTTCGTGATTTCACCGGTATTGGGATCGAGGCGTTTCTGCAAATCGAGGGAGTAATCGCACCAATCATCGGCGGCCTGGTGCCGCGCATTCATGCTTTCGTTCGCGCGCGCCATCGACATATCGGTCCCGCGCTGCATCGACGCCAGAAACTGCTCGTGCTGCTGCTGCCGCATCTGCTGCGCCTGATTGAACGCATTAAATTGCGCCTTGCTGCGGCGCATCGCCTCGTCGCCCATCTGCCGGATCGCGCGCATGGACGCATCGGACATGTCGTTTATTTTTTGTATGACGATCTGCGTCCGCGTCGAATTCCACTGTTGGTCGACGGTGAAAGTTTTCACGATCGGCTTGTAAATCTCCGCGTTGTAGCTCGCTTCCGGCGCCCAGGCGCGCGACAAACTCGCGCTGCAGCCGTGCTGCCCAATCGTCTTAAAATACCGGCAGGAGACGTACATGCTCAGCCTGTCTTCAATCACGATTTTGTTGATGTGATAGCGCACCACCGCGCGCGCCTTGTCCACCGTCACCACGAACATGCCCGAACTCTGCGACGCCGCGTTTCGCTGCGCTTGCGCCAGGTCCGTCGCCGGCTCGTCGCGCACATACTCCACCTGCAGCACGCCGATCATGTACTTCAGCACATCGGCAGCCGCCATATCTTTTTTGAACGGCAAACAATCCTCGCCTGATTTCAGCGGACGCCCGCCATTGTCCGCCCACGTCCAGTCCATCCGCGGCAGCTGCTTGATTCCGGTCAGCCCGTCAGGACTCATCAGCCGGAAAACAGGAAACGGCCCATCGTTGCAGCTCGTCCCCGGAATCACCGCGCCATCGAAGAGCCAGTCCGCCGGAATCGTCATCGAGTAAGCGGTCATGTTCAAAATCGGATCGTGAATCGTGACGGCTTTCGTTCCTGCAGCAGAAGCACTCGCAAAAATTGCGATCGCGATCGTCGAGACCACACAAACAAACTTGCCAACGAATCTCATACGGCTCCTCGTCCTTCGACTTTGTAGCGCCGGGCTTCAGACCGGCAGGGGTTGACGTGGGTTTGCGCCCGAGACACCCGATCGTCTACGAGACCTCGGAAGCGAATCAAAAGCTCGCCGGAAAAGCACTGCGAAGCCCTGCTTCAGGGGCTGAAGCCCCGTGCCTTTAGCTGACGTTTTCCCGTGGTTAAAACCACGGGCTACAATGAGGGCGTCGATGAACCGGAGCGCGAATTTAGTGTCGCAACTGCAGCAAGGTTCTTGCTCGCAAAAGCGGGGTTTTGGGCCCTCAAAACCGTAGTCGAAGATAAGGCGAAAGAAAAAGCACCGGTTGGCAGCCGGCGCTACGAAAGGCACCGATTACCTTGCTCCCCCACCTGACCGCGCCGACGCAGCCAGCACCAGCTCCGACAAAAAATCCCCCAAGCCACGTTTCGGTGCCGTGCGAAATTCCGGATCACGGCTTGCGCGGTCAACCCAGCCCAAACAAATCAACAACGCCATCTCCGACCACGCCTCCGCCGCCCGCGTCGTAAATCCCACATCCCGCAGCACCGCCGCAATGTATCCGCGCCGGTGCGCTTCAATCGACCGCGCCCGCGTCGCCACCCGCTCTTCGCGACGCGCCCAGTCGCGCAACGCCGCCTCAAACCGGCTGTGCCCCGCGTCCGTTAAATGCGCCACCAGCTCCGCCCAACGCGCCGCCGCACTTTTCTCATCCGCCGCCGCGTCCGCCAGCCACGCTGACTCGTCGCCATCCCACTGGTCGAGCATCGCCGCAGCCAATTCATCGCGATCGCGAAAATGCCAGTAAAAGCTCCCCTTGCTCACATGCAAATCGCGCGCCAGCACCTCCACGCGCACAGCATCAATCCCCTCCGCCGACAAACGCGCAAACGCAGCCTGTATCCAATCGCCACGCTGCAATGGAGTGGACTTCGGAGCTCGAACTGGTGCAGGAGAAGCCATGGTCAATTCTCACCCGGACGATATAGAAGCAGTGAGCCAACGTCAAGCACCACAACACACAGCGCGTTAATGTAGCTCGGGTCTTCAGACCCGAGGTTTTTGATGTTGAGGTGCGGAGCGTAATGTGACGGCAGATGCGAAGACAAAGTCAGAAGCCTCACCTCTGAAGAGGTGAGCTACATTGGAGGTGAGCTACATTTTCGGAGCTACATTTGAGGTGAGGTACATTCGTGGCGAGCTACATTCGAGGCGAGGGGCATTGGGGCGACGTACATTAGAGGCGACGTGCGACGGGTAATCAACTGCGCCGGAGAAAGCCTCACACAGCCTCACAAGACCTCACAAAGCCTCACCTCTGAAGAGGTGAGCTACATTCGAGGTGAGCTACATTTGCGGTCAGCTACATTTGAGGCGAACATTGACGGCAAACTACGCGGCAATTGCTATCGCCATGGAGCCGGCCATAGGGGCTCGTTTGGGTCGGACGGAGGAGTGAAAATATCTGGGTGGATGGGGACTGGCGATTTGTTGATGTAAAACGCTGCGCTTGACCATTTCCAATCCTCGGGCTTGGCAAGCAATCCTGCTTCAACTGGATTCGCGTGGATGTACTCGAGCTTTTTTCCGAAATCGCTCGCGCGACGGAGGATGAAATCAAAATAACGCTGTTGCCAGATCGCGCCTCGCTTCGAACGTGCTTTTGCGATCGCAAAACCTGAGGAGCTTTTCCAGTCGCGCATCAACTTCGGCAGGAGCGACTCTACCGTCCAGAGCAGGAGGTGAATGTGGCCGGGCATCACGACGTAGGCGAACAGCGCAAATTTGTGTTTGGCGCGGGCGAGGTCGAGATGGTCGAGGCAAATGTCGCGCTCCGACGCTGAAAGCGGAGGCGAGTGTTTCAGGAGATTTGTGGTGACGAAGAAATAACGGCCCGCGAGTTCGATGCGGCGGAGGCGCGACATTCGGGGATTTTAATGTAGCTTGAGTCTTCAGACCTGAGGTTTTTGATGTGCGGTTCCGCGGCGTAATGCAAAGGCAGATGCAACGGCGCCGGCAAGAAACCTCACCTCTAAAGAGGTGAGCTACATTTGAGGTTTGGATGTTAGGTGGCGGTGGCGGCGGGCATTGCCAACTGCGAAGACGGCCAAGTCAAAAACCTCACCTCTGAAGAGGTGAGCTACATTTTCGGAGTTACATTTGCGGAGTTACATTTGAGGTTTTGAGGTTGGGTGGCGGCGGTGGTTTTTAGCGCGTAGCCGACGGAAAGGCTGCCGCCCTGAAGGGCGGCGCTACAAAAGGCGACGGCTATGATTTGGCGGCTAGGAGATTGAGCGCGGCGGCGGTGGTTTCTGGGGCGTCGCCGAAGGATTCGAGCCAGTGGACGTCTGGCTCGCGGCGGAACCAGGTGAGCTGGCGTTTGGCGAAGCGGCGCGTCGACTGCTGGATTTGCGCGACGGCGGCGGCGAGAGTGATGCGGCCTTCGAGGTGGGCGCGGAGGTCGGCGTAGCCGATGAATTGGAACGGCTTCACGTTCTCAGGCACCCCTGCGGGACTTCCGCCGGCGAAGCCTCGGGCGATGAGGGCGCGGACTTCGTCGAGCCAGCCGGCGGCGAGCATTTCGTTGACGCGCGCGTCGATGCGGGAGTAGAGGGCGGCGCGCGGCGGGAGGAGGCCGATTTTCGTGATGGCGTAGCCTTTGAGTTGATTCTCACGCACCCCTTCACGCACTCCTGCACGTACCCCCTCACGCACTTTGTCACGCACTCCTTCGCGTACTTTCTCATGCACTTCGGCACGGTCGTTTTCACGCACCCCTACACGCACTTCGTCGCGCACATCGGCGCGGCTGGAGCTGAAAATTTCGGCGAGGGGCTTGCCTGCGAGCACGCGCATTTCGATGGCGCGGATTATTTTTTGTGTATCGCGCGGAGCGATGCGGGAGGCTGCGCCGGGATCGAGGCGCGCGAGGATTTTGTGCAGGTGCGCGGCGCCGCGTGCGTCGACGATTTCGCGGAGGCGCGTTCGCAATTCTTCGGAGCGCTGCGGAGCGTCGGCGAGGCCTTCGAGAAGCGCGCGCAAGTAAAGTCCCGTGCCGGCGGTGATGATCGGCGTTTTGCCGCGGGCGCGGAGATCGTCGAGGGCGAGGAGCGCGTGGCGGCGGTAGTCGCCGGCGGTGAAAACTTCGTCGGGCTCGACGAGATCGACGAGGTGGTGCGGGATGTTTTCTTGTTCGGGCTTCGCGATTTTTGCGGTGCCGATGTCGAAGTGGCGGTAGAGCTGAGTGGAATCGCAGACGAGGATTTCGCCATTGAGATGCCTGGCGAGTTCGATGCCGAGCGCGGATTTGCCGGAGGCGGTGGGGCCGAGGACGACGACGAGGCGGGCTGGCGCAGTCGGATTCGAGTTTGCGCTCATTTTAGTGCGCGAATTTCCAGCGCAGCAGAAGGAAGAGCAGCGCTGCGGCTGCGAGCAGGAGCGCGCCGAGGACTTGGGTGCGGTTGGCTTTCACAGAATGCTAACTCTCGCACAGACGGAGTTTCGCGCGCAATGCAGAGCAGGCGATCGTCAGGAGGCGGCGAGGAGGAAGTTAAAAGAGCCGGCAGAGATGCCAGCGGAAAGGCCCACGACGAGGAACGGCGCTCGTCGTGGCTACCTGATCAAATTCAAATTCGATTTGAGACGCGATAGAAATTGCTAGCGCGGCTAGTGCGCAGCGCCTGCGTCGGGCGGGATGTTGTAGAAATAGATGAAGCGCAGCTCGATGAAGTCACCTTTGAATTGCGGGGGCAGCGGCTCGAACGGGCTCGACGTACGGATCGACGAGAGCGCGGCGGAATCGAGCGGCTGTTTGCCGGACGTTCGTTCGAGATTCGGATCGGCGGACGGCACGCTGCCGTCGCGATTGATTTTGAAAGTGAGCATGACGATGCCTTTGTCGCCCATGAGCGCGGACTCGGGCATGACGGTGTACCAATTGCGCTTGACGGTCGCGAGCAGGCGCTGGATGTAACTACTGAAATCCACGCCCTGCGTGTCCGTCAGGATCGAGGCGCCGGGCTGCATGTTTTGGTAACCGCCGCGGCCGCCACCTCCTCCGCCACCACCGCCCCCGCCGCCTCCACCGCTGCCGGGATTGTAGACCTGGCCGCCTCCAGGGTGCTTGATCGCGTCCTGAATCTGATTTTGAATCGCTTTGCCCGGAGACGTGTTCGGAATATTGAGATTCAAATGGCCCGGTTGACCGGTGGGCACGGGCAGGACTTGCGACGGAGTGGTCGTTGGCTGGACGGGCACGCTGACGGGAGGAGCGACGGACGCGCGCGGGGTGGGCGCGGAAGGAAGCTCGGGCCGCGGCTGTTCGGGATTCGGAATCGACGGCGCCACGACCGGCGCGTGCGATTCGGGACGGGGAGGCGCGACTTTGTTCAGCACTTTGTTGTCGATGTGAACCTTCGGGCCCGGCGGGCCGGGAGGCATCGATGGAATTTCGTCGGGCGAGATGTAAGTGATTCCCAAACTTTTACTGGCGAGCTCGATTTCTTTCGTCGTGGGAACGTGCGGCGGAAACATTTTGGGAATGAAGACGATGAAAATAATCAGGCCGATGTGGACGACGACGGAAGCGGCCCGGGTGATGGCGTCCCACTTGGCATCTTTTTTTCTTTCAGGCTCGATGAGGAGATTCGCATCGCCGGTGGTGAAGATGTCCGGCTGAATTACTTCGCGGAGCTCGGGCGTCATTATCTGCGGCTTGTCGAAGCGCGCGATCTGCGCGGCCTCCGGCGCTTCCACGAAGACGGGGACTACGACGCGCGAATCCATGATCGAAACAGGAACGTAATCGGAGAGCGAGGGTAAATCGAAAGGCTTGGGTTCGATGTCGCGCGAGACGAGCGAACGTCCGACGAGAACTTCGAGCGGAAAATGCGACGGGATTTTCGATTTGCCGTCGAGCGGAGGCGCATCGGACATGCCTGAGGGAACGACCATGCGGTCGTCCATGTACGTTTCGAAGCGCGCGGCGGGCTTCTGCTTCTTGCGCTCTTCGTCGGTGAACGGCTGGACGTCAGTGGGAACGAGTATCCGCGGGATCATCGGGCGTCCTGTGGCGCAAAGGCGGATAGTTGGACGTGGCGAGCGTGCTCGAGGATGCCCGCCATCACGCGGTCGGCGAGTTCGAGAGCGCGGCGTCCGGCAGCGCCGTCGACGAGAGGCGGCTTGCGAGTGCGGACGGAATCGAGGAAGGAGCGAAGTTCGGCGCGAAGCGGTTCTTCGGGCGTGGTGGGAACTTTTTCGAAGTTGATCTGGGGCATTTGCGCATCACTTGCTGTGGCATCGGGCGCTGCGGCGTTGGTGATTGCGATATTGCCCACGGCGGCGCTTGGGGCGGCGGATTCCACGCGAACGCGGAGAACGTCCTGGCGGGTGAAATCGAGCGAGACGTATTCGTGCTCCTGGAAGAAGCGCATTTTGCGGACGCGCTCGGTGGAGACTCGACTGGCGGTGAGATTCGCGACAGTGCCGGTTTCAAATTCGACGCGGGCGTGCGCGATGTCAACTTTTTCGCTGATCACCGGGATGCCAACGGCTTTCAGATCGACGACGGGAGAGTTGACGAGCGAAAGCAGGATGTCGAGGTCGTGAATCATCACGTCGTAGACGACGTCGATATCGAGGCTGCGCGGCGAAAAGATTCCGAGACGATGGATTTCGAAAAACATGGGGCGCGAGACGATTTTTCTGACGGCAACAATTGCCGGATTAAAGCGCTCGAGATGGCCGACCTGCAAAATTGACTTCGCGCGAGTGGCGGCTTCGATGAGCGCGTCGGCTTCCTGCAACGAAGCTGCGATTGGCTTTTCGACGAGCACGTCGATTCCGGCGGCGAGCAGGCGGCTGCCGATGCGCGCGTGCCCGGCGGTAGGGATGGCGAGGCTTGCTGCGTCGACACCGTCGGAAGTGAGCGCGTCTAGATCGCGGAGAACGCGCGTTCCGAATTCGGCTGCAACTTTTTGGGCGCGTTCGGCGTTTGTATCGACGATTCCGACAAGTTCGGCGCCTTCGATTTCGCGCCACACGCGAACGTGGTTGCGTCCAAATTCGCCGACGCCGACGACGGCCACGCGGACGGGCTGATTACTCACGATTTCCTTTTTCCTTCGGTGCTTTGCGGCGGCGTTGAAGCAAGATTCAATGGCGCGAACGCCTGGATGGCGATGCTGAAATCATCCGCGGCGCGAATTAATTGGTCCCGGTCGAAGAGCAGGGTTTTCCCGGCATCGATGGCGAGAGCCGTTGCGTTCGAGCGGCGCATCACTTCCATCGTTTTCAAGCCGACGACCGGAACGTCAAAGCGCATGTCCTGCGCGGGCTTGCTGACTTTGACGACGACGAGGCGCTGGCCGCCGGTGATGCGTGCGGCGCGCTCGATCGTCTCGTCGGTGCCTTCCATCGCTTCGATCGCGACACACGCGCGATCGCGAACGACGACGGTTTGACCCAGGTCGAGCGCTGCAATTTTTTGAGCGACGTCGCGGCCATAGGCGATGTCCGCCGCTTCGGAAACGTCCGGAGAGCGGCGCGTAAGAATCCCCGCGTCGGGCAGAAGCGTCCCAAGAAATTTTGTCGAGTCCACGAGCTTGATTCCTTCGTCTTCCAGCACGCGCGCGACTGCGCCTATCAGCGAGTCAGTATTTTTCGACGGAAGCGAGAGAAGCAGCTTCGCGAGACGCCAATCCGGCCGGATCGAGCTAAAAATTTTGTTGTGCTTTACTTGCCCCGCCATCACGGCGTGCTTGACGCCCTCTTCGTGCAGCAATTCAATTGTACGGCTCAATTCGCCCAGGCTCACCCAGTACACGCGCTTGGCAGCCTGTGCGATCGCCGGCGAAGCTTCTTCGCGAATTGCGATCACGGCCATTTCGATGCCGCGGCTGCGAGCGCCTTCGAGAACGAGAAACGGGAAATCACCGTTGCCAGCGATGAGGCCCCAGCGCTCAGAGTTCTCCGGAATTGCGCTCGCAGGCATCGCTATTTGGTGAGACCGCGCTCGGCCGATTCGATAAACCGGATAAGGGTTTGGACGTCTTCGGAAGCGGAAAGGGTTCCACGCATTTGTTCGAGCGCCTGGGTAGTGTTGAGTTTCGAGCGCAGGAGGAGGCGATAGGCCTTTTCGATTGATTCGATGCGGCCGGGCGAGAAGCCGTTGCGTTCGAGGCCGACGGAATTCACGCCATAGCAGCGGGTATCGCGCGGGGCGACGATTTTCGAAAAGGGCGGAACGTCCTGGGTGATGACGGTGTGCGCGGCGATGTAGGAATATTTGCCGATGCGGCAGAACTGATGCACGGGACAGAATGCGCCGATGGTGGCGTAGTCGTCGACGGAGACGTGACCAGCGAGAGTGGCGCCGTTAACGAAAACCGTGCGGCTTCCAATCTGGCAATCGTGGCCGATGTGAGCGTAGGACATGATGAGATTGTTGCTGCCGATGCGGGTGGTGCCTCCGCCTTTTACAGTGCCGCGATTAATTGTGGAAAATTCGCGGAATTCGTTTTCGTCGCCGATTTCGAGAGAGACGCGCTCGCCTTTGTAGGTGAGATCCTGCGGATCGCCGCCGATTACGCAAAAGGAGTAGAGATGGTTGCGGCGTCCGAGGCGCGCGGGGCCTTGCACCATCGCGTGCGAATCGAGGATGCAACCTTCTCCGAGTTCGACTTCGTCACCAACGACGGCGAAGGCGGAGATTTTTACGCCAGCGCCAATTTTTGCGGTGGGAGCGATCGAAGCGCGCGAGTCGATTTCACTCATTCGACGGACTCATTCGGCTGGCTCACTGAGCCTTCTCGACGGATTCTGCGGAGGCCGACTGCATTTCTGCGGAGTCGACCATTTTGCACATCAACGTGGCTTCGGCGGCGAGTTCCCCGCCAACGGTTGCGCGGCCCTGCAGTTTGCAGAATGTTCCGCGCCAGGCGAGAACGTCGACTTCGATACGCAATTGATCGCCGGGAAGCACGGGACGGCGGAAGCGCGCGCCGTCAATCGCGACGAAATAGAGAAGCTTGTTTTCGCGGTCTTTCACTTCTTGAAGCAAGAGCACGCCGCCGGTCTGGGCCATGGATTCGATGATGAGGACGCCGGGCATGATGGGATTGCCGGGGAAGTGTCCCTGGAAGAAATGCTCGTTGATGGTGACATTTTTGATTCCGACAATGTGCTTCTTTCGTTCCATTTCTTCGATGGCGTCGACGAGGAGAAATGGATAGCGGTGCGGAAGGATGGCCTGGATGGCGTTGACGTCGAGAATCATTGTTGGCCTCGAGGTTGAGGTGTGCGCATAGCTTCGTTCAATTGTAGCGTGCTGACAGCTTAATTTGTGCCGGGAGCGCGCGTCTGGAACAAGCGGATAATTCTATACGAAACGCGGGTGCGGGGGAAACGGGGCGAAGGCCACGTGGCGGGTCAGTTTCCGATGAGCATTAATCGGGCATGTGGATTACTTGCGAGTTATTCGTCAACGGGAAACAATCGCGATCACTTCCTTCCAGCCGACTTC
This sequence comes from uncultured Acidobacteriota bacterium, assembly GCA_963776695.1. Classification (GTDB taxonomy): domain Bacteria; phylum Acidobacteriota; class Terriglobia; order Acidiferrales; family UBA7541; genus Palsa-295. The sequence goes on along the minus strand of CAVZNU010000009.1, from coordinate 264,457 downwards.
TGGTTACCGATGGCTAGCGTTGCCGTCAGACGGATGAAGGGCGCTTGACTTTTTGGGACCTAATCAAGAACATCTGCGATGGGATTCCGTTCCGTTGGAAGGAGGACGCCGCATGAAACGAATCGCTTTCTTGCTGGTTGCAGTTGCAGCGGTGGCTGGCTTTATCGGCTCCAAGGTTCCAGCAGCTGGACGCGCCGATGAACAGGCCGCCCCGATCTTCGGAATCAAAATTCCCCCCGGATATCGCGACTGGAAGTTGATCTCGGTGGCCCACGAAGAAGGCAAGCTCAACGATTTGCGCGCCGTTCTGGGCAACGACGTGGCGATCAAGACGTATCGGGAAGGAAAGCTTCCATTCCCGGACGGCACCGTGATTGCGCGGATAGCGTGGAGTTACGTCCCGTCGGAGGAAAACAACAAAGTCTTTGGCCGTGCCCAATCTTTCGTTCCCGGGCCCGCGCCGGATTGGTACCTTCAGCTTATGGTCAAGGACTCGAAAAAGTACGCCGCGACGGGCGGCTGGGGGTTCGCTCAATTCAATAAGGAGGGCAAACCAGCCGACGAGGCGATGCACCAAACCTGCTTCCCGTGCCACGAGCCTGGCAAGGCGCGCGACTTTGTTTTCACCTATTACGCACCCTGATACAAAGAATCGAAAGCTGGGACGAAGAGGCGACGCAGAAGTAATTTTCGGAACCAGTCGGCAAGTCCCGATTGGCCGGTTTGCCGGAAACAGACGCACGCCGGGAGGCCGGAGGGAGTTGCTGGCGGGCGGGAATAGAGCAAGGCGATTGGAAATTTGAAATGGAAGGCAAAAACCCACGACGAATGGAGATTCGATTCGTCGTGGCTACCGATTCAAGGGCTAGAACAGAGGAGGACGAGAATGGAGTTGATTCTCGTCGTCCGACAATGCTACGGAACGCGTGAGTTCACGGAGCGAGTGGGCTTGAATTTGAAGTTGGGCGCGGTGTGACAACTAAAAAAATTGGGATGCGGGAATTGTTGCGGGTGGCGCGCGGGCGCGAGAGCGCGATGGTGCGTTTGCTGGGGAGATTTGTGCGATGCGAATCGCCGAGTTATGACAAGGCGGCAGTGGACCGGTTTGGCGCGATGGTGGCGAGTGAGTGGAGGCGGCGCGGGGCTGCGGTGGAGATTTTGAGGCAGCGGGTGCGCGGGGATCATTTGCGAGTTGAGCTGATGCCGCGAAATGTGCGTGATGCGGGGAATGAGCGCGCCATTGACGAGGACGACAGGCGCAGCGTGAGGAGGGGCGGCGGGCGCACAGCAGGATGTGACGACGGCCAGATTCTTGTGCTGGGGCATCTGGATACGGTGTATCCGCTGGGGACGATCTCGAAGATGCCGTTTCGCGTGGCTGGTGGACGGGCCTGGGGGCCGGGAACGTTTGATATGAAGGGCGGATTGGTGCTGGCGCTTGCGGCGGTGGATGCTTTGCGCGAGACGTGCGCGATGCGCGCGGCGGGAGTGGGGCCGAGGAAACGGCTGGTTTTTTTGTGGACGTCGGACGAAGAGATTGGAAGCGAGACGTCGCGGCGTGTGATTGAAAGTGAAGCGCGTCGGAGCGATGCTGTGCTGGTGCTTGAGCCGTCGCTGGGGCGCGAGGGGCGATTGAAGACGCAGCGCAAAGGCGTGGGCGGGGCGGAAGTGATTGTGACGGGGCGGTCGTCACACGCGGGGATTGAGCCGGAGAAGGGCGTGAACGCGGTGCACGAGCTGGCGTTGCAGATTGCGCGATTGATGAAGATGAACGATCCGCGGCGCGGGATTACGGTGCAGGCGACGGTGGTGGAAGGCGGCACGACTTCGAATGTGGTGCCAGCGCATGCGCGGGCTTTGGTTGATATTCGATTTGCGCGATTGGCGGATGCGCGCGGGATCGAGCGGGAGCTTCGGAGTTTGCGTCCGATTTTGCGCGGGGCGCGGGTGGAAGTGCAGATGGGGGAGCTGCGTCCGCCGCTGGAACGGACGGCAGGGGTGCGAGGCCTTTTTCGTCATGCGCAGGGACTGATGCGGGAGATTGGGCATTCGCTTGGCGAGGCGGCGACGGGCGGGGGGTCGGACGGGAACTTTACTGGGGCGATCGGAGTGCCGACGCTCGACGGGCTGGGAGCGGTGGGCGATGGGGCGCATAGCGTGCGGGAGCATGTGGTGGTGCGGGAGTTGGCGGCACGAGCGGCGCTGATCGCGGGGTTGCTCGCGACCGTGTGATATGCGAGAACCAGCGAGGTGCTTTTAATTCTCCTCGTCAGTATGCCAGCCGGGATTGGTCCACTTGCCGTTGCGCAGGACGAAGATTTCGGTGACGCGGCCGGTGGTTACCGAGCGCTTGCCGTCCATTTCGGTTTCGTAGAGATATTGGCTGTAGGTGACTGCGACGTCGCCGAAGCGCTGAATTTCGGTGCGCGGAAATTCGAGGCGGACTAGCTTTCCACCTTTTGCGTGAAAATCCGCGGCAGACTGAAATATTTCCGCCTGGTGCTTCCACTTCTCTTCCCCGGCGCTGATGACGATCGTGTCCGGCGGGACTAATGCTTCGAGGGCTTTCGTGTCGTTGGCAAACCAGGCGCGCCAGACTGCTTCGCGAGTTTTGAGGAGTTCGGCGCGGTCGTCGGGCTTTGCTGCCAAGGCGGAGACGAGCAGGATCGCGAGTGTGGCGGCTATTGCGAGGGTCGTGCAGATTGTGCGGCGCATGTTTCCTCCTGGGGATTCATGGATAGATTCGATCAGATGAGTGTTGGACGCAAGAAATAACGAAACGGCGAAGCGGCGTTGAGCGCGTGAGTTGCGGGCGAAGGGCGGAAATTTAAAATTTGAAATTTTCAGATTTCAAAGAACGGCAAAAATCAAAAGAGCCGGCAAGATGCCCATTCACTGCGTTCAGGGCAGGCGGACGGGGCGAAAAGCGGGTTAGCGGAGATATTCGTGGCGGAGGTAGGCGACGGTTTGCTGATCGAGGTCGGCGTAATCGGCGCGGAGGGCGTCGCGGAGGGCGGCGTCCATTGAGGATGAGGTCGCGATGCGATCGAGGAGGCGGCTGATGTCGCTCATGCCGCCGGATTGAATGATCGCTTCGACGGCGGCGAGCGCGTAGGCGTACGCGAAAGATGCAGACGGTCCGGACAATCCCATCCAGGAACCTTCGAGCATTTGCAGGCTGGGCGCGCGTCCCTGGCCAACGAGTTCGACGAGCGCGCCGGCTGAACTATTGCTGCGGCGGCCTTCCATAAATTGCGCGACGCCTTCCTGCAGCCAGGTGGGAGCGCGACCGCGGGATTTTTGCGCGATGAAGCTGTGCGTCAACTCGTGTTTGAGGACGCGCGCGAGTTCTGAGGTGACGCTGCTCAAGCCCTGTACGGGGATGCGGATGCGGCCGTCATTGATTGCGCCCGCCCAACTTGGCGCGCGGGTGATGTCGGCAAAAGCCTGATCGGTGTAGAGAATTACGCCGATGGCTTCAGGCGGCGTGTAATCGAGCTGCGATTCGATATCGCGGAAATCGTCTTCGAGAACGTGGAGTATTCCGACGGCAAGATCGGGAGTGGCTGTGCCGCTGTATTTCAGCGCGAAGTGGGCCGTTTCACCCTCGCGGTAACTTTCTTCTTCGGCTTTGTCTTTTTCAGCTTTCGCGAGCGCGCGCTCGACTTCGGGATCGGCGCGGAGACGCTCGGAGCGGCGCCACTCTGCGACAGCGAGATCCATTTTATTTGCGCCGTAATAGGCCCAGCCCATGAGCTTGGGGACGTCGGGCGAATTCGGCGCAACGCGGCGAGCGCGTTCGAGCGGATCGAGAGCCGCGGTGAACTGGCTCTGGCGCAAATAGAGAACGGAAAGATTCAGAAGGAGCGGGACGTTTTCGGGCGCGAAGCTGAGGGCTTGGCGGTAGTGGTCGATGGCTGAATCGACTTCTCCTTTTGTGAGGAGGAACTGCGCGGCGGTGTAGTGAGCGGCAGCAACTTTCTCGATCGCGTTGGCACCGCCGGAGCGCGCTTCCCCTTCGAGACGGGCAATGTAGGCGAAATCGATGGAGTCGTCATGAACGGCGAGACGCGAGACGTCGTCATAGCCGCGGACGGGCTCGATTTGCGGCGCGGAGACGGGTGGTGGGTCGCCGGCGTGCGATGCGGCGGCTGAGGTGTAGCCGAACTGATCGCGTTCGATGCGGGCGACGATTGATTTGGGAAGCGTTAACTTGCCGGCGGGAGTTTCGTAGCTGACGTGCTCGCCGTCGTCAGTGACATTGGCGGCGACGATGCGGCGGCCGTTCTTGAGGACAATCGTATCCGTCGCCGCGGAAGACACGGCGAGCAGAAGCAAAGCCGCAAGTGGCGCTGCGCGATGCACACTGCAATTTTAGCAATGCCGGATGCTTACGTTCGCGGCTCCTTGCTGGTCTATGCCTTAAGTGGCTATAGTCCCAAGTATGCGGTTTAGTGCAAAAAACTTGCGAGGCGGGGGTTTCGTCTCAGCAGCGACGATGGCGGTAATGGCGGCTGTTGCAGCGCTTATGCTCGCACCGAGTTCGTTCGCGCTACAGGCCGGGCCGAGCGCGGCCGCCGTACCGCTCGCGGGACCTATTCCGGCGTCTATCGCGGAGAACGACCCGCGCGCTTTGTACCAGGCGCTGAATGACCTGCGGCCGGATGGAGAGCATGTCTACACGATCCATGAATTGAATCTGCGGCGCGACGTGGTGAACGTGCGGTTGATCGAGGGGAAGCTGGCATTCTTCAAACCGATAGCCGGGCACGTGACGGGGGCCGTTTTCACCGGGCGCGGACATATTTTTGCTACGCCTCGCGAAAGGGGAGAACGCCAGTCGATCGCGCAATTCCTGGGGGTTCCAATGTTGGGCCAGGATTTCACGCGGGCGTACATCCGCTTCACAGATGAGACTCCGGCGGAGATCAAGCAGCAGCTGACGCCAGCTGATGCGAGCGAGGCAAGCGATCCGGGATTTGTGGAGAGTTGGAACCCGGTGGTGAGCAGCTTGAATCCGTGGCACTCGTTGCGCGTGATGTTCGACCTGCTATCGGCCGACCCGCTTCCGTATTTCTATATTGGCGTGGAAAACGAGAGCCTGGGAGCGTTTGACGTGCTGGTGGACGCGCGGCGCGACGAGCAGGTGTTGCTGGGGCAGCCGCGAATCGAGAATGACGTGCGATTCTACGACACGTGGGCGTCGTTCAAAACAGCCGATGCGCCGAAAACGCGGATCGAGATGTTTGCGCCCGTCAATTACGCCGTGCATACGACGATCGCGAACGATTTGTCGCTCGAAGGCAATACGATGCTGCACCTGAAAACAGTGCGAGCAGGCGAGCGCATCGTTCCGTTGGAACTCTCCAGGAATCTGGCAGTGGAGGAAGTGAAGCTGGAAAACGGGCCGCCGCTCGTTTTCTTTCAGAATGAAGACATGAGCCGCCACGATATTTTGCAGCGCGGCAACGACGCGCTGCTCGCGGTTCTTCCGGCACCGGCAAGAGCGGGCGAAGAAATTCGCATGCAGGTGAAATATCGCGGAAACGTGATCAGCGATGCGGGGAACGGAGTGCAGTTTGTGGGAGAGCATGGCACGTGGTATCCGCATGTGGGCGGGGGAGATCATTTTGCGCTATTCGAGCTGTCGTTCCAGTGGCCGAAGCGGCTAACGCTGGTGGCGACGGGCGTTCGCGACGAAATGCATGAGGACGGAGACGCAAAGTTCGGACGCTGGCATTCAGAGGTCCCGTTCGCCGTGGCGGGATTTAATCTTGGCGAGTACAAGATGGAAAGCGCGGGAGGCGAGCATCCCAAGGTGGAGCTATACGCAAACCGGCAGCTCGACGACGCGATTCTCGCGCTTCTGAAAAAAAATCCGGCAGGAGATGCCGAGGCTCTGCCGGGGATGTTTCAATCGCCACGGCAACGAGGTCTTTCCGGCGCGATTCCAGAGGCGCCGCCTCCCGATCCAGCGGCCGTGTTAAAGCATCTGGGGAGCAGGGTGAACGATTCGATTCGTTTTTTCGAGGGACTGAACGGCCCGTTCCCGTTCAATCATTTGGACGTTTCAGAAATCCCGGGAAATTTCGGGCAGGGTTGGCCGGGACTGGTGTATCTCTCGACGCTGGTTTTCCTGCCGCAAGCAGCACAAGAACGCGCCGGATTCAGCGAGCTCGCTCAGGAAGAGGCTCACGAACTGATGCCGTTCCACGAGGTGGCGCATCAATGGTGGGGCAATGTGGCGGGCTCGGCCGAATATCGCGACGCGTGGATCCAGGAAGCAATGGCGAATTACCTCGCTCTTCTCTACGCGGACAGCAAACGGCCCGCGGATCAACGAATGAAAACGTGGCTCGAACACTACCGCACCGAGCTCACGACCAAGATGCCGAGAACGGCGCAGACGCTGGACGCGGCAGGGCCGGTGAGTTTTGGGTGGCGACTTTTGTCGTCGAAAGCTCCGTATGCGTACGAAGCAGTGACGTACGGCAAAGGCACCTGGGTGATTCACATGCTTCGCGAAATGCTGCAGGAACCTGGCGCTCGCGACCCGGACGCGCGCTTTCGAGAACTGTTGAAGTCGATACTCACCGAACATCGATTTGCGGCGCTCTCAACCGCAGATTTCCAGCGGGCGATCGAGAAGCGAATGACGCCTGCGATGGACCTGGAAGGCACGCATTCGATGGACTGGTTTTTCGATGAGTGGGTGCGAGGGACGGGGATCCCGCGGTACTCGGTGGAATTTCAGGCGAGTCCACGTGGGCAGGAATTCGTTGTGACGGGCAGATTGCTGCAATCCGGCGTGGACGAAGTATTTACCGCGCCGATTCCATTGTATGCCGCGCGAACGGGCAGAAAACTGGAGCGATTGGGAGTTGTGGTGACGAACGGGCCTGAGAATCGGTTTCGGTTTGTGTCGAAGGAGCGCCCCACGCGAATCGTGGTCGATCCGCGTCTTACGGTGTTGTGCCGCACGGAATAATTTCCCGTTCTGGAATTGTTGCGACGTTCTGAACTTCGCGTTTCCATTCTCATTATTTCTGGGGATTGCTGTTGCTTCGGATGGCCATCGGTCTTATCCTGTGGCGTCTTGAATGAACCGCTTCGCTTTGCGAGCGAAAGAAACAAAGAAATTGGGGGGGCGCAAGAGGCCCGAGGTTCATTCGCTCGAACGGCAAACTTCGGACGCGCTCGCTCGTGTGAAAAGTTAAGGCACTGCTTTTCATTAACCTATTCGATGCCCTTTCTTGCGGTTTCCCGGCATCCATAAATCCAGCAGCGGGGTTGCGTCTTGGATCCTGAGGGTTCACAGAATATAGCGGGAGCAGGAGAAGCGCCGGTCCTCGAACCGGGCTACACGCTTGCTACCGTTACCGACAAGATCAGCTCGATCGTGCTGGGTCGCGGCACGACAAAGGGCTGGATGGTTGGGTTCGGGATCGCGCTCGCGCTCCTGATGATGTTCAACATCGCTGTTACCTACCTGCTTATCAAAGGCGTTGGAATCTGGGGCATTAACATTCCCGTTGGATGGGGATTCGCGATCGTCAATTTTGTGTGGTGGATCGGAATCGGGCATGCGGGAACGCTGATATCCGCCATTTTGCTGTTGCTGCATCAGAAATGGCGCACGTCGATCAACCGGTTTGCGGAAGCGATGACGCTCTTCGCGGTGGCCTGCGCGGGTACGTTTCCGCTGCTGCATATGGGCCGTCCGTGGCTATTCTTTTGGATGACGCCGTATCCCAATCCGATGTGGATGTGGCCGCAATTCCGCAGCCCGCTGGTCTGGGACGTGTTTGCAGTTTCAACGTATGCGATCGTTTCGCTGCTGTTCTGGTTCGTTGGCCTGATTCCCGACCTTGCGACGCTGCGCGACCGTGCCAGGAATCGCGCGGCAAAGATCGGCTACGGAATTCTCGCGATGGGCTGGCGCGGATCGGCGGTTCACTGGAGCCGGTACGAACTCGCGTCGGTATTGCTAGCCGGCCTGGCGACGCCGCTGGTTGTGTCCGTCCACACGGTCGTGAGCTTTGACTTCGCCGTGGCGGTAGTACCAGGGTGGCATACCACAATATTCCCTCCTTACTTCGTTGCCGGCGCAATCTATTCCGGATTCGCGATGGTAATGACGCTGGCGATTCCGATTCGCAAATTTTACAAGCTCGAAGATATGGTCACGATGCGGCACCTGGAGAACATGGCGAAGGTGATGCTGGCGACCGGCATGATCGTGGCATACGGTTACATGATGGAGACGTTCATGGCGTTTTACAGCGGGAATCCCTACGACCGCTACCTGGTCCACAATCGCATGACGGGACCGTACGCGATCGTTTATTGGTCGCTGATTGCGTGCAATATCGTGATCCCGCAGGCGATGTGGTTCCGGCGAGTGCGGGCAAGTGTTCCCGCACTGTTTGCGATTTCACTCATCGTAAACATGGGAATGTGGCTCGAGCGGTTTGTGATTGTGGTGATCAGCCTGAGCCGAGATTACATGCCGTCGATCTGGAACATGTACTACCCGACGAAATGGGATTGGATGACGTTCATCGGGACGTTCGGATTGTTCTTTACGCTGTTCTTCCTGTTCGTGAGGTTCCTCCCGATGATCTCGATCGTGGAGATGCGTTCGCTGGTAAGAGAAACGGAAGAGAATCCGGAGAAATAGCGGGAATTCGAAGACGCGATGCCCCAGATATTCCATCACAGCACGAACGTGATCTCACGGCTGAGCATATATGGGGGTGTGTTCATCGTCGGGCTGCTGGCGGCAGCGATGTACAAGATTGAATTGTCGCCGTGGTACACGGAGCAAAATGTGGCGCAGGCGCAGCCGGTCCCTTTCAGCCACAAGCACCATGCCGGGGAGCTGGGACTGGATTGCCGGTACTGCCACACGTCGGTGGAAAAATCGTCGTTCGCGGGATTGCCGCCCACGCAGACGTGCATGACGTGCCATTCGCGGATTTGGACGAATGCCTCGATGCTCGAACCGGTACGCGCGAGCTATCGCGACGACAAATCGATTTCGTGGACGCGCGTGAACGCGCTACCGGATTTCGTCTACTTCGATCACAGCATTCACGTGAACAAGGGCGTTGGCTGCACCACTTGTCACGGGCCGATTGCCGAAATGCCGCTGACGTGGCGCGCGGGAACGCTGTACATGGAGTGGTGTCTCGAGTGCCACCGGCAGCCGGAGAAATTCGTGCGGCCGAAATCGGAAGTGTTCAATCCATATTACAAGACGCCAAAGAACCAGATGGAGCTGGGTCGAAAACTTGTGAAGGAATATAAGATTCAGAGTTTGCAGAATTGCTCGGTGTGCCACCGGTGATGACAGCGAAATGAGCGACAACTCCAAATCGAATCAAATCACGAATCCGGCGATCGATCTTGCAGTCGTGCGGGCCAAACTCGCGAAAGACGGCGGGAAGCGATTCTGGCAGAGCCTGGATGAGCTGGCGGAAACGTCCGAGTATCGCTACCGGCTCGAAAACGAATTTGCGCAGGATACCGAGGAAGCTGCGGCCGGAATCGACCGGCGGGAAGTTCTGAAATTGATGGCAGCGTCGGCGGCGATGGCCGGGTTGAGCGCTTGCACCAAATTGCCGACCGAAAGAATCGTTCCGTATGTGAGGCCGCCGGAGGAAATTATTCCCGGCAAGCCATTGTTCTATGCGACGTCGATGCCGCAGTCGGGCGTCAGCACGGGACTCCTGGTAGAGAGCCACATGGGACGCCCGACAAAAATGGAAGGCAATCAGGAGCATCCGGGCAGCCTGGGCGGCACGGACGTGTTCAATCAAGCGTCGATTCTGACGCTTTACGATCCGGACCGGTCACAAACGGTGATTCACAAAGGGCGCATCGAGAGTTGGGCGGCGTTCCTGACGGCGATGGGAGACGTGCGATCGCAAATCGCGCCGAGAGGGAGTGGACTTCGAATCCTCACGGAGACCGTGACGTCGCCAACCCTGGGAGCGCAGATTCGAGCGCTGCTCGTGCAATTCCCTGACGCGAAATGGCATCAGTACGAACCGTGTGCGCGCGATTCGGCGCACGATGGCGCGGTGACGGCTTTCGGCAAGCCAGTGAACACTGTGTACCACCTCGATAAGGCGGACGTAATCGTTTCGCTGGATGCGGATTTTTTGACGACTGGCCCCGGACACACGCGGTATGCGCGTGAATTTTCATCGCGCCGGGCGATTGAAGGGCCTGCGTCGAAGCTGAACCGGCTTTACGTGGTGGAGTGCACGCCGAGCAGCACGGGATCGATGGCGGATCACCGGAAACCGCTGCGCGCCAGTGAAGTGGAAGCGTTTACGCGGCAACTCGCGACTGAGCTGGGAATTGGCTCCGTGGGCGCACCTGAAAGTTTGAAATCGGCGATTCCGCCGGAGTGGACGGCGGCTGTGGCGCGCGATTTGAACAAGCATCGCGGCGCGTGCGTGGTGATTCCGGGCGATGGACAACCGGCAATCGTGCACGCCCTGGCGCACGCGATGAACGCTGCGCTTGGCAATGCCGGCAAGACGGTTCACTACACCGAACCGCTCGAAGCGAATCCCGTGAACCAGATGAACTCGCTGCGGGACCTCGTAAGCGACATGAATGCTGGGCGCGTGGATTTGCTGATGATCCTCGGCGGCAATCCGGTGTATGACGCGCCCGCGGATTTTGAGTTCGGACCAACGCTGCTGAAAGCGAAAATTCGCGTGCATTCGGGGCTTTACTACGACGAAACCGGCGAACTGTGCCACTGGCACATTCCGGAAACTCATTTCCTGGAAGCCTGGGGCGATGGGCGAGCGTTTGACGGCACGATCGGAATCGTGCAACCGCTGATTGCGCCGCTGTATCAGGGCCGGTCGACGCATGAACTTATTGCTGCACTCGCAGGCGACTCAGGAAAATCAGGACACGATCTCGTTCAGGGCTACTGGAAGTCTCAGCGGCCGGAAAAAGACAAAGCGTTTGATGCTTTCTGGGAGCGTTCGCTGCACGACGGCGTGATGGCCGGAACAGCACTGCCAGCGATTCCGGTTACGCCGCGGACAGATATCGGCAGAGAACTTTCGCCACCGGCAGCCGATCCGAGTGCACTGGAGATTGTCTATCGCCCCGATCCCACGATTGGCGACGGGAGGTTTTCAAACAACGGGTGGCTGCAGGAATTGCCGAAGACGATCACGAGGCTGACATGGGACAACGCGGCGCTCGTGAGTATCAACACGGCCGAGCGATTGAAATTGAGACATGGCCAGTACATGAAAATGAAAGTGGCAGGGCGCGAAGTCTACGCGGGAATTTTTGCCGATCCGGGGCATCCGGATAATTCCATTACGCTGCATCTTGGCTACGGGCGCAGGCGCGCGGGAAGTGTGGGCAACGGCCAGGGCTTCAACGCGTATTTCCTGCGAACGTCGAAGGCCCCGTGGATGGCGAACGGGCTGCAGCTCGAAGATTCCGGGAAGAAATATTATTTCGCGGTGCAGCAGTATCACTACATGACGGAAGAAAATGGGCATCCCGTGGACCCGGAAGCGGTGAATGCGGCGAAGCGCGATTTGATTCAGGTGGCCACGCTGGAAGAATTCCGCGAGGACCCGAATTTTGCGCGGCCGGAAGAATCGTCGAAGGAACTCTCGCTCTTCCCCGGATTCAAGTCGGAAGGGTACGCGTGGGGCATGTCGATCGATTTGAATCGCTGCATCGGCTGCAATGCGTGCGTGGTGGCGTGCCAGTCCGAAAATAATATTCCGGTGGTCGGAAAAGATCAGGTGGCGCGAGGACGCGCGATGCACTGGATCCGCATCGACACGTATTTCCGAGGCAACCTGGAAACACCGGAAATGTATTTCGAGCCATTGCCGTGCATGCAATGCGAAAACGCGCCGTGCGAGGTGGTGTGCCCGGTCGGAGCGACGACGCACAGCATCGAGGGTTTGAACGAGATGACGTACAACCGGTGCGTGGGAACGAGATACTGCTCGAACAACTGCCCGTACAAAGTGCGGCGATTTAATTTCCTGCTGTACTCGGACTACACGACGCCGAGCCTCTACGGTTTGCGCAACCCGAACGTGACGGTGCGGAGCCGCGGGGTGATGGAGAAGTGCACGTACTGCGTGCAGCGAATCAATGCGGCAAAAATCCGGTCAGAGGAAGAAGACCGGGTGGTGCGAGACGGAGAGATCGTGACGGCGTGCCAGAGCGCGTGCCCGGCAGAGGCGATCGTTTTCGGAAACGTGAACGACCCGAAGAGCCGAGTCTCGAAGTTGAAAGCGCAATCGCGCAACTACAGCTTGCTCGATGATTTGAATACACGGCCGCGCACGACGTATCTGGCGCGCGTCCTGAATCCGAATCCGGAGATACGCGAATAGTTTTATGCAGCGAAAGCCCATTTACGGATTGCTGGCTGAGTTCGAGACGCCGGAACAGCTTCTGGAAGCGGCGCACAAAACGCACAACGCCGGCTACAAGAAGATCGACGCGTTCACGCCGATGCCGATTGAAGGGCTGGCGGAAGCGGTGGGGTTCGAGCACACGGTTCTTCCCACCGTGGTATTTACCGGCGGTCTGATCGGCGGGCTTTCGGGATTTTTCATGTGCTACTACGCGAACGTGATCAGCTTCCCGCTGATTATCGGCGGGCGTCCTTACAACAGCTGGCCGATGTGGATTCCGATCACATTCGAATTGACGATTCTAGGCGCGGCGCTTTCGGCAGTGTTCGGGATGCTGGCGATGAACGGATTGCCGACGCCGTATCACCCGGTTTTCAATGTCGCGCGGTTTGCGCTGGCATCGAAGGACCGGTTCTTTTTGTGCATCAAAGCGCGCGACCGGAAATTCGATTTGCGGGCGACGAAAGCGTTTCTCGAGGGAATGAAGCCGCACGGAGTATTTGAGATTGAAGCCTGAAACTAAATTTTTCGACGCAATTCGGCGATGGCGCGGCGTGTGGTGCCTGTGCGCAGTCACGATGCTGGTGGCCGGATGCCGGCTGGATATGCACGTACAGCCAAAATATTTGCCGTACCAGCCGACAAACTTTTTCGGCGACGGACGCTCGGAGCGCCAGCCGATGCCGGGAACAGTGGCGCGGGGACATTTGCGGCTCGACGAATTGCTGTATACGGGGAAAGAAAATGGCGCGCTCGTGGATAAATTCCCGTTCCCGATCACGCGGGCGGATCTGGAGCGCGGCCGGGAACGCTACAATATTTACTGCTCTCCTTGCCACGATTACGCCGGCACGGGAAACGGCATGATCGTGCAGCGTGGGTTTCCGCAGCCGCCGTCGTTTCACATCGACCGGCTGCGCGCGGCGCCTGCCGGGCATTTCTTTGACGTGATGACGAATGGATTCGGCGCGATGTACAGCTATGCGACACGAATTGAGCCGGAAGACCGCTGGAGAGTCGCGGCTTACGTTCGAGTGTTGCAGCTGAGCCAGTACGCGAATTTGGAGGATGCGCCCGCTGCGGAGAGGCGGAAGCTGACGCAGGTTTTATCGAACGAAACATCTTCACAGAGTGCGTCACCGGGTGTTTCACAGAATCCAGGGCAGAAGCCATGAGTTCAATTCAATCCATGGGGCTATCGGGCGAGCTTCGGTCGCGATTTGAGCGAGCACAGCGCATCGCGTTTATTTGCGGTGCGAGCGGCCTGGCTTTGGCATTCCTGTTCGGTTTCCACAGTGCGGGCGCCCGGCAGCAATTCTTCCGGTCATATCTATTTGCGTTTGTTTTCTGGATTTCGATTCCGCTCGGTTGCCAGGCGATTTTGATGCTGCATCATCTTACGGGTGGCTGGTGGGGTTATCCGATCCGGCGGCTTCTGGAAGCGGGTACGCGAACGTTCACTGTGATGGCGATCGTCTTTTTGCCGGTGCTAGCGGGCATGCGAGTGCTGTATACGTGGGCGCGTCCCGCAGATGTAGCGGCCGACCACCTTCTCCAGTACAAGCGTCCGTTCTTGAATCCGGGGTTTTTCACAGTGCGCGCTATTATTTATTTCGCGATCTGGATCGGGCTGGCGTATTTGCTAAACAAGTGGTCGCGAGAGCAGGACGAAACCGGCGATCCCGCGATTGAAGGCCGCTTCGAAGCTGTGAGTGGCCCAGGACTAATTCTCTGGGGCCTGGCAATCACATTCGGGTCGATCGACTGGGTGATGTCGCTCGAACCGCACTGGTTTTCGACGATTTACGGAATGCTGTTTATGATAGTTGCGGCGCTGACGGCCATGTCGTTCGTGATTTTTGTACTGCGCCGGCTTTCGGATTTCGAGCCGCTGCGCGATGCGGTGACAGCTGCGCAGTTCAACGACCTGGGCAACTTGATGCTCACGTTCGTGATGTTATGGGCTTACCTCTCATACTCGCAGTTCTTAATTATTTGGTCCGGCAACCTGAAAGAGGAAATTCCCTGGTACGTTACGCGCGCTGTGGGAGGCTGGGGCGGCGTTGCGGTGGTTTTGATGGTGCTTCACTTTGCGCTGCCGTTTTTGTTGCTGCTGCAGCGCGGAGTGAAACGCAGGCTCGCGAGGCTTTCGCTTGTGGCCGGCATATTGATCGCGTTGAGTTTGCTGGACGTTTACTGGCTCGTGGTGCCGGCGTTTGAGCCGAATAGCCCAAGAGTGCACCCATCGGACATTTTGGCAGTGCTTGGAATTGGCGGCGTGTGGGCCGGGACATATTTCTGGCAGCTGGCGAAGATGCCGCTGCTCCCGCTGCACGACCCGCGGTTTGCGGAAGGGTTGGAGCATCAGCATGGCGACTGAAGATCAAGCTCGAAAGCAAGCGCCGCCGCGCGGCAAAGAGGGCTACGAGCACAAGGACACGAATGTCCGCAGCCTGTTCATATACGGGCTGACGCTCGCGATCCTGCTTGCGATCGTGATGGTCGCGATGGATCGAACGTATTGGTTTCTTGCGAAGATTGAGTCGCTCGGGCCGCCTGCATCTCCGTTTGAAAAGGTGCGTGTGCTGCCGCCGCAGCCCCGCTTGCAGGTCCAGCCGGGCCTCGATTTGAAGAGCTACTGCGAAATGGAGGAGCTGCGATTGAACACATACGGATGGGTGGACCAGAACAACGGATTGGTCCACATTCCGGTGGCTCGGGCGATGGAAATGGTGCTGCAACGGGGATTGCCGGCACGCGCCGCGGATCAGACGTCGGATCAGATATCGGATCGGGCATCGAGCGATTCGCAGGCTGCGACACCGGCGGGATCGACGCCAGCACCGGCCGTAATGGGTGTGGCGGGGCCATGTGGTTATTTGTCGATTCCAGCGAGCGCGGAGCCAGAACCGAAATAGTTGGCGGTTGTTTACGACGTCGATGTAGTGCATCGACCGGGGTTGAGAGGGCACGGCATGCCGTGCCGACTCCGTTATCCAATCAACGGTGGAGCGGCGTAGAACGAGATATTTGAGAGGTTGGAGTGAAGCGAGCTTTATACAGGACAGGCTGGCTGCGAACGACGAGCGTGCACGCGCTGATTGTGGCGGCGGTGCTTCTAGCCGGATCGCTTTGTGCTTCCCGTGCTGTCGAAGGGCAGTTTCAGTACCCGACTCAGAATATCGGAGTGCGTCCGGATTTACTGAAGGATGTGGGGATCGATCAGAAGCTGAACGAGTCCGTTCCGCTCGATCTTACGTTTCGCGATGAGAGCGGCCGGACGGTGCAGCTCGGTCAGTTTTTCGGAGGCAAGCCCGTCATCCTTTCGCTGGTGTATTACAGCTGTCCGATGCTGTGCACGCAGGTATTGAACGGGCTGGAGCGCAGCCTGAAAGATGTGCCGATGGATATCGGAAAGCAGTTCAACGTGGTGACGGTTAGCATCGATCCGACGGAACGACCGGCGCTCGCATCCGCAAAGAGAGCGCTCTACGCCGGGCTTTACGGGCGACCTGGCGCAGAGCAAGGGTGGCACTTCTTGACAGGAGACGAGCCGCAAATTAAGCAGCTCGCAAATGCCGTGGGCTTTCGTTATGCGTATGATGCGGAGTCAAAACAATTCGCGCATGCCAGCGCGATCATGATGCTGACGCCGACGGGGAAGATTTCGCGGTATCTGTACGGCATTCAATACTCCTCGCGTGATTTGAGGCTGGGACTGGTGGATGCTTCCGGAGGAAAGATCGGCACGCCGGTCGATCAAATTTTACTCTTCTGCTATCACTACGATCCGGCCACGGGAAAATACAGCGTGCTGATTTCGCGAGTGATCAAGGCCGCGGGCGTGTTCACGATTCTGGTGATTGCGATTGGAATTTTCCTGCTAGCTCGCAGCGAGCATTACACGCTGCCGGAGCGACGGACATGATGGGAATACTTGAATTCGGGGCGAGCTGCATCGCCAATGTGCTTGCGCCGATCCCCATTCGCCCGCCAGCGGCATCGTCGATCGCGGACAGCGTGGACCAGCTGCACTTTACGCTGACTGCGGTAACGCTGTTTTTCACGGTTCTGATTTTCTCGATCATTTTTTATTTCATGATCAAGTACCGACGGCAGTCCGAGGATGAGGTGCCGCCGGAAATTGAGAAGAGCGTCCCACTCGAAATCCTTTGGACAGCGATTCCGACATTGATCAGCGTGGGGCTATTCTTCTGGTCCGCGAGTCTCTACGTACGAAATGCCCGTCCTCCCGATGCCTCGGCGGAGATTTTCGTCGTGGGCAAACAGTGGATGTGGCATCTACAGCATCCGGAAGGCGTCCGCGAGATCAACGAACTGCACGTTCCGGTGGGCGTTCCGATCAAGCTGACGATGACGTCGGAAGATGTGATTCACGATTTTTACGTGCCCGCATTTCGCGTGAAGAAGGACGTATTGCCCGGCCGCTATACATCGCTCTGGTTCCAGGCAACGAAGACCGGCACGTATCATATTTTCTGCGGGCAGTATTGCGGCGCGGACCACGCGCAGATGATCGGATGGGTCTACGTGATGGAACCGGGAGACTATTCAGCGTGGCTTTCGGGGGGAGCGTCTCACGAATCGATGGCGCAGGCAGGCGAGCGGCTGTTCACCCAACTCGGCTGCGTGACGTGCCACGTGGCTGACAACACGGGACGAGGTCCCTCACTCGTGGGACTTTACGGCAAGCCGGAAAAACTTCGCAGCGGCGAGACTCGCGTGGTGGATGAAGCGCTGATTCGCCAGGCAATCGTGTTTCCGAATTCGGTGATTTTGCCGAATTACCCGCCGGTGATGCCGACATTTCAGGGGCAGATCAATGAAGAGCAAGTCCTGCAACTCATTGCATACGTGAAGTCGCTCGGAACGCAGGAAAGGACTAGGAAATGAGTACGGCCGTACCAGACATCCGCGAAGTTCCCGCCGAGTCGCGCGTTAATTATTTAAACGCGAGCTACGGCATTAAATCGTGGCTACTTACCACCGACCACAAGCGCATCGCGCTTTTGTATCTGGCTTCGATTACGTTCATGTTTCTTGTCGGCGGCGTGGCGGCGGTGCTGATGCGCATTCATCTGATCGAGCCGCAGGGCGCGCTGTTTCAGCCGGAAACGTACAACAAGCTGTTTTCGATTCACGGAATCGTGATGGTGTTCTTTTTTCTGGTGCCATCGATTCCGGCGACGCTGGGAAATTTCCTGGTGCCGATGATGATCGGCGCGCGCGATCTGGCGTTCCCGAAGTTAAATCTATTGAGCTGGTACGTTTACGTTGTGGGAGCGCTGTTCACGCTCTACGCGATTATTTCCGGGGGCGTGGACACGGGCTGGACGTTCTACGCGCCATTCAGCAGCTTGTACTCGCAGACGCACGTGATTGCCACGGCGCTGGGAGTGTTCATCACGGGTTTTTCGTCGATTCTCACCGGGCTGAATTTCATCGTGACAATCCACAAGATGCGGGCGCCGGGGATGACGTGGTTCCGGATGCCGCTATTTATCTGGACGATGTACGCAACGAGCGTGATTTTTATTCTTGGCACGCCGGTGATCGCGATTACGATTTTCTTGCTGGGGCTCGAGCGGCTTTTGCATGTCGGTATCTTCGATCCGGCGGTAGGCGGAGACCCGCTGCTGTTCCAGCACCTTTTCTGGTTTTACTCGCATCCTGCCGTGTACATCATGATTTTGCCGGCGATGGGAGTGGTGAGCGAAGTGATTACTTGCTTCGCGAAAAAGCGGATATTTGGATACGGGATGGTGGCGTTTTCGAGCATGGCGATTGCGGTTCTGAGCTTCCTGGTGTGGGGCCATCATATGTTCGTGACGGGGCAATCGGTCTACGCAGGGCTGATATTTTCCGTGCTCAGCTTCCTGGTGGCGATTCCTTCGGCGATCAAGGTTTTCAACTGGACTTCGACGCTCTACAAGGGCTCGATTTCCTACGAAGCGCCGATGCTGTACGCGCTCGGGTTTATCGGACTGTTCACGATGGGCGGCCTGACGGGATTGTTTCTCGCTTCGCTTGCGACGGACGTGCACTTGAACGGGACGTACTTCATTGTGGCGCATTTTCACTACATCATGGTGGGCGGCGCGGTGATGGGCTATCTTGGCGGGATTCATTTCTGGTGGCCGAAGATTACTGGGCGGCTCTATCCCGACGCCTGGGCGCGATTCGCGGCCCTCGTTGTGTTTGTCGGGTTCAACCTCACTTTCTTCCCGCAATTTATGCTCGGGTATCTGGGAATGCCGCGGCGCTATGCCGTGTATCCGGACGAGTTTCAAGTGCTGAACGTGATGTCGTCGGCGGGCGCTTCGATTCTGGGCGTGGGATATCTGATCCCGCTGATTTATTTGATCTGGTCGATGCGATATGGGCCGCCGGCGGGGCCGAATCCGTGGGGAGCGCGCGGCCTGGAGTGGGAGACGCCATCTCCGCCGCCCACTGAAAATTTCGAGGTGATTCCGGTCGTTACCGAAGAGGCTTACAACTACTCGGGAGCGAGGCAAACGCGTGGCTGACATGACTCACACCGCTCACTCGCCTGCCCTGGTGCATCAGTTCGAGACCGAGGAGCAGCAGCGCGAGGCCGGAAACCTGGGGATGTGGGTATTCCTGGTCACCGAAATCATGTTCTTCGGCGGCGCGTTCATGGCCTACATCGTATATCGCGCGCTGCACCTGGAATCGTTCATCACGGGCAGCCACATGCTGAACGTGACGTTCGGCGCGACGAACACGGCCGTGCTGATCTGCAGCAGCTTGACGATGGCGCTTGCGATTCGCGCGGCGCAGACGGGAAAAAGCAAATCTACGATTGTCATGTATCTGATTCTGACGATGCTGCTTGGAATTGCGTTTCTCGGGATCAAATTTACTTTCGAGTGGCACCACGATTGGGTGGAAGGGCTCGTTCCCGGGTTGAATTTTACGTATAGCGGAGCGCACGCGCCGGGCGTCCAGATGTTCTTCTGCTTCTATTTTTTTATGACTGGACTTCATGCGCTGCACATGATTATCGGCGTGGGGATTCTTACGACGCTGACGGTGATGGCGTATCGCGGGCGGTTCAATTCCGATTATTATTCGCCGCTTGAAGTGAGCGGGCTTTACTGGCACTTCGTCGATATTGTGTGGATATTTCTCTTCCCTCTACTCTACCTCATTGGCAGGCACTACGGAGGCGGGCACTAATGTCCGAGCAGACCAGCAACCACACAGGCGGGCACATCGTGCCGGTGAAGAATTACGTCGTCGTGTTTCTATGCTTGCTGATCCTAACGGCACTCACGACAAAAGTTGCGTACATGGACCTGGGCCAGACTGCGGTTGGAGCGACTCATGAGATCGACTGGAACACGGTGGCAGCGCTCGCGATTGCGGTGGTGAAGATGCTGCTGGTGGTGCTGTTTTTCATGCACGTGAAGTATAGCCCTGGGCTTACCAAGCTAGTGATCGCCGCAGGTGCGCTATGGCTCACGATATTGATTGCGCTTACGCTCGCCGACGAGCTTTCGCGCCACTGGACGGATACAGCGCTCCCGTGGAATGTGCTGATGCCGTTCCTACATCTTTTCCGCTAAGACCGGCGTTGCCGCGCACCCGCGTGGCGCCATCGTGTTACCTACCGGTTGTCTACCCTTCGAGCGCGAATGTGATAAACAGCGCGACAGCTCCGGTGCAGCACAAGGATACGAGAAAAAGCAAGTCGGCGAACCTGGCAAGCTTCAATCTTCGTTTTCTTTCACCGGTCCTGAGCGCCAGATAGGCAAAAACAGTGGCGACAAAGTAGCCAATGGAGACGAAAGCGAGGAAGTTGTCGGCGAGTGTGGTGACCTTTTCAAATCGGGTATAGATCTTGATCAATCCGATCACGGTCAGGCACAGCACCAGCATGGTCGGCGAATTCGTGAATACCTTCTCAGAAAGATCGACTTCCGCGTACTCCTCCTGCAGATTTGAATTCGGCACAATTCCTCCCAAACCAGATTAAATGCTTCAGGCGAAGTCGAGCGCTCCGCTCATCGGGGGATGATACCGCAGGCAGGAAGAATCCGAAGAGCGCTCGTTGAGGTGAATATTTATCGTAGGAATGAGCGAAAGGCGATCACGGCATTGAGGCCTCCGAACGCAAAAGAATTCGAGAGCGCGGCCCCTACCTTTTGAGCACGGGGGTTATTCGGGATGTAATCGAGGTCGCATTCCGGATCGCGTTCGTTGTAATTCGCGGTGGGCGGAAGGATTCCGTGATGCAGCGCGAGAATCGTCGCGACAGCTTCCAGAGCGCCCGCTGCACCGAGCGCGTGGCCGTGCATGGATTTCGTGGAGCTTACTGCCAGCTTATCGGCGTGCGCGCCGAAGACGGCTCGGATGGCCTGGCTTTCTACTGGGTCGTTTCCAGGAGTTCCTGTGCCATGCGCATTGATGTAACCAATTTCTTCCGGGGCGAGACCTGCATCTTTCAGCGCGCCGCGCATCGCACGGGCTGGGCCATCCATGAGCGGCTGGGTGAGATGATGCGCGTCTGAACTCATCCCTAGACCGCAAATCTCGCAGTAAATCCTGGCGCCGCGCGCCCTGGCGGCTTCGAGAGGCTCGATGATCATCATCGCGCCACCTTCGCCCAGGATCATCCCCTTGCGGTCCTTGCTGAACGGCCTGCAGGTGTCGGACGAAATCACCCGCATCGCTTCCCATGCTTTGAGTAATCCGAGCGTGAATGGCGCTTCGCTGCCGCCGGTGACCGCGACCTCGACTTCGCCGTCACGCACCATGCGAAACGCCTGGCCGATCGCGTGATTGGCCGAAGAACACGCGGTCGAGACCGTGTACGTCGGTCCCGTAAGTCCCAACTCCATCGAAATTCCACTGGCTCCTGCGTTCGCCATGGTTTTGGGAATCGTCAGCGGATGAACGCGGCCGCGACCGGAAACGTAAAGGTCCTCGAATCCTGTTTCGATTGCTTGCTGCCCTCCCACGGCTGAGCCGCAAATCACTGCGCCGTTTTCGCGCAGGCCTGGAGTTAGTTCGAGACCCGAATCGCGCATGGCTTCGCGCGCGGAAACAACGGAAAATTGCGCGAAACGGTCGAGGTAAGCCTCGCGTCCTGATTCAAAATGCTGTTCCGGATTAAACCCTTGCACTTGCGCGCCGTTTTGAATTTTGGCTGTGATGCCGGAAACTTCTCTGGATTGGAGAGGCCGGATGCCGGGGCGTCCTTCGCTTAAGGACTTCCACGTATCGGCAAGGTTGAGTCCGAGGGGAGAGATGATTCCGAGGCCAGTGACTACGACGCGGCGAGGGGCCATTCGTCAGGCCGCCGGCGTGGCTGAACCCATCGAAGCGTCCGGGGGCGCATTCGCGAGGATTTTCTTAACGCCTACCACAACATCGTTGACGGTACGAATCGAGCGGACATCATCATCCGGGATTGAAACCTTGAAGGCGTTTTCGAGTTCAAAAAGGAGCGTAAAGACGTCAAGCGAGTCGATACCGAGCTCTTGCAGATTGGTATCGAGCGTGATTTTATCCGCCGGAATCCGCTTCACGGACGCCAGAGTTGCAATCACTTTATCCGCAACGGCATCAGACATCGAGCTTAGCCTCTCTTCTACGCGAGATTATTTTGTGCACTGATTCCCACATTGGCGAAAGCCACCGGCAAAAACGGCTTATCGCCAGCCTTTCAGACCGTAGCGCAAGGCCCGCAAAGAAGTCAAATTCTAGCAGGACTAGCGGATTCGCGGCGCGATCATTTTCAAAGGTGGTAGCGCTCGCAGCGATTCAGGATCACAAAACCAGATGAACCGATGGCGTTAGGTTCACAATCAGCGAGCCGACGGAATGCCTGCCGGAGGCGGCGTTGTTTGGATCGAGTCGAACGCTTTCAGTGCTCCCGGCGGCAATTTTTCGATGTGGCCGAGAAATGCGACGAGCTGCCAGGTTTGATCCTCATTGAAAGTTTTGTTCCAGGCCGGCATGCCGGACCAGCGGATACCGTGCTGGATGATGTAGAAGCTTTGATTGTCAGCCATGTCCGAGCCTTCCTTGAAAAATTGCGGGACCGGTGGATTGAACGAGCGCGAGAACTGGCTATCAGGATTCGATGGCGTGCCATGGCAGCCGGCGCAATGGTCGCGAAACAGAATGGCGCCTGCAGCGAGAGTCTCGTCGGTAGGCTGCAGCGGATTTTTAAGGTCGGCAGCATGGCGATCGGTGGACGCGTCGACCGCGGCCATCGCGAGATGAGTTTCGGAGGGTGAGGGTTTCTGGTCCGCCGAGAAATCGACGTAGCCTTGTTTCAAGAAAAAATAGCCCCCCACGACGATAACGAGTATTGCGACGATAAATCCAAAGACGAAACCTCGCATCTGTTGTCTCCTTCCAAATTGCTTTCGCTAATCGCCAGGTCAATATTATTTTACCGTAACGAGGCGATTGTACTTCTTTAATAGTTCGCGAAGCCGGTCGTGCGGCAGCGCTTCAACGGTGTGGCCGTTGATTCCTGTCATCGTCTTCGCAGCGACCATTGCGTTTACCACGGCTTCTTCGGTCGCCTGCACGGTGGCCTCAAATAGATCGTCGAGCTGTTCATTGCCGAGCATCTGGACCGTCGCCGATTTCTGCGCCATGCCCGCGCCAGCATTCGCCGTCGAGAATGAGATGAAAATGTCGCCCGAACCGTTGCCGGAGATGCTGCCCAGCCGGCCGAGTCCTAGCGTGACGCGGCGGGCGATCCGTTTCAATTGGTGGGGCAGAAGCGGCGCGTCTGTGGCGACGACCACGATGATCGACCCGGTGTCTTTGCGCTGCGAGTCGAGAGGAATTTCGTAGCCGACAGGCACTCCGGCAATCCGCAAGAGATGCCTTACACCGAAATTGCACTGAACCAGCACGCCCACTGTGTAACCGCCCAGTTTGTCCGAAAGCTTGCGCGAGGACGTGCCGGTCCCCCCTTTGAATTCGAAGCAGACCATTCCCGTGCCGCCGCCGACGTTGCCCTCGAGAATCGGCCCGGAGTGAGCGTCTTGCATCGCCGCTATCGCATCCTGTGGCGTCACATGAAAACCGTTGATGTCGTTCAGTTCACCATCCCACGTTTCGGCGACAACCGGGAGCGACCACCAATCCTCGAGCGGAATCGGCGTGCCGTGCTTAAGCTGCCAGTCGATTACGGTGTCCCTCACAACGCCGACGCTGTGGGTATTGGTGATCATCACCGGTCCAAAGAGAAATCCAGACTCCTCGGCCCAGGTGGTACCTGTCATCTCGCCATTTCCGTTTTCGGTAAACCAGCCGGCGAAGACTGGATCCACGGCAGTCTGTCCGCGCGGGAAAATCGCCGTGACGCCGGTGCGTACGGGACCAACGCCAACTTGCAGCTTCCCTTCTCCGGAAATCAGCGTGCGATAGCCGACTTCAACGCCCTTCACATCGGTGATGGAATTCAAAGGGCCCGGCGTCCCTTCAAACGGTACGCCGAGATCGCGCGCCCTTGGAGCATTCTGCGCGATCGCAGGCGAAGCGACACCAAGCAGAGCTAGAACCACGAGGCACGTGTAGGGCTTCACCGTTTTCCCCCGGCAGAAATGGAATCGAGCTCTTGCCGTACGTGTTGCAAAAGGTCAGTGTTTTTTGCGAGCGCATCTTTCAGAATATTGGCCTGCTCCGCGGCGCGCTTCCAATCGCCTTCTTCGGCAGCTTCCGTGAGACCGGGCAGTTCGAGGTGCGCGTACGTATAGCGGGCGCCGTAGAGCGAATGTTTCCACCAGGGGCGGCCGGGAATTCCCGCTGGATTGCACCAGTTGCGTTCTACCTGCATCAGCTCTTCGTTGATGTGCCTCGCCACGGCGGGATCGAGCGCTTCACGTGCGATTGCGCGGGACGTGCTGCTGTTCAATTCGCGACCAGCGGCTTCAAACGCCGCAATGCGATCTTGCAAGGAGACAAGATCCAGCTTTCCGCTCACGTGACTTGAATCGTCGAGGCTGCGCACGAATTTACGAATGTTCATGCCGTAAGTATCAAAATCAAAAGGAAGAATCTCAGCATTGGCCAGCCGCAAAGCCATCGTGCCCCAGAGTTGCGACATGAGAGTGTGATAGCGGTAAGCGGGATCGCCAAAGTGATTCATCCAGTAGAAATCGTCGTACGCGGAATGGTACACGCCGTAGGGTCCGACGAAAGTAAGCCCCACGGTCGGAATCCCGAGAAAATTCAAAAACACAGTGTGGTCGGAGCCGCTGCCGATTTGCGTATTCGGTAATTCGGAATCCGGAATAGGCTCGGATTCATGAAGTTCGTACTGGCGCGAGATTTTCCATTCATCGTAGAGCGTCTTTCCGGAAGGAGCAGGAAGTGTACGGCTCACTTCGACGAGCAATGGCGCAAGCGAACCAACCACGTCGCCCTGAAAATCTTTTCCCGAAGTTGCTTCGTCCACGTTGAGGTATGCGACTGCTTTTCTTTTGAGTTCGTCGGCATACTGCTCGCCCCATTCTGTCGATCCGGTTAGCGCATACTCTTCGCCATCCCAACTGCAGAAGACGAGCGTGCGCCTGGGACGAATGCCCTCCTTCAGCAGTGCGCCGAGGTCGCGCGTCAACTCCATCATCGAAGCGGTTCCGCTCGAAGGATCGACGCCTCCGAAGACCCACGCATCGCGGTGATTGCCGAGAATGACCCACTCGTCCGGCGATTCCGAGCCGCGAATCCTCGCTTCCGAAACATAGTAGGGTTCGACGTTCGTGTTCATGTCCACCTTCATGTGAACGCGAACGCGCTTTCCGCCGAGCCGGTATTTCAATGGAAGCCCGCCTTGCCATTCGTCCGGCGCGACCGGACCATCCAGATTCTGCAGAAGCGGCCTGGCATCGTGCCAGGAAAGAGGAAGCGCCATGATCTTCGGCAGCGACACAGCGTCGGCTGCTGGAATCCGCTTGGCACCCGGAACCGAAGCCCAGCCAGGCGTCAACGGATCTCCCGGCTCAAGAAAATCGTACGTAATCGCGCCTCGCTGAATGTGCGTTTCCGGCCCCCACGGGCCGTCGGGATAGACCGCCCCGCGTTTATAACCGTCCTCTGCCGGATCGGAATAGACGAGCAGCGCGGCGACGCCGAGGCGTTCGGCGGTGAGCGCTTTGAAACCCCGGTAACTGTAAGGATTGGAATATCGGACGAGAACGATTTTCCCGCGGACATCGATTCCATGTTTGCGAAGGTATGCATAATCTTCCGGATTGCCGCTGTGAGCGTAGACAACCGGAGCGGTAACCTCGCCGGAAGCCGAATAGCCTAGATACGCGCCCGATATGTTCGGATTTTTCGTATCGGGATCCACGTCGTAGGGAGCTTCGCGAAGAAGCGCGCGATAGCGCTTCGGGTTTACCATTTCAAGTGAAACTTCGCGCGGAGAAGAATTCAGCACGTCGTACTGGTGAATCGTCACATCCTCGAGGCCCTGCTCGCGCCAATTGGCAGCGACCCATTGCGCGAGTTCGTTATTGCGCGGCGATCCGGCGGGATGCGGCTCGGAGGTGAGGTACCGGTGGAACTTGGAAATTTCGACCGCGGAAACGAGAGAACGCAAACGCTGTTCGGTCGCATTCTCCTGCTTCGCTGCCTGCATAGAAAATCCGGGCATCGAGACTAAATCGGACGAACCGGCGAGCGCTACGATAGCGAGAAAGAAAAGAAAAATCGGAGCTGCGAGCAATCCCAGAAGCCGATCAGGCGAGCGCAGGGGTTCCTCCCATGCCGGCAAGATGAGTCCTCTCAAGATCGGCGAACGCGCTTTCGAGCGCAGCAACCAGCATCTGGATCATTGCGGGCGAAATCGTGAAGGGCGGTGCGATCAGAATGTGATCGCCTCGTGTACCGTCGGCGCATCCCTGCATCGAATAAACCATCACGCCCGCTTCAAATGCGTCCTGCTGAATCCGTGCGGACGTTCGCGCATCCGCCGGAAAAGGCTCGCGCGTCTTCGAATCGCGGACGATTTCGATAGCCAACAGGAGCCCTTTGCCCCGAATGTCACCAACGACGGAAAATCGCCGCAGCGTCTCGAGAGCAGCGCGCAAATCGCGGCCAACAGGCTCGACGCGCTCGAAGAGATTTTCGCGCTCGATATAGTCGAGGACAGCATTCCCAGCCGCTGCGGCTACCGGATGCGCATTGTACGTGAACCCGTGGAGAAATGTGCCTGAGCCGTGAGAGATCGCTTCGGCAACACGCCCGGCGACGACGACCGCCCCCAGCGGGGCATAGCCGCTCGCAATTCCTTTGCCGACGAGAATCATATCCGGCGTGACGCTCCAGTGGTCGACCGCAAATGACTTTCCGGTGCGGCCCATGCCGCTCATCACTTCGTCGGCGATCAGCAGAATCCCATGGCGACGGCAGATTTCTGCGATCCGTTGCAGATACCCTTCCGGCGGCGCCACCGCTCCGAGCGTTGCGCCCACCACCGGCTCACATATAAATGCGGCGACGTCGTCCGAACCTTCGCGTTCGAGCAATCGGTTCAGCTCGTCGGCACAATCGACATTGCACGATGGATACTCAAGCCCGAGGGGACATCGATAGCAATAGCAGGGCGCGATGTGACCCCATTCCGGCAACATCGGAGCGAAAGGTTCGCGGCGCCGAGTGTTGCCTGATACCGAAAGCGCGCCGAGAGAAGCACCGTGATAGCTTTGCCAGCGCGAGACTACTCGATATCTCTTTTCTTCGCCGCGCTCGATCCAGAACTGGCGCGCGAGCTTCAAAGCCGTCTCGGTGGCTTCCGAACCGCCCGAGGTGAAATACACGCGTCCGTGATCGCGCATACCGCGGGGAGCAAGTTCAAGAACGCGTCGAGCGAGCTTTTCCGCCGGGGCGTTGTGAAATTGAGAGGAATGAACGTAGGCGAGTTGCGAGGCCTGTTCGGCCATTGCGCGTCCAATTTCGGGAACGCCATGACCAATCGTGACGACGGCAGCGCCGCCGGAAGCGTCGAGGTAGCGCTGGCCCCCGGCGGTGAAAATAAAGCATCCCTCGCCGCGAACGGCTTCGGGATACGTTTTCAGAAAATTTCGAGGAAAGACAGCTTCAGTCATCGTCGATCTTTGAATCGCAAGCCCGACCGTGTTTCACTGGCGTTCGCCGCGCCGGTAAGAGATACCCTACCGGGCGATCGGGAATTCGGCGCCAGTTCCCCGCCAAGGCGTGCCGAGCGTATTCATATTGGCGCTGATTTGCAAGGGCCCGGCGGTCATTTCCATTTCAACTTTTTCACGTCGACGGTCGCCGACGGAAATTTCATGTGCATCGATTCAAGCGTTTCTCTGATGATATGAGACACAGCAAGATTGCGAAACCATTTCTTGTTCGACGGGACAACGAACCAGGGTGCGTTTACCGAGCTGCACCGCACCAGCATTTCCTCGTACGCGCGAATGTAGTCGTCCCAGAATTTGCGCTCCTTGAAATCATCTTCCGAAATCTTCCAGCGCTTGTCCGGATCGTCGATTCGTTCCTGGAACCGTCTCCGCTGCTCGTCTTTGCTGATGTGCAGAAAGAATTTCAGAATCGTCACGCCATTCTGGCCGAGCATCCGTTCAAAGTCGTTAATCTCATCGTACCGTTTGGACCACTCCGACTTGCGGACAAGATCGTGGACACGGACGACGAGCACATCCTCGTACTGAGAGCGGTTGAAAATTCCAATGTCGCCCGTCGGCGGGACCGCTTTGTGAATGCGCCAAAGAAAATCGTGGTCCATTTCTTCCACGGAGGGCTTCTTAAACGAAGTCACGCGGCAGCCCTGGGGGTTGACCCCGTTCATCACGTGCCGGATGGTGCCGTCTTTTCCCGCCGCATCCAATCCCTGCAGGACGATGAGAAGCGCGTGTTTGTTCTCGGCGTACATCAAATATTGAAGTTCGTCCAGACGCTTGAGGCACTTTTCGAGGTGACTTTTCGTCTTGTGGTCTTTTTCCCAGCCGAGAGTGTCGTCCGGGCTCCATTTCGAGAGGTTCAGATGGTTTTTCCCCGGGGTGACCAGTAGTTCTTTCGTGAAATTCGTCGCCATCGACGTTTCGTCTCCTTACAGCGCATTGGAAGAAAGCAGAATGGTAGAGCATACCGCGTTCGCGGCTTGCAGGGTATCGCGCGCGCCTAACTGGATGGCACGGCACCAACGCTGCGTTGTGATGTAACACTTTTTTGACTTGGCATTCATAGTTCCGAAGTATGATAGGTTTTCCATCAGGTGCGTTCTTTATGGCTACGGTTTTGCCCGAAATCTCGACTACGACTCACTCATCGCCAACAAAGGCTCCCGCGCCGAAGAGGCAATATCCGGGCGCGCTCGTCGTCGTTGAGGGGATCGACGGCTCCGGAAAGAGCACCCAGCTGTATTTACTGAAGCGCTGGCTCGAAATTGGCGGGTATCGGATCCACTTCACGGAATGGAATTCTTCGCCGCTGGTGAAGTCCGCAACGCGCAGAGGAAAACAGCGGCGGCTCCTTACGCCGACCACATTTTCGCTCCTGCATGCGGCAGATTTCGCCGATCGCTGCGAGCGCCAAATCCTGCCACTTCTGCATGGCGGATATCTCGTTCTGGCCGACAGATATATCTACACGGCGTTCGCTCGCGACGCGGCCCGGGGCTGCTCACCTCACTGGCTCAGGAATCTTTATAGTTTTGCGCCGATTCCGGACATTACATTTTATTTTCGCGCGCCGCTGGACGTTGCGGTGAACCGCATTGTCGCCGGCCGTCCGAAGCTGAAGTATTACGAAGCCGGAATGGATTTGGGAATTTCGCTCGACCGCGCGGAGAGCTTCCGAATTTTCCAGGAGCGAATCCTGACGAACTACGACGCGATGGTCGACACGGATAATTTCGTCCTGATGGACGGCACAGTACAAGTGAACAAACTGCAGAAACTGATGAGGCAGGTATTGAGCGAAAAAGTGGAACTTGGCAAGTTTGCACCGAAGAAACAGGGATAATCGCGGACGAGAGCGTCGACAACAACATCGACAAAAACATCGACAAAAAAATGGCTTCCCCCACCTCAAAAAACGGCAGCTCACCGAAAGCCTCCAAGCGGGGCAAGAAGAAGAACGGGCAAACCGAATTGCCTTCCCGTTTCTACGGAGTGCCGCTTCCAGGCGTGAAACTGGAAGAGCTGAGCGGAACGCTTTTTGTTCTCGAAGGCACTGACGGCTCGGGACGATCGACGCAAATCTCTCTATTGACCGAATGGCTTGAGTCGGAAGGGTTCGCCGTGCAAACGATGGGCTTGCGGCGGTCGTTTCTGGTCGCCGAAGACATCGATACGTTACTGGCGGAAAATTCCGTAACGCCGATGACTCTCGCGCTGATGTACAGCACGGATTTCTTCGATCAACTCGAACGCCGCATTCTTCCGGCGCTGCGCTCCGGATTGATCGTGCTCGCCGACCGCTACATCTACACCCTGATCGCGCGGTCGGCGGTGCGCGGAATCGGCCGGGATTATCTGCACGGAATTTACGAGATGGCGCTTCGTCCCGACCTGACATTCTGGCTCAACGTGAAGCCCGAGATCGCGTTCGACCGCGAGTTCAAAAAATCGCAGACGATCAGCTATTGGGAATCGGGCCGGGACATGTCGCTCTCGAACGATCTGTTCCAGTCGTTCATCAGGTATCAATCGCTGATCCGGCGCGAGTTCGACTATCTTTCACAGCGGCACGGCTTTATCGAAGTGGACGGCGAAGAAAGCGTCTCCGAAGTGAACCGGGTGCTTCGCAAGCAAATAGCGGCGGCCCTGGGAATCCGGAGCACGCACTACAAACCGTCGCACGCACTTGCGCACCTCTGGCGCTGAGAGTGGCCGCCCCTGTCCAATTAGCCGCGATTGACGCAGGTTCAAACGCGATTCGGCTGCTCATCGCGCGCGCCACATCTCTGGAGCACATTGAAATCCTTGATACCGAGCGAGCCGCTGTTCGCCTGGGCCACAATGCATTCACGCGCCGGCTTCTTGATCCGAAAACGATCGCCCGCGCAACGCGCGCGTTCGAGGAATTTCGCGAGCGAATGGACCGGCAGCATGTAAGCGCGTATCGCGCGGTGGCGACAGCGGCTGCACGCGAAGCGCGCAACTATCGCACGCTGATGGAGCGCATTCGGCGCAAGACGGGCATCGAACTCGAAGTGATCAGCAGCGAGGAAGAAGCCCGGCTTGTGTGCGCGTCAGTGATGCGGACGGTCGGCGATTTGGTTCAGCCTCGATTGATCTTCGACCTCGGCGGCGGCAGCCTCGAGCTGAACTTTTTTCAGCGTGGAGTGCTCGAGCACCGGATCGCGTTGCCGCTGGGGACGATCCGCCTGATGGAAACGTATTCGATCGAGGGCGCGATCGACGAGGACAACGCGAACCGCCTTCGTCTTCACACACTGGCGCTTTTGCGCAGCGCAATGCCTTCACCGCCGAAATTATCTCGGGCGGTCGCCGTCGCGTGCGGAGGCAACGCCGAAGCGCTCGTTCGTCTCGCATCCGGGCCGCTCGTGGGCAGAATTCCGACGATCAATGTGCGGTTACTCAAGGATCAAACATGGCGGCTACTGTCTCTCAACATTCCCGGCCGGATGAGAGTTTTTCGGGTGCGGGAAGACCGCGCGGAAGTGATGGGAATCGCGGCGATCATCATTACGACGCTCGCGAAATGGCTTGATCTTCGTTCGTTGCTTGTTCCTGGCGTGGGCGTGCGCGAAGGAATCCTGCTCGATCTCGTCGCCGAGCAGTACTCGGCCCGCGTTTCGTCCGGAGAGGAGAAAGACCGCGCCGAGGAACTTATCGCTGGCGCGCGCTGGTTCGGGCGGCGCTTCGACTACAACGAGCAACACGCGGAGCAGGTGGTGCGTCTCGCTCTTTCACTGTTCGACCAGCTGCGTCCGATTCACGGGATGGAGGCGGACCTTCGGCTCGTTCTGGAAGTCGCCGCTCTGCTGCATGATGTCGGCGATGCCATCAGCCATAAGTCGCATCATCGCCACGGTGAGTATTTGATTCGCAACGGCGAAATTCCGGGATTGCGCGGCTGGCGATGCGACATGGTGGCGGCGCTCGTTCGCTACCACAATTCGAAATCGGAGCCGCAAGTGGAGCACGCATCCTATGCGTCGCTCGATGGTCAACGGCGCCGTCAGACGCGCGTTCTGACGTCTCTTCTGCGGATCGCGGAAAAACTCGAATCAGAACACGCGCAGCGGATTGCAGGCTTGGATGTTCAGATCGATGGGCGGAAAGCAATCTTCCAGATCCGCGCGGCTGAAGGCACTCGCCTGGACGTGATGGGGCTCGAGCGGAAAGCCGAACTCTTCGAGACAGAATTTCGTTTGAAGCCCGAGTTCCGCCGGGACCAGCGGAAAGAAAAGGTAGCGTAAGCCATGATCCTTTATATCGTCCGGCATGGAATTGCGGTCGACCGTACCGATCCGAATAGCCCTGCCGAGCCGGAGCGTCCGTTGACGGCCCGAGGGGTGAAGAAAACGCGTCTCGCGGCGCTCGGCCTGAGTAAAATGGGAGTGAAGCCTGATGTTTTCATCACGAGTCCGTTGATCCGCTCGGTGCAAACAGCTGAAATTGTTGCCGAAGCTCTGGGATTCGCGCCGAGCAAAATCCGGTCGAGCGACGAACTAAAACCCGCAGCCAATCCCGCCGAATTCGTGAAGGAAATTACGAAGCTCAAGGCCAAGGAAGTGATGTGTTTCGGCCACGCGCCGTACGTTGACACGATGATTTCGCAACTGGCCGGAGCGCGTGGCGTTTTTACCTCATTGAAGAAAGCGGGAGTCGCTTGTTTCGAACATGGCCCCTCGCAAGGGCGGTGGGAACTGCTCTGGCTGGTGACACCGAAGATGTTGCGTCAGCTGGCCGAGTAAGCGGATCTGCGTACGTCGAGCAGGACCGGCCGGAGAGTATTTCCTCCTTGCAGTCCGGATCGCCAGTCGAGCCAAAGAGATTCCTTGCCGCTTGTTTTCGACAGAAACTTCTCGAGGCGAGCTTTCCGTGGGCCTTCGATTCTGTCGAGCCATTCGGCGAGCGCCCGCGGATCCAGTTCGTGCGAATGGCGGCGAATCTCGGTGCGCAACACATCGAGATCGTGCACGTCGCCGAGTAGATCCTGCATTTCCTTCAAGTCTCCTGCCCACGATTCGTAACGTTGCGGCAAGAAATTCTCGACAACATAACGAAAATTCTTAATGGCGATTCGAACCCGGTGCCAGCCGATGCTGCTGGGCCGCTTGTACGCTTTCTGGTACAGCTCGACGGCATTGTTCAACTTCGCAAGGGCCGATCGCTGGAAGACGACGCTTTCAAGCGGGAATATCTCCGCTTTCGCACGCAACTTTCGCGAGAGTTTCCGCCATTCCTTCCGATCGAAATCGCCCAGCACTTTTCGAGCCACTCGCAGGCGGTCCTTTTGTTTGGGGCGCAATATTCTAAGGAGGCGAAGCCGGACAGCGTCTTGCGGAGGTGCTAATTTCCTGGCCCATTCCTGTTCGACCTGAACGTCGCGGACTTCCCCGAGCGCTTGAATGAGTTTCTTGCTGCATTTTTTGAGTTTGTTCCAACCCGGGCTCGGGTTTGCTTCGGCAAGAGCGTCGGCCATCGTCCGGCATCGCCGCATCGCGACGCGCAAATCATGGATGTCGTCTGCGCCCCAGGTCTTTTGGACCTTTTGCATCCGCTTGAGGACGCGGCTCATCCACTTTTCCAGGCCCGCCTGTCTAGCAGAAGCTGCAGCAGGTAGCGATATCGTTTGTGCCATCGAGTGCCATTTCAGGGGAGTCTAACTGAATTCCGATACTACATCTGCATGCGAGATTTGGCCAGACCCAGCCAGCAAGGTGCCAGATGCCGTCGACGCGGGAGTGTGATCACGGTAGAACCACCGCCACTCAGGACGCCGATAGCCTGGCGTATGCGCGAGTTTTCATATCTCTTTTATCTGCGACTAACAACGCAAAGGCATCATCACGCTGTCCGCGTTACCTCTCTCCATGCAAGGCCAACTGGCTCGTCTCGAATCCTTCGGGACGGGCCAGCCCCGTTTTGTGCGCCGTCCTGAATGCATTCAGCGGTATCCTTGCAAGCGCTCGGCAGTAAATCCGGAGCGCTCATGGCTCAAAAACTTCGAAGCGTCGATCTCACGCAAGTCTCCGAATGGAACGACGGCCAAATGGTCCGCAAGGACGATTACCTGGCTGCCGAGGAGCCGCTCGAAATTCGTATCGGCGAGAATCCTCTCAGCGTTACGATGCGCACGCCAGGCCATGATCTGGAGCTTGCCGCAGGTTTTCTTTTCACGGAAGGGCTCGTCCAGCGGCGCGACCAGATTGTTACGCTCGAAAACACTTCTAACGATGATGCCGGGAGACGCGGCAACGTGGTGCAAGCTGTACTCTCGGCTGAATCTGAGCCGGATTTCGACAAAATGCGGCGCCACTTTTTCGCGGCTTCGAGCTGCGGAATCTGCGGGAAAGCGTCGATTGATTCGGTGCGCTCGCGTTTGCTATGTGCGCCGAATCCGAATTTCCGGATTGATCCGGATTTTCTGGTTCGTCTGCCAGACGCGCTTCGTTCCGCGCAGGACGTATTTGAACGCACCGGCGGCCTTCACGCCGCTGCCCTTTTCCATGCGCACGGCGAGCTGCTGGTCCTGCGAGAGGACATCGGCCGGCACAACGCGGTCGACAAAGTGATCGGTTGGGCTTTGCTGAAAGATCGTTTGCCATTGGCGGACTGCATTCTTCTTGTGAGCGGCCGTGGCGGATTCGAGATTATTCAAAAAGCAATCATCGCAGGGATCCCGGTGGTCGCGTCGGTATCCGCACCTTCCAGCCTGGCAGTCCAACTCGCACGCGAACTAGGCCAGACGCTGATTGGCTTCCTGCGCGGAAAGCGTTTCGTGGTTTACGCGGGTGAAGAACGAGTGCGAAAAACGTGAACCGCCGTCAGGCGCGACGATCGACAAGCGCTCCGATTATTTCAAGGCCTGATGCGCGTCATGTGGGGCAACAGCGGAATGGCTTTCCCGGATCATCTCTTGAAAAGTGCCGAACAATTCCCGGTCCCACCATCCGCTCATCGCTTCCTGATCCATTATCGATAGCGCCTCTTCAGAAGAGACCGCGGTCCGATACGGCCGGTTCGTGGTGAGAGCATCGTAAACATCCGCGAGCTGCAAAATCCGGGCTGTGAGCGGAATTGCCTCACCGCTCAAGCCGTCCGGGTAGCCTGAGCCGTCGCGTTTTTCGTGATGGTGGCGAATAATTGGAAGCACCAATCGAAACGATCGCAGCGGTGCGCATATTTTCTCGCCGACCTCGGCGTGTTTGCGCATCACCAAAATTTCTTCCGGCGCCAGCGGGCCAGGCTTCAACAATATCGAATCCGGCACAGCCACTTTTCCTACGTCGTGAACGATTCCAGCCCAGCGCAATGCTTTTATATCGTCTTCCGGCAATCCCAGGCGCTTTCCCAGCTGCGACGACATTTGCGCAAGCCGCTCGCAGTGCCCGTGCGTATACGGATCGCGCGCTTCGATGCTTTGTGCCAGCGTAAAAAGAACCGTCTCGGCATTCTCAAGCTCGTCGGTGTACTGCTTCAGTTTCAGCAACGAGCGAGTGCGGGCCAGCAGTTCGCTGAAGTCGATCGGCTTACTTAGAAAATCATCCGCGCCGGCGTTGATTCCGTTAATTCTGTCTTCGGTGGCCGAAAGTCCCGTGATCAGAACCACCGGCGTGAGCCTTGTTTCGGGCGTGTCCTTGATCCGGCGGCAAACCTCGAACCCATTGATTCCGGGCATCACGATATCGAGGAGGATCAGGTCAGGACGAAATGTCGCGCACTCCGCCAACGCGGTCGCGCCATCATGCACGTCACGCACCTCAAATCCTTCGCGGCGCAGAAGTACTTCGAGCGCGCCACGTGCGGACGATTCGTCATCGACGACCAGGATTTTCGCATTCATCGGGAAAGAACAAATGTATCCTGTCGGCTGGTTGCGAACAACCCCGGAATCGAAACGAGCAATATCCGGATGTCCGGCACTCATCCCGGCTGCGAGGCGCAAGAGATGAAAAGAACGCTTCATCCAGATTCACTCGTGGAAATAAAAACAAAGCTCGAGCAGGCGCATAAAGCGTTTCAGAAGCGCTACCCCGGTCCGACGGGACAACGTCAGCCGGTTCACACTGTCTACGGCGGCGCACATCTCTTCCGCGCGGACACGGCGAAGAGGTTGGGCGAAGCAGCGCTGCGCTCGCTTGATGAGTTTGCGCCCGATTTCATTACTTTTGCAAAGGCCCTTGCCCTGCCGGGGTCGGAGCGCCTTTCGGATTCTCCCGGCGCTGCCGACGCCATTGCCAAATCGATTGAAGCGGATCCGGACGCGGCGCGAAAGGAGAACCGGCCGGCGTGGTTTGCGTTCACGATCTATCGCCGCGTGCGCGAAAAACTAAAACGCGAACCGGTGGAGGATTTCAGAATCGATTTCGAAGATGGATATGGAAATCGTCCCGATGCCGAAGAAGATGGCCACGCCGCGTCCGCAGCCGCCGAGGTAGCTGCGGGAATGAACGCCGGTGAGATCCCGCCATTCATCGGGATCCGCATCAAGCCATTTACGCAAGAGCTTCGCGATCGCAGCATCCGAACGATGGATATTTTTCTCACGGAGCTTGCCGAAAAGACTCGAGGTGCGTTGCCGAAGAATTTCTTCCTCACGCTGCCAAAGGTCACTCTCCCCGACGAAGTTGCCGCGCTCGCGGATTTGTGCGCCCGGCTCGAACCATTGCTCGATCTCGATCC
The DNA here is from genome assembly GCA_963776695.1 of uncultured Acidobacteriota bacterium. Classification (GTDB taxonomy): domain Bacteria; phylum Acidobacteriota; class Terriglobia; order Acidiferrales; family UBA7541; genus Palsa-295. The sequence goes on along the minus strand of CAVZNU010000009.1, from coordinate 228,147 downwards.
CGGCGCTCTGCGTTTTGAGTTGATGATCGAAACGACGCAGTCGATTTTCAACGAACGCGGCGAAGTGAACCTGTTGCCGCTAATCACAGCCGGGCACGGCCGCTGCATCGCCGCACATTTCGGGACATACGACTACACGGCCGCACGAAATATCACGGCGGCTCACCAGCACATGGCCCATCCCGCGTGCGACTTCGCCCGAGAAGTAATGCAAGTCGCGCTCGCGGGGACCGGAGTATGGCTGTCCGATGGCGCGACGAACGTGCTGCCGGTCGCGCTTCATCGCACCGCGCGGAATGGCTCTCCGCTCACACCGCGGCAGAACGCGGAAAACCGCGCAACCGTCCATGTTGCGTGGAAGCTTCATTTCGATCACATCCAGCATTCGCTTGTGAATGGTTTCTATCAGGGTTGGGACCTACATCCCGCCCAGCTGCCCACGCGATATGCGGCTGTGTATTCATTTTTTCTTTCTGGCCTTGATTCTGCTTCGGAGCGGCTGCGCAATTTCATCGACAAAGCCGCGCAAGCCACCCTCGTCGGCGAAGTGTTCGACGACGCTGCGACCGGGCAGGGCCTGCTGAATTATTTCTTGCGGGCGATTAATTGTGGCGCGATTACGGCGGATGAGGCCCAGTCGCTTACCGGGCTCACGCTAGCGGAGCTTCGCAGCGCATCGTTTTCAAAGATCCTCGACGGGCGGAAAAAGTAGACGCACTTCCTTCTTTTTGCGCGGCTTCGCCTCGACTACTCTTTGCGGAGCGTCGCTTCGATCAGTCCGTGTGGCTCATCGGTCGGCAGAAATACTTCGGCAGGATTGTCCATTCCAAAAGGCGAGAGATTCACAAGATTGAAGTGCTTGTTCGGAAGCGAAAGATAAATTTCGCGAATCCGGTCGAAACTGGTGAGAACTGCTTCGCCCATCGCGTAAAGCGTGTGTTGAAGCGAATGGCTGTCGTGTTCCGCGAATGTTTCCAGCATGGTCTGGCGAACGCCGTGCCACATCGCGCTGAATTCAATCTCGCTGCCTTCATAGAGCCAATCTGCGTGGATCGCGGTGGAGAGAATCCGATTGCGGTCTTCCGTTAGCGTCGTGTAAGGATCGCGGAGAAAACCTTCGAAAGCGGACTTCGTTGTCTTCAGTACGGTCAGGTCGTCGATCCCGGCGCGGATTGTGGTTCCCTCCCGCGTTCCAATGAGATTCGCGATTCGTTTTTCCTCCGAACCTCGAGTGAACGCGGTGGCGTGCGGCTTTCCTCCCAACGCCAATCGCACCCACAGATTTTCGCTCGCTGAAATCTTAACGCGCGAGACTTGCTGGTTGTAGGTCAGAAAGTGCTCGATTAGATGCGAAGCGAACTCTTCCACCGCTTCCGAAGGATACTGGCGCGCGAGGACGTAAACCGTATTCTTCATCGTGTCAGTAGGCAGAATTTTCTGATTGTCGCCCTTCGTGTGCGCCGCGTCGAAATCGCCTTCAAACAGGATCTGAAGCGTCAGCTCCTTAATGTCGTGGCGGCTCTGCTGCTTCACCACCCGGAGGAGCCGAACTCCCGATTTGCCATAGTTGTTTGCGCCGAGCTTGATGCCCATTCGTCAGCTCCCGCGATATGTGGAATATCCAAACGGACTCAGCAGCAACGGAATGTGGTAATGCTCTTTCGCGTCGCGCACCTGAAACACAATAGCGACCTGCGGATAAAATCCATCAATCTTGCGCGACTGGAAATAAGCGTGCGTTTCAAAACTCAGCCGGTACGTTCCTTTCACGAGCGATCCGGGAGCGAGCAGGTGGCGAAGCCGGCCGTCCGAATCGGTCGCGCCCCTGCTCAGTTCTTTCCAGCTGCCTGCCTTTTCAATCTCGAGAGTCACCGGTACGCCTGCGGCGGGGCGTCCCTCGGAAACATCGAGCACGTGCGTCGTGATATCGCTCATGAGTTGAGTAGCTTCTCCAATCGCAGCTGCGTGATCTTTCGATTTTCTTCCGCAGCCACGCGCAGTTCGGTGTCAGAACTATTCGATAAACGCACCTGCAAACTCTTAAGGATGTCGTCGGCGCTCTTGCCTGTCGCGCAGATCAAAAACACATGTCCGAATGTCGCTTGATATGCTTGATTCGCAGCCTGCATCACCTTAAGCGTTTCGGGCGAGGATTTCGTTGCAGCGGATTGTTCGCCGGCGGACATTTGCCTCGCCGCATTCGACTGCTTCGACTTGGCTCGTTTGCTGCCGATTGGCGGGTGATGCCGGAATGCGCGGAGCCACTCTTTGCGGCCGAGCCGCGCCCAGATACGATCCGCGTTCTCAAAAAGCTGCGCGTCATCTGCGAATGGCCTTTGCGCGAGCATTTGGTCGACCCATGCTCTCGAGCCGCAGCAATCCAGGAGCGCTTTGCGCACTTCGTCAGCCGGGAGCTGATTGATGCGATCGATTCCCTTCAGCTGATCTTCCAGACGCACGGGGCGGCCATAAATTCGAAGGCGGCTCACGCCTCCGTCCGGATAAATATTGAACCGCACGTGCGAAACGGCGCCTACATCTTGCAGCTTTCTGAAGAGATGAACCCGGTTCGCCTTCAACGCGGTTCGCGGCAACATTTCTTTCCATTCCGCGGACACCATCGCCGTCGACTGCTCGGGCGCATTCTCAAATCTACCGCGCTCGATGTAGCAACCTTCCAGCGAACAGCTTTCGGGGAAATTCCCTTTGAAATGCGCGGTGTCAACCGCAATTCGGCGGACGCTCCCTGGCAATCCAAGTTTTACGACCGTCCAATCGTGCCCTGGGCCCCGTCTGCGGCGCGTTTCCCAGCCGTCGCTCATATCTTTGCCGCGCCCGGGCATCAATAGATTGAGGGGATCGCTATAGAATTGATCGCTCGAAGCGAGGGCTCTTCCACCGTTTTCAACCGCCGCGAGATCGATCTCCGATCGTTCGATCAATCTTGCTGCCGGGCACCACTTCTCCGTAGACCCGAAGCCGTGGCCACGCCGCCGTCCGGATAAATTTTCAGTCGAAGGTGAGTAAAACGACCGGCATTGCTCACAGAGAATGAATTCTGCGCATCGCCGTCGAGAGCCGTCTTCGCAACGATTTCGATCCAGCTCGTTTTGGAAGATCGTGTACGGCTTTTCTCATCCTTGAAGGGACCGTACCCGAGGTCGCAGGCTTCCAGCGAAAAGTGCGACGGGAAATTCCCTGTGAAGTAACTCGTGTCCACCAGCACGCCGCGAATTACTCCGGGCAAGCCCAGCCGAATCATGCACCAATCGTATCCGGGAGTCCGTCGCCGCCGAGTTTCCCAACCATCCATCCACTTTCCGCGGCTCGTGTACTTGCCTTCGATAAAAATCGGTATTGCTGGTTTCAGCAGGTTTTCTTTGGGCGCGAAAAATTCGTCGTTGGCCTCGAGCACGCGTCCGCCAAGCCGCCCGGACGCGAGATCAACGAGATGCTTAAAATCCTTCATGCGCCGCCTCGCCGCAGGAATTGGCCAACCGGGCTGGGAGAAAATTCGCCCTTATCGAATATTTTTCGTCCGCGAAGAAATGTCGTTTCCACCACACCCGAAAGCTTTCGTCCTGCATAGGGCGTCACTTTGTGCCGCTGGTGAAGCTGCGCTGAGTCGACCAAAAACTTGGCCTCCGGATTCCAAATCACCAGATCTGCGTCGTATCCCACGCTGATTGCGCCTTTCCGTTTTTCGAGGCCCGCAAGACGCGCGGGCCCGCTACACATCCATTTCGCAATTTGCGGCACAGCATAGCCTCGCGACGAGGCCTCCGTCCACACCGCAGGGAGGCTAAGTTCGAGCCCGGCGATTCCGCCCCAAGCGCGCATGAAATCGCCGGCATCAGGCAATTTCATCGCAGGCGGACACGGGGAATGATCGGTCGCGATGAAATCGATCGTCCCGTCAACGAGCGCCGCCCAAAGTTTTTCGCGATTCTCGCGCTCGCGAATCGGAGGCGCGCATTTGAATTCCGTCGCGCCGTCGGCGATCTCCTCCGCCGCGAACGTAAGATAATGAGGGCAAGTCTCGACCGTTATCGCACAACCATCCGACTTGGCATTTTGCAACATTGCAATCGCTTCCGATGAAGATAGGTGCACAATGTGAATGCGTGCTCCGAATTCGCGGGACAAGCGAAGCAATAGTTCGATCGCTTCCGTTTCCGCCGCAGGCGGACGCGAATCGAGCCACGTCACATATTGCCGCGGATTCGACCTGGATATTTTCCCAGCTGCCTGCGCAATCGGACCCGGCGCTTCTGCGTGGACCAGCAAAGGCGCGCCGAGCTCAGCCAAAATAGGCAACGCCGCTCGCAAGTCAGTTTCTGCAACGTCCGCAAATTCATCTACCCCGCTCGGTACCAAAAAGCATTTGAAGCCGAATACGCCGGCTTCCCACAACGCCGCGAGCTCGGCCGCATTCCCCGGCACCACGCCGCCCCAGAATCCGGTGTCAACCCAAAGCTTCCCCGCCGCCGCAGCGAGTTTTTCACGATATCCCGCCGCCCTCGTCGTCGCGGGAATACTGTTGAGCGGCATTTCGATCAGAGTGGTAATCCCGCCCGCTGCCGCCGCGCGCGTGGCTGTAGAAAAGCCTTCCCATTCCGTGCGGCCCGGTTCGTTGATATGCACGTGAGTGTCAACGAGTCCTGGCATCGCGATAGAATTTTCCGCGTCACGCACGGCCACGCCGTTTGGAATATCGCCATAGGCCGTGACTGCCGTTATCACGCCGCCACGAATCTGAATGGCAGCCGCTCGTTCGCCGTCCGGCGTTATGACGCGCTTCCCGCGGACGATCAGATCGGGAAGGTTCGCGAGATCTGCCGGCGGATTCGGTGAGTTAGGCATTGGAACCTAGGCGGTCACGACCTCGAAGAATTCAGCCAGGAGATTTTGTGCAACGCGCCGGCGGTAATTGGCAGTCGACCGCATGTCATCAATCGGCGATATTTCGCGGCCCAGCATTTCTTGGGCCGATTTAAGCAAAGCGCTCGATACCTTCTCGCCGCGTAGAACTTTTTCCGTTCCGGTACGCGCGCAGTACAGTCGGAGCAACGCTTCCGAGCGCGATTCGCGCGTCGACAATCCTGCCGCCTTCGAGGCGGCCTGTCCCGGCGAAGCACACTTTGGATATTGCCTGCGCCCGGCGCGTCCCCACCTTTCGATAATAATGTTTGCCGTTGCTTTGTGCACGGCTCAGATGGATGCGGCCAATCAACTCGTCGTTGCGCATCGCGAGCCGCTTGTATCTTGTGTGGAAACCCCCGTATTGCACTCGCCGCGATCCGCTCGCGGATATTAGCTCGAGTTCCGCATCATAAATCGCGAGCGCCGGAGGAGAATCCGCTGCGGGCGACGCGTTCGCGATATTTCCGCCGAGCGTGCCGCGATTTTGCGTGGCGATGCTTCCTGTCTCAGAGGCCGCGCAGCAAAGCAAAGGAAATTCGCGCCGGAGAATTTCATCGCGCTGAATTTCCGTGTACGTAACCAGCGCTCCGATCGCGATTGAATCGGGTGTCACATCAATCTGGTGCAAATCCACCAATTTCGAAATGTTGATAAATCGTCGATGCGGCAGTTTCCCGGCTTCGAGTAGCACCATCAGATCCGTGCCGCCTGCAAACGCCTTCCAGACATCACGCTCACGCGCCAGCCTGTCGAGCGCCGATTCAAGATTTCGCGGCGCCACAAGTTCGTATGACGGAACGCTGGCCCTCAACGTTTAGCCTCCGCGCGCCTACAAACTGCGATTACAGATTCAAATATCTTCGTGTAGCCCGTGCAGCGGCAAAGATTCCCCGCTAGCCCTTCGCGAACTTCTGCCTCCGTCGCATGAGGCTTGCGCTCCAGCAGATTCACTGTGGCCAAAATCATTCCCGGAGTGCAAATGCCGCACTGGGCGCCTCCATGCGTGATGAACGCCTGTTGCACCGCGTGCAGCTCTTCACCGGTCGCCACTCCCTCGATCGTTCGGATCGTCGTCCCATCCGCTTGCATCGCGGGAACGAGACAGCTATTCACAAGCGCGCCATCGATTTCGACGCAGCATGCGCCGCACTCTCCTTCACCGCATCCTTCCTTCGTGCCCGTGAGTCCCAGCTCGATTCGCAGCACGTCGAGCAGCCGCGACATCGGATATGCTTCGAGCGTCACAGCTTTCCCGTTTACCGTGCATCGGACGTGAATCTTTTGCGCGGCGTGTGTGTCACGCATGCACGCTCTCCAGCATCTCGCTCAAAACTTCGGGCGTCACCGGTACTCGAGTGACGTTCGCTCCGGTCGCATGCGCAATCGCATTCGCAATGGCCGGAGCCGTACCGTCGAGCGGCAACTCACCAATTCCCTTGGCGCCCGCAGGTCCGCGCTCGTAGGGATTTCCTTCGAAGAACACGCGAATCGGCGGCACGTCCATCGACGTGGGCATGATGTAGTTCGTCATCTGCCCGTTCACCATCCGGCCTTCTTGCCATACCACATTTTCAAACAGCGCCATGCCGATGCCCTGCGCGATGCCGCCTTCGATTTGTCCCGCCGCGAGAACGGGATTAATTACGTTGCCCACTTCCTGCACGGCGACGAAATCATCTACTCGCACTTCCGCCGTGCGCATATCAACGGACACTTCTGCCACATACACGGCCCACGCATACGCGCCATACGCATCGCCCTGATAGTGTTCATCGTCCCAGTGCAGTTCGCGCGGGTGCTGGTATTTCGCAAGAGACGTAAGCGGCCCGATCGTTGCCGTGTATTTTCGGCAAGCTGCAGCAAACACTGCGGCGTCGTATCCGTGCCGCAGGAAACCACCATCCATCAGTTTCTTTTGAATTTCAAGCGCGGCCGTTTCAACAAGCTTTCCGACGATCATCGAAGTACGCGATGCGACGGTGGGCCCGCTGTTTGGAACGTTCGCAGTATCGGGCTGCACAATTTCAATCTGCTCCTGGCCGATTCCCAGCGTATCGCCCACAATCTGCGAGAAAATCGTGTTGGTTCCCTGACCCATCTCCGTGCTCGCGGCCATCACGCGCACTACGCCCTCGCCCGTGGCTTCCGCCGCGACTTCTGACGCCAGATATTCTTCGCCCGACCCGGTAAATCCAGCGCCGTGGAAAAATGAAGCGAAACCAATTCCCTTTCGAACCATTCGTCCGGGATTCTCAGCAGCGAACCGTTTTCGCTTTTCGCAATAGCCGCTTAGCTCAAACGCACGGTTCATCATGCCGTCCATGTCGATTTTTTCGTGCATCACCTGCCCCACCGCGATCGTTTCTCCCTGGCGAATAAAATTCCGCCGCCGCAACTCCTCCGGTGCGAGGCCGAGAGCCTCTGCAACGCGGTCAAGATGCCGCTCAAGTGCAAACACGCTCTGCGGCGCGCCAAATCCGCGGAACGCGCCGTGGGGCGGCGCATTCGTCGCGACGGCTCGGCTCCGGATCCTCACATTCGGGCAGCTATAAGGACCAGCAGCGTGAATGGTGCCGCGTGAAAGCACGACTGGCGAAAGCGTCTCGTACGCGCCGCCGTCAATCGTGAAATCGATGTCCATCGCGAGCAATTTCCCGTCGCGCGTGACGCCCGTGCGGTGCTTCGTGCGCGACGGATGGCGCTTCGTCGTCGCCACCATGTCTTCTGCACGATCGTAGATAATTTTCACGTGCCTGCCGGACTTCAATGCAAGCAGCGCCGCGTGCGCCGCAATCATCGACGGATATTCTTCTTTGCCGCCAAATCCGCCTCCGGTTTCCGTCTGCACCACGCGAATGCGGTTGTTCGGCAGTCCGAACAGCGTCGTCAGTGCCTTATGAACGTAATACGGGCACTGCATCGAACCCCACACGGTGACGCCTTCTTCGGCGTTTGCCCACGCGATCATTCCTTGAGGCTCGATGTAGAGCTGCTCCTGCGCGCCTGTCTCATACGTCCCTTCGACGATCAGATCCGCGCCGGCCCACACACTGTCCACATCACCTTTGTTCACGTGAAACGATTTGAAAATATTGTCTGAGCCCCACACCACCTGTTTGCGTGTAGAGCGGATTCGTCGATTGTGAAAATCGCAGGAAGCGGCTCGACATCAATCCGCACCGCGCGGCGTGCTTCTTCGAGAAGATATTTATCGGAATGGGCGAGCAGAACCACCGGTTCTTCAGGATGATTTACGAATTCATCCGCAAGACACGGCTGGTCGTCAATCAGCAACGCGATGCAATTCTTCGCGGGAACGTCTTTCGCAGTTACGATCGTAAATTCGTTCCACGGAATGCCCGGATCGAAATGAATTCCGAGAATCTTTCCGCGAGCCGCAGCGCTCCGCACCGTCGCGCCGTGCAGCATTCCCGGAAACTTGATGTCGTCGACATACTTCGCGCGGCCGGTAACTTTTTCCCGGCCTTCTTTGCGCGGCACGGATTTCCCGATCACGCGGCTTGCCATTGCCCTCGCCTCAGTATTCGGTCTTGTCCACTTTCGACTCCCATGCGCGAAACGCTTCGAGCGCTTCCTCGCGCATCATCGGAATCAAAGGAATTTTCCGCTCGGCATGGGGCCGCGGAATTTCCTCGTAGATCAGCGAATCATCGAATCCGGCCTTGGACGCATCAGCCGCCGTGTTCGCGAAGTATACGCGCTCGGGCCGCGCCCAATAAATCGCGCCGAGGCACATCGGGCAAGGTTCGCAGGTGGTATAGATTTCGCAACCCTTCAATTCAAACATTCGCAGGTTTTTGCAGGCCTCACGAATTGCAACCACTTCCGCATGCGCGGTGGGATCATTCGTCGAAGTGACGCAATTCGCTCCCTCGGCGATAATTTTTCCGTCTTTCACAACGACTGCGGCAAATGGCCCACCGCGTCCCGAGCGAATGTTTTCGAGCGAGAGTTGAATGGCTCGAGCCATAAATGAGTTGTGCTTGTCGGTCATCCGCTCACTCCGAATGCCCTGGGTACGAAGCAAATTTGCTTGCGCAGCGTTTCAGGTGCGTTCCGGCTGATTGTAGCTCAGCGGCCGTGCGTAGGCCGAGGATTGTCCACGCGTGTGATTCGGTTATAGGCGCGACAACGCGCCACAGGGCGCCACAGCGCGCCACGAGACGCTACAACGCACCGACGTGCTCCTTTGCCGGCGCGAAATCCATCGTCGCGAACGATCGCTCTGTCCGCCGCCAGAAGTACAGCAGCGTGCTCCCAATCAGAATCAGCGCCACGCAAAGCCCCGTCCAAAGACCCGGCGCTCCCCACCGCAACCGAAAACAAAGATACGCTCCCAGCGGCAGCCCAACGCCCCAATACAAAATCAGATGGCAAATCATCGGCGTGCGCGTATCCCCGGCGCCGCGCAATGCGCCCGTCGCCACAGTTTGCATTCCGTCGAAAAGCTGGAAGAAAGCGGCCACATACAAAAGTACCGCCGCCTCATGCAGAACCACCGGATCCGGCGTATACACCCGCACGATGTAGCCTGGAACGAGAAAGAAAATCACTCCCATGCAGAACATGAAGCCCACGCCAAGCGCCATCGCAGTCCATCCCGCGCGGCTCGCCCCGTGCGGATCGCCGCGTCCGAGCGCCTGTCCCACGCGGACCGCTGCCGCAGAGGCAATTCCAAGCGGAACCATATACGTGAGGCTCACCGTATTGAGCGCCACCTGATTACTCGCCATCGCAACCGCGCCCAGTCTTCCAATCAGTGCGGCGCACACGGCGAAAACGCCCACCTCCATTCCAAATTGCGTCGCCGCGGGAAAACCCAATTGCACCAGCTTCCACATGCGAAGGAAATTGGGAAGCCGTTGAGTATCACGGAGCCCTGTTTTGTAGCGATGGTCATAATAAACAACGTACACCAACAAAACTGACATCATGTAAATTCGCGCGATGCATGTGGACCATCCCGATCCCACGGTTCCCATCGCGCGGAATCCGAAATGTCCAAAAACAAATGTCCAATTCCCCACGATGTTGACGAGATTCGCCGATACCAACGCGAACATCACCGGCTTGGCCAGATTCATTCCCTGCAGATACCGCCGAAAAACAAAATAAAACAACAGTGGCAGCGTCCCCCAATTCAACGCGCGAAGATACGGAATCGTCTGGTGGAGCACCGACGGTTGAAGATCGAGCGAGCGTAGAACCGGCTCGAACAACCGGATGACTCCCATCAAGATCGGCGTAATCCCAAAGCTCAAATACACGCCATTCACAAGCGAGTGGTGGCAGTCTTCCACATTTCCCGCACCGTACGAATGCGAAACCAGAGTGTCGAGGCCGAGCATCAATCCCGTGCCAAAAATCGCCGCCGCGTTGAAAAGAATGCTGCCCAGGCTCACAGCTGCGATGGCCACGGCGCTATCCGCTTGCCGCCCCACCATCATCGTGTCGACGATCGCCATCGTCATCCACCCAAGCTCCGCGAGGACGAGCGGGATCGCCAGGCGCAGCATGGGCCGCGCTTCCTCGGCGATATAATGTAGAAACAGACGCTTCAGCATTGCGTGAGGCTACTCCGAATCTTTCCCGGGCAGAAAACGGCGCAGAATCGATGCACGAGAAAACTTTCGCAATCTCAGTTTATAGGGAATTGTTCGCGGTTGGAACCGTTAACGCGCGATACGGCATCAGGTAGAACGAACGCACGTCGCCGGTGGTTTATTCTGAAAAAACTAGAGACCGCATCAGCTAGATCTCACTCCATGCGAAGCGCATCAATCGGGTCAACCGAAGCTGCCCGCCTCGCAGGCAAATAGCTCGCGATGATCGCCGATCCGATCAGTACCGTTCCGACGGCGGCAAATGTAACCGGGTCCGCCGGCGTCACTCCAAACAGCAGCGACTTCATGAGCCCTTTCAGCGCAAGCGCTCCCGCGACTCCGAGCGTCACGCCCAGTACGGCCAACAGCAACCCCTGGCCAAGAATCATCCGCGATATCGCCGATGGCTGAGCGCCGAGCGCGATGCGAATCCCAATCTCGCGGACACGCTGGCTCACCGTGAGCGCCATGATTCCGCCAATGCCCGACGCTGCAATCAAAAGCGCCAGCGCAGCAAAGAGGCCGAGCAAACTCGCGGTGACGCGCGGCGAAGCCATCGAATCGTAACGGGCTTGCTCGAGCGTCATTACCCGCGTAATCGCTGTTTGCGAATCTACGTCATGAACCGCGCGAGTAATCGACCGCGCCATCGCTCCGGGTTCCGCCGCTGTCCGAACCAGAAGCGTACCGGGGGCGGGGCTTTGCAATTGCGGCACAAAAAACTCCGGCGACGGCTCGCGATTCAACCCGAATTCTCGCACGTCTCCTACCACGCCTACGACCGTGGCCCAATGCTCGCCGTTGTCACCCGACAAGCGCTTCCCCACTGGATCCTCATGCGCCCAGAATTCGCGCTTCATCGCTTCATTGATGATTACGACGAGCTCGCTCTTCGCGTCATCGGTCGCCGCAAAGAATCGGCCTCCCTTTAGCGGAATCCCAAGCGTCTGGAAATAATCCGCAGAGACGGAAAACTGGCCGCCCACCGGCGGAGCCTCTCCCGGGCTGAGATCCTTTCCCTCAATCTTGAACGGTCCCGAGAATGCGCTGTGTCCCGCCGAAATCACTTCCGCCTCGAGCGGATACGCGGATGAAATCGCGGCCGAAAGCACGCCCGGTTCCACCTGCACACGGAGCAGCAACTTCTTGACGACGTCCACGAACTGTTCGTTGCTCCCGTACTTGCTGAAACTTAGCGTCGTCCGCATCGCCAGCACGTGCTGGGGCACAAATCCGGGATCTACCTGCTGCAATTTGTACAGGCTCCGCAGCATCAGTCCTGCTCCAATCAAAAGCATGAACGAAAACGCAATCTGGGAAACGATCAATACGCTGCGGACTCGATTCCTGCGCTGCCCCGCACCGGCTCCGTTGCTGCCTTCCTTCAAGCCTGAAGTTAGATTCACGCGCGAGAAAAGCGCGGAGATCGTCCCGAAAACAATGCTCGTCCCGAGTGCCGCGAGCAGTGTGAATGCCAGCACGCCGAAGTCGATTCGAATTTCGCGGGCTCGCGGCGTCAAGCGCGATGCAAACTCGGTGAGAAGCCCCAGGCTCGCATACGCCGCGACCAATCCCAAAATTCCTCCGAATAACGCCAGCAGAAAACTTTCAGTCAGAAGCTGCCGCAACAGTCGGCTGCGACCTGCTCCGAGTGCAGTCCGGACAGCGAGTTCGCGTTCACGCTGCGACATGCGCGCGAGCGTCAGGTTTGCGACATTCGCGCAGGCGATCAGAAGTACGAAGCCCGCGGCTGCAAGAAGCACGAGTAGAGTCGGGCGTGCGTCGTGCGTTAATTCTTCCTGGAGGGCTGTCGTCACCGCCGCGTAGCCCATGCTCTCCGGATAGGATTTCGGATACTCTGCCTTCAGCCTTCCCGCAATGGTCGATAAATCGGCATTCGCCTGCACCACAGAAACGCCGGGCTTGAGCCGTGCGAAAACCTCCATCATTCGCATGTCCCGGTCATCGATCATCGATTGCTTCGAGCGGAAGGGACATGCTGAAGTCGGCATGTAGACGTCACTTTCGCTTGGGTACTGCGGAACCTGGGGCAGCACGCCGACAACTGTGTGGACTTTGTCGTTCAATTCGAATGTCTTGCCTACGATTTCCGGATCAGCGCCAAATTTGTTTTTCCAGTATTCGTAACTGAGTACCAGAACGGGCGGCGCGCCAGGGTTGTCGTCGTCCGGCAAGAACGTCCGCCCCAGCAAGGGGCTCAGCCGAAACAAATCGAAATAGTTCGCTGACACCACCGCAGTCCGAACCCGGTCCGGATCGCCGTGGCCGTATAAAATGAACGACATCGTGTGGTATTCCACCAGCCCGCTCAGCGATTTGTTCTGCTCTCGGTAATCTTGAATTTCGTGCACTGAAAATCCGGCGTCGTCGATCCCTTCTTTCTGCGCTTGCTGGCGCACAAAAACCAATTGCTGCCCCTGCGGGTACGGAAGCGGCCGAAGCAATACGCCGTGGACCACGCTGAATATCGCCGTGTTCGCTCCGATGCCAAGCGCCAACGTGAGAACCGCGAGAATCGTGAACCCAAGATTCTTGCGCATCGTACGCAAGGCGTAGCCGGTGTCCTGGCTCAACATTTCCCAATGTTCGCGCGGCGCCGTGGTAAAAATCCCCGTCAGCGTTTCCCACCACACCCGCGCCACTCCCGCTGAACCACCCTGATCCCGCGCCTCGCGCGCCTGATCTTCGAAAACGTGTTCCATGTCGCGTCCGTAATCGGACCGGAAGTCCGCCGGCATCAGGCGTAGCAAAGTACGAAAAATCCGTTTGGAGAGCGGAACATTGGTCGCGTTCATCGAAGAACTCCTCCTTACGCCGTTTCGGGTTTGCGAAACAGATTCTTGTTGCGCGCCATCGCAAGAAGCTCTTCGAGACGCCGCGCCTCCGTCACCGCAACGCGCCGGCCCAACTCCGTCAGCCTGTAGTAGCGCCGTCTCTCATCGTCCAATCCCGCCACCGGGCGTTTGTTCGATTCGACGATCCAGTCTTCCGCATTTAAACGCTTGATGATTCCGTAGAGCGTGCCGGCACTCAGCTGCACTTTGCCGCCCGTACGCCGCGCCACTTCTTTTAAAATCGCGTAGCCATGCTTTTCTCCATCGGCCAAAGCCAGGAGCACGTGAAACATCGCCGGCGTCAACGGCTCCTGCACGTCTTGCTCCTCGTAATCTCTCGATCGGCCCATCAGCAACCTCCAGGTTTGTACGCGTCTATAGCGTACCGCTGGATACTATAACGTGTTGCGATATAGTGTCAATAACCGTGTTCGACGGGCTTGGTTTCCAAAGGTAAGCAGAGTTCTTAGGGTGGAATCGTTATTGAACGGTTCGGAATGACAAGTGCAAGTCGGGGATCAAACAGCTTGAGGCTTCTTAGGTTTGTAAATGCGGATGATGTCGTCTGTGAGTTCTACCACGCGCCCGGGATATTCGTGCGCGACCTTCGCTCGCAACTCTTCCATCGTCGGGTAGTCCGTGCGCCCGTCAAACCACCGCGCATCATCAATCAAAAGCACGTGGTCGTAGGGGGACTGCTTGTAAATCGCGTCCAGCTCCTGTTTCACCGGCGACGAAATATCGAAATCGTGTCCGTCCAGCCAGAAAAGGCAAGGCTCCTTCAGCGCTGGAATCACTTTGGGAAGCACCACGCCGCTGTCTCCCTCGAGCACGTGAATGTTTGGCCGGTCGGCAAATTTTCGTCGCGCGCTTTCGGCCCGCCAAGGATCGAGTTCGATCGAATAAATTTCGCGAAAGCGATCCTTGTTGACGTAAATCATGTGCCCGTAGTTGGTGCCCGTCTCAATCAACACCTGCAAATTGTAATCACGCGCGTACTGCTCGATCGCGCGCTGCTTGGTGAGATGCGGCGCCTTCACGCCCGGAGATCCGCGCATTCTCCACCACGCATATTCGCCCGGCGCGGAAAGCTTCTTGTACAAATGAAAAAGTGCGCTGTTTCGAAACGCCTGCCGCAAACTCGAAGACATTCCCGCTTTGCTCCTCTAAACTAAGCGCCGATATAATAGAAAGCCCGCTCGCATTTGACCTAGCAAAATCTTCGCCGCACATTCGCATTCTAATCGCCACACCACCTGGTAACGCCAGATTAAGACACTTCATTTTGCAGATCCCCGCTGACATTAATAGTGAAAACCTTTACACAAGATTCCCAGCCTGGACCAATTCGTTTCCACGACAGTTGTAGTTCCCGTTTTGGGACATAAATAAGCAACTTAGTATCAGTAAGTTACGAAATACGACCGATGGCGCGCCACGTGCCAACGTATGTGGTGTGAATAAGCCGCAATTTTCGAGTTCTCGCCAACCCAAGGGAGTGCCCATGGTGAAGAAATTCTCAGTTTTGTCGCTGCTCGCCGTCGTTGCCATAATCCTGGCAGCTCCGGCCGCAAAAGCAGACGGCGTTCAGGTCACTCTTACGGGCGTTAGTGGAGGCTCGGCAAATGGCGTCGATACGAGCCCTTACTACGGAACCGTAGGCACCGCAACGGGTGTCGCGATCGTTTGCGACGACTACTGGCACGAGGTCTATATCGGCGAAACCTGGACAGCAACCGAGAACACGTTCTCAACTCTCAACAATGTTCGTTTCCAAGGCGCGGATGCCGCAGCCACTCTCCAGATGTACGACGAAGCTGCATTCCTCGTGGAGCAACTCGCTGGACACCCCGGCTCAACCGCCGATATTTCCTTCGCCATCTGGTCGATTTTCTCGCCCGGAGTACCCAGCACCGGCAATTCAGCGTGGTGGGTAAATTACGCGCAGAACCAAACGTACACCGACGGCGAATTTTCAAATTTCATTATTCTCACGCCCACGGATGACAGTGCACAATCCGCGCAGGAATATTTGGTGAACACACCCGAACCGGCGAGTATCTTGCTCCTCAGCTCAGGCTTGTTAGCTCTTGGGATACGGCGACGCCGCGCGAATCCGTTGAGTCAAGTTTCCTAGATTCTATTCGCAATCTCCGGCCCGGCGCGCAGCAATGCACGCCGGGCTTTTTTTTCGCCCGAAATTAGTTCAACGCTATACAACGCGATACAACCCGATTCGCCTTATAGCTTGTCGAATTTTGCCGCGAGAATGAAATCGCTTTCGGTGAGCCCGTCGATCTTGTGGGTCCAGGTGGTAATTTCCGCTTTACCCCAGCCGAGCAGAATATCCGGATGATGTCCTTGTTGTTCGGCAATCTCTCCGGCTTTGTTCACGAACGCAAGCGCCTGCCGAAAGTCAGGAAACGTGAACGTCCGCACGATGTGATGCCCGTTCACTACCTTCCACTGCGGCACCTGTTTCGCCAGGTTCTCGAGCTCTTTTCCGGCCAGCGGCGGAACTCCTCCCCGGCACGGCACGCATGTTTTACTCGCGAGATCGCTCATCGTTCCTCCTGATGCCTCCTAATGCCTTCTGATCGTTCCTGGAATTTCAGCGCGCACGTCATGCAGTTCGCGCTCGTCCTTGCCGTCAGCCAGATTCAGCGCCGGCCGGAAGCAGCCGCGCGCGCATCAAGATATTTCCGCACGTACGCGGCGAACACCTTCTCCAGCTGATCGAGCACTGGTGAAGACCCCGTCCCAATTTTGCGGCCTTCGATTTCGCTTACGGGAAGCATGCTGCGATTCGTCGACGAAATGAAAACTTCATCGGCCGCATACAGTTCTTGCGGCAAAAGCGCGCGCTCTTCCACGGTGATTCCCGCCCCCGCTCCAGTTTCCAGCAGAACCCCGCGCGTGATTCCTTCAAGACATCCCGAATTCAGCGGTGGAGTCGCCACCCGCCCGTCCTTCACACAAAAAATGTTTGCGGCGGTGCACTCGGCCACTTCTCCGCGCTCGTTCAGCAGCACCACCTCATCGAATCCCGCCTTTTGCGCCTCGTAGAGGCTCCAGACATTATTCAGCCACGAAGTCACTTTCACGCCAGCCAGCGGCGAAGCCGCGTGCCGCCCGTGCTCTCGCAATCCAAGCTGCACTGCGTCTGGATGCGACGGCAGGTCCGCCGAATAAATCAGCAGATCAACCGGTGGAAATTTCTCGTCGCTCCGCCAGAATCCCACCTGATTGTAAATTGCGTAAATGCGCGCGCAACCTTCTGCGGCGTCATTGGCCCGCAAGACTTCACCAAGCTGCTCCCGCACCGTTTCCATCTTGAACGGAAAAGGACAATGCGTACGCTCCGCATCGCGCTCCAGCCGCTTCCAGTGTCGCTCGAATGCAAAAGGGATTCCTTCGTAAATTCGGATCGTTGTGAACAATCCCCAGCCATTCAGGAGGCCCGCCTGCCCCGGAGAAAGCCGCACATCTTCAATCGGCGACAAACGGTCGTTGCGGAACACGTTGCGATGGATCATGCGCTCCTCCTGATGCGAGTCCATTCTATCGCAGAAGAGTGCCCGCATTGCGACTCACCACTGTCTCGCGCGTTTCCGCCAGATTCTGGGAGGTTGCTGCCAGGCGAAGAGAGGTCGAATTCTCAACAAGAAACATTGAACGGGGCGCCGCTCGTTCGTCGAATCAAAAGAGGCAAAACCATCCGCGGATTCAGGTGTCGTGAACCTCAAATCCTACCTCTAACCTATTGACACGGGCCGATACTGGGCCTAAATTGGCAGGGTAGCCCTCGGAGGGAATTGATTTATGCGAGTGTTCTTCCGCGTATCCCTAATAGCTATTTTGGCTGCCGGCCTATTAAATTTGCCTGCATTTGCGGCGAACGATACGCCGCTCGGCATGGTGATTCAAGCGGAGGGGCTCGCACACTTGGGCCCAGCGAAAGCCGCAATTGGTTCTACCGTGTATCCCGGCGATAGCGTGTTCACCGAGACAGGCGGCACGATGCGGCTGAGAGTAGGTTCCAGCCAGGTTTATTTGCTGTCGGATAGCTCCGCGTCACTCTCGCAGGGCTCGAATATGGTTCACGTCGTTGTCGCGCACGGGTCAGTCGGCTTTTCTTCTCCCGCGAATGAGCCCATCGGACTTGATACTCCGCTCGGCTTTGTGCATCCCGTCGAAGGCCGTGCGGCTTTCGGCCAGGTGATGCTCTCAAGTCCCATCGAAATGATCGTGACGGCGTATCACGGCGATCTGATCGTTGAAGAAAACGGAAACGTGCACACGATCCCGGAAGGTAAGTCCTACCGCATCTCGACCGATCTCACACCACCGGCGCAGCCGAACTCAGCCTCGTCTCAGAGCGGCCAGGGCAGCGGCACGAAGAAAGCCGCAGCCAGCCCGCTGATCGAAAAAGTGGCGATCGTCGGCGGCGTGGCAGTTGTTTCCTGGGCGGTTTGGTCCGAGCTGTGTGAGAGCCCGTCCCGCATGAAGTGCTTGAATTAGGCGCCTGAATTAGTGAGAGCTTAGACCAGGCGTTCGACCTCGAACGTTCAGCTTCTACGGCAAGTGGCAGGATTTCATTCCCTTCTTCTCGAAGTACTGCTGATGGTAGTCCTCTGCTTTATAGAAGTCCGAAGCGGGTGAAATTTCCGTCACGATTGGCCGTTTGAAAACTCCCGATTTCTCGAGCAGCGTTTTCGAACCGCGGGCCGACGCTTCCTGCGCCGCATCATGAAAATAAATCGCAGATCGGTACTGCGTGCCGACGTCCGGTCCCTGCCGGTTCATCGTGGTGGGATCGTGGCTCTCCCAGAAAATTCCCAGCAACTGTTCGTACGTCACTTGCGCCGGATCGTAGTCCACTTCCACTGCTTCCGAATGCCCCGTCCGGCCCGTGCAAACGTCTTCATAGCTGGGATTCTTCATCGTCCCGCCCGTATACCCGACGATCGTTGAGTTCACACCCTTGATATGTCGAAACGCGTCCTCAACTCCCCAGAAACAACCCGCCGCAAATGTTGCCTTAGCCATGATTGCAACCCCCTATCGGTGCGCCCCTCGCTCTCCTATGTTGCCATAACCCCGCCGCACGGTCGAGTTCACGGCAGAATGCAAATCCAGGCATTCAGTCAGAACTTTTGGGAAGCGTCAAGCCAATCGGCTGGCCGGTAGTGGGGCAGCTTCAAATAACTGCGTTTACCAAAACCGTGCCTCCGGAGCTTGCCTCCACTGCTGTGACTTCAGCAATCGAGAAGCGAGACTGCACCACGTCACAAGCGCGACACGCAGGCCGCCTTCGGCTCGCGCACGGGCGCAGCGCTCGCTGGTCGGGCCACCGCCGATGCCTGTCACGTTCTAGATTTTCATTGCGGCAGCTCTTCGCCGGCTTGCTCGCGCACCATATACTCGGCGTACCACTCCGGCCAGTTCGGGTCGGCTTGCCCCGTCCGAGCCTCGTGCCGGCCGTGCGCGGCCTCCGCACGACGAAGCGCGCTCGCGAGATCGTTCGCGGACGCGAACGTCGTGGTCGCCGGGTCTATGCGACCGGGCAGCCGCGTCGTGATTTCCTGAAACAGCCAGCCGTTGCCGTCCGGATCACGGAACGAAGCGAACGACCGGTAGCTGCGATGCTCGGCATCCGGGCCGCTGACCCGGACCCGTCCAAACAGGTAGGGCTCGTCCGTACCCGCGTACACGTCGGCAGCGCCGTGGAACACTTCGCTGATCTCGACGCCGCGATCGAGCAGCTTTTTGCGGGCGGCCTGAATGTCGGAGACGATCAGGTACAGGCCCTGGGCCGATCCAGGTGCCGCCGGGGTGACGTTCTTGCCGAAGATGATCGAGCATCCCGAGCCCGTCGGCGTGAACTGGATCACGCGGAAGTCTTTACCGTTTTCGAAGTCGGCGTCGAGTCGCCACCCGAGCTTCCCGTAGAACTCCTTCGCGCGATCGACATCCGAGACAGGGATGACGACCACCTCGAACTTCATGTCAACTCTCGCGACGCCCGCGTCGCTGGTCGGGTCATTAGTACGGACTGCCTTGCTGCTCATGGCTACCTCCTTCGTTGTGTGGAATCACGGTTGGGATTTCACCATTCCGACGCGGATCACGCCACGTACGTGGCGGCTCGGGTCTGCCGGAAGATCGAACTTCGAGCCGCGGCTTTGCGTAGTTCGGTCGCGTCAGCCAGTGAAGGGCAAAAAGGCTACCACAGTTGTTGGTCCGGTGCATGAAATACCGGTAAGTCGAGCCATCGGAAACCGACCCACTACCGGCTGGCTAGCTGCGGAGCGGCGTTCGCCTCAACCCGCGCGCTCGAACTGGTCCGCTCGAAAATCGTCTGCAGAATGCCCGGAATTTCGATAAGTGCCCGATTATTCACCGCCGCAGCGTTCTCACGGTAGCGCGCGAGCGTAGTCGGCTCGATCAGCCGCGCCACGGCCCGGTCGACTTCTTTGAAGCTGCTCAACACTTCGCCCACTTCCTTTTCGAGCACCCAATCCGCGTTGTAACGCTCCTGCGGCAATGTCCACGCATTCCGTTCCACAATTACCGGCAAATGCATCGCCAGCGCTTCGCTCACGCTTCCCGGCCCGGGCTTGCCGATAAAAAAATCTGCAATCTGCATATAGTAATTCACTCTCGTGGTAAATCCCTCGACGAAACGCAGCAGCCGCGATTTCCGGTCGCGCAAAGCTTTCGCGAGCTTTTCGTTTTTCCCGCATACAAATATCAACTGCAATTCAAGGCCGGACTGGTCAAGCCGATTCGCAATTTCCAGCATCGCATCTGACCCAAAACCCCCGAACAACACGATCCCCGTTGGCAGGTCCCGCCGCAGCCCTAGTTTCTCGCGCTCGGCGATCCGATCTGCAAGCGGCGGCTCGTAAAATCGCGGATGAAGGATCATTCCCGACGTTTGAAAAATGCGATCGTCAGGATGGCCCATCGCTCGAGCCTGTGCCACCGCGCGATCCGAACCGCAGATGAAATATTGCGACTGGCGCTCGATCCAGAAATGTGTCGGGTAGTCGGCAATATCCGTCAGCAAGGTGACGAACGGACGTCCCGGGTACGCACGGCGAAAACTTTCACCAAGCGCGCGGTTGAAATGCGGAACAAACGAAACAACCATGTCCGGCTGCGTTTCCTTCCAGTGCGCCTCGAGCATCCGCACCACCGGGCGATGGTAAAGCCGGATCACCCCCTGCAGCACCTTCATCAATTGAGTGCTGCCCAGCGTCCAACCCGATCGCAGCATCCAGTTATAAAAATCCTCGATCCGAATGCCGGCATATTTTTTAAGAACGTCGAGTGTGTCCAGTAATTCCTGCAGGTTCGTCAGGCGCACTTCCCACGGCCTCTGCTGCCCGCCGATCGCAAGCTCAAGTGCTGTGGCTGCAGCACGATGGCCGCCGCCCGCGTCGAAAAAAACGAACTCGATTCGTGGCATGGGCCAAAGTCTGTCAACCAACTGGCCACACCGTGCTACGCCATTGTTAAAATTCAGTTGCGCGTGTCTAAACGATTAAGTATCTGTGTTTTCAGAAGTTTAGCGCCACTGTCATACGCGAGTAATGCCGGCGCGCGATCCTTGCACTCGTGAGATGCGACATGCATATTCACTCATACTTCTCCGGCGCATGTACCACCCCTTTCCTTTCTCAATTTTGTCGCGAAAGTTACAGTGATCCCGCCGAAGTTTGCGACGTACTCGATCGACGCGGCATGAATCTCTTCACGCTCACCGACCACGATTCGATCGAAGGCTCTGAAGAATTGCGCCACCTTCCGAATTTTTTCCTGAGCGAGGAATTGACCTGCAAGATGCCGAGCGGCACCGAGATTCACGTCGGTGTGTACGACATCACGGAGCGCCAGCACGCGCAACTTCAGCAACGGCGCAGCGATCTCGTCGCGCTTCTGATGTATCTCACCGAGCGGCGCCTTTTCTTCAGCATCAATCACGTCTTCTCGAGCCTTACGGGCGAACGCGACCGCCAGGATTTCGAATGGTTTCGCGAATACTTTCCCGCGATTGAAACTCGCAACGGCCACATGCTTGAAAGGTCCAACACACATGCACAAGCGCTGGCAAAACAGTGGAACAAAATTGCAATCGGTGGCAGCGACGCGCATGCTTTGCCGTCCGCGGGGACGGCTTACACGGAAGTTCCGGGCGCCCGCGACAAGGAAGAATTCTTCGCTGGCCTTCGTAACGGCAAAGGCCGCGTCGCCGGCGAATCCGGCTGCTTCGCAAAGCTGACGCGCGACTGCTACTACATTGCGGGTGAGATGATGCGCGAAAACCTCTGGACCACTCTTCTCGCGCCCCTCGGCCTCATCCTTCCCGCCTTCACATTCTTTAACTATCACGAAGAGCGCAAGTTCAGCCGGCGCTGGGCCGATGAAATCCTCGCGAAACCGCAAACTCGCAAACGTCCTCGATGGATCAACGTGCCGAAGCCTGCGGTTTTTCTGGGCAAGCACCTGGAGGAATGGGTATGACGGTCGCACAATCCGTTTGGAACCAGATTCAATCGAACGATCACCGGCTCATGCGCCGCGTGCATCGATGGCGCGCTCCCCGGTGGTTTCGAATTCTGATGATCGTAGCTACTCGCGGCGGTGACGGCTGGCTCTGGTACATGCTCGGCATGATTCTGGTTCTCTTCGGCGGCTCACACCGTTTTGCAGCGATCGGCGCAGCAGCCACGGCAGCTGCGGCAGGGATTTTTGTGTTTCGCGCACTCAAGCACGCCAGCCATCGCAAACGCCCGTGCGAAATCGAGCCGCACTGCTGGGCTTCGATCTTGCCACCCGACAAATATTCGTTTCCGTCAGGCCACTCGATTACGGCGTTCGGAGTCGCCATCTCGATCGGCCTTTTCTACCCTCAATTGCTCGGGCTGTTGCTCACGGCGGCGGTTTTAATTGCGGCTTCAAGAATAATTCTGGGAATGCATTTTCTGAGCGATGTACTGGCAGGCGCCGCCATCGGCACGATTCTCGGCTCGCTCAGCTACCACGTGTTCGCGGTTCTCTAACAGCGCTCTCGCAGTGGCTATTTCTTCGCGGGTGCGGATTCGGTTTTCGGGGCGGGCTGAGTCGAGGAAGGCTGAGCCGGCGCAACAGGCTGAATCGCCGCTGCTCCAGGTGAACCTGCCGGTAGTTCTTTTTGCCGCAACAGCTCAATTATTGCGCGGTAGAGACGCGTGCGAACTTCCTGACGTTCGCTGGCCTGCGTGATGTATCGCACCAGGATGCTGACGCTGCCGCCGGTGAGACGGACGCTGACCGACGGAGCCGCCGAAAATCCTCGCTTCGAATAACCCGGCACCACTCGCTGCCATTCCGTTTCTGCGACGTGCGCGTTCGCGCCCACCTCTTGGGCGACGATCTTTTGAATCGTCTCCGCGAGCGGGTACGGATCCGCATCCTGCGGCGCTTGTATTTCCAGCTCGTCCCAAAGCCACTGGCCAGACGTGGAAAAATTGAAGAAGTGCCCCTCGATCGCAAAACTATTGACGAACGTCACCTTGCGTCCCGTCGGGTGAGCCGCATCCGTCCAGTTCCCCGTTTCCAACAGCACTGTTTGGAACAAGCCTACTTCGAGAACCTGGCCGCCCACTCCGTTGATTTCCACCCAGTCGCCCGGCCGGATTCCGTCCTTGCCCATTAAGACAAACCAGCCGAAGAATCCGACGATGAAATCTTTCAGCGCGACTGTGAGTCCTGCGCCAGCGAGTGCAAGAACTGTCGCAAAGTTGCTGGGCATCCCGAGGATGACCAACAGTATCAGCCCAATCCCGACCGCCTCTACTCCGAACAAAATCACAGCTTGCAGCTTCTGAATCTCGCGGCGTTCGGCAGCGACATCGGAAAAGAATTGCCGCGCTCCCTCATTTGCAGCAAAAACGAACAGCGCAATGAACAGAATCCAGAACGTCGCGACAAAGAGTCCGTGCAGGAAAGCTTGCTTTCGAACAGTGATGTAATTGATCCACTTTCCGTAAAGCGCGGCGAGTTCCTGCTCGTTCTCAATTCGTTTATCAAGGCGCGCGAGGTCTTTCTGATCGACCGTCAGGGACTTTAGAAAAGAAATCGTCGAGTCCGTACCGGCCGGTTCGCCAGGATTTGCTGTTGCGCCGGCTGCTTGATTCGTTGCGACGGCGGCGGTCGCGTCCGGGCCAGCATTCGCCTTGGAAGCTCCGTTCGGCTCTGCTGCAGCGTTTGAGCCAGGCGTCGCGCCCGCTCCATTCGCGTTTAGTACCGCTCCGGCTTTCGCGCCACTCCTTACCGCCTTGTGAATAACCTTCTTCTGCGATTTCTCCTGGTCCAATTCCTTTTCGAGTGCGTCATGCGCTTCCGCAAGCTTCGATTGGCGGCCGAAAGCATTTTGCTGCGCCTGGCGCAAAAGATTCTGTTTCGACTCGAGCGATAGCCATGCGCCTGCCTGCGCAACGACGCTTCTGGACGTCGTAATTTCGATGGACGGCGCCGCGCTTGCCGTGCCATTGGCATTTGTCTGTGCGGCCGCGGCTTTTTGCGAGGCTTCGTGCTGGTCCATCAGACGCTGGAGCGAAGCTTGTTTGTCGCCGCCTGCACGGATGAGGTCCTGGTGGGCATCGTCCAATTCGTCTTGATCGAGTTCGAGTTGAGCCTGAACCACGTCGAGTTCCTGCTGAACGCTATCTTTTGTGTTTCCGTGCGCCTTGGCGATCTGCTGGGTGAGCTGCGCCACTCGAATTTGATCTGCAGTTACGGCCGCTGACGTAGTCTTGATGCGCGCAGCAATCTCGCGTGTTTCGCGCGTCAAGGGTGCGGGGTTTTCCGCGGCTTCCTCGAGCGCTGCCGCGAACGCCGCGTCTACTGAATAATCCGCGAGCCGCAGGGCCTCCTGCGCGTAACCTTTCTCGGTGCGCGTTTCGGCGAGCTGCGACAATTGCTGGGCCGTGTCGAGCGCGCGCGTATCTACGACCGCATCCCGTCCCTTTGAAGCTGAACGCATTGCGCGCAACCGCTCGCGATAATTTCCCCAATGCCACGTGAGGATCGCGGCCGTCAACGCCACAAGCGTCAACGCCGCTAATGCGGCGAAAATCGTCTTTTGAGTTTTACCCATGGAATCCGGCTGGTATTGAAATTGTATTACGCCGCTTTGCTCCACACGAGAGGAGATTGATGGCGCGTGCGCACGGCTGCCCGGCGGTCCTCTCGAAGGATCGCATCCTCACAAATCCAATGGCAGCGGATTCTTGCCTGTAATCAGCCGCGCCGCGCGATCGAATGTGAAATAAAGCCACGCCCATTGCAGGAAGATGAGAAGCCGGTTCCGAAACTGCACGATGTACATCAAGTGAACGAAGATCCAGATCAGCCACGCCGGCAAGCCAGAGATCCGCAGCCAGTTCAAATCCGCGACTGCTGCGCCGCGTCCGATGGTCGCAAGATTCCCTTTGTCGAAGTAATGAAACGGCTCAATTTTCTCGTCGCGCAATCGCCGCTCGATTGCTTTGCCAACGTAATGACCCTGTTGAATCGCAGGTTGCGCAACTCCGGGAAGCGGCTTCCCTGTTTGATGACTGAAATTTGAAAGATCGCCAATCACGAAGATTTCGGGATGGCCGGCAACTGTCATGTCCGGCTCGACAATTACGCGAGCGGCCTTATCAAGCTTCGCACTGGCGGATTTCTCGAGCATGCGGCCGAGCGGAGATGCGAGTACTCCGGCAGCCCAAAGAATTGTGCGGGTCGGAATGATTTCAGTTCGATTGCCGTCCTTGATCGTGACAGAAAGTTTTTTCACGTCGACGACCATTGCGCCAGTGCGAACTGTAACGCTCAGGCGTTCCAGCATTTTGCGCGCGGCTCCGGAAAGTTTTGGCGGATACGTGGGCAGAACTCGGTCGGTGCCTTCGACAAGAATGATGCGCGATTCGGAAGTGTCGATGTTTCGGAAATCGTACTTCAGCGTATCGTTCGCAATTTCGCCCAAAGCACCCGCCAGTTCCACACCCGTCGGACCGCCGCCGACAATCACGAACGTCATCCACTCTTGCAACTTTTCGGGATCGCGCTCGCGTTCGGCGGCTTCGAAAGCGAGAAGAACTCGCGCACGCATGTCCGTTGCGTCTTCGATCGTCTTTAGGCCGGGCGCAAAATGCTCCCATTCGTCGTGGCCGAAATATTGGTGGCTCGAACCAGTGGCGACTACCAGGATGTCGTAGTCGATCGCGCCGTCGCTCAGTATCACGCGTCGATTGGCGGCGTCGATGTCGATCGCTTCGGCCAGCAGAACGGTTGTGTTCTTGTGGTTCTTGAGAACTTGCCGCAGCGGGCCGGTGATATTCGCGGGTGAAAGCGAGCCAGTCGCAACTTGGTACAGCAGCGGTTGAAATAAATGATAGTTGCAACGGTCGATCAGGGTGACGTCGACGGGCGCGTTTTTCAGTTTGCGCGCGACGCTGAGGCCGCCGAAGCCGCCACCGAGGATGACGACGCGCGGGCGAGTCATCGAACGGCCTTGATGCTCGATGCTGAGAGGGGCTGTTTACAGCCGATTAGAACTAGTCTCAGGCGCATGGTTTCAGTGACTTACGGGCATTTCTAATCGCGGTACCGTAGATTAGAATCGCGGCGTTTGGTGTGGCGAAACGAGCGCTCGGCGGGTTCTCATTGGGAGCGTTGCACGTCCTCGCCCTAGCATTTTCCGACCGCATAATCTCCCCACTTCGCTCTGCATTCAGGCTAGCACGCGAAGTTGAATTTGTCCGCTACGAGAACACGTAAAAACGGACAGGGATGGTACAGGAGCGCCTCACCTGTTCGTGCCTTTGAATCTTGTGTCCGAGGAGCTTCCGCTTGCGGGACCGTGATAGGGAAATCTTGGTGCAGCCGAAATCTTTATGAAAACCTTACGCGTCCTTTATGCCTTCCTAATGCACGAACGCGCACGATGGTTCCGTTCGTCGCCCCGGGCTGCCGTGCAGCCAAGAGGCGAGGGAGAGCGGAAATGCTCGCCGTCACGTTTATAGTCAGTTGCGTTTCAGCATGCGGATTTTATGCGTATGTGTTTGTGCACCTGGATCGAGAGCGCAAGCGGCTGAACGCTCACAAGAAGCGCTTGCCGGAACATTTGTATGAGATGGAACCGGAAGCCGACAGGAGCGCAGCCGGGGGCCATGAGAAGACCGATTCGACGCAGGGCCTGGCCACATCGCCAAAGGCGGGCGCGCGGGATTCTGTGCGCCGGGAGACGCTAATCCAACTGAGCGTTGCGGTTGGCGGGCTGGCCGCGCTGTTTGCTGGAATCGAGCTTTTCAATTCGCTGGTAACCTGGCTTCACTGGAATTGAGAAATCCCGGAAAAATCAGAACAGAGGCAACTCCCAAGCGGTTGTGACGGATGCCACATCGCTTGCGGCGGGAGGTTTCTTATGGGCGGAGGCCGGGCTTGGAGCGGTCTTGCAATAGACGGAATCGGGGCGAAAAAAGGAAAAGAGGAGACGAGATCCATGCTGAAATTTCTAATCGAGAATAGGTGGCGGGCCGCTGTCTGCGGGCTTCTTCTGGCGTTTACACAACTTTCCTGCTCTGCACAAACAACGAACGCAGCGGAAAACCAGACAGCGAGCAAGGCGGAACAACCCATCCCGCCGACGATATTGAAGGAGCT
The DNA here is from genome assembly GCA_963776695.1 of uncultured Acidobacteriota bacterium. GTDB lineage: Bacteria > Acidobacteriota > Terriglobia > Acidiferrales > UBA7541 > Palsa-295. The sequence continues at coordinate 201,047 of CAVZNU010000009.1, read as the reverse complement.
CGAAGCAATGCGGCAGCGGATCGACGAGCTCGAGGCGGAACTGAAGGCCCAGAAGCTGGCCGAGCAATCGTCTGGTCAGCCGGGCTTGGTCACGGCGGTGTTTCCGGCGAAATCAACCGAGCCTGAGACCGTGAGCGCATCTTCCTCGCAGGAAGCGGCGATGGCGACAGCCAAGATCGCAGCGCCAGCGACCGCACCCGCGAAGGTGGAACCTTTTTCGGACGCGGACTGGACCTGGCTAAACGGCAACCCTCGCACGAAGGAAATATTTTGGGACACGAAGTTTTTTACACCGGAGATACGGGCCGACACGAACTACGTGATCGACTTCAACCATCCGACCGACCATTCGATCGGCGGATCGAGCGAACTTTTCCGGTCGTCGGAAGTACAGCTGGAGCAGCTCGGAGTGGGCGGGGACTTTCACTACGACAACGTGCGTGCGCGGCTGATGACGCAGTTTGGGATGTATTCGGTGACAACGCCGCGAAATGACCCAAGCCCCGGCCACGGGCAATGGGACCTCGCTAATGCGTATCGCTATGTATCGGAGGCGTACGGCGGATATCACTTCAATGCGTTGCACGGGATCAACGTGGACGCAGGAATCTTCATGTCGTATGTGGGCCTGTTCAGCTACTACAATTTCGACAACTGGGCGTACCAGCCGTCGTATGTTTCGTCGAACACTCCGTGGTTTTTCCAGGGCGTACGAGTGCAGATTTTCCCCACGGCACATTTGAAGATCGAGCCGTGGTTCATCAATGGATGGCAGGCATACGGCTCAGCCAATCACACGCCCGGCGTGGGAGGACAGATCAAGTGGACTCCAGCACCGTGGATCAACATCATCTCGAACAATTATGCCGTGGGTCAGGACGACCTTTTCGTACCCCATCGCAAACGCATCCATACCGACGACAGTATCGAGATCAAGTATTTCGATCGGCCGGACAGCCAGCTGGACAAGATGGCGTTTTCGCTGACCGGAGATTTGGGATGCGAATACGGCAGCGGTGTGAGCTGTCACGGCAATACAGCGGGTGGCCCGAAGCAGAGTTTCGTGGGATTCATGCTCTACAACCGCTTCTGGTTCCACCGGGACGTGTTCGGATTGACGGTCGGAGGCGGCAAAATAAACAATCCGGGACGCTACCTGGTGCTTCTGCCGCCCATCAATGGAGAAAGCGCCATTTCAGCAGCCACGAATTCGCCGTACTTTACGGAGAATCCGGGCGATCCATTCAAGGCATGGGACTCGTCAATCACGTTTGACTACATGCCGAAGCAATACGTGACGTTCCGTTGGGAGTATGACTACCGTCACGCGAACGTGCCGTATTGGTCTGGCCGAGGTGGAATTACGCCGCCGGGCGGTAACACAGGTTTCCCCACACAATACGTCTGCCAGAGTGGCGTTACGTCGGGGGAGACGAGCCTGGGGCCCGCGCAGACGGCCTGCGGTGCGGTGGGCTCAACTGTTTGGTTCCCTGATCTTCGCAGAAATGAGTCGTTCGTCGATATTTCCATCATGCTGAAGTTCTAGCCGGGAAGGCGAAAAAGAGCCGGCAGGATGACGATGGCACGAAAGGCAAAGACGAAGAGGTGAGAGCGATGCGGGATATTATTTTCTTGGCGTGCACGGTTGGGTTTTTTGTTGTGGCGATTGTATATGTGTGGGGATGTGAGCGGTTGAAGTAAGGAGCGGCCAACATGCTAGGCAATATTCTGCTTCTGGGAATTTCGGCGCTGCTGCTTGTCTATCTGCTGACGGCACTGCTTTGGCCGGAGAGGTTTTGAACATGACGGCGAATGGATGGTTTCAGATTGGCGTCTTTTTCGCTCTGTTGCTGGCGATCACGAAGCCGATGGGCGTTTTTATGGCGCGCGTTTTTAGCGGCGAGAAGACATTTATGGATCCGGTGCTGCGACCGGTCGAGCGGTTGCTCTACCGCATTACGGGCGTGGATGAGAAGCACGAGATGCGCTGGACCGAGTATGCGACGGCGATGCTGCTGCTGAGCGTGGTGTCGATGGTCGTGCTGTACGCGATGATGCGCGTGCAGCAGTGGCTGCCGTGGAATCCGCAGCGCTTCGGGGCGGTGGCGCCGGATCTGGCGTTCAATACGGCGGCGTCGTTTACGACGAACACGAACTGGCAGGCGTATTCCGGCGAGACGACGATGAGCTACTTCACGCAAATGGCCGGGCTGGCGTACCACAATTTCCTGTCGGCAGCGACGGGAATTGCGCTGGCAATTGCGGTGATTCGCGGGATCGCGCGGCGGGAAATGGAAACGCTCGGAAATTTCTGGGTGGACCTGACCCGGACGATTTTGTGGGTGCTGCTGCCGGCGTGCATCGTGGTGGCTCTCTTCTTCGTTTCGCAAGGAACGGTGCAGACGTTGAAGCCGTATGCGACGGCACAGCTTGTGGATCCGCAAACGGTGCAGGTGACCGGCGCGGACGGAAAAACGACGACGCAGCGTGTGACCGAGCAGTCGATCACGCTTGGACCGGTAGCGTCGCAGGAAGCGATCAAGATGTATGGGACGAACGGAGGCGGATTCTTCAACGCGAACAGCGCGCACCCATTCGAGAACCCGACGCCGTTGACGAACTTCGTCCAGATGCTGCTGATTTTTTCGATTGGCTCGGGGCTGACTTACACGCTGGGGCGGATGACGGGCTCGCAAAGGCACGGCTGGGCGGTGTGGGGAGCGATGGCGACGCTGTTTCTCGCGGGCGTGGTGTTTGCGTACACGGCGGAATCGCGCGGCAATCCGGAGTTGCGCGGAATTGACCAGCATGTGAGCGCGACGCAGGCTGGCGGAAACATGGAAGGGAAAGAAGTGCGGTTCGGGATCGCGGATTCGGCGCTGTTTGCTACGGTGACGACGGACGCGAGCTGCGGTGCTGTGAATGGCGTGCACGATTCGTATACGCCGCTGGGCGGCATGATTCCGATGATCAACATGATGCTTGGCGAGATCGTGTTTGGCGGCGTGGGAGCGGGACTTTACGGGATCGTCGTGTTCATCATTCTTACTGTGTTCATCGCCGGGCTGATGGTCGGGAGGACGCCGGAATACCTGGGGAAAAAGATCGAGGCGTACGACGTAAAAATGGCGATGCTGGCGGTGCTGATCTTCTCGCTGGTAATTCTGGTATTCACGGCGGTCGGAGCGGTGACGCCGTATGGGAAGGCGGGCATTACGAATCCGGGGCCGCACGGGCTGTCGCAGATTTTGTACGCATACACGTCCGGAGCGGCGAATAACGGGTCGGCATTCGCGGGGCTGAGCGCGAACACGCTCTGGTACAACGTGAGCATGGGGTTCGACATGCTACTCGGAAGATTTTTCATGGTGCTTCCGGTGCTGGCGATTGCGGGAAGCCTCGCTCGCAAAAAGATTACGCCCGAAACAGCAGGGACGTTTCCTGTGACGACGCCGCTGTTCGCGACGCTGCTTGTTTCCGTGGTGCTGATCGTGAGCGCGCTCACGTTTTTTCCGGTGCTGAGCCTCGGGCCGATACTGGAACACCTGCTGATGCACGCAGGAAAAGCATTTGGGGGATAAGCGATGAGCGCGGAAATGACTATGACTCCTGAAACGACGTTGCCAGCCGACGGAAGCAAAAAGCCGAGAGCACAGAAGAAATCCCTGTGGAGCGGCGGAATCGTGAGCGGGGCGGTACGCGACTCGGTGCGGAAACTGAATCCGCGCACGCTGATGAAGAATCCGGTGATGTTTGTTGTGGAAGTCGGCGCGGTGGTGACGACCGTGGCCCTGTTGCACGAACTCCCGCACCGCACCGCGGAATTCGGATTCGCGCTGCAGATTACCCTGTGGCTGTGGTTTACGGTGCTGTTTGCGAACTTCGCGGAGGCGATGGCGGAAGGCCGCGGAAAAGCACAGGCGGATACCCTGCGCAAAGCCCGATCGGAAACGCACGCGCGGCGAATCGCCGCCGATGGCACATTCGAGGAAGTCGCAGGTTCGAAGTTGCGCGCGAACGATGTGGTGGTGGTAAGGGCCGGAGAATTTATTCCAGGCGACGGCGAAGTGGTTCTGGGCGTCGCGTCGGTAGACGAATCGGCGATCACCGGCGAGTCAGCACCGGTGATTCGCGAGTCGGGCGGCGATCGCTCGGCGGTGACGGGCGGGACGCGCGTCCTATCCGATGAAATCACGGTGAAGATTACATCGAACCCAGGCGAAACATTTCTCGACCGGATGATCAAGCTCGTGGAAGGAGCCGAGCGGCAGAAGACGCCTAACGAGATCGCGTTGAATATCTTGCTGGCGGGCCTGACGATTATTTTTCTGCTGGCAGTGGTGACGCTGCAGCCGTTGGCCATTTACTCGGGAGCACCGCAATCGATTTACGTGCTGATTTCGCTGCTGGTGTGCCTGATTCCGACGACGATTGGCGGGCTCCTTTCGGCGATCGGAATTGCAGGAATGGATCGCGTGGTGCAGCGAAACGTGCTGGCCATGTCGGGGCGAGCGGTGGAAGCGGCGGGCGACGTTGATACGCTACTGCTGGACAAGACCGGCACGATTACGCTCGGAAACCGGCGGGCGACGGAATTCATCCCTGCCCCCGGAGTTACGGAAGCCGAGCTGGCCGACGCAGCGCAGCTCGCGTCGCTGGCGGATGAGACGCCGGAGGGACGGTCGATTGTGGTGCTGGCGAAAGAGAAATACGGGCTGCGCGGGCGCGAGCTTGCGTCAGTAGCGACAACTTTTATTCCATTTTCTGCGTCCACGCGAATGTCTGGAGTAAATCTGGATGGGCGCGAAATCCGCAAAGGTGCATTCGATGCGATCGCGCAGTACGCGGGTGCGAGCGGCAATCCAATTCCAGCGAAAGTGGAAGAGACCGTTAAGGCCATCTCCGGGGCCGGAGGCACCCCGCTGCTGGTAGCGGAGGACCGGCGAATTCTGGGGACGATCTACCTGAAAGATATCGTGAAGGGCGGAATGCGCGAGCGGTTCGATCAATTGCGCGCGATGGGCATTCGTACCGTGATGATCACTGGCGACAATCCGCTGACGGCGGCAGCCATCGCGCGCGAAGCGGGAGTAGACGATTTTCTGGCGCAAGCCAAGCCGGAAGACAAGCTCGCGCTGATACGCAGCGAACAGGCGAAGGGAAAACTCGTCGCGATGACGGGCGACGGAACAAACGATGCGCCGGCGCTGGCGCAAGCCGACGTAGGAGTGGCAATGAATGCCGGCACGCAAGCTGCGAAAGAAGCCGGCAACATGGTGGACCTGGATTCGAATCCGACCAAGCTGATCGAGATCGTCGAAATTGGGAAACAACTTCTGATTACGCGCGGATCGCTAACGACTTTTTCGGTGGCGAACGACGTGGCGAAATATTTTGCGATTATTCCGGCAATGTTTGCGGTCGCGTTTCCGCAACTCGACGTTCTGAACATCATGCACTTAAAAACACCGCAATCGGCGGTGCTTTCGGCGGTGATTTTCAATGCACTGATTATTATTGCGCTTGTGCCGCTGGCATTGCGCGGCGTGAAGTACCGTCCGCTGGGCGCGGAGGCGCTGCTGCGGCGCAATCTGCTCGTATACGGCATTGGCGGAATCATTGCGCCATTTCTTGGCATCAAGCTGATCGACCTGATTATCACGCACGTCGGCTTGGCGTGAGTTCGAAGCTGAAGGCGATGGCGAGGACAACATGAAGCGAAATCTCCTGATCTCAATCTGGATGACTCTTGCGACGACGGTGTTGCTGGGAATTATTTATCCGCTCGTCGTGACCGGGCTCGCGCAGCTATTTTATCCGCGGCAAGCAAACGGCGAATTGGTTACACGAGCCGACGGAACAATCGCGGGTTCACACCTGATCGGACAACCGTTCACTTCTCCGGGATATTTCCACTCGCGGCCGTCTGCAGCTGGCGCTGCAGGATACGATCCGATGGCCTCGGGCGGATCGAATCTCGGCCCGACGAATAAGGCGCTGGTCGAACGGGTTTCGAGCAGCGTGCAATCGCTCACCGCAGAGAATCCGGGCGCGCGGATTCCCGTTGATCTTGCCACGGCTTCGGGATCCGGCCTCGATCCTCATATTTCTCCGGCATCGGCGGAGTTTCAAGTCGCGCGCGTGGCCCGGGAACGAGGAGCCAGTCCAGAAGAAGTGCGCACGCTGGTGCTGAAGCATACGGAGCAGCGGCAACTCGGATTTCTCGGCGAACCGCGCGTGAATGTGCTGGAGCTAAATCTGGAGCTGGATGCGGCGCGCCCGATGCGCTAGCGAATTTGCGCGATTATTTCCCGGATGATTTGTCGGATCTGGAGTTGCGAGGCTTTTCACGCGGCGCCTCGAACCGGTAGCCGATCCAGGGATCCGTATGAATGTAACGAGGATGACGCGGATCGGGCTCGATTTTCTTGCGCAACTGATTGATGAACACGCGCAGATATTCGGTTTCATCGCCGTAGTCCGGGCCCCAGACGGCCTGCAGCAATCGGCGATGGCTGAGCGAGGTTCCTTGATTCGAAACGAGCTGCCGCAGCAATTCAAATTCTTTGGGCGTCAAACGGACGTGGCTTCCCTTCACTGCAACCGTGCGCTTGGAAAAATCGATCGCCAGGTCATCGGAATTAAAAGCCGAGAGCGTTTCATCGGGCGCAGCGCGCCGGAGCGCCGCCCGAATTCGAGCCATCAATTCCTGAGCACCGAAAGGTTTCACAACGTAATCGTCGGCGCCTGCATCGAGAGCCTGGACCTTGTCCTTTTCGGTGTTGCGCACAGTCAGGACGATGATGGGCACATCGCTGGTGCGCCGGATCTCGCGGCACGCGTCGAGGCCGGAGATTCCGGGCATGTTCACGTCGAGAAGAATCAGATCGGCGCGTTCAGAGCGAAGTTTTTCAATCGCTTCTTCTCCTGTCTTCGCTTCGATCACGCTGTATCCTTGTGACGTGAGCGTAGTAAGCATCACGCGGCGGATTTGCGGCTCGTCGTCGACGATGAGAATCGTGCTGGAGTTCATGCGGGCCCAATGCGGCTGCGAGCGATTGGAAGCGTAAATGAAAACACAGAACCGTGTCCGGGCTGGCTGGTGAGGCTGATGGCGCCACCATGGGCCTCGACAATCGCTTTGGCAATGGGCAATCCCATGCCAGTGCCTTCCACGCGATAGCGCTGATCGCGGCCGCGATAAAATTTCTCGAAGATCAAGTTTTGCTCGGGGTCGTCGATACCGGCGCCGCGATCGGCGACGCTCGTGATTACAAAATCGCCGCGGTGTTCGGCTGTGATCGTGATGGGCTCACCGGGCGGCGAATACTGATTCGCATTCTCGATCAAGTGGACGAGCGCCTCGCGGGCTCGCGCCAGATCGACGCGAACGAGAGGCAAGTCGGCCGGAACGAGCAAATCGACGCGCCGGTTCCCAAGAATGGTTTTGGTCTGCACGAGTGCGGCGGCGACGACTTCGGCGAGCGGACGAGGCTCGAGTTGCAGCACGACTTCTCCAGCATCGAGCTGCGCCATCTCGGCGGCTTCACCGACGAGCCGGTTCAAGCGATCGCTTTCTTCATTGATGATTGTGAGCAGCTCAGACTTTTGAGCGCCGCTCAGCGCGGGATTCGAGAGCAGGTTAGTAACGGAAGCTTTGATCGATGTGAGAGGCGTGCGGAGCGCATGGGTAACAGAATCGAGCAAGGCCGTTCGGAGCCGCTCACCTTCCCGAGCTGCCTCGGTTTGCCCGAGCTGTTCGACGGCGCGAGCGCGTTCCATCGCGACGGCAATCAGCGTGCCGATCGCTTCAAGCGTCTGGCGCGAAAGAATCGTACCGGATATACCGAGGCTTCCGATCGGCCGCACGCCCATGCGCACGGGAACGAAGCAGAGGCTGTTGGCCGCGTCGATTATCGGCTCTTCGCGCGCGACTACCGCCTTGAGACTTTCGAGATCGAGCGCGGGCATCACCGGCCCCGAGCGGTATATTTTTTGTTTGTCGGCAAGAAGCAAAGCGGCGGCGCCGACCTCAAACGTATCCACGATCTGCGCCGGGATTCGATTGAGCAGTTGAATCACGTTCCCGGATTCGAGAAGACCGCGCGTGAATGAATAGAGCCGCTCCACTTCGCGCCTGCGGGCGGAAACATCCTGCGCCTGCTTGCGTACGCTCGTGGAAAGATGGCTGGCGAGAACCGATACCACCAGGAACGCGAAGAGGGCCACCCAATTCTGCGGATCGGAGATCGTCAGCGTGCCGACCGGCGGCAGGAAGTAATAGTTGAAAGCGAGCATCGCCACCACGGACATGAAAACGGAAACTGCGATGCCCCAGAATGTGGAAACCGCTAGAATGGCGAGCAGAAATGTGAGCGCGACAGTAGTGGCGTTGACGGGAAGCGCCTTGCGGTAAAAAACGGTGATCCCGAGCACGATGCCAAATGCGGCCGCGAATTGAACAGCACGGCTGAAGGCAGTTTCGCGCATCGCGTCATTCTATCGTAGCTTTCCACGCAGCTGTAAAAGAGAATAGCCGGCATGCCAAAATCGCCTGAACAATGGCTCGCGGAGTCGAAGCCGCCCGAGAAAGCCAAGGGCATGATGAAGCTGTTCCTCGGCTACGCACCGGGCGTGGGCAAAACGTACAGCATGCTGAGCGAGGCGATCCGGCGAAAAACTCGCGGCGAGGACGTCGTGATCGGAATCGTGGAAACGCACGGGCGCAAGGGCATCGCGGAGCTTTCCGCGCAGCTCGAAACCGTGCCACGGAAGAAGATCGATTACAAAGGCACGCTCTTCGACGAGATGGACACCGACGGAATTCTGGCGCGCCGTCCCGCCGTGGTGCTGGTGGACGAACTGGCGCACACCAACATCCCGGGAAGCAAGCACCGCAAGCGATACGAGGATGTGCTTGAACTGCTCGAAGCAAAGATCGACGTGATTTCCACCGTAAACATTCAACACATCGAAAGCATCGCCCCAACGGTCCGCGCGATCACAGGAGTAGCCGTGCGCGAAACTGTGCCGGACTGGGTCCTGCAAGTGTCGGACGAAACCGTGATGGTGGATCTGACCCCCGAAGCGCTTCAAAACCGGATGAAGCGCGGTGATGTGTATGGCAGTGAAAAAGTGGAGCAGGCGCTCAAGAATTTCTTTCGGCGCGGGAATTTAATCGCGCTGCGCGAATTGGCCCTTCGACAGGTGGCGGAGCAGGTGGACCGCAGCCTCGAATCCTACATGGTCGAAAAAGATATTCAAGAAAGTTGGGCCGTGCGCGAACGAATCGCCGTACTGATCAGCGCCAACCCGAAGGCGCAGTACCTAGTAGCGCGTGCGGCGCGGATGGCGCGGCGAATGGACGCGGACCTGTACGCTGTGCACATCGATGTGCATCACGCGGATTCTGCGGAGCAGGATCAGAAATTGCTGGCAGCAAATATGCAATTTGCGGAGAGTCTGGGTGCAAAAACCGTTCGGCTGAAGGGTGACAACGTGGCAGACGCGACCGCACAATTTGTTCGCGAAAAGCACATCACACAGGTGATTTTCGGGCGAACGGCCGTCGAGGGTTGGCGAAAACTTCTGTTCCTGAATACGATCAATCGTTTTCTGCGCGAGGTAACGGCGGTGGATGTCCACATCGTTACGCAAGAGCCGGATTGAGCAGCGGGGACACGGTTTTTTCGTTAAGCTTCCGGCGTCAGGCATCGTCGGCAGGAATATCGAATTGCACGAGCTCCGACTTGAACCCTTTCGTCTTCACCGCGCCGTACGCAATTCCAACAGCCATCCAAACCGTTCCCAGAGCGATTGCGTAACGGCCGAGATTTCGCCAAATGAAGAAACAGATCGCAAATCCCAGCACGGGAAATGCAAGATTCGTCCACGTCTTTTCTTTCGCGCGCACGAAGCATCTAACGAAAGCCGCAGCATTCACGCCCATGAATGCGATCAGCGCGCCGAAATTCAGCAGCTCAGTTCCCCGCTCATAACTGATCAGGAATGCGCCCACCAGCGCGATTGCGCCGACGAATATCACGTTGTTGCGCGGAATGCGATTCTTTGTATCGAGCGCGCCGAAAAACTTTTTCGGGATGCCGTCGCTGCGCCCCATTCCGTAGAGTAGCCGCGCGGCTCCGAGCTGCGCGCCCATGCCCGACCCGATATTTGCGATCAACACGGTGAAATTGATCAGGTGAAAAAGAAAGAAGCCGCCTATTTGCCGGGCCACAAGAGGAAATGCGGATTCAACCATCTCCGGCGAAAACGGCTTCGAGCCCCACACGAGCTGCGCTGCATACACTTCGAGCGACGACAACACACCGGTAATCACGCACACCAGAACAGTGGCAAGCATGATATTGCGCCGGGGATTCTCAACTTCCTCCGAAAATGTGGAGATTGCGTCGAAACCTATATATGTGAGGACCGCGATCGAGGTCCCGCGGAAAACGCCGGGGAAGCTGAAAGTTTCCGGATTGTAAAACGGCTGCGTGAAGAATCCTGCGCCGTAGTGCTCAATTCCCCACACGAAGCGAATCACGAATGCGAAAAACACGATGACGACAATCGTCATGCCGGCTGCGAGTACATCGTTGATTCGCGCCGATGTTTTCACGCCTCGCAAGTTCAACACAGTGAAAGCCACCGCGTAGCAGATCGCCAACACCCAGTACGGCACGCCGGGAAGAATATTTTGCGTCAGCTTGCTCGAAATCACAGTGCAGATCAGCGGATTGAGAATGTAGTCCATCACCATAGCCCAGCCGGTGATGTAGCCCAGTGCCGGATGAATCTCCTGGCCGACGTAGGTATACGCGGATCCCGCGCTCGGATATGCGCGCGCCATTTTCCCGTAGCTGACCGCGGTGAAAAGCATCGCGACCATGGCGATGAGTATTGTGGTGACGACGTGCCCGCGAGCTACGTTGCTGATGACGCCATAAATTCCCATCGGCGCGATCGGCTGAATAATCACGATGCCGATGATGATCAAATCCCACAGGCCGAGAACTCTTTTAAGTTTTATGGGAGATGCCGCGGCGGGAATCGGCTCGCTCATTCGGTGATGACAACTTTCACGAGATTTCTCGGGTGGTCAACATCGCAGCCATTGAGCACCGCAAAGTGATACGCGAAAAGTTGCAGCGGCACAACTTCCAGAATTGGCAACAGCAGCTCGGACGGGAAAATCACGTCGCCTCCCACGTTGCGCTGAATCGTTTCGCGGATCGCTTGCGGTTGCTCGAGATTTCCCGCAGCATCGCATGCGGAAAATAGCGAGGAGTTGTAATCGTCGAATCGCGCGAATTGCCGGGCATTAGTGCCCGCTCCCTTGCGTTCGCGGCAAGCCGGCGCTGGTGCTCGCGTCGCGGAGAGGGACCGAAGCGGGTTCGATGTTCCAGCCGCCGATGAAGAGCTCTGGATCTCCCTGCAAAGCATCGGGCATGAGGTATCGCGCCGTAATTTCCCGCGACTCACCCGGCATCAATTCGAAATAATTGTCCTCCCACAGCACGGGGAGAATATCCGCCGACTGATTCTTCTGCCGGATGCCGAGACAAATCTGAAACGCGAGATGGCTGCTGGGGTTCGTAATCTTCACGCGGACGCGCGGACCACCATGCTCGTGCTCGACGGTCGCCGCCGCCGTCACTCGCACTCGCGGCAATTGAGCGAGCGCTTTCAAGTCATCGTACGGCGCGGCCGGAGTATAAATCGAAGCCGAGTTCGTGGTGGGCGGATCGTCGAAATAAACTGTTTTCGCCCACTCGATCTTCGCAGGCTTGCTCGAAAGCCAATAGAAATTGGAGCTAACGAGATGTCCCGCTGCGTCCTGCATCCGCAAGCGCACAAAAAACACCGGCGACGATGACTCGGCGAATGGCGGAATCGTGAAGATGCGCGCGACACCGTCCGCATCGATATCGAGCGAAGCCTGCTGCGAGAAGATTTTCTCAAGATTAAAATTGTAAACTTCGGCCGTAACCGCCAGAGCCGAAACCTTCCGGTACGTATTGTTCACAACCACCACGCTGCGATCGTCGTACGAATATTGAATGTGCAGCGGCTCGCACGCCTTCTTCGTGCCGAAATATCCTCCCGCGGGTTGCAGGTAGTAATCGTAGAGATGCCAATAGATTGACGGCCACGAATTGTTCAGCGTCCACTGGATAACGCCCGTCGAAGCATATTTGTTGCGCGAGTACGCTTCGAACATGGCGCGTTCGCCTTCGTAAGCCATGGCTTGAGATTTCGCGAGGTAGTCTTCAAGTCCCACCGGCGCGCCGATCATCGAATTCATCGCGCGATTGAAGACATCGACATTCGAAAAACTTTCCGAGCCGGCATGATAGTTCCAGACTTCATTGATCGGCCAAAGCCGATCTTCGGGAAGCATTCGTTTCAAGCTTCCGAGAGTTGGGATTGCCGGGCCGGGACTCGTTTCCGAATTGAAGCCACTCGCGCCGCCAAATTGTCCCGGATCGGTGAGCCAATACGACGGTGGCACGTAGTTGTACGGGCCCGTCATTTTCATTCCGGAAGCCCCGCTGAATTCGGCCGGAATTCTTGCGGCTGAGGACAGCGCCGGATTCGGCCACTCCGTTTCCTTCAACACTTTCAGATAAGCGCGTTCAACTTTAGAAGGCGGCGGCACGTCGCTTCCATTAAGCCAAACGAGAACGCTTGCGTGCGAACGCAAACGCAACGCCTGCGAACGCAGCGATTGCACCGCAATCGGCAGGTCGCTCGGTTTCCATTTGTCCCAGAGCTGCCAATAGGTGCAGCAGACCCACCCAGGCATCAGCAGGATTCCCTTTTCATCCGCGAGATCGTAAAAATCTTCGCTCTCAATTTGGCCTTCGAGGCGGATCGCGTTCAAATTCATGTCGAGCACGTATTGAAATTGTTGCTCCAAACGCTCTCGAGAGCGGCGCAGGAGCATATCCTCCGCCCAGCCCCCGCCGCGAATCAGAATTTTCTTTCCGTTCACGCGGAAAAGGCGAGAACCATTGCTCGTCAGCTCCGAGGTAATTTCCCGAATTCCGAAGCGAATCGTCGCCGTGTCGGAAAAGTCCCTGCCCACTGAAAAGCGAAGGGAAAGATCGTGGAGATTCGGCTGGCCCATCTGCGTGGGCCACCAGATTTTCGGGTCCTTGAAGCGAAGCTCCGCAAAATGGTCGGGCGAGAACTTCACCGTGCGAGTTTCGCCGGGCCTCAGCGTCACAGCCTGCTGGATCTTTACATCCTCGAAGTACCCCTCGAGCGAGCCCATGATTGGCTTTTCCGTTGCGTTGTACAGCTGCGCCATCACCGTGAGGTTCGCTTCGCGGTTCGACGCATCCGTGAAATGCGTCACCACCTGCGGATTTCGAATTTCCACCGGGCCGGTTACGCTCAAGAACACGTCGCTGTAGAGCCCCATATTTTTATCGGGCGGCGCCGGATTCCAATCTTGCCAGTTGATGCCGAGATCGGTTTCCGTTTGCGCAAAAGTTTCGACGGCGAGAACATTCATGCCGTTCGACGCAAGCCACGGCGTCGCGTCGAATTCCCAGATGCGATACATGCCGAGCAGGGCCTCCGCGCCGGCGAGCTTTCGCCCATTCAGCCAAATATTCGCGCGATAATTAATCCCGCTGAAATGCAGCCACACGTGACGCCCGTCGGAGCCGGCGGGCGTGCGGAATTCCGTGCGGTACCACCACGAGCATCGGAACGGGCTGTCCTTCGGCATGGGCAGTTCGCCAAAATTTTTCCCGATCGGGTAGGTGGTTCCTGGAATCTTGCGCAGATTCATTCCGAAATCCGGGTCGGGGTACGTATTGTCGGCGACGAGTGCGGCAACGACGGTCGACGGCACCGTCGTCTGATGCCATCCGGCTGTCGAAAATCCCACAGCGGAGATTTCGGCGCCGGCGGCCTTGAACTCGCATCCTGACTGAAGCGTCCAGCCGTCGTGAAGGTAGGTTTTCGAATTGTGAATGTTGCCGGAATCCGCGAAGGCTCGCGACGGCAGAAACACCAGAATCAGAAGAACCGGAAAGGCAGCGTCGCGCAGTAAATTCAGCCGCCCGAATTTTCGTCCGGCAGCAATCAATGGGACTTTCACCATCAGGGGCCGCGCTCCGGCAGAACGGTCTCTTTTATTAACTTTTATTAAATCGAACCATGATTCCCGCGTTCCCAGGTGTCAAGTCCAAAGTTCCCGCGCCGCGCTCGGAATCATGCAACAGATAGCGATGACTAAACGCGAGGGATTTTCGAAATATTCCAGCCGCCACCAATTGCCTTCACTAGCAGCACGCTCGCCTGCATTCGACGCGTCTGAATTCCAACTTCGGTGACTTCATCGGAAAGCGCCGCATTTTGCGCCGTGATCACTTCCAGGTAATTTACGATTCCGCCTTTGTACCGGTTGTTCGAAAGCGCGAGCGAGTGCTCGGCCGAAGCCACCGCGGACTGCTGCACAGTTTCCTCGTCGTTGAGAATGCGAAGCGCGGCGAGATTGTCCTCCACTTCCTGAAAAGCGCCGAGAACCGTTTGCCGGTAGTTGTCGATGGATTGCCGGTACGCGGATTCCGATTGCTGCGTCACTGCGTGGCGCTTTCCGGCGTCGAAAAGTGTTTCGGCGGCAGCCGCGCCCACAGCCCAGAGGCCGGAGGGGCCTTGGAGCAGCGTGGTGAACGTGCCGCTTTCGAATCCGCCTGCGCCCGTCAGCGTGACGAGCGGATAGTACGCCGATTTCGCGACGCCGATTTGAGCGTTTGATTCCTGCATGCGCCGCTCGGAAGCCGCAATGTCCGGCCGGCGTTCGAGCAGGTCCGACGGAAGTCCCGGAGGAATCGCGGGCGGCGAAATTCGTAGCGGCGAATCCGGCAAGCTGAATTGCGAGGGCGGTTTGCCGATCAAAACTGCAATCGCGTGTTCGAATGCGGAGCGGTTCACGCCCACATCGATCGCCTGCGCGCGCGTAGTTCTCAATTGTGTTTCGGCTTGCGCCACATCCACTGCCGATGCAAGGCCACCTTTGTAACGGTTCTGCGTGAGGTCGAGCGCCTTCTCGTATGCAATTACGGTCGAATCGAGAAGATCTTTCTGTGCGTCCAGCCCGCGCAATTGGAAATAGTCCATCGCGAGCTCGGCGTGAAGGCTCAGGCTCACATTCGCTACGTCCGCGGCTGACGCTTGCGCTTCCGAGCGGCTCGCTTCCACCGTTCGGCGAACGCGGCCCCAAAGGTCCGGCTCCCACGAGGCATCGATCGGGATTGCAAAATCGGCGTAGTTGGATTTGGACACTCCAGCTTTGAACAGCGGACCGTTGGACGAGATGTGAGTTTGCGAAGCAGACGCGCCGCCAGTCACCGTTGGGTAATAGTTCGAGCGCGCAATTCGAATTGCCAGGCGAGCCTGTTCGAATTGCTCCTGCGCGGCTTTCAAATTCTGGTTCGAAACATCAATCTGCGCTTCGAGCGCGTTCAGCTGCGGGTCTTCGTAAATCTCCCACCAGTCTCCCTTCGAAATTTGGTCGCTTGGCTGTGCAGGCTTCCAATTCCCCAATTCTTTGAAATCCACGGGAACTTCGGCGGGCGGACGAACGTAGTTTGGGCCCACAGTGCATCCACAAAGCGCAAACACAACGCCCAAGCCGAGCACTAACGCCGGCTTTCGAGGAGACAAAACTCCGCGCCGCGACTCGATGCGGAAGCGCGGACTCACTTCTGGCTTCCTCCCGAGGAAGCTTGCTTTCCTTGTGGATTCTGACCTTGTGTCTGACCTTGTGCTACCTTGGCCTGCCCCGATGATTGTGCTGCCGCCACTCGAACGGTTTCTCCTGAAATCAGCGAGTCCGGCGGATTCACAATCACGTCATCATCGGCCTGAAGCCCGGAGACAACTTCCACCTCTCCGCCAAAATCGCGGCCGAGAATGATGTTCGCGAGCTCTGCGTGATTTCCGTCTTTCACAACCCCCACTTGCAATCCCTGAGCACGAAAAATCAGAGCGCTCACCGGCAGGATGAAAGTCGGCGCGCCGGACGGCACCGCCAGGTGAACTTCCGCAAATGATCCGGGCAACAATTCGCCCGTCGGATTATCGACATCCACCTCAACCAGAAGTGTCCGCGTCGCAAGATCGATTGCGTTTGCCGTGCGAACGAGCTTCCCCTTGAATTGACGCCCCGGAAATTCCTGCAGCGTCAAATTCGCAATCAAGCCCGCCTTGGCGGCCGGCGAAAATTGCTGCGGCACGTTGATGTAGACGCGCAGCGTGCGAATCGCCGCGATGTGAAACAACTCAGCCGCGGCCGTGCCGGCTCCGGAGTTAATCAGGTGACCCACGTCGGTATTGCGCACCGTGATGATGCCGTCAAACGGCGCGTAAATATTCTTGAACGATTCGAGCTGCTCGAGATATTTCACCTGATATTCGGCGGAGGCCACCGTCGCTGCATTCGCTCGTTCCGAGCCGAGGGCATTGTCTACATCCTGTTGCGCCACGGAGTCGGTATTCTTCAGGTCCTGGTAGCGGTTCGACGTGATTTGCGACAGGTTATAATTCGCCTTGGCCGTATTGAGCTGCGAGCGCGCTTGCTGCAGTTGCTGGTCTACTTCCGGCGTCTCGATTTCGGCGAGCAGTTGGCCCGCTTTCACTCGTCCGCCAATATCCACGTACCATTTTTTCAGGTAGCCGTTCGTGCGGGCATAAATCGGAGACTCCGTAAACGCTTGCATGTTTCCCGGCAGCACGATTTCCGTCTGCGGCGCGCCTTGTTTCGCATGCATCACGTTGACGTTCGGAACCGCGAGGTCGTAAGTCGCGCTCTTCAGCGCCGCTTTGGCTTTCAATCGCGGAACGATTCCTCCCACCACAATCGCGGCGACGATCAGCAAAACGATCATCGTGATCAAGATGGTGTGTTTTGACCCGGACTCGCGAGGTGTTTGGGCGTCCCCGCGTTCCGATTGGTTCGTGTTCCCTTCAGTCTGCGCCATATCTCCTCTTCTTCTACTTCACATTCCTGTCGCACATTTTTTTCCGACTGTCGCTCGGATTGCGAGGCTGACTACGCCTCCGCGCTGGTCGACTTGCCTTGTCGCCAACTATGCACGAAGCTGAAAAATACCGGAACAAAGAACAGTGTGGCGACCGTTGCAAACAAGAGCCCGCCAATCACAGCGCGTCCGAGCGGTGCGTTTTGCTCGCCGCCCTCTCCCAGACCCAACGACATCGGCAACATACCAATAATCATCGCAAGCGCGGTCATCAGCACCGGCCGAAAGCGCGTGAACCCCGCGTTGAGCGCCGCTTCTCCCGGATCCTCGCCCTCTTCGAGCCGTTCTTTCGCGAAACTGATCACAAGAATGCTGTTGGACGTCGCCACGCCCATGCACATGATCGCGCCCGTCAGTGCCGGGACGCTAATCGTCGTGCCCGTCACAAACAAAAACCACACGATTCCCGCGAGCGCCGCCGGCAATGCCATTAAAATAATAAACGGGTCAAGCCACGACTGGAAATTGACGACGATCAGCAGATACACCAGAAGAATCGAAAAGCCCAGCCCCGCCAGCAGGCCGATGAACGACGACCGCATCGTGAGGATTTGGCCGCGCTCGATCAGTTGTGATCCTTGCGGCAAATCCTTCCGGGAGTCTTCGAGAATTTTACCGATGTCTTCAGCCACTCCTCCCAGGTCGCGCCCGTCCACCGAACCGAAAATATCGATGACCGGCTGAATATTGTAGTGGGATACGACGGCCATTTCCGCGCCGCGCCTAATCGTGCCCAGGCTGGCCATGATCTGCGGCGGCGCCACGCCGTTTGAGATCGGCACATTCTGAAGATCCTGCAGAGAGTCGATCCGGTACTGCGGCGTTTGCGTCGCGATGTTGTAACTCACACCCGTTTTCGGATCGAGCCAAAATGTGGGCGTCGTTTGAGAACTGCCGCTCAGTGAAATCAGCAGATTGTTCGCCACGTCCTTCTGCGTGAAGCCCACCTGGCTCGCTTTTATGCGATCTACATCGATATGGAATTTCGGGTAATTGAACGGTTGCTGAATCCGCAGGTCCACCGCACCGGGAACAAACTTCAGCTTGTTGATCAGGTTCTCGGCGAACTTGCGATTTGCCGCGAGATTGCGCCCCACAACTTGAACGTCGATCGGAGCCGGCAATCCGAAATTAAGAATCTGCGTGACGATGTCCACGGGCAAATCGTAAAAAATCACTCCCGGAAAATCATGCGCAAGATTCGAACGCAGCGCACGGACGTATTCCTTGGTAGGCCGATGGTCGTGTGCAAGCTCCACCTGAATATCGGCGTCTGCAGGACCGATCGGCGCCGACGTGCTGTAAGAAAGATTAATTCCGCTGTACGGAAGTCCGATGTTATCGATGATCGTCACCAGCTCTTTCGGCGGAATTTCGCGGCGAATCTCGGATTCCACCCGGTCGCAGAGGCCGGCCGTGTCTTCGATTCGCGTGCCCGTCGGCGCCCGCATATGCAGCTTGAATTCGCCGCTGTCCACGCTGGGGAAGAAATCCTGGCCAACAAATGGAATCAGCAGAAATGAAAGCAGGCAAGCCGCCATGAACACGACAATAAATAGTTTGCGATGCCGGACCGACGTCTCGAGCCTCCGGTGATAACCTCCGCGGAATTTTTCGAAGCCCACTTCAAACTTTTCCTGCATGCGCACGAATGGGTTGCGCGACGTCCGCGATGCCTCGCGCCGTTCTTCTTCCGTCACCGCAACGAGCAAATACCGCGCCATGGTCGGCACGAGCGTTCGCGATAGCAGATAGGACGCGAGCATCGCGAAGACCACTGCTTCAGCAAGCGGCACAAACAAATATTTCGCCACGCCCGAAAGGAAAAACATCGGTACGAACACGATGCAAATTGAGAGCGTTGACACGAGCGCCGGAACAGCGATTTGCGAAGCACCGTCTAAAATTGCCTGAACGATTTCCTTGCCCTGGTCGAAATTGCGGTTGATGTTTTCCACTTCCACGGTCGCGTCGTCGACAAGAATTCCCACAGCTAAAGCCAGACCGCCCAGCGTCATAATGTTGATCGTTTCACCAAGCGCGCTCAAAACGATCAACGACGTCAGAATCGACAGCGGAATCGAAACCGCAATAATGATGGTGCTGCGCCAACTGCCGAGAAACATCAAGATCATCAAGCCGGTGAGCCCCGCTGCGATGGCTCCTTCGCGCACTACGCCCTGAATCGACGCGCGCACGAAAAGCGATTGGTCCGACACTGGATGGATGTCCACATGCGTCGGCAGCGACGACTGAATGACGGGCAGCTTCGCCTTGATTCCGGAAATAATATCGAGCGTCGACGCGTCGCCCGATTTCAGCACCGACATCAGAACCGCGCGGGAACCATCCACGCGAACAATATTTGTCTGCGGAGGATATCCGTCGCGCACGAACGCCACGTCCCGAATGTAGATTGTGGAATCGCCAACAGATTTGATCGGCAGATTGTTCAGCTCTTCGACCGATGCGGGCGCTCCGTTCATGTCCACTTGATATTCAAACGAGCCGATCTTGGCGGTTCCTCCCGGCAATATCAGATTCTGATTGCTAATCGTATTCACCACGTCGCTCGGCGACAGGCCTTTGGACTGGAGCTGCGTCGTGTTCAAATCGATCTGAATCTGCCGCTGCTTGCCGCCATACGGATACGGAATCGCAACGCCGGGCACGGTGATCAGCCCGGTGCGAATGAAATTAACGCCCGTGTCGAACAGCTGCTGTTCGTTCAAGCCCTTTCCCGAAAGCGCAAGCTGTAAAATCGGCACCGTTGAGGCGTTGTACTGAATTACAAGAGGCGGCGTGGTGCCGGGCGGAAAATTGCGCACGATCGTCTGCGAAATAGCTGTTACCTGCGCGACTGCATTGGCAATCTGCACGCCGGGATGAAAGAAAACCTTCGTGATCCCAATTCCGTTGAACGATTGCGATTCGATGTGCTCGATGTCATTGACCGTCGTAGTCAATACGCGCTCGTAGATGTACGTGATCCGGTTCGACATTTCTTCCGGCTCAAGCCCGCCGTAATTCCAGATCACGCTGACAACGGGAATATTAATGTTCGGAAAAATATCGGTCGGAGTGCGAAGGATCGCCACCGGGCCCAGAATTAAAAGCAATATCGCCGCCACCACGAATGTGTATGGCCGCCGTAATGCGAGTCGAACAATCCACATCGATTACACCCGATTCCTGCCGGTTTATGCAGAAGTTGGCCTGAGCCGCGCCGGTCATGCAAGAGTTTTGGCCACGCCCCAAAACTCCAGTATCGCACGCGGAATTCTAAATCCTCACTGAGGAGTTAGACTGTAATAGATGTGTTTGGCGTCAAACTGGTTTCAGATATTGGCGGGGTGTTTCATCGTGGCGGCGCTGCACAAACCGGCGCTCGGTACGTCTTCCGCAGCGGCCTAAATTCCGAGCAAATTCGTGCGAATTTTCGCGTAGCCGTGATCGGCCGCCCAAAGATTCAGTGGAATCGTGGCAAGTTCATCGACCATCGGCACCGCATTCCCATCTTTCGTCAAGTCGACGGTCTTGATGTATTGATGGCACGTGTCGCACGCCTCCACTCGCACGTACGGGATTTCTTTCGCGCTGTAAACGGCGAGTTTGTGAACGTCCTCTTCGCCGCATCCCGCGCAGACAAGCCGGCGGAAATCCCATTCGGTGGCGCACAACGAGCAAATCAAAAATCGCTTCCCGCCATCGCCTTCCGGCCGCAGCACTCCCACGAGCGGCTTCGAGTTGCAGAGCGGGCAGATTGGCGGCGTCGCGTGCAGCGGCGGACGCGCCGTGTAGTCGGCGAGATATTCCGCATACGGCTGAAGAAACGTCCACGCGATCAGCGAATGCGACGCATCCGAGTTTGAATCCTGGCCGCGCTCCGGATTCGGTGCATGTTCCTGCTGCCAGAACTCCGTCAGAATTTCCTGCCACTTGGTTCCACCGTTCGTGTGCAACTCGAGTGCTACGTGAGCGAGAGGAGGAGGCGCATTTTTTTCGATGATCCCGAGAAATGCCGCGAAGCGCGGCAGCAAAACGAAAAGATCAAGCTCCTGCTGCAGCGTGCCGGGGAGACGCGCCACCTGCTCGGTACCGCACTGATTTTCTAATTCCGCATAGAGTAATTTCTGAAATTGGGCGATGTGCCGGTAGAAATTGAGTCCCTCGGCGGCAGACGGATATTGAGACGCTAATTCACCGGCGCGGACGATCCGCGCGTCCCACTTGCCACTTCTCATTTCCTCGGCGAGTTTTCTCGCATCAATTTATCGTACCAGATGCCGTGATACTTCTTCGCCCAGTTGGCAGACACGTCGCCGTGAACCACGGAGTCGAACGAGCCTCGTTCCAGCGCCGTGCCCATGTACACATGAATGATGAAGAGGCCGATCGTGAGGAGTGCTGCCGATGCATGCACCAGCACTGCGACATACCGCAGGAAGCGGAGGTTCCATGGGATCCAGTGCGGAAACCACAGAATGAGCCCGCTGAGGAGTAGCAGGATGCCGCACCAGAAAAACCCCCAGAAGAGGAGCTTCTGTCCGCCATTGAAGCGGCCGACGGTAGGCACCTGGTCTTCTTCGTTTCGAATGTAGTGGCCGACTGAATCCCACCACTCTTTGTCGACTTCCGTCTCATGCATCTGCGTAGCCCACATTCGGAACATCAGCAAAACCGCCACGACGAAAATCAGTCCGATCCACGGATGCAATTCGCGCGCGATCGTTCCGCCGCCGAAAATCACTGCAATCCAGAAAAGCCACGGCGACCAGAATGCCAGACCGGTGAGCATCAGATACACGTACGAAAAGCCAGCCATCCAGTGAATGAGTCGCTCTTGAAACGTATACCGCAGCACTCGGCCTTTCGGAAGAACGTAAGCCTCGCTCATGGACGTGCCCCCGGTCCGGGCTCTGAACCCGGCTTCGGCGTCGGTGTCACTCTCCCCGGTTCGTCTTCTTCGATCACCTTTGGCCCGAAGCGCAAATAGTGGATGGCCACGCCGAGTACGCCGCCGATAATCGCGATGTTGCCGAGCCACTTCAGCGGCTTCTTCCAGAGCTGCACAGTCCACGGAATGTGTGGATCGGCCGGCAAGCCGCCGTACAACTCAGGATTTTTCGCGTCGTGCAGCACGTAGATCACGTGCGTGCCGTTCACGCCCGCAGGATCGTAGACGCCCGCATCCTTGAAACCCGACACGTCTCGCAACTGCTTCGCTCGCTTCTCGGCGAGGAATTTCATGTCGTCCTTCGTGCCAAAGTGCAGGCAGCCCGTCGGACATGACTTGATGCAAGCAGGCTCAAGCCCCGCGCTAACTCGGTCCACGCACAACGTGCACTTGAAAACTTTGCGCGCTCCCGGGCTGAACTTCGGAATGTTGAACGGGCAACCGGTCATGCAGTATCCGCAACCGATGCAATGCTCCTGCTGGAAGTCGACGATTCCATTCACGTACTGAACGATCGCGCCATCCGCTGGGCACGCCGCCAGGCATCCTGGATCCTCGCAGTGCATGCACTGATCCTTGCGCATCAGCAGCATCATGCCGTGCTCGGGATGCTCGTGCTCGTTGAACCGGATCAGGTTCCAGTAATTCCACGACGTGTCCGGCATCGTCTGGTAGGAGTTGTTGAACACCGTTTCGCTGAACGACAATCCGTTCCACTCCAGGCACGCAACCTCACATGCTTTGCAGCCGATGCAAGTGGACGTGTCGATTAGTTTGCAGACTTCAAACTCGCGTTTGAGTCCGGCGCCGGGAACCGATCCGGCATGGCCCGATATTGCGCGGACTTCTAGGTTGATTTGGCTCATGCCTTCTCTACCTTTACGAGGAAGCCCTTGAATTCAGGGGTGTAGGCGTTTGGATCGACGACCGTTGGCGACAAATAGTTCGCCGGCGTCCGCGCATTCTTATCTTCGTCCTCCTTGATTCCGCGGAAGCCCTGGTGAATCGGCAGCCCGATTTGATACACCGTCTTGCCGTTGATCTGCATCGGCTTGATGCGCCGCGTCACGAAAGCCTTCGCGATGTAAGTACCGCGCGCACTCGTAACCTTTATCTTTTCTGATTTCCCAATACCCAGATCATTCGCCAGTTCTACCGGAATCTCGACAAACGGCTCGGGG
The DNA here is from genome assembly GCA_963776695.1 of uncultured Acidobacteriota bacterium. Classification (GTDB taxonomy): domain Bacteria; phylum Acidobacteriota; class Terriglobia; order Acidiferrales; family UBA7541; genus Palsa-295. The sequence continues at coordinate 177,846 of CAVZNU010000009.1, read as the reverse complement.
ATCAACTGCACGTTCATTGGATTGTTTTTGGTCCAGTAGTGATAGTGCTCGGTTACCCGGTAGGTGGTGCAGACCACCGTATAACCCTGCTCTGGCGTTCCATACTTGTCGGCCGCGGTAGTCATTTTCTTCACCACTGGACTGCTCGACTGTCCCGGATGAAGCAGATTCGCGGTCGGGCTTTCGATGGGCTCGTAGAACTCCGGGAACGGCCCGTCCGTCACCGCACCGATCGGCACGAACAACCGGCCCACTCCCTCTGGATTCATGATGAAAGGTCCCATGTGGTCTTTCGGATGTGAGTCAGGCTTGAAATCGGGCACGTCGTTGCCGACCCACTTTTGCGCGCCTTCATTCCACCACACCTGCTTTCGCGACGGATCCCACGGCTTCCCTTCCAGATCGCACGATGCCCGGTTGTACATCACCCGCCGGTTCATCGGCCACGACCAGCCCCAGTTCGGATAAATCCCAAGGCCGGAAGGATCTTCCGTCCCGCGGCGAGCCAGCAGCGCGCCCGCCTCCGTCCACGAGCCGCAGTAGAGCCAGTTACCAGACGTCGTTGTCCCGTCATCTTTCAGCCAGGCGAAACCCGGCAACTGCTGCCCGGTCTTGAGCTCTTGCTTTGTCTTCGGATCCTCCAGGTCGGCGAGCGCTTTGCCGTTGATTTCCTTCGCGACCTCGGCGAGTGACGGATGCTGCGGATCGGTGTAGGCCCATGTGGCGTGCAGGACCGGATCGGGGAATTTTCCGCCCTCCTTCTGGTAGAGAGTGCGTATTCGCAGGTAAATCTGCGCCAGAATGTCCTGGTCCAGCCGCGCGTCGCCCGGAGGAGGAAGCGCCGCATTCTTCCACTGCAGCCAGCGCGCGGAATTGACCATCGTTCCGTCCTTCTCCGCAACTCCCGCGCACGGCAGGCGATACACCGTGGTCTTGATGTTCTTCATGTCGGCGGCCGTAATGCCCGGAGCCCTCCAGAATTCGCTCGTTTCATCCGGGTAGATTTCGCCAACGACCAGGAAATCAGCTTTCTTCAGCGCGTCGATATTCTTCTGAGTGTCGGGTCCGATCATCACTCCGTTCATTCCGAACGCCAGCATGCCCTTCACGTTGCCGCGGTACATCTGGTCCCAGATCTGCGTCCAGGAATAGTTCCGGTCGATTTTCGGCAGGTAGTGAAACGCCCAATCGTTCTGCTTCGTCGCGGCGTCACCATACATCGCCTTCAAGAACGACACTGCGAACTTGGGGGTGTTCGACCAGTAATTGAATGAATCCCATGCCGTCGGCTTCGACGAAGTCGGCGTCGTCCGCTTGATATATGTGGCGAAGTCCGAATCGTTCGGATTCGGCATCTTCAAGTATCCGGGCAAAATGTCGAAGATGCCCGCGAGGTCCGTCGCACCCTGAATGTTCGAATGGCCGCGCAGTGCGTTTACGCCGCCACCCGCACGCCCCACGTTTCCGAGCAGCAACTGAGTCATTGCCGCGGTGCGGATGATTTGCGTACCGAAACTGTGCTGGGTCCACCCGAGAGCGTAAATCATCGTCCCGACCTTCTTCATATCGCCATCTTTGCGGATCGAAGTGAAGAGGTCCCACGCTTTCAGAAGCTGTGCTTTCGGAATCCCTGTGATTTTTTCCACCGTTTCCGGCGTGTACCGCGAATATTGCTGCTTCAGCAACTGAAACACGCATCGCGGATGCTCGAGCGTCAAGTCGTAAGCCACGTTCGCGGGAAGCAGCACGGGCGGAGGGGGCGCTGCAGGCGCTCCCGGTTTTCCTGGTGCTGCCGCGTGTTGCCCCGCGGGCGCAGTCGCAGGCTTCGCCGCAGGATGAGGGTCGGCCGCTCCTGACTTCCCCGTCATAGCCCCGCCCTCTTGATAATTCCATGTGGACTTGTCGTAAACCTTTTTCTCGGTGTCGAACCCTGAATAGAGTCCGTCTTCCGGAAGCTTGAATCCGTCCTTCACGATAAACGAAGCATTGGTGTAGTTGAGGACGTAGTCCTTTGCAATGCGATTATTTTCGATTGCGTAGTGGATCATTCCGCCGAGGAACGCGATATCGGTTCCGGCGCGGATTTGGCAGAAGAGGTCAGCCGTTGAGGAAGTCCGCGTAAATCGCGGGTCTACCGAGATGATCTTTGCATTGCGGGTGCGCTTTGCTTCAATCGCCCACTTGAATCCGCACGGGTGGTTCTCCGCAGGATTGCCGCCCATGATCAATATCATGTCTGCGTTTTTGATGTCCACCCAGCCATTCGTCATCGCCCCGCGTCCGAACGTTGGTCCCAAACTTGAGACCGTGGGGCCGTGTCAAACTCTGGCCTGGTTTTCGATATAGCAGACCCCCAGGCTGCGCATACTCTTGACGGCCAGGTAGTTGAATTCGTTCGTGTCGGTGCATCCGCCGATGAACGCCAGACCTTCGCAGCGGTTCACTGTTTTTCCATTCGCGTCTTTCTCGACGAACGTGTCGTCGCGCGTTTTCTTCACGCGCCCCGCAATTTCGTCAAGCGCCTGGTCCCAGGAAATGTCTTCCCAGTCCGTCCCGCCCGGACGCCGCACCTGCGGCTTCACCAGCCGCCGCGGATTCAAAATGTCTTGTTCGAGCGAAGCACCCTTGGGACACAGCGTCCCGCGATTGATGGGATGGTCTGGGTCGCCTTCCACGTGAATCACCTGCGGTGTCACGTTCTTGGCTTTGTCGCCCAGCGTGTAAATAATCACGCCGCAGCTCACCGCGCAGTACGGGCACGTGGATCGCGTCTCCGTCGCGCGCGCAATTTTCAATTCGCGCATCGCCGCATACGCCGGCGCGAGATCGAAACCGAACACCGTCGCAGCCGCTCCACCAAGTCCCGCCACCTTCAGGAAGTCTCGACGACTCGTCTCCATATCTCGATCCTCCGCTGCTCAATATTCGAGCGGCCTTTGCATCGGTTTCAAAATCGACAGACGGATGGTGATGGTGCCTGCGTGCGTAGAAATTTTCTGCGTTGTGGGAATTGCCGGGACTGCTGCAGGAAAGCATTCGAAAAATTGCCGTACAGTGAAAATACCTCGAGCGGAATGCTCGAAGCGGCTGCGCGGATTCAGGGCCGTAGAAATCATTGGCTCCCCAGGAAACGTAAACCGGCAACGACCGCATTATGTGCAGTCATTCTCGATATGTCAATTAATTTGGCGCTTGCGAACGTCGGGAAATTCGCTTTGCCTGGTGGCCGTTTATCGCTCGCTTCGACTCGTGTTTATCTTGACATTCGCCGTTCGCAAGGATATATGAGCGCGCAGACAGCGCGCCGTGCGCGCTACTCTGACCGAAGGAGTTCCTCATGAATTGGACCCAGGTGTACGATCCCCTCGGCCATTGGTGGCTTTCAACGCTCGTTGCGGCGCTGCCCATCGTCGTGCTATTCGTGATGCTCGCCGGGCTGAGAGTAAAACCGCACTGGTGCGCCGTCGGCGGCGCCGCCACAGCAGTGCTCGTCGGCATCCTTGTATTCCACATGCCGCTCATTCTCGCCACATCGGCATTCGCTTACGGAGTAGCGTTTGGCGTCCTGAAAATCGCCTGGATCGTGCTCGCGGCCGTCTACCTCTACGACATTTCCGTCGAAACCGGCCAGTTCGAAATCATGAAGGAATCGATCGCCGGCATCACGCCCGATCGCCGACTGCAAGTTCTCCTCGTCGCGTTCTGCTTCGGTGCATTCATCGAAGGCTGCGCCGGATTCGGAGCCCCCGTCGCAATCGCAGGCGCGTTCATGATCGGCCTCGGCTTTCGCCCGTTTCACGCCGCCGCGCTCAACCTGATCGCGAACACCGCGCCGGTAGCATGGGGCGCAATCGGGACGCCCGTTCACGCGCTGGCAGCGGTTTCCGGTTTGCCTGAGTCAGACGTCAGCGCGATGATCGGCCGCATCCTGCCGTTCACCGCGATCATCGTTCCCTTCTGGCTCGTGCGCACAATGGTCGGCTGGGCAGACACATTCGAAGTTTTTCCCGCCATCCTCGTCGTCGGCGTTTCGTTCGCTAGTATGCAATTCTTCTGGTCGAATCACATGGACAGCAACCTCGTCGACATCGCGAGCGGAGTATTTTCGATCGTCATGACCGTCTTGTTCCTCCTCGTCTGGAAGCCGAAAAAAATCTGGCGCTTCGATTACGACAAGCCTGAAGGCGCCGCCGCCACCACCGCGCCTCCCGCCGGAACCGTTGCCGACGACATGGGCGGCAAATGGCCCGCAAAGGAATATGACGGCTACGTCGCGCCGAAAAAATATCCCGCATCAGCGGTGCTGAAAGCCTGGATGCCGTTCGCGATTCTTTCCGTTTTCGTTTTGTGCTGGGGCCTGCCTTCGATCAAGCTCGCGATGAACAAAGCCACCACGCCCGCATTCAAAGTCGTGCTTGCGGACGGCACCGTTCGCAAAGGCGCGCCGGGTTGGGACTGGCCTTACCTCCACAACACTATTTCGCGCAACACTCCCGTCGTCCCGAAGCCCACGCCCGAAGCCGCGCGCTACGATTTCAACTGGCTCTCGGCCACTGGCACCGGTTGCTTCTTCGCGGCGATTGTCGCCGGCTTGCTTCTGGGCATGAGCCCGATCGCGCTGATGAAAACATTCTGGCGCACTCTCATTCGTATGCGGCTCGCAATGATCGCGATCTCGTTCATGCTCGGACTAGGATTCGTCACGCGCTATTCGGGGCTCGACGCGGTGCTCGGCCTTGCCTTCACGCGCACCGGCTGGTTCTATCCGTTCTTCGGGACGTTTTTGGGCTGGCTGGGCGTTGCGCTCACCGGCAGCGACACATCTTCGAACACATTATTTGGCAGCCTGCAGCGCATTACATCGCAACAACTCGGCATTGATCCCGTACTGATGTGCGCGGCGAATAGCGCGGGCGGCGTGATGGGCAAAATGGTCGACGCGCAATCGATCACGATTGCCACTGCAGCCACCGAGCAGGTGGGCAACGAGGGCATCATTTTCCGCTTTGTTTTCTGGCATTCGATCGCGCTCGGCTCGATCGTCGGCATCATCGTGATGCTCTACGCCTACGTTTTCCCGCACCTGGTCCCGCACGGGTTGACGTTTGTGAAGTGACGATGGGCGTCTCAACGCGCGCGAATTTGATTTGCGCTTGAGAGGAGAAAATACCGACGGCGAACAAAAACCGAAAAAAGACGACGCTAAGATGGTCAACAACATTGACCCAAAATGCGGCGCTAACAGGCCCGAAACGACGAGTTTGCGTTTGGCGAAGATTTAGCGAAACAAATAGTAGCGGTTTTCACTGACGGTGCTCTCAGGGGCTGAAGCCCCTTTCTTGTTTGCGGTCGAATATGTCGGAGCTGAAGCTCCGACCCCCTAAAAAACAGTTCGGAGAAACCGAGGAGCACCGTTAGCGTTGTTCCGACACGCCAAAAAGCCTTGGCGCCTGCGCATCCAGAATCCAACCGCCGCCAGCCCGGCTAGCAAGAGCGAATTCGATCCCGGTTCGGAAACGGAAATGGGCAAAGAAGTGATGCTGCCTTCGAGTTTGGGGACGACGTTATTTCTGTTTCCGTCTCTCTCTTCGTGCCGCGTCTTTTCGTCACGCGAAAAGATGAAAGCGAGTTCACGGGAGTCGAACTCACGCAGATTGAAAGGATGAACGTCCGTGCTGGAGGATGAGGAGGAGAATGCGCTTAGAACGATCGGAGCTTTTGCGTCGCGAGCGCCAAATGTAATGTTGGGCTCAAAGCGCCCGGTGAATGCCGCTGCAGGAGTGGATTCCGCGGAAAATTTGGCGGTAGGAGATTCATTGTCGAGGTCGATTCGATCGGCCAAAACCGGCGCCGCCAAAATCAGGACAGCTCCACAAAGTAGCAAGGCTGGCGTAATCTTCATGTTGTTTCCCCTGGGTCTGCGGAGACCGCTCTTAAGTTCGTGTTGAGATAGTAGCCGCCTCGAGAAATGACTTCTGTTCAATTCAGGACACATCCACTTTTTCGCTATTTATTCGTAGTCGTGTGATTTGACAGGGCAGACCACCCGCCGATCCACACCGAAAACAAACCCACCCCGTCAAGATTGGAAATTGGAAATTTGAAATTGGGAAACAAGAAAATCCGAAGCTAGTGCTCGGCGAGACAGCCGCCGAGCGGTGGAGGGAAACATTCAGGATTGATATCGAGAAGCATCCCACCCGGCGCCGCTCGCGGCACCCGGTTTGCAACAATAGTGATACGATTGACTAGATTTCGGCCACCAGGGAGGAAGCCCATGAATTTTCGTCGCATCACGGTGAATCCATCTCAAATGGGCGGCCTTCCGTGTATCCGCGGATTGCGCATCCCCGTGGCGGCCGTGGTTGAAATGGTCAGCGAAGGTATGACGGAACCCGAGATCCTCAGCCGCATACCCAGACCTGGAAACCGAAGATATCCGTGAGGCGCTTCGTTATGCCGCAGAAGCTGTGCGCGAGCGCGAACTGCCGGTGACCGGTGTCTCTTGAGGTTTCTGATCGACAACGCGCTCTCGCCAATTCTGGCGGACGGGGGAAGGCCTTCGCGGCGAGATGGTAGTCGAAACTGATCGAAAGAAGAACTCAGAATAGAAGGCGGCCTTAACGGGCCGCCTTTTTTCTGAAGTCCAAAGAAAATAATCTGGTCAGGTACTGCCCGAAGTCAAGCATTGCTTCAGCGGACGAGACTTATGCACAATATGAGCGTTAATCAAATATAATAACGAGGATCAAAGTAACACTCTAGTATAGCGTCTTTTCGCGCGGAGTATTGCGAGTAGGATTCTCAGATTGGAAATCGCATTTGCGAAGAAAGCGCTCCGGCAACTTTGTGAGAGCGAGCGCGCAGCGCACCGCCGATTGGGGAAGAGAGTGGCCGCTACGCTGAAAGCGAGACTCGCCGATCTGCTCGCTGCAGGATCTGTTGGTGATCTCGTGGCTGGTAGGCCGCGCGAGTCTCCGAATGGCCGTCAGGTTTTGGTTGATCTTTGTAACGGCGTCCACCTTGTGTTTTGCGCAAATCACAACAGTCTTCCTCTATTAGAGAACGGTGCTGTAAACTGGTCTGAGGTGAGCCGAGTGAAAATTCTCAGCATTGAGAAGAAACATGTCTGAAGAATCCGCGTTTAGACCCGACTGGGTTTCTCCCCCGGGGCATACGGTCGCCGATATCCTGAGGGAAAGACACTATTCCTTGGCGGAGTTTGCCCGGCGAATGGGATATACGCCGAATGAGGTGGAGGAGCTACTCAAGAGCCGCGTGAGAATTTCTTCTGAAACTGCGCGGAAGCTTGAATTGGTTCTAGGTGCTACAGCCGACTTCTGGATGATGCGTGAAGCCCAGTATCGGGGAACGGTCATTCGCCAGCGAGAGGAGGTGTGGACCAAGAGCCAGGAGGACTGGCTGAATCAGCTCCCGTTGAGAGACATGCGAAAACACGGCTGGGTCGAGCCGCATCTCCTCGCAACAGATCCACTTGCGGCGTGTTTGCGTTTTTTTGCCGTCGCAGATGTTGAGGCGTGGCAAAGGACATACCGGGATTTACTTGATCGGGTTACCTTTAGAACCTCCCAAGTATTCGACTCACGCCCTGCGGCCGTGGCGACCTGGTTACGTCAGGGCGAGATTCAAAGTGGTTCAATCGAATGCAAGCCCTGGGATCCTAACGGCCTTCGATCGGTTTTGTCTGAGCTTCGCGTCCTAACTAGGAAACGAGATCCGAAGCTGTTCCTTCCCGAACTTACTCGACGGTGCGCCGAGTTCGGTGTCGCGGTCGCGGTAGTGCGCGCACCTTCGGGATGTCGTGCGAGTGGCGCCACTCGCTTTCTTTCATCCAACAAGGCGCTCTTGTTACTAAGTTTCCGATATCTTTCAGACGATCACTTCTGGTTTACATTCTTCCACGAAGCGGCGCATCTTCTTCTTCACAGCAAGAAGGCGCTGTTCCTAGAGGGTTCCAAAATATCCAATGTTGAAGAGGACGAGGCCAATGAATTCTCGGCCAACGTACTCGTCCCCCCTGAATTTCAGGGGAAGTTGGCGACTCTTCGAGTCGACCGCCGCGAGGTCCGTTTTTTTGCCAAAGCTGCGGGAGTCTCTCCAGGTATCATTGTCGGACAACTTCAGTATTCGGGGAGGGCAGGTCGCAATCAACTAAATACGCTCAAAGCACGATTCGATTGGGGAAGCGATAGCGACTGAGCTCATCCTCGGAACCGCTGGAACTTCCCTGGCCTCTTCTGCCAGTTACAAAGAGCATCCTCCAGAACCTGCATTCCGACGCCTAGTCGCGCACCTAATTCGGCGAGCCATACTTCGAGCTCACGGCGATTCAAAGTCGCATCTTTCGATCCGCCAAATAACAAACGCCCCCCCGAGAATGGGCCGGTTGCACCGTGCATGAATGTGGAGCCGGGCTCGATTGGTGCCAATCCTAGGTTGCCGACTGTCGTGAGATAGTCAAATTTCCCCGTTCGACCGAACGACGCGATCGTACTCATCGAGTCGTAGAGCGCGGCGAATGTCGCGCGTGGCTCACGATTGCACATCGCCAGTGCACTTTCGAAGAGCATTTCGTGGGTGCGTGGCGGTTGCACCCACGCCACGTAAGTTTCGACAGCTGCTCCGGTTCCTGTGGTCTTCCACGCGTCAATACTTTCGTATTTCCGATGATTCCCGAAACGGCGGGCGATCCCGTCCTCTCTTAAGCGTGCTTGATGATTGGCTAGCCACCGACGAAACCGCCGAGGATGGGCACTCACTTCAGCCCATTCCCAGTGAGCGGCACGACCCATGCCGCCGTAGACATCGCGGGCTAGCCGCCAACCGTCAGTCCGGTGCTTTCCGAAGTGCACCGACAAGAATACAAACCAAAATGCCTCATCGATACGGTTCTCGCGCTTGCGAATCACGGCAGCCTTAATAGGGTCGAAAGCATCGCTGGTGGGATCCGCGCAGGAGTCACTGAGCCGTCGTTTAAGGAGTACAGAGAAGTATTTTACGCGTCTGATACTATCGACCAACTGTCCGACGAAAGCTGCACGACTCGCCAAACTTCGTATACCCCGAAGACGGCGGATTTGCGAACTGAACGCACCTAGGTCCGCATCAAGTCGCTCTGCTCGAGCCTCGTCTAAGGCATTCACGACGGCAAACCGTGAGATGTTTGCCCGATCCACCGTCGGATGGAGATTCTAACCTCTCGAGTAACCCCGAAACTACTTTGGATATTGTGGTTGAATCCAACAACTAACAACTCACGTTTCAGCTTGATGCCTGCCACACTGCGAATAATGCCTTTGTAGGCAACTCCCGCCACGCTAGGCGTAGATTTACGAGGAAGCACCCAGTCCCCCATCGACTGTTTATCCAGACGGGTATTCGTGAGCCTCTGAAAATGCGCGACAACGGAACTGCCATTTAGCACTAGCATGCGAATGTGCGATTCTCGGAGTAAAAGCGCAAGGCTGTCGCCGGCGACAGAAAAGAGACGAGAACGTTGAATGCAGCTGAGGTTCGTCCATTTACAATTAGTGGCATAAGGAATTAAATCCAGGTGGCAGGCTCTCGCTGACGCCCCGTAGTAGGAAGTCGTCGTTTCCCCAAGTATGTGATCCAACTGCTTAAACCACACATCGTATGGGTTTCTCAGAAAATACCTCTGGCACGAGTCCCAAATCTGTCTAACATGCCAGGCCTCTGCGTCAGACCAGCAAGCGAGCCCCAGCGAACCCAGCGTGTGGAAGCGACGCGACGGACCGTCCAGTTCCATTCCGAAGCGATCGACGAATTCGCGATTGCTCGGATTGATACCGACAGTTGCAACTCTGGCAGAGGATACATCTCCAAAGGAAGGAACAGGACAGCTCCACGGAATGACGTTTGCTCCTGAAAGTCCTGCACAGGCTAAGCGGTCGACAAGAGTCGATAACGCGACATGCATGTGTCATGCCTCCACTCTTCGCTCGGCGCGTCTCACGCGAGAATACAGCCGATGTTAGAATTCTGACAGAACGTCTCTCCACATTAATTTCCCCGAAACAATTTCCGTTGCTGCGAGTCAAGTGATGTTGGTCTTTTTTGAGCGGCCTTATATTTCTTACTCTCGATGTACATATCGTAGATATCGCTGGACATCTCGCTTTTCAAGCGCGCGATTCCTTTGATGTTCTTAGTCATATAACTTCCATAGATTTCGAGCAGGCGAACGAGATCCTCCCAATATTCATGAAGGCTTAGCTCGCCCAGGTTCATTACCTCGCGATGACGAATTGCGCTTTCTGCGTTCAGCACAGTGCGAATAGAAACCCATGGGTCACCGATAGGCATTGCGGGCATCGCAAGTTTTGTCGTCTGCCATCCCTCGCCAACGAGGCGTTGGGCTCGCTTTCTGTGCTCCTCGTATAGGTGGAGGCTTCCGACTGCATGCATGTACTCTCCAACTTCAACATCCAATGTTCGGGCAAAAATCTCTTGGAGCATGGTGAACACGAACACATCGTGGGGCAAACCGAGGAATGCGTCGTTCGAGCGCATACTCGTAAACATGTGCAGCCGACCTCGACGAACCATGAATTGCAGTGTGCAGGTGCAAGGGATCTCTTTATAGTCTCTTTCAAGATCGCTGGCGTCGAACAACTGAATCACCGCTCGCCGGGAGTCGCGCCTGCGCTTGAGGAGATTTATCACATTTCGGACTTGATCCACACCATGCAGGTTGAAGAGCCGGGGACCATATGCCCCGTGTATCGTCCTTCCGTCGCTCGATTCCTTCCGATATCTTTTTATGTAATAAGCAATAAAAGCCAACTCATTGCTTCCGGCGAGATACCACAGAAGTTCGCCCAGGCTACTAAAAAGCAAACTTCTACTTTCTGTGCGACTCAGGCGAGCCCTCGGGTTAGAGAGTTTGAGCAGAACGCCGATCAATTCTGTTGCGTCCCCACGACCAGGACTGGTTCGGCTCTTGCTCCTGAGAAGCCGCGTGATTACTCGCATCAAGAGATCGTCAAGCGTTTTGGCGGATATATACATTCCGGGCGAAAACTGATCTGGCTAGTAAGTAAAGCTAAGTCTCTGCATGCTGAGATGTCGCGTCAGAATGCAATTATCATGCACAGCCGTGACTAAGAGTGCAAGGCCTATTGAACGCGCGTGAGTCACGTTCGCACAGAGTGTCGTCCGCGGCGTCGAACGGGCAGAAAGAACTTCTTTTCGTGGCGAAGCGAAACGTTAGCCCGCCGCCCCACGCGCGCAAATCCTTACACCAACATGCAGTGGCGGAGCGCTCCGCAACCTGCTAGCGTTTTCGCGTGGGAGGAACGCACATGCGAGCGGCAGGGGGCGGCATGAACGTCGACGAACTGGCCGGACCGGCAACCCGGGCAGCCGATCCCGTCCGCGAGTGCGTGAACCGCCTATACCGCCCGGCGGAAACTGTGATTCTGATTTACCGTGCCGCGATTAGAACACGCACTAAGTCCCCACATTTCAATCACTTGAATTTTTCTAATCTACGGTAGGAGGGGGCTTTCAAAACGCAAATCGTCAAGAAGCCGGCGGTCGAACGGCGAACGTCAACGGCGGGCGCAGCGAGCAGCGCCCCTACGGAGAAAAATCAAACGAGCCGGGAGGGGGTGGGAACTAGAAACCGGGCGGATTACCTGCCACGTCAACCCCTGCCGGGCTTCCCGATCGAAAGCATCGGGACGCAAAGATCGCGTAAGCCCGGCGCTACAGAGGCAAAAGCGAAAAACGAGGAACATGCGAACGGCCCGGCGCGATGGATTGCGGCGGGCCGTTCTGGCACGAGGGAGCAGGAAGCTGGCAAGGATTAGCGGCCACGTCAACCCCTGCCGGGCTTCCCGATCGAAAGCATCGGGACGCAAAGACCGCGTAAGCCCGGCGCTACAGAGGCAAGCGTTACTGACTGGCTAGATTGCTGATGATCGTTGCAGCGATCGGAGTGCCGACGCCCGTTACGTAATCGTAGCCGGCTTTTGCGGTGCAGTTGGCGCCGCAGGTGCCGTTCGTGCCGGAATTGACGGGATGGAAATTCGCGGCCGAGTTCGACTTCGCGAGCGAGTAGAGGCTGGTGTTTGCGCCAGCGAGACGCGCTTTGCGATTGGCGACGCGAATCGAGTTTGCAATCGCGAGCGCGGCGGCCCATTGCGGCGAGCCGGCACTTGTGCCGCCGACGCGGAACCAGCCGGACGCGGTGCCGAGCGGCACGGAATCGTAAACCGAGAAACCCGTGGCGGGACTCGCGTTGTAGGAAACGTCGGGAGCGCCGCGATAACCGCGCGCGTCATTCGGAATGCCGAGCAGCGACTGGTAGAGCGGTTCGCGTTCGTAGGAGCTGGTGCCGCCGCCGCTGCCCGACCACGCGACTTCGTTCAAATAGCTTCCATTGGCATCGAGAGCGAGCGTGGTGCCGCCGACCCCGACAACGTCGGGCGAGGATGCGGGATACTCTGCGCCGGTTCCAGCATCACCGGAAGCGGCGAGGAACGTGACGCCGGTGGAAACGAAGTGATTGTCCTGGCGCGACTCGCTTGAAAATTCGCCGACGGTCCAACTCATCGACACGACGGATGCGCCGTTGCGAACGGCTGCGTCAACACCGGCGAGAAGATCGGCGAGGCTGTTGGTGGTGGATTCGACGAGAAGAATTGTGGCTTTCGGCGCGATCGCGTGGGCCCATTGAACGTCGAGCGAAATTTCCAGGGCCCAATTCGCGTTTGCCACCGGGCGCTTCGAGCCGCCATAAATTTTGCGGAAGCAGCCATTCGACGAAGTGCAGGGCGGCAGATTGTATTGCGCGTTGAATTTGGCGAGATCGGATTCGGCGCTCGCGTCGTCGTATGCGTCGACGATGCCGATGATCTGGCCGGCGCCCTGGTTCGCGATCTGGTCAAAACCGTAGGCGTGGCGGATCTGCGCGGGAGTGAAGCCGTTGGGAGTGCCGAGCGTCACCTGCGGATGAATGCGATAGGGCGCGCGCATGAAGCTGATGGGCTCGTTACTCTCGCTGCGAATCGGGAGGCGAAGAGCGAGCGAACTTTGCGCGAACAGCGGGCCAGCCGCGCAGAACATTAGAACGATGATTTTGAGCAGGTTTGGCGCGGTTATCAGAGCGGTGCTGCGGATTCCCTCAGACTGATTCTGCATGGCGATCCCCCCTCAGGGTCGTGTGATACGGGTGCCGGTTGTGGAGACTTGCGACGAAGTCAGGGTACGGCGCGGAGAGGAGTTGGAGCTATGGGCCGGGGCGCTCAATTGGCTGGTACGAACGTTTGCGGAAGGGGCTGCACCGGCATGGTGCAGCGGGAAATTTACGCGGGGCGGGGCGGTGGTGCTCGGGGATTGCGAGTTCGCGCAAGCGTGGCTGCAGAGGTGTAAAAACACAAACACGATTCGCCGGAGCGAACCGTGTTTGTAAATGAGCTTAGATTGAAGCGGTGACGACTATGCGGCGGATGCGTTCTTCTTGCGGCGGCGCATTCCACCACAGAGAGCCAGCAAGCCCGTGCCGAGAAGCAGGACGGAAGTTGGCTCGGGGAGCGACGTAGAGCCGCCCGGGGTGAAACCGACGGCCGTCGGCAGATCGTTCAGGTTATCGACGAAAAATGTGAACGAGCTGGGCAGCGCAGGGTCACTGGTGAATGTGAACATGGCAATATTCCCGGAATCCGATTCGGTGAAGAATTGGTCGGGATTGGCGATTGGAAGCAACGCAGCGGTGCAAGGCAGGGGATTCCCCGTGCCCGTATCTTTCATGACGTTCCCACTTGCGTCGATCGCATGGGTCGGATCGGTCGTGTTATCACAGTAAAGGCCGCCGTAGGTCAATCCAGCCAAGCTCGGAAACGTAAGCGACAGAATCGAACCGGGCGTAATCGTGTCGAGTATCTGGAACGCGAATAGAGTTTCTGGGGGCGCCATGAATCCATTCACAAAAGTGAATGAGAACACCGGGTTGCCGTCGACCGTGTTGCTCAGTTGAGAAGTGGTTTGGCAATTGGTGGTGCTGCTCGCGCAGTTCGAATCTGTGACGCCATACCCAGATGAACCTTTCTCCGTGTGGTTGGCGCGGGCAGGCGCAGCCGAGACTAGTACTAAGAGAGCCAAGCCCGCGAAAAACTGGATTCGAGAATTCATTTGTCACCCCAAACTAGATTTAGCTCAATTCCAATTCCCAGAGCGAGCGACTGGACACTCGTTCCCCGGCAAAACAGGAGCAATTATGGTTCCCAAAATTGAACCAGTTAATTCTTTTAGTTTGAGCAGCTTATTCTTGCGATAAAGCCGCTGAGGGTAGACAGTTTCACATTACGACCAAATTGTTGCAGGTTAATTTGTTTCCACGGACGAAATGGCCAAAACTTCGAGAGAAAAGCGGGAGGCAGCTGTCGCGCTGCGAGCGCTGAGACACACGCTGACTTGCTGGATGCGTGTGGCATAATGACGCAAATTTCCTGGGACCTCTTCGATGGATGAACCGAAACCGGGCAGCCCCGATCAAGAAACGCAGGGAGTCGCAAGCCCTCGCGGAGAAGACCGAACTGCGTCAGGATTCACCTTCGACGTGCGCGCGACCCAGGACCGCCTCTCTCCTCAGATTTCTTCGTTTGTAAAAGACGAGTTGCTCGCCGGGCGTTTCCGAATTGTGCGATTCGTTGCGCGCGGTGGAATGGGAGAGGTGTACGAGGCGGAAGATACCGAACTCAGCGAACGAGTGGCGCTCAAGACGATTCGATTCGACATGGCGACGGAGGATCGGACGATTGAGCGGTTCAAGCGTGAGATTCAACTCGCCCGCAAAGTGACCCACCCGAACGTATGCCGGACGTTCGATGTTTTCCGGCATGTGTCGACGCACGCCGATGGACGGACGAGCGAGACGATGTTCGTCAGCATGGAACTGCTTTCCGGCGAGACGCTGGCAGACAGAATTCGGAATGTGAAGCGGATGAATCCGGAGGAAGCGCTGCCGTTAGTGGAGCAAATGGCGGCGGGGCTGGATTCGGCGCATCGCGTGGGCGTGGTTCATCGCGACTTTAAGAGCAGCAACGTAATTCTTATTCCGTCCGAGCATAGCGCGGGCGGCGTGCGAGTAGTGATCACGGATTTCGGGCTCGCGCATGGACTTGCTCCGTCGGAACTCTCGCTGACAGGCTCGCAGGACATGGTCGGAACGCCGGCGTATATGGCGCCAGAACAGCTGAGCGGTGGAACGATCACACCGGCTACCGACATCTATGCGCTGGGCGTAGTGATATTCGAGATGCTGACTGGAACGCTTCCGTTTACCGGTGAGAACGCACTCTCGACGGCGTTAAAGAGGCTGAGCGAGCCGGCGCCGTCGCCGCGAGTGTACGTGCCAAATGTAGATTCGAAATGGGAGAGCGGAACCCTGAAATGTCTGGAGCGGGATTCGACCGATCGCTTTGCAAGAACCGACGAGTTGATGAAGGTTTTGAAAGGCGACGAGGTGCTGCCGCCGAGACGGCTCCCAGCGAGACCTTTTAGGAACTACAAGATCGCGAGGTATGTCGCCGCCGCAGTGGTCGCTATTCTACTTCTCGCTACCTTCGGATATTTCAGCTTCAAGCACGATTTTTGGAGATCACAGCAAACGAACAATCAGATTCCAGCAGCGGAGAAGGCGAGAACTTCTGTTGCAATCCTTGGATTCCAGAATCTTTCGGGAGGCAAGAGACTCAACTCCTCTGGGAGATATGCTGGCTGATAGTCTTTGGTCACAACTCGATACGGACCAGATTCGAGTCATTTCTCCCAGTAGAGTGGACGAGATGAAACAGGGCCTCGGCATTCGCGACATCTCCGAATTGCCGAATAAAGATGAGATTGGCAAGATTGCAAAATACCTAGGAAGCGACGTTCTGATCACCGGCTCCTACCGGGTAAATGGTGCAGCGAATCAACAGACGGTCGAATGGAATATCCATTTGATCCGGACGCGAGACGACGAGAGCATCGGGTCGATACAGGCGCCGGGAAAGGAATCGGACCTGAACAGCATGGTGGTTCGCGCGGGAAAACTGGTTCGCTCGAAATTATCCCGGTCAGATGCTACTGCGGACGATTTACCTCTCCCTTGATCCGTACATGCGCGGTCGAATGAACGAAGGTCCGTCTTACGCCCCGCGAGTTGAAATTGGTGAGGTGATGGTAGGGCAATCCGTCTGCGAAGTCGTCGAATCGAAAATTCCAAACTACCAACCGGGTGACTTCGTCTCAACTTCCGCGGGATGGCAGGATTACTCGCTGTCCGACGGTGAAGGGACGCGAAAGATCGATCGCTCGCTTGGCCCGATTTCCTACGCACTCGGCGTGCTGGGCATGCCGGGCCTTACCGCCTTTACCGGCCTGCTGAATATCGGGAAACCGCAGCCCGGAGAGACCCTTGCCGTCGCTGCGGCTTCGGGCGCCGTCGGTTCGGTGGTCGGCCAGATCGGCAAGATCAAAGGCTGCCGAGTCGTCGGCATTGCCGGTGGCGAACAGAAGTGCCGCTTCGTTAGGGACGAATTGGGATTCGATGCGTGCCTTGATCATCGCCAGCCTGACTTGGCTGAACGCCTTAAAGCCGCATGTCCGAACGGCATCGACATTTATTTCGAGAATGTCGGCGGGCCGATTCTGGATGCGGTGCTTCCCTTCTTAAACAACTTTGCGCGCATCCCCGTCTGCGGGCTTATCGCCCACTACAATGCCAGTGAGTTGCCGCCAGGACCAAATCGCCTGCCGCTGCTGATGCGAGCTATCCTGGCCCAGCGACTTACATTTCGCGGGTTTATCGTCTTAGACTACGCTTCACAATTTCCAGACTTCATCGCCCAAATGGGCACGTGGTTGAGCGAAGGACGCGTCAAATACCGCGAAGACATTACCGACGGACTTGAGAACGCCCCGCGCGAGCTGATAGGACTATTGAGGGGTGAGAACTTCGGCAAAAAGGTCATCCGCGTCAATCCGGACCCGACGGCTCGTCTGCGAGCTCGTTAAGACCAATGATGGCGTTAACTGCGTTTGCGTAATGTTCTTCAGCAGCACGCCCAAGAACAAATGCAACAGCCGAGAAACCAAAGGATCCCAGCAACGAGCGCTTCAAATTTTTGTGAGATTCAAGAATGCGCTCGGCCTGATAATAGTCGCGCTCAGCATCACCTGAACTATTGGTGTCGCGTCTAACCAACCAGAGGTGATAAGCGATAAGCTTGATCTTCTCGACCTTTTCCAAATCCTGTCTCGCGGGCAGCTGTTCAGAAATCGGGTTCATTTTTCGGCTCTCGATTCGGAATTCATTTCCCTTCGATATCTATCGATTTCGCTTTTGTACTTCTCCTCGCCCTTTTTGTAAGCCTCGCTGGATATCGCGTGCTTCTGATACATTTCTTCTAATCGAGATCTTTTGTGCTCAGCCTGCCGTCGTTCCTTCTCAAGTTTTTTGCGCACCGCCCTTGGGAGTTCTCTTTCGATGTTTTCTCGCACAGCATCCGGACGTTCTGTCTCGAGCAGTGCGCTATCACTCACAGGCGCCTTCAACTCCGGTTGCGCCACCGATGCGGTGGGGGGGGGTGGATTTAGGGCGGCCGGAGGCGTTTGACCAATGGTCGAATGATCTGTTGCGATTGTTGCCTCATGAGCCTGATTCGTATCCGGGAGCATGCCGATTCCGTTGTCTTGGTCGGCAGGCGTCGAAGGTGACACATTCGTCGCCGGAAAAACGGGAATGCCGGCTGATCCTTTTGGGGCGAGCCTTCCAGGCGTGAACGTGCTAAACCCAATTGAACAGATCGCAACTACCCCAAACAGCGCAACCACGGCGACGAAAGTTGCGACCGCGCGCAGAACCTTTGCTGAGTTAGAAATCGAACGAGAGTCACTTGGTTGGGCTCTCACGAGTACCGTCAATGGCTGGTAAGCAACCTTGCTCATCAAGCTTAATACACCACATCTTGTGGAGATCAACAGTCTTCATCGCAAGATTATGTGGTTGGAAGGCCGGCATCTAGAGAAATCCTGGACTCTGGCAATCAAATATCCAGCGCGGCAAATATTTGCACCGCCTCCGTATCGCTGGCGCCGGTCTCGCAATTCGGTGACACCGCCGGCCAATTCAGTCTTGCGCTCTCTATTCGTTCCGGTAGCGTCAAAGGTCGGCTATGGACATGGGTTGCTCTCCCCCGGACGGGCAATATACCCTGCTGAGTTTCCCAGCTCTCGTGCCGTGGAAGAAACTGAATCATTGAATAACTTTCGGCGGCCAAACCTCAATTCTATCACGCCTCAAAATCCTTATGGAAGACGATACACCGAATCAGAATAACCTCTCAAAAGACGTACACCTCAAAGGTTCGATCAAGTTTGGGAACCGCCTGATTTTTGATGGAAGTCTGGATGGTAATATTACATCGGTCGACGGTGTTCTGACAATTGGCGAGAACGCGAATGTTCGCGGTGACGTGTTCAGTAAAGTCGCTATCGTGAGCGGAAAAGTGCATGGTAATATCACCGTCGGGGAACGTTGCGAACTTCATGAGAGTTCGGAGTTGATCGGAGACCTGAAGGCGGTTCATCTCGTGATCGCGGGCGGTGCCACGTTTGTGGGTAAGTCGGAAGTCGCCCCGAATAACGGTGCGATCAAGGATGTGGCTGCTGGGCAAAAGGAAGAGCCGCAGAATATTGGTGCTCGAATTTGAGGAGTTCTGAGTGCCTGCTAAAGGACGGATCGAGATACAATGTCCTCATTGCGGCAACCTCCAGTTAGAGCCCGAATTCGCACAGTCGACCAATTGCCGCAAATGCGGCGGCTACATCCAGCTGGAGAAAGGTCGCAAATCGGCCGCGCCGCACGAGGCACATGCTTACCCTTCGGCATTCCAGAAAGCGGAAGATGCCAAAGGCCGAGTTGAAATACAATGTCCCCATTGTGGCAACCTTCAGCTCGAGTCTGAATCGGCGAAATCGACCTATTGCCGCAAATGCGGCGGTTACGTCCAACTGGAAAAAAGCCGAAAGCCGGCTGCATCGCACGAGTCCGAACGCACGTCGCCAACTGTCTCCCAGAAAATACAGGGGCTTTTTGGCGTTCAGGGTACAGCGATTGCCCGGTGCTTCGAGTGCGCGGGCGAGCGTGAGGTACCGAAAAGTGCTACGTCTACCCTATGTCCGAAGTGCGGCGCCTACATCGATCTGCAGGACTACAAAATTGCCAGCATTTACACTCGATCCATTCGGACGGGAGGTCGATTGATTATCACCAGCAAGGGCGACCTCATTGGCAGACGAACATTTTGCGGGTCGGCTGAGATCGAAGGATCCGTGCGTGGGAATTTGATCTGCACCGGCGCGGTAAGGATCAAGGTCAAGGGCAAGTTTAATGGCAGTATCGAGGCCAAGACTGTTTATATCGAAAAGAAATGTGAGGCGGAGATGGTGCACCCGATCCGAGCCGAGCAAGTGGAAATTGACGGCGCCATTTCAGGCCAGATCATCGCGTCCCGCACAGTAACTATTCATAAGACCGGGCAGACTCACCGGAACAGTATCCGCCCTGGGATTCTCGGTCGAGAAGGGTGGACGCTTTTTTGGCGAGCTCTCAATTGGGAAAACGGAGATAACGCAAGGGGACAAGGCCGGCTAAAAAAGAATTCAAGAAGCCAAGAATTCAAGTAGCCGAGAAGTGGGGGGTGGGCGCATAAGGGAAAGCTCCAGCTTTTGATTTCTGGCGCGGGTTGAAGAGCAAAAGCTGGAGCTTACGCGCCTCGCCACTTCTCGGCTTCTTGACTTCTTGGCTTCTAGACTCAGTGCCCCTTCGGCGCTTAGGAAAGCCCTAGACTCCCATACGGAACGGGTTTCGACGAGCGAAAATCATTCGTTTGAATAATTTATTTGAATTATTCGTTCGAATGATCTAAATGATTAAGGATGACTGATCCCATTGCCGCAGAGCCGGAACTGGATGCCAAACAGCGGTTGATCGAGGCCGGACTGGAGATCTTTGGCACTTTAAACCTCGAAGGAGCCACCACCCGGCAGCTCGCCCAGCGTGCCGGGGTGAATCAGGCCGCAATTCCCTATTATTTTGGCGGCAAAGAAGGGCTTTATCTCGCGGTTATCGAGCACCTGTTAACCCATAAAGCCAGCCGGGTCCGGCCGATGGTGCTGCAGATTCGAGAAGTCTTGCAACAGAACCGGCTAAGCCCCGCGGAGGCGCTCGAGCAAATTAAATCCATCTTTGGCGCCTTCCTCCAAATTCTGTTGGAAGACAAGGCCACTACGACCTGGGCGAGAATCATCATGCGCGAGCAGATGCAGCCCACCAAGGCTTTCGAGCTCATCTATGAGCGCTGGATCCGCCCCGTCCACGAAACGCTTTCCGCCCTCTTGGCGGTCATTCTGCGAAAGAAAGCGACCGATCCAAGCCTCATTTTGCGGACGCATACGTTAGTCGGGCAGATTCTGATATTCCTCTCAGGTCGCGAGACGATTCTGCGCCGATTAAATTGGAAAGCTTATAACGAAAGCGAACGAAAACAGATTCAGAAGGCTGTCTTCGATCAGTTGGATTTGATTCTGCAGCCGCTAATCGAGCGGCCTCCGCGGAGCAGGTCATGAAGAGGAAAATCTTGCTTAAACTGTTGTTGCCGATCGTTGGCTTGTTGCTTTTGGTTGTCGGCTGGTATTTCTACCAAACTTGGAACCATCGGGAACAAGAGTCCTGGAGCTGCACGGGAACGTCGATATCCGCCAGGTTAATCTCGGGTTCCGAGTCAGCGGCCGCATTCAGGAGATGCGCCGCGAAGAGGGAGATAACGTTCACGCAGGCGACGTCATCGCTGTACTGGATCAAGGGCCTTATCAGAATCAGGTAGATTTCGCGAAAGCGCAGCTGGCGCAGCAAGTAGCCAATCTGACCAAGGAGCAGAACGGCAACCGGGCGGAAGAAATCGCCCGGTCACGCGCGCAGGTGGAACTGGCGAAGGCCAATCTGGCAAACGCTGAAGGAACTTTAAAGCGACAAGTGGATCTCGCGCGCACCAGCGTGATCTCCAAACAGGATTATGACAATGCAACAATGATCCGAGATGTGGATAAGGCGCAGTTAGACTCGGCCCAAGCGAATCTCGACCTGGAGAATGCCGGCTGGCGAGCCGAAGACATTGAAGCCGCGCAGGCTCAGGTAGACAACGCGCGCGCGAACCTGCAGAGCGCGCAACTGAGCCTTTTGGACTGCCAATTGGTCGCACCGACTGACGGGTACATCATTACGCGAGCTCTTGAGCCGGGAGCCATCGTGGCAGCCGGGACGACCGCCTACTCCATGTGCCTTTATTCTCCCGTCTGGATTCGGACCTATATCGACGAAAGCGATCTGGGTCGGATTTATCCGGGTATGAAAGCGCTGGTCTACACAGACACAAATCCCAACAAGCCGTATGAAGGTCAGATCGGTTTCATCTCACCGATCGCCGAATTTACCCCAAAAACGGTCCAGACGCGCGAACTGCGAACGGATCTGGTTTTTCGCCTTCGAGTTATTATCCAGAATCCTGACCGGTATTTGCGCCAGGGAATGCCGGTTACCATAAAACTCCTGAATTCCAATGCCGATCAGGCCGAAAAAAATTAATGGCGAACCGATGGTTCGGATTCGTGGCTTGCTGAAAAGATTCGCTCCAGCGGGCCGTGGTGCCTTGGAGCGGATTGATGCCGAGGTCCAACCTGGTGCCATAACAGGCCTGGTGGGACCGGACGGGGCGGGAAAGACCACACTGATCCGCATCCTGGCCGGGCTGTTGGAACCGACCGAAGGAGAAGTGCGGGTTCTGGGATACGATCCGGTAAAGGAACCGGAAGAGATTCATTTGCGGATCGGCTATATGCCGCAGCGATTTGGCCTCTACGAGGACTTGAACGTTCGGCAGAACTTAGAGTTATACGCTGATCTGAGAGGTGTGCTGGGCGATGAGCGGGAGCGCACCTTCGAGCATCTCCTCACCTTCACCGATCTAAAGGGTATTACGGATCGGAAAGCAGGACTGCTTTCCGGCGGAATGAAACAGAAGCTTGGCTTGGCGTGCGCGCTGATCAGCGAGCCGGAATTGTTGCTTCTCGATGAGCCGGGCGTCGGCGTAGACCCCATTTCACGAAGGGAACTTTGGCGCATGGTACAGGATCTCGTCCGAGAGAATATAGGTGTTGTCTGGAGCACCGCCTATCTGGACGAAGCGGAATTATGTAATTCTGTCATCTTATTAAACGAAGGAAAGAAGCTATTTGACGGACCACCGAAGGAACTCACGCGGCGTGTAGGATCTCGGACATTTGCCCTGGCCGTAACAGAGGGCCGCCGGAAAGTTTTGTCCAGGGCGCTACAACTCGAATCGGTCATTGACGGGGTCATCCAGGGTCAGAGTGTCCGGCTGGTGCTTCGATCCGAAGCTGCCAAACCTACCCCGGAGCAATTGGGGCTTGACGCTTCGCGTTGTGTTGAGGCCGGTGCCGGCCCGGTTGGAGGACGCATTCGTTGATATTCTCGGTGGAGTACCAAAGGGCGAATCACTTGTCGCGAAGGAGGTGCAAACCCTAACAAATAACGGCGACGCCGCGATCAAGGCCGAGGCGCTTACGAAACGTTTCGGAGACTTCGTAGCGACTGATCAGATCACGTTTTCTGTGCAGCGAAGTGAGATTTTTGGATTGCTTGGACCGAATGGAGCAGGAAAGTCCACCACCTTCAAAATGCTGTGTGGTTTGCTGAAGCCGAGCGACGGTAAAGCCAGCGTCGGCGGGTTCGATTTACAGCGGGCGGGAAGCAAAGCCAGGAACAGGATCGGGTATATGGCACAGAAGTTTTCGCTCTATGGCGATCTGAGCGTGAAGAATAACCTCGAATTCTTTTCCGGAATTTACGGACTAGACAGGGCGCTCCGGCGCCAGGCGGTGGAACGGATGATTGAGCTGTTCTCTCTTCAGCGGTACCTGAATGTCGCGTCCGGTCAACTACCACTTGGGTTTAAGCAGCGATTGGCGATGGCCTGTTCGCTAATGCACGAACCGGACGTTTTATTTCTCGATGAGCCAACCTCCGGAGTCGACCCGATCACCCGCAGAGAGTTTTGGGGCCATATCAACGGATTAGTAGAAAAAGGCGTCACAGTTCTGGTGACAACGCATTTTATGGATGAGGCGGAATACTGCGATCGGATTGGTCTTGTCTACCGGGGCAAACTCATTGCCATGGGACCTCCTGACGAGCTCAAACAAAGTGTGCGTACCAACGAGCTCCCAGACCCGACAATGGAGGATGCCTTCATCGCGTTGATTCATCGGTTCGACGACACCTCGCAGCGCAACTAGTCATGGTATGAAACAGCAAGCGCTGAATGTTCGGCGCCTCCGAGCGCTTATCTGGAAAGAGGGGATTCAAATCATCAACGACCCGAGCAGCATTCTTATCGCTTTTGTGCTGCCAGTGGTACTGCTGTTTCTGTTTGGGTATGCCGTCTCGCTGGATAGTACCCGTTTGCGAGTCGGGATAGCGTTGGCAGAACGAAGTCCCGAGAGTGCCAGCCTGGTGACGGCTCTGTCGGACTCGAAGTATTTCGATATCAAAACCAGCCTCGATCGCCGCGCGCTGGAAACCGATCTCGTCGCGGGCCGCCTTCGAGGAGTTATCGTTATTCCATCGGACTTCTCTCAAAATCTTATGCGACCGGGAGAAGAGCCGACTATCCAAGTCATCGCCGACGGGAGCGAGCCTAATACGGCCAACTTCGTGCAAAATTTCATCACGGCCGCAGTTAACATCTGGAGCCAAGAACGAGGTATGGAAACGGGCAACGAGTCACCAAGCTCAATCGGCCTGCAAACCAGGGTCTGGTTTAACCCATCGCTGGAGAGCAAGAACTATCTCGTGCCCGGGTCAATAGCCATCGTGCTCACGATGATCGCAACGCTTTTAACCGCGCTCGTGGTGGCGCGAGAATGGGAGCGAGGGACGATGGAGGCGCTAATGGCTACCCCGGTACGGATTCAGGAACTCATTCTGGGTAAATTGATTCCCTATTTCTGTTTGGGAATAGGTTCGATGGCATTTTGCACTTTCGTCGCGCTGTCGATCTTTAGAGTACCGCTGCGCGGCTCATTTGTGACGCTGACGTTGATTACTTCTGTATTTTCTGCTGGGAGGACTTGGGATCGGTCTGCTGGTGTCGACTCTCACCAAGAGTCAGTTTGTAGCGAGCCAGATCGCCGTCGTCCTCGGCTTTCTACCGGCATTCCAGCTTTCTGGTTTTCTTTTCGAAATCAGCAGTATGCCCGTGCCTATTCAGTGGCTGACCTACCTGTTTCCGGCGCGGTACTATGTGCAGGCCCTCCAGACGACCTTTCTCGCGGGCGACGTCCCGTATCTACTCTTCACGAATGGAATGGTTCTCTTGGCGTTTGCCGCTCTCTTTTTTCTTCTCAACGCGCGGATGACGCGCAAACGGCTTGACTGATAATATGTGGAAAAGAATTCGAGCGTTAATCGTGAAAGAAACCCTTGCGGTGTTGCGAGATCCGCGAAATCGGGTCGCTCTCGTTGCGCCTCCCTTATTGCAGTTAGTGATTTTCTCCTTCACTGGAACGCTCGAGGTGAAAAACATCGATCTGGCCATCTTGAACGATGACTACGGCCAGATTTCCACGGAGCTTATCCAGCGCTTCGAGAGTTCAAAAAATTTTCGATATATCCATTTCGCTCATTCTACCACCGAACTGCGCGACCTGATCGACCGACAAACTGCGATTGCCGGAGTCCATTTTCAGGCCGACTTTTCCCAGCGATTTTATGCGCGTGACTTGCCATCGGTTCAATTGTTGCTGGATGGCAGAAAATCCAATGCTGCGCAGATCGTGCAAGGTTACCTCAGTTCGATTATCGACCAATATAACAACGAGACTATAAAGATGCCGATAGGCGCGCCGCGAAATCCGGTCCAGATTATTGCGCGGAACTGGTTCAATCCAAATCTGGATTACATCTGGTTTACGGTTCCGAGCCTGGTCGTCATCATTACGTTGCAAATGTCGGTCAACGTGACCTCGATGTCGATCGCACGAGAGCGTGAGATGGGCACATTCGATCAGTTGCTTGTCTCACCGCTAGGCCCGTTGGAGATCATGGCCGGCAAAACGATTCCTGCGTTTCTGATCGCGCTACTGCAAGCCACTTTATTCATCCTGGTGGCCGTTTTCATCTTTCGAATTCCATTCCACGGTTCGCTGCTTCTCCTCTATGCGAGCTTGATCGTATTTATCTCGGCGATCGTTGGTATCGGTCTCTCTATCTCTTCAATAGCAATGACACAGCAGCAGGCCCTCCTGGGGTCGTTTTTCTTTCTGATGCCCGCACTATTGATGTCGGGTTACGCCAGCCCGATCGAAAATATGCCCGGCTGGCTTCAGCCATTCACCTACGCTAACCCGCTCCGTTATATGATGATTATCGTCAAAGGGGTCTTCCTGAAGGATATGCCGGCGACTGAGGTATTCGCAAACATCTGGCCGATGGCAATTATCGCAATCTTTACCTTAGGGATCGCGACCTGGTTCTTTCGACGAATAGCTTGAAAGCAGAATTCAAGAATTCAAGAAGCCAAGAATTCAAGAAGAACTAAGAATCTCGCGCCGAGTTCCGCATGGCACCATTCTTGAATTCTTGGAATTCTCCCCCTTCAGGCCAGGCTCTTTTCCCGCAGCAAATCCAGATAAACTTGTTCCATTTCGCGAATCTGACGCCGTGCGGAAAAACGCCTGCTGACGATCTCTTTCCCTCGCTGAATCTGGGCCGCCAGCGCGGCTTGATTTTGCAGTGCGGAGTGAATGAGGTTTGCAAGTTCCCGATCATCGCCGGCGGGATTGAGCGAAAGGATCTCGTCGGAGAATTCTTCACGAATTCCGTCGACAGCCATGGCCGCAGCCGGAATGCCCTGCTGCAGCGCTTCGAGTAACGCCATCGGTAAGCCTTCAAAATCCGAGGTCAAAAGATACAAGTCGATTTCGCCGAAGAAACGGTCAAGCGACGCTTCGACGCCAAACCATTCGATGTTCACGCCAAGTTCGGCGGCCTCCCTTTTCAGCTCGGCTTCCAGCGGCCCGCTTCCGGCAATGACGAAACGGTACGAATCATCTATTTCCATCAACACCCTCGCGATCCGAAGAAAGCGACCGAAGTTTTTTTGAGAGACGAGCCTTCCTGCGCCGCCAATGACCTTGCCAAAGCCACGGGTGCGTCGACTCTCCACCCGATCCGGTAGACCGTTTTGAATGATTCGGATTCTTGCGGAAGACACCTTCTCAAATGCGATCAAGTAATCTTTGACGCTCGCCGAGGCGGCAAAGATCTGATCGGCGCATCGGTTGGTCAGTCGATCGATCAACGTCACCAGCGTCGAATTTGTGCGAAACGAATCATTACACTGGTCATGGGAAATTACGACAGGCACACCGAGAAGCCGGGCGAACGGTTTTCCGAGCCAGTTCGATGCAAAAAGATGACAATGAAGCACCTGATAGCGGCCCCTGAGCATCAGCAGCGGCAGACGAAAAAGATAAATCGGCACGAAACGCCGCGGAGACAAAAAAATCACCGGAACTCCCAGCTTCGCAGCGCACTCGTAATATAGACTCTTCCGTGTGCCGTGCATCGAAGCAAGGTGCACCTCGAATCTGCTCCGATCATATGAGGTGAGCCAGGCCAGAAGTGCGGTTTGTGCTCCGCCCAGTTCGAGGCTATCGATCAGGTGAAGCACTCGAATGCGCTCGGATCCGGAGTTCGCGCTCCGGACTTCCACCCTCTCGCGCGCCTTTGACGGTTTCCCTTCTTTCATTGCCGAACTCACTCTCGGATCTAGTCCACACCAAAGGTTTTATTCGTGTCAATTCGTGTGCATTCGCGGTTCATGTTTCTTCACGGTCTGCTAAGGGAAAGTCCTCCAGCTAAGGCGCTTCGTTTATTCGGAGGTCAACCGCTTTGCTGATCAGCTTCCGCCAACTCGCCTAGCAGCCGCGCCAGGGTTGTCAATTGACCGTGATTTTGGAGACCGCTGATAAAGCGTTCCGGAATGCCTGATAACCCAACCTGCGCACCCACTAACGCCCCGGTCAGGCAGGCGCGCGACATGTTTTGGCCACCACCGTTAAGCGCATGAAGAACCGCGGATTCGAAATCGTCCGAGAATCTCGCAGCCAGATAGTATGCCGCCGGAAGTTGGTGGTAAATGGCGCACGGCATTCCATAGACCAACGACGCCTTCCAGGCAGGTTCGATCCGTATGTCAGGATCTTGGGCAGCTTCGGCCATGTACGACGGCGTCAGTAGAGCATCCGGCGAGGAAAATTTGCCCGCCCGTGGCGGATCCGGATCGCCTGGACGCGGCATTGTCAGGTTCTCACCGGTGACCACGTGAAATGGCAAATTGCCACTCTTCGCATGTTCCAATAGTCTGTCCGACAAATTCGTATCAATTTTTTCGCCGGTCACCAACAGGGCAACCACACAATTGAAGGCCGTCGTCATAGCAATAATCGCCTCATCGGCCTGCGTCAGCGCACAGTTGGCCGATACCGATTCGGCAACCTTACGCGGATTGGTCGCGTAGCGGGCAGCAAGAATGACAGCTCTCTCGGCAGCTTCTGTAGTGTCGGCATGTCCACCCGTTCGATCCCAGCCACACTTTTGCTCTACGCGGCGTCGAAACGCCTCTCGGATGGATTGATTGGTATATCCCCCGGGGCCTTGCATCGGCGTTCCGTCCAGGTACGGGAGAAGCTCGCGGTCCAGCCGTAATGTAAAGTCTTCCTCCTGGTATCCACCGAGCTCGACCACTGACCGCAGCAAGATCACAATAATGAGCCCGGTCTGAGACAGCTCCCCTGGTTTCATTCCTCCGTGGTAACGGCCCGGTTTTGGCGCGGTATATCCGGTGATCCAGTCGCCATAGTCTTTGCGCAGTTCAGTAAGATCGTAATACCAATGAGGCCCTAGTCCAAGGGCATCTCCGACGAGCGCGCCGACAACCGCACCCGCTGCGCGATCTGCAATATTCATCGTTTAACGTCCTTCCTATCTTCGCGCGGCAGAATTTCAAAAAGCTTCACGACTCCATTGAAAAGGAAACTTAAGAATAGATCTTTGATAGTCAATCATAGATGGCTCGAGGAGAAGACTGGGCTTGCGGCAAAGGCGCGCGGGTCTATGGTGTCAATTTGCATCCATCCGTGGTTTTTTAAATCTAAAGACGGTCGCGCGATAGAACGCCCAGCCTTGGTAGGGACGCGCTCCCATAAGCGCTAACTTGTTTTGCCAAACGTCTGTTCGTGCGATTTGCGTTGTCTGGATGATTCGCTTAGCTCTGCCGCCATTTGGTTCCAGTTTTCAACGAGGTCTCTGAGGCGAAGCCGGGGTTCGATGGCCCGGATTATCTGATGAAAAGCCAAGGAAAATTCACGCCACCGACTGGGAAGGCGTTTGGAACTCGTAACCCCAGGGGGAAACGGCGCGGGCCTGCTCAATTAGTTTCTCAGTTAGCAGAGCGACGAACAATTTGCCGTAGAGCCAGGCTTTTGCGCTCTCATCATGGTATTTTGGTAGATGCCCCAGTTGAGCAATCTGTTTGAAACGCTTAAAAACCAACTCGATCTGCCAGCGGTAACGATAACACTGCAGGACTTGGTCGGAGCTAAAGTCCTCTTCCGGAAAGGTGCTCAGCACCATGACGTATTGGGCGTAGAGCAAAGTTTCAGGCTGAAGCTGCCGCGAGCCATTTTTGCGGGCCTTGCGTCTAACCTTTTTCTGAGCCAAGGCAATCGCCGCCTCGCTCTTTCTAATGACACACAACCGTGCGGCTAGCGCGCGATGACCCTGGAGCGGAATCCAGACTTTCCAAACGCCGAGCTGGCCAGTCTTTTGGATGCTTTCCAGTCGGGCCAACAGCTCAAAGTCTGATCCGTCCTCCTTTTCCAGCCGAATGCTATGGGGATTAAGCCGGACAGTTAAATAAGCCTCCTTGTGAGCGGTAAAATGAATTCCATTGGCTTGGCAGTAACCCCGGTCGGCGAGAACGTATTCTCCGGCTCGGAGGGGATAATGCCGGAGCGTTTCACCGGTGCCTTTTCCTTGGCAGGCGGTGACCTCAAAGTAATCGCAGACCAGTGTCGGCCATTGGAAACTATAATGGATGCGCCACAGACCGCCGGTCTTGCCCGGTTCTTGCACCACGGTCGCATCGATCAGACGCAGCAATCGCTGACCCGGAGCCGGACTCCCCAAGCCTCGCTCGGCAAAGAGGGCACGACAGAGTTGGAATAGCCAATCCTTGCTCTTGCGCAGCCGCTTGAGCAAGGCGACATCCGAGAGGTCGGCTAAGTTGGCTTTCCTGGCCCGGACGACGGTTTCTCGCATCGAATAGCCACACCCCAAATGCAGGAGCAGCACCCGCAAAAGATCTTCGGTCGACTTATCTTGACGCAACCCCTTCAAAGCGCCGCTCTGGCGGGCGAGCCTCAGCCAATCCGAAGGAAAAAAGGACAACAGTAGATTCCAATCCTCGTTCGCTGCATTACTTGCCTGCATGCACCGTACTTCTAGAGAATTCGTGCGAAGTTTGCAACAAACAAGTTAGCGCTTATGGGACGCGCTCCCGGGCGAACCGCCGGAAGGTTGCCCGATGGTAACGCCGGCACTAGCGCCTTTGATCGTCTATGCGTTCCGGCGCGTCCGGCGCAGCACCGTCCACAGAAGGTGCGAAGAAGTTCTGAAGGCCCGCTCATGGAGAGGCGTTGGAAGCCGTGATCTCACGGGAAAGGACGGCGGACTATGCAAAAGATGCGTCGAGACAGGCAACGCCGGACGCGCCGGAACGCATCTACCATCAGAGGCGCTGCACCGGACACGACCATCGATCGTGCTGACGCGGATCGCTCGGGAGCGCGTCCCTACCACGCCACACGCGCCGTGTCCGAGAACGCCCAGCCTTGGTAGGGACGCGCTCCCGGGCGAACCGCCGGAAGGTTGCCCGATGGTAACGCCGGCATTAGCGCCTTTGATCGTCTATGCGTTCCGGCGCGTCCGGCGCAGCACGTCCACAGAAGGTGCAAAGTAATTCCGAAGGCCCGCTCATGGAGAGGCGTTGGAAGCCGTAATCTCACGGGAAAGGACGGCGGACTATGCAAAAGACGCGTCGAGACAGACAACGCCGGACGCGCCGGAACGCATCTACCATCGGAGGCGCTGTACCGGACACGACCATCGATCGTGCTGACGCGGATCGCTCGGGAGCGCGTCCCTACCACGCCGCACGCGCCGTATCCGAGAACGTCCAGCCTTGGTAGGGACGCGTTCCCGGGCGAACCGCCGGAAGGTTGCCCGATGGTACCGCCGGCATTAGCGCCTTTGATCGTCTATGCGTTCCGGCGCGTCCGGCGCAGCACGCTCACAGAAGGTGCAAAGAAGTTCTGAAGACTCGCTCATGGAGAGGCGTTGGAAGCCGTAATCGCACGAGAAGGGACGGCGGACTATGCAAAAGACGCGTCGAGACAGGCAACGCCGGACGCGCCGGAACGCAACTACCATCAGAGGCGCTGCACCGGACACGACCATCGATCGTACTGACGCGGATCGCTCGGGAGCGCGTCCCTACCACGCCACACGCGCCGTGTCCGAGAACGCCCGGCCTTGGTAGGGACGCGCTCCCGGGCGAACCGCCGGAAGGTTGCCCGATGGTTAAGGCCGGTATTAGCGCCTTTGATCGTCTATACATTCCGGCGCGTCCGCCGCAGCACGTCCGCAGAAGGTGCAAAGTAGTTCTGAAGGCCCACTCATGGAGAGGCGTCGGAACCCGTAATCTCACGGGAAAGGACGGCGGACTATGCAAAAGGCGCCTCGGGGAGCATTCTATGTAGGGCAGCGTCGGATCTCAAGGAAAGCGGCCGCAACGAAAATCGGAGGGAGAGCTTGGTTGCTTGGTGTCGAAACAGGTGCAGACGTCGATTTCAGTATGTCTGGCGGGGTGGAAGATCGTGCTAGCTGAAAAATTGCAAAAGTTGTTCCCTTTGGACCCTTCGAAAGTGTAGATTTCCGATCTTTCTGTGAGTACACCGAGCGCAACGGAGGTAGCCCCTTCAGATTTCATTCGTGATGTCGTGGCCGCCGATCTGCGCGCCCAAAATTTCGCACAAATCCATACCCGATTTCCACCGGAACCGAATGGCTATCTCCATATAGGACACGCCAAATCGATCTGTCTTAACTTTGGTATCGCCAGAGAATTCGCCGGCATTTGTAACCTGAGAATGGATGACACAAATCCTACGAAAGAGGAAAGCGAGTATGTCGAATCAATCAGCGAAGATGTGAGCTGGCTCATCCGCGACTGGGCGGACAATTTCCTGGGCCTCAAGGCGATCGGACAAACGTGCGACGTCCGGCAGATAGACGGGAAGCGGGACTTTTGTCTAAAACCGCTTAATGCAGTCGCCAATGATCTGGATGCAACGCACCCTTTTGCCGAGGGTGCAGTCGAGGCGGAGCCATTCTACGCGTCCGATTACTTTGACCAGATGTTCGAATATGCACTCGAACTGATTGCGAAGGGAAAAGCCTATGTCGACGACCTTTCGCCGGAGGATACCGATAGCTATCGGATCGCAGGCAAGGAGAGCCCGTTTCGAGGACGTTCATCGAATGAGAATCGGGCGCTTTTCGATCAAATGCGCTCAGGCGCATTCCCTGATGGAACTCGCACTCTGCGTGCAAAAATCGATATGCAAGCGCCGAACGTTTGGCTGCGAGATCCGGTCCTTTATCGGATTCGGCATGCTTTTCATCATCGGACAGGAGATCGGTGGTGCATCTATCCCATGTACGATTTCGCTCATTGTCTGAGCGACTACATCGAAGGCATTACCCACTCGATATGCACGCTGGAATTCGAAGTGCATCGGCCTCTGTACGAGTGGATTCTTCAAAACCTCGACCTGCCTCGCCGAATCCCGCATCAATATGAATTCGCCCGCCTGAATCTCACCTACACCGTCCTGAGTAAGCGGAAACTCATGCAGTTGGTCGAGGACGGGCTCGTTTCCGAATGGGATGACCCGCGCATGCCGACCATCTCGGGCATCAGACGCCGCGGAGTAACCGCGAGTGCTCTGCGTACCTTCGTTTACAACATCGGCATAACGAAATACGACGGAGTCACTGACGTCGCAGTGCTTGAGCACGCGATCAGAGACGAGTTGAACAAAACTGCGCTCCGGCGTCTCGCGGTGTTGCGGCCAATTAAAGTCGTTCTGACCAATTATCCGGAAGGTCAAACTGAAGAGCTCACCGCCGTCAACAATCCTGAGGACCCGGCTGCGGGAACACGCCAAATAGAATTCAGTCGCGAGATCTATATTGAAAGCGACGACTTCATGGAGAATCCGCCGCCGAAATATTTCCGCCTAAGACCCGGCGGCGAGGTACGGCTTAAATACGGGTACATTATCAGGTGTGACGAGGTTATCGAGAATTCAGCCGGCGAGATCTTGGAACTGCGCTGTACGGCAGATCTGGAAAGCAAAAGCGGCGGCGCAAACGCAAATCGAAAGATGAAAGGCACGATTCATTGGGTAAACGTCAAACATTCGATCGATGCGGAGGTGCGTCTTTACGACCGGCTTTTTACGGAACCAGAACCCGAGGCCACCATCGACTTCAAATCTTGTTTGAATCCCCACTCGCTAGAAATCGTGCAGGCCCGTTGTGAGGCAAGTCTCTGCGATGCGCATGGCGAGATGCGTTATCAATTCGAACGTCTGGGTTATTTTGCGCTGGATAAAGAAAGCAGACCCGGACGCTTGATCTTCAATCGCACGATTCCTTTAAGAGATTCCTGGGCAAAACTGACGCACAAAGCGTGATTCCCAACCCGATATCATTTCTTTGATATTCTCGTGCGCGATCAGGTCAATCCGCCACTCGCAGCCGGCGAGATCGTCAGGACGGGAACGCTGACGCGTGCACTTCCGGTCGCACCCGGCGAGACATGGACGACCGAGCTCACCGGCGTCGCGCTTGACGGTATCTGTGTCCGCTGCCCTTGAGTTACAGCAGAGTCTGTTTGCACAGCTTTCGAACTCACCGAGAAGTAGCCTTGAAGGGCTTCCTTAGTCGTGGAAACGACCTTTCCCGCCCGTCGATTCGCGTGCCAAATGCAGTTTGGCTCGTGCAAAAAGTCTGGCCACAATCGACGCTGTAGGATATAAACTCGTCCTATCCACCCAGGACACCAAAATAGAGCCCCGGTCACTATGAGAGCGGCCAAGCACGATCACGGCCATCAGGCGGTTCCTTCGGATCTTACCCTTCGCGTCAAGGCACTCGAATCGTTGCTAGTCGAAAAGGGGCTGGTCGATCCGGCTGCTCTTGATGCGTTGATCGATACCTACGAGCACAAGGTTGGTCCGCGCAACGGCGCGCGGGTGGTAGCGCGAGCCTGGGTCGATCCCGCTTACAAGGAGCGCCTGCAGACCGACGCCACCGCTGCGATCCGGGAACTGGGCTACACCGGCGGACAGGGCGAGCATATGATCGTGGTCGCCAATGGGCCTAAGGTGCACAACCTTATCGTCTGCACGTTGTGCTCCTGCTATCCCTGGCCGGTTCTCGGGTTGCCGCCGGTCTGGTACAAGTCCGCACCCTACCGCTCCCGCGCGGTGATCGACCCGCGCGGCGTGCTACGCGAATTCGGCCTCGAGCTGCCGGAGGATGTCGAAATACGTGTTTGGGATAGCACAGCGGAAGTACGCTACCTGGTACTACCCGAGCGGCCAGCGGGCAGTGAAAAGCTGAGTGAGGAGGAACTCGCTGCGCTGGTCACACGTGACGCGATGGTCGGCATCGCCAAAGTCAAGTTGCCGCAGGCAGGAGCCAACCTATGAATGGCGTGCATGACATGGGCGGCATGCACGGCATGGGCCCGATCCAATACGAGAGCAACGAGCCGGTATTCCACGAGCCCTGGGAAGCCCGGGTATTCGCACTTAACCGTGCGGTGAGGGCCTGGTCCAAATGGACCACCGATGCCTCTCGTCACGCGGTCGAGCTCATTCCGGCGCCCGAATATCTGCGCATGAGCTACTATGAGCAACGGCTACACGCGCTCATCGAGCTAATGGTTAAAAGCGGGCTGGTCACTCGCGCGGAAGTTGAGAGCGGCAAGCCGGCGCCAGGCTCGCCCAAGGCAGCGCCCGCGCTTATTGCAAGTGCCGTTCCGGGTATGGTCGCGAAGGGTAAACCTGCGAGCCGAGAAGTACGGGTAGAGGCCCGCTTCACGGTGGGCCAGCGCGTACGGGCCCGCAACATCCATCCGACTGGGCATACGCGACTGCCGCGGTACACGCGCGGCAACCTTGGCACGATCCACCGGGACCATGGTGTCTACGTCTTCCCGGACACCAACGCCGATTCCCTGGGCGAGAAGCCGCAACACCTGTACTCGGTGCGGTTCGCCGCGCGTGAGCTGTGGGGGGAGCAAGCCTCGGGGCGCGATGCCGTGTATCTCGACATGTGGGACGACTACCTTGAGCGCGCCTAATTCCATATTGGAACCCGAGCGGCTCCAAACGCTGCAGCGGCTGTCGCGAGACGAGGGCGAGCCGGTGTTTGCCGAGCCTTGGCAGGCCCAGGCGTTCGCGCTCGCGGTGAAGCTCTCCGAGCAGGGGCATTTCACATGGAAGGAATGGGCGGCTGCCCTCGCCGACGAGCTCAAGGCCGCCGCGACTCGCGGGGAACCCGACGACGGTTCGCATTACTATGATCATTGGATTGCCGCTCTTGAGCACTTAGTCACGGCCAAGGGTTTGGCCGATTCGGCTTCGCTGCTCGCGCGAAAGAAAGCCTGGGCCGAGGCCTACCGACGCACCCCCCACGGCCAGCAGGTCGAGCTAGTGGCCGCCACCAGGTAAACGAGGCATAAATTAAGGTTCCCCTCGTCCATGTTGATATGGCGTCCTGCGATCTCCGCTATCTTGGTTCTGTCTTGCCAGGGTTGGCCGGCCGTTAAATCAACCGAGTTGGCGAGCTGGCTAGGGTGCCTAATTGCATAAGTCAGCGTAAGAACGCTTCATCTCTTGCTGATTAACTTCTTGTTTGGTCCATTCGAAAGGGGCAGCGTTCTGGTTCCAGCTTGCGATAAAGGCTTCGATCGCCTGGACGAGCATCCGGACGCTGGTGAAACTACCGCCCTGTAGGGCGCCGCGGCGGCTAGAACGCACAGCTCAGCCGCAGCCCCCTTGGCATATGCCGCGAGGGCGGTGCCAGTGCCGCGTGAACGGTCCGGCCAGGGGGTTTTGCGCCGAACTTGCGATTCAACGCCAGGATGTCCTGCTCTAGCCGGCGCAGGGTGCGGAACAAGGGCTCCGGGTCCGGATGGTCGGACAGGCGACTGCGACGCTCATGCGCGGCTTCTTGTGCCGCGGTGCTTGCTAAGGCCGTTGAGCGCGGCCTGCACGCGCGTCGGCAGCTTGTCGCGGGGCGTCCCCCCAGATCACGGGATGCGACCGGGGAAGGCCGGGCAAATGAAAGAAGCAGGTGCGTGATGGTCAGGAGAAACAAAAAAAGAAATGGAACCGTCAAGAGCGCAAATCCAGACTTCGGCGGCGCCAGCGTCAAAATACAAGGTGCGCTTTTCGTTGATTTCGGAAGCCGAATTGGAAGGAGAAAAAATCTCAACACAGATCTCGGGAGCACGCTCGAACAGGGTGAGCCGGCTAATGTCCTCGGAGCGCTCAGGGGCGAGCCAGGCAACGTCGATGGCTTTGACGCCGCCCGCAGTGGAAAGAGGACACTCGGAGAATGCGATTCCGTCCGGAAGAAACTGACGCAATAGACCGGCCATATGAGCTTGGCGCCGGCCATGGATCGGAGCAGGAGGCGGACTCATAAGGATGTGGCCATGCTGATCGGTTTCGATTCGATAAGGGAGCATAGCCAAGGTGGAATCAGCCAATACTCGCTCCCAACGTGCAAGATTAAACTCGGTCTGAGAACGCAGGTCCGGCAACTCGATCGTGATAGGCACGGCAGAAACGTACTCCAGGAAGATGAAAAAATGAAGAACAGGATAGGGCAAGCTACCCAAAAGGCAACCGCGGCAACCTTTGACGAGGTAACGCTGCACCCGGACGGGACCGTGGAGTTTTGGGACTGTATTATTAACGGGTTCGTCCGCACGCGTCATCCAATGAAAGCAGAATCCAAGAATTCAAGAACCCAAGAATTCAAGAAGAACTAACAATCTCGCGCCGAGTTCCGCATCGCACCTTTCTTGAATTCTCGACTTCTTGGATTCTGTGGATTCTCCCCCTTCAGGCCAAGCTCTTTTCCCGCAGCAAATCCAGATAAACTTGTTCCATTTCGCGAATCTGACGCCGTGCGGAAAAACGCCGGGTGACGATCTCTTTCCCGCGCTGAATCTGGGCCACCAGCGCGGCTTGACGACTGGCCTTCAGTTCCAACGGCAACTGGTTGGCCACAGCCAGCAACGCATTTAAGTTTCGTTCTGGTGATTATGATCCTACGGTTCGTCTTTGGGATCTCAGTCGCCATCGCAACATTCAGCCCTGATCGCCGTTGGCTGGCGACCGCCGGTCCTGAGAACACCGTGCGCCTCTGGGAGCTAACAACCAAGGGGTCTCTGGCGGACCCGCGTGTTCTTCGGGGCCATAAGGGCCTCATCGAATCCCTTGCATTCAGCCCGGATAACCTCTCCCTCGTAGCTGATGGCGAGGATGGAACTGCCCGGTTGTGGGGACTGACCACGGCGGAATCGATCGCAAATCCCATCACCGTCCAGAGTGCGGGAGATCAAAGGTTCAGCATCAGCCCGGATAGCCACTGGATGGCCACAAGCACTGCCGATGACGCTAGCGCTAGCGCTCGTATATGGGATCTGACCGCCGCAGATCCGGCAATGGCGCCAAAAGTCTCCACCGCTTCGAAATACGCCTTTTGGACGTTTACGTTTAGTCCAGATAGCCGCTGGCTGCTCTCTGGCGACGACAAAGAGAACGTGGCCCGCCTCTGGGATCTTACAGCTAAAGGCGCCGCCGTGAATCCCATCGTCATTCGGGGTCACACATCCAGTGTCTCAGCGGTCGCGATCAGCCCAGATAAACGCTGGCTGGTGACCGGCAGCTTCGACGGAACTGCCCACTTGTGGACCCTCGATGCGAACGGTCCGATCGGCACGCCCCGCGTCCTCCCGGCCAGCGGAGCTGTTTTTGGAGTTGTGATCAGCGACGACAGCCACTGGCTCATCACGCGGGGAGATGGCGCTTTCCTATTCGATTTAACGGCTTCAGATCCCGGGCCTCACCCGATGCCGCTAGGGGACATCGATGTCCAAGGTGTTATCTTAAGTCCGGACAGCCACTGGCTGGCGACCGTCACCGCTCCGCGAAGAGATGAGGAGGCATTAAAGGATAAGATCGGGAGCGCGACCGACCCTGAGCAACGAAGCAAGCTGATTCATCTCCTCAGTGAGCCATTGCGGTCCGTAGCGCGCCTTTGGAACTTGAGCGCAAAAGATCCGGCTGCTGAACCCCGCGTGTTACAGAATGCAACAAGTCCCGTCGCAACTAGCCCGGACGGCCACTGGCTGGTGACCGCCAGCTCCGACAAAATAGCGCTGCTATGGGATCTGAGTGCAAAAGATCCGGCGGCTAACCCCGTGGTTCTGCGCGACGAGAACGTGGTCCAAGCGGTGGGGTTCAGCCCGGATAATCACTGGCTCATCACCGGAAGCGCTGACACCGCGCGAGTGTGGGATTTGGAACACTTGTCGGATTACGAACACTCGAAGTCCAAGCCCATAATTTTGAAAGGCGGCACGGCTATCGACATCAGTTCCGACAACCGCTGGGTGGCGACCGGCAGCTTGTTGTGGGACCTGACGGCGAAGGACCCGGCGGGCAGTTTCATAGCCCTGCCCGTCACGGGCGACAGCCCCACTTTCACTCGCGACGAGCAGGGCAGCCACTGGCTCGTTACTAGAGTAGCCTTGAGACTGGTTCGGACGCTGAAACCCTCGGACGCTCAAATCTCGACCGCCTACATCGAGGAGCAGAACGAACTTTGGTGAAGAATTGCCCTCAGTGAGCCACCAGCTCGGGAAGGTGTGAGAACCGCTGTTCTCGCTTCTTCCCCGGAAACCCCTGGTGTGTGAACAATTGTTCACAGCTGATAAAAGTGACGCTTTAATTCTGCCGATTTCCTGAAACTCGGGGTTTCTAACGCCTTTGTAAGTTGATGAAGCCCAACTGGAATTTAAGATGAGAACACAAAGGCGACTGGAGAAAATATCAACCGCAATAAGCTTGTTCGGCATGGCCATGGGCTTCTCCGTTCTAGGCTTCCTGATTGTCGTGAATCAACACGATGGCGGCGCGTCGATCCCCGGCGGAATTCTTGGCATTTTGCTAGGCGCGGCATTCCTGATTGCAGCATGCCTGCATTTAAAGCGTCAAATTCAGGGCGGATTTCAATTTCCGGAGTGGCCGGAAATCATTTTGGAGCGCCTTGGAAAAGATGCACACAATAAGTTTTGAACCTCAGGAAAGTTTTTCTGAGGGATCGCACAGTTGTCCTCGTTGAAGTTAGTAAACACGGCTCGAGGATGTTTAGACAGGGAAAGCCCATTGCTAATCGCAGTCCACGCACCACTAACAGTCACGGCCGCGGTGTGGACCAACACTACACCCGAGCACGCGAGTGGTATGAAAAGGCTGCCGACAAGGGCAACGCATTGGCAATGACCAACTTGGGCTACCTGTACGAGAACGGCTTGGGGGTGACCCAGGATTACGCCCAAGCGCGCCGGTGGTACCAGAAGGCCGCCGAGATCGGTAACACGATTGCGATGTACAACTTGGGCGGGCTGTACGAGCACGGCTGGGGCGTGGCCGAGGATTTCGCCCAGGCGCGCCGGTGGTACCAACAGGCCGCCGAGGCCGGCAACGCGGATGCCAAGCAGGCGCTCTCAGCGCTGGAAGCGTGTGCTGAAGCGAAGCGCTACCTCAACGCGAAGGATTACGCTCAAGCGCGTGAGTGGTTCCAAAAGGCCGCCGAGGCTGGTAACACGGCTGGGATGGACAACTTGGGCTCGCTGTACGAGAAGGGCTTGGGCGTGGCGCAGGATTATTCCCAAGCGCGTGAGTGGTACCAAAAGGCCGCCGACGCCGGCAACAAGTTTGCAATGAGCAACTTGGGCTTCTTGTACGAGAAAGGCTGGGGCGTGACCCAGGACTACGCCCAAGCGCGCCAGTGGTACCAAAAGGCCGCTGAGGCCGGAGACCCCCAGGGTATGAACAACTTGGGCTTGCTGTACGAGAACGGCCAGGGCGGCGACCGAGATTACGCCCACGCGCGCCAGTGGTACCAAAAGGCCGCCGAGGCCGGTAACGCGAACGCCATGAACAACTTGGGCGCGTTGTATAACAACGGCCATGGCATCACCCAGGATTATCAAAAGGCGCACGAGTGGTACCAGAAGGCCGCGGACGCCGGCAACACGATTGCGATGAACAACTTGGGCTGCCTGTACATGAACGGCAGGGGCGTCGCCCAAGATTACCAAAAGGCGCGCGAGTGGTACCAGAAGGCCGCCGATGCTGGCAACGCATGGGCTAAAAATGCGCTCTTACGGCTGCCTTCAAAGTAGGTTGGGAATCCAAAACCTATTACGGCGGTCATGCGGCTGCCTTCTTCGATAAACGAGAAATCGTTGTGATGCCCACGTGGCGGCTGGTTTTCAAGCCAGACGTCCCCCTGCACGCAGCGCTGCCCGCAATTCCCCCTTGTCATCGGTGACACGCAGCATCTCGCGGCCCATCTCGACGTGCGCGCTCGGCACTTTGATCAGCGACGCCCCCGATCCGCCCGATCCAGCCGCTGGCAGGCTCCAAATGGACCAATCCGTTGGGCTGTGATATGAACCAATCCGCCTCTTGAGTTCCCCTTTTTAGTGCTATGAAGGAACATTTCACACTCATCAGATATCCGAAGCTCATTCCTGCCATCATCGTTGCATGTGCACTCGCGGGCTGCGCAACGTATTCGAAGGTGAGCGAAAGGCGCCCTCGCTTTCGCCCGATCGCTAGCGCCGGCGGCGGACTGGCGAATGCACAGGCGGCGATCGCAAAAGCACTCCAAC
The DNA here is from genome assembly GCA_963776695.1 of uncultured Acidobacteriota bacterium. GTDB lineage: Bacteria > Acidobacteriota > Terriglobia > Acidiferrales > UBA7541 > Palsa-295. The sequence goes on along the minus strand of CAVZNU010000009.1, from coordinate 137,560 downwards.
TTGATCGAAGCAACCCGCTCGCAGCGCTTGGTGAATACGTGAGCGCGGCAGAGACAGCCTTGCGCCAATTCGAGCGCGACCCGCGCGACGAGAATGCGCGCAACGACTACAACTTTGCCGTCGCGCGTATCATCGCCACAATCCGCGACGCAAAGCTCGACCCGTGGACGCAGCCGCTACGCGTGCCGGCGAGCGGCGGCGATTTTGTGCTCACGCACAAGCATGACCCGCGCCCACAGTGGAATCCCGCACTTTACACTTTTACGCCGGCGGATCAGTTCGACGTTCACGGCACCTACGTGACTGAACGGACCACGCGTGCCGGCCTCGGCGCACCGGTCGTAGCTGTTGGACGTGAAGTAAACAAGGATGCCCGAGTCAACTTCTCCTTGCCTCGCGTCTACTACGGCGTCACCGCCATCGCGCGCTTCGATGGCCGCCGTTGCGTTCTCTCCTTCGAGGATCCTCTAGCGGAGGAAACCATCCAAGTGGACGGGCACACCTACCCGCTCGCGGCAGATTTCACCGTGCCACTCGCGGTGATGCTTGCGAGCACCAACCCGAAAAAACTCGAACTTTCGCGTTTGCTCAACCCAGCCAAATACGCAGAAACCGCACGCATCTCACGGCTTCAGCCCTACGACCCGAACAAGGCTGTCGTGCTCGTCATCCATGGGCTGATGGATTCGCCCGCGACGTGGACGCCAATGCTCAACAGCTTGCGCGGCGACGCAGACATCCGGCGCAATTACCAGTTCTGGTTTTACAGCTACCCAAGCGGCTACCCGTATCCCTACTCCGCTTCGATTCTGCGGCGCGAACTTGACGCCGTCGAAAAACGTTTCCCGCTGCGCAAACCGATGGTTGTCATCGGCCACAGCATGGGCGGCTGCATCAGTCGGCTCCTGATCACCGACACCGGGGACAAGCTTTGGACAGAGCTATTCAAAAAGCCACCGGAGCAGGTGCCGCTCTCTCCCGAAGCCAGGGAGATCTTTACCGAGGCCCTCATCTTCCGGCACCGCCCGGAAATCGGGCGCGTGATCTTCATTTCCGCGCCATTGCGCGGCAGTGATCTCGCGAGCAACTGGGTTGGCCGGATCGGGTCGAGCCTTGTAAGAGCACCTTCTACGTTACTCAGCGTGGGCAATTCCGTCATTAAAATCACGACCTTTCACTCGGGCGATCTAAAGCTCAAGCGCATCCCTAATAGTGTGGATACCCTCGCTCCAAACAACCGCTTCGTGAAAGCGATCAACACGATTCCGATCACGCCTGGCATTCCATATCACACGATTATGGGGGACCGCGGCAAAGGCGACGCGCCAAATTCCAGCGACGGTGTCGTGCCGTACTGGAGTTCGCACATGGAAGGCGCGCAGTCGGAGCTCATCGTGCCGTCCGGTCATCCCGCACACCAGAACCCTCAGGCCATCGAGGAAGTCCGCCGCATTCTCAAGCTCAATGCACGTTCAAGCCATCGCTCACATGCTCCTCAGACTCAAGCGTCCTCCGATCTGTCAGGCGGCCCAACCAACCCATATTAGACTTCGACAAATGAAGGAAAGCACCGATGGACTGGCTCGCGCAGCTTGGACCACAACTGCGAAAATCGATCCCCGCCCTGTGGTTCTCCTTACAGAGCGACCGACCGCGTCAGTCGAAACTCGAACAAGGTTCCTGCCGGTGCCTCGACTGATTTGCCTTGGCCTATAAGCCCGGTCGCAGCGCCGATCGCAGCCTCGGCAGCAGGACCACCAAAGGCAAAGCCAACGAGTGCTCCTGCGGCCGCTCTACCGGCAGTCTTCCGCCCACTGCGGGGACCTGATTCCTCGTAGTCCCCCGTCGCAATTGCCACCGGGCGATTGGAATCGTTGAAATTTGCTGAAATGACAACCAACGTTTAGTTGTTAGTAAAATAGGTGGAGCTCTCAGCGTGCGCATGAGGTTGTTTACGCAAAGGGCGATTGTCTGCCGCGTGTGTAAGCGGCATTTCAAAAAAGTATGGCACACCCCACTACAAATTGAGTTTGAAATGTATGAAAGCCTCTGTGAGACAGACAAATGAGCCAGGCAAATATGAGGATGTGGCGGTCAGCGAGTCAGCGACGACACTAATTCTTGCGCGGAACATCTGGAATGACACTAGCATCCGCCTGGTAGCCGGTCGGGAATACCGCTTCACTGCGACTGGTCAATGGATCGACTGGTACATTCCATGTGACGCGGAGGGATTTGCCAGCCCCAATCCGCTTTTCTGGCCGTTCGAACCGCTGCGGCGCATGCCGCGTGAGCAGTGGTTTACCTTGATTGGAGCTATTGACCGCAAGCCAGAGACGCAATTCCGAATCGGCAAACAGCTGACAGTGATCGCTCCTGCCACTGGTATGCTTACCTGTTTTGCCAATGACGTCGGGTTCGCCTACTGGAATAATATCGGATCACTGGAGCTCACGGTTACGAGAACACGTTAAATGAAATTAGAGGAAGGTAATTCGCATGCCGAATAACGATACTTCTTCCCTCAAGCTCGACGGCAAAAACGTTGTGTTACTCCTGCAAGGAGGAGGCGCACTGGGAGCCTATCAGGTCGGTGCTTACACGGCACTCGATGCCGCCTGTAAGCAAGCCAACCCACCCAACAAAGTTGCGTGGGTTGGCGGCATCTCGATCGGCGCGGTCAACGCCGCGGTTATCGCTGGTCCGATGGGCGGAGATCCGGCAACGGAGCTTAAGCAGCTGTGGGACGAGATCTTGTCGCCCCCGTTCCCGCCATTCGACTATAGCAGCCTCTGGCAGAGTCTGCCGCCGTTCCTTCGCTCCGGTTGGCTGGCGTCGCTGGTCCCAAAATATGGGGACTGGACGTGGATGGCGTTCAATCCCTTCGGTCAGCCGAATTTCTTCGGCTCGCGCGTCCTAAACCCGTTGCAGAACCCCTGGGTCCAGGAGTGGGCTCGCCCGCTCGCAGCGAGCGAGTTGGCGTTTTACGATACTGAATGGTTGCGCAGAACGCTCGACAAGCACGTTAAGTGGGGATCAATCAACGAAGACGGAGGGACACGGCTGAGCCTGGGAGCAACGCGCGTCAGAGACGGTGAGGTGGTGTTCTTCAACTCCTTCGCTTCCCAGAACCCAGATTGGGGTCCCAAAGCGATCAGAGCCGATCACGTGCTGGCGAGCGGCGCTCTCCCGCCTGCCTTCCCGGGCATCTCGATCGACGGCGACTTGTATTGGGACGGCGGAGTGTCCAGCAATACGCCAATCGCGGAGCTCGAGGAGGACCTGACAGCGGACGTCACAACAGACACTATCGTGTTCCTGATCGATCTCTGGGATCGCAAGGGCGCAATCCCCCGGGCGCTCGAAGAAGTCCTGTGGCAACAGAAGTGCATCCAGTACGGATCGCGCAAGAGAGCCGTCGTCTCTGTCGTCAACACCCACCAACACGAGGTCAAGGCGCACCAAGTTCTGCCGACAAATCTAGAAGTGTGTCAAGTGATGTTCGAGCGATCGCGTGACGACTGGACAGCCCAATTCTCCTTCGCCGATGCCGATTTTTCTCGGACGACCTACGAGCAGATGAAGAAGCTAGGCCAGGAGGATATGCAGCGCGCCATCGAGCACCCGCATCGCGTGCCCGGGGTCGGCGGAGAGTACGCTGTCCTTTATCGGCACGGCACTCATGGCAAGCACCGTGAAACCGACGGGAAGCACGCCGCAATACGGGAGCGCAAGCAGCAGCGGCTGCGCGCGTTCAGCCAGGACAAGGTCCTCACGCACGCCTAGGTCTGTGGACCGGATGAACCGCCACGCTCACCAGTACAGAAATCCGTATTTTGGCCTGGAATCGCTCAACTACCGGAATTTTGACCGAAACCGGTGGAAATGGACCGACTTTGCAAAGTTTGCTCGGGAATTCCTCGATAACTCCTCAGTAAATTCCAACAAAGGTACGAAAAGCGACATGGGGAGTTTGTCCAATCCCCTCTGCGCTAAGGTCTCGTGCGTAGGTGGAACCTCCGATTATCGGCCCGATTCAAGCGGCCAATTTTGGGAGCTTGATTCCCACTGAATCCCGTAGGTTGTCGCCGGAGATGTGTTGCCACGACATCATCGAGCCGTTGGCGACTAACTTGCAGGAGCGCCTCTATCGTCCTGAGAGCCTGCTGGCTAATGGCTCCGGCCAAAAGTTTATCGCACGTGGCTACCACACGCCTGGAGCCGATCTCTGCACCACGGGCTCAAAAAAGCACAAAATGAATCTGTCCAAAGCACGCTCTGCCGGCGCAATTTCTATGTCGCTTTTTCTGGCATGAAACGTTGTTGCAATATTCGGTTGCCATCGCGCCCGGCTTGCTTTGAATCGTCCGGTGAGACGTGCTTGACTCGTTCGTCCCGTTTCATCAGCATCCTCAGATGGAGACACGGGATCTGGCGGATTGGTGCCGCGGCTTCCTGGCCGGATTCCTCGTCACAAAGCCATGCGATGCGATCCGCCATCTCGACGGCATCGCCTCGGAGTTCGCTACGACCAGCCGGTTCCGCATTCACTACCTGCGATTCGGACCGGACCAGGGGGAGGCGGTCGTTTTCCTTCATGGAAACGGGGCCTCCTCGACGTGGTGGGAAGAAACGATGATCGCCCTGCCGCCGACGTTTCGCGCCATTGCTCCCGATCTGCGCGGATACGGACTGAGCGATCGCTCCGCGCTGGTCGACGCCACGCGGGGAGTCCAGGACTGGGTGGATGATCTTTACGCATTGCTCGATTCGCTTTCCGTCGATCGGTTTCATCTCGTGGGGCATTCGCTTGGCGGGCTGACCTCTTGGGGTGTCATGGCCGACTCGCGCGCTTCGGGACGGCTCCGCACGGTGACCGTGGTCGCGCCGGGACCGCCGTGCGGCTTCGGGGGCGTTCACGGCGAATCAGGCCTGCCCAACAATCCCGACTTTGCAGGGTCGGGCGGCGGCCTCGTTCACCCGCGATTTGTGAAGCTCCTCGCGAAGCGGGTGCGGAGCGGTATCGATCCGTTCTCTCCGCGCGCGGTCATGAATCGGCTCTTCTGGAAACCACCCTTTCGTCCGGCGCGCGAAGAGGATTTTCTCACGGCCATGCTTCAAATGCACTTGGGGCCAAACCAGTACCCGGGCGACAGCGTGCCCCTCCCCCACTGGCCCGGCGTGGCTCCGGGGCGTTTCGGACCGGTAAACGCGATCTCGCCCAAGTACAATTGCGACCTGGCCCGAACCGTTCTGGCCGCGAAAGAAAAACCACCGGTCCTGTTTGTCATCGGCGCCGATGACCTTCCCATCTCGGACAACTCCCTCTCGGATCCCGGCATGCAAGGCAAGCTCGGACTCCGCCCAGGCTGGCCCGGCGACGCCGTCTTCCCGCCGCAGCCGTTGCGCAGCCAGTTGAACGCATTCCTTCGCGACTACGAGCAGTGCGGAGGGCGCGTGACGCGCGCAGAGTTTCCTGATTGCGGCCATTCCCCGTTTGTCGAGAAGCCGCTACGATTTCAGGGACTCCTGGCAGGGCTGATCGCGACCGCGGCCGGGCGATGAAGCCGGCGACGCAGCGTTTTCCGCAGCGGCAGCCCATGCGCCCGGTGCTGGCGCTCCATCTCCAACACAATGGAAATTGGCGACGTCACTACGCTTGCCAACCCCGAGATCGTCGAGCAGATCCGCATCATGGTCCAGGGCGAGATGGCGCTTTGGCCAAGTGAGGGGCTTCTGAGGAACAACAGCGCTCAGTGGTCCGTTATCGGGAGCAATTGATGCGGAATCGCCGCCGAGCCGAGGCGCGCGGCCGGGCGCTAGCCCTGACCCAGGGGATCCTTGCCCCTGTAGGCTGGTGGCGGCCGGCGGCCTGGCAGCAGTTCAAATCCCAGCTGCAGTCTCGTAGTAGCCGATCTCCGTCGGGACGAAGCACTTTTGCTGGGGTTTAATAACATACTTTCCCGTGTCGGGATAAGTGATGACATCGGCGAGGGCATGATCAGCAACGACAAAGTAGCAGAGGTCGTTCTCGCTCGTGTTTAGAATCTGGTGGGCTTCACCCGGCCTGAAGATGATGCTTTGGCCCTCTTCGATAGTAATCATGGATTCCGGGCCGCGAACGCTGTCTAGGCCTCTAAGGAAGATGTACATCTCCCATTGAGCTGTGTGGGCGTGAAACGGAAAGTTAGCGGCGCCTGGTGGCAGTCGAAAATACTCTACGTCGAACGGATGTCCGCCGCCCCAGGGCCCGACATCCTTTATCCCTCCGAGAGCCTGGGAGATCGATTGGCGGACCACATGATATTTTCCCCTTGGCGACCGAACCTTTCCAGCGCATGTTTCCTCCTGGTTGGTCTCACGCGCCAGCGAACCTTAATTAAAGGCGGAATTTCGGTCAAGACCCCCAGGGTCTTTCCAGTCCCGATTTAAGTACAGTGCGACATCAGCCCCACCGGTAATACCGCTTCCATAGTCACCAACAACTCCTCGTAGAAATCGCGCCCGTGCGGAGTGGGCGGCATCTGCAAAGCCACCACCGGAATTCGGGTAGCACCGCGTACCTCATCAAAGTGGGAGTCGTTTTCCCGGAAAAATCGTTCAATGATGCGAGTCTTGTCCAGCTCCTCAGACACTCCGCAATGTCGTGCCGGAACCGGAATGGCGCGAACGAGCGCGAATCCAGCACGAAAGGATCCACTAAGAGCCTTGGTATGTTAGCCCAAACTTTCGGGAAGCCCGCGGTGAGCACGGCGCGCCACGGTACCAGAACGCTTTGGGGCAGGCTTTTCGGCAGGACCCGAGAAAATATGTTGCCCGGAACAAACGTCAGCAGGAAGAGCCTCCGGTGAACTGGAGGCTGGAAGCCAACTTAAATCGCAAGGCAAATGGCTTGGCGTTGGAGGGTTGGAGGGACCTTTCTGTGGGACTTCACGTACCTTTGTTGGAATTTAACCAGGAATGCAGGAGACATGCGATGCGAAGGCGGCGTAGCCCCGGGTTTTCCTGGTCTCCATTATCCACGGATGCTCCTTAGTGAGACGTGAGTGGCGTAGCCATGAATGTGCAGGGACATCTGGTCGAAGTACGCCGGCGAAAGGTATTGATGCCCTTCTTAGCCCGCTTGCCTTTAACGCGAAAATGCATGACGCCTTGTCGGCTGTGCATTCTTTTACTCTTACGCCGCAGGGCTCTTCACGCCGGATACCGATTTTATTCGTGTCAATTCGTCATTCGCGGTTCATGTTTCTTCACGGTCTGCTAAGTGAAAGTCCTCCAGCTAAGGCGCTTCGTTTATTCGGAGGTCAACCACTTTGCTGAATTCAGCCGGCGAGATCTTGGAACTCGCTCATCATTGAGGTGATTGGCGCTTATGGTTGGCGAAGGCATTGATGGTCTCTACCAGGTCCGGCGATTACTTGATAGCCGGAGAAAAGCGACTAGCTTGTTTGTGACGGTACGAGAAAAGAGGCCATGTTGGGGTGTTCCCAGTTAGATTGTGTTAAACTCTCGGAAACGGGTTTTTAAGCCCAGTTTCCACTAGCATTAGCATCAAGGACCTGCCGCACAATCGCTTGTTCGCTTAAATATCTCCAATAGCTCCTATGAAGCCGCGAAAAACGATTCAAGCTGGTTAAGAGATCACCCGAAAGTAGTATGGCGTCGAACGCACCGTGAACGTATAGTGCCACTTCGTAGGATAACTTCCGCATTTTCAAAAGGAGAACGTGACTATATGGCAAGTACAAGAATTCCCTCAATCCGCATCAGCTATGACCGAGCAACGGTAGGAGCCAAATTAGGCTTCTTGGCAGAACTATCAGGAACTTGGGAGGGCCAAGGCTTCAACTTGATTGCCCGACCCGATAAACAGGGCGGGTCTCCGCTGTTTCTTGAACTCAATCAAACTTTCGAGATACTCAATTTCATTCCCATTTCCTCATCGATTCCAAACCGTGGTGATGTGGTAGACGACATCGAGTTGTTTGGATTGACCTATCTTCAGAAGATCACCGATATCGTGACCGGGGGCGCGCTGCACATCGAGCCGGGCATTTGGGTTCACGTACCGTCCCAGGATACGGATGATGGGAAGACTCAGAGCGTGGCCCGGATGGGAACCATCCCACACGGAAACTCCTTGCTCGCACAAGGCACCGCCATCAAGCTAGATCCGTTTACGGGCAATCCTTTCAACCCGGATGCAGTGAGCGCAGTCAATACGGCTCCTTTTCCAGTTGGCGCCCCGATGCATTTTCCGGGGACGCTGAGCGGCTTCCCACCGTATGATCTCTCGAATCTCACTCCCGCGGCCGTTAACTTCAGGACGCCCGCCGGTAACTCGCCAGCCATCGCACTGCCGGACACGATTCTGGGCGTCCCGATGCAGGACGTCATCCTGGACCCAACGAAGCTTTTGACAGCGGCACTTTCAAATCAGGTCATCGAGAGCATGGTGATAATTAGAATCGCAACCGTGGACAGCCTGGAGCAGGAACAGCAACCGCCTGCGCCGCCTCTGCCGCCGACGAAAATCAATTTCAAGGGTGGTGGTGGCGGCGTGGAGAACATTCCTTTCCTCCAAGCGAACGCGGACGCCGCGACCGTATTTGCCACATTTTGGATCGAAAAGATCAAGGGTCCAACTCCGGACACTGGCTTCCTTCAACTGCAATATGTCCAAACGGTGTTTTTGAACTTCCCAGTCCTCCCGTCTCCTCCCGGGAAAAATCTCACCTGGCCGCACGTTTCGGTGGCCACGCTACAAAAGACGTTCGGTGGGCAATAAATATGCATAATTTCGCGAATCCCGCTGCTGATTACCGATTCATTTTACCGCGCCTCAACCGCTTCTTCGTGTAGAAGCTGAGTCCGGCCACGGCTGCGAAGATAAGCATGAATGCCAGGACACGACGAATCCAGAGGTGACCGTTTGGAGCGTCCCATCGCGTAGTCGGATCGGGCAACGCGCGCAAAAGGTTGGCTCGCAGGAGGCGTTCCGAGTTCTGATCGAGTCGTACTTCTGGCTTGAGCAATGGTAACGCAGGGTCCCCCACGCGCATCCCAAAGCCTAGGGTACGAGCGGTCGGGCTATCGGCAAACAGTCGCCGTTTCCCAAAAGCCCGTTCAATAAGCATCGTACAATCTTCGCCGAAAAACGGCCGTCCATGGATGGCGTTCAGAAATTCGACTGCCTCGTGCACGACGTCCTCATCGACTTGGCGAAATGCCGTAGCCGGCACGGTCACGTCCCAGCCTCTATGATCGCGCGCCCTGAAGGTTTCGAGCGGCGTCCAGTTCAATCCGTCGAGGAAGTCTTCGCGCGGAGTACCGAACAATTGTTCGACCACGAACTCTCTACCATTCTCGAGTACGACGTGCAGTCCGGCATGCATCGCGAGTGCTGGAGCGTCCGTGGAACGACCCAATCCGGCGAGGTGCAGATCGAGCGTTTCCACGGGACGAATGATCCATCCGCCAAGCACGCTTACGGCGTCGCTCTGGAGGACAACCCCTCGCAATTCGACAACATGGCCTGGCCGATGGGGAACCGAGGGAGGCAACGACGTTGGGAAGGGATCTGTCTGCGCCACGGGGAAATCTTAAACCGGGTTTTGCTCTATACGCAAAGTCCATCGTGCCCAAATTTGATTTAGACTAGCCAAGATTGAACTGCGTTAGCAGGCGGAAAGAAATACCCTCAAGCTCGTAGGACTGGCGATCATCGCTAGGGATTTCGCGCATGAACTGAGTGGCGCGACGGACGATTTCATTGAGGTCTTGGACGATCAAGTAATCAATTTGCTGAGTACGCAGGAGAGGTTCGGTTACTCTGTTCAACTCGTGAGTGATGTAAACCGGACGATGCTCGCGTTGCAACTCGGCAAGCGCCTCGGCGAGTCCGCGATTGCCGCCGGCGACGTTGTAAACCCCGGCGATATTGGGCTTCACTTGCAGCAGTTTTCGGACGGCATCATAGGTGGCTTCGTCGGAGTCCTTGCCTTTAATAATCTCCAGGACTTCGATGCTTTCAAACTTCTGGCGCATGATCGAACGAAATCCGATTTCGCGATCTTCATGGCAGCGGTAGGAAAAGCTGCCAACCACGACGGCAACTTCGGCACCCGAACGCTCTTCTAGATGGCGCCCCATCAGGTAGGCGGCGACATTGCCAGCCGCTCGATTGTCAATGCCGAGATAGGCCGAACGGGCAGACGACTCGAGGTCGGAAACAAGAGCCATTACGTGTTTGCCCGCCTGGCGAAGGCGCTTCAGTTCGTCGATGATCGGCGGAATGTTCTTGCAGACAATGGCCAGTCCACCTGTCCAATCTTTAATGGCTTCAACCACCGCCTCATCGGAGGCGGCGCCCAGGCCTTCAATTTGCAAAAGCCGATCACCGTTCTGCTGTTTCTCGATAGCCGTTAAGAAAGACTCCGTAAAGGCCTGGCCCGCTTGAATGATAAACCCAAAGCGTTGCGAGTTCTGGGATGGCGATGACGTACCGAAGGACTTGGGGGTCATGTTTTCGTATTCCGCCTCAAGCTGGGCGAGTGCCTTGTTCACTTTGTCTCGCGTGCGGGGATGTACCCCTGTCCGCCCATGAAGGACCCGGTGAAGGTTAAGATTATCGGTATTGACTCCGCCGCCGACTCGAAGGCCTTCACCTCTTTTTTGCAGACCGATAATGTTCAGGGCGGTCGTGTTGCCGCTGACGCGCTTGCCGCCGCCATTACGGCAAAATTCGGCAAGCCCGAGGGTCAGGTCGCACTGATCACGTCAATCCCAGGCGCGGGCTCACTGGAGCAGCGTGCGAAGGGCTTCAAGGAGGAAATTGCGGCCAAATACCCCGGCCTCAAACTGGTACCCTGCCGTGTCTGCTCAACTAACTGATTGGGAAGCTGTTGAACGCGATCCAGGTTGAACTGATCTCGGGGGGTAGAGAAGCGGAATCCGCTGCTGATCTTCCAATAACCGTTGTTCCTAGCACAAACTTTTATTTCAGCGCATCCACGGCGGCTCTTTCGATGACAAGTCCCTTTTTGTAGCGTTCCATGAAGGCCGCAAAGCCATCAACATCCCGCTGATCGGGAGCTATCGTCGTGCTATTTTCCCCTGCAAAGACCTTGTTGGAGAGATAGGCTTCCAGGGGTTCATTCTCTTCCTTATGGAGCATATAGGAGGCAAGCAATGCAATTCCCCATGCGCCGCCCTCGCCTGCGGTCTCCATCACGGAAACGGGAACATTCATCGCCGCCGCCATCATTTTTTGACCCACTTCCTTTGTCTTGAAGAAGCCACCGTGACCGAGAACCTTGTCGATCTTCACTTGCTCCTGTTCAAAGAGGATGTCCAATCCGATCTTCAACGTGCCGAGTGCCGAGAACAGATGCACACGCATGAAGTTCGAAAGTGTGAAACGGCTTTCGGGTGTACGGACGAACAGTGGACGTCCCTCTTCAAGGTGCGTGATGTGCTCGCCCGAAAAATAATTGTAGGCAAGCAGCCCGCCGCCATCCGCATCGCCCGTGAGCGCCTTTTTATACAGCATTTCAAACAGCTTGGATTGACTGATCTCCACACCAAGCGCATCCGTGAATTCCCGGAACAGATCGACCCATGCATTGAGATCGGATGTGCAGTTGTTGCTATGGACCATGGCCACAGGCTTGCCGGTGGGCGTCGTCACCATGTCGATCTCAGGATATAGCTTCGACAGCGCCTTTTCCAAAACGATCATGGCAAAGACGGATGTTCCTGCGGAAACATTGCCCGTTCGCTCTGCAACGCTGTTGGTCGCGACCATGCCTGTGCCTGCGTCGCCCTCGGGCGGACAGAGCGGAATTGCCGCTTGTAGTTGTCCCGTGGGATCGAGCAGCTTTGCGCCTTCTTCGGTAAGAACACCTGCGGCATCTCCTGCCATAAGAACTTTGGGCAGAATGTCCTGGAGCTTCCACGCGATGTTTTCCGCTTCGAGCCGTTCGTTGAACAGCTCGATCATGCTTGCATCGTAGTCGTTGGTCTTGCTATCGATGGGGAACATGCCCGAGGCTTCGCCAACGCCCAACACCTTTTGCCCCGTCAATTTCCAATGGACATAGCCTGCCAGCGTGGTCTGATGGCTGATATCCTTGATATGGGGTTCCTTGTTCAATATCGCCTGATAGAGGTGCGCAATGCTCCAACGCTGGGGAATGTTGAATTGGAACAGTTCCGTGAGTTCCTTTGCTGCCTGTCCGGTCATGGTGTTTCGCCATGTACGAAACGGGACGAGTAGATTTCCGTCCTTATCGAATGCCATATAACCGTGCATCATGGCGCTGAAGCCGATGGCGCCAATGGTCTGGAGCGGGGTGTTGTAATTCTCGAAAACCTCCTTGCTCAGCTTCCGATAGCTTTCCTGCAAGCCTGTCCAAACATCTTCGAGACTGTATGTCCAGATGCCGTTTTCGTATCGGTTTTCCCAATCATAGCTTCCCGAGGCGATCGGCGTATGATCCTCGCCGATCAGCACCGCCTTGATGCGAGTCGAGCCGAACTCGATGCCAAGAACGGTCTTTCCGCTCTCAATTGCTTTTTGGGTATCGTTTCGATTCATGTTCATCTCCATGATTTGAAGTCATTACTGCAAACTTATTTCTTAGGGAGGAGTCAGTTCTCATTCCACATCTATACGCACATTACTGTTTGGAAATTGCTTTTTCAGGGTCCGCGTCGGCGAAGCGAGCGCCGCTGGGGTTCAGGGCGAGGAAGGAGTATCGAGTTCATATCGTATGGGTTTGGTAAACTCGAGCGTTTCAGTCCGATTTTGTCAATGCCTCCAGCCGCGAAGAGGCGCATTTCGTTGCCACCCAGCGTCTGGCGGCCAATTGTCGTCCGCGTGGTCGCGAAGGTGAAAAACGCGATCAACGGCGGAATCGGAGGCCGTTCTCCATACTTGACGTCGTGGACAGGGGGGAATGGCGCTTAAGGATGGTTTGGGACGTCTTATGGTCCGAAGGCTTATAGGCTCCCAGCCTGTTAGGAGGGCAACCGGCGAGAACGATTCGGACGAAATCCTCACACAGGCTTTTCAGTTGAGCAAGACTGCCCTTTACTCTCGGTGGTTCTAGTCGGTATCATTTCATGATCGTGATTTTCACCTGACCGATCGCCACGTAAGGAGCACATAATGACCGTCGACGGTTCCACACATCTTCTCGAACTTCTCGATATTCAATGGCCTATTATCCAGGCGCCGATGGCGGGCACTGGTACGCCCGCCCTGGCGGCGGCCGTTTCCAACGCCGGCGGCCTGGGCTCGCTCGGTGTCGGCGCCACCAACGCCGAGGGGGCAAAAAAGATGATCGCCGCGTTCCGGGCTCTCTCCGCGCGGTCTCTAAACGTCAACGTCTTCTGCCATCAACCGGCGAAGCTCGACGCGAGAGTGGAAAGCGCGTGGATCGAGCGACTGCGGCCGGAGTTCGCGCAATTTGACGCGACGCCGCCGACACACCTGACGGAGATCTATCGCAGCTTCGTTGAGGATGACGACATGCTCGCCGCCCTACTTCAGGAGAAGCCCAAGGTCGTCAGCTTCCACTTCGGCGTCCCGGCGCCCGAGCGGGTTCGGGCGCTGCGCGATGCAGGGATCATCCTGCTTGCCTCGGCCACGAATCCCCGTGAGGCGCAAGCCGTCGCCGATGCGGGCATACACGCGGTAGTGGCCCAAGGCTATGAAGCTGGCGGCCACAGGGGCGTGTTCAATACGGATGCGCCCGATAGTAATCTCGGAACGATCGCCCTCACCCGGCTTCTCGTGCGGCAGCTCGACATTCCGGTGATCGCCGCCGGCGCCCTCATGGACGGCGCCGGCATCGCTGCCGTCCTGCATCTCGGCGCTGCCGCCGCGCAACTCGGCACGGCCTTCGTCGCCAGCCCGGAATCCGCGGCGGATGAGGGATATCGCGCGGCGCTTGCCAGTGGCGCCGCGCACCACACGGTCATGACTGCGGGCATCTCCGGTCGGCCTGCGCGCTGCCTTGCCAACCGTTTAACCGCCTTGGTCGCAGACGTGTCCGCTCGTGAGATTCCCGCTTATCCGGTGACCTATGACGCGGGCAAGGCCCTCAACGCCGCGGCGAAGGCCAAGGGTGAGCCCGCCTATGGCGCGCAATGGGCGGGCCAAGGTGCGCCGCTGGCGCGAGCGCTCCCTGCGGCCGAGCTGATGGGCACGCTGATCGAGGAGCTGCAGGCCGTGTCGTAATCCCGGCGGCTCGGCCACGCAGATGCGTGATGATCGGTTAAGGCTCAAGTTTCCGGGGTGGGAATTCTTTGTTAAGAAGTGAGCGACCGTCGCTCGCGCTCGGCAAATACGGCAAACACTGGATTCAGCATTCTGAACTGTTGCACAATCGATAAGGTCTTCTTTAGCACCGACATCAATCCCGCCGCATCAGGATGTGCTCCCAAAGCCATCATTGCTATGGCCAACCATCTCGCCCGGCTCAGTCTATGGCATGCTGAACGGGGCTGTTGAAACTAAAATTCCAATGCCACTGCTGACCATAGGTCGTATCAGTGAAATGGGTGGAGTGAGTTTGTCCCGGCGCGTGCAGTAAAATACGTCCATTAGCGTTGGAATTGTTGCAAGAAACGTCGTAAAGTGTAAGATTGCCTAAACGACGTTGGGTGACAGTCAAGAAGTGCTCATAGACGCCATTTCCCACTCGAGTGTAGGTTGTCTTCCAGTCAAAAACAGGATATCCCTGGAAATATTGGGTACCCTCATCTGCATAAGCAGAACTCACCGTAAGCATCGCTACTGTAAGCGCTAATAATAATGAATTTAATTTGTTCATAGACGCATTATATTCCCTACATTTTACGCCACAATCCCCCGAACGGGTTAGTTCGATGCAACGGCACTTTCCATTGAGGCACTGCGGCAGCGAGGACTGTCGTTCTGGCTCCACTGCACCGATCCTAAATTGGAAAAGCTCGAAGCTGCCTGCCAACGACGTTAAATCACACGTGACCTGCAATTTAGAAAAGACCTTGGATCACCGCAGGAATACTATCGGCCGGTCAGGGTCAGGTCGCTCGTAGCCGTTGAAATCGAATAACGCGACGTGGCAAATCCGCAAGTGGTCCCAGCGGGTTGACGCGAAGTCCTTTGGCGCGGTTTGTGCCAACAGCTTCAGCTTTTGTTTGGCACAGATGTCGGCCAGTGATTCCCTCAAAACGGCGCGGCCAGAGAAAAACGCCGAATTTGGGTCCTGCGGCGAAGGCGACGAAAGCCAGATGGGCCAAACCAGTGTCAAGTGGTTGCGCAGCGAAAACGTATGGACTTCCCAGGCGAGTTGCCGCAGCACGTCGGTTTCATAATTGCGCACGGTGTCGTCATCGCGGCCAGACTGGTGCAAAAAGGTGTCCGGATAACCACAACGCTTGTAAATTTCTATTCCAGCGGTCCGCTCCTCGCCGCCCATATGCGGGCGCATCAGGTCCCGGGAAAGTACCTTGAGCCCTGAAAACCGCTTCCACACCGCATCGGCGCGGGAACCTGTCTTTCGCGCTGACGCGCCTTGGCTTGTGTCCGCCAGAAGGTGAGACATGCTCGTCATGAGCTCTGTAAAGCGCGAGCGCCAGGTTGTCATCTTTGCCAGGATGGAGTGCATCGCCCAAAGGTGGATTACGCCGAACGGGCCCGGACCTGCAGAGAGTTTACTCCGGATCAGGATGATATTAGCAATGAGTCCAGGTTGTGCTCAGCACCCGGCTGGCGGAATCCGCACCCTGATTCCGCAAGCCTCACCGCTGAATCCCCGTATTTGGGCAGATGCCGGTCTACACAGTTGTAAGAGGCGTTGAACTTACCGCCGATCAACCATTTTCAGAAGGGCGCGTTGCTGGTGTCCAGGCAGTTACAGGCTCACCTTACCGCTTTTCGGGTCGATGCGATGACCGTGATCGCCGATACGTACCAGGCTCCGATCGCTGTGCCTAGCCCAAGGTATCCCCCGAGCACCGTCAGGCCTGCCTGCGAGCTAAAGGCCCCGATCGCAAGCACGAAGAATGTAATGGTTAACAGGATAAACACGACCAGCAGTGGTCGACTCAAAGTGATTGCCGCGGCTGTCATAATCGCCGAAAAAATGCCCCAAGCGAGCAAGAATGTTCCTATAGCTGCAGGCCGGGACTCAGGCGGAATACCTCCAACGTTGAACGTGACCAGGAGCGCAAACGCGATCCAGAATGCCGCATACGATGTGAACGCTGTCGCACCAAATGTATTGTTTCGCTTAAACTCCCACATGCCTGCACAGAACTGCGCCAAGCCGCCGTAGGCGAGCGCCAGGCCCAGTACGACGGGTTCTCCAGGTTTTGGGATCCAGCCAGCGTTCACGGCAGAGAGAATGAAGGTGGTTAGTGCAAATCCAGCAAGGCCAAGCGGCGCGGGATCGGCGACCGATTGAACCTGCGGTGCCGGTGTGGGTTCGTTGCTCAGCACCAAATTTGTTATGGCAGTTGGGGCAGATGTATTCATAAATAGGCAGTGGTTGCTCAGGTTTGTAGTTGGGACTGCAGTTTCAATACTCTGGCCGAAAGCCGTGGCACGCTCTCCACCCCTTGCCGAAGATTCACCGCCGGTTGCAGTGCAATTGAGCACATTCGCACGGAGAAAGTCTCGCGCGCTTTTGTGAAGCTAGACTAGGCTAACCGGAAGCACTACGAAATAGGCAAAGGCTAACAGTGGGAAAAGTTTTATTAAAATTGTAAAGTTCATTTGGTCCTCCCCGATCTCGATCTGGCGCGGGCGTTTGAGCGGGGGGCGCCGCATCCCACCAGGAGTACTTTGACGTCCTCCGACTTCACGCCGGACCGCTCCACCGCCGCTTTGCCGGAGCCATTATTGTCATAAGTTCAGTGCGGTACTTGCTAATCACACTTCCGCTTCGTGTGATGTCAATTTCGTTTGTTTTCATTGTAGACGCCTCCCAGTCGCTCTGGTTCTTCCTGAGCTTCTGATTGGAACATCGCACGGATTTCCGAAACGCGTCAACAAAGTGTTGTGCAGAAGCACAAACTTTCGGATCGTGCCAGCGAAATGAGCCGCGAGCGCGGCGTGGGCAGCCCGGAACGTCCTCCACGAACTCCATAAAGATTCCGCTACAACAAACGGTGTCGCTTTTCGCGCCAGGCCGACTGGTATTTCAATATTAATCAAGCAAGGCGCGTTCAAAACCGATATCGTTAGCCCTCACCCTCATACTGGTTGTTCGATCAAGGTTTGACCAGTATGGAGCGAGTGCTGTTTGCTGTCGGCTCATGTCATCTAAGTTTAGTAAGGTTTGGGACGCTTATGCTCCGAAGGCTGTAGCATAGGCTTCCAGCCTGTATCTTGCTCGTACCGAGGAGGTTTCAAGAGAATCTGTATTTACGGCTGATGAACAAGAGCATGGACATAACCTGAGCGCCCGCGGTACAGGCTGGAAGCCTATGCTACATTGCCCCGGCGCCGTTCGACCGTCGGGGGAAGACCATCGCAGGCAGCCCGTAACTTCGCGCCATTCAGGTCCGACCATTAACAATGAGCCGAACCCCCCGCAGGCCTTAAATACCTGACCGCCGGAAATTTGGGCGACTATCTGACCGAATCTGACCGAATCTGACCGGTCCATTGTTCGGAGAAAGTTGCCTGGTTTTGACAGAGATATGTCCCTGTTCCCAGTCAAAATCTAACGTCGCGGATGGCATTGTATGCGAAGCGTCTCGCTTTGCTTCTTGACAACCGGCAAAGCGAGACGCTTCGCTTACATGGCATTCGCGCCATAGTGTAGTAATCATCCTTATTTACGGGACCGAGCGCTTATCGCCGCGTTTCGGCGTCTTCGCAGATTTGAGAATTGGGTTTATTCTTGTATGAATAAAAAATACCATATAAAAGATAATTTCAGGAGAAATACACATTCTGCGCCTGAAGATCCAGATGGAACTCGGTGGTGAGTCTACGACTTCGAGGTCGAGGCGTGTGTTGACTATAATACAACGCCAGCACTAGTGAACCCATGAAAATCAAATACGACATCTTGATAATCCTGTGCAGTCTGTTATGCATCACGGCAACAGCTGCCGACAAACCTAACATCCTCGTCATCATGGGCGATGACATCGGCATCTTCAACCTCAGCACCTACCACCAGGGCATACTGGGTTACAGCACGCCCAACATCGACCGAATCGCGGTCGAGGGCGGCAAGTTCATGACCTATTACGGCCAGCAAAGCTGCACCGCCGGCCGTTCGGCCTTCATCACGGGCCAGATTCCGTTCCGCACAGGTCTGAGCAAGGTCGGCCTGCCCGGTGCCGACCTCGGTATTCGCAAGGAGGATCCGACCATCGCCGAGTTGCTCAAGCCGTTTGGCTACATGACCGGTCAGTTCGGCAAGAACCACCTCGGCGACAAGGACGAGTTCCTGCCCACCAACCACGGGTTCGATGAATTCTTCGGCAACCTCTATCACCTCAATGCTGAGGAGGAGCCTGAGAACCCCGACTATCCCAAGAACCCCGAATTTAGGAAAAAGTTCGGCCCGCGCGGAGTCATTCGCAGCTATGCCGACGGCAGAATCGAGGACACCGGCCCGCTCACGACGAAACGTATGGAGACTATTGACGAAGAGGTGCTTGCCGCAACCCAGGATTTCCTCGCCCGTGCCAGGAAATCTGAGAAGCCGTTCTTCTGCTGGTTCAACACCACCCGCATGCACAACTTCACCCATGTGAAGGAGGAAAACCTCGGCAAAACCGGGCTCGGCTTCTACGCCGACGGCATGGTCGAACACGACGCCCTCGTCGGCAAGCTGCTCAAGATTGTGGAGGATCTCGGGCTGACTAACGACACCATCGTTATCTACACCACCGACAACGGTCCGATGGTGTGCCTCTTTCCAGATGCTGGTTGCACGCCCTTCCGCGGCGAGAAGAACACGAACTGGGAAGGCGGCTGGCGCGTCCCGGCCCTCATCCGCTGGCCTGGCGTAGTCAAGCCTGGTACCCGCTTCACCGACATCTTCGCGGGCGAAGACTGGCTCCCCACTCTGTTGGCGGCTGCCGGTGAGCCCGACATCAAGGAAAAGCTCCTTAAAGGCTACAACGCCGGCGACAAGAACTTCAAGGTCCACCTCGACGGCTACAATCAACTCGACTACCTGTCCGGCAAAAGCCCGAAAGGATTCCGTGACGAGTTTTTCTACTTCAGCGACGACGGTGACCTGCTCGCCGTGCGCTACCAGCGCGTGAAGGCCGACTTCATGATCCAGGAGGCGACCGGCATCGATGTATGGCGCCACCCCTTCACCACCCTTCGCGCCCCGATCTTCTTCGACCTCGAAATCGACCCCTTCGAGCGCGGGCAGGAAGGCATGAACTATAACGACTGGTGGTATCGTCGCGCCTTCCTCGCTATTCCGCTCCAATTGATCGTCGGCAAGACCCTGATGACCTTCAAGGAGTTCCCCCCCCGCCAGCGGCCGGCCAGCTTCACCATCGATCAGGCGATGGAGGCGCTCAAAAAGAGCAGCGCGCCCGGCAGCGATTAAGTCGCTCACTCATATCATGAAAGCAAAACTTACCATCTTCGCCGCTCTTTGCGGTCTGCTCTTCTTCGGCCCGGCTCGGGCCGAGGAAAAACGCCCGAACATCGTCATCATTCTCGCTGATGATCTCGGCTACGCTGACCTCGGTTACCGCGGCGGCCAGGTCAAGACACCGAACATCGACAAACTGGCTGCCGAAGGCGTCCGCCTCGAATTATTCTATGGCATGCCAGTCTGCACGCCGGCGCGCGCGGCGCTGATGACGGGCCGTTATCCGATGCGTTATGGTCTGCAGACGCTCGTGATCTTTCCCAGCCACACCTACGGTCTGCCCACCGACGAGCGGACCCTGCCGCAAGCGCTCAAGGACGTGGGTTATCAGACTTATATGGTGGGCAAGTGGCACCTCGGGCATGCGGACAAGAAGTATTGGCCGCAGAACCGGGGATTCGATCATTTCTATGGAAACGTCATGGGCGAGGTGAATTACTTCACCCGCGAGCGGGGCGGAGTGATCGATTGGCAGCGCAACGGCACGTTCCTCAAGGAGGAAGGCTACTACACCACGTTGATTGGTAATGAGGCGGTGAAATTGATCGAGCATCAGGATCCCTCCAAGCCGTTCTTCCTCTATTTCGCCTCGCTGGCGCCGCACGCACCGTATCAGGTCCCCAAGGAATACCTGAACCGCTACGCCGACATCCAGGACAACCAGCGTCGCGCCTATTGCGCCATGATCTCCTGCCTTGACGACCAGGTTGGCCGTATCGTTGCCGCGCTCGATAAGAAGGGCATCCGCGACAACACGCTCATCTTCTTCGCGAGCGACAATGGCGGCGCGACCAGCGGCATGTTCGCCAGCGGTTCGAAGAGCAAAGAAGAGCGAGAGCACGAGGAAGGCGGCATTGAGCAAACGGCCAAGGCTCCGGCTTCCAACGGTCAATTGCGCGGCGGCAAGGGCGGTCTGCACGAAGGCGGCGTCCGCGTGCCCGCCTTCGTCAACTGGCCCGGAACACTCAAGCCTGCCGTGGTGAATGAGCCGCTTCATATGGTGGACATTATGCCCACGCTGCTCGCCCTTGCCGGCGCCAAAGGCAGCCCGGATCATCCGATGGACGGCAAAGACATCTGGCCGGTGCTCGCCGACGGCAAGCCGACGCCGAATGAGGACATCCTGATCAATGTCGAAGCCTTCCGCGGCGCGATCCGCAAAGGCGACTGGAAGCTCATCAAGATCGCCCTGCTGCCTGGCAAGACCGAGTTGTTCAACCTGGCCAAGGACCCAGGCGAAACCACCAATGTGGCCGATCAGTATCCGGACATCACTCGTGATCTGGAGTCCCGCCTGCTCGCCTACGCCAAACAGCAAAAGCCCAGCGAGTGGATCAAGGCCCAGCCGGGCTTTGTCGGAGAACAGGGCAAGACGGTTCTCGATCCGGACTTCGACATCGACGACAGCGGCCTGCCGCACGACAAATCTTCGCTGCCGAAGAAATGAGCGCGGCCAATCGGACCGGCGGTCTCAATCATCCCCATTTCAAGCCATGAAGCCCAAACTCGCCCTATTAGCCATCGCCTTCTGCGGATTGTTCGCTCAGGGCGCCAGCGCTGCCGCTCCAGACGACGGCTCCGTGCTGCCGTTCCCGCCAACGCCATCCGCCAGCAAAGCAGGGCCGACACTGCAGGAATCCGTCCACAAGCGCCGCGTCGAACCGGACCGTCTGCCCAAGGACGCGCCGAACGTCCTCATCGTCCTGATTGACGACGTTGGTTTCGGCGTGCCGGACACGTTCGGCGGGCCGTTCACACCCCGACGCTTTCGCGCCTCGCCAACGAGGGCATCAGCTACAACCGCTTTCACACGACCTCGATCTGTTCGCCCACGCGCGCATCGCTGCTCACCGGGCGCAATCACCAGCGCGTCGGCAGCGGCACCATCGCCGAGCGCGCGGTGGACTGGGACGGCTACACGGGCGTCATGCCGAAGACATCCGCGACGATTGCCGAGGTGCTGAAGAACTACGGCTACAAGACCTCCGCCTTCGGCAAATGGCACAACACGCCCGCCGACCAGACCACGGCGATGGGGCCGTTCACCTATTGGCCGACCAGCTACGGCTTCGACTACTTCTACGGCTTCCTTGCCGGCGAAACCTCGCAGTGGGAGCCGCGCCTCGTGGAAAACACCACTGCCATCGAGCCGCCGCACGACGAGAAATATCACCTCACCGAGGACATGGCGGACAAGGGGATCACCTGGCTGAAGAAGCATCGCGCTTTCGCCCGGACAAACCGTTCTTCATGTATTGGGCGCCCGGCGGCGTCCACGGGCCGCACCACGTCACCGCCGAGTGGGCTGACAAATACAAAGGCAAGTTCGACCAGGGCTGGGACAAGCTTCGGGAGGAATCTTCGCGCGCCAGAAGGAACTCGGCTGGATTCCCGCCAATGCCGAACTCACTCCGCGCGACCGACACGATGCCCGCCTGGGACAGACATCCCGCAGGACGCAGCGCGCCTTCCAAACGCGCCTGATGGAACTCTACGCCGGTTTCTGTCGAACACACCGACGCGCAGGTCGGCAAGCTGGTTGATTTCCTCGAAGAAATCGGGCCAGCGCGACAACACGATCATCCTCTACATCTGGGGCGACAACGGTTCCTCCGCCGAAGGGCAGAACGGTTCGATCAGCGAACTGCTCGCACAGAATCAAATTCCCAACACCATCGCCCAGCAGATCAAGGCGCTCGACGAACTCGGCGGCCTCAAGGCCCTCGGTGGCCCGCTGACCGACAACATGTATCACGCCGGCTGGGCCTGGGCCGGCAGCACGCCCTTCCGCTACACCAAACTCGTCGCCTCCCACTTCGGCGGCACGCGCAACCCGCTCGTCGTTTCCTGGCCGAAGAAGATCAAGGCGGACAAGACGCCGCGCTCGCAGTTCTACCACGTCAACGACATCGCTCCGACGCTCTATGACGTCATCGGCATCAAGGCGCCGAAGGAAGTCAACGGCTTCGCGCAGGATCCCATCGACGGCGTCAGCATGGCCGCGTCAGCTTCACCGATCCCAATGCACCGGAGAACAAGCACGTCCAGTATTTCGACAACAACGGCAGCGACGGCATCTACCAGGATGGCTGGTATGCCTGCACCTTCGGCCCGCTCATCCCTTGGCTGAATGCCCAGCAGGGACTCGCCGAGTGGGATTCCTCGAAGGACGTCTGGGAACTCTACGACCTCACCAAGGACTTCTCCCAGATGCACGACCTCGCCAAAGAGCACCCGGAGAAACTCGAGGAAATGAAGAAGCTCTTCCTCGCACAGGCCAAGGAAAACAAAGTCTTCCCCATCGGCGCCGGCATCTGGCTGCGCATTCATCCCGAAGACCGGATCAAGTCGCCCTACACGAGCTGGACCTTCGACGACACCACCACTCGCATGCCCGAGTTCACCGCGCCCGGCCTGGGCAAGCAGAGCAACACCGTCACCATCGACCTCGAAGTCGGCGCGGATGCCAGCGGCGTGCTCTACGCGCTCGGCGGCGCCGGCGGCGGCCTCACCTGCTACATGGACAAGGGCTACCTCGTTTTCGAATACAACCTGATGATCATCGACCGCTCCATCGCGAAGTCGCAGGAGAAGACTCGCGCCCGGCAAACACACCATCGTCGTGGACACCACGCTCAAGGCCCCGAAGCCCGGCGCGCCCGCCGACATCGTGCTCAGCGTGGACGGCAAGGAAGTCGCGCGCACGCCGGCGAAGATGACCGTGCCCGCCGCCTTCACCGCCAGCGAGAGCTTCGACGTCGGCGTCGACCTCGGCTCGCCGGTCTCCCGCGACTACTTCGAACGGCGTCCGTTCAAGTTCGACGGAAAGATCGAGAAAGTGAACGTCGAGCTGAAGTAGACGATTGCATAACCCCAACCCAGGCAGACATGAATCGCTACCAGCGCGATATCGATTTGCTAGCCAAAATGTATATTAGACTAAATATGAGATACCTACCCAGGATTCCACTACTCGTTTTTGCGCTGACATGCCCGGTAGCGTTTGCCATTGCAGCGTCCGAGTCTGCGACACCCGCGGACCAGGCATCGAGTCAAGATAGTGTCCAATCACCCGACCTCAAAGCCGCCGAGGACGGGGCCCAAAGGTATATGGCTGCTTACAACAAAGGCGATGCAAAGACGCTGGCGGACTTCTATGCCGAGGATGTCGACTACATCGATCAGGATGGCGCGGAGGTGAAAGGCCGCGACGCGGTTCAAAAACTGCTTGCCGAAAATTTCCAGGCAAATCCCGGCGTTCAATTGGACATGACGGTTGACGAGGTCAAACAGCTTACCCCCGATGTTCGCGTTAACCGAGGCTTTGCTACCGTTACGCCGAAAAGCGGAGCGGCCGTGACCACTCGGTACGTGTCAATCAGCGTCAAAAAAGGAGATCGATGGCTGATCTCCCAACTCACCGAAACGGATGCTCCGCCCCCGAGTGCCTACTCCCAGCTCCGAGCGCTTGAGTGGTTAGTTGGTACTTGGCAGGACAAGGCCGGAGATCAAACCGTCGACACAAAGGTCAACTGGGCAGGCGACAAGAATTTCCTGACCCGCACGTTCAAAGTGAAAGGAAGCGATCAGAATGAGACTAACGGGTGGGAAATCATCGGCTGGGATCCGGACCGCCAAAAGATTCGATCCTGGATTTTCGATAGCAACGGAGGCTTTGGGGAATCGACCTGGGTAAATGACGGGGATCACTGGCTGATCCAGGCCTCGAATGTTCTGCCGGATGGTGGGCACTCGACGGCGGAACATGTGCTCACGAGGGTCGACGATAACAAGTTCACCTGGGAATCGCAGAACCGCACCCTGAATGGCGACCCACAGCCTTCTCTTGACAAGATCGAGGTGCAACGATTGCCGTAGAATTAATAGCAAGGAATACTCATGAACCTAGCGTCATTCAGATTGTTAGCCTGCCTGCTCAGCGCGTTTCTGCTGTTTACAGAATCCGAGTCTCTGCCGGCGCGCGGCGGCGGTGGGCGAGGAGGCGGAGGCGGGCGAGGAGGCGGAGGCGGAGGTCACGCAGCTAACCGTGGGGGTGGGGGCGGAGGGCGTGCAGCCAGCCGTGGAGGCGGCGGTGGTGCGGGCCGAGTTGGCGGAATGGGAGGTGGTGGACGGTCGGCAAGCCGGCCGGCTGTGTCTGGAGGAGGGTACGGCGGCGGGGGAGGTGGCGGATCAAAAGTCGCGTCACGACCGAGCAGCAGCCGCGCCGGAGGTCTTGTTCCCAACAAGAATGTCGGCGGCGGCAATATCAATAAATCTCAAGCGGCATCAAAGATTAAATCATCTCCTAAGGGGACAGGCACGGGTTTGCCGTCCGTCGCCCAAGGAAAGAAACCCGGGACCGGGGCAGGCGGCAACAAAGGCTTTCCTGATGTTGCGGGCAAAACCGGCGGCGGCCAGGTTGCGAGTAAGGTGCAGGGCGCCAAAGGTGGCCAGCTCGCAGGGAAGGTGCAGGGTGCCAAAGGTGGCGAGCTCGCAGGGAAGGTGCAGGGTGCCAAAGGTGGCGAGCTCGCAGGGAAGGTGCAGGGTGCTAAAGGTGGCGAGTTCGCAAGCAAGGTGCAGGGCGCTCAGGGCGGCCAACTTGCGGGCAGACTGCAGGACAGTAACGCACGCCAGCTCGGGAACAATTTCTCACCGGAGCGGAACCAGGCCATCGCAAATCGCCAGCAATATTGGAACAAATGGGACAACGATAATCAGGGGAAGCTCGCCGACTTCCGGACTAACCAGGGCAAAGATTGGAATAACATCAGCAATTTTCGCAACAACCAGAACTTGGCCAACAGCTTTAATAAACCGGAATGGAACAACTATAAGAATAACGTAAACGCTTTTCGTAACGATCGATCGCTCGAGATCAACAACAACATCCAGAACCGTTTCGACAACAATTTCAGTGATAACTGGTGGGGCGGGTGCGGCTGGTATCGCGGACCATCCTCATGGGGCGGCAATCCCTGGTGGTGGTGGGGTGCGGCTACCGCCGCGACAGTCGGCACATTTCTCGCGGTTGACGCGATCCAAAGCGCGACTTACCAGCCTCCGGTCTACGATTACGGTGTGAACGTGGTCTACCAGGGAGATGAAGTCTATGTCGATGGAAAGCCGGTTGCGACCGCGAAGGAGTATTCTCAGCAGGCGATCGCGTTGGCGAACTCCCCGGCTGAGCAACCTCCGCCTCCGGCGCCGCCCGAGCCCGGGCAGCAGGCCGAATGGTTACCACTTGGAGTCTGGGCTCTGGCACAGGAAAAAAACGGTGATGCCTATATGTTCTTTCAAATTTCGATCGATAAAAATGGAGTCGTGACGGGTGCTTACCAAAATGTGTTGAGTGGGGAGAAGTCTCCGATTTCCGGGCAGGTCGACAAAAAGACGCAACGAGTCGCATGGAAAATCGGTTCCAACAACACCGTCATCGAAACCGGATTGCAGAACCTGACCCAGGATGTCGCCAGCTGCCTTGTTCACTTCGGTCCGGACTCAACCCAGACCTGGTTGTTAGTGCGGCTGAAGCAACCGGAGATGCCTAGCGCCCCGCAGAGCGCGACGACGGAGACGAAGGAGTCATAATGATAGGCGCGGCAAGCAGCATGCCCACCAGGTTCAGCAGCATCATCAGCAGCAGCATTAGCAGCACGTCTTGATGAGACAGCTCATGCTCCCCGGCCTTGGCCAGGAAGAACAGGATAGCAACTACCCCAGCGGGAGTAACGATCGTCGGGACAACCAGAGGCGATAGCACCGGCTTTCCCATCCAGGACCCGGTTCCCCACGGCCGGAGCATGAAGCCTGCACCTTCCCCAAAGGGCAGTAGTCGGCGAGGCAGTCGGGGAGCTAGCATCCGTAGCTGTCCCGTGTGAAAAGGCCCCTCTAACAATTATTTTATAGACTTCATAAAGCTATTTGTTAAAAGAGGGGTCTTGGCTTTAACACGGACGTCGCCTGATATCTTGAATCGCGAAAAGGAATTTCTAGGAGTCTTCAACGGCATTCCCAAGAATAAGATGACAACCCTAATCAAGATGAAAGCCCTCTGTTATCATGCCCAACCTGCGGAAGAGCTGGAACAACCCGATACACCTCGTCACCATGCAACGGGACTCTTATCAAAATTGAGAATTCGTCTAGCAGTCCAGTTCCTGTTTATCGCGTACTTAACCGCACCAGTCTGGGGTCAGATCGGAACCGGTAAAGAAAACAACGTAGTATTGACTCTGCCCCCGCCGCAACAGGTGCTGGTTACCAACGCCAATGCAATTTCTCTGGGCAATAATGCACAAATCACTCTTAACAATGGCGTCATCGTACAAACTACCACGACTCAGAGCGACAGCGGGAAAGGCAATTATGGCAAGGGCTGGAACACGATTGAGTTTAACAACAATTCCACGATTACCATCCAGGCAGGCGCACAAGTTATTGCGGCGGGAGTTGGAAGATCATCCGAAGCGATCAATCCGATCGGGGCCGGCAATACCATTACAAACTTTGGTCTTATCAAAGGGGAGCCCAGCTCTGCGATTTTCTTCGAAAATATTAACACCAATGCGAGCAGTCCACGCAATACGGTCGACAACTTTGGCACCATACAAGCCATTCCAACCGGCAGCAATCCGGGGCTTACCGGTGAGGCGATCGGTAGCTTTGGCAATGTCGGCATCAATTTCATTAACGAGGCTGGTGCTCAAGTCATTGGAAATCTCGATTTTCAGGGTGGCAACGACAACGTCACTCTCTTCCCAGGATCGAAAATCACCGGTAATTTCGACGGGGGCGGCGGATTTAATACTCTCACCCTTAATGGAGCGGCAGGTACAAGTGATTCTTTCTCGGGCGAGGTCAAAAACTTCCAAACTCTGACCAAAACGGGTCCGGGCAGTTGGACGCTTACCGGTTCGATAGGTGACAATGGAGGAAACGACCCGCTGACCGTTCTCGTTGACTCAGGCATATTAAATCTGACCGGTAACAACGCGAACTTCAACGGAAGCATCATTGTTAATCCCGGTCCCAATTTATCAACGCCGGGTCCCAATCCGCTCGCCACCCTTGCAGCAGCGGCGCAGAGCCTCCCGCCTCTTATTACAGATCATGGAATCGTCGTGTTCAACCAAATGGAGGACGGAACCTATAGTGGTTTGATTCAAGGCACTGGTGAGGTAGTCAAAAATGGTGTCGGCACCCTCACTCTGGTCGGCGCCAACACTTACTCAGGAGGCACATTCCTGAATCAGGGCACTGTTGCGATTGCTGCTGACAACATCCTCGGCGCGGTGACCGGGGGTCTGTTCTTCAGCGGAGGAACACTACGGTTCGATAGCGATTTTGACCTTGCGCCCACGCGCGCGATCACACTGCTAGGGGGCGGAGGCACAATAGACACTAACGGTCACACTACCACGATTAGCCAGCCAATTGTTGGGGTGGGGTCTTTGACGACGGAGGACAGCACCGGGACCACGGGTCTGCGGAGCCTTATCGGATCCACGGGTACACTGATCCTGACCGGTACCAACACTTACCAAGGCGGCACGACGATTGCATCCGGCACCCTGCAGCTCGGCAACGGCGGCACTACTGGCAGCGTAGCCGGAAACATTACCGACAACGGGGTATTGGTGATTGATCACAGCGACAGCTTTTCGCTCCCCGCGACTATTTCCGGGAGCGGTAGGCTGACACAAGCTGGGACGGGCACCACCATCCTCACGGGCGATAACAGCTATAGTGGCTCCACGCTGCTCGCAAACGGAGCGCTAACTGTGGGCAACAATCCCGGCTCTATCGGTGCAGCGCAAGGGATAACGACAGCGCTGGGTAACGGAAGCGTTTTTGTGATCAATGGAACGCTGCAGACTCCAAGCGCCCAAACCGGTATACCCCTCGCGATTTCAGTGGGTAGCAACTATGTGCAATCACCCCGCGGAACGCTATCGCTTGGGATTGGCGGAATCAAAACATCTCAGTACGATCGGATTCGCGCGGGCGGGTCGGCGATATTGAGCGGCACATTGGATGTAGATTCGTTGAACGGGTTCAGACCTTCGGCGTTTCAAGGTTTTCTCTTGGTCCGTACTCAAAATCAGGTCCGTGGCAGATTCGGACAAATCAATGACGCATTTAATACCGATCCCACTCTGAGGCGCGTTGATGTGTACGCACCGAATGGTTTCGCTCTCGTATACGTCAAACTCCCGCATCCACCAGGTCCGCAGCCCACGCCGGAACCTCCTGGACCGCAACCTCCCGGACCGCAACCTCCCAGTCCGCCGGACATCGTGGACCCTATTCCGGATCCGTTGCCGGACCCGGGTCCTGGCCAGCCGCTGCCACCAGCGGAATTAGTTCCAATTCTTGATCCAACGGTGAATCAGCTGACCTCCCTTTTTGAAATCAGCTTTTCCGGTGCGAACATCCAAAGGCTAAACTTTGCCCAGCGAATGGACGAGATCCAGAATGGCTCGACCGGTTTCAGTTCAAATGTTACGCCGGTGACCTCTCCGACTGAGGGTAAAGGGATCGCGGATGGGAAATCTCAAAAGTCTGTCGTTCAACCGCAGCCGGTACTTCTACCCGTCCATCAAGACCGGTGGGGTGTGTGGGTCACTGGGTTTGGTGATTTTGTTTCCCTGGATGGTAATAGCCTAGTTCAGGGCTACAGCTTCACGACAGGCGGGGTGATGCTCGGCGTCGATTACCGGATCACCGATCATTTCGCGATCGGTGTGAGCGGCGGCTACGCCCATACCTGGACCCAGCTGCAACCGGCGGGAAATGTCGGTGTGAACACCGGACGCGGCGGGATCTACGCCACGTATTTCGACCGCGGATTTTATGTTAACGCGGCTGCCTACGGCGGCTACAACAGTTACAACACAAGTCGTCAAGGGTTAGTTGGGTTTGCGACCGGCAACACCGACGGTGAGGAATTCAGCACATTTGTTGGTGGTGGCTATGATTGGCGTCTTGGGCATTTCGCGATTGGGCCGCTTGCTTATCTCCAATACACTAATGTTCACATCAACGGGTTCAACGAGAGTGGGTCTGATTTCCCTTTGCAGATCCACTCGGATACGGAGGAATCGCTTCGCAGCGATCTGGGCTTCAGAGCCTCGTTTGATTGGGCGATTGGACACATTTATGTCGTTCCGTTTGTATATGCTGCCTGGGAACATGAGTTCGATTATTCCGCCCTCCCCATTACGGCAAGTTTGGGAGGCGTGCCGGGTGCGACAGGAACATTCTTCGGACCTGCCGAAGGCCACGATAGTGCCGTCGTAAGTACTGGCGTCAGGGTTAATTGGACGCCGACGATATCCACCTACGTGAGCTACGACGGCCAGGTCGGTCGATTTAATTACGATTCCAATGCGGTATCCGGCGGAGTAAGCGTAAGCTTTTGAAGCGTCCTATTCTGTTTCCTCTTCCTGTACATCGCCGCGCGGGGCCGGGGCGATTGGAGCCTCGATGCGCTGATTCGAGCAAACGCGAGAGTGCCGCGAGCGCGAAGGCATCAGCTCTAATGGGAAAAAAGTGTGTTCTTATTGGCTCAAGTAATTACTTCACGTCCGGGCCGAAACGATCCACAGTTCCTTCCACGAAGCTATGATTTTAGCGTTCGTGTTCAGGGCGCTGTGAACGTTGACCCGCAGGGTGGTCAGCGAGCTTTCGATCAAATCCTGCACGCGGCGCTGCGCATCGGGCACCGAAGTGGCCTGGTAAACGCCCAGCGTTTTCTCGAACAAATCAATCGTCTGATTGCTCGTGCGGTTGAACGTCTCGACAAACTCCTCCATATGCTGGCGAGCCTTCGGGAAAGCGTCCGCCGTCATCGACTCGAGCTTCGCCTGAAGGTCCTCGGGGGAGCCGAGCTTGGTGAACAGGTCTTTCCAGAGGTTGACTGATTCCTCCTGCAGTTGAATGCCCGACTTCAGAGCCTTCTCATAACAGCGCATGGCTTCGTGAAAGACCCCGTCAATGGCTTCCGACGTTGCCGCGTTTGCCTCTTTGGTATCTGTAGCACTCATGTTCTTTCCTTACTTCTTTTCGTTGTCAGGGCTCCGGGAGATTCCTGAGCTTCTGAATGGAACATCGCACGGATTTCCGAAACACGCCAGCAAGTGTTTTGCATCTGCACAAATGAGAGGGGAGAGGGGAGAGGGAGAGGTGAGAGGTGAGAGGTGAGAGGTGAGAGGTGAGAGGTGAGAGGTGAGAGGTGAGAGGGGAGAGGTGAGCTCCAGGTTCGCACGACGGCTTCGCTGGCGAACACTCCGGAGGCCTACGCGAGGGTTTCCAGCTGGTATTTTCGGATTTCCAGTGTTCGAGGTTCGTCGCTGTTGTTTTTCGCTATGGAGTGTTGCTTTCCAAAGAACGACCCGCCGTCGATCTTCTTGGAATGCCTGAATCTTCGGCCCGACCCGGCTTTACTGTCAAAATTTTTAATGCAATCGCAAAAAAAAGTAACACAAAAGCAAAAAAGGGCGAGGGCGAAATAGTATTAAGGATTATGAACTCCATTATTCCTGGAACCATCGAGGAGCCGGGCCTCGACACACAAAAAATTGGCACCCTTGAGGCGCCGTCCGGCGGCGCCGTCAATATGCACTTGATTGAAGGGCAGGTCGCGGTGATCACCGGAGCCGCCGGCGGCATCGGACAAGCCCTGGCTCTCGACATGACACGCCGCGGGGCAGCCGGCATCGCGTTGGTCGATTTCAGTGACCGGATTGTGCAGGTGGCCCGCGAAATAAACGCCGAGGCCGGCCGCCAGGTCGCGATCGCCTACCGCGGGGACACGACTGACACGGCTTTCCGGCAGGAAGTTTACGCCGACCTCAAGACCAAGGCGGGCGTGCCGCGCATCTGTGTGCCGGCGGCGGCGATCACCAAGGACGCGCTGGCGGTGCGAATCGATAAGCAGACCGGGCAGGTGGTGATCTACCCGGTGGAGGATTTTCGGAAAGTGGTGGAAATCAACATGATTGCCCCGATCTACTGGGCGATCGAGCTGGTGGCGGCGGTGGCAAAGGATCGTGCGTCCCGCGGTCTCAAACGCTGGCAGCCGGAGGAAGGATTGCAGGGAGCAGTCGTGTTCCTGGGATCGATTGCCTCAGTCGGCAATGTCGGACAAATCTCCTACTCCTCGACCAAAGCAGGCTTGGAAGGAGCTGCTTCCACTCTCATGGCCGAGTCGATGTATTACGGAGTCCGCTGCAGCGTGATCCATCCGGGCTTCACCGACACCCCGATGGTGCGGGCGCTCGGGGAAGAGTACATCCGGACCAAAGTGCTTCCGCAAACGCAGTTGAAACGGCTGATCAAGCCGGAGGAAATCGCGGATGCCATTTGCTTTATGGTCACCAACGCTGCCGTGAGTGGCGAACTCTGGGCCGATGCCGGGTGGCGCCCGGCCACGTAACTGGTGGACGGGAGTTTAAAAAATTTGTGAGGAGATTTATGCGGCGTGAGGGACAGGGGTCTGCTCTGCCGCCTCTTCCTGTGTCAGATCAACGACGCTCTTTGGCTTTCGGAGATTGGCGTTCAGCACTTCCTTGTCCAATTCCTTTTCCCACCGGCTGACCACAATTGTTGCGACTCCGTTTCCGATAAGATTGGTGAGGGCCCGGCATTCACTCATGAATCGGTCGATGCCGACGAGGATAGCAAGAGACGCGATCGGAACAGATGGCACCGCCGAGAGCGTCGCTGCGAGCGTGATGAAACCGGCGCCGGTAACGCCGGTGGCGCCTTTGGATGAAAGCATCGCGACGACCAGAAGAACGAGTTGTTGCCCAAGATCCAGATGAGTGTTAGTCGCCTGGGCCAGGAATACCGCTGCCATTGTCATGTAAATGTTAGTGCCGTCGAGGTTGAAGCTGTAGCCGGTCGGAATGACCAGTCCGACGGTTGAAGGCGGGCACCCGAGCCGCTGCATTTTCTGGAGCATTCCAGGCAGCGCGGTTTCCGAGGAGCTTGTACCGATCACCAGAAGAAGCTCTTCTTTGATGTAGTTGAGATAGCGGAAAATCGAGAAACCGTTGAAAGCGGCGATCGACCCCAGGACGATGACGACGAACAGCCCCGCCGTCAGATAGAAGCAGAACATCAGGTAGCCCAGACTCTTCAAAGCGCCCAACCCCTGACTTCCGACCGTGAACGCCATCGCACCGAAAGCTCCGACCGGCGCAACTTGCACTACGATCCTCATGATCCCAAAAAAGACTTTTGCCGCCATGTCAACCGCGGTCAGAATCGGACTACCCCGGATGCCCATAAACGAAATAGCGAACCCGCTCAGGATCGCTGCCAGAAGCACCTGAAGAATATCGCCGGATGCAAACGCGTTGAAAAATGACGAAGGGATAATGTTCAACAAAAATTCTACCGGATCGAGTGAATGCGCCTTTTGTGCGAACGCTTGGGACTGCTGGAGCTGCGTTGAATTCAAGGATTTCGGATCAACGTTGAAACCGGCCCCAGGTTGCAAAGTGTTGACAACGATTAATCCGATAAAAAGCGCGAGAGTGGAGACGATTTCGAAATAGAGCAGAGCCTTGATCCCGACCCGGCCAAGTTTTTTCATGTCGCTCATCGAGGCGATTCCGTGAACGACCGTGCAAAAGATGATCGGCGCGATGATCATCTTGACCAAACTCACGAATCCATCTCCCAGAGGTTTCAGGTTCTTACCCAGACCCGGGTTAACGTAGCCGACCACGATGCCGAGGAAGACGGCAATGAGAACCTGGATATAAAGAACGCGGTACCAGGGTTTCCTTTCAGTAGGATTGTGCATGAGCGGAATTGCGGGGGGAGTTCTCAGCCTGAACTGCAGGCGCGCAGCAGGGGGAATATAGGACAAGAGCCTAATCAGCACAAGTCGTTCATTCGCGGATTGGACGTCGCGACGTCCAGGCCCTGACCCAGGGTTTCACAGCTGATTTGATTGGACGCTAACAATGTTGCGTTCTCTTAATCGGGCGGATTCTGTCGGCATTTCCACAGAAGCAGGTAGCGGGACCCACCTCTGTGCCAGCATTGAGTTTCAGAAGCGCCAAACACGTTTTGTCGAAAATCATGACGAGCAGCGGACCGTGAAGGTATTTTGGCCGGAACGGCGTACTCGGGCAGTGGCAATGTTAGCCCTAGCATTACCTGGTATTCTCAGGTCGCTGCATCTAAGAACTGGTTAAGTGCGGGATCGCAAACTCGAACTCGCTCGCCAAAACCGAAAAATTAAACGACAATCCCTAACTAATTTAATCATTGCTTCGACCAGCCAACGGCGAAGCGCCAATTTTCCATTTTAATGCTGAACCAAGACATTGAACGGAGGTTCGATGCCTCTTAGAAGAGATCCTGGTGCTGATCGCCGCCTTTACCTGGACGACCTTCAGGTGGGACAACGATTTGTGAGCCGATCGCATGCTATCGATAAGGAGCAGATCAAGGCATTCGCTGCCGAGTTCGATCCGCAGGCGTTTCATCTTGATGACGAGGCTGCGAAGACCACCTTGTTCGGTGGTCTGGCGGCAAGCGGCTGGCATACTGCGGCGATTACTATGCGACTGCTTGTCGACAGCGGAGCACCGATCGCAGGCGGCGTCATCGGTGCCGGAGGGGAGATCAGTTGGCCACGGCCGACAAGACCGGGCGATGTGCTCACGGTGGAAAGTGAGGTACTCGAAATAGCGCCGTCCCGCTCAAAGCTGGATCGCGGCAAGGTGACACTGCTCAGTGAAACGCGGAATCAGCGCGGCGAGATCGTGCAAATTCTTAGGGCTACCCTAGTGGTTCCACGTCGTACGTAGAGTATGATGCCTCGATCGCTCAAGCAAAAAGCGCCGTCGCCAATGTGGAGTCCGTCACGAAAAAGGTCGCTTCGCAGGAAGCGCAGGTTCGCGAGGCTGGAGGAAACGTCGGCCTGGCCGTGCGCGTGACGTGGTAGGGTTGCGCTGACCGCGCGACCGGCGTCGCACGTCCATTGAACATTGCACGTGCGAAGTAAAACTAGCCGTAGTGGGAGAGCGCCGCAGCTCCGAAAGCGCGTGAGTGTCATGAGCAAACCTATTGTTTGCCGAACATAATTGGGGTAAGCCTCGACAAGATGAAAGAGGGTCCCAAAGCAGATCGATCCAGCGAAGAGGCCGACGCGACCCCGACCGCGCCGCCGGTCGGAGGGCGCCTCGCCCCGCAGATTTCACTGATGTTCCGCGCCTTCATGGCCTCGCCGCAGCGGACTAAGATCCTGCTGCTCGGCGTCGCCCTCGTTATCGTTATCGGCGTTACGGCCTACGGCCAGATCCGGCTTAACGCGTGGAACCGGCCCTTCTACGATGCGCTCGCGCGCAAGGACTTTCGCGGGTTCCTTGTCCAGCTCATGGACTTCGGATTTCTTGCCGGCGGGCTTTTAATCCTGAACGTGGCGCAGGCCTGGCTCAACCAGGCGACCAAGGTCAAGCTGCGCGAAGGAGTCGTGCGCGATCTGTTCGACGAGTGGCTTAAGCCTCGCCGGGCCTTTCGCCTTGTCAATGCCGGCGAACTGGGAGCCAACCCTGACCAGCGCATCCACGAGGACGCCCGGCATCTGACGGAGCTGACGGCCGATCTTGGCATCGGACTCCTGCAGTCTTCGCTGCTCCTGGGCAGCTTCATCGGGGTTCTGTGGGGCCTCTCAGGAAACGTGCCCTTGGATCTGGGTGGGCGCAGCTTCGAAATTCCCGGCTACATGGTCTGGTGTGCCCTGGCCTCCGCGGTCACCGGCTCCTGGCTCAGTTGGCGCGTCGGCCGCTCGCTGATCCTGCTCAATAGCAAGCGTTACTCTCAGGAGGCCGAATTGCGCTTCGCGCTTGTCCGCCTCAACGAGCATATCGATGCCGTTTCGCTCTACGGCGGCGAAGAGGATGAGAAGCAGCGTCTCGTTACCGAGCTCGAGAACGTTCTCCACGTCATGCGTCGGATCGTCAACGCAATCACCCGTCTCACCTGGGTCACGGCAGGCTATGGCTGGTTCACGATCATCGCGCCGATCATCGTCGCGGCTCCAGGATACTTCGCCGGCGATCTTTCGTTCGGCTCTTTGATGATGGCCGTCGGCGCCTTCAATCAGGTGCAGCAGACCCTGCGGTGGTTCATCGACAATTTCAGCACCATCGCCGACTGGCGGGCCACGCTGCTGCGCATAGCGAGCTTCCGCGAGCTGGTGGTGACCATGGACAGGTTCGGGGCGACGGAGAACCGCATCGAATTCGTCGAGGCGCCCGCCGACAAGTTCAACCTCGAGAACCTGCAGGTCGCCACACCTACCGGCTGCACCATGTTGAGCGAGCGGCACGTCGAGATCGGGCTGGGCGACCGCGTGCTTATCGTCGGCGAGTCCGGCACCGGCAAAACACTCTTGTTCCGGGCGATCGCGGGTTTGTGGCCCTGGGGCTCGGGCCGTGTCGCGCTGCCGATGTCGGATAGCGTGATGTTCATGACGCGCCAGCCCTATGTGCCGTTGGGAACGCTGCGCGCAGCGCTGACCTATCCCTCCTCCAAGACCAACTACAAAGACGAGGAGCTCGTAGCTGCGCTCGATTCCATAGGGTTGAATCATCTTTCATCTTCGCTCGACCGCATCGCGCGCTGGGAAAGGGAACTTACCGACGACGAGCAGCAATGCCTGGTCTTCACTCGCATCTTACTGCACAAGCCGCACTGGGTGGTGATCGACGAAGCCCTCGAAGCGCTGGAGGACGACGCTCGCAACCGCGTCATTAGCCTCTTCAATGATGGACTGAAAAACGCCGCCGTTATCTATATCGGTCGTCGCGAGACCAAGACGCATTTCTTCGCGCGCGTTCTGCATCTGATCAAAGATCCGCACGGAAGTTGCTTTATACCTGACCTTAGCGCCGCGTCCGGCGGCCGGCCGACGGACGCGCCGGCGGTCCGTTCGGTCAATCCCGTCGGATGAAAAATCGGTCGCTAACCGGCTTTCCGCGAACGCCAAGAACCAAGACAAAATGCGCAATGAAAACACAAACTGAAACAAACGTTATGAGTCAGGCCACGACCTACCGATCGAACGATCGGACCGCGGAGTCGCCTCTTCGCGCAGGTCGGGCCGGCACCGATCACGACAGGGAAGTGCCCGAGATCGACCTGCTAAGCCCGTTGACGATCCGGGGCGTCACTTTGCGCAACCGCATCGCCATGTCGCCAATGTGCCAATATTCTGCCGTGGATGGCTTTGCCAATGATTGGCATCTCGTCCATCTTGGCAGTCGGGCCGTCGGCGGAACCGCCTTAATAATCGTCGAGGCAACTTCGGTAGCAGCGGATGGCCGCATTTCGCCAGGAGATCTCGGAATCTGGAAAGACGAGCATATCGAAATGCTGGCGCGGATCGCCAAATTCATCCACAGCCAAGGCGCCGTTGCCGGCATCCAGTTAGCGCATGCCGGTCGGAAGGCGAGTTGCGAGTTGGCGTGGAAAGGAGGAGCGCGCCTTAAGACGGTCGAGCAGGGGGGCTGGCCGGTAGTCAGCCCGAGTCCTGTCCCCTTCGATGAAGCTCATCCGGCGCCGATCCCGCTGGATGAGGCTGGGATTGAGGGTGTCATCGCCGCGTTCGAGGCCGGTGCTCGGCGCGCGCTCAAAGCAGGATATAAAGTCATCGAGATCCATGCAGCTCACGGTTACCTGCTGCACGAGTTTCTCTCGCCGATCAGCAACCGCCGGAATGACAGCTACGGCGGTACCCTGGAAAATCGGATGCGCTTGCTTTTGCAAATCGCCGAGCGACTCCGCGGGCTAATGCCGGAGGAGTTGCCCTTGTTCGTGCGGATCTCGGCAACCGACTGGGCAGAGGGTGGTTGGGACATCGAGCAGTCAGTCCAACTGGCCAGACAGCTTAAGTCCTTAGGCGTCGACCTCATCGACGTTTCATCGGGCGGGACGGTGCCGCAAGCCCGGATTCCGGTAGCGAAAGGCTACCAAGTACCGTTTGCCCGGCGCATTCGAGAAGAAGTCAATATCAGAACCGGTGCAGTCGGACTGATTACCGAACCCCAATATGCCGACGAGATTATAACGGGCGGAAATGCGAACCTGGTCTTTATTGCTCGCGAGATGCTGCGGGAACCGTATTGGGCGCTGAAGGCGCAGCAGGCATTGGGAGAAGAAGCTTCATGGCCGATTCAGTACGGTTATGTACTCAAGCGCCGGGCGAAGTAACTGATGTCCTGCACCCGAAATAGTGTCCTTTAAGAGTCTCTTATTATTTATGGCGACGGCACTGGAAAATAAGTCAACCACAACCGAGATACGCGCGCGATTCGACGGGGAGGTGGAACGATTCACCTGTCTTGAAACCGGCCAACAGGCCACGATTGATGCAGCTCTCGTTCTTGAACTTGTGGCTCAGACGTCCGCAATGCACCTGCTTCCCCATGACACCGTGCTCGATATCGGCTGTGGTGCCGGAAACTTCACTCTTCGGGTTCTTCAGGATGTTTGCCCGCTCCATTGCCATCTTGTCGACTTGAGCCAATCGATGCTTACCCGAGCAGAAGAACGCATTCGCAAATCTGATATAGCCTCGGTTCACACCTATCAGTCCGATTTCAGGGCTCTGTCGTTTGGGGACTCCTCCTTCGACTGCATCCTTGCCGGAGCCGTGCTTCATCACCTGCGCGATGATGAGGATTGGAATCGTGCCTTCAAACGTTTTCATTCATGGCTAAAACCGGGCGGACGCATCTACGTCTCGGATTTGACTTACTTCGAAGTCCCCGAGGCGCAACACGTCATGTGGAAGCGTTACGGAGAGTATCTGGAATCATTGGGCGGGAAGGAATATCGATTGAAGGTTTTTGATTATATCGATAAGGAAGACTCGCCCAGGTCATTGCCATTCCAGCTCGATCTATTGAAATCATCGGGGTTCTCTAACTACGATGTGCTCCATCGAAACAGTGTCTTCGCCTGCTATTTCGGAGTGAAATGAGTTATCAGCTGATCGATTGTCGTCTGAAGATGTTGCGGCAAGACCGGTTTGGTAAGATGGATCTGGAACCCGGCGGCAAGGCTCCGTGCCATATCTTGCTCCATTCCGTACCCACTGAGAGCGATGCCTGGTAAGTTGTGACCCTTTTCTCGCAGCAGCCGAAGAAGGTCTTCACCGCTGCCGTCGGGCAATCCGATGTCGCTCACTAACAGGTCAAACGGTTCCTGCGCGGCGATCCGCAGGGCGGCTTCGACGCTCTCCGCGATCGTCACTTGATAGCCGATTGTTTCGAGGAACATTTGCATCGGGCGTACGCTGTCAAGGTGATCATCGACAAGAAGAATTCGCGAATGAGTAGCAGCGTTTTCCGTCGGATTGCTCGTGGTTGTGGCAGTCTCCATTTGAGCAGAGGATGGTTCTGCGGAATTTCGATTCACATTCGGAAGCTCGATGACAAACATTGCGCCATGACCCACGCCGGCGCTGGACGCCAAAATTCGACCTTCGTGCAGTTCGACGATCGCTTTGGAAATCGTTAATCCCAGCCCGAGACCGCCGCAGCCAGCGCTGCCGGCTTGCTCGAATGGATCGTAGATTCTCGGGAGAAGGTCCGGCGCGATTCCAACACCACTATCAATGACCTCAAGTCGAAACCAGCTGCTCTGAGGATTGCTTGAATGCAGCCTGATTTGACCACCCCGCGGCGTGAACTTGACGGCATTCTTGATTAGATTCCAGAAGACCTGTTGGAGGCGAACGGCGTCTGCTCGGATGCGGTGAGCGACCGCTTCGAGGCCCAGCTCCACCGTTAGATTCTTAGCCGAAATATCGTTCGAACAGATTTCAAGGGCGGAATGGAGCAGCTCATGAGCATCAGCAGTTTCGAACGTCAAATTTAGCTTTCCTTGGGTGATTTGGGTAAGATCCAGCAAGTCGTCGATCAAACGCGCCTCCAGCTCAACGTTGCGCGCAATGATCTTGAGCTCGTCGCGGATGTGCTTCGGAACGGTTGGATCCTGGCTCAAGATCGTTGAGGCAAACAGGATCGGCGTCAAAGGTGTGCGCAACTCGTGACTGAGCATCGCAAGAAAGCGATCTTTCGCTTTGTTCGCCGCTTCGGCCTCAGCTCGAGCGGCTTGTTCCCGAATCAATTGTGCCTGCGTTTCGGCCTGCCGTTTGAGTTGCACAGTTTTTCTGTGAAGCTCAATAAAGAAAGAGACTTTCGCCCGCAGAATTTCGGGAACGATCGGCGCGAGAATATAGTCAACCGCGCCCAGCGAATAGCCGCGCGACAAGTGCGTGTCAGAGTAATTAACGGCGCTGATAAAAATGATCGGTGTCAGCTCCGAGTTCTTTCTCTGGCGAATGAGCGACGCGGTCTCGAAGCCGTCCATGCCGGGCATGCTGACGTCGAGCATAATTAACGCAAATTCCTGCTGGAGAAGATGCCGCAATGCTTCCGTTCCCGAGTGTGCCAGGATCAGATTTTGTCCCAGACTGGCCAGGATGGTTTCGAAGGCCATCAGCTTATCCGGGCGATCGTCGACCAGGAGTATATTGGCGCGGTCGTCAGCCGTGTCGCAGCCGCTTTCGATCCGTTCACCAGGAGTCCCTCTGATGTCGCCTTTTCAGTCATGGGCGGCTCTAATCGCATAGGAGCGCGGTTCAACGATGCAGCCATAGGCGCAACACTGAGAGCAATTGTTCGATGTCGACTGGTTTAGAAAGATAATCGGAGCAACCTGCTTCTAAACACTTTTCACGATCGCCTTTCATCGCTTTGGCCGTTAACGCAATAATCGGCAAACTCTTGAACCGTTCTTGCTGACGAATTGCATGGGTTACCTTATAACCGTCCATCTCGGGCAACATTATATCCATCAACACGACCTCAACTTCCGCATGGGCCTCAAGCTTCGCCAAAGCTTCCGGACCGCTCTCGGCTGGGAGGACAGTCATCCCAAAGCGCTCGAGCACGCTGGTCATTGCAAAGACGTTCCGCATATCGTCATCTACCAGCAACACGTTTCGCCCGGCAAGTAGTACCTGATCGCTGTGCAAGGCTTTCAGCAGCTCAAGTTGATGCTCAGACAGGTCGGCTACATGAGTATGTAAGCGCAGTGTAGCTTGATCCAGCAGACGTTCTGGTGACCGGACGTCCTTTAAGACAATGGATCGCGCCAACCGGTTCAGTCGACTCTCTTCTTCCGCCGACAATACCTTGCCGGTGTAAACGACGGTCGCAAGATCTCGGTAGCGGGGTTGTCGCTGGATCTCTTCTAAGAGCTGATTGCCAGAGATGCGTCCGGGTAGTCGAAGATCAAGGACAAGGCAATCGAATTGCTGCTGAGCCATCAACGCCAAAGCAGTTTCTGCGTCGCCCGCGGCCGTGACTTGCACTT
Source organism: uncultured Acidobacteriota bacterium (assembly GCA_963776695.1). Lineage (GTDB taxonomy): Bacteria > Acidobacteriota > Terriglobia > Acidiferrales > UBA7541 > Palsa-295. The sequence goes on along the minus strand of CAVZNU010000009.1, from coordinate 96,521 downwards.
TAGGGTTCCTGATGAGTTCCGCGATGCTCATCTGCTGCGCCGGATCGTCTTCGAGGACGAGAACTTGTCTCATTGAACGCTCGACAAAGCCACGCAGACCGGCGACGGCTTCATCAACCTGCTCGCGCGAGACCGGCTTTGTGCAAAAACGCAGAGAGCCCATCTTTAAGCCGCGTTGTGACTCGTCGCTGGCAGAGATAATAGCCACCGGGATGTGCCGGGTACCCAGGTCGGATTTCAGGCGGTCCAGCAGCCGCCACCCGTCAAGGTGCGGCAAGCCGATATCCAGGATGATGGCGTCAGGCTGAAACTCGCCGACCAGCGCCAGCGCGCTGTGGCCGTCCGGAGCTAACAAGCATTTGAAACCATGTCCACGCGCGACTTCACAGACGAACGCCCCAAAATCCAGATCATCCTCGGCGATGAGCAGAGCGCGATCGTTTGGCTGGATGTTGAAACGATCGTCCGCCGCCGGCGCAACAATGGCTTCGCGGGAGGGAAGCTGTTCGTTTGCTACAATGCTCGGAGTGTAGATCGGCGCGAAACTCAACGGCGGGTGGAGAACTCCGGCAGTCTGCGAAACCAGCGGCTTGTGTTGCACCGGCCCCGTGCGGATCAACCGGTAGATAAAGGGTAAAGGTGCTGCCCCGGCCCACCGCGCTCTCGAGAGTGATTTCACCTCCCAGAAGCCGAGCAATTTCGCGGCTTATGGCGAGCCCGAGCCCCGTGCCTCCGTATCGGCGGCTCGTCGAACCGTCCGCTTGCTGAAAAGCCTCGAACACGATGGCATGCTTCTCAGGCGGAATTCCAATGCCAGTATCGCTCACACTAAAAGCGACAACATTGGACGCGTGACCGAGTGTCGGATGGTTAAGACTCCAACCGGTTGTAGCCGGCGCGATCTTTAAGACAACCGACCCGCGATCGGTAAATTTGCAAGCGTTGGAAAGCAGATTCTTGAGCACCTGCTCGAGCCGCTGAGCATCGGTTTGCAGGGCAACAGGCAAGCCCGCGTGCAGGTCGATGGTAAAGGAGAGGTTTTTGCTCTGTGCGACCGGACGGAAAGTGCGCTCGACCGAACTGCAGACTTCGCGCAGCACAACCGGCCCCACGTCCAGGGTGACGGTGCCTGATTCGATCTTGGAAAGATCCAGAATGTCGTTAATGAGGCGGAGCAGTTCCTTTCCTGAACCGTGAATAGTTTTGGCAAACTCGACTTGGCGAGGGGTGAGGTTGCCGTCCGGATTAACCGCCAATTGGTCTGCCAAAATCAGCAAACTATTAAGCGGAGTTCGCAGTTCGTGGCTCATATTGGCCAGAAACTCGCTCTTGAACCTACTGGTCGCGGCCAGCTGCTCCGCTTTCTCTTCAAGCGCTTGTCGAGCCTGTTCGACTTCACTATTCTTACGTTCGACCTCCGCGTTCTGTTCGACGAGTTGGGTCGCCTTTTCCTCGAGTTCAAGATTGGTTTTCTGCAGTTCGAGCTGGCGGCTCTGCAAGTTCGTTGGTCAGCGACTGCGATTGCTTGAGCAGATCTTCGGTCAGCGAGTTCGCTTCGATCGTGTTCAATACGATGCCGATGCTTTCGGTGAGCTGGTTCAAAAAGGTCTGGTGCGTGGAGTTGAAACGCTGAAAGCTGGCGAGCTCGATTACGGCCTTGACCTGGTCTTCGAAAACTACCGGCAGGATGATGATGTTGACTGGAGGTGCCTCGACAAGTCCGGATGAAATGGTGACATACTTGCCGGGTATATCGGCTAAAAGGATTCGCCGTTTCTCCAGGACTGCTTGCCCTATTAAATCTTCGCCAAGCCGCAGTTTGGCCTCTCCGTTTGTCCGCTCCCGATGGGCGTAGCCGGCGAGCAGTTTTATCTTCACGTCACTCTCGGAGGTTCCACTGGTCGCGCTGTGCTGGACGAGGTAGAACACGCCTTGCTGAGCGTCCACGACAGAAGCGAGTTCTGAGAGAATCATCCGGCCTACCGCCATGAGGTCGCGCTGGCCCTGGAGCATGCGCGTAAAATTCGCGAGATTGGTCTTTAGCCAGTCTTGCTCGCTGTTCTTTAGCGTGGTGTCCCGCAGATTGCGGATCATCTCATTGATCGTGTCTTTGAGCTGTGCGACTTCGCCTTGGGCCTCGACCGTGATCGAACGAGTAAGATCTCCTTTGGTCACAGCGGTCGCGACATCCGAGATCGCGCGCAGTTGAGTAGTCAGCGTTGCCGCGAGTTGGTTGACGTTGCTGTTGAGATCGCGCCAGGTACCGGCAGCCCCTGGCACATGCGATTGGCCCCCAAGCTTGCCTTCTGTGCCAACTTCGCGAGCGACAGTCGTAACCTGTTCGGCAAACGTCGCCAACGTGTCGATCATGTTGTTGATCGTATCGGCGAGTTCCGCGATTTCGCCTTTAGCTTCGACCAGCAGCTTGCGCTTGAGATCGCCCTGGGCCACCGCCGTGACCACCTTAGCGATGCCACGTACCTGATTCGTCAGGTTGCTCGCCATGAAGTTCACGCTATCGGTCAAATCTCTCCAGGTGCCCGAGACGCCTTCCACCTTTGCCTGCCCTCCAAGTTTGCCTTCGGTTCCCACCTCGCGTGCGACCCGCGTTACCTCAGAAGCAAACGAGTTCAACTGGTCCACCATGGTGTTGATCGTATTCTTCAATTCGAGGATCTCCCCTTTGACATCGACCGTAATCTTCTTTGAAAGATCGCCGGTGGCGACCGCGGTGGTCACGGCAGCGATGTTGCGCACTTGATTGGTCAGGTTGCCCGCCATGAAATTGACGCTGTCCGTGAGATCCTTCCAGGTGCCGGAGACACCACGTACGTTGGCCTGGCCGCCGAGTCTCCCCTCGCTGCCAACCTCGCGTGCGACTCTGGTTACTTCCGAAGCGAACGAGCCGAGTTGATCCACCATCGTGTTGATGGTGTTCTTGAGTTCGAGGATTTCTCCGCGGACGTCGACAGTGATCTTGCGCGAGAGATCGCCTTTGGCGACCGCCGTGGTGACTTCCGCGATATTGCGCACCTGACCCGTCAAGTTGCTGGCCATAAAGTTCACGTTGTCGGTCAAGTCTTTCCAGGTACCAGCAACGCCTCGTACTTGCGCCTGTCCGCCCAGCTTTCCTTCCGTACCCGACTTCGCGCGCCACGCGTGTCACCTCCGAAGCAAAAGAGCTCAGCTGATCGACCATCGTGTTAATCGTATTCTTCAGCTCCAGAATTTCACCTTTCACGTCGACGGCAATTTTCTTCGAGAGATCTCCCTTGGCGACCGCCGTGGTCACCTCGGCAATGTTGCGGACTTGCGCGGTCAAATTCCCGGCCATCGAGTTAACGCTGTCGGTCAGATCTTTCCAGGTGCCAGCGACACCGCGCACGTCCGCCTGTCCGCCTAATTTGCCTTCGGTACCTACTTCGCGTGCGACCCGGGTAACTTCCGAAGCGAAAGAGCTAAGCTGGTCGACCATCGTATTGATAGTGTCTTTCAGCTCCAGAATCTCTCCGCGCACAGCGACCGTGATTTTTTTCGACAGGTCACCCTTTGCCACTGCCGTGGTCACCGCTGCGATATTGCGAACCTGAGCGGTAAGATTACCGGCCATCAGATTCACGTTATCAGTGAGATCTTTCCAAGTGCCAGAGACACCTTCCACTTTAGCCTGGCCGCCGAGTTTCCCTTCAGTTCCCACCTCACGAGCAACGCGAGTGACTTCTGACGCGAAGGAACCAAGCTGGTCGACCATCGTGTTGATGGTGTCTTTCAATTCCAAGATCTCGCCGCGCACATCGACCGTTATCTTTTTCGCCAAGTCTCCGTTGGCCACCGCAGTCGTGACCTCCGCGATGTTGCGCACCTGGGCGGTGAGATTTCCGGCCATGAAATTGACGCTATCGGTCAGGTCTTTCCAAGTGCCGGCGACGCCTTGCACGTTTGCCTGGCCGCCCAGCTTGCCTTCCGTGCCGACCTCGCGCGCCACGCGCGTCACTTCCGACGCAAACGAATTCAGCTGGTCAACCATCGTGTTAATGGTGTTCTTCAGTTCCAGGATTTCGCCCCGCACGTCGACGGTGATCTTTTTGGATAAGATCCCCGTTGGCTACCGCCGTCGTGACCGCGGCAATGTTGCGCATCTGGCTGGTGAGATTGCTAGCCATTGAGTTCACGCCGTCGGTGAGGTCTTTCCAGGTTCCGGACACACCCTCGACCCTGGCCTGACCACCGAGCTTTCCTTCTGTGCCCACCTCTCGCGCAACCCGGGTCACCTCGGAGGCAAACGAACGCAGCTGATCGACCATCGTATTGATGGTGTCTTTGAGTTCGAGAAATTCACCTTTGACGTCGACGGTAATTTTCTTGGCCAAATCGCCGTTGGCCACGGCCGTAGTGACGCCGGCAATGTTCCGGACCTGGCTGGTCAGGTTGCTAGCCATCAGGTTTACGTTGTCGGTGAGATCTTTCCAGGTCCCCGCCACTCCGCGCACGTCGGCTTGACCGCCCAGCTTACCCTCCGTACCCACCTCCCGAGCGACCCGGGTGACCTCGGAAGCAAACGAGCTCAACTGGTTTACCATGGTGTTCACCGTGCGAGCGGTTCGGAGAAACTCGCCCTGGAGAGAACGACCTTCTATTTCGATCGCCATCGTTTGCGAAAGATCTCCCTGGGCTACAGCGCCGATGACTCGGGCCATTTCGCTAGTCGGCTGAACCAGATCAGCAATCAGGTCGTTGATCAATTCTACCGATTCCGCCCAGGTGCCTCCTACCTCGCCGAGCGAAGCACGTTGATTGATCCGGCCCTCGCGCCCAACAGATTGGCGAAGCCGAACCAGTTCCCTGGCCATTCGCTGGTTCAGGGTGACTACTTCGTTAAAAGTGTCGGCCGTTTTACCGGCAATGCCGACCCAATCCAACGGTAGCCGGACTGAGAAATCGCCGCATTTAAGCGCCGTAAGCGCGTTCAGCAAAACGCTGGTGTTGCCTACCGCCCGGCGAAGTTGAGCTAATTCCTGGGCCGTACGCTCGTTGGCGGATCACTACTTCATTAAAGTTATCGGCTACTTTGGCCAGCCACACCGGTCCAATCCAATGGAAGTCGGACCGCGAAATCACCATTCTTCAGCGCACCAAGCGCATTCAGCAAGAGCTCTTGAGAGGGAATGTTCTTCTGACCAGGAAGCCATTGTGGAATCAGATGCGGATTCCGCCGGCGTTTGCGCCTCGGTTTTCCCAGTTCGAATCCTGATGAGCTGATAGGGGAGCCGAGTTGTCTTGAGTCTTCATGGCAGGCCAAAGGAATGACGAACAGTCCAAAAATTTGTACGGCAGAATACTTATCGTATCCCGGTTGGGCGGAAATCGAGTCCCGGAAACTGGATGATGCGTCGATCAGGGAGTCACCTGAGGCTCTAGAGAGCCTTGAATTCAAGAAGTCGAAGATTCAAGAATTCAAGAAGTTTCCAGGCGAAGCATTCGGCCGCCAAACTACTCGAACAAGGGAAAAGATCCAGGCGGCCGGAGTGACTACATTGCCTGCCTGATGGGACTGATGGACGGTTTGTAAATCAAGACTGGACGGGGAAACCTGCAGTCTATATGAAGTCAGGTTTTCAAGTAGATGGAAGTCGCTAAACAAATGCGGGGCGCGATATATCTGCTTCTCTCATTCTTGGCCGGCATCAACGCCCATGCCGGTCAACTGGCGTTTGACGGCAGTTTCAACGGATATCTTTCCAGTCATATAGCGTCAGACTGGACGCCGATCCCGCCCGGCCAATGGATATGTCATACTCCGAGCGCAGCAGACTACGGAGACGCTTATTTTACGGGAGTTCTCGAGAAGGATTCACTAGGGAATTCGATCAACCCGTTTTCTTTGAAAGACGGTCATTTAGTCATTAAAGCGTCCCAAGATCCGACAATCAGCAATCATTGGCGATCGGGAATGATTTCCTCCATTGACATCAATGGACATGGATTTAGCCATGCGCTCGGCCATTGGGAAGCGAGGATATTTCTACCGTCGGGCCTCGGAGTGTGGCCGTCATTCTGGTTGGAGAGCGCGAATGTAATCCAGAGATCGGCCAGGACGAGCAACGCGGCTGAGATCGACGTCATGGAAATGTACGGCGTCGATATGACCAAGCTGCATCAACGTATTCACGTCTGGACTCCTCAAAGTAAAGACGTCGGGCAGGCTGAGGGAGGAACGACGGTAACGATCAATCCGTCTGGTTGGCACACGTTCGGCGTTCAGATTAACACTGATTACGTTCACTGGTTTTTTGATGGGACGGAAACATTCAAATTCCCGACCGATCCAAGCATGCTACAGCCGATGTTTGGGATGGTATCATTCGCGCTTGGGGGAGGATGGCCGGTGAATATGGCCAGTCCTACTTACATGCTGGTCAATTACGTTCGTTATTATGCACCATGAAACTACCGTAGTACTCGTTAACGTCCATTTCCAAAAACCTTCGCGCCCCTCCGAGTGAGTCTTCTCCTTCGCCCCGATCGGTCAGGAGGCTCTCTCGCGGACTACCTCCGTGGGGTCTTTGTCCTCGCGAAGGCCGAGAAAAACAGGTTGTCGCAGACGACCATCTCGCGTCCACTCGGAGAACTTCACTTGGCAAACCACCTGTGGTTCTACCCAGTGGCAGTATTTCATTTCTGAAGCAGTGATGCCCTGCCCCCATTTGTTCCCACGAGGAACCGGCAAATTCGCAAATGGACAAGATGCGCGGGCGATTTTTTTAAGCTCCGAGTGCAATCTGCGGAGGAGAGCGTCACTAAAACCAGTCCCCACTTTTCCGGCGAAAAGCAAATCCTTGCCCTCGTAAAATCCGACAATGACTGAACCGAAATTCTGGCGACCGCCTTCGGGGTCTGTGTATCCACCGATGACGAACTCCTGTTCCAAAAACAGTTTAAGCTTTATCCAGGAGCCGCTTCGGCGGCCGGGTTCATAAACGGAATCTTCAAGCTTCCCGATAAGTCCTTCGAGGCCGAGTTGCCGGACCTTCTTCAAAAGCGGTTCCACATCACTACCCAGCGCTGCCGAGTAACGAATGACGCCGGGCGGCCTTTTCAGCAGATTTTGTAACTTGGCCTTTCTCTCAGTCAAAGGAAGGCTCTTCAAGTCGTGACCGTTCAACTGCAGGATGTCAAACGCGTAGAAGAATATAGCTGGGCGCTTCTGACCGATGTCATATGCTTGAAGGAGTTGGAATGAGGAACGGCCATCCTCATCCAGGGCGACAATCTCTCCGTCAAGCACTGCATCCTGGGCTTCCAAAGCCGCGACAGATTCCATAATCTCCGGAAACTTCGCGCCGAAGTCTTTTTCATTCCGGGACAGCAGCCGTGACTGACTTCCACCCTTAAGCGCAAGGGCGCGCCATCCATCGAACTTGATTTCATATATCCAATTGCCGCGCGGCGGCGCCGCGGCAAGTTTTGCTTTCATGGGTTCGACAAACGGCGGCAGCGTAGCGGCCCTCACGGCCCTCTTCGGTTTGTGCCCTGCGCTCCTTCCTTTGGTTGCTTCCCTGGATTGCCAGATGCGGTCGCCCCGCGAAAGCTCCTTCATGCTCTTGCGGGACAGCACCGACGTATCATCAAGCTTTTTCGAGACCGGTTTCATATCCTCGCCCCCTTTGATGAGGAGCCATTGATTGTCGCCGTCGCGAAGTCGTACGAGATACCACTCCCCTTCGAGCTTCTCCCCGTGGAGAATGAAGTGCAGCTTCCCGTTTTCGAGCTCCTTCTTCGGCGCCTTGCTCAATGGCTCAAAGGTTCCTCGGTCCCATACCATGACTGTGCCGCCACCATATTGACCCTTCGGTATTTTGCCCTCGAAATCGGCATAGGCTACGGGATGGTCTTCCACGTGGACGGCAAGGTGCTTTTCACCGCGAGCGTAGGGCAACCCTTTGGGAACTGCCCACGATTTGAGCGTGCCCCCCATTTCCATGCGGAAATCGTAGTGCAGGCGGCTGGCATCGTGTTTCTGGATGACGAACCGGTTTCTCGAGACCTTTGGCCGTTTTGCCTTAGGTTCGGCCGTGGTACTGAAGTTTCGCTTCCGAACATATTCCTTTAGCGACACAAACTTATCTTCCGATTCCGGCGAAGTGTTTCAAGGACATACCGTCGGGGCGTAAGATTCTTCCGCGGCCGCGTGTGTCGGGAAGCGGCTTGTAGGCGAAGCGTCCCGCTTTGCACCTCTTCAAAGCGGGGCCGCGCATTCGCTTTGTGCTAAACTGGGCGTAACTCTCCGACGAAACTATGCCCTATGGCCACACACCATTTCCAGCCGACCCACTACCACACCGCGATTGGCCCGTTCGAGCCGGTCCTGCGAATCGGTGAGGGCGACACGGTGGTCACCACCACTGTCGATGCCTTCGGCAAAGACTCCAGCGACACGCGGGCGACGCCCGGCGGAAATCCGCAGACCGGCCCGTTTTATGTCGCGGGGGCGGAACCAGGCGATACGCTGGTCGTTCAGCTCGACCGGATCTCCCCGAACAGAGCGATCGGTTACAGCGGCTCAGTTGTCGCGCCAAACGTGGTCGAGCCGTCGTACGTGCGCGAGCTGCCCGAGTGCGGGCTCGCCGAGTGGCGGGTCGATAATGAATGCGGCACGGCGACGCTGATCAAACCGGAGACAAAGCTCGGCAACCTGACGATCCCGCTGGCGCCGATGCTTGGCTGCTTTGGGGTTGCTCCGCCGCACGGTCAGACGATCTCGACTGCGACCTCGGCCGAACACGGCGGCAACATGGACTATCGCGGGTTCGTGACGGGTGTCACCGTCTACTTTCCGGTGTTTGTGCCGGGCGCGCTGCTCCACGTTGGCGATGGGCACGCAACTCAAGGCGACGGCGAGATTGTTGGCAACGGGATTGAGATCTCGATGGAGGTTCAGTTCACCGTGCATGTAATCAAAGGGAAGCGCATCCGCTGGCCGCGCGGCGAGAACGCCGAATATATTTTCGCAGTCGGCAATGCCCGCCCGCTCGACCAGGCAGTACAGCACGCGACGACCGAGATGCTTCGTTGGCTCAAGGAGGACTACGCGCTGGACGCGACCGGCGCGAGCCTGCTGCTTGGGCAATGTGTCGAGTACGATCTGGGCAACGTTTTCGACCCGGCCTATACGATGGTGTGCAAATTACGTAAGGCGCTGCTTCCTCTTTCATGATCAAGAAGGGAATGGACGCGAATTCAAGAGTGGTTCTATTCGTGTCAATTGGTGTGCATTCGCGGCTCTCCCTTCTTGGACCTCCGGCGCCGGATCGCGTCCCTATCACGAAGGCTTTTCGAGAAAATTCCGTATAGCTGCCAGAATGCGTTCATCGACCTCATCCTGGCTCTCGCGGCATATTTTTAGTTGAGCCTGGGTGACAAGCAGCGAATGGTCTCCCCCTTCAACAATGTGGACCCTATTGACGGCTCTCATTTCTTGTCGAACGCTCTCCAGGAGGTGCAACGGGCAGAGCCGGTCGCGGGTACCCTGGACGAACAGGATTGGCGTCGATAGCGAGCGTAGGACCTCTGCTCGCAGCTTCGTCGGATTACCTCCGCCACACAATGGGTAGCCAAGACAGATGACCGCAGTAACCTTTTCTTCCAATGCCAAGTGACATCCGACCCGTGCCCCAAGGCTTTTTCCGATTAGAACGATTGGCCCGTTGTGTCCGCTCCGAGCTTGATTCAGCGCCTCACGATGGTCCGCAACGAGCTTCGGCAGCCGATCCGGAACTTTTCTCGAGTTTTTGATATACGGGTAGTCAAAAGGGGTAACGGTTCCGATCGTTGCCAACCTCCCGAGCCAGCGTTGCATCCACGGATGCGAGGAAGGCGCACCGGCGCCATGGGCAAAGACGAAGAGCGGCGTTTCCATGTTGAGCCTCTTCAGTAAGCCAAACGCTTTTGGCCGGCAACGGTCAAAGACCAAAGACGAAGGCGAGAACGATTTTGGGGAAGGAGTGGAGCTGTCAGCCGGGACACGGATTTTTTTCCGTGAAGCAGGCCAAGCTCATGGGTGTGCTCTAATTCCTTAGCGCTCCTCTTGTCCTATTGGACCTCTTATCTTTCTCGTCCCATAATCGTTCTCGTCGTCGTCCTCGAGCTCGATCTTTGACCGTCCCTGGCAGAAGCGTTTAGCAAATTGAGAAAGCCACAGTCGATAGCAGCAACCGGGCCGCATTCAACGCCTAACTAAGGAATCGAGGACGAGCGACGAGACATCTGAGTTGGTCCGTCAACATTTTTTACAATTTTATTCACAGTTTTATTCACAGCTTCGGAGGTGTGCGTATCAGTTGGCAGTTTGTGCGTATTCTGAACCGCGGCTTTGGAGAGCCTTGAGATATCGATCGTGGTCGTAGGGGATACGCTGTTTCCAACAGGCGAAGAGGATCCGGATCCATTTAAAAGCTACTGCGCGTACAGCGGTATGGTGACCTTTGCCGCGATCGCGTTGGGCTTGGTAACAGGCTTGGGCCCAAGAGCAGTAACGGATGGAGCACTCACCGAACTCATGGAAGCTTTGGCGTAGGAACTTTGGGCAGGCCCGGCGGAAGTGGACGCTGGCTCTTTTGCCGGTCTTTTTTCCGCTGGCGATGCGCACGGGGGCAACGCCAGTCAAGTTCAATAAGTCGCCGGCCACTTCGAAGCGGCCGCGGTCGGTGCCGAAGGCCGTCAACAATCGTGGGCCCAGTGCCGGCCCGGCTCCCGGCAAATTGTCAAACAGAAAGCGATCGGGATGAGAGCCGAAGAGTTCGGCGATTTGTTTTTCGTATAGAGCGATGTAAGGCAAAAGGCTCTTGAGTTGTTGGGCCAGCATTTTGACTCTCAGGGCCGTGGGCCTGATGATCGCTGAATCAGCGGTCAGGGGCTTGGCTTGGTTGATCAGCGCCAGGCGCTCGAGGATTTTCTTTTCCTGGCGGCTGTTATGGCCGTAAAAGAACTTACGCAGCTTGCCTGGGGAAACTTTCTGGAGCTCTGCCAAAGTCGGCCATTGGACCAGCAGATCAGCTGCCAGAGCCGTCGTAATATCATTTTCGAGTATTTTGAGTGCCACGGGAAAGTAGAGCTTGAGCTGACTCTTGATTTCATTGGCCAGTTCCGTCCGTCGATTAACCGCGTTGCGTCGGCCTTCGTTGAGAGACGCCAACTCGCGGGTCAGCTGATCATCAGGCTTCCAGGCTTTGAGCCGATCGCGATGGCACATGAGGAGTTCACTCAGCAGATCGGCGTCGGGCCGATCATCTTTGGCACCGCTACTGAAGAAGGTTTTACGATAATAAGCCAATTGGCTGGGGTTGATCGGATAGAGCTCGAAGAGCTCATAGGCCATCAATTGGTAAATGAGCGCTCCTCGGCTTTGTTCAAGGCAAACAAGCACTTTACCTTTTGCACCGAAGCGCTCGTGCATCTGAGCGATCCAATCGGTTAAGGCGTTGATTTCACTTTTAACGACTTGATGTTCGAGCTTGGCCGGATCGCCGACTGAGCGTAGAACCACATCATGTTTCTGATCGGCCCAATCGATGCCGACAAAGGCAGCCACTTTGGGTTGCTCGGAGCCAGATTCGTTCATATACGAGCCTTTCTATAGAGGGGTACTGGTTGTTCGCGCGGCCTGAGCCGGATGCGAATTCCTTATAGCGAGACGTAATCGTCTCAGAGACGATTCGTCCTCATCTGAGTATTCGTTGCCCGACTCAAGCACAACCGCTAGGTTCGAAAGTCTCGTCCGATTCATCTTCTCTGAAGAGGACGACAATTCGTAACCTGACGGTGCGCTTGCAGCGAAGTTATTCACAATCCGGGGCCGCTCACGCTCGAAAGCCGGAAAAATGCTTTCGTCCCCGGCTCGATGAATAACTTCGGACCGACTATAAGGACGATAGTGAGGCAGGAAAAGAGCTGTCCGCTCCGGACACGGATATCGTCGTTAACGATGCGATCTGACTGGTCAGCATCATCACTATGGTGCGCGAGCTTCCTGAGCGCTCCTCTTGTCCTCTTGGACCTCTTATCTTTCTCGTCCCCATAATCGTTCTCGTCCTCGAGCTCGATCTTTGACCGTCCCAGGCAGAAGCGTTTAGCGAATTGAGAAAGCCACAGTCGATAGCAGCAACCGGGCCGCATTCAACGCTTTTTTTCCTTAAGAATCGAGGACGAGGACACTAGACCGCCAGAGCCTCTTTCGCGGCAGCGATCGCGTAGTCCAGGTTTAAACGCGAGATAAACGTCGCACTGACTTCAGCGGGGCAAACCGCTTCGCATTCGTAGTGGTTTCGGCAATTTCCGAAGCCGAGTTCATCCATCTTCCGAACCATATGGAGGGCTCGGCTGTCGCGCTCCGCCTGACCTTGCGGCAAGAGTCCCAGATGCGAGACTTTGGCAGAAACGAATAACATCGCAGAGGAATTCGGGCAGGCCGCCACACAGGCGCCGCATCCAATACACGCGGCGGCTTCCATCGCAAGGTCCGCATCATGTTTGGGCACCGGCAACCCGTTTGCTTCCGGGGCGGATCCGGTTCGAACCACGATGTAGCCGCCGGCCTGGATGATACGGTCAAAGGCGCTTCGGTCGACCACGAGATCCTTGACCATCGGGAATGCGGCGGCGCGGAACGGCTCAATCCAGATGGTGTCTCCGTCTTTAAATCGCCGCATATAAAGTTGGCAGGTCGTCTTCACCTTGCCCGGTCCATGAGGAATACCGTTGATAACAAGAGAACACGTTCCGCAAATACCCTCACGACAGTCCGAATCGAACGCGATGGGATCCTCACCGCGTTCATTGAGGACTTCATTAACGATGTCGAGCATTTCAAGAAACGAGGCTTCGGAAGGGATATTTTTCGCGTCGTAATCCTTGAAAGACCCGGGCGAACCGCCATCTTTTTGTCGCCAAACCTTAAGCCTGAAATTCATTTGTAGCTTCGTTGAGAGAGTTTCACATTTTCGAAAATCAGCGGCTCCTTTATGAGGTTCGGTCGTGCATCCTGACCGGCATACTCCCAGGCAGCGACGTAGCAATAATCGTCGTCATTTCGAAGAGCCTCGCCTTCTTTGGTCTGATGCTCGAGGCGGAAATGGCAGCCGCATGACTCGTTCCGTTCCAAGGCGTCCAGGCACATCAATTCGGCAAACTCCAAAAAGTCCGCGACTCGGCCCGCATGCTCGAGCGCCTGATTAAACTCTCTACCATCTCCGAGGACGTTTACATTCTCCCAGAACTCTGCGCGCATCGCCGGGATTTTCTGAAGCGCCTCTTGCAGTCCTTGGGCGTCTCGAGCCATTCCGCACTTATCCCACACCAGGAGTCCGAGCTCCCGGTGGAACGTCGTCACGGTCTTCTTTCCTTTGATCGAAAGGAGTCGATCGATTCGGCCGGAGACGTCTTTTTCGACAGCTTTAAATTCAGGTCGCTCCGCCGAAACCTTCTTGCCCAACTGCGTCGCCAGATAGTTTGCGATGGTGGCGGGAATCACAAAGTAGCCGTCGGACAGTCCCTGCATGAGGGCGCTGGCTCCGAGTCGGTTCGCTCCGTGATCGGAGAAGTTTGCTTCTCCCAGGACGTACAGACCCGGGATATTGCTCATCAAGTTGTAATCTACCCAAAGACCACCCATCGTGTAATGGATCGCGGGATAGATCCGCATGGGGGTTTTGTAGGCATTTTCGTTCGTGATGTTCAGATACATGTCGAACAGATTGCCGTACCGCTCCCGAATGGCGTTCTCCCCGAGTCGGTGAATCGCGTCGGAGAAATCCAGGTAAACTCCCAGCCCGCTCGGGCCAACGCCACGCCCTTCATCGCAAACTTCTTTCGCGTTGCGCGACGCGATGTCGCGCGGCACCAGATTTCCGAAACTCGGATATTTTCGCTCGAGGTAATAGTCTCGCTCTTCTTCCGGGATTTGGTCCGGCGACCGTTTGTCCCCCTTCTTTTTCGGAACCCAAACGCGGCCATCGTTCCGCAGGGATTCCGACATCAGAGTGAGTTTGGCTTGATAGGGGCCACTGACCGGGATGCAGGTTGGATGGATCTGAACGAGACAAGGGTTCGCGAAGAGTGCGCCCCTCTTATGCGCTCGCCAGGTCGCCGTGACATTACAGCCCTTCGCGTTGGTCGAGAGGTAAAACACATTGCCGTAACCGCCGGTAGCAAGAACCACCGCATCGGCTGCGTGGGCGCTGATCTCGCCCGTTACGAGATCGCGAACCACAATTCCTTTGGCATGTCCGTCGACCAATACGAGGTCGAGCATTTCAGTCCGGGAATACATTTTCACCGTCCCTGCCGCAATCTGGTGTTCTAAAGCCTGGTAAGCCCCGAGCAGAAGCTGCTGGCCGGTTTGGCCGCGGGCATAAAAGGTTCTCGAGACCTGAACCCCGCCGAAAGAACGATTTGCCAGTAAGCCACCGTACTCACGCGCGAACGGAACTCCTTGTGCCACGCACTGATCGATAATATTAAGACTGATCGCGGCTAACCGATGAACATTGGCTTCTCGCGACCGAAAATCGCCGCCCTTAATCGTATCATAGAACAAGCGGAAAACGCTGTCGCCGTCGTTGTGGTAATTCTTGGCGGCGTTGATGCCGCCTTGCGCCGCGATACTGTGCGCCCGTCGCGGTGAGTCCTGGAAGCAAAAACATTTAACGTTATACCCGAGCTCGCCCAAGGTCGCCGCGGCGGAAGCGCCCGCGAGACCGCTTCCGACAACGATAATATCAAATTTTGATCGGTTATTCGGGGCAACTAACTTCGATTCGCCTCGATGTTTATCCCACTTCTTATCAAGCGGGCCGGAAGGGACCTTCGAATCGAGAGTGGTTGACATAGATTTACCTGATGATGCCGAGAAGGATCGTAGCGGGGATCGAAACGTAGCCTGCGAAAATCAGCCAGGTCAAAGTTTGTCCGCCGGTGGAAACGAAGCGTGATATTCTGCGATTATTAATACCCAGCGTCTGGGTGACACTTTCGAATCCATGACTGAGATGGCTGGCGAGCAGGAAGAGGCCAAGGACATAAAATAGAGAAACGAGAGGGTTGCCTGAATCCGAGTATAAGCATCCGATAAACGTCGGGACGACCGAGTGAGTCGTGCAGCTTGCGGAATTCCGGATCAGTCACATGAACGGTGAACTGGAGCAGGTGGTAAATCACGAAACAGAGGACAATTAGTCCGCTGATGATCATCGTTCGCGATGCGATCGTCGATCGTTGGTAACCGGCGACAGCGTACTTTTGCGGCTTCGCCAGCCGGTTCTCGTGCGCCAGCTGAATCGTGGCGACGATATGCGTTACAAACGCGGCAAGCAGGACAGCTCGCACTACCCAGAGGATCGGTCCGAGGTCGTGCAGGAATTTCGCGTACGTATTTATCCGGTCTTGGCCCATATAGATCTGCAAATTTCCGACGAGATGACCGAGAACGTACAGAATCAGAAATAGAGCAGTGACGCCTACGACGATCTTTTTCCCAATCGACGATTGGTAAAATGCGATGACCGGATTATTGGAGAACTTCCGGACAGGAGGGGATAAAGTCACTTCCGGCATGATGACGGAGACTATTAGAAAATCTAATAGTTGTCAATAGCGCTGGAAGCGTGGTAGGCGAAGCGTCCGGCTTGGACTTCGGTCGAAGAAGCTCCGTAGCGCTATAGCCCGGGAGCTTCGCCTCGATCGAACTGCTTCACCGCTATTCTCTCTTTCCTTTTCCAAGCCAGTCGTTAATATCGCCGATTTATGATGAAACGTCTGTTTCTCCTGATATTTGGCGTCATTCTGGCGATTGCCGGGTCAACGTTTTCGCAAGACACAATCAAGATTGGCGAGTTTGGTTCCTTGACCGGAGATAACGCCAGTTTCGGCATCTCCCAGAATAACGGTGTGCAAATGGCCGCGGAAGAAATCAACGCTGCGCGGCGGCGTGCTAGGCAAGAAGATTGAGCTGATCGTAGAGGATAATCAGACGAAGCAAGGCGAGACGACGACTATCGCCCGTAAATTGATTTCCCAGGATCACGTCGTCGCCGTCATCGGCGAAGTGGCCTCTTCGAAAAGTCTGGAGGCGGCGCCCATTTGCCAAGCCTCCAAGATTCCCCAGATCGCCACGGCGGCAACGAATCCAAGAGTGACCCAGACCGGCGATTACATATTCCGCGTCTGTTTCACAGATGATTTTCAGGCTGTGGTGATCGCTCGGTTCGTGCTTGAGAAATTAAAGCTGAACAAAGTCGCGTTCATGACGGACGTCAAACAGGACTACAGCGTCGGTTTGACCAATATTGCCAAAGATTATCTCACCAAGAACGGCGCGACCATCGTGAAGGAACAGAGCTACAGCTCAGGCGACAAAGATTTTCGCGCCCAACTGACCGACCTTAAAGCTGCCGCACCCGATGTGATCATTATTACCGGCTACTATCCCGAGGCATCGTTGATCGCCAAGCAGGCACGGCAGTTTGGCATCAAAGCGACGTTGGTGGGCGGCGACGGATGGGACGGTTCCTCCTTGATAACGGTGGGGGGAAAGGCGATCGAGGGAAGCTATTTTTCCAACCATTTTTCCGTTGAAGACACATCACCCCTCGTCCAGACATTCGTCCAGAAGTACAAGCAAAAATATAATGCCACCCCTGACGCTTTCGCCGCTCTTGGCTATGATGCGATGAAGCTCCTGGCAGACGCTATCACTCGGGCAGGGTCGACGGACCCGGAGAAAATCCGGGCAGCGATTCAGGACACGGAGAATTTTCCAGGAGTCTCGGGCAAGATCACGATCGGCAAAGATCGGAACGCGCAGAAGTCTGCCGTGATCATCACGATCAAGGACGGTGCGTACAAGTATGCCGAGACCATAGAGCCGAAGAGCTGAGAAAGGTGAAGTGGTCAGCGACTGGTGGCAGTGGCTAGTGGGATCGTTGGTGTCAATTGAGTATTCGCTAAAGCTCCCGTCAAAGAGGCGTTGCGTCGTGCTTAAGAAGCTTCTTAGTTCGTCTTTCTTTGCTCTGCAGCTGGCACTGACACTGGCACTGGCAACTTTCTCCGGTTGGGCGGCGACGACGGTCAAGATCGGCGAGGTAGATCCGCTGACCGGCGGGCGTTTCGCAGTTCGGTATTGGCTGTCACCAGGGATTTGTTCTCGCCTTCGAGGAGATCAATCATGGTGGCGGAATTCTCGGCCAAAAACTGGAGCTGGTGACCGAAGACAATCAGTCCAAAC
Source organism: uncultured Acidobacteriota bacterium (assembly GCA_963776695.1). GTDB lineage: Bacteria > Acidobacteriota > Terriglobia > Acidiferrales > UBA7541 > Palsa-295. Next base: position 79,246 of record CAVZNU010000009.1, on the reverse strand, counting down.
CCGGGCAAAGTTCGACCGCGGTGCGGAAACTCATCACGCAGGATAAGGTCGTTGCGATCCTGGGAGATGCGACCTCATCGGCAACCCTGGAAGCCGCCCCGATCGCACAGAGCGACAAAATTCCCATGATCACGCCCACCGCGACGAATCCCCGTATTACCGAGGTGGGTGATTTTATTTTTCGGGTTTGCTTCCTGGATGAATTTCAGGGTCGAGTGCTTGCCAAATTCACGAGAGAAAAGCTGAATGCCGGGAAGGTAGTCACGCTCATTGATGTGAAACAGGATTACAGCGTCGATCTGGCCAAATTTTTCAAGGACGAGTTTTCGAAACTGGGCGGTACAATCGTCGGCGAACAGAGTTATTCGACCGGGGACACAGATTTCCGGGCTCAATTGACTTCCATTCGGGCGGCTCGGCCCGATGTGGTCTATGTTCCAGGCTATTACCAGGAAGTGGCCCTGATCGTAAAGCAGGGTCGGCAAATGGGACTGACCATGCCTTTTGTCGGGTGTGACGGCTGGGCGAATCAGGCTTTGCTGGCGATCGGCGGAAAGGCGATTGACGGCTGCTATTTTACAAATCACTTCTCTCCGGATGACCCATCGCCGATCGTGAAAGAATTCGTCGCCAAGTATCAGGAAAAATACGGGACTCCTCCGGATACCTTTGCTGCTCTCGGTTATGACGCCGCCCGTTTGCTGGCGGATGCGATCACGCGGGCAGGTTCCTCTGACTCTAAAGCCTTGCGAGACGCATTGGCCAAGACGTCTGGATTTGAAGGCGTGACCGGGCAGATCTCGTTTGACGCGAATCGAAATGCCTCGAAGCCCGGGCTGATTGTTAGCGGTGAAAGGCGGCAGATTCGAGATAGCGGAAAAGATTGCGCCGTAAGGGTCGGCGTGTGGGGGGAGAGAGACTCACACAAAGGCCACGAAGGTCACAAAGGAGATATAAGGGAACGAGAATTGATCCAATTCCCTTCTGTCCATTAAATCTTTGAAAAACCTTCGTGACCTTAGTGACCTTAGTGTGAGTCTTTCTTCCGCCAAAGCGCTGTAACGGGCGTGGTGTGACTGGAGAGGGAGACTCACACCAAGGCCACGAAGGTCACAAAGGGGACATAAGGGAACGAGAATTGATCCAATTCCCTTCTGTCCATTAAATCTTTGAAAAACCTTCGTGACCTTAGTGCCCTTAGTGTGAGTCTTTCTTCCGCCAAAGCGCTGTAATGGGCGTGGTGTGACTGGAGAGAGAGACTCACACCAAGGCCACGAAGGTCACAAAGGGGGATATAAGGGAACGAGAATTGATCCAATTCCCTTCTGTCCATTAAATCTTAAAAAAACCTTCGTGACCTTCGTGACCTTAGTGTGAGTCTTTCTTCCGCCAAAGCGTTGTAACGGGCGTGGTGTGACTGGAGAGAGAGACTCACACCAAGGCCACGAAGGTCACAAAGGGGGATACAAGGGAACGAGAATTGATCCAATTCCCTTCTGTCCATTAAATCTTAAAAAAACCTTCGTGACCTTAGTGACCTTAAGTGTGAGTCTTTCTTCCGCCAAAGCGCTGTAGCGGGCGTGGTGTGACTGGAGAGAGAGACTCACACCAAGGCCACGAAGGTCACAAAGGGGGGGATATAAGGGAACGAGAATTGATCCAATTCCCTTCTGTCCATTATCTTAAAAAAACCTTCGTCCTTGGACCTTTGTGAGTCTTTCGCCAAGCGTTGTAACGAGCGGGGTGACTGGGAGAGAACTCACACCAAGTCCACGCAATGGGGATGCGCTGGCGAGTCGTAGTTACCGTCCGTTGCGGGTCGTGCCGTGACCTAGCGTGGCGCAGGCAAAGCCTACGCTACCGTACGGCCCGCAGCAAGGCCACGAAGGTCACAAAGGGGGATTCAGGGAACGAGAATTGATCCAATTCCCTTCTGTCCATTAAATCTTAAAAAAACCTTCGTGACCTTTAGTGACCTTAGTGTGAGTCTTTCTTCCGCCAAAGCGCTGTAACGGGCGTGGTGTGAGTTCTCTCTTCCACCAATACGCCGAAGCAAACCGCCGAACTTGCCCTCCTCAGCCCTTGCTTGGTAGCGTGTCGCAATCTATGGGCTGGAAAGCTTTCCTTTGCTTCGCAATATTTCTGAGCGGTGCCAGGGTTGATGCGCAGGACGTCGTCAAAATCGGCGAGGTGAACCCGATCTCCGGCGCGATTGGCGGGTATGGCACGACCTGCCATAACGGTGTTCAAGCTCGCGATCGACCAAGCTAACGCGGGCGGGGGTGTGCTCGGAAAACAGATCGTTTTACTGACCGAAGACAATCAATCCAAGGCAGGCCAGACCTCGACGATCGTCCGGAAGTTTGTGACCCAGGACAAAGTCGTCGCAATTGTTGGTGATCTGACCTCTTCCGCGACTCTGGAAGGGGGCCCGATAGCGCAGGCGGCGAAGATCCCGATGGTTACTCCTTTGGCGACGAATCCGAAAGTAACCGAAATCGGAGACTACATTTTTCGCGTCTGCTTTATCGACGAATTTCAAGGGAGGATCATGGCGCGGTTTGCGCTCGAAAATCTGAAATTAAAGAAGGCCGCAATTCTGACGGACACAAAACAGGACTATAGCGTCGGATTGAGCGGCTTCTTCAAGGAGACATTCGTGAGCGGGGCGGGAAGTGTGGTTCGTGAACAGAGTTACTCGAGTGGTGACACCGATTTCCGGGCGCAGCTAACGTCGATTAAGGCTGCCGGCGCCCGAAGTTGTGTTCGTGCCAGGCTACTATCCGGAAGTCGGGATCATCCTGAAACAAGCCAGGCAACTGGGCATCATCGTTCCGTTTATTGGATGTGAGGCGTGGGATAGTCCGACGCTGCTTCAGGTAGCAGGAAAAGCGGCGGATGGCTGCTATTTTTCGAATCAGTTTTCGGCCGATGAACCGAGCCGTGTGGTTCAGGATTTCGACAAGGTCTATCAGGAAAAGTTCGGGAGCCGACCCGACAACTTTGCGGCACTGGGATACGACGCGGCGCGGGTAGTCCTGGACGCAATCAAGCGAGCGGGTTCGACCAATTCGACCGCCATTCGCGATGCTCTCGCTCAAACAAAGGACTTCCCTGGTGTCTCGGGCGATATCACGATCGATGCCAAACGGAATGCTTCGAAGCCGGTCGTGATTCTAGCGATCAAGGACGGGCAGATTCAGTTCTTTGAGAAAATTAATCCGAATTGATCATCCATGCGCGCCGTGAGAAAGATCTGAAAGAATGGTGAACGGGCGGAAAGTGTGCATCATGAGAGGCTCGCGGCGTGACATCGGGCGGAACGCCTGAGCGAAGGTTCCAGTTTTTGCCTCTTCATTTTGCCGTCTTCATCAAGACAGACGGCGAAAGCTGTACCTTTCGCTTGCCTGGCTTTAGTACTGCTCGCTCTCCCGATGCACACCATCACTGGCTCAGATTAAGATCGGTGCGGTCACCTGTCTGACAGGGGCGCTCTCGACGTTCGGAGTCTCTAGTATACAAGGTGCCAAGTTAGCCGAGGAAGACATCAACGCGGCTGGCGGCGTACTCGGGCAGCCAATCGAGTTGATCGTCGAAGACAATGGATCGAAAGCCGGGGAAACAACCACGATTACGCGAAAGTTCATCTCCCAAGACAAAGTGGTCGCGATTCTAGGCGATCTGACCTCTTCCGCCACGATGGAAGGAGCGCCGCTCGCGCAGGCCGCAAAGATCCCACTTCTGACACCTTCCGCCACGAACGTAGCGATTACCAAGATAGGAGATTACATTTTTCGGAGCTTGTTTTATCGACTCTTTCACGGGAAAAATCATGGCGAGATTTGCTTTGGATCGGCTCAAAGCGAAACAGGCGATAATCCTGACAGATGTAAAGCAAGACTATAGCGTTGGTCTATCCGATGTGATCCGCCAATACTTCACCGATAAATGGCGGCAAGATAACGAACGCAATTTCTTACAGCAGCGGCGACACCAATTTTCGTCCCAACTTACTGAAGTCCGGATCGCTCATCCCGACGTCGTTTTTCTACCGGGATATTACACCGAGGCAGCACTGATCCTTCGGCAGTCAAGACAACTCGGGATCGTCTGCCCATTCGTTGGCGGTGAAGGGTGGGATAGTCCGGCGCTTGTGGAAATTGCCGGTAAGAGTGCGGATGGCAACTATTACACCAACCATTTCTCGGCCGCTGATCCCTCTCCCCGGGTGCAGAAATTCGTTCAGACTTACCGCGCGAAATACAACGCCGTGCCGGATGCCTTGGCTGCTCTCTGGTACGACGGAGCCAGGCTGCTTTTTCAGGCCGTGCAGCGCGCGGGATCGACGGACTCTGCGAAGATCAGGGACGCTCTGGCCTCCACGCGGGATTTTGACGGAGTTACCGGCACCATTTCGATTGATGAAAATCGCAATGCTTCAAAGCCTGGAGTGATTTTAAAAATCGAAAACGGCGAAATGAAGATGGTGCAACAAGTCACCCCCTGAAAATGGATAAACTACTCGAGGCTCTTCAACAGCTTATTAATGGTGTTTCGCTCGGATCGATTTACGCGTTGATCGCATTGGGCTACACGATGGTGTATGGCGTGCTCCGCTTTATTAACTTCGCTCACGGTGACATCTATATGCTGGGCGCCTACTCCGGTTATCTGTTAGCTCCCCTGTTTGCGCACTTTTTCAAGTTCGGCGAATTCGATACGTTTACTCCGGAAAACACGCTATTCATTCTTTCGGGAGCCGGCCTGATCATGATTCTTTCGATGGCGATTTGCGCGGTGATCGGGGTCTTAATAGAGCGGATCGCCTACCGACCGTTGCGGGAGCGGCCGAGGTTAAACGTGTTGATCACGGCGATCGGCGTCTCCCTATTTCTGCAAAACATGACCCAGTACCGCTTGGGCGCGGATCCGAAAGCGTTCCCGCAATTGATTCCTGTTCACGTCGTCGAAGGACTGGGAACTCTGACGGTTCTGACCTCGCAGTTGGCGATCATTCTTGCCACCGTCATTCTTTTAATCATTCTGCGATTTATCGTCATGAAAACCAAGATGGGCCTGGCCATGCGCGCCCTGTCGCTCAACCCTACCGCCTGTTCGATTATGGGGGTGAACAACGACGTTGTGATCTCTTTCACATTCGCGCTCGGTTCGGCGCTGGCAGCAGCGGCAGGAATCCTCGTCTCCATGGATTCACCATCGATCAACCCGTTGATGGGGAATCTGCCTGGGATCAAGGCATTTGTGGCAGCGGTCCTGGGCGGCATCGGCAACATCCCTGGAGCGGCGCTCGGTGGATTAATTATAGGAATCCTGGAAACGTTGGTTATCGCCATCGGATTTCCGCAATGGCGGGATGGAATCGCGTTCGCAGTCTTGATCGTGATACTTTTGTTCAAGCCCACCGGTATTCTGGGAAGAGTCGAGCGGGAAAAAGTATGAGCCGCGGCCCGCTGAGCCTGATGGTTGCGTTAGTCGTTTGCCTGGCTGTCTCGCTCTTTGGTGAAAATTTCATCGCATCCAATTTCGCGTATTACTATGACATCCTGATCACCATCGGGATTAACATTATTCTGGCGACGAGCCTCAATCTCGTGAACGGCTATACGGGACAATTTTCCCTTGGCCACGCTGGGTTCATGGCGATTGGAGCGTATGCCTCGGGGAGTTGGTCAAATCACCTCGACCCGATCATCTTTGGATTACTTGGCGGTCCGACAAATCCTTTGGCGACGAACGTTGGCCTGTTTATTTCAATGCTTTTCGCCGGTGTCCTGGCGGCAATCGCCGGGTTCGCCGTTGGTGTGCCCTCGCTCCGGCTGAAGGGGGATTACCTCGCGATTGTGACTCTGGGGTTCGGCGAAATTATTCGTGTAGCCATTCTGAATACGGACTTTCTTGGCGCCTCCCGCGGTTTGAGCGTGATCGGGAGCTATACCAACCTTTTTTGGACCTATGGCTCAGTCGTACTCTGCATCTACGTCGTACTTGGTCTCGTGCACTCGACTTATGGACGCGGCTTTCTCACGGTTCGCGATGACGAGGTTGCGGCGGAGGCGATGGGAATTAACACGACCAAGTACAAAGTTTTAGCCTTCGTCGTAGCCTCGTTTTTCGCCGGTATCGCCGGGGCGCTTTACGCACATTTCAAGGCCTTTATCACGCCGGAGGGATTCAATTTTTTCCGCTCGGTAGATGTCGTCGTTATTGTGATTTTAGGAGGGATGGGAAGCACCGTCGGGGTCACGGTCGCCGCCGTATTGTTGACCATTCTACCCGAGGGCCTTCGTGCACTGGCGCATACCCAGTTTGTTCCGCCGGCCTACCAAGGTCTGCTGGAGAACCGGCTCATTCTCTATTCGCTGCTCTTGATCATCTTGATGCTGACACGTCCTCAGGGGTTGTTTGGTGACCGAACCGCGTCAAAGAAGCGGTTCGAGCCGTTCACCGTGGAAATTGATGGATAGCCTGCTCAAATTAGACAATTGCACGATCCGGTTTGGCGGGCTCACCGCTGTCGCCAGCTTCAGCATGGAGATTCGCAAACGTGAACTTGTGGGATTGATCGGACCCAACGGCGCCGGAAAGACGACTGTATTTAATATGGTTACCGGTGTTTATCGACCGACCGAAGGCGATGTTCTCCTTGCCGGCGAGCGGCTGAATGGTCTTAAGCCGTACGCGATCACAGGGAAAGGGATTGCCAGGACATTCCAGAATATCCGGCTCTTTAGTTCGCTGACGGTCTTCGACAACGTCAGGGCTGCCTTCAACCTGCACCTCAAGCATGGACCGAGCCATGCCTTGATCCGAGGAAAGGCGTTTTTGAAAGAAGAGAGCGACATCGAGAACCGGACGATGGAGCTGTTGAAGATTTTTAACCTGGAACGGCTCAGGGAGGTGATGTGCAAGAGCTTGCCTTACGGCGATCAGCGACGGCTCGAAATCGTCCGAGCGCTGGCGACTCAACCGAAGTTACTCCTGCTCGACGAACCTGCTGCCGGAATGACTCCGACAGAAAAAAGTAATCTGATGCGACTTATTGAATTCGTACAGGAAACCTTTGATATCTCTGTGCTCCTGGTCGAACACGATATGCGGGTGGTTATGGGTATTTGCAAAAGAATTTATGTCCTGGATCACGGCGTGAGGATCGCGGAGGGCCCCCCGGAAGAGATTCGACGAGACCCAAAAGTCATCGAGGCCTATCTTGGGGAGGGACCGGGGGAGGAGGGGGTGGAGGGGTGAGAGGTGAGAGGTGAGAGGTGAGAGGTGAGAGGTGAGAGGTGAGTCCCACGCAGAGCTCAAAACGCAAAACCCAAAACGCAAAACGCTCAATCCAGAACGCTCAACCCAAAACTCTCAACCCAAAACTCCGATGCTGGAAATCCGAGAGCTGGAAGTCGCCTATGGTTCGATAACGGCCCTGCACCGGATCTCGTTGTCTGTCGAGACGGGCAAAATCATTACGTTGGTCGGCAGCAATGGCGCCGGGAAATCGACGACTTTGCGAGCGATCTCCGGTTTAGTCCGTGCCAGGCACGGCAAAATTCTTTTCGAAGGGGAAGAAATAACCAATCGAGCGCCGCACCGGATTGTGGCAATGGGTATCACCCAAGTGCCGGAAGGCCGAATGATATTTTCGAACCTGACGGTAATGGAGAATCTGCAGATGGGAGCTTATCGGCGCAGGAGGACCGCGGAAATCAAGAAAGATTATGACTATGTGTTTGCCGTTTTTCCCAGGTTGAGAGAGCGTGAAAAACAAGTCGCCGGCACCTTGAGCGGAGGAGAACAGCAGATGCTGGCGATTGCTAGAGCGTTAATGTCCAAACCCCGGTTTCTCATGCTGGACGAACCTTCGCTGGGGATTGCCCCGATCCTTGTGAAGACAATTTTTTCGAAAATTTCGGAGATCAACCAACAGCTCGGCATCACGATCCTTTTGGTCGAACAAAACGCGAATATGGCCCTGGAGATCTCAGATTATGGCTACGTCCTGGAAACCGGACGAATAATTCTCGAGGATGAATCCGCCAGGCTAAGGACGAATAGCTTGGTGAAGGAAGCTTACCTCGGCGGCTAAGGCCGCCGAGGTAAGCTTCCTTGACGGTTTAGGGTTTTGAGTTTTGGGTTTTGGGTTTTGGGTTTTGAGTGGATTCGTTCCCTCGTGCAATGTACAAACCGGCAAGATCTCAATGATGGCAATATTTCGAACCTTAGCCCTGCGCATATTCCACGCCGTAACCACTCAAAACGCAAAACGCAAAAGCGCAAAGCCGAAACCCGGTCCGTTTGATGAATCTTGCCTCGGTTAGTTCAAGTTCGACCGACTATCGGGCCGAGTTGAACGATCAACAGTACGAGGCGGTGACTTCCGGTCCGGGTCCGGCCCTGGTTTTGGCCGGGGCGGGCAGTGGCAAAACACGGACGCTCACTTATCGTGTTGCCTGGCTGCTGGACAACGGAGTTGAGCCCGAATCGATTTTGTTGCTGACCTTTACTAATAAGGCTGCCCGCGAGATGCTCGGGAGGGTCGCTGCTCTCTTGCCTCTGGAGACCCGCGCGATCTGGGGAGGGACATTCCATTCGATTGGTAACCGCCTGTTAAGAAGACATGCGCGGGAAATTGGGTTCCAACCCGGATTCACAATCATGGATCGCGAAGATCAGGAAGATTTGATTTCGGACGTTGTCGGTTCATCCGGGATCGACACGAGTGTGGTCCGATTTCCGACCGCGGAACTCATGGGCGACATATTTAGTTTCGCCCTCAACACGGACCGTCCCGTTCGGCAAGTGATTGCCGAAAAATACCGGAGGTTCCAACCCCTGACGGATCAGATCGAGAATTATCCAGAAGAAATACGAGGAGAGGAAGCGGTTGGCGAACGTGGTGGATTTCGATGATCTGCTGGTAAAGACCGTTCAAGTGCTGCAACAGAACTCGGCCATCGCAGAATTCTACCAACGGCATTTTCAATTCATCCTGGTCGATGAGTACCAGGATACGAATAAACTTCAATCGGAGTTGATCGATCTGTTGGCGATTCGTCACCAAAGCGTGATGGTCGTCGGGGACGATGCGCAGTCGATCTATTCCTGGCGTGGTGCCAACTACCAGAACATTCTCGATTTTCCGCGGCGGTACCCGAACGCGAGAATTTATCGAATTGAAACCAATTATCGGAGTGTGCCGGAGATACTGGCATTGGCCAATGCCGCAATCCTGGCAAATACGAAACAGTTTTCTAAAACGTTGCGAGCTCACCGCGATCGGGTCAGAAATCAGGCCGGCCCTCGTCTCGCTTTTCGACACCAATCAACAAGCCGCATTCGTCGTGCAGCGAATCCTCAGGTTGAGAGATGGAGGCGTGGATCTGGACAGCGTGGCTGTTCTGTATCGCGCTCATTTCCAATCCTTGGAGGTACAGCTTGCGTTGACTCGATCTCGGATTCCTTTCTCGATTACAAGCGGGCTTCGATTTTTCGAACAAGCCCACATCAAGGACGTCGCGGCATTCATGAAATTTGTCATCAACCCTGCGGACGAGGTCGCATTCAAACGCATGGCGCGCCTCCTTCCGGGTGTCGCGGTCAAGACGGCCGAGAAACTTTGGGAGCAGCTCTCTTCGGTGCCGGAAGTCGAACGAGGCGATTTTCAGACTTGGCTGGGTCATTGCCGCGTAGGTCAAAAGCCTGCGAAAGCCTGGCAACAGCTCTGCTACACTCTTGACGAAATCGCTCCCGGACGCCGACCGGTTTCTCCGTCGCAGATGATTCGAATCATTCTGGAGGCCATCTACGACGATTATCTCCAGGCGAAATACGCAAATTACGAGCAGCGTCGAGACGATTTGACATCGCTTGAATCGTATGCCCGTACATTTGCCGATCCGGTCGATTTTCTGAGCCAGCTGTCTCTCATGGCGACTGCCGACACGGAGAGCACACGTGGGCCGGACCAGGAAACGGAAAGAATCACCCTCTCCACAATTCACCAGGCGAAAGGTCTCGAATGGCAAGCGGTATTCGTGATCTGGCTCGCTGACGGGATGTTCCCCAGTTCGCGTTCACTCGAATCAGCTGACGCTATAGAAGAGGAGCGCAGGTTGTTCTATGTGGCTGTCACCCGGGCTAAAGACGAACTGTATCTGACTTATCCTGCTTATTGGCCAGGTGCATCGGTAGACAACCGGCTTCAACGTCCATCTCGTTTTTTGAACGAGATTCCCCATGACCTCGTCGACGAGTGGTCGATTTGAGCGTAACGCCGGCATTGAAAATCATGGCGACAAACCTTTCCTACCTGTGCTAAGATGCGCCCACCAATTCTGTGAGTCGTTACATCCGTGCCATTTATGCCCCGCTTGTGGGAACTGCGTTCAGTAATCAGGAGGTCCTCGAGGCAATTGCGCTAAGATTCGAAGCGCTCGATGCTGGATGATTCCGAAAAGACGGCGCTTTTCGACTTCGTCCGCCTGCTCCTGATCGGACATCGAACCCGCTATAACCAACACGGGGACCGTTTCCTTTGGATGGATACGTTTGCCGACCATGCCGAGGCGTTCGCTCGTGCGCTCGAGGAATCCATTTCTGCTATCGCCGATCAGATTGAAGGTGCACCGCCTAGCCGACCTTTTGATGCCGTGTTTGGCGTCTGCAGCGAAGGTCTACTGCTTACCGGGTATCGCGGAACGCGCTGCTCGACGCCTTGGAGGTTTGGTCCCTAGAACTGCAACTCAAATGGATATTGGGAATGGTGGATGCACGGCGAGCGTGCGCGCAATGCAGCTTGTGAAGAATCTCGCTCCCGAGATCCGAAATGTTCTGATCCTCGCGATCGAACCATTGTCGACTCAGGTCGATCCGAAGTGCACCTCTCGTTCGAACTGGCAAGGCATCTGCACGTTCGGTGACGGGGCGGCAGGCGTCTGGATTTCGGACGAACCCGGCGAAGGGGCTCTCGCTCTGGGCGAATTATCATCCTGGAGAGGCGATGCTACCGAGTTGATTCGGTGGGATGTTGGAACCGACTACTATCGTTTCGGCATCGCGGACCTGGCACAGTTTGAGGTGCAGGTTCGCAGTGAAGTGCTTGAGGCGATGACCGAACTCCGAGTCGAGCGGGATCCAGGAGCAGCCTGGGCGATTCATCCGGCCGGAATTATGCTGCTACTCAGTCTGGCGAAAAAGCTCGGGCTCGCTCGGGCGGCGCTTGAGCCGTCGATTAATCATTTTCGATCGTGCTCGAATATGAGTAGTGTGAGCATCTTGCATATACTAAAGAACATCATTGGGTGCACAAAACCTGGACAGCCAATCCGATGGCTTTCCATGGGTGCCGGATTTCATGTGGCGTGCGGAGGCGGCGTTCGAGTTTGAGCTAATGCTATGATCGAGCGGAAGGCAGTCTTAGAAGCGATGGTGGAATTTTTCGCGGAAAATTTCCCGAATGTTCCCAGGGATAACATCGAAGGTATGAAAGCAAGCGATGTGATTCAACAGAGTCTCGATCTTGTCGAGTTCGTACTGCACCTTGAGGAAAAGCTTGGCCTCGAAATCAATATCAACACTCTTGGAGAGAAGCTGATCACCAAGACGTTTGGCGAATTGGCAGACGATCTTGTGACGATCGGGAAAGAGGCGTAAAAACGCTTGCACGCACGGAGTTATCCCCTATGTTCACGGCTCTTCAGAATTATGGCATCGAGTGACAACTTAGATCTGAGCGCATTTCGGCTGCACGAGAAGGACACTGGGAGTGCTGACGTTCAGATTGCGCTGTTGACCCGCCGGATAAATCAATTGACTGATCACCTCAAGATCTTTCGCAAAGATCATTCCTCACGGCGAGGTCTCCTGAAACTCGTGGCTACCCGAAGAAGCCTGCTCGATTACCTCAAGCGGACATCGCAAGATAGATATAAGTCAGTCATCGAGAAACTTAATTTACGCAAGTAACCGGAGCCGTCCTGGTGGGCGGCTTTTTGTTTGGACCTGGCGACACATGCGGCTATGGTCCATAAATCCGGCTCGCGAGAGGGCTTCGCCCTGCCGGTGCGCTGTTCGATGGCGAAGTGTCGCCAGTGCGAGTCTTCCGACGAGCCGATCAACCGATCAAAACCCTAACCCTTGCCTCTGAGATCCACCAGGCGGCCTTGGTCTTAGGTCCGAGCCCCGAGGATCCTTCGGAATTCGGACCTACGAGCAAGGGCCCATGGCCTTGGTCATCTCGGAGGCTCATTCAATGGAAAAACGAGTCTCAAAAATCATTGGTTCCTGTGATCTAACGATCGAAACAGGTAAATTAGCAAAATTAGCCGACGGCTCCGTCACGGTTCGATCCGGCGAAACGATAATTCTGGTCGCGGCTGTCTCCGCTACATCCGTGAAGGAAGGGCAGGATTTCTTTCCACTTACTGTCGACTACCGCGAAAAAGCAGCAGCTGCCGGAAAGTTTCCGGGTGGTTACTTTAAGCGGGAGGGTCGTCCGTCCGAGAAGGAAACTCTCACTTCTCGCATGACGGATCGTCCGTTGCGTCCGCTGTTTCCGAAAGGCTACTTCTACGACACACAGGTGATTAGCGTCCTCTTGAGTGCGGACGGAGAAAATGACCCGGATATTCTAAGCATTAACGGCGCTTCGGCTGCACTTTGCCTTTCCGATATTCCGTTTGCGGGACCGATCGGGGCGGTTCGCGTTGGACGCGTCAACGGCGAACTTGTCGTGAACCCGACTCATTCACAGCGTCAAGTCAGCAACCTCGATCTGGTGTATGTCGGAACTTCGGAAGGCGTTCTGATGATTGAGGGCGCATCGGACCAGTTGCCGGAAGAGGAATTTATCCACGCGCTGGAATTCGCGCACCCATTCGTCCGCGAGATTATTGAGATGCAGCGGGAACTCGTTTCTGTCGCCGGTAAGCCAAAGCGGGAAGTTCAGCTCCTGAATGTTCGAGATGACCTTCTTGAAATTGCGTACCAGGTCGCAGGTGATCGCATCGAAGGGGCTCTTTACACCTCAGGAAAAGTTGCTCGCAGTAAAGCGATCGATGTCCTTCGCAAAGAAGTGGAAACCGCCATTCTCGCAAAGTATCCAAATGCTACTGCTTTCGAAATATCGCAAGCATTCGATTACCTGCAGAAGAAAGCATTCCGGGTCAGCATTTTTGATCGGGAAAAGCGTTGTGACGGTCGAGGCTTCCACGATATTCGTTCGCTGAACGCAGAAGTGGGGCTGTTGCCTCGCTCACATGGTTCCGCGCTTTTCTCGCGCGGCGAAACGCAGGCAGTTGCGCTGGCCACCCTGGCCTCCGTAGAGGAAGCTCAGATGATCGACGGTTACACCGGCGGTGATCAGTCCAAGCGTTTCATACTGCACTACAACTTTCCGCCGTTTAGCGTTGGGGAAACCGGACGGTTCGGCAGTACGAGCCGGCGCGAGATCGGGCACGGGGCGTTGGCCGAACGGTCGATTGAACCGGTTATTCCGCCCGAGGGCGAGTTTCCGTACGCTATTCGCGTCAGCAGCGAGGTAATGGAATCGAACGGTTCCACGTCGATGGCGAGCGTGTGTGCGGGCGTCTTGGCGCTTATGGACGCAGGTGTTCCTATCCGCAAACCGGTCGCCGGCATCTCTGTCGGACTGGTCACCGAGTACGAGGCGGACGAGTTGAAGCGCTACACAACACTGATGGACATTATCGGCTCCGAAGATCATTTCGGCGACATGGACTTTAAGCTCTGCGGTACCAGGGACGGAATTACCGGTTTTCAGTTGGATCTCAAACTGCCTGGGATTCCGCACAAGATAATGGCCGAAGCAATTCGCCAAGCTCGGGATGCTCGCATGCGCGTTCTCGATGTCATGGCCGAGGCAATTACTGTGCCGCGTAAGGAATTGAGCCAGTACGCGCCGCGAATCGAGACCGTTAAGATCCAACCGGACAAGATCGGTCTCCTAATCGGTCCCGGAGGGAAAACGATAAAGGGGATCGTCGCGGAAACAGGCGCTGAGATCAATATCGACGACGACGGGTCCGTCCACATTTATTCAGCCAACCGTGCAAGCCTCAACCGTGCAAAAGAGATTATTATGGGGATGACCAAAGAGATCGAGGTTGGAGAGATCTATCACGGCCGGGTTGTTTCGATCAAGGAGTTCGGTGCATTTGTGGAAGTTCTACCCGGCAAAGATGGCCTGGTGCATATCTCTGAGCTCGCAGATTTCCGCGTGAAGAGTGTTGAGGATGTCGTCGAAAGTCGGCGATCTGGTTTGGGTCAAATGCATTGGAATCGACGAAAAGGGTCGCGTAAAACTCAGTCGCAAGGCGGCCATGAGGGAACGTAACGCGGAAGCCGAGACGGCGCTTGAAGAGAGGTGAGGGGGCGAGAATTCAAGAAGTCGAGAAGTAGCGATGAACCGGCCGCTGTGCCGAGTGGCGCGAAGGGAAGACTCACACGAAGGTCACGAAGATCAGAGGATGTCGCCGACGTTTTAGAGAGTTTTTGTGCTAAACTGGGTGGAATGGGCTTCTGGGGAAAGAAGTCGAGAATTCAAGAAGCCAAGAATTCAAGAAAGGGAGATCAGACGGAGGCCGCCAAGGTTTTAAAGGTTTTGTGAAAACTGGGTGGAATGGGAAATCGGTCGCGTCCGGAGAACTTTCATATTTCGCTCTATGACCTCTTTCTGCCCTCGGTGATCTTCGGGCGATCTTTTCGCCTGCTTGGCTTCTTTAGCTTCTTCGGGTTCCTGCCCGCCGAAAAAATTCTCGATTCGGCGCCAAAAATGCGTTGCCATTAGAAAAAGTAATATTAGCCTTCCACGGTTGTTGGGGAGCGACTGGAGATGTGCGGCAGATTTTGATTGCCTAAGTCAGCGAAGCCAATATTCTCGGGCTCTTCAAAAAGCTTGAGATGCTCGCTTGAAAAAGACCCTGTTAACCCCCAGAGATCGTAACCAAATTTGGTTGCTGTAGTCGTGTCGCACTCTGCGCTCACACACATTTAAACTGTCTTGTGATGTTGCATGGCTAATATCTTTCCTCGCTCAGCGAATTACCTGCCGTTGAAGATCGTCTTCTGCCTCCTGGTGCTGGGTGGCGGCAGTTTCAGCAGTCTATTGGTATTACCTCACGCCAGAGTACATGAGAGTAGGCTATCAACCGATTCAACCGGTACCGTTTTCGCATAATATCCATGTGACGCAACTGGGTATGGATTGCCGGTATTGTCACTCTTACGTGGAGGTCTCGTCCCACTCAAATGTACCGACGACCCAGACCTGCATGAATTGTCATACGCAGGTCAAGGCGAACGACCCAAAATTGGTCGCAGTGAAACAAAGCTGGGAGAGCGGAAATCCGGTCGACTGGGTGAAAATCCATCAGGTGCCTGACTTTGCGTATTTCAATCATGCCGTGCACGTCAATCGCGGGATCAGCTGCGTGAGTTGCCATGGTCAGGTGAATCACATGGATGTCGTTTACCAGCAAGAATCGCTCTCGATGGGATGGTGCTTGAACTGCCACCGCCACCCTGAAAATAATCTGCGTCCCGTCAGTCAGGTCTTTAACTTGGATTGGAAGCCGAATAACGGACAGTCGCAACAGCAGATCGGTCTGGAACTTAAAGGAACAATGGGACGTAAATCCGCCACAGAATTGCGCGGGTTGCCACCGATAATGAAGACAGTTTTTCGACACCCTCCCGAGGATCTCACCGGCAAGCGCTACTGGCGTAGCCTGGAAGAATTAGCCGACACTCCACAGTTCAGGTCGTGGCTGGAACGCGAATTTCCAGCAGGCGCCGCGGAACTCGATGGGGTCTCACGCCGCAATTTCCTGCGGCTTATGGGTGCCTCGATGGCGTTGGCTGGTATTGGGTTGAGCGGTTGCCGACGACCCGAAGCGTATCTGGTTCCATACACCAAGAGCGTCGAATGGTTGGTACCAGGCAAAGCAGTTCTCTATACAACTTCGATGCCCGGGCCGTCGGGCGGCTTGCCGCTCATCGCAACAACCTACGAAGGGCGCCCAACAAAGCTCGAAGGAAACCCGCTCGCGCCTTCCAGCAACGGCGGAACCGATGTTTTCGCGCAAGCCACTGTGCTTGACCTCTACGATCCGGAGCGAGCGCGGACGTTTGTTTTGAATGGCAAACCAGCCACAGCCCAGCAGTTTGATCAGGAGTCTCGAAAAAATCCGAAAAGAGCTCGAAGCGAGCAAAGGCGCGGGAATCGGCATTCTAACCGACGAACAAACCTCGCCGACTCGTGATCGATTGTTGAGGTCTTTGAAGGAACAATTCCCGCAAATCGACTTATACTACCTACGAGCCGCTCGGTTTCGAAGAACACAACTCCGCGGTCACATCTCTCTTCGGTCCGGATGTCGCCATTAAACCGGCCTTTGCGAACGCCGACATCATCGTCTCGCTGGACTGTGATTTTTTGGGGTCCGAACTAACGCTGCAAGGTGTCCGAGATTTTAGTCGTCGCCGGCGTGTGCACGGGTCGACTGATGGGATGAACCGGCTTTACGCGGTCGAGAACCGCTTCACAACTACAGGTGGAATGGCGGATCACCGTTTGCGCTGCGCTGCGTCTCAGATTCCCGCGTTTGCGATACAGTTGGCAAAAAAGGTGGCTTCCTCGACGACCGATCGTGTTCTGAACGGCGTGGTTGCAGCAACTGAAGGATACCGGCGGGGAATTCGACGACGCGTGGCTGACGGAGTGTGCCAACGATCTGGTGGCGAGAAAAGGTCGGAGTCTAGTACTGGTGGGCAACCGCTATCCGGCGTGGGTGCACGGCCTGGTTCTCGCCATGAACAACGCTCTCGACGCATTCGGCTCGACGTTGGAAGTATTCAGTGCTCCGCGGGTAAAGGCGGCGAATCTTCGCGAACTGGCCGCTGATGCAAAATCGAGCGCGATCAAAACGCTTTTTGTTCTTAGCGGCAATCCGGTTTATACCGCGCCTGCGGATCTCGACTGGTCCGGAGTTCAGAGGTCGATCCCGGAAGTCATTCGGCTCGGTTACTACTTCGATGAGACCTCCGCCGAGGCGAATTGGCATGTGCCTGAAGCACATTTTCTTGAATCCTGGGGAGACCAGCGGGCGGTCGATGGTACTTACCTGCCGATCCAACCGATGATTCTCCCGTTGTTCGGAGGGCTATCCCAGATCGATATCCTGGCCAAGTTAACCGCTCTCCCGAATGGTGTGCAGGCGATTCGCGAGACGTTCAAGACCTTCACCAAAGAGAATGACTTTGAGGAGGCCTGGACGAAATTTCTGCGGCAAGGCTATGCAGAAAAAACCGGTTACGAATCCGCGAAAGTGGACTTGAATCCGAATGCTCTGCCTGAGTTGTTGAAAAGTGTGGAACCGTTACGAGGCCCGGTGACGCCTAGCGCCATGGAGATTGTCTTTCCAGCGGATTACAAGGTTTACGACGGACGCTATGCGAACAACGCGTGGCTCCAGGAATTTCCGGACCCGATCACGAAGCTGACTTGGGACAATGCTGTTCTTTTGAGCAAGTCGACCGCGAAAGCGCTGCAGGTCGAGGATCGAGACGTTGTGGAAATCAGTGTTGGCGACCGAAAACTACAGGCGGCAGTGATGATCGCACCCGGGCACGCCGATTATTCGCTCAGCCTTTCGCTAGGCTACGGGCGATGGGTGGTTGGCAAGGTTGGGCGGGGAACCGGGTTTAACGCGTACAAGTTGCGAACCACCGACGCGCCCTATTATGCCACGAGGGTCACGGTGAAGTTGATCCAGAAAAATGGGCATAAACTCGTCCAGACGCAGAATCACTACAGCATGGAGGGCCGCGCTCTCGTGCGCGAAGGGACAGTCGAGGATTACAACAAGAACCCGGCATTCGCCAAGACAGTATGGATGGATGCTGACAATCCGCCAAACGTTTCGCTTTACAGCCATCCGCCGCTGAACGCTCCGAACCAGTGGGCGATGGCGGTTGATCTCAACACATGTATAGGCTGCGGCGCGTGCGTGTTGGCATGCCAGGCGGAAAATAACATCCCGGTGGTCGGCAAGGAGCAGGTGAATAACAGTCGCGAGATGCACTGGATGCGGATTGACCGTTATTTTGCCAGCGCCGAAGGCGATAAGAACAATCCGCACCTCGAGGATGACCCGGAAATGGTCATGCAACCTATGATGTGCCAGCACTGTGAGAACGCACCGTGCGAGACCGTCTGTCCGGTGAACGCGACCGTCCACAGCGAAGACGGACTCAACGTGATGGTCTACAACCGTTGTATCGGCACGCGATATTGTTCGAATAACTGCCCATTCAAGGTTCGTCGCTTCAACTTTTTTAACTACAACGATCGGCCGGTTTTAGATCGTATTGAGAACGGCTTGCCTGGATTCCAAGGCAAATCGCAGCTGTATCTCGGGCCATTGGCTCCTTGGGGCATGGACGAGATTTCGAAGATGCAGAAAAATCCAAACGTGACGGTCAGAACCCGTGGCGTCATGGAAAAGTGCACTTACTGTGTTCAGCGAATCGAAACGGCCAGAATATCGCAACGGATAAAGGTCGGCGTACGGGGCAATCTGACACTCCCGACAGATTCTGTGAAATCGGCCTGCCAGCAGGTTTGTCCGGCTGAAGCGATTGTCTTTGGGGACATGAAAGACCCGAAGAGTCGCGTAGCGCAGTTCCAAAAGCTTCCGCAGAACTACCAACTGCTCGAGTATCTTAACCTTCAGACGCGCACGAGTTATCTGGCCCGGTTTCGGAACCCGAATCCGAAGATGCCAGGCGCCGGTAGAGTCGGCCGAATCAATGTGGACGAAAACGGCGATCAGAGACACGATTCACCGCAGGCCGCTACTCAAACCACTGGAGGAAATGCCTAATGGCTGAAAGCGACGCATCAACGACTGCTTTCGTGGAACGGATGCCGAGGCACCCGCTCGTTTGGAATAACCATTCGATGGCGTGGATTTCCGATCGGATAGCCGGGATCGTGGAGAACAAGGCGCCGCTCTGGTGGTGGGTGACGATCGCGATTACGAGCTCCTTCGCCGCTTTCGGCGTCTTCTGCATTCTCTATCTCCTGTTCACCGGGGTCGGTGTCTGGGGAAATAATATTCCGGTAGGTTGGGCCTGGGATATCACCAACTTCGTGTTCTGGATCGGTATCGGTCACGCCGGAACTTTGATCTCGGCGATTCTGCATCTTTGTCGTCAGAAATGGCGTACTTCGATCAACCGCGCGGCTGAAGCCATGACACTGTTTGCAGTGATTTGCGCGGGAATCTTTCCGGCGATTCACGTCGGCAGGATCTGGATGGTCTGGTTTATGGCTCCGGTTCCGAATCCGAATTGGATTTGGCCCAATTTCCGCAGTCCATTAATGTGGGACGTCTTTGCGGTATCCACCTATTTCACGGTCTCGGTTTTGTTCTGGTATCTTGGGTTGGTGCCGGATCTGGCGACGATGCGGGACAGGGCAAAGGGACGAGTTTCGCGAACCATTTACTGGATACTTTCGTTCGGATGGCGCGGCGGCAATAGACAATGGCGCCACTACGAGATGGCCTACCTCGTCCTGGCCGGTATTTCGACTCCACTGGTCCTTATCGGTTCACTCGACCGTGTCATTCGACTTCGCGACTTCGGTGGTGCCCGGTTGGCACACGACGATTTTTCCTCCCTACTTTGTTGCCGGAGCAATTTTTGGCGGATTTGCCATGGTGCTGACATTGATGCTTCCGGCGCGCTCCCTGTACAAGCTCGACGACATCTTCACCTGGGATCATATCGACGTGATGTGCAAGCTGCTTCTGCTGACGGGCTCGATCGTGGGGTACGCGTATTGCATGGAGTTTTTTGTGGCTTTCTACGGAGCGAACCCGTTCGAACGCTTTGCGTTTTTGAACCGCTATTTCGGCCCCTATTGGTGGGCTTCCTGGACCATGTTCACCTGCAACGTGATTATGCCGCAGCTCATGTGGGTTCGCGCGTTCCGCAGAAACTGGGCCATGGTCTTCTTCGTATCGATGTGTGCGAACGCGGGCATGTGGTTCGAGCGCTTCGTGATATTTGTTATTTCGCTGCACCGGGATTTTTTACCGTCCGCGTGGCGTATGTATTACCCTACCTGGGTGGACGTGTTCACTTTCATTGGAACACTAGGAATCTTCCTGACTCTCTTTTTGTTATTTATCCGCTTCCTTCCGATGGTCGCGATGTCAGAGGTCAAGAGTGTGCTTCCTGAGTCCGATCCTCACTATCATCCGCCGGCCGCCGGAGGGGAAGAATCTGTTAAGGAGGCTCACGCATGAGCGCTGCTGCAACCCGAAAGCCTGTCTTTGGGATAATCGCGGAATTCCCGAGTGCGTCGACGTCTTTATGAGGCAGCGGAAAGAGTACGGGACGCAGGATTTAAGTTCTGGGATGTGCATTCGCCGTTTCCGATCCACGGGATGAACAAGGCGATGGGACTCGGGAAGTCACCGCTTGGGTACATCATTTTTTGCGGGGGATTCCTTGGGTTTACGACGGCTGCCTTGCTCGAGTTTATTCCTTCGTCGTTTCTCTTTCCGCTGATCGTACACGGTAAGCCGGTGAATTTTTTCACGGTTCCACCTTTTTTCCCGATCATGTTCGAACTGACCGTGTTGATCTCAGCGTTCACCGCGTTCTTCGGTGTATTCATTTTGAACAGGTTACCTCGAATGCACCATCCCCTTTTCGATTATCAGCCATTTAGCCGTGTGACAAACGACGCATTCTTCCTGGCAATCGAATCGGTGGATCCGAGGTTTTCGGAAATCGCGACACGAGAATTTCTAGAGGGAATTGGCGGTAAAGAGGTCACTGTGCTTTACGCGAATGATTAAGAATTTTCTGATCGGATTCATCTTACTGACGATCATTACGATAGCCTTGCTGGGTTTCCAGGGACAACGTCGTCAGGTGACCGCCATTGAATTCTTCGGCGACATGAAGCGCCAGGATAAGGTGAAATTTCAAAAGCCAAGTTCGTTTTTCGCGGATGGCCGGGCTGCGCGTTCGCCTGTCGATGGAACCATTCCGATGGGGTACGATATTCCGGGTCATCCGATGCAGAATTCGGAAGTTCCGAAGGATGATATCAGTTCGCCCCTGGGAGAGTTTTCTGCCGGAACCGATTATCTTAATACCGGCAAGATGGGAGACCAGTGGGGCACCGGACTTCCGTTGCCGGTCACAGCCGAACTAATTCAGCGAGGTCAGAAAGTATTCACGATCGATTGCGCAGTCTGTCATGGTGCGACCGGGCAGGGCAATGGAATCACGTCGAAATATGGTCTGCTCGGCATCGCAAACTATCACCAGGATAAGTATCGGCAGATGGCAGACGGCCAGATCTTCAATACGATCACTCACGGCTATAACACGATGATGGCTTACGGCGATAAAGTAACCGTGAAGGACCGCTGGGCGATCATCGCGTACATTCGCGCATTGCAGAAAAGCCAGGACGCGCGCTTAGCGGATGTTCCTGAAGATCAGCGAGCCGCACTCGAAAAAGAGGGCAAACAGGAGAACCCGCCTCAGCCGGCGCAACCGCCGCAAACGCAAACGCAGCCAAAGCAAACGCGATAGGAGCAATGAGCCACGATCACTTGACCGTTCCAAAGCCAGAGACATTTGAAAACCGGAACATCAACCGGGTATTGTTAGGACTCCTGGGAATTGGTGTGTCCTCCCTGCTGGTCACGCTAATCATCGGTTTCGTCGCTCCTGCAGGCAGCGAATTGCGGAAGCAATTCGCATTCTCGTGGCTGTTTGCCTTCCTGTATTTCTTCACAATTCTGATTGGTTGCTTCTTCTGGATCCTCGTGCACCACGCGACCGATTCTGGTTGGGGAATCGTTGTCCGGCGCCAGATGGAGAACTCTGGCAAGTCTCCTTCCGTGGATGTTTCTGTTCTTTTTGCCGCTGTTCATCGTCCGTCGCGATATCTGGGATTGGATCGCGGCGAAGGATAGCCCGGTGGTCGACCCGCATTTGAGAGACAAGCTTGGCTATTTCGAGCTGCGTTTCGGCATCGATTGTCGTTCCTTTTTTCTGGATCCGGGCCATTCTTTATTTTGCGTTCTTCGGCTTTGCGGCGCTCTATTTTCGGCGTACTTCGGTCCGCCAGGACAGCGACGGCGATCCGAAGTGGTCGATCCAGATGCGTGGAGTTTCTTTTCCGGGGATTCTCGTTTTTGCGGCCTGCACGACCTTCATCGCCTTCGATTGGTTTTCGTCGCCGGACTATCGTTGGGCCTCGACGATGTGGGGTGTATACATTTTCGCAGGCGCAGCGGGTGCCGGCATCGCCCTGATTATCCTGGTGGTGATGGCACTCAAAAATGCAGGCTACCTGCAGTTTGTGAACGAAGAGCATTATCACATGATGGGCAAACTCCTGTTTGTCTTCTCGATTTTTTGGGGGTACATCGGCTTTTCCCAGTACATGCTGATCTGGTATGCAAACATTCCGGAGGAAACAGAATGGTTCCTGCGGCGGAACATCGAGTCCTGGAACGTCCTGAACACCTTCCTGGTCATCGGCCGGTTTTTTATTCCATTCTTTTATCTATTGTTTCAATTCACGAAGAGGAACGCAAAGTTCCTGGCTGCAATCTCCTTTTGGGTGCTGGGAATGCACATTCTGGATACCTACGTCACAATCATGCCGTTTGTGCACCCGCGAGGGTTTGAATTGAGCATTCTTGATCTACTGAGTCTGCTGGCGATCGGCTGTCCGTTGGCAATTATTTTTATCCGGCGTCTTGGTAGTGTCTCGCTCTTTCCGGCTCGGGATCCGCGGCTGCTTGAATCATTAAAATTGAGCAACTAAGGCATGGCCGAGAAAACACAAAAGAACAGAGTCTCGCTACCGATGATCGTCACCGGTCTGGTGATGATCCTGTTGTTCGTTGGCCTGGCTATTTTTCTGGTTTCTCAACGGGAGAACATTCCGACTGTGGATGAACAGACCGGACAAGTACGTTTGAAAAACCTGGCCGAGCTGAACGCAGAAAATCAGAAGATCCTGACTCAGTATCACTGGGTAGACAAAAATAAGGGCGTGGTCGGAATTCCAATCAATCGAGCGATGGATTTGATTGTGGCTCAATTGCAGGCAGACAAGCCGCACGCGGCAGGGCCAATAAATTCTCCCTCGGCCTCCGCCGCGGCGGCATCTCCGCCGCCCTCTCCAAGCGCTCAAATTCCGGGAGGTCAGCGATGAGTGCAATAATGAAACAATCTGACATTTCAGAGCCTGAAGCGCGACCTGAGTCAGTAATGGAGCATAGCGACCCCTCGTTCGTCGATCGATCCATCCGAATCCCGGTGCTGATCTTCTTGGCGTCAGGCGTCTTCTGGCTGATCGTTGCCTCAGGTTTCTGGCTCCTGGCCTCTTCGCAAATTCATACACCGACGGCCTGGTGGACGTTTCCGGGTGTTGCCTGGTTGAGTTTCGGCCGTTCCTATCCTGCTTTTCTCAATTGTCTCGTCTACGGTTGGGCTACATGCGCTGGTATCGGTGTCGGCATTTGGCTGCTGGCGCGCTTTAGCAGTGTGCCGTTGCGCAATCCATTGTTTCCGATCCTTGCGGCTGCCACCTGGAATATCGGGATTGCTGTTGGAGTCCTATCGGTTATGGCCGGGGCAACGACCGGTAAACAGATGTTGGAGTTTCCGCCGTACGTCGCTTTCATTTTGTTTCTCGCGTTTGTGATCGTCGGACTGTGGGCTCTGACGATCTTCTGGGCCAGAAGAGCCGGGGCCCACGTACGTTTCGCAATGGTATATCCTGGGCGCATTTTTGTGGTTCTCGTGGATGTACTCCACGGCAAACATCCTGCTGAACGTCGCGTCTGCCCCTGGGCCTGCGCAGCCGGCGATCAATTGGTGGTACATCGGCAGTCTTATCGATCTATGGTTGACACCAATCGCATTGGGTACCGCATACTATTTGATTCCGAAACTCGTTGGCCGCCCGATTTATAGCTACAAACTAGCGCTGTTCGGTTTCTGGTCACTGGCACTTCTTGGCGGGTGGACGGGTATGACGCATCTGATCGGCGGGCCGCTTCCGGCATGGATGATAACTGCCAGCATCGTGGCCAGGGTGCTAATGATCCTTCCGGTACTGGCCGTGGCAGCGAATTTTCACCTTACGATCAAGGGCAAGTTCGAAGACCTGCATTGGAGTCCCGCGCTCCGCTTTACTGTGATCGGCGCCATGGCTTACACAGCGTACGGTTTTGAAGCGAGCCTGATTTCGACTCGGACGATCGCCCAGATCACGCAGTTCACCTTCGTTACGTTTGGCCACGCTCAGCTTGGTCTCTTTGGCTTTTACAGCATGATCCTGTTCGGAGCCTTCTATTACATTGTACCCAGGCTGCTGGACAGGCAGTGGCTGTCGCCTGGTCTTATCACGGCGCACTTCTGGTTCAGCGTCGTCGGCATCGGATTGTAATTTTTGCTCTGACGATGGGTGGTTTGATTCAAGGATTCGGCTTGCAGGATCCGCAGGTCTCGATGAGTGCAGTGAGCGATCTGCTTGGGCCGTTTCTGCTGATGCAAAACTTTGCCGTGCTTTTGCTGGTGCTGGCGAATCTCGCTTTCGCGGTTGCGTTCGCTCTTATTCTCCTGATCTCGGCACCGGTGAAACAGCGATCTGCCGTTATCGAAGCGTCAGCCGACGCCTCAAAGAAAATTGCACCGGAGGTAAGTGTCGCGTGAACAAGCTGACTGGTCTCTTTTTCGGTGTTTTTCTGCTGTTCGGGCTATCCTGGCTCGCACTGGCAGCTTATCCATACATTACGTTTGCTGGTCTGCAGCAGAAGCAAGGACGAGGCGACGGGCGCCTTGGCTCCGCCCGGCAATCCCGGTACGGCCGACCAGGGGGCCCGCGTGTATGCGGCGAACGGCTGTTTCTATTGTCATAGCCAGTATGTGCGCGACAAAAACGAGGGGAGCGACATTGATCGCAAATGGGGTAAACGGCGCACCGTGGCGAGGGATTACATGTTTGATCGGGTAGTTTTTCTCGGGACATCCAGACTCGGCGCAGACCTGACCAATGCGGGTGATCGGCAGACTGATCCGCAGTGGTTCTACCGGCTCTTGTACGATCCTCGAGCCACGAGTCCTGAGTCGGTCATGCCGGCTTACCGATGGCTGTTTAGAACCCAGGAGATCCAGGGTCAACCATCCGCTGATGCCGTCAAGCTCGAGGGGAAAGATGCGCCGTCTCCCGGTCATGAAGTGGTACCGACAGAGGAAGGAAAAGCGCTTGTGGATTATCTACTTTCACTGAAAAAGAACTACCCCTTGCCGGAAGCTCCTGAACCAACAGAATGAGCTCAGAGCACGAACATCAGATTGAAGTGGCCAGACCGCATTCGGAGGAGCGTTTTAGCAGTATTGGCGGCGGTCAGCACCTCCGTTGAAGAACACTCCGAGATCAATCGAAGAATTACCGGAGCCTGAAACGAGCGCCGATCCCTTTGTGGCTGGTCTGGCTGATCGGTCTCGGATTGTTCTGGGCCGGCGCCTATTTGTTTTCGTTCAGTGGCGGATTCAAGGCGGATGTGTTTGACTTTGAGCCGAAATTCGGTGCGCAGGGTGGCGGCCCAAGATTGCCTCCGGATCCGAAAGTGGTTGGTAAAGCGCTCTTTTCAGCGAACTGCATTACCTGCCATCAGGCTAACGGCGAGGGGTTGCCGGGCAATATCCGCCCCTGGCCGGTTCCGAGGTGGAAACAGGTGATGCGACAAATCAACTCATTGCGATCGTGCTCAAAGGCCTGCAAGGACCGGTAGAGATCAAGGGGAAACCATTTAATAATGCCATGCAAGCCTGGGAAGGTCAGTACACCGATCAGCAGCTTGCTTCGATTCTGACTTATGTTCGATCCGATTGGGGAAACAACGCTCCCGCGATCACGGCGGACATGGTCAAACAGATACGGGACGAGTTTAAGGATCGAAAAGAGCAATGGACCTGGCCGGAAATCCAAAAAATTCCTCCGAAGAATCTGACTGCTGGAGGTGGCGGTCAGCCTTCGGGTCAGCAAAAGCCCGGCGCTCCGGCCCCGGCTGGACAGCCACCTGCGCCGACTGGGCAACAACCTGCGCCGCAAGGCCAGACGCCGGGACCAACCGCCGCCCCGACTCAGCCTGAATCTCAACCGCCAGCGCCGGCTCAGTCTCATACCGGCTCGGACTCCTGCCAATGCGCTCCGAAGTAAAGTCCCATGACAAGAGCCTTTCCCCCAAGTATTCTTACCAAGAGCCGTCTATGAGCCAGGTCTTGTCCAGAAAAAAAGGTTTGTTGCAGTGCTGGCTGCCTTGTTTCTCGCGCTAGGTGCGTCCGCCTACGGGGCGCCGCGCACTTCGGGTCTCTGGTGGATGCCGGACGTGGCGAGTAAGAGTGGGGAGCAGATCGATCAGCTGACCTATTTCATTTACTATCTCACCGGTGGCGTGTTCATCCTGACGCAGGTCGTCTACATTTATTTTCTGATCAGGTATCGAGCGAGGAGAGGCGTGCGAGCCACGTATCTCCACGGCGACAATCGCCTTGAATTAGTTTGGACGGCAATACCAACGGCAATATTTATCGGGCTTTGGGGTTACAGCAATCACATGTGGTGGGACGTCATCCACACGGAATCACCGAAGGACACCATGGAGATTGCGGTGACAGCTTACCAGTTTGGATTCAGCTTTCAATATCCCGGGGCGACCGGCAAACTCGGGCGATCGGATGTGAAGCTGATCAGCGCCGACAACATGTTCGGAAACGATCAAGACCGATCCGGCTGACAAAGGAAGATTTTCAGTCGGGAGTGCTCGAAATGGCCGTCGACAAACCGGTACGGATACGTCTCAATTCGAAAGATGTTATACACGGCTTCTATATTCCGCAGTTTCGTATTTACCAGGATGCGGTTCCGGGCCGGACCATCGATTGGGTTTGGTTCATTCCGACAAAAATCGGAAGCTACCAGTTGGCTTGCAGTCAGCTATGCGGCTCAGGACATTATAATATGAAGGCACAGATCGAGGTTGTCTCTCAGGCGGAATTCGACAAATGGTATAAAGAGAAAGTTGCCGCCGCCGCCAACGCCTCTTCAGGCAATCCGCCGGCGAAGTCAGTAGTTGTAGGAAATCGTTATGGCAGAAATATTCGCTCACACCGTTCCCGGCAGAGGCGCATGTAGTCACATGCGCACCATCCTGAGTTGAGTTTCTTCCGGAAATATATCTGGTCGGAAGACCACAAAACGATCGCGCTGCAGTACCTCTTCACGAGCTTGTTTTTCTTGCTCGTGGGAGGTTCGCTTGCGATGGGCGTCCGCTTTCAGTTGGGCTTCCCGGGTGCTCCAGTACCTTTGATCGGGACTCTGCTGCCGAGCTGGCTGGTGACCTCCGCAGGAGCGTTTCAACCTGGCGGGTACAATGGGCTGGTGACAATGCACGCAACCGTGATGGTGTTTCTGGTGATCATGCCGTTGTTGATCGGCGTGTTCGGAAACTTCTTAATTCCCCTCAAGATCGGGGCGCCGGACATGGCATTTCCGTTCTTTAACGCTCTGTCTTACTGGCTCTTTCTCCTATCGGGGATCGTATTGCTTTCGAGTTTCTTCGTTCCTGCCGGTTTCCCTGCCGGCGGGTGGACCTCTTACGCTCCGTTGTCATCGCACGCTCAGTACAATGGAACGCAAGCCGGCCAGAGTCTCTGGTGTGTTGGTCTCTTTATCAATGGCCTGGCCTCGATCGCCGGAGCGATGAATTACATCACGACGATCATCAATATGCGCGCGCCTGGGATGAAGATGTTCCGATTGCCGCTTCCCGTCTGGGCGCTTTTTATTACAGCTATTCTCCTGCTGCTCGCGGTTCCGGTTCTTTCAGCCGCCGCTGCGATGCTTTTTTGTGACCTGAATTTCGGAACCAGCTTTTTCTCAGCCAGCAACTACGGTCAGCCGCTGCTCTGGCAGCACCTTTTCTGGTTCTTCGGACACCCGGAAGTTTACATCATGATTCTTCCGGCCATGGGACTGGTTTCGGAAATTCTGGCGGTCAATGCCCGCAAGCCGATCTTCGGCTATAAGGCGATGGTCTTTGCGATGGTTGCAATCGCTGTTTTGGGCTTTATCGTCTGGGGTCACCACATGTTTGTCAGCGGGATGAATATTCTGCTCTCAGCCACTTTCTCGTTTTCAACGATGGTGATCGCCGTGCCGTCTGCCATTAAGACGTTTAACTGGATGGGAACGGTATGGGGTGGCTCCATCCGATACACGACCGCAATGTGTTTTGCTTTGGCCTTTGTATCGATGTTCGTGATCGGAGGTCTGAGCGGAATCTACATGGCTGCGACCCCGGTCGACCTCTTCATCCACCACACTTACTTCATTGTCGCGCACATCCACTATGTGTTGTTCGGCGGAAGCCTTTTCGGCGTTTTCGGGGCGATTTACTTCTGGTTCCCAAAAATGTTTGGCCGCATGATGAATGAGACTTGGGGCAAGATTCATTTCGCCCTCGCATTCATCTTCTTCAATTGCACTTTCTTTCCAATGCACAATCTGGGGTTGAACGGGATGATGCGGCGAATCGCCGATCCGATGCTCTACGATCATCTTCTCAGCTCGCAGCCGATTAATGTTTTTGTGAGTGTGAGCGCGTTTGCCCTCGGACTATCGACGATCCCCTTCCTGATCAACTTCTTCTATAGCATCTTCAAAGGACCGAAAGCTCCCTATAATCCCTGGCGGTCGACGACACTCGAGTGGACGGTTCCTTCGCCTCCTGGACACGGGAATTTCGAAATGACCCCGACCGTATACCATGGGCCTTACGAATATAGTGTTCCGGGAATGGAAGAGGACTATTTGCCGCAGAATCAGCCTGCACCTGAGACTGCCAGGATTGCCGCACACTAATCTTTTTCAGTAAAATCGATGGCTGAATTTGATGTTCAAAAGCGATTACTGCACTGGTATGCGATTTTCGTTGCCGCCAGCGTTCTCGTTTTGATCTGCAGTGGTGGGCTGGTAACAAGTCACGGAGCCGGGATGGCAGTTCCGGATTGGCCGAATAGCTTCGGGTACAACATGTTCCTGTTCCCGGTTTCTCGTTGGGTCGGCGATGTATTCTTCGAGCACACCCACCGGCTCATCGCCAGCGGCGTCGGTCTGCTGACGATTGGTACTTTGCGTTTTGACCGTGATAATCGAGGACCGGCTCTGGGTAAAATGGCTGACCGGAATCGCCGTCATCGCCGTTATCGTCCAGGGTGTCCTCGGTGGCTTGCGCGTGACTGAGCATAACGCGGTTTTAGGGCTGTTTCACGGTTGTCTGGCCCAAGGTTTTTTCTCATTGGTGGCGACCGTTGCGCTTGTCACCTCCCGATTCTGGCGCGGCATCAAACAGACCTCCAACGAACGACGACATCCGAAGCCTTCGATTTTGGACAATAGTAGTCACGTCAATGCTGTTTATTCAGCTGGCGCTGGGAGCCTCGATGCGCCACTCGCACACAGGCCTGTCGATTCCCGATTTTCCTACCGCCTACGGGCAGTATCCTTCCGCCAATAGATGCCGCGTCGGTCGCCAGAATCAACGAGGCTCGTATAGCGACTCAAGCACCAATTTCGTCGGGTCTTATTCTATTACAGTACGTTCATCGAGTCTGGGCTGCTGTTTATCGTGGTTGGCCTTACCTCGGTGGCGATAAGGATCCTTCGCCGGCGACAACTTGCCTCTCCCGGTGCGTTCGGCGCGCAGGTTTCTGGCTCGTGCTCGTTCTTGCGCAATTCGCCTTGGGAGCCTGGACGGTCTGGAGTAACAAAGCGGCTGATATCGCGACTTCCCACGTCTTTGTCGGTGCGCTGACTTTCACGACCGGTGTGCTGCTTAGCGTCATCCTGTCGGCCATGCTTTCTGCGCCTTCGCGCGATGATTCCGTGGGAAGCACGAAGAGGGAGGTTGCCAGGGCGTGAGCGCAGTAACGGACAAAACTCAAGTAACGCCGCTTCCCGGATGGTCCTGGGTCACACACGCGCCGCTGGATCTCGGACGTCTCCGAATTGTGCAAGGCCAGAATCACCCTGATGGTCCTGGTCACAACGCTGGTGGGCTTCCTATTTGGTTGGCATGGGCCTCTGGATCTCCTCTACCTGTTCCAAACGCTCGGTGGCACCGCGTTGGCCGCCTCAGGAGCTGCTGCGCTGAACCAGGTCTTTGAAGTCGAACTCGACGCACGGATGCGCAGAACGCGCAATCGACCGCTACCGGGACGCCGAATGACGTTGGATGAGGGGCTAATCATCGGAATAACATGTTCTGTTGCGGGAATCCTCTGGCTGAGCTTTGCGACCAATCTTTACGCAGGTGTGCTGAGCGCCTTGACGATCGGTGTGTATGTCTTTGTTTATACTCCGTTGAAAAGGGTGACGACGTTAAACACCATCGTGGGTGCGATCCCCGGTGCTCTACCTCCGGTGATCGGCTGGACGGCTGCTCGTGGTCAGGTCGAGCTTCGAAAGCTGGATTCTGTTCGCAATCCTTTTCTTGTGGCAGATGCCCCATTTCCTCTCGATCTCCTGGCTCTACCGTCGAGGACTACAAGCAAGCGGGATTCGTTATGCTCGCCAGCTTTGATCCGGCATGCCGAGTAACCGGGCGTCAGAGTCTGCTTTACACAATGGGGTTGATCTCGGTGAGTTTCATCCCGGCCATGCTGGACCTGACCAGTTTTTGGTATCTCCCGATCGCGGCTGTTATGGGCGGTTACTTTCTCTGGATGGCATTTCGATTTGCGATCTCTGGAACTGATCAAGCGGCCAAACGTTTGTTTCTCGCATCGATTGTGTATTTGCCGGTAACGCTTGCAGCCCTCGCTTTTGCCCGATTGTGATGGATGAGGAATTTAGAAAGAACAATCGCCGGCTGCTAATCGCGATAATCATCTTCGTCGTTGGTCTTACATTGCTTGTTATTCTCTGGAAACTATCGATTTATCAAAAGATCTAATCATGCACGTTTCAGCCACAACGATCGATGAAATACAGCAAGAGGGACCGAACATTGTCCGGTTCGGAATGTTGACGTTCCTGGCGTCGGAAGCGATGCTGTTCGCGGGCCTTATCTGCGGTTATATGGTTCTGCGCGGAGGCGCCGGGACCGGCTGGCAGATGCCGGAGGCATTAAAGAACACCGAGACAATGGTCAAAACGATCATTGCGACGCTGTGCCTGATCTCCAGCAGCTTCACTCTGCATTATGCCGAGGGTCGCTTAATCAGGCAAACCAAGGGTGGGAAGCTTCTTCTCCTGCTGACGATCCTCTTGGGGTCGGCATTTCTCGCGAACCAGGCGATTGAATGGACTACGCTCCACAATGAAGGCTTTTGGTTTAACACCGCCGGAATCATGGGTTCCTGCTTTTTTGTGTTAACGGGATTCCATGGCTGCCACGTTTTCATCGGCGTCCTTCTGCTGTTCGGGTCTTTGATCCAATCGCTCACTGGAAAGATCACGCCGCATCACCACGGATTTTTAGAGTGCACCGGTTTGTACTGGCATTTCGTCGATATCGTTTGGGTCTTCCTGTTCACCATTCTGTATATATTGTGAATGGCAGATCTTGCTTCATTCTTCTTTCGCCGGATCGCCGGTGTCGGAGACAGAGCCCGAAAGAGTTCTTCGCTGGCGGCGCAGATTTTAAAAGGAACCACCAACAACGATTTGAGAAGAATAATCTGGGAACGCCCTTGCGCCGCGCCGGAAGATAATTAAGACTAGCCCATGTCCCGTATTTTTTCGCTGCTCGGTGCGTTGTTGATGAGTTACGTGCCGACGTTGCTCGCTTGTGACGGGTGCAAGGAACCATCCAGCGTCATAGGCGCCTCGGGGGTGGGCGGAATCGGCGCAAGCTTTTCGTGGAGCGTTCTTTTCATGATTGGGATGTTGGCTTTTCTGCTCAGCGGGATGGTTCTCATGATGATTCGTTCGTGCAGGCAGTTGGCAGCCCAACGCCGTCACGCAGCGGTCGAATCGCGCTGAAGAAAGAAATCAGGAACTCAGGGCTTTATCTTCCGGGAACCAAGCTCCCTTCCATGAATGCCTGGAGCCCAAGGCGGTCCGGCAGGCCCTGGTAATCGCCAAAAGTTGAGACGCAGCAAGCGCCGAGCGCGGCGCCCCTCTTAACCGCTTCCGGAAGGGGTTGACCGTCGAGCAGCCCGGAAAGGAGTCCCGCGCAAAATGCGTCACCCGCGCCGACGGGGTCGATTTCCGCAGCCGGGTAACACGGGCAAAAGCCGCGTTCCGCGGCGTCAGCGTACCAGGCGCCTTGGTCGCCGGCCTTCAAGACGACCTGAGACGGCCCGAGCGAGAGAAGTTTGTCCAACATAAGTTCGCGCTCCGTAAGGCCGGTGAGGATTTCGCCTTCGGCCAGGCTGGGAATCAGGAGGTCGCATTTTTGAGCGAGTTCCAGAAAGACCGCGCGCGCTTCTTTGGGACCCCAGAGACGGAAGCGCATGTTCGGATCGAAGGCCACCTTGGCGCCGGACCCCCGGAAACGGTCCACCAACTCGAACGTGAGCCGGCGGTTCAAATCGCTTAGCGCCGGAGTGATCCCCGTAACGAAGAGATATTTGGCCTTAAGGGATTCAAAGGGATCAGCCCGCAACGCGGCTGCGGCCGAATGGCGGCGGTAATAAAAAATGCGGGTGGTGTTGCCCGGGCCCGGCTCCTTGAACATGACACCCGTCGGCGCACCGTCGCAAATTTCCACCCTGCTGACATCAACGCCCTCGCCTCGGAGGGTCTTGAGCACCCGCGACCCGAACGGGTCGCGGCCCAACCTGCTGACCCAACACACCGAATGGCCGAGCCGAGCCAAGCCGATCGCGCAATTGGACTCGGCTCCCCCGATCGACCCGTAGTAAGCCGGCGCCCATTCCAAGGTGCCGCGTTCTGCCGGGGCGAAGAGCACCATGGTTTCGCCAAAGGTGACCAGGTCAAAGCTCGAGCTGATCGACGTCGAGTTCATTGTGACGCTCGCGCGTTGCGGACGATCTCCAAGAGCCGCTGGGCCATTTCTGCACACCGGTCAAATTCGTCCTTGGTCTTTGGAATTAACGTGCCGCCGACGCCGAACTTGGTAAACTCAGCAGTGCCGATTATTGACTGCAAGGAAATTCGGCTCATCTGGGATTAGCTCGGTTTAGCTCTGATGTGGTGATTGCGGATGTGGAACCGCGCCCCTGGATGTGCTCGGAGACGCGAAGCGCTTGGGCGGCGATCGTTAGCGCCGGATTCACGGCGGCAGAGGAGGGGAAAAACGAGGAGTCAACCACGAACAGGTTGGCCACGTCATGACTTCGACAAAAAGGATCCAGGACCGATTTGGCCGGATCGGTGCCGAACCTTATCGTACCGCACTGGTGGGAGTTGGTCTCGATTCCCATGCGCTGGATGAGAACAATAGGGTAACCCGCTTTCCTTAGCATCCGCGTGGCGGTTCGAATCAGCCGGTTGTGCGCGCCCAGATTGTTTGGGTGAAAGCGAACATTAATCCTGCCGCCGGCGCCTATCGTCACCCGGCTTTCCGGGTCGGGCAGGTCTTCGGACATCACCCACCAGTCGACGCTCCGGTGGGCGAACGCGCCTAGAATGGGCTTTGGGACCCAGCGTTGATTGGCAGTGAGCATGCCGGCTTGCAGCTTCCCAAGAAGCTGCAAATTACCCAGAGGAAATCGGTAACCCTCTTCTCCGCGAAAGTAGAAATCGTTGACTGCCATCGTCTTTTGGAACGTCGTCGGATTAATCCGAAAAGGATTGACTGCCATCAGGGCCGTGTTGTTGTGGACCATGTAGTTGCGGCCAACAAGTCCAGATGAATTCGCTAATCCGTTCGGACAAATAGTCGAAGCCGAACGCAATAAGAGCGCGGCGGAGTTGACCGCGCCGCAAGAAACAACAAAAGTTTCTGCGCCGATTCTCAGAGTTTTGCCATCGCGTTCGATTTCCACTTCGGTCACTCTTTTGCCTGGGGAATCGGTGATGAGGCGGCGAACAAAAGCGCGAGTCAAAAGTTCAATGTTTTTGCCGGCTGCAAGGGCAGGGCGGATGCAGGAGCGGTCAGCGTCCGCCTTGGCGTGCACCTTGCAGGGAAACCCGTCGCAGGTTTTGCACCGGATGCACCTTCCGCCTTGCTGCAGATCAATTCCTAACGGCAGAAAAAAGGGGTGCAACCCCTGACATTCAAACCGCTTTTTCAGATCCTCGATATACGGCTCATGCGGAACCGGTGGAAACGGGAAGGGCGCTGTGCGCGGCGGTTCTGTCGGATCGTGTCCGGGCTCGCCGTGAACGAAGAGCATCTGTTCAGCACGACAATAGTAGGGTTCGAACTCGTTGTACTTCACGGGCCAAGCGGGCGAAACTCCCTCTTCATGCTCAAGTTCCTCAAAGTCCTCTTTCCGGAAGCGGGGCAGGGCGGCGCCGTAGACTTTCGTATTGCCGCCCACGAAATAATGGACTCCCGGTGAGAAAGGATGTCCGGAATCGTCAAACCATTGCTCTTTTGGCTTGTACCTCTTGTGAGTGAAAATTGCCTCGGGTTCCAATTTTCTGGTTCGGCCGGCAGGTAATTGCCTCGCTCCAAGAGCAGGATTTTTCGGCCTGAATCGCGAAGCGCGTAGGCCAATGCCCCGCCGCCCATTCCGGTTCCGATAATTACTAAATCGTAAGCATTCATGCGAGTTTCGCAACGAGCTAAGGAGTACACGATCGGGTCTGGTGAGATTCGACGCACCAGGAAGACCTCGGGCCGAGGTGCAATTGAATGGTCTTCACCTCGGTGAACTCTTCGATGGCAAAGCGGCCCAGCTCCCGGCCTTGCCCGCTTTCCTTGTAGCCACCGAAGGGAAGTTCCGGGTAGCCGTCCATGAACGTGTTCACCCAAACTGTGCCCGCCCGAATGCGGCGGCTGGTCGACAAAGCCGTGTCGAAGTCCCGCGTCCAGACCGAGGCCGACAGTCCGTAGGGCGTGCCATTGGCAATCTCAATCGCTTGCTCGGCCGTATCGAAGGTGAGCACCGAAAGTACAGGACCGAATATTTCTTCTTTTGCGATGGCCATTTCG
Organism: uncultured Acidobacteriota bacterium; assembly: GCA_963776695.1. GTDB lineage: Bacteria > Acidobacteriota > Terriglobia > Acidiferrales > UBA7541 > Palsa-295. The sequence goes on along the minus strand of CAVZNU010000009.1, from coordinate 44,024 downwards.
GGCGAAACGCCATCAAAGATAGCAGGTTCAATGAACCGTCCATTGAGGATCTGGAGCGGCTGGCCGCCAAGCTGAAGGTTGGCACCCGCGCGCCGACCCTGGTCGATGTAGCCCAGGATCTTGTTATATTGTTGCTCGCTGGCTATAGCTCCGATTTTTGTCTTCTCATCCAGCGGATCCCCTACGGGCACTTTACGCACCATTTCTACGAGCCTGCGCACGAACTCATCGGCGATGGGGCGTTGAACCAAAAGCCGGCTGCCGCTGTTGCAACATTCACCCTGATTGAAGCACATGCCAAACACTGCGGCGTCCGCTGCTGCCTCCAAATCAGCGTCGGCGAAGATGATTTGAGGGTTCTTGCCGCCGAGTTCGAGTTCGACTTTCTTTACATTTCCGCGGGCAGCGTTGATGACCGCTTTACCAACGTTGGTGGACCCCGTAAATGACATCATGTCCACGTCCGGGTGAGAGCTTAGCCGGGTCCCGACCGGGTCGCCAAAACCACTAACGATATTAACGACCCCAGCCGGCACGCCTGACTCGGCCAAAATCTTGCCAAGGCGGAGCGTAGTGCCCGAAGTGAGCTCGCTAGGTTTAATCACGCAGGTGCACCCGGCCGCGAGCGCAAATGGCAGTTTTTGACTGACGATCAATAGCGGGAAATTCCAAGGCGTGATCATCCCGACCACGCCGATCGGCTCGCGGACCACCAGGCCGAGCATAGCCGGGCCCAGGGCGTTGTATGTGTCGCCGTGAATGTGCCGGCAGAGGGTTGCGGCGTAATCCCAGAGGCCGGCGGTCCAGTCCAGCTCGTCTCGGGCCTGGGAAATAGGTTTACCGCTTTCGAGGGTCTCGATCAAGGCAAGCTCTTCCTTTTGGCGACGGATCAGATCAGCCGCCTTCAAAAGACACTTCATGCGCTCGGCCCCCGAAGTTTGCGGCCAGGGGCCTAGGTCAAAGGCCTCCCGCGCGGATTGGACGGCGGCATCGACATCGGCAGCATCCGCCGCCGCATACTCGCCCACGACTGTCCCGTGGGCTGGGCTCTGTCGCTCAAATCGCTTTCCGGATCTGGACGGAACTTCATTTCCGCCGATCCACAACTGGTACCGAAAAGGTGTCTTTGGAATCATTTTTTAGTGACCTTGGAAGTTAGGGGGACGTTTCTCACGGAAGGCAGCGAGCCCCTCTTTGGCATCGTCGTTGAAAGCGTTTACCGCGGAGGCCAGGGATTCGTGCATCCCCGCGGAAGGACTCTCAATCAGTTGTTTGGCCGTCTGGACAGCAAGAGGGGCATTAGCAGCAATACCCTCAACTGCAAACTTTAGCTTGCTTGTCTGCCTCATTGTTCTTCTCCCTTCCTTATCCGCTCGACGAGTCTATCGGCTGCGCGGCAGACCATAGCCCCGAGCGTTAGCGTGGGATTTATTCCAGGGCAGGTGGGCAGCACGGCCCCGCTGAAAACGTACAGCCCCGGAGTGTCATGCACTCCAAGTTCAGGGTTCACGACAGATGCTGCAGAGTCTTCGCCCATGCGAGCGCCTCCAAAATCATGGCTACTTCCAACCCCGGAGAAGCGCTCACCGCGCCAGGTCTTGGTAGCCCCCATTTCCCGGAGGATCTCTTCAGACTTTGATTCCATCCAGTCTGCGAGGCGTTGTTCATTCTCGCGCAGGTCATATGTGATTCGCAATACGGGAAGACCAAGGCCACTCCGATCCCGGTGGTGCGGATCGGGGTCAAGGAAGTTGTTTACATAAGACAAAGTGTCTGGCTGGATGCGGACCACAGCCAAATTTTGCCATTTTCGCAAGTGATCCTTGTAGGGCCTTCCCCAGCGCTGGACGTCGGCCGGCAGTGCCTCGCGGCTGATTTGGATCGGCAGAAATTGTTGTTCCGCGCCAAGCGTTGCTCCGCCGATAAAACCGTGCGGCATCGAATCAAAATCTTTCAAAAAAAAGTCGTCGAGCACGAGCCCTTGCGCGGCGGGTCCGGTGTGACGGTTAAAGACCACATTGGGGACGTATCCGTCGACATGCGCAAACATCTTCGTCATGAAATGCTTGCCCAGTTGGCCACGGTTGTTACCCAACCCATTTGGGTGTTTGGCGTCGCCCGAGAGGAAAAGAAGGCGCGTGTTCTCAAACGTGTAGGCGCTCAAGATCACGATCCGGGCCCGCTGGAAGCGGCGGTTGCCCAAAGGATCGACGTAGTGGGCCCCGTTCGCCCGCCCGTTTTCGTCGGTGCTGATTCTGATAACCCGGCAATGAGTTCGCAGATCAAGATTGCCGGTAGCGAGCGCTTCAGGGATCGAGGTGAGTGAAGGATCCCATTTGTCTCCGGTTAACGATCCAAAACCATTGCTCCAGGCCCCGTAAGTAGTGGCGGGACGGCCCCGGTAAGGCACCGTATTAACTCCGACCGGCACCGGCAGAGCGTGTAACCCCAATCTTTTGGTCGCGTCCTTATAATATTCGCCCATCCGGAAAGGACGCATGGGCGGCATCGGATATGGCTTGCTGCGGGGCACGAAGTCGGATGCGCTGTCGCCGGCAATTCCGATTTCGTGCTCAAGCAGGGTATAGTAGGGTTCAATTTCCTCGTAAGGGAACGGCCAATCGGCAAGGGTGCATCCTTCCGGCAGGACCGAGAGGCCCCAACGGTCCTTCACGTAGCTCAGCATTTTAAAGTGGTGCGGGTGAAACCGGCGCATCCAACCGCCGTAATGGATTATCGAGCCGCCGACGCTGTTCATCATTCGGCCCAGGGAGAAAGTCGCGTCTTGGGTTGGTTCGCCCTCGTTGCGTCGCCACTGGGGAATCTCGCTCATGAATTTTGCACCCATGTTAGCCCGGCAATAATAAGTGGACCCGAGTTCGTCGGGCAGGTAGTCCACTTGCGTGCGAAACGGACCCGGTTCGAGCGCGACGACCTTGAGGCCGGCCCTTGCGAAGATCGGCGTAACAAGCGACCCGAGGGTGCCTGCTCCGACGAGAAGGATGTCGGTATCCGGCCCTGGCTCCGCCCCCCCGCGATGGGGATCAAATCCGGGGATTGGTTTTCTCTTGCGGTTCGAATAATCCAAGTCGGCCAACGACTGAATTTTGCCGCCTTTATCCACAGGTTTGTCGGTAAGGTTTTCTTCGGCGCTGTTTTCCAACCAAACGCCCGGATGACCCAAAACACGCCACCCCGATTTGTCCAGATTTCCTCCGTAAATCGGGTCGGCAAAAAGACCTTCCTGCAGGTGGGAGCGCGCGAGTTCGAAAAAGGCTTTCGCCTCTACCGCGCGAAAACTTGCTAAGGAGCCTTTCTCCAGCGCTTCGATTATTTCCTGCTGCTGAGCGGGTTCCGTGCCGGCGAAGGGCTTGCCGAAGCGGGCTTGCGATTCAGCGTCCAACCCATAAACCCCCAGCCGATAGGTTTCCACGTGGTGGGCATAGGGGCCGCTCAATGCACGATCAAGGTAAGGGATCACGCCGATCGACGAAGCGCCCGGCCCGTTTTCGTCGGCGGGAAAAAGTTGCTCGAAAAAGGCGTCGAGGGTGATTGCTTCCGCAAGGCTCAATGCCGTGAAAGCTTGGTTCTTGAGCGAAGAAGGTGCGTTCATGTTCTGAAAGGGGGAAGGATGGGAAGAAGGTTAAGCTGGAGGGCCAAGTTTCAGGCCGAACGGCTCCGGTCGGAAAATTCGCTCGTCCATTGTTTTGAGGGCGTCGCTTACCCGGAGCGGGATATCCGCCTGACCGAGCACGTCCCGCTTCAACTCGACGCCAGGCGCAATTTCGATAACGGTCATGCCTTCCGCCTCAAGGCGAAGGACGCATCGTTCCGTGATGTACAACACCTTTTGCTTCAGTTGACGCGCCCTGCGTCCGCTGAATGTCACATGCTCAACCTCGGGAACGAACTTTCGATTCTTACCCTCCTTCGCAATTCGAAGCCGGCCGTCTTCCACTCGCAGGTCCAAACCCCCGGCGGTGAAGTACCCGCAGAAAAGGATCTCACGAGCGGTCGCGGTGATGTCGATGAATCCCCCGCACCCAGCCGTCACGTGCGGGCGTAAGGCGAGTCGCGATACGTTGACGTTGCCTTCCTGATCGACCTGCAGAAATGACAGGCAACTGCAGTTAAATCCGCCGCCTTGGAAGAAAGTGAACTGATCTGGCGAAGGGACGATGGCGTCTGCATTCGAAGAGCAACCAAAGGCGAAGCCCAGCAAGGGCATGCCGCCGACCGCACCCTGCTCGATCACCCAGGTCACTGTGCCGTGCAGTCCTTCTTCCAGCAAGATTCGCGGAACGAGCGCGCAGATGCCGAACCCGAGGTTAACCACGTCGTCTTCGCAGAGTTCCAAGGCTGCGCGCCTCGCGATGATCTTGTCGACCCCCCACTCGATCGGCTTGAAATCCCATAAGGGCCGGAAAATCTCCCCGCTGATTGCTGGATTATAGGCGGTCTGCGTCGTTTGCTGCTGGTCAGGATCGACCACGACAAAATCCACAAGCACGCCCGGGACCCGCACCTGTTGCGGCCTTAATGTGCCAAAGGCCGTCAGCCGTTTGACTTGCGCGATAATGATTCCCCGGTTGTTGCGCGCGGCGAGTGCCTGATCGAAAGCACCCAGGTAAGCGCCTTCATGCTCCATCGTGAGGTTCCCATGCTCGTCGGCCGTCGTTGCGCGGATGATCGCAACGTCCGCAGGAATGGAAGGGAAAAACAACCATTCGTCGCCTTCGAAGTTAACGATGCGAACAATGTCTTCAGTGCTGCGGTCGTTCATTCGTGCGCCTTGGCGGCGAGGGTCCACGAACGTGTCCATCCCCACTTTCGTAAGGACTCCCGGGCGGCCGGCCGCTGATTCGCGATGCATGTGGTAAAGGATGCCGCTCGGCACGTTGTAAGCCTCGACCTGATTGTCGATGATCATCTGCCAGATCTTTGGACTTGGCATTGAGGAAGGGCCACTCGGAAAAGATCCCGCGATGACCCGTTTCAAGAGGCCGGGATGAGCCAGGTGATCGATGCCCGGTATCCCATACATATCGCCTGCCGCAATCGGGTGCAGTGTTGTGATCCCGGACGGCTTCCCTTTCTTGAGGAAATAATTTCCGATGGCCCGCAAGGAGGCGTCTGGACATCCTAAACCGCTCGATGAACTGATTGTTACAACAGCTCCGTCAGAAATCAGTTCGCCGATCTTTTCTATCGATAAAATCTTGGATTGCGGCATAAAACCGTGAGCTGCTCTATGGTGTTAGCTACTGGCTCCGCACGACTTGCGGACAATCAATTTTGGCTGAAGAATTACGGTACGGATCGGGGAGTCACGTTTTTCGATTCGTTTGAGAAGGAGCTCCGCCGCTGTTTCGCCCAGTTGGCGTGGTGACGTATCGACAGTCGTCAAACTCGGAAGACTCTGCGCTGCATCTGGAATGTTGTTGAATCCGACGACTCCAAAGTCTGCACCCACTTTCAGGCCGGAGTGCTTTATAGCTTCGATGACTCCGAGAGCCACGACGTCGTTGAAACAGAGAGTCGCAGTGGGGCGATTCTCCATCTCCAAAAGCCTTTGCACACCGTCATGACCACCGCGTCGGTTCGGAACCGAAGGAACAACCAAAAGCGGATCAAATTGAAGACCCAATCGCTTGAGTGCCCGTTGGTAGCCCTCGATACGCTCTTGGCCCGTCGAGGCTTTCGGATTGCCGCCAACGAACGCTATTCGACGATGACCGAGCTGGTAGAGATGTTCGATGGCAAGCTGCGCACCTTGGGCGTTGTCGACTCCAGCATAGTCGAGCCCGGGGGCTCGTCGCACAAAAGAGACAATCGGCAGTTGAGCTCCAAGATTCAGGGCTCCTGTAGACGAACGGGCACCCAGCGCGGGGCAAAGCAAAATACCGTCCGCTGGGAACTCCGACATTATTTTCAACAAGTGCGCTTCCTTGGCACCATCTTCGGAGGTGTTTCCCAGAAGAGTGACTAAGTGGGCGGCGGCCAGACGCTCCTCGATTGCCACTATGACTTCTGCGAAAAACGGATTCGTGATATCGGAAACGATCAATCCGATGGCGTGTGACTGCTGCGTCCGTAAGCTTGCGGCACCTCTGTGGTAGACGTAGCCAAGCCGCTTGATGGATCTGAGAACGCGTTTGCGAGTCCCGTCGGCTACAGAGGGCACGTTGCGAATCACCAGGGAAACCGTAGCGCGAGAAACGCCGGCATCAGCCGCTATATCTAGAAGGGTAACGCGTTGTGTTTGAACTTGATCCATATGCGAGGATAATCTGGGGCCAAAAAAGCGGGGCGCGCGCCAATTGGGGGTAGATCGATCTTTTGCTTTTGCAAGCTCTTTTTTTGTTTCCCACACCGGAGGAATAAATCCATCATCGCCTAATTTTAGATCGATCCAGTAGACGAGCAAGTGCCGAAAAACGGCGGGATTTGCTCAATTTGCCTTGGCCATACAGATCTTCCATGGATCGGCATCACGAACATAGACGGTTACCGCGTAGCCCTTATGTCCCATGGTGGTGATACTCTATTCCGTAATGCTCCGAATCCGTTATAACCTTACTATACGTATTGTCACTCGGATGATTGTGCAGTGCGGACTCTCACCACGTCTCTTTTTGCAAAGAGAAATGCAACGGACGTGTAGCGCATCTCTGAGAGTCTGAGCTAGAGTTTATTAGGAGAGCCATAGATGAAGGAGGTTACAGATTCGGCTTTCGTTGTAAGCGTTCACTACGACAGTCCCGGAGGTGCCGCGCGGATCAATCTGAAATGGAGAGGTTGTCATGAGATTTCGGATTTTGACTTTGATCACCTGGGTGATGTAATAGGCTTCGGAACCGAAACCGAAAATGCGGGATGGGCGATCGTCCAGTTTTCACGGGATTTGCATGTTCCCAGTTTGCCGCCAGAATCTCAATTCGCTCCTGTGATCCTCCAACCGCACTATCCTGTTCGCGTCGGAGACTCGATCCACTTGCGACCATCCTCAAAGAGCTGAACGGATTAAGGCACTGTTAGTTTGTCAATCTCCCACGCCGATGATGGCAAGATCTCGGTTAATATTTGCGTGTACCGTTCACCAGGCAGTTTTAGCAACCATCGGGCGTCGCGCAGTCCGCCAATACTGGGCGGGATTCGTGCAATTATACGCTGAGGCGTTTCTTAAATTTGAACCGACAGACATTGCCGCCGCGAACCATGCACTCGTCGTGGATGACGTCGCTGCCGACGACCTCGGACATCAGAGCGAGATCAAAGTAACAGACTTCCGGATAGCGCTGGGCTAGGGAATGGAAGACACAATTTGAGGCTTCGATGGCGGGGAATTTCTCATTTGCCGGGTCAATCGGCGCTGATTGATAGCCTAGCTCTCGCATGATGCCAGCCAAGGTTCGGATACGCTCAGCCTTATCCTTGATCTCCACGAGCTTGGTCGCTACCTGTCGCCCCACAGCCCTGCCCATACCCTGAAGCCGTTCGCGTAGCGCTTCGCTTCCCTGCTCCTCGCGCACCGAAGAAATAAGCAGTTCCGCAAACCAGGAATAATGGCGTGGAAATAACTCTCGTCCAGCGCTCGTAAGCCCATAGAGTTGCTCCGGACGCCCGCCGGTAGACTGCATCTCTCCTTTTACGACCACGCCGTCGCGTTCGAGTGCCGTGAGGTGTTGTCGCACCGCATTATCCGTTATACCGAGCCTTTTCGACAAATTCTCGACCGTCAGACCTTCCTTATTTTGAAGGAGCAAGGTGAGCAACTGCTGTTGCCGGAGTCCGAGTAAAGTGATCATGCTGAATGAGAGAGTACAATTAATCTAGCACGGCGGGGCTGCGGTGTAATTTACTTTCTACATATATTCATTGACAAACTTTATTTTGATGAAATCATGATTCGGGTAGAAACCCCCATAAAACGATCCGCAACGTAACCAGTCCTTCGGCGACAAGCGCTGAGCCAAAATTCCCAGAAGTAGTTCAATCCTAACCAAAGGAGAAAAAATGAAGAAATTGATAATGAGTATCACTGCATGTGTGTTGCTGGTGCCAGGTCTTGCGGCGGCAAAGACCTTTAACGGCGAGATCATGGACAGTCCATGTGCCAAAGGGGGCGGGCATGAATCAATGTTCAAAAAGATGGGGACCAACGACGCTAAGGCATGTACTGAAGCCTGCGTGAAGATGGGTGGTAAATACGTGCTGTTCGATGGAGCGTCGAAGGCGGTATACCAATTGGACGACCAAACGAAACCCAAAACGTTCGCCGGACAGAAAGTTCAGGTGACGGGAGATCTGGATAAGGCTACCAAGACGATCCACGTCACGGCCATTAAAGCGGCATCATAGTTTTGTCGGAGGGGGCCGAGCGCATGACGGCCCCTCTCTTCGTTTGTAGATAACTTCCACTCAAGACCAATTGCTGGAAAGCCGGCAAAAAAAGCGCACGCAGATGAAGCGCTGGGCTTTCATTATACTTATAGGCCTCGGCTTGGGTGCCGTGGTGGCGATCATAGGCTACTATCAAATTAACATAGACGCGCTTCAGGAGCCCGGCTATCTGGAAACCGTTCTCGCGACCCAAGCAAAACACATCCTGATTCATCGGAGCTGCAGTCGCGACAGTATTCCCTCGGCACCAACAGATCTGGCGGCGAGCATTGAAAAGGGAGACAAACTCTTCGGCACCGAATGCGCAGAATGTCATGGTCTCGACGGCCACACACCCACTGATGCCGGTCGCTGGATGTATCCGCGCGCCATGAGTCTCACTTCACCCGAGGTACAACAATATTCCGATCGCGAGTTGTTCTGGATCGTCAAAAATGGAATTCGCCTGAGCGGGATGCCGGCTTTTGGAAGAGTCGAATCTGACGAGCACATCTGGAATTTATCGCACTACGTAAGGACGCTTCGGGGCAGCGCGCCTCCCGGGACTGCCAACTGGTGATGACCAAGATTGCCCATCAAATCGATTCATGTAGCATAGGCTTCCAGCCTGTACCGCGGGCGCTCAGGTTATGTCCATGCTCTTGTTCATCAGCCGTGAATATAGATTCTCTTGAAAACTCCTCGGTACGAGCAAGATACAGGCTGGAAGCCTATGCTACGGTTCGTCCGTTTCGTGAACGGACCCAAAACAAGTGATGTTCTACGTGGATCCCACATCAGGCAGTCGGTGCGTCGCACCCATGCCAATAATGCCAAAATCTCGGTTAACTATTTGTGTGTACCGTTCGCCAAGCAGTTTTAGCAACGATCGGGCGTCGCGCAATGCGTCAACGGGATCCCGTTCATATGCCGCCCGAAGAGCATCTTTAAGCCAGTAAGAGATACCTGGGTCTGCGAGGACTTCTTGGAGAGTCATATTTAAGACTAATACGGCAGGTTGCAACGATTCCTGAATTCAAGCTCCAAAATCTAATCCTAAAGGGTACCACTTCGGTCCTCAGGATGCCTGCAGGGCGTCCTAACCTAGTCTCCAACGTTTGTGGGTCAACGGCAGGACGGTACTAATCGGAACTCGGTAAGCTCTTCTGCATGCTCTCGATAATCTGATCGACACTAAAGCTAGCGGGTCGCTGGGCCGGCGGGTACTCCTTGAACGTGGTCAGGAATTTGGCCACCTCCGTTTGCGCGATTAAGATCAGATAGGGCTGTGAGAGGCGGGCCATTGTACAACCGTCCAACTCAGACAAGCTCGAGAAAGGAAAAGCTCATGCGCTTCCTGCCTGGCGTAAAACAAATTGTTCAATCGCGTGGGCAAAACCCTCTTCCTCATTTGAGTCGGTAACAAAGTTGGCTTCCGCTTGTACCTCCTTGCTGGCATTACCCATTGCGATGCTCATACCGCTATTTTTGAACATCAGTACGTCGTTAGGCATATCGCCCAACGTGGCAATGCTGCTTTTGGCGATGAGGTAAACGGCTGCCAGGAAATCGACCACGCTCCCTTTGTTCGCGGCCGGATGGGTAACGTCCAGATAGTATGGCTGTGATCGCGCCGCTGAAACGTGGTGGCCCAGCTCTTCACGGACCTTTTTCTCGCACTTTGCCACTGCCTCAAGATCATTGCTCACACCGACAATCTTTGCCGCTTGCGCAAGATAGACTGAATAATCCGAAGTGACCTCCGGCCCGAACCCGACGGTCTTGCTCTCCCTGTCGACGTGCGGTCCTTTTGTATCCTGCACGTACCAGACCGTATCGGTGTAAAGCCAGGCGACGAGCCCGTGTTCCTTGATGAGTTCGATCGTGCGCCCCGTAGCATCCTTGGGCAGGTCACGCATCACGATCGGATCCAGCCTGGGAGTAGCGTAAACTCCTCCGTTGAAGCCCGCGACCACGGTCACGATGTTGAGATCCCTGATCAATGTCTGCATGCCGCGCGGCGGCCGCCCGCTGGTAATTGCAAATAAGATGCCCGCTTCACCCAATCGAGCGACCGCTTGCCGAGCTTTTGGGGTAAGCACTTTGTCCTGTGTCACCAGGGTTCCGTCCACATCCGCAAGGACAAGGCGAATAGGACCTTCATTTTTGTATGGTTTCACAACTGAATAAGGTAGGCGAAGCGTCCCGCTTTGCTTCTCAGGAACCGGGCAAAGCGGTCCCCTTCGCCTACTCTGTTTCTTGATGCTTCTTCTTTTTGAAAACGCGCACCCGTGCCTCAGGTTATTCCGGCCTGTCCCGCCGCCGCGCGGTCAGCGAGCACCAGGGCACTGTCCTGACGCACCCGCCCGGCTGGAATCGACGGATCGCCGTCGCGGAGGCGGATGAGCATTCCAGACTTCTCACTCCCGGTGACCAGCCAAAGAATGCGCCGGGAACGATTGAGAATCGGGTAAGTCAGCGTCATCCGACGCCTTCCCTGATAGACTCCGGTCAATGCAACGTCGACGCCTGTAACCTCAAGAACGGGATCTCCAGGCACCAGAGAGGCTGTGTGACCGTCGGGCCCGAGTCCCAGGTGGACAAGGTCGAATACCGCCGGCGAGCCGGCGATCTCCGCGAGAACCGCCGCGTATCGTTTGGCCGCAGCCTCCAGGTCGGGCGATTCTACCGGCATGGCATAGATTTGCTCGGGGCGCAGCGGCGCGTGTTCGAGCAGACTTTCGCGGAAGTGAGTGAGGTTTCGGTCCGGGTCTCCCGCCGGAGCCACGCGCTCGTCCACCTGCGCCACATGCAACCCAGCCCAAGGGACGTTTTCGTCTGCCAGGGCACGAAGCATAACCCATGGAGTGTGGCCGCCGCTGACCGCCAAAATGCACCGGCCGCGCGCCGCGACGGTCGCCCGGGCCTCCGCGGCAATGATCGCGGCCGCCTCTCGGGCGACAGCATCGGCATCTGCAAGCACTTCGATTTTCATGAGTATCCGAGATTCATAACTATTGTCCTTTGAGTTTGCGGTAGCGGTTGATGAGGCAATTTGTGGAACTATCATGTCCGAGTGCGGGTTCTGCCTTGGATTCGAGTTCGGGGATAATACGCTGGGCCAGAACCTTGCCCAGCTCCACGCCCCACTGGTCGAACGAGTCGATGTTCCAGATGGCGCCCTGGGTGAAAACACTGTGCTCGTAGAGTGCAACAAGCTTGCCGAGGATTGCGGGCGTGAGCTTGTCGGCCAGGATCGTGTTCGACGGACGGTTCCCCTCGAAGACCCGGTGAGGCACGAGCCAATCCGGCGTACCTTCGGCCTTCACTTCTTCTGGCGTCTTGCCGAAGGCTAACGCTTCGGCCTGGGCAAAGACGTTGGCGAGGAGCATGTCGTGATGGCGGCCAAGCGGGTTCAGCGCCTGGGCGAACGCGATGAAATCACATGGGATGAGCCTCGTACCCTGATGAATCAACTGATAAAACGAGTGCTGACCGTTGGTTCCCGGCTCGCCCCAATAGATGGGCCCGGTCGGGTAGTCAACTTTGGTCCCCTCGAGCGTCACGTATTTGCCGTTGCTCTCCATTGTCAACTGCTGCAGGTAGGCGGGGAATCGCTTTAGGTACTGCTCGTACGGCAGGACCGCAACGGTCTCTGCGCCGAAGAAGTCATTGTACCACACCGCGAGAAGACCCATGAGCAAGGGCAGGTTGCGTTCCGCCGGCGCGGTGCGGAAGTGCTCGTCCATTTCGTGAAAGCCCGCGAGCATGTCGCGGAAGTTTTCCGGACCGATCGCCAGCATCGTTGAGAGGCCGATCGCCGAGTCCATGGAATAGCGTCCGCCGACCCAGTCCCAGAACCCGAACATGTTGGTCGTGTCGATGCCGAACTCGGATACCTTAGCCGAATTTGTAGAGACTGCGACGAAATGTTTGGCCACAGCCTTGATATCTCCGCCGAGACCCTTGAGCGACCAGTCGCGCGCGCTTTGGGCATTGGTCATTGTCTCCAACGTCGTAAAGGTTTTTGAGGAGACGACGAAAAGGGTTTCCGACGGGTCGAGATCGTGAACTGCTTCCGCGAAATCGGTGCTATCGACATTGGAGACGAATCGGAACGTCAAGCCGCGCTCGCTGTAATGCTTGAGCGCCTCGTAGGCCATCACCGGCCCGAGGTCGGAGCCCCCGATGCCGATGTTGATGATGTTTCGAATGCGCTTACCGGTATGGCCTTTCCAGTCGCCGCTCCGGACCCGGTTGCAGAAGTCAGCCATCTTGTCGAGTACCGCATGGACCTCAGGCACCACATTCTGGCCGTCTACGACGATCGATGCCTCTCTCGGCGCGCGCAGAGCAACGTGCAAGACGGCTCGGTTTTCGGTGATGTTGATCTTCTCGCCCCGGAACATGGCGTCGATCCGCGCTCGCAGGCCGCATTCTTCCGCGAGTTGCAGGAGGAGTTTGAGGGTTTCGTCGGTGATGCGATTCTTCGAGTAATCGAGGTAGAGACCCATCGCCTCGATCGTCATTCGTTCGCCGCGTTTTAGATCATTCCCGAAGAGGTCCCGGAGATGCAATTCCCGGACCTTCTGATGGTGGGCTTCGAGGGCCTTCCATGCCGACGATGCGGTGACTGACCGGATGCCTGCCGTCATATATGGTTTTCCTTTCGTTTCCTTTTGGTTAACAAGAACGAGCTTTTTGGGGGGTGGAAAGTTTGCCTTCAGGGCGAACCTCCCACGCGAAAAGCACTTTACGCTACTAACCGGCCGAATCTCGTTTTTTTGCGAGGATTTTCATTTCGTCACAGACCGGTAATCGGCATTCGGTTGTGCAGAATCATTATGTTGGCTTCTGTTCAACCCTGTGTGGCTTGAACCGCCGTCAGAGCGATAGTGTAGACGATGTCGTTGACAAGCGCGCCGCGCGACAGGTCGTTCACCGGGCGTTTCAGACCCTGGAGCACTGGACCAATACTGATCACGTTCGCGCTGCGCTGGACTGCCTTGTAGGTCGTGTTTCCGGTATTAAGATCCGGAAAGATGAAGACGGTTGCCCGACCCGCAACCGGACTGTTCGGCGCTTTTGTTTTCGCGACGTCGGGCATAAAGGCCGCGTCGTATTGGAGCGGTCCGTCAATCAAGAGGTCCGGTCGTCGTTCTTGGGCCAGCTTTGTTGCCTCGCGAACTTTATCTACGTCGGTCCCTGATCCCGACTCACCCGTGGAGTAACTGATCATCGCGACCTTGGGCGGGATCCCAAAAGCAGCAGCCGAGTCCGCGCTCTGGATGGCAATATCTGACAACGTCTCGGCGTCCGGGTCTGGAATCACCGCGCAGTCGCCATAGACCAAGACCTGTTCCGGCAGGCACATAAAGAAAATTGACGACACTGCTTTTGCATTTGCCTTCGTCTTTATGATCTGCAATGCAGGCCGTATCGTGTTCGCCGTGGAATGAATAGCTCCTGAGACCAGGCCGTCGACCTCGCCAACGAAAAGCATCATTGTTCCGAGCACGACATTGTCCTCGAGTTGGCTCGCCGCCATCTCCATGGAAAGACCTTTATGTTTTCGCACTTCGAAGAGCCGATTGACATAATTGGGCCGGATAATTCTTGGATCCAGAATCTCGAGATTGTCGGGCAGCTCAACGTCCTGACTGCGTGCTACTCCCCGGACCTCTTGAGGATTTCCAAGCAGCACGCAGTGCGCAATCCCGCGGCGGGCGCAGATTGCAGCCGCTTTCACAGTGCGCGGCTCAGTTCCTTCAGGCAACACGATTCGTTTCTTGCCGGCACGTGCCTTTTCTGTGAGTTGGTAGAGAAACGCAGCAGGCGAAAGCCTGAATGCGAGCTCCTTTTTTGAGTGGGAAATCAGCCAGTCGGGGTCCAAGGTTTGCGCGACATGGTCAATTGCCTCTTTGATTCGCTCAAGATCATCCGCCGCTACGGCCGGGCTGAGTTGGTAGAGTTGCGTGGCGGTCTCATAACTGCCGGTCTTTACGCGCAATACGGGAAGCCCTGTTTCCAATGCGGGCCGGCAGAATTGGAGAATGCGATCGTCCGGTTCGGTGTCTCCGGTCAGAATCAGCCCGGCGATAGGAATATGACCTAGCGCGGCCATTCCAACTGCGACGACAACGTCGCTCCGGTCCGCGGGCGTCACGAGGATTGCTCCCGGAGCGAACGTGTGAAGCAAGTTGGGAACGGTCCGAGCCAGTAGATGCGTATCCTTTACCCGGCGAAGACCCATCTCGCCTGCGTGCAGAACCTCGGCGCCCAAGTGGCGCTGGATGTCGACTGTCCGGCAATAGGTCAAGTCCCGGTCCTCCGGAATGACGCTGATCAGTTCGAGTTGCCGTCGCCCGAAGAGCTTGCTCTCTGATCGGACCCGTTCGATCAAGTTTTCCACTCTTGGCGGTTTGTCGACTGGATACCTGTTAATGATCACTCCGATTACCTTCTCCAAGCCTCCAAATGCCTTCGCCGCGTACTCGATTTGATCATCGAGTTGATCGATCGACTTGTGAGCCTGTGAGGCCACGAGAATGACCTCAGCATTCAGTGTTGCAACTAGCTCGTGGTTCACGACCCCCAGGTAGGAATCGCTTACCGCGGGCAGCAACCCTTCGACTACGACCATGTCTGCCGATTCGGTCGATGCGCCGTAGGCCCCTATCACTTGACTCATGAGTTCGTCCAAGCCACGTTCCGAGATCGTTTTGGTCGCGGTTCCCAGTGGGATCGGATCGGCCGGTTGCAGCGATGTGGTTGCACGAATGAAATGGGTGGACCGCTCAGGGCCGGAATCATCTTCCGTCTCTTGGGCGATCGGCTTGAAAAAGGCGACTCGTACGCCTTTCCGATCCAAGGCGCTAACGAGGCCCAGAGCAACGGTAGTCAGTCCGACGCCGGAGCCTGCCGGTGCAAGAAAAAATGCGTGTCTCATGCGATGAGAAGAGCGGTTTCGCGTGCAATCATCAGTTCTTCGTTTGTTGCAATGACCAGGCACAACAGGCCCGAGCGAGAACTAATGCGTCCATCCGCGTCTTTTCCATGATTTTCGTTGAGGTTTTGATCGATTTCTGCGTGCAGGATAGCAAGGTGTGTCAGTACTCGCGCCCTGACCGGGGCGCTGTTTTCCCCAATGCCGCCTGTGAAAATAAGCGCATCAATCGAAGAGAGAGAAGCCGTCAAACCTAGAATAGAACGGGCCAATCGATAACAGAACATCTCAATCGCCAGGCGAGCCCTTTGATTTCCTTCGTTTGCTGCGGCGATTACCGAACGCATATCGTGACTTACTCCGGAAACTCCAAGGAGACCGCTTTTTCGCGTCAGGATTTCCTCCGTAATATCTCGGAGCGAGCGTTGTTCCTTCTCCTGCAAATAAAAATGGAGACTCGGGTCAACGTCACCGCTGCGAGTGCCCATCATCAATCCTTCCAGCGGCGTAAGCCCCATGCTGGTATCAAGGCTTCGGCCATTGCGGATCGCGGTCGCGCTGCACCCATTCCCAAGATGCGCCGAAATGAGCTGAGCCTCGTCGAACGGCTTACCAATCAGTTTCGCCGCTTGCAAAGCGACAAAATGATGGCTCGTACCGTGGAATCCATACCGGCGGATCCGATACTTTTCGTAGTATTCATACGGAATCGCGTAGTGAAAGGCGTAGTCGGGGAGAGTCTGATGAAACGCGGTATCAAACACCACGACTTGCGGCTTATCAGGGAACAATTCGGTAGCGACCCGAATGCCTTGAACGCTCGCCGGATTGTGAAGGGGTGCGAGATCTGCCAGTTCTTCAATCCTTCGCACGACGCTTTCAGTAACGACAACGGGCCGGTGAAAATCTTCACCGCCATGAACCACGCGATGTCCGATCGCTTTGAAATCGAAGCGTTGGCTGTTACCCAGGACTTGGATCACCCGCAGCAGCGAGGCGCGATGATCCGCGGCCGGCATCGCCTCCTCGTGCCTAACTCCATCGAGATCAACCAGTTTCAAGTCAGCCTGTGTCTGTTCCCAACCGCTCAGCGATACCGGATGCCAACACCGCTTCGGTCTCCGGATCCAAAAGGGAAAACTTCAGTGATGAACTCCCGCTGTTGATGACAAGTATGGAAGGGGGAAGCGGCACACCTGAACATTCGCTGAACACTCCCGTGGTAGTCAATCCTGGAGGAGATTTTAAGTCGGCGGGCTGTCGGGTTGAGCATTTGCTGTTTGGGTTTCTCGGTGCGAAAGATGTCTTCCTTTTGGAGCCTTGATCCGCTTCGCACCCAAAACTACTGTACTGCCTGCTTTTACTTCTCTCTGCCCCGAGATGAACATTTTTGATCTTCCGCCGGTTAATGCGACCCTGAATGGTCTGAGCACTTGTCTAATCGCGGCCGGATGGAGTGCGATTCGTCGCGACCGCAAACGGATTCACATTACTTGCATGGTCGCCGCGCTTGTTTGTTCGACCGTCTTCCTGGCCTGTTATTTGACATATCACTTTGGTTTGATGAGCTCGGTCGGAGAAGGGTCAGTGAAATTTACCGCGGAGGGTTGGGTCCGACCGGTTTATTACATCATTTTGATGACGCATTTGCTGCTCGCATTTGCAATCTTGCCTTTGGTGATCATTACTGTGATCCCGGCGCTGCGCGCGCGATTTGACCGCCACCGCAAACTTGGGCGATTCACAATGCCGATCTGGTTATATGTTTCGATTACTGGAGTGATCGTTTATTTCATGCTCTATCAATGGTACCCCTCAACCCACTTCGAGGAACTCAAGAAACGCTACGAATTGAAGATGAGGGTATCTTAAATGAATTTGAATTTACGCGCTGGTTTGCATCTGGGAGGTCTTCCCCGCGAACTTGTGGTCTTCGTAGCCGCATCGACGCTTGTGTCATGCAACAACGACAAGATCGAGGTCTACCGCATTCCTAAGGAGGGGGTCTCGGTGGCGATGCAGAACGGATCAGCCGGATTGCCACCGGCTCCGGTGGACAACCCGGCCAAGTGGGTCAAACCGGAGGGCTGGAATGAGCAACCTCTCTCCGAGATGCGTCTGGGAAGCTTCAAGGTTGACGGCTCGAATGCCACTTCCGCCGATGTTTCGGTAACCGCTTTCCCCGGAGACGCCGGAGGGTTGGCCCCGAATATTAATCGCTGGCGGGGTCAGCTCCAATTGCCACCGCTGGCGGAAGACCGCCTGCAGCAGACGATCCGGCGCACCGAAGTGGAAGGTGTCCAAACCTATCTGGTCGACATCCAGACCCCGGAGAATGCGCCGAACCCGTCACGAATCCTGGGCGCGGTACTGGAGACCCCGGATCGTACCTGGTTCGTGAAAATGACCGGGAGCCCGGAACTCATTGAGGGCCAGGACCAGAAATTTTTAGACTTTGTTAAGTCTTTCCGTTTTACCTCAGCCACTGAGGGCCAGGTCCAGGAGACCGCTGGCTCCAACAAGCCGAAATCAACCAATGACAAGTGAATTAGCTCGCTGGCTGAAGCCTATCACATCGCTCAAGCTGACAATCTTCTGTCTGGCATGCGCGATGGTCCTGGTCTTCGTCGGTACACTGGATCAAGTACACATTGGCGTTTACGAAGCGGAAAACCGTTACTTCAAGAGTTTCTTCCTTTTCTTCACGCCACCTCACACCGATCTGAGAATTCCGTGGTTTCCCGGCGGTTACATCGTCGGCAGCCTGCTCTTGGTCAATCTTGTCGCGGCTCACATAGCGAGATTTAAATTGAGTTGGAAAAAGGCCGGGATACTCCTGCTGCATTCCGGCCTCATCCTGCTGCTGGTCGGTCAGTTATTTGCGGACCTGTTCGTGGATCTGGAGAGCCAAATGCGCCTGGACCAGGGGCAAACAAAAGATTACTCGGAAAGTCTTTATCACGACGAACTTGCGGTCATCGATACCAGCGACGCTGATTCGGACCATGTCGTTTCTATTCCTGATTCCCGGCTGCATCGTGGAAGCAGGATTGATTTGCCGATAGACGCCCTGCAGCTGGTCGTTGATGAGTATTATCCCAACTCCGCGCTTGTTAACCCGACCCAATTGCCGTCACCGAATTATCCTCATCTTGCGCGTCGGCCCGATGGCGGCCGCGGTACAACTGGAAAAGACCTACAAAGAGAACGAGCGCAACCAGCCGAGCGCAGCCGTCTCGATTTTCCAGAGTGGTCAACTGATCGGCGCCTGGAGCCTTGCGGCGGGATTCCCGCGGCCGGTAAGTTTTCAGGCCGGCGGTAAGAGCTACCAAATCGTTCTGCAGGCCCAAACGCTTTTATAAACCGTTCGCTATTCAACTCCTGCAATTTCGTCATGACCGTTACGCCGGGACCGATATCGCGAAAAATTTCTCCAGCCGGATCAGGCTGCTGGATCCTTCGAAACACGAAG
Source organism: uncultured Acidobacteriota bacterium (assembly GCA_963776695.1). GTDB lineage: Bacteria > Acidobacteriota > Terriglobia > Acidiferrales > UBA7541 > Palsa-295. Next base: position 25,224 of record CAVZNU010000009.1, on the reverse strand, counting down.
ACCGGGAATCATTGGTTTTCATGAATAACCCTTTGCGCTACAGGGGATACACGTTTTACCAGGCCGGATTTGATAACAACGATCACAACCACGGTCCTGCAAGTGGCGCAAAATCCCAGCTGGCTCGTACCATACATTTCTTGTGCATTGATCGTACTCGGAATGCTGCTTCAGTTCGGGATGCATCTGGTCAGTTTTGTGAAACGCAGAGTGATCGCATGAGAAAGTTTGCGCCTTGGATCATCAGTCTTGTTCTCCTGCTTTGGGCGGTCTCAAAGATGCTGCCACCCAAGGAACCGCCGGGCTTCGATGTGCCGGGTTTTGGCAAGCTCCCGGTGCTGGTGGACGGACGAGTGATGCCGATGGATACGCTGGCAAGGCTGACTCTTTCGGAAATGAACCACCATGGAGCCTACACAACGGCGAGCGGGAATACGGAGCAGCCGAGTCGGGGGCTGATGGAGATCCTCATGAGGCCGGAGCATTCGGATACGGCAAAGCTGTTTGAGGTGAGCAATCAGGAAATTGTAGATCTTTTCGGTTCGCAGGACGCAAAAGGGCAGTTTGTGTTGTATTCGTTTAACGAGCTCAAGCCGTTTTTCGGCGAGATTGAAAAGCAGGCAGGATTGGCCGCACAAACGGAAGCCGAAACTCGGAATCCTTTCGAACGTGGAATCATCAAACTGCGAGATAGCTTACGCCTTTACCTTGAGCTGAAGAACACGCTTCAGGCGGAGGATTCACCCGACTTCGGAGAAGAGATCCGGGCTTTCGAAATGGCTATTCGGCCGGGGCTGCAGGCGGTCCGCGACCGTGACGCTAACAAGCCGTTCAACCAGCACGATTTCGAGCGTATCCTGTTATTCACCCAGCGATATCAGAATCTGACTCTGGCTAAGTACGCGTACGCAATTCCTAACCCGCAGGGGTCAACGGAAAACGATGGCTGGCAGCATATTTCCGAGTCCTTGTTGAGCGGGATCACCAGCGGACACGTGCCTTATACGGCCACGGTCTACGGGCGGCTGATCTCGGCATATCGGGGCGGCGATGTGAACGGCTTCAATGCCCTCATCCGAGAGTACGAAAGCTATCTTTCCAAGACCATCCCGGAGAAGCTGGATCGACCAAAATTTGAGTTTCTCTTCAATCAGGCTCAACCATTTTTGCAGGCGATGACATTGTACGTCATCGTCTTGGTTTTAGCGCTATTTTCATGGCTGGTATGGCCGAAGACGTTGTCGAAGACGGCTATCATTCTTCTTCTGGGCGCGTTTGTAATCCACACATTAGGGTTGATTACCCGTATGTATTTGCAGGGAAGACCACCCGTCACCAATCTCTATAGTTCCGCGATTTTTGTTGGTTGGGCCTCGGTGCTGCTCTGCGTGATTCTCGAGTGGATTTACAAGAACGGGATTGGCAGTGTTTGCGGTGCCGTGATTGGTTTTGTCACGCTGCTCATAGCGCACAATCTGCAGCTTGATGGTGACACCCTGGAAATGTTGCGAGCCGTGCTGGATACAAACGGTTGGCTCGCCACGCATGTTGTGGGCGAGGCTCTGGGGTATTCGGCAATGTTTCTCGCCGGGCTGATTGGAATCATCTACATATGTCGCGGCCTGTTTACGACATCGTTTGACGAAGCAACCTCTAAATCGCTCGGTCGAATGATGTATGGCGTTGTTTGTTTCGCGACTTTATGCAGCCTGGTTGCGACGATCCTTGGCGGAATTTGGGCGGATCAATCGTGGGGCCGTTTCTGGGGCTGGGATCCCAAAGAAAACGGAGCACTCCTGATCGTTTTATGGAATGCCATCACTTTGCACGCACGATGGGGCGGATACGTCCGCGAACGCGGCCTGGCGCTCATGACCGTGTTTGGCAATATCATCACGAGCCTGTCCTGGTTTGGCGTCAATATGCTCGGTGTCGGCCTGCACTCCTACGGCTTCATGGATCAAGGCGTTTGGACCGCTCTTAGCATTCATTGTCAGTCAACTGGTCATCATAGGACTCGGCTTCATTCCGCTGCGATACTGGCGCGGGATTCAGGCGCGCGATAAGCGGAACGATTTGACACAGGTCCAGCCGGCTCTCGCTCAAAGCGGTGAGCGCTAAGGGCGGGTGGGGGGGCGGGTCGGTGTATCGGCGATCCTGCGCGTGTGGCGCGACAGGGTTCACGCTCCTGCGTGACCGGCGTTGCGCGTCTTAGAAACGTGATCCTGGGCGTGTGGCGCGGTAGGGTTCACGCTCCCGCGTGACCGGCGTTGCGCGTCCAGAAACGCGTACCTGCGCGTGTGGCGCGGTAGGGTTCACGCTCCTGCGTAACCGGCGTTGCGCGTCTTAGAAACGCGTACCTGCGCGTGTGGCGCGGTAGGGTTCACGCTCCAGCGTAACCGGCGTTGCGCGTCTTAGTGTGGCGCGGTAGGGTTCACGCTCCAGCGTAACCGGCGTTGCGCGTCTTAGAAACGCGTACCTGCGCGTGTGGCGCGGTAGGGTTCACGCTCCAGCGTGACCGGCGTTGCGCGTCTTAGAAACGTGATCCTGCGCGTGTGGCGCGGTAGGGTTCACGCTCCCGCGTGACCGGCGTTGCGCGTCCAGAAACGCGATCCTGCGCGTGTGGCGCGGTAGGGTTCACGCTCCTGCGTAACCGGCGTTGCGCGTCTTAGAAACGCGATCCCGCGCGTGTGGCGCGGTAGGGTTCACGCTCCTGCGTAACCGGCGTTGCGCGTCTTAGAAACGCGTACCTGCGCGTGTGGCGCGGTAGGGTTCACGCTCCCGCGTGACCGGCGTTGCGCGTCCAGAAACGCGATCCTGCGCGTGTGGCGCGGTAGGGTTCACGCTCCAGCGTGACCGGCGTTGCGCTTCTTAGAAACGCGATCCTGCGCGTGTGGCGCGGTAGGGTTCACGCTCCCGCGTGACCGGCGTTGCGCGTCTAGAAACGTGATCCTGCGCGTGTGGCGCGGTAGGGTTCACGCTCCAGCGTGACCGGCGTTGCGCGTCTTAGAAACGTGATCCTGCGCGTGTGGCGCGGTAGGGTTCACGCTCCTGCGTGACCGGCGTTGCGCGTCTTAGAAACGCGATCCTGCGCGTGTGGCGCGGTAGGGTTCACGCTCCAGCGTGACCGGCGTTGCGCGTCTTAGAAACGCGATCCTGCGCGTGTGGCGCGGTAGGGTTCACGCTCCTGCGTGACCGGCGTGACTTTATCCCGAGCCCTACCACCAAAAATCCGTTTTGAAGAGCTCCCCTCCATATTGCCACTCGCACGCCTTTAGAACTAGGCCCGCTCGGACAGGATTTTCGCACATATAGGCGCGCCATTTTTCAGCGCTCTCGTGAGAACGGACACGATGATGAAACGAAGCCCGTTGCCAGCGGCAATCCGGTTTGCCTAAGCGCTTCGTAAAAATAGATTTCCAATATTGGATCCAATCATCTACGTCGGCGTGGAGCCGCCCGGGCCATGCGAAGAAATGTAAATGATTTGGCATAATGATGTAGGGCCCGACTTTCCAGTAGGCGGCTTCGGTCCAGATAGTCCGCAGCAGATAATGGTTTTCGTCCGTCGCCAACCACGGTTTGCGACCCTTTGTACAGATGGTAGCGAAAACCAATGTGGGCTGATGATCTTTGATCAGCACACCCCTATTGGGCCGTAACCGTTCTGGAAATCGGTCTATATTCATAACTTTAATAAATAATGTATCTATGTCATTAGTCAGGTCAATTATTCGTAAGATTTGAGAGATGGGCGTACCGCGTTCTGGGTAAAGGCACGCCGGTCACGCAGGAGCGTGAACCCTTCCGCGCCACACGCGGAGGAACGCCTTTCTAGACGTGCAACGCCGGTCACGCGGGAGCGTGAACCCTACCGCGCCACACGCGGAGGAACGCCTTTCTAGACGCGCAACGCCGGTCACGCAGGAGCGTGAGCCCTACCGCGCCACACGCGGAGGAACGCCTTTCTAGACGTGCAACGCCGGTCACGCGGGAGCGTGAACCCTACCGCGCCACACGCGGAGGAACGCCTTTCTGGACGCGCAACGCCGGTCACGCAGGAGCGTGAGCCCTACCGCGCCACACGCGTAGGACCGCGTTTCTAGACGCGCAACGCCGGTCACGCAGGAGCGTGAGCCCTACCGCGCCACACGCGTAGGACCGCCTTTCTAGACGCGCAACGCCGGTCACGCAGGAGCGTGAACCCTACCGCGCCACACGCGCAGGACCGCGTTTCTAGACGCGCAACGCCGGTCACGCTGGAGCGTGAACCCTACCGCGCCACACGCGCAGGAATGCGTTTCCAGACGCGCAACGCCGGTCACGCAGGACCCCTACCGCGCTCTGGGTAATGCCACGCCGACACACCGCTCCTAGCCCTGCCAAACCATTCTTGATCTTTCGCGTCATTCATCGTTTCATGCAGCGAGCTACAGTCTTTCATGCCAGTCAAACCGAACATCTTAGTAGTCGGCAGTTCGAACACCGACCTGGTCATCTTTTGTGATCGACTGCCGAATCCCGGGGAGACAGTGCTCGGCGGGCATTTTCAGATGTTTGGAGGCGGCAAGGGAGCGAACCAGGCGGTTGCGGCTGCGCGGGCGGGTGCGCACGTCACTTTTCTTGGAGCGTACGGCCCGGATGCTTTTGGGACAGCGGCACGAGAACGTCTTCTCAAGGAAGGAATTAACGTCGATTACTTTCAGTGCGTCCAAGGTGCCTCAAGCGGTGTCGCTCTCATTCTTGTGGATGGCGTGACTCGCGAGAACCTGATCGCAGTCGCGAAATCCGCGAATGAAGCCGTAGACTCGGCGATGGTTTCCGAGGCTCGACCCGCGTTTGAGGAGGCGGCCGTCGTGATTTCCCAGTTGGAAATTCGAGACGGCGCGATAGAAGCCGTGGCCCGAATCTGTCATGAACTCGGAAAGCCCTTTCTTTTGAATCCCGCGCCTTCCCGGACGCTGCCAAAACGCGTTTACCAGAGTCTTTGCGTGATCGTCGTGAACGAGCATGAAGCTCGGGATCTCAGTAAACAACCGGATATTCCGGCTGCTGTTCGCTCGTTGCACGAACTGGGGTGCAAAAATGTGGTGGTGACCCTAGGTCCCCGCGGCGTCATGTTTTCAGACGGGAAAGACAATCGAGTCTGTCGAAGCACCGAAAGTGCACGCAGTTGATACCACAGGCGCAGGAGACTGCTTTGTCGGATGGCTTGGAGTGGGTATCGCAGAGCGGGCTGTCGCTTCCGGTGGCAATCGAGCGCGCGTGCAAGGCCGCATCGATCAGGGTGACCCGAGCTGGAGCTCAAGACAGCATGCCGTATCGACACGAAGTCGTTTGATCGAAGTGTCGGCGTCGGTATCAGCCCTGGCGAACTATTCCACCGCTCCCTTCACCGCGAGCAACTTCTCGAGATTATCGACACAGATCTGCGACCATGTCTCGAGAGTGTCCCGCTCGGCGCGAAGTTGTTCTGGTGTGAGAAACTCGACGCTGAGGATCATACTTTCCCGTTTCTCGGCCACCGGACGCGGCAGTTCCAAAACGTGGACAACACCAAGGTGGACCTGACCCACTTCGTTGGAATCATCGTTGATAAGAGCGGCAATCCGATTCCGCAACGGACGCTCAACGATCAATTCTTCGTCTATTTCTCTCTCTACTCCGCCGAGATACGCTTGCCTGTCGAGGGCAAACAACCCCTCATCACGGTCGTTCATGTGGCCGCCGATTCCGATTGATCCCTTCGCCACAAGCCGTTGTTCGCCGGATTTCTTACCCCGTTTGTACCGGAGCACCGTGCCGCCGCTCACGAGTATGGCATAGGGAATGATTTGCTTTAGGCTCGGATCGGTCTCAGCGGATGATCTTGGCGCGAAAAAGTTATTCTCGCGCGCGAGCATCGCCGTCAAATAACGATCCACTTCGAACTGTAATCCTTGGAACAAGCCAAGCGATTCCAGCAGCGAACGCCGGATAACTAAAACCATTTCTTCTTTCATAAATCCGCGCTAACTCTATTGCACACGTCTCTCTGCTCCTCAATTCGAGATTTCGTTGGCGAGCTACTTTATCTCGTTTCACTATGGTGCCATGTGGAGTTTCGATAATCGGCGCCAATTCGCGAGTGACAATAACGCCGGCATTTGTCCGGAAGTCCTGGAAGCGCTTCAGAATTTGAGCCCAGGGCACGTTGTCGGCTACGGCTCGGACGCAATTACCGCGAAGGCGAAACAACTTTTCCGCGAATTGTTCGAGACGGACTGTGACACTTATTTCGTGTTCAATGGCACAGCCGCGAACAGTTTGGCGATCGGTAGCTTATGTTTGCCCCACCATAGCGTTTTATGTCACCGGTTTTCACATGTCGAAACCGACGAATGCAACGCTCCCGGATTCCTGAACCAGGGATTGCGCATCCTGGCGGTTGAGGGTGCAGACGGAAAAATTGATTCATCGAGCCTTCGGGAAGCCTTGCGCGGCAGGCGCGATGTCCATGCCTCCCAGCCGCGAGTGGTCAGCCTGACGAATACGACCGAACTCGGGACGCTTTATCGACCAGACGAAATTGCCGGGTTAGCCGAAATCGCAAAAGCCAATCAGTTGGCGCTGCACATGGACGGGGCCAGATTCGCAAATGCAGTCGCCTCGGCGAATTGTACCCCTGCCGAATTAACCTGGAAAGTTGGCAGTTGACGTACTGGTATTCGGTGGAACAAAGAACGGCCTGGCTTTTGGCGAAGCCGTTGTTTTCTTCAATAAGAACGCCGCGGCAAATTTTTCCTACCGCATGAAGCAAAGCGGGCAACTCGCCTCAAAGATGCGTTTTCTGGCGGCTCAATGGATCGGAATACTTGCGAACGGAAAATGGCTGGAGTACGCACGACATTCAAATGCGATGGCAGAAAGACTGTACTTCGCAGCTTGGCCGCGACCGGAGACGTCAAACTGCTGTTTCCCGCGAGGCGAACGCGGTTTTCGCAAAAATTCCTGACGCCGCTCGTCGCCGAGTTACATGATCGTGGCTGGCGCTTTTACACCGATGTCGGTCCCGGTGGAGGTGCTCGTCTGATGTGTTCCTGGGACACCACGGAAAAGGATGTTGACGATTTCGTAAGGGATATTTCTGGCGGACCGTAGCCTTTCACAAGGCTTCGTCAGGTCCCCGAACTCGGCCAGTGAATGTTCCTGCGAATGTCTAGAACCCGTTACGTCTGCACCTTATCTCAACAACTTGAAGCTCGTCATACAGCCCTTGATATCCGGATCTTTCAGCGGACGGTTGTCGCCCTCCTTCATTCCGGCGATTTCGTAGATCCTGCTGTTCGCTTCATACATGTCCACGACGAGACCATAGTGCCCGCCGTTATAGACTTCGTCTCCGGTGAGGCGGTAGCCCGGTAGCCCGTGCAGTGAGATCCGCTCGAGGCCGCGGCAGAAACCCTTGCCCTTCACCAAAAAAGCGCTTTTGCAATTCGTCGATGGATTTTTCATTGAGATGAAAATTTCGTCGCTTGGACAGATCTACATAGCCGAGAAAGACGTACGCGGATTTGTCGATCCGTCGAGCGCCAACCAGTGTTCCGTCGTCCGTGGAGCCCATCGTCGTCCAGTTGGTCGGGCTGTTCGAGGACTGACTGTCCGGCAGGTTAATTTGACAATCAAAGTCGTCAGATTTCCAGAGAGCGGCGGAAGCGGTCGCGGCACACAGAGCGAGCGCCAGAAGTGCTGTGTTGAGAGGGTTCATGGGCAGAGGAATTCGGAACACGAATCTGAAGTCGTTCCGGAATGCGGAGCGAAAGATCATCTTGTCAGAAAATAGTTTTTCTGCCGCTCGTTGATGGGATGCCCGAGCCGCTCGAGAACCTGGAGCATATCTTCCCATACCTTCCGCTTCTCAGACAAAGCCTGATTCCGCAACAAGTAGGAAGGATGAAATGTTGCCATTACCGGGATCGAGCCAAACGAATGCCAGCGGCCGCGCATGTCCTTCATCGGCTCGACTTTTCCGAACAGGCCACGCATCGCGGTTGCGCCCAGAGCAACCATCACCTTCGGCTGAATAAGCTCGATCTGTTGCCGGAGATAAGGCAGACAAGTCTCCATCTCCGCCGGCGTCGGCTGGCGATTTCCCGGTGTCCCTGGGGGAATATCCGGACGGCATTTCAGCACGTTAGCAATGTAGACGCCAGAACGCTGAAACCCCATCGTCTCGATGATCCTGGTCAGCAGTTCGCCGGCGCGTCCGACAAACGGTTCGCCCCGCATGTCTTCGTCGGCACCGGGCGCTTCACCGACAAACATCAGCTCTGCTGTCGGGTCGCCGACTCCGAAAACAACGGAGTGTCGAAACGCAACCAGGTGAGGACATTTGGTGCAGGCGAGCACCTGCGTCCGCAACTCTTCAAACGCCTTCGCCTGAGCGCGTTTTTCCTGCTTCGGCGGCTCATCGGCGGTCTCGTCAGCCGCTTCGGGGATGATGGGCTCACCAATTTGCGGAGCTTCCGGGATGGGCGAATCCTCGGCGGCGTCCGATTCTCTCACCGATTTTCCTAGCTGCGCGATCCTCTGGAGCACGCGTCGTGTCCGCACGGAGATCACGGACTCTCTTCCAGCCCGCGTAACATTTCGACAACCAAGTTCAGACCTTGCTCGAACAATCGTGTTTTGATCGACGCCACTCTGGAGAAAATCGTCTGGTAATCCGGCTTCGAATTCCAACCAATTTTCTGTGATCGGATGAAAAAATCCCAAACGCCATGCGTGCAGCATCTGTCGACCACGGTCGCCGGATGCTTTCCCGTACACCTTATCGCCAATGATGGGATGACCGATCGAATGAAGATGAACCCGAATTTGGTGGGTTCTTCCCGTGAAAATTTGGCAAAGTACGAGGGTCCAACGGCTCGTTTCCTGGATGACTTCGAACTTTGTCTGAGCCGGCCGTCCGCGGTCGACAACAGCCATTTTCTGACGATGCACGGGATGACGGCCAATTGGCCTTATAATTTCGCCGGCGGGTGCGGCGAATTTCCCGGCGCACAACGCGAGGTAGAATTTCTGAACCTTTCGTCCGGCAAACTGGCTGCTTAACCGCAGATGCGCGATGTCGTGCTTGGCAACCACAAGACAACCGCTGGTCTCTTTATCGAGTCGATGCACCACTCCCGGCCGAAGCTCGCCGCCGATACCGCTCAAGTTTTTGGCATGATGAAGCAGCGCGTTAACGAGTGTGCCCGATCTGTACACCTGCCGCTGGGTGAACAGTCATCCCGGCCGGTTTGTCGACGACCAACAAGTGTTCGTCCTCGAAAAGAATGGGCAGTGCAATATCCTCGGGCCGCAGATCGACCGGTTCAGGTTCCGCTTCCGAAATCGTTATTTTGTCCCCGGCGCGAATGATCTGCCTGGCGCGGCAAACTGTTCCGTTCAGTAGAATGCGGCCCGATTGTATCAGCGTCTGAATCCGTGTACGTGAAAAACGGTCTACTTTCGCGGCCAGGAAAAGATCGAGCCGTTGTTTTGCATCCGAAGGAGCAACGACGATCTGGTCGATATTCCTTTTGTCCATCTGGGGAAACGCAAACCGGGACGCTTACTTCTCCTCCGCATTTCTTGCGGCGGCCAAGAAGCTTTTCAGCAACGCGCCCGGATCAGGCGCCCTCATCAGTGATTCACCGACTAATGCTGCATGGGCGCCCGCAGCGACGACCCGGCGAACGTCTGCGGCGGTTCGAATCCCGCTTTCGCTGACGATGGTACAATCGCGGGGTATTTTGGGTGCCAACCGTTCCGTCACATTCAGATCAATCTCGAACGTCGCCAGATTGCGATTGTTGATTCCAATAAAAGCGGCGCCAATGCCAAGCGCTCGATGCCAATTCAGTTTCATTATGAACTTCGACCAGGCAATCGATGCCGATCTGATCGGCTACCGTCTTGAGCCGTTTCAGTTCGTCGTCCGTCAGCGCTGCGACAATCAAAAGTACGGCGTCAGCGCCGGCGAGCGCGGCCTGATAGATCTGGACCTCATGGAGGGTGAAATCCTTTCTTAGAAGAGGCTTGGGTACTCGGTGCCGGATCAGCGCGAGATAATCCAGGTGACCCTGAAAGAACTTCTCGTCGGTCAGAACCGAGATACAGTTTGCGCCGGCCGCATCGTAGGCCAGAGCGGTTCGGACGGGATCGAACTCCTCGGCGATCACACCTGCGGAAGGCGACGCTCGCTTGACTTCACCGACGAACCCAAACTGCCCTGAAGTCAGCGATTTCCGGAAACCGCGATACGGGACCCAGCGTGGCTGCGCGGTCGCCCCAGTCCGCTGTATGCGTTAGCCATGGCTCAATCTCTTTTCGCTTGTAAGCGATAATCTCTGCAAGGCGGCTCATTGGACGCCCAATTTAGCACAGAGAAAGCGGGGACTCGAGAAGTCAAGAATTCAAGAAGTGCGACTTGAGCGGGCGGTAAAAGAATTCGGCGGCGCCGAATCACGCACATTTGTTTCCATAGCCTGCAACTCCTGGCTTCTTGAATTCTTCTCAATGGGGTTGTAAGACCCGTTGTCTGACGCGGCGAGAAGGAGATGAATTTTCGTTCGATCGCGTCACCGAGGTTGAGTTGTGGTGGTGAGTGGCCGGCACCATCAGCGCCGGACGATCCAAAACCTTGGCCGCTGAATGCCATTCCAAAAACCAGGCGAAGATCGGCGCGGCGAACAGTTGGCAAATTACGAGAGCAGAGGTGACCGGTTCGGCGGTCAATCTGCCCGAGTCGGTCCGGCCGATGAGCAAGACAGAAAGGCAGATTTGGCTGCAAAAAGACAGGAAGCATGTGACGACCGATCAGCAGAAATGGTCGCAGAGGTGCTTCCCAGCGAGTCATATACTTGAGAAATGTCGCGGCAACGGAAGCGGCGATGAAGAAATTGATCAGGCGTAACGGCCCGAGATGCCATTTATCCATCAGCCAAGTCTGAGTAACAGGATCGGGTCCGAACGCGATAGCACTCCAGCGCCAGACGAGAAAGGCGATCGCGAAGATCAGCAAGAGCAGGCGCAGCAATCGAGATCGGGGAAGAAGTGCCTTTTTCTCCTGAAAACGCTGGCCGACGAACAAGCCGCCCACCCAGATCAGTTGCCACGCCAGAAGATCGAACGGGCCAAGCTGAATGAATGGCGAATCCTTGAAGGTATTTAGCAATATGTCTCTGACGTTTGCCTGTGCGACGAACCACGTCGAAAGGCTGATCAGAAGGACCGTCCTCCAGCCCAAGCGGTAAGCTGCCCAGAACGCAGCAGGTGTCAGTAAAGAAAATAGGATGTACATCGGCAGGATGTCCATTAAAGGCGGCCGGAACAGCAGCGCGAGTGATCCCCCAATCGTTGCCCAGGGATCCGTCAGAAAGTGGCCTAACAGATTTCTGATACCGGGAAGCTCGGATAAAAAGAGGCTGCCAAGAACAAATGCGAAGCCAACAGTGACGAGATGTGCCCGATAGATGCGCCCGGCCCGACTAATCGAAGACGATCGAGCCGCTTCGAACCCGAGCTTTTCGGCGCGTTTGCGAAAGATCATGCCGGCCAGAAATGCAGAAACGAACACAAAGCACTCGGCGGTGCTGAAAAACCCAAATGGCTGATCGGTAAAGAGTCGAAGCGATGAGGGCGAATGGTCGACGACCATCATCAACAGTAAGATCCCCCGAAGGATGTCGAACTCGATAAATCGTTTCATCTCAAGCTTAAAAATCTCGCTGCCTCCAGCTCTGTATAATTCATTTTGTTGATGCCCTATCAGAGTATGTGATGTCTGTCTGGGAAATGAACTCGATGGCGCGTCGTAAGCGAAAGCTCCAGCTTTTGCCGGCCCAGCCTCGTATATGTTCGTGATGTCGTTGCTCTGGTTCTCCCCGAGCCAAAAGAAGTGAGAAGTATCGCGAGACCGTGCTATACTAATACAGTGGAGGGCGCGTGCGGGGATCTTCCACGGTCGCAAAGTTTGGCAGAAGGACCGGGAGCAACCACTAGGCGGAGGATCTTAGGAGTATGACAGTTATAAACGTAGAACTACTAAAGCTTGGCCTGCGCATAAGAGCTTCGCGGAAAGTGTTAGGTTGGACCCAGGAAGGATTCTCCAGAAAGTGCGGATTAGACAGAACTTATTTTGGTGGGGTTGAGCGCGGTGAACGTAACATGACCTTTTCTGTTCTTTGCCAGATCTGCGACGGTCTTCGGTGTGATATTGCAGCCGTCACTGAAGGAATTCCTCACATGGCAGACGGTCGGGTATAGCTAATGTCTGGCGTTCGGAATCGTTGGTTTCCCTGGTGTACCGGATCAACGCTTGGAGAACTTCTTCCGGGCTTGTAGCCGCGGTGTGGGGCTAGCGGAACGAGTGGAGAGGACAAGACTGAAATCGCCGGCACGAAGATCGAGAAGATCGAGAGCGAGAGGGTAAGTTGCTCCTACCTAAATCCGACATTTGGACCAGGAGTGTTCGATTACCTGCGTAGCCTGTTCCGGAGAATGGGCACCGGCAGCGACGGCCGCAGCTTCTTCGTTAAAGATGCGACCCGGTTCGCGCCCAAGGAGCTGATCCATCGCCACGCAAATCCAATCCGAATGATCCACCTCCACAGCAAGGGCCTTGTAGAAAGGACTCTGGATGGCCTCCGCAGTCCCTTTGACCATCGGGATAGAAAGACCCTCAGCGGCAAGTTTGGTTTGGGTCTTTTTCCCCAGCCACACTTTCATAAAATCGAAAGTCTCTTTAGGCGCATCCTTGGAAACCAACCAGCCGTAAACGCTGCCAAAGATATCATTAGCTTTACCCTTGCCGCCCTGAACCTCGGGAAAGAAACACCAACCGAGTTTGGCCTCAGGTAACCCTTTTTTATCGGCAGCGTACAGGCGACCCGCCGTCAGAACCCAGGCGCCCGACTGAAGATGGAATGCCGCCTTGCCGTCGTGGAAGAAGGCCGCCGTGTCGCGGGTGTTCATTGTCTGAAAGCCCTTTTGGAAGGAATCCAAATCACAAAGCTCTTTGTACAACTTCCAGGCTTTAAGGACATCCGACCCGGCAAACCCGCCGTTGTCGCCCTGGTAAGCCGATGCCATCCCCTCCTTGCCGAGAATTCGCATCATCAGAAGCGCGGGGTAGAACTGGAGGGGCCATTTTTCGGATCCTCCGACGGCGATCGGAATGACGCCTGCCTCTTTGCACTTTTGGACCGCACCGAGCAAATCCTCCCAATATTTGATTGCGCTTGGATCAACATCCGCTTTCTCGCATAGCACTTTGTTATACCAAAAAACGATTGGACCGACGCTGTCAGGCAGCCCGTACAATTTACCCTCAGCTATGAAGGCATGAACCCCGGCTGGATAGAATGTATCCTTAAAGTCCACCTCGATGGCGTTGGTAATGTCCTGGCAGACTCCAGCTTGAATCTGTTCCCGCATGACACCTCCACCCCAACTGTGAAACAGGCTCGGACGATCGTCGGATTGAAGCAGCGCGGGCAGCTTTGCCTTGAATTCCTCGTTTTCCAGATAATCGAATTCGATTTTGACCGCGGGATGGCTTTTTTCGTACTCAAGCGCCGCCGATTGCCAGATCTCAAGGACCTTGGGAACCGGATAAATGTGAAGAATCTTGACGACCGTTTCTACCGAACCGGACCAGGAAGGCGACTCAATGGACGCCAGGGAAAATAGAAACGGGAATTTCATGATTCGGGGGGATTATGTAGACACTAACACCAACAAGCAAGGGGTGAGAACACGTGAGTACGGCCAAACCTGCTAGCCCTAGCTTCCCCTCACCTACTTTTACGATATCCTACGGGAATTTGTAGGAATCAAGCCCCCAAAATTAGCCGCTTGAATCGGGCGGACCCTCGGGGGGTTCCACCTGAGCACAAGGCCTTAGCGAAGAAGGGCTTGCACAAACTCCCTTTCGTAACCTCGAAAGGGTTTCATCCCTGGTTTCCATCGTAAAGCCCGGAATTCGAAAAGATGTACGACGACGTCGTGAACCTGGGTGAGTGGGAAGTAGAGAATTGCGATCTCATCATGCCAATGGGCCGTCATGAAGTAACATCGCGCTTGAGCGTTTGCAGCGCGGTTTCGGAGCCTATCGCATCTCATCTGCGCAGAACCGTCAGGCCGCGACGTACGGCTCGGGGTAAGTCACGCCGGTCACGCAGGAGCGTGAGCCCTACCGCGCCACACGCATGGGATCGCGTTTCTAGACGCGCAGCGCCGGTCGCGCGGTCAGCGCAACCCTATATCACGCACGCACGCGGGTGATGATCCTCTTGAAATAGATCGTTTTCGATAGAGATAGAGGAGGCTGTCAATGACGCTGCCGATTCTGGTTGATCTCGCATTTGGGTTGTCAGACCGTTTGGCGCGGCAATCCTCTGGAATAAAATGAACATACTCCTCAAAATCATTAGCACGGTACTAGGCGTCGTTGTCTCCCCCGCCATCGCGTTGGCGGCGGACGACCAAGGCACAACGCTGCCTCGTCCAGAACTGCCGTTTCGAGGCAAGATCGAGCGCCTGGCCAGGGACTCGACGCCGGATTTCCCAAAGGGAATCGAAGCGCCAAAAGGTGCACCGAACATCCTCTTAGTCTTAACCGACGATGTGGGCTTCGGCGCCTCGAGCACGTTCGGCGGTCCGATCGCGACGCCGACGTTCGATCGCGTTGCAAAAAATGGCCTGCGGTACCCGATGTTCCACACGACCGCGCTTTGTTCGCCGACGCGCGCCGCGCTGATCACGGGCCGCAATCATCACAGCAATGCGAGCGGCGTCATCACGGAAATGGCAACCAAGACGGTTGGATGGCAAGTTCTACGCCGCTACGGTTGCCATGGATCACACAGGTGGGTAACGAACCGAATCCAGATGACTTCAAATGGGAGCTGTACAACACCAACGAGGATAACAGTCAGGCGAACAATCTCGTGGACAAGTTTCCGGACAACCTAAAGGAGTTACAAGCCGCCTTCGAAGTGGAAGCGAAGAAGTATAATGTCTATCCGCTCGACTCCAGTTTTGCTGCGAGATTTGACCCCTCGATTCGCCCTAGCCTGACCCGAGGACGAGAGGAGTTCACCTATTACCCTGGTATGATTCGCATCCCGGAAGGCTCGGCGCCGAATTTCACCAACAAGTCGTTCAGCGTAGCCGCCGAGATTGAGGTACCGCCGGAGGGTGCAAGCGGCGTGCTGGCAACGGTCGGAGGGCGTTTTGGCGGGTGGGGCTTGTTGATGTTCGACAGCAAGCCACAGTTTGTCTATGCGCTTTCCAATCAACCGCAACACAAGTTCCGGGTGGCGTCAAACCAACCCATTCCACCAGGTCATCATGTAGTGCGCGTCGACTTTCAATACGACGGCGGTGGCATCGGCAAAGGTGGAACCGCGACGCTGCGCGTTGACGGCGGAAGTAGCGCGGGGTCAAATCCCGCAGACTGTGCAGGTTCGCTTCTCGCTCGATGAAACATTCGACGTCGGTGAAGATACCGGAACTCCGGTCGTCGAAGACTATGCCGATAAAATGCCATTTGCGTTTAGCGGCACACTCCGCAAACTCGTGGTGGTCCTAGAGCCCTTAAAACTGTCGGAGGAGGAGCGAAAGACACTGCTCGAAGACGAAGCGCGGGCTTCGATGAGCACTCATTGAGTCCACTTGGTCTCGGCAACCCGATGAATCTTGCGATGTCGCCCAAGTCAGCTTCTTATCTTATCTATTTTAGCGTGTGGACAATCGCCTAAAGCCATCCGCGCTCCATTCTTCGCTTCCTACGCCGTGATGGACGAAGAACAGACCTGTGGGATCATACAGTCGCTTCGCTGCCAGGAGTCTCGGGTAGTTGGCTCCCCAGAAGGATTTCTGCCAGGAGCGTTCAAAGAAGTCGCTTTCGGACAGATAAGACCCGGCGTCTGGAGCTATTTTCCGCAATTCCTCGATCGATTTGTCGATCTGATTGGCCTCATTGCGGGCGATTGGCAGGTTGGGCTCATGGCCGGGAATGCCCGGGTAGACCGATTGACTTCCACCGGCGATGATTGCGAGGGCGAAAGAATTGAGAACCGCAGGATTGGTGGCCGTGTCTGCGGCTGCTCTCACAGCTTCCATCGGAGCCCCGGCCAGACCTTTATTAAAATGCAGAGCTACATCCCAGTGTCTGCTACTCGCGAAGAGGGCGTCGGCGAGGTGTTTCTGTTGTTCTTTTTCCAACAACGAGGCGGGGAGCCAAGCGGACTTATAGCCGTGAATGAAGATGCCGACTTCGGATTGATTACTTGCCCACCATACATGGCTTTCAGGAGCGCTTGGTCGAGTGTCCGCAATGATCGAGTTAGGCGAGTTCTTTCTTCGGTACTCAGGATCCCACCAGTTTCGAGCGGGCATAACCCAGATTCTCGGTTCCGCTGTGAATTTTAGATCGATCGGCAAATCAGCGATCCAGTCGAAGAAAGGCTGCCAGACTTTGTGCCCCTGCTGCTTGTCGAGGCCCTGGAAAAGCATTGTGATTGCGAGGGTATTGTCCGGCCGAAATGTGACGCTTTCGCCCCAGTGGGGATTGAAGAGGCTATCGTTATAGAAGCTGATGAACCTGCCGACAAGTCGGCGAAAGACCGCGTCCGACGTAGCCTTGACCGTGGCATTGATTCCTCCGAAAGAGGCTGGAAGCTCGCGCGTTCTAAGTGTCATGCTGGTGATGACGCCAAAGCTGCCACCACCACCCCCTTTAATAGCCCAAAATAATTCAGAATCTGTGCATGCATTCGCGGTTCGGACTGAGCCGTTGGCAGTTACAATCTCCGCTTCCAACAATCCAGCTGAAGCTACGCCGTAGTTCTTCGAAAAGCTTCCAAAACCGCCGCTTTGGATTAGTCCCGCCACACCCACGGTTGCACAACCGCCGCCCTGAACGTAGCGGCCCCCTATAGTGGTTACGGCATTGTAGACGTCGATCCACATCGCGCCCGCTTCTACCGTAACAGCCGGTACCGGGCTTTGGCTTCGAGCGCACCCCTGGCCAAGGAAGGCATCGTGAAGAGTGATACGGTTCATCCCCCGCGTCCAAATGAGCAGAGAGTCCGCGGCGTCGGACGTTCCCTGGTAACTGTGACCACCGCCTTTTACCACGAGCCGCAAATTGTTCAGGCGTGCGAAGTTTACCGCGGCAACGACGTCCTCGGTTTTTCGGGCAGCAACTGCAAACGCACTCGGGGCAGAGATCCATCCGTCTAACCAGCCTGTCGTTTGCGTTGCCCCGGCTTGGTCGCCAATGTAGTAAGGATTCCGCAAATGTTGGAGGATCTCTTGACAGAGCGGGCCGTCCGGTGTGGCCCTGCAGGCTGCGAGCGGAGACTGCACCTCAATGAGGTGACCGCCGACATCTTGTTTCAGCTTTTCCCAGCTTTCCGCGTTGGGCCATGATGAATCGGATGGACGAACGCGAAAATCGAAGGAGCTGGCCGAAGTGACTGCCGCCCGAATCCGAGTCGTTAGACGTTGCCAGAGGGCAGCGACGCTGGGGACCGCCGCCAAACGACTGATGAAACTTCTTCTATTCATCTGAAAATCCGGGAGGATCGGCAAAAGCCTAACTTGCGGCTCAGAAATCCACAAGGCTCGGAGCTTTTGAAATCCGAGCCGTGCACGCCGATTTGGTATCAGCGCCGCAATGATCTCAGTTCATCCAGCGCGACGGCAATCTAAATCGTGGTTACCTTTTTGAGCGCAGTCTACGATTTAAGCGGAGTCCGACCTCAGACCTCAATCATCGCCTTGATGAAGTCAGTCTCAGGCGGCATTTCCGATTCGAGATACTCTATCATTCCTTTGGATGATGGGATGGGGAGCCTGGTCTCACGTTTTCTCCGTCGCATAGCCGTACTTTCAGAACTCTGCTGGGGTATGAAACGTTACCCGGAAGGGTTATGGCACACCTACGCGTTTGTGGTATTCCTATGCGTTTGTGATGCCCGCTGAAAGTCAGTTGGGAGGTTGCCAGACCGTCAAATGTCCGCAAATAGGCGCAGGCTATGTTAACAGATACAACGTGGAATTTGTTGTTGGGAAGAATCAGGAAAGGAATGTGCACCCCGTTCCTGGGTGCCGGGGCGTGTGCTGGCACTCTCCCGCTTGGTTCCGATGTAGCCATGCAATGGGCCCAGGAGCACAATTATCCGCTTAGCAACCCAAATAACCTGGTCGAAGTCGCACAGTTCCTTGCCGTCCAGTTTGATCTCCTTTTTCCAAAGGAGAAGATTTTGAAGCTGATTACTGGCGTGAAAGCGCCGGACTTTGCCACCCACGATGAGCCGCATGCGGTTCTTGCCGATCTGCCGCTGCCGGTCTACATGACTACGAACTACGACGATTTCATGGTACGGGCGCTTAGAAACCGGTACCGCGACGCAAACCAAGAGCTTTGCAGGTGGAATGAGGCGGTTCAAGACGTGCCATCAGTTTTCGACACAGCTGATTTCAGTCCTACCGTCGCCAACCCGGTTGTTTACCATCTCCACGGCCATACCCTCCCGGAGTCACTGGTGCTGACCGAGGACGACTATTTAAATTTTCTTGCCGGCATCGCGCGGAACCCAAATCTTTTGCCCGCACGCATCCGAAGGGCTCTAGACCTCTCCACTTGCTTGTTCATCGGCTATCGTCTGGCCGATTGGAATTTTCGGGTTCTCTTTCAAGGTCTCAAGCCGCGGCTTAAGATAACGAACATTGCCGTGATGATGCCGCCTGAGGACCCGGAGGTAGCGCGCCGCCAGCAGGAATATCTCAATCGTTACTACCAAACCATGGATCTGCAGGTTTACTGGGGCAGCGCCAAGCAATTTGCGGCAGAATTGCGCGACCGCTGGACTAAGTTCAAATCCCGCAGTTGAGGGTCTAACATGATCAGTACAATCGGAGCATCTCAAACCGCAATAACCTCAGCTGACTGGAACCTCCTCTTGGGTCGGATTAGCAGGTTCCAGTGCACACCCATTTTGGGACCCGAAACTCCCAGAGGCACTTTGCCGGAACGGTTTCACATCGCGCGGGAATGGGCCGATGAATTTGGATATCCGTTCGAAGATTCGGACGATCTCGCGCGTGTGGGCCAGTTTATCGCGACGACGCTCGATCCTCTGGCGCTGCGCGAAGAACTTTTAGAATGGGGCAGGAGGGCCACGCGGCCCAACTTTGAAGCCCCGGACAATGTGCACGGCCTACTGGCTCGCTTGCCGGTGCCGATTTATATCACGACCGCCTACGATGATTATCTTGTGCGGGCGCTCCAGGCGAACAACCGTGATGCCCGACAAGGATTTTGCCAGTGGAACCGGTTCATTCCCGAGGGAGGCTCGGCGTTCGATGATCCCGATTTCACCGCGACTGTGGCGAACCCTGTCGTCTTTCACCTGCACGGTCACTCCGGGGTGCCCGAATCAATGGTCGTGACCGAGGACGACTATCTGGATTTCCTGATCAATACATCGAGGGATGATCAGGCAATTCCATCGCAGATCAAGGCAGCATTCACGAGAACGTCACTGTTGTTTCTAGGTTACCGCCTGGCGGATCTTGGTTTCCGTGTACTCATTCGGAGCATGGCCAGTCATATGCGAAGCAGTCTGGTCAAAAGACATATATCGGCACAGCTCATTCAGGTCGGGCAAGAAGTTGCCGAAGCGCAATGGGCGCAGGCACAGGAATATCTAACCAAATATTTCAGCGGAGACCCGTTCAACATTAAATTCTACTGGGGAGCGCCTCAGGAATTTCTTGCTCAGCTAAACGAGCGTTGGGACTCGTTTCCTAAACATGGAACGTGAACTGCCATACGTCGGGCCGCGACCTTTTGGGCGTGAGGACGAGAATCTCTTCTTTGGCCGCAACCGTGAAGCGAACGAGTTGGCGTTACTGGTGATCGCCCACAGGGAAGTTGTCCTCTATGGTCCGTCTGGTGTCGGCAAGAGCTCTTTGATCAATGCGGGGCTCTTGCGGCGCCTCGAAAAAGAGGAGGAGTTTGAGATCCTCGGTCCTGTTCGCGTCCAAGGAGCCTCCCCCGAGTTCACAACACCGAATATTTTTATTTTCCACATGCTGATGAGTTTGGCTAAAACCGAGACGGAGCCTCAGCATTTGGCCCGCATGTCACTGCTCGATTTTTTGCACCAGCACAGTTCGGCAGAAGAATGCGCTAAGCCACGGCTTCTCATTTTTGATCAGTTCGAGGAGATCTTCGCTGTCCAGGCCAACCGCTGGCGAGAGCGCCAAGGTTTTTTTGAACAGATCCGCGATGCTCTCAACGCGGACCCAATGTTGCGCTCGCTCTTTGTCATGCGCGCAGACTACGTCGGCCGGCTCGACCGTTACGCGCGAATCTTGCCGCAAAAATTCCGCAGGCGCCTCTACTTAGAGTACCTCACTGAAGAGTCCGCGGTGGCAGCTATTACTGAGCCAGCTAAGCGCTTAGGCCGGCCCTTCGCTCCGGGCGTGGCAGAGCAGATAGTCGCCGACCTAATGCAAATCGAAACCACTAGTGCCGCAAAAGAAAAGAGCGAATTTGTCGAGCCCGTTCAACTCCAAATTGTCTGCCAAACCTTGTGGCGGAAGTTGCCTCCGGATACCCCCGAAATCACGGCCGAGCAGCTTCATGGCGTCGACCTTGGCAGTGCGCTTCTGAACTTTTACGAGAACGCGCTAAGCGAGGCCGCAGGCGGCAGCAGCGAGCAGGAAGCAATATTGCGACACTGGTTCGAGAGGGAGTTGATCACTCCGGCCGGAACGCGCGCCCTGGTCTTCCGCGACGTCGATGGGGTCGCGGGACTGTCAAATGAAACTGTCGATGAGCTGGAGGGATTGCGTTTACTGCGGAGCGAGGAACGCTGCGGCGGGCGGTGGTATGAACTGACGCATGACCGATTCGTGGAGATTATTCAGAAATCAAATAAAAGATGGGCTGAGCGCTTCGGCCAAGCAGAAGTACTTCGACAGTGGTTAGAGGAGAAGGCCGCGGGCACAGACTTGCTCGACGAGGGCGAGCTACGGTCCGCTGAGAAGCTCTTCCAGGCGCCGGAAGCGAAAGGGTTCGGGCTAAGCCCCCGGGCGCAGCAACTGCTAACGCTCAGCCGCCAGAGTATTCTGAAGGCGAAACTGGACCAGGCAGAGCGTCAGGCTGAATTGGAACGACAACGGGCTGAGGCTCAAGCACGGGCAACCGAGGCGGAAAAGAAACTGCGTCTCCGAGATCGCCGCCATGCAAAGCGTGTTATTGTCACGCTAGTTTTGATCGCGATCCTCGCCATTTATGCCTACTCCCAATATGAAGAACTCAACAGGACTAGAGAAAAGCTTGCCCAAAATGAGGCGCTCAGTAACGTCCGACTCGAACGGGCGAAACGTGATTTAAATCTGCAGGTCAACGGCGAGGCGACTGCATTACATGACCTTGCGATTTCGTTGCGCTTCAACCCTGTCAATTTGAACGCCGCGAAGCTTGCGTGGAAACTGCTTACAGAGTCGGCCTGGTGCCTTCCGGAATCTCCTCCCCTTCGTTGCCCCGACGCAGCGATCTTAGCCGCCAACTTCAGCCCCGATGGAAAACAAATCTTTGCCGTGTCAAGCGACGGCAAACTCCTGAAATGTGATCCCGATTCGCTCTCGCCAAACCTGGAGCCTATAATAGATCCGCTTTTTGATAAGGCTGTCTCCGGTAGAGAAAGGCAGGCAGCCATTCCGCCGGCGGCGTTCTTTAGCGACGATGGAACCGCACTGATTATCATCCTCCCGAGAAGCGTGTCCCAGGACCTGACGTCAGGTTTGCAAGGATCTGCCGGTCCAAGCGCGCCGATAGATCCCTCTGCGCAAGCTCCTGCACCTAATCCTATAAGAGCCGAGATTCGAAGATGGCTTCCTGAGAAGCAAGGTTACGATCAGAATGCGCAACCGATAGATTTAGAAGGGAGCAGTCCGTACTACTTCGCCACTTGGAGTGCCGACGCAGGTAATCTCGTGGTCATCACGTCCACACGCGATTATAAACCTATCTGCCAGGTACTACGGGTCGATACTGACGGAAAGACGTATTTGAAAGACGATGTGGCGTCTAAGCAACTGAAAAACGACGGAGTAATCGCAATCGCTTTCAGCCGAGATGTGTCAGGCAAAATAGTTGCGATCTGTTCTGGGAACAAATTGCAGTTTTATGATGCGAATTTTCAACCGGTCGCTCATGCCGTTAGTGATCAGAGTGAACTAAGTAGAATTCCGGCTCCGGCTCGGATTGCATTTGGACCTGGTGAAAATGAAATTACGTTGGCGACCTGGAACGCTGGCGTTTGGCGTATTAACACGGATACAGGTCATTGCGATTTGATACGTGGCCAGTCATTCCGTGACCAAAAAATCCTACTAACCACTGCACGCGGAGGTACAAACCCGAGGTTAGTGGCTAAATGTCTATACGGACGAGTGGAAATTTTGGACGAGCACGAGAAACGGCTGACATCGATATCGATAAATGAACCCTTGGTTGGTTTCGCTCAATTCAGGCGGGACGGCAAAGAATTGCTAACGTTGTCTGGAGGAGTCTGGAACGCAATGGATACAATTCGAGTAACAAGGCTCGGAACACTGACGCCTGGACGTGTCCTGACATATAACCAATTTGAGGGAACATCCTTACCACCTTGGTTTGCTGAACTGGCTGATGCACTGAGCGGGCAACAGCAAGCCGAGGATGTAGAGACCTTCTGGACTGGTAGAAAGCTGATTGATAATTTCTCCCAGGAAAAGCGGTCTCCAGAGCTCGATGTTATTTGGGAACGTTTTTTCGGAAAGCAATCATGATGTCGGCAAAGGCCGACGAGTGGCGATCAAAAAATCCCAAATCTAGTGCCTGTGGCACACAGTGTTTCTCAGTTAAAAGATCGAAATAATTAGATCTGCCCTTTTAAAATCGACGTTTCGAACGTAAGAAAGTCAACCCCCGACAAACTCGAAAGGCTCGATGAAACCGAAACCTATTAAAGTCCTGATTAGCCACTCACATGACGAAAAGAACTTAGCCGGCGCATGGAAGGAATTGCTCGATGGTGTTTCCCTGGGCATTATCGACACTTGGTTTTCTAGCGACACTGCACCGACTGGAGGAATACCAATTGGCGTTGAATGGAGAAACCAACTCTATGAAATGTTGAAAGGCAGCGACTTCCTTATTGCGATCCAGACGCCATCGAGCGCTAGTCGACCCTGGATCATGTGGGAATGCGGTGCTGCCAGCGGTGTCGATAAAATCAGGGGGATTATTCCTGTCGTCATAGGCTTAGGCCGAGGAGATCTGGCTAACCCATTGTCCTCCTATCAAGTGTACAACGGCGCTGACAAGCAAAGCGTGTTGGAAGTGGTCCTTCGATTGACGAAAGAGGCCGAGATTAATCTCGAAGGCAGGAAACACGTCTACGATCCGGCCCTGGATGCGGTATCTAAAGGCGTTGAAATCCACGGAGGTCGCAAGGTGATAGACCCGCTCAAACAGGCGCAGAGTTTGGAAGGACCGAATCGAGTATTACTTGGAGTGCGGCCGCGATTCAGAAGTCGCCGGGTTTCGACAGCAATTCTATGCTGCCATCGGGGGTCAACCGGCGATCGAACCAGCTCTGCACGAGTTGCTAGCCGGGTCCTCTTGGACCAAAAGCGGTACAAAGATGCGATCACGAATTGACCACACTCTGAGTCTGCTTGGTGACGACATTCGGCTGCTCCATCGGAAGGCCCTAGCGTTGCTGGGATTAGGTCAAAGAGCGTCGGCAACTGAAATTTTGGATAAAATTCTCGCAGGCTAGATCCAAATCTGGCGGTGAACCCGGAGATCGCATCTCTAGAGGGGAGAATATTTCGCGAGCAGTGGGAAGCCACCCGAGAATCTACAGATCTTGAACGAGCATTCAACGCCTATAACCGCGCCTATGATGCTGACCGATTACAATACTATCCTGGTATAAATGCCGGCTCTCTCGCTCTTGCGAAAGGCGATTGGGCAGCCGCAAATAATATTTTTGCCAATGTACTGAAAACCTGCCGAGAACTGCAGCTTAGAAGGAATATTTCGTCTTGGGCTGAAGTGTGTGTGTGTGTGTGTGTGTGTGTGTGTGTGTGTGTGTGTGTGTGTGTGTGTGTGTGTGTGTGTGTGTGTGTGTGTGTGTGTGTGTGTGTGTGTGTGTGTGTGTGTGTGTGTGTGTGTGTGTGTGTGTGTGTGTGTGTGTGTGTGTGTGTGTGTGTGTGTGTGTGTGTGTGTGTGTGTGTGTGTGTGTGTGTGTGTGTGTGTGTGTGTGTGTGTGTGTGTGTGTGTATGTGTGTATATGTATATATATATATATATATATATATATATATATATATATATATATATATATATATGTGTGTGTGTGTGTGTGTGTGTGTATATATGTATGTGTATATATATATATATATATATATATATATATATATATATATATATATATATATATATATATATATATATATATATATATATATATATATATATATATATATATATATATATATATATGTGTGTGTGTGTGTGTGTGTGTGTGTGTGTGTGTGTGTGTGTGTGTGTGTGTGTGTGTGTGTGTGTGTGTGTGTGTGTGTGTGTGTGTGTGTGTGTGTGTGTGTGTGTGTGTGTTGTGTGTGTGTGTGTGTTTTGTGTGTTGTGTGTGTGTGTGTGTGTGTGTGTGTGTGTGTATGTGTGTATATGTGTGTGTGTGTGTGTGTGTGTGTGTGTGTGTGTGTGTGTGTGTGTGTGTGTGTGTGTGTGTGTGTGTGTGTGTGTGTGTGTGTGTGTGTGTGTGTGTGTGTGTGTGTGTGTGTGTGTGTGTGTGTGTGTGTGTGTGTGTATGTATATGTATGTATATATATATATATATATATATATATATATATATATATATATATATATATATATATATATATATATATATATATATATATATATATATATATATATATATATATATATATATATATATATATATATATATATATATATATATATATATATATATATATATATATATATATATATATATATATATATATATATATATATATATATATATATATATATATATATATATATATATATATATATATATATATATATATATATATATATATATATATATATATATA
>CAVZNU010000008.1:0-790148 GCA_963776695.1 uncultured Acidobacteriota bacterium | reverse complement strand
GATGTAGCCGCGCTGCAGGATCTTCATCGCCGCAAGAGCTCAACGTCCACCGGGTCCGCGCCGGTCGATTCAGCCCACTCGCCGGCACCAGCGTCAACTCCGGCTTCGAGCGACCGCACGTAAGCTGGACTGGACATCGCCGCTTCGGGGCGCGGACAGCCGATCTGTACAGTATCTTTTCGTGGGCTATCGAAGATTGTTCTAGCGGTTGCGGCGACCTAACGACTGCAGGCGTTTTTGGGCGTCTGCAAAATTCGGATTCGCCACGAGCGCTTGCTCGTACTCTCGAACGGCGCCGGCCACGTCGCTTTTCTTCTCGAGATTGAGCCCCAGCGCGTAATACACTTCATCCGCATGTTCGTAACGAGGGTTGTTTGCGAGGATCGTCTGGAACTGGGCCGTTGACTCGTCGATCCGCCCCGCTGCCGCCAGCGCCTCGCCAAGATATTTTCGCGCGAGCGCGAAGTCCGGCCTCAACGTGAGCGCACGCTCGAACGAGTCGATGGCGCCCTGCCTGTCTCCTGTTTGTTCCAGGGAGATTCCAAGTTTCATCAGAATCTGGACGTTCGTCGGATCTTCCCTGATCGCTCGCTTCAGAACCACTTCGGCTTCCCCCCAACGGCCAGCACGCGCGTATGCATCTCCAAGCTGGACGAGTGTCGCCACTTTGTGAGGCTCGCGCTTCGCTTCCTCTTGCTTCGCCGCGATCTCCTCGCCCACGTGGCCGTTTGTATCAGCCATTCCCGCCAATCGCTCGTAGTAGCTCGCGTGCTTCGGATCCACTTGCTCGAGGTGGCGATAGGTGGCGGCTGCCTGCTCCCAATCTCCCTTTTCTGTATATGTTTTCGCGAGGTTGATCCAGGCTACGTCGTACTCCGGGTGCAGAGCGACGGCTTCCTGTAAGCAGTTGATGGCTTCGTCGTATCGCTTCTCCTCGACGAAATATTGCGCCAGTTTAAGCAAACTGATTTCAGGGTGTGGTCTCAGCTCTAGCGAGCGCGTCATGTGCGCGATCGCCTGGTCAAGGTCGCCGTGCTGGTAGAAGTCGAGCGCGATGCATGGCGTGCACCGCACCGGAATTGGCGACTTCGGGAGTGTGTCGGTCAAGAGAGTGTGATCGTTGCGGAAGACCGGAATTCGCGTCTCGACCTGCACCGCATAGAAAACCATCACTGCCGCTCCCGCGCCCCATACCGCCAAGTGTCCCGGTTCGCGGACCGATTTCGTTCGTAGCCGCAGCCATCCCCACGCCGCCACCACACAGAAGCCGAGAGACGGAATATACAGATAGCGCTCGGTGAAGAAATTCTCACCGATCCGGTTCAAACTCATAGCAGGAGCGAGCGTGAGCAAGAACCACGCCACAGAGAAAGCCAGAAGAGGCTGGCCATTCCGCAGCGCAAACATTCCCACTACCAAAATTGTCATTACCGCAAACCCTGCAATCGTCCACCAGCCAAACGTCTTCGGCATCGGGAACGCATAAAAGTAATTCATCTCAATCGGCGCGAGCAGCTTCCCGACGTATCGCGCCAGAATCGTTGGGATCGCCAGCGCCAGTTGCAGCGGGCCCAGCGGTGCTCGCGCAGCCTGATAGACCGGCGCAAAAGTTCCGAGGGCAATGCACCCGTGCGATGACGTATATCTGCAGCGCTACGAGGTGCGGCCAGATCCATCTCAGGCTGCGCCATAGGCTTTTGAGCGGTTCCCCTCGATAGAAATATTCAGACGAAAGCAGAATTGCGGGGAAAAGAAGCGCGGTCTCCTTCGAGAACAGCGCGCCCAGAAACGCTGCCGTCGATAGCGCGATATTCCAAACAAGGTTTCCTCCCGATCGCGCGCGATGATAGAAAATCATCGCTACCACCATGAGGAGTCCACACTGCAATTCTGGCAGAGCCGCGATCCACGCCACGGCCTCGCAGTGCATCGGGTGAAGCGCGAACAACAGGGACGACCACAACGCCAGTTCCGCCCCACCAAGCATCCCAATCAGGATATATACAGCTACCACCACGCCTGCATTCAGCACGAGATTCACGGCGTGCCAGCCCCATGGTCGCGCGCCGAACACTGCATACTCTTCCGCGTACACCAGAATTTGCAGAGGCCGGTAGTAGTTCGTCACGCCTTCGATTGCCGACTTTTCGCTCGAAAACGCCCACACATCGCCGCTAAAGATCTTTCCGACATTGGGCGATTCCTTCACGTTTGGGTTCATCAAGATTTGAGTGTCATCGTCGGTTACGAAACCGTTTCGGAGAGTGAGACCATAGGCCGCGAGCGATATTACGACGAGCAGCAGCACGTGTAGGCGTGTCCGCCTGCGCGCCGCAAACGGTTCTGTCCGCGCCGGAGTCGCCGCGGTAGCACGACTGGTATCCGACGCTGCGCCGGCTTCAACCGTAACGGAGGCGAGTTTTCTTTTTTTTCTCTTCGTCACTGACGGGATTGTAACCTGAAACGCGAAATCCTACGCTCTGCGGCGCGCCCGCCACGGTTTGTTTGCCAAGCGAATCGGTTTCCCTGCATCGCCCGTTGTTGATATAAAATACCCGCGATGAACCTTCATGGAATCTTAGTACCCCTCACAACGCCATTCGCGTCCGACGGCTCGTTCGCGCCTGAACGATTGCGCGAGAACATAGCGCGCTACAACCGCATCGGGCTCGCTGGTTATGTTTCCAACGGTTCAACCGGCGAATCGGTTCTCTTGCGCTGGGAAGAGATATATCGAGTGTGGGAGACCGCGAAGGAAGCGGCGGCACCCGGAAAAACTCTCGTTGCCGGCACCGGCGCCGAAGCCACCGCCGAAACCATCGAGCACACGAATCGCGCCGCGTCGTTGGGCTACGATGCCGCGCTCGTTCGCACGCCTCACTTCTACAAGCCGCAAATGAAGATCGAAGCGCTCGCAGAATATTATCTTCGGGTCGCCGACGCCGCGCGCATTCCGGTTCTCGTCTATTCGCGTGCCGATTTTCACGAACTTGCAGGTTGACGCCGCTCTCATCGCGCGCGTCGCGCACCATCCCAACATCATCGGTATGAAAGACAGCTCGGGCGACGTCGAAGGCGTCCGCAAAATTATCGCTGCCGCTCCGAAATCATTTCAGACGCTGGTCGGGTCCGCTTCGACGCTCTTCGAATCGCTCGAACTCGGTGCGTGCGGTGCGATTCTCGCGCTTGCAAACGTGTTCCCCGAACTTTGCGTTGAAATATATGACGCATCGCGCTCCGGTGATTCCTCTCGCGCCCATTCGCTCGCGCAGCAACTCCTCGCGCCGGCAAAAATGCTCGGCCCGCAATACGGGATCCCCGGCCTGAAATACACGCTGGATCGCCTCGGCTACTACGGCGGCCCGCCGCGCCCGCCTCTCCTTCCGGTTAGTGAATCCGCAAAGCTGGAAATTGACGTCATGCTCTCGAATCTAACCACTCGCTCCGCGCATCTGTAGAAGTGCGTTCGCTAATTTGCGTTAATTCAAATCGCAACGGAGAAACTCGCCATTTGTTGTCGATCCAACTCGGTTACAGATTCCTGTCGCGCGCCGTATTCATTTGCAGAGCCGGTTGCGACGCTTTCCTTTATCTCCGCGCCTGCTAACCTCCTTCCGCTTCGCCCGTCCCACCTTCGTTGCTGCGGCCAGAGGGCGCGTGTATCATGAGCACCTCCATGGAGCCTCACTGTCTCCCGTTTCGCGAAATTCCGCACACCACGAAACTGTTCGCCACATTTTCTGACGATTTCAAGCGCGTCGAACGCTATTTCGGCCATCCGCCCACCGAAGCCGGAATCCTCGCTGCCGCCCGCGAAGTACGCCTCGATCCTGAAACGCGCCGCACGGTAGTAGAGGTTCTGCGTGAGCAGAATGCTCGTTTCGCGCCAGCCGGAAAGCTCCCTCCAGAAACAGCGAGAAATCTCGACCGCCTTGCCGCAGGCGCCGTCGCGATCGTCACTGGGCCAGCAAGTGGGACTTTTCTCCGGCCCCGCCTACAGCATCTACAAAGCGATCACGGCCCTGCGTTGGGCCGAAACCATCACGCAGCGCGGTACCGACGCAGTTCCGATCTTCTGGCTCGCTACGGAGGATCACGATCTTGCGGAAGTGAATCACTCCGACTGGAACACTCGCGCAGGTCTCACTCGTTTTGAACTACTCGAGCGAAAGCAGGATGCTGGCCGCCGTGTCGGTGAAGTCATTCTCGGTGACGCGGTGAAGCGGCAGGTCGCAAACGCAGCGTCGTTGCTCGAAAGTTCCTATGCGGAAGATTTTGCGGAAGCCCTTCGCGAGTCATACTCGCCCGGCGACACCTATGGTTCGGCGTTCGGAAAGCTGATGGCACGCGTTCTGGCAGGGCGGGGGATGATTTTCATCGATCCGCTCGACGCGCGGCTGCACCGCCTATCCGCCGGCGTCTACCGCCGCGCGCTGGACGAGTCCGAAAGGCTCCGTGAAGAATTGCTGGCGCGCTCGAAGGAACTCGAACACAAGGGATTCCACGCGCAGGTAAAAGTGACGCGCGAATCCACGCTGCTTTTCTACAACGTCGATAATCAGCGCCAACCGCTTCGCAGCCGTAACGGGAAATTTACCGCGGGCAAATCGTCGTTCTCGATCGAGGATCTGCGCACCGCAATCGAAAAGTCGCCCGAAGCTTTCACGGCGAATGTCTTGTTGCGTCCCGTGATTCAGGACACGCTGCTGCCCACCGCTGCTTACATCGGCGGTCCCGCAGAAATAGCGTACATGGCGCAGAACGAGCTTGTTTATAAGTCTCTCCTCGGCCGCATGCCTGCAATTCTGTCGCGCGCCGCTTTTACCCTAATCGAACCGCCGATCGCGCGCTTGCTGAAGAAATATGACCTCGATGTGCGCGACGTATTTCGCGGGCGCCAGGTTCTCCGCAAGAAAATGGAGCTGAAGTCGCTGCCGCGCCCGCTCGCGCGCCGGTTCGAAGCGGACGAGAGGATCCTGCGCAAAATTCTCAACAATTATCGCCGTCCGTTAGAGCGCCTCGATCGCACGCTCGTCGGGGCGCTCGATCTGGCTGGACGCAAGATGCTGCATCAATTCCTCAAACTGAAATCAAAAGCCGGCCGCGCCGAAAATCTGCGCACCGGCATTCTCGACCGTCACGAGCGCCTAATTCTCGATGCGCTCTATCCCCACAAAGATCTACAGGAACGTTTGCTCTGCGCGATCCCCTGGCTTGCTCTCTACGGCCCCGAACTGCTCGACAATCTCACCCAGAACCTCGACCTCGCCGCTCCCCAACACCATCTCCTCTTCCTCTAAATACCTCCTCCGCCGTTTCCTCTACTTCCTATGCTTCCTCTACCTCCTCGACCTCCTTTTCTTCCCATCTCCCGTGTTAAAATGCCGCGCACCTAACAACATCCCGCGGAGGACGTACCGATGAAGATCACGCCGGGCAAGCAGAAGGGCATGAAGGCAGTTTCCGACGCGCGTGGCGTAATCGCCGCAGCCGCCATGGACCAGCGCGGCTCGCTCAAGAGCGCGATCGCGAAGGATAAGGGCATTGACAAAAGCGCCGTCACGCCGCAAATGCTCGAAGAGTTCAAGACGATCGTCACGCGCGTCCTAACGCCTCACGCGAGCGCGATCCTGCTCGATCCCGAATACGGATTGCCCGCCGCGCGCGCCCGCTCGTCAAACGCCGGACTTCTTCTCGCGTACGAAAATAGCGGCTACGACAACACGCGCCCCGGCCGTCTTCCCGATCTTCTCGACATCTGGTCCGTGCGCCGATTGGTTGGAGCTGGTGCCGACTGCATCAAGATCCTGCTCTACTACACGCCGTACGATTCCTACGAGATTAACGATATTAAACACGCCTGGGTCGAACGCATCGGCGCTGAGTGCGTCGCTTCCGACGTTCCGTTCTTTCTCGAATGCGTGGGCTACGAAGAGGGCCAGGACGAAAAGACAATCGAGTTCGCGCGCAAAAAGCCTGAAGTCGTCACCAAGAGCATGGAGGAATTTTCGAAGCCGCAATACGCCGTCGACGTCCTGAAAGTCGAAGTCCCGATCAACATGGCCTATGTCGCCGGCACAAAAGCCTGTAAAGGCGAATCCGCCTACACCCGCGACCAGGCCAAAGATTATTTCCGTAGCGCCGCCGCTGTCTCGAAGAAACCTTTTATCTATCTGTCCGCTGGCGTCAGCAACGACGTCTTCAACGAAACGCTCGAACTCGCCGCCGAAGCGGGTACGAATTTCTCCGGTGTCCTCTGCGGCCGCGCCACGTGGAAGGAAGGCATCCCCGTGTACGCGAAGCAAGGCGGCAAAGCCCTCGAGGATTGGCTCAACGATCAGGGCGTAAAAAACATTAACAACGTAAACGCGCGCCTGAAAGCCGCAAAGCCATGGTTCAGCTTCTACGGCGCCAGCTCCGCCGCAGCTCTAGGCGACTAGCCGCTGTCGTTTTTGGTTTCTGTTTGGCGACGGTTGGTATGGGTTTCCTTTCGCGGGGCGATCGTCAATTCCTAGGAGCATCCCGATTTTAACAAGATCTCAATGGACGGAATGCATGGCCGATCTCGTAGTTCGAGTCGAGCGCGAGCTCCGCCCGACCGTCCCGATCCGGGCCAGACTCGAATTGCGTGCATTTCGGGTGCGCCTGGCTAGAAGTCGCACAGCGCGGGAGCGGAAGCGCTTTGACCGAGAATTGGACACACTGCTCGGCAGCGAATCGTACCTCCGAGCCGGCCTCCAGTCGCTACCTTCGCAAGAAAGCAATACCGGCCCTCGCGGCGGCTACAGCCGCATTGAACCAAGTGGTCCAAGTTATCTCGCGCGCTCTTTCAAATAGCGTGCCCGAAAATCGTTCGCGCAGGTTCGAAAAGCCTAGTAGCCCCCGGCTCAAGACCATCTTCTGGTCCGCTGAGGTAGAATAAACATGCGATGAGTTTAGGCGTCTACATCCAGGTTCCGTTCTGCCAATCGAAATGCACCTACTGCAATTTCCATACAGGCGTAGTTTCACGCGATCGTTACGAACCCTATGCCAACGCGATCTGCCACGAAATTTCAGACCTGACTGCGACTGAGTCGCAGACGCGCCCGTTGGTTGACACTATTTACTTCGGTGGCGGAACTCCGAGCCTGCTCGATCCGATCGCGCTCGCGAAGATTATCGACGCTCTGCGTCACAACTACCGCTTCGAGCCAAGTGAAGTAACCCTGGAAGCCGACCCTGAAACCATCACCCCGGAAAAAGCAAAATCCTGGCGCGCCGCCGGGTTCAACCGCATTAGCCTGGGCGCACAATCGTTCAACGACCGCGAACTCCAAGCCACCGGCCGCATGCACCGCCGTGTCGACATCGACCGCGCCGCAGAAATTCTTCGCGCCGCTGGCTTCGACAACATCAGCATCGATCTAATCGCCGGGCTGCCGCACCAAACGCGCGAATCCTGGGATCGTTCCGTGGCAGAAATTCTCCGCCTCCGCCCCGAGCATATTTCGATTTACATGCTCGAAATCGATGAAGGCAGCCACCTCGGTAAGGAATCGCTCGCAGGAGGCGCGCGCTACAGCGCCAACACGATTCCGCCCGATGATGCCCAAGCCGAATTTTACGAATCAGCCTGCGCACGCCTAACGGCCGCCGGTTACGACCACTACGAAATCTCAAACTGGGCGCTTCCGGACCGCCGCTCGCGCCACAATTTGAAATATTGGCAACGCGCTCCCTACCTTGGCCTCGGCGCAGGCGCGCACTCCTTCGACGGCGCAACGCGCTGGGCCAACTCTCACGATTCCGCCGCCTACGTTGCTGCAATCGAGCAAGGCCGCTCCCCGCGCGAGCAAATCGAGCCAGTCACCGCTGCCGAAGCTCTCGAAGAAGAATTTTTCCTAGGCCTCCGCCAACTCGACGGAATTGACTTAGCCCGAATCGAGCGCCAATACGCCGCCGCAGGAAACGGAACAAGCGCCCGTTTCGCCGCCCTCCGCCGCGAAATCGATTCGCTCTGCGCCCAGGATTTCCTAAAGCTCCAAGCCAATCGCCTTCGCCTTAATCCCAATCATTTGACAATCTCAAACTCAGTTCTCGCTGAACTCCTCGCTTAGAACCCGAAGGCGGAGCGCTCTTGCATCTTTTTCGCCGCGTGCTAGCCTTACTCGCGTAGTAGGGAGACTTCAATCATGACCCCCGTCGATTTGCGAAGTGATACCGTCACCAAACCAACCTCCGCGATGCGCCGCGCCATGGCCGAAGCCGAAGTTGGCGACGACGTCTACGCGCGAAGACCCGACCGTCAATCGCCTGCAAGAACGCGCCGCGGAAATTTTCGGCACGCGAAGCTGCGCTCTGTTGTTCCTACCGGGCTCGATGGCCAATCTGACTCGCCATCAAGACCTGGACGCGCCCCGGCAGCGAAGTGATCTGCGAGCAACGCGCGCACATATATCTTTACGAAATGGCATGCGATGTCCGCAATTGCGGGCTGCCTGCCGCGTACCACGTCCGGCGCCCAACGGCACGCTCACGTGGGATTTGATCGAGCCGCTGATCCGCCCACAAATCTATTACCGCTCGCAGACCGCGCTGATCGACGCTCGAAAATACGCACAACATGCACGGCGGCACCGTCTACCCGCCGCACGTTTCCGACGACATCTGCGATCGCGCGCACGCCGCAAATCTTCAAGTGCACCTCGACGGCGCACGTATTTTCAACGCGTCGGTCGCGCTCGGTCGAAGCGTTGCCGACCTGACTCGCAAATTCGATTCCGTGATGTTCTGCCTCTCGAAAGCGCTCGGCGCTCCGGTCGGTTCGATGCTTCGTCGGCCCGCGCGATTTCATCGACAAAGCCCACATCGGCCGCAAACTTCTGGGCGGCGGCATGCGTCAGGTCGGGATTCTCGCGGCTGCGGGCCTCATCGCGCTCGAAGAAACGCCGAAAATTCTGCATCGCGACCACGAGAACGCTCGCTACCTCGCCGAAGGCCTTGCGAAAATAAAAGGCGTCTCGCTCGATCCGAAAAAAGTTGCCACCAACATCGTCATCTTCGACGTTCGAGCAACCAATCGCACCGCTGACGATATCTGCGCCGAACTCGGCAAACACCATATCCGCTGCGGCTCGTCGGACAAGTATGCGATTCGCATGGTCACTCACTACGACGTCGACCGCGCCGCGATCGATCGCGCTCTCGCCGCCACTTCCGAAGTGATCGCCGGCCGTGCGCCCGCAGCCGCCGCGCATTAGGAGATTAGGGTGACCTCACAAATTCCACCACCGGCCGCGAACCGGAGAACAGTGCGCCCTAATCTTTTTGCGCTTGTCGGTCGATTTACCAGGCGTTTGCCGTATCCGTGCTCATCTGCGTCTCATCTGTTTTCATCTGTGGTTGCGCTGCTCATCCTCGCGATAGGTGGATTCATGACCATCGAAGCACGAAGCTCCGCCCAGGGCGTCTTGCAAGCTCCGGCGAAAGACGGCGCCACCCCGGAATCCGCGCGCCAGTTTATCGAAGCCGCCGAAACGCGCCTTCTCGACATCTGGATCAAAGCCTCCCGCGCGCAATGGGTTCAGCAGACTTTCATCACGCACGACACCGAGATTCTTTCCGCGCAGGCCGATCAGATCGTCAAAGCCACCACCGCTGAACTCGCCGCGCAAACAAATCAGTACGAACACCTGAAACTTTCCGAAGACGTCGCGCGCAAAATTTATCTTCTCAAGCATTCGGTCGACATCCCCGCGCCGAGCGATCCTGCCGAGCAGGCCGAACTCTCGCAAATTATCGCTTCGCTCGAAAGCGATTACGGGAAAGGGAAGTGGTGCCCGGAAGGCGCCGACGCAAAATGCCTTTCGATGAACGACCTCGAAAACATCATTGCGACGAGCCGCGATCCGAAAGAACTCGAACGCGTTTGGGCCGGCTGGCACGCGATCGCGCCACCGATGCGCCAGAAATATTCGCGCATGGTGGTCCTCGCGAACAAAGGCGCTCGCGAACTCGGATTTTCCGACGTAGGCGAAATGTGGCGGTCAGGTTACGACATGCCTCCCGATGCATTCAGCGCCGATCTCGATCGTCTTTGGCTGCAGGTGCGCCCGCTTTATGTTTCGCTGCACACCTACGTGCGATCCCAACTCGTGAAAAAATATGGCACCGCGGTAGTTCGTGAACACGATCCGATTCCCGCCGACCTGCTCGGCAACATGTGGGCGCAGGATTGGACCAACATTTATCCGCTCGTCGCGCCGCCGAATGCCGACCCCGGTTACGACCTCACGGAAATTCTGAAAGCGAAGAAAATCGAACCAGTGGACATGGTCCACTACGGCGAGCGCTTCTTTATGTCGCTGGGTTTCCCGGCGCTGCCGCCAACTTTCTGGCAGCGCTCGATGTTCGCACGTCCGCGCGATCGCGATGTCGTCTGCCACGCGAGCGCGTGGGACATCGATTACGTCGACGACCTGCGCATCAAGATGTGCATCGAGCAGAAGTCCGAAGACTTCTCGACGATTCACCACGAGCTCGGACACAATTTCTACCAGCGTGCTTACGACATGCAGCCGCCGCTATTTCGCGACAGTGCCAACGACGGTTTTCACGAAGCGATCGGCGATACGATCGCGCTTTCCGTCACGCCGGAATACCTGAAGCAAATCGGATTGCTCGAAACCGTTCCGCCCGTTTCGTCTGATATAGGGTTGCTGATGAATCGCGCGCTGGATAAAGTGGCGTTTCTTCCATTTGGGCTGATGATTGACAAATGGCGATGGGGCGTCTTCTCAGGAAAAATCTCGCCCGCTGA
Organism: uncultured Acidobacteriota bacterium; assembly: GCA_963776695.1. Classification (GTDB taxonomy): domain Bacteria; phylum Acidobacteriota; class Terriglobia; order Acidiferrales; family UBA7541; genus Palsa-295. The sequence goes on along the minus strand of CAVZNU010000008.1, from coordinate 779,347 downwards.
CTACAACAAGGCTTGGTGGGATCTGCGCCTTCAGTATCAGGGCGTCGCGCCGCCCGTCGCACGCACCGAAGCGGATTTTGATCCCGGCGCGAAATATCACATCCCGTCGAACACGCCCTACGCGCGTTATTTCATGGCCGCGATTCTGCAATTCCAGTTTCATCGCGCACTTTGCCGCGCTGCGGGCTACACCGGCCCGCTCCACCGCTGCTCGATTTACAACAACAAAGAGGACGGCGCGAAACTCGAAAAAATGCTTGCGATGGGGAAGAGCCGCCCGTGGCCCGACGCCCTCGAAGCGCTCACCGGCCAAAAAGAAATGGACGCCACCGCCATGCTCGAATATTTTGCCCCGCTGAAGCAGTGGCTCGACGAGCAAAACAAAAAGAACAACGCCAAAGAAGGCTGGTAAATGAGGTCTATGTGGGCCGCACCAAGCGCATCTCGCGCCGCGGTGGAGGTCGCCGACTTAGACCGCGTTTATCTGGAGTTATCAGTGTTTATCTGTGTTCATCTGTGGTTCCAAGGGTTTGTGGTATAAATGAAAAGATAAGACATCCATATATTCTGCTTATGAGCGAGGACCCTTGGAATTCTCACTAACCGACGAGCAGCAGCAGCTTCGGCGCACCGTTCGCGCTTTCGCCGAGGCCGAAATACTTCCCCATGTGATGGAGTGGGACGAAGTCTCCAAGTTTCCGTCGGAAATAATTCCCAAGCTCGCGGAGATGGGCTTTCTCGGTGTCATCTTCCCGGAAAAATACGGCGGCGCTGGGATGGGCTACATCGAGTACGCCATCATCATCGAGGAACTCTCGCGCGTCGACGGCTCGATCGGCATTATCGTCGCGGCGCACAATTCGCTCTGCACGAATCACATCTACAAGTTCGGCACCGAAGAGCAGAAGAAGAAATACGTCACGCCGCTTGCGCAGGGCAAGAAGCTGGGCTGCTGGTCACTGACAGAACCTGAAGCTGGTTCGGATGCAGGCGGCACTCGCACCACCGCCGTGCGCAAAGATTTTGGCTGGCTGATTAATGGTTCAAAAACATTCACGACCAACGGACACTACGCCGACGTTTGCGTGGGAATGGCAGTAACGGACCGCGCGAAGAAGAGCCACGGAATTTCCGCCTTCATCATCGAGAAGGGAACTCCTGGCTTCCGCCCCGGCAAAAAGGAAAACAAGCTCGGCTTGCGCGCGAGCGACACGTCCGAAGTTGTCTTCACCGATTGCCGCGTCCCTGCCGAAAATCTCCTTGGCAAGGAAGGCGAGGGGTTCGTCAACAGCCTGCAAATTCTCGACGGCGGCCGCATTTCGATCGCATCGCTCGGCCTTGGCATGGCGCAGGGCGCCTACGAATGCTCCGTGAAATACGCGAAGCAACGCAAACAATTCGGCAAGCCGATCGCCGATTTTCAGGCCATTCAATTCAAGCTCGCCGACATGGCGATGGAAATTGAAGCCGCGCGTCTGCTCACATATAAAGCCGCATGGCTCGCCGATCGCGCCATCGCCGCAGGCGATTACGACGCGCGCATCACCAGCGAATCCAGCATGGCCAAACTCTATGCCGGAGAAGTCGCCGTGCGCGTCGCCAACGAAGCTGTACAGATTCACGGCGGCTACGGCTTCATCAAGGATTACCCGGCCGAAAAATATTATCGCGACGTAAAACTCTGCACCATCGGCGAAGGCACCAGCGAAATCCAGCGCCTGGTAATCGCCCGCCAGATTCTCGGCAAGAAATAGCGGCGTTCCGCGGCCCTACTGTAAGAGTTTTGGCTCCGCGATGTCCGGCAATCGTCCGATGATTTTTCCGGACTCATCCAGAAGTTCAATCACGGGTGCGCCGGCCGCATCCACCTGCAGGACAATTCTGTCGCGCCCCTTCGTATCCTTGAGCCGCAAGGCCACCGAGTGGTCCTGGTTTCGTCCGAGATAAAGACGTGCATGACACTGCGGATGCGCAGCGACGAATGCTTCCCGTTTTTCGGGCGCTGTCGCGAGCAGCTCTCCGATCGAATATTCAGGGCGGTCCCACATCGTCATAGCCGATGAGTGCAGTCCGTTCTGATCGCCTGCGTCGATTGTGAACACCTGGTCTTGCTCGTACTGATCGAAGCTCAAGTGCCCATAGCTTTCGACGCTCCCTTTCGCATCCTTCGCGCCGCCAAAAATCAAGCCGCCATTTTCCGTTCCCTCGTCGTTGAAGAACAGCAGCCCGGCCGTCTTGCGATCCGGATGCGGATACTCTTTTCCGCGAATGATCGCGCCGGGAAAAGCGGCCTTGTTCGAAATCACCATGCGCAAAGTTCCGTCCGGCTCAACCACATTAATGCGGTGCACATCGATCGCATCGAAACTCGTCGGCTGCTTCCCGGGCCGAAACCCTGCGAGCAGAGTCACGGCAAGCAGCGTGGAAACCACAGCCGAGTACGCAGCCAGGAATCGCGGACTTGAAATAAGGTTCATCTCCTCACCTCCAGCTTGAATCTTGTTGGAAACTATGCTCGCCAGCAAGCGTCTCTGCAAGTTTTGAGCTTCCCACTCGACTCCAACTGTGGTTCCATTTGTGGTTCACTTTGTGCCTAACATGACCGCCTCCGTCGAAAACTGGGCAGAACAGGTTCGCGCAGGTGACGTGCGCGCGATTTCGCGCGCAGTTTCGGCGATTGAAAACCGGTCGAGCGAAGCCGAAGAAATTTTGCGGCAACTTTTCCCGCACACTGGGAATGCTTATCTCGTCGGAATCACGGGTGCGCCCGGAACGGGGAAGAGCACGCTCGTCGACCGGCTCGCGAGCCATTATCGCAGCGAAAAGAAAACTGTTGGCATTATCGCCGTCGATCCGTCGAGTCCGTTTACGGGCGGCGCGATTCTCGGCGATCGCGTTCGGATGCAAGGGCACGCGACCGATTCTGGAATCTTCATCCGCTCGATGGCAACGCGCGGCTATTTGGGCGGACTCGCGCAGGCGACTGGTGACACGGCGCTCCTTCTCGATGCGGCGGGGAAGCAGATGATCCTCGTCGAGACGGTTGGCGTTGGCCAGGGGGAGATTGAAATCGTCCGGCTCGCGGACTGCACGATCGTGGTGCTGATGCCCGGCATGGGCGACGACGTGCAAAGCCTGAAAGCTGGACTGATGGAGATCGGCGATATTTTTGTGGTGAACAAATCGGATCGTGACGGCGCCGAGCGCTTCGAGTCGCAACTTCGCGGAATCCTGACGATCGTTCCCGAGCGCGACGGCTGGAAGCCGCCTATCGTCCGAACGATTGCCACCGAGAACAAAGGCATCGCCGATTTGGCCGCGCAGATTAAGCTATTCCGAAAGCATTTCGATCAAGCGCACGAGCGCCGCGCCCGCGAAATCGCGCACTGGAAGGAATGGCTGCTGCGTCTGCTGGAAACGCGCCTGATGGAGCGTGTGGTTGGAGAACACATGAACGAAGCGCAATTCGAAGCGCTGGCCGCGGAAGTAGCGGCTCGCAAGAAGGACCCTTACGCAGCGGTGAATGAAATTCTCGCGCGCGCCGGAATCGGAGCGAAACGTTGAAGCTGGGCGACCTGGAGTTTCACATTCTCGAGGCGGGCCGCTTCGGGCTCGATGGCGGCGCGATGTTCGGTGTGATTCCGAAGCCGATGTGGGAGAAGAAAGCGCCGCCCGATTCGCGAAACCGGATCGCGATGGCGATGAATTCCCTTCTCGTTCACGCAGGCGGGAAGCGCATTCTCATCGAGACCGGCGCGGGCGACAAGTTAAATGACAAGCTCCGAGACATCTACGCTCTCGAAGGTCCGACGCTGATCGAACGCCTCCACCACTACGGCCTGCATCCGGAAGACATCGACATCGTCATCAACACGCACCTGCATTTCGACCACTGCGGCGGCAACACCCGAATCGTGAAGGATAAGGTTGTGCCCACATTTCCGAACGCGCGTTACGTGGTGCAGCGCGGCGAATTCGAACACGCGAAAAATCCCACCGAGCGCGACAAGGCCAGCTACTTTCCGGACAACTACATGCCGATTGAAGCGGCCGGGAAGCTCTCGCTCATCGGAGACGATCGCGTGATCGCTCCGGGTGTTGAGCTGATTCGCATGCCGGGACACAACGCGGACATGATGAGCGTAAAACTGCACGGCGGAGGCAAGGCGGCGTTTTTGTTTGACGACCTGATTCCGACGGCGGCGCATCTGCCGCTGCCCTGGATCATGGGTTACGACCTCTATCCGATGCAGACGCTCGAAAACAAAAGGAAATGGATTCCGCAAGTTGTAAAGGGAGAATGGCTCGCACTATTCGTTCACGATCCTCACGTGCCCGCGGCCTATCTCCGCGAGCGCGAAGGCAAGATTGAAATTGAACCTGTGAAGGTGGACTGACGAATGCCCAAAGCAAGAAATCGCAAGAACGGGAAAGAAGCCATTAGGATCGGCATCATCGGCGGCAGCGGCCTCTACTCGATGGCGGGCCTTACGAAGACGCGAGAAGTCCGAGTGAAGACGCCCTTCGGCGCTCCTTCTGACGCATTCGTAATCGGCACTGTCGAAGGCAGGCGCGTCGCGTTCCTCTCGCGGCACGGCCGTGGCCATCTCTTTTCGCCGGGCGAAATCAATTATCGCGCCAACATTTTTGCGATGAAGCTGCTCGGGATCGAGCAGATTATCTCCGTCAGTGCAGTGGGTTCGCTGCGCGACGATTTGCCGCCGCTCGACTTCCTTGTGCCCGACCAGTTTTTCGACCGCACTCGCCTGCGCATCGCCACGTTTTTCGGCGGCGGAATCGTTGCGCACGTTGGTTTTGACAAGCCCACCTGCACCCATCTCTCAGCGCACCTCGCCGAAGCCTGCGAGCGTTCGGGCGTGAAAACCCATCGTGGCGGAACGTACGTCTGCATGGAAGGCCCGCAATTCTCGACGCTTGCCGAATCGCACACGTATCGCCAGCTTCGGTTCGACGTGGTCGGAATGACCAACCTCACCGAGGCGAAACTCGCGCGCGAAGCCGAAATTTGTTACGCGACGATCGCGATGATTACCGACTACGACTGCTGGCATCCGCAGCACGATGCCGTCACGCTGAGTGAAATCATCGCGAACCTGAATCGCAACACGGAAAATGTGCAGCGCGCGTTGCGTGATGCGATTCGCGAAATTCCTGAAGAACGAAAATGCAAATGTGCGTCGGCGCTCGCCCACGCGATCATTACGGACCGGAAAATGATTCCGGCGGCGGCGAAGAAGCGGCTTGCGCCAATCATTGGGAAGTACTTCGGGAAGTAGTTCGGCAAGTAGATCGTGAACTCGTTCTCGTAATCTGGAGATTTCATGTCACTGCTGGTAGTCGGTTCAGTTGCTTTCGATGGCATCGAAACACCGTTTGGCAAAGTAGACCGCACGCTGGGCGGGGCGGCCAGCTATTTTGCGCTGGCGGCTTGCCATTTCACGCCTGTGCGCGTGGTCGGAATCGTCGGCGACGACTTCACCGAGAAAGACAAGGGCGTCCTGAGCGGCCGCGGCAAGCGGATCGATCTAGAGGGCGTCGAACACGCTCCCGGCAAGTCATTCTTCTGGGCCGGGCGCTACAACCAAAACATGAACGAGCGATTGACGCTCACGACCGAGCTGAACGTATTTGCGAACTTTCAGCCCAAGCTACCAAAGTCCTATCTCGATACGTCGTTCATTTTTCTTGGAAACATTCAGCCCACGCTCCAGCTTTCGGTATTGCAGCAGGTAAAGCGCAAGCCGGCGCTTGTGGGCCTCGATTCGATGAATTACTGGATTGAGCGCACGGGCAGCGAACTGCGCGAGACGTTGAAACACATTCAGGTACTGGTGATCAACGACGACGAGACGCGCCAGCTAACCGGCGAACACAACCTCACTCGCGCCGCACGTGATATTTTCAAAATGGGCCCGAAGATTCTGGTGATCAAACGCGGGGAGCATGGAGCATTGCTCGTCTGTCGAGATTTTCTGTTCGCTGTGCCTGCATTCCCTCTGGAAGAAGTCCACGACCCCACGGGCGCAGGCGATAGTTTTGCCGGCGGGTTCATGGGCTATCTGGCGAGCGCCGGTCGCGTGAACGAGAAATCGTTGCGGCGCGCGATGGTCTACGGCTCGGTGATGGGCAGCTTTGCCTGCGAGCGATTCGGCGTCGAGCGGCTTACGACGGTGAAAAAAAGCGAGATCACGGCGCGCGCGCGGCGCTTCTCGAGACTCACTTCGTTTACCTTGTAACCCACACGGTGTGGCGCGCGCGCGGCCCGTGCTCGCTCGGGTCATAGTAGAATCCTCCAAGCGCAAGACAGGGGGTGCCATGCTGCATGACCTGAACACGGTGATTGTCGGACGGCTCTTGCTCGCGGCGCTGCTGGGTGGAGCGGTAGGGCTCGAGCGCGAACTGCGCCACAAACCTGCAGGCCTGCGTACCAATATGCTCATCTGCATTGGCGCGGCTCTTTTTACGATCGTTTCCTACGAGATGGCTTCTGATGTGGGCGGCGATCACACGCGCATCGCGGCCCAAATTATTCCGGGCATCGGATTCATCGGCGCAGGAGTGGTGATTCGGGAGCGCGGAGCGGTGATGGGCATCACGAGCGCGGCAACAATCTTCGTGATCGCAAGCGTGGGTATGGCCGTCGGCGCAGGCTTGCCGGTGACCTCTATTTTCACCACATTGCTCCTACTCGTAGCACTGGTTTTTCTTGGTTTCGTCGAAGACCGCGTTGGCCTGCACGTGCGCTTGCTCACTTTTAGAATTACCGCGCCGCTGGGAGACCCGAGCAGCCTCGAACGCGTCCATCAGATCGTCGAGCAAGTGGGAGTTACGACGCAGCGCTGGAAGATTCATAAAAACGAGGCGGGGGCCGCCGTCGTCGACTTTGATGCGGAAGTCACCAGCCCGCACGAGCGCGATTTGCTCAAGCGGCTCGCCGCGCTCAACATTCAGTGCGAAGCCCATCCGGTCCATTCGTGACAATTCTCAATCATTGCCGGTCGAGCCAACCATTCGCCTGCTGGTTGAATCCGAGTTGACGGCTCGCGCGACGGATGCTATCAATTCAAGTGCTCGTGTTTCGCTGGGAGTTTCGAACGTGCTTCGGTTTTCTTCGCGTTCCCATCTGCGGGTCCCACGCGGCCTTGGGCTTACCGAAAAGAATTCAGGAGGAGTTGCTTGAGACGTTCGCGGTGGACTGCGGTCGCTCACCTGGGCTTGGTAATATTTCTGATCGCTGGTTGCTCGAGCAGCAATTCGCTTCCTCCAGCGACTCCGATCCTCAGCACGATTTCGCCGGGAAGTATCGTCGCGGGCAGCGCTGACTTCACGCTTTTCATCAGCGGTACCGGACTTCTGAAGAATTCGGTTGGCTTCTTGGACGGCACCATGCGTCCTAGCAAGCTGAACACCGCCACGAGCGAGCTTGAGGTTACGATTTCGGCGGCTGATGTGGCGGATGCGAACTCATCGATTCAGATTACTGTAGTGAATCCCGATCCGGGCGGCACCTCGAACGCTTTAACTTTCGTTGTCACTCCCTTGGCCAATGGCGCGCCAACGATTACGTCGTTCGCTCCTCCGAGCGCAGCGGCGGGAAGTATGGGCCCATTCGCCGTTAGCGTGGCGGGAACAGGATTCGTGCCGACGTCCGCTGCGAATTGGAACGGCAGCCCCCGGGAAACGACGTTCGTCAGTTCGAGCCAGCTGATGGTGAATTTCACCACGCAGGATCTGGCCGCGCACGGGTTCGGCAGCGTTTCGGTTTCAAATCCGGCGCCTGGCGGCGGCGTTTCACCCTCCAAAGATTTTCCGGTCAACTAACGCTTAGGACTTCGCCAAGCCTGAAGATTCGGCGCGGTGCTGCTCGGATGTAAACGGATCTCGCCTGCCTTCTGGACTCGCCTGCCAAAATTCCTTATTCTCGTCTGCGCCACATGCCCCAACCTCTCAAGCCGCCTGCACTGCGCTCTGGTGATGCCGTTCGCATCCTTTCGCTTTCCAGTCCGGTGGAAGAAGATCGGGTGAAGAACGGCAGCGAAGAACTGGAGCGGCTGGGCTATCCAGTAAAGATGGACCGCGAGAGCGTGCTCGCGCGCCACGGATTTTTCGCAGGTTCTGCGGAAGGACGGATCGGTGCGCTGAAGGCGGCAATCGCAGAAGGCGACACGCGCGCGATTTTCTGCACGCGCGGCGGCTACGGCTCGAATTACCTGCTCGATGGATTGAGTGTCGCGCTCGCGTCGCCGAAAATCTTTTGCGGTTTTAGCGATATTACGTCGCTGCATGTTTTTCTGTGGCAGAAATTTCGCTGGGTCACGATTCACGGCCCGATGGTCGCTGCGGGCCTCGATCGAGGCGCAGGCGCGCCCGACGGATACGATCGCGAGAGTTTCGAACGAGCAATTTCGGAATCGAAGCACGGTTGGTCCGTCGATCTGAAAGGCGAGCCGCTGTCATCGGGTGTCGCCGAGGGAACTCTTCTCGGAGGCTGCCTGAACCTGGTGGAAGCGACGCTCGGAACACCCTGGGAACTCGATACGCACGGCTCGATCCTGATTCTCGAAGATCGCGCAATGAAACCCTGGCACGTCGATCGCGCGTTGATGCACTTGAAGCAAGCGGGGAAATTCCGGGGCGTGGCTGGCGTAATCCTGGGGGAATTCCCGGAGAGCAATCCGCCGCCGGGAACTGCCAGCGTGAAGGACGTGGCGGAGCGCATCCTGGGGCCGCTCGAAATTCCGATCGTGTGGGGTGCACCGGTGGGTCACACGCCGCGTCCGATGTTGACGCTACCGTTGGGAGTTCACGCGCGTCTCTCAACTGACGGCCAGACGAAGCTCGAAATTCTCGAGCCGGCTTGTTCGGCCTGATTTTCGCAATGCTGGTGGTTGCGCTGCTCTGTGACGACTTGATCTGAAGGAGACGAACATCTCGACTCGCGCAGGAAAGAACGCCGAACACATTCACTTGCTGGGAATCGCCGGGGCCGCGATGGCGCCCGTGGCAGGAATGCTGAAGGAACGCGGCTTCCACGTCACCGGTTCAGACGTGAACGTCTATCCGCCCGCGTCCACGCTTCTTGATTCGCTCGGCATCCGCTGGAACGAAGGTTTCCGCGAAGAGAACTTGAGGCCCGCGCCGGATCTGACCGTAATCGGCAACGTCATCGCGCGCGGAAATCCGGAGCTCGAAGTAATCCTCGACGAAAAGTTCCCGTACTGCTCGATGCCGCAGCTTCTCGAGGATTATTTCATACCGGGTCACACTTCGATTGTCGTTGCGGGTACTCACGGCAAGACGACGACCACTGCGATGCTTGCGTGGATATTTCATGTCGCCGGCCGGCGGCCCGATTTTCTCGTTGGCGGCGTGGTGCCGAACTTCAACGATCGCAGCTACGGCCTCGGCGGCGGGGAAGAGTTCATCATCGAGGGCGACGAGTACGAAACCGCGTTCTTCGACCGCGGCCCGAAATTTCTGCACTACCATCCCGACGAACTGATTCTCACGTCGCTCGAGTACGACCACGCCGACATCTATCCGAATCTCGAATCGATTGCGCTGCAGTTTCGGCGCCTCGTGAATCTCGTGCCGCGGCGCGGGCGCATCCTGATCTGGGGCGAGAGCGCTGACTTGAAAGCAGCCGCCGCGAAGGCTTTCTGCCCGGTGGAAACTTTCGGCCTTACGCCGGAGTGCGATTGGTTTGCAGGTGACATCGGCTGGCATGACAATGCCACCCAATTTCGCGTCGTCTACAAAGGCAGCGAAGTTGCGCGGGTTCGAACGCCCGTGGCCGGGAAGCACAACGTGCTCGACGCGATTGCCGCGATAGCGATTGCGTATGGACGCGGAGTCGAGTGCGAAGCGATCGAAGGCGCGCTCAGCACGTTTCAAAGTGTGCGCAAGCGCATGGAGATCAAAGGTGAAGCGGACGGCGTGCTGGTCGTGGAAGATTTTGCGCATCATCCGACGGCGATTCGCATGACGCTCGAGGCGACGCGCACTCGTTGGCCCGGTCGTAAACTCTGGGCGGCCATCGAGCCGCGTTCGAACACCATGCGCCGCAAGATTTTTCAGGACGTGCTGCCGGAATCGCTCGCCGTTGCCGATGCGGTTGCGATTGGCCCGGTGAATCGCGCGCAATTGCTCGCTGACGAGGATCGCTTTTCGCCGGATGCCGTCGCCGAATCGATCCGCAAGCACGGACGAGCGGCGCAGGCGTTTGCTTCGGCCGATGCAATCGCGGATTATTTCGCAGAGAATACGAGGTCGGGCGATATGGTGATGGTGATGTCGAACGGAAGCTTTGACGGGCTGAGCGGCAAACTGCTTGAAAGATTGAAATCTCGCTCGGGAGTTCGCGGATGAAGTTGCCGAACCATTTTCTACGCCAGTGCGTGCGCCCCATCGCCACGCTCGCGCTTGTCGCGCTCTTCCTGGCCGTGCGTCCCGCTGCCGCAACGATTGAATACAAGGTATCGCTCGCGCATCCCGAAAAGCATCGCTTTGAGATTGAAATGCAGGTACCGGTGTGGCCGCCGCAGCAGGATCTTGACGTGGCGCTGCCCGCGTGGAATGCGCTTTATCAAGTGCGCGATTTTGCGTATCGCGTTCGTGACGTGCGCGCGATTTTGCCCGGCTCGGACGGTTCATTTTTCACGGCACACAAACTCGACAAGCAAACCTGGCGGTTCCCGCTTTCGACTTCGCCAGGTACTGTGAAAATTGCGTACTCGATTGAGTGGGACGATGCTGGCCCCTTCAATTCGCAATTGAACGCGCACCACGCGTTCCTGAACTTTGCCGAAACGCTCATGTACTTGCCCGACCGTCGCGCGGAGCCGGTCGAAGTGACATTTACCGACGTTCCTTCCGATTGGCGCGCCACTGCTGAGCTTCCAGCGGGTGCTGCGGCGAATTCATTTACTGCGGAGAGTTACGACAAGCTTGTCGACGCGCCGGTCGAAATCGGCAAGACGGAGGAGTTTGGCTTTGACGAAGGCGGGGCACATTTTCGCGTCGTTGTCGACGCGAAGGAGTGGAACAAGGGCGCTCTCGAAGATTCGCTGAAGCGGATCACCAGTTACGAAACGAAATTGATGGGCGGCGCGCCGTTCAAGGAGTACACATTTTTCTTTCACATCGGGCCGTATCCGGTTGTGGGTGGCGGGGGAATGGAGCATTCGAACTGCACGGCGATTGGCGCGAGTTCGGTGGAGATGGCCGTCGCGATTGCCGCACACGAATTCTTTCACGCGTGGAACGTGAAACGCATCCGGCCGCAAAGCCTCGAGCCGGTCGACTTCACGAAGGAGCAATATTCGCGCGCGCTGTGGTTCGCGGAAGGTGTGACGAGCACGTACGGCTCGTTTACGCTGTTGCGCAGCGGCATCTGGTCGAAGGATAAATTCTACGGCGATCTCGCGCAACAGATTTGCGAACTGCAATCGCGTCCCGCGCACAAATGGCAGAGCGCCGAGGAATCGAGCCTCGACACCTGGTTCGACAAGTATGACGCGTACAATCAGCCCGACCGCAGCATTTCGTATTACAACAAAGGCCAGCTGCTCGGCGACATGCTCGATCTCGAAATTCGCGACGCGACTGGCAATCACAAATCGCTCGACGACGTTTTGCGCGTACTGAACGATGAGTATGCGAAGCAGGGGAAGTTCTACGACGAGAGCGCTGGAATTCGCGGCGCGGTCGAAGAGGTTTCTGGAAAGGATTTTGGCGACTTTTTCCGGCGATACGTCGCAGGGCTCGATGAAATTCCGTACGAGCAGTTTCTGGATCATGCTGCCCTCACGCTCAAAATTGAAATGCGTCAGAACGCTGATTTGGGTTTCGTTCCCGGGCGGTCGCCTTCCGGGATCCTGGTGTCGGCAGTGACGCCGGGCAGCCCCGCGGAGGAAGCTGGGCTGCGTGCGGACGATTTGGTGCTCGCAGTGAACGGCGCGGCGGTTCCGGGGCGACTTTCCAGATGGCTGAACGAGCGGTCGCCCGGTGAAGTGGTGAAATTCAAAATCCGCCGCGAGGAGCGCGAGATGGAAATTTCGTTCGCGCTCGGCTCGCGCGACGGAAACCGCTGCTCGATCGCGGAGGCGCCGCACCCGTCGGAAAAGCAGGCGCACGTTCGCGCCGGCATGCTCCATGGCGCGACGGACTAGCATGGGCCGTGGCCTCAAATCGTTTCCATCATGATCCGCACGATAGGCGTGGTCCTGTTCCTCGGCTGCGCGGTGCTTTTCGTGATGCCGTTCCTGATTCTTTGGAGCGTGCTCACGGGCAGTGTAGATGCGATGTACGAAATCGCGATGAAAGTGGTGCGCGCGGCGATGCGAATTGCGAAAATTCGCGTTCGCGTCGAAGGCATCGAGAATATTCCTCCCGGCGTTTGCGTCTTCGCGGCGAACCACATTTCGAACGTCGATCCGCTCGCATTTGTTCCCGCGATTCCGCGGCGCGTCTCGCTGGTCGTTAAAAAAGAACTGTTTCGCATTCCAATATTTTCGACTGCGATGCGCCTCGCGAAATTCGTTCCGGTTGACCGCTCCGATAGAGACGCGGCTGCGGCGAGCGTCGAAGAAGCTGTGCGCACGCTGAAAGAAGGGCTTTCGTTCGCGGTGTATCCGGAAGGCACGCGAAGCCCCGACGGGCGGCTGCGCTCGTTCAAGAAGGGAACATTCGTGATGGCGATTCAAGCAGGCGTTCCGGTTGTGCCGGTCTCGATTTCCGGAGCGCAGCACTTGCTGCGAAAAGGGGAATGGACGATCCGGCCTGGCGAAGTGGTGGTACGCTTCGGGACGCCCGTCGATGGAGCCGCCTACACGATGGAGCGGCGCGCTGAACTGCTCGCGCAAGTGGAAGCGCTCGTCGCGGCGGGGTTGCCGGACGACCAGCAGCCCGCCGAGCGGGGCCGTAATCGCCATAGCGAGGAAACCTAAATGAAAGCCCTGCTCCGCTTTGCAGCTCTCCTTCTGCTTCCCGCATTGACTCTTCTCGCGAACGACGATCTCCTCCGCCACTGGACCTACGAAAAAAACGAGCCACTCAAAATCTCGCAGGCCGGAGTTAAGGAACAGCAAGGCGTCAAGATCGTCGATATCACCTACCGCAGCCCGGTGGGTGATCGCGCGGCGGCGGTGGGACCGAGCGGGGGCGTTGTCACGGCGTATCTCGCGGTGCCGGCGGGGAAGGGTCCGTTTCCAGCGGTCATCTACGGCCACTGGTGCATGCCCGGCTCGGAAAAAGAGAACCGCACCGAATTTCTCGACGAAGCGATCGTCCTGGCGCACGCGGGCGTAATCTCCCTGCTGCCCGATCATGTGATCGTGCATCCGGGATTCGTCGCCGATAATTCTCCGCTCAACGAGCAGCAGTTCGCCGTGGAGGTGCAGCAGGATATCAATCTGCGGCGCGGGGCTGATTTGTTGCTGGCTCGCGCGGACGTCGATCCGAAGCGGCTTGCCTATGTGGGACACAGTTGCGACGCCGGAGCGGGTGCGTTTCTCAGCGGAATCGACCGGCGGTTCAAGGCATTCGTTTTGATGGCGGGAGGTGTGCCAGATGACGTCATGCGAAAGGCAAAGTGGTTCGAGGAGTATCGCCAAAAGATAGGTCCCGAAAAAATTGACGCGTTTCAGGCCGAGAATTCCTGGATGGATACAGGCAAATATCTCTCGAACGCGGCGCCTGCCACCGTTTTCCTGCAATTCGCCAGCGACGAACCTTTCATGACTCCCGAAATGGCGACGGAGAGTGCTGCGGTTGTGACGGAACCCAAGAAATTCAAGATCTACGACGCGCAACACGCGCTGAATGCGGAGGCGACACGGGATCGCATCGCCTTTCTCGCGGAGCAGCTGTCGTTCAAACCGCCGGATCCGAAAGCCGTCGCGTCGATTCCGACGCTGGTTCAGCCGCCCTGGCCGAAACAGGGGCAATAGGCGATCTGCGCCCAGGCCGGGATTGACGGCGATCATTTGCCCGCCGCCGAACGGAGGCTTGCGACTTCGGCGCGCAGGTCGCGCAATTCTTTTTGCAACTCGGGCAGGCGATTGAAGACGGCGATCGATTTGCGCCAGGCGAGATTGTCCATCGCAGGATAGCCGGAATAGAGCGCGCCTGCGGGGATGTCGCCCGGAACGCCGCTTTGTGCGGTGAGCGTTGCGCCGTCACCGATTGTCAGGTGTCCGGCTGCGCCCACCTGTCCCGCGAGAATGCATTTGTTCCCCACGTGCGTGGTGCCTGCGAGGCCGACCTGGCCGCAGAGCAGCGTGTCCTCGCCGACTTTCGAGGCGTGGCCCACCTGCACGAAATTATCGAGCTTGGTGCCGCGGCCGATTCGTGTTTCGCCAACGGTGGCGCGATCGACGGCGCTGTGCGCCTGGATTTCCACGTCGTCGCCGATGATTGTGATTCCGGACTGGCGCATCTTGTACCATTTTCCGTTTGCTTCGCGCGCGAATCCGAAGCCATCGCTGCCGATTACGACGCCGTTTTGCAGCAGGACGCGATGGCCGATGCGGCAATGCTCGCGAACGGCGGAGTGAGAGTGCGCGAAGAAGTCGTCGCCGATTTTCGCGCCGCGATAGATTGCGACGAAGCTGTGCAGCACCGCGTTGCGTCCGATTTCAACATCTTCATCGATGTAGCAGAATGGCCCGATGTGCGCGCCCTCGCCGATTTTTGCGGATTTCGCGACGACGGCTGTTGCATGAACACCGGCAGGGAACGCGGGTGCGGCGTGAAAAAGCTCGATGGCGCGCGCGAAGTCGAGATAGGGATTCGCCGAGCGGAGAACGGCGATGCGGACGGGGCCGGCGTCCGGCGCGACGAGGATCGCCGAGGCGCGAGTGGTCTCAAGCGCGGGGCGATACTTGCGATTCGCGAGAAACGTGAGGTCGCCGGCTTTCGCGTCTTCAATTCCGGCGACGCCCGTGATTTCGAGTTGCGCGTCGCCTTCCAGAGTGCAGGCTAGTTTTCTCGCGATCTCTCCAAGTCTCATGACGGAATCTCCTTACGACGGGAATGGGCTGGAACGCGCAGAACGAGCCCCAAGATGTGGTGGTCGCCGAAACTTGAGATACATGAGTCGGAGGCCCCCCCTGTACCGTAGATTAGAACTGGTGTCGGAGTCATGTTTTCAATGCCTTGCGCGGAGTTCTAATCGCGGAAGCGTATATCAGGAATTGGGGGCAAGAGTGAATTGGGGTCTCGGTGGTACGGCGGGTTTGGCGGCCAATTTTCATAGTACTGGGGCGACGGTAGCACACTCGAAAGATTGATTGCAAACGGACATTGGTGTAAGGATTTTGCCGGGCGTGGCTGGGGGTGCCAATCCGGCGGAGTGGCTCCACCGGATGAAGCGATCGAGGATGGAGGATCGAAGTGTGTTGCGGGGAGTGAGATTTTTCGATATGGGAGTAGGACGAACACAAACCAGAACAAGCCAGACCAGACCAAAACCCTCACCCTTCGCAAGATCGGCGAAGAGTGAGCCACCCGTAACAAATAAGTTGGAGCCCAAGAGTTAACTGCCTCAGTGGTATCATTCGACGGTGGAAGAGGTCAATTGTGGAAACCACGGAGACGGAAGGATCGGCCACCCGCGAATACGATCAGGGTTATGGGACCCGACGCCCAGGGAAGATACCCGAGCAGGTACGTTGTAAGGTACAACTCAGCGGGACAACCCATAAATCCAGCAACGGGGAATCCAGGCGCTCGCCCCGTAACACATACGCCATTTTGAGGTGACGGAAATGCACGGTCTCGACACGACAATTGATCTCTCGTTTCTAAAGGGGCGAGAAGTTCTTCAAGTAGCGATTGGGGTTCACGACGTCCAATTTACCTTCGACAAGGACGTCAGAATTTCAATCACCGGCTCGTTCCGATACGCTTCTCGGGAAGGTACTTTCGAATGGCAGCCGGGAGCGCCGCAAGCTGCAGCTCCTGCACTCCGGTTGCTGGGAGCAACGGTCGAGGCAGGTATACGGCCAGAAAGACGGCACTTTGGAGCTGGCGTTGTCCACAGGTGACCGCTTGACGGTTTTGGATAACAGCAAGGAGTTTGAATCCTACACGATTACCCGCCCAGGAAAACGATAATCGTCTAAGTGGCTGCGTTGGGCTGATTAGATGACGTTGCCGGCTCCTTTCTTCCGAGCCTTGGTCGTTAGCGCTACCAAGTCTAATCGCTCGAAGGGAGCTGACGCCGTTAGTAGGATCAGTTTGCCACAGATGAAATGCACTGCGCTGGAACTGGCGGGGCCTTCGTAATCTATTCGGTGAAGAGTTTGGGTTGGGCGGCGGCGGCGGCGCGGGCTTCGCGGGAGTCGCGCGGGGAGCGGCGGGCTACTCCGACTACGCCCAGGACTTTCATTTCTGCGAGGGCGGAGCGGGGGATGAACATGCGGATATTGTTGCCGTGAAGATCGGGGGGCGTGAGCTGGACGCCTGTGTCGAGCATGTCGAGCAGGTCGTTTGAGACGATGCCTTCCATTACGTCGTCGTCGCGGAAGCGGAGACGGACCCAGAGGCCGTCGAGCTTGGGGCGGCTTAGGAATGTTTTGCGCTCGGGGACGAATTCGTCGGTGAACTCGCGGACGAAGTAGATGGATTTGACGTCATCGAGATTCAGGGAGCGATGCTCGCCGTCGGTGGTGAGCAGGTCGATGGCTTCGGAGCGGCCGAGAGCGGACGGGTTCAGGTAGCCCCGGATCGGGGTACGGTCGAGCAAGAGGACGACGACTTTCTTGAGTGTTGATGCAACGGCGCGGGTTTTTGCGGCTTGGGCCACGATTAGACGCCTCCCTCGGGGGAAGCTCCTGCGTTTCGGCACGGACGAAGCGGAACCTCGCGGGAAAGACGCCGCGAACGGGAGGCGCCCCGCGCCGTCTGTACCCAGCGCTTACGCGCTGGGCTAAGTTCTGTCGCGCCTACGGCGCTGATTGAGACCTGATCCGTGTGCAAAGTCTCTACCCAACGCTTACGTGCTGGGCTAACTGTTGCGCCTACGGCGCTGACTGAGACCTGACCTGTGCGCAAAGTGATTTCGACCTCAATTGGGGCGCTACCTTGGGGGAGAATGTTGCTAAGTTCCCGAAGGTTATGTTATCCTTACGCGAATTTTTGTCAAGTTATTGGTGCTTAAAGGGTTAGCACCGGAGCCACCTCCGATTGACCGTCAAAGGACAGCTCCTAAAGTCAGCCTCGGTAATAGCCCTTGTCACCGTTATCAGCCGGATTTGCGGATACTTACGCGATCAACGGGTAGCCCTACTCCTCGGGACGTCACCCGCCGCCGACTCCCTCGTCCTTGTATTTCGGAATTCCCAATCTGATACGCCGACTGATCGGGAGAGGGGGCGCTCGGGGCGGCGTTTATACCGGTCTTTACGAGGTATCTGCGGGAAAAGCCGACGCGAGCGAGGCGTGGGCGCTGGCGCAGAAAGTGTTTTGGGACATGGCGGCGCTGCTCGGCGTGATCGCGGTGCTCGGAGTGGTGTTTTTCGCGGCAAGTGATTTTCCATGTTTACGATTGTGTCGCGAGACGCAGGGCACTGGGACCTAGCGGTGGTGTTGAACCGGATCATCTTCCCGGCGATTTTTTTCATAGCGCTGGCGGGAATCGCAGCGGCGATTCTTCAACAGCTTTCAGATTTTTGCGCTGCCGGCTTCAACGCCGATATTTTTCAATCTGGTGCTGATTCTGTTTTCGCTGGGAGTCGTATACCGGCCGATCCTGCGGATGACGCCGGAGCGGTTCCGGTCGCCGGCCGTGGCGATCGCGTGGGCGATCTTGCTCGGCGGCATCATTCAATTTGCGATGCAAGTTCCCGCGCTGCGGCGGCTGGGAATGAAATTTCGGCCGGAGATTTCGTTCAGCGACTCCGGGCGTGCGGAAAGTGGGACGGCTGATGGGCCCGGCCGTTTTCGGAGTGGGCGTCTATCAGATCAATTTTCTCGTGGACAAGATTTTCGCAACGTCGTCGAGGATGCCGTCGGGGAGCGTGATGTCGCTCTACGTGGCAGAGCGCGTGACGCAGCTCGTGCTGGGGAGTTTGCGCGGTGGCGATGTCGACGGCGCTGCTGCCAACGTTATCGCAGCAGGCGGCGGCGAAAGATTTTGGCGAGATGAAGCGGACGTTCGGATTTTCGCTGCGGATTGTGTCATTCATCGCGATTCCCGCGGCGGTGGGATTGATTCTGCTGCGTCAGCCGATTATTCAGGTGCTGTTTCAGCACGGAAAGTTCGTGGCGGAATCGACAGCACTGACGGCGCGGGCGCTTTTTTATTACTCGCTCGGGCTGCCGGCGTTTGCGGCGATCAAGCTGATCACGCCGATGTACTATTCGATGCACGACACGATGACGCCGGCGCGCGTGGGCGCATACGCGCTCGGGCTGAACATACTTTTCAATTCGGTGTTTCTGTTTTTCTTTCTGCGGTACCTGTCGAACGGGAGCCCGGCGCTGGCGAGCTCGCTTGCAGCGTATTTCAACTTTGTGCTGCTGTTTTTGATTTTTCGCAAGCGTCACGGGCGGCTCGGGGCGCGCGTGCTCGTTGTTTCGTTGAGCAAGATGGGCGCGTGCGCGGCGGCCATGGCGGCGGTGTGCTACGGAGCGCTAAGGATTTCGCATTTCGCGGATGCGAGCCATTTTCTGCGGCAGGCGGGGCTTCTCGCGGCAATCATTCTGGTGTCGACGGCGATTTATTTCGGGCTGGCCTGGGTGCTTCGTTGCGAGGAGCTGGGAGAGTTTTTTCTTCTGCTGCGACGGGCGGAGCGGGGGATGCCTGCTGTGGCGGGTGATGTGTAGGGATGTGGAACAATGCGTAGTGATAGGTTTTCGAAGTTTTCGGACGAAGGCCGACTGACGAGTAAGGCGTTCGTCGTGGCTACCCGGGCGGGGCGATCGGGCAGGTGATCGAAGGATTGGTTGATGGCGCTGGAAGCTGACGTTCGGACATTTGTGAGTTATCTGCGAGTCGAAAAAGGGCTTTCGGATAACACGATTCAAGCGTACCGGCGGGATATGGGGAAGTTCGCCGAGTTTGTGGGGAAGCGCAAGCTGGACACGGCCAGAGATTCGGCGAAGCGACGTGGTGGATTTTCTTGCGATGTTGTACGGAATAGACTGGATAGCCGGTCGGTAGCGAGGCATCTGGTCACGATCCGGCATTTTTTCCGGTTCTCGTTGTTGGAAGGTGTGATACGGGACGATCCGGCGGCGACAATTGAGGCGCCGAAATTTCGCAAGAGTTTGCCAGATTTTCTGAGCCTGGAAGAAGTGGACCGGCTGCTGGCGCAACCGGACGCGTCGAGCGTGGCCGGGTTGCGCGATAAAGCCATGATCGAATTGTTGTATTCGACAGGTTTGCGAATTTCCGAACTATGCGGATTGGGCGTTGGCGATCTGCAAAGGGACGAAGGCAGCCTTCGCTGCATTGGCAAGGGAAACAAGGAGCGGGTGGTGCCCGTGGGGAAGAAAGCGCTCACGGTGGTTGAAGAGTATTTGAAGAAGGCGCGGCCCGAGCTTCTGGGCAATCAATCGTGCCCAGCGCTATTCGTCAACAAAAAGGGCAGGGCGATGGACCGGGTCACGTTCTGGAAGATCCTGGCTTCATACGGAAGAAAAGCTGGATTGCGGAAAGCGCTCACGCCGCACATGCTGCGGCACAGTTTTGCCACGCACTTGCTTGACCGGGGCGCGGACCTTCGATCGGTACAAATGATGCTGGGGCACGCGGACATTTCGACGACTCAGATTTACACGCACGTGGTGGAAGAAAGATTGAAGCAGGTGTACAAGGCGCATCACCCGCGCGCGTAGAAGGATTCGCGCGGAAATTGCGGAAAGGCGTAAAAAGCTCATGCCCGATTACATGTATTTGCTGGAAAGCCGGCTCTCGCCGGAACAGCGTGCAGTGCTGGAGCGCGTCCAGGAACTCTCTCGCGTGCAGGAATTGAATATGTATCTGACAGGCGGTGCGGTGCGCGATCTGATTTCCGGGCAGCCCATCCGCGATCTGGACTTCACGGTGGAGGGCAATCCCGTCCGGATGGTGCGCGAACTGGAAAAAGGCGGCGCACACACTCTGTGGGAGAGCGAGAAGCTGCGGCACTACGAAATGATTTTTGCGGGAGACGTGGACGGGTCGATTTCGGGCGCGCGCGATGACGTGTACGAGAAGCCTGGTGCCAAGCCGGAGTATCGGTTCTCCGGCGTGATGGAGGATTTGCGGCGGCGCGATTTCTCGATCAACGCGATTGCAATCTCGCTAAACACGCAGTCACGCGGGCTGCTTCTCGATCCGACCAATGGACTGGCGGACCTCGAGAAGCAAGAAGTGAGGGCGCTGACGAATCACGCGTTCACGAACCAGCCGATTCGATTGATGCGCATCCTGCGCTATTGCGCGCGGATGAACTTCAAGATGGAGTCGCGCACGCAGGAGTGGTTTGACCTGGCGATGGAGCGCGAGCTGCACACGCACCTGGAAGGCGGAGAAGTGGGGAACGAGGTTCGTTCGCTGGCACGCGAAGACAATCCAGTGGCGACGCTGAAACAATGGGAGTCGCACGAGATGCTCGTTGCGATTCACCCGCAGCTTCAAAAGCGAAAGCCGGATTATGACAACCTGAATAAACTATCGCGTGTGCGTTCGAATCTTTCCGGCTACGGGTTGAGGCCGCGGCTGAATGTGGCGGTCACGTACTACACGCTGGGACGACTGAAGGATCGCGAGGCGGCCGCGGCGATGCGGAACATGGAGTTCCGCGCGGCGGAAATCAAAGCGGTAGCGGATCTGGTTCCGGAGACGCAGAAAGTGGTGCAGATGTTGAAGGGGCGCAAGACGAACACTCCAAAGGACGCGTACTTCTACATTGCGTCGCTGCAGCCTGAAGTGATGGCGTTCATCGAAGTGGAGATGCCGAATCCGAAGGTGGTTTCAAAGATACGAAACTATTTGCAGAGATGGCGTCCGCTTCGGCTGGGGCTTCCCGTCGGGGAACTTGATGCGCTCGGTATTCCGCGCGGACCCAAATTTGACAAGATCATCGAACAGCTTTTTGAATTGCAGCTACGCGGGCGGGGAAGAGATCCGGAGAGCCGCGTGAAGATTCTGCGGAATCTTGCCGGGATCAAGGAAGAGCCGAAGAAGAAACCGGAAAAGGAAAAGAAGCGGAAGGGCAAGGAGCCTGCGGCGCCCGAAGCGAAGCACGAAAAAGGAAAGGCGGAGGCGGTTGCGGCTTCCGCTGCGGCGCCTGCGGCTGCGAAAGCCGCCGGTGGAAAGGCTTCCGGTTCTGCAGCTGCTGCGATTGGCGCGAGAGCGAAAGAAAAACACGATAAGGCCGAGGTGCAACATGCCGGTGCGAGACGCGCGCGGGCGGCGGGGAAGTCGAAAGGGCGCAAGGCGAAATCGCGCCGGCGATGAGATTTGAGTTGGCCGGTCTGAAATTAGGAGAAGCAGGCCCACGACGAAGTACGGCGCTCGTCGTGGCTACTCGTGGGCTGGCACCGATCGCGCGACGTGAGTCGAACGCGCGGATTGCAACGACAATCTGAGTCAACCCCTGCCGGGCTGAAGCCCGGCGCTACAAAGTCAAAAGAGACGCGACAAACAAACAGCCGCGCGATAAAGTGAAGAGACTCCGGATTTGCGGTTGGCGATTGCTGATGGCTGATTGCGGCTAGCTGGTCTAGAATAGGTTTCGCATGGCTCCTCCGAATTTTGTTCACCTACATCTGCACACGGACTACTCCCTCCTCGACGGCGCATGCGAAATCGGCGAACTGACGGCCGAAGCGGCGCGCCGGGGAATGCCTGCGGTTGCAGTCACCGATCACGGAAACCTTTTCGCTGCGGCGAATTTCTTCCATAAGGCGGGCACGCACGGCGTAAAGGCGATCATCGGCTGCGAAGTGTATGTGGCGCCGGACAATCACAAGAATCGCGGGAGCGACGCCGAACGGTCGAACCATCTTGTTCTCCTCGCTGAAAACGACGAAGGCTACCGCAATCTAATCAAGCTTGTTTCCACGGGATTTCTCGACGGCTTCTATTACAAGCCGCGGGTGGACCACGATCTGCTCCAGCAGCACAGCAAGGGACTGATCGCGCTCTCGGCTTGTCTGCGAGGAGAAGTGGCGGACGCGCTGGTGTCGGAAAAGTTCGATCAGGCGCGCACGAACGCCTACCGGCTGCGAGATATCTTCGGCAAAGGAAATTTTTTCCTCGAAGTGCAGGATCAGGGGATGGAGATCGAGACACGAATCAATCGCGACCTCGTTCAACTTTCGCGCGAGACGGGAATACCACTGGTCGCGACGAATGATACACACTACCTGACGCGCTCCGACGCTCACGCGCAAGAAGTGCTGATGTGCATTCAGACGGGCAAGACGATGAGCGATGGCAAACGGATGAAATTCCCGACCGATCAGTTTTATTTCAAGACGGCCGAGGAGATGTCGGAAGTTTTCCGGGAATTGCCCGAAGCCGTGTCGCGAACCGTGACGATTGCGGATCGTTGCAACGTGAAAATTCAGCGGGTGACGAATCCTTTTCCGGAATTCAAGGTCCCCGAAGGCCACACGACCGATTCGTATTTCGAAAAAGTGGCGCGAGAGGGATTTCTGACGCGCGCGCCGCTGTTGGAGCGGCTAGCAAAGGAAAACCGGCTGCGGCATCCGATTTCGGCTTACGAGAGCCGGCTGACGTCCGAGCTGGAAATGATCAAGAAGATGCGTTTCGCGGGCTACTTCCTGATCGTTTGGGATTTCATACATTACGCACGTGCGCAGGACGTTCCGGTAGGGCCGGGGCGCGGTTCGGCGGCGGGCAGCCTGGTGAGTTACGCGCTGCACATCACGGACGTCGATCCGCTGCAATACGATCTGCTTTTCGAGCGTTTCCTCAATCCCGAACGTATTTCGATGCCCGATATCGATATCGATTTCTGCATGCGGCGCCGTGGCGAAGTGATTGACTACGTCCGGAAGAAATACGGCGACGAGAGCGTCGCGCAGATCATCACGTTTGGAACGATGGCCGCGAAAGCGGTGCTGAAGGATGCCGGACGGGCACTCGACATGCCTTACGGGGATGTGGACCGGTTGGCAAAGATGATTCCGCCGACGTTGAATATTTCGCTCGAGGAGGCGCTGAAACAATCGCCGCAGCTTGATTCGATGCGCGAGAAGGACGAGCGAGTGAGAGAGCTTATCGAGGTGGCGCTGCGGCTCGAAGGGCTCGCGCGCCACGCCTCAACACACGCCGCCGGCGTGGTGATTTCGCCGCAGCCGCTCACCGAGATCGTTCCGCTGTACAAGTCGAGCAAGGATGAAATCACGACGCAGTACGACATGAATGCGCTCGAGCGCATCGGCTTGCTGAAGATGGACTTCCTCGGGTTGACGACGCTTACGGTATTGAGCGACGCGGTGAAATTGATCAAGCAAAACCGCAACATCGATATTGAGCTCGACACGCTGCCTCTCGACGATGCGATCACGTATCAGCTATTTGCGCGCGGCGACACAACTGGGATTTTCCAGTTCGAATCGCACGGCATGCGCGACATTTTGCGCCGGTACCAGCCGACTCGTCTGGAAGACTTGACGGCGCTTAATGCGCTGTACCGGCCCGGGCCGATTCAAGGCGGAATGATTGATGACTTCATTGCGCGCAAGCACGGAAAGAAAAAAGTGACCTACGATCTGCCGGAACTTCAGGAGATTTTGGCAGAAACGTGGGGCGTGATTCTGTATCAAGAGCAGGTGATGCAAATCGCGAACCGGCTTGCGGGGTTTTCTCTGGGTGACGCCGATCTGCTCCGTCGCGCGATGGGCAAGAAAAAACACGCGGAGATGGCGGCGCAGCGCGAGAAATTCATGACAGGGTGCCTCGCGCGGAAGGTGCCGCAGAAAAAGGCCGAAAGGATATTCGATTTGATGGCGGAGTTTGCCGGATATGGATTCAATAAATCGCACTCCTGCGCGTATGCGCTGCTTGCATACGAGACGGCGTATTTGAAGACGCACTACCCGGTGGAATTCATGGCCGCGATGCTCACTTCAGAAACCGGGAACACCGACAAAGTGGTGAAGTACATCAACGAGGCGCGCAGCATGGGGATTACTGTGCTGCCTCCCGATGTGAACTCCAGCTCGATGAATTTCACGCCGCTCGGGGATCAAATTCGCTTCGGGCTTTGCGCCATCAAGAACGTGGGCGAGAACACGGTGACGGGAATTTTGCAGGCGAGGGAGACGCTTGGACGTTTTACGAGCGTGTTCCAGTTCTGCGAATCCGTCGATACTCGCCAGCTGAACAAGCGCGTGCTGGAAAGCCTGGTGCGCGCGGGAGCGATGGACGGGCTCGGAGCACACCGGGCGCAGATGATTGCCGTGATCGACCGGGTGATGGAGCGAGCGCAGAAATTGCAGCGCGCGCGCGAGGCCGGGCAGCATGGCTTGTTTGGCGGGAGTTCGCCAAGCGCCACGCACATGCCAGCGGAGGAACTACCGGATACTCCGGAATGGCCGGAGCACGAGCTGCTGGCGGCCGAGTATGCAACGCTTGGATTTTACATTTCCGGACATCCGCTCGATAAGTATGCCGGCCGATTGAAGGACCTGACTGCGATCGAGCTTTCAACGGTGGAAGGAACGTGCAATGGCGAGGATATCGTCGTCGCGGGGATTATCGCGCAGTCGCGGCCGATGCGTTCAAAACGCGGAGCGCGGTGGATGATTCTGACGCTGCAGGATCGAACCGGCGTGATCGAAGCGCTGGTATTTCCCGAAGCGTTTCAAAAGCTCGAGCCGATTTTGAAAGCCGCGACGCCGTTGCTGGTGAAGGGGCGCGTGTCCGTGGAGGATGTGGGCACGCGGCTGATTGTCTCCGACGCACGCGTTCTCGATCAGGTGACGGACCGTCCGCCCAGCCTTCTGCGCGTGCGGGTGGATTTGAAGGCGCTCGATACGTCAGTGCTCGAGCAGCTCGGCGCGCTGTTTACGAGCCGGCCGGGGAGGTGCCGCGTAGCGTTTGAGCTTGTTCACGACGACGGAACGGAAGCGACGATTGAGGCCGCCAGTGCCGTGCGTGCGGACAGTGAACTTGTGGAGCGGGTGCGCGCGATTTGCGGGTCCGATTCGGTGGCGGTTTTGCAATGAGGAAGCGCGATAAACTTCGAGACAGGCTTCGCGAGCGCCGTGAGCGTAAAAAAGCGCTGAAGGCAGCGAAGATCGCGGCTCTGGAAGCAAAATCCAGCGCAGAAGGGAAACCAGTGACCTCCGATCCGACGCCAGATACCCCGCGTGAGAAAGAGCGGCAGCGGCAGCGCGTGATCAATGAGCTGGAGCGCGACGTCGAAGAATTGGGCCGGCTATCGCCTACTGCTGAGGGGACCGCGGAAATCGATCGCTTGCGGCACGAAGTGGACGAATTGCGGCGCGAGTTTTTCGCCAATATCAGTGCGTGGCAGCGATTGCAGGTTGCGCGCCACCCGCAGCGTCCTTACACCGACGATTTTATCCGGCTGCTCTTCGAAAATTTCAGCGAGATCCACGGGGACCGCCATTTTGCGGACGACACCGCGATTATCACGGGGATGGCGCGGTTTCATGGCAAGCCGGTAATGATCTTGGGAAGCCAGAAGGGACGCGACATGAAGCAGCGTCTCGCGCGTAATTTTGGACAGGCAAAGCCGGAAGGTTACCGCAAGGCGTTGCGGGCGGCGCAGCTGGCGGCAAAATTTCGCCGGCCCGTGATCGTGTTTGTCGATACGCAGGGCGCGTATCCAGGGGTCGATGCGGAAGAACGCGGGCAGGCCGAGGCGATTGCTTTCAATTTGCGCGAGTTGTCGCGACTGCCGGTGCCGATTGTAGTTGTGATCACCGGCGAAGGCGGCTCGGGCGGTGCGCTCGCAATTGCGGTGGGCGATCGCGTGTTCATGCTCGAGAATTCCGTGTATTCGGTAATTTCGCCGGAAGGTTGCGCGTCGATCATGTGGCGCGATGCCTCCAAAGCGGAAGTGGCGGCGGAAGCGCTGAAAATTACGGCGCGAGATCTTCTTGAGTTGAAATTGATTGACGAAATTATCCCCGAGCCGGAAGGCGGGGCGCACATGGATCCGGAACTGACTGCCAAGCTGATCGAGCCGTACCTCGAACGGTCGCTGCACGAACTCGCACAACTTTCTTCCGAGCAGTTGGTTGCGCAGAGATATGACAAATTCCGCGGCATGGGGCAGTTTTTTGTGTAGCTCGTCGAGCGATGCATAGTTGCGCTTTTCGCAGCTTGTTGCGAGTGAGGTGCCATGGAGACTTCTGAGAGTCGCGATGGAAGGCTCGGTGTTCTTTGGGCCGTGTATGGAGTGGTGCGATTGCTGATAGCGATTGTTCTTGTGCTGTTTAGCGGGACAGCGACTGTGATGTTTGGCGCACTACTGACGCGTGTGCCAAACCCATTTGCGCTGATGTCGGATTTTCACTTCTTGTACTTGGTCCTAATTGCGTGGAGCGTTGCGAGTGGCGTCTTCGCTCTACTGGCTGCGGGTGCCTTGTTGACGCGGATTGGATCTTCGGGAAGGATTGCAATCGTAGCGGCATTTCTCGCTCTACCCGAGCTTCCGTTCGGAATCATGCTGGGTGTTTACACCCTCGTAGTTCTGTTGCCTTCCGATAGCGGCCGGTTCTAGATTCCAGATTTGTGTTGCCTCGAGGTGCCTCCGAACGTTTCCCCGCGTCACTATGGCGCAGCGCATTGCGGAGCTTCCTTCCTCTTCGCTTTTCATCTGCCATTGGAGTATTGAGCACGGAGCGATTCGTTATCGTTGCTCCGTGCCGCGCACTGATTTAGTTTCAAGTTACGGGGTAGCGCGCAATGTCGGAAGGCGGAGCAGCAATCATGTCGGACATCTTTCGGCCGTACGAGAAGCTCGTTGAAATCACGATTATGGGCAAGACGTTTCTCGTACCGGAGCGAAATTCGGTGCTACGGGCTTTTCAGTTCATCAGCCCTGAAACGATTCCGTACGGCCGTTTTTGCTGGAATCAGGAATGCCAGTATTGCAAAGTCAACTGCCGGCTGTCTGACGATGACGAGAGCCGGCCGATTTTGAGCTGCAAGTTTCTGGTGTCGGAAGGTATGGCGATTTCCGATCTCGCCCCTGAATTAATTGGTTGCTTGCGTACGAAGCTCGGCGTGGCAGCAACCCCGGCTCCTGCAGAAGAAGATAAGGCGCCTACTCTCTAACTTTGCTGTTCAGCTGGTACGCTTTCAATCGATTCGACTCTACGATTCTCCATCTCCATCTCCAGTAGCCGCTTGCCAGGAATTCTTGCTCCGTGCCATTCTCTTCACCTGAATTGGGAGGCTCGTGAATGAGGGTTTGCGATGGCTGCGGAGCGCTTGCTGACGATACACACATTCGTGAGCGTATTGAACGCCTCGAGCTGGCCACCCGGTTTCGGCCCATCCACATTCAGGTGCTGCTCCTCGGTGATCGTCCAGCGGATCGCGCCGAGGATTACTTTTACCGCCCGCAAGCGGACGGGTCCCTGCGCTCAGCCGCCACGCGTGAATTTTTTCAGGAGATGCTCGCGGCGGCAGGTATGTCTCGGGATGCGGCGGCGAATGAAGAGTCTGCGCTCGTAGAGTTCCAGCGGCGCGGGTTCTATCTCGCCGACGCGCTGGAGTGCCCTGCGGCGGTTGAGGACTTGCGGGCGCGTATCGAAACAGTGGGGCCCACGGTCGTCAAGCGGATTGAGTTTTCCTACCGGCCCAAGCACGTCGTGCTGATTGGGCATGGAGTGCAGGGAATCAACCCGATTCTTCAGAAAAGCGGCGTCGCGAATCGGATTGTCTTGCTCGAACCTCGCAGGGGAGACTCCTCCAGTTCTTCGATAGCCGGTTCGACGGCCTATTCGATCTCTGGCGAGCAGATCGCTGCCGCGCTTGCCCGTTTATCCTGATTGCGAACGCGATGGTTGCCTTCGAGTGGCGATAATATCTGAGACGCTTGCTATTCCGGCGATTCTCGTGACATTCTCCGCGCGTAGTCTCCACCCAGGGAGAATGTTTTGCCGGCTTGCGAAGGATGTGGAACCCGGACGGATGAGGCGCACATTGTGCGTCGTGCCGAACGGCTGGAACTTGCGTCGCGGTTCCGGCCTGGGCGGATCAAAGTTCTGCTTCTCGACGGAGCGCCGCCCTCTCGGGCGGAGGACTATTTTTATCGCGCGGCCCCGAATCGGGCGGATCGGGCGCTTGGGGCCCGGCGATATTTCGATGAACTCATGAATTGCGCGAGCATCCCCTTCAGCGCGGACTCCAAGGAAACAACGCTATTGTCCGAATTTCAGCGCAAAGGTTTTTTCTTGACGTATGCCGTCGAATGTCCGTTTGAAGAACAGGACGATCCGAAGGCGGCCTTGCGACGGCTCGCACCAACGGTATTGAAACGCGTGCAATCCGTCTACGATCCCGCTTACGTGGTACCGATCTCACAGCCGACGACAGAGTTGATCCGGCTTTTTGGAATGATCGGATGGGGAGATCGGCTGGTTCTGGACAACGGCTTGCCTTTTATCGATCCGTACCTTTCGGATCCGAAGCGGCATCCCGAAATGGGCAATTCGCTCGGCGAGCGTATCAAGAAGGCGCTGGCCTATCTGCCCTGACGCAGAGTTCTTTCGCCTGACCGTTCGTTCAGGGGCCTAAATCTGTCTGCTTAAGCGAGAAATACGCTTTAAGCAATTTTCGCGCGGTGCTAGACTTAGTTTGAAATTCGATGCTTCTGCGCCAGGGGAGTAAGGAATGAAAGCCCGGGGAAAGTTTCTGATTGGGTCGGGAATTATTGTGATCACGCTCGTTTCGCTCGCCTACGTTGGTTTCACGCAAAGTAAGACTTACTACCACACGATTACCGAGCTTTCGACACTACAGGGAAGCGCGCTGCACCAACGGATGCGCGTTTCCGGAAATGTGCGCAATGGTTCGATCGACCGCCGCGATGGACGCGTGGATTTCTACCTCGAAGAGCAGGGCAAGGCCGTACCGGTAAGCTACGTGGGACGCGATCCGCTACCGGACACGTTCAAGGACGGAGCGCAGGCGCTCGTGGAAGGGCGCATGAAGCCGGATGGCCACTTCGAGGCTGAGCAAGTGCAAGCAAAGTGCGCTTCGAAGTACGAGGCGTCTCCCACTCAGAATCAAACTCCGTATCAAAATCAAACGCCCGGAACAACTCAGCCGGGTCAGACCTCCAACGCATTGCCCGGCGCAGAAGGCAAGAGCTAGATGGAGGAGGGCCTGTAGTGGATATTTTCGGTTCATTCGCGCTTCTCCTGGCATTTCTCGCGGCCGTCTATGCTTTCAGCGCGGGAATCGCCGGGATCGCGACGCGGCGCACGCTACTTACAAAAAGCGCGCACAACGCCGGAATGGCCGTCTTCGGCCTGGTCACGGTAGCGGTCGGGTCGCTCGAGTATTTTTTTCTCACTGACAATTTTTCGATGGAGTATGTGGCAGCGCACAGCAATCGGGCGCTGCCGATCCAGTACAAGTTCGCTGCGCTGTGGGCCGGTCAAGAAGGTTCACTGCTTTGGTGGAGCTTCCTACTTTCGACATACGTTTTCTTCGCGCTCTTCCTGAATCGCAAGAAACATCCAGAATTGATGCCGTACGTCGTGGTGATCCTTGCGGGCGTGCAGATCTTTTTTCTCACGCTGAACAATTTCGTCGCGAGCCCCTTTAGTGTTCTCGGCGGCACCGATGCCTCCGGAACGATGCACCTAGCAGCACTCAGCGACGGCCACGGATTAAATCCGCTCCTGCAGTACCCGGAGATGGTGATTCATCCGCCGATTCTGTATCTGGGATACACCGGGTTCACGATACCGTTTGCGTTTGCGCTCGCGGCGCTATTGGGGCGCTATCCTGGCGAGAAGTGGATTCACGTGACGCGGCGCTGGGCCATGGTCGCGTGGGGATTTCAAAGTGTGGGTATTCTGCTGGGAGCACACTGGGCATACGCCGTGCTCGGCTGGGGCGGGTATTGGGCATGGGATCCGGTGGAAAATGCTTCGCTGTTGCCGTGGATTACCGGGACAGCGTTCCTGCACTCGGTGATGATGCAAGAGAAGCGCGGGATGATGAAAGTGTGGAACGTCTGGCTGGTATTTACGACGTTCATGCTTTGCATTTTGGGGACGCTTTTGACGCGCTCGGGCGTGGTGAGTTCGGTGCACGCGTTTGCGCAATCGTCGATCGGAAATTGGTTCGTCGGATTCCTCGCGTTGATTTTCATCGTCTGCTTCTGGGCTTTTTGGCTCAACCGCGATTATTTGCGCAGCGACAATCAACTCGATTCGCTGGTGTCGCGCGAGTCGAGCTTCCTATTCAACAATCTCGTGCTGCTGGCGGCGTGTTTTGCGGTTCTCTGGGGCACGCTTTTTCCGGTGCTGTCTGAGGCCGTTGTCGGTAGCAAGATCAGCGTAGGGCCACCGTTTTTCAACAAGGTGAATATCCCGATTGCGCTGTTCTTACTTTTCCTCACGGGTGTAGGCCCGCTGCTTGCGTGGCGGAAGACTTCGCTCGACACGCTCAGGCGCAATTTCGCGTGGCCGATGGGAGGAGGAATCGTTGCTGGAATTGTGGCTGCGATTGCTGGTTTTCGCGAGACGTACGCGCTGATTTGCCTGGTTCTCTCGGTATTCGTTACGCTGACGATCAGCTCCGAATTCTATCGTGGGGCCCGGGTGATAGCGGCGCGCGATAATACGAACCTGCTTACGGCCGTTGGCGAATTGACGATGCGCAATACGCGCCGTTACGGCGGTTACATCATCCACTTCGCGATGGTGCTGATCTTCATCGGCGTGGCGGGCTCGGCGTTCAATAAAGACATTCAAATGGAAATGGGGCCGGGGCAGACGATGACGATCGGCCCGTACACGGTCTTGTGCCAGAATTTTGACCGCGTCGCGAATAATAATTTCGAGTCGGAACGCGCCACTCTGGAAATCTTCCGCAACGGAAAATCGGAGATGATGCTCTACCCGGAGCGCCGTTTTTTCCTGGCAAGCCAGGTGACGGAAACGATGGTTGCCGTGCAGACTTCACCGGTGTGGGATTTGTATGTCGTATATGCAGGGAGAAGTCCGGAAACGGGCCGGCCCGTAATCCACGCGTATCTAAATCCGCTGGTGAAATGGATTTGGTTTGGCGGGGTCGTGTTAATTCTTGGCACGATTCTTGCGATGCTGCCGAACCGCCGGACGGCGCTGGTCCTTCGCCCGGTGGAAGCGCGCGAAAATAGCTGGCGCGAGGCGCCCGCTTCGGCTGTGCGCGCGATCGCTCGATCGGATGCTCATGACTAGCGGCTGCAAGAGGTTGAAGGTCCGGCGACGTCAATTGCGTGTGAAGGCGTGCGCGTTCAGCGCGCTGGCGCTTGGCGCGATGCTGCCGCTGGTCCCGCTTGCCCGCGCGCAGGAATCGGCTCGCTCGAAAGAACTCGGCCAGAAGCTGATGTGCGTTTGCGGCTGCAATCAAATCCTGGGTTCCTGCAATCACATTGGCTGCACGTACTCGCACGACATGATCAAGGAACTCGAGGATCGCGTCGCGCGCAACGAGCCTGACGATCTTACGCTCCAGGCTTTTGTCCAGGAGTACGGGCCGACGGTGCTCTCGTCTCCTCCCGCGACAGGATTCAACCGGATCGCGTGGATCGCGCCGATCGTTTTCCCGCTCGTTGCGCTCGTTGTGCTCTGGGACGTGGTTCGAAGATGGCGGAAGCGCGGAACTGTTGCGACGGCGTCGGGACCGAAAGTGTCAGCTGATTTGCTCGCGCGCGCGAAACGCGAATCCGGCAAGGATAGCGATGAGTAGCGTTGACATCGCGGTGGCGTGCGCCCTTCTGGCTGTCGCCTGCATTTATTTCATTTTCAACGTGCACCCGGACGCCTCCGATTCCGCGCCGCATCGCACGAAGCTCGACCAGCTAATGGAGCGTCGCGACGCCATTTACGAAAATCTGCGCGACCTGCGGTTCGAGTACCGCGCGGGGAAATTCTCCGAAGCCGATTACGAGGAGACGAAGCAAACGCTCGAAGTAGAAGCCGCCAAAGTGCTGGCTGCGATGGACGAGCACACCGGCGGCACTCCCACACCCGCCACCCGCCAAGCGGCCACGGAAAGGCGACATTCATGATCGGTGTTCGATACACAGGCACTCGCAGTCAGTACTCGCGTTTGCACGCACGCTCGCAGTTGCGCATTCAAAGATTCAAAGTCGACGGTTACTCGATGCGTGTGGCTAGCGATTCTAATTTGCGTTGCAGGTTCTATGGCGCATGCGGGGACACTCAAAGGCACCGTTCGTAACGGCACAAATGGGCAACCGGCCGCGGGCGTCGACGTAATCCTAATTCAGCTTCAGGGAGGCATGCAGCCCGTCGCGAATACGAAGACGGACGCGCAGGGCCATTTCGAATTCACTCACGCGGATATCGGCACTGCTCCGATGCTCGTCCGCGCGGTGTATCGCGGCGTGAACTACCACGAGCCGGTTCCGCCCGGGAAGACAACGGCGGACGTTCAAGTTTTCGAGCCAACGGACAAAGCTGGATCATTTTCAGTTGCCGCGCGCGCTTTGATTCTGCAGCCGCGGGGTGCGGACTTGGAAGTGGGCGAGGAGTTCAGCATCGAAAATAAGACACAGCCGCCCGTGGCTTATTTCAGCGCCGCCGGCTCGTTCACCTTCGCGCTCCCCGAGGGCGCGCAATTGAGCCAGGTTTCGGCGGCGGGTGCGGCCGGCATGCCAGTCGTGCAAGGCACGATCGACAAAGGTAAAGGTCTCGAGGCGATTGCCTTTCCATTCCGCCCGGGAGACAGCAACGTCCGTATTTCCTACTCGCTGCCCTACGCAAATAATGAGACGAAAATTCGCATCGTCTCGCCCTACGCGGTCCAGCGCCTCGCAGTTTTCGCGCCGCCGGGGATGCAGATTTCGGGTGACGGATTTTCTGCCGCAGGTCAGGAACAGGGCTTCAACGCGTATCTGCGCGAGTCCGTCGCAGCCAATATCCCGGTGGTCGTCACAGTTTCCGGAACGGCTCCGATGCCATCGTCCGCTCAAGGCAGCGCCGGCGCGGGTGGTGGAATGCCGGCAGGTGGAGGTGCAGGCGGGGGCGACGCGTCGCAAAATCCATCCGTCAACTCGCGCGCGGACTCGGGCGGGGATGGCGCCACTGCGACAGCTACGACGATTCCAGCGCGGCTCGATAGCCTGAAATGGATTCTCGTTGGCGGCTTCGCTGCGATATTTGCCTTAGGGTTTGTGTATCTTCTTCGCCGCCCACAGGTGGTGGCGGCAGGCGGGAACTCTGCTGCTTTCGACGCGCCAGGTTCAAGCTTCGCGCCGCTCTCCGCAGCAGCGGGCACCGGCACAATCGCCGCGGACGTCGACCGGCAGGTGCGAGGCAGCCTCGATGAATTGAAGGACAATCTGTTCCGCCTCGAGCTGCGCCGCCAGGCCGGAACGATCACCGAAACCGACTACGCACGCGAGCGCCAGCGCATCGACGCTACGTTGCGCGACCTGGTAAGAGGCTGAGCGAATTGCCTTGGGCGAACCCCGCGCGAACGTACAACCTGCCGAGCGCGCCCCGTCTGTAAATTCAATTGGAATTTCCTTCGACAGCGTCGAGAAGCGATTTGGCTCGCTCGTAGCATTAAAAAATATTTCTCTCGAAATCGGCGCGGGTGAATTCGTCGCGCTTCTTGGCCACAACGGGGCGGGGAAGACCACTCTATTGCGCATCGCCGCGCTTTTAATGACGCCCACGAGTGGCCAAGTTAGTTTCTCACCCGCGACGCCGGATACCGGAGACGGTCGCCAGTTCATCGGCCTTGTTGCCCACAGCACACTGCTTTACGACGAGCTTTCCGCCGAGGAAAATCTGACTTTATTTGCGCAGCTGTACGGACTGGATGGCGTCCGCATGCGCGTCTCGAATGCGCTCGAAGATTGCGGACTTTCATCCCGTGCTGGAAGTGCGGTGCGGACTTTTTCCCGCGGAATGCGGCAGCGGCTTGCCATCGCTCGCGCTCTTCTGCACGGACCGCGGCTGCTGCTACTCGACGAGCCTGCAGCGGGGCTCGACCGCCAGGGTCTGGATTGGTTCGGCGCGACGCTTGAACGACTTCGCACGGACGGATGCACGATTCTGATGAGCACGCATGCGCGAAATGAATCGCTCGATCTGGCCACGAGAGCGGTTTCCCTCGCAGCCGGGCGCATCGAGCGCGATAGCGGATCTGGAGGCGATCCCCGGCCGCTGCTCGCTGAACTTCGTCACGCAGAGCATGATGCACCGCGTGACGGACACCTTGATGTACGTCGCGGGGAGGCTTGAATGACGACTGCCCGAGCCACCGCGATCCTTCTCGCCAAAGAGCTTCGGCTCGAATTCCGAACGCGCGAGCTTTTGACCACGACTGTGATTTTCGCGCTCGTCGTAGTCGTCCTCTTCAGCTTTGCGTTCGAGCCGACGGCGGCTGAGTCGCGCCGTTACGGGCCGGGCCTGCTTTGGATTGCGTTCCTCTTCGCGGGTTCGTTGATGCTGAATCCATCCTTCGCCCGAGAACAATCGAACGACACGCTGGACGCTCTGAGAATGGCTCCGATTTCTCCCTTCGCGATACTGCTCGGCAAGATGCTCGCGAATTTTGTTTTTCTGGCAATCGCCGAGGCGATCCTCGTTCCCGTATTCGGCGTTCTCTATAATGTTTCCTTCACGGGCGTGGTGGGCCGGCTGATTCTGGTTTTGGCGCTCGGCACGCTTGGGCTCGTGATTACAGGGACGGTATTCTCGGCAATTTCCGCGCACGCGCGCATGCGCGAACTCCTTTTGCCGCTACTGCTGCTGCCAATTCTCACGCCGCTCCTGATCGCGTCGGTGGAAGCGACGGCGTCGCTGCTGCTCGACCAGCCTGAGCTGGACCGAACGTGGGTCGCATTCCTTGCGGGATTTGATATTGTGTTCCTGACGGCGTCGTGGTTACTTTGCGACTATCTGGTGGAGGAGTGAGGTTTTTCGGATGATGAAGAGCCGCATCGCATTTGTGCTTGTCGCCGCCGTGCTGATGGTTTTCGCCGGATACGCGGCGCTTTTCATCGCGCCGGACGAAAAAACGATGCACGCGATCCAGCGAATATTCTATTTTCACGTGCCGAGCGCCATTACCGCGTTCGTAGCTTTCTTCATCGTGTTCATCGCGAATATCGCATATCTGGGCACGCGCCAGCCGAAATGGGACTGGCTCGGAGTGGCCGCAGCAGAAGTGGGTGTTGTCTGCAGCACAATCGTTCTAATCACCGGGCCGATCTGGGCGCATCCCGTGTGGGGCATCTGGTGGACGTGGGACGCGCGTCTGACTTCGACATTTGTTCTGTGGCTGCTGTACACCTCGTATCTTTTGCTTCGCGGTTTTCTCGAAGAGCCGCAACGCAAGGCGACGCTCTCAGCGATCTTCGGAGTTTTCGCGTTTTTGGATGTCCCACTCGTCTATTTCTCGAATCGGCTTTGGAGAACGCAGCATCCTCAACCGGTAATCCTTGGCGGCGCGAACTCCGGGCTTGATCCGTTGATGAGCAAGGTCTTGATGGTGTGCTGGGTAGCGGTTCTATGCATCATGGTAATCGTCATCATCGACCGCTACCGGCTCGAGCGATTGCGCTACGAATATGACGAGCTTCGATTCGAATTCGAATCTCGCGCCGCTGAGTCGAGCAATTCGAAGCGGGTCACCGCGCGGGAGGTGAGGTCATAATGAAAAATTTCGAGAGTTTGTTTGCGGCATGGATGGTGGTCTGGGCTGTTTTTTTCGTTTACGAGGTGACGGTCGCGCGCCGCATCTCCAAGTTGGCGGGCGACATCGAGCGCTTGAAGCAGCAGTTGCGCGAAGGCTGAAAATTCCGAACGGTTGCGGGACTTCCTCGACCCGCCGCGCGAACTGACAACCGGAACTCTCTTCTGGTATCGTACCAATAGCCGCGGACGCAGATTGCCTCGCTCGCCAATCCTGCGGAAATGATTCGCCGCGTGTTTTATGAGTCGCCGTCCGGGTGAGGTTGCAGATGGAAGGTCCGAAGAGAATCGCAATTATTCTTTTCCAGCTTGGCGGCCCTGATTCTCAGGCTGCCGTCGAACCGTTTCTTTACAATCTCTTTTGCGATCCGGACATCATAAATTTTCCCGGCGCATTCCTTGCCCGCAAACCTCTTGCCAAGTTTATCTCTACGCGGCGCTCGAAAATCGTGGCCCAGCATTATGCCGAGATTGGCGGCGGTTCTCCGATTCGGCGTCTCACCGAGCAGCAGGGAAGAGCGCTCGAAGCCGCCCTGCGCCCGCACTTGAATGTGCGCGCGATCGTTGCAATGCGCTACTGGCATCCGGACACGCGACAAGCAATCGATGCGCTCGAGCGCGCACCGTACGACGATCTCGTTCTACTCCCGCTCTATCCTCACTATTCGTTCGCGACCACCGGAAGCAGCCTGAAGGAATGGAAACGCCAGTTCAGTCCCAAAGTCCCTGTCCACTTGATCGATCACTTCTACGATCATCCGGATTACATCGCTGGAATCGTCGAACGGATCAACGGCGTCCTGCGCAAGTTGCGGCGGCCCGATGAAGTTCATCTCGTTTTCAGCGCGCATGGGCTTCCGATGTCGCTGGTCGAGAAGGGCGATCCCTATCCGCGGCACATCGAGCAAACAGTTCAGCTGGTTCGCCAGCTCGGCTCGTGGCCGAACCCGCACGTGCTTTGCTTCCAGAGCAAGGTGGGGCCGCAAAAGTGGCTGCAGCCGTCGCTCACCGGTACGATTGAGAGAATGGCCCACAGCGGCGTAAAGCGGATGCTTGTGATTCCGATGTCATTCCTCACCGAACACATCGAAACGCTGCACGAAATCAATATTGAAGCGAGGGAAGAGGCAGAGGCGCTGGGAGTGAGCGAGTTTTACATGATGCCGGCCCTGAACGACTCGCCGCTGCTGATTCGTGCGCTCGCCGATTTGGTGCTTCGGTCGGTAGGAATGCGGTCTGGCGTGGCGTCGTTTGCGTAAGTGTTTCAGGATGGACATCACTTCTTGCAGTTTATATGTCACTTTTCCTTGACACTTTCATTCCCACGTCATATAACCGCGTGTCCGTGCTATAGATTAACGTCATAAATAGAAGTCATTAAACTACAGGTGAAGCGCAGCTCTTAAACGGGTCTATGCCAGATATCTCCGACGGGAAAGCAGCAGAAAACGCCACTGTGTCTGCCGCGGCACAGGGAGCGAAAGCGTCCACAGCCGCGGCGGATGCGAAAGCCGCCGCTAAACAGGTCAATTTGGGGCGCCGGCGCCTCGTTTGGGCCTGCATTTGGGGCTATCTCGGCGTCAACTTCCTGATGTTCCTGCGGTTTTTCTTTCCTCGCGCCCTCTACGAGCCGAATACTGTTTTCTCGGCTGGGTTCCCCTCGGATTTCAGCATCGGGATCGACCAGCGATACCTGATGACCAACCGCGTCTGGATCGTGCGCGAACCAGACCGCTTGTTCGCAATTTTTGCGCGCTGCACTCACTTGGGGTGTACGCCCGAATGGAAACCTGCTGAAAACAAGTTTAAGTGCCCGTGCCACGGCAGCGGGTACGACAGCGAAGGCGTGAATTTTGAAGGGCCGGCACCTCGTCCGATGGACCGCGCGCTGTTGAAGCTCGATCCCACGGGGCAGATCGTCGTCGATACGAGCCGTTTGTTTGTGGACGATCCGCGCGCGGGCGTGAACCATTTCAACGATCCCGGAGCGTTCTTGAACGTTTAGTGCGCGCAATTCGCGACGTGGCGTGATCGCGACAAGATTTCTGAAGGCGGGAAGGGGTCAGACAGATGTCTGAAGAGAACGGCGGCAAAAATAAAACGGGCCTCCTCGATAAAGTGAAAGAGGACGCTGCCGCTCTTCGCAAGACACTCGAAGAGAAGGGCAAGCAGCAGGTCGAGGAGCTGAAGCAGCCCGAGAAGACCCAGCTTTATCGCTCGATGTTCCGCGTGAAGCACGACGAGGAGCCGCGCAATCGCGCGCTCAGCGTGCTCTCGAACGTTTTCTTCCACCTCCATCCGGCAAAAGTAAATCGCGACGCCACGAAATACAATTTCACATGGGGCATGGGCGGCATCACTTTCTACCTGTTCGTCGTTCTCACCTTTACCGGCGTGCTGCTGATGTTTTATTACCATCCGACGAAGGTGCAGGCGTTCCGCGACATCCTCTATCTCGAGAATGACGTTCCATTCGGTAAATTGCTGCGCAACATGCACCGCTGGGCCGCGCACTTGATGATCATCGCTGTCTGGCTGCATATGTTCCGGGTTTTCATGACCGGCTCCTACAAGCGCCCGCGCGAATTCAACTGGTGTGTGGGCGTGCTGCTGATGGTGTTGACGATGTTGCTGTCGTTCACCGGATATTTGCTTCCAGATGACCAGCTGGGTTTCTGGGCGGTCACGGTGGGAACGAACATGGCGCGCGCCACTCCCTTATTGGGCCACGAAGGCCCGGGAGGCGCCCAATTAGGGATGACGCCGTACAACGACGTCCGATTTGCGCTTCTTGGCGGTTCGATCGTCGATGCGAACGCGCTCTTGCGTGCGTACATCTGGCACTGCATCGCGATTCCGTTGATTGCGGCGGTTTTCATGGGCGTCCATTTCTGGCGCGTGCGCAAGGACGGCGGCATTTCCGGGCCGGCTCCCGTAATGCTCGAATCGGAAATCAAGGAAGAACGAAACCCGCGGCCTGTGGTGCTGCGGCCAAGCGGTATGGGACAAGGCGGCTGATCGAATGGGTTTCGACTGGCGTCAAATCTGGGAAGTTTCGTCCTCGCCGGACAACGTGCCGATCGTGGGACTGCTATTTCTCATTCCCTTTTATGTGTGGTACGCGATCAAGCAGGGACTTGAAAACGATAAGCTAATCGCCATTCTCGAAGGCGACGCGCAAGCCGCCAAAACGAAGTACCGCAAGACGCAGCCGTGGGATCCGAGTTGGGACCGCGAAGTTCACACGTGGCCGTTCCTGATGCGCATGGAATTTCTGGTTGCAATTATTCTCACCGTCTTGCTGATGGTGTGGTCGCTCACGCTGAACGCGCCTCTGGAAGAACCGTCGAACCCGAACGTCACGATGAATCCTGCGAAAGCGCCGTGGTACTTCCTTGGCTTACAGGAAATGCTCGTCTATTTCGACCCGTGGATGGCGGGCGTCGTGATGCCGACGTTCATCATCATCGGACTGATGGTAGTGCCATACATCGACGTGAACCCGCTTGGGAACGGCTACTACACGTACAAGCAGCGAAAATTTGCGATCTGGACCTTCTTGTTCGGTTTCATCGGCTTGTGGATCCTGATGATCGTCATCGGCACCTTTATTCGCGGGCCGGGATGGATGTGGTTCTGGCCGGGCCAAACCTGGGATGCGGAGCGCGTGGATTACGCGGTGAACCGGAACCTCGACCAGGTATTCGGAATCAACGGCTCGTGGCTTGCGTCGATGACGCACATGTCGATCGAGCAGGCGGCGATCTGGGCGCGCGTCGTTTTCGGGATTTTCCCGATCGTGCTCTTTTTCATCGCGTCAGGGTTTTTGGTGCACTGGATCTGCATGCGCACGGATTTCGCTCGAAAGATGTACAAGCGCATGAGTCTGGTTCAGCTCGTGATGTTGTATACGTTTTTGATTCTGATGCTTTCGTTGCCGATCAAGATTTTATTGCGTCTCGTCTTCACGATTAAATATGTCTGGGTGACGCCTTGGTTCAGTATCTAGCTCCAAAATTCCTAAATGCGTTTTGCTCGCCGTTTAGTCTTGCGTCCATAGGGGCACGGCATGCCGTGCCCGGTTACATCTCCGAGGAGGAGGCCCTGAGTGCCTGAAATTCCGCCCCCCTCACAACGTCCTGACGATCCGATCACAAGCTATTCGTTCACTTTGCCGCTTCTGATCGCTTCGCTCCTGCTGATTCTCACGGTGGCGTGGTCCTTCTGGGACGAAGTCTATGGTTTGCGTCCGTGGCGCGATTATCAAAGCCGCTTCGCGAAATCCTATTCGAAATTTCTCGATAAAACCGTAAGCGAGCAGAAAAAAGCCGAAGCCGCGGTTTACTCTTCTGCGGAATACAAGGCGCTCGCTGCAAAAGTCGACGAGCTGCAAAAGACCACGAAGGCGCAGGACGAGGAAATCGCCAAGCAGATCGGTCTTCTTGACGAGCAACGCAACGCTTTAGGCGACGCATTCAAAGACGCTCGAGGCAAGATCGGCCACCTCGTCTACGAATATGAGACGGTTCCCGCATCCGATAAAAACGCGAAAGCGAAAGCCCTGAAAGAAGTCACCGACGGGCGCGCCAGCAAGTGGTACGTCGACTGGCCGCTTGGCGAGGGAAAAGTAGAAAAGAACAAGGCGTTCACCGGCGACGAGCTGAATGACACCTTCACCGGCATCATGGCGCAGCGAGCGGCTCTGGTTGCGAAGCGCGCCGAACTCGACAAGCCTGCTAAGACTGCGAGCGACACTCTCGCGCTCTACCTGACCGAGAAGTTGCCGGGACTAAGTTCCACCTCGCTCGAAAGCCTGCAGCGCAGCATGAAGGATTTCGACGTTCGCATCATTCAGATCAACGTGAATCCGTCCGGTGCGTCGCTGAACAATCTCGGCGGCGCAGGTCTCGTCGATCGCTGCCAGTCCTGCCACGTGGGCACCGATCCGCGCTACGTACCGCCGCAGATCACGCTTTCGAAAGCCGATCTCGGAATGGCGAAGAGCAATAACGCGCCATTTTCGAGCCATCCGGACATCGACCTGATCAAGTGGCATCCGCTCGAGAAGTTCGGATGTTCGCCGTGCCACGGCGGCAACGGTCGCGCGATCG
The DNA here is from genome assembly GCA_963776695.1 of uncultured Acidobacteriota bacterium. GTDB lineage: Bacteria > Acidobacteriota > Terriglobia > Acidiferrales > UBA7541 > Palsa-295. The sequence goes on along the minus strand of CAVZNU010000008.1, from coordinate 738,320 downwards.
ATTCGATCGAGAAGGGGCATGGCCGCTATGAACACTGGCTCTGGCCGCTCTACTATCCGGAAAATTTCGAAGCCGGCTGCCAGCAGTGCCACGCGGGTGACATGGTCACGCAGCACGCGCCGGTTCTGAATCAGGGCAAGCAACTCTTCCGCGCGAAGGGCTGCATCGGTTGCCATCGTTTCAGCGGCTTTGATAATCAGGACGAGCAACTTGTGGGCGCGCGCCAGCGCATCATGGCCATCAGCAAAACGAAATCAGACGACGAGCTCGAGATACCGCGCCTCCAAAAACTGGGCGACAACGCCCCCGACAACGCTGCTGCCGAAAAGTATTACGCCCAGGCGACAAATCTCACGGTCGAGATTAGCCGCATGGATGCTGAGCGTGAAGCGCTCGAAGGCAACAGCCACAACCTGATTCAGGAGATCAAGAAAGTCGGTCCAGACCTGAAGGAAGCGCGCCAGAAGCTGCGCAAGGAATGGATTCCGTACTGGATCGCTCATACCACCGAGTTCCGTCCTACGACAAAAATGCCGCAATTTCATTTCGCTGCCGGCGACGTGGAAGCGATCTCGGCATTCATCTGGCAGAATGCGCTCGCAGGTCCTGCGCTGGATCATCAGCAGCCGGGGAATGCCGACCACGGCAAACAACTCCTGGAATCGCGCGGCTGTCTGGCGTGCCATTCCATCGGCGAAGGCGCGAATCTGGTTGGCGGAACTTTTTCGGCAAACCTGAGCCGCGTGGGCGAGAAAGACAATTACGATTATCTCGTTCGCTGGGTTCACAATCCGCGCCAGCGCACGCGCCCCTATTGCCCGTACGAAAAGCGCGACCTTGGCCCGGAAGATTACGCGAAGCACAATTTGCCGTTCATCTTCGACGAACAGCATTCGCGCTGCCCGAACGACAATCACGAAATGGTGGTGCAGCAACCGACCGTGATGCCTAGCTTGCGCCTCTCGCCGGACGACGCGCGCGACGTGGCTAGTTACCTGATCACGCGGAAGCATGCCGACGCCACCTACGCAAACGCCGACTTCATGGACGACCCGCGGCAAGCTACGAAGGGCAAAGAGCTGGTTCGCCACTATGGCTGCGCGGGCTGCCACGAAATCAGCGGCTTCGAAGACGAAGGCCGCATCGGCACCGAACTCACCAACGAGGGCTCGAAGCCGATCGAGCGCCTCGATTTCGCTCTCTGGACCGAGGACGCCAAGCGCGGCATCTTGCCCGATGGAAAGCCATCGATGCGCAACGGCCAGAAGACGCCGTGGTTCGATCCGAAGGGTTTCTTCGAAGCCAAGCTGGATAATCCCGGCCTTTACGACGAGGGCAAGTACCACGCGAATCCGATGGACGCGCTGCGCATGCCCAAGCCGAACCTGCAGTCAAAGGCTGAGCTCGAAGCGCTGGTGACGATGCTGTTGGGGAGTACCGACCCAACTCTACCTGTCGAGTACATGTACAAGCCGTTCGACCGCCGCCGCTACATCGAAGACGGCTGGTGGATCGTCACGAAATATAATTGCATCGGCTGCCACCAGATTGACGTCGGCCAGAAAACCGTAATGCAGACGTTGCCTTTCTATCAGGGCGAGAATAAGGCCAATTTGCCGCCGGTTCTCACTACGGAAGGCGCGCGTGTGAATCCGGAATGGCTACGGCAGTTCCTCGCGAATCCGTCGCTCAGCACCACGGATACGAATCGCAACGGCGTTCGCCAATATTTGCAAGTGCGCATGCCGACGTTCTATCTATCCGACGACGAAATTCGCAAGATCGTCCTGTTTTTCCAGGCGCTCTCTGCGCAGCCCGAGCCATTCATTCCGCCGAAGGTGGCTCCGCCCGATCCCACGGAGACGGCCATGGCTCGCAGCCTGTTCACGAGCCCTGCAGCTCCGTGCTTGAAGTGCCACATGACGGGGAATGCGGAGCACGATAAGAACGCATCCGCGCCGAACTTCCTGCTTGCGCACGATCGTTTGCAGCCCGCATGGACGGAGCGGTGGATCACCGACCCCGCGAAGATTATTCCCGGTACGTCGATGCCTTCCGGCCTGTTCCGCCGTGACGGCGATCGCTGGGTTTTCGCAGGGCCCGTGCCGCCCTCGTTGGAGCACTATCAGGGCGACGAAGCAAACCTTCTCGTCCGCTATTTGTTCTCCCTTACGCCGCAGGAGCAGGCCGCGCTTGTGGGCCACACGCCGAGTGGCGGCGGGACAAAATCGTCAGGCGGCAAGTAGCTGCAATACTACTGAACCCAGGCTCCGTAGGGGCATGCATTTCGGCCGCAGGAGGGCCGTGCCCCCCGATGCATGGTCGGTGGCCCATAATTTAAGAAATCCGGCGCTATGGGCAAAGAGTCTTGTTACACTATTTCCGCTTTGCTAAGGAGAAACAGCCTCATATGAACACTAAGCTACTCCATCTCACGCTCGCATCGGTCATGGCACTGGCCATCGCCGGCTGCAGCGGCAGTAAGGATCAATCCGCATCGCAGACCGCCGCTCCCGCGCCTGCAGCAGGGAAGACGGTTGATTCAGCGACCGCCGGTTCCGTTTCTGGCACAGTGTCTTTCGACGGGGCCGTGCCCGCCGCGAAACCGATCAATATGAGCGCCGAGCCGTATTGCCAGAAGTCGCACACCAGTCCTGTAGTCCCGCCGGAAGTTGTCACTGGCGATAAGGGCGCGCTCGCAAACGTCGTCATTTACATCAAGGACGGTCTGCCGGCCGACTACTCATTCACCGCGCCGACGGACGCAGTTCCACTCAATCAGAAGGGCTGCATGTACGATCCGCACGTTATTGCCGTGATGGCTGGCCAGAACGTGGAAGTGAAGAACGACGACCAGACCACGCACAACATTCACCCGATGCCGAAGGACAACCGCGAATGGAACAAGTCGCAACCTCCCGGCGCCGCGCCGATTACTGACAGCTTCGCTCGCGCCGAAAATGCGATTCCGGTGAAGTGCAACGTGCACCCCTGGATGAAGAGCTACATCTTCGTCTTCAAGAACCCCTACTACGCGGTGACGACCAAAGACGGCAAATTCGAACTGAAGAATCTGCCTCCGGGGACGTACACACTCGAAGCCTGGCAGGAAAAGTTTGGAGTCGTGGATCAGACCGTCACGGTGCCTGCGAAGGGCGCAGCGACGGTTGCGTTCACCTTCAAGCCTGGTTCGGGCGACTAGATTTTCGCAGGGCTCTGGGACCAAACTGTGGGGCGGAAATTTGCACTCCGCCCCGCAGATTTTTCGAGCCGCGAGCAAGACGGTCCTGAGATACAGTTCGGAAACATTGACACTTGGCTGAAAACTCCAATACCCGCGGCGTCCACGGCTTTGCAATCGTCACTGCTTGCAGCACGATCTTGCTGCTCGTAGCGGGCGCGCTTGTCACCAGTAACGACGCTGCGGATTCTGTTCCCGATTGGCCTCTCGCGTACGGACGCATCATCCCTCCGCTCATCGGCGGCATTCGTTACGAATTCGCGCATCGCGTTGTTGCAGGTCTCGTCGCGGTTCTCACATTGACGCTCGCCGTGTGGCTATGGCGCAGTTCAATACGCGGCCCTGCGCGTCGCTGGGGCTGGATTGCACTGGGTTTAGTGCTGGCTCAGGCACTTCTCGGCGCCGCGCGAGTTCTACTCGGCCATGCGGCTGTAATCGCAACCGTGCACGCGTCTCTCGCGCAAATATTTTTCATCACCGTGGTCGGTCTCACGCTTATGACCAGCGATTGGTGGCAGCGCGATCTGCCGATGCTTGACGACACCGGCTCTCCTCGCCTTCGCTCGCTCACGGTCTGGCTCACCGCCGTAATTCTTGTGCAGCTTGTCTTGGGCGCTGGGTTTCGCCACGGTGCGTTCGGAATCTTGCCGCACCTGATTGGATTCCTGGTCGTCACGTTTATGGTGATTTGGGCAGGTCGAACCGCAAACAAACGCTTCGGCCAAGTCGGCGACATCCGGCGCTGGGTCGCGATGCTTCATGCGACGTTCGGCACGCAGGTGATTCTCGGTTTCCTCGCGTATTGGGCCGTCAGCCAGGCTCGCCTCGCCCCGCAGCCCGTGTTGCTCTACGTGATCATCGAAGTGGCGCACGTTGTGATGGGCGCGCTCGTGCTGGCTTCGAGCGTGCTGCTCGCGCTTTCCTGTCTCCGCCTGATTCGTCCCGGCGCTGCGGTCGTCGCAGAATCCCGACCCGCCAGTTCGCAGGCGGAGGGTTCGAGGGCATGAACCGATGAGCACATCGCGCACCGATGCCATGAGCTCCTTCGAGAGGCCGTGGGCCTACGTTGTTCTCACGAAGCCGGACGTTACCTTTCTCGTCGTGATCACCACCGTGGCTGGTTTCTACCTCGCTTCGCCCGCGCATCTCGATTGGGTATTGCTGATGCACACGCTTCTCGGCACCACGCTCGTCGGCGCAGGCACCGCCGCGATGAACCAGTACGTCGAGCGCGACATGGACGCGATGATGCGCCGCACCTCGGCGCGTCCGCTGCCTACAGGCCTGTTGCAACCGCGCGATGTGCTGATCTTTGGGCTGATTACGATTCTGGCAGGCGGCGCATGGCTGGCGCTTGCGGTGAACTTGCTCTCAAGCCTGCTCGCGCTCGCAACCAGCGTGCTCTACCTTGGCATCTACACGCCGCTTAAAACGCGCACGACGCTCGCTACAGCTGTCGGTGCGTTTCCTGGGGCGATCCCACCGCTGATCGGCTGGGCGGCTGCGCGCGGCTCGCTATCGGCAGGAGCGTGGGTGCTGTTCGGCATTCTGTTTTTCTGGCAGTTTCCGCATTTCATGGCGATTGCGTGGATGTACCGCGAAGATTACGCGCGCGCCGGAATCAAGATGCTTCCTACAGTCGACCCTAGCGGCGATGCGACGTTTTCTCAGATTGTCTCAACGTCTGCGGTGCTCGTTCTCGTCAGTCTGCTTCCCGCGGTGATTGGCATGGCCGGAATTCACTACTTCTTCGGCGCGCTGGTGCTGGGAATGATCCTGCTACAGGTTTCGCTCTGGGCGAATCGTCAGCGGACCAACGTGCGCGCGAAGTGGTTGATGCACGCCACCGTGGCGCATATTCCGATTCTTCTGGCGTGGATGATTTTTGACAAGGTTGTTCGATGACGGCTACCGCCGCGGGGAGGGAACTGGGGATGGAGTCCAAGGGCAAAGCGCTTGAGATCGTCGTGATTTGCGCTCTCTTCATTGTGCTGGCGCTCTGGGGCATCATCTGGGACATCTCTAGCGGCCTGCTCGCAAGCGGCATTGACGGCATCATGCTGCTGGGCGTCTGCGCGATGATGGCGGGAATTTTCCTGCTGATCGCGCTGGTTCACTTGAATGTGACGGGCGTGCTTCCCACGCCAGGTTTTCTGCAAGCCAAAGAGAAGCCGGCAGCAGCTGCGAAGGCTCCCGCGCCTGCAGCCGCAGCTAGTCCAGCGGCGCCGAAGCCTGCGGCACCCCCTGCCTCTGCGGGCGTAGCAAGCACTTCAGCACCTGCAGCACCGAAACCCGCGGCCCCCGCGGGTTCGCCTGCTGCGGCTGCTCCGTCAACACCGGCCGCGCCTGCAAAACCAGCGGTACCGGTCCCAGCAGCAGTTCCACCGAAGGTCCCGCAGCAATAGCGGGTCGAGCGCGAACCTTCGATACTCCTGCCATGGCCAATATTCCGCTCTCGGATTTTCCAGTTATCAATGCTTCCTTAAACGCAGCCTGCACGTTCTTTCTGTTCCTCGGCTACGCTTTCATCCGACAGCGCAAAATCGTCCAGCACAAAATCAGCATGATCAGCGCGTTCACGTGCTCGATGATTTTTCTCGTCTGCTACGTGTACTTCCATCTGCATGCCGGAATTATTCGTTTCGGCGGGCAGGGCTGGATCCGTCCCGTGTATTTCACGCTCCTCACTTCGCACACGATCCTCGCCATCACGATTGTGCCGCTCGCGATCATCACTCTCGGATACGCTCTCAGCGATAAGTTTGCGAAGCACAAAAAAATCGCGCACTGGACGTTGCCGCTCTGGCTCTACGTTTCCATCACGGGCGTAATCATCTACTGGCTCCTTTACATCGCCTACGCCCCAATCGGCGCTCCGGCGTAGGTGATCGCGAAACCAAAACGCTCTAAAACAGAGGATACAGAGGCTAAAGCGCACAGAGAACACGGAGAAAACCAATCCGCTCGAAGCCTCCTCTGTGCTCTCTGTGCTCTTTTCTCTGTGCCCTCTGTGTTAAATGTGTTGAACTCGATGTTCGCTCAAAGCATGCAACGGACGCTCCGCTCATCGCTCATCACTTCTCACTCATCACTTGTCACTGATCATCAGCCACAGTAATCTATTCCCCGCATGACAACTGAGCCAAAGGCTCGCGCATCCTTCGGTGGACGCTGGACCTTCGCCATCCTGGTCGTCGCATTCCTCTTCGTTCTCATGCCGTTCTTGTTCTGGAACGCCACATGGTTCGGCCGCCCGATGACAGACGCGCAAATCGCGAAAGCCCTCGCTGACCGCACCCACCCGCGCGAAATTCAGCACGTTCTCGCGCAACTCGAAACCCGCATCGAAGCCCGCGAGCCCGGCGTCAAACAGTGGTACCCGCAAATCGTCGCGCTGGCAACCGATCCCGTGGACGAGATTCGCGTCACCGACGCCTGGGTAATGGGGCAGGACAATTCATCGGAAGTTTTCCATCGCGCGCTTCTCGCGATGCTGAACGATCCAAACATTATGGTCCAGCGCAACGCCGCGCTTTCGCTCGTTCGCTTCAAGGACGACTCAGGCCACGCGCAAATTCTCGCGATGCTGAGGCCCTACGCGATGCTCTCGCCACTCTCAGGCACGCTGGATACGCGCCTCAAACCCGGCGACGTGGTGAATCCCGGCACGATGGTCGCTCATATCGAGTCTGACGGTGCGCGGAAGGAAGTGCGTGCAAACGTCCCGGGTACGCTAGCGCAGTGGCTCATCGCAGACCACGCGCAGGTGAGGGCCGGGCAACCGCTCGTCGCGCTTGCGCCCAGCGACAGCATGATGTGGGAAGCGCTTCGTGCGCTCTATATCGTGGGTCGCTCAGAAGATTTGCCAGACATCGACCAGTTCACCCGCGCCGTCTACGGTGCCTCGCCCCAAATCGGCCAGCAAGCCCAATCCACAGCCCGCGCCATCCGCGACCGCAGTTCGTCGTAAGGGATTCAGACTGCCGTAGATCGCGTCGTCAAGTCGGGGCGAGAAGTCCATTCCGTAACGCCGGCGTCTCGTCGGCTCTTTTGACTTGCGCCGTCGCCCTCGCCGGATTGAGCCAAGGGTACATCCTGCGTAACGAATTGGATTACTCTGTGTCCTCCGTGTCCCTCTGTGTTCTCTGTGTTATGCCTTTTCTCCGAGGTCACACAATCCGCTGACGAGCCGCAGACGCGCACAAAACCCTAAACACAGAGGACACGGAGACAACCGTTCACAGAGAACACAGAGAACACCGAAAGCGTTTACGAGCGAAGTGGCCGCAAAGAGAAGTCGTCCGGCATCACTTGTAAGTCATCACCGCATGTCCATCCACAATCTTGATGTCACTGATGTCTGGTGGCAGCCGCAATTTCTCGCGATTCTCCGGTGACGACATCAGCTTCTCCACCGCCGAATTCAGAGTTGACTGTGGCAATGGCAGCGAGCCGAGCATTCCGCTGATCGGCTCAAATTTCATGTAGCCGCCTTCCGCGCTCAAATGCCCGTCGAGTTCGAGCGTCATATCTTTCCCGTGGAAATCGAACAACACGAACGCCTTCACCACGTCGCCGACCATGTCCACCTTTACGTCCTTCACGGCGGATTGCACCTGGTCGAGGGTGGGTTGGTCCGCACCAGCAATGCCTGTCACCGTATCGCTCGAGGGCGATGCGCCCGCCGCTCCGCCGCCAGCTGCGGATTGACCCGCGCCGGCACCCGCAACAGCCGCCGGCCCGCCTTCCATTTGCAGATTTTGCGACAGATACGAATTCAGCTCCGTTCGGTCAAGCGCAACCTCCGCTGGCTGGCCGGCCGCCTTCGCCTGGTCCGCCGCCTCGAATTTTTTCTCGGCGCGCGCTGCGGCAGCGGGATCGTTAGGTACCTGCGGCGCAGGAGATTTTCGCAGCACAAGCAGGATCACCACGACCAGACCCACCAGGCTGACCCAGGTCAAAATTCGATACGCTTTCTTGAATGGTCCCAGATCAGGCATAACGCCTCCACTAGCTACTCACGAGCGTAGCAGACGAGCGTATGCCCACCCGAAGCGAGCCTTCGAGGCGTACTCAAATCACCACTGGGCAAACGTACAGGTACCCGGAATATTTGCGAAGGCACACAAATCCGCGCGCCGCTATTCCGAGACCGGCTTCCTCTGCGCTCTCTGTGAACGCAGTTCTCCGTGTCCTCTGTGTTTCAGTTGGGATGTACTTATTGTCCGGGAAAAATCACTGAGGGCCCACCATTTCTCATTGCCAGTCGACCAAAACCGCAGGGTCTAAACCGAGGAAAATCTAAAACGGCATTGAGCCGTACTTGGCCTCAAACTCCGCTAGCGGAACCATATCGATCGCATCCCACGGGCAGCCTTCCAGGAACGCTCCGTCCGGCCCCTTGCTCGTGCACAGCTTGCAGCCAATGCAGAGCAGCGGATCGACCATAATCCTGCCAAACGGTGCATGCTCGGAGTCTGGCACCCAGAACATGCAGTCAGCGACGGGGCAATAATCAACGCACGCCGGCGAACCCGAGCAGCCCGTGCACATCTCATTGATAACGGCAACAATGTGCGGCTTGCGCTTCCGCTTCTTCGTGTCGCCTTCCGAAATCGGATAGCACTTCTCGATGTCGCCTTCGACGAACCGCGCCACTTCCAGCGTAGCTTCTTCAGCCACCAAACCCTCCGGGTACCCGTTCCTGCTTCCTTCATTCTTCACAGCCGGAGCGGGGAAGTCAATCCCCGCCGTGGTTGTGGTTGAAAAAGATCACCACAGATGAACACAGATAGAAAGCTGATGAATTCAAAGGCGTGGGCGCAAAACTTGTTCTACGGCTGCAGTTCGATCCGCCATTGAAATCCCGTCAATTCGGTAGTCATCAGTTTTTCATCTGCGTTTATCTGTGTTCATCTGTGGTTGCGCATTTTGCCGCGTTACCTCAACGCGCGAATCACAGCCGCTGTGAATTCCGCTGTCGTCGCAGTCCCGCGAACGTCTCGCGTCAGATATTTTCCTTCGCGATACACTTGATGGAGCGCATTCTCCACTCGCCGCGAGGCGCCGATCTCTCCGATATGATCGAGCATCATGATTCCGCTCATCAGCAAAGCAGTTGGATTCGCAATCCCTTTTCCCGCAATATCGGGCGCCGTACCGTGCACCGCTTCGAATACCGCCACCGTCTCGCCGATGTTTCCGCTCGGTACTACACCCAGCCCGCCCACCAGACCAGCCGCGAGGTCGCTCATGATGTCGCCGTAAAGATTCGTCAGCAGCAACATATCGAACTGCCCTGGATCGAGCACGATCTGCATGCACGCATTATCGATAATCAATTCCTTGTACTCGATGTCCGGAAAGTCCGCGGCCACTTTGCGCACCGAGGTCAGAAAAAGCCCGTCGGACAATTTCATGATGTTTGCTTTGTGAATCGCATGAATCTTTTTTCGCCCGTGTTTTCGCGCATATTCAAACGCAAAGCGCGCCACGCGCGTCGACGCCCGCTCCGTAATAATCTTCAAGCTCTCGACGACTCCCGGCACCACCGTATGCTCGAGCCCCGCATACAAGTCTTCCGTGTTTTCACGAATGAGCACGATATCTACACCCTCAAATCGTGACTCCACTCCTTCCAGGTTTTTCACCGGCCGCAAATTCGCATACAAGTCGAGCGCTTGCCGCAGTCCCACATTGATGCTGGGCGCGCCGCCGGCAACTGCCGTCATCATCGGCCCTTTCAGCGCCACCTTGTTTTTGCGGATCGATTCCAGCACGCCCGACTGCAAGAAGGTCATCCCTCGCCGTTCAATCTCCGCGCGTGCAGGAATCTCGTCCCACTCGATCGCGACGCCTGTCGCCGCAAGAATTTCCTTAACAGCCTTCGATACTTCCGGCCCAATCCCGTCTCCGGGAATCAATGTGATTGTGTGTGTCATCTAGAATATTTATTTTAAGGAATTCGCGGTGGTCTGTATACGGCCTCAGCCACAACTGTTGTTTCAACAAAGCACCTTTGGGCTAATGCCTTTGTAGCGCCGCGCGTCAGGCGTGGTGTTTGCGTTCCGGAAGAATCTGCGGAACCCGCAGGTATTGAGTTGGAAGGGCCCGCTTCGACGCAGAGGAACGCCGATGCCCGGAATCCAAGCAGCCCAGAAAGCATCTAATCAGCGTGGATCCAGTTCGTCATCCGTGTTTATCAGTGTTCATCTGTGGTTACGCAGGGTTCTAGCGCTTCGCAAATCTGCTATACTGTAAGCGTACCTGCGCGGAGTTGGGCGCAATTCAGGAGGGTATCAGAATGGTTCAGCTTACGCCGGTGGCAATAACGAAAGTAAAAGAGATTATCCAGTCGCAGAATCCGAATCCGGCCGGTCTGCGCGTGGCCGTTGTCGGCGGCGGATGCTCAGGCTTCAGCTATCACATGGCTTTCGAGAATTCGATCAATGAGAATAGCGACAACGTGTACGAATTCGACGGCTTGAAAGTCCTGGTCGACCAGATGAGCGAAATGTATCTCGACGGAATCTCCATCGACTACATCGAGACCATCGAAGGTTCCGGCTTCAAGTTCAACAACCCCAACGTGAAGAGCACTTGCGGCTGCGGCAGCTCCTTCAGCGTTTAAGCGGGTTGAAGCGCGAAGTCGGCAGTTAACTCGAGCCGACACGACGCGCGTTCAATTTCAATCGATTCAGGCTCCAGTCAATTCAAGTTTCAATCGACTCCCGGATGCCGAGTGCTTCCGGGAGTCTTGTTTTTAACCCTGTTTGGACTCCCGCTCCGCTCGCATGCTTTCCATCACACTCTGAATCAGTTCTTTCGCCTTCGAGATCTCCTGCGTGACGATCCGAATATCCATCACCGGCTTCTCCGGATCCCAGTTGCTGTGGCAATACACTCCGTGCTGACCCACAAGCACCAGCGCATTCGTCAGCAAATCCAGGGTCACCGCCAACCTGCCTCTCTGTGGCCCCATCATCGTCTCGTAGTGCTCAAGCTCTTCGCGGTGCTCATTAAATGCCGTCATCAGACCATTTCCTCCATTCCGTTAGCCATACGCCTCCGCACCTAGTCCTAGAACCATCTATTGCGTGCTACGGAACACCTTCGCCCAGTTTCCTTTACTCCGCCGCATCACACAAAGGATAATCTCGCCGTTCGCTATCTTCTCGCAGCGCCAGAGTGCGACGGTAAGCTGAACGGCTTGGGTTCGAAGACAGGGCTCATGGGAATGTAGCAGGCCCTCGACCGAATTGTTCGCGATACGACTGGGGTGATTGAAACATGAGACGTTCTGATCTAGTTCGCAATCCGGGCAAGGGCAAGGCCGTGCGGACGTCGCAGATTGTTTTCGGCGAGCGCCAGCACCTGCTTCGCGTACTTGATTCCGTCGAACGCAGCGCGCTTGCCCGCGCGCGCGCCTCGATCAAGAGCGCCGCGTGATCGAACAGCTTGATTCACGCGCGCACGCAGGAGCTCAATCGCATCAATCCCGGCTGGGATGAAAAGGTCGGCACCGTGCTGAGCGCCGAAGTGAAGCCGGAAGCTTCTCGACCAACTCTCGCGGCAGGCTCCGAAGGAAGATTTCTACCTGCTGCGCCTGATCAGCGAGCACCCGAAAGTCACCGCCAAGACTCTCGGCCGCCTCTCGCACCATCCATACTCCGCGATCCGCGAAAATATCGCGCGCCATCCGAATAGCGACGCATCCACGCTCTCGCGCCTGAGCCGCGACCGTTCCCAACCGCTCTGGTATCTGGTGGCCTTTAATCCCAACGCTCCGGCCGCTCTGCGCAAGAAGCTACAGGAGCGCATGCGCCGCCTCGGCGAAAAATCCGCCACGCAGTAGCGGAGCCCACAACAACCGCACCACCGCAGTTGACAGGATAGCCACGACGAGCGCCCTACCTCGTAGTGGGCATTTCTTTCGCGCCGAAGGTGATCCTCCGTGCCCTCCTTGTTCCTCTGCACTACCTGTGTCAAAGCTTTGCCGCCCGAACCCCCAAGTTCCGTTAATCCCCGATCGCCCACCGCGCCCAAGCCTAAAGCCTTGCCTTTCCGCATCAGTGTTAATCTGTGTTCATCAGTGGTTCCCAAGATTTTCCCGCCAAAAGACAAATTGGCTCTTTACTGCTAAAATTACTCTCGTATATTGGCCTACAGGATCAAGCCAATGCTGCCACTTCATCTACAGCCCGAAAGCCACATTCCGCTCTACGTCCAGCTGCGCGACCAGCTCCGCGCCCTCGTCCATTGCGGCGAGCTTCGCGACGGCGACCGCATTCCCGCCAGCCGTGAACTAGCGACGCAGCTGGGCGTCCACCGCACGACAGTGGCGAACGCCTACGCCGAACTCGAATCCGAAGGCCTGATCCAAGGCCATGTCGGCCGTGGCACCTACATCTGCGGCTCCTCTGTTCGCCAGTTGACGCCGGCTCCGCGCACCAACGGCAACGGCGGCGGCATGCGCTGGGAATCGCTGTTTGCCGACGAACGCGGCGAAGAAGGCCTGAGTCGCCTGATGCCTGAGGTTCCGGCCGACGCGATCGCTTTCGTCACCGCGCGGCCATCGGAAGAATTTTTCCCTGTCGAAGAATTTCGTCGCTGCTGCAATTCAGTTCTGAAGAGCGAAGGCCGCCACATTCTGCAGCTCGGCTCGACCGACGGCTACGAGCCGTTGAAGAAAGAAATCATCGAGATGCTCCGCGGCGAAGGCCTCGCCGTAAAAAGCGAGCAGCTCCTCATCACCGATGGTTGCCAGCAGGCCATCGACCTCCTCTGCAAAGCCTTCCTGCGCCCGGGAGATTCGGTGGCGCTTGAGAATCCAGCCTATCCGGGCGCGATTGCGATCTTTGCCGGAGCCCGCGTCCGTACGCTCGCCGTTGGAGTCGAAACCGATCCCCGCCGAACAGGTCACGTCGGCCTTGATCTCGACGCGCTCGAATCCGTCCTGATGCAAAATCGCGTGAAATTTATTTTCGTCACCACTGATTTCCAGAATCCAACGGGAACCACGCTCCCTCTCGCCGCGCGCCGCCGCCTTCTCGAACTCGCGGCGCATTATCAGGTTCCGATCATCGAGGATTACATCTACGCGCGACTGCGCGTTCGCGGCACCGCGGTGCCGTCGCTCAAATCGCTCGACCGGTCAGGGAATGTCATCCAAATAGATAGTTTTTCAAAAATTGCGTTCCCGGGCTTGCGCGTTGGCTGGTGCATCGCGGCAGAAAGCGCGATCGAACGTTTGCGTCTAGTAAAACAATCCACTGACCTGCACACCGACCAGCTTGCGCAAGCCACTCTCGCGGAATTCGTTCGCCGCGACTATCTCGTGCGCCATCTTACTAAAATGAAGAAGGTTTATCGCGGCCGCCTCGAAGCGCTCGAAGCGGCGCTTGAGAAGCACATGCCCGACGAAACCACGTGGACGCGCCCCGAAGGCGGCATGTCCATTTGGGTCACGCTGCCTCCTGGCTTCGACGCCGGTGAACTTCTGATTCATGTTCGCGAGCGCGGCGTGCTGTTCGTTCCAGGGCGCTATTTCTATTTGCAGAATCCGCAAATGAATACGCTACGCCTGGGCTTCGCGGGTCTCGACGAGAAGCGCATAGCCCGAGGCGTTCAAACGCTAAGCGAAATGCTTAAGATCGAACTACGCAAGCGCCAGCGCGGCGTACGCAGCGAATCGCTCCCGCGCGTCGCTCTGGTCTAGCTAAATCGCATGCTGCTCACACCCAATCCGACAAACTCCTGCTTCGGCTGCGGCGCCGCAAACCCTCGCGGCATGCTCCTTACCTTCGAACAGGACGACGCCACACAGCGCATCCGCGGCGCGTTCCGACTGGGCGCCGACTATCAGGGCGGAGGCGGCTTCATCCACGGCGGTATCATCGCCCTGGTTCTCGACGAAGCGATGGGCAAAGTGAATCGCTTCAAGAATGTTCGCGCCGTCACCGCCGAACTTACAATCGAATACATCCGCCCAATTCCGGTCGACGAAGATCTGGTAATCGAAGCGCACGAAGCCGAACACAAAGGCCGCAGCCACTATCACGTAGGCCAGATCTGCAACCGCGCCGGTAAAGTTCTCGCCCGCGGAAAGGGCCGCTTCGTCGAAGTGAATCCTGAGAGATTCACAACCGAAAGTTCCGCCGCGTCTGCAGCCTCGACCGGCAATCCACATCCGTAGTCCTGAAAGGGGAGAACAAAATGGATCTGATGAACAATAGTTTGTGGCGCGTCAAGGTCGGCCTCGCCGAAATGCTCAAGGGCGGCGTCATTATGGACGTCACCACCGCCGCGCAGGCCAAAATCGCAGAAGACGCAGGCGCCTGCGCCGTCATGGCGCTCGAGCGCGTCCCTGCAGATATTCGCAAGGAGGGCGGCGTAGCCCGTATGGCCGCTCCGAAAATTATTCGCGAAATCATGGGCGTCGTCTCGATTCCCGTGATGGCCAAAGTCCGCATCGGCCACTTCGCCGAAGCGCAGGTGCTCGAAGCCCTCGAAGTCGATTACATCGACGAAAGCGAAGTTCTGACGCCTGCGGACGAAGAGCATCACGTCTGGAAGCACGGTTACAAAGTCCCGTTTGTTTGCGGCGCGCGCAATCTTGGCGAAGCGCTCCGCCGCATCGCTGAAGGCGCGGCAATGATTCGCACGAAGGGCGAAGCCGGCTCCGGCAACATTGTCGAAGCCGTGCGCCACATCCGCGCGATCGTCGGTCAAATGAAGAAGCTCACGATGCTCGGCGAGGAAGAACTTGTCCGCGAAGCGAAAGAACTGGGCGCCCCGTTCGAACTCGTAGCCTGGGTTTCAAAGCACGGCAAGCTGCCAGTCCCGAATTTTTCCGCGGGCGGCATCGCCACTCCCGCTGACGCAGCTCTCGTGATGCAGCTCGGTGCAGAAGCCGTGTTCGTCGGCTCCGGCATCTTCAAATCCAATGACCCAGCCCAGCGCGCCCGCGCCATCGTCAAAGCCACCACACATTACAAAGATCCCAAAGCCGTCCTCGAAGCCTCCGAAGACCTCGGCGAAGCCATGAAAGGCCTCGACATCCGCCAAATGGACGAAAAGGATCTGCTCCAAACCCGCGGCTGGTAATCGTTTTTGCATTGTAGGGGCGGGTCTCAGACCCGCCCGCTGCGCCAATCGTGAAATTCGCAATCATCGGAACCTGTGACGCAATGACCCAGCCGCCAAAAATCGGAATCGTCGCCATTCAAGGCGACTACGAAGCCCACGCCAAAGTCCTCCAAACCCTTGGCGTCCCGTATGCATTCGTTCGTCGCCCCGAAGATCTGGCCGGACTCTCCGGCGTAATCCTCCCCGGCGGCGAAAGCACCACTCACCTAAAAGTAATGCGTGAGGAAGGCCTCTTCGATGCACTAAAACAATTCGCGAAAGACGGCGGCGCATTTTTCGGAACCTGCGCCGGAGCAATACTTCTCGCCACACAAGTTCACGGACCGGCGCAACACTCGCTCGCCCTGCTCGACATCGCCGTCCTGCGCAACGGTTACGGCCGCCAGCTCGCCAGCGACGTACACTCCGCATCCACGAAATTGCGCAAAGAGCCGCTCGAAATGGTTTTCATTCGTGCGCCCATCATCGAATCCGTCGGCCAGAATGTCGAAATCCTCGCAGAAGACGCAGGTCATCCCGTGCTCGTGCGCGAGGGCCGGATCATGGCCGCCACATTTCATCCGGAGTTGACAAGCGACACCGCGGTGCACGAATATTTCTTGAAGCTCGTTCGCAACGGATCTTGATTCATGCCCGGCCCGAACACAAAGTACTGGAAAGTACTCTTCGTCTGCGTAGGGAATTGCGTCCGCAGCCAGATGGCGGAAGCGATTGCTCGCCGCGACGCCTCCGACGTAATCATTCCCGAAAGCGCCGGCCTGCATCCGCTCGGCTTCATTGACACCACAGCAATCGCCGTTCTCGCCGAACGCGGGATTTCAGTGGCCGGCCAGCATTCCAAAGGCCTGCGCGATCATTCGCTATCGAAACCGGACCTTGTCATCAATATGTCCGGCGCTCCCAGCGCTTCGTTTTTTCCCGGCCATCGCTACGAAGACTGGCCCGTCGAGGATCCCTTCGGCGAGAGTATGGAACTGCACCGCCGCATCTGCGATGATATCGACCGGCGAATTAAAGATTTGGCCGCGCGCCTTCGTTCGCTAACGAGCGCAGCGTCTTGATATCGGGCGCGGTTTCCGTGCCGCGATGCCACACGCGTACTGAATCGCAACGCGCAATCTCAATTCGTTCCGCGTTAAAGAGGCCATTTGCGCCGCGAAAAAACCAGCGTCTCGCAGGAAGATTATCTTAAAGCTATCTGGGAGCTCGTTCAGGAAGAGCAAGCGCCGATCAGCGCGAGACTCGCTGAGGATCTTGGCGTCACGCCGCCCGCCGTCACCGCCGCCCTCAAACGCATGACGCGCGGCGGCTATCTCCGCGTTCGCCGCACCGGCCACATCGAGCTCTCATCCAAAGGACAGGAGATCGCCGAACACCTCGTCCTGCGCCACCGCCTGGCCGAAAAATTGCTAACCGACGTGATCGGTCTTGAATGGACGCGAGCCCACGAAGAAGCCGAACGCCTCGAGCATGGAATTTCACCTGAGGTGGTAAATCTCCTCCTCAAGCGCTTTGGGCGCAACGGCCGCTGCCCTCACGGCGTTCCGCTTTTCGGTGGCATGCAGAATCTCCGCCGCAAACACGGCGCGGTGCGCCTCTCGGAAGCCGAGGTTGGGCACAATTACGAAGTCCTTCGCGTTTACGAAAAAGATCCGCATTTCCTCGAGTTTCTCGTCAATTTTGACCTCCGCCCCGGCGCCCGCCTCCGCGTTCATCAGCGTGAATATGACGAGACGATGACCCTTTCGATTGCTGGGCGCCGTCCCCCGCGTATTCATCTTGGCAAGCCGGCCACCGAGCGAATCTGGGTCGGCCGCCTCTCTTCCTGATCGCAGCTCCCGCACTCCATTGCGAAGCCGATTGCGCCGGATCGCGTCGCGCTAACCACCCGGAGCCGGTTGCGCCGCTGCCGCTCGCGCCCTACACTATCTGCGAATATCGAGGGGAGCAAAATGGAAAAGCGCAATCTCGGGCGATCCGGTTTGCAGGTGTCGGTCGTGGGGCTCGGCGGCAATAATTTTGGCTGGTACATTGACCTCGAAGCTTCGCGCAAAGTCATCCACAAGGCGCTCGATTCCGGCATTACGCTCTTTGATACGGCTGATATTTATGGTGGCAACGGCGCGTCGGAATCAATCGTGGGCCAGATTTTCGGCGATCGCCGGAAGGACATAATCCTCGCGACGAAATTTGGAATGCCGATGGATTCGGCGGGACTCCTGAAAGGCGCGTCGCGTCGCTACATCATGGCGGCTGTGGAAGACAGCCTTCGCCGCCTGCAGACCGACTGGATCGATCTCTACCAGCTTCATCAGCCCGATCCGCTTACGCCCATCGACGAAACGCTTCGCGCCCTGGACGACCTCATTCACCAGGGAAAAGTTCGCTACATCGGCTGCTCGAATCTGCCCGCCTGGCAAGTCGTCGAATCGCAGTGGACATCGCGCGATCTCGGCATCAACAAGTTCATCTCCTGCCAGGATGAGTACAGCCTGCTGGTCCGCGAGCCCGAACCCGAACTCATCCCCGCGGCCAAGGCCTACGATTTGGGTTTGCTTCCATTTTTCCCACTCGCTTCGGGGATGCTCACCGGAAAATACAAACGCGACAAATTGCCCGAGGGCTCGCGCCTTGCAAAAACCAAAAGGCTCGCCGATCGCTATATGACCGATGCGAACTGGAAAATCGTCGGCGAGCTGGAAGCTTTCTGCGAAAAGCGCGGCCACTCTTTGCTCGAACTCGCATTCAGCTGGCTCGCCGCACGGCCTCAAGTGTCGAGCGTGATCGCCGGCGCCACAAGCCCCGAACAGGTGGCGCAGAACGTGAAAGCTGCGGACTGGAAGTTGACGTCCGATGAGATTGCTGAGGTAGATCGTATCGCGCTGAAGAACTAAATACGCTCAGTCCTCAGCTTAATCGAAATCGAGGCGTTGAAACCCGAAACATTGGAATCGAAGCCCGGAAGAAGCCTTAGCTTCCCGGCAGGCCAACGATCTGCAACGCGTTCACTCTCGAATCGTCGACGGTGAGTCCCCAATGCAGATGCGGTCCGGTGGCGCGTCCGGTGGACCCGACGAGGCCGAGCACCGCGCCGGCCGAGACCACATCACCCGCGTGAACTCCGATCTCGCTCATATGCCCGTAGAAAGTGTAAACGCCCAGGCCGTGGTCGATGACAACGGTGTTCCCGGAAAAATATAGATTCTCCGCCAAAACCACGCGGCCGCGCTGGGATGAATGGATGAGCGTGCCGGCGGCTGCAGGGATATCGACTCCGCTATGCGGGGAACTTGGAGCACCATTCAAAACGCGGCGGCGGCCAAAGTTCTTCGCCGTGTGAACGCCGGGTAGCGGCAGCCGAAACGCTCCCCGCCACAATTTCTCGGGTGTGACAGTGGTAAAAATTGTGCGCGAACAATCGCGTCTTCATTCGCTCGTTTCGTTTCCTCCGGGATCGGCTCGACGAATTGTGGCGCGACGTTCAACTTCTCCACGGCGAATTTTCCGGCCGCCACTGAAATGACAGTCTTGCAAAGGACTGGCTTGGAATCCGGCCTCTCGACAGAAAGTATGAGGTCGTATTTGCCGGGAGGTTTCTCGAGATCAACGCCGAGGAATCCGTGAAAAGTTCCCGGCGACTTTGGGTCCGTCCAGAAGGGAACCGCGCGCGGCAATTCGCGCTGGGTCCATTTGCCCGTAACATCTGCGAGCGCGGCGTTCCCACGCACCTCAAGCCTCAGCAAGCTGCCCTGTGCCGCCGACGCCGGAATCACCCGCACCGAAATCCCGCCGCCGCAGTCAAACATTCCAATCGTCGCTGCCGTCGCCTTCACTTTCGGACTCGACTGCGCCGATGCGCGCAGCGGGGCGCCAAGCATGACGATCAGGGAGAAAACAGCGCCGCAACAAAATTGAATTCGGTTCGTCGAGCTTCTCAGTTATTTGCTCCCAGTGTAACTCACGCGCCAGACGCTGTCCGACCCATCGTCAGTGAATATCAATGCCCCGTCTGACGCGACTGCGACTCCTACCGGACGGCCCCAAACATTTCCGTTCGGCATCACGAAACCCGTAACGAAGTCTTCATACTCGCCAGTGGCTTTCCCATTCTGCACCGGGACGCAAATGATTTTGTAGCCTGTCCGCTTGGCGCGGTTCCAGGATCCGTGCTCGGCCGCGAAGGCGTAGCCTGAATATTCGGCCGGGAACATTTTGCCGTCGTAAAAGACCATTTCAAGAGACGCCGAGTGTGATTGCAGGAGCACGTCCGGCACAGTCACCTTGCCTTTGAGTTCCGGATGTTTCCCGCGTGGCGCGGATCCTGATTCGAGCCGATGTAATACCATGGCCAGCCGTAAAATCCTCCGTCAACCACGTGTGTAATGTAGTCGGGGACGAGATCGTCGCCGAGTTCGTCGCGCTCGTTCACAGACGTCCACAATTCTCCCGTAGCAGGTTCGATCGTGATACCAACCGGGTTGCGAATCCCCGACGCATAAATCCGCTCGCCCGAGCCATCGGGATTAAACTCCAGAATGTCTGCGCGATGATCTTCCCTGGGCGCGTCGTCCACATTGGAATGCGAGCCGACCGACACGTACATTTTCTGGCCGTCTTTTGAGAATGCGATGTCCCGCGTCCAGTGCCCGCCGCCGCGCAACCTGCCGCCTCCCGGCAGGGAACTCACCACCGTTTGCGCCTTCGCGCGCGCCTTCAAGTCGCCAGCCTGATACGCAAATCGCACTACGGAATCCGTATTCGCAACATACACAAACTGAGGGCTCGTCCCCAATGGATAAAACGCGATCCCGAACGGCTTGCGAAGTCCCGTCGCAAATACCGCGACTGTCTGCGCTCGCCCATCTGCGCCGATACCTCTCAGCACTCGGATTTGCCCCTTCTCGCTTTCGGCAATGAACAAATCGCCGTTCGGCGCCGTCCGGACCAGCCGGGGCCCGCTCAGCCCTGTTGCGATTTGATCCACCTTGAATCCCGCCAAAACTTGCGGCCACGCATTACCCGCTCGCGAAACGACACGGGCATCGTTACCCGCCGATTTGGTCGCGTAGGGTTTGGGCAAGTCTGCGGGAGTGATCAAGCGGCGCACGCCCGGAGCATCCTCGCGCCAATCGCCGTAAGCACCCTGACCTTTCAAAAGTTTTCCTGCGTCATTCGTCGCGCCGGTTTCTTTCGCTTCCGCTTCCTCGCTCTCGGCCCTTACATGCCGCACAAGCACGCCTGCAACGAACAGGAATATCGCGAGGGATACGATGAAGATCGGCGTGAGTAAGATAGCCCCACGATTGCTCATGAGCTCCGTCTCCTTACAGCGAATGAATACACCTACCCCTATGAGACGCGCCGATTTCCCATTTGGACTCGCCGCTTGTAACAAAACTTGCCACAAATAATTCCATCTACATGATTTTTACTGAGCGGCTAGGGGATTCAATGCATCGGGTCCGTCGCACAAGAGCGACCCGGCCGGCAGGATTGCCAACGACGAACGATCATGCGCTCATTTCGTCGGAGCGCTGTTTGCTGCGCCCCTCTTTCCCGTTATGCGTATCGCGCATTCAATCCACCAAAAGCCCCCTATCAATTTCACTCTTGCCGGCGCCTTCTCGGCCTATTGCCAGACGCTACCGGACGCGCCTATCATAGGCGCTGGCCCGTCCTCAGCAGTTCCAAGCACCTGGCTCAAAGGGGCGGGGAACCCGGATTGAAAGAAATCGTGCATCCGCCAGTCACGCTCACCAACGCTGCCGTCGTCATTTTTATTTCGAGCGCATTTGAAGCTCAACATTTCCAAACGTAAGCGACTCTCTGAAGGAGGAATAGACACATGGCTACAGCTACGCACGCGGTAAAGCTCGACGATAAGGTCACAACTTTCGTTGGCAAAAAGCAGAAGATGCTGATCAACGGCAAGTGGGTGGAAGCCGCCTCCGGCAAGACTTTTCCCACCTACAATCCCGCCACCGGCGAAGTTCTCTCCAATGTCGCCGAAGGCGATCGCGAAGACATCGACCGCGCCGTAAAAGCAGCCCGCGCGGCTTTTGACAGCGGCCCGTGGTCGAAGATTTCGCCGTCCGAACGCGGCCGCATGATGTGGCGCCTCGCCGACCTGATCGAAAAGAACGCAGAAGAATTTGCGCAACTCGAATCGCTCGACAACGGCAAACCGCTCAAGATCGCGCGCATTGCCGACCTACCGCTCGCCGTCGACCATTTCCGCTACTACGCCGGCTGGGCGACCAAGATCGAAGGCAACACGATTCCGATGTCGTTCGCGCGGCAGGGATCATTTCACGCCTACACGGTACGCGAACCGGTCGGCGTCGTCGGCCAGATCATTCCGTGGAATTTCCCGCTGCTGATGGCTGCGTGGAAACTCGGTCCGGCTCTCGCGACCGGTTGCACCGTCATCCTGAAACCTGCCGAGCAGACTCCTCTCACCGCGCTTCGTCTCGGTGAGTTGATTCAGGAAGCGGGCTTCCCGGACGGCGTCGTGAACATCGTTCCCGGCTACGGCGAAACTGCCGGCGCGGCGCTCTCTGCTCATCCCGACGTCGACAAGATCGCCTTCACCGGCTCCACCGAAGTCGGCAAGCTCATCTTGCATGCCGCTGCGGGCAACCTGAAGAAAGTGTCGCTCGAGCTGGGCGGCAAGTCGCCGAACATCATCATGGAAGACGCGGACCTAGAGACCGCCATTCCCGGCGCATCCATGGCCATTTTCTTCAACCAGGGCCAGTGCTGCTGCGCGGGCTCGCGGCTCTTCATCGAAAAGAAAATTTTCGACAAGGTCGTCGACGGCATCTCCCAATCCGCTGCAAAAATCCGCGTTCTTCCGGGACTCGATCCGGCTAGCGATCTTGGCCCGCTCGTTTCCGAAGAGCAGCTCAATCGCGTTTGCGGCTATCTCGAGTCGGGCGTCAAAGAAGGCGCGAAGGCGGTCACCGGCGGTTCACGCGAAGGCACCAAGGGCTATTTCGTGCAGCCCACGGTCCTCGTCAACACCAACGACAACATGAAAGTCGTGAAGGAAGAAATTTTCGGGCCTGTCGTCACCGCCACTCCGTTCAGCGATCCCAGTGAGATCGTTGCGCGCGCGAATGACACAGTCTACGGTCTCGCAGCAGGCGTCTGGACGCGCGACGTGAAGAAAGCGCACTCGATCGCATCCAAAATCAAGGCCGGAACGGTGTGGATCAATTGCTACAACGTGTTCGACGCAGCGCTCCCATTCGGCGGCTACAAGCAATCCGGCTGGGGCCGCGAAATGGGCCACGAAGTCCTGAAGAACTACACCGAAGTAAAATCCGTCTGCAGCGCGCTCTAGCATTTGCCAGCAGGGGCGGGTCTCAGACCCGCCCGCGCGTCAATTGCAGCTTGTTTCAAAAAAAGGGCCGGGTCATCCGATTCGGCCCTTTTTATTTTCGCCTCAACATTCGCGCCGCTCGGCCCTTTTCATTTTGAATTTGTAGCGCTGGCCTTCAGGCCGGCAGCCGTTTCTTAACCGTTCATCAGTGGTTCCCAAGGTTTTCACGCACCACCCTTCGTCTTCTGCTCCCGCAACTGCTGCTTCCAACCAAGCACCCGCGCCTTGTTTCCAGCCTCTTCCGCCTCCGGCACCATCCCCTTACGCTGATACGCGCGCGAAACCGTCGTCCACGCCAGAATATCCTCGGGATCGATCGCGAGGATCCGCCGCGCCGTCTCGATCGTCCGGTCAAAATCCAGCCGAGCGTAGTATGCTTGCGCCAGACCATGCAGCGCGTCCGCAAATTTAGGATCCAACTCGATCGCGCGCCCATACTCCGCAATCGCCTCGTCGAGTTTCCCCTCGCCGAAAAGATCGATCCCGGCGTAGTAGTGGTCTTCAGCAGTCAGCGGCGCAGTCATCGTCGTCTCATGGCAGCAAGCCTGCCGATTCTACCACCTGCGCCGAACGCCACCCGCCCACTTTGGAGTGCGGCGGCTCGCCGCCGCTTTTCCCCAGCGCAATCCATCAATTCACTTCGCGCTTTCGTGCGCACTCGGCGCCAGACGGCTCGCTCCCCAATTTCGATTTTCACATTTCCAATTTCCGCTCCCCTATGACGAACGCCCTCCGCTACTACTGGATCATCTCCAAAGGCTACCGCCTCCGCCCCTGGGCCTCTCCCTACATCCAATGGCGCCTCGAAACTTTCTTCGGCAAAGAAGCCGCCAATCTCGACGCCCGCAAATTCTTCAGCTTGATGTGGCGCGAACGCACCCGCATGGAACGATTCCTCGAATGGGTGAAACTCCGCCGCAGCGCCCAGCAATCGTAAACAAGAACCGCCGCGCCGCTCAATCCCGCTTCGGTAGCCACGACGAGCGCCGTTCTCGTCGTGAGCCTTCCGTCTAATGGAGCTCACCTCTTTCGCGCCGCCTGCGTCCCGGATGACTTCGCGGGAAGAGGTGAGTCTTGTCGTGACCGAACGCGCATGCCAATCCTTCCGTTCTCGATTATCATTGGCGGCGTCCTTTAAATTACCGGAGCTTCCATGGCACTCCAATCCCGGGTACTCCAATCCCACGCAGCGCTTGCCGAGATTCGCGACACCTTCGTCGAAACCTACGCGTGCAACGACGCAATGAACCAACTCATCCTCTCGAGTCTCGACCCTCGTGCGTGGCGCGCCCAGCCGCCGGGCGAAAAAGGCAATGGCCGAACAATCGCGGACATCTTCGCGCATCTCCACAACAACCGTCTTTCGTGGCTGAAGAACTCCGCGCCGCATCTGAAGTGTCCGCCGCCACTCGATCCCGACCGCTGCACCATCAAGCAGGCTGCTGCCGCGCACAAGAAAAGCGCCAAGCAATGTTTGCGCATGCTCACGGACGCTCTCTCGGCCTCGCCGAATCGCCGCGTCACAAAATTCTCGCGCGGCAGTTGGTCGCAAACGTGGCCTGCTGGGGGAACCATGTTCGCGTACATGTTCTCGCACGACGCGCATCATCGCGGCCAAATCCTGATGCTCGCCCACCAGCTCGGCTACCGCCTCCTCGACAAAACTCCCGGCGTCTGGCACTGGGAAAAGCTCTGGAAACAAACGGGCCTCACCACGCGCCCGCGCTAGCACAGAAGCAATCGTCGACCACTCTTCAACATCGACGTCGATAGCAGGGAGTGTCACCCCCAACTTCAGAGCGCAACGGATCCCGGATTACAGGTGATACGAGGACTTCGCAATACCTATCGAAGCCAGCAGGTCGTTAGCCTTTTCTCTTGAGCCGACCCATCCCGTACTGCGTCCACGGCAAATCGGTTGCAGCAGTACGGACCTTGGTGTAATTTGTTTCGCATCAGACGCGCACAATAATCTGATGCAGCGTTGGAATCGATGCCCGTAGACAAATCGGCTGCTACCACTGACGGCGCCCAACGGGGCAGTCGAAGGGAGTCAAAAAAAATGTCGGATCGTTTTGACTGGGGAAACGGCTTGATGAAGTCCTCGCGCTCCATCTTACAACTCCTGTTTTTTTTCGCTATTGCCGCGCCGGTCTGGGCGCAAGATGCCGTAGACCGTAACGTACTGCCTATTCCCGAACCACCAGTTCCGGTAATCACCGAACTCGATGCCCGCAACGCTAAGGCGCCGCCGCTTTTCAAAGTCACAGCCCCGCAGGGCGCGCCGAATGTTGTGATCGTGTTGCTGGACGACATGGGTTTCGGACAATCCAGCGCGTTTGGCGGTCCCATCCACATGCCTACGCTCGACGCGCTCGCGGCCCAGGGACTGCGCTACAACAACTTTCATACCACAGCGCTCTGTTCGCCCACGCGGAACGCACTACTTACCGGCCGCAATCACCACGTCGCCAACGCAGGCGCCATCGCAGAGCTTGCTACTTCTTTCCCCGGCAATACCGGCATTCGTCCGTTGAACGTGGCGCCATTGGCGGAGATGCTGCGCCTCAACGGCTACAGCACCGCGGCATTTGGGAAATATCACGAGACACCACCCTGGGAGGTTTCCGTCTCCGGGCCGTTCGACCGGTGGCCGACCCACTCCGGCTTCGACAAGTTCTACGGTTTCATCGGCGGCGAGACCAATCAGTGGGTACCCGCACTATTTGACGGCACCACTCGTGTGGAACTGCCGCACGACCCCAAGTACCACCTCACCGTGGACATGACCAATCAGGCCATCGGCTGGATGCAGGCGCAGCATGCTTTGACGCCGGACAAGCCGTTCTTCGTCTACTTTGCGCCGGGCGCCGTTCACGGTCCGCACCATGTTTTCAAGGAATACATCGAGCGTTACAAAGGCAAGTTCGATCAGGGATGGGACAAGCTGAACCAGGAGACTTATGCGCGTCAGAAGCAGATGGGCGTCATTCCCGCAAATGCCGACTTGACCCCGCGCCCCAAAGAGATTCCGTCCTGGGATTCGCAAACACCAGACGAAAAAAAACTCGAAGCGCGCCAGATGGAAACCTTCGCCGGATTTGGCGAGCACACAGACGAACAGATCGGACGGCTGGTGGACACACTGAATGACATGGGAGTGATGGACAATACACTTTTCATCTACATCGTCGGCGACAACGGTGCCAGCGCCGAAGGCGGTCCGCTGGGCGCCTACAACGAGATGATGGCGCTTAACGGAATCATCCAGGATGCGGCGATCAATATGCCGCACCTGGAAGATTGGGGCGGTCCGAGTACGTTCCCCCATTATGCGATTGGTTGGGCATGGGCCGGAGACACTCCGTTCCAGTGGACCAAGCAGATCGCTTCGCACTACGGCGGGACCACAAACGGCGTCGTGTTCTATTGGCCCAAACGCATCAAGGCCAAAGGGGAATTTCGCTCGCAATTCACGTATGTCACTGACATTGCGCCCACAGTTCTGGAAGCCAGCCGGTCTGCCGTTTCCCAAGAGCGTGAACGGGACGGTGCAGCGCCCGTTCGACGGAACCTCAATGTTCTATACATTCGATAATGCCAAGGCCAAAGAAACGCACACCACGCAGTACTTCGAGATGTTCGGCAACCGGGGCATTTATCACGACGGATGGATCGCAGCAACGCGCCACTCGATCCCATGGATAGTGGTGCAAAATCCGCCACTCACTCAGGACGTGTGGGAGCTCTACCATATCACTGAAGATTTTAGCGAAGCCCACGATCTCGCAGCGAAAGACCCTGCCAAGCTGAAAGAGATGCAAGACCTCTTTATGAAGGAGGCGATCCGAAATCATGTGTTGCCCATCGACGACCGCCGATCCGAACGGTTCAATGCCGCGATCGCGGGGCGGCCGGACCTCATGGGAAGCCGCACCTCGCTGACCGTGTATCCCGGAATGGTGGGCATGATGGAGAACGCATTCATCAACGTGAAGAACCGTCATTACACAGTCACTGCACCGGTGGAACTGAGCGACGGCAACACCAACGGCGTGATCATCGCGCAAGGTGGCAGGTTCGCCGGCTGGACGCTCTACATGAAAGACGGAAAGGTCCATCACGAATACAACTTCTTTGGGGTGGAGAGAACCAACATCGCCGATTCCTCTGCACTTTCCGCCGGCAAACACGTGATCAAGTACGAGTTCGTTCCCGATGCGCCAAAGCCAGGAACGGGCGGAAAATGCATGCTCTTCGTGGACGGAAAGCAAGTGGCGCAAGGACACATTCCGAAGACCGTGCCATTCGCCTTTTCAGGAGACGAGGGCGCGGACGTGGGATTGGACGCCGAAACCGCAGTGTCCAACGACTACAAGGAAGCGGACAACAAGTTCACCGGAACGATCACCAAAGTGACGGTTGACATATCACCGTCTGGCCTCAGCGCGGCCGATCAAAAGGCCGTCGCTGACGCCGAGGATGCAGCTTTCTTCGATGAAGATTGACCCGTAACGCTTTCGCGTTCAGTGGGAGAACTGAGCATTGCTGGGCGTAAAGTTGGCACGGTCGGACTGATTCCCGCTGCGCGAGTCAAGGCATGCTGGCGCGCATCTTCGGAAACAAGGGAGACGGCGATGAAAAGAACATCTTGCGAGTTGTCTGGTAACAGCGCTGTGGATCGCCGCGGATTTCTCAGTGCGGCTCTCGGTGCTTGCGCCATCAGTACTCAACGCGGTTTTGGATCTCTGCAGCTTGCGGCCAACATGGGTGTGTCTTTGACAAAAGAACAGCGTGACAGCATGACACCATCGCAGGTCATTGACGAATTGAAGAAGGGGAATGAACGATTCCGCGCGGGGAAGATGGTGCCTCGGGATTATCGAGCCGAGAAACGATCAAGCGCGGCTGGGCAATACCCCGCAGCGGTGATACTCGGATGCGTTGATTCCCGAGTGCCAGCCGAAATCGTATTCGATGCAGGCATCGGAGACGCTTTCATCGCACGTGTTGCAGGCAACGTCGTAAACGACGACATGCTGGGCAGCATGGAGTTTGCGTGTGCGGCTGCCGGTGCGAAGTTGGTGCTGGTTTTGGGGCACACGGCATGTGGTGCGGTGAAAGGCGCGATCGACGATGTCGTGCTCGGCAACCTTACCGGGCTGCTGGCGCGAATCAAGCCAGCGATTGCGGGGACGAAATTTGAAGGCGAGAAGTCGAGCAAGAACGCGAGTTATGTGGATGCTGTTGCGCGAACGAATGTCGTGCTGGTTCTCGCCGAGATTCGTCGGCGCAGTCCAATCTTGGAGGCATTGGAGAAGAAAGGAAGCATCCAGATCGTCGGCACGATGTACGATCTCGCAACTGGAATTGTAGACTTCGTCGGTTAATAACGATTTCGCTGTAAACAGAGGCTCTTGAGACAAGATTCGGCTCGAAACGGATGATGCGTTTAATTCGTAAGTGCGTTTTGACCCAAGGCGTACCAAGGCTCCCGGAATCGCGGTTAAAAATTCGTTTATGGAGGAAGCTATGCGCAACGAACGTCCTGCAACGCCCGCAGTCAATAACCGTGTCGCCGCTCAATCCCAGATCCGCCGCGTAATTCCTGCGACGCGGCATCGGCGGTTCGCTCTTCTGAGTCTGTTTGCTGTTTGCGTGTTTGTTATCGGCTTTACCGTGCGAGCGCAGGATTCCAGACCGGTGTCCGGCTTCCTGGGCGACTATTCTGGACTCGTTCCTGATGCGAAGAATGGCGACTTGCTTGTGTACGAGAAGGACCCGAACGTCCTGAAGAAATACAATAAGTTTATTTTCGATCCGATCACGATCTACTTGCTTCCCGCGGCTCGCGACCGTGGCCTTGACCCCGACGACTTGGAGCGCCTCGCGAAGTATTTCCATGATGCGGTCACCGATGAACTCAAGAAGTCCGGACGATACCAAATCGTGACCACTCCCGGACCGGATGTTCTCGAGCTGAATGTGGCGATCACGAACGTCGAGCCCAATGGCGGCAAGAAGAATGCAGCCGTGAAGGGTGGCGCGGCCGCCGTTTCTGCTGCGACGGTGCCGGGCATCGGCCTCGCGGTTCCCAGGCTCAGTGTTGGCAAGGTCAATATCGAAGGCGAAATGCTCGATTCCACGTCCGGCGAAAGGCAGGCAGCGTTCGTGACTGGTAAGGCAGGCCGAAGGTGGTTCAGCGGCCTTAGCGGGTTCAAGAAATGGGCGGATATCGAGGCCGCATTTCGCGCGTGGGCGAAGAATTTTCGCGAACGACTGGACGAAGCGCACGGCTCGTAGCGCTTCGCGATAGCAAGACGTGACCATTCGCCTGGCTGCCCATGCTTCGGCGCCCAGTTCTGGCTCAATCTGCAAACCCTCTGCGACTTGCGCCTCGCGCAAGAGAAGGCAGGCGGGTCCATCAACGCTCTGCCAAGGCTGAAGCGCTCCGACCCCGTCCACGCATAAGGTCGCAATAGGCTTTTTGTAGGGGCGCTGCTTGCTGCGCCCGCCTTTCGCTCGTAACGGTCGCCACGACGAGCGATCTTCTCGTCGTGGAATCCTCTCAGGGCGAGTGTGCGGACCACAACCTGTGGTGTCGCGAAGCGTCGAGAGGCTAGATCTCAAGACACCCCCTTTACCGTTGATTAGACTGGGTCGCGGAGTCATGTTTTCAACGCTTTGCGCGGAGTTCTAATCGCGGCACGGTAGATTATCGGGGCAGTGATGAGTGATGGGTGGCGAGTGGCTAGTGACGGAGGAAACCGGAAAACTTGCGCGGGTGGAACGGCGCAAGCGGTGGCAAATTGCGTCGAGAAGCATTTCATTGGCGAGATGCAACGGCGGAAGGCTTGCGCGGGTGGAGCGGCGCAAGCGGTGGCAAATTGCGTCGAGAAGCATTTCATTGGCGAGATGCAACGGCGGAAGGCTTGCGCGGGTAGATGCGGCGCAAGAGGTAGGGGACTGGCTCGGCGTTCTTTTTGAGTGGGGATTGGCCGCGTCGATTCGCGAGAGGTGTTGTGGCGGTGTCGCGGTCGGCATTGGTAGCCACGACGAGCGAAATCCTCGTCGTGGGCCTTTCTGAAAAATGAAATGAAAAATCGCCAGCCCGCCACGGCGGACGCAAAACCCGCGTCCATTTGCGATTAGGAATTTTTAGTGGGCTGAGTTTTCTATAAGTTAGTCGAAGTTCTAATTCCGTATTTGCGATTAGAATTTGTCCGCTAAAGCCTTTGTCCTCAGAGCTGGCAGCGGGGGAAACGGGACTGGCGTCGACCGCTCGCTGAGTTAGAGCCGCTTCCGATAGTGTCGTGTTTGTCGTCATATAAAAACGGGCAATGGTAGCGCAGATTCGAGCGGTTGAATATTCGTAGAACTACGTACAACCTGTGGAAAGAGCGTGAAGGTGGCTGAACGTGATGCTTTCTGGACGAACGCCTCGTTTTTCCGCGATTGACCCTAGTGACCGTTCGGCAGCTGTCAGAGGCAGATAGCTCGACATAACTAGCGTAGCTCTCGGCGCTCGACCCGCCCATGCTCGGCTTCCAGCTTGCCCTCTTCGCGTTTGAGTCTCGGGGTACAACATCGATAGTTTGCTGGAATGTTAATCCGCCATTGGCCACGCGGAATGATTGAGTCAGAAAATTTTGGGGAAGAAGGTATCCAAACGATATGATCCATAGACCGACCGAATCTGGAGATCTCCAACAGAAGCGACCGCCTTTTCCAGGAGTTCAGCCTCGGAAGTACCAAGAACGGTGGGCCGTTCGTAGTGCCGGTCGCTCATCAGTTGGCTAAACAGGGCGGGGAGCCGAGTGAGTTCCTCAGAGTCGAGACCTTCGAGACGGTCCGCATATCTCGTATTAAGAGGCCTGTCTCGCCCGCCCCAGTCGCTATATAGGATGTGGGAAATCGCTCCCATGTATGGGGCTGTTTTCGGCCAACGCACAGGATTTGACGCAAAACTGGTGCTCGATTGAAGGACAATTCTCCAGTCCTTGTCCGGCGGAGGAACGTAGAAATTTCCTTGGTCATCCATACGTCGATTCGCAACTATGCGTGGCAGAATGCGGTTCAACATCTTGCCATATAGATACATGTCCGTCGGACATAGGATCGAAGTGTCACCCTCAGATTCCCAGTCTGTCAGCAGATGTTTCTTCCCGTAGGAAACGAAGAGAGACTCCCATCCCAAGCGACCTAATTCATAAAGTTCGAGGAGATTGTATTTGTCTAGCCAAATTTGGCTCTCCCAGTGAATTCGTGCATGTCTCCAAAACCATGAGTCGCCAAAATCCAACCCATCTAAACAGCCTGGCGGTAATTCGTTGCGATGATCAATCAAGTATTCTATCCACATTTGGCTAACGCTCAATCCGACGGAACCATCCTCAATAATCCCAGTGCGACCGAGATTGGTGGGCAAATATCGGAAGTTCAAATTTGTTTGCCACTTCAGATTCACTACCGCGCCCGAAATTCCGTCGCTGACTCCAGGGGCGCCTGGGACCGGACCCACATTGAAACCCCCTCTTAGCAGGAATGAGCGGTGTTGGTCCTCTTGTGTCTCACGCATTGAGATGGGTGATTCCTCCATCATCTTTTTCCGAAGCTCTTTAGTGTACGACTCTGGAACAAAGGCCACTTCACCCTCTATTCCGAGCGCATCACTTGAGATGGGGATTCGGATCGCCTTATCAGAAAATGGAGGGGGAATCTCAACGAGCAATTGCATTGCGTCAAGTGCAGTGGCCGTGACCTTCCCATCCGAGACACGCTCAACGGTCAAGCGGTAAGGCAAGGCCAGGCAGGTATTTCTCAAATATCTCAAAACCTCATCCCAAGACGGAGGTCCTGGCGGTGATTCTATCGAAGGTCCCTTCCGTCCCCGCGATAGATGTAGACGAACACAGGTTCCCTTGAAGCGCTTCACACCTTCATTCGGCGTCTCGCGAATCCGAATGAGTCTGGTCGGGCCGTCGATTTCTAAATGACGTTTGCGGGTGTCTCCCCGGACCGGCTCCCACATTGCAGTCTCAACCTCGACTCGGTCAGCCAGTAGGAATGAGGATAAGAAGCCTATTCCAAACTCAGAGACAGGTGCAAAGTCGACATTTCTTTTTCTAAGTTCTAGGCGGTCGCGTGCGAAGTCATTGGATGAATAGTATGAACGGCCCACCTTTAGGAACCATCGTTCGATGACCCACGCATCCATACCAGTCCCCGTGTCGGATACGGTCAGAATAGGGAATTCATTTGGTTGCGCAGCTTCCTCATAGCGAACACTGATGCGATTGAGTCGGTCCGGCTGGAGGTGCGGCTCATGGAGCTTGCTTAGGGCATCGCGGTAGCTGCATGCATCTACAGCATTTTGGATGAGCTCTCGGATTGCTACGAGCGGGTTCTCATAGATTGCGCCTCCCATGAGTAATTCGTAGACTCTCTTTTCATCTAATTCAAACCGATAAGGGACGTAGCGGTAGCCTTCAGCGTGAATATCGGCCCTGACAATCGTTGGTAATGCGAACGGCCACGAATTCGCGGTTGCCGTGCCGAATGTTGCTTCCGTTGTTGAAATTTCCTCTTCGATGGCTTCACAGAACCGAATAACCGCATGGTGCACGATATGGCTTTTCGATCGCCCTCGGAAAACTATCGTTTCACCGTCAATTTCCCAATTAGAGATCGCGAGATGCTTACTCCATTCAAGGGTCGAGATTTCGTCTCCAAGCCGGAGAGAGCTCGGGACCAAATAGTGAAAAAGGACGGCTGGAGTCCGCTCACGGTCGAAATCCAGTATGTCCGCAAGGCGGAGCGCCGCCGCGGCAAGCTGTAAGTCGACAGTCGCCGAGCCCACTGGATAATCTCTAGGAAACCTCGGGCGGTCAAAATTTTCCTTGTCCTGTTCCACCAAGGAGTCAGCATCTTGGTTGTGGCTGACACAAACCTCGATCAGTTTCTCCATGAATGAATCGCCGTCGAAGCTGAAGCATTCCTGGATGTCGGGTATTCGCGCTCTATCTTTGTCGTGGTAATCCGTGATCTCCGCAATCAATTCGATGTATCTTTCGCGACTGGCATGCCGATTACGAGTATCCATGGCGAGGAGGGCTTCTTCAGCCTGAAATAGTTCGGCTTCGATTCTTCGTCTTTTCGGTACGGCGATACTGGTATCTTGCAGGGCGAGTCGCAGACGCTCCAGGTTGCGCTTAACAACATCGTCGATCTCCGCAAACTGCCATAAATCTGAGCTTGGGTCCAATCTTGCAATCCTTTCTTCCTTGCTAAGTGCCATACCAGCGTCATGGAGGTGCGCCGAGAGAACCATCACGCCAATTTCAGGAGGAGTGATGAGGGCTCGACGTTCCTCCGAAAGGATGTGCCACATAAGGTGTGCGACCTTAAGCCCGTGTTTCCGGTCATGCATTGTGAACGTGTCAAGCTCGCGTGCGGTGACTCTATCGAGTATGGAGGCAAAGACTTGGTCTATGATCCTCACGATTTGAGTATGTAAATGCCGGCACGCCTTTCGCGAACTTGTCCCTAAGGGATCGCCGTTGGACAGCCAAGTCGCACGGCCTTCTGCATAGTCTTCAAGTCGCTTCATGAGGTCAAGCTGCTCGACCGTTGAGGGCGTTTCAGGGATCTTCATTCGGAACCCCTTTAGAATTGACCGGTGAATTCTTGCAGGAGTACGGCTGTAAATACAAGGTCTTAAAGTTGGCATATCTATAATATTTCGACAGATTGCCAATTTCTGATCGACCTACCACGCCTCAATGTCAAATGAAGGTTGCCACCCTCAAGATTGCTGCTACGAAGGGGGACGGCTAACACCACCTGCGCTAGTTCACGCGCGAGTCACAAGGCAATGCGATGCATGACTCGTCGCAACCCTGCCCTTCCCACAGGCGTATAATATTTCTACAGGCTGACGCCCCCATGCCCGACCTCAAAATTCTGCAAAAATCGCAAACCTTGCACGAAGCTCGTTGGTGGGAAGCCGAGCCGGGCGGCAAAGTTCATTGCTACCTTTGTCCGCGGCACTGCCACATTGGGGAAGGGCAGGCTGGCTTCTGCTACATCCGCGCGAACGAAGGTGGCAAGCTTTACAGCCTGGGCTACGCGCATCCTGCCGCGTTGCAAATCGATCCGATCGAGAAAAAACCGCTCAATCATTTTATGCCGGGGACGAAAATATTTTCGATGGGGACGGCCGGCTGCAACATGGGCTGCTTCTTCTGCCAGAACTGGGACATCTCGAAATCGCGCTCCGACCAGGTGAACTCGTCGTTCATCCCGCCCGAGGACGTGGTGCTGCTGGCGATTCGCAACGGTTGCCCCTCCATTGCATTTACATATAACGAGCCGACGATTTGGGGCGAATACGTGATCGATATTTGCCACGCCGCGAAAGAGCACGGGATCAACACGGTGATGGTCTCGAACGGCTACATCACCTACGAGGCGTTTCACGATATCTACGATCACGTGGACGCGGCGAACATCGACCTGAAAGCCTTCACCGAAGATTTCTACGGCAAAATCACGCTGACGCACTTGCAGCCGGTTCTCGATACGCTCAAGTGGCTGAAAAATGAAACGAACGTCTGGTTCGAGCTTACGAATCTTGTGATCCCCACGCTTAACGACGGCGCCGCCGAATTTCGCGAGCTGTCTGAGTGGGTTCTCGAAAATCTTGGGCCGGATGTGCCGCTGCACTTCACTGCGTTTCATCCGGACTTCAAATTGCGCGACAAGCCCAAGACGCCGCCCGAGACTTTACATGCCGCGCGCAAAATCGCGATCGAGGCTGGGCTGCATTATGTGTACGAGGGAAATATTTTCAGCGATGGGGCGCACACGTCCTGCCCGTCGTGCAAGACGGTTCTGATTGAGCGCTCGTGGCATAGCGTCGAGAAAAATCGTCTGACGCCGGACGGCCACTGCCCGAAGTGCGGCCTCGCGATTCCTGGACGTTGGACGAATCCGCACGGTAACACTCCCGCGAAAGTTGTCGCGCGCGCGCAGGCGCTCGCCGACTCGAAATATTCCGATCTGAATTTATGACGCTCTCCCGACCTTTTTTCTGCGCTCGCGCAGCTTTTGCATTTTCCGCAGTAGGGGCACGGCATGCCGTGCCCGCGTATCGCCCATCGTAAGTGCTCAGCAGGCAATCGTTAACCCCATGCATGTAGAATGGCGGCGCGCTGGAGTTGACCGGCGCGAGAGTTCGAACGTCACCGGAGGTGACCATGACCGCATTCCGCCAGGGAGATGCAGGAGAAGTGCTGCAGAACTACGGCGCCAAGCTCGGAAATTCGCTGTCGCAGAAAGCAGGCATTCTGATTCTTGGAATCGTGGCGTTGATTCTTGTCTACGCGTCCGTCGCGTACGTGCCGTCAGGCCACGTCGGCGTGTTAACGCTATTCGGGCGCGTAACCGGAGACGTGCTGCCGGAAGGCACGCACTTCGTGAACCCTTTCAAGGTGAACAACACGATGTCGATCCGCACGCAGGAGTTGAAGGAAACGGCGAGCGTGCCATCGGACGAAGGATTGGTAATTACGCTGGACACGTCGCTGCTGTACCGGTTGAACCCGGAGAAAGCTGCGGAAGTATTTCAGAAGATCGGACCGAACTATGTGGAAGTAGTCGTCGAGCCGAACCTGCGGTCAACGATCCGCGCGATCACGTCGCAACACAGCGCAAACGCGCTTTACACCGGAGCGCGCGAGGAGGTGGCGCAACAGATTTTCAAGGACCTCGTCGAGCAACTGAGCGGACGCGGCGTGGAAGTGCAGAACGTCCTGCTGCGCGATATTCAGCTGCCGCAAATGCTCAAAGGATCGATCGAAGCAAAACAGCAGGCCGAGCAGGATTCGCTGCGCATGGCGTTTATTCTGCAGAAAGAAAAACAGGAAGCGGATCGCAAACGCATTGAAGCCGAAGGAATCCGCGACTTCCAGACCACAGTGGCGCAGGGAATCAGCCAGCAACTGCTCGAGTGGAAGGGAATCGAGGCCACCGAGCGTCTGGCGGCCAGCACAAACGCGAAGGTGGTGATCATCGGCAATCCGAAGAACGGCTTGCCGCTCGTCCTGGAGCCAAAATAGGCCAGTTCGCTCGCGAGTGACGCTTGCGGGGCTGCCTGCGTGCGCGTGCGTGCGTTCAGGGCTGCTGGTTTACTGATAGGCGATTCGGCTCCGCGCTGTTGGGCAACGCCCGGCGACTCGGTTTATTGTTAATGGGGATTCTTTCTGGATCCTCTCCATTCGGCGGGAGCCGCTGTGAGCCGCATTTGGGATGCGCTAAAGCAGGCGGAAAATGAACGCTCGCGCTCGAAGGGGCGCAAGCAGGCCGGGCATTCGCCGGCACATGCTCCCGTACATCTTCCGGAACATCCTCCGGAACATCCGAATTCCGATGGCGCTGACCGTCGGCGCAGCAAACGATGGGAACAGCCCGTGCTTGTCCTCATCTACGGCTCGGATTCCGAGAAACAGCCATTCCATGAAGAGACCGAAACCTCGGACATCAACGACGATGGTTGTTCGTTCATTCTCGAAACCGCGGTAGTGAGGGGCCAGCGGCTTTTCCTCGTCAACATGCGCAACGACGCCGAACGAGAATGCAGCGTGATCCAGACGGCTGCCTACAAGCGGAGCAAGACGCGCGTCGCCGTTGAATTCACCGGGGCTGCGCCTGATTTCTGGCTGGCGCCGAAATCCTAAATCGATTCGGACCGCGTTCCCGATGCCGCGTTCAACAGCTCCCGGATGAGTAAGACGATGTCGGCTGCGGTGCGGTTGGACGTCTCGAAATAGAGCGCCCATTCGATGTCTGGAAACCCGAGGCGCGTCACCTCGGCTTTCAAGCGTTCGCGAATCTCGCCCTGGCCCGGGTGGCCGGAGCGGCGAAGGGCTTCGTAAATCACGCGATGATCAGGCATGGTCCATTCATATTTCGCAAGAGCGCGAATTGCGTGTTCTCGGCTCGCTTCAGGAAGCTCAATGTTACATACGGCGGCAAGAATTTGGCGTTCGAGTTCAGAGATGGTCGAATAGTTGGGTGCCATCGCGATTCGGCTCTGGGAAGGGCGTCGCTATTGTATCGAGGACTGTGGCTTGCGGTAGTTCAAACTGGGTGGTTCATACTGAGTGGCTGAAGCTGGGCGTTTCGAGAAGTGGCAAACCTTGGGTGGCACGCGCAAAGTTGCGAAAAAATGTCGAGAGGTCGCTCGTGACTTAAGCTGCCGAAGAGATCACAGGGCGCACGAAATCGAGGCGATCGATTGTTGCCGCAACGCCGTAGAGCGGGGATATTTCACCGGGGAGCGCATCGACGCGCAATGCCTTGGCGCTGGCTCGGACGAGAACAGCTGTGCCGCGGTCCTTGTCGCCTGGAAGTGAGAAGGTGAGCTCGACGTGAGTTCCCGGTTCGAGTGGGACGTGAGAATGGAAGAAGATCCCGCTTCGCGACACATCTCGAAGCTGGCCGGTGTGAAAATCCGCTGGGCGCCGCTTAGCGATGCAGACTTGGACCGGGAGGTAAACCTCGTAACGCCGTGCTTGTCGTCGCTCTCCCATAAAGACCTCACACCGATGGGATGCAATAGTGTCGCCGTTGGAAGCATCAAATGTTTCGAGACTGATAATACACGGCTTACAGTTACAGATTGTCAGCCCAGATCGTAAACACTAAAGTAATAATTTCCTATATGTGGAAAATGCTGCCTACCCTCCTTAGCCAGTAAGTGCCAGTACCATCCAGCCAATCCACTGTAATCACGGGACTTCCCATAAAGCGGAGAAATAGTCCCGCATCGGGACTGATTCCCATTCAGCGATTCCATCCTGGAAGATCGCGAAGATGTCCACAGGGCGTTCGCGAACCATTTGAAGTGGGAGAAGTGGCGATTAGAGAACTGGGTCTATTAGCACGGAAGCCCCTTCGGCCTCCGTCAGCAGACCCTTCCCAATCATGAGCTGGACGAGCCTCACCAGGGAGGTTTTCTGGTCTCCGGAGCGCTGCTGCGATGCGCTTCGGGGTGCCACAAAGGCTTCAGCGGCGACATCATGCGTGTACCGCTCTCCGGTGAGATCGGCGAGCCATGCTTCGAGAGCCGCCCGGCGGTCAGGCGCCAGATCGTTAAACGCGATACCCATTCCCAAGCCGTATTGAGAATAAACGACCATGCCGGATGTCTCAAAAGTGGTTTTACCCTTGTGCAACTTCACGTGCAAAACCGAGCCAACGGGGAAGGGATTCGTCGTATCCACGAAACATCCGCCCGGACCGAGATCCGTAGTGCGGGTCGAAAATCGCGCGCCGGACGAGAGTTCCACGACGTCCGCTGACGCGGTGAAGACGTGCCGGTCGCCGCCGCGGCGTTCCGATTCTTTCACAGCCGTTCCGCTGTTGTGCGCCGAACCTGCCGAGTGCTTCTTATCCCGCTGGTCTTGCATAATGTTTTCCTGCCTGCCCGCGCAATTGAAAGCTCATGCGGCCTGCGAATGCAGCGGGCGTTTCGATTTGCTCTGGTTGTATTGTCGCTGGGGTATATCGCCACTGACAAGGCAGAAACCCATGAGGCTTGCCCAAAGGCAAACGGCGGGTTCAAATTTGTTTGGATTGACGCTATAGGACGAACCGAACGGCAATGCCGCGATTTCCGTCGGTGCGATCTTCCATGCGCACGATCGTGCCCAGGAACCGCTTATGCGCGGAAGCTTGCTCGCCGAACGGAAACGTCACGATCAAGCGCATCCCCATGAAATAATGAGGCATACAAGTACTGAAATAGAGGCCATCGCGGGTAAAATCGCTAACTTCTCCCACGTCGATAATGTCAATGAATCGTGCATCGAAGGGCTGCACTTGCACCGGCAGTGAAACTCTCAGGCGCTCCCTGCGGCGGCCGCTTTTAGTTCTATGGCGCGCCGGGGTGGTGTCAGGATGTTGGATTTGGACTGCCGTAGCCATGTCATCGCCTCCGCGGGATTATTTCGGCTTCCGTGAATGTACTGAATGGAAGGGAGATAGGCCATAGAACGGGCGTACTATCGGGCACCGGACGAAAGTTCGCGCCTTTTGTGAGCGCTTCGGGCGTGACCTTTTCGTCTGTGAGCTGTTTATCTTAAGTGACGGCGCAATTTTGGAGAGCTAGTTGAAAGACGGCAGCAACGAGGCCGACGAGCGGCTTCTAGTCGATGCGGCCAAGAAGGATCGTAGCCGCTTCGCTGAGCTGTACGAGCTCCACTTTGAGCGCGTCTACGCGTTCATAGGCCGTCGTGTCCGCAATCGCGCCGAAGTTCAGGATCTCACCTCGGAGGTGTTCCGGCGCGCGCTCGAAGGGCTCGACCGATTCGAATGGCGGGGCGTGCCGTTTGCCGCGTGGCTTTACAGAATCGCGACAAATGCGATTTCCAACCATCGCAACCGAGCCGCGAAAGAAATCGGCGATCCGGATCTTGAAGAGAGAGCCGCGCCGGGCATGGCAAACATCGACCAGATCGAGAATCGCGCTGCGCTCTATCGAATGGTTCTCGATTTGCCGCCCGATCAACGTCGAGTGATCGAATTGCGGTTCGCCGACGAGAAGGGCATTCGCGAGATCGCACAAGAACTCGGACGCACGGAAGGAGCGGTGAAGCAATTGCAATTCCGCGCGATTCAAAACCTGCGCGAGCGAATGGGTGAGAGAAATGGCTAGTCCAAGCCAGTTTGAACAACTCGATCTGATCATTGACGCGACCCTAGGGCGCGGTGATGCCACAGTGCCGCGCGGCGACGATGAACTTGCAGCGCTCGCGCGCGTAGCTGCCACGTTGAGAGGCCTGCCGCGTGAAGAGTTTAAATCTCAGCTGAAATCGGATCTTCAAAGGAGAGCGGAAATGGGAGCTGCCGGAGTGAAACCAGTTCGCGAAGGATTCCACACCATCACGCAATATCTGATCATCCCGGACGCCGGGCGTATGATCGATTTCCTGAAGAATGTTTTTGGAGCGATCGAAATGTTCCGGGCGAAAATGCCCGGGACCAATGTAGTGATGCACGCAGAAGTAAGGATCGGAGACTCGATGGTTGAGTTGGCCGACGCGTCAGAAAAGTTTCCGCCAGCGCCGGCGGCACTGCACGTTTTCGTGGACGACGTGGATGCGGTCTACGCGAAAGCGCTGCGGGAGGGCGGGAAAACGATTCAAGTGCCAATCGATCAGGAATACGGAGAGCGCGGAGCTTCGATCGCAGACGAATTTGGGAACCACTGGTACATTGCAACGCCGCT
Source organism: uncultured Acidobacteriota bacterium (assembly GCA_963776695.1). Classification (GTDB taxonomy): domain Bacteria; phylum Acidobacteriota; class Terriglobia; order Acidiferrales; family UBA7541; genus Palsa-295. The sequence continues at coordinate 698,258 of CAVZNU010000008.1, read as the reverse complement.
CAAAGGGCATACCGTGCCCGAAGGGCTGCGCACCGTTACTCCGTACCTTGCTATGGAAAAAGCCGCGCCGTTCATTCGCTTCCTCAAGGAAGCGTTTGGTGCGGAAGAGAAACTCGTTGTGCCATCTCCCGATGGAGGTGTCGCACATGCGAAAATCGCCATCGGCGATTCGATCCTCGAAATGAGCGATGCGCACGCCCCCTATCTCCCGAAGCCATGCGTGATTCATTTGTATGTGTCGGACACGGACGCGCTTTACGAACGGGCGCTGCGTGCCGGAGCGAAATCGCTAATGCCGCCCGCCGACCAGCCGTACGGAGACCGTAGTGCGGGCGTGATCGATCCGTTCGGAAATTCGTGGTTTCTTGCGACGCACGTCAAAGACGTAGCGTTCTAGGTGTGATCGAAACGGGAAACCAGAGCGCTACTTGGGCGGGGGTGCAAAATTCTCTGCGGCTTCCCCCGGCGTGGGATAAATCGCGAGCGCTTGATACAGCTGCGTCATTTTCAGAACGCCTTCGACCATCCCGTGCACTCCCGAAAGTCGCAGTGCGCCACCGGAACGCTTGAGTCTGGTCAAACATTTCACAATTTGGCCAATCACGGCGCTATCCACATGATTCACGCCTGACAGCTCGAAGATTATCCGGTTTTCGTTTTTCTGGATGTGCTGTTCAACTTCCGTATCAAGAAGCGTGCAATCGTCTCCCATCGATACGCGCCCCGTAATTTCGAACAGTATGATTCCCGGCTTGATTTCGCGCGTGGAAAGCTTCATCGGCATTGGGCGAGTTACTCCTCTTCGTAAGGGAAATCGCGAATCATCCGCAGGCAGCCGGCGAGCGCTTTCAGAACCGAATCGCCCCAACCGAAGGGAACGAGCGCAGTCGTTTTCTGATTTACTTTCTTGTCCGCTTCGGCAAAAAAGCGCGTGTGCTGTCCGGGCGGCGGAGAGACGAATTCTTTGAGGGTAATGTGAAATTCGATCTCACGGCCTTTCTCATGTTTCTTTACGGAATAATAGGACACTTGCGCGAGCTGCTCCGATTTATCGGATTGCGCATATTGCCAGTCGGACATGATGAAACGCCCCCGGGTGTAGTCTCACGATCGATGTCGCCGGCACACGACGGACGGCGGAATCTTAGGCCGGGGCGCGAGGCAAGTCAATCAAAGCCCAGAAGCCGCATTTGGAATTAGTATCATCTCCGAGACGACGATAGCCGGAACTCGCCCGCGGTGATATGATTCCCGTCATGACGAGGCTGTTGCGTTTCCGAGTAATCGTTGCGACGGTGGCTGTCCTAGCCCCCTCGTCGATTTATGCACAGGGCTGTGCGATGTGTTATCAAAGTGCGGCCGGGTCGGGCGCGCAATTCATTCAGGCTCTTCGGCATGGAATACTGATTATGTTTTTCCCCCCGATACTCATCATGGCGGCGATTTTGTTTGTTGCCTACCGCAAGCGAGATCAGTTCAACACCGCTGAAGGCGCTCCCGTCACTCTCGACTCTTTCGGCGAAGACGTGCCGCCCGAGTGGGGCCTCACCGACGAAGGGCGACCGTAGTAAGCCCGCAAAAGACACGCAGCCATCCCGCGAACGCCGATTGTCAGATAGCTTTCCTGAGACGGTAGGACAATTCCTCGTACAATATTCATAAACAATCTGTAGTACCCATGAGAGCATCTAACCAGATATGGCGAAGATTCTAAAACCAGGTCTGACCACCCGCCTGCTGCAAAGTTCTCTGCGCGCCGGTTTCCGCCGCGCCTATTTCCACATAAGGGTGAATCCGGACATATATTTCAAACACCTGCAGCGCGTTCACCGGCTGCCCGTCCAATCGTGGAAAGATATGCTGCACCTCGACGAGCGGACGCTGGCTCCGCTCGCGTCTACAGTGGTTTCAGCGTCCACAAGAACTGCAGCGCTGGAAGGGATGGGAATGGGGCTCGGCGGAATGCTCACTCTCTTGCCGGACATGGGCATTCTTTCGGCGATCACCGTCCGCATGTTGCAGAGGCTGAGCCTCATCTACGGATTCGAATACGCCAGCGAGCAGGAAGAGACGGATTTGTGGCTCGCAGCAGCAAGTGCCGCCGGTTTGGATCTTGGGCGCGATTTCATCGAAAAACAGGCGATCGAACGAATCGTCCCGCGAATCATCGACCGAATCGCGGTGAAGGTAGGCACAGAAGTCGCGGAGAAGTGGACCGCTCGGGTCGTTCCAGTCTTAAGCGCCGGAGCGGGCGGCACGCTCAACTACTATTTTGTGCGCTCATGGGGACGCCGCGCGCAAAAGCATTTTCTGGAACGGCATCGCGCCGCGCAGACGCACGGGGCACTACCGCGTCCTGCGTTACCGAGCGCCACCACGCACACGATTCGACGCTTGCATTGAGGTGCCGAGGCCTGCGCGGACTTCGATTCCTTCGCGTCCTTACCATATGTTTTTAGGTCCGTTGCGCGTGAGTCCTGCGCCAGAAACGGAAGGGAACCGCGCCGCCGCGAATTCGTTTGCGTTCGGGCCGGTGCGGCGAATCTTTATCGCGAGACAGAACCAGCAATCTCGCTTCTTTCAAGCGCCGCGCGATCCCAATTCGCAAGTTTTGCTGCAGCTTCGTAGGTGGACTGGCAGAAATCAAGCAATGCCGCACGCGGGTCCGCCGCAGTGCGCACATCGTCATACGACAGCAAGAACTCTTTGAGCTGCTCGTTGTAAGCCGCTTGCGAAGGCTTCACTTTGTATTCCTTCATTCCCGCAGGCTCAGGCGCAGCGTAGGAATAAAAAGCCGGACTCGCCACATCTCCGCCGCCCGGCCACCAGCCCACGCTGCTTACTTCGTGCGAGTATGCTTCTTTCGTGATCGAATCAGCTCCGGCACGTGCCGGCGCGACCCTTCCCGAAAACCGCGTCACGGCAAGATCGAAGCTCCCCCAAAAGAAATGTACCGGGCTATCCTTGCCGATAAATCGGCCGCGAAATTCCTTGAATATTTTGTCCACGGACACAAGAATCCGCCAAAATCGTTCGGCATACACCCGATCGTAAGAGGCATGTGTCGTGTCCTGGTCAAAACGAATCGGATTCGGAATTTCCACCGGCATGGGCCATATCTTCACATCGATCCCAAGCGAATTCAGCGACGCCGTAAATTCGCGATAGAAGTCGGCCACGCTTCGAGGCTCGAGATCGAGCACTTCCGTTTCGCCTACGCTGGTTTCGATTCGCAGCACGTGTTCGATGAAGTCAAATTCAACTTCGAAAATGCCCGCGGCGTACGGAATAGGCGACGTCGTCAATCCGCGTGCGCTCACATACAGCGGAACTTCCCACCAGTGGTTCAAGTACGGGCTCAACGCCAGCCGCACTTTCCCGACAATCTGCGTCCACATGTGCAGCGTCGAACAAGTGTCTTTCCATTCGGCAAAGGGTAGTGCCGGCCAAACTTGATCCCGATCGGGGGTTGATCGTCCCGTCATAGAAAGCTCCTGACCGTCAGCCCAAGAGTGTCGCGCAATCGTACCTCATCTTCAAATGAAAGAATCTCGCGCCCATTCCGTTATCATAGGATCGCTACAAGATAATCCATGGCGCTAGCTCCCCCATCACACACAAGCTCTCGCGCCCGATTCAGCACGCGCATCCGTCGTCTCCGCCTCCGCGACTTGCCCATCGATACCGTGGACCTCGCAAAATATCTCATCGGCAAGACGCTCGTTCATGATATCCCACAAGGACGTCTCGCCGGGCGTATCGTCGAAACCGAAGCCTATCTCGTCGGCGACGCCGCCGCGCATTCATTTCGCGGAATGACGCCGCGAAACCGCTCGCTTTTCCTCGAACGCGGCCACGCCTACGTTTATTTTTGCTACGGCGCGCATTTCATGCTCAATGTCTCCGGCGCCACGGCCGGCATTGGAACCGGGGTCCTGATTCGTGCCGTCGAACCTCTCGATGGCATCGCACTCATGCAACGCGTGCGCCGCACAACGCGCCTTCTCGATCTCGCGCGCGGCCCCGGCCGCGTAGCTGCCGCGTTCCGAATCACGAAGCGCGACGATGGAACAAATCTCGTTGGGATTGGCAAAACTCCGCTCTGGCTAGGTGAAGCAGCCGCTCCCATTGGCCCGATCGGCGAAAGCATCCGCATAGGAATCACGAAGGATGCCCACCGCGTACTGCGCTTCTACGAACGCGGCAACCCTCACGTGAGCGGCCCGAAACGCCTCCGCCTCTAATCTGCTGCCGTCGCTGGATGTGCGTTTTCCCTTCCCACTCCGGCAGCTTTTCCGTAGAATCTTTGATTGTCCCGGTGCCGAGGTAGCTCACCGGTAGAGCGCGGCCCTGAAAAGGCCGGCGTAGGCAGTTCAACTCTGCCCCTCGGCACCATTTCCATCCGCACATGCCGCAACGGCGTTCGTTACTCCGTCGAGCCTTGCTATCGCGGCCGCCTCCTCGCACCAACGAACGACTCGCTGAACAAATTCCATCGGGCATTCGTATAACCAACGGAGGCCACGCCGCCGATGAAAGACATCCGTTACGCGCTTCGACAGTTCGCCAATGCACCCATTTTCACCGCGACAGCGGTTCTCACTCTGGCCCTCGGCATTGGCGCTACCACGGCCATCTTCACGCTCGTTCACGCTGTGCTGCTGAATTCGCTACCGGTCGCCAAGCCCGCCGAGCTCTACCGCGTCGGTGACGTCGAGAACTGCTGCATCAATGGCGGTCTTCAGGACAATTGGTCGCTCTTCTCTTACGACAAATACAAAACTTTTCGCGACAATACGCCCGGCTTCCTCGAGCTAGCTGGTTTTCAAGCCGGCGGCGGACTCGTCGGCGCGCGCCGCAGCGGAACGAATCAGGCGGCTCAATCCATCAAGTCGGAATTCGTCTCCGGAAATTACTTCTCGATGTTCGGCATCGGCCCTTACGCCGGCCGCACGATCACCCCCGACGACGACAAAGTCGGCGCTCCGCCCGTGGCCATGATGAGTTACCGCGCCTGGCAAACCAAATACAACAGCGACCCCTCAATCGTCGGCACAAGTCTCGCCCTCAACGGCTCCCCCTTCACCGTCGTCGGCATCGCTCCGCCCGGCTTCTTCGGTGATCGCCTCGAGAATCCCGCGGCGTTGTGGCTTCCGATCGCCACCGAGCCGCTCATTGACGGTCCTGGCGCCATCGTCAATTTCCCCCAGCAGGATTGGCTCGACATCATCGGCCGCATCAAGCCCGGTGCGGACCCCAAGAAGATCGAAGCGCAGATGCAGGTCGAATTGCAGCAGTGGCTGCTCAGTCCCATCTCTCAGCTTCAGCCCGGCGAGCGCGATGCAGTAGCACGGCAGACGCTTCATCTCTCGCCCGGAGGCTCCGGTGTTCGCGAACTTCGCGAGCAATATCTTTCCAGCCTGCACCTTTTGATGTGGATCTCCGCTCTGGTGCTGACGATTGCCTGCGCCAATGTGGCCAACCTCATGCTCGTCCGCGCCACCGTACGCAAGTTGCAGACCTCGATCCGCGCCGCGCTGGGAGCGCCGCCCGCACGACAGATTCGCCAGGTGCTAACGGAGAGCGTCGTGCTCGCGGTACTCGGCGGCCTCGTCGGCATCGCCGTCGCATACGGCGCCACGCACCTAATTTTGCGCCTCGCGTTTCAAGACACCTACGTGGCGATTCACGCTTCACCCTCCATCCCCGTGCTCGCTTTCACCTTGGTGGTCTCTTTGCTTATCGGCATCCTATTCGGCGTGGCTCCTGCGTGGATCACCGCCAACGCCGCTCCTGCCGACGCTCTCCGCGGCGCCGGCCGTTCCACAGGACGCGGCGGTGGTTGGACGCAAAAATCCCTCGTGGTCGCGCAAGCCGCTTTGTCACTGGTGCTTCTTTCTGTCGCGGGGCTTCTGGCACAGAGCCTCCACAATATGCAAGGACAGAGATTTGGATTTGAAACGCCGAATCGCTACATTCTTCACATCGATCCACAAATGGCAGGCTACAAACCCGCTCAGATGCAATCGCTTTTTCGCCAGCTCCACGATTCGCTCGCCGCAATTCCCGGCGTCACCCAGGTCAACTTCTCGCTCTACTCGCCGATGGAAGGCGACAACTGGGGCGAGACAGTGTACGTCGCAGGCCAGGCGCCGCCTCCGCCCGATTCCAACCAGAACAACGCATCCTGGCTCCGCGTCACCGCCGGATACTTTGAAAATCTGGGCACGAAAATCGTCCATGGCCGCTCCTTCACCGAGCAAGACTCGCCCACCTCTCAGCGCGTTGCCGTCGTGAACCAGACTTTCGCCAAACATTTCTTCCACGATGAAAGCGCTATCGGCCACCATTTCGGCTACATCGATATGCAACACGCTGACTCGTTTGAAATTGTAGGCGTCACCGAGGACACTCAATACCGCGAGCCAACGCGAGCCATTCCGCCGATGTTTTTTCTGCCCGAAACCCAGGGCATCGTCTTCGATAGTCCCCGGTTCATGGCCTTTGAAGATCGCAACCACGTCCTGAACGCCGTTGAGATTAAAACCCTCGGCAAAATTCCCGGCCTCGAAGCCCAGGTCCGGCGCGCGCTCGAAAACGTGAATCCGGATCTCGCGGCCATCGACTTCAGGAGTTTCGGTGAGCAGGTGGACCTGAACTTCTCGCAGCAAACTATGATCGCGAAACTCACTTCGCTCTTCGGCTTGCTCGCGCTGGTTCTCGCTTCGGTGGGACTCTACGGCGTCACCGCCTACTCCGTCGAGCGCCGCACGAACGAGATCGGCATTCGTATGGCCCTGGGCGCAGACCGCATGAGCGTTCTGAAACTCGTCCTCAAGAGTGCGCTGCTACAGATGGCGATTGCGCTCGCAATTGGCATCCCAGTTGCGATTGCAGCGGGCCGTGCGATGGCGGCGCAATTGTTCGGAGTAAAGCCCTACGATCCTCGCGTCTTGCTCTTCACCGTCGCTGTGCTCATCCTCGCCGCTTTCCTTGCGGCAGTCGTCCCCGCGCGCCGGGCGGCTACGCTCGACCCGATCCGCGCACTGCGCACTGAATGACGCCTGCCGTTACACAAACAGGAGGACGGCGCGAAGGGAAACGCTCTACAGCGCTACCTCGAAGGCTCGTCGCAGGTGCATTGCGCCGTTACCGCACCAATGAGCGTGCCACTCATTTCGTCCCATCGCCCCCCTTCGGCTCGTGAATCTTTAGTATTACGAATTTGAGAATCTTCGGCAGCAGTTTCGATGCTAATCTCGTCTTCGCGCGGCGTTCCAACGCGCGCGAACAGCAATCGCGATGCCACCCACGCTACGAGCGCTCTTCGAGGATTCGGACGAAAACATCCGCGGAAGAGTCGTTGCGATCTACGGATTATTGGTCGTCTTCAACCTCACCGTGTGGCTCTGGGCGGCGATCGCTTTCCATCACTTCCCCGTGCTCCTCGGTACAGCTCTTCTCGCGTACAGCTTCGGCTTGCGTCATGCCGTCGACGCGGATCACATCGCGGCGATCGACAACGTCACGCGCACGCTGATGCAGGAAGGCAAGCGCCCGGTTGCGATTGGCCTGATGTTTTCGCTGGGGCACTCGACGGTCGTCGTCCTCGGAGCGATGGCAATTGCCGGGACTGCTCTTGCCCTCCAGCATCGTCTCGATGGATTCCGGGCCATTGGTGGAGTGATCGGCACGATTGCGTCCGCGTTCTTTTTGTTTGCGATTGCAATGGTCAACCTGATCATTCTCCGATCCATCTGCCGCGCATTCGTCAGAGTCCGGCGCGGCGAGCCGTACGTCGACGAAGATCTCGATCTTCTCTTGGGCAATCGCGGGATTCTTTCGCGCTTGTTCCGCCCGATGTTCAAAATGATCACCCGCAGTTGGCACATGTATCCGCTCGGACTCCTGTTCGGGCTCGGGTTCGATACCGCCACCGAAATCGGAGTGTTGGGAATTTCCGCGGCGGAAGCCGCAAAGGGGCTGTCGTTCTGGTCGATCCTTGTTTTTCCGCTGCTCTTTGCTGCAGGAATGGCGCTCATCGATACCACGGACAATGTCTTGATGCTTGGCGCCTACGGCTGGGCATTCATCAAGCCGGTTCGCAAGCTCTATTACAACATGACGATCACCAGCGTCTCGGTGGTCGTCGCACTCGTCGTGGGCGGAATTGAAACGCTCGGGTTATTAGCATCTCATTTCCATCTCGCGGGAACATTTTGGGAGGCGGTCTTGAAGTTGGACGAAAACTTCGGAGCTCTCGGCTTCTTCATCGTGGCTCTTTTCGCTCTAAGCTGGATCGTGTCTATCGCGATCTACAAATGGTTCCGGTTTGACGATCTGGCACTGCGATCATCGAGCAAGCCGGAGTTGCACCCTCGCCCGTCAGACTGAAAAGCGCACAACTTCTCGTAGAGAACTATCTCAGCGATCGAATCGCGAACGATTCCTCAGTGCCCTCTGTGGCGTTTCTCTGTGAACTCTGTGTTAAGCCGTTCGCATCGAAGCTTTACTTCATCGAATCGTCGAATTCCTTCATCCAGCCTTTCGTTTTCAGCACTTCGCGCGGCTTCGAACCATCCGGCGGCCCCACAATCCCGTCCTTCTCCATCAAATCGATCAAACGCGCGGCGCGCCCATATCCAACGCGCAGCCTGCGCTGCAACGTAGAAGTAGAAGCGCGGCCCATCTCGCACACGACGCGCACGGCATCATGGTACAGCTCGTCGTCCACTTCTTCGCCACCCTCGGCGCCAAGCTCGCCCACGGCATTTTCGTCGCGCGGCGGCTTGAGCAGTTCTTCGTTGTAAATTGCTCTGGCTTGTTCGCGCCAGAATTCACACACGGCCGCAACTTCCGATTCGTGCACGTACGGCCCGTGGATGCGGTGCAGCCTTGACGAACCAGCCGGGAGATACAGCATGTCGCCTTTGCCGAGTAGCGATTCCGAGCCGTTGGCATCGAGAATCGTGCGCGAGTCAATTTTGCTCGCCACGCGGAACGAAATGCGCGCGGGGAAATTAGCTTTAATCAATCCGGTGATCACGTCCACCGACGGCCGCTGCGTCGCCAGAATCAAGTGAATCCCGACGGCTCTCGCCATCTGCGCGAGCCGCGTGATCGATTCTTCCACTCCGTTCGTATCGACCATCATCAAGTCCGCCAATTCGTCGATGACGATCACGACGTACGGCAGCGGCTTCGCCTCTTCCTCCTCCACGTTATCGAAGAGCGAAAGCGAATGGCCTTTTTCAAACGTCTGGTTGTACTGCGCGATATTCCGCACGCTGCGGCCCGCGAGCAACTTCAAGCGGCGTTCCATTTCGCGCGTCGCGTTGCGCAGCACATTCGCAGCCACCTTTGGATCGGTCACCACCGGCGTCAGCAGGTGAGGAATGTCCGCGTACATTCCCAACTCCACCTGTTTCGGATCGACCAGCACAAGCTTCAATTCTTCGGGCGTCGATTTGTACAGCATGCCCATCAGAAGGGAATTGATGAAAACGCTTTTGCCTGTTCCCGTCGAACCTGCGATCAGAAGGTGAGGCATTTGCGTCAGGTCGGCTGCGCGAATCCGGCCGATCAAATCTTTACCGAGCGGCATGGTGAGCTTCGAAGGCGAATGGCTGAATTCAGGAGCTTCCAGAATGTCGCGCAGCGCGATCGTCTCGCGATGCGGATTCGGAACTTCGATTCCAACTGTTGATTTGCCCGGGATGCGCTCAATCAAAATCGATTCGGCGCGCAACGCGAGGCAAAGGTCTTCGGCGAGTCCCGTGATGCGGCTGTACTTGATGCCCGCTTCGGGCTTGAATTCGAATGTGGTGACCACCGGGCCGGGATTGATCTGCGTCACCTGCCCATTCACTTCAAATTCCTGGCATTTCATCTCGATGGCGCGAGCGTATTCCTTCAGCTCGTTTTCGGTCATCTGCTGGCCGCGTTCGGCGAGTTGCAGCAGGCCGGGGGAGGGAAGGCGGTAAGCCGTCTTGCCGGTCGCGATTTTCGGGCCGGACGAACCCTTCCTAGGTGATGGCGCTGGCGAAACGCGTTCCTGCTCGTGAAACTTGATCACCGCAGGTCCTGGACGAGAATCGAAGCGCGATGACGGCGTCCGCTCCATTTCCTCGGCTTCTTCAATGTCTTCTTCCGGTTCGTTTGTGGCCACACCCTCACGCGCGGAAACCCGCTGCTGCGCCACCGCGGGACGTCCTGCAATCTTAATTTCTTCCACGCGCTTTTTCAGCCGCACGGATTCGCGCTCTTCGCGCCAGTCCTTCACGCGCCCAGCGAGTTTGCCGAAAACGCCCTCCGGATGCATCGGCTTCTTCAGCCAGCTACCAGCGGCGCTCAGGGAAAAACTCGTCGTCAGAAAAAGCGCGGTCAGCAGAGTCGCCGTCGTGATCAGGATCGCGCCGGCAGGATTAAATGCGGCGCGCAAGCCTTGTGCAAGGACTGTTCCAAGCAGCCCGCCCGACGGCAGCGCACCTCGAACGTCCGGCATGTGCGCCAGCACCATCACCGCCGAAAGCGAAGAGAGCAGCATCGCCGATCCGATCATTTTCGCGACGGGCGATTCAAGCAATTGGCTGCGGAACCATTTCAACGCGACGAGAATCATCCCCACCGGAAACAGAAACGCGCTGAAGCCGCAAAACTGAAAAAATAGATCGGCGATGTGCGCACCAACCGGGCCGATCCAATTTCGCGCAGGGCCAGACGCGGGCGCGCGCGCCGCCACATTAAACGAGGCATCGTGCGGCGAATAAGACAGCAAGCTCAGCGCCAGCAGTATCGCCATGCTGAGCCCGACAAACCCGATCATCTCGTTGATGCGTTTGTTTTCAGTCGGTGTGAGGATGCGCACTTACTTCTCCTTTGGCCTCGTTCGCATTTGGCGGGAGCCCCCGCATTCATGCTGGGGAGGAGCGCTTTCGCGTCCCGACGGTCTTAGTCGGGACGCGCTCCGCAAAAAGCCTCTTCTCTGATTGTGCGCTTTAGCGCTGGGCCTTGAAAATCCCCGGGGCTAAAGCCCACTTCCAGAGCGAATGCTTTTCCGCTGGACTGAACTCCAGCTCCCCCTGCTAAAGCAGGGGGTCCCACCAGAATGCTCCCACCAAATGCCTCAACACAGCTCTTCCACAAATCGCAAAGCCGCAACAAACCGAACCGCTCGGACAAGAATACCCCCGAACACGGATGCTGCGATATTCGAAGGGAAAGCAAAAGGGAAGGCGCTCGCTTGAATTTGGGGAGCGCGGGCGCTGTGGCGCGGAACCCAAAAGCTCCCGCACAAAACGCGGGACTCGCAAGTGACTCAGCGACTATACCAAAGCGACGAGGAACGTAAATCGGGTAATTCGAAGATATGTGTCTAATTGTTATCGCAACGAAGTCGAAGCAGGCATACTGTCCCGCCACTGCGGGAGAAAAGAGCAGCGTCACGGCCTTCATTCGATTCAACGGCGGGCTCTGTGACGTTTCAGCATTCCCCGCGTCAACGAGTCTCCGATGAAAAATCCGCTCGTCTTTAGGGCATCGAGAATTGCCGGAAAATCGCTGATAAACCCCATTGTGTCGGCGCGTTCGACGACGCCCAGCGTGCCTGATAACGGTAGACTCCTGCTTAGGGCAATCATCCTTCCTACGTAGTCGTCGATCAGAAGAATATCGGGTTTTATTTCTTCGGCGAGCAAAATGGCTTGCCGTTCTCCGCGATGCAAGGTGACCGGAAACGGGCTGATCTCATCTTCGAGAAGCTTTCGAACCTGATACCAAGCAGGGAGAGACATTACGCGTCGGCGGACGTTTTCCGGCGTTCGCGGTTCGGTTAATTCTTCATGGACTGCGAGCGGAACAAATACCGTTTCGAACAACTGACCGAGCAGATTTTCGTGGCCGATCGCGATCAAATAACGGAGCGGGGTGGTGTTTGAGACCGCAATCATACCGCGAGATTCTAGCGCGGCTGGCGCCGCGAGGCGGCGTCGAAAATCGCTGCTTCGCGGTTGAGGTCAGATTCTTCGAGAGTTGAAAGAGGGACGCAGTGTTGCCCTAGGAAGTCCTCTGTCTCGACCCGCGACAGGCACAGTAGTTCCGAAACCTGGTACAGAGATAGGGTTTGGTCGCGATAGCCTTCGAGTGCGAGGGCTTCGAGAGCGCGGCGGGAGACGTCAGTACCCGCAGCGGAGAGCTGCTGAGCGATTTCGTCCGGGATTCGAAGCTTCACTTCCATAGGTAGAGTTTAGCACGGAAGCAGCAAGGGAATGCGTGACCGTCGGCGCGTCAGTACCACGGAAAGCGCTTTTCGTAGCTTCTCCGGTCCATGGAGTCCGACGGACTCCGCCGGAGTCCTGAAATCGGACCAGCCGGCTCTTTGCTCGTAGCCTTTGGTTGCAATGTAGTTCACCTCTTGAGAGGTGAGGCCTTTGTGCACCTGAGAATCGACGACCTACCGTCTCCGTAGTTCCCACAATTGTTTTCCACAGGCTATTTCCGTTAGCGTTAGTCGGGGCAGATATGACGCTCCCGCGGCGAACGCACATGACGCTCGAAACTTTCTTTCGGGACCTCAAACATCGCACGGACCGGACCGATACGAGCCGCCACACCCGCAAGTGCCGCGTCTGCAAGCACCCGCAACGCGACGCCATCGAGCAGGATTTTCTGCGCTGGCGCAATCCGCACGACATCGTTGATGCCTATGGCCTGCCGCACTATTCGGCGATCTACCGCCACGCCCGCGCGCTCGGGCTCACCGCGCGCCGCAATGAGAATTTTCGCTCGATTCTCGACATGCTCGTCGAGAGGGCCGCAGAAGCGAAAGTTACGGGCAACACTGTCATCCGCGCCATCCGCGCCTACTCCTGCCTGAACGACAAGGGCCACTGGACCGACCTTCCCACTCGTGTAATCCACGAGAGCGTCCGCAAATCTTCCGCGAAAGCAGCTGCAACCGCTGCCGCTCCGTCGCCTGCTCCAGAGGATGAAACCGAGCCAGAAGACGACGTAGCATACGAAGCAGAACGCGAAGCGGAACACGATGCAGAAAACGGGGCAGCAAACGAATCAGAAAGCGCGGCACTAAACGAGCCCGAACCCCCGCTACACACCTACGAAATTCTAATCGCAAATCCGGAATTAGAAAATGATTCAACTAGCTGAAAACAAACGCCAGCGACCAAGTCTAATCGCAAATAGACGCGGGTTTTGCGTGCGCCGTGGCGCATCGCAATTTTTGAACGTGGAGAAGGGTGGCAGGACGCAGCGAGCAGCGCCCCTACGAGAAAAACAAAAAATGAATCGAAAACAAAACCTAGCGCGCAGGCCCGGAATCGCGGAGCAGGACTGCGTCGCTGTCGCGGTGTGCTCGGAGAATGGCGAGTTGCTTTCCATCTGCGTTCCAGTGAAAATCGTTGATGCGGTCCGGATTGAAATCCGTGACGAGGTGGCCGGGCGAACCATCGATCGGAGAAACCCAAAGCGCAAACTGGCCTTTTTCGCGGACGTAGTAGCCGATGGCTTTGCCGTCGGCGGTGTAGCGGATTTCGCCGCCCGCACGTGGATCGCGCTCCATCGTCTTGATTGGTTGCAAAGTTTCGAAGTCGAAAATCTTAATGACGATTGGGCCGCCGGTGACGGGCTGAGTCTGGAACGCAAGCTGCTTTCCGTCTGGCGAAATGTTCACGCAGCCGCAAGTAAGAAGCGATTCAGAAAGGGTGACGGTCTTGCCGCCGTCAACCGGAACCTTCTGCGCAATAAATTTGCCGCCGACCAGACCAGCGAAGACGAGCCACTTGCCGTCGGGCGAGCACATCGCAGGAGCGTCGTAGGAGCCGGTCGTCAATTGTTTCAGATTCCCGCCGGTCGAATCCATGCGCCAGATATTTGCCGAGGCGGTTCCGCCGCGCAAAGCCGAAGCGAAAATAATGTACTTGCCATTGTCGCACGAGATCGGATCGAACGAAGGGAAGTCGTCATGCACGAGCGGAGCGCGATTCGAGCCATCCGCATTCATGCTGAAGATGCCGTCCTCTTGTTCGACGAGCAGTTTGTTGCCGGGCGTCCAGTTGAGAGAGAGAGTGGGAGGACGATCGCTGATTGTTACGGGCTTAGCAGCTTTTTTCCCATCGTACGCGGCCATCTGGATCGCGCCAAAATACAACGACTTGATCGTGGCAATTGTCTTGCCGTCCGCCGAAATGCTGAGAGTTAAGTAGCCGTTCGTATCCTTCGTGAGGGCGCGAAAAACGCCCTTTGGGTAAGAGACGATGCCAATTTGCTGCCGATTAAAATTCGAGGATGCACTCGCCGCCAGAATGAGCAGGGCGCGGCCATCGGGAAGCCAGACAGGTGCATCAAGAATCATTTCAGACTTCATGAGAAAGGATTTCTCTCCGGTGGCGACGTTGAAAAGGTCGATGGCGCTAGCGCTCGATTGCTCGGTGATCACCTCTGCTGTAGCGATCGTCTTGCCGTCGGGCGACCAACTCGGAGAGTTAATCGAAGTGGTTTGTTTGGAGACGAGCTTCTCGCCGGAGCCGTCCACATTGGCAACCATCAGATCGCCTTCGCCTTCGTTTGGCTTGTATCGGATATACGTGAAGCGCGAACCATCAGGCGAAAAACTGATATTGCTGTCGACTTCGTGGATCACGCGTTCAGGAGTTCCGCCGAGGACGGGCAAGCGATACAGACTGCTGACGCCGGGCTCGTCGCGTTCGAGTCGAACGAAGTAAATGCTGTTGCCGTCGGGAGAAAACTTCACGGCTTCGTAGCGGTCGTCGGTAGGCGCAACGATCTGCGTGTTGCTTTTTGTCGGGACGTTACGCAGCCAGAGGCTTTGCTGGCCTGCGTCAACCTGAACGCTGAGGATGTACTTGCCATCGGGCGAGATTGCAGCGCGCGAGGCTTTACCTGTGTCAGTAACAGGGAGAATTGTAAAGCTCTCATAGTTTTCTGTCGTCTTGCGCGAAAAGAGCGAGTACGCGCCGTACGCTGCGGCGGCGACAAGGACGAGAACGATGATGGAAGTAACCGACAGTCCCAATTTGTGTTGGGCTGCGACTTGACGAACCGTCGAGCTCGATCCAGAGCTGGACGCCGCTGAAATCGACCTGGACGAAACGGGAACCGCAGGCGTCGAGCCGGATGCCGGAATCGGAGTCGAGCCGGACGATTGCGCGTCGACGGCGCCCGAAATGCGGCCCGACGAATCGGTTTCGCGGCGTAGACGTTTCAAATCAGCGCGCATTTCTGCGGCGAACTGGTAGCGCATCTCGCGATCTTTTTCGAGGGCCTTGTGCAGGATTTCTTCCAGGCGCGGAGGAGTGTCGGGATTCAGCCGCATCGCGGGAGGTGGAAGACGATTCATAATAGATTCGAAAACTACGCCTGAAGTTTCGCCGCGGAAAGGAAGCACGCCGGTTGTCATTTCGTAGAGAACGGTGCCGAAACGAAAAAAGATCGCTGCGCGCGTCGAGTTCTTTACCGCGGACTTGTTCGGGCGACATGTAAGCGACGGTGCCGACCGCGGTTCCGGGGCTCGTGAACATTTCGTCGGCGGCAATGGTAGCGCCGGTGAGGACGCTTACGCTTTCACCCATCGCAGCGCCGACAGGGGCGCTACCAGCGCGCGTGGGAACGAGTTTTGCGAGGCCGAAATCGAGAATTTTGGCGTGGCCGCGGCGCGTGACGAAAAGATTCGCGGGCTTGATATCGCGGTGGACAATTCCCTGCGAATGCGCGGCGTCGAGCGCGTCGGCGATTTCGATGGAAATTTCGAGGAGGCGATCGAGCTCCATCGGCTTGCCGGTGATTACGTGCTTCAGCGTGGAGCCATCGAGAAATTCCATGGCGATGAAGGCTTTGCCGTTTTCTTCGCCGATGTCGTAGATGGTGCAGATGCTCGGGTGATTCAGTGCGGAGGCAGCCTGGGCTTCACGTTGAAAGCGGCCCAAAGCTTGCGGATCGCTGGCTACTTCTTCGGGAAGAAATTTCAGTGCGACGAAACGGTGGAGACGCGTGTCTTCGGCTTTGTAGACGACGCCCATGCCGCCGCCGCCGAGTTTTTCGACGATGCGGTAATGCGAAATGGTGAGGCCGATGAGCGGAGAGTGGGATTCGGGCATCGGGGATGGAGTTTAGAGCGAGGATAAAACTAAGTCAACGAGATGGATTGGGCTTTCCGAAACGAGTACCGATTGGAGCGCTTACCGGGCAGCGGGGGCGACGCCGGAATACCTGTGATAAGAGGATGTCGGGACTGTCTCGCCCTTGCCACGGCTGACCAGTGCGCCAAAGCCTTTCCAAGACGGCTACAGATGCCTGCTTCGGGGTCCCAGAGACGCGTCATTGCGGCGAGGCGCCGGCATCGCGCAGCAGAACGACGTCGGATTCGGGGTGGTTGCGGAGGACGCCGAGGGTTTTGCCGTCTGGCGAGTACTCGTACCAGTTGAATACATCCGCGGTGAAATTCGTGGTGCGGCGTCCGCCACCGCCGGGTCCCGAGCCATCGATCGGCTGCAGCCAAAAATTATCGACGCCGTTTTCGCGGATCGCGTAGACGATGGCCTTGCCATCCGGCGAAAAGATCGGTGGTTTTGAAATGAGCGTGTTGGGATCGAGAAGGCGTCTGGGCGGCTGCGGGCCCGCATCGAGCGAGAGCAGCACGACCTTTTGTTGCGATTCGGCTCCAGGGCTCGGAGTGATTGTTGCGAGGAATAGGAGCGTCTTACCGTCGGGAGAAATGCCGAAATAGGGTGAACCAACAATCCCCCCGGGGATATCGACGCCCGGAATTGCTTCGGCCTTGCCCCCGTCGATCGAAACACGGTTGAATCGATTCGCCTGTCCGACGAAGTAATAAACCCATTTCCCGTCAGGTGAACAGGTAGGACCGAAATCGCTTTTAGTGTCGGAAATTTCTTTTGGATTACTGCCGTCTGAATCCACGCGCCAAACACTTCGCCCGTCGATTCCGGATGGAGAGTGGTGGCCGGTGACGAATACGATCGGGTGCGGCTTAGACGTCCCGGCCCGACCGTTACCGCAGCTCACCGGCTCGGCGACGGATTGATTGAGAATGACAACGCGGTTGCTTCCGTCGGGGGAAACTCGCACAAGCTTGCCCGCCTCCGGCAAATAAAGATCTCCACCGGCGCTCCAGCCGAAAGTTTCGAAATCTCTCTCTTGCGCAAGTGCGGGGCTTAGAGGATTGGCGGCGGTTCCCGCGCTGGAGAGAAGAAACAGGGAGCGGTTATCCTTGCGAAGGACGGCTGCAATCGTTTTGTTGTCCGCCGATACGGTCAGCCCGCTGTAGTTGTTAATGTCGTTGGTGATGGAATGCATTTTCGCGCTGGGAAGCGAAACGAAGGCGAGTTGGGAACGAAAATCGAGCGAATCGATTCGCGTCACGTTAACGAACACACCCGCGGCATCTGCTGTCGAGACGAGTTCTTGCAGAAGCAGGTCGTTGTACTTGGCAACCATTTTCGCTTCGCCGGAAGTGACATCGAAAGCCTCGAGCCCGGCCAGCGAACCTCCCACCTGAAGTGTCGTTCCGAGCAGACTCTTGCCGTCGGGCATCCATTGAATGAATCGGGGAATTTCCCGGGCGGGCCCGCCAGCAATCATTTTTTCGTCGCTGCCATCAGGATTGGCGATGAGGAGCTGCCACTTGCCGACTTCCGGGTCGTTCGCGCGAGCGTAAGCGATGCGCTTCCGATCGGGCGAAAATGTGATGTTGGTATCGAGATCGCGCGAAACAATTTTGGGCGTCCCGCCCAGCACGGGAGCGCGGTAGTAGTCGTGCACGTCTTCGACAGTGCCAGTGGGGCGGCGGAAATAGAGATAGCTTCCATCGGGTGAAAATGTGAGGTGCGAGTAATGAGTGGCTTCCGGCGAGACGACCTGCGTATCGCTGTTCGTCTCGACGTGGCGCAGCCACAGGCTCTGCTTGCCGGCGTCCGCCACCACGCTCAGAATGTATTTTCCGTCGGGGGAGATTGCCGCGGCGACGGATTTGCCATTGTCGGTGACCTTCGTAATCGTGAAATTCCGAAATGGAACGGCCTCGGCCTTTCCTCGTAGGAGCGAATAGACGCCGTAAGCCGCGGCCATCACGAGCAGCGCCACGACGGCGGCACCCGCGATGAGCTTTCCTTTGTGCTCCCGCGCCACCGCTGACACCGACGAAGTTCCGGACTCCTGCGTTGCCGCTGGCGAGTTTTCTTTCGCGTTTGCCGACGCCGCTGCCGCAGCAGCCACGCGGACAGAACCCGACCTTCCCGGATCTGTGTCGCGTTTCAGACCGCTGCAAATCCGAACGCAAATCGGCGGCGTGCTGATACCGCAACTTCGGGTCTTTTTCGAGCGCTTTCGTGATCACCCGCTCCAGGTCTACCGGGATGTCCGGAACCACACGGGAGGGAGGCACCGGATCGCGTTCCAGTATTCCCACAAAAATGACACCTGAAGTATTTCCGCTGAACGCTTGCCGTCCCGTGGCCATTTCATAGAGCACCAGGCCAAACGAAAACAGATCCGAGCGCGCGTCCAAGTTTTCTCCGCGCACCTGCTCGGGCGACATGTACGCGACGGTGCCAAGAGCGGTGCCCGGGCTCGTGAGATTTGGATCGGTGCCCATTGTGGCGCCGCCAGCCGTGACGGTCTCGCCGATATTCTTCGACACCAGCTTCGCCAAACCAAAATCGAGGACTTTAGCCTGGCCGCGCTCGGTGACAAAAATATTCGCGGGCTTGATGTCGCGATGAATGATGCCCTCGCTGTGGGCGGAGTCGAGGGCATCGGCGACGTCAATTCCGATCCCGAGCAGCACGTCGAGCGACATCGGCTGGCCGTTGATGCGATGCTTGAGCGTCATGCCCTTCAGCAATTCCATGGCGATGAACGGCACGCCGGAGTCTTCGTCAATGTCGAAGATCGTGCAGATGCTGGGGTGATTGAGAGCGGAGGCTGCTTGCGCCTCGCGCTGGAATCGTTCGAGAGCTGATTTGTCCGCCGAGGAGTCCTGCGGGAGGAATTTCAGCGCAACCTGGCGCTTGAGCTTGGTGTCCTCCGCGCGATAGACGACGCCCATGCCGCCGCCGCCCAGTTTTTCGACGATGCGGTAGTGCGAGACGATTTTGCCGATGAGCGGGGGCTGAGAGTCTTGCATGCGAAGGGGAGTTTAGAGCGCGGATAAAAGTAAGTCAACGTGATGGAGCGGAGTTGAATGCGCTTCATCCGTGCAGCAACACCAAATGGTCAAGATCGGAGCGGCCAAGACCATTCCGCGTTCGAGGACGGCGATTACCGATTCGACTGCGCGCGTGGTCTTGTTCGTGGAATGCCACCACGTGCGGAACAATTTACCTCGGTCTACGGCAAGTCTTAGCCTCCGAATTTGCTAACTGTGGCCGGACCGCTTTTTTGCATGGCCCTTCTTGTGGGATTGATGGTGGTGGGGCTTTGGCATCTCTGGAGTTGGCGCCAGCGCGGGCAGATCGGAGTTATAAACGTCGGCCACGACCTTCCACTTGCCGTCCGCTTGCTTCTTCCAAACTTCCAGGAATTTACCGTGATCCTCTGTCAGCTTGCCTTGCGGGTTTTTCGCCGTCGCCTGGTAAGTGCCCACGCTGTATGCCAGATCGCTGGAACGCGCGACGTCGACTCTGGTCGAACGCCAAGTTAGGGAAGTATCAGGCGCAAGAAGTTCGGTCCACACGGCGCGAATCGACTGCTTATCGGTGGCGAGAGGAGCATTGGGAGGAAGCAGATAGGCGTCGTCGCTGTAGTACGCGACTGTGTTGTCCAGGTCTCTGGCGCCGGCGGTCTTGGACCATTGAGCGTCGAGATCGCGAATTGCGGCTTCGTCGGCGGAGCGAGTGTCCTTCGGTGTTGGTTGTCCGCAACCTGATGCGATAAGGATCAAAGCGATGCAGGCCGGGAAAAACATTGTGAATCGTATTCTCTCTTCGCGACGACGCTTCATTAACGAATCCTCCTGGCGCAGAAACTTCGTGAGCGGATTTATGTTTTTTTATGCGGCATCATCTTAGGTCGGGCGACGAGGCGAGTCAACGAAGGAGGCAACGGCCCTAACACAGAGGACACAGGGAACGAACGCGAACAGAGAACACAGAGGGTGCAGGCGATTGGGGGCTGGAATGCGGTTTACATTGCGAGGTGCGATGCCCCATAGAGGACCGCGGCGCCCAGGATGAGTCGATAGATTGCGAAGGGGGCGAAGCCGCGGGTGCGCACCCAGTTCATGAACCAGGCGACACTGCCATAGGCAACGATGAAGGAGACGATGAAGCCGATGGCGAGAATGATCCAGCCGTGTGCATCGATTTGGGAGACGCCGATCGGATTTTCCATGCCTTTGCCACGCAGGGACTTCAGCAGGTCGTAGCAGGTGGCCGCGACCATCGTTGGGATCGACAAGAAAAAAGAAAACTCGAGGGCGGAAGCACGTGACATTCCGGCGACCTGTCCTGCCGCGATCGTGGACATCGAGCGCGACGTGCCGGGGAAAACGGCTGAAAGAATTTGGCACGCGCCGATCCAGATGGATTGGCCGAGAGACATGTCTTCCATGTGCCAGGTGTGGATTCGGCTATGGGGAGCGCCCGGGCCGGCTTTTTCCGATGGCGCGTGGAGCGCGTCAACGATCCACATCACGATGCCGCCGATCAGAAGTGCCATGCCCATGATGTAGAGGTTTTCGAGATGCTTGCCAATGATTTTCGTGAGCAGGAATGCCGGAAGCGCTGTGACGAGGAAGGCGATGATGACGAGGCTGAGCGGATGCGTGAGGATGGTACGGTCGCCTCGTTCGCCGCGCGGAAACGTAGAGAGAAATTTCGCGATGCGCTCCCGGAAATAGATTGGGAGGCAGAGGATGGCGCCAAGCTGAATGACGATTGTGTACATCTTCCAGTAGCCGTCGCTAAGATTGATGTGGAGCAAGGCTTCGGCGATGCGGAGATGGGCGGTGGAACTGACCGGTATGAATTCGGTAAGGCCTTCGACGATGCCGAGGATGAGAGAGAGTATGTAGTCGTTCAAAATGCCTCCGGGTGCGGATGCGTGATGCTGCGTGCCTGCTCGCAGCGAATGATTGGTTGCGAGTACTTTGCGCTGAGATCCTTCAATTCAGGCATCCTGAACGGATACCTTCAGGATGACAATCGCGCTGAACTTTTCGCAAGCGGCTCCACTCGGGACCGACCGTGCACGCCAGAAACTAAGACGAAAAGCAGATCCCTCGACTGCGATCCGCGCCTTCGCTTCGCGAAGGAAGAACAAAAACGCGCGGGTCTCCGCTCGGGATGACACGTTTCGGTTCCAGCAGACCTGTCGCGAACATCTACTGCCATGCCCGGACGAATACCTAAGAAAAAACTAGGCGATGGATTTGATCATCGCGTAGGCGTCACGGCCGCCGGGATAGTAGTGCTTCCAGATGCCACGAGTACGATAGCCATGCTTTTGCCAGAAGGCAATTGCGGAATCGTTTTCGGTTGCGGTCTCAAGAATTACTTCGCGGACACCTGATTTTGCGAGGCGGAGCTCGACCGCTTTCAGGAGGCGCGAACCAATGGCATGGCGGCGGTGGGCTTCGAGGACGTCAATGGTAATGATGTGGCCGCGCGCGGACTGATGGGCGGTAAGGCAGAAGGCGACTGGCTTGCGGCGGATCGTTGCGATGAGACAATCGGCGCCGGGAAAGCGGAGATAGTGGCGAAGCTCGGAGCGGGAGTAAGCGATGTCGGCGGAGTAGCAAGCTTGGTCGATTTCGTAGAGGGCTTCGAAGTCCTCGGGGGTGGAAGCACGAATCGAATATTTCGCGGGATGCCGTGCTCGTTTGGCGCCGGACACGGAAATCAGACTTCCAGGATCACCGGGAGGATTAGCGGGCGCTTGGAGGTTTGCTTGTTGAGGTAACGCTTCAGATCGGCGCGGATTTTTTCTTTGATTACGCCCCAGTCGGTTTTTTCTTCGGCGGTGGATTGCTCGACGGTGCGGAGGATTACCTCGCGCGCTTTGGCGAGGATCTCCTGGCCTTCTTCGGAGAGGAAGCCGCGCGTTACGATTTCGGGCGAGCCCTGGAGCTGGCCGGTGTGTTTGTCGATGGCGATGATGGGAACCACGACGCCGTCTTCGGCCAGGTGGCGGCGGTCGCGAATCACTACTTCTTCGATTTCTTCGAGCGAGCCGGAATCGACGCAGACTCGTCCGGCGGTGACGGGCTCGCGGCGGTGAGCACGTCCGTCGGGCGTGAATTCGAGCGGTTGGCCGCTTTCCAGCAGGAAAATTTCGCTCGAGACGGCGTTCATCTGTTCGGCGAGGGCTGCATGACGGAACAGGTGGCGATATTCCCCGTGAAGCGGGATGAAGAATCTTGGTTTGACGAGCTGCAGTAGGATTTTTTGCTCTTCCTGACTGGCGTGGCCGGAAACGTGAATCGGAGCGGAGCGGCCGCCTTCGTAATAGACGAGAACGCGACGGCGGAAGAGGTGATCGATCATGCGGAAGATTGCCTTTTCGTTACCGGGAATCTGGCGCGCGGAAAGGATTACAGTGTCGTTCTCCGCAATATTCATCAGCCGATGATTATCGACGGAGATGCGCGACATGGCGGAAAGCGGCTCAGCCTGAGTTCCGCTCGCGAGAATAACGATGCGCTTGGGATCGAAGCCTTTAATGTCCTGCGGGCGGACGACGCTGCCGTCGGGGATGCGCAGTTTGTTCAGGCCGTGCGCGATTTCCGTGTTGTCGACCATACTGCGGCCGATGAAGCCCACTTTGCGGCCGACAACGCGCGCGAGGTCGATCACCTGCTGAATACGATGGATCGAGCTCGAGAAACAAGAGACGACGATTCTCTCCGGTGCGGCGCGAAATAATTCTTCCAGGCGCACAACGACGGATCGCTCGGACGGCGTGAAGCCGGGACGCTCTACGTTGGTGCTGTCGCTGAAAAGCGCGAGAACGCCTTCCTGTCCGTAGCGCGCGAAGGCATGGAGATCGAACGGCTTGCCGTCCACGGGCGTTGGATCGATTTTGAAATCGCCCGTGTGAATGATGACGCCGAGGGGAGTGCGGACGGCGAGAGCGACGCAATCGATCGTGCTGTGCGTAACGTGCAGATATTCGATTTGAAACGCGCCGAGAGTGGTGACGTCACCTGGCTGGACTTGGTGGAGCTTTCACGCTGTCGAGAAGGCCGTGCTCTTCGAGCTTCTTGCGAACGATGGCGAGCGTGTACTCGGTGCCGTAAATCGGAACGTTGAGATCGGCGATGATGTAAGGGATCGCGCCGATGTGGTCTTCATGCGAGTGAGTAAGAACTATCCCGCGAATCATGCGCTTGTTTTGTTTCAGGTACGTGGTGTCGGGAATGACGATATCGACGCCCAGGAGTTCCTGCTCGGGGAACATGAGGCCCGCGTCGATGACGATGATGTCGTCGCCGGTGCGGAGGACGAGCATGTTCATTCCGAATTCGCCCAGCCCGCCGAGCGGGATGGCCCATACAGAAGATTGGCTCAATTTATTCTTTCGTCGATCCGATGACAGGCGGTTCGATGCCGAAGTTGCAAGGAATCAAAAGAATGACATGTATGGAGCGTCAGTTCAATCCCTGCTGCCCGCGAAGAGGCGAGCTACAGCGACGAGGAGAACGGCGCCGACCGTGGCGGCTGCTAGAGTGCCCCAAAAACCCCAAGGGGCGATTGCGATGTCGAGCTTCGTGAAGAGCCATCGGCCGATGACGGCGCCGATGAGGCCGAGGAGAACGTCCACGATGCAACCGAAGCCGCGGCCGCGCGTGATATGGCCAGCGATCCAGCCGGCGAGAAGTCCGATGATGATCGTGGCGATG
The DNA here is from genome assembly GCA_963776695.1 of uncultured Acidobacteriota bacterium. Taxonomy (GTDB): domain Bacteria; phylum Acidobacteriota; class Terriglobia; order Acidiferrales; family UBA7541; genus Palsa-295. Next base: position 674,368 of record CAVZNU010000008.1, on the reverse strand, counting down.
AAGCCGGGCGAAGTGACTTCCACATAGACAGCGTGTTGATTCAATTGTTGAGCTGGAGCAGCGACGATGGCGAAATCAAGCATCACAATTCCTCCGAGGATTATTCCTGGCAGAAAATATAGCCTAGACACTTGTAGACGAGCTTCGCGGCCAGAAAATCGGACGCGTGGTCTCCCGGCTGAGGCAGCAGCTCGACAACATCCATGCCGACAATTTTCTTGTGATCGGCGACTGCGCGAATCAGGGAAGTTACTTGAACCCAATCGAGGCCGCCGGGCTCGGGCGTTCCGGTGGCAGGAACGAAGGCGGGGTCGAAGCCGTCGAGATCGATCGTAAGGTAGACATTCGGGCTGAGATCGTCGAGCACCTTTGCAATCCAGGCCTTGAGCGGAGCGCGGACAATATCTTTCGCCCAGTAGATCTTTGTGCGCAAATGCGGAATGGCCTGCGCTTCTTCGATCGACAGGGAGCGAATCCCAACTTGAACGGCGGGGCAGACTTCGACGACGCGTCGCATGGCGCAAGCGTGACTCGAGGGATTGCCCTGATATTCGTCGCGGAGGTCGGCGTGGGCGTCAATTTGCAGGACGCTGAGATCTTTGAATTTCTTTGCAGTGGCGGAGACGAGCGGAGGAGTGAGCGAATGTTCGCCGCCGAGTGCGACCGGAAACTTCTTGTCTTCGAGCAGCGCGAGTTGCGCCGTGAACAATTCGGTGATCACTTCGTCGAGAGTGCCGTCGGCGGTGTCGATCGCCGGAAGCGTGTGGATGCCGATTTCCTTGTACGGCTCGAGTTCGAGCTCTTCGTCGTAGAGCTCCATGTTGCGGCTGGCCGCGATGATGGCGGCCGGTCCGTTGCGAGTGCCGTGCTCGTAGGAAGTGGTGCGTTCGAGCGGCACCGGGAAAATAACTGCGCGAGAGGTTTCGTACTGCGAGTGCTCGTAGGGAAGGCCACCGAAATTATCGGGCGGCACCGGAGTGTATCGTGTCATCTTGGATTTAGGCTCACTGGTTGTTTTTGGAATTTATCTTTTAACAGAATTTTCTTTCAACGGCAGCCTCATTTGTACTATCAATGAGGCGCGCGCGAGCAATCATGCGCGTTGAACCGGCCTGGTAGCTTTACATTACCTGCGAGGACGCTGAATGGCAAAGAAAAAGGGCGCGACGGGAAGAATTCTGCACGACCCGATCAAAGACAAGCTCACTCCGATTTATCCGCTCGATCTTTCACGCATCACAACGATCGACGATCTGGTGCGCGCAATGGGGCAGACCGCTTTCACGGCGCGGCAGATTGGCGATGCGGCCGATGTTCTCGAGACGATGGCGCGGGACAAGGATTGCTTTGGCGTGATGACGCTTTCCGGAGCGCTGACGGTGGCGAAAATGGCGCTCGTATTTTGCGATCTGGTAGAAGCGGGAGTGATTAAGGCGATCGTTTCAACCGGCGCTTTGATGGCGCACGGACTTGTGGAGGCGGAAGGACTGTCGCATTACCGTTACGACGAGAAAATGGACGACCGGGAACTTTTCGCCGCGGGTTACAACCGCGTGTACGATTCGCTCGAGCCGGAAACGAATTTGGATCACGTGGAAGAAGTGATGCAGCACATTCTGGAGCAGTGGGATCCAGAAGAAGTGCTGTGCAGCTGGAAAATTAATCGAAGGATCGGCGAATACCTTTCGAAACATACGAAAGGGCGCGGAATTTTGAAAACGTGCTACGAGCACAAGGTGCCGGTGTTCGTTCCGGCGTTCACGGATTCGGAGCTGGGGATCGACGTGGCGCTGCACCAGCGGCTGCGGAAAAAGGCGGGGCAAAAGCCGCTGCGCTTCGATCCGTATGAAGATTTCGAGCATTACGCTGCGACGATGCTGGCGACGAAGCGGATGGGAATTTTTACGATTGGCGGCGGAGTGCCGCGAAATTGGGCGCAGCAGTTTGGCGTGTATGCGGAGCTTCTGGCGAGGCGCGGATACGAGAAGCTGCCGTTGAAGCGCTACAACTATGGAGTGCGGATTTGTCCTGAACCGGTGAATTGGGGCGGGCTTTCGGGCAGCACGTACACGGAAGCGGTTTCGTGGGGGAAATTTGTGCCGCCGGAGGAAGGCGGTCGATTTGCGGAAGTGCTGGATGATGCGACGGTGGCGTTGCCGTTGATTGTGGGAGCGGTCTTGCAGAGGATTGGGTATTTGAAGAAAGGCAAGTAAGTTCGACGGCGATTGAAAAAGACGGACCGATCGGTCGCAGCGGTGTGTGACGCGGGCACGGCGTGCCTTGCCCCTACTGAAAATCGTTAGTCGTCTTCCCCTAGCAAGATTGCCGCGGCTAACACTGTGCTCCAGAGGCCGCGCTTGTCGCCTACTGCGGATTGGGTGATGTTCATAGTGCGGACGATTTTATTCGAGATGCGGTAGACCTCTTTTTTTTCATCCCATGAGAGATCCGGATCGAATTCTACGTTGAGCGTGGTGGCGAGCATTTCCGCGGCGAGCTCTTCGGTGTAGTCGCCTGCGACTTCTTCGGGTTCGCCGAACGAGTGGTGCTCGGAGAGGTAGCCGAACATTGATTTGTCGGCGGGCAGCGCGAGTCCCACGCCGGCTGCGATCAGGCGATGCGGTTCCCGCGTTTGATTCTCGCTGATGACAGTGAAGGCGACCTGGCCGGCCTTCAAATGTTTGAGTCCTTCGCTGCGCGATATCAGTTTGCAGTACGGCGGGAAAATCGAGGAAACGCGGACGATGTTGCAGGCGGCAATACCTGCGTTGCGCAGGGCGAGTTCGAAACTCGAAAGGCGCTCTCGATGTTTTCCGACTCCCTTGGTGAGGAATATTTTCTTTGCGACGAACGCCATGAGCCGGTTAGCGGTGCCTCCACTCGATTCAGTCGGAAATTTCTTTTGCACCGGAAAACTAACAAGCACCCACAGCGATGTCAATGATTATTCATGGTGCAAGGATTACAGGAGTGTTACAGGACGCACCGGAGTGAACGGAGAAGCAGGGTCGGCGACGAGGTGCGGGCGAGAAGTGCGAGCTGGGATTTTACGACGAGGCGAACGGTCGATCGAGATCTTTCGTCCCGCAAGTGCAACCGGGACGCAAACGGCGCGCTTCGCTTCATTCGTTCCTCAGGGCAGGACGATAGATTCCGCAAATATTTCGCGAGAAGTTAGCGCCGACGGGACGGAATTTCGAACACCCGCGCGCTAGGCGTGGACTTTCGTGCCGAGCGAGATGCAGGACGCGAGGGCGTCGGCGACGATCTTCAGCTCGCGCAATTGTTGGTGCGTGAAATCGGGGCCGGCTGCGGCCATGGATCCGGCCTTGCGCGAAATTTGAATCACGCCGACAACTTTTTTGTCGTGCGTAATCGGAGCGCTCATGATCTTCTGAATCGCTTCACCGGGCTGGCCGTCGGAAATCGGGACGGCTTCGAACACGGAGGCATGCGGAATCACGGAGAAATGATTGATCACTTCAGCGCGGCGTTCGCGTGCGGTGCGTGCGGCGAGCGAGTGCGTGCTCGTCATTGGGATCTGGCCCACTTCGCGGAGGCGATCGGGAGTGAGAAATTGCAGAAAACGGTCGTCCAGCGTGAGCGCGAAAATGGCGACTTCGTGCGGACGGACAGCGAAATTCCGGCTGATGAGCTCGACGGCGCGATTCAGCCCAACGTCATTGCCATCGCCACTTCGCCGCGCGAGTTCCGTGGCCCATTTCTTCAGCTCATTGATGGATTCGCTGGCCATGTCGCGAAATGACCTCGAGTAAAAACTTTAGCATGGGATTTCGCGCGCATTTTTCTTGCGTTACCTGTGTGACACCATCTTGCAAACTCCCCTCCGGATGCATATACTTTCATTTCACCCATTTGAAGTGAAAATGTTTGGAGTGTGCATGGCGGCCGCAGGCACTGAATCCAAGACGAGTTACTTCCTCGACAAACTGCAATCCCTCAGCGGCGTAATTCCGATTGGCGCGTTCCTTTTGGAACACTTCTGGTCCAACAGCTACGCGCTCGTCAGCGTGCCCAAATACAACGAGGTCTCCGTCGAGCTGCAGAGCATTCCGTGGCGAGTTGTTGTCGAAGCGAGCGTGTTGTGGCTTCCGATTCTGTTCCATGGGTTCTACGGCATTTATATTTGGTGGATGGGGAAGTCGAACGCACTCGGCCATCCATGGATGGCGAACTGGCTCTACGTGTTGCAGCGGTGGACGGGAATGATCGCGCTGGTCTTTATTTTCTGGCATGTGTATCTCGAGCGGTTCGCCGGTCATGGACGAACGAGTTATGCGGATATGGCGGAAGCGATGTCGCATCCGGGATATCTCGCGTTTTACATCGTCGGGATCACCGCCGCGTCATTTCATCTAGGGAATGGGCTTTGGAATTTCGCCTGTAAGTGGGGCATCGCGGTGTCAGCGCGATCGCAGCGCGCGGCTGGATGGTTTGGAGCGGCGGTGACGGTGGCACTCACGTTTGTCGGCATCGCAATTGCGCTCGGCTTCCACAATCACTGGTTCCCGCTAGGAACGTACGTCCAATGAGACAGCCCAAGATTATTATCGTAGGCGGAGGTTTGGCCGGCCTGATGGCGGCGATTCGCGTGGCTGAATCGGGCGTGGCCTGCGATCTTTTTTCGATTGTGCCCGTGAAGCGCTCGCACTCAGTGTGTGCGCAGGGCGGCATCAACGCCGCAAAGAATTTGAAGGGCGAAGGCGATTCCACTTGGAAACATTTCGACGACACGATTTACGGCGGCGATTTCCTTGCGAACCAGCCGCTGGTGAAAGGCATGTGCGAGGCAGCGCCTGCGATTATCGATTTGCTCGATCGCATGGGCGTGATGTTTAACCGCACGCCTGAAGGGTTACTGGATTTCAGACGATTTGGCGGGACGCTGTTTAACCGGACTGCATTTGCGGGGGCAACGACCGGACAGCAACTACTGTATGCGCTTGACGAACAGGTGCGACGCTTCGAATCAGAAGATAAGGTGAAGAAGTTCGAGGGTTGGACGTTTCTTTCAGCCGTGATCGACGCCGGCGGCGTGGCACGCGGAATCTGCGCGATGAATTTGAAGACGATGGAGATCAAAACGTTCCCGGCAGATGGACTTATTTTCTGTACCGGCGGAGTGGGCGCAGTGTTCGGGCGCTCGACGAATTCGGTTGTTTGCACGGGGTCCGCGCAGTCGTCGCTCTTCCAGCAGGGCGCTTATTACGCGAACGGCGAATTCATTCAGGTGCACCCGACAGCGATTCCCGGTGAAGACAAGTGCCGATTGATGAGCGAATCGGCGCGCGGGGAAGGGGGACGAGTTTGGGTCCCCAAACAGCCGGGAGACAAGCGCGCGGGCAAAGACATTCCGGAAGGCGAGCGGTTCTACTTCCTCGAAGAGTGGTATCCGAAGTACGGGAACCTGGTGCCGCGCGACGTAGCGACTCGCGCAATTCATAAAATCGTTTTCGAGATGAAGATGGGGCTCGCGGGCGATACGGCGGTATATCTGGACGTTTCGCACATTCCTGCCGATGTGCTGGACAAGAAGCTAGAAGGTATTTTGGAGATTTACGAGAAGTTCGTTGGCGTCGATCCGCGCAAAGAGCCGATGAAGGTTTTCCCCGCGATGCATTACACGATGGGCGGGCTGTGGGTTGACAACGAGAATCAAGCGACGAACATTCCGGGAGTCTTCGCGGCGGGCGAGTGCGAGTATCAGTATCACGGGGCAAACCGGCTGGGCGCGAACTCGCTGGTATCGTGCATTTACGGCGGAATGCTGGCGGGGCCGGCTGCGGTGAGGTTCGCGCGAGGGCTGGAGCAGGGGGCGGAGAGCACACCTGCAAGCGTTTTCGAGCGTGAACGCGTGCGGCAGCAGGACATCAACGACGCGCTTCTGAATCAGCACCAGGGAACGGAAAATCCCCTGACGATCTGGCGCGAGATGGGCGAGACGATGACGGAGAACGTCACCGTGATTCGTTACAACGCGAATCTGCAGAAGACGCTGACGAAACTGGACGAATTGAGCGAGCGTTTCCGGAAAATCAATCTGCAGGATCGCACGCAATGGGCGAATCAGACGCTGAACTTCGTGCGCGAACTCGGAAACATGCTGGTGCTCGCTAAGGTGATTACGATGGGTGCGCTGGCGCGCAATGAAACGCGCGGGGCACACTACAAGCCTGATTTCCCGAATCGCGACGACGCCAATTGGCTGAAGACGACAAAGGCGAGGATTGCGGGCGGCGAAATCAAGTTGGAATTCGAGCCGGTGGATACTTCGCTGCTTCCGCTGCGGGAACGGAAATATACGGCGGCAAAGTAACTTCAACGCTTGTGCCAGGTAGGGCAATGTTCGCGGTGCGGTTCAGGTGAGGCGGGACCATGGCTAACAGCACGACGGGATCGACTTTCATCGTCAAGATTAAACGCCAGCAGCGGGCGGACGAAGCCGTTCGCTGGGAAGAGTACGAATTACGTTACCGGCCGCACCTGAACATCATTCAGTGTTTGCGCGACATCGCGGAAAAACCCTACACACGTGACGGCAAAGAATCGACGCCGGTGAGCTACGACGCGAACTGCCTGGAGGAAGTGTGCGGTGCGTGCGCGATGCTCATCAACGGCCAGCCTCGGCAGGCATGTTCGGCGCTCGTTGATAATCTTGAAAAGCCGATCCGGCTCGAGCCACTGATGAAATTTCCGCTGGTTCGCGATCTGGTAGTGGATCGCAGCTTCATGTTTGAAAGCTTGAAGCGCACGAAGTGCTGGATTCCGATCGACGGAACGTATGCGCTGGGCGAAGGGCCTCGAATGTCGCCGGCGACACAGGAAATCGGTTATCCGCTGTCGAGGTGCATCACGTGCGGGAATTGCCTCGAGATTTGCCCGAGAGTAAATGAACATTCCCAATTTGTCGGGGCGGCAATCGTCAGCCAGGTGCGCTTGTTCAATATGCATCCGACGGGAGCGATGCACGCTGCCGGGCGCCTCGAAGCGTTGATGGGCCCGGGCGGAATTGAAGATTGTGATAACGCGCAGAATTGCGTGAAGGTCTGCCCCAAGGGCATTCCGCTAACGGAATCGCTCGCTGCAGTGAATGGCCAGGTGCTCGTGCACGCCGTGAAGACATGGTTCCAAGGGCACGATTGAGGCTCGCGAGCGGCGCGGGGATGGTGGCTCGATGACGCGTCTGGGATTTCTCCCGCTATGTTTGACGCTGGGCGTGACGCTCGGCGCGATCGTGCCGCTATTGAGCGTGACAGCCCAGAACGACATCTCGAAGAAAGCGCACGATCTGCATTTCAGTTCGATCGTTGTAGACACCCACGACGACACCACGCAGCGGCTGCTCGACCCGAAATTCGATTTGTCCGCACGGCATCCCGACGGCTCGATTGATATTCCGCGAATGCGCGAAGGCGGCCTTGGCGCGATTTTCTTTTCGATCTGGATTTCGGGAACGGTGACGGGGCCGGAAGCCGTGAAGCGCGCGCTCGACCAGATTGATGCAGTGCGCGAATTGCCCGTGCGATACGCGAAGGACCTCGCGCTTGCGACGACGGCCGAGGACATTCGCCGCATTCACGCAGATGGCAAAATCGCGGTGCTGATGGGCGTTGAGGGCGGGCACATGATCGACAACGATCTGGGCGTGCTGCGAGATTTTGCTCGCCTGGGCGTCCGGTATATGACTTTGACGCACATGGTCGATACCGACTGGGCGGATTCATCGACGGGGAAGTTCACACATAACGGTCTGACGGATTTCGGCAAACAGGTGGTTCGCGAAATGAACCGCATGGGCGTGATGGTGGATATTTCGCATGTGTCGGACAAAACTTTTTACGACGTGCTGGCGATAAGCGAGGCGCCGGTGATTGCGTCGCATTCTTCGTGCCGCGCCATCTGCGATGCGCCGCGCAATATGACCGATGACATGATCAAAGCGCTCGCTGCGAAGGGCGGTGTGATGCAGATCAACTATCACGTGGGATTCCTGAGCCAGGAATTTCGCGACGCCGACCGCGCGCATCCGGAAGTCAGCAAAGAGATTGCAGCCGAAGTGAAGAAACGCTGCGGCGAAGAAGAATCCTGCCAGTTGGTGGAAGGCGACAAGGTGACTCGGGAATTTGTGGCGCAGGGGAAACTTCCGCGCGTGGATTGGACGAAGATCATCGAGCACATTGACCACGCGGTGAAACTCGCGGGAGCGGACCACGTTGGTCTGGGATCGGATTTTGACGGCGCGAACATGCCGTACGGCATGGAAGATGCGACGCATCTGCCGCAGATTACGAACGCGCTGCTAACGAAGGGCTATTCCGAAAGTGACGTTCAGAAAATCCTCGGTGGCAATACGCTGCGAGTGTTGGGGCAGGTGGAAGCGACTTCGAAACGAATGGGAGGGAAGCCGTGAAGCGATTCATTTCGATTTTTTGTTTATTGGTGTTGACGGGATTTGTTTCAAGCTCCGTGTGGGCACAGGACCAGGCGCCCGCTGCGAAGAAAGCCGCTCCAGCAGCAAAACCGAAAGCTGCGACAGCTGCGCACACGGGTTCCGATCCCGCGCTGCTGCATCCGGCGACGCTGAAGGCACAAGCGCCGGCTGAGTACGACGTGAACTTCGTGACGACGAAGGGCGATTTTGTGATTCACGTGACGCGGGCGTGGGCGCCGCTTGGTGCGGACCGGTTCTACAATCTTGTGAAGCATCATTTTTATGATGGCGCGAGTTTTTTCCGGTTCGTCGATGGCTTCGTCGTGCAGTTTGGGCTGACTGGGAATCCGGCGGTGAACAAAGCCTGGACGAATGCCAATATCAAGGACGATCCTCCCAAACAGAGCAATAAAACCGGTTACATCACTTTCGCGATGGCGGGCAAGGACACGCGGACCACACAGGTGTTTATCAACCTCGGCGATAACTCCCGCCTCGATGCGATGGGCTTTTCGGTGTTTGGCCAGGTGACTTCGGGAATGGACGTGGTGAAGAGCTTGTATAGCGGGTACGCTGACGCGCCGACGAGCCACCAGGATGAAATCACGAATAAGGGTAAGGCGTATCTCGACGCGAATTTTCCCAAGCTCGACAGCATAAAGACGGCGACGATTGTTGCACCGTCTGGCGCGGCTCCTGCTGCGAGCGGCGCTCCGGCGCACAAGCCGGCAGCGACGGGAACGGCCAAACCGAAGCAACCGTAGCTTGGGGTTTTGTGGGAATGGACTCGATATTCTAATCTACGCAATTTAATTCACAGCACGGGAAAGAGAATATGACAGCGAATGCAGAATTGCTTCAGCCGGGCAACTTGAAGGAACAGGCCCCCGCCGAGTACGACGTGAAAATGTCGACTACGAAGGGCGACATTGTGATTCACGTGACGCGCGCATGGGCTCCGTTGGGAGCGGACCGGTTTTACAATCTCGTGAAGAACGGATTTTACACTGATGCGAGTTTTTTCCGTGTGTTGCCCGGGTTCGTAGTGCAATTCGGGTTGAATGCCGATCCGAAAGTGAGTGGAGTCTGGCGTTCCGCAAATTTCAAGGACGATCCCGTTACGCAAAGCAACAAGGCGGGCTCGGTGACGTTTGCGACGGCAGGTAGAGATACGCGCACGACACAGGTATTTATCAATCTCGGAAACAATGCGAATCTTGATTCGATGGGTTTCGCGCCTTTCGGGCAGGTGACTGAGGGAATGGACGTTGTGAAAAAGTTGCACAGCGGCTATGGCGAGGGCGCGCCGAGCGGACGCGGGCCTGACCAGGGCGCGATCAGTTCGCAGGGCAAGACGTATCTAGACAAGAATTTCCCGAATCTTGACAGCATCAAAACGGCCACAATCCAAACCGCAGCGGCCAAGTAGATCGCCGGTCGAAAGCAGCGCTGGAATGCTTGCAATGAGAATTAAGCGGCACAAGCAATCCTGCCTGTGCTCCTGCGAGCAACGGCCCCCAATAAGCGATTGCCACCATCGGACCATGATTTCCCAAACATAATGGGCGCCACCGCCTCCGAAGCCGCGGATTCCGCGTTGGTTCGGGCCGCCGAGCGCAAAAATACCTTCCGCAACAATGCTTCGCTCTGCGCCGTCTCCGCTCTCGCAATCCTGATCCATCTTCCGGGAATGGCCCGCTACGGATTTTTTCGCGACGAGCTCTACTACATTGCTTGCAGCGAGCATCTCGCGTGGGGCTATATCGACCAGCCGCCGCTGATTGCGTTGATCGCCTGGATGTCCCGGCATCTCCTCGGGAATTCGCTTGTGGCCTTTCGCGTGTTTCCGGTTTTGGCCGGAGCCGGCACGGTTTTTCTCACCGGATGGCTTGCGGGTGAGCTTGGCGGCGGGCGCGTCGTGCAGTTTTTGGCGGCTCTCGCGATACTTTTTGCGCCGCTGTATCTCGCGTTCGACAGCATTTTGACGATGAACGCGTTTGAGCCCGTATTTTGGCTGGCGTGCGCTTGTATTGCCGCTCGGATTGCGAATGGCGGATCGCCGAAATTGTGGCTCTGGTTCGGCGTGATTTCAGGGATCGGTCTTCAAAACAAACACACGATGGCGGTGTTTGGCTTCGCGGTTGTGGTTGGATTTTTATTGTCGGGAGATTTGCAGCCATTTCGTTCGCCATGGATCTGGGTTGGCGGGCTGATCGCGCTTGCTGTCGCTTTCCCGAATCTGTTGTGGGAGGCGCGGCACGGTTGGCCGCAGGTTGAGGTTGTTCGCAACGCGCAGCAATTCAAGAATGTGGCAATTGGGCCGCTGCGATTTCTCGGCGAGCAGGTGCTGTTCTATTCTCCGGTAACACTTCCATTGTGGCTTGGCGGCCTTGTGTGGCTCTTCTTCAGCCGCGAGGCGCGGCGTTTCCGCTTTTTGGGGTGGGCCTACTTGGCGGTCCTTGCGATATTTATTTTCGGCGACGGAAAATCCTACTATCCGATGGGTTCGTACCCGATTCTGATGTCCGCGGGGGCCGTAGCTTTCGAAGGATTTTTGCGCGCGCCTAACTGGCGGGCTCTCCGAGTTGGTTATCCTTCGATGATCGTTCTCGCGGGACTTTTTACTCTTCCATTTGGAGTGCCGGTACTTCCAGTTGAGTCGTTTCTGAAATATTCGCATGCGCTTCCGTATGCGCACGAGGTGAAGACGGAGCGGGATTCAACTGCGCCGCTTCCGCAGAATTATGCGGACATGATTGGCTGGGACAATATCGCGTCGAGCGTGGCGCGCGTTTACCACGGGCTGCCGGAGCAGGAGCGGCCGGGGTGCGCGATTCTGGCTGGGAACTATGGCGAAGCCGGTGCGATTGATTATTACGGGCAGGCGCTCGGGCTGCCGAAGGCGATTAGCGGACACAATAGTTATTTTGATTGGGGGCCACGGGATTATTCGGGGGCGTGCGTGATTTTGATTGGTGAAGAGGGAAGTGAGTTCAGGAAATATTTTGAGGAAGTGCAGCAGGTTGCAGTTGTCGACAGCCCTCTCGCGATGCCGACCGAGCAGCATGTGCCGGTTTATTTGTGCCGCAAGCCGCGAGGTTCGATGGCGGAACTTTGGCCGCGCTTCAGGATGGTGATCTAGCGGCTCGGTGCGCTCGATTGCGATGCGAAGGGCGGCCTGCGCGGGCGGGTCTTAGACCCGCCCCGACCGGAATCTTGACGAATAGTAAGAATTATCGGAGCGGGGCGTGGCGCGGGTTTCTCGCGGCTCGTTCGAGGCTTGAAATATCTAAGCCTGTTTCGCGAAGGCGGCGCCCGATTTCTGAGCCATCATTGAACGCGATACAAAGCAGCACGCATTCGCTCGTGAGGATCGAGATGGCGCGGCCGTTCACCGTATCGTGATGCGGGGCGATTGCTTCGGAATTTCGCAGGACGAGGTCGAGTTCGGCCGAGCGCGGCAGAACTTCGGCGTTTTTCTTTCCGGTTTTCTTTTGTTCGGGAAAGAAAAGCGGCGGTTTCTTATCCGCTTCCTTGCGGGATGTATCGTAGAACTCGATCCAACGATGCCAGCGCTGCGGGCTGATCTGGCAGATGCGCTGCAATAGAATCTCGATTTCGTCGTGCTCTTCCCAGAATCGCGACAACCGTTCCCACTCGTAGATATACATTCCCGCGAGAAAATCAGGGACATCGACGACGGCTGCGGCTCGGCTCGTGGCGAGCATTTGCGCGAGTTTTTCCGCGCGCACTAGGTCTCGCGTGAGCCGATGAGTGAGGTTTGCGCGATTTTCGGCGCTGCTCACCTCGGGCGAGACTGTGGGGCGGAGTTTCGGTGCGCGGGCAGGTTTGCGTTTGAATAATTTCATTGCCAAGGGATGACTCCCAATTGGAAGTGTAGCAGTCCGGAGCCGCTGGAACGGTCGAGTTGGCGCGGGAACGTACGTAAGAAAAACTGGCCATTGGGACGGGTGTTGCGGAGAGGAACCGGTATGAGAGGGAGGGCCAAATTCAGCAGAGCCGGCAGGATGGCGGCGCAACGAAAAGCAGGGCGCAGCAAGCAGCGCCCCTACGTAGCGTATGGGGCGGACGTAAACAGCCTTCGAAATGTACACGCGAGGTGAAGAATCAGACGCCTAGGACCGTCACGAGTTCGCGGACCGAAGCCGCTGATTTATCGAGAGCTGCTTTTTCATCGGCCGTAAGTTTGATTTCGATGATCTGTTCGATGCCGCGAGCGCCGAGTTTTACGGGGACTCCGACAAAGAGACCGCTGATGCCGTATTCGCCTTCAAGATAGGCAGCGCACGGGAGGATCTTTTTCTTGTCTTTCAGGATCGCTTCGACCATTTGAACCACCGCAGCGGATGGCGCGTAGTAGGCCGAGCCGGTCTTGAGTAGGTCGACGATCTCGGCGCCACCTCTTCGCGTGCGCGCGACAATCGCGTCGAGCTTGTCCTTCGGCAACAGCTCGGGGAGGGGAATTCCGGCGACGGTCGAGTAGCGCGTGAGCGGGACCATGTCGTCACCGTGCCCGCCCAACACAAAGGAATGGACGTTTTCGACGGAGACGCCAAGCTCAGCGGCGACAAAAGTGCTCATGCGCGCGGAGTCGAGAACACCGGCCATGCCGATCACGCGGTTGCGTGAAAATCCGCTGATCTTGAAGGCGGCCTGCGCCATGGCATCGAGTGGATTCGTCACGACAATTAGAATCGCGCCCGGTGAGAGCTTCACGATCGCGTCGACGACGCCTTTGACAACGTCGTAATTTGCTTTGAGGAGATCGTCGCGGCTCATTCCGGGTTTGCGCGGGAAGCCGGCCGTGATCACAACGATGTCACTGTTCGCGGTTTCTCGGTAGTCTCCACTCGCCGTAGATATTCCCGCCGCGTGCGCATCGGTGCCGAGAATGGGCGCCGATTCGGCCATGTCAAGAGCTTTTCCTGCAGGTGGACCATCCAGAATATCGGTGAGAACCACATCGGCTAGTTCGGCATCGTGAATTCGCTGTGCCGTGGTGGAACCGACGAAACCGCCGCCCACTACCGTAACTTTCTTGCGCATTCCCACTTCTCCTTGTCTAATTGTTTAATTGCCGCAATGAAATTCAATCCGCCGCTACGGCGGATTGCATATTCTCGATAATCGCCGAGGCATACTCCGAGGTGCGAAGTTTCTTCGCGCCCGGCATCATCCGTTCGAGGTCGTAGGTGACGCGTTTCTGGCGCACGGTTCGCGCGATACCGTCCTCGATCAGGCGACCCGCTTCCTTCCATCCCATAAAATCGAACATCATCGAACCAGAAAGCATCACCGAACTCGGATTGATCACGTCCTTGTCGGCGTATTTCGGCGCGGTTCCATGAGTGGCTTCGAAAACTCCGAATCCGTCGCCGATGTTGGCGCCGGGCGCCATGCCCAGGCCGCCAACCTGCGCGGCGCAGGCGTCGGAAAGATAATCGCCGTTCAAATTGGGCGTCGCGAAAACCTGGTATTCATCGGCGCGAGTAAGGACTTGCTGAAACACGGAGTCGGCGATGCGGTCGTTGATCAGGAGCTTCGATTTCCACTGGCCTTTCCCATGGGTGGCATAAATTGAATCGAGCGTTTGTTTCACTTCGAGGCTCACGGCTTTCTGGAACGCTTCAGTGGCCTGGCCGAGTCCCGGCTCGATCATTTCGGCGATTTGGTCGATGGTGAGTTTTTCGTCGCGGTCTTTGTTATCGAGAATCCAGCTCTCGCGCTCGGTGACGATTTGGCCGCGAAATTCAGCAATTGCCAGGTCGTATCCCCAATCGCGGAAGGCGCCTTCCGTGAATTTCTGGATGTTCCCTTTGTGGACGAGGGTGACGATCGTGCGCTTGCTCTCAATCGCGTACTGAATGGCGCGACGCACGAGGCGTTTGGTGCCGGTCGGTGACATGGGCTTGATGCCGATGCCGGAATCCTCGCGGATTTTCTTCGACGTGCCTTTGAGCATCTCGTTATTCAGGAAATCGATCAGCTTCTTTACTTCCGGGGTGCCAGAGCGCCACTCGATGCCGGCGTAGACGTCTTCGGTGTTCTCGCGATAGATCACAACGTTCATGCGCTCCGGATTCGTCACGGGGGATGGAACGCCGTGGAAATAACGCACCGGGCGAACGCAGGCATACAGATCGAGAGCCTGACGAAGAGCAACATTAAGCGAACGAATGCCACCGCCTACAGGAGTGGTAAGGGGACCTTTGATTCCCACGCGAAAATCGCGGAAAGCGTCGACCGTGTCCTGAGGCAGCCATTCTTTGAATTGTTTGTAGGCTTTCCCGCCGGCAAAAACTTCCATCCATGCGACGGCGCGTTTGCCGCCGTAAGCTTTCTCAACGGCCGCGTCAAATACGCGACGCGATGCGAGCCAGATATCGCGGCCTGTGCCGTCACCTTCGATGAAGGGAATAACGGGAATGTCGGGTACTTGAAACTTGCCGCCTTCATATTGAATCGCTTTGCCATTTGCAGGGACTGCCACGCCGCTATAGGAAGTTTTCATGGGCCTTTCTTTAGACTTCACGTTCGGCGACGCTCGATCCAGAACATCATGCGAGGCCGCTACGAAGCCGTTAAATTTAACACAATCGGCGGTCTTACCGCAGTACGCGTCGGGCGTGGCTGGGTACGGACCCGCGACCCTAACCGGGACGCAAACAGCGCGCATGCCGCGCCGCTACAGAACGTAGGGAGCGGAGCCGCGATTCGTCGCGAAAATCATTCGCGGCTGGGAATAAACGCGAGCCTACCCGTGTCTGTACAGCTGACCGATGGCCGAGATGCTTTAGTTCACAGCGCCCGGCGAAGAGAGGGGGATCGTATGGGCAAATTCATTACGGAGAATCTGACGAAGGACGGCGTTGACCGCCGGGGGTTCTTGCAATGTATGGCGTGGGCCGGGACTGGCACGCTTTGCCTGGTGCAGGGTGGAGTGTTGAAGTCGTTCGCGCTAAGCGACCTCGCGAACATGGGTACCGGCGCCATGAAAGGGGAGTTGAGTTTCGTCCAGATCAGCGACAGCCATATCGGATTCGACAAAGCGGCGAATCCGGACGTAACGGCCACACTTCGCGAGGCGATTTCGAAGATCAACGCGCTTAGCGAACCGCCCGCGTTCGTTCTGCATACGGGCGATCTGAGCCATCTATCGAAACCATCGGAATTCGACACACTCGATCAATCGCTCAAGAGCATTCGGACGGACAAGATTTTCTACGTCCCGGGCGAGCACGACGTGCTAAACGACGACGGCAAGCAGTACCGCGAACGCTACGGGAGGGGCACGCAAGGCGACGGTTGGTACAGCTTCGACCAACAGCGTGTGCACTTCATCGGCCTCGTGAACGTGATGAACCTCAAGGCCGGCGGTCTCGGCAATCTTGGGAAAGAACAGCTCGAATGGCTTGAGGACGATGTGAAACATCTGAAGTCGAGCACGCCGGTGGTTGTGTTCGCGCACATTCCTCTGTGGTCGGTGTATCCCGAATGGGGTTGGGGAACCGATGACAGCGCGCAAGCGCTCGCATACTTGAAGAGGTTCGGTTCGGTGAACGTCCTGAACGGCCACATCCACCAGGTGATGCAGAAGGTGGAGGGCAACGTGACGTTTCACACTGCGATGTCTACGGCGTTTCCGCAGCCGCAGCCGGGAACAGCGCCTTCGCCGGGACCGATGAAAGTTCCTGCCGAGAAGCTGCGCGGGCTGCTGGGAGTGACCGACGTCAACTTCGTTCGCGGCAAGCATTCGCTGGCCGTGGTGGATTCAACTCTCGCTGGATAGATTTCACAAATTCGCAAAATGGAAAAATGAAATGACAAAGACAATCACGAAGGTACTGGTGTGCGCGGCATTTGTGGGAGCACTTGGATGGATTGCAGTAGCTCGGACTCATCTCTTCTCACGTGCGGCGAGCTCGCATGCGATCGAGATTGGGATCGACAACTACAGTTTCATGCCGGGAGACATCTTCGTGAAGGCGGGAACCACGGTGAGCTGGGTGAATCACGACGACGTGCCTCACACGGTGAGGAGCACTGACGACGTTTTCAAATCGAAGGCGCTCGATACTGATGACAAATTTTCGTTCACGTTCGACAAACCCGGGACGTACGAATACTACTGCTCGGTTCACCCGAGAATGACGGCGAAGATCACCGTCCAGTAGGTGAGCGTCCAGTAATTGATGGGTACGTTGCGGGGGTTGAAGGCTTCCTGGAGCTTCTGCCTCGCCAGAAAACTTTGCGGGAATAAAAGCGAAAGGTTTAGAGTCTGTAGAGCAGAGAGCCCAATCGGCGGTATAACGAAGGCAATGCAGGACATTGGAAACGGCGGGCGATTCGAACAGATGGTGATGCCGCATCTGGATGCGGCCTACAACCTGGCGCGATGGCTCGTCCGAAACACGCAGGATGCGGAAGACGTGGTGCAAGAAGCGTATCTGCGGGCGTTCAAGTTTTTCGGTGGATTTCAGGGCGGCGATGCGCGCGCCTGGCTGCTGAAGATCGTGCGCAATACGAGCTATTCGTTTCTGGAGAAAAATCGCCCGGCGGCTTTGGCGGAGGAATTCGACGAGCAGGTGCACGCGCAAGAGAGACCAGTCCCCGACGTGGAAATCACGATGGTTCGCAGCGTTGAGAGCCGGATGTTGAATGACGCTCTCGCAGAACTCCCAGTGAATTTTCGCGAGGTGCTGGTGCTGCGCGAACTGGAAGGGTTGTCGTACAAGGAGATTGCAGAATTGGTTGGCGTTCCGATCGGTACCGTGATGTCCAGCCTTGCGCGAGGTCGCGAGCACCTGCGCGAAGGATTGCTGCGTGCGCGAGCGAAGGAGGGCACCCGTGGTTTGCGATGACAATGCACGGCTGCTGCACGGTTATCTAGACGGCGAGCTTGATCTCGTTCGCAGCCTCGAGATTGAAGAGCACCTAAAGGGCTGCCCGGACTGTGCGCAGGAAATATGGAACCAGCAGACTTTGCGGAAGGCGTTTCGGTCTTCGAATGTTTACGAGCGAGCCCCGAAGGGCCTTGCGGACCGCGTTCGCGCTTCCATCGCGCAGCAAAGCACCCAAGAGAACGCCAACGTCGATAGCGCTAGAGAGAGCGCTCCCGAAGTAAAAGGCGCTGAGGAAAGGCCGCGGGAAGTATCTGAGCCGAAAAAAGACCCGATACCCATCGTCACGGCAAAACGCGCGGCATGGAATTGGCTCGCCGTCGCTGCGGCGATTCTCTTGGCTGTTCTACTCACATGGCGGATTCTTCCGGAGTTGTCTGGGCGCGGAAATTCACAAATGCTTGCGCAAGAGCTCGTCTCCAGCCACATTCGTTCGCTTCAGCCGGATCATTTGTATGACGTGCAATCGACCGACCAGCACACTGTGAAACCTTGGTTCAATGGGAAGCTCGATTTCTCACCGCCTGTCCCCGATTTAAAGGAGAAAGGTTTTCCGCTTGTGGGAGGCCGGCTTGATTACGTGGACCATCGCGCGGTTGCCGCGCTGGTCTACCAGCGAAACCGTCATTTGATTAATGTGTTCGTATGGCCCGAGGACAAGCAGACCGAAGAGACGCTTTCGACGAAATCCTTGCAAGGTTACAACATGATCTTCTGGGAGCGCGGCGGAATGTATCTGTGCGCTGTGTCGGACTTAAATGCTGGCGAGCTGCAGGAGTTTGCCCGACTCTTACAAAATTAGCGGTCGAGCGGCTTGCGACGCGAAGGGGAAGGGGCTGACGGCGGTCAGCCCCCGGAGGGATCCACCAACAGCGGTAGACGGCGTAGGACTGCCTACACGGCGGCGGCTCTGAAGATCGAGTCGAATATTTCGGACGAACACGAGATTTTGGGCAGGACCAGCGAGTTCAAACACCGCAGCCAGCCCGTCGAAGCGAAACCTAAATGCGCCCCGTTATATCCGTCCCATAACAGCAAGGATGATCAGGATGATCAATACCAGCCCAAGGCCTCCGCTGGGGTAGTAGCCCCATCCAGCGCTATACGGCCACGTTGGCAGAGCTCCCAAGAGCAACAGTACGAGGACTATGAGCAGGATTGTCCGCACGTGTTTCCTCCAGTTTTTTGCGCCAATCGATCGGGTTCTTCGGACTCGTCACTTTTTCCGGCCGTACCGGTCTGGTCGAACGCTCGAAATACGCTCAAGCGTCTTGGTCAAAGGCACTGTAGGCGTCCACAGTGCATCGCACCATGCGGGGAAAACTGTAAGCCCTTAGGTGATTTGCTGTAGCGATATGCGGGGATGTCGAGGCCTCGTGGTGCTAGTGCGCCGCGGCATAAGCTTGGATCTCCGCAAGCATGTGGTCCAGTCGTGCACGCGAGTAGTAGCGGCCATTCGAGAACACCGCAGAAATCTTTAGAGTATTGGTGATGTCGTCTAGGGGATTCGCGTTGAGCAAAACGAGATCGGCGATTTTGCCTTTTTCGACGGTACCAAAATCGTTGAGCTTGTCGAGGAACTTCGCGGGATTGATCGTAGCGGTCTGAAGTGCTTGCATCGTAGTGAAGCCCGCCGCCACGAACCGCTGCAATTCGAGATGGAGGCTGAAACCGGGAAGCACGTCCACGCCGGCGGGCGTGTCGGTACCCGCTAAGAACGGAACGTTAGCCTGTTGCAATTTCTTCACAATGTCGAGTTCGTGTTCGACAAATTTTTGGCGTACCGGCAGAGGATCGGTGTCCAGATCCTTGATAATGCCAGCGGTGAATTTGGGCCAGCTCTTTTCGCGCCAGAATACGGGCGCATATTTAGCGTCGGGATCCTTCGTCACGTCAATCACGTCGACGAGCCACTGCCCGCGCTCCCAATAGAGAGTGGGGCACTGCCAGGTGTGGTTCTTTGCGAGGAGCTGAATGACGGCCGCTTCTCGCGCCGGATCGTAAGTGTCGAGAAAACGGCCGGGGCCCTTCGGCCCTTTCAGAAGTTCATCTTCCACGGTCGAGCTGGCTTCGAAAATTCCGATCAGGTGCTCAAAGCTTTTTTGCCCGGCATTGGAGGCTTCCGAGGCCCGGATCGCATCGGGGACATGGCCGACGAACGTGATGTTCTGTTTCTTGCACTCGTCCGCAATGGCGAAATAGGCTTCGCGCGGAACGTAAGATTGAATCTTGATGAAATCAACGCCACGGCTTTTCAACATGTCCACTGCGCGGCGGCCGTCTTCGGGAGTGGCGATTGCGATGGACGCAGGGAACTGAGTTTTTGGTCCATCGAGCATCGGGCCTGCCACAACCATGCGCGGTCCGACCAATGCTCCTGTCGCGATATCGTGCCGGGCTGCAAGGATCAGATCGAGTTCGCTGCCCATGTCGCGAACGCCGGTGATTCCATTTGCTATGAAGAGCGGCAGCGTGACTTCTTTTCCGCCCGGCACCCAGTCGCCGAAGAACGTGTGAACGTGCATGTCCCAAAGGCCCGGGATCAAATATTTCCCGGTGCCGTCGATCAGGTGAGCGGACTTGGGGACTCGCGTGTAGCTCTTCTTGCCGACCTGCGTGATGCGATCGCCGTCGATGATGACGGTCATGCCGGAATGTGCCGGGCCGCCCGTTGTGTCGATCACTGTTACGTTCGTGATGGCGATTGAAACGCCTGAGCCTTCGAGCGATTGAGCGTGCAGATTGACGGCGGAGAGTAGCAACACAACGAGAGCGAGCCAGAACCCCTTCATCGATACCTCCCCAAGGCAGGCGCGATTGTACTCGCGGATTTAAGTTCGTCATCAACAAAAACACAGGCGGAGTTCATAGCTAAATTGAATCGGAGGACCCAGAGTCACCCTCACTCGCTTCCGCGGGAATAAAACTGGCCGCCAGACAGTTATGAGAAATGAGAGCGTCACCCAGCGGCGTCGAGCGCAAAACCGCGAAGGGGGGATCGGAATGAGATTTGCGAGGCATCTGGTTGCAAGCGATGGACCCGAATCGGAGACCGTCCGAATGGCGCAGGATGGCGATCCCGCGGCATTTGAAACGCTTTACCGGCGGCACAATCGCCGCGTGTACGCCGTCTGCCTGCGAATGGCCGGGAACATCAGCGAAGCAGAAGACCTGACGCAGGACGCATTTCTGATGGTCTTCCGCAAGATTCAAACTTTCAGGGGGGAATCGGCATTTTCGACGTGGCTGCATCGGGTGACGGTGAATACCGTATTGATGCGATTCCGTAAAAAAGATTTGGCGCAGGCTTCGTTCGACGAAGCGTGCGATCCCGAGGAGGACGATCTTGCGCCGCCAGCACAATCTGGCGAAGCGGATCCGCGGTTACGTGGCGTGATCGACGGCTTGATTCTTCAGCGTGCGATCGCACGCCTGTCGCCGGGGTGCAAGGCAATATTCCTTCAGCATGACGTGGAAGGCTATCTCCATACTGAGATTGCGGAAATCGCAGGCTGTTCCGTTGGAAATTCGAAATCGCAGCTTCACAAGGCCCGAATGCGCCTGCGAGCGACATTGCAGGCTGAGTGTCTCAACGCGGGCAAACACAGCGGCCGCACTGCCTCAGCTCGCGAGAAGATGGCTACACCTGAGCTCTCGCACCAAAGAGGCCCGCAAGATATCGCGTTGAACCCCGATCTCGCGTTTGCAGAAACTTCGGCGGGTTGAGGCGCAGCCGCTAAACCCACCATCTCCAGCGATTTTAGAGCGAGGCCATCCAATTTTTGGATTTGACGGTCGCGAGATGGCCGCGATACCCTTGACGCGGTAACCGCTCGGTGTGGCTTCCCATTGACGCTTTCACTGAGTTGAAGTTTACCTACATTTGAGGAGGATCATGTCGAACGAACTTCGCGACTTCCTGGCGCTCTCTTACACTGAGCTGGAGGACTTGAATTTAAAGGCGAAGGAGCAGCGCAAGAGCCGCGTTGCCCCGCACAAGATTCAAGAGGAACGAATTAAATACCTCACCGACGAGAAGCGCATCAAGGCCGTGACTGTACTTTTCAGCGACCTTGAAGGCCGCTTGCACATGCTCGATTACGACAAGAAGTTCCTCATCAAGAACTGGGACAATCTCACTTTCGACGGTTCCTCGATTCGCGGATTTACTGCGCAGCGGGAAAGCGATCTGCGCCTTTCAATGGATTGGGGCGCGTTTTATTGGGCGCCCGCGGACGTTTTTGGTTCCGGCAAGGTGTTGATATTCGGGCAGGTGATCGACAAAGACGGCTCGCCGTACAACGCGGATATTCGCGGAGTTCTGAAAGCGTACGCCGACGAACTGCACAAGCGGGAAGGCTATACCCTGAACGCCGCAAACGAAATCGAAGGTTTCCTCTTCAACGGGAAAGACGCGGAGAGCCGTTACAACGAAACCGGCAAATTCGAGTATGTGAATACGGGCGGTTACTACCACTCGCTGCCCGGTGATCCCCTTCGCACGTTTATCGACTCGTGCGCCGAAGTGCAGCGCTCGATGGGCTTCCAGAACGAGAAGGACCATCCGGAAGTCGCGCCTTCGCAATTCGAAATTAATTACAGCTATGGCGAGGTGGTCACCGCTGCGGACCAAATTCAGCTCTACAAACTGATTTGCCGTCAGGTGGCCACTCGAATGGGTCTGACCGCAAGCTTTCTGCCGAAGCCGGTGGTTGGCGTGAATGGTAGCGGCATGCACACAAACGTCTCCATAAGCAAAGGCTCGAAGAACATGTTCTGGGATCCGAAGGGAGACGAAAAGCTCAGCAAATTTGGATGGGGCTTCCTCGATCGGATACTCACGCACGGGAACGATATTTGTCTGCTCTTGAATGCGAGCGTTAATGCGTACCGCCGGCTCGATCCTCATTTCGAAGCCCCCAACCAGATCAAGGCGTCACCAGTCGATCGCGGCTCGATGATTCGCATTCCGATCGGAAACGAGAAGAGTATGCGCGTGGAAGTTCGGTCGGTTAGTCCGGACGCGAGCCCGTATATGGTGCTGCTCTCGATTTTCAAGACGGGGCTCGACGGTGAAACTGCGAGGATCAAAAATCTGCGTCAGGCGGAGCGCTATCTTCCCGACAACATTTACACGGCGATGCAGGATTTTCGTAAAGCGGAGTGGACTACGAAATTATTGGGTGACGACGTGAAAGGGAGATATGCAGATTTGAAACAGGCGTCTGCCGATCGCTGCCCTCGACTGCTTGGCACGTTCGTGAAAGCGCCGGAAGTGCAATATCATCACGAGGTGTACAACCAGTTTCTGTGGAATCTGTTTTAATCTGCGGCTGCAATTGAAAAAATCAAAACGCCCTGGCCGCATCGTGAGCCAGGGCGTTTCGTTTTTGCCGGCAGCGCCGGCCGATTTAGTTTTTCTGCTACTTGATCGTGAGTGTGGCGGTCGCAAGAAAATCGCGATGCGCCGATGAATCCGTCGCCGCGCCAAATGCCGGACCGCCAAGCGGATTTGCTTTGCCAGCTGCGTCCAGCGCGGCCATGAACTTGTCGAGACCTTCCGCACCGTTCGTCACGATGGCGATATCGACGACGCTCGAGTCCTCCGAATGGACGGCTTCGCGGTCAACGGAATACAGATGGATGGCGCCATCGGCGAGCAGTTTATCGAGAATCGGAATGATGTAGGAGTTGATCGCTTTGTCCATCGCTTCGCCCTGTCCCGGCTTGGCTCGATAGGTAGCGACTCGGAGATATCCGTTGTCGAAGCTCCCTGAGTGAAAGCCATATTGCCTGCTCGTGAGGATCAGATCGAAGTGCTTCGACTCGGCAAGAATCTTGTTGTTATCCGATGCGGCGGTCTGAGACGAAACCACTGCAAGGGCTTTCAGCAAGTTGGCCATCGAATTAGCCGTCCACCAATTACCGTGCGTCGGTCCGCCTTCCTGGTGAGAGAGAACCTTGAAAGTACCGTGGTCGATGATCGTGCCGTCCGCCATCAATTTGTCGAGCAGTTGCTTCTGAGGCGCATTCGGACCTTCCATAGCGGCCCAATTCAATCTTGGAACGGACCATTCGGCCACATACGTGTAAATTGGCGCTTTTTCTTTTGCGTCCGCGTTGGCCTGCGCGCTGGCCGATTGAAAGCCGGCAGCTGTGGCCAATAGCGTGACTGCCAGAACCGTTGATTTCAAAAACTTGTTTTGCATCTATTTTCCTCCTTAAAGGAAATCGAGCGTAGGTATCCGCGCCGCGCGGAGGAAGAAACATTCTAAATTTTGGATTGGTGCGAATAGGAATCGTACCGCGGAGACATTACTCCGCGACCCGCATCGTGTCAAGCGGAGCCGACAAATTGGATTTGGAATTATTCTTTCTTTTTAGTCGTAATATTCGGCGCCGAGATGGGTGATCAGCTCTTCGCCCATCATCCACCGCAGAGTGTTCTTGAGCTTCATCAACTGAATGAAGAGATCGTGTTCGGGATACAGTTCTTTGGCGCACATCGGCGACTTGAAGTAGAAGCTCAGCCATTCCTGGATGCCGCGCATCCCGGCGCGCCTGGCAAGATCGAAAAACAGAGCGAGGTCGAGAACGATTGGAGCGGCGAGAATCGAATCGCGGCAGAGGAAATCGACCTTGATCTGCATCGGGTAGCCGAGCCATCCGAAAATGTCAATATTGTCCCAGCCTTCTTTGTTGTCACCGCGCGGCGGATAGTAGTTGATCCTGACCTTGTGGTGAATCTTGCCGTAAAGCTCGGGGTAGAGCTTCGGCTGCAAGATATAGTCGAGCACGCCGAGCTTCGATTCTTCTTTCGTCTTGAACGAGCCGGGATCTTCGAGCACTTCGCCATCGCGATTTCCGAGAATGTTCGTCGAAAACCAGCCGTTCATCCCGAGCATTCGCGCCTTGAAACCGGGCGCCAGGATTGTCTTCATCAGGGTCTGGCCGGTCTTGAAGTCTTTTCCGCCGATGGGAACCTGTTTCTGATGGGCGAATTCCTCGAGCGCAGGAATATCGACGGTAAGATTCGGCGCTCCGTTCGCGAAGGGAACTCCCTCGCTGATCGCCGCGTACGCGTAGAGCATGGAAGGAGCGATCGATGGATGGTTCGCTTTCATAGCCTTTTCGAACGACGCCAAATCCTTGTGCACGTCTTCGGGCTTCAGAAACACTTCCGTCGAGGCGCACCACACCATCACGAGACGGTCGAGCTTGTTTTTCTTTTTGAAGTCGCGAATGTCATCGCGAAGCTGCTCGGCGAGATCGAATTTCGTCTTGCCCTTCTTGATGTTCGTGCCGTGAAGGTTTTTCACGTAGGTCTGGTCAAACGCAGCCTTCATCGGCTTGATGTTCTTCAGAAACTTCTGCGCTTTGGCCAAATCTTTGGCGTCGAGGACGCCCGCTTTCGAGGCCGCTTCGTAGGCATCATCCGGGAAAACGTCCCAGCCGCCGAAAACGAGATCGTCGAGATCCGCGAGCGGCACGAAGTCTTTAATTCTTGGCACGCGATTGTCGGTGCGTTTCCCGAGGCGAATCGTACCCATCTGCGTTAGCGAGCCCACTGGCAGCGATTCTTTTCGCCGCACTAATTCCACGCCCGCCATAAATGTGGTGCCGACTGCCCCCATTCCTGGCGTCAGCACTCCCAGTCTTCCTTTTGGCGGAGCAACACTCACAGGCCTGCGCATTCACTTTCCCCCGTTCTTTGTACAAGATTTGCGGTGTAACGATGCGATTAAAAGAAAGCCATGATGCTGCATCGCGTGCCATTTTGCAACCTTGGCGAGGCGAACGGCGGTAAATCGAGTTTCTGTGGAGATTTTCGAGGCGTCGATTGCTTCAGACGAATCTCCGCGTTCGAAGGAGCTTGCGCTCCTCCAATCAGTCGTAATAGTCTCGCCACGTAGACCACTCATTACCGGAGGCCCCATGAAATACGCATGGACCCTGTTACTGCTTTCATGTGCCGCGGTTCCATTGCTGGGGCAGGAGACGACAGAAGGCCCGACGAACGAAAAGGCCCAGAAGACTTACAAAGAGGGGCTTCAATTTCTTGAAAAGGACAGGACCGAGGCCGCGCTCGACAGCTTCAAGAAGGCGGACAAGCAGGACGGCGGGCACTGCGTCGCATGCCACAAGATGATGCTCAAGTACGGTGTTGCGCTCGGCGATTGGAAGGTAGCCGAGACGGGAGCCGGGGAGGGCGTGGCGGATGCGCACGGCGACAAGGATTTAGCGCTCGCGCACTTCGACTTCGGAATGGCACTCACAAATGAAGGCCTGAGTAAGCACAAGGACGAGTTTTTCGTCAGAGCGCACGATGAATTCACGAAGGCCCTCGCGGCGTTTCCGAATTTCCCTGACGCGATGTTCGGCGACGGACTGGCCCTGGCACATCTCAAGCAGGATGAAGCAGCGAAAGCAAGGTTCGAGCAGTTCGTGAAAACGAAACCCGGCGACGAGCTGGATCGGCAGCGCGCCATGCGGTACATCAGCCAACCTGAACTCGCTCGAGCCAGAATGGCGCCTCCATTTTCCGTGGTAACCGCGGATGGACAACGGGTTTCGATGGATGATCTGAAAGGGAAGGTGGTTCTCATCGACTTCTGGGCAACATGGTGCGGCCCTTGCCGCGACGCGCTGCCGCACATGCGAGACATCGCCAAACATTTCCAGGGGCAGCCACTCGTAATACTCAGCGTGAGCCTCGACGAAGACGAGCAAAAGTGGAAAGAGTTCGTCGCGAAGAACGGGATGACGTGGTCGCAATATCGAGACGGGGCCTTCACCGGCCCGATCGCGCGGTTATTCGCCGTCAATGCGATTCCACATACGTTCACGATTGACGCAGACGGAGTACTACAGGACGAACATATCGGCGACGCATCGATTGAAGGAAAACTGAAGAAGCTTCTGGCTCGCGCGAGAGAGTTGGAGGCCGCCAAGCCCGGAAAATAATTGGCATGGAAACTCCGCGCATTGGCGCTTCGAGATGCCTTTTGGCGCCGCTCAAATTGCACTCCGCTGAAACGATTTAGAGTTTCTGGAGATGAATCGATCCGTCGCCGGAACTCACTGACACAGTCCCGCCGCCGTTGTTCAATGAGCCGTGAATCGAGGAATGGCTAAGCGAACCCGAGACCTTGATCGGCAGATCGAGCGTGATTCTTCCGTCGCCTGTGTGCGCGTCGAGGTCGGCGTTGAAATCGCCGGGCAGCCACATGTTGATGTGACCGTCGCCGGAGTGCAGCCGCCAACTGCTTGCAACTTTCGAACCGCTCGTGGCGCGGGCCTCGATGTTGCCATCACCGGTTTTCAGATTCAGGGAATCAAAGCGCCCATCCACCGATACGTGGCCGTCGCCCGTGTCCACGTCGAGCGTGCCGTCGAGGCCCGAGGCCTGAATATTTCCGTCTCCGGAGTGCATGCTGATTTCACCCTTGAGCCCGTTGACGGTGATGTGGCCGTCTCCCGTATCGATTCGGATGCGGCCTGAAATCGGCTGCGAGTTCACGTTGCCGTCGCCCGTGTGAACGTCTAGCGCGAGATCCTTGGGAACGCGCAGCTCCACGCGCACCGATCTGTGCCGGCCGCCGAAAAACGAAAAATTGAAGTGCGGCATCTTGACGGTGATGGTTACGTTGTCGCCGTCCTGGTGCTCTTCGATGTGGACGTCGCTCGGGCCGATTTTGAATCCGTCCGTCGTCACGCGAGCAGCGATCTGATTCGAGTCGCCCGCGACGATGTTGACGTCGCCGTCGTCCGTTTCGACGTGCAAATTTGCGCGGCCGCTCACTTTGTACGTCTTCGACCACTCGTCCGCGTGCGCGGGTGTAGCCGCGGCTCCGATCGAAATCATCGCCGCAGCAATCCCCAGCGCCATCCAGATTGGTCGCGTCATTTGTATCACTCCGTCGGTATCGCTTTAGCCCGAAGCACAACGGCTGCCCGGCTTCGTTGCTTCACACTGAGGTACGCGAGAAGTCCCGAAAATGTTCCGTGAGCGTACACCTAGGCTGACTTCCTTTTGGCGGCCTTCGCTTTTGCGGGCGACGGCGTGGCGGCCGGCGCGGCAGTTGGTTTCGGACGGAGTGCGGCGAGAAACTTTTCGAGCGGCAGCGAGTTGATCACATCTTTTTTCTCGATCCATCCGCGGCGAGCTGTTGCCACTCCGTACTTCATGAAGCCGAGATGTGTCGTGGAATGCGCGTCGGTTGAAATCGTGATTTTCACGCCGCGTTGTTTCGCCATTCGCAAGTGCACGTCGTTCAGGTCAAGCCGGTCCGGAGCCGCATTGCACTCCATGGCGACGCCGTGTTTGTTGGCGGCGTCGAGCACCTTTTCCATATCGTATGCGAACGGGTCGCGACGCAGGAGCAGCCGGCCGGTCGGATGGGCGATGATATGAGTGTAGGGATTTTCGATTCCGGCGAGCAGCCGCTCCGTCATTTCCGCGCGGTCCATATTCATGTAGGAATGAATGGATGAGACCACGACGTCCAACTGCGCTAAAACCTCATTGTCGAGATCGAGCTTCCCGCTCTTCAGAATATCGACTTCGATACCTGCCAGCAGCCGGATGCCCGGAACACGCGCTTGCGCCGCCCTGATCTTGCGCAAATTCTCGAGTGTGCGCTTCTCGTCCATTCCGTTCGCGACGGTGACAGCTTTCGAGTGATCCGTAATCGCGATGTATTCGTACCCGAGCGCTCGCGCGGCTTCGCCCATTTCCACTATGGTGTTGCGTCCGTCGGAGGCGGGAGTGTGCATTTGCACGTCGCCGCGCATATCCGCGAGCGTCACGAGCGTCGGGAGCTTTCCGTGTTCTGCGGCTTCGATTTCACCTCGCATTTCCCGAAGTTCCGGCTCGATGAAGGGAAGCTTCAGTTTCGCGTAAATCTCCTCCTCGGTTTTTCCGGCAATCGTCCGGCCGCCCTTGACCGTCGTGAGCGCGTACTCATTCAGCGTCCAGCCCATATCGTTCGCTCGGCCTCGGAGGGCGACGTTGTGTTCCTTCGAGCCGGTGAAATAGAGCAGCGCTGCCCCGAAGCTGTTCTTATCGAGAAGCCGCACATCGACCTGAAGTCCGTTTTCGAGGACTATGCTCACCTTATTTTCGCCATGCGCCAGAGTCTGAACGATCCGCGGATATTTCAGAATGTGCTCGGCAACCGCGTCGATATGTTTCTGTTTATCCAGCCCCGGGCGCATCGTGACGAGCAGGTCGAGATCACCGATCGTTTCGCGCCTGCGACGCAGCGAGCCCGCCGCCGTGATCGATTCCACTGAATCTCCGATCCGCTTTATGAACTCGGACATGCGCTCGGCTTCGAAATCGCCAATATTGATATGAAAGCGGCCAGCTGACCGTTTGGCGGTTTCCGTGGCTTTCAGGATGTTCTGCTCGCTCTTTTCGCCGAAGCCAGGGAGATCGCGGAGTTTCCCTTCTCGAGCGAGCTTTTCCAAATCCGCGACATTCGCGCATTTGAAATTCGACCAGAGGAACGCGACCTTCTTCGGCCCGAGCGAATGGAGGTTGAGTAATTCAAGAAGTGTGGCCGGGTATTTCTTCAGCAGCTTCTCTCGCAGCTTGTAAGCACCGGTATCGAGGATTTCGCGGATGTGCTCGGCCATGTTCTCGCCGATGCCGGGAAGTTCGCGCAGTTTTTTTACATCTTTGGCGATATCTTCGATTCGATCGGGCAGGCTGAACAGCATGTCCGCAACTTTATCGTAGCTGCGGTAGCGCCCGATGATCGCTCCGTCGATTTCGAGTAGTTGCGCGGTCTCGCGCAGGATCAATGCTACTTCTCGATTTTCCATAATGCCTCTGGGGCTCGCTGGCGATTATATCCAGTTTCTTTCTGCGGCGGAAAAGGCTTCGTCTGAAGCAGGAGTGCCATTCCGACGATCCAGACCCACGACGAGGGACAGCACTCGTCGTGGCTACCGGGGCATTTGCGGTGCGCAAACCTGCGCTATCGCTTGCGTTTGGCGAATCGGGCGTAGTACAGGAGGCCGGCAACCGACTTCGCGTCGCGGATTTTGCCGCTGCGAATCCAGCGCTCGATTTCGACGAGCGTTAGGATGCGCGATTTAATCTTCTCGTCTTCTTCCGGATGCGCTTCGCCCTTCGTCAGGCCTTCGGCAAGAAAGATCACCATGCGTTCGCTCAAAAGGCCCGGGCTAGGGAAGATTTCGAGGAGCTTACGATAGCGCCGCGCAATGTAACCGGTTTCCTCTTGAAGTTCGCGCGCGGCGCCGTTCCGAAAATCTTCTTTCGGCTCCTTGTGCCCGGCGACTAGCTCCCACATATATTGTCCCGTCGCGTGGCGGTACTGGCGGATGAGCAGAATTCGGCCGTCGGGAAATACCGGGAGAATGACGACCGATCCCGGATGCCTGACGATCTCGCGAGTTACTTTCGGGACGCCCGGCTCAATGATCTGATCACGTCGAACTTCGAACACGCGGCCCTTGAACATTACCTTGCTGCTTAGGACTTTGATTCGTCCGGCTTTCCTCGCCATCCTCGCTCCTTTGCACTTTGATCCGCAATTTTATCCTATACTGGTTTGGGAAAATCATATGGCTATCCGCACAGTGCTTGTCGACGACGAGCGCCCGGCACGCGACGAACTCGCCTTCCTTCTCCGCGGATTCCCGGAGATAGATTTAATCGCGCAGGGGAAGAACGGGCTTGAGGCCGTCGCACTGATCAAGGAACACAATCCGGATCTCGTTTTTCTCGACGTGCAGATGCCGGGGCTCGACGGCTTCGGCGTAATCAAGAAGCTCGTCGAGCGAAAATTGCGCATGCCGCAGATTGTTTTTGCCACCGCATTCGATAACTACGCGATTCAGGCTTTCGAGGTGAACGCCGTCGATTATGTGCTGAAGCCGTTCGATAAGGCCCGCATTGCCAAGGCCGTGCAGCGAGCGAAGAAGATGGTCGAGGCGAATAACTCACCTGTCGAGCGCCTTGAATCACTTGTCGGCCAGCTTGGCGCTCCCAAGGCGAAATCCGCGCAGCCGGTGAAGCTGCTTGTGAAGTCGCAGGCGCGCATGTTCCTGATCGACGCGGAAGAGATGATTTACGCGTCGATTCAGGACGGCACGATTACGATATTCGCGCGCGATGCCGAAGGCGTTTCAAACTACCGTACGATTGAAGAGCTAGCAGCAGCGCTCGACGGGGATGTCTTCTGGCGCGCTCACCGAAGCTACCTGATCAACATCAATCACATCAAGGAAGTAGTGCCGTGGTTCAAGTCGAGCTTTATGCTGAAGATGAACGACAAGCGTCAATCGGAGATCCCGGTGTCGCGCGCGCAGACGAAACGGCTGCGTGAACTGCTGAAGCTCTAGTTGTTGTTCGGACAGGCGCTCTTGTCTGTGCGTTTTCGCTGTATTTCTCCTTTTCGACTTTTCATTTTCCGCTGACGCTGTGCTAGCATCGCTCGTACACCTTTCAGAATGGATTTTTCTCTCACAAGCGATCAGCTGCTCATTCGCGACACCGTCCGCCAGTTCATGGAGACGGAGATGCGCCCCGTAATTCGCGAATACGAGCGCGCGCATAAGTATCCCGTCGCGGAAATCCGCAAACTTGGTGAGATGGGTTGCTGCGGAATGATGATTCCGGAGGAATGGGGCGGCGCGGGCACTGACACGATCAGCTACGCGCTGGCAATTGAGGAAATTGCGCGTGTGGAAGCGTCGACGGCGGTCGTCGTCAGCGTGACAAACACCGTCAGCGCCGGGCCGATCCTAAAACATGCTTCCGACGCGCAGAAGAAAAAATACCTTTCCAGGCTCGCGCGCGGTGAAATTATTGGAGCGTTTTGCTTGACCGAGCCCCAGGCCGGATCGGACGCTGGCGGGATTCAGACGCGCGCGGTGCGAGACGGCTCTCACTACATTCTGAACGGCACGAAGATTTGGGTTTCGAACGGCGACATTTCCGGCGTCTATGTAGTTTTCGCGAAGACGGATCCTGCGGCCGGCGCGCGCGGAATTACGGCATTCCTCGTTGAGGGGTCTTTTCCGGGCTTTCGGGTGAGCCGCTACGAAGAAAAGATGGGCATGCATCTCTCGCCCACGGTCGAAATTGTTTTCGAGGATTGCCGCGTGCCCGTTGAGAATCGGCTTGGCGAAGAAGGGCAGGGGCTGAGAATCGCGCTCGAAGCGCTCGACGGCGGACGGATCGGTATCGCCGCGCAGTCCGTGGGACTCGCGCAGGGCGCACTCGAAACTGCGACGCGCTACGCGAAGCAGCGGCGCGCGTTCGGGCATCCCATCGCGGATTATCAGGCAATTCAGTGGATGCTGGCCGACATGCAAACGGAAATCGAAGCGGCGCGGATGCTGACGTACCAAGCCGCCCATGTGCGCGACATCGAAACGCGCAAGAAATCGTCGGGTGCACCGGGGCCGTCGCGGCTTGGTCCTTATTCGGCGCGCGCGAAGCTCTATGCGAGCGAAATGGCGAACCGGGTGGCATACAAAGCTGTGCAAGTTCACGGCAGCCTCGGCTATTCGCGCGAGAGCGACGTCGAGCGTTACTACCGCGACGCGCGCGTGCTGACGATTTACGAAGGCACGAGCGAGATGCAGCGCCTGGTGATCGCGCGCGACCTGCTTCGCGCCAGTCGCGCTTGATGTAGGCTTTATGTAGCTCACCTCTTCAGAGGTGAGGCGTTTGAATTTCTTTTGCGCTCGGGAGAACATTTTCAGCGTGGCAAAACGGAAACGAGTCCTCAGCGGCATGCGGCCCACCGGCCGTCTACACCTCGGCCACTACTTCGGCGCGCTCTCAAACTGGCTGAAGTTGCAGGAAGAATACGAATGCTTTTTCTTCGTCGCCGATTGGCACGCGCTGACAACCCATTACGAAGACACTTCTTCTGTCGCCGAAAACACGCTCCAGGTGGTGATCGACTGGCTTTCGGTCGGTCTCGACCCGGCGAAGTCGACACTTTTTATACAGTCGAACATTCTGGAGCATGCCGAGCTGCATGTACTGCTCTCGATGATCACGCCGCTGAGTTGGCTCGAGCGCGTTCCCACGTATAAGGAACTGATCGAAAATCTGAAAGACCGCGATCTGGGTACGTACGGATTTCTTGGCTATCCGCTGCTACAGTCGGCCGATATCGTGATGTACGGCGAGCCGAAGCAGGAACTGCTGGTGCCGGTGGGCGAGGACCAGGCGCCGCACGTGGAGCTGACGCGCGAGATCGTGCGCCGATTCGACACCATTTCGGATTCCAGGTGAAGGATGCGCTTGTTTGAATCTGCGAATCAAACGGGCTCGAACAAGCGATTGATCACGCGAAAGTCACTCTGCCGAAGGTCGACGTTCCGCTTCGCGGCAAGGAACGAGTTTCGGGCGCTTGCAGCCGCTTTCCGAAGGCGCGCCTTAGAAGTTGGCGTCGACAATTTTTTCGAGAGCGTCGGGACAGCGCAAGAAGTTTTTCCGCGTTCGAGGCAGTGTTGCGCGAACCGGCGTATCTGCCCACCGAAACTCCGCGGCTACCCGGCCTTGACGGTCGCCGCATGGCGAAAAGTTACGGCAACGCGATCTGGCTCTCCGATCCACCTGATGAAATCCGCGTGAAGGTCCGCAATATGATGACGGACCCTCAACGCGTGAAACGCACCGACCCGGGCCGGCCGGAAATCTGTCCCGTGTTTGCGTACCACAAATTATTCTCGTTGCCGGAAACGATTGC
This sequence comes from uncultured Acidobacteriota bacterium, assembly GCA_963776695.1. Taxonomy (GTDB): domain Bacteria; phylum Acidobacteriota; class Terriglobia; order Acidiferrales; family UBA7541; genus Palsa-295. The sequence goes on along the minus strand of CAVZNU010000008.1, from coordinate 641,255 downwards.
GAAAGTGGACCACGACTGCCGTACCGCTCAGATCGGCTGCGTCGATTGCAAGAAGCTCATGGCCGAAAACCTGGTCACGTGGATCGAGCCTGTTCAGGCACGCCGCAAAGAATTTGAGGCGCATCCCGGGCAAGTTTGGGATATCCTCGACGCCGGTTCGAAGAAAGCGCAGAAGGCCGCGCGGCGTACAATGAAGCGGGTCCGGAACGCGATCTTCAAATGGGACGAAGCGCGCAAATAGCGGCGCGCATGAAATAAACGGGGGATCACAGGCTGACGAATGGCATCGCCCTATCGAATTAACTTACCGGTCTACGAAGGTCCGCTCGATCTTCTGCTCGATTTAATTCGCAAGCAGGAGATGGACATCCACAATATTCCCATCGCCAAAATCACCGAGCAGTATCTGGACTATCTTCACCAGCTCGAAAAATTCGATATCGACGTTTCGGCGGACTTTATCTACATGGCCGCGACGCTTATTTACGTGAAGTCGAAAATGCTTCTGCCAGCCGATCCGCTCGCAGATCCCGATAATCCCGAAGATCCGCGCGACGAACTCGTCCATCGGCTGCTCGAGCATGAAAAATTCAAGAATGCCGCGCAGCTGCTTTATCAGAAGCAGCAGATTGAGGATCACGTCTGGTCGCACCCGGACAAGTCTCTATACGGCGGTGAGGAAACAGAAGGTGAGCTGGTTGTTTCGCTCGTCGACCTCGTAAAAGTCTTTTCGCAGGTGCTCGAGCGGCGCAAAGAAGTTCCCAAGTTCGAGCTGCACCACGATACGGTGACGATCGCGCAGATGATGGACCGGCTGCGGCAAAGACTGATCGGATCGGACGATGCTGTATCGCTCGTTGAATTTTTCGAAACTTGTACCACTCGAAACGCAATGATCGTTGCGCTGCTCGCCGTGCTCGAAATGGTGCGCATGCAGGCGGTGCTGCTGGTGCAGTCGGATTTATTTGCCGACATTCGGCTGCGCAAACACAAGATGTTCGACGCGGTATTCGCGGGACCTGACGCGATGTCGCAAATCGAAGAGCAGTATTTGTAGCTGCCGCCTGTAGGCGGGCAGTTTACGAATTACCTGCAAAGAAGGTGCCAACGATGACGCCAAACGAAATTCAAGCCGCGCTCGAAGCCATTATTTACGCTGCTGACGAACCTGCCACGATCGAGCAGATCGCCCGCGCGCTCGGTGTAGAAAAGACAGAAGCCCGCGCCGCACTCGATCTCCTCACCGCCGCTTATCAGACGGAGGATCGCGGAATCGAAGTCCGCAAGGTGGCAGGCGGCTGGAAGTTTTATACGAAGGCGCAGCACCATGACGTCGTCCGCAAATTCATCAAGAGCCTCCAGCCTCCCATTCGTCTGACGATGCCAGCGCTCGAAACTCTTGCCGTGATTGCCTACAAGCAGCCCGCCACCGTCCCCGAAATTAACGAAATCCGCGGCGTGAATGTCGGTGGGGTCATCAAGACCCTGCTCGAAAAGCGGCTCATCACAACGGCAGGGCGCAAGGCCGTGATTGGGCGTCCGATTCTGTACCGCACGTCAAAACAATTCCTGATGCGCTTCGGCCTCTCCGACCTCGAGGAACTACCCAGCCTGAAGGAATTCGAGCAGCTCGCGCAAGCGGCGCTCGGCTCGGACGAAGGCGTCGCGCCGATTGAGCCCGAGGACGTGGCAGAATCCCAAGCTTCGCGAGAGATGACAGCGTCGACAGAATCAATCGCCAGCGAACACGAGTCGGTAATCGAATCCGAAACGCTCGACGCATCCGGCGAGCTTTCATCCGAGGCCGCACTTGGCACGACCGCTTCAGAATCAGCCAGCGAGACATTCGCCGAAACGGAATTGCCGGCGTCTGATTCGCAGGCGAAAGGCACTTCCGCGTAGGCTTGACCCCAGGCGTGCCGGGCCATTTTGTTCGCAGTTTGCGTTTCACAAATTGCGTTCCACGTTCGCGTCAGCAGCAATTTTCCGCTACTCTAGTGGAGCATAAATCGAACTTATGACGTCTATTCGACTGAACTGATGCAAGAACGCTTGCAAAAAATCATTGCACGCGCTGGGATTGCCTCGCGGCGTCACGCGGAAGAGCTCATCCAATCCGGTTTCGTAACCGTAAACGGGCAAATCGTCACGGAACTCGGCTCGAAAGCGGACGAGTCGACTGATCATATAAAAGTTTCCGGTAAACTTCTGCGGCCCGAGAAGGGGCGCGTTTATCTCGTATTGAATAAGCCTCCGGAAGTTGTGTCGACGATGAGCGATCCCGAAGGGCGCCGCTCGCTTCAGGATCTTCTTCACGGCGTGCCACTGCGTGTATTTCCCGTGGGCCGGCTTGAATATCATTCCACGGGACTCGTTTTTTTGACGAACGACGGTGAGCTCGCCAACCGCATGCTGAAAGCGCATCACCTGAAGCAGTCCTACTTGCTGAAATTGAAGACGCTTCTCACGTTTGACGAGATCGAGCAGCTTGCGCGCACGACCGGTGCGCGCATCTCGCGGCTTCGCGGCAAGGAATCGCCATGGTATGAGGTGACGCTTTCGGAAGCGCGACGTGATGCGCTTCGCAATAAATTGTTTCAGACAGGGCATCCCGTCGAGAAAATCAAGCGCATCCGGCTCGGGAGCCTCGAACTCGGCTCGCTTCAGCCCGGAGAGCACCGTACTCTTTCCTCCGAAGATATGGCGTTGCTGACGAGAGCGATCGAAGGGAAGTTGGCCCCCGATTCCGATGCCACTGAGAAGCGAAAGCCGATCATTGGCGAGAATCTCGGCAAGTCAACGCGCGGCAAGAGCATTTACCGGCCGATGCGAGATAAAGCCCGGCATTCGCACGGTGAAAAAGACGATCAGCGTTCGGAACCTGGCAAGTTCAAACGCTCCGAGCCCGGCAGGTTCAGACGTTCTTCCGGCAAACCAGCCGAGCGCGACGAAAAACGTCGCGACTCGCGGAGCGCCTCGCGTAATGACTCCCATCGCACATCGAGCAGCCCGTCGAAACGACGTGAAGAATCTGGGCGGCCTGACCGTAGTAGGCGAACGAAGCACACCTGGCCAGTGCCGAGAAAACGCCTTTGAAAGCTAGCCTCGCATGAGCAAATTGATTCGCGAACTTGTCCCGGACTACATCCGCGAGCTTGCTCCTTACGTTCCGGGAAAACCGATCGAGGAGGTCGAGCGGGAATTGAAAACCACCGCCATCAAACTCGCTTCGAATGAGAATCCGCTGGGGCCTTCGCCGCTGGGGATCGAAGCTGCCAGGAACGCGCTCGCTAGCTCGAACCGCTATCCCGACGGCGCAGGCTTTTACCTCCGTGAAGCGCTTTCGGAGAAACACCACATTCCGATCGACAATATTATCCTCGGCGGCGGTTCGACCGAACTGATCGATCTCTCGGCGCGAATGGTATTGCGGCCGGCAGATTGTGGTGTCACTTCGTATGGCTCCTTCCCACTGTATTACATCGCGATTCGAGCAACGGGGGCGCGCTACGTCGATGTTCCAATGCGCGACTACCATTTCGATCTCGACGCGATGGCGCGGTTTCTGCCGCCCGAAACGAAATTGATCTTCCTCGCAAATCCTAATAATCCAACGGGCACCATGTTTACCGCGGACGACCTCGACAAATTCCTCGCGCTTGTTCCCGCGCATGTGCTCGTCGTCCTCGATGAGGCATATTGCGATTACGTGGATCATCCGAACTATTCGCGCTCGATCGAAATCGTTCGCGGCGGCCGGAACATGATCGTCCTGCGCACATTTTCAAAAGTGTACGGCCTCGCTGGCCTTCGCATCGGATACGGAATCGGTCCGGCGGAATTGCTGGATGAAATGAACAAGATTCGCGGGCCGTTCAATACATCGGGTGTCGCTCAGGCTGCGGCGCTCGCTGCGATCGGCGACGCGGGACACGTACGGAGGTCGATCGAATCGAATCGCGCTGGACTTAAGCAGATCTCGGAAGGATTAAAAAATCTGGGCGTGAAATTCGTCCCGTCGTTCGCGAACTTTATCCTCGTTGACTTCGGATTTGAGACCGAGCCCCTCTCGGAGGACATGTTGAAACACGGAGTGATCGTGCGGCCCATGCGCTGGATGGGTTTCCCGAATTGTATTCGCGTCTCCGTCGGCACCCACGCAGAGAATGGGAAATTCCTGCAGGTGCTCACTGAGTTGCATGCGCCCGCCGACGGCAAAACCGGAAAGCATCGGAAGGGAAGTTGATGGCAGCCGAACAAGCCCCTTCGATCGACCGCGTCCTGCAGATCCTCAAGAACAGCAAAACGATAGCAGTGGTGGGACTTTCGAGCCGCCATTCGCGGCCAAGCTTTGGCGTCAGCGAATACATGCAAGCTGCCGGTTATCGAATTATCCCGGTGAATCCAAACGAGACAGAAGTGCTGGGCGAGAAGAGTTACGCGCGGCTCGAAGACATTCCGGAGCGCGTCGACATCGTCGACATCTTCCGCCGCTCGGAACATGTGCCTGCGATCGTCGAGTCAGCGATTCGCATCGGCGCACGAGCGGTCTGGATGCAAGAGGGCGTGGTGCATGCCGAAGCAGCAGAACGTGCCCGGAGCGCCGGACTTTTTGTGATTGAAGACTCATGCATCCTGAAAGAACACATGAGTCGCCGAGGAATTCTCGCTTCGAAGTAAGCCCCGCCAGAACACCTATTGGACGCTTGTCGGCAGGTCGCCTCGCCTGCTGCGTCTGACCTGACTCGTCTCACTTGACGGTGCGCAGCAACCTGCCCTCGCGACGACTACTGCAGCGGATAAACCTTCAAGATATGCTTTCCAGGCTCGGAAATCACAATTGAATTGCCATCCGGCGCAATCTGGAAAGCGCTTACCAGCAGATCGTGCAGGATTGGACGAAACGTGCCGTCCGTGAGCCCAACCCACACAAGATTGCCGGACTTGTCATCCGGCCCGCGCTTCAGTAGCACGCGATTTTCATCGCGGCCAAATTCAAAGCGGCCAAAACCAGCGCGTGTTCGGATCGGCTGTGTCGCATGCGCAATTTCGCGCACCTCAATCGTGTCGGCGTCGACAAAATAACCGATGCGACTGCCGGACGGCGCGATTGTCAATTTTCCTTGAAATTCAGGAATGCGAGTCAGCTCACGCACTCCTTCGTGAACGAGATCGAGCTGCACGAGAACGTTTCTACCGGAAATGCTCAGATTTTGGCCGATCGCGAAAGCCTGATTGTGTCTCGCGTCCCAGGTAATTCCATCGAACGTATGCCCATCGAAGAGAGTTACCGCTTTCCCTTCGGCTGGTTTCATGCGCACAATCTGATACGGGCCGCCACTGGTCAGGTAGACGACTGTCGCCCCATCCGCAAGCCACGTTGCGTTCCCAGCTTCCTCGATGAACCGGTTTTTTGATCCGGCGACTTTTACTTCGCCGCCATCCTCGTCGAGGAGCGCAATCCCTTTCACTGTCGCGGGCGATGACTCGTCGTCCGGTGGGGCTTTTTGAAACGTGATGTCGAGCGCGAGGTGCCGGCTGTCGGGAGACCAGGAAATCGAATCCACCGAATAGCTCAAGGGGGCGGCGACGGCATGAACTTATCACCTTCAACGATCCGCTTCTTGCCGCCATTCGGAGAGATGACCCAGATGTCGTCGCGCTGAATCGTAATTTTCTTAATCCGCTTCTGGTGCTGCACCACACAAGCGATCTTGTTATCGGGCGCCACCGCAAAGTGAGAACAGTCTTCTTCGACAAGGAGCTTCGGTTTCTCCTGCGCGGAGAGCGAGCTTGAAAGAAACGTGGCGCCAACCGCTAGCATTACAAGGAAGTTGAGGCCACAGCACACCCGCATCGTTGTTCGTATTCTCAGTTTAGATTCTCACTTTCGCTCAGCGGGCTTTTTCTGAATCCGCCGGATTTCCTCGAGCCGCTGCCGGATTCGAGCTTCGAATCCCTGATCGGTCGGCTTGTAATAGTTGCGGCCCAGCAAACTTTCCGGTAGGCACGTCATATCGGTGACTTTCTCTTCCGCGTTGTGAGCGTATTGGTAGCCTTTTCCGTAACCAACGTTGCTCATCAAGTCCGTCACCGCATTTCTTAGATGCAAAGGAACCGGCTCCGCAATCGTATTCTTCAAATCTTCGCGCACGGCGCCGTAGCCCTTGTACAACGCATTCGATTTCGGCGCGAGTGACAAATACACCGCCGCTTGCGCGAGTGCAAGATTTCCTTCGGGCGGACCGATGAAATCGAAAGCCTCTTTTGCGGCCAATGTCACAGCGAGCGCGTTCGGCTCGGCGAGACCGATGTCTTCGCTTGCCATCCGCACCATCCGCCGCGCGAGATAGAGCGGGTCTTCTCCCGATTCGAGCATGCGAGCAAGCCAGTAAAGCGCCGCGTCCGGATCGGAGTTGCGCACCGATTTGTGCAGCGCGGAGATGAGGTTGAAATGCTCTTCTCCTGACTTGTCGTACGGGAGGAGTTTTCTCTGCAGCACTTCTTCGAGTACCGATTGCGATATGACGCGCCGCCCGCTCGCATCCGGCGCCGTGCCGAAAACGAGCGCTTCAAGCGTGTTGTATGCCGAGCGCGCATCGCCATTTGCGAGAACCGCGATGCGCTCGAGGATTTCGCCGCTGATCTCGATCGTATCGCACCCGACGCCGCGCGCCGGATCGTCGATGGCTCGTCGGAGAAGCGCGACGATCTGCTCGGCGGACAGCGCTTTCAGGATGTACACCTTCATGCGCGAGAGCAGCGGTGCGATCACTTCAAATGAAGGATTCTCGGTCGTTGCTCCAATCAGGAGGATGTTGCCGGCTTCCACATGCGGCAGAAACGCGTCCTGCTGCGCGCGATTGAAACGGTGCATTTCGTCGACGAAGACGATCGTGCGTCGTCCGTAGCGCCGCGCACCTTCGGCCTTCGTCATCACCTCCTTAATTTCTTTGATTCCTGCGAGCACGGCGCTGAAAGGGACGTACTCCGATTTCGTGCGCCGGGCGATGATGCGCGCGAGGGTGGTCTTTCCGCAGCCCGGCGGCCCCCAAAAGAGCATCGAGCTCATGTCGTCGCGCTCAATTTGCGTGCGCAGCGGTTTTCCGGGCCCGAGCAGTTCCTCCTGGCCGATGAATTCGTCGAGAGTCTGCGGACGCATCCGGTCAGCAAGCGGCCGGCCTGCGAGCGGCTCCTCCTGCGGCTGGACAGCGCTAAAGAGTCCCACGGGGCGCCTTTGAGCTGTTCGGGTTGTTCGTGCGGGGCATCAACAATTCAGGCTAGCACGAAGCAGTGGGTGTATGAAACGGCGCAGAGCTCCGCGAGCGGTAATACGGGTGGGAAGTCACTTCGCGCTGCGGCGCTGGCATGCGGCGTCGAACAGAACGATTGATGCGGCGATCCCGGCGTTGAGCGACTCGACCGGCGAGCGCATCGGAATCGCGATCGTCGCGTCGGCGGAATGCAAAACCTCGTGGGGAAGTCCCGCGCCTTCGCTGCCGATGAAGATCGCGGTGGGTTCGCGTAGGTCCGGATTCTTGCGCGGGCCAGCCTTCAATGTCGCGCCTGACGAGGATTCGCCAGCGTGGCCGCTCGCAGCAATAATTTTCACGCGAGCCATCTTCAGCTGCGCGAGTATCACAGGAATCGCGATCCCTCGAAGCAGCGGCAGTCGCAATGCCGACCCTGCCGAAGCGCGCAGCACCTTCGGTGACCACGGATCAGCAGTACCACGCGCTGCAATCGTGCCCGTCGCTCCAAACGCTTCCGCGGAGCGTACGATCGTGCCGACATTGCCGGGATCCTGCACGCCCGCCATCACCATTACGAGCGCGGAATCGCCGCTGAACGCGCCTTCAGCATTCGCAACGCCGCGCAACACGTCGTCAAACTCCCACTTGGGCGCACGAAACAGAGCGGCAACTCCTTGCGGCGCTTCCGTGCCAGCTACGCTCGCAAACAATTTATCCGTCGTGCGGAGAATTCGCGAGCGCGCTACGCCAGATTCGGTTGCACTCGCCGCGTGCAGAATCGGCTCGATTTCGCGCTCCGCCGACTCGCTCACGAGCAGCGCTTCCGCCTCGAGCCCCGACCGCAGCGCCTCCTCCACGAGCTTCGGCCCCTCAACGCCAATCGCCTCGCCTTCCGCCGGCCCTGTTCCGCGCAGCGCAGCGCGAAACATCTTCAGCCAGCGATTCTCACGGCTGGTGATGAGATCGCCATGTTCGGAGCGGTCAATCGAGTGCTGCATCATTCCGCAAGCCTAACAAACGCGTCACGCGGCGTAAACAAACGGATCGATGGCGAACCCACGAAGAACGAGGCGTTCGTCGTGCCTACCTGCGGGTAGAACGCGAGCGCAGCAACCAGCGCCCCCACTCCGAAAATATCAAATGCCCCGACGCGACGCCGCCGTTGCGTGCCGAGCCGGGCATGCCGTCCCGATCAATACTTCCAGCTTTTCAAATCAGCGCCAGAAGGTGCGGTGTCTTCGATGTGCTTCACCATTTGCCAGATGAGCGTCGGCAATTCGTTGGTCCGTTCGATCCGCGGCGCGTTCAGCGGCATGCCCTGATAACAGTGTGGCTGAAGCGGACCGTACTTGAATGTTGCATTCGCAGGAGGGAACAGCTTCGGGTCTGTGAGCATTCCTTCGGTGAGGTGCACGGCGTTGTTCAGGTACCAGGTATCCATGTCACCCACCGCGAAATTGAGTTTGCCGGCAAGTTTTGGCCCGAGCGTAGCCCAGTCGCGTTTCATGATGTAACTCAGATCGTAATGCTCGCGCCAGTATTCGGCCACTGAAGGATCGATTTGGCCGGTGCGCTTGTCCCAGATCGGTTTCGGGTAGCCGTCGTCTCCCATAGGACTGAAAACCGCCTGCCATATATCCCACTGCTCGCCGGAACGGCCGTGAGTGCCAAGCACCAGTTCGTGACGATTCTCGATCTCCATCGTGGTGTCGATAATTCCATTCGTCTGCCGCTTTTGAGGGAGCGGCACTTTCAGAAACGGCCCTTGCCGGAAATAGGCGTTCTTGTCTTCATAAATATTCACGGTTCCATATGCTCGGAAATCGATCGGATCAGGACATCCCGCCCACGCGCCGTTGATCTCGTCGGGATAAAACACTTGCACGCCAAGCGTTTCCCAGCCGCCCGTCGAGCCGCCAAACGTCGTCCGCGCCCAGCCTTGCCCCAAGCCGTGGAATTTCTTTTCGATCATTGGCAACAGTTCGTGCATGATCGCGTCGCCATAGGGGCCGACGTTCGCGGAGTTCACCGCATACGAATCGTCAAAATACGGATTCGCATGCTGCGGCATCACAATCAGCACGCGGGGCAAGCGGCCGCTCGTCCAATCCTGAAACAATCTCCATCCCGTTTCTTGCAGTTCTCGCTCTTTATCCCGTCCCAGCGTCCAATCCTGAACCGGCTTCTCTCCCAAGTCCGCCGCGCCATCCCGCTGCTTCGATTCCGGCGGCGTCGTTCGAAAGCCGGGGAAAAAATGACGGTGGTAGTGATCCTCAGAAATCAAAACGGGGTAGCGAGCACCCGGGTGCTCGTCCCAGCCGTCCGGCAGCAGCACCACCGCACTAATGTCCGTGGGCCGTCCCCAGAATTTGGACAGCAATTCGCTATGCATGTGGACGTGCTTTTCCCACTTATTGTCCTCGCCGCTATCGGGATGCGCGATCGGCCGCCAGTCCAGCATCGATTCCACGGCCGCGAGCTCTTGTTCCAGCGGTGGCACCTTATGGTCGAAGCTCACGCGAATCACGCCGGAGTTGGCCGGGTCAAGATGCAACGTCTGCGTGGCGCTCAGAAAATTTCCGGGCTTGGTCTGCCAGTGCTGGCCTTCGCCTTTGTCCGGCGGAAGCTTCACGACTTTGCCGTTGCCGAGATGAAATGTCTCGTAAAGATTCAGCACGGCCCGCACGGAGTATTCACCGGGAACCAGTTCGCGCAAGCTCTCAAGCGGATAACCGAGCGTCGTGGCATCCACGCGCGCGATCTCGCCGGGCTGCAACGCGTCCACATCCACGCCGAACGCCTGCTGGGAATCGATGCCTTCCACGACACCGAATCCATCGAGACCAGGCGCCTGGCCGTCAGCCTTGGAAATTATCAGAAGGATGTGTCCATCCACCGGAGTAGCGGACAGCTCTTTCGGAAAAGAAACCTCGAACACCAACGGCTTCGCCGGACCAGTCTGCGCAGAAAGCGGCGCAACGAAAAGTATCAAGACCACTGCTAGCAGTCGCAGGTAACGAGCCATTGAGTTCCTCCCAGGATTTTCTTTCATGTCCCTAGAATCCCGGGCGCAGGAAACACGCGTGCCCCGGAAAACTTCTTTGGGAACGGCATGTTAGGAGTACCACCTGCGTGAGTCAAGATGTTTACCGCCGTCCAGCAATTCGAATCCATTCCGTGTCGGCGTGCAAGTGATATACGACGGGAGTTGAACTGGCCAGAATAATCTCTGCGGGATAGGAAAATCAGAATCCGGCCTGAGCTTCTTCGCTGGTTCACGACTTGCGGCATCGCCTTGCGTCGCTCGCGTTGGCTATGGTACGTTGCCGCAGAAGCGAAAACAGGGGCGTAACCCGCCATGAGCGAACACTTTGCCCATTGAAGTCCTAAAAATTTCGCCGGATGCGCCCGAAGCGAACGTGGTGGACTACGCGGCCGACTTCATCCGCCGCGGCCGTGTCGTAGGCCTGCCCACAGACACGTTCTACGCGCTTTCCGCCGATCCGTTCAATCTCTCTTCGATCGAGGACGTGTTCCGCGTGAAAGGCCGCTCGGAGACGAAGGCATTGCCGATCCTCGTGCATTCGATCGAGCAGGCTGTCACGCTCGCTCGCGACATCCCGAATGCGTTTCTCGTCCTGGCGCACAAATTTTGGCCCGGCGCTTTGACGCTCGTGGTCGAAGCGACGCACCGGCTGCCTCTGAAGGTGACGGGGAATACGGGACGCGTGGCGCTGCGCTGGCCAAATTCGCGGATCACGTCCGCACTCATCGAGGCCGTTGGCGGGCCGATCACCGGCACCAGCGCAAACCTCTCCGGCTTTCCGTCCTGCACGAACGCCGGACAAATCGTGAAGCAGCTAGGCGAGCGTTTGCCGTTAATTCTTGATTCAGGCGACACGGGCGCGATCCTCGCCTCGACGATCGTGCGCATCAATGGCAATGAGTGGTCAGTCGTGCGGGAAGGCGCAATCTCCGAATCTGAAATCCACGCAGCACTGCAGTAAACCACGCCGCGCAGCCAGCCAGTTCACGTCCCACAGATCCACGCTCCGCAGGTTCAAGCAGACTCCCTCCGTGCGCGTCCTCGCAATTGAAAATATCGCAAGTCGAGCGATCCGAAACAGCCTAAGCAGCCTTCATGTCAGGCGAAGCATCTTCGTAAGAGGAAGGGAAGCCGTAAAATCGGGAATCACAATTCACGCAGCGGTACGGCCGCATGCCGATGGCGCGAAGGATATATTTTTCGATCGTGCCATGGCGATGCGAACGAAAAATCTCAGGACTTCCGCACTTCCGGCAGGGTCGTGTGGCATTCATTTCCATAACAGTCAAATCCCATCCCCACGGTGACGCTAATAGGGCCGTTTCACCGCACAATTCTCGGTCACCTGCACAGAGACTTTGAACTCGAAGTGACCGGACCGCCATACAGGTTTTAATGCAGCGCGCAGTCGAAAATCCTGTAGCCGATCAACGTCTCGCATTGAGCGAGGCGCAAGCTAGGCGCTACCGCCGCTATCGCTACATCTTATTTTCCGTGTACTACGGGACGTCGACGGCTCCGGCCCCTTCAGCTCCTCTACCCAGCCCTCCGGCAGCGGATAGCGCAATCCGAAATAGTCGCTCTGAAAAACGCCGTTCGCTACGGCGGCATCTTCGGGTTCTGGATATTTTGTGCCGGCGCTTCTTTTCGCACTCCACGCAGGTGCCAGCAAAGCTCCACCGAGCAAGATTGTCCGCGGAACGAACGGGGACCGGGTCATAGCAACTCCTTCAGACGAAATAGAGGTGATTTCGTATCGGGCGGGCAACATCTAGTGTACCGCCCGCGAGCTGACGCGCAAGCTTGGATGGCGTTCAAATCCGCCATCTCACAACCGCGAAGGAATGGCGAATCTGCGAGAAAAATCAAACGCCGCTGCGAGTTCGCATAGGATGCCCTCTCGCGCGACGAAAAGGAACCGCCTTTCACCTTGAGTGAATCCTCGTTCGCCCCTACACTTATCGCAGAAATGACGACGAGAACGCATCGCGCAGCAGCCGCGGCCTTATTGGCAGGATTGATCTTCGGCGCGGCGCTCGTGAATGCAGCACCGCAGCAGCCCACTGATCTCCAACGCTTCGGTCTCGAGAATGGCGTCTCGATTCAGCTAGGCCCGAACTGGAAGCCCTCGGGTTCTGGCACCGAGCCGCCTCCGGGAGGCCTCGGCCCCTACGCCCCCCCATTTCATTTCAATCAGCTGCTGTTCCTTTCGAACACCGTGGCACTCACGGTGTTGCAGCTCGCCACTTCCGATAATCCTTTGATCGGTCACGACGCCTACTGGCTCGATACGCAGATGCATTCGACGAACGGAACAGGCATGAGCCTCCCCGATTATCTCTTTTTCCTGTTTCTGCCGCCGTCGCATTCTTGTATGGAAGACGCGCTGGCAAAGGTGACCGAAGCCACCCGCGCTGCGAAGACCGACGACCGCGATTTCTCGCAATCGGAGTTGCAAGTTTCCTACACCTGCACCTACTCACCCACGCTTTCTGATTTTTATTCCCAGCAGCTCACTTCCGGTATTACGTTCCGGCAGGCGCTCAACGGTCCTCGCGCGTATGGCGACTTCAAAAATCTAGATTTGCCGCCGATGGAACAGGTGGATTTTTCGGGGTTGACGTTCTTTGTCTTCGAAGCTCAATCACGCGAACAAGTCAGCGAGAAAGCGGTCCACTTCTTCAATTTGCCAGCCGAAACTCAGGGCCTGCACGCGGATTTTTTCTGGGCGGTGGGCGCCCCCGGCCCTTATCCTTTTCTTGCCGATCCGTCACGAAGAAATACCCCGATCATTCACGTTGCCTACGCGGCGGCAGGCGCGAACAAGCGCGCCGATTTTTTGGGTATCCTCCGGCGAGTTCGAACCGATCAGGCAAGCGCGCATTGCGCGAACTGCTGCGGTTCGCGAAGCCGAGTTACTGCAACCTCGCACGTTCGATGAAATCGTAGTCACCCGCAGGCGGAATCACGATGTCCGCCAACCGGTCTCGATGGACGCACACGTTGTCCGGGTACCACAAATTGATGTAAGGCTCATCGTCCGCCACGATTTTCTGAATTTCCCACAGCAGCGCCTTCCGTTTTTCGCGGTCGAGTTCGACTCGCGCCCGATCCAGCAGGGAATCGAGCTCTGGATTGCGATACTCGCCGCGGTTCGCGCCGTTCGGAGGGATTTTCTTCGAGTTGAAAACGTAATCGAAAATATCCGGATCGTTGTTCGCTCCCACCCAGCGCTGCGCCGATAGCTGAAAACTTCCGCGCGATAGGTCCGCATAAAAAGTCGCGAATTCCAGCGGCCTCAAATCGATCGCCACGCCCACGCGCTTCCATTCATCTGCGATCGCTTCGCTCAGCAATCGTGAAAACTCCTCTGTGGAAGTTTTGAACTCCAGATGAAACCGTACACCGCCGGCGCCTCGCCGGAAGCCCGCCGCATCCAGCAATTGTTCGGCGCGCGCGGGATCGAAATCGTATTGCGGGACGTTCGGGTCGTACGCCCAGTGGTTTGGCGGCAGCAAACTCGACGCCGCCCGCGCCTGCCCCCGCATTAGATATTTGATCAGCGTCTCCCGGTCGGTGGCATACGCGAGCGCTTGCCGCACTTCGCGAAGCGCGAGAATTGGATCTTCGAGATTGAAGCCGACGTACGCAATTGTCGTTCCCGGCTGCTGATCGGCTGCGAGGCCATGTTCCTTTGCGAGCGTCACCACCATATCCGGACTCAACGAGTTCACTGCCACGTCCGCCGTGCCTTTTCGAAGTTCGAGAGCGCGCACAATTGCGTCCGGTACGATCCGGAATCGCACGCGCTCCACATTGCCTCGCACCACAGCCGGCTGAGCCTCCTTTTCGCCTGCTGGCGCTGGCATCGCAATCACTTGGGCTGACGATACAGTCAGCGCGTCTCCAAAATATTTCTGACTCCGCTCGAGTACGATCTCCTGGTCTGCCACTTCGTTTACAAATCGAAACGGCCCAGTCCCCACCGGATGCTGCGCCATCTCCGCGCCCGCTCCGCGCGGCACCACTCCCACCCCGGGCCGCGTCAGGTTCCACAGAAACGACGCGTACGGCTCGCGCAGATGAAACACAATCGTCCAATCATCCGGCGCATCGATCGACTCAACCATTCGAAACGCGCCGCGCTTCGGCGTCTTCACTGTTCCGTCCATGATCGAATCAAATGTGAATTTCACGTCCGCGGACGTGAATGCGCGGCCATCGTGAAATTGCACGCCGTGGCGCAAGTGAAATACATACGTGAGCGGATCGCGCGCCTCCCAACTCTCCGCCAGGTCCGGAACGATATTCATTTCCGCGTCGTGCGCGACGAGCGAATCGAAAATCAACCCGTCAAGGTGCTGCGATTGCGCGTCGGTGCCGATGCGCGGATCGAGATTCGTCGGCATCGACTCGATCAGAAAATTTACCGTCCCCGGCTCACTCCAATCGCGATGCGATGAGCAACCCGCCAAAAAGATCACGCATGCGAGCGCCGCAAGAGCAAGCCGCCGCATCCTAGCGTGACCGTCCATGCACCAGTTTTCCCAGCACCGCCGCGTGTCGCGCCCCGGTCGCCGAGGGAAGATTGTTCGCTCGCCCGTGGTACGCCTCATAGGCCAGCACCGCGAACGCAAATGCCTCCTTCGCGTCGGTCGGAATGCCGAAGTCGCTCGCGGGCGCGATCCGAATCTCCGGTAGTGCTGCCGCAAGCTGCGCCATCATCAATGGATTTCGCGCGCCGCCTCCGGCAACGATGAGTTCATCCACGCGCGCGCGCGGCAGAATAATTCTGTGGAACGCGTCGGCAATCGAAAGCGAAGTGAACACGGTCACCGTCCGCACCAAATCTGCGGCGCCCGCTCTCTCACGTCTCGCCCAAGCCAGCAATTTCTCAGCGAAGACCTGGCCGAATTGCTCGCGCCCCGCCGTCTTCGGCGGCTTGCGGCGCAAGTAAGGTTCGCGCATCAAACGCTCGAGAAGTGCCGGAATCATCTTGCCCCCGAACGCAATTTTCGCGTCGCGATCGTAACCCTTGCGCCCGCGCGTGACCGATTCCACAATCGCGTCCAGAATCATGTTTCCCGGCCCAATATCAAACGCGAACACATCCTCCGGTCTCGACCCTGCCGGGATCACCGTGACGTTCGCAATTCCTCCAATGTTGAGCGCAACCCGCCCCAACCGCCGATGCCGGTACAAAAGATAATCGACGAACGGAACCAGCGGCGCGCCCCCTCCGCCAGCCGCCATATCCGCCGGACGAAAATCCGCAATCGTGGTCACACCGGTACGCTCGGCAATGATACTTGCTTCGCCGATTTGAAGCGTCGAGACAACGCGGCGCATCCCCAGAAATCGCGCCGGAATCCCTTGATGAAAAATTGTCTGCCCATGCGAACCAATCAGCGATATCTGTCGCATTGGCACGCGCCAGCGCTTACAACCCTCAATTGCCGCCCGCGCAAATTCCTCGCCCAACAGGAAATTAAGCTGGCTGATTTCACCGGTCGTCGTTGCCGCGCCATTCGCCAGCCGCAAAATCGCAGCCCGCACCGCCGCAGGGAATCGAACGTGATGATGTCCTTCGAATTTCGTGGAAATTCCCGCCGCCGCGCCCGAAATCCTCACCAGCGCCACGTCGATCCCATCAGCCGACGTTCCCGACATCATTCCCAGCACTCGCATTGCTCGCGCCATTACGCTCTCATCTCAGTTGCTTCTGCAGCGCCGCCAGCAAATTCAGCGCTTCCAGCGGAGTCAGCTTGTTCAATTCGGCCTCGCGCAACGCCTCCAACACTTTCTCGTCGATCGCCGTGAAACTTACCTGCTCCGCCGCAGGAGGCGCCGCGCCGGGCGAAAGTTGCTCCGTCAATTTGTCTTCGCTTTCTTCATGCTTCCGCAAAATTTGCCGCGCTCGCCGAATCACGGCATTCGGCAATCCCGCAAGCCGCGCCACTTCAATTCCGTAACTCTTATCCGCGCTCCCCGGCTCAACGCGCCGTAAGAACACGATTTCGTTTCCAGCCTCCTGCACTGACACATGCACGTTCTTCACGCCGGGCAGCAGCTGCTCAAGCTCCGTCAACTCGTGATAGTGCGTCGCGAAAAGAGTTTTCGGCCGCGCTCCCGCGTGTAGCGCCTCGACCACAGCCCACGCAATCGACAGCCCGTCGAAAGTAGAAGTCCCGCGGCCCACTTCATCCAGCAGCACCAAGCTCGCCGCCGTCGCCGTGTTCAAAATCGCCGCCACTTCGCTCATCTCCACCAAAAACGTCGACCGCCCCCGCGCCAGATTGTCCGACGCGCCAATCCGCGTGAACACTCGATCCAACACCGGCAATTTCGCCTGTGCCGCCGGAACGAACGAGCCCATCTGCGCCAGAATTGAAATCAGCGCCGCCTGCCGCAGGTAGGTGGATTTGCCGCCCATGTTCGGGCCCGTAATCACCAGTAAGAATTGCGACTCGTCGTCGAGATACAGATCGTTCGGTACGAACCGCTCGCCGCGCTCTTCCAATAGCTTTTCGATCACGGGATGCCTCCCGCCGGAAATCATCAACGAGCCGCGTTTTCCCTTCGCGTCGATTCCTGTGTCCGTAAATTCCGGCCGCGAATAATTACGCGACGCCGCAATGCGAGCGAAATTCACCAGAACGTCTAGCTGCGCGATCGCGGCGGCAGTCCTGCGAAGCCGTCCCGCCTCGCGAGCGATCGTCTCGCGCATCTCGCCGTAGAGCCGACGCTCGATTTCGAGCACGCGCTCCTCGGCCGACAGCACTTTTCGCTCGTATTCCTTCAGCTCGCTCGATGTGAACCGCTCCGCATTCACGAGCGTCTGCTTCCGCTCGTAATCCGCGGGTGCAAGATGCAAATTTGCTTTCGATATTTCGATATAGAAGCCGAACACGCCGTTGTAGCGGATTTTCAACGATGCAATCCCCGTACGTTTTCGCTCACGCTCTTCCATCGCGGCGATGATTTGCCGCCCCTGCTTCGTAATATCGCGAAGCTCGTCGAGCTCTGCATGGAAGCCGCGACGGATCACGCCCGAATCGTTCGCCATCGCCGGCGGATCATCCGATATCCCGCGCGCAATCAAATCGCGCACATCCGCCATCTCATCCATTTGCTCGCGAATCGCCACAAGTCTCGCCGCGCTGCCCGCCGCCGCACCACCGACCACGGTCGATGCGCTGGCGGTACGCGACGCCGCCTCAGCGCTGTTGCCCGTCGTAGGGGCGCTGCTCGCTGCGCCCCTTTCGGCGCCGCCCGAATCCATGTGCGTCCGCACGCGCGGAATCTTCTCGAGCGATCCCCGCAACGCCAGCAAATCTCGCGGCGTCACCACGCCAAGCGTCACCCGGCTCGTCAGCCGCTCAATATCCAAAATCCCCCCAAGCTCGCGGCGAATCTCCTCGCGCGCCACCGTCCGCGATTTCAATTCCGCCACAGCCTCAAGCCGCGCTTCGATTTCTTCGATCAATATCTCCGGTCGAAGTACCCAGCTCCGCAGCAGCCGCGCCCCCATGCCGGTCGCCGTCTCATCAATCGCCGCAAGTAAAGTCGCCTGCGCATCGTCTCCCGTCGTCGCCTGAACGAGCTCCAGATTCCGCGCCGTCACCTGATCGAGGATCATCGCGTCCTGCTGCTCGTAGTACGCGATTCGGTCGAGGTGCTCGAGGCCTGTCCCGGCCGGCCGCATCGACGGCACGATCGCCGCGTCTTCAGGTTTGCGGGCGCCAATCGCCGACGTCTCGCGCAAATAATGAACCAACGCCCCTGCCGCCGCCGTCGCCTGAGGGTGCTCGTTCAATCCGAATGCCTCCAGCGCGACCACCCGAAAATGCTCCTCAAGCACGCGCGTCGCGTGATTGGGCTCGAAGATCCAATCATCGAGCCGCGTTTCCACTGCTCCCAAGCCGTTCAGTTCCTTTGCCGCCACAGAAGCGGGGAACAGTGACACCGGCTGCGGCAGCAGCACCTCGCGAGGCCGCAGGATTCCCAGTTCATCGCGCAAACGCGCCTCCGCTTTATCGCCCGTAAATTCCGTCGCGCGGAATTCCCCCGTAGAGAGGTCCACAAACGCCAGACCAATCGCTCCTTCGCCGCCACCGCGAGAAGCGGCACGTCCACCCGCGCCGGCCGCAGCACTTGCAGCAGCGCTTCGAGCCACAGCCGCCAGAAAATTGTTCTCCTTCGCCTCCACCAGCCCCGCGCCCGTCGCCGTCCCCGGCGTAAGCACGCGAATCACTTCGCGCCGCACGATTTTCTTGCCGGGTCCGGGTTCCTCCATCTGCTCGCAGATCGCCACTTTGTGCCCCGCGCGAATCAGACGCGCGATGTAATTCTCAGCGGCGTGATACGGAACGCCGCACATCGGCACGGCGCCCACTTTTTCTTTGTTCCGCGCGGTCAGCGTAATCTGCAGGATTTTCGACGCCACCTTCGCATCGTCGTAAAAAAGCTCGTAGAAATCGCCCAGGCGGAAAAGCAGCAGCGCCGTGGGATGCTGCTTCTTCACGGCGTGATACTGCTGCATCAGTGGAGTCGTCGGCTCGGTCATCTTTGCGAAATCATTCCAGCGTCATTCCAGCATCATTCGGGCAATCGGCGCATCTATCGTGACTGTAAACCTTCGGTAGGGAAGCGATTATGCTGGCTCGCGCGCGGTCTGGCAACATCGTTCGAGCCCGGCGACGCTAAGCTATACTCAGGGCATCATGGCCGGTCATCTCCACGAAAACCGAAAGACCAATCGCCACACGAATCGCCCCGGCATTCGCCCCACAAATCGAGAAATCGAGGTAAAGCTTCGCGTCGCCGACGTCTCGCGAATGCTTCAAAAATTGCGAAGTCTCGGAGCCCGATACGGCGGGCGGGTCCTCGAACAGAATACTCTCTACGATACTCCGGACGCCGCCCTCCGCAGTCGAGGCCGACTGCTCCGCATTCGCGTGGAAACCCCAGCCGTCACACCGGGCTTCGGCTCGCAAAAGAGAGCGCGCAATAACGCGCAACGCCGGACAATTCTCACCGCCAAAGCGCCGGCCCGCCCCATCTCCTCGGGCCCATTTCGGTACAAGGAAAAACTCGAACGGGAGCTCGTTGTCGCCTCTTCTCGCCGATGGCATAAAATCCTGCGCACCCTTGGTCTTCGGCCCAGCTTCCGGTATGAGAAATTCCGCAGCACGTTTCGCCTTGCCCACCTCGCGCTCGAACTCGACGAAACTCCCGCGGGCGCTTTCCTAGAACTCGAAGGCCAGCCGCCCGCAATCGATCGCGCCGCGCGAGCTCTTGGTTTCACTCCGCGAGACTACTATCGCGGCACCTATTGGGACGTCTACGTCGCCGAATGCCGCCGCCGCGGCCGGACTCCTCGAAATATGCTCTTCTCCAGATAAAAATCTCGCGAATCATGCACTCTTTGCTTGACAAAATTTCCGTATCCCTTTACTAGTCAATCGGGGACAAAGGCGCAGCGCAATGGAAGAGCGTTCGTCTAATCTGGAACCGGGAAGCAGACGCCCATCAGGGCATTTCGGCAGCGTCTGTCGCGGACTTTTCGCCTTTCCGGATGCATTCGATCGCTGCTCTCAGCCGATATCAGGGAGCAGGGAGGCGAGGCCCGGCCTGACTTAAACCGAGGGCGGCAACTTTTGCCCGTGGCCGGATGCATCGCCGGTCTCGGGCTTTTTTTTTGCCCGAGAGCCTTAGTTTTTCGGTCATCAGTCAAACTGTCCCGTTTCATTTGGTAAGGAGCCGTCATGCTTCACGCCACAGAAATTCTAGGCGCCGAAACCTACGATTCAGCCGGAAACTTCGTAGGCCGCGTCAAAGAAATGTTCATTGAGCCTGCCGATCAGCCGAATCGCGTCGCGCGGCTTCTCCTCGGCCGCGGCCAGTACCGGCCTATCGTCGCCCGCTACGACCAGATTGCATCCGTCGCCCCCGGCCGGGTCAAACTCAGCACCGACGAGTCCGCCCTCGAGCTCTATCAGCCCAATGAAGCGTGGCTTGCCGTCCGCAAAGATCTCCTCGACCAGCAGATTATCGACACGAACGGGCGAAAAGTTGTCCGCGTCAACGACATCGATCTTTCCGAACATCGCACCAACGGAAATGTCGAAATGCGCATCACGCAGGTGGACGTCGGTGTGAAAGGTGCGGTTCGACGTCTCCTCCAGGGTCTTGTTCCGCCGATGGGAATTCGCCGCATCGAAGAAAGGTTGCCGCCCCGCGCAATTCGCTGGGAATTCGTCAACTTGATCGAGTCCGATCCGCTCCGCCGCGTCAAGCTGCGCATGTCCAGCCAAAAACTCACCGCTTTGCACCCCGCCGACCTCGCGGAGATTATGGAAGCGCTGTCGCCCGCCGAGCGCCAGGGCATCATCGATTCGCTCGATGAGGAAAGCGCCGCGGAAGCAATCGCCGAGCTCGACAAGCGCCTGCAAACGCAAGTCCTCGAAAAGCTCGACCCCGAAAAAGCCGCGGATATTCTCGAAGAGATGAGCCCCGACGAGGCCGCCGACCTGATCGCCAGCCTTCCGCCTGAAACCTCGAAAGAAGTGATGAAGGAGATGGAAGGCGACGAGAAAACCGAAGTCGAAGCGCTGATGCGTTACGATGAGAATACCGCCGGCGGCATGATGAACACCGAACTCGTCGTCGTCGGCGAAGATGCCACTCGCGGCGAAGTGGTCGACCATATCCGCTTTAACGAGATCATTCCGGATCAGCTCGACAACATTGTCCTCATCAATCACTATGGCGCGCTCGCAGGTACCGTCCCGATCGCGCGCCTCGTCATCGCCAGTTCCGAGCAGCGGATGGACGAGCTTCGCTTCGAGCCGGTCCTTTCCGTTCGCGCCGAAACGCGCGAAAAGGACATTTTCGATCTGTTCGACAAATATAATCTGCGCGGCCTCACAGTCGTCGACGCAGACAACCGCCCAATCGGCGCAATCACGGTCGACGACATAGTCAGCCGCATGAACGCAAAGCTATAAGCGCGGCGTCAGAGCGTTTTTTCGGTAGGGGCATGACATGCGCGATTTGTGCGTCCCGGACGGCTCTGCGGGACCGTGCCCGCTCGATCGGTGGCAACACGCCGCCCATCAGCTTCAGCTGTTCGCTGCTACATTTTTAATTTTCCGTATTTCGGGGTTTTGGAAGTAATGAACACCTGGGTCACAATCGAGCGCACTTTCGCCGACTTGAAGTCGCGCGGCAAGCAGGTCAGCCGTCGCACGCGCTTCCTGCGCAACCGCCTCCTCCTTCTGCTCGCGGTCGTCGGCCCCGGACTCATCACCTCCAACGTCGACAACGACGCCGGCGGCATCACCGTCTACACCACCGCCGGCGCGCAATTCGGCTACACCCTGCTCTGGTCGCTGATTCCCATGACGATCGCGCTCTACGTCTCCGAAGAAATGTGCGCGCGCATGGGCGTCGTCACCGGTAAAGGCCTGTCCGACCTGATCCGCGAAGAATTCGGCTTCCGCTCCACGTTTTTCGTGATGGCCGCGGCGCTGATCGTCGACCTCGGCAATACAGTCGCGGAATTCGCCGGTGTCGCAGCCTCGATGCAAATTTTTGGCATCAGCAAGTACGTCGCTGTGCCCATCGCCGCCATCGCCGTTTGGCTCTTGGTCGTCCGAGGCTCCTACAGACAGGTGGAAAAAATATTTCTCGTGGCGTGCGCCTTCTACTTGTCATACGTGATTTCGGCCGTGCTCGCCAAGCCCGATTGGCTCCTGGCAGCCAAGGAAACCGTCGCGCCTACATTTCATTTCAACGCGGAATATCTTCTAATGTTGACGGCGCTGATCGGCACCACGATCGCTCCGTGGCAGTTCTTCTATCTCCAAGCAGGTTTCGTCGAAAAGAAAGTCGGCCCGCGCCAGTACAAACACGCCCGCCTCGACGTTCTCGTCGGCAGCATTTCCTGCATGGCGATCGTCTTCTTCATCATCGTCTGCTGCGCGGCAACGCTGCATGCGAACGGACTCACCAATATCAGCGACGCCGCGCAAGCCGCCGCCGCTCTCAAACCGCTCGCAGGGAAGTGGGCAGGCACGCTCTTCGCATTCGGCCTGCTCAACGCGTCGCTCTTCGCCGCGTCGATTCTTCCCCTCTCGACCGCACACGTAATCTGCGAAGGCCTCGGCTTCGAAGCCGGCCTCGACCGCAAACTAAATGAAGCGCCGGCGTTTTATTCCCTTTACACGGGCCTGATCGTCGTGGGCGCAGGCATCATCCTGATCCCCAAAGCCCCACTGCTGAAAATTCTCGTCCTGTCGCAGGTCGCAAACGGAGTATGGCTCCCCGTAGTCCTGATCTTCATCCTTCTCCTCATCAATCGCCGCGACCTGATGGGCGAGCACGTCAACACACTCGGCTTCAACATCGTCGCCTGGACCATGAGCATCATCATGATCGCCCTGACAATCATCCTCGTCTACGCCACCATCGCAGATCCAAACTCCGCCGGCCTCTCCGGCTCACTCCTCCATCCATTCCACCGCTGGCTAGCCCATCTCTTCTAGCCGCCCGCACCCACCCGCACCCGCCAAGGTAGCCACCACGAGCGCCTCACCTCGTCGTGGGCCTTTCCGCCCCGCCGAGGCGCCCACCCAGCCTTTGCCCTTGACCCTTCGCCCTTCACTCGTCACTCATCACTCGCCACTCGCCACTCATCACACGTCGCTACCCAGCATCCCCGCCCCCGATATAAAATCAACCCCGCACCAACACCAAAGGAGCCAAAATGTCCGCACCATCCCCATACTCCATCAACCTGAACACAAAGTTCGCCCCGCTCGAACTCGTCGATCTAAAATCCCTCATCGATACTTGCACTGACGCCTGGTACAACCAAACCCTCTGCCAGGTTAACGACTGCGTTGTCCGCCTCGGCGTCATGCAAGGCGAATTTCACTGGCATAAACACGACAACGAAGACGAATTCTTCTACGTCGTCGACGGCCGCTTCCTGATCGATCTCGAAGACCGCACCGTCGAGCTAATGCCCAAGCAGGGTTTCACCGTCCCGCGCGGAGTGGTTCATCGCACGCGCGCTCCGGAAAAAACCGTGATCCTAATGATTGAAGGCGCAGGAGTGGTCCCGACCGGCAGTTAGAGCGCAGCAAAATATCGCTATTCAGTTTCTATCACTCGGATTTCGCAGCGTTGGATGGTAGCCACGACGACGATTTCCTCGTCGTGGGCTTTTTTGCTCGCGGCTCAACTGCGGGACTCCATTCGAACTGTAGCTCAAGTGATGCGGGGTGGAGGTCGATCCGTCGTTCGATCCGTAGTTCAGGCGACGCTAAGTAAGGTTTGATTCGTAGTTCAGGCGACGCTAGGTGAGGTTTGAATCGTAGCTCACGTCCCATTCCGGCCGGCCCGGCCGGAATTGACCTGAGGCCTTAACGGCACCAACGAAAATCAATCCGCCGCACCGCTACTTCAATTTCGCGTATTCGGCTTTCGCGGACGCCAACACAGGTACGTCCGGGTCCGCATCCTTCCACAGCGCGAAGAAATCCTGATAAGCCACGTGCGCCTTCGCCGTGTCGCCCTGCAACGCATACGCGCGAGCCATTCCGAGATGCGCGAGCGCGCCGATGATTCCATTCGTCACGGCGCCGCGATGATCCAGAATTTTCTGATACTCGCGCGCTGCTTCGGCCCCTTGCTCTGCCATGCGATACGCTTCCGCTCTTACCCACACCGGATATAGCGCGAGCGTCGCGCCTCCGGCGCCTATCTGCCCGAGTTCGTACCGGGAGGCCGATTGCAAGATTTCAAGCGCCTTCGACGAATCGCGGTGCGCGAGCGCGATCTGACCCTCAACCGTGGGAATCTCGATGAATTGCGCGAGAGTGTCTTCCGGGAATCGCTTCTTGGAATCGTCCACCAGCGTTTGCGCCTTGCTGGCATCACCGCCGGCAGCATAGGCCATCACCGCTAGAAACTGCACGTCACGGCTATTGGTCAGCCGCAGCGCGGCAGTGGCCCCTTCTTGGGCGAGATTTGAGTTCCCCACCAGGGCCTCGCGCAGGGCGGCCTCAGCAAGATAAGACGCGGCCGTCTCTTTCTCATCCACCCGCTCGGCGGATGCCGCGGCCTGTCGTGTAACGTCTCGCGCTTTGCGAAACTGCCCTCCATACGCCGCGGTATCGGCTTCCATCGCCAGAAACACGTCCTCCACACCAGTTTTTCCAACCGACCAGCCCACCTGTTGGGCCATCGCCGTCTTGTCGTTTTGCAAGAATGCAATCTGATAGATCGCGATGCGCAGGTAGCCGGAGTCCAGTTTTTTGGCTTGCGCGTCCTGGGCGAGCACCTTTGCCTCATCGAGGCGGTTCAACGTAATAAAGGAAGAAATCAGATTCGAATAATTCAGGCCGCTGGGATTCAGTTTGAATGCGTCCTGCGCCTGCTTAAGAGAGTCTTCGTAGTCGCCCAGAACAACGTCGATTACTCCCATGTTCGTCGGAGCGGTTTCTTCCCGTGGATAATTCTGAGCCAGCAGCTTGAATGTTTGCCGGGCCCTATCCAGGTCACCGGTCGCCATTTCGTAGTAGTGAGACTCGATGTAAAACTTTTCGACGTCGCTCACGCGGTCCTTCAGTTCATACGCTTTCCTGGCATTCTCCGAAGCGAGGCCGACCTCACCGATATTCACATACGACGTCCCCAGCACCGCGTAGGCCATTGCGAAATTGGGATCCAGCTGAATGGCGCGCTTAAGGACCGGGATGGACCCGGCAAAGTCGTTCGCGCCGATCAACTGGCGGCCACGGCTGTACGCCTGCAAGGCCTCCAGAGAAGAAGTGGTCGCCTCACGCAGCGGCTTTTCAAATTTCTGCACTGTGCTGAGTGATTCGCCCAACTTGCCGCGCATTTCCGAAGCCGCCTTGCCTAGCGCGTCGAGCACGTGATTTTTATCCGACGCTTCGGCCTCGGCACTCGCCAGCGTCTCGCCGTTGGCGCAGTTCACTGCCTTCAAAATAATGGTGTACTGCGATCCGATCTGCGCGATCGAGCCCATGAGAGTGGCGGCGCTTTCCGTTCTCTGGCAAATCTCGCGCGACGTTTCGGGACTCAATCTTGCGTCCGGAGCCTGCCCCATCATCTTCAGCGTTTGCTGCACTCGCTCGTCGGAAATCAAGCTGAGATACGGCGACTGCTCGAGCTGCACGGCCAGGCCTTGCCTCAGCGTGCCGTCGAACACTGCGTCCCCGGTTGTGTTCGTGAAATCCGATAGCACGATCGTATCTTTCTCGCCGAGCTTTCCGGATTGCCGCGAGCGCCAGTACAAACCACCTGCAATAAGCGCCGCGAGCACAATTGCCGCCGGCACAATTTGTTTCCATGGCAGGCCCGCATCAAGCTTCGCCGGCCCAGTAGACGATTCGGCAGGCGATTCGGCCGCTACGCGACGCCCGGAACTTTTGCGCCCGGAACTCGCGTGTGCTGGCCCTGATGGTGCTTTCTCCGGTATTTCCTCATCGTCTGCGTCCGAAGTTCGCGCTGCTGTTCGGCCTGTATCTGTGTCGCGCTTCAGCCGCTTCAGATCGGAACGCATCTCGGAAGCGTGCTGATAGCGCAGGTCGCGATCCTTCTCGAGTGCCTTGGTGATAATTTGCTCAAGCTGCGGCGGCAAGTCCGGATTCAGCCGCACCAGCGCCACCGGCGAGCGATTCAGAATCGCGTCTGTGACGACGCCTGAGCTTTCCCCGCGGAAGGGCAGCAGGCCCGTAGCCATTTCATACAGCACCACGCCAAAGGAAAAAATATCCGTCCGTGAATCAAGCTCTTTCGCACGCACCTGTTCGGGCGACATATACGCGACCGTGCCCAACGCTGTCCCAGGGCTAGTAAGATCTGCTTCCGTCACTCCGTGCGTGGTCGACCCATCCGACAGCGCTCCCACCTTTTCCGAGCTGCTGATTTTCGCGAGGCCAAAATCGAGGATTTTTGAGTGCCCTCGCTTGGTAACGAAAATATTCGCAGGCTTGATGTCGCGGTGGACGATCCGTTCCGCGTGCGCGGCATCCAGCGCATCCGCCACCTCGATCCCAACCTCCAGCAGCCGCTCCATCTCCATCGGCTTCGCGGTGATGAGGTGCTTCAGCGTCACGCCGTCCAGAAATTCCATCGCGATGAACGGATGTCCGTCCGCCTGCCCAATCTCATAAATCGTGCAAATGTTCGGATGGTTTAAAGCGGAAGCCGCTCGCGCCTCGCGGCGAAATCGCTCCAGGGCCTGCACATCACTCGCTACATCATCCGGCAGGAATTTCAGCGCGACAAACCGGCCTAGCTCCGTATCCTCAGCTTTGTAGACAACTCCCATGCCTCCGCCGCCAAGTCTTTCGACGACTCGATAATGCGAAATGGTCCGGCCAATAATCGGTTGGGATTCCGGCATGAGCGGCGACATAGTAGCACAGGCACTCTTGTTTACTCTGAGGGACGAAGGGTTTACCGTGAGCCCACGAAGGTCCTGTGCCCCAGCATCGCACAAGTACCACGCTCACACTCGAGCTCGTGGCAAACTGCCACCAGTGAGCCGCGCTCCATTTTCATTTTTCCCGTCTGCAATATTTATTTCCGGAATTCCGCTTTTCCACAGTTCTAAGTACTACTACGAATATCCATTTGCTCCAATCCGCGCTACCATTGTCCGTTTTTATATGACGACGCACACCACACTATCGGCCGCCACTCTCACTCGGAGGAAATCGTTCCCGCTCGCCACTCATCACTCGCCACTCATCACTGCATTCCCAATCGCAAACGCGCGATTAGAATTCCAACCATCTCTAAGAAAACGAAGCCTCCGCCCCGCCTCTAATCGCAAATGGACCCAGGTTTTGCGCGCGCCGTGGCGTATTGCGATATTTCGCGCCTGTAATCGAAGGCCGCACGCGGTTCCGAGGATCTCACGGGTCATGGACCGCGAGTCGCCAGTCACGGCCTTTCTTATCTACTGTGGCGCGATTAGAATCCCCCGTAAACCATTGAAAACATGACATCGCGGCCCATTCTAATCTACTGTACAGGCCAATCCCGAGGTACCTCACCGGGCCTCGCTCCAGACTCGCTACATTCGCAAGCCGACTCCTCACCCGCTCCCGGGCCTGCCGGTAGCCACGACGAGCGCCGTTCTCGTCGTGGGCCTTTCTCCTTTCAAGTCACGATGTTGCACCTCAACGCATCGTGTGCTACTTTTCGTCGCGGACACGCCTCGAGTGATTCCCCGGTGAAAACCAGCGAGATTTTGACCTCTCTCAACCGCGACGAAGCGGCGCTTCTCGACAAGCTCGACCTGAATCGCCTCCCCCATCACGTCGCCATCATCATGGACGGCAATGGCCGCTGGGCCGAGCGGCGGCACTTGCCGCGCGTTGCGGGCCACCAGCGAGGCGTAAAGGCAGCCCGCGAAATAATCGAGACATGCGCTCGCCTGAAATTGTCGTGCCTCACGCTCTACGCGTTCTCCCGCGAAAACTGGAGCCGCCCGCAGGCCGAAGTCGACTTTCTGATGCGCCTTCTGCGCGAATACCTGAAAAGGGAACTGCCCTCGATCCACAAAAATAATATCCGCCTCGTGGTCATCGGACGGGAAGCGGACTTGCCTGACGGTGTTCGCAAAGACCTCGACCACGCCATGCGTCTCACCGCACAAAATTCAGGAATGAAGCTCATCGTCGCGCTGAATTATGGTGCGCGCGCAGAAATCGTCGACGCCTTTAATGCCATGCTCGACGACGCCCGATCAAATGGCCGCGCAGAATTTCGCGCGGACGAAGAAATGATCGCGTCGCATCTCTACACCGCCGGATTGCCTGACCCGGACCTGTTGATTCGCACCAGCGGCGAGATGCGCGTGAGCAATTTTCTTCTGTGGCAGATCGCGTACGCGGAAATCTATGTCACCGAAACTTTGTGGCCGGATTTTTCGCGAGCGCGTCTCATCGAAGCGCTGATCGATTATCAAAAACGCGAACGCCGATACGGCGGACTCGGTACGCCGCGGTCATCTTCATCCCGCTCATCCAACACGCACCGCGCCAGGAACGAGCATCCTGCGGCGGCGAAAGGCTAGCGCGGAATGCTTCGGCGGATCTTCACGGCGCTCGTCCTGATTCCCATCGTCGTCACCCTCGTATGGTGGGGTCCGGCGTGGGTGCTTGCCGGCGCCGCCGCTCTGGTCGCAATTCTCGCGCTCGTCGAATTTTTCGATCTCGGAGAACGCATGGGAATGCGCCCGTTTCGCAAGTGGGCCATCGTCTGCGCCGCCGGTTTGTTCTACGCGCAATATTCGCAAGGGTTGGTCGAAACGCACGTGCTTGGCGAGGGATTGTCCATCGTGCGAAATGCCGCGGGCGGCGTGCTCTCAATCGAAGCGGTACTCTTGATATTCGTTTTTGGTGCCGCGGGGATTGGACTGGCTACTCGGTGGGCGCTCCATGAAGTGCTTCCCGCGATCGCCATTAGCTCGGCCGGACTTCTGTTCATCGCGCTGCCGTTCAGCTATCTCGTGCGGCTCAGCGAAATAAACATCGAGGGGCGGCGGCTCGTCCTATTTACGCTCTGTCTCGTGTGGGCGGGTGACATCCTCGCGTACTTCGTCGGCAAAGGGCTGGGGCGAGTTCCGATGGCGCCCGTACTCAGCCCGAATAAAACCTGGGAAGGCGCGCTCGGCAACATGCTCGCGTCGCTGCTCGTGGGAGTTTTCTTCGCGAAGTGGCTGCAAATCGATGCGCTCACGATGCTCGTGATTGCGGGAGTGGCCAACATCGCCGGACAAATGGGCGACTTGATCGAATCAGCATACAAGCGCGGCGCAGCGGTGAAAGATTCAGGCGCCTTGCTGCCTGGCCACGGCGGCGTCCTCGACCGCATTGACAGTCTGATCCTCGCTGCTCCCGTCGTATGGGCGGCGTATCAGTGGCTGGCGAAATAGAGCGCGAACCGGCGCACAGGAGCTAGCAATGATTCGAGCGCTTTCAGCCGCGAAAATGTCGAGCGGTCGAGCGCGAAGTTAGCGGCGGGTAGCCGTTGGAAGCTTCGGAGCCGGCGAGTGCGAAGCGCGCTTGCGCTCTGAGGGATCCCAATCTTCGGGCGGAAATGCGATGCGCCAGAAAAGCGGAGAGGGCTCGGAAAATTCGATCCCGACTTCCATCTTCCCGGCGTCTCTCTGGCCGATGAAAATGACGCCGCAGGGAAGCTCTTCGGCGGTCTTGGGATTTACGATCGAAATCTGCTGAGCGCGTGCCACTCGATTCGTCATCCGCACCATGCAACCGTTTGCGTTCACTGCAACCGTGAAAGTCTCTTCCTCGAAATTCTGCGTGCCGGTCTTCCCGCGGACAATCACAGGCATTGCGATTTGAACGCGCTGCGTACGGCGTCGCTCCGAGTTGCTCTCGCTGATCCCCGATCCAGGAACCTTTATCTCAGCCATCCACTATCTCCCAATTTTGACCAGAGAAGAACGTCGCGGAAACGGTTTGCGCGGCGCTCAGGCCCTATCGCTACTAAAGTTTACACCCGCGCTCGTGCCACGCCGCTGCGATATCAACCCAACGCATACCAACCGTCAACACGCGATTCAGCCAGCCATAGCGGCTCAGGAACGGTGTGCCCGTGGCGCGAAGCGAGAGCAGGGGCGTGGCAAATCGTCGCTCATGCGCTGAACGGTATTCGCAAAATCCCGCAAACCTCTATAAAATTGCTGCACATGAAGCGCATCTCGATTCTGGGGTCGACAGGCTCGATTGGCAGGCAGTCGTTGAGTGTGGTTGACTCGCTGCCCGGCCGTTTCGAAGTGGTCGCCATCGCTGCCGGATCAAACGTCACGCTGGTCGCCGAGCAGGTTGCGCGGCACCACCCGAAGGTCGTCTCGGTTGGTACGGAAGCCGGAGCACGCGAGCTGCGCGAGGCATTGAAGAAGTCCCGGCTGGCAACGGTGCCGGAAATTCTATTCGGCGCGGAAGGAATCGAACGCGTCGCAACGCATCCCGACGCGGAGACGGTTATTTCGGCCGCAGTAGGCGTCGTCGGATTGCCTGCAACCTACAAAGCCATCGAGCACGGGAAACACATCGCGCTCGCCAACAAAGAAGTGATGGTTGCAGCCGGGGAAGTGGTGATGGCGGCCGTAAAAAAGCACGGCGTCGCACTTCTTCCCGTGGATAGCGAGCACAACGCGATTCATCAGTGCCTCCGAGCCGGCGAAGATCGTGAGGTAAGAAGATTGGTGCTTACAGCTTCCGGCGGCCCGTTTCGCAGGACTCCCATTTCGAAGCTGTCCAAAGTAACTCCGAAGCAAGCGCTGGCGCATCCGAACTGGAAAATGGGACAGCGAATCACGATCGATTCCGCTACGTTGATGAACAAAGGTTTTGAAGTGATCGAAGCGCGTTGGCTTTTTGGAATGAATCTCGACAGGATTCAAGTGGTTATTCACCCGCAGTCCACGATTCACTCGATGGTGGAATTTGTGGATGGTTCAATCCTGGCACAGCTCGGCCCAACCGACATGCGCATGCCCATCCAATATGCGCTAACCTATCCAGAGCGAATTCCGTCGAACGGATGTGCCCTCGATTGGTCGACTTTGCGCAAGCTCGACTTTGAGGCTGTTCCGGCGCGTAAATTCCCGTGCCTGAATTTGGCGAAAGAAGCGCTTCGGCAGGGTGGTTCTCTCCCGTGCGCATTGAATGCGGCCGATGAAATCGCGGTGGCGGCGTTTCTCGATCGGAAGCTGCCATTTCTTGGAATCGCAGCGGTGATTGAGCGGGTACTCGAACGGATGCCGCGGACCGCAATGAGAAATATCGAAGACGTACTCGCGGCGGATCTGGAAGCGAGGCGGCTGGCACGCGAGGAAGTCGCGCGACGCAAGAATTGAATTTATGAATCGTTCGCTGCCACGCGCACTCGCGGCGGCGGATTCGCGAGTCTTTACGGAGTCTTGTATAATTGAAGTGAGGGAATCATGGGAATGATGCAAAACGGACTTATAGCGCTGGTATCCGTCAGCCTCGTGCTGGGAATCATGATCTTCGTGCACGAGTGGGGGCATTTCATCGCCGCGAAACTGGCCGGCGTTCGAGTGGAAGTTTTCTCGTTTGGTTTTGGGACGCGCCTATTTGGTGTGAAGCGCGGCGACACAGATTATCGCGTCAGCGCTTTGCCTTTCGGCGGCTACGTCCGGATGGCCGGCGACAATCCGGTGGAAGAGCGCACCGGAGCGGATTACGAATTTCTCTCGAAGCCGCGCTGGGTCCGTGTACTTATTGCGATTGCCGGACCGGCGATGAACATCCTTCTCGCATTTCTAATCTTTTGGGGAATTTTCTGGATGGTTGGCGTTCCTGAGCCGCAGTACTTGAAGCAGGCGCCGCTAGTGGCTGCCGTACCGCAAAATCCTCCCGTCGTTAGCGGCATTCAGGCTGGCGATCTTATCCTGTCCGTTGACGGCAAGAAAACGGCGACGTGGGACAAAGTCTTCGAGCAGATTGGCAAGACCAAGCCCGGAAGCTTCGTTTCAATCGTCGTCTCGCGAAACGGATCCGAACTGACAATCACCGCGCCAGTCTCATCCACGAAAACGGACGCGTCGAGCGAGGTCGGATATCCTGCGATGGCGCCCACTGCCGATGAAATCGCGATCGGTTTCCCCGCCGAAAAAGCTGGAATGAAACCGGGTGATACCGTCACTTCGATCGACGGCAAAGCGGTGGTGACATGGCCTCAGTTGGTGGAAATCGTTCGAGGTTCGGGCGGCCGCACGATCAATTCCGTGGTCCGGCGCGACGGACAAGATATCCCGCTCGAGATGACGCCGATTCAGGGCATGGGCGGCGACGGCGAGCCTGCGTGGCAGATTGGCGTGGCGCCGCGCACGAATGACGATTACGAGCGGCTCGGCTTTGCCACGGCGATCAAAGACGCGGGAGTGGCAACGGTAGGGGGGATGCGCCAGATCTTCGACGTCCTCGCCGGACTATTTACTGGAAAAGTGTCGATCCGGCAATTGCAAAGCGTAGTTGGCATCGCACGCGAGTCCGGACGGGCGGCTAAAGGCGGTCCAATGAGGCTGATCGAGTTCATGGCGATCATCAGCCTGAATCTCGGCTTGCTCAACCTGCTCCCAATTCCGATTCTCGATGGCGGACATGTTCTGTTGCTGGCGATCGAGGGCTCGTTGCGTCGCGATCTGAGCATCGCTGTGAAGGAGCGCTTCGTGCAGGTGGGCCTGGTGTTCCTGCTGGGGATTTTTGGATTCGTGATGTACAGCGATATTGTGAAATTGATTCAGCATCACTAAGCTCTAACACCGTGTTTGTCGGTTTGGCGTTGCTTGAAGTGTAGGTTGAGATTCTTCGCGCATCCTGATCGGATGCCCTCAGAATGACAAGCGTGCGGGATCTCAGCTCTTCATACTCCTGCTGAAAAACTTCTGAGGCGACTGAACAGATTTGCGCTTTGAAATTCGTCATTTGGTATAATCTTTGATCGGCGACAATGTCCTCCACACCAGCACACCGCGTTTCGACCGGAGAGCGGATCAATGTTCACGAAGCGCCCGGGCGGCTGCAGCGCGAGCTCGGAGAGCGCGGAATCCGGCTCACGCGCCAACGACGCGTGCTGCTGCAGGTGATGGAAACAGCCCGACGGCATTTGGATGCAGGCGAAATTCTCGATCGCGCGCAAAAGATCGACCCGAACATCACGCGTGTGACTGTGTACCGCACGATTGACCTCTTGAAGCGGCACGGCTTGATCGACGAACTCGACCTGCTACATCTTCGGGGCGATCGCCACTTCTACGAGAGTCACGGCCCGCGCGACCATATTCACGTCGCCTGCTTGCGGTGCGGAAAAGTTCGCGAGGTGGAGAGCCCTCTGTACGAAGATCTGAAAAAGCAGATCGCGCGCGACTGCAATATCGAGATCACGGTGAGCCGCACGGAGATTGGCGGCATTTGCATCGAGTGCCAGAGTCATCAAAAGCCGCGCGTCGTTTCCTGAAGATCCTTTTGTATCTCCCATTTTCTGTTTTCGCGTTGCAGAGTGCGCCGTTGACAGCCGTTTTGCTCGCCCCTATAATTTCGTGCGGGGCGCGGTGAATTCCCGGTGAGGTGAAGTATGAAGAACGTCAAAGGGCCGAAGAAGAAGCTGGCATCGAACCGGAAGTCGCCGCTCAAGGCGATCCGGCTGCAAGAGGTGCGATTCACCACCAACAGCAAATCGCATAATTACCCGTCGCCTCCCAGCTAGCGGCTTCCGTGCAATTCACGGCGTCAGAGGCTGGCGAGCGCCGGGAATCCAATTCAGCTGAAGCGGCTCCGCGAGCGATGCGAAATACGCCTGGGCATCGCCGATATCGCGGAGTACCTGTTCGCGCAGTGCTTCCGGGCCGGAAAACTTCTGCTCATCTCTTAGCCTCTTGCAAAACCATACTTCCATCGAGCCGCTTGTCAGACTATCCGAGAAATCGATCAAGTGCGATTCAATCGCGAGACGATGGCCGTCGAAAGTAGGCCGCACGCCAACATTCGTTGCGGAGCGATAGGATATTCCGCCGACTACGCTCTCGGTCGCGTACACGCCGTTTTTCGGAAGGCATTGCTGTTCGGTTGCGAGATTCAGAGTCGGGACGACGAGTTTACGGCCTTGTCCCGTGCCCTTCGTGATTTCTCCGGCGAGTTCGAACGGCCGCCCCAAAAGCCGCGCGGCTTTGTCCATCTGGCCTTCGCGAACGGCGCATCGTACGGCGGTGCTGGAAACGATTACTCCGTCCTGAATGACTGGTGGAACCACGATAACTTCGAAGTCCCAGCGCTGGCCCATACTCACCAGAAGGCTGACGTCCCCTGCCTGCTTGTGCCCGAACCTGAAATTCCCTCCGACCATGACGGTTCGTGCGCGCAGCGTGTCCACGAGAAATCTACGCACGAAATCTTCCGGGGTCACTTTCGCGAGGTCGTGGTCGAACGGCAGCACGAGCGTCGCTTCCATGCCGAATGATTGGAACGCTTGCAATCGTTGCGGAAGCGTCATTAGAAGGGCAGGAGCGTGTTCGGGCCGGAGGACGCGCGCTGGGTGCGGAAAAAACGTCAGGACGGAGCTCATCGAGTCCGTAGCGTTTGCGCGGTCGATCGCGCCGCGCAATATCTGCTGGTGCGCGAGATGAACGCCGTCAAAATTGCCGATGGTTACGACCGTGCGTTTCCGCGCATCGCT
Source organism: uncultured Acidobacteriota bacterium (assembly GCA_963776695.1). Lineage (GTDB taxonomy): Bacteria > Acidobacteriota > Terriglobia > Acidiferrales > UBA7541 > Palsa-295. The sequence goes on along the minus strand of CAVZNU010000008.1, from coordinate 606,683 downwards.
GAACTTTGCGATCCATGCTTCAGGGGAGTTAAGGATTTCAACCCCGGGAAAATCGAGCCGCTTACGGTTGTCTCTGGCGTCGTGCGGCATCAGATCGTGGCCTCGAGGCGGAGACCGTCGTAGGCGAGCCGCACGTTTTCAGGCAACTTTGCGTTCGCATCCGCGTGACCGAGGTCGTGGCAGATGTGCGTAAACCAGGCATGCTTCGGCTTGAGTTCGTTGACGAGCGCGAGCGATTGCGCCACCGTCGAATGCATCGGGTGAGAAACGTAGCGAAGCGCGTCCAAAACAAAATGATCGAGACTCTGCAAAAGCGCCTTCGAGCTTTCCGGAATGGTGCTGAAGTCCGTGAGGTATGCGGCGCTTCCAATCCGGAAGCCGAGTACGCTCCCAGGCCCGTGCATCGCGGGAATCGGAACGATCTGTGTGCCAAAAAGCTGGAAGGGGCCTTCAATTGTGTGCAGCTCGACGCCGGGAAGGGAACTCTCGGTTGGCGTGTCGTCGAAAATGTAAGCGAAGGTTCGCTGCAGAACGCTCAATGTCGCCGCTGAGGCGTAAATCGGAATCGCGGCTTTCTGTTTTAAATTGTAAGGGCGAATATCGTCGAGCCCGAAGATGTGGTCGGCATGCGAATGAGTGAACAAGATCGCGTCGAGATGATCGAGGTGCGCCGTCATCGCCTGGGTGCGGAAATCCGGCGTGGTATCGATGACGACGTTTCGGCCGCCATAGGTTAGCAGCAAGGATGGGCGCGTGCGCTTGTCGTGAACGTCATTCGATTCGCAGACGGCGCAGTGGCACCCGAGCGTCGGCACGCCCATCGAAGTGCCGGAACCGAGAACTGTTAGTTCGAGCTTTGGCATCGTGACATTTCGCCTGATGGAAATTTACGGTTCGCCATTATTTGATTGCATTTCGGGCGACTGCGAATCGGGCGGCCGAGTTGCAAGCCGAGCGCGGCGCGAAAACCCGCGGTCCCGTGGGAACATCCATCACGCAGACGGCGCGTCGGACGCTGCATTCGAAAGATTATTTCTTTTGCGCGGCTTTTTTCGCCATCGCGTCGGCTGCGACTTTCGACATTTCCATAAAAGTGAGTTTGAGCTGGCCGAGCACCTCGATCAGGAGTTCATCATCGGCTTTCGAGAGATTTCCGCGGGTCTTGTCGCGAAGCGCGTCCAACATATCAATCACTTCGCGCGCGCCTTCCAAATCAAGGTACGCCTGTCCGGTGCGCGGATCGGGCATTCCTCCGAGCATTGCAGCAGCATTGCGGACCAGGAAATCGACGAGCATTTGAAAACTGCGAGAGCCTTCCGGAATCTCCGCGCTCGGCTCCGCATTGTTTTCAGGCGTGAGCGCGGATGAAGACGCGCTTTCTGCCGCTGTCGGCGCGGAAGCCTGGGTGGCTGCGCTGGCGTTCGGCTTAGGCTGGCGAGCGGGGCGAGTTGCGGCTTTGGCGGCAGCTTCCTCGTCGCGGCGAGCTTCCTCTTCCACTACGTCTTGGCGCAGCGCGCCATCTTCTGAAAACAACCGCCTGTCGATAACTTTAAATGTTTCTTCGTGCTTGGGATCAGCCACAGAGATGTCCTTTGAGTCGCTAATTCTAGGCGAGACTAAAGTTTAACATCCGCTTCTTGCCGTCACAAGGCGTCGGAAGAGGCGGCCTGCCGACGCGTCGCAATCCGCCGATTCGTCTATTTGTGCCGATTGGCTCTTGTCACCCACCGCAGGTGACTGTAAATTGTCCAATCGCACAGGAGCGAAAAAACTCACCGTGTCTCCACGCCACAAGACGGCTCGCAAACTCCGGGGCAAGGGTCGCGCAAAATTGCGCGGCCGGTCGGGCGAGGCCATCCACGCTCGAGATTCCAGACGCGGTGCGCGTGCCGGCGGCGGAGCCAAATCAGCCGGTGAGTGGTTCGCGAAGCTGGTCGCGCTTCAGGCGCAGTTGCGCGCCCCCGGCGGCTGCCCGTGGGACCGTGAGCAGACGCACGAGTCATTGCGCCGATTTCTGGTGGAGGAAACGTACGAAGCTCTCGATGCGATGGAAAGCGGCACACCGCGCGAATTTGCGTCCGAACTAGGCGATTTGCTTCTGCAGGTGGTGTTCCACTCGGTGCTCGCGGAGGAAGCGGGGCGTTTCACGATCGCCGATGTGATCGAGTCGATTCACACGAAGATGGTGCGGCGCCATCCACACGTTTTCGGCAATGTGAAGGCTGCTACATCCGGCGAAGTGCTCAAGAATTGGGAGCAGATCAAGGCAGAAGAGCGCGCGGCTGAAGGCAAGCCTGTGCACGAGAAAGGCAGGGCGGATTCAATTCTTAGCGGCATCCCGCAATCCCTTCCCGCCGCACTCGAAGCGTATCACCTGACGCGCCGAGCGGCTCACATCGGATTCGACTGGGACAATCTCGAGGGCATCTTCGAAAAGCTCGACGAAGAGAAACGCGAACTGCTCGAGATTCGATCCAAGGGAGAAGTTTCGACGGCAATCGCGGCAGCGGCCGCCGGTAATCGGCGGGTTAAGCGTGGTGGCGTTTCATCTGGCGCGGCGCACGCGCGAATCGAAGAGGAAGCCGGCGACTTGCTATTCGCCGCGGTCAACGTCGCGCGATTCCTCGGCGTCGATCCGGAAATCGCGCTCAAGAAAGCGAATCGCAAGTTCCGGCAGCGATTCACTTTCATGGAATCAGCGGCACGGCGCGAAAATCGACGTCTTGCAGACTTGCCGCGCGCACGAATGGAAGAACTCTGGAACGAGGCGAAATCCGCAAAGGTGAAGGACGTTCCCAATGGCCGGTAACCGGCGCAGCAATAAGCCCGCGTCCAAGTCCAGCAATCTGCCCGCTAACCGACCCGGCGAGAGAACGGGCGAAGTCTCTCGCGAGATTGAGATCCGCCATTGCCATTCGCTCGCCGAATTCGAGGAAGGCGTTCGCATCGAACGCACAATCTGGGGCGAAGAAATCACAGTCCCGGTTCCGATTTTTGTAGTGGCGGATCACACCGGCGGGCAAGTGCTGGGCGCTTTCGACGGAGATAAAATGGTCGGCGTCACGCTGGCGCTGGCGGGATTTCGCGGACGACTGCAATTTCTACATTCTCACATGACGGGCGTGCTCGCCGAATATCACAACCTCGGCATCGGACGCCGTCTCAAGCTCTATCAGCGCCAGGATGCTTTGAGTCGCGGCATCCCGCTCGTCGAGTGGACTTTCGATCCGCTGGAAACGAAGAACGCTCATTTCAACTTTGCGGTGCTGGGCGCCGTCGCACGCCGCTACCTTCCGGATTGTTACGGGATAACGGCGAGTCCTCTGCACGCCGGATTGCCTACGGACCGACTTGTCGCCGAATGGTGGCTCGATTCAACGCGCGTGAAAGAAATTCTGGCCGGCAATCAGCCGCCGGTGAATCCGGGGGCGCAGCGGATTTCCATCGCTGCCAACATCTCGGAGGTCAAGAGCAGAGATCGCGCCACAGGCGCCCGCGTTCAGGCTCTCACGCGCCAGAGTTTTCTCAAATGGTTTGGCAAGGAGTTTGTCGCAACCGGCATCGAGAATCGCGAAGACACGACAGATTACCTGCTCGAGCCTCGCGATTCGGTGGCGGGAGTCCATCTTCCTGAATTGACACCGGAGTGAAAGGCAGCCGAACCAACTATGCGTCTCCGCAAAATCACACTTCGTGAAATTCATTTGCCGCTGATTGCGCCGTTTGAGACGAGTTTCGGATCGACACAACTTCGCCGAATTCTACTCGTCGAGACGGACGTGGATGGCGTAACCGGCTGGGGCGAATCGACAGCGGGTGAAGATCCCTACTATTCCTACGAGACTGTCGAGACCGCCTGGCACATTATCCGCGATTATCTGTGGCCCTTGCTGCGCGAAAGGGAATTCGCGACCGCGGAAGAAGTATGGGACATACTTGCGCCCGTTCGCGGCCACAATATGGCAAAAGGCGGGCTGGAAGCCGCGATCTGGGACGCGGAAGCGATGCAAAAAGATGTGCCTCTCGCCAAACTTCTCGGCGGCACGCGCGACGAAATCATTAGCGGCGTATCGATCGGTATCCAGCCTTCGATTGACGCGCTGATTGCAAAAGTCGAGAAAGAACTCTCGGCGGGATATCAGCGCATCAAGATCAAGATCAAGCCAGGAACGGATGTGGAGCCTGCGCGCGCTCTCCGCGAACGATTCCCGCGTATCCGGCTGATGGTCGACGCCAACTCCGCATACACGCTGAAGGACGCGCCTCTCCTGAAGCAGCTCGATGAGTTCTATCTGATCATGATCGAGCAGCCCCTCGGCTGGGACGACATTTATTCGCATGCGGAGTTGCAGCGCCAGCTTGATACGCCGATCTGTCTCGATGAATGCATCCACGACTTCGAGCACGCGCGCGCGGCAATCGAAATTGGCGCGTGCCGCATCATCAACGTAAAGCTCGGACGCGTGGGCGGACACACGGCCGCGCGACGTATTCACAATCTTTGCCAGTCGAAGGGGATTCCGGTATGGTGCGGCGGAATGCTGGAATCGGGAATCGGCCGCGCGCACAACATCGCGATGTCCACACTGCCCAATTTTTCCTTGCCGGGGGATGTCTCCGCGAGCCGGCGCTATTGGACCGAAGACATTATCGAGCCCGAAGTGGAGGTCACGCGACAGGGAACGATTCGCGTGCCGTCCGGACCCGGGATTGGCTACGCTCCCCGAATCGACCGCATCGAATCGCTCACTCACCGGCGAGAAGTGATTGAGTAGATCTTGAGCACTTCTGCGATCGAGACCCCAAAGCTCCCCGAGCGCCGTCCTAGCGCTTTCGTTCTGGCCTTTTCGCTCGCGGCCATGCTCGCCATGTGGTCGTTTAATTATGTTGCCGGGAAAGTCGCGCTACGGCACTTCGATCCGCTTACGCTTGCGGCGTTCCGGATCGAGATAGCTGCGGCGGTCCTTGTGCCAATTTACTTCTTCGGCCGTGGCCGCCCCTCATTAGACGCCCGCGATATTTGGACGCTTTCCTACCTGGGCTTCCTGCTGTGCACAAACCAGGTTTTTTTTACGATCGGTCTCGCTTACACGACGTCGGGTCATTCTTCGATGGTTCTCGCCATCGGGCCAATCCTGGTGCTGCTCCTTGCGCGAGCGATGAAGCTTGAAGCGATTACGACCGCCAAAATTCTCGGCATGGCAATCGCGTTTACCGGCGCCGGCATTCTCGCTGTTGAACATGGACTCGATCTGCGGCGCTCACCTACGCTCGCGGGCGATCTCCTGACGCTTTTTGGAACGATGTCGTTCTCCTTGTACGTAGTACTGAGCAAGAAGGTAGCGAGCAGATTTGACAGTATTTCGATGAACGCCTTCAATTTCTTCGCCGGCGCGGCGGTGCTATTGCCCGTCGCCATCTGGCGGGGCATCCATCTTGATTGGAGCGGCGTGGGGCTGGCGGGATGGACTGGGTTGGTCTACATGTCGGCAATCAGCTCCGTTGCGGCGTATACGCTTTTCTATTGGGCGTTGCGGTACATGGAGGCGTCGCGCGTTGCCGCGGTGAACTACTTTCAGCCGCTCGGCGCAATCCTCGTGGCTGCGATCTTCCTCGGTGAAATTCCCACGCGGCATCTGTATTTTGGTGGCGCATTGATTCTTCTCGGAGTGTATTTGGCCGAACGGGCGCGAGCCTGAATCAATCGCCGCAGTGGAAATGTACAGAGCAAGGCGGGGACGAGAGAGCTTAGTAGTTGCGCATTTCTGACGCGAACGCCAGATTTGCATTCAACCGTTGATCGAGCACCGCGGCAGCGTAGCGCGCACAGGCGACCAACTCGGTTTCAGCCCATTCGGAAAGCGCCGGAAAACGCTTTTCGCACAGTCGATCCAGCCCGGCAACAATATGGAAATACACGCGAACTTCTCTGAGCCACACGTTTTCTTTCTGCGTCGCAGGACACAGCTGCTCGGAAGTGTGGGCCAGCAATTCGAAATGGTCGGAGTTGATTTGGTCAGCGGCGAGCCCCACGGCAGCTTGCAGACACTCTGAGAGGGGCTGGGCTGCCACCGTAATCCACATCGATCGCCACTGGCAAACGGCGAACTGAACCAGTGCGGTGACCGATACGGCGAGAATGAGTAGGGCGATCATTGGTTCGCTGTAGGGACAGTTTCAATGTTAGACATGATTCCTACAATAGCCCGGTGGTACTACACTGTAAAACGACTTAAGGCCCGTGTTTTGATTGATTTGCAACACGATGCGACGGAAACTTCTCGCTTTGCCTCCTATGTTGGCGGCCGACTCTCGCGAAATGGAACAGAGTTAGCGTTGCAAATAGGAACGTCGCGCCCGAACGTAAATTGACCCTCCCCGCAGAAAGAAGATAATTTGAGGTGTGGGTGAGCCCTCTCGCCCTGTTCACGTTGGCCACGACATGGATCATTTGAGCGCAAAAATTAACGATGCCGACGGCACTCCTCGCCAAGAGGGCTATTCTGCGCGCATGCTGGAGTTGCAACGTCGCGAGTGGTGGACGTGGGGCGTGTCGGTAACAGTGATGCTGCTCTTAACGGCCGGCGTGGCGTCGCTGGCACTCCCATCCATTCTCGAGAGCCCAAAATCGCTGTGGGCGTCGGGTGTATTTCAGGCTGTCGCGGGATTAATTTTCCTGATCTTTCTCTTTGGTACCTACCTGACGTACGAAAAGCACTTGATCAATCGCCTGCGAATGGAAATGGCCGAGCGGCAGGTTCACTCCGCCCAGTGGCGCAATCTCGCCCTCGTCGATCCGCTCACAGGCCTTTACAACCGGCGTTTCATGGAGCGAACGCTGAAAGCGGAAATCGGGCGAGCTCTGCGAAAACATTACGAGCTCACAGTGGTCGTGTTCGATCTGAATAATTTCAAGACGATCAACGATCGCCTTGGCCACGCAGCCGGCGATCTGGTACTGAAGGCATTTGGCCGTCGCCTTTGCGAGGTGATTCGCGAAGCAGACACGGCCGCGCGGCTGGGTGGCGACGAATTCATGCTCATCCTTCCGGAGTGCAATATCTCGCAGGTGCCAGCCATGCTCCGCCGACTCGAGCCCATTTCCGTTGATGTGAACGGGGAAAACGTGCCGATCCGCTTTTCGCTCGGTTCGGCGGAATATCGCCGCGGAATCCAGTCGGATGAATTGCTGGCCGATGCGGATAAGGCGCTCTACGCAGACAAGCAAGCCCGCACAAACCCGATCCCATCTGAAGTGACCGCTTAGCATCTCCAGCGCAGCGTTCACTCAGGCCGCTTGCTTCCCAGTTCAGCCTAGAAGACAGCAGTCCTCCTAAAACAATTGACACCGTAGGTATCCAGATGGAATATGTGCGAAGTGTAAAGCGGCTGTTCGAAAGGGGCCAGGCAACAACCATGAGACAGAATACTGTTAGTCCGCTGCTCGTTGGCTTTCTGTCAGTGATTGCCGGCCTGACCGTGGTTCAACTTGGGCTTTGCTCCGCCCTTCGCGCGCAAGACGTATCAAGCGGAAAAGCTCCCGCATCGTCGACCGTAATTGTTACTACTTCAGACGCGTCCGCCACGGCACCAGCTTTGCCAAGTGGTCCCTCCCTCGCGAGCGCAGTGCTCCTATACCGCGCGCGGGACTACGAGAAAGCGGCCGGAGAATACAACGCGCTAATTGCCGCGAATCCGAATTCCGCAATCGCTTATTCCGGGCTAGCACGGGTCTACTTGAAACAGGTGAAGCTCGCAGATGCTTTGACGGTTGCGAATAAAGCGGTCGCACTGGAGCCAGACAATCCGCTCAGTCACATAGCGCTAGGAGAGGTGTATTTTCGATCGGGAAAGATTTCCGAGGCAGAGGGAGAATTCATTCCGATCGTGAAAAGCGGGCGCGCGTTTGCGCGAGCCTTTCTGGGCGAAGCGCGCGCGTCATGGGCGTCCTCCTACTATAGGCAGGGGAAACGATTGATCGATATCGCGCACACGCTGGACCCGGGTGACCCCGATATCGTGGACTTTTGGATGAATACGGAAAGCAATTCAGATCGCATCAAGGCCATCAAAGAAGAACTCGCCGACTCAACGAACCCCGACCCAAAGAGACGGGAAGAGTTGGAGCAAGCACTCGAGTTTTTGAATGATGCGCAGACCCGAAATTCATCCTGCCACCTGGCTTCAAAAATAACCTCGGTTGAAATGCCATTCGCGATGCTGCTGAACGATCCGAATACGTATCGAGCGGTGGGATTGAAAGTGGACATCAACGGCTCATCGGCGACACTGATGGTTGACACGGGAGCGACGGGGATTCTCGTGGGCCGCAGAGTAGCGGAGAAAGCGGGAGTGACTCACGTCGCCAAGACCAGCATTGGCGGTATCGGCGACCGCGGCGATCAGTCCGGCTACATCGGCCACGTGGATTCGATTCGGATCGGAGGCGTCGAATTCCGCGATTGCTACATCGAGGTGAGCGACCGGAAAACGACAGTCGGCGATGACGGCCTGGTCGGCGCTGATTTATTCCACAATTTTCTCGTCGACCTCGACTTCTCGGGACGCAAGTTTAGACTATCACCTCTGCCGGCACGGGCCGATGTCGGCTCGCCCAGTTCTACAACCGATTCTCAAAACGCGCCGGACCTGCACGATCGATACATCGCACCGGAAATGAAGTCGTATTCGGCGGTATATCGATTCGGCCACAACCTTCTGGTTCCAACCAGGCTCAACAGTTCCGTTACCAGTCTGTTTTTGATCGACTCGGGATCGACATTCAATATGATCTCCCCTGAAGCCGCGCGCGGAGTGACGAAGGTCGCGTCCGACAGCAACACGACCGTGAAGGGCCTAAGCGGGAGTGTTAAGAACGTGTACCGCGCGGACCAGGCGACGCTAACGTTCGGCCATTTGCGGCAACAAAATCAAGACATCACCGCTTTCGATACTTCCGCGTTGAGCAATTCAATGGGGACAGAGGTTTCCGGCATTCTAGGCTTCTCGACACTAGGATTGCTGGACGTGAAGATCGACTATCGCGATGGACTTGTGGATTTCACTTTCGACCAGCAGAAGTGGTGCAAGGGGAAGTGCCCCTAGGCATTTCACTTCGTTCTGCGGCGATTGAATCATCTCCGCGCATTTTTAACGCCTCAGTTCGGGCATGAATTCTTCTGTATACCTGCGGTGTCGCCGTATAATCGTAAGGGAGCAAAATTGAAGCCGCCGATCCGCGATGTACTTGTCTACGCGTTGCGCTACCGCTGCCCGAATTGTCACCGCGGGGCCATCTTCAACGGGCGATTCAATCGCGTATTTATTCGCTGCCCCGCATGCAATCTGGCTTATTTCCGGGAATCGGGATACTTCGTCGGAGGAATGGTCTTAACGTACGGCTTCACGGTGGCAGTTCTGATTGCGGCGTACCTTGTGATGCCGCTCGTGCCGGATATAACTTGGATGTCCGAAAATGTGAAATACGGACTGTGGATCAGCTTCACTCTGGTTCTTGCAGCGGTGTTCGTGCGCCCGGCGTACGCGTTGTGGCTATCGCTCGATTACTGGCTCGAGCCGTGGCCAGCGCCGAAGCTCGGATCACACCCCCGAGTCTAGCGACCCGGAGGATATGTATCCGGGTGTTGCTTTTTCCATTCGTCAGCGAGTTGTTGCGCTAGCTGAACTTGCGCAGGTGTCATGCGCGATTTGAGGTCGTCTATGTCGCGGCCGGGTCCGAACAGCGAAAGCCATAAATAAGCTTGAACGTAATCCTTCGGCACTCCCCATCCGTCTGCGTAGAGGTAACCAAGACGAGCCCGCGCCGGACTGGCGCCACCGAGAACTGGAAAGTGCTCAGCAGCGCGGCGATACCATTCCACCGCCAATTTGTAGTCTTGTGAAAGTCCGCCCTCACCCCATTCGTACATGCAACCTAAAGAATATTCCGCATCTTCGTTTCCTTGCTCCGCGGACATTCGATACCACTTCGCAGCTTCGACGAGATCGGTTGTACCGAACCGGTTTTGCTCGAACGCGACACCGAGCCAAAACCCGGCATGCGCTTCGCCGTCTTCCGCCGCTCTTCGCATCCACATTTCAGCAGTGACCGGATCGCGGCCTTCCCATCGGAGCATCGCATACTCTGCGGCGCCGAAATTCTGATCGGCAGACTGTAGCGTCCACTTGCGCGCCAGGTAATCATCCTTCGTGACGAACCGGCCGTCTTCGTAAACTTGGCCGAGCCAGTATTGGTCCACTGCGTTTCCTGCTTCCGCTGACGCCGCGATCTTTTTCACGTCGCTTGCCGTGAGCATCTTGAGGCGCGCGGGTGTTTCGGAAACCGATCGCGTGGCGATCGAAGGGGATTGTCCTAAGACCGGTGCGACTGGGAGAAGGAGAAGCGCGAAAAACGCAAGCCGGGGTCGGAGCCTCATATGGCCTCCAATACTTAGCCAAATAATACACCCAAGCGACGACAAAAACAAAACGCCGGCCGGCACCTCAACCACGACTGCGTCCGCCTTACGCGTGTGCGCTTGACTGCGCTTCGTTCGCTACGCGCAGCACGATTTTTCCGCGAACGTGTCCGGCTAGGCCCACCTCGAATGCCTTCTTCGCTTCTTCGAGCGGGAACACCTCCGCAATCGTCGCCTTCACCTGACCCGCATCAATCAGCTTGCCGATTTCGATGAGTTCGTTTCGATTCGGCTCGACGATGAAAAAAATCTCGCGCACTCGTTCCGCGGCAGCGTCCGGCGGGAGATCTTCCACGATCGTGACGAGGATTCCCGTCGCGCTGAGCACGAGTCTCGAACGCGAGATAAGGTCGCCGCCGACCGTGTCAATCACCAAGTCAACATCCTTCACGATTTCTTCGAATTTATCTTTCGTGTAGTCGATCACTTCGTCGGCGCCGATACCGCGCAGAAACTCGGCGTGACTTTCCGACGCCGTAGCGATCACGTGCGCGCCCTTCCGGTGCGCGAATTGCACTGCGAATGCTCCCACACCGCCCGCGGCGCCATGGATCAGCACGCGCTGATTTGCTGTGAGTTTGCCGTGATCGAAGAGTGCCTGCCATGCTGTTAAACCGGCGAGCGGCACCGTCGCGGCTTGCTCGAAATCCAGAGTCTTCGGCTTCGGCGCCAGGTCGGAAGCTGCGACCGCGAGATATTCCGCAGCGCTGCCATTGCGCCAGAACGACGCGAGACCGTACACTTCGTCGCCGATTTTCAGATCGGATGCAACATTCGTTTTGGGTATATCGGCCGCGAACTCCTCGATCACTCCTGAAAACTCGTGCCCGGGGATCGTCGGGAGGCGGACTTGTCCATCTTTCGTCTTGTAGGTCGGCGCCCAGGATAGTTCGTCTTTCGTAATGGAAGACGCAATCACGCGCACCAGCGCATCGCCCGGTTCGAGAAACGGTTTCTTCGCCTCTTCATACACCAATTGCTGAGGGCCGCCTTGAGAATGCATTAGAACCGCCTTCATTTTTTCCTCCTCACGCTGAGCGCATTTTGATTCACGGATGCTATCACCGGGCGACACACTGGTTCAACGCATGCGAAGCTGGAGAATCCAGCGTGAATGTACGGAGGGGTTTTGGGACCGGTACGCTGCCGGAAAGGAAGGGGCCGCTAGCGGGGCGCACGCGCACGTATCCCGGCGTCGCAGAAGAGCGGGAACGTTACGCCGTGCAAGAACGAAAAGGAGCGCGACTTGTGACTCGAGACGCGAGAAGTATCGACTAGGCGACGCTTTGTCGCGGAGGTGCAAGCTTCGGTGTCGGCGTGAAAACGTGCCAGAAATCGCCGCGGTCTTTCATGAATTCCACCGCCACTTTCTTCTTCCTGCTCCGCTGCTTGGACTCTACATACACCACGCGGCATTCGCGTTCTTCCTGCGTGAAACTATTTACGAGCAGGATCATCTGGCCGGCCTTTACCTTCGGCACCAGTGGTACGAGCGCACCATTGATGTTCACAGACTTGGCTACGGTGATGTAACGAAACGGGCGACCTTCAGGAGTGCGACCGTACACATGCACTGGGATGGACAGCGGGAGCCGCTTGCAGCGTCGTTTGTCTTCCATGCGTTCCCTCGGGTTAATCGGGTTTTGGTTGGGTTGCGCCAACGGCATACAAGGTAGTCCTCAAGACTTCCCGGTTGCAATAGTACTTGGCTGTCTCACGGGCGCTCTAACAGGGCGAAGACGGGCGAACCGAAAAGTCTATTCGAGCGACGAAAAACAAAAAACCACATTGAAATCAGTGATTTAGTCGCAGGAATCGATGGAAACGCGCCTGTCTCAAAGTGAAGATACGCTTTCGATGTAAATAAAAATTAACGTAGGATCAGGGCGTTCTGAACAGATGCCTGGCGGAAATGCGTGCCGGCGCGAAGGGCGGAACGCGAACGAGCGGCAGTTAGCTGCCGCTCGCAAGCGCTTATCTGAATTGACAGCTACTTCGCCGGCTGTTTCGCGATGATCAGTTTTGAAATCTTGTTATACGTAGCCTGGGGGAGAATTTTCTTCTTCACGAGATCCGTCTTTGCGTGGTACGGACGCCCGTCGATGATCTTCTGCGAGTACGCCGCGCCAATGCCGGGAAGGGCATCGAGCTGTGCTTTGGATGCTGTGTTAATGTCAACGAGATCGGCTGAGGGTGCCGGTGCGGCGGCGGGTTTCGCCTGAGCCACGCCGAAAACGAGCGCTCTATGAGCCGTCGCACTTCCTGCCCACCCTGCCAGAACGAACATCAAACCTAGAACTGCGCTGCAAATTGCGATCGTGCTTTTCTTATTCATAATCGTGCCGCTCCTTTTACGATCGATTGACTACTCGTTCTTCGCTGCGCGATAACCCGCCTTCTCTGCATCGGCCGCGGACATATATTTCCCCGTTTTCGTCTTGCCGTAATAACGGGTCCCTTCCTTGTGATACACGCCGGAATCGGTGTTCACCCAAACCATTCCGCTTCCAGCCGGAGGTGCGGGCTGGCTCGCAGTGGTCTTGGCCGCGGTGGAAGTGGTGGTTTTTGCCGGCTGCGAAGCAGGTGCAGGCTTCGACGCCGCAGCGGGAGCGCTGGCTGGTGCGCCTGTTGGAGAGGGAGCGGGAGTGCTGGCAGGTTGCACGGCCGCGTCGGATTTGCTCTTGCTCGACGATTTCGCCGGGGCCGCTGGCTTCGAAGCAGCGGGCTGAGCGGCCGCGGGAGCTGCCGATGAATTCGTCGCGTTCGCGTCAGCGGAAGTCTTTGCGGTCTTTGAAGACTTCGACTTCTTGGAACTCGTGGTCTTCGCGCCAGAGTCGGCGTCTGCAGTGGCGGAAGCATCGGTGGCAGATGCCTTCGACGATTTTGACTTCTTCGAGCTTGTTTTCTTCGCCCCGGAATCCGCATCTGCAGAAGCGGTGGAATCTGCTGAGGATGCCTTGGACTTCTTCGAACTCGTCTTCTTCGTTCCAGAATCCGCATCCGCCGACGCCGTTGAACCAGAGGCGGAGGCCTTCGACGATTTCGACTTCTTCGAACTCGCCGTCTCGGCCGATCCGCTAGATGACTTTGAGTCGCTGTCGGCAGCGGCAGCTTTCGTCTTCTTGGATTTTGACGTTGACGTCTTTGCAGAAGACGCGTCAGATGACGAATCTGTCGAGCTTGCGTCGGCGGACTTCTTCTTCGACTTGCTCGTCTTCTTCGCAGTGGCAGTCTTGCTCGCGTCACTCGAGTCCGTCGATTGCGCTCTTGCCGCCGGCGCGATCGCGAGGCCGATTCCCAGGCCCGTACAAACCAGCAAAACGAACAGATACTTCTCGAATCGCTTCATTGTGAATCCTCCCCAGTCGAGGTGCGGATATTTATGCGTCGTGCCCGGAAACCTTGCTGCCTAGCCCAACCGCGAAGCTCTTGGCCTTCTCGAGGAGACTCTGAGTTTCCGGCGATTCGATCTGGGCGAGCAGGCCTTCAAGATGGGAGCTGACCGATTCGGGAAGTTTTGCCCTGCAGTGACTGATTACGACGTCAACGACTTCCTGCGCTTTGTCCGGAGGGAGCCCTGTCTTCTGCATGATCAGTTGAACGAGTTCGTTCATTGCCGTGCCTCCTGATTGCCGCATCTCCAACCGCCCAAAGTTGATGGATGATCGTGGTAAGCCTGCGAGTTGAGGGACAGGCGGAACGCGGCCGGCCCCGAAATGACTCGTTGAGTCGCCGATGAGCGGGATTCTAATGCGGAAGCGAGAGTTTTACAACTTCCAATGCCGCACTTCATCTGCGGCAAGCGGGCCGCCGGGGAAGAGGGAAGTTCGCTGCGCTGTCGACGCGGCGTACATCGATAGGGACGCGCATCTGGTGCAGCCGTTTGCGGTCGCGGCTCGCCGTAGGCGTTCTCATTGCCGTTTCTAGTGCCGGCATCTGCCGGTTTTCTTGCCTTATTCTTATCTGCGAGACCGCGTGGCCTCTAGGCGTATTTAGCGCTTGCGTTCCCTGCCGAATTATAAGAACATGAACTCGTATTCATATTATGAAGCCCCGGCTCATCGTCACCGGATTCGTCCTCTGGCTCGCCGCCACAATCGGTTTGCGACTTTTCGGCCAGTGCATACTGCATCCGGACAACTGGAAGGGAACGCTGATACTCTTCGTGATGACGTTTCCACTGATGGCGCTGCTCGTCCGCCGCGTCTGTATCGCCGGTCGGCTGACCCAAGAAGAATGGCTACCCGCCGCGGTCTCATTGCTGCTTCCGACGTTTCTGCTTGATCCGTTTTCGAGCGCTTTCTTCCCAATCGTGTTTCCGAATATGGCTCCCGAGGTGGCAGGTGTCTTCGGAGGGTGGATGCTCTGGTGCTGCGCGGGCGGGCTGGTGGGAGCGGCGATCAGACGGCCGAAACGCGTCGACTGTTAAGCCATGAAAAAGCGACCCAACTTGCTGGCCGGCGAAAATCTGCCGCCAGAGCCACGGCAAAAGCGATCGCTCGAAAAGCGCGCGCGCCTGAAAGATGCCGGGCTGGCATTGTTCGGAGAGAAGGGATATGAGAGCACTTCGATCGACGAGATAGCCCACCGCGCGAATCTCGCCGTCGGGACTTTCTACCAACATTACCGCACGAAGCGGCAACTCCTTCTCGCTCTCATGGACGAATTGCTCGAGAAATTAAGCCGCGTGGAATTTCGTCCGCAGGCAGCTCGCGATGGAAGGTCAGTCGTCCGCGAATTATTGTCCCGCGCGTTTTCCCACGATCTCCACTATCTGGGCGCGTACCGCGCCTGGCAGGAGGCGGCTCTTACGGACGCAGGGCTCGCAAGGAAGCAAAATCAGATTCACGCCTGGACGACGGCCCGCGTAACGGCCGTGTTCGAACGCCTCCAACAGATGCCCGGCGGACGCCGCGGAGTGGATATACCGGACCTGGCACGCGCGATGGACAGCCTCTTCTGGAGCCTGCTAGCCCAAGCCGTCCGAATGCCGGAAGCGGAACTCGATCGGTGGGTCGAGTCGTCGACGCACCTGATTTACCACGCGATTTTTGCGGACAGTCCTCAGACTTCCAAATGAATCAAAAAAACCTCGCCTCACTTTTCGGGAGTGCCCCCGTCCCCGGCGAGCAATTTGAGCTGAATTGTCTGCTTTCCGTTCTCGGCGATCGAAACGCTTTCACCTTTGGCCTCGAATGGCCGAAGGAATTCAGGATCTTCCGGATCGCTATCCGCCAATTTTTTCCATGCAAACGCTTTATACTTTCCCGGCGCCACGCCGGGCATCGAAAACCGCCCGTACTGATCGGTTGTGCCGCTCGCGTAGAGCGAGGTCCGGTCGCGGCGTGGTGCGTCTGGCACCAAAACAACGTTAGCGCCCACTGCGGGTAAGCCGTCATCCCTCGCGACCACTCCATCTACCGTTCCGCTGTTGCTGCTGTACTGGAGTTCCAGCACGCCCGGCGAGGACGCTACCTTAAATCCAGTGTCAAGCACGTCGACGCCATTGAAGGTAGCCGACTTCAGATAGCACACGTTACAATCAGAAAAAACACCGACTTCATACGATCCATCGAAGACATCTTGCACCACGAATGTCCCGTTTGGCTTGACCACCGCTTGCCCGCCGGTGCTAACCAGCGGCTCCGAGCCCATTGACTGCAGGAAAACGGTGAGGGGCTTAGATGGAGTGGTTTTCCCCGTCAAAGAGAGCCTTCCCAGGATATCCACACCTCGGTTGATCACGATTCGCACGGAGTTTACGTCGGCATTGACAACCTCGATTTCTTCAATTCCGGCCAGCCGATCCTCCGCCTGTGAGTCCTGTGCGAAGATCGAATAGCTGCCTGGCACGAGTCCTTTCAATTCAAATAGGCCTTCCTTTCGGTCAGCTGTCCCTGATTGCCGTTCCTCACTCGATTCAGAATCATCTCGACGAACCGCAACGACTTCCGCTCCGAGAGCCGGCCCGGCCGTGACGCCGTTGAGCACGGCGCCTCGGACAGTGTAAGAGCGATTCCGGATCATCGACACATCTACGCCGTCGATGTCATCACCGGCCTTCAGGTCGATTGCAGTTGCGCGCGAAACCTCCAGTGAGCCTCCATAAAACGTGGGAACGTATCCGCCGAGGGATTTCAGAATGGAGGAGTCCAATGTGAAACCGTCGGGCCAGCTCGTAGTCCCTCCCGAACTTGGGCTCACGCGGACATAGTAACGGCCAGGGTACAAATCAAATACCCGATAATCCCCTCGATCGTTTGTGTCTGCACGACCGGCGCTCCTTACCGAGACTTTTCCACGATACCTACCGCGCTCCAGGACTTCGACTGAAATTCCTTGAGCTGGCTCACCATCGTCGTCCAGAACTCTGCCAGAAATCGCGGCGCATCGTGCGAGCCGGAATACCATGTCCGTGATTCTTTGTCCCGCGGCGATCGCAAGAATGGCAGATTGTTGCCCCGTATCGTCCTCTCCAAAGGATTTCGAGAGATAGCCCGCGCGTTCGACATAAATGTCATATCGGCCCGCAGTAATTCCGTCGATAGAAAATCGGCCATCTATTCCCGTGACTGCAGCTTGAGAATGGCCAGGGCTGCCATTCTCCGGCCTCAGCACGATCCGTGCCTTGCTCAATGGTTCATTTGTGCCTGCGCGAACCACGGCTCCCTCGATGACGCCAAGTTGGTTGCTGTCTTCGGTCCAATTCGCCGGGGACGATCTCTCTTGGGAGTGGAGGGGCGGCGGGAGCAGCGCGAGCACTACTGTTGCCACGGATAGAATCGCGGCTTTGTGCAGGGTCGGAATCATGATTATAAGAACCCCATTCTAATATTACTTCAAGTACTTTATGAATGGTTAATTTAAGTGCCCGCCGACTAACTCGCGCCAGATATTGGGACGCTTGCAGACCAGAGGAAATACATGAGGTTTGCGATCGACACCATCGGCGTCGCCATGCCGACAGCTCGAGTGAAAACTGATCAGCCGATCAACGAAACTTAAAGCCGCAGTTGAAACACGCCGAAATAAATCTCCCACGTACGAGCTTGAATTTTCTCGCGGGTCGTGCGAGCGTTAGGGCCACGATGCTCAAATCCAAACATGAAACAGAATCCGCTGCATACCACAACGATTGCCGGGCTGAAACGGTGAGCGCTTGATGACGCCCGCGCAGCACGCAGCCACGAAAAAACGCATCGCCATCATTCCCGGCGACGGCATCGGCAAAGAAGTGATCCCCGAAGCTGTGAAGGTGCTTAAAGCCGTGGCGGCAGCGGGCGGCAAAGAACTCGCGCTTGCGGAATTTGACTGGGGCGCCGACCGTTATCTCCGTGACGGCACCACACTTCCCGCCGACGCCGTCGAGATGTTTCACCGTGATTTCGATGCGATCCTGCTGGGCGCGATGGGCGATCCGCGCGTCCCGACCAATATTCATGCGACCGACATTCTTCTCGGCCTGCGATTCAAGCTCGATCTCTACGTTAACGCGCGTCCGTGCGTGCTGTTCGACAAGCGCTTTACACCGCTGAAGGATCGCACCGAGAAGGACGTGAACTTTATCGTCTTCCGCGAGAACACCGAAGGCCTGTACGTCGGCATGGGCGGCTTTTTCAAGAAGGGCACTGCGGATGAAATCGCGACGCAAGAAGACGTGAACACGCGCAAGGGCGTCGAACGCATCATCCGCTACGCTTTCGACTACGCGCGCCGCCGCGGCCTGAAGCGCGTCTGCATGTCCGACAAATCGAATGCCCTGGCGTTTGGCCACGACCTGTGGCAGCGCGTCTTCAAAATTGTTCGCGCGGAATATCCGAAAATCGAGTCGTCGCACCAATACATCGACAACCTGCTGATGCAAATCGTGCGCGACCCGTCGCAGTTCGATGTCATCGTCACATCAAATCTTCTGGGCGATATCGCCAGTGACCTGGGCGCGGCGGTGGCGGGCGGCCTGGGGCTTGCGCCTTCAGGCAACATTCATCCCGGGCAGGTGTCGCTCTTCGAGCCCGTCCACGGCTCAGCGCCTAACATCGCTGGAAAAAATATCGCGAACCCGATGGGATCGATCCTCGCCGCCGGCATGATGCTTGAGTATTTCGGATGGTCCGCCGAATCGCAGGCAGTCGAGGCCGCAGTGCGCGCCGCATTGCGCGAAGGCAAGACGCCAGCGGAACTCGGCGGCTCGCTCGGAACGCGCGAAGTGGGCGATTGGCTTGCAAATCACATTTCAATTATGGGCTTGCCTCAAATTTAGTACTTCAAGTCTTTGTTGAATCCGCGTGCACCCTGCAAATACTTTCAAATGCATCTCTAATTGTCGATCTTCCGACTGATTCTCATCGAGCGAACCGAATTTCATCTTTTGCTTTGAGATCGAGAGCGCCTCAACGGTCGCACCTATACCGGCGATTACTTCAGCTCCGAACCTTCATTCGTTATGCTCGAAGGTGCAAGATCCGTTTTCACCTCTACCTTATGGTTTGCCTGCACCACGATATCGATCTCGAAGTCACGATAACCGGGGAGCGCAATTCTTACGTGGTGCTTTCCCGGTGCAATCAACATCGCCCGATTCACTCCGCCGAACTCGTGAACGTACCCGGCAAACTTGCCGTCGACAAATACCGCGGCGCGATCCGGTGTGACCTTGAGTTTCACCTCGCCAGTCACGCTCGGAAGCTGAGCCCGGGGATCCTTGTCCATGCGCACGATTACAATGGTCGTGCCGCCCGGCTCCACGACTACGTCCTGGTTGAAATCGATGTATCCGGCTTGCCGGACGGAGACCTCGTGCTTGCCTGGTAGCAGTAGCACCTTTTTGTTGCCCTTCAATTCCTTCACGAAGCCTACATATTGTCCGTCTATCCACACGCCCGAGCTTTTCTCGATTTTCGTTTTGCCTTCAAAATTGACCTGACCCATCACCTGGTTGGAATTCTGCGCGCGCGAGACACCACTAAGAATCAGACAGGAAAGGAGAGAACCGAGGAATGCCAATCGCAAAATGCGAAGAGTTTTCATGAATCCGCCCCCGTTATTTTTTACCGCCGTCAAATCGGCTGGGGCGATTCGGCTGTCTGCTTTAGCGCTCTATATATCTTAGACGCATTTGCACAAACTGTGGCGCGATTCCTCACCTTGAATATTTCACATGAAGTTTGCGATGGAGGTCGGCGCGGAGGATTGAGATTCCACCGCAGCTCCACTGGATCGGCAATTTCTCGAATCAACTTGAAGATTTCGAATCGAGCAGCCCTCGAACTGGAAATCTCAACTATATGTATAGCTGTCGGCTCGTCGACCACCGCCGTCGAATATCTTCGCAAGAATCAACCCCAAGCACAAATCCGCCGACATGCGCCCACCAGGCAACTCCTCCGAGATTCGCGCCACGCGGCGCGTTCATCGAGCTCACGCCGCTGAGAAATTGCACGACGAACCAAAGCCCGATGAAGACAATCGCGGGAATCTGCACGGTAAAGAAAAATATGAAGAGCGGCACGAGCGTGAATATCTCGCGACGCGGGGAAGTAAACGACGTACGCGCCCAGAATTCCGGATATCGCGCCGCTCGCTCCGATCGAAGGCACGTTCGATCCCCAACTGAAAGCAGCCTGCGCCAGTCCTGAGCCGATACCGCACACCAAATAGAAAAGCATGTAGGGAACCGGGCCGAGTCGATCCTCGACGGCTCCTCCGAAAATCCAGAGAAACCACATATTGCCGAGGATGTGCAGAAATCCGCCGTGTAGAAACATGCAGGTAAACACAGGCGTGAACGCCTGCGCCAAGGAATAGCGATGGCCGGCGAGCGCCATTTGCATTTTTAGCGGAACGAGACCAAAGGTGCGGATAAATGCGTCGTTCGCGGCATTTGAAATTGTGGCTTGATGGAAATAGACAAGCACGTTGACGACGATGATGAGAATCGTCATCACCGGAACGGTGCGCCGCGCCATCATATTCTTCAGCGGAATCATGAGTTCGTTCCTGCAGCCGACCCATCAGCCGCGCGTGCTGCTTCAATCAATTCCGCGTCCGAATATGCGCGCTCGGAACGCTCGTTTCTGTGGCGCAATCGATCAATCTCAAGGAGCGTTGCGATTCCTCCGCGCGCGCCGTGCCCTTCGCAGTTGAGGCCTGCCGCCGCGCAACTGAATTCAAGTGTCGCGCCGAGATCCCAGCCACGCACGAGGCCGAATGCGAATCCTCCGTGAAAGACGTCTCCTGCGCCTGTCGTATCAACCGTGCGAACTCGAAAACCAGGACACAGAAGGAACCGCGACCCGTCCCATGCGATTACCCCCAAGCGACCGATGGTGGCACCCGTCAAGCGACACTTGAACTTTGCATGGATCCTTGGCAGCGACTTCAACAAATCCTTTTCGCCGGTTAGCCGTTCTGGAAAATCCTTCGAAGTAATCGCGTAATCGACATATTCAAGTAGCGCTTCAACTCCTGGATAGCGATTGTCGAAATCTCCGATGACCAAGACATTTTCTTCACGCGCCCAGCTCGCTGCTTGTGTCGCTGCTGCAGTATCATGTCCATCGACAAGGAGGACTCGTGCGCCGGCAATCCACTCGCGGCGGAGATCGCTGGGTTGAAGTGCAATGTGAAGATCCCGCTTCCACAGAACCGTTCTTTCGCCTGATTGCTGATCCACCAGAATAAACGCCGACTGGCTCATGCAACCCCCTGCCGTGATCCAATGTGCGTCGACACCTTCGCGCGCCATTTCCTCGACTTGAAATTTCCCCGCATCATCGTCGCCAATTTTTCCGGCATAGCGAGTACGCAATCCCCAGCGCTGGCACGCGACGATTGCACTGGCCGTCTGTCCTCCGGCCTTTCGCTCCGCAGAGAGGAGTTCGACTTTCGAATCGAGTGCAGGGAAGTGCGGCAGGCGGATAATTGTGTCGGTCGCATTGATTCCGATTCCGACGACATCGATAGGCGGCACGTTGCGTTGAGGCACGAACCAATTATCTTCAGACGAGGCGCGAAGTGCGAGCGATTTTCGAGTGGTCACCGCATGTTGCACGCGATGAATGAATGATAAAGAATCACTTGAGGATTACAATTTCTGAAGTGAATTCTCATTTTCTGCCGCGATGAAGGAATGAAATTCAAATGTACGCGTTTATCATTTGCGCCGAATCGGTGGCTGTGATAAAAATTTTTGTTTCGCATTGCCGCGTCGGCGCGCCGACACCTGATGCCAGTCCACGAATCGGAAGCCATCATCCTGCAAGGCTATCCGCTCGGCGAAGCCGACCGGCTGATCAGTTTTCTTTCGCGAACGATGGGACGAGTTCGCGGCGTGGCATCCGGCGCGAGAAAAACGAAAAGCCGTTTCGGTTCCACGCTCGAGCGCCTCTCGCACGTCCGCATCTGGTTCTTCGAGCGGCCATCGAGCGAACTGGTGCGCATCAATCAGTGCGAGCTGATTGAATCTTTCCTCGACGCGTTTCGCGATTACGCTTCGGGAATCGCGCTGGCGATATTCAGCGAAGTCACCGAAGCTGTTCTTCCGGACCACGAAGCGTCAGACCCAAACTTCCGGCTGCTGCTGCTTTCGGCGCAGTCAATAAAGAAGACTGGAAAGCCAGAACTGCCGATGGCTTACTTCACGCTGTGGACGGTAAAGCTCGGAGGCTGGCTTCCGCCCCTCGATGTTTGCGCGCGGTGCGGAAGGGCGCTCGCGCCGAATGAAAGCGCCTATTTTTCGCGCAGCGCGTCCGCGCTGACCTGCGGGAAGTGCCGCGTGCCTGGATTGCGAGTGATTTCCGTAGCGGCGCTTGCGGCGGCGCGTAGAATGTTAGCCGAGCGCCTCGATCGCCTAACAGAAGAAATGATTCCGCCGCGAGCCGCGCGTGAGTTGAGCGATGTTATGCTCGATGTGATCGAACATCAGATCGATCGCAAACTACATGCGAGAGAACTTCTGGAGTCACCAGCGTGAAGAAGCAAGTTCGACAAGAAAAATCCGCGCATCCCATGACGAAGCCCGGCGCGAAACCGCGAGGACTCTCGTTCCAGGATCTTCTACTAACGCTTGAAGAATACTGGACGAAGCGAGCTTGCATTCTGCAGCAGCCCTACGATGTGGAAGTTGGAGCCGGCACGATGCATCCGGAAACGTTCTTGCGCGTGCTCGGCCCGGATCCGTATCGCGTCGTGTACGCGCAGCCGAGCCGCCGTCCTGCCGATGGCCGCTATGGCGAAAATCCGAACCGCCTTTATCGTCACACCCAGCTTCAGGTGATTCTTAAACCCTCGCCGCCAGATGTTCAGAATCTCTATCTCGAAAGCCTCGCCGCCATTGGAATCAACTTGAAGGAGCACGATATTAAATTCGAGGAAGATAACTGGGAAGCGCCGACCTTGAGCGCCTGGGGCATGGGCTGGCAGGTGATGCTTGACGGCCTTGAGATCACGCAGTTCACCTATTTCCAGCAGTGCGGCGGGATCGACCTCGATCCGATTTCCGTCGAACTCACCTACGGACTTGATCGCATCGCCGCATATCTCCAGGGCGTCGACAACGTGTTCGATGTCCGCTGGTCGAATTCCGTTTCGTACGCGAAAGTCCGTTTGGCTGAGGAGCAGCAATTCTCCGCGTATAACTTCGAATATGCCGACGCGACGGCTACGCGCAAGCAATTCGATCTGTATGAGGCGGATGCAGCGCGATTACTGGCGGCCTTTGCCGGCTCGAAAGGGAAGGACCGGCTACGCTTTCCGATCCTGCAGGCTTACGAGTTCTGCTTGAAGTGTTCACATCTCTTTAACGTGCTGGACGCGCGCGGAGCCATTTCAGTGACGGAGCGGGCAGCGATGATAGCCCGCGTGCGAAAGCTCGCCACGCAAGCCGCCAAAGCCTGGCTCGATCAGCAGGCGCCGCCGACGGTGCCGCAACTTGCCGAGGCGCACGCATGAAGTCGCGAGTGAAAAAAACTGCTGCGCCCGCGACGAGTGATTTTCTTTTTGAAATCGGGTGCGAAGAACTTCCAGCCGGGATGATCGCGAAAGCTTCGAGTGAGCTTAAAGCGATACTTGAAAAATATTTTTCGACAAGCGGACTACTCGATTCGAGCGGTTCCATCGAAACTTTTGGAGGACCACGGAGGCTCGCGGCGATTGTGCGTCACGTCCGGCTGCGGCAGGAAGATATAGTGCGCGAAGTCACCGGCCCTCCGAAATCCGTCGCGTACGACAACGTCGGCGAGCCGACTCGCGCTGCAATGAGCTTCGCCGAGAAGCAGGGAATTCCGGTTTCAAAACTCGCAACTGTGAATACGCCGAAGGGCGAATACGTCTGTGCCACGCAAGTGATCGAGGGACGCCCTGCGGCGAAAATTCTCGCGGGAGCGCTTCCGCAGGCGATTCAGGAGATCAGCTGGCCCCGTTCGATGTACTGGACCGGCGCGCACGGGCCTCGATTCATCCGGCCCATTCGCTGGATTGTCGCCCTGCTCAACGGCAAGGTCGTTCCATTTTCATTCGCAGGTGTGAGTTCAGGAAACCGCACGGACGGGCACCGATTCCTAGGCAAGCGCAATATCGTCTTGAGCGGCCCAAACGATTACGAATCGAAGTTGAAGAAAAACTTCGTAATCTGCCGGCCGGAAGAACGCCGCAAGAAGATTGAGGCTGAAGTTCGCGCGTTATCGGGACGGAAGAACTTGCACGCACATGAAGATCAAGCCTTACTTGAACTCGTAACGTACCTGAACGAATACCCGACCGCGATCGTTGGCAATTTTGAATCAAGATATCTGGCATTACCTGAAGAAATTTTGATCACAGTTATGCGGGATCACCAGAAATATTTCGGCCTCGAATCCCGCAACGGGGAACTCGCTCCAAATTTTCTCGCAGTCATAAATCTCAACAAAGACTCGAAGGGTCTCGTTCGCGCCGGACATGAGCGCGTTTTGCGTGCGCGATTCGCAGACGCGCAATTTTTCTGGGAAACTGACCAGAAGTGTCGACTCGCCGACTACTTACCTAAACTTGAGCACGTCACCTACGAGCGCAGGCTCGGCAGCTATCACGACAAAGTGGAACGCATGCGCGCGATTGCTCGCTGGATCGCTGAACAATGGTTTAGCTCCGGGATTACGGGAGGCGACGTCGCGGGTTCAGACCGTGCCGCGGAACTTGCGAAGTGCGACCTCGTCACGGAAATGGTGAAAGAGTTCACCGAACTTCAGGGAATTGTCGGCGGGCTGTACGCTCGTGCGCAGGGCGAGCCGGAAGAAATCGCGACGGCCGTGTATGACCACTACCAACCATTGGGTCTGGACGATCCGATCCCGCGGAACTTGACCGGATGTGCCGTTGCGCTCGCCGACAAGCTTGACTCCCTCTTTGCGTGTTTCGCCGTAGGCGCAGCGCCTACAGGGTCGAGCGATCCGTTCGCGCTACGGAGGGCTGCACTCGGTATTGTGAAGATTATTCTGGAGCGGAAAATATCGCTGCCCATTTCGGCCGCGATTTCGGCGGCTGCGAAGGCTCTGCGGGAGCACGCGCCGAAAATCACAGCTCCGGAGGCCGTCGAGAAACAAGTGCTCGACTTTCTTCTGGAACGCACGAAGTTCATACTGCGCGAGCGCCGCGGCTTCGCGTATGACGAGATCAACGCCGCTTTCGCTGCGGGAGCCGACGACCTTGTCGACGCAGCGGAGCGCGTGGAAGCGTTGAAAGCGATTCGGAATACAAAAAACTTTGCACCGCTCGCGGCTTCTTTCAAACGTATTCGGAATATTCTGGAGAAGTCCGCTGTCGCCGGCGACAAGAACCAGGCGGCCGTGAACCAAGCGTTGCTGCGGGACCCGGCCGAGCAGCAGTTAAACCTGGTGGCGCACAAAGTCGGCGTAGAGGCTACGCGGCGCAAGAAGGCGGGGAAGTACCGGGAAGCGCTCGAAAAGATTTCCGAGCTGCGGCCTGCGGTGGATTTTTTCTTCGACAAAGTTCTAGTAATGGCTGAAGAGGAAGATGTCCGCCGAAACCGGCTCGCGCTCCTCGGGAATTTGTTGAAGGAGTTCTCGACGATCGCGGATTTTTCTGAATTGGGCGGCGAGGAATCGAAGGACGCACCGAGACAACCTGCGCGATAGCAATTTTGCATTGTTGAACGATCACTTTAAGCGTCGAGAGAAGTGCGACTGTCGCCGTGCCGACTTCTAAGATCAAACTTGAAAGCGATGGCTCGGAAGAGCTCGATAAAGTTCCACCTTTACACCCGCTATGAGTTGAGGAGAAACATGAAATACGTCTATTTCTTCGGCGCAGGAAAAGCCGATGGCAGCGGCGACATGAAAGCAATCCTCGGCGGCAAGGGTGCCGGTCTCGCCGAGATGACGCGCATCGGGCTCCCCGTTCCTGCAGGCTTCACGATCACCACTGAAGCGTGCGACTACTATTTCAAGCACTTACGCAAGTATCCTAAAGAACTTCGCGCGGAAGTTGCGAAGAATCTCGCTCATCTCGAAAAGCTCACCGGGAAAAATTTGGGCGCCGCGATAAATCCACTGCTCGTCAGCGTCCGCTCCGGCTCCGCGAAATCGATGCCCGGCATGATGGAGACGATTCTCAACCTTGGCTTGAATGAAAAGTCCGTCGAAGCTCTCGCGAAATCCACGCAGAACGAGCGCTTCGCCTTCGACGCCTATCGTCGTTTCGTGCAGATGTATTCGAGCGTCGTAATCGGCCTGCCAAAGGAAGACTTGGAAGCGCGGCTCCGCGCGATGAAGAAATATCTAAATGTTACGGACGACACGCAAGTCACCGCGCAAGGCTGGCGCCAGCTCGTTGGCGAATATAAGGAGTATTACAAACGCAAAACCGGCAATGCGTTTCCAGAAGATCCCGAAGAGCAGCTCTGGGGCGCGATTGGCGCGGTGTTTGAGTCCTGGATGGGCGACAAAGCGGTTACCTACCGGCGCGTTGAAAAAATCACGGGCCTTCTCGGCACGGCTGTCAACGTCGTTCAAATGGTCTTCGGGAACACTGGTGAAGATTCCGGAACGGGAGTCTGTTTCACGCGCGATCCCTCCACGGGTGAAAAGATTTTCTTCGGCGATTTCCTTCTCAACGCGCAGGGAGAGGACGTCGTCGCCGGAATTCGCACACCGATGCACCTGAGCGAACTGAAGTCGCGCATGCCGAAAGTCTACCAGCAGCTCGAAAAAGTTCGCGTCAAACTCGAGAAACATTATCGCGATATGCAGGACATGGAATTCACCGTCGAAAATGGCACGCTCTACATGCTTCAAACGCGAACAGGGAAGCGTTCGCCCGGCGCTACCTTCCAGATGGCGATGGACATGAAGAACGAAGGCCTGATCAAACTTGAAGAAGCACTTGAACGCATCAAGGAAGAAGATGTCGAGCGACTTTTCTATCCCGTACTCGATCCCGCGCTTCCTCGCAAAGAATTTCAGAGCCGCAAGCTTGGTGAAGGGATCAATGCTGTCCCGGGCGCGGCTGTCGGCAAGGCAGTGTTCACCGCAGCCGCAGCAGAAGAGTGGGCAGCGAAAGGCGAGAAGGTAATTCTGGTGCGCCGCGAAACAAGCCCCGAAGACGTCGGCGGCATGTACGTTGCGCAGGGAATTCTCACGGCCACCGGCGGAAAAACGAGCCACGCGGCAGTGGTCGCGCGCGGCTGGGGAAAGTGCTGCATCGTCGGCGCGGAGAAGTTCGACATCGACGCCGAGCAAAAGCGCCTGAGTTCGAACGGCCGCGTGGTGAAAGAGGGGGAGTGGATCACGCTCGACGGCGGCGACGGCTCGGTCTACACCGGCCAAATCGCGCTGGTACGCCCGGAGCCGCCGAAAGCCTACGAAACCATCATGAAATGGGCTGATTCAGTGCGAACGCTCGGCGTGCGCGCGAATGCCGACACTCCGAAAGACGCACGCATCGCCCGCGAAATGGGCGCCGAAGGCATCGGACTCACGCGCACCGAGCACATGTTCTTTAAAGATTTCGAGCATCCCGAGCAGAGCATCCACCGCCAGCACGCAATCCAGGAAATGATTCTCGCCGATACTCAGGAAGCTCGCCGCAAAGCGCTGGACAAGCTGCTGCCGTTTCAGCGCCGCGATTTTATCGGGCTCTTCGAAGCGATGGACGGCCTGCCGGTGACGATCCGGCTAATCGATCCGCCGCTGCACGAGTTCGTCCCACACGACCCCGACAAACAAGCGGAACTGGCAAGGGAACTCGGCACATCGCGCGAAGCAATCGAGCGCCGTGTGCAGCAGTTGCACGAGTCGAATCCTATGCTGGGCCACCGCGGCTGCCGCCTGTGCATCACGTATCCGGAAATTCTCGAGATGCAAGTGCGTGCGATCATCGAAGCCGCGATCGATTGCCAGAAGCGAGGCATTAAAGTGTTACCTGAAATCATGCACCCGCTCACGCTCGACAAAAAAGAGATGCAAATCCTTGAACAAGCTACGCGACGCGTCGCCGATCCAATTATTTCGCAAGCTAAAGTAAAGCTTCACTATCTCGTCGGCACGATGATCGAACTGCCGCGCGCCGCTCTTCTTGCCGATCAAATCGCCGAGGTTGCTGAGTTCTTCTCTTTCGGCACGAACGACCTGACGCAGACCACGATGGGCCTCTCGCGTGACGACGCCGGGCGCTTTCTCCCGGAATACGTCGACGAGCGCAAAACCGGAATCTTCCCGGCGGACCCGTTCCAGTCGCTCGACATTCCCGGCGTTGGCATGTTGGTGAAATGGGGCATTGAACGAGGCCGGTCGACGCGGCCAAACTTGAAGATAGGCATCTGTGGTGAACACGGCGGCGATGGCCCAAGCGTCAAATTCTGCCACCGCGTGGGAATGAACTACGTGAGCGCATCGCCGTTCCGTGTGCCGATCGCGCGTCTCGCTGCAGCACAGGCAGTCATCGAAGAAAAGCGAAATGGCAAGGACGCCGGGGAAAAGCGAGGCAAGCGCGGCAAGAAATAGCGCGACCGATAGGAATTCCGGTTAGGACGTTATGATGAAGTCCGGTAAGGACGTCAGATAAACGAGGAGCACACCGCCATCCGCCCGCTTGATATTCGTCCGCTCATCATTGGAATCTGCGGCGGCACCGGCTCGGGAAAAACCACCATCACCAGCCGCATCATCGAAGCTCTCTCTGAAACAAACGTAATCGTGCTTCAGCAGGACAACTACTACAAAGACTACCCCGGCATGCCGTTCGAAGAACGCGTGAAGCAGAATTTCGATCATCCCGATTCGATGGATACGCCATTGATGACCGAACACGTCCGCCGCTTGCGCGAAGGCCAAACGATCGAGCGCCCCACCTACGATTTCGCGAATTTCCGCCGCGCCGATGCCACGGTGCGCCTCGCTCCGCGTTCCGCAATCATCATCGAAGGTATCCTAATCTTCGAAAATAAAGCGCTGCGCGACCTTATGGACATAAAAGTTTTTGTCGACACCGACGCCGACCTTCGTTTCATCCGCCGCCTGGTGCGCGATATCCGCGAGCGCGGCCGCACAATGGAAATGGTCGTCGACCAGTACATGACGACCGTGCGCCCCATGCACATGGAGTTCGTCGAGCCCTCTAAGCGCTACGCCGACGTAATCATCCCCGAGGGCGGCTACAACGAAGTAGGAATCGACCTGGTGATCCAGAAAATCCGCTCGTTGGTTCCGCGATAAGGATCTTCGGGTTCCGCTTTTGTAGCGCCGGGCTTGAGACCGGCAGGGGTTGACCTGGGGGTTCTCGCCGTATCACCTTGCAGAATCGCGCAGGTAGATCGGCTTGCAAACCGCACCGATCTGCTTTCGCTGCTTCTCTGTAGGAAACATAATGTCGAGGTGCGTGCCGCGCGCAAACTCTTGCCGGAATAAATCATGAATGGCCTCGACGAGCGGCTTGACAGCACCGCGCGCTGAGACAATGCACAACGCGACCGACCTCATCTCAGGATTTTCGTAACGAACCCGCGCCAAATACGCCGTCGTGACAATTTCGTATTTGAGAAAAATTGCCGAAAGCTTTTCCTTGAGCGCCTTCTCCGGAGTGCCATCCTGCTCACCGAGGAATTCAATTCCGAATGCCGTAAGTTCCTCAGTGGACTTTCGTTTCGAGAATGGATTCGGGAATTTCATCTATGTAGGCATCTTCAAGAAAAAATACACCGCCAGAAATCCAAAGACCGCATCAGGTGTCCAAGCCGCGAGTATCGGCGGCAACTGGCCCGCTGATCCCAGCGCCTCAAACAACGCAGCCGTCGCCCAGTAAACAATCCCGATCGCAACCGCAAGCGCAAGCCCCCCAATCGCCCCGCGCGTCCCGACCAAGAACGCAAACGGCGCCGCAAGAAAAACGATAATCGCCGCAATCAGCGGATAGGCGAATTTCTTCTGCCACTGAACGGACAGGCGCGCCGTATCGAATCCAGCTTTCTGCAAGCTCTCGATGTAATCGCCAAGCTGCCGCCAATTCATCTGGTAATACTGCCGCACCTCGCGCCGGAAATAACCGGGCGGCTCAGTAAGTTCAGCAAGCGACGAAACCTTAAACGGAACGTAGCGCGTGATCCGGCCGTCGGCGAAATCGCGGACCCAGCCTCCGGCCAGTGCCCACGTATTTTGAGTGGGTTCCCACGTGGCACGCGTCGCGAACACTCGCCGGCGAATCTGAAAGGTTGCGGGGTCGAGTTCAAACACGTTCAGCCCGCCAAATAACTGGCGGTCTGGATCAAATAGCTCGTAATTGTAGATTTTGTTGTCCTCACCCATGATCCACTGACGCGCCGGCTGAAAATACGTCTGCGCGGGCCGCCCTTTGATTTGGTTGCGTAGGGCATCCTGCCGCTGATTGGCGTACGGCAAAAAAGTGTCGTCCAGCAGGAACATGCCGCCCGCGATCAAGCATCCGGCAAGCGTCAGCGGCAGCACGAGCCGGTAAAGGCTGATGCCACTCGCCTTGAACGCGATTACTTCGTTGTTTTTCGCAAGAACTGCGAGCGTGACAAGCGTCGCCACAAGAGTCGCAAGAGGCGCGAGTTGATACACCATCAGCGGCACGAGATAGCGGAAATAATCCAGCACCATCAATATCGAAATGTGATTCTTCGTAATGTCGCCGAGAAGATCGAACAAAGTGAAGGCGTCGAAAATCAGCACGAATCCAGCCAGCAACACTCCGAAAAAATAGAGAAATCGCTCGAGCAAATAAAAATCGATGAGCATCGGAAACGCTGCAGCCGTCCCGGCGCCTGTGGAGCGGCGAATTCCGGCGACCGTTTGGATGCGAGCGATCGGGCCGTCCGCAGCGAGCACGCTGCTTTTTAGCGCGCCATTCGACGTCGGAATCGGCGCCGCCTCCGATTCCAGACGCTGGCTTTGGCGGAAGCGCGACCAGCGAGCATCGAACCACGCGACAATAAAATTCGGTTTGCGAATATTTTCGATTCGCCTCAGGAAATACAGGCCGATCACAACGGCGGCAATATTCGCGATCCAGATTCCCAGCCACGGCGAAATTGACCCCTGCTGCGCCATGTGTGCGCCTGTCACGAACAAAAAGTAATAGCCGCCGATCAGCACGAGCGTCAGAATCATTCCCGTCGCGCGGCCGCCGCGCCGGGGACGCACACCCACCGGCACTCCCAGAAGCGCGAAGATCAGGCACGCCGCGGGAAATGCGATCCGGCGGTGCAACTCGACGCGTGCGTCGCGCCAGTTGGCCCCTCGCGCCCGAGCCAGTGCCAGCACGGATTGTTCAGCGTTTGAGATTGCCACGCGTTTTGCGTTCAGCCCCGCGCCCGGAGCAGCGGAAATGTCGATTGGGATTGCGCTCTCGCCAAACGTGGTGACGTTGTAATGGGCGGCCTCGCGCGAATCGTACTCATGAGTGCTGCCGGTGCCCAGGTGAAGCTCAATCTCCGCATTTTGGCGTGAACCTTCGCTCTGCAGGATCGTCGCATCCTCCGCCACCGTAATCGTTGAGCCCATTTGTCCGCCTGAGGCAGCAAGGAAAACACCGCGCCAGTGCGTGGCGGCGGCTTCCACGTCCTGCACGTATAATACGAAATGCGGAAAGCGTTCATCGAACACGCGCGGCTGCACAGCGAATGGCGCTTGCGAGGAACGTAGCTCGTCCTCCAAACTACGCAGCGCGCGAATGGCCATCGGGCTGAGCCAGAACGTCATCACCAGAGTGATCAACGCGGCCGCGGCGGCGACGAATCCGACCGGCAGCAGCAGCCGCCGCAGGCTGATGCCGCAGGCGTGCAGCGCCACAATTTCGCTGTCCGCGGAAAGCCGCCCGAGGCCGATTAGCACTCCGACGAGCACGGCCATCGGCAGCGTAAAAGTGAGCACCGGAGGCAGCGAGCAGAGGAAAAGTTTCGCAACCGTCCAGGTCCCGCCCGAATGGCGGACAATCAAGTCCATCAAGCGTACGAGTTGTGGTACAAAAAAAACGAATGTGAAGACAGTCAGGCCAAGGATGGCGTGGGAGGCAACTTCCCGGGTAATGTATCGATCGAGCAGGCGCATAATTGCGCGCTGCCATTCTAGCATGGGCGTTGGTCTGGAGCGGGTTGTGGCAGAAATTCGACGGTTGAGACTTAACACAGAGGACGAGGAAACTGGCCACAGAGTTCATAGGGGAAACGGCGATGCACTCGGTTCTCACGCGAGCATCTCAACCGTGAGCTTTCCGCGATCATTCCGCACATCTCCGCTCCAATCGCCGTCGGTTCCTCTGTGGACTCTGTGCGCGTGTTTATCTCTGCACCATGTGTGTTTCGCCTTTCTCCTTGAGAGGCCGCAAACTTGAGTCGCGTCAATCTCGTCATCCTCTGGCACATGCACCAGCCGCAGTACCGCGATCCCTCGACCGGCCGCTACCTGCTCCCGTGGACCCGCTTGCACGCTCTCAAGGACTACTGGGGCATGGTGAAAATCCTGGGAGAATTTCCAGCTGTGCATGCGACATTCAATATTGTTCCTTCACTCGCTGCTCAAATTGAGGAATATGCCAGCGGCAAATTCCGCGAGTCGTGGTTCGAAATTGCATTCGCGCCCGTCGACTCGCTCACACCTGAGCAAAAGCGCGAAGCCCTCGAACGCGCCTTCCATCTCAACGAGAATTTCCTCCAGCGCTGGCCCCGGTTTCAAGAACTCCGCTCGCAATTGCACTCGGCGGGCGCGGAAGCTTGTATCGCGCATTTCAGTGCGCGCGATTGGCGCGACCTGCAAGTTCTCTCACAACTCGCATGGATGGACGAAGAATATCTCGCGAAGGATCCGATCGTCTCCGAGCTCGCGGGCATGGGAAGCGGCTTCACGGAAGCGGACAAATCCGCGCTGCGCGATAAGCAGCTCGAGCTGATCGCCGCTGTGTTGCCCGAATACCGGCTTGCGGCCGAGCGCGGACAGATCGAAATTTCCACCACACCCTTCTATCATCCGATCCTTCCGCTCGTCTGTGATACGGACATCGCGCGCGTCTCAAATCCCCACACTCCGTTGCCGCACCCTGCGTTTCGCTACCCAGAAGACGCGCGGGAGCAATTGCTGCGCGCACGGAATTACCACGAACGAGTTTTCGGCACACCGCCGGCGGGCTTGTGGCCGTCGGAAGGATCGGTGTCTGACCAGTCGCTCGAAATCGCGATGGACCAGGGATTCCAGTGGTTCGCGACGGACGAGGGCGTGCTCGGCCGCACCCGCAACATCGGATTCTGGCGTGACGCCACAGGCTACCCGGAAAACGGAAGCGACTTATATTCCCCGTGGAAACTGGAACGCAATGGCCGCTCGATCAGCGGATTCTTTCGCGATCACTATTTGTCGGACCTCGTCGGCTTCGTCTACAGCCGCATGGGTGCCAACGCAGCGGCCGAGGATCTGCACCGCCGCATTCGAATGATCGGTGATCGCCAGTCCGCCGGAAAGACGGCAACCATCAGCTTGATTCTCGATGGCGAGAACGCCTGGGAGTATTACGCTGGGAACGGCCGCGATTTTCTTCGCAAGGTGTACCGGCTGATCGAGCAGGATCCGGAGATTCACGCCCTCACCGCAACCGAAGCGATTCAAGCGGCTGCCGAATCCCCCAAACTTGCAGGAATTTTCCCGGCGTCGTGGATCAGCGCGAATTTTGATGTATGGATCGGCCACGGCGAGGATGTTCGCGCCTGGGACCTGCTGCGAGACGCGAGGGAGGTATACGAACGTGCGCTGCAGCGCGCCAATACTGGCTCGGCGATTCCGAAGGAACGTCTGAGCAACGCATTTGAAGCGCTCCTTGCTGCCGAAGGAAGTGACTGGTGCTGGTGGTTCGGCCCCGAGCACGGCTCATCAAACGATGCCGAATTCGATGAGCTCTATCGCAAGCATCTGGCGCAGGTCTATTTCGAGATTGGCGAATCGGTGCCCGACGCGCTCGCGCGTCCGATCAAGCGTGCTGCGGAACGCGGCCAGCGCGAAGCGGCCAGTGCCTACCTCGATGTGAATGTCGACGGCCGCGAGAGCAGCTACTTTGAATGGATGGGCGCGGGAATATATTCCACTGACCAACGTAGTGGCACAATGCACGGGCGCAGCTACGTCCTCGGCAATTTCTATTATGGTTTCGGCCCGAATCGTTTTTACATTCGCGTGGATCCCGTTGCCGAAGCGATGGAAGACATTCCGGATTTTCAGATACGACTGACGATGTGGGATTCGCGCGAAACGCGCATCACACTGCGCGTCGAGGGTCGAAAGATTGCGCAGTGCATCGTCGAGCAGGAGGGCGCATGCATGTTGCACTCAGAGCCCGTTGTGTCGGCGGCGTACGGAAAAATCCTCGAAGTAAGCCTGGCGCGGGAGCTATTCGACCTGAAGCACAGACGCGAGCTGCTTCTCAGCATCGCGCTATGGGAAGGCGGCCTGCCGCTCGATGTCCTGCCAGTAGAAGGCATGCTGCAAGTTCAGCTAGGGGAAGAGAACTACGCGTGGCCCCCGGAATAATTCAATCTTCTGGAGCTTCGTCCCTAGGGGCACGGCACGCCGTGCCCTATCACGCACCAACGACGTCTCGCGCGATATGCGAACAACGGGGGATCGCCAACCTGCGATCACTCATGCTCGCGGTAGGCAATCATAAAAAGTCGGCGAAAGGGAAACAACACGCGCCCATTCGTTCGAGGCGGATAAAGGACACGAATCCCTGCTAAATACTCAGCTGCAAAGCGCTCCCGGTCGGCTTCCGTACCAATCGCTTCGAGATATGGCCGCATCCCCGAACCCTTGTACCATTCCACAATATCTTCCGCCCCCGAAAATATGTGCACGTACGATGTCTCCCAGATATCGAGCCGCGCGGCGTGGGGCGCGAGCACATCGTAGTAGTGAGCCAAATCGCTGCTGTGCCACTCGCGCACTTTACCGGTCGGAAACCAACGCCGCCACGTTGCCGACGCCGCCATATCGCGCATTAACTGATGAATGGGACCTTCGTGGTTGCCTGGAAGCTGCGCCGCGAATGCACCAAGCGGCGCAACGCGCGCAAGCAAGCGCGGAAAATTTGTGGCGTGATCCGGAATCCACTGAAGGGAAGCGTTCGCGAAGACAACATCAAATCGTCGCGCATCCGCCTGCTTGGCCCATTCCACGATGTCGCCCATCACCCACTCGCGCTCCGGCTGCTCTTTACGCGCGGTCTCAAGCATTGCCGACGAACTATCCAACCCGATAATTTCGGCGTCAGGCCAGCGTCCCGCCAGAACACGCGTGCTGTTCCCAGGCCCGCAGCCCAGATCGATCACGCTGCGCGCCTCCGGCACAACAATGCGCGCGGCGAGATCGCGGCAAGGCCGCGTGCGTTCGCCCGCGAACTTCAGATACTGGTCTGCGTTCCAAGTGGGCATGTGACGCTACCAGACTAACGCGCCCGTCCCGCGAGTCAAGTCTCGCTGCTGAATTTCGTCGCACACGACGACCAAGTTTGATTGCAAGAATTTGGCCGCGAGAAGCGGATAGTACCTTTCCATCGCTTCGGTTTATCTTGCTCGCGTCAACAAAACAGGAGGCAAAACATGCAAAAATCAGCATTCTGCATCCACGCAATCCCGGAAGAAATTTCGAGCGCGGTCCGCACCAATTTGAAGTCGCCCCAGTACGGCCATCCCGCACATACCGAAATCGCCGCAGGAACGGGTCCGTGCCGGCAATGCCTGCGCACCTTCGACGTCGGTAAAGAAAATCGCATCCTATTCACCTACAATCCGTTCGACGGCCTCGATTCTTATCCCTCCCCGGGCCCGATTTTTGTTCACGAAAAACCATGCGCAACGTATTCGCACCCATCTGAATTTCCAGACACTCTCCGCACACTACCGCTCATCCTCGAAGGCTACGGTAGTAATCGGTGGGTCGTTGCGCGAGAAAGAGTTGACGCCGAGGCGGCCGAGCCAGTCGAGTCAGCAATCGAGAAGATTTTCCAGCAGCCTGCCGTCGACTACATCCACATCCGCCACGGACAAGCCGGCTGTTTCATCGCGCAAATCAATCGTGCAAACGCGTATATAGCCGCACCGCTTGCGCAACACGCGCAGCCGGAGCTATCTCGATTGCATCGCTAAGAACTCGCGCCAGAATCCGCGCCGAATCATGTACACTCCCCGGGCAGCGTGCAACTCGAGCTCGCCCGTGGCCGCTACGGCTCGAACCGAATTCGCAATTGCGGCGACGGCGCTCGCAAACCAACAAATATTTTGGCAACAAGGAGAACCGAACATGCTTCGCTGGACAGTAATTTTCCTTGTCATCGCGATTGTTGCAGGCATCTTTGGTTTCGCCGGCGTCATGGTAGCGGCCGCTGGAATTGCGAAGATTCTCTTCTACCTGTTCCTTATCCTCTTTCTGATCACGCTGATCGCAAGCATGGTCAACAAGGCCTGACGCACTCTCATCCGCTCTCGCTCCGGCATGACCGCCGAGCGAACTCAACCCTATGGTAGACTCTCGCCGTAATTTTCACCCGGAGAGTGCCGTGCAGAAATCATCCGCGCATCGAAATTGTTCTGTATTCTGCAGCGCCATACTCGGACTCATTTGCATAGCATTTGCGCCGGCCGTACACGCGCAGGCTCCGACTGCCCCAAGCCTCCCTCCCGAAACTCGAAATAAAATCGACCACGCCGCGCAAGACGTTCTTCGCACCACCGGCGTCCCCAGCGCCTCCGTCGCAATCGTAAAAGACGGTCAGGTCGTATACCTCCAGGCCTACGGCGACGCAAAACTCGATCCCCGCACTACAGCCCGGTCCGGAATGCGCTACAGCATTGGCTCGATCAGCAAGCAGTTCACCGCTACGGCCGTCCTGATGCTCGCCGATCAGGGGAAACTCTCTCTCGATGACCCCGTCGGAAAATTTCTCCCCTCGCTGGCGCGTGCGAACGAAGTCACGATCCGCGAAATTCTCTCGCACACCTCCGGCTACCAGGATTACTGGCCGCAGGACTACGTTCCGCCTTTCATGACCCACCCCATCACCGCCGAAGAAATTCTCAATATCTGGGGACACAAGCCGCTCGATTTCGATCCCGGCACGAAGTGGGAATACAGCAACACGAATTACGTGATCGCCGGACTGATCATCGAAAAAGTCAGCGGCACGCCGCTGCTGCAATTTCTCGGCGCACAAATTTTCACGCCGCTCGACATGAAAAGCGTCGCGAATATCGACCAGGACCGGCTCGGCGATACTGACGCCACCGGTTACATGCGCTATGCGCTCGGCCCGCTTCGTCCAGCTCCGAAAGAAGGGAAGGGATGGCTCTTCGCTGCCGGAGAACTCGCCATGCCGGCGCAGGATCTCGCCAAGTGGGACATCGGGATGCTCGACCAGCGTCTGCTGAAGCCCGCCACCTATAAGGAAATGCAAACGGCGGTCGTTCTGAAGAATGGCGTCGGAGTGAAATACGGTCTGGGAATTTTTGTCGACAGCAAGTCCGGCCACCGCATCCTCGAACATGGCGGCGAAGTTTCCGGCTTCACTTCCGAGAACGTAATTTTCCCGGACGACCACGCTGCAATCGTCGTTTTGACGAACCAGGATTCCACCGGCGCGCCCGCCGAAATTGGACGTCAGATTGCCAAAGCGCTATTCACAGTTGCCGACGCCGCATCCGCGCAAGACCAAAAACAGGCGCAACAAATTCTCGAGGATTTGCAGCATGGCAAAATCGATCGCTCTCTATTCACCGACAACGGCAACAGCTACTTCAGCAACGACGCCATCACGGATTTCGCAAGCAGCCTCACACCGCTCGGGGCGGTGAAGGAGCTTACTCTGCAGTCCAGCGGAAATCGCGGCGGAATGACCTACCGCGTTTATCAGGCAACATTTGCGCAGAGAACACTCGAAATCTCGATTTACAAAATGCCCGAAGGCAAGATTGAACAATACGAAGTCATCGTTCCGGATTAAGAAGTTTTGATTCGCGAAATATTTCCGGCTAAGCGATCTTCACGAACACCAGCGCTACCGAGTTCATACAATAACGCAATCCGGTCGGCTCAGGCCCATCGTCGAATACGTGGCCGAGATGCGCATCGCAACGCCGGCAGGAAACCGCCATCCGCGCCACTCCAAAGCTGCGGTCTATCGTCGTGTCGATGTTTTCCTTGGCTATCGGCGCCCAGAAACTCGGCCAGCCAGTCCCGGATTCGAATTTCGTTTCAGAACTAAAAAGCGCCGTATTGCAACACACACAGCGGAACAACCCCTTGTCGTGAAGATTCTCGTACGTGCCGGAATACGGAATTTCCGTGTCAGCGCTCCGCGTAATGTCGTACGCGCCCACGCTCAGTTGTTTCCGCCACTCGTCCTCACTCTTCACAATCTTCGGCATTTGCACCAGCCCCACTCGCTCGCCCTGACTCGAAAATTCCACGATCGACACAATTGGAGGCGGCCCTGAGGGGGGCACAGGCGCAGCACGAGCCTTTCGTAGGCGCAAGATACCCGCCACGCCAATCCCACAGGCAGCCAATGCAAGGAATACCCGCCGCGTCATCGCACCAGACGATTCGCTATTAGTGAGTTGCGGGTCAAAAGCCATCGATTCCAATTCTACACAAACGCTCGCAGCTTGCGCGAATCGGACATGCGCTCATTGTAACGATTGCAGTGGAATTGACGTGGGTGTGAAACTGGCCGGCCAGAGCGAATCGGCGGTGTCCATCAAACGAGTTTCCGCGGGACATACAGCCCGGGCGCTGGTGCTCGTGACATCGTGCGTCGTTCAGCCGTGACTGGCCAAGGTCGCCCGCTCCACAAGCCGTTCCCTCGCCCGGGCGATTCAGCCTTCGACATAAAACCAGGACGCCAAAAGCATCCTCATTTCGCGGCGAATTTCCCGCGAGCCTTCGGTTTACTTGGGCTACAACCGCCGCGCAACCGGAGATCCATTCCCGAAACGGGCCGGCCAAAGTCCCAAGAACCAGTAGTGTCGCCACACTCTCCGTACTCCTACGCCACTTATTTCCGTTTCGACGTAGAACCACGCATTGACGCTCGCCCCAGTGCGGCAGATAGTTCGCGAGTGCTTCTCGCTGCACGCCTCTCGGAACGAACCAGCGGCAGTTGGCTCCGCACCACCTGAGCCGCCCAAAACCGGGCGGGGAAGCGTTCCTCGTCTCTGGCGGAGGGCCGGAATGATTGGCAAGCAATGAGTCGTACCCGTTCAACTCTCTTCCTGTGTGTGCTCATCGGCTGCACACTCTTTGCCGCAGGCGTCCTCTACCGCTTTTCACCGAGTAGAAGCCCCGGTCGCGACGGCCCCTACTCCTCCAGGGTTTCACGCCGGGCAGTTCAAACCTATCCAGCCTCATCCCATCCACAGCCCAGCCCCGTTGCCAATTACACTCCGCCGCTTTCGCTTCCACTCACTCTCGAAGCAAACTTCGGCCAGCTCGATCCCCGAATCGCGTTCCTCGCGCGCGGCCAGCACCTATCCATATTCCTCACCCGCACTGGTATCGACCTTCAGCCCACCGGCCGGTTCATTCAGAATTCGAATGCCGATCGCCTACACATCGAATTCGCCAACGCCCGACAGAACTCAACTCACCCCGCAAAACACTCACCTCGCCGCCTCACATGGAAGAGCAGTGATCGCCTTCGCGCCGAGAGCAACTACTTCATCG
Organism: uncultured Acidobacteriota bacterium; assembly: GCA_963776695.1. Classification (GTDB taxonomy): domain Bacteria; phylum Acidobacteriota; class Terriglobia; order Acidiferrales; family UBA7541; genus Palsa-295. The sequence goes on along the minus strand of CAVZNU010000008.1, from coordinate 567,001 downwards.
GTCGCAATCCCGCGCAGTGGCACACGCATGTCCCGCACTTCGCCCGCGCGAACGCGCGCGCCATACTGCCCGGAATCGACGTCGTCGCTTACGCCAACGACACGCAACTCGAGTATGACTTGCGCATCGCTCCCGATGCGAAGGTCGACCAGCTCCGGCTGAATATTTCCGGCGCCGATACCATGCGTCTGAACTCCACTGGCGATCTGCTGATGCAAGTCGGTGGCAGCGAGATTCGCATGCGCAAGCCCGTCATTTACGAGGAAACTCGGAGCAGGGAATTGGGCCGCAAAAAAAAACAGGGTACTTCATCGCATGTGTGCTCACCAATCGACGGCAAATACATGCTTGAAGCAGGCGGCTCAATCGCATTTCGCATCGACAAGCGCAAACCAAACACAACACTCGTAATCGATCCCTCACTCTCTGTTGAATATTCCACATTTCTCGGCGGCGCGGGAGAAGACACCGCGAACAGCATCGCACTCGACACAGCAGGAATGGTCTACATTGGCGGCACCACGACGTCTCCTGGTACATTCAACGAAGTTCCAACAAAAGTGAACGGTCCCGGCGGCGGCACGGACTTCTTCGTCGCCAAAATCGATCCCACTTTGTCGGGCCCGAGTTCCCTCATCTATCTCACTTTTCTCGGCGGCACCGGAAACGAGAACGGCGGCATGATCGCCGTCGACAAGTCTGCCAACCTCGCCATCACTGGCACTACTACCTCCCATGACTTTCCCGTCACCGATGCAAGCGCGTTCTCATCAGGCACGAACGACATCGCGATTACCGAGCTCGGTCCCACAGGAGCCACTCTCGTTTACTCCACGCTCTTTGGCGGCAACGGTTCGGAGTCCACGCAAAACCCAGGCGGTATCGCGTTTGATCACGCCGGCGAAATTTTCATCGCGTCTGACACCACGTCAACAGATCTTCCAGCCACCATCGGAGCGTTCCAGGCCGCGAATGGAGGCGGCATCAGTGACGGATTCCTCGCAATCTTTCGTCCCACCGTCACCGCGCCCGTCACTCACCTTAAGTACTGCTCGTATTTCGGAATCAACGCGCAGGTGGGCGTCGGCGGGGTCGCCGTCGATGCCGGCGACAACGCTTACATTGCCGGCTTCACGTCCGATCCGGGCGCAACCTTTCCCACGCTGAATGGCTATCAGCCGACCTACGCGGGCGATCCGTCGGACGCCTTCGTCATCAAAATTCGCCCCTCGGGAACTGGAGCGGGCGATTTGGCCTATGGCACGTTTCTCGGGGGTGCCCGGCTCGACAAAGCGCTCGCCATTGCGGTTGGCGCGGCGATGCCCGCCACCGCCTACGTTACCGGCACAACACAATCGACGAATTTCCCAACCAACGGCAGCACTGGCGCGGCACAAACAAAACTGAGGGGAACTGCGAACGCATTTTTCTCCGCCATCGGGCAGGATGGCGCGACCGGGCTTACTTCGCTCCTCTACTCGACGTACGTTGGGGGAACGCAGTCCGACGCAGGACTAAGCGTCTTCTTCGTAGCGCCGAACGCCCTCTATGTTGCCGGGAAAACCACTTCGTGGGATTTCCCGTGGCTAAGCAATTTTCAGCCGTTCACTGGAAACGAAGATGCATTTGTCGTGAAGCTTGATCCTACATCTGGCGGCGCCGCCTCGCTCCTCTACGCTACGCCGCTCGCTGGAACCGCTCCGCCCGGAGGCACCGCGGTCACCGATGGCAACGCCATCGCCGCAAGCACCTCGGGCCAGGTCTACGTCGCTGGCCGATCGACGGCCGCCGATTTCCCGCGCGCGTCAAATCCCGGCAACGGGCTGCAAATAATCTGTGCCAGCTGCCAGGAACTGCCTCCCGCAGCGGACGCCTTCGTTGTGGCGTTCCAGGAGAGCGCCGCTCTCGCTCCGAGCGTATCGTTTACCGCGCTGAAGCTGAATTTTGGCGCGCAGGCCATCGGTACTCAAAATATCCCGCCGCTTTTCGCTTCCGCGATCAACACAGGAGATGCCCCGCTAAATCTAAACAGCATCGCCATCACCGGTCCCGACAGCGCAGCTTTCTCGCTCGTAGGAACCGATCCATGTATCGGGACGCCGATACAGCCACACGGCGCATGCACGTTCGAGGTTTCTTTTATTCCGTCTGTCGTTGGGCCTGAGGAAGCTTTCGTCGCGGTCGGCGACGACGCGCCTGGCAGCCCGCAGGTCCTCTCGATCGTCGGTGTCGGCAGGGGTCCGCTCGCGGTGCTGTCTTCGTCGAATCTCGCCTTCGCCAATCAACCACAGGGATCAATCAGCGTTGCGCAAACCGTGACAGTTCTGAATGAAGGCAATCAGGATCTGCACATCACGAATCTCTCGATACTAGGATCCGACCCCATCCAGTTCGCGCTCGAAGGCGACACATGCGGCTCTAACCCCGTTCCCGCCAGCAGCGCGTGCAGTATCAACATCGTGTTTAAACCAAGCGGCACAGCGTCGTACCAGGCAGAGATTGATGTGATCGACGACTCCGGCGGAGTGGTCGGTGCCAAACAGGTGATCGCTCTCTCAGGAGTCGGAATCGCCCCGGCTCCAATCGTTTCGATTTCGCCCGCATCTCTGGTCTTTGGAATCCAGGCGATCGCAACCACCAGCGGATCTCAGTCCATTACTCTCAGAAATCTCGGCAGCACAGCACTCAATCTCAGCCAAATCGGAATCTCCGGCCCAGATGCATCCAGCTTCGGAATATCGCCCGGAGGGACTAACGCGTGCCCGGTTCCCAGCGGAACGGTCGCTATTGCATCCGATTGCATCGTCGCGGTGGACTTCGCGCCGCAATCAAGCGGCACGAAGAATGCCACCCTCAGTTTTGTCGACAATGCTTCCGGAAGCCCGCAGGTCGTCGCAATCTCAGGCACGGCAATCGCGCCAACGATACAGTTGTCACCAACAAGTTTGAGCTTTGCGCCCCAAAGCGTAGGAACGATGAGTGCCTCGCACCCGATCACGCTTTCAAACACGGGAAACAGTTCCGTCGCAATCAACCAGATTAGTGTGTCGGGCGCAAACGCAGGCGACTTCAGCGAGTCCCACAATTGCTCGTCCGTTCTCGGCACCACGAGCAGTTGCATCATCAGCGTCACTTTCAATCCAACCGCGGCAGGGAATCGGTCGGCCTCAATTCTCATTTCAGATGACGCTGCAGGAGGACCGCATACGGTCGTGCTCACCGGGACGGCCACTCAACCCGCCGTTTCCCTCTCGCCCACGAGTCTGAATTTCTCAAGCCAACTCATCGGCAGCATCAGCGCGCCAGTCGCACTCACTGTTTCGAATTCCGGATCGGGCGTGCTGCTAATCGGAGCCATCTCGTTTGCGGGCACAAACCCGAGCGACTTCCTGGAAACCGACAGCTGTAAGGGAACTGTCGCTCCCAGCGCAACTTGCGTCCTCAATGTTACGTTCGCTCCAGCAGCTATCGGCGCACGCAGCGCCATCATAACGCTCGCCGACAACTCCCCGAACGCACCACAAATCATCCCGCTCACCGGTGCCGGAATGGATTTCGCTATCGCCAGCACAGGTGCCACCTCCCAGACAGTAACAGCCGGCGCCACTGCGCACTACCAACTCAACATTCAATCCATGAACGGCTTCACCGGTCCTATAACATTAAATTGTGCCTGGGCATCCGCCCCTCCAACCGGCACCGCCTGCACCTTCGCCCCCCCAACCCTCAACGCCACCGCCAACGCCACCACTTCGTTCCAGGTGAACATCTCAACGAGCCCCCGGAATCAAGCCGTCAGGAATCAGGCCGAAAGGACCCAAGCCGCCAACGTCGAATTTCCGCCCCCACCGGGCCCCCCGGCGAACACGCGCGATCCGAGAGATTTTCGATCGCAACTACAGCTGCCTCTCGCAACTTCGCCGAGCACTCAAGACTTCGGAGATTCGCTCTTGCAACTCCGATCGCCGCTGTCAGCAGGCTTCGCACTCCAAGCGCCGCTAACCACGGCGGACACCCAACATTCGCCATCGAAATTCATGTCATCTGAGCCATCGATGATCGCGTTTGCATTGCTCCTCATTTTCGCAGCCATCTATCTCATCAACCCCAGGCCCCAGGAATCAAGCCGCGGCAAACACATAAGGGTAAGATACGGCCACAGCCAAACCGAATCGCAACCGCAGCCAGTGCAACCGGCCCCGCCAGCATTCACTCCAGTTCGGTTACTCGTCCCGCCCCACCAACACGCATACGCCAACCGGCCTACAAAGTCACCCCTCGCGATTCTCGCAGGTATCGCCACCCTCGCAATTGTGCCGGCACTAACGCTAGTCTCGTGCAGCACTGGATCAACAAACGCGACACCCCCCGCCAGTTCAGGCACACCTCCCGGCACCTCGACGTTAACAATCTCCGCCACCGCATCAGGCACCCCTCGCACGATCTCCCTAACGCTAACAATAGACTAACGCCCATCACATCTGCATCCGCCCACGAACTCCATCCTTCAGGCGCCGCCGCCTCACAAGTATCCACAAACTAACATAATATTCATTAGCGGCTGTCCAGTGAAATGTGGGTTGCGGTGGCGGCCATTTATTGGCGGGAATAGCATGAATGACTGATCGGCTGGGAATTCACCCCCGGCAATGTGGCGACGAGCGGATGCAGTTTGCTGTGCCGGTTGTCGGCCATTGAGAACGTAGCAGAGACTGATTGTATAACGGCGTCGGCTCCCTTCGAGCGAGTAGACTTGGTGGCGTTGAACGACCAAGGCTCGGAGGAAAGGAGCCGAGCGATGATGATTATAGGATGTGATTTTCACACGCGCTACCAGCAGATTGCGATGCTGGATAGCGGAGACGGGAGAGATGGTGGAGCGGCGGTTGGAGCACGAGAACGGCGAGGCGCGGCGTTTTACGCAGCAGTTGGCCGAAGCCGGTTCGCGTGGGCATCGAAGCGACCGGCTACACGCAGTGGTTCGAGCGGCTGCTGGCGGAACTGGGCCACGAATTGTGGGTCGGCGATGCCGGCGAGATTCGCGCCTCGCGTGGTGCGGAAGCAGAAGACGGACGAGCGGGATGCGGCGCATTTCTGCTGCGCTTGCTGGCGGAGGATCGCTTTCCGCGGATTTGGATGCCGTCGCCGGGCGAGCGGGACCTGCGGCAACTGTTGCTGCATCGCGTGCAAGCTGGTGCAGTTGCGGACGCGCTGAAGAACCAGCTGCACGCGTTGGCCATGGGCCAGGGCTGTGCCGCAAGAAAAAGTTGTGGACGCAAGGCGGGCCGCAGGAACTGGAGAAGCTTTCCGCTTGGTCCCGTGGGCCAGCCGGCGGCGGCAGGAGTTGCTGGCAACTGCTCGACCAGCTGAGATCCACCGATCGAAGAGCTGGACCGGGCGGTGCACAACAAGCCGAGAACCGCGCGGACGCCGGCTCGTCTGATGACGCATCCGGGCGTGGGACCGGTGACCGTCGCTGGCGTTCGTGCTGACCATGGGTCCGTGCAGCGCTTCCAGCGGAGCAAACAGGTGGTCCAGTTATCTGGGACTGAATCCCAGCGGGACTCCTCCGCGGGCGGCAAGCAGCACACGGGGCGATCAGCAAGCAGGGCAATTCGATGATGCGCTGGTTGCTGGTGGAAGCCGCGCAAACGGCGGTGCGGTTCGATCCGGAACTGCATCGGGTGTATCAGCGGGTGAAGTTTCGCCGCGGCAGTCCGAGCGTAGCCAAGGTGGCCATGGCCCGCAAGCTGGCCGTGAGGTTGTACTGGATGCTGCGCAGCCAGGCCGATTGATGCGCGCAGCTGGTTCCCATGCAGGGTAGCTCGAGTAGCGCCGTGGTCTCGGAGCTCGGGATCGAGACGCTGAGTGGGCGCCTTGCCTCCCTGGATAGCCGGGGAGTTCGAACACGCAATCATGGTCTGAAGTGGAAGATCGAATAGATGGCTGGTGGAACCAGCGTTCCACCGAACGATTCAAGATGCGAGCCTTGGTCGGGCAAAACAAAAGATTCCTGGTAAGGAAAAAGAAAAACCGCGACCGCACCAAAACGCAGTCGCCAATCAAATCAGAAAGTGTCTCTTGACAACGCCGACGCAGTTATAGAGGGCGCTACCCCGCCAGTGGCCAGTTCCGCGCGTTAACGGCAGTGGCCAGTGCCGCAGAGCACGCCTGCGGAGGCAGCTGCGCCTATCACGAGCCAGTGGGCGTTGCGGCGCAGGCGAAGCCAGAAGGTTCCGCCCTTTGAGGACGTGATGGCGGCGTCGCGTTCGCGGGTGAGCGCGCCGATTTTCAGCGCGTTATCGGCGGCGTTTTGTTTCGCGGCTGCGAGTTGCACTTCACATGCGCGGCAGTCCTGAACGAAATCGTAGAGAGGTTTGAGGTCGGCGGCGGGAATTTCTGCGCTTGAGGGCGTCGAAGGCGAAGCTGCGGAGCGATTTTGCGCGGATGAATCTGCGGATGTGGACGTGCGAGGTGAGTCTGCGGATTGATTTTGTGCGGCAGGAACGTCGGGAGGGGACGAACTCTCATTTCCGGAATCTGTGAAGGAGGCGGTGACTGAACTCGAGGCCGAACCAGGGGCACGCGATGGAGAAGTAGCTCCGAGTGCGTCGCCGTTGGCAGACGCTGCTGAAATTCTTGTTTGGGAAGCGGCTTGACCTGGAGGAAGTGGCGAGGGAGGGAGGCCGGTCGCGGAGCGCGAGGCGCTGGACCGTTCGCCTGGGTGCAAGAGCGACCGCAAGAAAGACTTGGCGGACTCCTCAGTTCCCTGCCGCGCGGCCGCGCGGGTTCCCTGCTGGTTCGCGACTGCATTGGCGCCCGGAGAACGAGCGGCCGATGACGCGGCGTTTTGCCCCTCTGCTTCATCGCTTGCACTTGCGACGGCGTTTGCGCGTGCTGCAGAATTTGTAGTTGCGGCTGGGGGCGACAGCGTGATTGGTTGCGGGAGCTGAATATATTTCGGCAGTTCGCGCAGGATTTGTTCCGGCGTTTGCGTCTGGCGCTTGAGGGCATCGATTTGTGCGAGCGTGTCTTTTAGCGCGGCGTTACGATCGCGCTCGCGGGCGTCGGCGGTTTCTAGGATCTGTTTTTGCGTGGCGAGAGTGGATTGAAGGCGAAGCTGGTCGTCATGTGAATCAAGCCAAGCGTGGAAGGCGAGCGTTGCAATCAGCAGCGCGGCGCAAAATGCGAGGATTTCACCTGTGCGGCGAGTCATTTTTGACTTTCCTGGTGTGCGTAAAATCGCGGGTACTGCCGAAGCACCCACGCGACCCAATCGTACGCGGTGCAGACAACGGCACGGTCCCGGACCCCAGCCGGGACGCAAAAACTCGCGCGTGCGGTGCACCTGCGGGTGCGATGTTGCATTTGTCGGGCGATGCGTGACTTCGGCACGTCGCGATTCGCAACCTTCACGTCAACAATTGCCGGTCTGAAGCCCGACCCCACAAATTATGTGGCACGGACTATCATTCGGCACTTTTCGATCAATCGTCGCTCGACGTGCGGGGCAAATTGTCATGCGGCATCCGAACGCGTCGGTCACACGCCTTCGGAATATGACGAAAATCTATTTGGCGGAAGCCGTGGGTGACGTGGGCGGCGCCGGCGGAAGAGACACCTGAACGAGCGCCGATGGGGTGGACTCGAGGCCGTTGGCGACGGCCGTGACGTAATAGCACGAGAGCCCGATGAGTGGTGCGGAGTCGGTAAACGTTCCGGCAGTGACGGTTGTGCTGTTGAGCTTTGTAAATCCAGCAGGGGCGCTCGTCGGACACTGGCCAGGATTGCGGTAAATGTTGGTTTGAGGCGTGTCGACGGAGTTGGTCCAGGTGAGCGTTGCAGCGTGTTGCGCCTGGGCGGGCGCTGCAAAGACGAGCAGAACTGCTAGGATAAGGAGTGCTGCGTGGGTTTTCATTTCTTGGTGCTCCTTTCGATTGGAACGAAATCCGAGATTTATTTCAAATCGCCGAAATTTGTGAGGTTGCGCGACGCGCGGACCAGTGGCGGGATTCGCGCGATGTCGCAAACGCTAGACGGCGCGCGATGAAGACGCGTCCAGCGGTAGCGGGCGTTTGAGCGCCACCACGATCGGAAATCGATGAGAGTCCAGAACACGGAAGGCGGTGATGAGTGACGAGCGACGAGTGATGAATGACGAGTGATGAGTGATGAGTGGCGAGTGGGGGATGCGGCGTATCGCGTTGGCGCAGGCTGAAGCCTGTGCTACTTGTAATTCGCGACGCGCGCGAGCACTTGCGCAGCGTACTCGCGATTGCCGCCGCCGTTCCACAGGCTGAGCGCGCGCGTCACGTCCTGACCCGCGGCGTTGAGCTTCGCTGCGAAAACCGTGCAGCCGATTTCGAGCGCTGCGCCAGGTTCGCAAAGCACCGCGAGACTTTTCTCCGCGAAGCCGTGTTCGCGCGCCACCTGTCCCATCACCTGCATCAGCCCCCAGGAAATTGAGCGCGCCACTTCTTCGGTGGCCGGCAACCCCAGCGGAGCGACGTAGCGCGTTCGAAATGCGGCCTCGTAGCGAATCGCATGCGGATCCCACGCAGATTCCTGCTCGACGATCGCGCAGACGAGCGCTGCATCGAGCGAATGCCGAGTGGCAGTGGAACGAGCGAGATCGATGAGTTCAGTCTTGAGAGGCAAATGGAAGGCCGGGGGAAATCGTCCGCGGCACTATTTCTTGCGGTCGTTGAGGCTGATCCAGCTAATGTGCGGCGGCGGAGCGCGGACAATTCCCTGCTTGTCGCAAAGTTTCCCCAGCAAGTCGTACAAGTGCGGCAAGTGATTCGTCGCAATGTCCGCGACAAATGCAGTCGTGATCTCGTCGTTGCGAATGCGGCGATAGATCCAGCGAAAAAATAGAACGAGCTGTACCAGGGACGTGAGCGCCAGCGTCCATCCGTTGTTTTCCAGAAATTTGAACATCACGGGTTCGGTGGCAAAGGCTTCATGTTTACCCGCCGCCAGCCTGCGGGCCTGTGCCGCTTGTTGCCGCATGCACAGCGCTGTGATGCGAGGTGATTGCCAATAGGCGAACGCGTTAAGAAGTTTCGCCCGTAGGAAATTGTTGAAACAAGCTACCCGAACAACGAAGCGATGCTGGTGCCGACGCCGAAGAGACCGCCGAGTCCGCCGGTGGACGAGCCGGTGGAGGCGCGCTGGCGAACGCCCAGCAGCTCGGACGGAATTCCCATCGCGTGGCCGAGAAGATTCGTGTCGATGCCGTACGTTTGGCCGAGCGCGCTAAGGCCGGCGAGATGGTCTTTCGTGCGCTGATTCGCGAAGGCGATTTGATTTTGCTGCGCCTGGCTCGCGAGCGTCTGCGCCTGTTCGCGGCCGAGTTGCGCGGTGAGTTCGGGAGCGGCGGCTGTATCGTTCGTTGCGGCCACGCGATTGGCGGCGCGCTCGCGCAGCGCGTCAAACGCGGTGTTCGCAGCGCCCATGCTCTGCTGCGTGATTGCGGATTGCTCGGCGGGCGTGTAGCCGGGACTGGTCAGCAGATTTTGGATCGTCGGCAGCAGCAGCGAACGATCCTGCGAGCCTTGCTGGTTGGACTGCGAGATGAGCTGGTTCTGCTGCGCGAGTTGCTGATCGGTGAGCTGGCGTGTGCTGCGTTGTGCGCCTCGTGACATGAATGCCTCCGGAAGGCAGTGATTAATGATAAGTGATGAGTGATGGATGACGATGGATGAGCGAGAAGCGGCAGCGATTTTCGATTGGCAACCGACCGAGTAGAAATGTTTCGCCTGTGGGTGCCTGGCATGGGCGAATTGTGCGTCGCAGAAGGGCTCGCGGGACGGAATCCTCTCGTGCAATGAGTGCGATCGCGCCGCGATTTTCACATTTCGAACGGCGAGTCGATCGGCGCGCGCGGATTATTTTTCGTGAAGCCGGCGACAGTACGGCGTCCACGCATCGTCGCGAATCCACCCAAGCGCTTCGAGACGGCGGCCGAAGCGTTTTGAAATTGGCGGCGGGAGCCACGCATGCGCGTCGTCCAGGCCGCGCGAGAGAAGATCGCACTTCCCTGCTGCATGAAGCGCGACGAGGCGGCCGTATCTTTCGCGCGGCGTTCCCGCGGAAGGATCGGCGAGCATGTACATTTCGCAGGTAAGCCGCGCGAGCGACGCCATCACTGTGCGGCCCACATCGTCTTCCACAACGAGCTTCGAAATGAAAATCGGATCGGCGACGTCCGGGAACGCGTAGTCGAAACCTTGCAGCGCGTGAAGTCGGCGGAGCCCGTCGAGATCAGCTTCCGTGTAGGGGCGGACAAGCATTTAAGCGACGCGTGCCATCAGAAAACGCGATGACGCAGCAGCGGATGCGTGCGCGAGACAATCTCAGCGACGTCGAAAGTCGTAGCGCCAGGCTTTACGCCGTGCGCTGCAAGCTCAGATTGCGCGGTATCTGAAATGGATGTCGGCGCGAGAGGATGGGGCAACGCTTCGAATGCGGCGTCATCTTCGAGCGCGAGGTGGACGCCTTCATCGGCCTCGATGAGGACAAGGATGCGGTTCACGCCGTTGGGATCGAGTGCTTTTGCGGCGGGCAATTCCCTGCTCGACGCCTCGGGTGCGCTCGCACAAGCGGCAACACCAGCAATCCTGGTATCCATCTGCGCCGCGCACCCCTCGCTCTGTTGGGTTACGGCATGCCGTTCCGGTTGCGGCGACAACGCGGCCGTTCCATCGTCTAATGCGAGCCAATGTGAATTTGCGAAGCGCGTGGAATGCCGCTGCCAATCGACGAGCGACGTAACGTAGTAGCGGCGGCCTGTCATCGATTCCTCATGAGCTGAACGTATAGTTATGCGTGAGAACGGTCGCGGCGTGGCGCCCGGCGAAGAATTGTTGGCATGGCGCGCAGCTTACCGTGACTTTCCGGCCGTCCTCGACGATCGTTTCGATTCGCTGCATCGTGATACGACCAAACCGCCCGACGAGAATATCGCTGAGGCAGAGGCGCTCGGCACGCATCGGCGAACCATCGGCGAGCGTGAAGATGTGATGCGGCGTAACGTCGAGCAATTCGGCATTCGAGAAATGCAATCGGATGAACGTATCCGCGTCGCGCACTTCGTGGCGAATGATCCGCGTCCACGATTCGCCGGCGCCGGTGCCGCCCGGACACCGCAAGTGCTCGCCGAGTTTGCAGGATTCGATTTCAACCGTGCCGCGCTCTTTGGTCAGAACCATCGTTCCGGCGCGCAGGCAACTTCCACTTCCTCCGCCCGATCCGCCGCCGATACCGGATGAAGTAGTTGCGGCGAACATAGCGCCTTGCGAGAGCGGAACGCGCGTTTGCAGAGACTGATCCTGGGCGGCGGTATTTGTTTTTGCCGGCTGCGCGCTGGGAGGAGAACCCGCGCCGCCCGAAACCCAACCGATCGCAAGCGCAACGTCATCCCAGTAAGGATAAAAATAGTAGGTAGTACCCGCGGTCAGACCGGTGATCGCGAGCGAGCCATTGGGAATTGCCGTCGACGAACCATCGGCGCGGAGAATTGTGAGCGCGCTCCAACTCCACGTGATGCTCGACGTTGTTGAGACGTACGTGAACGACCCGGACCACGTCGGCGGTACCGAGCCTTTCATCAGCACGCCGGATTTTGTGGGATCGACCTTCCCCGCCGTCAGCGCGCTCGAAGTGACGCGCGCGAAAAGCGAGCCGTCGGTGATCTGATCGTCGATGCTCCAGCCCTGGTTCGGGCCAAGCGAAGCTTCGGCGAGCCGCTTCAGCGCTTCATAGAGCTGCGGATTCGTGCGGCGCAGAGATTCAATTTGTGGAACAGTTAGCATAAGTTTTTCGTTTCCAGTAGCACAGGCTTCGGCCTGAATTACCGCGCCGGATTAATTCGTTCCGCGAACTACCGCAAACGGATCGGGCTTTGCCCACGGGACTAACTTCGTCAGTGAAAACCAAGAGCCGACTGCGTTTGTGCCGAATTGCACGGAGATGCGCTCGGCGAGAACATTTGTAAATTGCTCGAGGTCGCGGGAGGAGGGCGACGAGAGTGTCCACTGGCCGAGCAGCGTGAGCGTTACATCGCCAGGTGAAAGCGCGGAGAGCGCGAGTGAGCCTGCGCCCTGCACGTATGCGGTGACGTAGCCGAAAAGGTTTCTGCCGCTGATGCCAGTGGCCGATAGATAGGCCGTGGTGTAGTAGGAATGGATCGCGGCGCCGTCGTCGGAGAATTGGCCTTTGGTCAGCGCGCGAATTTTCGATGTGCCGTCGTTCGAGCCGAAGAAAATCTGTGCGACACCGTTCGCGCGTTCAATCAAACCGCAGGAATTCGCTGCAATGAACCACGGTGCCCATTTGCGCGAGCGCTCGGTCGACGAAAACGCCGCGACCAGCGGGTCCTGCAGTCCTTCGGTGTAGTCGAGCATCAGAATTTCGTTCGGCTGCGTCGCAGTGCCCATCGGCACGCCAACAAGGATCCGTTTGTGCTGCGTATCAACCTGTACCCAGATGTTTTGCCCAAACTGCCAGTTGATCGCGTCCCAGGTGGGCTGAATTTCCTGCGACAGTTTTACGGGCTCACCGCCATCGAAATAATAGAGTCCGGACCGCCCCGCAATCACCACCCACTCTTCGCCAAATCCGATTCCGTGCGCCGAAGGCGTGCCAACCGCGTTCGACACTTCCTCTACGCCCCAGAGTGACGGCTCATTGACGCCGTCCGTTGCGGTGACGTACAGGCTGCGCTCTTTAGCGAAATACAAATTGTTGCGCAGCTTGAACGCGGCGCGAATTCCCTGCCCGTTGTTCGCGGCGATTTCCATGATGCCGCTTACGCCGTCGTACGCTTCCGGTTCTTCCGTGCCAGACGCGCGCACCAACGAAGAATTTTGCGCGGCGGCTGTGGGAAATATCTCAATCGCGTCGATGAGAAACGATTCGCCGACCGGCCCGGGCGTGCCGTCCGCGTACACTCGCAAGATCAAATCCGCCGGCAGCGACGCCTGCGGAATGAAAAGGTCCGCAGAAAATTCCTGATAACCGGTGGTGGCCTGGCTTGCCGAAATGGAAAGACCAGTGCCGATCAGTCCGAGCGTCGGGCTAAACGCGTTCACACGCAACGTGCCGGCCGCAAGGCTTGCGCTCCGCTTCACGCGAGCGCGCACGGAATAATCGGTGTTCTTCGTCAAAAGAGGATTGCCGGCGGAGTCGACACTCGCGTTTTGCGAAATCAAGCCACGAATCAAAGTCGCGCCGTCGCCCGTGATTCGATACGCGTCGCCCCAGATGACGTCGGTCGATTCGCGGCTGCCGCCCGCGCCGTTCGTTGGATCGAGTATCCAGCCCAGCGGGCGGCCACTGATCGTCGCGTCCCAGCCGCCGTCGAAAGAGAGATTGTCCCAATTGGACATCTTCGAGCGCTCGCCCCACCAGAAGAGCCGTTCGGCGTAATCGATCACGCCGAGCTGGTCGGGCAGCTCGATTTGCGCGAACAGATAATCCATGCTGATACCGCTGAGCAGAATCGTGTCGGAGAAATCCACCTCGAGCGACGTCGTCGTGTTGTCGTTCAGCACCATCGACGCGGGCACGTGATAGAACTTCGCGCCACCTTCGGCAGTGAACGCCAAAAGCCGCTCAACAACATTTGACGGTCCGGTGGGAATATTTGTCACGCTCACTTTTTTTGAGCCAACCGCCGTCCAACTTGTGATGGGCGATGGCGCCGTCCAATAGCCCTGGCGCGTGACGAACACGACGACGCACTGGTGCACGCCCGCCGAAATATTTCCGGCGTTCACGGAGTCGGCCACCGAGGCGCCCTCACCCGGTCCCACTTGGCTGACCCGATCGAAGAATGTGTCGTCGAACTGCCGCGGCAGATCGCGGCCAACGAGCCCATCAGAGAGCGCGAGGTACTCGCGGCCGAAGTGAGTGGTGGAATCGAAAAAAAGATTTGGCGCAAGTCCGGCCGCCATCACGGAAAGCGTGCCGGGCGAAGTTTCCTTATATATTGTTCCCAGCGAATCGAGAACGAGGAGCCGCTGAACCAGATTCGTCGTGATGTACGTTTTCAGCGAGTTCACGTTCGGCGCACCCCCGAGCGGCGAGAATTGCGAAACCAGACCGGGGCGCGTGCGGACTCCACCTGGGAAAAATTCCACGTCAGCGAGATCGGGCGACATCCCCACGGGCGCGTCGGACGGATCGAGCAGCGTGATCCAGGTTCCGAATATCGTCAGCGGTAGCGGCGCAAATGTTTCGATCGACATTGGTCAGTTCGCAGTTCTGGCCACGGAGCCGCAGCGGCACAGAGAAAAGAAAAATGGAGATAAAAGTCGGATCGCCGATTCGCCAGCGATCCGAAGGGCACCGTCGCGTGACGGCAAACGGAACGCACAAATCGCGCATGCCGTACCCCTACGAGCCTGACGATGAATTTTTCGTCCGCTCGCGCCAGTGCAATGCGTCTTACTGCAACTTCTTGAAAATTCCGTAAAACGTGATCGAATCAGACGCCACCGCGCCTGGATACGCGCCTGCTGCGAGTTCGGGAAACGCCCCCGCGCTTGCACCTTGCTGAAAGATTTTCACTTTGTTCGAATTCATCGCCGCGCCGGGAATGAAAACGTAATCGTACCCGGCGAGCCCGTCCATCCACGCAGTGCCATTGATCGGCGGCTGCGCGGACGCAATCAGCGGCGATTGCGAAAGGTCGAGCGTGTCGCCGTTCGTCGCGTAATTCCCTGATGCCACGATCGTGCCGGACACGTGGATGCGCTTGCCGTCATCCCACGTGTCAACGAGCGAAAATGAAAGCGCCATATTTCCTCCTCAATTTCCGTGAACTAAATTGCCACTCTTAAGGGCGGTGCTACAAAGCGAAACGCGTCGTGCTATCATTTCTCGTTTGCGACGCAACCCGAACGCTCGTATGCGAATCCAAACGCACGAATCGTAGGAAACCCCATCCGGGGTATCTGCACTGCAGCCCGAATCCAGGGCCCATAAACGGGAGATTGTTTTGCGGCGACTGCGAATCGTTGGTGCTCTGGCGGTGATCGGTACGGCGGCTGCGGCCTATTCCCTTCCGAAGCTTTATGCGCAAGCTTCTTCGGCGAATGCGACGAGCGCTGGTGCGAATGCTCCTATCGTGGTTGCAAATGCCATTTCCGTGCGCGCACTTGCGCTGGGATTCACCACCGCGGAAAGCTCGAAGCATCCGGACATTTACCTTACGGCGTCCGATCATCCGGATCGCGTGCTGGCATTGGCGGCGGCAATTCGCGGCGTCACTGCGGCGAGCGCAAGTGCAAATCTCGTGGCAATCGGCGGAAGCGGCGAGGCTGGTTCGCTTGGCGACGGCGGCGCTGCAACTGCCGCGCAATTAAATTTGAAACTCGATTCGTTAAACGCGCGCAGCGGCGTTGCCATTGCAGCGGACGGCACAATGTTCGTCGCGGATACGCGCAACAGCACGATCCGGCGCATCGCGGGCCCTTCATCGAGCGAGGCGGACGTAATTCGCAGCGTTGCCGGAAAATGGGCGCCGCAGCAGAACGTTCAGCTCGTCGAACCGATGGATATTGCGCTCGATCGCGCCGGCAACCTCTATATTGCAGACCACGGCGCAAATGCCATTTTCGAATTGCATGACGCAATTTCGTTGACGCCCGGCCGCCTGGAAATTCTGGCGCAGATCGTGCGGCCCGCGAGCATCGCCGTCACGCCCGATGGCAGCCGCGTGTTCGCAGCATCGCCAGAGATAAGCACCATTTCTCGCTTCGACCCTGCGTCGCGTCCGATCTCGAATATCGCCGGCACGAGATTTTCCGGGGAGATGACGCCGTCTCCTACCAGCGCGTGCACGTCGATCAATCACGCCATCGGCGTCGAACACGGCTGCCCTGCTGGCCTCGCGATCGATGGCGGCGGCAATCTTTTCGTGTCTGATCCGATCGGAAACGAAATTCTGCGTTTCGACGCCACAATGCAGCACATGACCACCGCCGCGACCGGAATTTCCGCGCCCGGTGCAATCGCGTTCGATGCGAATGGAAATCTATTCATCGCCGAGCAAGGGCGCAACCGCATCTCTGAAATCCAGGGCTTGGGCCAGCCGATTTCCAGCGTGACGCTCACGCCGCCCGCGCCAATCACTCCGCCGGTGGGCACGCCATGCCCCGCGATCGCACCGCCCCTTGGCTCCTCGTCGAATTTCAACTTCTGCGCGGAGCCACTGGCGGGAACCACGCCATTGTCTGCGTTCACGCTCACGAACGACTCGAACGCCGACATTACAAGCATCGTCGTCGGCTTCATTGGCATCAATCCGGGCGACTTTGTCAGCCCGTCGACTTCTTGCACCTCGACGTTGCGCGCGAATTCAAGCTGCACGATTAACGTCGGCTTCGCGCCAACCGCGACAGGCCCGCGAACGGCGATGCTTGCAGTGAATTATTCCGGCGCAACTCTTCCTTTGACGTCGGCGCTTGCCGGAACCGGCGACTTTTATCAGCTCACT
This sequence comes from uncultured Acidobacteriota bacterium, assembly GCA_963776695.1. GTDB lineage: Bacteria > Acidobacteriota > Terriglobia > Acidiferrales > UBA7541 > Palsa-295. Next base: position 550,497 of record CAVZNU010000008.1, on the reverse strand, counting down.
CTCGCGAGCGGGCAGCTGACGCAAATTTCAGTTCTCGCAGGCGGCACGGGCACTTTCATGCTGCAAGTGGTGCCAGACAATATTTTCACTGGCACTGTAACTTTCGTGTGTCCGGGAAATATGCCGTCACAAACGACCTGCACGTTTTCGCCGGGCACTTCCGTAAATGTGACGACGCCGGGAACGCCCGTGCCGTTTTCTGTCAGCTTTAAGACCACTTCACGCACGCCGACGAAAAACCTAACGCCGGGCAATCCCGGCGCCGATATTCCTGCGAGTTCTGGGCTTGCGAGATTCGGGCATGAAGTGGTTGGTGTTACTTTTAGATACAGCGCAGCGTTCAGCGCGTTTGCAATCCTGGCTTTGTTTGCTCTCGCGTTCGCAGCACCACGACGGCGAACACGATTTCTGCATGCCGCGTCAGTGTTCGCGCTCGCCCTCAGCGTTGCAGCAATTCTCGAAGGTTGTCACAGCTACAGTGCCACCGGCGCCACTGGAACGCCCGTCAGTTCGACGAAGCTGATCGTTCAAGGCGCCGCACAAGGCGCGTCGCAAGGTATCACCGTAACGCTGGACGTCGAATAGAGCGCTGTATTTTGCCGCGCGAGTCGGCGTGCGCCCGTGCTGCAACTCCCGAACCACGCCCCTCACAAATAAACGACTCTGCGCCGGTAGCCGTACGGTTTCCGTCGCCGCCCCTTGATTTGTTCCGGCCGCACGTAACGCTGAATCAGGTTTTCGGTTGCCATCTGCGCGGTGCCAAGCAGATCCTGTGCGAGCGCGCGAGCTCCGCGCGAACGCGCCGCCAGCGCGGCCGTCGCAAATCCAAGAGGATCGGTCGCTGAACGAATTTGCACCGGGTCTGTTCCCAGCGTGAGTGCGGGCAGAACTTTTTCGTAGCGAATCCGCACCGTAATCGCTTGCGTGGCTCCGATGAGATTGATTTTGTCTTCGCGCCATTCCCACAGCCGAAGGTACGAACTCGGCTGAAGATTCAGCATCCCGCCGCCACTCGTAAATTTTTCCATCGGGACAAATACGTCCCCCGTGTTCGCCGTGGCGCGTTCCCACAATACGTGTGGCATCAGGCAGTCGGCGGGAAGCTGCGGGCTTGAAACGTCGCTGATTTCGAGATTCGTCACGCCGGCGAGCGGATCGGTTTCGAGGTCGATGTCCTGCTGCTCGGCCAGCACGCTCACTCCGTTCTCGGCGAGCTCGCGCTGCAATCCGCGGTACGCTGAATTAATCAGGGGCATCAGCAGCGCGTCCGTGAACACGGCGCCCGCCGAATCGTTCATCAGCGCGCGCGCCAGGGTCAGCGCGTCCTCTGCCTGCGAATACGCGGTTGTCGGTACGACGGGCATCGGTACCTCCGAATTACAATTCGAAACACAAATCGCTCAGTAGCACAGGCTTCAGCCTGTGAGGCAGGTTGTTGTGGCCGGCGCGGATTCGCGCAAGATGGCGCGGGCGGCAATGAGAGGCACAGGCTGAAGCCTGTGCTACCGGTCAGCATTGCATTACTTTCCGCGCACGATTACAGTGACGGCGTACGATCAGGAGAACCCATGGACGCATCGGAGACTCGAACGCATTTTGCGCCGCCGGGCGGCTACGGCGCGTGGCCTTTCAGCACTGGCGTGCTCGTCGGCAGCACGTTTTATCTCTCCGGCCATCTGGGCATCGATCCGGCGACGAAGAAAATCCCTGCCGGCGTAGAACGCGAAGTCCAACTGATGCTCGATGATTTTCGCGACACGCTCGCGAAAGCCGACCTGACGATGCAGGATCTCGTCTACGTGCAGATATTCTGCTCGGACGTTTCGCTCTTCGACCGATTCAATTCGGTCTATCGCACGTATTTCAAAGAACCGTTTCCCGCGCGCGCATTTATTGGCACTGGTCCGCTGCTCTTCGGCGCCCATTTCGAAATACAAGGAATTGCCACAGCGCCGTAAACGCGGCGCGCGGTATTTTCAGCGTCACTGATTCACCACGGGAATTTCTTTCTGTAGGAATGGCACTTTGGCCGCCGCCCAATCGATCATGCTGTCGCCTGAAAGACCAAACATCGCGGCGGTCGCGTGTCCCGGCTCGAGCGTAAGATTCACTGGAAATCCCACTGCGCCGATCGCGTGCGTCGCGGCGTTCGGGTGTGCCATCCAGTAAGAAAATGCGGCGGCGTTCACGAAGACGCGTATCGCAAGGCTCAGAGCATTTGTGCGCAGCCATTCAGCGCGTGTCTTCGTGCCGGATAGCGTCGACCTGGCCGAAAGACTCGCGCGTTTCAGCACGTGCAGGCCGTGGCCCGCCGCAAATAATCCCCACAGATGAAGCGATTCGGGTAAATGCATGAAGGTTCCTTCGAGGCGAACACACATACGGAGGTACTAGCACGGCATGCCGTGCCGTGTCCCTACCGTGGAATGCTTCACCGCGGCGCGCTAATTCGGATTGCCGATACACACCCAATCGATTGTGTCGGTGCCACTGGCTTGCGTGAGCGTCAGCGCTGTGGCGGACGGCGTGACGCGCACCGTTGCGATCGCGGACTGATCGTTCGCAACGCACACCGGCGCAGATGCAAACGCGGTGGGAAACGTAACGGTCGCAGTTCCGGCGACGAGCGCCACCGTACCCGCAAATTGTCCCGACGCGCCCTGATTCAAATGCTGCGAAATCGCGAGCGAACCGTACACAGCCGAACCACCGGAATCGCGTACCGGCGCCGTGCGAATTTCCGGCGTTACCGGGCCCTGGCTGAGGATCACATCGTCGAAGTACATGTAATTATTTGCGGCCGCAGTATTTTCCAACAAGAAGACGCGCATGGAATGCGTCACCGTTGTTGAGAGGCCGTACGCATTCGGAACGCGAAAAATGACGCCGTAGTTTCGCGTCGGCATCCACGCATTCGCGGTCGACACTTGCCAGTCCGCTCCCGTCACGTTGCAATTGCACGTAATGCCGTTGTTGTACGTGAGCGAAGCGTTCGTCGATTGCCAATTGCCGGTGCTCGTCGACGTGCCGTCGTAATTTACGGGAGCGAGAACGCGCGCGTTCGATGATGCTGTGGTGATCCGATCCGCTTCGGTGCAGTTTGCATCCCAGTAGAATCGAAAGCCCGGCCGGAAATTGTTCGTCGCCAGTGCAGACGCCACGCGGAACATCAAAGTGTATTCGCGCGTCGAGTCCACTTGAACGCAGCCGGAATTCACGCCGAGTCCCGCGGTGGCGCCGTCGCCGACGCGCACATTAAACGCGCCCTGCGTGTACGTATCGATTCCTGGATTCGCGCCCGCGCTCGTTTCTTGCAGATAAATTCCGCTGCCGGCCTGGTTAATGTTGGTACCGGATACGCCGCCCCAGTAATAAAGCGATGTCGCGTTCTGCCAGCCTTCCATTCCCGAGTTGCCGAGCAGATTCGCGCCGCCGAGATCGTTCATGCCGTAGTGCATCGAGGGCAGCCAGTTGTGCCCGTTGTTGTCGATTGCAATCGTGGCTGTGGAAGGCTCGTTGGGATTCACCTGGTTCGTATTGCTGATCGAAAGATACGGATCGAGGATGTGGATTCCGTTGGCCGACCCGTCGGATGGAAACTGCAGGCAGTTGTAAACTTGCTCGCAGCGATTGTTCGGACCAAACGTGATCGAAAGTGCGCCGATAATGTTGTAGCAGACCTGCCCGAAGGCAGCCGAGGGCGCTTCGCAATCGTTTCCGTAGATCTCGTCATTGTCAGGATAGTTGCCGCCGGAATCTTTTTTGAAGACGTAGCCGAAGGAAGACGCAGGCGCGAGCGTGCACACATTCTGCTCGATCACGATCGCGTTGTAGACGCCCGCCAAACTCACGCACGTATCGCCCGTCGAGTTCAGGCCGATGTTGTTGTGACGAATCAGCGAATTCGTGCCGTCAAATCCGCCCGTGGACGTGTCACCAAACACTCCGTACGACGTTCCGCCGGTGCCGAGCGCGAGATTATTGCTTTCGATGATCGAGTGGCCGATGCTTGTCAGGTCTACCACTTTCGAATTTGCACCCGTCGCTCCCAAGTACATTCCGACGATGTGAACGTAATTAATTTTCGATGTCGCAGCATTTGGTTTGTGAACTGTAGTGCAGCCGGTGGTGGCACAGGCGATGAAGCCGGAAGTATCGGGCAGGCTGATCGTTCCCAGTCCGCTTTCCTGGTAGCCGTAGATCGATGCGCCGTCTCCCATCAATTCAATCGCGTCGTTCGTAGTGGCATCTGTAATTGTCAGCTGGCCCGCACCCCACAGCAGCGTGGTGCCTGCGGGAATCGCGATGTGCGCAGCGCCGGTTAACGTGCCAGTCATGCCGCGCGCGTCGCACAAGCTGGACGTCGTCGAAGCAGCGGCCAGGCAGGCGTTGAGTTTTGCGGCGGCGTCTGCGCCGGAAAAACGTTCCGCTTTCTGCACGAGATTCAGAGAATTCACTGCAGCCGTTCCGTTTACATCGAGGTTTGATTGCGGGCTCGTGGTGTTTACGCCGAGCGACGTCGCCGTGAACCTGTGCACGGACTGCATCGGACTCACGGGCGGGGTCAAGTCGCAACAATTCGTGAAACCCGTATCGGTGAAGCTTGTCGTTGATCCGCCGGAAACGAAAAAGCTGCGCGGCGAATTTCCAAAATTGGGCGCGGTGTTGCGAAACACGCAGTAACCGGTAACGCTTGCGGCAGCCGGTGGCGGGAGCGTCCATGTAAGATTCGCGGCGTTGTTCGCGCCGCTGATCACCACGCCCGCGGAGAACACAGACGGCGCGGACTCGGTCGTGCAGCTGCTCGCGCCGGTGGTCGACCGCACCCAGTAATAATAAGTCGCTGCGGCGAGCGTTCCCCCGGTGGTTGCAGTACCAGTGACGTTCGTCGGCGGCAACGCGCTCGCGAATCCCACATCGAGCGATTCTTTCGCCGTCTGATTCATCTGCGCGGTGTAGCCGTAGCTCGCTCCATCGGCAAACATCAATCCGTTCGCTGAGTCGATAGCTACGGATGAGAATTTATTTCCAGACGAAGTGGCTCGCAACGGCGTTCCGTTCGTGTCGAGATTCATAAACGTATCGGTGCGCAGACGGTCATTGCTATCACTGACGTTTACAACGTAGTCGAAGCCATTCTTGTTTTGCGCTGTCACGTTACCGAGAGTATTTCCGGCGCCGTCGACAACGGAGGTGACGCAGCCGTTACAATTTGTAATGAAAACGTTATCCACTTTCCCCGCGAGTTCCCGCACGGCCACAGCGCCGCCCCCGGGTCCGCCCCCAGCGGACACGTGGTTCATGTAAACACCGCTGATTGCGAGGCTCGCAGCATTCACCGAAAGCATCGCGATCGATGGGTTCCCCGCGTCTGATGTATTTACGTGGTCAAAGGTAATGCTCCCAAAAGATCCGTACACAGAGCCACCCTGCGCGGAAAACGCGAACACATCTGTAGAGGCATCTTCGAGCGTGATATTTCGAAATACAAAACTGCCGGCGCTCCCGAATTGATTTACGCGCTGGATGTATTGCATGCCTCCGCCTGCGGCGACGATATCTTCCATCGTAATGAGTCCGTCGAGCGGCGCTTCGCCCGCGACCGACGTTTCGCCCGTAAAGAGTACGATCGGCGTGGACGCGCTGCCATTGGCCATCAGGCAGCCGCCCTTGTACCAAATCCAGAAGCTGTTGGTGATTTTCAGCGGAGTGTTGTCGGTCAAGCCGGTGGTGCCGTTCACCGCGAGGCAGGTATTGCGGAACGAGACGTCGATCGTATCGTAAATCGACACGGCCTGGTTCGATCCCAGGATCGAAAGATTTTCAATCGTTGTCCAACTCGGCAGCGCAAACACGGGCGCACCGTTCGGGCTTGCTCCCGCAGACACCTTCATGCCCACCATCGGTGCGAATGAAAATTGCTGCAGCTGGGCGGTGCCGGCCACGTTGCCACCCTGAAGGTGCAAACCGATGCAATTCGCAGGAGGAGTGGAAAACACTGGCGATGTCGACGGCGTTTGGGGCTGCACGACCTTATAGAAATTTGTAGGCGCGGGGAAAAACACGCTGCCGCCTCCGCCTGTCCCAGGCGACTGGCACGCGGCGTTGATGGCGGCCTGGATCGCGGCGGTGTCGTCGGTGACGCCATCGCCTTTCGCGCCAAACGCAGTCACGTCGACGCGCGGGCGCGGGCCCTGCACGCTTTCGTTTCCACTTACGCTCAGCGACGACGGAGCGAAAACTCCCGGACTAAAAGTTCCAGTGGTGAGCGTTCCGGCGATCGTAGCATTTCCCGCCACGGTCAAGTTTCCGCCGAGCGTCAACCCGAATGCGGTGATGTCGCTCCCCGACCCACCCGAAGTAGAGTCCGCGGCAAGAATTACGTCCGGAGTGGTGACAGTTCCGGTGATGCCCGGGCCGCTGATTTGAAGTTGGTAGCGTCCGGATGGCGCATAGAAGTGATAGTTGCCGATACCGTCGCTCTGGAATGGATTCGCAGCCGGAACGGTGAGCGTAGCATCGGTGTACACCGTCGCTAGCGGCGTACACGGCGTTCCCGTCGCAGTCGGCGCGCACACTCGGATCGTCGCTCCGGCTACCGGATGACCTGAAGGGCCGAATACGACATCATCCTTGCGCGAACCTTGGGCGTAGACGGATGGCGCGGCAAAAGTTGTCGTCGCGAGAATTGCCACCGCTGCGCAGAAAACCGCGCGAACGCTGAAGTTTCGATTCATTGCGATTCCCTTCCGTGAGTTGAGTAGCACAGGCTTCAGCCTGTGTTTCGTGCAACACGCGCTGCGATCAACGATGCCTGGCTCTTCCGTAAATTCATGTTGTTTGCACGTCGCGCGGTAGCGACGCGATGACGTCGCTCCCTCGCATGGCGCCCGCTGTGTTCGTGGCGAATTATGGCACACGCTGAAGCCTGCGCTACTGAACTGCGCCAGCACATAGCTAACGGACAGAAGTTTTCGGCGGGGACGTTGGGCTGGATCCAGCACTCGTGCTTGGGCTGGGACTTGCGTTCGAGTTCGAGTTCGCGTTCGCTTTCGCGCTCACACCCAGCCCATGCTTCGCAGCTTTCTCTGCATCCAAAATCGCGCCGCAATGTTTGCAGACCGCCACTCCCGGCTTCACTTTTTCGCCGCACGCCGGACAGTCGCTCAAACGCGTGGGTACGTAGGCCCACTCGCGTTCGACTCCGAGCGCGATCGCGGCGCGGCGGTGCAAGTCCGAAATTTCGCGGAACGAATGGCCGCGCGCCCACATCGTGTCGCCATCGCCCACGAGGCGGTGATAATAGGTGTCGCGGCGTTCTGTCGCCGTAGCGATCTCCTCGGCGGCTGGCCGTGCGCCGGCGCAAACAAAAATCCCGTGGTCGTGCAGGTCCTGCAGCAAGTCTTCGGCGATGTCGCGCGCCGAAATCGTAAATGGAAACCGGCGATTGTCGCCGAGATCGAGCGCGTCACCGCGCGGCGTGATCAGCAGCAGCGCGTACGGCTCGCCTTTCGCGCACGCCGGGATGTGGTAAACGCCGTGCGTGCGTGAAACGTACCAATCCTGGTCGGAGATCGAAGCAATATAAGCGGTAGCGGCCGTATCGCCATTCGCCCGCGTATCCACCAAAATATCTCGCGGCCCGCGCTGATTAAATGTAGCCATGTTCAAGTGAGTGTCCTTTTGAATTCGTCATGTAGCTCAGGTCTTTAGACCTGAGGTCTTTCTGGACTGGACGAAACCCTCGGGTCTAAAGACCCGAGCTACATTTCGTCCAATACTTCATCGACGGCTGCATCCCAATCGTGCTCGCGGCGGGCTTCGCGACTTGCAATGGCTCCGCGCACTTCCCTGCGCGGTTGCCGACGCGCCCATTCCACCGCGCGCACAATCCAATCGCACGCGGCAGCCGTGAGCGGCATGAATTCGCCGACAGCATTTTGCAGCGTGTGGCAATGCTCGTACTCGCCGCGCGATGGGTACGGCCCGAGCGCCGCGACGCGAATGCCATCTTCGATTTCCATCGTCTGCGCGTACCACTGTTCCGGCGAGCCGTAGGATTCTGGCGGCATCCATCGCTCGATGTGCCAGCGATCCACCGGCAAATATTTTGGAACGCGGCGTAGTTCGATCGCTTCGCGCGTCTTGTTGCCGTGCGCGTCGCAGTCGGTCCACTTCCCGCCGATCCACGCGAGCCGCGAGCCACCCCACACAACGCGGAAATTCGGCTCGCCGTAAAGATTCGTACCGCCAGCGCGCGAAACGCGATGTTCAATCGCAGCAGGCGTCTCGTGCGTTTCTCGCGTGACACGAATCACCGGCGATTGGACTTTCTTAGTGTTGCGTGGCAAAGGTAACCTGTGGAAGAGACACGAGGATCGTTTCGGCGCGTTTTTGGGTACGGCAACCGAATCGTCTGTCCCCGTCGAAATCGAAACACAATCCGAGAATATTGGGGCGGCGTCTCCGGGGAGATTGGCCGCCCCTTTCGTCTGCCACGTTGAGCGGAGCGCTCGAGCATGCGCTTTCCGAAACAAAACGCAGCGACAACGAACTTTTCAGTACCCTGTTGGAATCGCGAGATTGTCAATGAACGCGCCGCTTCTCGGCGATTCGTTCCACACCTGAAATCCCGTGACGAAGTAGAAGATGTACGCCGAAGCCAGGCCGCCGCTTGCGCCGTAGATCGGAAACACGGTCTGGCCGCCAACGTCGTAAAAATCGATGTCCTGCATCACCGCGCGGCCCCAGTGCGAGAGGTCGAGAAAATCCACGCGCGACTGGTTTGCGTTGATCGAAGATTTTATCGGAACGCCCGCCATCGATTTTTCTCCGGTGAAAAGCAGATCGAGATCGCTTGCGCGCCCGCCCGCTCCTTCTTTGATGATCTGCGAGATGGTGACGCCGAGCTGCTCCCATTGATGTTCCTGCTCAAGTGAAGTGTAGGCGATCAGCTTGCTCACTTGATTTGAGCCGAGGGCTTTGCGGACTTTGTTGATCGCCAGCCGAACCGCACCAGGCGTCAGCGTGGAATTATTTCCGTTCACGCGGGGAGTTGCGAGTTCCACCGGATATGTGGCGCGATTCAGATTGAGCCACGTGCCAGTGGTCGCGTTCGACTGGTGATACAGAAGCCCGAATAGCGAAACGGGCTGAGATCCCGTGAGACCGTCGTGAACGATCACGTCGTTCGCGGTGGTGCCGGCGGGAACCGCATCCACCGTAATCGTGCTGGCGAACGGATCAACCGCGGTAACGTTGCAAGCTCCGCGATTCGTCGTCAGCGTCGGGTCGTACACCTGGATCGTCTGGTTGTAATAAACGAGCATCGAACCGGGCGGCTTGGCCATCGTCAACGTGGTGGATGCGATCGAACTGATCGTGCCGAGCACGCCGTTGCCGTTCGTTTGCATCACTTTGTCGAGGAACGCGCGAAATTGCAGCATCGCATTTTTTACTTCGCGCTTCGCGGCATTCTCGATTGCTTTTTCGGGTGCGTTCGAAGCGTATTCGACGAGCTTGGTGATTTCGACGGCGTGCCGGAAAAATATCGGGCTCACCTGCGCCACGTCGTACACCGTTCCCGAGCCACGGCCCAAATCGCCGCCATCCATATTCGCGAGCCCGGCTTTGCCTCCCGGGCGGATCTGCAGCGGCAGCCGCATATTGCGCGAGCTGACGCGTTCCACATCGCCGCGCTGCTGGATCATCGTCAGCAGGATGTCGTCACGCTCATACAGCAGCGGAAGTTTGTCCCGGACTTTTTCCAGTTGCAGCGCAACGGATTGAGAGTTCTGCATCTGTGCCATTTGTGAATCTCCCTTGGGATTGGAATTGTTTTACGCGGCGCAAATCGCGCGGCGTGCGTGCATTTACGGAGGTGCGTGCCAATGTTGCGTTGTGCGACAGCGCGAGTAGCGCTGCTGGTGACTGTTTCGGGGTGTCCTCCTCGGACGTCGTGCGGAGAAAAAGCGGTATCGCGCTTGGGGACAGCACTCGTACCTTGACCATTCGCTGCCCCTGCGGACAGTTACGCCGCGCGCGAAAAAGCGGGACGATGTGATTGCAATCTCAGATCTCGACTAGCGGCTGCCACTCCCCTGCCTCGTGGCTCAGCTCGCCGCTCAATTTCAAACGTCCAAGGAGCCATACAAATGGGCCTGAATAAACTCGCACTGGCCGGGGTGTGTCTCGCCGTTTTCGCGGCAGCAGCGCCGACGGAAGTCCGCGCGCAATCTTATTGCGCAGCGAGTCAAGATGCCGCGGTGAAATGCTTCGTGATGAACGCGGTGAAAACAAACCTCACCGCGCCGCATTTTGGAATGACGCTCACGCAATTTGAGTCTTACGGCGTCGCTGTCTCGAAAATTCTGCAAACGCAGCACACCTACCTGATGCTGGTCGGCACATCGAGCGCAATCGCCGATGCGCTTCCTCCAACGAATGCAGACGGCTCATCGGACTCGGCCGCGCAGACGACAGCCGTGAATTCGATCGTTAACGCAGCGCTCGCAGACGGTTTTGTTTCCACGCCTTCCGAAGTGAACGCGCAGCAATTGCAATGGTTCGCGCTCGATCTGGTAGGCGCGATGAATTCAACGAACGGCTACATGCAGTTGCTGACGCCAGGGGTAGGCTTGCGCCTGATCGATTCGTATCTGCTGACGGCAACAGCTAACGGCAATGTGGATTGGACGCAACTGCAGACAAGTTTATCGAGCGCGGTTGATAATATGGTCGCCGCCGGAATGATCAAGCTGCCCGCTGGCATGTCCGCGTCGCAAGTGAAGTCGTTCGTCAGCTCGCTCGCGCAAGCAATCAACAGCTACAAGGTTGCGACCGGCCGCAAATCGTTGTAGCGCGCGAGAGAACAACAACACACGCCCGCTATCGCATTTTCTTTCGCGCCACCCGGGCATTTTCAATCGCGCCGCGGTCGCTCACAAATTCAAAATATCAGCATCCGACAGCCGCGAATAATCCAAATCGCGCGGTGACATCGATCGGTGGCCGTCATTCCCCGCGCCGCTCGAACCTGCGATATCGACGCGCCGTTCCGCGGTGCGCTGGCGCGTTCGCCGCTCCTGATTCGCATTGACGAGCGTGGACGTCCACTCGTTCAGCACGCGTTTCGCAACCCCAGGCAGCGCCTGGCGCGCGCGGCTGGTAATCAGCGACACGATTGCGCGCTGATGGTCCGCGTCGAGCGAGCCAGACCGAAACGCATCGCGCATTTGCGACGCGAGTTGGCGATTCGAGCGCAGATTGGTATCGAGCTCACGATAAATCTCGCCGACCACACGCGCTCGCGCGCTCTTCGTAATTCCCTCTGGCAGCAATCGTTCCACCTGCGATTCGATCGCCTCCACCACGCCTTCGACGGCGGAGGCGTTTGTCGCGTGGAAGAATTCGGATTGGGCGTCGGAAACAGCAGGGCGTGATTCGTGAGTGGCGGCGCGTGAATCGTGAGAAGCGGCAGGTGATTCGTGAATGGCCCGTCCGATGGCGGCGGACGATTCATTCGCACCGCTTGGCGCGGTGTGTGCGTTTGCATCCGGAGGAAAAGCCTCGGGTCTGAAGACCCGAGCTACATTTGGCCCGTTGGTTCGCGCGAATTCGCCAATCGCGCGCGCCAGTGATTCGAACGACGCGGGATCGAGATCAGCGATCGCCCGCGCAAGCGCGGCATGATCTTCCGGGCGGCGCGAGAAAAAAAGTGCGTCCATCCGATTCACGTCCGCGAGAAGTGCGGTTGCCTCGCGCGCCGCTTGTGGCGTGGCGAACGATTCGCGGTATGCGCCGGCATCCTGCCAGGCTGAGCGCAATTCGGGATTCGCGTCAAACACCACGCGCAATTTTTCCGGCTCGCCTGGATTCGCTGCGGCCGGCGAGGTGGTCTGCGCGTTCGATGCATTCGTGCCGGTGGCGGCGTCAGGTGCGACGCCGGTTGTATCCGCGTCGAAATCGAGCGCAAGTTGCTCGGCATCTCGCCGCGTATCTTTTCGTGGCGAGATGCCGAGGATTTCGTCGTCGGACGCGCCCACTGCTGGCGCCACAGCGCGGGTAGTCGTTGTAACAAAGCGCGGATTTGGCGCGGCGGCTCGCGCAGGCGCGGAAGAGGCCGTCACCGTTGTTGCTTGCGTCATGAAAATTCCTCCACATTCGGCGATTGAATATTGAACCGCGATGCAAAAAACGATTCGTAGGGCACGGCATGCGCGATTTGTGCGTCCCGGATGGGGTCGCGGGGCCGTGTCCCTACGAAAAAATCTTGGGCGACGTTCCGCTACGAATTCACCGCTGGTACAGGTCAAGTTCCAGAAGCGCACCTGTACTTCCCATTTCGTCCGCGAAACCAGCCTCTGCAAGTACCAGCACAAGCGCCACTTAGCTCGTACTGTGGAAAACGGTACGGAAAGTTCTCAGTTTGAAACCAACGTACTATTTCGCTGGCCTTCGCTTCCGCGTAAACATATTGCAACGGGGAGCACGTCGTCGTCGCAGACCTGAGGAAGCGCCCCGGAATTTCTGAGGTGTGGCATGAACAGGTTCACGACGGCCTCCGCAGAGGCGCAGTCAGGTACGAAGCTCAACTCCCCGATTTCGAAATCATCTCCCAGCTCATCTACGAGCAGTTCCGTCAGCTCGTCCGGCAAGTCGTCTGCCGGCGCCTCCGGCATCGAGCGTCGCCGCCGAAAACGCGCCAAGATTGCCGCGCAAGTTCACGTGCGCGTCGCAAATTCTCCGGAACCGTTTGAAGAAGTGTGCAAGAGCATAGACGTCTCCCGCGACGGTCTCCTTTTCACCAGCGCGCGAGCCGGATACTGGAAAGGGCAGCAAATCGAAGTTACATTTCCGTATTCGAATGCCGCCGCGGCTCTCAACACGCCGCAGATCGCGGACGTGGTGCGCGTGGAAGCGGCAGGTGGTTCGCAACACAGCGTTGCCGTGCAATTCGTCGCAGCGAAGCAGGACGCCAGGAGCGAAAAGAAGGCCGCGCAAGCCGATCCGTTCAGTTTCGCCGCAGATTCGGCGAAAAAGCCTGCGCCCGCGAAGCAACAATCCGTAGTGCTCGCCGTCGAACCCGACCAGCGCGCCGCCGACATCATGCGCAATCTTCTGCAAGCCGACGGCTACACGGTCATCATCGTCGCCACGGCGCAAGCCGCGCTCGAAATTCTGCGCACCACGGTGCCCGCCGTGTTTCTTGCTGAAGTGGAAGGCGACGACATGACCGGCCACGACCTCTGCCTGATTATCAAGAGGAATGACCGCTTGCGGAACGTTCCCGTAATTTTGCTGACGCGCTCCGCGCAGCCCGCCGATTATTCCGCGAGCCATCAGCTCGGCGCCGTCGTGTGCATGGCAAAACCGTTCAAGCCCGAGCGACTTCTACACGTAGTGAGGTTGGTCGCACCGCCGCCATCGCTGAAAAGCGCGTACGGCGCATCGAAAGTTTCCAACAGCAACATCGAACGCACGCTGTAAGACCGCATCGCGATATCTGACACATCATCCGTAGGGGCACGACATGCCGTGCCCTATCGCGTCCCAACAACACCGTTCAGCTAAGCTCGCGGTTTCGGTGTGCCCTGTCTCGGTGCGGTCGGCGGTTGCAGCAACGCGCCCTGCTGCTTCAGCACGTACGATTTATGCAGCATCGCGTGTGCCCGTACATTCGCGTAACCCGCCGGCGCTTCGATTTTCGCCACCTGCCCCGCATCCGACGAAAACCATCGCATGCAAATTTCAAGCTCTACAGCGTGATTGTCCGCGAACTCGTCCGGCACGATGCTGGGAAGGATTGTTTCGGTCGCGCGGGGATCGTTCGCGATTGCATCGCCGGACAAGGGATCGTGCGCAGCCGGATCGTTCGTGCTTGTGACGGGCACGGCATGCCGTGCCCCTACTGAATGCGTTTGGAGCGCCGCGGCGGGCGTCACTTTCACAATCGGAGCTTCCGCAACCAGCTGCGCAATTTCCCGATACTGCTTCGTGCGCGACTCCTCATTCGGAATCACAAGCTCTTCGAGCCCAATCAATCGCTTCACGAGCGCCACATTTTCAGGATGCGCCAGCATCGTCTGCATCTCCGGATCGGGATTTGCAAGAAGTTGCAGCAACACGCCGCGCTGTTGCGACCACAGCGTCGGATACTGCTCGTCCGTTTCGGGATAGCTAAACAAATTGCCTTTCAGATCGGCGAGGCGAATCCATTTTGATTCGAAAGCAGCTCCCGCGCCGAGTAGCGTGATTTCCACATCGTTCGGCCGGTTCCTGCGGAAACAATCCACCGCGAGCAGCATCACGTCCGCGTGAAAGAATTTCATGCGCCGCCAGACGAGACCGATGCGGCCCATGGCCTGGTCGCGCGCCATCGCGTAACCCGCAGCCGTGTCGTTGTTCGACATCGCGCCGCCGAAAAGCGCCGGAAATGCGCCGGTGAGAAATTGCGCCACCGGCCCCATTAGATTTGCGGCGTGCTGCGCAAGGTCGGGCGGAACTTCCGCCGGCGCGGGCTGAAAAAATCCCGACGCAAGCGACTGGCCCGGCTTCGCGCGCGCAGGATAATGCGCGCCGGGTTCGGCCGTTTGATTTTGCAACGCGTCGAAATCGAGCACTTCGCTATCGGCGTAAATCGGCGGGATGCCGTACTCGTACGTTTCAATTTGCAAATTCGAAAGCGTGTTGAATCGCTCCTGCACGCTGATCAGCGCGTCGCCAAGCGCTGGGCGGCCGCTCGAGCCGTCGCCCGGAAGGGCATGCAGGACGCGCCAGTGGTCGTCCATATTTTCATTGCGCGCTTCGCAATAGCAATCGCCTGCAAGCGCGACATACGCGCCATCTGGAAATAATTGCAGCAACTCGTCGCGCAGGGATTTGTCATCGAGCGAGAAGAATGCCCACGGCCGCAGCCAGGTGCGTTGAAACGTGATCAAGTTGATGTTGGTGTCGCCACCTTCGGTGACCGGTCCGCCCTGCGATTGCCCGAGGCGCACGAGCCGTTCATATTGCTGCGAGCCAGATGCAACGGGCGACCCGATTTTATCCGCGGCATGCGGATACGCCGCGCGCAACCGCGCTTGATGCACCTCCATGTTCCATTGGAGGTAGGGATACTCGTGCATCTCGTTCGCCCACGGCGGAGTTTTCAGCTCGAGCCCGCCGACAGTGGTGATCACCTCCTGCCCGTTCGGCACGCGCAATCGCGTTTCCGCCGTTGGCACAGTAACGGTCTCCGCCGCCACAAAGTTTTCTTCGGTGAGCACCGCGCCGCAATCCGCGCAATTTGGTGCCGATCGATCGCCGCTCTGTAGGGGCACGGCATGCCGTGCCCGTCGAAGCACAGGTGATCCGTGATCGCGAGAGTTCACACCTGACGAATCCGCATCGGGGCGTTCGTTTATCCCATTCGTATTCGTTGCACGAGAGGGCACGGCATGCCGTGCCCCTACGGCCGGTTGATTTAAATTAGTTGCCGTGGCGGCGGGCGTCCCTGCGCCGCAATCCGGACAAACATACACATCGTCGCCAATTTTCACCTCGCGCGATGCCAGCTCCGTCTCCGGGTGAAAACCAAATCGCTGCCCATCCACAACAAAACGCACGTACGCGCCGACTTTTCCGTCCGTCCACAGATTGAACGCCTCATCCACAATCAGATTACCGATGCGATTATTGCGCTCGACCAACCCCGCAACTTCCGTCGCAGCTTTTGCCGCGGCCACATCTTCTTCCGCCTGCGCCGACGCCGGAAAAAATCGCACGCGCGGCACGTCCTGCGAGAGCACCGACACGATCGAAAGGCCGAACGCCTGATAAATGTTCGTGACGAACTCGTAGCGCGGCAGATCTTCGAGCGACGAGCCATCCGCTAGTTTCTGCTCAAACGGCAAATGCCAATTTTGATCGCTCTCGCTCCACCACAAATATTGCAAGCCGCGCCAGAATTGGTGCGCCTGCTTGATGCGTCGAATTTCCTGGCGGCGCGTCGATTCCGATTCCGCGGAAAATTGCTGCACGATCCGGCGTAGCGCTTCCTGCAAACGCTCCGGCAGCGCCTCATTGTTTGCGCCAAAATCATTCGCGCCAAACGGCGAATTGCCTGCTTCACCAGCGGCTGGCGTCATCCCAGCACTTTCAGCAGAATCGCGGGCGACACGACCTTCGACAGGCCCTTCAACAGGGACCACTGACGGATCGGCCTTCGGAAGTATTTTCTCGATGGGCATTCGTTTCTCGCTTGGGATTTTTCTAAAGTGGCACGTGGCCGCGCGCTCGAAGCCTCACGATACAATTGGTCGTGAGATTGGGGGCTGACCGGGATTTGCTTTTCGCACTGGGCGGACTCGCGTGTGTCTGGGCAGGTGTCTCGATGGTGCTATACCGTCGTCAGTGGCGCAGGCTGGGACTTACGTCGTCTGGACGGTCAGCCGTGCTCGCCGGTTCACATCCCGCCGACCCGGACGAATCAATCTTGTGGCGCTGAACTTTGCATCTCTGCTGCGCGGCTCTTCTCGGGCTGCTGTGCGTGCTTCTCTTGGTGCTTACTTCGTAAGCTGAAACTTTGTGGCGCGGTTTGCGAAGAACCGTCAGTCGATCACAATCGTGTTCTCACCGCGAGCGATGGCCGTCGCAATGCGCGCTCCTCTCTCGTCCGGCGTGAATCCAAACAGGCAGTGAATGAACCGCACGTTGTGCAGGTCCAATTCCCCGCCTTCGTAGCGAAGCCTCGTACCGATAAAAGTCACGTTCTTCCAATGAACGCCGTCGAGCGTCTGCGTGGCGCCCGCGATCGTCACGTTCTCGACGCGCACGTTATCCGAAAATAGCCGCGACGATGGCGGCTCCAGAATTTCCGATGCCGACGGCATACCCGTCGCGTCCAGGAAATTTCCACCGAGCGAAGCCGGATCGAGTGACGCACCTTCGACGAGTGTCCGCGGAGCGCCGATCACAACATGGCCTGGCTCAGACTGATTCGAATCCTTCGCGCCAGGAATGGGCTGCGGCGCGGCTTTCATTTTTGCTTCAGCGCCCGACGTGCCCTTTACGAGCAGATCCTCCGGCTTGAAGGACGACGGAGTGCCGGCCGGCACGAGCTCGCCCGCCGATCGCAATTGCGCGAGTTCAATTCGCGCCAGCGTCACATGCTCAGTCAGTCGGGAATTCGTGTGGTACGCGGAAAGAATTTGGTCGAACTGTGCCAGGACCGTATCGAAGAAATCCGGCGGCACAGTTTGCTGCGATCGCATGCGCGCGAGTGTAAGAATCGAAGTCGCACGATCGACTGACATTTCGGTTGGCGCCACATCGCCTTCACCCGCGTGCCGCACAGCTTCGTCGAGCGAAACACCCACGTCGCGCTGCCATCCACTCGATTCTGCCGCAGCTCGCGCTGTCTGCGCGCTCGAAGAAGATTCCGCTGCCCGCTGGCGTCCGTGCAACGCGTACTGCGCGCCGTACCAGGCCAGCGTGCCGATCAAAATTAAACTTAGAATAGTCACCAGCGGCCGGACGAACCACGGCACAAGCATTTTTTCTTTGCGCCGTATCCACCGGCGTGACCGTCCGCTTGGTGTTTCCGATATCCTCAACGTCATGTAGAGCGACTCGCCCGTGCGCCCGTGTGAGAGCTGAACGCGAAATCCCAGACGCGTCCACGCTCAAGTATACGCGGCGCGGAGCAATCCGGCTGCGCCGGAGAGCGGGTCGCAACGAACTATGAACACCCTCCGGGCATGTTAGTTGCCGCAGTCTTTTGCGAATTCGCCGCTGAGAAAATTCGTCAGATCGTGATGATCGGTGAACACATGCGTCTCGGCCGTCGACTGAGGCGCGTATTCTGGCGTCGCAGACTGAATGCGTCCCGCAAACGCAGTGCCAGACTTCGAGCCGCTCAGAACGTGACGATGCACGCGCGCAACAAATCCTTTCTGCGCGCGGCCCGAATGCGATGGCACAAGTTCCGCGGACTCAATCTCCACGCGATGAATCGGCCCGGGCACGCCGCGTCCAGCGCCGGAATCGTTGCTGGCAGAATCTTCGCCGCCGTTGTTGTTTCCACCACCGTCGCTGCCATCGTCGCCGTCTTCCCGCCCATTCTTTCCCGCGTGCTCGAGCGCCTGCAACGCAGCTTCTGCCTCGCGTGCAGCTTCGAGCGCTTGCCCAGCAATCGGATTGATGTGGTAACGCCCGCGAATGTACGGCATGTTGCCTCCTGGATAATTCGTTGCAGACTGAAACATTCACGCCCGTGAGGGCACGAGGTGCGCTGTTGGTGCGTCTTGGTTGAGGTCGCGGGGCCGTGCCCAGTTGCTTACAATGTACGATCGGGCCGCGGGGCCGTACTCAAGCTAAATCCGTCCGTTCAGCAACGCGTCAACGGCCGACTTTTCTTTCTGCGCCGATTCAAATTCCAACATGCGATTGATCTGCTGCCACGATCGTTTGCGCATCGGCACGGCCACGTGCGGGCCTTTGGCGCGTGCCGGGCTAATTCGTGGAGCAGAACCAGACCGCGTTTCCGCCGCCGCAAGAGCGGCCGCCGGCACCGGCAGCGGAGGAACTCCCGCAATCCCAAGAATCGAATTCAATAGCGCGCGATTTTCCGCGCGCAACCGCTCGTTATCTACGCGAAGACGCACCAACTCCGCTTCCAGCGCGCGCGCGTAACGCGTCGTCGTAATGCGAATCCATAGTCCACGCATATTCATTTGCACGATCCGATTTCTGCGATCGACGAGATCACTCGCATCGCTGTTGTACTTCACGAATCACAATATCCACGTAAAGAAGCACGCCGCTAGCGGCGCCTCCGCAAAAAAGAAACCGGCTGGCTGCGATGCGACTCTTCGAGCTGCGCCTTGCGTGCCTGAATCGCGCGCACGGTAGGATCGGCGGACACAGCACGTGCTGCGAGCCTCGCTTCATACGGCAACCGTTCGATCGCGTACGCGGCGCGAGTCGCGTAGCGCGATTTCAATCCGTAGCGCGCCGCGTCGGCGGGATCGTCGCCATCCATCTTCTCGACGTCTTCCACGCGAGCCATATCGCGCACCAGATTCGGAATCGTGCGAATCAGTTCGATGCAATTCTCGGTGAGAATCCACTCGCCGGCTTCAAGCATCTGGTACATCAGCATCCAGCCGCCAATTCGGTCGTTGTCAGCCGGAATCGGACGCGGCAAACCCGCTGCCGCGAAGACGTCGCCCATCTGTTCGGCGATCGATGCTTCGTCTGTTCGCCGCGCGAAAGCATCCGGCGAAAGGTAGATCGCGTCGATTTTCTCGGTGGTTCCATCAAAGGCTCGCGACCGCGCCACGAGTTCGCGCGCCAAATCGCGCGGCGCCGTCCGATGCGTCACGAATTCGCGGTACGTGACGACCGTTGAGTTCGGCGGCGGTTGCGGCGTTCCAGTGGCCCTTGTGGAAATGCCTGCGCTACTTGACGGCGCCGAAGTATGCCAATACGCCGCAGCGGGATGCTCGAATCCCCAGTCGATCGAAATCCAGCGCGGCCACCATGGCTTCCACTCGATTTCCTCGGCGCGCACAACATGACGCGACACATCGAACCGGTCGAAATACTGCCCGGCGAAAACGTCCCAGTCGCCATCCAGAAACGCGCGGCGCAAATCCGAAGGCAAAGCGTTCAGCGTCTTGCGGTAATGTTCATCGCCCGCGTAAATCGGATTGTCCGTCACGCGCGCGGGAATGAAATCGTAATCCGACGGATCGTACTGCTCGGGATTTTCCATTCCGGCGGCGGCTTGCTTATCGATCCACAGCGCTTTCACCCACGCATGGCCAATATTCCCGGGATTCGTCGCCCCGGCCATGCATGGAAACGTGCCCGGCACCGGACATCGATTGCGGCTCGTAAGAAATTGCCACTGCCGCAGCGTGAAGAGCGTGAGTTCATCGACGCCGATGAAAAGATATTCCGAGCCCTGATATTGGTAGACGTCGTTTTCAGCCTGGCAATATCCGAAGCGCGTCGTCGAACCGTTGCGCCACGTGACGACGTGCTTCGCTTCGTTGAAACTTGTGTAGAGCTCCCGCGGTACATCGCGCCGAAAATAAAGAAGCAGCGATTGCTCGAGCTCTGCGAACGTGCGGCGCAGCAGAAGCGTATTGACGCCGGGATGCTCGGTCGCCTGAATCACCGCTTCCATCAGCAGCGCTTTCGATTTCCCCGGCCCAGCCGCGCCGCCGAACAAACGATACTTCGCCGACGATCCGTGAAACAGCTGCTGCTTCGGGAACGGCGTGTAAAGAAGTTCGATGCGCGGGCTCATGAGGGTTTAGCCACGGAGCCACAGAGACACAGAGGAAGGCGATAAATGTTTCGCTTCGCGTAGGTGTGGCGTCGGGTTGTTTTGTGTCGCCTGCCATGTACGCTTCGCGGGAATATTTATTCGCCCGTCCTGTGACTGTAGGCGCCAGTTTCGGCGCATACTTTTCTCAGCGCTTCTATGACTCTGTGGCTTCGCGAAGCTTTACGTCAGCGCGCGAATTCTTTGCCCGACGAAATATGCGGCGGCGCCTCCGACGAACGATGCGGCGATTGCGAGGTGGTGAAAACTGAAAACCGCGCCAATCGCAAACGACGCAATACCGCCCAGCTGTACTAGATATCCGATCGTCACTTTGCTTGCGCTCATGGCGCCTCCAGGCTCTGTAGTTGAAAATGGAAAGCAGAAAAAGGAAATTAGAAAATGGAAAGTGGATCGCGCCACGGCACTCAATCATCCGTACGGACGCCTGCTGGCGCTTCTCTGGAATTGGCGGCGCTATGCACGATCGCGCAGGATTTACAGCCGGAACTTTCAGGTCAACACCTGCCGGTCCCGCGAACTCATCCGGGACGCAGGAAACGCGTCTGAAGCCCAGCGCTACAATTACGTAATTCTTGGTCGTTCGAGGTTGGAACTCCGTTTTCTATTTTCACGTTTCCATTTTCCTCTCCCGGTCCGCGCACGGGCCGATCTACGTGATGAACCAGAATGAACGGCACCGGGCGATCGTTCACTTCGCGATCCGCCGCGCGCGGCGGTTCCAAATAACGGCTCCACTCCTTCAGGTAATCGAAGTCGCCTTTTTTCACGCCAACCGACTTGCCGGGTGTTTCGGTCAAGCCGTTTCCCGCCGAAGCAAAGGTTTCCGCAAATTTATGTTCGTCGAGCCCGCGTTTGCGCAGTGCTTCACCGATCGAGACCCGCTTTCCCGGCTTCAGCAGCGGCTGCGATTTCTGCGGCGACGTCGAAGCTGCCTTCTTGAGCGATGTCGAAGATGTCTTCGTTTTGCTCCGCGCGCGACGCTTCACGTTTGTCTTTTTTTTCATCGGGAGGTTCCGCGATATTTTGAAATCCGAGCACGACTCCTACGAACGCGTCGTAGTGCCCAACGCAAAGAAGTTCGCCGCGCAGTCGCGCACATGAACACGGAGCCCAGCCACCGCCGGCCTTGCCTGCAGGAATCACGGCGACGCACTTGGATTTATTTTGCCGCAACTTAGGACACAATTCCGTAGGGGCGTGCGTGCCGATGCTGGCGGGTGCTAGCCCAGCACTTGAATCGTGATGCCCGAGCCGCCGGTGATCGAGGAAATTTTTGCGCGAATGAAATTTCCGTGGACGCCGGAAACGGTGCGAGCTTCGCCGCCCGCGGCTGCGGACGTATCGATCGTCGAGTATTGCGCGTCCACGTCGCTCATCGCCGTCTGCAGCACCACGCTGATCGCGGACGGCGCCGTTCCGAAAATCGTCTGCCAGCGAATGCTTCGCCCATTTTCGGGGAAGCCAGCGTAACTGGGCAGCGCGAACTGCTGGCTCGCCTGCCCGGCCGCGGGAGCTTCGCTGTTGAAAGCGAGCGCGACATCACCTGGAAAAATCGAATACGGAGGCACTTGCGCGTTGTAGTTCGGCATGAATAGCTCCTGGAAGTTTTCAGTTTCTGGCCTGCCATCGGCTGAAGGAGGCGCAGAAGGACAGCGGAACGAACAAAGAGACAATCGCGAATCGTGCGTGTAACGAAACCGGTCGAATCAGACGAAGGAGGTATGCGATGCCGCTTCGAACTACTGATCGGGTTGCCGATGCGATTCGCATCGACGCATTACGAGGCTAACAAGAAAGGTTCTACGCTCATGCGAAGAAGAATGCAAGTGCATGTTGGTGTAAGGATTTTAAGTCCAAGGCAATTTTTGATTGCCGCGCCGCTTTCTTGTTCTTCTGAAGAGGGGAAATTCTATTGCGGTTGCACCTGCGACGCAGGTGCAGGCCGCAGCGTAACGCTAATTCCGCGCTTGGCATTTACGTCGACGGTGCGCTGGATATCGATCTGATCGAGATCGATCGTATTCTCGCCTCCGTAATTCGTGACGTAGTGCAACTTGCCGTCGGCCACCCAATAATCGCTCAACGCGTACACCGTGCCGTCTTTCAAATACAGCGCCGTCTCCGGCGCTACGGCTGCATAGTCGCTGCCACTTGCTGAGCTACCACCTTCCGAAGCGCCGCCTTCCGGCGGATTGGCGTACCGGCTCGCATTAAATTCGCGCGACACCGAACTGTCGTCCGTGGATTCACTGTAAATTTCGCCGCCGAACGAGCCGCCATTGTAGTAGCCGCTGTTATAGCCGCCGTTGAACCAGCCCGGGCAGCCCCAGAAAGGATCGCAGCCCCATCCGTAGCCGAACCCCCAGAAGCCGCCGCCGAAAAATCCTCCGCCGCAAAAACCGGGGAAAAATCCGTTGAAACATCCGCCGCCCAAGAAAAATATGGGCTGAAAGCGGTGCGGAGGAAACGGTCCAATATGCGGCGGCAAGCCTGAAACTACCGAACCTGCGAATGTGCCGCGCATCGCTGTCGAAGGACTAAACGGGCCGCGCATTCCTTTGGGTTCGGTCGGCGCGTGAACCACGCGCGCCCCAGACGCTGCCGCGTCGTCCACTGAAATAAAATTTCGCGCCGGCATCGGAGAGATTCTGCCGCCAGCCGCATTCGGAGGAACCTGCCAGGTATTATTGCCGCCCACAAAACGCGAAGATGCAGAACGTGAGGAAGTCGGATTCCGCGCGCCGCCCGCAACAAAAGCATTCGATCCCGCCGCCGAATTTCCACTCGAGGTCCCGCCGCCGTGACCGGTCGAAGTTGCGCCTGTCGAAGTCCCGCCTCGAGACCCCGTCGAGGTGCCGCCACCACTTGCATGCCCACCGCCGCCACCACCAGCGTGTCCACCGCCGCCACCACCTGAGTGCCCGCCACCTCCGCCGCCGTGTTGCGCGAACGCAGGAACCGGAGACAAGGCGAGCGCCGTTGCAAAAGTGATTCCAAGAAATACGCGCGGGAATGCAAAAGAAGATTTTCGAATATCGCGTGCAGAGGTACTTGGCCCGTTCATCTTTTCATCCTCCTCACTCCCTGGGACGAGCGAAGGAGAAGCAACTGCCTGACTCTAATACATTGGACGCCCCAGCGCACGCATTGGTTGCAGGATGCAGCCCCGGAGGCGTGCGTGATTCAGGTGCACCCGCGTCTCTTCATTCTCATCCGTTCATTCTTACTTCTCAGCGCGACTCGCGAACGGTAAACTAACCGACCTGTGATTCCGTTTCTGCATTTCGGCTGGCTGACGATCCCTACCTACGGGCTGTCGGTCGCGTTCGCAATGCTCGTCGCGTATTTCGTGCTGAAGGCCGACCTCGCGCGGCGCGGAATTGCAGCCGACGCTGAATTGTTCATCGCCGTTCCGTGTCTCGTGGGAATTGTGGGCGCGAAGCTCTATCACGTGCTCGAAACGCCCGCCGATTTCTTCGCGCATCCTTGGAGCGAACTTTTCAGCCAGTTTGGATTCGCGTGGTTCGGAGGACTGATCGCCGGATTTGGCGCGTTTATTTGGATGGCGCGCCGCGAAAAAATTCCGCTGCTCACGATGATGGACGCAGGCTCTCCCGCCGCCGCGCTCGGCTACGGAATCGGGCGCATCGGCTGCTTTCTCTCGGGCGACGGCGATTACGGCATCCACACTTCCCTGCCTTGGGGCATGAGTTTCCCGAACGGCCTGGTGCCGACGACCGACCGCGTGCATCCTACTCCCATTTACGAATTGCTTGCGGCGTGTGCGATTGCGTGGATATTGTGGCGGATCGGCGCGCGGCAGATTGCGGCGGCGCGCGACGAGAACGAAAATAGGGGTAGCGCGGTGGCGGTTCCGCAAGGTGGGGTTTTCGCGGTCCCCCGAGGCGAAGTCTTCGCGGCGTATCTGGTGCTGACCGGTGCGGCGCGATTTCTTGTGGAGTTCATCCGCATCAATCCGCGATCGTTTCTCGGAATGACGAACGCACAAGCGGCGAGCTTGATGTCGATTCTTGCTGGCGCTGCACTTTGGTGGCGAGTGACGAAGCGGTAGCGCGCCACCGGCCACGTGCGAGAACGACCGTGATCGTCAGTCGGGGAGCAGGACGTCGAGCCGTGCGGGATGGGGACGGATGAGGCGGGGCTGGCGCGAATCGATCGCTTAGTGACTCAGCGCCAATTTCTTCGGCATGCGTAGGCCTAGCAGGCCGCCGGAGAGAACGGCCACCGATTGCGACGCATCCACTTCGGCGGGCAATTCGAGAATCGCAAACAGCTGCGGTAACGGCTTCGATGGTTTACCGCACGATGGTTGGCCAGACAGCTTGTCGCCACATATTGGTTCGCTACTCAGCGGCTGGCCACCCAAGACATTGACTTCGAGCGTGCGACGACTTGCATGCAACTCGGACGATGACGCAATCGGCACCGCGCCGTTTCGTTTCGACTTCCAGTAACCGTGCACGGCGCGCGAAAATTCCGCTACTTTCTCGGCGTCGCTGTCGCAACGGCTTGCGTAGTTTGCTCCAGTTCGGCCTTCAGTTCGGTTATCCGGGGCGCCTTCATCCCCGTCTGCATCAGCGTCCCCACCGCGGTCGCCTTCGTACTCCCGGCGACTGACAATTACGAGCCAGCGCGATTCAATCCCGATATTAATTTGCGAAGCGTGCAGGCCTGGAACGCTGACCAGCGCTGTGATGAATTCGCCTGAATCCTGAAGATCGGCCGGCAAGTTGTCGAGCAATTCGTGCTCCGCAGTCAGCCAGTCGTCCAGTTCGCCACCGGCCTGCGCGCCCCTTGCCACAAACTTCTCATACGCGAGGCGGGCCACACAGTCGTAGGCTTCGATCAGACAATCCGTGATGTCGCGGACGGCGACGTTTTCGCGCAGCGGCGTTGCGAGACGATCACGCGTGAGCATCGTTGTCGAATGGTGCGTCATGTTTTTTTCTTGCCGCCCGCAGCGCCCGCTGCAGCCGCGGAGGTCAGTGCTATCCGATGCTGGATGCGGCTCGTTCGCTCGGCGGCGATGCCGCGTGCAGGACTTGCCGAAACCGCTGCTGCTCTGGCGAATCTGGCACTCGAGGTGGCTCTAGGGAAAGCGGTGCGTGCGGCAATTGCATCGAGACTCTTCTTCGCGGTCAATCCTTCACTCCGATTCCAATCCCCGCCGTCCGCAGGCGACGCAAGTCCGCGCGGCAGCTTCAAGGCCGATGTCGATTGCGGCTGCCCCGGCAACGTGATTCCAGCGTGCGCCGAGAGCAGCATCACGAGCTGCGTTTCAAACTCTGCCGGAGCCATAGCCCGCTCGCCCAAAGTCCTTTTGCCGAGTTCAACGGCTGGCAGCCACAAGTACCCTTCGGATAGCGCGACTTCGACGAACAAATTTGCCGAGCGCCGTACGACTTCTTGCGACAGTTGAAATCCGCTGCCATCGGCCAGCTCCTCCATCGCAAGAACCACGTCGAATTGGAGCGTACGGAGAACGGTTTCCGCCTCCGCACAAGATTCCACCGCGTATGACCGCCATCCCTGGCAGGCAAGCCGTTCAAGAAGCGCGTGTAAGTGCGGTCCCACGGGGCCAACTACAAGAATACGAACTGCTTTTGCGGGCATAAAGGGTCCCCTACATCAATTCGGCAATGCGCCGAATTCAGCTTCATTCGAGGCGTGCGAAGCGAAGAGTCCTTGTGAGGTCGATTGCAACGACCGAGCGAGGTCTCACCATCCGCCGAAGCCACGCGCAGTCGGTTATCTGGGCGTGCGGAGGCACGGTAACTGTCTGTGGCTCCGGCAAGATGGCAGTTCCAATTCGCAGTACCCAATAACCTTATCGGGCCTCGCGGTATGGAACATTAGAGACGCTCCCCTTCCAGCTAGACTGCCAACGTAGTCTTGGGTGGCTATAATAGCAATTCGGAATAATACCCAATTCCTAAGTGTGGAGATTACGCAGAGTCCGCGCGCACCGCCCACGTTAAAAGGGGTTGACAACGATATTAACCTAGCAGTAATGTATGCCGCATTCCGGGCTACACTCAAGCTTTGGCATCGCATCCGAACATTGTCCTGAACGGGAGCCGGGACCGATCTTGGAGCGTGCGGCGATGCAAGTTACGTCCGCGCCCCGAACAAAAAGAAATGTCCCCACGCCGAGACAACTCGAAAAGGCTAAGGCCACGCCGGGCAAGATTAAAGCCGGCATCCAAATCCCCGGCGACGAAGGCGTCGATTCGGTCCTCACGGATTTCCCGCCCGAATTCTCCAGTCCCCTCCCGCAGAAAGCAATCGCAAAATCGAAGCCTTACTTCGTCCTCCGCTCATACGGTCGGTGATCTCCTGGCTCACACGCAGGAAATCGCGAATGTTGGCAGCTGGGAATATGACCCGGATAACAAGACATTCCTCTGGTCCGATCACATGTATCGCATGCTGGGACTCGAGCCCAGCACTGACCCGATTCCACTCGAAAGTGCGTGCCGTCTATTTCACCCTGACGATCGCGCACGCGTTTGGAACGACGTACATGCTTTGATTGAGACAGGGATCCCGTACGAGAACGAAGTCCGCTTTAACGCCGCGGACGGGGGAGCCCGCACCTTTTACTCGCGCGCGATCCCCGTTGTCGATGCGGCTGGAAAGGTTGTTCGAATCCGTGGAATCTCGCAGGACGTTACAGAGAGGAGAGCGGCAGAAGAAAAATTGCGGCAGAGCGAAGCACTTCTCGCTCAGGCGGAGCAGATCGCCGATCTTGGGAGTTGGGAAGTAGACGCCCAAGGAACTGCCGCCACCTGGTCGGACAATCTCTACCGGATACTGAAAACGAACCGTGAGCAGCATCCGATTCCACTCGAAAAAATATGGAAGCGCGCTCATCCACAACATGTCGAGCGGACTCAGCGCGAGTTAGCTCTTGCGATGACCCAAGGCGTCGCATTTGAGGATGAATTGCCGTACGCGTTGCCCGACGGGCAGTTCCGCACTCTGCTGGTGCGCGGCGCTCCCATTCGCGATGCCGGCGGAAAGGTCGTGCGGGTCATCGGAATCTCCCAGGACGTTACAGAGAGGAGGGCCGCCGAAGAAAAATTGCGGAAGAGCGAAGCGCTTCTCGCTCAAGCCGAAATCCTGGCAAACATGGGAAGTTGGGAAATCGACGCGCTCGCGAATACCGCCACGTGGTCCAATCATCTTTTCGGCGTGTTAGGCCTTGAAGCGCCCCCAAGCCCGGCATCAATGGACGACATTTGGAAGATTGTCAATCTGGAAAATCTGGAAGAAACGCAGCAGGCGGTTTCGAAAGCGATCCAACACAGCCAGCCATTCGACCACATCGAGCGAATTATTTCCCCCGATGGCAAGGTTCGCACCTTGCATTCCGTCGGAATACCCATCATCGACGGTGCCGGGCGCACTCTTCAACTGATCGGATTCACACAGGACATCACAGAACAGACGCTGGTCGAACAACGGCTGCGGAAGAGCGAAGCCGTCCTCGCTCAGGCCGAGACGCTGGCCAATCTGGGCAGCTGGGAGCTGGACCTGAAGTCGGGGGCAATCTACTGTTCGAGCCAGATCAGCCGGATATTGGGCTTCGACCCGCATCAGAGTTCCTCGCCGATCGACGTGTTCTCCCGGCTGATGCCTCTCGACCACCGCGAAAGGACTCTGAGTGAAAGCGGCCGTTCTACCGGCTCGCGTATTCCGGTGCAGCGGGAAGTGCGGTGGGAACTCACCGACGGCAGCGCAAAAATCCTCCTCACCCGCGCCTTGACCGTTTATAGCGAATCGGGTGAGCCACTGCGCCTGATCGGCACCACCGAGGACATTACCGAACGGAGAAACCGCGAAAACGAATTGCGGCACCTCTCGCAACAACTGCTCAATGTTCGCGATGAGGAGCAACGGCGAGTGGCGCGTGATTTGCATGAGAGCGTGGTGCAGAGCATGGCCGCGATGAAAATGCTGCTCGGCCGCGTCGGTGATGGGACCGTCCAGTCGAGCCTGCGCACCGGAGATCTGATCCAGTCCGCCGCTGAGCTCGCCGATGAGACGATCAGCCAGGTCCGGACCATTTCTCATTTGCTGCACCCTCCTTTGCTCGACGAGGCGGGTTTGCTTCCCGCGCTCCGCTGGTATGCCCGTGGATTCACGGAGCGCAGCGGTATCGCCACAAAAGTGGACATGGACGAAGCTTTCGGCCGCCTGCCGCCGGATACCGAGCTGGCCATTTTTCGAATCGTGCAAGAAGCGCTCACGAATGTTCACAAGCATTCGGGCAGCTCGGACGCAATCATCCGCGTTCGTCGCGACGGCACAGAAGCTCACGTCGAGGTGCAGGATCACGGGCGCGGCATGGCGCAGCCTCCGATTGCGATCGCTCCGGCGGAAGTGCGCCTCGGCGTCGGAACTGCGGGAATGCGCGAGCGCGTGATGCAGCTGGAAGGAACATTCAAAATTAAGAGTGAACCGGGCAAAGGCACCACGGTTTGCGCCGTGTTGCCGCTGCCCACCGCCCGGCGTGAATGCAATGGCAGTCAACAGGAGGCACAAATATGATCGCTCCACAGCAGAGAAATTACAGGGTTCTCGTCGTCGACGACCACGCCGTTGTGCGCCAGGGCCTGCGGGTGCTCCTGGAAACGCAAGCGGGCGTCGAGGTCAATGGCGAAGCCACGAACGGCGTGGAAGCAGTGGAGCATGTTAAGAAGACGAAACCCGATCTGGTGGTGCTCGATCTGACGATGCCGGAAATGAATGGCCTCGACGCCGCCCGCGCCATCCGCGACGTTTCCCCGCAGACCGACATTCTCGTTCTCTCGATGCACTTCTCGGAGGAAATCGCCCGCGAAGTGTTGCGGTGCGGCGCGCGCGGCTATATGTTGAAATCCGACGCCAATACGGAGCTGGTTACGGCGATGCAGCGGGTTCGAAGAGGCGAGCAATACTTTACGAGCTGCCTCTCGGCCACCATGGCGCAAAATTTCGCCCACAGCGGCAACGGGTCCGATGAAGTGCCGCTCGCCGGCACGCCCCTAACTCCCCGCGAAGTGGAAATCGTGCAGCTCCTCGCAGAGGGCAAAAGCAACAAGGAAGCGGCCGCAGCACTCGGAGTCTCCACGCGCACAGTGGAAAGTCATCGCAATCACATCATGCACAAGATGAATTTCGAGAGCTTCAGCGAACTCGTTCGCTTTGCGATCCGCAAGGACCTCGTCGAACCGTAAAACCGGAGGCGCACATGCGGTATCGTTGCGTCGCTCGCGGTATCATGGGACTCGATTGAGCACCGGGCTCTTGTCCGTCGCGCGCTCGTGTCCCGAACACACCGGCAAAGTGCGCTTAAACACACCACGGCCTCGAGGCCCATTTTTCGGCCTGAGGCATGGCGTGAATTTTACGTTGGAATCGAACTAGCTGGCAGCGACGGCTGCTACTTTTTTCACGGTCTTCCGTCGGCCACGGCGGCGCGTCGGAGGCTGAGCGGGAGGTTCGCCGATCAATTCGGCGGTCCAGATGGAGGTAACGAACTTCTTTACGCCGTGATTATCGAAATCGATCGTCGTCCGCTCGTTATTTGATTCGGTGACGACGCCCATCCCGTACTGCTCGTGCTTGATTGCCTGCCCTTCCACTAATGCCTGCATTTTGCCTCCTTCTTGAAATAGGACGAAACTCAATCTGAAATATGAACCGGCACATTATTCAACGAATGAATACGTCAATGCCCGGCGCTTCCCTCGCGGGAGCATTGAGATTCGCCGGCCGCGGCCGTCAATCAACCGGGTCGCCCAAACGAGCTACCGGGTCGAGCCGCTGAATCGGACTATTCAATCCAAGCACCCAAGAGGGCGGGCTTCGCCGCCCCCTCGGGCCCCGATTCTTTGAAGCTGCTGCGTGTTCTGGACGGGATTAGAGGGCGGTAACGCTCTCTGCCTGCAAGCCTTTCGGCCCCTGCTTGACTTCGAATTCAACCGCCTGCCCTTCGTTCAGAGACTTGTACCCCTCGGACTGAATCGCCGAGAAATGTACGAAAACGTCCTCGCCCGACTGGCGCTGGATGAATCCGTAGCCCTTTGCTGCGTTAAACCACTTCACTGTACCTTGCTCTCGTGCCACTTGTGCAACTCCTAATTGATTCATAGGAAAGCTCTTAGGACTGCGAGCCTCCCCGAAAGCTATTTGAGCTTGCTTCCTCTACCCCGTCACAAAAAAAGGCCGCGAGGCGGTTGCCCGGCAGCCTTCTCGAACGCGTTAAAAGGAACTCAAGAGCATCAAACGCAAAAACAGTATAGCACAAAAAGCCCAGCTTTCACAATGGCCGCTGGAGCCTAGCCTAGCAGGCTCAAATGACAGCGATCAGCAACACAGGTTTCAGCGTGCGACGCTGGTAGTGACTTCATCGGTGGACGCTAATTGGCTGAAATTGACCCTTTGGGCGTAAAAAACACGACTTCCATATCCCATACGGCTCGTGCATCGGGATGACGCGTGTCCACGGGCCATTTGTGGAACTCGCTTTCCTGCAGATAGCGTTGTGCATCCGATACGAACGTGGTATCACCGGACAGCACCTTCATCTCTTTAATTTGTCCGTCATGTCCCACATCAACTTGAATATGTACTATGGCATCGATTCCGGGTCCCTTTGCATCGTTTCGAAATGCTTCCGCTTGCACTGTACGGCCATCGATGACTTGCGCCGCAAGTGACATCGGCCCTCGCATTCCATTCAGGCTCTCGGCCCAGAATGGATATGTGCCTCCAACCATTCGAAATCTACCGTCAAGATAAATAAAAGAGGCTACCCACGAGGGAGTTCCGAGCTTTGGATCCGTCACCGAAGAGGTAAATCGGTAGTTCACAATCTCCAAACTGTCCTTTGGCCTCGGCACAAGCCCCTCGAATCCCACGTCCGAAAGGGGCTCTGGCTTTTCGGACTCTCTCACCTTCAAGGCAAAGTCAGGATATTCGCCAAGATTTCCAGTCACCCACCAGACGTGCGACTTGAATTTCTCGACCGCTTCCCGGTACTCAACTTGCTCTTGTGAGACTTGTTCGGCGGCGAAATGCGAAGCAATCCAGCCTTGCGCGTCCGCGATGCCGAGTGTATCGAGAGCTTTGCGAATGGAAGGTTCATCCTTAGTGCGCACGACGGCCAAAATGTCGGAAAATTGCTCTTCGATGCCGGCTTGTGAATTAGCGTAGATCTTGGTCGCTTGCTGCGCTGTACTTTCCGGAGTCTGTGCTTGGGAGAAAACCGGAAACACCGTAGCGAAAATCAGGACCGCCAAGGCCGGTCCTCTTGCCCACGCTCGCCAATTCGATCGGTTCAATCGCCTTGTCACGTTGCCTCCCGGTTAATGCGGGAAATCTACCTGCAATTGACGGTGGGTGCAAGAGTGATGCCTCATGTGGGCGAATGGAGCGAAAGTGGTTTGGTGGCGAGAATCGTGCCGAGCGTGGGTGGGCGATGCCTCTCGGTAGCACAGGCTTCAGCCTGTTCTAGAGAGCGGCGCGAAGAATCTGCGCGCGGCAGTGTGCTGGGCGCTAGACGCGCGTTGCCGACGCAGCAACTGCGTCGCACGATCCGTCCAGCGCGAACGCTTCCGCTAGCAACTCGTACGAGCGGCGGCGGTCGGCGTGATCGTAAATCAGCGAAGTGACCATGATTTCGTCAACGCCGGCGCGATCAGCGAGCGACGTGAGACGTTCGCGCACCGTTTGCGGTGAGCCAACGAATACACGATCTCGATTCAGGCTGATGATCTGCCCCTCTTCGGGCGTGTACGGGTAATCGGTCGCGTCGGCAATGCTCGGCAGACGACCGAGCCTTCCCTGCCGCAATCGCAAAAGACTCAATTCCACCGGGCGTGCCATTTCCGCGGCGCGTTCGTCCGTCTCCGCGCACACAACCGAAACGCCGACGAGAGCCTTCGGCGCAGAAAAATATTTCGACGGCCGGAAATTGCCGAGATACAGACGCAGCGCCGCAACTGCGGGTGACGGCTGAATGTGATGAGCAAATGCGAAACCCAAACCGAGTTTCGCAGCGAGTTGCGCGCTGAAATCGCTCGAGCCGAGCAACCAGATCTCAGGCGTCCCCACATCGGCGGGCATCGCCGTCACATGGCGGAACGGATGATCCTCGGCAAAATCGTCCGAAAGAAAACCGAGCAGTTCCGTAAGTTGCTGCGGGAAATCATCGGAATAGACGGCCTGGCGCGAACGCCGAAGCGCGAGCGCAGTGATGGTATCCGTGCCCGGAGCGCGTCCAAGACCCAAATCGATTCGCCCAGGATGCAGCGCTTCGAGAACGCGAAACGCTTCCGCCACTTTCAGCGGCGAGTGGTTCGGCAGCATCACGCCGCCGGAGCCGACGCGAATTCGTTTCGTCGCATTAGCGACGTGGCCAATCATCAGCTCGGGCACGGAACTGGCGATGAGCTCGGTGTTATGGTGCTCGGCAAGCCAGTAGCGCGTGAAGCCGAGCTCGTCCGCAAGCTGCGCGAGGTCGACGGTGTTGCGCAGCGCTTGCGCGCTCGTCGAGCCGGCGGATACCGGTGAAAGATCCAGCACCGACAGCCGATATTGTTTTTCGGAAGTAGCCATTCGTTTCCTTTGCGACGCACCTCGGTTGCGAACGCTTCAAATTAGATGAACGTGCGCGCCGAAATGATTCGCCCGCTACGCGCGCAAGGACGATGCCGCACCACCCTCACGCTCAGTAGGGGCACGGCATGCCGTGCCCGGCGACCGGCGGCATCGACATCACAACCGGCGATATCCACGTTCCTCCGCATTTGCTGTGCGAATTATTGCGATACGGTCGGAAAAACTCATGCTGATTTGGTTAGCTGAAGGGATAGGTTATTGCCACGGCCTGCGCGGGCACGGCATGCCGTGCCCCTACTGCACCGTTTGGTTGCGGACCCTCGTGCTGACGCGTGGTTCACAGCGCAGCGAGCACATCCGCAACAGGTGCCGTGTCACCGAACGTCTCGCTGATGTGCGCGAACCGGTCGACATTGCCCGGAGCAAAAACGAAGCTCGCGCCCAGCTGGAATGGATTTTCACCGAGCTTGTGCTGGCGATGCCCGGCCGCGTTCGCACGCTTCCGCGCGATCGCATTGTCACGCCGAAGCAGGTGCAAGAGCGACGATTTTTTGAGGTGAGCCACGCGATAAGCCTGAAGCTTTGCATCGACGAGCAGCGGAAACGTGATCCCCGTCTCTTCGCGGAAAATCCGCGCGTAACGGATATCGCCCAGCCCGATCGCGGCAAGATTCGCTCCGCGCGCCTTGATTTCCGGCTCGTGCTCGCGCAACTGCGCGACGTGCTCGCGGCAAAACACTCAGCCGTAATGCCGCAGGAAAACGATCGCCGCAGGACGATCGGCCCACAGCGACCCAAGCCGCACAGGCCGTTCATCGCAATCCGGCAGAACGATTTCAGAAAGTTTCGCGCTGAGCGATTCGTCCATCATTGTGTTCGATCAAACCCCAACTTTCCGTAGGCCACAAATTGAGCGAGTTGTACGATCTCGTCCTATACCGTCGATTTTGTACAATACAATGCAATTGCTGGAAACAAAACAACAGACGCAGAATTCCTGGCTCGACGCGCAAACCAACCTGCGCACAAGGTGAGAACGATGGTGCAACCAGCGGACACTTCGAAGAAAGTTTTTCACATGACGCCCGATGAATTCCGGCGCCACGGCAAAGAAATGATCGACTGGATCGCCGACTATTACGAGCGCGTGGAATCCTACCCGGTGCTGTCGCAAATAAATCCCGGCGAAATCCGCGCGGCGCTGCCGAAGTCCGCTCCCGAAAATGGCGAGTCATTCGAAGCGATGATTGCAGACGTCAATCGCATCATCATGCCCGGCATCACGCACTGGCAATCGCCGAATTTCTTCGCCTACTTCCCTTCCAATAATTCTTTTCCGTCGATTCTCGGCGAAATGCTTTCCGCCGGGCTCGGCGTCCAGGGGATGCTCTGGACGACCAGCCCTGCATGTACGGAACTGGAAACACACGTCCTCGACTGGCTCGTCGAAATGCTCGACCTTCCGGCCAAGTTCGCGTCGAGCGGCACAGGCGGAGGCGTGATTCAGGACACCGCATCGAGCTCCGCGCTGTGCGCGTTACTCGCCGCACGCGAACGCGCGACGAAATATTTCTCGAACGATCGTGGCTGCGATGGCAGGCTCACCGCCTACACGTCGACGCAAGCCCATTCCTCGATCGAGAAGGCCGCGAAGATCGCGGGAATCGGCAGTGCGAATCTGCGCTTGATCGAAGTCGACGACAACTTCGCGATGCGTCCCGAAGCGCTTGCCGCGCAAATCAAGCGTGATCGCGACAATGGAAAAATCCCATGCTTCGTTTGCGCCACGATTGGCACCACATCTTCGAATGCGATCGATCCCGTTCGCCAGATCGGTGAGATCTGTAAATCAAATGGCGTTGGTCAGGTCTGCAGAACCGACAGACCGGGCGAAATTTCCCGTCCGAATGGAATCTGGCTCCACGTCGATGCCGCCATGTCCGGCACCGCAGCGCTCTGCCCTGAATTCCGCTCCACTCACGACGGCCTCGAACTCGCCGACAGCTACTGCTTCAATCCGCACAAGTGGATGTTCACGAATTTTGACTGCGACTGCCTCTTCGTGGCCGATCGCAAGGCACTGATTCAAACATTAAGCGTGCTGCCTGAATTTTTGCGCAACAAAGCCACCGAAAGCGGCGCGGTGATCGATTATCGCGACTGGCACGTGCAGCTCGGCCGTCGTTTCCGCGCGCTGAAATTGTGGTTCGTGATTCGCCACTACGGCGTCGAGGGTTTGCGCTATCACGTACGCCGGCACGTGGGACTCGCGCGGCAGTTTGCAGCGTGGGTCCGCGCCGATGATCGCTTCGAGCTTGCCGCGCCCGCTCCGCTGAATCTGGTTTGCTTCAGGCATCGCGGCGGCGACGCCGCGAATCACACAATCATGGAGCGCTTAAATCAAAGCGGCGATTTGTATCTGACGCACACAAAATTGGACGGCCGCGTCGCGCTGCGAATGAGCATCGGCCAATCGCAAACGGAGTTGCGCCACGTGGAGCGCGCATGGCAACGAATCCGCGAAGAAGCGGACGCGCTTCGGTAGCACCGGCTGAAGCGTGTGTTACTGACCACCGATTTGCACCTACTTTCGGGATGCGTGCGCAGCGCCGCAAAACCGTGCATAATACCGGAGCCCAAATTACCCAAGGAGTAACAAATGTTGCAATCCTCGCCATCGCAGTCGAATCGCAAAGCCCTGTTCGCCGTCATCGGATTAATTTTAGTTCTCGCTGGCTACACATTGACGCGCGGAGCAGACTCGAAAACTCCCGCCGTCGGCTCGGCCGCTCCCGATTTCACGCTCAACTCGCAGGAAGGCACGCCGGTAAACTTGCACGATTTCAAAGGCAAGTGGGTCGTCCTGTATTTCTACCCGAAAGATTTCACCAGCGGGTGCACCACCGAAGCCCACAATTTCCAGCGCGATCTCGCGCAATATCAGGGGAAGAACGCTGTGATTGTCGGTGTGAGCGTACAGGATGCGGATTCGCACAAGAAGTTCTGCACGAAGGAAGGCCTGAATTTCAAGCTCCTCGCCGACGTCGACCACAAAGTTTCCGCGGAATACGGCTCGCTCACGAATTACGGCGTCGCAAAACTTTCCGCGCGCCACACCTTCCTGATCAATCCCGATGGCGTGATCGTGAAGGAATACATGGACGTGAATCCCAGCAAACACAGCGAAGAAGTGCTCGCGGCATTGACGGAGTTGCAGGCCCCCGCCGCGAAGTAGCGCCGTCAAACCGAATCGCGAACCGTTCGTTATCTCAAAACGTCACGCAGCGCGCGGTTCGCTGCGAAATGCCCGCACATGCCGTGGACGCCGCCGCCGGGTGGCGTTGACGCCGAGCAAATATAAATGTTTTTCGCGGGCGTGCTGTAAAGCCGCCGCGTGGGCCGCAGGAAAAATTGCCCTAGATACGCCGCGCCGCCGCTGATATCTCCTCCGATCAAATTCGCGTTGTGCTTTTGCAGCTCGCCGCTCAACATCACGCTGCGTTTCAAAATCCGCGCTCGGAATCCCGGCGCAAATCGCTCAATCTGCGTCTCGACTACGTTGGACATATCCACGTCCGACCCATTCGGCACATGGCAGTACGCCCACGCCGTGTGCCTCCCTGCCGGCGCGCGCGATGGATCGAAGAGCGTCGGCTGCGAGAGCAGCACGAATGGAGCGCCGGAATGTATGCCATTCCACGCGGCGCGCTCCGAAAGCGCGATCTCTTCCAGAGTGCCGCCAACATGCACGGTTCCTGCGCGCGCGCACTCTTTCGCAGTCCACGGAATCGGCCCGTCGAGCGCCCAATCCATTTTGCACACGCCCGGTCCATAGAAATATTCGTGCAGCTTATTTCGAAAATGTGCAGGAAATTTCGGTCCGGCAATTTCCAGCAGCTGCCGCGGCGACACATCGCACAGCACCACGGGCTTCCTGTTTGCAATTTCCCGCGAATCCTGCTGCGGGTTGCTGCCAGCCGCACAGGCTGAAGCCTGCGCCACTGAACCCGCATCGCGATCACTCTGCAGCACAGATTTCAGCCTGTGCCTCTCGCTCCCGGCCACAGCAATTCGCACCACTTCATCAATGTTCGTAACGCGCGTCCCCGCCCGAATCTCGCCGCCGAGCGAGCGCAAATGCGCCGCAAGCGCGTCCGCAATCTTTTGCGAACCGCCGCGCACGATCGGCCATCCCACCGAGTGCGCCATCATCGTCAGCACCAGGCCAAACGCAGCGCTCGGCACATCTTCGAGCGGCAGAATCGAGTGCGCCGCCATACCAGCGAAAAGCGCGCGAGCGGGCGTATCGCGGAATTGTTCGTTTGCCAGAGACGACGCCGAACGCATCGCGTGCAGACCGAATCGGGCGGCGGCGAAAGGATGCTGCGGAAATCGCAGCGGCCCCATCAGCGTCGGCTGAAGCTTTGACCAGTCGCGCACCAGCGGCCCAAAAAGCTTTAGATAGTTTTTGCCGTCGCGGCCCAGGCGAGCGGCTGTTAGCTCCACCGATCGCTCGACAATCACCGCCGTGCCGTCATCGAGCGGATGCGCGAGCGGCACATCCGGCTGAATAAATGCGAGTCCATACTTTGCGAGCGGAAGCGTGCGGAAAAATGGTGAAGAGAAAGCCAGCGGGTGAACCGCCGAACAAACATCATGAACGAATCCGGGCAGCGTCAATTCCGCAGAACGCGTCCCACCGCCAATCGTGTCCTCAGCCTCGAGCACCAACACCGAGTGGCCCGCCTGCGCAATCGTAATCGCTGCCGCCAGCCCGTTCGGGCCCGACCCGACAACGACAGCATCGAATTGGCGCTCGGAAACCGGCACGAGCAGAGTGTATCCGTTCCGTTGGGTTTGCAGTAGGGGCTAGGCATGCGCGCCTTGTGCGTCCCGGATGAGTTCGCGGAACCGTGCCCGCGTTCGTACCGCCGGCATCTCCGGTCTCTGGAGTCCGATGGACTCCACCGGAGTCCCGACATCGGACTTGCCGGCGGTTTTGATTTTGCCGTGCGCGTGAAAAGATCCGGCAGGATGCCTTCGCTACGAAAAACCGGCGATTGTACCTCTGATCTTTCCCCGAGGTTCCTTCAATCAGCGGGTTCACCGAGGTTCTTGCCCGGCCAGCCGATCAGATACGTCACGCGAACCGGCGGAAATCCCGCGTCCGATTCGCCAATCTCCCATTTGTAGCCGGCGGTCGCAACGGTCTCCGTGAAACCGCGAAGCTCCGCGAGCGAATACGTGCGCAAGCACGAACTCAAGCCGTCGACAAAAAGCACAAACGGAACGACCGGAATAATGTACGTCCAGAGGACCCGCGACCACCGAAACGGCCGCCGGAAAGGCGTGAAGATCCAATCGACGACGGGAATAAAACATATCGAGAGCATCGTGAGCGTCCGCCGCGAAGCGACTTCGAAAACGCCAACGCCCTCCCCTTTCCCCGCGCTGTCTTCCAAAAACCGGCGCGCTTCGCCCGCATTGAAATGGTGGAACGACGAAAACACCGTTCGAAATCCTGCGAGATCCGTGGGTATTGCGGTGGCGTTCACGGCATCGCGCACGAAATGAATGTGACTCGATGCCAGCGGCTCTCGCCCCGAGCGAGGCGTCGAGTTCGGATACTTGTCGGTGAGGAAAACTTCCGGTATCTGCGCGCCTTCGTTTTCAAACAGCCGCACGAGCGACGGCCACGGCCCGCCCGCGCCTGAAAATAGATCGAGCACCGTACGCGCGCCCGCGCGTTCGAGTGCCACTTGCAACCGTTCCGCAATCGGCCGATATGCGTTCGTCACTTCCAGGACCATCTGCAGCGCGTCAAGCACTTCGCACCGCAAAAAATCCGGGAACCACGGCTGGTCATGGATCTCGCTCAGTTCAAATCGCATTCAACGGATATGGCGCATCCACATCCGTCGCCGCCAGAAGTCAGAATTGCAACTGGCAGCAACGTCAATCGCGGGATGCGTTGACTTGCCTCTGAGCGCAGCCTAACATGCCCAGCCAAGGCGCGTCCTCGAATGATTGGCCGGATCATTTCGCACTATCGGATCGAAGAAAAAGTCGGCGGCGGAGGCATGGGCGTCGTCTACCGCGCGATCGACACGAAACTCGGCCGCTCCGTCGCCCTAAAATTTCTGCCTGCTGAAACGGCCACCGATCGCGGCGCGCTCGAACGGTTTCAACGCGAAGCGCGCGCTGCGTCCGCTCTGAATCACCCCAACATTTGCACGATCTACGAAATCGACGAGTTCGACGGCCAGCATTTCATCGCCATGGAATTCCTCGAAGGCCACACGTTGAAACATCGAATCGCGCGCGGCGCCATGCCGCTCGACGATCTGCTCGACGCCGCACTCCAAATCGCCAATGCGCTCGACGCCGCCCACTCCAAAGGAATCATCCATCGCGACATCAAACCCGCCAATATTTTCTGCATCCGCGGCGGCCAAGTGAAAGTCCTCGATTTCGGACTCGCGAAAATTGCACCGGCTCCGCGTCCCGGCGGCACCGGCGCCTCAGCCTCAGCGCTTCCCACCGCCACCGCCGATCAGCTATTAAGCAGCCCCGGCACGGCGATGGGAACGGTGATGTACATGTCGCCCGAGCAAGCGATGGGCGAAGATCTCGACGCGCGCACGGATTTATTTTCGTTCGGCGCAGTGCTGTATGAAATGTCGACGGGCGCTCTGGCATATTCGGGTTCAACTTCCGCCGCGATTTTTGACGCCATTCTGCACAAGCCGCCTGTGCCGCCGATACGGCTGAATCCGGACCTGCCCGCGGAGTTCGAGCGAATCGTTCACAAGGCGCTCGAGAAGGATCGCAGCCTGCGCTACCAGCATGCTTCGGACTTGCGAGCCGACATGCAGCGCCTCAAGCGCGACACGGATTCCGGTCGCGTGCCGATCGCAAGCGGCGGCTCCCACGAAGCGCCTGTCTCCTCCTCCGCGCCGCTCGGTGCGTCCGCGCCTGCTGTCGCGCACGATTCATCGCCGCGACACTCGTCGAGCAGCACCGCCGTAGTTGTGGAAGCGGCAAAGCAGCACAAAGGCAAATTGCTCGCCGTCGTCGTCGTAATACTTGCGCTCATCGCCGCCGCCGCTTTCGGCATCTACTCGCTCTTCCACGGCAAGCGCGCCATGCCGTTTGAAAATATTACGATCACGCAAATCACGAATAACGGCAAGACCATCGCCGCAGCGATATCTGCCGACGCCAAATATCTGCTCAGCATCGAGAAAGACGGCGGCAAAGAAAGCATGTGGTTGCGCAATATCCCGACGAACAGCGACACGCAAGTGATCGCGCCTTCCGAAAATTTATATCAAGAGCTGGCTTTTTCGCCCGATGGCAACTACTTCTACTTCGCCAAAGCGATGGACACCGCGCACACCGAGTTCAATCTTTTCCGCGCGCCTTTATTCGGCGGCACGCCGCAGGCAATCGTGCGGAGCGTGGATAGCGGCATCAGTTTTTCGCCGGATGGCAAGCGGCTGATATTCGTCCGCCTGATCCGTCCGAAAGTCGAAAAATTCCAGGTGCTCTCGGCGAAGCTCGATGGCTCGGACGAAACGCAAATGGCGGAAGGCTCCAATTCGGAGTCCCCGGCTTTCGTCGCCTGGTCGCCGGATGGCATGCAGCTCACCTCCGTGATCGAATATCAGCGGGACGCGCTCAGCAGAATCCAGCTCGAGGACTTAAGTTCGCGAAAAGTAAGCACTCTCGTCAAATTCCCCGAGCGACTGCTGCTCAATGCCCGCTGGCTGCCGGACGGCCGTGGACTTCTTTCGAGTTACCAGGGCAAGCTAAGCCCCATCGCTCACACGCAAATCGGTTTCGTTTCCTATCCGGCTGGCGAATTCCGCCCGGTGACGAAAGACACGAACAACTATGAATCGCTCACGCTCTCCGCTGACGGAAGAACGCTCGCGACCGTTCAGCAATCCATCACCACGACTCTCTACCTGATGCCCGCCGGCGGCTTCGCCGGGAGCGCTCCAAAACCCGCGCCCGCGCAGGACAATAGTTCATTCCTGTTCGCCTGGGCCAATAACGGAGATCTCTACTTCGACGGCGGCAACAGTTTGCTGCGCGTTTCCGCCGACGGCCAAAATAAATCAGCGCTCCTGAGCGAAGCGAGCGGCCAGGTGCTGCGGCCGAGCCGGTGTCCGGGAACTCGTTACGTGGTTTTCGTGTGGGCGGGGCATACGGCGGGCAATCAGGCAAACGTCTGGCGGGTGGACGACGACGGCTCCAATCCCAAACAGCTCAGCAAAGGAATATTCAACATCGCGCCGGTATGTTCGCCCGATGGCAAGTGGGTCTACTACGACAACATGGACACCGATCGAATCCTGCGCGCGCCGCTTGAGAGCGGCGAACCCGAGATTGTGCCGGGCGCCGCAGCTCCCAAAAATCTACCGGCTGGTCCGATCATCGAGATTTCACCGGACAGCAAATGGCTCGTTACTTTGATGGCTATGCCGGATCGCGCCGGAA
This sequence comes from uncultured Acidobacteriota bacterium, assembly GCA_963776695.1. GTDB lineage: Bacteria > Acidobacteriota > Terriglobia > Acidiferrales > UBA7541 > Palsa-295. The sequence continues at coordinate 509,021 of CAVZNU010000008.1, read as the reverse complement.
CTTCCGATAAAATTGTGCTGGTCCCGCTCGACGCTGGCCCCTCACCGCAGTTGCGAACGCTCGCTCCCGATCCGCGCATTTCGGCGAGCCCTGATTTCACGCCCGATGGAAAAGCGGTGATCTATCCCATTCGCGAAAACGGAGCGGACAACCTCTGGGTGCAGCCGCTCGATGGCTCGCGCGGCCGTCAAATCACGAATTTCGATTCCGACACGATCCGGATCTCGCAATTCTCGCCCGACGGCAAAACTCTCGGCGTCCTGCGCGCCCATTCCGAATCCGACGTCGTCCTGATGCACGACGCAGCCGCGCAGTAACAACATCCGCGTCGCGCGCCTCTACGCGCCCGCCGCCATCGCTTGCTCTTTTTCTTCGGGCTTCATGAAAGCGCGGCTCGCGAGTTCCACCACTTGCTTCAAGTGCCACCACTCGCGCACGTTCATCGGTCTCCCCTCGTTGTTCGAGAAATAAATCGATGCGTAACCTTCTTCGGACAGCGGCACGCGAATCACCAGCATGCTTTTCTGATCGGAAAATTGATTGTCGGCCATGACTATCCTCCCCCTTGAGATAGAGTACGGCTATTACTGACGGCTGACGGCCGCGCCATTCTCTCTCTTAGCCGCGCCGCGAGCAAGCGCTACGAACGGAATTCGCCGCCGCAACGGTCAATTCCCAGCAGCACAGGCTTCAGCCTGTGCCCGTCGATGCCGTCCGCAGCAACGTGCCGGACATCGTGGCGCACAACACCTTCTACAACGCGCCTCACAGGCTGAAGCCTGTGCTACCGAACTGCGTCGCTAATTACCTGCAATCCTTTTCGCCGCCGCTTCGTCGAACCCCGAGGCCTGCATCTGTTCGCGAATTCGCGCATCTCGGGATCGCAACGAGCACAAGTTGACTTCGGGAATATAATGCCGCCTTGCGATCCAGCGAACGGCAACGAGCATCCACAGTGCGCGATAAATGCTGCGCGGTTAATGTTGCTCGGTCTGGGGAGCACGGCGCACCGTCCACGGCACGCGGTACGAGTCACTCGATGTACGGCAGCACATCCGGGAGGATGAATATGCGATTGTTTCTCGCGACGGTTTTGCTTTCGCTCTTAATGTCCGGCGGCGCGCTCGCGCAGTCCACGTCGGACGCGAGCCAGTCGAGCAGCAAGAAATCCGCGCAGCCAGCCGCGAAAACCGCTGAGAAAAAACCGCCCGAGAACGCGACAGCTCCCGCCGAGCCCGCACCCGCGCCACCGTCATCATCCCAAGACCAAAAACCGCCCAGCGACAAAGATAAAGACAGCAAAGATCTCCACTACGACGTGACGGAAGTCGCGCCCGTCGTCACGCATCATCAGATTTCCATGAATGGCAAGCCGCTGAAGTACACCGCCACCACCGGCCGCCTCCCCATCAAACGCGCCGACGGAAAGATCGAAGCGGAAATGTTTTTCGTCGCTTACACGGTCGATTCCGACGACCCGAGCAAGCGTCCGCTCACGTTCGCGTTCAACGGCGGCCCAGGTTCTGCGTCGATCTGGCTGCACATGGGCGCTCTCGGCCCGCGCAAAGTGGTGCTGCAGCCCGACGGCTTCCTGCCCGCGGCTCCCTATCACATCGAAGACAATCCTTACACGCTGCTCGACAAAAGTGACATCGTGATGGTTGACGCAATGGGCACCGGCTTCAGCCGCGCCGCCGATTCGGAGACGTTCAAGAAATTCTGGGGAGTGAAAGGCGATATCGAAGCCTTCAGCGAATTCATTCGCCTATACATCACGCGCAACGATCGCTGGGCTTCTCCGCTCTTCATGCTCGGTGAAAGTTACGGCACCACGCGCGCCGCAGGAATTGCGGGCTATCTCGCCGACCGCGGAATTTCGTTCAATGGAATCACGCTGCTTTCCACGGTCCTGAATTTTCAAACGCTCGTCGACAACAAGACAAACGACCAGCCGTTCATATTTTTGATCCCGACGTTCACGATGGTCGCTGCGTACCATCACAAGCTCGCGCCCGACCTCCAGCAGAATGTTGCGAGCGCACGGCAGCAATCCGAGCAGTGGGCGTTGACCGATTACGCGCAGGCGCTGGCGAAAGGCGATTCGCTCACGCCCGAGGAGCGCCAGAAAACGATCGAGCAGATGTCGCGCTACACGGGCTTAAGCAAGGATGTGATCGACCAGGCCAACATGCGAATCGACGTCCCGAAATTCACGCACTACCTGCTCATCGACCAGAAAATCCGCGTGGGCCGCCTCGACGGCCGCTACACCGGTCCCGATCCCGATGGCCTGCTCGACACGCAATTCTACGATCCCACCGGATCGGCCACGCTGCCGCCATTCACGTCCGTCTTCAATAATTATTTGCGCACCGAGCTCGGCTACAAAACCGACATGCCGTACAACATATTCGCGCAGGATGCAGGCTTCGACAAATGGGACTGGGGTACCGCGATCAACGGCTTTCCCGACACCGCCTCTGCCATGCGCCAGGCCATCGTGAAAAATCAGTACCTGAAAATCCTGGTGATGGAAGGCTACTACGATCTCGCCACGCCCTATTTTGCGGCGAACTACACAGTCGATCACCTCAATCTGCCGCAACAATATCGCGCGAACATTTCGTTCGCCACCTACGACGCCGGCCACATGATTTATCTGCCGATGGACGTCCTGAAAAAAATGAAAGCGGATCAAGCGAACTTCATGGAAAAATCCGGCGCGCAGTAAAGCCCCGCCGGGCTCAATCGGGAACGCCAAAGGTCTCGTAGCGCCGGGCTTCAGCCCGGCAGGTGTTGACTCGGGATTTCACGGACTAACGCGCATCGCCGATCTCCCCGCCAATCGGACGATTCGACATGCCACAGTAGTGGCACGCCATACACGGTTTCGTCTTGCTTGCGGTGGGGCCCCCGCATTCATGCGGGGGGAGCGCTTCAGCGCTCCGGACCCCGCGCATAGCAATTCCATTTGCGTTACACTTATGCGTATCACAATAAATACGCAAGGAGACATGGATGCAATGTCCGAAGTGCGCGAGCGCGATCCTAATCGTGGCGTTCGCCGGGCTCACCGCGATGCAAGCACTTGCGGTCGCCAGCAGCAAACATAAAGACAAAACCACTCCCGCCGACCTCGCGCCAGCCGACGCGCTCTTCCAGCAAGGACGTTTTGCCGAAGCGCAAAGAATCTATCTCGAGATCGCCGCAAGAGACCCGAAGGATTTTCCGGCCGCGCGCCAGCTTGGCTATATCGCGCTGCTCTCCAACAAACTCGATGACGCCGATTCCTGGCTGCGAAAAGCGCTCGACCTGAAACACGGTGACGCGGACGTGAAAATCATGCTCGCCGAAGCGCTCTATCGCCGCAACGATTTTTTCCACGCCGCGAAATCGATCGCCGGGCTCGGCCCGCAGGACGCCGCGAAACTTGCGAACTATTCGACGTTGAATGCCGCGAAGCTCGACAGCTTTCGTGACGACGTTCCGTACAAAATGGAAAAAGACGCCGGTGAAAGTACGCGCCTTCCGTTCGTGAAATCCGATCCGCTGCCGGTCGTCAACGTGCGCATCAACGGCGGACCTGAACTCACGTTCTTTATCGACACTGGCGGCTCTGAACTCCTCCTCGACGCGGATCTCGCGCGCGAGCTGAAGCTAAAATCATTCGGCAACGTGCAGGGCACCTTCTCCGGCGGCCTGCATGCGGAAGTTGGCAACAGCCGCATCGATTCGCTCACCCTCGGCGCGTGGACGCTCAAAAACATTCCCGTCGGAACGCTCCCGCTGCGCTCGATGTCGAGTGACTTCGGCGTGAAACAGCTCGACGGCTGCATCGGCACGAACGTCCTCTACCAATTTCTTTCCACGATCGATTACCGTGCCGGCGAATTGATTCTGCGGAAAAAAACCGAGAAGAACCTGAAACATTTCGAAGCCGCGCGGGACGGAAAGGGCAACGTCGTCCCTATGTGGATCGCAGGCGATCATTTCATGGTCACGTGGGGATCGGTGGACCGCATGTTGCCGTCGCTTTTCTTTGTCGACAGTGGCCTCGCCGGCGCGGCCGTGAAACTCGCGGACTCCGTAATCAAGAAAGCCGGAATCAAGCTCGACGAATCGAAAGCCACTGAAGGCGCGGGCGGCGGCGGAGCGATAAGAACAGTTCCCTACACGGTCACGTTGTTTACCGTAGACGCGATCACGCAACAAAACGTCGCCGGAATTTACGACGGGCCGTTCCCGTGGGAAAACGCATTCGGCTTCCACCTGGCGGGAATGTTCGGCAGCGATTTTCTGAAACAGTACGCAGTCACGTTCGACTTCACCAACATGCGCATCATTTTCAGGTAATGCGTTTAAGTAATTCGTTCAAGTAATTCGCCCCGGCAAATCGCCTTCGACCTCCGGAAGCAGTGCCGGTCCCACGCAATCACAAATTCTGTACCGTCACACCTATAGTAGTATGGGTGTAATGCGCAACTCCGCGACGATCGTTGCCGTTGTAATTCTTTGCAGTGCGGGAACGCATCGAGTTCGTCAGCCCCCCTCCGCACCACCGGATCATTTCGTGATCGGTCGACATACATTTTTTGATTTCGGCCCCCCAAATCACTATTACGAACTCTTTTTTGTCGATCGCAACACCGCCGGTTATTCAGTCGAACGCATCACGATGACTCCTGCGGTAGACGCATGCTGGAGGCCAGCAACAATCGAGATCGCGGCTGGATCGATAGCTGCGAGTCCAGAAACAGTATTTGGCAACGTCAATCCTTGCACGATTCCAGAAAAGGAACTGCTGAAGGAACAAAAGCGGTGCAAGAAATGTTTAGTTTTTAGCTTCGCCAATGTTGCGGTGCAGGTTCAGTGCGGAGCTCAAACACGAATTGTACGTTCGGATATCCTGGATCGAGATATGTTCGATGCCCATGCCAACACACCCGAGCATACATCCTGGACGATGCGATTGCTGGCGCAATTGGAGCGAGCACTTGGTCCAGGTGTTATGGACAAGCCGATGTTTTCGATGCCCGACGAGGATAGAACACGAAGCCCCGATCAGGCTCTGCCGGCACTCCAAAAAATAACCGCGGGCGAATTTGACTCCTTGTTTCACGGAGCTCCCGACACACCCAGCAGTCTCTATCGTGCCGCTCAGATCCGTCCAGCCGTTCCCAGCGTGCGTTTGACTAGCAGCACGCCAGCTCAACCAATTGTGTTTGCCATGCCTCCATACTCTCCTATCGGAAGGGTTGCGCATGTGGAAGGAAGTGTCAGCTTCACAGTTAAGGTCGATGCGAAGGGTGCCGTGGTGTATGTCTCTTTTGTGAGCGGACCGCCGCTCCTTCGCCAATCGGTGGAAACCTCGGTATACGGTTGGAAGTTCCCTGAAGGTGACTTCGGGAGAGAGTTTCAAGCCACTCTTGAGTTCGCGCTAAATTGCCCGCGTCCGGACAAATGAAGCGTTCGTTAAAAACAAGCGAAACGAATTCTTGCCACGTGCATCAAAACTGTTAGCGATTCTGGCTTCTGGCCGTCGGCCTGTCGGTATGGCTCGCTCGGCTGGGGTCTTGGAATGCCTCAGGTTAAGCTGCATACTCGTCTAGCACAGCAGGAGATTAAATTGGTGAATGCAACGCGTCCCATTGGCGTTTACTACGAGCACCCGCGCTGGTTCGAGCCGGTCTTCGCAGAAATGGACCGCCGCGGCGTTCCCTACAAGCGCCTCGACGCTTCGCGTCACCATTTCGACATCCATCTGAACGGCGCGCAGCAATTCGGGCTCATCTTCAATCGCATGAGCCCCTCGGCGTACACGCGCGGCAACGCGCACGCAATTTTTTACACGCTCAGCTACCTCGCGCATCTCGAACGCATGGGCATCCGCGTCGTAAATGGCAGCGAAGGTTTTCGCAACGAAACTTCAAAAGCGCTGCAGCTTTCGCTTCTCGAAACGCTCGGACTTCCCCACCCTCGCTCGGTCGTGATCAATCATCCGTCGCAGGCGCCTGACGCGGCGCGCGGCATGCGCTTTCCGATCGTCATCAAGCCGAATATCGGGGGCAGCGGCGTGGGAATCGTGCGCTTCGATTCGCCGGAACAAATCGAAAACGCAGTGCGCGAAAATAAATTGGAATTCGGGCTCGACTCCACCGGAATCGTCCAGGAATTTATTCCCGGGCGGGGCGGACACATCACGCGCGTCGAAACTCTCGGCTACAAATATCTCTACGGAATTAAAGTGTTCACGGCGGGCGACACGTTTGATCTTTGCCCGATGGATATCTGCAAAACCACCGATGGCGCAAAAATCGAAACGGCGTGTGTGGTGGAAGGTCCGAAAACGGGGCTGCGTGTGGAGGGGTACCGCCCGCCGGACGATGTGATCGCAGCGGTCGAAAAGATTTTCAGTGCCGCGAAAGTGGAAGTGGGTGGCGTCGAATACATCATCGACGATCGCGATGGCCAGCTCTACTATTACGACATCAATGCGCTGTCAAATTTCGTTTCCGACGGCCCGCGCATCGTAGGTTTCAACCCCTTCGAGCGCCTCGTCGATTATCTAGTCCAGGAGGCGCGATGATTCGTTACGGATACTGGATGCCGGTTTTTGGCGGATGGCTGCGCAACGTCGAAGACGAGCAAATGGAAACGAGCTGGAATTACGTCTCGCGCCTCGCGCGCCGCAGCGAAAAAATCGGCTTCGACCTCACGCTCATCGCCGAGTTGAATCTGAACGACATCAAAGGTGTCGATGCGCCTTCGCTTGACGCCTGGTCGACCGCCGCAGCGCTTGCAGCCGTCACCGAATCGCTCGAGCTGATGGTCGCCGTGCGTCCCACGTTTCATTTGCCCGCGCTACTCGCAAAACAAGCCGCGAATATCGACAACATCTCGAACGGCCGAGTTTCGCTCAACGTGGTCTCGTCCTGGTGGGCCGAGGAAGCGAAAAAATACGGCGTGAAATTCGATCCGCACGACGATCGTTACGCCCGTACCTCAGAGTGGCTGGATGTAGTCGACCAGGCCTGGAAGCAGGATCATTTTTCGTACAGCGGAAAATATTATTCGGTCGATGATCTCGTGCTGCAGCCGAAACCCGTCGCAAAACCGCGCCCTGTGATTTACGCCGGCGGCGAATCCGAAGCCGCAAAAGAATTAATCGCGCAGAAGTGCGACGCCTACGTCACGCACGGCGATCCGCCCGACCGCATCGCGCCGAAAATTCGCGACATGGCCGAGCGTCGCGAGAAAAAAGGCCTGCCCCCGCTGAAATACGGCGTCGCCGCCTATGCTGTAGTGCGCGAAACCGAAGCCGAAGCGCAAAAAGAAGTCGCGCGCATCACTGACGTAAAGCAAAACGCCGCCGGCTACAAAAATTACGAGCAGTGGTTGGCCAACACGCAGCTTGAGCAGCGCGTCTCGCTCGAAGATTACTCCGTCTCAAATCGCGGCCTGCGCTCAGGCCTTGTAGGCACGCCGCAGCAGGTTGCCGATCGAATAGGCGAATTCGAGCGCGCAGGTGTGGATCTGCTGCTCCTGCAATTCAGCCCCCAGCTAGAAGAAATGGATCGCTTCGCGGAGATAGTCATCAAGCCCAGTGCGAGCGCCCACCGCATCGCCACGCGCGCGTAAAGCGCCACGCAAGATTCCAAATACGCGACACCAGGGGCGCGGCATGCGCGGTCTGTGCGTCCCGGATGGTCTCGCGGGACCGTGCCCTTACTGATCGATTTCGGTTCGCGCACCCAGGCTGAAGCCTGTGCCACCAGAATCTTCGCAACGATTCGCGTTCCCGCGTTGACTAACCTCCGCGCGTCCACTACGATTCGATTCGCATGACACCTCTCGAACTCGATCGCCTGGAAACTGGCGCGATTCTTCAACGGGCGTGCGTTTGCTTGCGCCATCAATCGACATGACTGAAACCGATCCCTTCATCGGCCGAGTCGTCTCGCATTACCGCATCGTCGAGAGAGTCGGCGGCGGCGGGATGGGCGTCGTGTACAAGGCCGAAGACACGAAGCTGCGCCGCCAGGTGGCGCTGAAATTTCTTCCCGCAGGTGTCGCCGCCGACGCAACGTCGCTCGAACGTTTTCAGCGCGAGGCGCAGGCGGCATCTGCGCTCAATCATCCGCACATCTGCACGATTTACGACATCGATGAAGACGGCGGCACTCCGTTCATCGCGATGGAATTGCTACAGGGCGTCACGCTGAAGCATCGCATCTCGGGCGGCCCGCTGCGCATAGATACGCTGCTCGATCTCGGCATCGAAGTGGCCGACGCGCTCGACGCGGCGCACTCGCAAGGCATCATTCATCGAGACATCAAACCCGCAAACATTTTCGTCACCGATCGCGGACAGGCAAAGATTCTCGACTTCGGTCTCGCGAAACAGCTTTCGTCGGCGAAAAAAGTCGGCGAAACAATGACCGTCACCGCCGGTGCCGGCATGCTGGACACCGACCCGAACCTCACAAGTCCCGGCACGGCTCTTGGCACTGTTTCTTACATGTCGCCCGAGCAAGTGCGCGGCGAAAAACTCGACGGCCGAAGCGATCTTTTTTCGTTTGGCCTTGTGCTCTACGAAATGGCGACGGCCAAGCAGGCGTTTTCCGGAAATACGCCGGGTGTAATTTTTAATCAGATCCTCGAACGTGAACCGGTGCGCCCCTCGCAGCTCAATCCGGAAGTTCCCGCAAAGCTCGAGGAAATTATTGAGAAGGCGCTCGAGAAAGACCCGAGGTTGCGCTATTACACAGCCGGCGATATGCGCGCGGACCTGCAGCGCCTGAAGCGCTCGGTAGAGTCGGGTCGGTCAGGAGCGGTGCGCGCGCAGAAGGATGCTGCCGCTGCCATCGATGCTCAAGCGAGTGGCGCTCAAACGGACGCTCAGCAGTCCGCGACCTCAAGAGCGGAAAGTGGCCCGGCATCGCGCACTGGCGCGCGTTCGCTTTCGGATCCAGGCCAGGCCCCACGCCGCACCACAGAATCCGGCAGCTCCACGGTCGCTGAAGCCGCGAAAGCGCACCGCGGAAAACTCATCGTCTCAGCAATCATCGTGCTGCTGCTCGCGGCCGGCACCGCATTCGGCATCTATTCGCTTTTTCACCACGTGGCCCCCATGCCGTTCCAGAATTTCACGATCACGCAAATCACGAAGACTGGCAACTCCATCGGCGCGGCGGTATCTCCCGATGCGAAGTACGTTCTCAGCATCGTCTCGGACAAAGGAAAAGAGAGCCTCTGGCTACGCCATCTCCCCACCGACAGCGATACGCAGATCATTTCGCCGTCGGACGCCCACTATTGGGGCGCGATTTTTTCGCCGGACGGAAATTACATCTACTTCTTGAAGCAAGAAAGCGCGGCAGCGGAAGTTTCCGACCTGTACCGCGCGCCGATCCTCGGTGGCACGCCGCAAATCAGCATTCATGAAGTTGGCAGCCCCATCACCTTTTCGCCGGACGCTAAACTCATCGCCTTCGTCCGCACCGGCCATCCGGAGGCAGACAAGTTTAGCTTGATGACGGCGCAACCCGACGGCAGCGGCGAAAGAGTGTTGAGTGCCGGGCCCGTCGCCGAACAGCCGTTTTCTCCCACGTGGGCGCCGGACGGGAAATCGATTGAGGGAGTTATTTTCCAGGTGGGAAATGTGATTACGCGTCTGGACCGTTTTGACGCCGCCTCCGGCGTGCGGACAACTTTCGCATCATTCAAGGACGCGTCCGTCGAAGAAATGCTTTGGATGCCGGACGGGCTCGGCCTGATCGAGACGGGCGAGACGCGCAGCTCGGGTTTCCGGCGCCTCCAAATTGGATTCATCCCTGCGTCGGGCGAATCGGTGCGGCCTGTGACGCAGGATACGAACAGCTATCGAGCGCTGCGTCTCGCTGCGGATGGCAAAACCCTCTCGGCTGTACAAGTGAGAGAGACGCAGACCTTCTATCTCTCCCCTCCTTCTGGCGGCAGCGGCAACTCCACCTCATCTCCCGTCCCGGCGGTCACGCAGGACCGCGATTTTTACGGGTTCAACTGGGCGCCTGACGGAAAGCTTTACGGGGGCGACGGCGGAAAGCTCGTTCGGCTCTCGATCAACGGAAGCGATTCGGCGACGCTTCTGAGCGAAGAAAACACCGTTGTAGGCTTTCCAGCGTCGTGCGCGAGCGGCAGATACGTTGTATTCACCTGGGCCGGTTATCACGGCCTCCCGTTCGCGAATATCTGGCGCGTCGATGCCGACGGATCGAATCCGAAGCAGATCACCGACGAGCGGAATATCCGCGAACCGGTTTGCTCGCCGGACGGCAAGTGGGTGTATTTCCGCGACTGGTTCAGCCACGATATAAAGCGCGCATCGATTAACGGCGGGAAATCCGAAGTGGTGCCGGGGACCAACATTCCAGACGCCGAGCTCGACTCGACGGAAATTGCACTGTCGCCCGACGGCAAGCTGCTCGCGTTCTCGATTCACGTAGAGCCGGCCGGCACGCAGACCGCGCACCAGACAAAAATCGTGCTGTTGAATCTGGCCGGGGCGCCCAGTGTCCCCGGCAACGGGAGCCTGGGGGAACAGTCGAGCGCGAATGGACCGAACGCGAACGCCGCGACAAAAATCGTGATCCCCGACCAGCGCATTTCGGGCCACGCCGAATTCACGCCCGACGGCAAATCGGTGGTCTACCCAATCCGCGAAAGCGGCGTCGACAATCTCTGGCAGCAGCCGATCGACGGCCCGGCCGGTCGCCCGATCACGAACTTCACCTCCGACGAAATCAGGGCATTCCACTGGTCGCTCGACGGCAAAAGCCTCGGCGTACTGCAACAGCACGTCGTCTCCGACGTGGTGCTGCTCCGCGACAAAGCCGCCCGCACGCCGTAAAATACATCGAACGCCGAAAGCTACATCGCGAGTAGGGGCACGGCATGCCGTGCCCGCGTAATGTGTGGCAGGCTCACAATCCTTCAGCCTGTGCCTCTCAATGCCGACCGCGATTGTTGGTCTTGCTTTCGGTGAGGGCCCCCGCATTCATGCGGGGGAGGAGCGCCTCAGCGCTCGAGGGCACCGTATCTCACCTATTTGCAATATCTTACGAACGCCAACCGTAGTACTACTGCATATCCCGACCCAAGTACTGCCCGAATGTACCTTTCCCTCTAATGCGCTGGCCGCCGCCGCTCTCTATCCTTCACAGTAGTAAGGGCCTAGCAGAAAAGGGGTTCCCAGGTAATGAGTGATGCGAAGAATTTCTCCCGTCCTGAATCGAGCCCGGACGAATATTGTTTGGACGACATTTTTGAATCGTTGAGGCGGGATCGCGAGGAAATGGAGCGAGAGAATCTCGAGCGCGCAAATTCCAAGCGCGAGAATACTAGCCGCGAAAATTTCGACTCCGAAAAAACGGATCGAGACTCAGCGGCTGGCGGCAGGCCCGCGTCGCAAACCGCCTACTGCTCCGAAGGCGAGATGGCTTCCTCAGACGCGCCTTGCGACACTCAATCAGAATCGCCGCGCGAAAACGCGGACGCCAATTCGACTCCGGCCCCGTCGCTCCACGACTCCGCCGAAGCTCGGCGCAATGAGGCTCCCTCAGATCGCCGCAAGCGCCGTCGCGCGCTGATTTCCGCGCCCGTGCGCGTGCGTGGCATCAACGTCACCGATGGCACCGTCGACGAAGTCTCCACCACCATCGACGTGTCGCGCGCCGGAATTTTATTTCTTTCCTCGTGCCCGAACTACAGCCGCGGCATGGAAGTCGCGGTCATCTTCCCGTTTAGCACCGCCCCCACCGCTCTTCAAGCCGAGCAGCCGGGCCGCATCGTGCGCGTTTTCGAAACGCCAGAAGGGCTCTACGCCGTTGCAGTTGCGCTCGGTGAAGGCATCGGCGAAGACATTGTCGATTCCTGCGGGCGCAAGCTCGTCAGTTCGCCTGCTCCGGTTGCGATTTCGCGCGAGAGCACTTCCCCGCGTCCGCTCGTTCTGGTGGTCGACTCGGACGAAATGGCTCGCTGCACGCTGAAAAGTTATCTCACCACCGAAGGTTACGACGTGATGGCCGCGGCCAATTGCCTCGACGCGCGCGAAGTGCTCAACATGTTCACGCCCGCGCTGGTGATTGCCGAGGTGGAGGGTGAAGGCCTGCCGGGATACGATCTGTGCGCGCACATCAAAGCGACGCCGCGGTTGAAGGCAATCCCCGTTGTGTTGACGACGAGCTCCGGCTATCCGAGCGATTACGCGAACGCGCATTCGCTGGGCGCAATCGTCTGCATGACGAAACCGTACAAGCAGGAGCGCCTCGGACACGTCGCGCGCTTGCTCGCGCCGCCAGCGCCCGAATTCTGCTCGCAGAAACTCGCAGCTGCACCGCGCCCCGCCGATCCAAGCCGCAGAGCCGGCTACGGAAATGGCGCACAGCTGAAGCCCGCATCCAACGGCGCCCGCCGCTTCCGCTTCCCATCGTTCAGATAGATGTTCAGATAGTTGCCCAGATAGACACACAGATAAACGCGCCGCGAGTCGCTGCCGGCCAATTTAATATCGCACCCGTGAGGGCACGGCATGCGCGATTTGTAGGTCCCGGAGGGTTCTGCGGGACTGTGCTTGATCGCGCCCACTCAAGAATGGGCCACGCGCACACCGTGCATCCACCACTGTCCCTGCGGACAGTGTTATCAATCAGGCGCAATCGTCCGCACCGGCCACCACCACCCGTCGCTTCTCCGTAAAATTGATCCATGGACGGTCCAACGACCATAAAACCTGGTGCGAGTCCATCGGGCGTAGAAACGCCAGATACCGCAAAGCCTCGCGCCAGCGCGCCGCCAAGCAATCCCGGCACAATCGCACCGCGCGCATCAACTCCATTGGCACCCGGCGCCACCGCACCGAAGCCCGCAACGCTCAAGTGCCCGAAGTGCGGTTCCGACGTACGCGAAGTGGCGCGCTTCTGCCAGCGCTGCCACCACACCATGCGCTATGAATGCCCGGCGTGCAAGAACTCGCAGCGCGCGGGCGGCAAATGCGAAAAATGTGGTGTCGATTTTTTGAAATACATCGGAGCCGTCGTGTCCGCAAAAAAAGCGGAAGCTGACACGGTTCACGAACGCCTCGAGCAGCGCTCGAATTTCCTGAAGAACATCCTGTGGATTCCGTTCACTCTCGGCTTTCCGCTGATTCGCGACTATTTCGTGAAGCGCGATCGCCGCAAGTAGCTTGCGGCCCCCTCTTGGTCGAAGCAACCTCGCCTATTCCCCGGGCCGGAAATATCGCGACGGAGGAAATAAACCCGTCCGCGAAAGCTCGTCACCGACCGCGCGTTTCACTTCCGCCATCCAGTAATCGAACGTCCCTTCCGCTACGCCCACGAGCGAAATCGCGCGCCGGTATTCCACGCTGTGCAAATAATAGATCTCGAAAAGTTTCAGCCTTCCCTTCCACTGGGGCCGTCGCAGCGCCCCGCGTCCGATCCGCTCGTAATCCGCCATATACTCCGAAGCGCGCGCTCGCACAGGCCGCCACTGATATCCGGACGACGGCGACTCCATATCAAGTGCCCGCACCTGCCCAGTCGATTCCGCGAGCCATTCCTGCAAGCTGCGATAGCGTCCCTGGCAAACGTCAAAAATTTCGCTCGCTTTCATTCGTGGCTCCTGTCTTTCACATCCTGCAAAAAACATCAGGCACAGAAAACGCTCGGTGGCGGCGCGGCATGCGCGATTTGTACCTCCCGTTTGCCGTCACGGGACCGCGCCCCTACAGTCCCAACCAGGATTCGATGTGTCACTTTGTTTCGGTAGCATCCGGCCGTGCCCCCTAATTCTCGTGCCGCGATTTCACATCAATCGGCAACCACGTGCTGATATCGCACGACGCTCCGCCCGCGCCAGCGATCTCGTCCTCCACCACATCCAGGCACGCCTGAAAACATTCCCGCCAGCCCGCGAGGTAGCCGCTCGCATACTCTTCGGCGAGCCGTTCCCGCTCGCGGTGCGTGCGCTGCATTTCGAAAACCTGGGCGCGTTCGATTCCCGGCGCGTGGACCGCCGCTCGCACCCGGTAACGGATCTCGCGCCATGCGCGAACCAGCAAATTCAGCGGAGCCGGATAATAAACGCCAAGTCTTCGTCGCGGCTCGTACCACGCCATCTGCCATCCTCGCGGAACGATTCCTCCGTGGCCCACTTCCCTCCGCATGCCTCGAAATTGTTTCATGAGCGTCTCACCTCCGGGCCCGTGCCCACCCTCAGCTCCCGTCGCACAGCTTCTTCTCGTTCCCACCGGAGCAACCGTTCAAGCGTTCGAGCGTCTCCAAAATAACTTTGCTCTTGATGAGGGTGTCTGTGGTAGTCGTTGTTGCCATTCTCAATATCGTTATACCCACTGTGGTAAATAGAAGTGGGTTTTGATTTCTCTTTTGCTAGCCCGGAAAGGGTTTGCGGGGGAATTTGGCTCTGGCTGTGGATTTTCTTGTGCAAATGTTTGTGGATTTCGGGTGTTGTAGCTGTTTCTTTTATTCTTACTACGAATGAACTACCTATCCTGCCCGGAACTTTCTCGATTTGGGCGTTTTGCGGGTCAATTGCTACGCAATTTGGCGGGGAGGGATACGCAGCTTCGCGTACACCCTCCCCGTTTCTGCGGGGGGTCTGTGCAAATTTCTTCGCCTTCGTAATGCGTACTACCACACCTGTCGGAACCGCCGTGGTCTCGATGTAACCGGCTCGCCTCAGTTTTCGAAACCACGCCTCAATCGTGCGCCGGTTGAAGCCCGTCTCCTCTTCGATCTCCCGGTGGCTCACCGGCGCCCCACCAAGAACCCAGCCAATCGTCCCACTCTGATGCGTTTGCCGCAGAACCAACCAGGAATAAAGCCACAGAGCCGAGCCCATTCGCTCGTAGTGACGCGCGTCGAGCAGCACTCCCTTCACTCCCGTGTTGTAATTCTTGTCGCGCATCGCGTCCCCGTCAAATCTCCGCACTTCTTGCTACATCGACCGCCTCGTTCAACACTCCCCGCAATATGGCATCAGTACTTCCTCGAAGCCGCTCGGGGCGGACTCTGAGACTCGCAGCCGGCTCACTTGTCCCACCGACGGCCGAATCGAACAGATCGCGCAAACCACATTGCCGCGATCCTTGCTGCTTAACCTGTGTTTCCGCTGCGCCTTCCGGGCCTTGCGCTCGTAGTAGCGCGCCATGCGCCGCGCAAGCTCACTCTCGCGGCGCTTTGCGTTAGCGCGCCACCTGCGCATGTACGCGCTGTTACTAATGCGTCGGGCATCCACCGCGGCGCTGCTTTCGGCTGAACCACCACCCAACCCGGCCTCAATTCGTTTCTTCGGCATCGGCAGCCTCCAGGAACGATTGATCTTGATCTCCGCAAATGTTCGCCTTCGTCCGGAATCTCGAGTAGTTCTACATCCGGCACCGGAGGTTCATCGCAAGGGACTGGGTACCGCTACCTCCGTACTATCTACGGTAATAACTAACATGATACTCTCCGCGAATCATTTCATCGAGCCACAGGAAATCAGGCACGATTGGAGGATTTTTATGGGCTTTCCTTCACCATCGCTTTCATATTTCTTAACGGCATCTGATATATCACTTGAGTCCTTCGAACTCGCTCGTTTGAACTCGGCCTCCAACCTGCGCAAGGAACTGAATGACGTGGTTGAAGAGTGGGTCGAAGCCGAAGTACAGGCACGCATGGCGCGTTTGATTCGGCAAGGCGGGCGCATGAATCACACCACCTCAGAAAGCGTGCGTACTGAAATCGCAGCACCCAGTTCTCAAATTGAGTTGCTCCCGCGGGGCTCACCCGCCAACCAGTTACATGCGGCTGAAACACTCGACAACGATTCGCCGCAGCCATGCGAAGCGCTCGTGTGCGGGCGGGAGCCACCGGAATGTTGCGGAATACCGCCTTCAGTCGTTGACCCGACAACAATCGATTCGACAACGATCGATTCGACATTAGTCGGACTGGAACCGATCGCAGCGGACTCCCAAGTTGCGCTTCTCGCCACTGACCTCCCTGCCGACGAGTTATTTGAGTACGAATTGCTTCCCACTCGCGATGAACCCGTTCGCGGATCGAGTGCAGCCGAACTCCGCGAAACTCCGTCTCTAACGCTCGAGCGGGCAATGATCGAGCATCTCCCGCCCTCAGCAGATTCGACCGCCTGTGCCGATCGGCTACATCGCGATTCCCCTGCCAGCTCGAATTCACGGCGTCGCTGCAGGCCGCAGAAACGCCGCAGCTCGACAACCGCGTCGCATTCTCTCGAGAAGTTCGTGCATCACCGCCTCCGCAGCGTCCGCGAAGCCAGCGCAATCCCACGCTCAGCACGAGACGCTGCTCGCTGGATGACTCGGAAACGTATAAAACTTCAGAAACCACCTTGGAGCTCGATTCCGAAACGATTGGCGCAAATCTCTCAACGAACAATTCTGATATCGTCGCCGTAAGCCTTTCACCAAATCGAAGCCGCCACGTGACACGGAACGACGAAGCTATTTTCCCCTCGCAATAACTAAAGTCGGGTCGCATCCACTCCTGCTCCGCGCCTGTACTTCCTTCCGCAGTTCCTTTTCGCCAAGCGCCCGCCGTCACAGTTCACCAAAAATTACAGGTTGCTCAATTCCCGTCGTGGTTTCAGCCGCCGGTTCGAGGCACACACATCGTGATCCAATCGTATCGACAATCAAGTCGCTCTCGCCAAGTCCAACAAAGCGCTCCAGCCTCATCGAAAATTGCCTGCCCGCACATTTCAACAAAAATCACAAGTTGCTAATGACTCGGCAACCGTCCACGTCCCTCCGCAGCAAGCACGGTTGCGCCAGCCCTCTCGACAAACCACACACGACCTCCCGCCGTTTCACCATTCAGATCGGCAATCCCAGTCATTACAGCCTCTAAATGAGACTCACGAAAGCCCGACAACACGCGCCACCAGCCCGCTAAACCCCGCAAAAATCGCTCACGCCAAGATCCTCCCCGCATTTCTCCGCCTCCCCACGTCACACCCTCATCCAGATTCAAAATACTCTATTCATTAGCGGCTTGCGAAAGAGGAATCACAGGCGCGGGGGACGGTTGTGTCCGGATAAGATATTTACAAATCACGTAGGTGGTCACATCAGTGAAGAAAACGGAGCGTGAACTGATAACGAGGATTGGGGCATGGGGTGCGTCGATGAGGGCACAACATTGCGATTAGTCCGCGAGTGTTGGCGGCGGATGCGTTCGGACGAAATCGAGTTTATACGGAATTAGCGTTCACTGCGGGAAATACTTCGCAAAGGCCTGCGCTCGTTTATCCACGTTGAGGTGTATATGACGTTCGCGCTCGGCTTGAGCGTGGATACTGACTGGGCGCGCCTTGGGCTATGTGTTGGACGATGAGCACTCGTCAACATTTGGGGGCTTGGATTGTGGTTCGGCGCCGGCGGGGCGAGACTTGCACTGCGAATTGTTCGAGGTACGCAGCGCCGGAGTATGCAAATCCGGGAAGACAGTCGCGACGGCCGCGCGGAGAACCGACGACGGCTGCTTTAATTTGAAGCGGATCGAAGCCACTGCTAGGTCCTAGTGGAGTTTCGGTGGGCCGAGATTCAGTGGGTTATGTGGCGACGGAGTTCGGGCGAGGAGGCCAAGGTTCGAGGAGTTGTTCTTTGCGGTAGATCAGGGCATTGATGTCGTAGGGGGCCAGTTCGATATTGTGGCCGTGCGTGATGGCGTCGGTGGGGCAAGCGTCGACGCAGTAGCCGCAAAAAATGCAGCGCGAGTAGTCAATGTTGTAAACGCGAGCGTAGCGCTCACCGGCGGAGATGCGAGTGGCTTCGGTATTTTCGGCGGCTTCGATGTAGATGCAGTTTGCCGGGCAGGCTGCGGCGCACAGAAAGCAGCCGACACACTTTTCGAATCCGTTTTCGTCGCGCTGAAGAACGTGAATGCCGCGATAGCGCGCTGCGACGCTGGGTGGCACTTCCGGATAGCGCTCGGTCGTTGTCTTGCGGAACATTGTTCGCAAAGTGATGCTGAAGCCCTTGTAGAGCGTGGTGAATGTTTCGCCGACTTCGCGGATTATCGATGGCATCGCATATCCACTTTAGCAAAGTCCGTGAGGGGCAGCAAATTGGCGGGGCGATTTTCCATTTCAGGAGTCGACGCGGAGAACTGCAGATCCCTCGTCGGCAAAAAACGCCTCTGTCGGGATGACAGCGTTTGGGCCAAGGCGCTTGTGCACGAGGCCGAAACGCTCGGACGATGACAGCTAGATCGGTGCTGCAACCGCTCGTTGAACTGTGGCGTGAGGCAAAGCGCACCGGGCCTTCCTGCGCCAGGGCAAGCAAGAGTGCCTGTGCCACTGCAAGCTAACGTCAAAAGAGCCGGCGAGACGCCAGTGTTACGGGATTGCAGCCTTCGCCGGATTGGAGTGTGAGGTCTGGGGCGATTTGGAGACATATCGATTTATTCGCCTGGGGGCGCGACAGGCGGCTTTTCGTGCAGGGCGGCTTTGCCGGACATTGCGGTGATAATTTGTTTGCCGTGGAAGCGGCCATTCTCGATGAAAATTTCGCCGGTGTGCATTCCGCCGACTACAACTCCTGCTACGTAGATTCCGGGGACGTTGCTTTCGAGGCTTTCGGGATTGGTTTGCGGCTTTTTGGTTACGGGATCGAGGCGAATTCCCTGCCGCTCGAGAAATTCGAAGTCGGGATGATAGCCGGTCATCGCGAAAACCTGCACGGCGGGCAGGGATTGTTCGTGCGAGTTGGTCTTGACCCAGACTTGGTTCGGCTCGATGCGCGAGACGTGCGCATTGAACAGCGCGGAGATTTCGCCGGCGCGGATGCGGTTTTCGATGTCGGGCTTCACCCAGTATTTCAGGCTCTTCCCCATCTCGGCGTCGCGGTGAACGAGCGTGACGCGCGCGCCGCCACGAAATAGATCGAGCGCCGCTTCGGCTGCGGAATTTTTTCCGCCGATGACGACGACATCCTGCTTCCAGTACGGGTGTGCGTCAGTGAAATAGTGCGAGACGTGCGGGAGATTCTCGCCGGGGACGTTGAGCGGATTCGGCCGATCGTAATATCCGGTGGCGATGATAATTTTTTTCGCGTGGAACTCGCTTTTGTGGCCAGCTTCGTCATGAGTGTGGACAACGAAAGCGTCGTCGTGTCCGGTGATGCCGTCGACCGTTTCGTAGAGGCGCGTCTCGATGCCGTAATGCTCGACGGCACGGCGGTAGTAGTGAAGGGCCTCGGCGCGGGTTGGCTTCCCTGCTGCGATTGTCATCGGGAGGTCGCCGATTTCCATGCGCTCGGGCGTGGTGAAGAAACGTCATGTTGACGGGATAGTGATAGAGCGAGTTGCAGAGGCAGCCCTTGTCGATCACGAGGGGGCGCATGCCGACGCGTTTGGCTTCGATGGCGCAAGCGAGTCCAGTGGGGCCGGCGCCGATGCAGATGACGTCGTAGGAGTCAGACATGGGCGCGGCCAGTGATCCGCCACGGCGGACCTCCTCGGGACAACCGAGCGGTGAGTGGCGAGTGACGAGTGACCCGCCACGGCGGGCAGATGAGTGACGAGCGGCGAGTAACAAGCAACTGCCGAAGCGTCGCGGCGACCGGCACGGAGCCAGCAAGTTCCATAGACCGGCATTTGCGCGGGGAGCGGAAATCGGCGGATTTAAAAATCGCACTCCATTGTGATTAGAAATTTGTACTGGGCTTTTGTTCTACGACTTACGATCATTTCTAATCGCGGATTGGCGATTAGAAATTGAGACGGATGGCGCCGGGCTCGGTCGAGCTGAACCGCCCACCGGGGCTGGCAGCTGGCGACTGCTGTCGGTGCCGCCGGCTTCGAATTTTTCGTCGTATCGCATCGCCCCTTCGACGTTAGCACGCGGAAAAGTTCGATTCAACAGGACGTTGGTGTAAGGATTTTCGGTTGGAGGATTGTGCGCGGCGGAAAGACGAGAAACCGTGAGCTTTACGCGCGGAGATAACCGGCAAGAGTTGTCGAAATCGGGACGAAAGAAAAGCCCCACCTTTCCACGAGCACGAAAGATGGGGCACCCTGAAAATCCGGAGCCCAGCGGATCAGCGGCTGCAAAGGGTGCGCCACCCGCCGCTGAAGAAGGTGGAAGCGGCTCAGTAACAGAAGATCGAAAAACAGAAAACGCGCCGGAGAGCAACCCTCTCCGGCGCGTTTTTCTTTGTCAGCTGTTTTTCTGCAGTGAAGCAAACCCTACGGCAGCGGATCCAACGCTTTTTTGAAGAAAAAGCGAACAAATCGTGCCGCAAGTGCAGCAAGGAAGCTTGCTCCCAAAAGCGCTCCAAATGGCACTAACGCGAGCGCCTTCCTTCGAGGCCCTACTTGCTGCGAATCACGTAAAAGGCGGGTTGGCGCGGCTGAAAGAATTTGCACCCGTCGTCCGCCGCGGCGACTCCTGCGAGCCGCAAAACGGCTCACTGCCGGGCGGAGAAGCCATACAGTCAGGCGGTTCGAGTGTCGTATGATCCGGTGCGCGGAGCTAGGGGGCAGATCAGGAGGTCCAGGTGTTTACCGAATCCATATCGCGATGGAACTCAGTACACCTTCTTGTGATTGGGACGCGGTCTCAAATACACGTATTTCACAATGATCCAAAAAAATGGCAAGGAAAGGGCTACTTGAACCAATCCGAACACGGACCCGCCCAATACGTTCCAGGGATATGTCAACGAAGCGAAACGTGCTCTTCCCACTGTCTGAACTAGAGTGAGTGCTGCGAAAAGAACTGTCCCAGTAGAGGCGATGCCGGGCCGTGTTCTTCGAAACAGGACCCATGCAACCGCGACACAGGCTAGAATGGCGATGACCCAATCGTACTTCTCGTTTTTCAGGAACCAATCTGAGGAGAAAACCCAAAATGTGCCAAGAACCCATGCGGCACCCAAGCCAAGGAAAAGTATCATCTTTGAGCGACTCGTTTTGGGATTGTTTTTCAGAATTAGAAAAGCCACTGTAAGAACACCCACCGCCACGAAGCAAAACGCCAGGGTCCTCGTTACAGAGAAAAACAGTCGGACGTGCTCGTCTATGTCTCGCATACGACACCCTTTCTCTTTCTACTTATTCTTTTTCTGGCGGGTGGGCCAGCCTTCCCCGTCTCCGTGGTTTCCATAATTGACCTCGTTCACGCTCGAATGATACCACTGAGGCAGTTGACTCTAGGGTTTTGATTTGGCTGTTACGGGTGCCTCACCGTTCGTCCGGCCGCCACGGCGGGCAGGCCTCGGCGGGCGAAGGGTGAGGGTTGTGGTCTGGTCTAGCTTGGTCTGGGTTGGTCTGATCCGTCCTACTCCCATGGCAAAAAACCTCAAGCGCCGCTACGGAACCGGGAACCTTCATTTCATCACCTTTAGTTGTTACAGACGATTGCCATTCTTGAAAACGGCACGCGCGCGAAACGTCTTCCTGATTGTCCTGGCGGAAGTGCGAACTCGCTATCAGTTCGCGGTGATCGGTTACGTCGTCATGCCCGAGCACGTCCATCTGCTGCTGAGTGAACCGGCGAAACGAGATCCGTCCGTCGTCGTGCAGGTATTGAAGCAGCGCGTCTCGCGCCGGTTGCGCCGCAGTATTCGCGCACGGACTTCCACTCAGCAACTCCGTCTCTGGCACGAGAGCACGACCGTCGCGCACCGCAGTTTCTGGCAGCGACGCTTCTACGACTTCAACGTCTGGAGCCGCAAGACGAGATCCGATGCGCTCGGGTTGACAATCGAGAAAAACAAAGTCAACGGCTGCCGCCCTGAAGGGCGGCGCTACAAGAGCGCACTGCGAATTCAAAAGAGCCGGCAGGATGCCGGCGGTACGAACGCCGACGGCGACAGCAGCGACGAAGGCAATAGCAGATCCCTCGGCTGCGGCTCGCACCATCCGTTCGCGATGGGAGAGAAAACCATACGGGTCTTCGCTCGGGATGACGGGGCGAGGGAAAGGGTGAACGGTTTGGCGATCGAGTGAACTCGCAGCTGGGCGAATGGCTGCGCGAGGGACTGGGCCGGTGCCGACCGAAGTTTGCGGCGCGCAATCCTGTGTTGGTTCGTCCGACATGGTCGAGACGGGACGACGGGCGTGAGATCTGTTTATTTCTTCTTTTGCAGCAAGAATGGCGGGATGGGATTGATGTCGTTTTCTCCGTCCCACGTGATTGATGAAATCCACCAGCGATTATTGGCGAAGTAGACCTGGTAGATGTTGACGCCGCGGCCGTAGAGCTTTCCTGTGGATGCAAGCGTTCCTTCGTAGCTACTCAGAACCGTGGCAACATTTCCGAAGCGAAAGATCTTGTGAGCCACTTCGCGTTCTGAGAAGCCATCGCGCACGAATTGCGCATTCGACGCGTTTGCATACTCGGTCTGGGTGGGAGTCCAAACCGCGAGGCCGCCGGTTTTCGAATCTTTAGACGGGACGAAGGTTCTGGCGTTGGGATCGTAAAGAGCAAGGTCTCGCGCCCACTGGCGCGGAACGCCGACGCCGCCCGAGATACAGTCGTAGTCAGCTTTGATGATCGCCTCGATGCTGCTTACGTCTTCGGGCTTTGCGGCAATCGTTTCAATCTTCAGTTGCGGCTTACGCTCGTCCTGGGCGGGAAGCTTGCGCGACAGTGGTAGCGCAACCGCGATAAGTGCGGCTGCAGAACTGACGATCCAAAGTGCTGGACGATTCTTCATGTGTCCTCTCTTTTCCGGAAGGTTCGTGCGGTCATTCCTGCTCGCTGAAGACTTTGGCGTAGGATTTGCCGTAGGGATAGAAGCGATTTTGTTCGCCGCGGGCCCAGGCGGCTTTCAGGTCGGGCGTGGTGATGTCCCAATCGGGGCGGCACTTTTTCAGGACGGCGCGGAGGTCCTGGCGCAATTCTTCGATGGTGGGACGGCCGAAAAACCAGTAGCCCATGTAAATTTTGTAAATGCGGAGGCCGGGCTCGAGGACGAGTGTGTGCGGGATCATCGGGTTGTGCGGAACGTCGGTGTACTCGGCGATGTCGAGATCTTTTTGAATGGTGCGGCCTGCGTCGGACAGGAATGGCCAGTGGGCGTTGATGCCGGTGCGGTACTCGTTGGTTTCGATCAGGTTGTCGGTACTGATGGTGACGAGGCGGCAGTAGGCGACTTCCAATTCGCGATGAAGCTGGACGAGATTTTCGGCCTGGCGGCGGTCTTTGGGGCAGAAGCCGCCGCGGCTGAGAACGAGGATCATCGGGTCGGGGCCCTGGAGATCGGAGAGCTTGCGGCGCTTGCCGGTGTGGTCGGTTAGTTCGTAGTCGGGGAAAACGGCACCGGGGATGATGTCTGGTCGCATGGTGGGGTGCTCCTTGGCGATGATTCTGCGATGCAGTTTGGGATGTTACAGGAGACCGCCGACGCGCGAAAGCGACGGCGTCAGACTGTTGGGAGCAGGGCTTCGGTTAGGGCGTCCGCGAAGCCGGATAGTTCGGCGCGGCGGGATATGGTGGCTTCGAGTTTTTGTTTTTTCCAGATGTAGTACGTGTGGCCGTCGAGCGTGATTTTGGCGCTTAGGTTTCCGTCGACGATGTAGGCGGGCTCGCCGAAGAGGCGAAACGTGCCGTTGTCGATGGGAGCGAGTAATGCGGCGCAGTTCCCTTTTCGGATGCCGACGTGATTCGGGTAGATCGGGAATGAGACGAGTTCGAAACCGAGCGCGTGGATGTGCTGGAGCAGCGTCGCTTGTTGGGGAGTGAGGTCCATGAGCTGATTAGGATAGCAGGAGGCGGCTTGGACCGGGAGGTGGCTAAGAAAAGAGGAAAGACTTAACACAGAGAACACTGAGGTACACAGAGGACACAGAGAAACACAGAGAGCGAACAAAGGACACCGAGAGTACCGAAAACATCGATGACTTTGAGAATACTGAGGACCGCAGAGTCTACCGAGCAGTCGGGGAAGAAACGGTGGCTCGCGAAAGGACCGGCCTCTGCTGGCTCGACCGGCAATCCGAGGACAAGGTGCTGGCGGGATGGCCGAGTGACCTCCCGCCAGCGGAATTGCGCGACGCGAGCGTTAGTTCTCGCCGGGCGCGCCTTTGTAATCGATGAAGTTGCCGAGCCTCCAGGGATTTTGGAGGAGGTCGATGGTCAGTTCGTTATCCTTCATCACCAGCTTTGCCGCTGGGTACAGCACACCGGTGCTCTTTTTCATGTCGCTGTCGTTCAAATCCATTTCGCCGCCAGTTAAGTTGTAGTCCTGACTTCTGGAATCCGACCAGGCTTCACCGAATCGAATTTGGCGGTTGGTGACGAAGCGAATCTTGCGGCCCGTTGGCGTGGGAATCAGCCGGATGTAGGTGACGTCATAGCCGAGTGTGCCGGTGATCGCGATGCGGCCTACGGCTCTCATTTTGCTCAAGGCGTTGTACAGGCCCTGGTTTTGGCCGTTCTTGAAGGCATCGACCAGAATCTGGCGGTCGTCGGGGGTCGAGAATTCGTAGATGATGAAAGTCATGTTGGTGAGCCGGCCCAATTGAGTACTCGTGCCGCTAACGGAAGCTTGGATGGTCTCCGGTTTCGGCCTTTGGTCGGAGACGGCTCGAGAACTTCCGAGCGTCAAGCAGGGCCACCAGCAACAACGTGCCACCGAAGATCTTGGTCCGACTGGACGCTGCGTTTTTGATCGTGCGCATTTGTGTCTGCTCCTTCGAACGCGATGAGATTCTACACTCGTGGAACCAGCAGCATCTTCGCAGAATTCAGGCGCCAGGAAAACCGCTAATGCTGGCGGAAGGCCGAGGGTCACCGCCCACCAGTGAAACTACCGAGTGCGGTCGTTAGTTCTCGCCAGGCGTACCCTTGTTGTCTCTCATCGACGCGAGCTTCCAGGGATCACCCGCGAGATCGATCGAGAGTTCACCATCTTTCATCACAAGCTTGGCTGCGCCATAGACTACGCCGGTGCTTTTCTTCACTTCAGTGCCGTTCATTTCGAGAATGCCGCCGGTCAAGTTGTACTGCTGACTACGCGAGTCCGTCCACGCTTCGCCGACCGAAATCTGCCGGTCGGTAACGAAGCGAATCGAGCGTCCCGTAGGAGTTGGGAACCAGCGAATGTATTTGACGTCGTAGCCGAGTGTGCCGGTGATTGCGACGCGGCCCACGGATCGCATCTTGCTCAGGGCGTTGAACAATCCAACATTTTGGCCCTTTTGGAATGCATCCGAGATGATTTGCTTGTCGTCGGGCGTCGAGAACTCATAGATAACAAGCGTAAAGTTGGTGAGCGACCCGGCCTGAAGGCCGGTGCCGGTGATGACAGCTTGAATAATCTCCGGCTTCATGTGGTCCTGGGCCGAGGTTGGAGCGTTTCCTACGGTGAGGAGGCCAGCCGCCAACACGGCGCCAACGATAATCTTTCTAATTCCTGGACGCGCGATCTTGTTTTGTTCCATTTTTCCTCTTCCCTCTGAGACTCGTGAGTTTCAAGTCTGGCAGACCAGCGGGCCAATGGTTGCACAATCCGCAATGAAACGTAACCGTCAGAAGTAACGGTGGCAGGCGCGGCAGCAAAACCGGCAGAATCCGCTCAAACGCGCGAACGCGCGGTTGCGATCCAGACGCGGCGAGCTAGCCGAGCAGCGAATCAAGAGATTCGTTGGGCGCGCATTCTACCGGAACGGCGTTACGTTGGAAGAGCTTTGCGCCGGTAGCGCCGCGCAGTGTGACGGAGTGGCCGGCGACTTCTAGCCAGGCGCCTTCGCGGAGGCCGAGGACGGGAATGGAGTTTTCTTCGTGGAATTCGCGGAGGCGCTGCTCGCGAGTTTCATGGGCGAGCGGAGCTTTGGCATCTGCGTCGACGAAATGCGGATTGATTTGAAATGGGACGAGGCTGAGCGCGTCAAGGCTCGGCGGGAAAACAATCGGCATATCGTTCGTGGTTTTGATTGTGGGGCCAGCAAGATTAGATCCGGCGCTGATGCCGAGATAGGGCGCTCCGGAGCGAACGCGATTGCGTAGCGCGTGAAGAAGTCCGTGGGCGTAGAGCGCGTCGAGAAGGCGGAACGTGTTGCCGCCACCGACGAAGAAGGCTTCGGCGTTTTCTATTGCGGCACGCTGGTCTGCTGCTGCGTGAAGCGATTCGACAAGTAGGCCGGAACCCTCGAAATGATCGGAGATTTTCGCAGCGTAGGCGGCGTGATCTTTTAGCGCGTACGGGACGAATAGGATGCGCGTGACAGTGCGGAAGAAATTCAGGACGTCTGGGGCGCAATAGTCGAGGAACGCAGCGCCTCCGGGGACGAAGGAGCTGCTCAGCAGGAGAAGGTTGGTTTCGGGTTTCATTTCGCGCCGGAGGAACAGTATAGACGGCAAAAGCCGAGATTTGACACAGAGATCACAGAGGAATGGCGTGGAATGTTGAGTCTAATGAGCGGCAGTCAGCGGGCGGGTGCGAACGGCGAGGACTGCTACACCAGCTACAAGGGCGACTAGCATCATGCAGATGAACGACGAATGGAAGGAGTGCGAGCGCGACGACAGGTAGCCGATTAGAAATGGGCCGGCGAAGCCTCCCATCATCGCAACGCAATTAATCAGGCCGGTGGAGGCGGCGCCTGCCGCTTCGCCGAGAAACGCGGACGGGATCGCCCAGAAGCTTGTGACGAAGGCGAGCAGACAGCCGTTTGCGACGCCGAGCAGGACGACCGTGAGCCACATTCCCGGGTTGAAAGCGAGAATCAGGAGTAGGCATGCGCTACAGAGTAATGACGGGACGGCGGTGTGCCAGCGATGTTCGCGAACGTGATCGGAGTGCCAGCCGTTAGCTTGCATGGCGATCAGGCTCGCGATGTAGATTAACGAGACGACGACAGTGACGCGGAAGTCGGGCAGATTGGTGAGGCGTTTCAAGATTGTGGGGAGCCAGAAGACAAACGTATACGCAACTGCCGCATGCATAAAATAGACGAAGGTGAGAAGGAGGACGCGCGGATCGCTGAAGGCTTGTCCGACCGTGTAAGTACGAACGGCTTTTTTCGCGGTGGCTTCCGCGACGAGCTTGGCGGAGAGCCATTCTTTTTCTGCGGTTGGAAGCCACGTGGCGTCGCGCGGCCAGTCCGTCAGATAAAACCACGTGATCACACCGAACACGACGGCCGGCAATCCTTCGAGAATAAAAAGCCAGCGCCAGCCGCTGATTCCGAACCAGTGCACGCCGAGCAGCCAGCCCGAAATCGGCGAACCGATGATGAACGAGAGTGGGATTGCACCCATGAAAGCGGCAACCGATTTCGAGCGGTCCGTGTGAATGAACCAGTGCGTAAGGTAAACGAGCACGCCGGGAAAAAATCCCGCTTCGGCGAGACCGAGCAGAAATCTTAGCGTATAGAACTGATGCTCGCTGTGGATGAATGCCATGCCGATGCTGACGATTCCCCAGGTGACCATGATGCGGGCGAGCCAGCGTCGCGCGCCCCACTTTTCGACGATCACCGCGCCGGGAATTTCGAGCAGGAAATAGCCGGCGAAGAAGATGCCGGAGCCGAGGCCGAGAACGCGGTCGTCGAAGCCGAGATCGTGCGGCATTTGGAGCGCGGCGGTAGAGATATTGGTGCGGTCGAGAAAGGCGATGATGTAGAGGATTGCGAGGTATGGCAGCAGGCGGAGGGCGACGCGGCGGCGGGCGCGGTTGGCGACTTGGTTTGGCTCCGCGATCATGCTTCGTCGGCGGAAAGGGTGCGGGGGAAGGGCTTTAACCACAGATGAACACAGACAAACACTGATGAGGAAAGACGAAGCAACCACGCCCGCCTGCCGTTCGCAAGGCTCATGGTAAAAAGGCAGCCGCTACAAAGTCAACGGCTCCTGCGCCCACTGCTCGCTTGAGCAAACTACTGCTTGCGATCACGCTACGGCAGAGGTGGAGCGCGTTGTGCCCGATTCGAGGCGGCGCAACACTGCGCGCACTGCTGCGGCTAGCTCGTCCTGGCTTACATGGCTCTTGCGGAATTGCAGGCGAATGCTGAACGAGCCGTCCTCGGCTTCGAAGTTGAAGATGAAGGGCTGCGGACGGGGGGCGGTGCCGGTCTCGTCCTTGCGGGATTTACGGGCTTCGTCGCGCGTGAGACCTCCCTGCGAGATGCGATGAACCATCTCAGTCATCTTTTTTTCGTTGGGCTGGCGCGAGACTTGGAGCAACAGCGACTTCGAGACGATGCCATTCTCGTTGCAAGCTCTGCGAATTTCGTCAGGGATGACGCGCAGCGACATTGTTTCCGTGACGGACGATCGCGCGCGACCGATTTTTTTCGCGATGTCGTCGTGCGTGTAGTCAAACTGGTCGGCGAGGCGCTGGAGGCCATCGGCCTCCTCGAAGGGCGTCAAATCTTTGCGCTGAAGGTTTTCGATGAGCGCGAGTTCGAGAGTTTCGGCGTCGTCTGCAATTTTTTCGATGCAGGGGAGCTCGTGCAGACCTGCGGCTTTCGAAGCATGATAGCGGCGTTCACCGGAAATGATGTAGTAGGAATCTTCGCGGGGCATGTAACGAACCAGCAGCGGCTCGAGCACGCCTTTTTCACGGATCGAATCGGAAAGTTCGCGGACATCGCCGATAAACTTGCGCGGCTGATCGGGATTCGGGCGAATCTTATCGATCGGGATCATGCGGCCGATTGACGCGCCGCTGAAACTCGTTAGAGTCTCAACGTAGTGAGCGTCATGCCGCATCTTGAGAGTGACGGGCAACCCGATCCTCTTGGACACGTTGTGTTACCTCCTGGGCCAGTTTCTTATATTCTTCTGCGCCGGAAGATTTTGGCGCGTATGTAAAAATCGTCTCTTTGTACGCCGGACTTTCTTCCAGGCGCACGTTCTTGCTGATGCGCGTTTTGAAGAGCGCGTTGCCGAACGTGGCGCGGATCTGCTCGTGCGTGTCGCGCGAAATGTTCGTGCGCTTGTCGAAAAGCGTGATTACGACGCCTAGGACCTTTAAATCCGGGTTGGGGCGCGAACGGATGCGCGCGTAGGTCTCGAGCAAGTCGTCGGTGCCTTCGATTGCGAAATAGGCGGCTTGAATCGGCACCAGGAGATGCGTTGAGGCGACGAGCGCATTCACGGTGAGGATGCCGAGCGCGGGCGGCGTATCGATCACGATGTAGTCGAAATCTTTCAGGATGGGCGATAGCGCGTCTTTGAGTTTGAATGGGGCGTCGAAGGCTCCGGCGAGCTGCTGCTCGAGGCGAGCAAGCGCGAGACGCGCGGGCGCGACGAAGAGATTCGGGTCCTTCGTGGGGAGGATAATTTTTGACATCTCCGCGGAATGCTCGGCAAAGACGTCGTACATCGTCGCCTGAATATCCGCTGCGGCGAAGAATGCGATGGTAGCGTTCGACTGCGGATCGAGATCGATGAGGAGCGTTTTTTTCTTTTTGAGAGCGATAGCGGCAGCTAGATTGATCGATGTGGTTGTCTTGCCAACTCCGCCTTTTTGGTTCGCAACTGACAGGACGCAGGTCAATCTGTGCCCCTCATTCCTCTCGGAGCAACCGTGGGGCTATATATGGCCGTCGATCCCCCCGGTTACACCACAAGTAGGCTCACTTTACCGATTGTAACGGGGCATCTGCAAGGGAAAAATGAGAACTTGCAGGATTCACTCTCTGCAGGCGGGCCGGAGGTCACTTCCTCGAGTCTGCTTCGAAACAACGGGCGCTTCGAGGTCCCGAATCCTTGCTTCGAGATGCTATGTTTGGGCTGTTCCCGGAACGGCGCACAAGGACGAGGGATGGGCAACGCTCTTCTGACTTCTGAACCAAGGCCGGAGCGAAAGCTCATCGCACCCCTCTGGCATACCCTGCTTTTCATCGCCTTTCTCTGTGGATGGGCGGTGTTTGAATTCGGACGAGTCGCAAGGATTGAAGCCAGTCACAGAACAACCCGGCTTCCGCAATACCTATTTGTAGTTTGTTTTGAATTGGCGATTGTTGGGTATATCTGGTTCTTTGGGCTGCGCCGAAGCGGCACAACACTCGCCGATCTGATAGGAGGAAGGTGGAAGAGGTGGACGGATGTGCTGCGCGATGCCGGGGTCGCACTTCTTTTCTGGCTTGTTGTCGCTGCATTTCTGATCGCCGCTCACTTTGTGATTGGACCAAACGACTTGCGCTTGAAAGCCATCGACCTTATTGCACCTCGCGGCGCCGTTGAAATGATAACGTGGTTCGTTGTATCGGTTTCCGCCGGTGTATGCGAGGAAATCGGATTTCGCGGGTACTTACAAAAGCAATTTTCGGCTTTCACAGGACGAACTTGGCCCGCGGTCGC
This sequence comes from uncultured Acidobacteriota bacterium, assembly GCA_963776695.1. Taxonomy (GTDB): domain Bacteria; phylum Acidobacteriota; class Terriglobia; order Acidiferrales; family UBA7541; genus Palsa-295. Next base: position 478,682 of record CAVZNU010000008.1, on the reverse strand, counting down.
GCTTCAAGCGATCTTGTTCGGAGCCGTACATTCCTACCAGGGCTTACGCGGGGCAATTACTCTTGCGGGATATGGTGTCCTCTTTGGAATACTCGCCGTAAGACGCAAAAGCCTAAGACCTGGGATGATCCAACACACTGCTCAGGATTTCCTGTCTGGAATCGCCGCTAGTTTAATCGCGAGGCGAATGTAGCGAACGGAATTGATCCTGGTCGAAGACCCTCTGCTATCCGCCAACAAGCCGGCGGATAGCGATCCTGAGCCGGATCGCTACATCTTATATCGGCCGAGATCCTCGTCGTTCAGGTTTTCGAGCCACTTGCGGAGTTCTTCGCTGGAGCTTTTTTCGGAGATGGCGCTGGCCATACGCGAATTCTTCAGCACCTCATCCTCGACGAAAATCGGGCAATCGAGGCGCAGCGCGAGGGCGAGTGCGTCGCTCGGGCGCGAGTCCATGGACATGAGTTGGCCGTCGCGCTCCATCCAGATAAGCGCGTAGAAGGTGTCGTCCTTCAGATCGGAGACGACAACTTTCTGCACGTGGACGTTGAGGCCGGTGAGGACGTTTTTCAGGAGATCGTGCGTCATCGGGCGCGGCGTCTGCACTTTTTCGATTTCAAGTGCGATGGCGTTGGCTTCATACACGCCAACCCAGATAGGGAGCACGCCGCTGCCGGCAGTTTCTTTCAGGACGACCACGGGCATGTTTGTTACCGGATCCATCATTAAGCCACGGATCTTGCATTCGAGTTCCATGCCTGGCCTCCCGGTACCCGACTGCTTTGATGCGCGCCGATAGGGCACGGTCCCGAAAAATCGTTCGGGATCTTCGACATGCCGTGCCCCTACTGCGGAAAAGGCAAAATCCTATAGCAACTGCTCGCCTACCAAACTATTTGGCGCGCTTCTCGTGATGCGCACCTGAACGTATTGTCCCAGAAGATTCTCGCGCGATGTAGAAAAATTTATGATGCGGTTGCTGGTGGAGCGCCCGGCCCACTGATTGCGCGCGGTGTGATGCGTGTCAACGAGCACTTCGAACTCCGCGCCGATCGATTTCTCGTTGCGCGCGATCTGAATTTGGCGCTGGCGATCCTGCAGGATGGCGAGGCGGCGGCTCTTCTCTTCCTCGGGAATTGCGTCGGGCATGGTGAGCGCGGGCGTGTTCGGGCGCGGCGAATATTTGAAGGCGAAAACGCCGTCGGACTGGATGGCGTCGAGAAGCGTGAGCGATTCTTCGAAGTCTTCATCTGTTTCGCCCGGGAAGCCGACGATGATATCGGTGGTGAGGCTGAAGTCGCGGCGCGCGCCCTGAATCCACGCGATTTTTTCGAGGTACTGCTCGCGCGTGTAGGTGCGGCGCATTCCGCGCAGGACGCGCGTGGAGCCTGACTGCACCGGAAGATGGATGTGATCGCAAAGAGCTGGCGTGGCGTCGATCGCTTCGACAATCTCGCGCGTAAAGTCGTTCGGGTGGGACGTGGTGAAGCGGACGCGGCGAATTCCCTGCACCGCTGCTACCGCTTGAAGTAGGTCGACGAAATTGAATTTGCGCGGCGAAGGATCGCGATAGGAATTGACGGTTTGGCCGAGAAGCTGAATCTCCGTGTAGCCTTCATCTGCAAGGCGGCGGACTTCGGCGAGTACGGAATCGCTCGCGCGGCTGCGCTCGGGTCCGCGAGTGTGCGGAACCACACAATAAGCGCAGGAATAGTCGCAGCCTTCGATGATCGTGAGGTACGCGCGGAACGGATTATCGCGGCGCGTGATTTCGGTTTCGAATGTTTCGTCGGTGTCGAGGTCGAGCCCCGTGGCGCGGCGGCCGCCCGATTCCACCTGCGCGAGCAGGTTCGGCAGATTGCGATAGCTTGCCGAGCCGCAGACGAGGCTGACCCACGGGGCGCGCTCGAAGATTTCCTCGCCTTCCTGTTGAGCGACACAACCGAGGACGCCGATTACTTTCTGATTCGCTTTCGCGGCGAATTTGAAATCGTTGAGGCGCGAGAACACTTTCTGTGCGGCTTTTTCGCGGATGCTGCACGTGTTGTAGAGCAGGAAGTCGGCTTCGGCAGCGGTGTCGACGGAGCGGTAGCCGCGTTCGAGGAGCACGCCTGCCACTTTTTCGGAGTCGTGGACGTTCATCTGGCAGCCGAAGGTTTCGAGGTAGAAGGATTTGCTGTTTGCGGCGGGTGAAATATCCGCGGCGGCAGCGGAAGCTCGAAGCGGAACTTCCGGCGCGAGTCCAGCGAGCGATTCGATCCCGATATCAAAGGCCCTGCTCATGATTTCACTTTGATTCTAGCATAGACGCTGCAACAGCCTTTGCGCGAGGAGCACGCGGCGGGGATTTGCTCGCGCTGGTACGAAGGCGCGATGTAGACTCGCGCGGCTGCGAATCGCGGCGAATGTTGTGTTCGTGCCAGGAAGTTTCGTGAACACAAAACTTCTGATGAGTTTGAGCGCCGTCTTCATGGCGGCATTGGGCGTTGTAGCGACATTCATGCCGCAGGAAATTCTGGCGCGGTTTGGATGTCCGTGCGGAGGTGCCGGCGTTCTGGTGATTCAAGTGCTGGGCGCGTTGTATTTGGGGTTCGCAATGTTGAACTGGATGGCGCGGTCGAATCTGATTGGCGGGATTTACAGCAGGCCGGTGGCGATTGGAAATTTGATTCATTTCGCGGTGGTCGCGATTACGCTCACGAAGGCTGTCATTGGCGGTTCGTTGCGAACGAGCGAGACGATTGCGGCGTGCGTCGCTTATTCGGCGTTTGCCGCGTGGTTTGGATTGGTCGTGTTCACGTACCCGATTGCGAAGAGCGAGGGGCGTTGAAGATGCCGCCCTGAAAGGGCGGCGCTACAAAAGCATTACGAAGAGCTTCGAGGGACAGGTACCGGGACTACGCTGTGTCGTGAGTGACAGCCCGTTGCGGCGCTTGCATGTGGCTGATTCGTTTGACCCTCCTGGAGGCGTGTGCTACGGTTGTTTCGTTGTTGTAGGCAATACTTTTTTCTGGGGGAATACGATTTCCTGCCTGGCGCTGCTACTTTTCGCCAGCCGCCTCGATACCCTGATTGAACAAACGGGCTGGGTGGCTCGCATCGTTCTTTGTATCCTGCTGATACTTTCTGTCTACTCGTGGGCCATCATTTTCAAGAAGTCCGGACAATTTTCGCGAATCGACGCTCAGACTTCGCGGTTTCTGCAGATTTTTCGCGCGGGGGGCGGCCTTCCCTCTCCCAGCACACTCAGAGCAAGCGCCGGCGGCACGCCTCTTGCTGCCGTTTACCAGGCTGGTTATCGAGAGCTGGAAGCACAGATGAATACTTCGAACACCCGGCGGCCAGCCGCGCCCGGATTGGCGGCGCCGCCTGCCACTGCCAGCACCGGCAGACTGAAAAATCCGAGCGCCGTTGGCGTGGAGATGCAACTCGCGGCGGCAGACGAAGTGCGGCGGCTCGAAAATGGAATGTCGTGGCTGGCGACGACGGGTTCGGTTTCGCCGTTCATCGGATTGTTTGGAACTGTGTGGGGCGTGATGGACGCCTTCGCGGGACTTGGCGATGCGGGAACGGCGAGCTTGCGGGCTGTCGCGCCGGGCATCGCTGAGGCGTTGATCACGACGGCTGCCGGACTTTTTGCCGCGATTCCTGCGGTAATCGCTTACAACCACTATCTCTCGAGCATTCGCAGAGTCGCGACGCGGATGGATAATTTTGCTTCGGAGTTCGTCAGCAAAATCGAGACGATTTACAGTTCGGATTAGAATTCGCATGAGCAATCGTCCATGTGAGAGCACGGGATGCCGTGCCACAACTGAAGAGCGCGGCGGCGCGATCCAATTGTGCGGCGCGCGAAGAGCGTTGAGAGAATAGCTGCAGACAGCAGGAACATTATTTATGCCACAAATTCAGCGCGGAACTGATTCCACACTCGCCGACATCAATATGGTGCCGTTCATCGACGTCGTCCTGGTGCTGCTGATTATTTTTATGATTACGGCGCCGATTCTGCAGTCCGGGATCGAAGTGGACGTTCCGAAAACGAAAACCGTGAAAGAGCTTACCGACGTGCGCCAGGTGGTGACGATCGATCGTGCGCAACGCGTCTACCTGAATGATCAGCCGGTGAACATCCACGAACTCGGCCAGCAAGTGATCTCGCAATCGCGCACAAAGGATCCGGCAAAGCTCGCGGTATATGTGCGCTGCGACGAGACGGTTCCTTTCGGAAGCTGGGCGACGGTCGTCGATGCGCTGCGGCAATCGGGAATTCAAAATGTTAGCGTGGTGACGCAGCCACTGAACCAAACTCACTGATATGTCAGCAATCGCCGCAGATCGCACCACCGATACCCTGCCCGACAATTTGAAGGCGCCGCTGTCGTTCTCGGTGGCGATGCACGTGGCGCTCGCGGTGGCGCTCATTTATTCGGGAATGCACTCGCCGAGCGGCGATTTGTGGGGAGGGCCTGGCGGCGCGATCTCTGTGGGCTTGGTCGGAAATGTTCCGGGAATTCCGATGCCGCGGCCGGAGATTGAAACGCCTAATCGCGTGGTGGACGAGACGAAAGGTCTGTACAAAGCCGACCCGGCGCCGGAAATCAAGCAGCCTCCGCCGCCGGATACGATTGCGCTGCCAAAATTCAAACTCGTAAAGCCGCCGCCGAAATACGATTCGCGGAAATCGAAACTTCTGGAGAATCCAACGCCGCCGCCTCCGAACGCGGTTCCGTACGGGCGAGGCGGCACGCCGACGGTTCCCTACACGTCGTTCGCAATGGGCGCGGGAGCGTCAACGCAAGGCGGCATGGCGGTGGGCGACGCGGGCGGCGGAAATTTCGGCTCGCGATTTTCGTGGTACGTGGAAGCGGTGCAACGGCGCGTGAGCGGCAACTGGCTGCAATCGACGATCGATCCTGGAATTTCGTCGGCGCCTCGCGTGATCGCGACATTCGATATTCTGCGCGACGGCACAATCACCAATATTCAAATTCTGCGATCGAGCGGCAATCAGTCGGTCGATATGTCGGAAGTGCGAGCGATTCGGGAATCGAGCCCGCTAGACCGCTTGCCGCCGGGCTATAGCGGGTCGAAGGTAAGCGTCGAGTTCTGGTTCGATTTTCACCGGTAATTCTGCGCGGCGAGGCACCCGAGAGGGAGCCTTGGATTTCCCGCACCGGCCATCCGGTAGCGGAACGAACATAAAAATGAAGACCAAAATGATGATGATGCGAAAAACGATGCGAAAATTGGGAATCTTTGCGGCAATGATCGCAGCGCTCGTCGTGCTCGGTGCAAAACCGGCCGCGGCGCAGGATTGGTTCAAGACTGGCACCGGACTGGGCGTGTCAAAAGTCCGTCTTGCCGTTCCCGATCTGGCCGTGCGGGCCGCAACGCCTCCGGCGCTCGAGAAAACTTTTCACGACGTCCTCTGGAACGACCTTGAATATGCGGGCGTGCTGGACCTCGTGAGCCCGAGCTTCTATCCGGCAAAAATTCCCAGCCAGCCAAGCGAATTGAACGCTCCCGAATGGGCCAACGCCCCTGCGACTGCAAACATGCTGGCTTATGGCAACCTTTCGATCGAAGGCGCGAATCTTGCGGCGGCGGGATTCTTGTCGGACGTCCACAATCCGACCGCGCCGATTGCGCTACAGAAGATTTATCGCGGACCGGCCACAGATAATGACGCACGGCGGCTCGCGCATCAATTTGCCGACGACATTATCGGGCGGCTCAGCGGCGGACTTCCGGGCGTTTCGCAGACGCAAATCGCCTACGTGAGTTCGAAGAGCGGCAACAAGGAAATCTGGGTGATGGACTACGATGGCGCAAACCAGCACCAGTTGACGCACTTGAAATCGATTGCCCTCACGCCGCGCTGGTCGCCCGACGCGACGCGCATCGCATTCACGTGTTTCGTTCCCTATCGCGGCATCACGTCGCCGCAAATCTGCCTGTTTTCTACCGCTTCGAGCCGCATGATTTCATTTCCGCGTTTTCGCGGGACGAATAGTTCGCCGGCGTGGTCGCCGGATGGCAATCAGCTCGCGTTCATGTCCAGCCAGAATGGCGATCCCGATATTTACGTGTGCGATGCCGACGGCAGCCACCTCCAGAAAATCACGTTCACAGCGGGCGTAAGCACGTCTCCCGTGTGGAATCCAAAGACGGGCAAGCAGATCATTTTTGTCAGCGATCGCGGCGGCGAGCCGGTTCTGTATCTCGCGAATTCCGACGGTACAAGCGTCCAAAAATTTGATATGCCGGACATGGGATACGTCATCGATCCTTCATGGTCACCGAATGGACAATTGCTCGCATTTAGTTGGCGACGGCCGAGCGGTAATTTCGATATCTATGTGATGGATATTGTGAGCCGGCAGCTCGTGGAACTGACGCGCGATGAAGGACGCAACGAGCGGCCGAGCTGGGCGCCGGATGGACGGCATCTGACGTTCGAATCGACGCGCACAGGCAAGCGGCAGATTTGGTCGATGCTTGCGGATGGCAGCCAGCCGCGGCAGTTGACGTACGATGGCCAGAGCGAATCACCATCATGGTCAGCCCACTAGTCATTTCACGAAATGCGTTTGGAGGAGATGCGTCTTTACGGAATGCGTCAGCGCGATGTGTCAACCGATCGATTGGCGGAACAGGTGAATCGAGAAGACGCGACAAGCCGAGCGTTCCAATACAATTTCAAATTCGAACAGCCCATGCGAAATCTCTTTTAGGAGGAACTTTTATGCAGAGCGGTACTCTTCAGAAGTCTGTGCTCATGTATTCACTGCTTGCAATTTTTGTTGTCGCCGGCGGATGTAACAAGAAGGTCAGCTCAACGCCGCCCGCGCAGACGGCGCCCGTCGCGCCTTCGACTCAGCCGACCGTGACGATGAGCGCGTCGCCCACTACGGTGAATCCGGGCGCGACCGTTACCCTTTCGTGGACATCAACGGACGCGACCGATTTGAGCATCGATCCAGGGATCGGCAAAGTGGCGCCGCAGGGCTCAACACCCGTGACGCCGACCGAATCGACCACATTTACGATCACCGCGACGGGCCCGGGAGGCAGCGCAACCGCGAACGCTCGCGTCACCGTCACTGGCGGGCGCGCGACGGTAGCCCCCACGGCTAGCACTCCCGCGGGCATCAGCGAACTATTCGAACAGAATGTACGAGACGCGTTCTACGACTTCAACAAGGCGGACATTCGTCCTGACGCACGCGAAGCGCTGACGAAGGACGCCGAATTCCTGCGTTCGTATCCGTCAGTTCACGTGACGCTCGAAGGCCATTGCGATGAACGCGGATCGACCGAATACAACCTCGGTCTCGGCGCGCGCCGCGCCCAGGCCGCAAAGAACTATCTCGTCTCGCTCGGCATTACGCCGGACAGGATGGAAACGGTGAGCGAAGGCAAAGAGCAGCCAATCTGCACGGAGAGCACTGAAGAGTGCTGGCAGCAAAATCGCCGGGCGCACTTCGTAATGGCAAAATAGCGATTTCAATATTTCAACATCAACGAAGTTGAGCGGCTGAGGTCGCCAGTGAAGGCGGCTGCAGCCCGCGATTCCTTGAAGGAGAGTTTCGATGCGCACACGATGGATTGTGCTTGGATTGGGCATGCTGTTTCTAGGAGCGATGTTCGGGTCGGCACTCACACCGGCGCCCGTTGGAGCAGTGTCGAAGGAAATGATTCAGCTGCAGACGTCGGTCGACCAGCTCACGCAGGCGCAACAAAGTCTGCGCAGCGCAGTGGATTCGAATAGCGCGACGCTGCGGACGCTGATCCAGCAGACCGCCGATTCCGTGAACCAGTTGCACGGGCAAATGGCGCTCGTCGAGAAAACCGTGCAAGAAGTGCAGGCCAACACGGGCGCGCGCATCGACACGATGACCACGCAGACGCAAGGCCTCTCCGACAACGTGCAGGACATTCAAGCTCGCGTCGGGAAACTCTCGCAACAGATGAACGACATTCAAGGCCTGCTGCAAAGCATCGACGGCAAAATCTCCGGTGGCGCGGCTCCAGCAGCTGGCGGCGCTCCGAGCGCGGGAGGAGAGGGACCCGACAATGGCGCGAACCCCGGTAACAGCGCACCGGCTCCGATTTCGGCTGACACGCTTTACCAGAACGGACTACGCGATTTCACGGGCGGGAGATACGATTTGGCTCGTCAGGAATTTCAGGATTATCTAACGAACTTTCCCACGAACGATCTCGCATCGAACGCGCAGTTCTACATCGGCGAAATCGACTACGCGCAGGGTAATTACAAGGTGGCGATCGGCGCGTACGTGAAAGTGTTGAATCAATATCCGCGCAGCTTCAAAGTGGCGGCTTCGCTGCTGAAGAAAGCACAGGCCGAAATCAAATTGGGCCAAAAACAAACCGGCATCCGCGATCTTCACGAAGTGGTGCGCAAGTATCCGGGGACGGACGAAGCGCGGCAGGCGCAGGCGCGATTGCGCGAATTGGGAGTTACGACAACCAGATAAATAAGTGAGGCCGGCCGACCTGGTGCCAAAGCACTCGAGGAGCGCCGCATTTGTGCTAACGGCGCTTGTGATCGTGGCTCTCTCGCCGAGCTATTCCGCGCGTCCGAGTTTGCTCTCCGCGCTTGCCGACACTCCAGCCACTTTCGACCACGACGCCAAAGGGTTGGAACGTCAGTACCAACCGTTCATCGATGCTTTCGCCGAGAAATCGGAGCAGGTCCATCAGGCGTTCGCCATCTTCGCTCTGCCGAACCCTGCTGATTGGTTTGCGAAATATTTCGCGAAGGATCAGGTGGAACAACTTGGCTGGGACAATGAGTCGGAGCTAAGCACGTATGAGCGCGTACTGCTGAGAGGGCTGGGAGCTGTTCCAGCCGAGACGAAATTTCGGGTTCGCTGCAAACCACCGCACGCCGATCCCACTACTCGAATGGAACCTCGATCGGCCGCAATCCTCCCCGGCGTCTCGATTCCGGTCGAACAATTCGTCACTGAGTTCGACTCAATTCCGAAGTTGAGGTATGGAAAGTTTTCGATGCTCGTTAACTATGTATATGTGGACGGAGCCTTCCGTTACGTTGGGAAAGGCGCCTATCCATTCTGGTCGATGCCAGACGCATCACAGAAAAAATAAATCCGCACGATGTCAATCGCACTCGAACTAATCGGCCTGCGCATATCTTCGAAAGAAACTGTCCGGCTTCCACTGCGGGCGCTCGGGACGATTTGCGATTGTAATCGCCAAATCCCGTACAATCTCTTCGAAATCAGCGGCCGACTGCAAATTGACCGGCTGATTTAAATCGTCGGAAGGCGCGTGATAACGCTGCGTAAGCCAATCCTTGTAAAGTTTTGCGTTCGGCGAGCCCGCCTCGTACCCCACTTTCATCGCCACAGCAGGAATCCCGTGCCGGATAAAACTGTACTGGTCGCTGCGGATAAACCCGTTGCGCAGAGGTTCGGGATCAGGCTGCACGCTCACGCCGCGAACCAGCGCTACCTGACGAACGATATCGCCCAGATCGGATTCCTGCAAACCATACACTGTGAGCACTTTCAACGGGATCAGCGGCAGGAACATGTCGGTATTTATGTCCGCGACGATCGACTTCGCAGGCTCCGTCGGGTGTGCCGCGAAGTATTTTGAGCCCAGCAGCCCTTTCTCTTCCCCGCAGACGAACAAGAAGAGAATCGATCGTTTGCGCGCAACCGGATCTGATTTCAGAGAACGAGCGATATCGAGCAGCAGCGCCGAACCCGAACCATTGTCCATTGCGCCGTTATAAATCTTGTCGCCGTTGATGGGCTCGCCAATTCCGAGATGGTCGATGTGCGCGGAGAGAACCACGTACTCGTTTTTGAGCGCCGCATCGCTTCCGGGTAACTTGCCAATCACGTTGGCAGACTCGACCGCCGTCTTCTCCACCTTCGCAACAGCCTTAATGGAAACAGACGAGCGGGAACCGCGGCAGAGGCTTGCGATCTTTTCCGAGCGCGGCGATTTCTGCGAACGTATGGCCGGAGCCTACGAATAGTTTCTCCAGCGCTTGCAGGATTGAAGTGTCACCGAAATCTCTTCGCCTACTGTTTCGTTTAGACTCGAATCCGCGAATTCCATGCTCGGATGCGCACGATTCAACGCAATCCGCGACCACGGAATATCCATCGAAGCCGGATTCGGAAGCGCGACGATGCCAATCGCACCAGCCGCTTCGAAGCGCTTTCCAGCGCTCGCCCGCCGATTGATAGTGGGACGCGAGAGCTCCCGGCATCTCTGCCGGCGAACCTGCGAAGCCAACCGCGATTTTGCCTTTCAGGTCGAGGCCTGCGAAATCGTTGTAGTTCTTCTCCGGAACCGACAACCCGTATCCAACGAAAACCAGCGGCGCTTCCACTTCGGGCGCGAGATCGATGCGAGTGCTAAAGAAGGCGTCGTCACCCAGCACGAGCGGCTCGGTCTTGCCGTCGTGAATCAGCGCAATGCTCGAATCCTTCTCGATAATTTGACGCGACTCGAATTTTACCGGCTGATAGAAGCCGTCCGTGCCGGCGGGCTCGACGCCATCGCTCTTCAACTGCTCGACGACATACGCCTCGGCGCGTTTGAGCCCCGCGCTGCCCGTTTCGCGGCCTTCCATGTTGTCGTCGGCGAGAACTTTTACGTAGTCCCACCAGGTTTTGCCGTCAAAATCGCTCTGCGTCTTGTGCTGCTGTTGTGCCCGCGCGCCCAGTGTTACGCAAGATGCCACCGCTACCAGTGCCAATAATTTTTTCACGATTCAAACCTCCTTCCAATTTCAATCCGTATTCATTTCCATCCGTGGCACAAACTATCATGAACCGAGGCGGCCCGGACATCCGCAGTTTTCAAGACGCGAACTGCCCGGTTCAGCTATACTCGCGGTTTCCAAATATATTTCGACAGGTGGCAAATCAATGTCAGTGAACAAAGCGATTCTCGTTGGTAGGCTCGGGCGCGATCCCGAGACGCGATTCACGACCGGCGGACAAGCGGTCGCTAATTTTTCGATCGCCACGGATGAAACGTACAAAGACCGCAATGGCGAGCGCCAGAAGCGCACCGAGTGGCACAAGATCGTCGTGTGGGGCAAGCAGGCCGAGATCGCCCAAAAGTATCTGAAAAAGGGCTCCCTGATTTTCATCGAAGGACGCATTCAGTCCCGAGATTGGCAGGACAAAGAGGGCCAGAAACGCACGAGCTTCGAAATCGTAGCCACGAATTTCCGTATGCTCGGTGGACGCGGCGATGCCGCCGCAGCCGGAGCGGGCGGAGAATCGATATCCGCAGGCGCGCCTTCGGGCGGCCGCGCGTTTGATCCGGATTCAGAAGGCGGCGCGGTTCCTGACGAAGTGGGCGGCGCCGGTCCGGAAATCTCCGACGAAGATATTCCCTTCTAAGCGATTGACGTGGGGCTGGTGCTATCGCGACGTGTTCAATAGCGGTGCGTTCTAGCGCGGCGGAAGTGTACCGCTGGACGCTGCAGATTCCGCGGGGTTCGCAGTTTCTTCACTTTCGATTTCATCGGCGTCGAGCACAGGCAAGGTGGGCAGCACCTCTCGCGCGATCAGCCGATTCTGAATCAGCACGTCGCGCTTCAACCTACCGTCAAGAAATTCCAGAGCGCGCTTAACGTACTGCGCAATGTCCGGTTCGTGCGTCACCAGCACAACGGTCAACCCCGTCTCATCATTCAGCCGCTGAAAAATATCCATGATCTCAACGCTCGTGCGGCTGTCGAGGTTTCCAGTTGGCTCGTCCGCAAGAAGTATCGCCGGGCTATTTACCAAAGCGCGCGCAATCGCCACGCGTTGCTGCTGGCCGCCTGATAGCTGCGAAGGAAAATGGTCAGCGCGATCGGCAAGGCCAACTCGTTCGAGCGCCTGCTGTGCCCGCACCGCTCGCTCCGCAATGGGAACACCGGCGTAGATCGTGGGCAGTTCCACATTCTCAAGCGCCGATGTGCGCGCCAGCAAATTGAATTGCTGGAACACAAAGCCGATTCGAGTGCTGCGAATCTTCGCGAGTTCATGTTTCGACAATCCCGAAACATCCGTGCCATCCAGAAAGTATCTCCCCTTCGTCGGACGGTCGAGACAACCAAGGATATTCATCAGCGTCGATTTGCCCGAGCCCGACGCGCCCATCACCGCAACGAATTCGCCGCGATCAATTGAAAGAGAGACTCCGCGAAGCGCTTGCACCTGCACTTCGCCCAGGTTGTAAATCTTGTAAACATTTTCGAGCCGAATGGTGGGCGTCTTAGCGTTTGAGGAGGAAACGACGGCGCCGCTTGAGGTGGAAGGAAGAGTGTCCATCGGATTCGCGAGGCTCGGTCGCGACGAGACCGAAGCTAACGCGCCTCGTCTTTTTTGCGCCGCTCGTCCAGCCTGCGGAAGAAATCTTCGAGCTTCGTTTTCTGTTCCGGCGTCAGGAGAGCGCGAATCTTCTCCCGGCTCTGCTGCCGGATCTCTTCCTTTTTGGGATCGAGCGGCGCGTACAGTGCGCGCCACTGCGCACGCGTGTCGTCGACGATCGCCGTCACGCTCGTTTGCTGCTCCGGAGTTAGCGAGAGCTCGTGCGTGAGCCGCCCGATAATTTCGTCGCGGCTGTTCGGAGCCGCCTGATGGCCCCACACCCGCTCGCCCCACAAATGGGTGCCCAGGCCTCCCAGCAAGATGCCCAGCGCGAATACAATAATTACGAGGAAAGCCGCTTCGCGCCGTGTCTGATTATTTTCCATGTTTGTTTTCCGCCACCATCATCATCACTTCGTCGCGACTCGCCGGCATTCGCGTAGGATCGGGAGAAAAAATATCCTGCGGCTGAGACGCGTTCATCGAAACCGCCGTTTGGTCGAGCTGCTTGTGAGAGGTTGAGTCATATGCCACGAGGACTGCCAGCGCCAGTGTCGCAGTCGCCGCAAAACGCCAGCTGAGCGAAACGAGCGGCTGCCAAAAGCCCTTCTCCGCCCGCACGTCCTTATCAACGCGAACTCGCGCTATCACATTGCGCGCAAAACCCGGACCGGGATCCGCGATCCGCTCGCCCAAGCGTAGAAGACGGGGACTGAGCGAAACAAACTCCAGCGCTTCGCGGCATCCCGCGCAGCTCCTCAGATGCTGCGACAATCGCGCCGCATCTGCGCCGCCAAGCTCACCCGAGATCGAATCCTCAAGCAAAGCTTCGTAGTCACTACAGGCCGAATTCTTCATTTCCATTTTCATAATCTCAGCTCTTCCTTCCACCGTCTGCGGTGTGGGCCTTCGACTTCACTCGGGGATTCGTCCTCCGGCGATATACATCCATTAAGCGGGTGCGCGCACGGAACAGTCGGACTTTCACTGTATTCACATTGAGATCGAGAATCTCCGCTAACTCCTGCACCGAAAATCCTTCCATTTCTTTAAGCACGAGCAACTGCTGGTCCTGCTCAGGCAGCTTTTCCATCATCCAGTCGAGCATTTCTTTCACTTCCGCCTGCTCACTTGCGCCCGTCACGGGGCGGTCCGCCGAAACGATTCCATCAAGCCGCGAGACTTGCTCCTCCGAAAGGTCCGCCTCGTAGACGAGCGGCCTTACCTTCTTCTTCCGCAAGTAGTCCCAACATTCATTTACCGTGATCTTGTACAGCCAGGTGGAAAACGCTGACCGCAGGTCAAACCGCTTGATTGAGACGAATACCTTCAGAAAGACCTGCTGGGCCACATCCTCCACGTCCTCGCGCCGCCGTAGTATTGAGCCGACGAGCGCGAACACGCGGTGTTGATGACGCCGTATCAGCTCCTCGAACGCAGCCTCTGTTCCATTTTGGGCCAGTCGAACGAGTTCCCTCTCCTCCTCGCCTTTGCTTTGGCGGGTAAGAGGAATCGAAACCGTGGAGGCGCTGGCTGCCACGTTCTTTGGGACGTCAGGCATCGGATTCAGGTTACATCCAAAATTTCAACTGGCGAGAACTCAAAAACCGGCCTAAATATCAACTTTCGGCTTGCAAGAATAAAATACTCCATGTAACAATACCCGCCATGATAATCGGAGATCGCATTCGCCTGCTACGTGAAACGAAGAAACTTTCTCAGGGTGATATCGAGAAGCGCACTGGACTTCTCCGTTGCTACATCTCGCGCGTCGAGAACGGCCACACGGTACCGGCCATCGAGACGCTCGAAAAACTGGCTCGAGCGATGGAGGTTCCGCTCTACCAGTTGTTCTACGATGGAGAAGAACCGCCCGAGTTGCCAAACCTGCCGAAGCGGAAATCCGCTGACGAGATTGCTTGGGGCAGCAAGGGAAAAGATGCGCGCCTGCTGGGCCGCCTCCGCCGGTTGATGGGTCGCTGCGACGAAGGCGACCGCCGGTTGTTGGTGTATATGGCCCAGAAAATGGCCAATCGCTAAACGCCTTCAGCAAGCGCTCCCGGAGTGGGCCGCTTGGCCTACTCCCACTCGATCGTGCTCGGCGGTTTCGAGCTGATGTCGTAAACCACTCTGTTTACGCCCGGCACTTCATTCACGATCCGTGTCGAAATACGCTCTAGTACTTCCATCGGCAGTCGAGCCCAGTCTGCCGTCATCGCGTCTTGCGACTCCACTACACGAACTGCGACGGTACCGCCGTACGTTCTGCCGTCGCCCATCACACCTACACTCTGAACCGGTAGCAGCACTGCAAATGCCTGCCACACTTTTTCGTACAGGCCTGCGCGGCGAACTTCGTCGACTACGATCGCGTCGGCTGCCCTCAGCGTATCCAGCTTTTCGCGCGTCACTTCTCCCACAACCCTTACCGCGAGGCCCGGCCCGGGAAATGGATGCTTCACCAGAATTTCTTCTGGCAAGCCAAGCTCGCGCCCGATCTGGCGAACTTCATCCTTAAACAGGTCGCGCAAAGGCTCGATCAGAGAGAACGGCATGTCTGCCGGAAGACCACCGACGTTGTGATGAGTCTTGATCGTTTGTGACGGTCCCTTCACCGAAACCGATTCGATCACGTCGGGGTACAGCGTGCCCTGCACCAGGAATTTCACCGGCGGTTGGTCTTTCGAAGCGCTCGCCAGTTTGCGCGCTTCGTCGGCGAATATTCCGATGAATTCAGCGCCGATCCGCTTGCGCTTGGTTTCCGGATCGCTGACGCCCTTCAATTGGCCGAGGAATCTGTCGGTCGCATCGACGCCAATCACGTTCAAGCCCAGCCGGTCGCGCAGCAGTTCAAGCGTTTCTTCGTACTCGTTCTGGCGCAGCACGCCGTTATTCACGAACACGTTCGTGAGCCGGTCACCGATTGCGCGATGAACCAGCGCCGCAGCCACCGCCGAATCAATGCCGCCGCTCAGCGCGCAGATTGCGCGCGCGCCTTCGGCTTGTTTGCGGATAGCATCGACAGTGGCGGCGATGAATCCGGCGCGGTTCCAATTTTTTTTCGCGCCGCAAATCCCGAAAACGAAATTCTGCAGGATGTCGCGCCCGCGGTCCGTGTGATTTACTTCGGGGTGAAATTCGACGCCGTAATACCTCTTAGACGAATTTTCAATTGCCGCCACGGCATTGTCCGTGCGGCCAGTCACGTGAAAGCCTTCAGGCAAACCGACGACGTGGTCGCCGTGACTGTTCCAAATATTCAATGTTCTGGGCAAACCACTGAAGAGCGTGGAATCCTGCTTCTCGATGTCGAGTTGTGCGCGGCCGTACTCGCGTGCTTTGGCTTTGACGACCTTGCCGCCGAGAGTGTGCGTGAGCCACTGCATCCCGTAGCAGATTCCGAGCACCGGCACGCCGAGCTGCAGCACCTTTGCATCGCAGACGGGCGCGTCTGCGTCGTACACCGAACTCGGTCCGCCCGATAGAACCAAGCCCACCGGCTCGAGCGCGCGAATCTCTTCAATCGAGGCGGTGCATGGAAGGATCGCGGAGAACACTTGCTGCTCGCGCACTCGCCGCGCAATCAGCTGCGTGTACTGCCCGCCGAAATCGAGCACGACGATTCCCTGCCGCGTGCTCAAATTTCTCTGGGCGTCTTCAAGCTCTTGCACGCCGCTCGTCTTCTTCGGTGCCGCACCCATTTCTGGAGTCATCCGCTTCACCTCTCCGCAGCTCCCATCGCGCTACGCCGCCCAGCTTGCCTCGCCGATAGTTGGCGTGGAGTGCCCGCGTCGCTCAGCGCAATACTATATTCACGAGCTTCTTCGGCACCACTACCACTTTCACAATCTGCTTTCCCGCAAGCAACGGCGCGATTCGCGGATCCGTCATCGCCTTTTCGCGCGTTTCATCCTCGCCCAGATTCGCGTCAACCACCATCTTGCCGCGCAGCCGCCCGTTAATCTGAATGATGATTTCAATTTGCTCTTCGCGGGTCAGGTCTTCGCGAAACCGCGGCCACTTTGCCTTTCGAAATTCCGCCCGTGTTGCCGAGCATCTCCCACAGCTCTTCTGCAATATGCGGCGCCATCGGCGATAGCATCAGCGCCATCACCGCGAGAATCCGCTTCAAGATAATAGGATTCAGGTCGACGTCGAGCGGCTCGGCGGCATGCAGCTCGTTCACGAGCTCCATCAGCAGCGCGACCGATTTATTAAAGTGCCAGCGATGCTCGAAATCATTCGTCACGCTTTTCAGCGTCTGATGCGTCTTGCGCACCAGCGTCTTTTCCTTCGCAGTCGCGTTCGCGAGGTCAGTCCTCGACACCAGTTCCACTTCCACCGAACGCAACCGCGCCGCGTGCCGCTCCACAAGTCGGTACACCTTGTTCAGAAATCGCGACGCGCCTTCAATCCCGTGCTCGTCCCACTCCAGATCTTTTTCCGGCGGCGCGGCAAACAGCGTGTAGATACGGCCCGTATCGCAACCGTATTTGTCGGACATCTCAATCGCGCCTACCACGTTGCCGCGCGATTTTGACATCGCCACGCCGCCCTTCTGCACCATTCCCTGCGTGAAGAGCCTTGCAATGGGCTCGTTGTGCGACACCAGCCCCAGATCGCGCATCACCTTGCAGAAAAATCGCGAGTAGAGCAGGTGTAGAATTGCATGCGTGATTCCGCCCACGTACTGGTCGATCTGAAACCAGTACTTCACTTTCTCTTTGTCGAAGGGAGCCTTCTCATTGTGCGGATCGGTATATCGATAGAAATACCAAGACGAATCCATGAACGTATCCATCGTGTCCGTCTCTCGTCGCGCCGCGCCGCCGCATTTCGGACATGTCGTATTCACAAATTCAGGCGAAAGCGCCAGTGGTGACTGACCCTGCCCCGTCAGCTTGATGTCGAGCGGAAGCACAACGGGAAGCTGGTCGTCCGGAACTGGAACGATGCCATCTTTTTCGCAGTAGACCACGGGAATCGGCGTGCCCCAATATCGCTGCCTCGAAATGCCCCAATCTTTCAGCCGGTACGTCGTCTGCGCTTCGCCGAATGCTTTGGCTTTCGCATCAGCTGCCATTTTTTCGATCGCCTGCTCGCTCGTTAGGCCTGTGTACGGGCCTGAATCCGCGAGCTTGCCGTGTTCGGTGAACGATTCGCTCATGCGATCCACGCGCAGCGGCGGCCTCTCCTTCGGCTGGACCACAATCTTCACGGGCAGATTATATTTTTCCGCAAACTCGTAATCGCGCTGGTCATGCGCCGGAACGCACATCAGCGCGCCGGTGCCGTATTCCGCAAGTACGAAATTCGCAATCCAGATCGGCACGCTTTCGCCGGAAAATGGATTCACTGCAAAACGCCCGGTAAAAAATCCTTCCTTCTCGGCCGTCGCAACATCGGCGGCGCGCATACTCTTCTGCCGCATCGCCTTAATCTGCGCTTCCATGCCGCTTTGCCCGCGCACTCCGTCGACAAGCCGCAGCGCTTCGGGATGTCCCGCAGATAGCACCAGCGCCGTCGCGCCATAAATCGTGTCGACTCGCGTCGTAAAAACTTCCAGGGCAACACCCGCCATTTGCGCCACGTCGAAACGCACGCGCGCCCCGCGCGATTTCCCGATCCAGTTGCGCTGCATCGTCAGAACGCGTTCGGGCCATCCGCCGTCGAGCTCTTTCATGTCGTCGAGCAGTTGATCGGAATATTGCGTAATCCGCAGGAACCACTGTTCGAGTTCCCGCACCTCGACCACGGTCGTCTCGTGCCGCCAGCAGAATCCGTTCTCCACCTGTTCGTTCGCAAGAACCGTGGCGCACTCCGGGCACCAATTCACCTTGCTCTTCTTGCGAAACGCGATTCCCTTCTCCAGCATCCGCAGAAAAAACCACTGGTTCCAGCGGTAGTAATCCGGCTGGCACGTGGAAATTTCGCGCCGCCAGTCGTAGCTGAATCCGAATCGTTGGAGCACACGCCGAAATTCGTCGATATTCCGGTTGGTCCAATCGCGCGGGTGAATTCCGTTCTTGATTGCGGCGTTTTCGGCGGGCAGTCCAAACGCGTCCCAGCCCATCGGGTGCAGCACGTTGAATCCGCACAGCCGCTTGTAACGCGCCACTGCGTCGCCGATCGTGTAATTCCGCATGTGGCCCATGTGCATCGTGCCGGAGGGATACGGAAGCATCTCAAGCATGTAATACTTTTTGCGCGACGCATCGCCATCCACCGCGTCAAACGCACCCTGCTCCTGCCAAAGTTTCTGCCACTTCGATTCAATCTGCTGGGGGTCGTATTCTGCCAAGTTCACTTTCCTCGCAATTCGGTCGTCGTCAACTCGCTGCCCATCCATCCCTGCTCTCTGCCACTGTTTTGAGAGCACTGTTCTCAGAGCACTGTTCTCAGTGCACAGATGTCCGTCCACCGAGCCGCCGCCCTTCAATCCTCCTCAGTGCCCTCTGTGGATCTCTGTGTCCTCTGTGTTAAGCCGTGGCAGTTGCTGTTGCCGTTGCAATTGCAGTTGCAGTTGCAGTTGCAGCAGTAGACGTAACCGTCGGCCTACTTCCGCATCTTTTTGGCGGCGAGTCGCCGCCCACCAGCAGCCTTTCCTTTACTTCCTCGACGTCCTTTACTTCCCCTACTTCCTTTACTCCCGCTTCTCTTCCTCCGCCGCGGCTTCATCCCGCTGCCAGTCGCCTTTACTTCGCGCCCGACTAGCTTCCAAAGCGCGGCCACGTTCCGCCGGTCGTCTCCCGGCAAATCAATCGGCGTCTCCAAAATAAACGCGCGCCCCGCCAGCAGCGGATGATTCAGGATCCGCCCAAACGCCTCAAGCCCGATCTTCCCTTTACCAATATGCTCGTGCCGGTCAACGCGCGATCCCAGTTCCGTCTTTGAATCGTTCACATGCACCACAAACACGCGATCGAGTCCCACGTGCCGATCAATCACTTGCAGCGCCGTCTCAAGTCCTTCTGCCGTTCGAATGTCGTGCCCCGCCGCGAACACGTGCGCCGTATCGAGACAAATTCCCAGTGCCACGTCGCGGCATCCATCGAGAATCGCTTTCAGTTCCGCGAATTGCCAGCCGAGTGACGCGCCTTGCCCCGCCGTATTCTCAATCAGAATTTTCAGGTCGCCCAACTTCAACCCGCGCAAAGCTTGCCGTACGCCCTGCACGATCGCGGCAATCGCCGTATTGCGATCGCCGTCGCGCCCGCTTCCCGGATGAATCACGAGATAGTCCGCGCCAAGCGCCATCGCGCGCACCGCTTCCTGATGAAACGCTTGCACCGATCGCGTCCGCAGCACAGGGTTCGGCGACGCCATGTTGATCAAATAATTTCCGTGAATGACGACCGGCCCAAGGCCCAGTTCCCTGCGCCGCTCGCGAAAACGCGCCGCATCGGCCTCCGCAATTCGCGACGTGCCCTGCCCCCACGTTCTTGGGCTCGAAGAAAAAATCTGCAGCGCATTGGCGCCCAGCCCGTGCGCGATATCGAGCGAGCCGGCAATATCTCCAGCGATGGAAGTGTGAATGCCGATGCGAGTGCTGCCATCTTTCCAAGCGGGTATTTCAGGTGCGGGAGGCGGTTCCGGACGATATTCGTCAGCTGCGTCGAAAGTCAGTACAACTCGTTGCTGTTCTTCTGGCATTCCCTCAGGGTATCCGTGGCCCCTGCCGCTCCAACTTATTGTGGGGCCTGCCTTTACATCTGGCGTATCCAATCGTGTTCGCGTCACGCAGCAGCTTAAAATTTCGATGACGAAACACCCGCAGCGCGCGCATGCAGCAATTTCTGCGACGGCTTAATCGTTCATTTTATCCGAATTCCGACACTAGCGCAAACGGTCAAAAAACGCGGCAAAGCCTGTCCAAATCGTATCTCCCCCGCAAAGTTGAGATGCGTCAGCCCGAAGCGGCGATAGTCAGCGTCATCGGGCCGATGCAGACTCCGTATTTCGATTCGGATTTATAATTCCGCGATCACTTGCCGAGTTTCATTGCCGCCACCAGGATCGGTTTAGTCCATTCCGGAGCCCTTGTGAGATCGCACAAACTCACAACCGCTCCCCGATCCATACGTAGGATTAATTTCGGCTCCGGAGCCGATCCAGCGTGCGGGTCAGCCTCGTCGCTATTATCAAAAACTCGAAGCTCGGTCAGCTTTGGAAGCAGTCGGATAAGATTGTATCGGCTGAGATCGAACCGTTTGCGAATTGTTGCGTTCGGAATGTCGTGGCCACCCCGTGCAACCCTTGCACGGACGCGCTCGATGTGGAGTTCAACATTGCGCAGGCCCACGTACCAAACGCGCACTTCGATTCCAATCGCAATTCCCGACTCAAGAAGCGCGACAATTGTGTGACCGCCGAGAGTTGTCTCGAAGGCAAAATCGAATCGCTCGCGGATAGCTCGTTCGAGGAGTCGCTTCCCTTGGTGCCAGGCGACGCTATTGGCGTCAGCCTGACTAATATCTGGATTGGCGGATTGGATTCGCAGCGCGGCCTGATCCGGATTGAAGTACTCGACAGCTTGCTCCAACAGCATCGCGCCCATGATGCTGCTTTTCCCGGCGCCATTGGTTCCCGCCAGAACGTAAATGCATGCGCTCTGATCTGTCTTAGCCATCCTTGCGCGCGAGTCGCACTGCAGCTCTTCCGAGTTGTTTGGGCGTTGCGTCGAAAGCGGCCTTCATCCTGGCCCGAGCCCCCGGCAACTGCATTCGAGCAAGCAGTTCATCGAATTCGCCGCTCAACGCGTCGAGCTTGGAGGTGGCGGAACGCGAAAGGGTTTCGAAGTCATCGATGGAAATCAAAACCGCTTTGGGAGCGTCGTGCTTTGTTATGAACACCCTGCCACCGCGAATCACATTCTCCAGCACCCGGCCAAACTCGTTCTTGGCATCCGTCGCGGTTACGCGATCGATTCCCGCCGCTCCGGTTCGGTTGTGGCTAGCCCGATCCTCGTCCGGCCGTTCCGGCCCGATCCGGCGCGATTGCTTGCTTCCCTTCGACTTGTGCTGGGCCTTCGAGTCCATTTGAGCGCGTGCCATATCAATCATTTTAGCTGTAATGGCTATAATAGTCAATATTGCCGCGCGGGCTAGCTCTTCGGCAACAATTCCGGCGGAATTGGATTCGCCGGAGTCTCCTGATCCCAAACCATTGACAGGATCCACCAGCGCTTGCCGTCATAATACAGCTGAAAAATATTCACGCCGCGAGTGACCACTTTCCCCGTCGACGCATTCTTGCCCTCATAGCTGCTCAGCACCGTTGCAACATTCCCAAATCGCTGCAATGTGTGCGCCAGCTCGCGTTCCGTGAAGCCTTCTTTTACGGTTGAACCGTCCGCTTCGTCGACGAATTCCTGATGGGTTGTAATCATCGCCACAATCGCGCCGGATTTCGGGTCGCGCTCCACCGCCACGAAGCGAACATTCGGATCGAATAGCGTTTCGTCGCGTCCCCACTGCCGCGCGACTCCCACGCCACCCGAAATCGTCTCGTAGCTCGCTTTCACGATTGCTTCGATGCTGCCGACGTCCTCGGGACGCGCCTCGACCTTCTGCACCGCCACATGTTTCAGGTTCCCCTTCGGACCGGACGCCTGCCCAAACGCAGGCAACGTGATTCCCAAAGTCAGTGTGAATCCAATCAGCCACTTTTTCATTTTGATTTCTCCAGCCCGCCTCAGTCCGGCAGGCACTTCAGCCCCGCCCTGGCGCAGAAAGGGCTTGCCCTCGGGCGCTCCTCCTGTTTCAGTCATGCTAAAAGCACAATCGGGCGAACGACCGCGACGTCAAGTCTACTCAATACCGCACGCGTCTCTCTACCTCAAACACGCCGCCTCCACCATCCCACCCCAATCTGCGCTATCCTTTCCCCGACATGAAACGCAGCGAAATCATTCCGACGCGCTCTCTTCCCGACCTCCCGGCCCAGTCCGAGCCGCTGAACGCCGTCTCCGTCGATTCCCTCCTCGGCGGTTCGCTCCTTGAGGACTCCCGCGCCGAAGCCATCGATCTCTCCGGCCGCAAGCTCCAAGATTTGAAACTGCGCAGCTCCGTCCTCGAACGCATCTCATTCGCGAACTGCGAAATACA
The DNA here is from genome assembly GCA_963776695.1 of uncultured Acidobacteriota bacterium. Classification (GTDB taxonomy): domain Bacteria; phylum Acidobacteriota; class Terriglobia; order Acidiferrales; family UBA7541; genus Palsa-295. The sequence goes on along the minus strand of CAVZNU010000008.1, from coordinate 456,196 downwards.
ATCGCTTCACCTCCGCGACGTGCGCCTCGTGAAGTGCGATCTCTCGAATGCCGTCCTCCTCGGCTTCGAAGCACGCCGCGTCGAATTCCTCGAATGCCGCCTGATCGGCATGAAAGCAATCGAATGCAAATGGCAGGACGTGCTGGTGGAACACTGCGATGCGCACTATGCGCAATTCAATGGCGGCACGTTAAAGGCCTGCGAATTCCAGTCAACACAGCTTCAAGAAGCGGACTTTCGCAACGCCGACCTCAAGGGTGCAATCTTCGGCCGCGCCATGCTCCACCGCGCCGATTTCACTGGCGCCAAACTCCGCAAAGCCGACCTCCGCGCCGCCGAAATCGACGGCATCGTTGTCCGTGCCGAAGACGTCGCCGGCGCCATCGTCACGCCAGCGCAGGCGATGGAGCTGTCGCGTCTACTCGGCCTTGTGATTAAGTGACGAAGATACGGGCACTCAGCTGCCCCGAAAATCGACTTTTTACGACCAAGGAGGAGAAAATGTCCACAGCGCTGAGCCTGAACGAACTAATCGAATACACGGACTGGGACCGCGAAAAGTGGCATGCATGGCTTCAGGAGCGAGGTGACGGCGTCTTAGCAGTGGGCGCAGGGCCACATGGCGATGGTCGATTTCAAAGCGTTGGCGATCTCGTGCGACACATTTTCTCAGCCGAAAAGCGATATATTGACAGGCTGTCGAACCGGCCGCTGACCGATGCGGCTTCGATTCCAAATGGCAACGTCGAAGCGCTCTTTCGCTTTGGGCGGCAAAGCCGGCGCGACCTGACGGAATTTGTAAAGATGTTTCCCGCGAAGGACTGGGATGTTCCTCAAGATTTCAGCCTGATGAACAACTCGCTAACAGCCACACCAAGAAAGATTGTTGTGCACGTCCTTATCCATGAGATTCGTCACTGGGCACAGGTTGGTACTTTGCTTCGCCTGAACGGGTTGACTGGAGAGTTTCACGATTTTCTGTTCAGTCCAGTTTTGGGCGGAGAATTCAAAAGATCTTCGAGCTGATCAACCAACCGATCGCATTGCAGTATTTCTGCAGATTTCCCACACGGCCCTACTCCCTGCCAATATTGCGGCCGCGTTGCAGTACCGCCGCCCGTTACAGTAAACTCAACGGCTCGCTTGATGCCGTTGGCAAGGCCGTGGAAGCTACCGTGTCTAAGCCTTGAGCAGTGTAAACGGTGGTGCGCGAATTTCCCGGAGGATTCTGAATGCTCGTAGTCATGAAATCCCACGCGACCGACGAACAGGTCCGCGCCGTCTGCGACCGCATCGAATCGCTGGGTTTCAAAGCTCATCCGATACCCGGCGCAGCGCGCACAGCCATCGGAATCACCGGCAACACCGGCGCCGTCGACATCGGCTCGCTCGAATCCATGGCGGGAGTCGGCGAATGCATCCCCGTCAGCAAGCCCTACAAACTCGTCAGTCGCGACATCAAGGAAGAGAACACCGTCGTCCGCGTCCCCACTCCCCTGGGTGACGTCAATTTCGGCGGCCCCGCCATCGCGATGGTTGCAGGCCCGTGCGCCATCGAATCTCGCGAGCAAGCCTTCACGGTCGCCGAACGCGTGAAAGCAGCAGGCGCTCGACTTTTCCGCGGCGGAGCCTACAAACCGCGCACATCACCCTACAGCTTTCAGGGCATGGGCGAGCCCGGCCTGAAAATCCTCGCCGAAGTCCGCGATAAATTCGGCCTCGGCATCGTCACCGAAGCGATCGACAACGAATCGCTCGCCCTCGTCGAAAAATATGCAGACGTGATTCAAATCGGAGCGCGCAACATGCAGAATTTTTCGCTCCTCAAAGTTGCCGGGCGCTCGAAGAAGCCCGTACTCCTGAAACGCGGCATGTCCGCCACGCTCGACGAATTTCTGATGGCCGCTGAATACATCATGTCCGAAGGCAACTACAACGTGATCCTCTGCGAGCGCGGTGTGCGCACTTTCTCCGACCACACCCGCAATACGCTCGACCTGAGCATGATTCCCGCCGTCCAGCGCCGCAGCCATTTGCCGATCGTCGTCGACCCGAGTCACGGCACCGGCCGCCGTAACAAAGTTCTGCCGCTTTCGCGCGCCGCCGTCGCTTGCGGCGCCGATGGATTGCTCGTCGAGGTGCACCACGATCCCGACCGCGCCCTCTCCGACGGCATGCAATCCATCCTGCCCGAAGAATTCGCGGGGCTCATCGAAGAGTGCCGCCAAATCGCCGCCGTGCTGCATCGCACGATCAATTGAGCGCAACAGGAATGGCCCGCACTCATCTCGTCAGCAGTTTCCGTCGCGGAATCGCTTCGCGCCACGACAACTCCTCTTGGCTGTCCGGCCGTCTAGCCTGCGAAAGCGGGATGCTTTTTAGGGGGTCGGAGCTTCAGCTCCGACATAATGTCCGCCCGTCGATAGGGGCTTTAGCCCCTGAGGAAATCTTGTTCGACTTCCTCCGCACGCTAGTCCGCTTTTCAAAGACGAGCGCGAAATGAAACTCCGCCTCAACTGGCGTCTCGTTTTCCTGCTCATCATCCTCGCAGGCTTCGCCACGCGCGAAGTCGCACTCGAGCTTCGCCCATCCTTCCTTCGCCCCGACCTCCACCTCTTCGCCTACGTCGGAAACACAGCCGACGGCACGCTCACAATCATCGACCTCGTCAAGCTCGCTCCGTTCGCCACAATCTCAGTCGGCCCCGGCCCCAGCGGCGTTCGCGAGCATCCCACGCGCAAGGAAATCTGGGGACTCAGTTCGGTGGGCGGCTACGCGTGGGTGCTCGACGTCAAAACCAATCAAATCGTCGCGCACATTCCGGTGGGTGCAGAGCCCTACGCGCTTGATTTTTCGCCCGACGGCAAACGCGCTTACGTCGCAGCTTCCGGCGTGAATGCCGTCGTCGCAATCGATTGCGCCACGCGCACCATCGTCGCTCGCGGACGCGCCGGACGCCGCCCTTGGATCGCGCGCGTCACGCCTGACGGAAAAACAATCGTCGTCTCGAACCGCGACGACTCCACAATCTCGCTCCTCGATGCGGAATTCCTCTCGCAGCTCGGCGTTCTCTCCGTCGCAAAGCAACCGGAACAAATCGCAATCCTTCCCGACAGCTCGAAAGCCTTCATCACATCCGGCACTTCAAATGACATCTCCGTGGTCGACCTGCACCGACGAGTCCTGCTCGCGAACGTCTCCGTCGGCGGCACTCCCAGTGATTTGATTCTCAAGCCCGACGGCGGCGAGCTTTACATCACCGCAGGCGACGCGCACGGCCTCGTCATCCTCAACACGCAGACAAACGAAGTCGGCGATTTTTTAATGCTGGGATCGTCCCCATCGTCGGGAACTCTGAAGGTTGACACTCAAACGCTTTACGTCTCTGATTCAGCAGCCGGCCACATCGTGCCCGTCGCCATTGCAACCCGCCAGGTACTGCGGCCAATCACGGTCGGTTCGGACCCGCGCACAAGCCGCCTGACGCCCGGCGGCGATATCCTGCTGGTCGTCGACGCCGATTCGAACGACCTTGCCGTAATCCGACCCAAAACCGCAAGTCTAATCACGCTGATTCCCGTAGGGCCAAAACCGCGCGACCTGGCCGTCAAAGTATTCTGAACCGCCTCAGATCGAACAATTCTCGCCGTAGGGGCACGGCGTGCCGTGCCCTCTCGCGCAAACTTCAGCATCAAATTCAGTTAAGGTAGCCACGACGAGCGTCGTACTCGTCGTGGGTCGTTGCGGTGTGCAGGATGCATCCGTCTCTGCGTTGGACCATCCCCATGGTCCTTCCTGCGCTTCCCCGTCGCGTCGCGTCCCGCCTCGCTACTTTCTCGATTTCGCCGCTGGTGTGCCGGGCGTTGCACCCGCCACCACCTTCTTCGTTTCCCCCGGCCCCAGCTCATACTGAATGTACTGCTCGATCGTAGCCTGGTCCCCGCCAATCACCGGCCGCCCATTCACAAACACCGTCGGAGTGCTGCTAATCTGCACGGACTTCCCCTCTTCGAGATCTGCCGCAATTCCCTTCGTCGCCTCGGGCGATGCCATACACGCCTTGAATGCATCTTTATCAAGTCCGGCTCGCGAAGCGAAATCCACCAACTTTCCGTACACATTCTCAGCCGATATCAAATCCTGATCCTCGAAAATCAAATCGTGCACCAACCAAAATTTCTCCGCACTCTGCCCGAACGCGCACCGCCCGCCGATCGCCGCCGTCATCGCCCACGGATGAATCGCAACGAGCGGAAAATCCTTGTACACCACGCGCACTTGCGGAAACTTCTGCTCCACTGCTTGCATCACGGTGTAAAGCTGCCGGCAGTGCGGGCACTGATAGTCGCTGAATTCAACGACGGTCACCTTCGCGTCCGCGGGCCCCTTCGACGGATCGCCTTCTAGCCGCAGCTTCGAACGAGTCGTCGCGAACGGGTCGGCACTCGTGTCAAATATCTCGCCCCGCAGCAATGTCGTCCCGTCTTTGCTGATGAACACTTCGCCAGCGTCCGTTTGCCCCTTGTACGTCACCAGAATCGGCACACGATAAAAATTGGCCGAAGCCGATTGTTCGAGCGGTCCCAGCTTCACTTGAAAATCCGCACCCCACGCGAACAGCTTTCGAACGAACGTCTCCGCTGATTTCAAGAGTTCAGCTTCGTTAGCTGCAATGGGAGCGCCAGAAGCAGCAGATTGCGTCGCGCTAGATTGTGCGAGCGCGGGAGCGGACGCCGCAAGGATCAGCGCTACGCCAAGGAGCCAGAAAGAACGTCGAATCACTCGCAGAAAATCTTGCATGGATTCTCCATTAATTCGAAACACCCATCGTCGTGGATGAAAACGCAAGATTGTAAATCGTCTCGGCAGGAGCCAAAAGCAAATTCGGAGCGAGCGAACTCGTCAATCCACAAATTTCTGAGCCAGCGGGAATCGCCGCCCCACGCTGAACGCCTTCGACGTCACCTTCAACCCCGGCGGCGCCTGCTTGCGCTTGTACTCATTCTGATCCACGCGCCGCGCCACGGATCGCACTAGATCGAGCGCAAATCCATAATGATCGGCGATCTCTTCCGGGCTGCGCACATCCTCTACGTATGCTTTCAAAATCCGGTCGAGCACATCGTAAGGTGGCAGCGTGTCCTGGTCCGTCTGGTTTGGCCGCAGCTCAGCCGATGGCGCCTTCGTGATCGTCGCGGGAGGAATTCGCTCCTCCTTGCGATTCACGAACTTCGCCAGCTCCCACACCATCGATTTCGGCACGTCCGAAATCACCGCGAGACCGCCGGCCATGTCGCCGTACAACGTGCAATATCCCACCGCCATTTCCGACTTGTTGCCAGTGCTCAGCACCATCGACCCCGATTTATTCGACAGCGCCATCAGCAAATTCCCCCGAATCCGCGCCTGAAGATTTTCTTCGGTCGAATCCACGGGCAATCCTTCAAACGCCGGCGCCAGCGATTTCTTGTAGACCTCGAAAATCTCCGTAATCGGTATCGACCGCGAATGAATTTTCAGATTCTCCGCCAGCCGCTCCGCGTCGCGAATGCTTCCCTCCGACGAATACGGGCTCCGCATGCTCACGCCCAGCACGTTCTCTGGCCCCAGCGCGTCTGCTGCAATCGTCGCCACCAGCGCCGAATCGACGCCTCCGCTCAATCCCACCACCACCTTGCTGAACCCGCATTTGCGAACGTAATCGCGCGTCCCAATTACCAGCGCGTGATACGCCGCTGCCAATTCATCCAGCGGCTGCGGACGAATGTCACCCTCGCCAGTCGCCGTATCGAATAAAACCAAATCCTCCTCAAACGATTTCGCCAGCGCCGCCACGCGCCCATCCGCCATAAACGCCATGCTTGACCCGTCAAAAATCAAGCTGTCGTTCCCGCCCACCTGATTCACGTACACCACAGGGACGTTCCGCTCCATCGCAATCGCCCGCAGCATGTCATGCCGCAACGACCGCTTATCGATCGTGTACGGCGAAGCTGAAATATTCAGAATCAATTTGCTGCCTTGCGACACCAGCTCGGCCACCGGATCGCGCTCGTACAATCGCTGCGCCCAGAAATTTTTGTCGTTCCACACATCCTCGCAAACCGTGATGCCCAGCTTCACCGCGTTCAGCGAAAACACGTGCTGCGAATGCGCCGGCTGAAAATAACGCGATTCATCGAACACGTCATACGTCGGCAGCAGCATCTTGCGCTGCTCGAAGAGTATTTTTCCGTCCGCGATCAGCGCCGCCGAATTTGCCACCGGCTTTCCAGTGTCGTCTTGCGCGCGCCCCACATACCCCACCACCGACGGCAGCGGAATCACTTTCGCCAGCTTTGCCAGTTCCTTGCGATTGCGCTCGGCAAACACAGGCCGCTCGACAAGATCCTGCGGCGGATACCCGCACAAGCAAAGCTCGGAGAAGACGGCCAGATCCGCGCCGCGTTTTTTGGCGTCACATGCTAGCTCGACAATTCGGGCGGAATTGCCTTCGAAATCACCAACGGTGGGATTGAACTGGGCCAGCGCTATCTTCATCAGTAATCAGCATACGTTCGCCGGGCGCTATTTTCAATCAAGCGTCCCGCCAAGATGGCGGCTGCATGTCCAATATGGCAGCCAAGCTGCCCGCAATCCGGTACGCGATTCGTTGAATCCGCGCATCGCTCGTGATTATCTATTTGGACAGAGGATTCGATGTCGACCGAACCCGCTCCCATCGCAATCGAAGTTGCGCCGCGCGTGCTGACCGCCGTCGCAACCCCGCCGAATCGCCTCTCTGTAATCCTCGCCTTCGGCTCGATCTGGTTCATCTGGGGCTCCACATACCTCGCCATCCGCTACGCAGTCCAGACGATTCCGCCGCTATACGCTGCCGGCACCCGACACTTTATCGCCGGCGCAATCCTGTTCGTATGGTGCGCCGCAAAGCGCCTCCGCCCCACGCGCGAGCAATTGCGCGCAAGCATTGTGATCGGCTTCTTCTTCTTCCTCATCGGCCACGGCTCGCTCCACTGGGCCGAACAACACGTCCCATCCGGCCTCGCAGCTCTCCTGATTGCCACCGAACCGATTTGCGTTTTCCTCCTCAGCGATCTGGCCGATAAAAAATGGCGCATGAACGCCTGGATCGCCGCAGGAGTGATCGTCGGTCTCGCCGGTGTCGGCCTGCTGCTCGAGCGCGGCGTCTTTTCAGGCCCAGGCATGATGACGGGCGCAATCGCGCTCCTCGTCGGCACCGTCTCGTGGTCAGTCGGGATTATCTATTCGCGGCGCTCGCATCTTTCAGGACATCCCCTGCTGCTCTCCGCCCTATCGCTTCTCGCTGGCTCGATCATGCTCCTAATCGCCGGAACAATCGCAGGAGAAGCCCGCGGCTTCACGCTCGCTTCCGTCACGCCGCGCTCCTGGGCCGCGCTCGCCTACCTCATTGTCTTCGGCTCGGTCATCACTTTCACCGCCTACAACTGGCTGCTCGAACACTATTCCCCCACGCTCGTCGCCACCCACACCTACATCAATCCAATCGTCGCCGTCTTCCTCGGCTGGCTAATCGCAGGAGAGAAAGTCACACTCAACGTAGGCATCGCCGCAGCAATGGTAATCGGCGCAGTAATGCTGGTACAACGCGGCACCGCCCTTCTCGACCGCCCCTAATTTGCATTCCGGTTCTGATTCTGCTTTTCGTAGCGCCGGCTTCCAGCCGGCTCTTTCGCATTTGCCGTCGCAGTTGCCGTCGTCGTTGACGTTGATTTCGCCTCTATCTCAAATTTGAAAATTTCAAATTTGAAATCAACCCGTTCCCCATCGCCGCGCAGGCCAATGCATTCACCGCAATCGCAAATCGCCATCCAATCCGCCGCCCACCGCACCCAGTAGAACAGGCTTCAGCCTGTTCTCTTCCGCTCACGAATTCGCCAACATCGCCGGCCACAATCGGCCCATCAATCCCTCAAAAACGGATTCATTTCCCGCTCCTCACCAATCGTTGTCGTCTCCCCATGCCCGGGAAAAACCACCACATCATCCCGCAGCACCAGCAATTTCTCCTGAATCGATTTCAATATCTGCGGCAACGACCCGCCCCACAAATCCGTCCGCCCAATACTCCGCTGAAACAAAGTATCCCCACCAAGCAAAAACGCCGGCTCAACAATTTCCCCGCTACCACGCCCGCTGCCTCGCGCGCCACCATGCCCACGCTCGTGCCCGCCAGCAGACGCACCCGCTCCGGCCGAAAGCGCTCCGCCACCATCAATCACCGTTCCAGAAATCCCCGGTTCAATCACGAGACTGATACTTCCGGGCGTATGCCCCGGCGTATGCAACACGCGCGCCGCATATCCGCCCCAACGCAACGTGTCGCCTTCCTTCACAAAATCGTCAATTTGCGTTACCTCTGGCGTCGCCACCCCGAGCCACTGCGCCTGCACATCCAAATGTTTGTAAAGCTCCATATCCGCCTCATGAAACATCACCGGCGCGCCCGTCGCGCGATGAAGCTCCGCCAGCCCGCCCACATGATCGATATGTGTATGCGTGCTGACAATCGCGCGCACCTTCAACCGGTGCCGCTGCAGAATCTCAAGGATCCGCGCAACGTCATCGCCGGGATCGACCACAATCGCCTCGCGCGTAACCGGATCGCCCAAGATCGAGCAATTACACTGCAGCATCCCCACCGGGATCACTTCGTGAATCATTTTTTCGCCCATATTCCGCCAGTATACCAACAACAAAGAAACTGCTTTACACAGAGAACACAGAGGAACACAGAGCGCACGAAGAAAACAAAGAACACGGAGAAATCAAGAACGTCAGCCGCGCACTCTCAGCAGTCCTGCCTTTCGTCTTCCTCTGTGAACTCTGTGCCCCGCCTCTGTGCCCTCTGTGTCCAGCTTTTTCCTTTCTGCTACTATAAATCCTCATGCAAACCCCGCTCGCAAATCTCGAACTCGCCGAAGGCGCTAAGCTCGCCGATTATCTCGGTTGCGCCCTCCCCGAAGTCTTTTCCGACTTCGATTCCGAATACCGCGCCGCCCGCGAATCCGTCGCTCTCTTCGACACGAACTGGCACGCCTCCATCATGCTTTCCGGCCCCGACCGCGTCCGCTACCTCAACGCCATCGTAACGAACGACATCAAATCCCTCAGCGAAGGCGCCGGCACCCTCGCCCTGCTCCTCAACCCGCAAGGCCACATCCTCGCCGAACTCGAAGTCTACGCCCTCAAAGAAAAGCTACTCGTCCGCACACACGCATCCGTCCGCGAGAAAATCATTCAGGTCCTCGACAAATTCATCATCATGGACGACGTCGAGCTCGAAGACGTAACCGAAAAACTCGGCTCCATCGCGATCGAGGGCCCACAAGCCGCCACAATCATCGCTCAAGCCACCGGCCTCGCCCTCGAAGGTTTTTCAGAATTGGCGTTCGCAGAAGTCCTCGTCGACGCAGTTCCCTGCCACCTGATCCGCCGTTCATACTTCGGCACGATTGGCAGCTCGATTCGTGGAAATGCGGCTGGCGCATCGGAAAGCACATTCGGCGGCAAATCGGACGGCAAAGCCAGTAGCACAACGAGCGCTAATACCGCCGGCGCAGAAATTATCGCCCCGCGCGAAAAGCTCGAAATCATCTGGCAAAACCTGCGCACCGCCGCCCACGCCCAACACGGCGCCCCGATCGGCATGCAGACCCTCAACGCCCTCCGCCTCGAAGCCGGTATCCCGTGGTTCCCCATCGATTTCAACGACACAGTGATCCCCCACGAAGCCGCTTTGGAAAGCACCCACATCAGCTTCACCAAAGGCTGCTACACCGGCCAGGAAATCGTAGAACGCGTCCGCTCCCGAGGCCACGTAAACCGCCGCCGCATCCAACTAAAATTCTCAACGCAGTCCGCGCCCCCGCCAGGCACAAAACTCCGCTCACCATCAACAGAACCAGGAAAACAATCCCCAGAAGTAGGCTACGTAACAAGCTCCGCATTCTCGCCATCCGCAGGCACAGCGATTGGAATGGGTTACCTGCGCCGCGAATATAACTCCCCAGGCAGCATCGTCCAATTGGATGGTGGAACCGCTGCGGTTTTACATCGGTAGGCTGAGAGAAGCGCCGGACTAGTCGGCCTTCAATTCAGTCGCCTGCTTACGAAGCTCGGAAGCGACATCGGCCTGTCCCTCTGCATCCTTGAGGTCGGCGTATTCGCTCAGCGTTCTTTTGAGCCTACGGGCGTAATTCTCCGACATCTCAGGCAAGTTCTTAATCGCTGCTCTAAACGTCGAAACCGCGACTCCGAACATTGCGTCGGCTTTCGAGAGATCACCAATCGCCCCGTATGCTCGGCCTAAATTTGCGTAGTTACTCGCGAGGTCTGCGTCGTCGGGTTTCAGGCGTCCCTGGTTCAGCTTCAGGGCTTCTTCATATAGCGGGATCGCTTCCGGGAAGCGCTGTAGTAAAAATAACGCATTCGCCAAAAGTGATCTCGATGCACTTCGCTCAAGCACGGAATTCTCCGGCAGTTGGTCGGAAATGCCGACAGCTTGTCGGCACTTATCTTCCGCTTCAACATACTTATGAGCGCCCAAAAGCCCTCTGCATTCGTCTTCTAAAGGAAAATATTTCTTCCGTGCTTCACTCTCGCTTTCGGGCATGCCACCTGGGAAATCTACCTCAACATCGACAACCACCTCGACTGGCGCGTCACCTTCGAAGAACGGCTTGTACTTCCATTGCTTAACCGCATCAATGGCGGATTGGACGAGCAGGGGTGGACCACTCAGAACTGTTGCCCCGGCGACGGTTCCCGTACGAGAGATCGTTATGTGTAGAGTGACTTTTCCGCCGACCCTAATGGCCTTTGCAATTGGTGGGATTGATGGTTCGATTCGTTGGATACAGTGAGTCTTAGCCTCGTCCGAAGACACCGTTCTTATCGTTCCGGTCTGCCAATACACCAGGGACGAAACGAAAATCACCCAGGCGATGAGTATCTGGTGAATCACGAATCGAGATGGTACCAAACGAAGAGAAGAAGGCAAGCTCCGAAACAACGCTCACTCGTGACAGCGAAAGAGGTTTCTACAGAACTTCCTTCAACCCATTCCAGCGGTGGCCTACGCCGTCCGTGGCCCTCGCAGCACCCGCGCCGGCAGAAAAATAATTGCCCGCAATAACTCAAACACGCCGCCCACCGCAATCCCCACCAGCCGGAACGGCAGAGAAATCAACCACACAATCGGATAAACAATCAGCGCCAAAAGCGCCAGCGGCCAACAGACCACAAACAACAAACACCAAACCAAAAACGTCATCATTTCCGCCCCCTCCAATCCCGCCACACTACCAGATACGCATTTCTCCAGCTCGATGTTTCACCAACGCGCGCAGCCCGAGTGCGAAGGTGCAGCCGTTGACCGGGTAGCCACGACGAGCGCCTTACCTCGTCGTGGGCTTTTCCATCCCGCGTTGTCGTGCTTCCCACCACTCTCAATTTCCACAGCCCTACGTACTTCTACGAATTTCCAATCGCCTCAATCCACGCTACCATGGAGTCGTTTTAATATGACGACGCACACCACGCTATCGGCCCCCACCCCGGATCAAGGGAGCTATTCGACCCTCGCCGCCCATCACTCGCCTGCCCCGACGAGACTCAACTGCAACAAAGGGTCACTCATCACCCATCACTCGTCACTCATCACTGCACTCCTAATCTACCGCTCCGCGATTAGAACTCCCCGTAAGGCATTGAAAACATGACTCCGCGACCAGTTCTAATCTACGGTACAGGGGGGTACAGACAATCGACACTTCGAGAGTTCTCGACGCAAGCGGGACTCTGCGAATTGAACTGACGAAGACTAGCTCTTGCCGAAGTTAAACGAATTCAAAAAGCTGCCGCGCGTGGAATCGATCTTTTTCTGAAGTTGAAATACAGCGTAGAGAAGAGCTTCGGGCCGCGGCGGGCACCCCGGCACATACACATCCACTGGAATCACCTGGTTCACGCCCTGCACAATCGCGTAATTGTTGAACACGCCGCCCGACGTGGCGCAAGCGCCCATCGAAATCACCCACTTCGGCTCGGGCATCTGCATGTACAGCTGCTTGATCACCGGCGCCATTTTCTGCGAAACGCGTCCGGCAATAATCATCAAATCGGACTGGCGCGGCGAGCCGCGAAAAACTTCCGCTCCGAATCGCGCAATGTCGTAGCGGGATGCAGCCATCGACATCATCTCGATTGCACAGCACGCCAACCCGAACGACATCGGCCAGATCGAGCTGCGTCGCGCCCAGTTCACCACCTTATCGAGCGACGCGAAAAGGATTCCCTCATCCTTCAGGAAGTTTTCGTCCTCGCCCGGCATTTCAAGAGTGACGCCCTTTGCAAGTTCCACAGCCATATAACGCATTTTGCCCGTTTGAGCGTCCCTTTGCAAATGGAGTTGGGTGGACCGGCGAAACGGCTAGATACAGAGCGCACAGAGAAACGGCGCGCACCGAGAGCACAGAGAATTCGAAAAACTCGGAAAAACCCAGAAGGCACCGCGAAGAATACGACCCCGTCCGGCAATGCTTCCCTCGCTTTCTCTGTGCCCTCTGTGCTCCTCCGTGTCCTCTGTGTTAAGCACCTGCCGTTCGACTCCGTTTCTCCGCCGTTAACCTCATTTACAGATTTGCCGTCCGCGTGCGATACTCTCGATTCTGGGGGAACGGAGGTACGTCCATGCGCATGCCAATGCGTCTACTTTCCCTGATCCCCGCAGCACTCGCTGCAATCCTGATTTGTGCCGCACCCGGTCTCGCTTTTGCGTCTGGCGACGACAACAAGCCCTCCGCCCGTAAGTCGGAAGCCGCGCCGCGCCCCGACCGCGACAGGAAAGTTTTCACCAACGACGATTTCGACCAGATGTGGCCCAAGCAGCAAACAACAACCGCCGGCGCGCAGTCGAATCCAATGAGCACCGCAACTACACGCGCGCAACGACAGTCAACCAGCGCCGCATTCGGCATAAACGCGTCCGCCAATCCCGCGAAAGATCCGCTCTGGTACGCGCAACAAGCCGCAGCCCTTTCCGCCGAACTCGATGCGATCGCAAGCGAAGAAGGAAACTTGCGCAGCTTCCGCGCGAGCGGCAAAGCACCCGGCCCGAATACAGGCCTGCAATTGAATGCCCCGTGCGGCGGCATCAGTACCGACAACGCCATCGCGCAGCTCGCGCTTCGCCGCCAGGAAATTGAAGATCAGCTCGCCGCGCTCGCCGACACTGCGCAGCAAAACGACATGCCGCCTGGAATTCTGCGCGATGCTTCCGCCATCGTCGCAGCCGCGCAATCGCCGTTGACGCCCGCGCAAGATCGAGCGTTTCTCGAAGACCGCCAGCGCCAGCTCGCGAACCAACTCCGCGATACGCAGGATCAGCTTTCCGGCATGTCCGCGCAGGTCTCCGCCACTGGTGCAAATCTCATTCCTCCCACGCCCGGCTTCGGCGGCAACATGACCACCGACCTCATCCAGCGTCTCGACAACCGCGCCGGAAAAATTCAAAGCGCGCTTGACGAAACCGAAGATGCCGCGCGCCAGGCAGGCGCATCGCAGCCCTAAGCGCTGCGCATCTCCAGCGAGCCAAATTTGCACTCTCAAATTGAACAGTACAATTCCGCCGCCATCCGGACGGCCCCCGCTCCATGTAGAATAGACGCGATGCCGATTCGAATGATTGCGATGGATATTGACGGGACGCTGCTCGACAGCCGCGCCCGGGTTTCCGCTGAAAACGCGCGCACGATCGCCGAAGCCCAGTCGCGCGGAATCGAGATTGTTCTCGTCACCGGGCGGCGTTACGACTTCGCGCGTCCCATCGCCGACGCGCTGCCGTGCGATCTTCATTTCATCGTCAACAACGGCGCGGTCATCAAGTCGAAAGACGGCGTCACCGATCTCCGGCATCTTCTTCCTTCCGAAACCGCGCGGCAGGTTCTCGAGGCGACCGAGGATTTCCGATATGGCGCCGCCGTGATCTTCGACCGGCCCCGCGAAATGCAGGTGATGATGGAGCGGGCCGACTGGGACCATCCGGTTCGCGGTAAATATCTTCGCCGCAATCGCGAGTACATCGGCGAAATCTCACCGCTCACGGCTTGCCTGAACGGTACCGACCCAATTCAGGTGGGATATGCGGATAGTTGCCAGCGGCTGCGCGACGCCATGAAGATTCTCGAGAATCTGCCGATAGCGGAAGAATACACAGTCGCGTTGACCGAGTATCTGGACCGCGACCTCTCGATCCTCGATGTTTTGAAACGCGGCGTGTCGAAAGGCATGGCGCTCGCAGAATGGGCGCGGCGACGAGGCATTGAGCGCGAAGAAGTGATGGCTATCGGCGACAATTGGAACGATTTCGAAATGCTCGAATACGCGGGGTTACCGATCGTGATGGGCAATTCGGTGCCGGAGTTGAAAACGCGCGGTTGGACGGTTACGCTGACAAATGATGAGAATGGCGTGGCCGAAGCGATTCGCACGTACGCTCTCGGTGCGGGTACGTAGGCATAGACGGTGAAACGCGCAACAATTCTTTTTGCGGTACTCACGGCAATCGCGCCGATCGCGCGCGCTGATTTCGCGGTGCTGCGCTCGGGTGTGCGGCTTCACATCACCGGGTATGAGGCTAGCGGTGATCGAATCCGGCTCACCGTCGAAGGCGGCTCGGTCGAAATGGCTGCCAGCGAGATCGTTTCGATTGAACCTGAGGATGTGTTTCCGTCGCGTCCCACCGTTGCGCCGCTTCCGGATGTTCCGTACGCAAAACTGATTCGCGCCGCGGCTGAAAAGCACGGCGTCGACGAAAACCTGATTCACCGGATCATTCTGGTGGAATCGAATTTCAATCCGAAAGCAGTTTCACTAAAACGAGCTCTCGGGCTGATGCAATTGCTGCCGCAGACGGCCGCGCAATATTCCGTGACGAATGTGTTTGATCCCGCTCAAAATATTGACGGCGGTACGCATTACATGAAAGATCTTCTCGCGCGATATCACGGCGACCTCACTCTAGCGCTCGCCGCTTACAACGCCGGCCCGGAAATGGTCCAGCGTTACGGCGGAATTCCGCCCTTCCCCGAAACCCAAAACTACGTTCGCCGCGTTACGAAACCGCTGAAATGCAATCCGGCGACGGATGCGCACGGCTGCACGGCGGATTGATGTTGCCGAGCATTCGCGGCTGACATTCTTCGCTGCGCTCTGAATGACAAACCGAGTTTCTATTGCGACTGAGGACGCCCCTACTGCTGCGGCATTTGAGGATTCGACATTGGCGGCTGAGGTGTGCCTGGCGAAGAACCAAGTGGGCTGCTGACCGGTGCTCCCGGGCCGCCCTGTCCGATCGGCTGGCCGATTCCCTGCTGTCCTTGCGGATTCAAACTCTGCTGAAGATTTGCGGCTGCGTCTTCGAGCGGATTCCAGATGAATTCCCACTCGAGATATTTCTTGCCGTGGTGGTAGACCTTTTGCGAAGGCGCGTCCACCTTGCTGGCGACTCCAGTTAAGAATGCGCCGAGCACCGGCCCGTCCACTGGCCCTGTTGGCTTTTGCAAATCCGCGGGATTGCCAGGCTGTCCGTTCAATGAGCCGAACGGACTCGTGCCCGAGCCTCCAATGCCTGTTCCTGGCGCGCCCGGCTGCCCTGGAGCCTGACCGGGAGCTTGCCCGGAGGGTTGCGAGCCCTGCGGATTCTGCCCGGATGGATCGGGGCTCTGACCGGGAGGTGGCGTGGGGGCGTTCGGATCCGTCGGCACAGATGGCGTTGACGGCGCAGATGATCCCGCAGGCGGATTTTGCGACGAGTTCGAAGTCGAGTCACCCGTCGCGCTTCCGAAGCCGCTCGAATTCGTAAGACTCGACACGGGAGTGCCGAGCCCCGGGGCCAGGCCCGATTGACCGTTCTGCAGAGCGCCGCTGTCGAGCAACGCCATCTGCTGCAACGAAGAATATTTTGTGCTGCCGATGATTTGTCCGGCGGCGTTGACGTAAATAAATCGCCACGAGCCGTCATTCTTGTTCATCGGATCTTTGTAAGCCTGGCGAAGGAAGTGAAGCTGAGGAAGTCCCTTATTGAGATCCTCCAGCGTTTGCGGATAGTGTCCCGTCTTGTGGAAGTAGAGGCGGATGGCGCGAGCGTACTGGTTTCCGCGCCAAACGGCTTCTTCCTCACGCTGGCGGCGGCCTTCGGTGCGGGTGTTCGCGATGATCGCCGTTGAGGCAATCAGAAGGACGAGAACCAAACCCATCACCATCAGCATGGCGTAGCCGCTTTCGCCGGAGCGGCACGAATCTCGGCGCGCACTGTGCGAGCGTTTCATTGTTGCGAACCCGGATCGCCCGCAGCGCCCCCGCCACCTCCGCCAGTCGCAGGTTGGGTCATCGTGACGCGCGTCTGGCGCCCGACGAAATCTCTTCGACGTCGGCAGCATCCGTGCCGATATGCAGCAAGCGATAATTGCTAAGAAACGTGTCGCCTTCGGCGACCACGAGAACTTCGTCTCCGTCTTTAAAGAAACCGAAATGCTTGCCCGGAGGAGGTTTGAACGCGTAACCAAAAAACTCGCCGGGCACATGAACGGGCTGCGGAGGAGGCGGAAGCGGGGGCCCCACCATCCTTGTCGCGCGCTCAGCAGCCATTTGCGCGGGCGTCGGCGGAGCAGGCGGCGGAGTGGCCGTGAAAATATTACGATGCAGCGTTGAACTCGATTCTTTCTGAAGCCGCGCGAGCAGCTCCAGGCGCAACTGCGGTTCCTGCACGCTCAGGGGCACGAATTTGGGCGCAGCGGAAACGCCGGTCACGCGGCTCGCGTCGTTCCAGTTGAAAAAATACACCAGGGCGCCGCCGACGACGAGTCCCACCAAAACCGAGATTTCAATCTTCTGCTTATTCACTTCAGGTCCTGAAATACGTGCGCAGCTCGAGATTTAATTTTATGCCCGCCGTCGAGCCCCCCGAAGCAAGACTTAAGTTGTCGAGGAGGTAAAAATTCTTGGAGCGTTCGAGAGCATTGATGAACTGGATGATGGAGGGATAATCGCCTTCCACCGTCGTCTTCATGCTGATTTGCGTAACTCCATGATCCTTCATTTCCTTCTGCTGGAAGGTAACGCCGGCCGTCTTCAAACCTGCCTTGTGGGTAATATCGCTGAGGTCGGCGACGATCGCGGAATACCCGGCGGAGGCAGGAAGAAAACTTTCGTGGTAAAAGCCGTCACAGTCTTTCCCAACTTGCGGCAGAGAAGCCCTGATTTTCTCGCCTCGCTGGACGTCCGCCTTCAGGAGTTTTGCCTCCAGCACGAGCCGTTCGAGTTCGGCGTGCTGTGACGCCGGTCCCTGGCGTCCACCGTGCCATAGGAAGAAAGCGAGCGCGAGGTCAGCGGCGAGGAGAACGCACAAAGCCGTCCAGACGGTTTTCTTGAGCGCACTCCAATTTTTATTCGGCGTCATATCGTCACATACCACGCAGTGAGGTCGAGAAGAACCTCGTTGCTCGTCTGATCGTGATGCTCGCCTTGCACCTGGATGTCCGCGAAATCTTTTGAACGCTCCAGTGTCTGGAGAAACTTCACCTTGGAATCGTCGGACATGGTGCTGACGGTGAGCTTTACGAGAGCGCGTCCGTTATCGAGGCGCGGGGAGATGCTGATGACGCGAACACCCGCCGGGAGAGTTTCGCCCAGATCCATAAATACTTTTGTCCACGGGAAACTGCGCTCGTCGATGAGCGAATTCAAGAAGCCGGAACGATCCAGAACCTGCTGGGCCTGCGCAGACTTGAAATAGATGTCGAGTTCGTGCTGTTTCAGTTCGTCGTCATGAATCCGCTGCTCCAAGCGAGCAATATTCAGGCGGATATCGCGATTCGCGCGCCACGATGTGAATGCGGCGTGCGAGAGAAATAAGAGCGAAAGCAAACCGAGCGTCCCCAGCAAGCCCGCGCCTGCAAGGAACGGCCGCTTGTTTTCGCGCGGCGACGTCGAGAGGTTGAGCCGAAGTTGCATGCGATTCCGGTGCGCCGAAGCGCTTAGGAGCCTCCGTTCATCATCCAGCCGACAACCGAGTCAAGATCCTGGCTCAAAAGGTCACGCGCGCTGGAAGCGAGCCAGAGCGCCTGGTCCGATGAGGATAAAGGTCCCGCCGGCACTTGCAGTTCCTGCGTAAGCGCCTGCTGAAATATTTCCTCGCGAGGACCGAAACCGCAGAGGCGCACGCGGTCAACCATACCCGACCAGGTATCCTGGAAGTAAGCGATGGCGGGAAAGATTTCGTCGAGGACGGCTTGCGGTTCGAGCGCGCCCGCATCCGCCGCCATTTCTCCGGAGCGATAAACGGCGAGATTACCGCCCTGCACGATTACGGTAGTGAGAGTGCGGCCGCTGACGCGAACAAGTAGGGTGGCGCCGCGCTCTTCCAGAAGCGGCAGCACCGCGAGCGTGGATCCGAGAACGACTTCCGCCTTGGCATCCATAGATGAAACGAGATCTTCGTACTCGCGGATAATGCTTTGGCGAGCAACGGCGGCAACAATTTCAAGACTTCCTTCCCGTCCATCCTGGCGCGTCCAGGAAACGACGGTTTCTTCGACGTCGAACGGAACGCTCTTTTTCAATCGCCAGCGCAGCAGCGGCAAAGCTTCGCTTGCCCGCCGGGGAAATGTTTCGAAGGGCAAAATAAATACGCGAACAACCGGATCGGGGATTAACAGGGCGACATCGGTTCCGCGCGAGGGAATTTGGTTGAAGACACGGCGCAGCGCACTGCGAACCGCGTCTGGTTGAGCGATATTCAGCTCCATGGGAGACGGGACGATGGCTCCAAAGGGTACGGGCTCGACCGCATACGATTCCAGGGTGCCACGAGTTTTACCCCAGCGCGCCGCTGCGACGCGATTGGGTGAAATCTCGACCGCGAGCGGTGGATGCGGCATAGCGTTCAGCCAGCGATCCAATCGGCGCACGGCGCCGAATTGATACAGCTTCGCCTCGAGACCTGATGCTGTGCTAGTCAAGGAAAGTCACCTTGTTGATCTCGCGCAGAGTCGTCACGCCCTTGCGAATTTTTTCGAGGCCGGAGTCGCGCAGGAACGTCATCCCTTCGGCTTTGGCAGCACGCTTAATTTCCGAGGTTGGGCGGCGATTGATAATCATCTCGCGAATATTGTCGGAAAGATCGAGAAGCTCGGTGATCGCGCTGCGGCCGCGGTAACCGCTGCCAGAACACTCCAGGCAACCCGTTCCTTCATAAAATGGAATCGTGCTCCACTCGGCAGGGTCGAGTCCTGATTCTTTCAAAACTTCGGCGCCGTACTGCACTCGCTTCTTGCAGTGATCGCAGATTACGCGGACGAGCCGCTGAGCCATGATGCAATTGAGCGCAGAAACGAAATTGTAAGGCTCTACGCCCATGTTGATGAAGCGGCCAATCACGTCCGTCACGTTGTTCGCGTGAACCGTGGTAAACACAAGATGTCCAGTCAGCGCGGAGTTGATGGCGATCTGCGCGGTTTCCTGGTCGCGAATTTCGCCGACCATGATTTTGTCAGGGTCGTGGCGCAGAATGGAACGCAACCCGCGAGCGAAGGTAAGGCCTTTCTTCTCGTTCACCGGGATTTGGGTGATCCCGCGCACCTGATATTCGACGGGATCTTCGATGGTGATGATCTTGTCTTCGTCGTTCTTAATTTCGTTGATCGCGGCATATAGCGTGGTGGTTTTACCGGAGCCGGTGGGGCCGGTGACGAGGACCATTCCGTACGGTTCGTGAATGTAACGCCGGAAACGAGTGATGTCCTGCGGGTCGAAGCCGACGACGTCGAGCGTGAGATTGCGGAATTTTTCGCTCAGGGTTTCTTTGTCCAGAACGCGGAGCACGGCGTCTTCGCCGTGCACGGACGGCATGATCGAGACGCGGAAGTCGACGAAACGGCCTTTGTAGCGAACGCGAAAGCGGCCGTCTTGCGGGACACGGCGCTCGGCGATATCGAGTTCGCTCATCACTTTGATGCGCGAAAGAATCGTGGCGTGCCATTCCTTGGCAAGCGCCTGCATGGCGTACTGGAGAACGCCGTCAATGCGGTATTTCACGACGACTTCGGTGTTGCGAGTCTCAATGTGGATATCACTGGCGCGGCGTTCAAGCGCCGTGAAAATCACGGTATCGACGAGCCGGACGACGGGGCTCACGCCAGTGTCGCGCGTGAGCTTATCCATCGTGATATTTTCGTCGCTGTCTTCCTCGTCGCCGACAACCTGGAGCGTAAAACCTTCGGTGGCCTGATCGAGAACGCGCTGCGATTGCTCGGTGCGTTTTAGCAAGTCGTCGATCTGCGAAGTGGTGGCGACTTTGATCTGGAGGCGTTTATTGAGCAGGAGCGCGAGTTCATCAGTCTGCTGCAACTGGCTGGGATCGGCGACGGCCACAACGAGCGTGCCGTTGTGGCTATCGAGCGGAACGAATTTGTAGCGAAACATCATTTCCGCAGGAATGCTGCGGAACAGCTCCGGATCGATGCGCTGCTCTTTCAGATCGACGAACGGGCAGCGGTAGCGCTCGGCCAGGCGGCGTGCCTGGTCGCGCTCAGCCGCTTCGTCCGGAATGCCGCTCGGAACGGGATTCAAGGTGGTCATGAGCCCCCGGCTCCCATCTGAAGGGAGAACATTGGCAGATACAAAGCGATCAGTAACGAGCCTATCACAACGGCCATGACGATCAGAATCGCAGGCGAAACCCAGATCAATGTCCGCTGCAGCCTCGTATTAACTTCCTCCTCGTAAAAATCGGCGACGCTGGTGAGCATCGCTGGTAAGGCTCCCGAAGCTTCTCCGACTTCGATCATCTCGATCGCAAGGTCAGGGACGAGCTTCGTTTGCGCGAGGCTTGCGTGCAGCGTCTCGCCCTGGCGGACGCGCTCCGCAGCCTTTTCGACGGACGTGGCGATCAGGCGGCTATCGATTGCCTGCGACGACGTGGCGAGAGCGGCGACAAGGGGTGTGCCGCCGGCAAGCAGCGTCGCCAGCGTGCGCACAAACTGAGCGATTTGCGCCTTCAGCCAGATATCGCCCACGTACCAGACACGCGGCTTGAAACTGTCGATCACGAGCGCGCCACGATCCGTTCGGGTCCACAGCTTAATCATGACGAAGCCAACAACCACCGCCACGATAAAGACCAGAAAATAAGAGCGAAGCGGAGCTGCGAGTCCTAATACGAGCTGGGTAATCTGCGGGAGCGGAACATTTAGATCCTTGTACAGATCCGCGAACTTCGGCATCGCATAGGTGACCATATACGACATCACCAGGATGACTGCGCCGACCAGAATCGAAGGGTAAATCAGCGCGGTAATGAGCTGCCTCTTAAATCCGGTGCTCACGCGCAAATAAGAAATGTACTGGTCGAGGACGCCGGACAAATTGCCGCTGCGCTCCCCCGCCGAGACGACTGTGACGAACACAGGCGGGAACGATCCCTGCGCGGCAAGCGCGTCGGAGAGCAAGGCGCCGTCGCGCACGCGCTGGCGGACGTCACTGATGATGGGGCGGAGGCGAGGAGCGGCAGCGCGCTCGCCGAGGAGATCGAGAGCCTTGAGGATGGGCAGGCCGGCTTTGAGCAGGGTGTTGAACTGCTGATTGAAAATCAGGAAGTCCTGCGGGCGAATCGTGCGGTCGCTGCGGGCGCGAGTAAACTGGGAAACGAAGTCGAGATGATTGCGAATCTTGTAGACATAGTAGCCCCGGTCGGCGAGTTTTTGCCTCGCTTCGGCTTCGGTTTGGGCGGTCTCCAATTGATCAAAGATGTGCCCGGAGACGTCCGCGACTTTGCAAACGAATTCAGCCAATTGAGTAGGTAAACACCCGTTCCAAGTGAGTGTTTCGCTTATAGTTTAGCATACCGCTTTTGGGCGTTCGGTGAAGTCCGGAAAACAAGCCATTCGCACCATATGACAACGGTTGGCGGCCAGGCTTCGGCTGACTGGGCAGACATATGGGATTCGGGAACGGGCGGGAGGGTTGGCCCTGATTGCGCGCTAATGGATGGCGCCGGCGAGCGTGGCTTCGTCGACAACGGCGACGCCGGCAGGAGGATGAAAATGAAATTGGGCTTCGGGGATGGGAATGTTTTCCTCCCAATTGCCGAAGCGGAATTCAGTTTCGAGGTTGCCAGCTTCGCGAATCGTCACGCGAACGAGGTGGGCTTGCGGATCGGTTTCTAGCAGCACTTCACGGAGGCCGTCATTTGCGGCTCCGGATTCGTTGGAATTTTTTCGGGGCGTGCACCGGAGGACGGTGTTGCCCGCTTCCGCTGGCCGCGCTTCCGGTCGATCATCCTTTCGTACTCCTGCCGATGATGTGGCATCGACGATCTCGAGGTTGCTACACAAGCGCGTGAGGTCGGCCTTGCCTGCCAGCAAGGCGATTGGAGTTCGCCAGTCGGAGCTTTCCTTCATTTTGGCGCGGCTGGCGGTGCGATCCGCGGGAACGTAGAACCAGACGTTGGTGCCGTCGACGAGGAAGAGTTTTTTCTCGGGCGATTCGTAGTCCCAGCGCATGCGGCCGGGGCGGGAGAAATATACCGTGCCGGATTCAGATTGCGCCGCGCCGTTGCCATCGGAGTATCGTTCGAAGAACGCGGCTTTCAGAGTGCGCGCATGCGCGTATCGCGACTCGAGGGCGCGCGCTGCAGACTTCGCATCAACGACAGACCCTAGCGGGACAGCCATCGCGACAATTACAAGCACAGAAAGCAACATGAGGGTGAGCTTAACAAGAAAGAGCGAAGCGCGGAGCAGAAGTTCGCAATACGTAACGTCGTTAGTTTACTGGAGCGGAGGGAGCGCTTGGCAAGCTGCCACACTCCCCGCTTTGGCACCCAAAACATCGAAGCGTATTACGCCCGGCTCGTCGCTGCAATAGCTCTCTTGCCCGGTGTTCCCGACGACGACTGGCACCGCTGTCACCAGATACTCATTGAATCCTGGAACAGCACAGGCAACCGGCGGATTCGGAATCGGGGCACCTTGCGGCTGGTAGTCATACACGTAACCACCCTTATGATATGGCGGGACTGTCAAAACATCGTCGAGCAGGCCAGCGGCATTGCAATTGGCTACGCCGACGCCACCCATTGCCGCGAGACTCGGGGGCAAGCCGTCGTTGTACGTGGAGGAATAAACGATGGCGGCGCTATTAATGGTCCTAATAGTGGAGGCGCCGGAAGCCTGATTCGCCGCCATTCGGGCGCGCAGCAGGTTCGGGATGGCGATCGCGGCGATAATCAGTATGATGGCCACGACGATTAGAAGTTCAATCAAAGAAAAGCCGCGCCGCCGATCATTCGCTGCATTCGATTTGTGTTTTGTGCTTAACATTTTCGTAACCGTTAGTCATCCTAAGAAAAAAGGGAGGAAGCTTTCGACTCCCTCCCTTCGATTTCCAACCTAAGACCTTACTGCAACGGAGGCTTGCCCGAAGTCGCACATGGGTTCATCACCTCAAGCACGGTTGCTGCTGAGTCGACACGAATGACGCCCGTCTCATCAATGCAGTAAGCAGCGGTTCCGGTCGACAACGAGACCGGTCCTGCACTGACCGAGAACCCTGTGAAACCGGAACCGGCGCAGGCTGCTGGAACACCTGCCGTCAGGGCGAGCACGGTGTTATTTGCGTACGTGTACTGGTAACCACCCTTTTGGTTGGGGGCGGTCGACAGCACTTCGTCAATCAGTTCCCCGTTTGCGCAGGTTGCCGCTACGCCAGCCGGACCGCCGAGCTGAACGAGGTCCGTCGTGAAGCCGTCATTGTAAGTAGACGAGAATGTTTCCTCGGCCGAATTGATCGTTCGGAGCGTGCCGACGGCTGCAGACTGGTTCGCAGCGATCTTGGCGCGGAGCAGGTTCGGGATCGCAATGGCCGCGATGATCAAAATAATGGCCACGACGATCAGCAACTCAATTAACGAAAAACCCTTCTGTTTCTTATTCATTGTTTCTCCTTGAATCGAATATCGTATGTTCTCTCGTACTCCCTGGCGGGGTACGCCACCTATACTGCACGGGGTGTACCAAGCTGGAGCAGCAGGTTACCCTTATGGCACAAGGCATTATACCTGCCAGTTTCATAGAGATACAGACGCTGATTTAGGAGACTAGGTTGGCCGCCACGCCGAGGGAGTTTCGAACCGCGAGAAAGTGACGGTTTTTGACGGACGTATTCGACTGAAAGGGTCATTTACGGCACGTACGATGAGATTGCGAAATTGGGCGTGCTGCACGTCGAACAAGGTTGTGGAGGAGATATGTGGTTACAGACTCAGGCGAAGATTATCGGAGTTTGTCGGGACTCGGGAACGGATGCATTCCTCTCCCATTCGCCAAGCTCCCAGGATTACTGGATTGGAGGAAAACCAGATGCAGAGCACGGAGGCGGAATCACAAGTCCTGTGGAATTCACCCGAATAACTCCCGACTCATCGATGCAATAGCTAAACGTTCCCGTCGAGCCGGGGACATTCGGCGAAGCGCTGACGGAGAATCCGGTGTCGCCGGAAGCCCCGCACGCGGCAGGAATTCCACTCGTAAGGCGAGGGAAACCATTGGGCGTAAATACGAACGAGTAGCCGCTTCTCTGGTTGGGAGCGGCGGACAGGACATCGTCAATCATTTCACCATTGGCGCAGGTCGCCACGGCGCCCGCCGGGCCGCCGAGCTGCGCGAGAGTGAGTGTGAAGCCATCGGCGTAAATGGTGGCAAAGGTTTCCTCTCCCGACGCGATCGAGCGAAGCGACTGCACGGCGGAAGCCTGATTCGCCGCAAGCTTTGCGCGCATCAAATTTGGAATAGCGATCGCTGCGATAATCAGGATGATCGCAACAACGATCAACAATTCGATAAGCGAGAAACCGTTGCTTCGCGTGGTCATCGTCTCTTGCCTGCTCCTCATTCGAAACTCATCTGCCCCTACGCCGGAACCAGGAGCAGGTACTGATTGCGATCGACACTGGCGCTGATGTCTAAAGATCCCTCGAAACGTACCCTGATCGTACAAACCGCAAATAAAGGAGGGAGCAAATTCCTCCCTCCCGATTTGCGAATGAAGCCTCTACTGCAGCGGAGGAAAGCCCGACAGAGAACACGTCGGAGCGATCAGGGTGCCCGCCGAGTTCACACGAACGACGCCTGTCTCATCCACGCAGTACGCGGCCGTTCCGGTCGAAGCTGATACCGGTGTCGCGCTGATTGAAAAACCAACATCTCCCGACGCGCCGCAGGCCGCTGGAATCCCCGCCGTAAGAGCCGCCGGAGCGGTTGGCGTGTAAGCGAACGAATAGCCGCTCTTCTGGTTCGGAGCGGTCGACAACACTTCGTCGATCAATTCCGCGTTGGCGCAGGTTGCAAGCGCACCCGCCGGGCCGCCCAACTGCGCGAGCGTGAGCGTGAAGCCATCACTGTAGGTGGACGCGAAGGTTTCTTCGGCCGAGGACATCGTGCGGAGCGAGCCGACTGCGGAAGCCTGGTTCGCGGCAATCTTGGCGCGGAGCAAGTTCGGAATCGCGATGGCTGCGATGATCAAAATGATCGCGACGACGATCAACAACTCGATTAGTGAAAAGCCCTTCTGTTTCTTATTCATTGTTTCTCCTTGAAACAGTTCTCTGATTTGATCTCTGGTCCCTGGCGGCGGACACAGACCGAGAGAGCAATAGAAGAACCAATGAGAGTAATTACGAAAAAGAGTTAGCTGTCTTGCTTACTCCTTCTGCGTGATGGAGTTCAGAGCGGTATGAGGGTGCTTCAGAGCGGGAAAGAGTCCGTTTCGTTTTGGTATACTAAATAAGTAACATTAAATGCTGTTGGCGGGGGCGTTACGCGCCCGCACCATAACGGAACAGATCAAACGCCGTGCTTTTTTGCGTAGTGGCGCAAGCAACGGTAGGTCATTTTGAGCAGATCGGCGGCGCGAAAGCGAACTCCGCGCGAGCTTGCCAGGGCGGCGAGCAAGTAAGCCCTTTCGGCGGCGCCGATCTTCATCTCAAGGTTCATGCCAAAATCGAGTCTCAGTGAATCCGCAGAACTCTGAATAGATCGCTATAGTCATCTGTCCAGATCAATTTGGGGTCAGGAGCCGGAATCGAATCAAGATGGCCCTGGAATGCATTCAACTCCAGGGCTTTCGGGTTTCTGGCCAACAAAACCCAATCGCTGCGTTCGCCAAGATCGGTGCTGTTTCTTTTATGAAGGCGCACGGCCGCCAGATAATTGTGTGCGGCGAGCGCCGCCAGCACTGGGCTAAGGTCGAGCATCTTGTTGGAAATGTGGAACGCCAGCACAGAATCCGGGCCCCTGAGGTGCTCTAAGTAAATTTCAAGCGCTTCCTGAGTCAACAAATGGACTGGAATGGAATCGCTGCTGAAAGCGTCGACCACCAATACGTCGAAATTCTGTGAACCGGTTTCCGTAAACTCACGCTCGAGAGAAAGCCGCGCATCGCCCGGGACAACGTCGACTTTCGCCGAAGAATCCCTGATGAATGTGAAATAGGGGTTGTTCCCGAGTGAGTAGGCAATCACCTGGGGATTGATTTCGTAAAACCGTACCATGTCACCTGGATGTGCGTAGGCGGCCAGGGTTCCGACTCCCAAGCCAATGACCCCGTAGCGCCGAGGGCACGGCTGGAGGCACGGGGCTTGTCCATCGAGAAACAGTCCGACGCCGCTATGGCGCGAATAATAAGTCGTCGGCTCCCTGGGCTGATCGTAGGACTGGTAACCGTGCAGAGTCTGTCCGTGCCGCAATTCGATCGAATGCACGGAGTTGCCTCTCTTGTTGAGCATGAGCGCAGCGTAGAAGTTTCGGTCGCGGCGGATCGCGAGGTACTTGTCAAACTGCACTTGTTCGTACAACGCAGCGCACAGAACAGCCAATACGGTGATCGATGCCAATTGAGCGCTGTTGAGCGGCCGATATATTGGTGGCGTCTTCCCGCTCCTAAGCGTAATGAATCCCACCGTAACGGCCAATATCGTAAGCAGCGGGTAGTAGTGCCAGCGATACATCGTTTCCGGGATCATTGCCAAGCCGGCATACCGGGCTGTGAATGCCAGTGCTAGGAACAATCCGAGTAGAATCGAACCGCCGAGATAAGGTTTGTTCCAATACCACCATGATTGATGGTCCCGGGCGATCGCAAGCATCGTCAACAGCAGACAGCCAACCAAGCCAAAATGAAATTCCCAAAAACCAGTGAAAATCCGAGGCGCTATCAGCGCAACAAAAATACCGCCGGCGGCTCCTCCGGCCGAGATGAGCAGGTAAAATCGCGTCAGGTGGCTGGGATGCGGTTTCAAGAGCACGAGCTCTCCGTGGCAAACCATGCAGCAGGCAAAGAGAACTAGACCGAGCATCCATATCTGTCTCACAGTGGAAGCATTGATCGAAGAGATCAACACCACGAGTGCCATCGGAAGGCTCGCTCCAAGCAATACCTGAAAAATTCCTCGTCGATACCACTTCTGATTATCAAAGCAAATGATGAAACTGATTAAATACAGACTTAGCGGCAGTACCCACAGGAATGGAACAACTGCCACTTCCTGACACATAAGATTGGTTGTGGCCAATAGCATCAAAGACGCCATCGCTGGGAGCAAAAACCATAGAAGCTGGACGGTGCCGGGCGGCGGAGCCGCACGTTCAGGTTCCTCGGCGACCGAAGCAAGGATGGCCGGCCGTTTCATATCTCTCGAGCACGAAATGAAGCCGGCGAAGAAGAGCATGTAGGCGGCGCTCCATAACCACGCTTGAGTATGCAAGCGAAATCCAGGCTCGACAGCAAATGGATACGTCACTAGACCCAGGAGCGAACCAATATTCGACAGAGCGTACAACCGGTAGGGCGACTTGCCCGGATGCGTCCGGACAAACCAACTTTGCAGCAAAGGTGCACTCGCGCTTAAGCACAGGAAGGGCAGACCAATGGCGACCAAAAGTAGTCGCAGTATGTGCGTTACAGGGAAATCAGAAGAGCTCGGCCGCCAGGAAGGTCCGGGCAGAAGCGGTGTTTTCCAGAACAGAGCTCCCATAGCGATCAACGACGCGGACAAACCGAGTACGGCGATATGCACGACCGCCTGCGTCCGACCGCTGAGCTTAGTGGATATGAGGTGGGCGTACAAATAACCACCCAACAATAGCAGCTGAAAAAAAAGCATACATGTCGTCCAGACCGCCGGAGTCCCGCCAAACCAGGGCAGGATGTACTTACCCAGGAGTAGCTGTACCTGGAAAAGTAGAAATGCCCCGCAAAAAATCGTCAAGCCGTAACGGAAGCGGGTCTTGGATGCCGGCAACGCAACAGCGGAGGAAGCGGATGCGGAGTCCTGCTGTTCCAGAATTAGCGTGTCGAACACGAAGACCCCTTTTTAAACTCGAAGAGACGCTGTCTCATCCGTGCCTACGGGTACATCGTCTTAGATGCTCGCGAGTCACACGCTCCGCATCGAGAATCAAACGCCGTGCTTCTTGGCGTAGTGGCGGAAGGAACGGTAGGTCATTTTGAGCAGGTCGGCGGCGCGAACGCGAACTCCGCCCGAGCTTTCCAGAGCTGCGAGCAAATAAGCCCTTTCGGTGGCGGCAATGTGCATCTCCAGGTTCATGCCGCCGTCCGGAATCAGGGATGCGCTAGGTTCTGCGTGGCCATTCGATCGAAACTCCTGATAGAAACTCGTGATTCGTTCGGGAATACTTTCGAGCGAGATTTGTTTCTTCGTCTCGAGGGCCACCGCTCGTTCCAGTGTGTTTTCGAGTTCACGAACGTTACCGGGCCAGTCATAGACTTCCAGCCGGCGTACGGCTTCCGAGTCGATCCCTTCGATTGGCTTATTCATGGATTTCGAGTAGCGGTCAAGAAACGTGCGGGCAAGAAGAGGGATATCCTCCCGGCGTTCACGAAGCGGGGGAAGGTGAATGGGAATCACGCAGAGGCGATAGTAGAGGTCTTCGCGGAAACGGCCTTGAGTGATTTCCGTTTCGAGGTTCTTGTTGGTCGCAGCGATCACGCGGACATCCACATCGGACTCTTCTGTGCTACCGAGAGGGCGCACTTTGCCTTCCTGCAGCACGCGGTAGAGCTTCACCTGCATCGTGAGGCTCATGTTGCCAATCTCGTCCATGAAAAGCGTTCCACCATCGGCTGCCTGGAAAAGTCCTCGGCGGTTTTCGTTTGCTCCCGTGAAAGCGCCGCGCATGTAGCCGAAGAGCTCGGATTCAAGCAATGTTTCCGGGAATGCTCCGCAATTGATGGTGATGAACGGCGCTTTGGCGCGTGCGCTGTTTTCGTGGATGGCGCGGGCGACGAGTTCCTTACCGGTGCCGCTCTCACCGGTGATAAGAACGCGGCTCGATTGCGGGGCGATTGTCTCGATCAGGTCAAAGAGCTCGCGCATCTTCGGGCTCGTCCCGATGATGTGGTCGAACCCGGTAAATTTTCGCAGCCTGCGGCGCAGGTCGCCCGCTTCTTTTTTCAGCGCTTGTGTCTCCGCGTATTCTTTCACCGCAGGACGAAGCTCGTCGAGCAACCGGTCGCCCTTGATGACGTACCGGTCGGCGCCGAAATTCACGGCGTCAATCGCGGTATTGATCGTCGGCACGCCGGTAATGAGGATGAATGCTGCCGAAGGCGAAACTTCCTTGCAGTATCGCAATAGCTCAACGCCATCCATATCCGGCATGCAAATGTCGGAAACGACGATGTCGAAGACCCGGGACGCAAGCTTGCGCTTCGCGTCTTCTCCATTCGACGCAATTTCTACTTTGTGTCCATCCTTGCGAAAACTAATCTCAAGAAGTTCGCAGATGGACCGTTCATCGTCGACGACAAGCAAGTGGGCCATTACGATCTATCCCTTCCTCACCGAACCAAGCAATTCCGGCTGCGTTTCCAATCGTTCATTCCGTACCGGAACGCGCGCGCGAACGGCGCGAGGCAACTCCACCACAAATTCGGCTCCAGTTCCCTTCTCCCCTTCCACTCGGATGCGGCCCTGATGGGCTTGCAAAATTTGATAGACGATTGCCAGACCCAGGCCCGTGCCACCGGTAAAACCCGATTGGAACGGCTCGAACAACGTCGTCGCTTGCGAGCAGTCGAGACCTACGCCGTTGTCGCGGATCGAAATCCGCGTGAAGACGGGATCTGCATCGAGAGTAACGGTTAGAGTGCCGCCGTTGGGCATGGCGCGCAGCGCATTGTTGCAGAGGTTCCAGAATACCTGCTTCAGAGCATCCCGGTCGGCGCGCGCGCGAACGTTGCGAGCCGCAAACCGGCGCTCGATCTGGTATTTCCCGCGGGTGCTTGCATCTTTCTCGATGAGCGTCAAGGTTTCCTCGATGAGCGCCGCGACGTCCACTTCTACGAAGGAATAAGTTTTCTCCCGGGAGTAGTTCAGAAAATCGGTGATGATCTGGTTCAGCCGTTGCGATTCGCGGCTGACGATGTGAACGAGTTTCTTGTCGTCATCCTCCAGTGGAGCGAGCCGCGCCAGCTCTTTCAATGCTCCCGTCATGGCGGTCAGCGGCTGGCGAATTTCGTGAGCGATGGCGGCGGACAGACGACCCAGGGCGGCCATGCGCTCTTTCGTCACCACTTCGCGTTCCAAACTCTTCAGCTGCGTCAGGTCTTGAAAATTGAAAACGTAGCCGCTCGTTTTGTTCTGAGTCATGCGAAGCGGGGATATGGAAAGGCCGACGAAGCGCGTGGCGCCGTCGGGCGTGCGAAACTCGATCTCCTTGCGGCTCGCCGAAGGGCTTCCCTGCTCGTCGAGTTCGACGGGCCAAAAACCGGGCAGCACGGTCTGCACCTGTTCGCCGCGGAGCAACCCGAACCCCAGGCCGGCGATTTCCGCGCCCGCGCGGTTCAGGAGTAGAATCCGGCCATTCATGTCGGTGGTCAGCAATCCGCCGCGCATCGATTCGATGATGTCTTGATTGAAAGCCTGCAAGTCTTTTAGCTCTTCACTTTTTTCGGCGAGCTCAACGCCCTTGGTGCGGAGCGTTTGAGAAAGCAAACTGCCCAGGTAGGCAACGGCCAAGAACGCAAAAAGATTGCTCGCGAGCCAGAACTCAAGGGCGCGCGCACCCGGCGCGGAACTCGACGTTCGTGGAATCGCGCCGTAGTACATCAACTCGATTACGCAGCCGAGCAGAATAAAACTGCCGCCCGCAACAAGAAACGCTCCGCGGCGTGAAAAGAGCACGCTGCTCATCAAAATCACCAGAAGATAGAGAGAGAGAAAGTAGCTGTCCTGCCCTCCGGTGACGTACACGACTCCTGTAACGATTACGAGATCGCAAATGACTTGTAAGGTTGGATGCCAGCGCGCTTCCGGAATCCAGCGTTGGAGTATTACGTAAACGATAGCCAGCGAGTACCAGAATACGATCAGCGAAATGAAAGCCCGGACGGGGAGAGCTACGGGCGTGAGTTGATGGACGGCAACGACAACTCCCACGAGAAAAGTAATGACGAGGAATCGTACACGCCCGAGCCAAGGCACCCATTCGCTGCCACTAGGTTTAAACTCCATTTCGAATCCGTCGCCGCCCCCGGTTCCCCGCTCGCGTCGAAGTTTCGCGCGAGCGAGGCACTGATAACTTCACGGTACGCGGCGAGCGCCCCGGTCATCCAGGCGCTCGCGCGCAAGGTGCACGCCGCAAACTTACTTGCCTGCCAGTTTGCCGATCAGTGAGAACAGCGGCAGGTACATCGAAATAACGATGCCGCCGACAACGATACCCAGGAAAAGAATCATCATGGGCTCGAGCGCGGTGAGCAAGTCTTTCACCGCCGCGTCCACTTCGTCTTCGTAGAAATCGGCGATTTTCTGAAGCATGGCATCCATCGCGCCGGTCTGTTCGCCGACGCCTATCATCTGGGTCACCATGCCGGGGAAAACGTCGGTTTCCTTTAGCGGATCGACAAGGGAACGGCCCGCTTCGACGGCTTTTCTGGTTTGGGTGATCGCTCGTTCGACGACCGCGTTTCCGGAGGTGCGCGCCGTGATGTCGAGGCCTTCCAGAATCGGCACGCCGCTCGAAATCAAAGTACCGAGGGTGCGAGTGAATCGCGCGACCGCGATCTTGCGAAGCAACAGTCCCACCATTGGTAGCTTCAGCAGGACATGGTCAAGGGCGTAGCGGCCTTGCGGCGTTCCATACCAGAGCTTTATCGCGACGCCGGCTCCGACGAAGAACACGACAATCAGGAAACCGTAGATGCTCCCCACGAAGTTGCTCATCCCGATTACGATGCGAGTGGGAAGCGGCAAATCGACACCCAGTCCATTAAACAACGTCGTGAAGATCGGAACGACCTTCCAGAGGAGCAGCGTAATGACCATCACCGCGATGCCGATGACAGCGATCGGATAGATCATCGCCGACTTCACGGCGCGTTTCAGCTTGACGTTCTTTTCGATGTAGCTCGAGAGGCGCTGGAGAATGGTGTCGAGAATACCGCCCGTCTCGCCCGCTTCCACCATGTTGTAATAGAGCGGGTCAAAGACTTTGTCGTACTGCTTCATCGAGGCGGATAGCGTAGCACCGCCTTCGACCGAAGCCCGCACGCCATTCAAGATCTTCTGAAAGATCTTATTGTCCTGTTGTCCCGCGAGAATCTCGAGACACTGGACGAGCGGCAAGCCGGCGTCGATCATCACCGAGAACTGGCGCGTGAAGATCGCCAGTTCCTTAGCGTCCACGCCCGTTCCGAACGTGGGGATGTTGAATTCCTTCCCCTTTTCGGAGAGCTTGCTGACGTTAATTTGCTCTCGCTTCAGCAGGGTGGCAGCCTCGGACTTGCTGGTCGCCGAACGCTCCCCTACCACCGTCGCCCCCGCCCGGTTGACTCCGCGATATGTATAAACCGGCATCTTTGTTACCTCCTCTTCTCTTTACCGTTACCGCCGGACAGGAACCCTGCCGCCAACCGGCGGCGAGGTCACCCCTCGGTTAATTAGATCCTGCAACTCGTCTGGATTCGAAGAACGCGCCATCGCTACTTCTAAAGTGATTAACTTCTGGAAGTAAGCGTTCGAAAGACTTTGGTTGAATGTCTGCATGCCGGACTGGCCAGTGCCGGTCTGCATCGCCGAGTAGATTTGATGAATCTTGTCTTCTCGGACGAGGTTGCGGATGGCGGGAGTGGGAATCAGAATCTCCATCACCATGGCACGGCCGCGACCGTCAATCTTCGGCAGCAGCGCTTGGCAAAGAATCCCTTCGAGAACCATCGAGAGCTGCGCACGAACCTGCGGCTGCTGGTGCGCTGGAAACACGTCGATGATGCGGTTGATTGTCGAAATAGCGGAATTCGTGTGCAGCGTAGCGAAGGTCAAGTGTCCTGTTTCGGCAATTCTCAGCGCAGATTCAATTGTTTCAAGGTCGCGCATTTCGCCGATGAGCACTACGTCCGGATCTTCACGAAGCGCGGCGCGAAGCGAGTTCGCGAAGGAATGAGTGTCGGAGTGGACTTCGCGCTGGTTTACGAGACATTTCTTATGGTTGTGAAGGAACTCGATTGGGTCCTCAATCGTAATCATGTGCTCTTCGCGTTCGTTGTTGATCTTGTCGAGCATCGCGGCGAGCGTGGTGGACTTGCCGGAACCGGTAGGTCCGGTGACCAAGACGAGGCCGCGGGGCTTGTCGCACAATCCCCGCACGATCGCCGGGAGACCGAGCGCGTCGAAACTTTTGATTTCCCACGGAATCGTACGAAAGACGGCGGCAACGGCGCCACGTTGATGGAAAATATTGCCGCGGAACCGGGCCAGGCTCTTCAAGCCAAACGAAAAGTCCAGCTCGAGATTTTCCTCCAGCCGGTGCTTCTGAACGTCGGTGAGCACGCTATACGCGAGCGCTTTGGTATCGGCAGCCGTCAGCGGAGGCATGTCGAGCGGGCGCAGCTTACCGTGCACGCGAATGCGCGGCGAGCTGTTCGTCGAGAGGTGCAAGTCGCTTCCGCCCATCTCGATCATCTTCTTCAGCAATTCGCTTAATGTGATTCCAGCCATAATCTCCTCCGCCTAAAGAACGGTCTCCCGTAGGACTTCTTCCATGGTCGTTTGCCCGAGGGACGCTTTTATGAGCCCGCTCCGGCGCAACGTGATCATTCCGGATTCGAGGGCTTTCCGCTTGAGTTCCACGGCGGATGCGCCCACAAGAATCAGTTCTCGCAGCTCGTCATTTATTTCCATCACTTCATACAGGCCGACGCGGCCCTTGTAGCCGGTGTTGTTGCAGGTGGCGCAGCCGCGGCCGTGCTGCACTTCTGTTTTCGCAGCTTCGTCAGGCGTGTAGCCGGCATCAATCAGGGCTTGCGGCTGAATCTGCAAGGGCTCCCTGCACTGGACGCAAATGCGGCGCACCAGGCGTTGGGCGCAAATCAGGTTCACAGACGTTGCCACCAGGAATGGTTCAATGCCCATATTCATCAATCGGCTGATTGTGGAGGGGGCATCATTTGTATGAAGGGTCGAGAGCACTAAGTGGCCCGTGAGCGCGGCTTTCACCGCGATTTCCGCGGTTTCGAAGTCTCGAATTTCGCCGACGAGAATAATGTTCGGGTCTTGCCGCAAAAAGGCGCGCAATGCGGAGGCGAAGTTCAGCCCGATCTGTTCCTTCATCTGGACTTGATTGATTCCCGGAAGCTGGAATTCGACCGGGTCTTCGGCGGTCATGATGTTGGTTTCGGCAGTGTTCAACCGCGCCACCGAAGAATAGAGGGTATTCGTCTTACCGGAACCGGTGGGACCGGTGACGAGCACCATTCCGTACGGTTTCAGAATCTGCCGCTCGAATTTTGCCAGCGACTCGGCTTCGAAACCGAGCTTGGTCATGTCAAGGCGCAGGTTTTCTTTGTCGAGCAACCGGAGAACGATTTTTTCGCCGAACAGAGTGGGAACGGTCGAAACACGGAAGTCGAGTTCTTTTTTCTTTCCGTCTTTGAGGTACTTGATCATGATGCGGCCGTCTTGCGGCAGTCGCTTTTCGCTGATGTCGAGTTTCGACATAATCTTGATGCGGCTTGTGATCGCATCTTTTAATTTCATCGGCGGAGCCATCACGTTCTGCAAAATTCCGTCAATCCGGAACCGCACGCGATATTCTTTCTCGTAAGGCTCCACGTGAATGTCGCTCGCCCCGCGCTTCACCGCGTCGGTGAGAATCAGGTTGACGAGCTTGATGATGGGCGCTTCCTCGGCCGCCTTCTCAAGCGTGGCGAGGTCCATCTCTTGCTCGTCGGAGGCAAGCTCAAGCGCGGCTTCGTCGCCCGCAAGATCCTTCATCACCTTGTCGAGTTCTTCGACGCTCTCCACCGCGCCATAGAATTTGTGGATGGCTTCGCTGATCGCGGTCTCCGAAGCAACGACCGGCTCGACGTTAAATCCCGTCATGAACTTGATGTCATCCATGGCGAAGACGTTCGTTGGGTCCGTCATCGCGATGGTGAGCGTGGAACCGACGCGCGAAAGCGGCACGATCTGATAGCGGATCGCGGTTTCCTGCGGCACGAGCTTGATTACGGACGGATCGACTTCATAAAACTTCAAATTGATGGAAGGGACGCCGTATTGGCGTGAAAGGACCGCGGTGATGTCTTCGTCGCTTACGATTCCCATCTTTACGAGGCACGTCCCGAGCCGGCCGCCATTCTTTTTCTGGTAGTCGAGCGCCTGCTTGAGCTGATCCGCGGAGATCAGACTGTCTTTCACCAGAATTTCGCCGAGTCGAGAAGACATGATTGTACGCCCGCGGTACTAGAACCCGCTGGAAGTAGCAGCGTAGCATCTTGAGACTGCAAAGTTGGCGGTCCGGTGGGCTCTTCGTGGTGAATCAGCTAACATCCGATACGTCGCCCGAAAACCTGTACGCTCGAACAGGTAAAATCTTGCTCCTGTACGAAGGTACAGGTCGGCACTGGACTGTGCACTGGCCGCGACTTGAACTCGACGGTTTTGCGCGATTGTTGATGATCGCTTCGCGTTCGTGAAGTGTTCAACTCACGCCAGCGCGACGGAG
The DNA here is from genome assembly GCA_963776695.1 of uncultured Acidobacteriota bacterium. Lineage (GTDB taxonomy): Bacteria > Acidobacteriota > Terriglobia > Acidiferrales > UBA7541 > Palsa-295. The sequence continues at coordinate 420,071 of CAVZNU010000008.1, read as the reverse complement.
TCTATTTTCGAAGCCTAAGAGATTTTGAAACCGAGATGAGCGTGGAAGCTCTAGCCTCGGGCTGGTACGTTCTGGTAGGATGGATTCGGTTGAGGGCGGTTAGCTCAGCGGTTAGAGCATCCCGCTTACACCGGGAAGGTCCGCGGTTCAAATCCGTGACCGCCCACCATCCGACGAATCGATTTGCAACGCGGGGGACGTAGTTCAGTTGGTTAGAACGCTGCCCTGTCACGGCAGAGGTCGCGGGTTCGAGTCCCGTCGTCCCCGCCATTCATCCCGCGAGATGTCACAATCGATTGAGGCGACGCCCTCGATGATAGCTGGACCGATGCGAGTATCGCGGGGCTAGGCGAAATCGAAGCTTAAGATGCATGGGCCATGGACACGCAATCCAAGCCAGCGAGTGATTCGCGGGAATCCTCAGCAGAGGCAAGATTTCAGCACCTCAAGACCCCGTGTACCAGAAGCATACTATCGGGATTAGAAACCGCGGACCATCCGCAGGCCCGGAATGGAACCGGTAAGCCCTGCTAGCACCTTGGGATACGGGCATGCCCGAGTAGTCAAAAATTTTGCACACACCAGCAAAGGTGGCCGACGGCACTCAGAATAAGTGTTGCAACTAAAAGACTTATTTGGCAAGATTCGCGTAGGACTTTGGTACTACAGATGCATTGTAATCGTACGAGTTACTGCACGGAGGTGCGTTCTTGAAAACATTTAAGCTCATGGCAGCGGTCGCGGTGGTACTTTTCGCGTCCAGCATTGTCCGCGCTGACGGAATCGATGCCCGCGTGAACGTGAATCCGGGCCCCGATCCAGTTCTTCCCAGCTGCGGATCGGCCCAGTTTTTTGCTGACTCGAACGGTGCGTTCAATGTGGCTTGTGATACGACCGTCCTGACGACGCAGATCACCTTTGCCGCGCTGGATAGCACGACGAATGGCGGGCTTTCGTGCGCCTCAAACCTGACATCGCTCTTTCCCACGACGGGCTTGTTCGGTGCGTTGGGGCAATTTAACTGGAGTGAAGCGTCGACGAGTGTCGGTGGAGTGGATGCCTGCACGTTTACCGCTCCGGCTGTTCCCACTGGGCCGCTTGCGACTTTCCTTTTGAATCTACTGAATGAGTTTGGGGCTATCAACGACGGCGATTGCAACAACGATGACTTCATTTTTGGCATCGCCGCTGGCTGTGCGATCAATTTCACAACCAACCCGACTGCCGGAAACCAGCCGCTCCTGTTTACTCCTGGTGCCGCGGGTGATGTGGCCGTGAATGGCGCAGCGCTTCTGTCGCTTCCTGAGCCGTCTTCCATCGCGCTTCTCGGAATCGGCTTTGCAGCGCTGCTCTTCGCGCGGCGTCGCTTCAAGAATCGCTCGGCTGTGCAAGCCATCTAGTCGGCTTAGGACCGAATAAGTTCGACCGCGCGCTCGCCTGTGAGCGCGCGCAAATCAGAATCAAGAGATGCCGCTGCTCACCCTCCGTGCCAGCGGCATCTTTTTTTGTGCCCATACGCTCCCTCTCTGATGCACCCTTGTTCTCTGCTAGCCGGGTCTGGCTCCGCGTCGCCGGTACAAACTGGAATACCATCTGCTGCACGGGAGCGGTTCCCGCTGCTCGGATGCGGATGCGAGGCGTTCGTTGCGCCGATTGAAGAGATCTTGCCCCGTGCGTTCGCCCAACGGATACATGATGCTTTCGAGCGATTTGAAGCTTGGTTTCGCGGTAAATCAATCGTACGGTCACACGCTCAATCAGCCGACCAGCGCCGCGATGGCAGCAGGAATCGCGAATGCTGGCTATTGCGTGGTCGATTGGAACGGCTGAGGAGGAGAGAGCTGGCTACTTTTAGTGAGAGGGCTTGCTGAATTCTTTTACCAGCGCCTGGAATTCGGGACTGGTTTTCAGCTTCGCGAATTCCGGATCCAGCGCTGCCTGTTGCACCGGATACCCGTTGGTGAACGCCGCTCGAAGAGATCGAATTGCGTCAGCAGGTTTGTTCGCAAGGATTTCGACAGTGGCCTCCGCGTAAATTAATTCCACATCTTTCTCGTCAATCTTACGGGCTCTTTGAATGAACTCCGTGCCCCGAGCTGCGTCACCCTTCTTCGCGTAATAAAGAGCCAGATCCTCGAGCGCCGCAGTACTTTGCGGGTTCACCTGAAGTTCCTGGAACGCCAGAGCGATCGCCTTATCGTACGTTGCGTTCGCCTTGTCCTTTTGGCCCGAACCACGATAGGCGTCAGCCAGATTTCCAACCGCAAGTTCCTGGTTCGGACCAAGTTCAACAGCCTTTTCAGACATTTGGACGGCTTCGGCGTAACGTCCGAGAAGAGAGTAAACAGAGCCGAGATTATTGTAAGCACTCCAGGTGGGCGACAGCTCAATGGATTTCTTGTAAGCGGGAATGCTGTCCTCGTACTTGCCCAATCGCAAGTAAGCATTGCCGATGTTGTCCCATCCCGCGACGTTTCCAGGTTCGAGCTCGGTAACGTGCTTGTACTCGTCGAGCGCCTTTTCCGTCTCTCCAATCGAAAAATACGCGTTTCCGAGCGCGATGCGATTGCCCCAGTAGTAGGGGTTCACTTCAATCGCTTTTTTGTAGGTTGCAATCGCTTCGTCTTTCTGGCCGCTATTCATGTACGCTTTTCCGAGTCGCAAATAGCCTTCATCGGAATTCGGCGAGAGCTGTAATCCGCGCTTCAGCTCGACAATCGCCTGCTCGGCCTTCCCCGTTCGCAAATAGACGGTTCCCAGCGAAAAGTGGACCTCCGGAAGATTGTCCTTCAACTGTTCGGCTCGCTGGGCTGCTCCGAGAGCCTTTTGCGCCCAGAACGGATCCTTCTTCTCGTGATACATCGTCAAGCAGGCGCTGGCCAGCCCGGTATACGCCAATGCGAAACCGGGATCCTTCTGAATGCTCTGCTGGAAGTAGTCAATCGCCGTTTGGGAAGCTTTCACGGGTTCCGGCCCGCGCAGGGCCTGGCGGCCGCGGAGGAACAAATCATACGCATCGACGTTGTCGGTGGGCCGCTCGGCCGTACGCGCTAATTCCTCGTTGCTCGGTTTCACGTCGAGCGCTGCGACCAGTTGCCCCGAAATTTGGTCCTCAAGTGTTAGAAGATCTTTCGGGACGCCCGTAAACTGCTGACTCCATAATTTCTTTCCGCCATCGGCGACGTCAACGAGGCTCATGATAATCGCCATCTTGTCCGCGCTGCCTTGAATCGTGCCCTGAACGATTAGATTTACGCCGAGAGTCCGGGCCACTTTCTCGATCGGATCTTTTTCAGACACTCTCGCGACCGCCGTTTCAGAAGCGAGGCGCAGGTCCTTCAACTGAAACAATTTTGACGAGAGTGCGTCGTTGAGTCCCTCGGCAACGTACCCGAGCGATTGATCGTCACCAAGCACGCGAAACGGGAGGATTGCGACGAATTTTCCTTGTGATAGTGGCGGGATGCCGCTCGCGCCTTTACCGACCGAGGCGCCGCCGCCGAGAATCAAATGCCGCACGGGGGGAATCGCAAACGCCAGCAAGAGCACGGCGAGAACGCCCGCCACAACCCACGTCCAGCGGCGCTCTGCAACAAATCCCGGAATTTGAATTTGAACGCTGTGAGAACCGCTGGCGGAGCCTTTCGATCCCTGCAGATCTGCAAGAACCTCGTAGGCGCTCTGATAGCGGTCGGCAGGGTCGCGCTCCAGGCAGCGCATAATAATCCGCACAAACCAGTTCGGCAGCGAAGGATTCAGCAGCTTGGGATTCTTGGGTTTTTCCTGAATCCGCTGGTACATCACCTTCAGCGTCGATTCGCCGGTGAACGGAACATCGCCCACCGCCATCTCGTAAAGCATCAAGCCGTACGAGTAGAGGTCGCTGCGCTGGTCGGCGGGCTTCCCTTCCACTTGTTCGGGAGACATGTAGCGCGGCGTGCCAAGGAAGGCGCCCGTCTTCGTCATGCCCTGCGCGCCTTCTTCGAACGATTTCGCGAGGCCGAAGTCCGAGACGAAAATTTGATCGTCTTTATTAACCAGAATATTTTGAGGCTTCAGGTCGCGGTGAATCACTCCTTCCGCATGGGCAGCCGCGAGTGCTTCCGCTAGCGCGGTCGCAAACTTCAGCACCCGCTCGATCGGCATTTTGGGAGTGTCTTTCAGGATGCCGTAGAGGTCCTGGCCCTCGACGTAGGCCATCGTGATGAACTTCGTGTCCCCGACTTCTCCCATGTCGTGAATGCGAAGGATGTTTTTGTGCGAAATTTTGCTGGCGAGAATAAGTTCTTGCTTGAATCGCTTCAGGGCGTCGGTTTCGCCCATCACGCCATGGCGAACAACCTTCAGCGCGACAGTGCGGTCGAGATCCTTGTCGTAGGCTTTGTAGACGCGGCCCATGCCGCCTTGGCCGAGCAGTGCTTCAATGCGGTAACGCGGACCGAAATCGCTCCCGGGAGCGAGCGCAGTGAGGTCGACCATCACCATCGTTTCGGAATCCCCTACAGGCATAGGGGTACCGCAGCGGGAACACGATTCGGCGGTTTCGGCGTTCACCGTGCTGCAATGAGGGCAGTTCATCGCGGAAGCCGCCAGGCCGGCGCAATTCTGCTTTTCACGATGAAGCGATTATCCGCAATACGCCGAAACGCCGCAACCCCAAATAAAAAACGGCTGGCTGATACTTCTCCGGACAAATCCGGAGCGCTCGATTTCGGGAATCTTCCGCTACACTGTCCCGGCATGCTGGGAACTCCCATTCACGTTTGGGCCGTCTTTGGAATTGTTATCGCGGTGGCGCTGGTGCTCGACCTCGGCGTATTCCACCGCAAATCGCAAAAGGTGTCGCTCAAGAGTGCGCTCATCGAAAGCGCCGCCTGGATCGCCCTGTCGCTGCTCTTTGGCCTGTACGTCCACTTCGTTCGCGGCTCGCATGCAGGCGTCGAATTTCTCACCGGATACCTGGTGGAGAAATCGCTCAGCGTCGACAACATTCTCGTTTTTATTGTGATCTTTAAGGCTTTCCAGGTGCCCGAGAGGTCGCATCACAAGGTTTTGTTCTACGGTGTGATCGGCGCCCTGGTGATGCGCGCGGCATTTGTCCTCGCGGGCGTCAAATTGCTCCAGAATTTTCATTTTGTCCTCTACTTTTTTGGCGCCATCCTCATCTTCACGGCAATTCAGATGCTGCGGCCTGGCCAGCGAGGAATAAATCCGGAGCGTAACTGGCTGGTGCGTATCGCGCGGCAATTCGTGCCTGTTGTGGCCGATTACACCGGCGATAACTTCTGGGTGAAACGCGAAAGAAGGTGGCACGCGACTTCCCTATTTCTGGCACTGATCACGGTCGAGGCGATGGACATCGTTTTCGCAGTTGATTCGGTGCCGGCGGTTCTCGCGATAACTCGCGATGCGTTTATCGTGTACTCGTCGAACGCATTCGCCATTCTCGGATTACGTGCGCTTTATTTCGCGCTTGCAGACACTCTCCCGCGGTTCCGGTTCCTCCACCAGGGTCTCGCGGCGATACTTCTTTTTGTCGGCGCGAAAATGATCGCCAGCGATTGGGTGCAGATGTCGGATCTCGCTTCGCTCGTCGTGATTGCGGCGATTCTCGTGGTTATGATTCTCGCCTCGCTGGCTCCCCCGAGGAAATAAACTGCGCGAGGCGGTTGGAGTTGGACGACCGGGGCATCTGCTTACCCGCTACTTCGCTACGCGCGATTATGCGCCGTTTCCATTCGCGAGTCTGCGACGCTTGAGAGAGCGCCTTCCAGCACGTTTAATCCCTCGTCGAATTGCTCGTCCGTCACCACCAGTGGAACGAGCACTCTGATTACATTGCCGTAGGTGCCCGCAGAAATCAGAATCAAGCCGCGCTCGTAGCAATGCTTCAGGATTTGTTCGGTTTCTTTTTTCGCGGGCTCGCGGTTTTCGGGACTTCGCACCAGTTCCATCGCACGCATCGCCCCGAGTCCTCGGACATCACCGATCAACGGCCAGCGTTTCTTCCAAATGCGCGCTCGCGCGTCGAATCGTTCGCCCAGTCTCTCCGCTCGCGCGGCAAGGTTTTCACGTTTCATGATTTCGATGGCCGCGAGAGCGGCCGCGCACGAAACGGGATTCCCGCCAAATGTTCCACCCAGGCCGCCGACACCCGGCGTGTCCATAATTTCCGCGCGGCCAGTCACCGCTGCGAGAGGAAGTCCGCCGGCAATCGACTTGGCCGAAACCAAAAGATCCGGAACGATTCCGTAACGCTCGCATGCGAACATTGCGCCCGTGCGTCCGAATCCGGTTTGGACTTCGTCGGCGATCAACAGAATATTGTGGCGCCGGCAAGTTTCCTGGATGATGGTGAAGAACTCGTGCGGCGGGGCCACAAAACCACCTTCACCCAGAACGGGTTCGACGACCACAGCCGCAACCGATTCAGCCGCGACAACGCGCTTAAATGTGTCCTCGAGATGTTGCGCGCAGAACACACCGCAGCCGGGATACTGCAAAGAATACGAGCAGCGATAGCAGTACGCATACGGGATGCGATAAATATCGGTGGCAAAAGGCGCGAAGCCAGCTTTGTATGGGTGCGTTTTGCTCGTCAGCGACATCGTAAGCATCGTGCGCCCGTGAAACGCATCCTCGAAGCAGATGATCGCGGGACGTTTTGTGTAGCTGCGAGCGATTTTTACTGCGTTTTCAATTCCCTCTGCGCCGGTGTTCACCAGAATCGTTTTCTTCGGAAACGTGCCGGGCGTCAGCGCGTTTAGTTTCTCTGCGAGCTCAATATATTTGCCGTACGGCGCGACACTAAAACAGGTGTGCATGAATGCGTCGAGTTGCTCGCGCACAGCCGCCAGCACTCCCGGTGCGCGATGCCCCACGTTCACGCAGCCGATGCCGCCGGCGAAGTCGATGTAGCGGTTGCCGTCAACGTCTTCCAGCACCGCACCCTCCGTGTGCGCCGCAAAAATGGGCGTCGCGTGTGCAACGCCGCGCGCGACGGCCGCATCGCGGCGTCGCATCAGCTCCTGCGATTTCGGACCCGGGATCGATGTACGCAATTGGATTGTCTGCATGTCAGTACCATCCGATCGGTTGTTCGTTCAAATTGATGTGCACCTGTTTCGTTTCGAGATATTCCTCGATGCCCCACGGACCCAGCTCGCGGCCGAAGCCGGACTGTTTGTAACCGCCCCACGGGGCTTCCACGTATGTAGGCTGCATGTGATTCACCCAGACGATCCCAGCACGCAGCGCTTTCACTACGCGGAAAGCCTTGAAGATGTCGCGCGACCAAACAGCCGCCGCGAGTCCATATGGAGTGTCGTTTGCGATGCGAATCGCATCTGCTTCGGTCCCGAATGGAATCACCGCCGCCACCGGACCGAAAATCTCTTCCTGCGCGATACGAGCGGAATTGTCTACGTCATAAAAAATCGTCGGTTCCACATAATATCCGCGCGCCATACCGGAAGCTCGTCCTCCGCCGGAAGCGACCTTCGCCTCTTTCTTCCCAATCTCCTGATAGGAGCGCACGCGATCGAATTGCTCCTTGCTGACGAGCGGGCCCATTTTCGTTTCACGGTCGAGTGGCGCTCCGAGGCGAATCGTTTTCGCCTTTGCAGACATCGCCTCCACAAATTTCGGATATATCGATTTCTCGACGAGAATCCGGCTGCCAGCCGAGCACACCTCGCCTTGATTGATGAATACGCCGAAGAGCGCGCCGTCTATAGCAGACTCGAAATCGGCATCGGCAAAGAAAATATTCGGCGACTTTCCGCCAAGCTCGAGAGTGACGCGTTTCAACGTGTCCGCAGCCGCTTTGACGATTGCCTTCCCCACTGCCGCGCTTCCCGTGAACGCTACCTTATTCACGTCGGGATGTCTGACGAGCGGAGCGCCCGCCGTCTCGCCAAAGCCAGTAATAATATTGACCACACCGGGCGGCAATCCCGCGTCCGAGAGATATCCGGCGAATTCAAGAGCGGTAAGCGGCGTCTGCTCGGCGGGCTTCAGGATACATGTGCAACCAGCCGCAATTGCGGGCGCGAGTTTCCACGCAGCCATCAGCAACGGATAATTCCACGGGATAATCTGGGCAGCGACGCCGATCGGTTCGCGCAGCGTAAAGTTCAACGCGTTGTCGGGCACCGGATTCACGTGGCCGACAACTTTCGTCGCGAGGCCGCCATAATATTCAAAGCAGGTGGCTACATCATTGATGTCGTACTCAGCCTCAACGATCGGCTTGCCGGAATTGCGCGCTTCCAGCTCCGCGAGTGCCGGAGCTTCTTTTCGAACGCGCTCCGCGAGCCGGAAAAGAATGCGGCCGCGTTCCTGCGCCATGGTCTGCGGCCATGCTCCCGACTCAAATGCGGCCTTCGCGGCTGCGACGGCGCGGTTTACGTCGTTCTCGTCTGCATTTGGAACTTCCGCGAGAATTTCCTCAGTCGACGGTTCAACCACCGGAAAATAAGCGCCACGATGGCTTTCGACGAACTCGCCGTTGATGAACATCCGAAACCTGCGGACTGTGGATTTCGCCTCGCTGGCCATTTGATTCCTCCTGCAGCAATTCCCGTTTAAACGCCGTTGGCCGCCGCTTGAGGCGCTTTGCGCCGCCCATACACAAAATAGAAAAACGCAGCCAATCCGATGAAGAGCGCCGTCCCGCCAAGCATCCACGCCTCGTAGGAAGCAACGGACGTGATTTGTTGCGCCGGTGAAAATGCGAAAGCGGTGCCGAGAATCGTCATCAGCAATCCGCTCGCTCCCGCAAGCACGAGCACGCCCTTGCTGTAATGCCCTTTCCCCGCCGCCGCCGGATCGAACGCAAGCTTCAACAGCGCTCCAAACATATAAAGGAACGGCACTAGCTGCAGCACCACGGCAAGAGAAAGCAATCGCTGAAATGTTTCCTGCACGCCCGAGCCGAGAAGGCTGATCAGCACAAGAATCGCGGATACGACGGCGTGGACGATCAACGCCGCGTAGGGAGTTCCGTACTGCGGATGTACTTTGCCAAGCCAGCTCGGTAAATAGGAATCAAGACCCGCGACAAATGGAATTCGAGCCGAACCCGCGAGCCACGCCGATCCAATCCCCGCGATCGAAATACTCAGCATCAATGCGAAGGGCGCGACGATCCACGCAACTCCGACACGCTCCGCCATGTGGCTCACCGCCTGAACGATTCCCTGCAGCACGTTAATTTCGTTCTTGCTCACTGCCACGAGGAGCGTCAGCGTCGCGGCGATATACAGCAAACCTGAAATCACACCTCCCCAGGCCACCGCTCCGGGAAGCGTGCGTTCCGGATCGCGAATCTCATCGCCCATCACCGACGCAAGCTCGAGGCCCACAAGCCCAAAACAAATTACGCCGAACGAGTTCAGCAAAAAACGCGGATTTGCGGGAACACGGAAATCCGCCGCGGTTACTGTGGTGCCGAAACGGAGCCACACGATTAAACCCAATCCAATCAAGAGCCCGCCCGCCACAATCGTTCCGATGCTTCCAATATTGCTGATCCACTTGCCGACACCCAGCCCGACGATATTAAGGATTACGAGTACCGCCAAGAGTCCGAGAGATGCGGTCACGGTGAACATCTTGTTGTCGGCGAGCGTCGCATGGCTTGGCCCCAGGGCAAAAACGGACACGCCAACGAAATAGAGCATTACCGTGGGCACGTACATCATATTGTTCGTCCAGTAGCACCAACCGGACAGAAAGCCGTGAAAATCGCCGAACACTTCCTTGGCCCACAGATACACGCCGCCTTCGCCCGGATACCGGTGCGCCAGCTCGATCACCGCAATTCCCTGCGGCCAGAAAAACAACACCAGGCAGAGAATCCAAAGCCAGACGGTGACGCCGCCATTCGCAGCAATGCTCGGCACTACATTCAGATTGAATACCGCCACAACGAACAACGCGATCAGGTCCCAGCGGCCGAGCGCCCGCTTCAGGTGTGCCGTCTCACTTTTTGAAATGCTCTCGTCTGGCAGAAACCACTCCTATCGATTTCCTCGTGCGGCGGAGGGCACGTCCCAGCACTCCACCGCATATCGAAGAAAGGTCAGCGTCAGTGCGCCGCTGTGACCACGTGCGGCTCTTTCTGTGCGGCCGCCAGCGCTGGTGCGATTTCAGCGAATACTTCGAGGTGACGGTCAACGTCCGCATCCGTGTGCGCGACGGACACTGTCCACTGCTCGTCCCACCAATACGGCTGCGCCATCACGCCGCGGTTCACCATCGCGAACCAGTAGTGACGCCAGATCTCGCTATCGATCGTGAGCCAGTCTCGATAATTGCGAATCGGCTTCGGGAAAAACATAAGCGCGCCATTCGCGCCAGCACTCGCCATGTATGCATTCAATCCCGACTTCTTGATTTCCTTTTCATATCCATCGACAAGCTTCTTGTTGAGTCGATTCACGTGCTCGTAGGAAGCCGGCGTCAGAACTTCGCGAAACGTCGCGATACCGGCCGCCATCGCCACCGGATTCGTGTTGTAAGTTCCGCCATGGAACACACGATGATCGGAGATCAGTCCCATCACTCGGCGCGTGGACGCGAACGCGGCAAGCGAAAATCCTCCACCGATCGATTTCGCGAGGCAGACGATATCGGGCTTGATCTTGAAATATTCGCAAGCGCCTCCTCGTGCCAGTTTTGCTCCAGTCTTCACTTCGTCGAAAATCAGCAGCGCTCCATGCTTCTTCGTAATTTCGCGTAGCGCCTGATGGTAGCCAGGATCGGGCATCAGGATGCCCACGTTCATCATGATGGGCTCAACGATCACGGCAGCTATCTCGTTGGGGTACTTCGCAAAAAGCCGCTCCACACCTGCCGGATCGTTGAATTGAGCGACGAGCGTATTCTGCAGTGTCGCTTTCGTGATTCCTTCTCCGCCGGGTACGGAATTCGGCGCGTTGGGGTCGCCTACTTCGCTTTCTTTCGGCTTCACGGAGACGAGCGCAGAATCATGGAGGCCGTGATAGCCGCCTTCCATCTTAATGATGCGGTCACGGCCGGTGGCAGCGCGCGCCAGGCGCACCGCATGCATCGTGCATTCCGTTCCGCTATTGCTGAAGCGCACCATCTCCACCGGGAAACGCTTGCAGATTTCTTCCGCCAGTTCCCACTCGAGATCGTGCGGCATTCCGAACATCGTGCCGGTGCCAAGTTTTTTCTGTACAGCGGCCACGACGGCCGGATGGCAGTGCCCTGCCATCAACGCGCCAAAGCAAAGATTGAAATCGATATACTCGTTGCCATCGATATCGTGAATGTGTCCGCCCTTGCCGTCACGAACGAACAGCGGATACGGATCGTAGGCGCGGTAGTTGCTAGCTACGCCGAGCGGCAACCGGTCCATCGCTCTCTTGTGGGCGTCCCGCGAACGCGGTGTGCGCTTTTCGTATGTTTCGATTTCCTTTCGAAGTCCTTCGTGCATAACTTCCTCCATCCATTGCCTACTGTGGCCGGCGCACGGCCCTGAGATTTGCTGCAGTTGCGGCACTACCTGTCGCGATCTTTATGCTTTCATGCTCCAGCTCCGAAAACGGAACCCGCGCTTCTTCAGTTCAGAGAAAAACGGCTGCGGCGGCACCACGTTTTCCGGCGCCTGCACTCCTGTGCCGATAATTTCGCCGCGCCCCAGCATCACCGCTGCAATCGCGGCAGGGAAACCAGTGTCGCGCGCGACGGCCGAAAGTTGCGGCCTCATCGTGTGTTCGGCCCACATTTCCATCGCTGCTGCGATTCGCCCGTCACCACGCCGGCCCGTTACAACGACCCTCAGCGCTTCCACATCCTTGGGTGTCTTAGTCGTCGCATGCTTCTGTAATAAGGCCAAAAGCACGGCTCTCGGCGCTACGTGCGTTCCGTTCACGGCAATTGGTTCGCGGCTCGTAAAACCCGTCTCCACCAGGTTGCGGACGAGGCTTACAAGTTGCGGCTCGTAGTTAATCTTGAAAAATACTTCGCGCACGCCTTTCTTGCGGAAGCTTTCCGCGAGCGTCCCAAGCTCCGAGTGAATCGAATGCCGCAACACAATCTTGCCGATGGGACTTGGAAATTCCCCGGGCTCGGGATCGGAAAGCATGGGCTTCTCAACGTAACGGCCATTCTCAAAGGCGATCGGCGGCATGGTCAGCTCGTCAAGAATCGTCGCAATCGAAAACGTGTACGCGACTGGGCTGTCATATTGTTGCTCGTCCGCTCCGGCGTTGTAGACGCGAATCGAATCCACCCGATCGAACGGGTCAGCCAGCGCACGAGCCATCACGTTGGTGATTCCCGGCGCACCGCCCATTCCCGCGATGGCGAGGCGGCCAATTTTGCGAAAGTCGCGGTTCAAGGCGAACTGTTTCTTCGTCATGTGATACAAGCCGCCGAGATCCATGTAGTTCACTCGGGCGGCAAGCGCCGCGCGCATCACATCCAGGTTCCAATTGTACTGCGTGCAGTTCACCACCACATCACAGCCACGCAAACGCCGGGCCAGGTCGCTCGTCTTGCGCACGTCCGCAAAAACCGCCCGCGCCTTTCGCCGACCGAATTGCCGCGCCACCGTTTGCGCGCGAGCACGGTCGAAATCTGCGACGATAATCTGCTGCACCTCGCGCGCACCCGCAAGATCGTGCACCACCGCCCGCCCCATCATTCCAGCACCGAGAACAAAAATCTTCATGTCGCTCCCGTTTCGACGAATTTTGCCGCTAGACGAAAAAGCGAGGGGCCCGGTCCGTCAGGCTCCCTCGCTCGATTCGTAATCCATCACCCGCCTAGAAAAGAACTTTAAATCCGAATTGAATCACGCGAGGATCTACACGCGTCTTCAATATCTGTCCAAAGGTAGAATCGGTGAAGTTGCCGTCCGGATTTGCGAACTGAGTGTGGTTCCAGGCGTTATAAAATTCAGCTCGAAACTCCGTGTTCCAGCGCTCGCTGATCGGAGTCTTCTTCGAAATCACGAGATCCGTGTTGCTGATGGCCGGCCCGCAGCAGAGTGCGTGCGGCGTGTTGCCAAACTGCCCCAAACCACTGGGGCAAGGTGGCAAAGGTACAGTTGAACGATCAGTGCTAAAGTCGCAGAAATTTGCAGGGCCAGAATTGAACCAGAGATGGTTCTGGTTCGTCTTCGGATTTAGGCGTTGGAGCGGCGCCGTCATCGTCGGCGTGTTTGCTCCTTCGAAAAACAAACTGGTTTGGAGTTCCGTATCGTTCTGGTCCTGCACTCGGATCGGGAATCCGCTCTGATACGTGATGATCGCTGAAACTCCCCACCCATTCAGTGCTTTTCCTTTGAATCCGTCGTATGTGGGCACAGGCAGTTGCCAATAGGGGCTGAAAACAAATCGATTTTTGGCGTCGAGCAGGGAGAGACCGCGTGTCGCATTAAAGTTGAGAGGATTGAGCTCGTTTTCAAACGAAGCCCCCTGATCGATCGCCTTGCTAAACGTATATGACGCCTGGAAAAGAAGCCCATGCGAATAGCTCTTCTCCAGGGAGACTTGAAGGCCGTTATAGTTCGAGTTCGCGTTCGTGTCTTCGGCGAAGATGTTGCTAAATACGGGGACCCCGTCGCTCGGGCACCCGACGCCGCTTAATGGGTTGCAGTTCGGCGAAGAATAAGGACGAGTTCCAACCAGCGTAAGTCCGTTTGGTCCCACCGTTCCGCTGAAACATGAAGGATTTCCTCCCGGCGCTCCGCTGTAAGGCAGGACGAGTCCTGCGCAGCTGGTACTCGGAACCTTGAATGGTTGCGCAGGCATCGCCGAAAGAGCTGGATCGGCGGGCACGACCGTTCCCTGGCGGAATAAAATACTCGGATTCCGCGCCGGAGGGTCCGCACGACGTTGGAGTTCCTCCGGAGGCCGCAGGCGCCGAAAGCACGTTATTCGGATTTAGATGCGCCAGAGCAATCAGGCCAAGGCATGTCTGGATGTTTCCGGCGTTCTGATCGTGCGAGGCGAGGAGATGGTGAGCTTGTGTGCCGACGTAGGCGACCCGCAGGAGCATATCGCGCGTCAACTGGCGTTCGATCGTCAGATTGTACTGTTCCGAGTATTGCGATTTCAGATGCGGCTGAAATTCGCCGAAGTAAATTGCGTCCCGGAAATTGGACCAATCCACGCAGCCGTTGGGACCGCCCGGCGTATCCACCGCGCACGGCGTTTTCGGTGTTTGCTGAATCACTCCGCCGAACGGATTCGGCGTCTGCGTGCCGTTCTGACCAAGATAAGGCAAATTAAAGAGCGGGTTAGTGACGAAGGAGCTTCCGCCAAAGGGCGGCTCCGCGCTGAACTGCTCAAGAACGAATTGTTCGATCGGATTGTAGAAAAGTCCGAATCCAGCGCGGATGCTGGACTTGTCCGGACCACCCGTCAGTTTTGCGAGCCAACCCTCTGTCCAACTCGGACTCCAGGCAATTCCGATACGAGGAGCGAAGGACCCTTGTAGTACGTCGAGGTCAAGCCGCGCGGAACTCCCCGGTCTCCGGGAAATACAAGTCCCAGCGGAAAGACAGCATTGTTGGCGCCGCTGCCCTGGCCGCAATCGCCAGGAGCCAGCCCGAGGGCAGCCGCATTCCCCTGCGAAAGCCAGCACGGATACTGCGTCGTTGCCTGTCCCGGTCGAAACGTCTGCAGCCGGTTGCCCGTATCGTAATAGGGTGTGTTCAATTCCCAGCGCAATCCGTAGTTCAGCGTTAGATTCGATTTCAGCTTGTAGCTATCCTGTGCGAAGAGATATAGGGACGGTATTCCGTAGATCCTCTCGCTGCGCCGCCCCCTGCGTATACGAGCTGGCGGCGCCGAGGAAGTAATTTGGATAGGAGGGAAAGTTGAAATCCGACGCCGATCTGATCCTGAACCGCCTGACTCGTAATGGTGTACTCGCCGCTGACATCGAAGTACAAAAATTGATCGAAGCGCTGGCGTCGCACGTCCACGCCAATCTTTACAGTGTGTTTGGAAAACGTCCTTGTGTAATTGTCAGTCCACTGAAAAGTGTTGCCCGTTTGCGGGAGTTCTCCTTCAAAGTTGTTCCCGATCGCAAAGCCTCCCGAGACGTTGATGTATGGCAGTCCGACCCGTCCCGGAAGATTCGTTGTGATACCCAGAGTCGGATCAAAAGCCGGGTCCTGAAAGCAATTCGCCGGAGCGATTGTCCCGCAGGAATCGTGCACGCTTGCAAGCGTATGCACGGGGTGGTTGTTGGTCTGCTGGCCCTCTCGAAAATAATTGAAGCGGAATTCGTTGACGGCGTTCGACCCGATCATCCACGTGTGGCTCAGATTCCATTGCTGAACACGTGTGCCAAATAGCGAGCCGAACCCAGGCACGTTTCCACCCGCACCTTGAAAGAACGACATCGGCAGGGTTGTGCTATCGTTCTCGAAGTAATAATAGGCGCTGAACTTTTGCGAACCGCTTCGCGTGATGTTGTGGTCGAAGCGAACCGTAAACTGATTGCTCTGTACGTTTTTAGGAGGGGTTGCATTGAAACTACCCGTTCCCAGCGGCGCTACGTATTGGTTATAAATTGCAAGCGCGACGGGATCGAAGCACTGTGTGGGGATCTGGTTCTTGGGGAACAAGTTGGAATAGAGTGCTCCTACGGCGATCGGAGCCCCAGCCGCAGCCGCGCAACCCGGTCGAGCATTCAGAGTATCGGCGAACGTCTGGTCGTTGATCTGGCCAAGAAAGGTTGCTGCTGGCGTCTGTCCTTTAATGATCTCGGCAAAGTTTCCAGCGGCTTCGTCTGCGGTGGGCAAGAGTACCGTGCCCGTCGAAATGCCCTGACTAAGTCGCAGCCCCTCGTAGGAGCCGAATATGAAGGTTCGGTCTTTCTTGATCGGCGCGCCGATGGTGGCGCCGAACTGATTCTGCGAATACGGCGCCACCGCGTTATCGAGGTACCCCTTCGTATTCAGGGCGTTGTTTCGCAGAAACTCATAGAAATCGCCATGCACCGCGTTCGTCCCGGACTTGGTCACCACATTCACGACCGAGCCGGAATTGCGTCCGTATTCAGCGTCGAAGGTATTCGTTAGCACCCGAAATTCTTCAATTGCATCCGGCGACGGCTGGATTGCCGGACCATTTACGAAAATGTCGTTGCCATCGCCTCCGTTCACCATGTAGTTGTTCGAGCGTCCGCGGCCACCGTTCACGGAAACGACGCCCGGATTGTCGCTACCGGCAAAAAGGTCGGCGCCCAACTGAGACTGCACGCCAGGCTGGAGCTGAAGAAGCGCGTATGCGTTGCGCGTATTTAAAGGCAGCTCACGAATTGAAGTGTCTGTCATCACCGCGCCCAACTGCGTGCTGGTCGTCTCCACCAGTGCGGCGTTCGCTTCTACCGTCACCGTATCGGTCGAGCCGCCCACTTGCAGGATCACGTTGACAACCGCCACGTGGCCGATCGTAACGACTATGTCCGTGGCGATATGCTTCTTGAATCCGTGCGCTTCCGTCGAGATCGAGTAGGTTCCCACCGGAAGCTCGGGGATTTCGAACGAGCCGTCGCTTCCGCTAGTGGTGGACCGAGCCGACTGCGTCCCGGCCTGCGTCGCAGTCACGTTTGCGCCGGGCACCACTGCTCCCGACGGATCCGTAACGCTGCCCCGGATCGTTCCGTTGGTTTGTGCCATCGTTCCCATGCTGAATGCCAGACTCGCGGACGCAAGCAGACACACCCGTAGCCAACTCGTCGCTTTCATTGGCGCTCCTTTGAACAAGTTGCGTCCACCCCCGACGCCCCCGGATTTTTCGATTGCAGCATTCCGAAAAACCTTACTATAATTCGCGAACGTTAGAGTAAGGCCTGAGGGTTGTCAAGAGGAAACTGGTTTGGCTCGCGCCCGGCAAAAGATCCAAGAACCCGAGCATGCTGGCGGCTACCTGCGCATCAGCGATGTGGCGCGGCTGGTCGGAGTATCGCCCTCGATACTTCGATCCTGGGAAACGCTGGGCCTTATCTCCCCGGCCCGCTCGCGCAGCCAGTACCGACTTTACACGCACGCAGATGTGCGTTTGCTGAAGCGCGCCCAATTCCTGCGTCGCGCTCGCGGAATGAATGCGCCTGCCATCGTTCACATGCTCAAAACCCAGGGACTGCTTTCTAAGTCGGCGCTGAGCCGGCCGAGAGCAAATCCCGTCGGGCCTCGCCTGCGGCGCCTGCGATTGAAGCGCAACGACGTCGCTGGCAAAAGTGGCGCAAGCGGTGGGCGTTTCGGTTGGATTTCTCTCCGCGCTCGAACGCGGGCAAATGAGCGCTTCAATCGCAACGCTGCGGCGGCTGGCGCGATTCTACCGTCTCAGCATTCTTTCGCTCTTTGATCCGTCCGAGGCAAATCCCGGCCGCGTGCGTCCGGCGGAACGAAAGGTTCTCGAAGCGGGCAACGGCATTCGCATGGAACTTCTCTCCTGGGGCAATACCGTGATGGAGCCGCATATTTTTCGGATCGCGCCCGCCGCCGGCAGCGGCGAGTCTTATACGCACGAAGGCGAAGAGTTCCTTTACATTCTCAAGGGAACCATCGAGATTGCGCTCGACGGCGCCGAAGCGAATCGCCTGGAGCAAGGCGACAGCTTTTACTTCGAAAGCAGCACGCCACATCGTTGGGTAAATCCCGGCAAGAAAGAAGCCTGGGTCCTGTGGGTGAACACGCCGCCGACATTTTAGCGGCAGGCAGCGAAGGCAGCGAGGCAAGGTCAACTGGCAAGTAAATTCGAAGCGAAACTTTCGAGGGAGCGCACGCAAGAAGATGAAAAACAAAATCGCAGCTTTCGCGCTTGCGGCCGTCATTCGCATTCGCAGCCGCCGGGTGCAAAAAACAAACCCCCACTCTCAGCTTGCTCGTTTGGGAAGGTTATGCCGATCCGGCTTTCGTCCGCGCTTTCGAACAAGCCCACAATTGCAAGGTCAGCGCTTCCTACATGGGGTCGAGCGACGAGCTCGTAGCGAAACTTCGCGGCGGCAGCGCGAGCAATTACGACGTGATCTCACCCTCGAGCGATGTCGCAACAATGATTGCGTCCGCAGGGCTCGCGGCGCCGCTCGACCTCACGAAGATCCCGTCATACTCGCAGCTCTCCGAACGGTTGCGCGCGCTTCCACTTGTCCGCGTCAACGGAAATGTGTACGGCGTGCCGTTCACGTGGGGGCCGAACCCTCTGCTCTACGACACAACTGCGTTTCCACAAGCGCCCGACAGCTGGAACGTTCTCTGGAGTGCGAAACTGAAAGGCAAAATCTCCGTATGGGACGAGCTCTCCACCATTTATATGGCAGCGCAAATTCTCGGTTACGATAAACCCGATCCCAGCCATCTCTACAATTTGACGGACGACGAACTTGCCAGCGTGAAAAAGAAGCTCATCGAATTGAAACCGAATATTCGCAAAATGTGGACCACCGGCGGCGAGCTAACCAATCTTTTCGAAAATCATGAAGTGGCCGCGGCGATGGGCTGGCCTCTGATGACCAACCAGCTGCGCAAAGCCAATTTCCCGATTGGCGAAACGATACCGAAAGAAAACACGACTGGATGGATCGATCACCTGATGATCACGTCCGCAAGCGAGCACAAAGATCTCGCCACCGAATTTCTGGCGTACATGATCGAGGCTAAAACGCAAAAAGCGGTGACGGACGTCACTGGATACGACCCTGCAAATCCCCAGGCGGCTCAATTCATGACCGCCGAGCAGAAGAAATCACTTCACCTCGACAATGTGGACGAATACATGACGCGCATTTATTTCTGGCAGCAAGTGCCGCGGCGCGAGAAGTACAACGAGGTTTGGAATGAAGTGAAGGCCGCCCAGTGAGGTACCTCGCTTCAATGGGATTCTGCGCCGCACGCGGAAGCCATCGATGAATCCCAGCATCACGCAGAGCGTTTCGAGTTCATCCCTGCAAAAGGATTCGCAGCTCTCGGTACGCGAAGTGGTAAAACGGTTTGGAACTCGACCCGTTCTTCGTAGCATCTCGCTGGAAGTTGCTTCCGGTGAATTTCTCACGATTCTCGGCGAAAGCGGTTCGGGCAAGACGACGCTGTTGCGGCTCATCGCGGGTTTTGAACAACTCGACGGTGGCGAAATCTGGATGGGCGGTGAGAGGCTCGACCGCATTCCGCCGCACCGCCGCCCGGTGAATACCGTTTTTCAAAGTTATGCGCTCTTCCCTCATCTCAGTGTTTTTGACAATGTCGCGTATGGCCTGCGCGCGAAAAACGTCGCAAAAGGCGAAATCCCAGATCGCGTGACGCAGGCTCTCGGCATGGTCAAAATGAACGAGTTTGCGAAATCGCCTCCCGCGCGACTCAGCGGCGGACAGCAGCAGCGTATTGCGCTAGCCCGCGCGCTGGTAAACCGTCCGCGCGTTCTTCTGCTCGATGAGCCGTTGTCCGCGCTCGACGCCAACCTTCGCCGCCAGATGCAAACCGAACTGAAGGCGCTGCAGCGTGAAGTGGGTATCACGTTTATTTTCGTTACTCACGATCAGGAAGAAGCGATGGCGCTCTCGGACCGCATCGCGCTTCTCCGCGCAGGCCTGCTCGAACAGATCGCCGAGCCGCGCGAAATTTACGGCCACCCTGCTTCCGCGTATGTTGCGCAATTCATCGGCCAAACAAATCTACTTCGTGCAGAGGTGCGCGACGGTCTAGCTCGCGCCGGGTCGCTGCGGTGGCGAACTTCCGCACCGCCAGGGAAAGCCACATTTTCTTTGCGCCCGGAACGTATTCGACTACTCGCGCCCGGAACTCGGAGTGATGATACAGAAATGCCAGCAGAAAGGGCCGCGGAGACGGCCTCCGCGCATTTTCGTGGACGCATCCATTCTCAGAACTTCGGCGGCGCGATGGACCTGCTCGAAATCGATTGCGGCGCCTCGCAGATTTTGCGCGCACGCGTTGGAAACCCAGGCGCTTTAAGCGGCGAGCATGAATTCGAATTTCGCGCCGACGATGCGATCGCGGTGCGCGATGGAGACGCCCGCTAACATGTACTCCCGCGCCTACAAAGCGACCGTCACAATCCCGCCGCTGGTGTGGGTAACGGTGTTTCTGCTCGTCCCGTACGCCATCCTTTTCTGTTACAGCTTCTGGTCCGTTTCGCCGCAGCAGACAATCGTCCACAACTGGAATCTGCAAAACTACGCGCAGCTTGTTCGCAATCCGATTTATGTGTCCGTGCTTTTCCGTTCGATGCGAATCGCTGGCGCCGTTACTGTGTTCGCGCTGCTGCTCGGCTATCCGCTTGCATACTATCTTTCGTTTCACGCGGCGAAGCGGAAAGAGCTTCTCTATCAGCTCGTCATTATTCCGCTCTGGGCCAGCTATCTGGTTCGCGGGTACGCGTGGAAAACAATTCTCGGCAGCGATGGCGTGCTGAACGGGCTTCTTCAGTATTTGCACATCACCCGGCATCCGGTGGAGTTTTTTCTGTACAGCCCGTTCGCCGTCGTGCTGACGCTCACTCACATCTACACGCCGTTCACGTTTCTGCCAATCTACGCATCGCTTGAACACGTTCCGCGCAATCTCGTCGAAGCGTCGCACGACCTCGGCGCGTCGCCCTGGTCCACGTTTCGCCGCGTGATTCTTCCGCTTTCGCTGCCTGGCGTGCTGGCCGGTGCGACCTTCGCGTTCGTGCTGACGCTCGGTGATTTCCTCGCGCCGCTTCTGGTCGGCGGCGCAAGCGGCATCATGATTTCCAATATCGTCGTCAGCCTTTTCGGCGCCGCGTACAACTGGCCGCTGGGCGCGGCAATTTCGCTGTGCATGCTCGTCATCGTCGTAAGCATCCTGTTCGCAACCGAACGCCTCGAAAGGAAACTCACCTTGTCATGAGCGGCGGATTCAATTCTGGTCGCACGCCCTTTTTGACCGCATACGCCACGCTCGTTTACGCGTTTCTCTATTTTCCAATCGTCGTGCTCGTGCTCTATTCCTTCAACGGCTCGGGCGTCGGCGGATTCCCTCCCGCCGGATGGACGCTCGATTGGTATCGACAGCTTTTCCAGGACGCCTCGCTCTGGGACGCGGTCCTTAATAGTGCAATCGTCGCGGCAATCGCCGTGGTGATCTCCCTGGGACTCGGGCTGCCCGCGGCACTTGCTCTCGACCGCGCTCAATTTCCGGGAAAAGCGCTGTTTCGCCGCGTCGTTCTGCTGCCGCTGATTCTGCCCGGAATTATCACCGGCCTGTCGCTGCTAATGCTGTTCGTGGGAGTCGGAATGAAGTTGAGCCTTGTGACGATCACTCTCGGACACGGCACAGCGCTCATTTCGGTCGCTACCACGGAGATTTTCGCCGGTCTCCAAAAACTCGAGCGCGCGCAGGAAGAAGCCTCACTCGACCTGGGCGCAGATCACTGGAAGACTTTCTGGCGCATCACGCTTCCAAATTTGCGCGTGTCGCTCATTGCCGCGGGCTTGCTGATTTTCACTCTCTCGCTCGACGAAATCGCGGTCAGCTTTTTCCTGATTGGCCGTGACAACACGCTCCCGCTCGAAATCTGGTCGCGTCTTCGCCGAGGAATCACTCCGGAGATCAACGCGATCTCCACGCTTATTCTCGGGTTCTCGATCGCCACAATCCTTATCTGGTATCGTCTGCGAACGCGCGGTGAACGCAGAGAAGAAGCGCCCGCATCGCTGTTGTCTTCTACTCTGGAAGGAGAGCACTCATGAGCGGCAGTCGAAGGGACTTTCTGAAGTTCGTCGTCGCAGGATCGGTGGCGGCCGGTTGCCCGATCGATCTCTCGCTGTTCGCCGCAGCCGACGAATCGAAAACGCAGGTCGACGGCGATTCTTTCGATATCTGCCATCAAGTGCGCGACGGGAAAGTTTTCGCGCATCCGCCGGTCTCGAAAACGTACGATGTCGTCATCGTCGGCGGAGGAGCGAGTGGCCTGAGCGCTGCGTACTTCCTGCGACAGCGCGATTTCCTGCTACTCGAAAAAGAGCCGCACTTCGGAGGCAACGCTTATCTTGAGGAGTACGAGGGCCAGGCCTTCGCCACAGGTTCGGCCTTCGACGAAAAAGGAACGACGAGCGAACAACTCGCGCGCGAACTTGGGCTGACGATGCTTCCCATCAATTCCCCGGACCCCACGATCCTCGACGGGAAATGGGTGAAAGACACCTGGCGCACCGGCCTCGACGAACTTCCCTACCCCGCTTCCGTCCGCGAAAGTTTTAAAAAATTCCGCACCGACATGCTCGCGCTCGACATCTCGAAGGATGTGAACCAATTCGACGCCGTCCCGTTCACAAAATATCTGAGCGCATACGCCCCGGAACTCACAACCTGGTGGGATGCCTACAGCCCGTCGAACTGGGGTGCGAAACCTGCGGATACGTCAGCTTACGTCGCTCTTGTCGATATCCAGGCCGCAATGGCA
Organism: uncultured Acidobacteriota bacterium; assembly: GCA_963776695.1. Taxonomy (GTDB): domain Bacteria; phylum Acidobacteriota; class Terriglobia; order Acidiferrales; family UBA7541; genus Palsa-295. The sequence goes on along the minus strand of CAVZNU010000008.1, from coordinate 397,641 downwards.
GGACCTGAAGACCCCCGCGTCACGCTACCAGGCGGCAACGGCGCACTCACGCGCAAACTCTTCGAAACGCTCCAGGCCAAATTCGCCGAACGGTTGGCAGGCGATGCAACGATCGTGTCTGTTGAGCCGCAGAAGAATGATGTTCGTGTTACGTATGTCCAAGGGGGCGCGCTGCGTTCGGTGGCGGCGAAGTTCGTCATAATGGCCACGCCGAAATTCATCACCGCCCGGATTGTCGCCGGACTTCCCGACGCACAGCAGGATGCCATGTCGTCTTTCCGCTATTGCCCTTATCCTGTGATTAATATGATTTTCGACCGGCCGGTCTACAACCGCGCGTACGACACATGGTGCCCCGGAAACTCTTTCACCGATTTCATTGTGGCGGACTGGGTCGTCCAAAAACAGCCAGGTTACAAACAGAAGAACAATATTTTATCCTTCTACACACCGCTCTCGGAAGTTGCACGCAAGAAGCTGCTCAAGGTCGACGATTGCCGGCAAATCGCTGCAAACGTTCTTCGCGATTTTCAGAAGCTGCTTCCCGAATTGTCCGCCGCGAATCCCGTCGAGGTCCACTTCTATCGTCGCGGCCATCCCATGTTCCTGCCCACGCCCGGGACGTACACGCAAACAATCCCCGCCGCGAGCCAGCCGCTCGACCGCATCTTCTTCGCGAACGCCGATTCCATCGGCCCCATTTCGGACATCTCCGCTGCCGTAGAAGCAGCACAGAAAGGTGCAGAGTGGGTTGAAAAACGTCTCGCCGGAGCGTCCGCATCCGCGGCAAAAATATCTGCAGGCATTGGTCTCTGAATGAAACCCTCCCAACGCAAAAAAAAACACCCGGTAACAAAACCCGGGTGTCTGAGCTCTCTCAATTCCTGCCAGGGAGTGTGAGAAAGAAAATTCGTCGCGCCGATGTTTCAATCCGGGCGCGATTACGGACGGCTTGCGACGCTCATGTTGTGCACGCCGGAGAAGAGAAAACCCGCCGTGCTCACCGATTGCGGAATAAACCACATGCGCCGCACCATTGGATTCTCACTGTGCTGCATGCGATGCGAGACGTAGTCAAGAACCAGCGGCCCCACTTGAATCGCTGCGTAAATAGCTCCCGAGTGCGCGAATGGCCTCATCATCGGATCGTCTTCGATAGCGCCGTGCTCGACGGCCTGTCGCGTCGAGTACGCATCGAACGTCGCTGCTCCGTGCTGGATCAGCGACAGCGCGAGCCAACTCCGGCTCAAGCGCGGGGTCTCCGCAGAGTAGACGGTCATCGGCTTCACAGGATCGGCTTCCGGAATGCGGATCCTTGCCAGTGATTGCGAATTTTGGTCATCGCGATCGCGCGCCAGCGAAACTGCAGACATCCCCGGCGCAGCGTTTTCTTTTGCATCGCCGTTGAGGCTTACCGCGCCCATATCGAGGCGGCCGGTTCCAGACGTGGCGGGAATCGTTACCGCCACGGCATTCGTGCTGGCCGGAGTTGCAGGCTTCGGCTTGGTTCCATCTGCCGTCGTCGAGGTTGTCGCCGCAGGTGTCGCGAAAGCTGGAACCAGCAATCGCGGAGTCGGTGTGAATTGAAACATGAGGGCTGCGATGGCGAAAACCATGACGACTTCCTCCTCAGCTGGTAATGAGAAGGAAAGCACGACTAGTACCACTGTGCCGTTTTGGTCTATGTCAAACATTAGCAAACACTTAGAAGAGGTGGCTCTTTTTCGAATGCGGCTAAACCCCCTGATTTGAAGCGCTCCGCGGAAAACTGTTTCCCTAATACCCGCGAAATGATTTCCCGTCGTGCCGTACAACGATGGCGCCTAACGTCAGGATTTGCATGCTAATACGGAGACGTACACGCCGAGCGCGGAGCAACCTGTGCACTAATTTGGTACGGGAGCGGTGGCTCGGCGAAGCGCACGGCCTGCCAAAGAGCACTCCTCAGCAGTACCTGCTCTACGCCACTTGTAGAACGATCTTGCCGAATTGCTCGCGCTTTTCGATCCTTTTGTGGGCTTCGCTCGCTTGCGCGAGCGGCATGACCGTGTCAATCACTGGTTTCACGATCCCGCGCCCCACAAGCTCGAGCACCGAATACAATTCCGCCTTGCTGCCCATATACGAACCCAGAATCGAGATGTGCCGGCTGAACAAATATCGCAAATCAATTTTCCCGTCGTAGCCCGTGGTGGCCCCGCACGTAACCAATCGCCCTCCGATCGCAAGGCTCGCCAGGCTTTCCTGCCAGGTGGCGTCGCCCACGTGCTCGACGACCACATCCACGCCGCGCCGGCCCGTCAGCCGCTTCACTTCCCGCGAGAAATGCGGAATAGTGTGGAGCAAAACTTCATCAGCGCCCAGTTCTTTCGCTTTCTGGAGCTTCGGTTCGGACCCGGCCGTGGCAATTACGCGCGCTCCGGTCGCCTTCGCAATCTGAATCGCAGCGCTGCCTACGCCACTGCCGGCCGCGAGCACCAATACTGTTTCAGCAGGCAGCAACTGCGCGCGCGTAATCAACATGTGCCACGCCGTCAAAAAAACAAGCGGCACGGCTGCGGCTTCTTCGAACGTGAGATTCACCGGAATCGGAATCACGTTCACTGCGGGCGCCGCCACCAACTCAGCATAGCCGCCGTCGACCATGTATCCGAATAATGTGTATTGCCTGCAGAAATTATCGTTCCCTCTCAAACAGTGGACGCAGTGCCCGCAAGAAATTCCAGGCGAAAGCAACACTCGCTCGCCGGCCTTCACGTGCGAAACTTTGTCTCCCACCTTCGTCACTTCGCCGGAAATGTCGCTCCCCGGAATGTGCGGCATCGGAATCGCAATTCCTTGCATCCCGCGCCGCACCCACAAATCGAGATGGTTCAGCGCGCAAGCGCGAACGCGTACGAGCACTTCGCCCGGCCCAATCTCCGGATCGCGCACTTCCGTGTAGCGCAGAACGTCCGGCCCTCCGTGTTCGGAAAACACAACGGCGTTCATGGCTTCCTCCACTCATATCGCGTCTCGATATTGATGCACTTTGCTGTGCAGGGCGCTTCCAGATCGCGACGGAATTTAGCACAGCATCCCCATCCGAGCGTAGCGGAGTGGCCATCCGGCGATCGCATCCTTACCACTGACTCGGCATGCAGCCGAGCGGCGGACAGCGCTGCAATCGTTGCGCAGCACCTCGAATCGCAAACCCGGCCTGTCACGCCAATACAGTTTTTCACATTCTAAAACGTATGAAATCTGGATTCTTGTATAAGAATTATACTAAGTTCAAATATTGCAATCCGTAAATTGTGGTACACGGCGTGCACGTGATTTCTCCAGCGTCTTAACTTGCCTTAGCTCGCTCACTGTTGAACCAACATTTTGAACGCTTGACCAAATTCTCGGGGAGAGGTGTGTGCAGATGACACGCTACACGAGCAGTCGAGTACCCTCGCGTCTTTTTCTTACTTTGATGATGTCCGCCGGAATGATTGGCCTCGCATGTTGTGGGTCATACAACGGCAAGAAGAATCCACCTCCGCCCACCTCGATTGATGTTTCCCCACCCAGCGCCAGCTTGACGGTTGGAACCGGCACGAAGGATTTCGACGCAAGCGTCGGAAACGATTACTTGAATCGGGGCGTGAAGTGGACACTGTCTGGCGCGGGCTGCAGCGGCGCCGCCTGCGGAATGTTGACCAATATAACGACAAGCTCGGTGACATATACTGCGCCACCGAATGTTCCAACCCCCCCGACCGTGACGTTGACGGCAACTTCGATCAACGACTCCGCGAAAATGGCTTCGGCAACGATCACAATAACTGCAGCGGCAGCCGCGAATACGGCGGCGGTCACGCTGACGATTACGGATACTCCTCCCGCCGGCGTGACGCTTCTATCGTTCGAAGTGACGGTGGCCCGAGCGATTTTGAATCCCGGCAATGTCGACTTGCTCGCTGGCAAAGGACCTGTGCGCGTCGAATTGCGTCAGTTGGAAACGGAGACTGCATTTCTCAGTACGTCGAATGTACCTCCAGGAACGTACGCAAGCCTCGCACTCACGTTTGCCGATCCCGAGGTTACTTTCAAGAATGACACCTCTGCGATCCTTGCGAACTGTGCGCTTGGAGCAGTCTGCAAATTCGAGCCGATGGGAATGCTCACCTCGACCGCACAGTTTCCAGGGGCCGGCATTATGGTGATGGCGAATTCGCCGGCGGGCCTCCAGGTGGACGTCAATCCCACCTCGGTTCTCAGCACATCTCTGGGCGCGGACTTCGGTCTGGCCGATGCCGTCACTGTGAGACAACTGGCGATGAACCCGGACGGTGCGTTCGAGGAGCTCGACGATCAGTTAGGTTCGGTTCAAGGCGTTAATGCCATGAACAAAACGTTCACACTGCATTCCTCGCACGGAGATTTTGCGATATCCCTCGATAACGCCACCGAGTTCGAATTCGAGTCCTGTGCTGCGAATAACTTCTCGTGCCTCATGAATGGCCAGGTGCTTGATGTGGATGCAAAGCTCATGGGCGGCGGCGCTTTCACGGCGAAGAAAATCGCATTTGAAGATGACGCCGTGGATGACGAACTCGAAGGCACCGTTTTTAAGATCGACGACGCCACGCACTTCGAAATGGTTGTGCTCGATTCTCTGGGAAGCATGGGAACCGCCATCGCCGGAAGTCCAACGCTTGTCACGCTGAGCAATTCCTCGTTTCAAGTGAAAGCGGAAGGCCTGGCAGTTCCCAGCATTCAACGGGGCGATTTCGAGAGCGCGATGGACACATCGCAACTCATCCCTGGTCAAACTGTTCAGGTACGAGTTGCGGGCACGGCAAATCCAGGTCCGCCGCTGGGTGTCACTGCCAGTCGCGTGCGGTTGCGTATGAGCCAGTTCACCGCCAGCGTGGAAGCCGGTTCGATCGCAGCGCCGAATTTCAGCGTTACGGCGCTGTCGATGCTATTCGTGAATGCCGGATCGAGCAGCGTTCACGTGCAGACCTCCACCCAAACGGATTTTGACGGAGTGTCGGGCTTGGGGGCACTAACCGGTGGCAACTCTGTGTCTCTGCGAGGACTGCTCTTCAAGAATGGAGCGCTTCCGCCAGAGCTGATTGCGAAGAAAGTTCGCCAGCGCTGAGTGGGATTGCCTCGCCGATTTGCAGTTCGAAGGCTTGGGCTGCCGGCCAAGCCTTCGAACTGCGAGTCTCATCTATAGCATTCATACCGCGTCTCGAACGCCGGGAATCGCACACTCTCTTGTAGCGCAAAACGTCCGGCCCTCCGTGTTCGGAAAACACAACGGCGTTCATGGCTTCCTCCACTCATATCGTATCTCGATATCGATGCACTTTGCGGTGCATGGCGCTTCCGGAACGCGAAGGAATTTAGCACAGCCTCGGTCCGAGCGTAGCGGAGTGGCCCGTCTGCGACAACCCGACGATTCGGCAACTGGTCAGCAGGCTCAGCGAGTAGCCCGGAGTTCCGGAGCTAGTTCCCGAAAGATGTTCTCGACAGTTACTCCCATTAGGCCGAGTGTTTTTTTTCTCGCTCATCAGGACGTAGCGAGACCGCGGCCTTGTTCATGTCGCCATCCCATCAATTCTTCGAGGGGCTCTGCGCTTCCTTTGCCATATCGATACAAGCGTCGATCTCGTTGAGGATGGCCTTCTGGGTCATCGTTAGGTCGTCTATGCTGAAATTCGCTTGGGGCTGATACCAGACTTGACTCGCGACGTGGCGCTTCACGGATTCGTCGTCTGGCTCACGTCCATAGGTTGCGAGCAAGAGTTCTTTCAATTGTTGAAGCGCTACGACATCCGGTATCGACGAACGGCGATGGTGGCCCTCGCTTGGAGGTTTCAGAAGAAACTCGAGCTGTTGGCGCGCGGAAAGCGCCGAGTCGCTATCCGATAAGTTCTCGAGAAATTGGCTAACGAAAGCAGATGCTTCGCTCGGAAGTCTCGGGAATTCCGTCATGATGTAGCTCACAACGATCGGATTATGCGGTTTGTAATCCTCGTAGTGCCACTGTATGCCGTTCCTCACGTTCTTCCACCCGCCGGGCGAAACTGTCCGAAACCACCATGGATGTTGGACTGGGAACAACTTCCGGTCCATCTCCTCTCCTTGGCCCTGCTTGTCGCCTGGAACAACAGGCGGTTCTTCTCCAATGCCACGAACATCCAAGTATCGTTCAAATGGTGCGGTGATGACCGTAAACGTAGCGCTCTTGACGTCACCAGCCCACGATGCCCCCGTAGAGGTGATATAGCCTACAATTTCTTCCATTCCTATATTCAGCAGCTCTTGTTCGAGAGGGTCGCTAAACTGGTAGTCCGCGTTCTCTTCCCTACGCGTCGAGGTCAGGCCCATTGTCGTTGGGATTTGGTATTGGACCGTAAGGGTTCGCGTCTCCTTCGGCAAGAAACTCATTTTCCACGTAAAGAGTTCGCTGAACTCGTCCGCGGTCATTTTCTTTCGGCGCACAAAGCTCACGTGATAGGTCGACCTCTCGTCACGGGCGATGAATGAGTAGTCCGAAATCCAACTGTCGGACTCCTTGAGGGAAATCGTGGGGGATTCGCCTCGGTTGTGCCGCGCGAACTCTGAATCTACGGGAAAACCAATCTGTACCTCCTCGACCTTCGGTGAAAGATTCTTGAGCACAAACGTGCAATGAAATTCCGTTCGATCCATGCCCGGAACCGTACCGTCAAAAAGAAAGCGGCCGCGGCCAGGAATGATAGTCACGTCGATAGAGACCAGTTGCACTTCCTTTGTACTGATTTGATGGAGATTCTGGCCATTTCCCGTGAATACGCCAGCGTCAGGGAAGGCAACTGTGCCGAAAGCAGCGGATAGCGCCAGGAGAGCGAAAGCAAACACAGCAGACTTGGAGTTCATTGGACGTAATATAGCATAGCTCTAAGTACCTTTTGTATTACGGAGCAGAAGAACTGGTGAGCACGCCGCTCCACCTGCATGGCGGTTTCTGGTAAGACTTTAGTAGGAGACTTGCACGTCTACGGGGGTATGGCCATCCTTGGGGGCTGGCTAACTGTTGATAACTCCGCTTCGCACCAGCTATCCCGGATCCCGCACATCCAACTGCAATCCTTTTGGTGAACCTGTGGTAGCAAGGCCCGCTCGCCTGTCTCGGAAGCACCAGCTCTCATCACCAGCTGGGTCGGCTGCGAAGGTCTTAACCCAATAACCGCTTGATAAATGAACGTCGATGTCACAGCTGAGATTTTCAACTGAAATGCGCTCGATTTGTTTGTGCAGCAGTTCCTGAACAAGCAAGTCATTTCCCGCAGCGGCCATCGGATGCGGCCTCGTTACCGAACCTGGCCGCGAATTGACTTCGCTCGGCCCCGGTCGTACCCTCGCATACAGGCTCGCCAATGGACCTCTTCGAAGAAATCGTGCGCATGCGTCGTGCCGGACGGCGTGGCGCCCTCGCTACCATCGTCCACACCAACGGCTCGATCCCGAGCTATGAAAGCTCGCGCATGCTTGTTCGCGATGACGGCACGATTGCCGGCACCGTTGGCGGCGGTTGCGTCGAAGCCGAAGTCTGGGCCGCGGCGAAAGACGTAATCACAAACGAGCAGCCGCGCAAAATGACGTTCAACCTCAATCACGAGGCAGCTTATGACGCCGGGCTCATTTGCGGAGGCACTTTGGAAATATTCGTCGAGCCAATCCTGCCGCAGCCAACCTTATATCTATTCGGTGGCGGCCACATCTCCACAGCCGTCGCCCGCGTCGCACATCAAGCCGGATTCGCGATCGGCATCGTCGACGACCGCCAGGCATTCGCCAACACCGAACGCTTTCCGATGGCGTCGGAAATCCACGAGACGTACGAAGCCGCCTTCGAAAAAATCACTCCGAACTCTTCGAGCTACGTGCTGATCGTCACGCGCGGCCACAAAGACGATATGCGCGTGCTTTCCTGGGCCATTGACACCGAAGCACGCTACATCGGCATGATCGGCAGCAAGCGCAAAGTGATCTCCGTCTACAGAGCGCTCGAAAAAGAAGGTCACGATCTCGCCAAATTCGAACGCGTGCACGCTCCCGTAGGACTCGATATCGGCGCCCTCGCGCCCGAAGAAATTGCAGTGAGCATCGCGGCCGAGCTAATCGCCGTCCGACGCAACGCGCCGAATCTTCCGCACAAATCCGTGAAGCTCTCCGACGTCGCCAGCCTGCAACACGAGTAAACCGACATGCTCGCCGCTGTGATCCTCGCTGCAGGCGAATCCAAACGCATGGGTAAGCCGAAAGCGCTTGTTTCGTTTCAGGGCCTCACGTTTGCGGAGCACCTTCTTGCGGCCACGCGACTTCCTCGAGTGGGCATCACGCGAATTGTGGTGGGCGCTCATGCGGACGAAATTCGCGCGAAACTGAAAATCGATCCGTCGGCGATTGTTTTCAACCCCGACTGGCCGAAGGGCCAGCTCTCTTCGATTCACGCGGCCATTCGGAGTTTGCCGGCAAATGGAACCGAAGGTTTAATTCTCTGCCCCGTCGATCACCCGCTGGTGTCGCTGGCCGTCATTGCGGAATTGATCAAGCAGTTCGACGCAACCGGGAAACTGATCGCGCTACCCACCTATCGCGGCAAACGCGGACATCCCGTAATCTTTCGCGCGGCTCTCTATGGCGAATTGCTCGCTGCTGCTCCCGACGTTGGCGCCAGGGCGGTTGTCTGGAATCTCGCGCAGGATATAAAGGAAGTAGCCGTGGAGGAAGAAGGCGTAATCCTGAATCTGAATGATCCCGAAACGCTCAGAAAAGTGAGCGCTTTCCGGCAGCACTCGAACTAATCGGCGGAAGCTCCCAGGTTCTCCGAATCCTGCAATCAGCTACGACAATCGCTCCAAGACCGAATGCAACGCATCCATCGCTAATTGCGCCGCATGAAATGTCGTAGGCGGAAGGCCACCGAGCGATTCGGAAACCTGCTCCGCAGTGATTGCACGTGCCTCGTCCGAACTCTTCCCGGTCAGCAGGTCGGTTAACACAGAACCCGCGGCAATCGATGCGACGCACCCCTGCGACTTAAACCGCGCCGCACTGATTCGCCCCTCGTCGACACGAACGGAAAGCCGCATCGTGTCTCCGCAGACAGGGTTCGTCACCTCTACGATTGCCGTAGCGTCCGCAAGGTTGCCAGCGTTGTGTGGATTTCGAAAATGCTCGAGGATCGTATCGTTCAGCACGGGCAGCTCCGGCTTAAGTACGTATAGGACCGCAATAAAGTATAAGTCACGCGAGACGATACCTGCGCTGTGTAACTTCAGGTAATTTTCAACTCGCTTTAAGTTTTCTGTCCGCGGCGCGGCAGCCGACTGGTTGGCAATCGCCTCCACACCGGCGAGCGTCGGCTTTCGCTTTTTGTTTCAAACCCATTGACACAGAGAGGTTTACGATATATTTTAGGGCGGTCCTAGCCTTCACCTTCCCGATTGGGCGCGGGAGAGTGATCAAACAACTCGCCTATCGATATATTCAGGAGAAATGCTGATGCGACGATTTACATGCCTGTTCACCCTCGTGGCGGCTGTTGCGCTCTGTGCAAGCGCCAGCTTCGCGCAGGACGGGAAACTCAAGATTAAGGTCACGCCGAAACAGGCGTATGTATTTGTTGATGGGAAAGCCATCCACGAGGGGAACCGCACCATTCCACTCTCCGGCGGGAAACACACCGTGGCCGTAGTGAACTACGGTTACAAAATCTCGACGCAAGACGTCGACATCACCGCGGGCAAGACGACCGACCTGAACGTAGTGCTGCAGGCCTACGGCGGCACCGTGAACGGGCCGTGGGGACGCGTTTACCTCGGCGGTGGATCGACTCACGCCGCTGTTCTCTCCAACGGAACCACTCCCGCGTATCTCGTCGGACATGTCGACGAGATGGACAACGATTTCTGGGTTTGGAAGCAGGAATTGATTCTTCCAGTTGGCAAGCACCATCTGATCGTCACGCAAGAGGGCAAGACGATCTGGGAAGGCGACGTCGACGTGCAGGCGAACAAGAAGACTTCCGTCGATCTCTCCAAGAACACCCAAAAGACCGTCGAATGGCCGCGCGGAACAAAGTTCACCAAGGGACTGGCGCGCTTCCATGCAGGTGTGGCTAGCGCCACGATTGCGGTCGCGCCCGTTACCGGCAGTTTCTCCGCTTCGGCGACGCAGATTAATTGCGGCGACACTTCGAACCTCACCTGGCAGACCACCGAGACGATCGACACCACGATTAGCAACGTTGGGCCAGTTGCGGCCAGCGGCACGCAGGGTGTTTCGCCGAAGGCGACGACCACTTACGACTTCCGCTCGGCTGGTCCGGGTGGAATCGTGACGGGCAGCTCGACGGTCAACGTCAACACGAAAGTTGACGCGAGCATCTCTGCTGATCCGGCCGAAGTTCACTACCGCAAGATTGGCGACAAAGTCCTGACGCAGGATTCTTCCACCGTTACGTGGAAGACTTCAAACGCGCAGGACGCCACTCTTAACGGCAACAAGGTGGACGTGAACGGTTCGCAACAAGTGAAGGCGGAACCGGCGGACACGACTTCGGTTGCCGAGGGCCAGCCAGCTCGCACGGTGGACGAATCCAAGGCCTACACGCTGAACGCCACCAACACTTGCGGCGGCAGCTCAACGCAAACCGCGAACCTGCACGTAACTGGTTCCGTCGAGCCGATCCCGGCCGTCGTCCTCCAGAGCATCTTCTATCCGACGGACTACCCGGATAAGAAGAACCCGCAGGTCGGCTTGGTCAAGAGCCAGCAGCTTGAGCTCGCGACGGTCGCCGGTGGTTTCAAGAAATATCTCGAGTACGATCCGGATGCGAAGCTCTCGATCGAAGCCTTCGCGGACATCCGCGGTTCGAAGGATCATAACCAGGACCTCAGTGAACGCCGCGTCGAGCGCATCAAGCAGTACCTGGTCGACCAGGGTATTTCGGCCGACAAGGTTCAGACTGCTGCTTACGGAAAAGAGCGCCCGATGGCGAAGGCGGACGTGAAGTCACTCGAAGAAACGAACCCCAACAAGCCGCCGAAGGCTCGCGACAGGAATGTCACCGGCAATTGGTACGCATACAACCGCCGCGCGGACATCGTTCTGCTTCCTTCCGGCAAGAAGTCGGCGCAGTTCTACCCGCACAATGCCGACGACTCCGGAATCATGTGGCAGATCCCGAAGCCGGCTCTGAAGAAGGTGGAAGCGGCTCAGTAACAGCAGCATCGAAAAACAGAAAACGCGCCGCGAGAGCGACCCTCTCCGGCGCGTTTTTATTTCTCAGCGGTTTTTCCGCAGTGAAGCAAACCCTACGGCAGCCGATCCAACGCTTTTTGAAGAAAAAGCGAACAAATCGTGCCGCAAGTGCAGCAAGGAGCTTGCTCCCAAAAGCGCCCCAAATGGCACTAAAGCGAGCGCCTCCCTTCGAGGGCCCTACTTGCTGCGAATCACGTAAAAGGCGGGTTGGCGCGGCTGAAAGAATTTGCACCCGTCATCCGCCAGGTACGCATCGCCCTGCGGCACGGGCGCTTTGCAAACTGGCGAAGGACGGGAACCAGCGAAATCTAAGGTGGATTCCGTTATCGACGGGCAGGCCACGCGCCCAGATCATCTTCACTTCACTGTGCGTTCGCGTCTATTTCGGCGAAGCGTTGGATTCCGCTTGCTTAAGAAGCTCCATATTTGTCACCCATTGGTAGTTCACTCCGCCGTAACCACCCGCGCGACCCTCAGAATTATCTTGCAAGCGTCTCACCCTGAGCCAGTAAGATTCTACGTCGAGCGAGAACCCTCCTTCGAGCAAGCCAGCCTGGCTCACATAGGCAACAATGCGGGCGTCCGGTGACCACCACAAACCAGACTGCGCGTGCCACTTATGGAAGAGCGTTTTCCTGTCTTCCCCTGAAGGACGAATAGCGTAATACGTATCCTGGTCAAGAAATGCGATCCATTTGCCATCCGGCGACCATGTCGGGTACTTTCCCTTCGCGAGAACGCGCGTCTTGTTCCCCTCAAGGTCGTAAACGTCCACGGTCCCGTCAGTCTCATAGGCGAATTGCTTGCTATCTGGCGACCAACATTGCGAGGTGACGGCCCCATCCGCATCAACGTCGTGAGTGGTTCCTGACTCCGCACGCATGATTTGCAGGCCACGTCGTACGTCATTCTTAGTGTTTCGAACTTGCATCACGAGCATGGATTTATCGTAGGACCAGCAGATGTCACCGATCCCTTCGAGATCCGGGTATTCTCGGAGGTCACTTCCGTCAGTACGAGAAATACCTAGGTGTGACACAATCACTCCCGGTCCTCGGAAAATCCCGTATGCGATTTCGCGTCCGTCCCGGGATATTTCGCCCACGCCTCCGCTAGGGAGATCGCTACCCTTTGATAATGTACCGTGTGCGATCAGAACGATCCGGATAGCTCCGCCTGCAACCGATACCAAAGAGAGTCCCGTTTGCTCTTGCAGTCGGGCCAGCTCGGCGCGGACAGATTCCTTTGGCCATCGAGGCGCGCCCAAACTCGGCACTGAGGAACCGAACCAAAGTCCGAAGGCAGTCTTCGGATCAAATTCGATAGTACCCACCTTGCGGGCCCAGCCGAATAACACGACGCCCAACAAGAAGATGCTCAGACAGTATATCCGACCTACTTCCCACATATATTTGGCGGGTGGCGCACCCTTCCCATCCGCTCGGTGGTTTCCACGATTGAGCAATTTCACAGTCGAATGATACCACTGAGGCAGGTGACTTGAGGGTGCTGACTCAGTCGTATCGGGTGCCGAATCGTTCGCCGGGTTTGCGAAGGGTGGGGATTTCGGTTTGTCTTGCTTTCATCTGCGAGATGGCGAGTCGCTGAATCGGACAAGATTCGTGCGCACCGAGCCGCCCGATGTTCGCTTCACGTTGATGCTTGACGGAGTAGGAGTAAAGCAAGGCGAGGAAAGAAGAACCTGAAGAGCCCCACCCTTCGCTTTCACACCGCGAAGAGTGGGCCACCCGAAAATTCTAAAACAAGACTTAAAGGCACCTCGAGCTAAAGGGTGCGCCACCGCCCATCAAAGTAAATATATTCGCTGAAGGTGGCGTTCGCAGCGCGATGCCCGGCTCCGGTTCTATTTCGAGTGAATGACGTAAAAGGCGGTTTGGCGGGGCTGAAAGAATTTGTAGCCGTCTTCCGTCAGGTATGCATCGTCCTCGGCCATCACGTAGATTTGCTGGCCGCCCCATTCGGGGATGGCCGTTTTGGTGTTGAGCTCGATCGATTGATACGAGCCGAGCCGCAGCCGCTCCTGTGAGGAGGGGCCCACGGCTTCGTGTGTCGGATTCACGGTTTGCGTCGCACGGAAATCGATGCTCGCGCCGAGCCCGTGACCCTGATTCCCGATTGGATGGCTGTAAATCATCGCCTCGATTCCCTTCTGTTTCATTTCGTCCATCGTCATCGTGTAAACTTCCCCGCCCGTTCGGCCCGGCCGCGCCGCTCGCAGCATCAACGCGTCTTGCAGAGCATTCGTGTTATCCATCGCTTTCTGCAAACCCGCTGGTACCGTTTTTTCGCCCGGCAAAAGCACGTACGCCATCTTTTGCCAGTCTGTACTCATGCCCATGTAGGAGATCCCGAAATCAATGTGCACCAAATCGCCCGGCTCGATAACGACGTCCTCTTTCGCGACAGCGAGAAAGCCTCGCGAAGTTTCCGCCGGCGTCCCTTTGCGCTGGACACGCAAATCCGGCTGAAACCAGGTGCCCACAGCGTTCCGCCACATTTCATCGTAGAGCCATCGGCGGACGTCGCCGACGGTCGTCTTGCCCGGAGTGATCACTTCGTTCGATAGCGCTCGCTTTGTAATGATGTCCGTCAGAATTACTTCCTGGTTGTAGGTGCTAAATTCCTCGGGAATCCGGGTGCTGAGGTATTCGTCGATCAAATCTTGAGCGGGCACGAAATTCTTCGTCGCTTCCGGGCCCATCTTATCGGCGAGATAGTCGTAGCTCGACTTCGTGAGGCTTCGCGTCACGCCTCGACGTCCGTCAATCCCGAGCGCGATATGCGCCGGATGGTAGGTGTCCCACAGCTCGCGCAATTGCTTGTCCACCGGGTGCTTCGAGGGATCGTCTGCGCTCTCAAAAAAGCGCTGGAGATTTTCTTCCGAGTATCCGGTGATGGCAAACTTCTTCAGTCCGGCGGCGCCTGCGTCCACGAAAACGAAAATGTCGCGCCCGCCGGTGTAGACGCGCGGCGGGGCAATGTATTCGGTGATCGGATCGTTGTGAAATTCCTCGTTGACGACGATCCACATGTCCACATGATTGCGCCTCATCATGTCCAGCAGCATCGCGTGCCGCTTCACAAGCCATTGCTCGCGCACTGCGATCTGCTGCGACCACGGCAGCAGCTCAACCGTTTTTGGCGCGGCTTTTGTCTTGGATTTCTGCGCCGCCGCCGGAAACGCAAACATCGCACAAGCCACTGCCGTCAGGGCCCACTTCTGTAGATTCATTCCAATTCCTCCGCGCGGCATCCTACATCATTTCTCCGCGGCTTCCGGAAAACATTTCCCAGTCCACGCACGCGCGACTCAAAGTAGAATCGGAAACGGCATGCCAAGCAGAAAATCACGCGACAAGTTGCGCATCGTTTCGCTCGCACCGAACGTCACGTCCATTCTCCTCGCGCTCGGTGCCGGGCGTGAACTCGTCGGCGTCAGCAAATGGTGCAAGCATGTTGCCGCCGTTGGCCGCCGCCCGCAGGCCGGTGACTGCTGGAAAATGGATATTCGCGAAGTGATGCGGCTGAAGCCGACGCTGCTCATCGGATCTGTCCCGTTCGCGACCGTGACCGTTGAAAACATCCTGAAGCAGCCTGTCGCGTTCCTTGCAATCAATCCACGTTCGCTCGCGGATATCGAGATGGACATTCGCACTCTCGCCCGTCTCGTGGATCGCGCCGCTACTGGAGAAAAGTTAATCGGCCGTATGCAACGGACGTTCGATTCGATTGCCCGGTGTGCGAGACGATTTCGCGCGCGTCCGCGAGTCTATTGCGAAGCGTGGCCGCATCCGCGTATCAGCTCGCCGCCGTGGGTGGCAGAACTCGTCGAAATCGCAGGCGGGCGGATGGTTGTCCCAGCTGGAGCTAGCGTCACCGATGACGACGTTGCGCGCGCTCGGCCCGACGTGATCGTTCTTGCGTGGACGGCCACTGGGGCGAGTTCGAAGCCATCGAGCGCTCTCGACAATCCCGCATGGAAAAATATTCCGGCGGTACAATCAAAGCGCGTCGTCGTAATCCGCGACGAACTCCTTAACACTCCCGGGCCGCCTCTCGTCGAAGGCGTCTGCGAACTATTCCACGCCATTCATCCCGGCACGCCTCTAGCGAAAGTGAGGCGTTGATGCTCACGGTCGTCGCAGGTCTCATCCAATCGGACGGCAAACTCCTCGTCTGCCAGCGCAAGCGTGGCACTTCGTTTGGCATGATGTGGGAATTTCCCGGCGGAAAAGTAAAGCCGGGTGAAACACTCGAACAAGCTCTCGCGCGTGAGCTTCAGGAAGAACTCGGCGTAAAAGCCGGCATCGGCCCGGAGGTCTATCGCACGCAACATCGCTATATTGAATTGAGCGAGCCCATCGAACTCATCTTCTTTCGCGCAGCGCTCGAGCGAGCCGTTGTGCGCAATCTGGTCTTCGAGCAAATCGACTGGCGGACCCCCGCATCGCTTCCCGAATTGAATTTTCTGCCCGCGGATAAAGAGTTGATTGAGAAATTGGCGAGCGGCGATCTCGGATTAGACTGAACCCCATTCCAACTGCTGAAATATGAATGAATTGTCATAAGCCTTCGATTCTTGGGAACCCCTGCTGCTCGCATGCCCGAAATTCGTGCTATAGTTTTCGTGAAAACTCGGAGGGCAGCAGCCTCTCACAGGAGTCAGAATGGCATCGAAAACCAACCGGGCGGTGATGGAGCCCGAGGTGGAGAAAAGCAGCACCCCGTCGAACGAGCTTTACCTGAATCTGTATCGCATGCTGGTGAAGTGCCGGATGTGCGACGAAAAAGCGCGCATTCTGTTTCGGCAGGGAAAATATAAGGGTAACTTCTACTCGGGTGTGGGCCAGGAAGCCACCAGTGTGGGCACGTCGTTCGGGCTGAAGGTGGACGACTGGATTGCGCCTTCGCATCGCGACTGGACTTCGAACGTCATCAAAGGCGTGCCGCTCAAATTCTGCTTCGCGCAACTCTTTGCAAAAGTCGATAGCCCCGATCGCGGCCGCTCGTCACCGGCACACATGGGCTACCCGGCGCTGCACGTGATTACGCCTGCGAGCAGCATCGCCGGCCAGCTCAATGTTGGGACAGGTGTGGCGCTCGGAATCAAGAAGCTGCGCCGCACCGATGTGGTCGTTTCTTATTTTGGCGA
The DNA here is from genome assembly GCA_963776695.1 of uncultured Acidobacteriota bacterium. Lineage (GTDB taxonomy): Bacteria > Acidobacteriota > Terriglobia > Acidiferrales > UBA7541 > Palsa-295. The sequence goes on along the minus strand of CAVZNU010000008.1, from coordinate 381,176 downwards.
CGGAGCGACAAGTTTTGGGGGATTTCACGAAGCGCTGAATTTTGCGGGAGTCCACAAGCTTCCAATCCTTTACGTCTGCCAGAACAATCTCTGGGCGGAATCTGTGCCGCTGCGCCTGCAGACAGCGCTCACGAATCTTTCCGATCGTGCGAAGGCTTACGGCTTCCCCGGCATTTCGCTCGACGGCAACAACGTCCTGGAAGTTTACGACGCCGCGCAGAAAGCCATCGAACGAGCGCGTACCGGACAAGGGCCTACGTTCCTCGAGTGCAAGACGTATCGCTGGTACGGCCACTCCGAAATCGACCCGGCGAAATACCGTATGAAGGAAGAAGTGGAGGCCTGGAAGAAAAAAGACCCCGTGGTCGCGTTCGAAAAGGTGCTCACCGAAAAAAAACTGCTCACCGACGCGAAGAAAACTCAAATCGCCGCGGAAATCACTCAGGAAATCAACGAAGCGGTGGACTTCGCCGAACAGAGCCCGTATCCCGATGCGTCCGAACTTGCGGACCATATCTGGGCGTAGTTAGCGCTATCTGCGCGTAGTTAACGCTAAAAAAGTTCAAAAAGGACCCGAAGCACACATGGCACGCACGATCAACATGCTGGAAGCAATCAATGAAGCTCTCTCGCAGGAGATGGAACGCGACGATCGCGTTTTCATTCTTGGCGAAGATATCGGCTTGTCTGGCGGCGTTTTCAAAGTCACCGACGGCTTGCTCGATAAATTCGGCGAAGAACGCGTCCTCGATACGCCGCTCGCCGAAGGCATCATCATCGCCGCCGCCATCGGCTCTTCGATGATGGGACTGCGTCCCGTGCCGGAAATTCAGTTCGCCGATTTCATCACGCCTGCGGTGGAGCAGATCGTCCAGCAGGCTTCGAAGCTGCGCTATCGCAGCGCCGGCGGCTATTCCTGCCCGATTACGATCCGCGTTTGCTGCGGCGCGGGAGGCGGCAGCGGACTTTATCACTCGCAGGAAAACGCCACGTGGTTTGTGCACGAGCCTGGTCTGAAAGTCGTGATGCCTTCCACTGCCTACGACGCGAAAGGCATGCTCCTTGCCGCGATTCGCGATCCCAACCCGGTGATTTTCTTCGAGCACAAGTCTTTGTACAGGCAAGCGAAGAGTGAAGTTCCCGAAGGCGACTACACCGTGGCGATTGGTCCAGCCGCCGTGCGTCGCGAAGGTCGCGACATGACGATTCTGACCTACGGCTTCATGACGCAGAAGTCGCTCGACGCCGCCGAGCAGATGTCGCAAAAGGGCGTCGACGTGGAAGTCGTCGAAATCCGCACGCTCGCGCCAATCGACAAGAGCACGATCCTTAATTCTGTGCGGAAGACGAGCAAGGTGTTGATCGTCCATGAAGACAAAAAGACGATGGGTTACGGCGCGGAACTTGCCGCCATTCTGAGCGAAGAAGCCTTCGACGATCTCGACGGGCCCGATCATGCGCGTCACAGGCCCAGATGTGCCTGCAATTCCGTTCAGCCCCAATCTCGATAAAGCGTGGCAAGTGAACACGGAAAAAATCGTAGCCGGAATCGAGAAACTCGCCGCGTATTAGCCGCCGCGCACGTCGCATCACGAATGGAAAAGGAATCTTTTCCGCTCATTCGTCCGATTATCCGACTCATCGCCAACTTCTGACGGACTGGGCTTGGCGTGTCGTTACGTCTATCGAAATACGTGGTGATAAACCCAGTTCTCGACAATTATCCAGTCGAAAGCCTGTTGCCAACCCAAATTACATCGCAACAGACCTTCGGACTAGGCATCTGTGCGTTCACTAGATACCATCCTACTATCTTGAGTCGCCGTCCTGAGGTAAGTGCTGGAATGATTCGCCACCGTCCGTGGATTGCGCCAGTCGCGTGTGCTGCGATCGCAATTGCCCTTCTCTGGCTTTATCTTTCAAAGTCTCGTCCGGACGAGAGGGTAATCACGGCTGCTGAAGATGAAGTTTACGAAGCGGTGGTTCGTGCCATGGTTACGCCAATGCATGGGCAAGCCAACATAAACCAACTGGTTTTTGACGATGCCGTACTAGTCGGTATTATTAGCGGAGGAGATGCAAAAGGCTGCAAAGAAAGTGTTCGCAAGCAACTACGATTCGACGACACGCCTCCGTTCAATACTCTCGCCGACAAAGTCTATCGTGTCATTACACGCGGCTGGTACGATGATTCACCACGAGCCGATACAATTCAAGACTTCATTGAGAAGTCATGCACCAAGGGTCCACTCTCAAGAACATTCCACTCTGACTTTCCTCGGGTTTTCATTGACTCCAATTCCGTTTTCTTCGACATTGTGCCTATTGATAGAAATGGCCTGAAGGATTTTCAACAAACTTTCCCGAAGGCTGCCGGAATCATTTCCCTGTCTCATGTAGGTTTCGACTCGAGTCTGCATCAAGCAATGGTATCTAGTTCGTTTGTTTGCGGCAGTCTGTGCGGAACGGGTCGACTCTACATTCTCAGAAAAACACGGGGGAGGTGGGAAGTTATCGGTAATTCGATAACTTGGGTATCGTAGCTGTTCCCAACTGCCTACGCGCAATATTGATTCAGCGGGGCGGTAACTGTTGAGAAATCCGCTTCGCACCAGTAACCTGGGAACGTCTCTCAATGCCAGATATACGCGGTTTTGGGCGTGCGGAAAAGCCAGGGTGAAAACATTCGAGTTTCGGATCACCCTGCGTGGGGGGGAAAGGGATATCCGCTCACGTCTCCCGGCCAATAAATATCGCTGCCTATACCAACGACCGTCCGCCATCGACCGCGATCACCTGCCCCGTAACAAAATCCGAGGTCGCGAGATAGGCCACCGCTTCCGCGATGTCTTCTCCCGTCCCGGTCCGTGCAATGGCACGCGCTGAATGTAATCCTCGTCCGGGGCCTCGCCAGGAAACTGAATCGTTCCCGGCGCGACGCTGTTCACCAGAATTTCCGGACCAAGGGCGCGCGCCAAACATTTCGTCAGCATGATCGCCGCGGCCTTCGAAACACAATAATGCGTGTAGGCAGGCCATGGCAGGATCCCGCCGAGCGATGACAAATTAATGATTCGGCCGCGGCCCTGGCGCTTCATGATCGGCGCGGCTGCCTGCGCGCACAAAAATTGCGATTTCACGTTTGCATCCATGATCCGGTCCCACTGGTCGTCGGTGAGATCTTCGAATTTTGCCGCGAAAAACATTCCCGCGTTGTTCACCAGTATGTCGAGCCGCCCGAATTCCGCTTCCGCCGCCGCAAACAGTTGTTGCACCTCGGCGCGCTTCGACACATCCGCGCGCACGGCAATCGCGCGCCGCCCCATCGCTCTAATCTCGCCCACGACCGCGTCCGCTTCTGCCTTCGACGTCGCATAATTCACCACTACATCCGCACCGTCCGCAGCCAAACGCAGTGCGATACTTCGCCCGATGCGCTTCGCCGCGCCTGTAATCAATGCGACCTGCCTGCTCAGTTTCCCGCCACCCGATGTTGTCCCGGCCATCGATATCTCCTCGCTATCCAATTGTTACCTGTCGCCGCAAACCGCGCACCGCACTGCCGCCGAACCGTACCACCAATCCCACCGCCGCGAAAGCACGCGTCCTGGTGCGTTCCCCTGCTAAAATAAATCCGCAATCTCCACACCGGAGGCTACATGCCACTCGATCTTCTCGCCATTGCCGCGCATCCCGACGACGTCGAACTGACCTGCGGCGGCACCGTCCTGAAAATGTCTCAAGCCGGATATCGGACTGGCATCCTAGACCTCACGCGCGGTGAAACCGGGACGCGCGGCACTCCCGAAACACGGCTCCGCGAAGCCGCCCGCGCCGGAAAAATCCTCGGTGTGAAGGTTCGCCGCAATCTCGGACTTCCCGACGCGCGCCTCGCCCTCCATGAGGAATACAAGATCGCCATCGCCGAAATGATCCGCGAGCTTCGGCCGCACACCATCATTCTTCCCTACTGGGAAGGACGCCACCCCGATCACTACACCGCGTCGAATCTGGGATTCGAAGCCGCCTTTATCGCGGGCCTGAAAGCGTATCCGATGAACGGCGAGCCGTTCCGCCCGTTCAAGATTCTATACGCCACGTCGGACGGCGCCGCCATTCCCACATTCGCGGTGGACATCACAAAACAATACGAGCGCCGGCGTCGCGCCATCCTCGCCTACAAATCTCAATTCTCGCCGCCGAAGAACGCTCCCAAATCAAAAGTGCACCTCCCGCTCGACGAGCTCGAAGGCCGCATGAGCCATCAGGCCCGCCACTACGGCCGCATGATCGGCGTCCAATACGCCGAAGGTTTTGTCGTGAAGGAAGTGCTGCGAATCGACGACGTCGTAAAAATTCCAGTCCGCTCGATTTAGTTTTTTCCAGCAGGTGCACAGCTTGCCGCGCATCCGCCGCGAAGAATCGTGGTACAGTGCTGCACGCTTCGTTCGGAAATTCGCGGCGAGAATTGGGAGAAACCACCATGAAAAAGCGTGTCGTGCTGTTTCTACTCGTGACTGCCGCCCTGGCACTGACGGCGTCAGGATCAACGAAACTCGTCTTCACATGGCTGAATCCCGACAATCCCGCCCAGCACTTCAAGAACATCATGGTCCTCGGTATCAATGGCAAGGCTTCCGTCCGCGCCGAATTCGAAGACCAACTCTGCGCGGGCATCGCGAGACCTGGAATCCAGTGCGTCCCCAGCTATTCTTTGCTTCCGAGGCCTGAAGCGACGCCAATTGACATGAATCAACTGAGAGATGTCGTGCGCGGGCAACATATCGACGCAATCGTGGCATCGCGTCTGGTCAAGTACGAAAAGAAAGTCACTTATATCCCCGGCAGCGCCTATCCCCTCTATCCTGCTTACGGCACTTTTTATGGCTACTACGGCGCCATCGTCCCCGTGGTTTATTCGCCCGACTATCTTCGAGTGGACAAGACGGCACAGGTGGAGACGAATTTTTATTCGACGTCACAACCCGACGGGAGTCTCGTCTGGACCGGGACGAGTGACACGGTGAACCCGCGCTCGCCGCTCAAAGCGATCGACGCGGTGTCCAAACTCATCGTGAAGGAACTGGAAAAGCAAAACATTCTTTAACCAGCCGATAGCACAGGCTTCAACCTGTGCCCATCGGCGCCGCCCACGCGCCAACCAGACTCACACTTTGAATTGGCACCGTCGCCAATCGCCAGAATGTTCATGGTTGCGCAGCTTCAGCGCAGGCTAGAATTCGTCGGATTCCAGAGCGTATGAATAACCGGGGAGAGTCTGCAGGGGGCCGTGCCGGTCCACTTTCACTTTCACCGGACGCTCGGATTCCGCGCCCGTTTTGCGAAGCACCGCATAGGTCGCCAGCGCCTCGTTGTACAGCTTGGTGATCAAATAGGAATCGCCTGTGTCGTCGTTCTTCCACACTTGGCCGACTTGGATCTTTCGCGCAGGCACGATACGAATGTAAAGGGATTCGCGTAAACCGTCAATACAGCAACTCCCGGCTGATTCCCGAGCTTCACTGGCGCGTTGTGACACGCGGAAGATTTCGCGCCTCAATATTTCTGGTTCCGATTCCTCACTTGTGGCAAGCTATTCGCATGGGAAACAAAGACGCACGACGCCGCGAAGTGAAAAAGCCGAAGAAGAAAGCTCCGCCAGCAACCCAGGCGAATCCGCCGGCGCCCCGTTGGGTTCCTCCACCGCCTCCGCCGCCGAAATCCGAGTCTTGAGTCGTATCAGTCCGGCTCGGTCGCATTTGCGCACGCCATCGAAACGGCACGCACGCGCATCGATGTCATCCGCGACGAACGAGGAAAGTATCTGCGACGAGTTCGAGGGTGAATTAAAAAGTACCTCCTTTTCGACTTCCGATTCCGCCCAAATATTGCCGCCATGTCTTTGAATAATCCGCTGCACGGTGGCGAAGGCGGTTGCAACGCCCGCGATCGGTCTGTTTTTGAATTTCATCGTGAACGCCGTGAGGAGAAAAGGCACTGTGAGCGCGGGAGGGGAAAATCAGCGGCTAAACATGAACCTCAGGAAGGGGTAGGTCTAGTGTGGGCTCAAACGGAAATTGGTCAAGTGAGATGGGAATTTCCGCAATCTATAGCAAACACGGTATCTACAAATTTCTGGTCGAACCAAAAAGCGGCTTTTCTTGGCTCAACTCCCATCAACGGAAATCCCGTCCACGCCGCAGGCGCATAGTCCTTGCTGCCGTTTCGCTTCTCCGAAATACGAGATTCCATATAGGCCGAGCACTCGGGGCGGTCCACCGAGCTCCCGGCGGAAAATCGATGCTGTGGCAAAGAAACTATTTTCGTCCTCGCGCCATCATAAACCTTTGTGGGCTTCGCGCTTGGGGGCGGGGTGTACAATGCTTCCAGTGGATTTGCGAAGCTGCAAGGCTCGGCGGAGCTTCAATGTTTGGCGGAGGTTGATATGAAAGCATCCTGGACATTGCAATTCGGCGCGGCGTTCCTGGCAACTCTACTGGCGGTTCCCGCGACGATTGCATCTCCTCAGCAGAGCCAGCAAGCTGCTCAGCAGACTAGCCAGCAAGCTGGCCAGCAAAATGGCCAGCAGCCTGCCGCGCAACCACAATCGACGACGGCTCAGCCAACCGCTACTCAAACTTCGACGAATCAACAATCGTCTACTCAACAAGCGCCGCCCCAGCAGCCGCCCGCTCAAGACCAGCAAGCCCAGCAATCCCGCGATCCGCAGGCGCAAGGTCAGCAGCCAATCGCGCAGCCAAACGATCCGAATGTCAAGAAAGGCAGCGAGGCGGACGTCGACGCAGTTGGCAATCGCAACGTGGGCCACGGCCTGAATTTCTATTCGCTGGAGCACGAGATTGCGCTTGGTAAACAGCTGGCGCAGGATGTGGACCGCTCTGCAAAATTTATCACTGACCCTGTCGTCACTGAATACGTGAACCGCGTGGGCCAAAACCTGGTCCGCAATTCGGACGCGCAGGTGCCGTTTACGATTAAGGTCATCGACTCGGACCAAATCAACGCGTTCGCGCTACCCGGCGGTTTTTTCTACGTCAACAGCGGATTGATTCTGCATGCGGACGAAGAGTCGGAGCTCGCTGGCGTGATGGCGCATGAAATTGCTCACGTCTGCGCGCGCCACGGAACGAAGAATGCGACGAAGGGCCAGCTGATGCAGATGGCCACCATTCCGCTGATGCTTCTCGGACCTGGCGGCTGGGCAGGATACGCGCTGTATCAAGGATTGCAATTCGTGGTGCCGATTTCGTTTCTGAAATTCTCGCGCGATGCCGAGCGCGAAGCCGACTATCTGGGCCTGCAGTACATGTACAAGGCCGGATACGATCCCAATTCCTTTGTCTCCTTCTTTGAAAAGGTTCAGGCGGTCGAAAAGAAACAGCCCGGAACGGTTCCTAAGATTTTCTCCACTCATCCGCTGACACCCGACCGGATCGAGGCGGCACAAAAGGAGATTTCAACAATTCTTCCGGCGCGCGATGAATACATCGTCTCGACTTCTGAATTCGATCTCGTGAAGCGACGCCTCGGAATGATTCAATCGAATCAGAAGGTGAATGACAAGAATGGTGGCAACAAACCGACACTGCGAAAGAAGACCGATCAGCAGCAGAAGACCAGTCAAACTCCCAGCGACACGACGTCGGGGACCGACCAGACTTCCGATGACGACCGTCCGACCCTGAAGCGCAGGCCCGACGGCCAGCCTTAGAAATAAATTTCGAAGGCAGAAAATGAAACGGCGCCCGAAGCGATTCGAGCGCCGTTTGTTTTTGTGGGGAGCTTCAGGGAATTCTTACAGCTTTACGGAACGACTTAGTGAGCGTGAACTTCCGCGACACCCAGGCGCTTCAATCCTTCTGAGTAGTATTTGCGGTACAGAATGTCCCACTCCTCGCTGCCTTCGAGAATTTCTTTTTTCTGCGAAGCGATTTTCGCGCGGACTTCCGTGTCAACCTGTTCTTCGACCTTCAGCAGCGACGTGAGGATGGTGACGATTTCCTGGCGAATCGTGTCGCGGTCTTCCACGAAATCCACTTCCGGCAGGGTGACAAGCAGATCGATGACTCGATGCGAGATGCGAACGGTTTTTTCGCGAGTGAGACGCATTAGCGGAGGATCAATTTCCTTTCGCGGGCCAATTGGCCTTTCGCTTTCTTAAACATCTCCTGGTAGGAAGCGCCGGCGCGCTTCATCTCGTCCGAGTACTTGCTCAAGATCTCTCGCACTTCTTCATTGAGCCGGTCTTCGATCGTCACTTCATCCGCCATCACCTGGCGAACGGATTGCGTGACGTTTTCGGTGTTTTTCGTTTCGATCATCTTCGCCGCTACGAGCCGCTTCACCACTTCTTTGGCCATGTAGCCGACATAATCCCGCGACAGAAGCATTCCGTTTGGCTCCCAACTGCAACTCCAAGCCCTTCAGTTTAATTGCTGGGTGTGAAGAGTGTCAAGGCGATGCGTTGAACCCGATTTTGGTCAAGTGCGAGCGGTGCCGCCCGTAAACCATCGCTCGCTCAATCGTTTTAAAATATTCGGTTGGGATGTGCTTCCTATGCTTCCCTCTTTTTCAACGAGCGGGTATATCTGCTACTCTGTTTTGTGCTGAAATCATTTACCCCGATGGCTTTTATCGCGGAAAGGAATTCCAGAGCGTGAATCCGATCACAACTTCGAAGACTGAACTGAAGCGAGCCCTCAATTTCGGCGGAGGGCCAGCCACGCTGCCGCTGCCCGTGCTTGAGCGGATTCGCGAAGAACTGCTCGATCATCGCGGGAGCGGAATGTCCGTGATGGAGATGAGCCACCGTTCGCCTGAATACGAAGAAATCAATGCGCGCGCGGAGCGGGAATTGCGGCGCCTTCTTTCGATCCCGGAGGAGTACGCCGTGATATTTCTGCAGGGCGGCGGAAGCATGCAATTCACGATGGTGCCGACGAACCTGTATCTTCCCGGCAAGCCTGTCGACGTGCTGCACACGGGTATGTGGACGGCGAAGGCAATCACGGAATTGAAGAAAGGCACGCCGTACCGGCTCGCAGCATCGAGCGAAGCTGAGAAATTCAAACGGATTCCGCGCGAAAGTGAAATCAAGCTCGCAGCCGACGCTTCCTACGTGTACATGTGCTCGAACAACACGATCGAGGGCACGCAATGGAAGTCGATACCGCCGACGGGTGATGTCCCGCTCGTGGCGGACATGTCGTCCGATATTCTTTCGCGGCCGGTCGACGTCCAGCGCTTCGGCCTGATTTTCGCAGGCGCTCAGAAAAATCTAGGCGCTTCGGGCGTCACAATCGTGATCGTGCGGCGCGATCTGGCCGAGCGCGCTGACCCAAACCTGCCTTCCCTGCTGCAATACCGGACTGAGATCAAGGAACATTCGCTGTTCCACACGCCGCCTACGTTTGCGGTTTACATCGTTGGATTGATGCTGGAATGGGCGGACTCGCAAGGCGGTGTGGCCGGGATCGAAAAGCGCAACGAAGCGAAAGCCAAACTTCTTTACGACGCGATCGATTCGAGCGGGTTCTATAAATCTCCCGTCGAGAAGGAATCACGGTCAAAGATGAACGTCGTGTTCCGCGTGGCCGGAGGCGACGAAGAAGTTGAAAAACAATTCGGGAAGGATGCCGCCGCGAACGGAATCGTGGGAATTGTCGGCCATCGGTCTGTCGGCGGCATGCGAGTCTCGCTCTACAACGCAGTCACGCTTGAAGCGGTCGAGGCGCTCGTTAGCTTTATGCGAGAGTTTGAGCGAAAGCGCGGCTAGGTTGGTTGGCATCGGAGCCACAGTAGTGTGGCCAGCGCGCAACACTCCGCCTTGACTTGGAAACCGCGCCTCGATATTGTGTGCTTTCCATGAAATCCCGACTTCAACGGATGCCCGTTGTGGCCTCCAGCCGTCTGCTGAAGGCCCCCGACGCGCGCCCGGACAGTTCGCAACCTCCTCTGGATGAATACTTTAACAGCCTGTTCACCGCGCTCGGCCCGCAGCATTGGTGGCCTGGCAAGACCCCATTTGAAGTCATCGTAGGCGCCATTCTGACGCAGAGCGCGTCGTGGTCGAACGCGGAGATAGCACTCGGGAATCTTCGCCGCGAGGGCCTGCTGCGACCTGCAGCAATCGAAGACGTGAATCTCAGGAGGCTGCAAAATCTGATCCGGTCATCTGGATACTGGCGCCAGAAAGCGCGCGCGCTCAAAGCGTTCGTCCGGTTTCTGCGGCAGGATTACGGCGGGTCGCTGGAACAAATGTTCGAAACGCCGACGATTTTGCTGCGTGAAAAGCTGTTGGGCGTATTTGGCATTGGGCCGGAGACGGCTGATTCGATTTTGCTGTATGCCGGCGAGCATGGGGTGTTCGTCGTGGACGCGTACACCAAGCGGATTCTCGTTCGGCACGGATGGGCCAACGAGCGCGCGAAGTACGACGATATCCGCTGGCAGTTCGAACGGCGCTTCCCTGGGAACGTGAAAAAATTCAACGAATTTCACGCCTTGATCGTGGCGGCCGGCAAGACTTGGTGCCGTAAGAGCGAGCCGAAGTGCGGCGAATGCCCGTTGGGCCGGTACCTGCAGGAGGGGCGTTGACGCCGTCGAACCGGAAACAGCAAATGTGGCTGATCGCCGGCGGCATCGCGGTGGTACTGCTCTTCGCGGCTGTGTTCACGCTGGGCTCGCTCAACACTCCGTTCCATCCTGAACAAGGCAACACTTTCGTTATTCTATTCGCTCTCTCCACGTTCATCGCCGCCGCGCTACTGGTTTTTACTCTGATTCTCATCCGCACATGGTTGCGGATGTGGGCCGAGCGTCGCGCCGGGGAAATGGGATCGCGCTTTAAAGCGAAAATGGTGCTTGGCGCGATGGGCGTTTCCCTGCTGCCGGTCGTATTCATGTTTTTTTTCAGCTATGCGCTCGTCAACCGCACCCTGAACGCATGGTTTCCGCGGCCACTCGAGCTCGCGAATGAACAGAGCCAACTTCTGTTGCAGGACATGCGCAAGCTCAGTGTGAACCATTTGAGTGATGTTGCAACGCAGGCAGCAAAGTCCGGCGCTCCCGACATGACTCTTCTCCGCGAGAGTTGGTCCGTGGATGCTTCCTGGGTGGTCGATTCACGGGGGGCAGTGCGTGCGGGCTCAGCGTACGCGGGCCATGCGACTGGCGGGGATTCGGCGCAAACGCTGGTCACAGCGGCGATTACTCCGCAGCCGGCGCAAGTGCTGCGCAGTGGAGCAGAATTCTGGAAAGTTGGAAACGATCTGTATCTGGCAGCGAGCGCGCCGCTTAAGGACGGCAGGCTCTACGTGGCGCGTCGAATGCCGGCCGATTATCTCGAGCGGTACGCCGAAATTCAAACGCAAACGCAAACGTACGATCAGCAAAAACAACATCTCCGGGCCTACAAGCGCGAAATTGTTTTTGCGCTGCTTCTAATCACTCTACTACTGCTTTTCGCGACGACCTGGGTCGCGCTGTTTCTCTCGAAGCAGGTGACGGTGCCGATTCAAGCTCTTGCGGAAGCAACGCGCGAAATTTCTCGCGGGAATTTCGATCATCAGATCGAAGTGCGGGCGCAGGACGAACTGGGAACACTGGTGCGCTCGTTCAACCGGATGGCGGAACAATTGGGTGAAGGCCGGCGGCAAATCAACGATTTCACGCAAAGTCTCGAGCAGGCAATTGAAGAGCGCGAGCGCCGCCGAAAGCTGATGGAAGCAATTCTTGAAAACATTCCCACGGGAGTGATTTCGCTAAATTCTTCGGGAGAGGTGGCGAGGGTAAATTCAGCCGTCACGGCAATTCTCGGCGACCACGCGCGCGACGCGCATTCGCTGCAGGAGCTACTTGGCGAGGAGGCGTCGCGAACGATGTTGCACTTGATGCGACGCTCGCTGCGTATGGGAGCGGCTTCCCGCGAAATCGAAATCGCGACGGGGGGGCGGCTGGTGCGGGCAGCGGTGACTGTGAGCTCGCTCGGCCCGCGGCGATCAAATCCTGGGTTCGTAATCGTGCTCGACGACTTGACGGATTTGCTGCGCGCGCAGAAAGCGTCTGCGTGGCAGGAGGTGGCCCAGCGAATCGCGCACGAAATCAAAAACCCGCTGACGCCGATTCAGCTTTCCGCTCAGCGGCTTCTGCGCCACCTCGACCGCACATCCGGAGATAAAGCCGAAGCATCGCGCAGCGAATTCGAAAAGCTGGTCGCGGACTGTGCTGGACTGATCGAGCGTGAAGTTCACACGCTCGAGTCGCTCGTCGATGAATTCTCGCAGTTCGCGCGCTTCCCTTCGGCGCGGCTGGCTCCGGCGGACGTGAATGCGATCGTATCGAGCGCGGTTGACTTGTTTCGCGGGCGTCTTGAGGGAATCACGCTTCGCACTGATCTCGCAGCCACGCTGCCGCCGATCAAAGCTGATAGCGAACTGCTGCGGCGGGTGATTGCCAACCTGATCGATAACGCTGCGGAAGCGATGGAGGGCGCATCCATTCGACAACTGCACGTAGCGACGCGCGTGGAAGGCGATGGCGACGCCGTGGAAATTGAAATTTCGGATAGTGGACACGGGATTTCTCCGGAAGATAAAGAGCGACTGTTCCTGCCCCACTTCTCGACGAAAGAGCGCGGCACAGGGCTTGGGCTTGCGATCGCGAATAGAATTGTTGAAGAGCACAACGGGACGATTCGCGTGGAAGACAATATGCCGACGGGCAGCCGTTTTGTGATTCGGTTCCCAGCTACTGAAGTGGCGGCTCCTGCGGCGCAGAGCGGCGCTTCGGCGAGTTGAGGCCTGAGGCTAATTCAAAAGATTGACACAGAGAACACAGGGAAAAACTGAGCACAGAGCGCAGAGAGACACCACCGAGCGGGCACTTTCGCTTGGGGCATAAACAAAACCAATGACGGCATCGATACTGATTGTGGATGACGAAAGCGGAATTCGCGAATCGCTGGGCGCTTTGCTTCGCGACGAAGGCTACGAGGTGGAAACAATCGCGTCGGGCGAGGAGTGCCTGGAGCAGCTTGAGCGGCGGAGCTTCGATTTGGTTTTGCTGGATGTCTGGCTGCCGAAAATGGATGGGCTGGCGACGCTCGAACAGATTCAGGGACGTGACGTGGCGCCGGTTGCGATCATGATTTCCGGTCACGGAAATATCGAGACAGCCGTTCGAGCCACGAAGCTGGGAGCATTCGATTTCATTGAGAAGCCGCTCTCGCTCGACAAGATCGTGCTTGTGGTGCGGAACGCGCTCGAATACGTGCGTCTGGAAGCGGAAAACCGGCGGCTTCGCGCGGAACTTGAAGAGCGGCACGAAATCCTCGGGAATAGCGTGCCGATGAAGGCGTTGCGGCAGCAGATCGCGCTGACGGCTCCCACGAATGGGCGCGTTTTAATTTACGGCGAGAGCGGAACGGGAAAAGAGTTGGTGGCGCGCGCGTTGCATGGAAGCAGTTTGCGCAGCACGATGCAGTTCGTGGAAGTGAATTGCGCGGCAATTCCAGAGGAGCTGATCGAATCGGAGCTGTTTGGCCATCGCAAGGGCAGTTTCACCGGAGCCAGTGAAGATAAGGTTGGCAAGTTTCAAAAGGCCGACGGCGGGACGTTATTTCTCGACGAAGTGGGCGACATGAGTTTGAAAACACAGTCGAAAGTGCTGCGGGTTCTGGAGGAGCAGCGCGTCGAGCGGCTGGGGTCGAATCAGCCGATTACGGTGGATGTGCGCGTGATCGCGGCGACGAACAAGAAGCTCGAAGAAGAAATCGGCCGCAACGCCTTCCGAGAAGATCTTTTTTACCGCTTGAACGTGATTCCCTTCTACGTGCCCGCCCTGCGCGAACGAATCGAGGACATGCCGATTCTCGCGGCGCATTTTTTGGCGGAGTTTTGCGAGGCGTACGGGAAGAAGCCGAAAGAATTCAGTGCGACCGCGATGGAAGTGCTGCGGAGCTATCCGTGGCCGGGAAATGTGCGAGAGTTGAAGAACCTTGTCGAGCGGCTCGTGATCATGAGCCCATCGCATAAAATCGAGCCGCACCATTTGCCGCCCGAATTATTCCGTGGCGCGTCGAAAAGCCCGCAGAAACCGTATGAGAGTTTGCAGGAGGCGCGATCGGCGTATGAGCGTGAGTTTGTGTTGCGCAAGCTCGAAGAGAACCGTTGGAACATGACGAAAGCTGCGGAGGCGCTGGGGCTGGAGCGGAGTCATTTGTATCGCAAGATGCGGTCGCTTGGGATAGCGCCGTCGAAGATTTGAGGTTTGTTGCGTGGTACGTCGAAGGAGGTAGTTGTAGCGTACGATTTCTTCGTCAGAGCACAGGCCCTTCGTTTCTCAGGGTAAACAAGAGTGCCTGTGCCACTCACTGCAAAGGCTCAGAACGGCGACGGGTGACGACATTCGCCGCTACAGTTCCAAGTCTTCGGGCGGTTTATCGCCGTCATCCACTTCATCGTCTTCGTTTTCCTGGTAGGAGCTCAGTTGCTCGAGTTGGCGGTGCCAATCTAATTGGCGGACGACTGAGGAATTTTGGCGCCAGTTGGGTTGCACCTTGACGAAAAGTTCGAGGAAGATGTGGATGTCCAGGATGGTTTCCAGTTCCTTGCGGGCTTGCGTGCCGATCTTCTTGATGCTGTCGCCGCCTTTGCCGATTAGAATCGCCTTCTGGCCTTCTCGCTCAACGTAAATTGTCGCGCGGATGCGGAGCAGCTTTGGCCCTTCCTCAAAACTGTCGACAAGCACGGCGATCGAATACGGAACCTCGTGGCGCGTGGTGAGGATCGCTTTTTCGCGAATTAATTCCGCGGCGAGAAAACGCTCGGGCTGGTCAGTAAATTGGTCAGCCGGAAAATACGGAGGATGCTCCGGCAAACGCGCGAGCCACCCGTTGACGAGATCCAGGGTTCCTTCGCCTGTCAGCGCGGAAATCGGAAACACTTCCGCAAATTCGAATTCTTTGTTGTAGCGCTCGATCAAAGGGAGAAGCTGGTGCTTCGGGATTCGGTCCACTTTATTCAACAAAAGAAATACGGGGCCATGAAAACGTTGCGCCCATTCGATTGCGAAGCGGTCACCCGGACCGAAGTTCACTGAAGCGTCCGCAATCAGCGAGAGAATGTCGATGCCCTCGACAGCGTGCTGGAGTTCATCCATCATCTGGCGGCTAAGGACGTTTTGAGCTTTATGGATTCCGGGCGTGTCGACGAGAACGATTTGCGCGTCGTCGCGATTCAGGATCCCTTGAATGCGATTGCGCGTGGTTTGCGGCTTGGGCGAAACGATAGCGACTTTGCGGCCCACGAGCGTATTGACGAGCGTGGATTTGCCGGCATTGGGACGGCCGACGATCGCGACGAAACCGGACTTGAAACTCATGAAAGAGAATTGTACGCCGATAACCGGGCCGCGTGTGCCCTGGATTATGCGGAGGTCGCGGCGCCAGACGGCACGCGGCGGGCGCGAACGCGGAGAACTTTTCGCTGATTCGATTCGAGCACTTCGAAGCGAATGCCATCGGAGTCGATTACTTCACCGGTGCGAGGAACGTGGCCGGCCACCGCGTTGAGCAGACCGGCAACCGTTGCGGCGCCGGAATAGCCCGACGATTCGTCGAGATGCATACCAAAAAGCTCGGCGACTTTGTCGACCGGAACGCTGCCGCGCATTACCATGCTGCCGCCGGATTCGCGGACAACGTCGGGAGCGGGCCGGCGATCCTCTTCGCCCAGTTCGCCGACAATCTCTTCGATCAAATCTTCCACCGTGACGACGCCGGCCATCAGCCCATATTCGTCGATCACAATCGCCATCTGCTGATTCTTGCGCTGCATTTCCTTCAGCAGCTCCGAACCTAATTTTGTTTCCGGAATAAAAAGACCCGGCCGCATCAGCTCGCGGACAGTTCGCTGGGCTGCGTCGCGGTCGGATACCTCAAGAATGTCGCGCGCCATGACGACCCCGACGATGTCGTCAAGCGATTTTTCGTAGACAGGAATGCGCGAGAACTTTTTTTCGACGATCAGCTCGCTCAATTCTTCGAGCGTAGCCGAAGCGCGAATCGCGACGACGTCAGGGCGGGGGGTCATCAAGTCGCGAACGCGCTTGTCTCCAAATTCGATCACTTGCTCGATCAGCCGCGCTTCGTCCTGCTCGATGATGCCCTCTTCCGCGGCGGCGTCGACGAACGCTTCAATCGATTGCTGCTCACCGGATTCCTCCGTCGGCTCGTCCTCGGAAAGGTGCAGAACCGAGACGAGCAACTCGAGCACCACTTGGACCGGCCAGATGATCCACATGAAAACGCGGATCGCCGGCACGAACGGCGCGATCCAATTTCCGCGCACACCAGCGAGCAGAAGCGACGGCACAAATTGCATCAGGATAATGACTTCGCCGGACAGGAAGCAAACCATCTCCAGCGCGGCTTCCCATGAGCCGGGCACAAAGTAGATCACACCGCGGGCAGTGACCGCGGCGACAAGCACGAGCCACAGCCGGGCGAGCAATATGAAAGCCAATGAGGCGCGGTGCCGGTCCATACGGAACCGCGGCTCGATATCGGTTTCAAACTGTGCGAGATGCGTGGAGATTCTGCCCGTCGCAACGCGATCCAACTCGCGATACACGCGATCGAGATAGGCGAACACGGCGAGTCCGGCCGTGAGCGCGAGAACAGCAATCGTGTAGAGAATTCCGCCCATAGCTCAGACCAGCCTTAGCTGGCGGCGAAGACGCGTCTCGCGGCGGTCCATTTGGCCAGCATCTGTTTCGTGGTCGTAGCCCATCAGATGGAGAATACCGTGAAGAATGAGGATGCGCATCTCGTCGGCAAACGTGCGTCCGAAGCGGCTGGCATTCCGCTTTGCGACTGCTGGAGCGATGGCGATATCACCGAGATAATTTTTCGATTCGTTCTCAGTCTCAGCGGCAGCCGAAGCTGAGGTCGAAGCGTTGAACGCAACCCGCTTTCGAAGCGACCGCTGCGCATCGCGCTTGGATTTGGATTTGGATGCGGAAACATTCGTTGGGAATGACAATACATCGGTGGGGCCCTTTTTGCCACGATACGCGCGATTCCAGCGGGCGATTTCCGCATCGGTGACGAGACAAACGGTGAGAGCATTATTCGGAATGCGCAGGAGCCGCTGCGCGCGCGTCAGGAATTTGTCGAGGTCGCGTAACGGGACGGCAATGCAGGACTGGCGGTTAACGATCATGAGGAGAGGCGAATCAATCGCGCTAAGAGTTATTGCCGGGTTTGCGCGTTTGGCCGGCGCCGGAATTCGGTCCGTTCTTGCCGTTTGCGCCCGATGAACTCCCGCCGCGCTCATCGTACGCCTTAATGATGCGCTGGACGAGATTGTGACGGACCACATCGCGCTCGTCGAAATAAATGAAGGCGATGCCTTCGATATTTCCGACGACGTCGATGGCCTCAACGAGACCGGAGCGGCGCTGATTCGGCAAATCGATTTGCGTGATGTCGCCAGTGATCACGGCTTTCGAATTAAAACCCAGCCGAGTGAGGAACATCTTCATCTGTTCGTTCGTCGTATTCTGTGCTTCGTCGAGAATGACGAACGAATCGTTCAGGGTGCGGCCGCGCATGAAAGCGAGCGGCGCCACTTCGATGATGCCCTTCTCGAGGAAGCTTTCGAGCTTGTCGGCTTCGAGGAGATCGTGGAGCGCGTCATAGAGAGGGCGCATGTAGGGATCGACTTTTTCCTGGAGGGTGCCGGGAAGAAAACCGAGGCGCTCGCCGGCTTCCACGGCGGGCCGCGCGAGAATAATGCGATTCACTTGCTTTGAAAGCAGCGATGCGACGGCCATGGCAACCGCGAGATAGGTCTTGCCAGTGCCGCCCGGACCAATCGCAAAAACCATGTCGTAGGTTTCGAGGGCTTCGATGTAGCGACGCTGATTGGTGCTTTTCGGAGCGACGCTTTTCTTGCCGAGCGAGCGTGTGCGCGTGGGAGAGAAGGCACCGCGCAGCTCGTTGGCCGGAGACTGCGTCGCAACCCGCAGCAGGGATTTCACCTCCTGGCTGTTGGGAATGCGGCCATCGCGGACGCGCTGGTTATATTCATCGAGGATCAGCGCTGCGCGCTCCACCTGCGCTGGTTCGCCTTCAATTTCCAGATCGTGGTCGGTCAGATGAGTGGTGACGTGCAGATTTGTTTCGAAAAGTTTCAGGTTCTCGTCGAGGGTGCCAAACAGCTCGCTGATCCCCCCGGCTATTCTTACGGTTTGTTTCATCAAGTTTTGGCGGACAAAACCCCTATGGACAGCGTAGCGCGGCGCGTGCAGGGGGTCAAGGAGGCAGCGCTGCGATCCACACAGCAGTCATAATACTGCGGCGGTAGGGTGCGTTACTTCGTCGCCGCCGGGAATTGAACCTTCGGAGCTTCACGCGAAGCTTCTGCTGCCTTGAAGTACGCGTCGTTCTGTTTGAATCCGGCCCAGCTCGCGAAAATGCTATTCGGAAACCGGCGAATGAAAGTGTTGTAAGCCTGAATCGAATCGTTATAGCGCTTGCGCTCGACGGCGATTCGATTTTCGGTTCCGGCCAGCTCATCTTGCAGGCGCAAGAAGTTCTCGTTCGACTTGAGCAGCGGATAGTTTTCGACAATTACGAGTAAGCGGCTCAGCGCGCCATCCAATTGGCCGTTCGCGGCGATTTTGTCCTGCGGAGTCTGCGCGCCCATCAATGCCGAACGGGCTTTGGCGATGTCGGAGTAGACGGTTTCTTCGTGGGCGGCAAAACCCTTCACCGTTTCGACGAGGTTCGGAATCAAATCGGCGCGCCGCTGCAGAACGACATCCACTTGCGCCCAATTCGATTTGACGGTCTCGTCCATCGTGACGATCTGGTTTTTCGCGCTGACGTACGCTCCGCCTACAATCAATCCGAGCACGACCAGAACTACGACAACAGCCAATAGCGCTTTCATCTGAGTGCCTCCGGTGCGGAATGTATCACAATCGCCGAAATCGCAGCGCGTTTGAATCCCTACTGCAGCGCGCTATTGAGTATCGAAGCGGCGGTCGACTTCGTTCGTCACCACTTCCACAAACTCCAAATACGCGTGGAGCGATGCTTCGATATCAAGTTGCCGCTCTTTCTTCTTCCCTTCGCGCAGATCGAGAATCGCATGAAATGCCGTGGGATTGCCGCCGGTGATCGCGGCCATCGTGTCGACCGCCTCCCGCTTGGTGGCCGGCATCGGCTGCCCGAGCGCCGCAAGCGCGTGGCGGAACAGCGTGCAGAATGACGAAACCGAAGCCAGCATAATCGCGCCGTGGGTTTTGTTTCGAAGTGGCGCGACGAGAATCGCCTGGCGCAGGCGCACCCAATTGGTGCGTAATTCGCGCTCCACTTGCAAGCGATGTAGGTTCAACGGCACTTCGAGGGGAGCAAGAAAATTTTCCCCGTAGAGAATCCGGTGGCGGTTTTTCATGTCGAACAGCTCAATCGCGAACACATCTGCCGAGCGCTGCAGTTCTTCGAACGTAAATACGAGCGGCGCGGAATGCCCTTCTCGGATCCA
The DNA here is from genome assembly GCA_963776695.1 of uncultured Acidobacteriota bacterium. Taxonomy (GTDB): domain Bacteria; phylum Acidobacteriota; class Terriglobia; order Acidiferrales; family UBA7541; genus Palsa-295. The sequence continues at coordinate 361,602 of CAVZNU010000008.1, read as the reverse complement.
CCATTCCGCTGCGCTGTGAAGCGCTTCCAGGTCGACCGCGCCGGCTCGTTGGAGGATGCAAATGATATTGAGATCGGAGCGCTTGGCGATAAATTCGCCGGTTACTGCAGAGCCGTACAGCGCGACAGCCTGCAGATTTTCGCCGGCTGCCAATTTCAGACGTTCTACGATTTCTTTGAGCTTAGCTTCCATCACACGCCCTTTTCAGACCACGACTGTCTACCAGCTGCCGCCTGCGCCACCGCCGCCAAACGAACCTCCGCCAAAACCGCCGAAGCCGCCTCCTCCCCCACCACCACCTCCAAACCCACCGCCGCCCCAGCCGCCACCACGTCCGCCCATAGCCGAGCCGATCATCGGTCCAATCCACCACCCACTTCCACCGCGGCGACCGGAGCGTCCGCCACTTCCGCCGCTCCTGCTCACGATTGCATACACGACGAAAATCGCGACAAGGAGCAAAATGATTTGGCCTGCCGTCCAACCGTGGTCGTCGGCGCTGGGCGCTCTCGCAGGTCTAGGAGACGCACCGGTGAGGGTTACGCCGCTGTCGGCCGCGATCACGTCAGCAATGCGCCGCGTGATGAGAAGCAGCGCGCCATCGTAGTCGTTGTTCCGCAGGAGCGGCACGGCTTCGCGTCCGAATCCTCCAACTTTTCCGTCCGGGAGAATGGGCTCCAGCCCGTACCCCACCGTCGTCCAATATTTGCGGTCATTCACGGCCAAAAGGATCAGGATGCCTTTGTTGGCCTGCTTCGGGCCCACGCCCCACTTGGTCGCAAGGTCGATGGCGTAGTCCTCAACCTGTTGCCCGTCGGTTGATTTCACCGTGACGACGGAAATTTGCGCGTGAGCTTTTTGGTCGACCTCGGTGCACAGCGCTGTGAGTTGTGCTTTCGCCGCGGAACTCAGCACACCCGCGAAATCGTTGACGTACCCTTGCGGCTCAAGCTGATCGGTCTTCTCAGCCCGCGCGCGCGCTCCCACAAAAAAGACGGCCGCCGCGAAAATTAGAGCGAGCAGACAAGCTGCGGTGCGATAGGTGCAGCCGAATGAGAGTAACCGTCGCATGAAGGGCCAGCAATTGGCCAGCGCCATGGTAGAGCTTGCCCGATAGCGTGTCAACGCAACCCTACGCGCAGCGTGGGCGCTTGTCGTACAACTTGAGCCACGCGAATTGTAAGCGTACAAACGCGGTGCTACACTTCGTGTCTGCGTGTTCGGATACGCACGGCAGTGACCGAAATCGAACATGCAGCGAATCGAAATTCCCCGTTAACCGTCTAATTTCAGGCGGATACGCGTGGCCGCTGCTTTGCACCGAAATATGGTTTCTGAAACAAAACAGGTCACCGAGACGTTATAGTAGCTTGGGGTTTGCCAAAACACATGAGGCCTCGGCATTTCGGAGAGGATAAAACACGATGATCGTACGGTATCTGATCGGAAGATTATTGAAGACAATGGTGGTGGCATTCACGATCGGGTCGCTGCTGGTATCGCCCGTGTTCGCGCAGGTCGAAGAGTCCCAAGGCCAACAATCCCAGAATCCGGCGCAGAGTCAGGGCCAACAAGGCCAGACCCAGGGCCAGGCGCAGGGCCAGTCACAGGCACAGCAGGACCAGAGCCAGCCCCAGGCGCCAGCGCCGAGCCCTAGCGCAGCCCAGGCGGCACAGCTCCCCACGCCGCCGGTGCATGTGCCCGCTCGCGACCTGTCGGCAGCAAAGGGCCGCGACTACTCGAAGCCCCAGCCGTGGTTCCCCGAAATCTGGAAGCCATACACGCCGCTCACGATGGCGGAACCGATGACCACGAACGCTCCGAGCATCGATCAATTGATTCACGATGGCAAGCTGATGCTGAGTCTGGATGACGCAATCTCGATCGCGCTCGAGAACAATTTGGACATCAGTCTTCAGCGCTTCACACCCTGGATTGCCCAAACGGAATTGCTCCGCGCCAATGCAGGATCGGTTTCCCATGGCCTGGGAAGTTCACAGGCGGTGATTCTCGGCTCGTCCCCGCAGACCTCTTTTGACCCCACATTCGTTATGAATACAGACTGGGCCCGTTCATCGATCCCAGTGAACAATCCGTTCTTGTCAGGAGTAGGAGTCGCGGCCGTCCCATTCAACCTGATCGACTACAACGCGTACGCGAACTTCACGTATCAACAGGGATTTCACACCGGCACCGCAGTTTCAGTTGCGTTCGACAATCTGCGAACTTCGACGAACTCGCCGTCAACGATCTTCGATCCTGCCGTTCAGTCGACGATGATCTTCAGCATTCAGCAACCGCTCCTGAATGGATTCGGAATATTGCCGAACACGCGGTACATCATCGAGGCAAAGAACACTCTGAAAGTTGCCGATTCGCAATTCGCCCAACAGGTGATCGCAACGGTCACGGCGGTCCAGACCGACTACTGGGAATTGGTCTTCGCGCGGGAGAACGTAAAAGTGGAAGAGGCGGCTGTCGCCGTCTCGAACAAGCTCTACGGAGACAACAAGAAGCAGCTGGAAATCGGAACGATGGCGCCGCTCGACGTACTGACAGCGGAATCGGAACTCGCCACCGACACGCAGAATTTAATCGTCGCCCAGACCAATAAGTTGCAACTGGAAACCGTGCTCCTCAACGCGATCACGAGAAATCCGGTGGCTCCGTCGCTGCTCAATATTGAAGTGGTTCCCACAACGGCAATCGCGAATCCGAACATAACCGAGAACCTACCGCTGATGGACGCGGTGCAGGAAGCGTGGCAGAAGCGGCCTGAAATTTACCAGGCCGATCTCAACTTGAAAAATGCCGACGTGGAAGTGAAGGCGACAAGGAACAGCCTGCTTCCTACGTTGAATCTTGTTGGCCAGTACAGCGCGACGGGCTTGGCCGGGGTGCAGACGATCACCAACCAGACGCAGACTGGTTTTGCGGCGGACCCAAACTCACCCGTCGTCGATGTGAGCGGTATACCCTTCACAGTCGGAAATCCCGGGTTGCCGGGAACTCTCGGGTTCGTTGGCGTCCCCGTGTTCGGGCCGACGACGACGACGAGGTTATCGAGCGGCCTGGGAACGGCGCTCGATTCGATGATCCACAGCAATTTCCCGACATATAGCGCCGGGCTCAACCTGGTACTGCCGATTCGCAACCGCTCCGCGCAAGCCGATAGCGCCCGCGCGCAACTCGACAAGCGGCAGCAAGAGGTGCAGTACCGCCAGCTCCAGAATACGATTTTCGTCAATGTGCGAAACGCGCAGATCGCTTTGCAGCAGGATCGTGCCCAGGTAGCCGCTGCTGAAAAGGCACGCAACCTCGCGCAGCAAACACTCGATGCCGAACAGAAGAAATACCAGCTCGGATCGTCGACAAGCTACAACGTCGTGCTGCGATCACGCGACTTGACCACCGCGCAAGGCAACGAGCTGCGCGCCAGGATCAACCTGATCGAAGCGGCTGTGAACTTCGACCAGGCGGTGGGGCGCACGCTCGAAGTGCACCAAATCATCGTGGCCGACGCAAGCCGTAGCAAGATTTACCGGCAGCCGAACATTCCCGGAGCGCCGGATGCGGACGGTGGAACCCCGGGCAAATAACTTCATTTTGCCGGGCGATGCGATGGCGTCGGACCATTGGGTTGAACGCTGCATTGGGCGTTCGATAGAACTGGGCGCTTCGCGCGGCTGAGTTTCAGCCCATTTTGGCTTCTCACAGGTCGAGGTCCCTTCGCTTGCCGCGTCTACTCTCATGCCCTAGAATGAATGTGTTAGGAAACTTGGGAGCGAAGTCACGCGCATCGCTCCGGGAGCCGCGCCCATGAGCAAAGCCGTGAAAACATTGCCCACTCAAAGTTTCGAAGCTGTTCGCAAGCCTTCGGCCGCCGAACGCGAGTGGGAAGAAAAAACGCTCGCGCCAACTCTCGGGAAATCGCCAGACCGCGACGCGGATTTCACCACGGTCTCAAGTTATCCGATTCGCCGCCTCTACACGCAAGCCGATCTCGCTGGTTGGGACGCGGAACGCGATCTCGGTTATCCGGGTCAGCCTCCCTACACGCGCGGCATCCATCCCACGATGTACCGCGGCCGGCTCTGGACGATGCGGCAGTTCGCCGGATTCGGTACTGCTGAAGACACGAACGCGCGCTTTCGTTATTTGCTGTCGCAGGGTCAGACGGGGCTTTCCGTCGCGTTTGATCTGCCGGCGCTGATGGGTTACGACTCTGACCATCCGCTGTCGGAAGGCGAAGTGGGCAAATGCGGGGTGGCGATTAGCTCGCTCGCCGATATGGAAGTGCTTTTTGACAAGATTCCGCTCGCCGACGTCACAACTTCGATGACGATTAATTCGCCCGCAGCGGTCATCTGGGCGATGTATTTGGCGGTCGCCGAGAAGCAGGGCGCCGACTGGAAGAAAATCTCGGGAACGCTGCAAAACGATATCCTGAAGGAATATATCGCGCAAAAGGAATACATCTATCCACCGGAACCTTCGATGCGGCTGGTGATTGACACGCTCGAATTCGGTGCGAAGCACACTCCGAAATTCAATCCGATTTCAATCAGCGGATATCACATTCGCGAGGCTGGTTCGACCGCGATTCAGGAGCTGGCATTCACGCTGCGTGACGGAATCGAGTATGTGGATTACGGAATCCGCCGCGGGATGAGCGTGGATGATTTCGCGCCGCGGCTTTCGTTCTTCTTCAACGCGCACAGCGATTTCTTCGAAGAAATCGCAAAGTACCGCGCCGCGCGCCGCATCTGGTACAAAACGATGCGTGAACGCTTCGGTGCGAAGAACGAGCGCTCCTGGGCGCTGAGGTTCCATACGCAGACGGCGGGATGCTCGCTCACCGCGCAACAACCTTACAACAACGTGGTGCGAACGGCGCTGCAGGCGCTTGCGGCCGTGATGGGCGGCACGCAGTCGCTGCACACGAATTCGCTCGACGAAGCCTGGGCGCTGCCCACGGAATTCGCAGCTACCCTCGCTCTGCGCACGCAACAGATCATCGCGCACGAAAGCGGCGTCACGAACACCGCCGATCCGCTCGGCGGATCCTATTTCGTCGAGGCGCTTACGGATGAAGTGGAACGCGGAGCGTGGGATTACATCGAAAGGATCGACGCGCTCGGCGGGATGGTCGCGGCGATCGAGCGCGGATACCCGCAGCGCGAAATCGCGGAAGCGTCCTATCGGTATCAGATGGCCGTTGATAGCAAAGAAAAAATCATCGTCGGCGTGAATGATTACGTCGCCGAAGAGCGGCCGCTCGATATTTTGCAAATCGACGAGAGCGTAGCGGTTCGTCAGGGAGATCGCTTGCGGAAGCTGCGCGCGGATCGCTCGAACGAAGAAGTCGAACGGCGGCTCAGCGCACTTCGCAAAGCGGCAGCGGGCAGCGAGAACCTGATGCCGTACCTCTTCGAAGCTGTGAAAGCCTACGCCACGCTCGGCGAAATTTGCGACACGATGCGCGAGGTTTTTGGCATCTACGAAGAAGTGGCGATCACCTAACGGATCCCTCCAGCATCGATGTTCAAGGGTTCCTCAGTGGACTCTGTGCAGACTCTGTGTTCTCGTGTTCTCTGTGTTAATGTTTTGGCTCTCTCGCTCCCGTGGACGAAAACCAAATCACGCGCGCGATCATCGGTGCCGCGATGGAGGTTCACCGAACTTTAGGCCCAGGTCTGCTGGAGTCGGCATACGAGGAGTGCATAGCGCAGGAATTTATCCTGCGAGGCATCAAATTCGAGCGCCAGAAGCCGGTGCCGGTCGTCTACAAAGATGTGAAGCTTGAATGCGGGTACCATATGGATTTTCTTGTTGAGGGTGACGTAATCGTTGAGCTGAAGGCGGTGGATGCGTTTGCGCCCGTTCATGAGGCGATCGTGTTGACGTACATGCGATTGTCCGGCCGTCGGTTGGGGTTGCTGATCAACTTCAACGTGCCCATTCTAAAAGAAGGAATTCGGCGATTCATCATTTGAGGATGCAAGCAAAGCTAGACACAGAGAACACAGAGAATTCACAGAGTCCACAGAGAAAGACCGAGGAACGGAACTTGTACAAGCGCGTTAGTTCGATCGCTGCACTTTTGATCTTTTTAACCGCAATGAGTTCTGCCGCTACGGCAGCGCCGGCCAAGGACAAGAATCCGCATCCGAAGAGTGGCTTCGTCACCTCGTGGGACGGAGCGAAGATTCACTACATTGAAGCGGGCCACTCGAAAACCCCGGTGGGCAATGCGGAGGTAGGAAATCCGCTGCCTCCCAGCGTCACGGTGACGAAGGGCAATATCTCCGTCACCGGGCCGCACCAGTTCCCTTCCATTTTGTTTGTCCCCGGCTGGACCATGCCCGCCTGGATCTGGGAGCAGCAGATCGCTTACTTCTCCAAAGATTTTCACGTCGTCGCCATGGACCCGCGCAGCCAGGGCGAATCCTCGCAGACGCACGAAGGCCTCTATCCCGCCGTCCGCGCCCGCGACATCAAGGCCGTCGTCGACAAACTCCACCTCGCGCCGGTTGTTCTTGTCGGATGGTCCATGGGCGTCACCGAAATCGCCGCGTATCTCGATCAATTCGGCTCGCAAGATCTCGCCGCCGTCGTTCTCGTCGACGGCTACGCTGGCGGCACCGATCCGGCCGACGCCGTGCCGACCATCGGCATTCTCAAATCCACGCTGGAGGACCGTAAGGATTTTTTGGCTTCCTTCATGCGGAATGTCATGTTCAAAAAGCCGCAGCCGGAAGGCTATATCGCCCGCCTTACCGCAGCCTCTAACATCACCCCTACCGACGCGGCGGTCGCCCTTCTCGTCGGCATGCACGCCACCGACTACAAGCCGGCGCTGCTGAAGAATACGAAGCCCGTGCTCATCTGCGTCGCGGATGGTTCTATGTTCGCGAGACAACTCGAGGATCTGCACAAACAAATACCCGGCGCGCGCTACGAGGTGTTTCCCGGCGCCGGCCACACGATCTTCGTGGACGAGCCCGACAAATTCAATATTTTGCTCGAGGAGTTCATCACGAGTTTGAAATAGGCGGCTGGCGTGCATTCAGAGCGAAGCCGTCATTGGTGCAGTCAGGCTGTTTTGAAGTATTCTTTCAGCCGCACGAAACGGGGCCTTGCTTTCGCGGCGCCCTAAAACAAGGTGACTGATCTGAATGGCTGAAAAGAAAATCCGAGTCCTCATTGCGAAGCCCGGCCTCGACGGGCACGATCGCGGCGCGAAAATAATTGCGCGCGCGTTGCGCGATGCCGGTATGGAAGTGATTTATACGGGCCTGCGCCAGACGCCCGAAATGATCGCTTCCGCGTCCGCACAGGAAGATGTGGACGTGATTGGCCTCTCGATTCTATCCGGTGCGCACAACACGATTTGCCCGCGGCTCATGGAACTGCTTCGCGAAAAGGGCATGAACGACGTCACGGTTCTCATTGGGGGTATCATTCCCGAAGCCGATATTCCCGCGCTCAAAAAATCAGGCATCGCAGAAGTTTTCCTTCCCGGCACGCCCACGCAAGCCATCGTTGATTTCATTCGTCAACGGCTCGCTACCGCTCCCCGCGGAGCCTGAACCGCCGGTGAGCACCCGGCTCCTCGTCTCGCAACGCGATGGTGTTCTCTTGCTCGCACTCGATAGCGACGACGGCTACCCGCGCCTCGAAAGCGCAATTCTCAATGAACTTGCGGCGAAGGTTTCCCATCTTGCAAGTGTTCGCGAGCTAGTCGGAGCCGTGATCACCGGCACCGAACGTGCCTTTGCAACCGGCGCCGAAATCACGGAGATTGCAAGTCTCGCTCCTGCCGAAGCGATCGAATTTGCGCAACACGGCCAGAGCGTAATGCGTGCGATCGATTTCTCGCCGAAGCCGATCGTCGCTGCAATCCGCGGATTCTGCATGGGCGGCGGCCTCGACCTCGCGCTTGCGTGCCGTGCTCGAATCGCGTCGCCCGATGCCGTATTTGCGCATCCCGGCGGAAGCCTCGGCATCATCACAGGCTGGGGAGGGACGCAGCGGTTGCCCCGCCTGATTGGCCGCAACCGGGCCATCGAGTTACTCAGCACCGGCGGCAGGCTAGGCGCGATGGAAGCTCTCGACTGCGGACTGCTCAATCGAGATCGTCACCCCGGACGAATCTGGCGGCAGAATCGGTTCGCGAGGCGCTGCGTCTATCGGTTCGCGGCTAACTCCACTCGCGAGTGAATTTTGTGCGCGTGTAGACAACGCGAAAGCCCTGGCGTTCGAGATTGTGCTGAGAGCCGCTCGACGGCAGCGTGACGCTCATCGCCAGATCGCATCCCGCTGCCCGGCCAGCTTCGAGGCGTGCTGATATCAGTGCCGTTTGGATTCCCCGCTTCCGAAATTCAGGCAGCGTGCTGGTACCGAAGAGCCCTGCTATCCCTTTTCGAACGCCGAGCGTTCCGCCGCCAGCCAACTTTCCATCGAGAAGTGCGAGATAGGGGGTCAATCCCGCTCCCGTGAAAAATTCCTGAATTGTGCTAATAAGTTCGTCCGTCGGTTCAAAGTGATCCGCAAACCCGCGTGAAACAGTTTCTGCAAAGAGACGCGATTCCCCGGGTTCGGCGGGACGTATCGTCAAACCGGGAGAGGGCGACGGGAATCGTTCGGACTCGCCGATATCTCTCATCAACATGTTCGAGAATTCGATCACGCGGTAGCCCCGCTCTCCCAAGCGTCTCGATGAACGCTTGATCCGCCATTGGGGAGACTTCGATAAAAACGGCAGAGCCGCGAGAGCGAAAAAATTCCTCGAGTCGCTCGAATTCCTCTTCCGAGACCGGAGCATTCAGGCCGAGTCCCTCAGCCTGTGTCACCGGCGAATTAATTCCGCGAAACTCGGCGATCCCACCGCCTACCGCGATCCTCGCATTTCCGGAGCGACCTCGATACGCGATGTCGAGGCCATCCGCGTCGTCCTCAATCCAATCCGGATGCCCTGCAAGCTCGAGCCGGCGAGCCAATTCCAAGTCGACATATTTCATTGGTGAATCTCCATTGAAACTTCAGGCCCACGTGAAGCGGCCGATCGAGACGATATCCAAGCCCATAGAAACGTTTGGGCGTAAAGTGCGGTGGACCCCTTGAAGTGGAAGGAAGGCCGAACGGAACGATCCGAGCTTAATGCAGCAGCTACCGGATATCGCCGGAGACGGACCTATCCTCCGTGTGAGCACTGCAGGGCATAGGCGCCTCCGGGAAAAGATTCGCTCGAACTCCGCCCGATTCGCCAAAGCGGCTTTCGAACCGCCGCGATTTTATAGCATCGCTCGGGCGAGTCAAAATGATTTGTGAATGGTACAATGCATAGTTTCGGCGCGGTCTTTCGCTGGATCAGAGCGCCTGCCAGCGGGCAATCGTTCGTTGCACCCGTCTGTGAAGGAGGCCGGTGAGCGGCACTGTGATCGAAACGCACGTGGATTCGAAGTCCACCGAGTTCCAGAAGAATAGCCGGCGGATGGTCGATCGCCTGACCGAAATCAAGAACGAAGAAGAGCGAATCCGGCACGGCGGCGGCGCGAAAGCAATCGAATCCCAACACAAAAAAGGACGGCTGACGGCGCGCGAAAGAATCGCCCGGCTGATCGATCCCAAGACCGATTTTTTTGAGCTAAGCCTCTACGCCGCCCATGAAATGTACGAGGAGTGGGGCGGCGCGCCGGCCGCTGGCACCATCACGGGCCTGGGGCGCGTTGCCGGCCGCCAGATGATGATCATCGCGAACGACGCGACCGTAAAGGCCGGCGCGTTCTTTCCGATGACGGCAAAAAAAGTGATTCGCGCGCAAAACATCGCCATCGAAAATCGGATCCCCACCGTTTATCTGGTCGATTCCGCGGGCGTTTTCCTGCCATTGCAAGAGGACGTGTTCCCGGACACCGACGACTTTGGCCGCGTCTTCCGCAACAACGCGGTGATGAGCGCGCAGGGCATTCCTCAGATCACGGCGATCATGGGAATGTGCGTGGCTGGCGGCGCGTATCTTCCCGTGATGTGCGACCACATCCTGATGACCGAAGGCAGCGGACTATTTCTCGCCGGTCCGGCTCTGGTGCAAGCCGCGATCGGCCAGAAAACCTCGGCGGAAGAGCTCGGCGGCGCGAAAATGCACGCGCAGGTGAGCGGCACGGTGGATTTCCGCGAGCCCGACGACGAAGCCTGCCTGAAACGAATTCGCGCGCTCGTCGACAAAATCGGCCATCACCCCGCGGCGCCGTTCGACCACAAAACGGCAAGGCCGCCCGCGCATCCGGGCGAAGAAATCTACGGTATTTTTTCTTCGAATCCCGCAAAGCAGTACGACATGCACGAAATTATCGCGCGCATCGTCGACGGCAGCGAATTTGAGGAATATCGTGCCGAGTACGGGCAAACGGTGCTCTGTGGTTTCGCGCGCATCGGCGGCTGGGCCGTCGGCATCGTTGCTAACCAGAAAAAACATGTAGCCGTCTCGGTTCCCGGCACCGGCGAAAAGCGAATTGAATTTGGCGGCGTGATCTACACCGAGTCCGCCGACAAGGCCGCGCGATTTATCCTCGACTGCAATCAGAATTTGATTCCGCTGATTTTTCTGCACGATGTGAACGGCTTCATGGTTGGCAAAGAAGCCGAGTGGAGCGGGATTATTCGCGCCGGGGCGAAGATGGTGAACGCCGTCGCGAATAGCGTGGTTCCGAAAATTGCGGTGATTTGCGGCGGTAGCTTCGGAGCAGGCCACTACGCGATGTGCGGCAAGGCTTACGATCCCCGGTTCATTTTCGCGTGGCCTTCGGCGCGCTACGCCGTCATGAGCGGCGATTCCGCGGCCAGTACGCTCGTCGAAATCAAGATCAAGCAGCTCGAACGCGAGGGCAAAAAGCTCACCGACGCCGATAAAAAAGAATTGCACGAATCCGTACGCGCCACGTACGAGCACCAAACCGATCCGCGCTATGCCGCCGCTCGTCTTTGGGTGGACGCGATTATCGATCCGGCTCACACGCGCGAAGCTCTGATTGAGTCGCTCGAAGCAGCTTCGCTGAATCCATACGTGGCCGAATTCAAGACGGGCGTTTTGCAAACGTAAGGAGTGCAATTGAATCATCCGTCCAAAACAGGGCCGAACGGCACCGAGCAAGTAACGATTGTCGAATGCCCGCGAGACGCGTGGCAGGGGCTCCGACAGATAATTCCGACGGATGAGAAAGTAAAATATCTGAGCGGACTCGTGTCTCTTGGATTCCGGCACATCGATGCCGTTAGCTTTGTTTCGCCAAAACACGTGCCGCAGATGGCAGATAGCGAAGCGGTGATGAAGCAGTTGAGCCACGTGAAATCGCCGTCGGGTGAGCCGCCGGAAATAATCGGCATTGTTGTGAATGCACAAGGGCTCGACCGCGCATTGTCGGCGCCTGGGGTCACCACGATTGGCTATCCTTATTCGATCTCGGCGTACTTTCGGCGGGCTAACGCCAACATGTCGCGCGCTGAATCGCGAGACCTGGTGCAGAAACTTCAGCGCGAAACAAAAGCTGCCGCGAAAAACCTCGTCGTTTACGTTTCGATGGCTTTCGGAAACGCTTACGATGAGCCGTGGGGACCGGAAATCGTGGAAGAGACGGTTGTGTGGCTCAAGGACACCGGAGTGCGAACAATTTCACTCGCGGACACTATCGGCACTGCGTCCCCTCACGACGTCGCGTCCGTGTACGAAGCGGCGAGGAAGTGCGTCGCCGGAGTCGACATTGGCGTCCATCTTCACAGCCGGCCGGATCGCGCCGCTGAAAAAGTTCTCGCTGCTTACGAAGCGGGCTGCCGCCGCTTTGACGGCGCTCTCACGGGACTTGGGGGCTGTCCGTTTGCTGGAGATGAATTGATTGGAAATATTCCGACCGAAACTATCCTGACGACGCTCGCCGCGCGCGGCGTATCGACCGGCATCGATACCAAGTCGCTCGCAATCGCGTGCGCGATGACGGGCGAGCTTCGCGAGAAATACACACATACGGAAGAAGCGGCAAAACCGAACTAGTCGAAGCATCGAACACCACTTTTCATGGCCTACGGCACACTCAAACTCGAGCAGCACGACCATATCGCGACGATCACGCTGACGCGTCCTGAGAAGCGCAATGCAATCTCCGCGCAGATGATTCAGGAACTTTTGATGGCGCTCGATGAGAGCGAACGCCACCGCTGCACGAGTGGTAATCATCACAGGTTCCGGCAAAGCATTCTGCGCGGGAATGGATCTCGACGGTTTGCGCGCGGTTGCAACACAATCGCCTGCGGCAAATCTCGCCGATTCCCGCAACATGGCGAAAATGTTTCAGCGCATCTACGCATTTCCAAAGCCCGTGATTTCAGCAGTGAATGGAGCGGCGATTGCGGGTGGGTGCGGAATTGCGACACTCGCGGATTTTACCGTCGCCGTTCCGGAAGCGAAATTCGGCTACACCGAAGTGAAAATCGGATTTATTCCCGCGCTGGTGTCTGTCTTTCTGCGCCGGCAGGTTGGCGAAAAGCACGCGACCGATTTGCTGCTCACCGGACGGATCATCGATGCTGCTGAAGCGCTTCGCATCGGCCTTGTGACGGAAGTGGTGCCAGCGGATAAACTCATCGAGCGCGCTCGAGAGATTGCCGGGCAGATGATTGCCGCAAGCCCCACAAGTATCGCGCGAACGAAGCGCCTGCTGCACCGCTACGACGAGGCGGCGATCCATGCGGAAATTGAACTTGCCACTCGCGAGAATGCGGACATCCGCGCGACTGCCGATTTTCGCGAGGGGGTCGCGTCGTTTCTTCAGAAGCGCGATCCGAAATGGACAGGCCGCTGACCGAAACTATATTGCCGATGAAAGATTTTGCCGACACAACGATCCGCGTTCGCTATGCGGAAACCGATCAGATGGGAGTCGTGTATTACGGAAATTACTACACGTGGTTTGAAGTGGGCCGCGTCGAACTCTGCCGCCAACTCGGATTCGAATACAAGCAGATGGAAATCGAAGACGATAGCTACCTCATCGTGGCCGAGTCGCGATGCCGCTACAAACGGCCTGCGAGATTTGACGACCTGCTTACCATTCGCACGCGCGTGACTGCTGCGCAGCGCCGGACCGTCCGGTTCGGCTACGAGATCACCCATCAAGGCACGGGCGAAACGATCGCAACGGGTGAGACGGTCCACGTGATCTGCGACCGGTTGGGCCAGACGAAATCGCTCCCCGAGAAATACCGCAAATATCTGCCGGTGCACACCCACACTGCACCGGAGCACGAGTCCGGCAAGCGTGCGCACTCCTGAGGAGCATTCAATGACGGCAACCGATCCTGCAAAACTGGAAAAGATTCGAGAGCGTCTGCACCATGAGTGGACCGACGAGCGAACCGTTGCGGCGTGGCGGAAGTGGCAGCCGCACATCGCGCACTTTACGCGCGGCGCGACGGAGGCAATTCTGGAAGCGGCGCAAGTCCGGCCCGGCGCGCACGTCCTCGATCTTGCGAGCGGCGTGGGCGATCCGGCACTTTCGCTCGCTGTCGCGGTTGGCGCAACCGGGCACGTAATCGCCACTGACCTTGGTCCCGGAATGATTTCTCTTGCCGAGGAAAAAGCGCACACGAAGGGGCTCGCGAACATCGAATTCAAAATCGCCAATGCCGAATCGCTTCCGTTTCCCAACGAATCGTTTGATGTCGTCACGTGCCGTTTCGGCGTGATGCTCTTCCCCGATCCGCTCGCGGCGCTTAAGGAATGCCGCCGGGTGCTGAAGCACGGCGGCCGCGTGGCGTTGGTCGCGTGGGGCAAGAGCGAGCAGCCTTTTTTCACGGCCACAGCGGGCATTCTGCTGAAGTATGTTCAAGTTCCGCCGCCCGATCCGGATGCGCCTCATTTGTTCATGTACGGCGAGCCCGGTCGGTTGCGCCGGACGCTGGAAGCGGCTGGATTCGCAGATGTGCGGGAAGAAGTTCGTACAATTCCGGGGCTCTGGACATCCTCGCTTGAAAAGTATTGGGAGCAGTTCACTGAAGTCGCCGCGCCATTCCGGCCTCTGATCGAAAAACTTACGCCGGAAACACGCGCGCGGGCCGTTGAGGAAATTTTGGCGGCGCTCCGAAAGTATTGGGACGGGAAGGAATTGAACATGCCGCTTGAGATTGTAATCGGGACGGGAACACGCGGATGAGCAATATCCAAATCGACGGCGAACATCTGACGCTCGGTCAACTTTATGCCGTGGTATTCGATGGAGCGGAAGTGGAGCTGGCACCGGCGGCTCGCGAACGGATGAACGCCTCCCGCGCCGTGATCGAGCGGCTGGTCGAATCAAACGCGCCTGTGTACGGCGTGAACACGGGCTTCGGAAAGATGGCGTCGGTACGAATTTCTCGCGAGCAGATTCGCCAGTTACAGGTAAATTTGGTTCGCAGTCATGCTTGCGGCGTGGGCGCGCCGCTCACCGAGTACGAGACGCGCGCCATGCTCGTCCTGCGCGCCAACGCAATCGCGAAGGGTTTTTCAGGCGTGCGCCCGCTTGTAGCGGAGACGCTCTGCGCGATGCTGAACCATGCTGTGCATCCGGTGATTCCCTGCCAGGGTTCCGTGGGCGCGTCGGGAGATCTCGCGCCGCTCGCGCATCTCGCACAGGTGGCGATCGGTGAAGGCGAAGCGATTTTTCAGGGGCAAAAGATATCGGGCGCGAATGCGATGCAACGAGCAAAGATCGCGCCACTTGCGCTCGAGGCAAAAGAGGGCCTCGCACTTCTGAATGGAACGCAGGGAATGCTCGCGTTGCTTGCGCTCGGCCTTCGCGACGCGGACATTGCGGTGGACACGGCTGACGTGGCCACGACGCTTTCGCTGGACGCGTTGCGCGGCAGCCCGGCAGCGTTCGACGAGCGAATTGCGAAGGCGCGGCCCTACCCTGGCCACCTTACGACGGCTCGCAATTTGGAGCGCCTTACGCGCGGTAGCGAAATTCGAGAATCGCATCGCTCGCCGGAGAAAGATCCGCGCGTGCAGGATCCCTACAGCTTGCGCTGTACACCACAAGTGCACGGGGCTGTCCGCGATGCGCTTACGCAAATCCGCGCCACGGTGCTCGTTGAACTGAATAGCGCGACGGATAATCCGCTCGTGTTTGTCACCAAAGGCGGAGCATCTGGCAACTCGAATGGCGAGGCCGGCGGCGAAGTGGTCAGCGGCGGAAATTTTCATGGACAGCCGCTCGCGATGGCTGCCGATCAATTGGCAGTCGCACTGGCCACACTGGCGGGAATTTCAGAACGGCGCATCGAGCAGATGACGAACCCGCAGACCAGCCAGCTACCGGCATTTCTCGTCCGCGAGGCAGGAGTGAACTCCGGATTCATGATTTTGCAGGTCGCGGCGGCAGCGCTTGCAAGCGAAATGAAAGCGCTCGCGACGCCTCATTCCGTCGATTCGATTCCTACTTCTGCGAATCAGGAAGATTACGTATCGATGGGAATGTCAGCAGCGCGCCGGCTTCACCCGATGATAGCGAATCTGCGAAATATTCTCGCGATCGAATTGCTTGCTGCGTGCCAGGGACTCGACTTTCTCGCTCCCCTAAGCACCGGGCCCGAGGGAAAGAAGGCATATGACTTGGTGCGCGCCGTCTCGAAAAACGTGGCCACCGACCGGTCGCTCGCGCCGGATATAGAAGCCACCGCACGCCGAATCGGCGCAGGCGAGTTCAGCAAACTCCTGCGATAAATGGCGTTCCGCACACCGTTCGTGATTCCCGCCAGCTGAAAATGAAGACGGGGCCTCGCGTCGTGCGACGCAGGGCCCCGTGAATGCGCCAGGCTGCTTCAGTTAGAGCGATTGATTCGGGTGGTTATTTGCTGTCGCCATCGCGGTCGGCGTCGGATGGCTGCGCGCTTTTCGACGCTGCCTGGGCCTGACTCGCAACCTTCCCGGATTGGCTGATCGAGACGGAGTCTTGCGGGACGACCTGCAGTCTCGGGGATGGTTGAGCATTCTGAACTGGCACCTTCGACGCAACCTGCTCCGCCTGAAGAGCGCTTGATACACTGCTGACAGGGTTTGCCACTGGAGTACCTCCAGTACAGTAATCGGCAGGCGTGCTGCGAACCTTAGGTCATTGTTTGCAATTTTTTTTCGCCTCCCAAACTACGATGCGAGAGACTGGAACAGGAATGTGCCGAAGCGAAATCCAACTGCGTATTTGAATGGCGCTACCCCCATCGAATAGTGGCCGCACGGCAAAGACATCCGTTCGAACTGCACGCCGTCGCGCTTCATCGCATCGAAAAATGCGTTCGTGAATTCGGGCCAGAACGTGGGATCGTAGCTTCCTGTAATCGCCAGAATTTTCTTTCCGGCTCCCTGAAGCTTCGAAATGTAAGGGAAAGGACTGATCGGCGACCAGTAGCGGCGAATGTCCTCTTGTGAAAGCTTCGACTGCAGCGACTCCCAAACATTCATCGTCGTCAATCCGTTCGCAACCACATCTCCACAATATGTAGCTGCGTGAAGGAATGTCCCAGCACGAATCGCCGGCTCGTGGCACATCGTGACGAACGCAATCGACGAACCAATACTTGTGCCGACGATGCCTAGTCGGTCGTACCCCTGCTGCTCGAGCCAACGAAGTGTTCGCCGCACGTCGAGAACAGCCTGGCGGTTCGCCTGCAGCGTCAAACCTACATTCGGGCCCACAAGATGATCGCCGCGAGGATGCCCCGGAATCGCGCGCCGGTCGTGATACGGCAGACTTATCTTGACGGCGGTAATGCCAAGTTTATTCAGCCAGCGGCAGACGTCTGTCTGCTCTTCCCATCGCGCATTCCATTGCGCGAGAACCACAACGGCGGGGCCCGTGTGTCGCGCCGAGAAAAATTGTCCATGTACGCGATTATTTTCCGGCCACGGCGATTCGACCGCACTGGTGAACGTGAGCACGTTATCGTCATCAAGCGAGTAATCGTCAGCGCGGCCCGCGGAATACCATTCGTCGCTATGCGCGAGCGTGTGCTCGACGAATCGATCGAGAAATCCGCGAGGATCAGGCTCA
The DNA here is from genome assembly GCA_963776695.1 of uncultured Acidobacteriota bacterium. Classification (GTDB taxonomy): domain Bacteria; phylum Acidobacteriota; class Terriglobia; order Acidiferrales; family UBA7541; genus Palsa-295. The sequence goes on along the minus strand of CAVZNU010000008.1, from coordinate 344,521 downwards.
TTCGCTGTGCCGCCGATGTGCTCGAGCCCCCACGCAAAGGGCAGAGTGCGGCGATTCGGCTCCTGCGCCCAGCGCATGTGTTCGTAACGGCGTATTTTTTGTTCGAGCATAGCCACAGTGATTGAATGATCCCATTCAGCGTAGCAGTAGAGCGCAACCGAAGCGGGGTGAGTGGCGGAAATCGCGCTCTGAAGCGGGATAATTGACGTTTGAACGATGGGCGTGCGTTAGCAGTCGGGCACGGTTGCTCTGGCGCTGCTTGAGAGGCCGTAGCAGATGTGGCAAATTGAATCTGTGGCTCCTACCGTGCTCATCGCGATCTTTGTATCCCTCTTTGGGCTGATCATTGGCAGTTTCTTGAATGTTTGCATTGTGCGGATACCGGGCGGCAAATCGATCGTCATGCCTGCGTCGGCGTGCACGAAATGCGGCGCTGCGATCCGGCCCTACGACAATATTCCGGTCATCAGTTATCTCGTCCTCGGCGGGAAATGCCGCAAATGCAAAAACCCAATCTCGGCGATGTACCCTGCCGTGGAATTGCTCACCGGTTTGCTGTTTCTCGGTTGCTACGAAGTGTTCGGCCTAAGCGCCGAAGCGCTGAAGTGGTCAATATTCTCAGCAATTATGGTAGTGCTCGTTTTCACGGACCTGCGCGAACGAATCCTGCCCGACCTCGTCAACTACACCGGTTTCGGCCTGGGGCTCGTGCTCAGTTTTTTCACGAACCCAATCGATGGCACAGCATCGGCAATTGCGAAGCGCCTCTTCGAGTTCCCTCCCCCGGCGCCAGTGCTTTCATTCGCAGACGCGCTACTGGGCGCGGCCGCAGGAAGCGGACTGCTCTGGCTGGTCTCCGAAGTATATTTCCGACTGCGCGGCCGCGAAGGAATGGGGCTCGGTGATGTCAAAATGATGTTGATGGCAGGCGCATTTCTTGGCCTGAAACGAACACTTCTCACAATTTTTGCCGGCTCGATTCTGGGAAGCGTGTTGGGCGTCGCTGTGATTCTCGCGCGCCGCAAAGGGTCCGATTACGAATTGCCATTCGGCACATTTCTCGGGATGGCTGCGTTGCTGGTGGTATTTTTTGGCTCGCCGATTGTATATTGGTACCAGTCGCTGCTGACGGTGCGCTAATGGCCGGGGCACAATGCTTTTGACGGAACATCAGATGATCGCGCAGCTTCAAACCCGCGCTGCGGGCGCGCAACCCTTTAACGTCGGCTTCGTAGCCGGCGGCCTCGCCGTTCTCCTGCTGGTACTGCTTCTTTTTGCGATTTTCGTGCGTAAATTCCTGCGCAAGAGCGCCGCCCCGCCCGACGGGGAGTGGACGCACCCCACTCCCGATTCGGACAATGCTTCCGCGTTTATGGCTGCTTCGATGCAAGGTGTTATCGAGAAACTCAGGACGCAGGAAAAGGAACTCGCGCGCTTGCATCTCGTCGCGCAGGAACGCGCGCAGGAATCGGAACGGCTCACCGAAGAAGTGACGCGCAACATGCCAACCGGACTGATCCTTGTTAATGCGACCGGCGCCATCAGCACCACAAATCCAGCGGCCGAGGAAGCGCTCGGAATTCGAACCCTGCGGTACCGCTCGTACAAGGAAATTCTCGGCGCCGACACCGAGCTGACGCGCATGTTGACGGCGTGCCTGCGCGAAGGACGAACCTTCCACCGCGGCGAAGTGGAGCACGTGACGGCGGAAGGCGAGATGCGCCATCTCGGTGTGACAATATCGCCCATCTTTCGCGCGGCCCGAAATATTTCACGGCCTGGCACAGAAGTTCCCGGCGGCGCTCCGGAAATGAAAGTCAGCGGCGCACTTTGCCTGATGAGCGACCTCACGGAGCTCACAGCGCTTCAGAAACAAATTCGTTGGAAGGAAAATCTTGCCGCGCTCGGAGAAATGTCCGCCGGTATCGCGCACGAGTTCAAAAACGCCCTCGCAACCATTTCTGGCTACGCGCAGATGATCCGCAGCGAAGCTCGCCCCGGCCCGGGAGATATTCGCGATTCGGCCGAGCGCATTCTCGACCAGACGCGCGCCCTCACCCACGTCGTTACGGAATTCCTGCGTTTCGCGAAGCCCCTCGAAATTTGCTACGAAACGGTCCCGATGAAGACTCTCATTGAGCGCGTCACCGAAGAGTTGCAGGAAGCGAATCCCGACTGCTCCGTCGAATGTGAAGGAACCTTTGAAGAACTTCCCGGCGACGAAGCGCTTCTCCGGCAAGCCCTCGTGAACCTTACTCGTAATGGCGCAGAAGCAGCGCGCGGGGCAGGAAATGCAGCTCGCGTGTGCGTTTCAGGCACGATCGAGGAACTCGGCGGACGAAAGTGGCAGCGCATTTGCGTCGCAGACAACGGCGCCGGAATCCCGGAAACCGACCTGCCGAAAATCTTTCTCCCCTTCTACACCACGAAATCCGAAGGCACCGGTCTGGGTCTCGCCGTCGTCCAGAAGGTTGCGCTGCAACACGGCGGCAGCATCGAAGCTCGCAACCGCCAGGGCGGAGGGGCTGAGTTTCTCCTGTGGTTACCTTTGCGGCAGGAGCCCTCGCCGTCTCTATTCCCCTCACAAGCCGCCCGCATCTAAACTATACGGAGGCATATCCCATAGGTGCCTTTCGGGAGGCGTTAGCCATGCGCAGAGCTCTTTGGTTGGCGGCAGCTGCCGCGATCGCCATCTTTCCCGCAACGGGACGTTGCCAGCAGCAGGATCAGGCGACCAAGCCGTCGCAGCAATCGTCTGATTCGCAAGGCGCCTCGTCAGCTGCGCAGCAGGCTCCCGCGCAGCAGGAATCGCTCGCCGATGCAGCCCGTCGCGCCCGCGAACAGAAAAAAGACACGCCCAAACAAGCGAAGATCTTCACGAACGACAATATTCCTACAAAGGGCGGCATCTCAGCCGTTGGTGCCGAACCCGCCGCGCCCGCCGACGGAGCGAGTGACGATTCCTCGTCCGCCGACTCAGGTAAGGGCGGCTCCAAGGGGATGGGCGAAAAGGAATGGCGCGCACGATTCGCGAAGCTGCGAGACAAGCTTCAGCAGGACGAGGCGGAATTAGACGTGATGCAGCGCGAGCTTGGTGTCCTGGACATTCAGAATTACAGCGATCCAGTGAAGGCTATGCAGCAAAATCTTACCCGCAGCGATATCAACGAAAAGACCGCCAAGATTGACGCCAAGAAAGCACAAATCGAAGCGGACCACAAAGCCATTTCCGACGCCGAAGACGATCTTCGCAAGGCCGGCGGCGATTCCGGGTGGGCTCGCTAGCGACTTCCCATGGAGCCTATACTCCTCGTCGAAGATAAGCCCGAGCTTCGGGCCATGCTTCGCAAATTTCTGGAGCGCGCCGGATATACAGTCGAAGAAGCGCCGGACGGAAGCACTGCGATTGAGAAAGTTCGCCGCCGCCGGTATCTGCTCGTCCTCACCGACCTGAAGCTGCCGGGGAATTCCGGCCTGGATGTTCTGCGCGAAGCTCGCCGCGTCGAGCCTACTCTTCCCGTCATTCTCGTCACGGCTTACGGTTCGGTGGAAGAAGCCGTAACGGCCATGAAAGAAGGCGCTTTCGATTTCATTCAGAAGCCCGTGGACCTCGACCACCTGAAGCTGCTCCTCGAGCGCGCCACAAAGCAACAGGAACTCTTGCGGGAAAATATCCTTTTGCGTGAAGAATACGCTGCGCACTACGGGTTCCCGCGTATCGTTGCCGAGCATCCAGCGATGAAAGATGCGAGCCAGATGACGCAGCGCGTGGCCGCAACGGACTCGACCGTGCTTCTCCTCGGCGAAAGCGGCACAGGAAAAGAATTGTTCGCCCGCGCGATTCATCATCTCAGTCCGCGGGCCACCCATCCGTTCGTCGCGCTGAACTGCGCCGCGATTCCTGAAGGCCTCGTCGAGAACGAACTTTTCGGGCACGAGCGCGGCGCCTACACCGGAGCGGGCGCACGAAAGATCGGGAAGCTCGAACTTGCGCATCGCGGCACTTTGTTCCTCGATGAAATTGGCGAACTCCCTCTTGCGATCCAGAGCAAGCTCTTGCGGGTGCTTGAAGAAAAGCGGTTCGAGCGCGTTGGCGGGACGCAGGAAATTGAAGTGAGCGTCCGCATTCTCACGGCGACGAATAAAGATCTGCGCGCCGCGGTTGCGGACAAGACGTTCCGCGAAGATCTCTATTTCCGAATCTCCGCAGTACCGATCACGATTCCACCTCTGCGCGACCGGGGTGATGACGTGCTGCTGCTCGCCGAACATTTTCTCGAGCGGTTCAAACGCGAATTCCGCAAGCCTGCGTTGACACTCGCCGAAGACGCGCGCGAGCGCCTCCTTACCTATCCATGGCCAGGAAACGTGCGAGAGTTGCAAAATGCAATTGAGCGTGCCGCCATTCTGGCAAATGGATCTGAGATCGACGTGGCCGGTCTGCAACTGCCTGCCGCGCGCCCGACTTCGGAGCAGCTACCGGAACGAATGGTTGAACAGGAGTTTCTCTGGGATGGCCCGCTTGAGGAAGTCTCGCAGCGCGCCGTCGCTCACGTGGAAAGGTTCAAGATTCAGAACGCGTTGCGCGAAACGAAGTGGAACAAGACGCGCGCGGCGGAAAAACTGGGCGTATCGTACAAAACTCTTCTCCACAAAATCCGCAACCACGGCCTGGACAACTAGTCCTCTCGATCGCTCGTCTCGTCGCTTTTCCTGCGGTCGATTTCGCTCTCATCTTCGACCTCGAATGCGATTCTTTCAGGAGGAGGCGTGCGGCCGGTGTGTAGGACAACGCTTCCAAAATTCCACGATTCGTATTGAACGTCCGTAAATCCCGCCTTCCCCATCAGCGCCGCAAGTTCAGGTGGCGACGGGAAGTTCGCCACCGAATTTGGCAAATACGCGTAAGCGGCGCCGTTGCCGGAAATGATTCCGCCGGCTACCGGAAGTATTCGCTTGAAATAAAAACGATACAGTGCCGCCATCGCCCCATTACTCGGCTCGGAAAATTCAAGAATCGCGATTTTTCCACCAGGCTTCAACACTCGCGCAATCTCGCGGAGACCGCATTCGTAGTTCGCAAGATTTCGGAAGCCGAATGCCGTCGTCACAAGATCAAAGCTCGCATCGGGGAACGGCATGTTCAGCGCATCGGCGTTAATGAACACGGCCGCGTGCGAATCGGCGCGTGCCTTCTTTCTGGCTCGCTCCACCATAGGAAATGCGAAGTCGCAGCCGATGATCGGAACTCGGTGCGCGGTGGAATCCCGGATCACGTCCACTCGCTCGTCCTCGAGCGCGAACGAAAGATCGCCCGTTCCACAGCAAAGGTCGAGTATCCGTGCATCCGTTCGGCGATAGATTCTCCGGAATTTTCGGGCCGTCAGCCGGCGCCACCTGCGATCCAGTGAAAAAGAGAGCAGATGGTTAAGCAGGTCGTAGCGCGGGGCGATGTCGCTGAACATGTCGCGAACCTGCGCGGCTGATTCGCGCTCATTGCGAGCGCCTTTTGGGCGTGACCCTGCGTCTTTCTGCAGCCTGTTCGATCGCGTAGTCATGCCGCCCATGGCAGTTTCCGACTCGGCTTCGGTATCACTCGCCAGCCTTCTCTGCGATCAAAGGGAGCTCCGTGAACGCGCGGGCTACGACGGGCCACGGCACCTGATGGCCCCAGTCCGCCTTTCCAATCCCGCGCGATAGCACCCATTGCACGCGCCCTGCGTGTGCTTTCTTGTCGCTCGCGACGATCGGCCGCAAATCCTTCGCACTGATTCCATCCAGCTTCGGAAGCGGTCCCACTGTCATTACGAGGCGAATGATGCGGCCTGCATCGCTTTCGCGAACCCGGTTCATCGCGACTCCGATCAGAGTAGCCGCCAGCATGCCCCATCCAATTGCCTCTCCGTGCAGAAACCGCCGGTAGTTCGTGGCGGTCTCGAGCGCATGACCCAGCGTGTGCCCGAAATTCAGGATCTGCCGCAGCCCGCTCTCTCGCTCGTCTTTGCCAACAATATGCGCCTTGATTCGGATGCAGCGCGGAATCACATATTCAAGCGCGGAGCGATCACGGCGAAGCAGCGCGAGCATGTGGCGCTCGAGAAACCTGAATAAAGCGGGATCCGCGATGACGCCGTACTTGATCACCTCATACAGCCCCGCGCGGAATTCGCGATGCGGAAGCGTGCTCAACACTTCCGGATCGGCGATCACCAATTTCGGCGGATAAAATGCTCCTACGAGATTCTTTCCTTCCGGCAGATTGACTCCGGTTTTACCGCCGATCGAACTGTCCACCTGCGCGACGAGCGTGGTGGGCACGTGTACGATACTGACTCCGCGCAAATATGTTGCGGCAACGAAACCCGCAACATCTCCCACAACGCCGCCGCCGACAGCTACCAGTGTCGAATGGCGATCCGCACCGAGCGCGATCAAAGCGCGGGCGATCTCTTCAACCGTCGAGAGCCGCTTTGCCGGCTCACTGTCGTCGAAAAGAATCCCGGCTCTCATCGCACCGCGCGATTTACCAGTAGCTTTCTTTCCCCAACGGCTCCAGACGCGCGATGAAGAAATAAAGACTATCGGGGAGTGCTTGTTACGCCGCGCCGCAAGCACGCGAACACGACCGATCGCGCCACGAAAACACAGCACTTCGTACGAGCCGCTCGAACTGGCAATGCGAATGGTGGGCATCCTGGAGCTTCAAAATGTAGCACAGGTGGGCGTGAGGTCATGTTACTCGAGCATTCAAGCCAAGTGATGTTTATGTAGCGAACGCCTTTTCAACCTGAGCCACACGAGGGCCAGGCAGGCGACGTTCCTGTCCCGGTGTTGAGGTGTACTGCGGTCACGCGGTCCGTCGCACATCCGCACAAATCGGTCGCACTAGCCGAAAATGTCTTTTACCTTATCGAAGAAATTTGACGACCGCTCGGCCGGCTTGTTTTCAACCTTCATCGATTGCCCAAGCTGCTCAAGCAGACGCCGCTGATCGCGCGTCACCTTGACGGGGATTTCCACGCGCACGCTCACGTACAAATCACCGCGACCGCCATGAGGATTCGGCAGTCCCTTGGACTTCTTCCGAAAGATCTGGCCCGACTGCGTTCCCTCTGGAATCTCGAGATCCTCGTCGCCCGAGAGGGTAGGCACTTTGATCGTATCGCCAAGCGACGCCTGCGAGATGCTCACCGGAATCGTGCAATACAGATCGGCGCCGCGCCGCTCAAAGAAAGCGTGCTCTTTCACTTCAAGAAAAATGTAAAGATCGCCCGAGGGCCCGCCGTTCGTCCCCGGCTCGCCATGGCCCGCCATTCGAAGACGCGTGCCGGAATCAACGCCAGCCGGTACGCCCACTTCGAGTGTCCGTTCCCGTTCGATTCGGCCCTGCCCGCGGCACGTTGCGCACGCATCGCGAATTACCTGCCCCACACCCTGGCACGCCGGGCACGTACGCGTGATCGAGAAAAATCCCTGGCTGTAGGAAACCTGTCCGCGGCCGCCGCACGTCTTGCACGTTGACATCCCGGTTCCCGGCTTCGCCCCGGTTCCATGACACGTCTCACAAGCTTCCTGCCGCGAAATGTGAATCTTTGTGCTCACTCCGGTCGCAGCTTCTTCGAAAGTCAGCGACATGTCGTACCGTAAATCCGCGCCGCGCTGCCCGCGCTGCGCTCTCCCCGCACCACGCCGCCGCCCGCCTCCGAGAACGTCCTCGAACCCAAACAGGTCGCCCAGAATGTCCTGGAAATCGTCGAAGATCGAGGCATTGAAGCCGCTACCTTCGAACCCTCGGCTCCCCAGACCTGCGTGCCCATACTTGTCGTAGATCGCTCGCTTTTGAGGGTCGGACAAAACGCTATAGGATTCAGCCGCGGCCCGGAAATTGAGTTCTGCCTCTTGCTTGTTATCGGGGTTCCGATCCGGGTGCCATTTCATCGCGGCCTTGCGATAGGCAGACTTGATCTGATCCGCAGACGCGTCGCGCGCGACGCCCAGCACTTCGTAAAATTCCTGTTGTTTGCTCGATGCCATCTGTACCCTTCTATTCCTCTTTTTATATAGACGCTGTGTAGGATTGCGAAGCTGCGCTTCAAACTTCGAAGCAACTCCTTGATCGACCGGATGCGACTTCGTTAATTCTTTCGACCTGCTGCCACTCGAACCATCGCCGGACGCAGCACACGATTGTGAAACGTATATCCCGGCTGCATTTCGCCGATTACGGTTCCCTCGGCGTGTTCATCCGAGGCCACTTGCTCGATTGCGTGGTGCACGTTTGGATCGAACTCTTTGCCGACAGATTCGATTCGCTGCACTCCCTGCTTCGCGAGCACTTCCCAAAGCTGCCGCCGAATTAACTCGAAGCCCTTATGGTATTCCGAGTAACCCGGGTCGTCGTCCGCCGCGAGCGCCCGATCGAAACCGTCCAGCGCGGGAAGCAGTTGCTCAACGACAATTTCAGTTCCCCGATGCCGCTCCTGGCCGCGCTCTTTCTCAATTCGCTTCCGGTAATTATCGAAATCCGCCTGCAGACGCACCAGGGTGTTCGTCAAATCCTGTTTTTCGCCAGCGAGTTTTTGAACTTGTTCGGCTAGCACAACTTCCGCTGCCGCCGCTGCCGTCAAATCCGAATCACCTTCGGGCGCTTCATCGGGCACAATGCGCGGCCCAGGCTTCTCCTGCTCCTTTTGTTCTTTGCGCGAATGCACGGCCCTAACTCTCCTCTTGTTCTTCGGAAAAGAATTGAGACATGAAGGCTACCGCCGTAATCACTCGCTCGTAATGCATCCGCATCGGCGCGAGGATTCCAAGCGTGCCTTGCACTTCTCCTTCGGAAGAATAGGACGCCGAAACCACCGCCAAATGCTTGCCGGCGGTCGAAATCTGGTCAACGCCGAGCTCTACGTGGACCGGCTCAGGCGCTTCGATACATCCGCTCAAAATCGCGATCAGCCTGTCTTTTTCCTCGATCGTCTCGAGCAATTCGCGCACCTGCTCCTGATTCGTAAATTCCGGCGACGCTGCCATCTGCGCCGCGCCTTCCACGTAAATCTTGCGCTCGTCGATATCACCCAGAACACTCGGATCGCACAGCATCAGCGCATCGCCGGCAATCTGTCCGTATCGTTCCTTGTCGCGCGCGAGCTGCCCTCGCAAGTCCGCGCGCATCGCCTCGATCGTCCAGCCAATATAGTGGTGATTCAAGTACGCGGCAATCTTGTCCAGGTCTTCCTGCCGGAACTGCCGCTCCGGCCGAATGAGCTTGTCTCGTGTCTGTCCGCCGGCCGCCACCAGCACTACCAACACGCGAGTGTCCGGCAGCAGCAGAAATCGAAGATGCTCGACCACGCTGCGAGCAAGCGGTGGCGCAATAAAAATTCCCAATCCGCGCGAAACGGCCGCCAGCACATGGCTCGCGCGCTCCATCACTGCTTCCGGCGTGCTTGCTGCTTCCAGTTCGCGACGAATCCACATCCGGTCTTCAGGGCTCGCAGTCGCTTGCGCCGTCACTTGCTCCACAAAAAAACGGTAGGCCGCAGCCGTGGGAACTCGTCCTGCTGACGTATGCGGCTGGTACAAAAATCCGCCACCTTCGAGGTCCGCCATCACGTTGCGCACGGTGGCCGGACTAAGCGGATCGATGTGCCTTCGCGCAACGCTGCGCGAAGAAACCGGCTCGCCGGTTTCGATGTATTCGCGCACCACGTCCGTCAGAATTTGTTGGTGCCGCCGGTGCTGTAACACGGGAGAAATCATGAATATGCGCAAAACTCCCTAAAATCGCGCTCCAAGGAGAGCCGAAAAATACGCCCAGCTGATTAGAGTTTAATCGTCCGGAGCAGACGCGTCAACGTCGCTGCGTACAGGCGTCGCACGGAATACACCTTCCCGCCCGCCCGCGCACAAGAATCTGCGAACGTTGCTTGCCTCTCGGCAGCACGTATCATATTCTTTCCGCGCACTTTACGGCCCCGCACCTTATTCATAGTCGCCAAGCACCAGTCAGCGAACACATGTACATCTCGATAAGTCTTCGACTGTTGGAGGCAAGATGCGTTTTCGTATCGCTTTGATCCTCGCGCTCGTCAGCGCCGCCCAGCCGGCAGGCTCCGGCCAGACGAAAGCCGCGAAGCAATCCGTCGCGGACAACGCGCCCGACTCAGCCAAACGGCAATCCCTCTCCACGCGCGTCGTCGCCTACCAGATCGACGCTCGCCTCGACACCGCGAATCACACCATTACAGCCACAGAAACGCTTCGCTACCGCAACTTAACCGGCCAGCCCCAGCAAAAATTTCCGTTCCACATGTACCTCAACGCCTTCCAGCCGCAATCCACGTTCATGACCGAGCATCACCGCGACAATCCCGACTACGAATGGAAGCCGGAGCGATTCGGGGCAATCCGCATCACGCACCTCGAAGTTACCGGCGCGGGCGACCTGACGAATCAGATCCAATTTATTCATCCGGACGACAACAATGACGCCGATCGCACCGTTATCGAGATCGAACTTCCCAAGCCCGTTCCGCCCGGCGCAGAAGTTGAGTTCAAGATGTCCTTCGAAGACCAGTTGCCGCAAGTCGTCGCCCGCACGGGCTATTTGCGCGATTTCTTCATGGTCGGCCAGTGGTTTCCGAAGGTTGGCGTGTGGTGGAAGAACGCATGGAACTGCCACCAGTTCCACGAGGACACGGAATTCTTCGCCGATTTCGGCACGTTCGACGTAAACATCACTCTTCCCCAAAATGAAATCGTCGGCGCAGGTGGAGACCTTCGATCGGCCACCAACAATTCCGACGGCACCAAGACTCTCGCCTTCCACTCCGAAGACGTCCACGATTTTTCCTGGACCGCCAGCCCCACGTTCACGGACATCGAAGACTCCTGGACCGGCAGCGCTGGAACGGTGAAGATTCACGTCCTGATGTCGCCCGGACACATGCCATCCGCGCCGCGCTACATACAGGCCCTAAAAGGCACGCTTCAGTTTTACGATCAATGGATTGGTCCCTATCCTTACGATCGCATCACCGTTGTGGATCCCCCTCACGGCGGATCGAACGCAGGAGGAATGGAGTACCCCACGCTCATCACCGCTGACACTTACTGGTCCATGCCCAAAGGCGCGCTGCTCCCCGAAGTTGTTGTCGAACACGAATTTGGCCACCAATACTGGTACGGAATGGTCGCGACAAATGAATTCGAGGAGGCGTGGCTCGATGAGGGCATCAACACCTACGTGGAGGTGAAAGCAATGGATGCGCTCTACGGGAGAAATACTTCCGTTTTCAACTTCCCGTTCTCTCAGGCAGGCGACGATGAAGAGCAGCGTCGAATGTACCTCGCGGCTCCCGATACTGACCCGATCAGCCGGTTTGCCTGGCTTTTCTACGACGACAGCGCATACGCCGGTGTCACCTATGGCAAAACTTCAACGATACTTCTCACCCTCGAGAAAATTATCGGCGAAGAAACGCTCCGCCACGCGCTTCACACCTATTTCATGCGCTATCGCTTCACGCATCCCACTGGCGAAGACTTCATCAAAACCGTCGAAGAAGTTTCCGGCAAAGATCTGCACTGGTATTTCGAACAGGCCGTCTACGGCACGCAGATGCTCGACTACAAAATTCTCGACGCGCACTCCGACCCCTTGAATTGGTACGAGCCTCAAACCGGAAAAACCGACAAGAACGCCCGTCCCCTCTATCGCACTTCCGTCTCCGTTCAGCGCAAAGCCGAATTCGTGTTCCCGGTCGACCTAAAAATCATTTTCGACGACGACAAGTCGATCACCGAGCATTGGGACGGCCGCGACCGTTGGGTGCGCTACGTCTACGATCGCCCCGATCGGATTGTCTCCGCGGAAATCGACCCGACGCATCAGGTCTGGCTCGATCGCGATTTTTATAACAATAGCCACACCGTGGACGCCGATAATCGCGCCACGAAAAAGCTTTCTCATATTTGGGTGTTCGCCGGAGAGTGGTTCTCCCAGTTACTCGCTTGGCTCTCATAGCAGGGACTCGTCAGCGGAGGCATTCGACATGGCAGACGTAAGACCGAGGACGTTCTTTTCCGGTGCAGCGCTCGTCTGGAACCGCCAGCGCATACTCTGGCTGATTTACATCGTCAATTTCGTGCTCGTTTATTTCGCCACTCGCGCAACCAACGAGCGGATCGGCGCAATCCTCGACCACAGCATTGCTTCCGGCCAGCTCCTCCATGGATTCAATGTCGGCGGCTTCCTATCGCTCGCGATGCATCCCGACTCTCCGTTCGGCGGACTGCACTCGGCATATCTCCATTCCGCAATCCTTTTTACGATCTTCATGCTTTTCGCCACCGGCGGCGTGCTCGCGACGTATTACTCCGGCCAGCGCCTTAGCGCCGGTCCGTTCTTCGAAGCCTGCGGCCACCATTTCTGGCGCTTCTTTCGCTTAACAATTTATCTCCTGCTTGTGCTCATTCCTGTCGGCCTTCTCATCTGGCTTGCCAATCACTTCTACGATCGCATCGACACGCAATCGATCTCGCCGATGCCTGCCGTTCACTTCTTCGAGGCAGCGGCCGTCGTCATCGTGCTGCTCCTGATCTGCATTCGCGTGTGGTTTGACATGGCGCAGGTAATCGCCGTGGCCGAAGACGAGCGAAGAATGCGCAAAGCGCTTCTTCGCGCTGCTTCCTTGCTGTGGCACAATTGCGGTTCTCTATTTTGGCTTTATTTCAGGGTTAGCATGATTGCGTGGATTGTTTTCGCGTTCGGCATGCACGTCTGGATGCATCATCTTCCGCCGGAGTCTCTTGGGGCGGCACTGCTTCTCTCTCAATCCCTGATCGTTTTCTGGCTCGCCGCTCGCCTTTGGCAACGCGCGAGCGAATCCATCTGGTACCGCGAGCACCAGCGCGCAATCTCCGCGTCCGTACCAGTCTACGAACCACCACCGGTCGCACCGTCGGAATCATTCGTGCAAATCACGATGTGACCTCCGTAGCGGCCCGCAGCGGCAGGCACGACGAGCGTCGTACCTCGTTATTGGCATTTTGACGCTGACGCGCGGCGCCGCGCTACCAGATCCGGCACCGCTCACTCGCAGGCCGCACCATCCTCGAATCTGCGGCGCAATCGAACGCCTTCGCAAACGCCGGAATATTCGACATCGGCGCTTCCACGCGATACCGGTCGAGCGGATGCGTGTTCGTGTTCACGATCATCCGCGCAAATTCCGGACGCGTATTCCCCGCCCACACCTGCGCCCATGCGAGAAAGAACCTTTGATCGGCCGTGAACCCATCCATTGGAGCGGGTGCAGGCTTCCCTTCGAGTGTCTTCTGAAATGCTGAGTAGGCAATCGTCAAGCCGCCCAGATCCGCAATACTTTCGCCTTCCACGAGCTTTCCGTTTTCATGCAGGCCCGGTTCTACTTCAAAGCTGTCAAACTGCTTCACGATGCATTCGCCGCGCGCCTGAAAATTCTTCAAATCTTCCGGCGTCCACCAGTTTTTCAAGTTCCCCATCGCATCGAACTTGCTGCCCTGATCGTCGAAGCCGTGCGTCAGTTCGTGGCCGATCACCGAGCCCATCCCGCCGTAATTCATCGCATCATCGCGATTCGGATCGTAGAAAGGAGGCTGCAAAATTCCCGCTGGAAAAACAATTTCGTTTCGAGTTGAGTTGTAATACGCATTCACAGTTGGCGGCGTCATTCCCCACACTGTCCGGTCCACCGGCTTTCCGATTTTCCCCAGATCGTAAGCCGAATCGAAATCGTTTCCGCGAATCACATTCTCCACATACGGCCCGCGATCCACTTTGAACGCAGAATAGTCGCGCCACTTGTCCGGGTACCCGATTTTCAACTTGATCGCACTCAGTTTTGTGGACGCCTGTTCCCGAGTTGCAGGACTCATCCAATCAAGCGTCAAGAGATCGGCTCGAAGCGCATCGATCAGGTTATGAACCATCACAAGCGCCTTCGCTTTCGCTTCCGGCGGAAATGCGCGCTCTACATAGAATTGTCCGAGATCCTCGCCCAGCTTCTGGTCCGTCGCCTGCACGCATCGACGCCACCGCGGCAGCATTTCCGTCGCCCCGGTAAGCGTCTTCGAATAAAAATTCCAATTCTCATCCTCGAACTTCGACGGCAGCGACGCCGCAAGCGTGTGCACGAAATGCCACCGCAGATACACCTTCCAATCAGCCAGCGGCACGGAGGCCCATGCAGCGCTCACTTCCTTCATGAAATCAGGCTGAAACACATTGATCTGCGACATCGACGGCGCGCCAATCTCTTTAAAGTATCCCTCCCAATTCACGTTCGGCGCGAGCTCCTGAAACTGCGCAAGCGGCATCTTGTGGTAGATCTTGTCCGGGTTGCGCAAATCCACGCGCGGCATCGAAGCCTTCGCGAGCCGCGTTTCGATATCCATTACGGTTCTGGCTTCCGCCGCAGCCGTCGTATCGCTATCGCCGAGCAGCTTGAACATATTTGTCACGTGCTGCACGTAGTCGGCGCGCAACTTGGTCGATTTTTCATCGTCGCGCGTGTAGTAGTCCCGGTCCGGCAAGCCAAGCCCGCCTTGACCCACGCCCGCGATCATGTCGTTGCTATTTTTGAAATCAGGCACCGATCCAAAACCAAAAATCGCATCCGCTCCTTCGTTCTGCAGCCGCGCCACTTCAGCCTGAAGCGTCGCAGCATCTTTGATCTGCGCGATTCGATCAAATTCGGGATCGAGCGGCTTCAGGCCCGCCGCTTCGATCTGGGTGTCGTCCATGCAGCTTGAATAAAAATCGCCAATCTTCTGCCAGTTGGAGCCAGGCTTCGCCGACTTGTCTTTCGCCGCTTCGTCCAGAATCGTGCGCAAGACGTCCTGGTTGTGTTCCTGCAAAATTGTGAACGCGCCCCACCGCGGATACGCCGCCGGGATCGGATTCTTCTTCATCCACCCGCCATTCGCGAACTGATAGAAATCGTCGCAGGGCGAAACCGCGCGATCGAGATTCGCGAGGTCGAACCCATGATTCTTCTGATCGTCCCGGATCGCCAAGGTAGACGCCAAATCTCCTGCCGCAGCACCGCAGCCAGTCAGCAAAGCCGCAATCCCCTCGTTCGTGGCTCCTTCGTTCGCAGATCGAACATTGACCGACTGAGCCCCCACGCTCACTGAAGAAGCCGCGAGCAACGCTCCCACGACGCAGAACCTCATCCATTGAGTCATTGTTTTCCTCGCTGTTGGTTTGGCTTCGGCAGGACTGCACAATGCACAGCGCCCGGCCATGAAATGGATTATTTCCCCAAAGTTTCGCGCACCGTTCGGCGTCCGACTTACGTGAATCAGCGAATCAGTCCGAGGCCGTCGCGCCCTTGACGCAATTCCAGTACGCACAGCTATGCCGCCTTCGAATCTCAAATTTTCAATTTCAAAATTGAGATTGCCTTCGAACAAATCTGGATTTTCGCCCCAGGCAGGAACTGCGGGCCCGCCACGCTTCGCGTATTCTGATGGCCGTAGCCGGGAGTGTCAACCGCTCCCAGTATCACTTGCGACGCTTCTTGCCCTGATGTAAAAGTCCTATGTGGCGGCACTCAAAACGCAGGGAGGTTTCGATCGTGGAAAAATATCTGCTCCGTCCGCTTTTCGCCCTGATTGTCGTGCTCGTCTCCATCTTTTTTCCGCATATCACATCCGCCGGTACGGACGAGCCGGCTCCCGGCCACTTTCTCGACGTCGAAGGATCAAAGATCTACTACGACGAGTGCGGCACGGGCGCCGACGCGGTCATACTGATTCATGACGGCATCGCCCATTCCGCCGTTTGGGACGCTGTGTGGCCCGCCTTTTGCACACAATTTCACACAGTACGCTATGACCGCCGCGGCTACGGGCGTTCGCCGGCCGCAACATCCTGGTACTACGAAACTGACGATCTGTTCGCTCTATTGCGCCAATTGAAAATCAGTCATGCGTTTATCGTTGGCAGCTCTCACGGCGGCGAACTCACAATCGATTTCACGCTCGCTCACCCAAAGCTTGTTGACGGCATCGTCCTCGTCGGCGCCGTCGTCAGCGGTTACGGCTTCTCCGACCATTTCCTCAATCGCGGCATCGCCAACAATCAGCCAATGGAGAAAAACGATACGGCCGCAATGATCGCAAATTGGGCCAACGATAAATACCTTCTCGCGGCAGATCATCCAGCCGCGAAAAAACAGCTGCACGACCTCCTGACAGCTTCCCCGCAAGACCTCAACCATCCCGACTTCCCGCGCCCCACTCCAGACGCGCTGCCGCGTTTGAATGAAATCCGCATACCCACACTAATTCTCGTCGGCGACGCAGACATACCTGACGTCCACTCCCATGCCGGGGTAATCGAAGCCGGAATCCCGAACGCGCGGCGCATAATCGTGGGAGACGCAGGTCACTTGATGTATCTGGAAAAGCCGGAAGAATTCTGCCGCCTCGTAATCACGTTCATCCAAAATAACCGCAACTGAGAATCACTGCGAGCACACCCGGTTCATGCTCCCATTGCCGATCCGCATCGCCGGCAATCAGCCGCCGGCATTCAACAATTCCGGGATTCAACACCGGCGACGACGAATGTTCTCGCGTAGGGGTGCTGCTTGCCTGCCCGCCGCACGCTGGAGGCTGCGCCCTCTTTTCCTTCGAGCCGATGCACGCGAGGAAGCCTGCCCGCTACGCTCACATTGAATCGCTGCCTGATGCCTGCCATGCCCTCGATACCGGCGTTAGGGCTAGCTCCCCGCCGTGCTCGGATAACACCGCGAACAGCTCACGAGCGTCTCAGCCGCCGCGACGCACGTGTTTCGCAATTCCCTCGAAACTTTTTCGTGCACCCCAGACGCTAGCAACAAAGTCGCCGTCCCATGCGACAGAGCCGCAAGCGCCAATGCCAGCCGCCGGTGTTGTGCGGGCCGCCCGCCCAGCCGGTCGGCCAGCCGCTCTTTCAGCAATTCGAACGACGGCCGGGCTTCGTCGCGCGTCAACCGTGCGGCCCAGTCAGCGTGAATCAACTCATATTCGTGCTCATGCTTCGACGCAAAGTCCAGATACCGCTGGCAGAATTGCGAGATCGATCGCGACGTTTCCACCGCCGCAAAAAGCTTTTGCTGCGCGCGCCGCCTCAACGCTTCGAGGATGTCGCGCTTGTCTTGGAATCGCTGGTAAACCGTGGGAGTCGTCGTCTGCGCTTCTCTGGCCACGGCCCGCATTGTCAATCCCGCTTCGCCCTTGCTTCGCCACAACCGGTACGCCGCGTCCAGGATGTGGCCTTCCACTTCCAGATCAAGATGGCGAGGCATCGAAAGTCCTCCTTTTGTGCCCGTTCGCGCGAATGCGCGGAAGTGTAATACATTTGACATCGTTAAACAAACACTGTATAAAGAATGGGCCGCAAATTACACCTGTTCCGCAATCAAGGAGAGGTAGTTTTGTGAAGCTGCTTAGCGATTCGCATTTGTTTCAATATACCGTCATTACGAAAGCCAGCCCTGCCGTCGCCTGGAGAGTCTTCTCCGACTGGACGCGTTGGCCTGCTTTCGCCAATATCTATGGAAAAATGCACTGGCATGAAGGCAAGCCGTGGGAGGTTGGCAGCCGCATGATGATCGAAGTCGCCCGTCCGGTCGCCGCCGTGATCGATCACGTAATCATCACCAGCATCCCGGGAAAGAGGATCGGTTGGATCGACAATTCCAGCCGCGTCACCATTATTCAGTGGGTTGAATTCGAAGAGCAGCCCAACGAGCGCACTGTGGTTCACACGTGGGGAGAACTTGCCGGCGCCAAGCTCGAAGTGGCCGGCCGCACCGTCGAGCAGCTCTTTCACAGCTTCACCGAAACCTGGTACGAGAATTTCCGCGCTGCTTGCGATGAATCCGTCTCGCTCGGTGACTTCGCGCCAGCGATTCTCTAGCAATTCATCCCCGGACTCTCGCGATAGCTTCGCCGTCCCTTCTCCTTCCCGCGAACACCCGGCTGCTCTATACTTCTTCCACCAGCCAGCCCTCAAAGTCCTACATTCTCGTTCAGTGAGCCGCATCCAGGCTAGGAGACCGATATGAAGACGCTTGTCCGGTTGGTGATGCTCTTGCTTTTCGTCTTTGCGTATGTACCTCGCGCCCTCTTCGCGCAGCAGCAAATGGAAACTTTCAAGGCGAAGCCCGCGATTTTGGTCGACGACGACAAGGTTCAGTGCCCCAAAGCCAAATTCACTTCGATTCAAGCCGCCGTGGACGCGGCAAAGCCCGGCGATTCGATTCGCGTTTGCGTCGGCACCTACGCCGAGCAGGTCGTCATTTCGAAATCTCTCACGATCGAAGGCGACAATGGAGCGATCGTGATCCCGAACAATGTCACAGTGAATGGCTCCGACATTCCCTCGGGCACCCCCGTCGCAGCCGTGATTCTTGCCAAAGACGCATCGTTCGTGGACATCGAAAACCTCATCGTCGATGGCTCGGGTAACGGAATATCGGAATGCTCCCCGGATCTGAAGGGCGTCCTCTTCCAA
The DNA here is from genome assembly GCA_963776695.1 of uncultured Acidobacteriota bacterium. Taxonomy (GTDB): domain Bacteria; phylum Acidobacteriota; class Terriglobia; order Acidiferrales; family UBA7541; genus Palsa-295. Next base: position 325,974 of record CAVZNU010000008.1, on the reverse strand, counting down.
AATACTTCGGGAGTTATCCAGCACAATGCCGTCCGCCACATCCGTCTCTCTCCTTCCTTTCCTGGTTGCCAGAGCGGCGAAGCAATCGAAGTTGAAAGCGCGTCCGGATTGAGTTCGACCGTGGAAATCCACGACAACAGCGTGTGGGACTACCAGAAGAACGGAATCACCGCGAATGAGGTAGGCACGCAAGCATCGATCGACAGCAATACCGTCACCGGCATCGGCCCCACCACAGGGGCAGGCCAAAACGGCATTCAAGTCGCCTTCGGTGCAACCGGCTCCGTCACCGGCAACAGCGATCGCCGACAATGTTTGGGCCACCTGCATATCTCCCAGCCAGTGCGCGACGAACGCGACCGGGATTCTCGTCATCGAATCCGACGGAATCGCAGTCGACAAACAACACTTCGGGATCGAATCAGATCGGAATTTTCATTGGTGGCAAGAATTCAATCGTCCGCGCAAACACCGTTTTCAATGCAACGGTTCTCATCGGCATCGCGCTCGTCGGCGATGACAATCAGGTGCGGCGCAACAACATCACTCACAGCGACGAAGCCGCCGTCTACGTGCAAGGGAACGGAAACAACATTCAGAACAATGAAATCACCGACGCTGCGATTGGCATCTTGAAGATTTCCGGCTCCGCCGGTACAACGCTGTCCGGCAACAGCTTCTTCGCCACGCCAATCCTGGTGCAGGATCCAGCTCCGGTGGCGCCGATCAAAGTTGTTCCAGCGCACTAGAGGGAATTTTGAATGAGGAAGGTTCCAACGCGCGCGTCGCAAGAACGAGGGACGCAGTCGTGGCAATCGAATCTGTCTGGAGTTTTGCCGCCAGCAATGAAACTACGATGGGAAAGCGGAATAGGAATTTCGGAGCGGCGCGCATGCCCAGGATTCGCGCAGCTCCGAATTCAGAGGAGGCAACAGTTTTAGTTCGCGCTCGTGCTGGCCGAAGCGCCAACCGTTTCGTACTCGTCAGTCGAAGAAGGACCCTTCGCGCGATCGATCTCGATGCGGCCCTTGAAGTACGCGCCGTCTTCGATGCTGATCCTCGAAGTGGTGATGTCGCCGGTCACCGAGCCATCCTTCTTGATTTCTACGCGGTCGCTTGCACGCATATTGCCTTGCACTTTTCCGTAGACCACCACTTCGCGCGCGTGGACCTCCGAATTCAGCTGGCCTGTGCGGCCAACGGTGAGGCGCTGTCCCTGCAATGCAATTGCGCCTTCTACTTTCCCGTCGATTTGCAAATCTTCTTCGCCCGAAATTTTGCCTTTAATTTCCAGGCTCGCGCCGAGACAAGAAAGTCCGCGCGCGTTTGGCGCCGCCGGCGCGTTGAAGCGCGTCGCCGCGTTTGCGTTTGAGTTCGTGTTGAAAGTTGATGGCGAATTTGCCTGCCCGGATGCCGGTGCATAGCCTGGCGCTTCGGGTTGAGTCTTGGTCCACATGATGCCTCCTCGGTCGATCGAAAGGGTCGTCAGGATGGCTGACGTACGACAACTCTATGCGCACGCGGCGGACCGAGGCAATCCAGAAAAGGTTCAGGTATGCCCATGCGAAAACCTGACCGTTCGTACAGGTGGCCACCAGTTTTGAATGATAAGATTTTTGTTTTGCCCTGCCGCTTAGGCGTTGTCGATTTGAGCGCGCTGCAGGCTGTCCGAGTAGTCGATGTAGAGCGTCTTCCACTCAGAGTAGAAATCGAGAGCGGCCATTCCGGATTCGCGGTGTCCGTTGCCGGTATTTTTGATTCCGCCGAACGGGAGGTGCGTTTCGGCGCCGATTGTCGGCGCGTTGACGTAGACGATGCCGGTTTCGAGATCGCGTTGCGCGCGAAAGGCGTCGTTCACGTTGCGTGTGTAGATGGATGACGACAAACCGTACTTAATGCCGTTCGCAATCGTCGAGCGCATCGTCGAAAGTGTCAAACGGAATCACGGAGACGACCGGGCCGAAAATTTCTTCCTGGCAGATGCGCATTTTCGGATCGCAATCGATGAACACCGTAGGTTCGTGGAACCAGCCGTGCGAATAGCCGCCGCCTTCGAGCCGCTTCCCTCCTGCTGCCAGCTTCGCGCCTTCGTTTTTGCCGATCTCGACGTACTTGATCACCGTCTGTAGTTGCTGTTCGTTGATCGATGGGCCCATGTCGGTTGCAGGATTCAGACCGTCGCCGACTTTGAGCGCCTTCGCGCGCGCCACAAATTTCTCGACGAACTCGCCGTAAATCTTTTTGTGCACTGCGACGCGGCTTGCCGCCGTGCAGCGCTGCCCGGTGGTGCCGAACCCGCCCCAGATCGCGCCGTCAACGGCGAGGTCGATATTTGCGTCGTCCATCACGATGATGATGTTCTTGCCGCCCATTTCGAGATGGCATTTCTTGAAAGTGGGCGCGCAGGCATTGCTGACGATTCGTCCTACTTCTGTTGAGCCGGTAAAGCTGACGAGTCCGACATCCGGATGATTCAGCATCGGCGCGCCCGCGTCCGGCCCTTCGCCGAAAACGACATTCATCACGCCGCGCGGCAGTCCTGCTTCGGTGAGAACTTGCATCAGGTTGTAGGTCGAAAGCGGCGTGTCTTCAGCCGGTTTGATGACGACGGTGTTGCCGCAGACCAGCGCCGGAATCGCTTTCCACGATGGAATCGCCATCGGAAAATTCCACGGAGTGATCAAACCTGCCACGCCAATCGGCGAGCGCACGCACATCGCAAATTTATTCGGCAGCTCAGACGGCGTGGTCTGGCCAAATTGGCGGCGGCCTTCGCCTGCCATCAAGTACGTCATGTCGATGGCTTCCTGGACGTCGCCGCGCGTTTCGGTAAGCACTTTGCCCATCTCGCGCGTCATGTCGCGCGCAAATTCTTCTTTGCGCTGCGTCAGGATTTCAGCGGCGCGATAGAGAATCTCGCCGCGCTTGGGAGCAGGCGTGAGCCGCCACTGTTTGAAGGCGCAGCTTCGCCGCGTCGACGGCCTGGTTGACGTCCTCTTCGCTCGACGCCGGGAACATGCCCACCAGCTCGCCCGTATTGGCGGGGTTGCGGTCTTCAATGGCCTTGCCGCCTCGCGACGGAACCCACTCGCCATCGATATAGTTCTTGAAAACTTTCGGCGTCACTGCTGTGGCCATGCGCATTCCTCCGGTCGGAAATGGGTGCGAAATTGTGCTCGAGGTGCGGCGCCAAATGGCCCGCGGAGCATGTTTCGTCGCAAACTTTCTTCTGTACTCGAATTGGATGATGCTGCGGGACGGAATGATGCAAGTGCGCGCGGCGAGGAAACGCGTCGACCACAACCGGTTGTGGTGCAGGAAATCGACCGCAATAAAATTGCAGCCGCCCCTGTACCGTCGATTAGAAATGGCTGCGGAGTCATGTTTTCAATAGGTTGCGGGGACTTCTAATCGCGGGACGGTAGATTAGAAAAGTGGCTCCCAGCCCTTCGCGGGGTGCGGTTTGACGGCCGGTTTTGAGGTTAGTCTTCATACTTCTGCTGGGACGGTAGCACACGGAAAAGCAGGATTGCAACAGCACCTTGGTGTAAGGATTTGGGGAGCGTTGAGGCGGCAGACACGAGCCAGATCACGGGGCGCCGGGCGCAAGGTCGGCGATTAGCCAAGAAGGTCCAAAGGGTGCCGACGAACAACTATTGCAAGTGGTTTCACGTTTGCGAGCACATCTGGCATTACTGTGGGCAGATTGCGTTTCTGCGGAAGCGGCTGCCCGGAGTGGACGTATCTGGCTCCGAATGCTGATTCCCCGCTCTCCAACATCTCTCGCGCCAGAAAAAGGGAGCATGGAGGCGGGGTGACAGGGAGCAAGGATGAATGAGAGGTTGTGAGACTACAGGCCCACGACGAGGGACGGCGCTCGACGTGGCTACCTGGCCGAATGCTTGCGGGCAGCGGGCGGAGGTAAGGACGGGAGATTACAAATTGGAAATTTGACATGGCTTTTTTGAAATTCTCGCGGTAGCGAACTTCCCAACCGGAGCGAATGCGGGGATTTGCTTGACAGTTGTGACGCGCGGCTACTATAAGGGACGGTTTCAACGGCGCGGAGATTTTTTACAAGGAGAATCATGGGCCACGAACGGGAAAAAGAGCAGCCGAATCGCAGGGAATTTTTGGCAGGGTCGGTGGGAGCGATTGCCGCCGCGAAATTAAGTTCGACGTTTACAAGCGCGAAGCTGAAGGCAGGAGCGCCCGGCTCCGGAGAGTCGTCTCACGGGACATCGCACGGGAAATCGCACGGGACGTCGCATGAAACATCGCGCGAAATCAGCGGCACGCGGCCGGGAGCGCGGACTGCGTCGCGAGCGATGGCTCCTACGGCGGCGGCGCCGCACCGGATCATTATTGATACCGATCCGGGAGTGGATGATGCGCTGGCGATTTTGCTGGCGTTGCGATCGCCGGAACTGAAGGTGGAAGCGATTACGCCGGTGGCGGGAAATGTGCCGCTGGAATTTACGCTGCCGAACGCGCTGAGGCTGGTTGAAATCGCGGGGCGGACGGACGTTCCGGTGGCGGCGGGCGCGCGGCATCCGCTGGTCCGGGCGTTGATTACTGCCTCGCACGTCCATGGCAACAACGGACTCGCAGGCGTGGAATTTCCCGAGCCGAAGATCAAGCCGGTGGCGGAGACGGCACCGGAATTAATCCGGAGAATCGTGCGCGCGAATCCGGGGGAAATTTCGATTGTGGCGGTGGGGCCGCTGACGAACGTGGCGCTCGCGCTGCGGGCCGATCCCGATCTCGCAGGAAAGCTTCGCAGCATCGTGATCATGGGCGGTTCGCTTTCGGGCGGAAACGCAACGCCGGCGGCTGAGTTCAATTTGTACGTGGACCCGGAGGCGGCGCGAGTGGTGTTTGATGCGGGCGTACCGCTGACGATGGTGGGACTGGATGTGACGCGCAAGGTGCTTTTCACCGAAGAGCGGCTGAAGGTGATGGAGACAGCGAAGAATCCTTCAGGCGTGGCGGCGGGACGCATCATGAGGGCTACGCTCGAGCGGTTGAATCATGGGCCGCACCCGATGATCGAGGCGATGCACGATCCGTTGACGGTGGCGAACCTGATCGATCCGGGAATTTTGACGCTGAAGGACTATTACGTCGAAATCGAGACGCAAGGCGAATTCAGCGCGGGAGAAACGCTGGGTTACGAGTTTGGTCCGGCGCGCGGATCGGCGCCGATGGCGACTGCGACGGGTCAGGATGGCACCGGAGTGATTGCGACGGAAGAAGCGTTCAAGACGAATACGAAAGTGGCGGTGGAAGTGGACGCGGAGCGATTCTTCAAGCTGTTGCTGGGACGGTTGACGGCCTAACGAACTCGAAGCGTGAGCGAAAAGTTGATTTCGGCATCGCGTTAGGCGATCGAATATTTGTTTCGGGACGTCCCCAATCCCTGACGACTCGAAACCGGAGGAAAACATGCTACGAACGATCGCCTGCATCACCGTTTTTTGTTCGCTCGTCGGGCTGAGTTTCGCGCAACCGACCGCTCCACTCACGTACGAGAATCTGAATGCCGTTCTGTGGATGCAAACGTCGGTGGAATACAAGGCGAGCACGTTGCAGACGTATCGTCTGGCGCAGAATGCCTTGCTGGCAGGGCTGCGCGATCCGCACTGGACTGCAGCGCTGGAACAAACCGGCGAATTCGGCAATCTTCCGCCAGCGGTGATTTTGGACCTGGACGAAACGGTTCTGGATAATTCAGCGCACGAGGCGCGCATGACGGCCACGCCCGCAGCGAATGCCGAGCAAGGCTGGACAAACTGGGTGGATGAACGGAACGCCCGTCTGATTCCCGGCGCGATGGATTTCTTGCAGTTCGCCCATGCAAACGGAGTTACTCCCATCTACATTACAAATCGCGTGTGCGACTCGGCGAAAGCAGATGATCCGACGATACAAGTGCTGCGGAAACTGCAGTTGCCGCTCGATTCCGCGCCTGACGCTCTCTTCTGCTCGAAGAACAACAAAGAGACGGACAAAACACCGCGACGAAAATTCGTGGTGGGCAAGTTTCGCGTTCTGTTGATGTTCGGGGACCAGCTCGGCGACTTTTTGCAAATTCCTGCAGGCTTGGCGGATCTTGAGGGGCGCGAACGACTCTTTCTTGCTCATCAAAGTTTGTGGGGCGAGCGCTGGTTTCAATTGCCGAATCCGATGTACGGCTCGTGGACGCGAGCGGTGGGCAGCACGGTGGATGAAAAATTGAAGCACCTGCGACAGTAACTCGCAGCTGAAAATTTTCGACGGATTCCGGCGAGCTTCGGCCCACGAATGGGGATGGGACGGATCATACGGCCGCCGGAGAAAGCGAAATGATCCGGCGACCGCGGTCCGCAAAAATTGCGAGTGAGCTGGCTTAGTTCGTCATCAACACATAGCGGTTGTAGACGTAGCCGTTGTTGACGACGCGCACTCGGAAGGTTCCTGTCCAGCGCGGAACGAACTGCACGAGGCACTGGTCGGTGTAATCGGTGTCGGATACGATGAGATTACCATTCTGATCGTAGATGTAGAGATCGAGATCGGTGTCGCCATCGCCAAGAACGGCGACGCGAGCCAGCTCGCCGGCGTAAAAGTTAACGGTGAAGTCATCGTAGGTGCGGCCGAGAACTTGATCCCTATGCACGATCGGACCGTTTGTGGCGCCCAAGGTTCCGGCGGACGTATGCTTCGCGGCTTCGGTATCAATCAAGGCGAGCAACTGCGGATTCCCCTTCGCCCAGCCTTTGGCTTCTGCCAGCAGAGCCTGGGTGTCGAAGGTCACGGCTGGGTTCTGAGCTTTCTGATCGCCTTTTTTCTCGTCGCCGCCCTTTGTGGCTTCCGATTTCTTGGCGCTGATGCGTTCGGATTTTTCCTGGTAGCGCACGCGCTCGATCATCTGAACTGCGGTGATCATTGCAATCGCCGATTCATTTTCCCGCGCATAGCGCACGAGCTGGCCGGCTTCGTTGAGCACGGTGACGCCCGTGGCGGAGCCGCCTTCCTTGCCTTTGTCCGTTGAGGCATTCGTTCCCTTGGTGTCAGCTTCCTGAGCCTGAACACCGATGGAAGCGCCGAGCCATCCGCAGATTGCGACGATGCCGAACAACTTGATCATTGAGTACTTCATGTCGTTCTCCTTTTTTCGATTGAGGTACCGAGCCCGCCGCTATGAGGAATCGACCGACGAAGCTGTCTCTGCCTTGCGGCCGGCTGGTTCCCTCTTACTTACCTGGTTCCCTTTTAGATCGTTCAGTACGATTTCATGTCAGTTCTGACCGATTTCACTTCCCGACTTTGTTTCTTCCCCGCGCTAAATGTCTCCGTGGGGCGAGCCGGCAAATCGCCGGGATCATCCACATACACGACGCCTGCCCAATAGAACGGATGGGCGCTGCCGTGATCTTCCCTCGCACGACGCAATGCAGCCAACTGGGCCGCGCGAAAAGCTTCATAGCGGCTGGTCGTCTGCGAGCTCTGCGAAGTCTGCGAAGATTGATTGCCACCAAACCAATTTTCATAGAAGTCAGAAATCTGAACGGCTGTCTCAGCCGCGGGAACTTCCCACATGCTCATCGTCAGCGAGCGAGCGCCCGCCAGCGAGAAAGCGCGACGCAGCCCTGCTACTCCGTCGGGAGTGACGTCTCCAAGGCCCGTTTCGCACGCCGTCAGATTCACAAGTTCGGTGCCGCGCAAATTCATTCCCGTCACTTCGTAAGCGGTCAAGATCCCGTCGGCGACGTCCACTCGGGAAGCGCGAAGCTGTTCATCGGAGAATCCGCGCAGTCGAGCTTGTTGTTCAGTCAACATTTCTTTTCCTGAGCGGTAGGAGACAACGTGATGCGAGGGCCATGTATTGACGCCGGCCATCACCAGGCCGGAGCGCAAGAGCGGGTTGTCCCAACTGGTAGCCGAAGTATCAGCGCGGTCGAGGACAAATCCGTGCGTGGCAAACTGGAGAACTTGCGGCTTCTGAATACCGAGGACAGCTTCTTCGACGGCATCGTCACCTGTGATCAGCGTCACCGACCAGCCCCAGCGCTGCAGTTGCGCGCTCACGGGCGCGGTGAGGCGCTGGTTGAGGTCGGCTACGGGGCCTTGTTCCCAACTTACGGGAAGCGAAACACGAGATCTGCCGGGAGCCGTGGTCGTTAATCCCAATGTGGAAGAAATCGTTTGTGATTCCAAGGTCGGCTAAAGTGCGGGCGACGACGATTGTGGCAGTGGGAGGCTTCACGCCGGCGACGATGGCCGCTAGCTTTTGCTGATCGGCATCGAAATCAGGATTGCTGACAAGCACAGCCGTTTTCGGCGGTTGCCGTTTGCTTTCGGCGTCAACGGTGAGACGGCCGAGATCGCGTCCGGTGCCGAGGTAGATTAACTCGTAGTCTTCGGCCAGGTAATGCCATCCGCCAGAACCATTTTCACGCGCGAGAGCTTCGAAGGGGATCAAGCTCAGCATGCCGTCGGGAGCGACGTAGGCGCGCTTGAGACCAGCGAGGTAGCTTTCGAGAGGCTGCCAGATGAGACCACGCAATTTTGAGGAAGCTTCGTCGACTTCAGTTTCGGAACGGCGAACGTCTAATTTGCTGGGTGAGACGCTGCCAAATTCGGAAATCGATTCGTTCATTCTCGAGCGGAATGTTCTAACCGCTTCTTCAATTTCAGCTGCGGTGCCGAGATCGATCGCTGCAACTTTTCCGCTGGGGCCCTCGAGAATGAAAACGCCATAGCGCGGTTTTCCCCATTTCCGGGTGACAAAATCGTACGGGTGGTACCTGACGTATTCGAGGAGGATCTCTCCGTCTCGCAAACCTGCTGCGACGTCTAGGAATTTAACCCGGCGCAATGGCGCCTGCGCGGAATAGGCCGGGTTCTTGCGCCGCAGCTGTTGTTCCCGAATTTCGATCTCGAGGGCGAGCGCATGAAGACGATCCGGAATCGACCCGGCCGGTTTTCCGCCTTGCTGCGCGTGGCCTTCCGACAGGCCGAGAAGTGCGAGCGAGGCATACTCGTGGCGAAGTTGCTCGCGTTCGCGCCACAGGCGCTGCCAGTCCAAGGGCGCCGACGCAACGGTGACCATCAGGGCGCCGCTTTCCTGACGAGCGACTTCGAAGAGCAGTTGCTTGCTCAGCAGCACGCCGCGAAGACCGTCGCTCGCTTCCGCGTCTTTGCCCTGAAAGACGAGGCTCGACAGTTCCTGGCTTTGTACGAATTGGCTGCTCGCGAGAAACTGCCGCTTTTGGTGGTTCGACATGGTGGGAAAATTCTCGACCAAGTGCTGCCACTGTAGCTGAGCCGATTCGAGGAGCAACGCAGCAGCTTCGCGGGTCCGGTTCGTCACGGCCAGTATTCCGGCTAAATCTTTTAGATTGACGGCGTACTGCGGATGCTGTTCTCCGAGAGTGGCTTTGCGGATCGCGAGCGCCTGGCGGCAGAAAACTTCGGCCTCTTCGTAGCGGCCCATTTCCTCGTAGAGCAGCGCCAGATTGTTCAGGTTCACTGCGTATGCGGGATGCTGCTCTCCGAGCGTCTTCCTTCGGATTTCCAGAGCTTGCTTGTAGAGAGGCTCGGCATCAACGAACTTCCCCATCACCTGATAGAGCTGCGCGAGGTCGTCGAGGCTGCTCGCGTAGGTACGATGCTGATCGCCGAAAACTTTTTTTCTAATTTGGAGAGCTTGCTGATACAGACATTCCGAATCGTCGTAGCGCTCCATTTCCTTGTAGAGGAGAGCGAGATTGTTGAGGCTGCGGGCGTAGTCGGGGTGCTCCTCGCCCAGCGCTTGCTTCCTGATTTCGATCGCTTGCTTGTAGAGCGGCTCAGCCTTTTTGTAGCGGCCGATGGAATCGTAGAGGGCGGCGAGGCGGTCGAGACTCCTCGCATAATCGGGATTCTGCTCGCCCAAACTTTTTTTCCGAATCTCGAGCGCTTGTAAATATAGAGGTTCGGCCTGAGCGTAGCGCGCCATCAGGCGATACAGGTCACCCAAATTGCATAGAGTGCCGGCATAGATAGGATGCTCTTCGCCGAGATTTTTCTTTTCGATATTGAGTGCCTGGCGATAAAGAGTTTCAGCCTCGTCGTTGCGGCCCGTTGCAACGTAGAGTGTCGCGAGATTGTCGAGAGTCGCGGCGTAATCGGTGTGCTCATCACCAAGTGCTTTCTTTTGGATGGCGATTGCCCGGAGATAGAGAGCTTCTGCGTCGTCATAGTGGCCCATCGTCTGGAGCAGAAGGGCCAAATCCATCAAATTGCGCGCATAGCCGGGATGCTGTTCTCCGACGGTGTTCTTTCGAATCTCGAGCGCTTGCCGGGAGAGCGCTTCGGCTTCTTTATAGCGGCCCATTTCCTGGTAGAGTGATGCGAGATTGTCGAGATTTACCGCATACGCTGGATGCTGCTCGCCAAGCGAGTTCTTGCGAATTTCCAGCGCTTGCTTGTAGAGCTGTTCGGCGTGCTCGTATCGGCCCATCACTTGATACAGCTGCGCGAGATCATCGAGGCTGCTCGCGTAGGTGCGGTGCTGATCGCCGAATATTTTTTTGCGAATCTCCATCGCCTGCCTGAATAGAATTTCCGACTCTTTGTAGCGACCCATTTCTTTGTAGAGGAGAGCGAGATTGTTCAGGCTGCGCGCGTAGTCGGGATCGTCTTCGCCAAGTGCTTGCTTCCTGATTTCGATGGCTTGCTGGTAGAGGGGCTCGGCTAGTTTGTAACGGCCCATCGAATCGTAGAGTGCGGCGAGGCGGTCGAGACTTCTGGCGTAATCGGGATTCTGGTCGCCCAACGACTTCTTTCGAATTTCGAGCGCTTGCAGATATAAGGGTTCTGCCTGGGCAAAACGTCCCATCAGGCGGTAGAGATCGCCGAGATTGCACAAAGTGGCTGCATACGCCGGGTGGTCTTCGCCGAGGTTTTTCTTTTCGATATCGAGTGCCTGGCGGTAGAGGGTTTCGGCGTGGTCGTTGTGGCCCATCGCTACGTAAAGAGTTGCGAGGTTGTCGAGAGTCGTTGCGTAATCTATTTGCTCGTCGCCGAGTGTTTCCTTCTGAATCGCGAGTGCTTCGAGGAAGAGCGCTTCGGCGCGGTCGTAGTGATTCGTTGAGTAGCTGAGGCCGGCGAGAGCGAGCAGGTCGGCTGCGTAGGCCGGGTGCTCCTCGCCCAAAATTTTGCGGTGGATGGCTTGCGCCTGGCGGTAGGTGGAGTCAGCTTCGGCGTACCTATATTGCGAATCGTAGGCGCGGCCGAGGCGGTAGAGGGTGTCGCCATACCAACGATTTTCCTCGCCGAGGATTTGGGTTTCGGTGCGAGCGGCGGCGAGAAGAGGATCGACGAGCGCGCCAGTCTTACCATTCCGAGAGGGCTGGCCGACTTGAGGTTCACCGGCGGCGCTCAATGCTGCTGCAAGTTTTGCGCTCTCGTCCGCCGGCATCACGGCGATGCGCTCCAGGTCGGCGAGGTCGAGGCGAGCATCGATTGTTTGCCACCAGCGGTCACCCTGGTGATCGATCCTGATCTGCAGGACGTGCTCGGCCTTCGGAATGGCGGCAGCTATCAGGGATGTGTCTGTTATCGAATGCAGGGCCGCGTGAATTGAGACTTCATTGTCCGCAACGTCTTTGGCGATGGTTTCCGGTAGTTCTTGTTGCGTAGGCGCCGTTGAGAATTTTGGGGAAGCGACGGGCGCGATCGAGGTTCCCTGCTGCACTTCGGTTGCGAGGACCGGGGGTGAAATCGAGGCGAGAATCGCGAGCAAACAAAACGAGGTTCTGCAAATGCGAAGAACGCGATTCAGCCTGAGCGGGTGAAACAATCGCGTCATCGCGACCTCAGAGTCGAATTGTGCTTATCCATTGCAACGCCCCATGTTGCTTTTGGAACACTCCGTCCGGTCAATGTCTGTTATCTCGCTGCCGAACGACTGCGAAATCGCTGCTAGGCGCCCGCTAATTGAGTCGGCTTATAGCACCTTTACTGTTACGGGTCGACCATTGGATGGTCGCCGGCGGCTTACAGCTATCGTGAGTGAAGGTTTCGCGAGCCTGTTTTCGGCAGCCGGAGCGCAAGGTGCGGTTCTCCCCACCAGGCATTGCGTAAATGGCGCACGAAAAACGTCATAAATCAGCAACTTACATCGCAATTCCCTGCTGTCTACCGTGAAAAGCATGCCTATCTGCAGGCATCAGCGTATGGCTGGTTGAGGCGGAGCGGGCTAGTGTGTCGTAGCGCGGTTCCTTTCAGAAGGGATTGCCGAGATAGACGAGCATGTGCTGCCGCGTGGCAGTGGGAGGACTCAATATGTTGTACTACGCTTTGGTTTTTTTGGTAGTCGCGCTGATCGCGGGATTTCTGGGATTTGGCGGCGTGGCTTTCGCGGCAGCCGGCATAGCCAAGATTCTCTTCTTCGTGTTTCTAATCGTGTTCGTAATCTCACTGCTCATGCACTTCATGCGCGGCGGCACGACGAGCAACTAAGCTGAACGCCGTTCTGCTTCTATTCCAGCAACTCCAGGAGAAATGAATGAATCGAAAGACAGGAATGCTCGGGTGCGTCATGTGCGCACTGATGCTTTTCGCAGTGACAAGCTCGGCCGATGACAAAGAGAACGATGAGGATCGCATCAAGAATTCGGGCGTTGTGATGTCGGAAATTATGAACATCCCTGATTCCATTCCGCAAGACCTGCTGGACAAAGCCGAATGTGTAGTCGTTTTCCCATCGGTCCTGAAGGCTGCGTTTGTGGTCGGCGTGAGTTACGGCCGAGGCGTGATGACGTGCCGCGGGGGCGCGAACTTCAATGGCCCATGGGGCGCGCCATCGATGATGGCTCTCGAAGGTGGCAGCGTGGGCTTTCAGATTGGCGGGCAAGCGACGGACTTCGTGCTTCTGGTGATGAACGACAGGGGCGCAGACGGAATCCTCAGCAGCAAGGTTAAACTAGGAGGAGATGCGTCGGTAGCGGCCGGACCGGTGGGACGAAGCGCCTCGGCGGAAACGGATGCAAGTATGCGTGCTGAGATATTGAGCTATTCGCGGTCACGTGGCGTCTTTGCGGGTATTTCGCTCGAGGGTTCGACGATCCGTCCCGACAACGACGCGAACGCGAGAATCTACGGGGAGAAAATCTCAGCGAAGGATATCGTGCTCCGAAACGAGACTCATATGCCTACCTCGGCGAAAGGCTTGATCTCGTCGCTGGACTCCCGGACGCCCAGGCACAAGTCGTAATAGTCTTCAAAGCTGCAGCGTGCTTTGAGCGACACCCAAGGCGGGGGCCTGAATCCAAGTTGGCCGCGGTTTCGATATCCTCGGAATCGTGGCCGCGCGGGTTCAGGCTTTCGCGCGTTCACGTCACAAGCCGAGACGCAAGTACAAAGCAGCAAACCTCAGTGCCGAATTGCTTCGAGCCGCAAAAGAAATTCCATCACTTCGTGAGGATCCCGAAGGTAATACTTCGCATGACTTCCCTGAACGTTGCCCACGCGGACCGTGATCTGATCGCCGAGTGAGCGGAACGCGGATTCATCCGTTCCGTCATCGCCAATGTAGATCGCCGGCGTACCTTTCGGCAATTTGCTGAGCAAGGTTCGTGCTGCCGCACCTTTCCCTTTGATCTCATGCGGGAGTACTTCCCAAACCATCGCTCCTTCAAAAACCTTCAAGGATTGATACACGGGCGCAACCAGCTCGAGGAGACGGGATCTTGCAGCGCCTGCGACGGATGCTTTTGCTTCTCGATAGTGAACGGCAAAGCTCAGACCCTTATCCTCGATTCGAATGCCTGACATCGAGGCGATCTGTTTTTGAGCCTCGCGTTTTGTAGCGGCAAGAATTCTCGCTACGTCATTGCTGATCTTTATGCTTTTTCCGTCTGCTTCTGCTCCATGAAGTCCGATGTAGTGAAGCGCCTCAATCCCAATACGCGCTTGCAGGTCCTGACGGCGCCGTCCGCTTACGATTGCGACGAACAAATTCGGATTTCGCGCCAGCCGCTCGAGTAAGCGCTTCGTTCGCTGCGACACGCGAACTTCCCATGGCCGGCGCTGCAATTTCACGAGGGTCCCATCAAAATCCAGGAGCAGCGCGCAAATTTGTGCGTGGAGGATCTGGTTCTCGATTTCGTCCCATGCGTGAAACAAATAGTGGGGCGGTTTAGGAGCATGGTTGATTTCCGCGGGGAGCGGAATCCAACGAGCGCGTGAGTGCCCGATTGCACGATCACCATTTTCGTCCGCTTCCCACAGCTGCTTCGCAGTTTTTTGTGTTCCATTCATCGAGACTGGCCCAATTCTGGCTCTGGCTCCCTAATCCGGATTTCAGAAAGCTCGGTAATCAGAGTGCCTGCCCAACCGTACACGTTGTGATGCTTCACATTCGTCCGCAACAACTTCATGCGCGCGTGGCGTTCTTCCGTGTCCATCTCGAGCGCTACGTGTATCGCTTCGGCAAGTTGCTCGGCATCGTAGGGATTCACGATTATGGCGTCGCGTAATTCGCGGGCCGCCCCTGTGAACTGGCTCAGGATGAGCGCACCTTCTTCGTCGTCGCGCGCTGCGACGAATTCTTTCGCGACCAGATTCATTCCGTCGTGGAGAGATGTGACCATACAAAGATCGGCCGCCCTGTAGTAGGGCAGGATTTCTTCGTGGCTATGGTGACGAGTGAGCAAGGCGATCGGCTTCCAATCCGCGGTTTGCCAGCGGGCGTTGATCCGCACCGCTTCGGCTTCCAGTTCCTGGAGGAAGTCGTGATACCGCTGGATTTCCGTGCGGCTTGGCGCGCCGATCTGCACGAAAGTAAATTTCCCGCGATACTCGGGCCATTTCTCAAGGAATCGTTCGACGCCGCGCAGCCGCTCGAGCAAACCCTTCGTATAGTCTACGCGATCGACGCCCACACCGAGAAAGTTAGCCTTGATGCCTAGCTTATTCAGTAACTCAGCGCGAAGCACGTAAGGCGAGGTCTGGGATTCGAGACCTCTCTGCGACTCGCGGAAGTCGACGCTAATCGGAAACGGACGAACAAACGTGGCATGCCCGCCGCGTTTTACCGCAAATCGTTCCCACTCGATCCGGGATTCGAGTGCCGCATCCACGGTTTCGAGAAAATTATCGCAGTGCGCTTGTATCTGGAATCCAACCAGATCCGCGCCGAGCAGGCCGCTAACAAGCTCCCGTTGCCAGGGACAGATACCGAACGCTTCCGGATTGGGCCAGGGAATGTGCCAGAAAATCGCGACTCGCGCATCGGGACGGGCCTCTTTGATCATGCGCGGAAGCAACGCAAAATGATAATCCTGGACGAGCACCAACGGACGCTCGACTCCATCCATTTCCTGAAGAACTGCATTCGCGAATTCCTGATTTGCAGCCTGATAGCTTTGCCAGTCTGAGGCGCGAAAAATTGGCCGAGTATGCGCGATATGGCATAGCGGCCAAAGACCTTCGTTCGAAAATCCGTAGTAATACCCTTGCTCCACTTCCTTCGACAGCCAAACGCGGCGCAAAGTGTACTCAGGCTTGTCGGGAGGCACTCGAATATGATCGCGTTCGTCCACGGTTTCCCGGTCGGCGTCACCAGAGCCCGAAGCGATCCAGATTCCGTCGCAGGCGCGAAGAATCGGCTCCAATGCGGTTACTAATCCGCTCGCCGGCACAAGGGTCTCAACAGCCTTACCCTTGTGGACGTGCATGTAGGGCTCGCGGTTCGACACGACAAAAAGCGAGCCCTGGTGGGCCTTGCCTTGAATGCTCACTCTCAACCGTTCCGCCGTCCAGACAGATTCGCCCGATTCGCGGAGGCGTGCCTCCTCTTCCGCGGCAGAGCGGGCATCGGCCAGGCTCCGAGTGAGGTTCATAACTTCGCTCGTAAACGGTGCAAGAAAACTTTCCTTCGATCCTGGGGGACCCGGCATGAGTCGGCCGCGGCGTACATCCTTCATCCATTGCGCGGTACGCGAAATGGGGAGAACGATGGTCCACCGGATTATCAAGACCGAAATCAAAACGATCAGGAGGACCTCAGCAATTACGTGCCAGAGCGAAGCTCGCCACATCCGCGCACTCTGCGTTTCGATGTAGCCTGCGTCGTGAAAAATTGCGAGCACGCCAGTCACCGAATTCCTGTCGTGTAAAGGCAAGTAGTAGGCGTGCATTGGTTCGGAGTTTAGATTCAAGAATTCGCTCAAACCGGCGCCACTGGCCATAACCCGAGCCAACGGAACGGGTGGAGGATCAAATCGGCGCTGCAAATTAGAACTCTCGGCGAGTACTTCGCCGTTCTTGTTGTAAACGACGACACCTGCGAGCTGCTCGCGGTTGCTAAACCGTTCCACGATGCGGCGCAATTCGGCTCGCGACCCCTTTTCGAGAGCCGACTCGACGGTTTCCTGCAATCCCTCGGATAGAACTTCGGCGCGACCCACGAGGTCAGCGCGCAAACCGCGCTTTTCCGAACGAACCTCGCTCTTTTCGACAACAAACGTAACGATAGTGATGCTCGCGACCAGGAACAAGATAAGGCGTAGGCTTAATTTCACGTCGATCCCCCCCCGGCTAGATTAGAGACTTGCGAAGACGAATCCGAAATACCTGGAAACCAGTATGCGAGGACATCTACCCGCTCACAAACAAGCACGAATGGTGCCAGCCAACGCCCAGATTCATACTCACAGCACGGCACTTACGTCGAACAGAATCGATTGGGTGCGGAGAAAATGCGAAGCCTCTGTAGAATCGCCATAGAAGCCATGGATTCGCCGCTTTTTCGATTTCGCTTAGTCACGGAGGGCTCTCAAATGCAGGATTCACCTGATTAACTTTCAGGCGCGCCCGTAATATTCGGTTAGCGTTTCGTGAAAGCGTCCGCCAGAGAGAAACATGCACCGCGGCTTAAATTCGTGTCGTGTTCTCAGATCTGCGTACAGCGGTTCTTTAAGCCTTGTATCGTCGCTCGCCCTGTTTCTCACGCCCATGCGCATGGCGGGAGCGTCGTATACTGGTTCTTTCTTTCACACGGATATTATGAACAACGATTCACAGAACACCAGTTCGCAGCATCTGGAAAATGTTCTTCAGTACATCTCGGTGAGTTGGGATTATCTCACCCGTTCACTCGACAAATGCAAGACCTATGAGGACGAAAAAATTGGCGACGGGCCCATTCTATATTTTCCGGCGGACTATAAGACCTTGCCGAGCGTTCGAGACCTTGGTGACAATTGCAAGGTACGTATTGAACGCCTGCCCGAGATCATCACAAGTCCTGACGACGTGCATCTGCACAAAATTCCTGCATCAGGATTGCTGTACCTTCCCCATCCATACATCGTACCGGGCGGACAGTTCAATGAAATGTACGGTTGGGACAGCTATTTCATTATCTTAGGCCTCCTCCGGGCAAATCGCTGGAACATGGCGAAGGGAATGGTCGAAAACTTCTTTTTCGAGATTCAGCATTACGGTTCAATGCTGAACGCGAACCGCACCTATTATCTGACGCGTTCTCAGCCCCCGTTCCTTTCGTCTATGATTCTCGCAGTGTACGATGCGCAAGTTTCCTCGGGCTCGACAGACAATGCCTGGCTCGAACAAGCTTACGAATTCGCAGTCAAGGATTACGAACAGTGGACTCGCCCGCCTCATCTAGCCGGCGACACCGGCCTTTCTCGGTACTTCGATCACGGAGAAGGCCCTGTTCCTGAAATCATCGGTGATCCGAGCGATTACTACCGCGGCGCGGCTCAATATTTCTTGCTTCAAGATGGTGCAAAAGATCCTCATCTCGTTCTTGTGGACAAAAACCATCCGGTCCAATCTCTGATGGGGCCGCTCTTTCCCGTCTTCGCTTGCGACGAAGAATCGAAAGCTCTCAACCAGACTCCCTGTCCACCAGAAGAACAGGTCACGCTATCAGCCGACTTTTACAAGGGCGATCGGAGCATGCGCGAATCGGGATTCGATGTTTCCTTTCGTTTTGGCCCGTTCAGCGCAGAGACTCATCATTTCGCTCCCGTCTGCTTGAATAGCCTGCTCTACAAGACCGAAAAAGATCTCGAACGCATGAGTACAATTCTTGGCCGGCACGATGAAGCCGAGCAATGGAAAGAAAAGGCCATCGAGCGGCAACAGCGAATTCAAAAGTACCTTTGGGACGCGAAACAAGGCCTCTACTTCGATTACAACTTCATGACCCACACTCTTTCCTCGTACGAGTACGCCACTACTTTCTATCCGCTGTGGGCCGGGCTGGCAACGAAAGAGCAAGCGCAGGCGATCGTCAAGAATCTTTCGATGTTCGAGCAGCCCGGAGGGCTCACCATGAGCCGGGTGGAATCGCAGGCACAGTGGGATTATCCCTACGGGTGGGCTCCCATTCAGTTGCTCGCCAACGAAGGAATGCGCCGCTACGGATTCGCAGTGGAGGCTGACCGCGTCACATATGAATTTCTCAGCATGGTGGTCGAGGACTTTGTGACGGATAAATACATCCGAGAGAAGTACAACGTGGTGAAGCGCACCTCAGAAACCCGAATCGTGAAGGGTTACAGCCAGAATGTAATTGGATTCGGCTGGACCAACGGAGTCTTCCTCGAATTACTGAATCAATTGTCGCCTGCCCTTGTCGAGCGTCTAAGGAAAGAGTGAGACTGCAAACGCCGAGCCGAACATTGCCAAAGAACGCAGGCGAACTGCACATTTGTTGAACACCAACCCGAAATCAAGAGGAAGGTGGAATGAAAATAAAAAAGTTAGTGGCGGATGAGTCTGTAAGCCGGATTCTGTCCGCTGAGCCTCGCCGCTAACTTGCGTCAGCGAGCGATTGGCGCTCCCGAAATTTCTTCGGGACTAAACCGGCACAGCGCGATGATCATTCCTCTAGGTCCCGAATCGCTCCGGGACTCAAGCAGCCTACCCGAGGGTCAGAGCGCCGCGTTCTTGCGAACGCGATGCATACGGGCCGGGCCAGCCCTCCCCTCCTATTTGGCCTTGCTCCACGCGGGGTTTTCCGTGCCCCGAGTGTCGCCACCCGGGCGGTGGGCTCTTACCCCACCTTTTCACCCTTACCAAATGCGCTCGGCCGAAAGTGGCGAGCCCTAGGTTTTTCCTCGGGCCTGCCGCAGAGGCACGCATCGCACCGGCGGTATATTTTCTGTGGCACTTTCCGTAGCCACGCCTTCACTTGCCGCTTTCGCGGAACGTGCGACGCGACCCCCTGGCGTTACCAGGCGCGTTGCCCTCTCGCCGCTGCCTCTTGCGAGTACGCGGCGATGGGAGTCCGGACTTTCCTCCCGCCAGCCCTGCTTCCGCCTTGCGGTGGACTCAGGGCAAGCCGGCGATCATCCGACTCACCCGCCGTGACGATTATACGTCATATGGCGGCGGAACGATGCGGGTGTGCTGATGAAAGTGATGTTGACGAAAGCCCGCGACGAGGAAAGCCGCTCGTGGTGGCTACCCGGGCGGTGGCGAGTTCTGCGAGGCTGAATTTATTTCGACGGAGCGGCGGGCTTGTTCGGCTCGACGACGAGTTCAACCTTCAGCACGTGGATTGTATTGGTCTCGGGATCGAGCGTGCCAGTGACCTGAACTTTGTGGCCGGCATATTCGCGGCCGAAGTCCTGTTTATCGAGTTTGTACACGCGAGTCTTATTCTGGAGTACGAAACGGCCGCCGCGTTCGGTGACGCAGTACCACACGCAGTCGGACTCAGTGGTGCCAACGGATTTTCCCTGCAGCATTTCCTTGTGCGATTGGCTGAGGGAATGAACGTTCAACGCGCATTGGGAGTCTGCGATCACGCCTTTGAAAACCTGCTCTTTGGCGGCGCGGGCGGCGGACGACGTGACGAAGAATAGGCCGATACCGAGGAGAAAACCGATCCATCGCTGCGTGTATGAAATGTGCTTCATGTGAGCCATTCTCCTACCTTCCTTGTGCTAACTTCGGAATACGTTTAAATGATTCCGCGAATCGGTAATTAGCCCCCGGCGGGCAGAACGATGAATTTCATGGTCATTTGTTCGTGATCTTCGCTGCAAATTACGGTGCAGACTACTTCGTACTCGCCCGGTTCTGCGGGAGCCGTCGCCTTGAATTCGTTCATGCCCGGACGGAGCGTGAAATCCCAGCCCGCGACTGGATGGCGGTCCTTCGCGCGCAATAAGGCAAATCCGTGAACGGAGCCGTCTCTATTTTTGGTTTTCGCTTTGATGGCGGTGATGCGTAGCGTGAGCGATTCGCCAGCAGTGACGGTGATTACCGGATTCGATTGGCCGCGGATTCTGTACTGGCTGTCGTGGTCGGCGGTGACTTCGATCACGCGAGGTTGCGGGGCAACCGGAGCTGTTTGCTGGGCCCCCATCGGAGACGTGGCGGAGCACAAAATAGCGAGCAGGATGCCGCGAAGTCTATGCGCGGTCGAACGATAGCGACGATTTTTTGAAAGCGCGAGGATTGTCATTGGGTCATGTACTGCAAGATGACGCGCATGTCCTCGTCGGTGATCGTTGCTCGGACTCTCATGTGACGGACGATGGTCGCCATCATGCGGGGCGGAAATTTGTGAGGAGCGGCGTGGCAACGGCTGCAATTGGCGCGGAATCTTTTTTCTCCTTCGAGGCGATCGGATGCGGCAGTGTTGGCAGCTGCGGAACTTCCCGCAGCTGCTGCATTCGGGGGCGGCGACGACATGGTAGACGATGTTGATTTTTCTTGCGCCGCTGTCCACGTAACGGCACCCGCCAGAATCGCGGCCGAAAGCAGGACGAGCATGGGTTTCGCGATCAATTTGAGGCTCCGGGCAGTAGCGACAGCACGAAACGGTATGTCACGCCGACGGTCCAGACGTTTTCATTGCCCTGCGAACTGAATTGCCGGCCGTAACTGCTCACGGCCCTGAAATCATCGCGGAAGTAATAGTTCAAGCCAATTTCGACCACCTGAGTATTCACGGGCGGCAGCGCGTCACTCGGCAATTCGCCAGTGAAATACTGTTGGACGCGCGCGACGACTTGCGTCTTGCGAAGCACATCGTGCCAGGCCGGGACCTGGCTCAAACGATACGCGGATTCGATCCAGTAGCCGCTTCCCTGTTTTGAACGGGCATATTCTGCGCGGATATCCAGTGGAATTGGAGGAGGCTGCCACGCGAAATGAAAGCCGAATGAGTTCGAGCGCTCGTCCTGCAAAAGATGCTGGAACGAGCCGCCGACTTCGAGGCGCGGTCCCGGCAGGAAAAGTCCGATGCGGCCGCCTGCGAAACGGCTGGAATCCATCGGCGCGGTTGTAATGAGCGTCGAAAAATATGCGGCGTAATTCAGATTCACTTTCGGAGTGAGCGCAAACCCACCGCGCGTCATGATGCCAGTGCCTGCGTTGCTTGGACCGATGCCGATCGGGAGGATCAGCGGGTCGGACTGGAGATCGCGAATCCAGACGGGGTAGAGACGTTCGTTGTAGATGCCGAATGGCGTGAGGTATCGGCCGGCTGAAATCGTTAGGAATCGATTGGCAATGAAATCGAGTTGCGCGTAGCCAACTTCCTTTTCGACTTTTCCGCTGAAATCGCTGCTCTCGGGCGGCTGTGAGAAATCAGCTTCGAATGTAGCTCGTGACTCGATGAGCCAACGATCTCCGATCGGAATGAGGACGACCGGCGCGATGAGCGGATCGAGATGAGGATTGCCGCCCTCAAAGTTTGTGACGAAAGCGGTTCCGGCGCTCAGGATGGGTACGGGTTTCAGAGAATCGGCTTCCGAGTCCTGCGCGCGGAGCGACTGCGAGCAGATCAGCGTGAGAATGAATAACAGAATGCCAATCGCCGATGTTAGCCCGCGTGGGCAGGCATCGAGAGACCGAGACAAAAGTCCCGTCGGGCGAACGCCGGGGCTCAGCACCGATGGCACGCGGGGATCGAGGGAAGCTCCGAATTAGAGAAATTCTTGCTACCGGATGATGATCGGAAAGCGCTGCGTCGGCGTCAATTGGACTAGGGCGATGCGGTGTCGAGCTGGTTATTCATATTGGAAATCATAGCAGCGGCGAAGGGCGCGGAACCGCTTTGTTCGCAAGTAGATAAGCGCTCTTCAGGAAATGGACACAGAGCGCTCCGGACTACTCCGAAGGCAGCAATTTCTCGAATGCGGCTTCGTCCAGGATTGTGACGCCGAGAGATTTGGCCTTTTCGAACTTGGAGCCGGGATCGGCGCCGACGACGACGTAGCTGGTTTTTTTGCTGACCGTTGAGCCGGCTTTTCCGCCGTAGGCAGCGACGAGCTGTTCGGCGTCTTCGCGGGAGCGCTTTTCGAGAGTGCCAGTAAAGACGAAAGTCTTTCCGGCGAGTTGAGCGCCTTTGGGGGCGGGGCGATCTTCCTTCATATTCACGCCGACGGCGCGCAGACGTTCGATAAGCTTGCGGTTTGCTGGTTCGGAGAAAAATTCCTTCACGCCTTCGGCGATCTTGGGACCGACTTCGGTGACTTCAAGTAATTCTTCCGCGCTGGCGGCGGCCAGCTTTTCCATTGAGCCGAAATGCTGCGCTAGCAACTGACCGGTGCGTTCACCGACGAATGGAATGCCGATGGCGTAGATGAGGCGCTCGAGGCTGTTCTTTTTGCTTGCGGCGATTTCATCGAGGAGATTCTGAGCGGATTTTTCGGCCATCCGATCGAGGCCCGAGACCGATTCAAGGTCGAGCTTGTACAGGTCGGCAAAATCCTTCACCAGATTATTGTCGATGAGCTGCACGACAATTTTTTCGCCGAGGCCGTCGATATTCATCGCGTGGCGGCTCGCGAAGTGGAGGAACGATTCCCTTCTACGCGCCGGGCACGACACATTGACGCAGCGATAGGCGACTTCTCCCTCTGCGCGGTGGACACGCGTACCGCAAACCGGACACTTGTCCGGCATCTTGAATTGCTTTTCTTCTTTTCCATGCTTCACGACTTTCAGCACGTGCGGGATCACTTCTCCCGCGCGTTCGACAAGCACCGTGTCACCGGCATGGACGTTGAGGCGCTCGACCTCGTCCATATTGTGAAGCGTGGATTTGACGACGGTGACTCCGCCAATTTGCACCGGCTCGAAAATCGCAAACGGAGTGAGCACACCAGTGCGGCCGACGCTTACGGCAATTTCTTTCAGGAGAGTCGTTTCCTGGTGCGCGGGATATTTGTAGGCAATGGCCCAGCGGGGCGCCTTGGACGTGAAACCGAGTTCATTCTGCAGCGAGATTTCATCAACTTTAATTACGATGCCGTCGATTTCATATTCAAGTTTCTCGCGCTTCGATTCCCACGCGTCGATGTAGCGTTCGACTTCGGCGAGCGAGTGGCAAAGCTTCCAATCGTCGCTGGCCTTGAAGCGCAGCACCGAAAGCGTTTCGAGGATCTCCGAAAGACGTTTTTTAGGTGCGCGGCCATTCACGAGCACGTAGTAAGCGAAAAAATCGAGGCGACGGGCAGCCGTGATGCGCGGGTCGAGAACGCGCACCGATCCAGCTGCAGAGCTTCGCGGATTCGCGAAAATCTTGCCGCCCTGCTCGGACTGTTGAAGGTTCATTTCTTCGAATGCTTCGCGCGTCATGATCACTTCGCCGCGCACTTCAAAGTCCGCGGGCACGCCTGCTTTTTTGAGGAGAGCGAGGTCGATGCTCAACGGAATCGAGCGAATCGTTTTCACGTTAGGAGTAACGTCTTCGCCGGTGGAGCCGTCACCGCGCGTTACGCCGCGGACCAGCGCGCCCTTCTCGTAAATGAGCGAGAGGCTGAGGCCGTCGAATTTGTGTTCGGCGATGTAATCGATTTTTTCACGGCCAGTGGTATCGCGTGCACGGCGGTCGAAGGCGGTGAGGGCTTCGATCGAGAATGCATTGTCGAGACTGACCATCGGCGTCGTGTGGCGGACTTTCTGAAAGCCTTCCCGCGGCGCGCCGCCGACGCGAACGGTGGGAGAATCGGACGTGACGAGATCGGGATGCTGCGCTTCGAGCTCCTGGAGACGGCTCATCAGGCGATCGAAGGCGACGTCTGAGATTTCGGGATCGTCCACTACGTAATAGGAGTATTCGTGGCGGCGAATTTCGTCGCGCAGTTGCTCGATCTCTTTCGCGTCTTGCTTCTTCGTCATTCAAGCCCTCAGCGGGATAACGGCCAGTGAATCCGGACCGACATTATACAATGCGTGTTTGCTTTCGCAGTGTCAGCCGACTAATCTTCTGATGAGACCATGCCTGAAGGAATCCAAGACGCGCTCTTGATCTACAACCCGACGAGCGGACGAAAGCTCCATCGGCGTTTTGCTGAAATCGAGCAGGCGGTCCGAATCCTTAAGGAAGCGGGAATTCGCACCGAGCTGGCGCCCACCGAGGGACGGCTGAGCGCCGTCGTTATTGCGCGTCAAGCAGTGAAGCAAGGACGCGGCATGGTGATCGCTTGCGGAGGCGACGGCACGAACAACGAAATCGTCAATGGCCTCGCCGGCAGTCACGTGCCGATGGCGCTTCTTCCGGCCGGCACCGCGAATATTCTCGCCAAAGAACTTGGGATTCCGTGGGACATTCCACACGCGGCGCGGCTGATTGCGGGCGGAACCGTTCGACGGATCGCACTGGGAGTGGCGATTCCCGCCGAGGGACGGCATACGGAAGAATTGCCGCGCGAAGGGCGATATTTTCTTTGCGTGGCTGGTGCGGGTCCGGATGGCGCGATCGTAAATGGCGTCGACGGCAAATTGAAAAAGAACGCAGGAATTGTGGCGTATTGGCTCGAAGGCATGCGTCAACTTTTTCGGTACGACTTTCCGGAAATGCGGGTGCACTCGAATGGGGAAGAACGGAAGGCGACGATCGTGATCGTGGGGCGAACGGTGAACTATGGCGGGCCGTTTAAGATTACGACGGGCGCAGACCTGTTCGAGGATTCGTTTGAATTCTTGACGAACTCAGCGAAGAGCCGTTTGCGTTATCTGGGCTGTCTGCCTGCGCTGTGGTTGGGTAAGTTGCGGAGCCTCGAAGGAATTGAGGCGTGGAAATCCGCCGAAGCGATCTGCGAGCCGAACGGCGACGGGCCTTTATGGGCGCAGGTGGATGGCGAACCGATTGGCGATTTGCCGATCAAATTTTCGATCGTGCCTGACGCGCTGTCGCTTGTGATTCCGCCGCGACGCAACGGGTAGTACCGCGGTTCGTTCTGGTAGGATGCAAGCGTGGAAGCGGTTACTCATGCGTTGACGTCACTCGCGCTGGCACGCGCGGGACGAAAACATCTGCCCCGATTTGGAACGGCGATGCTGGTGGCGGCCGGCGTTGCGCCCGATATTGATTATGCGAGTTATCTGGGGGGCGCGAGTTCTTTCCTGAGGTTCGACCGCACTCTTCTGCATTCTCTTCCCTCTTCGATTGTGCTGGCGTGTGCACTTGCCGGCGCGTTCTGCTGTGTTCGATTTGAAGCGCCGTGCGAAAAACACCGAACCGAATGCTGCGCCGGTCGCGCAGTTGGCTTTTTGGAGTGCTCTTGCAGTTTGCGCGATCGGAATTGCTGGGCATTTGCTGCTTGATGTTGCGAGCGGCGTGGGCGTGCGGTTGTTGTGGCCGTTTCGTGCGCGCTGGTTTGCGCTCGATC
This sequence comes from uncultured Acidobacteriota bacterium, assembly GCA_963776695.1. GTDB lineage: Bacteria > Acidobacteriota > Terriglobia > Acidiferrales > UBA7541 > Palsa-295. The sequence goes on along the minus strand of CAVZNU010000008.1, from coordinate 300,337 downwards.
TGCTGACGGAACTCGATCCGTGGATTCTGATTCTGCTTGGCGTTGGGGCTGCTGTTGCCGGCGCTATTCAGGCTGGTGGGCGAAGAAATCGGCGAGCGGAAAAAGGGCGGCGGAGGACATGTAGGCGCGGTGGTCCTGCTGATGTTTGGCGCTCGTCTACGTGGGTGCGCGAGCGTATTTGCACAGCCAGGCGGTGGACTTGCTCGAATCGCGCGATTACCACGGTCGCGCGCCGCTTTCCGTGGGTGCATTTCCGCTTTCCGTGTCTCCGTTCAATTGGCGAGGAGTGGTTTCGACGGACAACACGATTGAGGAAATGGAAGTGCCGGTGCTGCCGAATGCTGAATTCGATTCGGAGCGCAGCGTGACGCGTTACAAGCCCGAAGATTCCCCTGCGCTCGAAGCAGGCCAGCGCACGGCGGCAGCGCAAAGATTTCTAGGCTATGCGCGATTCCCTCTTGCGAGCGTGGTGCGCTCCGACGAAGGGTATCGATTCGAATTGTGCGACGCACGCTTCGCCGAACGCGACGGCAGCCCTGCAAACATCGTGCTGCGCGTGGAGATGCTGGGCGATTTTCGGATTACGAGTGAGGAGTTCGAATTTGAGTCGCGGAGATGAAGAGACGACTCTCTTGAACTAGCGAGTGGGATTCGCGTGTCCGAGGGACAATCGGCTGACGAGGTAAATCAAGAATAGTGCGGCGACCATCGAGACGCCGAATGCGACGCTGTGTGTCATCAGAAATCGCAACGCGGCATCACCGTAGCGCACGGCGAGAAGGCCTTCGACCAGATAACGAAGCCCGCGGCTCACGAGAATCGACACAACGAATGTCCGCAACGGCACCTGGAAGACGCCTTCGGCCAGCACAAATATTTTGAACGGGAACGGCGGCGGTAAGATTGCGGGAATAAAAACGCTCAGGAACGCGTGGCCTTCCACCCACTCTTTAATTTTCCCGGCACGTCCACCTGCGTGACGATGAAAATAGGCTTCACCGCCCTTTTTTGCCAGCAAGTAGAGCCACACGCAACCGGCAAGCGAGCCGATCGCAGCCATCGCGACGTAGTAAGGCATGCGCGCGGGATTCGTGAACGCAAGCTGAAAGACGAGCGCGTCGGTGACGAATGGAAACGAGAGCACGGAAGAATCGAGAAAAGCTACGACGAAGAGTCCCCCGCCCCCCATCACGGCGACGAATCTTTGCAGCCAGGCTGGTAACTTCATTTGCTTCATGCGCGCGCAATGCCCCGTTGAAATCGCACGATTGTAGCAGAGTTGCACGCGGCGCCGGCGCACCGTGACGGCCGGAGCCGCGCGCTTGCTGGAATTTTTCGATACGGTCTCGCGATGCGGATCATTGGATCGTTGCGACGGCCTCGCAAGACTGGAATCGCAAATTGCTGATTCGGTGTCGGTCGGATAGAATTCACGCTTGAGCAATTCTCCTCAGGCAATGTCACTTCTCGACCAATTGAACGAACGTCAGCGCGAAGCTGTGCTTACGACGGATGGGCCTCTGCTCGTATTGGCCGGCGCCGGCACGGGCAAGACGCGCGTGATCACCTACCGCGTGGCCTATCTGATCGAAAAAGGAGTGCCAAGCAATGCAATCCTTGCCGTGACTTTTACGAATAAAGCGGCCGGCGTGATGAAGGAGCGCATCGGCGAACTGCTGAGGTTGAGTGGGCGCGACGCTTCGGACGTGTGGGTTTCGACGTTTCATTCGTTCTGCGCGCGCCTGCTTCGGCGTGAAGCGTTGAACGCCGGACTTCCGCGCGATTTTGCAATCTATGACGACGACGATCAAACGGCAGCTGTGAAGCGAACGCTCATGCTACTCGATCTTTCCACCGAGGATTACCCACCTCGAAGCATGAGGGCGCAAATCAGCCACGCGAAGAATCATGGTTTGACATCCGATGAAATGGAAGCGAGCGCCGCGACGATGCGCGACGAGACGCGCAAGGACGTGGCAAGGGTTTTTCGCGCGTACAACGAGATGCTGCGGAAGGCGAGCGCGCTCGATTTCGACGATCTGCTGCTGAGGGCCGTCGAGCTGCTTCGTGAGAATGCTGCTGTGCGCGCTGCTTGGAACTCGCGGTTTCAGTATTTGATGGTGGATGAGTTTCAGGATACGAACGCCGCGCAGGAAGAGCTGGTGCGTTTGCTCGCGGGACCACGAAAGAATATTTGCGTGGTGGGCGACGAGGACCAGTCGATTTACGGGTGGCGCGGGGCGCGCGCGGGGAATTTGAAACGCTTCACCGAGGATTTTCCGGACACGAAAATCATCCGGCTCGAAGAAAATTACCGGTCGACACAGAAAATCCTGGATGCCGCGGCAGCGGTCGTCGGCAACAATTCCGACCGGCTGGGCAAGACGCTGCAAGCGACGCTGGGGTCGGGCCAGGCTCTGCGCTTTTTCGAAGCGCAGGATTCCTTCGCGGAAGCGGAGTTCATCGGCGGCGAGATTTCGACGGCCGTACGCAACGATCCGGATGCGCGAGCTGCCGTTCTCTATCGCACCGGCGCGCAATCGCGCTCGTTCGAGGAAGTTTTGCGGCGGCTGGGAATTCGTTATCGTGTGGTCGGCGGTTTCAGCTTTTACGAGCGGGCCGAGGTAAGAAATGCGCTCGCGTATGTACGGTTGCTGTTTCATCCCGAGGACGACGTGGCGCTTTTGCGCGTTTTGAATGTGCCGCCGCGCGGGATCGGCGCCGCTACAGTGGCAGTGCTCGAAGCGAGCGCGAGAGAGAAAGGCAAATCACTCTGGGATGTGATTCGCGCCGGCGAATTCACAACGGGCAAGAAGTTGAGTAATGCGCTCCGTTCGTTTCACGAGCTGATCGAGCAGCTCACAGAAGAATGCGCGGACCTGCCGCCCGCGCAACTCATCGAGCGCGTGCTTGACCGCACCGGATATCTCGGCTGGATCGAGCAACAGGACAATCTGGAGCACACCTCGCGCGCGGATAATCTGCGCGAGCTTTCGAATGCGATGGCGGAAGCGACCGAGCAGGGACAGACGCTGGAGGACGTCCTTGACGCAGCCGCGCTCGTCGCTGATTCGGATGCATACGATCCGACGATTCCAGTCTCGCTGATGACGCTGCACAGCGCCAAGGGCCTCGAGTTCGATGCCGTTTATCTTGCCGGACTTGAGGAAGGTCTGCTTCCCCACAGCCGCGCTGCGAACAGCAATGCGGAATTGGAGGAGGAGCGTCGGCTATTTTATGTGGGCATGACGCGCGCGAAGCAGTCGCTCGTGATTTCGCGGGCCGTCTACCGCCGGAGCTACGGCGAAGAGCGGCTGCGCGCTTCGATGCCGTCGCGGTTCCTAGCGGAAATTCCGAGCGAGCTGATCGAAGCGGCGTCGGGTTCGCTTTCAGAACCAGGCGAGACCCGTCGCTATGAAAACGATCCCGATCACTCCGATGGTTATTCGTCCCGCGGCGGCCGCACGCCTTACGGTTCCGCCCGCACGACCGGAGGCACCAATCCATATTCTGGCGTCAGCAGAACGAGCCGCGGCCCTTCTCGCGCGTCCAGCAAGGACCCGCTGATCGGCGCTCGCGTTCGGCATTCGAAGTTCGGGCTCGGCACCATTATTGAAGTGGAAGGGGAAGGTGAGGAACGAAAAATTACCGTAAGCTTTCAGGATTACGGCCCAAAGAAATTGATCGAACGGTACGCGAACCTTCAGCTGGCATAGGACGGAATTCAATCGAAAGTTCATCACCGCCGAGCAAGAGGGCACTGCACGCCGTGCCCTGCGGAAAAGAAGGAACGGTCGGCGTGAGGTGCTGTTAGGATGAGGCGTCTCGGACGGAGCGGGCTGCGACCTATCGTATCGATGCCGATGGTTGCGCGGAATCGCGGCGCGTTATAGAGTTTTTTTCTGCACGGGAAGGTGCTGATTGGGCGCTCAGATTTTTCGCACCAAAGACATCGACAAGCTGATCTCCGATTCGCAGGAGCCCGAAAAGCGCCTGAAGAAGACGCTCGGAGCGCTCAGCCTGACGTCGCTCGGTATCGGCGCCGTGATTGGTTCGGGCATTTTCACCGTGATCGGTACTGCGATCGCGGGGCAGAAAATGCAGTTCAGTTCCATCCTGAACGCTCCGCTGCTGGAATACCTTATCTATCATTCAGCGTCGTTCGGACGTCCGGGGGCAGGACCGGCTATTGCGCTTTCATTCGTTCTCGTTGCGATCGCGTGCGGATTTGCGGCGCTCTGTTATGCGGAACTGGCAGCCATGATTCCAATTGCCGGGAGCGCCTACACGTATACGTACGCGACGATGGGCGAATTAATCGCATGGATTATTGGCTGGGACTTGATCCTTGAATACGCGGTTTCAAATATGGCAGTGAGCGTCGGCTTTTCCGCGCACGTCGTCAATTTGCTCGATTATTTTGGCATCCATGCGAGCTTGCGCTGGATTTCTCCGGCGTACTTGCCCGCAGGGCTTTCTAATCTAGAGAACAAGGTGCTGTACCAGCCGGGTTGGCACTTCGGATTTAACTTACCGGCTTTCATCATCGTGATGCTGTTGACGATGGTTCTCGTGCGGGGAATTCGCGAGTCGGCGGAAACGAACAACGTGATGGTGATCCTGAAGATTGTCGCCATCATGGTGTTCATCATCTTCGCGTCGCGGTTGATTCACCCCGCGAACTGGCATCCATTCGCCCCGAACGGCTGGCCGGGAATTCTGACGGGCGGCTCGATCGTGTTTTTTACGTACATCGGATTCGATTCCGTATCGACTGCAGCGGAGGAATGCAAGAACCCGCAACGCGACTTGCCGATCGGAATTATCGCGACGCTCATTATTTGTACGGTGCTGTATATCGGCGTGGTCGTCGTGCTGACGGGCCTTGTGCCATGGCAATCGTTGCTCGACGATGCCGCGCCGGTTGTGAACACGATGAAAAAGCTGCATTTCGGTTCGGTTCAGCTCATCGTGCTCATCGGTGCGCTGATGGGAATGATATCGTCGCTGCTCGTGTTCCAGCTCGGGCAAGCGCGCGTGTGGTTCGCGATGTCGCGCGACGGGCTTCTGCCAAAGCTTTTTAGCCGCGTTCACAAAGAGTACCGCACGCCTGACTTCTCCACGTGGGTCGCAGGCTTTTTGGTGGGAATTCCGGCGGGCTTGCTGGATATTGGGACGCTTACCGATCTCTCGAACATCGGCACACTTTTTGCCTTCGGGCTTGTGGCGGCGGGCGTGCTGATCCTCCGGTACAAACAGCCGGAACGGCACCGCTCGTTCCGCGCTCCCGGCGGCTTAACTGCGCCGATTGCGACAATACTCACGTGCCTGCTCCTGATGGCCGGCCTCCCGATCGTCAGTTGGATTCGATTTTTCGTTTGGCTAGCAATCGGATTGTGCTTCTATTATTTTTACGGACGGCGGCACAGCCAACTGGCAACACGGAATATGGCGGCACCGGTTGTGAAAGGCGGAAACGTCTAATGCAGGTGCGGGTATGCATGGCGATCGTTCTGCTGCTGCTCATTTTGATTTTGAGCATGCCGTCTTCGTTTGCCTGGGGAGAAAACGCGCAGCGGCTGATTACGAATAAAGCCGTGGACACGCTCCCGGACGGCATTCGGCCCTTCTTCGAAGCGAACCGCTCATACCTGGTGCAGCACGTCGTTGATCCGGAAGAAGCCGAGATGAAAGACCCACACCTGGCAAACACCGATTTCATCAAGCTCGATCATTACGGCCAATTCCCATTTTCCACTCTGCCTCGGGCCTACACGGCGGCGGTCTCGAAATACAGCCGCAGATCGGTATACATGTACGGAGTGCTTCCCTGGCAGGTGGGAACGTACAGCAAAAAATTGACGGATGCATTTCACGACCACAACTGGACCGACGCGAAACTTTCCGCCGCGTTTCTGGCGCACTACGTCGCGGAATCACATGATCCCTTCAACACGACGATGAATTTCGACGGCAAGCTCTCGAACCAGCCCGGAGTGAACCAGCGATTTGGCTCGGGGCTCATCGACCGCTTTCAACTATTTTTCTTCGTTAAGCCCAATGAGGCTGTTTTTATCCACGATCCAACCGACCGCGCATTCGAGATCGCACTGAGCGCTCACGCATGTCTCGAAAACATTCTTTTGTCGGACCTGCGCGCTCATGAAGGGCTTTCCGGATACACGGATGAATATTACGACCGGTTCTACGCGCAAACGGGCGCGGTCCTGGTTCGCCAGCTTTCGGATGCCTCGACGGACCTCGGTTCATACTGGATGACGGCCTGGATCAACGCCGGGCGGCCGCAATTGCCGGCGCAGTAGGCTGACGTGTCGACGGAACAAAACTCACAACCATCGATCGTCGCCGGTCTCCCAAAGGCAGAATTGCACCTGCATCTCGAAGGATCGATCCGTCCAGACGTCGCGGTGGAACTCGCCGCGCGGCACGGCGTAAAACTGAGCCGTGAAGAAGTTCTCGCCCGCTACAACTACGCCGATTTCATGGGCTTCATCGAAACGTTCAAATGGATTACGTCGTTTCTACGGACTCCGGACGATTACGCGCTCATCACACGCCATCTAGCGGAAGAACTCTTGCGGCAGAATGTGGTCTACGCCGAAATCACGATTTCCGCAGGCGTCATGCTTCGTCGCATGCAGAATATCGAAGCTAATTTTCAGGCTATCCGCGAAACCGCGCGGAGTGTGCCGTTCAGCCGGTTGCGAACCGCGTGGATTTTCGACGTGACGCGGCAATTCGGTGCTGAGGCAGCGATGGAGGTGGCGCGCTGGGCATCGAAACTGCAAAGCTCCGGAGTGGTGGGTTTCGGAATGGGCGGCGACGAGCTTTCGGGTCCCGCCGTAGGTTTTCGCCCGGCATTCGACTCTGCTCGCGGCGACGGGCTGCGAACGGTCTGCCACGCAGGCGAAATTGGAGGCCCCGAGTCGGTGCGCGAAGCGGTGGAGATTCTGGGCGCTGAGCGGATCGGGCATGGAATTGCGGTGATGCACGATCCGGCGCTCGTTGAATCGCTCATCACTCGTCGGGTGGTGATCGAAAACTGCCCCTCGAGCAATCTGTGCACAGGGGCGCTTGCGAAGCAGACTGGCAAGCCGGATGCGTCGCTCAGCGACCATCCCCTACCTAAGTTTCTGGAACAAGGGCTGCTCGTGACGCTCTCGACCGACGACCCCGGGTTGTTCCACACCGATTTGCTGCGTGAGTACTCGCTTGCCGAATCGCTGGGGCTATCAAGAAAACAGATGCTTGACCTGGCGGAGAACAGTGTCAACGCAGCTTTTCTGCCACCGCTGGACAAGCGTGGATTGCTCGAGAATTTTCGTGCAGCCGCAAAAGCAGCGGGATTGGTATAATCGCGCCGATGAAAGCACACGTCTGGGTCATGCTGAAATCCACTGTTCTCGATCCGCAGGGTCAAACCATTCAACGCGCGCTGGCGTCGCAAGGCTTCGCTAAAGTCCAGGACGTCCGACAGGGCAAATTCTTCGTACTCAATCTGGACGGCATGGGACGCGACGAGGCAAGAAGGCAGGTGGAGCGGATTGCGAAAGACGTGCTCACGAACCCGGTCATCGAAGAATTCCGCTTTGAAATTCTAGAATAGCTGGTTCCCCGCGCTCGTTCATCGAGCGTCGCTGCGTTTTGGACAACGAATCGCGGCCGCGTCTTGTCTCATCAAACGTATGTGCTAACCTGATTGTGTCGATTGGTTGCCAGGCCTGAACCAGGGCGAAGCTCCAGGAGCAAATTACCGTGTGCGGAATTGTCGGTTACATCGGGCCCAAGGCTGTCGTGCCGCTTGTGATTGATGGTCTGCGGCGCCTCGAATACCGGGGATACGACTCGGCGGGGATAGCGGTGGTTGGCCAGAATGGGAAACTTGAGATTCGCCGGGCTTCGGGAAAGCTGAAAAATCTCGAAGATTTACTCGCAAAATCTCCAATCGACGGCGTCTACGGCCTCGGGCACACGCGATGGGCCACGCACGGCCGTCCTACGGAAGAAAACGCGCATCCGCACCGCGATTGCACCGGAGAGATTGTCGTCGTCCACAACGGAATCATCGAGAATTATCTCGAACTGAAGCACCAGTTGATCGAAGAGGGCCACAAGTTCCAGACCGAGACGGATACCGAAATCATCGCGCACCTGATCGAGAAATACTCGAAGAGCGTCCCACTCGAGGAGGCTGTGCTCAAGACCGTTAAACTCTTGAGCGGCGCGTACGCGCTTGTGGCAATGTCGACGCGCGATCCGAATAAGATTGTCGCGGCGCGGCTCGGACCGCCGGTAGTGATCGGATTGGGCGACCATGAATTCTTCGTTGCAAGCGATATTCCCGCCATTCTGTCGCACACGCGTGAAGCGTTTTTCATGGGCGACGGCGAAATCGCAATTTTGACTCTGAAGGGCGTCCGCGTCGTCGATTTCGAAAATCAGCCAGTAACTCCGAAAATCCAGCACATTACGTGGGACCCAATCATGGCGGAGAAGGGCGGCTTCAAACATTTCATGCAGAAGGAGATATTCGAGCAGCCGAGGTCTGTGCGCGACACTCTGCTCGGCAGGATTTCGCAAGAGACCGGGAAAGTGTTTCTTGAAGAAATGGATATTAGCGAGGAGGAGTTCCGGAATTTTCGTACCGTAAAAATCGTTGCGTGCGGAACGAGCTGGCACGCCGCCCTCGCCGGAAAATTCATGATCGAGCGGCTGGCGCAAATTCCGGTGGAAGTGGACTACGGCAGCGAATTCCGGTATCGCGATCCGATTATCGACAAGAACACGCTAGTAATCGCGATCAGCCAGTCCGGCGAAACAGCTGATACTCTGGCCGCGCAGCGCGAAGCCCGTGCAAAAGGCGCGAAGATTTTGGCGATCTGCAATGTGGTCGGCTCGATGCTCACGCGCGAAGCGAACGGCACGATCTACACGCATGCGGGGCCAGAAATTGGCGTCGCATCCACGAAGGCGTTCACCGGCCAGCTTACGGCTTTAATGCTGATGGCTCTTTACCTCGCGCAGGTGCGTGCCAAACTGACGCCGGCGCACGCCCAGACGCTGATGCAGGAGTTGACACGAATCCCGCATAAGATCGAAACCATTCTGCAACGTGATGCGGAAATCGAAGAGCTGGCACGACAGTTCTTCCGCCACACCGACTTCCTGTATCTCGGGCGCGGAATTCATTATCCGATCGCGCTCGAAGGCGCCTTGAAGCTGAAGGAGATTTCCTATATCCACGCTGAAGGCTATCCGGCGGGCGAGATGAAGCACGGCCCAAACGCCCTCATCGACGAAAATCTTCCCGTCGTGGTGATCGCCACGCGCGACGAATCTGATACCGCTTCCATGACGCGCTACGAAAAGACCGTCTCGAATCTTCAGGAAGTAAAAGCGCGCGACGGGATCGTGATCACTGTGGTCACCGAAGGCGACCGGCTTGCCCGCGGATCGTCGAACCACGCAATTGAAATTCCGGCTGCACCGGAATTGATCTCGCCGATTCTCGAGATCATTCCGCTGCAGCTTCTCGCGTATCACATTGCCGTGCGGCGCGGCTGCGACGTGGATCAGCCTCGCAATCTCGCGAAGTCCGTCACGGTCGAATAAACTGCGCAATCAGGCCGCCTTTTCATTAGAATACCGGATATGAACGCTACCGGTGTGGCAGAGCGAGCCGTCCGGCAATTTGGGTGGCTTGTTCTTCTCGGAATTTTGAGCGGCTTCGCGATTGCGCGCGCCCAATCTCCCTCGCAGCCGTCCTACCGACTCGCTTCAGTGAAAGTCACGGGTCTGCAGCGATTTAGCGAAGCGCAAGCTGTCAACGCCACCGGACTTCACATCGGCGATCCAATCAATCAAGCAAAGCTTGCGGCTGCCGTTGACACACTTGCGAAATCGGGCGCTTTTGAAAATGTCTCGTTCCGCTACTCCACCGAAGGAAATTCGCTGAACGCCGAATTCCAGGTGGTGGAAGCCTCTAAGTGGCTTCCCTGCCGGTTCGACAATTTCGTGTGGTTCTCCGATGCGGAGTTGAACAGGGCGCTTCGGAGCCGCGTTTTGTTTTACGTGGATGGCGTTCCAGAGTCCGGCGCGACGTCTGAAGACGTCCGCCTAGCGCTTCGAGATTTGATTCGTGCGAACGGAATCACGGGAGATGTAACGGCGATCCCGACAGTTGCAGCGCTGGGGCAGCCCGTGAGCGCGTTTGTATACTCCGTCACCGGAGTCGCAATGCCGATTCGTAGCGTTCATTTTGGAGGCACGGGAGCGATTCCGGCCGGCACTTTGGTCACCGCGTCTTCGCAAATGATTGGTCGCGATTATTCGGTGAGCTACGTAAGCGAATTCGCGGCGGCGGGGCTCGTTCCTATTTATCGCAAGCAGGGCTATTTGCGCGCGCGCTTCGAGAAACCGGAGGGCACACCTCTGACGTCCGCATCCGGCGGAGCAGCTCAGGAAGTGAACGTCTCGATCTCCGTGAATGAAGGGCCCGAATTTTACTGGGAAAAAGCGGAGTGGACGGGCAACCGGGTGCTTTCGACCGAAGAGCTCAACCGCCTGCTGGGAATGAAACCGAAAGAAGTGGCCAATCAGGACAAGATCAATGCGGGCCTCGTCGCTATAAAACGAGCCTATGAGACGCGGGGATTCATTGAGGCTGCCGTAAAGCCGAAAGAGATTCTCGACGACAGTGCGCGGCTCACAACGTATGACGTGGCGGTCGACGAAGGCGCGCAGTTTCATCTGGGGCTCGTTCACTTTGAAGGGGTCACCGAATTCGCGTCGAAAGAACTGATCAAGAGCTGGGAGCTCAAGCCAGGCGCCATTTATGACGCATCGTATCCGAACACTTTCGTTTCGCAAGTTCTGCCCGGAAAGCTAAAAGAATTGGGAATCGCAAAGGGCAGCGTAACTATAAATTCCAAGCCGGAAAAGCAAAAGGCGAGTGTTGACCTCTACATTGTTCTCCACTGATTTTCGCAAATGCCGATTCGCGATTTTCACCGTACTCTCCGTCTTTCTCGCTGTTGTGCCGGCAATCGAAGCGGCACGTGTGCCTGCAGCCCCGTCGGCGCAATCAGCGGGTGAAAAACTTGCGTCGGTTTCGATCACTGGTTCGCATCGCTTCAAGAGCCAGGAAATTGCGGCGGTCTCCGGATTGCACCCGGGGCAAACAGTCACGCGTGATGAACTGCAGCTTGCCGCCGATCGACTCGCGCGGCTCGGCCTCTTCACCAACGTGCAATACAAGTTCTCAAGCGGCACCGGCGGATTGAGCGTCGAATACCAGCTCGCCGACGCGCCAACTGTCCCCGTGACCTTCGATAATTTCCCCAAGTTTTCCGACGAAGAACTCAGCGCCGCCATCAAAAATGCGGTTGGCGTGTTTGACGGCACCGCGCCTGAAAATGGAACGATCCTCCCCACGATGTCCAATGCGATCGAGGAACTTATCGCAACGCGAAACCTACACGCGACCGTCGCTCACTCGGTCGTTACGCGGCCTGGCGGCGAGCACGTGATGCAGTTCCGCATCGATGGCGATGTATTACGGGTTACCGACGTTGAGTTTTCAGACTCGCTCGCAAAGCGCGATCCCGCTATCCAACAGAGTTTGTCTCAGCTGATCGGTAAGCCGTTCTCCCGGAGCGCCATCGATCTGTTTGAATTTGAGCAGGTCCGGCCCGTGTATCTGAGGCACGCATTCTTACGCGTAAAATTCGGCGCACCCACGGCGAGATTCGAAGGCGATCCCACCAAGCCGCTTCCCGATAAAGTGTTCGTCGTCGCGCCCATCGATCCTGGCCCCGCATATAAATGGGGCGGCGTCGAGTGGAACGGAAATTCCGCGATTCCCACCGCCGAGCTGCAAAGTTTTATTGAGTTGAAACCTGGAGACATTGCGGACGGCGTCAGAATGGAATCGGGCTGGAATCGCGTTCTCGATATGTATGGCGCTCGGGGCTACCTTGACGCGAGGACGACGCCCACCCCCCGCTACGATGACAAGGCGGCGAGCGTTGCCTATAGCGTTGCGATTGTAGAAGGCCCCCAATACAAGATGGGTCAACTCGTTCTCACCGGACTTTCGTCGGAAGGCGAGCGTCGCATCCGTGGGGCGTGGCAGATTCCGGCGGGCGCAATCTTCAATAATGGCGTCTACGAGGAATTTATCGCGCGCGGCGCGAAAGAAGCATTCAATGGACTTCCGTTTCACTACGAAAAGGTTGGGCGCTTCCTGCAAAAAGATCCGCAAGCAGCGATTGTCGACGTGCTGCTCGATTTTCAGTAGACGAATCGAAGGGTTATACTGGCGGCATTGTGTCTGAACAACTGGTCCCCATTTCGGCGCTGCTAATTCACCCGGCATTAGATGATGCAACTGCGTTGCGCAAGGAGAAGTCGTTGTTCGAGTCGCTTCGCGCGCTCGATTCCCTGCTCATCGCATTTTCGGGCGGCGCGGATTCCGCATATCTTGCGTGGGCGGCCCATTCTGCACTTGGAGCGCGCGCGCTTTCGATCACCGCACTCTCCGCCAGCTTTTCGCAACACGATCGCGAGCAAGCTTCCGCGTTCGCGCGGACAGTTGGGTTGCAGCATGAGTGGATCGAAACGCATGAGTTTAAGAATCCGCTCTATGTGGCGAATCAGGCCGACCGCTGCTATCACTGCAAAGACGAACTCTTCGACCGAATGGAATCGCTCGCCAGCAAACGCGGATTCAGCGCCATCGCATATGGAATCAACGCTGACGATACGCACGATTTTCGCCCTGGCCATCGCGCCGCTCACGAACATCACATTCTCGCGCCGCTGCTTGATGCGCGTCTAAGCAAAGCAGAAATTCGTATGCTGTCCCGGCGGTCCGGCTTGCCCACGTGGGACCGTCCCGCGTCGGCTTGTCTATCGTCTCGGATTCCCTACGGAATCGCGGTGACTCCCGAGCTGCTCGATAAGGTGGAACGCGCCGAAGCCGTGCTACGCGATCTAGGATTCCGGCAGTTTCGCGTTCGCGCTCACGGCGAACTGGCGCGCATTGAACTGGCGCTGGACGAGATTGCGCGCGGACTTCAGCCTGACGTCGCGGCAAAGATCGCAAATGGTGTGAAAGGCGCGGGGTTTGCCATCGTCAGTCTGGATCTCGAAGGCTACCGTCAGGGGTCGCTCAATTCCCTTCTCAAATCGAAATAGCAATGCAGCGGGAGAGATCAATCGGTCGCGCGAGTTTTTGCTTTCGGTCGGCGATGAACTTCCGGTTGCGCTTCTTCGTATATATCTGATAGGAAGAAGCGCACAGGAAATCAGAGCGCCCTTCACGAACCTATGACGCGAGTGAGAAAACAAATTTGGCTTTCTTCCGCAGCGCTCGTTGCGATGGCGCTCGTTGGATGCAGCGTAGAACATAATGACGGCGGTAGCAGCACCGGTCCGGTTGTTACAGCCGATCGAAAATTCACCGTGAGTGGCGCCGTTCGAATTGAACTTCTCAATGGGTCTGGCACATCGCGGGTCTCCGCCGGTCCCGCAGGAGAAGTCCAGGTCCATGCCGAGTTTCGCGCGAAATCCCGTCTATTTCAGGACGGCCAACGCAATCTCGACCGGATCGTCGCGAATCCTCCGATTTCGCAAGAAGGAAATTTCATTCGCGTTGGTGGCGGAGGCGAACACTTCGGGAGTGTGGTCGTGAATTACACAATTACAGTCCCGGCCGACGCGGAAATTCACGCCACCGGAGGCTCCGGCACGATTCAAGTGAGCGGCATCAAGGGGCCTGCAACATTCACAGTAGGATCCGGAGAGATTACGGCCGCGAATATCGGCGGAGATGTCCAGGCAATCGCGGGCAGCGGCAATGTGGAGTTGTCCCAGATTCAAGGACAGGTGCAGGTGACCGCCGGGTCTGGCGATCTGAAACTTTCGGGAATCCACGGCGACATTCGCGCGCAAACTGGCTCCGGCGAAATCGAGATTAATCAGCCGGGCGATGCTGTGGTGGTGAACAGCGGAAGCGGCAGCATAAAGGTCGGACAGGTCTCCACTGATCTGCGTTTGCACACGACCTCGGGCGAGGTTACCGTTGAGGGCAATCCGCAAGCGAATGCTTACTGGGAAGTTCGCACTTCCTCGGGCAGCGTGTCGCTCCACGTACCGGCAACTTCGAGCTTCCGGTTGTACGCGCGCACCAGTTCCGGCGATATCGATACGGAAATTCCCATCATCATGGAAGGAACCACGGGAAAACACGAGCTACGCGCGCGCATTGGTGACGGCAAGGGCCGTGTTGAGGTGGAAACCAGCTCCGGCAAGATTTCCCTCCGCTGAAGACATTCCGCCCGAACTGGAAATCTACTCAAATTAACGATCCGCGTTAGAATGGCTATTCGATGCGATCCCGACCTCTCGTTCTGTGCGCCTGCGGGATTCTAATGTGCACGGCGGCTGTCCGCGCCCAAAGCTCCTCTTCAACTTCTCCCTCGTCCAAAGCAACTCCCGACGTGTCAGGGAAGAAAAGTGCGGATGCCGAATCGGAATTACAGAAGGCCCTTAACTCGGCCGGAAACGACCGCGCGGCGCTTGTTCGCAACTTGAAAGATTATCTCCGGCGATTTCCCGATGCCCCGCGAAAGCCTGCGATCGATCGCGCACTCGTGGAAGCGTGCCAGCAACTTCGCGACGATGAATGCGCGCTCGACTACTCCGAGCAGCTCATCGCCGTGCAGCCGGACGATTCAGAAATGATGTTGCTGGCCGTCACGATTCTTCAGCGCCGGGGAGACGACGCAAGCCTGATCCGCGCAAGCGGTTACGTGAGCCGCGTGCTCGATCGCGTTCAAAAGTCAACTCCCGGCGAGCGACCCGAGCGGGCATCGCTCGCAGAGTGGCAGGAGCATCGCGACACGATATTGAGCCAGCTGTACGCGTTGCGCGGGCAGATTGAAAAATCGCAGCACAGCTATGAACCCGCGATCAAAGATTTGCAAATGAGCTATTCGCTTCGTGCCAATGCTGTGGCCGCGGAAGCGCTTGGCGAAATCTCAGAGATGCAGCAGGACCTGGCAAGGGCCATCCAGGAATATTCGCTCGCCTTCGTGCTTCCCGAAAGCGGCCCGGCGGGAAAAGTGGACCGCACCGAGATCCGGATGAAGCTCGGAAATGTGTGGAAGCAAACGCACGGAAGCGAGCAGGGGCTCGGTGAGCAAATTCTCACGACGTACGACTATCTGAGGCCTGCCAACACGAATGACAGTCCCGCAGCGCGAAACAAAGCAGCGAGTGATCCATTCAGTTTCGTGTTGCGCCATGTTGACGGATCTCCTCTGTTTATGGCTCCACTCCGAGGGAAGACGATCGTGATCAGCTTCTGGGCCACTTGGTGCGGCCCCTGCCATATCCTCGAGCCGATCTTCGGCCAAGTTGCGAAAAATTATTCGGGTGACCCGAATATTCAGTTTCTTGCGGTTAACACGGATGACGACGAATCGCTTGTTGCTCCGTTCGTCGCGCACGAGAAATGGAATGTTCCGGTGGCTTTTGCCGACGGGCTCGATGATTTGCTGAAGGTTGAAACGCTTCCGACCGTCCTCATCATCGACCGCAAGGGAAAAATCGTGTATCGCGTCAGCGGGTTTTCGCCAGATACCTTCTCCGAAGAATTAACCACCGCGATCCAATCTGCGATGCTTCCTTCAAAATAGCCGTATGGCGCGCGCCGCACACCTCACGCGGGCGGCGACGCGGATCGCGCGCTCGCTAATCTTGCGGCACTGATCGCGGCCTTAATTGTGTTGACATGAATGCCCACGGTGTCTTCGAGCTTGCGCGCATAGCCTCCCGCAAGGGTAATCGCCGCCGGGACTTTATTTGTGCGCGCGTAATCGAGAACGAGCGCGTCCCGGCGCGCCAGGCCCTCAATCGATAGCTTCAATCCACCGAGCTGGTCTTCGCGGTAAGGATCTGCGCCCGCCACGTAAAAAAGAAGTTGCGGCGAAAACTTTTCAAAAGCGCGCGGCAGATGTTTTTCCAGAATCGCCAAATAATCCGAGTCGCCGGTCCCATCCGGAAGGTTGATATCTACTGTTGAAGGCGGCTTCGGATACGGATAATTGTGCTCCTGATGGATTGAAAGCGTGAAAACGGTTTCATCGCCGCCGAAGATTGCCGCAGTACCGTTGCCATGATGCACGTCTGTATCAACGACCATCGCGCGTTCGATCACTCCGTCAAACTGCATCTTCCGGATCGCGACTGCCACGTCGTGAATCACGCAGAAACCTTCGCCGTGATCGGGATACGCGTGATGAAAGCCGCCGCCGATATTCGCCGAGAAGCCATCTTCCAGTGCGCGGCGCGCCGCTAGAATCGACCCGCCTGCCGCGAGCCAGCACGCCTCGATCAGCTCCGTCGAGTACGGCACTTCCATTCGCATCACTTCGGCGCGCGTCAGCGATCCGGTCTTCAGCTTGTACACGTAGTCTTGCGAATGAACCCTCAGAATGTCTTCATCGCTCGCCGGGTCGGGCCTAAGAAAATCTTCCGGCACAGCAATCCCGTCGTCGAGGAGTTTTTCGTAAACGAGCCGGTATTTCTGCGAAGGAAAAACGTGTGCGCCTAGATTCAGGTCATATCGGTCATCGTAAATTAGTTTCATGGGAAGCACGCTTGTCAGCCTATCGCTAAGCTTTTCGAAACGCAAACTTGGGCGGCTTGCCTCATTGAAACTATCGGAACGAGTACAGCATCTGCCGAAACCTGTGCTAACCTAATCACCGATGCAACGCGCTAAGGCCATTGTTCTAATCCTCGTTCTGTTCGCGACGCCACTTGCGCTTCTAGCACGCGCCTCGTCAGGACTAGGCAGCGCCTGCAACAACCTCTGTTGCCTGCGCCATGGATCGCATGCTGGTCACGCGTCCGAGTCCAAAGAAAGCGGCATGTCTTGCCATCACGGGGAAGCTGGTCACCTTATGTTCTGTTCCATGAAGGCGGACCGCCACCTGATGGACTTCGGGTTCCTCGCGCCGCTCCCTCCCACAGCCCCGTCGTCGTTGGTGGGCTTAGCATTGCCTGTTCATGCTCGAAGTGCGATCCCGCAGTCAACGGATCCTTTAGCTTCTGGATTTTTCGCCGCGCCGTTCGAACCTCCGCGCAGTTAGCCGTCACTCCAGCGCTTCACAAAATCCAATAACTCGTGCGGAGGTTTTTATGCGAAAGCATGTCAGGAGCTTCAGGCTATTTCTGATTGTCTCGTGTTTGTTGTTGTTCGTGCCCATGTTGCGAGCAACAATTTTTTGGAAGCATTCGCGGCGTCGTTCACGACCCGCAGCACCGGCCAATTGGCGGCGTCGAAGTGACATTGAAGTCTGCTACCTCCGCCTGGTCACAAACCGCGCAAACAGAGCCCGACGGCTCCTTTTCGTTTTCGGCCGTTCCGCTCGGCGATTACGTGATAACCGTAACGAAAAGCGGATTTGCAGACGAGCGCGAAACTCTCACGTTGAATTCAGACTCCTCGCCGATCCTTCATTTTCAGCTTAAGATTGCCACCGTGAGCCAGACCGCCACCGTCTCTGCGGAGGCGCAGGAACAGGCGGTAAATATCGATTCCGTGACCCCGATAACTCTCGTTGACCGCAAGGATATCGCCCTAACGCCCGGAGCAGATCGCTCCAACAGCTTGCAAATGATTACCGATTACGTTCCGGGCTCCTATTTCACTCATGATCAACTCCACCTTCGCGGCGGCCATCAGGTGAGCTGGCTGATCGACGGGGTGCCGATCCCGAACACAAATATCGCGAGCAATCTGGGGCCCCAAATCGACCCAAAGGACATCGACTATCTCGAAATCCAGCGCGGGGGTTATTCTGCCGATTACGGCGATAGAACCTACGGTCGTTTTCAATCGTAGTTCCGCGCTCCGGTTTTGAAAGTAATAACGAAGCGGAATTGGTCATGACTTTTGGAAACTGGTACCAGACCAACGATCAACTCAACTTCAGCGGGCACACACAAAAGTTTGCTTACTATGCAAGCATCAATGGCAACCGCAGCAATTTGGGGTTGCAAACTCCCATCGGCCAGGTATTTCACGACGCTGAAAATGGTTACGGCGGATTCGGTACTTTTCTCTACAATCTCGACACGAAGAACCAATTTCGTCTGGTGACGCAGCTCCGGAAGGACTACTACCAGATCCCCTACGATCCAGTTCCGAACCCTGATTTTGACAGCAGCGGACTCCGCGACGGCCAGCACGAGACAGATGGTTTCGTCGCGTTCACCTGGGTGCACACTTTTAATCCCGACATGCTTCTCACCGTTTCTCCCTTCTACCACCACAATGTCGCGAATTACGAGCCAAACCCCAATGATACGCCACAGGCATCGACCGACAATCGCACCTCAAACTACGTCGGCGCGCAGTCTTCGTTCAATGTTACTTTCGCGCGCAACAATCTGCGGATCGGTCTCTACGGGTTTAAGCAGTACGACAATGAATTCTTCAATCTGGTCTTCAACGACGGCTCCGGAAACCCTCCGATCACCGATCGCGAGAGCCCTTCTGGCGGCCAGATCGCCGAATTCATTGACGATCGCTTCAACGCCACGTCATGGCTCACCCTGATTGCCGGAATTCGCCCCACGCATTTTGTCGGCGCAACATTTGCTAACCCGATGGTCCATCAGGTCGTGGAAGACACGATCAATCCCCGGTTTGGGGTCGCTGTCCGAATTCCCCGTGTCAATTGGGCTTTTCGCGCCTTCTACGGCCACTACTACCAGGCTCCGCCACTGAATTCGTTGACGGGACCATTGCTTCAAGCCATCCAGAATGGTGACCAGTTGTCGTTCTCACCGCTCCATGGCGAACGCGATGAGGAGCATCAGTTCGGCGTGACGATTCCCTTCCGCGGGTGGACGCTCGACGTCGACAACTTCCAAACCCGAGCGAATAACTTTTTTGATCACAACAACGTCGGTGAATCCAACATCTTCATTCCCGTTACGATCGATGGTGCCTTAATTCGAGGATGGGAGTTAACGCTCGCTTCCCCTCGCGTCTGGCATCGGGGCCAATTTCACCTCGCGTACTCGAATCAGGTAGCGGAGGCGCGAGGGGCCATCACTGGTGGATTGATCTGTTTTCCGCCGACAGACCCAAGCTGCCAGCCTGATCCCGGCTATGGTCCGCTCGACCACGATCAGCGCAACACGCTCAACGTTGGTTTCAACGCAACGCTTCCCTGGAATTCCTACGCTTCCACCAACGTCTATTACGGTTCCGGCTTCACCAATGGTTCGCCCGACGAGCAATTTCCAGGCCAGTACTTGCCGCAGCACACTACTTTTGATCTGGCCATCGGCAAACATTTTGGCGAACGCTTTACTGCCTCACTAACCGCCCTGAACGTGGCCAATCGCCATTTGTTGATCGACAACAGTCTCACATTTGGCGGATTTCACTATAATGACCCGAGGGAGATTTATGTCGAGATTCGATACCGGTTTCATTATTAGAGAAGCGGCTCTCAGCAGCTCCTGGCCCATATGACTTGCCGAACGAGGAGTTAGGTATTGCGCTTCATCATTCCACTCGCGATCCTAACGGCCATTTTCGCGTTCATTTTCGGGTGGCTCGCCTTCACCGGGATGAGCGCACGTACCCCTCCCGGTTCATTCGAAACCTATCTAGGTCGAACGGTACAAAGACTCGCGATTCCCAAGTCGGCGCGCGCGGCAAAGAGTCCGATGGAGTCCACCCCTGAATCCCTCGTCGAAGCTCGTCGCCATTTCGCGGACCATTGTGCAAGTTGCCATGCCAATGACGGCAGCGGACAAACCGAGATGGGCCAAAACCTCTACCCGCGAGTGCCGGACATGCGGCTCGCAGAAACTCAGAACCTCACCGACGGCGAGCTCTACTACATCATCGAAAACGGAATTCGATTCACCGGAATGCCGGCATGGGGCACAGGCGGCCCGAACGACCACGAAACGTGGCATCTCGTCCTCTTCATCCGGCAATTGCCGCATCTAACTCAAGATGACCTCGATGACATGAAGAATCACAATCCGAGCAGCCCCGCGGAAATGAGAGAAGAACAGCAGGAAGAAGATTTTTTGAATGGACGCTAGATAAGCGATTTCAGCATCACTCCAAGGAGGAATTTTGCTAACTAAAATACTCACTCTGCTGGCAATCATCTCGCTTACTACAGTCGCTTTCGCTCACGGCACTGACAAGCACGTGCTCGGCACGGTGACGAAAATTACAGACACCGAGATTACGGTCGAAACTCAAACCAAAGAAGTGCAAGTCGTGAAGATCGCGCCCGATACGTCGTTCGTGAAAAGCGGCGCAAGCGCCACCCTTAAAGACCTAAAAGTAGGCGACCGCGTCGTGATTCACGCTAAGCCGGTGGGCAGCGATCTAATCGCACACGAAGTGCGCTTCGGGAAACCAGCACCCTTGGCTTCAGGAAGCTCAGCGGCGAAATAGCAATAATTCAGCCTTAAACGAATTGTCATCCTGACCCGTCCGCCAGGACGGCGGAAGGATCGCAGCGTGGGAGTCACGCACCCGAGTCCCAGACGGCAATCTAGTTCTCGCGGGCGAGAATGAAATCAGGAACAGCGAGGAGCGCCCGCCGGTAATCCGAGTCGGGCAATTCGGCCAGCGCATCTTTCGCGCGCGCCACATATTCATGCGCGAGTTTCGCAGCCCGATCGAGCGATCCGCTTTCGCGTACCAGCCGCGTAATCTGCTCCGGCCGCACGCTCACGAAACCCCGCTCTTCAAGCACCTTGGCGACCAGTCGCCGCCCGCTCGCCCCATTTCCGTCGTGCCCATTCCCATCGCCGGCCAGCGCCGCTTCCGAACGAAGCGCCAAAATCAGCGGCAGCGTCACCTTGCCTTCCTTCAAATCGCTCAGCACCGGCTTCCCAAGCTGCTCGGGCGAAGCCGTGAAATCCAGCAAATCATCCACAAGCTGAAACGCCAGTCCCGCATTTCGCCCATATTCACCAAGCGCGTCTTCCACGCTCTTTGGCTGCCCGCCGAGAATCGCGCCCAGCCGCGAGCATCCGCTAAACAGGCACGCCGTCTTGCGATACGCAAGCTCGGTCGCCTCAGCCTCAGTCAAATCAATTTGCCCGAGCCGCGTCAACTGCAGCAACTCCCCCTCGACCATGTTCTGCGTCAGTCGATCAAAATATCGAGAATCGCGAAATTTCGCTCGCGCAGCGCCATCTCGAACGACTGCATATACAGCCAGTCGCCCGCCAGCACGCTCATGTGATTGCCCCACCGCGCATTCGCGCTCGGACGCCCGCGCCGCGTATTCGCGCCATCAATCACATCGTCATGAATCAAAGTCGCGTTATGAATCAGCTCAACCACCGCGCCCAACCGAATCGCGCTAGGCCCGCGATAACCAGAAGCCCCGGCAGCCAATAAAAGCAGTGCCGGACGTAGCCGCTTGCCACCGCCCTCGCGCAAATAGCTCGAAATCTCGCACACCGGCTCGATCGCCGCAGCGTTCTGCCCGCAATCTCCCTCTCCACCAGCGCGAGATCATCGCGCACCAGCTCGAAGATTTCTTTCACGGTCTGGACGGCGAATCCCATCGTCGAATTTTACCCTTTGCGCGCCGGATGATTCGGCGCGCTTCCTAGCCGGAAAAAGCGCCGAAAATTTGCAGCCGTGGCGGCTGCGACCTCTTCGCCCGGCAAGTTTCTCACATTCCCCAACGCTTGCGCTACCTCCACCACGTTGGCGGGCTCGTTCCGTTTGCCACGCTTGCCCTCAGGAGGCAAGAAAGGGCGAATCAGTCTCCGTGAGCATGCGATCGAGAGGAAGTTCCTTCGCTACGTCGCGCAGATGCTGCATCTTTTTGTATGTGACATTACCCGCAAACGACACCATAAACCCCATATCGAGCCCGCGTTTCGCATCTTCCAGTGTCCCTGTGAAGCAATGAAGAATCCCGCCCAGCCCGCTCGACCGCCAATCCTTCTCGATCATTTCCAAGCAATCCGCCCACGCGTCACGGCAGTGAATTACGATCGGCAGCTTCGCGGCTCGCGCCTGCCCCAGCTGCCGCCGAAACACCTCCTGCTGCACGTCGCGCGGCGAATGATCGTAATAATAATCAAGGCCCATCTCGCCCCACGCGATTACCCGCGGATGCTTGGCCAGTTCGTCGAGCTTCTCGAAATGTTCCTCGGTGGCAAGTTTCGCTTCGTGCGGATGAATTCCCACCGTCGCGTAAATCCAGTCGTGCTGCTCGGCAAACGGAATCGCCGCGTTCAGCCGCTCAGGCCCCGTCCCGCTGCCGATCGCTAGCAGCGTCTCCACTCCCGCCGCCCGCGTACGTTCAAGCATGGCGTCACGGTCTTCGTCAAATTGCGGGAATTCGAGGTGCGCGTGTGAGTCGATGATTTGCAAGATGGCGTCCTGTGATGCGCTTTTCGGTCTCCGTTTCTATGTAGCTTGGGTCTTCAGACCCGAGGCTCTCGTGGGCCAGAACAACGAAAAGACTCACCTCTTCCTGCAAATTCATCCGGGACGCGAAAGGAGCGAAAGAAGCAAGCTAAATTGAGCTCCCGCGTCACTTCACCTTTGCGCCGGCGGGAATGTCCTCGGCGAACGTGACGAGGACCGGCTTTCCGTCCGGGCCGTCGGAGGCAGCGAGCAGCATGCCGTTTGATTCCTGGCCGCGCATTTTTCGCGGCGCGAGATTGGTGACGACTACGACTTTGCGGCCGACCAGATCCTCCGGCGCGTAGGCGAGTGCGATACCGGCGAGCACTTGGCGGACTTCGTCGCCGATATCGACCATGACTTTCAGGAGCCTGTCAGCTCCCTGGATTTTCTCGGCTGATTTTACGACGCCGACGCGCAATTCGACTTTGGTGAAATCGTCGATCGTGATTTTTGCGTTTGGTGCTGGAGCTGGTGTCGCCGCTGCGAGTGCTCCGGCAGCAGCTCCGGACGCGGCTGTAGCAGCGGGCGTCGTTGCCTTCGGCTCGTTACTTGAAGCGGGCGCTGCGTGCGCCCGGATTTCGAATTTCGTTTTCCATGGTTTCAATCCTCTCCGATACTTCTTTTTTATCTGCACGCGGAAACACGGCCTCAGGTTTCTCCGATTCGAGTTCCCGGCTCCAGTCCGCCCCATTCCCAATTGATCGATTCGAACGTCTTTCAACCTTACCCGCTTGGCCAAGCTGCTCCCAAATTTTTTGGGTTGCATCCGGAATAACTGGATGGGCTAAGACGATTACGACCCGCAGGTTCATTGCTGCCCGCGTGAGGAAAGATTCTCAGGATAGGATGGTCCGAAGGGTCTCTCATAAAGCTTCCAAGGCTTCAGTTTCGTTATCACTTGATCGATTTCGGCGATCAATCGCCATATTTCTTCGATCGCGCGCGCAAACTGAAACTCCTCGTAGGCTCTGAGGGCATTCGTTATTTTCTCAGATACACCGACCCAGGCCAGCGGCTGAAGCTTCATCGGTCTCGCCAAGGCCTGGAATCCTCCCGTCAAAATATTGATTGATCATCGTCAGAACGCGGCTGGCGAGATTCCCCAGTCCATTCGCCAGGTCTGCGTTGTAGCGCGTGATTAGACGCTTCGCGGCGTGAAATTGCCGTCCTGGCCGAAGACGACCTCGCGCAGGAGGTAGTAGCGCAGCGCGTCGTTGCCCAGCACTTTCACGATTGGCTCGGGATACGCGACGTTGCCCTTTGACTTGCTCATCTTTTCCTGCTCGAAGAGCAGCCAGCCGTGGGCGACGATTTGTTTCGGCATGTATTCTTCGAGCGGGCGGTCGGCGAAGGCGGCCATCAAGAAAGCGGGCCAGTAGACGGCGTGGAAGCGAATGATTTCCTTGCCCATCGCGTGGATATCCGCGGGCCAGAATTTCTTGAATTTCTCGCTGTCCTTTTTGCTGTCCGGCTCGCCATCGACGAAGCCGATGCCGCTCATGTAGCTGGTAAGCGCGTCGTACCACACGTAGAAAACGTGCTCGGGATCGCCCGGCCACGGGATTCCCCACTTGATCGATTTGCGGCTGATGGAAAGATCCTTCAGGCCGCTCTCGACGAAACTTTTTATTTCGTTAAATCGGAAGTCGGGATGGACGAACTGCGGATGGTTTTTGTAAAGATCGAGGAGCTTGTCCCGGTACGCCGAGAGTCGGAAGAAATAGTTTTCTTCGGAGACAAGTTCTCCAGGACGGCCGCAGTTTGGGCAGTCGGCAGGCTCCGGTGAATCGCTGATGTAGAGATTGTCGTAGATGCAGTAGCGGCCTTCGTATTTGCGCTTAAAAATCGCATCCGGCGAAACGCGCTGCGTCCGGCGAACCAGATTCTGCACAGCGATCGCGTGTTGAGGTGAAGTCGTTCGCACGAAATCCGTATACCCAATTCCGAGAAGTTTCCAAAGCTCGATGAATATCTTCTGGTTGCGATCGACTAGTTCCGCAGGAGTGATTCCCTGCTTTTCTGCGGCGCGTTCGATGTTTACGCCGTGCTCGTCGGTACCAGTGAGGTAGGCGACGTCGTAGCCGCACATGCGTTTGTAGCGAGCGATCACGTCGCAGACGATTGTGGTGTAGGCGGAGCCGACGTGAGGGCGCGAGTTCGCATAGTAAATTGGGGTTGTTAAGTAAAATTTGGGCTTGGTCATCCGGCGAACCCTGGAACCACAGATGAACACTGATGAACACTGATTGAATATGGCGAAACCTTAGGAGATTCCTCGCGCGGTGCGGCGTCCCGACTACAAGCGTTGGGACGCGAAAGGCGCGGAAGTCGGTTTGATTTTGTGCTGATAGTGGCACAGCTGAAGCCGTGTCTTGACGAGAATCCCCGCGAGAAGTTCTCCAAGAGTTTGTTGGGTGCGCTCATTTGCGGGCTTCCTTCATCTTTTGGAATTCGAAGGAGGCGGCGGCGATCACTTGTTTTAGCGGGACGTTGCGCTCGGCGGCGATGCGCTGGCAGTCTTCGTATTCGGGCGTGACGTTCAAGATCGTGCCGTTCATCCGGGAAATTTTCATGCGGACAGCGCCCAGCGGCGTTTCGACAGGGATTAATTCGCGGTCGAGCGTTTTGCGGCGAACGTCGTAGGTGCGGACGCCGATTGTGGTGGTCTCGCTGAAAATCAAATCGATGAGGCGGCCCACATTTGCGGGGTCGCTCAGCAGCGTGACGAGCTGGCCGGGGCGATTTTTTTTCATTTGCACGGGCGTCGAGAAAACGTCGAGGGCGCCTGCGGCGAGAGCGCGTTCGGCGAAGTAGCCATAGATTTGCGGGCTCATGTCGTCGAGGTTGGTTTCGATTACGGTGACGGGCGAATCCCACGGCAAATAATTGAACGGGCTTTTCTCGGATTCGACTCTCTCGCCGATCATAATGCGCAGCACGTTCGCCTTTTCGCTTAAATCAGCGCTACCTGCGCCGTAGCCGATCGTGCGAAGTGTCATCGCCGGGATTTCAGAGTAGCTCGTCGCGAGCGTGGTGGCGATCGCGGCACCGGTAGGTGTGACAAGTTCGCGCTCGATGCCGCTGGAATATGTGGGAGCGCCGCGGAGAAGTTCGGCAGTGGCTGGCGCGGGCACCGGGAGCAGGCCGTGCGCGGTTTTTACCTGGCCTCCGCCTACGTCGAATTTAGAGCACGCAAATTCGTCGATGCCGAGCAAATCGAAACCGATGGCTGAGCCGACGATGTCGATGATCGAATCGACTGCGCCTACTTCGTGGAAGTGAACCTTTTCGACTTCAATGTTGTGGACTTTCGCCTCAGCAGCGGCGAGTCGCTCAAAGATTTTTTTCGCGCGATCGGCGGCGCGGGGGGTGAGGCGGGCGTCGTCGATGCGTTTCAGAATGATGGAGAGGCCGCGATGGTGATGGTCTTCCTGCGTCGCGACTTTTACGTGTGTGGCGAAGATCGCACCGCGCTTCACTTTTTCGGCGGAGATCGTCCAGTTTTCGAGGCCGAGTTTGCGGAGCTCGGATTCGATTTGGCGGAGGTCGGCGCCGGCGTCGACGAGGGCGCCTAGCACCATGTCGCCACTGATGCCGGAGAAGCAGTCGAAATATGCGATACCGAGGCTCTTCATGCGCTCTCTGGTGAAATATTCGCGGTGAGGCGAGAAAACGATACTAGTCTGAGGGCTAAGTCGTGTCAAATGCGCGGACAGCGCGGGTTTGGGGCTTGGGCGGGATCGGTGCACCGGAAGCGTGCTTTGACGGGTCTTCGCGCATTACCTATAATCGCGGGATTCATTTGAGATAAGGAGCCACGTGTACAGAGCTGTCGAGGAGCGGATACGGAAGGCGCTGCGGCACCATATTCACGAGCGGTATAAGACGGATGTGCCGATCGCGACGGAGAAGCCGCCGAAGGTGTCGATGGGCGAGGTGGCGTCGCCGCTGTGTTTTGAGCTGGCGAAGCGGATGGCAGCTGCGGCAAGGCAGGAGTCCGCGGGCAATCAGGCAGACAAAGCGCCGGACGACAAGAGCGGCGAGAAAGTTCGGGGCGGAAAGAAGGTGTCGCCGAGATTGCTGGCGCAGGAAATTGCGAATTCGCTGAAGCCGATTCCCGGTGTGGCGCGGGTGGAAGTGGCGGGTGGCGGATATTTGAATTTCTTTTTTGACCGGGCGGCATTTTTTCGCGGGGCGAGCGCGGAGGCGGGGCGCGAAGCGATTGTTGCGGCAGCGGATGCACCGAAGACGGTGGTTGAGCACACAGCGATCAATCCGAACAAGGCCGCGCACATCGGACACCTGCGGAACGCGGTGCTGGGGGATACGTTCGTGCGGCTGTTGCGTCACGCGGGGCGTCGTGTGGAGATACAGAATTACATCGACAACACAGGCGTGCAGGTGGCGGACGTAGTGCTGGGATTTTTGCACATCGAGAAGAAATCGATCGCGGACGTGCAGGAATTGATTGCGCAACCCAGATTTGATTACGTTTGCTGGGACCTTTACACGCGGGTGACGCATTTTCTGGCGGAGGACAAGACGCGGCTGGAATTGCGTTCGCAGACGCTGAAGGAGATTGAAGAAGGGATAGGGGCGGCAGCGAAGATGGCGGAGCTTGTGGCGCCGGCGATCGTTCACCGGCATCTCGAGACGCTCGACCGATTGGGAATTGATTACGATTTGCTTTCGCAGGAGAGCGAGATCCTGCACCTGAAATTCTGGGACGCGGCGTTTGCGATGTTGAAGGAGCGCGGCGCGATTCAGATGGCGACTTCCGGTAAGAATGCCGGGTGCTGGGTGATGCAGTTGCCGTCGGAACGCGAGGTGAAAGAAGGCGAGGAGGAAGAACCCGCCGAAGCTAGCCGATGCGAAAATTATCGTGCGGTCGAACGGCACGGTGACGTATGTGGGCAAAGACATCGCGTATCACTTGTGGAAGTTCGGATTGCTGGGCCGCGATTTTCATTACCGGCGATTTCACGTGCATCCGGACGGGCATGAAGCGTGGGTGACATCGAGCGAGCGAGACGATGCGGGGGCGCCTTCGTTTGGTCACGCGCACGATGTGTTCAACGTGATTGATTCGCGGCAGGCGTATCCGCAGCAAGTGGTGGTGGCTGGTTTGCGAGCGCTTGGTTACACCGAGCAGGCCGACAGGTTGAAACATTTTGCCTACAACGTGGTGGCGCTGACGCCTCGCTGCGCGCGCGAGATGGGGTACGAGATTCCGGAGGAGGATGCGAAGAAACCGTACGTGGAGGTGAGCGGGCGCAAGGGGCAGGGCGTGAAAGCGGACGATCTTCTTGACCGGCTGGAGGAGAGCGCGAAAGCGGAAGTGGACTCGCGGCATGCGGATGCGCCGGAACTCGATCGGAAGGCGATTTCGCACGCGGTGGCGATTGGGGCGCTGCGATATTTTTTGCTACGGTTTACGCGGTCGACAGTGATTGCGTTTGATTTCAAGGATGCGCTGAGTTTTGAAGGTGAGACTGGGCCTTACGTGCAATATGCGGTGGTGCGAGTGAATGGAATTTTGCGCAAAGGCACTGAGGGCGATTCGAAACATGCTGCTGAGGATGCTGGGAATCTGCAGCGGCTCAAGAGCGGGGAGCTTGATGCGGCGAAATTCTTGGCTGCGCCGGGCGGGGATGATTTGTGGGAACTAGCGGTGATGGCCGGATCGCTGGATTCGCGGGTGGAAGCGGCTGTGGCGGCGCAGGAGCCGGCGTTTTTGGCGCGGTATGTGTTTGAGTTGGCGCAGGGGTTTAACGCGTTTTACCACAAGCATCATATTCTGTCGGAGGAGGACGCGGAGAAGCGGGCGTTTTTGCTGGCGTTGACGGCGGTGGTGCGGGAGCAGTTGGTGACGGGGTTGGGATTGATGGGGATTGTGGCGCCGGAGAAGATGTAGGGGCGCGGGGGGCGTTGAGTGCGTTGCTTGTGGCGAACGGGATTGCTCGAAATTGTGGTTGAGGTTTTTCACCCATCCTGATCGGATGAGTTCAGGGTCGCAGCGAGTGGCGAACGGAATGCGGGTTGCGTTTCCGTACTACAAATTCAAAAAAGCCGGCAGGTCCGATTTCAGGACTCCAGCGGCGTCCATCGGACTCCAGAAACCGGAGATGCCGGCAGTACGGGAAGCAATGCCCACGACGAGAACTGCGCTCATCGTGGCTACTTTGACGGGATGATGCGCGCGCCGCTTATGGTCCTGCCGCTTTACAGCTTCATTGCAAAATCTACGATTGAGCGGATGGCTACGCCTGTGGGGCCTTTGGCTAGCCAGGGGCGGCCCTCGTCGACCCAGCAGGTGGCGGCTATGTCAAGGTGGATCCAGGGGGTGTCCTCGGCAAATTCTTTAATGAACCAGGCGCCGGTGATGGCGCCTCCGCCTTTGCCGCTGCTGGTGTTACGGATATCGGCGATATTGCTTTTGATCATTTCCTCGTATTCGTCGTCGATGGGCATGGGCCACATTTTTTCGCCGGCAGATTTTGCGCTCTCGAGGAATTGGTCGAGATATTCGCGCGGAGTGCCAAACGCGCCGACGTGGATGTTGGCGAGGGCGACCTGGATGGCGCCGGTAAGAGTGGCGGCGTCGATGATGTGGGTGACGCCGAGTTTTTTGGCGTAGGTGAGGCCGTCGGCGAGGACCATGCGGCCTTCGGCGTCGGTGTTGATTACTTCGATTGTTTTCCCCGACATTGCGACCTGCACGTCTCCAGGTTTTTGCGCGCGGCCTCCCGGCATATTTTCCGTAGCGGGGATTACGGCGATCACTGAGACTGCGGGCTTCAGGAATGCGATGGCGCGCATGGCGCCGAGCATGGTGGCACCGCCGCCCATGTCGTACTTCATTTTCTCCATGTTGTCGGCGGGCTTGATGGAGATGCCGCCGGTGTCGAAGGTGACGGCTTTGCCGACGAGGCCGAGAACCGGGCCGCCCGGGCGCGGCGATTGCGGTTCGTAGCGCAGAACGATTACGCGGGGCGGCTCGACGCTGCCCTGCGCGACGCCGAGCAGGGCACCCATTTTCAGTTCGGTGATTTTACGATCGTCGAGGATTTCGACGCTGAGGCCGACTTCTTTGGCCATCGCTTCGGCACGCGCGGCCAACATGCGCGGGGTAAGACGGTTCGAAGGCTCGTTGATTAGATCGCGGGCGAAATTCTGGGATTCGGCAATGATGCGGCCGTGTTCGAGGGCGGCGTTCAGATCGGAGCCGAGTCCGCTATCGAAGCCAGCGAGCGATACGGATTGGATTTCCTTATTCTTTTTGTCAGTGCGATATTTGTCGGATTCGAAATCGGCGACGAGAATGCCTTCCGTGACGGCTTGGGCGGCGGCGGGGCCGCGTTCGCCTTCGCGCGCAAGGAATACAATTTTTTTCACGCCGCGCGATTTCAAATAGCGCACTGCGGTGCCTGCAATATTGCGGAGATCGCCCACGGCAAATTTCGCGGGCTTCCCTGCCCCTACAAGCAGGAGGCGCTTCGCGTCCATGCCCCCAGGAAAATGCACGAGAACGAGCTCGAGAGCTTTTCCGGTGATTTCACCGGACGCGACGAGCGCGGCGAGGTGGCCGTTCATTCGGCTGTCGATATCCGCGAGAGCGCCTTCGAGTTTCTTTTCCGTATCAAAAACGTAAGTGACGAGCGCGTCGGACTGGATTGAAGCATACGGCTGAGAGTCGAGCTGGATCTGCATGGGTTCCTTTCGATTTTATCGCCTGCGGGAGCGACTGATCGCTTCGCTCGCTTCGCGTTTGGCTTCTTTTTGTTTTTCGGATTCGCGGCGGTCGTGGAACTTCTTGCCTTTGCCGACCGCGAGCTCGCACTTCGCCATGCCGTCGCGGAAATAGAACTTCAGCGGGACGATGGTCATGCCTTTCTGTTGAATCGCAACTTGAAGTTTATCAATCTCGCGCCGGTTCAGGAGCAGCTTGCGTTTGCGGAGCGGGTCGTGATTCCGGTAACCGCCGGGCTGGTATTCCGGAATATGAGAGTTTACCAGCCAGGCCTCGGTACCGCGAATTTCGGCGAAAGCGTCTCGAATGGCCGCTTTGCCTTCACGGAGGGTTTTGACCTCCGTGCCGACTAGTACCAGTCCTGCCTCGTACTTATCGCCGAGCGTGTAATTGTAGGAGGCGGCGCGATTCTGGGCGACGATCTTGACGCCTTCGTACTGCTGTTTTTTTTCCGCCGATTTCATGGGCTAGCTATCATAGCCGCCGGATCGGATAAGTCGCAAGCCGCAGATTTGGACGCGGTTCCGGCGACGTTTGCGAGGGGTTTGTCCAAGGGGCGGCGAGACTTATCGGGCATTTACCGGTTTGTACCCAAGATGCTCGATAAGGGTATTAGTTTCTATAGTACGGCAACGCTGGGATTTGTTGCCGCATCACAGAGCGGGTGCTAGACTTCCAATAGCCTCAGTCAGCCCACATCGGAGGGCGTTTTTGCTTCGTATAGCCGGTATGCGAGCATTCGCTAGAGTTTCGTCGCCGAGGGTAGCAGCACACCGGCAGCCCAGGCCGCGTGGCGGGTCTCGTACAACGTTTGTGGCCCTGTCCTTGGGGTTCTCCCTCGCGACCGCGGCGGTATTTCTAGCCGGCTGCCCGAAGTCAAATCAAGACTTCCAGACGGCGAAGAAGGCCGAGGCGGTACAGGATTATGACACGGCGCTTGTGTATTACGAGCGCGCGCTCCGGTCGGACCCGACCAATGCCGAGTATAAGCTCCGGGCCGCAAACATGCGGTTTGAGGACGGGCAATTCCACGTCGAACAGGGCCGAAGGGCGACTCAAAAAGGCGACCTGCAGCGGGCGCTGACGGAGTTCGAAAAAGCGCAGGCCATCGATCCTTCCAGTTCGATTGCCGACCAGGAAGTGAAACGGACGCTCGAGCAGATCGCAGCGCAGAATGCCGCCGAAGCGCCGAAGTCCACCGACCTAAATCCTCCGGGTGAGGAAATGCTTGCGTCGCCTCCCGAGTTGAAGCCACTCTCGCGCGAACCCATCAATTTAAAAATGACGAACGACACGCGCGTGGTGTACGAGACAATCGCGAAGCTCGCCGGGCTGAGCGTGATTTTCGATCCTGACTTTACATCGCGCCGGATTACAGCGGAGCTGCCGAACGTGACGCTCGAGCAGGCGCTGGACGCGGTATCGCTCGAAAGCAAATCGTTCTGGAAACCGATCACGCCGAGCGTGATTTTCGTTGCGCCGGACAATCCGCAGAAGCGGAAAGATGTGGAGGACGAAGTCGTAAAGACATTCTACGTTTCGAACACTTTGACGCCGCAGGACCTGACTGAAATCGTCACCGGACTGCGCCAGCTGCTCGATTTGAGGCGAATCCAGCAAGTGAATTCGCAAAACGCAATCGTGATCCGCGATACGCCTGACAAGCTCGTGCTCGCCGGAAAGATCATCCGGGACATCGACAAAGCCAAGCCCGAAGTGTTAATCCATGTGCAGGTGCTTTCGGCAAACCTCGATCGATTGCGCGACCTGGGAATTTTGCCGGGGCAAAGCGTAACACTAGCGTTCACTCCGCGGACTTCTGTGCAACCGAGTGGCGGGGGCACCACTTCAGGCAGCTCTACCACGACGACGACAACGACACCGCAGATCACGCTCAACAACCTGCAGCACCTCTCAACAGCGGATTACAGCTTGACCCTTCCCGGTGCCACCGCGAATGCGATTGCGACCGACAACAAAACGAAGATCATTCAGGATCCCGAAATCCGGGTGACGGACGGTCAGAAAGCGTCGTTGAAAATCGGACAGCGGGTTCCGGTTGCGACCGGCAGCTTCCAGGCAGGCGTCGGAGTGGGAGTTGGCGGCGGCGCGGGCGTTGTAAACCCCCTTGTGAACACGCAATTCCAGTATCTCGACGTCGGCGTGAACATCGATGTGACGCCTCGAGTGCATCCGGACAACGAAGTGAGCATGAAGCTGTCGGTCGACATCTCGTCGATCGCGGGAACGAGCAATATTGGCGGCATCAACCAACCGGTCATCAGCCAGCGCAAGATCGAGCATGACGTTCGTCTGAAGGAAGGCGAGGTCAGCATTCTGGGTGGCTTGATCGAGCGGACGGAGACGAAAAACCAGAACGGAATACCGGGACTGGTGGCAGTGCCGCTGGCCAAGTATTTGTTTTCGGATAACAGCAACGAGATTCAGGACCAGGAAGTGCTGATCGTACTTACGCCGCATATTATCCGGATGCCGTCGATCACCGCTGCGAATTTGCGAACGATGGCTGCGGGAACGGATTCAAACGTCCGCGTGTATCGCGAGGATTCCGGCGTGGAGGCGGCGACCACCCACGCTGCGCCGTCGGCTTCGTCGCGCGCACCGGGCGGTGCGGCACCCGCAACGATGGCGACGAATCTCCCGGGAGGCGGCACGCCGGCGGCTCAATTGCATTTCGATCCGCCGAGCATCTCGATGAAGCCGGGGGATAAGACGACGCTGGGGTTGAGCGTCTCAAGTGTGACCGATCTTTACTCGATTCCCTTGCTGATTCATTACAACCCCGCCGTGATTCAGGTGGAGGAAGTACGACCTGGCGAGTTTCTAACCGGCGGAACGCAGGAAATTGCCATCGTGCAGCGGATCGACGAACAGCGCGGCGAGGTGATTATTTCCGCCACCCGCCAGCCGAACACGCCGGGAGTGAACGGAACGGGTACGCTGCTGGGCATCGTGGTACGAGCGGTGGCTCCGGGCAATACCGCGCTTCAAATTCTTCAGGTCAATGCACATGATTCACAACAACGCACAATACCGATGGTTTCCGGGGAAGCCACGATACAGGTGCACTGAGACGCGATGAGCACGGCAAATCGCACCCTCGCACTTCGGCTGCTCGCCTCGCGCAATTCGATTGCTCGATCGCCTCGCGGACGGACAGTTCGTGCCATTGCGGCCGGATTCACGCTGATCGAATTGATACTCGCGTGTTCGATCTTGTTTGTGCTTGCAGCTGTGGCGATTCCTCTCGCACGGGTGGCTATCAAGCGAAGAAAAGAAGCTGATCTTCGCTACGAACTGCGAGAAATGCGAAACGCGATCGACCGTTACAAGGATGCCGCGGATAAAAACCTGATCCAGGTGAAGGCTGGAACGGAAGGCTATCCCCCAGACCTGGAAACCCTGGTGAAGGGTGTGCAGTTGACCGGAGCGAAAAGTGAGCATGTACGTTTTCTGCGGGAACTGCCGAAGGACCCGATGACCGGCACGACGGACTGGGGAATGCGTTCGGTGCAGGATGATACGGATACGACGTCGTGGGGCGGCCAGGATGTGTTCGATGTGTATTCGAAATCGACCGGGACGGCGCTGGACGGAACAAAATATTCTGACTGGTAATCGAATTGTGATTCGAGCGGCAAAGGCGAATGAAATCCAATCAACATTGTAAGCCGGGATGCGGTGGTCGTCGGCGGAGTGCCGTCGAGCGCGGTTTCACGCTGATCGAACTAATGGTGGTGATGGGAATCATCGTGATCCTCGCTACGATTGCCACGGTTCACTACCAGAAGGCGGTGCTTCGCTCGCGGGAGGCTGTTCTTAAATCCGACCTCGCGGTGATGAATAGGGCGATTCAGGATTTCACGCGAGATAAAGAGGCGGCTCCGCAATCGTTGGACGACCTTGTCAGCGGACAATACTTGAGTGCGATTCCAATTGATCCAATAACCCACGCGAAAGACTGGGTGACGGAAAACTGCGACACATTGCTCGATCCTGATCAATCAGCCGTGGGAATTTGCTCGGTTCATTCCTCGTCGGATGCAGTTTCACCGTTCGAAAACACTCCTTACAGCACCTGGTAGCGCGCTAGCGAGAAAATAGGCTGCGCGACTCGCGGGTGAAAACCTCCAGTTGAAATTGTGCGACGAAAGCCAGTTTGCGTGAAATTCCGACGCCGATGGAAACGTGCCGGCTAAGCCAGCGATTTTTTCAGCGGCTCCCAGTAGTGTGAATTCCAACCGCTGGAGAGGCTGTCGTAGGATCCTTCCGGAAAACCTGTGTGGTCCAGAACGAGCAGTGTGATGGAAGCCTGCGGTTTCAACTCAAATTTGACGATGGAGTAGACGCCCGGATCCCAGTGCGTGGGGCGCCACGCCTGCACAATTCGCTGGTTGGGCACTAGTTCAACGTTACGTCCAACGATCATTCCACTGAACATTGAAAAGGCGCCGCCCGCTTTTGAATCGATCTCGGCGGGCATACCGGTGAAAGCGGCGAATTGCTTTGAATCGAGGAGCACGTCGTAAATGCGCTGAGGACTCCCCTTCAATTCAATTTCCTGGTGAAGAGAAGTGCGCTTGGCGTTCGCCGCCGTTCCGGGCGCTTCCTTCATTTCCTGCTGCTGCGCCGTCGCGAATAGCTCGGAGCCGGCTGCAAAGCTGGCAATGGCGACCGCGACTCCTGAGATCATCTGCCGGCGAGTGGGCGTGGTATCTCGTACGGCCAAGTTCGTTTTCTCGATCATGATTTTTCTCCCATGGTTGTCATGTCGTCCTCGGGGCATAGAACCACGAGGTCAAAATATGTTCAAGGTCATATTTTGGTGGAACCGGAAATATGCTTCGGGTGATACTACGGCCCGACACCAAAGCGGAGCGAGGAGGAAACGATGCCGTATGCTACCGGGCACCGCACTGAAGTAAAGACGAATATTGTGGGGAGCGCACGCAGGCTTTTCAACCGGCACGGCTTTGACAACGTTTCAATTGCTCAGATCATGGCCGGCGCGGGACTGACGCACGGCGGCTTCTATAGCTATTTCAGGAGCAAGAGCGATCTGTACACCGAGGTATTGGGATGTTTTTTCACGGACCCGCAATGGAAGAGCTGTTGGGAGGGAGTTGAAGTGGACTTATCTGGCGCAGATGTAGGACAGCAAGTGGTTCGTGCGTATCTTTCCGAGCAGCATTTCGAGGACGTTGAAAACTCATGCCCAATGGTCGCACTGCCTGCCGACGTGTCACGCAGCAGCCCGAAAACCAAGCGAGCTTTCGAAACGGTATTTCAGGCAATGGTCAGTGTGCTCGAGCGCAGCTCGATTCAGAGGCAACAGCCGCGTCGAATGACAGCGCAGGCTATCGCAGCATTGTGCGTGGGCGGAATGGTGGTCGCGCGAGCTCTCGTTAATCGCGAACTTGCGGATGAGTTGCGCGAGGCATGCATGGACGTTGCGCTGAAACTTGGTGGCTGGGACACAGCACAAAAATCTAGAAACGGAAAATCGAAGCGACACCAGTCAGTCCGCGTCCCGGGAGCGTGACTTTTCGCGGACGATCGCGATTAGGTCCCAGGGCGTGATTTCTTGAGCGCGCTCCGCACACTAGGACGCGCGTTAGCGGTGCGGATGATCGGATAGATGATCGGATATCCGTGTACGTCAATTTTGGAACTAGCTTTGGTGACAGCGTTCATCGCGACGACCTGGTGGATGGATCGAATGCGCATTACTATTTTCTCAGACCCAGCTTGGTTGGCGCTTATTACCGCCGGCTACTGGATCTGGGAGCGGAGACAGGAATCTTTATCAAAGGATCGGCGAGCCATTTGCGTTATTTATTGACCCTGAGGCTTACGAGGCCCAGCGATTTATCGTTGATACGGCTTCGTCTGAACGTGACTGTTCCAGGAGACGGATGTACACTTCATTTTCCATTTCCGTTTTGGGTGCGAGCGAGGTTTGGTCAGTGAAGATCCTGCCGTCCTTCGCTCCGAGGCAGAGGTGAGACACAAAATGTTAACGATGTGCACGGGAGTTTCGGCGCAGCGACCCGTCAGGGTCGGGGGCACCGCGCAGCCCGCCGCAGCTTTCGATTTTTGCATCGCAGCCCGAGAATATTCTGGTGCGCATCGGTGAAAACTATTACGAAAATCCTCGATGGAAACGAAGCGGCTGCGGCAGTCGCATATCGTCTGAATGAAGTGATCGCCATCTATCCCATCACGCCCTCGTCGCCAATGGGCGAATGGGCTGATCAATGGCAGCAAGAAGGAAAAAAGAACATTTTCGGAACGGTCCCGACCGTGGTGGAAATGCAAAGCGAAGGCGGTGCTGCTGGCGCGCTCCACGGAGCGCTGCAAGCTGGGGCGCTGGGGACCACCTTCACGGCATCGCAAGGCCTGCT
Organism: uncultured Acidobacteriota bacterium; assembly: GCA_963776695.1. GTDB lineage: Bacteria > Acidobacteriota > Terriglobia > Acidiferrales > UBA7541 > Palsa-295. The sequence continues at coordinate 263,649 of CAVZNU010000008.1, read as the reverse complement.
GCTGATGATCCCGAATATGTTCAAGATCGCTGGTGAGCTTACACCCTGCGTGATCCACGTCGCGGCCCGCACGATCGCGACGCACGCGCTTTCCATATTTGGGGATCACAGCGACGTGATGGCCGCGCGGATGACTGGATTCGCACTGCTGTCTTCCGATTCCGTGCAGGAGGCCCATGATTTCGCTCTCATCGCCTCGGCCGCGTCCCTCGAATCGCGGATTCCGTTCCTTCATTTCTTCGACGGATTCCGAACGTCACATGAATTGAACAAGATCCATGTGCTTGAAGATGATGACCTGCGCGCGCTCATCGATGAAAAACTCATCCGGCAGCACCGAGATCGCGGACTGACGTCGGAGCATCCGGTGCTCCGCGGCACCGCGCAGAATCCGGACGTTTTCTTTCAGGCGCGCGAGTCGATCAATCCGTTTTATCGCGCGTGCCCGACGATCGTTCAGGACGTAATGGACCGCTTCGCACGGCAGACCGGCCGCGCCTACCGGCTGTTCGATTATACCGGCGATCCAGAAGCCGAGCGCGTTCTGGTGCTGATGGGCTCGGGAGCAGGAGCAGCCGAGGAGGCGGTCGAGCACCTCAACAGCAGCGGAGAGAAGGTCGGCGTCCTAAAGGTGCGGCTGTTTCGTCCGTTTGCGAGCGATGCGTTTCTCGCGGCGTTGCCAAAAAGCGCACGGGCGATTGCGATTTTAGATCGTACCAAGGAACCGGGCGCGGTTGGCGAGCCGCTGTACTCCGAAATCGTGACCGCGTTATCCGAAGCGACGCGCGCTGAGAAAGATGGACGCACGCCGCATGTGGTGGTTGGAGGGCGGTACGGATTGTCGTCGAAAGAATTTACACCGGCGATGGTGAAAGCTGTTTTCGACGAGATCACCCGGGAGTCGCCGAAAAATCATTTCACCATTGGCATCCACGACGATGTGACTCATACGAGCCTCCGCTACGATTCGAGTTTCTCGACCGAGAAACCGCAGACCGTGCGAGCGCTGTTTTATGGGCTCGGTTCCGATGGCACGGTGGGCGCAAACAAGAACTCGATCAAGATCATCGGAGAGAACACACCGAACTATGCGCAGGGCTATTTCGTGTACGACTCGAAAAAGGCCGGGTCGGTGACGGTTTCCCATCTGCGCTTCGGGCCAGACCCGATCCGATCGACGTACCTGATCAGCCGAGCCAGCTTTATCGGATGCCATCAGTTCCAGTTTCTGGAACGAATGGACGTCCTCGCCGCAGCTGAACCAGGCGCCACATTCCTGCTGAATGCGCCGTTTGGGCCCGAGGAAGTGTGGAATCACATGCCGCGGAAGGCTCAACAGCAGATCATCGATAAGAAAGTTCGTTTCTTCGTGATTGATGGGTACAAGGTCGCGCGTGAAACCGGAATGGGCAGCCGCATCAACACAATCATGCAAACGGGATTCTTCGCATTGAGCGGCGTGCTGCCAAGAGACGAAGCGATCGCGGCCATCAAGGACGCGATCCAGAAAACTTATGGCAAGCGCGGAGACGCGGTCGTACAGAAGAATTTCGCGGCGGTGGACGCATCGGTCGCTCATTTGCACGAAGTCCGCGTGCCGCCGCTGGCGACGAGCGTATTTGACATTCTCGCACCGGTTTCCGACCAAGCGCCCGGATTTGTCCGCAATGTTCTGGGCGCAATGATGGAAGGCAAGGGCGACGACCTCCCTGTCAGCGCGCTCCCGCCGGATGGCACGTTTCCCACAAACACTGCGAAGTGGGAAAAGCGCAACATCGCTCTCGAAATTCCGGTGTGGGATGAGGAGTTGTGCATTCAGTGCGGCAAGTGCGTTCTCGTTTGCCCGCACGCAGTGATTCGATCGAAGGTCTACAACGACAGCTCGCTGGCTGGGGCGCCTGCGAGTTTCAAATCCGCAAAGCCGCGCTGGCGCGAATTCGAATCGATGCGATTCACCCTGCAAGTGGCACCCGAAGACTGCACCGGGTGCACTTTGTGCGTTGAAGTTTGTCCGGCGAAGAGCAAAAGCGAAGTGAAGCACAAAGCAATTAACATGGAAGCGCAGGCACCGCTACGAAACGCCGAATCGAAGAATTGGGAGTTCTTCCTTTCGATACCGGAGCTTGATCGGGACCGGCTGTCGCATTCACACGTTAAAGACGTTCAATTGCTCGAGCCGCTCTTCGAATTTTCGGGCGCCTGCGCGGGATGCGGCGAGACGCCTTACATCAAGCTGCTCACTCAACTTTTCGGCGACCGGCTGCTGATTGCCAACGCGACCGGCTGCTCTTCCATTTACGGCGGCAACCTGCCGACAACACCGTACGCGCAAAATGCACGCGGCCGTGGACCGGCATGGTCAAATTCGCTATTCGAAGACAATGCTGAATTCGGGCTGGGCATGCGACTCGCGGTGGATAAGCAGGCAGATTATGCAAGAGAACTGCTGAGATCCCATTCGGCCGAGCTCGGCGAGTCATTCGTCACAGAGGTTCTCCAGGCAAATCAATCGACGGAGGCGGAGATTGCGGCGCAGCGGGAGCGCGTGGCCGTCGTCGCACGCAAGCTGGCAGGACTCGACTCGCGCGAGGCGCACGACCTGCTCGCAGTTGCCAATGCGCTCGTGCGGAAGTCGGTTTGGATCGTCGGTGGTGACGGCTGGGCTTACGACATCGGAGCGGGGGGCCTGGATCACGTTCTCGGTTCGGGCATGAACGTTAACGTGCTCGTGCTGGATACCGAAGTGTACTCGAACACAGGCGGGCAGATGTCAAAGGCGACGCCTCGCGGCGCCGTCGCGAAATATGCAACGGGCGGAAAACGAACCGGCAAAAAAGACCTCGCAATGGAGGCGGTCAGTTATGGCTCCGTCTACGTGGCACGCGTGGCGATGGGCGGCAGCGACACTCACACGGTAAAGGCATTTCTCGAGGCGGAAGCGCACGATGGGCCATCGATGATCATCGCTTACAGCCACTGCATCGCACACGGCTACGACATGAGATACGGCATAAACCAACAGAAGGCCGCCGTGCTATCTGGCTACTGGCCTCTGATGCGGTACAACCCGGCGCTACGAAATGAGGGGAAAAATCCATTTCAGCTCGATTCCAGGGCGCCGAGCATTCCGTTTAAGCAATACGCGTATCAGGAGGCGCGATACTCGATGCTGGCGCGCAGCGATCCGGAAACCGCGCGCACCCTGCTACGGCTGGCGCAGGACGACGTTAACCGGAATTGGCACGTGTATCAGAATCGCGCCGCCGCGCCCGCACAGCCCAAATCTCCTGAAGCCGAAGAACCGGCCGAACCCGCAAGGACCCCGACAGCGAAACCAGAGGACGAGCAATGATCGACCTCACTACGAAATATCTCGGCCTGAAACTCAGCAACCCAATTGTTGCGTCGGCTTCCCCTCTCACCGACTCGGTCGACAATATCCGCCGCCTCGAAGATCACGGAATCGCTGCGGTTGTGCTGCCATCGCTTTTTGAGGAGCAACTGATCCTCGAAAGCGAAGCGGTTGATTCCGATCTATCTCGGGGCAGCGAGGGATTTTCTGAAGCGATCACATATCTTCCGGACCTGATGACGTATAACCTCGGACCTGACGGTTACCTCGATCTGATTCGCAAAGCAAAGGCCAGTGTCCGCGTTCCAATCATCGCCAGCTTGAACGGGGTATCGCGGGGCGGTTGGATTCGGTTCGCCCACGAGATGGAGCAGGCGGGAGCCGACGCGATCGAGCTGAATATTTACTCCCTCGTAACGGATCCATCCCGCACCGCTGAGGATGTCGAGCAGGATTATTGCGATCTAGTCCGCGCGGTGAAACAGAGTGTGCGCATCCCCATTGCTGTCAAGCTATCGCATTTCTTCACAGCTGCCGCAAACATGGCGAAGCGATTGGATGCCAGTGGGGCGAATGCGCTCGTGCTGTTTAATCGCTTCTATCAACCGGATCTCGACATCGAAACGTTGGAGGTCGTTCCCAATCTCACGCTGAGCCACTCGACGGAATTGCTGCTCCGCCTTCATTGGGTCGCGATTATATTCGGCCACGTCAAGGCTGACCTTGCGATCACCGGCGGTGTGCACGATGCCCACGACGTAATCAAGTCCATGATGGCCGGAGCGCGCGTCGCGATGATGACGTCGGCGCTTCTGCAAAACGGAATCGGCCATCTCGATTCCGTTCGCGCGGACCTCGTCCGCTGGCTCGAAGAGCATGAATACAGCTCCATACAACAAATGTGCGGAAGCATGAGTCAACGGAACGTCCCCGACGCAGCTGCATTTGAACGCGGGAACTACATGCGAGTATTGAGCTCATACGCGCTGCGCGCTAAATAAAGCAATCGTCCCGTAGCTCTCGCGGATTCCAGAGTGGGAGAACGCGCCGCTCAGTACCGTGAGCTTTGAGCGGTGAGAGAAACCGCGGCAACAGGCCATTCCGTAGAAGGCTGTGGTTTGAATTGAGCGGCGTAGCAATCGTTACACAGTTGGTCGAGTCCATCGCCGACGCCGTGTGAAGCAAAACTGGCACCACAATCCGCGCAGATCAACATCTCTGGCCGCTCCAGGATTGGCATCATGATCGTTTCCATATTCGACTCCTTTCCAGTCACCTATCCGCGGCACAGTTGGTCCACGAACGTACGATCGCGAGACCCTCTGGCACGAAATCAGGCTACCGGGAGCTGCAAGCCATTTCCGTGTCACCGGTCACATGCCGAAGTGATGCTCGTCACGCCGCGGGGAGAGTTGACTGCAAACACCTGGCCTGTTTTGGTGAACCGCGTCCAAATCGGACAACTTGCCACCCGCAATGGCTTCCACTACATCGCGCGTGCGTCCCTATCTGTTTCGATTGGGATAGTTGTGATGCCCCCCTGGAATCAACACAAGCAACCCGATAATTCCTACGATGGCGAACACTGCGCCGTAATAAAACACCGCCGCATGCCCGACGCGGTCCCAAAGCAGGCCAGCAACCAAGTTCGCCACGAGTCCCAATAGACCCACGGCCGAGCTGTACCATCCAACGGCGCTCGCGCGCAGGTGAGCCGGCACAAAATCCGAGGCGAACGCCTTACCGACCGCGCGGAATATTCCCTGAAACAATCCGTAGAAAACAAAAAGCGCCGCGATGAGCATAACGTTTTGCGTACGTGCGAAGCCGAGATAGGCGAAGAAGAAGATGAAGAACGCTAACAGCAGGACACGTTTTCTCCCCCATCTGTCAGAAAAAGATCCTGCGGGATAGGAAATCAGAGCGGCAACCAAACTGAAGCCAGCATAAATTAATATCGTCGCTGCGAAAGATGCGCCGATGCCCTTGGTTTGCAAGATCAGGAACGAGTTGCTTGAATTTCCGATCCCAAACAATGCTGTGACAATAAGATATTTCCAATAGGCCATCGGAAAGTGACTAACATTCACATCGATCCTGGATTTCGTCTTTACCGTCGCAGGCTGTTCTTTGACCAGAAGCACCATCGCAAAGGCGAGAAGACCGGGAACGATTGCCAGATAAAAAATCGAACGGATGCCGAAATGAAGAGATATTAAGAGAACAAAGGCCAGCAACGGCCCCAGGCAAGCGCCTAAATTGTCGCCGATCCCCTCAAGGCCAAACGCGCGCCCTCTGCTTTCCTCTGGCACGGAAGATGCGATCAATGCATCGCGAGGAGCAGAGCGGAATCCGGAACCAAACCGGTCAAGAAACCTGCCTCCCATCACACCAGGCCAAGTCTGTGCCAAGCCCATCAGCGGCTTGCCCATAGCCGATAGGAAATAACCCGCCAGCGCAAGGGACTTTCTCTTTTGGAGCTTATCCGATAGCCAACCCGACAAGCCTTGCACGATATTCTGGGTCGCCTGCGCAATCCCCTCCACAACTCCGACTACACTCCCGCTTGCATTCAGCATCTGGGTGAGGTAGATCGGCAACACCGGATAAAGCATCTCGGATGAGATATCCGCAAACAGGCTGCTGAATGCCAGAAGGACCGTATTCCTCGACACCCCAGAGAAGTAACGTTTTTTCACCGAGTCAGTCATGGCCTTTCCACAATCGGGAGTTGATTAATGCTGTTCTGTCCCGTGCTCTCAATGAACGTCCACGCCTTTGCGTTCGCCGGCGGCGAGGGAAGCTGTGCGGCCAGCGACGATGATGTTCAGGAAAACGCGATAATAATGCAGGCTATCCGCAATTGCAGTTTAATGTTTGCCATTTACACTTTCTCCCGGTTTTAGATTTCAGGTCAATGCACTCAATGGCAACTGCTGTTGCCCGCGCTGGCTATCGCAATGTGAATTTCTGAAATCCTTGGGCTGGTGAGAGCCGAGTGTAGGGGCAAATAAAGTGGCGACCGCTCTCGGGAGTCACTTAAAGCCCAGCCCAATTTGATCACTATTGCACCGGCCTCAATTTTCCCCTGATTCAAGCGGCTTTATGATTGCCAGGCGTTGCAATACTTGTAAGAGTAAGAAGGCACCAAACAGCCTGGATCTGAAGCTTTGAGTGCTTGGAGTGTTCGGGGGGAGAAGGATATGAACTGGTTTATCTGGGCCTTGCTCTCGGCTTTTTTTGCGGGCCTTACGGCAGTGCTTGCGAAGGTTGGCGTGGAGCACGTTAACTCCAACCTGGCGACCGCCATCCGAACAGTGGTGATTTTGATCTTCGCGTGGTCCGTTGCGCTTTTCACAAAGAGTCAGGCAATCTCGACGATTGGAAGACGTACATGGATTTTTCTGATCCTGTCTGGCATCGCGACGGGTTTATCCTGGCTGTGCTATTTCCGAGCGTTACAACTTGGCGAAGCCTCGAGAGTCGCCCCGGTGGACAAGCTGAGCGTGGTGATCGCAATCGCGTTGGCCGCGATTTTTCTCCATGAGCATCTGACGTGGCATCAGTGGGTTGGGGGGCTGCTGATCTTCACGGGCGCGGTGGTGCTGGCTTACGCGTGAAAATGCGTTTACTGCGCCTCAGCGAGGCGTTCGATCCTATCGCGACACGCTGCAGGCTTGGATTCCAGAGCCTACCAACTTGAACTAACTTCTCCTGCAGTAGGATTCATGGTAGAAATTCATAGCTCGCCTACAAACAAACCCTTGGACAACCAAAGGCCCACACCGAGGAAACACCGAATGGGCGCATTGCAAACGCGAACCAGCAGCCTTGACTCTCAAGAAGAGGTCTCTGGTGATTCTTACTTTAGCGGCTTTGACGACCAAGCGGCAGATCTGCTGTCTCTCATCGATCCGAAAGTTGAGGGAACACGATGATCGGTGGCACGATCGATAAGAAGCTGTCGTTAGTTTTCTTGCTGCTCCTTACCGCTGCAGCTCTTTATCTGAGCTTCCTCGTTGCGCAGCCGTTTCTAGCTCCGATCATTATGGCAACATTGCTTGCCGTGGCGATCTATCCGCTGTTCACCCATCTACTCCGGTTGGTTCGGAGCCAGAACGGCGCCGCTTTACTCGCCACCGTGGTCGTGTTGCTGGTTATTCTGCTGCCAACGGTGTTCATCGTGAATACGCTCGCGCATGAGACGAAAGCGGTTTACGGGCGGCTGAACGAACAGACTTCGAGAGGCGGAGGATGGGGCGAATACCTCGGTCGCCTTGGCGACCAGCCGCTCGGCTGGATAGAACGTAAAACGGGAATCTCGAACGAGGAACTGAGAGCCGCCGCGCTCGAGCGGGTCCGGGATGCGAGCGCATGGTTGCTGAACTGGGCGAAGTCGCTGGCCGTGAATGTCACAGGAACTGTTCTGGATGCCTTCATCATGCTGTTCGCGCTGTTCTTTCTTTTGCGCGACGGCCACGCGATTCTCGAACGGGTCGGCTCGATACTGCCATTGGAACCGAAGCGGTACAGCCATTTGTTGAAGACGATCTCCGACGCGATCACCGCTAACATCTATGGAGTTCTGGCGGTGTCGTTCGCCCAGGGTGCTCTCGGAGCGCTCGGCTACTGGATTGCCGGGTTGCAAAATGTAATGCTGTGGAGCGTTATCACGGCCCTCTTTTCCGTGATTCCGGTGGTCGGGGCCGCTGCAGTCTGGGGCGTGGGCGTCCTCTATCTTGCAACAACCGCTCACTGGGGGAAGGCGCTGTTCCTGCTCGTTTATGGTACCGGGGTGATCTCAACGGCCGACAATATCGTTCGGCCGCTCGTTCTCAGCGGTCGAGTGAAGCTGAACACGCTGCTGATCTTCTTTTCTCTACTGGGCGGGGTAAAAGCTTTCGGAATCGTCGGTCTGTTCATCGGCCCGATCATCGTCTCGGTCGCGACGGCGTTAGTGGGGATGCTCGCGGAACAGCTTGCGGAATGGAAGCAAGCGCCAGTTGATAGAAGATAGTGGAATGGGTTAGCACGCCCGAACGGGCACCTCAGTTCTAACGCCATGCTCGCACTCAAGTTCAAAGGCAAATTCCACATCACGCTCACCCGTGGCTTTCTTCCAAGGCATTTCAAAATCAAGCCATCCCCGGAAACGCCGATTGCAAGTAGCGAACCCATAGAAGGGAAAGACATTTCAGAGAGCAACTCACGACACTCTGGTTCCGAACAGTGCTCCGATGCCTGCGGTCGCGGCCATCGCCAGCGCACCCCAGAACGCAACGCGCAATGTGCCAATCCATGCGGAGGCGCCTCCCGTGCGGGCAGCAAGTGCGCCCATCCCTGCGAGACACAACAGCGATGCACCGGAAACGACGAGAACCATCCTCGCCGGCGGCGTCCACATGACCGTTAGTATCGGCAAGGCTGCTCCCACTGAGAACGTCGCTGCTGACGCAAGTGCTGCCTGCAGAGGACGAGCGATGAGCTTGGCAGAGAGGCCAAGCTCGTCGCGAGCGTGAGCGCCAAGCGCGTCGTGGGCCATCAATTGCAGCGCCACGGTTCGGGCGAGCGCCGGATCGAGACCGCGTTGAACGTAGATCGCGGAGAGTTCTTTCTCTTCCGCGGATCGCTGCGTGGCCAATTCTGTTCGCTCGAGTGCCAGGTCAGCGCGCTCGGTATCGGCTTGGGAACTGACGGAAACGTATTCGCCAGCGGCCATAGAGAGTGCACCAGCCACTACTCCAGCGATGCCCGCGAGCAAGATTTCATGTCGGCTCGAATTGGCAGCGGCGACGCCCACCACGAGGCTTGCTGTAGACACGATTCCATCATTCGCCCCAAGAACTGCAGCGCGAAGCCAACCGATCCGCTCTGTCCGATGCAGTTCACGATGGCGCATGCCGTGCCTCCGAAGATGGTTTCTGATCTACGACTTTGGTGAGGGCGTGACCGGCGGCGCGGCCGCACCCCCGCCTGAGTGCTGTGGTTCTTCATGACGTGGCGATGGTTGAGTTGGCGATGCCGCCGCCAATCCCAGCGCCAGTCTTCAAGTGCAGGGCGACGTGCACCTCAATGATTGCGGACTTGGGGGGAATCGTATTTCCGGCCGAAGCTTTTGCAGTTGCCATAGAAAACTCTCAGCGCCGGCGGTTGTTCATCGCGCGGGTGGCGACTTTGCTCAATTCGCGCAGCCACAACACCGAACTTGCAACCATCGTACAACGCGCCCAATCGGCAAAATTCAAGCTTACTGTCGAAAACGCCCGCTGCAGAAACGGTGTGTATATTACCGCCATCTGCAACGCCAGTGACAATCCAATGGCTGCCCAAAGCCATTGATTGGTGAAGAGGCCCTTGAATGCGCTTTGCTCCTCGCCTCGTGCGTTCAGGACATTGAATAACTGAAATAACATCAAGGTCGTAAACGCCATGGTCTGCGCGTATCTCATGCTGCCCGATCCGACCATCAATCCTCCCGGGAGCGAGGCATCCAGGACCAACAGCGTCCCGGTCGCCATCACGGCGCCGATGAAAAAGATGTCGAACCACATGTGCCGTGTGATCACGCGCTCGGCGATGGGGCGAGGGGGCTGGTACATCACTCCCGGGGTCAGGTGGGTCCACACCCAGAGCGAGTGCGGGCGCACCATCGGTCACAAGATTGACCCACAAAAGTTGCGTGGCCAACAGTGGCAGCACAATGGGGCTACCCTCCGCGTGCAACCCGATGACCTTTGCCAGGAGGACGCCAAAGAACATCGTCATTACTTCACCGATATTGGACGAGAGCAGGTATTGCAAAAACTTTCTTATGTTCGCAAAGATCGAACGGCCCTCTTCGACAGCCGCGACGATCGACGCGAAGTTGTCATCCGCCAGCACCATGTCGGCGGCTTGTTTGGCAACATCAGTGCCCGTGCCCATCGCGACCCCGATATTCGCGGCCTTCAAGGCTGGCGCGTCGTTGACCCCGTCCCCGGTCATGGCCACGACCGCCCCGTCGCGCCGCAATGCCTTCACGATCCGTAGCTTGTGTTCAGGGTTTACGCGGGCATAGACCGATGCTTCCTTGACAGTTTGAGCGAGCGAATCGTCGGACATGATATCGAGCTTGGCACCAGTTACGACCCGCCCTTGACCCAGAATGCCTAGTTCGCGAGCAATGACCTCCGCGGTCTTGGGATGATCCCCCGTGATCATGATCGGGCGTATCCCTGCGCCTTTGGCGCGAGCGACTGCGTCCCTCGCCTCCTCGCGGGGTGGGTCGATCATGCCGACCAATCCTGCAAACACGAGTTCGCGCTCGACGCCCTCGTCGAATTGCTTCGCTTCCGCATTCTCAACGGGCATCGAGCGGAAGGCCACTCCGAGCGTGCGCAGGGCATGGCCCGCGAGCTCTTCATTCATGTTCAGGATTTCCTTGCGCCGCTCATCGCTCAAAGGTCTCGATTGCTCGCCCACAAGCTCCTGCGAGCACCGCGTGAGCAACACGTCGGGTGCGCCTTTCGTGAAGACGAGTAAGTGGTCGCGCATTTTCGCGTCGGTGTGGACGGTACTCATAAGTTTGCGCTCGGACGAAAATGGAACTTCTCCGATGCGCTCGAAGCGCGCCTCAAGTGCTTCGGCTTCCAGTCCGGCTTTGCGCGCAGCAACCACAAGCGCGCCTTCGGTGGGATCCCCCTGCACGGTCCAACGGCCGGCGTGCTCCTGCAGGACGGCATTGTTGGCGCGGTCGGCAGCGGTGAGTACCCGGTCCAACTCGAGCCGCAGTGGGCCATCGATTCGTCCGCCTCCGCTTCGGGTAACGTCACCTTCGGGCACATATCCCGTACCATCAAGACTCACGCCTCCGCTTGCAGTGACTACCGCGCGCACCGTCATTTCGTTCTTCGTGAGCGTGCCGGTCTTGTCGGAGGCGATGACGTCAGCCGAGCCGAGCGTTTCGACTGCCGCGAGATGTCGCACGATGGCCTTTCTGCGGGCCATGCGCTGAACGCCGATGGAAAGGGCAACGGTGACGATTGCAGGGAGCCCTTCCGGCACTGCCGCGACAGCCAGCGCTACGCCGAGGATCAATACCTCGAAAATTGCCGAGAAACCGCTGACGTGCTCGACGAGCATGATGGTCGCGATCATCACGGCGGCGATGATGATGACGACCAAACCTAGCATCTTGCCGACTCGGTCGAGTTCCTTTTGCAGCGGCGTAGTCTCGTTCGGAACCTCTTTGAGCATGCCGGCAATGCGCCCCATTTCGGTGTGCATCCCGGTTGCGACGACGACGGCGCGCCCGCGCCCGTACGTTGCCGACGTACCGCTGAAGATCATGTTGTGGCGGTCGCCGATCCCGAACTCTCCGGTGATCGAAGCTGCATTCTTTGACGTGGGGAGGCTCTCACCCGTCAGTGCCGCTTCCGCCGTCTGCAGTGCTGTAGACTGAATCACCCTCGCATCGGCCGAAATCGTGTTGCCTTCTTCGATGAGGATGATGTCGCCGGGCACCACCTGAGTGGCTGGAACCTCGCGCCGCTCGCCGTCGCGTATCACGTGAGCGAGCGTTGCCGCCATCTGGCGCAAGGCCGCCACTGCGGACTCCGCTCGTGACTCCTGGATGTAGCCCATCACGGCATTGAGCAGCACGACGGCAGAGATGGCGATTGCTTCATAGGGCAGCGCCGACTCCCGCTCGTAAAACCACAGTCCCACCGAGATCGCGGTTGCGACAAGCAGCAGGATGACGAGCGCATCTTGAAATTGCGCGAGAAACTTCTTCCAGGCAGGTGCGGGCTTATCGGCCGTCAACTCGTTTCCGCCGTAGCGTGTGAGCCGCGCCCGCGCTTCTGTTTCACTTAAACCGTTTCGTTCGTCCGTGTGGAGCGCTGCCAATACTTCACTAAACGGCTCTTGATACGGAGCTAACTGATCGCGCCGGACACTCTCGGTAGCAGCAGAATTGAGGTTTATTCTCGTTGGAGATTCCCCTGCAAAACCTGCACGCGAGCTTACCTTACATCAAGTCGATGGCCAATCCGGTCGGAAGTCCAATCCGAATTATCATATGCAGGGACTGAGCAGCGATAGCACAAGATACTGTAGCCACAGTGTCGTATAGCGCCACTGCGGCCGTCTACGCCGCCGGCAGGACTAAAGCGCCGGCAACATCCCGAACCCACGCTTCGAGTTCAGCAACCGGTTATTGGAAGGAAACAAGACGACGGCGGCCGACGCGCATTTCGAACGAGACGAGCATGAAACGCATTGTGGTGTTTGGTGATGTGAAGCCGTTTCTATTGGATCGTGCGAGATTGCGAGAAAATGGCGGAGAGGGTCACCGTATTAGCAACTGTGTCCGCGTGCTAAGATGCCCGCAGCGGAATCTAATTTTTCGATCCAGGTAGCGCAGAGTTCCCATGGAACCATCGTCCCTAAGTAACGAGCAAGATCGATTTCTTCCTGATCCCCGGTCGATGCTCGAGCGCTTCGTGCGGAGTGAGAGTTTCGGATCGATCCTATTATTTACTGCTACCGTGATCGCCCTGATTTGGGCGAACTCACCATGGAGCGCATCTTACTTCGCGGTTTGGAAGATTCCATTGGCACTCGGTCGTCGCCCTCTTTTCTCCATGGACTTGCATCACTGGATAGACGACGGTTTGATGGTGTTTTTTTTCCTGGTTGTCGGACTGGAGATCAAACGTGAAATCGTAAAGGGCGAATTGGCATCCTTCCGCCAGGCTGCGCTGCCCATCATGGCGGCACTTGGCGGAATGATTCTCCCAGCGGCCATCTATTTCGTGCTGAATCGTTCCGGTGCAGGCGCGCGCGGTTGGGGAATCCCAATGGCAACCGACATCGGCTTCGCGATGGGAGTTCTTGCCCTTCTCGGAACCCGCATTCCTTCGGCTCTACGCGTATTTATGCTTGCGCTGGCCATCGTGGATGATGTGGGAGCAATTCTCGTGATAGCGATTTTTTATACTCCCACGATTTCTTGGACGGCCTTAGCGGTGGCAGGCGGTTTCTTGGTTCTTTTGATAGCCGTTGCGTTGCGCCAGGCTCCGATCTCGATATTTGTAATCGTAGGTATTTTCTTCTGGGCCGCGGTTCTGAGTTCTGGCGTTCACGCCACGATTGCGGGAGTGATCCTGGGTCTTGTAGCGCCTATCAAGCCAAAATACAGCCCCGAACGGTTGGCCGAAAATGCGGAGCCACTCCTCGAGAATTTCCGGCGCCAGATCGCGAGTCAAAGCAGGTCGTCTGCCGAGGCTTCGCTCATCGAAATTGACAGGCTTCTGCAAGGAAGCGATTCCATCGCGGAGCGGATTGAGCGAGGCGTCCATCCGTGGGTTTGCTTTCTCGTCCTTCCTTTATTTGCTTTAGCGAGCGCCGGAACCGCTTTGTCCATCGAACAAATGAAACTGGCTCTCTCGAGTCCGATTGCGCTTGGCATATTTGTCGGTTTGGTTCTCGGCAAGGCGGTGGGGATCACCCTGTTTTCCTTTATCGGAGTGAAATTAAGGCTTGCAGGGATGGCTGGCGGTTTAACGTGGACGGGAATAGCCGGCGTAGGACTGCTGGCGGGTGTGGGATTTACTGTAGCTTTGTTCATAAGTGGCCTCTCATTCGAAGACCCGGCTTCGATGGCCACCGCGAAGATTGCGGTTCTCGCGGCTTCGCTCGCCGCGGGCTCAATTGGTTATGTCTTCCTTCGTTTTTCACTTAACGACAATTCGCCGCGATCCTAGCCGAGGAGGCAACTGAGCCAGAAGTCTTTCATTTTGGATAACCTCGAGAAGAGCGGAAGCTTGCCCTCGATTTGCCGGTTCCCGTTCCAAAGAAAACGAACCAATGAAAGCGCGCTTGTGCTCTCACGATATTGCCCAAACCGAGCCGTCAATCAAACCGCCGCTACGGATTGGTCGAGTTCGGAGGAGCACTCACGGGGATCTTCGTCCAGTCCGCGTCGCTGAGTTTCCACCCACCGCCCAACACCCTGTACAGATTGATCAGCGCGACCTTACGCTCCAAATCGTACTGCACTTCGAACTGCTGCACCGGATACAAATCCAGCTTCGCGTCGATCACTTCGAAATAGTTCGCCAGACCACTGTCGTATCGAATGTTCGCGAGACGCACAGACTCCTGGTACGCTCTCGACGATCGAGTTTGTTGCTTGAAAGATTCTGCCAACTCCTGATGGGCTGAGAGCGCAGTCGAAACTTCTCCGAACGCGCCCGTTACAACCCCTAGGTAAAATAGCCGAGCCTGATCCCATCGCGCTTGCGCCGCGCGATATTGGCTCTTCAGTTGGCCGCCAGTGAACAATGGCCCTGCCAATCCCCCCGCGACGCTCCATTGCGTTCCGGAACCGACCAGTCCAGCGAGTTGCGGGCTTACGCCACCAAGAAGTCCGGTGAGACTAATCACCGGGAAAAAGTTTGCTTTTGCGACCCCTACGGCCGCATTCGCAGCGATCATCTGCTGTTCCGCTTGCCGTAGGTCAGGACGGCGCTCCAGCAGAGTGGAAGGCAAGCCCGCCGGAATCATATCCAGGTCGTATTGCGCACTGAGCGCATTCCCGCGAGGGATCGGACCTGGATTCTTCCCGAGAAGCAGGCTGATCTGATTTTCTTTTGCCGTAATCTGCCGCTGTAGATCGGGGATCTGCGCCAGCACATTGGAAAGTGCGCCCTCGGCTCGCGAAGTTTCAAGTCCTGAGGACGCTCCCCCTTCGAATTTCTTATTGAACAGGTCCAAAGTTTCCTGAAAACTCTGTCCGGTCTGTAACGCGATTTCGCGTTGTGCATCGAGTGCGCGCAACTCGAAATACGCCTGCGCGACGTCGCTCACCAAGCTCAGCCAGACTCCACGTTGTGCCTCTTCGGTTGCAAGAAAAACGGCTCGTTGCTGTTCATTCAGGCGACGGATGCGGCCCCACAGATCGAGTTCCCAAGATAAATTGAAGTTGTATCCGTAATACGTATGGTTAGGAACCGCGGGCGCGCGTTGTCCGGAGATGCTGGTGCCATAACCGATCTGCGGAAAAAATAAGGAGCGCGATACACCTAGTTGCGCCCGCTCTTCTTCCACGCGCGCCGCTGCAATCCGCACATCGTAGTTATTTTTCAGTGCCTCCTGAATCAGGCCCTGCAGAACGGGGTCCTTAAATAACTCCCACCAGGCAAGATCTGCAATCGAGTTCGGTTGCGGGGAAGAATCCAGGTAGTAGTTCTCTGGAGGAGCCATTGTTGGCCGCTTGTACTTCGGCCCCACCGAGCAGCCACCCAACAGTAGAAAAGAAAGAGAAAGGCAAACGAGCTTGCGCATCAGTCCGCCCCCCCTTCCGCAGGCGCTACTATTTTTGTCTGAGCTTCCACAGTGGTTTTCTTTTTACCGAGTCGTTCGACAACGACGAACAGCACCGGCACGAGGAAGACGCCCAGCACCGTTGCCGTCAACATTCCGACGATGACGGCGCTCCCCATCACCTGGCGGCCGATCGCTCCGGCTCCCTTCGCGGTCCAAAGCGGTACGCAACCGAGAATGAATGCGAACGAAGTCATTAGAATCGGCCGCAATCGCAACCGAGCGCCTTCCAGCGCAGCATCGACGAGAGATTTTCCCTTCTGGTCGTGTTCCAACTTTGCAAATTCGACGATCAGGATAGCGTTTTTCGCCGTGAGTCCGATCAACATCACCAAGCCAATTTGCGCGAACGCGTTATTGTCGAACTTTCGTAATAAGAGTCCGCCGTAGGCTCCCAGGACTGCTATCGGAGTCGACAGGAGAACACTGAACGGTAATGACCAACTCTCATACATTGCCGCCAGGATCAAGAACACGAACAACAGCGACATACCAAAGACAATCGCCTGCCCACCTGAGGCCTTTTTTTCCTGATACGACATGTCACTCCACGCGTATCCCATTCCGCTGGGCAACACTTCGTTTGCGACCTCTTCCATTGCGGCCATCGCTTGACCGGAACTGTAGCCAGGAGCGGGTGTTCCGTTGACCTGGATGCTGCGGAATAAATTGAAACGGGTCGTGTACTCGGGGCCTGAGACTCGCTTGATTGTCACGAGCGATCCCAGCGGCGTCATCTCGCCTTTTGAGTTACGAACATAGAAGCTGTTGATTTTATCGGCGCTGGTACGGTACTCCGGTTCGGCTTGCAGGTAGACCTTCCATTGGCGTCCGAAACGATTGAACTGGTTGACATACGCGCCGCCCAAAAACGCTTGCAGCGTTTGGTAGACCTCCCCAAATTGCAGCCCTTGTTTGAGAACTCGGTCCTGGTCGACATCCACGAACAGCTGCGGCACCGAAGGACGAAAAGTGCTGACAAGCGAAGCAAGTTCGGGACGTTTGCGCGCGGCCTGCAGGAGTTTTTCAAGATTGTCATAGAGCTGATCAACGGAGCCACCTGCACGGTCCTGGAGCATGAATGTAAAGCCTCCAGCTGTCCCCAAGCCTGGAATAGCGGGCGGACCGAAAGCAAAACCGATGGCCTCCGGAATCTCCACTCGTATTTTCGAATTCAAGGTTTGCATGAGCCCTTTTGCCGAGAGCTCCGGACTGTGCCGCTCGTCCCAGGGATCAAATTGCAGGAAGTAGAAACCGCTGTAGGTGGAGGAAGTATTCGAAAGCAAACTGAACCCGGCAATCGCGTCGTACCCCTGAATGCCGTGCGTATGCGCCAGAATATCGTCCATTTTGCGCATGACGGCGTCCGTGCGCTGCAGCGAAGCTGCATCCGGCAGTTGCAATTGGATAAATGCATAGCCCTGATCTTCTTCAGGAATAAAACTTGTAGGCAGTTTCTTGCCCATGCCGCCGGCAATCACGGCAAGGCCTACCAACAGCAGCATCGCGATGACCCACCGCCGGATCAGAATTTGGCTCCAGGAAACGTAACCGCCTGTGACCTTTTCAAACGAGCGGTTAAACCAGCGAAAGAAACGGCCGAGCGGACCTTTCGCTTCTTTGCGCGGACGAAGCAGCAGCGCCGAGAGCGCTGGAGAAAGTGTCAATGCGTTGAAGGCAGAAATGAGAACGGAGACGGCGATCGTCACAGCGAATTGCTGGTTTAGCAGGCCTTTGATTCCTCCGATAAATGCCATGGGCACGAAAACTGACGCGAGAATCAGCGCGATGCCAATGACGGGCCCAGAAACCTCTTCCATCGCTTTTTCTGTTGCAGCCTTGGGCGACAACCCATGTTCGATATGATGTTCCACCGCTTCGACCACTACGATGGCATCATCCACCACGAGTCCGATCGCAAGAATGAGTCCGAACATCGAAATCGTGTTGATAGAAAAGCCCAGCATTGGAAAAACGGCGAACGTACCGATCAACGAAACTGGCACAGCGATCAAAGGAATGAGGGTAGCGCGCCAGCCCTGAAGGAAAAGGAAGACTACGATGATGACCAGGAAAATCGCTTCCATCAACGTATGCAGGATCTCTTTCATGCCCTCAGTCACCGGCAGAGTGGTATCAAGTGAGATCGCGTAGTCCAGGCCCTGGGGAAAACGTGACTTCAAGTCCTCCATTTGCAACTTTAGTTGTTTGGCTACCGCTAACGCATTTGAGCCCGGCGCCTGGTACACGGCGATAATGACTGCAGGTTTCCCGTTGAAACGCCCGATCTGCTGATAAAACAAGGATCCGAGTTCGAGTCGAGCGACATCCTTCAAGCGCACAAGCGAACCGTTGGGGTTCTGGCGGACAGTGATGTTGCCGAACTCCTCTGGACTCACCAGACGACCCGGCGCGCGCACAGAGTAAGTGAACTGCTGCCCTTTAGGCGCAGGTTCTCCGCCAATCTGACCTGCTGGGTTTACGGCGCTTTGCTGCTGTACGGCGGTGGTTATATCTGAGACAGTCATACCCAGCTTCGTGAGCTGATCCGGCTTCACCCATACGCGCATCGCGTAATCGGAAGTGCCGAAATTAGTAACCTGCCCGACGCCCGGTACGCGCAGGAGCGCGTCATTGATGTTGATCGTGGCGTAGTTCCCCAGGAATTGGCTATCGAAAGTGCCGCTGGGCGAGTAGACCGACAACACCAGCAGAGGAAGTCCCATCAGCTTCTTGACGGTCACACCGTACTGATTCACTGAGGTTGGAAGATTCGGGCTGGCCTGCGAAACACGGTTCTGCGTATTGACCTGGTCGATATCTACGTTCGTACCGACATCGTAGGTCACCTTTAGATTCATCGTGCCGTCGTTGGCATTCGTCGACATCATGTACAGCATGTTGTCTACGCCGTTCATTTGTTGCTCGAGCGGTGTTGCGACGGATTGCTCAATCGTCAGTGCGTCCGCACCCGTGTAAACCGCGGACACATTCACCTGCGGAGGCACGATATCGGGCAGGCCGGATATCGGCAGCTTCCCCATTGCCACGAGACCCGCAATCACCGTCAGGATTGAAAGCACGATCGCAACGATCGGACGGTTGATGAAGAACTTGGCCATGGCTACTCTCCGCCCTTGACGGCATCCGCCTGCGTGTCTTTGAACGGAGTGGGCGCAACCGTCATTCCGTCACGAATACGTTGCAGCCCGTCGACCACCACCTTGTCGCCTGGCCGCAAACCGGAGTCGATCACCCACATGTCTCCAAACTGAGGTCCGGGCTTCACCCCGCGAATCTCGACTTTGTTGTCGGAACCAACCACGCCAACCTGGTAGATTCCTTGCACTTCTGAAATCGCTCGTTGCGGAATCAAAAGAGCGTCCTTGCGCTCTTCCGTCACTGCTCGAACGCGTGCGTATTGGCCAGGGCGCAGCACATTCCCTGGATTCGGAAACTCGGCTCGTATCTGAATCGTTCCGGTATGCGAATCGATTTCTCGATTAACCAAGAGGGCGCGCCCGCTGTGTGCAAAAACCGATCCATCTCCCAGGGTCAGAACCAAATTGCGGCCCGCGGCGCGGCCGGTTTTCTCCCGAGTGAAGCGCAGGTAGTCCTGCTCCGAAATGCTGAAATCAACGTAGACTGGATCCACCGCTGAGACGGTCGTCATAATCGTATTCGGCGTCATGAGGTCTCCAACGCCAACCTTCGCGACTCCGGCGATTCCCGAAATAGGCGACGAAACTTTTGTCCAGCCCAAGTTGAGCTTCGAGTTATCCAGTACCGCTTGAGCAGCCGCTACTTCAGCGGTTGAGGCCCTCTCCATGCTCCTTGCCTTATCCAGTTCAGCCTGGCTCACAGCTTTCTGTGCCACAAGCGGCGTAAAACGCTTCACATCAATCTGCGCCTGCGAAAGCGCCGCCTGGGCGCGCTCCAACTGGGCCTGCGCTTGTTCCAATGAGGCTTGTATTTGGCGCGGGTCCAACTGGAACATCGCTTGACCTTTCTTGACGTAGGAGCCCTCCGTGTAGAGGCGCCTGAGTAAGAAACCGTCCACCTTCGGACGTATGTCGGCGTCGATATTTCCGACCATGGTTCCCACCCACTCTCGGGTAATTGGGACATCCTTCTGCGCAACCGTCACAACCGTTACCGCAGGTGGGGGTGGCGCGGTCTTCGCTTTCTCAGTGGAACACGCAGTGAAGAAATCGATGCTCAACAGCAAAATACCCGAGAGCAGAAATCGATGACGATTCGCACTTAACGACACGGTAGCGCCTCCTGAGCATCCAGTCTGGACGTCTTAAGTTCGGTCAGCGGTTCGATGACCTGGCGTTTCGTAATTGGAGTTGGGTTTGACGCCATGCTCGCGCTCGTTCTCTCGTCAAATCGTTTCGTTGATCGATCCTTGGCGCGGCTGCGGTTGAAGGGCCGGCTGTTTTTTCCATCTTCCGAGAACCGAAAACCGCCGAGGAACGCGTTGGCGTTGGCTCCTGATCGACAACCAGGAGGCAGCGACGGAGAGCGGCAGCGAGTGGAACGCCAGATCCCATGCGGCATATTTGCTCCGCTGTTCGTCAAACCAATCGGCCGCTCTTTCAGAATGGAATCGCGTCCGTTCCAGAGGGCTAGCGCGAAGCACAGCCGCAGCTAGGCGTCGGAGACATCCCGAGCGACAACACGCACAGAAAAACCACGAGACTCTGGCCCGTCCCACTGTTGAATTTCGTTCGAAGCGTTTTCGTTCTCCTAGCGGTTCACACCTTTTTTCATTTTGGCCAGTCGGTAGAGGTGATTGATTCAGCCCGCTTGGCTCTTTCGTGAAATATCGGCGATTTACGCCGTTCATTGAGTGGGCCCATGCCGCGCGATTCCGGCACCACACCAGTAAATTAATCCCCGCCAGCCTGAGGCACGTCGAGGCATTCATCGACCAAATGATGGCAATTAGGCTGAATTGTAGACATAGAACGTCGGAGCAACATGGCGACCCTTGGATTAGCGGTTGGCTCAAATGTGCTCGGGCTAGGTATGGGGATGGAGTGAAATACAAAAGCGCCCGAGGGAACGAACTCTGCTTTTTCGAATGGGCTCACGCGCGAGAGCTGCAGCTCAGGCGCGCTCCTCTTGGAATTTATTTCCGTAATTCGAACATCTCTTTTGGCGTTAAGTACAGCAGGCGAGTCCACAGAATCGGAACTGCGAACTGTACAGTCGTTTGCGGTATTGTCAGCCAGAGATAGTTGCCCAGGAAATTCCCCGGCAATAATTGCATAGTAGAGCAGGAAGACTATCGCTGCAAAAAGAATCTTGCCGGTGTTCGTTCGTCCATGTGACATTCTGTAATGACCTGCAGGAAATGTATACACTGGCTCAGATACAGCGCAAAGAGATAAATGTGACGAAAATCGGGACCGGCTTTATTCCTCAGGCAACGTCGTTAATCCTGTTTCACGTGTTGTTCACCGCGGCGAGCGACCTCCGTTGCCTGGATAGGACGACGAATTCGAACTATTTCCGCATTATCTCCTCTGTGGTAGATTCCCCGCACCCTTCACCGCGTCGTTTCAGGGCATTTCCGGAGTCACAGTATGTCCGTCGATGGGAAAATTGACACGCATGAGAAAGCGCTTTCCGTCAATCTCGATCCCTACATCTTTGGATCGTTCGCGGAAATCGGTGCCGGCCAGGAGGTCGCACGCTGGTTCCTTCAAGTCGGCGCAGCATCCGGCACTGTCGCCAAGACCATCTCCGCCTATGACAAGGAAGTCAGCGATAATCTCTACGGTGCCGGCACGCGCTACGTTTCTAAGCCTCGCCTGAGATGCATGCTTGAACATGAATGGTCGCAACTACTGTCTCAACTCAATGCCATTCGCGGCGCTACGACGCGCTTCTTTTCCTTTGTCGACACCATCTCCGCGCGCAACTTTGCTGGCGACAACGAGTGCCACGGCTGGATCGGTCTCCGCTTTCAAATGCAACCCCAGTCCCCGCCCAGTGACGTGATTCTCCACGTCAACCTCCGCGATCGCAGCAATCTGGCCCAACAGGCTGCCGTCGGCATTCTCGGCGTCAATCTAATTCACGCCGCCTTCCATCAACCCACCAGCGCCGAAGAATTTCTCGCACAACTTTCCGCCGACCTTCCGCTCCGCCGCATAGAAATTGATTGCGTCGAGCTTCAAGGCCCAGCTTTTCAAATGTGGAATCCTCGGTTCGTGCATGCTTCGCTCGCCTCCAACAATCTCGCAGAGGCAGTAGTCTTTCCCGTGGACGGGAATATAATTCCGCCTACCGAACTCCTATACAAAAGAGCAATCGTGCTGGCACCCATTGCCTCGAATGTCGATCCGTTGTTCGAACGGATGATCGAGGCCACGCTTGCGTCGCTGAGCAAACAGGACCTCGAGCAAAGCAAGGGTTCGATCGGCCTCTTCTGCTTGAGTTGTGCCGCGAGCGTGGCTGGCCAACCTACGCTGACTGCCGCTCAGCTACTCGAACGCGTCGATGTTCTGCAAAAGCTCGGCAGCGGTGTCCTTGTATTCCGCGAGCGGGAACTTTACAAGATGGGCGCGTTCGTCAATCGCTTCACCAAAGCGCGCATTCATTTTGCTGTCGAACTTTCCTTGTTGGTTCGCGCGTTGCAGGACAATTACAACGATCTCGACGGCAGTCTTCTGGAAGGCATTGCGCGTCTCTTCCGCGAAAATGTGCGTGTTGATGTATTTCCGGTGCCGGTAGTGGCGACGAAGCACTGGCACGCGGTCACCGGCTGGAAGTGGAAAGAAACCGATGGCCTCGTCGGCGCTCGGGATATCGAACCCGCCGAGCCACTGAATCATCTCTATCGTTACTTAATCGGTAGCGAATTCATCCTGCCGCGAGAGCTTGTCACCAGGCAGCCGCCCCCAGTGACTCAGTCCTAGCTCGCACACCAGCGCAACAGGCACGCATCTACAAGTTCAGCTTCCCGCCCAAAGTGCGCCCAATTGCTTTCTGACACGCGGTCGCAAGTTTCATAAATGCCAAAAAACCGGCAACCTGAAACTTGCACAAAAGCTGTTGCGACATGCAAGGATTAATGTGAAAGCAGACGTTAGAGGAAGCTCAACATTCAGATTCCGAGACGAAACGGATTCCACGCTTTCCGTCACCCCAATGCCGCACTCACGGACCGAATTGGAGTGCCGATGAAGGTTCGGCAGGAGCGACTCGGCCAGCGCGACCCGAGAATCAAACTCGGCGTCTACACCCACGCCGTCGGCGAAGATTCAAAGGCCGCAGCAAATCAGTTGGGAGCCATTGTTTGGGGGCCCACCGAGGTATTTCGGCCTCAAATGGCGTCAGAATGAAAACGGCTCAGCGAGTGCGAATCGCTAAGCCGTTTGTACAAATAAGATTGCTGGTTGCGGGGGCTTGCAACGTACCGAACGCACTCATCATTCCATTTCGAATTCAACTGTTTCGGCCAGCCGCCTAGCTTATCGTCTCCCTATTTTGAGCATGTGCTGCAAAGCAACCCTTTCGAGTCACTTTTCGGGTAACGCAACTAGCTAGTCCTCCAGCACGACTATCCAGAGCCTCAATTCGGATATACAGAATCGCGAGATAGGGTCCGCGCAGGCCAGCAGTTACGAGCGCTCGACTGGCAGCACCCCGGCGGCGGCACTCACAGGGCTACGAGGACGACTCAGCGGCGTCGAGCACAACCACTTGCGCTCTGACTTTGATGTAGACTCTCCCATTCGCCACAGTTCAGAAACTCGGCACCATCAGTCTCCGCTCGTCGAAAAGATGCAGTGTACGTATCCTAGGCAGTGAGAGGGTTTGGTATGAACTCAAAAATACTCGTTTTGTGGATCTCCCTTTTCCTTGCCGCGCCACTATTTG
Organism: uncultured Acidobacteriota bacterium; assembly: GCA_963776695.1. Lineage (GTDB taxonomy): Bacteria > Acidobacteriota > Terriglobia > Acidiferrales > UBA7541 > Palsa-295. Next base: position 240,035 of record CAVZNU010000008.1, on the reverse strand, counting down.
CGCGCGAAAAAAGTGATGTCATCATCATGAAGAATGGCGACCGTGTCACTTGCGAGATCAAGGGCCTCGATGCGAATACTCTTTTCATCAGTGTTGACTACATCCTGAATACTCTCTCCGTGGATTGGTCGAAGGTCGATCACGTCGAGAGCAAGCAATTGTTCATCGTCAAGACTCAAGATGGCCTGGTTTACTCCGGCGCGCTCTCCACTCCGACTACTCCCGGTGGACGCGCCGTAAAGATCCAAATCTTGGAGGTTTCCGCCACAAAGGTTGATCTCGACAAAACTCAGATCATCAAAATGGACCAAACGTCCAGCAATCTCTGGGAGCGCTTCAATGGGAACGTCGGTTTGGGGGTTACCTACAACAAAGGCAACCAGTCCACCCAATACAATTTGAACTCTGCAGTGAACTACCCTCGCGAGCGCTGGGCGACCAGCGCCAGCTATGATTCCATCCTTTCATCCAATACGGGCGCCACAGTCTCCACGCGCAATGAGATCACGCTCCAATCGCAACGCCTGCTGCGGTGGAGCAATTGGTACTATACGGGTCTGGCCGATTTCTTCCAGAGTTCCGTACAGGGTATTCAACTTCAGACCAGCCTGGGAGGTGGCATCGGGCGATACTTGAAAGAACAACGATCATGTCGTAATCACTGTACTTGGCGGCGTGGCGTGGCAGCGCATAAATTACCAAGAGAAAACCTTGCCCTCGCCGACTCAGAATGTGGCTTCGGGCCTAATCGGCAGCGAAGTGAAGCTTTTTTATTTCAACAAAACCAATCTTACGATTAGCACCTATCTACTCCCAGCCCTTTCGGAACCCGGCCGAGTACATTTCAACCTCAACACGACGTACTATGTCAAATTGTGGAGCAAACTCACCTGGAACATTTCCTTTTACGGAAACTGGGACAATCGTCCGCCACCCGGTTTCTCTGGCAGCGACTACGGCACCAGCTCCGGCGTCAGCTGGAGGTTTGGAAATCAATGAAGGCGTTTTTCCCGGGCTTAGGGGCGCAAGCGACTACGGGCTCTGAGGCGCTTGCGCGCCAGCTGGACGTTACGCGACGACCGAAAAACTGTTGGCAAGTTCCATTGAACATGATCGTCTACCCACCTCGTCGAGAAATCGGAAACTTGCTCTTGGGGGGAAATGCAATTTTTCGAGTACGGCGTTTATCGGGACTTAGCTTGTCATAGACTGCGCACACTGCCGTCTTTTATCGATGCGTTGCCCCGAGTTACGGATCGTGGTCTTGCGGCTGCAGATTTTCTGAAAGCTGCAATTGACACGGAAGTGGGAAAGCGTCAGAGTACCCGCCATGCGACTAACCATTCTTTTCCTCTTAGCGTCCGTTGTGTTTCCGTCACTGAGTCGAGCGCAAGCTCCGGTTTTCGAGATTGCGACCGGAGAAAGCTCTGTTAAGTTCGATGTCGAGGCGTCGGTAGCTATAAAGGGCACTTTTCGACAAGTGGGACGCCACCTTAACATTTACATCCCCTGAGGTGTCGACAGGAGTTTTGGACATCAAGATTCAGGCAGCCACTGTGCATACCGGAAGCGGCATGAAGAACGGAAAGCTAAAGGGCAAAGACTTCTTCGACGTCGATCACAGTCCCTTGATCACATTTCACTCGACGAAGATCGTACAGACCGGTGCCAACACCTTTGAGCTGGATGGCGACTTTACGGTACGCGGAGTCACCAAACCCGAGAAGCTGACGCTAACGCTTTCACGGAGTGGGGACAGGTCAGGTGAGATTAAAGGAATAATGGCCTTCGACCGCAAGGACTACGGGATGAATAAAGGTATTCCCTTCGTCACGATCGCGAACCGCGTCGAAGTCAATGTCTCGCTCAAAGGGAAGCGAGTCAGCGGGCCGCCGTTGGCCCTCAAAAAGTAGCCAGCCCGTTGAGCGGCACGTTAGCTTGTCCATGTTTGGCCGCTAGACCAAGGCTCGCGCGATTTCATCGATGCAACGGTCGGGCTTGCAAAATTGAACGATGTTACTCATCGGTTGGCGAAGAGTCTCATGCGAATGCCGCGGCTCGGAAGTACTCAGGTTGCGCCAGCTCAGGTGACACCAAGGACAGGTCTAATGAAGTGGAACTCGAAACGCATGATGCTCATTGGTGCGGTAGCGGTTCTGGCCGCTGCCCCAACATTTCCACAGAATGCTGAACTTCAGCAAAAGCTTGCAGCCGCGAAGCAGTCTGTTGCGGAAAACAAGCAAAAACTACTGCAGTATCAATGGACCGAGACACAGCAGTTGACACTTAAGGGAGATGCGAAGCCTCCATCCAAAAATTTGTGCCGGTACGGTCCTGACGGAAAGGTCCAGAAAACTGCGCTCGGCCCGCCACCGGAGCAGCCAAGTGGCGGCAGGCTGAAACAAAAAGTCATCGCGAAGAAAAAAGCGGAAATGAAAGATTACATGCAAGACGTGAAAGCCGTTCTGAGTATGTACGTGCCACCCGACCCTCAGAAAATGCAGGCAGCCTACCAGGCAGGCAAAGTCTCCTTGAACCCTGTCCCCGGTGCGGTGAACCTGGTCTTTGCGGATTATGCGCAACCCGGCGATAAGATGACCCTCACGTTTAACACTGCCACTAAGAAAATCACCAGCTTGAACATCAATACCTACATGGGTGCAGGAGAAAGATGCGTGACGCTGCAGGTGCAAATGGCCACCCTGCCCGATGGCACCAGCTATGAGCAGCAAACAGTTCTCAACGCAACTGCTAAGCAGCTGGTGGTAACAACCACAAATTCCAATTACCAAAAGCTGGGTGCAAACTAAGATTCGAGACGCGTGGTACATTGGGATGCCTACCGCCCAGTCCACCCGCCACGCTTACAGGTTGACTCAGAAGGAGATCCCCATGAAGAGCATGACGGTTCTTGCCGGGTTTGTCGTACTCCTTCTAATGGGCGCCGCGCCTGGCTTTGCGCAGGATCCTGGCTGGCCACGCAAAGTCGAGAAGCCTGGCGGCACCATCACCGCGTTTCAGCCGCAGGTAGATGACTGGAAAGATTTCACCGATATCACCTGGCGCGAGGCGTTTCAAATGACCCCCACGGGTGGAAAGCAGGTGATTGGCGCTGCGACTTTTGCGGGAACGACAAACGTCGACAGCGACAAGCACACGGTCGTTATCTACGGGATCAAGGTCACTCATATTTACTTTCCGTCACTCGATGAGGCCACATCCGCAAAGATGGATCAGCTCTTCAAGACCTTTGTTCCGGAGGTCGTCAACATCTCACTTGAACGGGTCGTTGCCTATATACCCAAGCCGCAATCTATCGAGGCGGTGAACCTGAAAAACGATCCGCCTTTTATCTTCGTGAATTTCAGCCCTGCAATCCTTCTGGCCGTGGATGGCGAACCTGTTTTCGCGGCAATTCCGAACACGAAACTGAAATTCGTCGTCAATACGCAGTGGGCAGTGTTTTGGGATACCAGCAAATCGCAATATTACTTGCTGGCCGGTCCGCGCTGGTTAACTGCGCCCGACCTGCATGGCCCATGGTCCGCTGCGACAACGCTGCCGAAGGACATGGAGAAGCTCCCCAAGGATCCTCAATGGACGGATTTGAAGACAGTGATTCCACTGCCTACGCAGTCCAGCGGTCCAATTCCCAAAGTTTTCTACAGCACTGTCCCAGCCGAAGTCATTCTCTTCAACGGAAAACCGGTTTACGCAAAGATTCCGCAGACGCAGCTTCTCTACGCCACTAACACGGACAGTGCTTTCTTTCTCTACACTCCCACAAACGAATACTACTATCTGGCCGCGGGGCGCTGGTTCCGGTCCAAGGACATGCAGGGCAAATGGGCTTTCGCTTCCATGGATCTGCCGGGGGACTTCGCCAGGATCCCGCTCTCCAGCCCTGCTGGCGCCGTGTTGTCCTCGGTGCCAGGAACTGAAGAAGCTAAAGACGCGGTATTGATCGCACAGATCCCCACGGTCATGGAAATTGATCCCAAGTCTGCCGCAGCGCAGGCCAAGGTGAGCTACAGCGGTGATCCGCAGTTCGCGCCCATCGAAGGAACCTCACTCTCCTACGCAACAAACACTCCCGACAAAGTGATCCAGGTTGGCGATGTCTATTATTTGTGTCTGCAGGGCGTCTGGTTCATGTCTCCGAACGCCCAGGGACCTTGGACGACAGCCAGTTCTGTTCCACAAGTGATCTACACAATCCCGCCAAGTTCGCCGGTTTACAACGTGACTTACGTGACGCAAACGACGACCTCCAGTGGAACCGTACAATGCAGTCACACGGCTGGGTATCTTGGCGCCTTTGTTATAGGAGTTACGGTTGGTGCAGTCGTTGCCAGCGGAACCGGATATTACTATCCGCCGTACATATATCGCCCACCTTATGGATATCCCGTTTATCGGCCGTATCCAATGCCGTACGGATACGGCTCTTTTTACAATACGGCGAACGGTTCGTACGGTCGTTATCAGACTGCTTACGGTCCCTATGGCTCGGCAACCAGGGCGGCTTCGTATAATCCGTACACAGGCACGTACAAACAGGGCGCTTCCGTCGCAACCCCTTACGGCAGGCAAAGCGTTGGGCAGGCCTACAACCCTTATACCGGAACCTACGCGGCAACGCGTCAGGGATCCAGCCCGACCGCGCAGTGGGGTCAATCCTACGTTTCGAACGGAAATAAATCCGCGTACGCTCAGCACTATTCCACCGCGCAAGGAACCGTTGGTTCCGTGCAGGGCTCGCAGGGCGGGAAGGCAGTCGGGGCTTCCACCGCCTACGGCAATGCGGCGGTCGGAAAAACTTCGAGCGGAGACATGTATGCTGGGAAGGACGGGAACGTCTACAAGAACACCGGTTCCGGCTGGCAAAAATATGACAATAGTTCTGGTTCCTGGAACACCGTAAACAAGCCTCAAAACCAGCAACAGGCACAACAACAAAAGCAGCCCTATCAGCAACAGAATCCGAACAGCCAGGCCAATGCACAACAGGCCCAGCAGCAAAAACGGTCTTCTCAGCAGCCTCCCACAAGTCCACAACCTTCTTCGACAACCACACAGCAGCGTTCGCAAGGTACGACTCAGGCGCGCCCGTCGAGCACCATGTCCACCGAAAGTCTCAATTCGGAGAAGCAGAACCGGCAGAGGGGATCTGCACAGACCCAAAACAACCAGCGCACGGCCGGGAGCAGCGGCGCGCGGAGTACGAGTGGAGGTGGCTCTCGGCGCCGTTGAGTCCAGGTTAGATCAATGAGGACCTGAAATCTTGTGGACCACCCTGGTCAACTGCCGATAAGTCGTTAATCAGACATGTGAATTGCTTCCGAGTGCCCGCCTGGCTTTTCGAGTTCACCGCCTGCCTGAACAGCGATTTACATCTCTGGGTAACTGATTCGTCCGAGTGCAGCCGCACAAACTGGATTGCCAGTTTGCTCTGACCTATCATCACCAAGATGAAAGGAGCGGTGAAGCATCCATGAGTTCCGTTGCAATCAGTTCGGTTGTATTCGTGCTCGTTTTCGGAGGCGCGTTACTCGGTATCTTACTGCGCGCCGCTTTGCCCGAGCATTATCTAAGTGCTGACTCGAAAGATGTAGTGAAGCTGGGCATGGCACTGGTATCCACGATGGCTGCCCTCGTACTCGGGCTTCTGATCGCTTCGGCAAAAAGTTCGCTTGACGCGCAGAATGCAGGACTGATGGATAGCTCCGCAAAAATCGTCCTTCTCGACCGCGTCCTGGCTCATTATGGTCCGGAAGCAAAGGAAACGCGGGAGGTGCTGCGCGACTCGGTCGTTCGAGTTTTGGACCAGATGTGGCCGAAAGACGCTGCGAATCCTCCGAAGCTGGGTGAGCCGTCTACCGGATCGGAAGTTCTTCTCGACAAAATACTGGATCTCTCGCCGAAGGATGAAAGTCAAAGTTCACTTAAGGCCCAGGCATTGAGTATCGTGTGGGGTCTCGGACAAACACGCTGGTTGGTGTACGCCCAGCAGGCCAACTCAGTATCTATGCCGTTACTCATGACACTAGTATTTTGGCTCATAGTAATTTTTGTTAGCTTCGGCTTGTATGCCCCTCGAAATCCGACTGTGGTCGCCAGTATGTTCGTTTCCGCAGCGTCAGTTTCCGGCGCGATCCTCATGATCCTTGAAATGTATAGGCCATATGCGGGACTCATACCACTTTCAAGTGCCCCTCTCCGCGCAGCTTTCATGCAGCTCGGCAAGTAGAGTGGTGCTCAAAAAGTCTTTTTCCTATCCAAGATCGAGATGCGTGGTCCCCGTGTGTATCCGTGCTGCCTACATCCGCCCCGGCAGAGCCGGATCACTCTCGATTGGTAGGATTACCGAACATCTCTAACAATGCGGGTGGCTTCGCAGGTGAAGGGTTGGGCCGGTCTTTAATTTTTCCGGGGTACGAGCGTTAATTTCGACAATACTTTATTGACAAGCTGATGGTAAGATTCGCCGCGCAAAAGTAGATATTCGTGAGCCATGAGGAGGAATCGCGTGGGATTCAAGGTAGGGCTAACGGTCATCATATGCGTCCTCGTCTTCAGCGTTGCGCCCGCGAACGCGCAGCAAAAAGGCCAGTACATTCCAGGACAGCAGGGTTTAAACGCGGGTGTCCTCCCGGATCCTGGATTCACTTATGCCAATCTGACGATCAACTATTCTGCAGACACTCTTAAGAACGGGAATGGAAACTCCGTTCCTTTGACCGGTTCCTACGACATATGGGCAGTGGAAAACATCTTTTTTTATGTTCCGAAGTTCAAATTTTTGGGCGCGAAGCTCGCATTTATGGTCGCGGCACCAGTCCTCGCAAACGGCTCGCTGACATTGGGTTCGCTTAGATTCCCGAATGTGGCGCTCAATGCTGGCGGCGAAGGCATCGCTGACACGTGGGTGCAACCCGTCACGCTAGGTTGGACGCTCAAACGTGTCGATGTATACGCTGGATATGCATTTATGGCGCCGACAGGCCGTTACTCGGCCGGGGCGCCCGATAACGTCGGGTCCGGATATTGGGGAAATCACTTCGTGACGGGGACCACCTTCTACATAACGAAGAACAAAGGCACCAGCGCCAGTCTGTTCACCGATTGGGAGTTTCACGGGAGCAAAACGACTGCCACGGGGACAAATGCAACGCCGGGCCAGGCGTTCACAACAGAATGGGGAATTGGCCAGGTTCTGCCGCTGAAAAAGGACTTCACCAGGCTATTGCAGCTCGGCGTAATTGGCTACGATCAATGGCAAGTGAGCAACAATCAAGGCTTGGCTTCTCCCAACATACCAGCGAACGTATTGCCGTATTACTCGGTACATGCCATCGGGTTTCAGACCAACTTCATCCTTCCCGCCAAGGCGCTGAATTTCTTTTTTAAGTTCGAGGATGAGTACCGGGCGTTTGCGCGTCCGGAAGGCCGCACGATTGCATTTGGTGGCTCGTATACCTTCCGCATTCCCAAGCTGCAGGCGCCGGCGACGCCGTAGTCGGTCGCTTCTGGCTTCGTCACTTGCGATTGCGGTTGAGATTCATCGATAGGAGAAGACCATGAAAAGTTTTTTTGCTCTGGTATTGGCTGTACTGCTGGTGGCGACTTATGCTGACAACAAGGCAGAGGCCCAAAACAGCGCGGCTGATTCCGTGGACCGAACGGTGCTGCCCGTCCCGGAGCCGAAGTATCCGCCAATCACCGAGCTGGATGCGCGCAATGCAAAAGCCCCGCCGCGGTTCCAGGTGAAGGCGCCGAAAGGCGCACCCAACGTGGTGGTCATCCTTCTCGACAACTTCGGCTTCGGCGACGCATCTACGTTCGGGGGGCCGATCCAGATGCCGACGCTAGATCGGCTCGCCAAGACCGGATTGCGCTACAACAATTTCAAAGTGCCGCCGTTGTGTTCCCCCAGCCGCATGGCTCTACTTACCGGTCGCAACAGCCATAGCGCCAACTTCGGCGTGATCTCGGAAATTGCCACTGCTTTCCCGGGGTACACCGCGATGCGTCCCGCCAGCGTCACCATGCTGCCCGAGATTTTGCGTCTCAACGGCTATAGCACCGCTATGTTCGGCAAGAATCATGAGCTGGGGCCGTGGGAATCCAGCGTTGTGGGTCCGTTCGACCGCTGGCCGATGAATAGCGGGTTTGAGCGCTTCTACGGCTTCATGGCCGGCGAGGCCGATCTTTTTCATCCGGTGGTTTACGACAACATGAGCAGAGTGGATCTGCACCCCGGCCCCAATTACTACGCCAGCACCGACATCACCGACAAAGCCATCGATTGGGTGCATTCCCAGCGTTCACTCGCACCTGACAAGCCATTTTTCGTCTACTACTCCGCCATTGGCACCCACGGCCCGTTTCAGGTGCCAGACAACTGGCGAGACAAATACAAGGGAAAGTTCGACCAGGGTTGGGATCAGGTACGGAAGGAAACGTTAGCGCGACAGATCAAGCTAGGGATTGTGCCACCGGACACCCAGCTTGCGCCTAAGCCGCCAGGGATCCAGGAATGGGATCAGTTGACGGCTGACGAGAAAAAGGTGTTTGCCAGGTACATGGAAATCTATGCCGCGTTTGCCGAAGTGACCGACTACGAAATTGGACGCTTCTTGGACTCGATCGAAGCCTTGGGTGAGATGGACAACACGCTCGTGTTTTACATCACCGGCGACAACGGCTCGGTTTTCCAGGGCGGCCCCAACGGCGCCTTCAATGAACTGTCCGTGTTCAATGGACTGCCAGAACCTCTCGACATCGCTTTAAGGCACTATGACGAAATCGGCGGCCCGAAATCTCACATTTTGTATAACAACGGCTGGGCGTTCGCCGGTGCAACGCCGTTTGCGTGGGGTCATCAGGTGGCTTCCTACGGCGGCATCTGCCAGCCCATTGTGGTCCATTGGCCGAAGGGCATTAAGGAGCAAGGCGGTCTGCGTACGCAGTGGTATCACATGATTGACATCGCCCCGACGGTTTTAGAGGCAGTTGGAGTGCCTCAGCCGGCGATCGTCTATGGTGTCCGGCAGAAACCGATCGAAGGCGTGAGTATGCTCGACACATTTAATAACGCCGACGCGAAGTCGCGGCACACCACGCAATACTTCGAAATGGCAGGCAACCGAGGCATCTACCGAGACGGCTGGTTCGCCACGACGGTGCATCGCCCGCCGTGGGAACCTAAGCCGCGGGCCACGTTTGCCAACGACAAGTGGGAGCTTTACAACGTAGAGAAAGATTTCAGCTGCGCACACGACCTGGCCGCGAAGTATCCCGAAAAGCTCGAAGAGATGAAAGGACTCTTCCTTGAGGAGGCCGTCAAGTACAACGTGTTGCCGCTCGACGACCGCTCCTGGGAGCGCTTCAACCCTGCCCTGGCCGGGCGTCCCGATCTGATGGAAGGTCGCACCGAGATGACGGTCTATCAGGGAATGATCGGAATACCCGAAAATGGCTTCATCAATATCAAGAACCGTTCCTTCACGATCACAGCCGACATCGAGGTTCCGCAAGCTGGTGCCGAGGGGGTAGTGCTCGCCCAGGGTGGGGAAATGGGCGGATGGAGTCTGTACGTCAAGGACGACAAACCTAAGTTCGCCTATAACTTTCTAGCTCGCGAGACTTACACGATCGCTGGTCCCGCCCGCCTGCCGGCCGGGCACGTGACGCTACGTTTCGAGTTTGCCTACGACGGAGGTAGGCCCGGCGCGGGCGGCGATGGTTCGATCTTCGTCAACGGCGAAAAAGTCGCCACCGGGCGGATCGAGCACACTCACCCGAACGCGTTTGGTGCGGAAACGACGGACGTGGGCGAGAACCTCTACACGGTTGTGACCGACGACTACAAGCAGGGCGATAACAAGTTCACGGGCAAGATTGACAAAGTGACCATCCGGCTCGGCGAATCTAATCTCAGCCCGCAGGCTCTGAAGGCTAACGAAGATTTGAGCGTGGACGAATTGCTGGACGTGGACTACTAATCGTCCCGTTGAATGCGAAATCCGAGATCGTTCGTACCTGTGCTGACTTCGCTTTCTTAATACTCGATCCCGTTCGTCTTACACGAATTTCAGCGATATTTTTATCTTTTTAAAAAAATTGCGAAACAATTTCCGCGCGTAATACCAAAGAGAAAGGCCGACTGTGCTAGCTGTAACTCGCTGACCCATCGACAGATAAGCAGAGGGATTCCCCCCCCAAAGCCTTTGTATTCCTCACAAGGCGAAATATCCCTGAAATCCCCAATCGAAATTGTAAAATTAAATGTTGCGGTCTTCCAAAGCTCCGAAGTCGCCTCCAGAAGCACTGAAATCATCCGCTACGAGCGATTCTGCGGAACCTCCTAACCGCGACGCCCGTGCCGATGCGACCGAAAAACCCTTAGAGATCTCGATACCTGCGCAGTTTCGTCAAAATCGCGCGCTTTTTCTGTCGTAGGCGAACTGCCGGTCGCAAAGGCGTCGAATAAAGTGCGGAGGTGAGCCGAAACCCTCTACGGCCTTTTGATCTAGCTCAGTGAGTCCTTCAACATTCATACATCGCCCGGTTTTGGTTCTTGCTTGTTCTCTCCCAAGACATCGGCTTGAATCACTTTAAAATCCTCTCGACAACGTTCCACAAATTTTTCAAACGCTGGGAAAGTTTTAAATCTCGTACCATGAGGGTCCACGCGAAGTTGAAGCATTGCGAGCGAAGGAAGCGGTACTGCCATGGCAAAAAGAATGTACAAATACAATCGACAGCCTTTCTTCCATCCAAGGTGAGGTCGATACGTGACGGCTCTTGCTAGCTGTTTGAAAAAAAGACGATTGTTCTGAAATTCCGCTCGCCGGATTACGTCGGCTGTACAGCTATCGCTCAAAAAAAGCCTATCAGCTCTGATCAGATTCAGCACCGCCTCTACGTCTGCGTGTCGAGCCCGATCAATAAGAACCGTTGCATGTTTCTTGTATAGGACTAGACAAAGTGCCTCAGCGCGTCCTGCTCGGCATCGGGCAACTATCGAAGCAAAAGCGGAAACGCGTGAAGGTGTAAGGCCGTCTGCGAGTCGCTTGCCGAGCTTGTCGAATATCTCGGCCCGCACAGCTTCAATGCCGGCAGCATCCTTCGAGCGTAGTGCCGACGAAAGTCGCTGAACCTCATCAAGAGAGATATCGCTTAGCAGCCGCGCAATTTGGTTTTCATCTTCGCTTCTATGGTCCGCGAACAGAGCCAGAGACTCCTTTAAAAAGTCTCGCTCGACGGTTTTACTGGTGGTCGTAGGTACATCCGAAGTTGTCACCTGGCAGGGTTTTTCCCAAAGCTCCTCAATCCAATTGGATATCTCACCTTGGATCGGATAGAGCAAGCCAGGGTCATCCTCTCTGAGGATCATCTCCAATGCAGTCAGGAGGAAATCTACGGCTCGGTCCCCACCAGAGCCAGAACCGACAAGTATTGGTGCGGGGAATGTCGGTCGGGGCTGCTTTGGCTTCTCCATACTTTCCTTGGCTCTAAAGGATACGACCAGCCATGGCTGATTCAAAACCTGAACCGATAGATGTCTCAAAGCTCACCCCAGCTCTCCGGCAGCTGGGGATCACTCCGTGTCCGATCTGTAAAAACAAAGTCGCCGTTTTCTTGACCAAGACGAACCGCCCGTTTGTGAATTGCAGCTTCTGTTCTGCGCGCATCTTCTACAACGGCCGAGAGTCGATGCGATTGCTAAAGAAGACGATGAAACCCGTCGAAGACTGACGTGGTTCGTTCTACACGAGGGCCCATTGAAGGGATCCGAGCGAATAAATCCAGCTCTGAAATCTTGGCTCGACAACGTCATCGTGCCTGTGCTCGTGAAGGCCTACGTTGAAGACCTGGGGCAGAGAAACGGGATTGCGTCGGTATCCACGCTTGGATTAAAGTCTCTTCCCAAAACACCACCGTTGCCGGGGGGACATTCCTAATGCTCCGCTGTGCTTGCTATACAAGATTCTCTACAGACAAGCAGACGCCAATTTCGGCCGAGGATCAAATCAGGAAGTGCCGAGAATTCGCCGAGGCGAAAGGATGGACATTACTAGAACCCCATCTCTACGCCGATGAAGCCATATCAGGAGCCGGATCCGACCGGGAGGGACTGAAACACTTGATCGCTGCAGCAAAATCTCAACCGCGCCCCTTCGATGTAATCTTAGTGGACGACACCAGTCGCTTATCGAGAAATGTCGGGGATGCGTCGCGCATCCGGGAGGAGCTGGGATTCGTAGGTGTCCGGATCATAGCGGTTTCTCAAGGTATCGATAGCCAGGATGAGCAGGCGGAGGTTCTTTTTGACGTCCACGCATTGGTCGATACGCTCTACATAAAAGAGCTAGGGAAGAAAACTCATCGTGGTTTGGAAGGCCTTGCATTGCGCGGATTTCACACGGGAGGCAATTGCTATGGCTATCGCAACGTGCGAGTAGAGGGCGGAGTAAGGCTTGAGGTCAACGAGGGCGAAGCCGCGATAGTCAGGCGCATTTTCGAGATGGCGGCTAGTGGGTCCTCTTTGAAAAGAATCGCCAAAACTCTGAACCTCGAAAGAATCTCTCCTCCGCGCCCAAGGGCCAAAAAAGAAAACGCATCGTGGTGCCCCACGGCGATCCACGCAATGCTCCGGCGGGAAATGTATGTAGGACGCGTTATCTGGAACCGCTCCAGATTTGTGAAGTCACCCGGGACTAATAAGCGAATTTGTCGGCCACGTCCTCGGAGCGAGTGGCGAATCATCGAACGTCCAGAACTAATGATCATCTCCCAGGAGTTGTGGGAACGCGTACAAGCTCGGCTGGCTTGGACAAAGAAGATTTACGGTCAGCAAACACGCAATGGACTCCTGAACCGAACAGCCTCAAGCCAGAATCTCTTGAGCGGTATCGTGAAATGTGATGTTTGTAGCGGCAATTTGGTAATCACCTCCGGGCGGAGCCGTCGAGGACATCGAAGATATGGGTGTTCGCAGCACTTCTATCGCGGGACATGCCCCAATGGCGTCCAAATCAGAAAGGACTGGTTGGAGGAGAGATTGTTGGCCGGGCTGCAACGTGCTGTGCTGCAACCTGAAGCAGTAAGGTACGCTGTGGAGGAGTTTTGTCGCCAGCTCAGGGAGGCAAAGAGAACGCTATCGCATGAGGTGGAGTGCGCGAATGAGCAAAAGCGAAAGGTGCACGCCGAGTTGAGCCGGTTGGTAGCTGCCGTAGCAGATGGTGGGCATTCTACTTCTTTGATTGGGGCGATCCAGGACAGAGAGCGAGAGCTGCAGAACCTCGATGAACGACTAAATGCCTGCAGTCCTGAAACGCAACAAATGCAGCCTGCCGATGTAACAGGGTTCGTGAAGAATCGGCTCGCGAAACTGTGCGATTTGCTCAATAGCGATGTCACTCAGGCTCGCGCTGAGCTCTTGCGACATGTGAGCGAAATTCGCTTAGTTCCGCGACAGACACAAAAGGGCAGCGACTACGTTGCGACCGGAGCGTGGAATTTGCTTGGAAGCTACCTCGAAACGGATCGAGCGCGCCACCTTCTCGGTGTACGCGCTCGGTTGGTTGCGGGGGTTGGATTTGAACCAACGACCTCCGGGTTATGAGCCCGACGAGCTACCAGGCTGCTCCACCCCGCACAAAGATAATAGCACAGAGGCGCGCCGCTCCGCACTTGTCACAGACCTCCCGGAAATCCGACCGCTCGGCCACCATCACGCGCGCGCAAAATAATCCTCCAATTCTCGCCGCTTGGAAATGTGATAGCATCTCGAATCCCCGCAAGTATGGACGTGAGGTTTCGTCTCATGAGCCACCGCTTCACGATTGGCGTCGAGGAAGAATTTCAAATTATTGATCCGGCCACCAGCGAGCTGCGCTCCCACGTCAGCCAGTTGGTCGCTGCCACGTCTGCCAACCTCGGCGAGCAGGTGAAGCGCGAAATGCACCAGTCGATCGTCGAGATCGGCACGAACATCTGCGCAAACGTCGACGAGCTGCGCGAGGACATGTACCGCACTCGCGGCGAATTGGTGCGCTCGGCGGAAAGCGTCGGTCTGCAGGTCGCTGCGTCAGGCACGCATCCGTTTTCCAATTGGATCGATCAGGTGATATCGCCCGGCGAACGCTACAAAAACATCGTTGAGGAGCTACAGCAACTCGCGCGCTCGCTCCTTATTTTCGGAATGCACGTGCATGTGGCGGTGCCCGACCGCACTACGATGATCGACCTGATGAACATGGTGCGATATTTTCTTCCGCATCTTCTCGCGCTCTCCACGAGTTCTCCCTTTTGGATGGGCCGCGACACGGGATTGAAATCATTTCGCACCACGGTGTTTCGCCGGTTCCCGCGCACGGGAATTCCCGACCATTTCGATTCGTGGAGCGAATACGAAGATTACGTCGCGCTCCTGATAAAATTGCGCTCGATCGACAACGCCAAGAAAATCTGGTGGGACGTCCGCCCGCATCCCATCTTCGGCACGCTCGAATTTCGCATCTGCGACGTGACGCCCCGAATCGAAGACGCCATCGCCATTGCCGCCCTCGCGCAAGCGATCGTCGTAAAGCTGCATTACCTCTACACAAAAAATATGAGCTATCGCATGTATCCGCGCGCGCTCATCGAAGAGAACAAGTGGCGCGCGGCGCGCTGGGGAATCGAAGGCAACCTCATCGACTTCGGCAAGCAAGTCGAAGTCCCCATGCGCGAGCTGGGCGAAGAGTTGCTCGATTTTGTCGATGATGTGGTCGACGATCTCGGCAGCCGCTCCGCACTCGCGCCAATTCAAAGAATTCTGCGCGAAGGCACAAGCGCCGAGCGCCAATTGCGGACCTACTCGGAAACGGGCGACTTAAAAGCGGTCGTGCGGCAAATTGTAGCGGAGACTCGCGGCGAAGCCTCGGCGCAAGCAACATCGGCTGCCGGCTTCCCTGCGAAGGCGTAACGCACGACGCGTTTGCGAGCGGACGATAGCGACCAGGCCGAATCTCAAAGGAGCGGACACTGCAATGAAAATCGGAATTCTCTGCGGCCGCGAATACAGTTTTCCCCCGGCATTTATCGAAAAGGTGAATCAGCTCGGCAAATCCGATGGCATCACGGCGGAGTTCGTGAAATTGGGCGGCACGAAAATGGGTGAACCGGCAGCCTACCGTGTGATCGTCGACCGGATTTCGCATGAAGTGGAATACTACCGGGGCTATTTGAAACATGCATCGCTCGAAGGCACCTACGTCATCAACAATCCCTTCTGGTGGACGGCCGACGACAAATTCTTCAACTATTCCGTCGCGGCGAAATTGGGTATCGCGATTCCGAAGACGGTTCTGCTTCCACAAAAGTCATATCCGTCCGACGTGGACATCACTTCTGAGTCCCTGCGCAATCTTGAGCACCCGATTGATTGGGACGCGCTGCTTGATTACGTTGGGCGCCCTGCGATTCTAAAACCATTTTCAGGCGGCGGCTGGAAGCATGTCTACAAGGTGAACAATAAGGAAGAGTTGATCGCCGCATACGACGGCACAGGCCCTTACTGCATGACGCTGCAGCAATTCATCAATTTCAATCAGTACGTTCGCTGCTTCACGTTCGGCAAGATGGACATCACTCCGGTCGCCTACGATCCGAAAGGGCGCCGCTATCTCGTCGAGCACAACTATTTATCCGCGCAGCTAGGGGCCCGCGTCGTGAAAGACGCGCAGACGATCAATCAAGCCCTCGGCTACGAGATGAATACGATCGAATTCGCCATCGAAGACGGCATTCCGTACGCCATCGATTTCCTGAACCCGGCCCCGGATTTTGAGCGCGACCGAATCACGGAATTTTATTTCGGCCACGTAGTGGAGAAAATGGCGAAGCTTGTGATCGACCGCGCGCTAAAAGGCGCACCTTCGAATTCGTGGCCGCGTTGGGAGGAGATGCTCGGAATCGGTGCGGCATCAGGATTCACCGGCGCTCCCGCCGCTGCGCCGGCGAAATCCAGCGTCGGAGCGAAAGGTATCGGAGCCAAGGGCGTATGAGCGTTTCTCCGCAGGCGCCCCGGCTGCCGTTGGCTTCCGCGGACGGGCCACCCGCAGCGAAAGCCTGGCACAGTCTCCTTCGTCCCGATGTTGAACTCTCACCCGCATACTGCGCCGATCTCAATGCGCGAATGCGCGCCGAAAACTTGAAATTCGGTGAGCGCGTCCACTGCCCATTCTTGCGGCCGTTTTTCTTGACCACCGATGACGACCGTCGCGTTCGAGAGGTTTCCGAAGCGATCGCCGCGCTCGGTGAACGCATCGTTAAGCAATCGCTCGCAGACCCGAGCTTGCTCGCGCAAGCAGCCTTGAGCTCGGGCGAAGAGCGGCTCGTTCGAATCGCTCCGGGCTACGGCACGTCCAGCACTGCATCGCGGCTCGACGCGTTCCTTCTTCCCGATTCGCTTCAATTCGCCGAATACAACGCCGAGTCCCCTGCCGGGCCAGGATATGCCGAGACGCTCGCCGAGGTTTTCCTCTCGCTTCCGGTAATGAAGCGTTTCGAAGAAAGCTATCGCGTGCAGAAATACTCCACGATGAAGATGCTGCTGGAAGCGCTCCTCGCGAGCTATCGCGAGTGGGGCGGCAGGGCAAGTCCCCCGGTGATCGGAATCGTTGACTGGCGCGAAGTGCCCACATGGAGCGAGTTCGAAATATTGCAAGCCCGTTTTGAACGCGAAGGCGTTCCCACACTTATCAGCGATCCGCGCGACTTGGTGTTTGACGGCAAGAATTTGACGGCCCAGGGCCGCCGCATCGATCTACTTTACCGACGCGTGCTGATCAACGACATCCTCTCGCGCCCCGCCGAATGCAAAGCGCTGCTGAAAGCATATTCCGCGGGCGCTGTGTGTATGGCGAATGCGCTCACGTGTAAAATTCCGCACAAGAAAGCGTTCTTCGCTGTGCTAACCGACGAACGAAACGCGGCGCTGTTCAGCGGTGCCGAACGCGACCTGATCCGTCGTCACATTCCCTGGACGCGCCTGCTCGCCGACGTCAAAACGACGCGCGGCGGCGAATCATTTGGCCTACTTGAATACGTGCACCGCCGGCGAAATGATTTTGTGCTGAAGCCCAACGACGAATACGGCGGCACAGGCGTTACGCTCGGCTGGGAAAATGACGAACGCGAATGGGACGCAGCGCTCAATCGCGCCCTCGCCGACCGTGAACACGCTTGGGTGGTGCAGGAACGCATCGCCATCCGCCGCGAAGTGTTTCCAATGCAAACGGCCGATGGCGTACAAATGCGGGATATGCTCGTTGACCTCGCGCCATATTTATTCCGTGGAAAGATGGCAGGATTCCTCACGCGGCTCAGTTCCACGGGGCTGGCCAACGTCACTTCAGGCGGCGGACAGGTTCCGGCGATGGTCGTCGATCCATTGGGCTGACAAGCAGATGAGTATCGTAACAACCGGCAGCAAGCCTATGGCAATCATTCGGGAGCGAACTTAGAATATTGCGATGACAATTCAGACGGTTCGAGAAGAATTAATCCCGGGCGCGCGCAACGCCGTGGAAACTTGCCTCGCAATTCAACCGGGCGAGCGAGTTACCCTTATCTCCGATCGCCCCAGCGAAGAGGTGGCCGCCAGCCTGGCGCGAGCAATTGAGACGCGCGGCGCGGTCTGCGAAGAATTTCTGCTCGAGAATCTCGCGGCGCGGCCGCTCAAGCGCGCGCCGAAAGCGATTCTCGAATCCCTCGAACGCGCAGACGCCGGAATTCTTTGCATGAATCCGATGCCCGGCGAACTCGGAGCGCGAAAAGATATCGTGGGCGTCGTTGAACGCCGTCGGATTCGCTACGCGCATATGGTCGGCGTAACGCCGGAGATCATGCAACAAGGAATGCGCGCGGATTACACGCTCGTCGACCGCCTCAGCGAAAAACTCCTCGATCGAATGCACAGAGCGCGCTCCCTCACCGTCCGGACGGACGCTGGCACCTCGCTCGTTGCAAGTTTTGATGCTGGGCTGGATTGGGTAAAGACGAGCGGCCTGATCAGCCGCCGCTACTGGTCGAATCTTCCGGCGGGTGAAGTCTTCACCACGCCCGCGAAGGTGGACGGCACATTTGTCTGCGACGGCACCGCGGGTGATCACTTCTGCGGAAAATATGGAGACCTGCAAAAGACCCCGCTCGTCCTCGATATTCGCGAAGGCCGCCTCAAGAAAGCCACCTGCTCGCGAAAAGATCTCGAAGCTGAATTTTGGAGCTACTGCCACACCGACGAGAACAGCGACCGCGTCGGCGAGCTGGCCTTCGGAACGAACCTCAGCCTGTCGGATATGATCGGGGTTTTATTGCAGGACGAAAAACTGCCGGGCGTACATCTCGCGTTTGGCGATCCTTACGGTAGCCAGACGCACGCCGCGTGGAGTTCGACGACGCATGTGGACGTGCTGGCGCGCCACTGCAATGTCTGGATTGACGATGAACAGGTAATTGCAGAAGGCCGCTATCTTCTCGACCGCCTCGGCCTCGGCTGAAATCTCTGCTGCAAACATTCAAACTCAAAATAGTTGGCTGATGTATTCCCACATCTGGTGTTTCCAGAACGGCCAGTCGTGCCCGCCCTGCGGTCCCCAATCATCCAGATGATGATGAATTCCCTTGCTCGAAAGAATGTGCGATAGCCGATAGGAAGGGCCGCTGTTTTCCCATGGCCCGTTTCCCGTGGCGATGTGAATGTCGCAATGATTCAGCTGCGAAACCATGTTTCCATCTGCATTCGATAGATAATCGACGGGATTGTTGAAGTACGTGTTGTCGTCGTACAGTCCGCCCATGAAATTCTTGATGTCGTACACGCCGGACAACGCAAAACAGCGCCGGATCACGTCAGGATGCTTGAACAGAGTATTTGCCGCGTGGTACGCGCCGAACGAAGCGCCCATAGTCGAAATCGCAATGTCGGGCGATTGGCAATTGTCCCGGATAAACGGTACTACCTCTTCCCGCACGTAAGCGTCGAACTGCGATTGCACGTAGCTGCGATGAAATGGATGCGCGCCCTTGTTGTAGAAGCCGGCGGAGTTCACCGAATTGATGCTAAAGAATTTCACGCGCCCTGCATCAATCAACGGCGCAAGGCTGCCGATCAGCCCTTGACCTTCGAGTTCCCATTCGTCCCCGGCGCTCGTGGGAAATCCAAGTAGCGGCGGTCCCCAATGTCCGTATACAACGAGCCCCATATCAAGACCGAGTCGGTGCGAAAACCAACGATGATATTCCCTTTTCATTTTGCTCCCGCGCGCGAGTTTTCGGTTGGATCGCCGGACCACTAGCTAGGCGGGCGATATTATACGGCGTTCGGGTGAAGCGGAAAGCGGAAACAATTCGTGGCCAAATTTCACGTCTGGTATTCTAATCTAGCATTTTTCTTACCAGGGAGCGCTCTCGATTGTCCTCTTCCAATCAGGCAAGTGAAGTGGCTGCAGCCGGTCCTGGCACGTTACGGAAATACGAAAGATACGGTTCTCGCTACTTGCCGGGCGAGCGCGATTTGATCGTCTATCTCCCTGGCATTTATGATAAGCGGCCTGATTTCCATTTTCCCGTCCTCTATATGCAGGACGGTCAGAATCTATTCGATCCCTCCACTTCGTTCATCCACGGCAAGTACTGGCGCGTGGGCGAGACCGCCGATCGTTTGATTGCGGAAGGCGCAATCCAGCCGCTCATCGTTGTCGGAATCTACAACGCCGGAAAGCGCCGGATTCGCGAGTACACGCCCACGCGCGATCGAAAACTCGGCGGAGGCGGTGCCGATCGTTACGGCCGCATGTTGACGAGGGAAATCAAGACATTCGTCGACTCGCAATATCGAACGCTCTCGGGCCCCGCGAACACTGGAATCGCGGGGTCATCGCTCGGCGGACTTGTGACGCTTTACGTCGGTTTGCGGTTTCGCAAGATTTTTGGGCGCATGGCGGTACTCTCGCCATCGGTGTGGTGGAATCAGCGATGGATTTTAAATTACGCTTCGCGAGCGCGCGTCGAACCGAAGCCGCGCATCTGGCTTGACAGTGGCACGCAGGAAAGCGCTCACGAGGTAGACGACGTGCGTAGGCTCCGTGACGTTTTGCTCAAACGCGGATGGCAAGAGGGCCACGATCTGCGATACACGGAAATTCAGGGCGGCAAGCACGACGAGGCCGCCTGGGCGCTGCGCGTTGATCCGTTTTTGCGATTTCTCTTCCCCGCCGAATAGACCGACGTATAATCCGTTTCTTTACCGACGCTTCAGGTAGTCACGACGAACGCTTTTCTTGTCGCGGGCATCTTGAGTGGCCGTAACGAGTCAAGGCGATCGATAAGTCGCCTGCAAACTTCCAGAAGGATCGCGCGTGTCAACAGACCGGCCGTTATCAATTCTCTGCGTCAGCTCCTACGAGAAGGGCCAGGAATTCATGCGCACCTGCAAGGCGCAAGGGTGCAACGTGTTCTTGTTGACCGTCGAAAAGCTGCGCGATGCAGATTGGCCTCGCGAATCGATTGACGAGGCTTTCTACGTCCCGGAAGAACTGCCGCTGCAGGGGTTGATCAACGCCGTCAGCTACCTAGCACGCACCCGCCCGGTGGACCGCATTGTCGCGCTCGACGAGTTCGATATGGAAAACGTAGCGGCACTCCGCGAACATCTGCGCATCCCCGGCATGGGCCTCACCACGATGCGCTACTTCCGCGACAAGCTCGCCATGCGCGGCCGTGCGAAAGAAGCAGGTATCCGCGTGCCGCAGTTTGTGCACGTCCTCAATTACGACAGCTTGAACGAGTTCATGGCTCGCGTGAAACCGCCCTGGCTTCTGAAGCCGCGCTCGCAGGCCTCCGGTATCGGAATGAAGAAAATCCACGAACCTGCGGAGCTGTGGCCTTGGCTCGATCAGCTCGGCGACCAGCAATCGTTTTATCTTCTCGAGCAATTCGTGTCGGGAGACATGTTCCACGTCGACAGCATCGTCTCCGAGCTTGAAGTCGTTTTTGCGGAAGCGCACGTGTACGGGAACCCACCCCTTGAGGTGTCGCATGGAGGCGGAGTGTTCACCACTCGCACGTTGCCGCGGACCTCGGCGGAAACGAAGGCGCTTCATAAGGTGAATCGCGAAGTGATCCGGACGCTGGGGCTCATGCGCGGCGTGACGCATTCGGAATTTCTTCGCGCGCATGAAGACGGCAAAATCTATTTCATCGAAGTGGCCGCCCGAGTAGGCGGAGCCTATATTTCCGATGCCGTGGAAGCGGCCACCGGGATCAATCTTTGGCGCGAGTGGGCGCGCCTGGAACTTGGCGCCGGAAAAACTCCTTACGAGCTGCCGAAGAAACGGCGCGACTATGCTGGTGTGATCATTTCGCTCGCGCGGCAGGAAGTTCCTGATACTTCTGCATACAACGACCCGGAAATCGTCTATCGAGTTCCCAAGCATCATCACGCGGGTTTCGTGCTGCGCTCGCCGAAACCGCAGCGAATCATAGAGCTGCTCGATTCCTACAGTGCCCGCGTCCGCGAGGATTTTTACGCCAGCCAGCCTGTTCCTGATAGGCCGACATCGTGACAATGGTCGGTAGCGGCAGGCCAATCGTCGCGATTAGACTCGCCAATTTCTAATCGCAAATCCGCGATCAGAGTCCCGCACAAGCTTCTGTAAACTGGACACCTGCGAAATCCTAATCGCGAACGCATTGCGATTTCCGTTTTCGTGCCCGCGCCCTCACACGCGTTTGCCCTGGCCTTCTTCGCTTGTCAACCGGTCCGCCCGCCGCAAATCCGGGAAACCCCAGGCCCAGAGCGCCGTTACGACGAGCGTACCGATTCCGCCCAGCACCACAGCCGGTACCGTTCCAAGCCACTGCGCCGTAAAACCTGACTCGAACTGCCCGAGTTCGTTCGAAGCGCCAATGAACACCATATCCACCGCATTCACGCGTCCGCGCATCTCGTCCGGTGTTGCAATCTGGATCAGCACGCCGCGAATAACAACGCTGACCATATCGCTAGCCCCCGCCAGAATGAGCGCTGCCATCGATAGTAATAAATTGTGTGAAAGCCCGAAAAGAATCGTGAACACGCCAAATCCTGCTACGCACCAAAACATTGTGACCCCGGTTTTGCGACGAAGGGGACGATATGCGAGAAGAATGGCCATTGCGCCGGCGCCGATACCGAAAGCACAGCGCAACAATCCGAGGCCCCACGGACCCGTATGCAAAATTTGGTCCGCGTAAACCGGCAGCAGCGCATTGGCTCCGCCGAGCAATACTGCAAATAGATCCAGGGAGATAGAGCCAAGAATTATTTTCTTCCGCCAAATGTAGTGCAGTCCCGCGAGAACAGTCTTCATGCTGATCGGCTCGCGAGGATGCGCCTTCGACTTCGGGTGCACACCTATCATCGAAAGCATTGCGGCAGCAGAAAGCGTCATCGAAATCGCATATACAGCCAGTGGGCCGTTTGAAACCGCATAAATGAGCCCGCCGATCGACGGCCCGAGAATCGTCGCAGTCTGAAACGAAGTTGAACTCCACGCAATCGCATTGTGAAGATGCTCGTCAGGCACCAATTGAGGCACGATAGCGCGCGTTGCAGGGCCATTGAATGAACGCACGATTCCGAGCATCACCATCACAACATAAATTGAATTAACGGAATGCACTCCATGCAACGAGATGAAGAAAAGCAGCGCCGAACAGGTCGCGAAGCCTGCGTAACACACGAACAAAACTTTCCTGCGCTCAAATCGATCGGCGGCATGGCCAGAGACGAGGAACAGAAGAATCCCGGGAAGAAACTGCGCGAGTCCGACGAGGCCCAGATCCAAAGGCCGGTGCGTGATCTGGTAAATCTGCCATCCGACTGCGACCGATTGCATTTCCAGGCTGGCGATGATGAACCAGCGCGCCGTGAGAAAAAGCCCGAAGCCCGGATACTTGAACGCGACTCGCCCCGCAAGCGACGAGGTTCCCGATTCGGCCATCGCCCCTTACTTTGTCACAGAATCGCAGTTCGCACGAGAGCGCAATCGAGGGTTTCGGTTGATGCGATGGGCGTCGCTCAGTGCAAAAGGCCCATCTGATAATTGAGCATCGAAATTTGGTTTTCGTAGTCGTATTTCGCGCTGGCGTCCGCGATTTGGGCCTGCGTTTCGTTCAACTGCGCTTGGCTCAACTCGATGATCGAACTCAATCCGAGCTTGTAGCGCTCTTGCGCCAAGTCGAGTGCCTGCTTGGCCTGAGCCAGGAATTGATCGGTGACGGAAAGCCGCTGGTAGCCTGAATTTGCACTCAACCATGCCGTACGAACATCGCGCGTGATCCGGTTTTGGACATCTCGCAAATACTGTTCCTGCGCATGCGCTCGCGACGTCGCTTCCGAACGCAGTGCGCCGAACAGGTGCCCATTAAAGATCGGGATGTTCACATTGAATCCCGCAGCGGCATAGCGCGACGAAAGTGAGTCCACCCGATACGGAATTAGCCCCGCCGCTCCAACAGCACTAATCGTGGGTAGCCACAAATCACGTTCCGCCGCGGCAAAGCTTTGTGCAGACTGGGCCTGGAAACGCTGGCCGATTAATTCGGGACGATTTTGCAGCGCCTGCTGCAGCACGAAGTCGAAATCCTTCTCCGGTGCCTGAGGTACGACGTGCGCTGTTAACGTGAATGTTCGCTCGTCTGAAAATCCCAGCGCTACGGAAAGATCGGCCCACGACGCTTGCAAATCATTTTGCGCTTGGATCAACAAAAGCTGCGCCTGCGCGAGATCGACGTTCGCGAAGCTCACGTCCAATCCCGATTTAAGTTTGTTTTTTTGAAGGGTCGTGATTTGGTCGGAGACAAGTTGCCGCGCTTTCACGGTTTCTTCGGCGACTCGCTCGACTGCCTGCGCCTTCAGGACTCCGTAATACGCTTCGTCCACTTGCAAAAGCACATCGGCGCGAGAGCGTGTTACGTTTTGCTCTTCGGCCCGTGCTTGCAATTTTGAACTCTTCACCAGCTCGTGCGTTCGTCCGAAATCGGTGACGAGCTGACTGACCGTGACTCCGTTGGCATAACGGTCGAAAACGATCGGATTGTTCAATCCCCCGGCCGCGATGCGGCTATCGGTCTCGGCGTACGCGCCCGTTAGGCTGCCATATGCCTGCGGATAGTAGGCTGACTGGGTCTCAGTGACCCGGGCTCGCGCCGCGGATGCCAGGTAGGTCGCCACTTGAATCTGCGGGTGATTCTGAATCGCGAGCTTTTCGGCGTCTTGCAGACTCAGCTCCTGAGGAGCCTGCGCCGACGCGGGTTGAATGCCGGCGGCGACCAATATGAGCGTCACAGTTCCAAAGAAGCGTCGCAAAAGTTTCACGATTGCGTCTCCTGTGCGAGCGCCTGCGCTGCCGTTTCGTCACGGCGCCGATACAACATCAGATAGGCGGCTGGAACGACGAAGATCGTAAGAATCACCGAGACCGTTAAACCGCCGATGATGACGCGTGCCAGCGGCGCATACGCTTCGCTGCCCGTTTCGAGTTTGAGCGCCATTGGAAGCAAGCCGACGATTGTCGCCAGAGACGTCATCAAAATTGGTCGCAGCCGGATCCGGCAGGAATGTGCGACGGCATCGCGCACTCCCCGGCCCTCACCGCGGAGCTTATTGGCGAAATCGACGATCAAAATGCTGTTTGAGACAACCATCCCAGTCAGCATCACGACGCCCATCAGGGATTGCACGTTGAGCGTCGTGTCCGTGAATGCGATGGTGAGCATTACGCCGACCAGACCAGTTGGGACAGCCAGTATGATGAGGAAAGGATCAGTAAATGACGAAAACTGGGCGACGAGTACAAGATAGACGAGCAGAACCGACAGCAACAGGCCAAAACCAAAACTCCGAAATGAGGATTGCATCGTGGTAACGAGGCCGCGAATGTTGATGCGGAGGTTGGACGGAAGTTGGGTGGAATTCACAATTTTGGTGATTGCCGCGGCGGGTTTGCCGAGGTCTTCGCCCGAAGGGGCGACGTAGACGTCAATCGTGCGCTGCAGCTGGTAGTGGTCGACTTCGGTGGGAGTGAGGATGGTGGAGATGTCGGCGACCTGGTCGAGGTAGGTGGGCAGCTTAAGATTGGGCGCGCGCAGGGGCATGGTCTTCAGACCCTCTAGAGATTTCACGCGATTCTCCGGATACTGCACGGTCACGAAGTAGTTGTTGCCGCTTTTGGGATCGACCCAGTAGCTGGGAGCTATCATCGCGTTGGAAGTAAGAGCGGTGATGAGGTTGTCGACGACTTCCTTGGGAGTGAGGCCAAGTTCGGCGGCGCGTGTGCGGTTGACGTCGATTTTCAAAGCCGGATAGTCCATGTCCTGCGGAACGTAGACGTCTGCGACGCCGGGAAGAGCTTTGAATTTCGCGGCTAGGTCCAGAGCGATCTTGTTGGCCGCTGCGAGGTCCATACCGCTGACTTGCACGTCGATCGGCGCTGGCTTCCCTTGGTTTAAGACGGCGTCCACAAGTCCGCCGGACTGAAAAAATGTGCGTACTTCGGGAAGTTCGGAAGCGATGCGGCGGCGCACGCGATTCATGTAAGTAAAGCTGCTGACCTTGTGATCCTCTTTCAGTCCCACCTGGACGAACGCTGTGTGCATGCCGGAATTG
The DNA here is from genome assembly GCA_963776695.1 of uncultured Acidobacteriota bacterium. Taxonomy (GTDB): domain Bacteria; phylum Acidobacteriota; class Terriglobia; order Acidiferrales; family UBA7541; genus Palsa-295. The sequence continues at coordinate 214,330 of CAVZNU010000008.1, read as the reverse complement.
GGCGTGAAGAGCGCGGAAAGATCGGACATCAATCCGATGTTGGAGACGACGGTATTGAGCTCGTCAGGCGGAACGACCTGCCGAACGATATCCTCGACCTGCTTGACGTAGTTTTCGCTGAGCTCTAAACGGGTGCCAGTAGGAGCTTTCACGTTAATGACAAACTGGCCGGCATCTGTGCGTGGGAAAAAGAGACGCCCACCAGGGGATACAGGCCGAAGCTGAGAACGAAGACAGCGAGAAATCCAAACACGATTTCTTTTGGACGGTCGAGGGCCCATTGGACTTTGCGATCGTAATAGCCAAGCATGCGGTCGAATTTCTTGTTGAACCAGACATGAAAGCGGGCAAGCGGGGACATCTTGGATTCAGCAGAATCGGCATGGCCATGGGAACTTTCGAGAACGCGCGCGCAATAAAGAGGCACCACGGAAACAGCGACAAAATAAGAGGCGAACAGAGATAAGACAACGCCGAGCGCAAGGGCCGTGAACAGATATTTACTGACACCGAAGAGAAGCGTCACTGGAAAAAAGACGACGACGGTTACCAGGGTAATGGCGAGAACGGCGAGGGCTACCTCATTCGAGCCCAATTCGGCAGCGACGGCCGGTTCCTCCCCGAGCTCAATGTGACGGAAGATATTTTCGAGGACGACGACCGAGTTATCGATCAGCCGCGAGAATGCAAGCGCGAGTCCGCTCAAGACCATGCTGTCAATCGTTTTGTCCGCCGAGTGGAGCAGAAAGAAAGTGGCCATGACCGATAGCGGAATCGACAGAAACACGGCAGCAGTGGCGCGGGGGCTACCGAGGAAAACCAGAATCATGACCGCGGTGAGAACGAGACCGATGCCGCCTTCGCGCAGAACGGTCGAGATAGCTTGCTTGACGAAGAGGGACTGGTCAAACTCGACGTGTGTTTTCAGTTGCGACGGGATGTCGCGCAGGGACTTAATGGCCTGCTTGATGCCGTTAACGACCAGGATCGTATTGGTATCGCCGCCCTGCTTGAGGATGGGCACGTAAACGGATTTCTGGCCGTTGACGCGGACGATGTTGTACTGGATGGCAGCGCCGTCGACGGCGTTGCCGACGTCGCCGATGAAAACGGATCTCTGTCCTTCTGTCTTCAGCGGCACGCTGTTGAGGGCCTCGGCGTTGTCGACCTGCGCGTTGGTGTAGAGGTTGTAGTCCATCGGGCCGATGCGGACATCGCCCGCTGGCAGAATCAAATTCGAGGAATCGGTGGCGCGCACCACATCCATGGGGCTGAGTTGATGGGCCTGCAGTTTTAACGGGTCGACGTAGACCATGATCTGCCGGGAACGGCCACCGTAGGGCGGGGGCACAGTCGCGCCCGGCACTCCTGCAATCTGGTTGCGAATTTGAAATTGCAAATAATCGTGAAGTTGAGTCTCGTCTAATCCTTTCCCATCGACCGTCAAGAGACAAACCGGCAAACTCGAAGCGTCTACCTTCATCACCACGGGAGGGAGAGTGCCCTGAGGCAGGCGCCTAAGGTCCGCCATCGCGAGATTCGAGATCTGCGTCACGTCCGCGTTGGCGTCGGTACCTGGCTGGAAATAAATCTTGATCAGGCTCACGCCCGACATCGAGCGCGATTCCATGTGGTCAATGCCGCTGCCGAGCGTAAAGAACCGCTCGAATGTGTCGGTGATGTCCGCTTCAATCTGCTCCGGTGGCATTCCGCTGTAAAACGTGGCGACGATGACGACAGGAATATTGATTGGCGGAAACATGTCGACGGGCATCTGGACGACGCTGGTGAGACCGAGAACGCACACAAACAGGCAAATGACGATGACAAAGTAAGGATGCTTCAAAGAAAAAGAGGGCATGAGTACTCCTATTCCATGTCCGTCATGTTGACGAGTTTGGGCTTGACGATCTGGCCTGCCTTATACTCGCCTTGCTCGCCGAAGACGACGAGCTGGTTCTCAGTAAGGCCAGAAATAATTTCGACGTGATTGGCCGTCTGGAGGCCGAGAGTGACATCGCGCTTCTCGATTTGGTTGCCGCCATTAACCACAAATACAGAGCCGCGGCCTTCGCCGGAAGCCTGAACAGCCTGAATCGGAAGCACGAGGACATTCGAGGCAGAGTGCAGCGGAAGCCGTACGGAGGCGTACATCCCCGGCACGAGCTCGTAGTTCGGATTAGGGACATCAACCTCAGTGTGCATCGTCCGCACCGCCGGATCGATTTGTCCGGAGAAGCGAACGACTTTTCCGTTGAAGGTTCGCTTGAGCGCAGAAACCTCAACGGCGACGTTCTGTCCGACGCGGATATCGGGAACGGCCCGCTCGGGAACCGGAATCACGAGGCGCAAGAGATCGTTTTGCGAAAGTCGGCAGAGAGCGGAATCGCCCTTGCCGGAACCTGTTCCGGCGGGTAGCAGCGCGCCGGTATACGCATTGATCTGTGTGACGACCCCGTCGAAAGGAGCTGTCATGCGTGCATACGCGAACATGGCTTTGTCCTTTTCGAGCGCCGCCTTGAAAGCGATCGAAGCTTGTTCGGCAGCAGCCAACGCATCTCTGGAGGCCGACACGCCTGCGCTGGCTTCGAGGTCTTTGCCCTGCGCGACGTCAATATCCTGCTGGGCAACCAGTTCTGGCCTCGATTTCTGAACTTCCGCTAAGCGCGTATATGAAACGTGCGCGACGCTGTAGGCCGACTGCGCCCGCCCAAGATCTTCGCGATAACGCTCGACGTCCTGCTCGCTTCGGTGGAGGGCCGCTTCGTCTTGGGCAAGTTGCTGCTCGAGCTCTGGAATTTCGAGAACTGCGAGGAGCTGACCTCGGCGTACATGGGTTCCCCAATCGACGTAGAGCTTCTGAATGTAACCGGAAACTTTGGCGTAGACGTCGATTTCCTGGAAGGGGAGAAACTCGGAGGCGATTTCCAGATCGTTCGAAAGATTCTGTCGGGTGACCTTGACGACAGCGACCGATGGCGCGTCGGCTTTGTCGTCGGCTTTAGTCTTGCCGGTCGAGCCGCAGCCGGCCAGGAACGCTGCCCCGAGCAGCGGTAGAAGCGCCGCCCAGGTCCATGCGGAGAAGTGCGGCGAGGGCCATTTTTTAGTAATCATCTTCATCGTGAACTCTATCCCTGTTGTCACTGAGCTAGGTGTTGTGCCGATTTCGTTGTTCATTGAGTTCTCTCTCGAAACACTCACGCAGTTTTTCAATCGAAAAGTCCGAAGAACGGCAGAGATCAACTATTCGCTGCCTGCAATCCTGAATATCGGCCGCCACGGGAGGAATTTTATCCGCAATTTCCATGGGAACCGTAAGAACGCCGTGGCGGTCGGCATGAATCAGGTCCCCAGGACGAATCTTCAGGCGGGCAACGTCGACGGTGCCACCAAAGTCAAAAACGTGTGCGTAGCCGTGGGAAACGGAAATGTTGCCTGCGAACATCTGGAATCCTGATTTTCGAACAGCATTCAAGTCCCGAACCGCTCCATTGGTCACGAGCCCCACGCACCCAAGTGCTTGGAGAATACTTGCATGAACCTCGCCGACAAAAGCGCCCAAGCCAGGATGAGCATCAACGTCCTGGATCACCACGACGCGGGGCGCCGGGATGGTTAACAGCTGATTCCACCAGTCGGTGCGATCGTAGAAGAAACTTCCCCCTTCCATCGGTGGCTCAGCGCTCCGAATGCGTGCGGTAGCGGCGTACCCTGCGATGGGAGCTAAATCTTCGAAGATGCAACGGATACTGGAATCAGAGAATCCGGTGTTGGGCAAGCGAACGCGAAAAGTCTCGATCGCGCTGGCGATCAAGCACGTGCTGAATCGCCTTAATTGTTCCAAGCGAACAGGCGTCAACGGCTTCGCAGTCATAATCACTCCCGCTCCGGGTGCATATCGTCAGCTCAATAGAAATAGAGCCTTGCTGTGGTTTCGAGTTAAGGAATTAAGTTTGTTCAAGCGCGATTCTAATGGGAGGGTGTAACCGGGGGAGCACGGTGACGCAAGCAGATACTAAGGCTGATGCGCGGGACGAAGGGCGCTTCCCAATGATCGACCCTCGTAACAACAAGAATCGGCTCAGGAATCAGCATTCGCGACGTGGGTTGGGCCGGATGGAATTCGATCGGGGCGGGAGATCGATCCGAATCCGCTTTCATCTTGCTCGCAATTGAGAGGTACCGGGCAGGATTGGATGTAGGGAGATATTGATTGTTCTTCGCCAGGGTCGAAAGGCCAGCCAAACACACTAGTAGCGTGACAACCAACGCTCGAAGCAGGGCAATCTTTTGGGTATCTGTCCGCACGCTTTCAGTTCGACCGCTACCATTCCGCGCAGGAGCATCCAACGCTCCGCGTCACTATTCTTCTTATATCACATCGTAATGCTGGTTCGATTCCAAAAGCAACAAATTGGATGTCTGGTGATTACTCTCACGCGTCATCAACCCGCAGTGACACGCCGGCTCGATGCCGGAGTGTATGCCGCGTCAGTCGGGTAGGGGCTTCCCGATTGTTTCGAAGCTTAGCGGAATGATCAGCAATCCGATTGCGAACGCAATCGCAGTGTAAGCCACCGGCTTCCCTAGAGTACCTGTATTTCGGACCATCGCGCCGAGCCCAAAATTTACGCCCGCGCCCACGAAACGCCCGAAGGACGTAGCGAACGCGAAAGCCGTGGCGCGCACCGAAGTTTCGTATTGCTCCGGAAGCCACAGGCTGAACATCGTGAAATTCCCTCCAAAAAACCCGAGAAAGAACAACAGCGCGATGAACGGATGTAGTGCATTTGGCAGATAAAACGCCCAGCCGAAACTCAGTGCGATAAAAACGCCCATTCCGAGAAAATAAAACGCCAGCGTGAGACGCCGGCTGGTGCGCTCGGCAATAACCGGCAGCGCAAGACAGCCAAGGATTGTCCCAATCGAAAGAAGGCCTGTTCCGTAGGAAGCGGTGCGAACTGCATCCGCGGCCGACATTCCAGCTTTCTTCGCCAGCGTGATGATCGCGGTAGGCTCGTAAACAGATCCCGCCCATAGCCCGATAATTGCAACCGTCAAGAGCGCTGTATTCACGATTGTGCGGCGGCGATATTGCGAACTGAAAATCTCACGGAGAGGGCTGCGATGGCGAGCCGGTACGGCGTTCTGCTTCCAGCGCTCGGGCTCCTTCACGCGAATTCTCACGAGAAAAGCGACGACCACCGGAGATAGGCCACACAGAAACATGGCTCGCCACCCGTAATGTGCTCCAACGGTGAAATTGAGCGCTGCGGCAAGGAAAAATCCTGCGTAATAGCCGGTTTGAAGATATCCTGCGCCCATTTTCCGGCGATCCTCCGGCCACGCTTCGGCCACGTACGTTCCCGCAAGCGACCATTCCCCACCGATGCCGATGCCCGCAAGCAAACGAAATATTGCAAGCTCCCATACGTTTTGCGAAAGCGCCGCAGCTCCGGTAAAAATCGCGTACACCAAAATAGTTGCCGCAAGAACGCGGGCGCGTCCATAGCGATCCGCGACGGGTCCCCACAAAAACGAAAGCCCCCAACCGATCAGAAATAGCGCGAAAAGAATGGAACCAGCGAAGCCAACATTTGCCGGGGTGCTCGCGTAACCGGACTTGGGGAGCAGTTCGGTGAGCGCGGGGCTCAACACCAAGGCATAGATAATCGAGTCCATGCCATCGAGGGTCCATCCGGTCCATGCGCCCCAGAAACCGGTGATCTGGTCTCTCGTCAACTTGGTGCGTGTTCGAGGAACCGCCGCCGATCCAGCTTCACTCATTGCGTCTCCTTCAATTGCCGCACCGCGGTGTGGTTGCCCGCAAGAAATGCAGCGGCTTGCTGGAAACAGACTGAATGCGAAATGGTGAGTTGGAACCCAAAACGCCTGCGCGTGTGTATACACCTCGCGGCGGGGAGCAATCAAGGAGAGAAGATGAGGAATGGTCCGGCGACCGGTTGGCTCAGGCCAGCGCTTGTTCGATTAACGGTTCGACGGCTGCGATATTTTTCTCGAGCTCAAGCGGAAAGCCGTGTCGCTTCTGGAGGTAGCCGGAAGAATTGAAACTGAGCCACACTTTGCCGGCTTCGTCCTCCCAGGCAAGCGCTTTGAGTGGCAGGTCAATGGCGACGCTTGGACTGGCAAGCATAAGAGGCGTGCCCGCTTTCGGATTGCCGAAGATCAACAGCTGAGTAGGACGCATTTTCAGGCCGGCCCTTTCTGCCTCGCCGCTGTGGTCGACGAGCGCAAAGATCGCGACGCCTTTCGAATTCAATATCGCGCGGAGCCGGCTGATTGTTTCAGGCACCGAATACTTGCTCGCCTTGCTGACGAATCCCGGAACTGAATTCTCGCCCATGATTTCTCCTCGTGGAATCGGCCGCTCCGATCGGTCAATCCGATTAGTCGATCCAATCAAATGTGCGAGTCACCGCTTTCTTCCACATGCGGTACATTTCATCGCGTGCGGCGCTTTTCATCGCAGGCTGCCAGGTGCGGTCCACTTGCCAGTGTGCGCGCAGTTCGTCAGTGTCTTTGTAGAATCCAACGGCAAGCCCCGCCGCATACGCAGCACCGAGCGACGTTGTTTCCTGGACCGCAGGACGAACAACCGGGCGGTCGAGAATATCAGCCTGGAATTGCATGAGCAGATCGTTCGCGACCATTCCGCCGTCCGTGCGCAAGACATCCAGATGAATCCCGGAATCGTTTTCCATCGCTTCCACAACTTCGCGAACCTGGAACGCAGTTGCTTCGAGCGCCGCTCGCGCGATGTGTCCGCGATTCGCGTAGCGCGTAAGGCCGGCGATCACTCCGCGAGCGTTTGCCTTCCAATATGGCGCATACAAGCCGGAGAACGCCGGAACGAAATAAACGCCGCCGTTATCCTCGACGCTTTTTGCCAGCGCGTCGATGTCCGAACTTTTTTCGATCAATTTCAAATTGTCACGAAGCCACTGTACGAGCGCGCCGGTGATCGCAACGCTGCCTTCGAGCGCATATCGAACCGGCTGCTTTCCGAACTTGTATGCCACTGTCGTAAGCAAGCCGTAGCGCGAGTGAACGGGCCGCTCGCCTGTGTTCATTAGCAGGAAACAGCCTGTGCCGTACGTGTTTTTTGCCTCGCCCGGTTTGAAACACGTTTGACCGACGAGCGCCGCCTGCTGATCACCCAGGATGCCAGCGATTGGGACGCCCCTCAATGAGTCGATTTGAACATTTCCGTAGATTTCACTGCTGGAACGAATTTGCGGAAGCATCGCAGCAGGAATATCGAATTCGGAGAGAATTTCCTTGTCCCATGCGAGCGTTTCGAGATTCATAAGCTGTGTGCGGCTCGCGTTCGATACGTCCGTCACGTGGACCGCACCGGCCGATCCGCCCGTGAGTTTCCACACCAAAAATGTATCGATGTTGCCGAAAAGAATTTCGCCGGCCTCTGCTTTTCGTCGGAGCCCGGCGATATTTTCCAGCAGCCAGCGAATCTTCAAACCGCTGAAGTAGGTTGCAAGCGGTAGGCCCGTCTTCGCACGATAGCGATCCTGGCCGCCATCCTCAGAGAATTCCCGGACGAAATCATCCGTGCGCGTGTCCTGCCAGACGATGGCGTTCGCAACCGCCTCGCCGGTGTTGCGATCCCACAGCACGACCGTTTCGCGCTGGTTAGTGATGCCGATCGCGGTGAGGTCAGCGGGCGCGAGGCCACGCTGACTCATCGCCTCGGCAATCACCTCCTGCGTACGCAGCCAGATTTCTTCGGGGTCGTGCTCCACCCAGCCGGGCTGCGGGTATATCTGCCGGTGTTCTTTTTGCGCGACGGAAACAACGCGTCCAGCGCGATCGAAAACGATGAACCGCGTGCTCGTTGTGCCCTGGTCAAGCGCTCCAATGAAGTTCGCCACAATTCCCTTCCGTACGCTATTGCCGATGGCACTCAAGAAACACGCTGCGTCCCAGTCGCGAGGCCGGCGGCTCGCTGCAATTCGTGGATCCTCGCGACATATTCGCGGAGAGCCTGCTCGCGTTTCGCATCGGCCCAGTGATGCTCGCGAGCAAGCAGGTCTGCCGCTGCGGGCGCGGCAGCGAGTGCTTCGTTCCATCCATATATCTGCAACCCTATGCGGCGCGCCAGCACATCCTCGATCGTCATCGCCATTGTATGGCGGGCGGCGAATATTACCTCTGCTCGAAGCGGAGGTAATCCTTCGACCAGCGGCGCGCCGAACTGCCGATCCTCTGCGATCAATTCCAACACCAGCGCCGCGCGACTTCCGAATTTCTCTGCGAGATGCCGCGCCGATTGTTCCGTCACGCCGAATTGCCCGGTCAAGCTCCGCCAGTAGTCTTGCGAATAGCCCTCCGAACCAATTAACGGGTGATTCAGCGTCGAACACGATGAACCAGCGCCGCCGAAAAATCTCTGCACGGTATCAATCGCATCTTCAGCCATCGCCCGGTGCGTGGTCCATTTTCCGCCCATGACGCTGATCAAGCCGCTCTTCGAGTCTGTTTCGACCTCATGATCGCGCGCCAATTTCTTCGTGTTTCTGGAATCTCCGGAACTTAGCAGAGGCCGCGCTCCCGCAAAGCCGCCAACCACCAAATCTGCCGTCGCTGCCGTACGAAGATACCGATTCAAGTGTCGCAGCAAATACTCCACTTCGTCGCGGGTCAGATGCAGTTCGTCGCCAACTTCGACTTCTTCCTCAGTGGTTCCAACCAGCAGTCTGCCCATCCACGGAATCGCAAACAGTACCCGGCCATCTTCGGTTCTTGGAATCAGCATCGCGTCGCTGCTTGACAGCACATCGAGCGGCATAAGAATGTGCACGCCTTTGCTAAGCCTCAATCGCGGCCGTGCTTCGGGAGTAGCCATCGCGCGAACCGTGTCCGTGAACGGCCCCGTTGCATTTACGAACGCGCGTGCACGTACCGGGAAAGTTAGGCCACTCAGCTGGTCTCTCACTTCCGCCGACATCAGCTTTCCATCAGCGCTCTTCGAGAATCCCGTCACGCGCGCGTAATTCAGCGCTTCCCCGCCCTCCTTCGCAAAAGTCTCGACGAGTGCAATGTTATAGCCCGCGTCATCGAATTGCCCGTCGGTGTAGGCCACGGCTCCCACCAGTTCGCGGTCGTTCAAATTCGGCAGCCGGCGAAGTATTTCTTCGCGAGAAATAAAATGGCTTGGCGCAAGACTCGCGCTGCCGGCGATCCAATCGTAGAGTTTCAATCCCGTTTCGAAATAGGCGGCCTGGAACCAGCTATAGCAAGGCGTGATGAATTCTCGCGCGCGCGTCAAGAACGGCGCGTTCTTCAGCATGTGGATCCGCTCGTGCAGCGCACGATTCACCACTTGGTATTCAGCGGGATCGAAGTCGGCGGAACGCTTCCTCCAGGTACCGGATGCCGCCATGAACCATCTTCGTGGAAGCGCTCGACGTAGCCGACGCAAAATCGCCAGCTTCGAGCTGAATGGTTTTCAGTCCCCGCAGTTGCGCATCGAGAGCGCAGCCGGAACCGGTAGCGCCGCCGCCGATAATACAAACGTCGAAGGATTGATTCTGGATGTATTGGAGTGAGTTCGCGCGGCTCTTCATTCTTGAGGGCGCTCGAGTGTGCGGCGCAACTTACGTTTTTGCAGTTGGATTTGGTTGTCCGGCAGCCGCGGCAGCCTTTGTGCCTTGCTGAGTGGCGTGACGAGATCCCCGCTTGCGCAATGGATCGCGCCACTCGCGCCCCTCGCGGCGCAGCAGTTCCGCGGACTGCTCCGGTCCCCATGAGCCTGCTGCATAGTTGGGAAAATCGCGAGGTGGAAGTGCCTTCCAAACATCTAGAATCGGCTGCACCACGCTCCAACCCGCTTCCACCATATCCGCGCGTTGAAACAGCGTCGGATCTCCCATCATGCAGTCGTAGAGCAGGGTTTCGTATCCGGTGGAAGGTTCCGTGCCGAAGTAGTCGGCATACTCGAAATTCATATCTACGGCGCCCAGGCGCACCACGGGCCCGGGGACTTTCGCCTCAAAGCTCAACGATATTCCCTCGTTCGGCTGAATGCTGATCACCAGTTCGTTTGACGGGATGCTCTCTACCGGAGTCTTGCGGAATAGAACAAATGGCGGCCGCCTGAAGCGCACCACAATTTCAGTGACGCGCGTTGCCATCCGCTTTCCTGTCCGCAAATAAAACGGCACGCTGGCCCATCGCCAGTTATCGATGTGCAGGGCGAGCGCTACGAATGTCTCCGTGGTGGAATCTTTCGGAACGTTCGGCTCCGAGCGATATGCAGATACCGATTTGCCGCCAATGCCCCCTTCATCGTACTGGCCGCGCACCGCCTGCGTCAGCACTTGCTCGGGATTCAGGGGCTGCACCGCGCGCAAAATTTTTGTCTGCTCATCGTGGACCGCATCCGCATCGAACGAAATCGGCGGCTCCATGGCCATCAAAGTGATGAGCTGAAAAATGTGATTCGGCACCATGTCGCAAAGCGCGCCGGCCCGATTGTAGTAATCGCCGCGGAGCTCGACGCCTAGCTCTTCAGCAACCGTAATCTGCACGTGATCCACGTACCGGCGATTCCACACCGGCTCGAAAATTCCGTTTGCAAATCGAAACGCGAGAATATTCTGGACCGTTTCTTTGCCGAGGTAGTGATCGATGCGGTAAATCTGTTTTTCCTGAAGCACCTGCAGGATTTCGCGATTCAAAGCGACCGCGGAGGCCAGATCGTGCCCAAACGGCTTTTCGATTACAACGCGTTTCCAGGTATCACCTTCGCTAGTCGTTAGGCCAGCCGCGCCGAGTTGTTTTACCACAACCGGGAAAAAACTCGGACTTGTCGCAAGGTAGAACAACCGATTCCCGCAAGTCGCATGCTCCTTGTCAACTTGCGCGAGCTGATCCTGAATTTTCTTGTAGAGCGCAGGGTCGTTGAAATCGCCCGAAATGTAGTAGAGGCGATTCGCGAACCACTCCCACGCGTCTCCGGAAGCGCCTGAGAGGAATTCTTTCATCTCTGCGGTCGTTTTCTGACGAAACTGCTCGGTGGAATATTCCTCGCGTGACGCCCCGATAATCGCGAAGCTTTGCGGAAGAAGTTTGCTCTTTGCGAGATTGTAAAGCGCGGGGAAAAGTTTGCGCTTCGTCAGGTCGCCCCCGGCACCGAAAATAACCATCGCGCAGGCCTCTGCGGGCTGCCCTCGCTCCTCCTGCGCCAACTCTGTCGGATCGGTTAAATCCATGAAATCGGCCCTCCGCCTCGCTTCGTCGCGGCTACAACAGCGCCTGCCGAATTGCGCTGTGGAGGCCGCGCATTCCCGCTGCGACGTCCGTTCCCAAATGGATCCGCAGCGCCCGGCGGTCGCGGTCTGCCAGCACTTGAAAGTCACCGCGAGCTTGCGCGGCCTTCACAACGCCGAAAGTGTACTTTTGCTCGGGCACTTGGATATCGGCGGCGTCATCACAAGTAATCTGCAAAAACACGCCGGAGTTTGGCCCACCCTTATACGCCTGTCCCGTGGAATGCAGAAAACGCGGGCCGAAGCCGACACACGTCGCGACCTTTTTCTTATCGCGTATGGTGTGCCGGATGGTTTGGAGCTGCGCTTCGTGCGCCTCGTTCATGTCAATGTATGCGAGCAAGGCGAAGTAATCTCCGGTCTTTAGCCGATTTATGTGCGCGCGCAGATATCCGGAGAGTGTTAAGTCGCCGCCTGCGGATTTCTTCAGCACCTCGACGTTCTTGTCATCGCTATAAAGTTTCACTCCGCTACCTTCAAAGAAGGGATGCTCCGCAGGAAGCGATCCGCTCTTTTCGTATTCGGACGTCAGATTCTTCGTCGCGATCTTGCTCGCTTCCACGTCCGGCTGATTGAACGCGTTAATCCCTATGATCGATCCGGCCACCGCCGTCGCAATCTCCCAGCGGAAGAATTCCTGGCCAAGCTCATAAATGTCCGGAACCGCGATGCGAACCACTGGATGCCCGGTTTTTTCGAGCGCGGCCACCGCTGCGTCCTGTTTCGAATCGGGTGCCGACTGGAGCCGTACGTACACGAAAATCCGATCGCTGCCGTAGACTTCGGGCGATCCAATTTGCTCGCGATCGACCGGAATCAGCCCTTTTCCTTGTTTTCCCGTCGATTCGGCAAGCAGTTGCTCGAGCCACGCGCCCAGGTCTGAAATTCCGGGCGACGTAACAATCGTGACCTTATCGCGGCCCATTTTCTGAAGCGTTCCCAGAATCGCACCCAGAATCACTCCTGGATTTTCATCCGCCGGTACCACCGACGCGCACGCGTGCACCATTTCCTCTACGCGATCGAGAAACTTACGAATATCCACTCCTTGAATCGCGCCGGGAATCATTCCGAAATTCGAAAGCGCCGAATAACGTCCGCCGATGCTGGGAACACCGAAGAAAACTTGGCGGAACCCCTCACTCTCGGCAGTTTTCTGCAAATGCGAGCCGGGATCCGTGATGGCGATGAATCGCTTCGGCGCTTCTTCGGCCCCGACGGCCTGCTTCACTTTCTCGAAGAAGTATTGTTTGAATATGTTCGGCTCGAGCGTGCTGCCCGATTTGCTTGACACAATAAAAATCGTCTTCTTCAAGTCTAGCTTGCCGGTCAGGGTTCGGATTTCCGCCGGATCGGTGGAATCCAGCACTAGAATCTCCGGGTGACCGTCGATTTTGCCGTATGTGAGCTTCATTACTTCCACGCACAAGCTCGATCCACCCATACCGAGCAAAACGGCATGCGTAAATCCGCCCTCGGCTATTTCTGCCGCGATCTGCTTGAAATCGCGGCTGTGCGCGATCTCATCATCTGCGATCGTGAGCCATCCTAGCCAGCTCGCTTCGTCGGCGTTCGTCCAAAGCGAAGCATCGCGTGCCCACAAGCGTTTCACTTTGCCGTTCGTTTTCCAATCCTCGAGCGTTGCCTTCACGGCCGCAGCCAGATTATCCGGAAGTTTGTAGGAAAGATTGTTCACAGCCGAGGCAGCCGACGTTTTCGCGTGTTTTCCAACCGCTGCGAGCAGCTTGTCAAACGCATCGGCGAAAAGTTTCACGCCCTCTTCTGTCAGCTGATCCGTCGCCGCCTTCATCGAAATCCCAACGCGCTTGAGCGTATCCATCGTTTCTTGCGCCGAGGGGATATTTTCTTCCAGGCTCGCGCGCGGCTTGCCGTGATTGCGAAACGCGTCATACGTGGCCGGAGGAATCGTGTCCACCGTATCCGGCCCTATCAATTCCTCGACGTACAAAATATCGGAGAACGCCGGATTCTTCGTGCTCGTGCTGGCCCACAGAACGCGCTGCGTCTGCGCTCCGGCAGCAGCAAGCTTCGCCCACCGCGGCCCGCTGAAAATCTCCTTATACTTCTGATACGTGAGCTTCGCATTCGCGATGGCTATTTTCCCCTCGAGACCGCGCAGAGTTGCTTGCTCCGCCGGGTTTTGCGATTTCTTGATTCGATCCGCGATCTGATTGTCGATGAGAGTATCGATTCGGCTGACGAAAAAGCTTGCCACGCTTCCGATCCGGCTCAACTTGCCGCCTGACTTCGCCAAAGCCTCGAGCCCGGCAATGTACGCTTCTGCCACGCGCTCGTAAACGTCCTGTGCGAAGAGCAGCGTCACGTTGATGTTGATTCCCTCGCTGATGAGCTGCTGTATTGCCGGAATTCCTTCCGCGGTTCCCGGAACTTTTACCATCAGGTTTTCGCGGCCCACGGTTTTCCATAAACGGCGAGCTTCCTCCAGCGTTTCCTGCGTCTTGTGCGCCAGATACGGGGCCACTTCCAGGCTTACATATCCATCGCGACCGTTCGTCTCATCGTAAACGGAGCGCAGCACATCGGCGGCATCTTGAATATCGCGAATCGCGAGCGCCTCATATATCTGCTTCGCGTCGAGGCCTTTCTGCGCGCTCAATTCCTCGAGCGTCTTCGAATAGTCGGTGCTGCCCGTGATCGCTTTCTCGAAAATCGAGGGATTGGAAGTCACGCCGCGCAGCCCGTCTTGCGCGATCAACCGGCCGAGTTCGCCCGTCGATATCAGGTTTCGACGGATGAAATCGAGCCACACCGATTGCCCGAAAGCATTTAACTCCTTTAGCGGATTCTGCGATTTTTTTGGATCTTGCCCTTGCGGAGTGGTCGTCGCGCTGATGCTCATAATGTCCTCTTTTTATCGCTGTCCTGAAATATGGCGGTTAAGTGTTTGGGGATTTCCGTTGAGATTCAATTTTGATACTGCCCGACGCTATCTTCAAATCGAATTTGTCGGCACAGTGATAGTAATCATCCGAAAGACGCAGTCGCGAAACTAATGCGCTCGCGCCTGTCTCCCGATACACCGTAAACACTAATTCTACCTCACTAGCGAGGCGGTCGTGAGTGAATCCCGTGTAATATCTGACGCCGCTTTACAATCGGCGATTGAAGTGACAAGCTGAGCCCGAAATGGCAAAAACAAAGCTCTTCACTCCTCGTGAGGCCGCGCAAGTGCTGGGCATCAGCTATCCGACGCTCAAGCAGTGGATCTACAAGCGCAAAATCCGCACTGTCAAGACCGCCGGCGGACACCATCGCATCCCCGAGAGCGAAGTCGACCGCTTTCTCTATCGAGCCACCGAACGCGGCGAAGTAACCGAGCGTCGAACGAGCTTTCGCCGCATCAGCGGTCGCAATCAGCTGATCGGCCGCGTAACTGACATCAAGACCAGCGGGCTCATCGCACAAGTGAGCCTCTCGATCGGCGGCCAGCACATCACTTCCATCATTACCGCCGACGCCGTGCGCGAAATGCGCCTCAAGAAAGGCCAGACGGCCGCCGCGCTCATCAAATCCACAGAAGTAATGATTATTCGACCCTGACAAAGCTCCCTTGCGGATCTGTGCCCTCCTCCTAAGTCGAAGCTAATCGATTTGACTTACTTATTATAATCGTATTAAAACGTATAGCTCGTTGTCGGCCAAACGCTGACGGCGCTTCCAAGCTTTCGATCGTCTCACTCAAAAGGGGGAGATCCCGATGTCCACCTGCTTTGCCATGGTTCTTTATCCATTCGTAGCCATCCGACCAATCCACCAAAGATGCTCATCGCAAATTCTGACGGCGATTGCCAGGCTCGGCGCGCTTCTGACGCTGGTGTCGGTCTTCGCCCCGCTGGCATCGGCACAAGTGTCGGCCACACTTTCGGGAACGGTTACGGATCAATCGGGTGCGGCGGTCGTCGGTGCCAGCGTAAGCGTCCGAAATCTCGAAACCGGCGAAATCCGCAATGCGGTCACGGATCCAATGGGACGTTATCAGGTGTTTGCGCTGCCGATCGGAGTATACGAGGTCAGCGTGAAGAAATCGGGATTTGCCGAACAGGTGAGGACCGGAATTCACCTGGTCGTCGGACAAGTTGCCAATGCAGATATACAGCTGCGTGTGGGAGAATTGAATCAGCAGGCAAAAGTAGACTCCGACGCGCCGATGGTGAGCGTAACGACCTCCGATATTTCCGGCATCGTCGCTGAACAGCAGGTGAAGGATCTGCCGCTGAACGGCCGAAGCTACGATTTGTTGTTGCCCTTGAATCCGGGCATCGTCAATTTCACTTCCCAGAAAACCGGAGGCACTGGGGTTTCCAACTCGACCACCGCAGATAACTTTTCAGTTTCCGGCAATCGTCCGCAGCAGAATTTATTCCTTCTCAACGGCGTGGAATTCACAGGCGCCGCCGAAAATAATATGCAGCCGGGCGGTCCGAGCGGTCTGCTGCTCGGCGTGGAAGGTGTCCGCGAATTCAATGTTCTGCGCGATTCTTACGGCGCCGAATATGGAAAGCGGCCGGGCGGCCAGGTGATTATCGCCACTCAGGCAGGAACCAATCAGTGGCACGGCTCGGTGTATGAATTCGTTCGCAACAGCGCCCTCGACGCGCCCAACTTCTTTGACGTAGGCGGCGCACCGCCATTCGAGCGCAACCAGTTTGGCATCGCGATGGGCGCTCCGCTCCAACAGGACAAGAGCTTCATCTTCGTAAATTACGAGGGATTTCGGCAGGATCTCAACCAAACATCGGTCGCTTTCGTTCCGTCCCTCTCTTCACGTGCCGCGGCCGTGCCGAGTGTCGTACCGCTCTTGAATTTGTGGCCTACGCCGTCCGCCGGTTCGGAGGATTTCAACGGAATCTCCCAGGTGTCCGGCAGCGCCCCGCAAACGATTCGTGAGGATTTCGGCACCCTGCGTGTCGACCATATTTTCTCGCCACGCGATACGTTTTCAGGAATCTACACGATCGACGATGGTGCCGACGTCACCGCTACGATCGGAAACCCGTTCAGCACTGATATCCTGACTCTTCGCGAGCAAGTCTTCAGCCTCGAGGAAACACACGTCTTCTCGCCGACTCTCCTCAACACCGCCCGCTTCGGCTTTTCGCGTGCCGGGTATTTCTTCACGGGCGAACCCACTCCCAGCACTCCCGCGGCGGACGTCCCGGGCTTTCTCGTTGGACGCCAAGTCGGTGCCGTTGTCGTCGGCGGAAGCGCGGCGTCAAATCCGCAGGCTTCGATTGGTCTCGCGGGAAGCAACAACGGAAGCGATCTTCATATCGCGCGGAATCTCTTCACATATGAGGATCGTGTATCGCTCACTCGTGGACGCCATCTGTTGAGTTTCGGTGCGTGGTTCCAGCAATTTCAGTCGAACGAAACGATTGCGTTGAGCCAGCTTGGGCAGGCGTCCTTCGCGAGCATTTCGTCGTTTGTCCAAGGTACCGTGGCCACATTCCTCTACGATCCGGCTCCTACCGAAATGAATTGGCGATCACTATTCGGCGCTCTTCACGCGGAAGACGTGATTCGCGTTACTCCGAACCTAACGCTTTCGCTCGGCTTCCGCGACGAATTCTCGACGGGCTGGAACGAAGCTCACGACCGCGCCGCCAACTACACGTTCACTGAAGGCGTGATTTCCACGCAGCCGCGAATCGGCAGCTCCGTATTCACCGTCAACAACGCCAAGTTTCTCCCGCAGCCCCGCATTGGAGTCGCGTGGAGCCCCTTCCGCACAAAGACGGTGGTTCGGGCAGGCTTCGGCATGTACAACGATTTGCAGGATGCGCTCGGCTATCGCACCGACCAAAATGCACCGTTTAATCCCGTGTACAGCCTCTCCGGGGTAGCGGTCTCATCTCTTCCGATCGATCCATCGGCTCCCGTACCTGCTGGAGCGAAACTCATTCCCGGTGGAGTGCAGCCGAATATGCAGACGCCAACATTGATTTCGTGGTCGCTTCGAGTCGATCAAGAGCTTTCACTCAACACGATTTTGTCGATCGGTTATGTTGGCTCGCACGGCTATCACGAAATCATTGGCATCGACGCGAACGAGCCCATTCCAACGATTTGTCCTGCTTCGCCGTGCCCCGCCATTTTCCCGACTGTCACCCCGAATCAAATGACACCGCCACCTGTCGTAACGCCTGCACAAGGCTTTCCGATCGGCTCGCCATTGGCAGGAGCCCCGGTGCCCGCTGGTAGCTTCTTCATCCCTGCTGGAGCGCCACTCGCCAACGCCAGTCCGGGCATTGCAAATACATGGACATGGTTTTCGCGAGGCGATAGCTCCTACAACGCTTTGCAAATCGATTTGAGGCGCCGCTTCAGCCACGGCTTTTTGGTTCGCGGTGTGTACACGTGGTCAAAATCGCTCGACGATGGCGATTCGCTCAATCAGACGACCGCAAACAACGCGCCAGGCCTTGTCTCCAATCCGTTAGATCTGAGGGCTGACAAGGGGCTCGCTACTTACGACGTGAGAAATCTCGCCGTGATCAATGCGATCTACGAGTTGCCATTCGGACGCGGAAAAGCGTTTGGCGACGGCTTGGAAGGCTGGAAAAATGGTGTCGTGAGCGGCTGGTCAGCGGCAAACATCGTCACACTGCAAGGCGGATTTCCGTTCACCCCCCAACTCAGCTACAACCCCTCGAACAACAAAGACAATCGCAACCCGGTTCGTCCATTCGTGAATCCTGATTTCTCGGGGCCAGTGGTTCTCGGAAAACCGGGCCAGTGGTTTAATCCGGCCGCTTTCATCGCTCCGCCCTCTACGATCGGCTTTTACGGTGATCTCGGACGGAACACATTCATCGGCCCGGGCCTCGCCACCTGGGATTTTTCTGTCCTCAAGAACACGCGAATCAACGAGCGCTTCAACGTTCAATTTCGTGCGGAGCTTTTCAATCTGCTGAATCGTGCCAATTTCAACACACCGAACCTGATTGCCTTTACGCCGCCCACCACTGCGAATCCAACCGGAATTTCGGGGACGGCAGGCGCGATCACCAGCACTTCGACAACATCACGTCAGGTACAATTCGGGCTGAAGCTGCTCTGGTAACGCGAGGCTACGAACGGAGGAGCGAAGCGTGTTCCGTCGAACTGTAAGCGCGCTCGTTTTAATAGTCTTCGCGATCGGCCTGTCTTTCGCGACAACATTCGCGGCAACATTCGCGACAACCTTTGCAAAATCATTTGAAACGCCGTGCGCCACGCCGCCGCTAACCGTCATGCGGCCGGAGGCCACCGGAAGCAGCCTTACGGTTTCCGCCGCGATCAGCCTTAAAAACACGCTCGACGAGATTGTTAAGCTTTACAACGCCGAGCAGCCCGGCACGGCGATACGCTTCAACCTGGGCGGCTCCGGCACTCTCCAGCGGCAGATCGAGCAAGGCGCTCCCGTCGACATATTTATTTCCGCCTCCCCCGAGGAAATGGACGCGCTCGAATCAAAGGGGCTGCTGTTAGCGGACACGCGCAGGAATCTCGTGAGGAACAGCGTCGTGCTGATCGTTCCAGCCGGAAGCAATGGAATCTCAAATTTTCAAGATCTGACGAAACCCGCCACGAAAATAATCGCAATCGGAGAGCCGCGAAGCGTTCCCGCCGGGAAATACGCTCAGGAAGTCCTTGCTCATTTTGGACTTTACGATCAGCTTAAACCGAAGCTCGTTCTCGCGAAAGATGTGCGCCAAGTGCTCACTTACGTCGAGACGGGCAATGCCGACGCCGGCATCGTGTATGCCACGGACGCGAAATCATCCAGTAAAATTTCAGTCGTCGCCACGGCGCCCGCTGATTCGCATTCGCCTGTGATCTATCCCGGTGCTGTTATCAAAAACACTGCAGATCCTGCAGCAGCGAAAAAATTCCTCGAATTTTTGGCGGGCGCAAAAGCTCGCGAAGTCTTTCAGAAGTATGGTTTCATTCCGGAAGCAAACTAACGAGGATCTAACCGAAGAGAAGATGCTTCACCGCCCGCATCGGACGGTAGTAAACGAAACTCATGCGCGAAACGCGCGCAAGGAATCGGCCCAGCAGAACGTGGCCCATTGATTCCATATCGATGTGATGATTTTCTCGATGAACTCGAATCACTCTGCCCAGAAACTCATCGCGCGAAACGGGTGTGTCCTCTCGATCGAGAGCGTCACCCTTGGTAACTAGTGCATTGTTTAATTTTCCATCCGACTCGCGCGCCCATCCGGCGGCACCCCGCGCATCGCGAAGCACCCGGTGAACGAACAGCCGCTCGCCGCGTTCGAACAAAATCACGTCGCCGCGCGACACTTGCTCGAACCCAAATTTCCGGACAAATACCAAATCGCCCGAACGAATCCACGGAAACATGCTCGCGCCCAGCACGCGGAAGCATACCGACCCATTCGCACGCAACTTCGCGGCAATCGGATTCGAAACGCTTTCCGTTGGCGGTGCGATGCGATCAATTCTGCACGGCGCCGGAGCGTATGCGGCGGAAGGGGTCATCAGGGGTTCAGTTGCACCGTTTCAGTAGTGATTGCTTTACCGTCGAGCGACACGCGCACACTCCATTCCCCGCTGATGTGTCGCTGTGAAATCCACGTAGCGGCCACCGGGACCAATCGGGTGGTCGTCAGCGAACCATTCGAGGAGCTTGGCACCAGGAAAGCACTTTGACCTCCCTGGTACAGCCCGCCATTGGGCATCATTACTTCGATCATCTGCGTGTGCGATCCGGCAGTGAGATTCTCCCAATTCACATTCACGACAAGATCACGCAGCGAGTCAATGCTGAATGAAGTAGCCGGCGTGCAACTTTCCGCGCCATCATCGCAGAACGAAATTGTGGCGTCCGTCACGGCGGGAGGAGGATTGCCACCATTCGCCGAGGTGGACCCCGTCTGGCACGCCGAGAATCCAAGCGCGAGACCGAGCGTCGCGCAAAGCAGTGACGCCGTCCGCCACTTGCGGTGTGCCGGCATATTTTCTAAAATCCGCATCTCTCGCCTCTCTTAAAATGGGAACGCAAAGCCATAGGCGCGCTGATCGTTGGTGGAAATATAAATCCGGGAGAGCGTAACGTCCAACGCGGGATCGCCCACGATTCCCGGCTGGCCTGTGTTCGCTGTGCGCTGCTTCCCGTCGACACCCGTGACCAGGTCGAGCTCGTGAATCTTGCCGTCAGCGGATCCGACATAGATTTTCCCCAATCCGGTGAATCCGATCGGGGCAGACGGGCCGCTCACCGCGGTCGACCACAGGGTGCTGAAAGTCTTCGTCGCCTTGTTGTACGTAAGAGCGTGCACCTTTGTCTGCCCGGAGAAGACAATCGTATATGGCGACACGTTCCCGATGACCACAGGGAACGAAATGATGGCCCCATCGCCGCCGGGCGTTGACGCTTGTGTCACCGCTGTGACTGGATCGATCGCAAAGATGGTGCCGGCATTGTTCGCCACAAAAAGGAGGTCACTCGAGACCGAAAGTGTAGGATCGGTATCTGTGTCGCCTAAACTTGCAGTGAGGAGCACCGCGCCCGTATTCGGATTGAGCTTCCAAAGGCTCGGCTGAGCTACGGCACCCGCGCTACGGCTCGTCACCCAGACCGCGTGATTCACATAATCCACCGCGGGCGATGAACTGATAATGTCCATCTTCGCCACACCCCCGGCGTTCCCGATCGTCTGCCACAAAGTTGCTCCTGTGTTGCCGTCAATACCGACAATTCGATTGGCTGTGGTGCTGCCGCCGTTCCGCGTCCCCACCACCAACAGATCGTGCGTGGGCGTAAACGTACCATCGCTGAACGATTTCAATTGCACCGCAGGCGCGCCTTCGAAGCCGTTCGTCGTCAGCGTCGTTGGATTCACCACCCACAAGATTTGCCCCGTATCGGTAGCGACGCCGTACACCAGTCCGTCGTTATCCGCCACATACATCACATTTTTCGCCAGCGAAGAATCTCCCGAGTCGATGATCGGCGACCGGCCCGTCACTGGGCCGCCCAGCGAAACGGGAGGGTACTTCCGCATTCCGCTGACTGCATCAATCCCATAAGAGAGATTCGTTTGCGATCCCGCCATTACGATCGAGCCCGGAAACAGTGAAGGCGCCGCAAGAGTGGTTGAAAATGTTGCAGCAATCCATTTTGAATTCTGCTGGCCTGCGGAGGTAGCGCTCGGCGTTGCCGATATTTCCGCCGTGTACACCGAACCGTTCGTAATCGGCTGCGTCGCGTAATAGTTCTTTTGATCGCGCAGGAAAACCTTGTAAAACCACGTCGTATCGTTCGTCGGCGCACCGCAAGGATCGGAGCTGTTATCGGTAAAGCTCGTAGCATTTGACGAGTTGTCGAACACCACCTGTCCTGACCCGACCGTCGCGCACATCGCCGGATCCTGCTTGTCCGTTGGCGCCGAGGCCTTATCGACAGGAAAATTCGCGCGCCTCAGAATCAAAACCCCGGAGTAGTTTTCGCCGGCGTTCACCGTCCCGATCGGCGTCGGATAACCCCAACTCACGGTCACTGTGGCGTTTCCCGGAACCGCTGCAATGTTCGTCACGTTCTGCAGAAATGTAACGTCGAGTTCGGGCGCGTTTGCAGCCGTGCCGTCGCGCGAACCGAAGATGGTCGTAGGCGAAGCGAAATTGCCTTCGGCCTGATCTCGTATCAATGTCCCGTAGTTCGGCGTTCCGTTGTACCAATTCTGGACGTCCGCACTGATGTTAAACGGCACCGGCGTCGAGCTCGTAATCGTCCCGACCGTGGCCGTCGCCGTAGGCGTCCCGCCGATGTCACCGCCCGCCGCGCCCCAAGTTAAGTTGGCCACGCGCGTGTTCCATGTCACGTCCGATTCGCGGAAGAACGAAGCGAGCGGATAAGCTCCGTAGGTCCTCGATGCGCCGACGATCGTGCTCGACGTCGCATGCATCACGAGCAAAGCCTGCTTGATCGCAACGTTCGGCAAACTGGAAAGGTCGAACTCAACAATGGCGCGCTGATTGTTTCCGCGATTGTCGGATTCAACCGTCAACGTCGTCGCCGCAGCTGAATTGGTATTGGGGTTTCCCTGATCGAGCGTAGCATCGGCCGCGCGAACTTGCGCGAAAGTCGAATGAATCGCGATCGTCTCGCGCGCCATGAGCGGCGCCGCCATCAATAGCGAGAGCGAGACGGCGAGCACCTTCTGCCACGATCCGTATCGTTCATCGCTGCTTAGAAACCGGCTGCTCTTGACGCGCGTTGCTTCCATCATCAAACCTCGCTGCGAAAATTCCTCAAACGCCTCACGATCGCTTCGGTACCGCATGGCAGATTCCGCTTTGGCCCGGAAGCTTCCCGCACGCCAGCGCCAGCGTTTCGTAAATCGGTTCGGAAACACACTCGGGCTTAACGTACGACCGCTTCCCCGCCGGCTTCTGCCCGCTTGACTCCGAGGATTTCTTAGTCCGTTCCATCGTGTCTCCCGAGTCCGCTGCTCACAGCGAGACTTGCACAAGATCCCGCCGCGCCGTTATTGTGCGCATCGAACCATCCAACCCTTTGTTTGCATGCGCCGCGCTCACCGGGTTTTCAACGCCCGCCAAACGCGCATTCATTTCCGCAAGCTCGCACGCACGTTCGTATGCACCCAGTAGATCTCCGCCTTCCATCTGCGCAAGGCCCGGACAACGCTCGCAATAATTTCGGATCGAGCACGTCGAGCACACCGGCAGCTCCGACTCGCGCACCGCGCGAACGCGTTTCATTTCGCTCGACTCGTTCCAGATTTCTTCGAATCGCTCCCTGCGCAAATTGCCTGCAGTCTTCGGCATTTGCACGCACGGAGACACGTCGCCGTACGGCGATATGTAACAGCTGTTGTGTCCCGCGCTGCACGGGATGTCTTCGTACGCGCTGCTTTCGATTCCGCTCGATGTCGCGCTTCCCGTCGCGAACGCAGGTTCATCCACGCTTTCCGCCGGCGCGCACGCCCGCGTGTTCAGTTTCTGGTCCTGCAGCACCTGAAGAAGTTCCGTCGCAGAACTCCGTAGTGCCAGCACGCCTTCGTCACCGTCCAGCTTTGGAGTAATCGTCAGGTCCAGCATGTACGGGACGCCCAGCTTTTCGGCCAGCGCCTGCACATCGCGAAACGCCGTCAAATTCTGTTTCATCAGCGGGCACGCAAGCTTCACCTGCAGCCCTTCGGCTTGCAGAAATCGAACGGCGCGCAACGACCGCTCGAGCGAACCAGGCACCTTCGTAATCGCGTCGTGAACCTCAGGGTCGGCGCTGTATATACTGATCTGAATCTTGCGGACGCCAAGCTCGCGGAGTTGCCGCGCGCGCTCCCCATCGATCAAAAGCGCATTCGTTTTCAAACTCACGTCAAAATTCAACTTTCGCCCGTAAGCGATCAACTCAAACAAATCCTTGCGAAGAAAAATCTCGCCGCCGCTGTACGTAAGAAACAGCGCTCCCGCTTCCGCGAGCTGATCGAGCACATCCTTCACTTCCCGCGTCGTCATTTCCCCATAGTCTTGATGGTCGAGATAACAATGGACGCATCTCTCGTTGCACCGGTAAGTCAAATCGATGTGGACGTTCCAAGGAAGATGCCGCTCCACCGTTTTGCGGATCAGCCGGTCCATCACGGGTGTGCTAGGCACCGGCCATTGCCTCTTCCCTCTTCGGAGCCGTAAGAAGGCCTTTTTCCGAGAGCGCGGAAATCAATTCCTGCACGTCTCTCTGCGCTACGGGAACCGCCACATCGTAGTCCGCCGCTACCGCAGCCGCGATTTGCTCCATGGTGTGTTTCCCGTCGGCATTCTTCCAAATCACACTGGCCGTCTCATTCAGTTCGTGGACGTGGCTGTCTTCTGGCGAAATAATCACCGCTTCGCCGTCAATTTCGCGCCACGCCAGCTTCGGATTGCGTTCCGGACATTCGTTCATGGCGCCACCACCTTCCAGAATTTAGCAGCGCGCCGAAAATGTAGGCGGTAGCAAGGGACTTGCTCCACCATCCCGAGCAGCATGTGCAACAGTGCACGATTGGCTTCCGGATTCGTTGTGAAGAACAAAACGCAAGGCAGCAGTGCTCGCAGAATTTCTTTCCGCGTGAGTGGTTCCCGGCGGTCTTCAGTCGCCTGCGCGAGATTGTAAATCCCAGCGATCGGATAGTGCTCGTTCAGTCCCGCCGCGCGGAACTCTCCCCAGAACGGCGTCCCGTACGCGTGCCAGCATCCATCAGTGAACCGCAGCAGCGATATTTCGTCAGTCAGCACGGTCCCAGCAGGTGAGAGCGATGCCACCGTGCTCTTTCCAGCACCCGAGCGGCCCGTAAAGATATAAGCGCGTCCGTCGCGCACCACCGACGCGGCATGCAGCAGAAATCCGCGCCGTGGCAGCAAAACCATCGTCAGAAGAATTCGCAACAGTGAATCGAGCGCGTATTCATGCTTCACGTTTTGAAATTCTGCGCCGAAGCGATCGAGAACCACCGAAGCATCATCAAGCACGTACGAAAAATCAGCCGCGTCGCGTCCAGCACCGTCGTCTTTTCTCAAAAAAATTGGCAGCGCCCCCGCAGAATCCGCCGTAAACTCGCGATATCTCGCAAGGGCTCGCTCGTGCAAACCTTCTCCCGGTATGAAAAGCGAAAGCGGAATTCGGCCAATTGAAATATGCAACGGCCGAACGCATTCCTGCGTGGTTGTATTCGTTCCCAAGACCGAACGCCTCTTTGTGAATTCGTTACATCCCGAAGAGCCGACGAGCCCCTGTACCATTCGGCCTTACCCCAACCGGCCTAATTTGTCAGCAATATGGAGAGGATGCCCAGTCAGTCTTATCTGTGTGCCACAACGGGTCAACGGAGATGTCCGCTCGCGTGTCCTATTCGTGACTAATGTCCTGAGGACGTGCTTCCCGGCTAATTTACGACGATATTCCGTGGGGATCGCGCTTGGTCCGCCCGTATTTCCGAAGCAGTCGAAGCGGCCGAAGCGCGATGTAAAGCGGTGCAAGCAAACCGGGCAGCCGTACCATCTCCCAATCTTCCTCTACGGGAAGCACCGCCAGACGAATTGAGTAACGCCAACCCTCCAACCGCCCGACCACCATCCGCCTACGATATTGAAATCGACGCCGGGCATTGTATCGGGTTCCATGGCGGCTCAGCAGCCGCGCCTTGATTTCCTGAGCTACCGAGGTGGCCTCGTTGTCGGCACGTATGCGTTTTTTGATTTCTTCAGGCAACGGCGCCTCGAGCACGTCCCACGCGAGCGCGAGACCCAGATGGAGCATCCTCCCAGCCCGTAGCGATTCGGCAGCACTCAGGGTCTTGTCCCAATCGAATTCGGCGTCTTTCTGGACGAGCTCCGAAATATCCGCGACCCAGGATATCCGCTCCCAGAAATCTTTTGAGCCATGAATGCAGAGGACGGGCAATAGATCCTCCGGTGCAAACGTCTTTACTCCGTGTCCGCCCGCCTTCACCGTCACCAGCCGCTCGGCAAACTCGTCAAGATTGGGAACAACCGGAAAGTGCCGAAGCGTGAGTTCAGTGTGAAGTTCCACCATCGCCCGGCGCTCATCGTTGCGATAGTTGTATTCTCCCGGCACCAGCGACGCTGTCGCGCCCGCGGACAGAATCCACGGAAATCGCGCCGCATACCCGAGTCCCTGCATCACTTCGTGCGCCTTCGGCACATCGCGATGCCGAAGAATGATGTCCAGATCGTCGAAATCGCGCAGCGTCAGGTCTCCATACGCC
Organism: uncultured Acidobacteriota bacterium; assembly: GCA_963776695.1. Taxonomy (GTDB): domain Bacteria; phylum Acidobacteriota; class Terriglobia; order Acidiferrales; family UBA7541; genus Palsa-295. Next base: position 188,241 of record CAVZNU010000008.1, on the reverse strand, counting down.
TGCTCGGCGAGCACCGGACCTTTGTATGGAATCGAAACGATTCCTTTCGACTGAAACAAATCGAGGACTTTGTGAAGTTCCGCAGTCAAAAAAAGTGAGCGTACGGTGTTCGCGCGCGTGGCGGTTTTCAACCGCTCCATTTCTACCTGCGGCAAAGCATCTGGCACGACGGAACGCAAATGCCGGTCCAACAAAGGCCCCACAGAATGCTCGGCGGCCGCATTAAGCAGGCAGTCCCAGTCAGGAGGTTGCGCCACCAGATCGCGAATTCGTTCCGCAATTGTCGGCGTCATTCGCGTCCGCGCACAGCAAATCAGCAGTTCTTTCTCGTTACAAACGGTGTCGTCTTTCGGTGGACGCGCCATTCGTTATTTCCGCGAAGCCATCTCGCGAAATACTACGCTATTTGGCGCGGTGCCAACGGCGGATTTTTCTGAGGGAGGGAAGCCCTGCGCCGTCCTTCAAGGCAGCGGCGCAGGAAACATCAACTGTTATGAATTTATGTGCAGGTGCAAATCTACCGCAACAATTTATTGCGTCAAAAACGTGGTCGCTCCATTGCGGCACGGAACGCGACGCGCGTTTATGCTGCCATCGAATCCGTGTACGCCCCTTTCATTTCGATCTTCTTGCCAATCTTCGCGAGTCGACTGCGCAAAGTGCCCGGTTCAAGCCCTGCGCTCGCGCACACAGAACTGAAATCCGATTGATCCTCGAACAAGAAAGTTTGCGCCTCTCGCCGCGCGCGTAGCGTTCCATTCCGCCAGTCCTGAACCGCCATCCCAATAACCGCTGTCCAAAGCCGTCGTTCTGAAATGCAATCCTCGGTCGCATATTCCTGTTCGTGCACCACCGCGTGCCCCCTCGTCGGTTCCCCTGGCATGATTCCCCCCAACTTGCTCTTGGCGGCTTTGCTTCGTTTCGACCTTGCCGCGATACACACACACAAGAGCATCTGGTGGGCCAGTTGCGCCCCAATTTGAACGCCCACAAGAAATCTGCGGAATTGCGTGAAATCAGGGGGAATGGATGATTCGAGGTTTTGAAGATGTCGAAATCAAATGAAGGACGCGAGTGCCCCAGTACGAATCAAACGCCGAATCCTGTTTCATCCTAGAGCACTGCTCGGTCGCGCATCAATACAGATTCTTCTACTGAGCGGCAGGAACGGCAAGTATCTCGCGCAATTTCGAAGCGAGCGTAACCAGAGTAAACGGCTTCTGCAGCAACACAGCATCACTTTCAAGAATGCCGTGATGAACTACCGCCTGGTCCGTGTACCCCGACATATAGAGGATCTTGATTCCGGTGCGAATATGCCCAACGCGCTCGGCCAGTTCCCTTCCGCTGATTCCCGGCATCACTACGTCGGTCAGCAGCAGATGAATCGGGCCCACGTGCATTGCCGCCAGCTCTAGCGCCGTGTGGCCATCTTCCGCCTCGATCACCGTGTATCCGCTCGAAGTCAGAAATTCGCGCGCCAGCTCTCGCACGCCTTTCTCATCTTCCACCAGGAGAATTGTCTCGGAGCCGCGCTGCGGCACCTGCACTTGGTCCATGCCGTCGCGTCCGGCGGGTGCCACTTTTTCCTCGATCCTCGGCAAATAAATCTTGAAGCTGGTTCCACGGCCCGGCTCGCTGTAAACCCAGACGTACCCGCCGCTCTGTTTCACCACGCCATATACGGTCGCAAGGCCCAGGCCCGTCCCCTTGCCTTTTTCTTTCGTGGTAAAGAATGGCTCGAACACGTGCGCCTGCGTTTCCGTGTCCATGCCGCAGCCGTTGTCCGTTACGGCCAGCATTACGTATCGGCCCGGTGAGAGCACCGCCGGTGGATGCGAATACGACGCGTCAAGCTCTACATTCGCAGTCTCGATCGTCAACCGGCCCCCCTGCGGCATCGCATCACGCGCATTCACCGCCAGATTCAAAATCACTTGTTCGATCTGGCTGCGATCCGCCTTTATGAGTCCGAGATCGGGCGCCGATGACGTCTCCAGCTGCACATCCTCGCCAATCAGCCGCCGCAAAATCTTCTCCATATCCGCGACGACGCTCTGAATATTCAAAATCTTTGGCGCTAGCATCTGTTTCCGGCTGAAAGCAAGAAGTTGCCGCGTCAATGACGACGCCCTCTGCGCCGCCATCTGAATCTGCTCGGCGTTGCGATGCAGCGGATCGCCGCTCGGTAACCTTTCGACAAGCAAATCGCCGTACCCCTGTATCACCATCAGCAAGTTATTAAAGTCGTGCGCGATTCCCCCCGCCAGCCTTCCGACCGCTTCCATTTTCTGCGCCTGGCGAAGTTGTTCCTCGAGCTGCTTGCGATCCGTAATATCGAGCGACATGCAGATCGCGCCCGACACCTGTCCGTCCGAATCTCGCAGCGGCTCCACGTGGCACGCATACGACCCGCTCTTCCATTCCACATGGAATGTCATCGGCTCGCCCGCCACTGACCGGCGATGAGCCGCGATCGGCAAAAATGTCTGGTCAGCCGTTTCAAAATAATCGAGCAGCGACATGCCCACAATCTGGTTGGGCTTTAGCCCCAGCCGCGTCAGCCCCGCTCCCAGAGCCGATGTAAACCGCAGATCCTTATCGACGGTCCAAAGTACTGCCGGCAGCTGCTCGACCAGCATGCGAAGCCGCGCTTCGCTTTCGCGCACTTTTTCTTCCGAGCGTTTTCTCTCAATCGCGAGTGCAATCTGTCCGCCTACCGATGCCAAAAATTCCTGGTCGCGCTCCGTGTACGCGTTCTCGTCTTCGTAGTGCTGCACCACGAGCACGCCAATCGTCGCGGCCGGCGTCCGCAGCGGAACGCCCAGCCATGACGGTGAAGGCGTACCGACCAGTTCCACTTCGCCCTGCTCAGCCAAAAGATCAAATGTCGTCTGCGGAATCAGCATCGCCTTGCCGCTTCGATACACGTGCGCGGTACAACTTCGACCCACGCGTTGCGGCGGCGGCGCGACGTCGAATTGGTCCACGAAAAACGGAAAGTGGAACATGCTCGTCGCAGGCTCGTACAGCGCGACAAAGCAATTTGCAGCGTACAGGACTTTTTTCAGCGCGATGTGAATCAGCCGCAGCAAATCATCCAGGTTATCCGTCACATTCACCGCGTGGATGATTTCAAACGTTACCTGCCGCTCGAGTTCCGCCCGCTTCCGCGCCGTAATGTCTTCAATCGTTCCTTCGTACGACAAAATCTTGTCATCCGCGCCGCGCACCACGTGCGAGTTCTCCGAAATCCAGATCTTGGCTCCGTCTTTGCGACGAACCTCGTACTCGAAATCCTTCACGGCTCCGCGCTGTTCGATCAAACGCTTGAATTCGTCGCGGACGCCCGGATCGGCATACATTTCCTTGCCCAGATCCTGCACGCTCAAAATCATTTCCGTCGGCGACGAGAACCCGCACATCCGCGCAAGCGCCGGGTTCACGCTCAGGTATCGCCCGTCGATCGTCGTCTGAAAGATTCCCTCGGTGGCGTTTTCGAAGAGACTTCGAAATCGTTCCTCGGCTTCCAGCTGCGCCTGCTCCGCCCGCCGCCGCAACGTGATGTCTTCGTACATTCCGAAGCTGCCAATCAGTTTCCCGTCTACCGAAATCGGCACACCCAGGATCTGCACGTCCACCAGCGACCCGTCGCTGCGCATCCGCTTCGCTTTTTCCCGCACCACCGTCCCAGCCGTCGTTTGCCTGCTCAAGTCCGCAGCCTCTGCCGCCGAATTGCCGGGTGCCAGCAACGGGTCGAGCTCCGCGCCCAGAATTTCCATCTGGTGATAGCCGAACAGCGCTTCGAACGCGGGGTTGCACATCTGAATCCGGTGATTCAGATCGAGCACCACGATTCCCAGCGGATTGTTTTCGGTAAGCGCGTGAAGATACGCCGCGTGCTCGACGGAGCTTCGAACCACACCCTCCGTTCGCGCACCTTCGGCTTTTCGTTCCTCGCTTGGGCGCGAGGATGTGTGTCGCTCGGCTTCGAGCCCCTCAGTTTTCAATGGCATAGGTCTAGTTTCGGAGCGAGCGCACAGCTCCGCGGATGAGCCCCATGCTCTATCTATAGCGGGAGTCGGAATGAGTCACAATGGTACCTTCGTACCAAAGTGGCATATTTAGAGGCACTTACGACACACTCAGCAATCTCTTCTTGCTCACGATTCGTTCTGTGGACACTACTTAGCGGTCGGTTCCTGCGGGATCGCGGATCCATCTTTTCGTGGGTCAGAACCGCCAAAATTTACGCCTGTTGAGAAATTCCGGCGCACAGCTTGCCCACCGCCCATGCTCGTCGAAAAGCTGCCATCCAACTCGATTTGGTGCCCGCGCGCCGTCAGCGCCTTGCGTACATCCGCGCTCACTCGATCCTCAATCTCCACATCGCATCCGGCGAACGTATGCTTCGTAAATCGCGCCGCCTCGAGTGCTGCCTGGATGTTCATGCCGAAATCCACCACATTCGCGACAAACTGCGCGTGAGCCTGCGCCTGATTGAAGCCGCCCATGATTCCGAACGCGATCCGCTCGTCGCCGCGCGCCATGAACCCGGGAATAATCGTGTGCAACGGCCGCTTGCGCCCTGCGAGCGCATTCGGCGACGCCTCATCCAGGCTGAACAGCGCTCCACGATTCTGCAGAACGAAGCCCGCGCCGTCGGGAACGATCCCTGACCCGAATTCCGAGTAGTTGCTCTGAATCAGCGACACCATATTTCCGTCTCGATCCACCACGGTGAGATACGTCGTATCCCCCTTCGTCGGGAACGCCGGCTCGCCCGGCGACACATTGCAATTCGCCTTCGCCATATCGATCAGCTTCGCGCGCTTTGCGGCGTAATCTTTCGCGAGCATTCCTTCCACCGGCACTTTGCTGAATTTCTGGTCGGCAACATACCGATGCATATCGGCGTATGCCAATTTTTTCGCTTCAATCATCGCGTGCAACGCATCCGCCGAACTGTGCCCGTACGTTCCGAGCGGCATCGTCTCCATAATATTCAGCATGATGAGCGCCGCGATTCCCTGCCCGTTCGGCGGAATCTCATACACCGTCCAGCCGCGATACGTCGTCGAGATCGGCTCCACCCACTCGCTGGAATATTCCGCCAGGTCGGTCGCCGCCATCGCTCCGCCGAATCTCGACGACGTGGCCAGGATTTTTTGAGCGAGCTCGCCCTTGTAAAAAGCATCGCGTCCGCCCGCGCTGATCGATTCCAGGGAACGAGCCAGATCCGGATTGCGAAACACTTCGCCAAGCTTCGGCGCACGTCCATCGATTAAATAGGTGGCGCTAGCATTGGGATTAGCCTTCAGGAGTTTCTCAGCGTCGCTCCAGTAAGCCGCATCCAGCTCCGGCACTGGAAATCCGTCGCGCGCGTAGTGAATCGCAGGTGCCAGCACCTCCGCAAAATTCTTCGTCCCTAATTTCAATAGAAGCTGCGACCATCCATCGACCGCTCCCGGAACAGTCACCGCTTGAATCCCGCGTTCCGGAATCTCGCCGCGGATGCCTTTCGTTTTCAGGAATTCAATCGAAAGTTTGGCGGGCGCCCAGCCGCTGGCGTTCAATCCGTAGAGTTTTCCGGTCTTCGCTTCGTAGACGATCGCGAAAAGATCGCCGCCGATTCCGTTCATCATCGGCTCAACGACGCCCATCACCGCGTTCGTCGCCACCGCTGCATCCACTGCATTTCCACCGCGAGCAAGGATCGTCGCGCCGGCCTGCGCCGCCAGTGGACTTTCCGCCGCCACAATCCCTTCACGCGTCACCACCATCGACCGGCCCTGCGTGCGGTCCTGCGCCTTCGCTGAACGTACCGGCGTCACAATCCCAACCGCCAATCCACCCAGCACCAACGCCACCGCCGCAACCGATCTGTTCGTCCCATTTCGCACTGCGCCTCCGTACTGTTCAGCGTTACTTCTTCGGCCTCGACTCCGGCGGCACCAGCCCATTCGCCCGATAGTACGCAACCAGCAAACCATAATGCTCGCCCATGTGCTCGATATAACCGTCCCAATCCTGCAGAGATTTGATTACGCCCGCGTCGCCCTGTTTCTTTGCCTCCGCGGCTCCGGCTTCCACTGACTTCTTCAAAAACGCCACGGTCTCCGCTTTCGTTTTGTACTCGCTTACGGGCGGATCGTTCCGGCCGTCGCCCACTTTTGATTTCGTCATGCGATTGAGCATGTCGAAATTCGATCCTGCGATATGCAGAATCACTTCCTGAAACGTCCGCACTTCCGGTTTTAACCGGTACGTGTATTTATCTTCCGGCCAGTCTTCCGCCATAGTGATCAAACGTCCGCCAATATCGTTCCAATTGGCGAGAATCGCTTCGGTAGCGGTCGGTGGCTTCTTCGCTTGTGCGTTGTCCTGCGCGCGCGCAGTCCCCGCCAGCATCAACAGGCTAAGCGCCGCGAACGTAAAAATCGGGCGAGCGAGTCGTATCATTGAAAATCTCCTTGAATGGATTGCCCCGCTGCCAGCCCCAGGGACGCCGCTAAACTACCTGACTTTCCCGCTCATGTCCAACGTCAACGCACTCCAATCGTCCCACGCGATTGTCGATCTCTGTCGTAGGGGCGCTGTTTGCTGCGCCCCACCCCCCGCAGCAATTCATCACCCCGCGCCTCCCGCCCGCTCCCACCCCGGCACAAATTTCACCCGTCATTCCCGTAGGGGCGCTGCTTGCTGCGCCTCCGCCGCCCGCAACAACTCACCACCCCGCAAAACTGTGCTGTTTAGAACAGACGCCCACTCCTCGAATCGCTATTCTATCGACGCATCCAACCCTGAGGTGAAACCCATGAGATTTGCTATATCCACAGCAACCCTTCTCTTGTTCTTCGGCATTACCGTTTCCACGCAAGGCCAGGAGAAAAAGCAAGAGGAGCATCACCAGGATTCCAAGCCAGCACAGCACGAACATCAGCAATCGAAACCCGCTCACGAGCAGCAGCATCAAGCCAAACCAGCCGAGCATCAACACGCTCAGGAATCGAAGCCTACCCAGCAACAGCACACCCAGCAGGCCGCCCACTCCGAGCACCAACAGTCACATTCAGAAAGTCACGCACAAAACAACAACCACGCGCATAACGACTCCCATTCCGAACACGCGAATTATTCTAACGGACATCGCGCCGGCTATTCACACGGCGACCGCATTTCCGATACGCACTATGCTTCCCACTTCGGCCGCGAACACAGCTTCCACGTCAATCGGGGCGACTACGATCATCGCCGCTTTGATTACGGCGGTTACTCATGGGGCTTCATCGATCCGTGGCCAGTCGCGTGGGGCTATTCCGATGATGTCTACGTCGTCTACGCCGACGGCGGTTATTACATGTATAACCGCGCCCATTCAGGCGTCCGCATATCAATCAATATCCTGTAGCAAAGCAACTCCCGATCCGGCCCCAAGCCTGGGTAGCCACGACGAGCGCAGTACCTCGTCGTGGTTCCTTCCTTTTGACCTTGTAGCGGCCGCAGAATTCCGTTGCGCATTTTATCGCTCGCCGCCAACCGACGACCCCCTAAAATCCTTACACCAAGGTCCTGTTGAAACGAGCGTTCCCGCATGCTAGCGTTGTCGCAGAGTTGTGAAAAATTGGCGCCAAGCCGGCAGCAGTACCCCCAACACATCGCCGACCGCCGCCATTTTTATAATCTACCGCCCCGCGATTAGAGTCGATGCCAAATCCCTTGTTTCCAATCATTTGAAATTTTCTAATCGACGGTACGAGGGGGGGGCCAACGTCGCGAATCCAGAAACTTTTCCATCAAACCTTTCAATCCACGCTCCCAACCTTCGCGCCCATCTGGAATCTCCATGGCGCTAAAAGATCAAAAATCCGGCCAACTGGCGGCGCGGCGCTCAATTCAAGACGAAGTCGAGCGCATCGTTCGCGGTGAGGTTTCTGATCCGTTTTATTTTCTGGGGCCGCATTGGATTGAACGCGGAGCCGAGCGCGTTCTTGTGATTCGCGCTTTTCGGCCAACAGCGACGGAGATGACCGTGGCGTGGAGTGCTGGCGCGGGCGCCGGTAGTAAAGTCAGCGCCCCATCTGGTAGCGGTGCAACGATCGCTGCCACTCAAATTCATCCGCTCGGCGTTTTTGAAGCCGTCATTCCTGTGAACGTCGCGCAACTTCGCGAGAATCAGGAAATCGCTCCCGCCGCATACCGGCTGCAGTTCAAATTTGCCGACGGCAACTCACTTGACACTCTCGACGCCTACGCTTTCCCGCCGCTGCTCACCGATTACGACCTCTATCTTTCCGGCGAGGGCACGCACTATCAGAAATATGAAAAGCTCGGCGCGCGCGTGCGCGAAGTCACCGGAGTTCGCGGCGTTCACTTCGGCGTGTGGGCGCCGAATGCGCTGCGCGTAAGCGTTGTAGGCGATTTCAATCTTTGGGACGGGCGCGTTCATCCAATGCGCTTGCGCGGAGAAACAGGTATCTGGGAAATCTTCATCCCCGGACTCGGTGAAGGCGCGGTCTACAAATTCGAAATCCGTTCGCGCGTGGGCGGTTCCTGGGGATTGAAAGCCGATCCTTACGGCTTCGCCGCTGAAAAGCGTCCGCATAACGCGTCCGTCGTCGCCGATATCGACAAGCACACGTGGAATGACGGGGCGTGGCTCGCGTCGCGCGCTTCGCGCGATTGGCTGCACTCGCCGATGTCGATTTATGAAGTGCACCTCGGTTCGTGGCGCCGCAAACAAGAAGAGGCCAATCGCTGGCTCACCTATCGCGAGCTTGCCGGCGAACTGATTCCTTACGTGAAGAGCATGGGCTACACGCACCTCGAACTGATGCCAATCATGGAGCACCCGCTCGACAAGTCCTGGGGATATCAGACGGTCGGATATTTCGCAGTCACCAGCCGCTTCGGGACGCCTGAAGATTTCATGTACTTCGTCGACCGCTGCCACCAGGAAGGCCTCGGCGTAATTCTCGACTGGACACCCGCGCATTTTCCGCGTGACGCACACGGCCTCGCGTTTTTCGACGGCACCCATCTTTACGAGCATGCCGATCCGCGCCGCGGGGCACATCCGGACTGGGGCACGCTCGTTTTCAACTACGGACGCAACGAAGTGCAGAATTATCTGCTGTCGAATGCGCTTTTCTGGATCGACAAATATCACATCGACGGTTTGCGCGTGGATGCAGTCGCATCGATGCTTTATCTCGATTACTCGCGCAAGCACGGCGAGTGGATTCCGAATCGGTTCGGAGGCCGCGAGAATCTCGAAGCGATTGCGTTCCTGAAACATTTGAACGAAGTGCTGCACACGCGGCATCCAGGCGCGCTGACGATCGCGGAAGAATCGACGTCCTGGCCCGCCGTGTCGCGTCCCGTCTACGACGGCGGCCTTGGTTTCGATTTGAAATGGAATATGGGGTGGATGAACGACACGCTTAAATACATCGCGCTCGACCCGATTCATCGCCAGTATCACCACAACACGCTCACATTTTCCATGATCTATGCTTTCACCGAAAATTTCGTCCTGCCCCTTTCGCACGATGAAGTGGTCCACGGAAAGCGCTCGCTCCTCGAAAAAATGCCGGGTGACGATTGGCAGAAATTCGCGAACCTCAGGCTGCTGCTCGCGTACATGTGGGCCCATCCGGGCAAGAAATTGATGTTCATGGGCAGCGAACTCGCGATGCGCGAAGAATTCTGGGAAGACAGCAGCGTCGATTGGCGGCTGGAAGATTCGCCGCCGCATCGCGGCGTACAGCGGCTGCTGGCGGATTTGAATCGGCTGCATGTGAAAGAGCCGGCGTTTCACGAACTCGATTTCGAATGGGCAGGCTTCGAATGGCTCGAGGCCAACGATGCGGCGAACAGCGTCTTTTCATTCCTGCGGCGGGGCAAGAACCCTGATGACGCGATTGTAGTGGTGTGCAACTTCACACCGGTCGTCCGCGACGATTACCGCGTCGCGGTTCCCCTCCCTGGCTTCTATCGCGAAATCCTGAATTCTGATTCCGCGCATTATTGGGGCAGCGATGCAGGGAATTTGGGCGGCGTTCAGGCTGAGCCCGTCGCATGGAACGGGAAGGCGCACTCGATCAAGTTGAAGTTGCCGCCGCTCGCAGTGATTTATCTAAAGTTGCAGCGCGAGTGAAAATCCGATGACCGCGCCGCTCGACTTGGCCGCACGAAGGTGCAGCGCCGTATGCGGGCGCGGCAATCCGTGCCCTTCCTGACGACAGGTTCCACAACTGACGAACAATCCCTCAAGCTAAAAATAATTCACGGAACATTCCTGCGGCGAACTCCGTAGATACAGGCAAGAAGAGCCGAGGAGGCTTCTCAATTATGCGAAGAACGATACGGGCTGTCACGGTTTCGTGTTTGCTGGCTGCGGCGTTGGTGGCAGTGACGGTGCGAACGGTGCGATCCGCTACGACCGAGCGTTATCTGCATGTGCGCGTCGACGGCGGCGCGAAAGGCGAAAGCGTGAACGTGAACGTGCCTCTTTCGATGGCGGCGAAAATTTTGCCGACGATCAATCATGGCGACCTTCACAACGGCCGCGTCACGATTTCGAAGGCGGACATAAACGACGTGGACGTGCGCGCGATTCTCGATGCGGTGCGCACGGCTCCCGACAACGAGTTTGTAACCGTGAAAAGCAGTGACAACGATGTGCGCGTATCGAAGTCGAATGGAAATCTTATTATTCACGTGCGCGATACCGGGAAAGACAGCGGAAAAGGCGGGCAGAAGGTCGACGTAGTCGTCCCGATGAAGGTAGTGGACGCGCTTTTCTCTACTGCGAAACAGAACGAGCTCGATGTGGCGGCGGCGCTTCGCGCGCTCGGTGAGGCTGGCGAAACGGTGCTCGTCACGGTGCAGGACGCGGAGCAAACCGTGAAGATTTGGATCGACTCGAAGGGGTCGGCGGAGTAGGCGGTTGTGCCTGTGACTGGCAACACGCTGGCTGCCGACGCTGAGAACCGTCGTCACGCAAACGCATCCGGGACGCACACAGCGCGCTGCGCGCAAGATGACAAACATTCTTTTAGCTCGAGGTGACGAATGATACTGCTGGGAAAGATTGGGCTCGGGATTGTGGGGACGGCGCTGGCAGGAGCGGGAATTCTGTGCAGCGAGGGAATGGTTTCCGTAAACGTGGAAACGAAGCAGCCGGAGAAGCATCACATTTTCATTGTTGCGCCGGCAATGCTCGTTCCGATCACACTCTACTTCGTACCCAAAGAACATCTGGCGCAATCGGCTCGCGAAATTCGGCCGTGGATGCCGACGATTCGTGCGGCGCTCGACGGGCTGCGCGAAACCGATGACGTGACGTTCGTGGAAGTGAAGGAACCTGGCCAAAACGTTCGCGTGGCGAAGAGCGGCGGCTCGATTGTAGTCGACGTGACTGGCGACGATGAAAACGTGCACGTGTCGACCCCGATCCGCGCCATGTCGAGCGCGATCGAAGAACTTGCCGCCGCGAGCCCGGCGCCTCAGCCTTAGGCTCGCGGTGGATTCCTTTCCGGCGGGCGCCGCAAGCCCCTTGCAGGCGCCTGTCCGGAATGAGATTACATTACGTGGCGGCGGCTTTCGGCGGAACCCAGAAGATCTCTTGTTTCAGTGATGTATTCGGAAAGCCCCGGCGCTTCAAAATTCCCATTCCGAGTTCAATCATTTGTGGATGGCCGCAGAGGTAGCCGGTCGTCGTATCGCCATTGAGTTCCCATCGATCGCTGTATTTTCGGATGATGTCTTCCACGCGGCCCGTCTCGCCGCGCCAGCTCGTGTCTTCCCACGGGCGGCTGATCGTCGGAATGTAGGTTAGCCACGGAACCTCGGCGGCGATGCGTTCCACTTCTTCGCGGTACCCAAATTCAATCGAGCGGCTTGCTCCGTTGATCATGTAGAGGTGAAGGTCGGCGGGCATTTTGTTTTCCTTCCAGTCCTTGTAAAGAGTGCGCGCATAGGAAATGAAAGGAGCGATTCCCGTGACGGTACAGAGGAGGAGATGATTCTTGTGGCCGCTCTTCAGGTCGAGCGTGAAGCGGCCTTTCGCCGCCTTACGCATGCTCACTTCATCGCCGACCTTTAACTCATGCAACTGCGGCGTGAGCTCACCGCTGGAGACGAGTTCGAAGAATAGCTCGACTTGCGGTTCGTAGGGAGACGAAACGATCGAGTACGCACGCTCGATGAGCTTGCCGCCTTCGCGCACCCCGAGCGTGGCATATTGCCCGGCAACGAAATCGAAATCGCCTCCGGGATCGAGCTTGATCCGCCAGAGATCGGTAGAGATCTCGGAGCGCTCGGTGATGCGAGCTTTATAGAACTTCTCCGCTGCGAGCGCCATGCGTGGCGAGTCCCCTTGATCGCCGTCTACTTAGATGAAGTCCTTTAGGGTCAGGAACCTAAAAAAAGAGGCGTCCCGGGAGCACCGAGACGCCTCGTCACTTTAGCCGGGCAATCCTACTTTACTGCTGAGGACGTTGTCCCCCGCCCATCGCCGCCGGGTTGAACGGTTGAGGTGTGCCAGTGATTTTGTCTTTGTAATCCGAGAAGACTTTTGTGAGCACCATCGTGCTCTCTTTGCCCTGATGCTTCACAACCCCGTACGGGCCTGCACCTTTCGAAATCCACGTTTCACCCGAGCCATCCTTCGCGCGGTAATGTTCGGCGGTAAAAGTGCCGGCGGGAACCGTGATCGACTCGCTGCCGAGGTCTTCGGATTCGCTGCGCACGTCCGTCGGTACACGCGAATGATCGCCGCGTCCCATTCCGGATGGCATCTCCATCGGCGGCCGTCCAGGAAACTGCATAATCGACTTGGTTGAATGAGTGGCTGCACCATCCATTACGAGCAGAAACTTCATCACCATCTCGCCGCCCATTTTCTGGTCAGTCATGGCCATTTCCCACCAGTAGGCATCTTTCCCATCAACGGTATCTTTGCCGACGATTGCCATTTCCATTTGCTTGGTACCGTCTTTCGTCTGGACGTCGTATGCGGCTCCGACCCCTACCGTGGGGTTAAACACCCCGGCAATCGACGGGGGACCGCCGCCGCGCATCATCTGTGCGTTCGACGCAAAAGCCATGGCAAGCGCGCAAAACACGATCGCTGCAATTCCAACAAATCTCTTCTTCATCGGCACACTCCTGTGGGCTCCGAGATAATCGTTTCGTGCCACGAGTCTATTGAACTACAAATCCCGCCCTTGCAAGTCTTCCATTTTCGCGAAGTCGAACGAAGTGCCAATCTTCTGGCCACCTGCAGCGGTGCTGAAGTCGGCGCCTTTTTCATCCGGAGAGAGTGTCGGCTCGCCTGCAGCGGTCTTCTTCGGGAAGGAGAAAACCACGCTCTGGACGGACTTGCCATCAGGGCCGCGTTCGATTTTTACTTCAGATGGAGCGATTTTCTCTTTCTTCTTTTTTGTTTGAAGGAACGTGACGCCTTTCAGTCTCGCTTCATCGGCCGATTGAAACGCTCCCATGTAGGTACCCGCCACCAGGATTTGATAGGTATCGAGAGGCAGGGCAACTTGTTTGGCAATGTCGTCGTCTTTACGCTGGCCGCTAAGAACGTCCTTTCGCAGAGCTGCTGCGCGAATAGTTCGGGAGGATACCCACCGGAAGACGTAGAGCGATTGGGCAGGGGCCGAGGAATCGACAGCTTGAGTGTTGGGCGACGCGGGGGTTTGCCTATCGTGTGGATCTTCTCCCGGGCGGGTCACCAAGTTTCGGTTCGAGGAGTTCCCGGGCATGTCTGAATCACCACCGGGGCCGTGGGTGACAGTCACAGGATTGCCGACTTGCAGCACCCTGGACCATGGCGAATCGTTGAAGATTTTTTGGATGTCTTTGCTATCCCACTGTTGGTACGGCTTTGATTTCCAGGGATCGCCAGCGGCCCAGATTAAGGATGCAGCGACGAGTATTGCTGCAGCGCTCAAAATCGCTCTGCGAACCATGTTTGCTCCTTTTTGAATCGGTCAAGCGGTTGCCGAACGACAAATGCCGCCAATGCCTTGCCCACTCGCGAACTTTATTATCACGTTTTTACGTAGGCAGGAGAATAATTCTGAAACTCGAATCTACCGGCTCGCACGCCGCTCGGCGACCGGATTTTCGGTTGAACGACCGGACAAGTCAGCGGGAACGGATGCGCCAGTGACGCGTTCGACGCGATACATCGGATCGACGCGAGACTCGAAGTGAGTACGCATCAAAAGCTCGCCTACCAAACCCATTGCAAGAAGTTGCACTCCGAACAGGCTGAGCATCATGCCGAGAATGAGCAACGGCCCGTGCTGCACGAAAATCGCGGATCCGAACAGAACCTTCTGGACGAACAGAACCGCAAGAATTCCGCCACCGACGATCATGCCGGTGAGGCCTGCCGGGCCGAAGAAGTGAAGCGGGCGCGTCATGTAACGAAGCAAGAAGCGAATCGTGAGCAGATCGAAGAATACTCGAAGAGTGCGCGAAATTCCGTAATGCGATTTGCCGCCCGGGCGAACGATATTTTTGATCGGAACTTCGATGATTTTCGCGCCGTTCCACGCTGCGAGCGCGGGAATGAAGCGGTGCATTTCCCCATAGAGGCGGATGTCTTTGATGATCTCGCGGCGGTAGACTTTGAACGTGGTTCCGAAATCGTGGATGTCTACGCCTGAAAGTTTGGCCATCATCCAGTTGGCCACTCGTGAAGGAAGGCGACGGAGTAAGAAATTGTCGACGCGCTTCTGTCTCCACCCGCTGACGATATCGCTGCCGGTTGATTCGAACGCTTCGAGCATGACGGGAATATCATTCGGATCGTGCTGGAGGTCGCCATCCATGGAGATAATGATTTCGCCGGAAGCGTAGTCGAAGCCAGCAGCGAGCGCGGTCGTTTGACCGTAGTTGCGCTTGAGGCGAACGACGGTGACGCGCGGATCTTCGAGAGCGATCTCGTTGAGGATTTGGGGCGTCGCGTCCTTGCTCTGATCGTCGACGTAGACGAATTCGACCGGCTCGTAATGTCCCGTCATAATTCCGCTGAGCCGCGCATGGAGTTCGCGCACGCTTTCCTGCTCGTCATGGAACGGAACGACGACCGAGTATTTCGGACGCATGTCTATGTTTCCCAGCATCGTCTCTAGTTTAGCCGAGATTCCATATGTCTGGCTACGATTGGAACCTGCTCCCGCCAGAACTCAGGTACGAAAAATCGAACCGCAGCCAGCTAAATATATTTCAGTTCAAGTCGCCATAGGTGATTAAACGAATTCCGCGTTCCTCGACGGCACTCTTCACGCCCGGGTCGATGAGCGCTTCCATTTCGGCGGACCGCTGCTGCCGAAGCCGGGTCTCCAGTTTCTGCAGGTCGGAGTCGCAAACGCCGGGATGAAGCATTATTTCTGTGCTTCCCTCCCGGACGGCGCCAATCATGCGGCGGAGAGCTTCGGCGCCCAAATGACCCGTCATCGCCAAGCCCAGAAAATAATCCGGGGATCGCAACGCGTACTTTCGAGCAATGGAGTGAAACAAGGGCGCGGCGGCGCGCGCCGCGGCAGCGGCTAAGAGTTCCTTGGAGAGGACGGGGCCTTGAACGCGCGACGATTCCCACGAATCCCGGAGATCCTCCATCGGTTTTCGCACGCGGGTGATTCCGAATTCCTGCGCTACCCGGCCGAGAGCCTCCATCACAGCGGGATGGGCATGCGTATGCTTGTGGGTGTCGAGATGGGTTGGCTCGATTCCAGCGGCGCGTATTTTTTGAATTTGCGCGCGGAGTTCCCGTTCAATTTCCTGCAGGCGGATGCGTCCGGAGCTGAGACGCGTAACAAAAACACCCAGCGACTCCGGCAAGCGGCCATTTTTATCGGCGAGCGTTGGAATTTCGTCGAGCGGGGCCGCGGCTTTTCCGCCGACGAGCACCAAATGGCAGCCAACGCCGAGCCGCGGATTCGCTTTCGCGAGGTCAACTGCATGATCGAAAGCGTCGGCGCAGGCCATGAGGGTTGAGCTGGTAAGAATCCCGTCACGATGAGCGCGGATAATGCCTTCATTCACTCCGCGCGTCAGGCCAAAATCATCGGCGTTGAGGATCAATTGTTTCATGACTGACTGGGATGTCTCCGTGAAGACACGGATGATATCACGCGGCTATCACAGTCGTGAGATTCGAAAGGAGCTTCGTGTGTGTGGGCGGACGCCGGACTGGGAAAATAAATAATTTAAAGTTTTCTCTTGAGGGCAATTTTGACGCCAATGTTTCGCGGCCGAGCAAATTAAAATATGAATGGTTTGTAAAAGTTTTCAACAGTTCTGTTGAAAACCGTGTGGAAAAGGCTGCTGACCGAATCAAAACCATCGCAAAATGCAGCGTTGATACTCTTTGCACAAATTGTGTGCAATCCGGATGGATTCCGTAAAATATTTTTCTTCCGACGAGCCAACGGGTTCCGACTCACATTCAAATCTGACGAGTTGAGAGAAACTCTTGCACGGAAGATTGGTGTCAGTACCAGTGCGGGGGCGGCTCGAGTTTGATCTCGACCGTCAACGTGTCGGTGTCGATATCGTACCACTTGCCGTACGTCTTCCAACCCTTTGCCACCACTTGAATTAGGATTTTCCCCCGAGGAATGTCCGGAACTTTTGCGGAACCATCTTCGTTGGTCTTCAAATTTAGTTCGGCGAGTTTGTCATGGTGAAACATTCCCCCTGCGACCGGGAAGCGAACGTAAACGCTGGCGTTGCCGACGGGCTTTTCGCCGGCTGTCACGTGAATTCTCAGTTTTGTCGTTCCTAAGTCGGATGGCTTGGAGTCTTTCTTGTTGTCTTTGTTGTCGGCGGGCTTTTCTGGCTGGGGTTTTTGAGAATTTGAAGCGTCCAAGCCGCTAGATTGAGCGTGGCAGAGGGCAGCGGAGAGCACGACTGTTGCCAAAACAACTCCCACCCGGCGGGCAAGAGAAAATATTTTGATGTTCGGCGCAGACAGCATGCAGTTTCACTTTTACTCTATTTGGGCCGTTGCCTCAAGGGATGTTACGGAAGAGGCTGTGGGTCCGAGTCGCTTTGATTCCGCTCGACTCGGGTAGTCGCGAAAGGAATTTTCAAGAGTGGATTGGTTGACACGATTTGTCGCGCGCGGATTTGGAGATGGTTGACTCTCGGTCAGGGCGAGTATGAATTTTTTTGCACGGCGCGGTTGCGCGAAAGTCCCACGACGAGGAGAGCGCTCGTCGTGGCTACCGGTGCGAGCCGGTGACGGACAGACAGCGCTAGCGGAGACGGGACGAACGGCGTGAACCGAGACAAATGGGCGGCGCGGGCCATTTTGGCGGTGTACCTTTACACGCCTGCATTGCGGGGATGCTGCGCATCGCGGGCTCGGGCGTATGATACGTTGGGTCTTGCGTGATCGTGGCAGCTCGATGCTGGCTCGAGCGCTGAGTTAATCGCAATTGTTCGCTAGCGCGTGCTGGGCCCGGGCCCGTGCGTTATTCCGCGGCGCGAAATTGGAAACATATCCGCTTCATATTCAGGAGGCACCATGGGTTTTTCGACGGACGCTATACATGTGGGCCAGGAGCCCGATCCGCTGACCGGGTCCATCGTCGCGCCGATTTATCAGACTTCGACGTACGTCCTCGAAGAGATGGGCAAGGACAAGGGTTACGACTACGCCCGGACGAATCACCCGAATCGGAAAGCACTCGAGCGTACAGTTGCAAAGCTCGAAGGCGGGCGAGCTGCGTACGTGTTCAGTTCGGGAATGGCGGCGATTGACGCCGTGTTCAGGTTGCTGCGTCCCGGCGACCATATGATTCTGTCGCAGGCGGTTTACGGCGGCGTGTTCCGGCTGACGACGAAGCTGCTCGTCGATTTTGGGCTGGAGTTCAGTTATGTGGACACTTCTTGTCTGGAGAAGGTGGAAGCGGCGATCAAGCCGAACACGCGGATGATTTATGTAGAGACGCCGACAAACCCGACGATGATCGTGACGAATCTCGCGGCGGTCGCGAAGATTTGCAAGGCCCGGAATCTTACGTTTGTAGTCGACAATACCTTTCTGAGCCCGTACTTGCAGCGGCCGATCGAGTTCGGCGCGGACATTGTCGTCCATTCGATGACAAAATATTTGAATGGGCACAGCGATTGCACGGGTGGAGCCGCAATCCTGACTCGCGCCGAAGACGCCGAGAAAATTTATTTCATCCAACGCTCCGCGGGGGCTGGCCTTGCACCAATGGACTGCTTTTTGGTTTCGCGGGGGATTAAGACACTGGCTGTGCGTATGGATCGGCACAACTCCAACGGAATGGCTGTGGCAAAATTTCTGGACTCGCACCCGAAGGTGAAACGCGTGATTTATCCGGGGCTCGCCTCGCACGCGCAGCATGAGATTGCGAAGAAGCAACAGCACGGGTTTGGCGGGATGATTTCGTTCGACCTTGGGTCGCTCGACGCGGCCAAGAAATTGTTGAATCACGTGCGCATCTGCTCGCTGGCGGAAAGTCTGGGAGGTGTGGAGACCTTGATTTCTCATCCGGCGCTGATGACGCACGCTTCGGTCCCTGTGGAAATTCAGAAACAGATTGGGATCACGCAGGGGCTCGTGCGGTTGTCGGTTGGAATCGAGGATGTGGAAGATTTAATCGCCGATCTCGACCAGGCGCTGGCGAAAGTCTGAGGTCGCGCGCGGTGGCAAGAAGCGTTGCAACTGTGGCGGCATCGCGGTAGCGTAGGTTCGTTTTCGGCCCGGCTTCGTTCTGGAGATTTGGCGCCGCGATACAACCACGATTTCGCGCGGGTTGGGGGACGAGTGAGCGAGAAGAAAGCTGGGTTGAGACTCGAAGGCGGCGTCGCCGTCATTACGGGAGCAGGATCGGGCATCGGTCGGGCGCTCGCGCGCAATCTGGCGCGCGGAAAAATGTCATTGGCGCTCGCGGACGTGGATTCTGCGGGACTTACCGAAACTGTGGAGCAACTCGGCGGCCCGAGCCATTCCCTGTCGTGCCACCTCGTTGATGTGGCGGACCGCGCGCGGATGGAGCGGTTCGCGGCAGAAGTGGTGGAGCGGCACAGGCGAGTGACTCTGCTGATGAACATTGCTGGCGTGGCAATGCACGGAAATTTCGAGCAGCTCACGATCGACGAGTTTGACTGGCTGATGAAGATTAATTTCTATGGCGTTCTGTACGGCGTGGCGAATTTTTTGCCCGTGCTGCGGAAAGAAGAGCGCGCGCATATCGTAAACATGTCCAGCATATACGGAATTATTGCGCCGGCGGGACAGACCGCGTATTGCGCGAGCAAATTCGCGGTGCGAGGATTTACCGAGGCGCTGCTCCACGAACTCGAGGGTAGCTCCGTCAGCATTTCATGCGTGCATCCGGGCGGCATCCGCACTCCCATTGCGAAGCGCGCTCGCATAGGCGCGAAAAGCGACCCGAAAACTCGCAACGTCACGCTGGCGATGTTCGATGCGGTTGCGGTGACTTCGCCGGAACAGGCGGCGGCGCGAATCGTGGAGGGCGTGAAGGCGAACGAATCGCGGATTATTGTGGGCGCCGATGCTGTCCAGCTCGATCGGATGCAGCGGCTTATGCCCATCCGTTATTGGAAGCATGTGGTGAACCGGGGCCGGAAGCTCATGCAAGGTATTGCACAGCGATCCGCATCCAAAAGCAACGCGTAGCGCCGCTAGCGCTTCCCACGCCCGGAAACTGATTCCGTAACCCACGCCAAATATGCAGGCGAACCTGCCGCCACCGGCAGTGCGATGATTTCGGGCACCTCGTAGCTGTGAAGCTTTTTGATCGCGGTTTGCAGCCTTGCGAAACGACGGCGAGAGGTCTTAATGAGCAGCAGAAACTCTTTCGCCGATTCGATTTTATTCTTCCACCGATAGACCGACCGCACGGGGCTCTGCAGAATATTGCCGCAGGCAGCCAGCCGTGCTTCGACGAGCGCGCGCGCAATTCGCTCCGCTTCCTTCGCGGTTCTGCATGTGACCAGCACGACCATATGATCCGTCATTGGAACGACTCTCGCATGCCTTAACTCTTGGGAATCGCGTCTTGCGTTGGTATCGCTTGCAAGCCAAGATACAATACGTTTTTATGACGGACCAAGCGATCCATTTCGGAACTTCCGGCTGGCGCGGCATTATCGCTGACGACTTCACATTCGGCGGAGTGCGCCGCGCGTCTGCTGCAATCGCGGGCCACGTTCTCGCTCATGTGAAATCGCCGAAGCTCATCGTTGGCTATGACACGCGATTCTTCTCGGAGGAATTCGCGCTGACTGCGGCAAGCGTCCTTCAAGCGCACGGATGCCGCATTCTTTTTTGCCGTGAAGCGACGCCCACTCCCTCGATTGCGTTCGCGATCATCGACGGCAAGCTGGATGGCGGAGTAAATATCACTGCGAGCCACAATCCAGCCGAATACAACGGCTTGAAATTCTCGGGACCCGAAGGCGGCCCTGCTCTGCCGGAGATCACCAAAGACATCGAGAAGCGTGCGGCAGCACTGAAAGATGAGCCGGGCTCGCTGCACGACATCGAAGACGATTTCGAGCGCGTCAATCCTCGCGAGGCGTATTTCACGCAACTCGACAAAATGATTCGCTTCGACGTCATCAAGAAAGCCAAGGGCACGTTTGTTTGCGACGCGGTTCATGGCTGCGGCGCCGGATGGCTCAATGGAATTCTTGTGAGCCATGGAATGGATGTAACCGCGATTCGCCAGGAGCGCGACGTTCTTTTTGACGGAAGCGGTCCTGACCCGTCGGAAGAAAACCTCGGGCCACTGAAAAAGGCGGTACTCGAGAAGAGAGCGCTCGCAGGACTTGCAACCGACGGCGACGCGGACCGGTTCGGCATTCTCGATCGCGACGGCACGTTCATTTCGCCGAATCACATCCTCGGGCTGGCGTTCGACTATCTGCTCGAAACGCGGGGCTACAAATTGGGCGCATCACGCAGCGTTGCGACCACGCACCTTCTTGATGCGGTTGCGAAACTTCACGGCGTTCAGGTTTACGAAACTCCGGTGGGTTTTAAGTACGTTGGCCCGCTTTTGCGTGACGATAAAATCGCGCTCGGCGGCGAAGAAAGCGCGGGCATGACGATCCGCGGCCACCTCCCGGAAAAAGACGGGATTCTGGCGTGCTTGCTCGTCGCCGAAATGATCGGGGCGCGCGGAACTTCACTGGCCGAACAACTTCGCGATCTTTTTCGCCGGGTCGGCCGGGAATTCTGGCCGGTGCGTATGAACTTGCATCTCGCGGAGGACGTGCAGGCGCGACTGGTGGAGCGATTGAAGCAGACTTTCACGGAATTTGCCGGGCGGCACGTCGCGAAAGAGAATCGATTGGACGGGATGAAGGTGATTTTCGACGACGGCTCATGGGTACTCATGCGACCATCCGGCACCGAACCGGTGGTACGGATTTATGCGGAAGCTGCTACCGTAGCTGCTTCACAGAAACTCGCCGAGGAGGCGCGCGCGTGGGTAAGCGGTTAGTTCACAGGAAAACGAAACCAAATTCGGCACCGGATCAAACCGCAAGTGAAGCGCGGATTGGTTTCAGCGATCAGATGCGCGAATTCGTGCGGCGAAACGTCAGCTGGTTTCTAATGGCGGGCTTCACGCTGCTGCTATTGCAGGATATTTTCGGGACGCATGGGGTTCTGGCGATGCGCCGCACGCAACTGCAGGCGAAGGAAGTGCAGCAGGAAATCGAACGGCTCAACGAAGAAAATCGCAAGTTGCAAGATCGCGTGCAGCACCTGAAATCTGACCCGGCAACGCTCGAAGGCATCGCGCGCGACGAAATGCATTTGAAGCGCCCTGGAGAGCTTGTGTTCCCAATTCCAGTGCGGTCGAGCACGTCGACTCCGCAGCAGCCCGCCGACACGCGGAAAAAGCCTTAGTTCCCCGCAGTTGGTGTTGCCGCGCGCGTGATCCCAAACCATCCGAGAATTTCGGCGCCACGCCCTTTGGATTTCGTGCGCGCAATCGAAAGCAGAACCATCGCAACAAAAATGATCGCGAGGCCGAGCGTCGCCATCGGAATTGTCTGCGCGCGCTTCGTAAGGATCGAAAACCGTCCGTAAACAAATTCAATGTGCACCCAATAGACGAGCAGCGAAGTCTGCCCAATCTGAATCAGCGGGCTGAATCCCCACTGCCCCGCTCCCCACTGGCACCACGCGTACGCGAGACAAATAATCATCATCAGAATACCAACACGGGCAAGCAAGAAGTTCGGGCTCGTGTGCCAGTAATCGTATTCCGCATAGAGGTGCGTCGGCAGCCCATCGAGCCAACTCGAAAGATAGTAGAGGCCGATTCCAGCGACGCCGATCAGTGCAGTCGCTTTCCCCAGATTTTGCTTCACCCAGTCGCTGAAGAGTAGGAAGCCGATCGCCAGACCCGCGAACGCGAAAGCCGCCCAGGGAAAAATCGGGAAAAGCCATGGCTGGGGTTTGTTGAAGGTGTGAACGCCGTTGACGTACGACTCGAGGTACCACGGCAACCAGCGCGGGCGCCAGGTCGTCCAAAGCGGCGGAGTGACCATCGCGATTCCGATCGCGACGAACGCGGCGAGAATCACATTGCCCGCGCGCGTCTTCGTCAGACGGGAGGTGATGCCCATCAACACCATCGAAAGTCCAATCGCGTTCAGAATATCGACGCGCAACAAGTCGGTCCAAGGTGACCAGGGCCAACCGAGAACAAATTCCTGAACGCGAAACAAAAGTCCGAGCGCATAAATTTCGGCGCCGCGGCGGATCGTCGTTGCAGCGACTTGGTTTGCCGAAATTCCTTTGCGGCGCATGCGATCCGTAACGAGCGCGAATGAAATTCCGGCGAGAAACAAAAAGAGCGGAGCGGGGAGAGTTCCGGCGAGCTGCGACCACTTGATGAACGACCCTTCGCGCGCTGTGCCGCCGAGCCACGAATCATAACAATGCGTTTGAAACATCAGCAGGCAGGCGAGGCCTCGCATCCAATCGATGTAAGCGAGGCGGTTTTGTTTTGCGGGGTCGGGCATCGGTCAAATCGCGCCACAGAATCGCCGAGGCCGGAGCGCAAAGCAAGTTTTTCCCGGAATGGATGCGCGCTCCAGTAAAATCCACGGTCGTGACGGCAAATTCAAAATCGTGGCAGATGAGCGGGGCGATTGCGGCCGCAATCTGGGCTGCGGTCGTGTTGCGGACTGCAATCGCAGGAATTCATCTCGGCTATTTCGGCCCGCGATTTTGGACTGCGATCGGCGTCGCAGCGGGACTTTTCGCGTTCGAACTGTTTCTCGCCGCGCCTCGTGTGCTCGGTCAAGTGCAGGCTGGACTGGGCCAACACGGCGGCGTGCTCGCGGTTCTCGCGCCACTTTTCGCGGTGCTCATTTATTCGCTGGGCGTGAGCGGCAATTGGAAATACACGCTGATGGGCGCGGCCTATGCGGTGGTCCCGGCTTTGCTGCTCGCAGGCAGCGCAGGAAAGCCGGCGGGAACTTGGCCGGACTATACCGCGGCCGTTCTAATCTGGCTGCCCGTCGAAATCCGCTGGATGTACGGCGTGTTTCCCTTCCCGCCGGAGCTCACGCACACTCTGACTGTGCTGATGGCGCTGAGCACAGGTGTGGCGGCATTTGTGGTGCTCCGTCGGCTCGATGGAATTGGGTATGCGATTGAATGGAAACGCGGAACCGGCGCAAACGTATTGCTTCACTTTTTTCTTTTTGTTGCGATTGCGATTCCGGCGGGCATCGCGATGAAATTCATTGCGTTCGACGCATCGATGGCGCGGCTTCGTTCGCTTCCGCTTGCAATCGTCGGGATCACTCTATTCACCGCGTGGCCAGAGGAATTCCTGTTTCGCGGCATATTACAGAATTTATTTTCGCGGACGCTGAACAATCAATGGGCGGGTCTGTCAGTTGCTTCGGTCGTGTTCGGACTCTCGCACATACTGCACGCGCCGTTTCCGAATTGGAAGTACGTGATCCTGGCTACGATCGCGGGATTTTTCTACGGGCACGCGTGGATGAAGAGCGGTTCGCTGCTGCCAGGAGCGCTCGTTCACGCACTCGTGGATATTTCTTGGCACCTGCTGTTCCGCTGAAGTCTTCGCGCCCGCCGGCGCTCAGCCGATGACGTCTGCATTCTCGAGAATTTCCTTCGGTAGGCGCTCATGCGCGCGAAGAACCTCAATCCCGATCAGGCGCCCGGACTTGTCAAAATCGAGATTGATGTCTCCGCCAAAACCATCTGGCTCAGGCTTACAAACATAAGTCCGCACCGATTCGCCAGGTCCTATTCGATCCTTAAGGTAGATCATGGCCGCATTAACCGTCCCATCGTACGTAATTCTCATCGGCGAATGATCCTCCGGAGTACTTACCACACTAAAACGCCTACTCTAACGCACCACTCCCACAACCGGACTCGAAGCCGTCGCATAGAGTTTCTTCTCGATGCGGCCGGCGAGAAACGCTTTGCGCCCAGCCTCGACTGCGGCACCCATGGCTTCCGCCATCAATACCGAATCCTGCGCTCCAGCGATTGCGGTATTCATCAGGACGCCGTCCGCGCCAAGCTCCATTGCCAGCGCAGCATCGGATGCGGTGCCTACTCCTGCATCGACGATCAGCGGTACTTCGGTAATGCGTTCGCGGAGAATTCGGAGATTCGTCGTATTTTGAATTCCCATGCCGGAGCCGATCGGCGCGCCGAGCGGCATCACGGCGGACGCACCGGCGTCGATCAATTTCCGCGCGACGATCAGATCATCGTTCGTATACGGAAGAACGACGAAGCCTTCCTTCACGAGCGTTCTGGTGGCGATGAGTAGCGCTTCGGTGTCTGGTAGCAGAGTCTGCTCGTCGCCGATCACTTCCAGCTTCACCCATTCCGAAAGTCCTACTTCGCGGCCGAGGCGTGCGGTGCGAATTGCTTCTTCCGCTGTGTAGCAACCCGCCGTATTTGGCAGAATGAAAAAATTCTTGCGGTCGATGTGGTCGAGCAGCGATTCCTTCGTGCGGTCAGTGAGGTTCACACGCCGGACCGCCACGGTAACCATATCCGCGCCGGATGCCTGGTGCGCGCGCGCCATTTCCTGGAAGCTGCGATATTTTCCTGTGCCTACGATGAGGCGCGAGTGAAACGTGCGCCCCGCGATTACGAGTTGGTCGGTCATTTGGATTCTTCCCCGCCGGTATTGTAACCCCGCGGCGTTTGATGTTGCACTGTCCGGAGAGCCAACGCGATGCGCGCTACGCGTGGTGCTGCGGCCGCGGTTCTTCGACGTCGGCATAGAGGCGCGCGATCACATCGGCGTATCGCTGTTCGATGATGCGGCGCTTCATTTTCATCGTGTAGGTGAGTTCGCCGTTTGCGTATGTGAAGTCCTGTTCGAGGAGCGCGAAGCGTTTGGGTTTTTCGTACTGCGCGAGCGAAGCAGTGAGACGCTCGATTTCATTCAAGAGAAGATCGCGCACCCAAGCATCAGATGTCATCTGCGCGGGGGTTGCAAAGTCGTGTCCGTCCTTGCGCGCAGCGCCTTCGATATTTGCGAAATTCGGGACGATGAGGACAGAGACGAACTTTCGAGTGTCGCCGACGACGATTGCGTTTGTGATGTACGGCGAGGTCTTCAGTGTGTTCTCGATGGGAGCGGGCGCGACGAATTTTCCGGCTGCAGTTTTCAGCAGCTCTTTCTTTCGATCGGTTATGGTGAGATAGCCGTCGTCGTCGAGCCAGCCGATATCGCCAGTTCGAAACCATCCGTCGGGGGTGAAAACCTCGCGCGTGGCGTCGGGCTTGTGGTAGTAGCCCTGCATCACGTTCGGGCCTTTGACGAGAATTTCTCCGTCGTCCGCGATTTT
The DNA here is from genome assembly GCA_963776695.1 of uncultured Acidobacteriota bacterium. GTDB lineage: Bacteria > Acidobacteriota > Terriglobia > Acidiferrales > UBA7541 > Palsa-295. The sequence continues at coordinate 162,339 of CAVZNU010000008.1, read as the reverse complement.
CACCTGTACGTGCGGAATCGGACGGCCGACAGTTCCGATCTTGTTCGCGGCCGGAATATTGGCGGTAACGACGGGAGAAGTCTCGGTGAGACCGTATCCCTGATGAATCGTGACGCCGACTGACCAGAAAAACTCCGCGAGCTCCGGTGCCAGCGGCGCGCCACCGGCCGAAAATCTTTGCGCCCCGTTTGCCCCACCACCCAGGCCTGCGCGAATCTTTGAGAAAACGAGTGAGTCGGCGATGCTCCACTGCATTTTCAGGATCAGCGAAGCGTTCTTGCCGTATGCGCGCCAGGGTACGGAATTCGCGGCGACTCGAAGCGCCCAATCAAAAATGTCGCGCTTAATGCCGGTTTCGCGCCGGCCTTTTTCGATGATATTGGCATAAATCTTTTCGAAAAAACGTGGAACGGACGCAGCAATTGTAGGATGCACTTCAAGAAGCGCCTGCGGGACGTCCTCGATTCGCTCGACATAGGCAATCGAAACACCGTTGCACAAATAGGTGTACGCGGCTGTGCGTTCATACACGTGAGCGAGTGGCAAGAACTCAAGCGCGACATCCGACGGCAGCAACTGATGGCCAGCGGCGCCGTCCACTGCATTCGAGCTCAAGTTCGAATTCGACAGCATCACGCCTTTGGGCTCGCCCGTCGTGCCGGAGGTGTAAATGATTGTCGCGAGATTGTCGCCGGTGAGCTCCGCTGCGCGGCGGCGGTAATCGGCGATGTCCGCATCTGACGCGGTCGCGATCAGCGTTTCGTACCGGACGATGTCGTGGTGGACGTCCGAGAGCGGTGCGACGGAAATTACGTGCTCGAGCGCCGGAATGCGCGCGCGGCATTCGGCGATTTTTTTCGCCTGGGACGCCCCTGCGGTGAACAACACCTTTGCGGCTGAATCGTTAAGAATGTACACGAGGTGATCGTGCGACTCATTGAAATAAACTGGTACGTTGACGGCGCCAAGGCCCTGAATCGCAAAATCGGCGACGTGCCACTCGGGGCAATTGGGCGCGAACAGGCCCACTCGATCGCCGGCCTTCACGCCGAGTTCAGCAAGCGCTTTCGACAGCCCCGCGATGCGACGAAGCATTTCCGGCGCAGAGATCGATTGCCAGCCTGAAGAAGTGCGGAACATTTGCGCGCGCGGGTTCGCGAAACGGTCGATGGCTTCGAGGAAAAGTTTCGTGAGCGCCGGATACTCATTGGCCATTTTCCAACTCTAGCGTAAGGGCGCGCGAGGCGCAACGCGGCGCTACAAACGCGTGCTGGTGTGAGATAAGATGCCATCGGAGGCATTTTTATGGCGAAGCTCTCCACAGAAGAAATTGCGGGTTATCAACCGGTGCGCGCAGCGCGCGGAACCGCGCTTTCCTGTAAAGGCTGGCAGCAGGAAGCCGCGTTGCGAATGCTGATGAACAACCTCGATCCGGAGGTTGCGGAAAAGCCCGAGGATTTGATTGTTTACGGAGGGCGCGGCAAAGCGGCGCGCAATTGGAAATGTTTTCACGCCATCGTCGATTCGCTCCGGTCGCTTGAAAATGACGAGACTCTACTGGTGCAATCGGGCAAGCCGGTGGGAATTTTTCGCACGCATTCGTATGCGCCGCGCGTGCTGATCGCGAATTCAAATCTAGTGGGACACTGGAGCGATTGGAAACATTTCGACGAACTCGATCGCGCGGGCCTGATGATGTACGGGCAAATGACCGCCGGAAGTTGGATTTACATCGGGTCGCAAGGAATTTTGCAAGGCACGTACGAGACATTTGCCGCCGCGGGTCGAAAACATTTCAATACCGCCGATTTGGCCGGGAAACTCGTCGCCAGCGGCGGGATGGGCGGGATGGGAGGCGCGCAGCCTCTGGCAGCCACGCTGAATGGCGCGGCGTTTTTGGGGATTGACGTCGACCCGGAGCGCATCAAGCGGCGCGTGAAATCCGGCTACTGCGATGTGATGGTGAACGACCTCGACGAAGCGCTGCGCATCCTGAAAAATGCCGTGCGCAAACGCGAGGCAACTTCCGTCGGCCTCGTTGGAAATTGCGCGGACGTGATTCCGGAACTCGCGCGGCGCGGCGTGGTTCCCGATCTGCTCACCGATCAGACGAGCGCGCACGATCCGATTGGCGGCTACATCCCACAGGGACTCGACGTGGCGCAAGCGGCGGCGCTGCGCGAAAGTGATCCCGAGACGTATCGCAAACGCTCGCTCGAGTCGATGGCTAAACACGTGGAAGGAATGCTCGCGCTCCAAAAATTGGGATCGGTAACCTTCGATTACGGAAACAACATTCGGACGTTCGCCTACGAGCAAGGCGTGAAGAACGCTTACGACTTTCCCGGCTTTGTTCCAGCGTACATCCGCCCGCTTTTCTGCGAAGGCCGCGGACCGTTTCGCTGGGCGGCGCTTTCGGGCGAGCCTTCGGACATCCACCGCACCGACCAGCTTGTTCTGCGAAATGTTTCCGCATGACGAGATACTGTCGCGTTGGATCAAGCTCGCGCAGAAGCGCGTGCGATTCCAAGGCTTGCCTGCGCGAATTTGCTGGCTCGGATACGGAGAACGCGACAAGTTTGGGCTCGCGCTGAACGATTTGGTGGCGCGTGGAGAATTGAAAGCGCCGATTGTGATTGGGCGCGATCATCTGGATTGCGGGTCCGTTGCATCGCCATTTCGCGAAACGGAAAAAATGCGCGATGGATCGGACGCCGTTGCCGATTGGGCGCTGCTCAACGCCCTGCTGAATACGGCGAGCGGCGCGAGTTGGGTGTCAATTCACAATGGCGGAGGCGTGGGAATCGGCTACTCGCTCCACGCGGGACAGGTGACGGTTGCAGACGGCACGAAAGAAATGGCGGCGCGCATCGAACGCGTGTTGACGAACGATCCGGGAATCGGCGTTGCGAGGCACGTCGATGCGGGATATCCCGAAGCAATCGGCTTCGCCAAAAAATCGGGCGTGAGAATTCCAATGGCTTGAGGTGCCAGGAATTTCGTTCGGCAATGAACAAGGAGATAGAGATGATCGTCATCACAGGAGCAACAGGACACACGGGAAGGCCGGCAGCAGAAGCATTGCTCGCAAAAGGTGAAAAGGTTCGCGTGGTTGGTCGCGACGCGAAAAAACTCGAGCCTCTAGTGCAGAAGGGCGCGGAAGCCTTCGTCGGCAATGTCGAAGATGTCGCGTCCATGACGAGGGCCTTCGACGGCGCTACCGCAGTCTATCTCGTGCTGCCCGAGGATATTTCACAGCAGGACTTGCGCGCCTATCAAGAACGCGTTTCTGATTCCTACGCCGCGGCGATCTCCAATGCGCACGTCCCATACGTCGTCGCCCTGAGCAGCATCGGAGCACAACACGCGGACAAGACGGGCCCTATCGTCGGCCTTCACAATATGGAACAAAAACTCAATCGAGTCGCCGGCCTCAACGCCCTCTATCTGCGCCCGGGCTATTTTATGGAAAATCTCTTGATGAGTATCGCGCCATTGCGCTCGATGGGAACGCTTCCAGGCGGTTTGACGAGCGATACGCAGATGCCGTGGATTGCGACGAAGGATATCGGCGCGTACGCTGCCACTCGCCTTGCTGCGCGCGATTTTTCTGGCAGTTCCGTGCAGGAACTTCACGGACAGCGCGATGTCTCGATGAAAGAGGCGGCGTCAATTGTGGGTAAGTCGATCGGAAAGCCAAATCTTGGATACATGCAAGTGCCGTTCATGATGCTCGAACCAGCGCTCGTTCAGATGGGATTGCCGAAGAGCACTGCGGCATTGTTGATTGAAATGTGGAAAGGCGCAAATGCGGGCCTGATCGTGCCGCAGGAGCCGCGCTCGGCGAAGAACACGACGCCTACTACGCTCGAATCTTTTGCCGCCGAAGTTTTCGCGCCAGCCTACGCAGCAAAGGCCGCTGGCGCTTGATGTGTGATGAGTGCAAGAAATCGGGCGCGGTTGGCGTGCTTGCGGTAGGTTTTTGCCAGATGTCGCGTTAGTATCGAAACGCCCTGCCGTGCCTGACTGGCTAATTACCGGCTGCTCCCAGCTTCTGACGCTGCGCGATTCCGTGCCCCGGCGCGGGCGAGCGCTTGGCGAGCTGGGAATTATTCGCGACGGTGCGCTGCTGGTACACGACGACCGAATCGTTGCTGTGGGAACGCGGCGCAAAATTGAAAGCGCTCGGAAGGCTCGTCGCGCGGAAAAGCTCGACCTCGGCGGCCGTGTCGTTCTTCCTGGATTTGTCGATTCGCACACGCACTTGATTTTCCCCGCAAGCCGCGCCGCCGAATACGAACAGCGCATTTCGGGAGCTACTTACGAAGAGATTGCGAAGAGCGGGGGCGGAATTCGTTCGAGCGTGAAGGGATTGCGCCGCGCGCCCGCAAGAGACTTGAAACGCCGCGCGATGGCCGATCTGGAACAATTCGCGGCGTACGGCACCACGACGATTGAAGCAAAGAGCGGCTACGGCCTGGACTGGAAGAGCGAGCTGAAGATCCTGAATATTCAGTACGAGCTGCACCAGGAACAGCCGATCGACATTGCGTCGACGTTTCTCGGAGCACACGTGGTACCGCCGGAATTTCACGGCCGGGCGGACGCGTACGTAAATCTTCTTGCGAAGAAGTGGATCCCAAATGTCGCGATGGCAGGTCTTGCCGAATTTTGTGACGTGTATTGCGATCGAGGTGCGTTCACGGTTCCGCAGGCGCGCAAGATTCTGATGGCTGGCCGCGCGTGCGGTTTGGTCCCACGACTCCATGCAGAGCAAATTGCGCACACCGGCGCGGCGCAGCTCGCGATCGAAATGCAGGCCGCGAGCGCCGATCATCTGGAAAAGCTCGATCGAGCGGATATTCGCGCTCTCGCGCTTTCGAACGTGGTTTGCACGCTGCTCCCTGGATGCTGCTTCCATTTGGGACTCGCGCACTACGCCCCGGCGCGGGACCTAATCAAAGCCGGCGCGATCGTCGGCCTCGCCACGGATTTCAATCCTGGCACAAGCCCGACCGTCAGCATGCCGATGATTTTGTCGCTGGCGTGCACCCAGATGCGTTTGACGCCCGCCGAAGCAATTTCGGCCGCAACCATCAATCCCGCTTATTCACTCCGCCAGCATGACCGCGTCGGCTCGCTCGAGGTTGGCAAGTATGCCGACCTCGCAGCGTTTGACGTGGCCGATTACCGCGAAATTCCGTATTATTTTGGAGTGAATCGTTGCAGCCTGACGATGAAACGCGGCACCATCATTCATTCAACCAATTAGCGATCCCATGAAACGACTCGTTGAGTGCGTTCCAAATTTCTCCGAAGGCCGCGACACGGCCAAAGTTGACGCAATCATCGCGGCGATGCGCGAAGTCTCCGGCATATTCGTGCTCGATCGCGAAAGCGATGCAGACCACAACCGCAGCGTCGTAACGCTTGCGGGTGAGCCCGATGCGGTGGCCGAGGCGGCGCTGCGCGGAGTTGGAAAAGCAGCCGAGTTGATTGATCTCACCAAACACACAGGTGCGCACCCGCGCATGGGCGCCACAGATGTGGTCCCGTTCATCCCGATCGAAGGAATCACCATTGAAGATTGCGTGGTGCTCGCAAAAAAAGTAGGCCGGGAAATCTGGGAGCGCTACCGCATTCCCGTCTACTTCTATGAAGCTGCGGCACAACGCCCTGAGCGCACGAATCTTGAAAACGTGCGCAAAGGCCAGTTCGAGGGCCTGCGCGACGAAGTGCCTCGCAATCCCGACCGCGCCCCGGATGTAGGTGACGCGCGCCTTCACCCGACGGCCGGCGCAATTGCGGTTGGCGCGAGGAAATTCCTGGTTGCGTACAACATCAATCTGAATACGCCCGACCTCGAAATCGCCAAGCGCATCGGAAAAAATATTCGCTTCTCGAATGGCGGACTGCGCTACGTGAAGGCGATGGGAGTGGATCTCCGCGCCCGAAATCTCGCGCAGGTATCGATTAATATGACTGACTTCGAGCAAACGCCGCTTCATCGTGTATTCGAAATGGTGAAGCGCGAAGCGGAACGCTACGGCGTCTCAATCGTCGGCAGTGAAATTGTCGGGCTGATTCCCAAGCGCGCAATCGAATTGACCGCTGACTTCTACCTGCAACTCGAGAACTTTTCGCCTGCTCAGGTGTTAGAGAATCGATTGGAAGCGTCGCTCGGCGGCGCGGCTTCCGAAGGGCCGGGCCGGCTCGCAGGCATGGCCCAGCCGTTCCTCGATGCCGTAGCTCAGCCGACGGCGGCTCCTGGAGGCGGCTCTGTGTCCGCGCTTGCAGGTGCGCTGGGCGCAAGTCTCGGCCAAATGGTAGCGGGCCTCTCACGCAAGAAAAAATCGCAGGCGGCATTTGTCGAGCCGCTCAGCGAAGCGGCGTCTGAGTTTCAAGCGGCATCGCGAGCGCTGGCGGAAGCGATCGATCGCGACGCGGCATCGTTCGAATCCGTGATGGCTGCGTACAAATCGCCGCAAGGCACGCCCGAAGAGCGGCGAAAGCGCGAAGCAGCAATTCAACTCGCGCTGCAGGGCGCTGCCACGGTCCCTCTTGAAGTGGCACGGCAAGCCGTTGACGTATTCGAACGCCTCGGGCAACTGGAACCCATGTCCAGCGCGTCTATGTTGTCAGACCTTCGCGTCGGGCGATTGATGGCGGCTGCAGCGGTTCGAGGCGCGCTCGAAAACGTAGCCATCAATCTGGAATCGATCACAGACTCAAGTTTCGCCGATCGTCTGCGCTCTGATTCCGCAACTCTTCTGGCACGCGTGACTGAAGGCCAGGCCGTAGTTGGCCGATAGAAGTGGAAATGATTGGAAATGCACTGAGGGGACAAACGTGAGACAGCCAAACCGGCATTTGACCGTATTCGCATCACTCGCAGTAGCGACACTCGCGGCTTCGTTCGCCGCAATCCCCTCCCGAAGCTCCGCAGGTTCGTTGAGCACCGGGATCATTGGAATGTTTCCGAAACAAGTGGGCGAATTCGCGTACGCCGATTTGAAATCTGCGCGGAAGTATGCCTGGTTCCCGAAGCTTCGCGAGCAGCTTTTGCCCAGCAAGTTCCGTCAGTTCGAGCAGTTCCTGACGTCCGCGGGCGTCGATCCGAATTCGCAGGTGGAAGAACTCGCTTGGGGCGGCTTGCCCGTTTCGAAGAGCGGCGGCGAAGACGTAATGGGCGTGGCGCTCGGATCGTTCGATCCGTCGTCCACCGAAGCGCGGTTCAAATCGCAAAAGTTGCCGTCAGTGGAATATCACGGCTATCACATGTACGCATATGGCAGCGGATCTGGCGCTGGCGATATTCTGTTCACTTTTCTCGACAACAACACAGCCGCCTTCGGCCATCGCTCTGCGCTCGAACAACTCATCGACGTCCGGATGGGCGGCGCGCCAAGCCTTCTGACCAGCGATCAGCTATTTCCGCTGATCAACGAAGTGAATGGAAACGGAATCGTTTGGGCTGTGCTCGATAAGAATTACACGCACCTCGCAATGGAACAGCTGATTCCCGAGGCCAGCCAGTTCCCGCAGGCCGCCGCCATCGTCGAGCGTTTGAAAGCGATGACGATCAGCGTCGACGCGGATAGCGGCGTGAATGCCAAGTTTCAGGCAGTATGCAGTTCCACGGAAGATGCCAATCTTCTCGCCAATGCGTTTCAGGCTGGGCTGATGTACAAGCGCTATCAATCAGCGAAGGACAATCCTGATCTCGCCAAAGTGCTCGATGGCGTAAGCGTGGTTCCAGCCGGCGACCGGCTAAAAGTGGAAGCCCCGGTTAGCGAAGACCAGCTCGGCGCACTCATCCGCAGCAAGGTATTTGCCGTTCCGATGTGATGAAGGGGCGAACCAGCATTTGAAGAGCGGAACAGGAGCCGTGTGATGCAGTAGCGACGGCGGGGGGCTAGCTGTTTGCCCTACGCCCGCTTCGATACTTGATCAGCGTCATACGGGAACGTCCATCGCGGGAGTCATACTGGACGCGATCGACGCGCGTATCTTGGAGTGAATTGCTGATTCCTCCAGCGACGCCTTCTTTCGAGCCGCCAACAAACGAATCCAGTCCCGCGGTCGGATTCGCTTCCCCTGCGTGCTCGATCGTCACTTGAACGCGATCCGGAAAATCCTCGACGACCAAACACAAATCCCGATTGTTGCTATTTTCATTGCCAAGCAGAGGAAAGGTTTCGCGGCAGGCGTCCACGGCAGCTTCGGCGAGCCCCTGTTGCGCTTCGTGAGGAAGTCCGGCGCGGTGCGCGGAGTGCGACACAATCGCACCGACCGCGGCAAGCAATCGCGGGTCGTTGTTCACTTTCAACTCAGTTCGGACCGGATCAGTGGTCACTGGTCTCCACGACGCGCACGTCGCATGCCTCACGGCAATCCGGGCAATAATACAGTCCATCGACACAAAGTCGAATGTTGTGTTGCGACTGGCAGAAGCAGCAGAACTTCTCGCACGTGCACTGCGTTTCCGGTTTGTCGCATTGCGAGCAGAGGACGGTCACTGTGCTGGAATCTCCGCCGAGCCTTCAGGATCGAACGACTAATACTAGGATAGACGCGGACGGGCCACAAGCAGCTTCCCTCGCGCAATTGCCGGGAACGAGACTGGCCGAATGCGTGATTCCCTCGCACCTTCGTGGGCGGCTGCGCTGCCCGGTTTCTTGACACTCCGGAACACGCGTGCTACGGTATTTTTCTTGTCTCGTATGCTGAGAAATCCTCTGTGACGACACCGGCCACCGCTGAACTCCGTAAAACCGCTCTGAATTCCATTCATCGGCGCCTGGGCGCGAAAATGGTGAATTTCGGCGGCTGGGACATGCCGCTGGAATATTCCGGAATTCTCGCCGAGCACGAAGCAGTGCGCACGCGAGCCGGATTGTTTGACGTGAGCCACATGGGCGAAATCGAGATTCGCGGGCCGCAGGCTCTCGAGCTTGTGCAGCGGGTCAGTTGCAACAATGCGGCGAAATTGATTGTAGGCCAGGCGCATTATTCCGGTTTGATGACCGATCGCGGGACATTCGTCGACGACTTGCTCGTCCACAAAATCACCGATACGCACTATCTTCTATGCGTGAACGCGAGCAATCAAGATCACGACTACGACCACATCGTCGCGAACAATCAATTCGACGCGAAAGTGGAGAATGCCGGGCCGCGATACTCGCAGCTCGCGATTCAGGGCCCGCGCGCGAAAGAGATTCTGCAGCGGCTCACGCAGGTGCCGCTCGATCCCATCCGCTACTACCATTTCGTCTACGATAAGGTGAACGCCGTTGAATGTCTGATCGCGCGCACCGGCTACACCGGAGAAGACGGCTTCGAAATTTATTTTGATCCGCGGCATTCCGAAAAAATGTGGATCGATTTGATGCACGCCGGCGAATCGTCCGGAATTTTGCCCTGCGGGCTCGGAGCGCGGAACACCTTGCGTCTCGAAGCCGGCATGTGCCTGTACGGCCATGAAATCGACGAGACGACCACTCCACTCGAAGCGGGGCTGGGCTGGATCTGCAAGCTTGATAAAGGCCCGTTCCTCGGAAGCGCTGTCCTCAACGAGCAGAAGAGGTGCGGAACGGATCGCACCCTCGTGGGTTTCGAAATGCTCGATAAGCGTATTGGCCGTGATGGCTACCCCGTGTTGATTGAAGGCCGCGAACAGGGCCGCGTGACCAGCGGTGGCCCCGCGCCGTTTCTGAAGAAAAATATCGGCATGGCATACGTTCCGTCGACAACGGGCCCCGCCGGAACCAATCTTGAGATCAGCATTCGAGGACAAGCGGTGCCGGCGCGGATCGTTGCGCTGCCATTTTACAAGCGACCTCAATAAGCGGAGCGCATCCAACTTCGGAAAAGGTTCAGAGACAGCTCATAACATTCAGGGAGCGCATATGTACCCGAAGGATTACCGCTACACGAAAGAACACGAGTGGATCAAGGTCGACGGCGCGATCGGCACCGTTGGAATCACGGACTACGCCCAGCATGAACTAGGCGACGTCGTCTTCGTGGAAGTTCCCAAGGTTGGCACGCAGCTCAAGGGCGGCCAGTCGCTCGGCACGGTGGAATCGGTGAAAGCTGTAAGCGAAATCTTCACGCCCGTGAGCGGCGAGGTGACGGAGACGAATCCCGCCCTCCACGACGCCCCTGAAAAAATTAATTCCGATCCACATGGCTCGGCGTGGCTCGTCAAGATTCGGCTCGCCGATCCGAAAGAAGTCTCGGCGCTGATGGATGCCGCCGCTTACGAAGCTTACATCGCCGAAAAAGCGAAGGAACACTAGGCCCGATGCGTTATCTCCCCAAAAGCCCTTCGGAACGCGAGGAAATGCTCGCCGCGATCGGCGTGCGATCCGTCGAGGAATTGTTTCAGTCGATTCCGGAAAAATTCCGGTTGCGATCGCCGCTTCCCCTCCCCGGCCCGCTTTCCGAAGACGGAGATCATTCAGTATTTCCAGGCACGCGCGGTCGAAAATGCGAAAGGCTTCACTTCGTTTCTCGGCGCGGGAGTGTATCAGCACCTCCGTTCTGTGGTGACGGACGCGCTCGTGCAGCGCGGCGAATTTCTCACTTCCTACACACCGTATCAGGCTGAATTCGCGCAAGGAACGCTCACCGCCATTTTTGAATTTCAGACGCTGATGGCGCAACTCACGGGCCAGGATGTGGCGAATGCGTCGATGTACGACGGCTCCACAGCGCTCACCGAAGCAGTGTTGATGGCCGAGCGGCTCACAGACAGGCATCGCGTGCTCGTCGCGCGCAGCGTGCACCCGGAATACCGCCAAGTGCTTGCCACGTATGCGCGCAATCTCGGCCTCGAAATCGAGGAAATTGGCTACACGCAATCTGGACAACTCAATCGCGCCGCGCTGACCGCTGAAAAGTTGGCCGGCGTAGGCGCAGTTGTTGTGCAGTCGCCGAATTTCTTCGGCGTTCTCGAAGAGCTGCCGGGCCTCGCAGGAGCAGCGCACGCAGCGGGAGCGCTTCTGGTTACGTGCATCACCGAGCCGGTCTCGCTCGGCATCGTGCGCCCGCCGGTCGAAGCCGACATCGTCGCGATGGAAGGGCAAGCGTTTGGCGTTTCGCCCAGCTACGGCGGCCCGTACGTCGGCGTGATCGCGACTCGAGAAAAATTTGTCAGGCAGATGCCAGGGCGCCTCGCCGGGCAAACGACCGACGCGGCTGGCCGGCGTGGGTTCGTGCTCACGCTCGCCACGCGCGAACAACACATCCGCCGCGAGAAAGCTACATCCAACATCTGCACGAATGAAGCGTTGTACGCATTGGTCGCGACGATTCATCTCTGCCTGATGGGGAAGGAGGGCCTTCGCGAAGTTGCGCTGCAGAATCTCGCAAAGGCTCGCTTCGCGCAGGCTGAACTCGAGAAAATTCCGGGCGTGCGGCGCGTTTTCTCGGGACCCACATTTAACGAATTCACGCTCGAGTTCCCCCGTTCTGTGAAGATGATTAATGCAGCGCTGCTGCGCGAGAAAATCGTCGGGCCATTCGCGCTCGGCACGCAATACCCGGAATTGACGAAGCGAGCGCTGATCTGCGTGACCGAGACGATGCCGCGCGCGGAAATCGAGCGCTTCGCTGCTGCCACACGAAAAATTCTCGAGAGCCCGGTTTAAGGAGCTGTTGAATTGAGTTCGAAGTCGACAGAAATTGAAACGCCTGCTGCCGCGATCCGGAAGGTTCGTCCGCATCCGAGCCAGAACGAAGGTTTGATCTTCGAGATATCCGCGCCAGGAAAGCGCGGGATGGAATTTCCGCCGCTCGATGTCCCCGCGATTGATCCCGTGGCTGCGCTCGGGCGCGAATTCGTGCGCGACGGCATTGAAGGCTTTCCGGAAGTGAGCGAGATCGAGGTAATCCGGCATTTCACGCGGCTTTCCACCTGGAATTATGCGATCGACCTCGGCATGTACCCGCTCGGTTCCTGCACGATGAAATACAATCCGCGCGTCAACGAATTCGTCGCGCGACTCGACGGCCTTGCGGCGCAGCACCCCCAGCAGCCGGCTGAAATCTCGCAGGGCTGCCTGCGAATTCTCTGGGATTTGCAGAATTGTTTGCTTGCGATTACCGGCATGGAAGCTGCGACGCTCCAGCCTGCCGCTGGCGCTCAAGGCGAGCTCGCCGGACTTCTGTTGATCCGCGCCTATCTCGCGAGCAAAGGCAATCCGCGGACGAAAGTTTTGATCCCCGATTCCGCGCACGGAACGAACCCGTCATCCGTCGTGATCTCCGGATATGAAGTGCAGAACATTCGCTCCAATGCCCGCGGCCAGATCGATACCGATCATCTGCGCGAGTTCGTCACCGATGATGTAGCCGCGCTGATGCTGACGAATCCAAGCACGCTCGGCATCTTCGAAGAGCGCATCGCCGAAATTGCCGAAATTCTGCACAGCAAAGGCGCGCTGCTATACATGGACGGCGCCAATATGAACGCCCTCGCAGGCATCACTCGGCCGGGTGATTTCGGCGTCGACGTGATGCACCTGAACCTGCACAAGACTTTCTCGACGCCGCACGGCGGTGGAGGACCCGGTTCCGGTCCCGTAATGGTGAAAAAGATCCTCGAACCTTTTCTGCCGGTTCCGGTGGTCGTTAAGAAAGAAAACGGCCAGTTCGCGCTCGATCAAAATCGTCCTCAATCGATTGGGCGTGTCCGGGCGTATTCCGGAAATTTTGGCGTGCTCCTCCGCGCGCTTGCTTATACGCTCGCCTACGGCCCCGGAATTCGCCAGGCCACCGAAGACGCCGTGGTGAACGCCAATTACATCCGCAAGAATCTTGAGGAGTTTTTCGACTTGCCGTACGATTTGCCGTCGATGCACGAGGTGGTTTTCAGCGACGCGCGGCAAAAGAAACACGGCGTGAACACAATGGACATCGCGAAACGCCTCATCGACTACGGCTTCCACCCGTATACCACCGCGTTTCCGCTGATCGTTCCCGGCGCGATGATGATCGAGCCCACCGAATCAGAATCCAAAGTGGAGTGCGATCTTTTTATTGATGCGATGCGCTCGATTGCAGCGGAAGTGGACGTAAATCCAGAGTTGGTAAAAACGGCGCCACACTCCACCCGCGTGGGGCGCCTCGACGAAGTCGCCGCAGCGCGAAAACCGATTCTTCGCTGGAAGCCATGAAGGACAAAGTCCAGTTTGGGAGAGAAGGTTTAACGATGACGCCCGAACAAGCTGCGTTTCTTTTGGGCATCCAGCTCCCGACCGTACGAAATGAATCGGCGATCACCGCTCGCGTTTTGAGATCCGTGCCGGCTGGGCACGATTCCTACCGGCCGCACCCTAATAGCCGCAGCACACTCGAGCTCGTCTGGCACATCGCGAGCGTGGACCTTTGGTTTCTCGATGGCTTCATCGCCGGCAATTTCGCGATGGAAGACGACAGCATGCCAGCTGACTTTTCCAGTTCTGCCGACATCACCGCCTGGTATGAAGACGAAATTGGACAGAAGCTCGACACAGTCGCAAAAATCCCAGCTGAGTTCTGGGCCACTCCGCTTCCCTTCTTCGGAATCTACAATCACCCGGCAGTGATCTATCTTCAGTTCATGCTGCTCCACGGGTCGCATCATCGCGGCCAACTCAGCGCGTACCTCCGTCCGATGGGCGGGAAGGTACCGAGCGTGTACGGCGGCAGCTTCGACGAACCCATGGAATCGCCTGGGACGAAATAGCGCCAGTTTTACGTCGCCGCGGGTGCTAGCTGTAAAAAAAACGCGGCGTGCGCTTCGTCCATTGCTGCAGCGCACGCCGCGAAGGTACTGGGTTCACAAGCGATTCAGAAGCAATCGCTAGGATTTGTTCTTGTCGTTCTTCGCTTTCTCCACAGGAATCGTCCGGTTGTTCGAGGAAGTCAGCTTCTTCGATGGTCCAATGTCCGCGGCAGCTGTCGCCGCCGGAAACATGGGGACCGGCCGCCCGTCCGAATGGGCGGCGGCCGCTTCGGCCATGGTTTCGGGAACTGGTGACACGACTGGCACAAGCGCGCCTTCGGCTTCTTTCGAAAACCGCAGCGCCTGCTCCGTCCCGTCCCAGTCAATCGAAATCACATCGCCGAGACTCACCTGTTCTGTCGCGAGAAGGCTCGCCAACGGATAAACCACATGGCGCTCGATTGCCCGCTTCAAGTGCCGCGCGCCGTATTTCAAGTCCGTGCCCTCGATCAGCAAGAACTCACGGGCGGGCTGAGTGACGCGAAACAGGAAACGTCCCTTCGCGGTCTCGAGAACTCGCTGCTGCACCATCCCGAGTTCGATTTCGAGAATCTGCTCCAATTGCTCCGAACGCAGGGGGTGGAACACAATCGTCTTGTCGATCCGGTTCATGAACTCCGGCGCGAATTTCCGTCTTCGCCGCTTCCGATGCCGTCTTCTCCACCTTCTCGTCCAGACGCGGCTTTGCATCCGCGGGAACCGAAGGCGCAAACCCCATCCCGCCCGTCATCAGCTCGGTGATTTCACCGCCGCCCAGGTTCGAGGTGAGAAAAATCATCGTCTGCGACAAGTCCACTCGCCGGTTGTCTCCCAGCGTCAGCGTCGCTTTGTCGAGAATGCCCAGCAGCAATTGCCACAGCGCATCTGACGCCTTCTCGATTTCGTCGAAAAGCAAAAATGAAATTTTCAGTTTTTCGGTATGGTATTGGGCGAGCGCTTCCTGCGTGATTAGCGGATGCGTCTCCCGGTGGCCCAAATATCCCGGAGGCGAGCCGATTAGCTTGGCAATCTCGTGGGAGTGTTGAAACTCCGCGCAATCAACCTTAATCACCGCGCGCGGATCGCCGAACAACACTTCGGCCGTGGCTTCCACCACGCGCGTTTTCCCCGCGCCCGTCGGCCCGAGGAACAGCAGGTTCCCCACCGGCCGTCCCGGTGAATTCAAGCCGGCACGAAACACCTGGTACAGATCTACGACGGCCTGTACCGCTTCATCCTGCCCTACAATTTTCCTCCGCAGCCCTGCTTCGAAATCTCGCGACTCCACGCTGCGCTGGGTCGGGTCGAGTTTGAGTGCATGCGCGCCCACGGTATTGCTCCCCCTACCGGAACTTCCTTCCGCTCAACGAAGTCTGCGGCCCCGATCTCTCGAATTGATCCAACTTGATATCGAGAGTCGACCGCAGCATTCGCAGCTGCGTGACCAGTTCCCGGCTCGAATTGGCGCGATCCGTCAGCAGCAACATCGGCGGCGAAAGATCGGCCAGGTCCAGGTTAAGGTTGCGTAACGAGTGCATAAGGCTCTGCACGTACGGCGAGCGAACGTTAAACAATTCCACCCGGCTGTTCACCGATTCCCGCAAACGTGACCAGTCGAGTTCCAGGAACGGATGATTCCGAGAAACTCTCCGCACCACGTCATCGGTGATTCGCGGCCGCTCGCCCAACCGCGCCAAATGGAGTTGCTGTACCTTTCCTTGCCGGCGCACGTTGTGCACCAGAAAGTAGGTATTGCCTTTGCGTCGAACGAAAGCCACAACTGCCTCCTTTTCGACGGCCCTTTTTGAGGGTTCGTTGCGTAGTGTACGAGGCGTCCACTACCCCGTCAATGGTACGATGCTGTGGAGTTCCTTCGGTTGCTTCGAATCGGTTATTAGTCTCGCAGCATCTAGCGTGGGGCGTTCGATATTGGAAGCAAAGGCCTTGCGGCACGGCGACAGGATCGTTGCCAATCGCGGGGCGAGCCGAACATCGCCTCACTCAATTAGATGCTTGATTTGTTCAGAAAGTCGTATCGGACAGGTCAAGTTCCGCGCGCGTTGGCTCGCGGTTGGTGAAGAGGGGCGCGAAGAGCCGGCGGCAGATCATGTTACGGAGTACGCGATGTCCTGGGATCCGGTCTACAATTTGGTGAAAGAAATCCCTCGTGGGCGCGTCACCACCTACGGCGCGCTCGCGAAGGCGCTGCGGTTGCGCGGCGGCGCCCGGGCCGCAGGGTACGCGATGGCTGCATGCCCAGGCGGGAAAGGAATTCCGTGGCACCGCGTGATCGGTGCAGGCGGACGTTTGCTGATTCGGGAGCCGCACTCGAGCCTTCAGCGACGTTTGCTTGAATCAGAAGGCGTCAAGATCGACGGCAAGCGCGTAAACATGAAGTTGTTCGCGTGGACACCTGTGAAAAAACACGCGGGCGCGAAGACGAAATCACGCGCTCGTGCCAGCTCCCGCCGTCGTGCAAAATCTCGCTGATTCACGCGCGGACTATGCGACTGTGGTATAGAAGATGGTTTCGGAAATCGAGGAAATACTGAGTGAGCTCCACCGTCATACAAGTCGAAGGACTCTACAAAAGTTACGGAGCTGTGAAAGCGCTTCGCGGCGTGAGCTTTGAAGTCGAAGAAGGAGAAGTATTCGGACTGCTTGGTCCGAATGGCGCGGGGAAAACGTCCACCGTCGAAATCCTCGAGGGCATGCGCACGCCCGACAGCGGAATTGCACGCGTATGTGGCCTCGACCCTGAAAAAAGCGGCATCGAATTTAAGGAACAAATTGGCGCGGTGCTGCAATCCACTTCCCTTCCCGACAAGATTCGCGTGCAGGAAGCGATTGAGCTTTTCGCGCAATTCTACAAACGGCGCGCGAATACTGACGACTTGCTGAAGCGCTTTCAGCTGGAGGAAAAGCGCACCGCGTTCTACAGCCAGCTTTCCGGTGGCCAGAAGCAGCGCCTCGCGCTCGCGATGGCGCTCGTGAACGATCCGCGCGTCGTATTTCTCGACGAGCCTACCGCGGGGCTCGATCCGCAGGTCCGCCGCGAAATCTACGACATCATCGAAGAACTCAAGCGCGACAGGAAAACCGTCCTGCTCACTACGCACTATATCGAAGAAGCCGAGCGCCTCTGCGATCGCGTGGCAATCGTCGACCAGGGCCGCGTGATTGCTCTAGGAACGCCCCGTGAACTGAAACACGCATCCGCCGGTACTACGCGCATCGAGGTCCGGCTCGCGAAACCCGTCACCGATGGCGCGCTTACGCGTCTCGACGGCGTTACCAATTGCCGCGAGTTCGACGGTTCCTATGTGATGCACTCATCTCGTCCGCCCCAGACAATCGTCGCGCTCGTGAAGCAGCTCGAATCGGAAAATAACGAGCTGCAGAGCCTTGAAATGTTTTCGCCCTCGCTCGAAGACGCTTTCATCGAGCTGACCGGGCGGAGGCTGCGGGAACAATGAACGCAAATTCTCTTACGAATTCGTGGACGTTGACAAAAATCCGCATGCGGCTTGCCATGCGCAATCGAACTTTTCTATTTTTCAGTCTTTTCATGCCGCTCGGCTTTCTCTTCTTCTTCATATTGGTTTTTGCGAGAACCGATGCCGGGTGGACTGCCTATATCCTCGGCGCTGTGCTCACCATGACGGTGATGGGAAGCTTCTGGGGCCTGAGCGTCCAACTTGTAACATTTCGCGAGCAAGGAATTCTCCGCCGGTTTCGTCTGGCGCCACTCGGCGCGGGCCCCATGCTGGCGTCCAGCATTGTCTCGAATTACCTGATGACGGTACCGACCATCGTCATCGAAATTCTCGTCTGCCGCTTCGCGTTTCACATGGACTCGTGGGGCAATTTGTGGGCGGTGTTCCTGCTCGTCACCTTCGGCTCAGTCGCTTTCTCTTCGTTCGGCCTGATCGTCGCCAGCGTGACCAACACGATGCAGGAAACACAGATCATCAACCAGGTGATCTGGACGGCGTTCCTGTTCCTATCCGGCGCAACAATTCCGCTCGCGCGGTTTCCGGGCTGGATTCAACGCGTCTCGCTCTTCCTCCCGGCCACATACCTTGCTACCGGGCTTGAGGCCGCAACCACAAATCTCGCGTCCGCGAGTGAAATTATTACTGACGTGGTCGCGCTTTCCATCGGCGTGATCGTAGCGTTTGAGATTTCTCGCCGGCTATTTCGTTGGGAGCCAGAAGCCAAGGTATCGCCGCGAGCCAAGCTGTGGGTGGTAGCAGCGATGGTGCCGTTTCTAGTCTTTGGGATTTATGAAAATGTGGTGGGCACGCGCCTCGAAAGAATTCAGAAGGATTATCGGATTCTGCAGAGCTCCGAGTCGCAACCGGATAGGCCGGCAGACAATTAAGCGAGGCGCCGCACCCCCGAACGACGTAAAAATCTTTCAAGTCCTAAACAGTTTCCCTTACATCCAATAACTCGCGGTTAGCTCTGACGCACGAGGAGAGCTTCATGAAAGCGATTCGCGTGAAAGAATTCGGCGGACCAGAGAAATTGCAGCTCGAAGAAGTTCCGAATCCAAAAGCGGGCCCTGGCCAGGTCGTCGTTAAAATCGAGTCAGCCGGCGTGAATCCGGTGGACGTCTACACGCGCGCCGGTACGTACGCGAGAAAACCGCAACTCCCGTACACGCCGGGAACCGATGGTGCTGGCACAATTTTGTCCGCCGGTGGAGACGTCAAGCAATGGGCTCCCGGCGCGCGCGTGTATCTCGCGGGAAGCCTCAGCGGAACCTACGCGCAGCAAGCGCTGTGCGAGGCGTGGGCGGTGTTTCCGCTTCCGGCGAACGCGTCGTTTGCGCAGGGCGCGTGCATGCACGTTCCGTATGCGACTGCGTTCCGTGCAATTTTTCAGAAGGCCCATGCCAGCCCGGCGGAATCGATCTTGATTCAGGGCGCGAGTGGTGGAGTGGGTATCGCGGCCACGCAATTAGCCAGGTCGGGGGGCCTGCGCGTGGTAGGCACAGCAAGCACCGATCGTGGCCGAAAACTCGTCATCGAGGAAGGCGCACATCAGGTGCTCGATCACAGTGCGCCGGATCATTTTGAAAAAGCTCTCGCGCTTACAGGTGGCCGCGGCTACGACGTAATCATCGAAATGCTGGCTAACGTCAATCTAGCGAAGGATCTCACGCTTCTCGCCCTCGGTGGCCGTGTCGTTGTCGTCGGAAATCGCGGGAGCATCGAAATTAATCCGCGCGACGCAATGGGCCGCGACGGCTCGATTATTGGCATGTCGCTCTGGAATGCAACGCCCAAAGATCTCGTGACCATTCACGCGGCGCTCGTCGCAGGCCTCGAGAACGAAACGCTTCGTCCGATCATCCGGCACGAGATTCCCTTGCCGGAAGCCGCGCGCGCTCACGAAATCATCATGGAGGCCGGCGCCTACGGCAATATTGTTCTGATCCCCTGACGCCTCGAGCCGGCCTTCCATCGCCGGGGCATGTGGCCTATGATTCGGGCTCGCTCGAAATCTTAATATTCGAAGGAGAGAAAATGGAACGCACTGCATCCGCAGTTTGGAATGGTTCGCTGAAAGACGGCAAGGGTACGATCTCGACTCAAAGCGGAGCGCTCTCCGGTGCACCGTATTCATTCATTACGCGCTTCGAGAACGGCAAAGGCACTAATCCAGAAGAACTGATCGGAGCCGCCCATGCCGGCTGCTTCGCGATGGCGCTCTCCGCCCAGCTAGGCACGATGAACTTCACTCCACAAAATCTGCGCACCTCCGCGAAGGTCACGCTCGAAAAACTCGATGGCGGCTGGACGATTTCGAAAATCCATCTCGACGTCACTGCCCAAATCCCCGGCATTACCGCCAGCGCATTTGAATCCGCTGCCGCAAGCGCGAAAGCAAATTGCCCGGTTTCGCGACTCTTCAAAGCAGAAATCACGATGGACGCACGCCTGGAGCAAGCTGCTTGATTTTTCGCGCCATCGCTGGAGTTCTGATTATCACCGTCGTCCTTTGGGACGCTTTCGAGACGATCATTCTGCCTCGCCGCGTCGCGCGATGGTTCCGGCTTACTCGGTTGTTCTATCTTTCCACGTGGATTCCGTGGCGCTGGATCGCTCGTCGAATTCGTTTGGTGAGGGCTCGCGAGACGTTCATCGGTTTCTTCGGTCCACTTTCGTTGTTGTGCCTTTTCGTCGTTTGGGCCGCGGCGCTCACTTTCGGTTTTGCGTGCCTGTATGACAGCGCGGCGATAAATCACGACGTCACTCACCCCACATTCGCCACTCTCATGTATCTGAGTGGAACCACGTTCTTCACTCTCGGCCTGGGAGACGTGGTCCCGCACACCCAATGGGAGCGCAACCTGGCAGTTTTCGAAGCGGGACTTGGATTCGGATTTCTCGCTCTCGTCATCAGCTATTTGCCGGTGATTTATCAGGCGTTCTCGCGACGCGAAGTGAATATCGTTCTCCTCGACGCTCGCGCCGGCTCGCCGCCCACCGCCACGGAGCTTTTGCGGCGCCACAACGGTCCGCACGGCTTCGACGCGTTGCAGCAGCTCCTTCATGAGTGGGAGCGATGGTCCGCGGAATTGCTCGAGAGCCACATCTCGTATCCGGTGGTCAGTTATTTTCGCTCGCAGCACAGCAACGAGTCCTGGCTTGGCGCGCTCGCCGCGCTTCTCGATACCAGCGCGTTCCTGATCGCCAGCGTCGACAACGCCTGTGCGCGGCAAGCGCGCCTCACGTTCGCGATGTGCCGTCATACCGTGGTCGATTTAGCGCAAGTCTTCTACGCCACTCCGCGGGAGACGTCCGCCGACCGCCTTCCGCCTATCGAACTGAAACGCATGCGTAAATCGCTCATCGAGTCCGGCTATCAGCTTCGTGAGACCGCGGACGCAGACGAAAAGTTGACGAAGCTTCGCGGTATGTACGAGCCATACCTCAATGCTTTGTCTTCCTATCTTTACGTTGAGCTTCCTCCGTGGATCCTTGCGAAAGAGGTCACCGACAACTGGAAGACGAGCGCCTGGGGCCGCATAAGCGGATTTGCCACGCCAGCGAAGGAAGATGTAGCAACGGACGAGCACCAGTAGCCGATCATCAGCTAGCCAAACTTTCGCACGGGCCGGCAGATTGATTTCACCAGGGTGAACCGATGCCAAGTTCAAAACGGTTGGAAGGGCTTGAACGGATCATCCGCGGCGAAGCGCCTGAACCACCTATCGCGCGCCTGATCGGATTTCATATCGCCTCAGTTCGGCACGGGGAAGCCGCCGTCGAAATGGAAGCGAGCGACACGCACGCCAATCCGATGGGCACTGTTCACGGCGGTGTACTCTGCGACATCGCAGACGCCGCGATGGGCATCGCATTCGCCTCAACCCTTGAAGACGGCGAATCGTTCACCACTCTCGAGCTGAAGATCAATTTTCTGCGCCCTGTGTGGAAAGACAAACTGCGGGCCACAGGTAAAGTGGTCAAACGCGGCCGCGTCGTCGGCATGGTCGAGTGCGACGTGACAAACTCCGAAGGCGCGCTCGTTGCACGTTCATCCTCAACCTGTATGGTTCTCCGAGGAGAGCAAGCCTCCGGCCGCTGACTCGGCCTGTCGAAATTCAAAGCGTCCGTCCCCGCCCCGACGTTTTCCTGCACCCCCGCATTCCTTCCTGAAAATCCAAATTGGCCGCTAACATTCCTCCCATCCGGCGCGTCTTACAGCCGATTAAGGATTGGTCTGCTCGAATACCTGCCCCAGGCTCCGCCGCTGCGCCTGGAGAGGAGACGCAAGATGACTTCACTCCTTCAGGATCTGCGTTACGCCACCCGCATGCTGGCGAAGACGCCCGGTTTCACGATCGTCGCAATTCTTACGCTCGCGCTCGGCATTGGCGCAAACGTTGCCGCGTTCAGCGTGGTGCGCGCCGTCCTGCTCCGCCCGCTTCCCTATCGTCAGCCCGGGCAGCTCGTCCGCGTGTTCGACGATCTACGCGCTTCGAACGTTCGCGACGTCGGCATGTCGCAGCCGGAGCTCGAAGATCTGCAAAACCGCTCGGAAGTCTTCGAGGATATTTCCGCCGTGTGGCCCATCAGCGCAAACCTCACCGGAGGCGATCGCCCCGAACGTGTCGAGGTCGTCGCCACCAGCACGAACTATTTCACGCTGCTCGGCGCGAATGCCCAATTGGGCCGCATCTATACCAAACAAGAAACCGTGCCCGGCTTCATCGACGCCGCTGTGATCAGCGACGGGTTCTGGCGCCGCGAGTTCGGCGCCGACCCGCACGCAATCGGCAAGAAAATCCGTCTCGATGGCGATCTCTACACAATCGTTGGCGTGATGCCTCCCGATTTCCGCCATCCCGGCCGCACGCTGCAAACGGACGTCGATCTGTGGATCGCAGCCGGTTATGCCGCGAATCCGTTTCCGAATCCTCCGCAGCGAGCGATTCGCATGTTCCCGATGGCCATTGGGCGCTTGAAACCCGGATTGTCGGCGCACGAAGCGCAAGCGAAGCTCGAAGCCTTTTCCGCAAATTTGAGCCGCGAGTACCCTGCTGACTATCCCGCCGCTGCATCGTGGGCGCCCAGGCTCGTATCGATCCAAGACGACCTCGTAGGCGGCGTCCGCACGGAGCTGTTCGTTTTATTCGGCGCGGTTGGTTGCGTTCTGTTGATCGCCTGCGTGAATATAGCCAATCTTCTACTGGCGCGCGGAGCCGGACGCCAGCGCGAAATCGCAGTCCGGCTCGCGCTCGGCGCCAGCCGCGGCCGCTTGATCTCCCAACTGCTCACGGAAAGCGTGCTGCTCTCTGCGATCTCGGGCATCGTTGCGCTCGTCACCGTCGTCGCGCTGAAAAATTCGCTGCTGAAGTTCGCACCCGCCGACCTTCCGCGTCTGAACGAAGTCAGTATCAGCTCGGGGGTTCTGCTGTTTTCGTTCTTCGTTTCGATCTTGACAGGAGTCGTGTTCGGCCTTGTTCCCGCATTACAAGCCGCAAGCTCCAGCCACATCGCCAGCTTGCGCGAAGGAAGCCGCGGCTCCGGCGCGAGCAAAAAACACACCCGCGTTTCTCGCTTTCTCGTCGCATCCGAAATCGCGCTCTCCCTCATTCTCCTGATCGGAGCCGGATTGCTCCTCCGCAGCTTCTGGCAATTGCTGCAAGTGAAGCCCGGCTTCAATCCGCGCTCAGTCGTAACAGCGCAGATCTGGATGCCCGTCCCGAACGATCCGAGCGCGGATCCTTACCGCCCGCCGGAAAAACGCTCCGCCTTTTACCGCGAACTCCTTCGCCGGGTTTCGGCAATTCCCGGCGTTCAACAAGCCGCCATCGGAAGCGGTGGCAGCCTGCCGATGACGCGCGCTCGCAACAGTTTTCCATTCATTATTGAGGGACGTCCCGCTGACGCCGAACGCGTCCCGGTCGCCGAATTTGCATCCGTGACTCCGGAATATTTCCGCGCACTCGAAATTCCATTGATTTCAGGAAGAAATTTTACGGATGCTGACATCGTTGGCGCCCAGCGCGTCGCCCTCATCGACGACACGCTCGCCCATCGCTATTGGCCCGGCGAAGATCCTATCGGCAAGCAGTTCAAAGGTGGCCCGCCCACTGCACCGTGGATCACGATTGTAGGAGTGGTCGCTACCATCAAATCCGATGGTTTCGACGCGCCCGCCGCGCCGCACGTTTACTCTCCGCTCTTTCAAAATCCCGGCGTCACGGCAGCGATCTACCTTCGCACCGCCGGACGATCCCGGTACGCTCGGCGACGTAATTCGTCACGAAGTGCAGTCCGTCGATCCGGGCATTCCTGTCTTCGCTGTGCGCACGATGGACGAAGTCGTCGCGCGCTCTCTCGCCGACCGCCGCTTTGCTCTCGTCATTCTCGGCGTCTTTGCGGGAGTCGCCTTGCTCCTCGCTTCGATAGGAATTTACGGCGTGATGGCTTACACCTTCAGCCAGCGAACTCACGAAATCGGCGTGCGTGTCGCGTTGGGCGCGCAGCGCAGCGACATTCTTCGCCTCGCGCTCGGAGAAGGAATGATTCTAGTCGCCGTTGGACTCAGTGCTGGCCTTATCGGTGCCGCGATCGTCACGCGTTTCTTGCGCTCGATGCTTTTCTCAGTGACGGCCACCGACCCGATCACTTTTGTTTCAATCGCCGCGCTGCTCGCAGCCGTCGCGTTGCTCGCATGTTTCATTCCCGCACGACGCGCCACCCAAGTCGATCCGCTCGTCGCATTGCGCGAAGATTAGTGCCGGCGCGCCAGGTGCAGAATACCCGCGGCTGGGTACATCCGCGCACGCGGGAGGCCGCCATAAGCGTCACTCCTCTTGCGTAGCAAAACGGCCCGTCCAATATGGTCTTGGCGGCAAACTAGTTCTACAACCTCCTTACCATTGACGCCCCAACCACCGTGCTGTACTTTCGATTCGCGGGCGCCACGCAGTTCAATTTTGCGACGCGGAGAAACTTGATGAGTTTTCCGAAAACCGAGCGGATTTGGCACAACGGCAAATTGATTGAATGGGACGACGCCAAGATTCACGTCCTCTCTCACGTCATCACCTACGGCTCCGCAGTGTTCGAAGGTATCCGCTGCTACAGCACTCCGCAAGGGCCGGCCATCTTCCGCCTCCGCGATCACATGCAGCGCCTGCTCAATTCCGCGCGCATCTATCGCATGGACGTGCCTTTCACCGGTGACGAACTCGCACAGGGAAACCTCGACCTCGTCCGTGCCAACAAAATGGCCGCCTGCTACATCCGTCCGATTGTCCTGCGTGGCTACGGCACTGCGGGCGTCAATCCGGTCGGCTGCCCGATCGAAGTCTACATGTCCTGCTGGGAATGGGCGCAATACTTGGGAGAAGAAGCGCTGCACGCGGGAGTCGATGTCTGCGTCAGCTCCTGGAATCGACCTGCGCCCAATACGCTGCCCCAAATGGCGAAAGCTGCCGCAAACTACATGAACTCGCAGTTAATTCGCATCGAAGCGCACACCAACGGCTATCAGGAAGGTATCGCGCTCGACGTTAGCGGCCACGTAAGCGAAGGCTCCGGCGAAAATATTTTTCTGTATATGGGCGGCACGCTGATCACTCCGCCTCTCGCGAACTGCGCGCTCCCAGGCATCACTCGCCACACCGTCATGACGCTTTGCCGCGAACTCAACATTCCCGTCAGCGAGCAGATTATTCCCCGAGAGATGCTCTACATCGCGGACGAGCTTTTCTTCTGCGGCACCGCTGTTGAAGTCACTCCGATCCGTTCGGTCGATCGCATCACGATTGGCAACGGCACCTGCGGCCCCATCACCAAGCGAATCCAAGACGAATTCTTCGCCATCACCAGCGGCAAGAAACAAGATCGCCACGGCTGGCTCACGCCGGTGGGTCAGGCTGTTCCCGCCCCGGCCGCCGCCCGCTAGCAGCCGCACGCTCCGCGAAACATTGTCATCCTGCCTGCCCTGGCACCGGAAGGGAGGCCATCCCTTTAGGATGGCCGATCGAAGATTCCGGTCTTGCCGGAACGAATCTTAGCGTCCAATTCGCCCCCGCGCCAACCACGACCTCGCTCACGACGATCGCGCCGCGACGCTCTCACTTCACCGTCAAATTCGAAAAATACGCGTCCGTCTCCACCGTGCTCCACAGCGCAATCTGCCCGCGACTCTCGCCCAACTTCAAATCGTTAACGATCAGAGCCGGCTGCGCAGCGTCATTCACAAATAGTCTCGCCTTTGTGCCCGCCACCTCGATTCTGATCTTCGTCCAAATCCCCGCCTCCATATCCGCGTACGATTCGTATACTCCGGGATTCTCCTTTCTAAGCCGCTGCCACGGATAGTCGGGATACGAAACGTACTGCAACGAATGGTTGCGTCGCAGTTGATCCTCGGCCCTGCCATTCGTCGGCCGAATATAAAAGCACTCGAACTTTTCGCCGTGCTCCGCCATCCGGAAAGCAATTCCGATAAATCCTCGCGCATCCGCCGGTGCACCCACAGCGGGCATCCCTGCAATTTCCGCTTCAATCATCCCATCCCTAAAGTCGGTCCCGCTGAGAATCGCTAGTGACTCACGCTCCGGGTCAACCCCCGCGCCCTGCCCTTTCCGCATCAGCAGGTGCACCGCGCGCCGCCCGCGATATTCCGCCACCTCGCCATTGATATTCACAATTTCTAATCCGCTCAACGAGTCCAGACGGAATGTCTTCGCGGACGGATTTGCTGCCCGGCCCTTAACACCCACCGCGCCCAGAGCCATCACAAGCCCGAGCACACCTGTAATTATCTTCATCTCCCACCTCGTTGGTAGCCACGACGAGCGCCGTACTCGTCGTGAGCTTTTTCCCGCAAGCCCGCACACATTCCGCAACCTCGAATTACTTGCCACTCATCCACTCAACCAGTAGAATTCGCCCGCGATCAATTGGCCTGTCCTTCGGCTTGGAACACGCCTGATCGCGGAGCACTCTTGTACAGCCTGGGCCAAAGACTCTTCGCGGAATTCGTCGGAACATTCACTCTCGTCCTGATCGGTGCGGGCTCAATCTGCGCCGATCAATTCCTCCGCGCCAACGGCCAGACAGCCGTCGGCTTGCTCGCCATCGCCACTGCTAATGGACTCGCCATGGGCGTGATGGTAAGCGCCATCGGCCACGTCTCCGGCGGCCATCTCAATCCCGCGATCACGATCGGCTGCTGGGTCACCAGGCGCCTCGGCACGATGCAAACGCTTTTTTACTGGATCGCGCAGCTTCTCGGCGCTCTCGCCGCCGCGTTCCTGCTCATCACCATCGTCCCCGAATCCGTCTGGCGCCCCGTCGCGCTTGGTACGCCCGATCTTGCGACCCTCACCGATTTCACGCGCATGCACGCGATGATTCTCGAAGCGGCGCTGACGTTCATTCTGGTGTTCGTGTTTTTCGCCACCGTCGTCGATCTTCGCGGTGTCTCGAATCGACTGGCCGGCTTCGCCGTCGGACTCGCCGTCACGATCGGCACGCTTTTCGGCTATCCTTTCACGGGAGCCGCGATGAACCCTGCCCGCGCCTTCGGCCCCGCGCTCGCCGCTCATCACTGGTCGAATCACGGCGTTTATTGGGTCGGCCCGCTGTTCGGAGGCGTCCTGGCTGGCGTGATTTACGATCGTTTCTTCCTTCGCGATCAGCCTGCCACTTGATGCTCTTTCGAGTCGCTGTTCGTCGCACTTCATCGCCCATCCTCAACTCCGAACCTGTCCGAACGTACAGGTTGCCAGCTTAGAAATTCCCTGCCCGGCCACCCTTGCCGCTCCGCAAATCCTCATGTTAGCGTCACAAAGGGCAGACAGCCGGGAGCACATTCATGGCCATCAACATTGACGATTTATTGCGCCGCGCAGTTGAGAGCCGCGCTTCCGACTTGCACCTCAAGGTCGGCAATCACCCCTACCTTCGCGTTGACGGTATCCTCAGCGGTTTGACCGATGTACCACGCATCACTCCGGAAGAAATGCTCTCGATGGCTTTCAGCATGATGACCAACCGGCAGAAGCAAAAATTCAAAGAGACCGCCGAGCTCGACATGGCGTACGGCGTCGCCGGCCTTGGCCGTTTCCGCGTCAACGTATTTCAGCAACGCGGCAACGTCGGAATGGTTCTGCGCGTTATTCCCACAAAAATTCGCACGATTGAAGAGCTCGAGCTCCCGCGCATCCTCACCTCCATCTGCGAAGAGCAGCGCGGCTTGATCCTCACCACCGGCACCACTGGTTCCGGTAAGTCAACCACTCTCGCTGCGATGATCGATCGCATCAACTCGCTCCGCGCCGAGCACATCATCACCATTGAAGACCCGATCGAATATCTGCACCGTGACAAGAAAGGCTTCATCAATCAGCGCGAAGTCGAAGTCGACACTTCGTCGTTCTCTACCGCGCTCCGCGCCGCCCTTCGTCAGGATCCCGACGTCGTGCTCGTCGGCGAAATGCGCGACCTCGAAACGATTTCCACCGCGCTGCTGGCTGCTGAAACCGGCCACCTCGTGCTCTCAACCTTGCACACCCTCGACGCGACAGAAACGATTCAGCGCATCATCGCTGTCTTTCCGCCGCCCGAGCAAAAACAAATTCGTTTGCAGCTTGCATCCACCCTGAAGGCCGTCATCAGCCAGCGCCTCGTGCGCAAGAGCGATGGACAGGGCCGCGTCCCCGCCGTCGAGGTGATGGTCTCCACCGGCTACATCCGCGATTGCATCATCAATCCCGACAAGACCCGCATGATTCGCGACGCCATCGCCGCCGGCACCAGCCAATACGGCATGCAAACTTTCGATCAATCGATTTTCGATCTCTATTCGCGCAACCTCATCACTCTCGAAGAAGCGCTCATGCGCGCCTCCAATCCGGACGATTTCCGCCTCCGCGTCCAGGGCGTCCGCTCCTCCGCCGATACAGCTCGCGAGGAAATGGAACGCGCCATGACCGAATTCGAGCGCCTCGGCCAACGCTAGAAGTTGTGCCCAGGCTCACCGTCATCTGTGGCGCAGCGTTTCTGGTTTTCCTCGCCCTTCTGTGGGTAACCGCGGATTCATACTGGGCTGTTCCACAATTCCGTTTCTTCCTTTTTTTGCTAATGAATGGAGCCCTCGCGGGAACAATCCTGCTTTCACTCCCCGCTGGACTTGCTCTCCGCCAATTCCTTGGGATCGGGTACCTCTTACTCGTAGGTGTCGCTCATTTGTGGTTGGGTATCGCCGGGCTGCCTCGGAGCGGCGAATTCATCATCCTGCTTTGGCAGTTCTCTGCAGTCATGCCCTTCGCTACCTTGGCTCATATTCTTCGAGCGTGTGTGATTCAGTATCCATGCACTCGAACTGACCTACGGTTCTTGCTCACAGACTACGATGATGTCATTCACATATCAGCGATCATCGTTGGCGTCAGCGTCGTGGTGATCGTCGCAGCTGTCGCAACGGCGAGCGGCAGGAAGGTTGGCAACTACATCTGGATGTTCTTAGTGTCAGTGAGCACGGTTGCAACACTCTGGATGGTGGTCGCGAATGCCGTGATCGTTCGAGACGGCTACTCGTTGTATCAAGACCCTTGGGGGACATCGATCCTCTGGTCGCTGGCCTGGCCGGCGTCGTGCGCATGCGCTTTTTGGGCGGCAAAGGCAAAAACCAGTCCATGATCAATTGCTGGCTCTTGCTTCGGCGTCGGTTCTTTTGCTTTCGTCCCCATCAGTGTTTATCTGTGTTCATCTGTTGTTAAATCGCGCGGTGCCCTTCCTTTCCAGCGCCCGCAAACTCAACCCGCTCTCGAAGCGGTTCGTGTCTCCCGCTCGGGTTTGAAAAAATTACCTTCCAAATCTATTACACCTGATGTAATTTCCCGCTCTGCGGTCTCGCGAGAAGTAGATCCGGAGAGGCTCATCTTGGCGCTCTCTCATTATTTCGACCAATGCTGTTTTTGTGCGAATCACTCCTGACAAACGCTGCCGTTTCCGCAAAGCCCAGAAACTCGGAGGCTCACCATGAACCAGCAATCGGGCCCTCAAGACTCCCTGGTCCTCTCGTACCTCAGCCTGCGGAAGGCCGTTGGCATTATCGGAGTCGGTCTTCCCTTCGTGCTCGCTTTCGGAAAATTGCTCCTGCAGGGTCCTGGAATAGAAGGCTCGATCAGTTACTACTACTACACTGTCATGGGGAATGTTTTCGTGGGAAGTCTGTGCGCAATCGGAGTCTTCCTTATGTCCACGAGAGGATACGACAGGAGCGACGAGATCGCCGGAAGGCTCGCTTGTTTCTTCGCAGTTGGCGTGGCTTTGTTTCCAACGACTCCCTCTCAGGACGCTCCGTTACGGGCGCAGATCATCGGCGACGTGCACCTGACGTTTGCAGCGCTCCTGTTTCTGACCCTTGCCTTTTTCTCCATCGTACTTTTCACCAAGACTGATCCGAGTCAGACTCCCACCCGCCAGAAGCTTCAGAGAAACATCGTCTATCGCGTCTTCGGATACACAATCATTGCTTCTATCCTTCTCATCGCAGTTGTCCAGCTAACGCCAGTCGGTTCACTGGTTGGACGGCTTGATCCCGTATTTTGGCTCGAGTCCACTGCCGTGGTTGCATTCGGCGTGTCCTGGCTTACCAAGGGTGAAGCGATTCTGAAGGACCAATGACCACGCGATATCTGTCCCTTTCATCTCTGTCCAATTGTGGTTAAATCGCGAAATGCCCTTTCGCTCCAGCAACCGCAAACTCGGAACCGAATACCAGCTCAACATGTCCGCCCAGCGAGCTCTCATGCGCCGCGCCTTCTCTGTCCACGAAATGAAAAAATACCTCGAAGGCCGCGCCGAAAAAAAAGATCTCGTCCCGCCGGTCATCGCCCGCCTCCGCGAACTAAACTATCTCGACGACGCTCGCTACGCCCTCGAATACGCCCGCCACCACGCGCAAGCCCGCCGCCAGGGGCGCTTCCGCATCGCGCGCGAACTCCGCGGCCGCGGCGTTCCCGACGTTCACATCGATGCCGCTCTCGCCACAGTTTTCGCTGACACCGACGAAGCCACTCTCGTCCGCACCCGCCTCAAACGCCGCCTCTCGCACCTCCGCGGCGCCATCGACCAGAAAAAAATCGCCTCCCTCTATGGCTCCTTGCTCCGCGCCGGTTTCTCCTCCGACGTAATCCGCAAAGAACTCAAAGGCATAACCCACGGCGACCTCCCCGATTTCCCCGACGCCACCGACGAAGTCGATCCGCAGTAGCGGCACGGCATGCCGTGCCTGCTCTAGCGAACACCTCTCGCGCATCAAATCACGTTGAATTACCCCAATCTTCCCTCCTTCCAACACAACGATGCTCCTGTGATACATTTACCTCGTGCTCGGTCACCCACAAAAATCCGAAGCCGCCCCCTACTATTTCACCTACATCGATCGCGTAACCGCAGACGACCCTCTAGCCGCCATCGAGAACCAGCTCCCCGAAACCCTTCAATTCCTCGCAGGCATCGCAGAACGAACTTCGCTCCACCGCTACGCACCCGACAAATGGAGCTTTCGCCAGGTTCTAAACCACATCACCGACACCGAGCGCGCCTTCGCCTTTCGCGCTCTCTGGTTCGCGCGCGGATTCGAATCTCCGCTGCCAGGTTACGACCAGAACATTGGCGCCGCCGGCGCCAACGCCGACAAAATCACGTGGCTCGCTCACGTCGAAGAATTCCGTCACGTGCGCCTCTCCACAATTTCGCTTTTCAAGAATCTGCCGCCCGAGGCTTGGCTGCGCACCGGCATCGCCGACGGCAACGCGTTCACCGTCCGTGCCCTTGCATTCATCATCGCCGGGCACGTCACGCATCACATCGCGATCCTGCGGGAACGCTATTTCTAGGACACACAAAAAATGCTCCGCTCCGCCATCATCGCTTTCACGCTCCTGGTCGCAAGCCAAACGCTCGCAGCGCAATCGCCAAAGCAGCTGCCGCCAAACCAGCAGCCCCCAAACCATCAAATCCCAGACCAGCAAACACAACCATCCCCGCCGCCGACCTATCTCTACAAAACATCTCTCGTCCAAGCCGCTCCCGGCAAACTCCTTGACCTCATCGACGCTTACAAGAAACTCTTCGCCGAACAAACGAAAATCTCAGGCGACCCCGCCCCTCTCTGGATGCGCCACAGCCAGGGCGACCGCTGGGATCTCCTGATTGTTTCGCCCATGTCCAGCTACAGCGAATTTTACAAGCCAGATCGCGTCGTCAAACGCGAGATGATCCTCGATCCCTACCGCGCCCGCCTGAATGACGACATCGCCTGGCAGGAAGACGTCTTCGTCTATGGCCCGCCGCTCGACGAGCTCCGCAAAGCGTTCGCGACCAGCGGCCTCTTTCACGTCGAAATGTTTCAGTCGCTCCCCGCCAAGCAAGCCGAGCTTTACAAACAGCGCGAAATGGAAAACGCATTCTCCCGCGCCGTAAAATCCCCGGAAAATTTCATCTTCGTCCGCGATCAAGGCGCCGCATGGGACGTCTTCACCATCGGCTGCTACTCCAATCTCAAACACTACGCCCAGGCCGCCGACGTCCCGCCCGCCGACGCTGAAACCGCCGCAAAATCCGCCGGCTTCGAATCCGCCGCCCAAATCGGCCCCTACCTCCGCACCCTGATCGCTCTTCACCACGATACTCTCGCTGTCGCCATTAAATAGCTCGCTCGAACTGCGTCCGTCCGTTCGTTACTTGACACCCCGTTACTACTGTGCTAACATACCTCGTGACGATTAGCCAAAACCCGCCCCGGCCCTCCCGGCACCCGACAAATCGCCCGACTCACGCACCCAGCAATTTCCGATTTCTAATCGCGGTTCCGCGATTAGAAATCAGCCTAAACGCCACAAAACAAACAACGTCCAAAATTCTAATCGGCGTAAATCGGCCTGTTTCGAGCTCGGGACCAGTTACCCCGAGCCCCACATATCCTCGTCACTCCCTTGTGCCCCCCGCCCTCCCGCTCCAGCGCGTTGCGGCTCTCCAATCCCTCTGCGATAATGGCTCGTTTCGACTGAGGGCCATGTGACCAGGCTGCTGACCGGCAACGAGATTCGCAAAACATTTCTGCGCTTCTTCGAAGAGCGCGGCCACAAAATCGTGCGCAGCTCCTCGCTCGTCCCCACCAACGATCCCACGCTGCTCTTCACCAACGCCGGAATGAACCAGTTCAAGGATGTTTTCCTCGGCCTCGAGCGGCGCGACTACAATCGCGCCACCACCTGCCAGAAGTGCGTCCGCGCCGGCGGCAAACATAACGACCTCGAAAATGTCGGCTTCACGAATCGCCACCACACGTTTTTCGAAATGCTCGGCAATTTTTCTTTCGGCGATTATTTTAAAGAGCAAGCCGTCGCCTACGCGATGGAGCTCATCACTTCACCCGATTGGTTCGGCATTCCGCTCGAAAAACTCTACTTCACCGTTTTCGGCGGCGCGGAAGTTTCCGGCACCACTCTCCCGACCGACACCGAAGCTGCTACGTTTTGGGAAAAAGCCGGCGCTCCGAAAAATCGCGTCATTGCCATTCCCGGTCTGAAAGAAAATTTCTGGGCCATGGGCGACACCGGCCCCTGCGGCCCCTGCAGCGAAATTTTCTACGACATGGGCCCCGCCGCCTCCGACCAGGGCCACACCGATTGCGAGTTCGGCTGCGAGTGCGGCCGCTACATGGAAATCTGGAACCTCGTTTTCATGCAGTTCAATCGCGACTCGAGCGGCGCGCTGAATCCCCTGCCCAAGCCGTCGGTTGATACCGGCATGGGCCTCGAACGAACAGCGACCGTCCTGCAAGGAAAAATCAGTAATTTCGATACGGATCTATTTCAACCGCTGATGGAGTATGCTGCAAGCGAGCACTCCTTCTCCATAACCCTGTGGAGTGTTCACCTTCGACCCACGCATGCCTTCCCTTCGGGTCATCGCAGATCACTCACGGGCAGCTACATTCCTGATTTCCGATGGCGTGGTCCCGACTAATGACGGGCGAGGTTACGTACTTCGCAAAGATCATCCGGCGCGCGATTCGGCACGCCCGTTTGATGGGCGCAAGAAGCCCTGTCTTTCTGAGATGGTCTGCTGCCGTAAC
Source organism: uncultured Acidobacteriota bacterium (assembly GCA_963776695.1). Classification (GTDB taxonomy): domain Bacteria; phylum Acidobacteriota; class Terriglobia; order Acidiferrales; family UBA7541; genus Palsa-295. The sequence continues at coordinate 128,954 of CAVZNU010000008.1, read as the reverse complement.
GGACCAGATGAAGGAAGCTTATCCGGAATTGCAGGACCACGCGCAGAGTGACCGCAAGCATCTTGAGCAAGAAGAAATTCGGTTTGCAAAAACGGTGGCAGTGGGTCTGCAGCCGTCTGGACAAGGACGTGGAGGAGCTGGTGGTCAATGTAGCGCGTGCGCACGGTTTGTCACAACGCACAGACGGCGTGGCTTCCGCACACGTGAGGTGTCAACCCTACTTCATTTCCTCCACGACAAGCATGCTTCACTCGTTTACCAGGAGACAAGGCTTTTAAGTTGTACGACACGTTCGGCGTGCCCGTCGATTTCATAACCGAATCGTCACGGGATCTCCGAATTTCGCTGGCGATGGAAGGTTTCGATCGCGCAATGCAAGAGCAGCGGACGCGCGCGAAAGCTTCCTGGAAAGGTGCGCACAAAGACGCGGCGAACCCTGTATTACTCGAAGCTCGCGGAAACTTTCAAGACCGAGCCTGACTTTTACTTCGGCACGCAGATGCGCGATGCGCGCATCGAAGGCATCGTCACCAAGCAAGGCGCGGTGAACGAAATCAAAGCGGGCGACGAAGCGGAAATCGTGCTCGACCGCACTTCGATCTACTCCGAATCCGGCGGACAGGTCGCTGACACCGGCGCGTTCTACGATAACGACATGTCGCTACAAATTGCAGACGTGAAGGGCGCATACTATCCCGTCAGCGGCCTGATCGCGCACCGCATCGTCGCGAAAGAAGACCTGCACGTGGGCGACCGGATCGCAACCGTCGCCGATCCCCTGCGCCGCGCGCGCGACATGCGCAATCACACCGCGACGCACCTGATGCACGCCGCGCTGCGCAATATTCTCGGCACACACGTGAAGCAGGCCGGGTCGCTCGTCGCGCCCGATCATTTGCGCTTTGATTTCTCGCACTTTGCTTCTGTGGACGCGAGCGAGCTCGCCGAAATCGAGCAGCAAGTGAACGAAGAAATTCTGCGCGACCTCGCGCTCACCACCGACATCATGAATATCGACGACGCGCTCGGGTCGGGGGCCATTGCGTTCTTCGGCGACAAGTATCCCGAGTCGAACGTCCGCGTCGTGACGATTCCCGATCCGTCGTCTCCGCGCGGCTTCTACAGCAAGGAACTTTGCGGTGGCACGCATGTGGCGCGCACCGGCGAAATCGGCGTCTTCAAAATCACCGGCGAGCAATCCGTCGCCGCGGGAGTGCGCCGCATCGAAGCCATCTCCGGCGATTACGCCCTCGCCGAATACCAGCGCGCGCTGGGCACGCTGCGCTCGATCTCGCAAATGCTGAACGCAGGCGACGGCGACGTAGTCGCCGCGCTCGAACGCCAAATCGAAGCGACAAAACAGCTCGAAAAGCAGCTGGAAACCCTGAAACGCAAAGCCGCCGGAAGCACCGCCGGATTCCCTGCTCGAAGAAGCCCGCACGATCAAGAACGTGAAGGTTCTGGCCGCCAAAGTCACCGGATTTGACCGCGACGCCCTTCGCCAAATGGTCGATACCCTGCGCCAGAAGCTGGGCTCCGGTGTAGTCGTCCTTTTCTCCGCCGATGACGGCAAAGTGGCTCTAATCACAGGGGTTACGAAAGACCTCATCCCCAAGCTCCACGCCGGAAAAATCGTCCAGGAACTCGCGAAACTCGTCGGCGGCTCCGGGGGCGGTAGGCCCGATTTGGCCGAGGCTGGCGGAAAAGACACATCCGGCATAGAAACTGCCCTTAGTACCGTTTACCCCCTCATCGACCGGTTGCTATAATTCGAGTCGCGCCAGAAGCTTAGCCAGGGAGAGCTTGCTTTCCCAGGCGAACTTGTCGTTGCACGTACTGCGCACGCAAAGCTTCTATCGCTCGTTCGGAAGTCGAGCGTTCTGCCTTCCCCAAGGCCTGAGAGTAGCGAGAGCAAACGTAGTCGTTGACGTTTGCTCTACCCAACAATGATCAGGAACTGCATCACGGCTGCACTCCTAGCGACGGCCACATGGTGCACGATGGCCATGCCGGCGCACGCCCAGATTGCATCCTATGTAGACGAGCACGGGAAGCTCGTCTTCGTGAACGGGGATTCCCCCCGACCGCATCGTGGGAGTACTATTAGTTCTCACCCGGTGATCGCGACCGCTTCGCTGATTCCTACGGCGGAGTCAGTTGCGGCACCACCGGACCGGCTCGATCGCATCGTTCGCGACGCAGCCGTGCGGCATAACATGGACCCGGCGCTGGTGAAAGCCGTTATCAGCACCGAGTCCGGGTGGAACCCGCATGCAGTCTCCCGCAAGGGAGCTGTGGGACTGATGCAGTTGATTCCCGAGACGGCACAACGCTTCGGCGTCGGAAACCCGTATGACCCGGCACAAAATGTGGAAGCCGGGACAACGTACTTGAAATCACTGCTCGATCGTTACGACGGCGATTTGAACAAATCGCTCGCGGCTTACAACGCGGGCGAACACGCCGTGGATCGCAGCGGTGGCGTTCCGGCATTTCGCGAAACGCGCCAGTACGTTCAGAGGGTTACCGACGCATACTTCCAGCCTGGCTCGGGTCGTAACCTGTCGCTGTGGAGTCCTCCAAGGGCCCACGTGCGAAAGGCGACGGACTCGAGTGGCCGGGTTGTATTTACGAACGAATGACGCGACACGAATCCGCCCGAAGCCACTTCTCGATTCGACCGCTCCTGATCGTCGCCGGGATCATTGTGTCAGCGATTTCGTTCTTCGTCGCGCCTGCTCGCGCCGACAAGAATTCTGAAGCGCGTTTCCAATTCGAGCGCGCGGTGCGAATGCGTACGCAGCTGGAAGGATATTTGCCGCGCGACCGTTCCCTCGCGAATTACAAAGAAACGATCGCCGCGTATCACAAAGTGTATTTGTTCTCGCCGCAGGCTGAAGAAGTCACACCGTCGCTCATCGCCGAAGCCGAATTGAATCGCGAGATGGGCCGCCAGTTCGACGGGAAATATTTCCAGACCGCCATCGATACTTACAATTTTTTGCTGAAGCAGTATCCGCGCAGCCAGTACCGTCCGCAGGCTCTTTTCGCAATCGCGGAAATTCAGCAGGAAGATCTGGACCAGCCGGACGCTGCCGTCGCGACCTACAAGGAATATCTGAAGCGGTTCCCGAAATCCGATAAAGCCGATGACGCGCGCGACGCATTGAAGCAGATTGCCGATGCGAAGATCGCCGAAGCGCAAGCCAAGCAAGCTGCGCAACTCGAACCTCAACCGCGCAGTGCGAAGCCCGCGGAAGTGAGGGCGGCCGAAACCGCTCCGGACTTTCCGGCACTCAAGGGCGACGTGGTCGCGCCGCGCGAGTCCGACAATCGCATGCCGTACGTCACGGGCGTTACCACGTGGAATTCCGACGGGCACACGCGCGTAGTCGTAACGCTCAACGACACGGTGAAATTTGACGCGATGCACGTCGCGTCTCCCGAGCGGCTCTATTTCGATTTGCACAAGGCGCAGGTGGACCCGCGGGCGAATAAGTCGCCAAAGGTCGATCCGGGATTGCTGAAGTCCGTGCGCATCGGGCAGAACAAGCCGACGGTGGTGCGCGTGGTGCTGGATGTGAGCGGCGCGAAAAACTTCTCGACGCAATTTCTCTCGAACCCTTACCGGCTCGTGATCGATGTCCGCACTGACAGTGCGAAACAATCTGCGGCCGCGGTTTCTGCGCCTCACGTTGACAACGACGCGAAAGCAGGCGCGAAAGCCGCCGAATCGTTACAGGTGAAATCGCACGACGCGAGTCCTCCGCCCCCTAGTAACAGTGCTTCCGATCTTGCGGCCAGGCCGACAATCTCGAAATCGAAGGTGAAAGCGGATCAAGTGGCTGCGTTGAAGCCAGCGCCTGCGCCGGAACCGAAACCGAATCGCGACGGCCAGCGTTCGCTGACGCGCGCGCTCGGTCTGAAGATCAGCCGCATCGTCATTGATCCGGGCCACGGCGGGCACGACACCGGGACGATTGGCCCGCACGGACTGATGGAAAAGGATCTGTGCCTCGACGTCGCATTGCGGCTCGGAGCGTTGATCGAGCAAAAGCTGCCCAGCGCGGAAGTGGTTTACACGCGGAAAGACGACACGTTTGTGGCCCTCGAAGACCGGACGGCGATTGCCAATCAAGCGAAAGCCGATCTCTTCATCTCGATTCACGCAAATTCGAGCCACGATCACGACGCACGCGGCATTGAGACGTTTTATTTGAATTTCGCCACCTCCGCCGAATCGATGGAAGTGGCTACGCGCGAAAACGCGCTTTCGCAATCGTCGCTTCACGACTTGCAGGACATCATCAAGAAAATCGCGCGCAACGAAAAAATCGAAGAATCGAAGGAACTCGCGAACGACATTCAGGATTCGCTCACGCACCGGCTCCAGCTCGTCAGCCAGGAAGAGCGCAACCGCGGCGTGAAGAAGGCGCCGTTCATCGTGCTGATTGGCGCGAACATGCCGTCGGTGCTGTCGGAGATTTCGTTCATCAGCAATCCGAACGACGAGCGGCTGCTGCGCAAAGGCGACCAACGCCAGCGCGTTGCCGACGGACTCTATCGCGGCATTGCTGCGTACCTCGACAGCTTGAACAGCCTCTCCATGAATAAGTCCAGGCTCGTATCCGAAGACCGGCCCGGAACAGTGGCGCCGAACGGGAACCACAAGTAGACTCTCGGCATCTAATAATCATGCACTCAATCCAATTAAGGTCGTTTATGCGCCCTACGATAGGACTACTCATGGCAGTCTTGTTGCTGGCGGCGCTCCCCGCGTTCGCGCAGGGTATTCTGCCGAACTCGTTCGGCGGCTGGTCGGGCACCGCGAAGGCGGGCGTCGCACCGCTCGAATTCCACAACGGCGACAAGACGACCCAACTGATCGCGGATCAGCAGGCAGCCGCGCGGCAGGAATATGGATTCGTAGCGGGAGAATACGGCGAGTACACGCGAGCCGCCGGCACGCTCGAAGTGAACCTCTACAAGATGAAGGATCCGAGCGGAGCGTACGGGCTGTATTCCTACTTGCGGACGACGGATATGCCCAGTGCCGCTTTCAGCGAACACTCGTCGGCGTCGCGCGAGCGTGCGCTGATACTTATCGGCAATCTGGTGCTCGAGGTGCGCGGCAACGACGTGCCGGGTGCTGGGACGGATTTGAAAACGCTTGTCGCGTCCGTGTCTCCACATGCGGAATCCGGCTTGCTGCCTTCCATAGGGCAGCACATTCCTACGAAGGGATTCATCGATCGCACCGACAAATACGTTCTCGGGCCGCAGACGCTGAACCAGGTGTTTCCGCTGTCAAACGGCGACTGGCTGGGCTTTTCGCAGGGCGCCGAAGTGGAAACGGCGAAGTATCGTGTGAGTGGCCGCGAACTCAATCTGCTGATTGCCGACTTCCCCACTCCGCAGACGGCCGCGAAAAAGCTCGTCGATCTCCAGAAGCAATTCAACATCAATAGCGCGGACGCTGCCGCGAATTCGAATCCGTTGTTTGCGAAGCGCGCGCTCACTCTCATCGCAATTGTTTCCGGGGCAGCGACGCAAAAAGAAGCGGACGCGCTGCTCAACCAGATCGAGTCCGGAACCGAGATCACCTGGAACGAGCCGACGTTCGAATTTAAGGAACCCGGGATCGGCGGAATGATCGTTGGAGCGATTACGGGCACTGGCGTGATCTGCATGTTCGCGATTATTGCGGGTTTGCGTTCGGTGGCGTACGCCTGGTGGTGAAACGAGCGACAAATCGAGTGTTTGACCGCCCCGATCAGGTGCAAGTGCTGCAGCTCGGCCTATCCAGTAAACCTATCAATGCAGAGGACTTCTACGGCTACCGGAAGTAGCCATGCGGTGGAAAAACCCGGAGCGAGCTCGCAGTATTCCCGTAAACTACTGAACAGAATAGAGTTGGCCGCACGGTAAATATTCCCTTTCCCGCTTGACTGGATTTCGGCACTAAACTAGACTGCGCTCGAGGAAAGAGTTCTAGGCCCACCGCGCAGTGGCCATGAGCTTTCTCCCCTCGAAGGCCCGCCGCAAGGCGGGCCTTCTGTTTTCAGGAATGAATTCTGAGCGTACGCGCTCAGTCCTCGCTGGTCCCCGCCGAATGCCTGAGATTCTAATTCGACTGAACATCTCGATGTCGCAGCGAAGCTTAATCTCTTGAGGTCCGTGAAACACGAATGTTCCTAGCCCGCCTAGCACGTTGATCACCGACCCGATTCCCTCGACATTCCGCGGGCAATATTCCCTTGGACGGCGCTACTGAATGTTAGCCACCGCGAGCGACCCCACCCCGGCGACCGTGGTAACCACGAGAGGAGTCCCAGTCACCGTTAAATTGCCGTTGGCGTCGATCGCCTCGAGCTGAATCGAAGCCGAAGTGGTGGTTATCGACTGGACGTACATTACGGCGAGAAGAGGGTTGGCAATCAAATCCGTCGTGGAAGTCGAAGCAAAGGGCGAGTTGGGTATTGACGTCAATCCACCACCGGTGGTGTCCACGTGATAGCCGATGATGGTATCGCTCTGGAAACCTGGACTGCCAAACTCGGCGCCAGCAGGCGTGACGTAGAGAAACGCGAGCGACTTGTCGAGAGCAACTGCAAGAGGCTCAACTTGTTGACCACCGGTCTGAAACGGCGAACCGCCCACTTGCGTTAGCGCGCCATGGTTTGGAATGTCGATCGTGAAGGAGCTTACGCTTTCCGTGTTGGCCGTAAACAGCAGGTTCGCCTGTGGGTGGACGAGGGCGAAGTGAGCCCGGTCGTTGAAACTGGCGATTATGAACGGAGAGTTGGAAAGCGGATTCGTCGTGAGCCCCCCGAACGCGTCGACGTCGAAAATAAATATGTCTCCGTCGGTAGAGTCTGGGACATAGGCGATATTTCCGGAAGCTGTAAGTGCGATGCCGTCGGGCGACGAAACCGTTAACGGCGAGTTCGTTGCTTCTGTGAGCGCACCTGACTGGCCGATCGTAAGGACGTGAACGGCGTTGTTTCCGCGGTCCGTTACAAAGACAAAACGGTTCATTGGATCGACGGCAATCGTTCCCGCTGTCGCTCCAGGGAGCTGAAAGGGTGATCCGGCAATCGCCGCGAGAGCCCCCGATTTGGCGTGAGCGATCTGAAAACCGAAGATTTGGTTGCCGGCGGTAACGTCGAGCACGTAGACGAAAAGGTTATTGCGGAGTCACAACGACCGGACCAAACGCAGCCGTCGCCCGTATTACACATGAGGGTGAGCGCGCCTGTCGTCGCATCGAGCCCGAATTCCTGCATGTTGCCCTTGCTGTCGTGGAAAGCATCACCAGCGTAGGCGTGAGTGTGCTACTGCATTGCCCTCCGCCACCGCCGCCGCCGCCAGTCCCGCAGATGTTGGTCGCAGAACCGGCGCGCATCAGCCGGGCGGCGCCGCCGCCGCCGCCACTACCGATAATGTTACAAGGGACCGCCGGCGAGCAATTGATGAGCGATGCCGCGGTAAGAACGAGCAGAAGAGATTGCAGGATTTTCGCCTTCGTAATCATGTTGTTGCACACTCCATTTTTGGCGTCCGGCAGTCTTGCGCGCGTGGTGACACTCGAGTGGTTCGCGCAAAAGCCCCTTTTCGCTTGGAAGTATGTCCCAGAACGAACAGGCTTCAATGTTTGAGTACTAGGACGTTGTTCAAAATGGCAATAAATGCCGCGAGGAGTGAGGGCGGCGCAGGCGCTGTCGCGGCAGACGTTTCAGTGATTTTTGACGCTGAGTCTTCGCTTCGCTCAGGATGACAAACGCTGGGACGGGCGGACGAAGGTGTGAGCGCCACAGATCCACCGCCCGTGAAGTCAGGTAGCCACGACGAGCGACTTTCCCGTCGCGGGCCTTTGCATTTTCCCTTGGCGATGGCGGTGAATCATTTCGCATTGCCTCCCTGCTACGCCTGTGCGATAAGTCTCGCAAATGTCAGCGCACCGCGCGGGCTGCCGGGGATCGACGCTTTGACTTTCACGCCACTCGATTGGTCGGCAATCGCCGGCTACCTCGCCATCACGCTGCTGCTCGGCCTCTACTTCCGCCGCGTCTCCGGAAAAAGCACTGAAGATTATTTCGTGTCCGGCCGCCGCGCTTCGTGGTGGCTGGCGGGAACCTCGATGGTGGCGACGACGTTCGCGGCGGATACGCCGTTGGTCGTCGCGGGACTGGTGTACACGCAAGGCATCGCCGGAAACTGGATCTGGTGGGCGTTTCTGCTGTCGGGAATGATGACAGTGTTTTTGTTCGCGCGGCTTTGGCGGCGCTCGGGCTTGATGACCGATGTGCAGTTCGCGGAAATGCGCTACTCGGGCAAGCCTGCTGCGTTCCTGCGCGGATTTCGCGCGGTGTATCTCGGACTGCTGATGAATTGCCTGATTCTCGGCTGGGTGACGAAAGCGATGACTAGCATTGTGTCGACGACGCTTGGCCCCACGATGGCTAACTGGCGCTGGATGGCGGCGTTCTCCGGTGAACTCAGCGGATTGGTGGGACCGACATTTTCAGGCGCGGACGGGCAAGCACTCGTCATTTGCATCTTTTTCCTGATTCCCTTCACCGGATTTTACGTTGCGCTCGGCGGACTGTGGGGCGTGCTGTGGACGGACCTGTTTCAGTTCGTCCTGAAGATGGCGATCGTCATTGCGGTGGCGTATTACGGCGTGGGCGCGGCGGGCGGAATGACTTCGATGATTTCTAAGCTCGACGCAATGCGGTCTGCGACGGGCGCGTCCGACCCGCTCGCATTCTTGCCGGATTTCTCACGCGGGCTTGCCAGCGAAGCGCTGTGGACGCTCCCGGTGATGACTTTTCTCGTGTACCTCGGCGTGCAATGGTGGGCGTTCTGGTATCCCGGAGCCGAGCCGGGCGGCGGGGGATATATCGCGCAGCGCATTTTCAGCGCGCGCGACGAGCGGCAGGGACTGTACTCGGTGCTGTGGTTCAACATCGCGCATTACGCGCTGCGGCCGTGGCCCTGGATTCTCACCGCGCTCGCGGCGGTGGTGCTGTATCCGGGCCTCGATCATCCTGAAACCAGTTACATGCTGATCGTGAATCATCATGTGCCGCACGCGCTGCGCGGAATAGTTCTCGCGGGATTTCTGGCGGCCTTCATGTCAACGATCGCTACACAATTGAATTGGGGCACGTCGTATCTGGTGGAGGATTTTTACCGGCGGTTCATGAAGCGCGACGCGACCGAGAGGCATTACGTTCACGTTTCGCAGCTTGATTACGCTGCTGCTGGTGGTGGCGACTGGATATGTGTCGGCGCAACTGGCGTCGATTCGCTCGGGGTGGCAGATTGTGCTGCAGCTTGGCGCCGGAACCGGGGGCGTCTACCTGCTGCGCTGGTATTGGTGGCGCATCAACGCGTGGAGCGAAATTTCCGCGATGGCGACTGCGCTTGATTGCTACGCTTGCGTTCCAATCAGAAGCGCTCTCGGGTGCGATTTTTCACCGGGCGCAATTTTTTACGGGATCGAGCACCATTGTGTTTGCGAAAACCGCTTCGATGACGACACTTGTCACTACGATCGTTTGGGTTGGGATCACTTTTGTCACCAAGCCGGAGGCGGACGATGTGCTGGTCGCGTTCTATCGTCGAGTGCGGCCGCACGTCGGCGGATGGCGCCCGATTGCGGCGCGCGCGCCTGAAATTCCCGAAACGCGCGACCTCGCGCGCAATCTATGGTGCTGGATTCTGGGGTGCGTGATGACGTACTGCGCCCTATTCGGCGTGGGCAAGGTGCTGCTGCATCACGGAGCGCTCGGATCGGTGCTGCTGATTGTGGCGGTACTGGCGGCGTGGCAGATGTCGCGCGAATTGAATCGCGGAATGGAAGCGAAGCATGGAGCCGAGGGTGGGAGTTGAACCCACGACCTGCCGATTACGAATCGGCTGCTCTACCACTGAGCTACCTCGGCCTGCATTTCGACTGTAACATCCGCACGAAAAAGCTGTCAAACATGCAGCCGAACACTATCGCGAGAACGGATACATGAGCCACGCCACTCCAACGCCGATTAAAATAAACAGACAGAACGACCACACGCCGTACTTCACTCGCTCGATGGTGGTGCGGCGCGTGAGGCATGCGAGCGCCGTTGAAACGAGGGCTGCGAATGAAATCATCGCCCAGAAGTGGGTGAGCATTATCAAGAGCATCACGACGGCGACGGGCATCTAGCGCCGATGCCCGGCTGCGATTTCGTATGCGTCAAACGCCGCGATCAAATTCACCACGCCTGCTGCCGCGATGAACCGCGTGCCGTAATCGCCCGCTGCACGCGACACGTCAGGCCCGGCATACTCGAAAAATCGTCCCAATAAATAAAATACTCCCGAAGCTGCATCCGCGAGAAACCCCAGGGTGCCGAATGGATCGACGGCATGAGGCGGGAAAATATTCCCGCGCATCCGCAAGCCGAGAAGCGCGAGACCACTGACTGCGATGAAAAATCCGATCGCGCGCCCCCTACAGCCTAAGAGAAAATGCCCCAGACCCGGCACAAACCACGCCGCGATCGCGAGCGAAAATGGATCGGACCGTTTTCTCGGCGAGGTGGTTACCGCAGGAGCGGGTTCGAGCGCATGACTTTCTTGCCCGGCTGCACGAGTCTCATTCACGGGAGGATCGTTCACGGTACCTCAGACGAGCAGCGGAAGAATCTCTTCCTGGATGGCGCCCGTCACGCGCGCTTCGTGCTCGCCCACATACACGTTCACTTCACTGCGAATGCCGAAATCCGGCAGATAAATTCCCGGCTCGATCGAAAAGCACGTGTGGGGAATAATCTTCCGGTCGTCGCGGGTCTCGAGGCCGTCCATATTCGCGCCGTTACCGTGAATGTTCTCGCCGATGCTGTGTCCGGTGCGATGGACAAAATATTTCGCGTAGCCGCCCTTGCGAATCGTTTCGCGCGCGGCGCGGTCCACTTCCCATCCGTGAATCGTGCGGCCTTCCGCAACCGCTTCCTTGACGAGCTCCACGGCGTTGTCGCGCGCCTGCCTGACGATTCGAAATATTTTGGCGTATGTGTCCGGGACGCGATTCCCCAGATAGCCCATCCAGGTGATATCGTAAAACACGCTGCCCGGCCTATCGAACTTCGACCACATATCGAGTAGCAGCAAATCTCCGGCGCGAATGGGACGCGATCCCTCGGCCTTCGGCTCGTAGTGCGGATTGCCATTGTTCGGCTGCACCGCAACGATCGTTGCTTCCGGCTTCAGCCCGTTCGCGCGAAACTGCTGAACGATCCATTGCTGCAGCTCGAACTCCGAAATCGGCTTCCCTTCGCGCACAAAAGCGGCCGCTCGCGAGAATGCGTCCGCCCTCACACGGTCCACAATTTTTCCGGCATCGAGATGCGATTCGAGCTGCGCGTCTGACCAGCTGGCTTCAAATTTCTGCACCAAATTCGCGGAGCTCACTACTTTTTTCTTCAGTTTGCGAACCAGCTCCACCGTGCCCGCATCCACCAGCCCGATATACGGAATATTGTTCTCAGGCGAATATTGCATCGCGATCGTCTTGCTGCCGGAAAGCAGCTTCGGCAGCATCTTATGCAACTCTTCCCAGCCGGAATAAACATTCTTGCGGCCGTCGAGCGAATCGAGCATCCCGGCTTCGATTTTGTGAACCAGCTTTCGCGGCTGGCCTTTCGACGGCACGAAATAAAACCAGCGGCGCGACGCGAGCCCATTCGACCCGAGTTTCAGAATCGAATTGGCAATGGGGTCGCGGCGGTGATGATCGCAAAAGAGCCAACCGTCGATTTTGCTCGCGCGCAACTCTGCTTGGATCGCTTTGATATCCGGCATGTTTGGGGTCCCCGTTTTGGTCATCTTCATCCGCGCTGAGATTGAGTCGCCTGTGCCAGCGAAATCACTTGCGCTCGCGAAACGCCTGCAATCGAAACTCGTTTGTTGCGGCTCTTCTCGCCGCCCACGATTCTAACAGCCGATACGGGCACGTTCAAACGATCGGCCAGCAATCGCCGGAGCGCTTCATTCGCGCGATCTTCCAGCGGCGGAGCTGTCACCCGAACTTTCAGCGCACCCTGATACTCGCCTTCGATCGCATCGCGACTCGTTCGCGGCGTCAGTCGCACCGCGAAAACTGCCGCTCCCTCTCGTTCCGAAACTTCGATCACGGTTTTGGCGCCCGCCCGCCGAAAAGCGCCGTTCCGATGCGGACTTCTGTTGCGCCTTCTTCGATCGCGATTTCGAAATCGTGGCTCATGCCCATTGAGAGCACAGGGAGGGGCTTTCCGATCTGGCGGCTGGTGGAATCACGCAATTCGCGCAACTTCTGAAAATAAGGACGCACTCGATCCGGCTCGTCGGAATACGGCGGAATCGTCATCAAGCCCAGAAGCTCTACGTGCTGGAGCGCTGCGACGCTTTCGGCCAGTGCGGGCAAATCTGCTTCGCCGACGCCGCTTTTTGTCTCCTCGCCACCAAGATGCACTTCGATCAGCAACTGCAATCGCTTCCCTTCCGTTGCCGCCGCATCGAGCTTCTGTGCGAGGCCCGCGTTGTCCACCGAGTCCACGCGACCAAACAAATTCGCCGCCCGACGTGCCTTGTTGCTCTGCAAGTGCCCGATGAGATGCCAGGTCGCGGCGAGGTCAATGAGGTGCGACTGCTTCGACTCCCACTCCTGCACGCGATTTTCGCCGAAGTGGCGGAGCCCCAGTTCGTACGCGGCGCGAATCGCATCCGCAGGAAACGTCTTGGATACGGCTACGAGTGTGATGGCGCCGGCGGGGCGTCCTGAACGTGAAGCCGCGCGAGAGATACGCTCGCGAATCCCCTCGAGGTTTGCAGCCATCGAGCTATTTTGTGACGCCATCCGCGCGATTCTAACACGCGCGCGAATTTCAAACCCGGAAGCTCCAGCCGTTGCAGTATTCTCATCTACGTGACGAACGAAAAGAATCTGAAGCCACCACTGCGAACAGCATCGAGAGGCGACCAATCCTCAGCCGGCCTCTGCGCAACTTGCGTCCACGCCCGCCGCGTCCAGTCCGATCGAGGTTCAGAGTTCTATTTCTGCGGCCTCTCGACGGCGGATCCGAGCTTTCCTAAATACCCGCGCCTGCCGGTCCTCCGCTGCCCGGGTTATTCAAACCCTGCGTGCTGAAACTTCAAAATTCATCTACACGCACCCCCTCGTCTGCCTTATGCTTGTCCGCGCTCTTCATTCGGAGGTTCGTGTGATTCGAATCGTTCGCTCCTTTTCTCTTGTGCTGGCAGGAATCTTCGTGCTCTCGAACGTGCCCGTAACGAAAGCACAGCAATTTCCCGAAACCACCTACCAGGAAATGCGCTGGCGAACGATTGGCCCGTTTCGCGGTGGCCGCACACGCGCTCTGTGCGGCATTCCCAGCCAGCCCAATGTTTTCTACATCGGTGCGGTAAATGGCGGCGTTTGGAAGTCCACGGACTACGGCCGTACCTGGTCGCCGATTTTCGATTCGCAGCCGACGCAATCCATCGGCGCGATCGCCGTAGCGCCGTCCGATCCGAATATCGTCTACGTGGCGAGCGGCGAAGGACTCGCGCGGCCCGATCTTTCGGTCGGCGACGGAATCTACAAATCGACGGACGCGGGAAAAACCTGGACGCATCTCGGTCTTCGTGACGGCCAGCAAATTGCAGGACTCGCCGTCGATCCGCGCGATCCGAATCGCCTGCTCGCGGCAGTTCTCGGCCATCCTTACGGCGCGAATGAGGAGCGCGGTATTTATCTTTCCACCGACGGTGGCGCGAACTGGACAAAAGTTCTCTACAAGAATGAAAACACCGGCGGCGATCAGGTCGAATTCGACCCCGCGAATCCGGACATCGTCTACGCGTCGATGTGGTCGGTGCGGCAGGGCCCGTGGGAAGACGCCAACGAATATCAGACTACGGATGGCGGCCTGTTCAAGTCGACCGATGCGGGCAAGACATGGCGCCCGCTTGCGAACGGACTCCCGAAGGACGTGGTTCAAATTCATTTCGCCATCGCGCAAAGCCAGACCGCCCGCCTCTACGCCGTCGCAGGCACGCAAGAGCCCGGCGACTACGGCTCAGGAAAAGGCCTCGGCGTCTATCGCTCAGACGATTCCGGCGAAACTTGGACGCGCGCTACCGACGATGGCCGCCCCGCCATGCGAATCGGCGGTGGCGATCTTCCGATGTTTGCGGTCGATCCGAAAAATCCCGACGTCGTATACAGCACCAGCATCGTTACTGTCCGCTCGACGGACGGCGCCAAAACCTGGACGAGCATTCGAGGTGCACCGGGCGGCGACGATTACCAGAACATCTGGATCAATCCGCGCAATCCGAAAATTATTCTAATCGTCTCCGATCAGGGCGCCATCGTCACCGTCAATGGCGGCGAAACGTGGAGTTCCTGGTACAACCAGCCGACCGCGCAGATGTATCACGTTAGCGTCTCCAATAATTTTCCGTACATGGTGTGTGGCGGCCAACAGGAAAGTGGTTCGGTTTGCACACTTTCTCGCGGCAACGACGGCGAGATCACTTTTCGCGATTGGCATCCCGTCGGCGCGATCGAATACGGCTACGTCGCGCCCGACCCGCTCAATCCCGACATCATTTACGGCGCCGGCCGCACCGAAGTGTCGAAGTATCACTGGAGCACCGGTCAGGTTCAGAACGTCACACCGTTCCCGCTCCGCAATCCGAAATATCGCACCGACCGCTCGCAGCCGCTCATGTTTTCGCCCGTCGATCCGCACATTCTCTACACTACCGCGAATTTTCTCTTCAAATCCAGCGACGGCGGCGACAACTGGGAAACCATCAGCCCCGATCTAGCGCGCGAGCATCCCGGAATTCCATCGAGCGTCGGCGACATGGCCGCAAAAGATCCCAAAGCCGACAAACAGCGCGGCGTAATCTACGCGCTCGCGCCTTCGTTTCGAACCGAGAACACTCTTTGGGCCGGCACCGACGACGGTTACATCTGGACCACGCGCGACGGTGGCAAGAATTGGACAAACATCACGCCCCCCGCGCTCACGCCGTGGAGCAAAGTGACGCAGCTCACCGCCTCGCATTTTGACGACATCTCCGCCTACGCGTCCGTCAGCCGCTTTCGCATTGACGATCTCAAGCCGTACATCTATCGCACCCACGACGGCGGCAAGACGTGGCAAGCGATCACAAGCGGGCTGCCGGACAACGCGCCGGTCGATACGGTTCGCGAAGATCCCGTCCGCAAAGGATTGCTTTTTGCCGGAACCGAAACCAGCGTGTGGGTTTCATTTGACGACGGCGATCACTGGCAATCGCTGCAACTCAATCTGCCGCACACCTCGATGCGCGATCTATGGATTTACGAGGACGACCTAATCGTTGCCACCCACGGCCGCTCGTTCTGGATTCTCGACGACATCTCGCCGCTGCGCCAACTCACCGAATCGCTGACGCACGCGAATGCCACCCTGTTCAAACCAGCCCCCGCCTTTCGCGTTCGCCGCTCCACCTACACCGACACGCCGATGCCGCCCGACGAACCCGCCGGCCAGAATCCGCCCGACGGCGCGATCCTCGATTATTTTCTGGCGCAGCCTGCGGCGGGACCGGTCACGATCGAAATTCTTGACGCGCAGGGAAAACTCGTTCGCAAATTTTCAAGTGAGGACAAGCCGGATCAAACGCAGGAAGAGCTCGCCAAGCAGTTGATCCCTCTCTACTGGATTCGGCCGCAGAAAATTATTTCCGCCGAAGCGGGAATGCACCGTTGGCTCTGGGATCTGCACTACCCTTCGCCAGTCGCGCTGCATCACGAATACCCCATCTCCGCCGTCCCGCAGGATACGCCGCGTAACCCGCTCGGTCCCCGGGCACTCCCGGGCACATACAGCGTGAAGTTCACCGCAAGCGGCAAAAGTTTTTCGGAGCCTCTAACGGTGAGAATGGATCCACGCGTGAAGACTCCGCAGGATGCCCTCCGCGCGCTATTCCAGATGCAAACGAGTCTCGCCTCCATGATGACGCGCGGTTCCGAAGCAATCGCCCAGGCCCGCTCCGCTCACGAGCAACTCGAAAAAGCGTCCGCGGGCGCCACAGACCCCGTGAAAAACGCGATCGAATCACTCGACAAGAAAATCGCAGCGGTTCTCGAAGCCGCCCCCGCACCCGCGGGACAAAAACCAGCCGCTCTCGAACCAACGCTTACTCAAGTCGCTGGCAACATCGCCCCCCTCTATGCAGAAATCGATCGCGCCGACGCCGCCCCCACGCCGGCTCAGTCCCAGGCACTCGCTTCCATCGAGCGCGATTTCGCCTCCACAATAAAACGCTGGGACTCGCTCCGCTCCTCCGACATCCCGGCCTTGAATCGCCAGCTCAAGAGCGCGAGCCTCCCCGAACTCCACCTTGAGTCAAATATCCAACCAGCGGAAGAAGCGGGAGACGACGAGGAGTAGCGAGCTGAGAAAAGTGTCACGACGAGTGGGCACCCGTCGTGACTACCGGAACGATGCGCCCAAACGATTTTGAATCGTTCCAATTCGCATTTCCGATTTGACTCTGCGAATTCCGGCCGTAAGCTTCACCCGTAGCAAATTTATCCCGAGCGTCAAAAAAGGTGACCGATGAAAAAGCTTTTCCTCTTCGCCGTTGCTTTCGCATTCCTGTCTCCCGTCGCCGCCCTCGCGCAGGACGCGAGCAAGTCCGACGACTCGAAGCTCACGACCAAGACGTCCACGATTTCAGGCAAGGTGAGCGACGATGGCATGACGATCACGGACGACAAGAACGCCCGCTGGACGGTGACGAATCCGGTGATGCTGAATTCTTTCGAGGGGCAGTCGGTGACAGTGAAGGGTCATCCGTACAAAGGCGAGAGCAAAATACTCGTGCTTTCGGTCACGGGAGTCGCTACGGCTACGAAACAGGTGGCAAAGAAAGACGATTCAGCCTTGCGTCGCTGACGCGCCCGGTTGCTGGCCGGCGCCATCGATATATTTTATGAGCAGGACTTCGTTGCCCTTCTCGCTGTAGATAAGTTCGTCGACGAGCTTCTGCGCGAGCATCACTCCGTAGCCTCCCGGGCGCAATCCTTTCGCGTCGCGGGACGCGACGTGGCGGATCGGATCGTCGTCAGGATTCGCGATCGCAGCGTGCTCGATTTCATCGAGCGAAAATCCTTCGCCCGGATCTTTCACCCGGCACATCACCATGTGTTTCGCGCGAACGTACGCAATCTCCACGAATTGGTCGGGCTGGAATTTCCCGCCATACTCCATCGCGTTCATCAGGATTTCGCGAAACGCCGTTCCCACCGCGTTGCTTTCCACTTCCGGCAAGTCCGCAATCTCATGCAGAAATTGGACGAGCCGGTCCGCCGTCTTCATGTCGCACCGCGCCACCAGGCGAATCCATTCCGGCGTTGCCGAAATGATTTCGATTCCATCGTCCCAGCACGGACTCTCGATCGCGTTCTGAACCATGTCCGAAAGCGAGTGGAGCGAGAACGGCCGCGAAAAGTAGCTGAACGCTCGCTCCTTCATCGAATCGATCACGTAGGAAGGCGCGCTTTCGTCGGTGAGAATAATCAGCCGGGTGTGCGGACGCACGCGCCGGATCTGGCGCAACAGCTCCACATCCTCGCGCCCGGAAGTCTTTTCACTTGTAATGATCAAGTCAAACGGCGAAGCCTGCGCGAGCGTGAGCGCCGCGCGGTTATCCGGCGCATGTCGAACGCTCCAAACCAGCGGGTCGAGGAGGTTCCCGAGCATCGCGTGTATCTCCGGATCCGCGTCAATGAACAGTGCCTTTTTTTGGTCGGAATGTGTGTGTGGAAGAAGCGTTAACGTGTTTTTCATACGTGCCTTGATACCGAAACCACTGAACAGCGGTTGGCTGCACGCGAATTATACCTGAAAACCTAACTCGCATTAGGATCGCGATTCGGGCATCGTCCTCCAGAATCTCAATCGTGTTACTATCCCGGCCGTTCTCTGGAATTTTGCGCACGAGGTGAAGGACAACTGCAGCCGTCGTTCGCGTTGGCTCGGCCGTCTTCGCTGTCCAGGCCGCGATCAGGTTCGCATACGGAGATGAAATGAGATCTTCAGCTAACTGTTTAGCAATTGCTTGCTTTGGACTCGCGTTCGCACTTGCAACAGGTAGCGCGTGCGCACAACAACCGCCCATCACGATTGAGCCTGATTGGAACAAAGTCGTCGCAGTATCGAAAGCGAACGTATCAATCGAGGTTTGCGTCAAGCCCCCGCTGCGCCCCGCTGGGGCATCCGAATAGATCCAGTGGCACGCAAAACCACCTTCCGCGCCACGCGAATGCTTCTATACTATTGGTGTCTTCAAACGCTGGGAAAAAGAGGAACTGAAAAAGGAACTGGCAGAAAGTGCGACGCAATATCCGCAAATCCGCTAGGTCGATGGCATTTCGAATCCCGTCAACGACGATCGCGCTATTTGCCGCTCTACTACTTTCGACGCCACTCGTCGCCCAACAATCAGCACCTCCCCCAAACGCCCCGGCGGCACCACAATCCACTTCGGCCATCTCGGATCAGCCACCAACAATCCCGGTGGACCAAATCATCCAGCGATTCGCGGCGCGCGAGGCGGAGTTCAAACGTGAGCGCGATAACTTCACCTACACACAAACCTTCGTCGTGCAAACCGTCGACTCGAGCGGCCAGCCGGACGGCGAATATCGAATGACGAGCGACATTATTTTCACCGAATCCGGCAAGCGCTACGAAAAAGTCACGAATGCCCCGCCCTCCACGCTCGTCCGCGTTTCGTTGTCCGAACAGGATCTCGCCGACCTACAGAATGTGCAGCCTTTCGTCCTGACGACCGACGAGTTGCCGAAGTACGACATCACTTATGTCGGCCGCCAAAAGATCGACGAACTCAGCACCTATATTTTCGAAGTGAAGCCAAAGCGAATCGAAAAAAAGCAGCGCTACTTTCAGGGACGCATCTGGGTGGACGACACGGATCTGGAAATCGTGAAGACGTACGGAAAAGCCGTGCCGGACATCAGTAAGGGCGGCAACGAAAACTTCTTTCCTCGTTTTGAGACGTATCGCGAAAACATCGAGGGCCACTACTGGTTTCCTACCTATACGCACGCCGACGACGTGCTCCACTTCACCTCAGGGGACATCCGCATCCGCATGACAGTCCGCTACAAAGACTACAAGCGCTTCCAAGTAACGAGCCGCATCGTCGCCCCAGGCAAAGAATCGCCAGACGAGCACTAACAGTCAAGCGCGCGCGTTTGACTCCATTCAGCCGCCGCTGTACCCTCCCCGCAGCAACCTATCCGCAGTCGGGTGAGCGTACGTTCAAGAGCGATTTCAAGAAGAAGGAGACAACTGATGGAAAAGCACATCATGCGGTTGAGCTATGGTTTGTGTTTGCTTTGCGCCGTACTCGCGCTGATCGCTCGCGCCCTCACCGCTCTCGGTCTGCCATCTGTCATATTCCCTGGGAATCCCAACGGAGTTGGCTACCACAGCTTCATGGACGGCGTGATCCTCTTTTTCATGACCACTGTCGCGACCGCGTGCTTCGCGTGGGTCAAAAAGAACTCTGCGTAGGTAAAATCGGCCGCGAACGACGTTGCGACGTGTTACTAAATCGGTCTCCCACGCCCATTTCATCACGAGCCCGGCGGCCGAAAGATGATCCGACGAGATGTTTCCTTTACTTCCATTCCCTGCTTCACCTGCTTTCCTCTCTCGCTTTCGTGAATGCCGCGTATGCTAAACTGCTTTGTTACCACATGCCCGAGCGCGGAAAATTCATCGTCCTCGAAGGAATTGACGGCTCCGGAAAACGGACGCAGCTGGACATGCTGGCCCGCGCACTCACTGAACGCAATGTCACGCTGAGCCAGATTAGCTTCCCCCGCTACGAATGTTTTTTTGGCAAGCTCGTTGCCCAATTCCTGAATGGCGATTTCGGCCCGCTCGAGGCAGTTGACGCACACTTCTCAGCTCTGCTCTACGCGGGCGATCGTTACGAAGCGAAGCCGAAAATCGTAGCGGACCTCGCAGCTGGCACCACGGTGCTTGCCGACCGCTACGTCGGGTCAAATCTCGCTCATCAAGGCGCCCGCGCGTCACGCGAGATGCGCGCTGAATTCCTCAGATGGCTAAAACAGCTCGAATACGAAATTTATGCGCTGCCTGCGGAGGACCTCGTCGTCTACCTGCGCGTTCCGGTTTCCGAAGCCCATCGGCTGGTAGGCCAGAAGGGTGCCCGCGAGTACACCAAGCTCGAGCGCGATATTCTAGAATCGAACCTCGCGCACCTCGAAGCGGCCGCGGATGTCTACGATCAGCTGGCGCGGCAGCCTAACTGGGTCAAAATCGAGTGCTTCGATGCGAACGCGGGAACTCTCCGCGTCCCTGGCGCAATTCATGCCGAGATTCTTGGAGCAATTGAATCGCGGTTATTGAAATCGCTGCGAGCGCCACGATGACAGTTGCCTTCGTAGCGATTGGAGTTTCTTTCTTCGTTGGGTTCCCGAACCTGCGTCTGCCGCGGCGGACGCAGCGTGGGGATTTCGTCACGATCGAACCGATATTTTTAAACGCGGTGCGGTAAATGGGATTTAGCAAATTTCTAGGAAACGAACGAGTCGTTGGCGCGTTGCGCGGGATGCTGGGGCGCGACCGCGTCCCGAGCTCGCTGCTGTTCACCGGCCCGCGCGGAATCGGGAAATACACGCTCGCGCGAATGTTCGCGCAAGCCGCGAACTGCGAGCGCCTGAAGGACGACTTCTGCGGCGCTTGTGATTCATGCCTCCGGATGGCGCCCCTTGTGGATCCCGCGCCGTTGATTCAGGCCGGGCTCGCGGAACGCGGAGAAAGTGCAGACGCCGCGATGATCGAGCGTATGCCGCTGATCATCGAGCCGAATCCAGACGTGTGGCTTCTTGTTCCCGACCCGGTTCGCAGGCTTACTCCGGTGGCGCGCCCCATGATCCGCATCGGACAACTGCGCGCCGTCCAGCGCGCCGCTTACTTCAAGCCACAGGGACGCCGGCGCATCTTCATCCTCGACGGCGCAGACACGATGCGATGGACCGACGCGGACGTGTTCCTGAAAATCCTCGAAGAGCCGCCCGAGAGCGCTACATTGATTCTGCTCGCGCCAACGCCCGATTCGCTGCTCCAGACAATCCGCTCGCGCTGCCTGCAATTTCATTTTGCGCCCGTGCCGGTCGAGACGATCGCGACTTTTCTCAAAAATCGCACGGATGCAAAACAGGCTGAGCGCAAATTGGCCGCGCAACTCTCGGACGGAAGCCCGGGGGTGGCGCTTGAACTTGATCTGGAGGAGTCGGCGCGGCTTCGCAGGAGTGTTCTGAGCCTGCTTTCGCAGGCGGTAGCCGCCGGCAATTACACAGAAATATTCGCGGCCACCGCGCAGCTCGCGAAGCAGGAGAAGGAATCATTTGAAAATATTTTAGAGCTGTTCTATAGTTTGCTTACTGACCTGCTGGAATTTTCGCAAGGCCTCAAGAGCAGTCTCCTGAGAAATCCGGATTTGCGGCGGGAATTGGAGACCCTTAGTACGAAAATAAATCTGGATTGGGTCACGCGGGCCACGCAGGGCCTCGACCGCCTCGAAAGCCGGCTGCGCCGCAATATCGGGAGACAATTGGGTCTGGACGCGTACGTCGCTTCGCTCACAGTTCGCTGATGGCATTCCGCCATTTTTAAGTTTTTTTAGGTTTCGCGAACTTTATTTGCAACCGAAATACCTCTCACATAGTCATAACTGGTAGCAGATCCCAGAAGGAGCTTTATGGTGAACCGCAAGCTTTTCCGTCCTACATTGACTGAGGTAAAGGAACAGCAATTCGCTCCGCGGCCTGTCCAGGCAGCGCCGCAACCGCAACCCAGAAAAAGACCGGCTCCACCGGAACAAACGCACGCTGAAAATTTCTATTTCGTGAAGCAGATGCAATCGCACTCGCCCGTTGCGGTAGTGTTGACGGATGGCGAGGTTCTCCACGGCACCGTCGAGTGGTATGACCGCGATTGCATCAAGCTCACCCGTCACGGCAGTCCAAATCTTCTGGTCTACAAACACTGTATTAAGTATTTGTTCAAGGACGGCGAAGAAGCCGCGCAGGGTGGATCGAACGGCCAGAACGGGCACGACGGGCAGTAAGCGGCCCTTCGCTTAATGATTGAATGAAATTCTTGCGAGGTGCGTCAGCGCTTCCTGGCTTTTTTGTGCCTCGGCTTTCGATTCGGTCTAAAGGGACCCACGAAGAAAGTCATGAGCGCTTTTCCGACGAGCCTGCGCTTCTCGTCGCGGATATCGCAGTCGACCACTGAGACGTGGCGTCCGAGGCGAACCACTTCTGCTTCCGCGGCGATCGTTCCGCCTTCTACAGCTTCCAGGTAGTTAATCTTCATTTCGATCGTCGCGACGCGCGTGCCGCGCGCGCAGGCCATGTACGTTGCGAGACCACCTGCAGTGTCCGCGAGTGCCGCAAGGACGCCGCCGTGAACCACGCCGTGAACCTGCAAATGGCGCTCGTCAACTTTCATGTGCATCAACGCGCGGCCGGGGCTCGCCTCGGTGAGCACGAATCCGAATTGCGTCGCCGTGTTGGTCAGGCTGAGCCGCTCGCGCAATTCCTTGGCGGCAAGTTGAATCGATTTTTTCGAGGGCGCCATGTCAGTAAGCCGTAAGGCCTCCGTCAAGAGGTAGCGCTGCGCCGGTGACCCACGCAGATGCATCGGATGCAAGATACAGCGCCATCTGCGCCACATCTTCGGGCAGACCGAGACGGCCCAGCGGAATCGCATCGCTGCGTTTCTTTCGCTCTGCCTCGGGATCCGCGGCCATTCGGATTGACTGCAGGCCTAGCTCGGTTTCGATGATCGAAGGACAAACACAGTTCACGCGGATATTTTCGTTCGCGTGGTCGAGTGCCATCGCTTTCGTCAGACCCGTGACGCCGGCTTTCGCGGCGCAGTATGCTGCGCGCTGCATGCGAGCCACGATTCCAAGGATCGAGCCGATGTTAACGATCGTCCCGCCGCCAGCCGCGCGCAAATGCGGCAGCGCTGCACGCGAAACGAGAAATGTGCCCGTGAGATTCGTCGCGAGCACTCGATTCCAATCGTCGTCGGAAGTATCGTCAACTGTGGCAACGACGACTGCACCGGCATTATTGACGATAGTGTCCAGTCGGCCGAACCGTTTTGCAGCCGCTTCGAGCGCAGCTTCAACGGACTTGCGATCAGTAACGTCGCAGATGGCTGCAAACGCCTTTCCGCCGGTTTTCTCGATCTCACGAACAACGGCGTCGAGGGGTTCTTTCCTTCGCCCCACGATCGCTATCGATGCGCCTTCACGGGCGAACAGCAGAGCGCAGGCGCGGCCTATACCCGTCCCGCCGCCCGTAATAAAAGCCACCTTGCTTGAAAGTCGCTGCACCGTTGGAGCGCCTCGCTCGTCTAATTAGGAGCAGGAAGGCTAGCATCTGGCGTCGTGCTCGCGCAAGGTGAACGGCCGCGCGGACGAGATTCGAAAAAGCGCCCGGTCGATTTGACTTCGCTTCTTGCTGCAGTTGGAAACGGCATCTATCATTCCAACATCGGCAAAGGACCAAGGCGCAGGCCCATGAAAATCGGGATCACATGCTATCCAACGTATGGAGGCTCGGGCGTGGTTGCCACCGAGCTCGGAATCGAACTGGCGGCGCGCGGGCACGAAATACATTTCATCAGCTACGCGATGCCGATCCGGCTGAACACAGCGCACGAGGGCATTTATTTTCATGAGGTGGAAGTAACTTCTTACCCGCTGTTCGATCACCCGCCGTATACGCTCGCTCTCGCAACCAAAATGTACGAAGTGGCGGAATCGGCGTCGCTCGATTTGTTGCACGTTCACTACGCGATTCCGCATTCGGTGAGCGCATTGCTAGCGAGAATGATGGCGGCGCCGCGAAGGCTTCCGTTCATTACGACCTTGCACGGAACCGACATCACTCTCGTGGGACACGACCGCAGCTATTTGCCGATCACGAAATTTTCGATCGAGCAAAGCGACGGCGTGACCGCCATTTCGAATTACCTGCGCGATCTTACCGTGAAGGATTTCGAGATCAAGCGCCCGATCGAAGTGGTTCCAAATTTCGTGAACTGCGACCTCTACAAGCGCTGCGACGATGCCGCTGCCAGGGCGAAATGGGCGCCAAATGGGGAGCCGATCCTGATGCACCTCTCGAATTTCCGTCCCGTAAAGCGGGTTACGGACGTGGTGGAGATCTTTGCGCAGGTGCGCGAGAAAATGCCGGCAAAGCTTGTGATGATGGGCGACGGTCCCGATCGCGGCGCCGCTGAATTCATCGTTCGAAAAAAGCGCCTCTCGAAAGATGTGTTTTTTCTCGGCAAGCAGGATCTCGTGCAAGAGAAGTTGGGGCTGGCGGATCTATTCTTGCTGCCGAGCGACCAGGAATCATTTGGTTTGGCGGCACTCGAAGCGATGGCATGTGAAGTGCCGGTGATCGCGTCGAATGTGGGAGGCTTGCCGGAAGTAGTGACGAGCGGCGTGGATGGCTACCTGATTCCTCCGCGCGACGTGGAGGCCGGCGCGAAATTAGCGATCGAGATTTTGGCGCGCGCAGACCGGGGCCGGGCGATGGGCCAGCAGGCTCGGATTAATGCGCGCCGGAAATATTGCTCGAACGATGTAATCCCGCAGTACGAGGCTTACTATCAGAAGGTGCTAAACGCGTCGGGAGCGGCTGCTGGCGTCTAGCTTTACCTTCGAGTCGCCGCTTCGGTCGGCTCGAGTGGGGGCGAGTTTGTGGGATGCAGAGTCAGAATCACTCGATTGATTTGCCTCTGGGTAAGCGGCGCGCCGGAATCCTGTTTTGCACTGAAATGAAAGTTAAATTCCTGGTCGGCTGCGTCGAAACATCTCACTTCAATGACTCGATCCAAGCTCGGTTCGCCTATCTGAATGCATCGAAGACTTTTCGATTGGAATGAAAAAAAAGCCGAAACCTTGGCAAGGCAGTTTACGGATTTAATCCGAAGCAGCGTCAATCGCCAATTCGCTTCCCGACTCGATTCCGTCGGTGTGATCTTTTGCGGCGTGACATTCAGCGTGTGGCTAAGAAAGTCGTAGTCGCTGCGCGCCGCCTCGTTGCCAACCGAAACGGCAAGTGCATCTTGCATGTTTGGGTGCTTCCCGCTTTTTATCGCTTCGCTAATCAGATTGTGCCTGTCTGCCGGGTTCCAAAAGATCAGCCCATACCCGTCCTGGGAAAAAGACGCTAGGTGGTGGAATGCCTTTACCTCGGGATTCGACCACGGCACTTCGAATTCGTACCCGAAGAACAATTGTCTGCTCCCTGGAGCTTCGTCAGTCGATTCGTCAGCTAGAGGTCGAGGAATGAGTAGTAGACACGGCTGCGATTTGCCCATTTCTCGCGCTTCGTACCATGCCCAAGTCTGCCGACCAAAACCCCAAAACAAAAGGAGCAGGGTCGTTACAGCAATCCAGAAGATATTTGCCGGTGAACCAAGCTTCGGTTCCGAGGTCATATAGCTGAAACCTCTAGCGATCGAGAATCGGGACTGGTTTGAACGAGGAGACGGTGCTGGCGATATCGTCTTGCGTGATTTTTGCGTTTGAGCCTGCAGCTACCGTAAAGATGAAGCGGAATTGCTGATCGCGCTCATTGAAAACGCGCAGCGCCGCTGGGCCTTTGGCCGGATCTCCAAACTGAAAACCCTGGTTCGTACCCCACTTGAAAGACGATAACCCGCCCCGCAGGTCGATTCCAAATTGAAGTTTCCAAATTAGCAGCTCGTTCACTCGAATCGCGTCACGGCTCGACATGATGGGCGACAACTCCGAAGGCGCCGCGCCGTACACTGCGTCATAGAGACCAAAGTTCGATTCGATCGGGTGATCTGAAAAGACGGCTGTCAGCTTCTGATATTGGAGAGGGCTCGATGATTTCATCTGACGCAACGTATCGAGCAGCGTCTCGGGATCGTAAAACACAATCACCTGGCCGGAATCGAATCGAAATACGGCCGTTGTGAGCGAGGGTGTCGTCGTGGTCTTGCCGGTCCACGGCGCTGTAAATTCGTAATTGAAGGCTTTGAGCAGCGTTCCTTTTGCGGGGGTCGCGGGAGCGGCGCTCAGCGGATGCGGAACGTCTTCGAGAAAGGTATTCTCTTTCGCCCAATGATGAGCTTCGTACCAAGCGAGCGTCTGAAGGCCGTACGCCGCGGAGTAGATCGCGATGCCGATTACGAGCATCGCAAGAACGATCGCGGAAGTCGCACTGCTCTTTTCTGTTTCGTCGCTCATCTGGATGACTGACCTCGGAAAAACCAGCCGATTTCGGCGGAACGACTGAACCGGCAGAACGAGCGCATTCTACGCTGTTACGATGCCGGGAGGCGAGAAAATCGATGCACGGCTCTGAGGCCGACGGCGGGGCGCGACCGGAGCGCGGTTCGGAACCAATGTGCGTCTAAACCCCCGTCGAATTGACGGCGATTCGTCGTGGCTACCGAGCTGCCGGATTGTCGAGAACGCGTGTCACCTGCCGCTCGCGGAACTTTACTTTCGCAGCGCGCGTATCTTCCTGGTGATGGAGTGGTTCGTTGGGCGGAGGCGCGAATGGATTCATTTTGGTTTGACTTGCGGCACGCGGCGCGGATGCTAGTGAAGAATCCTGGATTTACGGCAGCGGCGGTGCTCTGCCTTACGCTTGGGATCGGCGCTACGACGGGAATCTTCAGTGTGGTGAACGCCGTGCTCTTGCGCCCGCTGCCTTACGCGCACTCGGACCGGCTGGTTCGGCTTTACACGGAATTTCCGACGTGGCCCAACGGCGGGCTTCGCAAGTTCTGGACATCTGCTCCCGAGTTTTTCGACCTGCGGCGCGACTTGAAATCGTGGAACTCGCTTGATGCATTTGCGACCAACGGCTCGAACATCGCAGGGCTGACGCAGCCGGAGCGCGTGACGGCGGCGTTTGTGAGCGGGAGCTTGCTTGATTCTCTCGGCGTTTCGCCCGTGATGGGAAGAGTGATCGCTCCTGCGGACGACGCTCCGGGAGCACCTGTAGTGGCGAATATTTCGTACGGCGTATGGAAGAGTGTCTTCGGCGGCGATCCGCAGATCGTGGGGCGTAAGACGGTGCTCGACGGCCAGCAGTGCACGATTATCGGAGTGATGCCGCGCGGCTTTGAATTCCCTCCAGGCGAAGTGGATGTTCCTCAAGTTTGGTCGCCGTTGCAACTCGACCCGGCAAAGCCCGGGGAGAGGGGTTCGCACAACTACAATTTGCTGGGTCAGCTCAAGCCAGACGTGACTCCACAACAAGCGCAGGCAGAAATCGATGCGTACGTCCGGGCGAGCGGCGAAACGCACCCGCCAACCCCACAAGAGCACTTCTTTAATCCGAAGTTTCACACAATCGTGAGTTATCCGCTGCAGGAAGAAGTGGTGGGCAGCGTCCGTCCGGCGCTGTTGATGTTGCTGGCTGCAGTGGGATTTGTGCTGCTGATCGCTTGCGTCAATGTGGCGAACCTGTTGCTCGCTCGGGCGGAAGCACGGCGGCGAGAAATCGCGATACGCAGCGCTTTGGGTGCCGATTTGCCGCGACTGGCAAGGCAATTTGTGACGGAAGGCTTGCTGCTTTCCGGAATCGGGGCGTTCCTCGGACTGATACTGGCATTTGCCGGGCTGAAACTGATTCAAACGACGAGTGCTGGGAACTTGCCGAGGGCGGAAGAAATCGGGATCGACGCGCGCGTGCTTTTGTTCACGGTGGGAGCTGCACTGCTGACTGGCATTTTGTTCGGGCTCGCGCCGATCGTGCCGCTGGCGTTTCAAAATCTGCAAGCGTCGTTGAAAGATACGGTGGGCTCGTCGACCTCGACCAAAGGGGCGCAAGGATTTCGCAGAGCGTTGGTGGCGGGCGAACTCGCTATGGCACTCGTGCTTCTGATCGGTTGCGGGCTAATGATTCGCGGCTTTTGGAAACTCCAAGAAGTGAACACCGGCATAAACGCCTCGCACGTCATCACGATGAAGATCGCACTGCCGGCCGCCACATATACAAAGCCCGAAGCATTCGACGCATTCTGGACGCGCCTGCAAGAAAATCTGAATCGTCTTCCGGGTGTGCAGTCGGCCGGACTGGCGTCAGGACTGCCTCCGATCCGGCCGCCCAACATGAACGACACGCACATCGAAGGTTACGTGCGCAAAGAAAACGGCCCTGTCGAAAATGTGGACTTCTACCAGACCGTGACTAAGGAATATTTCAAGACGATGGGGATCCGGCTGATCGATGGGCGGCTCTTTGACGAACGCGACGGGACAGGCGCGCCGGAAACTGTGATCGTCAACCAGACGATGGCGCGTACCTTCTGGGGAAACGAAAGTCCAGTGGGACATCGCGTCCAGCCGGGAGGCAGCAAGGACCTGTTTTGCACCGTAGTTGGCGTAGTGGAGGACGTGAAGAATGCGGGCCTCGACAAGCCGACCGGCACGGAACTCTACCTACCGTACGCGGAAAAGATCGGCTCGGGAACCCAGAACATGGTTGTGTTGCTGAGAGCGCAGGGTGACCCCGCGTCGCTCGTGGGAGCAGTACGCCACGAAGTGCAATCGATCGATTCAACGGTTCCGGTGGCGCATGTGCGAACGATGGACGATGTGTTGTCGTCGGCGCAATCCCGGCCGCGATTTCTCACGCTGCTGCTCAGCTTATTCTCAGGAGTCGCGCTGATTATCGCGACGGTCGGAATCTACGGTGTGATTTCATACTCGGTGGCGCGCCGTTCGAAAGAATTCGGATTGCGCATGGCGCTGGGAGCGCAGCAAAAGGACGTGCTCGGCCTCGTGATGAAGCAAGGGGCAGCTCTAGCGCTAATCGGAGTCGGAGTCGGCGTGGCTGCGGCGTTTGGATTGACGCGGCTGATGTCGAGCTTGTTATTCGGCGTGCGGCCTACGGATGCGGTTACGTTCGTCACGGTATCGGCGCTGCTCGGATTCATTGCGCTGTGCGCCAGCTATATTCCCGCGCGCCGGGCGACGCAGGTGGACCCGATAAAGGCATTGCGGTACGAATGATTATCCGCCATTCGTAAGCACGGCACTGGAATCGCGATAGACCGAACAACGGACAACAAGTAGAATCTTCGCAGATCAAGTTGGAACGCCCGGTTCGCCATTCGCGGACTCGGGCGTTTTTTATTTTGGAGGAGTGATGGCGGACGCGCCCTGCTATCGAACGGTGACGGAGATCGAGGAAGTCGTCCACCGATTTGAAGAATGTTCGTACACGCCGGAAGAATTCGTGCACGAAAAGCATCTGACCGTGGCAGCTGTTTATTTTGTCCGCTTCGACGGAGCAGTGGCGTGGGAACGAATGCGATCAGGACTTCGCAAGTTCATCTCGCACCACGGAAAAAACGCCTATCACGAGACGATCACCGAATTTTGGTTGAGCCTCGTCGAGCATGCGATTCGCGAGGGAATGCCGGCCGACTGGGATGTCGTGGCACGCGTCAACCAGGTGGTCCGGCGATTCCGCGACAAGAACATGATTTATGCCCATTTCAGTCGAGAGCGACTTGCGACACCCGATGCGAAAGCATCCTGGCTGGAGCCTGATCTGGCCGCAATCCCATTCGAGACGCCGCTTGATGAGTAGTGTTTGGGCGGCGGCGAAGGCCGACTGCTCACGACGAATGAGACGGCGATTCCTGACGGCTACCAAGACGAGTTAGCCGAGAGCGTGCTCCGTCGTAACAAGCTCGGGTATTTCGATGTGAATCTGCGTGCCCTGGCCTTCCTCGCTGTGGATATCCATCTTGAATTGATCGCCGTAGAGAAGCCGCAGTCGCTCGTGGACGTTGCTGATGCCGATGCCGCCACCGTAGACCTCCGCGAGCCGTTCGCGTGAGATTCCCACTCCGTTATCTTCGATTTCGATGTAGAGGCGGCCGTCTGTGCGGCGCGTGCGGATGTGGATTTGCCCGCCCTCGAGGCGCGGGTCGAGCCCGTGCTTGATCGAGTTCTCGATCATGGGTTGCAGCAGCATGCTGGGGACAAACGCTTCAAGAGCGTCTGCGTCGATTTCTTTGAAGATTTGAAGTTTGTCGCGGCCGAATCGGATCACCTCAATGTCGAGGTAGTCGTCGATGAATTCGAGCTCCTCCCGCAGGGGGACGAACGTTTCATGCTTGCGCAGCAAACGCCGCAGAATATTCGATAGCTTCAAGACGACGCCGCGCGCCATGTCCGGATCGAAGCGAATCAGCGACGAGACCGTGTTTAATGTGTTGAAGAGAAAATGCGGATTGATCTGGCTGGTAAGCGCGTCCATACGAGCTTTCAAGAGCAGCTGCTGATTTTGCTCGAGGTTCATCTCGATGCGCGTGTTGTTCCAGATTTTGATCGCCATGGCCACGGACATCGTGGATGACAACACGATGAGCAGCATGTAACCCCAGTTGCTGGGGTGAAATGCGAACAGCCATTTTCCGGGAACGACGGCGGCCAGTTCCACCTGCACTACTTCGCACGCGGCACATGCGAACAGAGGCAGCATCGCCCAGTTCGTCCTTCCGAATCGCACGAGCTTCAGCAACCATTCAGGAATGCTCAAAAAAAGAAATGGCCCGAAGTGCCAGATATCTTCTTTTTCGGGAAGCACCTCGCGAATCATTCCGGCGAGAAGGCCTACGCTCGCGGCCATCGGGCTCGATAGCCACTCATGATTGCCGAACGCCGGCAGGCTGATGAGCGAACCGCCGAGAAGGCCGACGATACGTCCGCCAATCAACCCCATCAGAAACGAACCCTCGAGCGTGAGGTCGAAGAAGCGATAGCCGACTAGACGCAGTAGAACTCCGATGGCGAGAGGCGGGGTTAGAAACAACAGGAGCATCACTTTTTGGTCGGAATCGCGATTTTCGGTGAAGACGAGCCTGCGGAAAGATCGGAATCGCACGAGAAGCGCCGCGAGTGCCGCCGCCCAACACACTTTCAGAATCAGAATGAAGAGAAGGTCTCTGCCGCTAGCGAGTGGTTCCATTTTGTTCGTTTTCCGCAGATACCACGATTCGCCGATTACGTTAGCCAAACGCGGCGGCGATGTAAAGAGAAGCTGCGCGAATCGTTCCGCGGAGCTCGCGAGGCGAGGCTCCGACGAAGCCTGCTATAATCATCGATTCAATGAAGCGCAGAAAACAGTCCGCGAAGGCGCGAGTGGTCGCAAAGGCGAAGTTGCCCACAAGCTTCGGCCGATTCCAAATTTTCGGGATCGAAGGACGGAAACCAGGAGAAGAGGCTGTCGCCATCCATCACGGCAACTTGCAGAATGGAAAGGTCCCGCTCGTTCGCGTCCATTCCCAATGCCTTACAGGAGACGTTTTTACGTCCGAGCGTTGCGACTGCCGGGCGCAGCTTGAATTTTCTCTGCGGAAAATCGCAGGAGAGCCATCAGGAGTACTGCTGTACCTGCCGCAGGAAGGGCGCGGAATCGGGCTGATCAATAAGTTGAAGGCGTACGAGCTGCAGGACGCGGGCCTTGACACGGTGCAGGCGAACCGGAAGCTCGGGTTTGCGGACGATGCGCGCGACTATGAATTCGCCGCCGAAGCGCTGAAGTCTCTCGGGCTTCGCGCCGTTCGCTTGCTTTCGAATAATCCGGACAAAGTCGCGCAGCTCGAACGCGCCGGCATCCGCGTCGTCGAGCGAGTTCCCTGCCGCCCGCGCACGAGCAAACATTCGCGCGCGTATCTGCGAACCAAAAAAGACAAGATGGGCCACCTGCTCGCCGGCCTTTAGGTCCGCCTCAGTCCGGCGTTCGCTGTGACGCGAAAGAGTTAGACTCGCCGCCGGGAGGCGCCACAATGACGAAAGCGATTCAGCAATCGGTGAAGTTTAAAGCCTCGCCGGAAGCGCTCTTCAACATGTACCTCGATTCAAAGAAGCATTCCGAAGCGACAGGAGCTCCGGCGAAAACCAGCCGGAAAGCCGGCGGGAAATTCACGGCGTGGGGCAATCAACTGAGCGGCCGGAACTTGCTGATTGTGTCGAATAAAATGATCGTCCAGGCGTGGCGCGCGAATCACTGGAAGTCATCCGATCCGGATTCGATCCTGATTCTGCGTTTTACCAAGGTACCGGGCGGCGCGCAGATTGATATGATCCACGCGAATGTTCCTCCATACGACCATCATGGCGTATCCGAGGGCTGGCCCACCTACTACTGGAAGCCCTGGAAGAAATATCTCGCGGGAAAATCAAGGGACTGAACTACATCGCGCGCGCCAGCGAGGGCGCGATGACAACTAAAAGCTCTCGAAGGAATTACCCTCCGCCAACGAAATGCACAATCTCGAAGCGATCGTTCGGCTGGACGTTCGTCTCGTTCCAATTCGCGCGCGGCAAAATACCCAAATTCCGTTCGATTGCCACCCGCTCGGCCGGCATCTCTAGATGTTGGAGCAGCGCAGTTACATTCAGACCATCCGGAATTTCGCGGGCTTCACCATTAATCGTAACGGTCATCGAGTGGAATCCTGGGCTAATTCGCGGAGTCAGGCGCGGCGTCCGATGACCCGCCTGCGGAAGTTTTCCCGCGCGTGCGCATCGTGAATCGCAATTCGTCTTTACCTGCTGTAGCTTTCGCGCGGATCACGAGCGCGAGATCACCCTTGCCCAGCGGCGGAATCGGAAATTGAAGTTGAACGTGGCCTTGGTCGTCGCTTGTGCCCGAGTGGCTCTCGTCTTCAATAGCGCCTTCAATGCAAGCGTCCACTTGCGCCCCGGCCTGTGGTTTCCTGTCACCGCGCCGCACCACTTCCACATCCAAAAACGCATGTCCGCCGGTGAGCCACGATGATGGATTGAGAAGCTGCACTTGAATTCCAGCGGTGCGACTCCCCTGCTCCACCGCCGCAGCAATGGGTGCTTCGAGGGCGCCCGAGCGCAAGTCGTCAATCACTGAGCGATGCTGCTCTTCCACCCGCTCGCGCAATCCCTCGGCATTGAATTCGTCGGAGGCAACAAAATGCTGGTAATTGGATGAACGCCGATGGAGGACGCGCCCATTTTGGTACACCACGGTGTCGATTACCGGGTGCGCGGGACCGCGATCCTCCGTTTGGACGTGGAATACTTGGTTTCCGACCTGCACATCTGTGTTGAATCCGGAGCTCATAGGGTGAGCGGCTCCGAATCTGCGGCACCCGCAGGTAGCGGCGGCGAATTGAAGAACTGGGAGTTCATTTGACCGTGCGCTCTCGGGCCGCTATTATACCAGTGCAGCGAACATGAACAGCAACTACCTCGACAACTACGGCGCTTTGTTGCTGATGTTTATACTCGCAGCGGGGCTCTCTGGCGCACTGATAGTGGTCTCTGCGCTAGTGGGCAGGCATAAGCGCACAATTGAAAAAGACCAGCCGTATGAGTGCGGCATTCTTCCTACGGGCGATGCCCGCGACCCGATTTCCGTGCAATTTTATATGGTGGCGCTGCTTTTCATCCTGTTCGACATCGAGGCTATCTTTCTGTATCCGTGGGCTTTGGTGTATCACGATTTAAAGCTGTTCGGCTTTGTCGAGATGCTTGTCTACATTATAATCCTGCTCGCAGGATATATATTCCTCTGGAAGAAGGGCGCGCTGGATTGGAATCGCTGACGCCCACCGGGATCCAAAAAAAATGGAATCACAGGAAGCAGACAAATTAGCGGTAGTCCATCAATTGAGCCAGTGGGACGCTCAGGCGGTTGCCGAGGTGATCGAATTTCGGGGCGAAACGACGGTAGTGGTACCCCGCGAACACCTGTTGCGCGCCGCTGCGTTTCTCGCTTCGGAGCCTTCGCTGCATTTTTCGTTTCTTTCGGATATCAGCGCTCTCGATCGCTTCCCTCTCGAACCGCGTTTTGAAGTGAATTACCACCTGCTTTCGCTCGACCGCAACTCACGCCTGCGCCTGAAGGTGCGGCTTGGCGGCAGCGATCCGGTGGTGCACTCCGTCACTTCTATTTGGCCGACCGCAAATTGGCACGAGCGCGAAACCTTCGACATGATGGGCATTCGTTTCGAAGGCCATCCGGATCTTTCGCGCATCCTGATGCCGGACGATTGGGAAGGCCATCCCCAGCGCAAGGATTACCCGGTCGAGGGATTTCGGTAAATGACCGCCACGATTGAAACGGTAACGGGCGCGGCCAATACCATGGTCCTCAACATGGGGCCACAACACCCGTCGACGCACGGGGTCCTTCGCGTTGTGCTCGAGCTCAATGGCGAAATCGTGGTGAAAGCGCGGCCGGTAATCGGGTACCTGCATACCGGCATTGAAAAGAACATGGAAGCGAAGACGTATTCCCAAGCGCTCACGATGACGGACCGGATCGACTACCTGGCGCCGCTTTCGAATAATCTCTGCTATTGCCTCGCCGTGGAAAAAATCCTCGGCCTCGAAATTCCCAAGCGCGCTCAATACATTCGCGTCCTGCTCACGGAGATGACCCGCATCGCTTCACATCTTGTATGGTTGGGCACGCATGCGATCGATCTCGGCGCGATGTCTGTATTTCTCTACACGTTCCGCGAACGCGAAGAGATCATGAAGATTTTCGAGTACGTCTCCGGGCAGCGGATGATGACAAGCTATTTCCGGATTGGCGGACTCGCTCTCGAACCTCCTCCCAACTGGCTCGACCAGGTGCGCCGCGTGATCGACGCCCTGCCCGCGCATATCGACGAATATGAAGGCCTGCTGACGAACAATCGCATCTGGCTGGGCCGCACCAAGGGCGTGGGGTACATGAGCGCGGAAGACGCGATCGCGCTGGGCGCGTCCGGCCCGCTGCTGCGTGCGAGCGGCGTAGCTTACGACGTGCGCAAAGCGTTCCCCTACTCGAGCTATGACGAATTTGATTTTAATATCCAAACGCAAACCGCCGGCGATTGCTTCGCGCGCTATCAGGTGCGCGTCGCTGAAATTCGCGAGAGCATCAAGATCGTCCGGCAAGCGATGGAGAAAATCCCCGCGGAAGGCCCGATCAGAGCGGTCGCGCCAGGAATTGTTCCGCCATCGCGCGAGGAGATGAAAGCGTCGATCGAAGGACTCATCTATCATTTCAAAATTTTCACCGAGGGTTTCGCGCCGCCGCCAGGCGAGGTCTATCAGGCCATCGAGTCGCCGCGCGGCGAGCTGGGATTTTTTGTGGCGAGCGACGGTTCGTCGCATCCTTACCGCGTGAAGGTCCGCGCGCCGTCATTCATCAATTTGCAAACGTTGCCGAAGCTCTGCGAGGGCCGCCTGATCGCCGACGTGGTGGCTTGCATTGGAACTACCGATATCGTTCTGGGGGAAGTCGACCGCTAGGCCGCACAGGCCAGCGTTAAACGAAATCATGCAATTGCCGCCGGCACTGGAAGCGAAATTTACGGAACTGCTCGGGCGCTACCCGATCAAGCGTTCCGCGCTGATTCCCATGATGCTCTACTCCCAGGATCACGTCGGATTCCTAAGCGATGAGATGCTCGAGGAGATCGCCAAGCGCGTCAACCTGAATTTGATCGAAGTCACCGAAACACTCGCCTATTACTCGATGTTGAGGCGCAAGCCGGAAGGCCGGTTTCACATCCAGGTCTGCACGAACATTTCCTGCATGCTGCGCGGTGGCAACGAACTCTACCAGCACGTACAGAAGCGTCTCGGAATCGGGAACAGAGAAGTGTCGCCGACCGGTACGTTCTCGCTCGAAGAAGTGGAATGCATCGGCGCGTGTACCGGCGCGCCCGCGATTCAAGTTAATTACGACTACCACGAGAATCTCGATCCCGCGAAGGTAGACGCAATATTCGAGCAACTCGAACAGGGCAAGCGGCCGAAACCAGTAGCCGTCATCTCCGGTGCGATCCACGAGCGGCACCCTGCCGAAGTGCCGGTAATCAGCCGCCGCTTCGGAATTCCGAACTCGAACAAAATCGAAGTCTACTTGAAACATGACGGCTATCAGGCCCTGGAAAAAGCGCTGAAGCAAATGACTCCCGATCAGATTATCGACGAAGTAAAAAAATCGAATCTGCGCGGACGCGGTGGCGCAGGCTTTCCTGCCGGCATGAAATGGAGCTTCGTTCCGAAAGAAACGGGTGGCAAGCCAAAATACATCATCGCGAATGGCGACGAAAGCGAGCCAGGCACCAGTAAAGACCGGCCGCTGATGGAAATGGATCCGCACCAGTTGATCGAGGGAATGGTGATCGCCGGACGTGCCGTCGGCGCGCAGCGCGGCTACATTTACATTCGCGGCGAATATCGCTATGTGATCGACATCGTGGAAGCAGCCATCGTCGAAGCCTACTCGAAAGGCTACCTCGGCAAAAATATTCTCGGCAGCGGATTTGATTTTGATCTCGTCGCGCACACTGGAGCCGGCGCCTACGAATGCGGCGAAGAATCCGCGCTGATGGAATCGCTCGAAGGCAAACGCGGCTACCCGCGGATCCGGCCGCCGTTCCCCGCTGTTGTCGGTTTGTACGGCTGCCCCACGGTGATCAACAACGTCGAAACGCTCAGCTCGGTTCCCGCTGTGATCCTGCGTGGTGCTGAATGGTATGCCGGGCTCGGCACGCCGAAAAATGGCGGCACGCGCTTGTTTGCGGTTTCCGGGCACGTGAATCGCCCCGGAATTTACGAGCTTCCGATGGGTTTCAACATGAAGCGCATGATTGAGGAAGTCGCTGGCGGCGTGCCCAGTGGGAAAAAGATCAAAGCAGTCGTACCCGGAGGCAGTTCTTGTCCTCTGCTCACCGGCGATGAAATCGACATCGCGATGGATTTTGATTCGGTAGCGAAAGCAGGGTCGATGCTTGGCTCAGGCGGCACAGTCGTCCTCGACGAGGATACCTGCATGGTCGACTTCGCGCGCCGGATCATGCACTTCTACGCTCACGAATCCTGCGGCTGGTGCATTCCGTGCCGTGAAGGCACTGCATGGCTCCGTCAGTTGCTTGACCGCTTCCACGATGGCGGCGGCCGTTCCGAAGATATTCCGCTGATCGACGAGCTTGCCAAAAATATGCTGGGACGAACATTTTGTCCCCTCGGCGACGCCGCTGCCATGCCGACAATCAGCATTGTGAAAAAATGGCGTAACGAATTTGAAGACCATTTGCACGGAAAATGCGCGTACAAACCGGCCGAATTGACTGCCGAGGTTCGCTAGGGATTCATGCCGGAGATAAAACAAGTCACATTCACGATCAATGACCGGAAGGTGACCACTTCTGCCGGTACGCTCGTCATCGAAGCCGCCAAGAGCCAGGGCATTGAAGTTCCCTCGTTCTGCTACTACCCCGGCCTTTCGCTTCAAGCCGCCTGCCGCATGTGTTTAGTGGAAGTCGAGAAGGCGCCCAAGCTGCAAACCGCCTGCACACTTGTCGCCGTCGACGGCATGGTTGTGAAGACCGACACCGATCAAGTCCACAAAGCGCGCAAGGACATGATCGAATTTCTCCTCTCGAACCATCCGCTCGACTGCCCCGTTTGCGACAAGGGCGGCGAATGCGAATTGCAGGATATGACGTTTCGTTACGGCCTTGATCACAGCCGTTTCACAGAAGAAAAGCTGCACTACCCGGAAGAGAAATGGTCGCCGCTGGTTTTCTACGATGCGCCGCGCTGCATTCTCTGCTTCCGTTGCGTTCGCGTTTGCGACGAGGGCATGGACGTGAAAGCTCTCGGCGTCGGCGCGCGCGGCGTTCACTCCGTGATTCTGCCGAACGAACAGGGCGCGCTCGCGTGTGAAGAGTGCGGAATGTGCATCGACATCTGCCCGGTCGGCGCGCTGACGAGCGGCACATACCGTTACCAGACACGCCCGTGGGAAATGACGTATGTCCCCGACCCTTGCACGCATTGCTCGAACGGATGCAAAACAACCCTGAGCGTCCGCAACAACGAAATTATGCGCGCGAATAATCGCGATCACTCCGGCGTAAATGGCGAATTTCTTTGCGCCAAGGGGCGCTTCGGATATGACTTCACGAACAATCCCGAGCGCGTCCGCCAGCCTCTGATTCGCCGCAGCGGCAAACTCGAGCCCGCAAGCTGGGAAGATGCGCTGGAAGAAATTTCGCGCCGCTTGAAACAAGTGCGGGATACGCACGGCCCGGCTGCCATAGGCGTGATCGGCTCGAATCACACGACCAACGAAGAAAATTATCTGCTGAATCGCTTCGCGCGCGCCACGCTCGGCACGAATAATATCGATCATCATCGCACCGCTGATTACACCGGCCTCGCCGCCACGCTCGGCCCGCGAGCGAAAGACTCCCTCGCCACCATGGCGGATGTTTGCAATTCGAATGCGACGCTGCTGGTCGGCAATGACGTCACCCAGCAAAACCCGCTCGTCGCGTGGCAGATTCGCACCGCGATTCGTCACCACAAGGCGCGGTTGTACGTTATCAACGGACGACCCAGCAAGATCCATCGCAAGGCGTCATATCTCGTCGAAGTCGCGCATGGCGGGGAGCGCCAGGCCGTTCGCTGGCTCGCGTTGAATGAATCCCAGAACGACGCTCAATCCGATGCAAACATTACCGCCGCGCTCGGCGCCCTGAAAGCCGCCATCGAAAAGGAATCCGATGTCGTGATAATTTTCGGCGCGGATATCAACGGTGCTGCCCTGCGTGATCTCATATCCTTTGGCTCGAAATTGCCCGGGCACACGCGCTTCATGGCGCTCGGCGACTACGCGAACTCGCGCGGCGCCGCCGACATGGGAATTCTCCCCGATCGCCTTCCCGGTTACGCACCGCTCTCCGACGCCGGTGAGCGCGCGCGTTTCAGCAAACTCTGGGGCGGCGAAATTTCTTCGAAGCCTGGATTGAACGCCAGCGCGATGATGGAAGCGGCTACCGCTGGAAAACTCAAAGCTCTCTACGTTGTGGGCGCAAATCCGGTCAAGACGTTTAACGTCAAGCAACCCGACCGTCTTGCCGGCCTCGAACTGCTCGTCGTGCAGGACATGTTCCTCACCGAAACCGCTCTGCGCGCCGACGTCGTGTTGCCAGCCGCTTCCACCTACGAAAAGGACGGCACGCTCACGAACACGGCCGGTGAAGTCCAGATGACGCATCGCTCGATCGATCCGCAGGGACCGCGCAGCGATTTCGATCTGATTCGTATTCTTTCGCACCAACTCAGCATGTTGGGCGTCGGCACGCCGATTCGTTTGCGTACACCAGAAGCTGCATTCGACGAAATTCGCCAGAACGTGCCGGGTTACGATCTTTCGGTGGCAAGCCTGCTTGCTGGCGGTGCGGAAATGTCAGCCGCAACTTGCAGGACAGTTGAACCGTCGTACGATGTGCCGGCCGGTACGGTTTTTTCGTCTAATGATTTTTTGTTTTCGAGCGGCACCCTGGGACGTTACTGTTCCAGACTTAAATCGACCAACGAGGCCAAAGATACGCCGTGGAGTTCGTCGCCCAGCATCCAGTCCTGGTGGTATCGCTAGTCAAGATCGTCGTCCTTCTGTTCCTGGTAATGACGGTGCTTGCCTACCTCTCGTGGTTTGAGCGCAAGGTGATCGCGCACATCCAATCGCGTTGGGGTCCGTATTACGTCGGCGCCCACGGATTGCTGCAGCCGCTCGCCGACGGCGTGAAATTCCTGTTCAAAGAAGATTTGACGCCGCCGATGGCCGACCGCTACCTCTACATCTTGGCGCCGTTTCTGGCGCTATCGCTCGCGCTAACGACGCTCGCGCTGATTCCGTTCGGACCGTCGACGGTCTACATTTTCGGGCAGCCGACACAGCTCGTCGTCGCAAACGTCGACATTCCCCTGCTCTTTCTTTTCGCGATCACTTCGATGGGCGTGTACGGCGTAGCTCTCGCGGGTTGGTCGTCGAACAGCAAATATCCCCTGCTCGGCAGTCTGCGCAGCTCCGCGCAGATGATCAGCTACGAAGTCTCGCTCACGCTCTCGGTTGTCGGCGTGCTGCTCCTCGCGGGCTCGTTCAATTTTAATGAGATTATCACGAACCAGACTGGCTACTATCTCCACTTCATTCCCCGCTGGCACGTGTTCCCGCAGCTGATCGGATTTTTGTGTTACCTCACGGCAGCTATCGCGGAAACGAACCGGGTTCCGTTTGATTTGCCGGAGGCGGAAACCGAACTCGTCGCAGGATTTCACACCGAGTACTCGAGTTTCAAATTCGCAATGTTCTTCATGGCCGAATACGGAAACATGATTACGGTTTCCTGCCTTGCGACGATTTTGTTTTTCGGTGGCTGGCTCTCTCCGTTTCCCGATGCCTGGACGTGGCAACAATACATTCCTGGGATCGGTCTGCTGCTGCTCGCGATCTATTTGGCGTATGACACCGCACGAAATATGCGCGGCATCGGGCGCATTCAACTCGCCGTCGTGACGCTGCTCGCGGCCGGAATCGGCTTGCTGTGCTTGCTTCCCGGGGTAATGCCGGTGATTCAGGGGCCGTTTTGGTTTTTGGCCAAAGTGCTTTTCTTTCTGTTCTTTTATGTTTGGACTCGAGCAACGCTGCCGCGATTCCGGTATGACCAGCTGATGTCGTTCGGATGGAAGCTGCTGCTGCCGGTATCGCTGCTGAATCTGGTTGTCACGGCATTTTGGATCGTGGTGAAGCACCCATGAGCGTTCCGTTTATTCTGTTCTTTCTCTTTGCGCTCGTCTCAGTGGCGGGCGCGATCGTGTTGATCGTCGCGCGCGAACCGATCCACAGCGCGCTCGCGCTGATTCTCGTGATGGTGTCGCTCGCGGCGCTCTATTTGCTGCTTGGTGCTGAATTCATCGCGGCGGTGCAAGTGATCGTCTACGCGGGAGCAATCATGGTGCTTTTCGTTTTCGTCATCATGTTGCTGAACGCCGGTGTGGAGGAGCGCACAAATTTCAGTCAAATGGCGAAGTACGCAGGATTGCCGCTCGCTATTGTTCTGCTGCTCGCGCTGGCGCACTGGATGGCGCATTCGTTGATCGGCGCGACCGTTGCGAACGGGGCTGGAGCGCCGAATCAGGCGGCTGTTTCGACGCGCGAACTTTCCACGATGCTGTTTCAAAAGTATCTGTTCCCGTTCGAGGCCACTTCAATTCTGATTCTGATCGCGATGCTGGGCGCTCTCGTGCTTGCAAAGAGGGATGAATGAGCGTCGTTCCTATTTCCTATTACCTGGTGCTGAGCGCGATTCTTTTCGGGCTAGGCGTCATCGCGTTTGTATTCAAGCGAAATATCATCACGATTTTTATGGCGATTGAGCTAATGCTCAATGCCGTGAACCTTGCGTTCGTGGCTTTCGCGCGCGCGCACAATCAGCTCGACGGCCTTGTGTTCGTCTTTTTCGTAATCGTTGTGGCGGCGGCGGAATCCGCAGTGGGCCTCGCAATCATCATCACCATCGTCCACAACCGCCGGACGCTGAACGTTGAAAACGTAAATTCGCTCAAGTTCTGATGCCCATACTCGACCATCTCTGGATCATTCTCGCGCTGCCCCTTGCCGGCGCCGCGATCAATGGACTTTTCGGCAAGAAATGGCCCAAGCCAGCGGTGAATTCCGTCGCAATCGGCTCTGTTTCTCTGGGTTTTCTTGCCGTCGCCGAACTGGTGCGCGAATTCCTGCAACTCCCCGCCGATAAGATTCCGTGGGTGGAAGCGTATTTCCCGTGGATGTCCGCCGGACCGTTTCATGTGAATTTTGCACTGCAGGTGGATCAACTCACGATCGTGATGCTGCTTACGGTTTCCTTCGTCGGCATGCTGATTCACATCTACTCGATCGGCTACATGGCGCACGAGGGCGGCTACTATCGCTTTTTCAGCTATCTCAATCTCTTCATGTTTTTCATGCTGACGCTTGTGCTCGCCGCAAATGTCGTCGTGATGTTCGTTGGCTGGGAAGGCGTGGGCCTCTGCAGCTACTTGCTGATCGGTTTCTGGTTCCTGAAACAATCAGCAGCCAACGCAGGAAAGAAAGCGTTCATCGTCACGCGCATTGGCGATTTCGGATTCACCGTCGGCATCCTGCTGCTCTTCTGGACGTTCCACTCGGTCGATTTCGGCACGATTTTCGCGCAAGCCGCCACGATGCCGTCTGACACGATGGCTCAAGCCGGCGTGCTCACCATAATCTGCCTGCTGCTCTTCACCGGCGCGATCGGCAAATCGGCGCAGCTCCCGTTGTATGTTTGGCTGCCCGACGCGATGGAAGGTCCCACTCCTGTGAGCGCGCTGATTCACGCTGCGACAATGGTCACCGCAGGCGTCTACATGGTGGCGCGCATGCATCCGCTTTTCTCGCGCGCGCCAATCGCCCTGCTGGCTGTCGCAATCGTCGGCGCGGTCACCGCTTTCTATTCCGCGACGATTGGGCTCGTTCAAACCGACATCAAGAAAGTTCTCGCTTATTCGACCGTCTCGCAACTCGGCTACATGTTCCTTGCTTGTGGAGTGGGAGCCTACGCGGCCGGAATTTTCCATCTGATGACCCACGCGTTCTTCAAAGGCTTGCTCTTTCTTTGTGCGGGCAGCGTGATTCACGCGATGGGCGGCGAGCAGGACATGCGCAAAATGGGCGGCCTGCGCAAACTGATTCCCTACACTTTCTGGACGATGTTTATCGCCACGTTTGCGATTTCCGGAGTTCCGGGATTCGCTGGCTTCTTCAGCAAGGATGAAATTTTGGAGGCCGCGCGCTCGGGACCACATGCGAATCTGCCGCTCTGGCTGCTTGGCCTGGTCGCGGCGGGACTTACGTCGTTCTACATGTTCCGGCTGGTGTTCCTCACTTTCTTCGGCAAGCAGCAATTTGACGCGCGCAAGGTGCACGTCCACGAATCGCCGCGTAACGTGACGATTCCGCTGATGATTCTCGCGTTTCTCTCAATTTTCGGCGGATGGTTTGCCGCGCCGCACCTCATCGGCGGCACCGATCATTTCGCAGCATTCCTGCGCCCGGTTTTTGCTGACGCGCAACGCGCAGACGACTCGGCGGCCGCGGAGAGCTTCAAAGAGGCCGCAGCTGACGCTGGCTTGAACGGAGCCAGCGTGATGCCAGCTGAAACGGAAAGCGCGAGTCCCGGGATGGAACTGTTGCA
Organism: uncultured Acidobacteriota bacterium; assembly: GCA_963776695.1. Lineage (GTDB taxonomy): Bacteria > Acidobacteriota > Terriglobia > Acidiferrales > UBA7541 > Palsa-295. The sequence continues at coordinate 85,728 of CAVZNU010000008.1, read as the reverse complement.
CGCCGTAACTGGCCCGCCCGTAATGGTTGGCCTTCTGGGAATTCTCATCGCGTGGTGGTTCTACATTCGCAGGCCGGATCTGCCGAAGAAACTCGCGGACAGCATGCGCGCTCTCTACGAGCTTGTGCTCAACAAATATTGGGTGGATGAACTGTACGCCAAAACAATCGTCCGGCCGCTACTCTGGATCTCTACGAACGTGCTGTGGCACTCGGTCGACGAGGGAATCATCGACGGCACGGTGAACGGTTCGGCGCGGCTCGCGCGCGAAGCCGGCAGCCAATTGCGCGAACTGCAATCGGGCAACGCGCGCAGTTACGCCTCGTGGATCATCGTTGGCGCTGTTGGCGTCACCGCGCTGCTTCTCGGAATCTGGATGAAGGTGCACTAAGTGGACATGCAACCACATCTTTTGACGGTGATCACGTTCCTGCCGCTGCTCGGCGTGCCGGCGCTCCTATTGTTGCGCTCGGACGATCACACATGGATTCGGCGCATCGCGCTGGCGGTGTCGCTCGCGGAGTTTGTGATCTCGCTGTTTCTGGTTCGCGGATTCATCACCGCGAATCCCGGCTACCAGTTCGAAGAACTTCACGATTGGATTGGCACCACGATTCACTACCACATGGGAGTGGATGGGATCAGCTTGTTCCTCGTGATTCTAACAACATTCCTCGTGCCCATTGCGATTCTCGGGTCCTGGCAGGACATTCACACCAAAGTGAAAGGCTTTTTCATCGCCTTGCTCGTCATCGAGACGGCGATGATCGGCGTTTTCACCTCTCTCGACCTCTTCCTGTTTTTCGTTTTCTGGGAATTGACGCTGATCCCGATGTATTTCCTGATCGGCATCTGGGGCCACGAGCGCAGAATCTACGCCGCCGTAAAATTTATTTTGTACACGATGCTCGGATCGATCCTGATGCTGGTCGCGATTCTGTGGCTCTACAATGTGACCGGCTCGTTCGACTTCCCAGAAATCCAAGCGAAGCTTCACGCTGGAATCGTGTCGCTTCCGCCGAATACTGAATTGCTGCTTTTCGGCGCGTTCTTTTTGGCGTTCGCGATCAAGGTGCCACTCTTTCCATTGCACACCTGGCTGCCCGATGCACACACCGAAGCGCCCACTGCTGGCTCCGTGATTCTTGCGGGCGTGATGCTGAAGCTTGGGACGTATGGAATCTTGCGTTTCTGTTTGCCGCTCTTTCCCGACGCGGCGCACCGCGCAGCTCCTGTCATCGCAGTCCTCGCAATCATCGGTATCGTTTATGGAGCGCTGGTCGCAACTGTGCAGACAGATCTGAAGCGGCTCGTGGCCTACACATCGGTAAGCCATCTCGGATTTGTGGTGCTGGGAATTTTTGCGTTCAGCACGATTTCGATTCAGGGTGCGATTTATCAGATGTTGAATCATGGCGTGTCCACTGGCGCGCTGTTCCTTGGCGTTGGAATGCTGTACGACCGGCGGCATACGTTTGAGATCAAGCAGTTTGGCGGACTCGCAACGCCGATGCCTGTGCTGATGTCGTTTTTCCTTTTCGCGTGCCTGTCGTCGCTTGCGCTCCCGCTGCTCAACGGTTTCGTCGGCGAATTCCTGATTTTGATTGGAGTATTTGAACGCCACCACGCGTGGGCTTCGTGGGCTGCCTCGGGCGCGGTCTTATCGGCGATATATCTGCTCTGGGCGTATCAGCGAGTGGCTCTCGGCGAGGTGACCATCGAGAAAAACCGCGCGCTTCCCGATGCGTCGCCGCGCGAACGCGCAATCCTCGGGACGATGGCTGTGGTGATCCTTTTCATGGGCGTCGCTTCCCCGCTCTTTACGCGGCGAATGGAGCCGGCAACGAACGTGCTGCTGGAGCAGATGAAAGGGCGCGCGCAGGACGCGAAGCAACCCGCGATTCGCCCCGCGCTAATTGCTCCGCAACATGCCGCTGAGTTGTCAGTTCCCTCCTTGGCCGCCGAGCCGCCTGCTAGCTCATTATTCGTGATCCCGACCGCGAATCGAGTGCGGCCGTGATTCCTTTTCCCGCAGATCAGCTCGCAAACCTTCATCGGCTCGCGCCGGAAATCGTTTTGTGCGCGTTCGGCATTCTGATTATGGTTGTCGATCCGTTTGTCGGAGTGGCACGACAGCGCAGCCTTGCAGTTCTTGGCTTGATCGGCGCGCTGGCAGCGCTTTTCGCCATTCGATTCGTGGCGACCGATCCTGGCCTCGCCTACAGCGGGTTGATTCACGCGGATGCTTTCAGCATTTTTGTCCACGTGGTCGTGATTGGCTCGGCCGCGCTCGCGATCCTGGGATCGTGGGACTACCTCGACAACGAAGGATTGCAGCGCGGCGAATACTATGCGCTCGTACTGTTCGCGACGGCCGGGATGGGGATTCTGGCGGGCGCGAATGAGCTTGTGACGGCTTTCGTCGGCCTCGAGATGAGTTCGATTTCCACCTACGTTCTTGCGGGCTTTCGGCGGCGTGCGCTTGCGTCGAACGAAGCCTCGCTCAAATATTTTATTCTCGGATCTTTTGCGACTGCGTTCTTCCTATATGGAGTCGCGATGGTGTACGGCGCCACTGGCACCACTCGGATCGATTCGATCCAGACCGTATTTCAATCGACGCCACCCGCTGGGCTCGCGATTCTCGGCCTTGGACTGATGTTCGTGGGACTGGGTTTCAAAGTGGTGGCAGCGCCGTTCCAGATTTATGCGCCGGACGTTTATCAGGGCGCGCCAACGCCCGTGACGGCGTTGCTCGCGTCTGCACCGAAAGTCGCGACGTTCGCGGTAATGATCAGAATTTTCTACGTCGCGTTCGGAACTTCAAGCGATCTGTGGTTCTGGGCCGTTTGGATTTCGGCTGTGCTTACGATGTGCATCGGGAATTTTGCCGCCCTCGTCCAGACGAACGTAAAGCGGATGCTGGCGTATTCGTCGATCGCGCATGCCGGGTACATTCTGGTTGCTTTCGCCGCGTCGACGGATCTCGGCGTAGCGGCGATTCTCTTTTATCTCGCCGCGTATGCCCTGATGAAAGTGGGCGCGTTTCTGGTGCTGACGCATCTTGGCCAGCAAGGTGAAAAGCGCCTCGAGATTAAGGATTACGCAGGGCTGGGGTCAAAGCAGCCGGTCCTCGCCGTCTGCTTTTCGCTTTTCCTGTTGTCGCTTCTCGGATTGCCTGCTACGGGCGGCTTCCTCGGCAAATTTTTCGCGTTTCAAGCCGCTCTCGATGCGCGGGTCGTGTGGCTGGTCGTGATTGCGGCACTCAACAGCGTAGTAGGCGCCTATTACTATCTGCGCGTGATAGTGGCGATGTACTTCTGGGACCCCGACCAGGATTACGTTCCAACTCCAGTCGCGCCCGCGTTAACAGTAGCACTCGCTATCTGCGCGATCGGCACCTTGTATCTGGGAATTTTACCGGCGCGTGTGTTGAGCCTCGCAAAAGCAGCAGCCGATTCCCTCGCCGTCCGCTAGCGAAATTCCTGCCGCTCCGCTCAGCATCCTTGCGCTGAAAATAAAAAAGGCCCGGGAGTCTTGCAAGATCCCGGGCCTTCGGATGCTTTCGGTTGGAAACTACTTAACTTTCAGGAAGACGATAGCGAAAGTGTACAGCGCCATCGACTCGATCAGCACAAGCGCCAAAATCAGTGCGAATCGGATTGCGGCGGCTGCGCCCGGATTGCGGGCAAGTCCTTCGCAAGCTGCTGCGGTAGCTTTCGCCTGGGCGTAACCGCCGGCGGCCGATGCGATGGCCATAGCAAAACCGGAAGTGATGGCGACCCAGTTGACGGCAGAAGCGGCTGCGCCGCCCGTTTCCTGCGCGAACGCAGCGGGCGCGAGCAAGCTGATGGCGACGACCGCCAGCAGGAACAGCGCGTACTTTTTCATCGTGAAGCTCCTTGTATGATGTTGCCGCCAGGCGGTGGCTCCCGTCATCCTCAAGCAGCCGGGATCACACTGGTCGGCGATGATGCCGTTATGAAATCTTTAGTGCTCTTCCGCTACTGCTCCCGCCACATAAATTACGGGGAGAATCGTAAAGACGAAAGCTTGCAGGACGGCTACGAAAATATGCAACAGGATAAATGGAATCGGCCCGAGCAGCGGGATTACCGCGCCAACGTAACCAGCTTTGTTCAAGTGCTCGAGGTAGATGGAAAGCTCGAGCATCAAGCCGAGGAAAAGGACGTAAAGCGTTTCGCTCACGAGCATGTTGACCCAGAGGCGGACTGTGAGCGAGAGCAGCCGCGCCAGGTTGCTGACGATTTCGATGGGCAACATGATCGGCGACATCGCCAACACCGGTCCGAGAAAATGTTTGCCGTGGCCGAGCGGGCCGTGTTTCACGATACCGGTCCAGTTGTAATAAATGAAGACGACGATTGCGCATCCGAGCGGAACCGATACCTGAGCCGTCGGCGATTCCAGTGTCGGGACGAGACTCACGAGATTGTTGAGCAGGACAAAAATCCCGATGCTCCCCAGCATGGCGACATATTTATTCGCGTCGTGGCCCACGTTGTCTTCAAGCAGGTCGCGGACGCCGACGCCCATCGAGTTCGTCAGAAGCGCTTCCATACACTGCTGCGTGCCACCAGGTTTATCGACGGAGATGCGTGCCCTGAGCCACAGAAAAAAAATCGCCGCGATAAGAAATGCGAGCACTTCCATCGCGATGTGATTCGGGATCGGGTACGTCGTGTTCTCGGGATGAATATGAAGAGCTGCGAGCAGCGCAAGCACCGGCTTGGCGAGCAAGCGATTTAGATAGACCGTAAACCAAAGTGGCTGTTCGACCAAACTTCCCTCTTTTTCAGGTGTCCGCGCGCGGCGAAGGCCCGGAACGGAAAAGCTGTCCAAGCATTTCCAGAATTACCGCGGCGATGACGGCAAATAATCCGGCCAGCAGACTTGCGGCCGGCAATTTGAAGCTCCGCAGAATAGCATAGGCAGCTGCGATGAGCAAAGCGTAGCGGCCGAGAAATTTCAAATACACACTCGCAGGGACGTGCGCCTTTTCGGTTTCCGCCATCGTCTTCGCTTGTGCCGTGGAAAGGCGCGCAAGCGTCGCAACGCCCTGTTTGAGCCATCGATAGTTGATCCAGGAGAGCAGCCGCGCCTGAAGCAACTCCCGCAGCGACGCGCCAGTTCCACAGAAACGCGCACGCAATCGCGCCAATTGCGCCGATTGCGACAGTGAGAATCTCGATGCGGCGTTCAGCAGCCGCATAAAACGCGGCATCGTCCGTCATCATCCGCCGCCGTCGCCCTGATTTTTCTCCGCCCGCGAGAGGCGCCTGAGAATGTCCCAGATCCCTGCGCCGAATCCAATGAAGCCGAAAACGAGGGCCAAAAATGGTCCTGTGTGCAGCCTCTTATCGAGCAGGTAACCGAATCCACCGCCGATCACAACGCCGGCAATCATGATGAATGGCAGCTCCATCGCCAGAGCCAGCTGATTGATTCCCTTCGACGGGCGATTGCGGGGCGTTGGAGATTGCGAGGCCATTGATGACCTCCGAATCAGCGAGTGAATGGAGCGAAGATCGAATACTTCGCGAGCAGCAGGAATTGCTCCGGAAACATTCCGGCGACGAGCGTGACGATGACCATCGCGGCAAGCGCGAATCTCTGGCCCCACGAAATGATTGGAATCACCGGGTCGGTCGATTCCTTTACCCACATCGCGGCCACCATGCGGAAATAATAGTAAACGGCCGGGAGAATGTAGGCGACAGAAAGAATTGCAAGAACGTAGTGGCCCGTTTCGATCAGCGCCCAGAAAACCAGCAGCTTCGCAACGAACCCGGCCGTGGGCGGAATGCCCGCGAGCGACAGCAGGAAAATCAACATCAGGACGGCTGCGCCCGGGTTGCGCTGGATCAGGCCGTTGAGATCGTCGATGTCGTCGCCGATCACGCCTTTGTGGCGCAGCAGAATCACCACCGCGAATGCGCCCGTGTTGAAAAACGCGTACACGAGGAGATAAAACGCCATCGCTTGCAGGCCGCGCTGGTTGAGCGAGCCATCGCGATTCACGGAAGCCACGAGGCCCAGAAGAATGTAGCCGACCTGCGTGATCGAAGAATATGCCAGCAGGCGTTTGATATTGTTTTGAGTGATCGCGGCGAGCGTGCCGAGCGTCAACGAGAGTACAGCGACCGCGGCCATGAGACCGACCCAATCGATTCGGACGGGCCAGAAAACAGTGAGGAACAACCGCAGCAGCAAGGCGAAGCTCGCAGCTTTCGATGCGACGCTCACGTAGGCGCTGATCGACGTGGGCGCGCCTTCGTAAACATCGGGCGCCCACTGATGGAACGGAACCGCGGCGATCTTAAAGAACACTCCGGCGGCAACCGTGCCGATGGCGAGAAAAATCAAAATGTCGCCGCCCGGAATTTGCATATGGCGCTCGGCAAGACGCGCGGAGATCACGTCGAGGTGCGTCGAGCCCGCAATGCCGTAAAGAATCGAGAAGCCGTAAGCGAGGATGCCCGAGCTGAACGCGCCCATCAGCAGATATTTCATCGCTGCTTCGTTCGAGCGCCTGTCGCGGCGCAGAAACCCGGTGAGCACGTAAAAGCTGAGCGCCATCGTTTCAAGCGCAAGGAACAGAACGACGAGATCGTTGCCGCACGCGAGAAACATCATCCCGGCGGTAGCGAGCAGCATCAGCGCGTAGTATTCACCGTGCTGTTCACGCTCGAGTTCCATGTAGCGGACGGAAAGCAAGATCACGAGCGCGGTGGACGCGAGAAACAGAAACCCGAAGAAAATGAAAAACGGATCGATAACCACCGAATTGTCGAAAGCCGAGTAGCGCTGCGACGCCGCTCCCACCATCAACCAAAGCGAGATGCCGCTGAAAATCACGCCCAGCATCGCGGTGATTGCGTTCCAGCCTTTTTGCGCCGGCGTGAGAAAGAAATCCGTCAGCAGAATCGCCAGGGCGAAGAAGACGAGCATCGCCTCCGGCAAAACGAAGCGAGAAATCTGCTTTCGTCTGCTGAAGGATGTTCTGCCAGTCCATTATTTGGCCTCGAGCTGAGCCGGAGCGGCTGGGATTACCAACTGCCCGCCGGCAGAATCGGCGGCGGGCGGCGCCGCGTAATAGTACGGATTCACGGCCTTCGACCAGGCGCTCCACCGGCACGTCAAGCACGCGGAAAAGCGGCGAGGGATAAATGCCGATCCAGAACGCGAGCAGCACGAGCGGAACCAGCGTAGCCCACTCACGCCCGTTTAAGTCCGGCAGATTTTCGTTGAGTGGATTCGTAACGTTGCCGAACATCACTCGCTGATACAGCCAGAGAAGATATGCAGCGCCGAGCACCACTCCGAGCACGCCCCATGCGGCCCACTGCCAGCGGACTTCGAACACGCCGCGCAGAATCGTGAACTCGCCGACGAACCCGTTCAAAAGCGGCATGCCGAGCGAACTGAGTGTGATGATCAGATAGACGGCTGCGAAATTCGGCATCGGCGTGGAAAGGCCGCCAAATTCGGAGATCAAGCGCGTGTGCCGGCGCTCGTAAAGAACGCCTACGATCAAGAACAGCGCGCCAGTCGAGATGCCGTGGTTCACCTGTTGAATGATGCTGCCGGAAAGCCCCAGCGGCGTGAGCGCGAAAATTCCCAGCGTGCAGAAACCCATGTGGCTCACCGACGAGTACGCGATCAGCTTCTTCATATCCTTCTGCATCATGCAAACGAGCGCGCCGTAAATGATTCCGATGAGCGAGAGCACAATCATGATCCAGCGGTATTTGTTCGTCGCGTCCGGAAACATCGGCACGGAAAATCGCAGGAAACCGTACGTGCCCATCTTCAGCAAAACGCCGGCGAGGATGACGGAACCGGCCGTCGGTGCCTCGGTGTGCGCGTCAGGCAGCCAGGTGTGGAACGGGAACATCGGCACCTTGATAGCGAACGCGAAAAAGAATCCCCAGAAGAGCCAGTTCTGCAGCGAGCCGAATTGGTTCGTGAATGGATGTTCAAGAACTTCGCGGATGTCGAACGTGCCGCGGAAGTGATAGATGGCCAGAATTGCCAGTAGCATCACCACTGAACCAGCCAGCGTATAGAGGAAAAATTTGATCGCAGCGTAAAGACGGCGTTCGCTGCCCCACACGCCGATCAGGAAGTACATCGGGACGAGCATCACTTCCCAGAAAACGTAAAACAGAACGAAATCGAGCGACATGAAAACGCCGAGCATGCCTGTCTGCAGCAAAAGAAGCAGGATGTAATATTCCTTTTCGCGTTTCTTGATCGCAGACCAGGATGAGAGAACTGCAATCGCTCCGAGGATTGTCGTCAGCATTACCAAGCAGGAAACTGAGGCCGTCGATTCCCACGGTGTAACGGGCGCCGATCGAAGGGATCCAGTCGTGGTCGAACAAAAACTGGAATCGCTGCGCAGACGCGGCTGTATTGAACCGCCAAATGAGCGGCAGCGAAACGAGCAAGTCCGAGGCAGGCGAAGATATTGCCGAGCCACCGGTGGAGGTCGGGGCGCTCGCGCGGAATGAATAGCATCAGGATCGCGCCCACGAGCGGCGTGAAGAGGATCACGTTTAAGATGTTGCTATCGGAGAGCATCCATTCCCTCGCCTTCCTCGCTTACAGCGGGCTCAGCACAATGACAAATCATTTTCTAGCGCATCGCCTGATGCGCCAGGTGAAAGTAGTACGCCAGAAAACCGATTAAGCCGATCACGATCAGCAGCATGTAACTTTGCACTAGGCCGTCCTGAATCATTCGAACTGGAATGCTCGTGAGCCAGACGATACGTGCGCCAAGGCGCACGGAGCCGTCAACGATCCAGGTATCCCACCACATCAGGATTTTCGAGATAAATCGCGTGAGCCAGCCCGCTCCGTTAACGCCCGCACCGTTGATCACGGTGCGATCGAACGCGCCGAGCGCGAGACCAAGATCCTTGGCACGATTCACAAAGAGTGCGTCGTAAATTTCGTCCACATAATACTTGTGGTAAACGAGGCGATAAAACCAGCCGAGCCGATTCGCGATCATTTGCGGCAACTCGGTGCGCTTGATGTAGAGATACCACGCGGAAAGAATGCCGAGTACCACCAGACCTTCGGAAAGCAGCATCAGGTGAATTTCGCTGAGGCGAGAGCCCACTCCCTTTGCAGCTTCCGCGCGCACTTCGTGTGGCACGGCTACAACCGGCTCGAGGAAGCGAATGAAAGCGCTATTGCCGCCCAGAATCTCAGGCCATGCAATCCATCCACCAGCGATCGATAGCCCCGCGAGAATCACGAGCGGAATCAACATCGATCGGGGCGATTCGTGGATGTGATGCTCCACTTCGTGATCGACGCGCGACTCGCCGTGAAACGTCATGAAGATCAGGCGGAACATATAGAACGCCGTCATGCCGGCGGTGAAATATCCGATCGCCCAAAGCAGAATGTCTTTCTCATAGGCCTTGCCGAGGATCAGGTCTTTGCTCAAGAAACCTGCAAACGGAAAAATTCCTGCGATCGCAAGCGTCGCGATAAGCATCGTCCAGTATGTAACTGGGATTTTTTTCGCGAGCGCGCCCATCTTGCGCATGTCCTGCTCGCCGGAAAGTGCGTGAATCACGCTGCCGGCGGCGAGGAAGAGCAAGCCTTTGAAGAAAGCGTGCGTCATCAAATGAAAGATTCCGGCTGTGAAGGCGCCAACGCCGCAAGCGAGAAACATGTAACCGAGCTGCGAAACCGTGGAATACGCCAGAACTTTTTTGATGTCGGTTTGCACCACGCCAATCGACGCTGCGAAAAGTGCCGTAATCGCGCCAACCATTGCGACCACCGCCATCGCAGCAGGCGCAAGCTGATAAATGGCGCTCGTCCGCGTCACCATGTAAACGCCGGCCGTAACCATCGTAGCCGCGTGAATCAGCGCGCTCACGGGTGTCGGGCCTTCCATCGCATCCGGCAGCCAAACATACAGCGGAATCTGCGCTGACTTCCCAGTTGCGCCTACGAAAAATAGAAGCGCGATCGCAACCAGCCGCGGGTCGCCCACATTGAAATTCCCCGCCGCAAGTGCGGGCCCGATATCCGCAAAGCGAATCGTGCCGAGCAAGGCGGACGTCAGGAAAATGCCAAGCAGAAACGCCGCGTCACCGATTCGGTTAACGATGAACGCTTTCTTGCCAGCATCGGACGCCGATTTCTTGTGAAAGTAAAATCCGATCAGCAGGTAGCTGCACGTACCCACGCCTTCCCACCCGACAAACAGCAGCAGGAGATTATTCGCCAGCACCAGCATCAGCATGGCGAACATGAACAAATTCAAATAGCCGAAGAAACGGTAGTAGCCGCCTTCGTGCGCCATGTAGCCGGTGGAATACACGTGAATCAAAAAGCCGACGCCGGTAACGATCAGGATCATCACCGCGGAAAGTGGGTCGAGCTGAAATCCCCAGTCGGCGATGAAGTTGGCGATTCGGCCGTCGAGCATGTGATACGGCACAGCAGGCAGCCATTCGAAGAGGACGTTGGTCGCGATCCGGTTATTTTGCGGCAGCGAAAGTAATTGCAGAAACGCGCCCGCCGAAAAAATAAACGACACGAACACGCTTCCTACGCAAAGCGCATTGATAGCGCCCTTCTTCAGCTTGCGCCCGACGAACAGCATTACCGCCGCCGTGACGAGCGGAAACATCGGAATCAGCCAGATGTGCGCGAGGAAGAATGGGAGCTGTGCGGTCATCGGGCGATTTTCACCATTTCAGCATGTCCATTTCATCTGCGAGCACTGTTTCGCGATTGCGGAAGAACGCCAGAATAATTCCCAACCCGACGGCCGCTTCAGCCGCTGCGTCCGTAATAATGAAAATCGCAAAAACCTGGCCATCGACCGAGCCAAAATGGTGTGAAAATGCCACCAGATTAATATTCACGGCGTTCAATATCAGTTCGATCGACATCAGCACGATAATCACATTGCGGCGCGTCAGTACGCCCACAACGCCGATCGTGAACAGTGCAAGGCTCAGAATCAGATAGTATTCCGTCGGAATCATCACACTCTCCGCTTGGCCATTACCACGGCGCCAATCATCGCGACCAGCAGCAGAATCGAAGCGATTTCAAACGGCAGCATATAGTGCTGAAAAATTGCATCTCCGATGGCTTCCGTATTTCGCACAGGCATTGTCGAGGCCGAGTTCGTCAAGTTCACACCGTTTCTTGCGATCCACAATGCAAAAAACACCTGCGCCGCAAGCACCAGCGACAGCAACACCGCCACGTATTTCTGCCGATTAAATTGCACCTGGCGCAAGGCGACGTCCAGATTGACGAGCATGATCACGAAAACAAACAGCACCATGATGCCGCCAACGTACAGAATAATCTGCACGACAAAAAGAAATTCAGCCTGAAGCAGCAGGAAAACGCCGGCGGTTGCGAGTAGCGTCGTGATCAGGAACACCGCACCATGAACGATATTCCGCCGCGTCACCATCAGGATCGCCGAAACGATCGCGAGCGCCGAAAAGAAATAAAACAAGATTTGATTCACGATCATAGTTCTGTGTCCGCCGCCTGCAACGCTGGCTCCGGTTTTTCATCGTCACTTGCAAGCCACATCGCGACGCCAAGCGTCAGGATCGTCATCAACAGCATCGTCCAGAACGGGCTCCAGCCCATTTCCTGCTTCAGGATGATCGCGATTCCCACCGAGATCACATTCACGAGAGCGAGAGGAATCAGGAAACGCCACCCGAGCCGCATCAGCTGATCAAAGCGGTAGCGCGGAAACGTAAACCGGAACCAGAGGAACGCGTACAGGTACGCGACGACCTTCGCCATGAACCAGAACGCCCCGTGCACTCCCGCCATAACCGCCGGCGACGCAAACAACGTGACAGCCATCGCGCCCGCTAGCGCGAGACACAGCCCTCCGAACGCCGCCATCACGATCTTCTGAATCTGCACCGGTTGTTTGGGAGCGAGCCAGAAACAATACAAAGCTGCGCCGAGAAACACGAGCGACGGTATGACGTCGAAAAATTCAAGCGACGTTCCAGGAAAATGATCGTGCCACCGCGCAAACGGACGCAGCCAGCCGCCAAGGAATAGCGTCGTCGCAATCCCCGCCACGATAATCATGTTCGCGTACTCAGCCAGAAAATAAAGCGACCAGCGAAACCCGCTGTATTCCGTCATGTAGCCGGCGACCAGTTCAGACTCCGCTTCGGGCAAATCAAATGGCGCGCGGTTAGTCTCCGCGATCGATCCAACCATGTAAATGAAGAACCCAACCGGTACCGAAAAAATGAACCACGTGCCCTGGTCGTACTGCGCTTGCACGATTTCCTTCATCGAGAGCGAGCCTGCGAGAAGCAGCGCCGAAACAAGACCCAAACCTGCGGCCGTTTCGTAGCTGACCAGTTGCGCCGCGCTCCGCATCGCGCCGAGAAGCGAGTAGTGGCTGTTCGAAGCCCAGCCGCCAAACACAATCCCGTAAATTCCGAGCGAGCTGATCGCCAGAATAAAAAGCAAACCAACATTGAGATCGGCGATTTGAAAAGCAGGCCCAATCGGCAGCGCCGAGTAAGCGAGCAGCGCCATCGTGACGCTCACGAGCGGCGCCACCCAGAACATCAACTTGTCGGCCTTCTCGGGGATGATGTCTTCCTTCAGCAGGAGTTTTACAGCGTCGGCAATCGGCTGCAACAATCCGTGCGGCCCTACGCGCATCGGTCCGAGGCGCGCCTGCATGTCGGCCATTACTTTGCGCTCGAGAAGGACGATGTAGCCGGCGAGAAGCGGCAGCACCGCGACGACCACCACCGCGTAGACAACCGGCAACACATAAGGAGTGATTGACGGCGGAATAAGATGGCCCATTAGCGGTCCACCTCGCCGAGCACGATATCGATCGTGCCAATGATTGCAACGACGTCAGCCACCAGCGCGCCCTGCGCCATTTTCCGGAATGCTTGCAGGTTAATAAAGGACGGCGGCCGCACGCGCAAACGGTAAGGCTGCGTGGTTCCGTCACTGACAATGTAATAACCGAGCTCGCCCTTCGGCGCTTCGATCGAGTGATACACCTCGCCTGGCGGCGGCTTCAGCACCTTGCCCACTTTTCCCATGATCGGTCCGGAAGGAATATTTTCGATCGCCTGCAAGCAGATGCGATTTGATTGCCGCATCTCTTCCATGCGGACAATGTAACGATCGTAGGTGTCGCCGGTTTCGCGCGTGGGAATATCAAATTCGTATTGATCGTATGCGGCGTACGGCATCGCCTTGCGCAAATCCCATTTCACGCCGCTCGCGCGGAGCACGGGACCGGTGACGCCCAGCGCAATCGCGTCTTCCGCTGAAATAATGCCGACGCCCTTGGTGCGTCCCACCCAGATTCGGTTTTCAGTCAGCAGCGTTTCGTATTCCGCGATTTTCTGCGTGAAATCGTTGCAGAAGCGTTTCGTATCCTCTTCGAAGCCGTCGTACGTCTCGTATTGCAGGCCGCCGATTCGGAAAGCATGCGTGGTGAGGCGCGCGCCGCAATACTTCTCGAAAATTTTCAGGATTTCTTCGCGCTCCCGGAAGCAGTAAAAAACCGGCGTGAGCGCGCCGATGTCGAGCGCATGCGTGCCCAGCCACAATAAATGGCTTGCGATACGCTGCAACTCGGTGAGAATCGTACGGACAACTCGAGCGCGAAGCGGCGCTTCGGCTCCCAGGAGTTTTTCGACCGCTTCGCAATAGCCCAGGCCGTTCGAAACCGCGGCCACATAATCCATGCGATCGACGTATGGCGCGAACTGCTGGTAGCTGCGATGCTCCGCAATTTTTTCCACGCCCCGATGCAAATACCCGATGATGCATTCGGAATCGACCACTCTCTCACCGTCGAGCTTTAGCTTCACGCGCAGCACACCATGCGTGGACGGGTGCTGCGGCCCCATGTTGAGGATAATTTCGTCGGCGCCCAGCACCGTAGTGCTGACGTTTGTGAGTTCGGTTGTGCGTCCGTTCGTCATTTAATGTCGTTTAATCCGTCGGCGCGATTCGGCGCCTTGCACGGTGTTGCAACCAATCAATTACTGACCGCTCTCGATTCCCAGGTTTTCGCGCACCCAGGCCGTGTCTTGTTTCAATATGTCGTAATCCTTGCGCAGCGGATGGCCTTGCCACTCATCCGGCATCAGGATGCGTTTCAAATCCGGATGCCCTTCGAACACGATTCCGAACATGTCGAAGCATTCGCGCTCGAGCCAGTTCGCTACCGGCCAAACTTCGCAGAGGCTCGGCACGGTCTCGTTTTCCGCCGCGTGTGCTTTCAGGCGCACGCGTTCATTTTTCGGGAAGGAGTAAAGAATCACAACGACGTCAAATCGTTTTTCGCGCTTGGGCCAATCAACGGCGGTCAAATCGTCGAGCATGTCGAATTTTTCTTCGTCGCGGCAATACCGCGAAATTTCGCGGAGCTTCTCGGCAGCGACCAGCACGATTGCCTGCTTGCGGTCTTGCGTCGCTTCCTTGATTGCGTCGCCGAAGCGCGCTTTCAAGCGCTGAACGAGCTCGTTATCGAGCGGAGTTGGGCCTTCCTTCGGTGGCGGTGGTGCGGCAGGCGGCTTTGGCGGCGCAGCAGCAGCGGGTCCGCCGGGAGCAGAAGGTTTGCCCGGAGCTGCTGGTGTTGCCGGGGCAGCCGGTTTGGGGGGCGCAGCGGCGGCGCCTTCAACGGAAGGCTTCGGCGGAACGGAAGCACCTTCCGCCGCCGCTTTCGGCGGATCGGCGGGTGGTCTTGGGAGCTGGCGTTTTTTCCGAGGGATCGTTAGCCATCGTTTCGATCGGCTGAATTCGCCGAAGCGCAGTGAGCAGACTCGCTCCGTCGCTCGCGAGCAGCCCGCCTTTTTAACACACCCCAAAAATCAGCGTCAATGCATTCGGACAGATATTTCAGACCAACTCAGACCCAGTCGAGCGCGCCCTTCCTGTACAACCAGACGTAGCCGACCAGCAAAATTCCGAGAAAGACGAGCATGGTCAGCAACCCGTAGACGCCCATCTGGCTGAATTTGATTGCCCAGGGGAACAGGAAAATCGTCTCGACGTCAAAAATAACGAACAAAATCGCGACAATATAAAAACGCACCGAATATCGCCCGCGCGAGGTGCCTTCCGGAGGCACGCCGCACTCGTAAGGCTCGAGTCGCGCACCGGTGGTCTTCATGTCCGGACGAATAAATTTGAAAACGATGAGCGACACCGCGGGAAAGGACGCCGCGAGGAGTGCGTAGATCAGAATCGGAATGTATTGGCCCGGCATCGCCGAATGAACGCGTCATGCTAACACAGAGCGCAAGCGCCAGCCAATGCCATCCAGCGATTCAGATGAGAATCGGAACGCTTGACAGCGCACGGCAACCGGCCACAGAATCTGCCCGCCACACTTGACGATGATGGAATTCAATCAAATGACGGTGGAAGAACGCGTCGATTCACGCGCTGGGCTGCATGTGTTGAAGGTGTCGGGACCGATCAAGTATGGATCGCTCGAACCGCTTCAGGCGGCGATCCAAGCAGCGTCCGCGCATGCGCTGATTCTCGATCTGGCAGCTGTGCCGTACATGGATTCGTCTGCAGTTGGGGTGCTCGTTCAGGCGTACGTGAGTTGCCGCAAATCGCAGCGGAAACTCGCTCTGGTTGGTATGAGCGACCGTGTGCGGAATGTGCTGCATCTCGCAAGCGTCGATATCCTCTTCACCACTTTTGACGCGATGCCAGAAGCGGAAGAAGCCCTGCAGAATTAGCTCAAGAGGAGAACTGCAATTTTTATCGCGCGAATTACCATCGGCTTGATCCTCATTCAGGGCTGCGTTTGTGGAGATATACCGACACTGGCGCAGGAACCAATACCGCCACAGACGATTGCGGTCACAGGAAAGCTTGACCGTGTGATGGCCATAGGCGGTGAATCAACCGGCTGGGCTATTCAGCTGGATCACGAAATTACGATTGATGGCAAACAGATAAGTTCTCTCGAAATCGACTACCCGAAAGCGAAGAAGCTCCAGAAGCTGGAAAAGAAGCAGGTGAAGGCTTCTGGCAAGCTTACCCACCGTCACGGAGTGGAAACGGGCGATCGGCTAATCCTCGAAGTGACCTCTTTGAAAGAAATCAAAACGGATTGAACGCGGACTAGCAGAGTCAATTTCTTAGTGGCGGGCGCCGTGGACTACGTCGACGGTGTGCGGGAGAAGCGCCGCAATTGCATTGAGCGATTCCACGGCGCCTGTCGGGCTACCGGGAAGATTGATGATGATGGTTTTCGCCCGGATGCCTGCCACGCCGCGCGACAGAAGCGCACGCTCGGTGGACTTGCGTCCTTCGGCGCGCATGTGCTCGGCGAAACCTGGAATTAAGCGTTCAACGGCGGCGAGTGTCGCTTCGGGCGTGACGTCGCGCGGGCCCACGCCCGTTCCTCCAGCGGTGACAATGAGATCGACCGCGCCATCACCCGCGTCGGCTGCCTTCTTCAGATACGCCTCAATCGCGATGCGTTCGTCGGCGAGCACAGCAGTGGTAACAATTTCCCAACCAAGCTCGTTGCAGCGCGCAACGACGGCGGGACCGGAGCGGTCCTCATATTTTCCGGCGGCGACTGAATCGCTAATCGTAAGAATGGAAACTCGCATGATTTAGGTAGCGTGCTACTTTTCGGCAGCCGGAGCGCCCTCTTCCGTGCCGTCGCGCTGCTGCTCGTCCATAAGGCGCAAGGCTTCCATCAACAATCCCGTCGTTGTGCGCGAAATCGTTGTGCGCGACGGGCCAGCATTGAAATCGATCTCGAATTCTCCATCCGGCCAGCGCACCGACTCGTAAACCGCTGGTTCGCCTTCGAGCGAGCCGAGTTTCGCATCCGTGCACTGCCCCGATGAAAAGAAAAGCTCACCGGTTTCGTCGGCGCGGCGAATCGTCAAACGGCAGGATTTCTGGCCCATTTCGAGCGACTGCATCAGGTCGAGAATACTCATTTCCTCAAGGCGGCCTTGGACTACACCCGGGCGAACGGCGCGGTTCTGCAATTTTTCGAGCTGCAGTCGGTCAATCACTTTCTTCGCGCGGCGGACCACGTCCTTCAGGAAGAACGGCTTGGGAATGAACTCTTCGACGCCTTCGACGATCGGGCGCAATTTTTCCTCGATGTCGCTGCGGCTCGCGAGAAATATGAATGGGAGCTGCTTCGTCGCCTGGCGCGTGCGAAGTTTTTCGTAAAGCTGGCGGCCATCGAGCCCCGGCATGCGGTAATCGCAGACCACCAAATCGGGCGGCTCGTCCACGATGCGCAGGAGCGCGTCAGCGCCGTCGGAAGCTGCGCGCGCGTCGCAATGCGGCGCGAGCCCCTTCATCAGCAGGTCGAGAACCAGCGCGTTGTCGTCGACGACGAGAACTTTGACGTCTTTGATGGGCGTCATTACTTCGCACGCTTCCTGGATCGAACGTAGAGACCGCTGCGTCCGCCGGACTTTTTCAAGAGATGCACGTCCGTGATTTCGATGCCTCGTTCAAGCGCTTTGCACATGTCGTAGATCGTGAGTGCCGCCACAGACGCGGCGACAAGTGCTTCCATCTCGACGCCGGTTGGGCCAGTCGCCGTCGCTTCGGAAGTGATTTCAATTCCATTCTGGCATAGCTTCGCGTTCACATCCACGTGCGTGAGCGCGAGGGGATGACAAAGAGGAATCAGCTCGGAAGTCCGTTTAGCGGCTGTGATTCCGGCGATACGCGCAATCTCGAGCGGATTGCCTTTCGGCGATTTCAGGCGGCGAAGGCTGGCGACCGTAGCGCGTTGCATTCGCACAAAGGCGTGGGCAATAGCTGTACGTGCGGAGGGCGGCTTCGCTGTAACGTCGACCATCTTCACGCGGCCCGATTTGTCGTAATGCGAAAGTTTTTTCATCGCGCGCCAATTTCCGGGAATACCTCGATGCTAAAAAATACCTCGCCGAGGCAACACATCCACCCAATCCCCCGCGGCGAGCTTGAGATTCGAATCGTGAACGACGAGATAGCAATTGCCGCGCACCACCGCACCGACGTCCCCCGAGCCTTCCCACGGCAGCAGCGCCACGGATGGATCTCCACTTGGCCATGAGACCCGTGCGGGCAGGAAATGCGTGAGAGCCGATTTCAATTCGATCGGATGGACGAGCTTCGCTTTATAGAACGGAAGCGGGTCGGGTTTGTGTCCGCTCATCAACTCAATTGCCGGAACCACGAGAAGCTCAAACGTGACCATCGTGGAAACAGGATTCCCCGGCAGGCCAAATGCGGGTTTGTCGTGGCACCAGCCGAAGACCGCGGGCTTTCCGGGGCGAATCGCAATCGCGTCGAAGAAAAACTCCGCGCCGAATTCGCGCAGCACCTGTTCCACGAGATCGTACTTCCCCACCGAGACGCCGCCTGTGAGCACAATCATGTCGGCCTCAACGCCCTTTTCGATCAGCGCGCGAAGCTGGCCGATTTCATCCGGCGCGCTGCCCAGCATTACTGGCTCTCCGCCAGCCATCGACACTTGCGCGGCGAGCGAAATGCTGTTGCTGTTTCGAATCTGAAATGGTCCGGGCGGCTGCTCGACGGAAACTACTTCGTCTCCGGTCGATAGAATTGCCACGCGCGGCCGTCGCGTGACGACAACTCGTGCGCGCCCCACTTGCGCGGCCATCGCGAGTTCCGGGTAGCCGAGCCGGTCGCCGCGCGCAACCACCACTTCACCCACGCGCGATTCGCTCCCGGCGAGTACGTAATTTCTTCCGGTCGGCGCCGCGTTCTGGAAAACAACGTGATCGTCTTCGATCCGCGCAAATTCCTGCATCACGACGGTATCAGCCCCGCGCGGCACTGCTGCGCCCGTCATGATTTGCACGCATGTGCCAACTTCGACGGTCCCTGGAAACGCGATACCAGCGCGGCTCTCACCAATCAAGCGCAGCTTCGCGCCCGGATGCGTGGCATCGGCGGAACGCAGCGCAAACCCATCGCGCGTGGAGCGGTTGAACGGCGGGTAGTTACGATCTGCGGGAATATTTTCGGCGAGCACGCGGCCCAGAGCGATCGAGGGGTCGTCCGCGAAGAAAATGTTCTCGGTTTGCAGCCGTCCCATGCGCGCGCGAACAATTTCGATTACTTTTGCGCGCGCCGCTTCGTAGGAGAGCATCGCCGGTTACAGCCAGGAGGCGAGTTTCGTGCCTCGCGGGACAATCGTGGCATCGCGTTCAGGTCCGGTCGAGATCATTCCGATTTCCACCTGAAGCTGATCGGAAATAAAACTCAGATAATCGCGCGCTGCGGTGGGCAGTTCTTTCACGTCGCGAATTCCCGGTGTGGGTTTGCACCAGCCGGGCAGCGTTTTGTAATCGGGTTCCACTTGAGCGAGAGTTTCGACGTCTGGCGGCATTTCCGTGATGGGCTGGCCGTTGTAGCGATAGCCGGTGCACACTTTTATTTCGGGCTGCGCGTCAAAAACGTCGAGCTTCGTTACGACAAGCGAATCGATCCCGTTGATCATTTTTGCGTAGCGCAGGACGGGCAAATCGAGCCAGCCGCAGCGCCGGGGACGGCCGGTGACCGCGCCAAATTCGTTGCCTCGCTCGCGCACGGCTGCCGCGTCAAGATCAGGCATTTCGGTTGGAAACGGCCCGCTGCCGACGCGAGTCGTGTACGCCTTCGTGACGCCAATCACTCCGGTGAGACGGGTGGGCGCAACGCCGAGTCCAGTCGCAACGCCGCCGGAAGTAGCGTTCGACGAAGTAACGTACGGATAGGTGCCGTGGTCGATGTCGAGCATCGTGCCCTGCGCGCCTTCGAAAAGCACCGTTTCGCCATTGTCGAGCGCGGCATTCAAGAGCTCCGTCGTATCGACGATCAACCCGCGAATGTGCGC
Source organism: uncultured Acidobacteriota bacterium (assembly GCA_963776695.1). Lineage (GTDB taxonomy): Bacteria > Acidobacteriota > Terriglobia > Acidiferrales > UBA7541 > Palsa-295. The sequence continues at coordinate 65,801 of CAVZNU010000008.1, read as the reverse complement.
CGCTAATTCGAGGTATTGCTCGAGTAGCCCGGCGGTTTCAAGCGGATGCCCGTAAGCAGCATGGCTGATTGCGTTTTTTTCGAGAATTACGCGCTCGAGTTTTTCGCGAAAACGGTCGGCGTCGAGCAGGTCGCACATACGAATTCCGCGGCGCGCCATTTTGTCTTCATACGCAGGACCAATCCCGCGCGACGTGGTGCCGATTTTTGCCGCGCCGCGCGCGAGCTCGGCCGCTTTGTCCATTTCGCGGTGATAGGGAAAAATCAGATGAGCGCGATTGCTCAGAAACAATCGCCCGCGCACCTCGATGCCGGATTTTTTTAGGTTTTCAAGTTCTGCGACAAGCGCCGCGGGATCGACGACCGTTCCGGGCCCAATCACCGCTCGTTTCTCGGGCCGCAGTATGCCGCTGGGAATTAGTTGGAGGATGTAACGATGGCCGTCGAAGATGACGGTGTGCCCGGCGTTGTGGCCGCCGGCGTATCGCGCGATGTAATCAAACGAGGAGGCCACATAGTCGACGACCTTGCCTTTTCCTTCATCGCCCCACTGCGCGCCAACCACGACGACTGCCTTAGTCGCAGGCTTGTTCATTTCGAGGGCCATTCTCCCGGCATCCCGGACCTTCTCAGGCCGCACAATCTCCCCATCAAAGCAACGCGTGAAGCACTGCAGGAAGGACGCTGAAGCAAAAACCGTAAAGTATCGTACGCCGCGCTGGAGGCGAAGGCAAGCGTTCTAGGGAGAGCAGGGCCGGAACAGGAAGACGGATGCGGGACGAAAGCGATAGAATTTTGGGCTTTGATTTGGATTCGGTTCATCGCGAGAGCGGCCGGCGTTCGCGGGAAATGTGAACCCCAACGGGTGGTGGGCTGCGGAGACCGGGATACCTGATTTGAAAGGCCCCCCTGTACCGTCGATTAGACATGGTCTCGGACTCATGTTTTCAACGCCTTACGAAGAATTCTAATCGCGGCACGGTACATTAGAAACGAGGCAGTATGGCGTGTGAGTGGTGGCCTACTGCCGGTCATGGCGCTGATTCTCATAAACCAGAGGTCACGGTAGCAGAGTGCGGAGGGCTCTGCAACCGGAGGTTGGTGTAAGGATTTTGGCGGCGAAGCGATGCTAGCGGCTGACGCAATCGCGGGCGTGATCGTTGACCATGCCTGTCGCTTGCATAAAGGCATAGCAGATCGTTGAGCCGACGAAACGAAAGCCGCGCCGCTTCAGTTCTTTGCTCATCGCGTCGGATTCGGGCGTGCTCGCGGGGAGGCGCTGCGATGAAGTCCATTTACTGATTTTTGGCTTGCCGCCGACGAATTGCCAGATGTAGCGATCGAAGCTGCCGAATTCCTTTTGCACTGCGAGAAATGTTTTCGCGTTCGAAATTGTGGATGCGATTTTCAGCCGATTCCGGACGATTCCGGCGTCGGCCATCAACGCTCGCACTTTCTTCGCATCATACTCCGCGACCTTCGCGACATTAAAGCGATCGAACGCGCGGCGATAATTTTCGCGCTTGTTGAGAATCGTTTCCCAGCTCAAGCCTGCCTGGGCGCCTTCGAGGATCAGAAATTCGAAGAGCACGCGATCGTCGTGAACGGGGCGGCCCCATTCTTCGTCGTGGTATTTGATCATTAGAGGGCTTGTGGCCCAGCGGCACCGGTTTTGGGCAGCGGGTTTTCGCAGCATGAATCGATATTCTCCCGATTCGAGGAGATTCACAAGTTGGAGCTGCGGAGAAAGATCGGGGCGGAGGTGCGTGGCGCGACTGTGCGGTGGGTCGAGAGGAGTACAAGGCCCACGGCGAGAAATTCGCTCGTCGTGGCTACCAGGGCTTTGCGAGAAAAAGCATGATCGCCAAAACGCGGCGCTTTGCTGCGGGTCGAGAGGGCACGGCGTGCCGTGCCCCTACGGAGAACGCCTTCCACAATGTTCAGGGCACGGCGGTGCTGGCGGCGCGGTCGCGTCTTAGACGCACCCCCACGGGGAACACGTACCACAAAATAATGCTCGCGAGCTTCAAGCACAGCTCGCGAGCATTATCGTACCGTCGATTTTAATTCAGAATCGCGGCTAGGTAAGGTGGGGCGCCAGAACTTTGAGGATCGACTCTTTCGGCTGCGCTCCTACGATTTGCTCGGCCACCTGCCCGCCCTTGAATACGAGGAGCGTGGGAATGCCGCGGATATTGAATTTGCCGGCGGCATTGATGTTCTCATCGACGTTGAGTTTCACGACCTTCAGCTTGCCGGCATTTTCGCGGGCGATTTCTTCCACCGTCGGCGAAAGCATGTGGCATGGGCGGCACCAGTCCGCCCAGAAATCGACCATCACCGGCTGCGTCTTGCTTGCTTCGATCACGTCGGCGTCAAAGTTTGCGTCATTTACTGCCTGAACATTGTCTGCCATGGTTTTCCCTTGTGCGCGGACGCCGGCTTATTCCCGAGAATCCGCACTATCGTTTAGATGATCCAACCCCCCGAGGGATTCTGGAACGTTTAGCTGCTTCATACAGTGTGACATACGCCGCTGCCGAAGCCTTCCACGAGAAATCTTTGGCCATGCCGTTCGACTGGATCGCCCGCCAGACCTTCGGATCCCGATACGCCTTCAGCGCCGCGCGCACGCATTGAAGCAGCGCCTTGCCGTCATATTCGTCGAACTTGAATCCCGTGCCGTGGCCCGTTTTCGGATCGTAATACTGAATCGTGTCGTCCAAGCCGCCGGTGGCGCGCGCCACCGGAACAGTACCATAACGCAGGCCGTAGAGTTGAGTGAGACCGCAAGGCTCGTAGCGCGATGGAATCAGGAGCATGTCCGCGCCGGCGATGATTTTGTGCGCCAGCGGCTCGTCGTATGCGATCCGCACGGCCGCCTTGGCTGGAAATTTCTCTGCGAGAGCGCGGAAAAGCCCTTCGTATTCGGGCTGGCCTGAACCGAGCGCGACGATCGCAAGATTTTCCTTCATCAGATCGTTCGCAACTGCAGCGATCAGATCGAAACCTTTCTGATTGACGAATCGCGAGACGATGCCGACCAGCGGCCTGTCCATATTTTCCGCAGGCAAGCCGAACGCCTCGAGCAGGTTTTTCTTGCACGCTTTCTTGCCATCTAGATTGTGCGAGGAATAGTTCTGGGCGATGTAAATATCCGCTTCAGGGCTCCAGACCGAATAGTCCGCGCCATTTAATATGCCAACGAGGCGGTCGGCGCGATTGCGGATTACGCCATCGAGCATGCCGCCAAGTTCGGGCGTCTGAATTTCTTTTGCGTAGCGGCGGCTCACGGTCGTCAGATAATCCGCAAAGAGGATGCCGCCCTTCAGGTAGTTCACGTTGCCGAAAAATTCGAGTCCGTCGATCGTGAAAAGCTCCGGGGGCAGGCCGATGCGGCGCATGGCCGTCGGGGGAAACAATCCCTGGTACGCGACGTTGTGGATCGTAAAGACCACTGGAATCGAGCGCACGTTCGGATCGTTCGAATACTGGGTGCGCAGCAGAACCGGTACGAGCGCGGATTGCCAGTCGTGGCAATGCATCACGTCGGGCAGCCAAACGCGCTTCATGAATTCGATGGCAGTGCGCGAAAGCTCCGCATATCGCTCGGCGTTGTCGGGGTAGTCGCCGGACTTGCCGCCGTAGAGATTTTCGCGATCGAAAAATTCCGGATCGTCGAGGAAGTAGTACCGAACGCCGGCGACTGGAGCGCCTTCGGCCAGCGCAGGAAAGCGAAGCGTGTCGCCAAGAGGAATCGTGAGGCTGGAAACGATTGTGGACGTGCTTTTATTGCCGCGATAACGCGGCAGGAATACGGCAACTTCATGGCCCATCTCCGCGAGGGCCTTCGGCAGCGCTTCGACTACGTCGGCCAGGCCGCCCGTTTTTGAATATGGCAGCGCTTCGGAGGCAACGAACAGGATTTTCATGGAACTTTCATGCCCTGAAAAAACGGTAACGGAACGAGGGATGTTCGTCAAGCAGGCTTACGCGCGATTTCCATCCGCCCGGTTTTCATCCGGCCGTTTTACGGCTGCCCGTTTTACACTTGCTCGGTTTATATCTGATTGTTGCTACACTCGGCGGCGCGATGGCACGACAACGAATGGGCCAGCACTTCCTGCGCGATCTGGGCTGGCGAAAACGCATTCTCCGCACTCTTCCGCTCGGCGCAGCCGATACGTGGATTGAGATTGGCGCGGGGCATGGCGAGATGACGGAATTGCTCGCGGCCGCTGGCCGGCGCGTAATTGCGATTGAAGGCGACCCGCAGCTGGCAGATAGACCTGCGCGAAAATGTGGCCGGGGCGCCTGGGCCGTGGCCTGGAGTGGAAGTAGTTTCAGGCGACGTGCTCACGCAGGATTTGGCGAAGATTGCTGGAGGCGGACGATTTCATGTTTACGGAAACCTTCCTTACTATATCACCTCGCCGATTCTGCACCAGCTCTTCGCTGCGCCGACCTGATCGATTCGATTCACATCGTGATTCAACTGGAAGTTGCGGAGCGGATCGTGGCTCGACCGGGGCGGCGCGAGTATGGTTATTTGTCGGTCGCGTGCCAGTTTTATTCAGCGCCTAAGATTGCGTTGCGGCTTCCTCCCGGCGCATTTCGTCCGCCGCCGAAGGTTGAGTCGGCGCTTGTGGCGATGACGCTTCCGGGCGAGCGGGCACAGATGGGTATTCACGGCGCGAGCAACGAAACTCGCTTTCTCGAATTTGTGCAGGCTTGTTTTAGCCAGAAGCGGAAGACGCTGCGAAATAATTTGCGGAAGACGGCGTCCGATGAGCGAATTCATGCGGCGCTTGCGGCTTTGGGTCTGCGTTCCGATGCTCGCGCTGAACAGGTTGCGCTCGCTCAGTTCGCGGGGCTTTTTGGTGGTTTGTTGGGTTGAGGCCGGAAAGGCCCACGACGATCCGGTGTTGATCGTCGTGGGCTTGCGTACGAAACCGGCGCGAATCGCGGCGATACCGGCGCGGAAGAAGGGCGCAGCCCTCCAGCATGTGGCGGGCAGGCGAGCAGCGCCCCTACGAATGCGGATGGAGATTCTCGAGGTCTTCGGCGACCGCCATTAGGCGATCGGGGAAATCGGTCATTACGCCGTCGGCGCCTACGGAAATAACGCGCCGCATTTCTTCGGCGTCGTCGACAGTCCAGGTGGCGAGAAGCAAATCGGCGCGATGCGTCTGCTCCACAAATTCATGCGTGACCAATCTTGCCTGCGGGCAGAGCTGGCGCGCTCCCACATCGAGGGCTTTCCGCACCGCGTCCGCCTGGCTACCCTCATCGATTAGCAATCCGGTCATAATCGAGGCGTCGAGTTTGCGGACACTTTCAATTGCGCTCGCATCGAACGAAATCACGATCGTGCGCGCCGCATCCTGCTCTTTTTGCAGCGCTCCTACCAACGCATGATGCATCCCCCAGGCCGCTTCGTATTTCACTTCGAGGTAGAAGACGACGTCGCGCTTGCGGCCGAACTCGAGAATATCTTCCAGCGTGAGGATGCGCTGCCCCATGTACTGGCGGTCGTACCAGAGCCCGATATCGAGCCGTCGCAGTTCGGCAAGCGTGAAATCTGAAACTTTGCCGCGGCCATTCGTGGTGCGTTCAAGTGTCTCATCATGGATCGCAACGAAGCGCGCGTCGCGGGTCAGGTGCAGGTCGGTCTCGATGAAGACCACACCCAGCTCAACGGCCCGCTCGAATGCGGCCATCGTGTTTTCAGGAGCGTGCCCGGAAGCGCCCCGGTGCGCTATGACCCACGGTTTTCGCATGGAAGCCGCTATCGTAACAGAGGAGCCCGGACGACTGCTCCGCTCCGGTGCAGCGGGTTGCCGGGATTGCAACCGCACGATTTGATTGCCTCAGTACTATTACTTAGAGAAGCAGAACGAGCGAAAAGAGGACGAAAACGCTTCGCATTTTGGACAACGGATTTGACCTTTGCGGCACTTCCAGTCCAGCTGGCGCTCGAGATTCGATCAGATGGCGGCGAAACTCCCGGATGGGCAGGCAATAAGTCTTTCCAGACTAATAAGTTAGCGTTCCCGCCCTGATAAATCCGGCCGTGTCGCTATTGGTGGTTCGATTGCCGAGTGGATAGTGCCGCTCAGAGGCGCGACTTGGGAGTCGTCAGTCTCGCATCACCTACCCCCATGTGCGCTTTGAGCTGCCAATGAATCCCCCGGCCGCGAACCGGCATCCATGGCTAGCATGAACGCTAAAACTATTCAGACCCCAGAACCGATCATGGCCATGAACTCGGCGCCTCCCGGCTTCGACGCCGCGCGAGACTTGCCGAAGGGCTTCATCGAATTCCTCACCCCGCTCCACCAACAATTTACGCCGCGCCAGCGCGTCTTGAACGAGAAGCGTGCTGCGGCCCTGGCCGCGTCCCATCAAGGCAAGCTACCCGACTATCTGCCTCCCTCCGACGCGACGCGGGCCGATTGGCGCATCGAGCTTCCCGCCTGGTGCCAGGACCAACGCAATCAGATGACAGGCCCTGCTGACGACGGCGAGCTTGTGGTGAAGATGCTCAACTCCGGCGCGCCGGGCGTGATGGTCGATATGGAAGATTCCATCGCCAACACCTGGCAGCACGCGGTGCTGGCGATTTCGAACAGCCTTTCCGCTTTGCGCGGCCATCTCGCGTATGACGACAAGAAGCGTAATCGCACGGTATCGATTCAGCCGAGCAAAGTCGTGATCTCAGTTCGTCCTCGCGGCTTGCACATGCATCAGGCGGGCGTGCTGAAGGACGAAATTCTTCCCGCTTCCCTATTTGACGTGGCGATGATCACTTACCAATTGGACGCAACGGAATTGAAGCATCCGCTCACGTTCTACATTCCCAAGTCTGAGTCAGCGGAAGAAGCGCTCTGGTGGCGGGATCTGTTTCAGGCCATCGCGAAAGCCAAAGGTTGGGCGAAGGACGCCATCAAGTGCATGGCGCTGGTGGAATCGCATCCGCTCGCGTATCAAATGGAGGAATTTGCCTACAACCTCCGCGAACACATTCTCGCATTGAATCTGGGCCGCTGGGATTACATGGCGAGCCTGATTCATTTCAACATCGAAAATCCGCAATGGGTGCTTCCGGATCGCAACACGATTCCGCACGACGTTGCGTTCTTCCAGAATTTCCGCCTGCTGATGCCGGAGATTTGCCACAAGCACGGTCTTCTTGCGATCGGCGGGATGACGGCGCTCTACCCCAGCCGCGAAGACGCGGAGTTGAACGCACGGGCATTGGCAGTGCTTGCAGTGGATAAAAAGAACGAGGCGAATGCTTTGATGGATGGCGCCTGGACCGGCCACCCGGACCAGAACCAGATCGCCGTCGATCAGTTCCCCGCTCCCAATCAACTCTCTGCGCGCCCGAAAAATGCAAATACGCATCCCGACATGCGCCCGATTCCGGCTGGAATTGGCAAACAAACGCTTGCCGGAACCCGCGCGGCCGTTCGCACCGTGATTCGCTATCGCAACGGCGTTCTGAGCGGACGCGGCGCGAGCCTGCTCGACGGCTACATGGAAGATCTTGCCACCGACCGGATTTACCGGCTGATGATTGCCCAGCGCGTGAAGCACCGGGACAAGGTGCGCATTCTCGACGACAGTGGCGCGGCCGTCGTACACACTCCGGAGCTGATCAGCCAGCTATTTGATGATGAGTTGCAGCGGATCTTGAAGGAACTGCCAGCCGGCACACCTGCGGAAACTACGGAGAGATTTCGGCACGCCCGCATTTTAAGTGAAAGATTGATTGTCACAGGTGAATTCAATCCTGTATAAGGACACGGAATTGCATGAGCTTCAATAAGCACAAACTTCAGCGAAACGGCAGCAGCGTGATTCGCGCAATGCTCAAACGTTTGGCCGAAGACGAAAGACAATTGCTGGAAAAGAAAGCAGTGGGCACCGTACCTGTCGAAACGGCGAAGCCGCTTGCAAAGGCGGCCTTGTACTGAGGGCGTGACTCGGCGGCAGCGACCCTACACTGTGAGGGGACGTGGCGCTGTTCGTTGTTTTAGTTGTGGGGGTAGTCGTCGCGCAGACGTGGATGGACTGGCGCGATGCAAAACGGAATTTTGCAGTGCCGGAATGGGCAAAGGGAGTGGCGCTCGCGGGCATCGTCGGCGTGGCGCTCACCACCGCAATGTCATTCGCCTCTGTCTGGCTGCAGGATTTCTCCGGGCAATGGGTGGGCGCAGGCTCGCGGCTCTTTTGGCCAGAGCTTGGACTGTTGCTCTGTGCGATGGGCATCATCGTCGCCGCCGTCCAGAAAAAGCGCATGCGGTTGATGCTGCTGATGATGGGTTTGCTCGTCGAAGCTTTCTGGCTGGGCATGGCGCTTTCGTAGGCGCGCGGCGCGCTTGACGAAAACCCACGACGATCAACACCGGATCCTCGTGGCTACCCGACGCTCGCGAGCAGGTTTTGGTAGCCGCGACGAGTGTACTTCTCGTCGTGGGGATTGGATTTAGCCGCAGCTTCAACTCGCCTTATCGCATCTACGCTGTCCCTGCATTCCCCGTCATTCGCCGGTAAATATCCGCCATTCGCCGAAAACCGCGCGACACCCTTCTTGCCTGCCCCTATCCTTGCGACATGGACAACAACACAATCAGCGCAGGAGGCGGCACGATGGCACACGCGAGACAGCAAGTATCCTCCAACGGTTCGAACGACCTCACGGGCCACCGGACGGGCTACCCGGCGGGCATGATTTTGTTCTCAGCGACGCTTCTGATCCTGCTTGGAATCGCGTTCCAAGCCGCCGAAATCGGCTGGGTTCGCCTGTGGCCAAACAACGTCTGGCTCTTTTCCGTGATTGTGCCCGGATTATGGAATATGCTCGCCGTCGAATGGAACGCGCCTGTCTTTCAGGAACTCCTGAAATTCTGGCCGCTAGCCCTCGTCGCTACGGGCATGGCCATGCTTCTGGTTCAGACGCGCGCTCGCATGACCCACGGGTCCGGCAGAATGCAAAATGGAGTCAATCACGATGAGTAGCCTCACTCGCGGCACTCGCGGCCTTATCTTCGGAATCATTGTCGTAATTGCGGGCGTCACACTGCTTCTCGATCAGATGAATCTCATCGACGCCAATCGTGTTTTCCGCTTCTGGCCGTTGATACTGGTCGCTTTCGGAATCTCGACTCTGCTCACTTGCCAGGGCTCCGGCCGTCGTTTTTGGGGCGGCTTCCTCATCCTGGCTGGAATCGGACTGCAGTTGCAGGAGTTGGGATTCGCACGCGTCAGGATTGAAACGCTCTGGCCGATTTTCATCATTGCCGTGGGCGTTCTTCTCGTGATGCAAGCGTTCGGCAAGGGCGGCGAGCCTTTGCTCAATCGATGGCAGTCGAAGAAATATGAAACGGGCCAAAAGTTCGACTCTAGCGATTCTCACGTTACCTGCACGAGCATTTTCGGCTCAGGAGAACACCAAGTCAGTTCCCGGAATTTCCAAAGCGGCGAAATGACCTCTATTTTCGGCGGCGGTGAAATTGACTTTACGCAGGCTGAAATTCAGGGCGATCAAGCCGTCCTGGAAGCTACGATGATTTTCGGCGGCGGAGAGATTCGCGTTCCGCGCACATGGAACGTGGTAATCGACGGCGTCGGGATCTTCGGCGGCTATAGCGACAAGACCGCGCACCCGCCGCAGGATCCACCGGCAAAAAAGCTAATCATTCGAGGCGTCGCGGTCTTCGGTGGCTTGGAGATTAAGAATTAGTCCGCAGCCATGCACCCAATCCTTGGCCAGTCCCGGCGGCTCATCGCTTACCTGCTCGAGTGGATTCCGCTCGCCGGAATGCTGGTGTACTTGTTGGCAGTTCCGGGTGGGCTCACGTGGACGGAAGCCTTCGCCGTAGGAGTTCCGCTCAGTTTCCTGTACGCGTTCATGTGTCTTTCGGCGTGGTTTTCCTGCCGCGGAGCACCACTGGAAAGCACCGGCGCTGTTCAGCTCGTGCTCACGCACTCGATTGCCGCGATATTGGTCAGCGGATTCTGGATTCTCTCGGCAAAAGGGCTTGTTCACGTCCTTTCGGAATTCTCTGCATTCAACGGTCTCGGGCCGCATTTCTCGAAAAGCCTCCCGCTGCTCTTTGGCACCGGTATTTTGCTTTATTTGCTTGTGGTCGCGGCCTTCTACGTACTGCTGGCCGTGCAACAATCACAGGAAGCGAAAGAGCGCGAAATGAAAGCCGGAGTGCTCGCGCGAGATGCCGAACTGAAAGCGCTGAAAGCCCAGGTAAATCCGCACTTCCTCTTCAACAGCCTGAATTCCATCAGCGCGCTCACAAGTTCTGACCCCGCAAAGGCGCGCGAGATGTGCGTCCTCCTCGGCGATTTCTTGCGCCGCACACTCGGCTTGGGCGAAAAGGCAGCGATTCCGCTCGAAGAAGAGCTTTCGCTGATTCGCTCGTTTTTGGCCGTCGAAAAAGTCCGCTTCGGCGCCCGCATTCAGATGGAAGAGAATATCGACGAAGACGTCCTTGATGTCTTCGTCCCGCCGCTGTTGCTGCAGCCGCTGGTCGAAAACGCCGTGGTCCACGGAATTTCGAATCTCGTCGAAGGCGGCTCGATCAAACTCGACATTCATTCTCGCGATGGCGCACTCTCAATCGTGGTCGAAAATAGCTTCGATCCCGATTCCCCGCCCCGCCGGAAAGGCGGCGTGGGTCTTGCCAATGTCCGCCAGCGGCTCGTAACCCGCCACGGGAATCTGGCCAGCTTCCAGGTGAAGACAGAGGGCGATCGCTACTGCGTCGCGATTACGATGCCCGCAGAACGGGAGACGCGACCATCATGACGCACCCGGGCGAGAAGAAAATTCGCGCCGTCATTGTCGACGACGAAGAGCTCGCGCGCCAGGTCTTGCGGGAATTTATCACCGCGCATCCCGAAATCGAAATTGCCGCCGAATGCGCCAACGGCTTCGAAGCCGTAAAGTCCGTCACCGAACTGAAGCCCGATCTCGTTTTCCTCGATGTTCAAATGCCCAAGCTCGATGGCTTCGAAGTTCTCGAGCTGATCGGCAGCGGCGCTGCCGTCGTCTTCGTCACTGCGCACGACAGCTACGCGATCCGCGCTTTCGAGGTCCACGCCGTCGATTACCTCTTGAAGCCGTTCGGCGCCGACCGATTCGAAGCCGCGCTCGCACGTGCGAAGGAGCGCCTTGGTGGCAAGTCCCCGAACCAAGCGGCTTCGGATACTCGCCGCGCCCCCTCACCCGCGGAACTTGCCGCCGCCGCGCGTCCACCTGCGCAATATCTCGATCGCATCCCGGTTCGCGACGGGACTCGCGTCTTCATCATCGCAATCGCCAAGCTCGACTACGCTGAAGCGCAGGACGATTACGTCGCGCTCAGCTCCGAAGGTAAAAAGCACCTCAAGCAGCAAACAATTTCCAGCCTCGAATCCGCCCTCGACCCTTCCCGCTTCCTCCGCATTCATCGCTCTTACATCGTCAATCTCGAACGCGTCGCCCGCATCGAGCCGTACAGCAAAGACAGCCATGTAGCCGTGCTCCACGGCGGCACGCAGCTCCCAGTCAGCCGCGCCGGATACGCCCGCCTCCGCGAATTCCTCGATAAATAGTGAGTCGCCAACCGAGAGAACGCCGAACCCCGCCACAAATCCCAGTCCTATATCTCCCAAACCAACCGTACCCCCGGCCCACCGCACGCCGTTATTGCAGCAACACCTACTTTCATAGTAGTGTCGCCCGATGCCCCGAACCACCACGCGCAGGTCCCATCGGCAGGGCATAAAGAATCGCAAAAGGAGAGGTCGGAAAATGGCATCCCCGGCGGACGCAAAAATTCCTAATTCATCCGGAAAAGAAGAAGGCGCAAACGTAGATAAGATACGCGACATATTGTTCGGGTCGCAGATGCGCGACTACGAGAAGCGTTTCGCGCGCCTGGAAGAAAACGTCTCGAAAGCTGTCGAAACGCTTCGCGAAGATACGACCAAGCGCCTCGATACTCTGAGCAATTTCGTGCAGCAGGAAGTGGACTCGCTCAGCCAGCGCCTGAAAACCGAAAAATCAGAGCGCACCGACGGCCTCAAGGAGTTGGGACGCGAGCTAAAAGAAGCCTCGAAGATGATCGAAAAGAAACTCGGCCAGCTCGAAGAGCAGATGTCCGACGGCCAGAGCGAACTTCGTGCCAAACTTCTCGAGCACTCGAAAGCAACGTCGAACGAAATCGACAAGCTGCGCCGCGAAACGTCCGCTTCCCTCGACCGCGAAGTGGACATTCTTCGCAACGACAAAACGGACCGCGCCGCGCTCGCTGACATTTTTGCGGAATTTTCGCTGCGCTTGAAAAACGATCTCGAACTACCCGAGAAATAGGTGCCGGACAGTACCCGGCATCGAACTGTAACCTCCACCATGGCTGAGCAAGCCCAACGCCGCGCGCTAGAAGCGCAACCGCCCGAAAATCCGCAGCCGGAAAGCCACGCGTACGAAGAACTCCGCCAGCTAATCGTCGGCCCGGAGCAGGAAAGCCTGAAAAACATTCAGGAGCGGCTTAACGACGTCGATCGCCGTGCCGAAGACGTGAGCTCGGTCGTCGCCGAAGCGATCGAAATGCGCCGCGCGCAGGATGACGATCACGCGCTGTCGAACGCTCTCGCTCCGACGATTCAAGACACATTGCGCGAATCCGTTCGTCGCGATCCGCACGTTCTCGCCGACGCTTTATTTCCAGTGATGGGCCCCGCAATCCGCAAATCCATCACCGAAGCGCTTCGTGGCATGCTCGAATCGTTCAACCAGGCGCTCGAGCACAGCCTTTCCTGGCGCGGCATTCAATGGCGCATCGAAGCATTTCGCACCGGCAGGCCGTTCAGCGAAGTGGTGCTGATGCACAGCTTGCTGTTCCGCGTCGAGCAGGTTTTTTTAATTCACCGCGAAACGGGCCTGGTGCTCAATCACGTGGTTGCTCCGGCAGTTGCCACGCAGGATCCTTCGATGGTCGCGGGCATGCTCTCCGCCATTCAGCAGTTCGTGAAAGATTCATTCGAATCGCAGCGCAGCAACACCCTCGATCGCATGGACGTCGGCGAACTCGAAGTCTGGATCGAGGAAGGCCCGGGAGCGGTTCTCGCGTCGGTGATTCGCGGCCACGCGCCCGAAAACTATCGCACGGCGATGAAAGAAGCTCTCGAGAACATTCAGCAGAACTACAGCTCGGCTCTCGCGCATTTCGAAGGTGACTCGGGTCCATTCCGCGCCGCGGACGATCAATTAGCGCCGTTGCTCGAAGCGCAGTTCAAGGATCGTTCGGAAGCGAAAGGACGAAGACCTCGTGCAGCTTTGATTGCAGGCCTTGTCGTTCTGGTGCTTATCGCGATTCCGCTTGCTTACTCGGGCTACCTGCTCTGGGAATGGTCGCGCTTCCTCAAGGTTCTCCGGCAGCAACCCGGCATCGTTGTGATGTCGTATGCGCGAGAAAACGGCCGTTATCACATTCAGGGATTCCGTGACCCGCTGGCGGCCAAACCCGAAGAGTTGCTCGCGCGCGCCGGAATTGACCCGAACTCCGCCGACCTCGAACTGAAGCCTTTCTACTCGATGGAAGACGACATCGTTCTGAAACGTGCCAACCTCATGCTTCATCCTCCGCCGGAAGTGAAGCTCGCTGAAAAAGATGGAGTGTTGCGCGCCGAAGGAATTGCTTCGCCGCAATTTATTGCGCGCCTGGAGGAGCGAGCGCCGTGGATCGCGGGCATCACCTCTGTCGACGATTCGCGTTTGGAGAATTCCAATCTCGTTGAGATGAATCGGGTGCGAACGTCGCTCGAGTCCGCCGTCCTGCTCTTCCCGATCGGCCGCACCGAGCTGGAATCGGGACAGGACCAGGCAATCTCCTCCGCTCAGAACGACATCCGAGCGCTGATAGCTGCAGCCAATCACTTGAACGGCAAGCTCATCGTTGACATCATCGGCCATACGGACGTCACGGGCGTCGAAGGCACGAACCTTGTCCTCAGTAAACAGCGCGCGGATGTAATCTACGCGAACCTTGTGCGCGCGGGCGTGAAGCCCGAAAATCTGCACCCTCGCGGAGTCGGCACATCAGAACCATTGCGCAATGAAGATAGTGAAGCAGGCCGCCGCCTCAACCGCAGCGTCACTTTCAAAGTCGCTTTTTCTCCTGCTCCCCCTGTAAACTAGGCCGCGTTCCGATGCTTCTCCAAAAGAAAATCTGCCTGCTTGGGTCGTTCTCAGTCGGGAAGACGAGTCTCGTACGCCGCTTCGTCGAGAGTATTTTTACCGACGTCTATCACTCAACGATCGGCGTGAAGATAGAGAAAAAAGTCGTCCGCACAGGTAATGAACAGGTTGATCTCCTCATTTGGGACATTCACGGCGAAGACAGTCTTCAGAAAGTTCAAGTTTCCTATCTTCGCGGTATATCCGGATATTTGCTTGTCGTCGACGGCACGCGCCGCCAAACTCTGGAAGATGCACTCACCCTGAATGAGCGCATCATCGCAACGGTGAGTAACGTGCCCGCGCTTCTCGTCATCAACAAAGTGGATTTGATTGACCAGTGGGAGATCGATTCGGACCGACAGGCTCAGCTTGCCGAAAAGGGCTGGGAAATATTCCGAACCAGCGCAAAATCCGGGGAGCTGGTAGAGGAAGCTTTCATGCATCTGACCCAGGCGATGCTCGAAAAACATGGCCGTAAACCCAATCATTGAATCCTTTCTCGCGAATCAGGGCTACGCCCTCTTTGAGTACGCCGACAACGGCGTCTTTCGCCCCATCGGTGACTACCCGAAATGGTGTGAGAAAATCTGGAGCGGCGCCGTAGCGCGCGACAAATCGATTCGCCTGGCGGAAGTTTCTCCGTTCATCGAAAATTTCCTTGTCGATGCCGAGAGTTTCTGGAACTCGCAACGCGAAGGCTCGACGAATTCGCCGGTCTGGATCGAACGCGATTCAACCGGCCACGAAACGCCCCTGGAAGCTGCCGCGCTTCATCTCAACGGCAAGAATGTCCTGCTTCTGTGCAATCTCTCGAAGACGTATGCCGACAGGCAAAAATTATTTCAAGCCGCTCGCGATTCCCTGCTCGCGCGCGAGAGACTCCTCCATGAAGTGCAGAAAAAAGAGATTCTGCTCCATTGCATCATCCACGACCTGTCTCAGCCGCTGACGGCGATGCGGGGCTGCTTCAGTCTGCTCGCGCTTGAGGATCTCTCTTCCGATCTAAGACGAATGGTCGAAACTGGCCAGCGCGAATCGAATCGCCAGGAGCAGATGATTCGCGGAATCCTTCAGGCTTTTTCCGCCGATCTCACAGGCCATCCGGCAAGCGGCGAGAGTTTGCCGGGCGTCGCCGATATTGCGGCGTGCGTACAACGCGCGGTTCGCGAGTTTTCCCCGGCGTTCACCGAAAAAGGGATTCGACTGCAGCTTGACCCGGCCGTTGATATAGCGCGCGATTGGACCGTTACTGGCGATGAGTCGCGGCTCGACCGCATTTTCGGCAACCTTCTCGAGAACGCACTTCGATACAGCCCCAAAGGGACCGCGGTCACGATCGGGCTCGAGGATCGTGGGAAAGTTGTTCTCGCGTTTGTCGACGACGAAGGCCCCGGGCTTCCGAAAGATCAGCCGGCCGAGAAAATATTCGCGCTTTTCGCCAAAGGAAAAGACAAGCCGGGCAAAGCAGGCCTGGGACTTTACTTCTGCAAGATTACCGTCGAGCGCTGGGGCGGCACCATCGGCGCGGAATCAAAACCGACGCGCGGAACCCGCTTCTGGTTTCGGCTCCCGCGCGCTGCGAAGGCCGCGCGTGACGGTGCAAAAAAAGAAGTACCTCGCGCGAAGGAATCCAACGATGCGGCGCAAGACCCGGCGCGGCCGCGCCTTGAAAAATCAGTCAAAAACCTTCGAGTTTTAGTTGCTGAAGATACTGCCGAAAATCGCGAGCTCGTCAGCGAGCTCCTCAAGAAGCGTGGCCACACGGTCGTGGGAGTTGCCGACGGCCGTCAAGCGATCGAAGCGCTCGCAAAGGCTCCATTTGACGTGGTGCTGATGGACGAGCAGATGCCGGGAATGGACGGTCTGGAAGCAACGCGCGCGATACGTCAACAAGAAAAATCCACCGGCAAGCATCAAGTGATCGTCGCACTCACCGGAAATGTGGCTGAAGAGGACAAGCAGCGCCGCTTGGAAGCGGGCATGGATGGATTCGTGCCAAAGCCATTCGAGATGAGCGCGCTGTTTGACACGATCGAATTTCTCGCAACTTTTGGCAACCAGGTAATTGGAGCAAAGCCGGCCGTGCCGCGCCCTCCCGCAGTTTCCGAACACGTCGTTCCGACTCCGGAACCCGCAGCGCCAGCCGAAGATGTCGCAACCCATTTGTGGCGCACGACAGGCGGAAACAAAAAGCTGATCCAGACATTGACGAAATCCTTTCTCGCCGACGCGCCGAAGCGGCTCTCCGCCATTCGCGGCGCGATTGCCGCAAACGATCCGGCCAAACTCGATACTGCCGCTCACGCGTTCAAAGGCTCTCTGGCAATTTTTGGCGCGCAAAAAGCTGTCGGTGCCGCCCGAGCGCTCGAAGCGATGGGCCGCGGCCGCAGATTGGATGGAGCTGACTCAGAATTTCGCGTGCTCGAAGCGGCCCTCACAATCTTGAACGCTGAGTTGCTCGCGATGCATTTCAGCAAGAAGCGGCCGGCGAGGAAACGCCGGGCTCGCGGCAAGAAGTAAACCATCTGCGGCCGCGCGAAGCACGATCGGTTGAGATTCTTCGCTTCGCTCAGAATGGCAGATGCGGGGCGGGCCGAACACACGCTGACTAACGCAACAACCGCACAGAGCCAGGCCTTGCCGCTTGCGCCTCCGAGGGCGATACTCAAATGGATGATGCGGCGATTCGCAGTTCCGACATTCCTTGCCGCGATCGCGCTTTTCACCGCGGTTGTCGTGCACGCCGATGAGTTGAAACTCAAAGACGGAACTAAAATCGTCGGCACAATTGTCGGCTTCGAAGAGAATTCGTTCAAAGTAAAAACGAACTATGGTTTCGCGGTCGTTCAAAAGGATCAGGTTCTTTCGATCAGCATTACAGATTCATCGAAGAAGCCTGATGCCGAAAAGAAAACCGAACCCGCCGCCGAGAAGCGCACGCCCGCGGCTAAGACGGTAAATTCCTACAGCACAAACACCGATGCGGCTGCGCCCAAGCCTGCACCCGCATCCTCCACGCCGCCTCCTGCCGCAACTACTTCGACAGATCCGCCGCCGACAGCTACTGCGACCGCGAAAGCGGTTGCGCCTGCCGCCGCAGGGCCTGCACCGTCGCCGGCTCCCAAGCCTGCGCCTCCCGAACCCATGCGCGAGACGGTGAGCGGAAATCTGTACACAAATCAGACGTACGGTTTTCAGATGTATAAGCCGCCCACTTGGCAGTTGGTTGAGGGCGCGCGTTCAGTGCTGCCCGGCGCAATCACGGCGCTCGGAACATCCGATGAGACTACCTACCTTTTAATTGGGCGGCAGCCGATCGGAAAATCGCTCGAAAGCGATATCGCGGCTACGGACCGGCGCTTGCAGGACACGCTTGATAATTTCCGTCCGCTCGGCGAAAAGAAACTCACGATCTCCGGTGTGCCGGCGGTCGAGCATCGTTTTCGCGGCAGCGTTGAGCAGCGCGATTGGTCCGGCGTGGTTGTATTTTTTCAGCGAGATACGCATCTCTACACGATCTTCGGGATGACGTACGCGGGTTCGGACCTCGTACAAATTCAAGAGAACGTAATCAACCGCGCAATCACAAGTCTTCAGTTTACGAAACAATAGATCGCGTTCTTATTCACTCTTGCAACCAAGCCGCTGGAATGCGTAACTAATTCTGCTGTGTCCAGCATTCGCCGCAACTATTTTCGGCTCGCCATTCTCGCGATGATCGCCGCCGCGTCTCTACTCGCGTGGCGCGGAACTCGATCTGCGGCGTCTGCAGTGCAAGCTGATAGCGCACCCACTTTTTACCGCGATGTCCTGCCGATCCTCGCGCAACACTGCCAGAGCTGCCACCGGCCCGGAGAAATCGGTCCGCTGCCGCTTGTGACATTCGCACAAGCCCGTACCGAAGCTCGATCGATCGCGTTCATCACGGCGAATCGCAGAATGCCGCCATGGTTCGCCGATCCGAAAATCGGCCATTTCGCGAACGACCCGTCGCTGACACCTGAAGAAATCGCAACGCTTGGCGCATGGTGGAAGGGACATGCGCCCGCCGGTGATCCGCGCGATGCGCCGCCGCCGGATGAGCGTGTGAAACGTTGGACGAACGGCTGGAATATTCCGCAGCCCGATGCAATCGTGAAGATGACGAAGCCGATAAAACTTCCCGCGTATGGAGACATCGGATACACGTATGAAATCGTGCCGACAACTTTTACCGAGGCGAAGTGGGTTCAGCTCTCCGAGATTCGCCCGTCGAGCCGCGAGAATGTGCACCACGCTGTCGTTTACATCAGGCCGCCCGGATCGAAATGGCTCGCGCACGCGCCCGTCGGAGTGCCCTTCACCGCTGCGGACATGACGGACGAGCAGTCGCGCCGTGACGCGCGTTGGACGGACGCAGACATTTTGTTGGTCTATGCGCCGGGAAGTTCGCCGGATCACTGGCCGGATGGAATGGCGAAACTGGTTCCGGCGGGTTCGGATCTTGTTTTCCAGATGCATTACATGGCGCACGGAGAAGCGACGACGGACCAGACTGCGATCGGCTTGGTGTTTGCGAAGCAGCCACCGAAGCAGAAAGTGATCACGCTGCAACTAACGAATGATCATTTCGTTATTCCGCCAGGCGCCGACGACTACAGGGTGGAAGCGCGCGGCACTTTGCCGAATGACGCGACGCTGCTCAGTTTTCTGCCGCACATGCATTTACGCGGGAAGCGGTTCGAGTACAACATCATTCATAAGGATGGAACGATCGAGCCGCTGTTGCGCGTGAATTGGGATTTTTACTGGCAACTGAGCTACCGGCTCGCGCAGCCGCGTCCGCTGGCTGCGGGGACAGAGCTGCAAGCGGTTGCGTGGTACGACAATTCGAAAGCGAATGAGCACAATCCGGATCCGAGCGCGGCGGTGCGGTGGGGCGATCAAACCTACGATGAGATGATGGTTGGGTTTTTCGATGTCGCGGTGCGCGCGGATTTGGATAAGTGGAAATACTTCGTGCGACCGGAGCGCGTGGCTGCGGCGGCTCGTTGATCGAGCCGGGCATCGCGCCCGCACGTTTGCCAGACGCTTGTCGCGGAAGTGGTTGCAGACGTCTGACGCTGAGATCCTTTCCGGCAAGGCCGGAATCTTCGATCAGGCATCCTGATCGGATGCCTTCCCTTCCTTCGTCAGGACAGGGAGGATGACAACACATTGATTTTAGAACTTTGTGACTTCGCTGAAGTTGAAGTTATTGACCTTCATCGCAGGGACGACCATCTCGAAGGATTCTTCTCCGGCGGCGCGCACAGCTGGGCTGAGCATCTCGACGTTCGAAAGCATTTCAAGAAGGTTTTGATTGAAGCGGAAATTTCGGATGCCGCCGTTGACGCGACCATTTTCGACGAGGAACGTTCCGTCGCGCGTCATTCCGGTGAGAATCTTTT
Organism: uncultured Acidobacteriota bacterium; assembly: GCA_963776695.1. Classification (GTDB taxonomy): domain Bacteria; phylum Acidobacteriota; class Terriglobia; order Acidiferrales; family UBA7541; genus Palsa-295. The sequence goes on along the minus strand of CAVZNU010000008.1, from coordinate 46,128 downwards.
CGTACGGGTCCACTTCGCGGATGTACCAGAGGCGCGTGACGAGCACGCCGCGCTCGGTGGAGCGAATCATGTCGTCAAGACTTTTGTCACCGCCTGAGAAAACCAAATTCATCGGCGCTTCGCCATATTCATTGGGCAGGCTGAAGCCGTGGCCGGTTGGTTTGGTCTTCATTTTTTTAGCGGTGGCGCGCGAATAGACGAGATTTTTCGGCACGCCGCGATCGACGAGCAGCACTTTCTGTTTCGCGAGGCCTTCCCCGTCGTATGGTGCGCCTAGCTGGAACGGATGGTAGACGTCGTCCCAGAGCGTGATGTTGTCACCGAAAACTTTTTTGCCCATTCGGTCGTTGAAACAGGAACGCTTGTCGAGAACAGCTGTGCCGGCGAAATCGTAGAAGAGAAATCCGACAAGATCGAGGACCGCAGAGGGCTCGAGGATTGCGGTGTAATGACCCGGCGGCAATTCGCGCGGCTCGCGCGAATTGGCGGCTTTGTTGCTGGCGCTTTCGGCAAGGCGGTCAGGGTCGAGCTCGCGAATGTCTGGCGAATTGGCTTTCGCCCAGCCGGATGAATTGGGTTCGAGGATCGTAATCGAGAACTCGGAGCGCGTCTGCTCGTGGTGCGCGAACAGGCCCTCCGAATTCGCGAGGGTGGATTGCATCGCGCCGCTCGAAAAAATCCCGGCGGCTGTCTGTTTATTTTTCTCAGCGAGGCGGCAGACGCGGGTAACGGCGCGGGCGCGGTCCTGTGGCGTTGCGGCCGCTGTCGCGGGGAAAAACCGCGCGACCTTCGGGATTTTCTGCTTGCCGAGCATCGGCAGCAGTCCCGGAATCTTCGGCTGATGAAGCGCGAGCTTCGCGGCTGCGGCAGCCACGCGGCGCAGCGATTCCTCGTCGGTTTTGTTGGTGGTGGCGCGGGCGGTTCGGCCGTCCATCACGGCGCGGACGGAGATGTGGAGAACCTGCTCGGCGACATTCTGGTGAATGATGTTGTTGGCGAAGCGAGTGAGCGCGTCCGTGGTGACGTCGATTTCGATTTCGGTTTCGTCCGCTTCGCTGAATTTGAGGATGCGTTCGGCGATGGCTTTTAGTTCGACGGCGGTGAGGAGCGGTCGCGAAGGGGCGCTTACTTCGGCGCGGCGGATGCGGCGGGAGATGGAGTGTTTTGCGTGGCGTTTCATGGGCGGAGGGGATCCCGGATGGCGTTGTCGGCGACAATCAGTGAACCGTTGCGCGATGAGAGTGCTGCGCTGCGCGTTACGCTGAGATCCTTCGCTGCGCTCCCTTCGTTCCTCTGGGCAGGCAGGATGACAGGGTTTGGAATGGTGCGTGGAATGGCTTGCCGCGCGAAACATCTGGCAACCAGGTCCGAGCCGATGGCATGAGCGGCGGGTCGGCGCGAGAGGGCACGGCATGCCGTGCCCCTACTGACGTTCATTTGTTTGAACTCGCCGGTGCCGACTGCGACCTCGAGCGCGTGATGTGTCGGAATTGTCATTTTGCGAAGGCTACGCCGATTTTGATGTTGCGGAAACGGGCTGGTGAGGCGCCGTGGCCTGTGCCCATGGTTTGCATGGGCTGGCCCTTGCCGCAGTTGGGAGTGCCCCAGAGAGTCCAGTCTCCGCGGTGGCAGATTGCGTCGCAGCTATTCCAGAATTCGGTGGTGATGCCGCTATAGCTGGGATTTTTTATCATGCGGCCTTTTTTGCCGCCTTTGATTTCCCAGCCGATTTCGGTGGAGAACTGAAAATGGTAGCGGCGATCGTCGATGGACCAGGAGCGATTGGTGTCCATCAGGATTGCGTCGTCGGTATCGGCGATGAGGTCGTCGTATTTCCACGTGCCGGGATTGATGCTGACGTTTGTCATGCGAATGATGGGGAGGCGATTCCAGCTTTCGGTGCGCATTGTGCCGTTGGAGCGGTCTTCGCCAATGGCAGAAGCCGTTTCGCGATTGCTCAAGTAGCCGGTGAAGAGGCCGTTCGTGATGATCGGCGTGCATTGCGCGGGAACGCCTTCGTCATCGTAGGCGAAGGTGCCGAGGCCGGGGCCGTGTTCGAGGCGGGCGTCAGCGACCACGTTGACGATTTCCGAACCGTACTTGAGCTTGCGCAGCTTGTCGACGGTGAGGAAACTCATGCCCGCGAAATTCGCTTCCTGACCGAGAACGCGGTCGAGCTCGATCGGATGGCCGATCGATTCGTGAATTTGCAGACTGAGCTGCGAGCTGCCGAGAATGATCGTGCCGGTTTTTTCAGAACACTGCGCAGCGGAGTGAAGCGCGACTGCTTCTTCTCCGGTGCGGCCCGCGTTGCCGACAAGGTCGAGCGCTTCGATCAGTTCGTAGCCTTGGAGAGCGTGCTGTCCGCCAAAGCTATTGGGATATGAGCGCTTCTGAATTTCGCTGCCGGCAAAACTTGTGGCGACGATTCCGGCGCCGGATTGCATTTTGATCTGGTGAATCACCGAACCAATGCTGGAGACAAAGAGCTGGTCGATTTTGCGGAACGTCATCGAGCCTTCGGCAAGCGTGACGCCTTTGACGCGGCGCATTTCCTTGTCGGCGGCAAGCAGCAAATCGATCTGGCGTTCGACCGGAATGCGAAACGGATCTTTGAGAAACGGATTTTGCCACGTGTCAACGTAGGCGTTCTCGGGAGCGAGAGCGACATCGGCATGCTTCGCAAGCGCGGACGCTTTTGCGATGGAGACGGCTTCGGCGGCGCAGGAGTCGATGCCCTCGTGAGTGAGGCGATCGGTGGAAGCGAAACCCCAGGCGCCGGAAGCGACGACGCGGATGCCAATGCCGAGCGATTCGGATTCGATGAGGGTGCCAACTTCGCCATTTTTCGTGGAGATGTCGCGCTGGCGGATATCCATCACGCGAGCGTCGGCGTAGGTGGCGCCGCGGCGTTTTGCGGTATCGATGGAGCGAGTAGCCCAGTCTTGCATCAGGGAGTAACTCGGTCGAAATTTTTCAGAGGCGGCAAGGAGACGATACTAGTCTGGGTGCGGAAATGTGTCAAATAGGAGACGGCTTGCGAAAAATCGGATTTAGAAATCGCCATCCATTTGCGATTAGAAAAAGTTACGAGGTTTTGTTTGCTATGAGTTGGAGAGGATTCTAATAACGCATTTGCGATTAGAAATTTGGGCTTGGAGGGGTGAAAACCTGAGGGTGCAACGGGCAACGCAATCGCCGGGGCTCGGGAGGCACGGTCGGTCTGGCGGTCGATTTTCATAGCACTTCGGTGACGGTAGCACGCGGGGAAAGGCGTTGCAACCGGACCTTGGTGTAAGGATTTTGGAGGGGCGTGATTCGAGACTCTTGGAATGTGGTTTGCAGCTCCGCGTTGCGCAACTATAATTCGCGGGATGATTATGGACACTCGCGAGATTTTTGCGGCGGCTTGGAAGTGTTGGGTCGATCGGTTTCCGTCGAGGCTTCAGGTTACGCATCCGGAGATGGAGCTTCGGTGTGCCGGGATACCGGTGCCGTTGTTCAACTGTGCTTTTCCCAGGTGGGAGGCGCGCGGGGCGGAGTTGGCGCGGTTGATCGCAGAATTCTCCGCGATTCTCGCGCCTCACGGAATTCCGGGGCTTGTGATGGCGAGGACGGACCGAGTGGAGGCGATAACCGACTTGAAACCCGTGGTTCGCATGCCGGGAATGGTGGCGGGCGAATTGGCAGCGGCGAAATTCCCGCCGGCGAGCGTTGACATTCGACACGTGCGCGGCGAGAAAATGGCCGAGGAAATTGCGCGGCTGAATGTGGTCTCACATGAGATGGCTGAGGCGGATATCCGGCCGATGACATGCGCTGACATGTGGGAAGCGCCGAACCACGGATTCATAATTTACGCGGATGGAAAAGCCGTGGCGTCGGGATCGGCGACGTACACATGCGGGGCGTCGTACATCGGGTGGATGGCGACTCTTCCGGAATATCGCGGGCGCGGGTACGCCGAGGCGATTTTGCGTTTTGCGGATGAATTTATGCGGCGGGAGTATGGAGTGATGGAGTCGGTGCTGCATGCGACGGAGATGGGGCGTCCTGTATATGAACGGTTGGGATTCCGAGTTGTGGACGAATTCGCGGGATATTTGTGCGGCACCGCGGGGTCTGCGGAGAGCGCGGTCTAAGGCGAGGATTCGGGAGTTGCGCGATGAACGACGATGATTACAGAAAAACGGCCGGGAGGGCAGGAAAGGCCTCCCGGCCGTTTGCGTTTGTGCGGCGAAGAAACTACCAGCCGCCGACGGGGCCGACCAGGTCCTTCATCGGGCGTACATCTCGCCGGTCACAGGTGTTGGCAATGCAGCCCAGATTCCAGCTGTCCTCGATGGTAGCCATCATCGAATAGTGATTGAACGCATCGTTCGAACTGCGAGCGAAGCGAAGAGTGTTGGAAATTACCAGCGCGACGACATGGCCGCCACCGGGATTGGCATTGCAGCAACCGCTGGTGTCGCCGAAGCCATCGGGGCCGGTGCCGGTGAAATCGCTTTCATCCCAGGTAATGAAGATGACGGAATTGCCGGTCCAGGCTTTGGAGGTCATGATCGCGTTGACGGTATTGAGCAGAAACGTGTCGCCGGTCGAGATCAAGGCCGGCACCTGGGAGAAATCGCAGGGGTCGGCCGGGGTGGCACCGCGACCGTGCATATCGTGGCATTGATCGGGGCTGATCCAGACGTAGTTGGGGACGGTGTTGTTGGCGAGGTCGGTCGTGAGTTGGCTGAAATCGACGATATTCGCGACGCGAGCCGGATTTGTTTGCACATCCTTGTACGAGATGAACGGGTTGTGCTTGCGTTCATATAGCTGATTGCCGCAAGAATGATCGAGCGGCGTGGTGCAGAGAGAGTAGGACTGCATGTAAGCCTTCCAGGATTTATGGTGCGACTCGAGCTGGTCGACGATGTTGGGCACGTCGATGGTAATGTCGTTGTCGTCGACGACACCATTAAGGGCGCCGGAAGTGGCGGCCACGTAGTTGGGCTGGCTGGGATGCGAGACGCCGAAATAATTCGTGGCGAAGCCGGTGGTGGCCGCGGCAAAATTGACGAAGGGAGCGTTGGGATTCCCAATCAATGTGTCGAACCCTGTGTTTTCCATCATGATGATAAAGACGTGGTCGAAACCGTGATCGTTGTTCTTGCCGTCGGCGCGCGTGGAAAGGCCGAGCGGCGTAGCGGGAACGATGAAGGTGACAATCACTGCGCCCCACACGGCCAGGCGAGCAGCGCGGCCGATTTTTCTACAACAGTTTCGAATATTCAAAGCGATTCTCCTCGTGTCAGATTGTGGGCAGCGTTACCTCGACTCACTTCGCGAACTGCTAACAACCCCCGTGGAAGTGAATGAGTTGGCGCGATTCTAGAACTGCTGGGGACGAAGTCAAGCGCCTTGGGAGACTAAAATGAAAGGCGCGGACGAGATTTCCACAGGGATAGTACTGTCAGTACTATTTACTTGGAGGTTTCGTCGGTGGGAGCGAGGACTTGGGCCATTGTGAGGGCTGGGGGGAATTTCAATTTTACTTCGAATTTGATCCATTCGATCGAACCGGGATACAAGGGGTCTTTGATCGACGTAATGCGGAATCGTACGACGCTGAATTCGCCGGTGCCCAGCTGAATGTTGGCTGCGCTTTCGGCGACGCGCTGTTTCTCGTCGTCGGAAACCGAATTCGGATAGAGCGCAACATTCACGGCTTCTTCGGCGCGGTGCTCGTCATTTTCAGTGAGAACGAAATTGAAGCGGCGCGGCGACATTTCGAGAATTTCTTTCGCAGAGAAATTGTAGGTCGTATTCAGGTAGCGGTCGTTGAACGAGTGATACGGCGGCGTGGCGATGCCGGAGAATTCAATCGGTTCGTCGCTGTCGGGCTGAGTTTTTGGCGCGATGCTGATGTCCCAGCCGGCGTAGTCGCCGACGGAGGCGACCTCAAGTCGAAACTGAAGGTCGTGGCCGATGTCGTGGATATAGGTTTTGCCGCGATCGATCTCGCCGGAGAATTGAATATCGGGATTCGTGATCTCGGGCGAGGCGGATTTGTTTTTGTGGGAGTGGATTTGCGCGGGTGCGGAAGCGAGAGCAAGCGCTGCGATAGGAATGAGGACGAGCGCGATATGCCGGAACGTCACCAGTGGATGCTCCTCGGAATTTCGCGTGCGCTAGAAATATACCAGCGGGAGGGGGACATTTCATAGACAAGCTGAGCGGCAGCAAAACGTCTCGCCTAAATGCAAAACGGCCGGCTCACGATTCAGAAGAGCCGGCCGCTTCGTTGATACTCGTGTCTTAATTTGCGACTAAGTGCCTTCAGACCAAGAGGCCAAATAGTGCTCCTGCTCGGGCGTCAGCTTGTCGATCTGGAAGCCCATCGATTCGAGCTTTAGCTTGGCGATTTGCTGGTCGAGATGCTCGGGCACCGGATAGACCTGCGGCTTGAGGTCTTTTGCGTTCTTCACCATGTATTCCGCGGCGAGGGCCTGATTGGCGAAGCTCATGTCCATCACGGACGCGGGATGGCCTTCGGCGGCGGCGAGATTGATCAGGCGGCCTTCGCCGAGCAGATAGAGCGCGACGGCCATCGTTCATGGCGTACTCGTCGACGAAGGGGCGCGCTTCGTTTTTCGCCGCTGGACAGCTTTTCGAGCGCCGTGATATCGATCTCGACGTTGAAGTGGCCGGAGTTGGCGATGACCGCGCCATCCTTCATCTTCTCGAAGTGATCGTGCGGCGATGACGTGACTTGTTGCCGGTGACGGTGATGAAGATGTCGCCAACTTTCGCGGCATCGTCCATCGGCATCACGCGGAAGCCGTCCATCACGGCTTCGATGGCCTTCATCGGATCGACTTCGGTGACGATCACGTCTGCGCCCATGGCCCTTGCGCGCGCATCGCGACGCCGCGTCCGCACCAGCCGTAACCGGCGACGACAACGTTCAGGCCGGCGAGCAGCAGGTTCGTCGCGCGGATCACGCCGTCGAGCGTGGACTGGCCGGTGCCGTAGCGATTGTCGAAGAAGTGCTTGGTGAGCGCGTCATTGACGGCGACGATTGGAAATTTCAGGGTGCCGTCTTTGGCCATCGCGCGAAGGCGGATGACGCCGGTAGTGGTTTCTTCGGTGCCGCCGATAACGCCCGAGAGCAAGTCGGTACGCTTGGTGAGGAGCTGAGTAACTAGGTCCGCGCCGTCGTCCATCGTCATTTGCGGCTTGTGATCAAGCGCAGCCGAGATGTGCGCGTAGTAGGTGGCGTTGTCCTCGCCCTTGATTGCGTACGTCGGGATGTTGAAATCCTTGACGAGCGATGCGGCGACATCGTCTTGCGTGGAGAGCGGATTGGAGGCGCACAACACAACATCTGCGCCGCCGTCGCGGAGCGTGATCGCGAGGTTCGCGGTTTCGCTTGTGACGTGGAGGCAAGCAGAGATGCGGACGCCCTTCAGCGGCTGGTCTTTTATGAATTGTTTGCGGATGAGCTGCAGCACGGGCATGTGCTGGTTAGCCCATTGGATTTTGCGCTTGCCATCTTCTGCGAGTGCGATGTCTTTTACGTCGCCATTCAGTTTGGTTGCGGTTTCCACTGGTGACTCCCTTTCGAAATTGGATGCTGAAATTTTGAGAAAACGTAAAGTCAAAAGAGCCGGCAGGTTCGATTTCCGGCGGTACAAAGTCAAACGCAGAAGCTGCGTCAACGGCTGCCGGGCTGAAGCCCGGCGCTACAAAATCTACGGCTGGAGCCGAAAAGCACGTTATGTGCGTGACACTGCGACCGCGCCTCTTGAGCCGGCTTCTTTGCGGATGGCGTCGGCTTTGTCGGTGCGCTCCCAGGTGAAACCAGGGCCGGTGCGGCCGAAGTGGCCGTAGGCGGCGGTGGCCCGATAGATTGGACGGCGCAGATCGAGCGTTTCGATGATTCCCTTCGGCGTGAGTTTGAAGAACGCGCGAATCAGTTCGGTGATTTGCGCGTCGGGAATTGTGCCGGTGCCGAATGTATCTGCCATAACGGATACTGGTTCGGCAACGCCGATGGCGTAGGCGAGCTGGACTTCCACTTTGCGCGCGAGTCCGGCAGCGACGATGTTCTTTGCGATGTATCGCGCCATGTAGCACGCGGAGCGGTCAACCTTCGACGGGTCTTTACCTGAAAACGCACCGCCGCCATGACGGCTGTAGCCGCCGTACGTATCGACAATAATTTTGCGGCCGGTCAGTCCGGCATCGCCCATCGGCCCGCCGGTGACAAAGCGCCCGGTGGGATTAATGTGGAATTTCGTGTTCTTGTCGAGCATGGCAGTGGGAATCACAGGCTTGATGACTTCGCGAATGATGGCTTCGTGAAGATTGCGCTCGGAAACTTTGTCGCTGTGCTGGGTGGAGATGACGACGGTATCGACGCGCGCAGGACGTCCACCGATGTATTCAATCGAAACCTGGGATTTTCCGTCAGGCCGCAGGAAATCAACGATTCCCTTCTTGCGAATTTCGGCGAGCTTGTGAGTGAGTTGGTGAGCGAGTTGGATCGGCATGGGCATCAGCTCGGGCGTCTCATCGCACGCGAAGCCGAACATCATGCCCTGGTCGCCGGCGCCGCCAGTGTCCACACCCATCGCGATATCCGGGGATTGCTTCTTGATCGCGCAGACCACGGCGCAGGTTTCGGCGTCGAATCCGTACTTCGCGCGCGTGTAGCCGACATCGCGGACAACTTCGCGCGCGAGGTCGGAAAAGTCGACGTACGTGGTGGTGGTAATCTCACCGGCAACTACGACTAATCCGGTGGTGACGAGAGTTTCGCAACCCACGCGGCCGTTGGGATCGTCTTTTAGGACTGCGTCGAGAACGGCATCAGAAATCTGGTCGGCAATCTTGTCGGGATGACCCTCGGTTACAGACTCCGAGGTAAATAGGAATTTTTCATTGGCATGCGCCAAAACAGTACCCTCCGGGGGAGTGAGAAGCACGTGCGGGGCCGTGTCGAATTACCAAACGAAACCCACGAATAGCGACGGTAACATGCGGGTTTAGGAGTGTCAATCTGATGCAGGGAAATGGGTTAAACCGAGGTTGAACGGGGATTTACGGGGGCGAAAGGATTGGCGCGGTGGAGCCTGAGAGCCGGCCTTAAGGCATTCCATTAGGATTTAGAGGCAAAATCTTGCGGAACTACTTCCGGGCCGGCGCGGAGTCCAGATCGCGGCGGTAGAGAAGGAAGGCGCGAATGAATTCGTCGAGGTCGCCGTTGAGGACCTTGTCGACATCACCACGCTCGACCTTCGTGCGAACGTCTTTGATCAGCTGATAGGGCTGGAGCGTGTAGGAACGGATCTGGCTGCCGAAGCTGATTTCAGGTTTGGAGGCGTCGAGCTTGCGAAGATCTTCGCGGCGCTTTTCGATTTCCTGTTCGTAGAGCTGCGAGCGAAGCATCTTCATGGCGATTTCGCGGTTCTTGTGCTGGCTGCGTTCGTTCTGGCACTGGACGACGATTCCACTGGGGAGGTGCGTGATGCGAACGGCCGACTCAACCTTGTTGACGTTCTGGCCACCATGGCCGCCCGCGCGAAACGTATCGACGCGGAGATCCTCGGTGCGAACATTGATTTCAATTTCGTCGTCGATTTCGGGGATGACGAAGACGGACGCAAACGATGTGTGGCGGCGAGCGGCCTGGTCGAATGGCGATATGCGCACGAGGCGGTGGACGCCGCTCTCGCCGAGGAGCATGCCGTAGGCATTCTCGCCTTCGATGAGCACGGTGGCGGACTTGATGCCGGCTTCTTCGCCGGGCGTTGAATCAACGACGGTGTTGCGAAAGCCTTTTTGCTCCGCCCAGCGCAAGTACATGCGCAGGAGCATTTCCGCCCAGTCCTGCGATTCGGTGCCGCCGGCGCCGGGTTTGATTGTTACGATGGCGCTCAGTCGATCGTTTTCACCGGCGAGAAGAGTTTTCGTTTCGAGATCGGAAACGTACGCATCGGCGGCGGCGATCTCTTTGGCGACATCTTCGAGGAGAGAGGCGCGCTGGGCGTCGTCTTTTTCCTCTTCGGCGAGATGGAAATAGGTTTCGACGTCGCTCATTCTGCGATTGAGAGTGTCTTCGGCGTTGACGCGGTCTTCGATTTGTTTGCGGTGCTGCAGGACGCCTTGAGCTTTTTCCTGGTCCTGCCAGAAATTGGCGTCGCTAACTTTTGCTTCGATGGCGGCTAGTTCCGTGCGGGCGGCAGGGGCGTCAAAGATAACTCCGGACGAGTTCCATGCGTTTTTTCAGGTCGACGTAGCGGTGTTGGATGTCTTCGATGTGTTCAGCCACGGGTATAGAGTACACAGGAAAAGGGAAAATCGAAAATTGAAATTGGGCGGAGAAGCATGGACGACTGGTTATACAGTCGTTAGAGCAGAGGCAAGAGTGCCCGTGCCACGAAAACCCAAGAGAGCCGGACAGCTACGAAAAGCATGGACCGTGTCATTAGTGCCAGCGCGAGAATGCCGACCGAAGCGAGGAGCGAGAGCCAGCAGAGCCAGTCGCCGAAGCGGACGTACGGAGTGATGTCGGTGCGGAAATCGTAGGGAGCTTCGAGTTCGCCGCGGACGTCGGTCGGAAGGCGGGCTGTGATGCGGCCGTAAGGGTCGACGACGACGGTGAAACCGTTGTTCGTGTCGCGCAGGAGCCAGCGGCGGCTTTCGATGGCGCGGACGCGCGACATCATGAGGTGCTGCGCGGGTGCGGCGCTGCGGCCGAACCAGCCGTCGTTCGAAATATTAATGAGGAATTCGGCGCCGTTCGCGGCGAAGCGGCGAATTTCGTCCGGGAAAATCGCTTCGTAGCAGATAAAGGTGCCGAATGGCCGGTCGGCGTGGCCGACGTTGTATTCGGTGCCGGCGGTGAAATCGGAAATATCGGCGGTAAGGCGGCCTGCAAACGTGAGCCACTGGCGTAGCGGGACGTATTCGCCGAATGGCACGAGATGGACTTTGTTGTACGCATAGATGCGCCGGCCGGATGGATCGAGCAGCACCGCGCTGTTGTATGCGGACCATTGATTTTGCTGCTGATTTTCCTGGTTCTGGGCGCCCGCCTGGGCGCTCGCCTGCGGCTCACGTTGCCAGTCAACGACTCCAACCAGAAATTCGCTGCCAGACTCCTTCGCAATTCTGACCATGCGAGCGGCAAACGGAGGATCCTGCAAACTGAATGGGGCAGGAACTTCGGGCCACACAATCAGCCCGGGAGTTTTCTTCGCCGCGTCGATGCTGAGCTGCGCGAGCTGGTCAAGTTCGCCCGAGTGAATCTGCATCCAGTCGGAAGGATAGTGCTCGGATTGCGGGAAATCGGTTTGTATCAAGTGCGCGACGTGTTGCGGTGTGGCCCTGGGTACAAGATAGCTTCCGCCGACGGCAATCACGAGCAGCGTAATTGTGACGGCGAGCGCGGCTTTCCACACTTTCGGCTTTCCTGCCAGCACCGCGTAAGCAAGAAATGATCCGTAAGCGGCGATCACGAACGAAAGACCCCAGATTCCTGTGATGGGCGTTAGCTGCAACAAAGCGAGGCTATCGCTCGCGGCGTACCCGGTGAGATTCCACGGAAACCCGATGTAGGGCAGATGCGTGCGCGCGAACTCGAGTGTGACCCAGAAAAATGGCGCGAGCACGCACGCAAGCGCCACGCCTTTCCTTCTGGCAACGAAAGCAACGCTCATCGAAAACGTGGACCAAATAATTCCGCCGGCTATTCCGAAAAGGCTGAGTATGCCGGCCGATAGCCACGGATCGACGCTGCCATATTGGTGCATGACGGTGGCGATCCACGGCAAGCAGATGGGATAGAAAACAAATGCGTGCAGGAAACCGTACAGCGGAGCCTGGCGCGGAGGCGCGCCAACGGAGGCAAGCACAAGCATGCCGATGGAAAACCACGCGAGCAGAGGCAAATTGTAATCAGGGAAAGATAGCGCGAGAGCGACGCCACTGCCCAATGCGAGTAGAACTCGCGTCTGCCACCTGAAAGTCATCTAGCGCTTAATTATAGACTTGAAACCGGCTTGTTCGAGAGAGTGTCTGGCTGCTTCGGCAGATTTTTCGTCGGAGTAAGGGCCGACCTGCACGCGATAGAAATTGTCGGTGGTCGGCGTGAGCACGAACGAGGGAAATCTCTTCTGCTGAATCGCATCGGCCATTGCGAGAGCATCGCTCTGGCGCGTAAGAGCTGAAACTTGCAGGACGATCGAGCCCTTCCCCAGCTTTGGAGGCTGAAAACGCGCGGGAGGCTTTGTCGCCGCGACGGTTTTCGTCGATGCAGCAGCGGGACCTTTGCCGTGCGTCGCGGCAGCAGGTGCGGCGGCCGGCTGAGAATCTTTTGGCGCGGATTTCCCGTAGAAATCCCACTCTCCAGGAGCAGGCGCAGGAGCGCCTTCGGGCTGCTTCGTTTTTGAAGCGGCTGCCGCGGGGGACGCTTCGCGCGCCGGTGGCTCCAAAGTACGGGCATCGGCGCGAACATCCGCATGCATATCCGCGTGAACGGGGCCGCCAAACTGGTTGCGTCCCATCACGTAGCCGAGCGTAAAGAAAACACCGCAGAGCAGAACGACGCCGAGAAACAGTCCTACCAGGTGCCGGCTCTCGAGCACCCGGTCGCCGCCTCCGCGTTTTCCGTTTCCAGCCATACGCTCCTATTTCTTCGATGCTGCGGCCTGCACCCACTGCGAAATGATGTCGACCGGCAATGGAAATACGATCGTCGTATTTTTCTCGACGCCGATTTCGGTCAAAGTCTGCAAATAACGCAACTGGATCGCAGCCGGCTGCTTCTCAAGTACCTCAGCCGCGTCAGCCAGCTTTTGCGAGGCTTCAAATTCACCTTCGGCGTGAATAATTTTGGCGCGGCGCTCGCGCTCAGCCTCCGCCTGTTTGGCGATGGCGCGCTGCATATTCTCCGGAATATCGACTTGTTTGACCTCAACCTTAGTTACCTTGATACCCCAAGGCTCCGTATCCTGGTCAAGGATTTGTTGCAGCTTGGCGTTAACCTTTTCGCGCTCGGAGAGGATGGAGTCGAGCTCGAACTGGCCGACGAGGCTGCGTAGAGTGGTTTGCGCAAGCTGCGAGGTGGCGTAGAGATAATTCATCACCTGCGAAAGAGCGAGGTTCGCATCGACGACGCGGAAATAGCATACCGCGTTTACTTTCACCGAGACGTTATCGCGCGTGATTACGTCCTGCGGCGGAACATCGAGCGTTTCGAGGCGCAGGGAGATGCGCGTAAGCTTATCGATTGGAAAAAATACCAAACAAAGACCGGCTCCTTTCGCCTTCGGGCAGCATGCGCCCGAGGCGCAATACGACGCCGCGCTCCCATTCCTTGATTACGTAAACGGAATTGAAGAACCAGATCACAAAGATCAGAACGGCGATCGCAAGAACGATTGGCGCAAAATCCATCACTACCTCCCATCGAACGTCTATTGTGCAGCAGCCGGCTTCGGCGCGTGGACCGGCTCGACTTCGAGCGTGAGCCCCTTGATTTTTCTCACGCGCACACGCGCGCCCTTCGGAATGCTTACGCCCTGTGGCCCCGCGGCGCGCCACAGTTCGCCGTGAATGAAAACCATACCTGCGGCTTCGCCAAAGCCGACCGCTTCGGTGACGTCGGCTTCTTCGCCGATGAGTTCTTCCTTGCCGGTGGACTGCTTCCAGTGACGCGAGCGAAGGACGAGGCGCATCAGGATCACAACGATGACAGCGAAAGGCAACGCAACGCCAAGGGCCGTGCTGAGGCTTACGCCCATACCTGTCAACGGCGAGCGAATCAGCATGAGCGCACCGAGAACCATGGCGATCAGTCCTCCGATTCCGAGCACACCGTGCGTCGGAAACTTGGCTTCGAGAACGAAGAATGCAAACGCCGCGACGATCAGCAGCAGCCCAGCGAAATTCACGGGCAGCATGTGCATCGCAAAGAGCGCGAGCACGAGCGCGATCCGCCGATTACTCCCGGCGCAAACATCCCCGGATGCGTGAATTCGACGTAGAGACCGAGGACGCCAATGATGAGCAGAATGAAGAAAGCATCAGGCTGGACAATTCGCGTCAGAAATTTTTCGCGGGCCGTCATCTCGTGCTGCGTGACAACCGGACGCGAAAGCGCAAGCTGAACCTTTTCACCATCGAGTCGCGAAATCGTGCGGCCGTCGAGCTTCGCGAGCAAATCTTCTGGAGACGACGCGACGAGGTCGATGAGTTTGCCGTCGAGCGCTTCTTTCTCGCTGAAGGCTTTCGCGTCGGTGACGGCCGTGGCTGCGAGGTCGACATTGCGTCCGCGGCGGCTGACGTAGCTGCGCAGGTAGGCGGTGGCTTCGTTCACGATTTTCTTGTGCAAGGTTTCGTCGATTTGCACTGGCTGGCCGCCCAAGGCAAGAAGCGGCGAGGCCGCGCCCGTGTCGGTACCGGGCGACATAGCAGCGACGTCCGCGGAAAGCAAAATGAAAAAACCAGCGGAGGCGGCGCGGGAGCCAGTGGGCGAAACGAACGCTGCCACCGGAGCTTTGGATGCCAGGATAGCTTGAATGATTTCGCGCATCGAAGTGTCGAGTCCGCCGGGGGTATTGATCGTGATGAGAATCAGGCTGGCCTGGCTTGCGTTCGCTTCGATAATTCCGTTGACGATGTATTCGGCGAGGACGGGTTCGATTTCGCCGTCGATGCGAAGCTGGACGACATTCGTCGAGCCATTGGCTGCGGTGGGCGGAGGCAAAGCCGGACGTAGCGGCCGGTTGAACCCGAGCGAAATTGCGGCTAGTAGAAACAGGAGCTGTGAAAATCGCCGCAATGACTGGGACAGCATTTCGGAACGCCATTATAGCAAGAGAATGGCGGGAAGATGCGAAGCGTTCGCAATAGATCGTGGGAACAGCTCGACAGGGAGGGGTTCAAAGCTACACGTGGTTATTCGCATCCTGCCGTGCGCGGAGCGCCCACGATGAGAAGAACCCTCGTCGTGGCTAGCCGTGCCGACGAACGACTCATCGCGCTTCCGTGGATCGAAGCCGTTCCAACCGGCGCGCTTAATTTTGCGGTGACTGTTCTGTGCGCTTTGCGTCGCTTTGGTAGGAGGGCATCACGTGGAGAACCTCCTGGACGCGAGCGTCTTTGACCACTTTCGCAAATGCGGGATCGTGTTGCGCGGACATGAAACCCTTGTAGCCGGCATCTCGCGCGAGCTTCAAGTAGTGCGCGGTGCGTTCCGCATCACCGAGCGCCGCGTAGGACTTGGCTACGATGAAGTTGAACAAGCCGGGATCGGTGGTAGTCCGCTGCTGAATTACAGTTCCATAACCGCTCTTGCGGTCGAAGAGCTGGGGATCGAGCGCGAGTGCTTTGTCGAACGTGTCCATCGCCTCGGGATATTCCTTATTGGCAAAGTACGCGTAGCCGAGATTGCTGTAGATCGTGGACGTATCCATGTGGAGCACAAGCGCGCGCTTGTAGAGAACGATCGCTTTGCCGAAGTGCTTTTTTTCGTACTCCACGGTCCCGAGATTGTTGATGGGGCTTGAGAAATTTTTGTCGGCCTTCATCGACTTCTTGTAGAAATGTTCGGAGCGATTCAGATTGCCAAGCTCCTGATAGGCGACTCCCTCTTTGTTAAGCAGCTGCGCGTTCTTCGGCTCGCTTGCAAGAATCCCTTCATACGCGGACACAGCTTCGGTGAATTCTTTGCGCGCCATGAACACATCGCCGCGCATTTCAGCAGCCTGACGCGGAGTCAACTCAGGTTTGGGAGCTACAACGTAGATTGTGTCAGTGGACGCGGACGCAGCCTCGGTGGATACCGGCTCTGCTTGCTGCGCACAGACCGCCGGAACGAGTACAGACAACAGCGGAACGGCAAAGAAGACGATTCGCCTCATTGCCCTGCTCCTTTTCCGCGCCTGACCTACGGTTGGGGTTTCGAGCTATCCGCAGGTTTCTTGCTGCCTCCAAAGATACCAAAAATCTTGTCGAGAAGGCCTTTTTTCTTCTCCGGGTCTTCCACCGGCGCAGGTTGAGCCGGATTGGTACCAGGAGCGTTCTTCGCGTGCGCTTTCCCGGGCGCGTTTGGATTGTTGGACGCGCTGGACGACGAATTGGGAGCCGGAGGAGGCGGAGGACTTGAGCCCTTTCCAAAAAGATGCGAGAGCCAGGAACCCGGCGCAGACTGCGCATTGTGGCCGCCGTGCAGTTCGCAAAACTGCGTAGGCTCGCTGCCCGCGATGAAATATTCCTCTGCGGTCTGAGGGCACGTTGAGGAGGCGAGCTGGCCGGACTGGGGATCGATCGCTTCCTGGATCACGCCCGGAGGCGGCTCGAAGTCCTGAGTGTTCTTGTAGGCGGGAAGCGCGACGGCGCGTTTCATGAATTCCGCCCAAATGGGCGCAGCCGTCTGGCTACCGGAAAGGCCGAGGTCGCGGTTGTCGTCGTATCCGATCCAGATGACGCAGAGCAAATTCGAAGTGAATCCGGCGAACCAGCCGTCGTGCGACGTGCCGGTCTTCCCTGCGGCGGGTGCCGTAAACCCGAGCGAGCGTACGGTGGCGCCGGTGCCGCGATTGATCACGTCCTCCATCAAGCTGGTCGTTAGGAACGCAACGCGTGGATCGAGGACTGGTCGAGTGCGAGGCGCGTCCGATTCGTCTACTTTGCCGTCGGCGGCGACGACGCTGCGGAGATAAAGCGGTTCGGCACGCGTGCCAATCGTCGCAAATGCTGTGTAGCCCGCGGCGACGTCGATGGGCGTCATTTCATAAGCACCGAGCGCGACCGCAGGAGTTGCCATAATGTTGTTGCCGAGGCCCATCTGCCGGGAAAGATCGACGACGCGTTGGTAGCCGATCATCTCGGCCACTTTGACGGTGGCGACGTTGAGAGAGTGAATGAGAGCGTCGCGAACAGTGACCGTGCCGTAGAATTCCTGGCCGAAATTGTCCGGCGTGTACTCCTTGCCGTCGAATTGAAAAGTTGTAGGAACGTCGTCTACGGTGGTGACTGGCGTAATTTCCGGCTGGAGGTTTTTGACCGCGTTGTCGAACGCCGCCGCATAGACAAACGGTTTGAACACAGAACCCGGCTGGCGGTGCGCGAGCGCGTGGTTGAGCTGGCTTTCACCGTAATTGCGTCCACCGACCAGCGCGCGTATCTCCCCTGTGCGAGGATCGAGCGCGACAAGCGCCACCTGAGGCTGCGGAGCGGCTTGGCCAGCCTTCTTCCAAGCAGCGTAACGCTTGGCGAGAAGTTTATCGATCTGCTCTACGCCGTTGTGAACTGCGACGGTGGCAGCCCGCTGTAGATTCGGATCGAGCGTGGTGTAAATGCGGTAGCTTTGACTTTGGAGATCGGTTTCCGAGAATTTTTCAAGGAGATGGTCTTTCACCATGTCGACGAAGTACGGAGCAGAGCTGCTTTCAATGCCTCCGCTGACGAATTTCAGCGGAACTTTCTTCGCGGCCGCAGCTTGATCAGCGGTGGCGTAGTTGTTTTCGACCATCTGCGTGAGCACGCGGTCGCGCGATTCGATAGCGCGGTCCATGTGGCGTTCGGAGGTGGCGTAGTGATTGGGGGCGCGGATAATGCCGCCGAGAAAGGCGGCTTCGCCGAGCGTGAGATCGCGGACATCCTTCCCGAAGTACGCTTCGGCGGCCTCGCCGAATCCGCGGATCGAAAAGCTGCCGCGATTTCCGAGATAGACTTCATTGGCATACAGTTCGAAAACCTGCTGCTTGGTGAAACGATGGTCGATTTCGATCGCCATCAGGACTTCTTTTACTTTGCGCCGCCATTCGCGCTTCGTCGTGAAGAAAAAGCTGCGCGCCACCTGCATGTCGATCGTGCTTGCGCCCTGGGCTTTCTGGCCGACCCTGAAATCGGCGAGAGCAGCGCCGAACACGCGGACCCAGTCGAGGCCGCCATGCTCGAAGAAGCGTTTGTCTTCGGTCGCGATCACAGCGTCGATAAGAACCTTCGGTAGATCATCGAAGCGAACGACGCGGCGTTTTTCCCGGGAGCTGTCGAAGAGATTGGTGATTACTTCTGGCTCGATTTCAGCCGAATCGGCCGACGCACTATTCGACAATTGCGTGATGTGGGTTATCGCCGACGGCGAAAAATTCACGCGCAACGCATTTCCGCCGCGAAAGTAAGAGTCGGACGAAGGCCTAATCTCCACGGTCGAACCGGAAACCTTGAAGACGCCGGGAGAACCAGGAACTTCACTTTCCTGATAGCCAGCGCGGAGAAGGTAGGTCCCGAGGTCCTTGGGATGCAGCGGCTCGCCGACGTAAATGCTGCCGGGAGCGCCGTACAGGCGCGAGGTGTTCTGGAAGATCTGACCGGTAAGCCGTTCGTTGATCAGGTGGCTAAACTGGATGTAGTAGTAGGCAAAAACAGAGGTCCCGGCGAGCAACACAGCGAGAGCCGTACACAGCAATGCGATCCCGAACCGGGACGTCCAGAAACCCGGTGCGATCCGAATTCTAAACCGGTTCTTATTTTCCATCGATCGGCATACATGGAGGAGCCTTCGCTCGGCCCACATGGCAGCGGCAATTCCGGAGAGAAAGCACCCGGACGATCCTCTGCCCCCCTGATGTATGGATTCCTATTCTAAATCGAGCGGTTGTCCGCGTAGATATGAAAATCCTTGGTGTATTTATAGACGAGCAAATCGATGGGAACGGAATAGTCGAGAGTAATTTGGACGGCACCCGGTGTTGAGACGACCTTGAGATCATCCTCGGTAGCGGGAATTCCGATTTCCTTTATCTTTTTTAAGACGTCCGCGCGGATGTCCTTCGTGGCCAATCGGCTTCCAATAGCGAACCGCGCTTCGCTTTGCACGGCGTCCTGCATCTGATAATTGTCGATATAGATCGGCATGACCCTGACGGCGGCGAAAACCATCGAGCCGAGCAGCACGAGCAACAGGAACAGCTTTACGCCACTGCCGCCGCGTTCCGGATTACGGTCTCGCCGAGAGGTGACGAAGTTCAAAATGGCACTACCTCCGCTTACGCCTAAGGAATAAGAGAACAGCCAAATGCTAGCACCTTCCAATAGGTCAAGGGACGGAGGTGCGGGGCAGTGTCTACGATGAGTAAACGGCAGACAGGGCGGGGCCACCGGGAATGGTCCGGCTAGTATGCTCGAGCGAAGATCGCCTTCTCGAGGGCGGGCTTTCCGCAATAGACACACCTTCCGGGGCCCCCGGGCTGTTCCAGAGGGATGCAACGCATGGTGGCCTTCGTCTCTTCCTTGATCTTTTCTTCGCACGAACCGCTGCCGCACCACCAGGCGAAGGCAAAGCCGGTTTCGACAGCTTTTTTGAATTCGCCGTAATCGGCAGGCTCGACAGTGCGCGATTTGCGGAACTCGAGCGCGCGGTCGTATAGCGACTTCTGAATCTCCACGAGAAGCTGCGCGACGGCAACGGCGATTCCCTGCTGCGGGACGAACGCCTTTCCTTCTTTCCCGGGGCGGTCGCGACGGGCGAGAACCACAGAGCCCTTCGCGACGTCTTTGGGTCCCAGTTCGAGCCGCAGAGGCACGCCGCGCATCTCCCAGTCGTTGAACTTGAAACCGGGACTCATACCATCTCGCTCGTCCATCTTTACGCGGATTCCGGCGTCGATAAGTTCCTTGCGAAGCCTGTGAGCGTTCTCGAGGACGCTGGATTTCTCGTCATCCGTTTTGTAGATGGGCACGATAACGAGCTGGAAAGGCGCGAGACGCGGCGGCAAGATGAGGCCCTGATCGTCGCCGTGCACCATGATGATGGCACCGATAAACCGAGTCGAAAGGCCCCATGAAGTGGTCCAGCAGTACTGCAACACGCCGGTCTTATCGAGATAGCGGATTTCGAATGCCTTCGCAAAATTCTGGCCAAGGTTGTGCGAAGTGCCGGCCTGCAAGGCTTTTCCGTCGCCCATCATCGCTTCGATGGAAAATGTCTGATCCGCACCTGCGAAGCGCTCCGCATCCGATTTGCGGCCGGGGATCACTGGCACGGCGGCTTCGCGCACGGCGAAATCCGTGTAGATGTCGAGCATCTGGCGCGTTTCAAAATCGGCTTCTTCGAGTGTGGCGTGCGCAGTGTGGCCTTCCTGCCAGAAAAATTCCAAGGTGCGCAGGAAGAGCTTCGTGCGCAGCTCCCAGCGAACGACGCTGTTCCATTGATTGATGAGAATCGGCAGATCGCGGTAGGACTGAATCCACTTGGCATACGCGTGGCCAATAATCGTTTCCGACGTGGGCCGGATCACTAAAGGCTCGTCCAGCTTTTCGCCGCCGCCGTGCGTGACCACTGCAAGCTCGGGCGAGAATCCAGCGACGTGCGACTTTTCCTTATCGATAAAACTGCGCGGAATCAGCAGAGGAAACGCGGCATTGACGTGTCCGGTGGCTTTGAAGCGGCTATCGAGCGCCGCCGTAATGTTTTCCCACAGCGCCCAGCCGTAGGGCCGGACGATCATGCAGCCGCGCACGGGCGCGTAATCCGCGAGCTCAGCCCGCAAGACGAGCTGGTTGTACCATTCCGAGAAGTCTTCTGCGCGTGTGGGGAGCTTAAGGTCCGACATGCGTTCGATGGCTCGTTTCTGCGGCGATCCGATTGGATTCAGACTCGCTCGGCGCTTTGTGTAGCTCGATGTGTAGCCAGAAAGGTTAGGGGAGTAGCTGGGGGAAGTCAACCGGCCGCCAGCAGCCAGCCGGTAGAAGTAAACAAAAGCACTGTGAACGGGCCAGCATTACGGTGTAGGCTATCGCGCACGCTGCGCGTGCTCTGGCAGCGCAATCCCTTCGGAGAGAATTGGCATGACGATGCAGCGAATGGCAGCAACATTCTTCGCAATCGTAGTATGTGGAAGCGCTCCTCCGCTCGCAAAGGCGCAGTCAGCTGCCGGAACCGGAACTTTGTCATCGAGTCCTTCGGCGCAATCGGCTCCGACAAACCGCGTCCAGCCTGGGACGGCCTATCTGAAGCCGACGCATGCCCAGAAATTCCGCAATTATCTTTTTGATTCGTTCGGACCCTACGCCGTCGCTGGCAGTGTGATCTCTGGCAGCTTTCAGCAAGCGCACAATGCCGCGCCAGAATGGGGCGACGGTTGGGACGCGTATGGCGTGCGGGTGGCGAACAGTTTAGGAATTAATCTGGTCGCAACTACTGCTCGCTACGGACTTGCAGAGCTGTTCCGCGAAGACACGATCTTTTATCGATGCGACTGTTCCGGATTCAGGCCACGGCTTAGCCATGCACTGATTTCCACCTTGACCGCTCGACGCGGCAGCGATGGCCATCGTACGTTTTCTTTCTCGAACCTCGCCGCCCCATACGCCGGCACGATGACAGCCGTCCTG
Source organism: uncultured Acidobacteriota bacterium (assembly GCA_963776695.1). GTDB lineage: Bacteria > Acidobacteriota > Terriglobia > Acidiferrales > UBA7541 > Palsa-295. The sequence continues at coordinate 24,729 of CAVZNU010000008.1, read as the reverse complement.
GGTTGGTATCCGAGTCGCTACGAACCTATGGACGGCTTCCGAATCGGTAATTACAAACTGCTTACGACTGCCGGCGTGAACGTGGCCAAGGAATTCATTTACGGCGGACCCCATACTCTGATGGCCCGCACACCTTTTAAACACATCACGGGAAGCGACAAAGGCTCGACTCCCTAACCGGATCATGATGATGCCCGACCTTCCGCGCAAGGCTACGACGTCTCGCCGACGCCACGGAAACGGCCAAGTTGAATTCCAGACTGCAACCTGGTTGTCATTGCATGAGTGGGCTCCCTGATACTGTTTTCGACTGCTCGGTATCCCGCGTCACACCCATTTTGTGTCCAAATTTTGGCGGTAAGCCGCGGGGTCTGTGAGATGATGGATTTTCATGATTGACCGACCCCGTTATAGGCCACGAATTCATTTCGGCGCAGTTGCAATCGCTATTTTATTACTGGCCCTGCCAACCCTCGCCCAGCAGGAGCAGGCGCCTCCGCGCCAGCCGGCTTCATCGCAGTTGCCGTCGCCACAGACCGAACCAAGCAGAGACGACGATAACAAATGCCAGGATCAGGCCACTACCCTGCAAGCGCCCGCTTCGCAACGGCTATCCCAACAGCCGGAACCAAGCGAAGACGGTAAGCAGAATTGCCAACTGGAATCGCCCGGCGTATCGATGGACCGGCTTTCTTTAGCGCTTCCGGATTTATTGACCGTTGACAATGGCAGCCAGTTCCCGCCGATAACGCCCGAGCAGGAATTTATGATCGTTGCGCGAACATCTTTCGACTACATCGAGTTCCCAGGTTACGGATTTTCCGGTGGGATTAGCCGGATTGCATCGCCTGTTATGCAAAGTTCGCAGCAGGGCTCACAGCAGGGACAGTCCGGGACATCGAGCACCGGCAGCAATGCGAAACAACCGGATGCGAATAGTACGGGCCAGAGTACGGCGCCGGCCAGCCAAGCCACTCCGCCTAGCAATCCGCAGCCGAAGCGCATCCTGGGCGTGATGCCCAATTTCAGGGCCGTCAGCGCCGGCACGGTACCGCCGCCGCCCACCCCGAAGCAGGCCTTCATCCTCGCCACGCGAAACAGCTTCGACTACTCATCATTTATCTTCGTCGGCGTCACTTCGCTCCTGGCCGAAGGAACGAACGCGCACCCCCAACTCGGGAAAGGCATCGGCGGGTTTGGTAGGTACTATTGGCGAGGATTTGTCGATAAAACCGACGGGAATTACTTTGTTCTTTTCATATTGCCGACGCTTTTCCATCAGGACGAACGCTACTACGCGATGGGAAAAGGTGGTTTCTGGAAACGCGTCTTCTATTCAAGCACTCGCATTTTTGTCACGCCGAATTATGAGGGACACGACAGCTTTAATATTTCCGAACTCCTGGGCAGGGGAATCGCGCAAGGGATTTCGGTGGCGTATTACCCAAGTCAGGATCGAACTGCCGGGAGCCTCGCCAGGAAGTATGCGTACGCACTCGGGCGCGATGCGCTGACGAATGTGTTCCGCGAGTTCTGGCCAGATATCGCTGTGCACGTATTGCACCGGCATCCGTAGCCCGGGATGGAGCAGCTGGAGCGATAACTCGCCGCAGGCGATCGGCGCGAAATTGCCCGCAGATTGCAATCCCATCATCGCTCCGATAGAATCTTTTCGAATCCCTCCATGGCCAACGAATCCAGCGAACTGAAAAGTCCTGAGCTAGAAAGAATGAGCCGTTCCCTTGAGACGGTCGACCCCGAAGTTGCCGAGGCTTTGCGCGATGAAGTGCGCCGGCAGGCGACGGGGCTCGAACTGATTGCGTCTGAAAATTTCGTCTCTGAAGCCGTGCTGGAAGCGATGGGTTCGGTGTTCACGAACAAATACGCGGAAGGCTACCCCGGAAAACGCTACTACGGCGGCTGCGAAAATGTAGATCGCGTGGAGCGATTGGCGATCGAGCGCGCGAAGCAGCTTTTCGGCGCGGACCACGCGAACGTCCAGGCGCACTCCGGGACGCAGGCAAATATTTCGGTGTACATGACCGCGCTTGAGCCGGGCGCGACCGTCCTGGGAATGAACCTCGCTCATGGCGGACACCTGACGCACGGACACCCGCTGAATTTTTCCGGAAAGACGTACAAGTTCGTTGCCTACGGCGTAACCAAAGAGACCGAAACGATCGACTACGACGAGATTGACCGGCTGGCGCGAGAGTATCACCCGAAGATGATTGTCGCGGGCGCGAGTGCCTACGCGCGCATTATCGATTTCCCCCGGATTGCAAAGATTGCGCAAAGCGTGGGGGCCCTGGTCTTTGTCGACATGGCACACATCGCCGGACTGGTGGCAGCGGGCGTTCATCCGAGTCCGGTGCCGCACGCCGACTTTGTATCGACGACGACGCACAAGACGTTGCGTGGCCCGCGCGGAGGTCTGGTTCTCTGCCGCGAAAAATATGCGAAGGACCTCGACCGGATTACCTTCCCGGGAGTGCAGGGGGGACCGCTCGAGCACATCATCGCGGCGAAGGCTGTCTGCCTGAAGGAAGCGGCGGAACCGGAATTCAAAGCGTACCAGCAGCAAGTTGTCGCCAATGCGCGCGCTCTCGCCTCCGCGCTTGGTAAACAAGGTTTCCGAATCGTCACCGGCGGAACCGACAATCATCTTTTTCTCGTCGACATGCATTCGCGCGGAATCACTGGACGCGACGCCGAACTCGCTCTCGAACGCGCCGGGATGACAGTGAACAAGAACGCGATCCCCTTCGATCCCCTGCCGCCGATGAAAGCGGGCGGAATACGCGTGGGAACCCCGGCCGTCACGACGCGTGGCATGCGCGAGCCCGCGATGGAGAAGATCGCGGTCTGGATCGCGGATGTGCTCACTCACCTCGGCGACACCGCGACCGAGCCGCGCGTTCGCGGCGAAGTGGCTACGCTTGCGGCGCAGTTCCCTCTCTATGCGCGCCGGTTGGAAGAAGCCGACGCCGCTTCACATGTGCAAGCGCACCGGGCAAATCCATAATCTGGCACGAATCACGCTCCGTCGCGCGCGTCTTCGCGGGTGATGGCTATGTGGCGGTCGACTTTAGGCGGACGATTTCGCTAGACGTTGTCAGCTCGCGCAATTCCCGTTCGAAATCTTGAAGAAAGTGCCCAGCCGTTCCGCCTAAGGGCATTTGTACCTCTCTGGAACAGTCCGCGCGAAACTGCGGAGCTTTCGTCCAGCGGAAGTGCCCTAAGCCCTGATCTGCCTTCAACGCTTCTTTCTATTTTTCCAACGCTTTGGCAGCGGACTTGCCATCCTTCCCACGAAGCCTCGGGGGTTGCGGCCGAGGGGAGTGCAGGAAATGAGCACGCACGCTGCAGCTGAAATTATTTCGCGAAACGACTCCTACGAAGCCGATAAGGAATCAGCTCGTGAAATTCAGCACTCGCTGGTACCCGCAGGCAATCTGAAGATTCCCGGCGCTGAGGTTGCGTACCGGTTTTCTCCATTCGCCGAGGTGGGCGGAGATTTTGCAGACTTTTTCTGTTTGCCGGATGGATTGATTGGAATCTACATCGGCGACGTAGTGGGCAAGGGACTTTCCGCGGCAATGTACGCGGCACTCGTGATGGGAACGCTCCGGGGAATCAATAAGACGGGTGAAGACACTGCGGCGGTATTGGCGCTCTTGAACAAACGTCTGCTCGTGCGGCCAGTATCGGGCCGTTATTGCGCCACGATTTATGCGCTCTTCAATCCGATGACAGGCCAGCTTACATTTTCGAACGCAGGTTTGCCCTACCCGGTGCTCGTGTCTCAGGGCAGATACACGAAGCTCGGCGAAGGCGGACTTCCGTCCGGCGTTTTCCCTGGCTCGGTCTACGATAAGCACGTGGTGCGGCTGTCCCCGGGGGATTCCGTGCTGTTCGCCACCGATGGGCTGCACGAACTGCGAAATCACCTCGATGAGGATTTCGGATGGGACCGGATGGGAGAACTCTGGAGCGGATGTGCGCGAAAATCGGCCGATGAATCACTCGATTACCTTTTCGAGGGAGCGAAGATATTTTCGAGCAGTGCGGGGCCGCACGACGACATCACGGCAATCGCCCTAAGGGTGCCGCTCGAAGCGGAGAGCAGTGTGCGTGCGGCTCGCGGCCCAGAGCTGTTGCGGGATAATTTCGAATTGGTGGCCGAGCTGCCCGTGTGCGCGCCCATTTCGTTTTGAATCGATGCTCTCGTTCGGGGCCTACACGATCAGAATGTCGAGCTCGGAAACCCGGCCGTTGCGAATCGAGAAAGCTCGGATGGGCTTCTGCGCATCGAGCTGCGGCGCAAGAATGAAATACGCTGCATCCGGGTAGTAAGCGCGTTCCACATCGGCGGCTGACGGAGCATTCTCGCCGGCAGGGTGCGAATGATAGATGCCGAGCAGGTCGAGTCCCGCCGCGCGAATCTCGCGCATCAATCCGAATAATTCCTCAGGTGCAATTTCGTAGGTGGTTGCGCGCCGGCTTGACGCGTTCGTGGCCGGAAACATGCGCGCGATCACACCCTCCCGCCCTGCGAGTAATCCACAGCATTCTTCTGCAGGATTTTTTTGCGCGCGCTCCACCATCGCGTCTGCAATTTCCTTCGTTAGTTGAATCTTGCTTCGCACGGCTGCGAGTCTATACCGCGATCGTTAGCCGCGGGAAAAATCTCCGCTCGGAAGGCACGACGAACTTGAAGGCCTGGGAGTCAAAGAAGTGACGCCGCTGCCGCAGAATTGCGGGGCGCAGCTAGAAGCGCCCCTCGATCCTCTCGGAAATTGCGATGAGTAGCTACGCCTTTTGAGCCTGGCGGCGGAGGAATGTGGGGACGTCGAGATCGTCCGGTCGCATTTCCTGCGTCGCTTCCCTCACGTTGCGCGCCACCTGCTGTACAACGTTCGTTTGCTGCGGAGCGACCGGCGCATCCGGCTGCTCGCGTTTCGCCGCCCACGTTTTCGGCAGATACGACGGGCGCTGCGCCGTCTTTCTTCCGGCCACTTCGCGGAAGCCCGCTGCAATCACCGTGATCTTTACGGACTCCTTCATCGCGTCATCCTGCACCGCGCCGAAAATGATGTTGGCATTCTCGTGCGCGGCTTTCTGGATGATCGACGAAGCTTCGTGCACTTCCTGCAGCGTGAGCGTGGAAGAACCGGTGATGTTGATCAGAATTCCCTGCGCTCCGTTGATGCAATTGTCTTCGAGCAGCGGGCTGTTGATGGCGCGATTCGCAGCGTCGATCGCGCGATTCGAGCCGGTGGCGACGGCCGTGCCCATCACCGCGTAGCCCTGACCGGACATGATCGTCTTCACGTCGGCGAAATCGCGATTGATGATGCCGGGGATTGTGATGATATCGCTGATTCCCTGCACGGCCTGGCGAAGAATGTCGTCGGCGATCCGGAACGCTTCAAAGAAGCTGGTGCCGTGCTCGACGCAATCCATCAGCCGCTCGTTGGGAATTACGATCACAGTGTCGACGCAGCCGATCAACTCGGCCAGCGACTGTTCGGCTTGCTGCATGCGGCGCTTGCCTTCGAAGGCGAATGGCTTGGTAACAACAGCGACGGTGAGCGCACCCAACTCGCTCGCGAGGTTTGCGACGACGGGAGCCGCGCCGCTGCCGGTGCCGCCGCCAAGTCCAGCCGTGACGAACACCATGTCCGCACCATCGAGCGCTTCGAGAATTTTTTCGGTGTCTTCGAGCGCAGCTTTGCGGCCAACTTCAGGATTCGCGCCCGCGCCGAGTCCCTTCGTCAGTTTCGCTCCGAGCTGCAGCTTCACAGGCGCCTGCGATAGCTTCAACGCCTGCAAGTCGGTATTGGCGGCGATGAATTCGACGCCCTCCACCTTCGCTCGAATCATGCGATTGACGGCGTTCGACCCGCCGCCCCCCGCGCCGATTACTTTAATTTTTGCTCCGCTCTGCACGTCTTCACTGAATGAAACTCTCATGCTCGTTTCTTTTGGCGTCATGCTTCCTCCCCCAGAAATTAGCGACCGCTATAAATTTTTACTGTCCCGCAAACAGCGCCTTCAACTTTCCCGTCCAGCCGCTGGGGCGCGCTCCCGCAAGGCGCCGCGTGCGCGCCCCGTAGAGAACGAGTCCTACAGCCGTCGAGTACTCAGGCTGAGAAACTTCTTCGCTCATCCCCGCAAGCCCGCGCGGCGCGGCCACGCGCACCGGCAGCTTGAACACATGCTCGGCCAGTTCCACCAGGCCGCGGAGTTTTGCGCCCCCTCCGGTAAGAATGATTCCGGCGGGGACTTGCGATTCGAGCCCTGCGCGGCGCAGTTCATCGCGCACAAGCATCAGGAATTCCTGCACGCGGGGCTCTACGATATCGGAAAGCATGCGAGCAAAGATGGCGCGCGGCGGGCGGTCGCCCACGCTCGCAATCTCGATTGAAAAATCTTCTTTCACCAGGTCGCGGAACGCGCTCGCGTGTTCTCGCTTGAGTTTATCGGCTTCGGGAACCGGCGTGCGAAGCCCGACCGCGAGATCGTTCGTCACATGATCGCCGCCGACAGGAATCGACGCAGTGTGCCGGATAACTCCTCCCGTGAAGGCGATCATGTCGGTGGTCCCGCCGCCAATATCGAGCAGGCAGCAGCCCAGCTCGCGCTCGTCCTGCGTGAGGCATGCTTCGGCGGAAGCGAGCGGCTCGAGCACAGTATCGTCAACGCGCACGCCGGCGCGATTCACGGCTGTGACGATGTTCTGCGTTGCCGATCCCGATGCAGTGACGATGTGAACGTTCGCTTCCAGACGTACGCCCACCATGCCGATCGCGTCGCGTATGTTGTCCTGGCGATCCAGGAAAAATTCCTGCGGCAGCACGTGCAGCACTTCGCGATCTTCTGGCAGCGTGACTCCGCGCGCCGCTTCAATCGCGCGCCGCACATCGTCGCGCTGGATGTCGCGCGGCCGTGCGCCCACTGTGATCCCGCCGCGGCTATTCAACCCGCGCACATGAACGCCGGCGACGCCAATCAGCGCCGATTCTACCGGCACGTTTACGATCGTTTCCGCTTCTTCAATCGCGCGTCGAATCGAGCTTACCGCCAGCTCCAGGTTGACGATTTGGCCCTTGCGCCAGCCTTTCGATTCCGCGGCGCCGAGCGCGGCAAACTTCGCACCGCCACCTTCCTCTTCCATCTCGCCGATCAACGCGCACGTTTTCGTGCTGCCAACGTCAAGCGCTACGATGTATCGATCTTTCTTGTTCAATTCCGCCGCTCCTTGCTTTCTCCGCGCGCCATTTTACGGCTGCGCGTTCATCTCGATTTCTTTGCCGCGTGCTTTTTACTGTCGTGCTTCGCCGCAGTAGGCTTGGCCGCCGCTTTCGGCGTGGTCTTCTCGGCGCTTTTCTCCGCGTTCCTCTGCGCGTGAATCTGCTGCGCGACTAACGTCGTATCCGGATTCACCACAGCTTCGCGGCTGAATCGCAAGTCCACAGATTCAACGCGTCCAGCCGTCGCGCGCCATTGGCCGATGTTTTCAAGCAGCGTGCGATACTTTCCTTCGAAATCGCTGTCGCCAAAATGCACAAGCAGCGGCGCTTCTGTCTGGCCCCAGTCTCCGCCAGTCAATCCGCCGCGAACGCTTCCGCCCGGAAGTCCCGTTAGCGTGGCGCGAAGATCTTCTGCGTCGGAGAGATCCACTTCGCTCACCTGTTCCATCGCTCCTGCATGCGCGGCTTGAATCTGCTGGCTGAATCCCGCGAAAAGTTCCATGCGCCGCTCACGTTCGTCGATTGGCATCTCCGCGCTGATGCCGCCGACAACCGGAAAATGAAAATCGCCGGTAAGCGGACGCTCCAGGATCATTCCGTGCACATCGACCAGGCTCATATCATTGCCGTCGCGCAAGAACGCGATCGGAGTGCGCTCCACGATTTCGATTTCGAGGTGATTCGGCAGCGCGCGGCGCACCGTTGCTTGCTCGACCCACGGAAGCGACTCGATTTGCCGACGGCGTTCGGCCAGCGGAATGCGCAGGACGCTGTGATTCCGGTCGGCAGCAAAAATTCCGAGCACGCTGCGCGGCTGGACGTATCGATTGCCTGTGATCTGAACTTGCTCGGGATGAAGCAGCGCCATCGCAGGTGCATACAGAAGGAAATTCAAGGTGACGTAGGCCAGTCCCGCAAACGCGATGCCCGCTGCGATCCACAGCGACACCCGGAGATACGTCATCCAGGCTTTCCGGCCGAATTTGCGCCGCTTGATCTCGAGCGGCTTTTGCCGCCGGAGATATTTCGGCTCTTCGTCCGCCAGAACTTCCTGCGGGTAGGCGTCCGCGTCCATGGCCCTCAGTTTTTCCAGAAGATTACCTCGTTCTCAAGCTCGACGCCGAAAGCGCCGCGCACGCGACCGCGAACATCATCAATCAAGCGAAGCATGTCGTCGCACGTCGCATGCGCTACGTTCACGAAAAAATTTGCGTGCCGGTCGCTTACCATCGCGTCGCCCACGCGGTGTCCTTTTAATTTCAACTCGTCGATCATCCGGCCTGCCGAGCCGCCCGGCGGATTCTTGAAAATGCAGCCCGCGCTCTTCTGATTCAGCGGCTGGCTCGCGCGGCGTTTTTCATTGCACACGCGAATGCCCGCCAAAATTTCTTTGAACGGCTTCGACGGCAATTCCAGTTTTACGCGCAACATCACGTCGTCGGGAGCGAACGACGTGTGGCGATAGTCGAAGCGAATGTCGTTGCCGCGCACGGTTTCCACTTCTCCGCTCGACGCGCGATACAGCTCCACTTCGCGAACCCACGTGCCGATTTGCGTGCCGTATGCGCCTGCATTCATTCGCAGCGCGCCGCCCACGCTTCCCGGCACTCCGATCAGGCCTTCCATTCCGCCCAGATCGTGTTTCGCGCAAAACGTGACCATCCCACCCAAATCCGCCGACGCATCGATGAACGCCGCGTTTCCCTCGATGCGCATGCCGGGGTCCGCTTTCGGAAGATGCAGCACCACCCACGGCAGCTCGCCGTCTGGAATCAGGACGTTTGTGCCACCACCGAGGAAGCGATGCGGAATTTTTGCGTCAGCGAGCAAACGCATCACGTCCGGAATCGTTTCGTAGCGGCGCAGCAGCAACTCGTCGGTCGAGCCGCCGATTTCGAGCGACGTTTTTTCGGTGAGCGACACACTGGGACGCAATTCGACTCCCAGCTCTTTGAGCCGCTCGACGATCGCGCTGTCGTTAATCCGCATGCGAACTCGATACGCTTGTTCCCAGAAGCATTGCGAGTTGATCGAGGACGCGGCCCACGCTGCCTGCGCCAATCGTCAAAATCGCATCACCTGCGCGCGCTTCCCGCAGCATGAACTCCACGCCAGCTTGCATCGTGCTGGTGAACACCACATTCTTGTGGCCCGCCGCGCTGATTGCCTCGGCGAGGCGCTCGCCTGTGACGTTTTCAATCGGGTGTTCGCTCGCGGCATAAATTTCGGTGAGGACGAGAATGTCCGCGTCGTTGAACGCGCGGCAGAAGTCGTCCCAGAGAAATTGCGTGCGCGAATAGCGGTGCGGTTGGAACAGAACGAGCAGGCGCTTGTACCCGCAGCCGCGGGCCGCTTCGAGCGTGGCGCGAATTTCAGCGGGATGGTGGCCGTAGTCGTCGATCAGAGTGACGCCCGCGTAGACGCCTTTCACTTCGAAGCGCCGGCCAACGCCGGAAAATTTCGCGAGCCCCGCGCGAATCAGGTCTGCGGGAACATTAAGCGAAAGCGCGACGGCCGCAGCCGCTGCAGCATTTCGCACGTTGTGAATTCCCGGAGGCGATGGCAGCTCAAACATTCCCAAATCTTCGCCTCGATACGTGAGCCGGAAGCTGCTCGCGAGGCCATGAAGATTCACATCGCTGATCACCAGATCCGCCTGGCTCGTGGTGCCGTACGTGATCACCGGCCGCTTCACCGATGGCAGAATTGCCTGCACGTTCGGCTCGTCGAGACACAGAATTACGGTTCCATAAAACGGAACGCGATTCACAAACTCGAGGAAAACGCCCTGGATCTCTTCGAGCGAATGGTAGTGGTCCAGATGCTCGCGGTCGATCGTGGTGACTACGGCAATCACTGGGGCAAGCAGCAGAAAAGAGCGGTCGCTTTCGTCCGCTTCCACCACCATATACTCGCCCTGGCCCACACGCGCGTTTGAACCTGCGTGATTCACGCGACCGCCCACAACAAAAGTCGGGTCTAGGTCCGCAGCGGCAAGAACGGAAGCCACCATCGACGTGGTAGTGGTTTTTCCGTGCGCGCCCGCGACTGCGATTCCGTATTTCAGCCGCATCAGCTCCGCCAGCATTTCCGCGCGCGGAATCACGGGAATCTTCAGTTTGTGAGCTTCGAGAACTTCCACGTTGTCCGGCCTCACCGCTGAAGAAACCACCACCACGTGCGCGCCCTGAACATTCGACGCCAAATGTCCTTCGTAGATTTTCGCGCCGAGTTTTTCGAGCCGGGAAGTAATCGGCGTCGCTTTCAGATCCGAGCCGGAAACGGCGTAGCCGCTCGACAGCAGCACTTCCGCGATGCCGCTCATTCCGCTCCCGCCAATGCCGACGAGATGGATGCGCTGGAAATTGCGGAATGTGACGTTCATGGCCGCGACACCTTTTCGAGCAGATCGACGATATCCTCCACGGCGCGCGGTTTCGCAAGCGAACGCGCGCGATCTTCCATTTCTGAAATTCTTCCGGGTTGGTCGAGCAGAGAAAAAATTTCTTGTGTCAATCGCTCGGGTTTCAACTCGTCCTGGGGAAGGAGCCGGGCCGCTCCCGCGTTTTGCATCGCTTCGGCATTGCGCATTTGGTGCGCGTCGGTGGCAGCTCCGAAGGGGATGAAGATGGCGGCGCGTCCTGCGGCAGATACTTCTGCGACAGTGATCGCACCCGAACGGCAGACGATCAAGTCCGCCTGGGCAAACCGATCCGCCATGTTGTCGATGAAGGGTAAAACCTCCGCATTGAATTCGCGTTTCGCATACGCCACGCGCACCGCATTATAGTCGCGTTCTCCGGTTTGATGCACGATGAAAAGCTGATTTTTTCGTGGTACTAAGAGATCGAGTGAGTCGACGACCGCGCGATTGATCGGCAACGCGCCTCGGCTTCCCCCAGTAATCAGGATCGTGAACGGCGCACGGTGGTCTTTGGGAGGAACAGCAAAGAATTCCGGGCGCACGGGGCATCCCGTCAGGATCGCGCGGCGTCCGAGTTTGTCAGCTGTCTCAGCGTGAGCGACTGCCACGCGCGTGGCCATGTTCGCGAGTACGCGATTTGTGAATCCCGGCTCGACGTTGGGCTCGAACACGACCGTCGGAATCGCGTTGAGCGTCGCGAGCAGCATCATTGGGCCGGAAGCGTACCCGCCGACACCAAATGCCGCTACGAAACGATGACGCCGAAGGATCGCAGCCGAATCCCACATGCCGAGAGGCAGCAGCGCCGCGTTGCGTACCAATTTAGCTCCGCTCATGCCTTTCAATCCCGCCGCGCGTATCGTTTCGAGCGGCAATCCGGCTTGCGGCACCAATGTTGCTTCGAGCCCGCGTTCGGTTCCGACGATCACCACGTCTCGCTCTCCTCGAATTCCACGTTCACCGGATTCATTTCCGCGGCGCAGCCACTCTCGCGCGACAGCCATCGCCGGAAAAACATGTCCACCGGTACCGCCACCTGCGATTAGCAAATTCTTTTTTGCATCCGCGCTCACGCTTCGTCCGCGTGCTGGCTGATATTCAAGAGCACTCCGGTGGCCAAAAGCATTCCCAGCAAACTTGACCCGCCATAGCTGACGAACGGCAGCGGGATTCCCTTCGTTGGCATCAAGCCAAGCACGACGCTCAGGTTCACCATCGCCTGTCCTACCACCATCGTCGTGATGCCCAGCGCGAGCAGCCGGCCAAACTCATCGGGCGCTTTCATTGCGGCGACGAATCCGCGCCAGCCGTAGATCGCGAACAGCGCCAGCACGAAAATCCCGCCGATGAACCCAAGTTCTTCGCAAATCACGGCGAAAATAAAATCCGTGTGCGCTTCGGGCAAAAAGAAAAGCTTCTGGTGGCTCTCCATCAACCCCACACCCGAAAAACCGCCCGAGCCGATCGCGATCAGCGACTGCAGCAATTGAAAACCGTGGCCTTGCGGGTCGGCTCCAGGCGAGAAGAACGATTTGGCGCGTTCGTAGCGGTACGGAACGCGCACGATCAACAGATAAATTGCCGGAATTGCCGCAAGCGCGCACGCGAACATGTAGCGCACCGATAGCCCGGAAACGTACAGCATCACAAACGCGATCATCAGGATCATGCACGCCGTGCCCATGTCTGGCTCCGGAAGAATCAGCGCGACGATGGCGAGAACCGTTCCCAGCGCCGGCAGCAGCGAATGCATCGGGTCGTTCACGCCGAACCCGCGCGGCTTGCGGCGAATCTCAAGAAACCACGCCAGATAAAAAATCACCACGAGCTTTGCAAATTCCGACGGTTGAAAACTTAGCGGTCCCAGGCGAATCCAGCGGTGCGTCGCGTGCGAGCGGTCGAGAAAAAAGACAGCGATCAACAGCAGAAGCGTGACGGAAAGCCCTGTGAAAATCACGCGCGGCTGGCGCATCTTTCGATAGTCCTTATTCATCAACCAGAACATTCCCGCAATCCCGATCGCGATCCACAAAATTTGCCGCAGAAGAAACGTGTAGCCGTTCCCGGTCTGCTGCCCGGACGTAACGGCCGACGCGCTGAAGACCATCACCGCGCCGATACAGCACAGCGCCAGCGTTGCGCCAAAGAGTTGCCGATCGGGTTGTAAATCACGCGGCATCGTTTGAGCCTTTCGCGCGAGGCGCGCCAGCCGAAGCAGCGGAAAGCGCGCCCGCGGCGGATGATTGTTCGAGTTTTGCGACCAGCTCCTTGAAAACGCGGCCGCGGTGTTCGTAATTTTCAAACTGGTCGAAACTCGCGCAGGCTGGCGCAAGCACGACGACGTCGCCAGGCTTCGAGCGCTCGCTTGCGATTTCCGCGGCACGCTCGAGCGTTCCGGCTTGCTCTATTGGAATTGCATCGCCCAGTTGCGAAGCGATCTTTTCCGCGGCGGCGCCAATCAACAGCACCAGACGCGCGCGCTTTCGAAGCGGCTCAAGAAGCCCGGCGTAACTGCTGCCCTTGTCCTTGCCGCCGAGAATCACGATGAGAGGTCCCGGAAACGATTCGACGGCCTTCAGAGTGGCGTCGACATTGGTCGCTTTCGAATCGTTATAAAATTCGACGCCTCCGATTTTAGCGACAAATTCCAGGCGGTGTTCGACGCCCTTGAACGTCTTTACGCCCTCCGCAATCGATGCCGGATCGGCTCCCGCCAGATACGCCGCTGTGCACGCGGCCAGAACGTTCTCAACATTGTGCTCACCTTTCAGCGGAATATCCTCGCGCCTAAAAAGCGCGACCTCCGAGCCTTCCGTCCGAAAAACAATCTGGCCGTCGAGAAGAAATGCGCCCTGGGTGAGGCGCTTCTGCCTGCTGAACCAGTAAATCTGAGGGCGCGATGGCATCCGTCGGGTCACCTCGGGATCATCGGCGTTCAGAACTGCCGCGTCGCGCTCCAGTTGGTTCTCGAACATCCGCATTTTAGCCGCGGCGTACTCCTCAAACGTCTCGTGCCGGTCGAGGTGATCCGGCGTCAAATTCAGCAGCACGCCGATTTCGGGACGAAACGCTTCGATCGTCTCGAGTTGAAAGCTGCTGATTTCAGCGACGGTCACAGTTGTGTCCATCGACGCTTCCACGCGCGAGAGCAGCGGCGTTCCGATGTTTCCGCCAACGAGAGTGGGAATCTTGGCAGTCTCCAAAATATGCGCGACGAGTGACGTGGTCGTGGTTTTTCCGTTTGAACCCGTGATCGCGATCAGCTTGCCGCGCAGGTATCGCCACGCTAGTTCGATCTCGCTCCACACAGGAACTCCGTGCGCGCGCGCCAGCTCCAGAAGTGGAAGCTTTGCCGAAACCCCCGGGCTCACAATAATCAAATCCAACCCGCTAATCGTGACGGGCGCCTGCGCACCGAGTTCGAGCTTCACTCCGGCAGCCCGCAACTTCGCTGGTGCGTCGCCAAGTTCCGCTTCATGCTTCACATCCGTTGCGACCACGTTCGCGCCGTACGCAGCGCTGAACAACGCCGCCGCCACACCCGTGCGCGCGAGTCCTACAACGAGCACGCGTTTTCCCGCGAGATCGAACCCGAGTCTCACTGCCTGTCACCTCAATTTCAGTGTCGTCAACGAAAACAGCGCAAACACAATCGCCACAATCCAGAATCGCACGATGATTTTCGATTCGCTCCATCCCACCAGCTCGAAATGATGATGAAGCGGCGCCATGCGAAACACGCGCTTCCCTGTCAATTTAAAAGAGCCCACCTGAATGATGACGGACAGCGCTTCGAGAACAAAAACGCCGCCGATCGAAAGCAGCAAAATTTCCTGCTTGATGATGACGGCCACCGTTCCAATCGCGCCCCCCAGCGCCAGCGATCCCACGTCGCCCATGAACATTTCCGCCGGGTGCGCGTTGTACCAGAGAAAACCCAGCGACGCGCCCATCACCGAGCCGCAAAAAATAACCAGATCGCCCGCATCGGGAATTTTCTGAATCTCGAGATACTCCGCAAAACGCGCGTGGCTCGAAATATATGTGAGCACCGTCAGCGCCGCGGATGAAACCAGAACGCAGCCGATCGCGAGGCCGTCAAGCCCATCCGTCAGATTCACCGCATTCGAGCTGCCCACAATCACCAGCACGAGAAACAGCACAAACGGAACGAAAGCCAGCGGCCAGATGTACTGGTGCGTGAGTAGCGAATCGATCACCATGTCCGGATGAAGCCGCTTGAAAAACGGCACGCTGAGCTGCGTGGAATACGCGCCGTGAGTTTGCAGCGTGAGCAGCACTGCGCCGACGGCGACGCACGTCAGCACTTGATACATAAACTTCACGCTCGGCCTCAGTCCCAGATTCCGCCGCCGCACCACTTTATTGTAGTCGTCGACGAATCCGATTGTGCCGAATGCGATCGTCGCGCCCACTGCCAGCAGCACGTACAGATTCCGCAGGTCCGCCCATAGCAACGTCGGAATCACAATCGCGGCGACAATCAACACGCCACCCATCGTGGGAGTTCCGGCTTTTTTCTGATGCGCTTTTGGTCCTTCCTCGCGAATGAATTGCTTCACCTGCAAATCGCGCAATCGATCGATGACCCACGGCCCCATCAGCAGCGATATCAAGAACGCCGTTCCACTCGCGACGGCCGTTCGCACCGTGATGTAGCGAAAAACATTCAGCGGACTGAAATGCGGCTTCAGCGCGAAGAAGAGCAGGTAGTAAAGCATCTCAGCTCCGCCCTTTGCGCCCGGCCTCGAGGGCCTCGCGTTTCACGGCACCGGCGGTTGCATTCGACGCGACGCGCGAGTGCTTCGCCTCAATCGCTTCCAGAATTTTCTCCATGCGCACGCCGCGCGATCCTTTCAGCAGCAACAAATCGCCCGCGCCGAACGAATTCGCTCATGAATTTCGCCGCTTCACCGGAATTCGCGAAAAACTTCGTCCTTTCCTGCGCATGACCAGATTCGATCGCCGCGCTTACCAGCTCAGCCGCGTCACCCTGCACGCCGAAAATCCAGTCGATCTCTTTCCGCGACGCCGCGTGCCGCCCGCATTCGCGGTGCAATTCCGGCGCAGACGCTCCCAGCTCGAGCATCTCGCCCGCAGCCAATATCCGCCGGCGGTAGCCAGGAGTTGCCGCCAAAAGATCGGCCAGCGCATCGAGCGCCGTTGGACTCGAATTGTAGGAGTCGTTGATGACCGTAAATCCATCCTCGAATCGCACCACTTCGCCGCGCTTGTCAGCCGGCAAGAGCGCCAGGAAACACGCGCCGCGCGTCCTCCGCGCCAATTCCCCACGCACTCGCAGCAGCCAGCGCAGCGAGCGCATTCATCACGTTGTGCCGGCCAATCAACGGCAATTCAAGCCGCGCTCGTCCTCCCGGTGAAATGAAATCAAACGCCGAACCTTCCACGCCTCGTTCTTCGATATTTTCGGCGCGATACTCCGCGCGCGCAGTAGTCCCAAACCAAATCACCGGCCCGCGCGCCACTTCCGCAAAGCGCGCCACTCGCTCGTCGTCCGCATTCAGCACCGCAGTGGCATTCGGCCATGCCAGATTCTCGATCAGCTCCCGCTCCGCCAGCGCAATCTCGTCCACCGAAGAAAAAAATTCCAGGTGCTCCACGGCCACCCGCGTAATCACGCCCACATCAGGCGCAGCAATCTGCGCGAGCCGCGCCAGTTCCCCGCGGTGCGACATACCCATCTCGATCACCGCCGCGTCATACTCGTCGCTAAGGCCAAGCAGCGTCAGCGGCAGCCCGTACTCGTTGTTCAAATTTCCCTGCGTCTTCAAAACGCGGAACCGCGCGCCCACGAGCGCCGCAAGAATTTCTTTTGTGGTGGTCTTGCCGATCGACCCCGCCACCCCTCCGATCTTTCTCCCCGGCTTCGCCTTCCGCCAGATTTGGCAAGCGCGTGAGGCCAGGCGATGCAGAGCGGCGAGCGTGTCGTCAACGACGAAAAGTTTCGTGCGGATTTCCGGCGCGAATTCCGCCGCGCGTTCTCGCGCCACCACCCCGGCTGCAGCGCCGCCAGCCAATGCCCCGGCAACAAAACCGTGTCCGTCGTGACGCGGACCGCGTATCGCGATAAACAGTTCTCCGGGCTGAACGGAACGAGAATCAATCGACACGCCGGCCACCCCGGCCACGGCGTCAAGCCCCGCGGGAACCGGCACACCCAGCGCTTCAGCCACTTCCGCCACTCGCCACCGCATTCGGTCTCCAACGGGCTGTGCTTCAATTTCAAGCGCAAGCTCTCAGGATACGAAATTGCTCTAGCTATTCTTTGAGCCCTATTGAAACGCCAGCCAGCTGCTTAGCACGCGCTACTGCGTCGCTGGCTGCTTTAAAAAACCTTTGCGGCGCAAAATCGCTCGAGCCTTTTCGCGATCGTCAAATTCAAATGTCCGGTCGCGCAGAATCTGCGAATTTTCGTGTCCTTTGCCTGCCAGCAGCACAATGTCGCCCGCCTTCGCTTCGTCAAACGCCATTTCGAGCGCCGTTTCGCGGTCTTGCTCGATCCGGTAGTTCCCATTCACCTTCTGCAATCCCACGACCACGTCATTGATGATCCGCAGTGGGTCTTCCGTGCGCGGATTGTCGCTCGTAAGAATCACCAGATCGCTCAACGACCCTGCCGCTTCGCCCATCAACGGCCGCGTCGAGCGATCGCGCTCGCCTCCAGCGCCGAACAAAGTGATGATGCGCCCCGAAGGATTCAATTCGCGCGCGGTTGCGATCAGATTGCGCATCGCGTCATCAGCATGCGCATAGTCCACGACCACATGAAACGGCTGCCCTTCGTCAATCTGCTGAAAACGCCCCGGCACCAGCGCAAGATTCGCAATTCCCTCTTCGATTTTCGCAACGGGAATTTCAAGACCGATTCCCGCGCCAATCGCCGCGAGAATGTTGTACACATTGATTCGGCCGACGAGCGGCGAACGAACTTCCACTTTGCCCGCGGGTGTCTGCGCCGTAAACTCCAGCCCCTTGAAACTGAGCGCGAATTTCTTCGTTGTCAGATCGCCATCGGCTTTCAAACCGTACGTAAGCGTCCGTTTTGCGAGGCCTTCCAGGCGCGTCGCATACGAATCATCCGCATTAAGCACAGCCACATCCGGCGCGCCCGCGCCCATGCCTTCAAACAGCCGGCGCTTCGCCGCAAAATATTCCTCAAACGTTTTGTGGAAGTTCAGATGGTCGCGCGTCAAATTCGTAAAAATCGCCACCGCGAAATGGCAGCCCCACACGCGCTCGAATGCCAGCGCATGCGAACTCACCTCCAGCACCGCGTGCGATCCGCCCGCGTCACGCACCTCCGCGAACATCTGCTGCAAGTCGAGCGACTCGGGAGTCGTGTTCGTTGCCTTTCGGCTCCCCTGCGGCGTCCGGTAACCCGTGGTGCCGACAAGCCCGCTCGTAAATCTCGCTGCCTGCAAGATCGAATCCACCAGGAACGTCGTCGTGGTCTTTCCGTTCGTCCCGGTAATCCCAACAAGCTTCAGCGCGTCCCCGGGATGACCGTAGAAATTTGCGGCCGCCTTCGCGAGCGCGCGGCGCTCCCTACCAGGCTCCAGTTCCACCCACGTGATGTCAGCGCCCAAATCAGCAGGACGCGCCGCGGAACTCGCGATCGCTTTCGCGCCACGCGCGAGGGCGTCGCTCACGAATCGATTGCCGTCGACTTTATCGCCCGGCAGCGCGAAGAAGAGCGCGCCCACCGAAACCTTCCGGCTGTCGCACGCAACTGATAGCACCTGCGGATCCGGCCGTCCGCTCACGCGAGCGCACGCAACTCCCTCAAGCACGTCGGCCAGCTCCATCTCCGGCTCGGCGCTCCCGTTTCCTCGGGTCGTCGCACCCGCGTTCACATCCGCCTTGGTATTGTGCTGTTCCATAACGAAACTCAATTCCCCACTCCCTTTGTCGATGCTGGCACCAACGCACGTGCGCGCCCAAATCGCACCGTCAAACGCGTCCCGCGCAGCACCTGCGCGCCGCCCTCTACAGACTGCTCCAACGCAACTCCGCTGCCAATCAGTGACGGAACGAGCCCCAGCCGTGAACAGGCCTCGGTGACGCTGCGGACCGTCTGACCCTCAAGGTTCGGCACAACGACGGTTTGTTGATCGTCAAACGCAATCGTGGGCGCTGCGGGCCGCGATTCATTCTTGTCAACAGCCGCTTCATACCGCGCGCGATTGTCGTCGACGGCAGGCTCGGCCTGCGGTGCGCGATTACTTTTCCCAGCCGTCTGCAGTTCCGGCCCGATCGGCACGTCGTGCGGCACATCAAGATAAGAGAGCACCTGTTCGGCAATCCGCT
The DNA here is from genome assembly GCA_963776695.1 of uncultured Acidobacteriota bacterium. Classification (GTDB taxonomy): domain Bacteria; phylum Acidobacteriota; class Terriglobia; order Acidiferrales; family UBA7541; genus Palsa-295. Next base: position 5,700 of record CAVZNU010000008.1, on the reverse strand, counting down.
TGAAAACCGGGCCGCCGATCTCGCCTCCGTGATGCGCGCCCACCGGAGAATCGAGCACCACCAGGATCGTCACAACCGGCTCGTTCACCGGCGCAAAACCTACGAATGACGAAACGTATTGATTCGCCGAGTATCGCCCTGTAGCCGGATCGATTTTTTGCGCTGTGCCGGATTTCCCAGCCGCCGTGTAGCCATCGAGCTGAGCGGGCTTGCCGGTTCCTTCGAGTACAACGGTCTCCATCATTTCTCGAACCGTTGCCGCAGTTTTTGCGTCGGTCACTTCCTCCGGTTCCATCGCCGCGCGCGTATACGGCGACGTTCCACCTCGCACATCTTGTACGATGCGTGGCCGGTACAATGTGCCGCCGTTTGCCACCGCCGAAACCGCGGAGACAATTTGCACCGGCGTGACGCTCACTTCCTGGCCAATCGCGATCGACCCAATCGAACTTGCCGTCCAATTTTCAACGGGCCGCAGCAGGCCGCGATTTTCTCCCGGCAGTTCAATCCCGGTCAGTTGCCCGATGCCGAACGCGCGAATCGCCTCGTAAAATTTCGGAGCGCCCAGCCGCAATGCAATCTTGATTGACCCCACGTCGCTTGAATGTGCGAGCACGTCCCGTACGCTTAGTATTCCAAACGGATGCCAGTCATGAATCAACCGACCTGCAACGAGGATCGAACCCATCTGACAATCCACCAGATCCGTCGGCCGCGCCACTCCGTTTTCGATCGCGCCCGTCATCGTGACGATCTTAAACGTCGAACCCGGCTCATAAGCCGCCATCACGGCCCGATCCAGGCGGTCATCCTCGGGAAAACTGCCGGCATTATTCGGATCGAACGTTGGCCGGATGGCGACTGCGAGCAAGTGACCGTTGCTCGGATCCTGCACCACCACGGTGCCATTCTTTGCATGCGTCTCGTCGATCGCTCGCGCCAATTCCTTTTCGGCGATGTACTGAATCGTCTGGTCGATCGTGAGGACCACGCTCGCGCCGGGGTCCGCGGCAGATTCCTTCCGGTCGTACCAGCGGCGGCGTCCATCCGCCATCACCATCATTTTCCCCGGCCGTCCACGAATCTGTTTATCCAGCGAATACTCAATTCCCCCGTTGCCCTTCTCATCCACGTCGACGTAACCCAGCACGTGCGCCGCAAGCTCGTGCTGCGGATACACGCGGCGGTTTTCTTTCTGAAAGAAAACGCCGCGCAAATTCATGTCGTCGATTCGCTGAACTGTTTCCGGTGAGAGTTTCTTCGCCAGCCGCACAGGCGTGTGCGCTTCACGAATCTTCGATTCCAAGTCTTCGGCGGGAATCTCCAGCGCGGGCGCCAAAAGATGCGCCACCATTTCCGGATCGTTAATCTCTGAAGGGTCGCCGAAAACAGAATCCATCGGAAGGCTGATGGCCAGTTCCCGGCCCTTGCGGTCGTAAATCACGCCGCGTTTCGGGCTGATTTCAAACGTGCGTTGCTGTTGACGCTGGGCTTTTGCGTAGTACTCGCCGTAGCAGAAAAGCTGGAGGTAACTCAAACGCCCGAGGATGGCCGCCATCCAAACTAATGCGAGGACCCAGACGACCAACCAGCGGAGACGCGGCCTGCGCTGCTCCATGAATTTCGGCCTACCCTGTCTGAAGCTTAGCCCGGTGGCCGTTGGAGTTGCGCCTCCGGAATGGACCCGGGAAACCGGGCCTCGAATTTGTTAGGGCCGAGGCAGCTGACCAGTCGCGCGCGTCTGCGCCACCACTGCATCGGTTGCTTCCACCGGAAGCATTTGTCCCGGCACCGCTACCGTCAATCCCAGGTGCTGTCGCGCAAAGTTGTCGATTCGTCCGGGTGCGCGCAACGTGGCCACTTCCACGTGCAGCTGCTGATTCAACTCCACTGCCTGCGCTCGGGTCGATTGCAGCTGCTCGAGTTGGTAGTGAATCTGGATGCACTCGAAATGCTGCCAGGCATACGAAAGAAGACATGCTGCCATCGCCGCCACCATCACCACGCGCCGCCAGCAATCGTGCAGCCGCGTTTTCGGCGTGGGACGAACCAGCCTCGAATTATCAATGCGCTTCACTGTATGGTATTGCGTCATGACCAGCTCCCATCCGTCAATGTCTCCGCCGGCGCCAATTTCTCCGCCACGCGCATTTTTGCGCTGCGCGATCTTGGATTGTTCCGAATCTCTTCGTCGCCAGGCTGGATCACTTTCTTGGTCAGCACCTGAAAACTTCCCTCGCGTGCCAGGTTCTGAAAAGCGTGTTTGACGAGACGATCTTCGAGTGAGTGATAACTGAGGACGATCCACCGTCCTCCCGTATTCAAAGTGGCAGGGGTCCGCGAAAGAAACTGCCCGAGTTCCTCCGACTCTCGATTCACCGCTATCCGCAGCGCCAGAAACGTTTTTGTCGCGGGTTGCAGTCTCTGCCTTCCCCTTGCTTTTCGGCCCCCTGCCACAACCGTTGCCAGATGTTCGGTGTCGCGGATCGGCCGCGCCCTCACAATTGCTCTGGCGATTCTTCGTGAATCTCTCTCCTCCGCCTTCTCATAGAGGAGATCGGCCAGCTGTTTCTCCGGCCAGTAATTCACAATTTCGTCTGCCGTCAGCGCATCGTCGGGATTCATGCGCATGTTCAACGGCGCGGCCCAGCGGAATGAAAATCCGCGCTCAGGGCTGTCCAGCTCCAAACTTGAAATCCCCAGATCGGCAATCACTCCGTCGAGCGGAGGCAGGTTCAAATTCGCTGCCACTTCGCCGATCTTCGAAAATTCCGCGTGCACCAGCGTCACCCGCCCCTCGTACGCCCTTAACCGCTCCCGCGCCACTTCGAGTGCCTGCGGATCGCGATCCAGCCCCACCAAGCGCCCCGTCGTTAGCCGCTTGGCAATATCAATCGAATGCCCCGCCGTGCCAACGGTCGCATCCAAATACGTGCCTTCAGGCCGAATCTGCAACCAGTCCACTACTTCTCGTGCCAGGACCGGTATATGCAGAACGCTCAAAAGCTAGATGCCCAGATCGTCCAGTACCTTTTCGTCTTCCGCCGTGATGGGATTACGATTCAGTTGTTCGAGGAATCGCGCGTGATTCCATACTTCCAGATATGTGAGCTGGCCCTGTACGTCGACCTCGCCCTTCATCTGCGCCGATTCCCTCAGTACTGGTGGAATTAGAATGCGCCCCTGCCCATCCACCTCGACCAACTGCCCGTAGTAATTGGCCCGTGCTAGAAACTTCTGCTTGGCCCGGTTGTAAGAGGATTGCTTCGCGAGTTTTTTCTCGATCTCTTCCCACGCTTTCATGGGATAGATCCTCGCGTACTCGCCGCTTGAGCTGGTGACGTAGAATTTCTTGCCCGACTTGCGCAATTCGGCTAGAAAATCGGCGGGGATCTTCACCCGTCCCTTTTCGTCCACAGTTGCCGAATAGTTGCCCCGCAGCATGAAAACCTTCGTCGCCCGGCGTGTGCGCCCTGGAAATCACTCGCTGGTTCGCCTCTGCCCTGCGCCACTTCTAGACCGCTTCTAGAACCGCTGACTTGCGCCCTGTTTCTGATCGTTGTTTCGGAACCCACTGCCTAACACCTTCTACCACTCTGCGCCACTTCTTCCCACTTTGTGCCCCGATTGTAGTTAGGTTCCATCGCGTGTCAAGTTAAATTCGTCGGGAAATGAATATTTCTTTGTGGAAAATCTTGAGTGCGGCCGGCGCGCTCTTGTATGTACCGTCTGCGGAAACCACAATTAGTAGTGGACGCGCGCGTGCCCGCTCCGCACCGCTAGTTGTTTGATTGCGGAAATTTTTCGGGAAAAGTCAAAAATGTATTGTAAGAGTTAACAAAATATTTTTCGAATGAGTTGCACACCTACGGATTCGACGTACTTCGCAGCGAATTGAGCTCCCGCACCATCGACTGCTCGTCCGGGTTAAGCCCCTGCAGGAACTTCGGATCGTTCAGCGCCTTCTCCCGATCCGCAGCGCTCATGCCCTGCAGCGTGTGCAACCGCCCATTGATCGCTTGCCTGCGGTCAGGCGTCATCTTCTGCCATTTCGGTAGCAGGTCGTTCTTCACCTTCTGGCGATCCTCGGGACTCATCTGCTGCCATGTCTGCTCTCGCTGTTTTAGCGCGTCTTTCTGCTGGGGCGTGAGACTGTTGTATTTCTGAAGGTTCTGGCGGACCTGCTGCTGGCGAGCCGGCGGCAAGTTCTGGAAGCGCTCGTTGTTCTGCATGAAGCGCTCCTGCTCCTGCGGCGATTTGTCGCGCAAGTTCTCAACCCACTTCGGCGGCAGTCCGGCCATCCCACGCGCATTCCCCTGAGCCGCGTTCCCCTTTGCAGCGGGAGCGGAAGCATGCGCTTGTGCAGCTTGCCTGCGCGCCTGCGCCATCGCACGCTGCTGCTGCCGCGCTGCAGCCCACCGGCCCGGCGGCGGATATTGAGCCGACGCAGTCCGCGCCGCAAGCCCCAGAAGGAGCATGCCAACAAGCGCTGCCGCTCGTGAGATTCGCTTCACCTACATTCCTCCGCCATTGTCTTGCGTCTGTTCGCTCTGCTGCGGCTCTGGGTGCGACTGTGGCTGAGAATGTTCAGCCGCCGCCGGAAGTTCCGACAGCGCATCGAACTTCGACAGCACGTCGTAATTCTCGAGCACTCCCAGATTCTCGATCACCTGAAATTGTTGCTGCTCGGTCACCACCGCCGGAATCGTTGCCGTTGTCGAATAATCTCGCGGCATCCGCGCCACCCACACGCACAGCGCCACGAGCAACGCCATCGACAGCGCCAGCCTCGGCTGCGGCACAAACCACCGGAACCAGCCCGGCCGCGGCTCATCCGCAATCCGCTGGCGGATGCGCGCATCAAAACCGAGTGACGGCTCCTCGACCGGCATCTCATCCAAAACGTTCCACACCTTCCGGAATTCCTCAGCGCGGGCATGACATGCGGCGCAGCTCGCCAAATGCTCTTCCACTTCCTGCCGCTCCGCCGAATTCGCACGCCGGTCCAGATACGCGATCAGTTCCTTTGAAACCACTTCGCACTTCATGACGGCCTTCCTTCCCCCGCGCGATTCCCGACCGGCTGAGCCATCAAAGGGGCCAGTTCGATTCGCAGGGTCTCGTAGGCGCGAAATAAAAGCGATTTCAACGCGCTTTCCGAGCATTCCAGCACTTTTGCAATTTCTCCGTAGTCCATCTCTTCATATTTATGCAGCAGCACAGCCGCGCGTTGCTTTTCCGGGAGAGCTGCAATCGTGCGACGGATAAATTCACAACGGTCGCGTTCGATCATGTGCTCGTCGATCCGCATTTCGTTCGTGGGCACTTGAATCGGGGCTTCATCTTCATCACTCGCCGGCGCATCGAGCGATAGTTCCTTGCGCCGGTGCCGGTTGTCGCGAACCGAATTCAGCGCCAGGTTCGTCGCGATGCGGAAAAGCCAGGTGGTGAATTTCGCGCCCGCGAAGTAGTCCTTGCGCGCGCGATAAATCCGCAGAAAAACTTCCTGCGCCAGATCCTCTGCCGTCGCCGTATCCCGCACCATGCGGTACAAATAATTCACCAGCGGCGTTCGATACTTCTCCAATAGAAGGTCGAAGGACGCAGTGTCCCCCGCCTTCACGTCCATCATCAGTTGGACGTCAGACCTGGTCATGGCCTCCACAGTCTATCTAACACAAGTGGTGCCATAAAGTTGCG
>CAVZNU010000007.1:0-604833 GCA_963776695.1 uncultured Acidobacteriota bacterium | reverse complement strand
TCCCGAGAACCGCCGATTCCAGAAATTGATTGTGCTGATTTCTGGCTAACGGAAGCGCCGCACGATATTCGCGGTCGGCCGACGGCAAATCCCCACGGTAAAATCCAAGCGTTCCTTTTCTCAGTCTTACTTCCCCGAGCAGTTCGGGCTTAGCTGTCGACGCAAAAGCCTCAGCTTGTTGGAGAAATTTCTCAGAATCTTCGAATCGATTCAGTGAGTAACTGGCACTGCCCTGAACGATTTTCCTCCATGCTGGAATATCACTTGCCGCGAGTTGTGGAGGAGGTTCTGGGTCAAGCAGCTCGAGAGCTTCTTTGTTCTTGCCGTCGCGCACAAGGATTTCGGCTCTCAGAATTCTGAAATGCCAGCGCCATTCCTCATTCGCGAGGGAATCATTCAGGTGGATTGAGTCCAGCTCTGCGAGCGCAGCGCTGTTATTGCCGTGCCTGACCTTTGACCACGCATCCTCGTAGATCGCTGGGAGATTGGGTGTGTTTTTTCTGCAACCTCCGCCGGCGATGACAATTCCGAAGGAAACCAGGAAAACTACGGCAACGGATGCCCATTGCCGACAACTTGCGAGGCTGTGAAATCGCCAACCAGGGGACAGCCAAGTTCGAAGCGGAGCATCGTCACGGTACGTTTGCGGTGCTGAGCGAGAACCTCTCCGACAAAGATCTTTCCAAATTCCGGCACTTCGAACGAGTGTCCGGCCTGCTTTACTCCGGGACAATCGATCTTCATGTCCTTGACGAGCGAGCAAAGCACCACTCCGTGGGGCTCGATGGATTTCTTCGGCTTTCCTGTGAGAAATGGATCGGCAGCTATTTTGCGGAATTTGGCGTTGTTTTGAAACTCCTTTCTTATGGATTCAAACGTCTTCAAGCGAAGAAACAGTTCGTCTGCAAACTCTATGTGAACTGGATTTCCGGCAATCTTCAGGTTTTCGATCTTGCTGCCAAGCACGGTGATCTGAGCCTCATCATCGGGGAGTGTGTGCGTCGAAGCAAGCCTTGCGACCACGCGATCGGCAGTCACTACATCAAGGATATTCAGATTTTCGACGGTCGCGGTCGCAAGAGTTGTATATGTCTCGTCATCGATCTTGCTACCGGACACGTGCGTATAGCCCGCCGCAAACGAAACATATTCTTTGAATCGAAAATTGTCGACGCGTGAGTGTCCTAAGCCGCCCGTCGTCGGCAGCGACATGCCCGCTTGCACTTCAATGATGTGATCGAGCGGCCTGGTGATGTGTCCGCTCGCAGCATGGCCGTGTGCGTTGTAGACATACGTCTTGTGAACGGTTTGCTTCAGCATTGGCGCTGCCTCCTGCGTCAATAACGAGCTACTTGGAGTTCGAGAGAGAGAATTTGAAATCTGCGACGTTCATTCTAGCGCTAGCGGGGGTTCCAGGCGAGCCCAAACCATACACAACCAGTACATGCACTCCTGATGCTAACCGGCCGGCCGGAACGAGCAGCTCCACGGCTCGTTTCGCTTCTTCCGGAGAAACACTCAATGAAAATTCGGGCGCGCCTGCTTCGTTTTGAATCTCGCAGAGATAAGAACTAAATTCGGAATGCGGTTGTATCTCAGCTGGGATGTCAATCACGAGACTGAATGGTTTGTTCGGCGCCACAGCAATCGGCAGCGCTCCCGCCGGACCGCGTGAACGATCCTTCGTAAGGTAAAATGAAGATAAAACACGAGGGGTTTGCGACTGCGACAGCGCCGTCTTCAAATGGGGAATGGTCACCGCATTCTGATATCCAGCCACCAGCAACAGCGCGGCAAGCGCAGGCACGCCAAACGCTGGCCGCAACACAGCACTCCACCAGCCGCCGCCGCGCGCTTTCGTGGGCTGCACCTGTATTGCTTCATCGGTGATCGTTCCAGCGTTCCAAACATCTCGCGCATTATCGACCAACGCCGCGCCGGCCCGAATGTCTTGCGCGCACTCCAAACATCCGAAGTAGTGGTCCTCGTACTGATCGCGCAATTCAGCGCTCAGTTCTCCAAGGAGATACTTCTCTGCGGCCTTAAGCCGTATCGCTTCTGTGTGGTTCATAGTATCCATACTCCCAGTAGTGACTCGGGAGCCTAAATCGTTTCATTAGTGCCCTGATTGCCGTGCGCCAACGTGCCCAGGCGGCTCCACGTGCTCGTATTGGGCCCGAAAGCTCTGTTTGGCCCGGTGCACCAGCACCCGCAAATAGTCCCGGTCGACGCCGAAATCCTGGCAAATCTCGTCCTTATCCTTATCCTCAAAGAACATAGCCCGCAATAGGCGCCGCTCCTTCTCGGAAAGCCTTGAAAGCGTTACCTTTACGTGCTCGCGCGTTTGCTTCGCTACCAGCATGCCATCCAGATCTATCGTCTCGTCCGGAGGGCCCGCCGGGGTTTCATCAGGGACGATACCCCGCGCCGAACTGCGATAATACTCCAGTAACACATTGTTACATATGGAGTTAACGAACGAGCCGAGCCCTTCCGCCGTCCGGATCCCCCCCTCCGTTCGCACTGCCTTCAACACGCGAACGAACGTCTCCTGGCGAATATCATCTACAGCTGGGGACGAACGGAGTCGTGACCGCAGCTTGATCAGCAGCAACTGGCTGAAGTAGCCGACAAAATGCTGCTCCGTCGGGAAGTCCCTTTCCCGGAGCCTCTGGAGATAGGCCTCATCGAACGAGAAGAATTCCACACGCCCCTCATGAGGGCACGAAGTATATCCCCCTATGAAATCAAGCGCAATGATGGTTGCCCGCTGCGAAACGTCACCGCACGACTGCAGCACGCGGCATCTCTTACAGATGTCGCAAAAAAGGTTTCCCGAAGTGAAACGATTTGCGTACTAAGCTCACTATTCCGAGTGAAGACCGAGATTCTACTTATGAAAATTGAGGATCTAGGTCTCACGGATGGCAATGCTCGAACTCCTCCAGCCGCACGGCGCATCTCGGGTCGTCCCTACCCCGAACGAACTGGGGTGCGCCTCCCCGCCATCCCCAAAAAGCACGCTAAGAGGAGAGAGCGAATGAGCCATTCAATCGAAACTGAACTCGTAGGAATCGAGGATGTGGTTTGCAATTCCGATCCTTGGGGAGTGACAACCAAATTGGCCTCAACCGTTGATGGCAGGTGTCAGACTTTGAATGCGCGATCAGTCGAATTCATCGCCCAGCCAGGCAAGATTCGCGAATTGCGGAATTGCATCCAGGGCTCATTGATGGACCATCTGAAAAAGCAGCGCGGATTCTCGAGCGCCATCGTGCTCGTGTCTCACAAAGAACCGCGCCTGGTTCTCGTCATGAGTTTTTGGAAGGCTGAGAAGGACGCAACTGGAAATCGCTGGGAATCGTCAGCGACAGTTCTGAAAATGATTTCACCGCTGATCGATGTCTGCTCGAGAGTTCACACTTACGAGGCAGTGCTGCCCAACGGTGTAGATGGTCGAGTGGCATCGATCAGCTCGCCGCTTTGTTAGCGCGAATGCTCGTTGCCAATCCGGAATGCGAGGACGAACTAACCGCGGATTCAGTCGCGTGCAAAAGCCTTAAGGAAATGAGGGCCATGAAAGAAGATTCTTTGGAGCAAACCAACTCAACGCAAGAAAGCGATCCATCCGTTAAGAAGTGGATTCGATGCGATACTCAGCACTGCGGAAATCCGGCCGTTGGGCTCCTGGCGCTTCGCTTCTTTTGCATCGGGCACTTCATATCGCACTGTTACGAAAAGCTTGAGCGATGCAACTCAAATCCGCTGAACGATGCGGACGCCGTTACCTCCCTCGCCGTGGATCGTTTTTTGCAACAGTGCATGGCGCAGGCCGGGGAGTTGGTCCGTCCCACCCGTGGTTTTGACAATCTCGACCGCGCGAGACTTTTCGACATTTTCCTTTGGGCATCGGATCTAGTGGTCAAGCGAAGCGTATTCAAGATCGAGAATATGCTCAGTATCGAAACTAGTGTCGATTCTGTCCACGATCGCGCGAACCTCCAGTCCAGAAAAGCCGGAGCGGATTAGTCGCCGCCATAATCTCCCTCGAAACCTAAAGCAGGCCGTAGCCTCCTGGAGCTTTACGTCGCCTTCCTCCTCAGCGTATTCGCAACGGTAGAGTCCGCGCACTTAGATGTGGCACACTGTCGCGCGAAACTCCTGCTTGAAGGAAGTGCAGCATGGCGCATGATGACGCGGCGAAGTCCTTAGCTCACTCGACCCTCGTAATTCGCAACATTGGACTGCTGCTGAGCGGAGACTTGGCTCGGCCAATTCTCGATGCCGATACGGTCGTAGCAGTCGACGGTCGAATCGCAGCCATCGGCAAAGCGAAAGACGTCGACACTTCGTCCGCCACCACCACGGTCGATGCAAAAGGCACCGCGCTCGCGCCGGGTCTGATCGATAGTCACGTTCATCCCGTCGCCGGGGACTGGACTCCGCGCCAGAATCAAATTGGCTGGATCGATAGCTGCATGCACGGCGGCGTCACCACAATGATTTCAGCGGGAGAAGTTCACATGCCCGGACGGCCGAAGGATATCCTCGGCGTAAAGGCCATGGCCATCACGGCTCAGCGCGCGTTCGCGGCGTTCCGGCCGGGCGGTGTGCATGTACTCGCGGGCGCTCCGATAATCGAGCACGGTATGGTTGAAAACGACTTTAAGGAACTCGCCGCGGCCGGTGTCACGTTTCTGGGCGAGGTCGGCCTCGGGAGCGTAAAAGACGGCGCCACGGCGCGACAAATGGTTTCGTGGGCGCGAAAGTATGGCATTCAAAGCACGATCCACACGGGCGGCCCTTCGATTCCCGGCTCAGGTCTCATCGATAAAGATGTCGTCCTCGAGACGGACGCCGATGTGATCGGCCACATAAACGGCGGCCACACCGCGCTGCCCGACGATCAAATCGCCGCCCTCTGCGAGAAATCCGGGCGCGCTCTCGAAATTGTTCACAACGGAAACGAGCGCGCCGCTCTGTTCACCCTGCGCACCGCAAAAGAACTGAAGCAGTTGAACCGAGTAATTCTCGGCACGGATTCGCCCGCCGGCTCAGGCGTCCAACCATTAGGGATTCTGCGTGTGATTTCAATGCTGTCATCGGTGGGAGATGTTCCCGCTGAAATTGCGATCTGCTTCGCCACCGGGAACACAGCAAAAATGCGCAGCCTCGACTGCGGACTCATTGCAGTAGGCCGCGCCGCAAATTTCGTTCTGATGGACCGCGCTCAGCACACAGCTGGCAAAACCCTGCTTGAAAGCATTCACCTCGGAGACTTGCCCGGAATCAGTATGGTGATAGTGGACGGAGTCGTCAGCGCGCAGCGTAGCCGCAACACGCCTCCTGCAACCGCTGCCGCGGAAATCGTAAAGAACTAGCCGCGGCATGGTGGGCGAGGGCTCAGCACAGCGCCCGCTGCCGGAAACTCAACGCAAGCCGTCCTCGCCTTTGATCTGATCCTTCGTCAGCCCGCCCACGCGCGCCAGCGGACGCCCGCTATCCGTTACAGCGATCGCCACCACGATTTCATTTGCGCGGGGCGCGTCGGCGACGCGGACTTCCATTCCATCGAAATGGCTTCGCACGAATGCCGCATCTTTATGCCCCAAAGGAATGTCGAGCGTAACTCCCAACCCGCCGCGTTTCTTCGAAGACGGAATGAGCGCCGCGCCTTTTCCAAGCACGCGTCGCACGGGCGTGCCGAGCTTCGGATGCAGGATTGCCGCGGCGTGCTCGATCTCGCCATTTTCTCCAACAGCCGCAGCTTTACCGTAACTTTCCGCCGTGGCCGCCGAAATTCCCAACGCCGCCACAGCTTTTTCCGTAAGAATTTCGCCGAGCTCTTCACCGATCGCGATCAGTTCTGAAAGGTCTTCCACATACCTTCCCGCGCACGGGTTTTCGATCACGGCTACGGCTGCTGCGCGACGAGTGGGCGGCTCGACGGCGCGCCCCATCTCAGTCCGTATCTCTTCGACGAACGTAACGATCTTGCGGATTCTTGCTTTTGCCGGCGCGCTCATCGCAATCCGTCCTCTCCCTTTATTTCCGATGCCTTCAGCCCGCCCACTCTTGCGTGAATCCTAGATCCAGTCGTCATCACGAGCGCCAGCAAAATCTCATTCGCTCGCGGCGCATCAGTGATTCCTACTTCGAACGCATCGAAGTGGCTCCGCACGTAGGAGGCGTGGATGTGGGTGATGGGAACGTCGAGCCGCGTGCCAGGGCCGCCTACCTTTTTTGTCGACGACACGATCGCCTTCGCGCCTCCCAACACTTCGCGCATCGCGTAGCCGCCCGGGACGTGCCACAGCGCTCCGTGCTCCAGCTCACCCGCCGCTCCAACAATTGCTCCCTTGCCATAGCCCTGCACGATTTTTGGATCGCCGCCAAGCGCCGCCACGAGCCGCTTCGCCATCGCGAGCCCGAGAGGATTCAGGTCTTCCATGAACGGTGCGATGTTTTCAACGTACCCACCCGCGAATGGATTGTGTATCACGGCCAAAGCCGCTGCGCGTCGCAGAGGCACATTCGAAATCGGCCCGCCCTCATGAAAAATCTCCTCGACAGTGAGAACCTGCTTCCGCACGCGAACTTCATGCATGAACGCCGCTCCTCGTAAGCTGCGCGTCTTCCGAAAATGGCGCGTCACACGCGAACCCTCGCGTAACTCCTACAAGCACCGTTTCGCCGCGCAGGTGTAACGCTGCTGCATGGATCAGTGCTGATGACAGCAATGATTCGGCCACGCACGCACCTGCGTCCAGCGCGGCGGCAATCTCGCCGGCCGTCAGTTCCCCTACCCCGCGCGTGATCAGCAAATCGCCAAGATCGTTGTCCGGTGCGATCTCGCTTGCGGGAACACGAGTAATCGCATTATGTCTCGGCAAATCGACGGCGTTTGCTATCACCGTCGCCGCTGCGTCCGCTTCCGAAGCTCGTCCGGCCAGAACCGTGACGGCATCGGCGATGCCGAGAGAAAAACTGCGCCCGCGCCACCCGCTCGTTGCGATGCCTCGAACGCGCTGCGCGGAGCTGAGCGTCACTTTTCCAAAGAGCGACGGCCGCTCGATCACCCCGATCGAATCTGCAACGCCATGCGGATACTCCGCCATCCCCACCGAGAACTGTTGACCCGGCGCGATGTGCAACGCGATGTCTCCGCCATCATTTACGTATGCGCGATCGAGCGCGGCACACCGCGTCAGCGCGCCGAGGATTTCCTCCGCCACAGCGCCCGCCACCGCCGCCATCGGAGTGATAAATGTCCGTTCAGCAAACGGCGCCACCGCCGCAGTCATGCGCCGCGCTACGCTCCCAGCAGGTTGCGCGCTGCCCGGCCGCGATTGTTGTCGCAAAATAGCAAGCTCGCCGCACAACTCGTCGAGCACACTCACAAATCGCTTCGCGGCGGCGGAGTACGTCATACGAATTTCATTCGCATCGCCAAATGCTTCGAGCACGATGTCGATCGGTCCATCGTGAAGATGCAGCCGCCTTCCATCCGGCAACAATCGAACGATTGCTGCCTCTCTCACTGGCGTGGCCTCGTCGTGCTCGCAGGGCCAAGCGGCCAGGGATTGTCTACGCGAGCTTGCACGTGCCGCCGGCTCTCGTCACTCATGATCGAGCTGAGCGAACGCACCGAATCCGCGTAGCCTCCAAGCGCGACATAGTCGCTAAGCTTGAGTGTAAATTCGATCGGCGCCACGAGCGCAGGTGTCGGCACGTATCCGAACGCGTTCTCCGGCATTCGCGTCACGTCCACCATGAACGTAATTCCGCCGCCGGGCCACACATACACAGGCGCGCCTCCGCACGTCACTCGCGTCAGCGCGTCTTTTACCGACCGCGTTAGCTTCACCGGATTTTCCGTCACGCCCGCGCGCAACGACCCGCCCGCCCCGCCCATGAACAGCACCGTCGAGAGCGCCGGCTCGCAGTTTTCCTTGATTCGCGCTACGGATTCCCTTAGCGCCGCGGGCAAATCTTTCTCGACTGGTCGCAGCCCCTCGTCCAATTCAAAATAGGCGTAGTGCTCGCCAGTCGTGCTAACCATTAGCATTCGCAGACCGCGCCAAGCGGCCTTCGGATTAAACTCGCTCAGAATCGACAGCGGATCCGTAATGTTCGTTCCGCCCCACGCAGTTCCGGGCTCTGCCACGCGAAAATAACGTCCCGGAGTCGATCGCCTTCCTCTTAATTTAATTCCAGTCTCTGGAATCCCGAGAAGTTTTCCAGCCTGATGCTCGGATAGCACGCCCGTAATGTGATCGTCCACCACGACCACGTCATCCACTTTCCCAAGCCATTGTTTAGCGAACATCCCAATTGTTGCCGAGCCGCACCCCACGCGCATTCGCTCTTCCATCACGTCATTAACGACTGGTGGTTTCCCGGCCTGCACGATTACTTTCGCGCCTTCATCAATCGAAAGCTCCACGGCTTTGCCGTTGCACAAATTCAGCAGCGCTTCGCACGTCACGTTCCCTTCGCTCTTCGTCCCGCCCGTCAGATGATGGACGCCACCGAGCGAAAGCATCTGCGAACCGTACTCGCTCGTCGTCACGTGCCCTATGGGTTCGCCCTGCACTCTAACAAGATTGCGCTCCGGCCCAAGAAAACGATCCGTATCGATTTTCACCTTCACGCCGCAGTAGCTGAAAATTCCCTCGGTGACCACAGTCACCATGTCGACGCCTTCTACTTCCGACGAAATGATGAACGGCGCCGGTTTGTAATCGGGGTACGTCGTCCCCGCTCCGATCGCAGTCACAAAAGTCTCCGGTCCACTTACGATCGAGCCATCCCACTCCCGCCCGCGGCCCAGAAACGGCACCACGGCTCCGCCAGCCGAAACCGTTTGATCGAGCACCACGTGAGGGTCCACACGTACAATCTGGCCGTCATGATTCGCATAACGATCGCAAGCGCCCACGCGCCCCGGCTTGATGTAGCACAGCACAGGACACGCGTCGCATCGAATGGCGTCAGCGTCGTTCATTTTTTTCCAACCGTCGCGTTTCCACCGCGCGTGCCCGGCATGCCCGTACCGCCAGCCGCAAGAATCGCGGCGCGAACGCGATCCGGCGTCGCCGGTATTTTGTGAATCCGTACTCCGGTGGCATCGTGAATCGCATTCAAAATTGCCGGCGCAGTCGGAATCACAGCTTGTTCACCGATTCCCTTCGCGCCGAATGGCCCGACCGGCGACGGATCCTCAATTAGAATTGACTCAACCGGCGGCACGTCCCCAACACTTGGAATTAAATAATCGTGCAGGTTTTCACCTTTCGCCGGAAAAAACTCCTCCATCAACGCCATGCCCAATCCCTGCGCCGCGCCGCCTTCGATCTGACCTTCCACCAACGTGGGATTGATCGCACGGCCCACGTCATGCGCCGCCGTAATTTTCAGCACTCGCACGGTTCCAAGCTCGATATCGACTTCAATCTCCGCCATGTGCGCGCCAAATCCGAACACCGCATACGGCACACCTTGTCCGTCCGAATTGAGTGGGCTCGTCGGAGGATCGAATGTCGCTTCGCTCGTCAGCACATACCCGTGCTGGTCGAGCGGTAAACTCCGCAAATCGATCGTTCGCGTTTGCTTCCCTTCGCCCTCGTCAATCGTCACACGCCCGTCTCCAAAAGAAATTGTCGCGCACTCGCAAGCATCACCAAGTCGCAAAATCGCGCGCCGCAATTCATTTCCCGCTAAATGCGCGGCCTTGCCCGTTACAAATGTCTGTCGCGATGCAGAAGTTTTTCCCGCATCCGGCGTAATCGACGTATCCGCTGACACGAGGTCGAATCGCTCTACCGCGGCGCCCAGAGCGTCGGCACAAATCTGCGTCACGATCGTACTCGACCCCTGCCCGATATCCACCGCGCCCTGGTGCAGCGCAATTCGTCCGTCCGCTTTCAATCCCACGCGAATCGTCGACGGATTTGAAAGCGAAGTATTTCCGCAGCCGTACCACATCCCCGCAACCCCGACGCCCCTCCGCAGCAAATTGCCGTTCGCGCCTGCATTGAATGCCGCCGCTTTCTCGCGCGCAGCCGCCCACTTCGGCCGCAACGCCTCAAAACACGCTCGAATTCCCACTCCTTCGCCAATCACCTGACCCGTGACCGTCGGCGTTTCGTCATCAAGTGCATTGAGTATCCTGAACTCTAGCCGATCCATATCCAGCCGGTCGGCGAGATCGTCGTAAATCTGTTCCTGCGCAATCGCCATCTGTGGCACGCCAAATCCACGGAACGCGCCGGCCGGAACGATGTGCGTGTGCACAGCTCGCGTAATCGCGCGATAGTTTGGAATGCGATACGGCCCCGACGCATGTACCGGCACACGCGCCGCAACAGTGGGCCCCCATGACGAATAAGCTCCCGTGTTGAAATCTGCCGAAAAATCCATCGCATGAAGCTTACCGTCACGCATCGCGCCGATGCGTGCGCGAATCCGCGCAGGATGCCGCTTCGTCGTCACCATCACCGATTCAATTCGCGAGTACACCATCCGCACCGGCAGCCGCAAATGCCATGCAGCAATCGCCACAAATGGCTGCACGGACAAATCGAGCTTCGTGCCGAATCCGCCGCCAACCGCAGTCGGAATGATTCGTACCGCTTCCGCCGCAAGCCCCAGAATTTTCGCGATGTCGGCTCGATCCGTGTAGGGCGCCTGCGTACACGCCTGAATCTCGATTGTGTCCCCAACGCGCCGCGCAAATCCTGCTTCGGGCTCGATGGCCGCGTGCTCCACGAATCCGGTTTCGTATTCGCCTTCCACCACGATGTCCGACTCCGCCAACCCTCGCTCCACATCGCCGCAAACCACGCGCCCTCGTACCAGCACGTTGCCTTCGCGCTCGGCGTGAATCCGCGGAGCATCCGGAGCGAGCGCCGCTTCCATCGTCATCAGCCCCGGCAACTCCTCCCACGTCACAGGAAATTCCGCTAGGTCAAGCGCTTCAATCGCGTCCGCTTCTCCCACGACCGCTGCAATCGCCTCGCCGCGAAATCGCGTTTCGCTTTCCGCAAACACCGGCTGGTCCGCGAACGGCGGAATCACGCCGTAGCAATTCTCACCCGGCACATCCTTCGCCGTAAAAACCGCCACGATTCCAGGATGCGCCGCAACAAATGAATCAATATCGCCAAACTGAAATCGCGCCCGATGAAACCTGCTTCGAATCGCCCGCAGAGCAAGTGTTCCGGCCGGCGCTTCATCCGCTCCAAAAATTTCGTTCCCCTCAACCTTCCGCTTTCCGTCAAGCCGCACGAGCCGTGCGCCCACGGCCGCGCCTGATTCGGGCGCGACATCCGTCACCGTCCCAGATCGCGCCTCCATCACGGCCGCAATAATTTTTCGGTAACCCGTGCACCTGCACAACACACCGCCAAGCGCGTCCATCACTTCGTTTTCGCTCGGACCTGCTGTGCGCTCAAGTAACGCCGTCGCTGACACCAACATTCCCGGCGTGCAAATCCCGCACTGCGCCGCCCCATGGCTCAAAAACGATTTCTGCAGTTGCTCATACACTGGAGCTCGCGCAGCAAGACCCTCAACGGTCGTCACCTCCTGCCCTTCCACCTGCCCGGCGGCCACAAGACAAGAACACACGGGCTCGCCGCCGAGCAGCACGGTGCAAGCCCCGCAGTCCCCCGCATCGCAGCCCACTTTCGTGCCGGTCATTCCAAGGTCTTCTCGCAGCACGCGCGACAACCTCTTGATGGGAGCCACCGCTAGACGCACGCCTCGCCCATTCACGATGAAACTCACTGAATGTTCAACGCCACTCGCGCTTGGGATGGTCTGGGCCGTCGTCATAGAATCGTCAGTTCGCCACGCACGCTTCGAGTGCTCGCCGGATCAGAGTCAGCGACGCGTCCATTCGGTAACTCGCCGTCGCTCGCACATCATCGATCGGCGAAAGCGGCGCCAGATGCGCCGCAGACGCAATCTCACCAATACCAGCACGCGATTCAGCACCAATAAGCGCGCGCTCGAGCCCCATTAATCGCTGTGCTTTCACTGAGCACGACCCCACGGCAACCCGCGCATCAATGACTCTGCCCACGTTTCCGCCAGCATTCGCGCGAATAATTGCCGCCACCATGCTGATCGAAATCACCAGGTACCGCCTCGCGCCAAGCTTTATAAACTTCGACGCAGCATCATCGAGCCCGCGCGGCACGTACAAGTTTGCGAGAATTTCATCCGGGTGGCGCTGCGTCTCTCGATTTCCAATCACGAACTCCGCAAGCGGCATCCGCCGCGCGCCGGAAGCCGAAACCAGCTCAACTTCTGCGTCGAGCGCCAGCAGCGGCGGAATCCCATCAGCCGCTGGTGAAGCGTTGCAAATATTTCCCGCCACAGTGCCGCGATTCTGAATCTGCACCGAGCCCACTTCTCGCGCTGCTTCCTTCAACGCGTCAAAGCATCGCGGCATCCGCGCCCGGATGATTTCGCTCCAAGTCGTGAGCCCGCCGATTCGTACGTACTCCGGCTCGATTGAAACGCCGCGAAGTTCACGAACCGACGACACGTCCACCACTGTCCCCGTCGGAGCTCGTTCGCCTAATGCGGGAAAGAAATCGGTGCCGCCGGACAAGATTTGGCCGCCATGTTCGGCTATCGCAAGGACCGCTTCGTTGAGTGTTCTGGGCCTGAGGTACAAAATATGGCTCCCCCGTCAGGTTTCGCAGCCAAACATCCTGAGGAGATTTGCCAATAATTTGTATATGAAGGGTATGCGTTTGTACAGCGTCAAACACAAGGGCCCAACGAGAAGAAAAGTGATCTAACTGAAGAACACTTGCGATGGGAATTTCAAGGCTCGCGTGAGGGCGAAAAGCTGAATTACAGTTTCTTGATCTGCTTCATCGCTTTTTCAAGCGACTGCTGGCTTTGGAAAAAATCCTTCCACGGATCGACGCGTTTTGCCCGCTGCTCGAAGTTGCCGATATTATAGCTCGAAGGAACGAGCGACGGCTTTACCTCCGCCCAGGAAAGCGGCGTCGAAACCGGCGCCTTCAGCTTCCGCCGCACCGAGTAGGGCGTCACAACCGTCTGCCCAAATCCATTCCGAAACGGATCGAGGTACACCCGCCCCTTCCGCGCCGCGATTGAATGCTCCACCGTAAGTTCCTTCGGGTTCGACGCTGCCACACGCGCAACAAACGCCTCTGCGAACGAAAGCACGTCGCTCGCATCCGGGCTCACGCGAATCGGCACGAATACATGCATCCCACGGCTTCCCGATGTCTTCGGAAACGATTCGAGTTTCAACGCATCAAGCCCTTCCTTTATATACACCGCCGCCCGCGCCGCATCCGCAAACTCACCTGACTCCGGATCGAGATCGAAGCACACCCAGTCCGGTTGACGCGGAGAACTCGCGCGTCCGCCCATCGCATGAACCGCAATGCAGCCAAGGTTCACCAGCGCCAGTTGCGTTTCGAGCGAACCCCCGACCACATAGTTCGTCACAGGCCGCCGGCCACCTTCATTCTCGATCCTCTTCGCGGGCGTGTCGGGCGGCATCCCCTTCGGCAATTCCTTCTGATAAAAACATTCGCCACCCATCCCATCCGGACAGCGCTCCATCGTAAGTATCCGGTCTTTCACGTAAGGCGCAAGCTTCGGGAATATTGCCAGATAAAACTCCGCCAGATCGGCCTTCGTATAGCCTTCGTCTGGCCAGAAGACTTTGTCCGGGTTTGAAATATTCACCGGCAGCCTCTTCGCGCTTTTCGATCTCTTCTGCGGCTTCGTCATTTTTGCGGCTCCGGCATCAAAACTTCCCTCGGCTTCTTGTCGTCGCGCAGTCCCAGAAAAACAGGCTGGCGCAATTTCATGTCCGCTGTCCATTCCTGAAATGAAATCTGCGCCACCAATTTTGGCGCAAGAAACGTCGCTCCCCGTTCCCCCGGCGGCACCGCGAACGCCGGCCGCTCGATCGCAAGCGGACGAAATTTCCTAAGCAAGGAAGCCAGCGTGCTCTCATCGAATCCGGTGCCCACTTTTCCGACGTAGTGCAGTTTCCCGCGTTGATATGCGCCCAAAAGAAGCGCCCCAAAATGCTTCCGCGCACCTTCCGGCTCTGTATACCCACCAATCACGAACTCGTCTTCCTGGTGAACTTTTACCTTCAACCAATTTCTCGATCGCCCCTCCACATAATGAGCCGCGAGATCTTTCGCGACTAATCCTTCGAATCCCCGCCGCTTGGCCTCCTGAAATGCCTTCAATCCATTCGTCGAGAGCCGCCGCGAAGGAATCACAACACCACCAGCTCCGCAGCGATTTCTCCATCGCCTCGCGCCGCACAGAAAGCGCCTTCCGCCGTAAATCCGCCCCGTCGTGGTAGAGGCAATCGAAAACGGCGTACACAGCTTCGCCCTTTCCCTGCTGCAGCAATTGGAATCGCGAGATTTTCTTGCGATCGAACACGACAATTTCGCCATCTAACAAAAGCGTTGCCGGTTTAAGCGCACGCATCGCATCCACGATCCGCGGAAATCCGCTCGTTCGGTCCACCGCGTTCCTCGAAATCAATCGAACGCTTTTCCCTTCCTTGTACCCAAGCATCCGAATGCCGTCGTACTTCTCTTCGTAAATCCATCCGGGCATATCAAAAGGCTCCCGCACGAGCGTCGCCAGCATCGGCCGGACGCGAAATGGAATTCGATCGCTCACGCGGTATCGCGGCTCCCCAAAATTCATCACGAACAACTTGAACTAAACTCGTTGTTTGCGTGGACGCCCTGAAGCGGCAGCGGCAATCTTTGCCGGCTTCGACGTTTTCTTGGAGAGCGCCTTGCTGGTAGGATCGCCCGTTGCGGCCAGTTCCACGTCGCCTCCGCCCGCGCGCGCAATATCTGCGAGAAGCCTTCCACTCACGGCCGATTTCGGTTCCGTCACAGTGATGTCTTTTGATGATGCAAATTTGTCGCGGTGTTTAATCAATAGCCACGACGGTTTGCTGCTTCCCCCAAACCCGCTGCGTCCGCACCAGCACCCACGAGCCTTTCAGCTTTTTGCCGTACACCGTGAACTTGAAGTCACCCTTCTCAAGCGCGGCTGCCGGATCGGGCTGCTCCGGTTCCCACGTCCCCGTGTCCCATACCATCACCGTTCCCCCGCCGTATTCTCCCGCAGGTATCACGCCTTCGAAACTCGCGTATTCGATTGGGTGGTCTTCCACCTGCATCGCAAGCCGCTTCACGGATGGGTCGAGCGAGGGTCCTTTCGGCACCGCCCACGAAAGCAGGGTTCCTTTCCACTCCAGCCTGAAATCGTAGTGCAAACGCGACGCTCGATGTTTTTGGATGACGTAAATCAGTGACGCAGCCTTTCGATTCTTGCTTTCGGTCTTACCGGCCGGCTCCGGCGTCACTCCAAATCGCCGCTTCTCACGATATTCTTTCAAGGGCATGTGTTGTCAATCCTCTCGGAAAATATTTCACCAAACCCTAAACAATTGTTCGCACCGTCAGCCGTATCAAGTCAACCGCATTCCCTTCCCTACCTGGAACGCCACACGAACCTACAGAGTTTGCTGTACCGGTCTTCAACTCGCGTTCGCGTCGCGCGTCATATTTTTCTTCATCCATTCAAACACCGGCAATCCCGCCACCACCACCGAGCTCCCAAGTAGCGCCTCACGCGGGCTGTGCGCCGCAAGCAATATCAGCATCACCACCGTCAGCAACAAATATCCAAGCGGCGTAAACGGATATCCCGGAGTCGCCATCGCGCCATCGAACGGCTGATTCCGTCGCCGCAGCACGAACAGTCCCGCCACGGCTAGCCCGATAAACGCCACCGCCACGAAAATAAAATACGATACGATCTGCTCGAAGCTTCCCACTGCCACCAGCACCGACGCCAGAACCCCTTGGATTGCCACCGCACGAGCAGGCGTACCGAATCGAGGGTGCGTCTTCGCCACCGCTGAAATAAAAAGTCCGTCCTTCGCCATCGCGTAGTAAACGCGAGGAGACGACATGATCACCGCGGCCAGGCTTCCCAGCACGCACGTCACAACAATCGCCGAAAACACGATCCCGCCCGCAGGCCCAAACAGCACCGCTCCAGCCATCGCGACGAACGCTCCATCCGACGTCACCTTGTCGAACGGAATCAAATACCAAAACACGCCGCTCACAAGAATGTATACCGCGGTCACCGACATAACTCCCAGTGCCAGCGCCCTCGGGAAAGTCTTCGCCGGATCGCGGACTTCCCCAGCAATCTTCGTCGCGTCCCACCATCCGCCAAACGAAAAAAACGCCGACACAATCGCAATGCCCAGCGCTGGCGCAAGCGGCAACGATCCATGCCGCTGCGCTACGAATGGCTCAAAATTCGACGACGCTCCCAGGTGAAAAACGATCGCCCAAATCACAAGCGTCCCAAGCACCGCAAATTTCAGCCATGTAATCCACCGCAGAAATCCCGCGCTCATCCTCGTGCTCACCATGTTCAAAACGCAAAGCGCCCAAATCGCCGCAATCGCTCCAGCTTTTATCTCCACGGGCGACCACCGAAAAATGTAAGCCGCATAGCCCGCGAGCCCGGTCGCAAACGCTGCCGTCAGTCCCGGCTCCATCACCAGCAGACTCATCCAACCGAAAAGGAACGCGATCCTCGCCCCATAACACTCCCACAAAAATACGTACGTGCCGCCCGCCCTCGGGAATCGCCCCGCCAGTTCTCCATAGCACAACGCTCCGCTGAGCGTCATCGCGCCCACAGCTACCCACACGATCAACAACCACATCGGCGACCCCAGCGCCTTCGCCATCCCCGCTGGCGTAAGAAAAATTCCCACCGCTATCACTTCGCCGGCGACAGCAGCAGTCGCCGAGCCCAGTCCCAACTCGCGCTTCAAACCCTGCGCCGCCTTCGGCACTTCCGTCTTCGCTTGTAGTCATCGGTTTGGAAGGAACTCCCCCAGAATCCGGCGGCATAGTATCACCGCGCCCAACGCCAGCCGCGCAGTATCATCCTGAAACCTCGTGCTGCGGGCACTCGTCTTTTACAGAGAAGTTTTCTTAATGAGAGGATACAGAGAATTCTGTAACTGATCTGACGGCATTGCCTGATACTGAATGGAAGCGTCCCGCGATAGAATGCGGGCAAATCATGCGTCTTCGTACCCAGAAAATTTAGCAGCAGGGCAACACAAGTACGGATTGGCCCACTACTCGGAACGATCGTGCTCTAAATCAGGATCCTCGACACCGTATGCTAATTCACCGAGCCATCGAACTCGTCACACCCGGCCACGAATTCATGCACTGGGTCCGTCATCTCGGCGGCCCAGGCCTGATCGTCCTCGGCCTCATCGATAGCTCCGTAATTCCTATCCCCGGCAGTATGGACGCGCTCACGATCGTCCTCGCCGCAAAACAGCGCGATCTTTGGCCCTACTACGCACTGATGGCCACCATAGGTTCTGTCATCGGCGGGTTCGTCACCTACCGCATCGCGCGCCGCCAGGGCAAAGGCGCCATGGAACGCAAAATCTCCCGCCGCCAAATGAACCGAGTAACCAAAGCATTCGAAAAGTGGGGCTTCGGCGCGGTTTTGATTCCAGCGGTTCTCCCGCCACCGTCGCCGATGGTTCCGTTTCTAATCGCCGCGGGAGCCATGCAATATTCCCGCAACAAGTTTCTGATCGCACTCACAATCGGCCGCGCGATTCGTTTTACGATCCTCGCCGCTCTGGGCGCCTTCTACGGCCGCCAAATCATCACCCTCATCACAAGTCACGCCAAGCCGATCCTGATCACTTTCATCGCCGCCTCAGCCGCCCTCAGCCTGTACCTTCTTTTCCGCTACTGGAAAAGCAGATCGCATCAACGCGCATGACGCGGCCGCAGATGAGTTTTCGCATTTTTCGAATTTCCCGGCAGGACGAACGAGAACGAACCGGCAATCGCACTCAGCGAAACACGCCAGCAAAACTATAATCTCCTACAGCCCCTTCCAAGCCACAAACGCCGCTCCCATCAACGGACAATCTTCATTCAAAACCACCACCACCGGAATCTGCTCCAAAAACCCGCCAAGCTTTTCCTTATCTTTCACCGCCGCCGCAAATCGTCCATTCGTCATCTTCGGCAATATTTTCACCGCAATTCCGCCCGTTACGAAAATCCCTCCGCGCGCCACCGCACGAACTGCCAAATTTCCCGCTTCCGACCCGTAAATATCCACCCACAAATCCAAGGTCGCCGCGCACGCCGGGCACGCTCCTGACAACCCTCGCGCCGTAATACCAGGTGCCGGGTCGATTCCTCGTTCGTCGAAATCATGTCGGATGGAAGGATTCAGAAACTCGTGCACGCGTTTGAATCCGCCGCCCGATAGAATCGTCTCGATGCTCACAAACTCTTCGCGCTTCTTCAAAAACTTCCAGAAGTCCGCCTGCTGCTCCGTGTGTGGCGCAAAATCCGCGTGACCGCCCTCGGTCGCCATCGGCAAATGCTGTTTGCCGTCCCAGAATAAAATCGCTTCGCCCAGCCCCGTTCCCGCCGCAATCACCACGCGGTTCACTTGCGAAGCCGGCACGCCCGGATGAATCACTTCCATATCCGACGGCTCCAGCACGCCGATCCCGAACGCCGCGGCTTCCAAATCGTTCAGCAGCCGCACTCGGCTCACTCCCAGATGCTTCGCCATCGCCGCGCCATCGACAATCCAGGGAAAATTTGTCGCGTGGACCCGGTTCTGAACCACCGGCCCTGCAATCCCGAACGAAGCGGCCGTCACTTTCGCCTTCGTCACTGCCAGAAAATCCGTCACTACTTCTTCAAGACTCTTATGCTCCTGGGTCGCATACCGTTTCGTCGTTACTCGCGCGAGCTTTCCCGCCTGAACGTCATATAGCCCGAGGTTGGATTTTGTTCCGCCCAGATCGCCCGCTAGAATCATCGAGGAGCCTCCGCCGTGAAAGGAGTTCGTAGCGTACGCGCTGCAATCCACATGCGGATGACGGCCCTAAATCGGGCGCCAGCGGCGTCCATCGCCAACGGTCAAATCGTCTGCAGCCTTGGGACCTTGGCTTCCCGCCGGATAATTGGGGAAGGGCGGCGCCGAAGCGTGTTGCCAGGCATCGAGAATCGGATCGACCAACGCCCACGCCGCCTCCACGCTGTCGGCCCGGTCGAACAGCGTAGCGTCGCCGCGTATGCAGTCGTTGATCAGCGTGGCATACGCATCGCGCGTTCCGCCGCCGAACGACTGCCTGTATCTGAAATCCATCGTCACCGGACGAATCTGCATGTGCCCGCCGGGAGCCTTTGCTCCAAACGAAAGTGAAATCCCTTCATCCGGCTGAATATTCAGCACCAGCGAATTCGATTCCACATTCTCGCCTTGAAAAACCATGTGCGGCGCCTTCTTGAATTCGATCGCTACTTCCGTCCCCGGCTTCGCCAGCCGCTTTCCCGTTCGCAAATAAAATGGAACGCCGCTCCACCGCCAGTTATCAACGAGCAGCTTTACCGCAACAAACGTCTCCGTCGCCGAATCCGGTTTCACGCCTTGCTCCTGTCGGTACCCGGGCACCTGCTTGCCGCCTACCGTTCCCAGCCCATATTGCCCGCGCACGACCGATCTCCAAATCGTCTCCTCGGAAAACGGGCGGATCGACTGCAGCACTTTGATCTTTTCGTTTCGCACCGCGGTTGCATCAAATGTCGCCGGCGCTTCCATCGCCACAAGCGACGTCAGTTGCAGCACGTGACTCTGGATCATGTCTCGCAGCGCGCCCGTGTTCTCGTAAAATCCTCCGCGCCGTTCCACACCCAGCGATTCCCCCGCCGTGATCTGCACGTGATCGATGTAATTCCGGTTCCAGAGCGGCTCGAAAATGCCGTTGCCGAACCGGAACACCAGCATGTTCTGCACCGTTTCTTTGCCAAGGTAATGATCGATCCGGTAGACCTGCGATTCGTTGAATACCTTCAGCACTTGCGCGTTCAAATTACACGCCGACGCCTTATCGTGCCCGAACGGCTTCTCGATAATCACGCGGGTCCACGATGAATCGCTTTTCGGTTTCGCGAGCCCCGCTTTGCCAATCTGCTCGATTATCTTCAGATATATGTCCGGCGGCGTCGCCAGATAAAAAAGTCGGTTCCCGTGCAAATCCCCTTCGCGATCCACTTCCTCCAGCCGCTTCGCCAGCCGCTCGAATGCGCCCGGATCGTCGTAATCCCCGCTGAAATAGGTAAGTTGCTTCAGAAACTCGTCAAGCTTCCCCGCATCGCTGGCACCGGGCGCTCCGCCCTGCACTTTTGGCAGAAATTCCCCGGCTCGCTCTTGGAATTCGTCGTCGCTCATTTCCGTTCGCGCGTACCCCACCAGGCGAAACCGCGGTGCCAGACACGAATGCACCGCCAAATCGTAAAGCGCCGGCAAAAGTTTTCTCCGCGCCAGGTCGCCCGACGCGCCAAACATCACAATCGTGCAGGGATCGTTCGGAATTTCGCAGTAATACGCGTCCGCCTGGGGCGCTTCAGAGGTATTCGTGGCGCGGGTATTCATAAGTAGTCTCCGGAAGCCTTAACAGCGTGGAGCTCCAAGTCTATCTTTCTCTCAAAAAGACGCCCATACCGCAAGAGGCAAACACATCCAGATGGCGTGCTTTCACCATTGCTCCCTTACCGTTCCTGGGTAGTGGTTCAGTTTCAGATAACGGCTGCGAGCATCACCGAAGGTCATTGGATGGCGTAACTTCCTTGTCCCCACGGCACTTCGACATTAACGGTGCAGGCTTTCGCGTTTACGTTGAACTTAAGTTTTCCCGAGGATTGCCCTTTCACGAAAGGCAAGACAAGCGTTCGGTAGGTGCCGTCCTCAGCCGCCGTTGCCGTTGTCTGACCTGCTTCGCTGCCCGACCGTTGAGCGATTTGGAACTCCTCTTTGGGTTGCAATCCGGTCACAACGACTAAAACCCCGATGTAGTTCTGCCCCGTCATCGTGGCCGAAATCCGGCAAGGTCCATTGGTGTTCTCGATAGGAAACGGAACGACTTGCCCAAACACTCGATAACGGCCATCATTTGCAATTACAGCGAATAACTTGGGTTCACCTCGACCCGCGACAACCTTTAGATTGATGGGGTCTTCGGCAACATTGTGTGCAGGGTCAGACAGTACACTGACAACCAGCCCATCTTTGTTAACAAAAGCGTCAGCGACGGCTTGCGGGTTGTTGCCAACAAGCCTCGTCCACAATGTATACTCCAGATCCTTGGGCAGTCCAGCCACGTACAAGTTGTACGTAATCACGGTTTGTCCGTTCGTTCGATTTCTCCCAATCTCTTTCAGAAGCAGCGTTGCTCCGTCCGAATTATATTTTTCGCCCCATTCCAACTTTTCAGTCGTCTGTCGCAAACACACGACGGACAGCACGCAACATACAAAAGACGCGATTAGTATTTTCATGGCGGCGCAGATTATACAGCGTGCGTTCCTTAGCGCAACCCGTGCATGACTGCTGCTAATACCTCGTAAGTCGTAATCGGAACCTGACCCACTACGCGTTCCTGCGCCCGCTGGAATTTCCAGTGTCAATGAAGTATCGTGGAGTTGCACGTTTCCAGCAAGCACTCAGGAGGTTTTCATGGCCGACGAAAAATTCCCATCGAATCCGCCGCCGGCTCCCGGTGCGCAATCCGGCGATCAACCCGTCCGCATGGTGAAATGCGTGAAGTTCGGACGCGAAATGCCCGGCCTCGACCGCATTCCCTGGAAGGGTGAAATCGGAAAGCGCGTCTATGAGAATGTCTCCAAAGAAGCCTGGAAACTGTGGCTCGAGCATTCCAAAATGGTTATGAACGAATACCGCCTCAATCCTCTCGATCCCAATTCCCAAAAAATTATGGAAGAGCAACTCGAACAATTCTTCTTCGGCGAAGGCGCCAAACTCCCCGAAGGTTACGTCCCCCAACAATCGAAAGGCTAAACACATCCCGGCCCTGGACCGGCCGCCCGAATTTCGTAACGCCGGCACGCTGCCGCCTCTCCTGAATTTTTAACCGCAGCATTCCCGTCGGCACTGTGCGCGTTCATCGTCGCGCCGCCCGGCGCCCCCATTTTCCCTTTTCAATTTTCCATTTTCCGACTCACCGGATGCTCCACGGGTAATCGCGGCGAAAACCTAAATCCCAACTTCGCATGCGCTGCACGCAAAGCTGCTTCCACTCCCTCCGCCGTTTCCCCGCGCGCAAAAATAAATCCCAAATAACTCGCGCCCTCCGGCCACGCCGCCACATAATCCCTCAACCGCGCCGTAATCCGAATTTCCGTCACGTCCGCAATTTTCTCCGCATCCTCAAACCCGTCCACGCCCTCAAAAATCCCGCTCCGCGGCACGGGAATCATCATCACGCCCGACGCCGCTTCCTCCCGCATCAAATCACTTCCCGAAAATCCGAGCGCATGACGCAGCACTAATTCTTCCAGCGAAATCCGGTCAGGCCCGAATCGCAGCGCCCGCGAACACAACCCGCCAATCGGCCGCGGCGCCACTTCCAGCACCCACGGCCCATCCTCATTCACTCGAAACTCCGCATGCACTGGCCCCATCGTCAAACCCAACGCCGCAATCGCACGCGCCCCACACTCCTCAATCGCTGCCTGCGTCTCTACCGGCAATCGCGACGGCGTCACGTAAATCGTCTCCTCGAAATACGGCCCCTCAAGCGGATCAGGCTTGTCGAAAATCGCCAGCACGCGCAGCCGCCCGCTATCCATCAATCCTTCCACCGCCACTTCCCTCCCCGGAATATATTCCTCCACCAAAATTCGATCTAGGCTCGATTCCCGAAGCACCTGAACTTCCGGCGACTCAAGCAGCATTTGAATCCGCCGCACCGCAGCGGAAAATTCCTCAGCATCATTCGCCCGAATCACTCCCTGGCTAGCAGCGAGCGACAACGGTTTCACCACGCATGGAAATTTTACGCGGGCCACTACGCCGCTCAAATCCTCCGCGGCCCCAAACGCAAAAAAATCCGGCACGCGTACTCCTGCCGCGCGCAACACTTCCCTCTGCCGCAATTTATTCCGGCAAATCTCCGCCGCCGTCGCAGGATTCCCCGCAATCCCCAGCGCCTCCGCTGCGTAAGCCGCCGCAGGAGTAGCCCGATCCCCAAGCGCAATTACAGCTCCCACGGAATGCCCTGTCCCCGAAATTCCGTACGGAGATTTCTCGTCGCCGCTCCGGCCGCCCAGCGCCCGCACAATCTCCGCAGCAGCCTCCCGCGGATTCTCAAACTGCAGCGCCAACGCATCATCCCCCCACGGATTCTCAAGCTGATGGCAACGGTCCGTCCCAAACACAACTCCCACTCCCAATTTCTCCGCCGCCTCCGCGAACCCACGCGTCTGATATCCCATCTTGCTCGCCAGTATCAGCACTCGCTTCAATCCCATGTTCTCATCTTGCTCTGCTTTATCTGCGTTCATCAGTGTTCATCTATGGTTCCCAAGGTTTTAAACAAACGTATCCGCCTGCCGCAACTTCTTCCGCGCCTCCACAATGGGAACCAACTGGTCCCCGGTCGGCTCCGCTCAACAATACCAAGGCTCATTCAAGTACGGGATCGCCGCCCGCGCCACAAGGAGAGGCAAAGCACTCCGTGTAATCCCGCCTCCCGCAGCCGCAAACGTCGCATCCTCCACCTTCTCAAAAATCCGCACTCTCCCGCGCCCCATCTTTTCGCCCGAATGCACGATCTCCTGCACCTGCTCGCACAATCGGTCCACTCGCGGATCGGCATTCCTCCACGGATACACAAGCGCCGCTTCATCAAACGCGCCAATGCCCCGCCGAATCTCCTCCAACTCCAAAAGCCGCGACCCCGCCGGAATCAACAACCGGATCGCAAGCTGTATCGGCGCCACGTTCTCCACCAACTCCTGTTCGCGCAGCACCTCGAGCAATTCGCAATATCCTTCGAGCGTAGTCCACGGCGTAAACGGCAAGAAAGTCGGCTGCAGCGCAAGCCCCACCTCGCGAAACATCGCAACCACGCGCAAAAAATCCGCCCGCGTGTGACCCTTCTCGATTTTCGCGAGCACCGCGTCATCCACGCTCTCCACAGCGCTCGTCACAAACAAACATCCCGTCTCGCGCAACCTCGCAACGCAATCCCGATGCTTCAACAAATGCTCCACCTTGATCGTCGCGTCATAGGTAAGCGCGGGAAATTCCCGGTGCAACGCTTCAACCAGCGGCATCGCGTGCCCCACGCCATTAAAAAAATCCGGATCGCCAAACGTGATGTGCTCCGCGCCCAGCGCAACCTGCTGCCGAATATCCCCAAGCACCACGTCCCGATCCACCACGCGGAACACTCCGTTGTAAACCGGCACAATCGGACAGTGCCTGCACAAATGCTTGCACCCGCGGCTCGCCTCCGTGTACCCAACGGTCCGAGTGGCGCCGCCCGGCATCACGAGCCGCGCATATTTCTCCAGCCCAACCATTCCGCTGCGATCCGGCGTCACAAATTTCTGTCGCGATAGTGAAATCACCGGCTCCTGTTGAGCACCATTCGTTGTCTTCGCGCCGATTGCGGCATCCGATTTCGTCGCACTGTTCTCGCTCAATCGCTCCGCAAGCGCCAGCAACCCATCCTCAAATTCCCCGCCCAGAATCGTCTCCACTCCCAACCCGCGCAAATACGCCTCGTTCACCGGCGCGTACAATCCGTAAAAACAAAAATGCGCCTCAGCATTCAGCTCTCGAATCGCAGGCAACAACGCCACCGCCAATCGCGTAGCTGTATGCATCGGTACATAAAACGCCACCAAATCCGCCGCCCGCATCGCTTCCTCATCCAAAGTTTCGCGCGATAAATCGAAACAAGTCACGCGCGCTCCGCCAGCCCGCAACCAAGCCGCCGGCGACGCCAGCCCAAACGGCTGCCGCCCCAGCTCATACATCGAAATCAAAACAATGTTCATCTTCATGTCCGTGAATCAAAGTATCCCACGCTTTCGTCTGCATTTGGTTCTTGTAGCGCCGGGCTTCAGCCCCGCAGGTGTTGACATGGAAGTTCGGCCGTCGCGTCGCTCACCTAAGTTCCGTCCCAACGCTGGACTATATTCGCTCTCTCACCTCCCGGTTACCTTCATCTCTCTCCTGCGTTACAATAAGTCGTCACTCCTACAGGAGACTCAAAACCAAGCATGAGCCCAGCTCCTAAAAATTCCTTTGCCACTCGCGCCACTCTCAAAGTCGGCAGCGACCTCTTCGATATCTATCGCCTCGACGCGCTCGATCGCGCCGGCTCCGGCAAAACTTCGCGCCTTCCCTTCTCGCTGAAAGTCCTTCTCGAAAACCTGCTCCGCCATGAAGATGATCGCTTCGTTCACGCGGACGACATTCGCGCCCTCGCCACGTGGGATCCCACGAGCGCCGCAGGCGCGTCCGAAAAAGAAATTTCCTTCATGCCCGCACGGGTCCTACTTCAGGATTTCACCGGCGTTCCGGCTGTCGTCGACCTCGCCGCAATGCGCGACGCGATGCGCCACCTCGGCGGCGATCCGAAAAAAATCAATCCGCTGCTTCCCGCCGAACTCGTCATCGACCATTCCGTCCAAGTCGACAAATCCGGCACCGCGAATTCCTTCATCTTCAACGCCGATCTCGAAATGAAACGCAATATCGAGCGCTACGCTTTCCTGCGCTGGGGCCAAAAAGGTTTTCAGAATTTCAAAGTTGTTCCGCCAGACACCGGCATCTGCCACCAGGTGAATCTCGAATACCTCGCTCGCGTCGTTTTCAAAAAACAGGAAAATGGCGCGTGGACCGCTTTCCCCGACACGCTCGTCGGCACCGATTCGCACACCACAATGGTCAATGGCCTCGGCGTCTTCGGCTGGGGCGTTGGCGGCATCGAAGCAGAAGCCGCAATGCTCGGCCAGCCGCTCTCGATGCTGATTCCCGCAGTCGTTGGATTCAAACTCCACGGACGCTTGCCCGAAGGCTGCACCGCGACCGATCTCGTCCTCACCGTCACCGAAATTCTTCGCAAAAAGGGCGTTGTCGGAAAATTCGTTGAATTCTACGGCACAGGACTTTCAAGTCTCACGCTTCCCGATCGCGCTACTATCGCCAACATGGCTCCCGAATACGGCGCGACGATGGGCTTCTTCCCCGTCGATTCTGAAACTCTCGCGTACCTGCGCTTCACCAGCCGCGGCGAAGAACAAGTTCGTCTCGTCGAGGCCTACACGAAAGAACAAGGCCTCTTCCGCACCGACCAGACGCCCGATCCGATTTTCTCAGAGCGCCTCGAACTCGACCTCGCGACCGTCGTCCCCACAATGGCCGGACCAAAGCGCCCGCAGGATAGCGTCCCGCTCACCCAAGCGAAAACATCCTTCCAAAAATCGCTCGCCGGTGCCGCGCCCAAACACGTCAGCGTGAAAAATAACGGCGACAGTTTCGATCTCGCCGATGGCTCGGTCGTCATCGCCGCTATCACCAGCTGCACCAACACTTCGAATCCATCGCTGATGCTTGGCGCCGGTCTGCTCGCGAAAAAAGCAGTCGAGCGCGGACTCACCTCGAAACCCTGGGTGAAAACCAGTTTCGCTCCCGGCTCGAAAGTTGTCACTGACTACATCGAAAAAGCTGGCCTGTGGCCCTATCTCGAAACGCTGCGATTTCATCTCGTCGGCTATGGCTGCACCACCTGCATCGGCAATAGCGGCCCGCTGCCTGAAGCGATAGGCAAAGCCATCAAGGACAACAATCTCGTCGCCGTCTCAGTCCTCAGCGGCAATCGCAATTTCGAAGGCCGCATCAATGCTCTCTGCCGCGCGAATTATCTCGCTTCGCCGCCGCTCGTCGTCGCCTACGCTCTTGCCGGACGCATGGACATCGACATCGTCAACGAATCGCTCGGCAATGACAAATCCGGCAAGCCCGTTTACCTGCGCGATATCTGGCCCACGCCGCAGGAAGTCGAAACCACGATGCGCGAATCGGTCACCAGCGAAATGTTCCGCAAGGAATACGCGGACGTGTTCACAGGTGACGAGCACTGGCGCGCTCTGCCGATTCCCGAGGGCGATCTCTACGCCTGGGATTCGCGATCGACCTATATCAAGAATCCGCCGTACTTCGATGGCATGCCAAAAAAACCAGGTTCGCTTAGCGATCTTCGCGGACTTCGCGCTCTCGCCATTCTCGGTGACAGCGTCACCACCGACCACATTTCTCCCGCCGGCTCGATTCCCGTCGACACGCCGGCCGGAAAATATTTGATCGCGAACGGCGTCCAGCCGATGGACTTCAATTCTTACGGCGCGCGCCGCGGCAACCACGAAGTGATGATGCGCGGAACCTTTGCCAACATCCGCCTGAAGAACATGCTCGCGCCCGGAACCGAAGGAGGCTGGACGATCCATCAACCGGGCGGCGAAAAAATGAGCATCTACGACGCCGCCATGAAATATCGCGACGAGAAGGTTCCACTCATCATCCTTGCGGGCAAAGAATATGGCTCCGGCTCGTCGCGTGATTGGGCCGCGAAGGGAACGATCCTCCTAGGCGTTCGCGCGGTCATCGCCGAGAGTTTCGAACGCATCCACCGCTCGAACCTTGTCGGCATGGGCGTCCTTCCGCTTGAATTCCTGCACGGCGAAAATCCGAAGACTCTTGGCCTGAGCGGCCTCGAAATTTTCGAAATCGACGGCCTCGCCCAGAATTTCGAACCGCGCAAAAAAATCACGGTGCGCGCGAAAGATCCCGCCGGAAAAGAAAAGGCGAAAACTTTCACGGCCACAGCGCGCGTCGACACCCCATTCGAAGTCGCCTACTACCAGCACGGCGGAATCCTGCAGTACGTCCTCCGCCAGATGCTCTAGCGCGCGCGGGCCGTCTCAATTTGAGAGTACGGCACCGGACACTACCCGTTCATTTCATATTTATTTTAATACTTGATTTAACCCATAAGCCTGTTGTAAACAGTCCCCTCGCACTTGACCCGTCAGTACACAGGTGATCTATGAGGCCCCCAGCCCCAGCGTTGATGTCCAGCAGTGTCTTCCAGATTTTCGGCCAGTCCGTCCGCCGCGTTCTGCTGCTTCTCACGCTCGTCGCGATTTCGGCGGCGTCCAGCTATGCCCAGACGACGCCCCGGCGCGCTCTCATCACTCAGCCCGTCGAGGAATCGAAGCTCACCGTCCTTCGCGGCAACACGTATCCGCTCGCCCGCGCCGAATACGATCGCGGCGCAGCCCCGGCGAGTTTGCCGATGGACCGCATGCTGCTTGTGCTGAAGCGCGCCCCCGAGCTGGAAACCGCGCTCGAAGCGCTGCTCGACCAGCAGCAGGACAAATCCTCGCCGAACTACCACTCGTGGCTCACGCCCGCGCAATTTGGCCAGCAATTCGGCCCCGCCGACCAGGACATTCAAACCGTTACCTCATGGCTGCAATTGCAAGGCTTTCAGGTCGCGAAAGTCTCAAATGGCCGCACCGTAATCGAATTCTCCGGCACAGCCGCCCAGGTGCAAAAAGCATTCCACACCGACATTCACAAGTATTCCGTCAATAGCGCAGACCATTGGGCGAACTCGAGCGACCCGCAAATCCCAACGGCGCTTGTGCCTGCCGTAGCGGGCATACTCACCCTCCACAATTTCCCCCGTCATGCGATGAACCATGTCGCTGGTACTTTCAAGCGGTCTAAAGACACGAACGTCCTCACTCCCGTCACTCCGCTTTTCACCCTTCCAGGTTATTTCCAGGGCGAAACCTTTTTCGGTGTCGGGCCCTACGATTTTGCCGCAATCTACAACGTGACGCCGCTCTGGACCGCGACGCCAGCGATCGACGGTACCGGCCAGACGATTGCAATTGTGGGTGAGTCCGACATCCAACTTGAGGATGTTCAGAAGTTTCGAAGTCTGTTTGGACTCGCTGCCAAGGATCCCGTTTTCATTATCGATGGCCCTGACCCTGGAATTCAGCCGGACGAAATTGAGGCGGACCTCGACGTGGAATGGTCGGGCGCAATCGCCCCGAACGCGACGATCAATTTCGTGGTCGCTGCAACGACGGACACGACATTAGGCGTAGATCTGTCGGCACAGTACATCGTTGACCACAATCTCGCGCCTGTTGTCAGCGAGAGTTACGGAATCTGCGAGGCGGCTCTCGGCACCGCGGGAAATCAGTTCTTCAATCAGCTATGGCAGCAGGCTGCCGCGCAAGGTATGTCCGTTTTCCTAGCAAGTGGAGACAGCGGCTCGGCCGGCTGCGATCGGAATGACCCCGCACAGTTCGGTTTGCAGGTGAGCGGTTTCGCCTCGACTCCCTACACGGTCGCCGTCGGCGGAACCGATTTCAACGATCTATCCAATCCCTCGACCTATTGGAACTCGACCAACGGCGCTCACGAATCGTCCGCCAAGGGGTACATCCCGGAAATGACGTGGAACGATTCCTGCACGAACACCGAATGGTCGATCGTGACTGGCAGCACGAATGCCGAGAGCAACTGCAACAATCCGCAAATCCCGTTCGCGGTCGCTGCAACGGGGGGCAGCGGCGGCAAGAGTGGTTGCACAATCGGTGACGGCATGGATGTGACAAGCTGCTCAGGGGGCTACGCAAAGCCTTCGTGGCAGACAGGCACGAACGTTCCGAATGACGGAAAGCGAGACATACCGGACGTCTCTCTCTTCGCGAGCGACGGCTTCAATGGAAATTTCTACGTCATGTGTTCGGAGGACTTCACGGGTAACTTTTGCGATCCAGCCGATCCGAACGGCACCGTCATCGGCATCGGTGGCACTTCCGCCTCAGCGCCGAGCTTTGCCGGGCTGATGGCGCTCATCGTCCAAAAGACCAATTCGCGTCAGGGGAATCCAAACTACCTGCTGTACAAGCTAGCCGCGCAACAAGCTGTAACCGGATGCAACTCGAGCACTCCTCCCGCCGGCACATGCATCTTCAACGATGTTACCTCCGGCACCATCGCAATGCCTTGCGTCAAGGGAAGCACCGCGACTTGCAAGGTTACAAATCTCGCGGATAATTTCGGCGTCCTTTCCGGCTACGGAACCACTCCGGGATATGATCTCGCCACGGGCCTCGGAACGGTAAATGCTGCCAATCTTGTGAACGGATGGGTCATCTCGGCGACTGCACTGAAAGGTAGTGCGACGACTCTTTCCATAACGCCTACGCCGCTAACGATTACCCACGGTGCCGCGGCCAATGTAACTATTTCCGTAGCTTCATCTCCGGCTGGCAGCGGGACGCCCGATGGGGAAGTGTCACTTCTGACGAGCACGGGGTTCGGCGCGGGAAGCTTTCTTCTAACGAATGGCGCCGCCACCGGCAATGCTAATGCTCTTCCGGGCGGCAACTACACGGTTAAGGCCCACTATCCAGGAGATTCCACCTTTGGGCCGAGCGATTCCGCCGGGATTTCAGTGACCGTTTCCCCCGAGTCGAGCACGACTACAGCGAAAATCTTGACAGCTGACGTGAATGGAAATCCGATCCCGTTCACCTCCGGACCGTACGGAAGTTTTGTGTATTTGCGCGCCGACGTCTCCGGTCAATCCGGAAACGGCGTGGCGACAGGCAACGTGACGATCAAAGACAACGGGGTGGCAATTGCAGGAAATCCTTTTCCGCTAAATTCCCAAGGGAACACGGCGACGGCAAACGGAATTTTCACGCTGACGGGCGGCTCGCATATGATCACGGCGAGCTATGCCGGGGACGGTAGCTTCCAGCCCAGTTCGTCGAGTGCTGTCAGCGCAACAATTGTTCCAGCCACAACCTCGATTGCCGCGGGAACGTTCCAGCGACAAGCC
The DNA here is from genome assembly GCA_963776695.1 of uncultured Acidobacteriota bacterium. Taxonomy (GTDB): domain Bacteria; phylum Acidobacteriota; class Terriglobia; order Acidiferrales; family UBA7541; genus Palsa-295. Next base: position 573,953 of record CAVZNU010000007.1, on the reverse strand, counting down.
AACCTGGGAACTGCAGTGGAACTTGACGCCTCGATCAGCGCGACGAGCTGCGGTAATCCAGCCACCGGTACCATATCGTTTTTTTCGGGAACCACTCCGGTGGGGAGTACCAGCGTCCAAAGCACGGTTGACTCGTCTCATTGCCTGATGAGCAGCGGCACGACAACTGTATTTTCGACGACATTGCCCATCGGCATCAACACGCTCACCGCGAAGTACAGCGGTGACGGAAACTACGCCCCCGCAACTTCCGCGACGTTTACGACGGATATTGTGATTGGGACCGTTCTTACCTTGACTTCTTCGGCGCCGACAATCCAAGCCGGTCAAAGCGTGACATTCACAGCCAAGGTGATGGCGAGTATGCCCGGTGGACCGGCTATGACCGGTGGCGTGTTGTTTGACGTAAACGGCGCGAATGCTGGAAATCCAGTGGCATTGCAGAACGGCCAAGCTCAGTTCACAACTACTACGATTCCTTGGGGATCGGCCGCCATCGGCGCACATTACATAAATGACGTCAACTATGCCCGATCCGACGCGGTGATCGGTGAAGTGGTGAATCCCTTTACGACGACAACAGCAGTGACTACTTCCCTACAAAACTCTCCACAAGGTCAAAGCGTTACGTTCACTGCCACCGTCACGCCAACCCAGCAAGGAGGCCCGGCGCTGGGAGGAACGTTGTTCTTCGACGCCAATGGACTGATCGAAAGCGGAATCCTGAACCTCGATGCGAACGGGCGAGCGACTTTTTCGACGACCGCCCTGCCACTTGGGAACTCGACTGTCACCGCCAAGTATCTCGGTGATAATAGCCATTCAGGGTCCATGGCCGTGCTCACGGAGACGATTGTGGTGGCGCCGGATTTCAGTGTGGTGGCGAATCCAGCGTCGATCACGATTACGCGGCCGGGTCAATCGGGCAGCACGACGCTGACGCTAACAGCGATGAATGGCCTCACTGGCACTTTCAATCTGACGCCGCAATGCACGGGTTTGCCTTCAGAAAGCACGTGCAGCGTGTCGCCCTCGAGTGTAACGTTTAGTCCCGGCGCGACGACGTCGAACGTGATGCTCACTGTCTCAACCACCGCTCCGTCGAGCGCGGTGCCGGTCCGGCGCGTATTGACTACAGGCAAGCAGCCAGGACTGCTGATTGCCATCAGCTTGCTGGCGCTGATCTCGATGCTTGCAGCGCTGCGCAAACGTCGAAGCCTTGAGTTCGCCCTGAGCTTGGTGGCATTCGCGACACTACTCACGTTCGCGGCGTGCGGTGGCGGTGGCGGTGGAGGGGGCGGCGGCGGTGGCGGAGGCGGAGGCGGCAATCCCGGAACGCCAATCGGCCTGGATCAGAACGCCAAGGTTACTTTTGTGCTGGGCACTGCCACACACGGTGTGACCTTGTCAGTAAACGTCGAGTAGTCAACATTGAGTCGTCCGAATGGGGCCGGGCACCTGGCCTCATTCCCTCGGCAATCACTTCCTGGTGAAAGCGAGTTTCTCGCGGGGATTCCCGCTTTTCTTCTCTCCACGAAATTCAGCTGCGGCTGTCGCGGCAAAACCGTTCCAGTCAGCAAGCTGTTCTGTACAGCCAAAGCTTTCGAGATATGCCGGGTCGGGCTTTAGATAGCCGCTCGAATCGCCGCTCGCCGCAGGGTGAACGGGATTCTCGTGCGCCAGATAATTCGCCACGTGGACGATACCAACAGCATCGAGAGTTTCTTGCGGCACTCGTTCAGGATGATGATGATGCGCCACGGCCTCCACCACCGGGCACGGCAAGCCCCAAATCCCCAATAGGTATGCCCCGACCTCGGCGTGCGAAACGCCCATCAATTCCTCTTCGACAACGAACAACGGCAGGTGTTCTTCCTCCACCCCTTTCAGAGCGCGGGCGAAGTGCTTCGGTGAGCGCGTTGCCAGAATCAGCTTTCCAACGTCGTGAAGCAGGCCCGCAACGACCGCCACACTATGCACCGCAGCCGGAACAGGTATTTGAGCGGCAATCTTCGCAGTTAACTGAGAATGCTGCTGCAATTCTTCGAACGAAAATCCCGGCAGCGCCGTGTTCTCGAAAGCGCGAAACACTCCAGCTGACAAAACGAGATTCTGGAGCATTTCGATTCCAAGAAAACTGACGGCGGTATTGATCGTTGAAATTTCGCGCGGCAGCCCGAAGAATGCCGAATTGACGAGCTGAAGAATCTTCGCCGAGATTGCAACATCCTGCTCGACGAGCTTTACCACATCCCTTACAGCGGCGTCCGGATCGGCGAGTTTCTCGCGTAGCGCCAGGTACGTCCGAGGCAAGACAGGCAGATCCTTCACGGAGCCGATGATGCTGGCGAGCATCTTGTTAGCCAGCACGTCTGAAAGGCTTGTGGCCCGCTCAACAGCAACGCGCAGCATCGCGGAATCGCACGGCTTCAGCAGAAACTGGTGCGCCACTGGAACTGCGCGCAATGCTCCGTTCATCTCTTCCTGGCTGGCTACGACGATGCGCACGACCCCCGGGAAGCGCTCGCAAACGATCTTCAGCAATGCCGCGCCGTCCATTTCCGGCATTCGAATGTCCGAAACGATCACGTCGAAGGGAGATTCCGCGAGCAACGATAGTGCCGCGTCCCCGCTCGAAGCGAACGCCGTCTCCCATTGAAGTTTTTGTGGCTCGAGCAATAGACGGAGAGCGTCTAGAGCTTTGGGTTCGTCGTCGACAAATAGAACTCGTTTCATTCTCGTCTCCCGTTCACCCGATGGTAATGGCGCTCGCGATAGAATTGCCGTCAACGCGCATTTCGAGTCCAGACGGTCGCTTGCATCACACACGGCCGCCAGGACCAAATGCCCGTTCCCAATAAATGTTCGAAAGGGGTGTTAACCTACGGAGAGGAGACCGCTTCGCTCAACGTTCATACCGCGAACCCAAGTACTCAACACATTATAGTGCATAATCCTGTTTGGCGCATGCAGGGCGTGTCTCAATGTTAAAGGGCATAGCCGGCCAATCGGATTCAGAATGCTGACTTCCCTTCTCTCACCTCTCATCCCAACGGGCAACACCCTTACGGCGCTGCTCATCGTCATCTGCTTTTCGGCGGGACTCAACGTCTATGCCACCGTTGCGATGCTGGGCGTGCTGGCCCGCGCGCACGTGATGGCTCTTCCATCCGCTCTTGGCGCCGTCGAAAACTGGTACGTAATCGGAATTTGCATGGCTCTTTTTCTGGTGGAATTTGTCGGCGATAAAGTTCCCGTCTTCGATCTTTTGTGGAACGCGTTGCAGACATTCGTTCGCGTGCCTGTCGCCGCTCTGATCACGTACGCCGCCACATCTCAGTTGCCTCCCTGGCAGCAGTTGCTCGCCACCGCTGCGGGATCGTTGATTGCGCTGACGGCGCATGGCGGGAAGACGGCGGCCCGGGCGGCGGTACTGCATTCGCCCGAGCCGTTTTCAAATGCTGCGTTAAGCCTCAGTGAAGACGCCGCGGTTGTTTTCTTAATGTGGTTCGCGACGAAACATCCGTACATTGCGGCCGGTGTGGTTTTGATAGCGATCGTCGCGATTGTGCTGATGATCCGTGTGGTCGTGCGCGCGCTGCGTAATCTATTCGCAGATGCCGAGCGAGCGCTTTCTCCGCGCGACCACACACACTCATGAAGCTGGAATTGCTCAGCTGGAGCTTACGGCTTCTTTTTACCTAGCAACCCGCCGAGAGCGCCCGTCGCTGCGCTAGCCGCCCCACCTCCGCCCTTTGCGCCGCCCATCATCGAACCAACGCCGCCTTTCGCCAGTCCTCCGGCTAATCCCGCGACGTCCGGAACGAAGACAGGGTTCGAGGTTGTTCCCGTGATTGAAAATGGTATCCCGCCGCTATCGCCGCTCTTGCCTCCACCGCCGCCAAACGGCAACGAAGCGACCTGGGTGACCGCCCCCATTCCCCCCGCCAAGTGTGCGACCATTTTGCAATTCAGCTGGCCGCCTGCGGCGACGTTGGCATCGCCGGTAATTGTGCCGATTCCCTGCACCACCACTTTCAAATCCTGCGCGTGCGTGCCGGCAGGCTCCACTCGGACGTTCGTGCTAAGGCTTTGAATCACGGTGTCCGAACTCTTGCTTCCGCCGCCAAGCCCGGCAAAAGATCCGAGCGCTCCGAGCTTCGACGCAACGCTGAATCCAGCAATGGTGCCATTCGTCAAATTGATCGGACCGGTAATCACGAGCTTGTCGACAGGTCCGCTCAGCGCGAGATTCGCATCGAGCGATCCTGTTTTCAGCGATGCGCCGGATGGAAGCGTCACTCCGACAGCCGGCAGCACTCCTTCGAGATCGGGCACGGGCATTGCCTGTCCGTTCATTTTCATTTGAATCGTCGCGGTTTCACCGGCCACATTGAAGCCGCCGTTGAGCCGGGCTAGCGCTTTGCCGACGTGGATGTCGCCCTGCTTCAGCACGCCGGTTTGCGCCTTCAGTTGATAGTCCGCGTCATAATCAACATTCACCGGGACGGTAGACGGCGAACCCGTAGCAGAGAGTTTGAGCTTCGTAGTCTTGACCGTTCCTTTCGAGCTCATCTGTTTTCCATCTGACGTGAGCGTCCCATTAAAATCGACCACGCCGCCAATTCCGGACGAGGGGCTCAGAAATCCGCCGGACGCGCCGAGATCGAGATGTTGAACGTCGATCTTCGCGTCCATCGGCGTGAGCGATGCATCTGCTTGATCGATGGGGCCGGCTTTGCCTTCCACTTTCACGGCGCCGTTGCTGGGATCCTTTGCGGAAAGCTTGAAGGGAAATTGAGTGGTGTAAGAGAGGTCGCTCGCGCTGAGATTCACGTCTTGATAGACGAGCGGCTTCGCTTTCGATCCCACGGTGCTCACCGTAATTTTTCCGTTCGTAATTTCGATCTTTTGCACCGAAAGACCGCTGGCGCTCGATTTCGAAGAGCCGTCGCTCGCAGATTTCGCAGCCGCCTTGGAGGAGCCGCCCATGCTGGAATAATTCCACACACCCGCGGAATTGCGCACGAGCGAAACCTCGGGATTCGTTACGGTGATCGAATCCACCTTCAGCTCTTTTGAGAAAATCAGCGGCATCAGTTCCACGCCGACCGTCAATTCCTTCGCCGTTAGAAATGGCGACTTGCTGAACGCCGGGTCATCCGAAATGGAGACATCGCTCACCACTACGCCGCCTGAGAAAATCGACAGCTTGATGTTTCCGATTTGTACGGTGCGGCCGAGCGCGGTCCCCAGTTGGGTTTGAATCTCGGGTTTGAAACGGTTGGCGTCAATAAGTGACGGCAACACGAGAATTGCAATCAACAGAAGCGCAACAATGGCACCGATAGCAATCAGGACCTTTTTTTTCATGGTCTGCCTCCGCGGAGAAATTCGCGAGTGCGTGGGGAACGCACCTCGCTCAGAGAAATATCATATTTCGGCAAGAATTACTCTCGGAAATAATTCCGCCTCCGGCGGGACACGAGTTGACCGGGGTCGAAGAAGAATTTGCCGATCCCGCTGCATGGACACTTCATCTATGCGCGTTTGCGAGCGAGCGCAAAACACTTCGGAGACGCACGAAGAGTTACTACATGTCTGCGTGCACTGCGGTTCCGCCAAGATTTCACTAGGATTAGACGCTAAAGCGTGCTATGTTTTGTCTGCGTTTGTTGCTCTTGTAACACCTTTAGATTCGATTGAAGGGGCTGCAAGTTCACACTTGCAGCCTCTTTTGCTTTACGGCTGGAGGCGGTCGAGAAGCACAAATAGCTTAAAAAGAAGGAAGTACATCAGTGAGAGAACAAGGAACAGTGAAGTGGTTTAATGCCAGCAAGGGATTTGGGTTCATCCAGCGCCAGTCCGGCGAGGATGTTTTCGTCCACTTTTCGGCCATTCAGGCGGAAGGTTACAAGTCGCTGAACGAAGGCCAGGCGGTTGAATTCGAAGTTACCCGCGGCCCCAAGGGTCTGCAGGCAGCCAACGTCACTAGCCTCTAGTCGAGAAAGGGCGGGTCGGCTTACGCTGACCCGCCTTTTTTTGTCTCTGGACTCGGATAAGATCGGCTTCAAAGAACCAGTCAAGAAATTGCTTCAGCACTAAAACCGTTCCAAGCAGAGGTATTCGCAGCCATCGCAGGATGAAAGAACCCCATATCATCGTTCAGTTCGTAGGCTTCCAGTCCAAGAACAGCGTCCGCGAATATACATTCACTGTACGTGAACCAGCCATCGAGCCGCGTGAATACACGATCGCAATCGCGAACGAAGCTTTCAATACCCGCCGCGTGCGATATCAGGACGCTCCCGATATTTGCTCTCACAAACTTCACCGCGAACTTGCCGCATCAGAAAATCATCCCGCTGGCAGCCATTTCAGCCTCTCGAATGCGGAGCTCGACGACTATCGCACGACCCACATGCAGAAACCGCCGAAGTATCCCTACGCGCCCAAACCCGTCGAAGAAGACGCTTAATTTTTCTACCGCATCGCAAACCAGCTCCCCAAATTGGCCGTTTGAACAACACTGTAGCCCCCGCGTATTTATCGATTTTTGCTGCCTTGCAATTTCAGGAACCCATCGCAAGCAATAGTTACCGCGTGATATCGTTGTCCGCTGATTTCATACAGACTTCATCTTGCAGAGGCGTTGAGATTGCCAGTTCGCTCCGGCTTGCCGCAGAAATTCTCGAGCAATGATGAAACCGCAGGGATTCCCCATACGCCACTCGGAATGGGAGCGTTCGAATCTGCGCGCGTATTTGCTGCCGCGCAATGGCCCAAAATCCTCGCAGTCTCAGTTCTCGTCCTGATTCCGTGCTTTTGGCATCGCCAAATTGCAGCGGGCGATCTCGGCAGCCACGTGTACAACGCGTGGCTTGCGCAATTGATTTCGCGCGGCGAAGCACCCGGCCTGTGGCTCGCCCATCCATGGAGCAATGTGCTGTTCGATTATGTTCTCAGTGGCCTCGGAAACATTTTCGGGCTGTATGCCGCGGAGAAGATCTCCGTTTCTCTGTCGATCCTGATTTTCTTTTGGGGAGCATTCTCGTTCGTCGTAGCCGCAACTCGCCGCGCGCCGTGGTTTCTGATTCCAGTCATCGCCATGGTCACATACGGCTGGACGTTCGAGATCGGCTTTTTCAACTATTTCATCTCTCTCGGACTTTCGTTCTTCGCTCTCGCAATATTATGGCGAGGCAAGGGATGGGAGCGCGCGGCGGCCCTCGCACTCGTGCCATTCATTTTGCTGGCACACCCGCTCGGCATTGTCTGGCTTGTATCAGCGGCCGCTTACATCTGGCTGGCGGAAATAATCCCGCTTCGTTCCCAAGTGGTGCTTTTGTTTGTGGCCGCTGTAATTTTGTATTTGACGAGGCTTTATCTGTGGCAGCACTTCATAGTGGGTACAGTCGAAGTTCCGCTGTATACATTCAACGGGGGCGATCAGCTTTTGTTGTTCGGCAACCGTTACAAAATTGTGGAAGCGTTGCTTGCTTTCTTCATCGTAATTGCCGTAGCGATTGATGTGATCTCCCGGCGCCGCGATGCGGCCGGCATCTGGCGGGCCTACGCAATCCCGGTCGAGCTCTATCTGCTTGCCGAGGTCGGCGTGTTTCTGCTTCCAGACGGAGTGCGCGCCGCCGATCAGCCTGTAGCGCTGGCTCTTCTCACGGAGCGGCTCTCATCCGTTTCCGCCGTTCTCGCATGCTGCATTCTTGGCGCGATGCTGCCACGCAAATGGCATTTGATCGCGCTCGCGGCAATCGCAGCCGTGTTCTTTTCGTTCCTCTATCAAGACACTGCAATCGTGAACCGGATGGAAGCGCAGGTTGTGGCGCTTGTAAAAACATTGCCGCCCGGCCAGCGTGTTCTCGCGACGATTCGAAAACCAGACGAGTCGCGCATTCTCATGCAGCATATCGTCGACCGCGCTTGCGTGGGTTATTGCTTCAGCTACGGAAATTACGAGCCGCCTTCCGCGGCGTTTCGAGTTCGCGTGCGCGAGGAAAATCCGTACGTAATGTCGGATTCTGGCGATTCCGCATCGATGGAAGAAGGAGACTACACCGTGCAAGCGCAGGATCTTCCCGCCTATCAGATTTATCAGTGCAGCAGCGAGGATTGGACGAAGCTATGTATTCGTCCCCTTGAAGAAGGAGAAGACAACGACCGGCTCGGCGTTCATCCCAGCGACTGAACGAATTCCGGTCACGCGCGTGCCAGCCAGAAAATAATTATGGAAGCTGGCCGAAAACGATTACGCCCGTCGGTGTGCCAACGAAAACTTTGCCGTTCGCGATCATCGGTGTGATGTATTTGTTGCCGCTGAAATGGTCGCGATTATTTGGCGCCTGGTTGCTGTTGTAGAGTTCGGTCGCGAGATTCGTCGCGTCGTAGGCATGCAGCTCGGCGGTATCATTCTGCACTGCCCACACAATTCCATTCGACGTGCCGTTCGCCGAAATACTTGGAGTGGTTCCGGGATAACCGAACTTAGCCGATGTAGTCGACGCTGGCGACGTCGCGAGCTTTGCATTCGCGATCGGGAACGCTTTCAGCGACGAATTCACCGAACCGTAGTACACCGCGCCGTTAAAATAAGCGGGCATAGCCCAGACGCCGCCGGGAAGCACGCCATCGAGCTCCTGGTAGATTCCGTTGTCATTAGAAATGTTGAACTTGCCCATCATGTCGCGATTCACAACGTAAATATTTGTGTCCTTGCCGGCGCCGACGGCGAGATGCCAGGTGTTTTGCGCGTTGTCCTGCAAATCGGGCAGCACCATGGCGCCGCCGGATCCTAGATCCGTATCCGCGCCGGATTCCGAATCGGTGTTGAACATATTGAAGTAGTCGGCGACTGCGAGGGTGTTGCCCGCCGTCGAAAGTTTGATGAATCCGTTTCCGTAGTCGCCATTTTCCGGGAAACCGCTGGAATTGAGCGTGTCATCGAAAGTTCCATTGCCCGCCAGGAAATAAATATTGCCTGTCGAATCAGCGGCCAGCCCAGCACCCGCCATCCAGATTGCCGCGCGCGACCCGTTCGGAGTGATGTTGATCACGCTCACCTGCTGCAACGAGTTCTGGCTGTAGCCCATGATCCAGCCGGTGTACGGATCATCATCGCAATGCGAGGCCCAACTCGTATAGACAACGCCGTTCAGCAGCAACAGCGAAGCGCGTTCCTTATATTGCTTGGGATTGAAAATCACATTGGTGCCGTTGCTGCCCGCACCGGTGCCAGGGAATGACGCTTGAATCGTGACGGCGCTTACTATGTCGGCCCCGGTCGTGAGATCAAGAGCGTGGAGCCGATGGATATAGGTCGAGCCGCTCTTTGACATCGCGACGACATAGATTGTGCCGTTCGATCCGGCGTTCAAATCGATTACCGGAGTGGAAGTGATTCCGATCTCAGGCGACACCTGGCCGCAGCCGTTCACTGCTTCGCTGGTTGTCTCGCCCGAACCGAGCATCGACACCTTCCACAATTGCGCGAACGTATCCGCATCGTAGGCGTACACAGAATCGTGTTCGGTTGCGACGTAGACAATGTTGTGCGCGACTCCTCCAATTTTCAGATTCGAAACGTAGAGCGGCTCGGCGTCCACCAGTCCATCCGCAGCAAGAAATGCCTTCTTTCCGAAGTTTGTCGAATTCACATTGCTGTGCGTCAGAATCGTTTCGTTCAGGTTCTGGCCGGTGCGCCCGATGTCGTTATGGTACGTCAGTACGTTGGCGGAACTGGGTGGCGGCGGACCGCTATTCACCGTTAGCGTCACGGAGTTGCTCGCAGTACTCCCCGCGGAATTGCTCACGGTCACCTGAATGTGCGCACCGTTGTCGGCTGAAGTGGTAGCAGCAGTCGTATAGGTCGCGGAATTTGTTCCTACGTTTGCTCCGGCTTTGGTCCACTGATAACTGAGCGGAGCGGTGCCCATCGCGACAACGGTAAACGTCGCGGTCTCGCCCGCGTTTACGGTGGCAGCGACCGGCTGGGTCGTGATCGTCGGCTTCACCGCCGCAGCATTCACGGTCAAGGTAGCCATCGTGCTCGTTACGCTTCCTGCGGAGTTCGTGACCGTCACTTCAAATTTCGCGCCGTTGTCCGCTGAAGTGGTAGCCGGAGTAGTGTAGGTCGCTGAGTTTGTTCCGACGTTCGTAGTGCCCTTCTTCCACTGGTAGGTAAGCGGAGCGGTACCGTTCGCGACAACGGTAAATGTCGCGGTCTGGCCCACGGCCACTGTGACGTTCGCGGGTTGAGTCTTGATTGTCGGCTTCACTGCCGTCGCTGTGACGGTTAGGGTCGCGATCGAGCTTGTCGCGCTTCCCTCCGAATTTGTGATGACCACCTGAAACTTCGCGCCGTTATCTGCTGATGTCGTCGCGGGAGTTGTGTAAGTCGCCGAGTTTGTTCCGACGGTTGTGGCGCCTCTCGTCCATTTGTAGGTGAGGGGGGCGGTGCCGGTGGCGGCGACGGTGAATGTTGCAGTCTGGCCGACCATCACGGTGGCGCTGGTGGGCTGCGTCGTGATCGCCGGAGCAGTCTTGGTGCCGGGATTGCCGCCGCCCGTGCTGGCGCAGGCGGAAAGAAGTGCGGCTAAGAAAAAAAGGAGTGCGGGCGCTGCTAAGCTGAACAGGCGGTTCTTGTTTCGGTTAGAATTCTGTATATTTCTGCGTCCGCAAGCACTTACCGCCATTTGAAATGTGCGGGTGTTTCGATCAGAAATCGTCGAGCCCGAAAGCGCGTTTCCGCGTGAGGTCGAATCCGAGCTGGTTCTGGCCATGAGTTTCAATAAGTCCTTCACCGATCAATTGTAAAGGAATACCAAGGAACACACACCTGTCCTTCAGACTAGTTGCAGGCCAGCCGCCCGTCGACCCGTAAAACCATGTGTATTGGGATGCTAAATCCTGTAGCGAAGGATCACGTAGAAAAGCACCGCGAAGTAGTGGCAGGTGCTCCCGGCGATGACGAAGACGTGCCAAATAGCGTGGCCAAACCGAAGCCGCGGAGCGGCGAAGAACGCGACGCCAATCGAATACAGCAGTCCGCCCGCGACCAGCCAGTAAACGCCGTGCGATGGAATCGACGACAGCAGCGGCTTGATTGCAATCACCGCGATCCAGCCCATCGCAAGGTAGAGCACGGTGGACAAAATTTTGAAGTGGTCGACGAACCACAGCTTAAAGACGATACCCGCCATCGCGAACAGCCAGACAATTGCGAACAGCGACCAGCCCCAGCCGCCGCGTAGAACCACGAGAGTGAATGGAGTGTATGTGCCGGCGATGAGCAGATAAATGGCGCAGTGATCGAATATTTTGAGAGTGCGTTTCAGGCGTGGGGAAGGCAGCGCGTGGTAGAGCGTCGAAGCGGCATAGACGCATATGAGAGTGCTGCCGTAGACGGCGCAGCTCACGATTTGCAACGCGCCGCCGCGCATAACGGCAAAAACGAGAAGTATGGCGAATCCGGCGATGCTCAGAACGAGACCGATACCGTGAGTAATGCTGTTGGCCAATTCTTCGATGGGAAGTCCGGCTCGGGCTGTGAGTTCGTCACTCAATTTATTGGCTCTGATTCTATTGTTCGCTCTTAGAGTGTTTAGGGCAATAGGCTAATGGTAATGGGAAGCATTAGCGAAATTTATGGGCGAACAAGAGTCAAAAGTACCCGGGATGAGGCTCGTTCACACGTTTGGGAAGACAGCGTGAAATGCCCACGGCGAGAAAAGATTCGTCGTGGCTACCTAAATCGTTTCGGCGGTTGTCGGCTCATTCCGGCGCAGCACTGACGATGCGTCTCCGCCTTGCCGGCGATCGTAAAACCACGCACCGACGCGCCACGCGAGCAGGATGGCAACGATCGCAGCGTATTGCAGCGGTTTGCGAACGTCGGATTTCACGAGCCAGTAATAGTGGATTACACCTGCAATCGCGCTGAGGTAAATGGCGCGGTGCAGCAACTGCCAGCGCTGGCCTCCCAGGCGGCGGATCCAGCCAGCGGTGGACGTGATTGCGAGCGGGATCATAAGAACGAAACCTGCGAAGCCGACGGTGATGTAGGGGCGTTTCGCAACATCTTTCAGCATTTCGGCCCAGTTGAAATAGCGATCGAGCGCGAGCCACGTCGAGAAATGAAGGCAGCCGTAAAAGAAAGCGAAAAGTCCGAACATACGGCGGAAGCGGATCAGTTGCGGAAGCTTGAGAATCGTGCGAAGCGGCGTGACGGCGAGAGTAATGATCAGAAAACGAATCGTCCAATCGCCCATCCAGTGCTCGACGAACTCGACAGCGTTCGCGGAGAGATCATTGTGCAAACCGCGCCAGACGAGCATTCCAAGCGGCGCGAGACAGACGGCAAAGACGACGACTTTCGTCCATTTGCTCGTCAGAATCGAATTCAACGAATCGCTCCGCTCAGTAATTCTTGCGCAGGTCCATGCCGCTGTAAAGACTCGCAACCTGATCGCCGTATCCGTTAAACATCAGAGTGGGAATCGGGCGATCGAACAGGCCGAGGCCCGCTTTCAACCGATGTTCGTGCGCCTGACTCCAGCGCGGGTGATCGACGGTCGGATTTACGTTGGAATAGAAGCCGTACTCACGCGGATTCGCGATGTTCCAGGTCGTTGGTGGCACGTTCTTCACAAAGCTGATTTTCACGATCGACTTGATGCTCTTGAAACCGTACTTCCAGGGAATCACCATGCGGACCGGCGCGCCATCCTGATTCGGCAGAGTTTCTCCGTACATTCCGACCGTAAGAAGCGTCAATGGATTCATCGCTTCGTCGATGCGCAATCCCTCCACATACGGAAGTTCGATGCCAGCCATCGGGCCTTCCGGCATCTGCTTCACGTCGTAATAGCTCTGAAACGCGACATACCTCGCGTTGGCCGTCGGCTGCACCAGGTTCGCAATCGTGCTGAACGAATATCCGATCCACGGCACCACAATCGACCACGCCTCCACGCAGCGGTGGCGGTAAATCCGCTCCTCGAGCGGCGCAAGCTTCATGATTTCGTCCATCGTGAATTTGCGCGGCTTTTTCACTTCGCCGTCAACGGACACTGACCACGGCACAGTAACGAAATTCTTCGATTTTTCGGCGGGATCGCCTTTACCTGTTCCGAATTCGTAGTAGTTATTGTAGTGCGTCGTTTTGTCGAGCGGCGTCAGCTCTTCCGTCGTGCTGCCCGGCCACTTCGTGTAGCCGCTGAGTTTGACGGGGACGTTTCCCCCTGCGGCCGCGGAGGTGATGTTCGAAAGTTTCTTGTAGCCTTCCACAATCCCAGCGGTAGCGACCAGGCCGAGCAGAAAATTCCGCCGGCCCATGTAAATGCCTTTGGGCGTCACATCCGCATAAGTGAGGTCAGGCGCTTTTTTCAGCAGCATTCTCGTTCCCCGCAATCATTCTCCATCGCAATCATTCTATATGTAGTCACCTGAAGTACGCATTCGTTACCGGATTGGATGCAGTGATGGCAGTATCCGCACGCGCTTGCTGTCGAATGTAAGACCCTATTTTGAAAGGACTTGCGCGACCCAATGCGTCAGGCCGCAACTTTCCTCGCCGCAGCGTGTTTCATCGATCGTACGGCCTTCCCAGCCAGAAACCGAGGGCCGACACTTGAAATAAAGCAATCATTCAACCGGAGGATGTCATGAACATCACGAGGATTATTTTGAGTGGTACGGCTCTTCTTGCGCTGGCGGTCCCCGCCGCCTTTGCACAATCCAGCACGACCACCGAAACGCCGCAAACCATTCAGCAACGCAAAGACAATCAGCAGGAGAGAATCGGGCAAGGCATTCAGAGCGGCCAGTTGACGGCAGGCGAAACCAAGAACCTCGAAAACAAAGAAGCAGGCCTGAACAAGGAAGAGCGCACGATGCGTTCGGAAGATGACGGCCACCTCACCTCCGCCGATCGCGCCAAGCTGAACAACCAGCAGAACCATCTCTCAAACAGAATTTACGACGACAAGCACAACGCCGCGGCACAGCACGAAGGCGCGGGAGAAGTCGGACAGCGGAAAGAAAATCAGCAAGACCGCATCGCGCAGGGCGTGAAGAGCGGCCAGCTGACTCCCGGTGAAACTGCCAAGCTCGAAAAGCAGCAACAGGGCATCAACCGCGAGACAGCCGGAATGCGCGAGGCCAATGGCGGCAAACTGACGAACGCCGACAAGAAGGCTGTGAACCAGCAGCAGAATCAAGCGTCGAAAAACATCTACAACAAGAAGCACAACGGCCGCACGCGGTAACGAGTTTCGCGTGCGATCAGCTACGAAAACAAGAGAGCCCCGGATTTTTGGCCGGGGCTCTTTTTTTTCGCCGCGAATCACACGGAATCGCAGAATTGAAACCGATTTCGGATTTTCTCAGTAGGGGCACGGCATGCCGTGTCCTCACATGCACGTTTCCGCTGTCGCCGCAAAATTCAAAATCATGCGGTTTGCTCTCGTTGCGCTATCGCGGCCCAGTCATGATCTGTGCTTGAAAGGGTACGGCATGCCGTGCCCCTACGGGAAAAGTCTTTGGGTCGATTGGAGTGGGCAAGCGGGAGGATTTTTCAGGAGTTGACGTCGATGACGACTCGGCCGCGCGTTTTCCCCGCGAGAATTTTTTCGGCAAGCTCGAAGATCGCGGACAGCGGCTCGGTGGTCGTCAGCGAATCGAGCTTATCGAGCGGCAATTCGCGCGCAAGCCGCTCCCACGCTTGAATGCTCAGCGGCTTCGGCGTGAGCACGGAATTTATGCCGAGCAGCGAGACGTTTCGTAATATAAACGGGTACACAGTGGTCGATAGTTCAGCGCCGCCCGCAAGTCCGCAGGCTGCAATCGCGCCGTACGATGCCGTGCCTGAAAGTAATGACGCAAGAGTTTCGCCACCGACCGTGTCAACACCGCCCGCCCAGCGCTCCGAAGTAAGCGGGGCCGTTTTCTGCGCGAGTTCCGCGCGGTCAACGATTGTAGTCGCGCCGAGACCGCGCAAAAACGAGTGAAGCTCAGGCCGGCCCGTGGACGCCGCCACTTTGTAATTCTTCGCCGCAAATAACGCCACTGCTGTCGATCCCACGCCTCCTCCCGCTCCCGTGATGATGATTTCTTTTCCGCCCGGCTTGATTCCCTGGTGTTCGAGCGCGATCAAACAAAGCATCGAGGTGAATCCGGCGCTTCCAATTGCCATCGTTTGTTGGAGCGTGAGGCCTTTCGGAACGTGCACGAGCGACTCGGCGGGGACGCGCTGCCTTTGCGTGTAGCCGCCCCAGCGCGTCTCGCTGAAACCGTGGCCGACCGCAAGCACCTGGTCGCCTTTGCGGAAATCAGGCGAATTCGATTCGAGGACGTGCCCTGCGATGTCGATCCCGAGGACCATCGGAAATTTTCGGATGATTTTGCCGCGGCCGGTGACGGCCAGACCGTCTTTGTAATTCAGCGAAGAGTAGAGAATCTCGACGAGAACGTCTTCTTTGGGCAGCGCGTCGTTCGTCAACTCCTTGAATGAAACGGTGTACGCGCTGCTGCTCCCTTCGGCGATGAGAGCTTTGAATGAGTCGGCAGACATGCGGACCTCGCGCGGGAATTTTTGTACTCCGCGTAGCGAACCGCGGCACATCAAGTATATCGCAGAGGCAAGCGTGTTCGTGATGCGAGGGCGGACAGGTGTTGGGTGCTTTTTGTTTGGTTGGGGCACAGGCCCTTCGTGCCTCAGAGCACGCAAGAGTGCCTGTGCTGGTGAAAGGCCCACGACGAGGGACTTGCGCTCGTCGTGGCTACCGTCAGTGATCCGATATGCCGGCTTGCGCCCGGGCTATTCGGTGACCGTCACACTCACGTTTACCGTGTGCCCTTCGACTACCGCTCCGACGTTTGCAGACACGTTCACAGTCACGGTGTAGTCGCCAGGAGGTGTTTTGGATATCGCCGCTGGCGGAATTCCCGCGCAGCTTGCGAGGGTAAAGAGAGCGATAACGGTCAAAGTGCTCCACAGCAGCGATTGCCTTCGCAGACGGCGCGGCCGGCGCCCGATGACGAGCACGATTCCTGCGAGCGCGAGGATGCTGAGCGGCAATGCTGCGTTCAACGGCGTCTTTTCGCGGCCGCTGGGCAATTGCGCCTGGAACATTTCCGTCTTCACGACCAATTTCGAAGTGACAGGCGTTCCATTCGGCGTGAGGCTCGCAGGTTCGAACACGCACGATGCGAATTGCGGCAGATTCGCGCATTGCAACGTAATCGGAGAATTAAAGCCGCCGAGCGGAGTCGCAGTGATCACAAAGCTTGCCGAGTGCCCCGTGCGAATGCTGGCGGACGCGGGTGCGACGGTGATGGTGTAGTCCTCGACGCGCTGCGTCACGATGGGAGACGTCACGGTGCTAAAATTCGAATCGCCGCTGTAGACGGCCGTGATCGGATGCGTGCCCGCTGCGAGCGTAGCCGTGCTGAATGCCGCGACACCGAAGCCATCAATCGGCAGCGCGACGCTCAGAGCGGTTGTTCCATCGTTGAATATCACCGTGCCTGTCGGAGTGCCGGCTGAAGACGTGACCGTCACAGTGAATGTGACATTCGCATTCGGAGTGGAAGGATTCAGGCTCGATACCAGCTGGATATTCGGTGGCCCGATCACTTTTTGAACGAGATTGGCGGAACTGCCCGTGTACAGAGTGTCGCCGCTGTACGTTGCGGTGATCGTGTGGCTTCCGGCCACAAGCGTCGACGTGGTGAAGCTTGCTGCGCTCGCGCTCACGGCGCTGCTTCCCAAATTCGCCGCGCCATCTGTGAAGGTGATCGTTCCTGTTGGCGTTGGCGCTGTGGTGGCAGTCGATGGTGTGATGGTAGCGGTAAAAGTCACGGGGCTGTTGACGTTCGAAACCGGCAGCGATGAAACCACAGCCAGAGTTGTCCCGTCCTGCAAGCCTGTTCCAGTCACCTGAATCGCTTCGGGACTGCCGGCCGCATTGTTGGTGACGCTGAACGTTGCGGTGACGAGTCCAACGGTCGCCGGATCGAAAACGATATCGAGCGTGCAATTTCCGCTTGCCGGAATATTTACGGGAAAAGTTACGCCGCACGATCCGCTGGCTGCGAGAGCGAAACTGGCCGACGAGGGTGTGACCGACGCGAGAGTCAGCGTGGACGTTCCTGAATTCGTTACCGTAACGGTTTGCACGGGGCTGAGGGTCCCGACAATTTGATCGGCAAACATCAGCAAGGTCGAGTCAGTTCGGCGGATGCGCTGATTGTCGCGGTCGGCGATGTAGACGTTTCCGTTCAGCGGCAGAACACCGGTGGGCGTATTGAGCGACGCAGCGTTGGGAGCGGCGCCATCGCCGGAAAACCCCTGCTCGCCGTCAGCAGCAATCGTCGTGATAGTTCCCGTGCCACCCACGCGGCGAACGACATTGTTATTCGAATCGGCGATGTAAATGTTGCCCGTCAAATCGATCGAAATGCCCAGCGGAAAATCGATTGCCGCGGATGTTGCAGCGGCGCCGTCGCCCGAAAATCCGGCGGTGCCATTCCCTGCAAAAGTGGAAAGCGTGTTGCCGGTAAGCAACCGTACGCGATGATTGTTCGAGTCGGCCACGTAGACTTTTCCGCTCGCGTCCACAACGACCGAAGTGGGAGTGTCAAGACCTGCCGAGCCGGCTGCGCCATCGTCGCCGTAAAATCCCTGCTGCTGAAAATTACCGGCGATGGTCGAGATCGTGCCTCCTGAAACTTTGCGCACCACGTGATTGTTGGTGTCCGCGATATAAACAATTCCGTTCGTGTCCACCGCAACCCCGCGCGGCGTATACAGCGACGCACTCGTAGCCGCGCCGCCATCGCCGGAATAAGATGCGGTACCGTTGCCTGCGAAAGTAGTGATCGTGCTGCCGGTGACGACGCGAATGCGGTTGTTGTTGCTGTCCGCGATGTAGATGTTTCCGCCCGAATCCACGGCAACCGCCGTGGGAGTGTTCAAACTCGCGGCTGTGGCCGCGCCTCCGTCACCGAAGAAGCCCTGCTCGCCGTTTCCTGCAACGGTCGTGATGTTGCCGAGCAAATCGATCCGCCGGACGACATGGTTGTCGCGGTCGGCGATGTAGATGTTGCCCGCTGCATCTGTGGCCATTGAAAACGGCGATGCCAGCGCCGCACTGGTGGCCGCGCCGTTGTCCCCGGAATACGCAGCGATTCCTGTGCCTGCGACTGTGTGAATCGTGTCGCCGGGAGAAAGCGAAATCACCGGCCCTTGCGCTGCCGCATTCCACGCCGCGCCGAGAATCGCGGCGCAGATCAGGCCTGCAGCTCTCAGTTTGCGATTGCGCTCGATCGTCATTGCGCTCTCCCCGTCCGGCTCATGCGACTACTGGCAAACCAGCGCAACGACTGCGTTGTGGATCGGCGGCGCGAGGTCTCCAGAAACTACAACACTCACGTCGAACAGAGCGTTGGCACCGACGGGAACTGGAGTCACAGAAGAGGAGCACGATTGAGTGCTTTCAATCATCTTGCACGAGAGCGTCGTATCCACGAGATCGCTCGTCGCCGTTCCGGCGCCGGTAGAAGTAACGTTGGTCCCGACGCGCAGCGTGTACACGGCAGACACTCCGCCGCCGAGTGGCGAATCTGCACGCACCAAGATTGAAGTCATGGTGCATGCAAGAGGCGCGATGGCAACATTCGTCCCAAGTTCAGCGGCGTCGGGAGTATCTACCCTGCTCGCGATCGGACTGAGGAAAAACGTGCCGCTTGCTCCGTTCAGATTGTGAAGCGTTTGGAACATTGCGATGGCGCCGCGTTGCGCGAGAAGCGCCCAGTTGCCGCCTGCGCTTGCAACGTCCGTATCCGGTTCTGTTCCGGCGTTGGCTAGAAGCGCGATGTAACTTGAGCCGCCGAAAGATACGCTGTCACCGGGCACGTAAATCGTGACGCCGTTCCATGGCCCGCGGAAAGTGACGCCTTGCGGACCTTGCGGTCCCTGTGGCCCCTGTGAACCAGTTGCTCCCGTATCGCCCGTCAATCCCTGTGCGCCTGGCGCTCCGGGCGCACCTGTTGCTCCGGCAGCTCCATCCGCTCCAGTCGCCCCAGTCGCTCCCGCCGTGCCCTGCTGAGCGAGGACTGCCCAGTGGGCACCGCCATCGGTATCCGGCTGATGTCCGATGTTTCCCGCTCCCAGCGAAATATAGCTCGTACCGTTGAAGAAAACGGCGTCGCCGGTCGCGTACGTCGTCCCCACGAGCCACGTTCCCTGGAACGTGACGGGTGGACCTTGTGCCCCTGTGGCACCTTGCGCGCCCGTCGATCCTGTTGGTCCTGCGACGCCTTGCGCGCCTGTTGATCCTGTCGATCCTGTAGCTCCGGTCGGACCGGCGATTCCCTGAATTCCTTGAGCGCCCGTTAATCCCGTAGCCCCGGTTGCGCCAGCTGCACCGGTTGATCCCGTCGCGCCCTGCTGCGCGAGCACCGCCCAATGGGCGCCGCCGTCCGTGTCCGGCTGGTGCCCCACGTTTCCACCGACCAGCGAAATATAGCTCGTGCCACCAAAGAAAACGGCGTCGCCTGTCGCGTACGTCGTCCCCACGAGCCACGTTCCCTGGAACGTGACGGGAGGACCTTGCGCACCAGTCGCACCCTGCGGGCCAGTTGTACCTGTTGCTCCGGTGGCTCCAGTTGTTCCCTGTGATCCGGTAGGACCTTGCGCACCGGTTGCGCCGATAACTCCTTGCGGGCCGGCTGGCCCTGTCGCGCCGATGTCGCCAGTTGCGCCCGTGCCGCCTTGTTGTGCAACCAGCGCCCAATTACCCGTGTGATTGGTCACGTCCGTATCCGGCTGATTGTCGACGTTTCCGTTGACGAGCGAAATGTAGCTCGCGCCCTGGAAGAAAACCGTCTGGCCGACCGCGTAGGCAGTAATGAAATTCCATGTTCCGATGAAAGTAATGGATTGACCTTGCAGTCCCGTCGGGCCAGTCGCTCCAGTTGACCCTTGAGCTCCCGTTGCACCGGTTGCGCCGACGGCGCCTGTCGCGCCAGTAAGGCCTGTTGGCCCTTGCGCACCGATTGCACCGCTTGCGCCTGTAGCGCCGGTTAAGCCCGCAGGTCCCTGCGATCCTGTTGCGCCCGTTGCGCCGGTCGTGCCCGTCGCACCTTGCTGCGCGACAAGCGCCCAGTGTCCTAAGCTATTCGTGACGTCCGTATCGGGCTGATGACCGGCATTCCCATTGACGAGCGAAATATAACTCGACCCCTGAAAGAAAACCGTTTGGCCGATTCCATAATTCGTCGCGAAATTCCATGTTCCGATGAAAACGAAAGACAGTCCCTGAGGTCCGGTCGCGCCCGTTGGGCCTGAAGGGCCTTGCGATCCCGTCGCGCCGGTTGAGCCCGTCGCGCCCGTGGTGCCTTGCGGACCAACAGGGCCTTGCGCGCCCGTTGCGCCGGTTGAGCCCGTCGAACCCTGCGGACCCGTCAAGCCAACCGGGCCTTGAGGTCCCATCGCACCCTGCGGACCGACGTCTCCGGTCGAGCCGGTCAAGCCTGTTGCACCCGTCGCGCCTTGTTGCGCGAGAAGCGCCCAATTGCCCGTGCTGTTCGTAACGTCGGTGTCCGGCTGATGTCCACTATTTGCCGCCGCGAGCGAAATGTAACTCGTGCCCTGAAAGAAGACGCTGTCGCCGATGGCATACGTCGTTTCGATGTTCCACGTTCCGCGGAAAGTTACCGGCGGACCTTGCGGACCAATGTTCCCGGTCGCACCGGTACTCCCCGTCACCCCGATCGGACCTTGCGCGCCTGTTGGTCCCACTGCGCCGGTAAGCCCGATAACGCCCTGTGGGCCGATTGCTCCCGTAACGCCGATCGGACCTTGCGCGCCTGTTGGTCCCACTGCGCCGGTAAGCCCGATAACGCCCTGTGGGCCGATTGCTCCCGTAACGCCGATCGGACCTTGCACACCTGTTGGCCCCACTGCGCCGGTAAGTCCGATAACGCCCTGTGGGCCGGTTGCTCCCGTAACGCCAATCGGGCCTTGAGGGCCAACTGCACCCGCTGCGCCGGTCGCGCCTGTAATACCAATTACACCCTGCGGACCTGTTGCTCCGGTTGCGCCGGTCGCTCCCGTTGTTCCCGTCGCGCCTTGTTGCGCGAGCAGTGCCCAGTTGCCCGTGCTGTTTGTGACGTCCGTGTCCGGCTGATGTCCAATATTTGCCGCCGCCAGCGATATGTAACTCGTGCCTTGGAAAAAGACGCTATCTCCGATCGCATACGTCGTCGCGTTGCTCCACGTTCCGCGGAAAGTTACTGGAGGACCTTGCGCGCCGGTGATTCCGGTCGCGCCGGTTGATCCAGTTGCCCCAGTAACGCCGATCGGGCCTTGCGGGCCAATCGCGCCGACTGGGCCTTGCGCTCCCGTAGCCCCGGTTGCGCCCTGCACTCCTTGCGGACCAACGGCACCTTGCGGGCCCTGCGGGCCGACCAGCGTGATATCGAGCGCCGGTGCGCGGCTCGTCTCTTGATTTTCTTTGCTGTCGAGAAGAACAAACGTGGATGCGGCGGATGCAGACGCGCTCAGCGAAATTCCATGGTTCGATGCAGGAGTTGCGACCCATCCCTGTACAAGCGCCGTAACGTCCACCAGGATCACCGTGTCCGCCTGAGCGACTGCGATTGGAGAACCCGACACCCCGCCGAAAGACGGTGCGCTGCTGAACGTGACCGCGAATTCGCTCCACGCGCTCGTTACCGGCTTCAGATCCAGAGCGCCCGCCGTGTTGACGCGGTTCACATAGAGCCGCAAGGTCGCTGTCGATATGTCACCCGACGTGGTTCCCGCCGGCAGCGACGCGAGATTGAACTGCATGAGCGCAGTATTCCCGTTGCCGATTGCGAGGTTTGTCAGAGCGCCAAAATTCGTGGACGGATGCGCGCTGCTGATGTGCGCATCGCTCAAGAGCGGCGCATCGGTCGCGCGCGCCGTAAACGCCAGAAAAATCGAGAGCAAAAGTCCGAGAGCCTTGCCACTGCACAGCGATACCTGCTTTTTCATGTGTGCGCTCCTGCCTTCTTATCAATCGGCGCGAGCGCGGAAACCTTCACGACGATCTGCCGGCTGGGGAAAATACGCGAGGACGCACACTGCAGTTTTTTGACCGTACGCTCTTAGAAAATTCTTAGGATTGCATCCTTTATGAGGTCAAATGTCACCAGGTCAAATGTCGCGAGGTTGTCTGGCAGGCCGCTACTTCCCCCCGATAGCTTTTGCTACTGCCGTAGAAGCAGAGTAAAATCATCGGCAGTTCCATTCCGTTTTGCGCTCGCGAATCTACTTCGCAACGCACATTGCGCGCCCGTAGCTCAGCTGGATAGAGCGTGTGCCTCCGGAGCACAAGGTCAGAGGTTCGAATCCTCCCGGGCGCGCCACTTTTTCATGTTTTTTCAACAACTTCCCAAGCTAGCCTTTGCTCGTTTTGAACTCGAATCTAGGAGAGATTCCAGGAATCAATCCAGCTTTCGCTTGTGCGATAGGGGTTACACGATAAGCGAAAGCATCCCCTTACTGATTCCTGTCCCGTGCCGTCCGGCGCGATAATGGTCCCGTGCAACGCATTGGATTCCTCGGAGAGCTCGTTTCCGCAATAATCCAGTGGGCCTTGATTTTAGTGGCTGCAGTTTTGCCCATCGTCCTCAATGTCGATGCGGTACGTCGTTTGAGGAAGTCAGCTGTTGTTGGTGAGAGGTTTTCTTGGCGCCGACGGGCCGCTTATGTTGGGGCTGCCAGCAATGTTTTCGTTTACGCGCTCCCGGTTGCGCTCCTCGTTCACAATGTGATCGTGAATGCCCCTTGGGATTGGGACCCGGTTCAAGATGCGATGTTTGCCCTGTTTCTGCTTTCGATTGTGCTCGCTATCGTCGGGCCTAAGAACGTCCGTCCTCAATTGATAATCGGCGTCTTGCTACCATTTTTCTTTTGGCTCCTTTTCCCGTCAAGAGGGATTCTCTGAAACATGGATTTCGACACTCGGTTCGGCGGCGGTTCGCTGGGTGTCGCGAAACTCCAGATCGAATTCACTCGGACAAGTGCCTACTGGATGCCGAATAAGCGCAAGAGAAGTTCGGAAATCGTCCCCTCAGGCGCGCCACTGCTTTTCTCTTTTGCATTCAATTGCTTGCGGCAGCACCCTTCGGAAGTTCTGAACTCTTGACGAGTCTTCAGGCTTCACTTCATTCTCCTGCATAGCCGGTAATCAGGAAGCCAGCGATGGTGCAGGATTTACTTGGTGCTCTATTTCGGAGGCTTTTCCAGAACGCCTGGACACTTCTAGATCGTAGAAGTTCTGCAAATTGAGCCAAAACTCGGCGTTGGTATGAAAGTACCGCGCCAGGCGCAGGGCCGTCTCGGCAGTAATCCGGCGGCGCTCATGTACAATTTCTCCGATGCGCGTCGCAGGTACGTGCAGTTCAAGTGCGAGCTTGTTGACCGACAATCCAAGCGGCTTCATGAAATCCTCGCGGAGGATTTCACCGGGATGCACAGGGGGCACAAGGGTTTCGGTCTTGTTCATGTCTACCTCGCTCCTTGCTAGTGGTAGTCGACAATTTCCACGTCGTAGCAGTGGCCATCGCGCCAGATAAAGCAGATGCGCCATTGATCGTTGATTCGGATCGAGTGTCGCCCTTTGCGATCTCCTCGCAGCGCTTCCAATTGATTCCCCGGAGGCGAAGCCAACACCCGCAATTCTGTCGCAGCAAGGTGCGCCACTCTCTAATCTTCACTCTCCAGCAGCTGAATCGTTGAACTCACAACCTCAAATACGCCCTTACGCGGCTCCATCTTCCCATCACTCGGAACGCAGGCCGCCTTGATGCACGTACTTGATCACTTCCACATCGGACACCGCGATCAATCCCTCTCCCACCACCTGGTCCAGAAATGGAATCAGCTTCTGGACGTTTTCATCGGAATCGATCACGCTCACCATAATTGGCGCGTCCGAGGAAAACGATAGAAGATGCGCGCGATGAATCAGCGTGCTCGCGCCGTATCCTTCGATTCCACGAAAGACGGTGGCGCCTGCGATATCGAGCTCGCGGCATTTCTCGACGATTGCGCGATACAGCGGTTTGTCGTCCAACTTGTCATTCTCGCCAAAATAGATACGCAGCATTTTCGCATTGCCCGAGAGCTTCATGGCCGCGCCTCCTTCCTTCGCTCTTCCTCCGCGTAGTCGTGGGTGTACTTGACCATGTCAACGTCGGAGAGGACGACGAGTCCCTGCTGCACCATGCCGTCTAGAATCGGGAAATACGCGCGCAGCTTTTCTTCCGTGTCCACCACCGACAGCATCATCGGCCGGTCGTGCGAGAGATTCAGCGCCGTCTCTTTGTGAATGCGCCGGTTCGCTCCGTATCCCAGCACTCCCTGATAGACCGTCACTCCGGCGATGTCGTTCGCGCGCAGGCTCTCGACCAAAGCCCGGTGCAACGGCTTGCCGTGCCATTTATCGTTCTCGCCGACGAATATCCGCATCAGCTTGGCTTTTCCCTGGCGCCGCAACGACGGGATGGAAACATTCGGAGCCTCCTTGCCGGAGACTTCGGACGGTTTCACGACAGTCGTATCCTGAATTTCAATCAATCCCGTCCCGGCCATGCCCTGCAGCTTGGGCAGAAGCTCCTCCACCTTCTCCGCCGATTCGATGAACTCGATCTTGATGGGGAGATTCTCCGTGAGCCTCTCGATTTTCATCGTGTGCATGTGATGATCGGCGCCAAAACCCGCAATCCCGCGCACCACGTTCGCACCGGAGATTCCGCGATAGAATAGAAAGTCCAGAATGGCGGAATAAAGAGATTGGCCGTGGTATTTGTGATCTTCGCCGACGTAGATGCTGACCTTTTTAGCTGGACCGGCTATGAGCATGTTGTCTCCTGATGCAAAATATCTTCAGAGCGCCGCAAAAATCGGCAGCGCGGCCTTGTACGTGTTCGTACCGTTCGCGTGAGCGCTTCCAGCCCTCACGAAATGCTTCTTCCCGCGATCACACCCAACCACACCGAAACGAAACCTACCACAACGCTGAGAAATACGTTCAATCCCGCCATCAGTAACTCGCCGTCCTGAATACTGCGGAACGTCTCCAGTTCGAACGTCGAGAACGTCGTATAGCCTCCGATGAAGCCAATCGGAATCAGGTATCTCCAGTTGGGGTTCCAGTGCGTCCTCTCGGCAAGAAGCGTCACCGTCAGGCCGATCAGGAAAGACCCCGTGCAGTTGACGAGAAACGTTCCGTAAGGAAAGCGCGCACCCATCCGGTCGCCGACGAAGCCGCCCACCCAGAATCGCAAAATGGAACCCAGCGCCCCTCCCAGACCCACCATCAAGTATTTTGTCATGTGGTTGAGTATGGCTCTCCCGTTTTGAATTTAACGTACAACTGACATTTCTATTTTTAGTTCGGAATCATTGCCGGGGACATGACTCCGCGACAAGGTTCTTGTCAGGAGTCATCATCTGTCCCGGCAAAAAAGGACAGCGGTTAGGGCGAACTCCATCGCCTCTCAGCTCATGATACTGAGGGGTGAACGAAAGTCAATCACACCGTCGGAAGGTGTGGCCGAAGCCGTACGATTGCGCAAGACAGCGAGACTCAAATAGCGGCCATCCATTTCAGCCATCAAGCGCGCATTCAGGAAGCAATCCAATCGCGTGCGGACCTCGCGTTCGGAAATCGAACTGCCGAATTTTCGGGCAATGCTCGCGGGCGTCTGGGTCTTATCACATTCAATGTAGAGTTTGGCATCGAGTCCCGTGAATACATGCGTCGGCCGCAGCGCGCAGGCACGAGTGTCGGTAATCAGAACGACCGAACCCGTCTGGAAAAGGTCAAGTCTGGGCCGCTTCGGGTTGGTCCACTCCGGCCACCGCATCACCTCTTCGGAAAGCTCGCGCGTATATTCAGCGGGTTTCCGGGCATCGGCATTGTCGAACTCAAAAAAATAGGCCAGGTTTCCGAGTTGTTGAGGCTTGAGAGGATACAAATAGGAATAGGCGGATGCGGGACGCGGCTCAGCGACGCCTAACTCCGCGCTCGTGAATAAAGGGCTGAAACGATCCACATGTATTCTTCCGCAGTAGCCGGGCCGTTGGAGATGAGCGAGCAACGGAACGAGCTCCGCCATGCGCGCATACTCGTCTGGCGATTCTTTGGGAAATCCGAACAGAAGATTCCAAAACACAGTGATGCCAAGCTCTTCGCACCAACGCAAGAGCTGTATGTTCTGCAGCCCGGTGCAGCCTTTTCGCATCAATTGCAGAACCTGATTGCTGAAGCTCTCGATCCCCGGCTGCACCGCGCGCACTCCTCCCTGCCGGAGCGTTCGAAGCTGCTCAAACCGTAAGTTCGATTTTGTCTCCAGGAAAAATTCCAGCGTCGAGCCACTGCGAATCAAATCGGGAAAAAGCGTATCGACATACTTCAAATCGAGGATGTTATCGACAAACTCGATCTGCTCGATTCCGTACGCTCTCGAAAGATAGCAAAGTTCCTCAAACACTCTTCCGGGAGACTTGCTGCGATAGCCCATGGTTTGGCCATTTAGTCCGCAAAACGTGCAATGCTGCTTTTCTCCCCACCAGCATCCTCGGGCCGTCTCAATCAGCAGGCGCGGTTGGATGCTCGCACCAACCGCTGAAGTGCTCAGGGCTTCGAAGTATGAGGAATAATTCGGCACAGGAAGCGAATCCATTCGCCGGACGGGCTGAGGCGTGGTCAGCGATGCGCAATCTCCCTGCTTCAGAATTCCTTGGACAGAAGGTGCGTCGCCTCCGTGGAGCAATCCATCGAGAAATTGAGGGACAACTTCGTCTCCTTCGCCCGTGCACACGTAATCAATGCAGGGAAAAGCTCTGATCAGCTGAAATCCCATCGCGCCTTCGCAATTAGCGCCTCCGAAAATCACCACCGGAGGATTCGCGGTCCGCTTCAATCGTTGTGCTACGGCCAAACACGCGCACGTTTGATGGAAAGTAGTTGTAAATCCGACGACCCGGGGATTGTGCAGCTCGATCTCGCGCACGCAGTTGTCAATAAACCCCTGCCGGTGGCGGCGAGCCTCCAAAATCTCAGGGATCAGCTTGCACATTCCCGGATTCGGCTCGAAAAATCTCGAAATGTACTCGCCCTCAGCGGGAATCCCTTCAGGGAAGGCCACGTCCGCGAAAAACCACTCACCGGCCAGGTACTCGGACGGTACCACCGCGGAAAGCAAATCTTGGTCCGACGTACATTGGGAAAACCAGCCGTAGAGCCTCGTTCCGATTCGCTCGGCAAGATCCAGATTGAAGTAGCGGATCAACGAAGATATCCCGCGCCTCTGAAGATGCGCGTCAAGCAGGCTGACTCCGAGCGCAGGACGCCCCAGGTCAGAAAATGGGAGGACAGCAAAAATAATGTCCACTGAAGATTCGCCTCCGCATGGCTTGCTCTGTTGCAACTGCTCCCGAACGCGGCAAGCGTTCGTGCGTTGGGCCGCAGTGCTGATCGTTGGACTGCGGGATTCTACTCCACAATATGGAATTCTGAATCGTGAGATGGTCCCTGGAAGCCCGCCCCTTGATTGCCGCTTCGTTCGCGAGCGGATCGGCGGTCATTGACTTAGCCGAGAACCGGGCACTAAGATGACCGCCGGAGCCCGGCCACAAATGATCGGCCAGACGGTTAGCCGCTACCTCATCCTCGAAAAAATCGGCGCAGGGGGGATGGGCGTCGTTTACCGCGCCCATGACGAGCGGCTCGACCGGGATGTCGCGCTCAAGGTCTTACCCCCGGGAATTTTCCGCGACGAAGCCGCCCGCAAACGCTTTCGCAAAGAAGCCCTCGCACTTTCGAAATTGAACCATCCGAACATCGCCACGATCCACGACTTCGATTCCCAAGACGGCACCGATTTCCTGGTTATGGAATTCATTGCCGGGACGACTCTCTCTCACAAGTTGAGCAGCGAAGCTCTGTCGGAGAAGGATGTAGCCTCTTTGGGCCTTCAAATCGCATCGGCGCTCGAGGAAGCGCACGATCACGGTATCGTCCACCGCGATTTGAAGCCGAGCAATATCCTGGTGACCTCGAAGAGCCAGATTAAAATTCTGGATTTCGGTCTCGCGGTGCTTCTGCAGCCAAGCGACGCTGCCGATGTGACCCTGAGCGATTCGGATGTGACCGGTATCTCCGGAACACTCCCCTACATGGCGCCCGAACAATTACTGGGAAAGTCGGCAGACACCCGCAGCGACATCTACGCAGTCGGCACCATCCTCTTCGAAATGGCCACAGGGTCGCGCCCGTTTGAGGTAAAGATGTCCACCGCGCTCTCCAACGACATCATTTACAAGCAGCCTCCGCGCCCCGCGACGCTGAGGCACGACCTTTCGGCCAGACTCGAAGAAATCATTCTGAAGTGTCTTGAGAAGGAACCGGACAACCGTTACCAGTCGGCGAAGGAGCTGGCGATCGACTTGCGGCGGCTGAGCGCGCCAACCACCGGGATCGTGTTTCCCTCGCAGCGTCCACGGAAAAGAATCAGGCGCTTTCAGATTGTCCTGGCTCTTTCGGTTGCTCTCGTCGCAATCGGCGTGCTCCTCCTGGCTCGTTACCACTTCTTCGGTGGGCGCAGTGAGGCCATCGACTCCCTGGCTATTCTGCCGTTTGAAAATGCCGGCGCCAATCCCGATGCGGAATACCTCAGCGATGGACTTACCGAAAGCCTCATCAACAGCGTGTCGCAGTTGTCGAATCTCAAGGTCATCGCCCGCAGTTCTGTCTTTCGCTACAAGGGCAAGACTGTGGATCCCAGCGTCGTAGGACGTGAACTTTCCGCACGTGCAATCCTAACGGGCCGGATCGTGGAACGCGGCAATGATCTATCCATTAGCGCGGAGCTTATCGATACGCGTGACGACCGTCATATCTGGGGCGAACAGTACAACGTGAAACTTACCGATCTCCTCGCGATCCAGGAAAAGATCTCCAGGGAAATAACCGCGAACCTTCGATTGCGATTGGGCGGCAAGGAAGATGCGGTTCTTCCGAAGCAGTACACCAGAAATGCCGATGCGTTCCAGTTGTACCTCAAAGGACGATTCTATTCCGACCAGGGCACCGTCGCAGGCGTTCAGCGCGGGGTCGAATACTTTCACCAGGCGATTGAACGAGATCCCCATTATGCGCTTGCTTACGTCGGCATCGCCGATGCCTACTTCTTGCTTTCGAGCCAGTTTTTGTCTCCTCGGGAAGCGATGCCGAAAATCAAAGAAGCCGCAACGACAGCCTTGCAGCTCGACGAATCGCTCGCCGAGGCTCACACGATGCTGGCGATGGTAAATGCCTTCTACGAGTACAATTTCTCTGGCGCCGATTCAGAATTCAAACGAGGTGTCGAACTCGATGCTGGCTCGGCGTCCGCTCACCAGTGGCGCGGTTATTTCTTGATTGCTAGGGGCCAGCAACAAGAAGCCCTCGATGAACTGACGAAGGCCAGAGAGCTGGATCCACTCTCCGATACCGTCAGCCTTCTGCTCTCGGTCAGCTTCCTGTTCTCGCGGCAATTCGATCAGAGCATTCAGCAATCGAGGAAAATGATCGAGGCCGAGCCTGATTTCTGGTGGGGGCATTTCCTGCTGGGGTGGGCAGAGGTCGAAACCGGCAAATACGAAGAGGCTATCCAGTCGCTGAATCGGGCGACTCAGCTCGATTCGAGCCCCTATCCGCTTGCCTATCTCGGCTACGCGAATGCCCGTTCAGGCAAAAAAGACAAAGCGCTGCAAGCACTGCAAGAGCTGCAACAAAAATCCAATCAAGTGTATGTGCCACGCTATCAAATTGCCGCCGTTTATGTAGGTCTCAGCGACAAAGACAAAGCCTTCGAGTACCTGCAACAAACATTCAGCAATCGAGAAGAGATCATTGCGTTTCTGAAGGTTGACCCGACGTGGGACACTTTGCGCTCGGACGCAAGATTCCAGAATTTACTGCATCGTGCTGGTTTGAACTGATTCCGTCGCCCCTAGCTCGCCGAAGCTCTCATCGCAGCGCCCTTGGCGTGCGCTCCAACTAGCTCCTCGAAAATCCTCCGAACCAGCTCAACCGTTTGAAACGCGCTGATAGCCAGAATGTTCGCATGTTCTTTCGAGAGCGGCATGCGATCAAGCGCCTCGTGCAGGTCGTCTCGGTGCTTTCGATCGACGTCCGCGTGTTGAAAGTACGTCCGGAAAGCCGCGCGCGGGAGACCGGTACTCTGAATGACCTCTTCGAGAAACTCTGCGACGGGAGGCTCGCCTTCCAAAACCTCCAGGTACCCAAGCAGCGCAACTGGATGCACGGTCTGGATCCAGTAATGCTGTGCACCTACCAGCGCCGCCATCGTGGGAGACGGAATCCGCCGCGCCACCGATTCCCGTGAAACTCCGAGAATGGTCAGGTCATCGAGTACGCTCTCATCGTGGTCCCGTTCTTCCGGAATGTGCTGCTCGCAGTAGTCGGCGACACAAGCAGCGACCGGATCAACTTCCCGGCGGGCGCTGGCCGCGGTGAATGCGGATTCAAGGAGGGGGACGGTCGCCCGGCCGACGCAGTAAGTGTTGTACAAGAAATCCGGGAAGATCTCTCGCATGCGCGGGTGAGTCCAGAATGCGTGGATTGACCGGTGCATGCCGGGAGCCACTAACTCGATTTTTTCGCGAAGGCGCCGGCTATGGCTCATCGGCTTCGTCAACGGAGATCTACAAAATCAGAGATGTATTTCTCTGGATAAAATCGTCGCCGAGTTGTGACTTGATATCGACCAGTGAATCCACTTCATCGGGATCGAGGCCATTGATCAAGCCCTCATCGGAGCTGGACAGCCTGCTCGGCGTAGGCAAAATGTTGGCGGCTTGCAACTTCTCGACGTTCGTCATGTAATTTCTCCTTCAGATTTCCCATGGCTTGTTGCGTAGCTGGTCGGTTATCCCACCGCACAGGAGACAGCTGGTAGGCGCAGCTGCCTTGTACCACATTTGCGCCAACAATCAACAATTCTTTCGCAAGAAGGCGGGCTCGGACTTCAAAGCGATGAGGAAATCCTTTGCGCTCGCGGACGCATCGTCCGCCGGACCCAACGGCTGCTACATGCCGCGCCGAAAGACCTTTTCGATACTGCAAATCACCTGAAGAATACGACGGCCCTGAAGGCAATTGAGTTTGCACTTCTCGATTCTCTCGAATACCGATACAATCCCTCCCGATTCACCGGCTGGGATCCAAATTCAAGTCAAGCGAGTCCCCTGAATGGCCGAAAACATTCGCGAACTTGAAGAACAGGCCAAAGAAGCGGCCGAGCACGGCCTCGCTCCCGTCACTGTAACAATG
The DNA here is from genome assembly GCA_963776695.1 of uncultured Acidobacteriota bacterium. Taxonomy (GTDB): domain Bacteria; phylum Acidobacteriota; class Terriglobia; order Acidiferrales; family UBA7541; genus Palsa-295. Next base: position 542,544 of record CAVZNU010000007.1, on the reverse strand, counting down.
GCGATCCTCGCCGTACTCGTTGCGTCCGTTTCACTTCTTGGCCACCGCGCCCATACCGAAGAAATCATTCTGCAGACGAAAGCCACCGACCAGTGGGCCTACTATCAGGCCAAGGAAATCCGCCGCCGCAGCTACGAGCTTTTTGTCGACGAGCTTTCCGTCTTCGCTCTTCAAAATGGCGAGCAAGCCGCGAAAATCAAGGAAAAATACGACAAGGAAATTGAGCGCTATAAAGACGAAGGGAAAGACATCCAGGGCGAAGCAAAGAAAGCCGAAGCCGAGGTTTTAATCCAGCAGCGCCACGCGGACTACTTCGATCTCGGCGAAGTTCTCCTGGAAGCTGGTCTCGTGATTTGTTCGATCACCCTGCTCACGCGCAAGCGAATCTTCTGGGCGCTCGGATCAATTATGGGACTTATTGGCGTCGGTATAGCCATTGCCGGGCTGCTCGTTTATTGACGAATTTAATGTAGCTCGCCTCTTTCGCGTTTTCTGCGTCCCGGTTCTTTACCGGGAAGACTCGGGGGTTTTGAACTGCGCGACGCAACTCCTCGAGCGGCCTCACCTCCAAAGAAGTGAGCTGCATTTGAATCCAGCTATCCTACCGCCAGCCCCGCGATCTGCTTTGCCAGCTTTTCCACTTCCTTCGCCTTCTGCACCATCGACAACGAGAGCGTGCTCGTCGAATCCGTTTTCTCCACCTGATCTTTTAGCTCGCCCGCCAGTTTGTAGAGTTTTTCCACGTCGTCGAGAATCACTTTCTGGTTATGCTGCTGAATCTTCTTCGGATCGAACGCCGGCGGCTCCGCCGAAGGATCGGGAAAGGTGCTGCTCGAAGGCGGCGGCACCGCCCTTCCATGCTGCTGCGCGAAAGTGGCGCGAGCGAAAATCGCGAGCGGCAATGCCGCTGCTCCTGCCATCAACGCAGCCAGAAAATCTCGTTTCTGATTGTCCATAATCCTCTGCTCCGAACTTCGAAGTGGCCGAAACATCTTGCAACGAGTGCTTGCGGCGCGAATGGTATAATTCCGCCCGCCTATTCTATGACCGAACCATTCAGCCGTTGGACTGAAATCGCCGAAACCCGCGGCGTGCGTATCCTCGCGATTCTTATCATCGCGTTTGTTGCCGCGCGGCTCCTGAAAGCGTTTACCAACCGCTTCGTCGAGTCGGCTAAATCATCTCAGCGCGCCGCGCAGATGCGCGAGCAGCAAACCCGCACGATGGCGGGAATCCTCTATAGCGCCGGAATATTTATCATCGTGGCCGTTTCGATTTTGACGGCGCTGCCCGAGTTCGGTTTCAACGTCACGCCGATCGAAGCGGCCGCAGCCGTTGCCAGCCTGGCATTCGGTTTCGGCGCTCAGCATGTCGTGAAGGATTTTATCAACGGTTTTTTCATCGTCTTCGAAGATCAGTTTGTCGTCGGCGATCTCATCCAGGTAAATTCGGAAACGGGCCGCGTCGAATATGTCACTCTGCGCCGCACGATTTTGCGCAACATCGCCGGCGCCGTCGTCACCATCCCAAACGGCCTGATCGGACAGGTTGCCAATCTCAGCCGCGATTGGTCGCAAGTGTTTGTCGACGTCACTGTTCCCTCTGACGAACTTGTCGGCCGCGCCCTCGCCACCCTTGAAAAAGTTGCCGGCGATTTGCGCACTGACGCCGACTGGTCGCCCGCTCTCGTCGACGGGCCGCGCGTCCTCGGTGTTGAATCGCTTTCGCTCGACGGCACCGTGCTGCGCCTGCAGGTTCGCACGGCGCTCAATCGCAAAGACGACGTCGCGCGCGAGCTGCGCCGCCGCATCAAACTCGGCTTCGAGCAATCGCGCATTCCGCTGAGCACAGTTCACAAAGTTATGATGCACGGAAACCAGCCGCAGTCACCGCCGCAGCAGTGACGCATGTCGACTCATGAATCTTTGGGCACGGCATGTCGAAGATCCCGGATGACTCAGCCGGACCGTGCCCTCTCAAGCAAAGAACCCGGAATCGCAGCATCGCAATTTTGAATCGAACAACAGGAGGCTCCAAATGTCTGACGTAAATCACGAACAGGTAAATCTGATGCTGCGACTCTACGACATCCGCCGCGAACCCCGCCTTCGCGAAGCCCGCGAATGGTATATGGCGAATTTCAATCCCACTTCGCCCGAACAAGTGATGACGCTGTGTCCTCCCGGAAGCCAGGAGAACGCATTCATGCGCATGGTCTTCAGCTACTGGGAAATGGCGGCGAGCATCGTGAATCGCGGCGTGATCGACGAGGAATTTTTCTTTGAAAACACAGGCGAGCAATGGGTCGTTTGGGAACGCCTGAAGCCCGTCGTTCCCGCTTTCCGCGCGATGTTCAAAAACCCGCACGCGTTCGAAAATCTCGAAAAGCACTGCGCGGCGATGGAACGCTGGCGCGAAAAGCGCGCTCCCGGTTCCACCGAAGCCATGCGCGCCCTCAACGCCCAAATGCAGCAAGCCGCCGCCCAGAAAAAATCCGGCGCTGGCTTCTAATCGGCATTTCCGAGTTCTCAAACCAAAAAAGGGGCGGGTCTCTGGCCGCCCCTGCGACTTCCCTGCATCCAAATCGACAAACCGGATCAAGCTATCTGCCACGTCTTGAGGAACCGTGCTCGACCGCCTCTTACCCCAATTTTTCTAGCGGCCCCCGCCCCACTTATGATAGTTTCGGGGCCGTCTCCACAAGCAAGTTCCCAACAGCATTGGTAATACCCGGGTTCGAATTGGACTGAATTGGCGCCAGCGCCGCAGCACATCCACGGAGGATGCAAGATGAACGTCCGTCACACGTTTCCAGCCATGTTCGCACTCCTACTCTTCTGCTCGCTCGCGATGTCTGCGAGCGTCGCCGCGCAAGTGTCGCAAAGCGCCGGCAAAATCACGGCCGTCGTGCCGATCGTAAACGTCGCTCACGGCGCGCAGCAGGTCGCCGCCTCCACCTCTCAGCAAGTGTTCTGGGGTGATGTGATCAACACAGGCCACCTCGCGCGCGCCCGCGTCGCTCTTGATGACGGCTCGGTCCTCAGCGTCGGCTCGGATTCAAATCTCACCATCGCGAAGCATGACACCGGCGAGCAGCAGACGGATCTCGACCTCGCGTACGGCCAGGTCCGCGCGAAAGCCGTGAAACTCGTCAAGCCCAACGCGCGCTTTCAGATTCGCACTCCCGTAGGCGTCGCCGGCGTTGTCGGCACTGAAATGGTTGTGCTGTTTGACTCCGCCGGAAACATGAACGTGATCTGCCTTGAAGGCACTTGCAAGGTTTGCGATCTAGCCGGAGTTTGTGTGCTCATGAAGGGCGGCGAGGAATCCAGCATCCACGGCAATTCATCGCCGTCGAGCCCCGCTCCAGTGAGCCCAGCGAATCTCATGGCGGCACAAAATGCGACGAGCGCTTCCGGAGCGGGTGCAGGAGCTGGCGCCGCTGGCGGCGGAGTGAGCGCCGGAGTCGCAACAGGAGTTGGAGTCGGCGCGGCTGTCGCTGCCACGGTCGCAACGGTTGTAATCCGCAGCGTCAGCAAAACGCAGACTTGCCCCCCAGTTCCCACTGGTGGCGTAGTCAAGAGCCAAGCCAGCTGCACCCAAATCACAAACGGCGCCCGCATCAACGGCCAGCGCCAGTAATGTAAGTGTCGGCGCGGGCGACGATCGATTTGTTCAGAAGTTTTTTAATTCAGAAGTTTTTGCGCAGGGATTTTTTGGAGGCGCGGGTGGGAATCGAACCCACGTATAAAGGTTTTGCAGACCTCTCCCTTACCACTTGGGTACCGCGCCTCTGAGATAGCTAGTATAGCGAAAGTCGTTCGCGGTTTCAGCCGCGAACCTTTTTTTGTTCACCCTCAACATCACCGGATGTGCAGCTCGTAGGAAATCCGCGCCTGCACGGCGTCCATGCGCCCGGTAATCCTGCGAACGAGCGCGTCGACGGATTTAAAGTCGCCGGTCGCGAGGCCGTATGGCGAGATCGCTTCTGCTGCAGCCTGGCCGCTCGTCATTTCGCGTTCGCGCTCAAAGAGCTGCTGCAAGAATGACTTGTCCTCGGGGAATCGCACGAGGCGCACCCGCTCGCCGGCGGAAATATGCGCGAGCTGCTTCGCGACGCGAATCGCCGTGTCGATGCCGCCGAGCTCGTCGACCAGTCCCTGCTCTTTTGCTTGCGCGCCGGACCACACGCGGCCCTTGCCGATTTTGTCGACCGCTTCGACCGTCATTCCTCGGCCCTGAGCGACGCCGCGCACAAATTGATCGTACGTCTCGTGGATTGACTTCTCAATCCAGGCCTGCTGCGCGGGCGTGAAATTCTGCTGCAACGAAAATAGAGTCGCATTGTCGCTCGTCGTCACCGAATCCGTGCTCATGCCAAGCAAATTGTAGAGGCCGGAAACATTGAACTTGCCGATGATCACGCCGATCGACCCGGTAATCGTATTCGGATCGGCGACAATTTTATTCGCGGGCGCGGCAATCCAGTAGCCGCCCGACGCCGCTACGTCGCCCATCGAAACCACTACCGGTTTCACGTCGTGCGCCAGCTCCACTTCGCGACGAATCACTTCGCTCGCCACCACCGAGCCGCCGCCCGAATCGATACGCAACACGATCGCTTTGATGCTGGAATCTTTTCGCGCGCGGCGCAAATCCGCGGCCACCGAATCGCCGCCCATGATGAATCCCTGCGTGGGCGACACTTGCGATTCGCCGGACAAAATCAATCCCGTAGCGTGAATGATGGCGATACGTTCGCCGCCGATTCCGCCCGCGCTCGATTTCAAATACGCGCGATAGCGCACGAGCGGCACAGGATTCCAGTCGCCTGCGTGCGCTTTGAAATAATCCTGCACCTCGTCCCAGTAAGCGAGCTTGTCGACAATTTTCGCGTCGAGCGCTTCTTTCGTCGAGAGCGGCCCTCGATTTATGATTTGCTCGAATTTCGCGCGATCGATTCCGCGCGCTTCCGAAGCGTCCGTCAAATACTGGCCGTAGACGCTGTGCAGCAAGCCTTCCACTTCTTCGCGGTGCGCGGGCGTAAATTTTTTCTCGGTGAACGTGTTCCCCGCGGTTTTGTACTCGGCGATGTGGTAGTACTCCGGCACGATTTTCAGTTTGTCGAGAGTGCCGCGGAGGAAAAGCGCCTGTGCCATCATTCCGCGAATCGTCAGCGACGATTGCGGGACGAGCCACACCTGCTGACACGCGCTCGCGATGTAATATTCCGGATTGCCGATGCCGTCGTAGCCGAGGTAGCAGATGCTGGGCTTGCCGCTCTTGCGAAATTCGATCAGGTGCGCGCGCAGTTCTTCGAGCTTGGCCCAGCCGGTTTCCAGCGGCGCGACGCGAACGACGATGCCACGAATGTGCGCATCGCCGCGCGCAGCGTCAATCGCGTCAAGATAATCGTGCAGGACGAGCTGGCCGCCGCCGCTCAACTCCGCGAAGAAATCGGGAGCGCGCTGCTCGTTGATTTCGCCGTCCACGTCGATGACGAGAACGGAATCCGACGCGAGCCGCGCCGGTTTTGATGCGGCCCAAATCACGATGATGAAAAACAAAACCAAAAATCCGATTACAAGCGCTCGCCGCTTTCCCCACGTCATCGCCACTCACCTCGAACCGTCATCGCCTTGACCTCTTTTCCGACGCTCTCGAACTAGCCCTGTCATTCTGACGGCATCCGACCAGGATGCCCGCAGAATCTCAGCCCCGACTACAAGCACGACGCCGAATTCCCGCGCGCTCACGCCGCAGGCTCTTTTGTTCTGCCGTCGTTCTCTGCGCCATCTGTGGTCCTCTGTGTCCTCTGTGTTAAATCTTTGCTGTTCGCCGCTGCAAGATCGCTCGCCCGCGCTACTGCGTCACCGGCGGACGAAACACGAACGCGACAACGAGCTTCGACGCAATTCCCTTCCCATTAAACGTCGCGGCGTTGATCGTCCAGCTTTTCACCGCGGCGATGGCCGGCTGCGTCAACGACGGCACGTCGCGAATCACGCCCACTTTTTTGATGTTGCCGTCCTTGTCGATCGCGACGTCGAGCACCACAGCGCCCGCTGCCACACTATTCACCGGATACACGGCATACGACGCAGCCGCAACTTCCGGCGGCAAATACCCCGCAGGATTCGGCGGCGGCGTGGGCACCACAGACGGCACTTGCAGAGTCTGTCCGCCGAGAGACGCGGGATTGAACACGAGCTGCACGTTGATCGTCGACGGCGCCGCGTTGCCATCGAGCTTGCCGAGCGTGTACGTCCAGTTCGTCACGACCGCGCTCGCGACGGACGTGAGTCCGGGAATGTCGCGCAGCACTTGCACGGTGGGCGGCTGCCCCGTCATGCTCAGATTCATCGAGAGCGTCACAAGCCCTTGCGCGGCCACTTCCACCGGATAAGGAATGTTGCTCGCCGCAGTGATATCGGGCGCGACGAACCGCTCGCCGCCTGAAATTCCAGAGCGCGCAGCGCCAAGTCCAATGCAAGCCAAGACAATCACGAGCGACATCAGCACAGCGACGCTACGCGCAATTCGACGTTTGTCAATTTCACATTCGTCATCTTCACGCAAATCGATTTCGCTGTCGTCACTTTTGAGATCATCTGACCAACTTTCTTTGCAGGCCGAATCGCGCTCCGCAGCCGGAGGCGTGCCGCGATCCGCGCAGCAAAAGTAGCACGAAACCGCCCCGCGCCTGTCATTCCGACAGAGTCCGCCGCGGCGGGCGACGAGGAATCTGCAGTTCGCCTTTCGCAGTTCGCCTTTCGCAGTTTTCCTCTAAAATGCGTCACGCCGAGTACCCCCTATACCGTCGATTAGAAAATTTCAAGCCATTGATAACATGTGCGTTAGTTCGATTTCTAATCGCGGCACCGTAAATTAAAAGTGCAGTGGCGAGTGACGAGTGGCAAGTGGCGAGTGAGGAGAACCGAAGCCGCGTTCTGCTCTTCGCGCGGCCCGCGCGGACTGCGACGGGTTTGGTCTGGGTGAGACGGGTTCGAGTTTTCGCAAGTGAAGCCATTGCGCCAGAATTAGGCTAGCTGATGCGGGCAGTTTTGTGGGATTGGGAACGGACAAAAAAAGGACGAGGCATAGGACTGGCCGGGGGGACAGGTGGGAATTCAACGCTCTTCCTAAAAAAACACTTCAGGTCTGCTACACTAGTTCTTAGCGTTGGTTTCGATCATAAAATGACAAATGGCTAAGCAGCGTCGGCTTGAACAACCTCCTCTGCGGGAGGCGGTCTTCGACTTTCGTCTCGCTCAGGAACTACCTTCGTCCTTCATCGACAAAGTCTCGACGCGAAAACCGAAGCGGTTCGAAAAAGTACTCAAGCTTTACAGAAGCAATTTGTCTTTGCAGTTTGGTGACGGGAAATTGGTGACGCCCGAAGCAGCAACAAATACCAGCGAACAGTATGGATGGCGATACAATACGAATGACGGATCGGAAGTGGTGCAATTCAGAAGAGACGGGATTACCTACAGTGTGCTTAAAGGATATGCTGGTTGGGCTGTGGCCAAACCGATCATGAAAGAATTATGGAACGAGTTCTCTGAGTGCGCTGGCCCTACTGAGGTATCGAGGGTGGCCGTGCGTTACATCAATGTAATTGAAGTGCCGACGGGCGAGGATCTTGATCTCTATTTCACGGCTGCTCCAAAGGTACCTGGAGAACTGCCGCAAAAGATCGCGGGTTTTTTGTCCAGGGTGCAAATTCCATTTTCCGCGGACGGTTCGTTCTCTGCGATAATCACCCAGGCTCTCGAGCCTCAAGTTGGAGCGAAGGTTCCTGTTGTGCTCGACATCGATGTATTCCGTGTGGGAAAGTTTCCGGGAGAGTCGGCCGAAATCTGGACACTCCTCGATGGATTGCGAGAGGTTAAGAACCAAATATTCTTTTCATCAGTGTCGGACAGAGCTTTGGAGCCCCACGAATGACGGTCTTTTGCCAAACCCTTAACCCCTCATGCACGTTTGTTTCGCGATCGATTATTGGCTCAAGCGAAGCAGCCGAATTCGTTCAGCAGAAAATAGATGAAGGTCTGCGGCACTACTCTCAGCCGAGGATTGAATCGATCATGTCAGAAATCGAGCAAATAGTGGAAGACTCGGCTCGGTCGGCTAGTCTGAGCTGACGGATCGTTAGCCATCGACCGAGAAACTGCAGCTGCGGCATTCGAATTTGCGGTCTTGCTACCGCGCTCACTCCCTGCCCCAGAAGTCGCTCCGGAACCCGATGGAGAGATCTCGTTCGATTGGAGCGGACCGAACGGAAAAATGTTCTCCGTTAGCGTGAATAAAGCGGGCCGGCTCGCGTATGCCGGACGATATGGAGAGAAGAGCAAAGTCCATGGGATTGAGCAAATTACTGACAACTGCTCGGATGAAATTATTCGCGGCATTGGAAAAACTCTGGTCTAAGAAGCAACCCGCGAGACAGCAGTATCAGCAACAGACAGGAGCGCCTATCAAGATTCATTTTTGACAGGCATCACTACACGAATTCAACCCAACGAGTCAAACCCACAGCATTTCTCCCTCCCGCCAACCTTGCAGACCTCGGTGTTTTACATCGATCGGCATGGAAGACACTGAGATTTGGAAAGTTGGAGATGAGGTCGTGGGCCGACCTAGAGGCAAGAACCCATTCGCCAGAGCAGATTTCGACGCAACCAGTGGTACTTCGAATCTCAACTTGTCCATTGAGGCAGACCCCGAGTGCACCCGAGGCACGCAAATCTATGTGGGTGGCCGTAGAAAAGGATGAACAAAAGGCGCTCGCACTAGATTTGTGTTCACAATCGACGCTGAGCCTTCGATAGACATCAGCTTCGTTTGCGCCATTGCGATCGATCTCCAACTCTCGAGACTTTCTTGTCGCCAACCGAGTCGCAAGGATTCGCTTGATCGGAAATTGGCGAGAACGAACAAACGCAAACCTCAGAGAGGACTACTCCAATGAAAGCCCGAAAGAATCACCGGAAAGTGGATCACGGCGGTACGTCCTTCGATAGCTTTCTTGAAGAAGCGGGAATCAAGGAAGAAGTGGAGGCTGTGGCGATCAAGCGCGTGCTGGCGTGGCAGCTTGAGCAGGCTATGGAAGAGCAACAAAAGACCAAACAGGCGATGGCGCGGGAACTTTGCACGAGCCGGTCGCAGCTGGACCGATTGCTTGATCCTCGGAATGTTTCGGTGACGCTTGATACGATTGCGCGGGCGGCGCGCGCGGCGCGGGCGGTTGGGAAGCGGCTGGTGATTCGGATTGCGGACGTGAAGGCGAAGAGGGCGTAGACGGCGGGGCGGGCGGCGGAGAGCGGAAAGGCGAAATTCAAAAGAGCCGCCAGGTCCGATTTCGGGACTCCGGTGGAGTCCATCGGACTCCAGAAACCGGAGATGACAAGCGACGCTACGAACGGCGGGCGCAGCTAGCAGCGCCCCTACGAAGCAGACGGCCGCTTGCGCGGCAAATCATAGCGGTTCGTCCTTCGATAGCTTTCTTGAAGAAGCTGGAATCAGGGAAGAAGTAGAGGCAGTGGCGATCAAGCGCGTGCTGGCGTGGCAGCTTGAGCGGGCTATGGAAGAACAGCGGAAAACGAAGCAGGCTATGGCGCGGGAACTTCGCACGAGCCGGTCGCAGCTTGACCGATTGCTGGATCCACGGAATGTTTCGGTGACGCTTGATACGATCAGTCGCGCGGAGCGGGCGGTGGGCAAGAGGCTCGTGATTCATATTGCGGACGTGAAGGCGAAGAGGGCGTAGGTTGCGGAGCGGGTGGCGGAGAGCGGAAAGTCGAAATTCAAAAGAACCGGTCCGGCAGATTCGTCCGGGACGCAAACTGCGCGCACGATGGCGGCGGTACGGACGGCGAAAGCAACTGCAGATCCCTCGACTGCACTCGGGATGACAGGCGAGTGAAAGTGCCGCCCTATGAAGCAGACGGCCTTTTGCGCAGGTAGGCTTGCAGGAAATAGCATGCCGAAGCCGATAGCCATCACTGTCCAGAGGACTGCGGCGCGATGGCTCGCGCAGAATCCGGCTGCGGCGGCGGATTTTTCTGTGCTGTGCGCGCAACTTTATCGGGCGCTTCGTGTTCAATATATGGGCTGCGATTCGGGACGTGGTGCGCGCGGAAGTACGCGAAGACGTTAATGGATGTGGAATCATAGGTTTCAAAGGCTGCAACCATAGTGGTGCGGCAGCAATCAAATAGGTGTACCATCACCGGGTAGTTGTCGGAGCTGTCCCCGGCTCCCAGACATCCGGTGGAGGATAAAGAAATGAAGAAATCCACCTTTGTAAAATTCATATTTGCATTTATCGCGTTAGTGGCATTGGTGTGTGCACCGAGATCCGCATTTGCGCAACATGGTGGCGGCGGACACGGCGGCGGTGGTGGAGGCGGTTCGCACGGTGGTGGCGGTGGCGGAGGCGGCTTCCACGGTGGTGGTGGAGGCGGTGGCGGCTTCCACGGCGGTGGTGGAGGCGGTGGACATTACAGCGGCGGAGGCGGCGGTGGGCACTACGGCGGAGGCTCGTCGGGCGCTTATCGCGGCGGCGCGCCGGGCGGCGCGTATCGCGGCGGAGGTTCGCAGGGGATGTCGCGCGGCAATAGTTCGTACGGGCGCGGCGGCTCGATTCCGCGCGAGTACGGCGGCGCAGGACGTACCGGTGGAACGAACGCCGGGCGTTCGAACGGAATGAACGCAGGACGCTCGAATGGAGTTAACGGGGGACGCTCGGCAGGAAATTCGGCGAGCGGGAGCGGGCGTTACGGCGGCGGCAACTCGGCTTCGGGTGCGGGGCGCAATGCTACGAATGGCGCGTCGCGTTCGGGATCGAACGGGCTGAACGCGCGAACGTCAGGCTGGCCGGCAGGACGCGGAGCGGCAAGCTCGGCGAATGCTGACGGGCACTGGCACTCGTTTGGAAACGGCAACGGCGGCAGCGCCAATGTCAGAGGCGGCGGCGCCAATGCCAACAACAGCGCGCGCAACAATTCAGGCGATGCGTCGCGTAATACCGGCAACACAGCCGGAACGCACGCGGGCGGCAATGCGGCTGGCGCGTCGCGTGGATCTAATTCAAATAACTCGATGACGGCGTCGAATGCGCATGCCGGAAATTTCGGCGGGGCGTCTTCAAGCACTTCTTCAAGCACTTCCTCAAGCACTTCAATGACGGGCGCTTCGAGCGGACGCAACGGAATGGCGGGAGCTTCGTCCGGGCGGAGTTCATCGATTGCGCCGAATCGCGCGGTTTCGAATCTTGAAGGCTCGCACTTCGGCAACTCGTCGGCGATGGGCAGCGGATCGAGATTCGGATCGAGCAGCTCGTCGTTCGGTCATGCTGCGGGTGGCATGAACGGCAGCGCGTCACGCGGCACATCTACTGGCATGACGCGATCGGTGAGCGGCAGCCACGGATTCACGGGCAGCATCGGCGCGGGTCACACGCTTGGAACTGGATTCGGGCACAGCGGAAGCTCCACGGCTCGCGGCAGCTCCGGATTCAGCAGCAGCGGAATGCACAACACTGCGCGCAGCGCTTCCGGATTCCGCAGCACGTCCAACGGCGCGTTCCACGGAAACAGCTTCCACAACACTTCAATGACCAGCGGCTCCCACGGCGGAACGTGGAGAGGATCGGGCTGGCACGGAAACACGTGGAATAATGGCTTTCACAACGGATTCCACAACGGCTGGAATAATGGCTGGCACAATGGCTGGCACAACGGCTGGCACGGCGGCTGCTGGAATTGCGGCTGGGGCGGTGGTTGGGGCTGGGGCGGTGGTTGGGGTTGGGGATTTGGTTGGGGCTGGGGTTGGGGTGGATGGTGGGGCTGGCCGTGGTGGGGATCAGGCTGGGGATTGTGGGGTCCTTCATACGGTTACGGCTACCCGTGGTGGGGATATCCGGCTTACTCGTATCCCTATCCGGTTTACCCGCAGCCTAGCTACAACGTAACGTATCCAGCGCCGTATTCGGGCACGGATGAGGATAACGACAGCTCGTCGGATGCGTCTCCTTCGGATGATTACTTCCAGCGGCCGTCGTTTGGCGGATCGCTGGATGACGACACGCTGCCGAGCACTGCGGAAGGAAGTCCGAACCCGAACGCGATCACGGGAAATGTGGCGCAGTCAACGCCCACCGTGCTGCTGTACATGAAGGACGGCACGATGTACACGGCGAGCGATTACTGGCTCGTCGAAGGCAAGCTGCACTACGTGACGAGCTACAGCACTGAGAGCGTCGTCGACATGGACGAAGTGGATTTGCAACGCACGGTGAACGAAAACGCGAAGCGCGGCGTGACGTTTACTTTGAAGCCGAATCCGAATGGTGCGGCGGCGGCTCCGAGTTCGAATGGCGACGCGACACCGAACGGAACCGGTACTGCGTCGAGCGATCCTTCGAACGGCAATCGCGATGGTGGTGCGACACCGGCGGCAAGTCCTGCGCCGGATCCGATACCAGCGCCGCGCGTACAGGATAGTTCGGCGACGTCAACGTAAAACACGCAATCGTAATTTAGAAAACGCCCACGAAGATTTGGTTCTTCGTGGGCGTTTTTGTTTTTGGTCTCAACGGGCGTCGCGAAGGAAACGCGCAGCTTCTTCGGGCGGGGTGGGATTGATATAAAAACCGGTGCCCCATTCAAAGCCCGCCACTTTCGTTAGCTTGGGCATGAACTCGATGTGCCAGTGGTAGTGGTCATTGATTTCTTCGCCGATGGGCGAGGTGTGGATCACGTAGTTGTAGGATGGGAACGCGAGAACGTTGTCGAGGCGCGAGAGAAATTCGCGCAGGATTTTCGCGAGGCTGCTGTAGTAGGGCGTGGGCATGTTTTCAAATGCGGAGCTGTGCTGGCGCGGCAGTATCCACGTTTCAAACGGGAAGCGCGGGGCGTAAGGCGCGAGCGCGATGAAGTATTCGTTCTCAATAATTACGCGCGAGGCGGTTTCCACTTCCTGGCGAATCATGTCGCAAAAAATGCAGCGCTCTTTCTCGTCGTAGTAATGCTTCGAGTTATCCACTTCTTCGCGGACGCGCTTGGGAACGATGGGAAGCGCGATCAACTGAGAATGCGTGTGCTCGATCGTGGCGCCGGCGGGCTCGCCGTGATTTTTGAACAGCAGGATGTAGCGGAAGCGGCGGTCGTTCTTCAGGTCGAGCATGCGATCGCGGTAGGCCCAGAAAACTTCCTCGACGGATTTGTCGCCCAGGCTCGCGAGCGTTTTCATGTGGTCGGGCGTTTCGACGATCACTTCGTGCGCGCCGACGCCGTTCATGCGGTCGAACAGGCCTTCGCCTTCGCGATCGAGGCCGCCTTCAATTCCCAGCGCCGGAAATTTATTGGGCACCACGCGAAGCGACCAGCCGGGCGTATCTTTTCCAGTGCCATTGCGGCCGTAGGCGAGAATTTCGGGCGGCGTCTTCCCTTCATTGCCCGGGCAGAACACGCAATTCGGCGAGGGCTTGATCTGAACGCTTTCGCGAACGAAATCGAGCGGGCGCTTTCCGCGTTCCGTCGAAATAATCACCCACCGACCGGTGATCGGATCCTTGCGAAGCTCCGGCAAACTTTCCTCCTGGGCCTGTTTGTTGCCCGCGTGGAGCTGCGGGCCGAATGATGCATCTGAAACCCCGCTATCTTACTACGCGATGCAAAGTCAGGCTGTGGTTAAAGCACAGAAGGTGTCGTTCGAGTGGCGACGATAATTCTCTGCTTAAGTCTTGGCCATGCCGAAGGCGGATTTGTGGAGGCGTACCACTGGGCGCGTTTGCCGGTGCGGGTTTCGATGGCGAGAACGTCGAAGCGGCAGTTGGCGGAATCGATGCGGCGGGAGCCGAGGAATTGGCGGGCCATGCGGGCGAGGTTGCGGCGCTTGTCGGAATTTACGGCGTCTTCGGGAGTGGAGCCGGGCTGATCCGATGCGGAGCGGGTTTTTACTTCTACGAAGGCGAGGACTGGGCCGTCGTAGCCGATGATGTCGATTTCACCTTTCATTCCTGGCACGGTGTAATTTCGGGCGACGAGGGTGTAGCCGTGGCGGCGGAGATACCAGTAGGCGTAGGTTTCGCCGCGAATGCCGGTGGTGCGGGCATTGTCTTTGGCGGAGGCGGAGGAATTGGCGGGAGATTCGGTGAGGCCGTTTCGGGCGGCGAAGTTTACGGCGGAGAAGATTAGGCGCGCGAACATTGTTCCTCAGGGGCTTCCCCACAAAGAAGTCGGGACGCACAAGCCGCGAAAGCCCGTTTCAAAGGGCTTGTGTTATGTCGGAGCTGAAGCTCCGACCCCCTAAAACGCTGCACTGCTTCCGAGAAATTCAAAACTGAAACCGCGGCGCTCGCGGATTATTTCGCGAGCGCCGCTTCTGGTTGCTTGTGGCACAGGCCATTCGTTCGCTCAGGGCTAACAGAAGTGCCTGTTGCTACTTAGAGCGAACGTTCTACTTCTGTGATGCATGACTCGAGCGTTGCCAGGGCGAAGTCGGCTTGTTGCTCGTCGATCATGAGCGGCGGAGCGAGGCGCATTGAGTTTTCGCCGGCGCCTAGAACAAGCAATCCCTTGTGGAAGGCCATGTCGACCAGGCGATTGCGCAGGTCGGGGGCTTTTTCTTTGGTCTTTTGGTCGCGGACGAATTCGATGGCGACCATCAGGCCTTTGCCGCGGATGTTGCCGACGATTTTGTGCTTCGCCGGCCAGTTGGCTGTCTTCGCGAAAATGTAATCGCCCATGCGCGCGGCATTGGCGATGTAGCCATTTTCGAGGAGCTTGATCGTGGCGAGTGATGCGGCGATACAGACTGGATTGCCGCCAAAAGTGGAAGCGTGCGCGCCGGGCTTCCAGTCCATCACGCTGGCTTTCGTGATGATGGCGCTGAGAGGCATTCCGGAAGCGATGCCCTTCGCGCTGCAAATAATGTCCGGCTCGATTCCTGAGTGATCGCAGGCCCACCACTTCCCTGTCCGGCCCATGCCGGATTGCACTTCATCGGCGACGAGCATGATGCCGTGCTTGCGGCAGATGCGTTCGAGACCTTTGAGGAATTCGACGGGCGCGGGCAAGTAGCCGCCTTCACCCTGCACCGGCTCGATGAAGATTCCGGCGACGTCTTCGGGATCGACGATGCGCTTGAAGAGTTCGTTTTCGATGTAGGCGAGCGCGTCGGCAGAAGCATTTTCGGGATTGCTGCCAAACGTGCCGCGATAGCTATTGGGATAGTGCGCGTGTACCACACCAGCGAGTAGTGCGCCGAAATGCTTGCGCTGCACCGCTTTGCTGGCGGTAAGCGAAAGCGCGCCCATCGTCCGGCCATGGAAGCAGCCGTAGAACGCGATGATTTTGTCGCGCCGTGTGTGATAGCGAGCGAGCTTGATGGCGGCTTCGAGAGCTTCCGCGCCTGAATTGCCGAAGTAAACGCGCTTCGGTTCTTTACCGGGCGCGATCGAAGCGAGCTTCTCGGCGAGTTCGACGAGATTCGGATAGTAGAAATCCGTGCCGGACATGTGGATCAGTTCGGCGGCTTGATTTTGAATCGCGGCGACCACGTCGGGATGGCAATGGCCGGTGGAAACGACGGCAATTCCTGCAGCGAAGTCGAGAAACGTGTTGCCGTCGACATCTTCAATGATCGCGCCGCGGCCTTTTTTCGCGACGAGCGGATAATCGCGCGTGTAGGACGGCGAGAGAACGGCGTGATCGCGGTCAACGAGCTGCATTGCTTTCGGGCCGGGCAGAGCGGTTACGAGATGCGGCAATTTCGGGTTGCTAACAGCACTGATGACGCTTGCTTTTGTGTCAATCGCTTGCATGACTTCCTCCAGAAATCGATTTTTGTTCGGCGCGCGCACGGACTCCTGCCGGGGCATGCCGTGAACATCAATCAGAGGAAGAGGACTTAGTCTACGCCGTAGAGGTTCGGGCGTTCGTGAGAGGGCTGGCTATGAAGCGAGTGTTGGTATTTCTTGGAGATGCTCATTTGTATTTCCAACGTACAGCGCCGTCTTTTACATCTTCAACAATTATACCAGAGTCCGTGAGTTGTTTGCGGATTTCATCGGAGCGTTTGAAATCGCGGCGTTTTTTCGCCACCTGACGCTCTTCGATGAGAGTTTCGATCTGTTCTGCTGCCATGCGGGGTTGCGAGGGGCCAAAGCCGAGTTTCGCGAGGCGTTCCGCGTCGTCGTCGACGAGCACGGCGAGAATCGCGTCGAATTTTTCCATCGAAGCGACCAGGCGCGGAGCATCCTGCTGCAGGAATTTGCCCTGATCCATCGCTGTGTTCACATCGCGAATGAGATCGAAGACGGCGGCGAGAGCAACGGCGGTGTTGAGGTCGTCTGAAAGCGCGGCGGTAAAATCTTTTTCCGCTTTTGCCGCGCGCCTGGGCATTTCGGGGTTCGAGTCCGCCGCGAACCGTTCCGATTTCAGGCGCGCGACGAAATTGCGCATGCGTTCGACCGAGCTTTCCGCCTGCTTCAAACCGTCCATTGTGAAATTGAGCTGGCGATTGTACGGAACCGAGAGCAGGAGGAAGCGAATGGTCGACGGCTTGTAGCCCTTCGCAAAAAGATCGCGCAACGTATAAAAATTGCCGAGCGACTTCGACATCTTCTCGCCTTCGATAATCAGATGCTCGGCATGGAGCCACAATTTTGCGAACGTGTGCCCGGTGGCCGCTTCGCTCTCCGCGATTTCGTTTTCGTGGTGCGGGAAGGCGAGGTCGATTCCGCCGGTGTGGATGTCGAGCGTCTCGCCAAGATATTTCATCGACATGGCGGCGCACTCGATGTGCCAGCCGGGGCGTCCGGGGCCAATGGCCGTCTCCCAGAAATATTCACCGGGCTTCGGCGCTTTCCAGAGGGCGAAATCGCGGACGTCGTCTTTTTCGTAGCGGTCGGTATCGGCGCGAGCCCCGGCTTTCATGCCGCTAACGTCGATCTTGGAAAGTTTTCCGTAGGATGGAAATTTCGCGATGCGATAGTAAATTGAGCCGTCGCTTTGGTACGTGAAGCCTTTTTTCGTGAGCTGCTCGATGAGGGCGACCATATCCTCGATATGGTCCGTGGCCCGGACCAGTTCTTCGGGCATTTCCAGATTCAGCGAGCGCATGTCTTCGAGGAATGCGCTGATATATTTTTCGGTGTATTCGCGGATTGTGACTTTGGCCGTGGCAGCATTGGCGATGATGCGATCGTCCACGTCGGTAAGGTTCATCACCTGCAGAACGCGGTAGCCCGAGGCGCGAAGGAAGCGGCGCAGGATGTCCTGAAACACGAAAGTGCGAAAATTTCCGATGTGAGCGAAATCGTATACGGTGGGGCCACAGGTGTAGATGCGCACTTCGTCTTTGTGCACGGGCTGAAGCGGCTCGAGACGGTTCGTGAGCGTGTCGTGGAAGCGGATGTCGTTGTGTTTGGCGGTGGACACGGAATCAATCATTCTAGCTGACCGTTCGGCTGGCAAGCAATCGGGTGCGAAGGCGCCGTTTCTGCAGAGCGAGCGGGGAAACACCCCACGACGAGCGAAAGCGCTCGTCGTGGCTATCCTGGATTCTAGATTCGGGCCGTAGGGGCACGGCATGCCGTGCCCTTTGCGGCGTCCAGTGCAACCGTTCCTATTGCGTATCGGCAAGCACAATCACGTTTGGTCGAAATCTGGCAGTGAAGGATTGGTTGTGCTTGGCCGGGCACGGCATGCGCGATTTGTGCGTCCCGGATGGGGTTGCGGGACCGTGTCCTTACTAATGAAACTTTTGGTGATATTCTTTCGCGCATTGTTACTGTTCGCGAATGTAAATTGAGGTCGTCGGAATTCTTGCTGTTCAAATTTTGCCCGCGACAATACTTTTTTGCGAGGTGATTTATGCCATGTCCACCGGAAGCATTGAAGCAGGTTCCGCTGTTTGCTTTGCTTGACGATGATGAAGCCGCGGTGCTTGCAGCGCAGGTGGAGCTGAAGAAATACGCGCCGCGCCAGCGCATTTACAAGATTGGCGATCCGGGAGGGCAGGCTTACATCCTGCTCTCGGGGTCCGTCCAAGTGACGACGGTGGACGAAGACGCGCAGGAAGTGGTCGTCGACCAGCCGGCGGCAGGCGACTTCTTCGGCTTCGCGTCGATGCTCGAACAAACTCCGCATCAAACGAATGCGATCGCCATCGGCGAGACAGAATGCATCGAAGTGGATCGCAGCGACATTTTGAACCTGCTGCAGCGCAAGCCGCACGCCGGGATGGACATGCTCACCGTACTTGGGCGGCAGTTTCACGCGTCGCAGCAGTTAGTCCGCGTGCGGGCGAGCCGCAATCCAAATGAGGTGATCGAGGAGGAAGCGACGTTCGGCAACCGAATCGCCGATGCGGTGGCGGGGTTCGGCGGGTCGTGGACATTCATTATCATCGTTCGCGGCGGCGATCATCGTCTATTCGGCGATCAATGTTTTTCTGGGCCGATCGGCGTGGGATCCGTATCCGTTTATTTTGCTGAACCTGTTCCTCTCGATGCTCGCCGCGATCCAGGCGCCGGTGATTATGATGAGCCAGAACCGGCAGGACACGAAAGATCGCCTGCGCGGTGAACTCGATTTCGATGTGAACCGGCGGGCGGAGTCCGAAATTCAGGGCTTGGCGCGGAAGCTCAATCTGCTGGGCGACAAGCTGGAAGATGTGGAGGTTTTGATTCGCGAAAAAGTGGGCTAAGCGGAAGTTGAGGCGCTGCTTTCTCGGAAGCGCTCCGGTGATTGGCTGCGCGAGTAAGGCGGAGGTAAACGCAACGAAACAAAGTGGCATCCACACTGTGAGCCGCCCTAAAGTCGGATTTAATTTCGGCCGATTTAGAAAGAGGCTCTGCCTAGTCCCAGAGAAACTCGGCTGAAATTTTTATAGTACCCATGGTACGGACGGCCCATTTTCTTCAGTCTGTGTTGTTCTAGTATACGGGGAGATGTTGCGGGCTTGCCGGACGTCCCCGGCGGCGGAGCCCCCGAAAAGGGGCGCACATGAAGATGAAACAGGCGATCGCGATCGCGGCTTTTGTTCTTTTTGTTGGAGTGGGGAGCGCGCAGGCGCAGCGAGTGGGCGGCAGCCCTGGCGGAGGAACGGCCGGAGTTAATGGCGCTGGCGGGCCAGGCAATGCGGGCGGTGGTGGGAGTGGCAGCGGCGGTGGCGGTGGTGGAGGTTCCGCACTTACGGGCGTCACACACCATCCGGTGTGGGTGCCGCCTCCCAACGTGAGCGCGAAGAATGACGGGAAGTTCGAGCCGACGTCGTTCCAGAGCTTCGACAAAGCCCTCGATGCCGCGAAGGCAGAATCTGGAGTGAGGCAGCCGAGCATCGTCGAAGTCGCGCGGATGACGCAGGAGCAGAAGGCGACATCGGCGAAGGCGCATTTCATTGTGGAGCAGGATGTGGCCGGCAAGCTGCAGGAAGTGAAAGCGAAGCCGTAAACCACAGAAACATCAGCGAAGCACCGCGGTCGTGGGTGTTCGTAGCGAAGTGCGGGACGAAGTCCGCGATGCAGTGCGTGACGAAGTCCGTAACAAAGTGCGTGACAAAGTTCGTGACGAACTGCGGAACGAGTTTCGTCGCGAAATTCAAGGGTTCAGTTCCACTCGACGGCTGACCAGTGCGACGTCGCCGTCGCCCGAAGGCGTCGCCGTGAGCGGGCGCGACTTCAGCAGGAACGCCCCGTCCGCGGGCAGGCCGAATGATTCGTCGAGCGTGTAGACTTCGACGGATTTCCCCGCCGGCAACGTAAAGCTGAGCTCGATACCTTTTGCAGGCGTCGTCACACAACCGTAAACGCTCCAGCCATTCAGATATCTCCGCACGCGCTCGGTTTCCGGTTGTATCGGTTCGCCTTCCATACGCGCCGATTCCACACCCGAATCCGGCGGAAACAAAACCATCACTTCGGGCGCGCCTCGCTCCGAACGAATCAGCACGCGATAGGCGCGCTTCGATTCTGATTCCGTCGACTCGAGAATTGTAAACGTGGGAGGCGCGAGCTCTTGATGAGGGGCGTCGGAGAGAAATACTGTCGACCTGCTCCAGGGAAATGGCCCCGAATCCTGGCGATTGAAATTCGCTGCCAGCCGAATCGGCTCCGGCAAACGGCGCGACTCCGGTTGAACCAGCCAAACGGATTTTCCGGAGTCGGCATCCTGCCAAAAGCGAAAATTCACGCTTTCGGGAGACTTCGCGGAAAACGCAGGGACCACAACGGCCGCAAGCGCTGCGAGAACCGTTGCAATGATCGCCGTCGTAGGCAGCGCGATTCGCGACAAGCCGCGCACAGCGAGCAGGTCGGCGCAGAACGGCGCAATCGGCGTGAGAAGCAGTCCCACCACAACCGCGATGCCGACGAGAAATTGATCGCCCAGCGCTGAATACAGAAGCAGCGCTGGAGAAAATCCCGCTACTGCGGCCACGACAGCGGGGACCAGTCCTGCTGCCAGTCCTGATTCAGAAGTTTCCACGCGTGCGAACAGGAGCGGCACAGCAGCCAGCACTGCCGCGCAAAGACCAAGCGGAAAAATGTACGCGATTCCTTGAGTGAGCGCCGTCGCCGCGATCGATAGCACGGCCCACCAGGTCCACACGCCCGCCCAAAGACCGAGAAAACCCGCGCGACGCGAAAAAACGAACGCGACAACCGAGACAATCGAAAGCGCCAGAAACCAGAACGCAGCCTGAATCGCAAACGGATGCGCAACCCAATTTACAGGTACAGCTCCGGCGCGCAACAAGACTCGGTAAACGATGAAAGCGTTTGCGCCCGTCACTCCCACCATCGCGAGCCACGCGAAAAGTCCCCAGAGGAACGCCGAAGCCGCGAGCCGATTCTTGTAGATCAGCCAGCCGATCTCAGCGAAGAGGAGGATTGCAGCTACGATCGACACAATCAGCGTCCACGACGCCGGCCAGTAGATTACCGAATGCTCGAAGATGTCGAAGAACGCGGCTTCGCCCTGCGGGACATTCGAGAGATCTGAGTTGGCGAGAGCGAGGAGCATGGGCAGAGCGTTGTCACCATCATGTTGCAAACTGGCAGGGCTGGCATTCTGGAAATTATCGAGCGGCGTGTGGTAGTGGACCACGTCGCCGATGTAGGCGAAATTCGCGCCCTGATAACCGGCGGCTTTGAACACAGTGAAATCGGTGTCGTTGGGGAGCAGCTTGTAGGCGAAATAGGCGAGAGCATTGGTCGCGGGATGAGATACATGCCTGGCGTACATCCGCACGATCCAGTAGTTCGCGGTTCCGGTTTCAAACATCAGACTTGGCCCGGAAGATCCGCGCGTATCGACGTTCACCGCGGCGACAACTTCCTTGGCCCAGCGGTGCTGGTCCACAAAAGCGTGCGCGCCGAGCAAGCCTGCTTCTTCGCCGTCGTCAATCAGCAGAATGATGGAATGCCGCGGCTTCGGAAGCGATTTTAGCGCCCGGGCGCATTCGAGAACGGTCGCGACACCGGCGCCGTCATCAGAAGCGCCAGGGCCGGCGGCGACGGAGTCGTAATGAGCCGCGAGCAGAACGGAGTTGCCAGGCTCGGTGCCATCAAGTCGGGCGACGATATTTTTGACGGTCGCGCACGTGCCATATTCATCGCACGCAAATCCAGTTTGAATTTCCGGCGAATAACCCAGCTTCGTGAGTTCGTCCGTAATGTGCGCACGTACAGCGGCGTTTGCTGCGCTACCGATGGGATGAGGAGTGCCGTCGCCAACGAGCCGTTCGAGAACTGCACGAGCGCGGCCGGCGGAAAATTCGGAATCGGAGATGCTTGCGGGCCGAGCGGAAGGTGGCTGCGAACCGGCCAGCGAGAGGAGAAAAATGCAGAATACGATGATGACGCTAAACAGGATTCGGCGAACTCCCGGCGCGCGTTCCCGCTCCAAGCGTCCCTCCAGTCCGCGTCATGCTAGGCTGGGATTTGCGGCAAGTCAATGCGCAAAGCTACGGGTGAGTTCGAGTTAAGTCCGCGATGAGGAGCGGAAGTGTGTCACCACGTCATCCGACCGAAGAACCTCGGCTCGCCAATCCCCAGTCTGTCATCTCGACCGGAAGAACCGCGCGCCCTTCCTTCCATCGCGAAGCGATGGCGCGATTCGCAGTGGAGGGATCTGTTTTTTCTGTCGCCCTTGGCCTAGCCGTCGTCGCCTTTCGAAGCGCCGGCTCGCTCTGACGCACGATGCGCATCCCGCCGGCTCGCCAGGTCCGCGCATCCTCCATCCGGTAGCCACGACGAGAGCACTTCTCGTCGTGGGCCTTTCGCCACGCAAATGCATCCAATGTGGCTCCACGCGATGCAGTTTGCCCGCAAAATCCGGATAGCGTGAATTCGCCGTCGCGCTTAAATTAAATTTAACGGCCGATGAGCTTGGCCGCGATTCGAGCTATGCATCCACTCGACAATCCGATCTGGAACGCGCTCTCGACAAGGCAGGCGCATTTCGCCGAGCGCTTTGGGTCGGTACTGCGATTTTCGCCTGAAGTAACGCCATTAGCTGGCTTCGCGGAGGCGAATGAAAAAGCTTTTGAATCATTGCGCGGAATGCTGGCTTCGGGCGGCGGAGTGGGGCTGTTCCTTCCGGCGCCACTAGAGGCGCCTGCGGGACTTGAGATTACGATTGGAAGGGCCGCTCCTGCAGATGATCCTCGAAAACGACGGGCATCTGCCGGCAAGCAGGCATGTGCATGAGTTTATCGAGCTTGGTCCGGCGGACGTGCCAGAGATGGTGGCACTGACGACGTTGACCAAACCGGGGCCGTTCGCCACGCGCACGCGAGAGATGGGCACCTATCTCGGGATTCGAGAGGGCGGCAAGCTCGTGGCGATGGCGGGCGAGCGCTTGAAGCTTCCGGGCTTCACGGAAATCAGCGCGGTGTGCACGCACCCCGATCATCTGGGACATGGCTATGCGGGCTTTCTGATGACGATCCTCGCCGAGCGCATTCGCGCTCGCGGCGAAGTTCCCTTCCTCGACGTCCGGCCCGAAAATACGCGAGCGGTGCAGCTCTACGAGCGGCTCGGGTTCACGCGCCGCCACCTTTATCGCTACGCCGTCTTCCGGACAGCCAAACAGGACCGCCCCGCTGGAAACCGGGACGGGGCTCAGGCTGTTGCGGAGTGAACTTAAATAGTTCCCCACGTTAAACATTTCGCGAATCGCGCTTTACTCTCCTTCCAGCCCGTGCTAACTTTTTCTCCCGTAACCGCCGATCCGATAGCGCCAGGCGGCAGGGCCACTCATAGCGACCCTTCCCAAGTTTTTGTCTCAAAACTCCTCCCGAGGAAGATTGAACCGAAGCTTCTCCAGCCGACAAAGGCTTGAAGAGAAGACTGTGCGAGGAAAAGGGTGCTAAAACTACGCAAGGTAGAGTTGCTGGGCTTTAAGTCGTTCTGCGAAAAGACGCCCATCACATTCAGCGGCAGCGGGATCACTTGTATTGTCGGTCCCAATGGCTGCGGCAAGTCAAACGTGGTGGATGCCATCACCTGGGTGCTGGGCGAGCAGAGCCACAAGATGTTGCGCGCCGAGCGCATGTCCGACTGTATCTTCAACGGTACCGCCAAGCGGCCGCCGATGGGGCTGTCCGAGGTGACGCTGACGCTTGTCGACCCTGACCTGGCTGACGCCGTCGCGAAAGTGCTCGACGCGCCCGAAAACCACACCGTGGGGGCTCCGTTTACGGTCGCTGAAGATTCCGCGCCGAACGAAGACACTCTCACGATGCCCTCTCCTGTACCCTCGCCCGAAAACGATTGCTCCGAAATAGACGCGCCCAGTGAAGAACTTGTCGCTAGCGAGGCTGAACCCGGCGGCAAGGGCAAACCGTGGAAGAAACGCGGCGCCGAGAAACCTTTGATCAAATTGAAACCGGGCGAAGTGGTCGTCGGGCGCCGCCTGTATCGTTCCGGACAGAGCGAATACCTGATCAACGGCCGCGTGGCGCGCCTGCGCGACGTGCAGGAACTCTTCATGGGCATGGGACTTGGCCCAGACAGCTACGCCATCATCGAACAGGGCCGCATCGGCCAGATTTTAAACTCGAAGCCGATGGACCGCCGCGCCATCATCGAAGAAGCCGCCGGCATCACGATGTACAAAACGAAGCGGCGCCTCGCGGAAGCCAAGCTCGAAGCGTCAAAGATCAATCTCTCGCGCGTGAACGACATTTTCGTGGAAGTGGAAAAGCAGCTCGCATCGCTGAAGCGGCAGGCGTCGAAGGCGCGCCGCTATGCGGAATTGCGCGAGCAGATGCGCGGATTGCTGCGCATCGTTCTGGCGAGCAAGGCCGAGCATCTCGATATCGAAGCGGCTCGTCTTGAAAATCTGCTGCGCGATATGGACGCGGCGGAAGAACGCGACGCGCGATCGGTGCACGATCTTGAGTCGGAGCAGGAACGGCTCAGCACGCGCACCTACGAGTTGGATGCCGAGCTCCGGCAGACGCAAAATATTCTTGGTCAAACGGCGCTCGACCTCGACCGCGCCGAAAATCGAATCACATTCAATCGCGAGCAACTGGCGCAACTCGCTTCGCGCTCAACGCGCGTCACGCTCGAAATCGAACAGGCCGAGCGGATGGCGACTGAGCTCGTCGCGCGCATCACGGCACAGCGTGGAGCCGTGATGGCGCTACGCGAGCAAACAACGGGGCTCGAAACCGGATTGCGCGAAGCAACCGAAATGGTTTCGCTGAGCACAAGCGAACAGGCGACGCTCGACGCGCGCATCGACGAATTGCGTCAACTCGCGGGACGCCTCGTCGAAGAATCGGCCCGCGAACAGGCAGAATCGCTGCAGGCCGATGAAGCGGCGGAACGCCACACCGCAGCCGAAGTGCAGCGCACGGCGGCAGTGCTGGCCATCGAATCGGAGTGTACTTCCCTATCGGCCAAGGTGGAAGCTGCCGAAGCCGCGTTTCAACAAGCCGAGCAGCAAGCACTGGAACTCGGCACTGCAGTTCGCACCGCCCAGGCGCGATTGGTGGATTCACGCCGTCTCGAGCAGGAGACAAGCCAGCAACTTGAGCGGATTCGCGAAAGCCTTTCCGCCGAACGCGCGCGGCATGCTTCGATCGAGCAAATTCTCAGTGAACGCGCCTACACCGCCGACGCGGTGCAAAAGCTTTTCAACGCGAATGGCGATGGAGAAGCGCGCGGCTTTCGGGCCGTCGGCTTGCTCGCCGATTACGCCGAAGTCCGGGAGCAATACGAAGGCGCGATCGAACAATTCCTTCGCGAAGAGCTCGAATACGTAGTCGTGGAATCGTTCGACCACGCGCGCGCCGGAGTGGCCATGCTGCGCGACGAAATGGGCGGCCGCGCGACGTTCTTCGTCGATTCGCTCAGCAAGCTGAACATTCATACGCCCGAAGCGGATGGTTCCCTGCCACTGCCTTCCGGAGTGATCGAACGGCTTGACCGGCTCGTTGATTTCCGCGATCCGCTCGGCCCTGCCGCAAAACATTTCCTCACGCGGCTGCGCACCGCATATCTCGTTGAAGAAGGGCGACACCGCTGAGCAACTCGCGCACGAAAACCCGCACAGCTATTATCTGACGCTCGACGGCACCTGCTATCACGGCCGAATGGTTTCCGGCGGCCGCCAGGGTGAGGCTGGTCCGCTCGCGCTGAAGCGGGAACTTCGCCAGTACGAATCGGAAGCGGCGCGGCTCGATGCGATCGCACAGCAGCACCAGATCGAGCTGGCCAAACTCGAATCAGAAATCGCAGCGGGCGAGCAGCAGGTCACATCCGCAATTGGGCAGCATGTGGAGGCGGAGAAGTCGTTCGTTACCGCGACGCACCTGCGCGATCAAGCCCGCGCCGAACTGCGGCGCATTGAAATGCAACTCGGGACCGACCGCGAAGAAATCGCGCGTTTGCGCGCCCAGGCGGAGGCCGCAAGGCATCGTGCTGAACAGGCGCGCGGCGAACATGCCGAGGCGTTGCGTTCCCGCGCCGCCGCGGAAACCGAAACCGTGGAAGCGACCGCGAAGCTGGCGGACTTGCGCCGCGACTTCCAAATGCTGCAGGAACAAGTGGTGGCGCAGCGCGAAGCGCTCGCGACGATGACGGAGCGTTTCACGAGCGCAGAAGCGGCGGAGCAGCGAGTGACCGAGGAAATTGCCCAGTCCGATTCGCGCATGGACGAGCTGCGGCAGCAGCACGGCGCTCTCTTCCAGGAAAGGACCGAGCTTGAAACTTCCTGCGAGCAGCTTTCGCTGCAAGTGGAAGACCTTCGCAAAGAGAAATTCCGCTGCGATGACCTGAAAGCTGCACTCGAAAAGGAATGGGACGAAGCGCGCGCTCGCGCCGGCCAGCTCGAAGAATCGGTGCGTGGCAGGCGCCAGTCTCTCGACGAGCTGCGCGCCGAACGCAGCCAGCGCCAGATCGAGAAAGCGCGCAACGACGCTGACCGCGACTATCTGCGGCAAACCTGTGTGGCTGAACTTAACGCCCAGCCGGAAGAATTGATGGCGCAGGAAGCCCAGCTTCTGATCGGTGAAGAACTGATCGCCGCCGAAACGAATTACAACGAAATGAAAGCTCGCATGGAAGCGATGGGCCCCGTCAACATGATGGCGCTCGAAGAATTCAAGGAGTGCGAGGAGCGCGAGAGTTTCCTGCGCCGCGAGCGCGATGATTTGGTGCAGTCGATCGAGAATACGCAGCTGACGATCACCGAGCTCGATCAGGTGTCGCGCCAGAAATTCGAAGAGGCGTTCAACTTCATCAACAGCCAGTTCGCGGTGGCGTTCCAGTCGCTATTCGGCGGCGGTCACGGCGAAATGCGGCTCGGCGAGCCCGACAGCTCCGGCGAAATGGGAATCGACATCGTCGCGCAGCCGCCCGGCAAGCGCCTGCAGAATATTTTGCTCCTCTCCGGCGGCGAAAAAGCGCTGACGGCGCTCGCGCTGCTGATCGCCGTGTTCCATTACCAGCCCAGCCCGTTCTGCATCCTCGACGAAGTGGACGCGCCGCTCGACGAAGCGAACGTAGGCCGCTTCAACAAATTGCTGGCCGACATGTGCGGGCAAACCCAGTTCATCGTCGTCACGCACAACCGCAAAACAATGGAAATGGGCTCGGTGCTCTACGGCGTCACGATGCAGGAGCCAGGAGTCTCCAAGCTCGTCTCCGTGAAGTGGGAAGAGGCGGCCGAGGCCAGCGCAACGAAAGCTGCGAGCAACGCCGCGTAGTTCACAAAAAGGTTCCCAAACGGTTCCCAATCGGTTTCCAGATACATTCCAAGCGGCCGCGTCAAGAATTTTTGCTGCATTCATCTGTGGAAAATAATTCCGCTACCTGTACTTCTTAGCCGTTGACAAGCCCTCCCTCTGCGCTAGAATACCGCCCTCCTAGCAAGGAAAGATTATTCCCGTGGCTTCTCCGCAGATGAGCGCTGTCGTTTCACAAACGGATTTCGCCGGGCTCAAGCTTCGAGCCCGCGGAAAGGTCCGTGACATTTACGAGCTCGGCGACCGCCTTCTGATCGTCGCAACCGACCGGCTCTCCGCATTCGACGTCATCCTCCCAACGCCGATTCCCGACAAGGGACGAGTACTCACACAACTATCGCTCTTCTGGTTCGACAAGCTCGCGAAAATCGTCCCGAACCACGTGCTTTCCGCCACGAATTTCGACGGCGAGCTCGCTCCCCATGCTGCCGCCTTGAACGGGCGCGCGATGCTCGTCCGTCGCACCGAACCTGTTCCAATTGAATGCGTCGTAAGGGGATATATTTCCGGCTCAGGCTGGAAGGATTACCAGAAATCCCGTTCCGTTTGCGGGATCGCGCTGCCGGCCGGCCTTCGCGAGAGCGACCGGCTGCCTGAGCCGGTTTTCACGCCATCCACAAAAGCCACGAGCGGCCACGACGAAAACATTTCATTCGATGAAACGGTCGCGCGCATCGGCGGCCCGCTCGCAGAAAAGCTGCGCGCGACGAGCCTCGCGATCTACAAAAGCGCCGTCGAATACGCAGCCGCCCGCGGCATCATCATCGCCGACACGAAATTCGAATTTGGTCTCATTGGCGAGGATCTCATCTGGATCGACGAAGCGCTCACTCCGGATTCGTCGCGATTCTGGCCTGGCGACCAGTACGTTCCAGGAAAGCCTCAGCCATCTTTCGACAAGCAATATGTTCGCGACTATCTGGAACGGATCGGCTGGAACAAGCAGCCGCCCGCACCGGCGCTGCCGCCGGACGTGGTAGCCGCCACACGGGACAAGTACAGAGAAGCCTATCAACGCATTACCGGCCACGCACTCGACTGAGCCCGGGGACAACACTAGCGACGTTACCAGGAACCAAAGCCCATTCCCGAAGCGCCACTGCGGAGCGTGCACACGTGAAAGATCAACTGGAATCTCTGATCGGAATGATGGTCGAGCGTGGCATCTCGCTCGAAGAAGCGGTCGTCGAATTCGAAAAGAAATTTATCCGCCGCGTGCTGGAGCGCTGCAATGGCAATCAGTCACGCTCCGCGAAAGTCCTCGGAATCCACCGCAACACTTTGAGCCGCAAGGTCGACGAGTACAAGCTCGACCACGTGGGCCGCAACGGCCACCGCGCGTGAACAGTGAGACGCCGGTTCACGCGCGTCGATTTTGAACTTCAGTAGGGGCACGGCATGCCGTGCCCGCGTGTTGTGCGGCAGGTTCATCTTTCTTCAGCCGACCAATGCGGTGAGAGTTTCTTTCGATAGCACGGCGAAAAGCCAAGCGCAACTGCGGAAGGACCGGGATCTCGCCGGTTGCTGTGTCGACGCCAGACTTTTCGCGGGCTCGGCATGCCGTGCCCCTGCTGTGCTTGTCGGTTCGCACTTTCCTTCGGACCTTGTGCGCGTAGGCGCACAAAAAAAAGGCCGCCTCGAAAAATCGAGACGGCCTTTCGAATTGATCGAATCTACTTAAATCCGCTACTTGCCCTTCGCTGCCGGCTTCCCTCCAGCTTTCTTGCCGCCGCCCTTCGTGGCCGGAATATCCTCTGCGTTCACTTTGGCCTTGTCCCAGTGCAGCATGAAGTTCGGATCGGGATCAAAGCTTGAGAGAGTGCCGCTGAAGCGGACGCCATCATCCTTCTGCAAGCGTGATGCATCTGGCTGCCCCACAACTTTCACGTCGAGGTTCGGCGTTGTGGCAGCCTGAATCTCTTCCGGCGTCGCGCCGGTGTAGAGTTTCAAATCGACAAAATCGGCGCCGGCATTCACGTCCATGATTTTGCCAACCACTTCGGGAAACTCAGCGCCGCAAAGAGCGAGCCACGTTGTTTTTGCCTTGTCGCCGCCACCCTTCAGGTCCGCGAGGACAGTGAGGATGTTGCTTGAGCTACGGACCTTGTTCAGATCGTCCGCGCTCGGAATCGTGTAGGTCGCCGGACGTTCGGGCGAATTTGCGGAAAGCTGCAAGAGCTCATTGAGCTGCGCGTCTGCGAGCGCATCGCAACCGGGCTGCTCGTATGCGAGAATCTGGCGGCGAAGATAATCCTTGATCTTGTCGCTGTCGGGAATCTTGAGGTTGATGGCGCGGCCGAGAGCCCAGAATCCATCGAGCGCTTGCGGCGGCTTCATTTCCAGATACGCCACGCCCATACGATACGACGCAACAGCGTCAGTGGGAGTGAGCGCCAAAACCGCTTTGAACGCGGAAATCGCGCATGGGTAATCCTTCAACTGCGAGCAGGCATACCCCGCGGAATTCTGAAAGAAAGCAATGCCGGGTTTTTTCTGTTCGGCAAATTGCTCGTCGGTCATTGCGCCAGCCGGCTTTGGAAACTCGGCGAGAAGCTTCGCACCCTGCTGAGCGGCATCGCGTTCCTTGGCCAATTGATCGGCTGCATCCGGAGCCTTCGCGTTGTAGGCGTAGGGAAAAATCTGGCAGCGCGACTGTAACGCCCCGAGCTTCGTTGCTGCGTCCACTTTATCGCCAAGTGCAATCACCTTGTCGGCGTACTCGATCACTTTGGGATAATTCTTCAGGTCGGTATAGGTCTTGATATAGAGCTGATACACGTACGGATTCAAAGTCGAATTCGGAAATTTGGCGCCGAAATCGTCGAGCAGCTTCAGCCGGGCTTGCGGATCTTTTTCTGCGTTGGCGGCTTGGAACGCGTTGTATTCCGGGATCGTGTAGGTCGGCTTGGCCTGATCCCCGGCTGCCTGCGCCTGTGTCGCCGCCGGGCGCGCGAGCATACAGGTCCATACGAGAGCACTGAGCAGAAATACCTTCGCGATTAAACACTTTCGTATCATCTCTTTCCCTGCCTCCTGGACCAGTTTACATCAGGCGAGCGTCGAGACCCTAGGACCGCCACCCTTGCAGACGCGAGAATGCAACAAAATCTTCGGAATTATAGGGAAGATTATCCCGAACGCGCAAGATGAATTCCACCTATGGTTTGTGATCGCAGCCGAACCTAGTCCTACCTTGACGTCCACGCCCCGATGATAAGATGGTGAATAGGGGCATTTTTGTCGCCTCATCGGAGCGATTCATGGACGCAAATAAACCTCTCGCTGGAAAAACGGCGCTCGTCACCGGCGCGAGTCGCGGAATCGGATTCGCAATCGCCGGCAGCCTGGGACGCATGGGAGCAAAAATCGGCATCTGCGCTCGCGACGCCAGAAAATTAGACGACGCGGCGGGCCAATTGCGGCGCGCTGGCGCAGAAGTCGTCGCGATGGCTGCGGATGTGACGAGCGCGAAAGATATTGCCGCGCTTGTCGCGAAAACCGTGCAATCGCTCGGCGCGATCGAAATTCTTGTTAACAATGCAGGCACCGGTTATTTCGGTCCCACGCACGAAGCGGATGAGAAAAATTGGGACGCCGTGTTAGACACCAATTTGAAATCCGTGTTCCTTCTTTCCAAAGCCGTCGCTCCCGGAATGATCGAACGCCGCAGCGGCCACATCATCAACATCGCGTCGCTCGCCGGCAAGAACGCCTTCAAGAACGGCGGAATCTATTGCGCATCGAAATGGGGACTGATGGGCCTCACCGAATGCATGGCCGAGGATCTGCGCGAGTACGGAATTCGCGTCAGCGTGATTTGCCCGGGTTCGGTGGCGACAGACTTCGGATCGCCCACCAGCAAGAAAGATCCCGCCAAGATGCTGCAGCCGGACGACATAGCCCACGCCGTGGAAATGCTCGTCACGCAATCCCCCCAAAGCTTCATCAGCGAGCTCCTAATCCGCCCCACCCAAAAACCCTGAAGCAAATCGCAAGAACCCCGCACCAGCCCAGGTAGCCACGACGAGCGCCTTTCCTCATCGTGGGCCTTTGCGATGGCCATAGCCGCGACCGCAACCGCCGCCGTACCCGTACCCGTAACCCCAGTCCCAGCCATGGAATCCGTCCCGACACCCCCGCCCGAATCCTTTCCCCAACCCCCGCATCCAATCATTTGAGTTCAAACGATTCAAGCTTGAACGATATGCCGACTCACTTCCAGGGACGCAAAGAAACCATCCGGGCGCTCAATGCCTTCGTGAACCTCATCCGCGCTTCCGATTCCGTGGCGGCGCGCATGGGCGCTCAAATCGAACAAAGCGGCCTGACGATGGGCCAGTTCGGCGTCATGGAAGCTCTGCTGCACCTGGGGCCGATGTGCCAGCACACGCTGGCCGAAAAGCTCCTTCGCAGCGGCGGCAACGTGACGCTCGTCGTCGACAATCTTGAGAAACATGGCTGGGTTCGACGCGAGCGGCAAAAGGACGACCGGCGCCTGGTCAAGATTTATCTCACTGCTAAAGGCGAGCGGCTTATTTCGCGGGCTGTTCCCCGGCCATGCCGAAGCCGTCACCAGGGAGATGAGCCGGCTGACGCCGGACGAACAGGAGACTCTGCGCCGCATCTGCCGGAAGCTTGGCAAGAGCGGCGCCGAAGAACTCTGCGAAGAAAGACGTAAGAAGGAGAACCAGCATGATTCAGATCCGACCAAGTGAAGAGCGCGGCCGCAACAAGCTTTCGTGGCTCGATACGCATTTCACGTTTTCTTTCGACCAGTATTATGACCCCGAGCACGTTCAGTTCCGCTCGCTGCGCGTTTTGAACGAAGATGTCGTGGCGCCAGGACAAGGCTTCGGGATGCATCCGCATCGCGACATGGAAATCCTCACCTGGATTATCGATGGCTCGCTCGAGCATCGCGACAGCATGGGCACCGGCGCAGTAGTTCGTCCCGGCGAATTGCAGCACATGAGCGCTGGCACGGGCGTGATGCACAGCGAGTTCAATCCGTCGAAGGACAAGCCGGTGCACCTGCTCCAAATCTGGATTGTGCCGGAGCGCAAAGGATTGAAGCCGGAATACGAACAGCTTGCGTTTCCTGATGCCGAGTTGCGCGGTAAATTCCAGCTCGTGGCGGGCCCGAAAGCCCCGGTGACAATTCATCAGGACGCGAACCTTTATATCGCGCGCCTGGACAAAGGCCAGAAAACAAAACACGAGCTGAGCAAGGACCGGCACGCCTGGATTCAGGTAGCGCGAGGCTCAGTGAAAATAAACGGCACCGAATTGAAGCAAGGCGACGGTGCAGCCATCTCGAAAGAAACCGAAGTCCGAGTGGAAGCGCCGGAAACCTCGGAAGTGTTGCTGTTCGATCTTGCGTAATCAGCGAATTGAGCAGCAGGGCGCGCCAGCGCGCCCTGCTGCCTTTGTCTTACGCAGTGGCCTTACGCATTTGCCGTACGTATTTGCCTTACGCCTTTGCCTTACGTCTTTGCCTTACGCCTTGGCCTTACGCCTTGGCCTTACGCCTTGACCTTACGCCTTGGCCTTACGCCTTGGCCTTTCGTTTTGGCTTTACGCATTTGCCTTACGTCTTTGCCTTACGTCTTGGCTTTACGCATTTGCCTTACGTCTTGGCTTTACGCCTTTGCCTTACGTCTTGGCTTTACGCATTTGCCTTACGTCTTTGCCTTACGCCTTGGCTTTACGCATTTGCCTTACGCCTTTGCCTTACGCCTTTGTAGCGCCGGGCTTAAGACCGGCAGGTGTTGACTTGGGAGTCGCTACTGCAACACGTCGCAAACAACGATCCGGCGAATTCCTTAGCGAGCGGCAGCAAGGGCTCTTCGCGATCTCGTCAACGCTCGTCGCGCGAGACTACCCGACTGCTTGAGTTTCCCAATTTGCTCCCAAACTGTCATCCTGAGCGCAGCGAAGGATCTCAGCGTGGCAAACAAATCGAACAACCAAATCCTGCAACGATCTAAACGCAGCGAACAACTCATTGATCCCAAATCCCAAGGAGGATTCATGGCAGTCCTACAAAAGAAAGCTGAAACAAGCGCACCGATTCACGACATTATCAACCGGCGATGGAGCCCGCGCGCGTTCGACAGCCGCGCCGTTGAGCCAGCAAAATTGCGCAGCCTTTTCGAAGCAGCCCGTTGGGCAGCTTCTTCCTACAACGCGCAACCGTGGTATTTCATCGTCGCAACAAAAGACGAGCCCGAGAACTACAAGAAAATTCTCGATTGCTTCATCGAATTCAACCAGGGTTGGGCGACCAGCGCCCCTGTTCTCGCGCTCAGCGTTGCCGCCTTGAAATTCGCGCACAACGGCGAGACAAATCGCCACTCGCTCCACGACGTCGGACAAGCCGCAGCCACACTCGCGCTCGAAGCGACGAACCTCGGCCTCCAAGTTCACCAGATGGCCGGCATTCTCCCCGATAAAGCGAAACAAATTTTTCAGATTCCCGATGGCTACGAAGCCGTCGCCGGAATTGCCATTGGCTATCCCGGCGATGCAAGCGCGCTGCCGGACAAACTTCGTGAGCAAGAACACGGTCCGCGCCAGCGCAAGGCGCTCGAATCCTTTGTGTTTACCGGCGCCTGGGGAAAACCTTCGCCGATCGTCAAGCCCAAATCGTAAACGTTTAAACGTGACGAGTCAGCCGCGCCCGGGCCGAACATTGCCGCAGCTCGCTTCCAGCCCAAACTTGGATTTCCACCTAATCCGTTTCGAAATCGCGGATCCATTTCGAAATCGCGCCGCGTGAGGAACCACAATTTTTCAGCGCCGTAGGCGCGGTTTGTGCTTCCGGACTTGCTCGTCGGGACGCGCCAGAAGTTACCCCAGCGCGTAAGCGCTGGGAACAGAACGGCGCGGAGCGCCGTAGGCGCGGCAGAAGTTAGCCCAGCCCGCAAGGGCTGGGTACACCGACGGCGCGCAGCGCCTTCCTTTCGCGGCGCCTTTCCCGCGAGCCCTTGATTCGCTTGGGCCGGAATTAGAGTCCAGCGCCGTAAGCGCGGTTTGTGCGTCCCGACTTGTTTGTCGGGACGCGCCAGAAGTTAGTCTAGCCCGCAAGGGCTGGGTACACCGACGGCGTGCAGCGCCGTAGGCGCGGCAGAACTTAGCCCAGCCCGTAAGCGCTGGGAACAGAACGGCGCGCAGCGCCTCCCTTTCGCGGCGCCTTTCCCGCGAGCTTTCGAATCGCTTGGGCCGGAATTAGAGTCCAGCGCAAATGTGATCAATTTCCAGATGGCGCCGAGACCTGTCATAGAATAGGCGCTTGCCCGCCCCGCGCGAACTCGACCGTCTCCGCGTCGTTCTCGTCTCGACGCGCAATCCGCTCAATATTGGGGCGGCCGCGCGCGCGATGAGCAATTTCGGCTGTGCGCATTTGCGCGTCGTGAATCCCTACGATCCCGCGTTCCGCGAAGCGCGTTCCGCCGTCGGGAGCGTCCAAGATCCTCGCGAACGCCGAAGTATTCGGCACCGTGGCCGAAGCCGTCGCCGATTGCACTCTCGTGGTCGGTACCACCGCTGTTCGCAGCCGCGACTTGCAGCATTCACTAAGGCGTCTCGAACCCGGCGCTCGAGCGATCCGCAAGCGGCTGGCTTCTAGCCCCGTCGCGCTTCTTTTCGGCTCCGAAAAAACCGGCCTCTCGAACGAACACCTCAGCCACTGCCACTGGCTGCTGAATATCCCCACCGGTGAAGAAAATATTTCGCTCAATCTCGGACAAGCAGTTGCCGTGTGCCTGTACGAGCTGATTCGCGATCAAAAATCCGCGCGCCAATCGGAGAAGAGTAAAGCTCGCGAGCGCCGCCGAACTGGAGAGAATCACAGGCCTGCTCATCGAGATCCTTCGCACGAGTGGCTATATCGACCTGCGTCGCGTTGCCGATGTGGACGAACGGATCCGGCGCCTCGTCCGCCGCCTCAATTTACCCGCTCGCGACAGTGTTCTGTGGCTTGGCATACTGCGGCAAATTCTCTGGAAGGTGGGGTCCCCCCAAAAGCCTCCGGAATAGCCCCGTGGGACCGCTTATGAGAGCAAGTTCCTTGCTGCAGTTGCGACACTAATTTCGTCGCCCACGCACCCGTCGGAAGTTTTTTGCATTCGAACCGGCCGCCGAACGTCGCGCCTAAATTTTCGGCAGGACGATCCCCTGCTGCGCCTGATACTTTCCCTTCTTATCTTTGTACGAAACTTCGCACTGCTCGTCCGACTCGAAAAACACTACCTGCGCGAGCCCTTCGTTCGCGTAAATTTTCGCGGGAAGCGGCGTCGTGTTGCTGATTTCAAGCGTGACGAAGCCCTCCCACTCCGGCTCAAATGGTGTCACATTGACGATAATGCCGCACCGCGCGTACGTGGATTTGCCCACGCAGATCGTAAGCACATTGCGCGGAATCCTGAAGTATTCGATCGATCGCCCCAGCGCAAAAGAATTCGGCGGCACGATGCAAACGGCGCCTTTGAATTCGACGAACGATTTCGCGTCGAAGTGTTTGGGATCGACGATCGTCGAGTTCACGTTTGTGAAGATTCGAAATTCGTCCGCGACGCGCAGATCGTAGCCGTAGGATGAAACGCCGTAACTGATTACGCCCTCGCGCACTTGCGCACCTTCGAACGGCTCGATCATTTTGTGCTCGAGCGACATTTTGCGAATCCACTTGTCAGACTTCACCGACATCGAGGCCTCCGGAAGTTCAAAGGTGCGTCAAATTTGGGCGATCAAAAACAGAAAAGTGCGAGCCACGCTCGTTTTGCGGCGGCAAATTCCGGTCAAATCGGCGATTCCGCCAAGTTCACGATTGCGAAGTTTATTACAGCGTGCCGCGCTTGACAACCTGCAAGTCCCTGTCTAGCATAGGTTTCCGGTGCATGCGGGAGGCCTGTGTGATCAAGCTCGATATCGTCAACGCAATCGTTCAGAAAACTAGCATCACTCGCACCAAAGCCGAGCAGGCCGTCGAAACCGTTTTCGAAGCGATGAAGAACGCTCTGGGTCGCGGCGAACGAATCGAGCTGCGGCGCTTCGGCGTATTCAACGTGAAGCCGCGCAAGACGGGCATCGGCCGCAATCCGCGCACCGGACAGCAAGTCAGCATTCCGCCCGGCAAAGCCGTGCGCTTCAAACCCGGCAAAGAACTTCAGGCGCTCCCGGTACCGCCCGCTGCAGCAAAACCCTAGAAGTCGAATCTCGACGAGCATTCGGCATCGGGCTCTTCCAAAGTCGAAACATATTGGTGCGTAGCCACATCTAATCCCCATGAGCACTGGCAATGGCCGCGGTCAACTTCCCGTCGACATCATCGACTTGCAATATCCGCAATTCGTCGAGATGGTCGCTCCGCCGCCACCCAAGCGCCCAATCTGGACAGCGCTCGTTTTATTTCTGCTGACGGTTTTGACAACGCTCGCCGTGGGCGCGCAACTCGCCATCACATACGCGAACGATCAGGAACCGTTCGCGAACGTCGAGAATCCCTTCACGATGATCCTCGGGCCGCTGAAGCATCCAAATCTTCTTTTGCTGGGGATTCCGTTTTCGTTCACGCTGCTGGGAATTCTTTTTGCGCACGAAATGGGGCACTACATCGCGTGCAAGCTTTACAAAATTGACGTGAGCTATCCGTACTTCCTCCCGGCGCCAAATCTATTCGGCACATTTGGCGCGTTCATTCGCATTCGCTCTCCGTTCACCACAAAGCGCGCGCTGTTTGACGTCGGGATCGCGGGGCCTATCGCGGGGTTTGTGGTGGCTGTTCCGGCGATCGCATATTCGGTCTTCACTGCAAGGATCGTGCCAGACGCGGCAGCCGATGCGGGCCTGCTGCTGGGAATGCCGCCGCTGATTCGCATTTTCGCGTGGCTATTTCATTCCAACGTGCCGGCGAGATGGTTGCTGCTTAGCCCGCTGGGGTGCGCGGCGTGGTTCGGCTTGCTTGCGACGGCGCTCAATCTTCTGCCGATCTGGCAACTCGACGGCGGCCACATTCTCTACAGCCTCGCGAACGAAGGGCATCG
Source organism: uncultured Acidobacteriota bacterium (assembly GCA_963776695.1). Taxonomy (GTDB): domain Bacteria; phylum Acidobacteriota; class Terriglobia; order Acidiferrales; family UBA7541; genus Palsa-295. The sequence continues at coordinate 505,228 of CAVZNU010000007.1, read as the reverse complement.
CAGAGTTTCGATCGCGCTTTCGCTGGGATTGATTGCGCTTGGCGTTTATGCGTGGCTCGGCTGGGCCTTGTGGGGATTTATTCTTCTCGTACTCACGTTGCGGTTCCGGCACCCGCCTGTGTTGAATCGATGGGAGGGCCTCGATGCGCCTCGCAAACTCTTGGCGGTTTTTGCGCTGGTGATTTTCCTGCTTTGCTTTACTCCGTGGCCCGTAATCGTTCCGTAAAATTATAGCGAAGCGCGCATTTCAGGAATTGCGGGGGATTGGAAATCCCCACGACGAGAAGTTCGCTCGTCGTGGCTACCCTGGCGAGTTCGAATTTAGGATTGATTTCCTAGGACAAGCTTGTGGGATCGACGTCTACGATTACGGCGGTTTCGGGGATGTCCTTCGACGCGCAGAAATCCGAGGCAGCCGCTGAGTGCGCGCGAAAGCGCTGAACGCTGCGGTGATTTCAGCACGAATTGAAAACGGTAATCGCGGCGCAACTTCGCGCAAGTGGCGCGGCCGCGGGGCCCAGAATTTTTACTCCGCGATTTTCGAATGGAGCGAAGTATCCGGCGAGCGCCCGCGACCAGCGAATTGCGTTCTCGATTTTGCGGTCGCGAATCAGAATGCTTGCGAGCGCCGCGAACGGCGGGTAGTGCAGCATGCGGCGGAAGTGCGCTTCCTTCTCGTAGAACGAAACGTAGTCCTGCTTCACGGCGCACTCGATTGCGTAGTGCTCGGGAAAGTAGGTTTCAACGAGGACTTCGCCTGACAATTCGCCGCGCCCTGCGCGCCCTGCCACTTGGGTTAGCAATTGAAATGTGCGCTCGGCAGCGCGAAAGTCCGGCCGCCCCAGCGCGAGATCAGCGGCAACCACGCCGACGAGCGTGACGCGCTGAAAATCGTGGCCCTTCGCGACCATTTGCGTGCCGACAAGCACGTCAATCTCACCGCCCGCAAACGCGCCTAACACTTGTTGATATTCGCGCTTCGTTCGCACCGTGTCGCGATCGAGCCGCGCGATCCGCGCATTCGGAAATTGCTCGTGCAAATATTCTTCCACGCGCTCGGCGCCGTCACCAACGAAATATAAGTATTTCTCTTTGCACTTGGGGCATTCTCTCGGCGGACGAATCGAATAGCCGCAGTAATGGCATTCCAGGCGCTGGCGGTTCTTGTGATACGTGAGCGCGATGCTGCAATTTTCGCACTGGATCATCGACGCCGCAGCTGCGGCACAGCATCGACCACGAATATCCGCGCCGGTTGATGAGAATCATCGACTGCGTGCCTTCAGAAAGCCGCAGCGCAACCGCCGATCGAAGCGTTTCCGATACCGGCGCGATGCGATGCGCGCGGCGAAACTCTTCGCGCAGGTCGACGATACGGACGTCCGCGAGCGAGCGATTTTCGACACGCGAAGTCAGCTCGAGCAGATGATATTTTCCCGAGCGCGCGTTGTGGTAGGTCTCAAGCGAAGGAGTTGCAGAACCGAGGATTGCGACGGCACCTTCGAGCTGCGCGCGATAGACGGCTGTGTCGCGTCCATTGTAGCGTGGCGTTTCTTCCTGCTTGTAAGCCGACTCCTGCTCTTCGTCGACGATGATGAGGCCGAGATTTTCAAGCGGCGCGAAAACGGCGGATCGCGTACCGACCACCACCTTCGCTTCACCGTTTCGAACGCGCCACCATTCGCGCGCTCGTTCAATATCGGGCAAGCCGCTGTGAAGCACTGCGACGGTTGCGCCAAAGCGCGCGCGGACGAGGCGGCCCACCCAGAGCGTGAGCGCGATTTCCGGCACTAAGACGATGGCTGTCTTGCCGCGAGAAAGTGCCGCTTCGATTGCGCCGAGATAGACTTCCGTCTTGCCGCTGCCCGTGACGCCATGAAGCAGCGCGGCGGCAAATTTGCCCGCGACGAGCCAGCGCCAGATTTCCGCGAGCGCGCTTTTCTGCTCGGCATTTAAAATATTTGTCGGCGGAGTGAAATCTGTGTCCCAGGCGTCTTCCTCAATCGTGAGAGGCTCCTCCCAGGCAAGCAGTCGCCCTTTTTTCTCGAGCCGCAGCAGGACGGCGCGCGAAACCCCGGCTTTGGCTGCGAGTATTGGCAGCGGTAACGGGCCGCGCGTCGCCGTCAGCACCTCCTTGATTTTTTCTTCGGCTTCGTTCGTAGGTTCATCGGTCTGCTCCGTATTCCAGGCGAGAATTTTCTGGGTGCGGGTGCGGCGCTTCCGCAGAACATCGCGAGCGCTCAAGTAGCCGCGACGAACGAGCCGTTCCGCCGCCACTTCCCCGCCGAGCCAGCGCCGGATCTGCGCGGAGGATGCCGATTCGCCCGCGTCATCGACGCGGTGCAGGAACGCGCGTTCGGCAGCCTCTTCATCCGTGGTTTCTTCGGACGACAGCAAGTCCTTGAGGTAGGCGCGACCTGCATCGGTGAGCGAATATTCCCGGTCATGGCGCAATTCAATTTCGGGCGGAAGCATTGCGCGGAGCGACTCACCAATTGGCGCGAGGTAGTAGCGGCTGATCCACTGGCCCAGTTCGAGAAGCTTCGGCGGAAGCGCCGGAAGAGAATCCATCAGCTCAACGATTTCGCGGATGCTCTTCTTGCCGCCAGCCAATTGCGGCGCGCGATCCGATTCCGCGAGCGCGACGCCGACCATCGCGCGATTGCGAAAGGGCACGACGACGCGCCGCCCGACAAGTTCCTCGCCATTCAGCGATGCCGGAACGGCGTACGTAAACGTGGAGCGCAGCGGCACAGGCAGCGCAACTTCGCAGAATCGTTGAGGCATTTGAGCGGCTCTAGTTTATCAGCACTGCCAACCGACGCGGTTCGAAGAAGGATTTCGCTGGCGGGTCATTATCCGACAAACATCTGTCAGATCGCGTTTGGGATGCAAAACCGTTCCCCCGTTCACGCTAATTGATAAGACCCCTCAGTTTTTTCGCGTAAAACGAATTGTCCCTTCCCGCCAGTTCTAGTCTGCTCGACAATTTGACCAGTCTCGTCGTTCGATAGCAACCACACACCGGCATCGAAAACGGCATCTCCACGATCATCTACAACGTTGCCGCAAAGTTTGCTTTCTCTTATTTCAGGGGATTGATGCAGCCGCGAATACTGAACTCCGCACGTGTTCCAGCCCAGATATAGATCGACCTCACTCTCTTCCGCCTTGGGATCGACTTCAATCGTAATCGCTCCGACATCCTGTTTGGTTGACACTTCGCTTACCCGAAGATAGTAGATGCCGGGCGGGACCGGAAATCGAAAGCGAATTTGCCCTTCGTGTCGGTTAGCGAGGTAGCAACCTCCCGCTCGGACACGCCTCCTATGAGCGAAATCGAAAGTTGAGCCGCGTTTGTTTCGGATAGTAGTCAACAAGACCCAATGTGCCATTTGTCGACCGCACGCGTAAGAGAGCCGCACTGGGCCAGACAGCCGTATTTCTGTAACATCGACGTGCTCCCGCTGCATAGAGCTGACCGTCAATCTGGACTTCAACGTCGCGAATCTCTCCGTCGTAATCAACCGTGAGAAAGTACGACCGAGACGCGAGGTCAGTAAATTCCGGGCATATCCGTGCGCGTCGGTGCGCGAGTGGAGAACTCCGGTGTTGTCGGGTTTGTCGTCCGGCGGAGCCCGCCGCGAGACCACTCGAAGTCACTGCGAGCTGGCCGCCCCTGATCCAGACACTCTCGTCCTAAACGCTCGACCAACTGCACAGTTTTGTCGACGAGCGAGCAGCCGTCCGCGAACGTCGGAAAGAGAGACGCCATGAGGATCATGAAGGTGACAGCAATAGAAATCCTGCCGCGAGCGTTGCATCGTCGAAGCCCTCAATGAGCCCAGTACGACTCGATTGTAAGGCAATTCGCCGGCCTCGATTCCAGTTGCAAGCGTTTCCACCACTGCGGTACACACTAACCAGAACGATCCCGACGAAGATGAGCACGATGCCGAACCACTGGCTGCGCTCGAGTTTTTCGCGCAGAAATATCCAGGCGAGGACGACGGTGACGGCGCCGTAGAGCGAGGCGAGCACGCTGACGACCGACACTTGTCCTGTGTGCAAGCCTGCGTTGTTCGCGATGAATGCGGCAGTGTCCATGACGCCGACGGCGGCGAGCATCCACCAGACGCTGCCGCTCGGAAGCTTGAGGCTTTGTCGCGCGGGAGCGGCTGCGAGCCCGAGCACCGAGAATGACGTGAGCCGGATCACCCACACCGAAATCGTCGAGCCGACTGCCGGGATAACGTAGAAGCCGAGAAACCAGAACAGCACGCCGAAGCCGAGCGCCGCAACAATCGCCCAGCGTACGCCTTTCGCGAGATGCGCGCTTTCCTTCGCGGCATGGCCGGCCACAGGAGCGAACGATGTCGCTGCCAGAATCACTCCCACGAGCGTGACCGCGAGTCCTGCGCCGCGCAGCGCCGTGATTTTTTCGCCGCTCATGATGGCGAGAGCAACTGTGAGCGCGGGATAGCTCGACGACACGGGCGCGACGATGCTCATCACGCCGATTTGAAGCGAGTAGTAGAGCGAGAGCGATGCGATCATGTTGATCACGCCTGCAAACGCGGCGAGCGCCCACGGATGCCATCCCGGCGCGACGCCTTCGAGAAATCCACCGTCGGAATTTCAGATAGACGCTGAGCGCGATGAATCCGAAAAACTGCATGAAGAAAAGCGTGCGATACGCGCCCACGCGCCGCGACGCAAATCGCGCCGCAAAATCCGCAGCGCCCCAGCAGAGGGCGCCAGTAAGTCCGAGAATAATGGCGAGGGAATAGTGCACGCAGAGACGCTACCGTTTCTTCGGCTGAAGCCCGAGAACCGCCATCACTTTCTGCAAATCTTTCCACACTTCACTTTTTGCAGGCGGATTGCGCAGCAGGTAGGCGGGATGATAGGTGGCGATTAATTTCGAGCCGCGGAAATCAAACCACTCGCCGCGGAATTTCGAGATGCCCTGAGTCGTTGCGAGCATCGTTTGCGCGGCGCACGCGCCCAGGCAGCAGATTACTTTCGGCTGAATCGCGGCGAGCTGGCGCAGCAAAAATGGCGAGCAGGTGGCGATTTCGTCCTTTTCAGGCAGGCGATTTTCGGGCGGGCGGCATTTCACCACGTTGCAGATGTAGACGTCTTCGCGGCGCAGCGACATTGCTTCGATCATTTGCGTGAGAAGTTTTCCAGCGCGGCCTACGAACGGCTCGCCCTGCACGTCCTCGTCATGGCCGGGGCCTTCGCCGACGAACACAAGCTCGGCTTTCGGATTGCCGACGCCGAAGACGATTTTGTTGCGCGTTTTGTGCAACCGGCAGCGCGTGCACTCGCCGAGATCGACGCGGGTGTCGTTGAGTGTTTCGCCGGGGACGCGCTCGACAATTTCGAAAAGTGAAGGGCCGGGGGCGACGGGGATTGATGCCGGCGAGGCGCTGGCGATCAGGCTCGGTGCGGAGGGCGCGGCGGGGGGCGCGGCGGTCGCCGATTTCGAGGTCTGCGATTTCGCGGCAGACATTTCCATCGGCTGAACCGGCACATCAGCATGCGACGCGGAAGCAACCTGCCCGGTGCGGTTTCGAAAATACGGACCGAGGCCGAGATCGTTACCGTATTGGAGCCATGCTTCCGCACGGCCACGCTTCGCCGAATCCATCGATTCCCCCAGTTTGTGCTGCGTGAAAAGATTTTCGCCGGAGGAAGTGTAACCGATTGCAGAGAGAATTCGTAAGTGTTGCTGCGGGGTGGCTAAAAGATTTCGCGCGGTATGATTTTGCGTGCGGAAACGCGGGTAGCGCGATCGTATGTGCTGCGCGATGGGGCACGGCATGCCGTGCCCCTTCTATAACGGGCGATGCCGTTATTTGGTCTGCGATGATGTCCGAGTGCGCTGAAGCTGCGAAGGCAGACTTCCAAGTCAACACCTGCCGAGTTAAACCCCGGCGCTGCAAAGACTAAATCCAATCAGGATTTTTGGAGTGCGAGGACTTGATCGAGAATGCGATTCGCCACATCGAACTTGCTCATTTTGGGCAGGGGAATTTCGCGGCCGTCGCGGAGGTGAAGCGTGACGATGTTGGTGTCGGTGTCGAACCCGGCGCCTTCCTGCGTCACGTCGTTCGCGACGATCATGTCGGCGCCTTTGCGCGCGAGCTTGCCGCGAGCGTTCTCCGCCACGCGATCGGTTTCGGCGGCGAATCCAACGAGCACGCGGGCTTTTTCCCCGGGCGCGGCGTGGCCGAGTTCGGCGAGAATGTCCGGCGTTGGTTCGAGTTCGAGAGTGAAACTGCCCTCGCCGCGTTTTAGTTTCTTTTCATGCGCGATGGCGGGGCGATAGTCCGCCACGGCTGCAGCCATGATGACAATATTTGCGTCGCGAGCGCGGTCGAGGACGGCGCGGCGCATTTCTTCGGTGGCGCGCACGGGCATCCAGTCGACGCCTTCGGGAATTTTGCGATCCGTGGGACCGCTGACGAGAATCACTCGCGCGCCGCGCCGATGCGCGGCTTCCGCGAGGGCGTAACCCATCTTGCCGGACGAGCGATTCGTAAGGAATCGAACAGGGTCGATGTCTTCGCAGGTTGGTCCGGCGGTGACGAGGACTATTTGCCCCGCGAGATCGTGGCGCAAGCCGAGCACGTCGCAAACTTTTTTGGCGATTGTTTCGGTGGCGGCGAGGCGTCCGGCACCCGTCATGCCGCAAGCGAGGTAGCCTTCGTCGGGATCGACGACATGCACGCCGCGCGCGCGGAGTGTCGCGAGATTTTCCTGCGTCGCTGGATGCTCCCACATATTCACGTTCATCGCGGGCGCAACGACTACGGGAGCTTTCGTCGCGAGATAGAGCGTGGTGAGAAAATCCTCAGCGATTCCATGCGCGAATTTTCCGAGGATGTCAGCGGTAGCAGGCGCGACCAAAAAAAGATCGATGCGCTGCGCGACGGCAATATGTTCGATCGCGCTTTCGACGTTTGCAGGCGCGGAGCCAGCCGCGCTGAACATATCGGTGATAACTTTTTGTCCGGTAAGCGCTGCGAAGGTAAGCGGAGTGATAAATTCCTGAGCGGCGCGCGTCATCACCACCTGCACGTCGAGCTTTTCCTGCTGCAAGCGGCGCACAAGTTCAGCGGCTTTGTAAGCCGCAACGCCTCCGGTGACGCCCAGCGCAATCTTCATCGCATCGGCGGCGGCCGACTACTTGCGCCGCTTTCCATCCTTGTCTTTGTCCTCGGAGCCGTCTACGGCTTCTTTCGTTTCGTATTCGAGGAGACCCTTTTGCAATTCTTCTTCGGCAATGCGCGTGGTCTTGCGCGCAAGGGGGTTATCAACCATTGGCCGTCCGCCCATCATCAACTGCCGGGCGCGGCGCGCTGCTACAACGACGTAGGCGAACTGGCTATCGGGTGGCACTCTTGAAACAACCATAGGAAGATCAGCCTCCAAAAGACTTCAGTATTTCGCGAATCCGCTCTTCGTTCCGAGCCACTCTGCAGCGCGACCCAAGCGCAATCGCCTGCACTTCCTGTCCCGCGCGTTCAAGATCGTCGTTGATAATTGCAAAATCATAGCTGCTGTAATTTAACATTTCCTGCCGGGCCCGTTCCAGACGCCGCGCGATTTCATCTTCCGAGTCCTGGCCCCGCGTCCGGATGCGCTTTTCCAGCTCCGCTCGCGAAGGCGGAAGCACGAAAACGGCGACGGCTCCGGGCAATTTCTGTTTCACTTGCAACGCGCCCTGCACGTCGATTTCGAGCACCAGATCTTTTTTCTTCGCTTGCGCCTCTTCGATCGATTTTCGGGGCGTGCCGTACCAGTTTTTGCCGAATACCTGGGCGTACTCGAGAAACTCGCCCCGCGCCACCATCTTCTGGAATTCAGCTTCGGTTACGAAATTGTACCACCTGCCGTCGCCTTCCGTCTTGCGCGGAGCGCGTGTAGTACACGAAACCGATAGCATCGTCCCGGGCAGCTTCAGAATTTTCTCCACCAGCGTGGACTTACCCGAACCCGACGGCCCGGACACAATCAGCACCAACGGTTCGCGATCGCTCATTCGATGTTCTGCACCTGTTCCCGCAATTTCTCGATCTCGGACTTGATCTCGAGCGCGAGCCGCGTGATCTCGAGGCCATCGCCTTCGTTGCCTGGAGTTTTCGAAAGCAGAGTGTTCGCTTCGCGCTGCATTTCCTGCAGCAGGAAATCGAGCTTCTTGCCAATGTCGCCTGCGCCGGCAAGAAGCGATTCGAACTGCTGCACGTGGCTGCGCAATCGCGTGATCTCCTCGGAGACGTCGCTGCGCTCGGCCGCAATCGCCGCTTCCTGCGCGAGGCGCGCGGGATCGATTTGCGCTTCGCCCAATAATTCTTTAAGCCGCGATTCAAGCCGCCGCGCAAAAGCAGGATGAGCGCGCTTGGCCATCGCTTCGGCGCTCGCCGCAAGTGCGGTGATACTTCGCAATCGCTCCGACATTTCTTCGCGGAGGTGATTCGCTTCGTCCGCGCGCATGCGATCGAGTTTGTCGAGCGATTCCGTCAGGCACTTCGTCACAGCCCCTTCAAGCTCCGCGAGATTCTCTTCGAGCGAGGCCGCAGGAGTACCGATCACACCCGGCAGCCGCAGAATTGCGGCAAGGTCAGGGTGAGAATCGATCTTGTACTCCGTTCGCAGCTGGTTCACAGCGTCCATGTACGCAGCCGCGACTTCACGATTCACGCCCACGGCCGCTGGCCCCGCCAATTCGTAGTGAAGTGTGACATCGAGATGGCCGCGCCGCACCCGTTCGCGGACGATTTGGCGGATTCGCGGCTCGACCGGCTCGAATCCCTCCGGCACGCGCAAATGGAGATCGAGAAAACGGTGATTCACGCTGCGAATGGAAACGCGAAGGCTCCAGCCGTTTTCGATGATGCGAGTCTGCGCGTACCCGGTCATCGATTTCAAAGAATTCGTTGCAGTCGATCGGGGCTTCGCGGCATTCTCCGCCGCGGCTTTCGAACTCGCTCCAGAAGTCGTCATATCAATCCCGCCGTACGGGTTGCAGGTTCCGCATCGCGAAATTGCATTTCATACAGACGCGAATACAATCCGCCGCTGTGCGCGATTAGCTCTTCGTGCGTACCGCATTCTCGAATCGTGCCGCCATCGAGCACCGCAATCATATCTGCGCGGCGAATCGTCGAAAGGCGATGCGCGATCACAAACACGGTCCGACCCGTCATCAAATTGTTGAGCGCGCTCTGCACAAGCATTTCGGATTCCGAATCGAGTTCGGAGGTAGCCTCGTCGAGAATCAGTATCGGCGCGTTTTTCAGCAGGGCGCGCGCAATCGCGAGCCGCTGCCGCTGCCCGCCCGAAAGCCGCTGTCCGCGATCACCGATGATCGTTTGGTAGCGCTGTGGCATCTCCATGATGAAATCCTGCGCTAGCGCTGCTTGCGCCGCAGCATACACCTGTTTTTCCGGCATGTCCGGCCGGCCGTAGCAAAGATTGTTCCAGATGGTGTCGTTGAAAAGAATCGTTTCCTGCGTCACGATCGCCATCTGTTCGCGCAATGACCGCAGAGTCACCTCGCGCAGATCATTGCCGTCGATGCGCACGACGCCCGAGGTGGGCGAATGGAACCGCGGCAGAAGATTTACAAGCGTCGTCTTGCCAGCGCCGCTTGACCCGACAAATGCTACGACCGCTCCCGCAGGAACCTTCAAATTGATGTTGCGCAGGGTGAGCGAGTCCCCATCTTCGTAGGCGAAACTAGCATCCTCGAATTCGATCGACCCGGAAAATCGCGGCAGCGCGGTGCCACCCGGTGCATCCAGCACTTCTTCCGGCAAATCGAGAAAGGAGAAAACTTTCACGGAGGCGCCGAGGGCTTGCTGGTAAAGCTGATAGATATTGCCGAGATGTTTGATGGGCTCATAGGCTTTGAAGAGAGCGAACGTAAAGACGCCGAACAATCCAATCGTCAGCCTTCCGATTTTGATTTCACCGCGAGCGTACAAAAGGATCATGCAGAGGACGGCAGCGCCGAGCAGGTCCATAAGCGGCGACGTCATCATGAACGCGCGGACCCAGCGCATATTTTCGCGAAGAAGGTTGCGGGCAGCCTCGCGGAATTTGCGAATTTCGAATCCTTCCATGCCGAATGCTTTCACCACACGGTTTCCGCTAATCGTTTCCTGAAGGATCTGGCTGAGATCGGCAAGGCGGGTGCGGCTTTTTTCCGTAGAGCTGCGAATCTTGCGTCCAAATTTCGCAACAGGATAAAGAACGAGAGGAACGAGCACGGCCGCGCCGAACGCCATTCGCCAATCGACCACCAGGAGAACGCACACGAATGCCACCAAAGAAAAAATCTGGCGGAAGAAATCGACAAGATAGTCCGAAAAAACGCTGCGCAGCTGTTCGATGTCGTTGATTACCGCGGACATCACGCGGCCGACAGGATTATGGTGAAAGAATCCGACCGGCTGCTGCACCAATTTTGCGTACACCTGATTGCGAAGATCCGTGATCGCGGAAAGTCCGACAAATTCAATCAAATTGCCGCCAAAGTATTCCGCCAGCCCTTTGAAAAAGAACAGCAGGACGAGGGCAACCGAGAAGACGCTCCAAACGTGCCGGACACGTGGAGGCACGAACGAATTCAGATAAACCGTGTGGCCGCTCCAGGGAATTTGGAAGAGCGTAAGTTTCTGGGCCGTCGATTGGGGGTTCAGAACGACATCGAATACCGGACGGATTGAAAACGCGGTGATGAACTCGATGCAACCCATCGCCAGCATCAAAAATATTCCGGCAACGAGCAGCGGTGTGTGCGGCTTCAGGTATCGAAGCAGCCTTCGGAGTTCACTTTTGTGTTGTAAACGTGGAATGCCGTCCATGTATGGATGCAGAGCCCTTTGAGTAAACGACGATCGCCAATTCTCCGATTTACTGCGCCCCGATGCAATTGCTGCCCGCCGAGATAGTACCGTGCAATTCGAGCGCGTCAAAGCGCGCGGCCCGGTGCGCGGCTCAGGTTACGTCACCGATTTTTCCAGATCCCGGTGAACCACTTTCGTCGCGTAGCCTCGCTGCTTTAGATTGCGGCGAATCACTTCCGCGAGCATCACCGAGCGGTGCCTGCCTCCCGTGCAGCCCAGCGCAACGGTTAAATAGCTCTTTCCTTCCCGGATGTAATGCGGAATCAAATAGGCCAGCATATTTTCGAGGCGACGCAAAAATTGATTTGTCTGCGGGAACGAGCGAATGTAACGCGCCACTTTGGGATTCTTGCCGCTGAAAGGCCTCAAGCGCGGAACGAAATGCGGATTGGGCAGAAAGCGAACGTCGAATACGAGATCTGCGTCCGACGGAATTCCGTAACGAAATCCGAAACTCACCACGGAAATCAGCAGCGGGCGCCGCCCAGGATTTTGGAAACGATCGATGATGAACTGGCGTAGCTCGTGAACGTTGAACTTGGTCGTATCGATAATCGCGTCCGCGAGCCGCCGAATCGGAGCCATGCGACGGCGCTCTTCGCGGATTCCATCGGCAATCGATTCACCCGCGCTGAGCGGATGCGGGCGGCGTGTCTCGCTGAAACGCCGCATCAGCGCTTCATCGCTCGCCTCGATGAATACCAGGCTCACCGGATGCTCGCTGCGCAGCTTACGATAAATTCCGGGCAGCTTTTCGATCTGCTCGCCCTCGCGTGCGTCAACTAGAAGCGCGGCGCGCTCCACTTCTCCCACGCCCTCAACGTACAGCTCGCTGAACATGGGAATCAGCGCCACGGGAAGATTGTCGACGCAATAAAATCCCAGATCTTCAAACGTGTTCAGGACCGAACCTTTTCCAGAGCCGGAAAGGCCCGTCACGATTACAAGTTGTCTGGAATTTCGGATTTTAGAGGTGAGACTGTGTCTGGGGCGGGGACGCTTCACGGCGGCTGGTGCGCTTAACCCTTCACCCGGCGGCGGTGGGTGCTGGGAATGCGCAAATCTTCGCGGTATTTGGCCACGGTGCGGCGTGTGACCTGAATTCCTTCTTCGCTCAATTTTTTCGTAATCTGTTCGTCAGTGAGCGGCTGAGTGGCGTCTTCGTCTTCAATCATCTTTTTCACGCGCCGCTTCAGAGAAAGCAGCGACATTTCGCTTCCCTGCGGCCCGTTCACCGATTCGGAGAAGAAATAACGCAACTCGATCACGCCTTGCGGCGTGTGGACGTACTTGTTCGCCACCGCGCGACTGACGGTGGAAGGGTGCACTCCCACTTCTTCGGCCACTTCCTTGATCATCATGGGCTTCAGATGGTCCGCGCCATAATCGAGGAAGTCGCCCTGGCGGCGCAGGATCGATTGGCAAACACGCAGAATCGTGTGCTTGCGCTGCTCGATATTTTTCATCAACTGAATCGCGGCTGTGAAACGCTCTTTCACGTAGTTGCGAACGTCGCGGTCGGCCGCATCGCGCGCGAGCAAACGGCGATAGGTGGGATTCAGGCGCAATTGCGGCAGGTCGTCGTCGTTCATAAACACCTGCCAATCGCCATCCACTTTGCGGAACTGGACATCGGGCTCGACCAGCCGGGGCTCCATCTTGTTGTAGCGCAGGCCCGGCTTCGGATCGAGGCGCTTGATCACGTCGACGGCGCGTTTCACGAGCTCGACGGGGCGGTTCAGGGCGCGCGCTACTTCCTTGAGCTGATTGTTCTGCAAGAGCTTCAAATGTTCGGCAATAATCTGCTGCGCGAGCGTGTTCTGCGGATCGATAACTTTCAGCTGCATCAGCAGGCATTCCTGCAAATCGCGCGCGCCCACGCCCGGCGGGTCAAACTCCTGCACCATCGCCAGCGCTTCTTCCACGTCTTCCATCGAATAGTTGGCGGCTTCCTTGATTTCGTCGAGAGTGGCGGTGAGGTATCCGTTCTCGTCAAGATTGCCGATGATGGATTCGGCGATCTTGCGAACCACTTCCGTGCAGATCGCAACGCTCAACTGCCAGCTCAGATGGTCGGCCAGACTTTGCGCTGACGAGAGGAACTTATCGAACGATGGTTTTTCGGATTCTTCGTGCTCGCTGCTGGCGGCGCGTTCCGCGCCTGTATCCAGATACTGGCCGAAGAACGACCCGAAATCGAATTCGTCGAAAGGATTTGGAGCCGGCGTTTCGGGAAGTTTCTCCACTTCTTTTTTCAGGAACGCTTCGTCCGTGTAGCTATCCGGCGTGGGAGTTTCATCGGCGGATTCTTCGAGCACGGGATTCGCCATGATCTCCTGATTGATCATTTCCCGCAGCTCAAGACGGTTCAGCGCCAGCACGCTGACCATCTGCACGAGCCCCGGCGTCAGTATCTGCTTCTGCGCGACGCGTAAGCTCAGTTTGGGTTGGAGCCAGTTCATATCTCAGTTAAGCCGGAAACTCTCCCCTAGATAAATGCGACGAACATCGGCATTTGTTGACAGCTCAGCCGGAGTCCCCGCAAATAGGATTTTGCCATCGCTGATGATGTACGCCCGGTTCGTGACGGCGAGCGTTTCGCGCACGTTGTGGTCGGTAACGAGTACGCCAATTCCCGCCGCACTCAAATCCGCGATAATTTTCTGAATGTCCACCACCGTCAACGGGTCGATTCCCGAGAACGGCTCGTCCAGCAGCACGAACGACGGTGAAAGCACCAGCGACCGCGCAATTTCCAAACGCCTGCGCTCGCCGCCCGACAGCACGTACGCTTTGCTCTCCCGAACTCCTTCCAGTCCCATCTGCGCCAAAAGTTCCTCGACCCGGTCGCGCCGCTGTTCGGTGGTGAGCGGCAGCGTCTCCAGAACCGCCATCAGGTTCGCTTCGACGGACAATTTCCGAAAAACGGAAGGCTCTTGAGGAAGGTAGCTGATGCCGCTTCGGGCCCGTAGGTACATCGGAAGGTCTGTGATGTCCTCGCCGTCCAGCAGCACCCGGCCGTAATCGGGCCGCGCCAGACCGACTAGGATGTAAAACGTCGTGGTCTTTCCCGCCCCGTTTGGCCCCAGCAACCCAACCACTTCGCCCTGTTGGATATCCAAGCTGACTTCATCGACAACTTTACGGCCTCGGTAGGCCTTGCTCAGATCGGCGGCTTGGAGTCTCAACATGCCGGTTCATTTCTCAACCCGGTGCTTGGTAAGCGTGCGCGAACCTTCTTGTGAATCAATCAAAATCGTATCACTCGCAACAAAGAAGGTCAACGAATGGCCCGTGGTTGTGTCGCTATTTGCATCGCTAATGGAGGGTTCCCCGCCGGAAAGCACGAATTTTTGGTCTGCGGCGGTGTAAACGGCCTCCTCGGCTGTGCCGCGGCGGTCGCCTTGGCGGACGACGACGCTACCCTGCGCGACGATGCGGGTCAGTTGGCGGCCTCCTGTGGCGGCGCTGGCACTTGCGGCCGCGGGTGCTGCACTGGATGCGGGCTTGGTTGGGGTGGGGGCTGGGCCGAGGTAGGCGTCGAGGGTGCGCGATGTTAACTCGCCTTGCTGCGACGTGGCGGTGACGCCTTCTTCGAGGCGCGCTTTCGACTGGTCGTCCCAATAGGTGAGCAGCGGCGCGCGGATCACCCAAAGAGTGGGCGAGGATGTCGACGCGGCGCTCTGTATCGCGGCGCTCTGTGACGTAACGGGCGCGGAGGCTGGCGGTGACGCTGGCGTTTTCGCCGCCGATTTTACCGCTGTCGGTCCGAACGTCCCGCCCAACGGACTTGCCGAGCTTTGAGGAAACACAGCGACTACTTTTCCGGTGGCTTGGAGCTTTTTGTCGTCGCGCCACACTTCGATCTGGTTCGCGTCCAATACCGATTCGCCTTGCCACAGCCGCGCGCGGCCGCCGTAAATCACGTGGCCCGAAGTTGTGGAACCTGAAAGCGTGTCGGCGGAAATGTGAGCTGGACCTGCGCCGAGATTCATCGCACCCGGTTGCCCGGCGGACAGGTATGTAGAAACGACGTTGCCTGTGGCTTTAATCGCGCTTGATTTCTGATCGATCGTCACGCTTCCGGCAGTTGTGCGGCTCGTCGCGTCTGAAATCACTGGCGAGCCATCGAGCGCGATCTGATCGGTGGCGCGGACGAATTTCGCGCGCTCCGCACTCGCGCGATGGTCCGCCTGCTGAAAGCGGACGTTGCCGCTTTGATCGAGCGTGCTCCACTCACCGTTGGGACCGAACGTGGCCACAAGTTCTGTAGAGGAACTCATCTGCGGCGCACCTTTGCCAATCTCCCGGCGAACCTCGACGCCCGAATGGCCGAGCAGTTTTTCGAGGCGGCCCGTCGAGCCGAATTGCGTGACAAATTTCTTTGCGCGGAGTTCGGTCGATTCATCGCCGGTTTTCGTGTGGATTGTGGCGGGAGCCAGCGTTTCGGCGCTTTCGATTTTCTGCTGATCGGGCTGTGAGTCCGCGCCGAATTTCACTAGAAGTGTTTCGGTCTTCAGCGAACGCGATGCGCCGGCCTGCGCGGAATCAAGCACGACGCCTCCGCTGGCCTTCATCTCCCGCGCGAGATTTCTTGTTGGCTCCATCGCGATTTCCACGTGCTCCGCCGCAAAATGATCGGAACCAGCGTTTTTGTCTGACTTGTCTGAAAGTGACGCGCGGCTTCCGCGCACGTTTCCACCCGCGACAATGCGCTCGAGCCAGCCCGCCGCGTTCAGAAATCCCTCGAATTTTTCGGCGGCCACTTCCACCTTTCCGCCGCCTTCGAGCGATCGCACCATCGGATGCCCTTCAGCCGTCACGTGCTGCGCGTGAAACGTGGAATCGAGGTCGATCGAGATCGTGTCTGCCGAGAGCTCGCGCGCGCCCTGTTTCATCACGGCGGGACCGTTCAACACCACGCGTCGATCATTCCTTCGGATTTCAAGGCTGCTTCCCGTTGCCGTCAGCGGCATGCCCGCCAAGCGATCACTCGCTGCATTCGCCTTTCCACTACGCGGGCCGCTGACGATCCCGTCAGCCGGCACGGCCTCGATCGACACATCGTGATCGAGACGTATTACCGATGTCTGCGTGCTGTATGACACTCCTACTGCATGCCCGTGCCCTTGGGGCGACTGAAATTCCACCTTTTCCGGCGTGGAAGCTTCGCCGGTATCGCGATTGAACGAAAGATTGCTCGTCTTCACTTCCAATTCTTTATCGGCCGGTTTCCCAGAGGCTGGATTCGCACCTTGAATATCGATTTCGACGTCGCCTTCGCAGCGCACTTCGCCTGACGTGGGTTCGTAGCTGCACTCGCGCGTATGAATGTTGTCGTTGCGATCGCCGGCGCGCCCGTAGATCGTAATCCACACATCTTCGAGCAGGCTGTGATCCTGGTCCTTGAATCGCGTCGCTTGCGAAGCGCGAATCGTGAAGAGCGCGCGGTCCTTCTCCATTTTCGTGAATTTGAATTCCGCGGACTGCTGCTGAACGGTTGCGGGAACCACGGCCGGCACCGAATGCCGCGCGCGCGCCGTCTGAATCGCGCGTTTCGCATAGACACCCGCGACGGCAATTGCGATCACGCCTGCCGTGATCGCCGCCCATCGCGCATACCGAGCCGCTTCCTGATTCCGCACTCGCGATTCCCTCTCGTACCGTTAGAAGCCGAGTATAGAAGAGTGGTTAGCCGCGAACAACCGCGCGAGCGCGAGTGCGACCGCGCACGCTCCGGTAGCCACGACGAATCGCATTCAATTCGTCGTGGGCCTTCCTTACACGAATGAGTGGCCTAAGCGATTTCACACGCGTGTTTACGCCATCAGCCGTTTCATGTACAAAAGGGGAAGCTTCGATCGGTATTGCAAGGAGACCGCGAATGAGCCCCTCCGAAGTCCTGCTCCTCTCGTTTTTAATCGGCGTCATCGCCGGCCTGCGTGCGCTCACAGCTCCGGCTGTGGTGGCTTTTGCGGCGCACCGGGGCTGGATCAATCTTCAGGGCACGCCGCTTTCGTTCATGAGCTCGACCGCTGCGCTGATTATTTTTGTGCTGCTGGCGCTCGTGGAACTTGTGACAGACCAGCTTCCATCCACTCCACCGCGCACAAAAGGGCCCGGCCTGATCGCGCGCATCATCATGGGCGGACTTTCCGGCGCGTGCATCGCAACCGCAGGAGGAGCGGGAGCGGCGTTCGGCGCGATCCTGGGCGTCGTGGGCGGCGTCGCGGGAGCGTTCGGCGGCTATCAGGCACGGACGCGGATCGTGAAAGCGCTCAACGTTCCCGACGTCGTGATCGCTTGTATCGAAGACGCGATCGCAATCGGCGGCGGCTTTTTCATCGTGTCGCGCTTCTGACGTTTGAAACTGCAGTGACGAGTGACGAGCCCTTGAAAAATAGAGAGAAAAATTTCGGGCTCACTGCGATGGGAGTGTTCCTCTTTTTTGGCGCTACGATGGCTACGCTTACCGGGATCACTCTGCTTTTCCCAGGAAGCTTTCTCGATCCGATGTGGAGGCTCAATCCTGGAGCAGGCGACGGCTTGCGCCAGTTTGGGCGCGGAATCGGCATTCCTTTTATTGCGCTTGGCGTGGCGATGGTGGCCGCCGGAGTGGGCTGGATGAAACGGCGATTCTGGGGATGGGCGCTGGCAGTCGTCATTATCGCGAGCCAGGTGGTGGGCGACTTGTTCAACGCGCTGCGTGGGCAATTTTTGAAGGGTGCGGTGGGTGTAGTAATCGCTGGCGCGCTGTTGCTTTACCTTCTGCAGCCAAAGGTGCGGACGGCCTTTGCACGCGGCGGGCCGTAAGCTCCGATCTTGGGCCCCGCGATGCCTCGAAATTTTGGGCACTGGGCGAGTTTGGAATTCCAGCCCATTGATGCGGGATTTTGACCTTTGAATCTAACGGCAATTCGGGCGTACTCTTTCGCTTGCATGGACGACCAGGCGAAGCCTACAAAATCGGGCAGTAATCGGTGGTCACGAGCGCCTTGGTGGGTGTGGCTGCTGGTTTTATTGTTTCCGATGGTGCTCAGGCCTTGGTGGATGGCAATTATCTCGCTTGCGCTGTTCGTTCTCTTCTTGAGGCTCATATTGGGGCCCTTTCCCGCAAAGCGAAATTCAAACTGACCAACCACCAAATTTTGCGCTAGCTTTTCGTCATTCTCGGAAACTTTCGGGCCTCCTCGCGCGTAGAACCTACAGCCGCACGTGAGAGCTGCAACTACCGGCGCAGCAATTGGGAGGAACTACATGGCCAACCTGGCGAGGGATTTGCGCTTTGGCGCGCGGATGTTTCGCAAGAATCCTGGATTTACGTTCGCGGCGGTGGCGGTGCTGGCCCTGGGGATTGGCGCGAACACCGCCATTTTCAGCCTGGTGAACGCCTTCCTCCTCAAGCCGCTGGTGATTCACAATCCCTCGGAACTGGTGAGCTGCTACAGCCGCGATATTCAGAAATCCGACTACCGTTCCTTCTCCTACCCCGATTACGTGGACATGCGCAACGACGGGACCGTTTTCACCAGCCTCCTCGCGCACACATTTTCCATGGTCGGACTTTCCGAAGGCGACACCACCCGCCGCGTCTTTGCCGACATCGTTTCCGCCAATTATTTCTCGACCGTCGGCGTCGCGCTTTACCAGGGACGCGCGTTCACGCCGGAAGAAGAGCGCCCCGGCGCCGCACAACCCGTCGCCATCGTGAGCTACGTCCACTGGAAGAAAAACGGCTCCGATCCTCGACTCCTCGGCAAAACTCTGCACATCAATGGACGCGCCTACACGATCGTGGGCATCGCGCCCGAGGGTTTTACCGGCACCACCGCCTTAATCAGCCCCGAAATCTACCTCCCGCTCGGCGTTTACGAACTCGCCATGAACGACTTCGAAGGCCGCGGCCGCGCGCTCGCAGGCCGCAAAAGCCACGACCTGTTTCTGGTCGGGCGCCTGCGTCCGGGCGTTACGCAAAAGTCCGCCGATGCCTTGCTGGCCACAGTGGCCTCGCAGCTCGCGCGTGCCTATTCCGAGGATGACAAGGATCAAACATTCCTGGTCCGTCCCGTCGCGCGAATGGGCATTTCCACGCAGCCCGGAAACGATTCCGAACTACTGGTTCCTGCGGCGTTGTTGCTTGCAGTCGCGGGAGTCGTCCTGCTGATCGCTTCGCTCAATGTGGCCAACATGATGCTCGCCCGCGGCACCACGCGTGGAAAGGAAATCGCCATCCGCATCGCTCTGGGCGGCAGCCGCGCCGACATTTTGCGCCAGCTACTCGCGGAAGGTTTTCTGCTCGCACTCGCGGGAGGAGCAGCCGGCCTCCTGGTCGCCTACTGGAGCACCAGCGCTCTGGTGCGTTCGATGGCGCGCCTCGCGCCGCTCGACATCGTGTACAGCGCGGGGCCGGACATGCGCGTCCTCGCAGCCACGATTGGTTTTTGCGTTCTCAGCACGATTCTCTTCGGTCTCGGCCCCGCCTGGAATCTTTCGCGCCGCAGCCTTTTCGCAGGCTTGAAAATCGGCGAGCGCGCCGACGATGCCGCCGGCCGCCGCCGTGGCGTTTTCTCGCGCCGCAATCTCCTGGTGATGGGACAGATCGCTCTCTCGCTCATGCTCCTGAGCGCTGCCGGATCGTTCATTCGCAGCTCGGTCCGCGCCGCCCGCGTCGAGCCGGGCTTCCGCACGTCGGGTGAAATCATCGCGGAAGTCGACGCCAGCCTCGCCGGCTACAACGAAGCGCGCGGCAAGGAAGTCTATCGCACGATTGTCGAGCGACTGCGCGCCACCCCCGGCGTTGAATCCGTCGGCATGGGCGCTACGATTCCCTTCGGAATGGTTTCGCTTGGAAAAGGCATCCATCGCTCCAGCGACCCTCCCGCGGACCCGGCGCATCCAGCCGGCAAAGACAGCGCCACCATCTGCCGCTACAACATCGTCAGCGAAGATTATTTCCAGGCGCTAGGTGTCCCCGTACTGCGCGGCCGAACTTTCTCGACCGCCGACGCCGCCAACAGCGCTCATCCCGTCGCCATTCTCGATCAGTCCGCCGCACACCGCCTCTGGCCCAATGGCGACGCGCTCGGCAAACAAGTCCGCTTCCGCTCCGGCGACGACACCACTCCAGCCATCAACGCCGACGTAGTCGGAATCGTCGGCAACGTGCAGGAAAACGTCGGCGGTGAAAGTTGGCCGCTGCACATCTACACTCCATTCGGCCAGCCTTATCAATCCGACATGACGATTCACCTGCGCACCAGCGTGCAAGGCTCGCTGGCCGAATCGCAGTTGCTCGAAACCGTGCGCGGCGTCATCCGCGACGTCGATCCCCAGCTTCCCGTCCTCGCGCTCAAGACCATGCGCTCGCACATCGACAGCAGCTTCGACCTCTGGATCGTCCGCACTGGCGCGAACATGTTCATCATCTTCGGCTGCGTCGCGCTCCTGCTCGCCGCGATCGGCCTCTACGGCGTGCGCGCCTACACCGTCGCAATGCGCACCCGCGAAATCGGCATTCGCATGGCGCTTGGCGCGAACGCGTCCGACGCGCTGCGAATGATGCTTCGCGAAGGCTTGGTGCTGACGGGCATCGGCGCTGCGGTTGGACTCGCGCTGTCGCTCGTCGTTGGCAAGATGCTATCGACCTTGCTGTATCGCGTCGACAGCTTCGATCCGCTGGTACTCTCCGCTGCTCCGCTGCTGCTGGCTGCCGTGTCGCTGATTGCGTGCTACATTCCTGCGCGCCGCGCAGCGCGGCTCGATCCGATGGTCGCTCTGCGGGATGAATAGGTGCAGGACGAAAACCAGCGAATTGTTGGAAAAACTAATCTCTCGCCTTAAGATCCTTCGGAACATAGCTGGAAGGTGCTGATTTGCTTTGATAATTGACAGGCACAGAGAGGCTCATCGATCGATCTTTGTGAATCTTACGTCCATCTGGAATACGAAATCCCTCGTCTGCTAGCGGACTATTGGTGATGTCCGTCACAATCGCATGAAATTCGTTGGAAGCCGCCGTGCCATAGAACCCTACACCAGGGCCGCCCTGGGCTTCGCTATTCGCAAACCTCTCAAGTACAACGCCGTTGAGGTCAGCTGCCGCGAGAAAAAGAGCGCTGCTAGGATCGATCGAAGATAGGTCTTCGGAAATCGAGCCAAGAATGTACCCGCGCGCTTTTGCTGCTTGGGCAAAATCCGCGAACTCCTTGCTGCCTCGAACGTCGCGCGAAACGCACATCGTCCCTGTTTCATGTTCGACCGGGGCCATCAGAACTCCGTTCACCATATGTCGAGGAAGCGCAATAAAGATCTCATAGCTAAACTGTTCACAGGATCCCATAGGAGTTTTCTTTATTTGTCCGGTCGGTTGAACAGTAGTTCTAACGCGTTTCATCGCTTTTTCAAGCTTTGCGCTTACGACGGAGAGATCGAAAACATTTGCTGCGTTGCCTTTCGAGTCCCATAGACTTTCTTGCCCGACGTCGAGATCGTATAGAGTCACGAAAATCTTATTGTCACGTTCGGACTCTATTTTCAATTTATTACCTTTAATCATTATTCGACGCGCCCATTCTGATTGCGGACTGTGGCCGTTCCACCCAAGACGCTGCGTGATCGTGACATCGGCTCGTGTTATCGGTTGCCAAAGCAAAATGGCCAAGAGTGATAACGGAGTCCTCGTCGCAATCTTGCCGCAAATTCCAAACTTGGAGGTCAACATTCAGCGATCTCCGCTGCGCTGTGAGAATTGGTGCGGTTACGCGTTGCAACGGTACAAGAGTAGTTACTCTTTACAAAGAGAAATTGGAGCGGTGGCTCTCTCGGCGACGGCCGTTCCTCTGCTGAGGCCTACGATGTGACGAGCATTCCTACGGCTGCTGCCGTCATCACGGCTAGCGTCGTCCAACCCAAGTATTTCAGAAGCGGCGGGTTGGTCCGCGCGCCCATCACTTTTTGGCTGCTGGTTAGCAGGATTACAAGCAGGATCAGAGGCGGGGCGAGAAGGCCGTTGATTACGGCTGACCAGAAAAGCATTTTCACCGCGTTCAAGCCGAAAAAATTCAGAGCGAGGCCGAGCGCCATCGCTACAGCCATCACCGAATAAAATTCGCGCGCTTGTTTGGGCTTGTCGGTAATCGAACCGCGCCAGCCCGCCGCTTCTGCGATTGCATAGGCGCATGACCCCACCAGCACCGGAACGCCCAGCATTCCCGTTCCAATCAAGCCGAGTGTGAACAGCAGGTACGCGCCGTTTCCTGCGAGTGGACGGAGCGCTTCGGCAGCCTCGCGCGCGGAGGTGATTTCGGTGTGGCCGTGGGCGTGTAATGTGGCCGCGGTGGTGAGGATGATGAAGTACATGATCAAGTTCGAGAAAAACATTCCGGACATGGTGTCCGTGCGCGCGTATTTCAGTTGGAACGTCATGCTGCGCTTCTCCCCGGAATGTTCTCTGCCTTTCTCTTTTTTTTCTTCCACTTCTTCGGCGGCCTGCCAGAAGAAAAGATAGGGCGAAATCGTGGTCCCCAGAATCGCGACGAGAACCGCAAGAAAGCCGCGCGAAAATTCGAGGCGGGGGACGAAGGTGACCGCGAGCGCGTGGCGCCAATCGACGTTGGCGAAAAATGACGCGAACACGTAAGCGAACAGGACGAGCGTCATCCATTTGAATATTTCGGCCATCAGCTTGTAGGACGCCCATAACATCAGCACGACGATCAGGATTGCGTAGATCGGAATCCACACCGGTGCGGGCAGATGAGTGACGAGTTGCGTTGCTTCGGCCATGCCGCCAAGGTCGGCGCCGATATTGATGATATTGGCGACGGCCAGGATCGAACATGCTCCCCACAGCACCCAGCGCGGGTAGTACATGCGGACGGACGCTGCGAGGCCGCGCCCGGTGACGATACCAAGGCGGGCGCACATTAGTTGCACAGACGCCATGAGCGGGAACGTGATTAAGGCAACCCAGAGAGTGGCGTAGCCGTAGGCTGCTCCGGCGACGGAATAGGTGGAGATGCCGGAGGGGTCGTCGTCTGCTGCTCCGGTGATCAGGCCTGGGCCGAGGATTGCGAAAAATTGGCGCAGGAGTTTGTAGCGCGTTTTTGCTGGGTGGGAATTGTCGGGCGGCGGATGATTTGGCGGCGTCATGAGTGTTGTCGTGGACGGTGGCTGCCTTGCGCGCGCCGCTGGGAATTCAATCGAGCGGAAGCTAACGGGCAGCCGTAAAATACATTCGCAGAGATTCGAAGTCCATCCGCTTTGCTTTCGCTTCCATAACGGCATCCGCAAATTGATGGCCGTCGGAATCCAACTGCTTCACCGTGGGAACCTGAGTGCCCGGAGGGACCATGAACGAAAATGTCATTACCCGGGCGAGATCATTTCCGTGACAAGCCGTGCAGCGAGTGCGCAGCTTCGCCTGGACCGGCGAACCACCGTTCAATTGCGGCGAGGCGAACGTGAAATCGTTGCCGGACGCTGCGAGATAGGCGGGGCCGTTTTCATCCTCCCGAACCAGTCCTCCCGATGCACCTCCACCCAACAAGTTTCGCCGGTTGATTTCGAACGCTTGCATGTCGGTCGTTTTAAAGGCGCCCTCTCCCGTCCTCTTGAAGAGCCGTATCTGGACATCCGTAGCGAGCCTCGTGGGCGCCAAGCGACCGTTCTCATCGATGAGCAAGAGTTGGATGAGCAGCGCAGCGCCATCGAGATCGGCGAACAGGCGCTCGTCCAGGGGTAGGCCGTTAAGGAATTTCGGAAGGTCGCGTTGGACGGCCGCGGGCTTTAGGAAGACGCGAGCGACGCGGCGGTAACTGGCTTCGCTAACGTGCAGACGATGAGGGAACCACTCCACTTCGATCCATCCACTGTCTTTACGAAATACATCGGGAAGAGATTGTTTCGCGGAAGCGATCGAATAATTGGCAGGGAGCGAATCTATTTCGGGGCCGGATAGAGCGATTTTTCGGATTAGGCGGCCGAGCAAGTCCATGAGAGCGCGGCGGCGCTGTTCGATCTGTTCTCTTCCGGGGTTCTTAAATTCCCGGGCGTAAAGAATATCGTAGGCGGACCAGAGGTCGGCTTGCAGCAAGGCGCGCGCCACAGGCGAGCGAGCAGTATTTTCGCCGAGCGCCTGAACGAGTGCCTTTGACAAGCCTGAATACGCTGGATCGGCCAAGACAGCCTCAACTCCCGCCGATCGAAAGAACGAGGGGTAGAGCGGATCGATCGCGCGATCGCCAATTTCGTCGCGTGCGAAAGAACGGGTGCTGATGCCGATGGGCGATGAAAGCATGACGTCGCGAGCATCGTCCGCACGATTGAAAGTGAAAGGTCCGGCTTCTGGAAATTCGTCCGTGAGCCGCGTCTCCACGCGCCGCGAAAAGAGAAAGTAGAAAATTCTATTCCAGGAGTCGTTTGCATCCGTGGAATAAACGGCAGCGGGTGCATCAAGAAAGCCGAAACGCGAAGATCGCTGGGTACCGTGCCCCGAGTTCGTCGGAATCAGGAGAGCAGTAGCGATGACGCAGAAGACTGCAAGGATGGGAGCCGAGGGACGGCTGCTGCTGGAAGTCGGAACTTTGCCAAAAATTTTGCTTAGCTTCACGGGGCGATTCCCGGCCAGTAAGCGAACGAACTAGTTGTAGGGCTTTTCTTTGGGGCTTCTTGTGCCTTTAACGAAGCAGGAATCGCAGACGCGCGTGCCGTCTTTCAGAGTGAAATCGACGCGGCGAGTGGAATCAATATCCGCGCCGCATTTTCCGCAGCGGTCTTCATTTTTGTTATCGCGGTCGTTTGGTTCGGCCATAGATGCCCTCGGTCTGGTGTACTTCTATTCAAACACAAAATGAGGCGCGATAGTTTGTCGATGTTGTGCGCTCGATGCCTGCCGAAAACCCGAATCCTTGCAGGGTTTGCCGATTCTTCGCTTCCTTCTTCAACGCCCCGCGAAAAGTACAGTACCGGGACTAACTGACCGCCGTCTGGACGATTGGCCAGTCGAATTTTTCTGTCCCGTCGTGCTACCGTTTGCTGTGGCAAACGAAAAACAATTCGGAATCTCGACACCGGCGAAATCGGAGCTTCGCCAAATTCCCCAGTTTCCTCTGCGTCCTCTGTGGCCGTTCTCAGCGCCCTCTGTGTTAAGTTTTTCCTCGTTTTTAATTTACCGCACCGCGATTAGAAGTCCCCGCAACCCATTGAAAACATGACACCGCGACCACTTCTAATCTACGGTACAGGGGGGGCTCTGAATTGACGCCGATTCGATTGGGGAACGAGTTTCAGGATTCGAAGCGGCGCTTTTTCGCGGCTGGAATGATGTCGGTGATAACGAAAATGTCATGCTCGCGGCCGAGGTCGCTGGCGGACGGAGTGAGGATTGTTTTTGGGCCAATGTACAGCTTCAAGTTGCGCGTGAGCGCCATGCGAATGTCGTTCTCGCTGAGAAATTCGGCAACTTCTATTTGTGGCGGAAGCGGATGGGCCGAAGCTGCAACGGCTGGCGGTAGCGCGACAGCGACGGGAGCCGGTTTCGGTGAAGTCGGCGACGCGGACGGCGCGAAGGATGCAGCGCCCGGAACAGCAGAAGCGACGGCAACCGCAGATGTGCTGGATGCGGGAGCGATCGCCGACTGCGAACCACCGCGGCGTGGAATGCCGCGCGAGGTGAAAACCTTTTCCACGATGCGCGCGATTGTTTGGCGATCGGGGACGGGCGCTGATGCCGCCGCAGCGGCGAGAGTCGCAGAGATCGCGGAGCGGATTTGCGGCGTGTCCAGATTTGCAACTCCGGAAGTCGCGGCGGGCGCGCTGGCAATCGGAGCGGGCGCGGTCGAAGCGCCGGCGGCAGAAGCGCTCGCGGCGGTTGCCGAAGCGGCGCGCGCTTCTGGTTCGGAGGGCGCGGACAAAGGTGAGTGCGCGAACGAAAGTGAAGGCACCGATGACGGTGACGGCGCGGACGGCAGTGATCGCGCTGATGACGATGCGAGCCGCTGGTCGGCTGGAATTGTGCGGTGCTCGATCGGACGCGATTCCCAGGCTACGCGCTTTACGTTCATTAAGTGCTGCGGGCCAATGTTGTCGGACGTGATGTTGCCGCCCGGGGAGCCGCAGCCGAGCGTCATCGCGGGAAATAGATTTGTTGAGTAGCCGATCGAGCCGTGGACCGAAGATGTGTTGACGGCGATGCGAAACGCGGGCACGGCGAGGCCGTACTGCTTTACGGCGGCTTCGCTCTGCGAGTGGACCGAAGCGGTGTGGCCCGCGCCGCCGTGCAGCAGCAGGCGGACACAAATGTCGATCGATGCGGCGAGATTCGGCGCGGAGTAAAACGCGAGAATCGGCGAAAGTTTTTCGGCGGAGAGCGGAACGTCGCGGCCGATCGCGTCGAGCTGCGCGATCAGCACGCGCGTGGACGCGGGAACTTTGATGCCGGCCATCTCGGCGATCATCGTGGCGGGGCGGCCGACCACTTGCGTATTCGGGACGTGCGCGCCGCCGAGAAAAACGAGCGCGCCGAGGCGGCTTATTTCGTCGGCAGCGAGAAAATACGCGCCCTGCTTGCGGCATTCGTCGAGCACTTGCTCGCGCACCGCTTCTTCGGTGACGATCGCCTGCTCGGACGAGCAGATCGTGCCGTAGTCAAAAGTTTTTCCGGCGAAAATGTCCGCGACGGCTTTGTGTACGTTGGCGGTGCGCTCGATAAGCGCGGGCACGTTTCCCGGGCCCACGCCGTAGGCCGGGCGTCCCGAGCTGTAGGCGGCGCGAACGAGACCTGTGCCGCCCGTCGCGAGAATCACTCCCGTGAGGCGATGCTTCATCAGCGCTTCGGTCCCCTGCATCGTGGGATGTTCGAGGCAAGTGATGAGGCCTTCGGGCGCGCCCATTTTCAGGGCCGCATGGCTGAGCACCGTAGCCGATTCGCAGATGCAACGCATCGCGGTGGGATGCGGGCTCAGCACGATCGCATTTTGTGCCTTGAGAGAGATCAGCGTTTTGTAAATCGTGGTCGAAGTGGGATTCGTCGAGGGAATCACGGCGGCGACCACGCCAACGGGCGCGGCGACTTCGATGATTCCCTTTTCGCGATCCTCGCGGATGATGCCGACGGTTTTCATGCCGCGAATCGCGCGCGGAACGTACACCGAGGCGAGGCGGTTCTTAATGATTTTGTCGGGGACGTTACCGTATCCGGTTTCTTCCACGGCCAGGCGCGCGAGCGATTCGCCGGCGTCGGTGGCGGCGTTGGCGCAGGCGTCCACGACAGCGTCGACTTGCTCCTGGGAAAATGCGGCGAACTTCTTCTGTGCTTCATGCGCCCGCTCGACGGCTTGGCGGGCTTCCTGGATGGAAATCGAGGTCGCGATCGCGCAGGCTCAAAGAACCACCTGGCTACTTCTTTGGATTCCGGGAGAGTCCGCCGCCCGGCAAAATCTCTTCGACGAGTTCGTGCGGGCGCGGAATCACGTGCACGGCAACAAGTTCGCCGACGCGGCGCGCGGCAGCGGCTCCGGCATCAGTGGCGGCTTTCACCGCGCCCACATCGCCGCGAACCATCACGGTGACGTAACCTGCGCCGATGTATTCCTTGCCGATGAGAATTACGTTGGCGGCTTTCACCATGGCATCGGCAGCTTCAATCGAGCCTACCAGTCCTTTGGTCTCGATCATTCCCAACGCTTCGTTAGACATGAAACCTCGCTCGCCTCCGCCATCTTTTTGATTCGAATGTGAATGTTAGCGTGGGCGCAGCCTAACACGGCGACGTAAGTGAATCAAGGTGCGCTGTGGGTCTTGTGGAAAAAGCGGCGGTGAGTGGGCGTGGGCAGTGGACGCAGACGGTGGATCTTGCGACTGGAGTGCCAAGCATCTGTGATTGAGATCCTTCAGGCATCCTGACGGATGCCTTCAGGATGACAGGCACACTTTCTGGTTAGTGTGTCAGCTTTGCGGGATTGCGGTCGAGTGCGGGAGAAGGCCGACGCCGGCAGCAGCCACGCTGTCGCGCGTGGTGTTCTTGACCAGGTACATGGCTTCGTCGGCGAGATGGAGCAGCTCGGCTTTCGTGCGCGAATCGGTGGGATAGGAGGCGACGCCGACGCTGGCGGTGATCTGGACGTTGATCCCAGGCTCTTTCAGCCAGATGGTTTCGCGGATCAGTTTGTGCAAGCGCCGAGCGACGACGAAGGCGTTTTCTTTGGACGTCTGCGGCAGCAGCACGACGAACTCATCGCCGCCGTAGCGAAACGCGAAATCGATCATGCGGCACTTTTCTTTGATTGCACTGCCGATTTCGCCGAGGAGTTTTGAGCCCATCAGGTGGCCGTGCGTGTCGTTCACGTTCTTGAAGTGGTCGAGGTCGATGAAGATCAGCGAAAACTCGAAGGCGTAGCGATGCGAGCGGTAAATTTCCGTATCGAGCATGAAATTCAGATGCCGCGCGTTGTAGAGGCTGGTGCAATCGTCGGTGATCGTCAGCTCGTGGATGCGCTGGACGTGGCGCGCGTTTTCGATAGCGATGGCGGCATAATCGGCAAGCGCTTCCAGCAGCGCCAGGTCGCGCTCGCTGAAACCTTCCGGGCCGACGCAATTGATCAGCTCGATCACGCCGAGGCAATGGTCGCGGAAGCGCACCGGGACGGCGACGATCGAGCGCGTCTCCATTTTCGTTTTTTCGTCGACCTGCGCGAAGAAGCGCGAATCCTTGCTGATGTCGGGCACGACGACGACTTCGCCGGTTTGCGCCACCCAGCCGGCAATTCCCTGCCCCATCTTGATACGCACGTCCTTCAGCGCCTCCGCGCCCTTGCCGGTGGCGATCTCGAAATAGAGTTCCTGCTTATCGACGTCCATCAGCAGAAGCGACCAGGTATCCGGGCGCAGAACTTCGTTGATCTTCTCCATGATGGTGCGGAGAACCTGATCGAGTTGCAGCGAGGAGGTGAGCGCCTTGCCCAGCTCGTGGAAAACCGCGACTTCGGTGATTTCGAGTGGTTCAGGGGCTGCGCGCGGATTTCGGCGTCGTTCGACACCGCCGAAGGATTTGCCGTCATTGGCTCTTCGGACCGGATCGACCGGCAGACGAGGACTCGAATCTGGGGTCTTATCTGGCAACGGTAACATTATAGTGAAGCGTTTTCATTAACTGCAATGGGCATCGCGGAGCGTTTGACCTAAGGCATATGGGTGGCGCACACAGATATCTGTCCGCTGCGATTGACACTCCATTCACCGACGCCTATATTTTTCGTGGGGTTCGGGTCCCACAGGGATGTCATCGACACCATTCGGCGAACACTTGAAGCGCGAGCGTGAGATGCGAGGCGTCTCGCTCGAAGAGGTGTCGGCCGCGACGCGCATCAGCAAGCGATTTTTGGAAGCGATCGAAAACGAGCACTGGGACTTACTGCCCGGAGGAGTGTTTAATCGCGGATTCATCCGTTCGGTAGCGCGATTCCTCGGGCTCGATGAAGATAGCATGGTGGCCGAGTACGCGCTTGAAACTAGAGGCCGCGTGGACGCGGGTGTAGTTCCCGACCCGCCGATGGAAGTGCCGCGCGATTGGAAACCGATCGTCGTGCTCGCGCTTGCGCTGATCTTGATTCTCGGTAGCGCCACGTTTGTTTACGCTCGATATGGAAGCCGGATCGCGGCGCGCTTTCACAAGTCGCCGGCGCCCTCGACTGCTGTGACAGCGCCGCTGGCCGTGGATGCGAATGTTCCAGCTCCGGCTGCAGTTCCGGCTCCAACTGTGGCGCCGAATGCGGGGTCAAGCACAGGATCAAATACGGGGTCAACTGCAGGATCAATTACAAGCACTGCTACAGGCAATGCCGCAGATCCGCTTGAGCTGAAGGTGCAAACGAATAAGCCCGTTATGTTGTCCATTGTTGCCGACGGAAAGACCGTGCTCAACCAGCTGGTCGAGCCAGGCGACGCGAGACAATTTGAGGCGCGTGATTCACTGGAAGTTACGTCGAGCGATTCAGGCGGCGTCGTGCTCGAATTGAACGGCCAGCTAATTCCTACACTTGGCCAGCCCGGACAACCGGGGAGCATCAAACTCACGCGAAATGATTTGAAAGCTCCCGCAGGAGATACCCATTAGCGCCGAGGTGCGTGAAGAGATCCGTTCCGGGCATTCCCGGCCGGAACGAAAACTTGCAGTGTGTTCCGGCGGTATCTCGCTGTCACCCGAAGACCGCGCGGAACTGCTTGCGGTGCTGGCCGCCGACTCGGACGCCACAATCGCTGAGCGCGCGATGGGTGTGCTGCTCACGCTTTCTCCTGAATCATTTCTCACGGCGCTCGGACGGCCGGACGCAGACAAGCACCTTTTCAAATATTGTGCGAATCACCTCGCCGACAAGCCGGGAATCGCCGATGCGCTGGCGAAGAATGACGCATGTCCGACGGCTCTTGTGACGCTCGCGGCGCGACACCTGACGGCCCCGGGAATTCAAGCACTGCTCGATAACATGGAACGGCTGAGCTCGGACGAGCGTTTGGCGGCGGCGCTGGTGCAGTCGCAGGGAGCATCCGCCGAGCAGCAGGCGCTGCTGAAAGAAATTCACAGGAACGAAGCGATTCCTCTGCAGGTTCTCGAAGAAGCCGCGAAGGAAGCCGAGCCGGATCCAGTAAAGCGCGAGACAATGCTGAAGCAGATTTCGCACATGAATGTAGTCCAGCGCCTAACGCTTGCGCTGAAGGGAAACCGCGAGGCGCGGATGATCCTGATCAAGGATCCCAACAAGCTGGTTCAACGATGCGTGCTGCAATCGCCCCGGCTGACGGATATGGAAGTGGAATCGTTTGCGAAAATGACCAACTTGTCGGAAGAAGTGTTTCGAGTGATTTCGCTGACGCGGAAATTCATCAAGAGCTACGTGATCGCGAGAAACCTGGTGAACAATCCGAAGACGCCGCTGGATATTTCGCTCCACTTACTGCCACGGCTTAACGCGACGGACCTGAAGCTCTTGACGACGAACAAGAATATTCCCGACACGTTGCGCTCGATCGCGCTGAAAACACAACGCGCGCGAACGGTTTCCAGTTTGAAGTAATCCAGAGCAAACAAAGCGTTGACGGTAGCCTCGAGAATTGTGCGGCAGGCGATTATTTTGGCGCCGATGGAGCCAAGGATGCCTCAACCTTCTTCTTGTACTCCTGCGCTTTCTCGAGAATCTGCGGCTCGTCGAGCGTAAGCATCCGCCGGTCTTCCATGATGATTTTTCCGCCGATTACAACGGTTTTCACGTCCGCTGATTTCTGGGCGTAAACGAGATCGGAATAGACGTTGTACATCGGAATCGCGTGCGGCGCGCTCGAATCGACGATAATCAAGTCGGCCTTCTTCCCCGGTTCGAGCGAGCCGATTTGCTTTTCGAGATGGAGCGCACGGGCGCCGTCAATCGTCGCCATCTCGACAACCTGCTGAGCGGGCAGCGCGCGTGGATCGCGGCGAGCGATTTTCTGCAGCTTCGCCGCGAGATCCATTTCTTCGAACATATCCTGATTGTTGTTGCTCGCGGCGCCGTCAGTGGCGAGACCGACCGCGTGCCCAGCGGCGAGCATTTCGACGACGGGCATCACGCCTGCGGCTGTTTTCATGTTGCTCGAGGGATTGTGCGTACAGCCGACGCCGAAGTGCGTGAGGATCGAGATGTCGGCTGCGTCGACCCAGATGCAGTGCGCGCCGATAACATCTGGCCCGAGCAGGCCGATGCGTTCGAGATAGGCGACCGGAGTTACGCCGTGCTTTTCGCGGCTGAGTTGCAACTCGAACGGAGCTTCGGCGATGTGAATGGGGATTGGCGCTTGATTGCGGCGCGCGAGGGCGGCGGAATCCTGCAGAGTTTTTTCTGAGAGCGTGTAAATCGAGTGCGGGCCGACGGCTGCGGTGATGAGCGGATCGCCCTTCCAGTGGTCGAGAAATTTCTGGGTGTAGCCGTACGCCTGGGTGAGATTTTTATTATCGGGGGCCGGAAAATCGATGATGGTTTCGGCGAGAACGCCACGCATCCCAGCTTCTTTGGTGACGCGCGCGACCGCGTCTTCGAAATAGTACATGTCGCAATACGTGGTGGTGCCGCCGCGCAGCATTTCAAGAAGGCTGAGGCGCGTGGCCCAGACGACGAAATCTTCAGTGACGTTGCGCGCTTCGGCGGGGAAAATATATTTGTTGAGCCACTCGTCGAGCGAGAGATCGTCGGCGATGCCGCGGAACAGGCTCATTCCGGCGTGCGCGTGGCCGTTGATCAGGCCGGGCATAATGATGGCGCCGTGGGCGTCGATTGTTTTCGAAGCGTCGTAGTGTGCTTCGATCTCGGCGGATTTGCCGACGGCGACGATGGAGTCGCCTGCGGACTGCGACTGCGCCGTCGTCGATGACGCGGCGTTGAGCGTCCATGGTGACGACTGTGCCGTGGGTGACGAGAAGATCGACTCTGCCCTTTCCTTGGGCTGAGGCGGGCGCGGCCGCGAGAAAAATTGTGAAACCACAGATGAACACAGATGGACACAGATGAGAGAAAAACGGAGAAGTGCGACGCGGATTGGAGCGGCGCGGTTGATTTTGTATTTGGGACCATGGTCTCGGCTTTTGGGGATTTTTGGTTTTGAATCGATCAGTGTTTATCTGTGTTCATCTGTGGTTTCGCGTCTACAGAAACGATGAGTCGAAGGCGCGTGGGAGAAGTGCGCCCATCGTTTCGTGTTCCACTTTGCCTTTCAGATTGGCGAGGATTACGGGCACGTCGCCGCAGAATTCCCAGATGATTTGGCGGCAGGCGCCGCAGGGCGGCGTGAGGACGTCCGTGTCGGCTACGACTGCGATGGCTTCGAAGTCGCGCTCGCCTTCGGAGACAGCTTTGAAGATGGCAATGCGCTCGGCGCAGCAGGTAAGGCCGAGGGTGGCGTTTTCAATGTTGCAGCCGGTGAATACGCGTCCGGATTTAGCGCGCAGCGCGGCGCCGACGCGGAAATTCGAGTAGGGGGCGTGGGCGTTTTCGCGCGCTTGTTTTGCCGCGGCGATCAGTGCGTCGTATTCGGTCAAGAAGGGACCTCTCGTGTCACTTTATTCCGGCGGCTCGGCTGCGATGCGCGGAATCACGGCGCGCAGCAGCGCGACGAAATGTGTCTTCACGCGCTCGCCGGTTTCCATCACTTCGGCGTGATTGATTGGCTGATCGAGAATTCCTGCGGCCATATTCGTGACGCAGGAAATTCCGAGAACGCGAATTCCCATGTGGCGCGCGACGATTGTTTCCGGAACCGTGGACATGCCGACCAAATCGGCGCCAATTGTTCTGAGATAACGAATTTCCGCGGGCGTTTCGTAGCTGGGGCCGGAAAGCGCGGCGTAGACGCCTTCGGGCAATTCGATGCCCAGGCGTTTTGCTTCGTTGAGCGCGATTTCGCGGAACGGCTTCGCGTATGCCTGCGACATGTCGGGAAAGCGCGGGCCGAAGCGTTCGTCATTTGGGCCGATCAGAGGATTCGTACCCTGCAGATTGAGGTGGTCGCGGATGACGACGAGCGCGCCCTGCTTGTAGCTGAGGTCGATGCCGCCGGCGGCATTCGTGAGAATCGCGGAACGAATTCCGAGCCTTCCGAGCACGCGCATCGGGAAGACGACTTCGCGCGCGGAGTAACCTTCGTAAAAATGGACGCGGCCCTGCATCGCGGCAACGTCGATGCTTCCGACTTTGCCGATTACGAGGCGTCCGGCATGGCCTACGGCGGTGGAGTGCGGAAAGCCGGGAATTTTCTGGTACGGGATTTTCGTTGCGCCGGAAAGTTCATCGGCAAATGCGCCGAGTCCCGAGCCGAGAACGAGTGCGATCTTGGGCCGCAGCTTCGTTTTCGAGAGAATGTATTTCGCGGCGCGCTCGGCACGCGCGAAATCGCTTGCGCGCGCGGGCGAGCTCGGACGGGCCGGCGTCATTTCAGCATGACTCCGACGATTGCAGCGGACATCAAGTTGGCCATCGTGCCGCACAACATGGCGCGGATGCCGAGGCGGGCGAGATCGGTGCGTTTGTTGGGAGCGAGCGCGCCGATGCCGCCGATTTGAATTCCGATGGAACTGAAATTCGCAAATCCACAGAGCGCGAATGTGGCGATGGTGAAGGAGCGCGGATCAATCGCGTCTTTCATCGGGCCGAGGCGCTGGAAGGCGATGAGTTCATTCGTCACCATGCGAAGGCCGAGAAGATTGCCGATGTTGTGCGCGTCGTGCCATGGAATTCCGATGAGCCACGCGATCGGCGCAAGAATCCAGCCGAGAATACCTTCGAGGCTCGATGGAAACCAGCTGATGCCGTGGAACGCAAGAAAATTGTGAACTGCGCCGAAACAACCGTCGACAAGATAAATCATTGCGATGAACGTGATCAACATCGCGCCGACGTTGAGAGCGAGGCTCAGACCATCGGTGGTGCCGCGAGTCAATGCGGCGAGAACATTTTTGTCGCGTTCCATTTCCGCCATTTCGACTCGGCCGGACGTGACGGGCTTTTCAGTTTCGGGGACGAGCATCTTCGAGAGGAGAATCGTTCCGGGAGCGGTCATGATGACGGCAGCGAGAACGTGCTTGGCTTCGACGCCGTACGCAATGTAGGCGGCCATCATGCCGCCGGAAACGTGGGCCATGCCGCTGGTCATGATCGTCATTAATTCCGAATGGGTAACTTCAGGCAGAAACGGACGGATGGTGAGCGGCGCTTCAGTCTGGCCCATGAAAATGCTGGCTGCGACGTTGAGAGATTCGGCGCCGCTTGCGCCCATCAGGCGCGTCATCACAACTGCGGCGATCTTGATGATGATTTGCATGATGCCAAAGTAATAGAGGACGGCGAAAAACGCGGCGATGAAGATGATCGTTGGCAGCACCTGGAAAGCGAAAAAGAAACCCATCGGCGAGCCTTTTTTGCCGAGGTCGCCGAAGACGAACGAGGAACCGTAAAACGCGAAGTCGAGCATCCAATTGACGCCCGCGCCGGCTTGCTGGAAAAGCCAGCGGCCGAATTCCCAGCGCATGACGAGGAAGGCGAAGACGATTTGAAGTCCGAGACCCCAGGCGACTGTTTTTCCGCGGATGGCGCGGCGATTCGTGGAAAAAATAAAAGCGAGGGCCATGAAAACCAGCATTCCGACAAGGCCGATCATGCGGTGCATGCGATGCCCTCTTTTCGCCCTGCGATCTGGACTACGACTTGCCTTCGGCGCCGATCACTTTTCGCACGAGAGGCAAGACGGGCGGTGCTTTCGGTCCGATCTCAAAACTCTTCGCCAGCAATCCCATCGAGTGCGGCAGACGGGAGTCGAGATTGTAGCGCACGGTGCAAAGCGTCTCGCCGGATTTCACGGGATCGCCAAGCCTTTTTTCGACGATCAGACCGACGCCCGGATCGATTGCGTCTTCTTTCTTTTCGCGGCCGCCGCCGAGCATCATGCTGGCAACGCCAACCTGCTCGCACTGAATCGCGGTGATGAATCCGTCTGCGTGCCGCTGTGACGCGCGCTTCGTGACGCGCTTGTGGCAGGCGGCCGGGATCATCGACGACTCCGGCGTCTCCACCTTGCAAACGGATGATGTCGCGGAATGTATCACGAGCGCGGCCCGAAGCAATCATTTCCGCAGCAAGCGTGCGGCCGTCAGCGACTGACTTTGTTTTGCCGCCGAGCAGGAACATCCACGCGGAGAGTTCGATTGAGATTTCGCGCAGGTCGGCGGGACCCTTTCCGTTCATGATTTCGATGCACTCCTCCACTTCGAGCGCGTTGCCGACTTTGCGGCCGAGCGGCTGGTCCATATCGGTGATGAGCGCGACAACTTTTTTGCCCATGCGCGTGCCGGTTTCGACCATCAATTCGGCGAGGTATTCGGCATCTGATTGTTTCTTCATGAACGCGCCTACACCTGTTTTCACGTCGAGGACGAGCGCGTCGATTCCTTCGGCCATTTTTTTGCTCATGATCGAGGCGCAGATCAAGTAGGGGCTTTCTACCGTGGCGGTCACGTCGCGCAGGGCGTAGAGTTTTTTGTCGGCGGGCGCGATTTCCGGAGTTTGGCCGATCAAGCCGCAGCGGCATTTTTCGAGGACGCGGCGAAATTCGTCGAGCTTCAGATTGACGTTGAAACCGGGGATGGATTCGAGTTTGTCGAGTGTTCCGCCGCTGTGGCCCAGGCCGCGACCGCTGATCATTGGGACGTACAATCCGGCTGCGGCTACGACGGGAGCGATGACGAGGGACGTCTTATCGCCGACGCCGCCGGTTGAGTGCTTGTCAACTTTGGGGGCGGGCAGATCGGACCAATCGAGGACCGAGCCGGAATGCAGCATCGCTTCGGTGAGGGCGGCGAGTTCGGCGCGCGTCATGCCGCGCCAGAGAACAGCCATCAGCCAGGCCGCGAGCTGGTAATCAGGAATGCGATCGTGTGTGGCGCCCTCGATGAGGAAATTGATTTCTTCGCTGGAAAGTTCGACGGAGTCGCGCTTCTTGCGGATGATGTCAACGGCACGCATGGGTTGGAATCGAGCGCGAGGCTAGCATTCCAGCGGAATTGAGTCAACGAAGCCAATGATGAGTGTTTCTCGTTGGGGGCGAGTGTGCTGAAATGCTCCATCGACTAAATTGAGGATGAGGCGCGATGAGTTCCGTGCCAAGTGGACCGATCGATTGAAAGGACTCGTTATTTTCGGAGGCGCTGGATTGCGCAGAGTAATCGTGACTGGACTCGGGCTTGGCTTTCTCTTGGCTATTTCCCCGACAGCTGACGCGCAATGGATGGGGCGCCAGACGGGTTGCTACGCGCCGACAATCCAGGCAAATCCGAACCGGCCGACGGTGGCGAACCCGGCCGACATCACGCAGTACGGTGTGCTGGAGATTGAGTACGGATGGGACAGAACATCGCTTGGCGCGGGTGCGCGGGTGGATGATCTGGTAGGACTATTGAAATTCGGATTGCTGTGCGACGTGGAGCTGCGGTGGTCGACGACAAGCGTTCTGCTCGAGAATCAGCCGGCCGGCGGACAAACTGGAATCGGCGATAACTGGTTCGGCCCGCAGATTCGCTTTTATCGTCAGACCGCGCACGTCCCATCTCTTGCATTCAACTACTCGATAAAGGCACCAACGGCGAGCACGATGAAAGGACTCGGCTCGGGGCGTGTGGATCATGCGTTCACGTTTCTCGCGAGCAAGGACATTCGTGGAGTTCATTTTGATTTCAACACAACTTATTTTCTGGAAGGGCGGCCGACGGCGGCGGGATTCGACTCGTTCGAGCAATTTAACCTCGCCCTCTCGCGGCCGATGCGGGGCAAGTTGGGATTTACGGGAGAGTTTTACGGAAATACGAAGTTGAACGCGGAGAATCCAGCTTTCGCGTCGACACTCTGGGCACTCACGTTCAACATCTCGTCGCGGTTGATCATTGACGGAGGGATTGACGTGGGCCTGACGCACGGAGCGCCGCAGAAGCGATTTTTTGCGGGCGTGACCTATGCCATCACAAATATTTACGAAGACATAAGGAGGCACTGAGCCAGCGGAGGTCCAAAAGCTATTTTGCGCTGCGCTCAGCGATATCCGCAGCAACCGCCTGCATTTCGGAGTGGATGCAGCCGTTGGAAGCGAGCATCACGCGATCGCCCGGATGGTAAGGCTTACCGAGAAAATCTGTCACCATTCCGCCGGCCTCTTTCACGAGCAACACTCCGGCGGCCGTGTCCCATGACTTCAGCCCAAACTCCCAGAACGCTTCGAAACGTCCACACGCAACCGAGCAAAGATCGAGCGCGGCCGAACCGTCACGGCGGACACCGTGGGAGCGAAGAGTGTAGCCGGCGTAGTAGGCGATATTCGTCTGCTGATGACGCTGGTCGGGCGGAAATCCTGTGCACAGGAGGCTTGTCGCAAGGGTGTCAATAGTCGAAACGTGAATGCGTTTGTGGTCCAAGTACGCGCCCTCGCCGCGTGCAGCCGAGAAGAGTTCGCGGCTGACGGGATTGAATACGGCTCCTACGATTGGCTCGCCTTCTTCGAGCAATCCAATCGAAACGGCGAAGCAGGGGTAACCATGCGCGAAATTTGTCGTGCCGTCGAGTGGATCAACATGCCAGCGATAGCGCGCGTTACCGGTGGGCCCGCCGCTTCCTTCTTCGGCAACAATTTCGTGCTGCGGAAAATAACGGCGGAGGCGGCCGACAACCAGTGCTTCCGAGCGGCGGTCAGATTCGGTGACGATATCGACTTCACCTTTGTACGTGATATTTTGGGGGCGATCGTACTCCGCGAGCAGAAGCGCTCCCGCCTCGCGCGCGGCTTCAATCGCAACCTCCAGAAATTGGTTCATTAGCGCGAAGCTCCCGAGGTGACGTATTCCTTGCGGTAGCGCACCATGTCTCCCGATTTTACCTTCACTTCTAAATGTCGCGTGGTTCCGGGCTTCGGAACCGGGTTTGGATAGTAGCCCAGCAGGTACTGCGTGCGCAGCTCGCGATTGATGCGGTCGAACATGGCATCGAGCTGCTGGAGTTCGTCGAGAATGAAGAGAGCTCCGCCGGTGCTGTCGGTAATCGTGATCAACGCGTGCTCGCCGGCGGTGTTTCGTCCATTCTCATTTTTTACGGGGCGGATGATTATGGAATACAGCAGCGAGCCGGATCGAATCGCTGCACGGCGAGCGTCGTCGAACTTTGAGAGACTCGTCGTTTCACCGCCGTCCGTGACCAGCACAATCGCGCGGCGCCTCTCCTGCGGAAGTCTCCTGAGAGCGTTCGAACCCAGGACGACGGAATCGTAAATCGACGTGCCGGCGCCGGGCGTGATTTTTTCGGCCGCCAATTGCTGTTTCGCAACGTCGTCAGAGAATTCAGAGATTTGTGTAACCGATTCGGAGAATTCGAAGACGGCGAGTGTGTCGCCCGGCCGCACTACCTGCTTGATAAAGTGCGAGGCGGCGTCGATTTCAAATCTCAGGTCTTTGAAGGTGCTCATGCTGGAATCGATCATTAAGGCAAGGTCGAGCGGACGGTTCGTTTGCGCTTCAAATCGCTCAATCTTCTGTACGACTCCTTCTTCCTTCAGTTCGAAGGCGTCCAGCGTAAGGTCCGGGACCGGGCGTCCATTCGCATCAATCACACTCGCGAGGAT
The DNA here is from genome assembly GCA_963776695.1 of uncultured Acidobacteriota bacterium. Taxonomy (GTDB): domain Bacteria; phylum Acidobacteriota; class Terriglobia; order Acidiferrales; family UBA7541; genus Palsa-295. Next base: position 466,136 of record CAVZNU010000007.1, on the reverse strand, counting down.
GCTTACGAGATTTACATCGACGTGAATGGTGGAATTTTTTTTCTGATCTTGCGCGCCTACCGAACCATTCAAACCGGCGCACGCCACTATCGCGGCGAGCGAAAAAGCGCCGAGCGCTTGCGAGGATATTTTCATCTAGGAGGTAGATTCACCCGAGGGCGAAATGGCTTCCTGATGCGGCAATTCCCCTTCGGCCCACACGGCGCCGCCGACGAAATATTCCTTCTTCCAGATGGGGACAGAGCGTTTCAACGTGTCAATCGCGAAGCGGCAGGCATCGAAGGCTGCGCGGCGGTGGGGCGAACTCACGGCGATCCATACGCTGGTCTCGCCGATTTCGAGCCGGCCGAGGCGATGGACGATGGCTACACGGTGAACTGCGAATTTTTCACGTATCTGTGCGCCAATCTCGCGCATTTTGGCATAGGCCATTGGTTCGTACGCTTCATACTCGAGATAGAGCGTGCGCTTCCCGCGAAAATTATTGCGCACAAATCCATCGAACACGACGAGTGCGCCATCTTCGGGAGCCTTCAGACTTTCGGCGAGCTCGTGGGGACGAATGGGCTCTCGAACGAGCTGAAAAGTATCTTCGACAGCGGCGGATTGCTGTCCACCGCTGACGGGCGGAAGAAAAGCAACTTCGTCACCGGTAGAGAGTGGTGTGCGCCAGGGGGAATATTCCTGATTCACGGAAGCGGCGATGGAGGCGCGGAATTCAGCAAGCTTTGGGAAGCGACGGCCGTAACGCTCGAAAAGATCTTCGATGCGGGCGCCATCGGATAGCTCCGCTTCGTCCTGAGCGAAGCCGACAATATCTTTTAGCTGGCCAAAGAATAGAACGCGAACGCGCACATTGACATTCTATCGCGACGGGCGCGTGGCTGGTGAAGGAATCAGTGTCCAGCGTGAGTGCCTGCGGCAGATTGGGCGATACGCGCCACCTGGTCAAGGCGCGCTGCCGCTCTTCCCAATGCCGCAGCGAGAGCATCGGCTTCGCGATGCAATCCCGCAGGATCATTGCGGTCGAGAGCTTCGTTGACGCCGGGCATTACTTCCGCCGCATAACCCGCATAACTCCCCGGCGCAAAAATCGAATGCTTGTACCACGGCCGTCCCATGAGACCTTCCGGCACGAGCAGAGATTGCTCTACACCAGCGAGCGCGTGGTTGAGTTCTTGTTGCTTGGCGATGGTAAGCGATGCGGGCGAGAACGTGCCAAGCGCGGCCGAAGCGCGGGAAGCGGCTACCGAAAGTTGCGCGGACGCGTCCGAGATTACTTTTGCGTCGGCGGCTTCAGTTCTCTTCTCCGCGCCGATCCGATCGCTCAGATCGCTCGCCGCCCGCGCGATTTCCGAAGCATAGGCGGAATAATCGAACGGGAGTACGTCGGCTTCGTCCAACCGAAGCGCTACGGTGCCTAGAATTTTCGCGAGGGTCGGAAAGTAGGCGAACGTGGGATCGCCGAACTGCTTCATCCAGTAGAAATCATCGTAGAGCGAATGGTAAACGCCATAGTCGCCGCCAAATCCCATGTCAATCGAAGGGATACCTGCGAAATCGAAGAATGGACAAAAATCCGAGCCTGCGCCCAACGCGCCGATTGGAACTTCGCCGGGAGCTTCGGCCTTAAGTTCAGGCCGCGCAGTTCCTGAAGGCGCCTGCTTTGACTCTGCGGAATGCTCTCTCCACACGTCGTAGATGGGGCGATTGGCACGAGGATCGCCGATGTCGCGCGTCACATCGCGCACCAGCTCTTTCAGCGACGGAGTGGCCGAAGCGTTGAAGTTCGGGCCGTTGACGCCGACGTCGGCATTCAGATATGCGATAGCCTTCGCCTGCAATTCCGCGCGATTGGACTCGACCCATTCTGTAGAGCCGAGCAAGCCCGGCTCTTCGCCGTCCCACTCGCACATCACGATTGTGCGCCGCGGCTTCCAACCGCCGCGGCTTAGTTCGCCGAGAGAGCGCGCTGTTTCGAGCATTACGGCCGTCCCGCTGTTAGGATCAGCGGCGCCAAATACCCACGCGTCGTGGTGATTGCCGAGCACGACCCATTCGCCGTTGTCGGCGCCGCGCAGCTTTGCGATTACGTCGTAGATCGGGCGCTGCTCGAAATCCATAACCAGCTTCATGTGAAGTTCCGACGAGCCGGGGCCCACGTGATAAGTAAACGGCAGTCCGCCTTGCCAATTTCTGCGGAACATGCTGGCCGCCGAGATTTTCTAGAATCGGCGCGGCATCGCGCGCGTTGATCGGCATCGTGGGAATGTGCGGAAGATTCGCGGCATCCGCGGGTGCTATGCGTTTCGCATCGGGAGTGGCGCCGACGCCGGGAGTAAGCGGGTCGCCGGGGTATAGCTCCGTATAAAGTACCGAGCCGCGTTGAATGCCACTCATCGGCCGCCACGGACCGCGAGGAAAGGGATCCCCGGCTACGTAGCCGTCGTCAGCGGGATCGGAAAAGATGACGAGGCCGACGGCTTTGTGTTCTTCCGCTAATCTTGATTTGATGCCGCGGTAATTTCGACCGTAGCGGGCCAGCGCGATTTTGCCCTCGACGCTGACGCCGAGCGAATCGAGCTCGGCATAGTCTTCAGGAGTGCCGTAGTTCACGTAAACGACCGGGGCAGTCACATCCCCGGAAGGCGAGTAGGTGTTGAATGCGACGACGGCGCGGGAGTCGTAGGTGTCCTTGTCGGCTGCGACGGGCTGCTCGGGCGACGCAAGAATTTTCTTTTCGGGCGCGACGAGTTCGAGTTTTACTTCGCGAGGCTGAGCGAGCCACACGTTGTATGTGACGATCTCGGCGTCAAAACCGAAGCTCTGGTATTGATCGCGCAGCCATTCGGCTGTCTGGTGGCTCGCTTCCGTGCCGGCCATGTGAGGTTGGCTTGTCAAGTGGCGGAGGTTACTTTCGGCGTGCGCGGCGTCTGGGATGCTTCGGAATTTCGCTTCGAGATCGCGCTCTGCTTTAGCGCGCGCGGGGAAGAATCCGCGAAGCTCGACGGTTCCCTCTCGAGCCATCGCAAGTGAAAGCATAAGTGAAATCGATAGAAGTGCCATGGTAACAACTCGACGCAACAAACGGATCATCTTCATCTCGCAACCCACCTCGCAACCCACCTCGCAACCCACCTCGCAACGAGCCGCTGAGTTTATCTTAGTTGGCGGCGCGGATGACAATGCGGTTTGGAGTTTTTTGTCATCGACTTTCGTCTGACTGTGAACTCGGTGCAACATTGACTGCTTCGGCTGCGGGCGCTTGACGCCGGGCACCGCGAGCCGTAGGGTAGATTCCGCAAGGCTCGCCGGAGAAAGAAGCGACTCATGAAGATTTTGATCTCGGGTGGTTCGGGGCTTGTCGGCTCGGCGGCTACAGCGGCACTTCAGGCGGACGGCCACACCGTAGCACATCTGGCACGTCCTGGTGCCGCATGCAAGCCGGGAGACGTTGGCTGGGACCCGATGCGAGCGACAGTGGATCTGCCGGGGATCGAAGGCACGGATGTTGTGATTCATTTGAGCGGAGCTGGCATTGGCGATGGTCGCTGGACGAGTGCGCGCAAACAAGTGCTTCGCAGCAGCCGCATCGACACTACGCGCGTGCTTGTCGATTCACTTTCGAAGCTGAAGCAGAAACCGCGTGCATTGCTGGTGGCGTCGGCGATCGGATATTACGGAGACGCGGGCGACGAAATTCTCACCGAATCGAGCGCCAACGGAACGGATTTTCTGGCGCTGCTGTGCCGGGATTGGGAAGCCGAAGCACGGCGCGCTGCTCCCATGGGAATTCGAACGGCAACATTGCGCTTCGGAATTATTCTTTCCAGCAAAGGCGGCGCGATTCCGCGCATGTTAACACCTTTCAAGCTGGGGCTTGGCGGACGGCTTGGAAGCGGCAAGCAATGGATGTCGTGGATTGCGATTGAAGATGTGATCGGAATCATTCGTTTTGCAATCGCCAACGAACAGGTGAATGGGCCGGTGAACGTGGTGGCGCCGAATCCGGTCCGCAATGAGGAATTTACACGCCTGCTAGCAGGCATGTTGCACCGGCCGGCGATATTTCCTGCTCCGGCTTTTGTGTTAAAGCTGGCGATGGGCGAAATGGCCGACGCTCTTTTACTGGGAAGCGATCGCGTGGTGCCGGAAAAGCTACTCGCGGCGGGGTTTTCGTTTCGTTTTCAGATTCTGGAGCCAGCGCTGCGCGCGGCCGTGCTATCGCGAATGTAATCGAGCGCGCTACAGATCCAGGCGCTCGAGCAATGCGTTGAGATTCGATTCATCGACGACCAATGCCGGGCTGGTGGCGGAGAGTTCGTGGCCTTCGTCGAACGCTTGAAATAGGCGCATCTTCGCTACCGCATATTCCTCGGTCCCCGTCAGCGCGCGTCCTGTCGCTTTCGCCCACCGATTGAGATCGTCGACACGCACAAAAATACGCACCGGAAACATTTTCTTGCGGTCAGCGGACACGTAATAGACGTATTCGTTTCCGCGCGCAGTTCCCTGCTGTGCGGGATGCACGTCCTGAAATTGATATTGGTAAACGTAGCCGCTCTCCGCGGAATAGCTTTTGATTCGACGAACCGTTTCCGGTTTTGGCATCCGGCATTATTCGGCGATGTTTGGCCCGGTGTCAACTTCGAGAACGAGGTGTCGAAGATCGTTCGAGGTCCCGCTGAAGCGCTCGCTTGCCAAATTGGATTTCTTCGGTGCCATTACGGGACGCGAGGGAACGACTGTACGTGGAATTCAACGATCGGCGTGTGCTAACAGAATTCGTAATATTTTTTGGATCGGCTTCTATTGTCATGAGGCAGCGGAGGTTATGCATCCGGTTGACGTCCTGCCGAAGTGAAGACAGTTATTTGCGACGGATGCTCCGCGATGGCACATCTCGTGCGTTAAGCCATCGCGAACATGAAGCGGATAGTCAAACATCGGTGGCTGGAGACGACTCCGAGTCGGTCTGCCGCTGCGTTAAGCCACGCGAAAATTTCAATTCAGGCGATTCTACTCCCGGCGTTTTGCGTGATTGCGATCCTGATGCCGGGCTGTTCCGGAATTACAAGTCCCGCGGGGCCGCCGGCCGTAGTGACAATCACACTCTCGCCCGCGAGTGCGGCTGTGTTCCTGGGTCAAACGCAACAGTTTCAGGCGAGCGTAACGGGCGCTTCGAACACAAGCGTCACGTGGTTTGCTGGCGGCGTTTCCGGCGGGAACGCGAGCGCCGGAACAATTTCTTCGGCCGGCTTATACACGGCTCCAGTCACTATGCCAGTGTCCGCCAGCGTTACAGTGACTGCTTCGAGCAATGCGGAATCCGATGTCACCACTTCGTCGGTGGTAACTCTGAAGGACGATTTGGTGGTCGGCATTTCACCAACTTCGGCCACAATTTCAACGGGCGGAGGCCAAGCGTTCATTGCGAGCATATCCGGGCCGGGCAATCCATCGACGGCCGTAACGTGGAGCGTGAACGGCATCGCAGGCGGCAATTTCACGCTCGGTACCATCGCTTCGAATGGAGCTGACAGCGCGCTATACGTAGCGCCAGCCGCGCCGCCGTCACCTGCGACGGTGAACGTGACGGCCACGAGCGTCGCCGACACTGCGAAATCTGCGAGCGCGAGTGTCACCATCACGTGCTCCGCAACAAATTCCGTTTCACCGGCAGCCGCAAATGTGGCTCTCGCGCAAACACAAACATTCACAGCTTCGTTCTGCATTGCGGATGGCGCTTCCATCGTGTGGGACGTGAATGGAATTGCCGGCGGTAACCCGATTATTGGGACGATTGCACCGAGCGGCGCGAGCGCGGCGCTTTATTCCGCGCCTTCGGCTTTGCCCTCACCGAGCACCGTTGCGATCCATGCAACGAGCGGCGCAACGATGGCAGCGGCGTCCGTGACACTCGTCAGTAATATCAGCGTGAATGTGTCGCCCTCGTCCGCATCGTTGGAGGTAATTACGCGAAAATCGTTCGCGGCTGCGCTGACGAATACCGGCGATGCAACGGTTACGTGGTTCGTGAACGGGATCTCCAACGGGAACGCGGCCGTTGGGCAAATTTGCGTGTCCGGTTCGAGCCCTTGCGCTGCGCCGCAAGCCGCCACTTCTAATACCGTGGATTACTTGGCGCCCGCATCGGTGCCGGCGGTAAATCCGGTCACTCTTACCGCCGCGAGCCATGCGGATCCATCAAAAAGCGGCAACGCGATTGTTACGGTCACGGGTGTCCCCGCTTCTGTAGAAGTTTCAATCGCGCCGCTCTATGCCTTCGTGGCGCGTTCAACTTCGACTGTCAGCACTCGCCAGTTTTTCGCCACGGTAAGCGGCAGCAGCAACCACAGTGTGACATGGAGCGTTCAATCGGCGATCGCTGGGCAAGGATGCGGGGGCGCCGCCTGCGGCTCGGTCGACGCGAATGGGCTATACAGCGCGCCTCCCGTCGTCCCGAATCCAAATGCTGTCTCAATAATCGCAATGAGCGTGGCCGACGCCACAAAATCAGCGTCGGCTACGATCGCGATTACCGGCGGGCCAATGATCAAAGTGCTTTTGCCTTCCAGCGTAATGGCCGGCGCAGTGGAAAGTTTTCCGCTCACGGTTCAGGGAGCGGGTTTCACTGTCGGGAGTGGCGGGTCTGGTGGCGTGATTCTCGTCAACGGTATTTCCCGGGGGACTACCTGCGCGACGGCGGCAAGTTGCACGACTGCGCTCAATCCGTCCGACGTCCAGTCGGCGAGCATACTTACGATTCAAGTGAAAAATCCCACTACGGGGGCATTTTCAAATCCGGTTCCATTTGTAATCGTGCCGTTTGACGTTTCCGAAAGCGTCATCGCACTGAACTCATCGCAACCAGTCGCGACGGGCAACGACTTCACTGTCGTTGAACCCACCACAGCCGCCGCTTCTGCCGCAATCGATGTGGACTTTGACGGGTTTCTGACGAGTGACGGCTGCGAAGTGGAAGGCACGCCTCTCAGCGTCACGCGTCCAGCATCCGGGTCGGCAATCACGAGAATCTGCATCCACGGAAACGGCCTCGACCTGACCTTCACGTACGCGTTCACGGGACCTGGAGCAGCTCCCGGAGATATTCCTGTGACCGCATCAACCATCACCGGGCTTTTCCCGAACACGATTGAGCTCGACCTGGAGATTTCAAGCACAACTCAACCCGGCGTCCGGACGCTTTTCATCACGACGCTGAACAACGACCGTGCATCAGCAAGCGGAATCCTGGAGGTGAAATGATGAATGAGCTTCAAAAGATTACCGTGCTTTCCATCGCGGCGATGTTGGGTTTGTGCAGCGCTGCTGCCGCAACGACATTGCAGAGATTGTCCGTCGCCGATATATCGCGCGCCGCTCACGCGATCGTCCGCACGCGCTGCATTACAAACTCGACACGCTGGGACGCGGGCGAAATCTGGACGTTCACGACGTTTGACGTTGAAGAAACCTGGAAGGGATCGGCGCCTGCTCGCATCACAGTACGCCTGCTAGGCGGCGAAGCTGGCAACCTGAAGTCGACTGTGTCCGGCGTTCCGCGATTCGTTCCCGGCGAAGAACTCGTGTTGTTTCTCGAGCGAACATCTGCCGGAGATTTTTCTGTCGTGAGCTGGGTCCAGGGAACTTTCCGCATCGGGAACGACCGCGCAACGGATGAAGAAATCGTCACGCAGGATACGGCGGCGTTCGCAGTCCTCGACCCTACATCGCATCGCTTCGAAGCAAGCGGTATCCGCCGAATGCGCACTGAAGCGTTTCGCGCACTCGTGGCCAGCGCCCTCGAAAACGGACGCGGGAGTAAATAATGAAGCGCATGTTCACGTTAACCACTCTGTTTCTTGTTCTTTTCGCATCGGTCCGTGTGCCGGGCGCACTCGGGTACACAACCGACAGCACGGTTCCGCAAGCGGGCGGCTGCCCGCAGCCGGATCGCTGGAATCCTACGCTCGCGGCGCCGCTCAATCTTCGCTGGAGCACATCGTTGTCGCCCGCCGGGATCACGATTCTGACGGCAGCCCCGCAAGGAACTCCGGGCCAGCTCACTGAAATCGAGAAGGTAATTTCGGATTCATTTGGAGCCTGGGCGGGTGTCTCCGGCACCACGTTCAATGGTGCAGCCAACCCCGGGCTCATCGCTCCGCTCACGCGCACCATCGCCCAGAATTCCTGCTCGAACGACAAGGAGAGCAATGTAGACGGGCTCAATACGATCTGCTTCAATCAGGCGAGCACCGCGTTCACAACCGGGGTACTCTCGTTCACGCGCGTGATTACCGCAACCGCACCAGGCGCGTCCGCAGGCGCGAGCGGGTCCGCAACCTTTACCGGCCAGATTCTCGACGCCGACATACTTTTTAGAAACGACCGGCAAGTCCAGTTCGCAACTCCCGCTGCGCTTGCGACGCCGCAAGCCGCCGGCGCGTACGATCTGGAATCGCTACTCTCGCATGAACTCGGGCACTGGTTCGGGCTGGATCATTCCGCCGTCTGGCGCGCGCTGATGTTTCCGTTTTCACCGCCGCCGGGGCAATTCCTGGGTGGCCGGCCGACTCCGCAGGCGCCCGACGGACCGCTCTCAGACGACGATCGCGCTGGAATCCGATCGCTCTACCCCGACCCGAGAGATGTTGTAAATGTGGGATCGATTTCCGGTCGCATCATTCCCGCCAATCCTTTTGCGCTCGCCAATTTACCTTCGCCATCCACTGGATCTTTCGTGACGGGGATTTTCGGCGCACATGTGGTGGCTCTCGATGCTGATACCGGCGCCGTGATCGCCGCGACGGTGGGTGGATGGAGCTGCAGTGAGGCGGCCCAGAAACTGCAGTTCGATGGCTCATACCAGATTCAGCGCCTGCCGTTGAACCGCAGCTACAAAATCTATGCGGAGCCAATCGAAGGACTCGTAACGCCCGCGAACTTCAGCGATCCGCTTGCGGATTTGTGCAAGTCGAATTCAGCGTCGCCATGCACCACGCCTGCAGCAAACACGAATTTCAATGTGCGCACCAAACCGTCTTCCCCGTGATTCGCGCGATCGAGAGGCCAAAATAAAAGCGGCTCCCGGGGGGAACGGGAGCCGCTGGGGTGTTACGGGCTGAACTGGTAGCTACTGGGTCGGCAAAACCAGTTGCGTGAATCCGATGGTGTTGATGTCGCGGAACATCGGCGTTCGCGGCGGCAGCAGGCTCGGAGTCAGGAACTCCGTCTGGAAGCTGTAGCCGCGAGTGGGCGGGCTGTACACCGTCGTACAGCACTTGAACGTGCCCGCGGCCTGGTGGCTATAGAAGAGGGCGACGATCGAGCCCTTATACCAGAGCGTGCCGTTCCACGTTTCGATGTACCGCAGGAAGTTGTGCACTCCGCCGTCGGTACCGAAGTCCTGACCGACTCCGCCGACCGTTGGTTGTTTGAATGGAATCGTCTTTCCTCCCAGGATGGCCATACGGTAGGTCGTCGTCGACCCTGAGCGCGAGCCGGGAGCGTAAGGAAATGCGAAGGAGTTCACGTCGTTCCAGTTGTCGGAGAGAAGCGTGACCGCGTCGCCCATCACCGAAGCCGCCACGAACGGGGTGGCGAAATTGCCGTTGATGCCGGCGTTGTAATCACCCTGAACGTAGACTGGATTCTCGGCAACGATTGTGAGACCGCACGCCACACCATCGCACACGCCGAGAGAGATGGTGCTCCCGTTGACGACTTTCAGCGCACGGCGGAAGAAGACCGGAGCATTTTCGCGCAAGTCTCTTGCGTCGGCTGCGACTGCAAACGGCCAGTCTTTTCCGGGGCCCGCGCAGTTGGGGTTATTCGCAGTGGCGGCAGTGAGTACACCTGGGATGGCCATTGGGTTGCCGGCAATGCTCCACAGGTTATTCGGGATTACGCCGGCGTCGGTGGGAAATTGGCCACCGTAGAAGCGCGCGACGGCTGGAGGATTCATGTCCGTGCCGTGCGTGAAGTCCGATTCGAAATCCTCGGCCGCAGCCAGCACACCATCGGGGCAACCGCTGGCACTTGCTGCGTTGACAATATCGTCGAACCCGAAGCCGCCCGTTTTCGCGGGGCCGACGCCGACGGACGGTGGTGAGTTGGGATCGGCGCGATTGCCGCGGCGGTCGGAGAAATAGACGGTATAGCCAGTCGTATTGTTCGCCTGTCCTCCGCTTGCGCCGAGAGTTCCGCTAAACCAGCGATCTAGGTTGTTCACGTCGAGTTCAACGTAGTGCATGGCACCGGCGAGGGTCTCTACGTTGCCGGCCAGAGCAGTGTCTCTCAAGTTTGCTTCACGAGCGTCGAAGAGAACATTTGGCCACTCGTCCGTGCCAAGCTGCGAAGCGGCCGTGCCGGCTACAGTACAGCCACCAGTCGCGTTCGCGGTTGACGGATTGTCGCGCAACCTTGCCAGTCGAATAATCGCATTCGGGCTGGGATCGACGCATCCGACGGTAGCAACGCCTCCATTGATGGTTGGTCCAGACGCCTTGGCCTGCGCGGCAGGCAAGCCAAACCGTTTGGGGGATTGATTGGCCAAGGGGATCGCGGTGCCGGCGGGAGGCGGGTTGATGTTTCGCCCGGTCCAGCCAAACTTCAGAATTTCCTGCGTCACATCAACAAACGACTTGCCGTCTTTCGTCTGGTAGTCGATGCGTATGCAACCCGTCTCAGTGGGAAACCACTTCTGATAGAGATAACCGTCGGCGGGAGTGTAAGCAATGTTGCTGGTCGCGGCCGAGACGGGAAGCGGAAATACGCTGGTCCCGATCGTGCCGGCATTGAACCAGGCCGCGCCGCCGGGTGTGGTCGGCAGCTTGCCCACTTTGCCGCCAGCGGCAGCTGCTGGACCGTTCGTATCCCAAGCCAGCTGGGCCAGGTCTACGAACGCACCGCCGGAAATCATCGGCAGGTTTACGAGGTCTGTATCGGCGCAAGTGCCCGACGGGCCATAGTCTGCCAGCAAAATGCGCAGGCTGGCCTGGCGGTAGTAGCGCTCGTTCAGTTTTCCAGGATTCGTATTCTGCTCGTTGGGCACCGGCGGACGAATCATGTCGATGGCTGTTCCGCCGATGGCTGGCGTGGCGATCGTAAGGTCGAGCGATTTGACGCCCGTGGCTCCGTTACCGAGGTTGCCGTTGTATGAGTTCGAGACAGTTTGGAAGGCCGGTTCCTGAGTTCCAGCTATGTTTCCGAACCAGCTCGTACCGGTGGTGCTCCCCTGAGTCAGGGCCAAGGTGCCGAAACTGGTCGAGCCAGGGCTTTTGGTAATGTTTACGATACCGGTGTAGTTCGTTGTGAGCGGCCAGCCATTCTCGAGGTTTGTACGAACCACTTCGCCGACGGCGGTCACTTTGTCCCTCATGGTGAGGGTGCCGCCGCCTTCTGCCAGCCAGAGATTACCGTTGGTGTGGACGCGCCCGCCAAAATCGAAACTCGGGCCGGCGAAGAAACTCAGGTCGGTGTCTGAGAAGATTCCGAATTGAAAAACCGGAATCGCGACCGTTTGCACCGTCCGTTGAAGCCTTACTTCCGAGCCGGCAGCCGTCCGCGAAGTGACTTCCAGAGTGTAGGGCGTTAGAAGACCGACGAGGCCTGCATAGGTTCCCGAAAGAATCGTGTGATTCTGCGACGTCGGGTTGCCCAAATTGCTGGCGGATGTATCCGGCGTAAATTTGATGACGAAACCATTCGTCCCGTCGGGATTCAGGAATTGCATGCCTGGGAGGTTGGTCGTCGTGGTCTGGGTATTGGCCGTGATGTTCGCGATGTCGGCAGCGCTCAAGGCGTAGTTGTTGGAGAAGGAGTCCTGCAAAGAAGTCGTGAGAGACTCCATACCGGCTTCCGCGCCGTAAAAGGCCCTTTGCCGGTCGGCAGTGTTGCCGCCGAGTTTTTGGTCGGTCAGCACCAGCCAGGACATGCCCACGATCATGGAAGAAATCAGAAGCAGCACCAGCAGCGCCGTTACCAGCGCCATGCCTTGTTCGTGTCGATTCCTCACGATGTTTCTCCTTTGCGACGACTACTGAAATGAATTAAAGAAGGCCAGGCTGCGGACGCTGACCTGAGTTTGCAAATTATTTCGGAAATAGGTTTTGTTTTGGCTGTAAGCGTTGTCGGCGCGCGCTGCCAGCGACAAATTCACCTTACGGATCTGACTCTGCGTAAATGGCGGTCCGATCGCCGCGGTGTTTGGAGGACCGTTGTTGATATCGTAGGAGATTGAAAGATCCTCGATTACTTCGGCTACGGGCGTTGCCGGCCGGAAATTGATCTGACGCATCAACAACGGCCGGGATTGATTCGTCGTATCCAGGTAGTAGGAGATCATCCAGACGCGCGATGCGGTGGTCGGAGGAAAAGTCCCGTCCCCATTCCTCATTTGGATGAATGTTCCGCTCGGCTGCAGCGTCGCGTTGAGCGCGAAGGGATCTCCACCGCCGCCACCCGCAAAGGTAAGGGTTTGACCGGCGGCTGCCGTAACCGTTTGAAGAGTGGCGCCATTCGCATTCTGAAACATGATCAGGTCGCCCGGCGTGATCGCCGTGTTCCCAACGGGCAACGTGATGCAGGTGGCATCGAAAGTAACGCTGAGGCCCGTGGGATCGATAGCGCCTGCCGGGCAACCCGGATTCCCGCCGCTTGCGGCCAGAAATATCGGCAACGAATTTAGCGTCGTGTTACGAACCGGATCGACAATTGTGTTGTCAACGTAGACGAGGGTAATAAAATCCGTCGGTGAGCCCTGCAATATGCCGCCCGGAACATTTGGATTGGGAGTGACTGCTCGCGGGCCTAAACCGGCGGCATCCGTGACCGCTGGCAGCGTTACAAAGTTTGGCGGGAAGGTGGCGGGTCCTCCGATGGGGCCGGGGCGGTTCACTGCGGACGCGATCGCCGGAGCGGGGTTCAGCAGCGTGACTGAGTTCGGGATGGGGATGCCGCCCTGCGGCAGGCCCTCCCCTGCTTCTACAATGTCCTTCGTCATATAGTTCATCGCGGCGCGCAGGTTTTCTTGCGAGTCCGCCATCAAGGTGACCGCTTCGTTGGCGTGGTTTGCGTCGGTCAGGGCGCGCAGCGTGGTTCCCACGATGACAACCATCAGGGCTGTGGCGACAAGCACTTCGATCAGGCTGAATCCGGATTCGCGCTTCATCCTCAATCTCCCTCGCAGTTCTCTATGAGAACGCCGATATGTTCGTGGTCAGCGTGTAGCTGCGGTTGAACCTGCCTGACGTGTAATTGATGGTCACAGTGACCTGGCGAACTTCCACAGTGCCTGGTATCGCAGTGATCGTGATGGTGCGGGTGAAATTTGAAAGACCGATCAGAACGTCGTCCGCCGTTCCGAGCTTTCCGTCGGGGCCGGGCGTGACGATGCTGTCAAGAATCGCGCAGTTGTCATCGGCGGTTCCCACAATCCCGTCAGGTCCGGGGTCACAAAGCTGCGTGGGAGTAGCGGTGAAAATTCCAGCGGGACAAAGTGCAGAGCCGATATTGCAGATGGAATTCCAAGTTTTTTGGCCCGTATTGCGGGCCGTAAAGATCGATTCAATAGCTTCCGACGCTTTCTGTTGGGCGATATAGTCTTCTTTCGACGCGCTCATATACGCCACGCTGCTCGCGAGCATCGCGGCGAGGCCCAAGACACCAATCGCCAACACGACCACCGCTACCATCGTCTCGACCAGCGTAAAACCAGCATTCGAATTTCGGCGCATCCCAGCCTCCGTCCTCGTTCTCGATCTCTTTAGTAGTCGAACCATGCCGTCCCTGCGATGTGATAGGAGCGAACGCGTCCCGTGGCGCCAAGAATCGTGACGGCGCGCGCGGTGGAAGGCTGGTTCGGCACTCCCATGAACACTGTGCCGTTAATCAAGACGCCTGTGCTCGTTACGAACGTCCCATCGCTTTGATAAAACATTCCGGCGGCAGGTCCATTCGCGACCCCACCAAAATAAATTGGCGCGGCATTGCCATATGCATCTGGGGTGTCAGGCAATCCATTGAAGGTGGTGAAAACCACGCTGTTTTGAATCGGGAGCGCGAGGAGTACGATATCCGGACCGAATCCTCCGCCCTTGCGTGTCAGCCTCACATAGTTCCCACTAGAAAGCCCTGGAGGGTTCTTCAAGAATTCCACCTGCACGTTCCTGCGATCAGAAATAGCCGTTTCCCGCGCTTGGCGTAACGCGCTCTGAACCTGGTCTTTCGCAGTGTTGGCGTGGATTTGAAGCAGGGCCGGTTGCACCCGGATCAGGGCAATCGACATCACCACCAGCGCAATTGCAATCACCACGACCATCTCGACCATCGAAAAGCCACGCGTATTTTCCCCGGTTCGACGCGCCTTCAATTTCGTTTCCAGCTCTCTCACGCTGACACCCTCGGGTCGCCCGTAGTCGAAAGTTAGGAGGGGGCGAGCCCTACAGTCACAATGCAGAGTGCATGTGGAAGGCCAGCGGAAGTTTCGCCTAAGTGGTTTATTAACTGTGGATTGCAGGTGCGGGCAGAAACTGTCGGGTCGTGAATAGATTTTGGCGGGGAGGAAACGTTACCAAATTGAACGTGCTCTCCAGTATTTGGAAGGCGACCTGAATCCTATTTCGAGCAGCCCGCACAAATCGTTTCGAACAAGATTTCTCCGCACTGGACTACAGAATCGAGCTCCACGTATTCCGCTTTGCCGTGCAAGCCCCTGCCGACGGGACCGAAAACAACTCCCGGGATACCGGCACCTGCGAGGAGAGCTGTGTCTGTCCACGCTGCCATTCCGGCGGGCCCACTCGCCGCATCGGCGCCGAGCACTTTTCGAATCGCTCCAGTCATGAGCTGCGCGATCGGTGCGTCTGCAGAAATTTCATAAGCTGGCCGCGACCCGAGACCGCGTACGGAGGCGCGAAACTCCGGATCCCGCGCAGTAAGTCCCGCGACGAGGCTGCGCAGCTCGACCTCGATCTCGCCAGCCAACTCGCCGGGAAGCGAACGGCGCTCGAGTTCGAGACGGCATTCTGCAGGATAGCTCGAGAGTTCCTGTCCGCCGCGAATCAATGAGGCGTGAAGCGATGCATGGCCGAGCATCGGGTGGGGCTCGAGCGATGCGAGCTTGCGATCGAGCGCGTCGAGAATATTCAGCACTCGGCCCATCATTCGAATCGCATCGCGGCCTTCGGACGGCAAGCTGCCGTGCGCGGCGCGTCCGTGCGTTACGATTTCAAACCACGCGTAACCTTTGTGCGCGATCGTCAAGCGCAAGTCTGTCGGCTCAAGCACTACGGCGGCATCTGCGGTGTAGCGCTGAAGTAGCGCTTCGGTGCCGATGCTGTTGCATTCCTCGTCGACGACTGCCGCAATCAGCAACGGCTTGTTGATCGCTCCCGCATCACGGGCTGCAATCGTCGCAGCACACATCGCGGCGACGCCGCTCTTGATATCGAGCGCACCGCGGCCGAAGAGGCGCCCGTCGCGCTCGATGGGTGTGAACGGATCCGGCATGTCGCCTGCGCCAACGGTGTCAATGTGCGCGAGGATGGCAAGCGCGGCCGATTCTCTATCGCCGGCCGGGAGCGTTGCTGAGGCTGATGGAGAAAGAAGTGCGACTACATTGGGCCTGCCGGGCGCGGCTTCTTCGAGCCGCGCCGCGATTCCATGATCGAGGAGAAAGCTGCAGAGAAATTCCGAAGCGGCTGCTTCGCCTCGCGCGCCAGGAACGAGCGTAGGGTTTACGGAATCGATCGCGACGAGATCGCGCAGCAGTTTTTTTGTCAGGTCCGGATCGACAGACATCGCATTCAGCGTTCGAGCCGCGCCGCAGACATCAGTCGCGGCTGCGCAGCTTCGATAACAAGCGCAGAATTTCGAAGTAGAGCCATATCAGCGTCACCATCAGCCCGAACGCGCTGTACCACTCCATGTATTTCGGAGCGCCCATTCGAACGCCCGTTTCAATGAAATCAAAATCGAGGACAAGATTGAGTGCCGCAATGATCACAACGAAAACGCTGAACCCAATTCCAATCGCACCCGAGCCGTTGACAGCCGTGAAATGAACGCCAAAGAATCCGAGCACGATCTCGATAACGTAAAAGAGCGCGATTCCTCCCGTAGCCGCAACGATGCCGAGCCGGAATTTCTGAGTTACGGGAATTAAACCAGAAGTGTACGCGAGGAGCAGGACGACAAGTGTGCCGAACGTGAGGCTGACGGCCTGAATCGCAATTCCCGGGTACCTGAGTTCGAGCATTGCCGAGATGCTGCCGAGAACAAGGCCTTCCAGGAGCGCATAGACAGGTGCCGTTACTCCGGCCCACGTTTTCTTGAAGATCGTAATCAGCGCGAAAATAAATCCGCCGATGCCGCCGACAAGAAGGAGAGGCATCACCGTCTGCTGCGAATGCGAATGAAGGAATAAATTCCATGTCCATACGGCCGTTCCGATGGCGCAAAGCAGCAGGACGCCCGTCTTGTTGACGGTTCCCTGCAGCGTCATCGCCTCGCCGCTAATCGCGCCCGCGCCCTGAAAAATGCGTTCATTCAGAGCTGGATTGGAAGTTCTCATCAAATCGGCCACTGATTGTCTCCTTCGTGCGAAAAGTGCTGCGCGCAAGAATCGGAGAAAGCCTATCAGAATGCGGGGAAAATGGAAGGATGAGGAGAGTAAACGAACGCGGCGGCCAAATGGCATCGACTCGGTGGCATTCGGGGCGTGGTTGCCGCAATACGTCGCAATATGCGGTGTCCTGGCAGGATAGAGTGCGGGCAGAAGTGTAACGGGTGTGAATCGCGAATCGACTGTTGACGAGTAGAAGCGGCCCGCGGAAGCTGAGAGCTGCGCGAGTCTACGGATTAATTTCGGCCGGGAACGTGGCCGTGCCGTCAGGTGCGAATTCGAATCGCAGCAGCCATTCGCTCGCAACATTCTCTCCATTCGCTTTGGCCGGCGCGAAAGTCCAATTCCTTGCAGCGTGGAGGGCGGCTTCCGAAAAATATTTACTGGGGCCTGGTGAATCGAGCGCGGCGTTCGTCACTTTGCCTGAGGGATCGACGCTCAGCTTCACGCTGACGCGGACCTTGCCGCGGATCGTGCTCCGGGCCCGCTGCGAAACATCGGGCAAGACTTGATGAACGACCTGGCCGCGAACTGCGGCTCGAGCGGTCGAGTTTGCCGGCGTCACGAATTTCGGCGGAGCAGAAGTCGGGGCAGAGACTGAAGCAGCGACATGAATAGCAGGCGGAGCCGAAGCTGGCGCAGGCGAAACTTTCTTCGCAACTGCCAACGGAGCAGCTTCCGCTTTCGGAACGGTTCTCGGCCGTTCCGCCTCTGGTGCCGGTGTCGGCTTCTCGGCGGCGGGCGCGGCTGCTTCGATCGGATCGGGATCCAGTGGCTGATGTGCGTGGCGGAAAAACCGTGGGACCGCGATCACAGCGGCGAGCGCAACGACGAAGGCCAGAGCTTGCACGATGTACCGCGAGTTCGATCTTTTCGGTGCCGACGTGCTAGGCGGCGTCCATTCCAACTGCGGCTTCGAAGCGGTCTTCGAGAAGGCCTTCGATCCGGAACTCATCGAAACGGCGGGAGATTCAACAGGCGCACTCAGAACCGTACTTCGGGACGACGCGACGCGCGCAGCCGCTTGCGGGTCGAGATTCTCGCTGATTTCCCGGAGCGTGCAGCGCATTGCGGGATCGCGGCGGAGGCAGTTGCGAACAATCTCAAGAAATGGCGCAGGTAAATTTCGCGGCGCGGGCGGATCGGCGTGGCCCGTCCATTCCCACACTGGGAGGCGCCTGGTAAGAACTTCGACAACCGTCATGCCGAGCGACCAGACGTCTCCCGCAGGTGAAGGCCCGGAGGGAGCGAGTTCCGGCGGATCGTAAGCGCTGGATTTTTCGCCGGGCGCTCGCCGCTCGCCCGTAGCGCACACGCCATCCAGAGAGAGCTTCAATTGGTCGTTGACCGCCAAAATATTCGACGGCTTCAAACGAGCGTGAACGAAACCGTGCGAATGAAGAAATTCGAGGGCGTCGATGATGAACGGAAGCATGTCGCGCACTTCCTGAGGGCGTGAGGGCGCGATCGGGAAGAATTTGCGCCAAATCCTCTTCTGCATATTCCGTGACAATGTAGAGGACGCTGGCATTGCCCACCTGCGCGCGGCCCGCTTCGAAAATGCGCGCGAGGTGCGGATGCAAAAGTTTTGCGGCGCGGCGTAAACGGGAGAGTTGCGAATCGGCGTCGGCGGGATCCGCGCCAATCAATTTGATGGCAACGCGCTCGCGATTATTGCCAGACTCGGTGAGAAACACGGCGCTTGAGTCCGTGCCGCCAAGATATTGGATCAGGCGAAATCGGCCGTCGATTGTTTGGCCTTCTTGTTGTTTCCAGGCATCCGTCATTTTGCACCTGTGGCGTTCGGGTATGCGCGGCGTCGTTTCCTGTTGATTCGGTCCGTGCTGAGAGGGCTAGGGCAACTATTGTGATTCGATTGGGGCGGAAAGGCAAAGAAAAGCTTGTCTAAAAAGCTAATGAAAACGATACGGGCAGATCGAAGCGCATTCAGGGATTCACTCTGGCAAGGACGTGCGCGAAGAAGAAGATAAGTCCCGCTGATACGGCGACGAACAGAAGAATCCCAATGGCAGCCAGCCATGGCGTCAAGCTGAGGTTTTCCAGATTTTTCACGAGAGTCCGAACCATGAAGTTGGTAGCGCTAACGGGAATCGAACCCGTATTTCAGCCTTGAAAGGGCCGCGTGCTAACCGTTGCACCATAGCGCCAGTGGGGTTTTCGTGCGTCAGTGCAACTAAAGTGTAACTAACTGCTGTGTGGTGGGTGCACCAGCCGGGCCACACCGTTGCTATTGTACTACAGCGGGCGCGTGGGCAACCATGCGACTAAAACGCCGATAATGGTCAGCTTGGTGTCGCGGCACTCATCCGGCCCGAACTACAGCGATTCACCATCCAAGTGCAGGAATGAATCTCCGGTCTTTTTCGTCATTTCGTCCAGCAAGTATCTGAATACACCCTTTAGGCCCATGAACCTAATCTCCAATATCGGGGCATCCTTTGCGGAAACAAATTCCACTGTGCTGTGCCAAGAGATATTTTCAAGCGCCAGAGGGTAAATGTTTATGTTGCCCACCAAATAATTTGTCGGACATTCACCGGATTCAAACTCGGCTGACTGCTTGGCGGTATCAAGTTGTCTGATTAAGTCACTGACCTTCGCCCTAGCTGCTTGAGAGAGGTCTGACGGCTGTTTCAATCCGTAATAGACAAAAACGATAACTGTGTCTTGTTGAGATTCGTTTCTTAACAAGTCTTTGTATGGAACAAGCGTTTTGACGAGTTGAATTGCCTTTTCTTTTTGATTTGATAATTGGTCAACGTTCTTCAAAGCGGCCATCAATGGCCCAAAATCGCCCTTCTGTGACGAAATGTACGTTATCAAGGGTGTGAGATTCTTTTCGCTGCGGTTACCGACGTATGTTTGGACCTGAATCTCATTAGGGTCCATACCTTCTAATGAAAGAAACTGGTCTATTCGCCCAGAAAGCGCTTCAGAATCCCTAAGCGCCGTGCCGTATGCAAATTCGTGCGGCGGAAGGATTCCACCTTG
This sequence comes from uncultured Acidobacteriota bacterium, assembly GCA_963776695.1. Classification (GTDB taxonomy): domain Bacteria; phylum Acidobacteriota; class Terriglobia; order Acidiferrales; family UBA7541; genus Palsa-295. The sequence continues at coordinate 446,497 of CAVZNU010000007.1, read as the reverse complement.
GGCCCAAACTCGGAGAACAAGAACCAGCAGCAGAACACCAAATAGCATCCCGGCAATTGCCAAAGGCGTGATTTTCATTTTCTGTGCTGGCCCCGCGTTTAGGCACGCGCGAATCGGTGCGGCAAAACTATTTATCACAAATTTGGAGCTACGTCTTGGTTAGCGCATTCCGCATACGGTCGGCGACGTATTCCCCGCCCTGCTGCATCGCTGCCCGCACTCGGTCAGTGTTCATTACGTTGTACCGGCTAAACATCGCACGGGTTGGCCAGCCTCCAATTTTCATCACCACGTCTTCGGGCACGCCAGCGTCAACCAAGTTCACTGCGGCGCTGCACCGTAGGTCGTGGATGCGTAGGCCAGAATAGCGGCGCTTCTTATCCCTCACGCCAAGTTTCAATTTGTCGCAAGCCTTTTGCCACGCTACGCGATAGTTCGTAATGTAGAATACCGGCGCGTTGGCGCGGCGGAACATTTTGCGAAGTAGCGCGGCGACCTGTTCCAGCCCCTGCCCTGCCAGCACAATAGTGAGCGGCTGCCCGGCTTTCATAATGTCCGCTGGCAGCTTAATTTCCGTACAGTCCTTGTTGACCACTGACCACGTGATTTGTTTCGCTGCTCCGATGCGGCGCGCGCGGTAAGGGCGGAAATATCATTCGCCTCCGGGGTGCCTTGAGCGAGCGTACTGGCAGCGATGACAAGGAAAACTCCGAGTAGCAGTTTCATGACACGGTGTTATAACACAGTGATTATGCGGATTGGGTAACAACAGTCACGAGGTGCGGCCCTTCAACGCCAGGAGTTGCGTTCGCGGAGGCCGGTGATGTGGGCTACGTGATGGCGGCTGTGCCAGGAATAGAGCGCGAGCGATTGATCGAGTGACATCGTCCTGCCGTGCTCGGGGTGCATGAATTCGCGCTGCCAATCAGCGGGCTTAAGCGAGCCGAGCAGGGCGATCCAGCGTTTGTGCAGCGCGTCGAGAAGATCGAGCGATGGACCGATTGGGGCCTTAGCGTCGGCCAGCTCGGCCCAACGAGCTTCGAGGTAGGGCTTGATCGTGGGGACGTCTTCGGTGAGCGCGAGCTTGAAGCGCGAGAAGGCGTTCATGTGGCTATCGGCGACGTGATGGACCGTCTGACGGATCGTCCAGCCGCCGGGGCGATAGGGCGTGTCGAGCTGCTGGTCGTTTAGCCCCGCGACGGCAGCGCGCATCTTAGCGGGAGCTTCCGCGATTATTTGGATCGCGGCGCGACGCTGTTCGTCGGTGAAGCTTTCGGGGCGCTGGAATTTCCCGATGGGATATCGCAGGTCTGTTTCGGTCGCAAAGGCCATGATGGGCTCCTGGCAGAATTCGGTGCTTGCAGTTTATTTGGATGCGGGCCGGTTAAGCAAGATTCGTGGAACGTGGAAAAGGGAAAATTGAAAATGGAAAGCAGCCGGGCGGGAAAGCCGCGGAATGGTAACATTTATGAGGCACGGACTAGCTTTGACGGTCAGTGTATTCCTCGTGCCAGGCCATCTGGATGCTTTCGAGCTTGCCTTCGTTTGAAAGTTTGGGATCGCCGGTGAAATTCGCGAGTTCGGTGACCCATTTGTGGAGGTCGGTGAACCGGACTGTGAGCGGGTCGATGCCGGGAAATTTTTCGGCGAGTTGGATGCCGATTTCTTCCACGTCGTCCCAATCGAATGTTTGGGGCATCGGTTGTGCGGCCTCCGGATTGGTAGTTGCTTGAGAGGGCACGGCATGCCGTGCCCCTACAGCGTTATCTTAATTTCAATGTTTAGTGATCGGCTTCTTTGGCGTAATTTTTGTTCCACTCGGGAATTTCCACGACGATGTCCTTTGTGCCGTCGGGAACGCACTGGCAGCCGAGACGCGATTTCGGCGTGACGCCCGGGGCTTCGTCGAGCTGATCGAGTTCGGCGTCGGTGGCTTCGTTGCAGGAGTCGAGGCCTTCGTGAACGATCACGTGGCACGTGGAGCAGGCGCAGACGCCGCCACAGGCGTGGTCGAGACCTTTGTGGAAGCCCTGCGAGATATCGAGAATGCTGCCGGGTAGGCCATCATGGCCGTAGGGAATTTTGTCCGGGTCGATCTCGATGGGCTGGCCGTCCTTGATGAAGGTGACCTTGAATTTTTTTGTCGCGGGCGTGAATTTTGTTTCTTCGATGTAGGGGTTCTTGCCGCCCATTTTTTGCTCCTTGTTGCGATTCGAAATCTACGACGAAAGCTGGCGGGCTTAAGGCCGCGACCACAAAGTCAAAAACCAAGTCAACGGCTGCCTGCCTTCCCGATAAAAATCATCGGGACGCAAAATGCGCGGAAGGCCGCCACCACAAAGTCAAAAACCAAGTCAACGGCTGCCGCCCTGAAGGGCGGCGCTACAAATTCAAAAACATACAAACCTAAACGTCTTCGAGGCGCTTGCCTTCCAGGGCTGTTTGCAGCGCGCTATTCATTAAAAGCTCGGCGAGATTTGTCGTCGCCTGATTCAGATCGTCGATGCGCTGGCGGATTTGCTTGTAGTCGAGGCCAGTCATGGCGGAGCGCAACGCTGCTGCGGAATTTTCGATTTGTTGGCGTTCGGCTGAGCCGATTTCGGCGGAGCGCGGATCGCGGAACGCCTTTTCCGTGGCGGTGAGGATGGCTTCGGCTTCCGTGCGCGCTTCGATCAACTGGCGCTCGGCAAAATCCTGTTCGGCGAATTCGATCGACTCTTCGAGCATGTGCTCGACCTCTCCGTCGGATAGGCCGTAGCTCGGCTGGACTTCAATTGTGTGCTGGCCGCCCGAGCGCAGATCTTTCGCGGCCACTTGCAGGATGCCGTTCGCGTCAATCAGGAATTTCACTTCGATGCGCGCGAGGCCGGCGGGGCCGGGCGGAACTTTCAGTTGAAAGCGCTCGAGCGAACGGCAATCTTTCGCGAGCTCGCGCTCACCCTGCAGGACGTGGACGTCAATACCCGTCTGATTCTCGACGCCAGTGGTGAACATTTCCTGGGCGCTTGCGGGAATCGTGGAATTGCGCGGAATGATTTTCGCGATCACGCCGCCCATCGTCTCGATGCCGAGCGAGAGTGGAGTGACGTCGAGGAGCAACATCGTTTTTACGCCGCTTTCAAGGATGTCAGCTTGCACGGCGGCACCGAGCGCGACAACTTCGTCGGGGTCAAGTTCGCAGTGCGGCGGGCGTTCGAAATAATCGCCGACGGTTTTGCGGACGAGCGGAATGCGCGTGGAGCCGCCGACGAGAACTACCTCGTCCATGTTCTTGGGTTCGAGCTTCGCATCAGCGAGCGCCATTTTCACCGGCGCCATGGTGCGCGCGACGATGGGGCGAATCAATTCTTCGAATTCGGCGCGCGTGATTTCGCGGACGTACATCTCACCCGGCGCAACCGGGTAGTGCACGCTGGTTTTTTCGGCGGAGGATAATTCGTGTTTCGCACGGATCAGCGACCGGCGCAATTCCTGGACGGCTTCGCCGCGGCGGTCGAGTTCGACGCCGAATTTCGTTTTGATTTCGCGGCGCGTGAGATCGAGGAGCGCGTTGTCGATATCGTCTCCGCCGAGGTGCGTGTCGCCGTTCGTCGAGAGAACCTGATAGATGTCGCCTTCGCTGGTGCTGATAAGCTTCAGGATCGAGATGTCGAAGGTGCCACCGCCAAAATCGTAGACCGCGACGTGGCCGCGTTTCTGTTTGTGGAGGCCGTAGGCAAGCGCGGCAGCGGTGGGCTCGTTGACGAGGCGGAGAACTTCGATACCCGCGAGGCGGCCGGCGTCTTTCGTAGCCTGGCGCTGCGCATCGTTGAAATACGCGGGGACGGTGATAACGGCTCGATCGACTGGCTCGCTGAAATATCTCTCCGCCCAGGACTTCAGCTCACGGAGAATTTGCGCGGATACTTCGGGCGCGGTGAAAAGTTTATCGCCCAGGCGGACGCGGATTACGTTGCTGCTTGCTTCGTCGATACGGAACGGAAAGCGCGTGAGCTCTTCTTGAATATCAGCGACTCCGCGGCCCATCAGGCGCTTTACGGAATAGATCGTGCGATCAGGTTGTGTCAGTAGGCGCCGGCGGGCGGGCTCGCCTACAAAAATTTTGCCGTCGGGATCGACGCTGACTACCGAGGGGCAGAGAGTGGAGCCGTGCGGGCCGGGGATACACTTCGGCGCGGCCGTTTGCGGATCCATGTACGCAATCAGGCTGTAGGTGGTGCCGAGATCGATTCCGACTGTGCGTCCCATTCCCAACTATCCTTTCGTTGCTGCGCCAGCGACTTGCTCCGCCGCGACCCGCGGGTCGCGATAATGAATCACGCGGCAAGCTCCTCGTTCACGCTTTTCACGAGATTGCGGATGTAGCTGCGGCGGTTGAGGATTTCATTCATGCGCGCGAGCAGCGCTGTCCGTTTCGGCTCGTCGGCGCTTGCGTCCAGAGCGCAATCCCATTCGTGCGCTGCGATTGCAAGTTCTTCGTCAACTTCGCTCAACTTTGCTTGAAAATTATTTTGCGCTTCTACCAAGCGCTTGCGCAGAGCTGCGACATCGCCGCCTTCGGCGCGAGCTTCGCGAAGCTCGTCGAGCGATTCGTTCAGCTCGAAAACCTCCTCGAGCAACTCGGGAGGGGCCTGCTGCTTGCTGGTGCCTTCTTTTCGAAGGCCGAGGCGCAGGAGCAGGTACTCGATTCGAGCAATCGGCTCGCGCAGGGTGCGGTACGCGTCATTCAATTGCGAGGAGCGCTCGAGTGAGAGATTCCGCTCTTCTTCACTGGCGCGGACGAAATTATCCGGGTGTAGTTTCCAGCTCAACTTGTGAAATTGTTCTTCCAGCAGCGCCGGATCGATCGTCAGCTTTTGCTGGAGGCCGAAAAATCCGAAATAGTCGGTACCGGCGGGCAGAGGCTGAATTTTTCCGCAAGTTGGGCAGAAATATCCAGCTGTGATTGCTGACTTGCAACTCCAGCAATTCACGCCCGCGACTGTTTGCGATTGGGTTTTCGTCACACTCATGGCAATTCATTTGCTGCTGGATTCACATCCTCCGAAGGGCTTCGCGTAGGCCGCGATCTGAAAAAACGCCAGACCTCGCGAAACGCCGCGAGGAGGAAATCCTAAGCGGTGAAGGAACTTCCGCACCCGCAACTACGCGCCGCCTGAGGATTCTGGAAAACGAAACCCTGCTTCATCAGATCCTCGAGGTAGTCGAGCGTGGTGTTGTGGAGATAAAGATAGCTCTTGGGATCCACAAAGATGCGCGCTCCGTTTTCTTCGAACACTTTGTCCCGGTTACGCGCTTCCGTGTCGAGCCTCATCGCGTATGTAAGCCCGGAACACCCGCCGCCCTGCACACCCACGCGCAATCCGCCAGATTCAGCAGGCACGCCGTCCTTCTGCAACAGCTCGCGGATTTTCGCCGCCGCTTTTTCGGTAACGTGAATCATGTCCATTTCCCGCCCATTTCCCATTTGATCGCGAAGCAAGTTCCGGCAGCACCCGCGCCATTCGCGGCAGCGGAGACGCCAGAGACGCTTCGAGCGATGCGAACTAGTGCGCGCTCGTTGAGGACTCGGCTGATTTTGCCTCGGCCTCGCCCTGTTTCTTCTTCCAGTCACCCAACGCGGCCTTGATCGCGTCTTCGGCCAGGACCGAGCAGTGAATCTTCACTGGCGGAAGCGAGAGCTCGCGGACGATGTCCGTGTTCTTGATTGCGAGGGCCTCTTCCACCGTCTTACCCTTGACCCATTCGGTGGCCAGAGACGAGCTCGCGATGGCCGAGCCGCAGCCAAAGGTCTTGAACTTCGCTTCCTCAATGATGCGCGTCTCGGGGTTGACCTTCATCTGCAGCTTCATGACGTCGCCGCATTCCGGCGCGCCGACGAGACCGGTGCCAACGTTCGGATCTTTCTTGTCGAGCGAGCCAACGTTGCGCGGATTGTTGTAGTGCTCCACTACTTTGTCTGAGTAAGCCATGGTTCGTTTGCTCCTTTAATTTCGACGAAAGTCTCAGGTCTTCCCGGAAAGAACCGGGACGCACAAGACGCGGAAGACCTCAGCCACATTCAAGATTTAATGCGAATCGGATGCCGCCAGCCAGTTCATCTTGCTGATATCGACGCCTTCTTTCGCCATTTCGTAGAGCGGCGAAAGTTCGCGCAAGCGTGTAACGGTTTCAACGACGCGGTCGGCAACGTAGTCCACTTCTTCCTGCGTGTTGAAGCGGCCGATACCGAAACGAATCGATGTGTGCGCCAGATCTTCACCAACGCCCAGAGCCTTCAGCACGTAGCTGGGCTCGAGAGTGGCCGACGTGCAGGCCGAACCGCTCGAAACTGCGACATCGTTGATGCCCATCAGCAGTGATTCGCCTTCGACGTATGCAAAGCTGATGTTGATGTTGTGGGGCAGACGATGTGTCATCGAGCCGTTGATGAAAGTTTCATCGAGCCTCGACATAATCGACTCTTGCAGCCGGTCGCGCAGACGACTCAGCTTCACCGTCTCTTCCGCCATTTCGTTTTGGCAGAGTTCGCACGCCTTGCCGAGTCCGACGATGCCGGGAACGTTGAGCGTGCCCGAACGCATGCCGCGCTCGTGACCGCCGCCGTCGATGATGGCAGAAAGTTGCACGCGCGGATTCTTGCGGCGCACGTAGAGAGCGCCCACACCCTTAGGGCCGTAAAGCTTGTGGCCGGAGATGGACATCAAGTCGATGCCGTCTTTTTGAACGTCTACCGGAATCTTGCCGACTGCTTGCACCGCGTCCACATGGAAGAAAACGCCTTTTTCCTTGGCGATTTTCCCGATTTCCGCGATTGGCTGAACAACGCCAATTTCGTTATTCGCATACATGATCGAGATCAATATTGTTTTCGGCGTGATTGCTCGGCGCAATTCGTCGAGATTGATGCGCCCGTCTTTTTCCACCGGCAGGTAGGTGACTTCATAGCCGTACTTCTCGAGGCGCTTGCACGTATCGAGAGTCGCTTTGTGCTCGGTGACCTGCGTAATGATGTGGTTGCCCTTTTCGCGATACATCTCGGCGACACCTTTGATTGCGAGGTTCGTCGATTCGGTGGCACCGCTCGTGAAAACGATTTCCTTGGGCGTCGCGTTGATGAGCTTGGCGATTTGTCCGCGGGCGTTCTCCACCGCTTCTTCGGCCTTCCAGCCAAATTCGTGGTTGCGGCTCGCTGCGTTGCCGAATTTCTCGGTGAAATATGGAAGCATGGCGTCAACGACGCGCGGATCGACCGGCGTGGTCGCGTGATTGTCAAAATAAACCGGAAGCTTGATTGCCATTCGCTTTCTCCTGATCAGGTGATTCTGTAAACTTTCGGAATCTAGTCGCTTATTTCGAAAATCTCAAAACTTTAGAATCGCAACTCGACGACTTCGTGCAGCGGCGATTCGTCGGTCATGTGCGAAATCTTTACTTTTTCGAGAACTTCGAGAATGCTGTCGTTCACGCGCCGCAACGGTTCGCGGATCGAGCATGTGGTCGTCAGGTCGCATGTCCCATGCGAAGTGACACAGGACGTAATGAACAACGGCCCATCAATCGCCCGGATCACATCCAGTGCGCTAATATGAGCCGCGTCTCGCGCCAGCATGTAACCCCCGCTGGAACCATGCCGCGCAGCCACCAAGCCACCCTTTGCCAACTTCTGCAGCACCTTTGCCATCAACGGAGCGGACAGCTTGTAACTCTCCGAAATATCGGCTGCGCTGTAAGAGCCGCCGCCGTTGTGCATCGCGAGATGCTTCAGCGCGATGAGCCCGTAGTCCGCCTTTTTCGATAGCTTCATCATAGATGCATATACGACTAAATCAGTCGCACTTGAATTCTAGCGCTTGCGATGGTTGGTTGTCAAGGAAACACCCGATAACTGACAGGCCACAACCCTATATGAGCCAATGTCTTAAACAACGACCATTTTAGTCGTATAGGTCAATTCCAGTACAGCGAATTGCGACAATGCCGCCGCGAACGGCAGTTTTGGAGCCCGGAGTGACTTCAGGCCAAACACCTGCGGCAGGAACCACCGGCTTGGCCGGGCCTGGATTTTTCTCGCGGCGGCGCCGGAAATTCTGGGTTAGAATCAGCACCCAATGGCCCAAGAAATCAGAAGGCCGGTGATTGCAATCTATCCCGGGACTTTCGATCCGGTGACTAACGGCCACCTCGACTTGATCGCCCGCGGAGCGGCGATTTTCGACAAATTAACTGTCGCCATCTCTCAAAGCCTTGAAAAAGACCCGCTGTTTGCGGTGAACGAGCGCGTTTCGATGCTCGAAGCGGTGACATTCGAGTGGAAGAACGTCGAAGTGGAAGTGTTCGATGGCCTCCTGATGGATTACGCGCGCGCAAAAAACGCCCGCGTGATTTTGCGCGGGATTCGCGCTGTCTCCGACTACGAATACGAACTGCAAATGGCAATGATGAACCGGAAAATCGAACCGCAAATTGAAACCGTATTCATGCTGCCGGCCGTCGCGTACAGTTTCTTGAGCTCGCGGCTGGTGCGAGAGCTGGCGCGTTTGCGTGCGCCGGTGGTGAAAGACCTGGTGCCGGCGCTGGTGGAAGAGCGGCTGCGCGCGAAAATCGGCTGATTCGCTCACTCGACAAAAGGAAGAAAAATGGATTCTGCCACGGGGATGAAAATGGAAGACGTTTTTGAGCTTGCCGATCGTGTGAATCGCATCAGCGTATCGCAGACCATGATGGTGTTGCAGGAAGCGGAACGCTATAAAGCGCGAGGCATCGACGTGGCGGATTTTGGTCCGGGCGAGCCGGATTTCCCGACGCCGGATCACATCAAGCGCGCGGCGATCAAAGCGCTCGAGGAAAATCGCACGAAGTATACGGCGACGCCCGGGATCACGCCCTTGCGACAGGCTGTCTGCGACTGGCATGCAGCACAACTCGGCTCGTCATATCAACCGGCGGAGTGCATTGTCACTTCCGGCGGCAAGCACGCAATTTATAACGCGGCGTGCGCGCTACTGAATTCAGGCGATGAAGTGATCATTCCCGCGCCGTACTGGGTGAGCTATCCGGACATTGTGAAGGTCGCCGATGGCACGCCTGTAATTCTGCCGACCCGTGCAGAAGATGGTTTTCGGCTGCGCGCTGCGGATCTTGAAAAAGCTGCTGACGCCGCGGACGAAAATCGTAATCGCCAATTCGCCCAGCAATCCCACCGGAGCCGTGATTCCGCCGGACGAATTCGCGCGCATCCTCGACGTCTGCAAGCGGCATGGCACGTGGCTGCTCACGGACGAATGCTACTCTCATTTCACGTACGGTGAAGCGCGGCCATTTTCGGTGGCAAGCCTGCCAGGCGCGAAAGAACGGTTGATCGTCGCGGGATCGCTCTCGAAAACTTTTGCGATGACTGGATGGCGCATTGGTTACGCGCTTGCGCCACAGCCGCTCATCGATGCGATGACGAAGCTGCAGAGCCAGTCGACATCGAATCCAAATTCGATCACGCAATATGCCGGGCTCGAAGCTTTGCGCGGCCCGATGGATTCCGTCACTTCCATGCTTGCCGAGTATGCACGGCGCCGCGAGCGAATCCTTGCCGGTGTGCGCGCGATTCCGGGAGTTACGTGCACGACTCCCGAAGGGGCGTTTTATGTTTTCCCAAATATTTCGGCGCATCTGAATGCCAGCGCGCCCGACAGCACCGCGATGGCGAAGCAACTTCTCGAGCGAGAGCACATCGCGGTGGTGCCCGGCGATGCCTTCGGCGCTCCCGGTCATTTGAGATTCTCGTACGCAACATCGATGGAGCGAATCGAAGAAGGCCTGCGCCGTTTGACGCGCTTCTTCGGTCGAGCCACGTGATTCTCTGCCCCGCGCGACTGGAACCAATCTTCAGTGCGCGACCATGGGGTTCGCGTTCTCTCGTCCCCTTCTTCCCGGAAAAATCAAACCTCGCGGAACCGCTGGGCGAAGCCTGGATGACGGGGAGCGAGTGCACGTTTGCTTCCGAGCCTTTCAAGGGACAGAAGCTCGGAGCTGTGTGGCCCAAGATGCCGGCTGAGTGGGCTGGTTCGCTTGCGGATCGCAATGGCTTATTTCCGTTGCTTGTAAAATTTATCTTTGCCGAGGACAAGCTCTCCGTGCAGGTGCATCCGAATGACGATTATGCGGAAAGGCATGAGAAGGCCGCAGGCGGCCGTGGAAAGACGGAAATGTGGTACGCGATGCGCGCGCGTCCCGGTGCCGAAGTGCTGGTAGGGCTCAAGCGAGACGTCACGATCGAAAGTTTCAAACGCGCAATTGTTGGCGGCACTGCGGAGGAATGTCTCGAGCGCGTTCCATTGCGCGCCGGCGAAGCTATCTTCGTTCCCGCCAGAACCGCGCACACAATCGGGCCGGGACTTGTGCTATGCGAAATTCAGGAGCACTCGGACCTTACGTATCGTGTGTACGATTACAATCGCCGCGACGCGCAGGGCCGGACGCGCGATCTCCATATCGAGAAAGCGCTCGAAGTGATTCAATTCGGCGAGCAAAGCGGCGGGAAAATCGACCCGGTAACCATCGAGAACGGGCCGGCGGAGGAAACGTACTTCGGCGCGTGCCGGTATTTCGCGACCGAAAAATGGGAATTTGCCAAAGGTGTCGCAGCAGCAACCTCGCGCGAGCATTTTGATTTGATGATAATTCTCGAAGGCGCCGGAAATTTCGAATGGAACGGTTCGCGCGCGGAATATGGACCCGCTCAGGTATGGATGATTCCCGCTGCGCTGGGCGCCTATCGGATCGAGCCCCGAATCGAACCTCGGACCGGGCCAACGCCGCGCACGTCGCTGTTGCGCACGTACGTGCCGAGCGACATCGGCGAATTGGGGCGGCGCTTGAAGGACCGCGGCGTTGCCGAATCGGAGTGGTCGCGATTGGTGCATCGATGAAAGCCTCGACACTCCCTGCCTGCGCGGTGCTGCTTGCCGGCGGACGCGGCACGCGTTTCTGGCCGCGCAGCCGAATGCGCACTCCCAAACAATTGTTGAATATTGCCGGGCGCGAGACAATGTTGCGCGAAACTGTCAGTCGCCTGGAGCCTCTATTTTCACGCGGCGATTTGTGGGCAGTAACGAATGTGGAGCAGGCTGCCGCGGTGAGGCGCGAGATGCGCGGCGTGTCCGCTTCACATATTCTGGCGGAGCCGGCCGGCCGTAACACTGCTGCTGCCATAGGCCTCGCGGCGATTCACCTTGCGCACGTTCACGGCGACGCGCTAATGGCCGTGCTGCCGTCGGATAGTTATATCGCCGACCAAACACGTTATCGGAGGCTTTTGCGCGCCGCCCTTGAACTTGCGCGCACGCCCGGAAATCTCGTTGTTCTCGGAATCCCGCCTACGCGTCCGGAGACTGGCTACGGGTATATCGAACGTGGCGCAATTTCCGCGCGCCCGCGCGGTGTTACAACTTTTGCCGTGCGGCGCTTCACCGAAAAGCCGCAGCTTTCTGTGGCGAAGAAATATTTCGCGTCGAATCGGTACCTTTGGAACGCGGGGATGTTCTTCTGGCGCGTGTCTACTTTCCTTGAAAGTCTGAATCAATTTCTCCCTGCCACGCACGCCGCGCTCATGGAGCTGAGCAAGTACATTGGCACGCGGCAATATCCTGCTCGACTGAAACACATCTATGCGCGCCTCGAGAATATTTCCGTCGACTATGCGGTGATGGAGCCGGCGACGCAGGGGAAAGGCGCGGCGCGCGTCTCGGTGATTCCCGCACAGGTAGGCTGGAGCGACATCGGTTCCTGGGCCGCCGTGTATGAATTGCTTGCATCGAAGCCGGGAGCGAATGTTTCGAGCGGACCGTTCCACGCGCTCGACGCCGCAGGAAACTATTTCTGGAGCACGAAGAAATTCGTCGCAGCAATCGGCGTCCATGATTTGGTACTGGTCGAAACGGAAGATGCGGTGCTGCTTTGCTCCCGGGAGCGCTCGCAAGACGTGGGAAAAATCGTGAAGTGGCTCGCCGATCACCGACGCAACGATTTGTTGTAAAGGATCTGGTGTAGAGGAGTGGCACATCGATGGGCATGAGCATCCGCCGAGAAAACAGGGACGGCAAAGCGATCGAAGAAATCCCGGATTTGGAAAGTCTGCTCAGCCGGTTCTTCCCTTCCTGGGATGACGAGAGCTATCACTTCTTGCGCTACATCGACCCATGGGGTGACACCGTTTTCAACCACCTCCAGATGGACGAATTGATTTCTGAATTGAAGCGCGTCCGCTTGAGAGCGACAACGGAAGAACAGCGCGCATTCGTCGACGCGATCGAAGGTTTAGCGGCTCGCTGCAAGGACGGCGACGGCCTCTACCTTAAGTTCCTCGGCGACTAGGCGAACCGCCTTCTTGCAATCCCTTCTCGCACGTTTGCGCATCGCTTATACTGCTTTCCGATTACCACGACCATGACCACCAAGACGACTACGATTCGATTCGGCACCGACGGCTGGCGCGGCGTTATCGCGGAAGATTTCACCGAAGAAAACGTCGCGGTGGTGGCGCACGCTATCGCGCGGTATGTGGTGCGCGCCGGAAGTCCCGGAAGCGGTGTGTTAGTCGGGTTTGACACGCGCTTCGGCTCCGAGCGCTTTGCGCGCATCGCGGCAGAAGCCATGGCAGCAACCGGGACGCCTGTGTGGCTTGCTGCGGATGCCTGCCCGACACCTGCGCTCTCGCTTCTCGTGCGTCTCCGCAAAGCTGTCGGCGGAATACAAATCACGGCGAGCCACAATCCGTATCAATGGAATGGAATGAAGTACAAAGCGAGCTATGGCAGCTCGGCATCACCCGCGATCGTGGCGGAAATTGAAATCGAGCTCGAGAAAGTGCTGCGTGACGGCGTGACGCCGCTGCCGCCGCGGAAAGATTTGATTCATTCGCTCGACGTACGCACGCCGTATCTGGAAACGCTCAGCGGCCTGGTGGATTGGGATCGCTTGCGCGCATCGAAATTCCGCTTTCTTGTCGATCCGATGCACGGCGCGGGACGCGGCCTGCTGTGCGAGTTATTCCGCCGCAACGGCATCGAATGCGGCGAGATTCGCGGAAATCGCGATCCGCTGTTTGGCGGCGTAAATCCGGAACCCATCGAACCGCACGTGGAAGCACTGCGCAAAGCGACTCGCGAGGGAAAATACGACGCAGGCTTCGCGTTCGACGGCGACGCCGACCGCATTGGCGCCGTCGACGCCGACGGCACCTTCATCACCCCGCACCAAATTTTTTCGTTGCTGCTCTGGCATCTCGCAGGCACTCGAAAGCTCACCGGCGACGTGGCAAAAACATTCTCCACCACGAAGCTAATCGACAAAATCGCTGCGAAATTCGGCCGGAAAGTGTGGGAGACGCCGATCGGCTTCAAATACATCTGCGACCGGATGCTTGAGACCGACGTGCTTCTCGGCGGTGAAGAGAGCGGAGGAATCGGCACGAAATTGTACCTGCCCGAGCGCGACGCCACGGTCAACGCGCTGTTGCTCGCCGAAGTGATGGCCTGGCACGGCAAGCATCTCGGCGAACTGGTGAAGATGCTCCATCGCGAATTTGGCGAGCATCACTATGGCCGCGTGGACCTCGGAGTGAAATCGTCACAAAAAGAAAGGGCGATCCGGCACTTCGCAAACGGAAAATTCGACCGTCTGCTCGAATGGCAGATCACGCGACGCGAGGATCTCGACGGCGTAAAAGTGTATCTCGGCGAAATCGGCTGGGTGATGGTTCGCGTGTCCGGTACGGAACCTATGTTGCGAATCTATTCGGAGACGACGAGCCCGGAGACCACGCGCCGCGTCCTCGCGGAAGTCGCCACACTTGTAAGAAATTTGTAATGGTTGCTTTGCGCTTGCCAGCGTTTTTCCTTGCCAGCCATTGCGGTTACCGCTAGTCTTTCGCGCAGCGGCGGGTTGTGCGCGAGACCCAGACTCGCTCGGTTTGCGGCCCACTGTACTTCAATCATTGAATTCATCGAAGGAGACTGGCGATGTTCAAGGAATTCAAAGAATTCGCAATGCGCGGCAACGTGCTTGATATGGCCGTCGGTATCATCATAGGGGCCGCGTTTGGAAAAATCATAACGTCCCTCGTAGGCGATATTCTGATGCCGCCGCTTGGCCTCGTCCTCGGCAAGGTGGATTTTTCAAACCTCTTCCTGAACATTTCCGGGAAATCGTACGACAGCCTGGCAGCAGCGAAGGCAGCGGGCGCAGCGACGATCAATTACGGGATCTTCCTGAACAACATTATCGATTTTCTGATCGTGGCGTTCGCAATTTTCATGCTCATCCGCCAGGTGAACCGCTGGAACAAGCCAGCGCCTGCTGCCGCTCCCGCGACAAAGGACTGCACCTACTGCGCAACGGCAATTCCGCTTGCGGCGAAACGATGCCCCCACTGCACTTCGGAACTACGGGCATAGCGGGCGCTTATGCGGCCGGCGGTTTCGGTGGCGGCAATTGCGGAGTGAGCCGGCGGGTCTCGATTTCGTGGAGATGCTGGCGGAGACGCTCGATCACAGCGACGTTCTGCTCTTCATTAATTTCCCGTTCAACCTCGTCTAAAGCAAAGTGGACGATGTCGTGATGGTGAATCTCTTCGCCCGGAAGCTTTTCGCTCAATTGCAGCCAGAGCTTGTGCAGCAGATCGATTTCTTTTGCAGTGAGCCGCGGCGCGTGCGGCCCGAGATAGAAAATCTGCTCCTGTCCGGACGGGGTGAAAATCTCAAGCGCGACGCGCGGCCGAGGCTCGGGCATCCGTTCCCATGCCAGGCCGATGTCGCGCGCCTGTTCCGTGACAGGCATTTTCGAAGAGCTTCCGGAAACGACGCTGCTCGACTCCAGATTTGCCGCCGTGCGCAGGATGCCTTCCCACAAATCATTCGCCGCAGCCACGGCAAGCCGGACCGGCTTGCCTTCCTTTTCTGCTACCGCGAGAACTTTCGTGAAGAGCAGCTGCTCGATCGTGCTGAATAATTGATCGGGCGCGAGGTCATACTCGCCTGACGCCGCGCGGCGAAGCATGCGCACGTGCAACACGACAACCTCGGCATCATGGCTCCTCACGCGACGGAGCACCGCTTCCAAGTGATATAGCGCGTAGTAAGTGCTCACCGGAACGAGAATGTTTCCGGGCGCCACGCCCACGCTCGTCGGCGTCAGCTCGGCTTCCTGCGCCAGGTTGAACTGATCGAGCTCCACGTGGGATGCGCCGGCCTGCCCCTTCTTCACCCGATGTTCCGAGATTTCGAAGATCGTAAAGAGAATGGCCGAAAACGTCAGCCCAGCGATCGTTGCATCTGGCTTTGTGAAGAGGTTGATGACAGCGATTGCCAGCAGCACCAGAGTAATCAATCCCAGACCGATCGGAACCTCGACGCCGAAAATGACGGGATTCAACGGCACGCGATACTCGCGATCCTGGGGATGCGTATAGCGCAAAACCAGTACCGCAATGCCCTTCATGGAAAAGCTCCAGATCACGCCGAACGCGTACAGGTTGCCGAGGAACGTCACGTCGCCACGGCTAGCCACGATCGTTATGATCTGAAGCACGACTACCAGATTGATGATCCGGTGCGTCGTCCCGAAGCGCGGGTGCGGATGCCGGAACCAATCGGTGAGTACTCCATCTTCCGACACGCGGTTTAACACGCCATTCGAGCCGACGATCGCCGTATTCACAGCGCCTGCCAACATGAGGGTGCCGACGACCACAACAAAAACGTGGAACGCGAGCCGGGCCGGAAAGCTTCCAACCAGGTGCATCGAAAGTCCGCCGATTAGATTTTCCGTAAACGCGGGGCGGACGTTATCCGGAATGATCATCACCGCAAAGAACGAAACGAGTGAGGTGAAAAGCAGGCTGTAGACGAAAATTATCAGCCCAGCCTTCTTCAGATTCGGCAGCTTGGGATGCTCGATTTCGCGGTACACCTGGGCGAGCGATTCTTCACCGCTCATCGCCAGAACCGAATGCCCCAGGCCGACGAAAATCGCGATCAGCGTGATCATGTGCGCCCACTGATAGCGGTCGAGCCAGCCGAGCGAGCCCTTGTCGAGCTTCATGTTGCCGGGATTCGGCCACGGAGGAAGGTGCCAGCCGGTTCGCGCGTAGAGCGTGTAACCGCACCATGCGATCAGGATAACCACCATCATCGTGGTGAGTTGCATGATGCGCAGCGCCTTTCCGCTCGATTCGGGAACGCCTTTGATGTTCTCCCACCAGAAATAGAGAGTGATCGTAATCGCAACCGCAGCGGCTGTCGCGTTAACGTTGAGATGCAGGGGAACATGGCCGTACGCCAGCAACTCATTGAGTACGCCCACCAGATACTGCCCCGCGGAAACTCCGCTGATCGGCCCCGTCAGAACGTAGTCAAACATCAGCGCCGAAACGGAAAACTTCGCCAGCGTGCCGCCCAGCGCTTCCTTCACCACGCGGTACACGCCGCCGCGCACAAACATACTGCAGCTCTCGACGTACACCGCGCGCACAGCGTAGGAGAACAGCATGATGCCCAGGATGAACCACGGAGCTGCCTTGCCGATGAACTGCTCAGCCTCGCCGCCGGCGTAATAAGCCGAGGAACCAAGGTCGTTCAACACGATTGCGGCGGCGCGCCAAAAGGAAATGAACGCCAGCATGGCCGTAGTGGCCACGAGGACTTTGGCTACGGGGCGGGTTCTTCCCGGGGTAAAAGTATTACCCGTGGTATTTGATGCCATACGTTATCGAGTGACGAGGGGATGAACTATACGTTGAAACAGGCCCAAAAAGAAAGCACCGCACGGGATGCCACCACAAGAAGTTACCGTCCGATTCCAACAGTGTCGCTCTCAGGATTTCGACTGCTCTCCCGGTGCTTTCCCATCTGACGATTGGGTGCTCGTGTCCCGAAAATCGCGGCCACACGCTTCGCACGGGCAAATCTCCCGCAGATGCTCGAAGCTGTAAATTCCGGTCGCATGTCCGTCGGAGAATGTGATCTGGATCGCGTAATTTCCCATCGCCTCGGCGCCCTTCGCGGTTACGCGCGGCTTGAACATCGGGAATTCGAACGATGAGGCCGGAGTTGACGAAGCAGGCGAGATGGACTTCTTCGCGCGCTCGTCATTGCACAGCGCGCACGGGCACAAATCGCGCAAATACGGAAACGGGTAGCGACTCGAATGCCCGTCCGACCAGGTGATGTCTACACCTTCGCCCGTGGAGACGCGAACCTTCACATCGATCGGTTTTTTGCGGACGTCCTGTGGTATCGGCATCTATTTCTATTCTAGCAGAGGCCTGAAGCGGACTGCGTGCTACGCCGAGACAGCCGAAATGTGGGCGACTCGTCCGTGTGCGAGGTCAATGCGACGGTCTGCAAGCTGCCCGATTTCCGGATCGTGCGTCACCATTAAAATCGTGTGTCCTTCGGAGTGCAATTCGCGCAATAGTTGAATCACGGTCTCGGCGTTTGCTTCGTCCAGGTTTCCGGTCGGCTCGTCCGCGAGAACCAATTTCGGGTGATTGATCAGCGCGCGCGCCACCGCGACTCGTTGCTGTTCGCCGCCAGAGAGCCGTGAAGGTAAATGCTTCAAGCGGTCGCCGAGGCCAACCCGCTCGAGCGCCCGGCGAGCTTCGTTCTCATCCGTCGTGCTGTGGAAATACTGCGCCAGCATTACATTTTCTAGCGCCGTTAAATACGGCACCAGATGAAACTGCTGGAACACGAAGCCAATTTTCTCCGCGCGAAATCGTGTGAGCCCCGCTTCATCGAGCCGCGCGACATCCGTCCCGTCGACAATCGCCTGCCCCGCCGTGGGCGTGTCGAGGCCGCCGAGAATATTGATCAGCGTCGTCTTGCCCGAGCCTGACGGGCCCATGAAGGCGATCCACTCGCCTTCTTCGACTTGGAAAGACACGCCATCGAGCGCAAGTACGTGCCCGTACTCTTTTCGCAGCCCCTCGACTTGAACGACGGTCGCCACTAGTCTCCTCGCAGAATCACTGCAGGCTTCACTTTTCCGAGCATTCGCAGCGGCGCGGCGCCCGCCAGCGCTACTACGATCATCAATCCGATCGTCAACGGAATAATTTCCCAGCGCACAGAAATTGACGTGCCGAACACGCGCTGGCCCATCCAGCGGGACAACGCCAGGCCCGCGATCACGCCAATCAACCCGCCCACCGCGCCTAGCACTCCCACTTCTGCGAGAAACAATCCCACCACGCGCGAGATCGATCCGCCCAGCGCTTTCATTAATCCCACATCGTCGCGACGTTCGATCGCCAGCGCAGCCATCGTCGCCAGAACACACAGCGCCGTCAGTACCAGAATCAGCAGCACCATCGAAAAAATCAGCAGCCGGAGGCGGCCGAGGAGCGCACCTTCCGCGTCACTCACTTGCCGGATGGGACGAACATCATATCCCGGCAACGCCTCCGCGAGCTTCGCCGAAAAATTCGCGATCACTTTCGGAGTTCCAATCACGCTCAACTGAGCCAGACCAGCCCGCCCTTGCAATCCTGAGAGTTGCTGCGCGGATGAAATGTCCATGAAAACCTGATTGTCTTCCGCGCCGCCGGTTTCGAGAATCCCCGTCACATCGAGAGCCGGCATCCGATTCTGATATTTCAAATCGAGCCGGCTGCCGATTGAAAGGTGGAGTTGCTTCGCCGCGTTGCGTCCCACTACGCAGGACGCCCAAAAGTTGTCGCGATAGTCCGACCATTGTCCCGTCAATTTCCAGGAGGGCTCAAGTTTACTGAGTTCCTCGAGCTTCGTCCCCACTACGACTACGGGAGTATCCCCGACGCGGCCCACAACGTACAGAAACGGAGCTGCCGTGATGACTTCCGGCGTGCGAACCTTTTCTACGGCTGCGAGCACCGCCCGTTCGTCCATTAAGACCGGTGTCGCGGCGTTATCGCTTGCGGAGTGCGCGCTGCCGACCGGAGAAATCACGATGTTCGCGCCGAGCGTGCGAAATTCCTGCGTGAGCTTCGATTCGATGTCGAGGTCGAGATTCATCAGAGCGGAAATCACAGCCGCACCGCTCACAAGCGCGATCAGCGCCACGGCGAGGCGCCCGCGGCTGCCGCGCAGCATTTGGAATAGAAGTCGCCAGAACATCACTCGCCCCGCAAAATCGCCGCCGGCTCGAAATGCGCCACGCGTCGCAAAGGAACCAGGCTGCCGAGAATGGCTACAAGTGCCGCAATGGCCAGCACGATCGGGAACAAGATCAAACGCGGTGAGCCCGGTGTACCGAATACGCTCTGCCCCAAAACGCGCGCGAGCATAATTCCGAATACGAAGCCCGCCGCGCCGCCCACAACCGCCAGCATCAATTGCTCGGCCAGAAAGATCCCGCCGACCATCATGTTCGGCGCGCCCAGAGCTTTCATCACGCCCACTTCGGCCCTCCGCTCGAGGACAGACGTGGCCGACGTGGCCGCTACCGCCAGGGCTGCGGCCACCAGTGCAGCCAAAGTGACAATCCATAGCAACGAACTGATGCGCGACAGAATCCTACCTTCTGTATCCGCGACGTGGCGGATGGCGCGCACATCCACGCCCGGAATCGCGTTGCTGATCTGGTAGCTGATCGATGAAATGTACGGCGAGCAGAACCAGCGGTCGTACTCAGTGGGAGTCAAAGATTGCGGATCGCGGACCGAAAGCGCATCGGCGGGCTTCGTCAGCGCGCTGACAAAAAGTTGCCGGAACTGGCCGGGATGGCCCGAAAGCTTCTGCGCGAGTGCGAGCGGCACGAGCACCGATTTGTCATCCGCATCGCCCGTCGAAACAATCCCCGTAATGAGAACCGGGATCGATTTCGCAGCGGTGTCCGCCTGATTCGCGCCGTTTTTCACGTGAATTGTTTGGCCTGGAGCGATTCCGCCGGGGTACGTCTTCGCGAACGCCGCGCCGGCGACACCTTCCTGTGCCGCGTCACTGAACCAGCGCCCGTCAATCTGCCAACTCGGATGCGTGATTTTCAGCCCGGTGAGAAATTGAGTTCCGTCCGGAACGGGAACTGCATGCTCGTACCAAGTACCAACCAGCGTCGTGGGCACGCCGGGCGCTCCATCGGAGTTGGCCGCGAGGACTGGCACGTCGAGAAACGGCGTGAACCCGAGGATATTGTGCCGCCAGAAAATCATCTTCAGCTTGCCGAGATCGGATTCCGCGAGGTATGCGCCTTCGTCAACCGGCCGATAATCCACGCCGCCGATTTCCACCGGCAGGGTATCTGATTGAGGAGTCACAAGCAGATTCGCGCCCAGGCTCCGAAATTCGCGCGCCAGGCGATCACCTGCATCGAGCGCGACGGTCAGCGTTGCCGTTGCCACCGCCATGCCCATGACAAGCGCCGCCGCCGTCAGAATTTTGCGGCGCGGATTGCGAACGAAGGATTCTCCTACCAGGCGGGCAAACATATTATTTGGCGTGAATCGTCGACGCAGCATCCGCAAGCGCTGAGAGATCGACCACCAGTTCTCCGTTTGCCACTCGCGATTTCACCACAATCGGATTACAGCCGCCCGATTGCCCGATTGACGGAATGTAAATCGCCGCTCCGCAGTTCCGGCAGATTACATTCTGACCTTCCTGCCGGTAGCCGACCGGGCCGCAAATCTGGCACGCGTCGAGCGCCGCCGCATAATCGCCGCCGGACTTGTGAATCACGAGAAACCGGATATCGGCTTGATTCACCTCTGCCGAATAGTAATGCAAGCTTGAATCCATGAGCTGCGAGAGCGGAATCCGCACCTCGCCATTTAGACCTGCGAGCGCCGTCGCCCGGACAGGAGCGTTCATTGCGCGGGCGTACACAAATTCCGCGGTCAACGCCAGCACAACGAGTATGCACAAAGCTGCCGCTGCGAAGCTCCAGGCGCGCCGCCTGCGAAACTCCCACTGCAGCTTTCGCCGCTCGGCAGGATTCGCCGCCAGCTCCGCGGAGGGCGCCTTCGATCCGAACCATTCGCGCAACACCACCAGCGCCGCTGCTCCCAGAATCACGATGAAGAAGAATACTTCGTTCCGAACAATCGGGCCAATCGTGGACATCTCCGCCTTGCTCGACGGCAGCCACATCGCCTCGCTCAGCTCATGCAATCCCGTGAGTGCCAGTTGGAACGCCACGACCATCAGGATCGCGCTCGTCGCCGCGAAGAACCGGTGCAGTGGAATCTTCAGCGTGCCCTGGAAAAAGAACAGCCCCACTGCAACTGCTATCCCGATTCCCAAAAGCGTCCCGATCCACACTTCTACGCCCGCGCTCGAAAGTTCCACAGCCCTCAAAATCAGCACCAGCTCTGCGCCTTCACGCACCACCATGAGGAAAACGAAGAATCCGATGCCCAGCCCGGCTGCGCTCGTTGATTGCTGCGCATACGTTTCGAGACGCGACTCGATATGCTTCCGCAACGTGCGCGCCACTCTGTTCATCCAGATGATCATCGTAACCACGAGCGCCGCCGCCACCAGCATCAGCAGCCCTTCGAAGCCGTCTTCGCTTACTTTCCACCGGTCGAGCAGAATGGCTGCCACGACGCTTGCACCGGCAGCCAACGCGACGCCGCTCCAGACGTATTTTGTGAGCGCGCGGCGACCCGTTCGATTCAGATACACGAGGACGATGCCGACGACAAGCGCGGCTTCGACGCCTTCACGAAGAGCAACCAGAAGAGCCGAAAGCAATGGAGTTTCCAGTTGAAACCGAGTTGCAACTACACCAACAAGTCTAGCGCCTCCGTATCCTTAAAATCAAGGCCTTTCGGCCTTGAGCGTCACGCCCGTCTCTTGCATTCCTGTAGAATGGAAGCTCTTATGGCAATCGTGCGAAGCGTTTCGCGTACGCTGATTGGAGCGCTACTCTTCCTTTCGCTTGCCCTCCCCGCGCTTCCGCAGGCCACGAATCACTCAGCCTCCCAGAGTCAAGACACCTCTTCCACGGCCAAGCCTTTCAGCACGCGATCCGCCAAGCCAGCCATCAAGCCTGACCCCAAGAAGGCCCTGGCGGCCTATAAACAAGGCCTCCGCGACGAGCACGATGGGAACTGGCAGGCGGCCTTAGAATCGTATTCCGACGCAGTAAGCTGGGCGCCGAACGACCAGGGTTATTTCGAGCACCTCGAAATTGCAAAGGGTCACGTCGTTCAGGAAAAAATGGACCTTGCCGAGCGCGAGGCAGTTTCCGGACGGCTCGCCGAAGCGCTCCGAATTCTCGTGTCAGCGCGCTCTCTCGACCCCACAAATCGAGTGCTCCAGGCGCGGTATGCCGAGTTGAGCGCCTTGTATATGGGCCAGCTTCGGCCTGCGGCAATCGAGCCAGAGCTTGCAGGGCCAGTCCATCTCGATTACACGCCGGGCAATCGGAACTTCGACATCCGCGGCGATACGCAGAGCGCCTACAACGAGATTGCGCGGCAATTCGGAGTGGAGGTTGCGTTCGACGTCGACCTGAGATCGCGGGTGGTTCGCTTTCACATTGACGACCTCGATTTCGCGACCGCGCTGCGGCTGATCGGCGAGCAAACCGGCACGTTCTGGCGGCCATTGACGAAACATCTGTTCATCGTTGCTGAAGACTCGCAGCAAAAACGCAAGGACTACGCACCCTCCGTCGTGCGCACCGTGACGCTCCCCGCCTCGGAATCGAACGAGCAGATGACGGAAATATTCCGGCTCGTTCGCGAAATCGCGGGTATTACGCGCGCCGACCTTGATACGCGCTCCGGCACGATCACGTTGCGCGCGTCGCCACAAGCGATCGCGGTCGCAACGGACCTGCTCGACGATCTCGAAAAGCCGGTCGGCGAGCTCGTTCTCGAAATCGAGGTGCTGGAAGTCGACCGCAACTATGAGCGTGTACTCGGCATCACTCCTCCGCAGTCCACTCACGTGTTCACTCTCAGCCGGCAGCAAGTTCAGGAAGCTCTGCAATCGCAACAGGGCCTTATCGACGTCATCACGCAAGTCTTCGGAGCGCCGGCAGCGCTTGCGGGCTTGACGGCCACGCAAATCGCCTCACTGCTCGGCTCAGGCCAGGTAAGCATCGGATCGTTGATTCCTCCACTGATTGCGTTCGGCGGAGGATCGACTACGTTCCTCGCGACAATGCCCGGAGCTACCGCTAATTTCTCGTCGATGCTTTCGCTTGTCCGCACCGGCCGCCGAATTCTGCTGCGCGCGGAAGACGGAAAGCCAGCAACGTTCTTTGTCGGCGAACGTTTCCCTGTCGCGCTGGCGCAGTTTTCTCCGAGCCTCGCGGGAAACGGCACAGGCGTCGCCGGGTTAATTTCGGCTAACTTGCCCACCACGACGTTGACGACAGGCACCGCCCCCGTTTTTGTCACCACTGCCGACGTTCGCGATAAGAGCATTGAAGACATCATCGTCGCGAATAATACGGACAATACTCTTTCCCTGTTCCTCGGAAATGGCGACGGAACTTTCGTCGCGCCGACGCTGATACCCACCGGAGCTGGGCCGGTTTGGATCGTCAGCGCAAATTTTAATCCCACCGTAAACGCCGACTTGAATCTCGATCTCGCCGTCGTGAATCACACGGCTGACACGGTCTCAATTCTTCTCGGCAACGGTGACGGCACCTTCAAACCGAAAACAGATATCTCGATTGGCGCTGGAACTGGTCCGGTTGCAGCCGTCGCCGCCACTCTTACGACAAGCGGATTCGCAGACCTCGTGGTCGCGGACAATATCAACGATACGCTCGCCATCCTCCTCGGCAACGGCAATGGCACCTTTAAGCCTCCCGTGTTTATTCCGACCGGTCATGCGCCCTCGTCGATCGCGGCCGCCGATTTTAATGCCGACGGCCATATCGACCTGGTTGTCACAAATCAAAACGACAATACGGTCTCGGTGTTTCTCGGCAACGGTGACGGAACATTCAAAAATCGCACGGACTATTCCGTCGGCACTGCACCGGTGTGGGTTTCGACTGGGGATTTCAACGGCGATGGTTTTCTCGATCTCGCAGTTGCCAACAACACTGATAACACCGTCTCGATTCTCAACGGCGTTGGCGACGGAACCTTTCAGACCCAGTCTGTATTCCCCGCAGGAAACGGCCCCACATCTCTCGCTGTCGCCGACTTCAATGTTGACGGCCGCCTCGATCTCCTCGTCGCGGACCAAACGGACAACGCCGTTTCCGTCTTGCTAAATCTCGGCAACGGATTGTTTGGGCCCAATTTCGAACTGCCCGTCGGCACCACTCCCGTTGGCGTCGCAACCGCCGATTTCGACGCGAACGGAAAGCCTGACGCAGTCACCGCGGACAAAGGATCGAACACGGCCACAGTAATTCTGAACAACTCCAATTTCAGCGGTGCAACAAATCCTTTGGCCGCCACCCAATTTCCGGGAGTTGAGTACCTCGACATCGGCACCAAAGTGAAAGCCACCGCGAGAATTCATCCGGAAAATGAAGTCACGCTGCACTTGAGTCTCGAAGTAAGCAGCGTCACGGCCCAATCTTTCAACGGTATTCCGGTGATTTCGAATCAGTCCATCGAACAGACGATTCGGCTTCACGACAATGAAACGAGCATGGTGATGGGGGTCCGGCAACTGGACTACTCGAACTCGCTGAATGGCACGCCCGGAATTTCATCCGTCCCAGGACTCGGGATGCTCGCCAGCACTCAGTCGAAAATGGACCAGGACATGGACCTGATCATTCTGATCACGCCGAGACTCGTCGAACTCGCGCCTCGCAAAGATCACCTCATCTACGCTGGCCGCGGCGCGCCGGAAGGCCAAGGAGGCGCAATCGGTGCGCGCGGCATTGATCGCGGCAACGAAGGTGTGCCCGTCAACGTAGCACCACCACCTCAACCGCAGCCCATGCCACAGCCTCCGGCACGGACTTCACCGCAACCCCCGCCTCAGCCCGAACCGAATCCGCAAAACGAAACGCCGCCTCAGCCGCCTCCGCAGTAGCTAATCCGCGGAAGTGTAGAAATGTAGGCTGATCGCAGCGCTCCAGTAACGCAACTGACCGCCACGCTGTAGGCGCACGGCATGCGCGATTTGTGCACCCCGGATGGGGTCGCGGGGCCGTACCCTTTGCGCTAACCAGGAGAATTGGTCAGGGGCGCGTCGGCTAGCAAAATCGAATCGATTCCGTTGGGAGTGGCAACCGTTGGGTGGCACGTGGGAGGTATGTGAATCGAACAGCGCGTCGGGATTACGGCGTCGCTTCAAGTACAACCAGCGGCTGGTACGTCCGCGGCACCACAGGCTCGGCAATCGCGATGAGCTGCCCTTGCTGGCTGAAGACGCGCAGCCTCGCCGGCTTCCATTCTCCGGAATCGAGTTGCGCCGGCGCTCCCTGCGCTGCAGTTGACTGTCCGGGCTGAATCTGCGCAATCGACAAATTAAATTTTGCTCCATGCCGCACGCGCTTCTCGACAATCGGCAGAACGGTAGCTCGCGGCAATTCCGGCAGCATGCTCTCCAGCGCGATCACGCGCTCAGCAATGCGCCCGGCTTTTGCATCTTGCTCCAGCTCCGCGAGCGTCGCGGCCTGATCCAGCGTGAATTCGCCCACCGCGGTCCGCGAAATTTCAGCAAGGTGCGCTCCCGAGCCTTCAAGCTTTCCAAGATCGAAAGCCAGCGATCGGACGTATGTCCCCGCGCCGCACTCCACCACAAAGCGCGCCACCGAACCTTCCACGCCCGTCAACCGAAATTCGAATACTTCCACTTCGACAGGTTCGAGATTCACAGGTTTGTTCTTGCGCGCAAGTTCGTGCGCGGGGCGCCCGTGAACTTTCTTCGCGGAGTAAGCAGGCGGCAATTGCTGAATCTTGCCGATAAATTGCGCCGCGAGAGCAGCAATTTTCTCGGCATCGATCGCCGGCGCGGAATCCGGTCCAAGTGGCTCACCGTCCGCGTCGTACGTGTCCGTCGCGAAACCAAACCGCACCGCGCAGCTGTAGCGTTTGCGACGCCCGGTGTAGAAACGCGCGAGCCGCGTGGCACGGCCGAGCGCCAGAACGAGAACGCCCGTCGCCAGCGGGTCGAGCGTGCCAAGATGTCCGATCTGCCGGAATCCAACGAGCCGGCGCACCGACTCGACAATGTCGTGCGATGTTTTTCCGCGAGGCTTGTCGACGATGAGAATCCCATCGATGGGAGGAGGCTGTGGTGTCCGGGGCATGAGCTTAAATTATTTTCCCGGGCTTTTTGCGTTTTTCAAAAGTTGATCGATGCGGTCGCCGATCTCTTCCGATTGATCGAGGATGAACAGCACTTCAGGCGCCCGCCGCAATTGGAGGCGCTCGATCAATTCGTGGCGAACGAAGCCTTTCGCAGCCTGCAGTCCCGCGAGAGTTTTGCCGCGTTCGGCTTCATCCTCGTGGGCAAGGCTCACGAAAATCCGCGCGGTGCGCATATCCGGCGTCACGCGCACTTCTGTAATCGTCACTGGCCCCGCAAGGCGCGGATCCTTCAGTTCGCCCGCCAGCATCAGGCTCACTTCAATCCGGATTTCTTCGGCAATCCGCTCGATGCGGTGCCCGCTGGAGCGATGTCCGCCGGTCGTCATTCGCCATCCTCAAAATAGTCAATCTCTCTCGACACCAGATCGCGCCCCAAAATCCGTTCCGACTCCAACGCAATCGCTTCGAGGGATTCTGCCAGAAATTTCCCGTCGCCTGAAATTGTCACCACGCCCACTCGCGAACGCTGCCAAAGTTCCTGATGTTCGAGTTCGGCGACCGCCACGTTAAAATGCGCGCGCAGCCGGTCTTTCAGGCTGCGCAGCACCTGCCGCTTGTCCTTGAGGGACTGCGCATCGGAGATATGTATTTCTAGGGTGAGAAGGCCGATCGGCATATCCGTGCCCGTCCGAGAGAACAGCAACGGATCATTCAAAATTAACTAATTTCGCCCGGTTTCCGAGCTTTCCTGCGCCCGTACGCGATCTGCGATATTAATGAGCAGCCCCGGGACGACCGGCATCTCGATCGCGATCCGCGAAATTTATCAGTTCCGGCGCGGCCGATTTCTCGATCTTGAAACACTCGAGAATGTCTCCCACCTTCACGTCGCTGAAATTCGAAACCCCCACTCCGCACTCGAATCCCGCGCGCACTTCGTTCGCGTCGTCCTTGAAACGCCGCAGCGAACTCACTCTGCCGGTATAGATAACGACGTTGTCGCGCAGCACGCGCACTTCCGCGTCGCGCTTGATGATGCCGTCCTGCACCGAGCACCCGGCAATCGTCCCCACTCCCTTTACACGGAACGAATTTCGAACTTCCGCGCGGCCCAGATACGTTTCCTTGATTACCGGCGCGAGCAGTCCGGATACGGCCTTCTTCAGCTCATCCAGCAGCTCGTAAATAATCGTATGCAGCCGGATGTCGACGCCTTCGCGCTGCGCCAGCTCTGCCGCTTTTCTTTCCGGGCGCACGTTGAAACCCACGATGACGGCGTTCGAAGCCGACGCCAGCAGCACGTCCGTTTCGCTCACAGCGCCGACGCTCGCCTGGATCACTTTCAACTTCACCTGGTCGTTCGAAAGTTTCGGCAGCATTTCGTTCAGCACTTCCACGGACCCTTGCACGTCCGCCTTCACCACGACAGGCAGGTCTTTCACTTCGCCGGCCTTCAATTGTTCATGCAGTTGGTCAAGCGTCAGGCGGCCCGAAGCCGTCTTCGCCAGTGAAGCCTCGCGCTGCTTTCCCTGCCGGTATTCGACGATGTGCCGCGCCTTCGCTTCATCCGTCACCTGGAACTGGTCGCCCGCTTCGGGCACGCCTTGCAAACCGAGTACCTCCACAGGTGTTGACGGCGCCGCCTGCTTGATCGGACGCCCCAGATCGTCAAACATTGCGCGCACTTTTCCGTACACCGCGCCGACGACGAAGAAATCTCCGATTCGCAACGTGCCGTTCTGAACGAGCACGGTAGCCACCGGTCCGCGTCCCTTGTCAACGCGCGATTCCAGCACTGTTCCGCTGGCAGGTGCGTCGGGATCGGCTTTCAGTTCGAGCAAGTCGCCGACAAGCAGAATCATTTCCAGCAGCCGAGGGACGTTCTTTTTGGTCTTCGCTGACACTTCAACCATCACTGTGTCGCCGCCCCACTCTTCAGGCATCAATTTCCGGTCGGCCAGCTGGCGCTTCACGCGCTCGGGCTCGGCGCCGGGTTTATCGATCTTATTGATCGCGACGATGATCTTCACGCCCGCAGCCTGCGCGTGCGCGATCGCTTCTTCGGTCTGCGGCATCACTCCGTCATCCGCGCTCACCACGAGCACGACGATGTCCGTCACCTTCGCGCCGCGCGAGCGCATTCGCGTGAACGCTTCGTGACCCGGCGTATCGATGAAAACAATCCGCCGCCCGTCGATGCGCGCCTCGTACGCTCCAATGTGCTGCGTGATTCCACCGGCTTCGCCGGCCGCCACTTCCGTTTCGCGAATCGCGTCGAGGAGGCTGGTCTTTCCGTGATCCACGTGTCCCATCACGGTAACCACCGGCGAGCGCGGGTGCTGATTCGCCGAACGCTCTTCCTTTACCTTCTCTTCCTGCACGATCTGCTCTTCGAAACTTACAACCTGCACGATCCCGTTGAACGCCTCGGCCAAATTTGTCGCCGTGGGCGCGTCGAGAGCCTGATTGATGCTCGCGAAAATTCCGCGGTCGAGCAGCGTCTTCAGCAATTCTTTCGCGCGAATGTCGAGCTTCTCGGCGAGTTCGCGAACCGTGATTCCTTCGGTGACGGTCACTTGCCGGGGCTCACGTTGCACCGGCGCGACGGGCTCCGCCTGCGTTGAGCGCCCTGCGCCCACACCTGCGCGCGTGCGCACCGGATGGAGCTTGCGTTCACCTTCTGCGTAACGCTTCTCGATAAGCGGCCGGCCGCGCGCGGGCGGTTTACGCGCATACAGGGGCTTGCCCGGTTCGGCTTTTGGAATTCCGGCACCGCCGGTCGCACCAGGACGTTGTCCGCCGACGGGTCCTTGTTGACCCGGACGCCCGCCTCGTTCTCCGCCACTGCCGGGGCGCGACGGATATCTTCCTGGAGGTCCGCCACCAGGACGCGGCGGTCCGCCTGGACGAGTTTGTCCCGTCGCTGCGGACGGACGATAACTTTGTGGCGCGCCCGGACGCGGCGCTCCGCCGGACGGCGGTGCTCCCGGACGAACTGGATATCTTTGTCCCGCCGGCGGCGCACCAGCGGGCCGGGCACTTGCGGCCGTTCCCGCAGGAGCAGGGGGAGCCGGTCGAAATGCGGGATTACCTTGTACGCGCCGCGGGGGTGCCGCAGGAATGCCGGGCCGCGGAGCAGCTGGCGCAACACCAGGTTTCGTTGGAGCAGCGGACGCACCAGACGCAGGTGCTACACCCGGCTTTGCAGCAACAGGAGCTTGCGCGGGGGGGTGTGCAACGGGATGAGCTGTGGCATGTGCAGGAGCATGAGCAGGAGAATGTGCAGGAGAATGTGCAGCCGTCGCCGGTGCTACACCCGGAGCTGACGGTGGCGGTCCCGCAGGACGCGCCGCCGGACTTACCGGAGCCGCCGGCTTCGCCGCCGTAGCAGGAGATGCAGGAGCAGCCGTCGCTGGCGCAGCCGCGGCAGGCTTTGCCGTTGACGCAGGCGCAGCGGCCACCGAACGTGCCGCAGGTTTCTTCGCCGCCGTCGCCTTGGCCTGCTTCTCGGCTTCCGCCGCGGCTTCCTTCGCCGCGAGACCTTGAAAATGTTTCCGCGCGAGTTCGGCCTTGTCGAGATCGAGCGAACTCGAGTGCGTCTTCTTTTCGGTGACGCCGATTTCCGGCAGGAAATCGATCAGCACCTTCGCCTTAACCTCGAGTTCCCGTGCCAGTTCGTTGATTCGAATCTGATTAGAATCTGCCATCAGCCTCTGTTCTCTCCGTACTACTCAGAACTCGCGCGCTTCGCTGCATCCTCTTCCGATTCCGGACCTGCTACTTCGCTTTCGCTTGAGTTGACTTCCGTCGATTCAACTGCGGAGCTTTCGACGTTTCCGCTTTCGTTCGCATCCGAATCCTCGACAGATTCGGATGCGCGAACTTCGGTGCCTTCAGCTGTCTCTGCTGCGTCAACGGATTCCGTTTCCCCATCAGAAACTTCCGCCGCCGCTTCCGCTTCGGCAACAAATCCTTCTCCACCAGATTCCAGTTCGCCGCCCGCCTGCGCTTCACCCTCAGCAGGCGCAGGTTCAGCCGGGGCAGTCGCTTGCGCTTCCAGTTCTTCGAAATACAGCGCCACGGACTGGTGAATTTTCTCCACCATCTTCTCGCCGATGCCCGGAATTTCAACTAGCTGTTCGGGCGTCATATCCGCGAGCTTCTCGATCGACGTGACGCCGTGCGCTTCGAGCTTTTCAATCGTCTTCGGGCCGACTCCCGCCAATTGCGTGAGCGGCGTGCCGGGAGCCGTCAGCGCGGCCATCTGCGCTTCGATTTCGCGGCGCTTCTCTTCTTCGCTCTTGATATCGATGTTCCAGCCGATCAACTTGCTAGCGAGGCGAACATTCTGGCCCTTCTTGCCGATTGCAAGCGAGAGTTGCGTATCCTCGACGATCACTTCGAGCCGCTTCTCTTCCGGATCGACGATCTGAACGCGCGTCACCTTCGCGGGGCTAAGTGCTTTCTGCGCGAACGCCACCGTTTCTTCGCTGAACGGAATGATGTCGATTTTCTCTCCGCGTAATTCGCGAATGATCGACTGGACGCGCATTCCCTTCATGCCGACGCAAGCGCCTACCGGGTCCACGTCCTTGTCGCGGCTTTCCACGGCGATCTTCGTACGCTCGCCCGCTTCACGCGCCACCGCGCGAATCTGCACGGTGCCATCGTAAATTTCCGGCACTTCCATTTCGAATAATCGTTGCACCAGAGCAGGGTCGGCGCGCGAAACCACCACCTGCGGCCCTTTCGCCGCGCGTTCCACGGCGCGGATCGTCACGCGCAACCGGTCGCCGACGTTGTAAGCTTCCAGGCGCGACTGTTCCCTCTTAGGCAAACGCGCTTCGGTCCGCCCCAAATCTACAATCGTGTCCGGGCCTTCCGTCCGCTTCACGATGCAGTTCACAAGCTCGCCAACGCGCGTGTGGAATTCGTTGTAGATCGTGTCGCGCTCGGCTTCGCGCACTTTCTGCAGAATTACCTGCTTCGCCGTCTGCGCCGCGATTCTTCCCAGCACATCCGTCGGCTTCACTTCCGTGAACTCGCCGCCTACTTCCACTTCCGGCAGCTTCTTGCGCGCATCGCCAAGCGAAATCTCGCGCAGCGGGTCCGTTACTTCTTCCACGACCGCGCGCACTGAAAACACGTCGATGTGGCCCGTGTCAGGATTGAACTTCGAGCGCAGATCTTCCTCGGTGCGGTAATATTTCCGCGCCGCTACGACCATCGCGTCCTCAATGGCCGCCACGATCACCTCGGGCTCGATGTGCTTCTCCCGGCTGATCTGCTCGATCGTCTGGTACAGCAGACTCGCCATCCATGGCTCCCTAGAGTTCTACCACCAGGTTCGCTTTTCGAATCCCGGCGTACGGCACTTCAATCTCGCGATCTTTCAGCTTCAGCTTTACCGTGCCGTCCGCGTACCCGGCCAATCGTCCCTCGAGATATTTCTGTTTCTCGACGGGCTGCTCCAACCATATCTTCGCCAGCCTGCCGACAAATCGCTCATAGTCGGCCGGCTTGATCAACTTTCGATCCAGCCCCGGCGAGCTCATCTCCAGAATGTAGCTGGGCCCCGGCACCAGGTCTTCCACGTCCAATATCACGCTCAACTGCTCGCTCACGCGCTGGCAATCCGCATGAGTCACCCCCAAGTTTTCGGGGTTCGCCGGGCCGGGTAACCGGTCGAGATAGACGCGCAGCAATCGCTGCTTGCCTACCATCCACTCTACGTCAAATATTTCGAGGCCTTCCGAGCGAGCCACTCGCTCCGCCGCCTCACGAATCTTTCCCAAGTCCATACTTATGTAGCTCACCCCATCGGAGGTGAGGCCGTTGCCGCCAGCCGTCCGGCACCCTTCGGGCTAGCGCTCGCTTCCGCCGATACCTCTACCCTAGCGCCAAACACGCGCCCAACAAAAAAGTGGGCTTGCGGCCCACTTGGACGTGCGACCTATCTGGAAGCGATTAAGTATAAGCTCGGTGGCTCAAAAAACGCAAGGTGCCCGAAATTCCGCCACCTAACTCGTCGTATTGCGACCTGTACATGCGTCACTGATTCCTACGCCCAATAACGTCGATAGCAAGCGCGGTGCACTATCCATCTGCAATCCCGACGGGAAGCAAGACTATTAGGACGCCGATCCACACCTTCCATTTCCGAATATCACGTAACATACGTTTGCGAGAGTCGTCATCTACCGCTGGCCTTTGCTCCACGCCAAACAGAAGCTTTTTCTTTGCCACCCTCTTCTGCGCGCTCGCCAAGAGCGAGCAGCATCGCAACCCGGCGATCATTCCAAACGCCCACTCGTGGGGCGACAGCAGGCCGTAAACAGCCCCCAAGACGAGCAAGATCGGAACGCCGACAGCCAGCGCAAAAATCAGAGGTCTTCGATCACGCGTCCAGTTTTTCGCCGCAGCGTGGGCAGACGTTGGGCGGGTACTTCCAATAGATTTTTCTAGGGAGAGTGCCTCCGCATTTCGGGCATCCCCAACGATCAATTTGCCTTCCCGCGAGAGCCCAGCGCCAAACAAGGAGTAAAGATGTAAGGAGAGCCGCTAGGCCAGACAAAAGCATACTCCCAGTGAAAAAGAACCCTGCGAGGAAAATACCAACTAACAGAAGGGCAGTTACGACAGGAAGCCCATGGTATGCCAAAACTTCTCGGCGATATTTCTCCGGACTGACTCGGTGCTGTTCCATTTGGAAAAACCTCGTTAGTGAGGACAGAATGGGA
Source organism: uncultured Acidobacteriota bacterium (assembly GCA_963776695.1). Lineage (GTDB taxonomy): Bacteria > Acidobacteriota > Terriglobia > Acidiferrales > UBA7541 > Palsa-295. The sequence continues at coordinate 413,539 of CAVZNU010000007.1, read as the reverse complement.
TGAAGTGGCTTGTGCCGATCTGCGGAGAAACGCCTGCTTCTGCACCCGCGCCCACACCGAATGTAAAGGCGGGTGGGCCAGCCTTCCCCGTCTCCGTGGTTTCCACAATTGACCTCGTTCACGCTCGAATGATACCACTGAGGCAGTTGACTCCAGGGTTTTGACTTGGCTGTTACGGGTGGCTCACTCTTCGCCGATCTTGCGAAGGGTGAGGGTTTTGGTCCGGTCCAGCTTGGTCTGGTCCGGTTCGTCCTACTCCCATGGCAAAAAACCTCAAGCGCCGCTACGGAACCGGAAACCTCCACTTCATCACCTTCAGTTGTTACAGGCGCTTGCCGTTCCTTAAAACGCCACCCGCGCCAGATGCTTTGTCGGAGTAGAAGCAAGAGAAGAACCCCATCTTTTGCAAGGCTCGAAAAGTGGGCGCTCGAAAATTCTGGAGCGAGCACCTGAAAAGCGCATCGAGCTAGACGGTTGGTGCACTCCCATAGCAGGGATCACGCACAAAAACAAAAAGGCCTCTCCGGTTTGGAGAGGCCTTTTTTTCGGCTATTTCTTTCGAACTACGATTGCCGGTGCGAACTACTGTTACGGTTTCGGTTGAGCGGGCGCTGCCGGCTTGGGAGCTGCCGAACGCGGAGCCGTTGCCGGTTTCGTGGATGCTCCGGCCTTCACCGGATAGTTCTGATCGAAGAGACGAATGATTTCCTGCGTCACGTCGATCTGATTTGCGGCGTAGACCACCGGAGTGTTCTGGGCGGACGTGTCGAAAATCACTCCGTAGCCTTTTTCCTTCGAGTACTTGTCCAGAACGTCGATCATCTTGCGGCCGATGCGGTCGACCACTTCACGCTGCGCCTCGTTGAAATCATCCTGCGAATCCTGCTGCTTCCGCTGGAACGTGCGGGTCATCTGTTCAGCCTCGCGCGAGAGACGAGCCTTCTCGTCGTCGCTGAGAGTGCTGGAACCGGTGCGCAGCCGCGTCTGAATGTCTTCGATCTGCCGCCGCAGGCCGTCGAGCTCCGATTGCCGCGGAGCAAACTGCGACTGCAGTTCGGCAGCCGCCTGCTTGCCTTCCGACGTGCTGGTGATCGCCACCTGCACGTTAATTACTCCGACCTTCATGCCAGCCGAACCAGCGTCCGCGCCAGCCGACTGCGCCCACACTGCGGGCGCAAGAAACGACGCCGCCAGGGCCAGAACTGCCAATTGCATCCTCATTCTCACTCCTTCATCGTAAATTCCGCCAAACGCAAACTCGTGATTATAGCCGCGCCGCGAGAAAACGGTCAATCGGATTCAATTCGCGGCAAAACATCGGCATTCGCGGTACAACTTCGCCCGGCCATTCGGATGCGCCGGCCAACGCCGAGGTTGGCTCACGCGCCGCGCACGACTCGGTCAATGCGGCAGTGGGATCAGCAGCACCCGGCTGTTGTTCGTATCGACGACGACCGCCAGATTCAGGCGCGCATCAATCGAGACGGAAAACTGCTGCGACTGAGAAAATTGCGCCGAACTCGTAATCCCAAAAATCGCGCGAGTCTGCGGCGCCGGACAATTGGCGGACCCGCCAGCGATGGGTGGACACACGTAATCGATGAACGACATTGTATTGCTGGCCGAGTTTACCGTGACCAGCGTGCTTGTCTGGAAATCGTAATCGAGCGAAGTGGGATTGATGCCCACTCGCACCGCAGTGGGAATGCACGTGACGGGATCGATCATCACGAGATTGTTTTGCAAGCTGTTGGCAACGACGAAAACCCGATTCACCGGGTCGAAAACCACACCGCTCGCCACCTGGATTCCGTTCTGTCTGCACGTCACCGTTGACGTCAAGAGATCAATGATATCGAGACTGCCCGCCTGGGACGCCGTGCCCACGGCTGCGTAACCGTCGCCATTCGGATCGATCGCCACCGACACGGGATTTTGATTTACCTGCACGCTATTTTGAAACGCTGAACCAGTCGGAGCGACCGTAATCAGGCTGGCGATGCAGCCGCTGCTCGTAGTTGCGCACGCCGCGTCAGGCCCAGAGGCAGCTACAACTCCTAACTCCGTGTCCTGGTTGACGGCCACTCCAGTGGGACCGGAACAGCCGCCGCAGATTCCCACGGTCTGTGGACTATTGATTCCGTTCTCGTCGAGCACAGTTACGTTGCTGGTTCCGCTATTCGCGACAGCCGCCAAACCAAGCCGCGGAAGCAAAGCGACGCCGATCGGATCCGTTCCCACTGCAAGCGGACTCTGCGGGAGCGTCGTTCCCGTCGTCAGATCGATGAGTGAAACTGTCCCGTCACCTGAATTCGTGACAACCGCAATATCGCGATCGGGATCGACCGCGACGCTCGAAGGCGTGTTCCCGACGACGACCGGTTGTACCACGGCCAAATCGGTGGCGTTCGAAACATTGGAAGCCGAGTTCTGAACCGTAACAATGTAGCGTCGCGCGAGTGCCAGCATGCTTGCGGGGATATTCGCTACGATCTGCCTGCCGCCATTTGAAACCGTAACGTCTCCCGGGGGAAGCGCGGTGTGGTCAAGGATCACCTGCGAGGTGCCTTGCACGAATCCAATTCCGTTGATGGTGAGCGGAAGGTTCGTTGTGGCTGGCGCGAATGCTACCGCCGGGCTTGCCTCCGCGATTTGCAATGTTCGGAAGGAATTGCCAAGAGCAATGATGGAAACCGTACCTGCTCCCTGATTCACAGACAACGCTTCGTTGAGAACGGGATCGACAGCTACGGCTTCCGGCGATGCTCCCAAACCGGAGACAGTTGCCAACGGATTGCCGTTCTCTAGATCCACCACGGATGCCGTATTCGTTTCAGCGTTCACAGCAATTCCGACGTTCGCGAGCGAATTCACGGCCGCCGCCACACTTCCCAATTGCCCCACAGGAAACGTGATCGTGTTCACGGAATTGTCGAGCAGGCTGAAGGTCGAGAGAGTTACACCGTTGGGATTCGTCAGTAGGACCTGATGCGTTTCCGTATTGATACCGACGCCCTGAATGCTCGGCGAGATGGAAAGCGTTCCAATCACAAGCGGAGGCCTGCCGCCATCCCCTGCAATCGGCGCTCGGCCGAGGTCGACAAGGTTTACCGCGCCGCCGCCTCCCGGCGTGACGACGGCCCAGTTCAGTCGCGGGTCAACTGCAACGGCGGGAGCGATGCCGGTGCTAAACGCCGTAAGGCTGCCGCCGATTTGCTCGACGAAAACAGGAACGCCGGTGGACACGTCGATCACAGTGGCCAGATTCGTCGATTGATACGCGACAATCGCGCGATGCGTGAGCGGGTTAACGCCGATGGAGAGTGCGACAGGTCCAGCGACGGGTGGCGGCGGCGCGCCAATCTGAACGGAGAGTGGAGTGCCAACTAGTGCTTGGGTCGTGAGGTCGATTGCCGAGACGGTGTTGTCGCCGCTGTTGACGACAAGGGCGATGTGATGCGGAAGCTGATCATCAATCGTGATTCCCGACGGCGCAGTGCCCACGTTGGGAATCGTTTTGACCACGGAATTGGTCGCCAAGCTAATCAGCGAGACGCTGTTGTCTCCCATGTTCGCCACCGCGGCAAGATTCAGCACCGTATCGACCGCGATTGCCGCTGGACTCGCACCGACTGCAACGCTTGCGATGGGTGCAGTTGGAATCGATTGAGGATTCGGAGTCACCGCGAGATTCACAGCAGACACGGAAGGAGAATTTGCGGCGATGCCCGGATTTTGAACGATGATCGGGTACAGCCCCGGAGTCGCGATGCCCGCGGCTGGAACGGTCACAACGAGTTGCCGGCTATTCGTCACCACTGGCGGCGTCACGTTGGTTCCATTGAAAGTCGCGGTAGTGCTGCTGCCGGAGGGAGAGTGAAAAAAGAAACCGCCGCTAAGATTCACGTTAATGCTCGAATTCACTTGCACCACGCTGTCGGGCGACGACGCGATAATCGCAGGGCGCACCGGTTGAACGTTCAGCGCCGCCGGGGCTGAAGTATCGCCATTTGCGCGTCGTACCTGGATATTGACGATTTTCGCCTGTTGCAGCAGCACTGACGGGATCGTGACGCGCAGCAAAGTATTATTGATGAATGTGGGAACGATTGGCACGCCATCCACGAGTACGATTGACGTGGAAAAGAAATTGGTCCCGACAGCGCCCGATCCCGCTATGTAGACATCCTGCTGCACAGATCCTTGCGCCGCGATTGTGGGATCGATACTGCTGATTATTGGAGTTCCGGAGCCAATTGTAACGCTTACCGCCGCGGATGCGGATTTCGTAGGATCCGCGGAGGACGTTGCCGTCACTTTGACAGCCCCCGGCAGATTCGCTGGCGCAACGTATGTCCCGGGCGGACACGCCGGTGGCGTGGGGACTGCCGTGTTGGGGCAAACGAATCCGACCTGCGCATTGCCTCCCGCAATGCCATTCACGGACCATGTAACACCCTGATCCTGGGCGCCTGTTACCGTGGCCGTGAACGTGAATCTTTCCTGCGGAGAGATCGAAGCGGTGAGGGGAGCGATTTGAACGCGAACGCCGGAATCTATCGTAACCGTAGCGGTGGCGAATGCTTTCGCATCCACCCTGCTGGTAGCTACCACAAGTATCGGGTTCGTCGTCGGCACTGTTGCCGGCGCGGTGTATTGCCCGGCCTGCGTTATCGTTCCAACTCCCGTTGGCCCGCTGGCTGTTCCGCCTGGGATCGGAGTGCAATTTGTGGGTTGATTACCGCTCGTGGTGGGAGGAAGGCAAATCTGCCAGTTCACAGTGGTGGTGGTGGAACCAGTGCCAACCGCGCTAAAGAGCTGAGAACCGCGCACAACGACGGTAGCCGTGACGGGATTGATCACGACACCGACGGGCGTAGAATTCCCTCCGCACCCCGCCAGCCAGACTGTGAGCAATGCTGCAACGCTCAGTTTCCAAAATTTCATTCTCGTTCCTCCGAGCGTATCAAACGGATGCGTTTTCGCGCTCATCGCTCAGTTCGCATCCTGGAGTGTAAGATAGCTACGTTGATCATCGAAATTCGCAACTAGCGACTCCCTTTCCAGACTTGCATGCCACACCCACTCCATCCATCCAGCCCGGCAGCACACGATTCCTGCATCTGTGTGATGCGGCTTCCCACAACGTTAAAATGTGCGGCTGATTGTAAACCGGAACGTCTGCTTCGGTTCGATCAAGCCGGCCGGAATTCGTTGGACCTGCGTATTCAGGATCGTTTGCAGCTGGGGCGCAATCTGGGTTTGAAACACTCCCGGAGGCAGCGCAGCTTTCTGGGCATCGGAAAGGAAGAAGCCGCCTGCCGGCCCTTCGATCGTCTCGTTCAGGCGCAAATAATTGTAAGCGTAATAAAACCGGAACGGCGCGTTGACGATCGGCAATTGAACCACGAATTCCACTCCGGCCGAAGTGTGAGGTTTGAAATTCGTGCCGGATATAACCGCGAGGTTTTTCGGAATCGTCAAATTCGGGAAATCCGGATTGGGATATTGCTGCTGCAGCGAACTCAGTGCGGAGGCATTCAGCTGAAGCTGCGATGGGCGCAAGATGCCGTCGATCCCAAGGTCATTGAACAAACTCATGCTGACCGGGCCAGCGATCGGAATTCGATACTCAAGATTTAACACGCCCTGAAAGTCGCCGCCAGGTCGCGTGGGGAGAAACGTCACGATCGGCACGTTCAAAGCTACCTGGGTCGGATTGCCGCTGGAATTGAGCCGCGTGGGATCGAAATAGGTGACGACGGTCGACGACGAACTCGGAATCGCGACGAACGGAGAGATCGTGTAAAAGTCGAATCCGCGGACGTCGTTTTCCCCGCCTAGAAAGAAGCGGCTGTACGGTGGTACGTCGGTTCCGGAGTATCCCGTAATCATGCTGGTAAGCACACGGATGCCGATGACGTTGCGCCTTTTATGATGGGGGCGGAAATATTCCATCGTAAACGTATTGCTCAACGTGTTGGTGTTGCCACCGAGCGGACCGCCTTCCCAGCCCAGCCCGTAGTAGAAGCTCTTGCCACTCGTGGGATTCTGCGGGTTGTCGACCGTGTTGTATGCAATCGTCGGCGTAATTTTGCTCGATTGGATGCCGTTCAACGCCGACGGCCCCGCCAGGCTTCGGAATTGGGTGAACTCGAACAACAACTGCGCCGATTGGCTGAACGCGGTGATGTTCGTGGTGGAAAATCCGTACGTAACGCCCACGCGCGTGAACCGGTATTTTCTTAGAGGATAGCTTGCAAAAATCGTGAAGCCGTGCGAATCCGTAGTGTAATTCTGCTGGAGCGCCGGATTGATGGCAATCTGCTGGCCGAGCAGAATTCCTTCCTGCTTCGCCTGGTTGTAATTGAATTTGCTGTAGAAGACCGTGAAGCCGGTCGAGATCGGGCGGTCAAACAAATACGGCTCCGTAAACCCGAAGGTCGCGCCCTGCTGCAAATTGCCGAGCTGGCCGGAGAGCGAAAGCGTCTCACCAAGACCCAGGAAATTATTCGTCTGGTAGGAAAGGCTGACGAAGGTGCCGGCAATTCCGCTGACGCCGCCCGAGAAGCTGATCGATTGTTTCCCTTTTTCTCTTACCTTGAGCTTGATGTCGACAGTCCCGGCTTTCTCGTTTTTCTTCAGCTCCGCGTTTTCCGGTTTTATCTGTTCGAAATAATTGAGCTGGTTCAGGCGCAAGAGGCTCAATTCCCAATAGCGGTTGTTGAATACCTGCCCTTCATCAATCAGGAGCTGGCGGCGGATTACCTTGTCGCGCGTGGTGGTATTGCCCGAAAATTCGATGCGGCGAACGTAGAATGGCTTCCCCTGGTTGAATTCCATCGTGATGTTGACGGCTTTCTTCGGTTCATTTATCTCGGTGTTGGGCGTCGCAACGAACTCGATGTAGCCGTATTCGCCGTAGAGCTTTTTATAGTTATCGAGCGCTTTTCGGACCTTGTCCGTCGAGAAGATATCTCCTTCCTTCAGCGGAAAATAGTGCGCCAGGGATTCCGGCTTGAATACAAGGCCCTGTTCCGGATCGCCGCTGCGGAATTTCAACGATCCCATCCGGTACTGTTCACCCTCTTCAATTACAATCGTGATATTAGTTTCTTTCCCGTGTTTGGAGCCGACAATCGGCCAAGGCCCGGGAATTCCGGCGCGGTCCTCGTCAACAATCTTTAGAATCGGGTCTTTTACGAGCACTTTGAAGTACCCATCGTTCTGATAGAGCCCGCGGACGCCAATTTCCAAATCTTCATCGAGCTTCTGGCGATCGTACGTCTTGCTCATCACCGGGATTTCAGTAAAGCCCAGCGGGATGGAGTAGGGACGGTCGTGCTTCATCGATCGAATGATCTTGCGGTCTGAAAACGCCTTGTTCCCGTCAATTTTTATCTCGCCCACCTTCACCTTGGGCCCTTCGTCTATATTAAAGACCAGCTTCACAGCGTTCGTGGCCGCGATTCGTTCGTAGGTGGGCTTTACCGTGGCAAATTGCCGTCCGTGTTCACCGAGCAATTCCTTCAGCACGACCTCGGCGCGTTTGATTTTTGTCGGATCGAACTGGCTTTCCACCGAGAGCCCCACTTTACGATCTTTGAACCGGTCGAGAATGTCGGATTCGCTGATCGACTTGTTGCCTTTGTACTCGATGCGGCGAATGATCGGCCGCTCCGTCACGTAGTAAATGAGAATTTTGGCGTTTGGTATGTCGGGACTGTCTTCAACCTCGAGCCGGACGTCTTCGAAGAATTGCGTGTTCCACAACGCTTGAAAATCGCGGTGGATTGCTTCCTCGGTGTAGGGATCCCCCTTGCGGGAAAAAATGCGGGCTAAAAGCGTGTCGCGTTGAATGCGGCGATTTCCCTGACGAATTCAATGCGCTCGATGGTGTACTGAACGGTTTGCGACGGCCTCACGTTCTGAGCCCAAACGGGATGAAGGAAGGCGGTACAAAACAGATACACAACGACGGGAAGTTGGAATCGACGCAGAAATATTTTCCTGCCTGCGGCCATGGTTCTGGTCAAGGCCGCACTTCCCCGCCCAAGATATTTGGCTCCCCCGCTGGACCGCTCCCGTCCAGCTTGCGCGTGTAGGATTCCTAGTGGGCCACCGGGGTTGCTTCCACAACAGGTCGGAACAAGAGACCGTCCGCTGAGAGATAAATCTCAAGCGTAGCCGGCCGCTGCAGTCCACCCTGAATGAGAGCTTCCGACAGTGGGTCTTCGACGTATTTCTGCAACGCGCGCCGGAGCGGCCGCGCGCCATAATTTCGATCGCCACAGGTTTTCTCGAGAATCCACTGACGAGCTTCGGGTGTCAGTGCGATCTGCACCTGGCGATGCACCAGAGTCTCGTTGATCTGGCCGACGAGCAAATCGATAATCCGCAGCAGGTCGTCATCCGTGAGTGAATTAAACAGGATCACTTCGTCGAGCCTGTTCAGGAACTCCGGATTGAACACCCGCCTCACTTCCGTCATTACCATGTCGTCCTGGCTCTTCGCTGCGGCAACTTCATCCTTGGATTGGAAACCAAGTCCCGATTGTTTCTGCAGCTGCCGCGCTCCAATGTTCGACGTCATAATAATGATCGTGTTGCGGAAGTCCACCGTATTTCCGAGTCCGTCGGTCAATTGCCCGTCTTCGAAAACTTGCAGCAGGATATTGTACACGTCCGGGTGAGCTTTCTCGATCTCGTCGAGCAACATCACCGAATACGGGGTGCGGCGAACGCGTTCTGTCAATTGGCCGCCTTCCTCGTATCCCACATATCCCGGAGGCGCGCCGATCAGCTTCGACACGGAATGTTTTTCCATGTATTCCGACATATCGAAGCGGATCAGCGATTTTTCGCTGCCAAACAAAAACTCGGCCAGACGCCGGGCGACTTCCGTTTTTCCGACGCCCGTTGGTCCAAGGAACAAGAAGCAGCCGACGGGACGTCCCGGGGCTTTCAATCCCGCGCGACTGCGGCGAATCGCCCGCGCTAGAGCCGTGATGGATTTATCCTGGCTGATGACGCGTCGATGTAATTCTTCTTCGATGCGCAACAGCTTCTGCTGTTCGTCTTCCTTGATCGCGGAAACTTGGATGCCGGTCCAGCGTGCGACCACGTCTTCGATATCCTCACGCGTCACGATGCCGGTGGACGAATCGTCGATTTTCAGCTTCTCGCGCAGCATCCGCAGATGTTCTTTCTCTTTGCGCTCTTCTTCCGAATAAAAACGCGCCTTTTCGAACTCGTGGTTCGCGATGGCGGTTTCCATGCGGTGCGTGATGAACTTCACGCGCTTCTGTACTTCGGAAACTTCATCGGGAAGCATCGCCTGGCGCAGTTTCACGCGCGAGCCTGCTTCGTCCAGAAGATCGATCGCCTTGTCGGGCAGAAAGCGGTCTGGAATATAGCGATTCGAAAGATAGACGGAGTAGCGGATCGCGTCTTCGGTGTAGCTGACGGCGTGGAACTTTTCGTACCGGTCGCGCACGCCCTGCAGGACGCGAATCGCTTCCTCTTCTCCGGGCGCCGAAACCTTCACAGCCTGGAAGCGGCGTTCGAGCGAGCGGTCTTTCTCTACTGACTTGCGATATTCCGCTGGGGTCGTCGCGCCGATGCACTGGATTTCGCCGCGGCTCAGTGCCGGCTTCAAAATATTGGCAGCGTCGAGCGAGCCTTCCGCCGAGCCCGCACCCACGAGCGTGTGCAGCTCGTCGATGAACACGATCGCGTTCTGGCTCTCCATCAATTCCTTCATGATCGTTTTCAGGCGCTCTTCGAACTGGCCGCGATACTTCGTGCCCGCTACGATCAAAGAAAGATCGAGAGACAGAATCCGCTTGTCCGCGAGAAACGGCGGCACATCTCCATCCGAAATTCGCTGCGCCAGACCTTCGACGATCGCCGTCTTGCCCACGCCTGGCTCGCCGATCAGGACGGGATTATTTTTCGTCCGGCGGCACAGGATCTGGATGGCGCGCTCGAGTTCGCGGTCGCGTCCCACGAGCGGGTCGAGCTGCCCTTCCATCGCCGCTTGAGTCAGATCGCGGCTGAATTCTGCAAGTAGCGACGCTTCTTTTGGCCGGTTCACAGGCACCTTCTCTCCCGTGCTACGCGCCAATTCCTCGCGCACGGTCGAAAGCCTCAATCCACGCTCCAGCAGGATTTCTGCGCCAAATGATTTCTCTTCGCGCAAAACGCCCAGCAGCAAATGTTCGGTTCCAACGTGCTTGTGGCCCAGGCGCTCGGCCTCTTCGGCGGCGAACGTCAGGATGCGCTTGCATTCCTGGCTCAGCGGCACTTCCACGGAGGTCGAAATGCGTTCGCGGACGGTAATCCGCGATTCGATTTCTTTGCGGATGGATTCAATCGAGCCGTGCGTGCGCAAAAATCGGTTCGCGAGCGCCTTGTCTTCGCGCAACAGGCCAAGCAACAAGTGCTCGGTCTCGATAAAGGGGCTGCCGTACTGGCTCGCTTCGTAGCGAGCGAAAAAAATGACGCGCCGGGCTTTCTCTGTATAGCGTTCAAACACGGTTCACCTGAGGTCTCCTGGGATCTGCCTCAACGTTCGCTGGCCACGCGACCGAATCCGCGGAACCCGCGAGCAGTTCTCCGCCCGGCGTCAGTTTGCCATGGTCCAGAACCAAAATGCGGTCTGTACGCCGCGCCAATGAAAGGTTGTGCGTTGCGAGAATCGAAGTCAGCTGATGAGAGCGATGAAGGCGTTTCATGAGTTCGAAAACGCTCTCCGCGCTCCGTTCGTCCAGATCGCCTGTGGGTTCATCTGCCAATAACAACGCCGGCCGGTTTGCCAGCGCTCGCGCGATCGCCACTCGCTGCTGTTCGCCACCCGATAATTCCCCCGCACGCTGCTCAGCCCGATTGCCCAAACCTACTTCGCCTAGCCAATCGTGCGCCGCCCGAAGCGCCTGCTCCATCGGTTCGCCCCGAACTAGGATTGGCATCGCCACATTTTCCGCCGCGGTGAAATCAGGCAGCAAGTGATGGCGCTGCCAAACAAAACCCACGGCGCGGTTCCGATACTCCGCCAGTTCGGATTCCTTAAGCGATTCAAGCAAACTTCCGCCGAAGTATACTGTACCGTTCGTTGGAGTGTCCAGCGCGGCCAGGATGTGCAGCAAAGTGCTTTTGCCCGGCGCCGGATGGACCGACAATCGAAATCATTTCGCCGCGCGCGATTGAAAAGCTGACTCCATCAAGAGGTGTGATTTCCTGCGAGCCCGAGTGGTAGGTTTTCCGTAGGCCTTCGACGCGCACAAGCTCCCCAGAGCCTGTCGCGGCCCGGAACTGAGTGTCGTCAATGACAGCGACGCCCAAGGTGGCTTGCCTCTTCACTGCCCACATCTATGTCACGTTAGATGCCGAACTGCCCAAACGGTATGTCCTGTATTTCCCTACAACTAGTGATTCCCAAAGCGGCACGATTCTAAAGACTTTCACATTTAAGCCGTACCGTTACCCCTATGCTTCCCGTAGCCCTTACTTTCCCCAGACGCCGTTTACGCCCCATCTTCGCCTTAACGATATTCTAACACGGTCGCCTCGAAACATTCACACGTCTGTGGTCGAAGTGGAACGCACCGACAATCCCTACCGCCGCCCGATTCCAAAATGTAACGAATGCGTCTGATTTTGGTTCCAATCGGTGCCGAGCGTCTACTCGAATCGTAAAATCTCCACTGGCAAAATCCTTGCAGCCGACCGCGCCGGCAGCATCGTCGCCGCGATGCTGATCGCCAGCGCCGCAGCCGCAATCCACAGCGCGTCAAATCCATTCGCCCGAAAAGGGACGTACGGAATCGCATACACTTCCGGATTCAACGGAATCAATCGCCATCGGTCGGCCACCCACGCGAGCGTGTACCCCAGGACGAGACCTGCAAAAGTGCCCACGAAGCTGACGGCAAGCCCCTGCAAAACGAAAATTTTCCGCACTTGTTTGCGCCGCGCGCCCATCGCCATCAGCACCGCAATATCGCGCGCGCGATCGGTTACCGTCATCGTAAGCACGACGAGAATATTCAGTCCCGCCACAAACGTGATCAACCCGATAAAGATTGCGGTCACGAGTTTCTCGAGGCTGAGCGCCTTGAAAAGCGCGCGATTCTCGTCCATCCACGTGCTTACAGTGAATCCGCCGCCCGCGCGCTGCAGAAGTTCGCCCGCGATTTTTCCGGCGTCATCGAGATTGCTTACGCGCACTTCGAGCAGGCTCACCACGTCGCCGATGCCCGCCATCGATTGCCCGGAAGCGAGCGTCACGAAAGTCCAATTCGCGTCGTAGTCGTAAAACCCGGAATCAAAAATCCCCGCCACGCGAAATCGCCTCGACCTCGGAAGCATCCCGAACGGCGTAAGATTTCCTTGCGGACTTGTCAGCGTCACGTAATTGCCCGCGGAGATTTTCAAATCCTCTGCCAGGATCCGCCCTACAAGCACCGCCGGAATTCCGTCCGCGTCGGGAGCAAAATCAGCCGAGCCCGCAACAATGCGTCGCAATGCCTCGCTCGCATTCCGCTCCAACTCGGGGTCGACCCCTTTCAACACTACACCACGTGCATGATTGCCGGACGAGAGAAGCACCGTGTCGTAAATGGCAGGTTCAATCGAGCGGACTCCCGGACTCGCCGCGAGTTGAGTCATTAACTCGCGGTAATTCCGGATGCCCTGCGGCCCGATTGGTTTCAGGTTTACGTGTGCGGTCACCGTCAGGAGCCGGTCGCGAATCGCCTGCCGGAAACCGGTGTTCATCGAAAGCGCAATCACAAGAGTCGTGACGCCAGCCGCCACGCCGATCACAGCGAGCAGCGTGACGAGCCGCAGCACCGCAGGCCGGTTTGGCGACCTCAGATACCGCAGCGCGACGAGCCATTCGAACTTCATTTTGGTTTTTTTTCGGTTGGAGCAGGCGTTTCAGCTCCGGATTCGGGCGACGCGTCCGGCTCGCTTGACTCGGCGCGCAAAAGCGGAAACAGCACCACTTCGCGGATCGTGTGCGAATTCGTCAGCAGCATTACGAGGCGGTCGACACCCACTCCCTCACCGGCCGTCGGCGGCAATCCGTGACTGAGCGCGCGAATGTAATCCATATCCACTTCTTTCGGCGCTTCCTGACCGCCCTTCGCCACCTGCTCTGCGAAACGGTTCTCCTGGTCGAACGGATCGTTGAGCTCCGAGAATCCGTTCGCCAGTTCCATTCCGGCGATGAAAAGTTCGAAGCGTTCCGCAATCGAAGGATCGTCCGCGCGGCGCTTCGACAGCGGCGAGATCGCCGTCGGAAAATCGTATATAAATGTCGGCTGCACCAAGTGCGCCTCAGCGACGGACTCGAATAGCTCTCCGATCAACTCGCCGTCCGAAAGCTTCTCCACGTTCGCAATCATGTCCGCGCTATGCGTTCGCGCATACGAGTTAAAACGCTCGGCTAAGGCTTGCGGCCCTCTCGCCGTTCCCAACTCCGCCACCAGTCCGGCCGCCTCAGCCGGAATCACCCAGTATTTCGCAATCGCTTCGCGCATCGTAAGACGCTCGAAGCGGCCCAAATCGATTTCGACTTCGCCATACGGAATTTTCGTCGTTCCGCAAATTTTCTCCGCGGCGTCGCGAAACAATTCCTCGGTCAGATCCATCAACTCGATGTAATCGCTGTACGCCTGATAAAACTCGAGCATCGTGAACTCGGGCATATGAATCGAGTCGATGCCTTCATTGCGAAAATTGCGATTAATTTCATACACGCGGTCGAGGCCGCCCACCACCAGCCGCTTCAAGTACAGCTCCGGGGCGATTCGCAGGTATAGGTCCATGTCGAGCGTGTTGTGGTGCGTGACGAACGGCCGCGCCGTCGCCCCGCCCAGAATCGGATGCATCATCGGCGTTTCCACTTCCACGTAGCCGCGCTCGGTGAAAAAATCCCTCATCTCCCGGATGATTTTCGCGCGCGTGATGAAAATCTCTCGCGAGCGGTCATTGACGATCAAATCGAGATATCGGCGCCGGTAACGCTGCTCGATGTCCGCAAGGCCGTGCCACTTCTCCGGCAGCGGCAGCAGCGCTTTGCTCAGCAGTTCGAGCTTTGTCACCCAAACCGTCAACTCGTTCGTTTTCGTTCGGAATAAATGGCCGGTCAGACCAACGATGTCGCCCAGATCGAGAAGTTTGAACAGCTCGAACTGCGCCGCGCCCACCACGTCGAGTTTCACGTAGAACTGCAGTCGCGCGCCATCTCCTGTGATGTGCCCGAACGCAGCTTTCCCGTGCGGCCGCAGCGCAACGATCCGACCAGCGACGCGCACGTCCACGCGCTCCGCCGTGAGCTGCTCCGCGGTTCGCTCGCCGAAAACCTCCGCTACCATTTTAGCAGTATGGGTCCAGGCGAATTTGTGCGGGTAGGGCGCGTGTCCCAGCGCTTCGATTTCCGTCAGCTTTTTGCGGCGTTGCTGAAACTGGTCGAGCGGTTCAAATTCCAACGAGTAAGTCCTTTCTGTTGAGTCGCTCGGCAGTATAGCGGTCGCGTTCTGGAAGCGTCAAGAAAACGCCGCACCGCAATGCGAATGGCTCATGCACGGCTCGGCAATTCTTCGCGATTCATGGTGTCTGCCGTTCACTCAGGGTTATAATCGCGGCCCTAATGCCTCTCGCCCCCGGGATAAAACTCGGTCCGTATGAAATCGTTGCGCCGCTCGGAGCGGGCGGCATGGGAGAGGTTTTGCGGGCACGCGACACGCGCCTCGGCCGCGACGTCGCGCTGAAGATTCTTCCCGAATCTTTCGCTCGCGAAAGCGACAGGCTGATTCGCTTCGAGCAGGAAGCCCGAGCGGTCGCTGCGCTTAACCACCCCAACATTCTCGCGGTCTTCGATATCGGCCAGCACAACGGCTCGCCTTTTCTCGTTTCTGAGCTTCTCGAAGGCGAAACCCTGCGCACAGTGCTCGATCGCGGAGCATTGCCGCAGCGCAAAACGATCGACTACGGAGTGCATATCGCGCAGGGACTCGCCGCCGCGCACGAAAAAGGAATCGTCCACCGCGACTTGAAACCGGAAAACATCTTCGTCACAAAAGATGGGCGGATCAAAATCCTCGATTTCGGCCTCGCCAAACTCGCACAAAAACCCGGCACGGAAGCTGACGGAATCACGATGACCAGTTCCCACACCGCCGCAGGTGTGGTCATGGGCACGGCCAGCTATATGGCTCCCGAGCAGGTGCGCGGCGAAACCGTCGATGCGCGCACGGATATTTTTGCTTTCGGCGCCGTGCTCTACGAGATGCTCTCCGGCAAACGCGCGTTTCGCCGCGATACGACGCCCGAAACCATGACGGCGGTCCTGAAGGAAGATCCGCCGGATATCGCGGAGTCAACGCCGTCCCTATCCCCTGCTCTCGATCGCATCGTGCGCCGCTGCCTCGAGAAAAATCCGGAGCAGCGATTCCAATCCGCCAAGGATCTTTCGTTTGCGCTCAGCTCTCTTTCAGGCACCGATTCTAGCGCCGCTACAAAGCTGCTGGCTGGCCCTCGTGATCGTTCCATAGCCGTTTGGAAGTCTGTCGCGGGCACGCTCGCCGTTATCGCCCTGGCCAGCGCAGTGGCGTGGTTCTTTGCCGCACGCCCGGCATCAAAAGCGCGAATGCAGTTTGCGATTCCGCTGGAGGCCGAGGTTACGCAAATGGCCCTTTCGCGTGATGGTTCGATGCTGGTTTTCATTTCTCCGGAAGAGGGCACGGGGCTTTCGGCTCTCTACGTCGAGCGTATCGGCTCTCCGGGAGCCACGCTCTTGCCCGGAACCGAAGGCGCCACCTACCCGTTCTGGTCGCCGGACGGAGCGAGTATCGCCTTCTTCGCGAATGGAAAACTACAACGCGTGCCGGCCGCCGGCGGCGCAGCGCAGAAAATCGCCGATGTGCAGGCCGCGAGAGGCGGAAGTTGGGGAACTAAAAATATCATCATCTACGCCCCAGACGCGGGCAGCGCGATCTGGCGCGTGAATCCCGATGGGACCGGCATCGCCGCCGTTAGCGACGTCACCGCCGACGCTCGTCGCGATGAAACGCATCGCTGGCCTTACTTCCTCCCCGATGGAAAACATTTCTTATACTGGGACGGGAACTTCGGAAACGACAAAGCGGATCGCTACAGCGGAATCTACTTCTCCTCTCTCGACGGAAAGGAGAAAAAGAAGCTGGTGGTCCTTTGCCATTCGAACGTCGGACTGGCTTTCGGACGCTTGTTCTACTCCGATGATGAGCACAGGCTCGTCAGCCTCTCCTTCGACGCATCAAACGGCGCCGTTTCAGGAGGCCCTGGCCCCGTCGCCAACCTTGTCGGTTTCCAACCGGCCACATATTGGGCTGACTTTGCGATTTCCGACACCGGTACTTTAATTTACAGCTCCAACCCCGGCGCCTCCTTGTCCGAATTAGTGTGGCTCGACCGCACTGGTAAGCGGCTGGGCGTGCTCGGCCAAGCGGGCGTCATGTGCAATCCGGCCATTTCACCCGATGGCAGCCGCGTCTCCGTCGATATCACCGACCAAAAAGCAAACAACGTGGATATCTGGCTCTTAAGCACGAAAGATGGCGGCAACACTCGTTTCACTTTTGAGCCGGAAGAAGAGGTGGCTGCCGTGTGGTCTCGCGACGGCAAGAACATCGTATACCGCTCCAATCTGGCCGCCGGCACGGGCTTGCTTTTGAAACCGGCCAATGGACTTGGGCAGACGAAGACACTCGTGCGTTATCTAGGTACCGACGACATCATCCCGAACTCCTGGTCCCCGGACGATCAGAAAATCCTGGCCAGCCACAGCACTCCCTCCGGCACCTTTCTCGAAATTGTCCCGGCTTCCGGCGGAACCGCCACTCGTTTTCATTCCGGCACCGGGAGCGAATCTACAGGAATGATTTCTCCCGATGGTAAGTGGGCGGCATACGCGTCCGATGCATCGGGAAATTGGGAAATTTACGTCACCACCTTTCCCGGCGCCGAGGGCAAGTGGCAGGTATCGCGCGGCGGCGGGACTCAGCCGCGATGGCGCGAGGATGGCAAAGAGATCTTTTACGAAGGACCCACTGGAGTATTGACGGCTGTCCCCGTCAACCCGCAATCGGGATTCGCCACTGGAATTCCTGTGCCTTTGTTCCAAATTCACGGGCGTTTTCAAATTTCGTCCACAGATACTTTCACGTACGACGCATCGAAGGACGGCATTCGCTTCTTGGTCAATCGCTACGTGAAGCCTGATCACGTTGCACCGCTAACGATTGTCCTGAATGCCGCGGCCGCACAGGATCAGTAGATTCCCCGATTCCAAAATCGCAATCTACCTTCCTCGATGTGCGTAAATTCACACCAGAAATCCTCAGGAATCCGCCGCTTTCCGAAACCAGTGATATAATGCGCTGCCTTTCGGAGACACGGAGTTGTTCAAGCGAAGGCGGGGCCCCTCCCCCGTTCGGCGCAGCGCTTCCGATGATTGGAGAGCGGCGCTTCCACGGGAGAAGAAACAGGTTTTCGAAAGCATCGTTCGCGGATGGGAATGCTCCTACGCGATGATGAGCGTATCGCTCGACGAAGCTATCGCCCGCCGAGCCCGCGGTGAACTTGTTCGCGCCAACCAACTGGTTTCCATTACGTCCGAACTCATGCGCCGTCTGACATTCCCGCTGATGGGCGCCTGTAAAGTACTGGCGGATCGCGGCAAACACCTCAGCAATCTCCCGATTGTGAAGCCGTTGATTACCGGCTTCTTTCGTGGCGATACTGCGCAAAGTGCTGCTTCCTGGAACAGCCTCCTGCACAATGTGCTTCTCGGAGATCGCTCGCGATTCTTTCATAAGCTTCGTATCCTCTCAAATACCGTCGAGCAGCTTGGACGGGAGTTCGAACAAATGGCGGAGGATATTTCCGCCGGCACTTGCGTGGAACCGGGAGCGTCCTGGAAACAACTGGATTCGCTGCACTATGACTTGAACACGTGCCTTCGCGAATCAGAGGTGATCCTGAAATCCTTCCTCCACTCCCTGCCCACCGATCAGCTCGCAGCTTTGAACCTAGAAATGGTTCTCTCTCCAGTGACTCCCACGGTGCGTCCGCGCCAGCGTGCAGCCAAGGTCTCCGCGTAACGGAACGAGGCTCGCGGTCGTTTTTTCTTCTGATCGCTGTGAATTCGACGCGTCGAGCGAGCCTGGTACTGTTTCCATAAATGGAAGAAAAACATTAAATTTGGAACGCTACTGGACGCCCAGCGCGATTCCGACGACAATACTTGCGTTCTGTTGGAACTCCCGCACGTCAAATTGATCTGATTCACATGCGGACAATCGAAATCTAGGGATAGCAAATTGAATAGTTGCGCTACAGGAATCGCGAGTACAACTTCCAGACCCGGTGACGCATCGCAACCTATGGATGCGTCCTCACGGGTAGCGTGGCCCGAGTGAGACGAACCGAAACACCCGGAGAGATGCCGGAAGCGGAAGCCATCCGGCTGGCCCAGGCGGGAAATGCAGCGGCTTTCGAGCGACTTTACCGGTTGCATAACCGCAGAGTGTATTCGTTATGTCTGCGGATGGTTGGGAATACGGCCGAAGCGGAGGATCTGACTCAGGAAGCGTTCCTGCAGCTCTTCCGAAAAATCGCAACGTTTCGCGGCGAATCGGCTTTCTCCACATGGCTGCACCGGCTGGCGGTCAACGTCGTGCTCATGCGCCTGCGGAAGAAGTCGGCTACCGAGTCTTCGCTCGATGAAATGACGGAGCCGGACGAGGAGTCGGGCGGCCCGCGGCGTGATTTCGGTTCACCCGATTTGAGGCTCAGCGGGTCGATTGACCGCGTGAACCTGCAGCGTGCGGTGGAGCAATTGCCGCCGGGTTACAAAGCGGTTTTCGTGCTCCACGACGTGCAGGGTTACGAGCACAACGAAATCGCCGGGATCATGGAATGTTCAATCGGGAATTCGAAATCGCAGTTGCACAAAGCGCGCATGCGGCTTCGCGAGTTGCTTCACGAATCGTTGCGCGATAAGGCCCGCGAAGAACGGAAAGCCGCCGGAAGCGCCGGCGGTGAGGACTAAAGGCAATGGCTACGATTAATTGCACCGATTTTCAACAACAGTTTGAACCCCGCACCGATGGCTCGCGCGATTCGGCCGCGCAAATGCACCTTCGTGATTGCGCGTCGTGCCGAAGCTTTGTCGAAGACCTAGGCGCGATTCGTGCCGTAGCGCACGGGTTTGCGGCGTCCGACGCTGAGCCGCCCGAGCGGATCTGGCTTTCGTTGCGTGCGCAACTCGTGCAAGAACGCATCATCCGGAATGCCGCTCCGAAATCGTGGATTAGCGGACTCTTCACCGGCTGGCTCCCGGCGCTTCCCCGTCCGGCCCTTGCGGGCGCTTACCTCGCGGCATTGATCGCGATTGCTTTCGGACTGAGCGGCCCAATCAATTCAAGGCTTAACCGCCAGCGCTGGCTCGATGGAACGCAGTCTTCAACGACGCCGTTGAGCGCGCAGCTCATGTCCGTGGAACAAGCCTCCTTCTCTTCCCTTCCTGCATCTGAATCACCCGTGACTGCTTCTCTCCACAAAAACCTCGAGATTGTTGACAACTATATTTCTTTGTGTGAAAACAGCGTGCGCGAAGAACCCGACAATGAGGACGCACGCGATTACCTCTACGGGGCCTATCAACAAAAAGCAGAGTTGCTTTCCCAGATGAGCGAACGACGAGTGAACGCGGAGGCGCCAGCCCAATGAGTACCACCCAGTTTGTTCCGCTTCGTTGCAAATGGAAGGCCGGATTGATTGCTCCGAGCCTCTTGCTTGTCAGCGCCGTTCCCGCACTCGCTCACAACATCGAAAAACATTTCAAGGTCGAACCCCACAGCGTCATTACCATCCACAATCCCAACGGGAAAGTGGTAGTAAAGGCCTGGACGAAATCCGAAGTGATGGTGATCGCCACCCACACGAGCGACAAAGTGGAAGTTGACGCCGAGCAATCCGGCAATCGCGTGGATGTGATGACGCACCAGATCTCCGACTCGATTTCGCCGGAAGATTTGCGCGCCGACTACCAGATCAATGTCCCCGAAGACGCCGAACTTCAGATTCACGATGATTCCGGCGAAGTCACTGTTGCGAATGTGATGGGCGACATGAACGTGGAAACCGTTGGCGCCGGTGTGGACCTCGAAGATACTGCGGGCTACCTCACGGTGAAAACCGTCGGCGGCTCGTTTCAATGCGTACGATGTGCCGGACGATTGGAAGTTTCCTCCATCAGCGGAAGTTTCAAGCTTCTCAGTCTTCGCAGCTATCACGTGCACGCGCAAACCTCGAAGGGCAACATCCTCTTCGACGGCGAATTTCTTCCCAACGGAATATACCGCCTCCGGAACTACAGCGGCGTAATTGAAGTCCACTTCTCTCCCGGTGATTCTTTCGATCTCAGCGCCAGTTCGCTGAAGGGCAAGGTCAACAATCAAGCGAGCCTCGCGCCTCCTGCTCATCCGCAGTACATCTCGAAATTCGGCAATGCGATCCTCGGCACATTCAATGCGGGCCACGCGAAAGTCGAACTCAGTTCGTTCGATGGTACAATCAACATTCTGAAGCGGAATTGATTGCGCTAATTCGCGGCTGCATAAAAAGTCGCACCAACACAAATGAAAAATGACGTCCGCACGCGCAGGCTCGTCTGCCTCACTGGATTTATGGGCAGCGGCAAGTCGACCGTTGCACGCCTCCTCGCCCGGCAGATCGGCTGGCAGTATGTCGACCTCGATAAACTCATCGCCGAAGCCGCCGGCGCCACCATTCCCGAAATTTTTGCGAAGCTCGGTGAACCCGCCTTCCGCAAAATCGAGCACGAGCAACTGCAAAAAACCATTCGCGAAGCGGTTGCGCTGCAAAAACCGCGCATCGTTTCTCTCGGCGGCGGCACGACGGCTCAGCCCGACAACGTGACACTCCTCCGCGAGAGCGGCGCGGCCCTGGTTTGGCTTCACTGCCCGGTGGAAGAACTTCTTTCGCGCTGCGCTCATATCACGAACCGCCCGCTGTTTCGCGACGAGGCTAGTTTTCGGCAGCTTTACCAGGAACGCCTGCCCTCCTACGAGCTTGCCGACCATCGCGTCGAGACCAACATCGAGCCCCTTCGCGTGGTGGAACAAATCCTCGCGCTGGGCATCTTTCCAAAGGTGACTGCATGACGATGCATGATTCACGCCGCACCTCGCAGTTCCGCCGTGCCTCGCAGTGTCCGCCGCGCCTTCATCTGGCGCGCCCGGCCGGTGGCGGATTCCGTCGCTTCGCTGGTTCTTCTTCTCGGTGTTGCCACAATCTGGACTGGTGCGGACGCGATTCGCTCGAACGCGCAGATACGGTCGAAAGGCGCCGCGAGCGCATTGCATTTCAACGCGGCTACTTCGTTGGCCGGCTCGACGAACGCTGCGGTAGCTTTTGCGCCCGATAAAGGCAAATTCAAAATTCTCGTGAACGGCCAGCCGGCCGGCAAAGAAGATTTCGACTTCGGCCCCAGCGGTGGCAATTGGGTCGCGCGCGGCAACGTG
The DNA here is from genome assembly GCA_963776695.1 of uncultured Acidobacteriota bacterium. Taxonomy (GTDB): domain Bacteria; phylum Acidobacteriota; class Terriglobia; order Acidiferrales; family UBA7541; genus Palsa-295. The sequence goes on along the minus strand of CAVZNU010000007.1, from coordinate 391,943 downwards.
GAAATCCAGACTCCGCAGGGCGCCGCGCACGTGACCGGAACTCTCGAGCTCAAGCCCGACGGCGTGCCTGTCCGCTACGAATGGTCGATGCAGGGCGCAAAGAAAGCCTCGTCCACGATCGTCTTCAACGGTGCGACCGCAAATGTCGAACTGCGCATGGAAGGCGCGCGCCCCTACACGCAGCAGTTCACGTTCAACTCGGATCGCGTCGTCGTCCTCGACAATAATTTGTACGATCAGTACGCCGTTCTCGCCCGCCTCTACGACTGGGACAAAAAAGGCGCGCAAACATTTTCGGTGATCGTGCCGCAGGCAATGACGCCCGGAACCGTGACGGTGGAATCCCTCGGCAAGCAGGATGCCGGCGGCGCCAAGCTCGAAGAGCTGAGCGTGAAGACGGAAGATCTCGAACTTGACTTGTTTCTCGACGGCCAACGCCTCGTCCGCATCGTCTCGCCCAGCGCCAACGCAGAAATCATCCGCGAGTAAACTCTCATTCAGAATCGGCCGCTGAGGCGGACGAAGGAGAGGAGTTCCGAAAACATGTAGGAGGCTACTTCAGGGGAGTGAAGGTCCCGGTCACCTTCCTTCCGGATACCTAGTCAGCAGTACCCTGTGATCGCGAGTGTATCCCTGACGAATCCTTGGAGTTCGCTTTCACTTATGATTTCCGTTGCGGGCTGAGGACCCTCGCCGTGATGGTACCGTCTGGTATAAACATTAATCAGGTCCATTTTATCGACCTCTTGAGCGAGGAGGTGCGTTGGACCGGCAAGTCGAATTTTGGTGACGATCGCGGGAAGCATATCCGCTTCCAGAAACTGGCTCGGGTAGAGATTGCGGCAGTAGGCTTCGAGCACCGGCCTGATTTTACTAACAACGTTGCGGGGATCGCCCTCGCCGGCGTTGTAGTAGTCGGCGAGAGCCTTGAGGTCTGCGGCAAAACGATGCTGTGTTACCTTGTCGATATCCCATTCGGAAATTGCGGTATTGTGGAGTCCGATTCGAGCCAATTGAAGAGACTTGCGTTCGGCCGGCCGAGGCGCAAGACGGTCCCAGACGCGCTTCAGAAAAAGTTGATCGTGCGACAAAACGATAGCCTGCGAACAGTGTTCCCCGCACTTCCGGATCTTTTCAACAGTGTGGTCTTTTCGAAACGCGTCCTGACTGTTAAACGGGTCGTCGAAAACGACGATCCGGGTAGCCTTGTCCCGATCGTGCTCAAGCTCAGCAAGAAAAAAAGCCAGCGCGAGCGTGCTTTTATCGCCGGAACTCAGAGTATTTCGAAAGCTAGGCTGGCTAAGAGGCGTCTCGGCATCTCCGAGGTCAACCGCCGTATTGTTGATGAGTATTTGGAAACTTGAGCTCGGTACCCCGCCCGGATAGGCATGCAAGATTGTCCGATTGAACATGAAGGTACCGTATTGGAAGCTCACCCCGGTGGACGCGTTCATGGAACTCGAATCTGATTGGACCCGAACATCTGCAAAATTTGGCGGATTCAAAGGACGTATTTGCGGAACCCGATCCGTCACTCGAGGTCCCTCCCGAGGAGCGCCTCTACGCCGACCTTCGCGGAAAAAAGTTAAAACACTCTGAGTCGAATTCGTGATGGCCTTGCGACCACACTGCTTCTCTTCGCTGTGTTTGGTCAGGAAGCCCGGCTCGATATCCCGGGTGGAGCGCAGGCGTTCGTCGACCGATTGATCGGCGAACTACCAGGGCTCAGAAGTAATTGGCGCTTGATCGCGAGCCTGCAACAGCAACTGCCGCTACTAATGGAGGCGGGTCCCCGCCCTTGGTGTCGGCCCTCGAGCAGATGCTCGAGGGTGACGCTGAAGGAATCCGCCCAATATTCAGAGATACGGACGGTCTCTTTTCAAGTAGCCCTCATACTGTCTCCTATTCGCGTTAGAAGCCATGGCTTGGGATCCCGAATATCTGGGAGAGTAGCTCTGATACTAGCGCGGCTTGCGCGAATCGATCCGGGCGGGAAGCTCACCAACAGGCCACTAAATAGCCTGCGAGATATATTTCTTGCTTGGCATCCCGGCACAAATGCGACCCTCGCACATCGGCTTACCGTTCTATCCCTTCTTGGGGAGAAGGAACCAGAAATTGCGTCGGAAGCTCGCGCTGAAGTTGCTGCCTGAGTTCAACAGCGCGACTCAATCTACTGCGATGCCCCCTTATAGAGAAGCAGGGGCTTCCGAGCGAGAAACTCTAACGCATCACGGTATCTGGGAAGGCTACACCGGAATGATTGGCTGGGCCTTCAAATTGGTTGGTGATTTCCCTGAGCGTTGGGTTGAAATCATCCGTTCAATTCCGACCTTTGGTAGCGAAGACCGGAAACGGGCATGTGAGCTGCTAGAAGCTGTCGCGCTCCGCACGGATCAGGACGGACGCACGATTTTGTGGTCGGCGCTGACGACCTTGGTGAATCGCCACAAGGCCGTTCAAGACTGCCGCGTGGGCAATGAAAGGGCCGGATTTGAAGCAGCTCGAATCGGTCGCCATCCGAATCGAACCCACCGCCCCCGCAACAAGAATCGCTTGGCTTTTCAATGAGGAGCGCCCGTATGTTCCCGGAGGAAGGTTCCGCGGAGCGATGGGACGCCGTAGACAGGGCTCGCGAAGTTGCCGTGCGAGAACTTTATGAACGCGAGGGGATCGCTGCGGTGTTTTCCTCGTAAATTCCGTAAAGTACCCTCGCTATGTGGCGGCCGCCGCGGTGGCTATCGACGACATCAACGCGGTCTATGAGTTGCTCGAAGTAGCGCTCGAAAAAAATGATCGGCTGGATGAATTTGTCATCTTGCTGTCGGCGAACGCAGAGCGGCGCTTCAAGGAAGCATGGCGCGAACGCATCCTATCTCAGCTTCTCAAGGGGCGTCTGACACCAGCCATGATTTCAAATCTGGTCCTTCTATGGCACGACGAACCAGCTACGTGGATTTCGTAGCCTCACTTGGATCGGAGGCCGAGGATGACTATTGGAAGCGCAAGCAAGTCTGGCCGTTGTCTGGAGATTTGGCCACGATGAAAGGGCGGTGAGGAAATACTTGCACGCGGGACGAGCGATCGCGGCAATCGAGGCGTGTTACACAAAATCGAATGATATTTCGTCCGAGCTACTCTTGAGGCGTTGGACGCTGGCGTTCGTGAAATAAACGCTGCGGGCGGCCAGTTACCTAACATGATTCTCTTCGAGCTGGAGACCGTCTTCGGCGCTCTTGGCAAGCGTACAGACGTTTCGCTCGCTGCCGTGGCCCAGCGCGAATACATGTATCTACCTCTCTTGCGACATCATGAAGGGGATCTTATCCTCCACCACCTTATGGCGTCTGATCCTGAATTTTTCGTCTCAGTTATCTGTGATGCCTTTAAACCTGCGACGGGTCGACGTGCAAGAACCTACTGAGGATCGACTCAGACGTGCGAGAGCCGGCTACGAACTTCTACGAGGAATGAAGATTATCCCGGTCAAAGTGACGGAAGTGTTGACGACAATGTTTTGAAGGAGTGGGTGAAAGCGGTAAGACGTATTGCGGCCGAAGATCGAACTAATATCGCTGACGAATTCATCGGACACGTTCTGGCTAATGCGCCGACCGACGGGAACGGAGTCTGGCCCGACTCCGCAATTCGAGATGTTATTGAAGAGTTTAATCCGAATTCATCGAGCGCGGAATTGAGATTGAACGGTTCAACATGCGCGGCGTTTTCACGAAGGCGATGTATGAAGGTGGGGCGCAGGAGAGGTCATTTGCTGAGCAGGCTCGTGAAGGCGCTCGAGAAGTGGTGAAATGGCCCCGAACTCAAGCGATGATGCTTAGAATCGAGCGGTCTTGGTCAGACAATGCTGCCCGCGAGGATGAGCGAGCGCGAAAAGATGAAATGAAATACGAATAACCACCTGCCTCATCTTCGCTGCCTGCTGGCCGAAAAATGGAATTCTTTTCACTATCGGCCATGAGCGCTTCCCCTACCACGTATCCGCTCGGCGGAATTCTCGCCGAGTTTCGTCCCGGCCTTCGCACTGATATCAAAAATATCTCCGAACGCCGGCGCGTAGCGCCTACCGCTTGCCGGGCCGTCAACTCTTTCGGCAGCTTGGCTGCCGCCCGGCAACCCGCCGCGCGAGCGGCGGGCAACATAACAAACTCCGAGGACCGCGCGCAGCGCGCACCTTTGTCCGCGTCCTGGCCCCGGCGTTGCATCCACCGCAAGGCTCGCCGGGCGGCGGCCAAGCCGCCGACGGATTCAAAATCCCGGCAATTTGTAAACGCTACGCGCGTTATCTTTTCGACGCGGTTAAAACCGCGTCCTACAAAACGAAAGAGCGAACGGCGCGCTGCGGCGCTGCCTTTTCGGAAGCGCTTCCCGACCGAAAACGTCGGGACAAAGAAAGCGCGGAAGCGCTCAGCCTGCCCAACACTCAATTCGAGATTTCCACAGCCTTGCGTAGTTCTACGAATTTTCGATCGCGCGGATCCGCGCTACCATTGTCCGTTTTCATATGACGATAAAAACGACACTATCGTCCGTCACTCGGGTTCGACGGACCAATCCTTGCCCGCCACGGCAGGCGGAGCTGATTTGGCGAGCGAATCTGCATCACCTCGCCTCTGATTCCACATCACTTAGCGTCCGTTTTCCCCGGCCGCCCCGGCATGCCCGCCATCGTGGGCCGTTAATCGCAAATGCGGAATTAGAATTTCAACTAACTCGTAGCAAAGTGAGTCCACTAAGAATTCCTAATCGCAAATCGATTGCGATTTTTCAATTCTTGCCAATCATCACTCGTCGCTCGGTCGTATCGAGGAAATCCGCCGCAGCGGACCACCCGTCACTCATCTCCAATTTTCCCGCGCCGCCGTCGCGGCTGATCTACTGTGCCGCGATTAGAAACCCTCGTAAGGCGTTGGAAACATGACTCCACGGACATTTCTAATCGACGGTAGAGGGGGTGTACGGAAATCGGGAGTTCCGCGCGCCTGCCGTCGAGATCGTCGGAATTTCAGGACGCTAGTCGAGGAGGTCGGGCTCGTCGCGAGTGATCTTGGCGAGGAGCGGCTGGAATTGGAACCAGCCGGCCATGTGGCTTCCGACTTGTTCGCGCGTGGCGATTGCGGTGGCATGATCGATTTTCACCGGCGCGCCGGCGGATTCGGCGAGCAGTTGCGCCTGGCAACTGCGGTCCATGGTGATGAACCACCATGCGGCTTCCTCGACGCAGTGGCCGACGGTGAGCAATCCGTGATTGCGCAGGATTGCAGCTTTGCGCTGGCCCAGGGCTTGCGCGATGCGCTCGCCTTCCGGCGTTTCGTACACCACTCCTGTAAAGTCTGCGAACAATCCGTGGTCTTCGTAAAATGCGCAGGAATCCTGCGTGATGGGATCGAGCAGGCGTCCAAGCGACGCCCAGGATTTTCCGTACATCGAGTGGGCGTGAGCGGCGGCGATCACGTCAGGCCGTGCGCTGTGAACCCGCGAGTGGATGGCGAAGGCTGCTGCATTGACGGGCCATTTTCCTTCCACCACGTCGCCGCGATGATTCACGAGAATCAGGTCGGAGGCGCGGATCTGGCCGAAATGCATTCCAAACGGATTCACCCAGAAATGATCGAGGCGTTCGGGATCGCGTGCGGTGATGTGTCCGGCGACGCCTTCGTCAAATCCGAAACGCGAAAAAAGACGGAACGAGGCGGCGAGCATTCGCTTGCGATGCAGGCGCTCTTCGGCGGCAGTGGCAAACGTGGGCGGGCGCGGAACGTTCAATACGTTTGCGGGCGCTTGCGACATTGGGGCCTCCCGTGTTGCAGGAAGATCGTGCGATGGACATTGTAAACTTTCGAGGATTTGTATGCGAGAAAAGAAGCGGGCGGAGCGGAACGCGGCGCGGGTCGTGGCGCGGAATGTTGGCGGTGTAGCAGCGGGCGGCGGGGGCGCACCCCGTCGTGACAACCGCCCGCATGAAGGCAGCTCGAGCGATCGCTATTTTACTTTTTCGAGCCGCGTGAAAACGCTGTCCCGCTGGCCGTCAATCGATCCGTCTTTATTGATCGTGAATACCATCGGGCTGGGAATCATCAGGCCAAAGTTGCCGGTGGCAATGATCTTGTTGCCGTCAATTTTGTAGGTGCCGTCGACAGCATAGGCGCCGAACGCGAGGTAAGCCTTGCCATCTTTGAATTCAGCGTTGAGCGTGCCGGAGGGATCGCGGTACTTTCCCTCGGCGCTGTTGCCGAAACATCCGATTGCGAGAGTTGCAGCCGTGAGAGCCGAAAGCATGAGTGCTTTGCGAAGCCATGAACCATTCATAAGATTCTCCATTCGTGCGCGGGCTGAGCTGCCACTACGCAATGCGTAAAGGGACGGGGAAAACCGTCATCGGGACTTGTGGAGCACGTCGCCCGCGCGTGTGGCTACACTCTGCTTCTCCAATATCCGGGACGGCGCCTGCCGTGTGCGACAGCAAGAATGTGAATGGCGCCACTCGATTCGCTGTAAATCACGAGGAACGGAAAACAAGGAAGCTTCGCCTTGCGAGTCCCGCGCGCTCCCCTGGGCCAACGTTGGGGAGCATCGAGAATTCTTTCGATCACGGCGAAGATTTCCGAAACGAATCGTGCAGCCGCTCGGGAGCTTCGCTCGCGATACCAGCGCGTTGCTGCCTCAGCTTCCTCGATTGCGGCGGGGTGGAAAGAGAGCCGCTTGGCGGTCATTCTGCGGCGGAGGAGAGTCTGCGCCGTGCCTGTTCGAGCGAAACGGGTTTGACTCTACCGGAGTTGAGATCGGCCATGCGCCGAAGGGCTTCGCGATCCCACGCGGCTTCGACGGATTCGTCTTCAGCCTCGTCGAGGCTGTCGATTAGAGATCCTGCCAGCTCGGCGCGTTCTGCAACAGAGAGCGCGAGAGCTTTCTTCAGCAGGTCAATTCCGTCGTCGGGTCATATCTGCATTTTAGCTCCAATCGAGATCGAAGGGTATCGCTTCCCGTGGCTTCCTGCATGGTTCGCTCGTTCATAAGTTGTGATCTACTTTTCTGGAAAATGTTTGGCGATGAAGTAGGCCAACTTGCCGGGAGGAGATGGTTGGAATCGGAAAGGCCCGGGGAAATTCCCGGGCCTTTTTTGAAGGAGGTTCGCCCGCCGGCCCTTCGCTTCGTTCCGCGCAAAATGGCGGCTGCCACAACGTCAAAGGCAACTTTGCTAAAGCTGGGCGCGGTGGACTGAATGCATTTGTTCCATCGGACGCGGCTTTTCGATGGGGACTGTGACGGTGACCTCCGTTCCTTTGCGGAGGACGCTCATCGTGACTGATGGCTGATCGCTTTTGTCGCGGAGTTGCGCGCGGAGATCGGCGAGCGTGCGAACCTGCTTGCCTTCCAGCTTGACGATTACGTCGCCGGCTTTCAGGCCTGCCTTTTCCGCGGGCGTGCCCGCGCGGACTTCGCGGACGAGGATGCCGGCGTCATTCGGCGCGCCGAAATAGGAACCGAGCTGGCCGGTGAGATCTTCCGCGTTGATACCGAGGATGGGAGTGCGGGCATCGATAGCGTCGGGCATATCGGGCAGCTCCACATTAAAATTCGGCAGCGAGAAAGAATACGCTTCGCCGAAGTCGCGCATCTTTCCCTTCATTTTCTTTTCGAAGTACGCGGAGCGCTCGCCGAGCTCGACGGAAATATTTTGCGTCGAGCCGCCGCGTGAAATCGCAAGCGTGATGGTGCGGCCGGGAGGCGTTTCGCGAACAAGGCGCCGGAACTGCACGGTGCCTTCCACCGGCTGGCCGTCGTACTGGGTGATCACGTCATCTTCTCTTACGCCGGCTTTCGCGGCGGGGCTATCGGGCTCGACGTCGTCAACGATGACGCCGCGGACAGACGAAAGCCGCAGGTTCTTGGCCTTTTCGGCGGTGACTTCTCCGATTTCAACGCCGAGCCAGCCGCCATCGTCAGAGGACGATACGAAAACGTCCGGCGACATGGCGAAGACGCGATCGGTTTTTTCCTGCACATCCTTCTGAACTTCGTTCTGCACTTCGTTCTCAACTTCATCCTGCACTTGCTGTGCGAGTTCTTCGGCACGCGTGCCCAATTCCTCGGCACGCGCTGCGAGTTCATCCTGTTTGCCCCGGAGTTTGTCGGAGAGGCTCTGCAGTTTACTCAATTCGGGCGAACTCATCTCCACCTCCTGGGCCGCGCGCTCCAATTCCGGGAGCTTTGCTTCGATCTCTTTCTCGATAGTACGGGCCTGGGCTTCGATTTGTTCCACGCAGCGGTCCAAATCCTGGCATTTCTGGAGGCCGGATTGGGTGGCGGCGTCGGACGCGGATTGAGCGAGTCTGGAGATGCCTTGCTGCAGGGTTATTTCGATTGCGGGAGTGCTGATGGTGGCTTGTGGTGCAGCGTGGGCGGCGCCCGGTGAAGAAATCAAAGCTAGCGACATGCTAACGACGAGGGCGCTCGCTCCCGCGAGGCCCCGGCAAGCGAAGTGCTTCATGGGTTTCATCCTCCGATTTGAGAATTACGCCCCGTTAAATTCAACTGCCCACGATGAGAAGATCGCTCATCGTGGCTGCCCTGCGCGCTGCAAGCGCGGGTTTATTTCTGAAGATCTAAACGCCTGGGCGCTGCAAAACCAGGCGAACGCCTCCGTTAATTGTGCGCACGGAAATTTCACCGCCGCCCGTTCCCAGTTTTCCCTGGAATGCGCGCGCCGCTGCCAATCCTGCAGTCGACGTCATAGGCAGCTCGGAGTAGAACTCGCCGTTCATACTCAAAACTTTCAGGTTGGCCTTCGCGTCACACGGAAGGCCGAGAACGACGGAACCGTTGACTGTTTCGAGATTCATCGGGGCGCCGTCAAGCACCTGGCGCAATTCGAGCCGTAGATTTCCATTCGTTGTTTTCGCACTGAACCGGCCGGCACTATTGAGAACTTCCACGTTACCATTTACGGAGCGAAGATCTCCGCCGCCATCGACGCCGCGGACGAGCACGCTGCCATTCACCGTGCCGATGCTGCCGAGCAGCACGCGATACGGTACGTGAACGTGATATTCGACTGCGACTTCCACGCCTTCACCTTTGGGATAGCGCGTGTGAACGGAAACTTTTCCGGGTGCGCTGTCGACATCAATTTTTACGCGCTCGAGATCCTGGCCATCGGCATTGGCTGTTTTTTCAGCCTCCACTTCCACTTCGTCGCGATCCCAGCCGTCGACTTGCACGGAACCGTTGACGTTTTCGAGCAGGAAGCTGCCGCCGGGAGGCAGCGGATAAATGTGCTCGAAAACCTGGTGATTGGGAGTGGCGGCAGCGCCGAAGCCGGGTGATGCGATGAAAAGAATCCCGGCAAACAACAGAACAGTGGCACCTGCGGCTTTGAGAAGCCGTTGTGCGTGGGCCCGGAGCCGAGTTTCCCGCATTTTCTTTTTCACGGTACGCCCCCTCGACTGCAATTACATTCACTGCCCGAATTCTAATTCCAAAGGCGCTTATGGCCGGTCGTCTGCCGCCATCGATTGCTCGAGCAAGCGCATCTGGATTTGCAATCTCTGTTCGAGTTGCTCCATCTGCTGCTTGTACATCACGAGTTGTTTGTCCGTATCGCTGAGCATCAGGCGAATATTTCCCGCCACCGTGCGCAACCGCAGCACTTCGCCACCGCCGTTCAAATCGCCGGCGGCGCGAACGCGATGCGTGCCGTTCGACACATCGTCATAGCTGACTTTCATGGGGAAGGCGGGATCGAAGATCACGCGATGATCGTCGCCGTTCTGAATCTGCGCGTCGATCGTGATCGGAAGTTTGCGCGGAAGATAAATTACGATGTCGCCGTCGCTTGACTGGAAATCGCACGTGCCGGGCTTGCCGGAAGAAACAAACCACGCCGTGATTCCGCCAGCGCCCGTGGAAGCCTTCACGGCGCCATCCACTTCCGTGAGGTAGATGCTGCCGCCGCCCGTTTCAAGATTGGTGGGACCAGAGACGCGCACCACGCGAATGCCGCCGCCGGCTGTTCTCGCCTTTACGAGTCCCGCGGCTTCGCCTACGTCAATTTGGCCGCCGCCGGTGGACGCGACCAGTTCCCCGCCCGAATGTTCGAGCGTCACGTTGCCGCCGCCCGTTTCGAGCCGCGCAAGATGTTCAACCGACGCCACGCGAATGTGTCCGCCAATCGTGTGCAGCGTGGCATTGCCTGCGATCGAGCCGGTGGTGATGTGTCCACCGCCGGTAGTTGCAAGCAGATCGCCGGAAACATTTTTCACGGTGATGTGTCCGCCGTCAGTATTCAGACGCGCAGGGCCGCCTACGTTACCCGCGAGAATGTTGCCGCCGGCAGTCGCAAGGCCGATGCGTCCATTGATATCTTCGGTTTCGATGTTGCCGCCGCCCGTCGAAACCTCAAGGTTGTAATTCCTGGGGACGTTTACTTCAACGGTGACCCAGAGGCGGCCGCTGCACCGGCACCCGTTCGTTTGGCCGCGCAGATAAACACCTTCGACAGCCTGGCGCGCGGTCATCGAAAAGCTTTTCAGGAGCAGCTTCGCGTCTTTTTGCGAGGAGTCCGCTTCCAGGCGCACGCGATAGTCGACCTGATTGGTGTTTTGCGTGTGAATGATGATGTTGCCGAGATCGATGACGAGATGAAGGCGCTGGCCGTTCTTCGTGGGAACGGAGCCATTCAATTGCGAGGTGACGCGCGGGCCGGAATTTGCGGGGCCGCCGCCGGGCCGCTTATCACGGGCCGCGCTTCCTCGCGGGAATACGAACGAGAGAATGCAAACGAGTGCGATGAGGAGAACTGCGAAAAAGCGCGAGCGTCGAGCGACCGGCATCTTGTTCTGCGTGTCCTAGAATTTCTCGCGCGGACCCAGATCGCGAATCGCCGCCGCGCTCTGGAGCCGGATATAGGTGTTGGGATCTTTTTGCATGCGGTCGCGCAGCACCGCGAGCATGTGGTCGTCGAAGGATACTTTGCCCTGCGCCGCCATGCTGCGCAGCGCATTGATGGCTTCCACGCGAACTCCCGGGTTGCGGTCGTCGACGAGCGCGTCAAGCAAAGTCTGGCGAACCAGATCTTGCGGCTCGGCGCCGTTCAGCGCTTCGAGCGCTTTCAGGCGCACGGCTGCATTGCTGTCCGTATGGACGACATGGCAAAGCGCGTTGCGCACTTCGGGGTCGTTATTGATCGCACGAAGAAGATCGACGGCATCGAGGCGAACGTCGGGATCGAAGCGGTCGTTGTTGCGCAGAATATTCAGGAGCACGTTCTTTACGTTGTCATTGTTGACTGTGCCCTGCACGCGAAAAGGCTGCTGCGCGCGCATTCGAACTTCCACCTGCGGAGGCTCAGCGCCGCCGGAAGGCATCACGCTGATTCCCGCTACCTGTGCGGAGTGCAAATCGACGGGCATCAATCCGCCGCCGCTTGCATCACCGCTATTCGCGGAATCAGGAGTCACGCTCAACGAACCGTTCGCGTCTGGGGAAGCTGCTGAAGCGGAATCACCAGAAACGCCCGCCCGATGCTGAAGAAAGCGCGGGCCAAGAATGCCCACGGAAAATCCAATCATCACCAGCAGCGCCGCGCTCCAGGCCGGACGCGGCGCGAGGGCACCCGAAGGAACGAACACATTCGTAAGGCGGCGAATCCAGCTGCGCTCTTCCTGGCGGTCAAGCGCGTCTTCCAGACCCGACCGGCAGCTCGCGAGAAGCGCCGCATCCGGCTCGATTCGACTTTCGGCGAAGCAACCAACTAATTCCCGTTCGCGCTCGAGCGATTCCATGCAACGAGGGCAGTGCGCAAGATGATCGGCTACGTCCGCTTGCTCGTCCGGCGTCAATTCGCCGGCTGCAAGAAAGACAAGGCGCGAATCAAATTCTTCGCACGCCTGGTTCGTGTTGTCGTCTTGCCGATACGGCAGCATTATTTCTGTTCCTCTCCGACTTCAATTTCCTACCGCATGCAATCCAGGCTCGCTCGCAATTTTCGCGTCGCCCGGAACAGCGAATTCTTTACCGTCTCTTCTGAGGTGCCGAGCATGTCGCCAATTGCCCTGAGTTTCAAGCCCTGATAGTGCTTCATCTCGAATACCATTCGCTCACGAGGCGACAATCGTTTCAGCGCGGCCGAAATGTGCTGACCAAGTTCCTGCCCGAGAAGACTCCGCTCGGGATTCGCTCCGGCTCGTACTTCCGGCTGCCGATCGAAGAAATCTCGCGTGCCGCCTTCGGCTTCTTCCGGCGCCGGCGCTTGATCCTCGCGACGGCTCGTCCTGCGGCGCAAGTGATCGAGCGCCACGTTGGTCACAATCCTGTAGAGCCAGGTGTAAAAGCTGCACTCGAACCGGAAACGGTGCAAATTCTTGTAAACCCGCATGAAGCTTTCCTGGTAGATGTCCCGGGCATCTTCGGAACGATGAACCAGATTCAGTGCCAGACGCAGAACCTCGCGGTCGTAGCGGTGTACCAACTCCTCGAATGCCAGCCGGTCACCCGCCTGCGCATTCCGCACGAGCCCTTGCTCTTCCGCAAGTTTCGCCGCCGCTGCCTGGCGCGCATCTCCGTCGAGTGCGACGCTTATCCCCATGGTTTGGACGACCGGTTTCGGATCGCCGGGTTTTTGGCCCGTCGGAGGCCCGAATGAATCGGGCTGGCGATTGCCGTTTTTTCCGGCCTCTGCCCTTTCTGCAGGTTCCGAGTGCATAGACGGCCTGAGTGGCCGTTGGTGAGCACCCGTGAACGCGGATTTCCCACTATCGGACAACTGCCCCACTGTGCTGCCTCTCTTTACGATGCGGTCTTGACGCATCACGTTGTAACTAGGCGAGTTATGTGGACGGCCCGATTTGCCACTCAGCTAGTTACAAATATCCGAAGCAATACCGACTGTGGATAATGCACGGGGTGCGCCAATGTGATAGCCGGGTCAAACGGTCGGCGGCGATTTTATCGAATGAGGTTTCGTTTCAGAATTAGCATCAAAGTAGCCAGCGCAAAGCCTGACCAGCCCAGCATCGCCAGAAAAAAATCGTTGCGGGAAAATTCGTCGTGGATCCAGGCCTTCCAAGCACCCATTTTTATGTTCTGCCGCGAAACGTAACGGAAAAATCGAATCGAGAAGACAGCCGCGACAATAAAGCTACTGCATGCAACCCACAGGAGCGAGGCACTCATGTTTGGCAATCGTGCGGGAAGCAAGTCTTCGGGCGAAGATGACGAGTAAAAGCACAGCGCTGCAGCGACACCGGCGCAGAGAGCTGGGATTGAAAAGAACCAGTAACCATGAATTGGCCACAGGGACCAGGCATTTTCCGAAGCCAAATTCTGGTATTGCCGCAAGACGCGAAAGACATCCTTCGGAGTTGCCAGGAACTTGACGTGGATGCCCACCTTCACAAGCCGCCAAACAGCTACGTAGTAGCAAATACAACCTAGCCAACCTAGGATTACCGCAGCGGCGAAAAATGTCCAGAACGCTGGCATTTTGACCTCGACCTCCGACTATCCGAGATGCGGCTTCGCCGGGACATTGCACGCGGCCGGCGTTTGCTGCGTAGCTGTTTCTGTCCAAAGCCACTGGTTTCAGCACTCAACGTGGCTCATGGGCGGATGATACCACTCAGGCCTTGCCTCCCTGAAGAGCGGCGCTGCGAAAGCGGCGGCCATCGAAGCTCGCGAGAGAGTCCCGCGAGCAACAAGCGATGGTATAAACGTGAGGGGCATCTCGGCGCGCTCGATCAGCGGCAATGCCAGACGCAATCCGCATGACCATCGCACTATCGAATCCGGTGAAGTACTTGCGCGGAGTTGGCCCGCATCGCGCGGGAATTTTGGAAGAGCGCGGGATTTCGACCGTCGGCGATCTGCTCGGCTACTTGCCGTTTCGCTACGAGGATCGGATCCGCTTCACGCCGATCGCTGAAATTATTCCCGGGCAGGCGCATACGATCCTCGTCGAAGTGGCGAACGCGGGCGGGACGATTCGATTCGCGCGCGGGCGTGGCGGCGTGTTTCACATCGCGGTGCGCGACGCGTCCGGCACGCTCTACGCACGTTTTTTTCATGGCGCGTACCTCGAAGGAAAATTCAAACAGGGACAAAGGCTGGTGATGCACGGAAAAGTCGACACGGACCCCTATCGGCCGGGACGACTTGAGATGGTGAATCCGCAAATCGAGCTGATCGGAAGCGCCGACGCTGCACCCACGGATTCGACGGAAGTCGGGCGCATCGTACCCATTTACGAAGCAATTGGCGCGATCAGCTCGCGCATGTTGCGGCGGATTATTTACAGCGTGCTGAACGATTTTGACGGCAATGTTCCCGACCCACTTCCGACCGCGATTCTCGAACGCTACAAATTTCCAGCGCGACGCGACGCTCTGCTGTACGCGCACTTTCCGCCGAAGAATGAAAGTCTTGAGCTGCTCAACAGTTGCCGCAGCCCCGCGCAGATTCGCCTGATTTTCGAAGAGTTCTTCTACTACCAACTGGCTCTCGCGTTGCGCCGCCAGCGGGAACACCGGCGGCCCGGGATTGCGATGCGCGTGCGCGAAGATAAAATCCGCGAGGCGTTGAAGCGGATATTGCCGTTCAAGCCGACGGCGGCGCAGAAACGCGTGCTGGCGGAGATTGCGGCCGATCTTGAGCGTCCATATCCGATGCATCGGCTGCTGGAAGGAGACGTGGGCAGCGGCAAAACAATCGTCGCTTTCGAAGCGGCGACGATTGCGATCGAGAATGGCTACCAGGTAGCGCTGATGGCGCCGACGGAAATTCTAGCGGCGCAGCATTATTTTTCCGCGCGGCGCGTCTTTAACCGAGACGGGAACTTCACCGGCGGCGCGGCTGCGGCTAAGGGTGGCACTCAAGGTTCGTCGCGCGCTGCTGCGGGCTACAGAGTGGAGTTGCTGGTGAGCGGGCAGAAACGCGCAGAGCGAAGCGAAACGCTCGCACGCGTGGAAAGCGGCGAAGCGCAGTTTGTCGTCGGGACGCACGCGCTGATTGAAAATCCCGTGCAATTCAAGCGGCTGGGCCTGGTGATTGTCGACGAGCAGCATCGTTTCGGTGTGCTACAGCGCAAGCGGCTGATCGAGAAGGGCGTGTCACCACACGTGCTGGTGATGACGGCGACGCCGATCCCACGCACGCTCGCGCTCACTCTCTACGGCGATCTCGACCTCTCCGTGATCGACGAAATGCCGCCGGGACGCACGCCTGTCGAAACGCGGTGGAGCGACGAAGCGCAGCTTCCGGGCGTATGGGAATTTCTGCGTCGCGAAGTGACGCGCGGACGGCAGGGCTTCGTGCTGTATCCGGTGATTGAGGAATCAAAGCAGGAATTGAAGGCTGCCACAGCGGAGTATGAGCGCCTCTCGAAAAAAGTTTTCCCATCGATGCGAGTGGGCTTGCTTCACGGACGTATGAAAAACGAGGAGAAGGACGCGGTGATGGATGAGTTCCGCCGCGGGACGCTGCAGATTCTTGTGGCGACGACTGTGGTGGAAGTTGGCGTTGACGTTCCGAACGCGACGATGATGGTAATCGAACATGCCGACCGGTTTGGCCTCGCGCAGCTGCATCAACTTCGCGGAAGAATCGGGCGCGGCGCGGAGAAATCGTATTGCATCCTCGTGGCGCCGAAATCGATTACGGGTGATGCGCGCGACCGAATTGAAGCAATGGTCGCCACATCGAATGGATTTGAGATTGCCGAGCGCGACCTGAAGCAGCGAGGTCCGGGCGAATTCTTCGGCACGCGGCAGCATGGCGACGCTGCGTTTTCCGTCGCACAGCCATTGCGCGATCACGAACTTCTGGAACTCGCGCGCCGCGAAGCTTTCGCAATCGCGGAGAATCCGGCGGCGGCGAACGAAATCGTCGCAAAAGTAGAATCGGTGAGCCCGGCGTGGCAGAAACGCTATCAGCTTGCGGCCGTTGGCTAAATTTGGTTCTGGACTGAGCGGAACAACACATGCGCGTGATCGCAGGCAAATATCGCAGCCGTACTCTAAAGAGCCCGGGCAAATTGCGAATGCGCCCGACGAGCGACCGGCTGCGTGAAACGCTGTTCAATGTCCTCGGCACGTCAGTGGAAGATTCGCTTTTCGTCGACCTTTTCGCCGGGACCGGGGCTATCGGCATTGAGGCGATCAGCCGCGGCGCGAGAGAGGCGATTTTCATCGAATCACATGCGGCGGGCGCTCGACTCGTCCGGCAGAACCTCGAATCGCTTGGAATTCGCACGGCTGCGGAAGTAATCGAAGCGGATGCGGTGCGCGGACTTGAAAAGCTCGCGGCTCGGCACCTCGCCGCTGATTTTATATTTCTCGATCCGCCGTACGAGCGGGAGGACGAACATCTGCGCGTGCTCGAATTTCTGGACGCTTCGCATCTGCTTGCGCCCCGCGGGCTTGTAATCGTGGAGCACCGCAATTCGATGGACCTGCCCGAGCGATTCGACCGGCTGGAATGCGTAAGGATTCTCGAGCAGGGCGATGCGGCATTAAGTTTCTACCGGCTGGCAGCCGCAGCGTAGCTTCGCGCATCTCAATTTCTACCCAGCTCGTGCCCCGGCATTTCCAGCGGGCGCTTTTTGTTTCGCAGGTATAATGTCCGGGATGATGCAAACAGCCACACAACGCAGGCACGAGCGGGAAATCGAGCTTCTGGAACTGCCGCCACATTCCCGCCTGCCCAGGCTCGATTTGGGCGTGGATTGGGAATCTCCGTGGCAGGAATTTGGCACGAGTGTGCGCGATTTCTTCACCGGCCCGCGCGCGCCGAAGGACTTCGAGCGTCTCTGGCGGCTCAGGTTCTGGCAATTCGGCATTCCGAGTTGAGTGGGTGCGCGGGAAATTGTCCGGTTGGGCTTTTACCGCCTCGACTTTGTGGCACGTCGCTGTTGTTCTGCTCCTTATACTCCCGATCTGGGGATTTTTGCCGGCGGCGCAGCACAACCTCCTGCCGGTCCGTATCGAACTCGATTATCTTCCCTCGCAGGACTTGCCGCAGATTACTTTGCCCGGTCCAAAATCGAATCCGAGTCCGAAAGGCGATCCGGCAAAGCCGCTGCCGCAGCTTGGCGCCGATGCTTTTCATCCACGCCAGACAATTCTCTCGATGCCATTGCACGTCACCCACCCACGCCAAACTTTGATTCAGCCTGACGCTCCGGCAGTTGCGCCGAAGATCGAGACTCAAATGCCAAATATCGTCGCATGGACGGCGCCGGCTGCTCCCAAGCCACAGCTGCAGATTTCGCCCACGTCTGCTGCGCCACGCGAACGGCGACGCGCTGAGCAGGACGTTGCCGCGCCGGAAATCGCGAACAACGAGAAAAATCCCGGCCCGATGAATATTGCTTCCAGTCAGCTCGCGAGTCAGCAGCCGCAAATGCCGATCAGTCCGATGTCAACGGCAGCGGCGGCGAGCGCGCGCCGTCGAACGAATCACGATGCTGGAGCGGCCCCGGAAATCGGCGCAGCGTCAGCCGGCGATTCGGATTTGCACCGGGTGATCGCGCTTTCGGCGAGTCCTGCTCCGCCCGCAGCCGAAGTGAGCGTCCCGTCTGGAAATTCAGCGGCGAAAATTGCGATTTCACCCGACGGCAAGCAACCCGGCGTTCCGGGCGGCTCGGAACACGGCGCGGCGGGCAACGGCGGCACGGGCGGAAATACGGAGTCAATCGGCGGAACGAATGGAGCTGGCGGCGCAACGCACGGAAGCGGCGGTGGCGGCGCGAATCGCGATTCTCTTCCTGCAGCGATCAGCATCAGCGGTGGCTCCAATCCTCGCACGGCGAGCGGCGGTGGAATTGCTCCAGCGGGGTCGCGTCCGGGCGACAAGCTGAATCTGAAACTCGCGCCGTCTTCGGAACCGATGAATTCATCGCGCCGTGCACCGGTCGACGTGAGCCATCTCGACCCGAGCGTGCCTCCCGAGAAAATTTTGTCTGGAAGAGAAATTTTGCCTGTCCACGTGAACATGCCCAACCTGACGAGCATCGCCGGAAGCTGGATTTTGAATTGCGCTCTATTGGACGAGGGTGGCGGACCGGCGTTCAACAATCAAGGTGAACTCTCAGGCCCCGTGCCTGTCGACAAAGTAGATCCGAAATATCCGCAGTCGCTCATCGAACAGCATATCGACGGCGAAGTGGTGCTTTACGCGATCATTCGCAAGGATGGTTCCGTCGACAACATTCAAATCGTGCGGAAGCTCGATCCGCAGCTCGACAAGAATTCGATGGAAGCGCTGGCGCGGTGGAAATTCCGTCCAGGCACGCGCGCCGGCGTACCCGTCGATATGGAGGCGGTGGTGCATATCCCGTTCCGCTTCCGAAATCCCAACGATCAATAACCTTGCGCGAGCGCGGTTCGATATCGCTGGCGCGATTCTCTAGGCCGCTTCTCCGGCAGGGCGAGTTCGCGTCGCGGCGCTCTCTTCGATGAGCTTCACGAGCGCGTGGAGCGTGAGGTTTATCGGGACGGGCACTCCGAGATCTTTTCCTCGGCGTACGATGTAGCCGTTCAAGGAATCAATTTCCGTAGGCTTGCCGCGCGCGATGTCCTGCGCCGTGGAGGACGTGGCTTCGCCGAGCGATTCCGCGTTCTTCACGCCTTTTTCGGTCCAATCAATATCAGGCAATTGCACTCCCGATGCGCGCGCCACTTCGACACATTCATCAATCACGCCCCGCATCACGTCACGTGTCTGCAGATTTCTTGCAGCATGAGCAAAACTGGTTTGCGCGATCGCAGTGACGGCGTTGCCCGCGCAGTTCATCAGCATCTTCGTCCACTGGTCGGCTTCGATGTTGGGCGAAACGCGGCACGGCACGCCCGCGGCCGCACATAACTCGGCGACCAACTGAGGACGACCGGGCTTGGCGGTGGTTGCTCGTCCCCCGCCGCTCGTGCCTCCAGCCGCTCCGTACTCACCAACAATTAACTCGCCGCGCCCGGAATGTTTCACGTGCCCCGGCTCAGGCAGTGCCGCAGCGACGTAGACGACGGCTGGCAACGCGTCGATTCCAGAAGCCGCGCGAATCCTTGCTACATTGTCGACGCCATTCTGCACGCTGATGACAATCGCATCCGGCCTGAGATGCGGCGCGATGGCTCGGGCGGCATGTTCCGTGTCGAGCGTCTTGACGCAGAAAAGGACAAAGTGAGCGTCCCGTACCGCGGAAGACTCGGTCGACGCATCAACCGCAATTCGCTCCTGAAACGACACGGTATCGAGGAATAGTTTGCCGGCACGAATCGCTTCCACGTGCGCTGGGCGCGCGATCAACGTGACGCGAGCTCCGCCGCGCGCAAGTATGCCCCCGAAATACGAACCGACTGCGCCTGCGCCCATCACTGCGACTCGAGTGTCTGGAAGATTGATTGCCAAGGAATCGTCTCCTAAAGACGCGAAAAGAATTGGATGCGAACGAGCGGCCGGCGACTCGAGTGAAAAATCTCGCGGGCTCAAAAATGCGTGCGAAGCTCCCGAAAGCTCGTGAGGATCAGTAGCTTGCCGCCGCCGCTTTCGAGCTCGCAGTGCTCGAGCGCCCATGTGGCCGCGTGAGGAATAAATACGGCGCTGAGTCCCGCATGGAGCGCCGGATTGATATCGCTTCTCGGGCTGTTCCCCACCATCCATCCGTGCGTTTTGACAATCTTGAATTGCTCGATGACGCGCTCGTACGTCCCCGCGTCCTTTTCCAGCACGATCTCGATCGCGTCGAAATACGGCTGCAGACCCGAGCGCTCCACTTTGCCTGCTTGCTCAGCGGGCTCGCCTTTAGTGAGTAGAATCAGGCGGTGATGCTTGGCCAGATACGCGAGCGTTTCCGGCACGCCGTCCATGATGTGCGGCGGAGTGGCCTCGAGCTCGACGGCCATGCGTTCGATTTCCTGCACGATTTCGCGGCGCGCCGCGTTTCCTGCGAGTTTCAGATATGTGTCTTCGAGCGAACGCCGGAAGCTGCGCACTCCATAGCCGTGCTGGCGGATATTTCGCCGCTCGGTTTCGTTCAGGATGTGGCGAATGTATTCGCGGGTGTAGCCGAGGTGCTCGAGCTGAGAGACAAAATGCTCGATCGTCTTCTCGAAAAAAATATTATTTTCCCAGAGCGTGTCGTCCGCGTCGATCAGCAGCGTGTTTCGGGCCATGCAGGAATTTCTCCCATTTCTTTGCCGGGTGAATCATCGAAGAACGAGTTCCGCCCCAGCAGCCGTGCGAATGCGCCGCCCCGCTCGGTGCTAGGACGCAGACGCTTTTCGCGCGCCTGCAGCAATGCGCTCCAGGATTTCACGCGCCACGGACTGCAGCTCGCCGAATCGCGTAAGATAGTCCTGAAATTCGCGGTTCAAATCGAGTGCGGTGGTAGGATCGAGCTTCGTGCGCAAAATCATGTCGCGCAAATGGACGGGGTGCGGCAGCACCGCGTCATCGCGCAATTCGTCGAGCGCGCTCTTCGGATCGTAGTGATACATCGCCTTCTCCCTACACGGGAATTTCGGAATACTCTGCAGCAGTGAGCATTCTACTCCGAATTATTGTAAGCCGTCAGCGGACGAGTGAGGCCCGCGCACCAGCTTTGGCCGGTAGGCTTCAGGCGGAGGCGGGAAGAAATTCGTAACGCTCGATGCGCGCAGCGACACCGCGGCGGCCATTGTGAGGCTCCACGCGCAAGACGCGCGCGTAGCAACGGATGTGCACATCGCCGGCGAGCGTAATCTGCTGAGGAAGAGTGAGGACAAACTCGATCGGACTGCCGGTATCGGGTGTGCCGGGTTCGATGAGGAAGTACAGGCCGCGGAAGCTGACGTCGCGTGTTTCACCCTCTTTTTCCGTCACGCTCTCGCCGGCGGTGTACCGCACTTTCAAGGGAAGCATCATCGAGAAACGTCGCGCGGCGCGCCGCTCCACAACGTTGTCCATCGCTCCTCCCGCCGAATCGGTCACTTGCGCCAAAACTAACACCGCTTGCATCCGGGCGCAATCAAATTTACCGGCACGCTGTGGATTTCGTGCGAGAAACTCAGGCGAATACCGTCATTGGCGGCGAAGGAATTCGCAGCACGCTGCAGCCGCTTTTCCAAGTGCACGCCATCGGATAGACTAGACGGTCCAAATTTCTGCGCGACGGTTGATTATCGATGGCTGGAGTTTTTCATCGCAGCTTTTTTCTAGCAGGGCCAGCGGGCCGCCTCGAAGCGATGCTGTGGACCACTGCGTCTGCTGAATCCGATCTCGTCGCACTGGTCTGTCATCCGCATCCTCTTTTCGACGGCACGATGCACAACAAAGTAGTGTTTCAAGCGGCGAAGGCGCTCCACCGCCGCGCGATTCCCGTTCTGCGCTTCAATTTTCGCGGTACCGGCCAAAGCGAAGGCGAACACGACAACGGCCGCGGCGAGCAGGACGACGTTCGCGCAGGTCTCGATTTTCTCGCCGCCGAATTTCCGGGCCGGCCGATTCTGCTCGCGGGTTTCAGCTTCGGCTCGTGGGTGGGACTTCGCGTGGGATGTAGGGACGAGCGAGTTTCCGAACTGATCGGGCTGGGAATTCCGGTGAATTCACTAGATCTATCGTATCTTCGCGAGTGCGCGAAACCAAAGCTGTTCGTTCAAGGTGGCAACGATCAATTCGGTCCACGCGAAAAAGTGGAAGCTTTTTTCGCGACGCTGCCGGAACCGAAAAAGCTCGTCTTCGTCGAGAACGCCGATCATTTTTTCACGGGCAAGCTCGATCAGATGACTGCGGCAATCGGAGGGTGGTTCGACAAGCGCCATCCCAATCGCACCACAGCGCTCGAAACAAATCCATAGTGAGCCAGCGCGCCGAGCGTGCGTACGCCGACATCCAGTTCTAACCCTTCGATTCGAATAATTTCAGGAATTGCTCGCGGGAAGCCGGCTCAACGCCGACCAAAACGAGATTCGTCCGCACGTGCTCCATGCGGCTCATCCCCACCAGTGCCGTGGTAAGCCCCGGCACCGAACGCGCGAATTGCAGCGCGAGCTCGGATTCATTCTGCAGATTCAATGCTGCGCGAACGAACGGAGGGAGATTTTTAGTCAGCTGGCCCTGCAGCAACGCCGCGCTCGTAACCAGATTAATTCTCAGGTCGCGTGCCGCCTGCACCATCGGCATCGTTTTTCCGGCGACCACCTGATTCGGGCGCGTCAGCGCTTCCGGCATCGCGAGATTGAACGGCAGTTGCACGAACCGGAAGTGATGCTCCGCGCCGCCCACTTCGCTCGCGATTCCGGCCATCGCCTCGAGCGACAAATACCCGGGCGATTTCGGATCCTCGCGAAACGCATTCCAAGTGGCCATTCCATAAGCGCCGACTTTTCCGCTGGCCACCGCAGACTCGAGGAACGCGAAAGCGTCGCGAATCCGCTTCCGGAATTCCGGCGCGGAAACTTCCGTTAACTGAGTTTCAGGATTGTGGAGGTAGAAGACGTCGACACTTTCGAGGCCGAAATTTGCCAGGCTGCGCTCCAACTGATCGGCCAGATATTTCGGAGACACGCAATGGCAGCCCGCGGCAATTTCTTCGGGTTGGAAAACGCCACGATCCAGAAATTCGTGCGCGAAATAAGTGTTGGGATCGGGCGGCATCTCTCCGTCGGGCGTGAGAAAACCCGCCTTGGTGCACAGCAAAATCTCGTCGCGCAAAAATCCTTTTGCCGCAAGCACCTTCAGCGCCGCTCCGACAGCCCGTTCGCTGCGCTGAAAGCGGTAATTAATCGCAGAGTCGATCACATTCACGCCGCCTTGCACTGCAGCGACGATCGCGTCCGCGTAGGCCCTGTCGGTCGCATCATCGGGTTCGCCGAGATAGGTTCCGAGGCCGATCGAGGAGAGCACGAGGCCGCCCGGAATCTCGCGAAAATGCCCGGGTGCGGATCGACCCTGAAACCGCGCGGCATAACGCAGAGTTCCCTGCGCAGTAGCGGAGCCGGCGGTTCGTCCCTGATTGTGTGTTGCGGGAGATGACATTCGCCCCTCGCTTCGGTCAGCGATTCTCGAATCGCGCCGAAGTATATCAGACCTGCTTGCGGCGTTCGCGATCGCCACCCGCGCCCCATCGCAGCCGACCTCGTCGCGTCCGACCGCGCCGCATCGCATCTGGCCTTGCGGTGTCGCGCGTCACGCCGCAAATCCTACGGCGCGCCACTCGCCGTCATTTCCTCAGCTGCTGGTTCGCCTCCGGCCATGCCCTGCGCAATGATCAGCTGCCGCGCTTCCACGCGTATTTTCGGCAAGTTCCGCGCGAAAAATGCCGCTCCAATAATAGCGCCCACTCCGCCGACGGCGAGCGTCCACTGCGCTCCGATATAATCAGCGGACCAGCCCGAAAGCAGCGCACCTATCGGCGCCATCCCCATGAACATCATCGAATACACTGCCATCGCCCGCCCTCGCAGCCGATCGGGAACCATCGCTTGAATCAAAGTATTCGACGAAGCCATCTGCACCATCATCGCGAATCCCACCGGCACAAGCAGCGCCACCGAAAGAAAATACCAGTGCGAAAAGGAAAACAAAATCAAAGCTGTCCCGAAACTCGCGCACGCCACCGCTACCCACCGCCCGAGCCCCTGCACTCCCGACCGCGAAGCCAGCGTCAGCGCCCCGCCCAGCGCTCCCACTCCCGTTGCGCCCATCAGAATGCCAAGCGTCCGAGCATCACCATGCAATACTTTCGCCGCAAAAATTGGCATCAGCACTGAGTATGGCATCGCCACCAGGCTGACAAGGCCCAACAGCATCAGCAAAGCGCGGATCGGCCCCGTGTTCCACACGAAACGAAATCCCTCGGCGATGTGCTCGAAGGGCGAAGCGCGCGGCGTTTCCACGGCAGCGCGGTTCACCTGCATCATCAAAAGGCCTGTGATCACCGCGATGTAACTGATCGAATTGGCCGCGAAGCACCAGCCTTCGCCGATGCTCGCCACAAGGATGCCGGCGATCGAAGGTCCAATCACGCGCGCGCCATTGAACATTGACGAGTTGAGCGCGATCGCGTTCAACAAATCCTCGCGGCCGACCATGTCGACGAGGAACGCCTGCCTCGCGGGAATATCAAACGCGTTCACAGCGCCCATCAACGCCGCAAGCACGATGATTTCCCACACCGTGACGCGATGCGTCAGCGTGAGCACCGCGAGAATTCCTGCAAGCACCATTGAAGAAGCTTGCGTCGCGATCACGATCCGCTGCCGGTTCCAGCGATCCGCCACCATGCCGCCGATCGGAGCCAGCAGGAAAACCGGAATCTGACTCGCGAATGCCACTGTGCCCAGCAGCAGCGACGAACCCGTGAGCCGGTAGACCAGCCATGCTTCGGCAATGCTGTCCATCCACGTGCCGACAAGCGAAATCATTTGGCCGCTGAAGAAAAGCTGGAAATTGCGGTGGTTTAAAGCGCGCAACATCTGCGGGACTCGCCGCGTTTGCGAAGAATTTCTGTTCGCGTCTTTTTGGTTCTTTCCCGGGTTCGCCATCTCTCTTAATTGTACGACGCCGCGCGGCCGCGCCGGTTTCGATTATGTGGGGCGTTGCGCGGAGGATTTCGGCGGGGAGGAGCTCGAACCTGGAACGCCAGAAGAGGACGGGCTTGCGGGCGCTAGCAAACGGCTGCAAGCGCGCAGGATTCGGCGGTAGGGCCAGTCGCCTTCCCGAAAGAAAATTTCGCCATCGCGAGGCTTCGAGTAAAACCAGCGCGCCAAAATCGACAGGTGCTCCGATCGTTCCGCCGGGGAATGGCGCAGCCCGTACTGCGCGCGCCAGTCTGCGCCCGAAGGTGCTGGGGCGTCGCCAGCCGCTTCCGAACTTCCCTCCCGCAGTTTTTTCTCGTTCGTGAATCTCTGTTCATTAGTGTTCATCTGTGGTTGAAGCCCTTGCTTGAGGATCGCTTCCACTGAACGCGGCTCGCTCGACAGCTCTCCAAATCGCAAAAATATCGGCTCGGCTAGAAGCCCCGCTAGCACTGGAAACACGGCGATGGATTTTTCTTCCGCGGCCCGTTGCAGGATCACGGCGTCGAGTTCGTCAATGCGCCGGGCGACTTCCGGAAGCCCGCGCAGCGCTGCGGCAGCTTTCTCGAGTCGTTTATGTAGCCCGGCTGCGCGTTCGAAATCAAGAGCTTCGCTGGCGGCTTCGCGATCTCGCTCGAGTTGTTGCGTCAGCGCTTCACCGGAACTCGCGAGCGCCGCGAGCACGCGTCCCGTTTCCACGTCGTACTCTGCTTTCGTGCAGCCCGCGAAACAGGGAGCGAGGCACATCTTCATTTCGGAATAGATGCAGCCCGGAAATTCGGGATCGCGACGGATTTTGATCTGGCAGCGCCGAATCTTGAAAAGATCGAGAAAACCTTCCGCGAACGCCTCCGCGCTCCGCCGTGACGCAAACGGCCCAAAATAAAATCCGCTGTCGCCCGAAATCCGGCGCGTCACGTAACAGCGCGGATATTCATTGCGAAGATTCACTTTCAGGACAGCAGGCGGCCGCAGCCGCATCAGATCGCGATAGCGTTTCGGGAATTTCGTGCGAGCGTGGTCGTAGAGCGTGATCGTCTGCTCGAATTTTGACCCGGTTACCCGGTAGCGGATTCGCGCCGCAACACTGCGGAGATTCAAGCGCTTGGAGGCTGGTTCGGGCTCGCGCAGCAGTCGTTCGGCGGCGCGGCGTACGTCAGCGGTGCGTGCGAGATAGGGCTGCGCGCCGGAGTCACGCATTCCAATGAGGACAACACCGGGTCGAGCCGGCAGCGCGGCGAAGAATTCCTCATCGCGCGCTGCGTCGAATTCATGCCCGCAATCCAGTTCCAGCATCCCGATAAGAATACACTGCGGAGTTACTGCGGGGGAGTTTGCCGTTCTCAGTATGACTTCAGAACCCACGCAGCGATCACAAGCCGCTGAATTTCGCTGGTGCCTTCGTAGATTTCCGTGATGCGTGCGTCGCGATAGGCTCGCTCAACGGGATATTCGCTGCTGTAGCCGTAACCCCCGTGAATCTGAATCGCTTTGTGTGCAACGCGCGTGGACATCTCGCTCGCAAATAGTTTTGCGATCGCCGCTTCCATCGAAAAACGCGCGCCGGAGTCCTGCTTCCAGGCCGCGCGCCGAGCGAGCAACCGCGCTGCATCGATTTCCGTAGCCATGTCTGCGAGCATGAACTGAATCGCCTGAAAATCCGCGATGGGATGCCCAAAAGCCTGCCGCTCCTGCGAGTAGGAAAGCGCCGCCTCAAACGCGCCCTGCGCGATTCCCGTCGCCTGCGAAGCGATTCCGATGCGGCCGCCATCAAGCGTCGAAAGCGCCACTTTGTATCCTTCGCCTTCGGCGCCGATGCGATTCGACGCCGGCACCACGCAATCGGTGAATACCAGCTCCGTGCACGCGCTGCCGTGAATGCCGAGTTTTTTTTCTTCCTTGCCGACGCTGAATCCCGCCGTGCCCTTCTCGATGACCAGCGCCGTAATTCCCTTTTCGCCTTTGTCGGGCTGCGTGTTCACGTAAACGACCGCGGCGTCCGCCTCGCCGCCGTTCGTGATCCATGCTTTCGTACCGTTCACCACGTACGAATCGCCCTTGCGAATCGCTTTCGTCGTTAGCGCAGCAGCATTCGAGCCTGCTTGCGGCTCCGTAAGCGCGTAGCAGCCGATTTTTTCTCCGCGCGCGAACGGCACCAGGAATTTCTGCTTCTGCTCTTCGGTGCCGAACCGGAAAATCGGATCGCAGTACAGCGAATTCTGCACGGAGAGAATCACGGCGGTCGAAGCGCAAACGCGCGCAATTTCTTCGATCACAATCGTATAGCTGATGTGGTCCATTCCCGCGCCGCCGTAATTTTCCGGCAGTGCCACACCCGTCAGTCCCAATTCAGCGGCCTTCTTAAATGTTTCGCGCGGAAAGCGCCCGGTCTCGTCGACCTCCCGCGCAAGCGGCTTCACTTCCGCCTCGGCAAATTCGCGCACGCTTTTTTGCAGCAGCTGATGCTCGTCGGTAAGTTCCAGGTTCAAGCCACATCTCCTGAATCTAGTCGGATCACTAAGAACAAGAATTCTCTAGCGGACAGCACTTTAATCGAGCCCGAGAGACTCGCGCACGTCGAGGATTTGAAGTGCGTGGCGCGCCGGATGCAACGCCAGGATGATCATGAACTCCTGGCCGCTGAGCGCACCAAGCCTGGGATGCGACACAGTTTGCCCGCGAAGATCCAGATCGCATGTTGAAACATATTCAATTGTGTGCGCGCGACTGCGCTCAAAATGTGCGAGCGCATCTGCCAGCGTCGCAAACTTCCCCGCAGGCCTCACTCCATCGGGGGCATCGATCTTGCGACTGCGATCCGTCGTGCCGCGAATAATGGATTGCTCGCGCGTGCGATCGTGTTCAGTCTCCGCAGGCACCATTTTCGTTGTGAGCGTATTGAACATCGCATCTTCCACGAGCGCGGCATGCTCGACGCATTCGAGCACGGACCAGCGGCCTTCCGCCGGACGCATCTTCACTTGCTCGTCCGTCAGTCCTTCAGTGGATTCAACGAGTTTCTTGCGCGACGCATTCAAGAATCGCAGCAACTGTTCCCGGTCAGCAGTCTCCATCGATGTCATTCGTGTAGGGCCTTTCGAAGTTTTTCGTAAGTTGTCGCAAGATCTTCCGGCTCCATGCGCGTCTCACCGACTACCGTCATAAAATTCGAATCACCCGACCAACGGGGAAGCAGATGCAAGTGCAGATGCCCCGTGACGCCGGCTCCAGCCGCCCGTCCCAGATTCATCCCAAGATTAAATCCTTCAGGGTGATACGTATTATGCAGCACCGTCTGAACGCGCTGCGCGATTCGCATCATCTCAGCAAGCATCTCAGGATCGGCTGCGGCAAGATCGGCTACGTGAGTATACGGGACGATCATGACGTGACCGGTGGTGTAAGGATAACGATTGAGGATCACAAAAGATTTCGCGCCGCGCAGGACAATCTGAGTCTTCGCATCGTCATTCGCAGCCAATGCGGCGCAGAAGATGCAACCCGTATCTTTCGCTGCGTCGGCAATGTAACGGTACCGCCACGGCGTCCACAAATAATCCATTCCACTTAGCTCTGCGCGCCGGGTTCGGACGAGCCCGCCACTCGCGGGTGATTGACGAAGTCCTTCAATTCCTTGCTGGGCTTGAAGTAAGGGATTTTCTTAGGCGGGACTTCCACTTTCGCTCCCGTCTTCGGATTCCGCCCCGTGCGCCCTCGGCGCTGCCTGGTGCGAAAACTCCCAAAGCCTCGAATCTCGATTTTATCGTCAGCCTGCAAGGCTGCAATGATGCTGTCAAATATGGTTTCGACTACCGCTTCCGACTCTTTCCGCGGCAGCTCAGTGACGCGCGTGACCTCTTCGACGAGTTCCGCCTTCGTCATCGTATGTTCTTTGTTTTCGTGCACTCCCGCAGCATCTGCCATGGGGACGAGAGCCTCCTCTTTCTAAAATGTCCGGGCGACAAGCCGATTACAAGTCGGGGTGGGATGCCGCATACCCTTGCATATCATCAATCTACGCCGAGGTAAACGACTTTCATTCTGGAAGGCCCCGGCGACACCGCCCTCCCGGCGCGCCAGAACAAGCAAGCCCCTGCCCACGACGCGCTGCAGGGATGTTTCCTTAGTTGGCCTGTCTCTTTGCCATAATCGCGTCGCCTATCGTAGCTGTGGGCGATGATTTCGGCGATTTCGTTGCCCGGTACGAATCGATCTCTTGCTTCTCAACCTGCTTCTGCGCCGCGCGGTAGCTCAAACTGATTTTGTGCTGCTCCGGTTCGAGCCGCAGAATCTTAAATTCATATTCCTTGCCGGGAGTCAAGACGGCGGTGACGCGAGCTCCGCGTGGCGCCTTTTCCTTGTCGCGCTCACCCTTCGGGCGGCGCTCTTCGATCTCGGAAACGTGGCACAGCGCTTCAATCCCGTCCGCTAGCTCGACAAACGCTCCAAAATCCGTTGCCCTCGCAACCTTCCCTTTGATGACTTCGCCGATCTTGTGCTCGCCAAACCAATTCGCCCAGATGTCGTTCACCTGCTTGATACCGAGCGAAAGCCGCCGGTTCTGCGCGTCCACTTTCAAAACCTTCGCCTGCACCGTGTCGCCCTTCTTAAACTTTTCGCTGGGATGCTTGATTCGTTCCGTCCAGCTCACGTCGCTGATATGAATCAGCCCTTCCATGCCTTCTTCGATTTCGACGAACGCGCCAAAGTCAGCGAGATTGCGAATGCGTCCGCTCACCATCGTGCCCACTGGATATTTTTCCGCAGCCGCTTCCCACGGATCGGCTTGCGTCTGCTTCAGGCCGAGCGAAATGCGGCGCTGGTCCGTCTTCACCTCGAGCACCACCACATCCGCTTCGTCTCCCACTTTCACGATCTTCGACGGATGCTTCGCTCGTTTCGACCAGCTCATTTCGCTGACGTGCACGAGACCTTCGACGCCCGGCTCAATCTGCACGAACGCGCCGTAATCCGTCACGCCTACGATTTTCCCCTTCACTCGAGTTCCGACCGGAAATCGCTCCGGCACCGTGGCCCATGGATCGGGCAGCAATTGCTTGCGCCCCAGAGAAATGCGCTGCTTTTCTTTGTCGAACTTCAGTATCTGAACCTGAATCTCCTCGCCCGGCTGCACGATCGACGAAGGATGCGGCACGCGGCCCCAAACAAGATCGCTTACGTGCAGCAAGCCGTCGATCCCGCCGAGATCCACAAATACTCCATAGTCCGTCACGTTTTTTACTTTTCCGGTGACAACCGTGCCGTCGGCCAATGTCGCGAGCAGCTCTTCGCGTTTCGATTTTTGCTCTTCTTCCAGAATCGCGCGCCGGCTAACAACCACATTGCCGCGCTTTCGATTCAGCTTCAACACGCGGACTTCGAGTTCGCGGTCTTTCCACGCTTCGAGGTCGTGCACGGGCCGCAATTCAATTTGCGAGGCAGGCAAAAACGCGCGCACTCCGATGTCCACTACCAGGCCGCCCTTGATTCGCTCGGAAACTTTTCCGGTGATGTTCGTGTGTTCGCGGTACGATTTCTCGATTCGTTCCCAAACGCGCCGCCGATGCGCACGCACGTGCGATAGCAGGACGTAGCCGTCTTTGTGCTCGTGCAGCCGCTCGACTTCAATTGTCTGGCCGGCGCCAAATTCAATCGGCGATCCCGAGTCTAGAAATTCCTGCGCGGGCACAAGCCCTTCGAACTTGCCGCCCACGTCGACAATCACGCCCGCATCGGTTACCGCGAGCACGCGGCCATCGAAAATTTCGCCTTCAGTTGCAACCGGCTCCGGCGTCGAAAATTGATCGAGGAGCTGATCCATCGTCTCGTTGTTGTCCACGGATTCCACTTCGACGGCCATTCCGACGCCGCTTTCCACCGCAATCGGATTTTCGACGGCAGCACCCACTACTTTCACGTTGTCCGAATTCGCCGCCAGCTCAATGCCCACCGCCGCAGCCTGCTCCCCGGAAGTCGCAGACACACGATCGTGCCCAGCCGTCTCAGGAGCCTGAGCCAACGCGCCGTCCGCCGAAGCTCCGTCAGCAGACACACCACTCCCGTCGCTTGTTTCGATCACGGGAGCGCTTGCGGGAACTTCCGGAGCGCGTACAGCGGCCGTCGCAGCGCCACCGGCTTGCGAGGCACTTGCCGCTGCAGAAGATGCAACGTGCGGGACGTGCTGCGCGACGTCTTTTGTCACTTCTTTCGGTACATTTTGCGTTACTTCTGCCACAGCCTCAGCCGTGGATGCTTCCATAGCAGGTTGAAGATGATTGTCGTGTTCGGGTGACATTGAGAGCGGCCTCCATACGGATTCATTCCTTGCATGCCGAGACTTTGGCCTCGGTCACTCTACCCAGCTGGGTTTAGAGCTAATGAAGGGGAACAGCGCTCGCGCCTAACGCTGTATCGCAGTGATGATACGCGTCCGATTTGCAGCTTGTCAACCAAACCGTGCGATCCGCAAAGCCCGCAACATTCCGCGAAGATCACACAATTTGAACGAATTATTCCAAATTTGTTACGCCCCGGCGCGGCTGATATTGCGGATCTCTTTGCGGTAATCAGGTGCGGAAATTTCCACCGTGCGGCACATTTCATACAGCCGCGAACGAATGCGTTTGCCCACACGCTCCGTCAGCGAATCATCAATCGACGGCGCGCGCATCCCGGCCACTCGCTGGACGCTCGCCGCAGCGCCTGCGGCAGAATCCGAATCGAGATAGTTCGTCGTCAACAACGTCACGCGCTTTTCGTTATATCGCGTGTTCAATACGTGCCCCACAGTTTCAAGGGCCCATAACGAAGGCTTGCTCGACCCGACATCATCGAGCACGAGCAGCTCGGCCTTGAGCACCGGCTCAAGCACACTCATCTCGGTCGACTCCACGTCGGCGTTATAGCTGTCTTGAATCTGCTTCAGCAGGTCGCGGTAATCGTAAAAAAGTCCGCTGTGCCCGCGCAATACGATCTGCTTCAGGGCGGCCACCGCCAAATGCGTCTTCCCCGCGCCGCACGGCCCCATCAGCAACAGCCCATTCTCGCTGCCGATCGGAAATTCCTCCGCGAAACGCTGCACCACAATTTTTGCCTGCGCCAGGCTCCGATTCCAAACCTGCAGCTGCTCGCGCGCCACATTCTCAATATCATTGTCCGTCTCGAAATTCTCGAAATCGCAATGTCGATACCGCTCCGGAATGCGTGCACGCGTCAGCGCTCGTTCGGGCAAATCGCCAGTCGTGCAGTCGCACGGCACCGCCCAGACGATTTTCGGCTCGCCGAGTCCTGCGCCTGGCCGGTCCGATGCCAGCGCCTGCGCGCCTTCCGACGTGCGCTCGACGACCTTCCATCCGCTGCCCTGACAATTGGGACAATCCGCTCGTGCCATCGCTTGAAAGAATAGGCGCTGCGCGCGCAACGCGCAAGCACACCTCTACCTGTGGAAGAAACCAAATCTGTGGAAGAAACGGAAAACGAGACGACCGTTCAGTAGCATAGGCTTCAGCTTGTGCCCATAAACGCCGCCCGCAGCAACGCGCACCGCAGGCAAAACTGCCCGTACGTCAAGCCGGGTACCTGCCAGGGGTTAGCAAAACAAGTAGACGTCCGAAGCGTGCGCAACACAAAATCCAACACAACGCCGCAAAACTCCGCTACTTCTCCACGCGAATCGCCGGACGCGGCCCCAACCGCACAATGGCATTCCGGAATTTCTTGTCTTCAGGCTCGACAAATCCGCGCGCCATCTCGTTCCGCACGAATTTGATGAACGCTTCCATTTGCGACTGCATCTCGCCCATCTTGTCCCTCATATTGAGGATAATTTCGATGCCCGCCAAATTCACGCCCAGCTCGCGCGTCAAATTCAAAATCACTTCCAGCCGCTCGAGATCGCCATCGGTGTAGAGCCGCGTATTGCCCTGCGAACGCGAGGGCTTCAGCAGCCCCACGCGCTCGTACAGCCGCAGCGTTTGCGGATGAAGTTGATACAACTCCGCGACCGCGCTGATCATGTACCCCGCTTTCGCTCTTTTTCTGGGGCGCCCTGCCATTTCCGTCTCCTCACAACCTACTACCGCTCGCTATACCGCTGCCTTCGCGAATAATTCGCTGCGCGGGTCTTCGGGATCGAGCTTGCTCAGTTCCTTCAACAAATTCCGGACGCGCTCGTCTTCCGGCTTCGGCACCACCACCTGCACTTCAATAATCTGGTCGCCGCGCTTCCCCGCTTGGCGCGTCGACGGAGCACCCTTCTCGCGCAGCCGGAGTTTTTTTCCGCTGTTCGTGCCCGGAGGAATCCGCACTTGCGATCGCCCATCAATCGTTGGAACTTCCACTTTCGCGCCCAGAGAAGCCTCCGTCACCGTGATCGGCACTACCGTGTAGAGATCGTCGCCGCGCCGGTCGAAAAACGGATGCGGCTGCACGCGCGTAATGATGTAAAGGTCGCCCGGAGGCCCGCCGTGCATCCCCGCATTTCCGCGCCCGGCTACGCGCACGCGCGAACCAGTGTGCGCGCCCGGAGGAATCCGCACATCCAGAGTCTCCATGCGCGGCATTCGGCCTTCGCCGCCGCAATTCTTGCACATCGTCTGCAGACGTCCCGAGCCGCCGCACCGCGAACAAGTAATCTGGAAACGCATCTTGCCGCTCACCTGCGTCACTTGTCCCGAGCCGCCGCATGTGGGACAAACCTTCGCGTCGCCCGGTTCCACCCCGCTGCCGTGGCACACGTTGCAAACGTCGAGCCGCGTGAAACTCAGCTTCTTTACGGTTCCGCGCATCGCTTCGGCAAACGTGATGTCGATCTGATATTCCAGATCGCTTCCCGGCTCCTCTTCGTTCGAAGCCTGCGCCGCATTCGCGCCGCGGAAAAATTGGCTGAACAAATCGCGAAAGCTCGTGCTCCCGCCTGCACCCGCGCCGCCGCCCTGGCCACCGCCCGCTCCGCCGAAATCGAACCCGCCGAAATCGAAGTGGATGTCTTCCTGCGAAACTCCGCGTCCTGCGCCCGGAGGCGGCCCGCCACCGGGTCCCGGCACGTTGAACCCGAACTGGTCGTACATCTGCCGCTTCTTCGTGTCCGACAGAACTTCGTAGGCCTCCTGTATCTGCTTGAATTTTTCTTCTGCGGATTTGTCGCCGGGATTTAGATCGGGGTGGTACTTGCGCGCAAGTTTGCGATACGCACCGCGGAGTTCTTTCACTGAGACCTTCCGCGGAACTCCCAGTAATTCGTAATAATCTTGTTTGGTTGTGGTCGCCATTGTGAACCAATCTCAACGACGCCGGCACAGTTCCCGGCGGAGCCGCACGATCCGGCTCTTCTTGTTCAAACTCTGATTTCCTAAATCTGATCCCTAAAATCTGAACCGCAGCAAGGACTGATCGATCCGCTGCCATCCCGTCCACCAGCGCGCAATCGTCATTCTGAGAGCATCCGATCAGGATGCTCGAAGAATCTCAACGTCCGCTGCAAGCACAGCGTGACGCAGCGGCAACTCTACAGATTCGCCCAGCGCGCGTTCCATTCCGCCAATTCCTGAGCCTCGCGCGTCGCTTCTTCTTGTTTCTGTCGCTGCACTTCCGAGCGCCCGCCCATCGCCGCTTCTTTCTGGCTCGCTCGTTCCATCCAGCGATCGAGGACAGCCACTTTCTGCGCGACGCTCCCTGGATCGGTCTTGAATCGCAGAAACGTGCCGGTGATTTCAACCGAGCGCGGTGCAAAATCCGCAGGTACGTCCTGTCCCTGCGCATCGTAGAAAAGCCGCCGCCAGTCAGCGCTGGGTGATTCCGTGATCGATACCTGAATCAGAAAATAGTCGTCGCGAACTTTCGTCACTGCGTGCGGCGGGCTGGCCCGCCGAATGCCGCTCGTCGTCAACTTGCGTGCTCCTGAATTTGCGCAAGACGCAAATTCATCCTGAGGGCCGGCAGTGCCGGCGCGAAGGATTCATCCAAGCCTAGCCACTCCCTGAAAATAAGCACCACCGGCCCGAACGATTTAAGCCAACCTAAATTACCGTCCAAACCAGCAACGCATGTTCGAAGGACACTTCCCTGACCCAATCGTCAACCCGTCGAGCCAACGTCGTCAAAATGGATTAATACCAAAGGGCTCGCAGCCTAATCCTTCGGGCCGGCACAGCCGGCCCTCAGGATGAAACCGGCCGTGGCCGGTTTCAATTCGGCTTCTTCGAATCGTCTACGTCGACGAACTCAGCATCCACCACATCGCCATGTCCGCCCGGCGCGCTTCCACCGCCTCCACCGTCGTGACTCGCTCCCGGACCGGCCGCTCCTGCTTCCGCCCCGCTTGCAGCCGATGCTTGCTGCGACTTGTACATCGTCTCAGCGATTTGGTGCGAAGCTTTCGTCAGGCTTTCCGCAGCCGCATTCAACCGGTCGAGTCCGCCTTCGGTCAGCGCTCGTCGCGCTTCCTCGATCGCTTCCTCGGCCGTCTTCACGTCCGGTTCCGCGAGCTTCTCGCGATTTTCCTTGATCAGCTTCTCAGTCTGATAGACAAGATTGTCGAGCCGGTTGCGAGCTTCCACTTCGAGAGCCGCGCCTTGTCCTCTGCCGAGTGCGCATCCGCTTCCTTCTTCATGCGTTCCGCTTCTTCCTTGCTCAAACCAGTCGAAGCGGTGATCGTGATTTTCTGTTCTTTGTTGGTCGCGTTGTCCTTGGCGGAGACGTTCAAGATGCCGTTCGCATCGATATCAAACGTCACTTCCACCTGCGGCATGCCGCGAGGAGCCGGCGGAATTCCGATCAAATGGAATTTTCCAAGCGAGCGGTTGCCGTTCGCCACCGGGCGTTCGCCCTGCAGCACGTGGATTTCAACCGACGTCTGGTTATCTGCCGCGGTTGAAAACGTCTCCGATTTGCGCGTCGGAATCGTCGTGTTGCGCGGAATCAAAGGAGTCATTACACCGCCAAGCGTCTCAACGCCCAGCGAAAGCGGCGTCACGTCGAGCAGTAGAATGTCCTTCACTTCGCCACCCAGCACGCCTCCCTGAATCGCAGCGCCAACCGCCACCACTTCATCCGGATTCACGCCCTTGTGCGGCTCTTTGCCGTTGAAGAGGCTCTTGACGATATCCACCACTCGCGGAATGCGCGTCGAACCGCCGACGAGTACCACTTCGTCGATTTTGTCCGGCGTAATTCCCGCGTCGCTCAGCGCCTGCTTCACTGGGCCAACCGTCCGCTGCAGCAAGTCTTCCATCAATTGTTCGAGCTTTGCGCGCGTCAGTTTCAGCTGCAAGTGCTTCGGGCCTGATTCGTTCGCAGTGACGAAAGGAAGATTGATCTCCGTCTCCATCAATTGCGAAAGTTCGATCTTGGCTTTTTCCGCCGCTTCCTTCAGCCGCTGAATCGCCATGCGATCTTTGCTCAGGTCGATGCCCTGCTCTTTCTTGAATTCGGCAATGATCCAATCCGCGATGCGCTGGTCGATGTCGTCGCCGCCCAGGTGCGTGTCGCCGTTTGTCGACTTCACTTCCACCACGCCTTCGCCCACTTCCAGGATCGAAATGTCGAACGTGCCGCCGCCGAGGTCATACACCGCAATCGTCTCGTCCTTCTTCTTGTCGAGCCCGTACGCAAGCGCCGCCGCTGTCGGCTCGTTGATGATGCGCAGCACTTCCAGGCCGGAAATTTCGCCCGCCTGTTTTGTCGCTTGCCGCTGGCTGTCGTTGAAATATGCCGGAACGGTGATGACGGCCTTCGTCACCTTCTCGCCGAGAAAATCTTCCGCCGCGCTCTTCAGCTTTTGAAGAATCATCGCGGAGACTTCTGGTGGGCTGTACACTTTCCCGGAAATTTCTACGCGTACATCGTCGTGCGGTCCCTTCACCACTTTGTACGGAACGCGCTTCGCTTCTTCCGTCACCTCATCGAAGCGCCGGCCCATAAATCGCTTGATCGAATACACCGTGTTTTCGGGGTTCGTAATCGACTGCCGCTTCGCCACCTGGCCCACCAGGCGCTCGCCACTCTTCGTGATTGCGACCACCGACGGCGTCGTCCGCGCCCCTTCCTGGTTCGGGATGACGGTTGGTTCGCCTCCCTGCATCACTGCCACCACCGAGTTGGTCGTGCCCAGGTCAATACCTATAATCTTGCTCATGGAATCGCTCCTATTGCTTCAAACAGGCTCCAGATTCATTTCGTTCGTTCTGAGGCACCGCGATAATACACGTTGAGTGTAGCATTGTCAAGTTTTCTGTGTGCCTGTATTCCATTGTATATGTTACACTTGGCTGCATTATTCGCTATCCCAACCTTGCAAGACCCTCTCTCTGACGCTTCCGGCCCTACTCAACCCGTTCACTCCATTCCCTCATCGAACCAACCGTCGCAGCCCCGCATCCCACCAACAGAGCGCGAAACTTAGCACTCTCAACGCAACGCTCGATTCAAAGACAAACGAAATCGAGCTACAATGTAGGTTCGTTTCCGGTCAATAACTCGTCTAATCTAGGTCCAACAAATCAGGGGAGGTACAGTTGAAGATTCGAACTCAATCGTGCGGCTGGATCCGGTTCTCAGCGCTCGCGGTACTCGCGGTAGTCGCGATTGCCCTCGCCCCGTCCGGGCATGCTCAGACCAAACCCGCCGCGAAGACGGCGTCCGTTAAAAAGGCCGCCGCCGAGACGCTTCCGGCGCCTATGAAAACCTTTGGCGTGAAATCCGCGCCCATCACCATGGAGGTTTTCAGCGACTATCAGTGCCCCGCCTGCCGCTCGTTTTTCGAAAACACTTTGCGTTTCATGATTACTGACTATGTCGCGTCCGGAAAAGTCTATCTCGTCCATCGCGATTTTCCCCTGCCGATGCACCCGTATTCAATGGACGCCGCCCGCTGGGCCAATGCCGCCGCCCGAATCGGACGGTTTGAATCCGTCGACACCGCGCTTTTCGACACTCAGAACAATTGGACGAAAGACGGCAACATGGAGCAGTACATCTCGGCGGCGCTCGGCACTGCTGACTTCAAGCGCGTACAAAAACTCGTCCAAGGGTGTCTCACGCAGACCGTTGGCGGCACAGGCGGCTCAAACCACACATTCCTGCGAACTCGATTCGTTCATCGCGCAGGATCAAGTGCTCGGCAAAGCCGTGCCGGTAAACTCCACGCCAACCATCGTCATCACTTACAAAGGCCAGCGCTATCCGCCAATGTCCGGTATTTTTACTTGGCCGATCATGAAGCAGTATCTTGATTCCCTGATGAGCCAATAAGCAGAACAACAAAATGCCCAGCGGCCTACAATCCAAGACAGGAAAGACCCTACTGCTCGTCGGCCGCATCACGCTGGCGGCGATTTTTATCGCGGCGGCGTATGCGAAACTAAAGCCGCAAGCGCCGGTTCCCTGGTCGATGGGATCGATCCGAGTGTCGCTTTCGAT
The DNA here is from genome assembly GCA_963776695.1 of uncultured Acidobacteriota bacterium. Classification (GTDB taxonomy): domain Bacteria; phylum Acidobacteriota; class Terriglobia; order Acidiferrales; family UBA7541; genus Palsa-295. The sequence goes on along the minus strand of CAVZNU010000007.1, from coordinate 353,964 downwards.
GTTTGCGCTGCAGGTTGATTCCTACCAACTCCTGCCGCCTGCGCTCGTCAGTCCTGCGGCACATTTCCTTCCGCCCTTCGAACTCTTCCTCGGCCTCTGGCTATTGAGCGGCATCGCGCTGCGCTATTCGGCGCTCATCACTTCGTTGCTGCTCGGCGTCTTCTTCACGATCATGGTCCGCTCCTATTTTCTCGGACTCGAAATCAACTGCGGCTGTTTCGGCCCCGACGAACGCCTCGGCCCGATGACGCTCCTTCGCGACGGCTCTCTCCTCGCTCTTGCTCTGGCCGTTTCAATCGGCGCATTCTGGATGCAGCGCCGACGCGGCACGGCGGCAAGCGCCACTGAAGCTGCATCGCCCCTGTAGCCCCCGAATCATGAAAACCCTCGACGAATATCTCGCAAGACGCCACCGTCGCTCACGGCCACATCTGCGCCGGGCAAGTCCTCGGCGTGCGCCTCGCCATGCTCGGCCTCCGCGAACTCGGCATCGACGACCCCATCGGCGAGCGCAAACGCATCGTCACCTACGTCGAAATCGATCGCTGCATGACGGACGCTGTCGCGCTCGTCGCAAATTGCCGCCTCGGCAAACGCGCGCTCAAATTTTTCGACTGGGGCAAAGTGGCTGCCACGTTTCTCGATCTGCAAACCGGCCGCGCCGTCCGCATCGTTGCGCGCGAAGATTCCAAACAGCGCGCCGCCGGAATGTTTCCCGCGCTCGAAAAAGAAAAAGGCCAGCAGCAAGCCTACCGCGTAATCCCTGACGACGAGCTATTCGACAAGCAATGGGTGCGCGTCGAAATCCATCCTGAAGATCTTCCCGGCTACAAAGGCCCGCGCATCCTCTGCGACCAATGCGGCGAAGGCATCAATTTCAAACGCGAAGTCACCGCCAACGGCCGCACCCTCTGCCGCGCCTGCGCCGGCGACCGCTACTACACTCCGCTCCACGAATAAATCGCGCGCAAAACCGGCTCACCGCTTCCAGGCGCGCAGTCGCGGTAGCCATCGCGGAACATTTTTGCAGTACTCTTCATAATCCGCGCCGAATTTTCCTCGCAGCGTTGGCTCCTCGTACAACCGCACGAATAAGGCGACGCCCACCACCGCAACGAGCGCCACGATCAACGACGCCTGGTTCGCGCGCCCGAACAACGCCCATAAACTAATCCAGCCCACGAAAAATCCCACGTACATTGGGTTCCGCACATATCGATAAAATCCGACGACCACAAGTTTCTGCGGCGGAGCGATCGGAACCGGCGTCCCCTCGCCCGTCCACCCAAAATCCCAGATGCACTTGATCGCCACCGCAAAACCCAGCGCGGACGGCACAACCGCGATCAACCGCCAGCTCGCCGCGCTAATTTTGTAGTCGTGGAAACCCAGCCAGGAGGGCAGCAACCAGAACCACAGCGCCAAAAATCCGGCACCCACGCACAGCGACGCGATCGCCGCAGGCCAATTCGCACCGCGATTCGTACCTGGCGAAGACCCGGCCTCTCCGCTCGTCATAAGCACCTCCACTACGCGGAGCTGCGAGCCGACAGCAGGGCGTAACCAGCTACAAGAGCATCTAATCGGTACTACGTTCAGGACCGCTGAAAAATTTCACTTGGAATTTCACTTGGAATTTACTTGCAAACGATCGCTTCGTCGCCCGCTGTCTCCAATCGCCAGCAATTTCCGCTTGTCGGTAGTCGATCGAGAACAACGCCATCTATTGCACCACCGGCAAGCTGATGAAACTCGCCGTCCCGGGCGTGTGCCACACGCGCTGCGTCGCCTTCTGATAATCCCCCGGTTTCGCGTAAAAAATATTCGGCACAAACGTCTGTGGATTGCGATCGTACAGCGGGAACAAACTCGATTGCACCTGCACCATGATGCGATGGCCCGGAAGAAAAACGTGATTCACCGTCGGCAAGCCGAACCGATACAGCAGAGGCTGGTTCGGCGCAATCGCTTCCGCGTGCTCGAAGCTCGTGCGGTACCGTCCGCGAAAAATGTCGAGCGAAATCGCAAGCTCGTAGCCGCCCATCGCCGCCTGCGACGGCACAATTCCCGGATACACATCGATCAACTTCACTACCCAATCGCTGTCGCTGCCGCTCGTCGAAGCGTACAGGTTCACTTCGGGCGCGCCGCTCACGCGCACGGATGAAGTGAGCGGCGCGGTCATATACGTCTGCACGTCGGTGCGGCCATCGACGAATCGCTGGTCCTCCACCAGCCAGCGTTTCCATGCATCGCCATCATCCTCAACCACCGGACGCGGCCGGTACGGCACCGGATTCGCCGGATCGGAAACATACTCGTCGTATTTATTCGCTGAAGCACCCGGCGCATCGAACGACAACGCCCCATTCGCCGCAAAATAAAGCGGCTTCGATTTATTCGCGCAGCCATCCGCGCACGCCAGCGGCCACGACTTAAGTCTGTCCCAATGATTTTCCCCCGTGTTGTAAATAAAAACAGGCGGCGTGTCGGCTTTCGGCGCGCCGTCGAGCAGATACTGATTGAAAAACGGAACCAGCACATCGCGGCGGAATTGCAGCGCCGTGTCGCCGTTCCATCGTAACGGCCCCAGTGTAGTCCCGTCGTAATTCACTCCGCTGTGCCGCCACGGCCCCATCACCAGATAATTTTTATCGTTCGCCGTGTCCTTCGGTTCCACCGCCGCATACGCGTGAATGCCGCCCCACATATCTTCCTGGTCCCACAATCCCTGCAGCCACATCGTCGGAACCGTCAGCGGCACCGTCGCCATAATTTTGTCGAGCGCTTGTCCTTGCCAGAACGCGTCATACGCCGGATGCTCTTCCACCAGCCGCCAGAACGGAAGCTGCTCGAGTCCAGCGCCGCGCGCGAAATCTCCGGCCGAGCCTTTCTCGAGGTAGTTCGTGTAGTCGTCGAGGCCATCGCGCGGAATTGGTTTGCCATTGCCGCGCAACGTCGTCTGGTCCGTAAAGTAGTCGAGATTATTTTCGCGAAACGCGCCGTAGTGAAACCAGTCGTCGCCCATCCAGCCATCGACCATCGGACTTTCCGGCGCAGCCACCTTCAACGCCGGATGCGGATGAATCAGCGCCATCACCACCGTGAATCCTTCGTACGACGATCCGATCATCCCCACCTTGCCATTCGATTCCGGCACATTTTTCACCAGCCAGTCGATCGTGTCGTACGCGTCGGTCGTGTCGTCGATGCCGCTTGAATTGAGCGGCCCAATCGGCGGCGGCACCATCAGGTAATTGCCTTCCGATCCGTATTTCCCGCGCACATCCTGAAACACGCGGATGTATCCCGCTCCGACAAACATATCGTCGCCCTGCGGCAATTCGGCCAGCATGTATGGCGACTCCGTCCGCTGCGCGCGCGTAGCCGCGTCATAAGGCGTGCGCGTCAAAAGAATCGGCGCGTGTGCCGCCCCTTTCGGAATCACGATCACCGTGTACAGCTTCACGCCATCGCGCATCGCCACCATCTCAACGCGCTTCGTGTAGTTGTAATCCGTGCGCGGCGCCTTAAACTCCGCCGGAATATCAGACACACGCCCAGTCTGCGCAAACGCAGGCAAGCAAGCTGCGGCAAGAACAACACCAAGCAGCGACAGCAAAAAAAGAAGTGCGGCTAAACAAGTTCATAGTCATCCTTGAAGTATGGTTCATGTAGCTCACCTCTTCAGAGGTGAGGCTTCGTCGCCCAGTCGCGCCGCAGCAAGATTCGACGCTCACCGGCCCGATACGATATCATTTTTTGGTGGCGTTTCCCGGCACTAGTCCCGGTCGGCATTTTGTAGCGGCCGCCTTTTCGCCCTGAGCCACGAGAAGGGCGGGCGGGCAGGCGGGGTCGCGTTCGCCTCTCGTACCGCCGGCATCTTGCCAGCTCTTTTCTGTTTTCCGCCTCACGGGTGTTGCTTGCCACGCAGTCGGAGGGGAAGGAGGCAGCCGCAATCACGATTGTCCAGATGGAGTAGAGGCGAGTAATATTCGAACAACAGGAGAATCGCGTTGCGAGTCTTTCCTTCGAGCGCGGCCCGGCGACTAATTCCGGGATCAGTACCCGCCGCCGTCCTGGCGCTGTCATCGTTTGCAATATCGCTTTTTGCTTCCCCTGCTTCGGGACAATCGACTCCCACCATCGTCCCACTCTGCGACGTTCTGCGAAATCCTGCGTCGTTCGAAGGGCAGAAAATCACAGTTCGCGGCTCGATCATCCTCGCATTCGAAGAGTTTTCCATGTATTCCCAGGATTGCAGCATCGACGCACGGGTTTGGCTCATGTTTGGCGGAGATGTTGCGACGCCGACGATGTCCACAGTGAACGACACTTCGCGCGTCGCCGGGACCGACCCCTTGTTCGGTGGCACTCGATACGGATTGAAGAAAGATGAGAATTTTCGCAAGTTCTACGCGTTGATCACATCGCGCCGCGATGGAAAGCCCGCGTACCGAGTGACAGCCACATTAACCGGAACATTCTTCGCAGCCACTCATAACAGGCAGGAGTGGAGGGGCTACGGACATCTAGGCTGCTGCCACCTCTTCATTATTTCTGCAGTGTCAGACATCGAGTCCATTCCGCCCGCACTGGCAACCGTTACCGGAAGTGTGGTCTCGTCAGCGGGGGTTCCTCTCGTTGACGTTCGAGTGGTAAACGAAGCAGGGAGCTGCTGTCAGGTACAGAGCTGGCAATCAGTGACGGACGCGGCAGGCCGCTTTACGATTTCGAATCCGGGTCAAATTCTGTATTTTCAAAGTCCCGCCTATCGCCCTCAAGCTTTGGTTCTGGACGGAACGAAGAGCGAGTTTCGCGTGGAGCTGGAGGACTCCGGTCAAGCGGAATGGACCGTCCCGGACTGTGACAATCCGCAGTTCACTCAACCAGGCAAAAGAGCCGGTTTTATTTACAAGGTGCTTATTCCGGCAGGAAGTAAGGCACAAAAGCCCTCAGCGAATTTCCCGCAATACATCATCAGCCGGTCAAGAAAACGCAGGATTGATTTTCTGAGAATATTCCCGGAAACCGCAAGCTCCAGTTTTAACGACGCGAGTTTCCGGCTGGCCAATGCCACGTCATGGTCGCAGCGCTGGATAAAGAACAGTTCGGGCCAAATTATCGGACTCGATAGCGCCGGGGCAATGGCGGAACGTGGATGGCTTTGGCGCGTTGTCACCTTTCACAATGAGGGTGGGATGAGTTTTGCGACCCAATCGGAGGACAATGCTAAGTACTTCAACGCGATCATCAACTCTGCCTGTTCGTCGCGTTACTGATTCGCACGCGTAATGGCGAACGCTGAGCTTGTGCTCGGCCGTCTCCGGTTTCAATTTTCCCTTTTCCAATTTTCCCTTTTCCACAACCCTACGTAGTTCTACGGATTTTCAACCGCCCGAATCCGCGCTACCCTTTCCTGTTTTTAAATGACGATGCAAACGACACTATCGGCCGCCGTGGAGGCTACGGATTTAGTGGCACTGGCACTCTTGCCTGCCCTGACGGAGGAAGGGTTAGCCCTGACAGACGAAGGGCCTATGCGCAGTGGCCTCGTGACAGCGAGGCACATACCCACGAAAAAGCCCCAATTCCTAATCGCAAATGCGCGATTAGAATTCCCCCCAACCCCAACAAAACAAAGCATCGACACCAAGTCTAATCGCAAATATATGCGGGTTTTGCGTGCGCCGTGGCGTATCGCGATTTCGCAATTCGCTCCAAAGCCTCTGCGCCGGTCTGTTCAACGACGTTTGCGCACGCAGACCCCACCGCGCGAACGATTTTGCCGTCCACGGATCACAAGTCACGGGTCACGAATCACGGCCTTTCTAATCTACCGCTCCGCGATTAGATACCCACGTAAGGCATTGAAAACATGAGCCCGACACCAGTTCTAATCGGCGGTAAAGGGGGGGTGCCAAGAATCGCCTATGCGACGATCGCGCCGCCAAAGAAGTCACCACACGAAGGGCTTCGCCGTTCACGAGTCACAAGTCACGGGTCACGAATCACGGCCTTTCTAATCGACCGCTCCGCGATTAGAAACCTACGTAAGGCACTGAAAACATGAGCCCGACACCAGTTCTAATCTACGGTACAGGGGGTCCCAGGCATCGCCTATGCGACGCTTGCGCAGCCAACAAATTGCGGGTCTCGAATCACGGATCGCGGCACGCGGAGCACGGGCCACAAGTCACGGAAATGCGCTCGTAAAATCAGTGCGCCAGCGGCAACACTTGTTGGACCAGCGTGTCGGTAAATTTTTGCTTCTCTTCGAAGAACGGGAAGTGTCCGGAATTGTCGAACCAGATGAATCCCATTTGCGGCGCCTTGATTGTCTGGCTGTAGTCCCAAACGAGCGCGGGCCGGCAGTACGGGTCCTGCTTCCCTTCCAGAAAAAAGACCGGGACACCGAAGCCGGGGCCAAGTTTAGTCAGGTCCACATTCATAATTTCGGGAAGCATGACCTTAGGAGAAACCATCTGGCCGCGAACGAAACCGTAGTCGTCCGCGAGAGAATATTCAGGTGTGGAGACGATTCTCGTCAGGTTCAGGAACTCGTCCAGGCTCGCCGACGGCCCGAGCAAATGCGATTCCCAATTCTTGGCGATCCCGACTTTCTTCATATCCGTGTTTCCGTCGGAATAGGGCGCCGTGCTCTGCAGCGCTTGGAGCGCCTTCTCATCGTGGCGGTTGCGCGCTTCTTCGAGCGCGTCGTGATACGCCACCTGCTCGTTCTGCTTCATATTGATCACTTGCCCCACTCCCACGTACGCGTAAAGCATTTCCGGATGTTCGTGCGCCAGCCACAGGCCGAGCACGCTTCCCCACGAATGCCCGAGCACAAATATCTTTTCTCTCTTGAAACGATTCCGAAGATAGTTCGCTACTTCCACCGTGTCCTGTTCCATTTGCGGCACGGTCATGGTCCGGCGCTGAAGGTCTGCATTGTTTCGTGCGAAGGTCTTTCCAGCTCCGCGCTGATCCCACTGCACCACGGTGAAATATTTCTCCCACGGGTCCTGAAACGCTCCGGACAAAGGAATAAAAGCAACGCCGGGTCCGCCGTGGATGAAGAGAAGAATCGGATTGTCCACATTCTGCCCGCGGACTTGGATCCACTGATTGATGCCGCCAATTCGGACGTCCTCGAGGCTGTTGATGCCGTTGGGCGAATTGATGGCGCGCTCTCCGGTGACCTTGTGCTGCAAATATTTTCTGTACAGCAGGGCGGACGAAATCGCCAATACAACAAGGAGAGCCACTGCTATCCCAACGTACTTAAGAATCTTTTTGATCACGCGCAATTTTCCCAGAGAGATTTCCCGCTCCTTGATACGCACGGGGGCGCGCGTTTGTTCCTCAGCTGCGACCGAAGCGACAAAAGTGAACGAGAAACGGTTCGAGTAGAAGACTACACCGGACTACGGCGTGCTCGGGTTGGCGGATCGTGCTTAGTGTTTCGGCAGGTTCGGAGTCAGTTTGCGGACGAGAAATTCCTGGAACAAATTCGCGGCGGCGTTTGTGCCGATGCCGATGAGAGTGTTTTCGAACACGAGCGCTGCTCCGCGATCGTTGGGCGGATAGTAGGCATTGGAAATGCCGCCTGAAGCGAGGCTGCCGAGAATCGCCGAGTAGCCTGGCTGCCAGCGCCCGTGGTCGCTCTTGCAGATCACGGAATTCGCGATTGCATAGAGCGCGCGGGAGCGTACGCCGCCGGTTCCTTTGTAAAAGTAGCGCGGATCTTGTTTCAGGAGCGATGGGAGGATCGCGCCGCCGATGAAAGTGTCGCTGATGAAATCACCGTACGCCGCGCCGTAGCGCCTGCCGTAACCTGCTGCGCCCTGGCCGTAACCGCCGAATTGATTTTGCGCCTGTCCGACACCGGCGGTGATGCCAATTTCGACGAAGGTGAACGGATCGATCGTCGATTTCCAGGCGAGCCTGAATTTTTGCCCGGGAGTGAGCGGAGCGGCGTTGGGGACGTAGCTAACGTAAAAATTTGGAATGAAGCCGAACACGCGCTGCTGTTCTTCCTCCGCGATTTCCACTTCCGCAATTTCAACGGTCGGTGCGTTGACGCGCACTTCGGAAACGGCGCTGGCAACCGCGAGCTGGATCGGCGGAACGATGTAGATTTCGCCCGGCTGCAGCGTGCCGGAAAATGTTTGCTCCGCGAACGACGCCGACGTAACTGTGAGCGCGAACGGGCCGGGAGCCACATCGGCAAATGAGAATTGGCCGTCGTCGCCGGACACAATTTCCTGGCTTGGCGCCCGGCCCTGGCTTGGCGCCCGGCCCTGGCTTGGCGATGTCCCCTGATTCGCAGACTGGCGCGTGAGCGTTACGCGCGCGCCGGTGACGGCGGCTCCGCTGCGATCGACGACAGTGCCGCTGATCGTGCCACTGGGCGGGCCGTTGGGCGAGCCAACGGTCGGGCTAACGGGCGGCCCGCCGTTTGCGCCAACGAACGGTGAACCGTCCTGCTGAGTCTGCGCACGAGCCGTAGCTGCGAAAACGCAGAGCAGCGCGCCCACACACAGGCAGAGGAGGCTTCCACGACTCGCCATAGAGCGCCGCGAGTATTGTGTTGACGATTTTCTAGGCGAGCCTTTGTTCGAGCGAGTCACGTTTATTACTGTATGCCTTCGCAGTTTGTTGCCGCAATGTTTGACTGTGGGGAGGTGCTTCAGGTTGCACGGAGCACACCTTTCCTTTTCGGGATTCCGGCGTCTGAGGTGTTACACTCTGCCGTTTTCTTGAGGAGGAAGTAATGCACCGGGTTTCGCGCGCTCTTATTTTGTCCGCATTTAATTTTGCACTTGCCGCCGGACTTTTGGCTGGTTTCGCTGCGTTGCCTGCCGCGGCGCAAACCTCTGCGCCGGCCAAAGCGCTGACTGTCGAACGCATCTACAGCGCGCCGAGCCTGAGCGGCCATTTGACCGAAGGAGTGGAATGGACGCCGGACAGCAAAAGGATTTCGTATCTCGCGCGCATCGGCTCCGGCCCGAACGCTCCAGTGGAACTTTGGACGATGGACGCGGCGAACGGCGCGCGAAAAATTCTGGTGAACGCAGCGACGCTCGCGGCCGTGATGCAGCCGGAAAAACAACAGACAACTCAGGCGACCGGCCTGGGCCGCGTGAACGCTGAAAATTACATGTGGTCGCCGGACGGCAAAGCTTTGCTATTTGCCGGAAGCGGCAACCTGGTGCTGCTCGATCTGGCGACGATGAAGCCGCAAGAGCTCGTCAAAGGCGAGCAGGATGTGGACGACCCGAAATTTTCGCCCGATGGAAAATGGGTGAGCTTCGTCCGTGGTTCGAATCTGTGGGTGGTGAATATCGCAAGCGGTAAAACACAGGCGCTGACAACCGGAGGTAGTGAAGAAATTCTGAAAGGACAGCTCGACTGGGTCTATCCCGAAGAACTGAGCCTGTCGACAGCATATTGGTGGTCGCCCGATTCGTCGAAGCTTGCCTACTTCGAAATGGACGAGCGGCCTGTAACGCGCTACCCGATCATGGACATGAGTTCGGTGACGGGCGCGATGCAGTACACGCGATTCCCTCAAGCCGGCGAGCCGAACCCGATCGTACGAGTGGGCGTGGTGCCGGTGACGGGCGGCGAAACGAAATGGATGGACACTGGCGCGAATACGGACGTGTATCTGGCGCGCGTCGACTGGGCGTCGGATAGCAAGAGCCTCGCGATCCAGCGGATGAACCGGGCGCAAAATCAACTCGATCTTCTTTTCGCCGATGCGGCGACCGGCGCCTCGCGGACGATTCTTACGGACTCCGACAAATATTGGGTGAGCATCAGCGACGACCTATATTTTTTCGCCGACGGCAAACGATTTCTGTGGTCGAGCGAGCGCACCGGGTTTCGCCATTACTACATCTACGATATTTCCGGCAAAGAACTGGAGCAATTGACGAGCGGCGACTGGGGAGTGCTTGGCGTCGGCGGCTTCGGGCCGGGAGCATCGAGCCATCCGGCGGTGGACGAAGCGCACGGCTGCATCTATTTTCTATCGAACAAGGACAACGTCGTTGAAACGCACGCCTACAAGGTTTCGCTTCGCGACAAGAGCGTGACGCGAATCACGCGTGAAGCGGGCGCGCACCAGGTGACGTTCGCGCCGGACGGGTCCGCGTTTGTCGATGTTTACTCGAACATGATGACGCCGCCGCGGCAGGATCTGGTTCGAACGGACGGCACGCGGGTCGCCGTCATCGACGAAAATAAAGTGCCCGAACTCGCGGAATATCATTTATCGCCTGTTGAGTTTGTGAATCTCTCCGCGAATGACGGCACAAGTCTTTACGGGATGATGACGAAGCCGCCGAATTTCGATCCGTCGCGAAAATATCCCGTGATCGTGTTCGTCTACGGCGGGCCGCAAGCGCAGGACGTTCGCAACGCGTGGGGCGGGGTGGAAGCGCTGTGGCTGGCCGTGATGTCGCAGAAAGGCTACGTAATTTTTACGCTGGATAATCGCGGAACATACAATCGCGGCCACGCATTCGAGACGCCGATTTATCATCGCATGGGAAAAGTGGAACTTGAAGATCAGGTGACGGGCGTGAATTACCTGAAATCACAGCCGTATATCGATGGTTCGCGCGTTGGCATCTGGGGCTGGAGCTACGGCGGATTCATGACGCTCGACGCGATGTTCAATGCGGCGGACGTATTCAAGGCGGGGATTGCTGTGGCGCCAGTGAGCGATTGGAAGCTCTACGATACGATTTACACTGAGCGCTATATGGGCCGTCCGCAGGACAATCCGGAAGGCTACAAGCTCGCGTCACCCGGCAACGATTCTGCAAAGCTGAAAGGGCAACTGATGCTGGCTCACGGGACAGGCGACGACAACGTTCATTTCGCGAACACCGCCGAAGTGCTGAATCAGATGATCGAAAACCGGCGTTATCCCGCCGCGCTTATGATTTTCCCGGGCCGCGGACACCCAATCGGCGACGTGCCGGCGCGCATTCAGTTGTTCGAGCGGATGACCGAATTCTTTCTGAAGAATCTCTAGCAGAAGATGGCACCATTGAAAACGGCGTCGCATACAACCGCACGAAGCTGGAATCGTTCCAACACACTAGGGTCTGATGCCGGCTGGCTGACCGCTCGCGCCACGCTGGACGGAGAATCTTGATATTCACTTCGAAATTGCGCGCGAATCAATGTGCCGTTCTCTGTCTTGCAGTGACGATGTGGCCCGCGGTTCGCGCCGAGGCCCAAGAGACAGCAGTTGCGAAACACGAACCCATAATCGAGGCCGATCCGTCCGCTCATCTGCTCGACAAGGGATTTCAGAATCTCTACGAACTAAATTTCGAAGGAGCGCGAAAAGAATTTCTCGAATATCAAAAACTCCGTCCGGACGATCCGATGGGAAAGACGGCGGAGGCCGCGAGCTACCTCTATGAACAGTTCAACCAGAAAGGCATCTTGACGTCGGACTTCTTTTTGAACGATCAGAAATTTCTCGGCGGGATTGACGGGGGCGCGTCGCAAAATCACAACGAAAACTTCTCGAACGCGGTTCACCAGGCCCGCGATATGGCGAAGAAGCGGATTAAGGCGAACCCCCACGACGTGGATGGCCTGCTGGCTCTGACGATCGCGGATGGTATGGAATCGAATTACGACGCGATCATCGAGAAAAAGTCGGTGCCCGCGCTCAGCCTGATGAAACAAGGGGAGCAGGAAGCGAATGCGGTCCTCGCGATCGATCCGTCCTCGCAGGACGCGTACGTTGCGCTCGGCATGAGCAATTACATCATCGGATGCCTACCGGGCTATAAGCGCGCCTTTTTATTTATGGGCGGAGTGCACGGCGATCGCACGAAGGGAGTGGAGTTGATGCAGATCGCCGCAGACCACGGCCGCTACTTGAGCCCGTTTGCGAAAATCATGCTCGCACTTGCTTACGAGCGCGAACGCCAGCCGGAAAAAGCCCGGGTGCTTTTAACCGAGCTTTCCACGCAATTTCCGACGAATCCGATTTTTGCGCACGAGTTGACGCTCGTCGATAAACACCAGGCTTCCAAGCGTTAGTTGCGATTCGCGACCTGGCGCGGCTGACATCGCGCGCGGGGCTTACATCGCGTGGCACAGGCTGAAGTGTGCTACTGAGAGCAGATCTCGCCGGGGCGCGCGTGCTTCCTGAACTTTACTGGTACCCCGAAGCTCACGCCCCAGAAACAGCGCGGCTCCGCCTCGTCGTGGACCGTTTTTACCACTTCACGCGCACGCGATAATCCAGCGATGCGTTCCCGTTCTTCTCCACCGGAACGGAAAAGCTGAGCGTCCCGGAATCGAGTTTGGTCCACTTGAGATTCGAGCTCTGCACTTCCCAATCGCCGCCGATCGGCTCGCGCACTTCCACCGTCACGGCGCTGTCTTTGTGGTTCCGCAGCGTGACCTGATATTCCATTTCGGCGACATTGCTGGAGATCTTCTTGTAGTCCATCTGCTTGCGTTCGCAAACCACGTCGAATGCGTCGCCGACGTGAATCTTCAGCGTTTCGTCTTTGGGAGTGTGATCGATGCGGTCTTCACCCACGAATTGGACGCCGCCTTTCGAATCGGCCTGGTAGACGCGCACGGTTCCGGCAGGCAGCGGCATTCCGAGCCCGCTCTTCTCGTCATTTTTGAAGCGGTAGAGAACCTTCACCGGCTGCGGGATGGGGTTGCCGATTCCCTGCGGATTGCGAAACCAGTATTGCTGACCTTCGACGAGCAAGTATTTCTCGACGGGGATGCCGGTTCCGGTGAGCAAGCTGATTTGTTTGGATTCGTTGTTCTGGATCGAGGTGCGGTGACCGAGCGTGTAAAGGTGGTATTCCGAAAATGCTTCCTGCCCGAACTCCGCTGCCGCCGGGACAGCGACACCAGCCTGGAAGCCCCCCATGGCCTTTGCCGCGCGAGGCTCGACGCGATTCAGCTGCCCTGCAACGAGTTGGAGCTTCGCGTTCGAATACTTAACGCCGCTATTGTTCACGAGCGTGACCCAACCATCGAGGTCGGCGCTTTTTTCGTCGCGTCCAACGGTGAGGACGTAATCGGAACTCCAATTCATGTTGCCGGTGAGGTAGGAGGCTTCCACGCGCTGGGCTTCGGCGCCGCGATTGTCGAGCATCCAGACGAGCGTCGGCCGACTGTACAGATTTTCCGGCAAGTCGGGGAAACGATAGGAGTCGGCTGACATTCCGGTGACGATCTCGTTGCCGATTTTCCACACGGGGCCGCCGTTATTGGCGAGGAGAAGCGCTTTGGTTTCCACCCACCTCGTGGAGCCGGCGTCTTTTTCTGCGCGCACCAGCGTGACTTCCTTGCCGACGTATTTCTGCAGGAGCTTTTGCGGGTCGAGCAGATCGAACTCGTAGTTCTGTTCGATGACGTTCAGCTTCGACGGATCGACGAGCGAGCGAAAATGCACCGTGGCGGGATTGATCGATGCGGCGACGTCCTCAAAATGCAGCGGAAAGGTGCCCGAGGGCAAGTGAATCTGGCGTACGTCGCGAACCAGCGCGATATTTGAGTTGTAAACGGTGACCGCAAGATCGATCTGGTCTTTTTCGGTGGTTGTGGCGGGCTGCTGGCGCACGGCGTCCGCTTTTTCGGACTGGGCTGCGTGAAGTTTCTTGAAATTACCGGCGAGCGGCAGGGCTACGAAAACCGCTAGTGCAGTTCCTGCAACAATTGTTTGTTTCGCGCGAAGGCGCATGGGCTATCTCCTTGGCTGTGAAAGCTTCCGTAATTAGAACGAGCGAGCTGGAAAATCTTGCGGCCGATTTGAGATTACTTCTGTGTGCGCCAGGTCTTGCCGGCATCGTCCGTTGACCATTTTTCCTCTTCGGTAACCGTTACGGTGGCAGACGTGGCGCTTTTCGCAACTACCGCAACGAAATCGGAGGACGATGGCGAAAGTAGTTTTCGCCAATGCTTCCCGTCTTCCGTAAGGAAAATAACTCCGGCGCGGCCGACGAGCCAGCAGATGCTTGGCGCGGGCGCGGAACCGGCGGTGATGTCGGCAGATGGATTCAGCAACTGGCCTTGCCAGGTTGCGCCGCCGTCTTCCGTTTGCTCGATGAATCCCCCGTCCGCAATTCGATAGGCCACGTCTGAATCGGGCGTTCGGATGACGATTTGCGAGGAGCGTTCCCTGGCAGGTTGCGATTTCGCCAACGATTTTTTCTCGGCCGAATAGCCAAATGCGTTGCCTGTTACCTGCGCTGGGTTTGATTTCTTCGCGGAATCGGCCGGTGGTGCCGGCGGAGGCGGGATTGCAACACTCTCGGCCGAGTTCGCTGCGACTGTAACTCCTGGAAGCGAAGCGCTCGACTGCGGTGGCGGCGCGGCTGGAGCCGGCTCATCGGCTGCCGACTCGGTGTCCGCGCGCTGAGATGCCGCGCTCGTTTTTGGCGCCACCTTGCCGGCGGATGCTGAAGCGGCTCCTCCACGCGCAACATATTTCTCCTCTCGCGGAGATTGCGCGGGCGCTGCGGATGGCGATGGCGCGTTGCTGCGTTTCGAGGGAGCGGCGGAATGAGAGGCACTGTTTGGAGTAGGCGTGCGAATTGGCGCTTCCGACTTGCCCGGTGCGGGCTGAGGTTCAACATGAGGTTCAATATGAGGCTCAACAGAGGATTGCCCTTGTGGCGCAGGAGGCTCAGCCTTCATCGCGATCTCGTTATTTGAATCGATACTCGCTCGATGCGGCAGGACACGCGTGTAAACGAACACCGCGAGAATAATCGCTGCGGCCAACGGAGCGAGCCAGCGAAGATGAAGCAGGGGGCGGTGCGCGGCGTCTGGCGATTTCGGGCTCTTCGGGAACTCCACTTGCGCTGCGCTCACATGCGGACGAGATGCAGCAAGATTCTCCGTCGCTCTCGCGGGGGTTGCCGCGCGTAACGGAACGAGTTCCAACGGAATGTTCGCTTCGACTCCCACATCTGCGCGGACGAGCGCCGCGATTTGCTCGCGGCAGCGAGTACACTGCGAAAAATGCAGATCGAGCGCCGCAACTTCTGTGGCGCTTAACGATTTGTCGTAATAGGCGGCGAGCAGTTCGGGTTCGGGACATTCGCCTTTCGCTGGCGGTGAAGCGGCTCTCTCGCGCGCAAGACTTCGCCGGAGGAGGCCGTCCATCGCCTTATCGTTTTCCTGCGAAGCCATGACGCTATTCTCCTTCCTTAGAACGGCTGAGACCATAAATCTTGCAAAAAATCGGCATTAATCCGGGGCCGAGAGCGCGCGCGTCAAATCGAATGGCCACTCTTCGCGCGCATATTCAAAGCACAGCCGAAGCTGCGCGTCGCTCATTTTTTTCTCGATTCGCAAGGCTTCCTCGACGCACCGGCGCAAATCGGTGCGAGTTCGTTCGAGTTTGCGCGAGGCGGTCGCTTCATGTTCGCCGAAGAGTTTCCCGATTTCCGCGAGCGTGAGTTCGTCGACGTAGTAGTAGGCCAGGCGCAGGCGGTCGCGAGGCGGAAGAGCGGCAAGCGCATCGGTCAGACAGGCTTGCAGTGTCGAGAGGTAGCGATTGCGCTCCGGATCAGGCGGCGGATTTTTCGCGGCCAGCAAATCGGCGGGACTGCGGCCATCGCTCGCGGGCTCGTCGAGCGATTCTGTCTTCTGCGAACGGCGGATCCGGTCGATCTGTCGCTGCGCGAGAATCGCGTGCAACCACGTGGTTAATTTGCTCCGGCCGTGGAAGTAATCGAATAGTGAGCGGCGTGAGCCATCGGGTGATTTCACGGAGTCCGAACAAATCGCCGTAGAGCGAATCGGCAAGTTCGCGTGCAGCTGCTTCGTCCGCTCCGGATTTAGCTCGGGCAGATTTCGAGACGATCACGCGCGCGGCCCGGTACAGCTCCGGCCTGTAGTGCTGCGACGAAATATTCCCAGGCGGCGTTATCTCCTGCACTGCACGCACACGCGAGCGCGAGATCTGCGAGATTCAAGCTTTCGAGATAGCCGGCCACGATGCGATCGTCGGGAAGCGAACCCGGAAATCGCTGGGCAGCGCTGCGTTCGAGAGCGCGTTGAAATTGATCGCGTGTAAGATTCCATTCGATGGGCGCGGCAATCTTGTGCCAGCACCGCGCGACTACAGCGGTGAGCGCAGGAGACGATCGAAAAGATTTTTCGGCCGGCATGCGTCAGCTAGCGCCTCAGACTGCGGCTGGAAGCAGCCACAGAGGGAGAATGATACCTGAAGCGGGCGAGTTCGTTGCACTTGAGCGATTCTTGGCTAACGGATCAGACATCCGTGCTCAGAATTCAGAAGAGCACAGACCCTTCGTTCCTCAGGGAGAACAAGAGTGCCTGTGGCACTAAGGCAGAACCAAGCTGTTCGCGCGAAGACTTTTTGAGAGACGGGTTCTTGTAATGGTTGCGCTATTTCGCCTATAGTCCGTGCGAAATATCCAGATTGATGGTTGTCGAAGGAGGATCGATGGTGCGTCGTCTTGCGGTTATTGTAGCTGTGGTTCTTTGCTGCCTTTCGCTGAATGCCCAAGCGCCGAAGCAGGCAGCGAAACGAATTGCGGTGCGCGCCGGACGATTGATCGACGGCAAAAGCGATCAGCCGATCTTGAACGCGATGATCGTTGTAGAAGACGGCAAGATCGTTTCCGTGACGCCCGGCGGTAGCGCGCCGGCGGGCTTGGATGTGATCGATCTCTCGCACGCTACGGTACTTTCCGGGCTGACGGATGCGCACACCCACGTGCTGCTGCAAGGGGACGTGACGGCAGCGGATTACGACGAGCAGTTGCTGAAGCAATCGATTCCCTATCGCGCGATTCTTGCGGCGCGCAACGCAAAGATCGCTCTCGATCACGGCTTCACGACGCTGCGCGACGTTGAAACCGAAGGCGCGATGTACGCCGACGTCGACGTGAAGAAAGCAATCAACAACGGCGAAATTCCGGGGCCGCACATGATTGTGTCGACGCGGGCGATGACGCCGACCGGCATGTATCCGCTTCTCGGCTATTCGTGGGAGATAGAGGTTCCGCACGGGGTGCAGTACGTTGACGGAGTGGACAGCGCGCGCCTGGCGGTTCGGGAACAGATTTCGCACGGCGCCGATTGGATCAAGTATTACTCGGACCGGGCTTACTACTTTGGGCCCGACGGCGTGTTGCATAGCCATGTGAATTTTACGGATGAAGAAGCGCGCGCGATCGTGGAAGAAACGCACCGATTGGGACACAAAGTGGCGGCACATTCGATCGGCTCGGACGGGATTGCTGCGTCGCTGCGGGCGGGAGTCGATTCGATCGAGCATGGCGACGGATTTACGGATGCGCTGCTCGATCAAGCCGTGAGGCAGGGCGTTTACTGGTGCCCGACGGTGATGGTGGGAGCGTACGTGGCTCCGGGGCGCGGCGGAAACTGGAAGCCGATGGTCGACCTGGAGAAGAAGGCGTTCGGACTCGGCGTGAAAAAAGGCGTGAAAATCGTGATGGGAACGGATGCCGGCGGATTTCCATGGACCGATCCGGATCTCAATCAGGCGCGGGAGTTTCACTATTACGTCGAGTACGGCATGACGCCGATGCAGGCGATTCGGACGGGTACGACCGTCGCCGCGGAAATGCTGGGGTGGAGCGATCGGTCGGGCACGGTGGAACCGGGCAAGCTGGCAGACATTATTGCTGTGCCGGGTGATCCGCTTGCGAATATTGATGAGTTGCTGAATGTGAAATTTGTGATGAAGGATGGCGTGGTTTACAAGAATGAGTTCAAGTAGGTTGGCGGGACATTGCGGCGCAGTGCGGGCGCGCAATCAGAAACGGCGCGGGATACGCAAGTTCAACTGCTCAACACAGAGGACACGGAGAGCCACGGAGTTCACGAAGGAAGAGTCTCGTCACATTGGCCTTCATTTATTAGCGATCCGCTCCACGATTTGACCAAGCGACTCAGTAACACCTGCAGATAGCTGCGAGAGTTCGGACGGTCCGAATTCGGTGGGCAAGAACTGTTAAGATTGAATTGCGATGTACACCTGCCGGGAATGCGAACAGCAAATTAATACTGCGAGCGAGGTGTGCCCGTATTGCGGTGCGGACCTTACGGCTTCGCCTGGCGAATTCAGCGGAGAATTTGCGCCGCCTCCCAAAAAATCGAGCGCGAAGCGAATCGTGATTGCGTGCGGGATTCTGCTTGTGACGCTCGCAGCCGTCAGCTGGTTCGCCGTGCCATGGCACATGTCGGGATCGAAAACGGAAGCGGAAGCGCGGGCTCGGAGTGCGCTTGCGACGATTCAAGCGGCGCTTGGCGGCTACGAATCGTCCGAGTCGGCTTTTCCGTCGTCACTCGAAGCGCTTGGCGACACGGCGCGAATCGCGGCGCAGAATGCGCAGCTCGGTCATTACACTTTGCAATACACGCCGGGGAAGCCGGACGCGGATGGCCGCGTGAAGAGTTACACTCTGATTGCGCGGCCGGGAAACTTCGGCTATTTGAATTTCTACACGGATGAGACCGGCGTGCTTCGCGCGACGGTGGAAGACCGGGCGGCGACGGTGCAGGATCCGGCGGTCAAACCGAACCTCTGAGCAGACTCGATCACGATCGGCGGATGCGTGACGGCGGGTTTCTCCCAGCGCGACTCTAATCTGGGTGCGCCCGAATCATAGTGAATACCAGCGGGCGTGAATAAGAGTGAATAAAGGAGCGGCTATCTTTCTTCGCAAATCGTCGATTCTGATTAGCGCGCTCCTGGGCATCTCGCCGGTGCTCGCGGGCGAGATTCCCGGGCGGTTGTGCGATTCCACGGATTGCTGCAAGTGCGTGTCGCTAGTTGCATCGCCGCTTGAGACTCCGATCGCGCAAGACATGCAGCACGGCGCGATGCAATCGATGCCCGGCATGGACATGAATCATCCTGCGTCGTTCATCGACGCAATCCTTGCGCACAGCAGCTCGGGAACCAGCGTGGAGCCGATGTCGACGCCGCATGACATGCTCATGAAACAAATCGGCGCGTGGACGCTGATGTTTCATGGGGTTGGCTTCGTAAACTCGCAGCAGCAGACCGGGCCGCGCGGCGGCGACAAAGTTTTCGGGACGAGTTGGCTGATGCCGATGTTGCAACATTCGCTTGGGCCCGGGGGCACGTTCACGGCACGCGTGATGCTGAGCCTCGATCCCGCGACGATTACCAACCGGCGTTATCCGGAATTATTCCAGGTCGGCGAAACCGCGTACGGAAATCCGATCGTTGACGGGCAGCATCCGCATGATTTTTTCATGGAGCTGGCGCTGCTGTACGATTTGAAGCTCGGCGAGAATGGGCTGCTTTCGTTTTACGGCGCGCCTGTGGGCGATCCGGCGATGGGCCCGACGGCCTTCGCGCATCGCGTTTCCGCGAGCGAGGATGACCTGGCGCCGCTTGGCCATCACCTGCAGGATTCGACGCACATCGCGAACGATGTGATTACGCTCGGCCTCACCTACAAATTCGCGCGCATCGAAGCTTCCGGATTTCACGGCCGCGAGCCTGACGAATTTCGCTGGAATATCGACTCGGGCGCGCTCGATTCGTGGTCGGCGCGTTTGACGATCAATCCCGCCGCAAATTGGAGCGGGCAATATTCGATCGCGCGCTTGAAAAGTCCCGAACAGCTTTTCCCTACCGAGGATACGCTGCGCATGACGGCGTCGGTTACGTACAATCGCCCGCTCGCGAACGGAAATTGGGCGACGCTCCTTCTCTGGGGACGCAATCGCGACACGCCGGGCGGCGAAATCTACAACAGCTATCTAGCGGAAAGCACGCTGCGCTTCGCGAAACACAACTACGCGTGGACCCGGATTGAAAATGTGGACCGCTCGAACGAATTGCTGCTCGGCGAGAATCCTCTGCCGCCGGGATTCGACGAGCGCTTCCTCGCACGCGTGCAGGCGTACACATTCGGCTACGATCGCGAGTTCAACTTCATCCCGCACGTATCGAGCGCGATCGGCGGGCAGTACACGCTCTACACCAAGCCGTCGTCACTCGATCCGATCTACGGGACGAATACGATGGGCGTGCTGATGTTTTTGAGGTTCCGCGCGATTCCATCCGAGAAGTAGCTTGATGCTATACTAGCGGCGCAGGCCGTCGCCCATCCACTCGAAATTGCCGCGGAGAGGTGCTGGAGTGGCCGAACAGGGCTGCCTGCTAAGCAGTTACACCCCAAAAGGGTGTCGGGGGTTCGAATCCCCCCCTCTCCGCCATCGCCTCAGGAAATACGCACGATAATCCTTTGATGAACTCGGATCCGAATCGCAAACCCTTCTCGGGATTTCGCAATCCGCTGTTGTATACGTCGTCGCTGCTCGTGCTTGGAATGTTATACGCGGCTGGCACTTTGTATTTGCGGCGGGAGGACGATCGCGAAAGGGAACGGCGGGCCGCTGAAGCAGCCGCTGCCGCAAAGCGGGCGGACGATCAGCGCACCGTCGAGCAGCTCGGCGGGAGCGAATTCAAGATTTTGAATTTCTACGCGATGCCCGGCACCGTGAAGCGCGGCGAAACGGTTCAACTATGCTACGGCGTGTCCAATGCGAAAAAGGTCACGCTAGAGCCGCAAACGAATGCTGTGTGGCCGTCGTTCAGCCGCTGCGTCAACGTAACGCCGACAAAAACCACGGAGTACACGCTGACTGCCGAGGATGGCAATGGCGGCACCAAGACGTCGACCCTCACCGTGCAAGTTCGCTAGAAGCTTTGCCATGGCCTGTGGCGCACGCGGAAACCTGTGAGCTACTTCCAAATTGCGTCATGACACCGCTGCAGACGCGGAGTAAATCTAGCTGTGGCCGCCGCCGCCCAATTCCCGCACGATGTCGCCGACAAATGATTTCGCATCGCCGAACAGCATGAGCGTTCTGTCGAGGTAATACAGAGGATTATCAATTCCCGCGAAGCCCGGGACTCATGCCGCGCTTGATCACCATTACCGTGCGCGCTTTGTCCACATCCAGAATCGGCATCCCGTAAATCGGGCTGTTTGGCTCGTTGCGCGCGGCGGGATTCGTCACGTCATTTGCGCCGATGATGAGGGCCACATCCGTCTGCGGAAGTTCCGGATTGATGTCTTCCATGTCCATCAGCTTGTCGTAGGGAATATCCGCTTCGGCGAGCAGGACGTTCATGTGGCCCGGCATGCGCCCGGCGACGGGGTGAATTCCGAATTTCACGTCTACGCCGCGCTTCGTTAAAGCGTCGTATAGCTCGCGCACCTTGTGCTGCGCTTGCGCGACGGCCATGCCGTAACCCGGCACGATCACTACTTTACTGGCTGCGGCGAGAATTGACGCCGCTTCTTCGGGCGTCGCGCTCTTTACAGGCTTAGCCTCTTGCCCTTCGGCGGCTTTCGCAGCCTTGTCCTGGCCAAACGCGCCGAACAATACGTTCGAGAACGACCGGTTCATCGCTTTGGACATGTTCACAGACAGAATGAAGCCGGAAGCGCCGTCGAGCGCGCCTGCGATGATCAACAACTTGCTGTCGAGCACAAATCCCATTGCAGCGGCGGAGAGGCCTGCATAAGAATTCAGCAGCGACATCACCGTGGGCATGTCGGCGCCGCCGATCGGAACGATCATCAGCACGCCGAACAGCAGTGAGATTCCAAGGATCGCGGGGAAAAGATGCATGTGCTCGGGATGCATCACCAGAACGGCGGCTGCGGCGACGGCAATTCCCAACACTGAGAGGTTTACGAGGTTTTGTCCTTTATACGTGATCGGCCGCTGCGGCAGCACTTCTTCGAGCTTCCCTGCCGCCATCAAGCTGCCTGTAAACGTAAGCGAGCCGAGAATCACTTCGGCCGAAAGCACAGCCATCATGAACGGCGGCACGTTGGGCGCGCGCAGATAGAATTCCGAGGTGCCAACGAGCGTGACGCAGAGAGCTCCAAACGCATGGCTCAGCGCCGTTCGCTGCGGGACGGCCGTCATTTGGACCATGCCAAGCGGCACGCCGATGACGGATCCGAGCACGAGGCCGATCGCGATCCAACGGTAGTCGACGATTCCGTGGTGCAGCAACGTGCCGACGACTGCGAGCAGCATTCCCACTTCGCCGGCCCACACTCCGCGCCGGGCCGTGCTGGGAGAGCTCATCCATTTCAGCGACAGAATAAAAAGAATGGCCGCTACGAGGTAAGTGATTTGAAGGAGGGCGTCCGAGCCGGCGAATGAATTCATGGTTTCGCGGGCCTGCTGGACTTGAACATTTTCAGCATGCGGTCGGTGATGAGGAATCCGCCGACGATATTGCTTGTGGCGGCGACGATCGCGATCGTGCCGAGAATCGTAGCGAGAGTGCTTTTGCCTTCGCCCGCCAGGATAATCGCGCCGACGACTGCGATCGCATCGAGCGCATTCGTCAGCGACATCAGCGGCGTATGCAGCAGCGGAGAAACCCGGCGAATCACTTCAAAACCGATGAATGCCGCGAGGATGAAAACGTATAGATCTGTAAGCAGGTCCGACTGCACCATTAGTTTCCCCCTTTGCTGGCGGTGGCAAGCGGGGGGAGCGACAAGAATTCGCGCACGCGCTCGTTGACGATCTCTCCGCCACGCGTCATCAGCGTGCTTCGAACGATTTCATCGTCCAGCTTCAACTGGAGTTTTCCGTCGCGAACGAGATATTGAAGGAAGGCACTGATATTGCGCGCATACATCTGGCTCGCGTGGTACGGGACTGTACTTGCAAGATTGATACGGCCGATGATGGTCACTCCTTTCGCGACAACATTTTCGCCCGGCCGCGTGAGTTCGCAATTCCCACCGCGCTCCGACGCCAAATCGACGATCACCGAACCCGGCGCCATCCGCGCGACCATATCGCTCGTCACGAGCACGGGCGACTTCTTGCCCGGAATCACGGCCGCGGTGATCACCACGTCGCTTTCAGCCACCACGCGGCCGAGCAGTTCGCGCTGCTTGCTGTAAAAATCCTCGCCCTGCGCCGTCGCGTAACCGCCCGCGTCCTGCGCGTCTTTTGCTTCGATCGGCAGCTCGACAAAACGCCCGCCCAGGCTCTGCACTTGCTCCTTTGCGGCGGGACGCATGTCGTAGGCGGACGTGACCGCGCCGAGGCGGCGAGCCGTGGCAATCGCTTGCAGGCCTGCGACGCCCGCGCCGATTACGAGAACGCGCGCAGGCGTGATCGTGCCTGCGGCGGTGGTCAACATCGGAAAAATTCGCGGCAGCGTGTCCGCAGCGATCAAAACCGATTTGTAACCGCAAATCGTTCCCATCGATGAGAGCGCGTCCATCGCCTGGGCCCGCGTTGTGCGGGGTATCAGCTCCACCGCGAAGGACGTCACACCCGTGGCGGCAATTTCCTGGATGGTTTGAAGTTCACCGAGCGGCCGCAGGAATCCGATCAATAGTTGCTCGCGCCGGAAGAGAGGCAGGTCCGCCTGGCCAGTCTTATCGTTCGAACCGTGCGCGAGTACCTGCACGATAATGTCGGCGCTGCGGAATACTTGGGCGCGATCCGGCACTAGCTTCGCACCTTTCGCGACATAATCTGCGTCGGGATAGCCGGCTTCAAGCCCGGCGCCTGCTTCCACCGTGACCTCGATCCCTGATTTCGCGAGAGTCGGCACGACGGAAGGTACCAGCGCTACGCGCCGTTCTCCCGGAAAGGTTTCACGCGGGACACCAACAATCATCAACGCCCCCAAGTTCTAGTTCAGAACGACGGAGACTCCAAAGTTTGGAACCGCGACGGCGCGACTTCGGTCCATTATCAATCTCGTCGAACCGTTTATTCTATCTGCAATCCCGCGGAAGTCTACTCGAACATCCGCATTGCAGAGCATCCACACCGAATAATATCGAAATGTGCGAATCAGACTTTGCCCCAAAAAGCGAATGTTACTGCACCAATAAGAAACAGGAACGAGACGACGTAATTCCATCGAATACTTTCGCCGAGATAGAACCACGCAAACACGACGAAGACGCAAAGCGTGATCACTTCCTGAATGATTTTCAGCTGGAACGCGGTGAATTCCCCGTAACCGATGCGATTCGCTGGAACTTGAAAGCAGTACTCGGCGAACGCAATCAGCCAGCTCACGACGATCACAGCCAGAAGCGGAGCCTTCCGGTACTTCAGATGGCCGTACCAGGCGATCGTCATGAAAATATTCGAGCAAATCAGAAGCAGAATGGTTGTCATAGCATCAAAATCGTATCACGGCGCCGCCGCAACTCGATTGGGGGACAATTATCACTTCGAAATCGCTCGCAAAGAGCTATTCCACCATCCGATTTGCGGTATTCTCCGCAAATCCTCTATAATCGCTGAGTAATTGTGCCCAAACGAAAAGGGAGTTCGCCCGCATCACGACGCGCTCCCAAGCGCTGCCGACGGCCTCAAATGATCGATCTAACCGAAAAAATCAAGAAGAAACTGAAAGACGAAATCGCTGCTCTCGAGCACGAACTTCACGACGAACTACCGAAAGAAATTAAGGTGGCTCGCGCGCACGGCGATCTTTCCGAAAATGCCGAGTACAAATATGCTAAAGAGCGCCAATCCTTTGTCTCGTTGCGCCTCGCGCAACTTCATAAGCGCATGGCGGACCTCTCGATGCTCAACCTCAGCAATCTCCCGAAGGATCGCGCCGCTTATGGCTCACGCCTCGTCGTGTTGGACATTGCGAAGGGCGCCGAAATCGAGTACAAACTGGTGACTGTGGAAGAAGCTGACGCGCCCAATGGCCTGATTTCGACCAGTTCGCCGATTGGCCGCGCCCTGCTCGGCAAGAAAGTCGGCGATGAAGTCCAGGTGACGACACCGGCGGGCCTGAGAGAATACGAAGTGATTCGGTTGAACACGATTTACGACGAGGAATAACTGGGTGATCCTCGCTTCATGTTAAGTCGCACCATCGGCGGATATGCTTCCTGGCCAATCAACCGGCTTGCAGGACTCATCGCTCCTACCGGCATTCCCCCTAATTTCATCACTTGGGCGGCACTCTGCCTGAATCTTTGGGCGGGCATACTTTTCGCGGAGGGCCGTTTCGCTGCCGGCGGCGGCGTGATGATTCTTGCCGGACTTTGCGATCTTCTCGACGTCCCGGTTGCGCGCCTCCAGAATCGCGTTTCTATTTTTGGCGGCTTCCTCGATTCGATCCTCGATCGTTACGCCGATTTGATCCTATTTCTTGGCTTGCTGGTTTACTACGCGAGCGTGAACCGTTTCATCTACGCTTTCCTCGCAGGCGCCGCAATGGCTGGCGCCGTGATGGTCAGCTACGCAAAAGCGCGCGCGGAATCGCTCGTCCCAAATGAAGATGTCGGCTTCTGGGATCGTCCGGAGCGTCTGGTGTTGATGATTCTCGGCGCCCTCGCAAACCGTATGCCGCCAGTCCTGTGGATTCTCGCGATTGGACCGAACATCACCGTCATCCATCGCATCGTGCACACCTGGAAGCAGACAAAAGAAACCGCACCTGCCGCCCGGACGGTGCCGATGGGCGCTCCTTCTCCTTCGCCACTGCAGGCGAATCTCGCGCGGGGAGTTCGGCCCGCGTCGACTCATATTCTTTCGCGCACGGCGGGGCGCGGGCGGTAGGTATGCCAAAACTTCTCGGAATCATCGGCGCGCTCGTGGTTTGCGCGGGTTTGGATTTACTCTGGCAATCGCGCCACGAAATCAAGTTCTGGCTCGCTGCGTACATCAAGGTCTTCCGATCAACTCTTCTCCACCAACCGGAACCGATTCGAGCGCTTCCTGCGGCCGTTCCGGCGGCGAAACGCAAACACGCCGTGCGATTTCTGCTCGGTGTCGGGTTCGCCTTCTTTCTCGGTCCGATCCTGATCGCCCTCAGCGTGACACTTCTGCTTTACGGCAATCTGTAACGGTCCATCACTCTTGAAACCCTCCCTCATCATTCATGGCGGTGCGTGGAATATCCCGGATGAAGCCATCAGCGAGTGCCACGGCGGTATCCGCCGCGCTCTCGAAGCGGGCTGGAAGATTCTAGCGGCTGGGGGCGCGGCTCTCGACGCCGTGGAAGCCTCCATCGTAATTCTGGAAGACGACCCCACATTCGACGCCGGCATCGGCTCGCATTTGAACCGCGACGGCCACGTTCAGCTCGACGCCATCGTGATGGACGGCGCGACGCTCAAAGCTGGAGCAGTGGCCGCCGTTGAACGCGTTCGCAATCCGATCCGGCTTGCGCGCCGCATTCTTGAAACGAGCGAACACATGATGCTCGTCGCCGCGGGCGCCGAAAAATTCGCTGCTGAAAACGGCATCGCGCTGTGCGCGCCCGAAGATCTCGTTATCGACCGCGAACGCTCCGCATGGGGCCGCTGTCTGGAAGATTCGCACGCGGCTGGACATCACGCTGGACGGGACGTTGACCACGAATTCGGCACGGTCGGCGCCGTCGCTCTGGATATGCAGGGCCGCCTATTCGCGGGCACCTCCACCGGCGGCACTTGCTGCAAATTTCCGGGGCGCGTCGGCGATTCCCCACTCATCGGCTGCGGTTGCTACGCCGACGCGGAGGCCGGCGGCGTCTCCTGCACGGGTCACGGCGAAGGCATCATGAAAATCGTGATGGCGAAGATGGCGGTGGATCTACTCGCCGCCGTAGATAACGCGTCGCCCAAGAAGCCTGCGGCCTGCACTGAAATCGGCTGGGGAACCGCGCCGGCAAAGCATCTGCAAGTGAACGACGCTCACGCAGTTGCCAAAGCCTGTGTTCAGAAACTCGCGCATCGCGCGCATACCACAGGCGGCCTGATCCTTCTCGATCGCGAGGGCAACCCTGCAGCTGCGTTCAATACTCCCCGGATGGCATATGGGTTCGTCAACCCGGACGATTCTTTCACGATCGCCCCGTAACGCGGACTCCTCAGTTTCCGTTGCCCCTGTCGCTCATTCGCTCGCATCCTAGTTCCACTCTTCCTCATCCAACCCTTCGGCGTACAATAGCCGCATCCCAAATTGGAGGACATCCAATGGCAATCCGCGATGTATTTCTCCCCGAGTTCGATCACGAAATGGCGATTACCCGGAAAACTCTGGAACGAGTGCCCGAAGGTAAATCGGATTGGAAGCCGCACGACAAATCGATGTCGATGGGCCGCCTCGCCGGGCATCTGGCTGAGCTGAACAGCCTGGTTCCCATTGCGATGCAGCGCGAGTCGTTGGATTTCCGCCCGCCAGGCGCTCCCCCTCGCGAGCCCAACGTCATGTCTTCGCGCGTCAAGCTTCTTGAAGACTTCGACAAAAATGTCGCCGCTGCGCGGGCCGCGATCGGGCAAGCAAGCGACGAACAGATGACGAAAATTTTCACTTTGCAGTCCGGCGGGAACACGATTTTCACGCTGCCGCGCACGGCTGTCCTACGCGGATTCGTCCTGAACCACATCATCCATCACCGCGGCCAGCTTTCCGTATACCTGCGGCTCAACAACGTGTCCGTGCCATCGATCTATGGCCCATCGGCCGACGAGCAGAGTTAGCTGCTAAATAACGCTTGATTGCAGTTGATCGAAACTCATCACCCGAAATGAAAAACGGCTGGCAGCGTGAGCTGCCAGCCGTTCGGATTCAACCAACTTCCTGCCGCGATTAGCGGTGACCTCCGCCGTGGGATCCGCCACCACCGTGGAATCCGCCGCCGCCGTGGAATCCGCCGCCGCCGTGAGAGGTGCCACCACCTCTTACTGCTCCGCCACCGTGGAAGTTGTTTCCACCGTGAAATCCGGAGCCGCCGCGGAACCCAGCCGTGTTATGAAAGTTCGCTCCGCCGTGAAACTCTGCTCCGCCATGATTCCAGTTTCCTGGGTGAGGGCCATATCCCGGATGTCCCCAACCCCAACCTGGCCGGCCATAATATCCGTGCCCGTAGTATGGATGGCCGTAGAAGCCATGGAACCATGGACCGGCGCCGATGAAAATTCCGCCCGAGAAGTACGACGGGCCATAATATCCGTAGGGTGCGCAATCGTACGGGTAAAACCCGTAGTAGCCGTACGCGCATACCGGCGCAGGACCGATATAAGCGGGACCCACTCCGACTGCGACGCGAACTTGCGCGTTTGCGGCGCTACCGAATGTGAGAACTAAAATTCCAAGCAACACTGCATATTTTAGATAGCGCATCTGAGACCTCCCGGCTGGTTCGCGCTGTCGTCTCTCGACCTCGCTGCCAGCACCGAAACTGCGTGTGAAGCCTTTCATGCGATTGAATGATGCAAGGGCGCTGCCAAAGCCGAGAGGAGGAACAAACTTCCTCTAACTTACATTGATTCTGATAGATACAGCGTAGGGGGGATTGTTGCCGTTCCATGCTTCGTCGGTTCACTCTGGCTGCGATCCACCACCACTGCTGGTTTTCAACCACTCGCGTTGACGGCCGAACTATCCACACGACAACCTTAAGCCGTTCCGCCCCCAGCTTGCTGACCTGTTGAATAAAAACCGATCCGTGTGCTAGCATCCGGCTTCCGCAGGGTCACGCGCAACCGCCGGGGGCGGCGCTGTGATGTTTTCTGGTTCGCACAACTCGGATAAGCGCTTCAGAATTTCCTCCCACGAAATGCCTGTTCCGAGCGGCCCGCCCTCAAGTCTCGATTTTCCAGCGTTTGCTTCCGATTCTCCACCCGAGGTGAAACATGAAATCCTACAACACTGAATGGATACGCAACGTGGGCATTGTAGGCCACGGCGACACGGGGAAAACCCAGCTCGTGTCGTCGTTGCTTTTCACTGCGGGCATGACGCCGCGACTGGGTAAGGTCTCCGACGGCTCGACCGTCACCGACTGGGACGAAGAAGAAATCGCGCGCAAGATTTCGATTAATAGCGCCCTCGCCTTCGCCGAATGGCAGGCTCCGGGCCAGGCAGAAAAAACGAAAATCAATCTCCTCGATACGCCGGGCTATTCCACCTTCATCAATGAAACGAAATCCTCGCTGATCGCCACCGATGCATCGCTGATTCTCGTTGACGCGGCGCACGGCGTTCAGGTGGTTACGGAAAAAACCTGGGACTATGCCACCGAGTACGATCAGCCACGCGCATTTGTTATCAATTGGATGGACCGCGAGCTCGCAAGTTTCGAGCGCTCGCTCGATTCGCTGCAGCAAGTTTTCGGACGCGGCGTTGTGCCGGTCGAATTACCTATCGGCTCGGAAAAAACTTTCCGCGGCGTGATCGATCTCGTCACGATGAAAGCGCTAATGTACACACCGGATGGCGATGGCAAGGCAAAGGTGGAAGAAATTCCTGCCGATCTGGCCGAAGAAGCGAAAGCAGCTCACGAAGCGCTCGTTGAACTGGTTGCCGAAGGTGATGACGCGCTAATGCAGGAATTTTTCGATGAAGGCACGCTTCCAATCGACGATTTGAAGAAAGGCCTGCGCGAGGCTGTCCTCGCGAAGCGTATTTTCCCGGTGTTGCTCAGTTCCGCGCTCCACAATATCGGCGGCGACGCGATTCTGAATTTCTTGGTAGAGATTTTTCCCTCTCCCGCCGCGCGCGGAAAAGCGAGCGGCCACAAGACGCCGGACCACAAAGGCGAAACGATCGAGCGCAAGATTGCGGACTCCGAGCCACTCTCAATTTTTGTCTTCAAGACGCTCGCTGATCCATTCGCCGGCCGCATCACCTATTTCAAGGTCATGTCCGGCGTGCTGAAGAATGACGCGACGATCACGAATTTCAATCGCGGCACGCAGGAGCGCCTGCAGCATGTGCAGGTGATGCAGGGCAAGACTGCGGTTGCCGTAAATGATTTGCATGCGGGAGACGTCGGCGCCATCGCAAAATTGAAAGAAACTACCACGGGCGAGAGCCTCGGCGACAAGAACGCGATGGTGTTCTACCCGCCTGCGCGCATCCCGGAGCCTTCGATTACTTTCGCCATCGAGCCAAAAACGCGTGCGGACGAAGACCGCATCGGAGTCGCAATCCATCGAATTCTTGAAGAGGACCTGGCGCTGCGTTTCGGCCGTGATCCGCAGACTAAAGAATTTTTGCTTTCTGGCGCGGGCCAGCAGCATATCGAGGTTGTGGTCGCAAAGCTCCGCAAGCGCTACCACGTCGATTTGACTCTGCACCCGCCGAAAGTTCCGTACCGCGAGACGATCCGAGCCAAAGCCGACGCGGAAGGCAAACACAAGAAACAAACCGGGGGCCACGGCCAATTCGGACTCTGCCGCATCAAGATGGAGCCGTTGCCGCGTGGGAAGGGAGTTGAGTTCGTCGACGACGTTTTCGGCGGCGCGATTCCGAAGAACTGGATTCCGTCAGTCGAACGAGGCATTCGCGAATCAGCCGAGCGCGGCTACCTCGCCGGATTCCCGGTGACGGATTTCCGCGCGATCCTGTACGACGGCAAATATCACGACGTGGATTCCAGCGACATGGCGTTCCGGATTGCCGGCTCGCTCGCATTCAAGGAAGCAATGAAGCAGTCGCGGCCTGCGTTGCTTGAGCCCATCATGCACGTGGAGGTTTACGCCCCCGATCAATATTCGGGTGACTTGATGGGGCACCTCAGCGGGCGTCGCGGGAAAATCAGCGGCAGCGAGACGCGCGCAGGAAGCGTGATCATCAAGGCGCAGGTACCGCTCTCAGAAATGCTCAGCTACGCGAACGAATTGACTTCGATGACGCAGGGGCGGGGAAGCTATTCGATGGAGTTCTCGCATTACGACTTTGTGCCGGCCGAGTTGGCAGAAAAAGTAATCGCCGCACACAAACCGCATCACGAGGGTGAAGAAACCGCAATTGCTTCTGCGTGACGATTTCGACTCGCGAAAGCGATAGTCAATTTGCGCGGCAAACTGTGGTCACGATCTACGGAGAACGGGCTTAGAGCGCCTGTTTGTTGGCGGCAATCGCGTTTAGATCTTACTGGCCGTGGGTGATGTGCAGCCGGTTCGCCAGGCTGCGGTGCTGTGAAGGTGCCTCGGCATTTTTCGCTTGAGCTTGGCTTGCCGGGGCTGGCTGATTGCTCGCATTCGCCGTTGCAGATAGCTGTCCTCCAGCTCCGGTTGGGCAGGAGTTGCCAACGCAGGGAGGGCCTGCGACGCGCATCAGCGAACAACCTCCGAACCATATCGCCGAAGACAACAGGAACGCGAATAGGGCGTTCTTCTTCATGTCAGCTCCCTCAGGTGGTCGACTGGCGCTGGGGACGTGCCGACTCCCAATTCTAGGGTGGCACACAAATGATGGAGCTTTAGGAGTATTCGCGGGGTTCCCTTCTGATGAGTAACAGAGAATAGAAAGCGAAGTGCGGATTTCAGTGGGGCAGGAAAAATCCCGTTTTCCGGCGATGCTCGTCGAACGCTGGACCGAACTCCTTTGTTAGCAACAACTCTTCCCGCTTCGCTTTGAACGTGAAGCCGACGAAAATCAGCGCCAGCGCCAGAAGTGCGCGATACTCGCCAATCACGATCGCGGTGCCCGCGACGGCGAGGAGAAGGCCGGTGTAGATCGGATGGCGGATGCGCGCGTAAGGGCCGGTTCGAATCAGATCGTGTTCCTTACGGATCGTCACTTGCGCGCTCCAATTCTTCCCGATGTGCCGGCGCGCCCAAATTGCGAAGGCGACCCCCGCTACCGTTAGCACAGCGCCTAGCATCTCGATCCACGGACGGTCAGGAAGAAATCGCCGATTGAGTGTGGCGAGACGCGGATCTTTCGAGTAGAGCAGGATAAAGCCACACGCCATGTAAATTATGTGGAACAGGCGCGGGAGGACCGGTTCCCTCTGCTGCACGCGCTTTTGGTTGCGCGCCGCCCAGAACCAGTAAGCAGCAAAAGCGATCCAAGCCGCTTCCATGATTTCCGGTGGCGTGGGCATTCTCAAATCGATCATGGCGCGACAAACAGGGTCGTCACAATTTTCTTCTTCGAGTGAGTGAGCGCGAACGGGACAACTTTGTGCCAGCGGCGAGGAGTCTGTCAATACGGTAGCGTTGGAGCGATGGTGGGCTGGCCGCGCGCGCGAAAAGTTCGTGCCGCATGAAGCTAGGTGATCGCGGCAGTGAACCGATTTCCTCGTTGCTAGCCAAATTGGCGCTTGCGATTCCCTGCCTGGATGCGTGAAGCTCCCTTCGACATGCAAAAACCTGAGAAGCAAAAGCGCTGGGCCGACGCAACAATTGCGATTCATAAAGGCGAAGAACATTTCCACGTGAGCGCACCGGTGGGAACCACCGTCGCGCGGACCGCGAACTTCACGTTCAAGAGCACGGAAGAAATGAAGCTCTGGGCCGAAGGCAAAAGCTCGGCCTACATTTACACGCGCTACGGAAACCCTACACTCGCGGTGGCGGAAGAAAAACTTGCGGCGCTGGAAGGCGCAGAAGCGGCAATCGTCACGGCGTCGGGCATGGCAGCGATCTCGAGTGCACTTCTAGCTGTTCTGAAGGCGGGCGACGAAGTGATTTCCACGCGGCAAACATACGGCGGCACGTACCGGCTGATGCGCGATAACTTTCCGCGCTTCGGGATCGTCGTGCGGCACGTGGAATCGGACCTCGTAGGAATAGAGCAGCTCGTGAATCCGCGGACGAAGGCTCTATACATCGAAACTCCGACGAACCCAACCTTGCGACTCGTGGATTTGCAGAAAGCGGTGGGTTTCGCGAAGGAATGGGGGCTGATTTCGCTGATTGATAATACCTTTGCGAGCCCCGTGTTGCAGAAGCCGATCAAGCTCGGGTTCAACATCGTCCTGCACAGCGCGACAAAATATCTTTCAGGACATTCCGATTTGATTGCAGGGGCTGCCGCGGGCAGCCGCGCAATCATCAACGAGGTGCGCCACAATATTATTAACCTGGGCGGATCGATGGATCCGGAAGCGGCGTACTTGCTGATTCGCGGGATGAAGACGCTCGAAGTGCGCATGGAACGCCAGTGCGAGAACGCGATGATCGTCGCGAAATACCTTGCGAAGCATCAGAAGGTAGCGCACGTCCATTATCCAGGACTCGCTTCGCACCCCGATCACAAACTAGCCAAACGGCAGATGAAAGGATTCGGCGCAATGCTCGCTTTCGATCTGAAAGGCGGGCTTACGGCGGCGCGGAGATTCTGCGATCGCGTGCGAGTCTTCCTGCTGGCGGCGAGCCTGGGTGGTGTCGAGTCGCTCGTAGTCCTGCCGATTTACACTTCGCACTACAATATGTCCGAGGCGGAGCTTCGTGCGGCTGGAGTGGGTGCGGGAACCGTGCGCGTATCAGTCGGCCTTGAAGATTCCGCCGACCTGATCGAGGATCTTCGCCAAGCTCTTGTCTAGACGAAGGAAATCCACCCGGTTCAACAAATCAAGGTGCGGGAACAAATAAAAAGTGCGCAGCAAGCCGCGCGCTACGAACTTCATCGTTTCGGTATCGCCGCGACGAGCTCGCGACTTGTCATCGCACGGCTTCTTTCCTCGTTGGGCGCGACCGTCTGCGGCGATTCAGGCGCCGGCCGGGACCGCGCGGATTGTGACATGAGCTCGGCCAGGCGATCCACGCAGCGCCACAGTACCCAGACGACACCGGAACAAACGACCAACGAAGCGAACAGCGCCGCGAAACCCGTCACGAAGATAAGGAAAGCAGCCACCATCTGAAAAGCAACATTGAACACTGGAGTGGTTGTCATTGGCGTTTCCTTACGCAGTATCGCGGCGGCTTGTTAGGAAATGCGCGAAGAACAGAACCACGGCCACCGCGAGCAGAAGATGAATCGCGCCGAATGCAATGTGGAAGGCGAGGAATCCGAGAACCCACAATACGAGCAGTACCGCTCCAATTCTAGCCAGCATCGCTGCCTCCGGGACGGGTTCGAATTTCGACCATAAATGACGAGTTTCTCGTATCGAACCTCACTAAAAGATAGAGGAACACGGGCGGGACGAACATCCGGGCAAACCCTTACTTCCGCCGAACGGTTCCTGTAATTTATGGGCGAGAAGCCGGCCTGGCAATGCACCGGGGCGGACGAAGTGCTGAAATGAAGATGACGCTGAGATGAAGTCGGCGCGTCAAGTACGGGGAAGTGGGGCTGTCTGACCGCTTAGCTTCGCGTTTATTGCTCTGGCGGTGGACATGGCAAGGCTGCCGCTCGTTGCGCCGACGACGATTGACGCAGTGCTCATCGAGTCGGGACTGAAATGGTAGACGATGATCCCCACTACAATTGCGGCGACGAGATTGATGCCTGCCCACGCCCACTTACCCAGATAGGCGAAACCAGCGCCGGCTAGCAAGAAATTAAGCAGAAAAGCGATCCAAGGCTTCTTCACTTTTGGCTCCTAAACACTTCGCAACCTTGTGGCGGTATTCACACAGCATTGCGTGAACGCTGAACGAAAACCGTCATGGAGGTTACTCTCGGTTTGCCTTTAACGCATCAACTCTTCGACACCAGGGAGTTACAGCATTCGCCGCTCCGGATGACCGCAGATTCCATTGTTCCCGGGGCATCGGTACCCATTTCTAGCTCGGCACGCCGGCTCAGAGATTGCCACTGCAATGGGCGCGCACGTCTCGCGATGCGTGCTTCTGCCCTGCCCCATCTTGTTATATCTTCCCTGTACTGGCAATCGTCCCAGGCTTCGATACACATTGGCGCCACCCATTGTGACGGGAGTGTAACTGTGAATTCGCCTTCGGTTTCTTCCAGCATCGGCAATACGTTGAAGATGCAGACGTTTTCGGTGCAAGATTACTCGCTGCTCGCCCTACAGTCGGTGCGGAATATATTCACGTCAAGGCATTACTTCACCGACCTGGTCCAACAGATGGACCTGATTGGCGTAGGCTCGCTGCAGATTGTTATCGTTGCGCTCGTCTGCGTCGGTGGAGTAATTGTGCTGAACGCAGCGTCGCAATTTACCCGTTTTGGCGAAACCGCGCTCACCGGTGATGCCGTTTCACTCGCGCTGCTCCGCGAACTGGGGCCGGTGTTCACGGCGCTACTGGTGGCGGGGCGAAACGCGACTGGTATGGCCTCTGAGTTGGGATCGATGGTGGTGACGGAGCAAGTGGATGCGATGCGCGGACTGGGCATCGATCCCGTCCGCAAGCTAATGACGCCGCGCGTGCTGGCGACGGTAATAACCCTGCCCATGCTTGTGGCGGTTGGCGATTGCGCGGGCTTGCTCGGCGGATTCCTGGTGGCGAGTTTCACGTTGCACCTCGGCGCGGAGCAGTTCTGGACACGCGCCATTAAGGCGCTGGCTTTCGGTGACCTGTTTATTGGTTTCTCCAAACCGCTTGTTTTTGGATTCATTATCGCGACGGTGGGGTGCTACCAGGGATTTCGCGTGAAAGGCGGCACAGCGGGAGTAGGTCGCGCGACGATTAGCGCGTTTGTTGTCTCGTCAGTGGTCGTCCTTGTCGTGGATCTTTTCATGACGCGCTTGCTTCTGTACGCGTTCAAGTTGTAAGCGGTGTGGCGGCGCCCGGTGTGAGGGTGTCTGTTCATCCTGGCAATTGGCCGCCCTTCAAAGTGTGTGTCCTCAGATCGTAAACGGCTTCGGAGGGGAGTTCCATTGACCGGGGCGCGGGTAATTCGTAAGATTTTCGCTGCGATAGAGAGGGCGACGGACCAGATATGAAGCGACCGAAGACAACTCGACTGATGGTAGTGGCGGCTGGAGCACTGGCCGTCGCGATGGGGTTCGCCGGGTGCGACGACACGTCGAAGAAACAGGTGAAGGCGCGTCCGCCTGCGGCGACACCTATGGCTGCTCCGGCTGCAGCGTCCGAGTCGCTTCCGTTTAGCGGGCATACGGTTGATTTCGCATTGATTCAGGCGCCGCCTCGTCCGGCGATCGACGTACTGGTCGACAAAGTGCAAGCGGCGTACAACATCGGCGAGAAGGAATTGAAGGCCGGGGATTTTGAGAAGGCACGCGCGGAATTCGACCGGGCCGTCGACTTGATCCAAACGAGCGGGTTCCAGGTGGAGTCCGACCCGCGCCTGTCGAAACTGTTCGACGAGATAGGCGACTCGACCCAGAGCTACGAACGACAGCAAGCCCAGAACAACGCAGAAGAGGAAGAAGAAAACCCCGGGATTCCCGCACCGATCGAAGAAATCGCCGATTTGACGCTGCCTCCGG
Organism: uncultured Acidobacteriota bacterium; assembly: GCA_963776695.1. Taxonomy (GTDB): domain Bacteria; phylum Acidobacteriota; class Terriglobia; order Acidiferrales; family UBA7541; genus Palsa-295. The sequence continues at coordinate 317,801 of CAVZNU010000007.1, read as the reverse complement.
GCGACCCGCGCCTTCTCGCAAAGGCCGAGCAGGAGTTGATCGTCGTTCCGCACGACTTGCCGCTGACGGTAAACGATTCCGTGCTGCAATATCTGAGCTACTTCACGAGCGCGCGCGGCCGCGCGGTGATGGAGCATGGCCTTGAGCGCGCCGGACGTTACAACGAAATGATCCGCCGCACGCTGAAGGCGGAAGGCGTGCCGCAGGATTTGATTTATCTGGCGCAGGCGGAGAGCGCGTTTTTGCCACAGGCGGTTTCGCGGGCCGGCGCACGCGGAATCTGGCAATTCATGCCCTACCGCGGCGAGGAATACGGACTCGACCGGAGTTACTGGATTGACGAGCGCAGCGACCCGGAGAAGGCCACGCATGCGGCAGCACAGCATATGAAGGACTTGTATGCGATGTTTGGCGACTGGTACCTGGTGATGGCGGCGTATAACTCGGGGCCTGGAAATGTCGCGAAAGCGATCACGCGGACCGGGTATGCGGATTTCTGGGAGTTGCAGAAGCGTCATGCGCTGCCGAAGCAGACGCAGAACTACGTGCCGATCATCATCGCGATGGCGCTGGTTGCAAAAGATCCGCCGCTGTACGGCGTTCAAATTTTGCCCGAGAAGCCGCCCGCGGTCGAAACCGTGCAGCCAGGACACCCGGTGGATCTGCATCTGGTGGCGGATGCAACGGGAGTGGACCTCGATGACCTTCGACTGCTGAACCCGGCGCTCTTGCGCAGCGCGACGCCGAACGATCCCCATTTCGTATTAGTTCTGCCGAAGGGAGCGGGGCAGAAATTCGAAGACAACATCCAGCGCGTCCCGATCGATAAGTGGACGAGTTGGAGGCTGCATTCGGTGGAATCAGGCGAGACGCTGACAGATGTGGCGCGCCACTACCGTGTAACGGTTCCTGCAATCGAAAATGCAAATCACCTGGAAGCGCACGCCACTCTACCGGCAGGCTTTCTCCTGAATGTGCCGACCGCTCCGCCTGTGGTGAAACTGGTTCACTACCGCGTGCAGAAGGGCGACACGCTCGAAGGAATTGCCGGCCGCTTTGACGTGACGGTCGCGGATTTGCGGCGCTGGAACCACATCAGCGGAGCAAAGGCGACGCGCGGCTCGCGTTTGCGGATCTACGCGGGTGGCGAGCCTGTGGCCGCGTCCCATTCGAAAACAAAATCAGCGCCGTCGAAGACTGCCAGTAACACTGGAAGCGGATCGGCGGATAACCCGGCCGCGGTGCAGAAAGTTTCCGGCACGCGATCGGAAAAAGCTGAGACGCTGCAGCACCACGTGAAGCGCGGCGAAACGCTATATTCGATTGCGCGGGCTTACGGAACGACTGTTTCTGCGCTTCGGAGTTCGAATCCGTTTCTTGCAGACCGGCCGCTGGCCGCAGGAGATGTGCTGGTGGTTCAGCGCTGAGCTAAGCGAGAAGCGCAGGCTGCGGCAAGACTCAACGAAGGCGCAGCGCGCAATCGCAGGAAGTCGTTTCCATCTACAGGTAATACCCGCCAAAAGGCAGTGTGACTCGAAGGATCCCTCCCGGGGCTCGATTTTCTCCTAAATATATTGTTTTCTGCTTGATAGGCATCGTTTGGCCATAGGAAAGTCGCGCTCCCGCCGGTGATGAAATGAAACTTCGATCTTTTCAGCCGCTTGCGTCTTGACAAAGTTCGGAGACTCCGTTTATAAGCGCGAAGGAGCATAAAGCCGTCCGGCAATCCCGACAGGCACCCACGGAGGACCCATGTTCTACCTGAAGATGAATGACGACGAAGATGATGAACTGCCCCGATTCGAGGAGGAAGAAGAAGAGGGCGAGCAGCCCCTGGGCGGGGTTGCCGAGATAGAGGAGATTGTCATCGAGGAAGAGCCGGACGAGGAAGAAGCTGCGGCCGCTCCGATTGCAGCTCCGCGCACGGCACCCGCTCGCTCGGCGAAACCGGAGAAGAAGTCGAAGAGAGCTTCTGGCCGGGCAAAAAACAAGAGGACGGGGAAAAAGCCGGCGAAGAAATCGAGTAAGAAGAAAGCTGCGAAAGCCGGGAAGAGAAAGAAAGCGGCGAAGCGCAAGAAGCGGTAGCGCAGCTGGAAGTCGAGGTGATTTAGATCGTCTCGATTGAGATCTCCGCTGGGGCTGCGCTCGCATCGAAGCGGGCGCAGTTCTTTTTTATTTGTAGGGAGTAACTCGACGTTTCCGCTTTCCACTTTCTGTTCGCGTAATTGCCTCGCGATGCTTCATTCACACTGTTTCAGGCGGGATGTTTCATCCGTGATGTTTCAATCACGAACTTTCCGGTTCACCGCAGTCCCTGAGTTCCGATTCCTTGTTCTCGCTGGCCACGATTCCCGATTCGACATGTTTCACTTGCGGTAATCAGGTCCAGGTAGCTAGCATGGGCAGCCAATGGCTCTGGCCGTCGAGCAGGTCCGTCGAATGCGGGGAGGCGCGCAGGCGCATTTAATGCGCTGCGCCAGCACCAGCACTACCACGGGTGTAGGCGCTGGTTCTGGCAGTGGGGCACGTGTGCCGGACCGGGAGAGCGACGGGTATTACGTGGTGAAATTTCAGAACAATCCGCAGGGGGCGCGGATTCTGGCGAACGAATTGCTTGCGACAAGGTTGGCGGCGCGGATTGGGCTGCCGACGCCGCCAGTGGCTGTGGTGGAAGTGCGCGAGGATCTGATTGCGCACACCGATGACCTGGTGATACAGCTTGGGCGCGGGCGCGCGCCCTGCCAGGCAGGACTTCAATTCGGGTCGCGGTATCCGGGCTCGCCGGCGGAAACTGTCGTTTACGATTTCCTCCCCGATGAACAGCTGCGCGAAGTCAAGAACCTCGGCGACTTCTGCGGCATGCTGGTATTCGACAAATGGACCTGCAACACGAACGGGCGGCAGGCGATCTTCTTCCGCTCGGCAGGCGAATCACGTTACCGGGCGCAGATGATCGACAACGGCTTCTGCTTCAACGCCGGCGAGTGGAGTTTTCCGGATGCGCCGCTGCGCGGGATTTACGCGCGGCATCGCGTGTACGAACGGGTGCGCGGCATCGAAGATTTCGACCCGTGGCTCGCACGCGTGGAAGAGAGGATCGACGGCGCCGCTTTGGAAGAAGCGGCGAGCGAAATTCCGCCTGGCTGGTATGGCGACAAGGCCGACGCACTTGAGAAGCTGCTCGAACATCTGCTCCGACGGCGGAAGCTTGCGCGGGAGCTGATCGTTTCGGCGAAGAAGTCCTCGCTCCAGCCATTTCCAAATTGGAAGTAACGGGGCGGGACAGGGGAATTCGTGTCCCGCGAGAGGGGGTGAATCATGAACGATGAAAGGCGGCCGGTGCTTCGATACCGCATTTTGCGCTACACGCCGAATCTTGTTCGCGACGAATGGGTGAACATCGGCGTGCTTCTGGAAGACGGTGGCGGCGCGCGGCGGGCGATGAAATTGATCGAAGACGATTCCGAATTCGCGCGCGTGCGCCGGCTGCATCCGGCCGCGGACGACGCCTTGTTGCGCAACCTCTCGTCCGAATTCGACGCGCGTCTGAAGGCGCCTGCGGCCGAGGTTGCGAAATACCTCGAAAAGCTCGAGCAATCGCTCTCGAACGCCGTGCAGCTCAGCCCGCAGAAAGGCGTGCTGGCAGAGGATTTCGACGCCGAGCTTGACCGGCTGTACCACGATCACGTGGCGCCGCCACCACGTACGCGCGGCGGAATCATCGAGAGCACACGCGGGTGGATTAAGGCGCGTTTGAATGACGTGTTCCGGCGCCGGCGCGTGCCGCGGCTCGCGCGCAATATCCGCGTGGAGGAATTCACGCAGCCGGGCGATCCGATGCGGCTCGATTATGGCTACACGAACGGCGTGCGCGGCTACCTGCAGGCCGTCGCGCTCGGGCGGGATACGGCACAGGGGAAGGTGCTTGCGTACACCGCCGAGCGGATTCGCGCGCGCTGGCCGGAAGCCGAATTCACCGCGATCACCGAAGTTGAACCGGCGCTGGACAATCTGCGGCACCAGTTCATGGTGAAGCTGTTCGAGGAGCAGCAGATTGCGATCGTTCCGCTCAACCGCGTGGAGAAATTTGCCGAAGAATTGCGAGTCCGGTTGCAGTAAAAGTGCGGCTGCAGATTCAGAACCCGAACGGATGGAATTGGCTACCGCGCGAGCGAGCCCCAGCGCGGCATCTTCCGGAGTCCCAGCAACACTTCCCCGGCCCACGCACCTAGGTACGTCGACAGAGCGACGCCGTGTCCCGCATACGCGCCAAGGACGATGCCGTTCTTGCTGTGCGGGTGACGCATGAAGACAGGACGCCAATTTTTCTGAATCAGGATTGGCCCGCCCCAGCGGTGCGTGAACTGCGTGTCACCCAGCGCGGGATGGAGGCTTCGTATTCGGCGCTCGATCGAGGCAAAAAGATCCCGAGCCTTCCCTGTTGCGATATCAATCTGGATAAGATCGTACGGCTCGTTCGCACCAACGAGACCTGCGCCGAAAATTACGCTTCCGTCCGCGCGCAGGCGGCCCCAGAGATAGGGCAGGTCGACCGTGTAAAAGGGATTTCCTCCCGCGAGACCGATCGCTTCGAGCTGCGTTTTCGAGAGAGGCGCCGTCGCGATCGCGAGCGTTAGTTTTGCTTCCGCGCGTCCGGCGAGACTCGTGAGATCGAGCGAAAGCGCGTTCGTCGCGAACAGAATCTTGGTCGCGACGCACCGAGCGCCGCGAGTTTCGACTACGCCGCCATCTTTTCCGGTCGCACCCTTCCACTCGATATTTGTGACCGGGTGATTGTCGAGGATCACAGCTTTGCGGTTCTGCGCGGCGCGAGCAAGGCCGCTGACAAGCTTTCCCGGATCGAGCGTTCCCCCCGGAACTTTTTTAACCACACGGAGTCTGCCGGAGTCTTTCCAATCGATCGGCGAATTCCTAATGCCTTTGCTGCGGCCGATTTCCCATGCGCCGGGCAGCGAGAGATCGCATTCGATATCCAGTGTGGCGAGAATGCGCTGGAGCCCGGCGAGCACATCTCCCAGACCTCGAATTTCTCCAGCGGCGGTTTCAGAGAGGGCCATGCCACCGGTTCGTCCGCTCGCTCCAGCGCCGATCCGCGCCGCTTCGAATACAGCTACGGAAGTGTTACCGGCGATTTGGCGGATCCAAGCAGCGGCGGCAAGCCCTGTGAAGCCCGCTCCGATAATCGCGATATCGACCGACCGCGGGACACTCCCAGGGGGAGGCGTGAAATCGATTTCCCAGGGCGGCTCGCCCCAGCTTGGATATTCCTTGCGGGTGGACATAGAAGAACGCGCAGATCCGCAGGCGCAAAGCCAATCCTTTACGCGGGGCGCGGATTGGCCCTCGCTACAGAATATCTTCGGTCCAGTGCTCGAGTGTGTGCTTCATCTTGCCCATGAACTGGTGGGCGATTGCGCCATCGACGATGCGGTGATCGTAGGAGAGCGTGAGATAGACCATCGAGCGGATCGCGATTGCGTCGTCGACTACGACCGGGCGCTTCTCGATCGTGCCGAGGCCGAGGATCGCGACGTTGGGCTGGTTGATCACGGGCAGGCCGAAGAGGCCGCCGAAAACGCCGGGATTGGTAATCGAGAAAGTGCTCTCAGCAACTTCATCGGGCTTGAGCTTTTTCCCCCGCGCGCGCTCCGCGAGATCGTTGAGCGAGCGAGCGATGCCGAGGAAGTTCTTCTCTTCCGCGTTCTTGATCACCGGGACGATCAAGCCCCAATCGAGCGCGACGGCAATACCGATGTTGCACTCCTTGTGCAGCACGATGTTCGTTCCGTCAACCGAGGAATTGACGGTCGGAAACGCGCGCAGGCCTTCGACGGCGGCGCGCACGAAAAACGGCATGAAGGTGAGCTTCGTGCCGGTCGACTGCTCGAACTTGTCTTTCATCTTCGAACGCAGCGCGGCGATCCCGGAGACGTTTACTTCATCGACGGAATACACATGTGGAGACACGCGCTTCGACAGCACCATATGCTCGGCGATGCGCTGGCGCATCACGGACATGGGCTGGACTTCGTAGTGCCCGAAATACATTTTCTCGCGCGGCACAGCTGTCTCGAGAACCGCCGACGCGGCTGCACCTCCCGCAGCACGCGGCGGAGCAGAAGCGGCGCCGGAGGAAGTGCCTGAAGCGCCGCCCTCGATGGCGGCGCGAATGTCGTGCTTGCTGATGCGACCGCCTGCGCCGGTGCCGGAAAGCTGTGCGAGGTCGACATTATTTTCGCGCGCGATCCGTCGGACGAGCGGCGAGCTGCGGATTTTTTCGCCGCTGGGCCGCTGCGGAGGCGCTGCGGAACTGGCCGTCGCCGAGCGAGGCGCTGCCGATGGCGCCGAACGCCGCGACGATTGTGACGCAGCCACCTGTGGCGCTTCGTCCTTCGGCGAGGACGGGGCCGGCGCGGCTGGAGCGGGCGCCGGTTTAGGCGCCTCCGACTTAGCTGGCGCCGGAGCGGCTGCTCCGGCAGATGTGGCGGCGCCAGCCGCGTCGATCACGGCAACGACCGTGTTAATGGGCACGGTCTGCCCTTCGTTCACTTTAATCTCTTTCAGGATGCCGGCGGCGGGTGAGGGAATTTCCGCGTCGACTTTATCGGTCGAGATTTCGAAGAGCGGCTCGTCGCGTTCGATCTTGTCGCCTGCCTTCTTCAGCCACTTCGTGATCGTCCCTTCGAAAATACTCTCGCCCATCTGCGGCATGATAACGTCAGCCATTGCACTCTCCCGTAGTCAAACTTTTCGAATCAGTATCTTCGCAACCAATTTCTTGCCAATCAATATCTCGCCAACTCGCGCGCGGCGGCGGCAACTTTTTCCGCGTTGGGAAGATACCGCTCTTCGAGCGGCGGCGAATACGGCACGGGTGTATCGAGCGCGGTGACGCGCGTGATCGGCCCATCCAAATCCTCGAAAGCAGACTCGCAGACAACCGCCGCAATTTCTCCGGCGATACCACCCGTACGCGTGTCTTCATGAACGATCAACAGCTTGTTGGTTTTTTTCACCGAAGCGAGGATTGTGTCGCGATCGAGCGGCACCAGCGTGCGCAGATCGATCACTTCGGCGTCGATTCCCTCTTTCGCGAGCATCTCGGCAGCTTCCATCGAGGTGTGCGCCATCGCCGCATAGCTGATGATTGTGAGATCGGTGCCCTCGCGGCGAATAGCGGCCTTCCCGATCGGAATCGTGTACTCCTCGGCGGGTATTTCTTCCTTGATGCGGCGGTAGAGAAATTTGTGCTCGAAGAAAAGAACCGGATTGTTGTCGCGAATCGCGGATTTCAGCAGGCCCTTCGCGTCATACGCTGTCGAGGGGTAAATAATTTTCAGCCCCGGCGTGTGCATGAAATACATTTCCGGATTCGCGGAATGGAACGGGCCACCGTGCACGCCGCCTCCGGAAGGCCCTCTTAAAACCATCGGAACGGGCGCGCCCCATCGATAGTGGGACTTGGCGACGAAGTTCGTCACCTGGTTGAAACAGCAGGCGATGAAATCGATGAACTGCATTTCGACGATGGGCCGCAGACCAAGATAGCTCATGCCGCAGGCAGCTCCGACGATGGCCGTCTCGCTGATAGGCGCGTCGATCACGCGCTCGGGACCGAACCTGGCGAGCAGCCCTTCCGTTACCTTGAATGCTCCGCCGTAAACGCCAATGTCCTCGCCCAGGGCGACGACGGCCGGGTCGCGGTCCATCTCCTCAAACATGGCCTGGCGGATTCCCTCGAGCATCGTGATGGGGGCCATTAGCGTCTCCCCCGCTTGTCGCGACGAGATTTTTCTTTTTCCTGACGCTCCTGGCGGAACGCTTTATCTTTTGGGCCCCGACCGAAGGGAACGCGCAGGGCGGCTGCTGTTTCAATCGCTTCTTTTTCCTCGACGGGCGCTTTTAGAGGAGGCTTGGCGAACGGCTTCTGCGAAATTTTCGGAACGAACTTGCCGAGCGGCAACGAAGGCGCGCCATTGCCGCGGTTCGTCTGCACCTGATTTCTCTCGAGTACGGCTACGGGCGACCTCGGCTGCGCGGACGCTTTCATTTCTGCGGCGGCGTCCGGGTCGAACGAACCGAATGACTTCACTTCCCAAACCGCCTCGATGCTGCAATTTGGCGGCGTCAATTCTTTCTTCGAGCGCTGCCAATCGGCTTCGATCGTGTGGCAACCATCGCAGTAGACGCCCTGTTCGGCGAGCTCGGGCGGTGGTAGCGGCGACTCCTCGGCAAATTTTTGGTCTTTATCGAGTAACGCTTCAATTTTTGCGTCAATCTCAGATTTTGTTTTCGCGTCCCAGATTTTATTTTCAGTGAGGAATTTTTCGTAGCGCAAAATCGGGTCGCGCGCCTTCCAGTACTCGACCATTTCTTTGGGAACGTACTCGGCGGGATCGTGCTGGGCGTGGCCTTTCATCCGGTGCGTTTTCACTTCGATCAGCACGGGGCCTTTCCCGGCGCGGCATTCATCGACAGATTCTTTCGTGCTCTGGTACACGGCGACCACGTCATTGCCGTCGACGATCTTGCTCGTAATTCCATAAGCGAGGGCGCGGTCGGCGAGGTTCTTGATCGGCACCTGGCGCGAAACCGGCGTGGAATAGGCCCACTGGTTGTTTTCGACGATCAGGACGAAGGGCGCTCGCTGCGCTGCTGCTAAATTAAGGCCTTCGTGGAATGCTCCGGTGGAGGAACCGCCATCGCCAATCCAAGTGAGCGCAACGATATTCTGGCCGAGGTAGCGGCCGGCCATCGCGACACCTGTCATCACCGGAATCAAATCCCCCAACATCGAAATCGGCGAAACGGTATGCCGGAGTTTCAGGTCGCCGAAGTGGCTCGTGCCGTCCTTGCCGAGCGTGGGCGAAGTGTACTTGGCCATGTGCTGGGTGAAAATGTCGCGCGGCTGGAAGCCTTTGACGAGCAGCGCGCCGATATTGCGAATCATCGGCGCGAGCCAATCCTTCGGCTCAAGCGCGTAGGCCGTGCCTACCGAAACTGCTTCCTGCCCGAGGCTGGAGTAGAGCCCGCCGACAATTTTGTTCTGGCGGAAGAGGCGGACCATGCGGTCTTCGAGCTGGCGGTTCAACTGCATGTAGTAATACAGATCGAGATACTGCTCGCGTGTGAGCTTTGCGGCGCTCATTCGTGATTCCTTGTCCGAGTTTGCGACGTGCACTCGATTTTTTCCGTTGGTGGCCGACTAAGAACCACCTGTGAAATTCAGATCGCGCTTGGGACGGTCTCTGCGATATTGCATTGCCGGTTGCCAAGAACCTCCGCGACGTCCAAGCGCGACATCGCTCTCATGCTGCAGCCGAATACGTCGCCGAAATGCGCGATGAGCCGCTCGCGCGCGCGCTCGATATCTACTGCGCGGCCGAGAATCCTCTCGAGCGAAGTAGAGCGCGCGCCTGCGATGCCGCATGGAACGATCAAATCAAAATAGCGCAAGTCGGTTGAGACATTGTACGCGAAGCCGTGCGAAGTGACCCAGCGGCTCAGGTGGACACCGAGGGCCGCAAGCTTTTCCCCACCCGCCGGAGCGGCGCTGGTGGTATCGGCACCCGAATCGACCCAGATGCCGTGCTTGCCCTCGACGCGATGGGCCGCGACACGAAAATCGGCGGAGGCACGGATCATCGCTTCTTCAAGCTGGCTGACGTACCAGCGTACATCTCGGCGATGACTTGCTAGATCGAGAATCGGATAGCCGACGATCTGTCCCGGACCGTGATAGGTGATATCACCGCCGCGATCCGTGAGATGAAATTCCACATTCATCTGCGCGAGCAGCCGGTCGGAGGCACGCAAATGTTCGCGCTTGCCGTTGCGGCCGAGCGTGATGACGTGCGGGTGCTCGCAGAGGAGCAGGACGTCCGGGATTGCATCCGCTTTGCGCGCTTCGACAAGCTCGCGCTGCAATTCGCAAGCAGCGACGTAGGGCACGAGACCCAAGTCGACCACCCAGCAGATTTTTTCGTTTTGCATCACTTTTGGCTTCAGGGCCTAAAGCCCTGGCTGGAGCTAAGCTTATCTGACGGACCGAAGCCCGCCCCTTCCAGACTGATACGCTAGAAATTGATTGCGATGCCGCGGACGGCGTTGAACGCATCGCCCATCGCTTCCCACACCGTCGGATGCGCGTGAATGGTTGTGGCCATATCGTCGAGCGTAGCCTCGAGCCCGAGCGCCGCCACCGGCTCGGCGATAATTTCCGTCGCCAGCGGGCCGATGGCGTGGACGCCGAGAATCTCGCCGTACTTCGCTTCGGCGACGACTTTGATGAAACCTTCGTGCTGGCCGAGAATCGTGGCTTTGCTGTTGCCGAGGAACGGGAACTTGCCGATTTTCACGTCGTAGCCGGCTTCGCGCGCCTGCTTTTCGGTGAGGCCGATGGAGCCGATCTGCGGCTCGCAGTAGGTGGCGTTCGGGCATCGCTTGCGATCGAACGGCTGCATCTCTTTTCCGGCCATGCGGCCGACGGCGATGATGCCTTCCATCGAAGCAGCGTGCGCGAGTTGGGGCAGCCCGGCGACGATATCGCCGATTGCGTAAAGTTTCGGCTCGGCGGTCTCAAGGAACGCGTCCGTAAGAATGAAGCCGCGCTCGACTTTGGCTTTCGTTTTTTCGAGGCCGATATTTTCAGTGAGCGGGCGCCGGCCGACGGCGATCAAAACTTTTTCGGCGCTGATCGTTTGCGACTGGCCGGCCTTGTTCTTGTACGTGACGCTTGCGCTATTCGCGTTCTTTTTGACCGATTCGACTTTTGCCTCAAGCTCGATGCGCATGCCTTTCTTCTTCAGCGCCTTCTCGAGCTCGGCGGAAATTTCCTCGTCTTCGAGCGGCACAACGCGCGGCAGCGCTTCAAGCAGCGTCACATCGGTGCCGAAGGTCTTGAAGATCGAAGCGAATTCGACGCCCACCGCTCCGCACCCGACAACAATCATCGACTTCGGAATTTCCTGCAGACCAAGAATTTCGCGGTTTGTGAGTACTACTTTGCCGTCGATTTCAACACCGGGAAGCGAACGCGCCTCGGAGCCGGTGGCGAGCATCGTGTACGTGGTTTCGATTTCGGTGGTCTTGCCGTCTTTTTCGACGGACACGCGGCCGGGACCGGCAATTCGTCCCCAGCCGGTGATGGACTCGACTTTATTTTTCTTGAAGAGCGCGCCGATGCCGCCGGCGTGTTTCTTGACGATTTTATCCTTGCGCGCGAGGATCGCGGGCCAATTCACTTTTACGTCTTTCACTTCAAAGCCGAACTCTTCCGCGCGTTTGAAGTGGTCGTAGATATCCGCGTGGTGCAGGAAAACTTTCGTGGGAATGCAGCCGACGTGCAGGCACGTGCCGCCAAGAAACGGATCCTTCTCGACGACGACGGTTTTAAGTCCCCACTGCGCGGCGCGAATCGCGGCGACGTAGCCGCCTGGCCCGCTCCCAATAATCGCAAGATCGTATTTGGCCAAACTTGTTCTCCCCTTCGGTTTGTGCGTAAGTCGAAACTATCGGAGCAAATAGATGCGAGGAAGGGTGGCTACGACTACGACTCTTCCAAGTGCTCAAACCAAAGATTTTAGCAGCCACGTCAGGCTGCCGCAACTGCGGCCTTCGTGGCGCGCCAGTGAAACTAAACGGCCGGCCGAGGCGTATAGCAAACCAGAGATATGGCCGTCGCCCGGCTTCGCTACCGGATTCAAGCGTGAGGCGTCAAATCAGAAAATGCTACCCGAGGTAGCGGCAAACGAGATACTGTCGGCGCCGCGGCGGGATGTCGGGCTCCTGCACTTCTCAAGCTCTGAACCCGGGAGGAATTAAATATGGCAGAAGAAGACAGCGCAGCGGAATCGCTTTCGCAGCCCTCTGCAAGCCCCTCTCCACAGCCCTCCGTAGTTCACAATATTTTCATCGGACCCAACGGGATCCGCGCTGGATGGCGCTTGATCGTTTTTCTCGCGTTGGTTGCTGGGATTGTCGCTGGCATTGCGAACATTCCTGCCGTCCGAGGCTTCTTACACGCTCACCCACAGTCACAGTTCAGCGCGATTGGATTGATCGGTACTGAATTCCTGTTGCAGACATTTCCTGTGCTGCTCGCCGCGGGAATCATGACCTTCATCGAAAAAAGGTCGTTCGCAGACTATGGGATGCCCTTCAATCAGGCATTTGGGAAGCGCTTTTGGCAAGGCGTCCCGATCGGCTTCGCGATGCTCTCGCTACTTTTGGCGATGATTGCAGCACTTCACGGATTCTCGTTAGATGGAGTAGCATTGGGCGGTGCGTCGGCGATGAAACTTGGCGCACTCTATTTCGTCGGCTTCATACTTGTAGGTATCTTCGAGGAATTTGCATTTCGCGGATATCTTCAGTTCACTCTTGGATCCGGAATCGGTTTCTGGCCTGCGGCAATTTTGTTGGCGATCCTTTTCGGACTCGTCCACGGTGGTAATCCCGGCGAAGCGAAGTTGGGCATGATCATGGCCGGGAGCTTCGGATTTGTCGCCGCGTTTGCGCTGTGGCGAACGGGGAACATTTGGTTCCCGATTGGAATGCATGCGTCATGGGATTGGGGCGAAACGTACTTTTATGGCACAGCCGACAGCGGCATTCAGGCGCAGGGGCATTATCTGAATTCTTCGTTCCACGGGCCGGCCTGGCTAACGGGCGGAAGCGTGGGCCCGGAAGGAAGCTGGCTCGTTTTTCTGGTGCTTGCGCTTTGGGTGGTAGCAATTCATTTCTTGTTCCCAACAAAAGCGAGGTCGGCCACCTAATCTTAACCAGGCCCTGACACAGCACGGTGCGCCACTCGGCTCGACTTCGCATTGACCATCGACGGCCGCGCAACTTGCTCCAGAGCTGTTCTGCATCTTTCCTCATGCGTACAGCATCAAACCTCTCCGCTCTCAGCTGGCGGCTTAATTGACATCGCGAGAGTGTGCCGTTAAACTTGCCGGCTTTGAGTGGGGTATTAGGCCTCACCATGGGACCTACACAATGGACAAAAAGCGACTCGACTACTACAAGAAGAAACTGGTGACGCGCCGCGAGGAGCTGGTGCGCGGCATTGCCCGCACGGAGCAGGAAGGCCGGGAAGCCGATGAAGATCCGACGGTGGATCTTGCCGACAAAGCTGCGAACTCCTACACCAAGGAGTTCCTTTTCGGCCAAACGCACAACGACCGGTCTCTGCTGCAATTGGTGGATGACGCGCTGACGCGCATCAAGAAAGACGATGGCTTCGGCGAGTGCATTTCATGCCATCAGGAACTCCAACAAAAGCGTCTCGAAGCTGTGCCATGGACTCGCTATTGCATTACCTGCCAGGAGAAAATGGAGCAGGGGCTGCTCTAAGCCCCCGTTTCACCCCCGCCTTATTTTTTACCCCATCGGTCATGGCGGCATCTCCCTATCGGCACAGGCCGTATCCCGAGAAAACTGCTTCCTTCCGCGCTCTATTTGCGGTAATTTTTCATCACTCTCCCACCAGCTAACCTGAACAATTGTGATATTTCGAGGCGCACTCGATGCGTTCGCATCCGTTCTATTGCCGGCGCCCTGCCGCATTTGCGGAGTTCCGCTCACGAATGCCAGCCGGATCCCGATTTGCGCCTCATGCTTTGCGTCGATTCAGCCGATTGCGAACCCGATGTGCCAATGCTGCGGCCGCCCATTCGAGATAGCTCCGCAGGCCCAAACGGCGTCGAATCTGTGCAGGCTCTGCCGCTCGAATTTCTACGCGTTCGAACGTGCACGAAGTTTCGCGTATTACAACGAGGCGCTGGCGGGCGCGATCGTGCTGCTCAAATACGAAGAAGTAACGCGCCTCGGGCTCTGGTTCGCCGAGAGACTCGCTGAAGTCGTCCGAAACGCAGGGGAAGACTTTCAAGCCGACGCGATCGTACCCGTGCCACTCCATCCGGACCGGCAGCGCGAGCGAGGCTACAATCAGGCCGAGTTGATCGCAAGGCCGCTCGCGCGGCGTCTGGGTCTGAAACTCGGAGCGTACTTGCTGATGCGGACAAAGCCCCGACCCGCGCAATTGGTACTCTCCCGCAGCGAGCATTGGAAGTCCGTCCGTGGCGCCTACGCGACTCGCAAGGGGGTGCGAGTTGACAAGCTGCGCATCTTGCTGGTAGATGATGTATTGACGACCGGCGCGACGCTTGATGCATGTGCCCGAGCCCTCAAGAAGGCGGGCGCTGCAAGCGTTCTCGGACTTACAGTAGCGCGGGTCATTCCGGTCTCGTCGCTCACGGCTCTCAAGCAGCGTACAAAGATGCCAGACGCGTGAAACCAGCAGGGTGCGGCGAGCATCCTTAGTCATAGGGAAAATCGTCGAGCGACGCAAAGGCGGCGCAAATGGAAAACCGGCTTAAAAACGTCTTACGTCCGCGGCCTAATCTGGGTCTAGCGAAGACTGCGGCCAGTGCCGGTGCGCCCAAGTCGCAACTTCCCGCTGCCAAGCGTCCTTCCCTGATGCAGGCGCCTGTCCTGGTTCTGAATGCGACATTCGAGCCCATCAATGTGACGGCCGTTCGCCGCGCTCTCGTTCTGATGCTCAAGGGTGTTGCGCAGGCCGAAGAAACCAACCACACCGAAGTGCATTCCACATCAAAAGCGATTCAGGTGCCATCTGTGATTCGACTTCTCACCTACCGCCATATTCCGCAGCAGAGCCGCGCGCTCTCGCGCAAAAATATTCTGCTACGCGACCGCAATACCTGCCAGTTCTGCGGTAGCGCATTTCCCGCTGCGGAGCTTACGCTCGACCACGTGATGCCGCGCTCGCGTGGCGGCCGGTCTTCCTGGGAGAATCTGGTTGCCTGCTGCTACGCTTGCAACAACAACAAAGGCGACCGCACGCCGGAAGAAGCCGGCCTGAAGCTCGCTCGCCGTCCGAGGCCGTTTACGCTCCATACCTCGCGGCAGTTGATGCGGCTGATCGGGCACCGCGACGAGAAGTGGCGGAAGTATCTTTTCTACTGATTTTTTCCGCTGCAACCTTTTCCGGACTGCCGCCGTCTAATTATACAAATCACTTCTAGGACACACCCCGGGAAGTGGCACCGGATCCAATCCGGACCGCTTCCCTTCTTTTTTGCCCACACGATTCACTATTTTATTGTCGAAATACTACTTTGATTCCCCGCCGCCAATTTTCGTTTACGCCGATCCGGCTGATCTGAATTTCCGGTGAGAGATATTTCAACAGTGTTTCCGTTGCCGAGTGAAACCGCAATCCCGGAGCCACCAACCATACAAGCGGGGGTTTGGAATCGAGTTCGATTCCATTGAAATACCCGAAGCGTTGAAAATCGCCTTCCCGCTGATGCCTGCGCACCCTGAGCCAGTAGTCCACCGCCTGCATGGGTAGCTGAATATCTTCTGAGGCTTTCAATTCGATTACGACGAGCCGGCCTCGCCGCGTGACTCCCAGAAGATCGAGCACACCTCGATCTCCGGCGGCTAGCGCGGGGACCTGCGAATACAGAAATGCAGGGTCGAGCTGCGCGTCGATCCGCGACGGGTCTTCGAGGATCAGCGTTTCGAGCCAGCGTTCTGGCGCAGCGCGATACAGGTAATGCTTTTGATCATCGGCGAGCGGGCTGCGGTGCGTGTCTAGCTGGCGAATCATTCTTTCGAGTTCCGGCTCCTTCGCGGTCGTCAACCTTTCGCGGGCGTCGCCGGGTCCAAAAAGCAGCCCCTCTTGCGTCCTGCGCGCGAATTCAAAGCCGCGGAAGCTGAATACCGTTTCGTTCGTTCTCGCAGGCACTCGCGTTTCGATCGCCTCAGCCGCGCCCGGAACCATCGCGCGAATCCGCTGCAAAGAGTCGCAAGCAGCCGCGAGCGTCGACTCCACGTCCCGCCGCGATACGAGACAGCTCTCGAGATTTCCGGCGTCGGCCGGATCGATTTTTTGCATCCGCGAGTCCGGCTCACTGAATTCGTAGGTCTCCGTGCGCGAGGTGGAACCGAGCGCCAACAATCGCTCCCGCAAAATCCTGCTCGTGCCATCAGGCAAAAACAATCGCAGCCCTTCGACGGCGCGCTTGTCCGCATGGCTTCGCGTCCAGTCGAGCCAAAGCAAACCGAACGAGAGGATGCCGTCGATTGTAGCTGCGCTCTCTGACGGTGATGCGGCCAGGAAAGCCCACTCGCGCGTACCTTCGCGCATGCGCCCGCGAACATACCTGCCTGAAAACGAATGCTCCAGGTCAGGCGCAGCCGTCACCGATTCAACATGCGCGTCGGGAAAGCGTTCGGAGAGGATGCGTTCAAAGCGCGCGCGGAACTGCTCGCGCGTGATGCGTCCGGGAGCGCGCGGCGAATCCGTACGGAGAAATTCGAGCTTGCCCGGTTTCGACCGGCCAAACCGCTGCACTTCGAGCACGATCCGGTCCGCCGACTGTTCTTTCACTCCCCGTACGCGCCGCGTCAGATTCTTTTCGTCGGACCACAAGTGAACGAGCGGATCTTTTCCGGAATAGCGCAGCTCACAATGCAAGCTCGTGAGTTCGGCAAGCCACTCGCCGTCTTCACGGACTTCGACGCTGTCGGAGCCAGCCATCTTGCTGAGAGCGCGCTCGAGTTCGGCCCAATCGCTCAAAAGACCGCCAGTTATCTGGATTTTTATTGCAATGGGCCGACGAAGTTACTCGCCCAGTATGAGGCCGGTTACTCGTATCGAAGGATACTGCTGATTCCATTCGGCGGGAACATGTTCGAGCGTGATTTGAAAGTCGCGCGGCTGGCCGCCACCGAGCGGAGCGTCCTTCGCGCCGATGAGCTGCTCGGTCTCTTTCAAGATCACCTGATTAAACGGATCGTGGAATTCCATCGTTACTTCGAGTCCGCGGATCGTTCTTGTTCCATCGTTCAACACGGTTCCGGCGACGTAGGTGAACTCTTGATTCAGAAAGTTATTCGCCTTTGCCATCTGAATATCTTTGAAGTGAATGCGTTCCGCATAAGCCTGCTCGGCGGAGCCAAACGGCAATTTCACCATGGCCGCGGAACCGTTTGGGTGCGATCCGCGCGACAACAAAATCAAGCCGCCCAAAAGCAGCAGCACCACAACCGCTCCAACTGCGAAGGCAATCGGAAACTGGCTGCGCTCTTGCCGCTGCGGAATTTCTTCAGGAGACATCGCGGGAACCTGCCTTAGCGGCCGAACGACAATCGGAGGATCAGCGGTTCCGGAAGATTGGCCGCTGCCATGCGCTTCTGCACCGCTTCGATATCGTAGGGGACGCGCCAGAATTCCACCACTTTATTGTCGAGGTCTGCGATTGCAAACGCTGCGCGCGTGTCGCCGTCCCTCGGTTGGCCGATCGATCCCGGATTGAGCAGATAGGTAGTGCCGGATTCAATCGTAAGCGGCGCGAAATGATTTTCGCCTGTCGGCTTGAAATGCAGAACGCCCACTTTGTCATCACGCAACGTGAACCCACCCTGCAGATGGGTGTGCCCAAAGAACGTGACCGGCGATGTAGCCTCGAGCAAGCCATCGAGAGCCTGCGCCGGAGCAAAAACGTATTCATCCTCATCGCGTGACGCGCCATGGACAATCGTAATCCCATCCACCGTCGCCGGACCGGTCGGCAATTTCTCGAGGTACTCGCGGAGTTCGGGGCGAAGTCGATCGCGCGTCCAGAGCGCTGCGTTCCGCGCAACGGGGTTAAAATCCTCGGCGTTCGCGAGACCGCTTCCGGCTTTATCGTGATTGCCGCGAATCGTGATTGCGCCAATTTCACGGGTTCGGTCAATTACTTCGTTCGGATCAGGGCCGTAGCCCACGACATCGCCCAAGCAAACCGCCTTATCCCATTTGCCCTTGGTGGCGGCAAGAGCGGCGTCAAGCGCCGTAATGTTCGCGTGGATGTCGCTCAGGATTAGATGACGCACTTTACATGCCCTCAATCGGCAGGCTGCGAATTATAGACGAACGCGCCGCGGGTTGCACGAATCTCGCTGTCGAAATCCCGTCGGCAATAAGCCCTTAGCGAATCAGCATACAGTCGCCGTAGCTATAAAAGCGATAGCCGGATTCGACTGCATGGCGGTAGGCATTGAGCGTATGACCGAGCCCCGCAAACGCGGCGACGAGCGCAAGCAGGCTCGATCGCGGCAAATGGAAATTTGTAAGGAGCTGATCGACGACGCGGAATGGCTTCCCCGGAAGTAGGAATATGCTCGCGTCGAATTTGCCGGGCGAGATCAACCGCCCGCTCCCTGAAGCTTTTTCAGCGGCGTCCTCGAGGGCGCGGACGACCGTTGTTCCGACGGCCAGGACGGGGCGGTTCTCTCGTTTTGCACGCGTGACCGCTTCAGCGGTGGCTTCCGGGATTTCGTAAGACTCGACATGGATTTTGTGCTGCTCGAGATTCTCCGTGCGAACTGGCTCGAACGTCCCGAGCCCAACGTCGAGCGTCACGTTTGCGAATTCGATTCCGCGTTGGCGCAACAATTCCAGAATACCTGGCGTAAAGTGCAATCCCGCCGTCGGCGCCGCTACCGCGTTTCCCTTCTGGGCGTAAACGGTCTGGTAGCGTTCGCGATCGAGCGGCTCGTCGGCTCGCTTGATGTATGGCGGCAAAGGAATATGGCCGAGTCGATTGAACGTGTCGCTTAAATTGAGCATCTCGTGAGTGCCGTTTTTCGAGCTGAAGCGCAGAACGCGCAATCCGAATTCCCCGCGTGCTTCTACGAGCGCTTCGAGTTCACCTTCGCCGAAAAAAATCCGCTCGCCGACTGGAATCTTTCGTCCTGGCCGGACGAGCGCTTCCCATGTGTCCGTCGCAAGCTGGCGGACGAGCAGCACTTCGACGGGCGACGTCAGAAATTCAGGCCGCGCAGGATTGTTCGCGCCAAGCGGTTCCGCTCGCAATCCAGCGCGATGACCGAAGAGCCGCGCCGGCAGCACTCGGACGTCGTTCAACACCATGAGTTCGTCGCCGCGAAGTAATGCCGGCAGCTCGCGGAATTGGCGGTCCTCCCACGCACCAGTGGCGCGGTCGAGCAACAGCATTCGCGAAGCGTCGCGTTCGGCGAGCGGCCTCTGCGCTATACTTTCCGCCGGAAGCTTGTAATCGAAGTCATTCACATTCATTCGCGTACCTGTGGAAGCATTGTAGCGAACCGCACGGCGATTTGATTCGCCGCGAATTCGCTCGGAAAGGTTTTGTGGCGGAAGGCTCGGTCGTAATCGGCTCGCGCGGAATCGAGCGCCTGCGCTCAGGCCATCTGTGGGTGTATCGAAGCGACATTCGCTCCGCCAAAGCAGAGGCCGGCGCCGTCGTTCGCCTCACCGACGAGCGCGGCCGCTTTCAGGGCCGAGCGTTTTACAGCGACAAATCGCAAATCGCGATTCGCCTGCTCACGCGCGAAGATGTTCCAATCGATCGTGCGTTCTTCAGCGAACGCATACGCCACGCAGCCGCCTATCGAAAGATCGTCGTCGAGAACACCGACGCTTTCCGGCTGGTTTACGGTGAGGCCGACCACCTGCCTTCGCTCGTCGTAGATCGCTATGGCGATTACCTCGTGATGCAGACGCTGACCCAGTCCACCGACCGCCTGAAAGATCTCTTCGTGCAGATCCTCGCCGAACTTTTTTCGCCCAAGGGTGTCCTCGAAAGAAACGATCCGAAAGTCCGGCTCCTCGAAGGACTCGAGCAGCGAGTCGGCGTCGTGCACGGCGAAGTTCCGGAAGAAATTCTCGCCAAAGAGAACGGGATCGCATTCGTTTACGATTTGAGGAAGGGTCAGAAGACGGGATCCTTTCTCGATCAGCGCGAAAATCATCAAGCCGCGCGTCGCTACGCCTCCGGTGAAGTCCTCGATTGTTTCAGCTACCAAGGCGGATTCGCGCTCACGGTCGCAGGCGCGTGCGAGCACGTCGAGGCGACCGACATGGCCCCTGCCGCAATCGAAGCGGCTCGGCGCAACCAAAAGCTCAACTCCATCGAAAACGTCACGTTCCGCGAAGGCAATTCCTTCGACATCTTGAAGGAGTACGACGATGTAGGCCGCAAATTCCAGATGGTGATCCTCGACCCGCCTGCATTCGCCAAGAATCGCGATAGCGTCCCTGCCGCCCAGCGCGGCTACAAGGAAATCAACCTCCGCGCCCTCAAGCTCCTCAAGCCGGGTGGCTTCCTTGTAACCTGCTCCTGCTCCTACCACATCCCCGAGCCCCTGTTCTTACAGATACTTGCCGAGGCTGCGATCGACGCCAAACGAAGCGTCGTCGTAGTCGAAAGACGCACACAAGCCCAAGATCACCCGATTCTACTGACCGTTCCGGAAACCCACTATCTGAAGTGCCTCATAGTAAGAGTATTAAAGTAAAAGACTTAGTTTCTACACGGGCGTCGCTGCGAAGACATAAAATACTTGACAATACAGCACTCATATCTTATTATACAAGTTGGCTGATATGTTCGCGTTGTATTACGATTCGATCTAACGAAAAGCAGCGAATCAATCTTGGAGCAATTCAACATCAATGTAGTGCTCAGGAATAGTTGAGGCAATACGTCGCGACCTGAGCAACGTAACCATACTTCCGGGTCCCTATTTGTCGCCAATAAAAAGTGAGAATATCCAGCTATGCCGAGATTCGACAAACTTACAGTTAAAGCCCAGGAAGCGATGCAAGCAGCGCAGGAAATGGGCGCTCGCTTCGGACAACAACAAATCCAGCCACTCCATCTCCTCTGGGCACTGATCGCGCAGGGCGACGGCGTCGTCCCTCCCCTGCTCGAAAAGCTGGGTGTCTCGCCGGCGCAACTTGCTGGTGAAGTTGAGAAACAAGTCGAGCGCCTCCCAAAAATTTCCGGGGCGTCCGATCAATATCTCAGCCCCGAAACGAATAAGGTTCTTGAGCGCGCGTTCGAAGAAGCGCAGCGCCTGAAGGACGAGTATGTCTCCACGGAGCACATCCTTCTCGGGATTGCCGCCGCCAAACGCGATTCCGCCGGCGAACTCCTTGCGCGCCACGGCGTGACGCCAGAAGCGATTTTGCAAGCCATGGCAACAATCCGCGGCAGCCACCGCGTCACGTCGCAAAACCCAGAATCCACCTACCGCGCGCTCGAACAGTATGGCCGCGACCTCACCGAATCTCGCGCGGCGCGGCAAGCTCGACCCCGTCATCGGCCGCGACGAAGAAATTCGCCGCGTGATGCAGATCCTTGCGCGCCGCACAAAAAATAACCCTGTCCTCATCGGCGAGCCCGGCGTTGGCAAGACCGCCATCGTCGAAGGTCTCGCGCAGCGAATCATCGCCGGGGACGTGCCAGAAGTATTGCGGCCGAAGCGCATCGTTACCCTTGACCTCTCTGCCCTGGTGGCAGGCGCAAAATTCCGCGGCGAATTCGAAGACCGCCTCAAGGCCGTGCTGAAAGAAGTCACCGAATCTAACGGCCAGGTAATTCTGTTCATCGACGAGCTGCACACTCTCGTCGGCGCAGGCGCCGCCGAAGGGTCGATGGACGCTTCCAACATGTTGAAGCCCGCTCTCGCTCGTGGTGAGCTGCGTGCAATCGGCGCGACCACCCTGAACGAATACCGCAAATACATCGAGAAGGATCCCGCGCTCGAGCGGCGCTTCCAGCCCGTGTTCGTGGGCGAGCCGTCCGTGGAAGACACGATCGCGATTCTGCGCGGCCTGAAAGAACGTTACGAAGTGCATCACGGCGTGCGCATCAAGGATGCCGCGATCGTCGCAGCCGCAATGCTTTCGCAGCGCTACATCACGGATCGTTTCCTTCCCGACAAAGCGATCGACCTGATCGATGAAGCGGCCGCTGGATTGCGTATGGAAATCGATTCTCTGCCGTCCGAGATCGACGAAATCGAACGCCGCATCATGCAGCTCGAAATCGAGCGCCAGGCGCTGAAAAAAGAATCCGATCCCCACTCTCGCGAACGGCTGAGCCAGATCGAAAAAGAACTCAGCACTCTGCGCGAACAGTCCAACGGGCTCAAAGGCCACTGGCAGACCGAAAAAGATGCCATCGCGCGCATTCGCAAAATAAAAGGTGAAATCGACCAGCTTAAGACAGAAGAGCAGCGCTATGAGCGAGCCGGTGAACTCGCAAAAGTGGCTGAAATTCGTTACGGCAAACTCTCCGCCGCTGATAAAGAATTGAAAGCTGCGCAGGACCGCCTCGGTGAACTCCAAAAAGATCATCCGATGCTGAAAGAAGAGGTCGGCGAAGAAGAAATCGCTAAAATCGTCAGCAAATGGACCGGAATTCCTGTCGGCCGGCTGCTTGAAGGCGAAATCGAGAAGCTCATTCACATGGAAGAACGCCTGCGCCAGCGCGTGGTCGGCCAGGATGCAGCGCTCACAAGTGTTGCCAATGCGATTCGCCGCAGCCGTTCAGGCTTGAGCGATCCGAACCGCCCGATCGGTTCTTTCCTATTCCTCGGGCCAACCGGCGTTGGCAAAACCGAACTCGCTCGCGCGCTTGCAGAATTCCTTTTCGACGATGAACGCGCCATCATCCGCATCGACATGTCTGAATACATGGAAAAACATTCCGTCGCGCGAATGATCGGCGCGCCTCCGGGCTATGTGGGTTACGAAGAAGGCGGCCAACTCACCGAGCAAGTCCGGCGCCGGCCATATTCGGTAGTGCTGCTTGACGAAATCGAAAAAGCGCATCCCGATGTGTTCAACGTTCTCCTGCAGATACTCGATGACGGACGGCTCACCGATGGTAAAGGGCGCACCGTCGATTTCCGCAATACGGTCATTATCATGACGTCCAACGTCGGCTCGGTCGCGATTTTCGAGCTCGCGGAAAAAGATCCAAAGAAGGCGCGCGAACAAGCGATGGCGGCGCTGCGCGAACTCTTCCGCCCGGAATTCTTGAACCGCATCGACGATATCGTGCTGTTCCGCCCGCTCGGCAAGGACCAGATCGAGCACATCATCGAGCTGCAGATGCGCAACGTGGTGAAGTTGCTGACAGAGCGAAAGATTACTCTCAAGCTTACGACCGCAGCTAAAACGCTGCTCTTCCGCGAAGGATTTGATCCGGCGTACGGCGCTCGGCCGATGAAGCGCGCCATCCAGCGCTTGATACAGGACCCGCTCGCGCTCAAGCTTCTTGATGGCGAGGTACGTCCGGGCGACACTGTGTTGGTCGATGCGGAGCCGCGCAGCGATGAAATGAAATTTACTCGCGACGCGGCGAAGGCCGGCGCTGCCTGATCGGGCACCTGTCTGGGGACACCAGAAAATGAAAGTTCTTAAAACTGCATTCTTATTGACGGTGCTCACCTTGTTGCTACTCGGTCTCGGACAAGCGTTCGGAGGCCAGCGCGGCATGACGCTTGCCCTCATCTTTGCAATTCTCATGAACGGCACAGCGTATTTTTTCTCGGACAAGATCGCGTTGATGTCCAGCGGCGCGCAACCAACCAGCAAAGAACAGGCTCCGCGGCTTTATGACGTGATGGAGCGCCTCGCCGCGAAATCGAATTTGCCGATGCCGAAAATGTATTTGATTCCGCAAGCCGCTCCCAACGCTTTTGCCACCGGCCGCAATCCGAGCCACGCGTCCGTTGCCGTCACGCAAGGTTTACTAGAACTGATGGACGACGAAGAACTCGAAGGCGTGATCGCGCACGAACTCTCGCACGTTCGCAATTACGACATCCTTACGTCTTCCATCGCCGCAACGATTGCCGGTGCGATTACATGGATCGCAAGGATGGGCTTTTGGTTCGGCGGCGGAGGCAGCGACCGCGAACGTGGAAGTGGAATTACCGGTCTGCTCATGCTGATTCTCGCGCCGCTCGCTGCTCTAATGCTTCAGATGGGTATCTCGCGGCAGCGCGAGTATCAGGCGGATGCTTCCGGCGTCAAATTGATCGGCCACCCGTACGGCCTGATCCGGGCCCTCGAAAAACTCGGCGCATATAACCAGCGCATACCGATGGACGTTCCGCCTTCGACTTCAGCGCTGATGATCGTGGCTCCTTTTTCAGCCGGGCAGATTTTCTCGAGCTTGTTCGCCACGCATCCGCCCCTTGCCGATCGAATCGCCCAACTGCGCGCCATGACTGTTATCCGCTAGTCGCTGCTCTGCTCGGCAGTTCTGAGGGGATCCCACTGATTCGCTGAAGGGGCAGCACACCCACACAACCATCACCCGTGCCAAAATCCGCAGAACAAGGTGTCTACCTGCACCGCGAAGAAATCGTTAAATTACGGTAAAAATTGCAGGCCCGATCGCCCCTCCCCGCAACAAGTCGCTTGTCTTAATTCAGTGTAAATCATTTGTTATCAAATGTATATGGACGTACTGCTGGTTTGGCAGGATTGGCTCCGCGCTTGCTCTTTTCACTCTCTGCAAGGGCGTTCACGGAGGAAACATAGTATGACCGACGAAAAAGAAGTGATCATTTCAAACGATGCTGCCGCACCTCGATGGGTAGGCATCATCGTGGTAGCACTGGCAGTCGTCTCCCTGGCGGCCCTGGGAACGGGCTGGACAGCTTCCACGCGCTCGAAGGAGCTCGCGCAGAGTCTCACGACCGCGCAACAGCTGGAAAAACAGCAGGAGGACGTGCTGAGCCAACGGCTGGCGAAGGCCGAAGACACGAACGCGCAACTCCAGGGTGAGTTGAGCGTCGTCACCGACAAAATGAAGCTCACGGAAGGCGAGCTCTCGAAGGCCCGCTCGCAAGCCAAAAAGATTAAGGAAGAAGACGCCAAGCAGCTTGCCGATCTCGAAAACAACGTCAACGGCCAGCTGGCAACGAAGGCCACCGTCGACGACGTGAACAAGCTTGGTACTGACGTCACCGGCGTGAAGTCCGATCTGGACGCGACCAAGAACAATCTGAACCTCACCCGCGGCGAATTCGGCACTCTGATTGCGAAGAACCACGACGAAGTGGAGGAACTCCGGCGTCTTGGCGAACGCGATTATTACGAGTTCACCATCGACAAGAAGAATCAGCGCCAGAAGGTGGGCGACATGATGGTCGAACTCCGCGGCGTGAACACCAAGAAGAACATCTACACCATCGCTCTCTTCGTGGACGATGCCCGGTATGAGAAGAAGAACCGCTCGGTCAACGAGCCCATCTACTTCTTCACCCGCGGCACGCGTGCGCCGATGGAGTTGACGGTGAACTCTGTAGGCAAAGATAAGATCGTCGGCTACCTGAGCGTGCCGAAGTCAGCTACGAACACTCACGCGCAGGCTTCCGGCAACTAAATGTAGGTAATCCCGGCAAGACGAGCCGCGCGCTGGCGAGCGCGGTTCAACAAGAGAAGGTTCTCAAGGGGCGTCCGATGCGGCGCCCCTTTTTCGTTTAGCTGGCCCTTTTCAGAGCACGCGTCTTGCGGCTTAGGAATTTCTTGGCGAGGGCGGGAAGTTTGTCGTGCGAAAGTTTTCCCTGCTCGTAGAGATGCATTTTGGCTTTGGCCGTCTTCCTGCGACGGCGCTGCCGTTTCTGAGATACGTAGCGCTTTTCATTTGCCATTCAATTTCCTCCGAATTTGACGCACAACGATTGTAGCGGAGAAGGAAAAGGATGCAAGGCTCGGGTGTGTTTTTGCCTCCGAGTTCGGTTAGCATGTTTGAACCATGGCATCGACAGCCATTTACGCGAGCCGCATTCTCACGCCACACGAGGAAATCGTTGACAGCGTGATCGTCGTCGAAGACGGCAAAATCACCCAGATGGGCCATCGCGACGAAGTTCGCGTCCCGCAGGACGCCGAACATTTCGCCGCCGGCGACAAGATCGTCATTCCGGGATTCGTTGACGTGCACATCCATGGCGCCGGCGGCCACGATGTGATGGAAGGAACCGCCGAAGCAATTGCGAAAGTTGCTTCCACGGTCGCGCGCCGAGGAACCACATCGCTCGTCGCCACCACCGTAACGGCGCCTCCCGAAGATACCTGCAAGAGCCTGAAAGGGATCGCGCGCTATATCCACAGCACGCGAAACACCGAGTCGCGATTTGCCGCTGAAGTTCTCGGAATCCACCTTGAAGGCCCGTTCATCAGCCCCGCGCGCCGCGGCGTGCATCCGCTGCACGCAATCGCCCAGCCATCAAAAGAGCTATTCGAAGAATTTGTTGCGGCGGCGGACGGCTTCATTCGCATTGTTACTCTTGCGCCGGAACTTCTAGGCGCTCTCGAATTGATCGAACGCGCCGTGGCAAACGGCATCGTCGCTTCGATGGGGCATACCGACGCCACCTACGAACAGGCGCGTGCGGCGATTGCACGCGGCGTCACCCACGCAGCGCACATGTTCAATGCCATGCGGCCATTTTCGCATCGCGATACCGGCGTCATCGGCGCGGTGCTTACAAGCCCGGAAGTGACGGCCGAATTGATCGCCGATGGCCACCACGTCGATTCACCAGCCATGGAAATTCTGCTGCGGGCGAAGGGACTGGACGGCGTGGTTCTCGTCAGCGACGGCACTGCCGCCACAGGAATGCGCAACGGAAATTACCGGCTCGGAAATTTTGAAGTGAGCGTCACCGACGGCGTCGTTCGTAACTCCGAAGGCAAACTCGCGGGAAGCACTCTCACACTCGATCGAGCAATGCAGCAGATCGTCGCGCTCGGGGTTCCGCTGCTCGACGCCGTGCGCATGGCCACATTGCTGCCCGCGCGCAGGCTTGGCCTCGGCGGCAAGAAGGGCGTAATCGCGGTCGGTGCTGACGCGGATATCGTAATCTTGCATCAAGATCTCCGCATTGCGGGCGTAATGACTCGCGGCGCAGGCCTCTCGTAAAATCGAACGAACAACTTTGGAGCTGTCTCAGCGGGAAATAAAGCAGGAACCTTACTTATTCAGCGGGATCTTCAATTCTTCAGCAAGCAGGTAAGGATCGAACGGGCTGCACGAGAAATAATGCTCGTCGACCTTCAGCGTGGGCACCTTCCGGCGGCCGTTGTTGGCACGGATTACAGCCGCTTCCGCTTCCGGCGCATCGTCGATATTCACTTCCTTGAAAGCGATTCCGCGCTCTCGCAAAAACTGCTTTGCGCGGCGGCAATCACAACACCAGGAAGTGGAATAAACCGTAATATCAGCCATTTGCCATCAACTTTGTATCACAATACTTAGATGCTGCGGAAGCGGGGACGATTCGGCGTGCGATAGGCGTTAACTGCCAGCGAATCTATCGTTTGGAAGCCACGTCCACGCGGACAAGTGCGCGTTCAAGCGCGGCAGTTGCAGCCTGCCAATCCGCCTGCGGCGAGCCGGCAGCCTTCGCGAGCTCCGCCTGCGCGCGATCTGCCGCCGTACGCGCCCGCTGCGCGTCGATTTCTTCTGCGCGCTCGGAAACTTCCGCCAATACGATCACTCTGTCCGGCAGGACTTCCGCGTAGCCGTTCACCACGGTGAGCCGGCGGATTTCCGCGCCCTTGTGGTACGTCAAGATTCCGATACCCAGTTCCGTCAACAGCGGCGCGTGCCCGGGTAAAATCCCCAAGTAGCCGTCTTTGCCCGGCATCTCGATCGACTCCACCATCTCGTCGAGAACGTGCCGCTCGGGCGTCACTACTTCGAGTTCGATTTTCTCCGGTAGCATTTTGCCTGTGCGAAGCGACCCGCGCGACTACGCGATCGCAGCCATCTTCTCCGCTTTCTCGCGTACTTCTTCGATTCCGCCCACCATGTAGAACGCCTGCTCCGGCAAATCGTCGTGTTTTCCTTCCACGATTTCCTTGAAGCCGCGCACTGTGTCTTCGATCTTCACGTATTTCCCGGCGAGCCCCGTGAACTGTTCCGCCACGAACATCGGCTGCGACAGGAATTTTTCGATTTTCCGCGCGCGCGCCACTGTCTGCTTGTCATCGTCCGACAATTCTTCGATTCCAAGAATCGCAATGATGTCCTGCAATTCCCGGTAGCGCTGCAGAACTGACTTCACCGACCGCGCCACTGTGTAATGTTCCTGTCCAACGGTCCGCGGATCGAGGATGCGCGAGAAGCTCGCGAGCGGATCGACGGCGGGGTAAATTCCGCGTTCGACGATCTGACGGCTCAAGTTCGTCGTTGCGTCAAGGTGCGCGAACGTCGCCGCCGGTGCCGGATCGGTGTAATCGTCAGCCGGCACGTAAATTGCTTGTACCGAAGTGATCGATCCGTGCTTCGTTGACGTGATGCGCTCCTGCAGTTCGCCGATTTCCGTGTTGAGGTTCGGCTGGTATCCGACGGCAGAAGGCATGCGGCCCAGCAGTGCCGATACTTCCGAACCCGCCTGCACGAAGCGGAAAATATTGTCGATGAAGAGCAGAACGTCCAGATGCTCTTCGTCGCGGAAATATTCGGCGACCGTCAGTCCGGTCAAGCCGACGCGCAAGCGCGCGCCGGGCGGTTCCGTCATCTGCCCGAAGATCAGCGCGCAACGAGACTTCTCCGAGTTGCCAGGAACGATAACGCCCGATTCGGTCATTTCAAGCATCAGGTCATTTCCTTCGCGCGTTCGCTCTCCCACACCCGCGAAAACGGACACGCCGCCGTGTTTCATCGCGACGTTGTGAATCAATTCCTGAATCAGCACCGTTTTACCCACGCCCGCGCCGCCGAAAAGTCCAATCTTCCCGCCCTTCAGGTATGGCTCGATCAAATCGACGACCTTAATTCCCGTCTCGAACATTTCGAGAGTGGTCGATTGATCTACCAGGCTCGGAGCAGGCCGATGAATCGGATAGCGCTTCTCTGATTTCACGGGCCCGAGGCCGTCTACAGGCTCTCCGAGCACATTCAGCACGCGACCAAGAGTCGTGCGGCCGACGGGCACCGAGATTGGCTCGCCGAGGTCTTCCACTTTCATCCCGCGCACGAGGCCTTCCGTCGGCTTCATGGCGACGCAGCGAACTCGCCCTTCGCCGAGATGCTGTTCGACCTCAGCCACAATATCCAGAGGCTCCGGGACGTTATATCCCTCGCTCGTAATCCGTACCGCGCTGTGAATCGCGGGCAGATGATGCTCCTGGAACAGCACGTCGACCACGGGTCCGATGACCTCAACGACGTGCCCGATTTTCGTTTCGTCCTTTGCCATTTCTTTTTCCCCTTATTCGTTCCCCGGCGCTGACGCTACGACATCGCGGACGTCGCGCCGCTTACAATTTCAATCAATTCCTTTGTGATCCCGGCCTGACGAATCTTGTTCATTTGCAATGTCAATTTGTCGATCAATTCAGACGCATTGCGCGTCGCCGAATCCATCGCCGTCATTCGCGCCGCGTGTTCCGCAGCCGCCGATTCCAGCAGAATGCGAAATATTTCCGACTCGAGGTAGCGCGGAACCAGATCGCTAAAAAGTTCCGCGACTGGCTGCTCGTAAATGTAATCCACCAGATTTACGGTCCCGTCCGGCGAAGGCGTTCTTGGCAACGAATCGTTCGTCGGATCAAGAGCGATCTCCGCGCTCTTCTGGGCGCTGCCTTCCTTTAGTATTGCCGGATCGATCGGCAGCAATTTCTCGACGGTCAGCTTCTGAATCATCACGTTCATAAACTCGTTGTAAATCGCATACACCGCGTCCACTTCGTCGTTCGCATACATTTCAGCGATGCGCGCGGAAATTTCTTTGGCCTTCGAAAATTCCACCAAATTTGACACGCCCAAATACTCCGCCACAAATTTCCATCCGCGCTTCCGCAGCGTGTCGCGCCCCTTCTTGCCTACTACAGCCACCTGCACTTTCTTCGACGAAAGCTCGCGGAAAAATTCCATCGATCGCCGTAGCACGTTTGTATTGAACGCACCGGCCAGGCTGCGATCGCCCGTCAGCACCACCACCAAAACTCGCTCCTCAGGCCGACGCTCGAGCAGTGGATGCG
Source organism: uncultured Acidobacteriota bacterium (assembly GCA_963776695.1). GTDB lineage: Bacteria > Acidobacteriota > Terriglobia > Acidiferrales > UBA7541 > Palsa-295. Next base: position 287,923 of record CAVZNU010000007.1, on the reverse strand, counting down.
CTGGCGTCTCCATGCGCGCCGCCGCGGATCGCAGCACGCGCTTGATTTCCTTCGCATACGGCCGCGCGGCATACACGCCTTCCTGCGCCCGCCGCAATTTCGCCGCCGCGACAAACTTCATCGCGCGCGTGATCTGCTGCGTGCTTTTCACCGACCGGATACGTCGCCGATAATCAAGAAGTGTGGGCATGAAAAGTCGTGGTTAGTGGGCCGGAGTCTTTTCCGTGGCTGCAGGCGCTTCCGGAGAGGCCGCCTTCTCAATTCCAGCCGCAGCCCTGGCTGCCTTCGCTGCATCCAGACTCGCAACAAAGGTTTCTTTGAACGCGTCGAGCGCCTTCTTCGTCTCAGCGCGGAGTGCATCGTCAAACGCTTTCTTCTCCCGCAGAGTTTTCATCACTCCGGGATAGTTCGTCTCGATAAATGGATACAATTCTTTCTCGAAACGCCGCACTTCAGCCACATCAATGTCATCGAGATAGCGATTCGAGCCGGCATAAATAATCAGCACCTGCTGTTCGACTGTGAGCGGCTGGTACTGATCTTGCTTCAAAATCTCTACGAGCCGCTGGCCTCGCGCCAACTGCGCCTGCGTCGCCTTATCGAGCTGCTCGGTGCCAAACTGCGCAAACGCCGCCAAATCGCGATACTGCGCCATGTCGAGCCGCAAAGTTCCGGCCACCTGCCGCATCGCCTTGATCTGCGCGTTGCCTCCGACGCGGCTCACCGAAATGCCCGCATTGATAGCAGGCCGGATGCCGGCGTTAAACAAATCCGCTTCGAGATAAATCTGGCCGTCCGTAATCGAAATCACGTTGGTCGGAATGTACGCCGACACGTCGCCGGCCTGCGTTTCAATTACAGGCAACGCAGTCAACGAACCCGCGCCTAGCTTGTCGTTCAATTTCGCCGCACGCTCGAGCAATCGCGAATGCAAAAAGAAAACATCTCCCGGAAAAGCCTCGCGCCCCGGTGGCCGCCTGAGCAGCAGCGAAATCTCGCGGTACGACTGCGCGTGTTTCGAAAGATCGTCGTAGAAACACACCGCGTGGCGCTTCGAATCGCGAAAATATTCGCCCATCGCGCACGCCGCGAAAGGCGCGATGTATTGCATCGTGGCAGGCTCGGTCGCAGACGCCGCCACCACGATCGTGTAATCCATCGCTCCGTTATCCGTCAGCGTCTTAATCACCTGCGCGATCGTCGACCGCTTCTGCCCGATCGCGCAGTAGATGCAAATCATGTCGCCGCCGCGCTGGTTGATGATGGTATCGAGGATGATCGCGGTCTTACCGGTTTGGCGGTCGCCGATGATCAATTCGCGCTGGCCGCGCCCGATCGGAATCATCGAATCGATCGATTTGATTCCCGTCTGAATCGGTTCACGCACCGGCTGGCGATCCACCACGCCCGGGGCCAATCGTTCGAGCGGCATGCGCTGCTCCGTCTGGATCGGTCCCTTATCGTCGAGCGGATTACCCAACGGATCGACGACGCGCCCAACGAGCGCATCTCCCACCGGTACGGACATAATCTTGTTTGTGCGCTTGACGATGTCGCCTTCCTTAATTTCCGTGTAGTCGCCAAGCAGCACCGTGCCCACCTGATCCTCTTCCAGGTTCAGTGCGATGCCGATCACGTCGTGCGGGAACGCGAGCATCTCGCCCGACATGCACTTCTCCAGGCCATGAACGCGCGCGATGCCGTCGCCCACCGAGATTACCGATCCGATCTCGTCCACCTCGACGGTCTGCTGATAGTTTTCAATCTGCTCGCGCAGAATTTTTGTTATTTCGTCCGCTTTGATGTTCGCCATTACTGCTCCTATTCCGTCTCGAGCTGCTCGCGCAGCCGGTCGAGCTGGTCCCGCACCGAACCGTCGTAAATCGTCGAGCCAAGCCGCACGATCGCTCCGCCCATCAGCGCTTCGTCTTCCTGAAATCGCGCTTCAATCTTCTTGCCCGGTGCGTTTTTCAAGCACAACCGTCAATTCCTTCTTTTCCGCAGCGCTCAATTCCCGCGCCGACGTCACTTCCGCTTCCACGATTCCGAGCCGCGCATTCAATTCCGCGCGAAACGCCTGCTGAATTTCGGCAAGCATCTCCGTTCGGCGGTGGTCCACTAGCAGATAAATAAAATTCCGCACCGAGGAATCGAGATTCATCTTCGTCGCGATCTGCTCGATTACATGGCGTTTCACTTCGGCGTTCAGCGCAGGACTCTCAAGCGCATTCCGCAAATCCGCCACGGACAAGAACGCCTCAGCAAACGCATTCAGATCGCGCGTCACTGCCTCGCCATTCTTCCGCTCTGCGGCAACATCCAGCCAAAGCCGCCGCATATCGTTGGGCAACCGCGCTCAATTGACGCTCCTCTCAAGCTCGGCCACAAATGTTTGAAACAGCTTTTGCTCGGCGGCAGGCGTCAATTCGGTCTCGCAGCAGCGCCTCAGCCCGTTCCACCGCCATTCGCGCCGCCAGCGCCTTCAGTTCCAAGCGCGTTGCTCGTTCGGCCGCAGCAATCTCTGCCAGTGCAGACTTCTCGATCTTTGCCGCTTCTTCGCGAGCCAGCGCGCGCAGCCTCAACGCCTCCGCGTCTGCATCGCGCTTCGCCTCGCGCGCGCATCTGCACGATCTCGTTCGGCAGATTCGCGAGCTTTGCTTCCATCTCTTTCTTTTGCTGTTCGGCCGCTGCGCGCGCTCGCGGCTCCTTCTTCGATCTTCCTTGAAATGTTCTCGGCATTCGCACGGAACGACGGGCCGCCGTACTTCACCGCGAAATAAGCGATGGCTCCAAACACGATCGCGAAATTCAGCCAGCGGAAGACCCAGCCAGTCGGAGAATTCCGCAGGAGAAGCGTCGCCTTCCTGAGCCAGCGCGGGAATCGCGGCAATAAAGAAAACCACCGCAAGGAAATTCAATTGCCGGAGCACTCGCATCATCGCGGGTAACCCCCGGGCGAGGGCTTCGGCTTCTCGAGAATCATCCGGGCAATTTCGCCGGCAAGCGCCGGGACGCTTCGTTCCAACTCTGCGCGCGCTGCTTCCATTTCGGCTGCAATTTTCTTCTTCCCGTTCGTCACGTCTTCCTGTGCTCGCGAACGCATCGCTTTCAAAAAACGCCCGCGTTCATCGAGAACCACCTGCCGCGCAGCTTCCTGCTCGGCATAAATCTCGCCGCGCGCTTTTCGCAGAGCATCGGTGTAAGTATCGAGTTCCTTCTTCGCTTCGGCTTCCGCTTTCGCCGCTTCGGCGCGAGCGCCTTCGATGCGCGCGGTTCGCTCGTCCATTGCTTTCTGGATCGGAGTGAAAAATGCCCAGCGCATGAAGAAATAAAACAGGAATACGATGATGGTCGTGGGCGCAGCTTGGAGAAACAACTCGCCGAGTTGGTGAAGAATTTCCATCTTGCCAATTAGAGTCGTACTGGCGCAGCATTCCTGCTCAATCTGACGTTTCTGGGTATTCCGTTTCCCGGACGGAACACACTTCTAGGACTGCAAAGAAAGCCCGTAATTATCGCATCCACTCCGCGCGTCCGTCAACGCTTAGGTATCTGGCGCGTTGGGGCTTATCTCCGATAGAATACGTGGGTTTGACGGTCCGGCGTATTGCGTCCTCGTTGTAGCAGCATTTTATAGCCGCGCTTAACGGCAGCACGTTACTCGGCCCTCAACCACCAAGGAGAAATCGGATGCCTGCATTCCCCGGAGTCGATTTCCTCGACTTCGATTCCCTGCTCACCGACGAAGAAAAACTGGCGCGCAACACCGCGCGGCAGTTTGTCGACGACGAAATCATGCCCGATCATCGAGCAGCACAATCGCGAAGGAAAGTTTCCCCGTGCACCTCGTCCCGCAAATGGCCGAGCTCGGATTTTTTGGCGCGAGCCTGAAAGGCTACGGCTGCGCGGGAATGTCGAACGTCGAGTATGGCCTGGTGACGCAGGAACTCGAGCGCGGCGATTCCGGCCTGCGCAGCTTCGTTTCCGTGCAGTCGCGCGCTCGTGATGTACCCGATTCACGCCTTCGGCTCCGACGCGCAAAAAGACAAATGGCTGCCGCTCCTGCAGCAAGGCAAAGCGATCGGCTGCTTCGGCCTCACCGAGCCGCAATTCGGCTCGAATCCCGGCGGCATGCTGACGCGCGCCGTGAAAAAAGGCGACGAGCTACATCCTGAACGGCGAAAAAATGTGGATCACCAGCGGCTCGATCGCCGACGTCGCCGTCGTGTGGGCAAAATGGAAGACGACAAAATTCGCGGCTTCCTCGTGGAAAAGGGCACGCCCGGATTCAAAGCCTGGGACGTGCACGGCAAATATTCGCTGCGCGCCTCCGTCACCTCGGGCCTGGCGATGACCGACTGCAAAATCCCCGCCGAAAATCTGCTGCCCGGCGTTGCAGGATTGAAAGGCCCGCTCTCCTGCCTGAACCAGGCGCGCTACGGCATCGGCTGGGGCGCGATCGGCGCGGCCATGGCGTGCTACGACAGCGCGCTCGATTACGCCAAGACAGCGCAAGCAGTTCGACAACAAGCCCATCGCCTCGCACCAACTCGTGCAGGAAAAGCTTGTCTGGATGATCACCGAAATCACAAAAGCGCAGTTGCTCGCGCTGCAAGTGGGCCGCCTGAAAGACCAGGGCCGCGTCGACCCGTCGCACATCTCCATGCTGAAAATGAACAACGTCTGGATGGCGCTCGAAACCGCGCGCAACGCCCGCGACATTCTGGGCGCCAACGGCATCGTCGACGACTACTGCATCATGCGCCACATGAACAATCTCGAATCCGTTTTCACCTACGAAGGCACGCACGACATCCACAAACTGATCATCGGCGAACGCATCACCGGCATCTCGGCCTTCGTATAAGAATGTTTGCGCGAAGAATAGGAGCAGCCACGAAAAACTTCAAAGATCGACTCACCCCAACACGCCGATTCCTGCCGTCGCTTCGAGTGGCGCAGGCACTCTTGCCTGTGCTCTTCTTCGTCGCGGCAACATTTCCGAAGATCTCCGCCGCTCAAGATAGCGCACACAAACCCAAAATTCGCGCACTCACAGCTTTCATCCGTCTTGACCGCGCCCAATACGAAACCCAAATCCAGGAGACCCTGAAGTTCCTCCATCAGGCAAAATCGCAGTTCGAAAAAGCCGGCTACGAAGTGGAAACACTTCGCATCACCACGCAACCGTTCCCCGAATACACGCAAGGTATGTCGACCGCTGACGCCCTTGCGTTCTTCCGCGCCTACGACGCGCTCGCCGTCAAAGAAGGCTTCGACGCCTCCATCGGCCCTGCAATGTCGAGGGACTCCGACGATCCGCGTGACGCCGAACTGCTCGCACAAATCCTGTCGAAGTCGAAGACACTCGAAGGAAGTATCGCGATCACGGGAGAAGATGGCATTCACTGGAAATCGATTCGCGCCACCGCCGGAGTGATCAAGTACCTCTCCGCAAATCACCGTTCACAGCCAGGGAAATTTCAGCTTCACCGCTGCTGCGCTCATTCCGCCGAATACGCCCTTTTATCCCGTGGCATTCACGGGTGAAGGAAAACACTTCGCGCTCGGCCTGGAATCGGCCAACGTCGTCGCCGAAGCTTTTACCAACGCAAAATCCGCCGACGAAGCCGAAACGCGCCTGCGCGATTCTCTCGGCCATTACGCGCAGGAAATCGAGGCTGCGGCGAAGCAGGTTGACCAGCAGACCGGCTGGACGTACGGCGGAATCGATCTCTCGCCCGCGCCGCTGAAAGATATTTCCATCGGCGGCGCAATCGAAAAGTTCTACGGTACACCGCTCGGCTCAAGCGGCACTCTCACCGTCGCCGCGATAATTACCCGCGCGCTGAGGGAAATCCCGGTCATCCACGCCGGTTATTCCGGACTGATGCTTCCCGTGCTCGAAGATTCCGTAATCGCACAACGCTGGAGCGAAGGCCGTCTCACGCTTGATTCCCTGCTCTCCTACTCCGCCGTCTGCGGCACCGGCCTCGATACAATTCCGCTTCCCGGCGACGTCACGGAAGATCAACTCGTGCGAATTCTCGGCGACGTCGCGAGCCTCTCGGTGAAGTGGCACAAGCCATTGTCAGCTCGCCTTCTCCCAATCGCAGGCAAAAAAGCCGGCGACATGACTGAGCTCGACGATCCATTCCTCGTTAACGCTAAGATCCAGCCGCTGCCGCAATGATTCGGCGCTATACAATCGTCGCCAGCTTTGGATATAAGATAGCCGCACCGGGACGCATCCTCGCCCCGAACTAGCCTCGCACCCCAGGAGCCGCAATGGAGAAAGCGCTTAGCCTCGAATTTTTGCGCGTTGTGGAACGCGCCGCCATCGCCTCTGCGCACACGATGGGCCTCGGCGATCGCCACAAGTCCGACCAGATGGCCGTCGAAGCAATGCGCTCGGAGATGGATACCGTCAACATGGACGGCACCATCGTCATCGGCGAGGGCGAGCGCGACGAAGCTCCCATGCTCTTCATCGGCGAGAAAGTCGGCGCGGCCGTAAAAGACAAGTCCCGCAAATATCCCGAAGTCGTGATCGCCGTCGATCCCCTCGAAGGCACAAACCTTTGCGCCACCGGCGAACCAAACGCGATCGTCGTCCTCGCCGCAAGCGAACCACGGCGGCCTGCTTCACGCGCCCGATCTCTACATGGAAAAAATTATCGTCGGGCCGTCGTGTAAAGGCGCCGTCGAGCTCGACGCGCCGCCGGCTGACAATCTTCGCGCGATCGCCAAGCGCCTGAGCCGCAAAGTCGAAGACCTCGTCATCATCGTCCTCGACCGCCCGCGTCACGAAAAATTGATTTCCGACATTCGCGCCACCGGCGCTCACATCCGTCTGATCTCCGACGGCGATCTTTCCGCCGGAATCAGCGCTGCCGTGATCGGCGCCGGCGTCCACGCAGTGATGGGCACAGGTGGCGCGCCCGAAGGCGTCCTCACCGCCGCCGCTTTGCGCTGCCTGAATGGGGAAATTCTCGCAAGACTCGTCGTCTCCAAGCCCGAACATCACGAACGCATTGGGCAAATGGGAATCAAAGACGCGAAGCGTATTTACAAAACGAACGAACTCGCGCCCGGCAAAAAAATTATTTTTGCGTGTACCGGCGTCACCGGCGGCGGCCTGCTCCGCGGCGTGCGCTTCTTCGGCGAAGGCACCCGCACACATTCGCTGATCCTCACGTGCGACGACCGCCAGGTTCGCTTCATCGACACGGTGCACCTCGAGAAGCGCCCGGATGTAAAGGTCGTCTTCTACTAATTTGGAGTGCGGAATCTAGCTTTCGCTATCTTCCGCGACGGACAAAACGGTGGTCCCGAGGCGCCATCCGGAACGTCAGGAACGCGCCAGCCGCCGTGCGCACAGGAAACATTTCAAGTTCGTTTCGCGTATCTGGAATTGAGAACCACGCAAGGGGTGAAGTATGTCAACCGCACCAATCGGCTCGCCTGTGCCACCGCAACAACCCCCACGAAAGAGCAATAACGCCGTCCTGTGGATCCTCGTCATCGTTGGAGGCGGATTCGTAATTCTGGTTGTCGGGGGATTGCTAGTCGCCGGAATGTTTATCAAACACGTGCGCGTGAACGAGTCCGGCCAGAGAGTCGAAATCGAAACCCCTGCTGGCTCGCTCCGCGTGAACGGCGATCAGATCCATGCTACGGGCCTTCCTGTTTACCCCGGGGCGAAACCGCTGAAATCGCAAGGCTCCAACGTCGAGTTCTCTGCGGAAAGCGGCGCGGGAATGGGAATCGCAACCGAAAAGTACACCACGCCGGACGATCTCGATCAGGTCACCGAGTGGTACACGCAACGACTCGGTCCTGGCTATCAACGCGAGGAACGCGGTTCGGGAAACCACCGCGATCACGTTAACTCGAGCGCAGATGTCGCCTATGTGTATGAAAAGGGAGACAACGTGCGCGTCGTTGCGCTAACGAAGAAGTCGGATGGAATCGAAATCGAGCTGGTTCGGGTGGGCAAGAAAGAAGTGCAATAAATAGGCGCAGCCTCGAGCACCCCCGCGTACAGCGCTCAAACTCCGCAGTAGGGACACGGCATGCCGTGCCCGCGTAGGCTACGGCAATCATTCAAATCTTCAGCCGAGCAACGCGCTCGTTCGTGTTTTCGCCTCGCAACACAACGTACAACGAACGCGAACGCACGGGAATCTGGCCGCTCGTAGCGTCGATGCCGCCAGTCGCCGGGCACGGCATGCCGTGCCTCCTACTAATCGAGGGCATCCGTCATTAAATTTTGTCGGGAAAATCGCGCCTGAGCAGCCGGACAATCGAGAGTATCCGATTGATGGGTACAGCCCGGCTCATCGCCAGCGGAGGAATTGCTCTCTCCGCATCTGCGGGTTGGGCCGGGCAGCCCCTAATCTCGTTGTCCGCGCTGATCTTTGTACTAGCTACAACTAACGGTGAATCGCAGACGCTGTATGGCTCGGGTGCTGCTGCCGCCGGGGCATCGTTTGAGACATTCGGTCCGACGGCTGCGGCGTCATCGGCCGCACGTGATTCGTGTTCACGTGCTCGCTGATCGCTTGCAGCCTCTTCAGAATGCCTTGCCACTGAGCCCAATCCAGCTGCCGCAGGAACGGCCGAAGACCCTGAATGAACGGATCCTCGAGCACCGTCTCCCCGTTCGTCTCCGGAACGAAAAACCGGTTCAGTCCGACGCCCAACGCTTCGGCAATCTTCTCGAGCGTGCCGAGGCTGGGTGTCATCTGACCGCTTTCGATTCGGGACAAATACGAACGGGACACACGCGAGCGTGCCTGTAGCTGGCTCTGCGTCATACCGCGCGATTCCCGCAACTGCCGGATTCGCTGGCCGATGTTCTCGACAGTTTCGCGATTCGGCCAGTTCTCGAACAGTTGCCGGTCATCACCTGGTAGATCCTGGGGCGACGGCGTCGGAATGACGAACGTCACCTTCGGAGGCATCAGGCGCAAGCAACGACGACAGTTGCCTGTGCGCGTGCGGTATTGAACCAGCCCGCATACCTGACATCGAATCACTTCTCGGTCGAGTTCCATACTTGTAGCCATTACATCTTTTTCTGCCACCGGATCTCCTCGCAGACTATTCCGGCGATGCGAAGGGGAGGAACGTCACAATACAGCAGTGGGAAGGCAGGACTGGCGCGCGAGTGATTCTCCATAGCGTGCCACTTCTTGTCAAGCCCTATTTGTACCCCGACACCGCTTCATATCTTAGCCAGCCTTTCCACCACTCACAAACAAAATGACTTCACGAACCCAACACCACTTCAGACCGCTTCTAAATTTGTTCGCCTGACCTTTTGCGTCCTGCCCCACACCGCCGCACCAGACAAATAATCGTCAGGTGACACTTTTCGCACCAAAGATTCTTCGCACGTGAGCGTGTCCTGTTCGTCAGCGTCGGCTGCACTTCCTCCGCAAGCGCGTCGCATACTGGCATTCCGAATGTTCGCCGCACGCGCTATCACAACCCAACCTGCTGCCCTGCCGGGATCGCTGCACTTCAATCAACCACAAATCTCAAGCGTTCATTTCGGTCGATTCAGTCTCAGTTGAGTGCTTTTCGCCGCTCAATCGGCTCAATTTCCGTCCGCCACCGAATTGTGTTCAATGCATGACGAGAAGAAACGCCGAACTCACATTGCGACGATTCATCCGCAATCCGCTGACGCATATCAGCAGCGCTGCTCTCGATCCATCAATCTCGCTGTACCATTTTGAAATTGAGCCGCATCTGCCCGCCGCTCACCTCATTCGTCGATAACTCCGGCAATTGTGCTTTATCAACTACGAGAACAAACACCGAACTCACATTGCGACACGAACACCTACTGTCTATCGTCCCAAAATCACCAGGCATCAGACGCTATCTGCCTCATCGCAAGGCAGCGGCCTGAAATCGTCTCCAACCGTCCAGGTAGCCACGACGAGCGCCTTATCTCGTCGTGGGACTTAGCCGAGCCCACCGCGCACTCAAATCTCACTTGCACTTGTATGCCCGCACTTGAATTCAGGTGACCGCCCTTGCATTAATATGTCCTCATTTGAACTAATATGGATGCTGAGGAGACTAAATGCCGACCCGAGACGATGCATGGACGCTGCTCTGCGAATACACGCAAGGAGAAAGCCTGCGCAAGCACGCCCTCGCAGTCGAAGCCTGCGTCCGCGCCTACGCGCGCAAACTTGGCGGTGACGAAGACTCCTGGGGCCTCGCCGCATTGCTCCACGATTTTGATTACGAGCGCTGGCCCAACCCCGAGCATCACGCGACGAAGGAGCACCCCTACGAAGGTTCGCAAATCCTCCGAGAGCGCGGCTATTCCGAGGAGATCATTCACGCCATTCTCGGTCACGCGAACTATTCCGGCACCGCGCGCGTTTCGCCTCTCGACCACGCCCTCTTCGCCTGCGACGAGCTCGCCGGCTTTCTGACCGCCTGCGCCCTGATCAAACCCTCGAAAAGCATCCACGAAGTCGAAACCGCCTCGGTGAAAAAGAAACTCAAAGACAAAGCCTTCGCCCGCGGCGTAAATCGCGACGATGTCTACAAAGGCGCCGAAGAACTCGGCGTCCCCCTCGACGACCACATCGCTTTCTGCGTACAAGCTCTGCGCGCAGTCGCGCCGCAGCTTGGACTGAACGGTCCCGGCTAGTCAAATGACGCAAGCAAGCCAGGGACTACCAATCTCGTGCCAGCGCGTTTTTCTATCGACCGAATGGCGTGACTTGCTGATGCTGAATTACGAAATCGATCCAGCCCTCGCGAAACCATTCGTCCCAGCCGGCACGGAACTCGACTCCTTCGAAGGAAAGTACTATGTGAGCTTGGTCGGACTTCGCTTTGCCAACACAAAGCTCTTCGGCGCTATCAAAGTTCCCTTCCACGCGAACTTTGACGAAGTGAATCTACGCACCTATGTCCGCCGCAACCCCTCAGACAAAATACGCCGCGGCGTGGTCTTCATTCGCGAGATCGTTCCGCTGCCCGTAGTGAGCTTCGTTGCGCGCGCCGTGTACGGAGAAAACTATGTCTCGCTGCCCATGAACCACTCAATCGCGCTCAATGCTGACGGAGGTTCCGTCGAATATCGTTGGACGTCAGGCGGCCAGCCGCTTCGCTTGTACGCACAAACTACCGGCAGCCCGGCACGCGCCAACGAAGGGAGCCTCGAACAATTCATCTCCGAGCACTACTGGGGCTATTCGCGCCGCCGCACCGATTCCATCGAGTACCACGTTACACACGATTCCTGGCACGTATGGACGGCAACCGATGCTGGCTTCAATGGCGACGGCGAATCGCTTTACGGCCCCGGTTTCGGAGGCATCCTGGCGCGCCGTCCTGAGTCAGCATTCATTGCCGATGGTTCGCCGGTCCTCGTTTTCGTAGGCAGGCGCATTCGATGAGCATCTCGCGAAACACTGCACCTGCGAGGCAGCCCACCGCCGGTTGGATCCTCTACGACGGAGAATGCAGTTTCTGTTTTCGTTGGGTCCATCTGTGGGAAGGGGTGGTGGGAAAGCGCGGCTTCGCTGTGAAAGATCTTCAATCGGCATCGCTCGACGGCACCTTGCAAGTCTCGCCGGAAAATCTTCTCGACGATATCCGCGTATTGACGCGCGATGGTCAAGTAGTTTCGGGTGCCGACGCCTATCTCTACGTCACGCGTCGTATTTGGTGGGCGTGGCCGTTCTACGCGATTTTCAGATTGCCAGGATTCAATCGGATACTTTGGTGGGGATACCGAACTTTCGCACGCAATCGTTACTGCGTGTCGCGGCATATCTCGTAATCGGTTTTGCAAAATAATTTTCGCGCGCGATTGTGCTAGAATCCGCAAACTCCATGGACAAGGCTGGAAATTTCCTCGGTGGCGTCGTCCGGCGGCTGCATCGGCCCGAAGCAGCGATCGCGTGGCTCACAAGCGCCTGGCCCAAAATCGTCGGCAAAGCGCTTGCCGCTCGCACCCGTCCGTTTCGCTGCGAAAATGGCCGCCTCGAAATCGTTGCCGACAACAAAGCCTGGCGCAAGCAGCTCGAAGATATGAAAGCCGAATTTTGCGATCGCATCAATCAAGCGTGGGGCGGCAAGCTCATCCGCGAAGTAAAATTCGTCGCCGCAAAGCCCGGCCCCAAACACATTTCGCACGAATACAACAACGAGCACACCCCCTTCGTCCGCCGCAACAAGCGCTAGAATCTCTTCCTCAGCTTCGGTACCTTTGAATCATGCCTCAACGAACCGCGATCATCGCTGGCGCAACGGGACTCGTCGGCTCGCTGTGCCTGCAGCGTCTGCTTGACGATCCCGACTACGCCCAGGTCACAGCAATCCTTCGGCGACCGGTTCCCGATCAGCATCCAAAATTCGCTCAGAAAGTCATCGACTTCGACAGTCTCGGTCAACTCGCGCCCGTCGCGGCCGACGACGCCTTCTGCGCTCTCGGCACAACAATCCGCAAGGCTGGCTCGCGACTAGCTTTTCATAAGATTGATGTCGGCTATTCGAAAGCCTTCGCGGAATTTGCGCTGAGAGGAGGAGTGCAGCAATTCGCGCTGGTGTCTTCCGTGGGCGCGGATGCGAAATCGCGGAATTTCTATCTCCGTATGAAAGGCGAACTCGAGGACGCAGTCGGCTCACTGCCCTTCCGATCCGTGCACATTTTTCAGCCGAGCTTCTTAGTGGGTTCGCGCGCCGAACAACGGCCGGGAGAAGGAATTGTCCTCGCGTTCGCAAAAGTCTTTCAGTTCGCGCTCGTCGGGAGCCTCAGCAAATACCGCCCGATTCTCGCATCGACGGTCGCAGCAGCTATGATCACCGCCGTGCAAGGCTCCTCTCCCGGCGTGCACCGGTATCTCTATCGTGACATGAAGCATCTTGCTGCCACTTGACGTAACGACTTGATAATTGAATAATGCGGCTTGTGCGGCGCATTGTTGGGGCGAACAATCGAACGGCACTCTTACTGACTCTGTTTGCTTTTGTATTGTGTCTGCTGAAATTCAGCCACGCACAGGAAAAGCCAATCCAGCAGGGCGAGCGCGAAATGGCCCGCGCGATGCTCAACGAAATCCGGCAAGACCTCATCAAGAACTACTACGATCCGAAATTTCAGGGCTTCGATGTCCAAGCGCGTTTCAAGGAAGCCGACGATCGCATCAAACAAGCCACTTCGCTGAACCAGGCCTTGGGAACGGTCGCATGGGCACTCGAAGGCCTTCATGATTCGCACACCTTCTTCATACCGCCTCCCCGGCCATACAGGTTGGACTATGGCTGGCAAGCGGCCATGATCGGCGACAAATGTTTCGTAATTGCCGTTCGGCCGGGAAGCGACGCCGATCAAAAAGAACTGAGGCCGGGCGACCTAATCGAAACGATTAATAGAATCGCTCCCTCGCGCGAGAATTTTTGGAGCCTCAACTACCTGCTGAAGATTTTACGGCCGCAGCCCGGATTTGAACTCGTCACCGTTAATCCTGCTGGCAATCGAAGGACCGTTGCGGTGGCCGCAAAAATTCAGCAAGGAAAAACTATTTCGCACTATACTGCCGCGGATTTTGGGAATGATGTTCGCGAGGCAGAGTCCGCTTTCAAACGAAATCAGCGCCGATCCTACGTCGTCGGAAATGATGTAATTATATGGAAGCTCCCCTCATTCGAGTTCGACGAGAAGGGCGTCGACGCCATGTTTGCGGAGTCGTCGAAGTACAGAGGCATGGTCCTTGATCTTCGCCAGGATCCCGGCGGTTTCGAATTGTCAGTCTTGCATATGATTGGCAGTCTATTCGATCACGACGTGAATGTCGGTAGTTCGCAGACTCGCAAAGGCTCGGAACCTCTCGTCGCCAAATCTCACGGCGATAAAGCTTATAAGGGTAAATTCGTTGTTCTCATCGATAGCGGTTCCGCTTCTGCGTCTGAAATCCTTGCCCGCGTGGTCCAGATGGAAAAGCGCGGTCCCGTCATCGGCGACACAAGTTCAGGAAGTGTGATGAGCGCGCGGGTTTTTCCGCATGTTTTTGGCATGGACACAATCGTCGCCTACGCCGCCGAAGTGAGCGCTGCCAATATAATCATGCAGGACGGCAAGAGTCTCGAAAAGAGCGGCGTAGTACCCGATGAAACGATTCTGCCGACGGGTGCGGATCTGGCTGGTAATCGCGATCCGGTTCTTTCTCGAGCGGTCACTTTGGCAGGCGCAACCATTTCGCCGGAGGATGCGGGAAAGCTATTCCCGGTTGAATGGCCGAAGATTTAGCCCAGCTACAAGAATTTCTCCTGCTGCCCTCACTACCGTCTAAAACGTCGCTTCGAACGCCACGAACTGAACCTCTTCTTTCCACTGCAAGCGCGCCTTATCGCTGCCGGCCAGAAACTCGCGACACGCTGCTGACGCCACTTCGCCCCCAAACGTCTCCGCTGCGCACGCAGGCACCACCGTAAAATTTTCCGGCGCCACCCACATACTCGCGCCCGGCAAAAACGCGTGCTCCAAACTGTCCCGCACCATCCTCTTCAGCGTTCGGTAATCGACGTCGTACCCAACTACCGCGCGCCGGAAATACCACGTCAACTCCGACCGCACGATCCCTTCATCATCCGTCGCGAGTGACACCGGCACTCCCGCTCCCAAATAAATCGGCAGCACGTTGTCGCGTCCCTTCATGTCGCGCACCGCTTCGTGGCTATACAGGCAGTCCTCCACCAGAATGTGTTTCTGCACCATTTCCGCCACGAGCCCCGGCGCATCCTTTTCGTAAATCACATCGAGCCCGTGCCCGATCCGCTCCGCGTGCCCAACCTCGATCGACTGGCGAATGTGCGACTTCAACAGAACGTCCGGCCTCACCTCGCCCGGCGTCAATTCTCCCGCGTGCAGCGTGATGTGCACCTTGGGATAAACGCCGTGCAGGTAATCCAGCATTCGCATCTGCAAATCGAAATCGTTCAGCGCGTTGAACTCATCCTGCGATTGCACCAGATTAATTCCCACCACGCGCGGATCGGCACTCGCAATCTCAAATCCCGCGAGCATTTGCGCGAACACTTGCTCCTTCGGAAACGCGCGCAGCACCTGATTGATGTAACGCAGCGTCACCGCGCATCCCACATCGGCGTCGCGACCGCCGCAGCCGAGTAACTGCCGCATTTTCGCTTCGGCCTCATACAGGTTTCGACGGCCGTCGGCCACCACCTTCGCCATTCCGCCCGCTAGCAATTGCGCACGCATCGCGGCGAAATCGTCGTTCCACGCCAACTGCCGACCGAGCTGTGTCGCCTCGCCCTGATCCGGCGTCAGCATCGTCTCCAGATAAATCTCGTTCTGCGCTGCCGCGCGATGCGTCACTTCTGCCAGCATTTCGCCCCAATGCTTGTTCGTCACCAGATCGAACTTCCCGAATGTCGCAAAGAAATGCAGCCTCACGTCGCGGTCTTCGCCCGACGGCTGAAAATTCCGGATCGACCACGCATCGATCGCAAGATTGCGAAACACGAAGTCGCTAATCGCTTGCGACGCAGAAACCGACCCTCGCGCCGAATCGCACGGCGGCGGCAAAATCTTGAAAGTCACGCGGTCGATGCAGTCGCCGTCCGCCACGGCGTAATTGATGTAGCTCTCCGCATACACCGCCCCGGTCAAATGGTGATGCAGATCGCCGCCCTTCGGCATCCGGTCCAGAAAATCCAGCAGCTCAAGCGGTTTCTCGCGCACCGATTCCAAATGCTTTTCCGCGCGTGCCTCCGCCGCCTGACCTCGCGGTATATCCTGCGCGCGCAAATTGCCCGCTGACGCAGCACAACACACCAGCGCCAGAAACAATTTACATTTCGCCTGTCTCATACAATCAACCCGCACCAGCACCAATCGTTCCGCCCAGGTAGCCACAACGAGCGCACCTCTCATCGTGGGCCTTTCTGCAGCTAAAGCACTCGCGCGTCCACGTCACCACCAGTTCGGCAGCCGCGCTACCGCTTGATCGTCACAACCGTCGCATCCGCCTCGTACCCTTCATCCGCCAGCGTTTTCAATGCTGCCGCTCGCAACGTCGCGTCGTCCGCATTCTGTGGCGCGCTGCAGTGCCTCCTCACGACCTCTTCTCCTACCACAATCCTCACCAGCCAATTCGATTTCGCCGAATCCCACGAAACTTCCACCCTGTCCGCTCGCATAACGCCTCCTGTATGCCCTGGTCGCGCATTGTAGTCCAGAGCGCACCGTAAAACATCCTTGGACATCTCACGCGCCGCATATCGTAGCTCGCCTCACCAATTCGGACGCCTTTCGCGAACCTTGGCATGCAACCATTCGGTTGCTTATAATCAGCCGTGGACAAGGTCTTCAAAGCTCTCGCCGACGAAACCCGCAGAAAATTGCTCGACCGCCTGCGCGCCACGAACGGCCAGACCCTGACCGAACTCTGCGAGCGCTTGCACATGACGCGTCAGGCAGTCTCAAAGCATCTCGCACTGCTCGAATCCGCCAATCTCGTCGTCACAGTCCGGCGCGGCCGCGAGAAGCTCCACTATCTGAACCCAGTGCCCATTCATGAGATCTACGAACGCTGGATCGGCCGCTACGAGACTCACCGCGTTCGCGCGCTCTTTGACCTGAAGAAAGCCCTTGAGGAGGATCAAGAAAATGACGGACAAACCAAAATTCGTCTACGTAACTTATATTTCCACGACGCCCCAGAAACTTTGGAACGCGCTCACCGACGGTGAAATAACCAAGCAATACTGGGGCCGCCGCATCAATGCCTCCGATTGGAAGGTCGGCTCGAAGTGGCAGCATCGCGATTACGACGACGCCAAGCTGGTCGACATCGTCGGCAAAGTGATCGAGAGTGACCCGCCTCGCCGCCTCGAGATTTCATGGGTGCGTCCCGCCGACGAAAACAACGCAGCCAAACATTCGCGCGTCACCTTCGAAATCGAGCAGTTCAATGACGCCGTGCGCCTCATCGTCACTCACGACGAACTCGAGCCCGGCTCCGAGATGCTCCGCGGCATCACCAACGGCTGGCCCGCAGTTCTCTCCAGCCTGAAATCAATCCTGGAAACAGGCAAAACAATGAAGATGATGACAACGCGCGAAGGCTGGCCCCCCAAGTAACCCGCACCTAATTCGCAGCTCCTGAAAATTTCCGCCATGGCCGCGCGTTCACTCGTATCGCAGCGCCATCATCGGATCGAGGCACGTAGCCCGTCGCGCCGGTTGTGCCGTCAAATCGCGCACCGCCAGCTCGGTAGCCACGACGAGCGCCTCACCTCGTCGTGGTCCTCTCTGTTTGGCGATCAACCCGACATGCTAATCCGCCACCCAGGCTCATCGCGATCTGCTGGTAGCGCGTGTGAAAATCACATCCTATAATCATCCCGCCGCGGCGGGCTCGGCTCCTTTCTTCCGCGCCCTGGTCGTGATTCGTTCAAAAGCTACCAAGTCCACTCGGGAGGAGGAGCCGACAACGGCATCTAATCAGCCATAAGCGCGGAGAGAGAAAAAGAAGAACGAAGGAAATGCAAAAGCACAGAAAGATCGCACTACGATACACCTTAATAGACAGCATCCAGGAGGCTCATCGTGGCATCGCCGAGATTCGGACACCTGAAGTATTGCCTGACACTGGCCCTGGTAACGATTTGCAGTAATGCCTTCGGAGCAGCGATTGTCCCGGAATCGGAGGCTCGTGAAATCGCTAGGACCGCTATTGGGCGAGGCAACGAGACGTTTTTTAGCGTACATCGAAGAGAGGACCTTGAGGACATTCTCTGCTCGCTCGCCTCGGTTGACGCAAATACACCTTCAACGCCGCCGTGTGCTTTCCTGTTTGAACTCTCGGACGAGGCCTATGAGTTCACACAGCGAAAGGTTCACTACCACATAAGCGTTCACGGACCATTTATTTACTACGTTGTTGTGTCTCGAGGTTCGGGCGATGCTTTTCGCATTTCGGGATTTAAGGATTCCCAGAACGAGTTCAACAGAATGGCCAAAGCTTACCAGATCAAGGTAAGTACCGATTGGAGTGCGTCTCAATATTTGGAGCTGTATCGGGACGTTGATCCCGCCAACGCGCGAATCGAAATGCCGAATTCAAATCTAGAGTTTAAGCAACTGGCCGAAAAAAGATTCGGATACGCATACTCCGATTTTGACACCGCTGACGTTCACTTTGACCATTGGTGGAAGAACACAAAAACCCGGATGATCGGTCACACTTTCGGACCAATTATTTCGCACACGAAAACAGCTTTTCTGATCACCTTCCTGACGTTGTCCGATATCGACAAAGGTAAACCCGACAGTGGGCCAGGGGTATTGCGAGCTTCAATAGAGATTTCTGCGGACGGCCAAATAACTGGGCCGGCCTCCACGCCTATTGCTCAGTAAGCATGGCTCGTCACTCGCGCTCCCTTCAATTGTTGAAGGCGTTTGCATCGGCATTTCTAGCCACATCCCGCAAAATCCTTACACCAACGTCCACTTGCACTCCGCTCTACATCTCCCTAAAATATTTCCGTGCGACACGTGACCGAACTCGGCCCCCGCAAAGACCGGCGATCCCGTCTCGGCGACACGCATCCAGTGAACCGTGCCGGCTCATATTCCGTCGCGTCGCCGAAGGACTGCGATAGCCGCCGCCCATCGGGGCATCAACTCCGTGCCGTTTCCGGCATTCTTCGCTCGACTGCCACCACCGGGTCCGGCGTAGCGCACGACGATGGATTTCTCGTCACTCATCACTCATCACTCATCACTCGTCACACGCTCGTCACTCATCACCCGTCACCGATCACTTCTCTTCTGATATACGGTCCCGCGATTAGAATCGACGTTAACTCCTTTACGCCCAACGAAAATGTGCATTTTAATCTACTGTAGGCAGGGGTCCTTGCCGCTGCACTACGGAGCGAAAAATTGAAGATCAGTCGAGACGACGTCCTTCGCGTCGCCGAGCTGGCGCACCTTGAACTCACGCCCGCGGAGATTGAGCTCTACCGCGGCCAGCTCGACGAAATCCTCGTCTACATCGGCAAACTCGAAAAGCTGGACGTCTCCGGCGTCGAGCCGATGGCGCAAGTTCTCTTTGACGCCGCGCCCGGCGAGCATCCCGAACTCCGCGACGACACGCTGCGCCCGTGCGACGTCGCCGATGCCATCCTCGCTCAAGCCCCCGACGCAGCGAAGCCTTTCTTCCGCGTCCCCAAGGTAATCGAGCGATGAGCGAGAACGCGAGAAATTGTGCGGTGAGCGAACGCGCGAAAACTCGAGCGGTGAACGGGCCCGCAGAGGTTCGCGGATGAGCGCGCCTGCCGCTTGGACAATCTCGAGCGTTCGCGACGCGCTCAAATCCAAGAAGACTTCAGCGCGCGAGCTGGCCGCCGATTTCTACGCCCGAATCGAGAAGCGCAATCCGGAACTCAACGCGTACCTCGCGCTGTCGCCCGACAGCGCCTTCGCCCAAGCCGATCTCATCGACTCAGCCATCACCAAGGGAGAGGCTCTCCCGCCGCTTGCCGGCGTTCCAATCGCCGTGAAAGACGTCATCAGCACTCGCGGCGTCCCCACCACCTGCGGTTCAAAGATCCTCGAGGGCTACATTCCTCCTTATGAAGCAACCGCAGTCGAGAAGCTTGAAAAGGCAGGCGCGGTGATCCTGGGAAAGACCAATTGCGACGAGTTCGCAATGGGCAGCTCGAACGAGAACTCTGCATACGGGCCAGTACGGAACCCTGTATCCCTCGACCGTGTCCCTGGAGGCTCGAGCGGCGGCTCAGCGGCCGCTGTCGCTGCCGGATTGGCCGTTGCGGCCCTCGGAACTGACACGGGAGGTTCGATTCGCCAACCGGGAGCCTGCTGTGGCATACCCGGCCTGATGCCGACATACGGTCGCGTATCTCGCTATGGACTCATCGCATTCGCATCTTCCCTCGATCGGATCGGCCCACTGACACAAAATGTCACCGATGCCGCCGCCATCATGTCCGTTATCGCCGGTCACGACCCGAACGACTCAACTTCGGCGGCAGTTCCCGTCCCGGATTACGCCTCGGAGCTCCAAGCGCCCGTTCAGGGCCTGCGAATCGGCGTCCCGGAGGACTATTTCGGCGAGGGGATCGACCCTGAAGTTAAGGAGAAAGTGCTGGCCGGGATCGCCCTCCTCGAAAAACTCGGCTGTCGCCGGGTTCCACTTCAAATGCCACACACGGACTACGCGATCGCGACCTACTATATTGTTGCCACGGCGGAAGCCAGTTCGAACCTCGCCCGCTTCGACGGCGTGCGCTATGGTCTCCGCGTATCGGGCGCAACTCTTGGCGAGATGTACCGCAAAACTCGCGAGCGCGGCTTCGGGCCCGAAGTGAAACGCCGGATCATGCTCGGCACGTACGTTCTCTCGGCCGGCTACTACGACGCCTACTACCTTCGCGCCCAGAAAGTCCGCGCGCTGATCGCGCGCGATTTCGCCGCGGCGTTTCAAAAAGTTGACGCGATCATCACGCCGACGGCGCCCTCTCCGGCGTTTCGCTTGGGCGAGAAAACCGCGGACCCTTTGCAGATGTATCTCGCAGATATCTATACCGTTACTGGGTCTTTGGCGGGCGTTCCCGGCATCTCGGTTCCCTGCGGAAAAACAAAGTGCGGACTTCCGATCGGCATGCAGATTTTTGCGCCGCACTTTGGCGAAGGCCGCGTGATGCAACTTGCACGCGCCTTCGAAAGAGCGGGCGGATTCACGATTTGAACCTGGTCGTCCTCGAAAACTCCATGTTCGCCGTTCGAGATTTTTTGCCGCCCATGGAACAGCATCGCGAAATCAATTCCTGAAATCGTAGAAATATTCCACAGATAGGCATTTTTGTATCCACTCCAGGATCGCGTCTCGCCGTTCCTTCAGGAGCGAAAGGAATACAAATCTGAGCCAAATCATAGAGTCCACAAGAGTTTGTCACACCTCATGCACCGGAAGTTTTGGCCGATTAGAACGGAAGGACTATTGCATGAGGATTGTGCAGCATTTAGTCTTGTCCCAGCATCGAAGTGTTCAGGAGGCAGCAAGATGGTTCGGATCAAGTCGAGCCAAAAGCAGTTCACCGAGGACGAAGTCTCCCGGCTGACCGGGATCTGCCTCGACCACTTGCGCGCTCTCGCCCACAATAAGCACCTCGGAAAGCTCGCTCGTGTGGCTGAAGCGGCCGGCGCCGAGGCGGAAAAGTGGCTGTTCTCGAATTCCGACCTGATGATTCTTTCGGTTCTGCACTCGCGCTGCCAGCACTAGTTTCAGCCGGGCGCAAATCTCTGCGCGTTTTCAATCCGCATTTCGCGAAACCTCTCAATCCCTTTGACATCTGCCAGTTGTGGCGAAAGCTTCGTGCGGCTATCCTGACAAGCAGTAGCCTCGAACGCTCGATTCTGCATCTCATTTCAGAGGCTGGCGCATTTTGGAGGTTGCCCGATCGCGCAATGTTTCCGCGTCCAAAACTTAAGGTTGTGAAATTCCCGCTGAACGTGCTGGCATTGCTGACATGTTTCGCTTTCGTTGCGCTGTTGCTCGCATTTTCAGGCAACGGTTTCGCGATGCAAACGCGATTCCGTTCATCGCTTCAATCCGGTCAAGCACCGCAATCTTCTCAAGCTGCGATATCCGCGAATCAAAACTCCGCGCAGCAAAGTCAGGCGGCGGCCGACACGAATCAGCCCTCGCTTCCGCGCGGTAAAAAGCTGATTTTGAAGGACGGCAGCGTGCAGCTCGTGCGCGAGTATCAGGTGATGGAAGACAAGGTGCGGTTCTACAGCACCGAGCGTTCGCAATGGGAGGAAATGCCTGCGGCGCTAATCGATTGGGACGCGACTCATCATGCGGAGGCAGCGCAAAAACAAGGCGACGCCGAACTGAACGCAAAGGTCCACAAGCAGGAGCAGATTCGGCGCGTAGTGCCGCTGGACGTGGACGCGAGCCTCGAAGCAGCGCCCGGCGTTTTCATTCCGCCTGGCGAAGGAATCTTTGTGTACGACGGCAAGAAAGTACTTCGTCTCACGCAAGCGCAGGCGCAGGACAAAGTGGACAAAGCCAAAGTAGTGGAGCAAGTGCTAGTTCCGATTCCGGTCGTCCCATCGCGCCACAATCTGACGATTCACCGGGCGCATTCGGAAGTTCGCGTGAAGAACGAACAACCGGAATTTTACATGCGCACGGCGGACACGCGCGAGCCGGACATGCTTTTGATCCGTGCGAAAGTTCGTGGCGAGTCACGGCTAATCGAAAATGTAGACACGTATTTCGGCGCGGTCCAGCGAACAAAAAGAAACGAAGTCGAAGCGCAACGCTGGCTGATCGCTCCGGGCGTATACCGTTTCACGATCAACGAGTCCCTCGAGCCCGGCGAATATGTGTTCACAGAACTCGTGAAAGGCCAGGGGACGAATTTGTACGTCTGGGATTTCGGGGTGGACGAGCGGGGCAAGCCGGCCGTAACGGACAAGAAAAGCGAAAAATAGCGCGGTAGCCGATCGATCTTGTTTGAAAAGGGGCGGTTTCTAGGATTTGACGGGCTGCTCTTTCAGTAGTTCCGTGAGGAGCGTGACGAGCGCGGCAACGTGGAATGGTTTTTGCAACACGTGAGCGCCCCTGGCTGCAAAAGAAGCGATCACAGAAGGATCGAGCAGGTCCCCCGTCATA
Source organism: uncultured Acidobacteriota bacterium (assembly GCA_963776695.1). GTDB lineage: Bacteria > Acidobacteriota > Terriglobia > Acidiferrales > UBA7541 > Palsa-295. The sequence goes on along the minus strand of CAVZNU010000007.1, from coordinate 265,208 downwards.
AATACGAATCGAGGAATTGAATCACCCGATTGCCCGCGCAGCTTTTCGAAGAGCTCGTCGCCATTCAACCCCGGCAAATTGAAATCGCAGAGCAAGATCTCGCAAGTGTTGGTTGCTAGAAACGCGAGTGCTTCCTCGGAACTTCCCGCGCTGTCCACGTGCATTCCCCGCGCCGAAAGCCCTTCTTGCACGATCTCGCGAATGCTTTCTTCGTCATCGACAATCAAGACTTTTCGCCCGCGTAGCGCCGGGGAGACTGCCGGGGCATTTCGCGCTGGCGCTGCCGATGTGTCGCGTGCCGGTAACTTTTCGACTGTCGCCGGAAGAAAAACGCGAAACGTGGCGCCAACTCCCGGGGATGATTGCACCTCAATTCTGCCACCGTGGTCCTTGATCACACCCAAACAAATCGTGAGGCCAAGCCCGCTTCCTCCGCCGGGCCGCTTGGTTGTGAAGAACGGGTCGTAAATCTTTTCCGCAATTTCCTGCGGGATGCCGGGGCCATCGTCGACGAATTCAACTGCGATATTGTTATCGGAAGCCGACAACCTGATCTTGACGGATCCGCGATCGCGAATTCCCGAAATAGCCTGTTCGGCGTTCAGGAGGATGTTCGCAAATGCCTGCGAGAGGAGCCTGGAATCTCCCTCGACTTCAGGGAGAGAACCGGCAACAGAAACATCGACGCGGACGTTTTTCTGCTGCAATGATTTCTGCTGAGACTCGACGACTTTTCGGACAATCTCATCCACTTTGATTTTTCCGCGCTTTTGGCCGGAGGGAACTGCGAAAGCGAGGAGATTTTGAACGATTGCGGCGGCTCGGCGGGCTTGCTGCAGCACGATATCGATTTGGCGCCGTGAAGCTTCGTCGGTGGCGCGCTCGCGCAACAAATCGGTTACGCCGAGAATTGCTGTGAGTGGGTTATTCAACTCATGGGCGGCCCCGGCCATCATCTGACCCATGGACGCAAACTTTTCCTTCTGCAGGGCTTGCTGCTCGAATCCCTTTGTCTCCGTGATATCGCGCACCGAAGAAACGACTCCGCTGATTTTTCGGTCCGCATCAAATAGCGGACCGGCACTCGAGCGAAGAATCCGCCAGGAACCGTCGGCATGACGCGCTCGAAACTCAATCTGGGCCGACGGGGATTCTCCGGCGACTATGCGCTGAAATATTCCCGAAACTCTTTGCTGATCGTCCGGGTGAATTCCGAAATCATGCGACTGCCCGACAAACTGCTCAGGAGAAGCGCCGAGAACATCCTGGATTCGCGGGCTGACGAACTTGAAGCGGCCTTCGCAATCGAAAACCGCAATCAGGTCAGGGAAACCGGCGATAAGATGGCGCACGAATTCCTGTTCCTGGTGGAGACGCTTTTCGATTTCGCGCCGTTCCGTAATGTCTACCAGGGTGCCTTGCAGCCGGACGATCCGGCCGAATGTATCGCGAATGGCAAAACCGGAAGCGAGGCAATAAAGGTGCGAACCGTCTTTCCGCTGCAGGACAATTTCGCGATCCTGAACTGAGCCGCGCGATTGCAGTTCACGGACAAGCGCGTCGCGTTGGGCGGGATCCGCGTACACGTCTCTGAAGTTTCGCGTCTGCAGGTCAGCTTTCGTCTCGTATCCCAACATGCGGACTAACGCCGGATTCGCGTCGAGCACCTGGCCATCCGGGGCGGTGAAGAAGATACCTTCGCGCAAGGATTCGAAAAACTCATTGAAGCGAATCTCCGCCTGATGTTGGGAGGTAACGTCACGAGCCCAGCCGCTCAAGCCGGTGACGGCGCCGTCTTCCGCGACGGCTTGAATCCAGCAATCGAAGTAACGAAGTTCTGCGCTTTTCTTCATACGCACAGGAAGTCTTCCCGCTTCCGAACCCGTGCGAACGAACGACGGCAGCCAGTTTTTCGCTTCCTGCATCGTGGGGGATTCGACGAACTCGTGAAGGCGATGGCCGATCAGGTCGCGAATGTGCATACCGAAGATTTCCGCAAAACTTCGATTGGCGACTCGAATCTCGCCATCGAGTGACAGAGTGAAAACCGCTTGATCGAGGCTATCGATGAGCTCGCGATAGTTATGCTGCGATCGCGAAATCACTTCGACGAGCTTTTTGAATTGCTCTTCGGTTGAGGGAACCGCAGCGGAAAGCCCGTCCGTCTCTTTGGTCGATTCCGACAAGTTTCAATTCCACCCTTCTCGAATGCCAGCTTCTGGAATGCATTTGCCAGTACAAAATTCTAGTCTTAAAATTTTACAGGCGGGACGCGCCTCCGCGTACATCGAAAGCGAAGTCGATTTCCAAGTTGCATAACAGGAGAAATTCACACGGAAGCCAACACGATGACCCGAACTCGCCTTCTGATTCGCTTCCCGGCCGTTGGGGTGCCAACGCTGGCTGCGCCGAGCGGGGCTTCGTCAGGCTGCGGCGTGTGGCCAACTTCAAGAGCTTGACACAGAGAACACAGAGAACCCCGCACAGAGGGCACGGATAGAGCAGAACGCCGAGTCCTTCGGCGAGTGCACGCACGTAAGAGGCGCCAAGGCATACTGCAAAAAGGGCGCCCTGCGGAACAGGGCGCCCCTCGAAGTTGTGGATGACGGCGAGATCCTTCGCCCGTAGGACGGGCTCAGGATAGCGATCCTACCGGATCGCTAACTTTCGGCGACGGCGTCAGTATCCTTGCGCAGGAAATCGAGCGCTGCCGCTTCTTCCGGCGTGAGATCGGGCTCGGCCATGGACGGCTCTTCCTTCGGTATTTCGGTCAGGAGCTGGATATTGCGATAACGCTCGAGACCTGTGCCGGCGGGAATCAGACGGCCCATGATCACGTTTTCCTTCAAGCCGCGGAGATAATCGACCTTTCCGGAGATAGCCGCTTCGGTGAGGACGCGGGTTGTCTCCTGAAAGCTCGCGGCGGAGATGAAGGAATCGGTGGAGAGCGACGCCTTGGTGATACCAAGGAGCAGTGGGCGGCCGGTTGCAGGACGTCCACCATCGTGAATGATGCGATCGTTTTCCTCGCGGAAGCGGAACTTGTCGACCTGCTCCTCGAGAAGGAACGTCGTATCGCCCACGTCTTCGACCTTCACCCAGCGCATCATCTGGCGGACGATTGTCTCAATGTGCTTGTCGTTGATGTTCACGCCCTGCAGACGGTAGACCTCCTGGATCGAGTTGACCAGGTAAGCCTGCGTGTATTTTTCGCCGAGGACGGCAAGGATGTCGTGCGGGTTGAGAGGCCCATCAATCAAAGGCTCGCCGGCCCGAACTCGTTCGCCTTCCTGCACGTTGATGTGAACGCCGCGCGGAATGGAATATTCCTTGGTCGTTCTTGCATCTTCGCTCTCGACGTAGATCTTGCGCTGACCCTTGACGATTTCGCCGTATTTCACCGCACCATCGATTTCGCTGATGACGGCGGGGTCCTTGGGCTTGCGAGTCTCGAAGAGTTCGACAACACGTGGCAGACCGCCGGTGATGTCTTTCGTCTTCGTAGTCTCGCGCGGGATCTTCGCGAGCACGTCGCCCGGTTGCACTTCGTCGCCATCGACTACCATCAAGTGAGCGCGTGACGGCATGAGGTACTTTTTGGTGCGGCCGGCAGCGCCCCGGATGTTGATCGTGGGCTGGTGCTTTTCGTCACCGGGCGGCAGGGTAACAACCAGCTGCGAAAGACCGGTGACTTCGTCGACCTGTTCTTCGATGGTGATTCCGGGCTGCAGGTCCTTGAACTGAACAGACCCTGCGGTTTCGGTGAGAATCGAGAAGGTGTAAGGATCCCATTCGACCATCACCTGGCCCAGCGTAACTGGCTGGCCGTCTTCGACCTTGAGGCGCGCGCCATAGACGACATGGTGACGTTCTTTTTCGCGGCCTTTTTCGTCGACGACTGCGATCAAGCCCGAGCGGTTCATCGAAACGATTTGTTTGCCACGGCCTTCGACCACTTTCAAGTCGATGAACTTCACGAAGCCGTTGTTGCGGGCTTCGACTTTCGACTGTTCGGTGACGCGGGTAGCAGTTCCGCCGATGTGGAACGTGCGCATCGTGAGCTGCGTGCCAGGTTCGCCGATGGACTGCGCGGCGATTACGCCGACCGCTTCGCCCATCTCGACGAAACGTCCGGTAGCGAGGTTGCGGCCGTAGCAACGGCCGCAAACACCGCGTCGGGATTCGCACGTCAGCACCGAGCGGATTTTCACGCGTTCGATACCGGCCGCCTGAATGGAATTGGCCAGCTCCTCGGTGATTTCCTGGTTGATCTCGACGATTACGTTTCCTTCGTAGTCTTTAATTTTCTCAAGCGAGACGCGGCCCACAACGCGATCGCGCAACGGCTCGACTTCGACGCCGGCTTCAAGAATCGGTTCGACATAGATTCCGTCGGCCGTGCCGCAGTCGAATTCGTTAATGATCACGTCTTGCGCAACGTCAACGAGACGCCGCGTGAGGTAACCGGAATCGGCGGTCTTGAGCGCGGTATCAGCCAAGCCCTTACGAGCGCCGTGTGTCGAAATGAAGTATTCGAGCACAGTAAGGCCTTCGCGGAAGTTCGAAGTGATTGGCTGCTCGATGACTTCGCCTGAAGGCTTGGCCATTAAACCGCGCATACCGGAAAGCTGCCGGATTTGCTGCTTCGAACCTCGAGCGCCAGAGTCCGCCATGACGTAGATCGGATTGATCACGCCTTGCTTGTCCTGCTCCTCGAGAGCTTTGAACATTTCGTCGGCAACACGCTCGGTGACGTCGCTCCAGATGGCGATGATCTTGTTGTAGCGTTCGCCGTTGGTGATTGCGCCATCGAGGTATTGCTGCTGCACTTTCACAACTTCGTGTTCGGCGGAACCCACCAGCTTCGATTTTACGTCCGGAATAACCATGTCGCTGATGCTGATGGAAACGCCGGCTTTCGTTGCGTAGAGGAAGCCGAGTTCCTTCAGCTTGTCGAGCATGAGGACGGTCTTTTCGATACCGAAGCGCAAGTAGCAATACTGCACGAGCGCCTGAACGCCTTTCTTTTTGAGCAAGCCATTGACGAACGGCATGTCCGACGGGAGATGATCGTTGAAAATCACACGGCCGACGGTGGTGTGCAGGAATTGCTTGCTAAGACTGATCGGCTCGGTGTGCGAAACGTCCTGGTCGTCGTAAGCGTTGGTGAGGTCAATCACTTCACCTGTGTAACGCATGCGAATCGGCGTGAGGAGCTCGACTTCACCTGCTTCGAGCGCCATCACGCATTCATCGCTCGAACCGAACGCGCGGCCTTCGCCCTTCGCCTGCGGCTTGGCTTTCGTCATGTAGTAAATGCCGAGCACCATGTCCTGCGTGGGAACGGCGAGCGGATAGCCATTGGCCGGCGAAAGGATGTTATGCGAGCTGAGCATCAATACCGACGCTTCCACCTGAGCTTCCGGAGACAGCGGAATGTGAACCGCCATCTGGTCGCCGTCGAAGTCCGCGTTGAACGCGGTGCAAACGAGCGGGTGAATGCGGATCGCTTTACCTTCCACGAGAACCGGCTCGAAAGCCTGAATGCCGAGACGATGCAGCGTGGGAGCGCGGTTGAGCAGTACTGGATGCTCGCGGATCACGTCTTCGAGGATGTCCCAAACGATTGATTCCTGGGCCTCGACGAGCTCCTTCGCCTGCTTGATGGTGGTGCAATGACCGGCGGCTTCGAGCTTGTGATAGATGAACGGCTTGAAAAGCTCAAGCGCCATTTTCTTCGGCAGACCGCACTGGTGGAGCTTCAATTCCGGGCCGACTACGATTACGGAACGGCCGGAATAGTCGACGCGCTTGCCGAGGAGGTTCTGGCGGAAGCGGCCCTGCTTGCCCTTGAGAGTGTCGGACAGCGACTTAAGCGGGCGGTTGTTGGTTCCGCGGAGAACGCGACCGCGGCGTCCGTTATCGAACAGCGCGTCAACGGCTTCCTGCAGCATGCGCTTTTCGTTGCGGACGATCACATCGGGCGCGTGCAATTCCATCAGCTTCTTCAGCCGGTTGTTGCGATTGATGACGCGGCGATAGAGGTCGTTCAAATCGGACGTGGCGAAACGGCCGCCATCGAGAGGCACAAGCGGGCGTAGCTCCGGAGGAAGGACCGGAATCACGTCGAGAATCATCCACTCGGGTTTGTTACCGCTCTTGCGGAACGCTTCGAGAACCTTCAGCCGCTTCGCGAACTTGATCCGCTTTTGCAGGCTCGGATCGATTTTCATTTTTTCGCGAAGCTCTTCGGATAGCTTTTCCACTTCGACGCGGCGGAGAAGTTCCTTGATCGCTTCGGCGCCCATCCCGGACTGGAACTTTCCGGGAAATTCCTTCTGCAGCTCGCGGAGTTTTTCCTCGGGCAGTATTTCCTTTTGCTTCAGACCGGGGACTTCTCCTGGATCGATGCAGACGAACGTCTCGAAATACAGGATGTGCTCGAGATCGCGCATCGTGATGTCGAGCAGGTAGCCGATGCGGCTGGGCAGGCCCTTGAAAAACCAGACGTGCGAACAGGGCGAAGCCAGTTCGATATGGCCGAGGCGTTCACGGCGGACTTTGCTGAGCGTGACTTCCACTCCGCACTTGTCGCAGATGACGCCGCGATGCTTCATGCGCTTGTATTTTCCGCACAAGCATTCCCAGTCGGTGACGGGGCCGAAGATCTTGGCGCAGAACAGGCCGTCGCGCTCCGGCTTGAAAGTGCGGTAATTGATGGTTTCCGGCTTGGTGACTTCACCGTGCGACCAAGACCGGATTTTTTCAGGACTCGCCAAACTGATGCGAATGGAATCGAAATCCGCAATCTGACTGGCGCGATCGTAAGGACTAGATCGATACAATGGCTGACCCTCCTCCCTGAAACCGCCAGGGAAAGTTCAAGAAACTGTGGGCGCTCCCGCGCTCATCGTGGATACGATGCGCGGGAGCACTATAATTAGTCCGAAGCTTCGGCCTTCTCGAGCTGCGGCTTCTGGCGCTTCATCAATTCAACGTCGAGGCAGAGCGACTGCAGCTCGCGCACAAGGACGTTGAAGGATTCAGGCACGCCCGGTTCGATCCCGGGCTCGCCCTTCACGATGGCCTCGTAAATTTTCGCGCGGCCGTAAACGTCGTCCGATTTCGCTGTGAGCAGCTCCTGCAGAATGTGAGCCGCGCCGTAGGCTTCGAGCGCCCAGACTTCCATTTCACCGAAGCGCTGACCGCCGAACTGCGCCTTTCCGCCGAGAGGTTGCTGCGTGATGAGCGAATACGGGCCGATGGATCGCGCGTGAATCTTGTCGTCCACCAGATGAGAGAGCTTGAGCATGTAGATGTAGCCGACGGTCACGTTCTGCGCGAATTCGTCGCCCGTCATGCCGTCGTAAAGCGCGATCTTGCCGCTCTCCGGCAGTTCGGTGAATTCGAACAGATGACGGATGTCGTGCTCGCGAGCGCCGTCGAATACGGGCGTCGCAAACGGAACGCCTTCACGGAAGCTGTGAGCGAGATCGAGAATCGCTTCGTCGTCGAGTTCGGCGATCGTCTTCCAAACCGATGTGGGGCCGAACGCATCCTTGAAGAATTTGCGTGCAGCATCGGCGCGCGAGCCGGTGTCGTCCAGCATCTTGCCGATCCGCACGCCCAATTCCTTTGACGCCCAGCCGAGGTGCGTTTCGAGAATCTGTCCGACGTTCATACGCGAAGGAACGCCGAGCGGATTGAGAACGATCTCAACCGGCGTACCGTCCGGCATGTACGGCATATCTTCCTTGGGAACGATGCGCGCGATGACGCCTTTGTTTCCGTGGCGGCCTGCCATTTTGTCGCCGACGGAGAGTTTGCGCTTCATCGCGATGTAAGCCTTCACGAGCTTGATGACACCCGGCGGCAGTTCATCGCCCTTCTTGAGTTTCGAGATGCGTTCGTCGGTGATCTTGCGGAGCACGTCGATCTGCCGCGAAGTCATCTCTTCGATTTCGTCGATCTTTTCGATTAGCAGCGGGTCTTTGTCGTTGAGCCGCAGACGCTTCAAGTTGCGCGTGGTGATTTTTTCGAGAATCTCACGCGTCAACTCGGCGCCTTTGGTCAGCAGGCGTTTGTTGGTGCGCTCGTCGTGCAAGTCGGCGGTAAGCTTCTGTCCGCCAAGCAAGTCGTTCAAGCGCTTCAGGCGCTCGTCGGTGAGAATGCGAATCTCGTCGGCAAGGTTCTTTTCGAGCTTTGCGACTTGAGTGGCTTCGATGGCCTTGTGACGCTCGTCCTTCTCCGCGCCCTTGCGGCAGAAGATCTTCACGTCCACGATCGTTCCCTCGATACCCGGCGGGCAATAGAGAGAAGCGTCGCGAACGTCTCCGGCTTTTTCACCGAAAATCGCGCGCAGAAGTTTTTCTTCCGGCGTGAGCGTAGTTTCACCCTTCGGCGTCACTTTGCCGACGAGAATGTCGCCAGGCTTTACGGTGGCGCCGATGCGGATAACGCCGCTTTCGTCGAGGTTGCGGAGGAAGCTCTCGTTGATGTTGGGAATGTCCCGCGTGATTTCTTCGGGGCCGAGTTTCGTATCGCGCGCCTCGATTTCGTATTCCTCGATGTGGATCGAAGTGTAGTAGTCCTCTTCCACGAGTTTTTCGCTGACGAGGATGGCGTCTTCAAAGTTGTACCCGCGCCATGGCACGAACGCGACGAGCACGTTGCGGCCAAGAGCAAGTTCGCCGCGGTCGGTGCAAGGGCCGTCGGCTAGAACCTGACCCTGTTTCACGCGGTCACCCGCGCGGACAAGCGGCTTCTGGCTGATGCAGGTGTTCTGGTTCGAGCGTTTGAATTTTGTGAGCAGGTAAATGTCCGAGCCCACTTCGCGGCTCAGCACGCCGGACTGGTCAGACTCAACGCGTACGATTACGCGTTCGGAATCCACCTGGTCGACGATGCCATCGCGGCGGCAAACGATGACGGCGCCTGAATCGCGCGCAGTCACACGTTCCATACCGGTGCCGACGAGCGGCGCTTCGCCCTTAATCAGCGGCACGGCCTGGCGCTGCATGTTCGATCCCATCAACGCGCGGTTCGCGTCGTCGTTCTCAAGGAACGGGATTAAGCTAGCAGCGACGGACACGAGCTGCTTCGGCGAAACGTCGATGTAATCCACTTCATCGCGGCTCTTCAAAACGAAGTTGCCGGCCTGGCGGCAGTTGACGAGTTCGGTGGTGATTTTGAGGCGCTCGTCGAGCGAGGCGTTGGCCTGCGCGATCACGTAGCGGTCCTCTTCCCACGCCGAGAGATAGAAGCAATGCGGCTCGACAACAACGCGCCGCCGCTTCAATTCCTCGTTGGTGTCCTCTACTTTTTCCTTCTCGACGATTTCGCCGGCTTTGAACTCGCTGTCGCCCGCGTTGATGATTTGAACGAAGTCGATCACGCGGCCGCCCTTCACTCTGCGATAGGGCGACTCGATGAATCCGAACTCGTTGATGCGCGCGTAACAGGAAAGCGAGCTGATCAAGCCGATGTTCGGACCTTCCGGCGTTTCAATCGGGCAGATGCGGCCGTAGTGCGTCGGGTGAACGTCGCGCACTTCGAATCCAGCGCGTTCGCGCGACAAACCGCCAGGCCCAAGAGCCGAGAGGCGCCGCTTGTGAGTGATTTCGCTCAGCGGGTTCGTCTGGTCCATGAACTGCGAGAGCTGCGAGCTGCCGAAGAACTCGCGAATCGCCGCCATCACCGGCTTTGCGTTCACGAGATCGTGCGGCATGGCCGTGGACATTTCCTGGTACACGGACATCTTTTCCTTAATCGCGCGCTCCATGCGAACCAGGCCGATGCGGAACTGGTTTTCGAGCAACTCGCCCACCGCGCGGACGCGGCGATTGCCGAGATGGTCGATGTCGTCGACGGCGCCGATGTTCTTACGGAGTTTCAGCAAATACTTGATCGCCGCGACGAAGTCCGAAGGATCGAGCGTGCGCTTGTCGAGCGGCGTGTCGAGACCGAGCTTGATGTTGAATTTCAGGCGGCCGACTTTGCTGAAATCGTATTTGCGCGCGTCAAAAAACATTCCGTTGAAGAGCGCAGTGGCGGTTTCGAGCGTCGGAGGATCGCCCGGGCGCAGCTTGCGGTAAATTTCGATCAGCGCTTCTTTCGGAGTGCGAATGGTATCCTTTTCGAGCGTGCGGCCAACGATTACGCCCACGTCATCGCGGTCCGGGAAGCAAACATCCACTTCCGTGATGCCCGCTTCGGCAATCGAAGCCCACATTTCGGGCGTGAGCGGCTTATTCGCTTCGAGCAGCACTTCACCGGTCTGGCGATTTACAAGTTCGCCGACCGTGACTGCTCCTTCGAGGTCCGCTATGCCAACTTCCACCTGGTTCACGCGAGCCTTGACGAGTTCCTTATAGAGTGGTTCGGTGATGCGCTTGTGCGCGCCGATCAAAACATCTTCCGAGCGCGGGTGCTTAATCTCCTTCGAAAGCTTGCGATCGATCAGGCTTTCGGAAATGTTCCAGTGAAGATCGCCGTCGCGCACCGAAATGCGCTCCACTTGATAGAACGTGCGCAGAACGTCTTCATTCGACTTCATTCCCAGCGCGCGCAGGAAAATAGAGCCGAGGAACTTGCGCTTGCGGTCGATGCGGACGTAGAGAAGGTTCTTGGTGTCGTACTCGAACTCAACCCATGATCCGCGGTACGGAATAATCTTTCCGAGGAAATAGCTGCGATTGTTCGCGGTTTCGAAGAATACGCCGGGCGAGCGGTGCAACTGGCTGACGATAACGCGCTCGGTGCCATTGATGATGAAGGTGCCGTTCTCCGTCATCAGCGGAATATCGCCGAAGAAAACTTCCTGTTCTTTGATGTCGCGAATGGACTTCGCGCCTGTGTCGGGATCCTTGTCGTAAATCGTCAGACGGATGGTGACCTTGAGCGGCGCCGAATACGTCATGCCGCGCTCCTGGCATTCGTTCACGTCGTACTTGAGCTGCAGCGTGACAGGATCACCGCACTTGTTGCAGAACGTCGGCGTGTTCTTGTTGAACGTGCCGCACTTCGCGCACAGCACGTCGCCCGTCTTGTACGGGTTTGTGACAACCGAAGCGCCGCAATTCCGGCAGGTGGCGCGCAAGTGGTGCAGGCCGCGCAAATGGCCGCACTTGCACTCCCAGTTGCCGATCGCGTAGTCCACGAAATCCAACTGCGAAAGTCCGCGGAAATCCTGGATCGGAAATACGGACGTGAATACAGATTGCAGTCCCGTATCCTCGCGCTCGCTCGGCAGCAAATCCATCTGCAGAAAGCGGCGGTAGGACTTCTTCTGAACGTCAATCAGGTTGGGAATCTGGACCGCCGTCTTGATCTTGGCGAAGTCCAGGCGCTCCCGTTCCCGAGTGACGCGAACACCATTGCGATTGCTCATTGAACCATCCTCATCAGGGCAACGCCGGAGACGACGAAGCGGATAGACACCCGCCCCGCCAGTCCGGGAAGGACATTTTTTGAAGTTTTAAATTCGAAAGGAGCGCGCGCGTACGCGAATTCCCTTGCAGCCACGGCACCTGGCCGCTCGCAGGCTGCTGGCACTACTTAATCTCGACCTTGGCTCCGGCGTCTTCGAACTTTTTCTTGATCGTAGCAGCCTCGTCCTTGTTGATGCCCTCTTTAACCGTCTTGGGGGCGCCATCCACCAGGTCCTTGGCTTCTTTCAAACCCAGGCTGGTGACTTCGCGGACTGCCTTAATCACGTTGATCTTGTTCGCGCCGACTTCGGTGAGAACGACGGCAAATTCCGTCTTCTCTTCCGCTGCCGCGCCGCCTGCCGCACCGCCGCCGCCCGCCGCCATCACGGGAGCCGCCGCTGCCGCAGACACTCCGAACGCTTCTTCCATCTTCTTCACAAGGTCAGAAGCTTCCAGCAGCGTCAGTCCCTTGATTTCTTCCAGAATCGATTCCACTTTGCTTGCCATCGCGGTGTCCATCCTCCTAGAAATTAAAAACCGTTGCCCAGAACCCCGTGCCGAGAAAACCCGTGCCAAAAATATTGCCCAGAAAACTTTCTACAAAATTTTGACTACTGAGCGGCTTCAGGCGCCGGAGTGCTTTCCTGCGCTGGAGCGTTTTCCTGTATCGGCGCAGGCGCCGAACCGCCGAACTTTCCTGCCTTCACTGCTTCGCTCGTCACCACTGCCAGGTTCCGCGGCAGCGCTGCAAGCGCCGTGGCAATTCGTTGCACCGGAGCATTCAGCAGGAACATTAGCTTGCTGATCAGCTCTTCCTTGCTCGGAAGCAGCGCCAGCTGATTGATCTCTTGAATCGAAATCACGCGGCCTTCGACAAATCCCGCGCGGAATTTAAATGCCGGAACTTCTTTCGCGACTTTCGTCAAAATCTTCGCGAGCGCTACCGGATCGGTCATCGTGTACGCGATCGAGTTTGTACCCTTCAGATTCTTGAGCAAACCTTCCGCCGGCGTTCCGGCAGCGGCGCGCTCAGCGACCGTGTTCTTAACAACTTCGTAGTGACCGCCTGCCGCTTCGACAGAACGGCGCAGCTTCGTATCCTGCTCGACGGTGATGCCCTGAAACGTCGAGAGAATGACGGTCGAAACCGTTGCGAGCTGGCTGCGAAGCTCTGCGGACTTGCTCAACTTTTCGGCCTTCTTCTTCATGCCGAACTCCTTCGTTCGTGACGCTGGTTGGGAATCTCGCTCTAGATCTCGGTGCGATGATTCCAGTTATGCCGCGACTGCTACAGCCGATTCCGCTTCTGCGTGATCGATCGGCACGCCCGGCCCCATCGTCGAGGTGAGCGTGATCTTCTTGATGTACTTGCCCTTTGCTGCTGCCGGTTTCGCCTTGATCACAGCCGCGAGCAGCGCCTGCGCGTTACCCGCCAGGTTCTGCGCCGTGAAACTGATTTTGCCTACCGGCGAATGAATAATCCCGGTCTTGTCGAGCCGGAATTCCACCTTTCCGGCCTTCACTTCCTGAATCGCTTTCGCCACGTCAAAGGTGACGGTACCGGTCTTCGGGTTGGGCATCAGGCCGCGCGGTCCCAGAACTTTGCCGAGCCGCCCGGCGGACTTCATCATGTCCGGCGTTGCGATCACAGCGTCGAAATCCGTCCAGCCCTCTTGAATCTTCTGGACCATATCTTCGCCGCCGACAAAATCTGCGCCTGCATCCTGCGCTTCGCGGACTTTTTCGCCGCTCGCGATCACGAGCACACGCTTCGATTTGCCGAGCCCGTGCGGGAGTACGACCGTGCCGCGAACCATCTGATCCGACTGCTTCGGATCGACGCCCAAATTCAGCACCAGCTCCACCGTCTCATCGAATTTCACGAAGTGCGCCTTGCGGAGCAACTCCGCGGCTTCTTCGAGGCGGTACGGACGCGCCTCAACCAGCTTGCGGGCGCGATCGATATTCTTGCCACCATCTTTTAAACTGCGACCCATTGATGTTCTCTCCTACTCGCTGAACTCGGAGACTACGCTTCGACTTCAATTCCCATGTTGCGGGCGGTGCCCATAATCGTGCGGACTGCCGAATCAATGTTGGTCGTGTTGAGGTCGGGAAGCTTTGTCTTTGCGATTTCGAGAATCTGCTTCTGCGTGACCTTCGCCACTTTGTTGCGGTTTGGCTCGGGCGAACCCTTCACGATTCCCGCGGCGCGCTTCAGAAGCTCGGAAGCCGGCGGCGTCTTCAGGATGAAGGTGAACGTGCGGTCGCTGTAAATCGTGACCAGCACCGGAATGATCATTCCATCCGGTTCCTTCGACGTCTTGGCGTTGAACTGCTTGCAGAAATCCATGATGTTCACGCCGTGCGGGCCGAGCGCGGTGCCCACGGGCGGCGCCGGCGTCGCCTTCGTTGCCGGCAACTGCAACTTCACCATTGCTTGAACTTTCTTGGCCATGTGCGATAGCTCCCCTGCTCAATCCCTATATCGTTTGTTGTTGCGCTTCTTGCCACGTTCGGCAGCGAAAGGCGCGCTATGCGACCTTTTCGACCTGCGCAAAATCCAGCTCGACCGGTGTTGACCGGCCGAAAATCGTGACGGAAACTTTCAGCGTGCTGCGGTCGGAATTCACTTCTTCTACGACACCCGTGAAATTCGCGAACGGGCCTTCTCCGATGCGCACTTTCTCGCCGCGGTCGAACGAAAGTTTTGGCTTCGGCTTTTCCGCGGTGGTCGTCGCGCGATTCAAAATATTTTGGACTTCTTCTTCGGTGAGCGGCGAAGGCGTCTGGCCGGAGCCGACGAAGCCCGTCACGCGCGGCGTGGAACGCACCACGTGCCACGTGTAGTCGTCCATATCCATCTCGACGAGTACGTATCCGGGGTAGCACATGCGAGGAGAAATCACTTTCTTGCCGCCGCGTACTTCCACCACGGACTCGGTCGGGATGATGATCTGGCCGATCTTGTCCCCGAGCCCGAACGCAGCCACGCGCCCTTCCAGGCTCTCCTTCACCTTCTTCTCAAACCCCGAATAGGTGTGGACGATGTACCACTGTTTTGACATCCTTGTTCCCGTTACTTGAAGTATTTGAGCACCCGCTGAATTAAGAAGCTGAATCCGCTATCCACAAGGAAAAAGAATATTCCGAAAAACGCGACGGTCACCGCGACGACGATCGTCGTTGAGATCACATCCGCGCGAGACGGCCAGTTCACCTGCTTCATCTCGACGCGCACGTCGTGCAAGAAGCTACGCAGACGGCGCGGATATGCTGCTAGCTTTCCTACTGGCTCGAGCAGAGCGAACCCGCTTACGCGCTCGTTCGCTTCTTCTCTGTTCGTTTTGGCCTGTGCCATCAACCCAACCGCCTTTGCTTACTCGACTTCATTCCGCCCGCCAGCGCTTGCCTAAAGAGCTGGCAGGGGAGGAGGGATTCGAACCCCCACTCTCGGTTTTGGAGACCGATGGTCTACCGTTGAACCTACTCCCCTGAATTTTGAGCCGCAGGCTCAAAATTCACCCTGAGCCCGCGCCTCAGAGCGAAGGGTGAATTTACTGCGGAACTATTTGACCTCTTTATGGTCAGTGTGCTTTCTGCACGTATTGCAAAATTTCGAAGTTTCGAGCCGGTCCTGATGCTTCTTCCGGTTCTTGGTTGTCGTGTAGTTCCGGTTCTTACAGTCGCCGCATTGTAGTGTGATGATTTCTCGCATGGTCGTTTACTCGATGATCTCGGCGACGGCGCCGGCTCCGACTGTGTGGCCGCCTTCGCGAATCGCGAATCGCAATCCCTTCTCTAGCGCCACTGGCGTGATCAGCGTGATCTCCACCGATATATTGTCTCCCGGCATCACCATCTCCACTCCCTGCGGCAGTTTCACGTCTCCCGTCACGTCCGTCGTCCGGAAATAAAACTGCGGCCGGTATCCTGTGAAGAACGGCGTGTGCCGCCCGCCTTCTTCCTTCGTCAATACGTATGCTTCCGCTTTGAACTTCGTGTGCGGCGTGATCGATCCCGGCTTTGCCAACACCTGCCCGCGCTCCACTTCCTCTTTTTCCGTCCCGCGCAGCAGCAATCCCACGTTGTCGCCCGCGATTCCTTCATCCAGCAGCTTGCGGAACATCTCCACGCCCGTCACCGTCTTCTTCATCGTCGGACGGAACCCTACAATCTCGATTTCCTCGCCCACTTTCACTTTGCCGCGTTCGATTCGACCTGTCACAACCGTACCTCTACCAGAAATCGAAAAAATGTCTTCGATCGGCATCGCAAACGGCTTCTCGATATCTCGCACCGGCAGTGGAATGTTCTTATCCACCGCTTCCATCAACTCGATAATCGACTTCTCCCACTTCGCATCGCCTTCCAACGCTTTCAGCGCCGAGCCGCGTATCACCGGTACCGTGTCGCCCGGAAATTGATACATCTTCAAAAGCTCGCGTACTTCCAGTTCCACCAGCTCGAGCAACTCAGGATCTTCCACCATGTCGCACTTGTTCAGAAACACGCAGATGTACGGCACACCCACCTGCCGCGCGAGCAGAATATGTTCGCGCGTCTGCGGCATCGGGCCGTCCGTCGCTGCCACCACCAGGATCGCGCCGTCCATCTGCGCCGCTCCCGTGATCATGTTCTTGATGTAATCCGCGTGCCCGGGGCAATCGATGTGCGCGTAATGGCGGTTCGGCGTCTCGTACTCGACGTGCGACACCGCAATCGTGATTCCGCGCTCCCGCTCTTCCGGCGCGTTGTCGATCGAATCAAACGCGCGAAACTGCACCTTCGGGTTGTTCTTCGACAGCACTTTCGTAATCGCCGCCGTCAACGTCGTCTTTCCGTGATCGATGTGACCGATCGTCCCAATGTTCACGTGCGGCTTACTGCGCTCGAATTTCTCCTTCGCCATCTCGCCTCACTCGTATTGGAGGTTCGCGGCTGCTGCCGCGCTAAATCCGTTTACTTCTGCTTCCGAATTTCCATTCCTTCTCTTCCAAGCATCGCGATGGAGCGGGGGACGGGATTCGAACCCGCGACCATCTGCTTGGAAGGCAGAGACTCTACCACTGAGTTACCCCCGCTCATTCCTGCCGCCTGCTACAGCGTGGAGCCTGGGACCGGGATTGAACCGGTGACCTCGTCCTTACCAAGGACGCGCTCTACCAACTGAGCTACCCAGGCCCGAAACCGGCTTTCCCCGAACCTCCCACAGTTTCTGTCGCTCAGAAGCGCCACCGGGGCTGCGTCGCTCCATGATTTTTTAACTTCCGATGCGTCGAACGCTAATTAATTCCGCACCGGAATCTCGTATCGATCAGGCCTTACGAGACGCTGGTGGACGGGGGAGGATTCGAACCTCCGTAGCCCGCAAGGAGCGGCAGATTTACAGTCTGCTGGTTTTAGCCACTCACCCACCCGTCCCGCAGAACAATTCGGGACGCCACTGAACGTCCCGCAAATCCGTTTAGGACGTTCGTTCATGTCCCGGAAAAACCTCGGGACACAACTCCGTCGTCCCGCTCAAACCACCAGAACACGACCGGACTTCGATTCGGGGAACATCGCAATGCCGAAAGGGCTCGTGCCCGAAGACACCAGCCCTAGCGCTTTTGTCGCGAGGAATTCGTCCGCAACCTTGCTGAAAAATCCCGCTCCCTCAAAACTCAGCTGGCGGAGGGAGTTGAACCCCCGACCCTCTGATTACAAATCAGATGCTCTACCAACTGAGCTACGCCAGCCCTGCTCAAACCGAACAAAATTATCACAGAGGCAATCGGATTGCAAGCAAGTATCTCGCTCTTGCAAACCCCTTGCCAGTGTTGCACTTATTCGCCGTTTCATTGTTTGTCCGATGCCCTATTGTGTAGCAGGCTTCGA
Source organism: uncultured Acidobacteriota bacterium (assembly GCA_963776695.1). Lineage (GTDB taxonomy): Bacteria > Acidobacteriota > Terriglobia > Acidiferrales > UBA7541 > Palsa-295. The sequence goes on along the minus strand of CAVZNU010000007.1, from coordinate 247,899 downwards.
AAACTCCGAGTTATCGATCGGCACATTATGATGCACTTCCGCGAACTTAATCGTGAAAGCCGAGTCCGCGCTCGATTGGTGTACCGAAAACGGAAGCTTTATTCCGTCCACTTCCCGGTAGTCGCCAAGATCTTCTGTAAACTCGCTCACGCCTTCCGGCGAATGATGATGTCCAACAATTCGCCCGACCAAGCCCGTCTGAACGTCGAAGTACATTTTGTCGGTCTCGCCATCCGAAGTCGCCGCTTCGATGACATACGCGTCGCGATCGTTGATTTTTTCGATGCCCGTTACTGTGAATTTCGAATATAGCTGCCGCAAATCGAGCGGATGATAAAAATCCGCATCGCGCTTCGTCTCGGTAAGTTCCGTGCCAGTCTGTTCCCGCAATCCATTCTGCGGGTCGTCGGCCCAGCCTACAGTTCCATCGAAGCCCTGGCTGAAACTTGCGCCATTGATCGTGATTCGAGCGACCAATTGATTCGGAGCTTTTTCGTGCATCTCGATCGTTCCCGACAAACCCATTGCCGACACCTCGATCGTGCCTATGGTGACGCGGCTCGTCAGCTTCTTCCAGGCTTCGCGACCGCCGATGGCCTTGACGTATGTATCGAGTATCTGGTCCGCGGTAGGAGTGGCAACCGTGCCGGCCGCGGGGACCGGCTTCGCAGGAGCCGGACCGCTGGTCGTCGCTTGCGCGTGCGCTGGAATGCTCACTGCGACCGTCAACACGAGCGCTAACGCCGGCACCGGAATCCACCGTCTCATGCTCAATTTGAAACCCAAATTCAAGCGTGTCTCCCTCGAAATCGGTCGGCGGTGGGTTCGCAATTGGACGCGCCTACCCCGTATTTGGTTGCAGCCGCCTCGACTGCTCCAGATTGAAACTACACCTCGCCCTACGCCTTCAACCACACTCGGGGCGAAAACTTTACACTAAGTCACTCAAAACCTATACTCGCTTCTTCACGTGACTCTCACTTCGACGAACCGGGCACTGATTGTGGTAGCCATCATTCTTCTGTTGGTGGCCGCCTGCATCGGCATCTACTTTTATTTCAATCGGCGGCCGTCGGCATTGTTGCCGTCGCCCCCATCGCCGCAGCTTCCTGGAATCAGCGTCGAACAGGCTCCCAACCTCCTGAGCGAGCTGCCAGCGGAAGCACCCGCAGTTGCCTACATAGATGTAGCCGCACTTCGCCAATTACAAAATTCTCCCCTAGCAGCCCTCCTGGGATTGACGTCGCCTGGCCCGGAAGCTGACCGCGAATATGATGAATTCGTACGCCAGTCTGGCTTCGACTACAGGCGCGATCTCGATCAAGCCGCAATCGCATTCTGGCCCCGTAGCTTCGCACTCGAGCCGGGTGCAGGCCTGGGCGAGAATCGCGTTCTCGCAATTGCGGACGGACGCTTCGATCGAAAGAAAATCGAGGGCTATGCGCTTCGCACGGGAAAAGCCATCACCACCGTAACGCCAACCGTTTATGAAGTTCCCGGCAATCCGCCCGTCTCGATCGAGTTCCTCTCGCCCACCCGCATCGCGATCGCCAGCGGCAAGAACGCACGCGGTCTCCTCGATCAAGCATCCCACCCGGCCACGCGCGATCCGGTGATGAAAGCGCGCATCGAACGTGTCGCGGGAGCTCCGATTTTCGCCGTCGCGCGCACGGACAACCTGCCCAACAGCGTCTACGCGGCCTTCGGCAATGCGCAGCAACTTGAAAAACTTGCGCGTAGTGTTCGCGGACTCTCTCTTGCCGGCCAGCCGGACGGCAACAATATCCGCGCCGCTCTCGACGCGGAATGCGACACAGTGAAAAGCGCATTCGAACTTTCCACATTGCTAGACGGCTTCCGCATGGTCGGCTCGATGGCGCTATCGGATCCCAAATCGCTGCGGCAAATGACAAAAGAGCAAGCCGCGTTCCTGCAGGCTCTCGTTCGCCAATTGAAGATCACCCGTCAGGACCGCTGGGTGCGCCTGCGTCTCGACCTCACTCCCCAAATGCTCGGCGCACGGCCCGCCGCAGCATTCACTCGCCCTCCCGCCGCTTCTCCGACTTCTCCTTCCGCGCAACACCGGACGCAACATTCAGCGCAGTAGTCGTTCCGAGATTCGACGCAGCAATCGCAGATACTTTCATCGCAAGATTTTTCAGTGAGCAGGATTCAAAAATGAAGACGTCCAGGCAGAACTAATCAGCGGAAGCAACTGCACTTGGCACATTGCGGAGATAACGCCAGGGATTTACAGGCGTGTTGTAAATTCGAACTTCGTAGTGAAGATGCGGTCCCGTCGACCGGCCGCTAGCGCCTTCGTAGCCGATCACGTCGCCGCGCTTCACATGCATGCCCACCTGCGTGTTGAAATTCGACATGTGTCCGTACCACGTTGTGACGCCAAATCCGTGATCGATCACAACCAAACGGCCGTAGCCTGCGCGTCTATCGACGACTGTGACCACTCCATCTGCGGACGCGCGAACTCCATCGCCGTAGTGCGACGCAATGTCCATTCCGGCGTGGAACGCGCCTTCTCCGCTGAACGGATCCAGCCGCTCGCCGAAGTGCCCGGTAATTTCACCAACTACAGGCCAAAGTGTGGGCACAATGCCTAGCGCGCTCAGCTGCATCGAAGGCATCAATCTCAGACCGCCATTTGAAACGGTCACCACCGACGCATTCTTTTCAAGATAACTGAACTCATCCATCGATTGCTGGAACTCGGCACTCGTTCCTTCATTTACGTCCGTAATTCCGAATGGCGTCTGCTGGAAACGAGTGAGTCCGTACGCCATTGCCACTTCACTCGCAAGGGATTGCAGTGAGGTCAGGCGCTGATTGGTGTCTTTCACTTCCGTTTGCAGTTGCTTGTATTGCTGCTTCAGGCTGTCCTGCTCGCGGCGAAGTGAGTTGTAATTCGTCGCCTTCAGAAGCATTCGGGAATAAGAACCAACACCCGCGAGGATCGTAATTCCGCCGACAATCGCAAGAATCGTTAGCGCCTGCAAGACGTAGAAAGGCACTCGCAAACGCCGCATACCGCCGGACGCGCTCGAGGCAATAAAAAACGTGTATGACTTGCCCTTCATTGTCTATTTTTTGTCCTGAATTAGTTTTGCTTCCGCTGGCCGAAGACCGCGCGCTCCTCGCCGCGGTTAGCCGTTCCCCTCAAAAGTCTGAACCGAGAGCTTTGGTTCGAAACCGCATGAATTGTAGTGACCATGATTCGATGCGTCAACCTCAAACTTCGTTTTCCACAGACGGGTCTGTTCGCTTCCCCGTCCATTCCAGTCTACAATTTACAATCCGCCGCCTTCCACCTTACCTTATCGGCGGATGCCGGAACAACTGTACGAAAGTTCAGTATGAACAATGAAGATCAACTGGTCGAACGGACAGTTCGCGCGATTCCGTCCATTTCGGTACAACGCGGATTTCGCGGTGTTCCGATCGGTATTGGCGACGACGCCGCCGTTCTGTCGCCGAACGGGCGTACCGATTGGGTGCTGAGCTGCGACGGATTCTTTGAAAATGTTCACTTCCTCGCGAAAATACATCCGCCAGATTCCGTGGGTTACAAAGCGCTTGTGCGCGCCGCGAGCGATGTCGTCGCAATGGGCGCGTCGCCCAGATATTTTCTGCTCACCTTGGCGCTTCCGACTTCGCGAACCACCTCGTGGCTCGATGGCTTTGCGCGAGGAATGGCTCGCGCAGCACACTATCTCGGAATGCGGCTGATCGGCGGCGACACGACTAAGAATAAATCGATCTCGATCAGCGTCACCGTTCTCGGCGAAATTTCTCGCGGCCGGGCGTTGACGCGCTCCGGCGCCAGACGCGGCGATATTATTTACGTGAGTGGCAAACTCGGGCGTGCACAACTCGGCCTCGATCTGGTGCTGAGCAATTTCAGCCGCAGGCGTGACTATCAAAAACTGTTGCGTCCGCACCTCTATCCGGAAATTCGCGTGAAGCTCGGCGAATGGCTGGCACAGAATAAAATTGCGTCTGCCATGATGGATATCTCCGATGGTCTCTCGACGGACCTTGGCCGCCTCTGCGCCGCAAGCCGAGTCGGCGCGCGAATCGAAGCAAGCCGCGTCCCGCGCGGCGCGATTTCTGCCAGTCTCGCGCACGCGTGGAAAAAACGAAAGCTCGATCCCCTTCAAATGGCGCTGCACGGCGGCGACGATTATGAGCTTCTCTTTACTGTTCCGCCAAGGCATCTCAAGCGTTTTTGCAGCGCTCCGGAATTTTCGGACTGCACCGCCATCGGCGAGATTACCCGCGATAGGCGAATACTATTAGTTGGCGATGATGGAAAGGCATCAACGCTCGAAGCACGCGGGTGGGATTCGTTCCGAAAGAAGTGAACTCCGCAACGTGCTAGAGTTTTGTTACAGTTTCGTGATCAATCACTAGGAGATTTCGAACCGATGCAGCGACGCAATCCTAATTGCACTCGAATCCGCCGATTTCTTTCGAGTTTACTCCTGTTAATTCCCGGCTCGGTTGCGGCGCAATCGTCGACAGAGTCAAAAATCCAGCCGCCTGCCGCAACGTCCGCCTCAACTTCTGCACAGCATTCTGAACAACTACTTGAACAGCGCGCCGCCCGCGCTCTCGAATCCGTTCGCCAGAATCCACTCGAACTGCACGAATTCCTGCGTCAAATGCCGAAGGGCGCCGACCTTCACAATCACCTTGCGGGTGCGGTCTATGCCGAATCCTGGATACGCGATGGCGCTGACGACATTCTCTGCGTCGATCTCGCGACGCTTTCTTTCTTTAAGACGCAAGCCATGACTCGCAGCATCCCTCCGCAGCCCGTTTGCGGCGAAGGACACATCGCCGCATCACATGCTTTAAAGGACCAACATCTCTACGATTCGCTGATCGACGCGTTCTCGATGCGCTCCTTCGTCCCTACAGCGGGTGATAGCAACCACGATCACTTCTTCAACTCTTTCGCAAAATTTTTGGCTGTCGATCCCCGCCATACCGGCGCTTGGCTGGACGAAGTCTCCGCTCGCGCCGCAGCGCAGAACGAGCAATATCTTGAGTTGATGGATACGCCGCCGTTCGCACACACGATCGAAATCGCGAACGAAATCGGCTGGCAGGATGATCTCGCGAAATTCCGCCAGGCTCTTCTCGATCGCGGCTTGCGCGATGACGTCGCCGCCGCCCGCGCCCACTGGGATCAGGCCGAAGCGCTGCGTAACGAACGCCAGTATTGCGGCCAGCCCGGCGCATCGGCTGGCTGCAAAATCGAAATCCGATTCCTCTATCAAGTGCTCCGCGGTTTCCCCAGGCAGCAGGTATTCGCACAGGCGCTCCTCGGCTTCGAAGTCGCTTCCGTCGATCCGCGCGCCCCCGGAATTAATTTCGTGATGCCGGAGGACGGATATATCTCGATGACCGATTACGCTTTACAAATGAAAATGATCGAATTCCTCCATGGGCTCTATCCGAAAGTCCGCATTACTCTTCACGCTGGCGAAATCGCTCCTGGGCTTGTCACGCGCGAAGGTCTTTGCTGCCACATACGCCTCGCCATCGATGAAGGTCACGCCGAGCGCATCGGTCACGGTGTCGATCTGATGTACGAAGATCGCCCGTACGATTTGCTGAAGGAAATGGCAGCGAAGCACGTGATGGTCGAAATCAATCTCACGAGCAACGACATCATTCTTGGCATCGCGGGCAGCTCGCATCCATTCCAGCTGTATCGCAAGTTTGGAGTGCCCCTCGCACTCTCAACCGATGACGAAGGCGTTTCTCGCATCGACCTCACGCACGAATATGTCAGCGCCGTAGAAACCTACGGCTTACGCTATGCCGATCTGAAAAAACTGGTTCGAACTGGAATTGAGCACAGTTTCCTGCCGGGCGAGAGCCTGTGGGACAAACAGGACGACTTCTCGCGCGCCAATGCCGCATGCTCGCGCGAATCATTCGGCACAGAAAAACCCACCGCCGGTTGCGCCGCATTCCTGAAATCCAGCGAGCGAGCCCAGCAACAATGGGAGCTCGAACACCGCTTCCGCGCCTTCGAATCAACTTTCTAATTTCTAGAAGCGTCCCTATCATGATCCAGTAGTGGCACCGCATACCGTGCCACTACGGCGAACGTTTGGAAGTCGTACTGAACGGCGTGCAGTCGAGCACCCGCGACGCGCGTGAAATCAATTCGGCTTCGGCTCTGCCGCCGGTTCGGAACTCCCCGGCTCCGAAATCTTCCGTAACGGCTTCGCCGTACTCTGTGGTGGCGGCACAGCAGGACGAATGGCAGGAGGCACGCCGGGCGCCCCCGGCGGTTTCGTCGGAGGCGATGGCGGAGCCTGCGTTTGAGTCAACCCCTGCTCGGCAGCATCCGCAGGCGGAGCCGTGTCCGGTGTGTCTACTTTCACCAGATGCCCGCCCGCTTCTCTCTCTAGCGGCACAACATTCTGAAAATCCTGCGCGGGGTAGACCTCCACTGCCTGCTGCATAAACTCAAGCCAGACCGGCAACGCGGCGCGTGCTCCCGTTTCTTTTTTCCCTAGCGATATGCGCTTGTCGTCGTTACCAAACCAAACACCCGCCGTGATGTGCGGAGTGAATCCGATATACCACGCGTCGGTGAAATCGTTCGTCGTCCCGGTTTTCCCTGCTGAGATGCGCCCCAGCTCTTTCGCGCGAACGCCAGTGCCGAACTGCACCACTTCTTCGAGCATCGCCGTCATCGTCCGCGCCACTTCCGGCTGAACCACGTCCTTCACCTCGGGCCGCGGCTCTTCCAGAACAGCGCCGTCATACGATGTCACTCGCCGGATATAGTGCGGCTCGATGTGTATCCCGTCGTCGGGAAATACAGTGAACGCCGACGTGTGCTCCATCAAGGTGAGATCAGCAGAGCCGAGCGCCAGCGGCAGATACGGCGGCAATGGACTCGTAATCCCAAACCGCCGCGCCATGTCGATCGTGTTCTGAATTCCGACGTGTTCCATCAACCGCACGGCCGGCACATTGCGCGAATCCGCCAGCGCCCGCCGCAGAGTGATGCGCCCTTCGAATTTTTGGTCGTAGTTTTTCGGCGAATAATTCTGCCCGCCGCTGCGGAACGTCACCGGCTCATCGACAATCGTGTCAAAAGGCGATGCTCCCTGCTCGATCGCGGTAGCGTAAACGTACACTTTGAACGAGCTGCCGGTTTGCCTCACTGCCTGTGTAGCACGATTGAATTTTGACTGGTCAAAATCGTAACCGCCGACCATCGCCTTCACTTCGCCGGTGGGATTGTCGATCGCTAGCAAAGCTGCCTGCGCCACCGGTTGCTGCTCGAGCTCGACGCGGACCGTTGTCCCGGCGACTTCTTTAATCAAAACGACAACCAGATCACCAACCTTCAATAGTTGCGGCGGCGTTTTCTTACCCGTCCACGCGAAATCCGCGGGCGTAAGCATCGCGTGAAATTGCCCAATCTTTATCGACGCAAACGTTGGCTCCACAGCCATCACGAGCCCGGGAACGTAATCCCCCTTTGCCAGCGAGCCGCGCCACTCATCATTCTGATATGCGTCCAGCTTCGCCGAAGCTGACGCGCTAAGACTTGCCGCGCCCGTGGTTTGCGTCGACGAAGTTTGAACGCGGGAATTCGGCGCCAGTGAATTTTGTGAAAGCGAATTTTGCGCAAGAGCGTTCTGCGCAAGGGAATTTTGCGTGAGAGAAGTTGGCGTCAAAATGTTAGGAAGGTTGCCACGCCACCCATGCCGCTTGTCGTACGCATGCAGCCCGTCGCGCACCGCTTGTTCAGCTGCTTTCTGCATCGCGACATTCAGCGTCGTATACACGCGCAATCCCTGTTCATGAACGGCGGCTGTTCCATACGTGTGTTCCAGGTATTGCCGGATTTCTTCGACGAAGTACGGCGCGAAATTATTCCGTGTGGACGAAACCTGCAGACCAAGGGGCTCTTTCGTTGCCTCTGCCGCCTCTGGTTGCGTGATTTTTCGTTCGTGCGCCATCAGCGAGAGGACCAGATTCCGTCGCGTCAGCGCGCGTTCCGGATGCCCGATGGGAGAATAAATTGGCCCACGTATGATGGCCGCGAGAGTCGCCGCTTCCGAAAGCGTCAGTTTCCCCACTGGCCGACTGAAATAATATTCTGACGCCGCCTCAAACCCGTAGTTCCCCGCACCGAGATAAATCTGGTTGCAGTACATCGTGAAGATTTGTTCTTTTGTGTAGTGGCGTTCGATTTCAATCGCAAGAATGGTCTCCTGCATCTTGCGGTGCAGGCTCCGATCTGAACGGTTCAGAAACAGTCCTCCGGCAAGCTGCATCGTGAGCGTGCTGGCGCCTTCCTTCATCCCGTGATGACGGATGTCGTGCCACGCCGCTTCGAGCACTCGCGGAAAATCGACGCCCCAGTGCTCCTCGAAATGCTGGTCTTCGGTTGTGAGGATTGCATCCTTCAATAGCTTGGGAATTTGTGCGTACGTCAGCAAAATCCTGCGCTGCAGCGCAAACGTGCCTATCGATTGCCCGTCGTCGGCATAAAGCTCCGTCACGACGTTCGGCCGGTAGTCCTCGAGCGCGTGAATTTCCGGCAGGTCGCTCGAATAGACGAATAGCACTCCGATGGCCGCTCCAAACGCGATCGAGCACGCCAAAAGAAACCCAAACGCGAGGCGGCCAAACATCGTTCCGCCGCCAATTTTCATCGTCGCTTGGTAAAATCGCTCCATCAATCGGTCATTCTATCGCATTCACCCGCGTCTGGCCGGGCACTACCTTCATGGCGTGTTTCCAAATTCGCTGCGCCGGGGATCAATTCGTTTGGATGCGACCTGTTCGCGTTGGAGTAGTATTGCCCAGAGGTGGCGGAGGAATCGTTTATCCCCGTGGAGGTCGCAAGAAAATCGGGCATGGTAGGCGACGAGATTTTCACAGCCACTCTCGCGGCGTCCCTGATTTCAATTTTCTTGAATGTGTTTATCGTGCGAGGCGTGCTGAAGCGAATGGAACCAAAATTACCAGCTGCGGAACGTGCCATCGCATGATGCCGCAACAAATATTTCAATGAAAATTTAAGCGAGTGCCGCTTCCGCGTCTTTCACAGTTGCGTACGTTTTGAAGAGTTGTGACACATGCGTCATTTCGACCAGCGCCAGCACCTGCTTGTTCATTCCCGCGAACGCGATCTTTCGCAATCCTTTCTGCGCGCTTACATACGCTGCCACTAGCGCTCCGAGGCCCGCCGAATCGACGTAATCCACATCGCTGAAGTCGATCACGAGCGCATTCGCGGTTTCCGCGCGCACCGCATCCTGAAAAGTGAATACAGTATGAATGTTCAGAGAGCCTCTCAGCTTTAGAATGCGCTGGCCGTCTCGTGCGCCGTCACTCATCATAACCTGTAGGTTTTCTCGCATCATGAAACCAGATTCTAGCGAATTCCGCGCCTTCGCATTGTGAATATTTTGTTACAATCCGTCTTCCCCCGCCACGACTCGTGTCACTTACGAAATGAATTGTCAACCGCAGTCACAATCGCGTCCGCTTCAATTTCCACGAGCATGTCCGGCGACACCAGCGCGCTAACTTGTATCATCGAGCACGCCGGCCGAATCAATGCGAAAAATTCTCCGTGAGCCCGCCCTACCTTTTCCCAGTCATTAATATCAATCACGAAGATTCGCGTGCGGACCACATCCGAAAGCTTCGCACCCGCCTTTGCAAGCGCAGTTTCAATGTTGCGTATCACCTGCTGAGTCTGCGCGTACGCGTCGCCAAGACTCACGATCTCGCCGCTCGCATCCGTCGCAGTAGTGCCCGACACATGAATGTACGGCCCCACCCGCACCGCCCGCGAGTAGCCTACCACCGGCTCCCACGGGGTTCCGGATGAGATATTCTGTCGTTCCATTTTTCGCTCCCCAATCCGCCGCACGCGATCGAACGATCAAATAGTCAAACTACACGCACGCGAACGCGCCCTGACCACTCTAGAATCGCCGCTCGCCCTAAGGATAGCACGCGCGCACCACTTCCGATTTCAGCTCTCGCCGGGAACGTATCCGGAAACTGCCGCTGGACAGATTTTTCCGAACTCTCTAAGCTTAGTCGTTCAATCCGCAGCGGGAGAATAGCCAGAACATGAAGTGCAACAACATCTTGGAAGCTATGGGCAACACGCCTTTGGTCCGCCTGAATCGCCTCACGAAGAATCTCGAGCCTCAGATCTACGTGAAAGCCGATTACATGAATCCCGGCGGCTCCGTGAAAGACCGCATCGGCAAGTGGATGATCGACGACGCTGAACGCAAAGGACTCCTCAAACCCGGCGGCACGATCATCGAAGGAACTTCCGGCAATACTGGCATGGGCCTCGCGCTCGTCGCCGTAACGCGCGGGTACAAAGTCGTCTTCACCATCAACGACAAGCAATCGCGTGAAAAAATCGACCTGCTGAAAGCGTTCGGCGCCGAAGTGATCGTCTGCCCCACGGCGGTTGAGCCCGAAGATCCGCGCAGCTACTATTCCATTGCCAAGAAACTCGCGCGGGAGATTCCAAATTCCTACTATCCAAATCAGTACGAAAATCCCATGAATCCGCAAGCCCATTACGAAACCACGGGCCCTGAAATCTGGGACGACACCGAAGGCAAAATCACCCATTTTGTTTGCGGCATGGGAACCGGTGGCACCATCAGCGGCGTCGGCCGTTACCTCAAAGAAAAAAACCCGAAAGTCAAAATCATCGGCGTCGACCCCATCGGCTCACTCTATTACGAGTTTGTGAAAGACGGCAAGGTCGGCAAAGCTACAACCTACGTCGTCGAAGGCATCGGCGAAGATTTTTTCCCCGGCACGATGAATCTCAAAATCGTCGACGACGTCATTCAGGTCAACGATGAGGAGTGTTTCGTCTGGGCCCGCCGCCTCGCCAAGCAAGAAGGAATTTTTACCGGCGGCTCGGGCGGCGGCTGCGTCTCTGGTGCACTGCGCCTCGCGAAGGACGGCAAGAAAGACGATTTCATCGTCGCGTTTCTCCCGGACTCCGGCACACGCTACCTCAGCAAGATTTACAACGATGGCTGGATGCGCGAGCACGGCTACGTCGACGCTGAAGTCGCAATCTCCGCTGCCGACGTAATCCGCGTGAAAAAACAAAACGGAAAATCGCGCGATCTGATCGTAGTCCGCCCGTATCAAACCGTTTTCCACGCCCTTCAAACCATGCAGAAGGAAGACATCTCGCAGTTGCCAGTCCTCGAAGATGACAATCATTCCATCGGCACTGTTTTCGAAGATCAGATTCTAAATCTCGCTCTCCAGGGAAAAGATCTCCGCAAACTCGTCATCCGGGAAGTAATGGGCGCCGCTCTCCCGCTCGTTCCCGCCAATGCTCCCGTCGAGCGCATCACTCACATCCTCAGCCACGACAGCCCAGCCGTCTTCGTCGAAATGCCCGGCGGCAAACTCGAAGTCCTCACCAAATTCGATCTAATGGACACAATCTCCGGCCTGGTCTCCCAATCCCGCTAGCACCGCCAAAGGCTTTTCGCCCAGGTAGCCATGACGAGCGATCTTCTCGTCGTGGGCCTTCCGCTCAGATCCACACGCGTCTCGTCACGTCGAACGCGGTCGACCTCCACACGGATGGTACAATTAAGGATTGCGTCGCACGATTCGTGGCGGACATCTAACCAAAACACACTATGCGAATTGAAGATTTCAACGACCGCCTCAAACACGCCGTCCTCGTCGCCGATGGCGCTATGGGCTCGCTCCTCTACGAAACAGTCGGCCCGCAGCGTTGCGTTGATGAACTCAACTCATCGAACGCCGAAGCCGTCTTCCGTGTGCACCAGACCTACATCGAAGCAGGCGCGCAGGTAATCGAGACAAATACATTCGGCGCGAACCGCCACAAGCTCGAGCAGCTAGGAATGGCCGACCGGGTCGCGGAACTGAATCATCGCGGCGTCAAAATCGCCCGCGAAGCGCGGGAAGCCGCCAAGCACGAAGTCCTGATCGCCGGATCGATCGGTCCGCTCGGAATCGTTCGGCACGTCCGCGACTTGCCCCACGATCAGGTGATTGCAATCTTCACGGAACAGGCCGCAGCACTCGAAGAGCGCGGCGTCGACCTGTTTCTCGTCGAAACTTTTAGCGACGTCGAAGAACTTCTTGCCGCGATTGACGCGATTCGCTCGTTTTCAAATCTTCCCATCGTCGCGGAAATGACTTACTCCGAAGAAGGCACGACCATGGGCGGATTGCGCCCGCAGGACACCTGGGTAAAAATAAAAGAAAAAAGCGTACAGGTCGTCGGCGCCAACTGCACCGTTGGCCCGCAATATTTGCTACCTGTTCTGCGTGAACTGAATGGAATCGCGATGCCGCTCTCTGCGATGCCCAACGCCGGTTTTCCAAAACGCATCGGCGACCGGATCGTTTACCCAAAATCTTCTCCAGAATATTTTGCACTCTTCGCCCAGGAAGCTGCCGAACTGGGCGTGCGCCTGCTAGGTGGATGCTGCGGCACCACCCCGGAACATATTCGCGCGATGGCCGAGTCGATGAAAAAACTGCGCCCGCGAAAATCGCCCGGAGACGGAAAATTCGCGAGTACGATCGAAGTGCTCGAACCCGAGGAGCGCACCAAACGCCTGAAAACGCGCGAGCCGGAAAGCAAGCTCTGGCGAAAGCTTCAGGCCCAAGAATTTGCAATCTCCGTGGAAATCGACCCGCCCAAGGGCGTCACAATCGACCGCATTGTCGAACAGGTGAGCCGCGTCATGGCGGACGGCCACGTCGATTCGGTTGACATCAACAGCGGCACGCTCGCGCGCGTTGGCATGGACGCTCTTGTTCTGGCGGGCGCTCTCGAAGCGCATGGATTTGAAACGATTCCTCATCTCACCACTCGCGATGCCAACATTATCGGTCTGCAAGCAATGTTGCTCGGCGCCTGGGCCGTCGGCGGCGTTCGAAATATTCTGGCGGTCACCGGCGATCCTCCTTCGCTCGGTGACCATCCGGAAACGAGCGGCGTCTACGAAGTGGATTCGATTGGGCTCGTCAAAGTACTCGCGCGCTTGAATCAGGGCACGGATTGGGCCGGCAAAGCTCTGGGTGGCGCGACGAACTTCACGATTGGCGTCGCCGTAAATCCTGTTGCGGAAGATATTGACGAAGAACTGCGCCGCTTCCAGGAAAAAATCGAAGCCGGTGCGCATTTCGCGATGACGCAGCCGATTTTCGATCCCGAGCATTGGCACAAATTCCTGAAGCGTCTTGGCGGCAAATCACCGGTGCCAGTGTTGGTGGGTTTGTGGCCTCTCACAAGCTACAAGCAGGCGCTGCGCCTCAACAACGAAGTCCCCGGTATCGTGATTCCCGAAGCCACTGTGAAGGAAATGGAAGCAGCAGGCGACGGCGCGCGCGCTCGCGGGTTCCTACTTGCCCGAAAGATGCTTGATTGGGCGCGCACCGCCCGTAGCGAAGGAATCGCGGGCGCGTACCTAATCCCGCCATTCAAGCGCTATGAAGAAATCCTCGAGCTGTTCGCTTGAGAATTCTTGTAATCAACGGAAGATCTTAGAAAAACCAAAACCGCTTCTTGCGCCACGGAACGTGAGAATCGGATTCGCCCCCGCCGCCGTACTCCTCGAATTCCGGAACGTAGGGCAGCGGGCGCCCCTCAAATGCGGCAAGCGGATTATCCAGCAGTAGCGCTCGAGCTATCGCTTCTCCATGCGTCTTCGCCACCCACTCGAAGGTTTCCTTCAAACGCAGCGGCCGCGACGTCACGTTGTGCGCGTCACTGGCAATGAAATGAACCGCACCGCCGGCGAGCCATTCCTGCGAAGTCTCCTGCGCTGACTTTCCGAATTTTCCGAACAGCGATTGTGCCGTCACCTGCGCGTAGCAGCCCTGCCGCAACCATTTGAAAAGCCGTTCCGGTTGCGCACGAATCAGCGGGTTCCGTTCCGGATGGGTCACGATAGGGTTCAGCCCTGCGAGTTGCAGATTGTGGAGAGCCTGATCGAGCGAAGGCGGAATCGAAAAATCGGCAAATTCCACGAGTAGATAGTTCTTTTGGTTGAGTGTGTAGCGAGTGGGATTCATGCGAATGTCCGAAAGATTTTCGTAGCTCAGATGAAAATCGCATCCGGTGGCCAGAATCAAGCGGCCTTCGAACATCTGCTGCAACTCATCGCGGCGCTGTTTGATGGCCGCTGGGTCGAACTCAAATTCAGGATGAGCGTGGGGCGTGCCGATCACGTGCGTGATGCCGTCGCTGATTGCCATTTCTGCCATCGCAGCGGCCATTTCAAGCGACTTGGGCCCGTCGTCGAGGCCCGGTAGGATGTGGCAATGGATGTCGATCACTGCCAGCGAGAATAACGCAGCCCGGAATGGATGACAACGCGATGCCGCCGACTCGTAAGGTGAAACGCGCACCTCATACAGGCTAGCCCGCACCCGCTTGCGCCAGACTATTTCGATTAAGAACCATTCTCCGCAGCAAGCCTTTGTGGCTCTATCGACTCTTGCTATCATCGATGTTTGGATTCCTGAGATTTTTCAAATTTGCCATTCGAAGTGCAAGCGCAAGGAGAATACGCGTGGAGCGGAAACCGGAATTTTTTGCTGGGAAGGGCATCAAAATCGGAATCATCGGCTGCGGTTACGTGGGACTTCCGCTCGCGCTCCGGTTTGCCGACGTGGGCCAGCGCGTCACCGGATTCGATCTCGATAAATTCAAGATCGACAAACTTAACGCCGGCGAGTCTTACATCCAGCACATTCCCGCAGCCAAAATCAAAGTCCACGTCGACGCGAAACATTTCGACGCCACTTCTGATTTCACGCGACTGCGCGACATGGATGCGGTTCTGATCTGCGTCCCCACTCCGCTCGATGAACGCCGCGAACCCGATCTCAGCTACGTAGAAAACACAGCGCTCGCGATCGCTCCGAACCTGCAACGCAATCAGCTCATTGTGCTTGAAAGCACCACGTATCCGGGCACGACCGAAGAATTGGTGCTGCCGATTCTCGAGAAAGGCGGACTGCGCTGCACCATTGCGCACGGCGACGAAAGCGAAAATATCGCCACTGATTTTTATCTCGCCTTTTCACCGGAACGTGAAGATCCCGGAAACAAACAGTTCGGTCTCGCGCAGATTCCGAAAGTCGTTGGCGGCGTGAATCCCCCCAGCGGACGCGCGGCCGCGGGAATGTACGCGCAAATCGTCTCGAAAGTGATTCCCGTCAGCTCTACGCGCGCTGCCGAAATGGTCAAGCTGCTCGAAAATATATTTCGATGCGTGAATATCGCCCTCGTCAACGAACTGAAGCAACTGTGTCTGCGAATGAATCTCGACATCTTCGAGATCATCGACAGCGCCGCCACAAAACCTTTCGGATTCATGCCCTTCTATCCTGGCCCGGGCCTCGGCGGACACTGCATCCCCGTCGATCCCTACTATCTTTCGTGGAAGGCTCGCGAATACGATTTCGCCACGCGCTTCATCGAACTCGCCGGCGAAGTGAACACAGCGATGCCCTACCACGTGGTGGATGCTGTCGCCGCGGCGCTGAATGAACACCAAAGATCCATCAAAGGTTCAAAAATTCTCCTCCTGGGAATGGCATACAAAAAAGACGTCGACGATCTCCGCGAATCGCCTTCGCTCAAACTCCTCGAATTGCTCACCGAACGCGGGGCAGCGATTGATTACAACGATCCTTTCTTCCCCGCACTTTCCAAACTGCGCCACTATGATTTCTCGCATTTGCGTTCGGTCAACCTCACACCCGAGCGCCTCGCTGGTTACGATTGCGTGCTGATCGCGACTGACCATACCAGTTACGACTACGACGCAATCGTGCACAACGCGAGACTCGTCGTCGATACGCGCAACGCGACCCGGCGTGTGAAACAAAATCGCGAAAAAATCGTGAACTGCTAGTCCCGCAACGCGCCGTTGACGAAACCTGTGCGCTGTTTACTCAACAACTGCGCTAGCAAGATAGTTCCATTGCCCGCTGCGTTGCCAAACGCTATGTTTGGCTCATGGGAACACCCCCGACGCCGAAACCCAATTGGAAAGCCGATCCGGGCCGCCGCCGGAGCATGCGCGTGCTGCTTAGCGTTCCTGTCATCGTGAGCGGTCAAACCGCTGATAATAAGGATTTTAAGGAAGAGACGCGCACGCTCGTCGTAAATGCGCACGGCGCTTTGATTGCCATGTCAACGCAGGTTGTAAGTCAGCAGATCCTCACCCTTTCGAACAAAGCTACCCAGCAGTCGCTCGAATGCCGGGTAGTTCACTTCGGCACTGCGCAGGGTGGGAAAATGCAGGTGGGCGTGGAGTTTGTGAAACCTTCAGCAAGATTTTGGCAGATTGATTTCCCGCCCGACGATTGGGTTGTTCCGGAAGACTGAATCTTTCTCGACGAATGAGCGGTTCCCGAAGCCTGAATTGTCCCCCGAATTGAAAGCCTGTGCAAAGCTACTGCGAAGCGTACACGAGTTCTGCACGAAGCTTCCCCATCGGCAACTCAGCTTCCATCAAAACCGGCGTCCGCGCCGCGTCGTGAGCCATCCAGGCTGCGAAATTCATGCCCGGCACTTCCTTGCCACGCTGAAAAAGACGAATCGAAATCTTTGACGTCGAAAAATTCCCCGCCGCGACGGCTACGGTTTCACTGGGAATTTCCAGTCGCGCGCGCATTTCGTAAACGTCGTGTCCGTCGTAAACCGGTACTCTGAATTCCGAGGCAGTCTGCCAATCAACTCCGCGCATCGCATACAGCGCCCCCAGCGGATCGCGCGTGCCGGGAGAAACCACAATTCCCGCCGAGTTTCCGCCCGCCGGCCTCCCTTCCGGCAGGAAATGCAAAACCTGGTTCTGCTTCGTGCCCATTTCGTTCAAATACGATTCGTACTGCCGGCTCTCAAGCGTCGCCGTGTCGGTGTAGGAATCGAATTGATCATCTACGGTGACCACCGATCGCATGGGACTCAACGTGTGTGCCGACGCGCGAAAATGCCACGTCCCCCACCCCATCAGCTCGCGGCGCTCAGGAATGGTTAGCTGCACGGAAGCCGCGCTCGTGAAACTCGCCCAGCTCACTCGGTAATCGAGCTTCTCTCCGATACGGAATGGCATAGCTATTTCTCTCAGCGTGGGGTTCGGTGGGTGGCCTGGTTTGTTCGATTGATGACTTGCAGTTTGCCGCCCGTCAGCAAGCGCCGATGCGCGGCCGTCAATGGCTGCGCCAATCCCTGCCGTCAAAAGTAGGCCAGCACTAAAAAATACCTTTTGGTGGCGTTGATAGGAACCCAAATTCATCGCGATGTATTAGAAGCGCATTCTGTAGAATGTGTTGTGCGAGTTCTGCGATACAAGCAGCCGTTCCTTGTCCGATCCAATCGGCCGCGCTACATTCGAGCCTACTCCATAGGCGGAAAGCGGGCCACTGGCTTGCAACTCGCCTTGCGCAATCGTATCGTTCCTAAATCGGTCAACTTGATCCAGGAGCATTTTCCGAATGCGCTATCTCGTAACCGGCGGCGCCGGATTTATCGGCTCGAACATC
The DNA here is from genome assembly GCA_963776695.1 of uncultured Acidobacteriota bacterium. Lineage (GTDB taxonomy): Bacteria > Acidobacteriota > Terriglobia > Acidiferrales > UBA7541 > Palsa-295. Next base: position 230,286 of record CAVZNU010000007.1, on the reverse strand, counting down.
GTCGACGAACTTGTCCGGCGCAATCATGAAGTAGTAGTGCTCGACGATCTTTCCATCGGCGCGGAATCGAACTTGGAAGCCGTACGCAAGAAGATCGATCTTCGCGTAGGAAGCATCACCGACCTCACCACCGTGCAATCCGCGGTCAAGGGCGCCGACTACGTCCTCCATCTTGCCGCGCGCACGTCCGTCCCGCGCTCGGTGAAGGATCCGCTCGAAACCAATCACGTGAATATCGACGGCACGTTGAACGTCCTCGTCGCCGCGCGCGATGCAAAAGTTCGCCGCTACGTGTACGCCGCTTCTTCATCCGCTTACGGCGAAACGCCGGCGCTCCCGAAAGTCGAGTCGATGCAACCCGAGCCGATCTCTCCCTACGGTGTGACGAAATACGCGGGCGAGCTGTACGCCCAGGCGTTCGGCCGGAGCTACGGCCTAGAAAACACTTCGGTCCGCTACTTCAACGTCTTCGGTCCGCGCCAGGATCCCACGTCGCAATATTCCGGCGTTCTTTCGCGCTTCATGCTCGCCGCGATCAACAACGAATCGCCCGTCATCTTCGGCGATGGCGAACAGACTCGCGATTTCACCTACATCGACAACATCGTCGACGAAACGCTGCGCGCCTGCGAGGTCAACGGCGCTTCCGGGAAAGTTTTCAACGGCGGCACCGGCGCACGAACTTCTCTCAATCAAGTCGTAAAGTTACTCGAGAAAATCAGCGGCAAGAAAATCCAGCCGAAATACGATCCGTGGCGCACAGGAGATATCCGCGATTCGCAAGCCGACATCTCGCTCGCGCGCAAAATTCTTGGCTACGAACCGCTCGTCCACTTCGAAGAAGGCCTCGAACGTACCTGGGCGTGGTACAGCAAGGCGTTCTCGAAAAAAATTAGCGCTCGCTAGAAAGTAAGAATTTTTCTCAAAAGACAGATCGCGCGATCGAGCGGCCTCGCGCCCGGCTCGATCGGCTTACGTCTGATCATTTGCTCCGATTCATGTCCGGTAATTCATGCGCTTCCATTCAAATGCTGCGGCAGCTCTACTAAACTATCCAGCATCAAGTCCGGAGGATGCGCCCGCATGCCTTCCATGCCGAGGCCATAACTCACGCCGCAGACCCAAGTCCCCGCGTTGCGAGCCGTCCGAACGTCCACATCTGAATCTCCTACGATCATCGCCTCGCGCGGTCCCGCGGCGAGTTCCCGCAAAAGCGTCTCCGTCCCCATCGGGTGCGGCTTCTTTTTTTCGAAGCTGTTCCCGCCGTACACAAAGCGGAAATAACGCAACAGCCCAAGGCCATCCAGAATCGCGCGGCTGAAATGCACAGGCTTATTCGTCAGCACCGCCATCGGGTGCTTTTCGAGAAGCTGCAGCCCCTCGCGCACACCCGGATAGGGAACGGTGTTGTCGAGCATATGCGCGCGGTAGTAGCTCAAAAAATACGCGAGCCCCGTGGCCGCCTCCGCGTCGGTCGCGCCGTCGCCCAGCGCCCGCTTCACCAGCATCGGCGCACCATTTCCAACGTAGCTATAAATCGTTTCGTGGGTAAGCTGCTCGCGCTTCATATGCTCGAGCGCCGCATTCACGGAATGCGCGAGATCGAGCTTCGAATCGATTAGCGTGCCATCAAGATCGAAGATCAACACGCGCACGTCTGCAAACAACTCGTGACTCTCCGCCATTCCGCTCCCCATCTATCCTCGTATTGCGTGCAGCCAGCCGCATCCCGCAAGCCAGTCTCATGAAAGCACCTCTATTGTACGGTGAGTTTCCCGCATTCCCATACGCGCGCGTTTCGATGGGGACGATCGAAAAAATTTTGCAACAGGGGTCAAGGCGTGCTTGTCCGTCATCAGGAGGACCGTGCCTCTACCGGATGAATTTCAAGTCGAAGTGAATTTCACTCTTCGAGTGGAAAGAGCGAACGCGGCGGCCTAACTCGGAATCCCGATGCGCTCGATTGCAATCCGTGCTGCTCACTCAATGCGGGGGGCACGCAGAAAAGATTTCCGGGTCACAGTTCCAAGTAGAAGCTCCGTGTGGCGATACTCCCGTCAACACGTGAGGGCCTCGGATTGATGAAGCCCGCTTGATTTTATTCGAACTCCAGGGCCCTACTGCACGATCACCGTGATCGGCGACGCGTGGGAGAGGCCGCTCGACGAAGCGGTGATTGTCAAGTTGACGTTGCCCTTAGCAACGCCGCTGGTGCTACCGCAACTCGCCAAGCCAAACGCGCCCACCGATATTACGCTCGCAAACATCACCGCAAGCCGCGCCGTTCGCAGACGTCCGAATGAAACGCCACGCGGTCGGATCGCTGCAAGCGCCAGCAGTGACAACAGGCACAGCAACAACGGATAAGCGAGCAGCCGCACCGCAGGTTGAGGAACCGACAGCGATTGGGGTGGAGAGAACATTTGCGCCTGCGTCACAAGCGATACCATCACGTTCGTTGGCAGCGCCGTCGGTGTGAACGATCCCGGAACGACGTTGCAGGTTGAATGCACCGGAGCGCCGCTACAGGTCAACGTGATCAGACCCGTGAATCCTCCCTCGGGCGTCACGGCGATCTGAATGTTGGCCGTACCTCCCGATTGAATCGTCTGCGTGGGAGTCGTCACATTCAGAGTGAAATCTTCTCCTGTGCCGCTTAACGCGATGCTTTGCGGACTGTTCGCCGCGCTGTCCGTCAGAGTTACCGCCGCCGCGCGCGCGCCTCCCGCCGTCGGCTTGAACGTCACCGTGATCGTACAGTTCGCGCTCGCCGCCAGTGATGATCCGCACCCGTTCGACTCCAGGAAGTCGCCCGGATTCGTACCGGTGAGTGCGATGCTTGTGACCGCAAGTGCTGTGGCGCCATTGTTCGTGAGCGTAACCATTTGCGAAGCGCTCGACACGCCGGAAACTGTCGCCGCATACGTCAGGCTGTTAGATGAAAGAGTCGCCGTCGCCAGCAGTTGCCCGGTTCCCGTCAGCATCACGGAATGTGGGTTGCCCGGAGCGTCATCGTCGATCGTAAGTGATGCCGTTCGCGACCCGACGGCTCCCGGCGTAAACTTCACGTTGAACGTGCAGATTGCGTCCACCGCCAGCGAAGCCGTGCAGTTGTTGGTCTGGCCGAAATCGCCCGCATTCGCTCCGGCGATGGAGATGTTAGAGATATTGAGTATCGCCGTGCCGGTGTTTGTCAGCGTCACCATTTGCGCACCGCTCTGCGTGCCCACGCCTTGTGCTGCAAACGTCAAACTCATCGTCGAAAATGTCGCCACAGGCGCAGCCGTACCCGTTCCGCTCAATGTCGCGGATTGCGGACTTCCGGGCGCATCGTCAGTAACCTCGATCGACGCAGCTTTCGCGCCCGCCACAGTCGGTGCAAACGTCACTTGAACGGTGCACGAAGCGTTGACCGCCAGCGTTGCGCTGCACGTCGTGCTCACCTGGTTGTACTCCTGGCTCGGGCCCGCCTCCGTGATCGCAATGCCCGAAATATTTACGAGCGACGGCGTCGAGTTCGTCACCGTCACAGTCTGCGGGTTGGACGTCGAGCCCAACGCCTGCGAGCCGAAGTCCACCACCGCGGGCGACACCACTACCGCCGTCTGGAACAGCAGCAGATTCGTCCCCGAATCTACCGCCGCAACCGCGAGTCCCCCGCCCACCGCAAAATTTCCCACCGCGAACGTGAACTGGGGGCCCAGATCGGTTCCGAACGACTCCACAGCCTGGAACGTCCCATCCCCATTTCCGAGATAAAAATCGAGTTCGTTGCCGGTTTGGTTCTGCGTCACGAAGTCGAGCTTCCCGTCGCCGTTGAAGTCTCCCAGCGCGGCGCCGCGGTTCATGCCCGCTCCAATCCCTACTGCTGCTTGAAGAGTCCCGTCGCCGTTGCCTTTCAGGAAGAACGCGCCGCTGCCAAACGATGCCGTTGCCACGTCGAGGATATTGTCACCGTCGAAATCGGCAACCACCACTCCGATGGCTCCCGATGCGGTCGTCGAAACCGAACTCTGAAACGTGCCGTCGCCATTTCCCAGCAGAACGCCCACGACACTTTCGTTCGTTGCCACAAGGTCTAGATTCCCGTCGCCGTTTATGTCTGCCACTACAACTTGGTCGATCCCTCCCAAAGTTGCCCCGTAAATCACCGGTGCCTGAAACGTTCCATCTCCGATCCCAAAGAACACTGCAATTCCTCCCGTCGCATTCCCCGCCACCACATCCAGATTCCCGTCGTGGTTCACGTCTGCCAGCGCCACTGACAACGACTGTCCATTGTCGTTCGTAAAAATTGTCGGCACTTGAAAAGTGCCGTCGCCATTCCCCAGAATCACTGCGATCCCTCCGCTTGTATTTGCAAATATCGAAGTGACGACGATGTCCAGATTCCCGTCATTGTTTACATCGCCCACCGCCACCGAAAACGGCCCGCTGAAAACCGAGATAATCTGGCCCGCCTGAAACGTACCGTTGCCGTTGCCCAGGAACACAGTGACCGTGCCGTCGCCTCGGTTTGCCGTGACGACATCCAGCATTCCATCCTTATTGAAATCGCCGGTGGCAACGCCCCACGCTCCCGACGTCCCCGTTGTCCGCGACTCCACAAACGTCAGTGACGGAACCGTCCCCAGCACTGGCAGGTACATCACGTTTGACGTTCCCCCGCCTCCTATGCATAGATTTGGCGGAGTGATCACTGTGATCCAGCCGCTGCCGCTCGTCTCAGTCAATGCCGACGGCACGATCGCAGTCAGTTTCGCGGATGTCACAAACGTCGTCGCCAGTTGTGACGACCCCCAAAATACCGCCGAGGATGGCACAAAATTCGCCCCGGTTACCGTGAGCGCGAACGAATTTCCACCCGGCGCCATCGACACCGGGCTGATCGCCTCAACGAACGGAACGGGCGGCCTGCCGACGCCTCCCGCCGCCGTTCCAGTCGCAGCTAGCGCCAGCGCGACGGCTACCGACAAAAAAATAACGTCAACAGTTCTGTTCCTCGAAAATTTTGGGCGCACCGTTGATGACATCGTTGTCTCCTAGGACGAACTGATAGTGTTCCGCTTTGCTACGCGTCGCGGCCGGTTCACATTAGTGCTGCAATGCAGCGCAATTCCCGGGCCACGCCCTCGCCCCACGAACACACCAGTTACGAGCTCCCGCGACTCGTCCATTCTCGAAATAGAACTGGCGATACTGAAATGACACGCTTGGCATCACGGGAATCTGCACTGGGATAAAATTGTTTCGCTGCGAAAAAACTTCGGCGAGGCGCCGCACTGGCGCCTGAGGGGTCTCACGAGGGCAGGTTCCCGGCCAGGATTCATCGCTCGTTCATCGAGCCGTAATAGGCGCTGGACTAAAAACTATTCGCCGCTTCAGCGCGCTCGCGGGCGCCTGTCACTGGTTAAGCGGTTGCTCAAATCTTGAAAGGTCCCAGTTGAACCGCGATACTTTTCATATGTTTCTATTCCGAGGTGTGATTCTTCTCTGCGCTCTCACCGCGTTTCATTTGCAGTCGTTCCGTGCACAGAATCCGCCGGACGAAAAATGTTCTCACCCCGCCGTGGGCATCGCCGCCGCCGAGCCCGCCGATCTGCGAAGCCAGTGCGGCGAGTTGCGTCGGGATGATGGGTCTAGTACGAGTGGAGCCGCGCGAAGATTCAAAAAAACAGCCGAATGCATAAACCCCGGCGGCTGCGGCATACTCCGCCCAGCTCACGGGGCGATAACGCGGGTAGCACAGCCAAAGACGACTCGTGAAGTCTGCTGCCACCCTCTAATTTGATGGCGGAACTTCTGGATCGCCTGTCTTGTGCTCTTCAATCTGGAATTTCAAGAACCTATGAATGGCAACAACTGCCTCTGTATCTGACGATGTGATGACTACGCGTCCGCCAGTCGGCATTTCTTCAAACGAATATTTGATGTTCTTGCGCAACTTCTTCATCTCCAGAACCCCCGGAGGAACCGTGTCGTGAACGAGCATAGGAATCTGGAAATCGCCATTTTGAAACGAGTGCGAGATGTGCGTGAGGTGCATTCGTATTTCGTCGCGGGCAGCGGTATCCGCCGAATCATTGGCTTCGATCAGAATCACGCCGCCGTCCGTCCGTAGGAGAAAGTGGTGAGTGGTAGCTAACTGGGAAAAGCCCATAGCTTTTTCGCCGCGCTCATTCATTTCTGAATGGGCGTCGTGCATTGGACATATACTCTCTGATCCCTTCTTCTGATCGTTCGACTTCTGCCGCGCGTGTCCAACACTTGCACAAACGACCATCAAGGCTGCTATTGTGAGGATTCTTTTTCTCACCTATTCTTCTCCTTTTTTCGAGTGCCGCGAGCCACACCCTTCACACGAGATCGCCAAGTTCGTTCCTTCAATTGGCGGGCAGCATGGGATTCCAATAGTCGCGCGGGCTTGCCTTTAGGAGTCTTGGCTAGCAGTCGATCCCATTCGAGAATCGCAGCGAGCAGTTCCTGGCGCGACGATCGGAGTTCGCGAATCGCAGCCTCAAGCGCTTCGAGTTTTTCACCGGCCAACCTTCGCACCCGAAGACAGGGCGCTCCGCCTCGATCGCGTTCCCGGAAGATGCCCGACAAATCGCGAACGGTCAGTCCGATCGCCAGCGCGCGCCGGATCACTCGTATTCGATTGAGCGATTCTCTCGGGAATATCCGATAACCGCAGGCCGAGCGCGGCGCGGTCGGCAGGAGGCCACGTTTCTCGTAATATCGCACGGTGTCTGGACTGACGCCCACAAGGCGCGCCAAATCTCCGGAGTGAAGCGGCGAATCTATGGCGGTCAATTTCACACAGGAAGCATAAAGGTTGGAACGGTTCAAGGGTCAAGCAAATTTTCGCTCGCGAATACACTGTCACAAAGTTAGCTGGACATAGCTCTCGAGCACCGGATGTGCTCCTGGCTATCGAGAAATCTTTTGATTAAGAAAGTTTATGCGTCTATCGCGAGTTCTTCCGATTCGTTCACGCAGAAATACCACGCGACGCGTATCCCCGGAGCACGCGTTTGATTCCGAATTCCTCCCGAGCGGGTAGAACTGCCGCGGGGGTGGCGGGCGAACAAATTCATGAGTTTCTCCTCGGACGGACCGATAGTGACCCGTTCGGTTACGCGTGACGGGCTAGTTGGTAGGGCGCTGCATCGCATGGGCAATCGCTTGGCCACTGATTCACCCGAGGAACACACCAGTTACGAGGTTGAGCCGCTCGCGAATTCTCAAAACAAAACTAGCCATCTTGAAATGACCAATGCCTGCTTGTGAGCTTTCACTGCGTTGCAATTCTCGCTGCGTGAATATGGAGATGTCTGGTCAGCAGACATGATTGCCGTCCCGTGCGCCGCGTCCGCGGGACGCACAGGACGGCGATAGCATGTAAGGCCGAAAGAAAAAAGAGAAATCCCTTTCAGCGATCGACCGACCTTGCCCCGGCGGCAGCCCGAGGAATCATTTGCGAGCCGCCGCCTTCGTCAGAGGCAACCCTATTCGGCCGTTGCAGCTGCAAACAGGTCGGACATGACTTTGGTCGTGGAGTCGCAGGCATGGTTCAGACAGGGCAGCCCGAAACCGGCCTCGATGGACTTGAGCAGTGAAAAATGAGTGTAGAAGTTCTTACTCCGGACGCCAGTAACGCCATAGTTGGTGTCCACGGTGAGGAGAACTTTGTTGACCGTGGGAGCCACACTATAATCGTTTTCGTCCCACACGACGATGATGGCGTTGTGCCCTTCCTGCCAGACGGGTGACCTGTGAATGGCAGTGACCAGAGTCTGAACGCTGACGTCGCCGCGGTAGATCAAGCCCGGGTTTAAGCCATTTTGTGTACCGTTATCGTTGGGATCAAACTCGCAGGCAGGACCGGCATTGCCGCGACCGTGCTGATCGTTGCACTGATTTGGCACGATAAGAGAGTACGAAGGGACATGACCGCCGCTGAGATCAGCGAACAAGCCATTCGCACCCTCGAAATCCGCGACTCTCTTCAGACTGAGTTCCGGGTTGAAACCTTCCTGCACGTTCTGGAAATACACAAACGGATTATGTTTAACGGCATAGAGAGCAACCAGATTGCTTTGCGTCTGTCCCTCGCCGGGAAGAGCGGTTGTGAGATCGTCGAGATTTGAGAAGAAGCCGTCGGCGTTGTTGACACCTTCGGCTCCCGTGGGAGGCAAGCTTTCCTGATAGCTCTTCCATGTGCGCCCTGCAGCAACGAGCTCATCAGCGATGGTCATGCCAACCGTGTTCGGATTGGCGGCAAAACTTACCTTGCCGTCCACGTCGATGGTGCCCGGAGGCCCGGTCGTCTCGTTCGAGAAGTCGATAGCGGGTGTGGCCGCATCGGTCCCGGTGCCATAGATTGGGCAGATTGCGGTTGTTGTGCTTTCCAACGATACGCTTGGGCCCGCGATATTGGGAGTGCAGGTGGAGTCATTCCAGTCCGGAGAATTATCGTCGCGCACGCCGAAATTGGAGCCGCCGACAACTTCGAGATAGTTGGTCAGGCTGGGATGGCCGACGGCAAAGTAGTTCGTCGCGAAGTTAACGGATTTCGCGTACTTGTTTACGAAGGGTTCATCAGGGTTGCCGACGACTTGTGCATAACCGTGATTCTCCATCATGATCACAAAAACGTGATTAAGGTGCGGAACTCCTGTTGGAACCGAACCCTGCTGTGCGGAAACTGCACCGGCAAGGGACGCGGCGAGCAGACACAGAACTGCTGCTTTCTTTTTCATGGGGATTTCCTTCCTTTTTCGGGGAAAATTGTCGGCCGATCCCGGGCGGGTACTCCGAGTGGCTTCGACCCTCGGCACTGTGGGTGACGCGTATTGCCTCATTGTTACTGCTCGGCTAACCGTCGGTGAAATCCTCCCATCTCGGTATTTCTTGAGCGGAAGAATTAGCGAATGGTCGTCCGGCAGCGCGCGGCAATTTGCATCTCTGCGATTTCTGCTCTATTTGTTGTCGAGTGTGAAACTGAGTTTGGCAAGAATCTTAATTCGTGGACCGCAGTTCTCGAGCTTCTAGGCCGCATTCTCCCATCTCGACAACCGCTCGCGCACCGGGTATTATTGCCTCCATGAGACTTTCCGCGCGCAACCGCATCATAGGCAAAATCGAAGAACTTCACATCGGTGACATCATGGCTCACGTGGTCGTGCGAGCGGGCGAAACCATCATTGAAAGCGTGATTACTCGGCGCAGTGCTGAAGAGATGAAATTGAAGGTTGGCGACACCGTTGGCGCTATCATCAAATCTACCGAAGTGATTTTGGAAAAAGCATAACGGTGCGTGTCCCCCCTCGCACCATAAACCAGGGTTCGTGAACATCTCCACTCGACAATCCGGGAACGCAACAATCGTAGACGTCACCGGTGACATCACACTCTATAACTCTCCGGAACTGCGTAGCGCGCTCGTAAAACTCCTCAAAGAAAATAAAAACGGGCGTGTGATTGTAAACCTCTCAGCCGTGAAATATATTGACAGCGCCGGCGTCGCCTCCCTCGTCGAAGGCTTGAAGCTTTCGCGTGAACTCAATAGCAGTTTCTCCCTCTTCGGGCTCCAACGCAGCCCACGGCAGGTCCTCGAACTGACCCACCTGGTCAAAGTTTTCACGATCTTCGAAACCGAACCAGAAGCGCTCGTTGGCTCCGCCTCCGCTCCACCTGCGTCGTAAAAAACTCAAAAAATCGGAGCGAGGCGTACCTATCGATTCAAATCCCGTCTGGAAGAAGGATTTCAGCGTTTTTTGCAATTTTTACCCGGTCCGCTACTTCAACGTCTTACTAAGCCATTTATAAACACACGTTTACAGATGGTCCATATGGAGACCGGCTTGCGCATAAAATCGTGCACCCCTCACAAGGAGGAAGGCATGCAGGGATCCACAAGACACGGACTCCTCGTGTATGCTTTATCGATTTTTCTTTGCGTTCTCTTGGCTGCCTGTTCGCAAGATCCGCGGGCGAGCAATGATGCGGATTCATCGAATGCCAAGCCCGGCTTTCTAAGTGGACTTTTTAGTTCCACCAAACCAATCACCGTTCCCGAAGGAACGGATATAGCTGTCGTTCTCGACCAAACTCTTTCGAGCGCCCAAAATCGCTCCGGCGACAAATTTCAGGCGAGTCTTGCTTCTCCCGTCGTGATTGATGACAAAACGGTGATCCCGCAGAATTCGCGCGTCATCGGCCACGTCGTCGACGCGCGTCCATCCGGCCATTTACGGGGCGTTGCGCGGCTCAACATCACGCTCGACACGATTGAGGTAGGCGGGAAATCCTATGACATCGCCACCAGTGACGATGGCCGCATCGGGAAGAATCACAACAAGCGAAACGGCATCCTGATCGGCGGCGGTGCAGGATTGGGCGCGCTTATTGGCGGTGTCGCAACCGGCGGCGTCGGCGCAGTCATCGGTGCCGCGGCTGGAGCCGGCGCGGGCACGGCAGGCGCAGCCTACACTGGCAAGAAAGACGTCCGCGTTCCGGCGGAGACAACCTTGACCTTTCAATTGGTTCGGCCCATCACCATTCCTGTTAAAAAAACCTGAGTCCGTTTCGGCCAGTCACTCCCGACGAGGTCTGCCTCTCTTCCCCAGGCGGGCCTCGCACGGTTCGGCTTTTTAATGTAAAAATGAGGTATTCGTCCCGCCGGGGCTCGGCGCATATCTGCGGATTTCACGGAGGGAATTGCGATGGCCGAAGACAATGGCTTCTTTCAATCGCTGATGGATTTTTCGTTCCAACATTTCGTAACCCCGAAATACGCGAAGCTCATCTACGCACTGCATCTGCTTGTGGGTCTGATCTTCGCGATTGGGTGTGTATTTGACGGATTCCAGATTTCGCAATCGCAGGGTCTGCTGGTTCTCTTGTTCGCCGTCGTTGGCTACTTCTTCTGGATTCTCTACGTTCGGATAGTGCTCGAATTTCTCGTTGCAGCATTCCGCACGGTGGACAACATTGCCCGCGCCAGCGGCCCCGGCCGCGAAGTCTAGACCACCCATGAATTCCCAGCCCGAATTCCCAACGACTCGATTGGGCCGCCGGCCTCCGTGGCTGCTTGCAAATGAGCGGAGCCGTTCCGAAGTTCTCCCAAACGCACAGTTCAACCCTTGGTTCAACAGTCCCTTGCATCGCTTTCCTTACGCTCCCACCGCGGTCTGGTCGGACACCTTCAGTGGCGTTTTGTAGCGCCGGGATCCTGCTGGCTCCTTGGCCTTCACGTTGGCGGTGGGTTCAATTCAACAACCCCTTAAATCGCTCGCCAAACATCTCCTGCGCAGTTTTCTCCGGTATTAGCTTCCCAAGCAAGCCCAGATCGGCGTCTATGATCACGTCATGATCGGTCACTTCCACTGTTCCTTTGATCGGCGTGCTGATAAATCCCATTTTCGCCGATAGAACGAAGCTCAGGACGGATCCGTTCCAGCTCTTCTCTTTCATCGCCACAATCACCGGAAGCGCCGGACCTCCCCGCGAAATTTCATCGAACGATTGATCGACCGACTTGATGATTTCAGCTTTCGTGCGATTGTGCGCAATCGTAATCCGCATGTGTCGGCTTCATCCTGTGATTAGAATTATGATCGGAACGTCGCGATTCGCTACTAACTTTACATGCTGCCTGAGCAAGTCTCGTTTTGTCCATACGGGCACGCCGGCATTTCGCAGCCAGTTGGAAAGCTCGCCTCAAACTGCTGTGCTGATCGCGAAAATGGGCTTGCAATCATCAGCAACAATCGCAACAATACCGCCTGTCGGTTAAGGCCCGACGTAGGGGATTCTCCTCCACCCACCTCAGGGAATCTCCGATTCAGAAAGCAGTAACTTCCTGATTGAGCGACTTGGAGATGTGGTGTCTCTCCTCCCGCTACGCCAGGTGCGTATCACCCGTTTTTTCGGTATTCGCTCCTAAACGCGCCGGCTTGGCTTAATTGCGGCCAGAATTCCAGGCGGAAAATCTTGGTTCCGCGTACCCCCCCGATCGTTGACGTTGCATGGAGAAGAGTTCCGGAAGGCGATTGTCTCTCCGGGCGCAAGTCTCACCGATTCACTTTTATCGCTATGGAATTGGGCCCCCTTAAAATCCAGCTCGCCGGAGGTCTTCGATGGGCACTTGGCTACCTATCATTATCAGCCTGATTAGCGGAGGCGTCGGCGGCAACATTGCGGGAGCGCTGATGAAGAAGTTCGATCTGGGACCGATCTCGGGAATTCCATCGCCGGCATCGTTGGCGGCGGAATTGGCGGTCAGCTTCTGGGCATGCTGACTTCCGGCGGTACTGCGGCGGCCGCGGCCGCACCTGCAGGTGGTATGGACCTCAGCTCAATCCTTTCGAACGTGGGCGGTGGCGGCGTGGGCGGAGCCGTAGTAATGGCAATCATCGGTTTGGTGAAATCGCAGATGTCCAAATCGTAGAATCGTCCGGTCGTCAGGAATTACACTCGATAACAAACGCCGGTGACTCGACTGAAAGAAAATCTGGGAATCAAGTCGCCGGCTCACCCACTGCCACATCATAAAAATCATGCCGGAGGGCAAAAGATGAGAATCAAGTTCTTGCTGGTTGCGGCGCTCGCATGGTGTTGGTGTGCGTTTCCCGCGCACCTCTCCGCGCAGAATACGCTCAGTTGCGCATCTCAGAATAACAGCCGCCAGTTCTGTGCTGCAGACACTCGAGGCGGCGTCACTCTCATCCGCCAGACTAGCCAGTCTCCCTGCGTCCAGAATCAATCCTGGGGCTATGACGGCCGCGGAATCTGGGTCGATCGCGGCTGCCGCGCGGACTTCCGGATCGGCAACTATAACGGCGGGGGACCCGGAGGACCTGCCGGCGACATCATCACCTGCGAATCACAACACAATAAACGAAATTATTGCCGCATCAACAATGCAAACTCGAATGTCGAAATGGTTCAGCAGTTGAGCCAGTCTCCGTGCACTCGCGGCTCGTCGTGGGGCAATGACGGCCAGGGTATTTGGGTCGATCGCGGCTGTCGTGCCACTTTCCGCGTTTCCTCCTATGGCGGCGATGGCCCCGGTTGGTGGAATTCCGGGCCCGGTCATCGTCCATCGAACCAACCAAAAAATGGCGCATGCTTCTTCAGAGAAGCCAACTTCTCTGGCGACTATTTCTGTATCGCGCGCGGTAGTAGCGTGAGCGCGGTTCAATCCGGCTTCAACGACCAGATCAGCTCCATAAAGCTCTACGCCGGCGCTTGGGTGACCGTCTTCAACGACGCCAACTTCCGAAGCACTTCCATTTCCTTCCGGCACAGCGTAAACGACCTCCGCAGCGTCCGGCTGCAGGGCTCCGACAATAAAACGTGGAACAATCGCATCAGCTCGATCCAGGTAAATTAACCGACAACGCGAGAGCGCGGCATTTCAGACTTTCGACCGAACCACTAAAGCGTTTTTATTCATCACCTCATAGGAGGATCCAATGGCAGATAAATTCGATCAAATGAAACTGAAATATCAGTCAGTGCTGAATTTCATCCAGGCAAATGGCGTTCAGCTCCAAAACCTCAATATGGAAGGTGACAAGCTTCTCATTCGCGGAATCGCTCCTTCAGCGGAAGTGAAGGACCGCGTCTGGAACCAGATTAAGCTCGTCGATCCCACTTTCTCCGACCTCATCGCGGACATCCAGGCTCCTGCAGCGGCAGCCGCAGCTGTAGGCGGCGCGTCGTCCACCCCCGCTGCGCGAACCTACACCGTGCAGCCTGGCGACAATCTCTCCAAAATCAGCAAGCAGTTTTACGGTGACGCGAACAAGTACATGAAGATATTCGAAGCCAATAAAGACAAACTCGCTGACCCCGACAAAATCAAAGCCGGGATGGAACTTCTGATCCCGTAGGTTGCTGCCCGACGACCAATTGGCGAATCGCTTCAAGCATCATTGCATTCGATCTCAATCCTCGAAGGAGAAATCACATGACATGGACAGACCAAATAGGAAATCTACTGAAGCAGTACAGCTCCGGCGGCGCCGCAGCTGCGCCGGCTCCCGACGTTCACGCGCATTTCGACCAGGTGGCGCAAGCGGCTCCTGCCAGCACAATCGCCGACGGCCTCTCCGCCGCGTTCAATTCGGACAAGACGCCCGCTTTCGGCCAAATGCTCTCCACGCTTTTCAACAATTCTAACGGTGACCAAAAAGCCGGCGTCATCAACCAGATTCTCTCCTCCGTTCCTCCCGGCACGCTCACTTCCCTTCTGTCCGGAGCGGGACTCGCCGGCATTCTCGGCCAGGGCACCACGCAAGTGACGCCCGAACAGGCCCAAAAGATTTCGCCCGAGGCCGTTCAACAGCTCGCGACGCAAGCGCATAGCGCCAATCCGTCCATCGTTGACTCCGTCAGCAATTTTTACGCGCAGCACACAACGCTCGTAAAAACTCTGGGCGGCGCCGCGCTCACGATTGCCCTCGCGAAGGTTGCCGAGAAACAAAAACAAGCCTAACGCTTTCGTACGTGCGCCGGATGTGTGCCGGGACGAAGGGCTAGCGGACCGGTACACCTCTGGTGTGCTGCGAATGTGGGGCAATACCGCGCGAAGTACGCACTCAGGTAGCCGCGCAAATTTTTTCGCCGAGGAGCTATGCTCATGCTAACGCTGCTTTGGGAAGCAATCATCGGCCTGATTGTCGGAGCTTTCGCCAAGTTCCTCATGCCCGGAAGAGATCCCGGTGGCATCTGGATCACTATGGCTTTGGGAATTGCCGGCTCGATTCTTGCCACATATCTCGGAAGGATGATCGGCTGGTATCACGAGGGACAGGCGGCGGGATTTATCATGTCGATCGCGGGCGCGATCTTGCTGCTGTTCGTCTACCGCCTGATTCGAGGCGCCGCCGCGAAATCCTGACGCTCTTCTTAAGAATCGAATCGGATCCGTTTTTGCGGGGCGCCGCTCAGTCAAAATATCTCCATTCACGCGATTCGATGTACTCGTAACAACGGCTGAACGGCTCCAAACTAGTGTGGTAATTGAACGGCTCCGACGCTTCGTGAGGTGCATATCCACAACGCGTTGACACTCGCCGCTTATTTTCACTTCTGAAACGGAGCAACAAAAAATCCCCGCATTCCTCGCTTCACATCATAGAATGCACGCATGGCCAGAGGATGGGAAAGCAAGGCGGTGGAAGGGCAAGTCCAGGAATTCCAAGAAAAAGGCGACGAAAACAAGAGGCGGCAACTATCGCCCGAGCAGATGGAAGCCAGACGTAAAAGAGAAGTGCTTTTGCTTTCCCGCTCGCGTGTTCAGAAAGATCTGCAAGCAAGCCAGAATCCCCGTTACCGCGACCAGCTTAGTTGCGCGTTAGCCGATCTCGAATCTCAACTTGCCGCGCTGACAGAAAAATCCTAAACGCTTTCGTATTATCCCTAGTCGTTCGGATGCCCGGGTTCGGATTCCTCGATGAAAACAACTCCCACTCCGTTGTGACCCTTCTCTCGACCCAAATCAAAATGCATCACGGTGCCACGGAGTGATAGAACGCTCGAGCGGTCTCCGTCGCCGGCTGCTTCAATGACAACGCGCAGTTCCGATTGCAGCCGCGGGCGGCTCTTCAGCGTGATGTAAGCACCCTGCAAGCTGATGTCTCGCACTGTAGCCTTCTCCTCGAAAGTCGCGCCTTCTTCCGTCTGTCCTGTCACTGTTGCCGCAAATCGAATCCGCCGCCGCTGACCCACGCGCGACTTCGGCAGAGTCACATTCACTCCGCGGTCGCTCAACGTCACCGCCATCCCCTCCGTCGCCGCCCAGGTAGCAGGGAATTCGTGGCGTGCTGCGGAAAGAAATCCGTCCACGATTTTGTCCGGCGAATCCGGATCGTGATGAAACAGAATCAAGTTACGCGCTTTGCACTCTTTCGCGATTTTTACGCCTTCGAGCCAGCTCGAATGTCCCCAGCCAAGGCGCTCTTGCGACAACTGCTCCGGCGAATATTGCGCGTCGTAAATGAAAACATCCGCTCCATGCGCCAGATCCCGCAGATTCTTGTCGAATTCGGCGACGCCAGGTTCGTTGTCCGTCGCATAAACGATTGAGCCACCGCTCGTATCCAGGCGATAACCAAAGCAGCCTTGCGGATGATTCAGCCATGCGGCTGTGATGTGCGTTCCATTAATCTCCCATTTATGTCCGTGCGTCACCTCGTGAAAAGTTCGCCCGGCAGTCATCGTGCTCACGTCCACCGGAAAATAGGGACTCGCGAGCTGCGCTTCGAGCACTTTGCGCAGGCTGTCCGGCCCCAAATATTTCGATTGAAAGCTGTAGAAGTTGAAGCGGTTTTGCGATTCGAAAAGAGGCCGGAAGAAAGGTAGTCCCTGAATGTGGTCCCAATGATAATGAGTTACAAGGACGTGAGCATGAATTGCGCGGTCACCGAATAATTGTGCCCAGTGATTTCCGAGCATCCTCATTCCGGTGCCGCAGTCCAAAACAAAACGCGAACCGTCCGGCGCCGTCAACTCCAGGCAAGGCGTGTTGCCACCATAGCGCCATGTATCGCGCTCAACGGTAGGCGTCGAGCCACGCACTCCCCAAAAAACCAGCTTGGCTGCGTTGAGCGTCATCGCTAGGCGAATCTTTCCTCGAACCGCCCGCGCCCCCCTGAGGTCCCTTCCGAATCCCAAGTCTGTGCTCATGGTAGGCGGCGGTGGTGCGCGAAGTCAATTGAGTTTCCGCGGCCCCGTTCATTTCGACGACGTTTCCGCCAGGCATACTTCCTGATCGTGATTTTGTAGCACCGTGCTTCCGCGTTTCTTGCGTCCCGATTTCACTGATCGGGAAACGCGGCAAGTGTTGACGTGGAAGTTCTGTTTTCATGCTCTTCGAAAAACCGCGCAAGCGTGGGCAGTCGCGCCGAGGCAACCACCCCGTAGAATCGAGCACGCCCCTCGCCGTCAGTGGTAGTTCAAAACCCGCCTCTGCGGGTAGAATTCAGGAGATGCATCTCCATTCTCAAGACAGCGCAGATCGCAGCGGCGGCCACGGCGTCCACAACCATTCGCACATGCACATCGATGCGTCCAAGGGGATGACGTTCATCCTTGGCGCGTCCGTCGTTGCCACGTTTGTTCTCGTCGCCGTGGAATTGATCGCCGGTTACGCGGCCCATTCGATCGCCTTGATCAGCGACGCGCTCCACAACATGACCGACGTGCCCACGATGGTGATTTCCTGGCTCGCCACTCGATGGGCGATGCGTCCGCCTACAGCCGAGAAAACCTACGGCTATCATCGTGCCGGAATTCTCGCGGCCTTCATCAATTCGGTGCTGCTGACGATCGTCGCCGTCTTCCTGATTTTCGAATCGCTCCAACGGCTGCGCGCACCTGTCGAAGTGCATTCGGGATTGATGCTGTGGGTTTCGGTTCTCGCGCTCGTCATCAACAGCGGAATTACATTCGGTGTGCACAGCGGCCGCAGCGACCTCAACGTCCGCTCGATCTGGATCCACAATCTAGGCGACGCGCTATCCAATGTCGCGATCATCGTCGGCGCCTTAGTGATCCGCAACACGGGCGCCAGTTGGGTTGACCCCGTGATCGGCATCGCGATCGGCGCAATGGTTCTATGGACGGGCAGCGGGATCCTGCGCGAGAGCAGTCACATATTGTTGGAAGGCCTGCCGCGCAATATCCACCTGGAAGATGTGGCTGCCGCGATTCTAAAGGTTGATGGTGTACAGGAAGTTCACGACATTCATATCTGGACGCTCGGCACCGATCTTCACGCGCTCTCCTGTCACGCACGCATTCCCGACATGCACATGGAAGACAGCGAAAAAATCCTTCACAATATTTACGAAGTTCTCGCCCACAATTTTCAGATTACGCACACGACGGTGCAGCTCGAACGCGCCGGCCTGCCAGCCGAAGCCGGCCCCTACATGCCCGAACCTGCCGGCAGCAGCGAGAAATAATTCGCAGATTGAAATTTAGAGCGGAAGTTGCAGTGGAGTGCCGCGTTCCTGATTCACGCGAACTGTTTCGTCCGAGTCCAGATCGCGCAGCGCCAGCGTGTAGCGCGCGCCCTCTGATGTGATGTAAACGATTTTGTCTTTCACTCGCGTGAAGGCCACAGCCTCGATTTCCATGCCGTCGCGAGTCACCAAAATGAACTCGCCCCCGTCGCGCACTGGTGCGGTCCCTTCCTGCGCAGCGTCTTCGGACGAACCAGGGCCAACGCCGCTCGATTCAGCCGTCAGCGGCTGCACGGCCTGCTGAATGATAATGATCGGTCGTTGTTCGCGTTGTGATCTTTGCGGCTGCTGAGCTTGCGCCAGCTGATCGTCTCCCTGTTGAGCCGATCCAGCTTGTTCACTCTGATCCGCATTCAGATCGCCAGACGAATCGTCCGGAACCGCATACGCCCCACCGACATTGAGCACATAAAATCCGCTGCCAGTGCCAACTCCGGGCGAATGCCGCAACCTGCGCTCAGCTGTCGCAATCCGCACCTGAGTCGCCGGATCGATAAACGCTTTCAAGTCGAGATCGCGATTGATCGCGTTCAAATGTTCGAAATCAAAACCATACGTGGGATACGGATCGAGAAGCTGCTGCAGCGAAATCGGATCACCCGCGAAACCGGCAGCGTCTATGCCGGCACTTGAGCCGACGCCGTTTGAATTGAAGTTTGCTCCCACGCCCGCACTGCTCGAAGCAGCCACACCAGAACGTGAGGCTCGCGCCACATGAGACCCAGCGACGCGACTGCCGCTATGTATCGGTGCAGAAGCACCACGGAAAGCCGGCGCGCCTGTTGGCACTCTGGTTCGTGCAGCAGCAACAGCTCGCGAAGATGAAAACGAAATCGAGGGCGGATGTTGCGCCACTGCAAAGGAAGGAACTGCCAGAAGGAACGCCGCCACAATTCGAAACTTCCCGTGCATTCTCATGGCTGCCTCCACCTATGTGATTCGACGCTCGCGCCATCACCGCGGTTGCACGATTCTACTCCCGCCGCGCCCGCAGCACGCAACTGCGCCCGAAATATCACAGCGTCGCGCCCCCCGGGGCACAGAATCCCGCTGCGCGGTGTCTAACCTCGCGGCAGGCTCTAGGGCGGCCCGCAGCGAGCCATCTGAGGTCTCACGGCGGCGGCGCGGCATGTTCACGCATGAAGGTCGCTGGGGCGATTGACCTTTGCTTTTCCCCGTAGGCGGGATGTGCTATAAACGACCGTCCGAAGGGTGTCCGGGTATGGCTCAGCAAGACTCGGTTTCGCAAGCGGCTGCAAAAGCGTCTAGCCCATCGTTGGAGCAGACCGCGGAACCGAATGCATTAGCGTCTCGCGCGGAAGCGGTTCAGAATTCGGAGAATCCCTCCGGGTATTGCCCGCGCTGCTCGGCCCGGTTAGAGCCACGGAGCTGCAAGTTGATCTGTTCATCTTGCGGGTACTACATGTCCTGTTCGGATTTTTATTGAGGAGAACCCGCGCCGTACGCAGGGCGGCGACGTTTTCTCCGACACCAAATTCAAATAACAGCTGAGAGATTCCAGGAGGCGCGAACGTGGCACTGAGAATGACGGATCGGGAAATCGATGGCGTAACCGTGCTGGAGATCGAAGGGCGCATTGTGCTGGGCGAAGAAAGCAACGCGTTCCGCGAAAAGGTGAAGAGCCTGCTCGCAGCCGGAAAAAAGAAGATCGTTCTGAACCTGTCGAACGTGGGCTACATCGACAGCGCCGGCCTCGGCACTCTTGTGGCCACCTTCCATAGCGCCCGCTCCCAAGGCGCGACGCTGAAGCTCGCGAATCTGGGCTCGAAGTTTAAGGAAGTGCTGCAGGTCACGAAGCTGATGACCGTCTTCGACACCTA
Source organism: uncultured Acidobacteriota bacterium (assembly GCA_963776695.1). Lineage (GTDB taxonomy): Bacteria > Acidobacteriota > Terriglobia > Acidiferrales > UBA7541 > Palsa-295. The sequence continues at coordinate 210,407 of CAVZNU010000007.1, read as the reverse complement.
CGACAGCGAAGCACTTGCCGTCGCAAGTTTCGCGAAATAACGCCGCATCCAGTTCGAACGCCGCGGTCCGGTCCGCCATTCTGATTGGCGTGCCGGGCTGCGTGCTTTTTCTCGCCGCGCCGTTCGCTTTTCGAAGCGCAGGCCTGCCGTGAGATCCGAAGAGCTCCTGTCGGCTCTTTTGATTTTGTAACTATTCTACTCGCCCCTCGATCCTGAAAATCGCTTCGCCGCTCAGCAGCTTCGGATAAAAATCGGTCGACTTTTGCGGCAACACGCCGCCGCCCAACGCAATATCGGCCACCTGCTTCACTTTCACGGGATTCAGCAAGCACGCAAGCTGCGCGTCCCCTCGATCAACAGCCGCGATGGACGCATCCATCTCGCGCTCGTAGCTCACGTATTTTTCTGCCGCCACCGCTTCTGCCGTAATCTGCAGCCCCTTCTCGAAGATCACGCGATGCAGCAGCACCACATCGAGCCCGCGCTGTGCTTCCGATAAATGCGGCAGCAAAGTTTCGAGATCGACGTCGCGGCGCAAAAGAAAAAGATAGAACGCCGCGCTGCCTGCATAAATCCCAATCGCACGGCGCCCATGATTCGTTCCCTCGAGATCCCTTCGAAATTCCGCGTAGCTCGCCGTGCGCTCTTCGGCGTCCTGGAACGGATACGAGTACCAATCGAAGTAGTGCGAGACGCTGGTGCGGAACCGGTCGAAATCGAAATTGTCGAGATTGCGTAGCAGACGATGAGTCGGGAGAATCGTCAATCCCTTCGAGTGCGTGTTGATGAACGTCATCATCGCGAACTCAGATGCGGCGAGTGGATCGCTATTGCCAGATCTCTCGCGGGACTCATTGCGAAAGTTCAGCGCTGTCTCATAACGATGATGCCCGTCGGCAATGATCAATTTCTGGGGCGCCATCGCGGCTTCGATGCGCTTGATCGCGTCAGCGTCCGACACAGGCCACAGCTTGTGCGTCACGTCGAATTCATCGCGCATCTCGATCGCGGCGTTGCGGCGGGCGATGTCTTCGATCAGCGTCTCAATTTTTCGGGAGGCATCATCGTACAACATGAACAGTTGCCCGGTTTGCGCGTGTGTGGAGCGCAAGAGTTCCATGCGATCTGCTTTCGGTGCGGAAAGAGTGCGCTCGTGCGGGAATACGACATGCGCGTCGTAATCCTCCACACGCCCGAGCGCAATGAATCCGACACGCGCTCGGCGCGAGTGCGTCCCCGGCACAAAATAATCCTGCGCATAGACGTAGATAGTCGCCGCCGCATCCTGAACCAGAATTTTCTCGGCAATCCACTCGTCGAGTTTCTCAGCGGCGCGCGTGTACACATTTTTAGACGCGGAGCTACTCCGCGTCGCGTCGCCAGCTGGCGAATCACCCGGCAGCACCTTGCCCTTTTCGATGGCGATCAAATTGTAAGGACTCGCTGCATAGTACCGTTCCTGCATCGCTGGCGAAATCTTGTCGTAAGGCTGCGTAAGCACATCCGGGAGCGAGACGCGGTTGGTGTCATATCGAAAAGCGCGAAAAGGATGAATCTCAGCCATGTGGGCCTCAGCAGAATTCAGAACGCCGCGAAAGATATGCATTGTAGCAGCGAGAGGCGTCGCCTCGAAAGCCGCTGCAATTGTTGCGTCGAGTTATTCCTATTGCGTTTCGGTTTGCTTCGCGAAAGCAGATTTGACGAAAATGCAAGTTCGCACAGAGGTTAGCCGGCCTGGGCGAGGGAATCCATATCGAGATCGCGATCGCCAGCTTGCACTGCGACGCCATTTTGAAATGAGACGAAGTGGCCCGAAATAGCTGGGACGCGATCGCCTGGAACGATAATTCCTACGAGGTTAAGCGGGTCGGCGGCGGAGATTGTGATGGTTTCGCTTGCCGATTGCTGATCGCGCGTGGCGCGCAGCGATTCGACCGCGACCGGGAGCGCAAATTGTTCGCCGAGGAAACCTGCGACGAACCTGCCGCCGCGAATTTCGCCTCGATCTTCCAGGCGGCGCAGAGCCATCAGCACTTCGCGCCAGCGCGGCAGGATCGCTTCGCGCGTGAGCACTTCGCGGAACACGACTCCGTAACGATTGAGAAGCATTTTGCACGTGGCTTCGAGAACTGCGGTGCGATCTTCCGATTCGGTTGGGTATAGCAATGACCAGCGCCCGGCGCTGTGGCGCGGGCGGGATGTGCGGCCGGGCCCGTGGCCGCTGCGGCGCTTGCGATCGATCAGCGCGCGAAGATTATCAAAACCATCGGCGGTGATGATTCCGCCGGCAACGAGTTCCCAGAGAGCTGATTCGACTTCGGATTTCAATTTTCCTGTACCACGAACAATATCCGGAAAGAATGAAGCCCCACGTTGCTTGAGAAATTGCAAAACGTCGGCAGCACCGGTGCTCAATCCTTTTGCTTCTTCCGCGCCATTCTCGCTTCGGCGCGGAATCATCCAGTCGGAATCTTCGCGGACGAAAAACGTGATCGGCGCGACGCACGTCGGCACCACGCGGCGCGTGCCTTCGTGCGAATCGTCGAGCAATGCCGGATGCGGCGAGAGGCGTCCCCATCCGACGGCACCGGTGAGGCAAAGTTGATCGAGAATTTTCGGATCGTAATTTGCAACGCGACGCGCCAGGATTTGGCGCTCCCACGCATTCGCGGGGGCCTCGTAACCCTGAAGTTGCCGCAGTGCTTCGAGCGTGCCGCGTTCGCTGAGAAGCTGTGTGGACGGAGCGACGTGCTGCCAGCGGAGAAGCCAGCGCATGAATTGCGCCGCGTTGACGGGCTGAATTTCATTGCGCAGCCGCCCGAGTGTGAGCCGGTGAATTCGCGCGAGCAAGCGGCGATCGCACCACTCGGTTTCTCGCGCTGCGGGATCGGTGAACTGTCCGCGCAGAACAGAGCCGCCGGCTTCGAGGCTCAGCAGCGCTTTGTTGATTTCGTTCACGGGGATGCCGAGCAATTCGCCGAGCGCGCTCGCGCGCACAGGGCCGGAATGCTGCATCCATCCGGTGACGAGCGCGAACAGGGCGTCGTCGTACGACGGCGCGGCTTGCTCGATTTCCGCGATTAGAGTTTCAAATTGGACGACGGGGAAAATTGCGGCGAAACTTTTCGCTTTCTCAACCGCGACCCAGTAGATGTGGCCTTGGGTGGTGGCGCGCGCGGCGCGGCCTTGCAAGACGAGTTCGGCAAAATATCTTTGCCACGATGCGGATAGTTCAGGAGCGAGATCGAAGTTCCTCGCATCGTCCTGGCGCGGTTCAGGCAGGGCGATCAAAGTTTGCAGCGCGTCGTGCAACTCGTCGGCATCTCGCCCGTCGGGGCGGGCTTCCTCGCGAACTTCTGCGATCGCGGTGGGATCGAGTCGGCCCACTTCCGAGAGAATCGCCTCGGGCAGAACGCGGCGCATTTCCACGGCGCGGGCTCGACGCTCTTCGAGAGGCGCATCGTCGAGATACGCGAAGGGATTCGCGTTGAGTATCTCGTGGGAGAATTGCGACGGGACCGGCGTGTCGACTGCGACGCAGCGAATGCTGCCGTCTAAAATCTTTGCGAGGACCTGTTTGAGACCGTCGATGTCCATCGCTTCGGTGAGTGCGTCCTTCATCACTTCGCGGACGAGCGGATGATCGGGAACTCGAAGTTCGCCCTCGAGATTTTCGGGGCACGCGGCAGCGTCGGGGAAAACGGCCGCGAGCAGATCGTCAGCACGCATGCGCTGAATTTGCGGCGCGACTTTCTTGCCTCCCTGAAAACGCAGGAGCATCAGCGCGCGCGAAGCATCCCAGCGCCAGCGCGCGGCGAAGATCGGAGACGTGAGGACGGCTTGCTCGAGCACATGCTCGACGGACGCGGGATGCAAAAAGCGAAACACATCGGCCAGCGGAAAACTGTGCTGCTCGGCAAGCGAGATGTTGAGGCCGTCGTCGGTGGCGGCTGCTTGCAACTCGAGATTGAACGAGCGGCAAAATCGTTTTCGCAGCGCGAGACCCCAGGCTTTGTTGATGCGGCCGCCGAATGGGGCGTGGATGACGAGCTGCATGCCGCCGCTCTCGTCGAAAAAACGCTCGGCGATGATTGTTTTCTGCGTGGGGACCGCGCCGAGGACGGCGCGGCCCGCGACAACGTATTCTGTGATTTGTTCGGCGCCTGCGTCGTCGAGGCTGCATTCTGATTTGAGCCATGCGAGCACGGCTTGCGCTGCCGGTAGATTTTTCACCTGCACAGCGGGCGGAACGTCGCGCGTCCGGTCATCTATTTGTGCGCGAAGGTTGGCAACCTGGGCGGAAAGCTCGGCAGTGCGGGCGGGAGCTTCGCCTCGCCAGAAAGGAACGTTGGGGGCGGCGCCGTGCGCGTCTTCAACCTCAACTCGGCCCATGTGGACGCGGCGAATGCGCCAGGATGTGTTGCCGAGAAGCATGATGTCGCCACGGAGACTTTCGACGGCGAAATCTTCGTCGACGGTGCCGACGACGGTGCCTTCAGGCTCGGCGACAACTGTGTAGAGCGCGTTGTCTGGAATCGCGCCGCCGCTTGTGATTGCCGCGAGACGGCTGCCGCGGCGTCCGCGGACGCGCCCGTTCACGCGATCGCGATGAAGGTAGGTGCCATAGCGTCCGCGGCGCGCGGCAATTCCTTCGGCGAGCAGCTCGATGATTGTGTCGAACTGCGCGCGATCGAGATTGCGATACGGGTAGGCACGACGAACGCGCACGAATAGATCGTCTTCCTGCCAATCTTCGGCGGAACACATGGCGACAATTTGCTGCGCGAGGATGTCCTGAGGAGCATCGGGAATCGCGATGCAATCGAGATCGCCCTCGCGAATGGCGCGAACGAGAGCGGCGCATTCGAGAAGTTCATCGCGCGTGGAGGCGAAGATGCGGCCTTTCGGAATCGCGCCGCGCCAGTGACCGGCGCGTCCGATACGCTGCAAGGCGGTGGCAATCGAGCGCGTGGAACCGATCTGGCAGACGAGGTCGACCGAGCCGATATCAATTCCTAGTTCGAGGGAAGCGGTGGCGACGAGGGCCTGGATTTCTCCGGCTTTTAATTTGTTTTCAGCCGCAAGGCGGAGCTTGCGCGAAAGGCTGCCGTGGTGCGTGGCGACGGCGTCTTTGCCGAGGCGCTCTTCGAGATGATGAGCGACGCGCTCAGCGAGGCGGCGCGTATTTACGAAAATGAGAGTGGAGCGATGCTGGCGAACGAGATCGGCGATGCGATTGTAAATTTCGTCCCACATTTCGTGGGAGGCGACGGGGCCGAGTTCGCTTGCGGGAACTTCGACGGCGATGTCGAGCGCGCGTTGATGACCGACATGGACGATGACGGGATCGGGCCTGTCGCTGCCCGTAAGAAAATGCGCGATCAGTTCGATAGGCTTTTGCGTGGCGGAAAGGCCGATGCGGACGGGCGGCTTGTCGGCGAGCGCTTCGAGGCGTTCGAGCGAGAGGGCGAGGTGCGAGCCGCGCTTGTCGTCTGCGACGGCGTGGATTTCGTCGACGATGACCGTTTCGACGGATTTCAGAATTTCGCGGCTCTTTGCGGCGGTGAGCAAAATATAGAGCGATTCGGGCGTGGTGACGAGAATGTGCGGCGGGCGGTGGAGCATTTTGCGGCGCTCGTGCACCAGTGTGTCGCCCGTGCGCACGGCTGTGCGAATTTCCGGCATCAGCAATCCGCGCTCGGCGGCGAGTTGCATAATTTCGCCTAGTGGGATTTCGAGATTCTTTTGGATGTCGTTGCCGAGAGCTTTCAGAGGCGAGACGTAGAGGACTTCGATTCGGTCGGCTAGATCACCGGCGAGCGCTTTGCGGACGAGACGGTCGATGCAGGCGAGAAACGCGGCGAGCGTTTTGCCGGAACCTGTGGGCGCAGAGATGAGCGTCGTTTTCCCGGCGAGAATGTGCGGCCAGCCTTGCTCTTGCGGCTCGGTGGGCGTGCCGAGGCGGCGGAGAAACCAGTCACGGACGATTGGGTGCGCCCAGTCGAGGGACGGCAACGTGGTCAGCACATTCGACGCGTTCGACATGTCGGACTTGAGGGACGTGTTCGTGATGGCAGAAGATGGAAGCGCAGGGTTCATGGGTGCTGGCTCGAAGCAGTCGCCGCGGGATGAGAAGTTTGCGGAGTGCGATTAGCGGCGAAATATAAGGATACTATTTGGCGGGCGCGAAGTCATCTTGGCGGCGGAGCTTGGGAGCGGATCTTGGCAGGTCAACTTGGCGGATCGTCGTAGCGCGTCGTCTTTGTACGCCATCCGGCTGGGTCGTCTGGACGTGCCGTTTATTTTGGCGGGTCGCTGGGAACGCTGAAGGGCTTGCCATCGCGCAGGTAGAGGCGCGACGCTTCGTCGTGATTGAACGGGCGGGCGCCGCGGCGGCCGAAAACGGCGATCTGGTTTCCGCTTTCGTCGACGGCGCGATCGCGGTCGATACCTTTTGAAACTGCCAGCGCGGGGCCGCTGGTGCGATATGTGGCGACAAGTTTTGGAGTGGGGCGCGGACTGAAGCCATATGAATTCGGCGAATCTTCCGGCGAGAGAATTTGGAGGACGCGAAGGCCGTTGCGGCCGTCGGCGACAAAGGCGAATGCGCTGGCGTCGACCATTCCGATTTTGATGTCGCGCACATCGTTGAGTTTGGAGTCGGCAGTGAAGAATTGATCGAGCTTGGGCAGCTCGGGATTTTCGACATCGACGATCGCGACGCCTTGTTTCCCGGCTGCAACATAGGCGTAGGTGCGGGCGACGTAGACGTTGCGGGCGTCTTCCAGAGGCACGACGACATTCGGCACGATATGAGGATGAGCGAGGTCGGAGACGTCGAGAATTTTCAACCCGGCGCGATCGACGACAAACGCGTAGCGGAATTGAATTGCGATCCCGCGGGGATCATCGAGCGCCGGTGCTCCAATTTCTGCCGCGACGCGAGGCTTGAGTGGATTATCGAGATCGACGACGACCAGGCCGCGATCGCAGAGCATGTAGGCGAAGGTTCCGGCGATTGTAATGCGGCGCGCGCCGTTGAGTATGCCGTTCGGATTGAATGCGAGAGCGCGTTTCAGGAAATTATTTCGCGGATCGCCGTCGAGCAAAGTACTGACTCCCGGCGATTTGCTTTTCGGATCGGGATCGCCGATAACGACGAGACCTTCGTATTTGTCCGCGACATACAGGAACGCGTAGAGCGGATGGATGGGCTGCTCTTCGTTCACCGGGTTGCGAGGGCGAGCCGGGTCGAGTGCCAGGGTGGAGGGGCTGGCAACCGCAGTTGCATATTTTGTTTTTACGTAGAGGCGCTGGCCCAGCGGAGAGACAGGGGCGGTAATCGTGCGCTCAGAAAAGTTCTTGTTATCGATGTTCGCTACATCGAAGGCGCGGAAGCCGCCTTTGCCGAGCGCGGCGTAAAGATATTCGCCGCGAAGCTGGACGTCGAGAACTTCTCCTTCGTGATGGTAGGCTTCCTTGAGCTCGCGATCGCGTGCCAGATGCTTTTGATAGTCCTGCGGGTAGGCGACGCGCTGCAAATAGCTGCCGATGATGGCGGGCGGCTCGTCATGTTCGGCGACCGCGACGGCGTCAAACCCTTTCGCGCCATTCGCGACGTAAATGTAGCGGCCCATGAAATTCAGAAGGTCGGTGCCTTGCAGCAGAACCTGAGCCATCCACGCATTGTTATCGTTGCGACTGGAAATGTGACAGTCATCGCAGGCTTTCGTCTCCTCGCCGCGGACCGTGTGCGGAACAAACGTGCTAAACGCAGTGCCGCTGAGGCCTTCGGCGGAAACGGTTTGCTGTGTGTAGTAGATCCAGTCGCGATTCTGATTTTGGGAGCTGACTAAAATCGCACAAGAAGAGCGGACGGGCGCGATTCGATGGCCGGTTACTGTGCCGTCAACGCCGAGCATGAAACCGTCATCACGCAGAACCTGAAAATCGTAAGCGGTCCAATTGCGCGTCTGAAGCCCTTCGTTGTGCAGCATGGGCTTGCGTTGATTCGCCGTCATGGCGAGATGGCAGCCGAAACAATTCGGCGTCCACGAAGTGTGGCAGGCGTAGCACGTCATGCGGCTATTGGCGTGCGCGAGTTGCGATGAATCGGCCGGAACATCGCCCCAGGATTTTCCGTCGGTGCGAACGGTTTTGGCCCAACGAGATTTTTCGCTGTAGTGGTCGTTACCGGGCGTGATTGTGTCGAGAACTTGTACCACTTCCCATTCTTTGCCCTCTTCCACCATCGAACGTTGAATTAGTTTTCCATCGCGATATTCGAAGCGGCGCGTCTTCCAGGGCGTGCGGAGCGCGTCAAAGTGAGTGCCACCTTGAGGAGACGCCGGGCCGGAAGAAATAACTGTGGCGCGTTTGTCGATCGTCCCGTGGCAATCGGTGCAATCGAGTTCAATCGCAGCGCGGGGCTCGACGTAGAGTTTTCCGGTGCCGTGAGAATCCTGTTCGAAGTGGCAATCGACGCAGTGCATTCCTTTTTCGAGGTGAATGTCTGCGAGGTGGACGGCTTTTTTGAATTTTGCGGGATCGTCAGGAGGGACGATTTTATTTTCCGCGTCGAGCAGGTTGCCTTTGCGGTCCCGTTTATAGACGGCGCGAAACACCCAGCCGTGGCTGTGAAAATCACCGAATTGAGTTTGTTTGAGTTGGCCGTTGAACTCCGTGCTGCCGATCGCTTCGAGAAATTTGGGATCGGACCAGAGGCCACGTGCCGCCGCGCCTTCCGGATTTCGTAGCGCGAGCTGATACCGTTCTTCGTTCGTTGGATTGTGCTGCTCGCGCGGATACATGGACTCGCCGTCCGATTCGTTGTCCCACCACGTGTAGCCGAAGTATGTGGTCTCCATATTCGTGCCGGGATGGACATGGCAAATCATGCATTGGCTCGACGGAATGGCACGCGTAAAACTGTGACGAATCGGGTGGCCGGATTCATTTTTGGCGATGGTGGGATCGGAAGTAGAACTTTCTCCCATGTGGCCGAAACGGGCGTAGGGGCCGGAATGCGCGGATGAGCGATCGTTTGCATAGACCACATGGCAGGCCGTGCATCCGCTGCCGCGATACTCGCCTGGATCGTCGTTCGTGCCAGGAAGCGAAAGCAGCGGGTCGAGCAAGCGGGTTTTCTGCAGGCCGAGGAAAACAGGATCGGTTCGGAGTAGGGTGCCGAATCCGCGTTCGCCTAGTTTGTCGTTGGGGCGGCCGGACTCTTCTTCGCGATTTGGAACTCCGATTTCGCCTTTTTTCGATCCGCCACGTTCGAACACACGCAAAACGTTCCCTGGTTGCGATATTTCCCAGCGCTCGAGCGGCGTGAGTTCCGGAACGATTCCTTTGAGCCGTGTTTCTTCAGGAGTAGGCGGTGGAATCGTGTAGATCGATTGCGGAAGGCCGGAGGCAGAGTAGCTTTCACCGAAGCGCGCGTTCTTCAGCGGGAACGATCCGTTGTTATAGAGCGCGGCTCCCCACAACATGGCGCCGTGCGTCATCATGCTGGTTTTTACTTTCTGAACTTCCGGAGCGTGACACCCAGAACTACCGCAGGTTTCCGCAGCGACGCGCAAATCGCCGGGATTTACGAACCGGACGTACTCATAACTTTCGCGGAGCCATTTCGTATAGAGTTGCTGCGGATTCGCTGACGCACCCGCGAGTGAAGGATCATTGGGCTGAGGATGCGCGCGTTTTTTAATCTGGTCATACTCAGACGAGCTGAGAGCCGTCCCGGGAGGGAGAGCGGCCGTTGAATCTCCGCCGTGGCAATCGATGCACGCGAGGCGGACCGTGCCCGTGGGATGCATCGAGGGCACGTCGGTGGTCGTGTGGCAACTTATGCAGCCGGAGTTTTTTCTGTCAACGTCGGCTTGCGTTTGCCGGAGCAGGCTGTGCTGTTGCGGCTCTGATTGAGCGCGCGAGCGACCTTCTAAAAATAAGGATACGGCAGAAACGGCAAGGATCACGGCGAGGATGAGGCCTCCCCGTTTGAGAGGCTTCCGTCGAATTGTCACACAATCAGCCGAGGCCGTCATATTTGGTCCGCGCATCGGAACTCAGAACTGGAACCTGATATCGGTAAAAATTGAATACATGACTCTGCCGGTGTAGATATCTTTCAGTCCCTGCCCAGGAATTAGAGCGGCAGCGCCCGCGGTGATCGCGATATTTTCCGTGAGCGGCGGCCTGTAACGCACGCCGATGCTTGAATCGAATCCGATGCTGTGATGAATCGGCGCCTGAAACAGGATTTGCTCGAGCGATTCGGTGCGTTCGAAGCGGAGATAGTTGACATTCGCGAAACCGCGCAACTTTGGCGTGATGTCGAAATTGGCGCCAACATTCGCGAGAAAAATTCCCGGATTCACAAAGTTGGCCTGGCCTTCGTCCTTGCTTGAGCGCAAATCGGGAAGAATGCTGTCACTCGGCGTGAGCGCGACGCCTGACCCCGTCAGCCGAATGCTTTCGCGATTCCACAGGCTGAAGATCCCGCCGGCAAATTCAGGAAAGTCGTCGATGGAATCGAAGCCACGGGCGTGGCTGCTGGAAGGGTTTGCGGAACCGGAAGCATAGAAGAGGGACCCTTTGAGGCGGAACCAGTCTCTATCGACAGAGAGTTCGAGCGCGGCCATCTGCGCGTTGATGGTGACAGGTTTTGCGGCGATGGCATTGAAACTGTCGTTGCCCAAGGCCTGATAGAAGGCGTGAGTGACGTTCACCGGACCGATGTGGCCGTCGCCCGTCCATCCGATGTACGCCGCATGAACACTGTGCGGACGAAGGATGCCGCTCGAAAATACGGCGCCGATCGGAGAGGGACGCACGAGAAAACCATTGTCGTCGTAGTGAAGCGTCGCGTCGTCCTTGTCATAGTGCACGCTCACCTGCGCCGTGTATCCCTGAAACAAGAAATCCTGGCGATAGGCATTCGCGACGATGACTTGCTGATTCCGCAGCGCCATGGAATTCAGTCCGCTATTGGTATTCTTTTCAAGAAAATTGAAATATGCGACGTTATATTGCCACCGATTCGAATCCAGGGTGCCGAAGAAGCGAATGCCAGGTTGTTCTTCGACAAAGAGGAACCCTCGAAAGTCGCTGTTGAATCCTTGAATGCCGGCGCGTACAGAAACGAAATCGTAATTCGGCCCAATGTCGTGGAGCTTTAGTTCGGCGAACGCCTCCTGCAAACCGATGTGCGAATCAAAACGCGTGGTGCCTTTACGCACGTCAACATTTACGATTCCGAGTTCCTGAACGTCGAGATAATTCAAACTGACGGCCGGCGTGATCCGAATGCGCCAATCGACGGGACGGAACGAAGTATCACCGTGAAACAGATCGAAAGAGAAAATGAAAAGCTGATCGAGAAAGAATTGCTGGCCCTTGCCGAAGAAGTCGCTGCTGCCAGGCCTTGCCGAACTGACGTTGCTGGGCGTTGGCAAGCGGCGGAAATCCATAAACGTGTCGCTGACAGCGGTGAAATTCAAAAAGATCTGCTGGCCGATGATAGGGAGATCACCTTTCCATTTATTCCGGTTGAATGGATCCCACTTGCTGCCCTTTACGTAGGGATGTTCACCGCCGGTTCCGTAGCGATCCCAATCGGGCATCGTGATCAGCCAGCGGTCAGGCTCGGTGCGGAAAACATCGCCGGATGGTGGCAGGGATTCGTCGGGCGGCTGCTGGTTTGCGGGTTCGCCGCTGCCGGCTTGCAATGCGCCTGAGGGCGCGGCGGGCGGCTGCGTTGATGGATTTGGCGGAATGTTTGAGGTACCGGCGGGGATTTGAGGGAACTGCGACGGTGGCGTCACTGTAGACGGAATCGTTGTCAGTGCAAAATCCAAAATGAGGTTGTCACCCGGCTTGAGTTGAAGCTCTGAATTTGCGACTTCCTTGAATCCGGCGGCGACAACTCTAGCGGTGTAATCGCCGGGAGGTAGGTCAATAAAACGAAACACGCCCTGCGCGTCGCTGCTTTTCTCAAGTTCCTGGCCGGTTTTTGTGTTGCGCACTGTGACGCGCGCGCCGATGACAGTGCGTCCATTTTCCTGGCGCACCACTCCTTGCAGCGCGGCTTTCTTCGGGGCAGTTTGGCCCGGGAAACGCTGCGGCGGTGCCGATTGTTGCGGAGAACAGGCGTAAAGCGGTGCACTCACAGCGAAGTGCGAGTTTGCACTTGCAACGGTCGCGAGCGTGAGAAAAAAGACTCCGACGAGCGGATAAAGAGAAGCGCGTCGCGAGAACGGTGCGCGTCGTGGAGCGTTCACTCGTTCAGACCTCAGCCGCACGGCGCGTTCCTCGGCGAAACACTTCGTGGGCCTTTGCCAACACAATATTTTCAGGCACGGCTATCATTTAAAAGCAGCTCCGTGGTCAGGATCCCACCAGGCTGTTACGCGCTATTCAATCATGATTGAACAACAGCGCTGCGGAATGATTGAGAAGGATGTGCTGGTATGATACGAATAACTGACTCGCATGATTGAGGCCTCAAAATCGCATTTTCGCCATCGTCTGCGCGGTAGGTTCGCCTCGTGGTGTCGTTTGTGGCTCGCCGTCGCACTTTGCGTTGAAGTGGTTGCCTGCGGCGGAGGGGGAGGGAGCACAAGCACTACTCCGCCACCACCTCCACCGGCGACGGAAAGTCTTTCGCAAGCGGACGTGCAGATGCTGGTGCAAGCGGCGGCGAATGCGGCACAGTCCAGCGCGATGACGATCGCGGTGGTTGACAGGCTTGGGCGCATCCTCGCGGTGTACAAACAGCCGTCCGCGCCACCGTCGTTACCTGGAAATTTTGGCGCGGCGGTCCCCCCCGATGAGCTTGCCGTTTCGCTCGCGCGGACCGGCGCGTTTTTCAGCAACGATCAAGCTCCACTATCGTCGCGGACGGTACGATTTATCAGCGGCATTCATTTTCCGCCGGGCGTGATGAATACCGAGAATGCAGCACTTTATGGCATCGAGAATACAAATCGCGGCTGCAACCTTGCGGCGAGTTTGAGTGCCACAGTGCCACCCGCGACAACAATCGGCGGAGCGACCCCAGGGTACGGAATCACAACGGGCAAAGCGGATTTGGACGACACGCAACCAGCCGCCGTAAATCCTGGCGGCGTGCCGGTATTTAAGAATGGGCAAGAGGTGGGCGGGATTGGCGTCGCGCTCGCAGACACGAATGTTTCGGAGTATGTCGCGTTCACAGCGGCTGGAATGGTGGCGATGGGCGGGCCGAATGTGGGAACGGATGGCGTTGGGTTTCCTGCATTTCCTTCGCCTGGAGTGGTGACGATTGCAGGCATCACGTTGCCGTTTGTGAATCAGACCACGGCGCCGAGCGGCGTAACGCCCGGCACGTTTAGCGGTGCGAACTTTACGATCGGCCCGGTGGCAAGTCCGGGCGCTGCGCCGGAAGGAAACCTCATCCCGACTACGAATGGCCCACTCGGCGGATTGACGTCAGCCGACGTGATGCAAATCATCAACAACGCAGTGGCAACAGCCAATGAAACGCGTGCGCAAATTCGTTTGCCGCTGGGATCGCGGGCGAAAATGGTGATTGCGGTGAGCGACCTAGATGGCACGCTGATCGCCCTCTTTCGCATGATGGACTCGACTGTGTTCAGCATAGATGTGGCGGCGACAAAAGCGCGCAACGTGATTTATTTCAGTGGAGCGACGCGCCAGGCGGCGGACTTGAATCAAGTTCCGATGGGCACGGCCGTGACGAATCGAACGATCGGTTTCGGCGCGCAGCCGTTCTTTCCCTCGGGAATTGACGGCTCGTCACCGGGGCCGTTCTTCAATTTGTACACGATGGATGTGGCGCATGCTTGTACGCAGGGGCTGCAGGTGCCGAGTTCGGCGTGGCCGATGGCGAACCAGAGCGGGATCGTTTTTTTCCCCGGCTCGGAACCGCTGTACAAAAATGGCGTGCTGGTGGGCGGGCTGGGTGTGAGTGGCGACGGCGTGGACCAGGACGATTTTGTGACGGCTGGGGGCGCAGCTGGTTTCGAGCCTGCGGCGTCAATTCGTGCAGATCAGATTTTGATTGATGGAGTGCGGCTTCCTTATATGAAGTTTCCGCGGAATCCAACGCAGTAAAATCCGGCAACTCGCGAAATCAGCCGTGTCCTGCGGAGTCTAACCTTCGCGAAGCTTGTGACCGGAAAGATTTCCCAAACCATCGTACGCAGCGTACTTATACATCTCGGAAAGAGTCGGATAATTGAAAGCGAATTCGATGAAGACATCGATCGTCATCTCCGACTCGAGCGCCATCATTCCCAGATGAATCAGCTCGGTGGCGTTCTCACCGATAATCTGAACGCCGAGCAGGCGCCGGTCGGATTTCTTAAAAATTAATTTTAGCAATCCCGTGAGGTCGCCCGTAATCTGGCCGCGGACGTTGTTCGCGTAGCGGGCGCGGCCAACTTCGTAGCTGATTCCCTTCTCTTTGCATGTTTCTTCGGTTTCACCGACGGCCGAAATTTCGGGAATGGTGTAGACACCCATCGGAAGCATCGACGCAAGCCGCTTCTTGTACTGAAATCCGAAAGCGTGGCAGACGGCGACGCGCGCCTGCTCCATTGATGTAGAGGCGAGGGCGGGAAATCCGATCACGTCACCTGCGGCATAAATCGAGGGTACGGATGTGTGGTAATTTTCATTCACCTCGATATATCCGCGCTTGTTCAGGGTGACGCCGGCTTTTTCGAGGTGCAGTTTGTCGACGACTCCGCGCCGCCCGGCCGCAAACAGCGCCGCATCCATTTCGAGGGTTTTTCCGGATTGAAGCGTGATGCGCACCGCCTTCTGCGCGCGCTCGATTTTCGACATGCGCTCGCCGAGGAAGAAGCGAACCCCGAGATGCGCGAGCCGTTCGCGAAGGCATTCGGAAATCTCGGCGTCGAGAAATGGCAGAACGCGGTCGCGTCCGTCGACGAGCGCGACTTCCACGCCAAGCGCCGTAAAAATCGAAGCGTACTCGCATCCGATCACGCCGCCGCCCACGACGGCGAGGCTGCGAGGAATCGCATCCATTTTCAGGATCGAGTCCGAATCGAAGATGACTTCGTCGTCAAACGGAATTTCGGGAGCGCGCTGAGGCGCCGAGCCCGTGGCAATCAGAATCACATCGCCGCGTAAGCTGAGGATTTCGTTTTGCGGCGTGCGGACGGCAATCGTGTTCGCGTCTTCGAACGATGCAAAACCCTTGATGAGATCGACTTTGTGAGCTGCAAGATTCTCACGTAGCTTCTCGCGCTGGACTTCGACGACGACATCCTTGCGATGCATGAAGTTCTTGACCGTCAGGCCTTCTCTCAACGAATAGTCGACGCCATACAATCCCCGCTGCTGGACGCCTGAAAAATAGAGCGCGGATTCGCGGAGAATTTTGCTTGGAATCGTGCCAGTGTTAACGCAAGCGCCTCCCAGGATGGGGCTGCACTCGACGAGAGCTACGCGTTTGTGGAAATAGGCCGCCTGCGCGGCGCCCTTTTCGCCTGCGGGGCCCGAGCCGATGACGACGAGGTCATACTTTTGCACGCAACATCCTCCCTAATTTATTCTGCGGCGATTTCCGCATTTCTTTCGACCGGCATGCGGAACGATTTCCCAATTATTCATTTGGATCACTCGCGAAGAAGTGCGTTCACCTGGCGCATCCGGCCGGCGAATCGCGCGGGATCGTAGGCAGACGGATTCTGGAGTTCCTGGAAGAGCGCGGTGATGGCGGTGCGCAGTTCCGCAGAACGCGGCAGTTTTTCGTTTCGCTCGCACGCGACGAAGAGCGACTGGACGGCCATTGCCGCCTGGGCGGCGGCGTGCTCGCCCTGGCCGGAGATGTTGTCGGCATCGCCTGATATCTTTTGCAACAGGCGCATCGCCGATGCGGAATCGATTGGCGTTGAGCTGAGCCTCGAAGACAGATCGTCAACAAGCCTTGCGGAATTATTTGCGGACGCTGCCACAGCGTCGCGATCAGGATTGAGCTGGCTCATCAGCTGCGCGAGGTGCGAGAGTTCGGAATCGAGCTTCCCTGCGCGATTGGGATCGGATTGAAGCGCGACTTCGTGAAAAATTGTGTAGCGGGATGGATTCCATGGCGGATCGCCGGGGCGCCGCCCGGCGTAGCCGCGCGCCTGACGCCAGGAATTTTCGGGCGCCGTGAGACTGTGATGGCAGGAATAGCATTGCAGCTCGGAATATTCGGGCCAGACTTTGCCGCGCGTTCGCGAAGCAAGGCGGAGCAGGGATTGTTTCAGTTGGACGCCTTGGCCGGCCGTGAGTTCGCGCACATCAAACCAGCGATCAGCATTTTCTGCTTCTCCCGGCTCGCCTGGCTCTTTCCAGTGGCGCGGCATCACGGCTGAGAACGAATCGAGCTCAAAATACAGATCCGGATGGCCCGCAGCGATCATTTCATGGTCAACGGACTTTTCATCGTTTCCAAGATGGCAGCTGAGGCATTTCTCGCTGCGCTTGGTGAGATCGCGCGTGTCATACATGCCCGCGGCGAGCGATTTTTGGTGCGTCCAGTCGCGCTCGGTGTGCGGCCCCAGCCATGCGGCGGCGGGGCCATGACAATTTTCGCAGCTGACCCCTTCACTGAGATCGAACGTGCGAGCGCGCTGCGATGCAGGAACATCCAGCGCGTGGCATGCTAGACACTTCGGCGCTGTTTCCGCTTTGCCCACGCCAAGAATTGATGCCATTCGCTCGCCTATTTCGCTTTTGAGGGATGCGTAGGCTTTGGAATGCTTGTCTTTCACGATCCAGGTGCTGTACTCGTTTTGAAGTACGCGATTATCCGTTCGTGGCGTGACGCTTCCGTGACAGGTGGAGGACGCGCAGGACCCGGGGCCGGTATATCGCGGATCGTTACCAGCGCTGCTGCTCTGGCCGCTTTCGCCGATGAGCGCAAACGGAGGCACGGAGACACTTTGTGCATCGGCGCGGGGACAGAGGCTGATGCGCGCGACAAAGAGCACGCCGAATAGGAAAAGAGCTGCCGGGACGCGCTGTCGGTTGACTCCGAACTTTTTATCCATTTTCAATTTGGCTGGCACGACGCGCACACGCAAAATCCGCACAGCAGCGGCAGCGCCGCACGTCTGCAAAGTTTTGCTACACGATACTATCGAATTCAATCGAATCCTGACGGATTTCTTGGCGGCGTTTCGCGCAAGAATAACCGCTCGACGACTTCCGCGCACGGCCGGCCCGTATGTCGAACACGCAACACACATCGAGACTCGCAGTTGTTTTCGGTGCTGCGAATGAATACTCTGCCCGGTGAGGAAGCCGTCCGTTGATTTTTAATGAGCTACGGGAAATTCAGCGCCAGTTCGGCTACTTGCCCGCCGACCAACTGAAGAGTCTCGCGAAGAAAATCGACGTGCCGCTGTATCGAGTGCACGGGGTAGCGAGTTTTTATCCTCATTTCCATCTTACGCCGCCGCGAAAATGCGATGTCCGCGTTTGCCAGGACATGTCGTGCCATCTCCGCGGCGCGGATGAGCTTCGCGCGTCGCTCGATGAAGCCTGCCGGAAATCCGCCAACCCGGAAGTGCAGATCGGTGGTGTGTCCTGCCTCGGCCGCTGCAACGAAGCCCCGGCGGTCGCGATCAACGGGCACATCTTCGCGGGCGTTTCAGGAGATCAAGTGGAAGCCATGATCGGCAACGTGCTCGCTGGCATTCCTCTGCCGAAGGCTCTGCCACAGCCGCAACATGTTTCGTGCGAATCCGATCCATATCGCGAGGGCGAGCGCTACCTGGCGCTGAAGCGTTTGATTGAAACGCGCGATTCGACCGCCACGTTTGCGACTCTGAAGTCCTCGGGGCTGCGCGGGTTGGGCGGCGCGGGGTTCCCGACCGAATCGAAATGGCAGCTCGTCCGGCAGGCGCCGGGAAATGAAAAATATATCGTGTGCAACGCGGATGAAAGCGAGCCCGGCACATTCAAGGACCGATTCATCCTCACGCATCTCCCGCATCTGGTGATTGAAGGGATGATTCTCGCGAGCGTGCTGACCGGCGCGAAAAAAGGCATCCTTTACATTCGTCACGAGTACGAGGAGCAGGAAAAAATCCTGCACGCTGAAATCGAACGATGCAAAGAAGCCAAACTTCTGGGTTCCAGTATTCTCGGAACGGAATTCGCGTTCGATCTGGAGATATTTGTCAGCCCGGGCGGATACATCTGCGGCGAAGAATCCGCTCTGCTCGAGGCAATTGAGGGCAAGCGAGCGGAGCCAAGAAACAAACCGCCGTTTCCGGTTCAAGAAGGCCTGTGGAACAAACCAACCGTCATCAATAACGTGGAGACGTTCTCGAACGTCCCGACGATTCTTGTCCGCGGCGTCGACTGGTACAAGGCACAAGGCCTGGGCGGCGCAGCTGGGCTGAAATTTATCGGAGTAAGCGGTGACGTGGTGCGGCCGGGCGTGTACGAAGTGCCGATGGGCACACCCGTGTCGGACCTGATATTCAAATTTGGCGGCGGAGTGCCCGGCGGCAAAAAATTAAAAGCCTTCGCGCCTTCGGGTCCTTCTTCTGGCTATTTGCCGGCTTCGATGGCGGATGTCCGGCTCGATTTTAAATCGCTTGCGGATGCGGGGTCCATGCTCGGATCGGGTGCGCTCGTGGTATGTGCGGATGACCGCTGCATGCTGGACATGGCGCTTAACGCGACTCAATTTTACCGGAATGAATCGTGCGGGAAGTGCGTCCCCTGCAGGGTCGGCTCGCAGAAATTGGTGGAAATGCTGTCCGGCTGGACGAAGGGAGAGAGTTCCCCATCTGATTTGGGGTTGCTTGACGAGCTTGCGGATGCTCTGCGGCTCACGTCCATCTGCGGTCTCGGCCAAGTGGTTCCGGCACCCATCGCATCCGTCTTGAAACATTTTCGCGAAGAAATCGATTCGCATCTTCTCCACCGACACTGCCCCGCAGGTGTTTGCGCCTGCAAAGGACCCGTGCAGGAAAGGTTCACTGCGAAGTTGGGACGGGCATGAGCGCGAGCCAACTCATCGAACTCACGATTGACGGGAAGAAATTATCCGTGCCCGCAGGCACTACTGTATTCGATGCCGCGCGGTTGAACGACATCGAAATACCCACTCTTTGTCACCAACAAAACGAAAAGCCCGTCGGTGTCTGCCGCCTCTGCGTGGTCGACGTTGGCGCTCGCGTATTCACAGCGTCATGCATCCGGCCGGTGGAAGCCGGAATGGTAGTGAACACAAGTTCCGAAAAAGTAAAGCGCGCACGCCGGACGCTGGTCGAGCTGTTAATGTCCGACCATCCCAGCCCGTGCGCGCGTGAACGGCAGTCAGGCGACTGCGAGCTCGAGGCGCTCGCCAAACAGGAAAACATGCCTTCGTCGCGCTATGCGCCCCGATCGACGCGCCGCGGTATCGACGATTCGTCGATGAGCATCGCCGTAGATTTCGACGCCTGTATTTTGTGCGACCGCTGCATCCGAGGGTGCAGCGACATTCGCGAGAATTTCGTCCTGGGCCGGATGGGCAAGGGCGCTCAAACAGGGATCGCGTTCGATAACAACGAGCCGATGGGTGAGTCTTCCTGCGTCTCCTGCGGAGAGTGCATGGTCTCCTGCCCGACGGGTGCGCTCACAAATAAACTCGTCGCTCAGACTCACATCGCGATGGCGGCTGACGCACAGTCCGTCGCGCTCGAGGAACTCCAGCAACTTCCTTTTTTCGAAGGCGTCTCGGGAACATTCTTGAGCTTGAACCGCAACGCCGTTGTGCGGCGGCATTTCAAACCCGGCGAAGTCATCTGCCGCGAAGGCGAATACGGATCGACGGCGTTCTACATTCTCGAAGGCAAAGCACGAGTTTCGATCGCAAGTCCGATCGCTCATGTAAAAACAAAAGGCGTTGTGCGCAAATTCTGGGGAAAACTTTCCAGCCGGCTAACGCAACGGCAAAACGACACGCGCGAAGAGGAAACGAGCCAGCACTGGATCCACATCGATGCGCCGCTGGACTTGAGTTACGAAAATCCGGTTGCCACGCTCGGGCCCGGCGATCTATGCGGCGAAATGACCTGCATGAGCTTGTATCCGCGCTCCGCCACGATTCAGGCCGAAACCGATTGCATCGTGCTGGAGATGCTCCGCAATGTGCTCGACATCATGCAGCGTAATAAGACTTTTCGGGCGCAACTCGACCGCTCGTACCGCCAGCGTGCTCTGGATAGTCATCTGCGCGCCGTGCCGGTATTCGCCGGATTGACGGACGAATTTATCGAAAGCCTTCGAGAGAAGGTTGAGCTGTTGCGATTTACTCCCGGCCAGGTGATTTGCCGCCAAGGCGAGCCCGCGGATAGCTTCTATCTTGTGCGCATCGGATTTGTGAAGGTGTCGCAAGCGCATCCGGGCGGCGAAATGATTCTCGCGTATCTGTCCCGCGGAGAATACTTCGGAGAAACGGGACTACTGATGGGAGATGTGCGCATGGCGTCGTGCACGGCCCTCGACCACGTGGAAGTGGTGCGAATCAGCGCGCAAGATTTCAATACGATGACCAAGCTTTTCCCGGATGTGCGGAAAAAATTGGAATCGGCGGAACAAGAGCGGATGGAAATGAACCGCACCCGGCTTTCGGTGATCAGCAGCACGCCGCTCGAAAGTTTTTTGACGCAGGGCCTGATGGAAGCGCAGAGCCTGCTGCTGCTTGATCTGGATAGCTGCACGCGCTGCGATGCTTGCGTACGCGCGTGCGCGGATGCTCACGAGGGCGTTACGCGGCTGGTGCGCGAAGGACTGCGCTTCGATCATTATCTGGTCGCGACTTCCTGCCGGCAGTGCCTCGATCCGCTGTGCATGGTTGGTTGCCCGGTGGGATCGATCCGGCGAAGGAATTCGCTGGAGGTGATCATCGAAGATTGGTGCATCGGATGCGGCCTGTGCGCGGAAAATTGTCCGTACGGCAATATCAATTTGCATCCGTTCAATGTGTTCACGGACTTGCCGGACGCGCCGGGCAAGAAAAAAGCGATGGTGAAACAGAAGGCGACGTCTTGCGATCTTTGTTCCGAGTTTGCGGAGCCAAGCTGCGTTTACGCCTGCCCGCACGATGCGGCGCATCGCGTGGATCCGCGAACATTTTTCAAGAGCTTGTTGCAGCAAACTGCGGACAAGCCGGACTCGCATTAGGAGTCCCAAGCCGGTTTACCTAGGTGTAAGGACAAGTGCGAATTGACGGCACACATCGGGCTTGGCTCGCCGCTTCGCTTATCATTCTGGGCGTCGCGACTGCCGTTTACATTGTGTACGCCACGCATTCACCGTCAGGACCGAGCGGCGGCAGCGTGATCGGGCTCACTTTCGGAATCACAGGTTCAACCTGCATGGTATTCGCGGGATTGTTAGGAGCGCGTAAGAGAAGTTCCCGTGTGGAGGCTGGGACGCGCGCAAACGTGGATGCGCGGGCATCTGTGGCTGGGGCTGCTGAGCCTTCCTCTAATTGTTTTTCACGCCGGATTCAGATTCGGCGGCTTGCTGACGTCTGTGCTGATGATCTTGCTGCTCATCGTGGTCGCGAGCGGGATATTCGGCGCCGCGTTGCAACATTTCATGCCGAGCGTCGTGACGGCGCGAGTTCCGATGGAAACAATCTTCGAGCAGATTGACAATATTCGAGCCCAACTTGTTGCAGAGGCTGACGCAATGGTTGACGCGGTGTGCGGTCCACCGAGCCTCGAAATCCCAGCCATCGCGCGAATTATGCCGGTTGACGCTGCGACGGCACCCGTACCGGCCACGTCGAAGGGCACTCTTCCGCTTCGCACATTTTATAGTCAAGAGCTGAGACCGTTCCTACGCCATGAGCACGATCAATCCCGATCGCTTTCGAGCGAAGTGAAAGCCACCGCGATGTTCGAGGGATTGCGAACGCTGCTGCCTGCGAACCTGCACGAGACGATTAACAATCTCGAGCAGATTTGTGACGAGGAAAGACAGCTGCGCCGGCAGGTGACGTTTCACCACTGGCTGCACGGATGGCTGATGTTGCACGTCCCATTGTCGCTCGCGCTTCTACTTCTCGGATGCGCGCACGCGATCATGGCGCTCCGATATTGAAGGATTGAATTAGGGACGAGAAATCGTGGCTCGATCCAAGCTCACTACCAAAACACTCGCGCAGCGCATCGACATGGATTATTTCAAGCGCCCGCACCCGTTCCGGCGCTTGCGCTCCGTGCTTTCCGTTTGCATTCCGCTGCTCGCGGTGATCTGGCTGGGCTGGTATGCGCTCGGCCGCAACAATCGCGTGTATAGCAGCGGGACGATGTCGCGTTCGCACGCCGTGCTGACAAGGAAGTGCGACGCGTGCCACGTGAAAGAGGCGAATTCGTTCAGCGCCAAGGCCGGCGATCCGGCTTGCGAATCGTGCCACGACGGTCCAGTGCATCACACAAATCAAGCGTTCACACCGAACTGCTCGTCGTGCCATCAGGAACATCGCGGCGCGTTGCGTCTGGCGGCGACCGCGGACAGCAATTGCACGCAATGCCACGCGAATCTGCATACGGCGAATGGCCCGGCGCATTTCGCTCACGACATCACACGGTTCGACGGCGGACATCCCCAATTTGCGGCGGTGCGTTCCGGCAGTTTTGATCCTGGAACGATCAAGTTGAATCATGCGATCCACATGAAGCGCAACCTCAAGGGACCGGATGGGCCAGTGCAGCTCGACTGCGAGGATTGTCATCGCACTGCGGCCTCGCGCGATCGATGGAGATTTGGAACGGCGCAAGTTGTGAACACATCGATGGATCGGACAACTCCTGCGCCGTTGGAAAACTCAAGGCGCGCTTATATGGCACCGAGCACCTACGCCAACAATTGCATCGAGTGCCATAGCCTGGAATTTGATTCGCGATTTCACGAGAGCGTCCCGCACGATACGCCGGCAGTGATTCACGCTTTCCTGCTGAAGAAGTTTCAACAATACATTCCGAGCCATCCTGCGGAGCTTCGCGTGGTCGCTTCGCTTCCGGATTTGCCGCAAAAACCCCTGCCGCCTGCGGTTCGGGTGCTGACGCCGGAGGAGTGGGTGGCGCTTCGAGTGGGGGAATCGGAGGAATTGCTGTGGCGGAAAACCTGCGCGCAGTGTCACTCGGTTAAGCCTGTGCCGGACGCGTCATCAAACGTGGCGTTCCCGGTGATTGCCAAATCCAATATCACGACGCGGTGGTTTCAGCACGCCGCGTTCGATCACGATCCGCACAAATTTCTAAAGTGCGTTGAATGCCACGCAGGCGCACTAACGAGCCGGGAAACCGCGGACGTACTTCTGCCGGGAATTCAAACGTGCGAAAAATGCCATCATCGTGGAGCCGAAGCGGCCGAATCTCGTTGCTTCGAGTGCCACACCTACCACGATTGGAAAGATGAAAAATCCGTGAAGGGACATTTCACGGTTTCCGGTTTGGCTCGCGGCAGATAAATGACTCGCGTGAAAGGCGGCAGACGTAGGTCGACGACTCGGACCCGTGCGATTTACTTCGTTTTCATCACGTAGACGCCGTCCCACTCACCCTCCGGCGCATGATCCGAAAATTCCAGCGCCCGTTCGAGAAAAACTTGCGTAGGGCCGTCCTCCGGGAAAGTGGTGAGAATGTCGGCGAACCTTTCGGCAGCTTCGGGCCAATTCTGGGCTCGATAGGATTTCATGGCGTTATCGAACAGCATCAGGAGCTTCTCGTATTTCGAGCCTTCAGCCGCAACGTCCATTAACTCGTAGATGTTTACCGGCAGATTCTTGCCCTTCACCCGTATCTTGTCGAGATCGCGGCAAACGAATTGGTTCGCGACCTGCCGGTATGTCGCCTCGCTGATGATGAGCTGCACGTGATATTGCTTTGTGATTCCCTCAAGTCGTGAAGCCAGGTTGACGTTGTCGCCCATCACCGTCCATGACAGGCGCCGCGCCGAGCCCATGTTTCCCACGTTCACTTGCCCGGTGTTCAGACCGATTCCGATCGATATCGGAGGATGTCCGGCGGCTTTCCATTTGGCATTGAGTTGCGCAAGGCCACGCACCATTCGCAGCGCGCAAGAACAGCTCCGGAATGCGTGGTCAGCCTGGGGATACGGCGAGCCCCAGAACGCCATAATCGCGTCGCCGATATATTTGTCGAGGGTGCCGTCGGTGGCGAAGACGATGTCCGTCATGTGGCCGAAGTATTCATTGAGCAGCAACACGAGTTCGTCCGGCGTCAAGCCTTCGGAGATTGTGGTGAATCCGCGAATGTCGCTGAAGAGCACGGTGAGTTCTTTCATCTCGCCGCCCGGACGAATGTACTTCTCCGGATCTTTTTCGATGAGCTCGATCACACCAGGCGAGAGGTACTGCGAGAAAGACTTGCGGATTTTTCGCTTTTCGCGCTCTTCGCTGATCATTCGCAAACTGGTGATGGCCATGTAATTCACGGCCAGCGTTCCCGCCGGAATCACGAAGCTGAACCACTGCCCCTTTTGCGCGAAGCCGAAATATACGAACCAGCCATACGCAGCGAGCGCCAGAATCACTGAAATCGTCGAATACAGCGGCGTAACGCGGCTGAACAGAAATCCAAAGCCGAATCCAAACAGCACAATGAATGCGATATCGGCGGCTTCCTCGGAGAAGGAGCGCCTCAGAAACCCCCGGCCTCTGTCTTCGCTGTGGAGCAGGTTGTCGATAATATTCGCGTGGACTTCGACTCCCATGTAAGACGCTTCGCGCCCCGCGAAAGGCGTGTTTCGGATATCGCCAATTCCGAGCGCTGTGGCTCCCACCAACACAATTTTGCCGCGGAACGTTTCGGGAGGAACCACGCCTGCAATCACATCCGACATGGAGTATTGAGCGTACGTGCGATAGGGGCCGGTGTAATTGATCAGCGCGCTACCATCGCGCACGTGCCGGAGCACGTGGCGGCCCAATTGAATGCGCTCGAGCCCATCGGGTGCAATGTACGCTGCGATCTCCTGATCAGGAATCTTTTCGTACTGGCGCACGATCTGCAAATCGAGCGAAGGGAAAAAATCCTGATCCTCGTAACGCATCATCAGGAGGGCATGCCGCAGCGTGCCGTCCGGATCTGGTTTGATATTGATGAATCCGAAGGACGCGGCTGATTCTGCTAGCTTCGTAATGTTTGCTTCCGCGCCCGGCATTACCGTCCCGCCGTTGTTGAGCCATGAACGGCTCATGTCAAAATCAGGAGCGCCCTTGTGATTCACTTTCAGCACCTGCGGAAAAGCGTGGGCCCAGACGATATTGAAATATTCCTCGGCCAATTTTGGGTTGGGTTGCGAATCAAGGAATATATGCGCCAGCAAGACGTTGCCTGCGTTCTTCAACGCCGAAGCGAACATCGCGTCCTGATCGCTGGCAATCTCAAGTTCGTTAATCTGCTGCAGCAGAGCAGAGGTTGCAGAGGCTCCAATATCTTTTTTCAGTTTTTCCAGCGCCTGCTGGGCTGAGTTACTTTCGGGATCGGGAAACGTCGCGTCAAATGCGATCACACGCGCACCGCCGGCGCACAACTGATTCACCAGCAGCGCATAGTTTCTTCTCGGGAGCGGAAAAGAACCGATTTGCTGGAGAGTCTTCTCGTCAATGCCAACGATCACGATCCGATCGTCGTGCGGACGCTGGCCGCGAATTCCGAATCGCAGATCGAGCGAGCTTTGTTCTACATCTTGAAGAAAAGCAAGTCCTGCATGAGAGTTGCCCTGAAGTCCGGAGAACGCGAAGAGAGTCAGCCCCGTCAGGGTGACGAGTACAGCAAGTCCAGCGTCAACGTGACGGAGCGCAAATTTTCCCAACCGCTCCGAACGACGGGACCCTTGCTGTTGCTGCAACGTCATGATTCCTGCTGCCGCGCACTATCCACTCGGAGCGGTTCACCCTGACCCATACCAATAAAATGCTGCCCGGCCAATCTATTGGCAGGCGGGACTACCAGGTTTACAGGTGCCCGTGCTTCCGCCGCGTGTCCCGAAGTACAGGCCGAGCCCCAATCCCACTGCCAGTCCCGAAGCGATCACCACGTTACGCACCAGATGACCGTGATGGGCCGGCGGAGTCTCTACCACCGCTGTCGATGACAGGCTGGCCTCTAGTACGTCCGGAGGCGTAGTCGATGGCTGAAAACCACTGGGCGGCATTTCCGATGTGATCACGACCATCTGCCCGGCAGAAACGATGACGGCATCTGAACTCGAAGATCCGGAATTGCTGGTCGCGTGCGCATCTCCGACCGGCGTCACCTTCACCTGCCCCTTGTAACAGATGACGGTAGTCCTGTTCGCTTCGTACGAGGTGTAGAAGTCCGTGCCAATCACGCCAATCACGGCATTGGGCGTCTTCATTTCGAATTTGCCGCCCGGCTTCGTTACCTTCGTAACCTGGCTGCGAACTTTGCCAAAATCCATTTCGAGCGCGGTTTGCTGCGACGCGCTGTCGTGCTGCACGATGCGAAGCTCGCTGCTCGAACCTACGCTCAGTATGGAACCGTCCGTCAAACCAGCTCGAACGCGTCCCGTATTTTCAGTCTTGAGCAAATCGTTCCAATCCAACTCTTCCTTCACCTTGGCGGTTTGGGAGTTGCGAGTTGCCGCCGGAATCAGGGCGTTGATCTGGCCAGCGACTTGGTTAGCTGCCGGCGGTTGCGACATCGCAGGCAGCGATACCATCAGAGAGCAAAGTACCATCGCCATCGAGCGTTTAAACAAATTCATGCGTGACTCCTTGTTTCGACTGAGTAAAGTTCCGTGAAGCAAGTTTGACAGGGAGCCGTTAAGTGTCAATCTGGAGGACACAAGCGCGCTTCAACTTGGTTAATAGTACTTTTGCCGAAGACCTTCTTTTGCGCAGCAGCGGGAAGGGCGTCGGCGTTGCTTACTTGATCCATGCGAATTTCGATTGCGTGCAGATGAACGGGGTGAACAGGGAGACTCGCAATAACTCTTTTCGGTATAATATGTTTCCTCCATGTAGGGCCCGTAGCTCAGCTGGTTAGAGCATCGGACTCATAATCCGTTGGTCCTAGGTTCGAATCCTAGCGGGCCCACCAAACAACATGCTGATGCGCCAGTGGCTCGGAAAATTTGGTCCGAGCGCCTCGGCCGGTCGACCAGCAACTCAAGCTGTTCTCCCAGATGTTCGCCGCGAATGTTGTCCTCCTGCGGCGATACTGACAGCGCCGAATCGGTCTGCCGTTCCGCGGAAATCGCACGGTGAGTATTCCAAGGCCGAGTGGTTTTCTGATGACACCTGTCCACAATACCGCTGCCGCTGGTCAGCAGCGCTCGGACTGGCTTTGTCGAGCGCGACGGAGGTGCTCGATTGGTGGCAGCGCTGCCAGAGTACCTCCGACCGGTCGTGACGATAGCTTATGGCACAGGGATGCGAAGGGGGAAAACCTGCTCACCACGATGGTCCTCCAATCTCCCCTTAATCCGAGCTGCCAAATCAAAGCTAACATTGTGATCGGTATCACCAAAAGGAGTGATGGGCTTCACAGCCCATTTTGTTAGCAAGTGTTACAAAATTACTAGGGGAGTGCATGATTTATGACCCTTCACTCTCCGGCGGCGCAAATCGCGAAGATTATCGCGGAGATTTCGAAACCCTCGAAGCCTGTCCCGCAATTGGGTTTCGAGAATGGCTGTTTTTATTGCGAACAGGCGCACGAGATAGACGAAATCCTGTTGTTGAATCGGCCGCAAAACCTGCACAAGCAGGGATGAGGCACGAACATGATCTTCCCGAACCGAACTGAAGCAGGGCAAGAGTTGGCAGAGCGCTTGCGGAAATACGCGAACCGCAAAGATGTGATTGTACTGGGTGTTCCGCGCGGTGGCGTCCCGGTTGCGTTCGAGGTGGCCATAGCTCTCGGAGCACCACTGGATGTATTTGTGCTGCGCAAACTTGGCGTCCCAGGTCACGAGGAGTTGGCTTTCGGAGCGATTGGAAGCGGCGGTGTCCGCGTTCTTGACCCGGATATTGTGGAGGGTTTGGGAATATCGGAGCTGGATATCGAGCTGGTTACCGCAGCCGAAAGAGAGGAACTAAACCGTCGCGAACGCACATACCGAGGAACACGAGGCCCGCTAGACGTAAGCGGAATGACCGTCATTCTTGTTGATGATGGCATCGCCACAGGCTCAAGCGTGCGGGCCGCTATTCGCGCTTTACGCCAAATGAAGCCCGCGCGCATTGTAATTGCAACTCCGGTTGCTCCAGCTTCAACCTGCAATCGCCTTAGATTTGATGTTGATGAACTGGTTTGCGTGGAAATGCCTGAACCCTTTTACGGAGTTGGTCAGTTTTATGAGGACTTCTCACAGGTATCGGATGAGGAAGTGAATGAACTACTAGATCGCGCTGCTCACCGGTCCGGTGCGCCGCCGCACGACAACGCGGACGCTGCACCGAGAGGAGCACGCCGGTGATTCCGGGGCGGATGTCAAAACAGAATGGCATCGAGAGCGAAGTCTCGATGGAGTGCCGCGACGCCCTGCTAGAGGGGACGCTGGTTGTTCCGGAACGCTGCACGGGCATCGTTCTTTTTGCTCACGGAAGCGGCAGTAGCCGCCGCAGTCCGCGAAATCGCTACGTCGCGGAGGTGCTGCAGTCCCAGGGAATCGCGACTTTGCTGTTTGATCTTCTGACCCGGGCAGAGGAATCGGTGGATGAATTTACGGGAGAGCTGCGATTCGACATTCAATTTTTGGCGGAGCGGCTAATCGGCGCGACCAATTGGGTGATGCAACGGCCGGATTTGCAACGCTTCAAGATTGGCTATTTCGGAGCCAGCACCGGAGCAGGCGCGGCGTTGGTGGCGGCCTCGAGGCTCCCTGGCGTGGTAAGCGCAGTAGTCTCTCGCGGAGGCCGGCCCGATCTTGCAGGAGATGCACTTCGCTCCGTCGTAGCTCCTACGCTGCTAATCGTTGGCGGAAATGACGAGCCGGTGATCGGTATGAATCAAACGGCACTCGCAAAACTCAAGTGCCCTGAGAAGAAGCTGGTCATCATCCCAGGAGCAACTCACCTATTCGAAGAACCTGGGACTTTGGAAGAGGTTGCCCGCATCGCCGCGGTTTGGTTTACCCAATACCTTGCGACTGCCGGCCGAGCCCGAGCTTCTGCCGGGCTCCAACGCTAAGTTCGCTTGAGAACAATGGTGCGAAGATGCCTAATCACAACGATTACGAAGTTCTAGAAGCAGTTCGTCACTCCGCTCACCGGCTCAGGGGAGAACCGGCGGACTTCGATCCCTTGCTTAAGAGAATCGGCGATGCTCGATTCGTTCTGATCGGAGAAGCCTCCCACGGCACTCACGAGTTCTACCGCCTGCGCGCCCAGATTACCAAGCGCTTGATCGCGGAAAATGGATTCAATGCGGTCGCTGTCGAAGCAGACTGGCCGGACGCATATCGAGTGAATCAGTTCGTCCGCTCTGAAAGCAAAGATGAAGACGCAGTCGAAGCGCTTGCAGGCTTTCAGCGATTTCCGGCATGGATGTGGCGCAACGCGGACGTCCTCGATTTCATTGGCTGGCTGCGGAATTACAATGACGGCCATCATGTGAAGCGCGCGGGCTTTTACGGATTGGATCTCTACAGCCTGCATGCATCCATCCGCGCTGTCTTGGATTTCCTAGACAAAGTTGACCCAGAGGCTGCGCGCCGTGCTCGTTATCGTTATGGCTGCTTCGAGCATTTTGGCGAGGACACTCAGGCGTACGGATATGCGGCTAGTTTTGGGTTGGGCAAGAGCTGCGAGGATGAGGCTGTGAGCCAGTGGGTGGAAATACGCCGGCGGGCTGCCGAACTTTCCCGTCGCGATGGTCGCGTATTTCCGGATGAATTCTTCTTTGCCGAACAGAATGCTCGCTTGGTGAAAAATGCTGAAGAATATTACCGTTCGATGTTTCGCGAGCGAGTCTCTTCCTGGAACCTGCGTGACACTCATATGGCGGAAACGCTGGATGCGCTCGTGCAACACCTCGGAGTCAAGAACGCAAAGGTTGTCATCTGGGCGCACAACTCTCATCTAGGCGACGCGCGCGCTACGGATGTTGGTCAGCGAGGTGAATTGAATTTGGGGCAGCTGGTGCGCCAGAGGTATGGCAAGGACGCAATCCTCGTTGGCTTCAGCACATACACGGGGACGGTGACTGCGGCCTCCGACTGGGACGGTCCTGCAGAGCGGAAGTACGTCCGACCCGCACTCCTCGGGAGCTACGAATCGCTGTTTCATCGAAGCGGCGTTCCCAATTTCCTACTTCTGCTTGATAACGGCCAGGAAGTGACAACATTCTTGCGCCAGTCACGCCTGGAGCGAGCAATTGGTGTGATCTATCTACCGCAATCGGAGCGCGTGAGCCACTACTTCCATGCCCAGCTTCCAGATCAGTTCGACGCCATTCTACACTTGGATGAAACTCGTGCAGTCGAACCTTTAGAGCGGGCAGCAGTTTGGGAGCGCGGGGAAGTCCCGGAGACTTATCCTTCAATGCTATAGAGATTACATGTTGAGCGATGGTTCAGTTTCTTCCGGACGAAAGCGACAGAACCTCGTGGATTTGTTTGGCGAGATCTCGAACCCCCCGCGCTTCACTGCGGGACGTTGCAACGCAGCTTGTTGTAAATGAATTTAGTGGAATGCCCGTTGCTGACCCCGACGGGAGAGTCGTAGGGGTCGTCACGGAAGCCGACATTGTTCGCGCATTGAACGAAGGCAAGCGGTTAGAGAACCTGACCGCGGGATCGGTAATGACGGGCCCGCCAATTACCGTAGATGTGGAAACATCAATCGAGGAAATAATGAAAAGCTTGGAGGAGCAACGCATTGTTCGGGTGCCTGTGACATCCCAGGGGAAACTGGTTGGAATCATCGCTCGGAGGGACGTCATTCGAGCTGTCCTGGAGCCCGAATTTATGGCGTTTGGAGAACTGTAATTTCACGAACTACCATGCGTCAGATTTGTGAGTCGCAAGTCACTAAATTCAGCGTTGTAACGAGCCATCGTCTTGTCATGGTTGATTTGGTGTTAGGTTTTTTCTATTCGCACGGCAGTTCGCTTGTATTCGGGTGCGTCGACGTACCCGTCGCGCCCGGGGCCCGTGATCAAATTCAGAAAGATCTCCGGCGTGTGAAATGTCGCGAAGAGCTCGCCGGTTTTTACAGCTTGGCTAATATTGACTGGGAGGTCTGCCGAGCCATAACGGCTCCGTACGCGGACTCGCTGCCCGTTTTGAAGGCGCAAGCGCTCAGCATCTCTTGCTGAGATGTCGAGACAATCCTCTGGACGCAGCTCGGAGTTCGCTGTGCGGGATGTCATCGTGCCAGCGTTGAACTGATAAAGCGTTCTGCCTGTGGTCAGCAGAAAAGGATAGTCTTCCGCTGTAGTCTCATTCGTCGGCCGATACTCAATCCGCCGAAGTTCCGGCCGTTTCTCCGCAGGAGGACCTCCCGTGTGGAGCATCTTCGTTCCAGGGTGATCCTCGGAGGTGCATGGCCACTGCAAGCCGTCGCGCTCGATGCGTGGGTACGTGATTCCGCTCCCAGCCTTCCAAACGGTTCGAATCTCATCCCAAATCTCATTCGGTGAATGAAAACGGAAGAACTCGCCTTTCCCCATGGCGCTCGCAAGCCGGCAAATAATCTCCCAGTCGCTTTTCGATTCGCCCTGAGACTCGATGACCTTTCGAACCCGCTGGACCCGGCGTTCGGCGTTCATGAAGGTTCCGTCTTTCTCGAACGAAGAATTCACTGGCAGGAACACCGTCCCGAAATTCCTTGCGGTCTCATTCAGGAACATATCCTGGACAACGACAAGTTCCAGAGACCGCAACGCTTGTTCAGTAGCAGACGCATTTGGATTCGTTAGCAAGATGTCGTAACCGATCGCCCACAACCCTTTGAAACTCCCGTCCAACGATGCGTCCATCATCCCCATCAGGTTTAGGCCCTTTGCGACTGGCAGAGGGTGTCCCCATATGCCTTCGAACATGCTTTTCCCGTCGTTCAGAGGGATTGCACCAGTCAAATTATCTGGGTCACATCCCATCTGTGCCGCGCCCTGGACGTTATTCTGGCCCCGCAGCGGATTGATTCCAGTCCCCGCCCGACCCAGATTCCCAGTCAGCAATGCAAGATTAACCAGACACATCACTCCTTCAGTCCCTTGGATGTGCTCGGTCAGGCCCAATCCGTGAAAGCTCATCGCTGGCTTTTCGACTGAATATAACCGCGCGGCTTCTCGGATCTTCTCGGGCTGGATTCCACAGAGTGCCGCGACGCTTTCAGGCGACCAGGACTTGATGAATTCTTGAAACTCCTGCCATCCGGTAACGCGCTCCTTGAGAAACAATTCGTCATATAGTTTCTCTTCCACAATGGTGTGAGCGAGCGCATTCAACAAAGGCACATTCGTCCCGGGCTGGGGAGAAAGGTGGATGTCCGCGTAACGCGCGAGCTCGATTTCACGCGGATCGATCACAATCAACCGGGTTCCACGCAACGCAGCCTGTTTGATCCGCGCGCCGACAATCGGATGGTTCTCCGTGGGATTTGCGCCACAAATCAGGATCACCCGCGCAGCTTCGATGTCGTCGAACGAATTGGTGGCGGCCCCGGTGCCAAGCATGAGTTTCAGAGCGGTGGCGGAAGGCGCGTGGCAAACACGCGCGCAGCAATCGACATTGTTCGTCCCTAAGACAAGCCGGGCGAATTTCTGTGCCAGATAGTTTTCTTCATTCGTGGCGCGTGCAGATCCCAGCACACCCACGCTGGTGGGACCGTATTGCGCCAGAACGCGCTGGAACTCAGCAGCCGTGAAAGCGATTGCTTCGTCCCAAGAGACTGGTCTCCAACCTCCCTGGTATCGGATCATCGGCCGCGTCACGCGGTCATTGGCATAGGTGAATTCATAGGCATATCGTCCCTTCACGCAGAGATGACCGTGATTCACCGGCGCCTCGAGGGCGGGCTTGATGGCAACGATCCGGCCGCCACGGGTGCCTACGTCCATCTCACATCCAGTGCCGCAATACGCGCAGGTCGTCTTGGTCCAGGCTGTCGGGACGCCCATCGACAAAATGGACTTATCCTCCAATGCGCCCGTCGGACACGTATCGACGCATGCGCCGCAACTGACACAGGAGCTCTCTCGAAGAGTCGTTCCGGAATCTGGACGGATTCGCGTGGCATCTCCTCGGTTCCAGATTTGCCAGACGAATTGACCTTGCACCTCCTCGCAGATACGCACGCAGCGATAACAGTAAATGCACTGTGAGATGTCCACATGAATGTAGGGATTCGAATCATCGACTCGTTCGGCTGATACAGCACCGACGCACTCCCTTTCTAGTCCGTATCGGCGGATTAGCCGGTGAAATTCCTTCTCGGGAAAGCGATTGACGGGCTCCGAAGGATACGCTTTCGCGATCAACTTCAAGAGGCTCCGCCGCGAGTCTTCCAACGTGGAGGTCTGAGTTAGGATTTCCATGTCCTGCGTAAGCAAAGAATCGCAGGCGGTCAAAGGGCGAGCGTGGCCTTTCACCTCGACAACACACAATCGACATCCCGCAACAGGCCTGAGCCGCGGGTCATGGCACAGCGCGGGGATTTCGATAGCGAGAGAATGAAGGGCCTGCAAAATGGTTTGGCCTTCCTGCAGATCACATCGCGTGCCATTGATCGTCACTCGAACCATGGTTCAAATTCCTTCGCGTAATAGCGCAGCGCGCTCGTGGCGAACTCCGCCAACCCGGTTCCCAATCCGCAGAGGCTCGTCGAAGCCAGGCAGGAGACTATTTCCTCGCATTCTGTTTTCTCTTGGACCGAAGCGCGTCCCGTCTGCAAGAGCGTTCGAAAGAATTGTTCGACGCGCCGACTCCCGAGGCGGCAGGGCGTGCATTTCCCGCAAGACTCAAAGGCACCAAACTCGAAAACGTGATGAACGAGCTCGAGTATCGACGTATGCTCGTCGAATGCAACGACTCCCCCGTGCCCAACGCTTGCGCCGATGCTTGCCAGCTCTTCAAAGGCGAGTGGCGTTTCAAATAGGTGGGGCGGAATGATTCCCGCCAGTGGCCCGCCCATGAGGATGCCTTTTACGTCTCCTGACTTAAGTCCACCACCCAGATCTTCGATGATCTGCCGAATGGTGACTCCGAATGGCACCTCGTAAAGTCCAGGCCGACAGAATAGTGAATTAAGAGCAAGGACTTTTGTGCCCCGACTTCTGGAAAAACCAATTTGCCGGTAGGCCTCACCGCCATGGAGAACGATCCAAGGGATGTTCGCCAGTGTCTCAACGTTGTTAATAAGTGTAGGTTTGCCGTATAGGCCGCACTCCGTGGGATACGGCGGTCGTGATCTCACGTCGGGCCGACGACCCTCGATTGAATTGAGAAGCGCGGTCTCTTCTCCGCAGACATAACTGCCTTCACCCACGACGATCTGAATGTCGAAACCGAGCGGTCCATTGAGAATTCTCTTCCCCAAGAGATTCTCACGACGGGCTTCGACGAGCGCCTGCTCAAGCGAAACTTGAGCCCGCGGGTATTCCTTGCGCAGGTAGATGTAACCTTGCGAAGCATCGACGGCGTATGCAGCAATCGTCATCGCCTCAAGGAGGCGATATGGGTCGTCCTCCATGAGGAAACGATCGATGTACGCGCCGGGATCACCTTCGTCGGCATTCGCCACTATGAACTTTTCGGTAGCGCTTTGCCCGGCGACAGCGCGCCACTTCTTGCCGGTGGGAAAGCCCGCTCCGCCGCGTCCGCGCAGGCCGGAAAGCTCAATGGAACTCTGAATTTCCTTGGGCTGCTGGCGAAACGCCTGCTCTAAGGCTCTGTAACCGCCGCGTGCGGTATATGCCGCCAGAGTTCGTGCCCCGCCAGTTATGACGTTTCCAAGGATTATGGCTTCGGGAGCGCGTACTTCGATTCGTGGACGTTCATCCCCGGAACCGATCGCGGGGGCGGCATAGCATTTTCCAAGGCAGTAAACCTTGTCTTTCCCTCCGAGCGACTTGCTCCAGCGCTCTGGGTTCAAATGCCTTGCGACAAAACAGGCCGTTCCCTGACACACAGCCTCACCGAGGTCAACTCCTCGAAGGTGGTAAAAGGAATCGATGTGCCCCTGGCGCCCCTGTTTGAGTGCGTCCGGCAACTGTCGGGGAGACCGAGCGCGATCGATGGGGAAAAGTGTCATGCTCGAATCCGCTGGTTCCGTGTAGGAATTGGCGGGCGCAGATCCTCTAGGCATCCCGGACAAATTGCCTGGAACAACAAGATTACACTACGGGCGGCGGCAAAACCGGTATCTATGTTGCCCGTCCAACGGCCTTGCTGAGTCCGCTCTGGACGGACTGGCGAAGCCAGGCTCCAATCCCTCCGGCCTTCTTCAATTTCATGGCCGCCTTACCGCTCACCACCTCTACATCGGCCTTAGAGGCGGCGGCCAAATCGGGCAGTACGCTACGCAGCGTTACACCGTACCGCTCTCCCCGGCAAATCGAGCAGACCGGGTCGGCAGAAGAGTCGATCCAGCCGCAATTTGTACATCGATGCAAGCGGGCATCGAAATCCCGGAATAACAGCAGCGTGCGTATTTTCTTTTTCTGGAGTTGCGCAAGAGTTTCGTCGATTCCCACTACTGCCCCTCGCTCAGCGCCTAGTAATTCGTCGACCAGGGTTGATTCGTGTTCGCGCTCCCATTTATCGATCTCGGGTTCGATGTGCTCCTGCAGTTCGTGAATCTCAAATTTGCCGAGATCTTTCTTGATCAGTACAACGTGCCGATGCGGCTCTTGAGGAAACTCGGCCGCGACGGCGGTTATCATCCGTGGGGAGCCGACCAGGAAAACCGCGGCGAAATGCTCTTTCTCTTGCATATGAATTGCGGCTTCTGCGGTCTCCCGACACAGACGCTCAAACTGTGCATCCATACGATGCTCAAACACGTCCCGCTGAGAACCGTACGTCATCTGGATACCGGGGCGGGCTACATGTCCCAGTTCCTCTTTTTTCCACTGCGAAATGTCCACATCGAACTTCGTCTCGTTCAGTTGAATCGTTTCTCGGAGCCTGTAGCCGAAAAAACGCGCGCCGTCACGGTCCACAACCACGACGCAATATGGTCTATGCTCAGCAGCAAGCCATAGCAATTGCGAGATGGCGGGCTTTGCCCAATGGAGCTCATCTGCGATCTCCACCTGCATTGACACCGTCTCCCACGTTTTGGGGCCGGCAAAAATCACGAGACCCTTTTCAGCCGGCAACCGGTCACGGAGAAATTCCTCCACTCGATGCAACTGTTCGCGGAAGGCGCCTCGCTCGTCTGGAGGCAAGTTTTCAATAATGGAGTTGCCTCCCTTCTTCAGCCACGTAAGATATCGGGGAACCGGGCCGTGATGGGAAGCGTCGGCCGACGTTATGTTGAGGTATGCTGTCAGCAAGGGCTGTGGCAATTGGGAAAGAGACTTCAACCTTCCGTCGTTTAACATCGTAACTCTCCCCCTTCATCGCTCAAGTTGGAAGAAACTAAACGCTTATATCTTATAGCCTAGACGGCCTTTGGAAAGAGGTGCGTCCCCTCACACTGCGCTGTGACGTCCATCACAGCCTCCTGCACGGATATGAACTAACAAAGACGTCACAACGAACGAGGGAGATAAAGTTGGAAGAAAGTTCCGGTAGCTGGGTCGAAAGAAGCGCCTAACCGTCAGAGGCGAGAATGATTACAGGGGCCATTAGCCGGAATTTGGAGGAACTTCATGAAGATCCTGGTTGGAGTGGATGAGTCGAAATTCTCCGAGGGGGCATTGAGCGCGATCGTCGCGCAAATTCGACCTCAGGGAGCAGAAGTTCGACTCTTGCATGTGCTGCAGCCAATTGCCATCTCCGCTCCGCCGCAGATGGCAGCCAATTACGCACCTGAGATGGAAGCTCAAGGAACGCAGGCAAGAGAATTGGTAGAGCGCGCCGCCAAGACACTTCGCACGGCAGGCTTCAAGGTAGAGACCCATGTGGAAAAAGGTGATGTCAGACTGAAAATCATCGACTCGGCCGCCGAGTGGAATGCCGACTTAATCGTGATCGGTTCACACGGGCGCAGTGGTATCCCGAGGTTGTTGCTAGGCAGCGTGGCAGATTTCGTCGCTCGGAATGCACCGTGTTCCGTGGAAATCGTGCGCGTTCCGGCAAAAAAGTGACGCTCGATGGGGGAAAACGTAAAGACTAACAAGAGCACACCGAAAGAGAACAGCAACAACGCGATTCCAAACAACAATAACCATCCTCGCGTTAACGGCGGATGCGAAACAAACCGCAGCACGCCCGACAGCTCAGGAATTATCTGCTTGAACCACATCCGGAGCTGTAGCGGCAAAATTGAAGCTTAAAAATACAGAAGTACTAGCAAGCATTCGCGGAAAAGGAGACTGACGATGAAAGTGAAAGACGTAATGATGGGGACACCGGCCAGCTGTACCGTCGAAACGAACTTGGGCGCCGCAGTAGCAATTTTGTGGGACCGGAACTGCGGCATTCTTCCCGTTTTAAATGCTCAGGAAAAAGTGGTTGGTGTAGTGACTGACCGAGACATGTGCATCGCTCTCGGGACTCGGAATCGATTGGCAGGAGAAATCTCGGTGGGCCAAGTCACTTCGGGCAAAGTTTTTGCCTGCAAGCCAGACGATGACATCCGTGCAGCGCTAACAACGATGGCGCAAGCGAAAGTGCGGCGCTTGCCCGTGATCAACGATGGCGGCAAGCTTGAGGGGATCCTTTCTATGGATGATGTCGTTGCTCACTCCGAGACCAGAATCCCGGGAAAGACCTCTGAACTGTCGCATGACGATGTGCTGGATACCCTGAAGAAGCTCTACCGGCCGGACCTTCCACAAGTGGTGCCACAGAAAATCGCTGCCGCCGCTTGATTCGAGACGAGAGGCTTCCGTGTCCAACTTTGGCGAGAAAGGAACTCGAATCATCGAACGTCTTCGTAGCCGCGAAGACGCAGGCCGGTTGCTAGCCGAAAAACTCGCGCGGTACTCGAACCGTCCTGATGTCTTAGTCCTGGGCTTATCGCGTGGCGGTGTGCAAGTGGCGTATGAAATTGGCCGAGTGCTTGGAGCGCCGCTCGATGTGTTGATTGTCCGCAAACTAGGAGTACCGGGATTTAAGGAGTTTTACATGGGTGCCATTTCAATTGGTGGCGCGCAGTTTATCAATCCTGATGTCGTTGAGGAATTCCATCTTTCCGCTGAAGAGGTTGAGAAGGTCGTGAGCACTGAGATTAGAGAGATGGAGCGCCTCGAAATTGCATATCGTCGCTCGCGCTCTCCGCTCGATGTTCGCGGCCGTACGGTGATACTCGTCGATGACGGCATGGTCACCGGGTCGACCATGCGCGCCGGTATAGAAGCACTGAAAAGGTTGGAGTCGGCACACATCGTTGTGGCAGTCGGCGTTGCGCCCCTGTCAACCTACTTGCTACTCGGTTCGGAGGCAGAAGAGGTTGTTTCTCTGATGACCCCACGAGAGCTCCGCGCCGTCGGTTTGTTCTACGAGATCTTTCCGCAAGTCACCGATGCAGAGGTCAGAAGCTTCTTGACGCAATCGACGGCGCCATGCGTCCGAGGCACGGCGACAGGCTTGTGAATCTTCGTTCGCCGCTCGTGCGATTTGTCGAAGGAATGGGCCAGCATACCGAAAGGAGAAAAATCACGTGAAAGTTTTACTTGCCATCGATGACTCAAAATTCTCAGAAGCCGCAACGCAGGCCGTCATCCGACAAATGCGGCCCGACCAATGCGAAGTGTCGGTCTTACATGTGGTTGAACCGCTCCTGATTGTCCCCTACGAATATATCGGCGATGTTGCGACGTTGCAGGCGGCCCAAAAACAGTGGCTCAAGAAAGGAAAAGAGTTGGTGGTCCATGCCAAAGAAATCTTAGAAAAGGCCGGGTTCAAAACACAGACGGCTGTTAAGGAGGGTGATCCTAGATCCATTATTCTCGACTACATTGCTCGCACCGGAACGGACGTTGTCATTGTGGGGTCGCACGGGCGAAAGGGCCTCGATCGGTTCCTGATCGGAAGCGTCGCGGAGTCAGTTGCCCGGCATGCCGTTTGCTCCGTATGGATCGTTCGTATTCCCTCGGCACGCTGAGGGGCATTCGGATGAAGTCGTCTAACCTAATTGATTAAAGAAAGTGCTCGAATACGAGGAGGATGGCACTATGACCCGTCCCAGCGGCTCCTCTTGGATCGATCGGTGGTTGCTTCAAAGAATCGCTAACTCGATCAATAAGGCTCCCATTCGGCTTCTTCTAGGCGACGGCAGGGAGCTGTCTCCATTGAAAACGAAGCCCGTCGCAAGCGTGATCCTCCCCGATTGGAGGACCCTTGCCAGGGTAGTGCTGAATCCCGAGGTTGGGTTCGGAGACGGTTACGCTGACGGGCTAATCCTTGTCGAGGGAGACTTAGTTTCCTTATTGGAAAATGTTTTTCGGTTGTCGCCGACCGCCAAAAGAGAAGGCTTTTGTTCAAAACTGTTATCGCGATGGCTACAACTGACGCAAGCGAACACGCTCCGCGGGTCTGCCAGGAACATACACCATCACTACGATCTGACGGCGGATTTCTACAGGCACTGGCTCGACTCCCAGCTCGTCTATACTTGCGCTTACTTTCCCGAACCCTCAACTTCACTCGAGCAAGCACAACTCTCCAAGATGGATTACGTTTGTCGCAAACTTCACCTCCAACCCGGAGACAGGGTCGTCGATGCAGGCTGCGGATGGGGAGCACTCGCGCTGCATATGGCGAGGCACTACGGAGTTACCGTCAAAGCATTCAATGTCTCCAACGAACAGATTCTCGTCGCTCGAGAGCGGGCAAAAAAGGAGAACTTAAGTCACCAAGTGGAATTTATCGAAGATGACTACAGGAATATTTCCGGCGAGTTTGATGCCTTCGTGTCGGTTGGTATGCTCGAACACGTTGGAGTGGAAAATTATGAAGAACTCGGACGAGTGATCCATCGCGCCATCGGAGATTCCGGGCGCGGGCTTCTTCATTTCATAGGACGCAATCAGGCCCGCCCCTTCAGTCCTTGGATCAGAAAGCGCATCTTCCCCGGCGCCTACGTTCCTACTCTTCGCCAAGCAATGGATTTGTTTGAGCCCTGGGATTTTTCGGTGCTGGATGTTGAAAATCTTCGACTTCACTATGCCAAGACGCTGGAACATTGGCTGGCGCGATTCGAAAGGTCAAGCGACAGCGTCGCGAAAATGTTCGGACCTGAATTTGTCAGAGCCTGGCGGCTCTATCTGGCCGGATCCATCGCGGCTTTCCGCGCGGGTACCCTTCAACTATTTCAAGTTGTCTTCGCCGGCTCTGCATGCCGGAATTTGCCGTGGACCCGCACTGATCTCTACATTGAGAAGCTGGACTTAGAGAAAGAACCAAAATGGATTCATGCGATGTCTTGATCGTCGGGGGCGGCCCGGCGGGTTCGTCCTGTGCGTGGGGGTTAAAAGGGACCGCGCTCGATACCGTAATCCTGGACAAGTGCACTTTCCCGCGCGACAAGGTTTGCGGCGGATGGGTCACGCCGGCCGCGCTCGATGAAATTGAAATCGATACGACGGAGTATGCCTCGAGTCGCGTGCTCCAGCCCATCACCGGCTTTTTGACGGGTCGCATGGGTGGCCGGGAGATCCAAACCGATTATGGAAGACCCATTAGCTTCGGGATTCGCAGGCGTGAGTTTGACGAATTCCTGCTTCAGCGTTGCGGTGCGCGCATTTTTCAAGGCATACCCCTCACAACACTGGAACGATCGGCTGAGCATTGGGTTGTGAACGGCCGAATCAAGGCTCGGTTGGTTGTGGGAGCGGGTGGCCACTTTTGTCCTGTCGCTCGTTTCCTCCGCGCTGGCGGCTGCAAGGAAAGGGCTGTTGCCGCCCAGGAGGTCGAATTCGAGATGACCTCTTCACAAAATGAAAATTGTTCGATTCGTCCAGAAGTTCCCGAGCTTTACTTTTGCCCCGACATGAAAGGATATGGTTGGTGCTTCCGAAAACAGAACTTTCTCAATGTAGGCTTGGGCAGGCTGGATCCACACGCACTTCCCAAACACGTTTCAGCCTTCGTAGATTTCTTGCGAAGAACCCGGAAGCTCACATTTGACTTGCCCGTTCCGATGTCGGGACATGCGTACTTGCTGCACGCGGAAACAAAACGCAGGGTTGCAGACGATAATACGCTACTGATCGGAGATGCGGCTGGTCTCGCGTATTCGCAAAGTGGTGAAGGGATACGACCGGCGATCGAATCCGGCTTGTTGGCTGCGGAAGTTATCATCGCTGCGGACGGAAAGTATAACCGCGAGAATTTGGAGAATTACAATGCGTTACTTGCGGCGCGCTTTGGAAAATCCCAGAATGATTGGTCAAGCCTTATCGGTCGGCACCTGCCGGCGCAGGTAGTTAGCTGCGTCGCTCGAATCCTGCTGGCAAATCGTTGGTTCTCGCGTCATGTGGTTTTGGACCGCTGGTTCCTACATCGGACTGAATCGGCCCTACAGTTTCCGGGCCGTTGAATTCTAGTGGCCACATCTTTCTCCGCGTATCCTGCCAACGATCTCAGTGCACAGTCGTGTTGCATCCAGAGCATTTAAAATTCCGATCTGTTTGGCCACCAGAAATACAATCGACGCTCTTCTCGATCGTTTCTTTCCATGAGGCGTCGTGGAGGACGCTTTGACACCAATCGCTACTCTTTGAGTAGTTCATCACGAGCACTTGCGATTTGCTTTGATAGTTTTAGTGAACATCGCCGAGTGACTAACATCACCTTCGTCCATGACGCTTATCACAGCGGCGTATTGAGTGTTTGGCGCAGTATGGTTTGAGAGGTGGTTTATGACTATGGTGCAGTCGAATGTACAAATCTCACTGAAAAACATCCTTTTCTTGACGGATTTTTCGGGACCCTCCGACGCAGCTCTGCCCTTTGCGGCTGCGATCGCCCGGGGATACGAAGCCACAGTCTACGCGCTGCATGTCCTCATGCCTGCTCCATACGTGTACACGACCCCCGAGCTGACGGCAGCGGCAATCGAAGCAGAGGAGGAAAGCGCGAAGACGGAAATGCGGCGAGTGGAATCCGCGCTGGTGGGGCTGTTACACGAAACGATCGTGGAGCAAGGAATCGGCGTGTGGGATGCGGTTCAGCAAGCGACGAAAACTTACAAAATTGATTTGATAGTGCTTGGCACGCATGGTCGTACGGGCGCAGAAAAATTTCTGCTGGGTTCCGTAGCCGAAGAGATCTTCCGGCGTTCGCACGTGCCTGTACTCACGATCGGGCCGGGCGTCCGCTACAATGCCCACAACGGCGGGAGATTCCATCGAGTGCTTTTTGCAACCGATTTCACGGACGCCTCAGTGGCTGCCTCCCCGTATGCCATCTCACTTGCCCAGGGAAATCACGCCCGCCTCGCTCTGCTGCACGTCATGCGACAGGATGAGCCACGAAACAACAATGAGGAGAAACGGTTCGAACTTTCGGTGGCCGAAGCGATTCATCAACTTTACGAGATTGTGCCGAAGGATGTGGAACTTTACTATCCTCCCGAGGTGGCGGTGGAGTACGGCAATCCAGCGGAACGGATCGCTGAGGCAGCCAAGGAGCGCCGGGCCGATTTGATCGTGCTCGGCGTGCGCGATGCCGCCGGCCGTCTGGGTGCGGCGACCCATCTGGAACGCGCGACCGCTCACAAGGTCGTAGCCCGCGCCGCGTGCCCTGTTCTCACCGTAAGTCATGGGACTGAACAAAGATAATAATCGAGAACGCGCAGCATCGCCGCCGACGCGAGCGTCGGCTGAGTGGAACGCAGTCCGGCGCCGCGGATTTTCCGTCGAAGGTGTTAGGCGGCCACAAAGTTTTCTAGCGCTGCCCGGTTCGGAATCGACAAGGTAGAACCCTTGGTCGTCACAAGGCGGCGGTTCCTGAAATCACTCAATGTGCGCGTGACTGTTTCTCGAGTACTGCCGATAAATTCTGCGATTTCCTCGTGAGTTAACCGCATTGTGATTTGAGTTCCTAGCTTCGTCTCCTCCGCTTCTGCGGACCAATCCAGCAGCAGTCTCGCAA
This sequence comes from uncultured Acidobacteriota bacterium, assembly GCA_963776695.1. GTDB lineage: Bacteria > Acidobacteriota > Terriglobia > Acidiferrales > UBA7541 > Palsa-295. Next base: position 167,171 of record CAVZNU010000007.1, on the reverse strand, counting down.
GCTTCTCAGGAGCGGAAGTGGAAAGGCCAACCGTCCGCAGTTGCTCGCAAGCTCCGAGATAGTTCGAGCTGAGTTGTTTGACTATGCCCTGCGAAGCCTCAGGGTGCTGGGCTACGAAGCGCACGAAATCATCGCGGCGAACAAATGCGATCTGGGATGGACGGAGAGTCTCGGCCGTCACCTCGTACGGTTGCCCCGAAAGAGAAGACATCAGGCCAAGAATCTCACCTGGCTTAGCGATTCTCAGAATGAGTGTTTTCCCATCGCTGGAGCCAATCGAAAGCTTAACTTCTCCCTCGCACAGCATAAAAATGCCGCGCGAATCCTGTTTCTCGAGAAACAGAATTGCGCCCTTAGGATACACTGAGGTTGATTTGATCGCGTTGAGGTCTTTCACCGTTTTGGGAGAGAGCTGGCAGAAGAAACTGGTCTTCTTGAGCTTGCACGTCTGGCAATTTTCGCTTATTTCAAAACCGTATGGTCCTCGCATATTAGGCCTCCTCCTCAGTATCGTTCTTATTTTTGCGTCGTGCTTCTGCTGCGAAATACTTGGTCAACGGCGTATCTGCTACAAACTTCGCGCCGGTTGCGCTATGGATATCGGCAAGAACTTGTCTTCCGTTAAGGTCCATGTGCGTGACTTCGCGTAGGTCAACCAGGAGTTTCTTTGACCCGAGGGAAGCAGCTAGAGACTGCCAGGCCCGATCCAATTCACCCACCGATGGCCCAGCAACTCTTCCCTCGAGTTTTAGCGTCGTGGCCTCTGGTTCTGAATGTATGGTGACTCTCAACGTGATCGTAATCCAGGATCGTTCTGCGCTAGACGTTCAGTTATGTATGGCACGCGAGGAGCCAAAGCGGGTCATTTCAAGCGGGGGCGATTTGCGTGCGGGAGGAAACGACTTAGCATCCAGCGCAACCGCTAGTGAGCGACAACACTAAGCGGGGTGACGAAGCGCACTGACGACATATCGTCAGCAATGACTACCTGTAGTCATTGCGCTCGATGCCCAACTTTTTCAATTTGGAATTTAGTGTCGTTCTTTTCAGACCCAAGCGCGCGGCGGCACCACTTGGGCCGGCAATGATGCCTTTGGTTTCGCGGAGAACGCGGAGGATTTGGGCCCTGTCTGAGGATTCGAGTGTCGCATCTTCCTTGAACTTCGTTTCCGGTGGGACGTCGAGTTCAGCCAGAGGCGCTCGTAAAGCAGGTCCTTTCGAGAGGATGACTGCGCGTTCGATGAAATTCTCAAGTTCTCTAATATTGCCCGGCCAGTCCCACCTTGTCAGGGCCTTCATCACATCGGGCGGGACAGACTCTATGTGCTTATCCATGCGACGAGCATGCTTAGTGACAAAATATCGAACGAGCAGAGGTATGTCTTCCCGGCGCTCCCGCAAAGGGGGAATTGTTATGGGAAAGACTCTCAAACGATAGTAAAGATCGCTACGAAATTCAAGGTCCGCCACCATCTTTTCAAGATTACGGTTGGTGGCAGCCACCAGTCGGACGTCAACTGGAATTGTGCGCGTGCCGCCGAGCCTCTCAAGCTCTTTATCCTGCAGCGCTCGCAAAAGTTTCGGCTGAAGCTCCAGCGGAAGGTCTCCGATTTCATCCAGGAAAAGCGTTCCCTGGTGAGCCAATTCCAACCGGCCAATTCTCTGAGCGATGGCGCCGGTGAAAGCGCCTCTTTCGTGCCCGAAGAGCTCGCTCTCAAGCAGGCCGGTGGGGATCGCCGCGCAATTCAGTTTAACAAGTGTCCGTTCGCGCCGGGAGCTGAGCTGATGAATCGCTCGAGCGATTAAGTCTTTTCCGGTACCGGTTTCCCCCAGAATGAGAACGGTTACATCCGTCGCTGCAACTGTCTCGACCTGTTTCAGGATTTTTCTCAGGCCCGAGCTTTCCCCGATGATGTCCTCAAACCGATGTTCGGTGTTGAGTTCCTCTTCAAGGTAGCGCCTTTCACGTTCTCTTCGTTCCAATTCCTCCTGGACCCGTACTTTCTCAGAGAGGTCACGAATAACAGTCAGGACTATTCTGCCTGTGGTGGTCTTTACGGTGCTGAGCATAATGTCAACTGGGAATTCAGAGCCATCCTTGCGCCTGCCATAAAGCTCTAATCCGATTCCCATTGGGCGCGTACGAGGTTGGGCACTGTACTCTTTTCGGTGCGTGGGATGTACGTTCCGGTATCGTTCCGGAATCAAGATTTCGATCGGCTGGCCCAGCAATTCCGTGCGCCCGTAGCGGAAGAAGCCTTCCACTTGCGAATTTACTTCCGTAATTTCGCCTTTTTGGTCGGTAACAATAATCGCGTCTGGCGAGAAATCAAACAACGCTCGAAATCGTTGTTCGCTTTGCTGGAGAGCGTCTATTGCCGCTTTGCGAGCCGAAAAATCGCGAGTAACTTTCAAGAATCCGACCAATTCACCGCGCATGCTCCGGATGGCTGTAATCACATCGTCCGCCCAGAAGCGTGAACCGTCCTTGCGGACTCGCCAATCTTCGTCTTCCAGTCGCCCCTGCGAAGCAGCGGTCTCCAATTCGTGATCTGGCTTGCCACTTTCGATATCTTCTTGCGTGTAGAACTGCGAGAAATGCTGACCGACTATTTCTTCGGCTCGGTAACCTTTGATGCGTTCCGCCCCGGAGTTCCAGCTCACCACTCGTCCTCCGGGATCGAGCATAAAAATTGCATAATCCTTCACGCCCTCCACAAGCAGCCGAAAACTGTCCTCGCTGCTATGCAGGGCCACCTCTATGCGTTTACGTCCGGCTGAAGTCTCGCCTATGCTCATCAATCATCGCTCAGTAGCGATATCGTTCGAGTCGTCCTTCTTGTTCATGTTAAGACCTTTGACCTATACATTAAAAGCAAGGCCCTTGGGAATCCCTCTGTTCAGAACTGCACAGGCTATAAATTCTCCTCAAATCGGGATTGAGCACAGCAGAAAAAACGAGGAACGTTAGTCGCCAAGGACAACAGTTACGAGAGAATGGTGAACCTTGAGTCTGTCATTGTTGTAATCAATAAAACCCAGCCTTCTAAACTTGTTCATAAAAAGATTGACGCGAGCACGCGTAGTCCTGGTCATTTTCGCCAGCGTGTCCTGGGATACCTTAGGGAGGAGGCTTTCGTGGCCGTGCCGTATTCCATAGCGGGCAAGCAGCAGGAGCTTGCCCGCGAGCCGTTTCTCAGCCGAGTTAAAATGAAGATCAAGCAAGTCGCGCTCAATTCGAATGTTCTGCGCCAAAAGAAAAGAGATGAATCGGTCAGAAAACGCATGCTTGGTACGGAGTAGGCGAAGCATGAGCCCCTTTTTAATCGTGAAAACACAACTCGGCGCAACAGCGGTTGCTGTCGCCATCCGCAGAGGAAAACCAGCAAGGCACCATAGACCAAAGAAATCACCAGGACCGAGAATTGCCACAATGGCCGTCTTCCCAGTATGGGAGATGGCGGAGAGCTGGACCATGCCTCTCTGAAGGTACATGATATTCTTGGCGGGATCTTCCTGAGAGAATACTACCTCACGGCTCTTAAACACCCTCTTCTTGCCCGCACTGGTTGATTCGAGAAACGCCCCAATATCAAAAGCGCGTCCTTTGTCGGATTTCATGTTCCTTCAACGCCGCGATACCTAATGGTCTCGCGGGAATTCGAATGATAACAAGAGCTTGAAAGTCGTAACAAGCCCTCGGTCGAAACACACAATCAAGGGGGGTGAGGTCAGGAAATCAATATCGATTGTGCTTCTTCCCGGGCAGTTCTTCGGGCCGCAAATCGCTGGACGTAAATGTCCTTGAGATCGGTAGGAGTGTTGGCAGAATCGTCTTGAGCGAATTTAGCCGCGCACGATCAACACCGGACACCTTGCTTTCGTTACGATTTGGAATACGCCTGAGCGCGTCAAGTGCTGGCGGGGCCCTTTTTTACCGTGAACGCCGAGAACAATCAGATCAGCGCCATGCCCCTCTGCCACTTCCAGGATCCTCCCACCGGGCGCTCCGTGTTCCACCACGCAGTCCGGGTCAGATTGAAGCTCCACGCCAAACGGAACCAGCTCGCCGAGTGCATGTAACATCGCGGGTACATCGCCCCCGTCGTCGATCGCATGAAGCAGGATGAGCCGTGCACAATGCTCTTGCGCGAGTGAAATCGCATAAGGCGCAGCGGCCAGAGATTCTGTACTAAAATCGGTCGCATACAGGATTCGGTTTAGCTCCATGTTCTGTTTCGGTTTGCTCGCGACCGCCGGGCCCACCGCTAAAATGGGACAGGGCGCCTTTCGAAGGATTTCATCCGCGACGGAGCCGAACAATAACTTGTCCATACCGGCTCGACCGTGCGTGCTGAAAACGGCTAGGTCGATGTGTTTTTCCTTGATGAGTTTAGAGAGAGTCTGCCAGGCTTTTCCCGGCTGGAAGATGATTTCATGAGGAACAGATCCCAGTTGTTCCTCCAAGTCCTTCCTGCTCTCTTGACGAAACACCTCTTCATCCTTAGTTTTTTGCGGCCATGCGCCGGGCGAAACTAGGGGCTGGATCACATGCGCGGCGTAGATCGTGGATCCGTATCGTCGAGCGATTTCCAGCGCGTAGGGCAACGCCCTTTCAGCCGCGAACGAGAGGTCAGTCGTATATAGAATATTTTTTATCCTTAGCTGGCTTGTACCTTCAGAATCCATCAGCTCTGCCCTCTTAAGAATTTGCATTCGCGGCGGAGATCGCGAGAGCGCCGACCTTTATCGAGAACCGAATGCTGCTTATTGGGATACTTCAATAACCTACTCGCGTCTACAATGGCTCTCCGTGCGCGGACTCACGTATCTAGGTGACATACGTCACATCCGCACGTTGCTCTGGTGCCCACGATAACCAGCACGAAGGCGATATATAGCTACTGCACGTATTCAGATCGGCCCTCTTCCGGTGCGGCCGACCATCGTGACAGTGCCACCTCCGAAGAGGTTTCGGTCGAGGTGGCTCTGCTCTGCTGTAATGGCGATCCCGATTATCCAGGAGAGAAGGATATATCTCACGCTGACCGGAACCTGAGGCTTCACGGCTGAGTTGCCATTTGAGCTTCCCCATTCTCGGAAACCAACGCCGACAATCGCAGAACGGCCGCCGCTGCCGTATACCTGACGGGCGCTTTCTTGTCGCTCATGTGTGGTGTGATCGAACAGATCAGACTGGGATCGCCATGACGCGCAATCGCGGAGAGCGCGGCCACTCGTACGGTCCAGTGCTTATCGGAAGCCGCCTTGACAAGCGCTTCACCAATCCGTGAATCCGGGTCGTTCGCGAGCTTTCTCAGCGCGTTGACACGCACGGGAGTGGCGTAGTCTTTGGATAGTTCTTGCCACACCATCCATCCATACCCGGCATAGGGAGCGTAGCTAATTCCGACTCCGATTCCGATGAGCACCAGCGCTCTCGGGTCGGTGAGCAGTTTCTTTTTTGCGGCGATCAGGCCCTGACCACTTTTCCGTTCGCCTGTCAGGATCTCGTAATACACATCGTAGCCGGCGGGATCCCCCATGGAGAGCAACGAATCTGCGGCGGCGAAAAAAACTTGATTTTGTTTATCCGCCAACGCTTGCTTCAGCAAGGGAACGGAAGATTGGGCTCCCATCTGCCCCAAAGAAGTGGCGGCTGCGGCCCGGACAGCAGGCTTCTTGTCTCTGAGGGCTTTTTCTGCGGATTCGATCGCGCGGGGATCACCTTGAAGAAGTCCGAGCGCTCCCACGGCGGCTGCGCGCTTGCCTGTTTTGTGTTCGCTCAGTCCTGCCTGCAGAATTTCCCAGGGGTTTTCTTGCGGAGTCTGCGAAAACGCGGCAGGGCTGCCAAGAACCAGCCAGACGCAAAATACAGCGAAAACAACTCTGAATCGAAGAGCGTTCACGCCGCTGAATTCTCTCTTCATATCCTTTCGAACTCCGATTTGATGTTTGCGCACTTTTGGTAGGCGATGCTGTGATTCAAGTCACAACTTTTCGTGATGTCGGTCACGCCGGCGGTGAGAGCACTCTTGGCGCATAAAGACAACCAGAGCAGCACGTAACTGCCTATCCCTTGTGACGATTACTACCTTCGAGTACTCCGTCATTAGGGATACGGCAGTGGCCAAATCCGCTAAACCAAAATAGTTTCCACTCGTCAGAGTTACGGGCAAACGGGAAAGCAGTCCAGGCGAGATACGATTCAGTTTAAGAGGGATAACGGAGACGCTTTGTAAACGCCCTGTCCCGAACGGCTATTTCCCCTGGATGGACTCGAGGCAATCGCAAAGATTTTTGATGCGCTGGCGAACTGCCGCTTCGTTGTGGTTTTCATGGCATTGATCGAGACAAGGAACTTTGCCTGCGTTGCGCCTAATAAACGGCTCCTTCAGAGCAGCGCGTGTCGACGATAGAACCAGGACTTAACACCCTGCACGAGAAAGAGATAGGTCACTGCAAGAAACGCAATCGCACCCAATAGTGATACGGGCAGCGGAGTAAACCGCAACAAACGGCCGAGCGGCGTGTATGGCAGCGCAGTCGCAACAGCGACGACGGCCAACACGCTAAGCAGCAACGTCCGACTGGGCCGGCTCTGGAGAGGATTGGCTGCCGTCCGGATCACAAATACCACGAGGGTCTGTGTCGCCAGGGACTCCACGAACCAGCCGGTGTGGAAAAGCGACTCATTTGTGGAGGCATGGAACGCCCAGAGCAGCACCCCGAAAGTGAGGAAATCATAGATTGAACTGATCGGACCGATGATCATCATGAACTGCCGGATGAATCCAATCTGCCATCGCTTGGGCCGTTGCAACATGGCGGGATCAACATTGTCGCTGGGGATGCTGACCTGCGAGACATCATAAAGAAAATTGTTCAGCAGGATTTGGCTCGGGAGCATCGGCAGAAATGGCAGAAAGAGAGATGCCGCTGCCATGCTGAACATATTTCCAAAATTTGAGCTCGTGCCCATGATGATGTACTTCATGATGTTGGCAAAGGAACGCCGCCCCTCGACTACTCCGTCGTTCACAACGGCAAGATCCTTTTCCAAGTAGGATGATCTTGGCGGCATCCTTGGCAACGTTGACTCCGTTCATGACTGAAATCCCGACATCCGCAGTGTGCAAGGACGGGGCATCGTTAATTCCGTCCCCCAGGTAGCCAACAACGTGCCCACGTGCCTTAAGAGCGAGGATCACCCGGTTCTTCTGTTCGGGTGACACCCGGGCGAAGATGGCGCCATTCTCTGCTTGATAGGCGACAGCGGCATCGTCCATCGCATCGACCTGGTTCCCGATTAGGATGTGGTCTGTTCTCAATCCCACGTCGTGAGCTATTTTCTGTGTCACGTACTGGTTATCGCCCGTCATGACCACCGTAGAAATGCCATTCTGTCTCAGGGCGTTGAGGACAGAAAGAACACCCTCTTTCGGCGGATCGAGGAAAGCCGCGAACCCGACCAGCGTCATAGCGTGTTCGGACGCGACGGTGTACACATCCAGTTTCTCCACGTTTCGCACCGCCACACCAAGAGTGCGGTACCCGGCAGCGCTGAGATTCTTCAGCGTGCTTTCGGCCTCTGACCGGCGGCTATCGTCAAACGGCTGAGGAACTCCATCAATGGTTACCGTTTCGCAGATGGTAAATACACTCTCAGCCTCGCCCTTGGTGATGAGAAGGTGATCGTCAGCGTGTCGCACCACCACTGAAAGGCGCTTGCGATTGAAGTCGAAAGGGATCTCGTCCACCTTGTCATATCCTTCAATGGCAGGAGGCTCATGCTTCAAGATGGCATCGTCAAGGGGGCTTCTGATGCCCGCCTCAAAGTGGCTGTTCAGGTAAATGAGCTGCAGGACGTTCTCGTTATCCTTACCTTGAAGATCCACGTGCCGGTCAAGCACGATCTCCCCTTCGGTGAGTGTCCCTGTCTTGTCGGTACAGAGAATATCCACACTGCCGAAATCCTCGATTGCCGCAAGTTGCTTTACGAGGACCTTCTTCTTGGTCATCCGCTTCGCACCCTGGGCCAGCGTTACTGTGATGATCATGGGCATCATTTCAGGTGTCATACCTACGGCAAGCGCGACCGAGAAAAGAAAAGACTCGAGTACCGGACGATGGAAAATGATGTTCACTAGCAGGACGAAAAGGACGAGCAACATCGTCACCCATGTCAGCATCATTCCGAAGTGGCGCACACCTCGGCTGAATTCTGTCTCCGGTGGCCGCGCAGCCAGACGCTGCGCAATCTCACCGCAGGCGGTATCTTTCCCCGTGCAGACGATGACCGCAGTACCTATCCCAGTCTGAACCGCAGTGCCCAGAAAAACGCTGTTGCTCGCATCCGCGACGCCATGCTTTTCTTGTGAAAGATCAGTCACCGTCTTCTCGACCGGCAAAGACTCCCCGGTGAGCACTGATTCGCGCACGTGCAGATCCTTTACTTCCAGTAGACGTGCGTCCGCTGGCACAAGGTCCCCAGCGTTGAGCCGGATAATATCTCCGGGGACCAGATCAGCTATCGGCAGTTCCTGCTCTCGTCCATCCCGAATCACGGCAGCCGTTATGGCAATCTGCTTCCGAATTTCGTCAACCGCATGCCGAGCCTGGAATTCCATCAAGAAATTCAGGAGCACGCTGAACAATACAATAGCGATGATGATCAGCCCGCCAACGTGCTCTCCGAGCGCAAGAGATACGCCGCTGGCAACGATAAGGATGATGACAAGCGGATTCGCGAAGAAACCGAAAAAACTGAGCAGCACAGCGAAGCGAGATTCCCGGACCAGGCTGTTTGGGCCGTAAAGACGCAATCGCCGGCTGGCCTCGTCGGTCGTCAGGCCCGCCGGACTCGCCTGCAGTAGCTGGAACAGTTCCTGCAGGGGCCGATCCCAGAAGCCCTCGAAACGGTGTGATTGTCTCCCCATCCCCAGCAGCCCCTTTAGCTGGCACATCTTCTCAATTGGGTGAGAGTATTCCTGAAGGGCCCGTTTCCTCTAATGGAATCCTCGGAAATTATTCCGCCATGGACGTCTCGTGGGGCGCGGGATTCAGTTTTGCTTCAGGAACCTCGGTGAATGTCGCTCTCCGTGAGCAAAAGCACGCCGGCAATCGAAACCGAATCCGACGATGCAATCACTGTCCAAGCCGAAGTGCCAGGCTTCAGTGCTAACGAACTGCAGGTAAGCATTGAGTCGAATCGTCTGACAATCAGCGGCAAGAAGGAAATGAGCAAAGAAGAAAGACAGAAGGCGAAAACAATCTACAACGAGCAGTGCTCGATCGAACATCTTCGAATCATTGTTTTACCGGTTGAAGTCGACTCCACGAAAACAACCGCAACGCTTTGGTACGGCGTTCCTGATTTCACCACGCCCAGGGACGGTCAAGCCAAAAGCACCCGTGTCGAAGTGAAAGCCGCGTAAATTCGCAGAGCAAGAATCTCGACGAGTGAGGATCGCAAGAGGCAAACCTCAGGGAGAGGCAGGAAGTCCCGTTGCCAACAGCGCGGATTCCCGCACCGGTAGTAGATTGCCGCAAACTTCACGAGAGGACCGCGCAACAACAGGCTGAGACAAAGGTCCTGAGCGCCGCAACTGGTTAGAGGGGGACTGCTGGTAACTGCGCTCTTTCCGTCTCGATCCGCTGAATTGTTGCCCGGAGCCACTGGCGCATAGCATCTTCAATCTCACCCTGCGTTCCGTACTTGTAGAGAGTTTCCAGTGTCTCGCCCTCTTTCGTCAGCGGTATGTGCCGGCAGGGTATTTTCTCGCCGCGTTGCTCGGGAGGGACCAGCTGCATAAGGATGCAATCGTTGCAGGGCAACGGATGCTCCTTCGTGTCGTAATTAAAACAGCTGGGTGAATCTTCGAAGACCAAGTGCTGCCTCCAAGACTCGCGCGGGGAACTTCCGTAACCACCCTTCTCGAGAAATTTGAGCTCGAACTTCAACACATCGAGTATGTCGCGATCATCTTGTGGCATCGGAGGCCTCCTTTGCACACCCATACTGTCGTATCGGCACGGAGTTTGATGTGCTGAAAATCACCCGTGTATGTGACGAGCATCACGGGACCGTACGTAGAAACACTGCTATCGAATTAGGATGTCAGTAAAGCATTAGAATCATTTAACTTGCTTCCGGCCGATTCACACGTTAGAGTTCCGTCACGGAAAGGAAAGACTGCGGCGAAAATTATTTAATAGCCAAATTCCTCTTCCCTCGTCTGCCGCTCCCGAAACACAACGCTTGCGGTCAAAGCATTTTCAAGTGACGCACCGCACTTTGCTCTGTGACTCAAGTCACAGACGTGTTTTACCGAAAAGAAGACTATTGGCGCGTAGTGATGAGGGTGGATTGTGGTCGCGCGCCAAAATTGAGGAGATTTTATGAATCGCAGAATGGGCAGATATGCAATCTGCTGTTCATTAGGGGCCATTCTCGTTTTGCTGTGCGGCGTCGCTCCTACTCTCGAAGCTCAGTCGAAATCCTCTTCGCAGACGAACGCTGCGCCCTCCGCGCCCGCCACCCCAGGCGAATACGCCGGCGCAGAATCCTGCAAAACCTGCCATGAAGAAGTTTACAAGAGCTGGGAAACGAGCGCGCACTGGAAGCAGACTCTGAAAGAAGGTGGAATCGCTAAGCACGGCTGCGAAGATTGCCACGGCCCCGCCGCTGCTCACGTCGCGGACCCGGCGGATACCTCCAAGCTCTTCCTCTTCGAAAAAGCCTCCACCAAAGAGATTAACGCTCGCTGCCTCACCTGCCACGCCGGCGGCCCGCAGCACATGAATACGATCAATTCGGTGCACTCGAAGAACGACGTGAGTTGCATCTCCTGCCACTCGCCGCACCATCCGGCAACAACTGAGCACCTGCTGGTGAAATCCACGCCAGAACTCTGCTACTCGTGCCATCTCCAGCAGAAACCACAGTTCGACATGCCTTTTCATCATCGCGTGAATGAAGGGTTGATCCAGTGCGTCGACTGCCACAACCCGCACGGCACCGTCAAGCCGAAGCAAGTAAGGACATCGTCGCAGCAAGACGCTATCTGCTTTACCTGCCACGCCGACAAGCAAGGCCCGTTTGTATTCGAGCACGATCCGGTTAAGACGGAAGGCTGCCAGTCATGCCACGTACCGCACGGCAGCCCGAACCAGCACATGCTGAGGTTTAGCACCGTAAACCTGCTCTGTTTGCAGTGCCATACCGCGTCGAGCTTCAGCGCGGCGCCGGGGACTCCTTCGTTCCACAATCAGTCCGCTCAATTCCAGGCGTGCACACTGTGCCACACGCAAATCCATGGCTCTAACTTCGATCGGTTCTTTTTCAAGTAGAAGGGCTCACGGAGACGAATATGATAACGTCGGAGCAATTTGAGCCGAAGACAAGCCGGGTAAGGGCGACAAGTTCAATACGCGGGTGTGAAAAAGCCGCGAACAGTCGCCTTCATGCACTCGCAATCGTTCTGGCACTCTTCGTCGCAGCTCTTTTTTTCTCGCCCATCTCCCGCGCCCAGAGCAGTTCGGATGAAACGAAGGGCGTCAATGTCGGCGATTACAACATCCACCAATCCATTGAGGCGGGCTATCGGGGCAACTGGATTAACGGCAATCAATTCACCTACGATACGTTCATAGACCTGGGTCAGGGCTTGCGTCTCTTCGATTACTCTGTGGAGATGCGTTCACTGGATCACAGGGGATTCCTCTTCGATAACCTCAGCTTCAGCAACTTTGGATACGGCGGCGATCCGAATGACGTGACCCGGCTACGCATCCAAAAGAACAAGTGGTACGATTTTTCTCTCCTCTTCCGTCGCGACAAGAACATCTGGGACTGGACCTTGCTCGCCAATCCCCTGAACCCGGCGGTATCCGTGGTTCCCACGGCTATCCAGTTTTCCCCGCACGCTCTGGACCTCGTCCGCCGCATGCAGGACTACAACCTCACACTTCTTCCACAATCGAAAATTCGGTTCCGCCTGGGATATTCGCGAAACGTAAATGAGGGGCCGGCGTTTACGACGCTGGACGGAGGAACCGAGCCGCTGCTGAATCAGAATTTCCGGATCACCACGAATTCCTACCATGCGGGCGTTGATTATCGGGCCTTGCCTAAAACAACACTCTCCTTCGACGAATTTCTTAAATACTTCAAGCAGGATACGTTTACGTTCGATCAGATTCCGCAAAATCCTGGTCTCGGCCTCGGGAGCTACCAGCTCTCTAACGGTACGCCTGTGGATCTGGGAATCGTCTGGACCGCATCTTCCCCGTGTGGATCGCCCATTACGAATCCGGCTACGAACCCGCCCACCGTCAAATCCAACTGCAACGGCTACATCAACGGGACAGTCGCAGGTCTTCCGCTTCCGGGTTACAGCAAATTCGCTCGTCCCCGGAATTTTATGCCTACGGAACGTTTCAGTTTCCAGTCGTCTTATTTCGACCATTTCGAAATGTCGGGTGCGATCGGCTACAGCAGCGGCGATAACGTCACGGGTGACTTCGTCGAGGCCATCAACGGATTTACCAGCCGTTCCTTGGGCCGGGGGAGTGTGACGGCCGGTCCGGCGGAGGCCAAGCGCGTATCGGTCAACGCGGATTGGAATGGCGTCTACTCGTTCTCTGACAAACTGCGCCTCGTGGATTCGATCCGATACGACAACTGGCGCATTCCCGGCATGTGGACCTCAACAGCGCTTAATTTTTTCGGCGCCACGCCAACGGGGCCGCCTCCGCTCCCGACCGGCATGTTGCTTCCGATTTCGACCCTCGATCCGACCTCTTTCCCCGCCACCTGCTTCGCAACAGGTGTGGCGGCCACCTCCTTCACTCAGCCGGGCTGCCCGCAGCACAGTAGCAGTTCCGTCTCCGACTTTGAGACACAACTTTTCTCCCGATTCCTAGGACAGAATCTAATTGCGAATACGATCCAAGTTGAATACGACTTCAATCGCCGCTATAGCGGCCGGATTGGCTATTATTATTCCAACCGCAAGATTTCCGATTTCGCTTCGATCTTTGACGTTCAGGAATCCTATCTTCCGGGAGGTCCCGGAGGCACCGCAGCAAATCTCTTTTTTGCCGCACGTGCTGATTGTGCACTTCCCGCCCCGCCAGCTCCGCAAGTGCTCCCCCCGAACTGCACGCTCGACCCGGCAACCGGCATCATCACCGAAATAGGTTTGGACGCTAACAGCGACACATCTCGCAACGTCACGACGATCAACGAAAATGTCCTATTATTGGGCGTGACGGCTCGGCCGATAGACAAGCTGCGCATTACCGGCGATTTTCAGTTCGGTTACAACGACAACAGTTTCACCCGCATCAGCCCGCGTCAGGTGCAAACATACAAGATTCACGCGAATTACCGGCCGCGGCCATGGGCAACTCTTGACGGTGCGATCGATATCCATGAAAACCGCGACAACGTCTCCGGCATTCTAGACTGCCCCACTACGACGAGCCCGAATCTCCAATGCCCGGCACCGGTGAATGACCTCGAACACGACCGTATGTACAGTTTCAACGCGGTTCTTTCTCCGAACCCTCGCCTCTCGGTCGATTTTGGATACAACTATTGGGACTTCTTCGCGCAAGCGGACATTTGCTACGCCAGCTCTCTGGCAGGCCAGCCGACGACCCCTTGCCCGAGCGGCAGTGCCTCTCCAGTGGGGCTCGGTGCCCAGTCGGTCTACCGCAGCACAGATCACTATGCCTATGGAGAATTTCTCTGGAAGGTCGTCAAGCGGGTTACGGTGGGGCTGGGATTTAACGGAAGTTTCGTCCGCGGCACTTCGAATTACTTCAACCAGCCTCAGTTCGTCACCACCGGTACGCCTCCTCCGTTCGGCGCGGTCCTTCCCAACAATCTCACGCCGACCGGCACTCTCGACTTCAACTATCTGAAGCCGTTCGGCTCGGTGGTAGTCGATATCTACAAGGGCCTCTCCTACAAGATGGCCTGGAATTATTATGGCTACAATGCCAAAGGCCCCGCCGATCCTGCGGGACTCGCTCCGATTAATTCGCGCGATTTCAACGGCAACCTTGCAACATTCTCGTTCCGCTATGCCTTCTGACGCGCATGAGACAGGACGTGCCCGGACTGTGGTATCTTTCGATGTCTTCCTAGGAGGGCTGCAATGATTCACCGGTTTATTCGAACAGTCTCCGCCGCGCTTCTGTTGGCTGCGCTCACACTCGTTTTCACCGCGCCGGCACATGCTCAGGATGCGGCTAGCCTGTTCAAGACAAAGTGCGCGGTATGCCATGGACCCGATGGGAAAGGCGAAGCGCCGATGGGGAAGAAACTCGGAGCCCACGATCTGACTTCTGCCGAAGTGCAAAAGCAGACCGATGCTCAGCTCACGGAAGTGGTGAATAAGGGCAGGAACAAAATGCCCGCCTACGACGGCAAACTGTCGAAGGAACAGATTGCGCAATTAGTGGCTTACATCCGGGAGATCGGTAAAAAGCACTAACTTGTTGGATACCGGCCTTCATATCAGAACGTAGGGAGCAAAGTGGGGAGCCAAGTTCCTGCTCCAGTCAGGCCGCCGCGGCGGCGATTTGTCGAAGTATTATTGGGAGGCGGACTGCTTGCCTCCTTCGTGTCGTTTCTTTACCCCGTATTGCGCTATCTCGTTCCCCCTCGAGTGGTGGACCTTGGCGGCGACGAAGTGGTTGCTTCCAAGGTCGGTGACCTGAAGCCCAATGGCTCCAAGATTTTTCGGTTCGGAACTCACCCCGCCCTGTTGCTGATGACCGCCGACGGTGAGTATCACGCCTTGTCCGCTGTTTGCACGCACTTAAGCTGCACGGTTCAGTATCGTAACGACCTGCACGAAATCTGGTGCGCATGCCATAACGGTTTGTACGACCTGAATGGCCGCAATATCTCCGGCCCTCCCCCGCGCCCGCTGGAGTCTTTCCAAGTACACGTCCGCGGAGACGAAATCATCGTCAGCCGCAAGCGGGAGGCTTGAGGTGAACTTATTCACCCGCGCCCAGGATTGGCTGGATGAACGCTTCCATTTGGCCGAACTTGTTGCACCGCTGAAAAAAAAGACTGTACCGACCCACAAGCTCTCCTACTGGTACTTCCTGGGCGGCGTCACTCTATTCCTGTTCATGATTCAGGTCTGCACGGGAATCTTGCTGCTTCTGTACTACCGGCCGGGAGCGAATGAGTCTTTCGAAAGTGTTCAGTACATTATGACGCGGGTGAAATTCGGCTGGTTGATCCGCTCAATTCATTCCTGGGCGGCAAACCTGATGATCCTCACGGCCTTCGCTCACATGTTCAGCGTGGTTTTCTTGCGCGCTTATCGCAAGCCTCGGGAGCTCACGTGGATCAGCGGCATGTTGCTGCTCTTTTTAGCGATGGGATTCGGTTTTAGCGGTTACCTGCTCCCGTGGAACACACTGGCGTTTTTCGCCACTAAGGTGGGAACGGAAATTACAGGGCAAGTCCCGATCGTCGGCCACAGCCTGATGGTGTTCTTGCGCGGTGGCGAAGATGTGACCGGCGCAACCGTCACGCGCTTCTTCGGATTTCACGTCGCATTGTTGCCCTTGTTGACAACTTTGCTCGTGCTCGTTCATCTCGCCCTGGTCCAATATTTCGGCATGAGCGTGCCGCCAGATGTGGAAGCCCGCTGGAACACCTCTCCGGGCGAGGCACGCCAGATGAAGTTCTTCCCCAACTTCTTTTTGCGCGAGTTGATGGCATGGTACATCGCCCTCGGAGTTCTGGGGGCACTGGCGGCGATTCTTCCCTGGGGACTGGGAGCGAAAGCGGATCCGTTTGCATCCGCTCCCGCTGGCATCCGCCCGGAGTGGTATTTCATGTTCATGTTCCAAACGCTCAAGAAGATTCCGGCAAAGTTGTGGTTTGTGGATGGCGAGGTCGTGGGAATCCTCGTCTTCGGTGTCGCTGGCCTTCTTTGGTTGTTGCTTCCGTTTTTCGATCAAGTGGGCCGTGGGCGCGGCCGGAGATTCATCATGGGAGCAGGGGTATTCGCGCTGACCTACATCGTGGCGATGACGATTTATGGCTACCTGGCAAAATAACTGGATTCTCCGGACGGCACTGCTGCTTATGATGTCGTCCTGCTGTGCGATGGCCCACGCGCAAGCGGAGAGCACGTGTGTGGACTGCCATTCCGCGCTGGACCCACCTCTCCACGTGACCCAGGAACAATTTTCCCATGACATCCATGCACAGAAGGGATTGACCTGTGCGAGTTGCCACGGCGGGGATCCGACAAAGGCAGATATGGACGCCATGAGCAAGTCTGCCGGCTTCCGTGGCAAAATCGAACGCAAGCAGATTCCGGAACTCTGTGGCCGGTGCCACTCCGATCCAGCGTACATGCGCCAGTACAATCCTTCGCTTCGAACGGATCAGCTCAGCCAGTACAAGACGAGTGTTCACGGCAAGCTATTCGCAAAGGGTGACCCGAAAGTCGCAGTCTGTACGGACTGCCATGGCGTGCATGACCTGCGCCCGGCGCGCGACACTCTTTCGAACGTCAATCCACTCAACGTCGCCCAGACCTGCTCGCGGTGCCACGCAAATGCCGCGTATATGAAGGGATATTCAATTCCCACGGACCAATTCGCAAAGTACAACACCAGCGTGCATCATGAGGCCATGGCCACTCGCGGTGACTTGAGCGCACCGACGTGCACAACGTGCCATGGAAACCATGGCGCGGCCCCGCCGGGAGTCGATTCGGTTCAAAACGTCTGCTCGAAATGCCATGTCTTCCAGGCCCAGATGTATGACAAGAGTTCGCACAAGACTGCCTTTCAATCCGCCGGCCTGCCGGGATGCGTGGTCTGTCACGGCAATCACGGGATCAGCCATCCGACGGACGCAAGACTCGGGACCGGTCCTCAGGCCGTATGCATGCAGTGCCACAAGCCGGGAGACGCTTGCGACACAGCCCGGGCGGAAATGCTCACTGACTTGACCCACCTGGACGACGCCATCAAGGACGCCGACATTGTCCTCGGCGTTGCCGAATCTTCTGGCATGGAAGTGAGCCAGGCTCGACTGGATGAAGACCAGGCGCGCGATGCGCTGACGAAGGCTCGCGTCACAATTCACACCTTTCGAAAGGAACTCGTAGATCACGATATTCAAGAGGGCCTGAAAATTACTGCGAATAATCTGCAAGCGGGGAAGGGTGCCCTGGCGGAGCGGGATTATCGCCGCCGTGGCTTGGGATTGGCACTGGCATTCATTTTTCTAACCGTGATCGGACTGCTCCTGTACATCCGGCAGATCGAGCAGAATTCTCCGAGGAATTAGCCGAATGATGCAGACCTCGCCTGAAATGTTCCACCGCGTCACCGCACAACCCGAAATGACGGAGGAACCGCGGCGTTCGCCCGTATCGGAGTGCGTGATTTCAATGGAAGTACGGCCCCCTTCCCTTCTCCGACGCGTTCCGAACTTTCGGAAATCATCAGGCACGTTAAGTGTGATATGTTGCGACATCTTCCCAGGAGGGATGCAATGAATCATCGGTTTATTCGAACAATCTCCGCTGCGCTTCTGTTGGCTGCGCCCGTCCTCATTTTCACCCTGCCGGCGAGCGCGCAGGGCGACGCGGCCGCTCTGTTCAAAACAAAGTGCGCCGCATGCCATGCACCGGATGGCAGCGGCAACACGCCCACAGGCAAGTCGCTCGGAACTTCCGACCTGCGTTCCCAGGAAGTGCAGAAGCAAACCGATGCCCAGTTGACCGACTCCACGACGAACGGCAAGGGCAAGAAAATGCCCGCTTACAAGGGCAAGCTGACGGACGATCAAATCAAGCAACTCGTCGGCTACATTCGCGAGCTTGCGAAAAAGAAGTAACGCTTGTCCAATCGACTGCTCTTAGGAAACGCGCGGCATTCAGGTGAGTTTCGGCGCGTGTCTGCTCCGGAGGACTTGCAGTGACTCTACCGTCTCCCGACACTTTGCTGTACGCCCTCCTCGCAATCACGGCGATCTCAATCGCTATCTTCGTCGTTCGTCCCGCGATTACTGCCACCGGCGCAGGGAAGATGCTCGCATTCGTCGCCTTTTGCGTTCTCCCGATTCTCTGCGGCTCCATGGCCGCCTCCACCCACATTGAGCGATCCAAGGAAACGAAGTTTTGTCTTTCCTGCCACATCATGGAGCCCTACGGAAAAAGTCTTTACGTCGACGATCCGTCCTATATCCCCGCCGCCCACTTTCAGAATCATCGCGTTCCCGCCGACGAAGCTTGCTACACCTGTCACACGAACTACGGACTCTACGGCGGCGTCCGGGCCAAAATCGGGGGGCTGCGCCACATCTACATCCAATACTTCGGCACGCCGCCGAAGCCCGAGGACATCACTCTCTACGTACCCTTCAACAATCGCGAATGCCTCCATTGCCATAATGGTTCCCGCTCCTTCGAGAGCAACGCGGTCCACACCGCAATCAGAGACCAGCTCGCGAGCAACGAAATGTCGTGCATCACCAGCGGCTGCCACGACACCATTCACAACATCAAAGATCAGTCAAAAGTGAAATTCTGGACTCCGGGACAATAGCCATGCAGAAAATTCAAATCGAACGCGCACTCCGCATTTCCGGAATTCTCCTCATCCTGGGCATCATCGTCGAAATCATCAGCCTGGTGTGGGAAAAGCCGTTGGCGTTCTTACTGTTCGTTGGAGTCGGCGGCTTTCTAACTCTCATCGGAATCGCCTTCTACCTCTATTCTCTGCTGCCAACACGCGGTGCTCGCTTCCCCAGCGCTTGACTGAACCGAGTCAGCTACCCTAAGCGCTTCCGCGGCTTACGAGTCCAAGAAATTTTGGGATGCGTTGTCCGACGGTTCGTTGAATGTAGAGGCGACTCGTGACGGAAAATACCGTCAAAAATACCGGAGACTTGAATTGGGCTGCGATTCTTTTTGACTCAAACTACAGAAGTGCAAAAATTCTAAAGCCTTTAGGCGCTTCGAAGTGTTGTAGAATCTCCGGGCCGTAAACGAATCGCTTGACTGCTCATTGGATACCGTAACTTTTGACAGTTGTCGTGCACTCAACAGTTTTCTATCGTAGATATTGTCGTTTCACAAAAGGGGGGGAACATGAAAGCGATAGCGGTGGTGCTCGGTCTGATGCTTGCCGTAACTCCGAACGTGCTGAGTGCGCCTAGCGCTGTCGCGCGCGACGTGGTGCCGGGCGGTTCTCCAGACAGTGGATTGGCACTCCCACAGTCCTCGAGTAAAACGGTGCCCGCAGGAACCGAGATCGTTGTCCGGCTCATCGACGGGATTGATTCCACGAAAACGGCCGCGGGCGAGCGATTCCGCGCGAGCGTCGATGATCCGGTCGTCGTCGGCGACCGTGTCCTGATCCCGCGCAATGCAGATGCGACCGTGCAGATCGTTAAAGCCGAGAAGAGCAGCGAATTTTCGGTGAAGTTGTACAACGTAATCGTAAACGGAAGGTCGTATGACACAGTAAGCAACTACGCCCAAGTGAAGGCTCCCGGTAAAGGTTCGAAGTATGCAAAACGCACGGTTGGCCTGGGAGCGTTAGGCGCCGCGATCGGCGGCATAGCAGGTGGCGGAAAAGGCGCCGCGATCGGGGCGGTTTCAGGCGCGGGCCTTGGCGCGGTTACCGTCGCAGCGCAGGGCTCCAAGGTGAATCTGCCTCCGGAATCTCGGCTGACGTTTCAGTTACGCTCAGCGTTACCGCTTAAATAACTCGTCACCCTAGTCCATCGAGAATTCACTAAAGGAGAATCAGACGATGAAAATCAAGATTCTTAAGGTAGCAATCGTGGTCAGCTTGACCTTGTGTTCCACTCTTCATGCGCGCGCGCAAGCGCCGACGAAGCCGACCGACCAGTCGCAGAACATTGAGACGTACATGGATCTGCTTCGCTCGGATGTGAAGGCCCAGAAAGTGCAAATCATCGGGGTGATGATGCAATTCTCGCCCGACCAGGCGTCAGTGTTCTGGCCTATCTACAAGGATTACGACATATCGCTTACCAAGCTGGGGGATCAACGCTTGGCGATCATCAAGGAATATGCCGCCAACTACGATTCCTTGACCGACGCGAAAGCTGACGACTTGATTGAAAGGAGCATCGCTCTTGAAATCGATCGTAATGCCCTGCTCAAACAGACCTATGAACAGGTAAAAAACAAACTTGGCGCCAAAGAGGCAGCGCGATTCCTCCAAGTGGAGCACCAGCTATTACTGATTATCGATCTTCAAATCGCTTCTGAGCTCCCATCTATCAAATAGGAAAAATCAGCGTTCAGGAGCTGCACTCGCCTGGCTCACCGGTGGCTGGCTTCGCTTTATCGAGACCAGTGAACTCGACCGAGGTTTTCATGAGGGTTTCGCGCGCTTTCTTGGCCGATGAAGTTCATATAGCTGCGCATCAACTCTTGCTGCTTCCCTGTTACTCGTTTCCCCTGTGTTTTCCGTGAGAAACTGCAGACTATACCGTTACTTTTGCCAGTATCGGAACGAATCCCTCATGAGTAATATCCAGCTCGAAAAAGCGGGCGCAATTTCATTTGCGTTCTGCATTGAAGCCAGTTTCGACGGGCCGCTGCACGCGCGAGTACCCGCTCCGGCGTCCCTCATTCTGTTCGTTTTGCGCTGATTTGAATATCGAGATAGGGGGAGACTGACATGCTGAGGGGTTTGGAGATATTCCTGAAGACGTACAGGTTTGTGCTCGGTTCAATCATGTTGCTTATCTTGTTGACCGTCGGTTCCGTCCCTGGATATTGCCAGAAGGCGGAAACGATTGAGGCCACCGCGATGGGCACCGGTACCCAACTCGGACAAACTTTCGAAATGCGACTGGTGATTAATGACTTTTCGTCTCTCGAAGAGCGGCAAGTGTTGGTGCAGGCGTTCGATAAAGGGAAGAACCAGGGCCTCGTCAATGCTCTCTCGAAGATGCGATCTGTCGGGCACCTCTCGGTTACGGGCACGGTAGGATACGACGTCAGCTACATTCGGCTCATTCAAACGCCTACGGGCCGCAAGATTCGCTTCGTCACGAACCGTCCAATTACAATGGGCGAACTCTGGACGGATTCCCTCTCACAAAACTACAACTTGAGCGGGGGCGAGATCGATTTAAACGATCAGGACAAGAACAAGAGCACGGGGGTTCTTTTTCCGGCGGCACAGCTGGTGATCGACAAGCAAGGGCAGTTGCAAATCGACCTGACTCAGAATTCCTGGAAGCTGGTCGATGTTCTCGATTGGAAGGGAACACCCGGCGTCAATTAGCCGGCGTGCGGATGTTTGATTGAGGGCCGCCGTAGCGATTACCATGTTTGCGGTTTTCCAACCACGATAACGGTAATCAAACGTACCCGTCACAGCAAAACGAAGCGGCAAATTACCGCATGCTAGACGCGACCAATCACTCGATCAGGTTTTCGAGTCCGCATCGTCAAACTAACTAGTAACTTCCACCTCTCGCATTACGGCCAGCAATATCCTTCGAGACCGAACAGAAATAAGCGCCGAATATTAGAACTTTCACTCCAAAAACACGACCGATAGCTCAAGCGAGGACGATTCCTCATGCAGACTAAAGCCCGTGATCTCCTGACTCACAGATGGCAGTCGCAGGCCAACATATCTTTGTTCCTGATTTTGCTCGTCTTGGCGGTTTTTGTGCTTCCTTCGATTGGATTTGAAGAAGATCACCGCCTGCTTTACGGCGATATTGCGTTTTCGATTATGATGATTTTTGGTTCTGCAATCGCGTGGGACAACCGCCGGTTCTTCGCGCTGACCCTGTTCGTCTCCCTCGTAGCGATCGGCGCACGATGGCTGTCCTGGTGGAGTCCCACGCACATTCTCCTTCTTGGCAGCCAATTTACCGGCCTCGCGGCCGTGATCGCAATCATGATGGTCCTGCTTTGGCAGGTATTTCGTTCCGGCCCGGTCACTTCAACGCGCATCCAGGCTGCAATCGCGGTCTATCTTGGGCTCGCTTTCGGATGGGCGCACGCTTACCACATCGCAGCCCTGCTCGATGCCGGCGCCTTCAAAATTGCAGCGAACGATCTGTCCGGTGCCGTTGACTGGATTGCTTTCAGCTTCGGAATGTTAACGACATCCGGCTACGAAGGAGTGATCCCATTCCATCCCATCGCGCATTCGCTTTCTTCGTCGGAAGCGGTTACCGGGCAGCTCTACCTTACGGTCCTGGTAGCACGCCTGGTGTCAATGCAAGTGAGCGCTTCGCGGAACAGCTCGGATTAGGCTCACGCTCCAATTCATCCGGCGAAATACGCCAAACGCGAGGCAGTGAGAACCGACGCTCCCAGAAGTTCACGGCACGATTGCAGCTCGCCCGGATCAACGACAATCTTGCTCCGCACCTCGACCGGTATGAGTGGGGCGCCACTCGCAAACACTCGCACCAAACCTCACGATGCGATCGACAACGCGTTGGATGAAATGATGTGCAGCATGGTTCGCACTGTGCCGAGCTAGGGGGACCTGCTAGCACGCACGGAAACGGCCACCACGATATACGCCGCGTCTACGGCTCTGCGAGGAAAGCCAACTCATCAAAAGCTCACCGTGAAGCCGTCACCTCTTGACACAGCTCCGTGCTTTGGCAGTATCCTCCCAGCTTGCTGAGCTGAAAGCGAAGAGCACAAGGAAGCGTTTTTCTTGGCTTTGGAATTGGCATCAGCTGCAGCGCCGTCGCGCATCGATTTGTCGGCACCGCCCGGCGGAAATCGTGCCCGCTCGAAGACGTGCGGCCGACTCGCACAAAAAAACATCCAAGAGAGTTCGCGTGACCCAGAGTAGCCCGTTCCGCATTGAAGCCGCAGCCAAGACCGACATTGGCCGGGTGCGCCATAACAACGAAGACGCCTTCGCCCTGGTTCCGGAAATAAATCTGTGGGTTGTTTCCGACGGTATGGGCGGCGAAGCTCACGGCGAAGTAGCCAGTGCGATCGCCGTCGAGACGATTGTCGCGGCTTGCCGCCACGCTTCGAGCGATCTGCCACCCCTGAATTCCGGCGACTCGAATGCCGGCACTTCCGAACGAGGCAGTCGCTTGTTGAGCGCCGCGCACCTTGCGAACCGCGAGATATTCAATTCGGCCGCTCAGAATCCCGACCGCCACGGGATGGGCGCCACAGTGGTTGCCGCGTGGCTTGACGAAAATCGGCTGAGCCTTGTCAACGTCGGTGACAGCCGCGCTTACCTTCTGCACTCTGGCGAGATCGAGCAGCTCACCGCGGATCACACTCTCGTCGCCGAGCGGGTCCGGCGCGGCATCATCTCGCCTCAGCAGGCTGAGACCTCTACGATTCAGAACGTCCTGATCCGCGCTCTCGGTGTGCACGCCGAAGTTGAACCCGACATCCGCGAGTTCGAGCTGAATCCGGATGAAACGCTGCTGCTATGTACGGATGGTTTGACGCGGCTAGTGAACGATTCTGAAATTGCGAAAATAATTCTCGCCGCACCGAACGCGCAGTCAGCAGCCGACCAGCTCGTCACTCTCGCCAACGAGCGCGGCGGTCAAGACAACGTCACTGTCATCGTCGTCCGCTTCAGCGGGAAAAGCTAACGCTGTATCCCTCGACTCGTCAGAAATTTTCGCAACTCGGAAATTGTGGGGAATGCAGCGGGAGTTTGCGAGCCTCGCAATAATTGCAAGGCTCGACCTCGTAAGCGGCAGGCTGCCACGTGGAACTGTTGCGAGGTCGCTGCCGTACTAATGTGAAATTTAGGCCAGCGCTTTCTTCAGGCGTTTGGTCGTCTTTTGCAATTGCTTCTTCAGCGATTCCACTTGTTTTGATATGAGTTCGAGTTCCCTCTTTGCGACGACTCCGGCTTTCTCCACTTTGTGAGCCGTGCGGTTCGCTGTGCGATTCGCCTTGCCCAACGCGGACCCAATCGACTTCGCTGCTTCTTTCAGTCTGTTTCTTGCCATCGATTCCTCCGTTCAAAGCTGCTGCCATCGTACCCGCCGCACGATGGCTCGTCAATCTGGTTTGAAACATGTATGCCAATCGAGCGAGCGATGCAAAAACGCGGCAATCACCAGTCTCTAGGCCTGGGGCTCTGCGTTCGCGGTGCTTTCTTCATCGAGGTATTTCACGAACACAACCTCGTTTTGCGCTTCGTTATACAGAAGATCGTCCACATTTGCTTTCGCGAGCAGCAGTCCGAAACCGCCGGGACGCAATCCCTTTTGCTGGCGCACTTCATCGTGCTTCGTGGGTTCATCTGCACGGTGGCTGATCGCTGCATGCTCAAGCTCAGCAAATTTAAATCCCGGACCCGGATCCGCAATCCGATAAAGCAGCATTCGTTTTCCGCGAAGATACGAAATCCGGACTTTCCGGCTTGGATCGAGCTTCCCGCCCCATTCGATCCCGTTCAGAAGCAATTCGTGAAATGCTTGCCCGACCGATCGCTGTACGTCCTCGGATAACCCCGCCTTGAGGTGCGCCATGAAACCCTCGATACGCTCGGCCGCTTCGAGCGTGCAAGGCACCGCAAGTTCCACCCACGTGGGACGCGCTGAAATCACTTCGATGGGAAGCGTCTTCGACGTTCGAGCAAGCGTCTCGCGAATCAACGAGATCAGCGATTTCGGTTCAATTGGCTTCGTCACGTATTGATACGCCTCTTCGCGAATCGCGCTCAGCAGAGTCTCTGGTGTGTCGTCCGAAGTCATCACGATCACTTTCAGTTTTTTGTTCGACTTGCGCAGCGCCGCCAGCACCTCCAGCCCGTTCTTCTTCGGCATCCACACATCCAGCAGTGCTAGATCAAACTTTTCCTCTTTCAATTTTTTAAGGGCTGCGGCGCCGTCCGCCACTGCCGCGACGGTGAACTTTCCGGCACGCAGAATCTCGGTCAGCAGTAGGCGTGTTGTGCGGTCGTCGTCAGCGACAAGAATGCGCGTCATCGTTTCCTCCGCGGTGAATGATGCAGGCGGCCTTTTGGTCCGGGCCTGCTGTTCGTTGTCCGTCTACTGTTCGAATTGCCGAGTGCCTGCAACGCTGGCAAAAGTCGCGCAATGTCGTCTTCCAGAGTGGCATACAGCTCCCAGGCGCCGTCGAGTTTACCCTGTCGGCCTGTTTTTTCCATCTCCCGAGCTGTCTCGAAGGCACTCGACACCCCAAAGTTACCAACCGACCCTTTCAGCCCATGAGCTGCGTCAGCCAGCGCTCTTGGACTGCGCGTCGTGAGCGCGCCGCGAATTTTCGCCATCATCTTGGGACAATCATGCCGAAAGGTCTTGATCAGAGATTGCAGAAGTTTCCGGTCGCCACCAAATCGCTCGAGCAGAATCTTTCCATCAACCGCGCCATCTGATTTCGCGTCGCCTTCACCGGCTGCAGTGATCGGGACTGGCGACGCGCCCTCTTCGATCGTTCGAATGAATGATTTCGGATCAATCGGCTTGGGAATGTACCCATCCATCCCCGCCGCGAGGCACCGTTCGCGGTCTCCTTGCATCGCGTGAGCCGTCATAGCAAAAATGGGGATGTGGCCGCCGGCGCTCTTCTCTTTCCTGCGAATTTCCTGCGTGGCTTCGATCCCGCCCATCTCCGGCATTTGGACGTCCATCAGAACCACGTCAAATTTGTGTTTCGCGAGAGCTGCGATTGCCTGCTTCCCATTCTCCGCCACGATCACGGAGTGCCCTCGGCGTTCGAGCACGTGAAGCGCGAGTTCCTGGTTAACAGGATTATCCTCCGCCACCAGAACCCGCAGCCGGAGATGGGCGCCTCGCGCGGGTCCTCTCGCGGCCGACGGCCGAATCTTCAGCCGCCCGGGAACATGCAGCGCC
The DNA here is from genome assembly GCA_963776695.1 of uncultured Acidobacteriota bacterium. GTDB lineage: Bacteria > Acidobacteriota > Terriglobia > Acidiferrales > UBA7541 > Palsa-295. Next base: position 141,286 of record CAVZNU010000007.1, on the reverse strand, counting down.
GTCACGATCGCGTCCCACAGTTCCGACTGTTTCACCGGTTTCGTCACTGCAGCCGCCGCTCGCACGATCTTTGCGCGCGACTGATCTTCGCGCTGTCCCGCGGCCGTTAGCAGGATAATCCTTACGCCAGGCAGGCCGCGGTCCCGCTGTACGCGCTCCGCGAGATCAAATCCGTCCATCTCCGGCATGTGCCCGTCAGCCAGCACAAGCCGGAACGGCTTCCCAGTTTTCTGGGCGCGCTTCAGCACCTCGAGCGCCTCCGGACCGCTCCCAGCCGCAACTGGCTTCATCTTCCAATTCGTGAGCATTTCTTCGAGAATCTGCCGGCTTGTCGAGTTGTCGTCCACTACCAGCACCGGGAGATCGCGCAGCTCCACGGGCACGGGCTCCGGCGTCTCGATCGTGGCGGTCTGCAAACCAAATCGCGCTGTGAAATGGAACGTGCTGCCCCGCTTCACTTCGCTCTCCACCCAGATGCGGCCCTTCATCAGCTCAGAAAGTTGCGAAGAAATTGAAAGGCCAAGCCCTGTGCCGCCAAATTTCCTTGTTGTCGAACTGTCGGCTTGCGCGAACGCCTCAAAAATCTGTTTCTGCTTTTCGGCGGGGATTCCAATGCCAGTGTCTGTCACAGAGAAGTGCAGAACCACTTCCTCGCCCGACCTTGACTCTACGCTCGCGTTCAATACCACTTCACCAATCTCGGTGAACTTGATCGCGTTCCCCACCAGATTCATCACGATCCGGCGCAGTCGTTCCGGGTCGCCCACCAGCGCGTCGGGAACTTCCGGCAACACATGGCAAGCCAGTTCGAGCCCCTTCTGCTGTGCCCGAATGGCCAGCACCCTCACTGTGTCCTCAAGCACATCTCGCAGCGCAAAATCAATGCGGTCAAGTTCCAGCTTTTTTGCTTCCGCCTTCGAAAAATCCAGAATGTCGTTGATCAAATTTAATAGCGAGCCGGCGGAACTCTTCACCGTGCCGAGATATTCCCGTTGCTCTGGCGTCAGCTTTGTTTCGAGCGCCAGTTCCGTCATCCCAATCACGGCATTCATCGGCGTGCGAATTTCATGGCTCATGTTCGCGAGGAATTCGCTCTTCGACCGCGTGGCTTCTTCGGCGCTACGCTTCGCGATTTCGAGTTCATTTACCAGTTGAGCCAGCCTTTTCGCGTCTGCTTCCTGGGCGTGCCGCGCTGCTTCCAGATAATCCGCATACAACTTCAATTCGTTTTCGGCGCGCCGGCGTTCCATGAATTGCCCGATCTGGCTTCCGATCGAATCAAACATTTCAAGCAGTTCGTCTTCCGGTTTCCGGATTTCCCGGCTAACAAATTCAATCACGCCCACCACGTGCTCTCCGATTCGTACAGGAAAACCAAACGCGGAGTGCAATCCCTCTTTTTTGGCGTATGACGAGCGAGGAAAATTGTGCTGCCCGGGGACGTCTGGAATCCATGCGGATTGCCCCGTCGCCCATACGTGCCCCGGCATCCCTACGCCCTGCTGGTACGTGTATTCGCGCGTAGCCCACTCGAAACTGGGAAACTCGAGCGCCGGCGGATGCCACAAATCCACGCAACGCAGCACTTTCGCGCCCTCGTCGAGCCGCCAGAAAGCGCCCAACTCCCATCCCAATCCCTCGCAGATGGATTTAAGGATCAAAGGCGAGGCCGCCTCGAGGTTTTCCGCCTCGGCCAGCACGCGGGTCAGCGCATAGCCCACCGCCATCCTGCGCTCGGCTCGCTTTCGCAGCGTGATATCGCGCGCCACCGCAAAAATAAGTTTATGATCGCTGCTCGGAGTGGCGTTCCAGAGTAACCAGACATACGTGCCGTCGCCACATCGGTACCGATTCTCGAAGGAAAATGTCACGATCCCTTCACCCATGCTTTTCGCTTCTCCCAGAGTAGCTTCGCGATCGTCCGGGTGAACGAAATCGAGGTACGGCCGCGACAACAATTCTTCTTTGGGGATGCCGAGAGTTTTTTCCCAGGCCGGGTTGATACGCTTGAAGTAGCCGTCAAATCCCGCGATGCAGAATAAATCCAGTGACAGATTAAAAAGCTGGTCGAGCTCGCGTTCAACCAGCCGCCGCTCGCCCATCACTTTCGAAAGGTCGGTGACGCTTCTCCGTAATTCGAATTCGGTCACCACGAGACGGCTCAGCGCTTTTAAAGCGTCGAGCTGTTCGGGTGTGAGATCGCGCGGCACGCGATCGATCACGCACAGCGTCCCGAGCGCGTGGCCTTCTTGCGTCAGCAGCGGCGCGCCGGCGTAAAACCGCACCTTCGGATCGCTGGTGACGAGTGGATTCAACCGGAACCGCTCATCCTTCAGAGCATCCCGAACGACCATCACGCCGGGCTCCAGAATCGCGTGCGCGCAGAACGCAACGTCGCGCGGCGTTTCGGCGTCCTCAATTCCGACCTTCGATTTGAACCACTGCCGGCTCTCGTCCACGAGGCTGACGAGCGCAATCGGCGTGCCGCAGATCAACGCGGCCAGTCGCGATAGGTCGTCGAACTCCTGCTCGGGAAGAGTGTCAAGGATGGCGTAGCGGTGAAGACTTTCAAGACGCGCCGCTTCGTTTTCAGGTAGAGGCGCTTTCATGAGAGGTGTAGGCCAACCGCGCGGCCCGGCTGCGCGCAATCTTATGGCCGCTGTGCTGAGCAAGTCAACGAAGCGAATCTAGCAGCGCGCTGCGCTCATCCAGTCCCCAATTCGCCCAAGCGCTTCTTGCAAATGCTTTGGATCTCCGCCAAATCCGAATCGCACGAATGAATCCATTCCCAATTGCTCGCCCGCTACGATCAGGACGCTTTTCTTCACGCGCAACTCTTCTGCCATCTGCGCGGAATCGCCGCCGTCGCGCAATCCGGCCCATGCAATCGCTCCCGCCTTCGGTGCAATGTGCGAGAACAAATCCGCGTGCGCATCCAGCCACTCGCGCATCGCCGGATAATTCTGCTGCAGAACTTTTCCGTGTGCGGTCGAGAATCCATTCCCGCCGTTTCGGCTCGAGGGCCACCGATGCCAGCCGGTCCGTAAGCATCGACGGACCGATGCTCGTGTAGTCATGGTAGCTCCACAGCCGCTCGATCATGTCCGCCGGACCAACCACCCATCCTGTGCGCAACCCCGGCAAACTGTATGCCTTCGAAAGTCCGCCCGTGCAAAGAATTCGCTCATAGGCGCCCCAGAAAGTTGGGGTCATCACGCCGTCCATTTCTGCACCGCGATACACCTCATCCGACACAATCCACGCGCCCACTTTCGCCGACGCTTCGACGATGGCTTTGCGCCGCTTCATCGCGCAATACCGCTCCAGTGGGATTATTCGGATTGCAGATCGCGACAAGTTTCGTTCTTGCAGTGATCAAGCGCGGCAGGTCATCGATATCAATTCCCCAGCTGCAGCTTTTCACGCAGCCAGAGCGGCTTTACCGTTGCGCCAAAAGCGGTTGCCAATCCCGAAATCTGCATGTAGTTCGGGAGCATGAAGACGACTTCATCGCCTGGCTCGAGCAATGCCCACGTGGAAATATAATTCGCTTCGGAGCCGCCGCAAGTGACGAGCACGTTCGAGGCTCGCGCGCCCGGATACATTTCCGCGATCCGCGAACGCAGTTCTTCGCTGCCGTTTGTCTGCGGGTAGCCTTGCGGGACGTCCAGAATTTTTCGCAGCGTCTCCGGATCGGGCACGAGTTCCGCCGTCGTCAGCGGGTGCACTCCACTTTCGGAAATATTCAGTTCAACTTTGTTTTCCCAGACCGACTGCCACCGCTCGAGTTCGAAAGGCTGGACTTTCATATCGAATACCCCGGGCCCACCTTAAAATAATCCAGCTTGTATTTACTTGGCGGTTGGATTTGCAAACGCGAGCGTGAGCAGCGTTTTCTGTTCCATCTCGTGCGCCTTATGCGATCCGGTGGCGGGGCTCGCGCTTGCCGAACGCTTCACGGAAAGCACACGCCGCCCGTGAGCAAGCCGTTCGAGACGCGGCGCCATAAACGCGAAAGCGCCCATGTTCGCCGGCTCTTCCTGCACCCACACGAATTCGCGCGCGTTCGCATGCCGGTCCATCTCCGCCGAAAGCTCGGCCTCCGGGAACGGATATAGCTGTTCCAGAAAAATAATCGCCGTCGACCCGTCTTTCCGCCGCGCGCGTTCCGTTATCAGTTCGTGGCCGATCTTCCCTGTGCAGAGCAGGACGCGCGTCGCGCTCCCATCGCCATGATCGGTAATCACTGGCCGGAATCGCTCTTCACCCAAATCCGCCAGACTGGAAGCAGAAGCAGGTGTTCGCAACATGCCCTTCGGAGTAAAAACGATTAGCGGTTTGCGCCACGTTCGCATTGCCTGGCGGCGAAGCAGATGGAAATATTGCGCGGCGGTGGAAGGCTGGCAAATCTGAATGTTGTCACGCGCCGCAAGTTGCAGAAACCGCTCGATCCGCGCGCTCGAATGTTCCGGCCCTTGTCCTTCGTAGCCGTGTGGCAGAAGCAGCGTTACACCCGAAAGCAGATTCCATTTGTCTTCGCCTGCCACCACAAACTGGTCGATGATAATCTGCGCGCCGTTCGCGAAATCGCCGAATTGCGCTTCCCACAGAACGAGCGCTTCCGGGAAATCGCGGCTGAAGCCATATTCAAATCCGAGCACCGACGCCTCCGACAGCGTCGAGTTTAATACTTCGAACCACGCCTGCTTGGGAGCGACGTGCTGAAGCGGAATATATTCGGTCTCGTTCTCGATATCGATCAGCGCCGCGTGACGCTGGTTGAAAGTGCCGCGCTTGCTGTCCTGCCCGCTCAATCGCACGGGAGTACCCTGCTTCAAAAGGGTGCCGAACGCGAGCGCCTCCGCCATTCCGAAATCGATGGGCCGTTTCCCGCGCGCCATCTCAAGCCGCTGGTCGAGCAGCTTCCGCACTTTTGGGTGAATGTGAAATTCCGCGGGATAACTTGCGATCGCTTCACCGGTCGCGGTGAGTTCTTGCAGCGGCACGCCCGTGTTCACTTCGTACGTGGAGTTGTAGCGCCCGCCGCGATACGCGTTCCAATACGCGGGCAATTTCCGCATCGGCGGATTCTTTTCGAGTTCCTCAGCTTCCTTTTGCGCGGCGTCAAGCTCTTGCCGCACGCGCTCGACAATCGGTGCGGCATCTTCGCCAATTTTTTGCGCGTAGAGTTGCCAGAGCGAAGCGTGCGCTTGAATCTTGCGGTAGCGCAGCGGCTGCGTGATCGTTGGATCATCCACTTCGCTGTGCCCGTGCTTGCGGTAGCCGATCAAATCCACAACTACCGGCGAGGAAAATGCATAGCGATACTCGAGAGCGATCTTTCCGACGCGCGCAACGGCCTCCGGATCTTCCGCGTTCACGTGGAAAATTGGAATCGGCATGCGCTTGCTGAGGTCCGACGCAAAACGCGAAGAATGCGATTCGCGCGGCACGGTGGTGAAGCCGATCAAATTATTTACGATGATGTGAACGGAGCCGCCAACCGTGAATCCTTCCACCCCTGCCATGTTTAATGTTTCAGCCCACACGCCTTGCCCGGCAAACGCGGCGTCGCCGTGCATGATGATTGGAATAATTTCCTGTTGGCCGCCTTGGCCGATTCGTGTCTGCTTCGCACGCGCTCGCCCGATCGCGACGGGATCGACCGCTTCCAGGTGACTCGGATTCGAAACAAGATGGATTTGAACTTTCCGGCCATTCGCCGCTTCGAACGTGCCGGTTGCGCCCATGTGATATTTCACATCGCCGCCGCCGAGAACGCTTCGCGGGTCGACGTCCTCGAATCGCGCGAAGACTTCCGCAGCGGACCGTCCCACCACGTGCACCATGACGTTCAACCGTCCGCGATGGCTCATCGCCAGCACTGCTTGTTGCACATTGTGCTCGGATGCGGCATTCAGGATCGCGTCGAGAAGCGGCAGCAGCGCCGTTTCGCCTTCGAGCGAATATCGCTTCGTGCCGAGGTAGCGCGTCTGCAGAACCTGCTCGAAAATGTCCGCGCGCACCAACGCTTCCAGAATTTTTGCGCGATCCGGCGCGGGTGCCTCTGATTCCATGCGCTCTTGTATCCATCGGCGCCGCTCGGGATCGGCGATGTGCATAAATTCCGCGCCGATCGTGCCGCAGTAAAGTTTGCGCGCCGCTTCCGCTTCGGGGCCCGAGGCGTTGAGTTCAGGAAGCTCGACAGGCTTCAGATCGCCGAGCGGATCGAGATTTGCCTGAAGGAATCCCCAGCGGCGAAACGCGTCCCAGATGCGCGCCTGCGCTTCTTTGGAAGCCGCCGATTCGACGACTGCTTGCTGCCGGCTCATAGAGGTCCTCGCATTCGAGATTCTATTATAGCGAGGTCAAGCGCGGTGGCTAGAGGCGAGGTGGCAGAAGTGATTTCGAAAACGGGCCTATACCGTCGATTAGAAATTCCTAGTGCACTTTGTTTTCTTGCGGTTAGGTGAGTTTCTAATCGCGGAACCGCGATTAGAAGTTCGGTGACGGGTGATAAGTGACGAGTGATGAGTTGGCGGCCGGGGCGTGAAGCGCGAGCGGTGGTTGAGTGCGTGCCGCAGACCGAGTTTTGAGTAACTGTCACGACTCATGATAGCATACTGGTAACTAGTTGTCAAGTGCGAACAGTCTGAGAGACAAGCTGTAGCGTTTTTCGGAGCGCGGAAGCGCTCCTCCCCCGCATGAATGCAGGGGCTCCCACCACATACCCGGCTTGCTCTGGGTGCGAGGGCTCCCACCAAATGCCTCGAGCCACGCGGCAGATTTATTCTGCAAAGTCTACAGAAACAGCGTGAAGGCGGCGCGCCGAACAAAATGTTTCGCTTCTGCGCGTGTGAACGGAATATGATGTGCGCGCAACTTTTGCGTAGGAGCGTGCTATGTCTCGAATGATTTTTTCGCGGCGCGAATTTTCGCGCGTGATGGGCCAATCTTTCGCGTTCGCGTTTGCGCTTGCGGGGCCGCGCTTGCTCGGAGCGTCAAAGGCTGCGGCGATCAAGAAAGAGGCGGACATTGCGGCGGCGGCCGGTGGCGACGCTGGCGCGAGTGGCCCTATTCATTTGAATTATAACGAGAGCCCTTACGGGCCTTCGCCGAAGGCGCGGGAGGCGTTTGCCGTCTGTGGGCAATCTGCGGCTCGCTACCCCGATCATGCTTACAAAGAGGTAGAGGATGCGCTGGCGCAGATTCACGGTGTGCGACGAGAAAACATTCTGCTTGGCTGCGGCTCGACGGAAATACTGCGCGTTGCGGATGCGGCGTTTCTTGCGCCGGGGAAGAATATTGTGGCCGCAGAGCCGACGTTCGAGGCAGTTCTGGAATACGCGGCTGTGACCAAAGCACAGGCTGTGAAAATTCCGCTGACGGCGAATTTCCGGCACGACTTGCCGCGCATGGCGGGCGCGTGCACGTCAAAAACAGGCCTCGTGTACGTTTGCAATCCGAATAATCCCACTGGGACGATCGTCTCGCGAGACGAGCTCGGCGCGTTCTTCGAGCGCGTTCCGGCGACGACTTTGATCCTCGTTGACGAAGCGTATCACCACCTCGTCGATGATCCTTCGTATGCGAGCGCGCTCGAATGGCACGGAAAGTTTCCGAACGTGGTGGTGGCGCGGACTTTTTCGAAGGTTTATGGCATGGCGGGGATGCGGCTGGGCTACGCCGTCGGCGCGAAAGAAACCATTCTGGCGATGCGGGAATATAGTTTGCAGGATAACGGTAATTCCGCGGTGCTCGCCGCCACTCTCGCGAGTCTTTCCGACCAGCAACACGTGAATGAGTCGCAGAACAAACTCATCCAAACGCGCAAATGGACGAACGCTGAGCTTGCGAAGGACAAGCGCCGCTTTATCGCATCGCAGGGAAATTTCTTGATGATCGACATGGGCACCGACGTGAAACCCATCATCGACCGCTTCAAAGAGCGCGGTATTTTGGTCGGGCGGCGATTCGCTTCGATGCCGAATTATTTGCGCGTGACGATCGGCACGCAGCCGGAGATGGAGCAATTCATGAGTGCCTTGCGTGAGATCGCGCTGGCGGGTGCTGTGAATGCGGGTGTGCGTGGCGGCGCGGCGCAGGCGGCTTGAACAGGCGCGAGCGAAAGATGTTGTACGTTGAGATCCTTCGTCCCGCTCGTCCCGCTAAGTCATCCGGGACACCAAAAACGCGCTGCGCTCCCTTCGTTCCTCAGGCACGATGGCAGGCACGCTCACAGTAGGTGGCACGACGTCAGAATTGTTGCGCGGGATAAAGTCGCGAGCCACGGATGAACGCTGCTCGTGATTCGCAGACATCCTGCTACGGCGGGGATCGATTGTGATGCGACGAGAGGATTCCGGATGCCCCGAGTCCCTACTCGGCCCGCCTCGCCCCTGCGAGGATACGCCCCGGTTCGCCCTGGTTCCCCGGCGTTAGTGTGTGAGCACTAAGCCGTCGCGCCGGCCTGGGTGCCCATGGTGCGCCGCTGCTGAAAGCATTCGCGGCAATATACGGGACGCCCCTGCGTTGGCTTGAATGGAACTGTCGTTTCCTTGCCGCACTGCGAGCAAACGGTTTTGGTTTCGACGCGCTGAACGCTATTCGAACCTGCACCATTGCCCTGTGCGCGGCTGGCCTTGCATGCTTTGCACCGCTTGGGCTCGTTCTTGAAGCCCTTGTCGGAGAAAAACATCTGCTCGCCGGCCGTGAAAACGAATTCAGCTCCACATTCCGCGCACTTCAGGACCTTATCGTGGTATTCCATTGCGCTGCTCCACCGTGCTGGGAGAGGACTGCAGCGAGCAACTCACGCCAGACGTTCGGAAGGATCCGCGTGCGAATGATGCGATTCCCTCTTCCCGTCTGGCACGAAGTGCTTAAATGGGCCCAAGTGCTATTCGCCTAATCCTGCTCACGACGTTGCTTTTTACGGAGACGCTTACGCGAGAGAGCTTCCTTGGCGCGACGCTTCTCCCCGGGCTTCATGTAGTAGCTGTGCTTCTTGATTTCCTTGATGATGTCTTCCGACTGCACTTTCCTTTTGAAGCGCCGGAGAGCATTCTCCAAAGATTCGCCCTCTTGAATGACAACTTCTGCCACGCGTATTCACCCCCATCCCTGTTGATGTTTGAGTTTGTCTTGCTGGATTCACACCAGTGTAACCGGACAAGACCGTACCCGGCAATCAGCAACTTCTATCCAAGGCTGCCGCGCAAGTCAAGGGATAAATTGTTCAAACGGCGCTCAGCTTCGTTATGTAACCACATCGTAAATCGTTATCGGAATCGAAAGGTGCGGCGGACACTGCCGCCAGGGCTTGTGTGGCACGCGCGCTGAGATTTTCGCCGTCGCGAAAAATCTTGCTGTAGAATGGCCCTTCGGCTGAATCTGTCCGGGATTTCTTTTTGATGCCTCTGATGCGCAATGTTCTCGGTGTCCTTCTGGCTGGCGGCCAGGGCGAGCGGCTTTGGCCGCTCACGCGGGATCGCGCGAAACCTGCAGTGCCGTTTGGCGGAGTGTATCGCATCATCGACATCACCCTCTCGAACTGCCTGAACAGCGATTTGCGGCGAGTGTTTGTCCTGACGCAGTACAAGGCGCTCAGCTTAAACCGGCACGTGCGACGCGGCTGGTCAGTGTTGATGGGACTGGGCGAATTTATCGAGGTTCTTCCCCCACAAATGCGCGTTTCGCAGCACTGGTATCTGGGGACGGCGGACGCGGTGTATCAGAACATCTACTCAATCGGCAGCGAACAGTCGAATTACGTTTTCATCTTGTCCGGCGATCATATTTACAAAATGAATTACCAAAAAATGCTTGAGCAGCATGTGGAAGCGGGAGCGGACGTGACCGTCGCCACGCTCGAGGTGGATATCGAGGAAGCGGCGACTCGATTCGGAGTGATCGAGACGGATAAAAATTGGCGGATCGTTGGATTCGAGGAAAAACCCGCGCATCCCAAGGCTTCGCCGATTCATCCGGGCAAGGTGAACGCTTCGATGGGCGTCTATCTTTTTAATACGCAGCTTCTTGTGCCCATTTTGATTGCCGATGCCGAGGATCCCATTTCTTCGCACGATTTCGGCAAGGACGTTCTGCCGCGCATCATCAACAAATATCGCGTGTTCGCTTATAATTTTCAGGACGAAAATAAAAACGAAACTTCTTACTGGCGCGACGTTGGAACGATCGACGCCTACCACGAGGCGAACATGGACCTGGTTTCCGTGTCCCCGGTGTTCAATCTTTACGACAAGAGCTGGCCGCTGCACACCTGGCAACAGCAGTATCCGCCGGCGAAATTCGTTTTTGCCGACCCCGAGCGTACCGGCACCGCGATCGATTCCACGGTGTGCGGCGGCTCGATTATTTCCGGCGGGCGCGTGGAGCGCTCGATCCTTGGTTACGACGTCCGCGTGAACAGCTTCAGCGAAGTGGAAGACTCGATCGTGTTTAATCACGTGAATATCGGACGGCGCAGCCGTATTCGGCGCGCCATCATCGATCGCCACGTGAGCATCCCGGAAGGAACCGTGATCGGTTACGATCCTGAAGCCGACCGCGCGCGATATTCTGTGAGTGAAAATGGAGTAGTGGTGGTTGTCCGGCCTGAATCGATGCTAGAGGAACCCGAATAATTTTCTTATCTCGTTGGCCGAATCAAGAATTTCCCGTAGACTTCAGTTCTTTGCCCTTCTTTCGGAGGCCACGATGCCTGCCAAAATCATAGCCGTGCACGCGCGCGAAATCATCGACTCGCGCGGCAATCCTACCGTTGAAGCGGACGTTCGGCTCGAAAGCGGCGCGCTCGGCCGCGCGGCGGTTCCTTCCGGTGCATCCACCGGCGAGCACGAAGCGAACGAGCTTCGCGACGGCGACAAGTCGCGCTACCTCGGCAAAGGCGTGCTCAAAGCTGTGGGACACGTGAACGCCGAGATCGCGAAAGCAGTGATTGGCATGGACGCTTCCGATCAGCGCGTTCTCGATCGACGCATGATCGAAGCCGATGGCACGCCCAACAAATCGAATCTCGGCGCGAACGCGATTCTGGCCGTTTCGATGGCTGCTGCGCGCGCCGCAGCCGCGGCAGCGCGACAGCCGCTTTACAAATATCTTGCGCGGTATTCGAGCGACGCTTCCGCGAACCTGCTGCCCGTGCCGATGATGAATATTCTCAATGGCGGCGCGCATGCGGACAATTCGGTGGATGTACAGGAATTCATGGTGATGCCGCTTGGAGCGCCGACTTTTCGCGAGGCGCTACGCTGGGGCGTTGAGGTTTTTCACAACTTGAAAGCCGTGCTCAAGAAGAATGGATACTCCACCGCTGTTGGTGACGAAGGCGGCTTTGCGCCCAATCTGAAATCGAATGAAGAGGCGCTTGAGCGCGTGCTTGAAGCTATCACCACCGCCGGCTACAAACCCGGCGAGCAAATCGCGATCGCGCTCGATCCTGCGTCGAGCGAATTTTACGATCGCGCCACGAAGAAATATGTCTTTAAGAAATCGGACAAGTCGCAGCGCAACTCCGAGGAGATGGTGAAGTTTTGGGAAGGGTGGGTGCGTCAGTATCCTATTGTCTCGATTGAAGACGGGCTTGCCGAAGACGACAGGGATGGCTGGAAAATCTTCACGCGCGACATTGGCAAGAAACTCCAGCTCGTAGGCGACGACATATTCGTCACGAATCCGAAAATCTTTGCTCGCGGCATCTCCGAAAAAATCGCTAACGCAATTCTGATCAAGCTGAATCAAATCGGTACGGTGAGCGAAACGATCGAAGCCGTCGATATGGCACGCAAGGCCGGCTACGCTTCCATCATTTCCCATCGTTCCGGCGAAACCGAAGACGCGTTCATTGCCGATTTCGCCGTTGCGATGGGCTCGGGCCAAATCAAAACCGGCTCCGCGTCGCGCACCGATCGCATTGCCAAATACAATCAGCTCCTGCGCATCGAAGAAGAATTGGGCTCAGCCGCCCGCTTTCCCGGGCGCAAGGCTCTCGCGGTGCACTGAGCGCGGCGCAACGGAGATTCCCATTCGCACCTGCAATCTCGCGATGATCGGATTCGGCAATGTCGGCAGGGAATTCGTGCGACTGCTTATCTCGAAACGCGCCGAGCTCCGCGATAAATATGAGATTGACTGGAGGCTCACAGGTATTGCCTCGCGCCGCATCGGCTGGATCGCCGATCCCAGCGGACTCGATCCCGACGCGCTCCTCGCGGAGAAGTTTCCTACGTTGCCAGTATGGAAGACTCCCCAGAGCATGCACCAATGGCTCGCTACTGCCGATCCTCACGTGTTCTTTGAAGCCTCCTCGCTCGATTGGCGCACCGGCCAGCCCGCAATCGATCATCTAAGAGCCGCGCTCGAATCCGGTGCACACGTTGTGAGCGCGAATAAAGGTCCCATCGTTCACGCCTACCGCGAGCTTTGCGCTCTGGCGAAAACCAGAGGGAGAAAATTTCTGTTCGAATCCACCGTGATGGACGGCACTCCGATTTTTTCGATGTTTCCGCATTCGCTTCCGGCGGTCGAGATCCGCGGTTTTCGCGGTGTGTTGAACGCGACGACCAACGTCGTCCTCACCGAAATGGAAAAGGGGCTCACCCTCGAGCAGGCCGTTATGAAAGCTCAGGAAATCGGCGTCGCGGAAACCGATCCTTCCGACGATCTCGACGGCTGGGACGCCACCGTGAAAGTCGCAGCGCTCGTGATCGTTCTGATGGGCGTCGATATCAAGCTCGACCAGATCGAGCGCACGGGCATTCGCGATCTCACACCCGAACAGGTGCGCGCCGCGCGCGATTCCGGCATGCGCTACAAATTAGTTTGCCGCGCCGAACGCACTCCGAGTGGCGTGCGCGCGAGCGTGAAGCCCGAGCAGCTTTCGCTCACCGATCACCTCGCGCTTCTCGATGGCACCACGTCTGCCGTCCGCTTCGACCTCGACGTCTTCGGCCTTTCGATCATCGAGCACAAGGCCACCGTGATCGCGACGGCCTACGGTTTGCTCGGCGATTTCATTCGCGCCGTCGCAAACCCGTCGTAAACTACAAGCCGATATGAACGCACCGACTAAGCAACCGACCTCGAGCGCACCACTCGACACAACATGGGTCCGCGCGCAATTTCCGTCCCTCGCGCAAGCCGTAAACGGCCATGTCGCCGCATTTCTCGACGCCCCGGCCGGCACACAAGTTCCGCAGCGCGTGATCGATGCTTTCAGCGACTATTTCGAAACTTCAAACGCGAACAATGTGGGCCAGTTCGCCACCAGCCGTCGCACGGACGCCGTAATCGCAGCCGCACGGGTCGCGATGGCCGATCTCTTCAATTGCAGCGCCGACGAAGTTTTCTTCGGGCCCAACATGACGACGCTCACTTTCGCGCTCGCCCGCGGAATCGGCCGCGACCTGAAACCCGGCGATGAAATCGTCGTCACCACTCTCGATCACGACGGCAACGTCGCGCCGTGGCGCGCTCTCGAAGACATTGGCATCGTTATCCGCCAGGTGGATATCCGCGAAGAAGACTGCACGCTCGACATGGACGACCTGCGCCGCAAAATCACATCGCGCACAAAGCTTGTTGCGGTTGGCTATGCCTCGAATGCCGTCGGCACGATTAATCCCGTCGCCGAAATCGTTCGCCTCGCGCACGAAGCCGGCGCGCTCGCCTTCATTGACGCCGTTCACTATGCGCCGCATGGCTCGATCGACGTGCGCGCCCTCGACTGCGATTTTCTCGCCTGCTCGCCCTACAAGTTTTTCGGCCCGCACATGGGCTGCATCTACGGCAAGCGCGAGCTGCTGCTGCGTTTTCGCCCGTACAAAGTCCGCCCCGCGCCCGCGTATCTCCCCGATCGATGGGAAACGGGCACACAAATTCACGAAGGACTGGCAGGCGTGACGGCGGCGGTGGATTACCTTGCAGATTTAGGCCGCCATTCGGATACGGCGACGCCGGAAAACCGCCGCGCCGCGCTGCTGAGCGCTTATCGGGCGATCCGCCAGCACGAGATGGGGCTAGCCACACGGCTGATTTCGGGCTTACTCGAAATTTCCGGCGTGCGCTTTTATGGAATTTCCGACGCTGCGCGATTTGCCGAACGCTGCCCCACGGTGGCCGTTCGCGTAAAAAATATAACGCCGCTTGTCTGCGCCAAATTTCTCGGCGACCGGGGCATCTTCACGTGGGACGGAAACTTTTACGCGCTCAACATCACCGAGCGTCTCGGCCTGGAAAAAACGGGCGGCCTGCTTCGGATCGGCCTGGTACATTACAACACTGCCGAAGAAGTAGACCGCCTTCTTGATGCTATGCGCGACCTCGCGTCGTCGACATAAACTTCCGCATAGCATTACTTGGTAATGTCCTCTTTCGCTTCGAGCCGCTTGATCTGCGCCTCAAGGAACCCCTTGGTCCCGTCAGCCGGCGCGCCTTCGAGTGCGATTCGCGCCTCTTTCAGCGCTCCGTCGAAATCACCGTGTGCGCTGTCGACGCGTGCTATCCCGAAATGGCTAATCCAATCGTTCGGGAATTTCTTCGCATTCGCGCGATACGCGGTCCACGCTTCGTCCAGCTTTTTATCGCGCTCGAGCTGCCGGGCATAGGTGTATGACTGGACTGCGTTCGCCTTGTTCAGAGCTTCCGCGTGGTATTTTGCTGCTTCATCTTTCCGGCCGAGCAGATCCAGAACCTGCGATTTCGTCATCAGGTTCTCGTACCGCTCTTCCACCGCGATGGACTTGTCCGTGTAGTGAAGCGCTCCCTCGAGATCTACTTTGTTGTTCACAAGGAAATCGGCAGCGTCATTCCATCCGTCCCACGTGTACTGCGTCAATCCGCGAAGCTGTTTGTGCAGGCTCTTCTCGACAACTTCGTTCACGTTGACCGCGACTTTGAACGGAACGGAGATCTTGTCCCAACGCATCGTCACGACGGCGGAATCGGGCTTGAGGTCGTCAAAATCGTAAGTAAGCGCGTCGTGGAAATCAGCCGGCTGCGTCTTTACGGTGACGCGCAGCGCGTCTTCCGCCTGGTCGTAGCTGAAGCTTCCCCAGGAAGTGGCGGCCTTGGAAATAATAACGGTCCAATCGCCTTCGGCTGGAATCATGTGCAGACCGTAGGTGCCGGCGTCGAGCGGCTTTCCATCGATCGTTACGGGATCGGTGAACGTAATCGTGGTGTTCTCGTTCGCACCCGCGCGCCAAACTTTTCCGTATGCTTCCAGGCTGCCAAAGATTTTCCGGCCGTTCACGAGCGGCCGGTGATAATTGATCGTAATATCCGTGATGCCGATGCGCT
Organism: uncultured Acidobacteriota bacterium; assembly: GCA_963776695.1. GTDB lineage: Bacteria > Acidobacteriota > Terriglobia > Acidiferrales > UBA7541 > Palsa-295. Next base: position 125,965 of record CAVZNU010000007.1, on the reverse strand, counting down.
GCGTTATCACCGCATGCTGGCTCGGCCTCGGCAGCAGAATCTGGGTCGATTGCGCGTGACTCACGGAGGCAGTCAGCAGAATGCCAAGAAGCAAAGCGATGCATGAAACTTTCTTCACGGGAATCTCCTCTCGAAGTAGCCGGGCTCGCGAAGTCGCTGCACTTTCCCCCGCATTCCTAGGAGCTTCAAACGTCTGTGCGAGCTGCCTTCGGCTTGGTCGCTTAGACGCACCGACGCGGCCTTTCGTAAGCATCCACGTAGACTCGCCTGCAAGCATGGCCGAAAACTTGGAGGCTCGCCTCGCGCCCCTTGCATTCATTTTTCCCCGTGCTAGCCTACGGTCGCTAACATGAGCAAACGTCCGAAACCAATCGTCCTCACCGTGCTCGACGGCTGGGGCTACCGCGCCGAATCAAAAGGCAACGCGATCGCCCTTGCGCGAAAACCGAATTACGATCGCCTGCTCGCCGATTTTCCCAGCACACTGATCCATACCTCCGGGCCGTTTGTCGGCCTGCCCGAGGGGCAGATGGGCAACAGCGAAGTGGGTCACCTTAATATGGGCGCGGGCCGCATCGTTCACATGGACATCACTCGTGTGGACGCGCTTATATCCAGCGGCGAACTTTTTCGGCAGCCGCTGCTTCTCGAAGCGATGCAGCGCGGCCGCGAACGGCAGCTTCACTTGATGGGCCTTCTGAGCGACGGCGGCGTCCACTCGCACATCCAGCATCTTTTCGAGCTCTTGCGCATGGCGCGTGAAAATAAGGTGGAGCGCGTTTTTGTCCACTGCTTCATGGACGGCCGCGATACGCCGCCCAACAGCGGCATCGATTTTCTCCGGCAGCTTGAGCAGAAAATGCGCGAGTACGGGTTAGGACAAATCGCAACCGTGATCGGCCGCTATTACGCCATGGATCGCGACAATCGCTGGGAGCGCATCGAAAAAGCGTATCGAGCGATGGTGCATGGCGATGCCGATGCCAAGTTCAGCGACCCGATCGCTGCCGTGCGGGCGAGCTATGAGAAAGGCGTCACCGACGAATTCATCGTTCCGGCTGTGATTACCGCTGAACCTGTGGCTGCAAAGGCGGCCCAACCGCTCGGCCTAATTCGCGATAACGATGCTGTTATCTTTTTCAACTTCCGCGCCGACCGTGCTCGACAAATTACGCGCACGCTGCTCGAACCCGACTTCGACAAATTTTCCGATCTCGAGCGCCCAAAGGATCTGAGATTCGTTGCGATGACGCAGTACGAAAAAACTTGGCCGTGGCTTCAGTACATCATCGGCCCCGAAAAACTTGAGCACATCCTCGCCAACGTTTTCGTCGAACAGGGATATAAGAATCTCCGAGTCGCTGAGACCGAAAAATATGCGCACGTCACGTATTTCTTTAACGGTGGCGTCGAGAAGCCATTCTCGGGCGAGGAGCGCATCGTCGTGCCGTCGCAAAAGGTTCCCACGTACGACCTCAAACCGGAGATGTCCGCTGCGGGAGTCGCCGACGCGGTGGTTCACGCGATCGAGAAAGGCGATTTCGATGCGATTATCATGAATTTTGCCAACGCGGATATGGTTGGCCACTCCGGCAAACTCGAAGCGGCGATTAAAGCCTGCGAGACGGTCGACGCGTGTCTGGGTCGAATTTTTCAGGCGCTGCGCCCGCGCGGCGGAGCGTGGATTATCACCGCCGATCATGGCAATGCCGAAACCATGATCGATCCCATTACCGGCGGCCCGCACACATACCACACGACGAACCCCGTTCCGTTCATTCTCGTCACCGAGGATGGACGATTGCAACTGAGTGCGAATGGATCGCTGCGCGATATTGCTCCCACCCTGCTTGGTGTTCTTAGTGTTCCGTCGCCTGGCGAAATGACGGGGCGCGATTTGCGCGTGCTTCCGCGATGACGCGCACCGAACCCGCGCAGACGAAGCTCGTCATTTGCGTGTGGCACGCGTTCTCTCTGTGGAATCCGCCGCCGGAAATGCCCGAGCGAATTCGCGCCCGGTGGCCCGAGATGCACGTCGTCCATTTGCCGAAATACGACAATCTCGCGACAGAACTGCCTGACACAAACATCTTCGTCGGCTTCTCCCTTCGCGCCGAACAATTTGCCTTAGCGCGAAGACTCAAGTGGCTGCACTCGACTGCCGCAGGCGTCGGCCAATTGATGTACCCGGAGTTGCGGCAGAGCGGCATCGAAGTGACGAACGCCAGTGGAGTCCATCGCATTCCGATGGCCGAGCACATCCTTGGCACGTTGATCGCTCTCGCGCGCCGTTTCCCCGATTGCTTCCGCTATCAGCAGCAATCGCACTGGTCGCAGCAGGATCTGTGGAACGCGCCAGTGCGGCCTCGCGAGTTGCGCGGACAAATCTTGCTATTCATTGGCTTCGGCGCCATCGGGCGCGAGGTCGCGAAAGTGATCCGGCCGCTTGGAATGCGCGTCTGGGCAGTTACCCGTTCCGGCCGCGCAGACGAGGGTCTTGCCGAGCAGGTTTTCCCCGCGTCGAAACTTTCCGATGCTCTCCCCCAGGCAGACTTCGTAGTTCTTGCCGCGCCCGAGACTCCTGAAACTCGCAAAATGTTCGGCGCGCGCGAATTCGCGCTGATGAAACCCTCGGCTTATTTTATGAATGTTTCGCGCGGCGCGCTCGTGGACGAACCCGCGCTGATTTCCGCTCTCGAGCAGCGCAGGATCGCGGGCGCGGCTCTCGACGTGGCATCGCAGGAGCCGTTGCCACCGGATAGTCCGCTGTGGAAACTCGACAACGCATTCATCACCCCGCACATGAGCGCAATCAGCGACCACTTGTGGGAGCGACAAACCGATTTGCTGATGGAAAATCTCGAGCGCTGGTTCGCAGGGAATGAGTTGCTGAACCGTGTCGACCTGAACCGCGGCTACTGAAGGTTTAGGAGTCTGCGCGCGCCTACTGGGCCCCGCCAACCCCGGCTGTCACCCTCGGCGTATAACCGTTGCGCGCGATGACGATCACTTTTTTCATCTTGCCCTTCTTGTCGGGCAGTTGAAGCAAATTGCCGCTCTCGTCCACGGCTTCCACTTTCAGCTTGTGGAATTTTCCGTCCGGAGGAGTGGTCGGCGAAAATCCCAAAGAATACTGGCTGCGCAAGAACGCCGACACCTGGCTAAATATCTCGGGCATTTCCCCCTGAAACCGGGGAAACCATGCGTAACCGCCCGTCATCTGCCCGAACGTGGTCAATTGATTCTTGGCCTGCAAATAGCTGACGCCTCCGCCGGTCGGCGAGCGCAAATCGATGTCCTCGCCCATGCCCACGGAAAAAATCGGCACATCCGTTTCCTTCAGCCGCTTATAGGTCTGATCGAGCGTGTGTTTGCTGAACGTGTCAAAACCAGTAGCGAGGAGCAGAATCGCCTTCTTGCCTTTCACGCCACGAAGTTGATCGAGTGTTTCGAGCACCGCATCGAATAAATCCGCCTCGTGAAATCCGGGAACGAACAGTTGCGAAATCGCCTGCTGCACTTCCCGTTTATCCTGCGTGAAATCCACGAGCACTTCCGCCTTGATGTCGAAAATCTTGAACGCGATCCAGTCTTTCGGGCCCAGGCTCTGTAGAAAGCCCCACGCCCACGATTCCGCCTTATAGCCGAACCGTCCGTAATAAATCGCGCTGAATTCCATCAGCATCACGATCGTAATCGGCGCTTCGGACGGCGCGAAGTTCGTCACCTGCTGCGGCTGGCCATTGTCCAGGATTCGGAAATTTTCTTTTTTCAATCCGGTGACGATGTTCCCTGCGTTGTCCGTCACCACGGCGTCGATATTCACTACGTTCGACTCGACCGCAATCGCCGTCTGCGGCGCTTGCTGCGTGGGAGCCTGCGGACCGTTCTGCTGTCCGGTCGGCGGCTTCGGTGGTTCAGCCTGCTGCGGAGGCGCAGTCTTCGTCGGCCCTTCCTGCTGCTGCGCGCGCGCGCTCCATGCGCCTGACGGCACTCCCAGCGCTGCAATCAAGATCCCGGCCGATACAGCCTGCATCCATCCGTTGATTCGCATAGGCTCCTCTTCCCGAGTGGTTTGATGCTGCCATGGGCGTAGTTGGATGGTCAATTGCAATCCAGAAAACCGTCTCTCACCGCCTGCCCGGGCGTCTTCCACCCCCATGCTAAGATTAATGACTCTTTGACTCACTTGACGCTTTCAAATTGCTTCGGAGGCAAACGGATGGCGCGGACGGTTGCTCGAATCGGTCTTCTTGTGCTCGCTGGTTTCATTTTCCTCGCAGGATCGAGCTTCGCACAAACTCGCAAGCAGGCTCTCCCGACCTCGGCGCCCGCACCTCGAGTCGTGGCTGCTTCAGCACCCGCGTTCGATCTGGCGAAACTCGATGGCGAAGCATTGGTCTGGCTCGAAGGCCTGATTCGCATCAACACGACCAATCCTCCGGGTAACGAAATTGCAGCGGCAAAATATGTCGCCGAGATTCTTAAACAAGAAGGCATCAACTCCGAAATTATCGAAACCACTCCGGGCCGCGGATTTCTTGTGGCGCGGCTTTCCGCAAGCGCGGTGCCGGACCCGTCGCGCGCGCTGCTGCTGATGGGCCATCTGGATGTCGTCGGCGTCGACAAGAGCAAGTGGACCGTCGATCCGTTCGGCGCGGTGGTGAAAGACGGTTACCTCTACGGCCGCGGAGCAATCGACGACAAGGCAATGACGATCGCGAATCTCGCCGTGTTCATCGCGCTGAAGCGTTCCAGCGCACACCTCAATCGCGACGTGATCTACCTCGCGGAAGGCGACGAAGAAGCCGGCGGCACGAATGGAATGAAAGTGGCCGTCGACAAATACTGGGACAAGATCGCCGCGGGCTTTGCCATCAATGAGGGCGGATACAACGTGCTGAAAGACGGCAAAGTGCAGTACATGGCCGTGCAGGCCAGCGAAAAAGTCTCGATCAATGTTGACGTGATCGCGACCGGCGTTTCCGGCCACGGTTCGCTTCCGCGCAAAGACAATCCGGTGGTCCATCTCGCAACCGCAATTGCAAAAATTGGCGCGTACGAAACGCCCGTGCAGATGAATTCCGTCACGCGCGGTTATTTCGCAGGCCTCGCGGCGGTCGAAGACGAAGAAACCGCCAAGTGGATGCGCTCGCTCGAGAGTTCCGACCGCGGGGAGCATGCCGCGCGGTATCTCTCGAACGCAAACCTGCTCTGGAATTCCATGATGCGCGACACGATTTCGCCCACGATGCTGCAAGCCGGCATTCGCGCGAATGTGATTCCGTCCGAAGCGCGCGGCGTGCTGAATATTCGCCTGCTGCCCGGCGATCAGATCGCGGTGATGCTCGCGAAGCTCACCCAGCTCGTTAACGATCCGCAAATCCGCTTCGAAGTGCAACCGGGAGGCGGCGAGGCGGCCCCGTCGTCATCGCTCACTTCCGATCTGTACAACACAATTACAGCCGCATCGAAGCAGCAATTTCCCGGCGCTGCCGTAATTCCGTTTATGTCGCCGGGCGCCACCGATTCCTACCCGCTGCGAATGCGAAGCGTGCAGGCCTACGGCCTGATGCCATTCCCGCTGGTGGAAAACGATTTTCTGCGCATGCACGCCGATGATGAGCGCATCCCGGTTGAATCGTTCCGCAAGGGCGTGGACTTCCTCTACACCATCGTCAACAATTTCGCGGTTGCGCGATAACTGGAATTATGGAACGACGGGCCAAGATCGTCTGCACGCTGGGACCCAGCAGCTCAACGCCTGAGATGATCGATCGGCTCGTGCGCGCCGGGATGGACGTCGCGCGCCTCAATTTCTCGCACGGCGCACCCGAGGAACACGCCGCGCGCATCGCGGCCGTGCGCCGCGCTTCCGCGCATTACGAAAAGCCTGTCGCCATCATCGCCGATCTGCAAGGTCCCAAGATCCGCACGGGCGCGCTCGCGCGGGGCATTCCGGTTCAATTGCACTTCGGCCAGAAGTTCACGATTACGACCAGGAAAATAACCGGCACCTCCGAAGGTGTTAGCACCACATTCCGAGCGCTGCCTCACGTCATTCGCAAAAGCGACAGGATATTGTTGAGCGACGGCAATATCGCCATGCGCGTCATCGCGACGCGCGGCGAAGAAGTGATTTGCCAGGTGGAAAACGGCGGCGAACTTCGCGAACATCAGGGCATCAATCTTCCGGGCGTGAAGCTGAAAATTCCATCGCTTACCGCGAAGGACCGTAAGGATCTCGCGTTCGCGCTTTCCATCGGAGTGAATTACGTAGCGTTGAGTTTCGTTCGCACGGCGCGCGACGTCCTCGCCGGAAAAGCCGCCATTGCGCGCGCTGGGAAAGATATTCCGATCATCGCCAAGCTCGAAAAGCCCGAAGCGATCGACAACCTCGCCGAAATCCTCGCCGTTGCCGACTGCGTGATGGTTGCGCGCGGCGATCTCGGCGTCGAGATGAGCCCGGAAAAAGTGCCGGTCGTGCAGAAGCAGATCATCGCGCGCTCCCGCGATGCGCTTGTGCCCGTTATCACCGCCACGCAAATGCTCGATTCGATGCAGGAAAATCCGCGCCCCACACGCGCCGAAGCTTCCGACGTCGCCAATGCTATTTTCGACGGCAGCGATGCGCTCATGCTTTCCGGCGAAACAGCCGCCGGGCACTACCCGCTCGAATCCGTCGTGATGATGGACCGCATCATCCGCGAAGCCGAAGCCAACGCGACGGACACGCTTCGTCCGGCGCGCACTGGCGACCTTCTCATCAGCGAATCCATCGCGGAGGCCATCTGTCACGCGGCCGAAGAACTGCACATGAAAGCGATCGCCGTTTTCACGGAAACCGGAGGGTCCGCGCGGCTCGTTTCGAAATACCGCCCGCGCGCTCCCATCGTCGCTTTCTCGCCCAATCAGGAAACTCGCCGCCAGATGAGCCTGCTCTGGGGCGTCCTGCCACGGAGCATCGCTCGAGTCCACGATATCGATCAGCTCGCAAAAACGGCGGAACGCCGCTTGAAACAAGAGCGCCTCGTAAAAAATGGCGACATCGTTGGCATGATCGCCGGCACGCCGCTTGCTACGCGCGGCTCAACAAACCTCATGCGCCTTATTCGCATAGGCGGCTAGCCGGTCAGATGTCCGACGCCCGTTCCAAATGTTCGATGTCTTGGAAGCACGCAAATTCCTCGAGAAATACCTCACGCCCACGCGCCTGGTTCGTGCCGACTCGCTCGACTCCGCTTCGGGCGCCCAAGTCTCGCTAAAACTTGAGATCGAAAACCCCACGGCCACTTTCAAAGTCCGGGGCGCGCTGAACACCCTCCGCTGCCGGCTAGCGCGCGGCCATCTCGAAGGCGTCGTCACAAGCAGTACGGGCAATCACGGTGCGGCCATCGCCTTCGCTGCCCGCGCAATGAATCTGGCTGCGAGAATTTACCTTCCGGAAAATCCCAATCCGGTGAAACGTGCCAGAATCGCGAAGCTCGGCGCAGAAATTGTGGAAGTAGGACGCGACCTCGATGAAAGCCGAGAGCATGCAGCGAAGTATTCGCAGGAAAACGGCTGGCCTCTAATCGTCGATATAGACGATCCCGATATCGCTGCCGGCGCTGCCACGATCTCATGTGAAATTCTCGAACAAGCGCCTGCCACGGACGTAATCGTCGTGCCAGTCGGCGACAGCAATCTGATCCGCGGAGTCGCGTGTGCCGCCAAACAAATCCGCCCCGCCGTTCGCATCATCGGCGTGCAGGCGGAGGGAGCCCCGGCCTACTACCGTTCGTGGAAAGAACACCAGTCGCTCAACACGCCATCCATCGACACAATCGCAGACGGCCTCGCCACTCGCACAACTACGAAAGATAATGTCGCGCAACTCAACGCTCTCGTCGACGACATCCGCCTCGTCTCCGATGATGAAATGCTCCGCGCCATCGCTCACCTTTTGCTCAACGAGCACACCGTCGCTGAACCGGCAGGAGCAGCCACAACAGCGGCATTGCTGAAATCTGGGAGGGAGTTCGCAGGCAAGAATGTAGTGCTGCTCGTCACAGGCGCGAATATCGCGCCGGATATTCTGCGTCGCGCCGTCAATTCCAACTTCTAGTTTCCAACCGCGAAGTCTTAATTCACCCAGTTATCAGGATTCGAAGGCGGCTTTTCTTTGTGCTCGCGAACATACACTTCGAATTTCTTTTTCAAACGCCGCCGCTGCCAGTCGGAATAAGTATTGCGAAATCCATATAAATACGATCCGCGCCGCAAATAGATGTAGCCCACGAGCATTCCGCCGAGGTGGCAGACGTGGCTCACGTTGTCGCCGCTCGCGCCTATCGTCCCGAAAAATTCGATCGCGCCCATCACAGCCACAAAAATCCGCATCGAAACCGTAACGGGCAGCGGAAACACCCACACCTGTCTGTCCGGCATCACTACAGCCACCGCCAGCAGAATTCCATAAATCGCGCCCGAAGCTCCGATCGTGGGAAGCTTCGCGGTGCCGTCCATATGCGGATCGAGAATTATTTTCACAATCACGTTGATCAGGCCCGCACCTACGCCGCAAAGAAAAAAGTACGTATAAAATTTGCGCTTTCCCCACATCCGCTCCAAGTCCGCTCCGAACATGCAGAGGTACAGAAGATTGAAGAGGATATGCAGGACACCGCCATGAAGGAACAAATACGTGAAGGGCTGCCAGATGAATCCGTGAACCACTGACCGCGGCACAAGCCCGAACCACACGAGCCAGAAATTCGTGCCTTCTACCCCGAACAGAAGACCCGAAAGCTCCTGAAGCACAAACACCGAGACGCAGGCGATGCATATCGTCTTGATGGCAGGCGGGAAATACTCAGTCAGGTCGAACCGGTAACCATATCCGCGGCGAAAAACAGGGCTCACAGTCCACCAGTTTACGGGCTGCGCCCAGCGGAGTCAAAGCCGCTCGAAGGCATGACGCGCCCCGGAATGAAAACGGTTTAGGTATTCAGTTTCTTCCGCGCAAAGTAGAAGAGCGAAGCTGCGAGCAAAATAAACATAAAAAGTCCGAACAGGTTGCTGGTCGCGAGCGGTCCGAGAATCTTCGGCCCAAACGCAAATAAATCCGGCCGCCACGGCAGCCCCAGCAGTGACGTCATCCAGTGCGGCGTATGCGTCGAAATTTCCGGGTCCTGCAGCAGGTTGATGACGATCCCGAGCAATCCAAACATGCCGCCCGCCGCAATCAATCCGCTCGAATAGAGCGCTCCAGGGCTCGCCTCGCCTTCTTCCTTCGATTCTTTCGAACTCGCCTCCACCATCCACCGCACGAGCCCCCCGGCAAACATTGTCGCCGTAGTTCCAATCGAAAGATAAGCGCCCACCGCAAACGCGAGCGACCGCACGCCGAGAATTTCCACTGCCAGCACGAGCGCCACACCCATCAGCACAAGCCGCCACGGCAATCGTTGATTCAAAATTCCGTTAATCACCGTCGCCATCAGCCGCGCCTGCGGAGCCGGCGCTTTGTCGCTCCCGATTCCCTGCACCCACTGAATTTCAATTTGCTTCGTCGACGGATCGTAGAGATATTCGCCGTCGGGAATCGTGCGCGACCCCAGCGCATTAATCAGCTCGTAATTTTTTCCCTGGTACGCATAAGCGGCGCGTTCCACTTTCACGCCCGTCGGCAATTCCTGCACATTCACAGCAATCTGCGTCGGCACGTATTTCTGCAGCCCGGTGTTCATCAGGTTCAGCGTCGCACCGATCGCGATCGTCGACACCGTTACCCCAATCAGCAATCCCCACTGCTGCCGCACCGGTGTCGACCCCACGAGATAGCCAGTTTTTAGATCCTGCGACGTCGCACCGGCAATCGCCGCTGCCGTGCACACCACGCCTCCAATGATCAGCGCCAACACCGCATAGTTCGGCGCCGTCCATCCCGCCACGAAAAATATCGCGCATGTCGCCATCAGCGTCGCAATGCTCATCCCGCTCACGGGATTCGATGAATTTCCCAGCAACCCGCTGATCCGCGCCGCCACCGTGACGAACAAAAATCCGAACACCACCACAAAAACTCCCGCCAGCAAATTCTGATACCACGTCGTATCCGCGCCCTTCATCGGATGAAACGTCAGCATCACCCACATCATCACCACGATCGCGAGCGACCCGATCAGCACCGTCCGCAGAGAAATGTCGCGTTCCAGCCGGCTTCGCTCCACAGCGCCACTCGCGCTTTCCGCGCGCACATCTTTCAATCCCGCTCGCAGCGCCGAAATAATCGTCGGTAGAGTTCGCAGCAGCGTGATCAACCCAGCCGCCGCCACCGCCCCCGCTCCCATCGGCCGGATGTATTGCCGCCACATGTCGTCCGGCGTCATCTGCGGAATCGGAATCGTCGACGGATAAATCGGCGTGTTCCCCGCCAGCTGCCCGAAAAATTGAATCGCGGGCATCACCAACAACCACGAAATCACGCCGCCCGCAAAAAGTATCCCTGAAACTTTCGGCCCGATGATGTATCCCACTCCGAGATATTCCGAAGTGATCGTCGCGCGAAACGAAGCTCCGGGAAACCAACTCGGCCTTCCCTCCGGCTGCGGATTCCACGCCTGAATCGTGTTCATCAAAAATGTATACGCACCGCCGAGCCCTAATCCCCAGAACACGCGTCCCGCAAACGATCCGCCGCGTTCTCCCGCCACCAGCACGTCCGCGCACGCCGTTCCTTCCGGAAACGTCAGGTTGCCGTGTTCTTTCACGATCAATTGCCGCCGCAGCGGAATCATGAACAGCACGCCGAGCCACCCGCCCAGCAGCGCCAGCGGAAAAATTCGCCAGAACGTAAACTCCGATCCAAATCCCAAAAATATTAGCGCCGGAATCGTGAACATCACCCCCGCCGCCAGCGATTCCCCCGCCGACCCCGTCGTCTGCACGATGTTATTTTCAAGAATCGTCGAGCGCCCAAATGCCCGCAAAATGCTGATCGACAAAACCGCAATCGGAATTGAAGCGGACACCGTCAACCCGGCGCGCAACCCCACATACACCGTCACCGCGCCGAACAGCAGCCCGAACAGCGCTCCCAGCACCACCGCGCGCAAAGTGAACTCGGCGAGACTCTCCTCCGCCGGTACATACGGGCGAAACTCTCCCGGCGGCGCCGTAGAACTCCAAGCCTTATTCGCAATCGCCAAGCATCACCTCCGCAAAATCAAATCACGCGCCAATCCCACCGCCGCCAAATTCGCCGCCGCAAATCGCCGGTCCAATTTGGCCCGCCCCAAGTGCGGGCAACTTAGCACCAGACTCAGACCCAGGCAAGCCGCAAACGTCTCCCGACTCGCCCTGGTAGCCACGACGAGCGCCTGACCTCGTCGTGGGCTTCGAACATCTGCCGACCATCACGCGCCATGTCATCCTGAGACGATTCGACCAGGATGATCGACGGATCCCAGCGTCACCGCAAGCACCCACAAGCACGCAGCCAACACGTCCGCTGTGTTATTCTTGGCATCACTTCGAGGAGAAAAATGGGCTACATCGACCGTATCCAATCCGATCTCACCGCCGCCATGAAGGAAAAGGACGAACTCCGCCTCAGCGTCCTCCGCATGATCAAATCCGCGCTGAAGCACAAAGAAATCGAAAAAATGCGCCCGCTCGAAGACCTTGAATCCCTCCAGATTCTGCAGACGCTCGTCAAACAGCGTCACGAATCCGTCGAACAATTTACGAAGGGCGGCCGCCTCGACTTGGCCGAAAAAGAAAAGAAGGAAATTGCCTACATCGAAAACTATCTGCCCGCCGCCCCGTCCGACGCGGAAGTGCGCGAAGCCGTTACCGCTGCGATCGCCGAAGCTGGCGCTGACTCCCTAAAGCAAATGGGCGCCGTAATCAAAGCCGCCCGCGCCCGCCTCGAAGGCAAAACCGTCGACGGCAAAGCCCTGAGTGACCACGTTCGCGACCGTCTCACCGGAAAGCCCTAGCCGCTTCCTTTCTTTGGCTCGCCATTGACTTCGTACCGTCGGCCCGCGCTGAGGGACGAAATGCATCTCCGGTTTCTGGAGTCCCGATAGGCTCCACAGTACGTCATGAAATCGGACCGCCGGCTCTTACTGCTTGATTGCTTTCCTTCTGAAATCTGCAATTGCCACTTTGAAATTGCTTTCGCATCTCCTCCGCACTCTCCGTTTCGATTCCCCATCCCAAATTCCCCGCCCCACCCTGCAAATTTTCGCTTACAGTATTCTCGTGCCTCTCCCCGACTCCATCGCCGTCAAATATTCCGAAGACGACGCTCAATTCATCAGCATCCGCCCGCTCGTCCGCCAAACCTTTCGTCCCGCCGAACTCGTCGACATGATCGTCAGCGTCACAGGAAAAGATCTCGCACGCGTTCAGCAAATCCTTCGCTCCGGCACAATCGTCTTTAATTCCTACCGCTACTGGTGGGACGCTCTCAACGCCGACGCCCCGGAGCTGGCAAAAATTCTTGCCACCTATCCCGACGCGCAACCCGCCCGCCGCTTCCGCGCCGAAGATTGCGAAGCAGTCATCCTCGAATCCGCCGGCGCCCCTCCGCGCCACACGCTTCGAATCACCCGCGCCGATGCTTCCCGCAAACGCCTCTTTCGCGCGCGCAGCCTCTGGGACGCACTGTTAGATCCCGCCCGCCAGCACGCCCCCACGTACCGCGAATATTCCTATGCGCAACGCGCCGATATCTACGTCCTGCCTCTCGACGCCGCGGCAATCACCCGCATCGCCCAAGATGTAGCCCAATCCGCGCCGCGCTCTCTTCGGCTCCAACTCGCAATACTCCCCAACATTGCGCAAGCAATCTTCATCTGCCCCCGCCGCTAAGTCCGCAATTGAATCGATTTGGTAGCGCCGGGCTTCAGACGCGCTGTCTACGTTCCAGAAGAATCTGCGGAACCGGCAGGGGTTGACTTAGGTGTTCGTCCGCGTCGCTTCCCGACGCCTGTCATCCTTCAGCCATCCGACAAGAATGGCTGAAGGATCTGAACGTCCAAAGCAGGCACACAATTTGAAAACAAGCACACACGAGTGCCATAGTCGTCGTGCGCTCTGCCTTGCTAGTCCCACAACTCAGGGGTTTTCGCGCCGGAGAATCGCGCTCGAATGTTCGTCCGCGGCAATCTGATGAAAGAAGTCTTTCACCTCGTCAAGCTTCTGCGTCGGCACCAATCAGCACCGGTCATTTCGTACGTTCGCTTGTAGTGCAGTACGTTCCCGCTCACCATCACTTCGCTCTTGTACGTGCCGTACGGGCACTCGGCGTCCACCGGCTTCGGCAGTTCATCCACGACGTACCCCGCCGGCAGCGTGATGTCGAACACATCGTCGTGCCGCGTTGCTGCGAAAACTCGATCGGATACTTCCGTTGCTTCTCCGAAAGAATGCTCGATCCCTTCGTTCCCCACGACGCGCGGCTGCACGATCAGCAGATTTCCCGTCGATTTCGCATATCCCGCCGACACCAGACTGTAATCGATCGTAAGTGTCTCGCCCTGCTTTTCCAGATTCCCCACGCTCGCTTTGGTCAGAGTGAAATTCGATAGAAACGTTCCCAGAAACTGTTCCACCACTTTCAAGCGTTCCGCAGGTGGTCGCCCCAGCATTTGCGCACGACTCACCTCGGCAGGCCCGCCCCACCGGATTTCCTGCACACTTCCATCGAGATTCCCGGACTCCGTAAGATTCAGCTTCGCGGTCCGCAGCAACCGGTTCAGATTTGGCGGCAATAGGGGCAACGAAACCAGCGTCCCTCCCTCCGCGGTTACTACCAAACCATAGTTCTCCTGCAACATCGTCGGCAGGTACCCCAGCGGCACAAACTTGTCCGTCGGGTCGAAAAAGACGATCCTCCCTAGCCGCGGATCTTTCACCTCGGCATACAACGAATTGTCCGACATTCCATCCGGAAGCTGAATTGCCAGGATTGCGTGATTAAAGTTCGTTGTCGGAAAGTCGGGCGCTATTGTCCCGCGGTGCGTATTGATCAGCACGTAATACGACTCGATCCCAATTTCATGTAGCATCGCGCTCAATAGCGTCGCTTTGTCTTTGCAATCGCCATATTCATGCGTCAGGACGTCGTTCGCGAAGTGTGGCTGTATTCCCCCGATCCCCACTTCGATCGCCACATATCGGACCTGCTGCTGCACGTACGCAGCCAGCGCCTTCATCTTTTCCAGTTGGCTGGACATTCCGGACGTCAACTCTGCCACTTTCTGCTTGATCGCGGGTGTCGCCGTGCGGCTGTCTCCTGTGAGTCCCGCGTACCACAATCCCAAATCTTTCCACGTGCCCGCTGATTTCGCTCGCATCGCCGGATCGCGCGGATAAAACTTTACATACATGCGCCCCTCGACGGCCGAAAGCGGTGGCATCTCCGGTTCCACCTCGATCGCCGGGCTGTCTAGCACCTCCCACAGGTAGTGGTTTGCGCTCTGATCTAGCGGCTTCTCTTCCTCGTGGTTCGCCCAAGCGGTCGTAAATTCCCAACCGTTGGGAAGCTGGAGGTAGAATCGAGACCGGTGAATTGGCACCAGATCCTGAAAAGTCCACACGTCGTCGAATACGTAGGGTCTCTGCTTGCGCACCAGCTCGTACCCCACGATGCTTCCGAGCTTCGCTTCCAGAAATCGCAGCGATTTCACTCGGACACCGCTGTAAAGCACGTAAGTAGTGAAACTTGATTCCACTGCATCAGCTTCCTTTAGCTCGTATGCAATTCCGTCGGGCGTTATCGTCCACGCTTTCAGGTACGTTAGCTTGGTGTCACCGTCGAATGGCACAGCGATCCCGCCGTATTTGTTCAGCGCCTCCGGCCTCAGCAGTTTATACACGCGGCGATACCGCGTTTCGATCTCGCCTTTGTCTTTAACCGTCGTGATCAATTCATCCAGCAGGATCACCGCCTCCGTTTCCTTCGAATACTCCGGCAATTTCTCCTGCGCCGCAGCTCGGAACCAGTCCGGCGCGTTATCCGCACGCACCGCTACGCTTGGCCACAAGAGCCATGCCAAAGCAAACTCGAGAACACCGATTGCTCTAATTGTTCTTTGCAGTTTCGGCCGTCTGGAAAACCACTTGGGTATCGTCATTGGATTTGGCAGTGTTGAAAAATGTCCTTAGCCCGGAATAAGATTCCACAGGAAAGGAAACTCCTTTCACCGTGAGTTGCCGCTTCACTTCCACTTCGTCTCCCTGTCCGTTCCCCGAAATCTCGTAGAACACCGGCCCTCCACCCACTTGCCTTTTGTCCGGCGTGGTCTCGATCTTGTATCCCGCCGGCGTTCGCATCTTGACGTCGTCAATCTCTTCGAAAGGAAAGTGAAAATACACCATGTTCACTCGCTTCGCCGAAACGAACCCCTTCGTGTATGTCGATTGAAAAATTGTCGCGGGCATCAGGAGGCGCTTCCCGGCGACACTCGCCAATCCGGTAGCTTTGACAGTCCCTTCCACCCGCAGCGGCTCGTCCACGCTGTCCCAGTTCGAAATCTTCGTCACCTCGAATGTGGTTCCCGTCACAAGCCATCCCTGGATTCCCTTTTCGAGCTTCTTGCGCCTCCCCGCTTCGTCCTCATTCCGCTCATCTTCCCGCCACAGCGCGCCCCTCTGGCCCTTGTACTCCACTTGCAGGGTTCCGCTCACCGTTCCTTCCTCATCGATTTGCAGGTTCGCGCTACGCGCTAGAATTGCATCGGAACTTGGCGGAAGCGGTGTCGTCACGAAATCAACTCCACTCTTGTTCACCCGCACTCCCGACGCCTGCGTTTCGTACCACGGCAACATTCCGAATGGATAGAAACGTGTCGACGGGTCCAGATAGTATTCGGTGCCGCCTGCCTGCACCCACACGATATCGGCAGCCAGCTGCTTGGTGTCTTGCAGTTCCGGCGCGAAATAGTAGCGATTGCGAGGAGCCACATAGACGATGGCCGCTTGGAATCCCGCCGCTCGCGCAAGCCCCACAAAAAAGAAATTGATCTGTCGGCTCGTGCCGTAGCCGTGCTTGATCAAATCCTCAACATTGTTGTTGGTTTTTAGATTCTCGGTCTCCTGTTCCTTCTTGGTTCGGGCTGTCTCGAAACTTAGATTCCGCACAGCTTGCGCTCGGGCGCAGAGCTTTCGCAGCTTGACCTCCGGGGCATCCTCCGGACTCGTTGCGTGCGCTACTTCCGATCCCAAGAGCTTCGTATTGTTAAGGAATTGATCGAGGTACCCGCTCCAGAGCTTTCCCATCCTTGTCCAAAATTGCTCGGTCGTCTCGTTCGCCGGATCCGCCGCATTTCGGTAAAAGAACTCCACCCGCGCGCGCACCGCCGTTTCCGGCGGCATGAAAGATTCTTCGGCTATTCCCGGCAGGTCGCGGATCTCCAGCGTGTAGGACCCGTCTGATTGCCGTTGCGGTATCGCACTCGGGGGCAGGTTGAAATGTCGGTAGAACAGGGGTAACGGTGAGCGTGACGGAGGCTTGATCGCAAATCGCCCCAGCCGCGTATATAGCTTCTGCTGCACCGTCCACGAAAGGTCGAGATACCGCGCCTCAAAGTGCTCCCGATACCTGTACTCGATAATGCATCCCGGCTCCAGTCCCGGCATCGTGAACTTTCTTGCCATCACTTCGTAGTCCCGATACTTCACCGCCGTGGCGTCGTACACCTTGCCGTCCCAATTGATCACTTCACCGTTTGGCCTGATCGTCCTCGCACGCAGATTCTGTATTTCGGCAAACCCCTTTTGGTAGTTGATCTGCACGTCCCCGTATTTGAGACCGTCTTGCGTGAATATCTTGATCCGGATGTACTCATCTATCGCGGAATCGCTCGTTAGAATCTCGTTCTGGCGATACAGAATCATCGCATCCGCCCCCGGACTCGCAGGATTGTCCTTCAGCGCCAAATCCTCCTGCGAAATCGGCAGCCACTCATCCCCTGCAGGCGCCGTGCGCAGCCCCGCTACCCCGCACATAAATGCCACGATCGTTATCACGCAGAAAAATCGTCGGTTCCGTTTCATCGCAGGCCGGCCTCCTGTCACTCCAATCTCTTTGCTCGCACACCTGAGCTGCAACTTAACCCAAAAGTGCAGTTCCAATGCGGTGAAGTGTCCGCAAAGCTACCGCTCCGCCGCGCCGTTGTCAATGCCACTACTCTCGCTTTCATTCGCCCCCCGCAAATCCGCGTATCCGTATTTTCCCGAATAGAAACGCGCCTCCATTCCTGTTAGCGTAAGTCGGGGGATTTTTCGCAAAACGAAAAATGACGACATGCAACACGGCATTCCAATCCGACGAAGCCTCGACCAACCATCCAACGCCGAACCCTCGTCCGCCTCCGATGCATCTTGCCGTTTAGGAGGGCGGACCTTCAGGTCCGCCAAAAATCCGGCGGCGCTACACGCTTACCTTACGCGCCGCCCCACTCGCTCGTCTCGTCGCCTTGGCTCGCACGCTCAACGTCGCCGCTCCTCGCACACTTCTAATCGCGGTTCCGCGATTAGAATTCAAATCAAACGCCTGAAAACAAAGGACGTAGAAATTTCTAATCTACGGTACAGGGGGTCTGCGGGATTGCATCTCGGACTCTTTTCTCCTCCTCCCCGTGCGCGGCCGCCGAAAAAAAGCTCGGCGCGGCGTTTGACACTGGGCATCAGCGCCGCTACGCTCGTCCGCACGAAAATGCCGACTCGCGAGCGGTCGGTATCCCGAGGGAACAGCGTGCTCGAAGGATCTGGATCGGTATGAAAATAATTGTCGCCGACAAAATCAGCGAGCGCGGTTTCGCGCTCCTGCGTGAATCTGGCTGGGAAGTGATCACTCCGGCGGCAGGGGCGCTTGCAACGGAAATCGCGACCGCCGATGGACTCATCGTGCGAAGCGCCACCCGCGTCACCTCCGAATTGCTCGAAAACGCTCCGAAACTTCGCGTCGTAGGCCGCGCGGGAGTCGGCGTCGACAACATCGACGTCGAAGCCGCCACGCATCGCGGCATCCTGGTGATGAACACGCCCGGCGGCAACGCGGTCAGCGTTGCTGAACACACCTTCGCGCTCATGCTCGCAATGGCGCGGTCAGTGCCCCAATCAAACGCTGCAATTCACGCCGGCCGCTGGGAAAAATCCGGCGCATCAGGAACCGAGCTACGCGGCAAAACACTCGGCCTCGTCGGACTCGGACGCGTCGGCACTGAAGTCGCCCGGCGTGCTCGCGCTCTCGAAATGAAAATCATCGCGCACGATCCTTATGTGACGCCCGCAGCCGCCCGCGAACTCGACGTCGAACTCGTCTCCCTCGAAGACTTGCTGAAACGTTCCGACGTGATTTCGCTGCACACCTCGCTCAGCCCTTCGACCGAAAAAATGTTCAACGCAGCCACGTTCGCAAAAATGCGGCGCGGCGCCCGCCTGATCAATTGCGCTCGCGGCGAATTGATTGACGAAGCAGCGCTCGCCGATGCGCTGAAATCGGGACAACTCGCCGGAGCCGCCGTCGACACCTTCGCCGAAGAGCCTCCCAAAAATTCGCCGCTCATCGGACTCGCGAATCTCATAGCCACCCCGCACATCGCGGGCTCGACCGCCGAAGCTCAGGAAGAAGTCGGCACCGCCGTCGCGCAGCAAGTCCGTGACTATCTAGCTGACGGTCTGATTCGCAACGCCGTCAACATGCCCGCGCTCTCCGTCGAGCAATACCGCCGCCTGCGTCCCTATCTCGAATTGGGCGAACGTCTCGGTGCCTTCATCGCGCAGGCAGCTCCCTCGCCCAGTTTCAGCCATATTCGAATCCGCTATGCCGGCGAACCGGCGGAGCTCGGCTCGCATGTGGTTCGAAGCGCGGTCTTGAGTGGAATTCTGAATTGTGTGCTCTCGGAAAAAGTAAATCTCGTGAACGCATCCGCTGTCGCAGCTGAACGCGGTTTGATCGTCGAAGAAACCACGCGGCGCCGCGAACGCGGATTTCCCAACACCGTCGAAGTGGCGGTTTCCAGCGGCAACGGCAGCGCTGGCACAGGAGTTGGTCGCAAAGCTGGCCGCGAAGCCGGCCGCAAAGAAAGCGGCGAAGATTCCCGCGAAGGCGACCGCGAACTCACCGTCGAAGGCACTGTCGTCTCCGACGGCTCGCCCCGAATTCTTTCGCTCGACGGAATCGGACTCGAAGCTCCGCTCGAAGGAACGCTGCTGCTCACGCGCAATCGTGACGTGCCCGGCGTAATCGGCCAGATCGGAACCGCTCTCGGCAACCTCGGAGTGAATATCGCAACCTTCGCGCTCGGCCGCCGTACCCCTGTTCACGGCGCAGAAGCCGTCGCGATGGTTCGGCTCGATGGTGCGGTAAGCGAATCGATCCTCGAGAAAATTCGCGCAATCCCCTCGATCACTGAAGCCCGCTTGGTACGTCTACCAGAGACGCCAAAAGCGAGACAGTAGAGCGTGGCCGAGTCGCGACGCCGTGTCGCGTGGCAATGTTGCGTCACAATGTTGCGTGACCGCGTCATGCGTGGCAATGTTGCGAAGCACCACCACGAATCAATCTTACAAAACTGAGGTTACAAAGCCCGGCTGACGACCAATCTTTTTCACGCGAGTCTGCTTTCGTTTTTTACGGCAGTGAGTAACCAATTCAGGGACGCAAAGCGGACGGAGATTGGAGAGGCTTCTGGCCGTTGGAGCGGCGCGCGACCGGACGGAGTTCTTCAGGATGGTCCTGAAGATAGGCGAGAAGGTGGCGCCGTTTTTCTTTGCCCCGCTTATTATCGGCGCTGATTTTGGGGTTGCCGGCGATGAGTTCGGGAGCAATTTCTGAGACGCGATCGTAGATGGAGAGCCACATTTTTTTAATCGTGGGGAGAGAGACGCCGAGTGTTTTGGCGAGCGCGAGATTGGTGGCGGTGGGGTCTGAGATTGCGGACATCAGGAGGCGCTGTTCGCCGGCGCTGAAGTAGAAACGAGGGGGCTGGAAATCGAACAAACTGCCAACCCAGGAGCCCGGGCGGCCACGCTCGAGCTCGCGGGTGATGCCAACGATGTGGGGCGAGCGGGAAAATTCTTGCGGTCCTTTCTTGATGGATTTCACGTAGCGGGCGGATTTGGGATCCCAGCAGAGGCCGCCGGCGTCGATGGCCCACTGGAGGCGCTGGGGGCTTTCGGCTTGCGAAGTGATCATTTCCTTCAAACGGAATCCGCGGTGGATTTCGATATAGGCGCGGCCCATCAGGTGGTACATATCGCTGCGCTCGGCAAAACCCGGCTGAGGGAGGGTTTCCCAGACGAGCTCGTTGAGTCCTGCGCCGGAATTGGCCTCGCGAACTTCTTTGTCGGAGAGTACGGGAGAATTTCCGTTGAGGACGCGATTGGCGAGTTCGGGGCCGAACCAGAATTGTGGCCGCGACTTCAACTCGCGGATGAATTCGTCGCGAACGAAGACGCCGATACCCACGCCGGCGAGAGTGACACGGCTTTTTTCGACTTCTTCGAAGACGGCTGTGGTCATGGCTTCCGAACCGAGCAGGCGAAGCCAGGAGCGGCGCAAGTCCTTGATCGCGGACCCATATCGCCGGCCAATTACGGGGTGGGCAGCAATGATTTCGGCGCATCCCGCGACGTCATTCGGTTTCATGGGGCGCCACCGCAGGGGCATGAAGGTACCTTAGCTAGACCGCGTGGAACGAGATATGGTCCTTTTAGGTCACTTGTAATTAGCATAGGCGCTGCTAGGATGCCAGCCCTCTCCGCAATGGAGGGCCTATGAGCCCAGTTCATGGATCTCCAGCAAGCCGCACGAACGTCCCAATCCTGAAGTTGTCGCTCTTGGTTCTCGGTTTCAGTTTGTTCTTTGCGAGTGCGGCTCGGGCGGACACTTGGAGTGCGGGCGCGTTTACGACTTACGATCAGGCGGAGTGGGGCGACCCTACCACTACGGCAGCTAACTTGTTGGGCGGCGAATACGGCACGGTGTATGGCTCGACAGGCGATCTCTTCGTAATAGGGACCGCGAGCCCGGGATTTTTTGCTGAATTCACTACCGGGTCTCATCTGGGAGATTTTCTGCCGGCGTCAGGGGCTTCGGGACCGCTGAACACCAACTTGGAAAATCCGACGACGACGTCGGCGGGAATTTTCGCAGGTGAAGTCGCTGGATTGAAGCTTAACATAGACTTTTCCGCTGCTGGACTCTTGCCGGGTACATCAGGACTGCATTTCGGAGATTTGGTTCTAACAGGAATGACGGGCGCAGACTCCGGGCTCAACGGCCTTACAGTAAGTCAGTTTCTCAACCTCAATGATATGGCACTCGGGGGAGCGGATACGGGCTTCACCATTACCGACCTCGAAAGCGAACTAGCACAGCTCAACAACGCATTTGACGACGGCCAGCCGGAGTCGTTCGCACAAGACCATCTCGTTGCTCCCGGCTCGTCTGTGGGCGTGCCGGAGCCGCCCACGCTACTGCTCGCCGCGCTGGGCCTCCTGGCTGCCGCCATTCTTAGCAAAACGCGCGCTCTGGTCCGTCCAAATCCGATCTAAACGAATCACCGGAGGTTCCACGTGAAGAAGACCCAGGTCGCTCTCGCCGCATTCGCAGTGCTTCTCGCAACTCTCCTTTCAACCGGCACTGCTCGGGCGGACACCTGGAGTGCAGGCGCGTTTACGACTTACGATCAGGCGGAGTGGGGCAATTCCACCACTGCGGCTGGCAAATTGTTGAGCAACGAATACGCTACGGTCTATTCCTCGACAGGCGATCTCTTCCTAATAGGGACCGCGAGCCCTGGATTTTTTGTTGAATTCACTTCTGGGTTTGACTTGGGAGAGTTTCTGCCGGCGAATGGGACTCCTGGAGCGCTCAATACCGACCTGGAAAATCCGACCACGACTTCGGCCGGAATTTTCGCAGGACAAGTGGCGGGATTGAAGCTCAACATAGAATTTTCTGCGGCCGGACTTTTGCCCGGCACATCAGGACTGCATTTCGGAGATTTGGTTCTAACGGGAATGACGGGCACAGACTCCGGGCTCAATGGCCTTACCGTAAGTCAGTTTCTTAGCCTCGTTGATACGGCACTCGGGGGAGGAGATACGGGCTTCACCTTTCCCGACCTCAATACCCAGCTAGCAGAACTCAACAACGCGTTTGACGACGGTGGACAGCCGAACTCGTTTGCACAAGACCATCTCGTTGCTCCCGGCTCGTCTGCGGCGATGCCGGAGCCGCCCACGCTACTGCTCGCGGCGGTGGGCCTCCTGGCTGCCGCCATCTTTAGGAAAAAGCGCCTTCTGGGTCGTCGCGCCTAGTCTTGAGCGGCGTACTCCTCCGAGCGGGCCTCCGGATCGTCGAGATAAGAGCGTATTTCAAAAAGGAGCCACAATGAACGCAACGCTGATTCGCACGACTGGCCTCGGGATATTGGTAGGTTTGTTCGGGCTCGTTCTACCTGCACTATCGCCGGTTAAGGCAGATACGCTCTACACGAATCTCGGATCCGGATTCTCCGCCAGCGATGGTTATGCCATAGGAGTCATTGGCAGCGCCGACCAAGTAATCGGCGAACAATTTGTGGCCAGTGAGATGGCGACGCTCACGGATGTGCTGCTACCGTTGTCTGTTTTTGGGAGTAGTCCTTCCACTCCTTTGCTTGCTGTGTACATTGAATCGGAAGTCTCCGGCGCTCCGGGTGCCATACTCGATACATTGACGGGGACAATTGGGAGCAGTCTTTCTCTTGTGGAGTTCACTTGCTCGACATGTTCTACGCTGACTGCAGGAACTAAGTACTTTCTCGTCGCCCAGGACACAGTCGCTGGCTCCACTGCGGTTTGGTCGTTCGCAAATGGGCTATTTGGCCCAATAAGCTCCAACGATATCGGCAGCGCGACAGGACCGTGGCAAGGAGGCTCCGACGATTTCGTTGCAGGCTTTCAGGTGGATGGAGAGGTAAATGGAACGGTGCCCGAGCCGTCGAGTATTTTCCTTCTCGGGATGGGACTCCTGGGAATTTTGAGCGTCGGGGGCAGCAAATTAAGGCGTTCGACCGGGGCAGTCTAGGCTACTTTCACGCTAAAAACGAATCACCGGAGGTTCTACGATGAAGATCAGCAGGCTGAAATTGGTCACTCTCGGGATGCTGGCTGTCGCGGCAATCACCCTTTGGGCGAACAGCGTCAAGGCGGACCAGGTCGTTTATAGCCAGCCTTTGCAAACGCCGTTAGTCGATGCGGGGGGGTTTTATCTAAGCGCGTTTGGCTATACGACGGCTGATACGTTCAACCTCGCACAGGGGGCTAGCGTAGATTCGCTTCAGTGGTTCGGGTCGTACGAGAATAACAACGGGGTAGGATATCCCACCGCCGACGCGACCAGTTTCACCGTGTACCTTGGTTCTTGTCTTGGTTCGGATTGTCTCTCCGCTGATGATGCGCATCTCCTGACCGGATTCCCGATGACTTTTTCACCCACCATGGCACACGAGACCTTCCTGGGGACTTCGAGCGCTTTGGACCTATCCGGCGTCATTCTATCTACCTCATCCAACTACGGGTACCAGGTGAACTTCTCCGTGCCAGTGCAGCTCTCGAGCGGTCAATATTTCCTTTCTATCTCTCCCGGACTCCCGACTGAGGATACGGGCTGGTCTTTTGATGCGGGCACAGGCGGAGACGGTATTTCACAGGGCCCCAACCCAACTCGCCCAGACAACTTCGATCTGGCCTTCACCCTCAATGGAACTCCAACTTCTAACATGCCGGAACCATCCAGCTTGCCACTGCTGGGCATCGGGCTAGCGCTTATATGTTTGCGAGCCGCGCGTGTGCGACATCTGCTATCGAGTGTTCCAGTGCTGGTTCTGTGGTTCTGCTGGCGCTCGGTTGTTTCCCGGTGGCCACCCGCGCCGATACCTTCACTCTTGATGGGGCGTCGATAGATTCTTTTGCGGTGAATACGACCCTGAAGACGCTTTCCGTGCAGATGGACACGGCAGACGCTCTTACGTATATGACGGATCTCACGATGGGAACGGAGATCACCGATCTCTTTCTCGATGAATTCGTCATTGTTGACGGGACGCAAACGCTCATAAACGAATTCGAATTCGGGACTGACTTCGTCAAATCGTTCCAGTTCGATACGGGCTCGGACATGCTGATCAGCAACGTGACCTTATATTTACGAAGCAGTGAAAACGACGGGAGGCAGCGGCGGCGGGACTACGGTGCCCGAGCCCTCAAGCGTGGCCCTGCTGGCGTCCGGTCTGCTTGGCCTGATCGGTTTCGGCCGCAAGAAACAAGCAAGCGCTCGCGGCAGCGGGCGTCCTGGCTTTTGCCATCCTTAGGAAACAGCAAGCTCTGGGCCGGCCCAATCCGATCTAAACGAATCACCGGAAGTTTCACATGAAGAAGACACACGCTGCTCTCGCGGCATTCGCACTACTTGTCGTAACTCTCTTTGCAACCGGCGCTGCTCGGGCGGATACCTTCACTTATAACTAGAGCAGCCAAGGGCAGCTCGATCTCGGCGGCCTCAGACCGTGCGCGCCGTGCAGGATAATGCTTTCAATCACGGCGGCGAATGCGCTCGCTCCAAGCAAGACTTATACGTGGGACGCGAACGGCACTACCTTCGCCAACCCGCTTGACCCCATCCTCGATACGAGCTTTGACAACTTTGGCGGTTTGAATGGTGATGTTGATCCGTCCTTCATACAGCTGGTGACGGACAAGTCTGGCAACATTGACATATGGGGGTCCACCACAACCTCCGCTTCCATGCCTGAGTCATCTGGAACTTGTGACGCGGTATTGTGGCGCAGCAATGTTACGAATCAAAGTTTCGAAGCAAGGCTACGAAGCATTCTGGGGCAGCAATGAAACGATGAACGCTCTCCGCGAGCTGTGCTATTCTTCTCGTTGCCGTCAGAGTTCTTTCCTCATCCGAGCGGCAATCGGTCGGGGCGTAGCGCAGCCTGGCTAGCGCGCCTGGTTCGGGACCAGGAGGTCGATGGTTCAAATCCATTCGCCCCGACCATTTTTCTCCTCTCGATTCAATGTGTTACATCGCGTTTGCTGTTGCTGCAGCCGGCTGGGAATTGGGTACAAGCCGGAGCAGATCGTAATGTTTTTGCGGCAGATCGAAGTGGAAATCGCGAACGGTCCCCACGAGACGCAAGGAGCTAACACGACGGAGAGCTACACCTACGATCCGGTATGATAGACCACCCTACGCTTGTATTCGGCGGCTGTTCCCAACAATCGATACATCGGCTCTTCAGAGAACGCAGGCGGCCACATGAAGTCGTAGCGCCCATTCAGCATCAGAACGGGGCTTTTCACACGCGGTGCGAAGTTGACCTGATCTCCTTCAGGTAAGCGCTGCTGCAGGTGAAAGCCTGGAGAAACCGTCCGTAGGTCCGTAGTCCCGACTTCTCGCCTATCGCCCGAATTTGCGCTAGAATCCGGCGCAGACCCTTCGTGAGCACGCAACCCGGAGCCCTTACGGAGGGGACTGCCATGAACAGTGAGTCCAGCCTGATCGCACTGGTGGAAGCCGTTGAACGCGGAGATACGGCTGCTTCAGGTGTTCTCTTTGCCTCGCTATATGACGAATTGCACCGGGTGGCCAAGCGGCAACTGAACCGGCACGGTTATCCGCTGACGCTGAACACCACGACGCTGCTGCACGAAGCCTACATCGAAATGGCGGGCAAGGATGCGGCTGCATTCCCTGACGAAGCGCGATTCATTGGCTATGCGGCGCGCGTCATGCGCGGGCTAGTCGTAGATTACGCGCGCAACCGCCGGGCCTTGAAGCGCGGCGGCGGATTCGAAATCACTTCGCTTGAAAGCGACGCGGCGGAAACCGCGGACGGCGCGCAACTCGCAGAACTGAGTACAGCGCTCGACGAACTGGATAGAGTGGAGCCGGAACTCGCCCGAGTTGTGGACTTTAAGTTTTTCTGTGGATTCAGCTTTGGGGAAATCGCCTCGATGGGTGGCGTTTCGGAACGCACGGTGCAGCGGCAATGGGAAAAGGCGCGCACGTATCTGCATCGCGCGCTCCGACCCGACCTGGAGATTTGACGCATGCCTTCCGTCAATCACGAGCTCTGGAAGGAAGCCGGTCCGTACCTGGATCGAGCACTTGAGCTTTCGGCCGAAGAGCGCACGGCGTGCCTTGAATCCATCCGCGCAAGCCGCCCAGATCTAATTGGGTTTATAGAAGGTTTGCTGAAAGAACACAGCGAAGCCGCCGAGGAGCACTTCCTGGAGCGTTCGCCGATCTCGCCGGGAGAAGCCGCGCCCGAGGGCCGCAAGGGCCAGAACATGGGGCCGTACACGCTCCTCTCGCCCATCGGGCAAGGCGGCATGGGCAGCGTTTGGCTCGCCGAACGCAGCGACGGGCGCTTCGAACGACGCGTTGCTGTGAAATTTCTGCGATTTGCGCTGGGAACACGCGGGACAGCCGAACGATTCGCCCGTGAAGGAAAAATCCTGGGTCAGCTCGCGCACCCGCATATCGCCGAACTGATCGATGCTGGCGTGACGCCCGGCGGCGAGCCGTATCTAGTCCTTGAATACGTTGAAGGCGAGCCGATCGACGAATATTGCGATCAACACACGCTGACGGTGGACGCGCGACTGCAGCTTTTCTTGGACGTAGTCGATGCGGTGGCAGCGGCGCATGCGCAGCTTATCGTCCATCGCGACATCAAGCCGTCCAACGTTCTGGTTCGGAACGATGCGCAAGTAAAACTGCTCGATTTCGGCATCGCCAAGCTTCTTACCAATACGCAAACACCGACTGAGGCCACCCTGGTCACACTCGAAGCCGGAGCAGCGCTGACGCCGCGCTTTGCCTCGCCCGAGCAACTTACGGGTAGACAGATTACGACGGGCACGGATGTCTATGCGCTGGGCGTCCTGCTTTATTTGCTCTTGACGGGACACCACCCGGCGGGCACGGCGACTCAATCCACCGCGGAGCTCGTAAAAGCCATTGTCGAAACGGAACCGCCGCGACTTTCAGACGCGGTGGACGCGCGAGACGAAGAAGCAGCGAGGAAACGCAGCGCTTTGCCGGAAAAGCTCCGCCGAGCCTTGCGGGGCGACCTGGACCTGGTCGCGAGCAAGGCGCTCAACAAAAATCCTCTAGAACGTTACGCCTCTGTCTCAGCATTCGGAGATGATCTGCGCCGCTATCTGCGTCATGAGCCGATTAGTGCGCGTCCAGACGCCATTTCGTACCGCCTGCACAAATACGTTCGCCGCCACCGCGTGGGCGTTGGCGTAGCGGCGGGTCTGGTGGTTCTCCTAGTAGGATTCTCCGTGATTCAAGCCATCGAACTACGGCGAATCACACGCGAACGCGACCGCGCGGACCGCATCGCGGACTTCATGACAGGAATCTTCAAGATTTCCGACCCGAACGAGCGTGCAGGCCAGGCAGTCACCGCGAGGGAAGTTCTCAATAAGGCTGCTGGTGACATTCGCGGTAATCTCAGCAACGACCCCGAGCTTCGCGCGCAGATGCTCCACGTGATGGGGCGCGCGTACCTGAATCTCGGGCTCTTTTCCCGCGCCGAGCTTCTTTTCAAGGAAGGCATTCAGGCAAGCCAATCCATCGGAGACCAGAACAGCCGGGACACGCTCAACATGACTCACGATCTGGCCTGGTCCTTACTGCAACAGGGCCGCGTTGCGGAGGCCGAGAGCATCGAGCGGAAGCTCCTCGAAACGCAGCGTCGCGTACTCGGCCCGGAACACGGCGACACGCTGGGAACCATGGAAGAGCTCGCATTGACAGTGTGTAACGAAGGCAACGTGCAGTGCACGGAGGGAATCGAGCTGACTCGGCACGTGCTGGAGCAGCACGAACGCACGCTTGGTCCGGACGCCTTCTCCACCCTCACCACAATGAACAACCTCGCCATCATGTTGGCGGGCGACGACCGTCTGGAGCAAGCCATCGAGCTGCAACAAGAGTCCCTGAGAAGGCATCTCCGCAAATTCGGTCCCGAAAACATTGGCACGGTTAATGCCATGCTCAATCTAGGCGAGTTTCAAAGAGACGCCGGGCGGGAGGACGATGCCGAGGCAACTCTGGAAAAACTGCTAGCGATAGAGCATCGCGCTTTTGCGCCAGATCAAGGCGAAACCGCTGGAACAGAGTACGATCTGGCCTCCGTCGTCCTCCGCAAGGGCCAGGCTGATCGGGCGGTAGCGTTGCTGCGCGAGGCCCTAGACGGCGACCTCCCGCCTCGGATCGCCCAAGGGTTGCCGAGCGATCATTTGTTCGCCTCTCTCCGCAACGATCCACGGTTCAAGGCCCTTATGGCTTCCGTGGAGAAGCGGTTCCCGCCGCAGCCCCAGGCCAAGGCCAATTAGCATCCAAATGTCGTCTTTTGCCTGCCGTTTCCGATTTAGAGAGCAGAAGCCGAGAACGCGCCCAATCGTCCCTTGGCGTCGGTTCCGAAGGAGGAGCTTTCGATGCGAGGCCTTGCCCAGCGGTTTCGTAGGTTTACCTACAGCTGTAATCTCCCCAGAGTTCAGCGGTACAAGCGCGGGATTATCGTCGCGGCGCTGGCGGCGGGGGCAATTCTTATCGCCTTTCAGGGAGCCAGTGGACAGGAAGGCCCGTTTGCCAGGTTATTCTCATTCAATCCGAACGGGGTGTTCTTCCCGAATCCGAACGGAGCGTCTCAAACCTACAGCACAAACGGCGGTGGGATCGATCTCACCGGACCATTCTTCCAAAGCCTTGGGACGAATGGACGAACCTGTGGCACGTGCCATCAGCCGAGCGACGGTATGTCGGTTTCAGCCGCGAATGTTCAGTTGCGCTTCTTGCGCAGTCAGGGCCAGGATCCGATTTTCCGAACCGTGGACGGATCGAACTGCAACCACAACATCGACGTTTCGACACCCCGCGGAAGAGAGACTGCCTACAGCCTGCTGCGGACGCGTGGCTTGATCCGCATCGCGATCGCGGTTCCCCCCAACGCGAACTACCAGGTAGTAAGCGTAAATAATCCATACGGCTGCAACGAATCGGATGTGATTTCGATGTACCGCCGGCCGCTGCCTGCCACGAATCTGCGTTTCCTGAGTGCTGTGATGTTTGACGGGCGAGAGTCCACGCCAGTCACAGGTACCACCAAAATCTTGCACGCGAATTACCCAACTTCTCTTCTGAACGATCTAGCGCATCAGTCGCTGGACGCCACGACCGGTCACGCGCAGGGAGACGGCACGCGGCCGACTCCCGTGGAGCAACAGCAGATCGTGAATTTTGAGATGGGACTCTCCACAGCGCAAGCGTTCGGCTACCGCACGGGGCTCCTGAACGCGCATGGCGCGAGCGGCGGACCCATACCGCTCGTCAATCAGCCGTTCTTTATCAGTATCAACTCCAGTGTCCATTTTCTGCTTCCTCAATTCGAGCAGCCTGGCGGACTGGTAACGCCGGGTGACGGTCAATTCACCTCCTCGATCTTCGGCATCTTTGACGCATGGGCTGCACTGCCTAGCGAGGACCCACGGGCGGCAGTCGCCCGAGGGCAGGCGATTTTTAATTCCAAGCCCATCGATATCACAGGTGTAGCGGGCATAAATGATGATCTTTCGGCTGGTGGTTTGGTTGTCGGCGGCATTCCTTCCCTTCAGGGAACGTGCGGCACCTGCCACGATACGCCGAACGTGGGCAATCATTCCTTCCCAACTCCGCTGAACATTGGTACCGGCGACCCCAGCCCTTCCAGTTCCTCCGCAAACTTGGGAGGCCTTGATATTAGCTACCTCCCGAGCGTTACGGTGTGCGAGACAGACCCGACCACCGGCTCGCCAACGAGCAATTGCAAAACCACAACTGATCTCGGGCAAGCTTTGATTGACGGAAATTTCGACCATGTTGGCAAGATCAAGGGACCGATTCTGCGCGGACTCTCGGCGCGAGCTCCGTACTTCCACAACGGCTCCGCTCGAAGCTTGTTGGATGCCGTGCATTTCTATGAAACCCGGTTCGGGCTGGTCCTGACGCCTCAGGAGGAATCCGACTTGGTCGCGTTCTTGCACTCACTCTAGCCCCTATGGCGATTGGCATAGACTGCAGCGTTTTGGAACTCAGGACGAAACGTGCGCAGAAACTCGGGAGCAATCGAGGACCAAGACCCGCCAAACACTATCAAGGACCAGGTACCACGACTTAGGTAAAGGCAAGACGAACCGACTCCTCAACGTTTCTAAATCAGGATTCCTTGCGCGGCTCCGTCGCACAGTGGGCGGTTTGTCGGCTACTCCGAAGCCATCATCGTGGTCCCGACCGACATAGGGCGTTCCGAGAATCGCTGGACGAATGCGCCACTCAGGACGTGGTAGGCCTGCGAAAAACTGCGGCGGAATTCTGCTTCCGCACTACAACAGCTCTTCGGTCTCGACTCTAAATCGATCCAGGTACAAGTTAGGTACAACTAAGAGAGGAGAAATAACGCTTCTTGTCCCATAAGCGACGCCAGAAGAAGGGTTTATAGAATTGAGCTCCATAGTTCGGGACCAGGAGGTCGAAAGTTCAAATCCTTTCGCCCCGATCATTTTTCCACTCGCAAATTGAACTTCTCGATGCATTTTCGTGTGCGGAGGTGTGTCGATCGGGGGGACTGCGACCCTAGAATGAACTCGCGGGAAGATTGGCTGCGCGCACGAGCAATGCAGGCAGATTTTTCTGGACAGCGATTGCTTTCGTTCCCAGCAGGATTTCCACTTCGTGGCGGGCGGTCTCAACTGTCTGAAGATTTTCGCCACCTTTGCCACCGAGCAGAATTTCCGCGCGCAAGTAGCAGGCGTATGCCAATTCGGCGGAGGCGCCGTGGCGCCTCAGGAATTGACCGTAATTGAACCAATCGAAAGCTTCGTTGCGTGGGTCTGCGGAGGCTGCATCGAGCGCGAGGCCACGCTGATAAGAATGCGCGGCGCTTGCGAGGTCCCCAATTTTTTCCTGGTAATCGCCCAGATGCGAAAGTGCCAGACTTTCAAGCTGCGAATTTTCCCCGCCCTGAGCAAGTGCGATCGCGGAAAGGTAGCCGGCCAATGCGGCTTCCTTGCGATTCACCCGTGCTTCGTCATCCGCCAGTTGGATCGTTGCAGAAATAATTTGCGCGGGCGTGACGGTGGAATCGGCTGAATGTGACGGCGCAAGTTGTAAGAATGTATTCCAATGACGCGCAGCAGCAGCGTGCTCGCCTTTGTGATCGAGCGCTTCGGCGAGATAGAGTTGCGCGTTCGGCTCGTCCGGCGCAATGTCGACCGCTTTCGACCACGAATCAATCGCCTCGTCGGGATGGCCGAGCTTCGCTGCAAGCAGTCCGTAATTGATCAGCGCGTCCGCATCGCGCGGGAAAATCGTCAGCATGTTGCGGTAGTGCTCGTAGGCGTCGGCGTAGCGGCCGTCTTCAATCATCGCGCGGGCGCAGGCGTGTTGGAGGCCGGCGTTGTGCGGGTTAATTTTAACGGCGCGCGCGAGCGCGGCGACGGCCTGGTCTTTCTGGCCCGCTTTCGTCGCAGCGGAAGCGATGCGCGCTTCGAGCATGGCATCGTAGGGATTCATTTGCGACGCGCGGAGCAAAGACGAAAGATTTCCTTCGTCAGTACCCAGCGCGAAATGAATCTGGTCCATGCCGCCCCATAGAAAGAGGAGGCTGACGAGTCCGAGTCGAAACGCAGGCGACGTGAGAATTCGGCTTGCGCGCCCGGGGGTTACGGCGGCGGGACTTTCGGTGGCGGACTTTGCGGCAGTTCGCTTGGATGGGGGTTTCGGTTGAGGAGCGGCCGGCGTTGTGCTTGACGGAGTTCCTGAATTGATCAGGAGCGAAGCGATGCGCGAATCCCGCAGTTTCCAGAGCGCGCCGTCGAGAAGGAAGTGGTGAATGTTGACGAGCGCGGTGAAGATCAGAAAGCTTGTGGTGAAATCATAGTGAAAAATGTAGCTGACCAGCCACGGCCCCGGAATAAAGAGCGCAATGCCGCCGGCGATGAGCGTGACGAAATAGGCGGCCATGCGCCATCCTGATTGGCCTGCCTCGCGCGCTTCGCGCCGCTGGTAGTAACTCGTGATCCACAAATATTGAGCCGAATGCAGCACCGCCAGAATGCCGCTGCTGTAACGCGTCTGCGGGATTTGATATGCGGCATGCAGCTCGAGAAGAGTGGGTAGCACGAACCAAAGAAATTGCGTCAGCACCAGAGTGAGCGGCGCGGCCATCGCGCGCACACCGCTGCGGCGAACCATCGGGCGGAAAGCAGCGAACGCAAAAACCGCGAAGGCGCAACCCAGGACGAGCCGCGCCGGCAATGTGATTTTCCCGGGAAGGCCCAGCGAAAGAATCAGGGAATCGTTCGAGCCTCCCGTCATAAAACTCGCGAGCAACATCAAGTAGGAAGCAACGAACGCGGCATGCAGCCAGCGGCGATCGTTGGAACCGACGGTTGCGCCGCCTCTGCGCGCAAACATCATCATTAGCCCGAAGTTCTGCCCAGTGTAGTGCCACGGACTCCAGCAAATGTAGAGAGTGAAAACCCAGGGAACCAACCGGTATGAGGCGTGGAGCAACACGCCAGTAAGAACCAATAGCAGCGTGAGATGCAGCGTGAAGAATTTGTATTTTTCAAATTGCTCGCGGGTGTGATACGCACGATAAATTGTCGCCATAAAATGCGGGTAGTTGAAAATGATGGCGAGGAGATAAAAACCGATGGCCCATCCATGCGTGTGCGAAGGTGTGAGCCAGGCGGCAATCGCGAGCAGCGGAGCGGACCATGCGCCGCATCCGACGACGAGATCGAGCCACGGCCGGTAAATCCAGGGGCTTGATGACGGCACAGTGGCAACGGAACCTACGGCGGCGGTAGTCGTCTCGTGCGAGTTCAACCGGAAATCCTCAGGCCGCCAGTCTACTTGGAATGTGGGATACGATTTCTTCCCGAGGATTTAGGCTTGCTGAATGTATAACTCGCTCAGGCGGTTTCTTGATTATGGGATTTCCCCCAGATGAAGGCGACGACGCCGAGCACGAGCAACACGAACGTGAGGCCGATGATTTTCGCGACTGCGAGGAGTTTGTGAGGCTCACCGGCATCCGGGATTACAGAAAAGATGATCGTAACAAGCGTTGTGGTGAATCCCAGCACACCCAGCGCGGTGGCGACTGGCCTGCCGCCTGGAATGCGAATCACTTCCGGACCTGCAGGTTCGCGTTGAAATCGAATCAGCGCTGCGAAAACGAAAAGGTAGGGAATGAAATATGAAACGATGCCCATGCTCACGAGCACTTCATACGCGCCGTAGACGCTGGTTCCCGCCTGCCCCATCACGATAAAAATCACGCCGCAGAACGCCTGCACGAGCAGCGCAACGTATGGCGTGCCCCACTTGGGATGAATGCGAGCAAAGGCGGGGGGAAGATAGCGGTCGAGGCCTGCGACAAATGGCAGGCGAGCGGAAACTGCGAGCCATGCGCCTAGCGCGCCAAGATTACTGATTGTAATTAACAGCGCCGCAAGCGGGCCGATTCCAGCAACACCCACACGTTCGGCCGATTTTGAAACGGCCTGCATGATTCCGCCCAAGCCGTTTACTTCGCTTGCCGGCAACGACACGAGCACTGCAATTGTGCCGACGATGTAGCCGATCGTGACGAGCGCTCCTCCTGCAAGCAGAGCGCGCGGAAGATTTTTTCGCGCGTCGTGGACTTCGTCGCCGAGGAACGACGCGGACTCGGAGCCTCCCAACGCAAAAACAATCGTCGCCATGAAAAGGACGTCGCGAAAATGCATGTGCGGGACGATGGTCTGCGAGGTAAAACTTGTAGCGGAGCCGAAGCGATGAAATGCGATTACAGCGATGCCGATCAAAATTGCAATTGGCATCCACGTGGCGATAGCGCCTAAATTGTGCAGCCATTTTCCGATGGAGAGTCCGATTAAATTCAGAAATGTGCCGAGTGCCAGGCCCAGCAGCGCGAATAGCAGGAAATAGGTTTTATTTTCAGAGAGCGATTGCCAGCGCGCCGGGCCAATGTAGAGCGCGTTGCTCGCAGCGAAATAAAGGACGGCGGGATAATAAGGAAGATTGCTTGCCCAGTACGTCCAGCCGGTAATGAATCCGGGAAATTCGCCGAACGCGCGTTTGCTCCAGACGTATAGGCCGCCTT
The DNA here is from genome assembly GCA_963776695.1 of uncultured Acidobacteriota bacterium. Classification (GTDB taxonomy): domain Bacteria; phylum Acidobacteriota; class Terriglobia; order Acidiferrales; family UBA7541; genus Palsa-295. The sequence continues at coordinate 91,742 of CAVZNU010000007.1, read as the reverse complement.
CCTGCGGATAGCGCGAGGAAAGTTCCATCACCGAAAGCGCAAGCGGAAGATAAAACGCGCACCACGCGATCAGCCAGATGATGATTGCGCTTGCGCCGACCGTTGCAGCCGTTGCAATCCAGCGCAGGCTGATGCCGGTGACGACGTAGAAGAGGACGAGATCGCGGAAGCCCATCGCACGGCGAGGACGGGTTCGGGCGGCGTCATCGTGGGGCGGCGTCATGGCGCGTGGCACATCATGCATCTGGAGGAATCAGAAAGCGAGTGGGTTTGGGGTTGCGGCGGGTGCGGAATATCAGCACGAGCACGAGCGCGAACAAGAATTAGGATTAACACAGAGGGCACAGAGAGGCACAGAGTTCACCGAGGAATGCGGAACCTTAGAAAAGCGGAAGCCGAGCGCTAGGCTTTGGCTTTCTTGTCGTGATCGTAGTATTCGTATGCGGACATCGGTTTGTCGCCGCCCTTCTTCCATTCGCGATTGTCCGCCGGAATTTTTCCGAGCGCGCGAGCCATCTCGCGGATGTGCGATGCGACAGCACCGCAGCACGCCCCGATATAGTTGACGCCCATTTCGCGGGCCTTCGTGGCGTATTCCGCCATTTCACGGCGCGTAAGTTGATAGGGTTCGAGCTGATCGGGAAACGCGGGCAAGCTTGTGAAATCGCGATGGTCGCGGGTGGTGCGGTAGGCGACGGGCTGGCAGGCGATGTAGCCTTTCACGGCGCGGCGCATTTCCGCCATCAGGGGCAGTGTGTGTTCGGGGCTTCGCAGACAATTCAGACCAACGATGTCCGCGCCCGCATCCACTAGAGCACGCGCGCACTCGGCGGCCGTTTTGCCGTCCGGCGTCACATCTTCGTTTTCGAAAGACATCGTAACCATCGTGGGTAGTTTCGTGCGTTTCGCGCGTTCGACGGCGAGAAGCGCTTCGCCGAGCCATGAAAAAGTCTCGCCGATGACGAAATCGACGCCCTCGGAAACTTGCACGTCGAGCTGCTCGTCGAAAGTTTTGCGGACGCGATCGGCCGCTGCGACGCTGTTGGGCTCGTACATCCAGGTGAGGCTCAGATTTCCAGCAACGAGGCAGCGATCACCGGCTGCTTGTTTCGCAATGCGCACGGCTGCGCGATTTAGTTCTTCAACGCGATCGCCCATGCCGACAGTTGCGAGCTTGTCGCGACTGGCATAAAAAGTGAGCGCTTGCAGGACTTCGGAGCCCGCATCGCGAAATTCGCGATGCAACTCGAGGAGCGATTCGGGATTGTTCAGCGCTACTTCAGGCGTGAACGGGCCGGCACGGACGCGGCCGCGCTTCTCGAGTTCGAGCAGGTAACCGCCGTCACCTAGGACGGTACCTTCGGCGAGTTTTTCGAGAATTCCCTTTTTCGTTTGAGACACCATCAGCACTCCTCTCGATGCACGCTCTCTACATTCGCGAATCCAAAATTATATGGCTTCTGTTTTCACGCGGCCGCGTTTCAAATCGCGCAGCACTTGATGCGCTGCATTGTAGCCCGGCGCACCGGTGACCCCACCGCCCGGATGCGTGCCCGCGCCGCAGAGGTAGAGTCCATTCAGCGGCGTTCGATATTGCGACCAGCCCGGTATGGGGCGCATGAAGAAAAGTTGATCGAGAGAAAGGTCGCCGTGAAAAATATTTCCTTCGGTGAGGCCGTAGGTACGCTCGAGATCGAGCGGCGTCAAGACCTGGCGAGCGACGATTGAGTTCGGAACATTCGGTGCGTATTCGGCTATTTTTTTGACGACACGATCGCCGAGCAGTTCGCGCTTCTGGTCCCACGTTCCATCGCGTAATTTGTAGGGCACGTACTGGATGAAGGTAGTCATGATGTGCTTCCCGGGCGGCGCGAGCGTGGAGTCGACGTTGGACGCGACGACGCAATCCACCCACAGTTCCTCCGGAAGCTCGCCGAATTTGGCAATGTCGTAGCAGCGTTCCGCGAATTCGAGCGACGGAACGAGCGTGAAAAGCGCTCGCTGAGGAAGTGTCCATTCAGAGGGCATGCCGTTTACTCGCGGCTCTTCGCTGAGCACGAAATTTACTTTCGCGCACGGACCGTCCATTTTGATTCCAGCAATAGCGCGACGGAAATCGGCCGGTAGCTCGCCGGGTTCGACGAGGCCGAGAAGCGTGCGCTTGGGATCGGCATTCGACAGGACGACGCGCCCATATATTTCCGTGCCGTCTTCCAGAACCACTCCGCGCGCGCGGCCCTGCTGGCAAACGATCTTCGCGACTGCGCTGGACGTGAGAATTTCCGCGCCCAGACCGCGGGCTGCGGATGCAAGCGCCTGGGTGATCGCGCCCATTCCTCCGATTACGTGGCCGTAGAAGCCTTGCGTGTCGCCGTCGCCACCGCTCAATAAATGAAACAGAAGTCCGAGCGCCGAGCCAGGCGAGTACGGGCCGCCGTGCTTTCCGTAGACATTGTTCGCGAGAAACAAGGTTTTGATTTTTTCCGACTCGTAATTCCGGTCGAGAAAATCGCCCAGGCTTCCGGTGAGAAACGAAACGAGTTGGCCGACTTCATCGCTCGACATTCCGCGGAAGCGATTTCCCGCGCGCAGGAGTTCCCACAAACCTTGCGGGCCATCGAGTGCCGGTTCAGGAGGCGGCTCGAGAAAAAATGGCTGCAGATAGCGCGCGAGACTCTTCAATTCCTCTTCAACGCGAACGAACGTATTCGCGTCGCGCGGCGAAATTTTTCGAAATTCCTCGACAGTGCGTCCACGGGTGGCCCACCACGGAACCACCTGGCCGTCAGGAAACGGAACGACCAGCGCGGGATCGCACGGAACGATGTGAAGCCCGTGCGCGGCGAGACCGAGATCGCGAATCACCTTGGGGCGAAGCATGCTTGCGATATAAGAAGTAGTGGAAGCGCGGCAGCCGGGAGCGATTTCTTCGGTGACGCAGCAGCCCCCGACAATTGCGCGACGCTCAAGCACGACCGTGGAAAGCCCTGCGCGCGCAAGGTAGGCCGCCGCCGTCAGGCCGTTGTGCCCGGCACCGATAACGATCGCATCATAGGACTTGCGAAGAGGATGCATGATGAATTAGGATGACCGCCAGTCAAATAGTGATTATGCGTTCTGTAGATAGCACAAGCGGGGAATAATTCCAATGGCACCATCTACGAATGACCAAGGGTCACCACATCGTGCGCGTTCGCGACGCGCTCTGCTCGAGCCTCCGATGCGGTTTCGGCCTGAACCCGGGCCGCGGCTCGAAGCGAAACGCGCGCGAATTGTGGATGCCGCGCTGCAGCACTTCGCGGAACAGGGTTATCACGCTGCGCGGATCGAAGATCTCGCCGCGCATCTGGGCTTCGCGAAGGGTTCGATTTTTCAATACTTCGGCAGCAAGGCGGGACTGTTTCTCGAAGCTTACAAGAAAGCGGTGCGGTCTTTCCCGGCGTATTTGGATTGTCCGTCGAATATTCGCGAGAGAGGTTTTTTCGAAATTCTTCGTTACTGGCTGCTGCGCACGGAGCGGCTCGTTCATGAGGACTGGATTCCCTACCGCGTGGCGCTTCTGGGAAATTACGGAGTGGATTTGAGTTTGAAGCGCGAGATCAACCGTTTTCTGCTCGCGGAGGATCCTTACGGCAGCGCGGCGTTTGTAAGTTTGGGAATTGTGCGCGGCGAAGTGCGGTCGGACATCGACACAACGCTGATCGTCTCGATTTTGGATTGGACGATGGAACGTTTTCAGGATGCGTTGCTGACCGAAGAACTCGACCCGGGATTATTTCCGCATCCCGCGGACCCTGAGAAAAACCAGGTGCGGATCGTTCAGTTTCTGCAAGTGTTGAGAGGTGCGATCGGCGTGTGAAGAATTTGTATTACTCGAGGAGCGACGTGGATGGAACGGACTGTGCAGGAAATTCTCGCTTCGTATAACGCGCAGGCGCCGCTCGCGGAGGCGCACACAATTCCTGCGGCATGGTATACGGACGCGCGAATCGCGGAACTCGAGCGGCAGAACGTACTTTCCCGCACATGGCAAATAGCCGCGCGGCTCGAACAAGTAGAAAAACCGGGACAGTACGTGACCACGACTGTGGCTGGCGAACCGGTCGTCGTCGTGCGTGGGAGTGACAAGCAACTCCGCGCGTTTTTCAACGTGTGCCGGCATCACGCGATGACGGTGATGAACGAACCTTGCGGCCATACTCCGCACTTACGCTGCCCGTATCACGGGTGGACGTACAACCTCGAAGGCGAACTGCGCGGCATGACTGAGTTCGAAGGGGTTTGCGATTTTGACCGCGCAAAGAACGGGCTCGTGCCGATACGAGTGGAGACGTGGGAGCGATTCGTTTTCGTGAGCCTGGATTCGAATGCGGCGTCGCTGAAAGAATTTCTGGGAAAGCTGGTGGAACTCGCGAAGCCGCTCGGGTTTTCGGAGCTGAAATTCGTCGAGCGACGGAGTTATACGCTGGACTGCAATTGGAAAGTGTACGTCGATAATTTTCTGGACGGCGGCTATCACGTGCCGCACATGCACAAGGGACTGAACAGTGTTCTCGACTACACGAATTACAAGATCGAGAACGTCGATCGATGTTGCGTGCAATCAAGCCCGGTAACGGTGGACAGTAGCTCGGAAGCAAACGCCGCGGCAACGCGCAAAGGCAACCGCGCATTTTATTTCTGGCAATATCCGAACTTCATGCTGAATTGGTACGAAGGCTACCTCGACACGAACCTTGTGATTCCGCTGGCCGTGGATCGCTGCGAAGTGATTTTCGATTTCTACTTCGGGAATACCGACGCATCGGAAATGCCGTACATCCGCCAGAGCATCGAGGTGAGCGACCGCGTGCAGATCGAAGACATCGAGATTTGCGCGGGCGTTCAACGGGGGCTGAGTTCACGCGCTTACCAGGCCGGGCGCCTGTCCGTTCGGCGCGAGGCCGGCGAGCATCTCTTCCACCGTTTGCTTGCCGCGGATTTGAAGGATACTCGTACAGCCGCTGCGCGGTAAACGATCGAATCCAAGTCGACGCTAAGATTGGTTGCCACAGCGCGCGGCATGCCCTGCCCCTACTGAATCTATTATCGGTTTAGTCGAAAATTACAGTTTTATTGCCGTAGAGCAGGATGCGATTCTCGATGTGCCAGCGAACGGCGCGGGACAGTACGACTTTCTCGAGGTCGCGCCCTTTCTGAATTAAATCTTCCAGCGTGTCGCGATGAGAAATGCGGACGACGTCCTGTTCGATAATTGGACCGTCGTCGAGCACTTCGGTGACGTAGTGACTCGTCGCGCCGATTAGTTTAACGCCGCGAACGAATGCCTGATGATGCGGCTTCCCGCCGATGAACGCAGGGAGAAACGAATGGTGAATATTAATGATGTGATGCGGTGGATACTGGCGAATGAAATCGGTGGAGAGCACCTGCATGTAACGCGCGAGAACGATCAGGTCGATTCCGTGCGGCTTTAAGAGCTCGATTTGCCTTCGTTCCGCTTCCACTTTGTTTTCTTTCGTGACCGGGATCACATATAGCGGGATCCCGTAAAAATCCGTCCAGCGTTTCACATCTTCGTGATTGCTGATAACGAGCGGAAATTCGCACGCGAGTTCGCCCGAACGCTGGCGATAGAGGAGATCAACGAGGCAGTGATCGTAGCGCGAGGCAAAGAGCGCGACTTTGGGGCGATAGGTGGACAGCGCGAAGCGCCAGTGCATATCGAATCGATCGGCGATGGGTTGAAAATGCTTTCCGAATTCGCGCATATCGATTGTGAAATCCGTTAGATCCCATTCCACGCGCATAAGGAAGAGATTGCTGCCAACGTCCTGGTGCTCGTCGGCGTGGAGAGTATTGCCGCCCGCGCGATAGATGAATTCGTGAACTGTGGCGTTGAGGCCCTTTTGATCGGGGCAGCTGATTAAGAGTGTCGCAGTATTTTTCATTGATGGTCCCGTGGAATTGTGTCGTCCCAAGTTTTTGCGCGAATTTGCGCTCCGTTCTCGGTGAGATGACGTTCAAAATGGTAGTAGAAATTTTTTGCGTCGCTGCGAAGGTCGAGGACGACGCTCCAGACCAGAGTGTGATTAGGCAGCTCAACTGTCGTCGACGCTTCGCCATGAACCGTGTTCGTTTCGGGCTTTGAGTCCTGCACTTCGTAACTCATCTGCTCGTGATCTTTCATACGGCCCCACGGAAATGCGCTGGAATCGTTTCCGCTCCAGAAAACGCGCGTCTTTCCGTTCATAAGGTCGTGGGTGACGGTCCACTCTTGGGGCGGCCACGCTTCGCCTTCGGATGTCACATTCTCCAGCATCGGCGGATCCGGTTCGACCGGCGGAAATTTCGGCGGTGAAGGCGATTCAGGCGGAACGACCGGAAGTTCTAGCCGCGAAGCGTCTGCACCGCCCAGATAAAGCGAAGTGTTCATCGAATCGGGCGTGGGCCAGATCATGGGCCAGAGCGTGTTGGAAATTGCGATACGGATTTTGTGGCCGGCGGGAAAAACCCAGCTCGTCACATGCAGCTCAATCGGAATCGAATATTTCTTTCCGGGTACGAGGTCGACGGGATTTGCCGGATCCTTGATCTGCGCGCCACTTTGACCCGCCCCTGTAATCATTGTCACAGTTCCGTCCGGAGCGACGTCCGAAAGGCGCGCGAACCAGTTCGCGAGGGGCGCCGTCGCCGATGCCTGCAGCACAACTTTGGGCCAGCCGAGGATCGCGGTGTCTTTTGTCAGCGGTGCCGAATCGTAGACGAGACTGTAAGCGTCGATGGGACGCTGATCCGTGGTGAAATCACCCCACCAAAACCCGGCTTCGATGCCTACGGACGGAACGTACTTCAGTTCTTCTACGAATGTGTCGCGAACGGCCGGCGTCACTTCGGCAAGTTGATGGCCCGGTCCAAAAAACAAAGTTTGGTTGTGTGAACCGATTGGCGGCCAAGTTTTTTCCGCACGCCAATTGCCTGGGACCTCGGCGATGTTCGGATCGGGCGCGTACCAGTGGCGCATGAAAACTTCGAGGCGCGGCTCCTCGAGAATTCCGTTTTGCTTTCCCTTGAGCCAATAATCCCACCAGCGCGTGGCTTCGTCGCGCCATTCGATCTCGGGACCGGGGGATGCGTCGTGCGGAAACGTGTGGTTCCACGGGCCGAGGATTGCTTTCACGGGCGCATTTACTTTCTCAAGAAAGCGCGGGATGCTGTCGCGGTATCCGTCGAGAAATCCGCCGACGAGGAACGTGGGAACTTTGTAGCCGGCATAGTGGTCCGGCGCGAGAGAAGCGCGCCGCCAAAATTCGCTGTCACGCTGTTGGTGAAGATAGAGCAAAAACCATGGCGGCGTGTCAAAGCGTTCGGCGAGAAATTTTTCACCGATTGGAAAATCAGGCGCGCGCGTAAGCCCGAGTTCAAGATCCATGGCCATTTCGTATTCGTCGGCGTGCATCAGGCCGTCAATATAATGAATGTCGTCGTGAAATAGCTCTTCGGTGGCACAAACGGCAACGATCGCTTTGAGCGCGGGAGGATGAACGCGCGCCATTTGAATCGCGTTGAAGCCGCCCCAGGAAATCCCCATCATGCCGACGTTGCCGTTCGACCATGGCTGTTTTGAAAGCCAATCAATTACCTCGAGGCCGTCTTGCTGTTCTTGATCGGAGTATTCGCGGTCAGGCGGATTTCCTTCGCTCGCGCCGGTGCCGCGAATGTCGACGCGGGCGCTGACGTAGGCGCGGCGAACGAAGTAAGAATGCAGACTCCAATCACGCGCGAGGCTCCAGTCGTCTTTGCGGTACGGCAGGTATTCAAGGATGACCGGAAATTTCTCCCCGACCGCAACTCCTGGCAGAGCACCATCGGGCATGTAGAGGTTCACGGCAAGGCGCACGCCATCCTTCATCGGAATCGTGGTTTGGACCTTCTTCATCGTGGCGTAGGTGGGCCGTGTGGATTGGGCTGCGGCATGCAGCGTTGCGATGAGAATTAGCCACAGAGGCACCGAGACACGAAGGAAATTGGCGATTCTAATTTGTTGCTCGCTGCATTCGCATTCCGGGGGCTTCGAGCGATTGAGCAGGGAGGCGATTCTGCATTGACAAGCCATGTGGATGCGAGAAAGCTAGCATGAGCTGAGGAATTTGTCTGGTGCGAGATGCGTTCATTTCCCGCTTCAACTGGTTCCTTGATGACTGGTGGTTACGTTTTTTGCAATACGGCGAGGGGTGGGCTAGCATCGCGAACAATGGGCATGGTGTGACGTCGAGATTGCTGAATGGAGAAGCGACGTGGAGCGCACTCATCGGAAGCTGACGACACATCAGAAAGCGGTGCTGATCCAGGTGCTTCTGACGTTTCCCGATCAGCGAGTCGGCATTTTCTATTCGGCAGCGGCAGCGGACGGGCAAACGTATGCGATGGAATTCATGACGATTTTCAAGGCGATCGGATGGGACGTCACTGGGCCGGAGGCTTCGGAGGATATTGCAGGTGATTCCGGTGGGTTGGCGTTTGTGGTGGGCGAGGGCGGATGGTTGCCGGCTTGCGCTGAGGCGTTGCGGGATGCTTTGAGGATTTATGAGATTGAAGTTGGCACGCGCAGTGAGAAGGGGCGCGCGGTTCCGGCGGATGGCTTTGTTTTGTGGGTTGGTGCGGAGAGTTCGGACTAGCGAGAACTTCGGCGATTGATTTTCGGCGCTGGGGGAGTGCTTTAACTGCAAGAAGTCAAAAGACCCGGCGAGACGCGGCGTTACGGGCTGGCAACCTCGCTTGGGGATTTGGTCGAAGTGTGGGTCGTCCGCAGATTTAGCGCTTGGCGGATTCTTCGAGGAGCTTCGCCCAGTGCGAAAGATGATTTAGGGATGGGGTGTGGGTGTGGTCGAGGACAAGCGGCGTGATCGAAATCGCGCCCTCGCGGACGGCGGCGATGTCCGTGTCCGGTTCGATGCCTTCGACGAGATGCTGTTCGTGGAGCCAGTAGTAGCGGCGGCCGCGCGGATCGGTGCCAGGCTTCAGAAGATTGCGCGTGATTTTCGATGACTGGCGCGTGAAGCGCACTTTGCCGCTCCAGGGCTGAGGAAAGTTTATATTGAGCAGGACGCCGGCCGGCAAGCCTTCCTTAATAATGAGCGGCGCGAGGACGCGCGTGAAATTCGCGGCGGTTTCGAACTCAACTTCCTTCGAGCGGTAAGACTGCGAGACGGCGATTGCCGGCACGCGGTTGATCGCTGCTTCCCGCGCCGCGCCCACCGTGCCGGAATAATAGACGTTCTCGCCCATGTTGGCGCCGCGATTGATGCCGGAGATGACGAGGTCTGGCTTTTCGTTCAGCAGAGTGTGAAAGGCGAGGATCATGGCGTCCGCTGGAGTGCCGTCGACGGCGTATTCGCGCTCGGCGATTTCGTCGCAATAAATCGGATGGCGAAGCGTGAGCGACTGAGCAGCGGCGCTGCGCTCCTGCAGCGGTGCTACGACGGTGACGGTGGCAATCTCTTTCATGGCCACGACGAGCGCACGGAGACCTGGAGCGTGAATGCCGTCGTCGTTGGTAATCAATATATTCGGAACGCGATTGGACATGATATTTGGCACTGCTTCTTTCTGGCAGCCCCACACTCGCGGAGCGACACATTTCCTTCCGTCGCACTTACGACCGCATCATCTGGCGTGGGCTTTATGCGAAGAGGTCAAAGCCGAAAATGAATGGTCGGGACGACTGGATTTGAACCAGCGACCTCACGCACCCCAAGCGTGCGCGCTACCAGGCTGCGCTACGTCCCGACAGACGAACAATATACAGCGTATCACTCGCGTTCGAGAAGGGTCAAGACGGCGAGGAGTTCTTCGTGCAAATCGAGAAGAAATTTACGTTGTGCACGCGAGGCAGGTTCACGGCGAGCATGCGAGATGGGTGCTGTCACGTGAGTTTCTTGATCGACGGCGCCTGCGCTGCCGCCGTTGTGGCCGCTCGCGAGGTCGGCGAGATGCTTGCGCGCGCCGGCAATCGTGAAGCCTTCCTCGTAGAGCAAGCGTTTGATTTCGAAAACGGTTTCGATGTCGTCGCGGCGATAAAGTCGATGGCCGCTGGGACTTTTGACCGGCTGTAGCGTGGGAAATTCGGTTTCCCAATAGCGGAGGACGAACGTCTTGGTCGCCGTCAGGCGGCTGACCTCCCCGATGCGGAAAAGGCTCTTTTCCGGGATTTCGGATGCAGCTTGCGCAGCGCTGGCCATGTCTTTTGTGTATCGTAGGCTGATTTTGAGCGGTGTCAAGGGTAAGGCGGCGGAGAGCTGTGGAAAGCTGCGTCGATTTGGAGCGGTTTTGCTTAAGGCAAGTGTCGAGATCCTTCAGGTCGGGCATCCCGGCCGGATGCCTTCCCTTCCTTCGTCAGGGCGAGCAGGATGACAGAGTGCAGTCACATGAGTGCTAAGTAGTTAAACTTGTGCGGCAGAGAGAGACCCACGACGAGGCAAGGCGCTCGTCGTGGCTACCATTGCGAGTGGTACGTTGCGGCGGCGCGTCATTCGACCCTATCAGCGAGACGGCTAGTCGCGGCGTTTGCCACTGCGCTTGTCGCGTTTGCCTGCGTGGCGCTTGCCGCCTTGGCGTTTGCCTGGGGGGCGTCGGTCAGAATCGCGTTTGCCGGGGCGGTTTTTATCCGGGCCGGGTCGAAATGGGTGCTCGCGCCGGCTTCGATTGTCCGCACGATCTTCACCTCTCACAGCGATGTGCGTCTCGCGAGGAGCACGCTTCTTGAGGCGCTGATTAAAGCGAAGCGGCGTGCCTGTGAAGTCAAATGCGTTGCGGAGACGATTCTCGAGGAAACGCTGGTAGCTGAAGTGCAGCGGCTTCAGCTGATTTGTGAATAGAACAAAGGTAGGCGGGGCGACGGTTGCCTGCGTGATGTAGAAAATTTTCACTTCGCGGTCGGCAGGTGAAGTTCCGCGCTCGAGATCGACATTGGAGAGCCAGCGATTCAGTTCGCCGGTGGAAACGCGACGCTCGCGGGCCACGGCGACGCGGTCGAGCAAAGTGTAGAGCTTTTCGACGCGGTCTCCGGTGAGCGCGGACAGAAAAACAATTGGCGCGTAGCTGAGGAATTTCAGCTTTGCGCGCACGATTGGCTCGTAGTCGGCGAGCAGCTTGCTGGGATTCGCGCCCGCGCCTTTTAGGCCGTGCTTCTTCTCAACGGCAGCTTTTTTCTCCGCTTCCGCGAGCGCGATATCCCATTTGTTCATCGCGATAATCACCGAGCGGCCGGATTGTTCCGCGTAGCTTGCGATCGTGGCGTCGTGCGAGGTGACGCCGACGGACGCGTCGACGACGAGGACGGCGATATCCGCGCGTTCGAGATGGCGGCGCGCCATTATCACGCTGAGCTTTTCGGCGATGAGCTTCGTTTTGCCTTTGCGGCGAATGCCGGCGGTGTCAAGGAAGCGATAGGTTTTGCCGTGGCGCTCGACGACGGTGTCGACCATATCGCGCGTCGTGCCGGGCTCAGGCGAGACGATGGAACGTTCGGCGCCTACGAGCTGATTCAGCAGCGTGGACTTGCCGACGTTGGGGCGGCCGATGATCGCGATGTTGATGTCAGCGCGTGTCTGGACCGATTCACCCTTCGGAAATTCGGCGGTGAGCGAATCGAGGAGCGTGTCGATGCCAAAGCCATGTTCGGAGGAGATAGGGAAAACTTCGTCGCCAAGCTCGTAGAATGGCGCGGCCATTACCGACTGATTCGGCGAGTCAACTTTGTTGACGGCGATCACGGGTGGTTTGCCGGCGCGGCGCAGCAATTGGGCGAGCTCTGCGTCTAACGGGACGGGGCCGGTGCGGCCGTCAACAATCTGCACGACGCGAGTGGCGTTCTCGATGGCAACTCTTGCCTGACGTAAAATTTCCGCGGGGATGAGCGCTTTGTCATCGGGGACGATGCCGCCGGTGTCGACCACTTCAAAAGCGCGGCCTTCCCACTCGGCGGTGCCGTAGATTCGATCGCGCGTGATTCCAGGCTCGTTCGTGACGATCGAACGGCGCGAGCCGGTGAGGCGGTTGAATAACGTGGACTTCCCGACGTTCGGGCGGCCGACGATTACGATGGAAGGCAGTTTTTGAGCCATGTGTTTTGAATCCGTGAGAGCGTACGCGATGCGCTGCGATCGAGCACAGGGTGCGGTCTTCGGGACGGAATAGACATGATACTTTAGCGCGGGCTGAATCGAACGCGGATTCTTCTGACAAACGAGATGGCCGAGACAAATCAAATCGCGCCGAGCATGACCCGCGGAAGCGTGCGGGAGGTGGCGGCATTTTTTCTGAAGCTGGGATTCACCGCGTTTGGCGGCTCCGCGGGACACATCGCGATGATGCGACGCGAGATCGTAGAGCGCCGGAAATGGATTTCCGAGCAGGATTTTTTGGATTTGTTCGGAATCATGAATTTAATTCCCGGGCCGTCGTCGACTGAAACTGTGATCGCGCTCGGTTACTGGCGGGCCGGATGGCTGGCGCTGATTCTGGCAGGAGTGTTGTTCGTTCTGCCGGCGATGCTGATGATTCTGGGACTTTCCTGGGCATACGTGCGCTACGGGACTCTTCCAGCCGCACAGTGGATTCTGTACGGAATTAATCCAATCGTGATCGCGATTATTGCCGACGCGTTGTGGGGACTGGGACGAACGGCGATCAAGAATGTGTGGCTCGCGCTGATGGCTGCCGCTTCACTGGCGCTATATTTTGGCGGCGTGCCGGTGGTGGCGATCATCGTAGCAGCTGCTGCACTTGCGGCCATCATTGGATTTTCGAAATCGCGGCCTCAGCAACGAGTGATGGGAATTCTGCCAGTGCTGGGAATTGGAGCGGGTGCGGCGGCAGTCGCGACGGCTGCGATTCCCTTCAGCCTGACGCGACTATTTCTGACCTTCCTCAAGATCGGAGCCGTTAGCTACGGAAGCGGTTACGTGCTGCTTGCTTTCCTGCGCGCGGACTTCGTGGCGCATCTGCACTGGCTGACGGACAAGCAGCTTTTGGACGCGATTGCGGCGGGGCAGGTGACGCCAGGTCCGATTTTCGCGTCGGCGACATTTGTGGGCTACATAACCGGGGGCTTGAAGGGCGCTTTACTCGCGACTTTGGGGATTTTTCTGCCTTCGTTTGTATTCATCGCGATTCTCTATCCTTTTATTCCGAAACTGAAGGGATCGGCAGGCGCGCGAGTTTTTCTTGATGGAATCAATGCAGTGACTGTGGGATTGATGGCGGCCGTTTCCTGGCAACTCGCGCGCGGAGCGATCGTGGACGCGTTCACAGCGGCAGAAGCAGTGATTGGGTTTTTCATTCTGCAGCGCTTCCGCATCAACTCCGCGTGGCTTATTCTCGGCGGGCTGGTGGCTGGATTTGCGTTGAAGTACGCGACGAGCTGAACGCGCCGAGAGCCAGGCGCGAGCGATTCCTCCGTGCAGACCCCCATTTTAGTTTATTCTTGTCAACTTAGTATCAGGAGCACGTAAGCCATCGGCCTGAAGGTCGCCGCTACTAGTGCGGCTTTCCCCATCATTCAAGAATGCCCAAAAAAGCAGCGGCGACAAAACCGGAAGAGATAACCGTCGAGGATATTTTCGGGCCCGGCGGCATGCTTGCGAAGCGGCACGCCGGTTACGAGTTCCGGTCATCGCAGCTTGAAATGGCGAGGATTGCCGACGACGCGTTTCAGAAACACCAGCACGTGGTGATTGAAGCCGGGACGGGGACGGGCAAAACGCTCGCGTATTTGATTCCGGCAATTCGCAGCGGGCGGCGCGTAGTAGTGTCAACCGCTACAAAGTCCCTTCAAGAGCAGCTATTCCAAAAGGACGTTCCGTTTCTGCAAAAACATTTCGCGCCGAATCTGAAAGCTGCGTTGATGAAAGGCCGCTCAAATTTTCTGTGCCGGCAGAAAGTTCACCTGATGGCGGACCAGCCGGTGCTGAAAGGGATCGACGAGGTCGACTGGTTTTCGCAAATCAAGGACTGGGAAAAGCTCACCGAGACGGGCGACCGGAGCGAGCTTACTTTTTTGCCCGACGATGCCGACCTGTGGCACCGGATCGACGCGCGCAGCGATCTTTGCACCGGAAAGAAATGCGCTGAGTTTGAAAGCTGTTTCATCACGGCGATGCACCAACGCGCGCAGGAAGCGGATCTGATCATCGTCAATCACGCTCTGTTTTTTGCCGATCTCGCGATTCGGCAGGACGATTTTGGCTCCATCCTGCCCGAGTATTCGGCAGTTGTGTTTGACGAGGCGCATGAAATTGAGGATGTGGCGAGCGATTACTTCGGACGCCAGATCTCGAGCTACCGCTTCGACGAGCTTTCGCGCGATACGGAGAACATGTTGCGCGCGCTGCAGATCCCTGCACCGCCGCTAAGGCGACATCTTGGCCGGCTGCGCGAGCGCGGGCACAGCTTTTTTGAGAATTTTCCGCAGCGCGAAGGGCGGTACCCGTTTCAAGACGCGGAGCGGAAGTCGTTTCTCGAGCGTAACCGTGAGGCGTACGACGAACTGTCGGCGGCTGTGAAGCGCGTGGAGACGGAGTTGTCGGCGCTCACGCCCAAGCCCGAAGAGGTGGTTACGCTCGCGCGGCGCGCGGCCGATATGCGGCGCGAGCTGGAGTTTCTGCTCGAGAGCGAAGAAAAGGGCTACGTCTACTGGTACGAGCGGCGCGGCAAGGGCGTATTCCTCGCGGCAACGCCGATCGACGTGAGCCAAATTCTGCGCGAGAAGCTATTCGACCAGTTCGATACGGTGGTCCTTACATCGGCAACGCTCGCCGTCGGCGGCCGATTCGACTACTTGAAGCAACGGCTTGGCGTTCAGCCCGCGAAAGAAGTCGTGCTGCCGCAGGAATTCGATTTTCGCGAGCAGGCGCTGCTCTATATTCCGCGCGGGATGCCGGATGTACGCGATGCGAAGTTTTCGGCGAGCGCGGCGGATGAAATCACGCAGATGCTCGAAATATCCGACGGCCGGGCTTTCTGTCTTTTCACGAGTTACGCGCAGATGAAAGACGTGCACGCGCGCATGTCGGCGCGGGTGAAGTTTCCGTTGCTGCTGCAAGGAACGGCGCCACGCACGATTCTGCTTGACCGGTTCCGGTCGACGCCGAATGCGGTATTGTTCGCGACGTCCAGTTTCTGGCAGGGCGTGGACGTTCCCGGCACGCAGCTATCGTGCGTGATTATTGATAAGTTGCCGTTTGCGGTTCCCAGTGATCCGATCGTCGCGGCGCGCGTGAAGGCTCTGCAGGAAGACGGGCGCAATGCATTCGCCGAGTATCAAGTGCCGGAAGCCGTCCTCGCGCTCAAACAGGGATTTGGCAGGCTGATCCGCTCGAAGAGCGATCGCGGAATTCTGGCGATCCTCGATAACCGCATCCAACGAATGCAGTATGGTAGAATTTTTCTCGAGTCCCTGCCTCCCTACAAGACCACGCAGGACCTGGCCGAAGTGGCGCGCTTCATGGAAAATCACCCGAAGTAGGCGGCCAAACTAGACGGGCGATGAAGCAATCGGCGCCGGCAGGCTCGAAACTCAAGGAACGAATCATGTATGAAGTGTACGTTGACGAGACATTCGCCGCGGCGCACAACTTGCGCGGCTATAAGGGAAAGTGCGAGGACCTGCACGGCCATAATTACAAAGTGCGCGTCACGCTTGCAGGCAAGGAACTCGATTCCGTGGGACTGCTTTACGATTTCGTTCACCTGAAGCAAGTGATTCAGAGCGTGATCAAATCGCTCGACCACAAGTACCTGAACGAGTTGAAGCCATTTGACGTGCTGAACCCTTCGGCCGAAAATATTGCGCGTCACATCTATGACGAGACTTCGAAACAATTGCGGCAGTCCGCGAATGGCGCCGGAGTGGCGAGCATTACTGTGTGGGAAACGGATGTGACGGCGGCGACGTACCGGCCGTGAGTTGAAAGCCACGACGAGCGAAGGCGCTCGTAGTGGCTACCGAAGCTATTTCGCGTGAGAGCAGCGGGGCGGTATCTAAAATGAATCGAGCGTTTTACATTATCGCGATACCCGCTTTTATAACGTCATTCTGCTGGCTTGCGTTCGGGTGGGGCTGGCGCTTCGCGTCAATCGTCACCGGAATAGAGCTGGTTATCGCGATCGCGGCCGTGATTTATCTGCTTCGCCGCGAGAGTGCGCAGAAGAAGGGCGCAGAAGCGGGCCGCTAGCCGCAGGGTCGTTCGTCTATGGTGATCACCGAGATTTTCAAATCCATACAGGGTGAAGGCACACGTGCTGGCTTGCCCTGCATTTTTATCCGGCTCACCGGCTGCAATCTTCGTTGCACGTGGTGCGATACCGCATACGCATTTTACGGGGGGACGAAAGTTTCGATTGACGAGATTATTGACAAGGTTCGTGAGCTCGCCGCGGAGGGAGCGAACGGCGTCTCGTTGGTGGAAATTACCGGGGGCGAGCCGCTTCTTCAAGCAGATACTCCGGAGCTAGCAGCCAGATTGCTGGCGGCTGGTTTCACGACAATGATCGAAACCAGCGGAGAGCGATTCGTAGGGATGCTGCCTCGCAGCGTGATCAAAATTGTGGATGTGAAATGCCCGGATTCCGGGGAAGCCGATACGTTTGATCTCGCAAACCTGGATGCAATAGATGAGAAGGATGAAATCAAATTTGTGATTTCGAGCCGCCGCGATTATGAATTCGCTCGCGACTTCACACGTAAGCATCGGCTCGCAGTACGCGCGCGCGAAGTGCTATTTTCGCCCGTGTTCCCTGATCCTGCAGGCAAATGGCCGGGGCTTGAGGCGCGCGAGCTCGTCGAATGGATTCTGGCTGATGGACTGCCGGTGCGGCTTGGTCTACAGCTGCATAAATTTATTTGGGATCCGGCGATGAAAGGAGTTTGACGGCTCGCAATGGCGGAGAAACCCAGAGCGATCGTTCTGCTAAGCGGCGGAATGGATTCATGCGTGACAGCCGCAATTGCAAACCAAACGCATCAGTTGGCGCTGCTGCATGCAAGTTATGGACAGAGAACGGAAGGGCGCGAGCGTCGCTCGTTTGACGAAATTGCGGATTTCTACGAAGTTCGCGAGCGCCTCGTAATCCGGCTCGATTCGCTCGCGAAGATCGGCGGCTCGGCGCTAACCGACAAGAATATTGCCGTGCCGGAATCCGGCGATGCGCTTGCGGCGCACGCGGGAATCCCGAATTCGTACGTTCCATTTCGAAATGCGCATTTTCTTTCGGCAGCTGTAAGTTGGGCCGAAGTGATCGGCGCGAGTGCGATTTTCGTTGGGGCGGTGGCGCAAGACAGCTCCGGCTATCCGGATTGCCGCCCTGAATACTACCGGGCGTTTGCGAATTTGATCCGCGAGGGAACGCGGCCCGAGACGAGCATTGAAATCGTCACACCGGTGATCTCGATGCGAAAGAACGAAATCATCCGGCGCGGCATCGAGCTGGGCGCGCCGCTCGAGCACACATGGTCATGCTATCAATATGAGGACGAAGCCTGCGGAATGTGCGATAGTTGCCGGCTTCGTCTTCAGGCGTTTGCCGAAGCTGGAGTGCCGGACCCTATCGCATACCGGGCACGAGTTGCGTCATAATTGAATTGCGGCACAATGTTGCGTCTTGATAGATTGCAGATTCCAATTTCGTTAGAGGAGATAACCACATGAGACGACTGATTCCAGCCTGGCTGGCGCTGGTTCTCGCGCTTTCATTCGCTACGATCGCAGCAGCACAGGGAACGGGACGCGTGGAAGGCGAAATCCTGGACCTGAATGCGAAGCCATATCCGGACGTTAATGTGGAAATCAAGAATCCCGAGACGGGCCAGACGCACACCCTTAAAACAGACAAGAACGGACGATTCACCCAGCTTGGTCTGATGAGCGGAATTTACGTTGTTACGCTGACAAATGAAAAAGATCATCTGACTTTTTCGGTGCAGTTCCGGGTTCAGGCGGACCAGGAAAATGCATTCAAGCTCAACCTGAAAGATCATAAGGCCGAATTAGGGCCGAGCGCAGAAGAAGCGAAGAAACGCGAGGAAGAGGGAAACAAGTTTGCGAACATGAAGCAGCACTTCGACGCCGGGAAGGCAGCGATGGACGATGCTGCGACACTGCGTCCTCAGCTGAAAACCGCCACGGCCGATCAACTCGCTACTGTGAAGACAAAGCTCGACGCCGATTACCAAACAGCGATCACGGAGCTGCAGCAAGCCGAACAGGGCGTGCCAGCGAAGGATACGAAGAGCCACGCGGTGGTTTGGTCAAACCTGGGACAGGCGTACGAATTCGCGGGCCACTATGACGAGGCGGCGATCGCTTTTGGCAAGGCGGCTGAATTACAACCGTTGGGGGCGTACTACGAGCACCTGAGCACAAATCTTGCGAATGCTGCTGTGGCGCAGCCGGCGATTGATACCGCGAAATTGGCGGATGCGGGTGCCGCGTGCGAAAAAGATGCCTCGGTGGCGGCGACGCCCGATCCCGCCAGCACTGCGCGCTGCTGGAAAAATATCGGGATCATCTTGAGCAACAAGGGCCATCAAGCGGAAGCGGTGCCGGCTCTTCAAAAGGCGACGCAACTGGATCCCAAAGACGCGCAATCGTGGTTCTTGCTGGGAGGAGCGCTCTCTGCAACAATTACGCCGAAACAGGAAGGCGAGAAGATGACTTATATGATTCCGCCCGGGACGACTGAAGCGTACCAGAAGGCGATAGACGTTGCTCCGAGCGGGCCGTACGCGAAGCAGGCGAAAGAGAGCTTGGATCAGCTTGCCGCATTGAGCGGCGGCGAATCAACAACGATCTCGAGCAGGAAAACGAAAAAGAAATAATATTTCGATTTCTGCGAGGCGCGACCGGTTCCAGGACTCCTAGCCTCTCCGGCCCGCTAATTCGCTCCCCCAATTCGCGCCCAGAGTAGTAGTTCTCCGCACTCGACCCATGCGTGCGACGGTGCTATGCTCGGGCTCTCGAAACTTCAGGAAAAACGGTGTCAGAAGTGGATCCCATGCATCCCAGCACTGAACGGCGACGGAGCGTGCGTGTGTCCGATGCGCTTCCGCTCCTTATTCGCGGAAACGACCTTCTCGGACAGCCTTTCGAAGAACGCACTGCAACTTTAAATTTCAATCTTCACGGCTGCCGGTACTCGTCCAAGCATCACCTTCCGAAAAACACGTGGCTCACTCTCGAACTTCCGAAGACTTCTGGTCACCGCAATGTGCGGGCACGGGTAGCTTGGATTCAACGCCCGCATTCGGTCCGTGAATTCTTTCAAATTGCAGTGGAACTCGAAAGCCCGGAAAACATCTGGGGACTTGATTCTCCTCCAGTGGATTGGGCATCCGATCTGCCCGTGTATCAAACAGCAGCCACGTCTTCTGGCGAGATAAATTCAAACGTACCGATCGAAACAAGCTCCGGCGCGGTTCCGACGACTATCGTTTCTTTTATGGGAAAACTCATGGCCGATATGAAGGACTCGTCTTTCAAGACATCCGAAACGGAATCGAACTCCGGACCTGAATTCACGCCTGCGGCAGACAGCCCGTTTTTGCGAGAGTTGCGAACCGAGCTCGACCGTCATGCGGCAAAAGCCATTGAAACCGCGGCCACCCGAGCTGAGGAACGAATCAAGCAGAGCGCCGGCGAAGTGGAACAGAAGCGCGTGGCAGCCAGCGAGGATTCTTTCCGGAAATGGCGCGAGGAGTTCGAAAAGGCGCAAAGCGAGGCCCGCGAACAGTTCGACGAGCATCTGGCGGCCCGGCAAAGCGAATTTCTGAAGGGGTTGAAAGCGGAAGTGGAAGAGAATTTCGGCAGGGCACGGGTACTGATGATCGAGGTCGACCAGAATTTGAAGACGCTCCACGAAGAAGCCGGAGTTGCGCAGGAAACAATCAGCCGCATGGCGAAATCGCGACTCGAGATCGAGGGAGCGGAAGCGGCGCGCGCCTCAAAGACGTCCGCAGAAGGCACGAAGGAAAATTCCGCGGTTTCCGAGACCGATGTGCGCGCGTGGCAAGAGCGTTTGCAATCGGAAATGAATCTGGCACAAGCGCAATGGAACGAACTGCTGCAGTCTTCGCTCGATAGCAGCCTGCAACGGCTGGTGGAGCAATTATCCGAGAGGTCGCAGGAAATTCAGCAGAGTGGGGAGCACAAAATCTCCGAGCGTTTTGCCGACCTGATCCAGCCGCTCACGCAGGCTGCGTCGAAGGCAAACGAAACGCTTGCTGAGGCTCGGTCGGGGCTCGAAAAGCAGGTTGCAGCGGCGCACGAGTCACTGGAAGACACCGAGCGGTCTGCGACGCGCATCCGGGAAAATTCGGCTCAGTTTGAGGCGGCAAGTCATGACAGCTTGAACGAACTGCATCGCCGGCTCGAGAACATGCTCGACGCCCAGACGGCTGAGATGGCGCGCCGCATCGAAGTGCTCGCCGCGGGAATGTCACAACGGATTTCCCCGGCGATCGAATCGATGGGCAATCAGCAGGTAGAGCGTGCCATCGCTCAAATGGAGACGAAGCTCGCGCCGCACCTCGAGCGGGTTCCCGCGCTGGTGCGCGAACTGGCCGCGCGAGAGATACAGGCTGAAGAAGGACTTCGCTTGCACCGCGAAAGACTCCGGCAAGCTTCCGAGAACAATCAACGAGACGTTGATTCGCGGATGGTGTTCACTCTGGCCGAGCTTCATCGAGATTTTGAGTCTGCGCGAACCCAGGCACTCGCCAAGTGGAACGAAGAATTGGACACAAGCGGCGTGCGGGCGTCGCACGCCGCCACCGAATCCTTAAGCCGCGTCTCCGAATGGTTTCAGCAGGAAGCACGCGCTCGGTTGCAGGTGCTGGTCGAACAGGCGCTCACGAGCGCCCAAGCCGGATTCGAAGAAAAAACATCCGAAGCAATCCGGGGGTTCGAAGACCGGCTTACGCAGCGGTCGAGCGAACGAGTGACACAAATCAGCCATGATCTCGAACAATTCGGAAATGACTTCACGGCTCGAACGCGCACCGGGCTCGAGAGCGCCGCGGTAGCAGCGGCTGCTTCGTTCGGGGAAGTTCTGCGCGGCATCTCCGATCAAGAGATTGACTTCTTTGGCCAGAGAAGCCACAACGCTTCGCAGGAGAGGTCTCAGGAATTCGAACGAACATCAAGCCAGCTTTTGCGGAACCTCGAATCCGACGCGCAGTCTTCGATGGAACAGTTCCACGCGCAGATGAGTTCGCAAATCGGGAACCGCATCGAAGAAGGGCGCGGCGCGTTCGCGGCGGAATTCGGCAAGTTAATGGAGAGCTACCGCGCGGACCGGGATGCACACCAGCAGCAGTGGGTGGCAAAGCTCAACGATTTGACTGCTGGGGCGGAAGGCAAATATCAGGAACGGCTCGAAAACGCATCCGACACTTGGAGCGTGGCTTCCGTGCGTCGTCTGAACGAGCACGGGCAGAACGTGATCGAATCGCTGATGCGCGCAGCCGATCAGTCGCTGCGTGATTCGTTCGCGAAGGTATTCGAAGGTCTATCCGCGCTGCTACGAGAACGCGCACCAGGGAATTCCGCCGGGGCGGCCGGTTTCGCTCCAGTGTCTAACCGCGAATCTGGCGAGCAGTCTTCATCGCACCAAGAAGCCACCAAGCACTGAGATTTGTAGACTGTTTTAGGAAGCGATTCAGATCGGTGCCTGTCGTCCCGCAAGACTTGTTCCGTATGCTTCCGGTGACAAGGACCCGACCGGTTCAGCCAGTTCCGTTATTGATGTCGAGTGCCAGTCTCGGTAGAATACACATAGGGCGCGTCGGACGAAGGGGACAACTGGGCCTGCAGGTGTTTCTACGCAGCGCACAACCAATACCTCCTGTAGCTACGCTGATTCGCGCCGAGGGTGGTGTCTGCGACATGGACGGATCTCTCAGCTTAAGTTCAATCGTCGTCATGGCTGCTGAACAAGTCTCCTGTCCGCTCGGCGAAGAATCAGCAATTCTGAACCTGAAAAACAGCGTGTATTACGGGCTGGACCCAGTCGGAGCGCGGGTGTGGACCCTTCTTCAAGAGCCTCGGAGCGTCGGCGAACTTCGGGACACCCTGCTTTCGGAATATGAGGTCGAAGCGGGACGATGTGAGGTCGATCTGCTGGCGCTGCTGGAAAAAATGCGAAGTGAAGGATTGATCGAAGTTCGAGTGGTCTCCGCAGCTTGAGATCACGCGTAAAATATCCAAGATAGTCCTTGTGGCCCTCAAGGACAGGTTTCACCCCCCAGCCCGGGGCCGTCCCGATTGCAGTACACGACTTTTTTAGAGGTCATGGGTTAAAACGATGATGAAGCTGTTGCACAGGTTTCTCCGCCTCACCGGCAGCGAGCGCAGAATTGTGCTCGAAGCGGCGGCGGCGCTGCCGGCAACATGGCTTGCGGTGCGCGTCGCAGGCTCCAGCATTTGCAAAGCTGCGATGGCGCACAGTATCGCTGCCGAGAATCCGGCTTTGAATGTCTTGGGCGCACTCGAGAGCGCGCAAAAAATTGCACGGCTGGAATCCGCAATCGCTCGGAGCCTTTTCTTTCGTGCCACATGCCTCGAACAATCGCTGGTTTTGTGCTGGATGCTGCGGCGTCGCGGGATGAGTCCTTTGCTGCGCGTCGGAGCGCGAAAAGAAGCGGACCGCTTTGAGGCCCACGCATGGGTCGAACTCGACGGAATTGTTATCGGTGACGCGAACGGGGAGCATCAGCACTTCGCGCCGTTCGAGAGTGCGGGAGTTTCATTGGAGACGCAAACCCGTTGAGTGCAATCGTCGGAATTTTCGAACGCAACGGCGTGCCCGTAGACCGGATGCTACTGCGGGCGTTTGCTCAATTTCTGTCCTATTGTGGGCCGGATGGACGAGAGACCTGGAGCGAAGGGCCCATCGGGCTGGGCCATGCGATGCTGCGCACCACTCGCGAATCGCAAAACGAAAGCCAGCCGGCAAGCCTCGCTGGACAGCTGTGGATCACGGCCGATGTGCGGCTCGATTCCCGCGATGAACTCGAAACGGAACTGCGCGAAGCAGAGCGTAAGTATCCCCACCCTGCCGCGGATTGCGATCTCATTCTTCAGGCGTATGCCACGTGGGGCGCCGACTGCGCTCAACACTTGCGTGGCGATTTCGCGTTTGCGATCTGGGACGGACGCCGGAAAACTCTATTTTGCGCTCGCGATCATTTTGGAGTGAAGCCGTTCTACTATGCGGACCTCGACCACGCTTTCATTTTCAGCAGTGTCCTGAACTGCGTGCGCCAGCATCCGGATGTCTCTGACGCCCTCAACGAAACCGCCATCGGTGATTTTTTGCTGTTTGGAATGAATTGCGAGACTGCGACGACGACATTTCGCGACGTACGGCGGCTGCCTCCCGCGCACACTCTCACCGTCTCGAAAGACGAATTCCTCCTGAAGCGCTACTGGACTCCGCCAACCGATGGGCGTATCCGCTACAAACATACGGATGACTACATCGAACACTTCAAAGTTCTCCTGCAGTCTTCGGTGAAAGACCGGCTGCGCACAGACCGCGCGGGAATTTGGCTCAGCGGCGGACTGGATTCTGCAGCGGTTGCCAGCACCGCGCAGGCCCTTTCGAAAGAAGCCGGAGAACGGATCGATTTGCGCGCCTACACTGTCGTCTACGAATCCTTGATTCCCGACCGCGACGGAATCCATGCGAATGAAACGGCGGAGTTCCTGAAAATTCCGATTCGCTTTCTCGCGATGGACGATCTGAAACCGTTTCATGGCTGGAACAATTCCGACTGGATGTGGCCCGAACCCTCGGAGGACCCATTCTTCGCCGGACTGTTCGATCAATTCCGGATGGTGTCGGAAGACTGCCGGGTGGTGCTCTCCGGTGAGGGCAGCGATAATTTGATGCACTTTGAAATGTGGCCTCACACTAAGGATCTTTTCCAACGCAGGAAATGGGCGGGCTTGTTCACCGAATCGCTTCAATACGCGTGGCGACGAAACTCAATCTGGCCGGGCGTGCGCCGGCGAATCAAAGGAATGTTCGTGAAGGATCGCAATGCACCGGCCTTCCCTCGGTGGATCGCTACGGATTTCGCGCGGCGCGTCGGTCTTGAGCATCGATGGAATGAAGCAAACAACCTTTCGTCATCAGTCCGCCATCCGATTCTCCCAACGGCTCACGCATTTCTCGCTTTGCCGAACTGGGCATACTTGTTCGAACACGAGAACCCGGGCGTAACGCGCTTTCCGGTCGAGGTGCGGTATCCGTTTCTCGATCTGAGAGTCGTAAACTTCCTGCTCGCGCTGCCGCCATTCCCCTGGTTCTATGAGAAGACGATTCTTCGCGAAGCGATGGCGGGCCGGCTGCCTGAAACCGTTAGACGTCGTCCGAAGACTCCGCTGGCGGGCGATCCGCTGACCGAATGGTTGAAGCGCCCCGAATCAAGTTGGATGAACGGCGCTGCCTGGAGTTCTGAAGTGGATCGTTATGTTAATCGCGGCGCGCTCCCAGTTTTGGACGGACGTCATGGTGCGGACGAACTTTCTTCCGGTGTTCGCCCGCTCTGTCTTAACTTTTGGTTGCAGTCCGCTCGCAGAGTCCGGTATAACTTAAGTGCGGAGGCCCGTAATGGATAAGCCCCTAATTCGGGGATTGAAGAAGCCATATTTGTCCCCAAAACTAACCGTTTACGGAACTGTGCAGGAACTTACTAAAAGGCAGGGCATCCGCGGTCATCGTGATAATGGACGTTTTCCAACATTTAGGACGCACGTCTGAGGGCCACGCAGCGGTTTGCAATGTGCTTTAGTTTCAGGTCGCGGTGAGTTCCACCTACTTCGTTTTCGGCCTCACTCTACATTCCAGCGGTCCCGTTCCGGGCTTAACTCCTGTGCCGGACGCTTGCGAAGGCTCCGGATATCGAGCTTCATTTGGGATCTTCCCCTCATGCGGCTGGAACGAATCCGAATCTCTCTGAATCCTTGATTTACGTGAGTTCGTACACCGACCCGACCGGCGCTCCGGCGCTGCGAATTTGGCGGGCCGGCCAAGAGGGTCTGCTTCACCTCGCGTACTTCGATGGCATGCAATTCTGGATGGATCAGAGTGGCTCTGAGCTATGGGCGCTCTGGCCGGATCAGTCGTCGATTGAAGATGCATCTACGTACTTGCTTGGTCCAGTCTTGGGACTACTTCTGCGCTTTCGCGGCGTCACCTGCCTTCACGCGAGCGCGGTTGCATTCGAGGGTTCGATCGTTGCATTTGTAGGTGCCGAAGGTGCCGGGAAGTCGACGACTGCCGCTGCGTTCGCGCGATCTGGATGTGCCGTGGTGTCCGACGATGTAGTGGCACTCGTCGAACGCGAGGGCAGTTTTTGGGTTTCTCCTGCGTATCCACACGTCTGCCTCTGGCCGAACTCCGTCGAATTGCTGTACGGCTCAGCCGATGCGCTTCCGCCGTTGTCCCCGAATTGGGAGAAAAGGCGCTTGGCTCTGGGCGACGCGGGATTGCGATTTGAACAGAGCTCTCTGCCGCTTCGTGCGATTTATATACTCGATGACCACCGCTGCGACCCTGGCCCTTACGTCGAAGCCATTCCTGCTCGAGAAGGCTTTATCTTGCTCGTGGCCAATAGTTATGCTACGAACATGCTGGATAGTGAAATGCGTACGAAGGAGTTTACGACGCTCTCCAGTTTAGTTTCGAAAGTTCCGATCCGCCGCCTATTCACGAGTAAGGGTGAGCTCCCGCCTGACGACCTTTGCGCCATTGTCCGCCGGGACTTCGCCGAGCTGGCTCCCCGAAAGTAACCGCCTCTTGGAATCCGTGGCTCAAGACGAACCCCCGTGGAAACACTGATATCAGAAGTTTGCTGTGTACCGATGTGAAACGGGTTAGAATCTGCCCCACAGACGGGCGACCCGCCCGCCAATGACATCGACCGGACACGTTCAGGAGGGGCATCACGATGAAGACGAGAATTCGGTTAGCGAGTTTTGCAGCATGCGTACTGGCAGGCTCAGTAGTTCTCTCACTCTTGTTATTCACACTCATCCGCAGAAATACGTCGAACCCACAAAAGACCACAACTACACAACCCAGCAATCGCAGCGCGATTACCCCAAAGTGGGAAGAAGCCTACGCGAACCTGCCGATGGGGTTCGAGGAAAACCGAGGCCAGGCTGCGCGTGAGGTGCGATTCGTCGCGCACGGCTCTGGGTACGCGCTTGCCTTCACCCCTCAAGAAACGGATATCACGTTGCTTCGCCGGAGAGTGATGAATGGGTCGCCACTCAACCGCGCCGCTTATCTGCGCGCGCTTCGCGCGGCACTCAAGGCGCAGTCGACCACTGTTATCCGCATGCAGCTGGAGGGCATAAACCCTTCGCCCGAAGTCGCAGCCGCCGACAAGTTGCCCGGCCAAACGAATTACTTCGTCGGGAACGATCCAAAGAAATGGGTCACCGACGTGCCGTCGTACGCGCGCGTCAAGTATTCCGGGATCTACCCTGGCGTGGACCTGGTGTTCTACGGAAATCAGCGCCACTTGGAATACGATTTCGTCATTGCTCCCGGAGCTGATCCGAAGTCGGTCAAGCTCAAAATAGAAGGCGCGCAGAAGTTGGCGATCAATTCTCGCGGCGACTTAGTTCTGAGCGTTTCCGACGGCAACGTGGAATTCAAGAAACCCGTTATCTATCAGACGGTCGGCAGCGAACGACGCGAAATCGCAGGCAACTACGCGCTCAGTCGCGACAACCGCGTGATATTCGCAGTGTCCACATATGACAAGAGTTTGCCTCTGGTGATCGATCCCCTTCTGAGTTATTCGACATACCTTGGCGGTACGGGAGATGAAACCGGATTTGGCATCGCGGTCGACGCCGCTGGTGATGCGTTTGTCGCCGGCTCGACATCCTCGACGGACTTCCCAACTATCGCTGCCACCGCGCTTCAAAAGAACGCACCCGCAACTGGCTGCGGATACTTGACTGAAATTTCTCCGACGGGTGCCACACGGCTTTACTCGACCTATCTTTGCGGAACGTCCGGCGCCGATCAAGCATTTGCCGTAGCCGTGGACACGAACGGAAAGGTATATGTGGCCGGTTCAACTTCTTCGACTGATTTCCCAACGATGAATGGACTTACCACGCCTGTCTCGAACCCCGGCGGAGCCGCATTCGTCACCAAGCTCGACACGACACTATCAGGCGCCGCCTCTCTCCTTTACTCGTCTTATGTGGGCGGTACATCCGGAGATTTCGCCAATGCGGTTGCCGCAGACGGATCCGGCAACGCCTACATCGGGGGAGACACATTCTCGAATCCCGGTGCCCCGGGCTCCGGAGGATTCGCAGTCACGGCCGGTGCCTTTCAGGCGACGCCGCAAAATACGTTTGGGACAGCGTTCCTGACTCGAATTGACACGACCCAGTCGGGAAATGCTGGGCTCATCTACTCGACTTACCTCGGTGGAAACGGCTACTAATAATGGGTTTCTTGGTTTCGGCGAGGAAATCAGGGGAGTCGCTGTCGATACTTCAAACAATGCATACGTAACGGGAGTGACGAGTTCAACAAACTTCCCCACGACCACCAGTGCATTTCGAGGAACGGCGGTGGCGGGAAATACAGAGGGCGCGGCATTCGTGTCGCGCTTCGATACGACGAAAGCGAACGCTGCTTCGCTTACATATTCAACATACTTAGAAGGCTCGACTCTGGACGCGGGTTTCGCGATTGCCTTAGGCCCGAGCAATGTCGCGTACGTGACTGGGTCAACTGAATCACTGGATTTCCCGACAACTACAGGAGCGTTTCAAACCGTAGGCGCGGCAAGTGGGGTCGCCTTCGTAAGTTTGATCGACACCACTTTGAGCGGCGTGCCTTCGCTCAAGTACTCGACATTTCTAGGCGGCACCGGAAGCGACAATGGATTCGGGATCCAGGCGGATTCATTGGGTGCAGCCTACGTTGTGGGTACAACCGCCTCGACGGACTTTCCGATCACGCCCGGTGCTTTACCTTCGACATTACTCAATCCTGACGGCAATGCATTCGTTGCGAAACTGAATCCAGGCGGCAATGGCACAGCCGACCGCGTTTACGCAACTTACTTTGGTGGAAGCGGCGACGGCGGCGATGCAGACCAGGGCTTTGGGATTGCAGTCGATACCACCCACAACGCTTACATTACCGGTGTGACATTTTCTGGCGATATGCCGACCACGGTTGGTGCTTTCCAAACCAGTTTGAAGGGTCCTTCCGACGCCTTCGTCGCAAAACTGCCGCTTTTGCTGCCGGTGGTCGTGTCGCCTGCGAGCCTCGCTTTCGGCACGCAGCTCGTGGGAGCCACCACAGCACCGCAAACAGTCACGCTGACGAATAACAACGCGTCCGCTCTCGCAATCACCACCATCCTCGTCGTCGCGACAGCGCCCCCGGCCGCGGGCACGGACTATGCGATTTCGTCCAAAACTTGCGGCGCAACGCTTGCAGCAGGAGCTTCGTGCACGGTCAACGTTACGTTCAAGCCCTCTGTTGCGGGCGCGGAATCCGCCAAACTCGTTTTCACAGATGTTGATGTCAGCAGCCCGCAGTCCGTCACTCTTACAGGCACCGGCTCGGCGAATGCACCAGTCGCCGTTCTCACCCCGGCCAATTTGACGTTCCCTGGGCAACTCGTCACAACGACGAGCACTGGCCAGCCCGTCACTCTGAAGAACAACGGTAACGCGACGCTGAACATCGCTTCGATCACTGCTTCGGGTGATTTCGCTGTGTCGAATCCGTGCGGCGCCACTCTTACGGCCGGATCGAGCTGCCAGCCGAGTGTCACGTTCAAACCCACAGCAACCGGCAATCGTACCGGGACGCTCACGGTTACGGATGATGCCAATGGCAGCCCGCAAACAGTCGCCCTGAGCGGAACCGGGACGGATTTCACAGTCACGGCGCCGTCCGCCGTTACCGTATCGCACCACTCCAGCCAGATGTTCAACGTGACCGTCATGCCGATCAGCGGATTCAACCAGCCCGTGGCGCTCACTTGCACAGGCGCACCAAATAGAACGACGTGTACGGTTGCGGGTAGCCCCGTCACTCCAGACGGCGTCAACCCTATCAGTGCGCAGGTAACCGTCACGTCGATGAGTCTGTTGCCATCCGCGCCCACGCGTACTCCGCCGCCATCAGGTCGTCAAATTGTTCTGATCGCGCTCGGACTCGCGCTACTCGCGATGGTGTTCACAACGCAGCGGCTGCGAACCCGGCTCGGGCTCGCAGGAGCTATGCTGCTTGTCTTCGCCGTGGCGGGTTGCGGCGGCGGCCACAAACCAGTCACGACCAATATCACTCTCACCGGCACTTCGAACGGAGTGAGCCACACGGCCACCGTTGCTTTGACGGTGGATTAGTCACAAAGAAGGCTCAAAAAGGCCGGGCGCTCGCAGCAAGACGGCGCTAAAAATGAATATACGGACGACAAATTAGGCGATCGTTCTGAGCTACCCGCTGGGTCGGAGTTGGATTATCGCGAAGTACGCGGCCGCGCCCATGCGTGGAAGTAAACGAAAGCAGCGGAACATTAAGTTCTCCTTAATCGCGAGATTGTCGAGAAGGCTCTGCAGCACGAAACAGCAGTGGTTCGAGAGTTCTGCTCGACGCTTGCCGCGCCGGTCCGCGTGGGGGTCGAAGCCACCGGTTCGATGCGGTGGTTTCTGGATTTGATGGAGGAACTGGGAATCGACTGCCAGGTGGGTCATCCGGCGAAGATCCGCGCGGCCGAACCAGGGAAGCAAAAGCACGATCGAAGAGATGCCTGTCTGATATCGGAATTGCTGGTTGAAAATCGCTTTCCCTCGATCTGGACACCTTCCAGCGAACAGCGTGATCTGCGTGCGCCGATCCTGTATCGGCATCAGTGGGTAGGAATTCGAACCCGTGTGCAGAACACCGTGCAAGCAATCGCACTGAGTCACAGTTTGGGGCGTCCTTCGTCGCCGGGACAGGCCTACGAGAAAATCTGGGTAGTCGATCAGGGTTGCTTCGGCGCCCTTTTTTGCCCCCGACGTTCTGGCATGGAAGCGTTGAGGAACGAAATCAGCGGTGTAGTGAACACCTCAATCGGTACATTAGGGATTGATAAGAGCGTTGCGCACAGCGAACCGAATGAGGTGGCTGTAGCTTGAAAAGTTCATCTTGCGCATTATGTGAATACGGTGCGATTCGACGGTGCGTGCAGACATGCCTAAGGATGTTGCAGTTTCTCGATTGCTCTGTCCTTTCGCCAAGAGCGTCAATACTTCCGTCTCGCGAACGGTCAGGGACGATTGACTATGAATATCCTCTTTGGCATTGATAGGGTCATGCGATTCAATTCCCGCGACCGTTTGATTTGCCGGCAAGAACGTGCGCTGTTGAACGCCC
Organism: uncultured Acidobacteriota bacterium; assembly: GCA_963776695.1. Taxonomy (GTDB): domain Bacteria; phylum Acidobacteriota; class Terriglobia; order Acidiferrales; family UBA7541; genus Palsa-295. The sequence goes on along the minus strand of CAVZNU010000007.1, from coordinate 61,268 downwards.
CGAATCACATCCGTTACTACACCCTCCGCGCTCACCCTTACGGCCTCGGCGACGTCATCCGGTTTGGAAGAACTTCCAGCCGAAACATTAGTATTCCGAATCGTTAGAATTTGAACTTTCGTTTGCGGCGAGTTCTCCCGAATTCGCCGATTCATTTCCGAGCTGCTAGGTCCGTGCAGATCGTGATTCAAAAGTATGAGGTCAGGTCGGATTCTTCTTGCCAAATCCACGACTTCGAGCCCTTTTGCTCCCTCGCCGTGAAGTGCTTCGTCCGGTTCAGATTCGAGAGTTATTTTTATTCCACTATATACACCCCTACATTCATCGACGACGAGGATCCGATAGCACTTGGTCATTTCATTTCGCTCTAATATTTTCCACCTCAGTCGCACGCAGGTACTTTCGGCCAGTCGGCGGCTCTCCCGCAATTCCTACTGGCTTTCGATGAGTCCACGGAAAAGGCGAGCTCATTCCGAAAGGAAAGAGCTGGCGTCGCGATACGTCGGGCGAAGGGAACGACGCCAGCCACGGTAGAACGGATCGTCGATAGCAGGTTTGGAAAAGCCCGCTGGCAGACATTCAAACGCGTTCGACCGTTTGGTTTGTACGCCTTTCACAAAATCATGTCAATCCGTATCACCCGAAAAGCAAACTGAGTAGGTATACCGAGCATTTATGTACCTACTAGTGGTACATACAAACTATTCTAGGCGGAAGCATGATGATCGTTACCCGGAGACGATGAGAAGTCAATCGTTGAGTGACTATAAAAGATCGGACTAGACCTTTGCTCTTCGGCCTCGGGTGTCGGCAATGTCGCGCGGACAACCACACCATCTCCTGATGTTTCAAGGCTGAATATTCCATTTAGTTGCCGAACCCGCTCTCGCATAAGGGCCATCTCGACACCGGATACCCCGGCGTCGTTATTCTGCTGGCGTTCTTCTGCAAATGCCCTTGCCACCATCCTGTACTAGGAGAGTGACTTGCTTGCGGTCGCACTCGATTCTTATCACGGCCCACCGGCCGTCTGAATGGCGGACAATGTTGTTAAGACATTCCTGAATGATTCGAAAGAGTGCCCGCTCATGCGTTTCGGGCACTCTCCCCAGATCATGGGAAATCTCCGTTCTAACCTCGATGCCGCTGAGATTCCTGAATTGAAAAACGTGCCCATCAATAGCAAAAACAAGACCCTCCTCCAGCAGTGGCGGATAGATCAGTTGCGAAATATCGTTCAACTCTTCAATCGTGTCGGACGCAATTGCCTGACAGTGAAGCAGCATGTTACGGGCAGAAGGAGACGATGGAACATCTTCTACCAGTACTTCAGTGCACATCCGCATCCCAGCGAGATTCTGTGAAGCCTTCTCGTGAAGAATCCGCGAGATCTGTATTCCTTCATTGTTCAGTAACTTAAGTGAACGGAACAAAAGGCTTCGAAGTTCCCTCTCGCTGTGACTCAGCGCCCGCTCACTTTCTATAAGGGCGCGGCCCAATTCCACCTCCATCGTAAAGTCCTGTGTGACACCCAGCCGCTCGACGAGCTGATTCGATTCATCGAATAGCAACTTTCCTCGAGTAAACATGACACATTCGCCTCCGCCTTGGAGGACAAGCCGGTACGGGTACTCATAGGTCGGGAGATGATCTTTTAGTGCGCACCGGATAATCGTGCGAACCATTTCGCGATCCTGCGGATGAATAAATTCCCAGAAAACACATTCAGAAATCCTCCGCACTGACCGACCAGGACCTAAGGGTTCGCTGAGATTCGCGGGCCAGATCTCGTCCCCAGTCGGAAGGTCATGTTCCCAACTTCCAAGTTTCGCGAGCCGTTCAGCTTCGACCAGGATTGCCGCGCTTTTGAACATGTCCTCGAACCCTGCCGTGGCAGAACCATTCAGCGAAGAAGATATTCCTGACCACCTCGAAAGAATTGATAGCCACTTCATTGGGGTCTGAACTTTGCAACATCAATTGTAAGAGGTCAATCCGTGATTCTACGCAATCGGAGGTGTTTCTTTGGTGATTCTAAAAACCCGAGAAACTCAATTGCCGAGAATTCTTTTGGAGTGAATTGGAACTACACCTGCGACGACTTGTCCGATTTGGGAAATTCTTTCGATAATTTCTCCAAACGAACCACAGCATTTCGGGAACGTGGGTTCGTCTCCGCTCGAGCCAATCCAAGAGACACCGCAGGGCATCCGGAGCATCTTCGTACCACTCGGGGGGGATTTCATTTGCAAGTGTTGCTAAGACGCTTCGGTCGAAAGCATCTTCGAGGCGATCAAACCAAGGCTCAAAGTTGGAGAAGCTTGGAATCCGATCATAGACTGAATCGTATAACGCCATACAGCGCGTCAGAGCATCTGGGAAATTCCACGCAATCCCGTTGAAGCAGAAGCCCTGGTCGATCATGATTGCCCTGTAAGTTCCGGTATTGATGTCTTGTACGAAAATGGTTTGGCGACCGTCCGTGTTGCAGGTCCACTTGTCGAACATCAGCATTCCTGCGACGTCCGTTGTGTTTCCGAGCAACATCAGCTGCTTCGCGGGCAACAAGTCTTGCACAACCTCCAGGGGAGAAGACCCCAGCGAGTTCCGCTGTGCATTCCGCGGAACACGTGACCCAAAACACCGGCCAGACTGCATCGGGGTGCTGCTACGCCCCAATTGAATCACCATTTCAGCGGAGGCCTTTACAAAGTCCTCGGAAATATTCACCACCGCGGGCTCGGCAACGGGTAGACATAGCCTCTTGGCGAGCAATGCACCAAGTAGCTCATTTACGAGGACTCGCTTGCCCTGCGGATTGTTCTGCACCTTCAAAACGTAGTGTGCTCCGTCCGAACCTTGAATCAGACAGGCCTGACATCCACCCCGCATCCGACGTAGATACTTAGTCGCGCAGATCTCCTTGCCAAAGATCTTTTGGCTTTTTGACTTCACGAGATGTACGTCGCCAATAGGAACAACGGCCACCTGGGCAACCTGCAAGCTCTGCGTCATCGGTGTCTCCTGCTGAGGAGAGAGGGACAATCCACCCAGCGTGCGGACTCAGTTGGTACTGCTAACACCGAAACGACGACTGCACGTGTCGGGCCGAAACAGCGAGAGGTGTAACTCTGAAACGGTATCGTTGAAAGATAGCGTTTCTACCTGTGACGCTTGTTCCCCGTGAGAAGCCCGACGCGGCTGCGCTTTTCTCTCCATCGTTTTTCGGTCAATACGGATTGACGCGGTTGCGCGCTGGGAGTACACACGGCTTCCCTGATTCATCTCACGAATCAAATGTGACTTAAGGAAAGATAGACAGCGCGAGTGAACACCGAAATCTTGCTTCCTTGGGAAGAAGCAACAATTGGGGGCTGGGATGCCCCCAATGTCAGAGCAATATTTTAGAGGCGGCTGATCTCACCTCAGCAAGTAAGCCTTAGCCGCCCTAATGTTCATCATAGTCCCGCTCCAGGAGGTCGCTACTCCGTCGAACAACAGCCTCGGTCAACAGAGAGGATCTCGTTCAGGTCCTCGCACTCGAGATACCCCGTTCGTGCCGACGAACCAATCCGCATTCGTACTGTCCGTAGAAATACTCTCGCATTGGAAAGGTTCCCGTTCTGATTCAGTACGACAAGGGAACATACCAGATTGGGATACACACGACTGATAAAAACCGCGAAGAAATCATAACTCGCTTCTTTTCTGCTTGCTTGGACTTGGACCCTCAAATGCTGTAGTCGGATCGTCCTCGACATATTCTAAAAAATCTTTAAGGAAAGAATGAACGGTCGACGCGCTGGAGTTGCGCTTTGGAAAGGAGTTTGATCATCATGTCCAAGAAAAAACATCGGGGAGTGCTAAGCCAATCACTAATTCCTGTCGGTCAATCGCGTTGGGGATCGATGGCCGGTGGGTTTCTCATCCAGTCTTTGATCGTCGCAGTACTCAGCGTCATTCCTTTCTTGATCCCAAGCGCGATTCAAATCCTTCCGCACGTGTGGATTACTCCGATTGAGGCTCCCGCGATTCAACCATGGAGACCCCAGCCAAGACGCTTCCTCGCTTCGGTTCCAAGAATGCCCAAGATCGTCGAAGAGCCAATGGAGTCCGACGCGATTCCTCCATCGAAACCGGCGATTATTTCGCCGGTACTCTCGGCTCCGGTGAAAAAGCCGTTGTCAGTATCGAAGCCGAGCGCAGCCGAAACACCCGAGATTGCTCAGGAATTCCCAAATCAGAATCTACCGTCACTCGGCAGTTCGGCAATTCCCACCCTCCGAAAGCCACGCGAAGAAGTTCAGACCGGTGGATTCGGCGATCCAAATGGCGTACCTAACAATCGAAGCGGCAAGAGTTCGCCTAACATCGCCCAGCTCGGCAGCTACGACGTTCCCAATGGACCCGGTAACGGAAACGGCAGCGGGGGCGCGAAAGGCGCAGCAGGAGCCGCGATCAGCACTGGCTTTGGGAATGGTCGAGCGGGCGGTCCCTCTTCCCGCGGCCGCGGATCAATTCAACAGGGCATGTTTGCCGACGCCGAGGCAGCCACATCCACGCCCAAATTGAGACCGACAGCGGTCGTTGCATCAAGAACTAAGCCTGTCCAAATCCTCTCGAAACCAAGACCTAAGTACACAGAAGAAGCGCGTACCAAAAAGATTGAGGGAGACGTTCTGTTACAAGTCCTCTTTCTATCGTCCGGCGTAGTCGAGGTTGAGCGGATAGTTCGAGGACTTGGGTTCGGACTCGATGAATCAGCGCAGGCGGCAGCGCGCGAAATTCGCTTTGAGCCGGCACTGCAAGAAGGGCGTTCAGTAGATTCGTCCGCGATCGTTCACATCACCTTCGCGTTGGCCTATTGAGATCTTAAAAGGAGAACGAATATGCGTGTATTTGAAAGCATCCTGCTCGTGGTGTTCCTAGCTGGATCGACAGGGCAATTGGTTGGGGCGCAAACTTTGAAAAATATCGGCCACCAGGATCAATCGGACGCGAAGGGCTCGTCAGCGCCCTCGTCTCCGCGGGACATCGCAGTCGATCGGATCATCGCCCGTGAGCGCGATCAAGTCATCGCGATTAGTCTTTACAAGCCAATCGTGGAGACCTATGTCCAGGAACTGAAACCGGACAAGGAAATGGGCGCGGTGCCTAGCCATGACCACTACTTTCTGGGCCAGGCGGATCTGGGGCAAGGCGTGGTCTTCAGGTCCATGTTGATGAAACGCCACTCCAAGATTCTGAAGCCGCTTAATTCCCTTGAGTCAGCAACCTCGGGTAATTACGCACCTGGCGGATTTCTCGAAGAAATATTCGTAGATCGGCGCGGTATCGATCGCCAGCATTACAAATTTGAGTACGTTGGCCGCGAGTTCCTGGGCGACGTGCGATGCGTAGTCTTTGATCTGACGCCTCTTCCCAAATCAGGTCAGGGGAGATTCAATGGGCGCATCTGGGCTGAAGACCGCGAGTACACAATCGTCCGTTTCAACGGGACGTTCGTCTCGAAACGTCTATGGGGAAGTCCCATCAAGGACGGCTTCGTTCATTTCGATAGCTGGCGGCTAAACATCCAGCCTGGTCTTTGGTTGCCGGCCTATATGTTTGATCACGAATCACAAGGTAATCCCAAGGCGGCCGATCATTTTAAGTCTCAGACTCGTCTGTGGGGCTACAACATCATGGGTGCGAAGCATGAACAAGAGTTCAGCGACCTGACTATCGATTCTGAGGAAGCAGTGGATGATCATGTCGCTAACTTAGATACGCTGCCGCTTGAAGCCGAACGGGCTTGGCAGCATCAAGCTGAATCAAACGCCATTGACGCCCTGGAACGGGCTGGCTTAGTCGCCCCGCCTGGAGCCGTTGACAAAGTCCTGAACACCGTTGTCAACAATCTGGAAGTGACGAATAACTTGGACATCGAGCCCGAGTTGAGATGCCGGGTCCTGATCACAAGTACGCTTGAACTGTTCTCGATTGGGCACACGATTGTGCTCAGTCGCGGGCTCTTGGATGTGCTTCCCGACGAGGCAACGTTGGCCACGATGCTTGCTGTGGAGGTTGCCGATGCGATGCTTCCGAAACCCTCGATCGACATATATGGGTTCAACGACCTCGTAAAGGTCCCTACTCTTGAGACGATGCACCGCTTCTCTTTCAGGAATACAAAGGAGGACAACCTGCAAGCCAATCAGAAGGCTCTGGAACTTCTGAGAAACTCTCCCTACAAAGACAAACTTGGTAATGCAGGCCTGTTTCTCGAGGAGCTTGCCTTTCACAAGAATGCACTCTCCGCTCTTATCAGCCCCCGTTTAGGAAACGGCGTCTCTCTTGCGTCACAGTTGAGAGCTTCGGCTGCGCAGAGAAAACCCGACGAACTCGATCAGATTGCTGCACTTCCGATCGGCGGCAGAATCAAGCTCGATCCGTGGAGCGACAGCGTTGAGTTACTCAATGGGAAGAATGCTCCCCTTGTATCTGCGCGCGAAAAGATGGCCTTCGAGGTGACACCGTTCATGCCTCATCTCACTTGGTACAAGAGCCCATCAGAGGCGGCGAAGCCGGAAACGCCCTCTTCAACGTCGTCAGAAGCCGCCTTGCGGCCAACAGCTCGAGGCGGACAAAAGTGAGGCCCCCTATGCGTCGGGAAGAAACGAAAAATCCCCCAAAACAGCCTCAGCGAATGTCGTTGGAACTTACGCTCAATAATCAACCGACTGGCTCGTGGGTGATTCAACCCAGGGAAATGCACGATTTGCTCACAGCCTACTGGACATCCTCTCGAAGACTCACGGGAGCGGAGTATGACCTGGCAATTGAGATCGCCGAAGACTTAGGCCCCATGCCTTGTGATTACGCAATATTGATGCTCGAAATCATTGAAGAATGCGTACGCTACATCGCATACCGAGCTGACGGCACACCGTCCGTCGAAGTGCGATTATCCGAACTCCGCCGAAACGCAAAACTTAACAATATCGTGCTTGAAGTGATTAATCGCGGACCAGAACTGCCTACGCCTCGGGAGTTGAGCGAGGGGCTATTGCGGCTGCGCAGTCGCACAGAGGATTGGAACGGCTTCCTGATGATCGATGGGTCCTGCGAGAGCAAGATCATGTTTCGTGCCGCGCTTCCGCTCGTTTCATTTTCGCAATAGTTCGCATCGCCGCAAGACGGGAGAATTTTTATGCAGAGCAAAATTGCACCGACCAGTTTCAGAAGGAATACAGTTTTACTGTTTCTGATTTGTTTCTTCTGGACGGCCGCGGCGCGGGCCGATGAAAACGACACAAAGAAAGCGGGGCACTTTTCCGCAACTCACAAATTACTGATTGCGGCGCAGGCCGTTGTGCTTCTATCGGCACTGGCGAGCGCCGCTGCTTCAGTTCATTGTCAACACGAACAACCGGCATGTCGCGAAGGAAATCCGTTCCTGCCAGTGCACCCGAGTAACGGCGCGATCTACGGAACGAAAATTGGATCAACTGTGGCCTTCATTGGTATTGATCGTTGGATCGTGCATAAGAACAGATATCGTGAGCGTGATCCGTCTCGTTTCGCATGGCTATTCTGGATGCCCGCTCTCTCCTACGCAAATATTGTGGCTGCGAACCGCAACGCGGCCTATTCATCGTCTTTGGGTCTCGCCGCGGCACGCTCTCGCCTGATCCAGGATGCCCCATCTCGATAAAGAACCTCAATAGTAAGTAAAAGAACCGCCCCTAGAGTTCAGATTTGCGTGGAAGTGCGCGGGCGTTAAGGAGCAAAACATGAATGGCTCACTAATCTTGCGGATTCTAGCATTACTTTTTATCTGCTCTGGTTATTGCGTTTTGGCTTCGGCACAAGCGACAAACTCCCCGACCCCTCCGGCTAAGCCGTCGGCCGGCGGGGGTGTTGATTCCCAGGTCCCAGGCGACCTCACGGCGACCTCGTTCGATCGTGAGGTTGTCCTACGCCAACACGCGCACCCGCATCTTGGCAAATTATTTTGGAGCCTGTGGGTCGCTAATCTTGCGCTCACAGTTGCATCGATCGAGCTAACCGAGAATTGCGTTCGTTCGCAACAATGCGTGGAAGGCAATCCTCTACTCGGAAAAAGGCCAAGTCGATTGGAACTATACGGTGTCAGATTGGGGCTGCTTGGAGCTGGATTCTATGTCGCACGAAAATCGAAGCTCGACGGAAGTTCCGCATGGAAGTACATGACGGCCGTCGTGACGACAGCGTTCGCGGCTGACACGGCATGGGACGCCTACGGGACCGCTACGCATCGGGGTTCGCAACCTAGCAGCATGGTTGCCAATATGCCCGCTTCAGACGTCGAAATCATTTCAATCAAGAAATCCAAATGAGATAGCGAGAAGTCTGTCGTGAGTGAGTTGGAGCGGGAAGAACTTTGGCTACCACGAGAAAGGCGAGCTCGAGAGGTACATCTCCGGTGCCAGGTTCGAAGATCGTAGGCGATGGCCCACCATACCGACGAGCCTGACGCGTGAGACGGTAAGCAAACCGTATTGTGAGCAGCTTTGGGCGTTGCGAATAATAAGGATTCACGCCTTTGGTCCTGGTATTCATAGGCCCCCACCGGACACTACGATTCGGCAATTAGCGTAGAACTGCGGATTGACCGAATTGATTCGGAAGAATTAAATCCTGTTGGATCCTCTACATCGACAATGAGCGTTTTGTCCCTCATCGTCGATCCTCCGCGACGGTGCACGAGGCCGAAGCCGAGATTGTTGAGCTGTTCAACTGCGCCCGAGATCGCGGGTTCGAGACCGTGCGCTATGCGCTCGACGAAGGCCGAGGACGAAGAATGAAGTCTGACAGGACTCCTCCCGAAGAAAAACCCGACGAAAGTAACCGGACAACGCTCAAGAGAATGCGCCAAATATATAAGCGCCTCTCGCGTCTTGAAAAGAAAACTAAGAGGCCGAAGAACTAGAAAAGTCGGTGCGCAATCCCGAATCCCGCGCGTCTGCCCAGGGGCCACAGCTCGGTCTCTGTGAGCAATATCGTTTTTCGAGCTTAGAAATCAGGGTTTCGAGCCTAACGGTATGCCACTCAAATGCCTGGACGTCTTGTAGGCTGAATGATACTCGCCCTGCGTAAAGCAGCGCGCTAGCGTATGTATTCTTTGCAGTTCGGATGTTGTGCGCAATCGTCTCAGAGTCCGACACTAAAAGTGCAGATTCACACGCAATCGTTGCCAGAGCCATTAGATCGATTATGAGGTCGACAGCTACGTCGTTCATGGCGCCGGTCTGAGTCCGTGGCGTTATCTTTCGCTTGCGGCTCCTTCGTGCATTCTCGGGCGTCAGCGCAATCAAGATTCTTTCCCCTTTCTGTATCGGGATGGTAAATCAACTCGTCGTGCCAATGGCGAATTTTGGCGAACATCAAGCGCACCAGCTTTTCGTTGTTTGAACCGGCTAGGCTCCCGGATGTCGGAAACATTCTACTTCACCTCTCGATGGGGCTGCCTTTGTAGTCGAACACAATCACCGCGTCAATCCGTAACAGTTCGCTTTTGATCGTCCGGGTTATACGGATAGCCTGAGACCGATGAGTATTTCAAGAAACTTAGCCTAGCGCTGAGGAAGTTCAAGGTGGGGAGTGGGCAATGACGTTTGAACGACAACACCAGTCCTAGAACTACTAAAGCTAAATCTCCCGTGAAGCTGACGAACACGTTCTCGCATTACCAACATACCAAATTCAAACGTATTGGATTTAAACGGAAATTGCTCGGATCGGCCTCGCCCTCCGTCTTCAACAACAAGCGTAACGCTTCCATCATCGCGTTCAATTTTTATCTTTGCCCATCGACTTCCTGAATGGCGATCGATATTCGCCAGACACTCTTGGACAATTCGGAAGAGTGCCGTTTCGTGGGTATCGGGTAGGCGCCCGAAGTCCTTCGGTATTTCGACGCTGACTTCAATTCCACTGCTCTTAGCGAATCGGGAGACGTGCCAAGCGACTGCCATAGCAAGACCCTCTTCGAGAAGCGGCGGGTGAAGGAGGTAAGAAAGAGATCTAACTTCTTCAATGGCCTGCGCAGTGATCTCCGAGCACTGGTTGATTGTCCAGAGCACCGAGGGCGAAAGGTGTGCGCCCATTTCGCCCAACGCCCGGAGAATCAGCTGCATTCCCACAAGGCTTTGGGCAGTCTTTTCGTGAAGTGTTAAGGAAACTCTCCGCCGTTCACTGTCCTGCAGCTGGAGCAGCCGAATTGACAGTCGCTGAAGTTCTGCCTGGCTGTCTCGCAACGCCTTCTCGTAGTGCAGCCGCTCCGTAATATCGTGCGCCATTCCGCGAATAATTGGAGACGGCACACCATCAGTGCGCAGTGTGTTGCGGTACTCCCACACACGAAGCTCTCCCGTCCGAGTGCTGAGAGCCATCAACCCTTCGTCATAGCCATCGCGCTGGATTCGTAGCAGGTACTCATCAAATGCCGATCGCCTCTCCGGCTGAAGAAAATCCGCAACTCGGCGTCCAATTAGATCTTTTGAGCTATAGCCCAGAATGCGAGCTGGAGGCTCATTCATCGAGAGAATGAACCCATTCAGATCGTGGGTACAGATGAGATCGTTGCTGTTTTCCACCAAGTCTCTGTAACGTTCCTCGCTCGCCAAGAGCGCTCGATCCGCTTCGACAGCCATCGTGACGTCTTGCGTAACTCCCATTCGACGAACAAGACAATTCGCAGAATTGAACGCCAACTTTCCTCGAGTGAATAGGACGCGTTCGCGGTTATCCGGCAGGATGTATCTTGCTTGGTATTCGTATGTCGGAAGATGATCCTTCAAAGCACATTCGATGATCGTGCGGACCATTTCGCGGTCGTGCGGGTGGACGAGGCTCCAGAATAAATTTTCAGATACCCTTCGGAGTGTCCGGCCGAAGCCTAACAATTCGGAGAGGTTAGCAGACCAGATCTCTTCGCCCCTCGTGAGATCGTTCTCCCAGCTCCCAAGGTTCGCGAGGCTTTCGGCTTCCACAAGTAGGGCCGTGCTCCTACACATCGATTCGAAATCCGAGGGATTCGCAGCACAGTCCAGGTCGACTGTTCGCCGGCGCCACTTCGCGAAGAATGAGGGCCACAGCATCGGGGCGCAAACTTTGCTATATCTCGAAGCCCTCCGTCTATCCGTCAAACTACATAAATGACTGTCTATAACTACCAATTCCCGAGATCTGAAAAGCTCATTTGCAGCGAATGCTCGGCGCACCGATTGGAGTTACAATTGCGAGAAGAAATCCGATGTGGGAAAGTCGTCCGATGATTTTTCCAAACTGAATATACGAGGTCCATGATACGCAGGCGTCTCCAGTCAAGCCTTTCCAAGAGACTCAGCATCGCGTCGTGAGCGTCCTCGTACCACTCGGGGGGGACCTCCCGCGCAAGCGTCGCCAAGATGTCTTGGTCGATGCCATGTTCAAGGCGATCGAGCCAGGGTTCGAAACTGGCAAAACTCGGAAGTTGATCGCATACGACTCCGTACAATCCGATGCTGCGTAAAGGGGCATCCGGGAAATTCCATTCTGAGCCGTTAAAACAGCAACCTTGGTCAATCATAAGTGCTGTATAGATCTTCGGATCATTACCTTGCACAACGATTGTTTGCCGAGCGTCTGTGTTGCAAGTCCACTTGTCAAACACGAGCATTCCCGCCACGTCCTGAACATTTCCCAGAGTTCTCAAATGAGTCGACGGCAAAACGCCGTTCACTACCTCCAGTTGAGCAGCTCGCAGAGTTGCTGACTCACTGTAACGGGGAATGCGGGAGCCGAAACACCGCCCGAATTGCATTGGAGAATTCCTACGTCCCAAATGAAACACCATTTCGCTCGATGTCTGAAGAAAGTCCTTTGAAACATTGATTATTGCGGGCTCAGCTGTTGGGAGGCATAAGACGCGTGCGAGCAACGTACCTAGGAGATCGTTCGCCAGGATTCTCTTACCCTGCGGATTATTCAGAAACTTAACGATATAGTCTGCGCCGTCTGAACACTGGATTCGGCAAGCCTGAGTTCCACCACGCACGCGCCCAATGTACTTCGTCGCGGAAATTTCCGCTCCCACGGGCCGATGTCTGACCGGTCGCAGCAAATGCGCGGCGTCGAACCGATCACTATTTTGAAGAGCAAGATTCAGATCCTGAGGCATAGGTGTCTCCTGCTGGCAGGGGAGACACATGCGACTTTAGAATCCAATCCGCACCCAAACTCTGAAATTAAGCGTTGCACGTGCTGTACCGAAACACCACTTCCTTTGAAACATTCGTACTTGCCAAAGACTTTTCGGCGCTTACCGTTTCTCGTGAATGCCTGTTGACCGTTGGTCGGAATCGATACGGGAACAGAGTTATAAACTGTCGGCAACTCAGCGTCAATCCGTATTAGCCGTAATTCTACAAGAACAATTGCGCGTCATTCTTAAATCGACGAAGACGCGCCTTCGTTTGGTCCCATTAGCTAAAAATACGATCCCTCCAAATAATCCAACGCTCGATTGGGCAGAGCGTTCGAGAAAACTTCCCGCAGTTCCTTCCGGCCAAGGGATTGTCGAAGCACAATGCGGTGATCCCTTGAGTTGAGTGCTTCATTGTGCGGCGCGGAGGCCCCGTGCTTCTAGTACCGATCCCGTATCCGTAAGCCGAATGTAGTCATTGCCTATATTCGATCGCAGTCCATATAATCGGAGCGGCAATCGCCACGCAGCGTCGAAGTCGTGCCCAGTTGTTTTTATCCCATTTCGGAATGAACGCGCCCAATGAACAACCCAGTTTCAGGTAGGAGTGTCCTAGTGACCGGAGCTGGCGGCTCAATTGGCTCTGCACTAGCGAAAACGATTGCCGGATTCAGCCCTCGGAACCTAGTTCTTCTTGACCACAGCGAATGTAATCTGTACCAGATCGAAACTGAGCTGACGGCGATGCTACATCACGCTTCGCTTTCCTCCATAGTCGGGGACATCTGTGATGAGAGGTTACTGGCCGACACCTTCAAGCGCTATCACCCGGAGATCATTTACCACGCCGCGGCTTTCAAACACGTCCCGCTCATGGAGAGGAACCCCATCGCGGCTATCCAGAATAATGCGATTGGAACGATATTGCTGGCCCAGGCAGTCCTGACGCATGGCGTGGAAAGACTTGTGATGGTCTCGACCGACAAGGCCGTAAAGCCGCGCAGCATCATGGGCGCTTCAAAGCGAGTTGCTGAACTCGCCTTAATGCGTTTCACAACAGTAAGAAGTCAGATGAGAGCTATTCGACTCGGAAATGTTCTGGACACCGAAGGAAGCGTGACTAAAGTATTCGCGCAGCAAATCTTCGCCGGCGGCCCCGTCACTGTGACCCATCCCGACGTAACAAGGTACTTCTTAACCCTGCCCGAAGCCATTGAATTGATCCTCCTTGGATCCGAACTGGAGGAAGACGGGGGAATCTTGATTTGCGACCTCGGAGTACCCGTCAAGATCTTGGACCTTGCGCGCCGAATGATAGAAGCGGCGGGAGCTGATTCCAAACGACGGATCGCGATCACATTCACCGGCATGCGTCCCGGAGACAAGATGGCTGAGGAGTTCATCGCTGAGCACGAATCCGTGGAGCCTACCAGTGATGGCCGGCTTTCCAAAGTAAAGAGCAAACAGATTTCTCGGGACCAATTCGACTCTCATATTTCCGATCTCAGAAGCGCAGTGGACCGATACGACCTTGCGGCACTACTCGAAACGCTTTTTCGCATCGTTCCCGAATACCAACCAAGCGAATCTCTTCTCGGCCTGTTGGAAGGCGCTTCGGCTTGAGAGATAACAAACGCATCATCGCTGCAATCACCACATCTCGCGCCGATTACGGGCACTTATATTGGCCGCTTCGAGATCTCGCGGATTGTGGAGATGTCGAACTCAAACTCATCGCGCTGGGTTCGCACCTGTCTCCGGAGTTCGGGAACACCGTGCAAGAGATCGAGAAGGATGGCTTCAAGATCGACGCTCGCATTGAGTGTCTTCTCAGTTCCGACAGTGACATTGGAATGGCCAAAACCATTGGCAATGCAACCCTGAGCTTGGCAGACCTTTTGGGCCATATACGGCCAGAGCTATTGCTTCTAATTGCCGATCGGTATGAAATGCTGGCGCCCGCGTCAGTCGCTCTCGCATTGAGGATCCCAGTTGCGCACATCGAAGGCGGAGAGATCAGTGAAGGTGCGATTGATAATGCGGTCCGAAACGCTCTCACGAAAATGAGTCATATTCATTTCACTTCTACGGACCGGGCACGACGTCGCGTGATCTCGATGGGCGAGGAAGAGTGGCGTGTTCACAGGGCCGGGGCTCCGTCGTTGGACCATCTGCTCCGCCAAACGCTTCTCAACAAAGAACAAATTGAATCGCGATTGCAGATTGATCTTCGACGGTCTACGATTCTGGTCGCGTACCATCCTGTCACGATCTCACGTGACACGCTCGAAGAGGTGGACTCCCTATTTGCTGCCCTCCAATCACTGCCGGATCAAATCTTGTTTTGCTATCCGAACGCCGACGCGGGAAGTCGCGCCCTGATTGATCGGACTACGGAATTCGTGCGCGCCCGCGGATCGGGAAAGGTCTTCACAAACCTGGATGCGATCACCTATTGGAGCTTGCTGGGACAGATCAGCGTGCTCGTAGGAAATTCGAGCAGTGGGATCATGGAATCCGCTTCTCTCGCGCTCCCTACGGTCAATATCGGATTGAGGCAACAAGGGCGTGAACGCGCTAGGAATGTGCTGGACGCGACTCCCGACGCTCAGTCGATCTTGAATGCGATTGGTATAGCTAAGACACCTGACTTTCGTGAGTCACTCCAAGGAATGGTGAATCCCTACGGAGATGGTCACGCTTCCGAGCGGATTGTAAAAGTGTTGACCACCGTTCCGCTGGCTAAAGATCTCTTGTTGAAGCGTCACTTCCCTTCCTCGACTGAACTCAGTCGAACTGCACACTCACAATGAGAATCCCCCTCTCGGCTCCTGACATCACCGAGGACGATATCCGGGCCGTCACGGACGTCCTTCGCACCCCACACTTGAGCCTAGGACCCAAGCTGGAGGAATTTGAACAGGCTGTAACTCGATACGTTGGTACCTCGAACGCTATTGCAGTCAGTTCTGGGACTGCCGGTCTCCATCTGTGTATCCGTGCACTGGGGATTTGTGAAGGCGACGAAGTAATCGTTCCTTCGTTCGCTTTCATCGCCGTAGCAAACGTAGTCCGTTACGAAAGAGCGACGCCCGTTTTCGTCGATATCGAATCCGAAACTTTAAATCTTGATCCTTCTCTGATTGAAGCGGCGATAACGGCCCGAACAAAAGCGATTATCGCCGTGCACACGTTCGGACGCCCGGCGAACGTAGGAGCAATCCTCGACATTGCTCGGCGCCATCACTTGTACGTCATTGAGGATGCGTGCGAGGCCATCGGTGCCGAATACAACGGACGAAAAGTGGGCGGCATTGGGGATGTTGGAATATTTGGCTTCTATCCAAACAAGCAAATCACAACCGGCGAAGGCGGGATGGTCGTTACTCAGAATGTGGAACTTGCGAATCTAATCAGAACCCTTCGCAATCAGGGTCGCGATTATTCAGAGGACTGGTTTCAACATTCTGAACTGGGTTACAACTATCGCCTCGCGGACATCAATTGCGCGCTAGGGGTTGAACAACTCAAGCGCATCGAGCCAATTCTGACGCGTCGCGAGGCGATTGCACGTCAATATAGTCAAATACTGAGCGGGCGTTCGGAGTTTAAGCTACCTGTCTCGAGTATGCCGTGTGGCAGGATCAGCTGGTTCGTCTATGTAATTCGACTAGGGGCGGAATTCACGCAATTTCACCGGGATGCCATCGCACAAGAAATGATTATGCGTGGCATCGGCGTCGGTCGCTACTTCGCGCCGATTCACCTCCAACCAATCTACGCGTGTTGGACAGCCCCCCGACTCCTTCAATTGACAGAGCGAATCGCTTCGCGCACGATCGCGTTGCCATTTTTCAATGGCATTCACGGTGATCAGATCGAAGAAGTCTGTAGCACCTTGACTGAATTGGCAGACTCCGTAAGACATATGGAAGCAAGAAACGTGAATCGACATGGGCCACGAACGCAATCCGCCGGCGGCTGACGATTCTCATAATCCGTAACATACTCCCAATTGCGTTACCGATGCGGTCTCCCCGCTCGAAGATCGCGAACTGATTTTGACGAGACTGTTACTTCATCAGACGATGTCAGGTCGGGGATTTGGACGGGGTCACTAGGAATCACAGGCGACAAGAATCCGAGCGCTTCATCAACTGGATTCTTTGTCCAGGTCGTGTCCAGTCGATGCCTTAGCGACCTGGCTCTCCAATTCGCCGAAAACCTTCCAAGTAATTTCTTCGCCAATTTTGCCCTCCGCAGCATAAATAGGTCAGATCGATTATCCGGCTTCCCTGTAATCCGACGCCTGACACTTCGCCTAAGTCTCCTAATAACCGTCTGGTGGCACGGGATGCACATCCCGTTTGCACGGTAGAGCACGTTCACGTGACCGCAAATCATGCAGCCGTAATCGTCGAAATACGCACGCATCTTATTTCGATAGCCTGGCGGGATTAAGCCGTTTATCGTGAGGCAGCTCTGTTTCGGCAGAAACCAAGGTTGAAATACCAGTTCATCCGAAGTGAAGCGAGCTGCTCCGTTCTTGGACTTGCGGGAATTGTACGTGAATCTCCCCGTCTTGCGTTCAGACCTCATGGCTTCCTGCCAAAGGATGATTCCACTCGATGGCCTTGGCCATGTGCGCGGTGTTTAGCCGCGTGTACGCGAGTGTAGTACCCAGATAGACATGCCCCAAGAGCTTTTGAATGATCTCAATATTTACGCCATGATCGTATAAATGCGTTGCGAAGCTGCGCCGAATCATGTGAATCCCGACGTTCTTTAATCCAGCTCGGAGCCCGACTTTCTTTAGGATGTATAGAAATGCGGGACTGCTCAGCGGGCGATCGCGCTTCGGACGTGTAAGATTTACACCCTGTAAAAGCACTCTCATCTTGTCGTTAGCGCTCTGATAGGACACGCAGTCGATCCTACCTAGGTTCACCCTTCGTTTGGTGAATCTCCCGGAAGGAAATCGTTTGCCGTAGTCAACCCATCTTGCTACCCAGCATCCGTCATTAACCGAAATGTTAGCCTTCTGTAGGTCTATGTCTTCCTGAAATACGTAGCCCCGCTTGCGGTTTAGAACGTAAGCTCGTAGAGTCCTAGAAGCGCTTGGAGTCAGGAAGGCAATTCGTGTTTTTCCAAATTTCCCAAGGATCCGAACGGAACGGCTTTCGAAATTGATGTCCTCCACTTTTAGTTGCGCCGTCTCCCGCATCCGGCATCCCGTGCTATAAGCAAATTCCAAGAGAGCACGCTCTCGCTTGGTCTGAGTCGCTGCGATGAGACGATTAACCTGTGTTTCAGTTAGCCAAGGTAGGTCTAGTCTTTTCACCGCTTTCATCCGAACCATTCGTGGGGCAACGTAGCTTACGAGCCCTCCAAGATTCAAGAAATCGTAAAAACGGCGCAGTACGCCCAAGTAGCGATAGTTCGTTTGAAGCGTTGCGCCGCATTCGGAAATGTGTGTAAGAAACTCCCGAACCTCCACATGTGTGACAGCAGTCGTGGATCGCTTACCGAGGAACTGATTAAATCTTCCCAAGACTTTCCGATAATATTTCTTGGTGTTCGGGGCATAGTGGAGCGCTGTCATCCAGTCGTCGTAGCGTTTTGCGAGCTTTCGGTTGTGGTAGGCAAATGACCGCATGAATTCATTTACTCGATTCTTAGGGATAGACGAGATTCCGCGGGCAGTCAATGAGTCAGGCGCCCCACGCCGCAATGAGACAAAAGTCTCTATGTAGGAATTACCTGCCTTATCGCAAATGCCAGTAATTGACGGCCAGAGTGACGAAAGGTTGGTAAACAGATGAGCCCTTTTATCACTGCGAAACGGGGGACCAGGAACTAATCCGGCGGATCGTGCAGAAACACGACGTTAAATCGTGCATACATTTCGCCGCACGGGCCTATGTAGGCGAATCCGTCCAAAAGCCTGCTCAATATTTTGAAAACAACGTCGCAGCGGGTATCGCCCTGATAGGCGCGCTCGTTAAAGAAGCGGTGCGCATGGTTGTGTTTTCCTCTACGTGCGCGACGTATGGCGAATCGAAGCAAATGTTCATTTCCGAGGATGCCCCACAGTCGCCGGTGAATCCGTACGGTTGGTCAAAATTAATAATGGAACGGCTGCTCGATTCCTATGACACCGCTTATGAGCTGAAATTTGTAGCTCTGCGCTATTTCAATGCCGCAGGAGCAACCGAAAAACGCGGAGAACATCACGATCCGGAATCTCATCTGATTCCAAACGTACTGACGGCGGCCGCAGACGAGACGGCAACTTTACCTGTCTTCGGCAGCGACTACCCGACGCCGGACGGAACAGCGATTCGAGACTACACGCACGTGTCGGACCTCGCCGACGCTCATATTCGTGCGCTCTCATATTTAGGACGCGGCGGCAAATCGAACTTCATTAATCTCGGGACAGGTGAAGGTTATTCTGTGCTCCAGGTAGTAGAAGCCGCGCGCGCGGTGACGGGTCGCAGTATCCGCGTGCGAATGGAGCCACGACGGCCGGGCGATCCACCAAGGCTCGTGGCAGACATCAGCAAGGCGAAACCGTTCTCGGTTGAACTCCCGCTCAATCTGATTTGGAATCCATTATTGGTTCCGCCTGGGCATGGCTGGTCTAGAATCCGCATGGATATGTGGCGCGATAAAAGACGAGAAGAATAGAGGCCAACGTGCAAGAAGCTGCTAGGGATTGATATTGGGACCCGCGCACGCGCGTGGTCTCGCTTGCGGAGGAGGGGCGCGTATTGGGCGCTGCATCCTTGGGACACACGCCGATCCAATCTCTGCGGACTGTCTGGTCGGGACCGGATCCCCACGATTGGTGGCACGAACGTAATTCTTTGATCTGGACGAGTTTCCAATTACTCTTGCGTGCCGGCGTTGGACAGGAGACCCTTTCCTGCGCGGCGACATCATAAGAGGCTCGATAGCCTGCAAGTTCAGAGGAGGATGTTGGGGATGAAGAAACTGTTAGGCTTTTTTGCGCTGCTCTTTATTTTTACGCTGCCTGCCACCGCGCAGCAGACACCATCCTATGATCTTGAAGGCGGCTATCTCTACCGGTCGTTCTATCCGACTAACGCCCCGCGCTTCGCGACGAATGGTTGGAACGTGTCGCTCGATCACAATTTTAAAAACTGGATTGGTATCACCGGCGATCTCAGTGGCACATATGGCAATCAAGGTGTAAATGGAAAGAGTCAGATTTATACGTTTATGGCAGGTCCACGGATCTATCCGTTCGGCCATCGTCACAAACTAATACCGTATGGACAGGTGCTATTCGGGGCGGGTTACGACAGGCTCACCTTTCCCTTGAATTCCGGTTTCCCCGAAACCACATTCACGAGCACTGCTTTCGCATGGATGGGCGGCGGAGGCGTTCAAGTGAAAATCAAGCCGAGTTGGGCGATCCGTCTATTCGAATTCGATTACGAGAAAACGCGCTTCTCGAACTATCCGAATCAATCCACCAACACCCAGGCTAATTATCGAATTTCGGTTGGGCTCGTCTATCACATTGGCGAAAGATAACCGCCCTGCGTCAGGCTCAAGAGTCTCAATTTGGTCCGGCAATTGGGAAAAGTCGTCCTATTACCGGGCGCTAGCGGCGTCGGTTTCCATTAGCATCTTCTCGCGCTTGTGCTTCTCTCCGATCGCGAACATTTCCTTCCGGAAGCTAAACAGCATTTCCGCAATTTGTTGATCGGTCGGGCCTTTTGGAACGGGTGGTGCAATGAGCGAGCGCGAGCTTAGAACGATGCTGTCACGGCGCGAAAGCAGACTGCGCCGTGGATGTGTGACAGCTTTGTGGATTTGCGCGGGAATGAAACGAATCGGGATCTGCCGGAGTGCAACGTGCTCCGCGTCGGTCTGATGTGAGGCGCAGCAGATCAATCAGGAGGAAGCTGCAGAGAGATGCGGCTTGCATCGGACGTATTACAGCGGCGTCCGAGGGATCAGGATCGTGTCGCTGGTCAACATCGAGAAGATCGCGAAAGTGCTGAAGAAGCGCTTATCCAAGTTGTTCAGCCGCGTCTAATCACCGAAACGTTGGCCGGTTGCTCTCGAAGCATAGAAAAATGGATGCCTCTTGTGGCCGACAAAATCATCCCAGGTTTCGTTCCGCTTGTACCCCTTCCAGCGTTCTCGGGCTTCGGCCACTGAGCTTGTTCGCTCGACCGCAAACAAAGAATCTTCCTTGCCCACCTTTTTGTGCCAGATGCGTTTCCACGCCATCTTCTACGCCCAGTCGCCCATAGGATTAATGAGGGGTCGGTGTTCCCAGACTGCGAGCCTACACACCAGCCGCCGCCAGCTCCACCGATTGCTTTGCTGGCGCGAGCGCGATCAGCGCAACGCCCACGATACCAAGGGCAGCCACGGCGACCAGCAATACTCCGCGTTCGCTTGCAATCTGGAATGCCTGTATGGCCATAACAGCGGCGTGAGCAAAGCTCGACCATGCTGTGAAGGCGATCAGGCTGCGATTTGCCGATGGGTTACGCGCTGCCAGCAGTAGAAAAATCCCAAGTGTGGCATACACGCTAAGCATCATCGGCTCGCTTACCGAGTGATTCTGCTGCCATAGATGCATCGTCAAGGGATAAACACCAGCCGAAAAAAGCAATCCCACCAGCACCAACATAACTTTCAGCGCCCGTTCTCGATTCATGGTGCCCTCCTGCTAAATCACGTAAAGTGGAAAAGCCATGTACAGCCTTAAACGCGACACCCGTGCTAGGCTGAAGCCGACTTTGCAAAAGGGTTGACGAACTTCCGCGCTACCGAATCCCAAAGGCGGTAAATAGCGGGGTGATTTACAGCCAGAGTCTCTAAGCGCTGCTTTGCTGCTGCAACATCTTCGACTGCTTCGATCCACACGAATGACCCGTCAGAGTGTTCCTTGAAGATCTCGTACTTTGAACTCATAGAAATATTCCAATCGAAGCGAGGAGAGGAAGACGATGTGCCTCTGGCGAGTGAGAGTCAAGTTGTTAGTCGGGCGTCTTATCGGCCCAACCGGACACGACGGAGGGTGCTGGCGCGTGGTAGAACGCCGAGTCGATTTCAACCGTGTTGAATTTTGTGGCGTAGTAAGTGAGGAAGTCGAGGGGCTTCATGCCCTTGGGATAGAAGGATCCGACCCATCCTTCGGCTGTGAAAGCCGACGTGTCGATCCGAAATTCGGTCATGGTGGTAAGATTCTACGCGATTGGCCGGCTCCCGGACCGTGCGAGGCGATCAAAGGATCTCACTTTGAGATAGGTGGTTCTATAAAAGGGGATGTCAACAAAAAAGGTTCTCCCTCGGCCGGTAGCCGAGAAAGTTTCTGTCTCGATATCCAGCCCACTGTTTGCAGATGGCTCTCGATCACTCGAGAGGTTCTTCTCTGGATGGCTCTTCCGTTTCCTCGGTTCATTTTTCGAGTGGTGACAACGTCCGCCGATTCTTGCAACTTGGCAAGCGATTCAATTCCGTGGCAACCATGGTTCTATCCGAGGCTCGTGGCCTATCGCTATTTCTGGTTGTCCGAGGGGGTATAGCGTGAGAACGGTGACTCGGTGCCGAAGCACACAGGGTCGGACCACCTATCTGATACTCCCCTCGAAACCGAGCGTCTCAAGAATCGAACCGACCACCACTCAAGAGGATGGAACGAGCTCTCTACCAGAGACGCTCAAGCTGCTTGCCGATGTAATTCGTTGGCGTCGAAGCACACTCCTTTCTTCCAGATCGTCAAAGTGATCGCTGCGATCTTCCGTGCCAGGGTGAGACGTGCCATCGCCGGTCTCTTTCCTTTGGCCAGAAGCCCAGCGTAGAATTCCTGGAACGGTCCCGGTCGAGTGCTGGCGGATATCGCCGCACTCTTGAAGATATTTTTCAGATCGTGATTATGGTTTTCGTTCAGGCCCAGCACAGTGACTCGCTCTCGGTTTCGTCGCAGTTGCCCTCGCACAAAGCGGTATTCGCCGCTGTCGTGAGTCTCGAGTCCGAATCCGCTGTAGGCCCATAGCTGTCGCTTGGTGCGAAAACGATGCGGTGTCCCGAGCAGCGCCACCAGCAATGCGGAACGAATCGGGCCCAGATAAGGAATCTGGCGTAGTAATTTCACCGCAGGATGTTTCCGGCTCTCCACCAGCAGATCGCGTCGCGCTCCCAGCCGCAACGGCTCCAACGCATCCAGTTGCTGGTAGAGCCGCTCGGCTCGCAGGCGAACTCCCGGTTCTACGATCTTGGCCAACCATTCCGCACGATGACGCGGTCGATACACCGCTGGCCCGGCACAGGGAATAGCCCAGCTTCGGTACACCGCCTTGATCCGACTCATCACCCGCGTCAGATCTTTCGTGATCGTTAGATAGCTGCGGGCCAACTCTTTCAAAGTGCGTACCCCGTTCTCTCCATGGTAGATCGGTGAGAGAAGGTTGCCGCGCAAGAGCTCGGCCAGCTTCCGAGCATCGATCCGATCACTCTTGCTGCCATCCTTTAATAGAGCATTCTTCCGGGGATCGCAGACCAGGACATTCGCGACGTGAGGCTTGAGTAGGTCATACAACCAGGCCGCGGAAGTTCCTTCTTCGAAAGTCACCAGCAAGGTGCCGCGCAGCCCGGCAATGAATTGCAGAATCGTGGCCGCTTTCGTTTCGAGGACAGACTCCAGGATCAGCTTGCCGGCGGAATCCAGGACCGCAACCGAGATCGTTGCCTGATGAACGTCCATGCCAATATACTTTGCTTGGTTCATAACGGCGCTCCTTTTGGTAGGTGGTGATGCGAACGATCAAAACCTACCGCAAAGTGGGCGCCTTTTATATTGCGTGCGAAGCGGATTTCTCGACACCTATCCCGCTGGAACGCTTTCGCCCGCCTGCCAAACGTAGTTTTTGGCTACACGACTTACGGGATTCAGCGCCGGGCGGCTCTTTGCGCGGCCTTCATTACTGTTTTCTTCATTCGGTTTTCGCCTGCCCAGTAAAGACTAATCTCGTGGCCATCGGGATCATTGAGATATGCATGTCGCCAACCCCACGGCATCATGCGTGGCAGTTGGGTGATGTAGAATCCCGTTTGTTGGAGCTTGCGGCAGAAGGCATCGAGCTCTCGGACTTCGAAGTACAGACGCACACCGTCGCTCAAAACGGAACTTTCCGCAGCCGCCTGGTGCAGTGCGATCGTGCCATCACCGCCTGGCGCGCGCAGGCGGGCATACACGGATTTATTTTCATGGCGGAAGTCTTCGATAAGCTTGAATCCTAGCAAATCGTGGTAGAAGCTGACTCCGCGCTCCACGTCTTTCACGTAGATCATCGCGTGATTGAAAGCAAGCTTCCCGGCAGTATCCAGAGTGGCGGTAGCCTTATTTCGTTGTGTCCCGGGCCGCTTGGCACTCGCATGCCTCACCGGGCGTGGATCTGCACGCTTCTTCGAGGCGGCTCTTCTTTGCGTTCGCTTCTTCACTGAATTGATTTCACCAGCCGGGCGCAAGTATCGTCAGTGGCATACCAGCTGTCAAGATTCCAGTATCGTTCAGCTTTGGCCATCGCTGATATTCCTCTAAAAAAACTTAATTGTTTCACGCTCCGTGTTGAAAAGTGGAACTATCACCGTCTATCTCAGCCTGAGATTGCTGGTGATAAGAGGATTTCCGAACAGTTATCAGTTCCAATTTGGATTTTCGATACCTCCTAGACGCCCGTCTCCCCCAACCACGGAAAAGCACACCAAGCGAGCCATGCGAATAGAAGCCAGTGCAAGACCAAGCTGGTTGTGAATGACGGTTCCTTTTTCCCATTTCTGAGGAAAGCAACCGCGAGAAACGAAACAACGGCGATGTTCACGAAGCAGAGTGTAACGGTGTATTCCAACCCGTTGTAATCGAGACCCCACTGCCATTCTCGGACGAACCAGAAGACGCTAAGGACCGTCGCAACTGCTAAAAGAGAGTATGTCCGCTTCGGGATTTTGCCGTCACCAAAAAATAATCCAGGGGACCACAGGAAGAAGAGTAGCATCGGCACAACTGCTGCCACATACCAAAGATGCAAAAGAAAACCAATGGCGAAAGCTGGAAAAACCGTCAAAGCCGGTAGCGGACTGAGAATTGTTGGGCCATTTTCATTTATTCCGATCGCAGCGGGAATCAGCAATCCCAAGCCCGCCGCGAGAGTCGGAACGGCAGTCTTCCAAGTGGGTTTCACAATAAACCTCGCGGACGACGGACATCGTACCTCTCTTGAGTTGCGAATAGACGGAAAAAGTGAATCTACTGCAAAGTCTGAGGAGAACCGCGCTGGGCCGCAAAGCCGGGAAGTTTGACGCTCAAGTTGGGATAGATGTTGCGAACAGGGATTATCACTAGCAATCTCACAATGCGACGGATCCCGGATTACTAGTGATAAGAGGATTTATCGACACCTATCCGGCTGGGCCTGTATTAAGCGTCAATTGCAAGCCGTTACCGCAGCTTCGCGTATTCTGACTTGGCGGCTGTCAGAATCGGGATGTCGGGGTCGGCGTCTTTCCATAGCGCGAAGAAATCTTGATAGGCCGCTCGTGCCTTGATCTTGTCACCCTGCGATGCGTAAGCGCGACCGAGTTGCAGGCGTGCCAACGCTCCCAGCGGGCAATTCACAGTGACGCCGCTGTGGTCGAGGAACTTTTGGAACTCCGCCGCTGCTTCCTTGCCCTGATGCAGCAATAGGTACGCCTCGCCACGAATATACACTGGATAAAGAGACCCCCCGACTTCGAACTGGGGCAGCGGTGTGCCCAGCTCGTACTGTGCCGTGGTTCGGAGGTCTTCGAGGGCCTTCGCTGCATTGCCGCGCCTAATCTCGATCGAAGCATGGACGGCTGGTAACCAGTAGCGATTTATTGCCGTGTTCAGAGGAAATCGATCAGCCAGACTTTGTGCCATCCGCTCCGCTCGCTCGATATCTCCGATGCGCGACCACGCCAGAGCCGCGAGAACGCTTGCATCTCGAGTAGGGGCGTCCGCCAGTGCGGGCGCGATTTCCTGGCGGGAGCGCGAGGTATTGTTGAACTCTGCTTCGCGCAGTGCCGAATTCATCTGCCATGCCGCTGCTGTTTCTTTGGAGTCATTGCTGCGAGCAAAGTCGATGGCACGTTGGGAGAGTATACGCGCGCTTGCGAGACGCCCGTAGAATGCCTCGGTATCTGAAGCGAAGGAAAGGAGCACATCCTCACCTGGTTTGCCACTAGCCGCAGCGACTTGTCGCTGCATCTCAGAGTTGTCGCTCTCCAGGAAGGCCACGCCATAGCGATTTCCGTGCAGGAACGGATTGTCCACCTTGTGATCGATGGCCTGCAGATACATCGCCTTCGCCTCATCGAGATGGTTCACAGCAGGATACAGACCCACAAGGTTAGTGAAAGCAGCTGCGCTGCCCGGATTCAAGCGGAGGTCTTCGAGGCTTGCCGTAACGGCCTTTCCGTATTGTCCTAAGTAAGTATAGTCGACCCCCAAATTGCCGAGAGGTTCGCTGTTGCGCGGATAAGTCTGCGCCCACAATTCATAGGTCTGGATGGCTTTCTCAAGTTCGCCGGTGGCGAGAAGGTAGTAGGAACCTGAGATGCGGAATCTCTCCCGTTCGCTCACCCTATCGCGCAAATCATAAGCCTTCCTCAAGTTCTCAGTCGCTAGACCGGGCTCTCTAAGATTGGAGTACGAAATTCCCAAGGCTTCGTAAGCCGCAGCGAAATTAGCGTCGAGTTCGATCGCGCGATTGAAGAACGGAATCGCTGCCGCGCTGCCTTTCTCTTGCAGAGTCTTAACTCCCACAGAGAGAGCTTTCAGCGCTTCGAGCGAAGGCGTTGTGGCTTGATCTAGCGGGACGTCGAACTTCACTACCGTGCTGAGCGACTCGCCAAGTTTCCCTCGGAGGTCTGTCACCGCTTCGTCCAATGCTTGCAGGACATGTTCTTTGTTGTCCGCCGTCACCTGTTCCCGCGCGAGAGGATCTCCTGTCTTACAATCGATGGCATCGAGGCCGATCACATACTGACTGCCCAGGCTCGCTATTGAGCCCGATATGTAAGCCTTGCCGCCGGCCCGCTGGCAGAGATCACTCGCCACGTCCGGTGTGAGCTTGGTACCAGATGGCTTCGCCATCAACTTGAGTGTAGTGCGAGTTCTTGCATTCGAGAGAATGTCTAGAAACGGGGACTGCGCCAACTGCACTGAAATCGCCTGTTTCAAGGTGTCGTCGAAGACCGGGTCGCCAGTTGCATTGGTGAAGTCAGCCAGCACCAGCGTGTCCTCCTTGGCTAGCTTCCGCATCCGGTGGAAATAGAAGTGACTGGCTATGGCAACTATCGCGAGTATTACAGCAACAAGAACCAAAACCATCCAGGGCCTTCTAACAGGTGGTGTCGCCTCTGCTGTTATAAAAGGCGACCGGGCCGAATCGGAATCCCGCATTTGTCGCCGCAAGTCCGTTCGGATATCGGCTGCACTCTGATATCGCAGCTTGCGGTCCTTCTCCAGCGCCTTGCCAATGATTTCTTCCACTTTTGGCGGGAGTCCCGGGTTCACCTTTCCGGGGGGCATTGGGGCTCTGTTCAGAATCGCGTCATGGACGACCGCAGCACTGTTGCCGGTGAAAGCCATCCGGCCTGTCGCCATTTCATACAAGACTGCACCGAACGAAAACAAATCCGTTCGTGCATCCAATTTTTCGGCACGTGCCTGCTCCGGCGACATATATGCGATAGTGCCCACCGTAGAACCAGGGTTCGTCAGAAGTTCTTCCGCCGTGGCCGTCGGCAGCGAGGAAACGCCGATCCCTTGCGCGATGCGAGACGATAGATCCAACTTTGCTAAGCCAAAGTCGAGGATTTTGGCATGGCCGCGCTTCGTGACAAAAATGTTCGCCGGTTTGATGTCTCGATGGACTACCCCTTCGGTGTGGGCTGCATCGAGCCCGTCCGCCACTTGAATACCGAGTTCAAGAATGGCCTCCGTTTCCATCGGCTGGCCACCAATGCGGTGTTTCAGTGTCACACCGTCCAAATACTCCATCGCGATAAAGGTCCGCCCGTTCTCCTCAGCAATCTCGTAAACGGTGCAGATGTTCGGGTGATTTAACGCCGACGCGGCTTGAGCTTCGCGCCGGAATCGCTCTAGCGCCTGCGGGTCCCGCGCGACATCATCCGGAAGAAATTTGAGGGCCACAAACCTGTGAAGGCTTGTGTCTTCGGCCTTATAGACGACACCCATGCCTCCACCCCCGAGTTTCTCGACGATGCGGTAGTGGCAAATCGTCCGGCCGAGGATGGATGGGGACTCAACCACCTTGTGTTCATCTTACGCCCGCTTCCAGATAGGTGTCGATAACAGGGATTATCACTAGCTATCTCAGTCTGAGATAGCTGATGCGAAGAGGATTTCGCACGCTTGACGAGGCCGACTTCGTTAGAGATGTCGAGAACAGGGAATAGCACCAATCAATCTTGCTCAGCCGAACCCAGGATTTTCTGGTGATGCCCACCGTCTCCCAGAGACACCCTAGGGACAGCCCATTCGCCCTGGCTTGTGCCTGCGTCGAAGTTTTCTACGGCGCAGTCGTCGATTAATTTCGTCTGCAGAGAAGGATTCAGGAACAAAATCGCCGAGCCACTCACAGGCTTCCTCGTGATTAGGGTGATTGGCATCCTGGACTGCTTTGAGAACCTCTGCAAATCCTTGCGGCCCACCACAGTCTTCGGGTGGACAACATCGTTTACCCGCCACACAAATCTGCTGAAACGATTCCTCTCCAAACAAAACTTCTTCAAGAAGAAGTTCGTGCTGCCAGCCGTCCCCGAAATCGTACTCGTACAATAACCTCGCCCCCACCGTCCAGATCAATTCCCCGAGCTTGGTTCGGTTCTCATCTGCAGCCTTGGTTCCAACTCTGGATCTCGGATCAGTCATCCTTTGTCTCTGACGACCAAATTGATGAAGGTGGCAATTCGTCCACCCCATCACCGTCTGCAAGGTCCGGTGGAGATTGCCAAGCGTAATATCACGAGGAACTAAAATCCGCCTCCAGACGGGCGGGCTGGTGCCGAGCAGGGTCACTTTGATGGCATACACTTCCATGCGGGTTCGGGCCCTTTCAGGCGACTGCATCCGTCTCTGCTAAGAATTTGGCGAAAGAACGAATCGGCTTCATCTTGTCCTCGCGCAACCCGCGCAGCTCCTGTTCACTGATTCGTTTTTCGTTCAAAAGTCTCCCAAACACCTGCGTGAGTCGCGAATACCGATACTCGTACTTGCGATCGATCTCTTTACGACGTTGGGTCAGGTAATGTTCCAAATCCCACAGATCCGCCGAGTGCTGAATCGCGTTGGCCATTTGCTTTGTTTTGTGAATCACTTCGTGAAGCTCCCGACCCAGAGCAGCGTCGAAGGCTGTACGGGCGACGGTCTTTTCTGATCTCGACCAAATCAATTCCTCTTGATGAGGGTAGCTATCTTGGCTCGCAGACGAGATGGTCATATTGCGGATCCTCCGTGGCGACATTCTATTCCTTGGCGAGATGCCATCGCTAGAGGAGAGGGCCTTTTCACCGCGCCCGATTCGGAATGTGCTTGCTGCGGCGAAACCAGCGTGTTAGGTGAAAACGATCGTTCACTGGATGTCCAAGATTCTGCTTGCAAGCCGGAACGACTTTCTAGACTCACACCGTCGCTTCAGCGCAAAGCACGGCTGACGGCTGCTCGGCGTGCGGCCTGTTACTTTTGACAATTCCAATGAGGCTGGGACAGAGTAACTTTTTAGGTCAAACCTTATCACCCGGTTGGGCGTCGCAGGGGATGCGTTGTTCAAGGCTGGGAACTTTGCTCCTTCGCGGCGCCCCTTCAATTCCTCTCCAATTCAGCGAAAGGCAGTACGCTTTTAATGATTGAGCGCACCGCCCTCGGTTCTGCGTCGCACTTTGAGATAGGTTGTGATAAGAGGAGTGGCTGTTGAAAAACTCTTCGTGGATGCGAACTGAAGTGTTGGCAGTGACGTCTATATGAGCAAGCGTTCTGCCGATGCTCTTTTTCATCACCATTCACGGAGGCTTGCTGATTATGATGGGACAACACTCCCGTTCCGAGTCGCTGTTCTACTATTTTCGCATTGAGGATCAGGTCCCTGAAAACCACCTACTCCGTCTCATTGACCGGCATATCCGCTTCGATTTCGTTCGTGAGAAGTTGAAGGACTCCTACAGCGATACGGGCCGACCCTCGATCGATCCGGAACTCCTGTTGCGCATCCTGCTGATCGGCTATCTCTATGGTGTCACCAGCGAGCGCAAGCTGGTCGAAGAACTGCAAATGCATCTGGCCTGGCGCTGGTTTACCGGACTCAGCTTCGATCAAGAGATTCCCCATCACTCCACGTTTTCCAAGAACCGTCATGGACGCTTTCAGGAGTCCAATCTCTTTCAGCAGCTCTTTGAAGAGATCGTGGATCGCTGCTTGGAAGCCGGGTTGGTCGAGGGTGAGCACCTGTCCGTGGATGGCAGCTTCATTCCAGCGAACGCCAGCCGATTGAGCCGCATCCCGCGTGAGCAACTGCCGGAAGCCGCTCACGTGAAACGAACGGTGCGAGAGTACTTAGCGGACCTTGAGCAAGAGAACCCCGTCGAAGAGCCGACCCCTCAACAAGACCAGATATCGACGACGGATCCGGATTCGACCTATTCGACCAAGGGCGATCGTCCTGCGGAACTGGGGTACTTCAACAACTACCTGATCGACAACCGCAGCTGTGTGATTCTGGGCGTGCAAGCGACGGCAGCCCGGTTGAGTCAGGAAAGTGCGGCGGCTCGCGAGATGATCACGCGGTCCGCGGAAAGACGCGGGCGCTTTCCACAGTCGGTTGCCGCCGACACGACCTATGGGAACGGTGAGCTTTTGGCCTGGTTCGAGGAACGAGGCATCACTCCCTATATCCGCGTGAAAGAGAGTCCTGCTCCCAAAACCAACTTGTACGGGATCGAGAAGTTCACCTACGTTGCCGAGACGAACAGCTATCAATGTCCGGAAGGAAAGCGACTCACGTACCTCGGGGTGAATCCGCGCAACCGCAACCATATCTATCGGGCCACGTGGAAGCGCTGTCGCGACTGCCCGCAAAAAACGCAATGCACCACCGGACACTATCGGCAAATTGCGATCCATGTTCACGAAGCGGCGCGACAACGGGCACGAGAGCGGGCGACCGTTCCGGCTTTCGCGGCAGCGCAACGCCAACGCCGGAAAGTAGAAGCACTCTTTGCGGAGTTGAAGAACCAGATCGGACTGCGAAGGGTGCGCTTGCGGAGAATCAAGCATGTTCGCGAACAGTTCTTTCTCGCGGCTACAGCCCAGAACTTGAAACGACTGGCTCGCTTCCTAAGATCAAGACCTCTAGAATCAGCCACGGTGCCGATCTGAGTTAAAAAAAGAAAGCGCGAAACACCGCAGGAAAATCACCCCACCTGAGAACTCCCGCCAGTGGGCGAGTTTTTCAACAGCCACAGGATTTATCAACAGTAATCCCGGACCGAATCGTTCGAGCTCGTCTGCCGGGGGTAACTTAACGCACCCGAATCTACCCGGCTAAGGCTGGTGGGAGCGGGGATCAACGTCGCTGCTGTATGGAGGGATCACGTCAGGTTGATCCAACAGGAAAGCAAGAATCACGCGCCTCATCAATTGGGGCTGTTCGAACTGGATATAGTGTCCTGCCTGCGGGATGTAAAAGATCTTGAGGTTTGGCAGCGTCTTGCGATAGTCGACTGCGCCGCCCCAGGAAAGATAGTTACACTCGCCATACAGAAGAATCGCAGGCGTCGCGACCTTGCGTAAAGCATCATGAGGATCGTTTTCCGGATTCTCAGTCTGAAAGAACAGCCCTTGTAATACGAAGGGATTAAAACCGGGATTGTCCCGCAGCATCTTCAGTTCGGCCATCATCGGTGGCAGTTCGGCGGAATCGCCTTTACAAACAAGTCCGCCCACCATGGGAGCCATCGTCGGTGCGAACAACTCTTCGGCCTCACGCTGAGGCACGAGCTTCTCGGCCACATCAGGGTTCCGAAGTTGAAGAAGCGCTGCGGCGAGGAGCCGGGGTGGCGGAATGCCTTGGTGTCCTCCGTCTGTCCGGCCAAAGTCCATCGAGTCCCGAGGCAGATTCCAGATTGTGGCCGGTGAGTAGAATACAACCTTGGCTACGTGCTCGGGATATTTCGCTAGGTAACTGGCCGCCAGCGTGGAGCCCCAGGAATGACCGATCAGAATCATTCGGGCGGCGCCAAGCTCCTGCCGTATGGCTTCCAGATCTTGCACGGCGCGCCGAATCGTATAGTTTCGCACCCGAGGCAAAAAGCCCGAAAGGCCGCTTCCCGCTTGATCGTAAAGAACCACGCGAAACCCGTCCGCCGCAAACCCGCCATAAAATTCCTGATCAAATTGAGCTTGGCGCAGCCCAGGGCCTCCGTGAAGGAAGACGATTGGCTCTGGTTTCATCGACGCGCCCGCAGGAGGATCGTACTCACTGTATGCAATTCGAGAACCCGTGGAAAGCTGCCAGTAATGTGTATTTTCAAAGGGACGGGTTTCCGCGAGCTGTAATGGCGTGGGCCGAAGAATTAGCAGGTAAAGCGCAACCACAAAAAGCGTCGTCAGAAGACCGCTAGAAATCGTAGCAAATCTTGCCGGCCGCAACGTGCGCCAGACCATCGAGCAGATACGGGTACCGAGCCACGCAATTACAGCAAACGACAGGATTGAACAAGCTGCCAGGAGGGCAATGCTCGTCAGCCGAGCGGCGAGAAAATAGGGCACGAGACCAGCCGCACATAAAGCCGCCACAACTGTCGCCGCGAAAACGACTACAGCAATTCCTCGTCGAAGCCACAGCTTCCATGAAGCCATAAGCCGGCCGAGTATAGGCCCGCCGGAGCTGCATTACCAACGCTTAATCAATCGAAAGCTTATCCTCCGGATACATGCCGAGAACATCTCTAACGAAGTCGGCTCCGTCAAGAGCGTTTTGTTCTAGTTTTTGCTTTTCCCGCACACACCCGTTTGTCTGCGCAGCAGCGCTGGGTTGACTGCTCGTGATCTCTACTTCTTTCCGTTTCACGTTCACCCGACCGGCTCGGCCCGTTCACTTCATCGTCTCGGTGTTGCCCACCAGACATCTCTTCGGTCCTTGCTGACCATGATGAGTTCTTCGAACTCCCCGCAACTCGGGGAGGCGGGTCGCCTATTCAGGGATTCGATCACTGCAGAGCAGGATCATGTTTTCGACCAGGCACTCCCGCATGGGCACCACCGCACTTCTGTCGCAACTGTCCGCGGCGACAGAACTCTTGATAATCGATCTGGTCACGCAGCAAGATCCAGAGTCGGATCCCCAGCTTTCGTGCCGCTGCCACTTTCGCCTTCCCCAGACCTTTCTGCACCAGCTTGTGCTGGTAAAAACGCTGCAACTCCACATCTTTGCGAACCGCATGCCCCACCGCTTCGCACCACAGAAAACGCAGCAGTGGATTCCCTTGTTTGCTCAGACGGCCGTCGCTGCCGCCCTCCGCTGGAGTGTTCGCTGGGGATCAGTCCCACATAGCTGGCCACCGCTTTTCCATCCACGAACCGCTGGGGCTCACCCAGAAAGGTTTCCGTCGCCAGCGCTGTGATCGGTCCCACTCCCGGATGTGTCATCAGCCGCCGTGCTTGGGGTCGCTGCCAGGCCAACTCTTCTACCTTTCGATTCAAGCCGTCGATCTGTTCCTCCAGGTGCCGATACAGCGATTGCAGTGCGGTCCGCCGCTCGGCTGCATACCGAGTCAGTGGTAGGGATGCGATCGCGTGCTGGCCTGCTTGGCTCCAGAGCGATGAACCACGCCGCAAACCGTGACTGAGGGCGATGGCTTGCAAGGCATTCTGCACTCGTGTTCGGATGCGTACCCATTGATGCCGATACAGGATCAGCGCACGGACATCCCGTTGTTCACTGGAAGGCATCCAGATCGAGGGAAAGCGATTCTCAACCAGCAACTGCAACACGAGCGCGGCATCTCTTCGATCGTGCTTTTGTTTCCGCGGTTCGGCCGCGCGGATCTTCGCCGGATGGCCCACCTGGCAGTCGATCCCCAGCTCTTCCATTAACTCCAGGAACCACTGCATCGAGCCAGTCGCTTCGATCCCCACGCGGACCGGTCCAGCAAGAGTCGAGTAAAACTCTCGAACCGAATCGCCTTCGTGCTGCAGAGTCTTCTCGACGACCTCGCCCGTCTCGACGTTCAACATCGCAACTGTCTGTTGTCGCGCATGTAAATCAACGCCTATAATTTGCATCTCGGCCTCCTCGGTTCCGAGCTTTGCCGGGTGAATACCGCAAAGTTTACTCGAACCGTTCGGAGGCCGACTTCGTTATGCCATCTGTTATTCGGTTGCGCCTCGCTTCAACTTCCAGGTGTCAGCCATTCGTCAGGCCTTTGGCAACGAGGAGCACCAGGGTGATGAGACGAGTTAACGACATCCATCCTGACTCGTAGTTTTGGTCCGTGGTCAAGCGGGGTCGGGGCGTCAGGCTCGATTTCCGAGAAGCGGATTCCGGAGATTAGTTTGCCTTTTTTAATTCTGCAATCGTCCAGTCGCGTTTTAGTGTTTATGGACTGCCGCAACGACTGACGAATCGCGAAATGACTCAGGCGGGTCAAGGGAACAGCGTTCGATGAAGGCTTTGTCGGAGATTGCACCATCGCGCCAACGGCGGATGTCGGCCAGGGTCGCGGCAGCGATGCCGCCCTTGTTACCCAGAAAAATGACGACCACGCCTGAGATCGGCTGCTCGGAATGGACCGCTTCGCGATAGCCTTCCGTGAAAACGTGCTTCACAAACCGGAACTGGTTTTGGCCCAGGATTGCGTCGGGAATCGCCCGGCTCGGCTGAGCGAATACAAACAAAGCCGGCTTTCCCTTCAGCGGTGCCCATTCGCCAGCGAACGGTTTGACCTCCTGGTTGGCAGCGGTGAAATTCACTGCTCCCGACGCGTCGTCAGAATCGTCCACTTCCTGCGGGGGCTGGAGCTGAGAAGAGCGAAGCCAACCATCGCCGCCGTTTTCGAGCCGCACGTGGAACCAAAGATCCTTAGCTGCAATGATCTCGAATTCGTCTTCTGGATCCGCTCGAAAGAGGACCTTGGACATCTCTTCGTCCTGTTGAAAGACGGGCGTCTGAGGCACTTTTACGACGGCAAGATTCGACAGATATTTTTGAGTTCTCGAATTGGCTTCGAGTTCGGAGATCTGTTGCTGCAATTTCCGTTGATTCAGTTCGGCCTGTTGCCGCTCGGCTTGCGCGGCGGCGATTTCACTCGCTAGCGCGGCGGGATCAGCAGGATCCGCGCGCGAAGCGGGTTTCGCCGCCGGCGAGCGAGCAGGAGCGCCAGGGCCGGGCACGCCGTCGGGATGCGATGATTCGGGCGCGTTTCCAGGAGCGGGCATCCTGGAAGGCACGGGGGCTGCCGACGGGTTCGGGAGGTCCTCTCGCAAGTCGGGAGAATGAGAGGCGTTTCCTTTCTCGAGGTAAACGCTAAGC
This sequence comes from uncultured Acidobacteriota bacterium, assembly GCA_963776695.1. Classification (GTDB taxonomy): domain Bacteria; phylum Acidobacteriota; class Terriglobia; order Acidiferrales; family UBA7541; genus Palsa-295. The sequence continues at coordinate 26,441 of CAVZNU010000007.1, read as the reverse complement.
CTGTCCAGCATGTCTTGCTCAAGGCGGCCGTTCGAAGGAATCACGACATATTGGGAGTGTGCGGCGTTCGCATCAGCGGCCCAGGCAGTGATCTTGGTAGTGATGGAGACGAGCGTCTGAGCCGGGCCCTGCGATTCGACATCGATCCGAAACTGGTAGTGCGGGTTTTCGAATTTGATGAGCGTACCGGCGTTTGCGTTCGCGAATCCATCAAGCACCGGCAGACGGTTCGTCGCGTACGCCTGGAGAGCTTGCAAGGCTTGTTCCACTTCAACCTGAGAATGCTTGTAGACGCGCTCGCCAGCCCCCGCATCCTGAGCCACTGCCGCGACATTGTGCGCGAGCAGCACCACCAGAGCCGCAAACCAGAATCGAAGCACGTGCGGAGCCCGAACGCGCCACATATCAACGGGAAAGTCCATGCGGCGCACCCTCACGACAGAGGCTCGAGGAACGCGTAGTAGATCCAGCCTTCGTCTCCCTTTGCGGTGCGCACTCGGTACCAATATTTTGTCGTCGTCAGGACTGTGACCGTCAATCCCTTATCGAGAGTAAGAACGGTAGACGCATGATCATAGGGCGAGACTTTCAATGGAACTGCGTGGCCTCGAATACGGCCTTCGGTGTTGAATTGAAGCTGTTTGATTCGCTGCTGCAGTTTCGATTCAGTGGCTTTCGCATCTGCGAGGCGCGACTGTTCGTCCAACAGAGTGTTCTGCAGTCCCGCAGTCTCCTGCCCAGCGATAGCGGTGGGCTGTAGAGCGCGATGCCGGACTTTAGGAGCTTCGAGGGCTCTCAATTGAGTCAGGATTTCGGCAAATTCGGCCGATTCTATGCTTCCGTCGGAGGCGTAGAGCCTGTGGCCGGCATCGGTGACAAATACCGCATCGATAGCCAAGCGCGCGCGTTGGGGATCCACCGCTTCTACCACGTAGCGAACAGTAATGGTCCCAATGTCAGTTGCCGCGGGAAAATGCGCCGGCGAAAGCACCTTCGGTTTCACTTTGTAAAATGCCTGGCCCGGGCCGCCAGCGTGTGGCAGTACTTCAGATGTTTTTTCGAAACTTGCCTGATCGATGTCGTTGTCCTTTGCGTACATGAACGTGCCGCGAATCACGGAGTCGTTTGCAACGTCATTGACGATCTGAGTGACGGTTTCCGGCGGTGAAGTCAGATCAATGGAAAAGCCGATCGTCGTTTTCTTGTGCGGATCATGATAAATCTGCGCGGAAGCAAGGGAGGCCGCAAACGAGAGAACTAGAAAAAGTGAAACCGCGCGAATTGTTGCGAAGCGAAGCGCGTACCGTAACAATTGACCAACCAAACAGATCATATGATTTGCGTAGCTAGAAAGATGATAGCTGCCAAGCTCCTGGGTAGTGAAATTGCGACCCAACCTCACCGCAGTCGAATTCACTGCAACTCGTAACCATGCATCCTAAGAGCACTCCAAACGAAATCTGCCGCTCCAACGTTTCCTGAAAGAATGAGCCGGAACGGAAGCGGCGGCGCCGATACACTCTCTACCGTTCGTCCTCAACGAGTTTACGAATATTCACCTCATCCGCGAGAATCCACTCGGTCGGCCGGTCCTCGTCAGTAGCGCCGTCTGCAGTCGACCCGCTTTCGCCCGTATTGAACTGGTTTCGCTTGCGGTAGGCAGCATAATAAATTAAACCCATGATCAGGATCGGCGGGAAAAACATAATCAGGATACCGTGACGGAGAGCTTGAATAAACTGAGAGCCCGAGCTGGCGGCGCTCTGATAGCACATTGCGCAGCCCTGTGCGAAAAGCGCCGACGGGCTCAGAAACAAAGCCAGGGCGACCGCCGTTCGCTTACCGTTTATTTTCTTGCTCCCGCAATTCATATCAACGCTTGCCTGTTCCGGATAGTACGGTTTATTGCAGCAATCGCATGCGAAATAGTCGGAATGCGTCTGCCCACACATGATCCATCATGAATAGCACAAATAGAGTAATCGGCACGACGGTCCAAAAAAGAATCTTCCGCTCGTACCTCATGTGCATGAAATAAAGCAAGCCAATCGCCGCCTCGATAAATGCAAGAACCAGCAGAACGGCGAGAAGCGTCTTCGCCTCGGGATGCCGGTAGGTGATCGCCACCTCAACGCCGACGATTGCGAGGAGTCCCGCCCAGATGCCAACGTAGGTCGTCATGTTTGGGTCGCGATCGGATGCCATTGCGCTCGTCCTCCTGTCCAGGCCGCTCAGCGAGCGTTCATCAAGTACATCAGCGGGAATACGAACATCCAGACGATATCGACGAAGTGCCAGTACAGGCTGGTCGTTTCGACGTGGTTCGCGTCCAGGCTGCCTCGATTATAGCCCCATGTGATCACAGCAATCGCGACGACACCGGAAACCACGTGCAGCAGGTGAAGGCCGGTGACGCTAAAGAACGCAGCTCCGAAGTCAACTGAGCCGCCCGCCGGATTCTGGAACAGTCGCCAACCTTCGCCGAACATGTGGAACCATTCGCGAAGGTGGAGCGCCGCAAACATGATTCCGAGAAGCATCGTAAAGCCCAGCCATTGGATGGATTTGGCTTTCTGGCCAGCTTTTGCGGCACGTACGGCAACCAGCATCGTGAGGCTGCTCGACAGCAGAACGAAGGTCATCACCAAGCCGTTTGCGATGCTGGGCCAGAAATCGAACGGCCTCGTCCAGTCCGGGCTGCCAATGCGGAGATAACCGTAGGAGACCAGGGCCACTGCAAAAGTGACAGCATCCGAAGCGATGAAGAGCCACATCGCCAGCTTCTTCGACTGCATTCCGTAGGGCGAGTCTTCCATCAGGGCCCCGTGCCCTGCTCCCATTGTCAGCTCGGAATCACTCACAACGCCTCCCGTAGATTGCTCACATCCGAATCGCGATTACTATCAGGAGATAGACCCACAATAGATCGACGAAGTGCCAATAGACCGCTGCGGTCCCTAGACTGGTTTGGGAACTGCGCGTGTTACGGCGCAGCCGGTAGCCGACGTAAAACAAACCCAGGATGCCTCCGAGCAGATGCAAGCCATGCATCGCCGTCAGCAGATAGAAGAACGAGCTACTCGGACTGGTCGCGAGAAATAGGCCGTGAGCGGCCAGACTTCGCCAAGCGAGGATTTGGCCTACGACGAACAACAACCCCAGCGCCCGCGTCACTCGAAGCCAGTGAAGTCCGCTCGAACGCATGGTGGTCACCTCAGCGCGCTCTGAATCAGAGTAAGCGGAATTCGAGCACTCTTGATGAAGTGCGAAGGCGCCTGCAAAACTCGTGCGCGACAATTCGAGCGTGTAACTACTGGCAACGAGGATGATCGTATCGAGATACAAGATCCGTGGCACGACAAACCGCTGCCAGTCGGTTCCTGAGCCTTCGCGCACGATGAGGGCGCTCGTGAGCGCCGCGAAAGACATCGCGATGGCAGAAACCGCGACCCAGATGCCAGTCTGCGCAGGAATTCCCTTTTGCGCTGTTATCCGATGAGGCTCCACTCGAGCCCCGGTACCCAGGGGTGTTGGAGATTCCGCACGCGTGACAGTTGTAGTCGACATTATTGTTTTGTGCAGCCCGTCAGCTCTTCTTAATCAAATCGGGCGACGTTTGCATGACATAGTCCGCCGCCGCACCTTCAACGCTGTACTCGTAGGGAGCCTGGTGGACGACCAAATGCCGGCCGCCGAAGTTGTCGAATGGTGGCGGGGAGGTGGTGGACCACTCGAGTGATGTGGCCTCCCAGGGATTGTCCGGAGCTACTGGGCCCCACCAGCGGGTATGAATCAGGTTGTATAGAAAAATGAGCTGCGCTGCCCCCGTCAGAAGCGCCGCGACCGTAATGAACTGGTGAACCGGAATCAGCTTAACTAAGTAATCATCTGTGAACGATGCGTAGCGGCGGACATTACCTGCAATACCCAGATAATGCATCGGCATGAAGATGCAGTAGACGCCGATGAAAGTGAGCCAGAAGTGCAGTTTCCCGAGCGTCTCGTTCATCATCCGACCGATCATTTTAGGCATCCAGAAATATGTTCCGGCGAAGATGCCGAATATGGCCGCGACGGCCATGACGAAGTGGAAGTGAGCGACGACGAAGTAAGTGGCGTGCAGATAGGTGTCGATCGCAGGCTGCGCGAGGAAGAAGCCGCTGATTCCGCCACTGATGAAGACGGAGATGAATCCAAGACAGAAGAGTGAGGCGGAAGTTAGTCGCAAATTCGCGCCGTAGATCGAGCCGAGCCACATCAACGTGGCAACCGTCGCGGGAATTGTGATAATGAGAGTCGGCACCGAGAACAGAATTGCCGAGAACGGATTCATCCCGCTGACGAACATGTGGTGGCCCCAAACCATGTAGCTCAGGAAGCCGATCGCGATCATGCAGCTGATCATCACGCGTGTTCCACCGAGCAGCGGCTTACGCGTAAACGCGGGCAGAATGTGCGAAACGATCCCAAAGCCCGGAACGATCGCGATGTAAACTTCCGGATGCCCGAAAAACCAAAATAAGTGCTGCCAGAGGAGGGGCGAGCCTCCGGAGTGCGGTTGCAAATTGTCGCTTAACACGAGGCCGGCGGGCGTAAAGAAACTCGTGCCTGCCGTTCGATCGAGGATGAGGAGGATACAAGCGGGAAGGAGATCAGCAAAGGCCAACAAGCCGATGCAGGCAGTGATAAACCACGCCCAAGTGGAAAGCGGCAAGCGCGCGAGCGTCATGCCCTTCGTGCGCAAATCGAGCGTCGTTGCAATGAAATTCAGCGAGCCGAGCAATTGGCCGATACAGAAGATTGCAATCGAGACGGCCCAGAGGTTTTGGCCCATTCCTTCACCCGGTCCGGCCTGTTTCCCCACCGAGCTTAGCGTCGCATAGGACGTCCAACCGGAAATCGGGGGACCGTCACTGACAAAGAAGGCGGCCATGAGCACGAGAAATGCGACGAAAGTCACCCAGAACGACATCATGTTGAACCGCGGAAACGCCATATCTTCTGCGCCGACTTGAATCGGTAGGATATAGTTTCCAAATCCCGCAAAGGGCGCATTGGTGAGGACAAAAAAGACCATGATGGTTCCGTGCATGGTCATCAGCGAAAGATAGTATTCAGGCGTCATTAGGCCGCCGGGCGCACCGTTCGCCGAGAGGTGCTGAAGGCCCGGGATGGCAAGGCTTGCCCACCCCAAGTGAAGCCGCATTAGCCAGGAGAGAACCATCCCAATAAGGACGGCTGCGAGGGCGAGACCGTAGTACTGCAGCCCGATCACTTTATGGTCGAGGCTAAAGACGTATTTCTTGATGAACCCTTGCGGCGGGGAATGATGGTGAACCGCTGGTTGTGCGACATATCGTGCATCGCTGAACCTCACAGTATGCGCTCGGCTGCCGGCCGCGGATTCGTGCGGCGGCGCCCAATCGGAACGGCTAATCTCCAGATTGCTGCTTCAGCCAATCGTCATATTCCGCCTGTGACACGACCTGCAAATAGGCTTTCATGCTGTAGTGACCCAGGCCGCAGAGCTGTGTGCAGACGATTTCCCATTTCCCCGTTTGAGTCGCCGTAAAGTGAAGGGGAATATCGAGGCCGGGAACGATGTCCTGCTGGATCCGCAATTCCGGCACGTAGAAATTGTGAATCATGTCTTTGGAATGAAGCGTGAGCAGCACCGGTGTGTTCACCGGAATCGTCAGCGATCCCACGACGATGTCGTCTCGCGCGGCGACATCATTTTCCGGATCGAGTCCGAAATAGTTTCCTGTGCCGTCATTGATTTTCTCGGGATGAATCGAGCCGAACACGCCATCGGGGCCGGCATAGCGGAAAAAGAAGGCAAACTGCTCCGCCTGCACATCGACGTGCAATGCGTGCGGATCGGGCGCGGAGATATACATCGCGGCCCAAACCCGTGACCCGACAAAGGTGAGGCTTAGAATCTCAAGGCCGACAAGAATGATGCCAAACGCAACAACGGGTTTCGGCCCTCCTGGCCAGTTCTTGATTTTCGCTTTGCGATTCCCGAACGCCCAGATGAAGCCAGCCAAAATCAATTGCGAGGTGACGAATAGAACCCCCGAGCCAATCATTGTTTCTTCCATCTGATGATCTACCGCGGGGCCGTGAAGCGAGACGTCGGGGGGCATCCACCACGTATGCATGACGATCGGGTAGACTGAGACCAACGTGATGATGGCAATCAGGATCGCAAGGAATTTGCCCATATTGGTTTGTCCTTTCGCGATTCCAGAGTTAGAAAAAATGAAGTGCAGTGGCACCTGCCGCCGCCCGGTCCGGTGCCAAAATCGATCGCTAACGCAGTGCTTCTCAGTACGGCATCGCTTTGAAGGTGAAGTTCACCTTCGTTTCGCCGCCCGTCACTGCGACTTCTTGCGTCTGAGTGCCCATGTGCTCCTGCCAGGCAGTGACGGTGTACTTACCCGGCGGCACGTCCTTGATCGTGAATGTCCCGTCCGCTCCGGAGAGGGCAAAGTGAGACGTCTTCATCACCGCGAAATAGCCGTGCATCCACGGGTGGATATTGCACTTCACCGCGATGAACTCCGGCTTATCCCATTTCGTGTCGATTGGGGGCGAGCCGGGAGGCTGAGACTTATTCCACTCTGAGTTCTGCTTCGGCATGGGGTGGATATTATGAGCAACTGGGTCGTTGTTGTAGACCTGCAGCGGTTGATTGACCTGCATCGCAAGGACATGCGGAATATACTCGCATCCTTTTTGGTCGTATCGCACCGGGGTGGAGGCTGGAGCCGAAGCCTGATCACCGGCAGAGATGTAAACGACTGCATCCTGCAGGGTGTCCCCCGGGCCAGACTCTATATCTTGTGTCTTAATCGGCGGGTTGTGCTCCTTCGCGCAAACGGGCTCCTTCGACATATCAATCGGCTTCATCTTGGGAGGAGTGCCAGTAAAGGAAACCTTTCCTGTGATTGTGCCCGTTCCCGCCGGCCGTGCGGCGGTGACGAGCATTGCCGAGCCAGCTAGCCCAATAACTGCTAGGGCGGTAAAGAACTTGGTTCGCATAATGACGACTCTCCTTTCACAATCGGCCCGTTTACCTGCGACTAATCATGATCAAAAAAAACTTATTGACCCTGCAAATCGGCGCCCATAGGCTTGATTTGCCCCTGATGCGTCTTCACGTACTCCAGCCACAGATCACGCGATTGGGATTTCACGTTCGGCTGGAGTGTCCTGAGGAAGTGCACGAGATCCCAGGCATCTTGTGGTTTGAGCGAATCAGCGAACGAAGGCATCGGCGTCCCGTCCAGTCCGGTCATAAAAATCTTATACAGATCCTGGTTGGTTTCGCCGCACCGGAAACGCGTGCCGTCGTGGAAATTGTACGGGGGAATCGGCTCGCCCTTGTCGTCCGTCAGAGTGATTGCGGATGGACCGTCGCCTCGGCCTTCCGGCCCGTGACATTTCCAGCACTGCATTTGATCAAAAAGCTGTCGGCCGTGCAGAACGCTATCGATTGTTGCCGACGGCTCTGGTGGAACGGTAATAGGAGTTCCGGGCTTCTGGGTCTGCCATTTCGGCGAAAAGGTCTTGATGTACGCGATCAGATCGACTCGCGTCTGGGGAGTGAGGGGACGCCACGTGGGCATCAGTGTGTCGACGACTCCGCGAGTGATCGTGTCGTACAAATCCTGGTCGGTCGGCAGAGTTCCAGTGGGGGTGGATCGCCAGCGAAAGTGAGCTTCGGTGAAATCTCTCGGTTTGGGATTGACATAGGGAGCGTTCTCGCCTTCGCCGTTTCCCTCCTTACCGTGACAACCGACGCACCAGCGCCGGTAGGCTTCCTTGCCGACCGATTCGTTTCCGGTCAAACCGTTCACGTGGGCTCCCGTGTCCTGAGCCACAGTGGCGCTCGGAATTGCGAGGGCCACACCGAAAGCCCCTAGAATCAAACTTCGCGTGATTTTTTTCGACAGGGCCATGCGCACCTCGCTCCTCTAAAAGTCAAAGTCGAAGCCGAACATCAAGCTGCTGCTATTGATCTTACAAGTGGAGGCTAGTCCAGTATCTCCGCACAGGCTCCCGAATCCTCCGCCCTGGTTGGTAACGCCATTCGATCTAACCCAGGAGTACTCCTGCTGGAGCGCAAGACCTGCCCGGCTGAACATGAAGGGATACCAGCGATTCGCAATCGTGAAGGCGTTCAAATTACCGAGGTTTCCCGGTGTGTCCGTGTTAATTTGCTGGGCCATGTGAACCGTTTCCCAGCGAGCGATGACAATCCACTGGGGAGAGATAACGTACTGACCCTCGAGGAAACCACCGTTCCATATAGCTGCTTGGTTACCAGTACCACTCAGAGATCCAGAATTGGAGGGAATGCCATTCGCAAGGTAGGCGTTGTCATACGCATGCAAATAAACGCCTTGAATATTGAATTTGTTGAAGAACCAGGTCGCCGAGGCGCCGGCCCGGTAGAACGGTTCGTTGCCCCGTCCGTAAATATTCGTTCCGCCTGATGTCTCGTAGAAGGTCGGTGCGAAGCCGAAGTAAGCATATGCTCCCAGCTTCATAAACCCGTTTCCGAACGTATTGAAGCCATGCTCAAAGTGCCCGTAATAGTCATACGTTCGACCGGCAGGCTGACCGTTAGAGGTCACGAAACCCGGGTTGCCGTCCAAGCTGCTCAACACCGAAAATGAGTAGCGTGTATAGCTGTTGAAGCTGTGGCCCGCTATCTCGACGCCAAGTTGATTGTCTCCGATCCCGCCGAACGGGTTCTGATCTCCATACGGCGAGAAGTGGTAGATGTAGTAGAAGCCGCCGTTGCCGGACATTGTCAAGGAGCGCTTCTCGGAAACGGGAAGATCGAGCTCGAACTTTCCGACTTTGACGTTAAGCCAGGGAGAGTTCAACAAGTTATCGAAGCGAACAAAGGCGTTCTCGAAATGGAATTGGGCGTTTTGATCCGATGACGGGAGAGCGCTGAAAGAGATGTTCTTGTAAAGCGTTCCGGCGAACCACAAGTCCATCCCCGACAGATCGAAGCCAGTCGTAGTCAAGGTACCTGTGTGATCGCTGCTATCGCTGGTGCTGGTATTTACCGACTGATTGTTCGCGCTCTCGCGGTGCCACTGCGGAGTGATTCGAACGGTGATCGGAAAATAGGAAGCGTCGCGAGTAATCGGCGAATCGCGGTCGTTCATCATCTGATAGCCGTTGTCGCGGAATACTTGCCCGAAGTTATTGAGTTCCGGCCAGCCGACATGACATGCCGAACAAGGCAACCCATATTTGCGGGCGAAAGCGGGAATCGCATTTGCCGGCTTCGGATTCGGGAGTAGCACCGCCAAAAGGAAGAGAAGGGCGGGCAAAGCCGTAACAACCCGATTTAGCCAGTTTGGTATTGTAGGAGAAATCATCCACGCCTCCTCATTTTGAATCCCGCGTGCGATCCGCCTGAACGTGTATGGAGAAAGGCCGGGCGACACGAGCAAACTTTGTCTCTAAGCTCAACGATAGTCTGGGGAAAGGGGAGCACGGTGGTCATACTCAGGATGCAAAATACAATAGAAACAGCGAGTTGCAATTCCTCTTAGGTTATTTTTTAGTTCCGCACAAAGGTGGGTCGCTATACATTCCGAACAGCATAGAAATAAACATAACTTTCGGTACTGTTCCAGAGCTCTTTGCATCCGTTTTCAAACGTCGAAAGTGCCGCAACGCCTCTTGTAATTCGAGTATTACTGCGAAGTTCTTTAATTTGTGAGAGAATCCCGCGGTTGAGGCAATTGGCTTAAGGCTGGGGAGGGGCGTTCCCAGCCTTAGAATGTTCTAAAATTGTTGCGCGACCCAAAGGTTCTCATCTCCTCATTCGAGTGGAACCGGAGGTTGGTAGTGTCCGGCCTAGAATCTAAATCGGGGTTGCCCTTCCTTCGCGATCGGGAAAATTACTACACATTTCTCGATTCTCTTCCGATTATGGTATGGCTCGCGAATGAACGCGGGCTTTGCGGATTCGCAAACAAGGCTGCCTTGGCGCAGCTGGGCAAAACCCAGGAAGAGTTTTTCGCCACGGACTGGATGGGATTCGTGCACCCGGACGACGTGGTCCGAGTAGCGGGTCACCTTGCTAACCTTTCAGAGATCCCTTTCCAGAGACAAATCGAAGTGCGAATGCAGGACAACAGCGGCGAATATCGCTGGTTCCTTTCCGCAATGATTGCGACCAGAGATGTGCTCGGCCGATCGACAGGATACGTTGGGTATGCGGTCGACATCACGGAGTCTAAGCAGGCAACAGAATTTCTAAACCGAACTGAAACTCGCTACCGACGACTCTTCGATTCAAACCTGATCGGCGTAATGTACACGAACATCGGAGGCGGGATTCTGGACGCCAATGACAAATTCCTCAAGATGATCGGATATTCTGCCAAAGAGATACAAACCCACCAACTGCGCTGGATCGATATCACGCCTCCCGAATACAAGGCTCAAATGGAAGTCAACGTAAGTGAGCTGAAAGCCAGGGGCGCATTCGATCCGATCGAGAAGCAATACATACGCAAGGATGCCTCGAGAGTTCCCGTTCTTGTAGCGTCGGCTTTCCTGGAGGGATCTACAACGGATTGTGTGACATTTGTCGTCGACCTTACCGAACAGAAGCGCGCCGAACAAGCATTGCGGAGGCGTGCGGATACGCTCGCCGAAGGTCAGATCTCCGCACTGAGCCGAACCTTGGCGCTGCTTGCAACCGAACCGTCGCTCGACACGGCTCTTAGCCACGTTCTGAAGGCGATCACCGAGCAGCTCTGCGTTACGTCGTCTGGCCTCCATCTTATCAACCTCGATACCAACTGCACCGTCTTGCACATGAATTACCACGACGGGCAGATTACGCGGGGCGCCGATATGGTCGATCCATCCGCCTTGCACTCCCGGCATATCGCTCGCATGACGGAAAAGTGGCGCAGCGGCGAGGAAGGATCTAGTCAGCCAGCGGTTCTTGACGTGGCGACATCGGAAGAGCTTGACGGCGCGGGCCGAGAGCGTCTATTGGCGGACGGCATCCACACACTGCTTCTCGTCCCCTTGATGGTTCACAACAAGCTCGTCGGGGCCCTGAGCATCCGGATCAAAGAACGACGCTCGCTATTGGCCGGTGAAATTGAGCTCGCGCAGGCGCTCGCACAACAGGCAAGCCTGGCAGTTCAGTTGACGCGACTCGCCGAACGTTCGCGCCAAGTTGCGATTCTTGAGGAGCGAAATCTCGCAGCGACCGTTCACGCCGCCGAGCTCGCTCGTGCCAATCAAGCTCTCAAGCAGACACTCGACGTTCTCGCCACTGAGCCGGAGATGAACGCAGTACTCGGCCACGTTCTCACCGTGATCACTCAGGTGCTGGAAGGAGCTGGATCCACGCTCTGGCTCCGAGATCGTGACGCGGAAACAGCCAAACTGCACCTTGTTTTCAAAGATGGCCGGCTCGTGAGCGGTCTAGAGTCAGGCCACAGGCTTGCCGGCCAGAGCCTGAATTTGTCGCGACAGGATTTGTTCGCGCTTGCGGTCTTTCGTCGGGGCCGTCCCGTGTGGCACGAGATTGAGACCAGCAAGGCCCTCGACGAAACCGCCAGAAAGTATCTCCGCGAACAGGGAGTAAAAGCGCTCCTCGGAATCCCGCTAATTCTGGGCGATAAGACCATCGGTTCGATTGTCGTGCGCTTCTCTAAGTCGCGCCTCTTTGGCTCCGTGGAATTGGAAGTAGCGCAAGGCCTCGCACAGCAAGCAACCCTGGCGCTTCAACTCACGCGCCTGGCCGAGCAGGCGCGCGAGGCTGCAATCACCGATGAACGAAACCGCATGGCGCGTGAGATTCACGACACTTTAGCGCAGGGATTCTTGGGGATTCTCATCCAGCTGCGAGCCGCGAAGCAAGTTCTCAATGGCGCCACCCCGGAGGCGAGCCTGCACGTTGAGTCTGCCATGGCGCTCGCTCGAGTGGGCTTGGCCGAAGCGCGGCGATCTGTGCACGGGCTGCGGCCCCAATTGCTGCGCGATGGAAACATCACGACCGCCCTCGATCGCCTTGTCCGGCAACTGTCGGACGACTCCGTCGCTCGAGTTAAGTTTTCCGCGACCGGCGAACCGGCGCCGATGTCCCCAGACATCGAGAGCAATCTGCTAAGGATTTCTCAGGAAGCGATTACCAACGCGATGAAACATTCCGGCGGAAATGAGATCCATGTGCGGCTTGCGCATGAGTCCGACGCTGTCCAGCTCACGATTGACGATAACGGCTCCGGGTTCGATCCTCATGTGAGCACATTGAGTCGCGGCTTCGGATTGATTAGTATGCAGGAACGAGCGGACCGGATTGGCGGCGAGCTGACAATCGTCACAAATCCCGGTGCGGGAACAAAGGTTCACCTCCTTGTTCCGCTCGTGCATCCTAAGAAAGCAGGAGCAGCTCATTCTTAAAGACAATTCAATCCGGATCATGATTGCTGACGATCACCCGATCGTGCGCGAGGGGCTAGTCGCGTCGCTGAATCGTGTTCCGGACATGATGGTTGTTTGCGAGGCTGCCACTGGAAGAGAAGCTGTGGACTTGTTCGCTCGGCACATCCCGGATGTCGCGCTCGTCGATTTGCGAATGCCCGAAATGGATGGCGTTGAGGCGATCGGCGCTATCTGCGAAAGGTTCAGCATGGCACGAATCATTATTCTGACTACGTTCGAGGGAGACGAGGACGTCTACCGCGGTTTGCGTGCCGGGGCGCGGGCGTATCTATTAAAGGACACGCGACTGGAAGACCTAATTCACTGTATTCGAATCGTTCACGACGGAAAAAACTACATTCCGCCCACGATCGGCGCGAAGCTCTCCGAAAGGATGAAAAGCCCGGAGCTCAGCGGGCGCGAAATCGAAGTTCTGCAATTAATGGCCACCGGAAAGAGCAATAAGGAAATTGCCGGTTCGCTGTTCGTCACGGAAGGAACCGTAAAAGGGCACGTCAATCATATCCTCGCTAAGCTCGGCGCAAATGGACGAACGGAAGCGGCGCGGATTGCCATGAAACGAGGCATAGTCCGCTCGGATTAGTATTTTGTCGTCCGCCCGCTGCTGAAAGTCCGCGCATGGTTCGACGAGGAGAAAGTAGGGAATACACTGCGCACAAACTGATCTAAGATTTCAGCACCGTCACGGCACCCACACGTTGCGACTGTCCAATAGATTAATCTGCCACTCCTCGAGGTAGCATGGTAACTTGCGATCCCAAACGCGAATCGGAACGACCCAAGGGAGTGGCTGAATTATCGTGATGATGACTTTAATCGCAGTCGCGTCGGTTGGCGCAGTGGGGGTTTTCCTATTGACCCGTATCATGCGCAGGCTCCGGGCCCGAGCTCAGTTCATGGTGCTGTGTGGTCTCGGCCTGTCCATCGGTTTTCTCTTCTTGGCGTTCGTAGAGCTCCCGTCATTTTCCGTTCCGCTGGGAGTTTTGCTGATGACCATTGTCTTCGTCGCAAGTCTTTTTGCAGTTCCCACATTTCTGCGGAGCCTCGACCAAGAGGAAAAGGACGAAAGCTTGTCGGATACCTCGTTCCGAAATTCATAAATTCCTTGCGATTCTTGAAGAAAGATTGGTAGGCCATGGGGGAGTGATTTTGCACTTTTCCCAGTGGGCCTCTCTCACAGCGGCTCGATAGTGACGATTGGTGTTGCGGAGATTAACTTTTTCTTATCCATTCACTCAGGATATCATTTCGCGAAAGGGTGAGTCGCGAAGTAGAGTTCGTAAATAGTCGGACAGATTGGAGGATTGATGCTTATTGGAGACAGGCTTAAAGCGATTCGGGAGTCCAAAAATCTTTCACAAGGCGATATCGAGAAGCGCACGGGATTACTCCGTTGCTACGTCTCGCGCGTCAAAAACGGACACACCGTCCCAGCCATCGAGACTCTGGAGAAATGGTCAAAGGCGTTGGAAATCCCCATGTATCAACTTTTCTATGAAGGCAGCAATCCCTCAGTTGTGAAAGTTCCCAAAGAAAATAAACCTTCGGGCAAAGAATCAAGGTTGGCCGAAAGTCTGCGTACCTTAATTTCTCGTATGAAGGACCGAGACCAGAAATTGATTATGGACATGGCTCGTAAGTTGGCGCGGACGAGCGTTTGAGATAGGAGTGGCCAGCGAGCGCCAACGGGGAGCTGAGTCCCTATTCGCTATTTGAATTGCGGCTTGGGGCGCCGCCGACGGTATTCCTCTTTGCACAGGCGCAGGCCGATTATCCAGACATCACGCGGAGGTTTCCCAAAGTTTTCTTTTGGATTACATAGAGAGCGAGCTGCTTTGCCTTCACGGATCAATTCCTCATCACTTAATTTGCGGAGTCGGGCGCGTTCTTTCTCTTCGTCGAATTCATCGAACCCCACGGCCATACAAGCATTATAATCTCGCGATGCCGATCACGACCTTGAAGAAACTTGAAGTGAACACGGCTCGCGACGTTAGGGACGACTTTTATGAGCGCGGCTTTGATCTGCCACGAGCCACATGGCAAGACGCGCTGAAATTCTCCAGAGCATACGGATTAGTTGATACGAAGCTCAAGCCGGTTAATCGAGCCTCCGCAAAAATCCTGTCAATATGTAAGAAAGAATTTCTGCGCGGCAAGTCAGACAAGAGAGAACTAGAGCATCCGCCTGCACACACCAAATAAGCCGCCGCGCCCACAGTCTGTTTCGCACCACGCAGGAGGCGCGCTCCTGTTTGGTGCACCGGAAAGCGCATCGATCTAGGCGCAATCGTCCATTGGTTCCACGAACTGCTCGCGAGTTTGATCGAACAGGCGATATTCAGCCGGCGCAGTCGATGCGAGAGCGACCAGCCGTTTCCGCGCTTGGCTAATATCTTCAGCTTCCTCAACCCAAATGACTGATCGATCAGGCGTCGTCTTAAAGATGTCGTATTTGGCTTCCATAACCACCTCCGCCGTCGGGGACGCTGAAGGCCGGCCACGAAAATCATACTCGATTGCGAAGTACGATCACTACAGACTTGTAGTGCTTCCCACTAATTTAGACAGTCAGGGCCTCGTTTTTTAGTACAGATGCGAAAGCTAAGAAGGCCTCGCATGCAGGACTCGGGAGAGCATGTGTTTCTCCCGAGTCCTGCGACCTTCGCTTCGGTGTTAGTTCGAGTCCGCGCGGATCGTCACTGGAACCGGAACTGGATGCCCGCCTGGAAGCGGAGGTTGCTCTGGTTATTGTTGCCTGTTGTGAAAGCATTGCCGAAGCGGGTCAGTACGTAGTCCACCTCGACTGGCCGGAACGCAATAGACTTCGTGATGGGGATGTCAATTCCACCACCGAGAACAAAATCGAAGGCGTTGTTGCTAGGCGAACCCACGCACTCCGTGGCGTTGCATGCGTTGACGAAAGCGTTCGAATGGGCTCCGCCGAACATGGCATCAACGAAAGGCTCAAAGTGTCGCGTGCGGAATTTGATCTCCGGACCCACGTTGTAGGTGAATAGATTGGCCGAGACTGGTTGCCCTGTTGCCTTGAGGTTTCTTGTGGAGTCTGCGTAGCCCTCGAATTCAGCCTTAATACCAATCCAATGGCTAAAGAAATACACGCCGGAAAGGCCGCCCCCATTCAGTGAGAAGGGAGCAATAATGTTGCTGTTCTCTGGATTGAAGCGCATGTACGAATAGTTCCCAGTGACCTCCACTTTCGGAGCGTCCTGGGCGAACGCCGCGCCACCAAACAGCAGAACAAATCCAATCAAGAATGCCTTCGTCAGTCCTGACAGAACCACTTTCTTCATCTTTATATCTCCTTAGAATTTAGAAAACCGATGCCGTCCAACTGTTTGGCGCAACGGGAATGATCTGAGTTGCACTTGCATGACGAGTTTCGCCGACCAGTCCTGCGCTCCCGCGAAAATCCTGCTAATGGACTTGCCCAGGGCCTCCCTTCAACAAGCTAGCGCATCCGAAGAAATCAGGCTGAATTGCCGCACATCCATGCGTGATACGAATCACTTTTTTCACGGCCCATTCGGGTCAAGCTGACGTTGCGACAAAAAGGTCGGCAGTTAAACAGGTTTGTCTTTGATCGAAATACAAAAGTATCCTTCGGCGAAAATAGAAATCACAATGTCGGATCGCATGTATTCCCTGAGAAAATTACAGAGCGAATGGAGGTGGCCGGCGGCTCTCGGGATTCTTTGTTTCGGGTTGCTGGGGGCGATTGTGGCAGCGGCTGAGCTCAAGCAAGATACGATCGCGGCATTTGATCGCTACGTGAAAATAACGGAAGAAGATAGAGCGGCAAAGATGCGTAAATCCGGCACATTCCTCTGGATCGACAGACAGACGGAGGCGCTCCGCCAGCAACTCCACGAAAGACTGGAGCGCGGCGAAATTGTAATGAAACGCCTGGAAACGCTAGACGACAACCGGCGCATCCGGATACCCCACGGAATCGTGCACCACTGGGTGGCTACGATCTTCATTCCGGGCGCTACTCTGCCTCAGACGATGACCTTGATGGAGAATTATGCGACCTATCCACAACTCTTCAATTTCGGCGTGCAGCGATCCAAAGTGTTGAGTCAAGAGAAGGAGGACTTCCAGGTCCAGTTGCGAATGTTCCGCAAAGCGAGCTCGCCCGTCTTCTACAGCGTGGATCTTGACGATCGCTACTTTCGCGTGGATGCGAACCACGGCTACCGCCGCTCCCGCTCGACTCGGATTGCGGAATTGGCTGAGGCGGGCAAGCCCACAGAACATGAGTTGCCCGTCGGTAACGATCGCGGATTACTTTGGAGGCTGGATATGGACTGGAGCTGCGAGGAAGAAAAAGGAGGAGTTTTCCTGCAAATCGAATTGATTGCACTCAGCCGCAACGTCCCCGCCATCTTCGCGTGGCTGGCGAATCCCTACATCCAAAGCATTCCGCAGGAGTACTTGGAAAAAGTGCTCCGAGCGACGCGCTCGGGCGTGGCGGCGCAGGCTCCTGCGCTCCATTCCATGCCGCCTCCTTCTCGGAAACCGTCGTAGCGGAAGCCCGCCACAGGACCCGACTGATCCACGCGCGCCACCAGCCTTCCCGGCCTACAGCTGTGCGTAAGTCTTGTTAAGGCGGCGTAATCCCAATCGAACGCGAACAACTCGAAGCCGATGTACTGATCATCGGCGGGACCAGGGGGGCTTGCGTGCGCGCTGCATCTGGCGAACCCGTGTGACATTTGTAACGAGTCGAACAGTTTTGACGACGAATGGGTCGACGAACAAAAACTGAAGCTCGTTAGGTGTTTCGAAGAGGAGTGGCTGTTGAAAAACTCGCTCGCCACGAATTCTCAGAAATTGCTTCGCGTCAGGAAGCTCTACAAACGATTTCCCTTTGTCTTCTAGACGTTTTCTATCACCCGATTTTTTTTCGACTTTTTCAGAAAAACCGACTTTTTCAACAGCCATAGGATTTATCACCATCTATCGGAGTCCTCCAGCATGAGTATGAATTTCAAGCGGTTATCGCAGTCTTGCGTACTCGGACTTTGCGGCGATCAGAATAGGAATATCAGGGTCGGCGTCTTTCCAAAGCTCGAGGAAATCCTGATACGCCGCTCGGGCTTTGGTTGTGTCGCCGGATAAGACATAGGCGCGAGCGAGACCGAGATGCGCCAACGCGCCGATGATTCCATTACCTACAACTCCACGGTGGTCGAGGATTTTCTGGAAGTCGATCGCGGCCTCGTTCCCTTGATGGTTGGCAAGATATGCTTGGCCGCGCAGGTATACCGGATAGAGCCTTGCGAAGCCAAGGTCACCCAATTCGAACGGAGAGGCGGTGCGGAAAGCCTCGATGGCAGCGACGGGATCGCGGTGGGCGAGCGCGATCTGAGCGCGGATTGTCGGCACCTGAATGAATTGCGCGAAGGTGTCTTCGGGTGCGTTTTTGACCAGGTCATCGGCAAGCGATAGTCCAATTGTCGTATCTCCTACGATGACGAACGGGAGCGCCTCCGCGAACTGCTCATTGTCTCCCGTCGCAATTCCACGCGCCTTTGGCAGGTGCGCCCTGACCTCGGCTATATTGCCGAGCAAAGCCTCGCGTAGGAGTCCATCAGTCTCGTAGCCCCTTGCCGTCTCCTTTTTCCCCGCTGCTTCGGCCGAGAATACGGCGCGGCGGGATAGTTCCCGAGCATTCTTGAGAAGACCAAAATAGGCAGCTGAATCAGCTTCGAAAGCCAGCAGCACATCCTCCATTCCAGGCTTATTCGTCGCCCAGGCCACCTGGCTCGCCATGCCTTTCGAATTGTTTTGCAGGAAAGCAAGCTGATAGCGAACGACGTGCAGCGCCGCAGAGTCAAACTTTTTGGCCTGTGCCTCGTCAGCTACGTTCTGAGCTTCATTGAAGCGGTTCAACGTGGAATAGCGGTAAATGAGAGTGGCATAATTCAGCCCACTTTCCGGGTCCAAGCGGAGAGCTTCCTTTGCATTCTCAAGAGCTTTATCGTACTGCCCCATATTGGAATACATTTCTCCAAGGTTGAAGGCTGGCGTCGAGTCTCGCGGATAAACTTGAGCCCAGAGTTCAAGTGTTTGGCGTCCCTTTTCTACGCTTCCCGTTACGAACATATGATAGTGAGATTCAATATAGAATTTCTCGCGTTCGCTTACCTTTTCACGGAGATCGTAGGCTCGCTTTGTGTTTTCCTTAGCGAGGTTCAGTTCCCAGAGGTTTGAATAGCTTGTTGCCAGGCGAGCGTAAGCCATGGCGAAATTCGGATCCAGGCTTATTGCCGTCCGGTAAAAGGACACGGCGGCCAGGTCGTCTCCGTCCAGCAGTTTCCTATAGCCGAGGCTGTACGCTTGGAGCGCTTCGAGCGACGGAGTGGTGGCCTGTTCGATCGGCGTACCAAATTTCTGAATTGAACTCCGTGACTCGCCCAGTCTCTCACGCAGCTTTTTCGCCTCCGTGTCCATGGCTTTTAAAACCTGGTCCCTGCCGGTTGCACGCGCCTGCTCTTTCGCGAGGAAGTCCCCGGTCCGGCAATCTACTGCGTTGAGGCCGATCACATAGTCGCTGCCAAGCATGGCAACCGTACCCGCGATAACAGCCGCGCTGCGTGTGCGCTGGCAGATTTCTAGGGCCGTCTTCTCATTCACTTGTTCATCAGGCGAGAGGCCCATCATCTGGAGAGTCTCGCCCACTCTTTTGTCCGAAAGGATATTCAGGAAGGGTGATTGTTCGAGCTGTACCGAAAGCCCCTGCTTCAGGGCGTCGCTAAAAACTGGTTCACCGGTCGTGTTTGCGAAGTCCGCGATCACAATCGTGTCTTTTTCCGTCAAAGCCGGCGCGCGGTAAAAGCGAACGATGGCGGCCGTCGCCACGATCGCGACGATCAGAGCCGCCCACGCGGGATTTCTCCAGCGGCGCTTTGGCATCTCGCGGGTCGCTGTTGGCGAGGACAGCTCTTGCCCCTCGTGATTTGCTGAAGTGATTCCGAGTGGTTCAGGAAGTGCCTTTTGAACAGATGCCACAAAGCGGTAGCCTCTTGCAGGCACAGTGACCACAAAACGCGGTGCGTCGAGATTGTCGTGCAAGGCTTGACGAATCTTGCGGATTGCCGTGTTGATGCTGTTGTCGGCGTCGACGAAGACATCTTTGCCCCAGATTTGTTCGAGAATTTCCTGCCTGGTTACGACCTGCCCGTGGCGCTCGATCAGGAGGTTGAGCAAGTCGAAGGGAATGCGCTCCAGGTGGACAACGCTGCCGCCCCGACGGAGTTCGCAGGCGCTGCGATCAAGTTCAAAATCCTCAAACTGGACGGTCTCGGAGGGCACAGCAGGCTCCAGCGAATGATTCACGTCATTCTACTTCGATAGATGGCAATGAGATAGCTTCAAGAAATAACTATAGATAGGTCACGACACGGAATCTTCAGTAATTCTTCAGCCCCTCTCCATTGTCGCTTTTTGCTGTGCCGACCATGATGCACCGCTAGTCGGTGCCTATATTTCTACGGATAAGGAGATTCGCATGAAAAACTTTTTCTGGAAAGGAACCCTTGCTGCGGCAATCCTTGTGTTCGTCGTTTGCGGTCCGGCCCGCGCGCAGGATGGTGATAAGAACGGATGTTCGCTTGCGACGCTCAGGGGCGACTACGCTTTCACGCTTCACGGCGAATCGATCGGCATACTTGTGGCCGGAGAAAACGGGGCTCCGCCCACTCTTAGGCCCTTTGCGAATCCACTGCTTGCCGACGGCGTCGCTATCACCCGATTTGATGGGAACGGTGGCCTAAGCCAGATCGATGTCGTGATGCGGAATGGTACGTCCGCCGCCACTCCGACCACTCCTGTCACTGACAACGGTTTCCGCACGCAAGAAATGGGCAGTTACAAAGTGGAGTCAGACTGCACGGGAACGTTTGCGATCACTTTTCCCGACACATCGGAGATTGATGTGGCATTTGTATTAGCGAAAAATGGGCTTGAAATCCGCACCGTGGTTACCCGACAGCATGTCCCAATGTTGCCCCCGGCGATCATTCCTCCCGGCGCGGTGTGCGCTCCGCTTACCAGTGCAGAAAAGAGCGGCTGCGACCTTGGAGTTCAAATTCGCAGCGAGGGTGTGAAAGTCCGCGGCTTCCTCTTCTGAGATTCCTCGCGAACACTCCAGTGGAGGCCGGCAGCGGATGGGTGCGATGAGCAAACAAGGGAACGCGCTGCTGTGTTATCTGTGGTGCGAAGCGGCAATGCATGCCGTCGGGCGAGATCCAGAGTTGAAACGCTTCTATCGGCGCAAACTGGTATAGAAGGGACTGGGGAAAGCGAGAGTCGCTGCAGCTCGAAAACTCGGAATCCGACTCTGGATCATGATGCGTGACGAGATTGATTACCAAGAGTTCTGCCGCCGCGGAGAGGCGGGGCAGGAAAGCGGTAGTGTCTGTGCGGGGATGCCTGATATCAACAGTGGTCCGACAAAATCGTGACCGGATAACTGAATAGGCTACCTGCCTCCCTGGAAGGGTCAGGGAGTTCGAAGAAATCATCATGGTCGCAAGTGATAGGAGAGATGTCTGGTGGGCAACACCGAGACGATGAAGTGACACGAACCGAGCTTGTAGGTTGGACAAGGACAAGAACTCGAGGATTGCGGCGCAGCAGCTGCCGGAGAAAAAAGTGGACCGCGCCGATGCAGATGTGTGTACGAAAGAAATAAAAAAAGAACTAAACACTCTTGACGAGACCGACTTCGTTAGAGATGTTGATAAATCCTGTGGCTGTTGAAAAACTCGCTCGCTCGGAATTTGCAAAAATTCGATCGCGTCAGGAAGCTCTACAAACGATTTTTCCCAGTCTCCTGGACATTTTCTATCCCCCGATTTTCGACTTTTTTCGGAAAAACCGAGTTTTTCAACAGCCACCCCTGTTCTCAACATCTATTTCTGCCTCTGCGCCGAATTGTTCTCTTCTTGAAACGAACCTGGCTGTTGCCTCACTACTTTTCGGGCCTCGGATCGGTTTGAGTGGAATTCTTCCCTTGGGAACGGCTTTGAGGGCACGAATCTCTTGGCGAAGAATTTGTACGTGATTGACTACTACGCGAGCTCGGCCCACTAAGATACCTACGCGCTAACCGCAAGAACAGCAAACGCATGCAGGTAGCTGTCAGGGCGTCCGTCAAAAAAAGAACTTCAATCCGAACCATATCGCTCGGCTTCCGGCGGTCTGCACCTTCGGATTCGCGAAGCCGACTCCCTCGGCAAACAACCCCGCATCATCAATGAAAGGGTCAATCGTCAGATAATTAGGATGATTGAAGGCATTTAGGAAGTCCGCGTTGAACTGGATGTTAAACTTGTCTGATATTTTAACAGTCTTGAAAATGGACAGGTTCAGTACGTTGGTCTTCGAATCGCGCAGCGTGTTTCGACCAACATTGCCGAACGGCGTCCCAAACACCTTGTCAGCCGTTGCTGTGTTCGCAATGAAGCGCACTTGCTTGGCATCGACGACGCTCGCCGGATGAAGAGGATCCGGGATTGTAATTCCCGTATCTGTTTTTGTTCCTGTAAAGCCGTTGTTGAATTCATTTAGGCTCACCAAAGTAGTGGCGCGGATCGCGGGATTCCCGCAAAGATTCCCATTGGTGTCCACGGCACAAATATCCTGCGCAAAGATCCCGATCGATTGCGCCGGGGCATTGAACGCGCCGAGGAAAGGCCTCAAGGAACCATCCGGGCCCGCGAAAGCGGCGTTGAACTGGGGATCATATGGATTTACGTCGTCGGGAATTCCGCCGCACGCGCCGCCTCGGCTCGCACAATTAAGACCTGACTGCGCTGCCGTGTACGGTTGACCCGAAGAAAGTGTGTAGACTCCCGAGGTTTTCCATCCTCCAAACACGTGACCGAGAAAACCCTGCTCAGATCCTTGAAACGGTAGTTCTTCCAGCGCCGTGAGGACCCAGTTTTGGGGAAAGTCGAACCCCGAAAGCCCATGCTCCCCATCCTTGAAAGTGACCTGATTTTGCGATAGGGCGAATGTTCCGCCCGCCGCCAACGTCGCGCCGACCTCGCTTGCGTTGTCAGTTGTCTTGCTGAAGACATAAGCGGACCTCAAAGTGAGTTGGTTCCACAAACGATGGGATCTCAATTCGGTCTGAACGCTCTGATAATCGGAATATCCCGTATTCGTGCGTTCGCGAACCAGAGCACTACCGTCGCAAGATATTCGTCCGGTGGATTGTGGCACTGCTGCTTGCGATATCGGACAAGGAAACAGCCCAACTGGCACGAGGCTGGGATATTCATTTGCGAGCCCTTGGATGAAGGGATTGCCGTTAATGGTCTGAAACAGATTTTGAGCGTGGTTCCCAACATAGCGTATTTCAAACAGGGCATTTGGCACGATCTGGACCTGAATTCCGAGCGACCATTCATGAACACGATCCGGCCCGAAATTCGGAGAAATAGAGGTCTGCAAAAATGTTCGAGGATCAAAAATCCCTGTTTGCAGGTGAGGTGCGAGCATCGCCCTTATATTCGTTCCGGTGATCACTCCCGGCAAGGGATTCGCGCTGGCGTCTGACCCAGTCAACGTCGTAAGAAGCACGTTGGGCGCACTGTTCGCGATTTTGAGATAGAGATTGTAGAAAGGAGGATCGTAGACAACTCGATATCCGCCACGAACTACCACTTTCTGAGGGCTAAGCCGGAACAATCCATTCTCGGGCGACCATGCGAATCCGATGCCTGGCCCCCAACTATTATTCGGAGCTGGAGTCGATGGAACAGTGGTGACGCTCAACGGGAGATTCGGATTCCAAAGGGGATCGCTGCTTGTTTGCATTCGCATCGTTAGATCGTGAAGAAGGTTGACCGGCTGCCCGAAGTACGACCAGGTCAAACCAAGGTTCAGTATCAAGTTGGTTGATATTTTAAAATCGTCACCCACATACACAAATGTGTCCTTTTCTCGGAAGTTCAAATTGGGATTTCCCAATGCAATCTGAATTCTGTTAGGAACATTCGCAGCGAGTGCGCCGTAGTCGTCGAATCGGAATTCACCGTTGTAGTTCGGCAGTACCGTATTGGATGATCGCAAGTATGTGAAATTTACTCCGGCCTTTAGCGCGTGGCGTCCGACAATCTGAGTCCAGTTATCCTGAACTTGATAAGTATTATCAGTGCGACCCTGGGGAGAGCTTATAGGTATGCCCAAGCTAAGCAATGATGGATCGTTGAAATTAATAAACGTTATCGCATTACCGAGTTCTCTAAACTGCGGAACTGTATCGCCATACGAGTTGCCGCCATCTTGAGCGCTGAGCCTGCCATAAGAAGCGCGGAATTCGTTCGCGGTGTGATTGTTGATGAACCGTACCCAGCTGAAACCAAAATCCTGCGAAAGCGCTGAAAGATCGGACGGGTAACCGGCCTCGGCATTTCCGCCGCCGTTCACATTTTTACCGTTACTGTAGATATAGCGACCATAAAAATGGTTTGCGCTCGTTTGATAATCAAGCCTTGCCACAAAATTATATTTCCGCCCGTCTGCGGGTAGCGCTCTCTGTATCCCTGCCATGGCCACACCGGGGCAATTCATAAAATTCTCTACTACTGCCGGCGCTTGCGGTGTGGGATTTCCAGCCTTCACAGCGTAGGGACCATAATTTTTCAGGGCCGTTATAGAGGTGCTTTCTGGAAAGCAGGCGGCCAATGTCGCGATGCCCGCCGGCGTAGGAGTCATTTGCCCGGTGCCGAATATGCCTGCTTGATTGAGGATTTCCGAATCCACTCCGCCAAAAAAAAACAGCTTGTCCTTCAAGATGGCTCCCCCAAGCGTGGCACCGACAAACGCATCGTTAAAAGGCGGCACTTGAGTCAAACCTTCGAATAGTTTCTGGTTCGCCGACAAGGCGTTGAACCTCCAATTCCCTTCGGCCGCGTAAGCGGAACCGTGAAGATTGTTTGTTCCGGATTTGGTTAGAACATTAACGACGGATCCCGCGTTCCGCCCATACTGAGCACCGAAGTTACTCGTCGTAATCTGATATTCAGCAACAAACTCTGGATCCGAAATCGGCAGGCTCGGACCCGCGGCCAAATTATCATTATTGTTTTGCCCATCGATCTGCTGGTCGTTACTTCTTGCCCGCAATCCATTCACCGCGAATTGCGCGCCGTTCGAGCAGAAAATCCCAAATCACGACTGTTGACCACTCCCGGCACAGAAAGGGCCAGATTATCGAGCCCGTTACTCTCCAGGATGCCTGAAAACGTTGTTAAAGTTTCGGCGCCAAAGGAACTGGAGATTTGGGCTTCGGTCAGGGTTATAAGCTGAGGGTTCGACGCCACCTCAATCGTAGTCTCAATATCCCCGACTTTTAATTGCAGAATCCCGAGACCTTGATTGGAACCTGCTCTGACAGAAACGTCCCTAAGGACCGCTTTCTGGAACCCGGTCTTGGATATTTCCACTCTATAAATCCCTATCGACAACAAATTCGCCTGGAAGAAACCGTCAAAGCCTGTAATTAATCTGAATTCCTGGTTCGTTTGGGAATCGATCACTCTCACTTCGGCGCCTGCAACCAAAGATGCTTGGGAATCAACGACCGTCCCTGATATCGAGCCACTACTGACTTGTGCGAAAGAAATTACACCTCGAAACACACAAAACAAAAGCACAAGCGCGGTTCCAAACGTCGGTCTTTGGCATCGCTTCAACACTTGGCTTTTGCCTCGATTGCTGTCGGTTGGGCGTTTCGCCACGGAAGTACAACGGACGAGCACGGAAAAATCGAACGCCGGGACCTCAGATTCCTTCACCGCCATCTATTGTGGCAAGCCGATTCTTCGTACAAGCTCTCGGTAGCGGGCATTATTGTGTAAGGGATCTAACATTGGATTGAGCTGCAACCGCGCTACTTCGTAGGTATGCTCTTTGTAGGCTGTATCGAGATAATCCATTGCCGCGTCGGCGTTACCCATCGCTGTATAGAGTTCCGCAAAATCGAAAGGAGAGATGCTCTCTGTTTCCGACCGATTTTTCAACGCTGACAATCTCTCCATCAGCCAGCCGGCGTAGCCTCCATTCTCATAGGCGCGGGCAAGTAGGTCTGCACACGCTAAACACCCGTCAACGCGCAGCTGTTGATCGATTTCCTGCACTTCTCGCGCATATTCTTTTCTGACCCTGAAGACCATCGCCCTTTCCTGATGAATTCGCGAAGGATTCCCTGAAAAAACCTTCTCGACCTCTGCGAGAAAAAGATCGTAGCGTCGGCTGAACCGCAAGGCGCGCTGAACCGAAGTGCGTTCGCCCATCGGATCGAGCTCTTCGGCACGATGAGCCTCCGCTATGCTTTCATCAAATCGCCCCGTAATTGCCAATACGTGGGAATAGAGATTATGCAGCTCTGCGTAATGAGGATCAGATTCCAATCCCCGCTGAATTTCCCTTTCCGTGCCAGCCCAGTCCCAATCGTAATAAAGCAGTTTGCTAGCTAGCGAGCAATGCGCCTCCGCCATCGATCCATCCAATAAGAGCGCTCTTCGCGAGGCTTCTTCCGATAATTTCCATCCTTCGGCCACCGGCATGGAGCCGAACCCCGCTTTGATTCCATAATAATTAGCTAGGCCGCTGTAAGCGATTGCATAACTCGGATCGTATTGAAGGGCTTGCCGAAACGCCTCGCCGCTTTTTCTATATCATCAGGTTGGCCGCCGAAGGTCTTGCTGCGAAACCAGTAACCGCGCCCTTTAATGTATGCGTCATAAGCACGCGGATCGACCGCGTGAGGCTGACTAAACTTTTGCTTTTCGGAGGGAGCAAGGTTTGCCTGAACCCTTGTAGCGATCGCCGATGCTATGTTGGCCTGCAGGACTAGAACATTGCGCATCTCTCCTTGATAGTCCTCGGCCCAA
>CAVZNU010000006.1:0-566605 GCA_963776695.1 uncultured Acidobacteriota bacterium | reverse complement strand
CGCGGCAACAAAGACGCGCGTTCGGACTACAACAAGACCGCCAAGAAGCAGATCAAAGAAACCGACCCAATGCCGCCCGCGCTCGCCACTCAATTCCAGCAGAAGTTTGGCGCGACCGTCGACGAGGGGATCAAGAACCTGCAAACGGCCATGGAGCGCCGCCCGGACTACGACGATGCGATGGCATATTTGAACCTGCTGTATCGCCAGAAAGCGGATATGGAGACGACGGCCGAGGGACGCGATAACGACGTCAAGCTGGCCGATGATCTCGTCGACAAGGTGAAGGCAATCAAGCAACGGAAAATGACCGCGCCGCCGACTTCTTAATCGAGCGCTTCCGTTTCCGTATTTCACAAAGGCGGCTCTTCCAGGGCCGCCTTTTGTTTTTTTGCATCGTCACTTTCCGCATCGAGCGGCGGGACAGGAGATGAATCAGCATGAACCGCAATCGATCGCACATGTTTATGATTGGAATCGCGTCGGCGTTCCTGGCAGCCTTTCTCAGCATGGTTCTCGTCACGCTGCTTGCTGCCGCGAGCTATTTTCCGCCGCGGGGCGCCAGAGCGGCCGCGAATCGACCGAGCTTTCCGGTTCCCGAGCCGCAATCCGAACCCTGGTCCGCGACGCAAACAATCCAACCAGCCGATTTGATGAAAGAGCTCGGCGAATCGAAAAGCGCGAACCGACCGGTTGTCGTCTGTGCCGGCTTTCGTCCGCTGTATGCGGGCGGCCACGTACCTGGAGCCGTTTTCCACGGCGCCGCACAATCCGAGCAAGGCCTCGCCGATCTGAAAAAATGGGCGCAGGGAATATCGCGCTCGGCAAATCTGATCGTGTACTGCGGCTGCTGTCCGCTCGAACACTGTCCGAACTTGCGCCCCGCGTTCACCGCGCTTCGCGACATGGGTTTCACGCAGCTGCGCGTCCTGCTTCTCCCACACGATTTCGCTACAGACTGGGTCGAGAAAGGTTATCCGGTTGAGAAGGGCGCCGAGAAGATTTCCAGTCCGAAGCAGTAGCTGCAGATTTTTCCGAGTCGGTACCGACAAAAGCAGATGTGTCCCGAAAGTGCAGCAACCAGGGCGTCTTGCTGCACTCTATCGCGTGCGAAGACCCCCCCCGCCACCACCCTCTGACATCTTTTCCACTTGCCCCCGCATCTCTTACAATTGCGCGGCTAAAATTGTCTGGAGCGAATCCGCGCGTCACAGGCGCATGAGGAACGAATGAGAGCAGCCTCTACAAAAATCATACTCGCCGCAAGGATCCTGGCGATCGCGTGGATCGCATGCCCCGCGCCGCTTCACGCGCAGGCCGCCCCCGGCCCACTGCATCCGGCGGCGCAATCGCAAACGTCCGATAAATCCCCGGCCCCGGCTCCCGTTCACGTAAAGCAATATCCGCCGCAGAAAAAAGAAAATCTGATCGGCTCGTGGAAAATAAATCCCGACGAAAGCGACGACGCGCGCCAAAAAATCGAACAAGTTCGTAATCGAACTAGCGGCAACAGCCCGAACGCCGGCGCGGGCGGCGGAGGAAATAATCCCTATCCCGGAAGTGGCGGCGGCAACGGCCCGTACGGCCGCCCGGGTAACGGTTCTCCGTATCCAGGCAATGGTTCGCCTTACCCCGGAAACGGCGGCAACGGCCCTTCCGGGCGCCGCGGCGGCAGCTCAGACCCCACCACCTACGAAGATCGCCAGCAGCTTCAGGATTTAATCGAGCCGGCGACGTCGCTCACGTTCACGCAGAAAGAAGGCGAAGTCGACGTCACCGACGATCAAAATCACAAACGGGTTTACTTCACAGACAATCGAAAGCCTCAAAAATCCAATGACCCAAATTATCGAGAAGCCGCTGCAAGCTGGCAAGGCGCCCGCCTCGTCGCCGAAGAAAAAGGCCAGCACGGCGGAAAAATCACGCGCACGTACGAACTCACGCCCGACGGCAATCAGCTCGACGAATCCGTCCGCCTCGATAGCGCGCACTTGGGACTGATCACGGTCCGGTACGTCTTCGACCTCACGTCTTCCTCAGCCCCGGCGGTGGCCCCCGCTGCGAAATAACGCGCGCCACCTCGGTGTTTAGTTCGATTCAGTCTGTCGAGTGGCCAGCCGCGAGTCCGTCCTGAACCATCGAAATAAAAGCGTTGCGGCGAGACCGCCGCCAATTTGCGCCAGGATAAATCCCGGCACATCCTGCGGCCGGATTCCCGCAAACGTATCGCTCATTGCGCGCCCGATCGTTACCGCTGGGTTTGCGAATGACGTGGACGCCGTGAACCAGTATGCCGCCGTGATATACGCGCCGACCGCAAATGCCGTCGCATCGGGCCGGCGCCGCGAGCATCCCCAGATCACGCACATCAATCCGAACGTTGCAACGAACTCGCTGAAAAGTTGCGACGCTCCGCTTCGCGCATGTTGCGATAGTGATACGGCCGGCAGCCGAAACATCCAATGAGCTGCGACGGCTCCGCCGATCGCTCCCAGTATCTGTGCGCCGATGTAGCCTGGGGTTTCCGCCCATCGGATCCCGCCCTCGAGCGCATCGCTCAGCGTCACAACTGGATTAAAGTGCGCGCCGGAAATCGGCCCGAACGCAAGGATCAACGCGACCAGCCCCGCTCCCGTTGCAATTGTGTTAGCGAGAAGCGCGATTGCCACGTTGCCGCCTGCGAGCCGCTCGCCCATGATTCCCGATCCAATCACCGTCGCCACCAGGAATCCAGTCCCCAGCAATTCCGCCGCGAGTCGGCGCGGGAGCGAAGCTTTCATTCTCGCCCGATCCGATCGATTTCCCGCTTGATTGCCAGCTTGTCCAGACTTGCAAGCGGCAAGCAAAGCAGCAAGCTGATTCGCCGGTCGAGAATCATAAATGCATCCCGAAACGCCCGCTCGATCTCTTCCGGTGAGCCTTCGACGGCTGCTGGATCTGGCACTCCCCAGTGCGCCGTCATCGGCTGGCCCGGCCACACGGGGCAAACTTCTTTGGCCGCGTTGTCGCACACCGTGAAAACAAAGTTCATCTGAGGCGCGCCCGGCTTCGCAAACTCATCCCAGTTCTTGCTGCGCGCATCGTGCGTTGGCAAATGCGCGAGCTCTAATTGCCGCAGCGCCTCGGGACGCACTTGCCCGGCCGGATGGCTGCCCGCGCTATACGCGATAAAGTTGGGCCGTCCTTTCCGGTTCAGAATCGCTTCGGCCATGATCGACCGCGCCGAATTGCCGGTACAAAGAAAAAGGACGTTGTAGCGACCCGGCATCTTCGTCACTCCTTTGCTGCACAGCACGCGGGGCCGCAACAGGATGATTCTGCATTGATCTTTGCAGTCGCGGACTTCCTCGCTCGGATGAACGCGCTCGCAAACTTCCCCTCCACGTGCGGCGCAACCGCGTCGACGTCGATGCCCTGCGCCGTCAGAAATTGCCTTGCATCCTCAACGCTGTAAACCCGCGTCGGCTCGATTTCGATGTTTTCGAATCCAGCAGCCGCAAGTTTCGTCCGGTACTCCGATTCCTCCATCGCGCCGGCGACACAGCCGACCCAAAGCTCCACGTTCCGTCGAATCTCTGCTGGTACCGGCCCGCGCACCACCACGTCTGACACCGCGAACCTTCCGCCCGGCCGCAACACGCGAAACGCTTCGCGCAACACGCGGTCCTTGTCACCGGATAAATTGATCACGCAATTCGAAATCACGACGTCCACCGAATTGTCCGGCAGAGGAATGTTTTCGATCTCGCCACGCAGAAACTCTACGTTTTCGGCGCCCGCTTTCCGCTGATTCTCCCGCGCCAGCGCCAGCATCTCGTCCGTCATGTCGAGCCCATAGGCTTTTCCCGCCGGCCCCACTCGCTTCGCCGACAGTAGGACGTCGATTCCACCACCCGACCCCAGATCGAGAACGGTTTCTCCTGAGTTGACTTGCGCGAGCGCCGTAGGATTTCCGCAGCCCAGTGACGCCGCCACCGCATCTTGCGGCAGCCCTGCGACTTCGTTCGTGGCGTACAAGTTCGACGAAATCGGATCGCAACAAGGAACTGCGCCAGCCGCGCATGCGGAAGTAGTGGGCCGGCCTGCTCCCGTCAATCGCCGTGCCGCCTCTCCATACTTATTTCTCACCACGTCCTTGATGTCTTCGTGCGCCATTGTGTTCTCCTATTAATCGAATAGTGACGATATTCGATGAATGTAAACGCGTTCCGCCGCAAACGGTTCCTTCCCACATTTCAGAAAGATTTCAAAGTGAGAGCTGTCGAACGCGAGCAGTTTGCATATCTGTGTTCATCTGTGGTTCCCAAGGTTTTTCGCGACGCCCGAATATTGCCGCTAGACATCCATGATCAACCGAGCCGCATTCGGGAATTCACCCAGGCAGTTTCGATTGATCCGGTAGTACATGAAAGTCCCGCGCCGCTGCGATTGCACGAAGCGAGTGGCGCGCAAAATCTTAAGATGGTGCGAAATCGTTGGCTGCCCGATCTGAAAATGCTGCACGATGTCGCACACGCAAACCGGATCGCGGTTCGCCGCCAGCAAATTCAAAATCCGTATCCGCGTTGGATCGGCGAGCGCTTTGAACCACCCGGCATACTCCCGCGCTCGCCCGCGGCTGATCTTCGGAGCTGTCTCTGTCCGGCAGCAGCTGCCATCCATGTCCGCACAACTTGTCTTTCGCGCCATCGAGTCCGCTGCCTCCAGCATCGACCGACTTTGAGGCTACTCCATTCATCGATAAACGTCAATGAATCGATTACGGGTCTGGGGCCTTGTGACATCGCCATATCGACTTTCAGCCAGACCGCGCCTTCCGGTGCTACTACGGAACAACTTCATAAATCCGAACCCCGGTCCCGCCGCCTCGTTTAGAATAGCCGGAGACACACCCATGGACCCGGCACCTAAATCGTCCATAAGTCCGGCAGCGCGCCGCGCGGTGGATCTCCGCTTCGTCGAACTGATGGACAAAGTTCGACGGAACCGCCCTGGTGACGATCTCGAACTTCTTCGCCGCGCGTATGATTTCGCCGCTGAGCAGCACAAAACACAATTCCGCCTCTCCGGCGAGCCATTTCTCTCGCATCCTGTGGAAGTGGCGCACCTTCTCGCGGACATGCGCCTCGACGTCACCGCTCTTTGCGCCGCGCTGCTTCATGACGTCGTGGAAGACACCAAAATCCCGCTCTCGCAAATCGAGGAAATATTCGGCCCGGACGTAGCGCGCCTCGTCGAAGGAGCCACGAAAATCAGCCGGCTCGATCTACTCGCTCCCGAAGCGCGACAGGCGGAAAACGTTCGCAAGATGCTGCTCGCGATGGTCAACGACGTGCGCGTCGTCATGATCAAGCTGGCCGACCGGCTGCACAACATGCGCACTCTTCAATTCCTCGATTCCGAAAAGCAGCAGCGCATCGCTCGCGAGACGCTCGATATTTACGCGCCCGTCGCGAACCGCCTTGGTATGGGCTTGATACGCGGCGAGCTGGAAGACCTTGCGTTTCGCTACCTCGAACCCGAATCGTTTCTCGACATCCAGAAAAAAATCAGCACAAAGCAAAAAGTCTTCGACAAGTTTCTGCACGAAGTCCAGGATTCCGTCCGCGGGAAGATGATCGAGAGCGGCATTCCAGCCGAAGTGCAGGCCCGCATCAAGCGCCTTTATTCGCTGCATCTGAAAATTCAAAAGCAGCAACGCACCCTCGATCAGGTTTTTGACCTGCTCGCTCTGCGCGTCATCACCGACACGGTTAAGAATTGTTATGCGGCTCTCGGCGTGATTCATCAGATTTGGCCGCCCGTTCCCGGCCGCTTCAAAGATTACATTGCGATGCCGCGCCCCAACTTGTACCAGTCACTGCATACCACGGTGATTCACGCTGGCCAGCCCTTCGAAGTTCAAATTCGCACGCAGGAAATGCATCGAATTGCGGAGCAAGGCGTCGCAGCCCACTGGAAATATAAGGACGGCCATGTTGCTTCGCAGGCGGACGACCAGCGCATCGTCTGGATGCGTCAATTGATCGAGTGGGTGCAGGAAATGGAGGAGCCCAGCGAGTTTCTATCCACTCTGCGCGTCGACCT
The DNA here is from genome assembly GCA_963776695.1 of uncultured Acidobacteriota bacterium. Taxonomy (GTDB): domain Bacteria; phylum Acidobacteriota; class Terriglobia; order Acidiferrales; family UBA7541; genus Palsa-295. Next base: position 560,518 of record CAVZNU010000006.1, on the reverse strand, counting down.
CTATCCGGAAGAGGTTTACACATTCTCGCCGAAAGGCCGCGTTGTCGTTCTGCCGCGCAGCGCTACTCCCATCGATTTTGCCTACGCGATTCATACCGAGGTCGGTCATCAGTGCAGCGGCGCAAAAGTGAATGGCGCGATGGTTCCGCTGCGCCACGCGCTCGCGAATGGCGACGTGGTGGAAATCCTGACGCAAAAAGGCCACGAACCGTCGCGCGACTGGCTGAGCTTCGTTCACACTTCGCGAGCACGCAGCAAAATTCGGCAGTGGATCAATCTCAACGAGCGCGCGCAAGCCACTGACGTGGGCCGTCGCCTCCTTGAAAAGGAAGCGCGGCAGGCGAATATTACGCTGAAGAAAATTTCGGACGAAGACTGGCAGCGCGTTGCTTCCGACTACGGCTGCGGCCGGATCGAAGATCTCCACGCCGATCTCGGCTACGGGAAATGGTCGGCACGCCAGGTGCTCGCCAAAGCTACCGGCCAGCCGCTTACTGAGCCGAGCGAAGACAAACAGCCGAAGATTGTTTCGACCGTCAAGCGCATGCTTGGGATCAATGATGGCGCGATCGTGGTTCGCGGCCACGACGATCTGATGGTCTACCGGTCGAAATGCTGCAATCCGATTCCGGGTGACGACATTGTTGGCTACGTCACGCGCGGCCGGGGCATCGCCGTGCACAGCAAAAGCTGCCCCAACGTTCAAAATCTTCTGTACGAAATTGAACGGCGCATTCCCGTCGAGTGGGCCGGCTCGACTCAGGCTACCTTCCCGGTTCGCTTGCGAATTTTCACCGAGGACCGGCCCGGGATTCTCGCGAGCATTACGAGCGCGATCAGCGACACGGGCGCGAACATTCGGACGTTCGAAAGCGGCGGCGAAGCGCTACATGCGCGGATGGACGTGGCGCTCGACGTGCATGACCGCAAACAACTCGAGCGCATCCTTAGTTCAATCAAGCGCATTCCCGGGGTCTTCGACATCGAGCGCGTCTATAATGTCTAAACAAATGCCCCGTCCCTGCGCTCTTTTTTGTCTCACTGCAATGCTTGTATTTTTCGCCGCCGGATGTAAGCACATGCAACCGCTCGACACCAAACCTCTCGACGCTGCTGGAGTGAGCTACGCCTCGATCAAAAAACTTGTCGCGCTCAACATTACCCCCGAAGAGATAACCGAAATTACCACAATGCGCGGCGGCGGATTCTCTGACGATGGATGCGTGAGCATCGTCGAGATTTATCATCAGCGCGGGAAACCGTTCACGGCCGGCGAAGCGGTTGCGGGCCTGGCAAAAGCGTCTGTCAGCGAAGACACGATTATGGAGCTCGCAAAAATGGACCAGCTCGGCCTCGGCGCCGGAGAATTTCAGGTGATGCGGCTCGCGGGCCTTTCCGATGCGATCATTCTTGAAACAGCGAAACATCAAGCGGAAGGTAAGCCCGCGCTCTCAGGGCTTTCGCTCGGCAAGTTAAAAAATTCGGGTCTCCGTGAGACGACGCTCCTCGAACTGGAGCGCCGCGGCGTTCCGGATTCTGCCGCCGATGAAATCATCGCACTCCGGCGGCACCGCGCGACCGACGCGGAAATTCTTCGCCGGTTCACCGGGACTTAGCGCGCGCCGTGCTCATTGAGTTTCAAGCTTCTCCGAATGGCTCCGGCCCGGTAAAATCTTTCATCTTGTCCCGCACCGCAATGCAGACTTGGTTCGCTCCGCTCGTCGCGGCTTTAATTTTGATCTGCACTTCGGCATGTACCGTCCCACTCGCTCCCGGATATCGCATCAGCAAGGAATCGCGCGAGATTCAATTTGTTTCCGCTGAAACTCCGGAATTGAAGATTCGCGGGAATTTTACATTGTTGAACTATGGCGCCTCCGATTTGAAATTCATCGACGTCGTCGTCCCCGTCGAAAAGACCTACGGCCTGAAAAATCTTCACGTCCAGGTAAACGGGCAAGACGCAACCCCGGTGGCACTGCCAGTGGAGCTGCAATACAGCCATCCGAATACGCTTCGCATTCCACTCGATTCGACTTGGCAGCGGAAGCAAAAGATCGACTTGATGATCGAGTATGCGCTGAGCTCTCCGGACGATTCGGGAGCTCAGATTACGCTCGGACCAAAAACATTCAGCCTGGGATTCCGCGGGTGGTTTGCGGTTCTCCAACCTCCAGACCACGCATTGTCGCCGTTGCCCACGCGGCCGGATAAGACGATCGTCGCGATTCGCGTGCCTTCAAACTTTCTGCTTCTAAGCAGAGGCAATAAAAGCGGCAAAAAGAACGCCGGAAGCGAAATCGAAAATCGCTACCAGCTGCGAGAGAAGGATCTAGCGCCGTTTGTAGTCGCTGGCCAATACGTCGAGAAAGATTCGTCCCGCCGCGGCGCCGACTCCGTGGTTTTCTGGACGCTTGAGCCGCTGAAGGAAGATCCCGCTGCGAGTGCGGAACGAATTGCTGCAGCGTGGAGCACGCTCCAGAAGACTTTTGGCCCACTGGAGAAAAAAGCCAGCGCGCCGTACATCGTCGAATCGCCCGAGCTGCGGAATCACTCTAGCGGCGAGGCGGGGCCGGCAGCAGCATCATTTCCCGGCGGTGCGCTTGTGAATCCGGCCGCGCTTGCGCTTGGAATCAACAGCGACAAGTTTCTTGACAAGGTGACACACGCGCTCGCCCACAATTGGTTTGGCGAGCAGATCTACCCGCCACCGTTCGCGCAGGTCGGCCTCGGCGAAGGCCTTCCTGAATACGCGACGATCGTGATCGATGAAGCGCGCAAAGGCGAAGCGGCTCGCCGGCAGCGCATCGTTCATCTTCTACATGAATACGATGTAGCCTCCGCGAAAGCGGTGGAGATACCGCTTGGTGTCGCGAAAATGTCGGACGCTCCGGAGCAGCGTGCAATCAGCCTTGCGAAGGCGCCGCTGTTGTTTATTGCGCTCGAAGATCAATGCGGCGAGGAGCCAGTGAGAAAGGGTCTGACGCGCGTCGTGAGTTTGCTGAGAGGCCAGGAAGCCGGCTACAACGAGATTCGTTCGGCGATCGAGGAATCGAGCGGCAAGGATCTCGCGGAGTTCTTCCGCGTGTGGCTGTACGAAAAGGGTATTCCCAAGAATTTCCGCTCGAGATACGAACCAGCTAACGAATCGCCGCGATAACCATCCAACATGCTCTCAGCCGTTCAAGTCGAGGAGGAACCGTGAGGGAAGTGATTTCTACTGAGAAAGGGCCGAAAGCGATTGGCCCATATTCGCAGGCAATTCGCGCGAACGGCTTCATTTTTATTTCGGGACAGGGCGCGGGCGATCCGGTGACCGGAAAGGTTGTCGAAGGCGGCGTCGCGGAGCAGACGGCTCGGTGCCTCGAGAATCTGAAAGCGATCGTAGAAGCGGCGGGGTCGTCGCTCGAGCACGCCGTGCGAGTGGGCGTGTTTCTCAAGGATATGAATGATTTCGCGGCGATGAATGAAGTGTACGCGCGATACTTTCCGAAGAACCCTCCGGCGCGCACGACCATCGAGGCGGCGCGCCTTCCACGCGATTTTTGCGTGGAAATCGATATGATCGCGCTCGCGTAACCGTCACTTCGATTTTGATGCCGCTGATGCGGAATCGAGGAACGCGCAGCCAGTGCTTTCCGCCGCTCCCTCAGTCGAATCGGTCGATAATTTTCTCGAAAAAGAATTTATTCGCAGCCTTTTCGGATTGGCGGTCGACGATCTGCGTGAATTCTGCAAGAGTCGCGGAAAGTAGCTTCACTTCCAGTTGTTCGAAATCTACGATCTTGAAAGCGACGGCGGGCGCCACGCAAAGCGCTCGCGTTGCTCGGAACAGCACCTTCCTAGATTTGCTGCCGCATCCGGCGTTCACATTCCTGTAAACTCTACGAAGGAGAATTTCTTCCGGGGCACGCCTCGCCCCACCCCTTCCGACGAGGCGGTTTCGAGATTCGTATGGATCGCGCGCCTGCGCCCTGTGGGGCATTGTGCGCGGTTTTATTCTTCGATAGAGTGAATGGCTGAAATGAGCGAACAGAGTTTTGACCTAATCGTAATTGGCAGCGGCCCGGCCGGCCAGAAGGCCGCCATCTGCGCGGCGAAGTTGCGCAAGCGCGTGGCTGTGATCGATCGCACGCTCATGATGGGCGGCGTGTGCGTCCATACCGGAACGATTCCGAGCAAGAGCGTGCGCGAAGCGATTTTCCAGCTTACGGGATCAGCGGTGAAATCCTTTTACGGGAATGCGTATCGCGGAAACGGAGATATTTCGCTGCAGGACCTCGCGTTTCGCGTGCAAATCGTGGTGGCGCGTGAAACTGAGGTGATTCGAGCGCAACTGAAGCGGAATGGCGTATTGATTAGTCAGGGGCTGGCTCGGTTCACCGATCCACACACGCTTGAAGTCGATTCCGGCACGGAAAAAACGACACTCCGCGGGGACAACATTTTGATTGCATGTGGGACGCGTCCTGCGGGCAATGCGGATATTCCGTTTGATGGGAAACGGATTATGGATACGGACCAGCTTACAGCGATGCGAGGCTTGCCGCGTGAGCTCATCGTCGTAGGGGCGGGTGTGGTGGGACTCGAGTACGCGTCGTTCATGGCCGCGATGGGCGTGGAAGTGACGCTGATCGACCAGCGCCCGCAGCTTTTGGATTTTGTGGACCGCGAGATCATCGAGGCGCTCGCGTATCACTTGAGGCAGATGGGGACTACGTTCCGGCTGGGCGAAAAAGTGACGCGCGTGGGAATTGACGAGCAGCGCGATCGCGTTTTCGCCGAGCTCGAAAGCGGCAAGAAAGTGCAGGCAAACGCGCTGCTGTATGCGGTGGGACGCCAGGCGAACGGCGATCAGCTTTCACTCGAAGCCGCCGGATTGAAACCGGGCGAGCGCGGCAAAGTGATCGTCAATGCGAAATATCAGACAGAGGTCCCGCACATTTATGCGGCAGGCGACGTGATTGGTTTCCCGGCGCTCGCGAGCACGTCGATGGAGCAGGGCAGGCTTGCGAGCTGCCACATGTTCGGAGCGCCGTCGGAAAATATGTCGGCGCTGTTTCCGTACGGGATTTATACGATTCCGGAAATTTCGATGGTGGGGAAGACGGAAGAGCAGCTCACAGCGGCGAAGGTGCCGTACGAAGTGGGCATAGCGAAGTATGCCGAGCTTGCGAAAAGCATGATGCTGGGCGATGAAAGCGGAATGCTGAAACTGCTGTTCGATCGCAACACGCGAAAGCTTTTGGGCGTCCATGCGATCGGCCAGCGCGCTACGGAAATTATCCACATCGGGCAAGCGGTGCTTGCCTACAGCGGCTCGATCGAATATTTCCGCGATACGGTGTTCAACTACCCCACGCTTGCTGAAGCGTACAAGGTGGCGGCGCTTGATGGGCTTAACAAGTTATAGCGAGAGCGGGCGCTGGAACGGTTATGCACCGCCGCGCTCGTGCTCCTGACTGCCTAAATCACTGAGCATACCTGTCCGGGTTGACACATCGTCAGTAAGGGTCTCCCGTAAATGGCTCCGCCACGATTTGATATTCATCCTCGTACACCACATAGCCCACGCGGTCGGTTTTCAACATTCGTACGAAAATCGCGTGATTTTGGAGGATCACCGCTAGTTCTCTGATGTGAGCGAGGTGCTCGTGTGCACTATCTTTGAACCAAGATATCGCTCTGTTCTGTTTGCGATAGTAAGGAGGCTTAGAAGCAGTGAATCGCGTAGGCCTTTCTAGATTTTCATTGAACCATTGGCGAATCGAGTCGTGGTGTTCTACTTCGTAGGTGGAGAGTTTTCCTGCGTCTCGCAGGCGCCAGACCGCTTGGAAAACACCAAGCTCTCTTCCGGAATTTTCATCGAGATCAGGCACAACGAATCTCAGGTACATATTCGGAAGAGTAGATCCTCGGCAATCATATCTCACAACGAAGACGGGTTTGTGGTCGGAGGCCAAGATTATGAAGAAGGAAATGGTGGGCCTGGGTGGAGTTGAACCACCGACCTCACCCTTATCAGGGGTGCGCTCTAGCCAACTGAGCTACAGGCCCACGGTAAAAAACTTCCGAGGAGTACATCCATAATAGGCGGGGGCCGGCGTTTCGGTCAAGCGAGCAGCGCCGGCATATTTCGGATGGGGTGGCGCGGTGCGCACGGGAGTTGTGTTGTCCGATTCAGCGACGGGCTATCCCACAAGCGGGCAGCCGCTTTCTTCGTATCGGGTGCCACGTCTAACTAACCCACGCACCGTCATCCATTTCCGCAGGCCGCGGAGCGGCATCGAACTTGCGATGCTGATGCGGGGCGGTGTCCGTGGAGGTGTTCTGTGGGAACGCTCTGGCAGGATTTGGTGTACGGCGCGCGGATGTTGCGGAAAAGTCCGGGCTTCACCGCCGTCGCGGTACTTACGCTTGCGCTTGGCATTGGCGCGAATACTGCGATTTTCAGCGTCGTAAACGGAGTGCTGCTTCGCGGCATGCCCTATGCCGATCCCGCGCGGCTGACGATCATCTGGAACGATTACGGCAATCAGGGGCAGTCGCTGCCGGCCGTTTCTCCGCCGGATTTCAAGGATTACCGCGAACGATCGCGCCTAATTGATTTCGCCGCCGCGAGCGGAACCCCGGGCGGCACGCTCGAGCTTGACGATCCCGGTGGCGGCGGAAACCGGCCGCAGCAATTCGACATGGCCACAGTGACGCCGAATTTTTTCCCGGTGCTGGGAGTCGAGCCGGCGCTCGGGCGCAATTTCACCGAAGAGGAAGCCGCGCTTGAACGGTCCGCACGTGGTGATGCTGAGCGATCGACTGTGGCGCGGCACGTTTCATTCCGATGCCGGGCTTGTCGGCAAATCGATTCAATTGAACGGGCAGCCGTACACGGTGGTGGGAATTCTGCCGTCGAAATTTCGAATGTTGCTGCCGGCGGAAGCTTTTCTGCTGAAGGATGCCGACCTTTGGATTCCGCAGCAGCTCAATTACGCAGCGTTCCCGCGAAACCTTACGTTCCTCAGCGTGTTTGGACGTCTCAAACCCGGTGTGACCTGGCCGCAGGCGCAAGCCGAAATGGACGGCATCGCGGAACAATTGCGGAACGAGAACGAAGTGCACAAAGAATCCGGCCTGCGGATTCGCGCCGTGCCGCTGCAATTTGACGTGGTAAAAAATGTGCGGCCGACGCTGCTGACGCTTCTGGCGGCCGTCGGTTTTGTTCTTCTGATTGCGTGCGGGAATGTTGCAAATCTACTGCTGGCTCGCGCGACACGGCGCGAAAGAGAAATGGCGGTGCGGTCTGCGCTGGGCGCATCGCGGTCGAGGCTCGTGCGCCAGATAATGATCGAAAGCGTGCTGATTTCGATTCTTGGCGGCATCGCGGGATTGCTGGTGGCCAACTGGGGGTTGAGCGCGTTGATCGCGCTTCACCCGGCTGGATTGCCGAGGCTGGATGACATTCGCATCGATGGCGCCGTGCTCGGATTCACGCTGGGCGCGTGCGTGCTGACGGCGTTACTTTTTGGATTGATTCCCGCGATTCAGGCAGTGCGGCTCAATCTGAGCGACACATTGAAGGATGCGGCCCGCGGATCGAGCGGAGGACGCGGACAGAGCGCGCGCCGGCTTCTGGTGGTGAGCGAATTCGCGTTGTCGCTTGTGCTGCTGATCGGAGCGGGCCTGCTGATTCGCAGCTTCGTTGCGCTGCAGCGCGTGCAGCCCGGATACAATCCGCAGAATATTATCTCGTTCTTCGTGACGATTCCGGGCAATCGTTATCCGAAGAATGAGGACATAAGCCGCTTCGTCCACGAACTCGAACTGAAGATGGGCGCGCTTCCGGGCGTGCAGTCGGTTGGGTCGATCTTTCAACTTCCGTTCACCGGAAGCGGCGCGCAGATGCCGTACGCCTACAACGCCGAAACATCGCAGAAGTGGGAAAGCCTTTCCGCCGACTGGCGGCCCATCACGCCCGGATTTCTGCCGACGGTGGGAGCGCGATTGCTCGAAGGACGCAACTTCAATGAAGCCGATGACGCGAATCACCCTGTGGTCGTAATCGTCGACGAGATGCTGGCGCGCCGCGCGTGGCCGGGCGAAAGCGCTCTCGGGAAAAGGCTCGAAGTGGAGTTGCTGTCGAGAAAAGATAATCCCCGCGTGTTTGCGATCGTGGTGGGAGTCGTCGCGCATTTGCGAACCCACGACCTGACTCGCAACGTTCGCGAACAGATTTATATTCCGCACGTGCAGGAGCCGTTCGGGCGCGTCGGAGTTGTGCTCAAAACATCGGGCGACTCGAGCGGCGTAATGAAGCAGGTGGAACAACAGGTGCGGACGCTCGATGCGGGAATTGCCGTGCGCGATTTGCAGCCGCTCGAGGACTATTTGGATGATGCGCGGGCTCCGATGCGGTTCAACCTGATCCTCATCGGCATCTTCGGCGCGATCGCGCTCACGCTCGCGTCGGTCGGTCTCTACAGCGTGATGGCTTATACGGTGACGCAGCGGGCGCACGAACTCGGGATACGGATGGCCGTGGGCGCGACGCCGCGCGACATTTTGCGGCTGGTGCTTGGCCAGGGGGTGCGATTGACGTTGATGGGAGCGGCGCTGGGGACTGTGGCGTCGCTACTCTTGACGCGAGTGCTGGCCAGCTTGCTGTTCGGAGTGAGCGCAACCGACCCGCTCACTTTTGTCATGGTGCCCGTCGTGCTGGCGGCTGTTGCTCTCCTCGCTTGTTATTTGCCGGCGCGGCGGGCGATGCGAGTGGATCCGATGATTGCGTCTGCGCTACGAATGACTGGAATAGATTGCAATCGAGGCTGAACAAGAATTTTGCTGCGAGCGGGAAGCGTCAATTCGCGATTCGTTTCATTCTCGAAGGGTGAGGAGGAGCTATGGCAAAGCTGGAACGCATTCGAGAGTCGGTGGAAGGATCGCTGGATGCAGAGTATTTGAAGCAGCGTGAAAAGGCCGGGTGGCGGCTGGTTGGCGTCGAGTGGGAACGTGAAGCTGAAGCGCCAGCAGCCACAGCCGAGCGTGAGGCGGGCGTCTCGAAGCACATCGAGGAACACGTCGAAGAGCCACCGTTCGGAGTGCGCGTGGGCGGAGACTGCGAGCACCTGGAAGAAAATCCGCAGGAGATGCAGTTCCTGCTTTCGATGATGGAGCTGATCATTCAGGATATTTCACTCACGAAAGTTGCCGAAGAGCTTACGCGCAAAGGCTATCGCACGCGCAAAGGCGCGGAATGGGGGCCTGTCGCCGTGTTCAACATGCTTCCTCGTTTAATCGAACTCACGCCGCGAATTTTCGCTACTGAAGAGTGGGTAGAACGCCGCAAGCGGCTCACGCTAACCTACTAGCGGAAGTTGCAGCCGGATTTCTCACCTCGTCTCTGCACGCTTCGGCGGCAGCGTCGCCGAAGCGTGCAGTCTTGACATAGCGCCTCCTGCTCACTAAAGTTGCGCAACGTCTGATGTATCCAAATTGACGCCCCGTACCGTCTAATTAAGTGTCGTACAACTGAGGAGGCATTTATGCGCAGATTATTCGACTGCGGATTATCCGCTGTCTTTTTGGCAACTCTCATCGTTGCGATTCCTGTACAAGCGAAACCACAAGCAGACTCGTCGGGCAAAGTTCCAATCACTACGGTCGTCACTATCACGGGCAAGAAGTTTGCAGCGCCGCCCGCGATCAGCAAGGATGACATCACTGTCCGAGAAGGTGACAATCGCAGAGAGATCGTGAATTTTATGCCGGCTCAGGGAGACCGGGCGGGGCTGCAGCTCGCAATCGTGATCGACGATTCGCTGCGAAGATCGTTTGGGAATCAGCTTCAGTCGTTGAGCAGCTTTATTGCATCGCAGCCGCCTTCCACGAGCGTGGGTGTCTTCTACGCGGCCAACGGAACGGTCACGGTGGCATCGCAATTCAATCCGGACTCGGCGGCAGTGGCGAAAACGGTGCGGATGCCGAGCGGAACCTATGGCGCCGCTTCGAGCGTCTATCAATCGATGATGCAGCTGATCGCGGGCTGGCCTGTGACGGGAGCGCGCCGGGAAATCTTGCTGTTTTCCGACGGATTCGATTATTTGCGCAAGGATCGGTTCAGTCCTGACGTTCAGCTCACGATCGACAAAGCGCAGCAGGCGGGAGTGGTGATTTACGGAATTTTTGAATCGACGGCTGGCCGCCCCGGCTTCAGCAGGCTGGTAAGCCGCTGGGGACAGGGGAATTTGAATCAAATCACCGATGGGACGGGCGGCTACGCATTTTTCTCAGGAGACAGCGCACCGCTGAGCATCGATCCGTACATGGCGCAGTTCGGAACGATTCTGAAGAATCAGTATTTCTTGACGTTTACGACGGACCGAAGCAAGAAAGCGAGTGGAGACTATCGCGGAATCAAGGTCGTCACCGAGCGCAAGGACGTGGATATTAAGGCTCCCGATAAAGTATTCGTGCCGGGCGGCGAGAAATAACGGCGGAGGGTGCTTCCCGTCAGTGGGTATTTCGATGGAGGAGGGACTTATGGCAGGATCATTTCGCAAGTTCGCATTCTTGTTGCTCGTTGCTTCCGTATCCCTCGCTGCAATTCCTGCACACGCTCAGACAGACGCGTCAGCGGGGAAGGTTCCGGTCACTACCGTGGTTACCGTACTCGGGCCTAAATACTCGGCGCCACCCGCGGTGAGCAAGAGCGATATTTCCGTTTATGTTGGCAAGGAAAAACAGGTTGTAACCTCGTGGGTGCCGGCGCAGGGCGACAAAGCTGCGCTTGAACTCGCAATCGTGATTGATGAATCGACCGGGACGGACCTGGGCTTGCAATTCAAAGACCTGACGAATTTCATTATGGGCCAGCCGAAAACTTCCGGCGTGGCAATTTTCTACGCGAGCAACGGAACGGTTCAAGCGGCTTCGCAATTTAATACCGATCACGAAGCTGTGGCCAAATCTCTGCGACTGCCGGTCGGAAATATCGCCGCGTATTCCAGCATCTATCTTTCGGTGATGGATTTGATCAAGCGCTGGCCCGTGAAGGGCTCGCGCCGCGAAATCCTGCTGATCGCGGATGGAATCGACCGTTTTCGCGGCGATCCGTTCAGCCCGGACGTTGACACGACCATACAGCGCGCGCAGAGAGCCGGCGTGATCATTCACACGCTCTACGCGAGTGGGGTGGGACGGTATGGCCGCAACATGTTCCAGGTGAACTACGGGCAGAGCAATCTCGCGCAGATGGCGGACGGAACGGGCGGCGAGGCGTTTTTTCAGGGCCTGCAAACTCCGATTTCGTTCGCGCCATATCTCGAGCAGCTGAGCATGGTGCTCAATAATCAGGAATGGCTCACTTTCTCGACGCCGCGCAGTAAGAAGAAGGGCGGGGAGCTGCGAAGCTTCCGGGTACGCACGGAGCAGCGCGATGTGGAGCTTTCATCGCCTCAGAAGGTGTTTGTGCCGGCCTCGGAATAGGTTCGGAATAGTTTGAAGCGATTTGCGACAGGCGAGCGCCGGTCGTGTGGCTCTGCGGTCGGCGCATCGCAAAGCACGAGAATTGTTGAAGTGAGTTTTCGATGAAGAGCACTTTGCTTACCGCCGCTCTCGTCTGTATCAGCGTTGCCGGATTCGTCGGCCATGCGCCTTCCGCGCTCTCTCTGAAGCCACAGCAGTTTGCTCGCATCGATGCAAAGGCGGTCTGGAATCCCACTCCGAGTGTGCTGTCAGACATTCGTCAAGTGTGCGCCGCGGGTGATCCCGGACAGCAGGAAGCGTGCTTCCTCGACTCGATGAGATCTGCGGGTGCTTCGGCGGAAGCTGCCGGTTTTGTGAGGGAATTCCATGACCACGGTCTGGCGTATCTCCGCGCGTTTCGTGACACAGGCCGTGTTGACATCGCGTACGTCGAATACGTGTATCGTGCGAACGAAATGGATGGTGTGTTTCTCGTAAACGGCGATCCGGCGATGATTGACGTTGACGACTTACAAATACCTCTCGCAGGAAACCTTAGGCAAGAATGCCGACTATTCAGCTTTGAAACGAGAGTACCCGAATGTGAGCATCTGGCCTGGCGATCGATACCATACGGAATTCCCGACCGAGAGTTCGTCCGCAGATGACGAGCAGAATTTTGTGGAGGAGTATCTCTTGCAGGATGGATGTCATGCATGCGCTCGAGTGGGCACGGCCCAGCTGAAATTCGAATTCGACTCGAGCGGCAAGTTTCAAAAGATGGAAGTTATCGGCGTCGTGGAGTCGGCTGTAACTTCTGGAAGATCAAAAGCATCCCTCAAACACGAGCCGGGTGTCATGTACGTAAAGATGGGAAAGAGTTTCCCGGTCACTTTAATTGCGAACCACACGACCGGCTATTCGTGGCGCCTCGCCAATGAGAGCGAGGCTGCGGCAACGGTCAAAAAGATAGGTGCCACGTTTCGCGAGTCCTTTCCTGGGAATCCTGGCTCCGGTGGCGAAGAGGTGTGGACTTTCGAGCCAGTTGCGAAAGGATCTGTGGAACTCGACTTCGAATATCTCCGGCCGTTCGAACCAAATGCCGTGCCGGTGAAGACCCTGAATCTGCGAGTGACCGTCGAGTAGAGAAGTCGGGAACTCAGAGACAGAGGGGGTCTCGGAAAGGCGAGCCACTCAGCGCGCGTCAGGGTTTTGCCGGCATGTCCGATCGGTCCTGCAACGCCATGATCGTAGAGAGCGTTGTGGCGCAGAGCGTTTCTTTTCCGTCTTTCATCGCGAATACATCTGCGGTGCAAATCTTCAGCGTTTTACCCGAGCGCACCACGCGGGCTCGCGCGATCAGCAGTTCTCCTGCCGCTGGGGCCATCAGGTTGATCTTGTACTCGACCGTCAGCACGGAATAATTCGAGGGCATCAAGCTGTAGGCGGCGTAGCCGGAGGCGCTGTCGGCGATCGCGGCTGTGACTCCTGCGTGAAAAAAGCCGTGCTGCTGGGTTAGCTCTGGCCGGTGGGGCACGCGGATGTCGCATTCGCCGGGGATGAGTGTGGTGATTTCGGCGCCGAGGTGGCGCATCAAGCCTTGTCGCGCGAAGCTGTCGCGTACGCGATTTTGCTGCTCGGAATTGGCGCTCATGTGGATGTCCTCGCGCTTATCGTACTTGCCGGGGGCCGATTTGCAAGCCTCTGCGAGTGAGATCGTGCGCACGGCCGAAAGCTTGTGTGGTTTAGATCGCGTGGCACAGGCTGAAGCCTGAGCTACTGAGGGCGGATCTTGCCGGGGCTTGTGACTTCCACTAAGTTCCAGAGAGTGGGCGAGAAATAAAAAAGCCCGATCCGATTCACATCGGACCGGGCTTGCGTTTGTAGCAAACTCGTTTGACATTCGGATGAGACTTGCCAGAACCCGTTCGGCAGAGAGCCGAACGCCCGGCCAGTTAGGCCGAGTGGAGAGCCGTAATCGCCAGAGGCGATTCGTGCTCCCTTTTCTTTTAGAAAGGAGGTGATCCAGCCGCAGGTTCTCCTACGGCTACCTTGTTACGACTTCACCCCAATTGTGAATCATACCTTGAGCGCCTGCCCCCTTGCGGTTGGCTCGGCGATTTCTAGTACAGCCCACTTTCGTGATGTGACGGGCGGTGTGTACAAGGCCCGGGAACGTATTCACGGCGCCGTTCTGATGCGCCATTACTAGCGATTCCGGCTTCATGCAGTCGAGTTGCAGACTGCAATCCGAACTGAGCGCGCTTTTTTGCGATTAGCTCCCCCTCGCGGGTTTGCAACGCTTTGTAGCGCGCATTGTAACACGTGTGTAGCCCTGGACATAAAGGCCATGCTGACTTGACCTCATCCCCACCTTCCTCTCCGTTATCCGGAGCAGTCCTCATAGAGTTCTCCCTTGCGGGTAGCAACTATGAGTAAGGGTTGCGCTCGTTGCGGGACTTAACCCAACACCTCACGGCACGAGCTGACGACAGCCATGCAGCACCTCTACACAGGTCCCTTGCGGGAAGGCCTGATTTCTCAAGCTGGTCCTGTGCGGTTCAAGCCCAGGTAAGGTTCTTCGCGTTGCGTCGAATTGAACCACATGTTCCACCGCTTGTGCGGGCCCCCGTCAATTCCTTTGAGTTTCAGCCTTGCGACCGTACTCCCCAGGCGCAGGACTTAACGCGTTAGCTACGGGACTTGCCCCGTACAGGGCAAACCCCAAGTCCTGATGGTTTAGGGCTAGGACTACCAGGGTATCTAATCCTGTTTGCTCCCCTAGCTTTCGTCCCTCAGCGTCAGTTGTGATCCAGCGAGCCGCCTTCGCCTCGGATGTTCCTACGGATATCTACGCATTTCACCGCTACACCCGTAATTCCACTCGCCTCTCTCACACTCTAGCACAGCAGTTTCGTTAGCAGCCTCTGGGTTAAGCCCAGAGATTTCACTATCGACTTGCTACACCGCCTACGGACCCTTTACGCCCAGTAATTCCGAGCAACGCTGGCCCCCTACGTATTACCGCGGCTGCTGGCACGTAGTTAGCCGGGGCTTCTTATACCCGTACCGTCATACCCTTGCGGGCATTCTTCCGGGTCGAAAGGGGTTTACACTCCGAGAAGCTTCATCCCCCACGCGGCGTTGCTGCATCAGACTTTCGTCCATTGTGCAAGATTCCCCACTGCTGCCTCCCGTAGGAGTCTGGACCGTGTCTCAGTTCCAGTGTGGCCGGCCAACCTCTCAGTCCGGCTACCGATCAATGCCTTGGTGAGCCATTACCTCGCCAACAAGCTAATCGGCCGCGGATCCCTCTTGTGGCGACTTGCGCCTTTGAAGACAACAGCATGTGCCATCGTCATGTTATGCGGTATTAGCCCAATTTTCACTGGGTTATTCCCCACCTCAAGGAAGGTTATCCACGTGTTACGCACCCGTTCGCCACGCGCCCACACCCTGTATTGCTACAGAATGCTGCGCGTTCGACTTGCATGTGTTAAGCACGCCGCCAGCGTTCGCTCTGAGCCAGGATCAAACTCTCGTTTGAAACCTGATGTTTCGACCGTGCAGACCGAAGTCCCCACGATCGGAACGAACTGTTAAATCGCTCGGTTATCTCAATATTCCCCTGTCCCGGTACACCCGGAACAAGAGAGAAACCAAACGGGTTCTGGCATGTATCATCCGATTGTCAAAGAGCAGATCATCCCAGGCAGGCTGGAAGGACTACAGACGAACCGCCATCCTATCAAGGCGGTTTCAAACTGTCAAGCATTAATGGCTGTTGAAAATTCAGCGATCTGTGGATTTCTGGTTACTCATTTCAGGGCCCCGGACTTGCTCGAAATGCGCACGCTGCATGGATCGAAAGGCCCACGACGAGAACGGCGTTCGTCGTGGCTACCCTCACACCCCTTCTGTGCGGCGATTGCATGTATGACGTGCCAGGTCTTTGCGCCGCACGAATGCGTCCTTAGTCCCGACAGCTCATCTCATACGTGTCGTGCATGCCAAGCGCATCTTGTATTCGAGGTGATCGAGTCAAGCGAGACGGCTCCCACGACGAAAGGAAAATAGCGATGGCAAACAAACTGGGAAACCAACCAGGGAACGACAAAGCTCTACGCGAACATTTGATCAAGTTGCTGAAAGAAAGCGAAGCGCATGCGGATTTCGATGCTGCTGTGAAAGACATGCCAGCGGCGCTCTGCGGAAAAAGGCCGAAGGGCGCCGAGCACTCACCGTGGGAAATTCTCGAGCATTTGCGCATCGCGCAGTGGGATATTCTTGAATTTGCACGCGATGCCAAACATAAATCGCCGGAATTTCCGAGCGGCTATTGGCCGAAGTCGCCGGAGCCTCCCAACGAGAAGTCGTGGAACAAGAGTGTGGAAGCTTTTCGGGCCGATCGTCAGGCGCTTTGCGATCTTGTAGCGAATAAGTCGACTGATTTGTTCGCGAAGATCCCGCACGGCGATGGGCAAACGGTGCTTCGAGAGGCATTGATCGCGGCGGATCACAATGCGTACCACACCGGACAGCTGATACTTGTGCGGCGGCTTTTGGGGGCGTGGAGCTAGCGCTTGAAAATGTCGACTTGAGTGCCGGCTCTTAAGAAAAGAGCCGGCAAGATGCGGCGCTACGAACGGCAAGAGCAAGAACGGAGGAACAGGCGGCCAGGGGCGGCTTCCAAGTCGGTCAAACTGCAAAGGCCGTCTCGGGCCACCGTGTGCAGTCACTCCCGCGAACGGGACGGGGCCGCCTGTTTTCTTGTTCTTTCAGTATTTTTGAGTTCAGCCGCGACGAGTATAGGAAGTGCACCTGCGGCGCGCAATCCATTGAATTCTGTAATAGTGGCTCGGGGTTCGACCTAGTCCTCGTGACACTTCAGCGACAAGATCATGTTGATAGCCGGTACTACACCCGTGGCTCGATCGTTGGAATTCATTTTCCAGGCCCACATTGAAACGATTCGCCGCCCGCGATCACTACTGGAACAGAACCTGTCCTTTGTCGGCGTGTGCGGGTACATTCGTCAGGGCCAAATCTACTCACACGAGGTGTTCGCATGAAACGATTTCGCCTGTGTGCTCTCCTTGTCGTTTTTGCAGCCTGCGTTTTCAATTGTCCCCGCGTGCTGGCCTGGGGCTGCGATGGCCACCAGACCGTCGCTCTCATCGCCAAGCAGAACCTGAATCCGCACGCGCTTGCGATGGTCACTCAGATTCTTCAGGACAATCCGATCGATCCGTCCTTGTACAGATATTGCAGACCGGTCGCTACCGACCCCATGGTCGACGCCGCCACATTCGCCGACGACTATCGCGATAAGCACCCGGAAACAGCGCCGTGGCATTTCATAGACATTCCTCGCGGCGCATCAAAGGGCACGTTTGTCTGCGATTCGGCAGGCTGCATCACTCTCGCACTCGCGGCGCAAATCAAGATCCTGCAAACACCGGGAGCATCACCTGCCGATCAAGCGCTGGCGCTGCGGCTTATCATTCACTTTGCCGGCGACATCCACCAGCCGCTTCATTGCACTACGAATAACGATCGTGGGGGCAACTGCGTGCCCGTCAACTTTTTCGGCAAGCTGCCGAAGAAGACGAGCACGACGGCCGAAAGCTACGCGGATAACCTACACGGAGTTTGGGATACCGATCTCGTCGAACGCATCGAAAACGGCAAAACGGTGGAGGAGTTTGCGGATTCGCTGGACACGAAGTACAAGCCGCAATTCGCGTCCTGGCAAACAGCAGGCATCAACTTCGACGATTGGGCCTGGGATAGCCATGAAGATGCGGAATCCAAGGCGTATGGCAAGTTGAACAAGAAGATCCCGATCGAAACCCCTGCACCGGTTACGACCTGTGCCGACGCGAACCATATCTCCACGCGTATGCTGGCCCTGAACGAAAAGGTGGGGCCGTCCTATCAGTCGAAGGTGAACGCGATGATGCAAGAGCAGATCGCGCGGGCTGGTTTTCGCCTGTCCATGATCCTGAACCAGATTTGGCCATGAACTCAATTGGGTGCACCGGCTGGGAACCGTCCCCCGGCCGGTGCTCCCGACGTGCAGTTCCGGGTAGGCCTGAACTGCGGCTCTGATCTGGGTCGGTTTCAGGAACCTGCCGCCGCGGGCCGTTCGCGTTTAGGTTCCATCCCGCCTTAGTACTCTCCGGGAGTATTAGCTATTGTCCGTTGCGGTCTAACTGGATTATGCTGCCCGTCGCTCCCGCACTGTGCGGGGGCTTGGGGCGAACCCAGTCTCCAACCAATCTTTTTGCCAATCCAAATGTTGTGGGGCGACGTACTAGCTGCAGGGCGGTTGCAGTCCAAATCTAGAGGAGGTAAGTAGAAACATGACAAAGTCCAAGAAGAGCGTCATCGCGGGAGCAGCGCTGGCCGGATTGCTGGCTGGCACTGCGGTCACCGTTCAGGCGTCGAATCTTCTCTCCGGTGCGTCGTTCCACGCACAAGACACGAAGAGCGACTCCAAGGTGAAGGAAAAGCACGCCTGTAAGGGCCAGAATTCCTGTAAAGGCAAGGGCGGCTGTAAGTCGAGCGACAATGGTTGCAAGGGCAAGAACTCTTGCAAGGGCAAGGGCGGCTGCGCAACTGACGGTTCGAAGATGCCTGGCTAGTAGTCGGCTACCGTCGTATCGTTTCACGTGACGGAGGGCCGGCAAGAATTCTCCGGCCCTCTTTTTGCATCTGCGCCCGGGGAATTTGAATGCCTGCGAATCGATTTAACAACTTCACGGATTATGGGGTGGGGATTGGTCTGCGCGCCCCTCACTACGATCACATTCTCACGCGCAAGCCAGTCGTCGACTGGTTCGAAATCATTTCCGAAAACTTCATGATCGACGGCGGACGTCCGCTGCAGATTCTCGATCAGATTCTCGAGCAATATCGCGTGGTGCAGCACGGTGTTTCGATGTATTTCGGATCCGCCGAAAAAATCAATCGCGAACACTTGCGGCGATTGAAGGAATTAGTGAAGCGGACGAAAACGCCGTGGGTTTCCGATCATCTATGCTGGGGCAGCGTCGACGGCCGTTACACGCACGATTTGCTTCCGATGCCGTACACGTTTGAAGCGGCGCGCATCACCGCGCAAAAAGTCCGCGAGGTGCAGGATTTTGTTGAGGTGCCAGTCGTTGTGGAGAACGTGAGCAGTTACGCGGAATTTCACGTTTCGGAAATGACCGAATGGGAATTCCTGAACGAAGTGGTCGAGCGCGCTGACTGCGGAATACTTCTCGACGTGAACAATATTTACGTTTCGTCGAAGAATCACACTTTCGACCCGTTTGTGTACGTCAATAGCGTGCCGGCCGAGCGCGTGGCTCAGATTCACATCGCCGGGCACTCGAAGTTCAAAAAATATATTCTCGATACGCACGACCATCCCGTGATCGATCCCGTTTGGAAACTCTACGAGCGCGCGATCGAGCGCGTGGGACACACGGCGACGCTGCTGGAGTGGGACGACAGCATTCCGTCGTTTCAGGAAGTCCACGACGAAGCGCTGAAGGCAAACCGTTTTCTCGCGAGCGCCTCGCTCGCTACGGCTGTATGAGTCTTCTCGACATCCAGCGCCGCATGGCGCGTGCCGTAATGACGCCGCTTACGCCATCCGAGCGAATGCGTTCCAAGGCGCCCGATGGCCGCTCGCTGCGCAAAGTCGCCGCGGACATTATCAAGCCCAACGATCGGCTCACTTCGTTCGAGCGCCTCGAAATCTACAACCGCCAATACTGGTTTCGCCTTCTTTCGGCGTTTGCCGAGGATTTTCCCGGACTGCGCGCCGTGCTCGGCGAACGCCGCTTTGATGGCCTCGCGAAGGCGTACCTGGTTGACTGCCCGTCGCGTTCGTTTACGCTGCGAAACCTGGGCTCGCGACTCGAGCCTTGGCTCCGAAAGAATACGAAGTGGGCCGGCACGCGCCAGACGCTCGCGCTCGATATGGTTCGCCTAGAATGGGCCGACATCGACGCGTTCGATGGCAAGGCGGAACCGGCGCTGAAGCCGGAGGATCTCGTCGGCGCTGATCCCGCCACATTGCGGCTGAAATTGCAGCCGTATATTCACCTGCTCGATCTGCATTATCCGGTGGATGATTTGCTGCTCGAAGTGCGAAGCGATGAGGATGTGGATTTTGCGAGCAATGCGTTCAATGAACGGCGCAAGCATAAGCGCGTGCTCGCCGTTGCGCGGCTGAAGCTGGCCACGATTTTCCTCGTGGTGCATCGGCTCGAGAATTCTGTCTACTTCCGCAGGCTCGAACGCGAGGAATTCCTGATCTTAAAGGAATTGCGAGCGGGGAAAACGTTGAATCGCGCAATCGATTCCGCGCTTCGCAAGAGCTCGATCGCGCCCGAAGAACGGCCCTCGCAAGTGCAACACTGGTTTCAAACCTGGGCGACGCTGGGCTGGTTCTGTCGTTCGGATCGGGCCGAGAAGTCTCTCAAAAAATCCTGAGATCGAAGCGAGCCCTGAAAAATGAGCACCGCTCACAATCCCGTGCAAAAACTCTATGCACTGTTGGTGCGGATCGCCTCGAGCTTTCAGTCGCCATTTCTACTGATTGTCCGCCTCTATTGGGGCTGGCAAATCGCGCAGAATGGCTGGGGCAAGCTTCACAATCTTCCGCACGTGACGGAATTTTTCGCGAGTCTCGGTTTGCCGGCGCCCGGCCCTACCGCCGCGTTTGTTGCCACTTTTGAATTTGTCGGCGGCATTCTTCTCGCGGCCGGTCTGCTTTCGCGCGTTGCCGCGCTCGGTCTCGTGATTGACATGATGATGGCGTACCTCACCGCCGACCGCGAAGCGCTCGCTTCGGTCATCTCCGATCCAGGCAAGTTCTACAATGCCGATCCGTTCACTTTTTTCTTCGCGAGCCTGATCATCCTCATTTTTGGGCCGGGCAAGATCGCCGTCGACGCGCTCATCGAGCGAGCCTCCAGGAAAAAAGAATTCCAGTAGCCGCGATTCTTTTTTCGCCGCCGCTCGTCGAATAGACTTGCGCCAGACTCCGAACCTGCATCTTACCTGGTGAGATGAGATCCCGCTTCCGTGCTCTTGCAGCCAGCGCTCTTCCGCGTAGGAGCTTTCGCATCGCGTTTCGGATATGCTTTCTGCTGCTCGTGCTCGCCGTAACGTGCGTCCCGGCAGACGATATGACCTCCACAATTCTTGTCGGCAATTCGCGCATCGACGTTCACATCGAAAAAGGCCCGATTCAGCTTTCGAATCAGGATCTGATGCAGTGGGTCCGCTCGTCGGCGGATTCTGTCGCCACCTATTACGGACGTTTTCCGGTTCCGAATGTCCAGCTTCGTCTGGTGCCGACGGATGGCAGAGGCGTGCGCGGCGGCCGGACGTTTGGCGAAAAAGACGGCGGCCGCATCACGATTCACGTCGGCAAGGAATCGACGATTGCGGATCTGAACACAGACTGGATGCTGACACACGAGATGGTGCATCTTGCGTTTCCGTCAGTGGAGGACGATCACCACTGGATGGAGGAGGGCTCGGCGACATACGTTGAGCCAATCGCTCGCGTGCGCGCCAAATTTATGGATGCCCACGAAATGTGGTTTGAGCTGGTGCGCGATCTGCATCAAGGTCTGCCCGCCTCCGGCGACGAAGGCCTCGACAACACTCACACCTGGGGCAGAACGTACTGGGGTGGCGCGCTTTTCTGTTTTCTCGCCGATGTCGAAATTCACGAGCAAACGAACAATCGCAAGGGCCTGGATGATGCGCTGCGCGGAATTTTGAACGCCGGCGGCGACATACGCCGAGATTGGCCGTTGGAAAAAGCTCTTGCGACTGGCGATGAAGCGACGGGCGTTTCTGTGCTCGTGCCGCTCTACCAGAAAATGAAGAACCAGCCGCACGACGTGGATCTCTCCGCAATGTGGAAGGAACTCGGGGTCGAGCGAGATGGCAACACGGTTCGATTTATAGATTCCGCTCCGCGGGCAAAGACGCGCGACGCGATCACATTTGGCGCCGCGAACGGCGCCAAATTGCAACCGGCTTCGGCCGCATCATCCTCACCAGCCATTCTCGCAGGCCGCCGTTCGCGGACCTCTCGCTAGTTTTCATCGAAATGTTCGACAATTACCCACCGAATTACCTTCGCGAATCGGTTGCTGCGATGGCATCTAGCCTCTTTCAAGCTCCGTGCATCTGCGATAAGCTGCGCGCGGAAATAAAATGGAATTGAACCAGATATATTCTCGGAGGAGTGCGATGAAGCGAATGTGCGTTGAAATTGGCCGTAATTTCCTGCGCGGATTCCTGTGTGCGATGTGTCTGTTGGCTCTGTGCGGCTCCGCCGCTGCGCAATACACCGACCGGCAGGCGATCGACGACATGGGCGGCCCTCAAATCTTCGCCGCGCGCCGCGCCGAACTCGCAAAACAGTTGAAGACAGGTTACGCAATTCTCTTTGCGCGCAATGAAATCCCGGAAGCAGCGCACTATCGCGAAGACAACGACTTCTACTATTTCACCGGCCTGCAGGATCCCGGCGCCGTGATGCTGATGGACGTCGAAAAAGATACCTCCGTAATTTTCGAGCCCGCACAAGCCGGACGCACGGCGCAAGTGTACGGGCCGAACCTGCTCTCTCTTTCTCCCGCGGAACGCGAAGCGCTTGGCTACAAAGTGGTGCTGCCCGTTTCCGATATCGACACTGCACTCTCTTACGCGCTCGCGCGAAACATCACGACCGATCTGTGGGTCCGCCTGGGATTTCCGGATAAAGCCGACGGCGCCCGGCCGGAAGTAGGACGGGACCATTCTTGGAAATTCGCGCATCCATATCACGAGGCGATCCCCAGCGATCTGGCGCCCGCGAAATTGCTCGCCGAACGCTACGCCATGGCTCACATCCGCGATTTAACTCCGGCGATCGACGAGATGCGCAATATCAAGCGCCCCGAAGAAATTGAGGTGCTTCGTCGCCTTGGTAAAATAAGCGCGGCAGGAAATCGCGACGCAATTGCTCACGCGCATCCGGGCGAGTACCAATATCAAATCGAAGCCCGCGCTTATTTCTACGATTTCGATCACGGCGCGCAGGGCGCGTCCTATCTCGCGATCGTCGGCTCCGGCAACGACATCAATACCTGGCACTATTTCTCGAATCGCCACAAAATCGAAGCGAACCAACTGGTTGTTTTCGATTTCGCCGCTTCGCTCGATCACGAAACGATGGACATCACGCGCACCTTCAACATCAGCGGCAAATTCACTCCCGAGCAAGCCAAGTGGTACGCCGGTCGATCTCGAGTGCCAGAAAGCCGTCATCGCGCTGCTCACGCCCGGCCACACATACGAAGAAGCCGATGCTGTGGGCAAAGCAGTGTTCGATAAAGCAGGCATTGGCGAACAATGGTACGGATTCCCCGGCCACTTCGTCGGACTTGCAACGCACGATGTAATGCGCGTCACGGGTCCGATCAAAGCGGGTCAAGTGGTGACCGTCGAGCCAATCGTCGAATTCACCGACAAGAAAATGCACTTTCGCGTAGAGGACACGATTCTGATCACAAGTGGCGCGCCCGAAAATCTCTCCAGCGCGATTCCGAAAGAGTTGGATGAAGTAGAAAAACTCGTCGGAAGCGCGAAAGACTGAGTCTGCGGGCCTCTGCAGTGCGCCGATGCGCTGGGCGCAATCACGCAGCTCGAGATAAAAACTCTACGGAAAAGCCGATTCCGAACTTCATAGCATTTCTTTAATTGGAATTTTCTCCGTACGTGACGCAGGGCGGTCACACTATGAGAATTCGGACGAACGTCTCCGCGAAGTAATCCTTCCTCTGTAAGCCTTTGAAAACGCACGCCGTATTTTTCCGATCTCCTGGGCATCAACGTGCCATACACGTTCCGGCGACACTTTTTCTCGATGGGTGATGGGGATACCGAGCCATTCGAATTTTGAGTTAAATCTTCAGGAGGGTGTATGAACTGGAAGCGATTTGCAGCATTCACGTTCGCGCTGCTGGCCGCCTTGCTCCTCAGCTATCAGCCGGCTCGAGCACAGTCCAACGTGCAAGCAGGAACGATTCAGGGAGTCGTCACTGACCCGCAAGGCGGCGTGGTTCCCAACGCCAAGATAACGATTACCAACAAAGATACTGGCGCGGCGAGTGAAACGACGACAACGTCTGCCGGTACATTCACATCTGGCTCGCTCGTTCCGGGGAATTACACCGTCCGAGTTGAGGCCGCCAGCTTCAAGACCGTTTCAGCGACCTATGTGGTTCAGATCAACCAGGTCTCGAGCGCGACCATTAAGCTCGAACTTGGATCATCCACCACAATCGTCGAAGTGACCGGTTCTGCGGTAACTGTGAATACAGATCAAGCTCAGGTATCGGGCACTCTCACTACGCAGCAGATCGAAAACTTGCCCATCAACGGGCGCAACTTCCTCGATCTCGCGCAGCTCGAACCCGGCGTTCAGATTCAAGACGGCGGCAATTTCGATCCGACGAAAGTAGGATTCTCGTCAATTTCATTCGGCGGCCGCTTTGGCCGCAGTGCGCGAATCGCGGTGGATGGAGTGGACGTCAGCGATGAAAACGTGGGGACCACTACGACGGGCATTCCTTCGAGTGCGATTGCCGAATTCCAGCTTGCCCAATCGGGTCTGGACCTCTCCAACGATCTCACCTCATCCGGGGCGGTCAACGTCGCAACGAAGTCCGGAACGAACACTCTCCACGGAGAAGGGTTCGGTCTTTTCCGCGATAGCTCGCAAGCAGCTGTCTTTCCGGCCGGCGCCACTTTCCAGCGGAGTCAGTTTGGCGGCGATGTTGGCGGAGCCATCATCAAGGACAAGCTGTTCTTTTTCGTCGACGGCGAGCACACGCTGCAGCACGCCTCGGCGGGCGTTGTTCCCACCGGCCCATTCGCCGATTTCGTAGGTACCTTTCCTGCTCCGTTTCACGAAACCGATCTGATCGGGAAGCTGGATTGGCAAGCGACGAAGTCCCTGCATCTGTTCTATCGCTTTAGCTACTTTCAGAACCTCGCGCAGGATTCGTTTGGCGGCTCATCGTCTTTCTCGTTCTTCAAGAACCAGTCACGCACGAAGAATGACGTGGTTGGAGCTGATTTCAACACTGGCGCCTACACGCACAGCATTCGGTTCGAGTATTTGAAGTTCGTCAACGTGCTGGGAGATGCGGTAACGGGCAGCGGCGAACCATTTGCCGATTTTCCGATCACCTTGTTCTTCCAGGGCCAGAATTTCTTTACCGGCCCGAGCTTCCTGGCTCCGCAGTCAACAATTCAGAGCGATCACCAGATCAAGTATGACGGCAGCAAAGTCTGGGGTTCGCATATTCTCCGCTACGGCGTCGGTTACAACTACATTCACGGCTGGACGTCCTCTGACTTCTTCGGCCTGAACGCACAGGTGCGGAACTTCGGTGGTATCGATAACGCCTCAAATCTCACGTGCCCGGGCGAAGCTCCGGGTTCACCGGCTGCAAACTGCCCCTTGAACTATCTCCCAGATCTCGCGATCCTCGGAAATGGCCAGGGGTCGTTCACAGAGAGATCCGCATTCGGCAAGGCGTCAGGTGGTCTTGGCCCAGATCATCGCTTCAGCTTCTACGTGGGAGACAGTTGGAAGATCAAACCAAACCTGACGGCTACATTTGGTTTGCGCTATGTCCGCGACACGTTCCGTTCGGACAGCGACCTTCCCGCGATTCCTGCACTCAACGCTCTGTTGCCAGGAACCGGCAACAAGATCAATCAACCGAACGCCAACCTCGCACCTCAGGTGGGAGTTGCCTGGGATCCGAAGGGCGACGGCAAGACAGTGGTTCGCGGAGGAATTGGACTCTTCTACGACAACACGGTCTTCAACGACATCCTGTTCGACCGGTTGTTAAGGCTTCCCAACGGAGCTTTTAACGCTACTCCTTTTGCTTGCCTCGGCGGTGCTGCCACTCCCGTGTCTTTCGCCGGAGCAGCCAGCACGCAGTTTATTCCCGGAGGCAATGCGACCTGCTCAACTGCGATTGGCGGGACTCTGCCAGCAACTGCTGTCAGCCCGGTATTGTCTTGTGCTGGACTCACCTTCGCGGATTGTTTGGCGGGCTTCCAAGGCGCTTATCAGGCGGCAGCAGCTGCGGTCGGCACGAGCGCTCCCAACCCCAATTACATTCCCTCGGTTTTGGAGAACAACGGTGCGATTCCCGCAGGCGCGCTCCTTTACCCAAATTACAAAACTCCACGAGCCGTGCAGATGAACGTTGGCATGCAGCATGAACTCCGGCCAGGTCTGGTGCTCAGCGCTGACTATATACGAAACGTTGGGCTCCATTACTTGATCGCAGTCGATCAGAATCACACAGGCGACGCGGCCTTGTTAAACACGTCGGCGGCAATCGGAGCGATTAATGCGACGAATGCCTTCTTCGGGTGCCCCGCGGGTGTTGCAGGCATCACCTGCGCCATCAATTCGCCCGTAATCAGTCGTGCGACCGGGGCTCCCGGCGCCAATATCGGCGACTATGCTGGAAATGGTCTCGATTCACCGGGCGATCTCGGCGTCAGCAATTGCAATCCTCAGGCGACTCCGCAGAATCCAAACTTGCCTCTAACTGGAATCGGAGCGCCTTGCGCCTTCGCCGGAATCAACCCGAACGTCGGTGCAGTCTCAATGGCGATGTCCGGCGGACGTTCCGTATACAACGCCTTTGATTTGAAATTGACGCAAAACGTCAATCATCCTTTCACCGGCGTCAAGTATGCGAACTTCCAGTTCGCCTATACACGGTCGCGCTTCCAGAATTCGGGCTCGGCGACGGGAGCAGGAACCGTGGCGTCTGCGGACCAGGACTTCATCAACGTCGCACTGGATAACCGCAATCCGCTTCGGTTTACCGGTGATGCTTCGCTCGACCGTACAAATCAATTCAACATCGGTGGCTATCTTGATTTGCCGAAAGGCTTCCGCTTCGGCATGATTAACCACTTCTGGTCGCCGCTCGCAGCTCTACCGTCGATCAGCACCACGGCCGGTCTAGGCCAGATTTTCCAGACTGACTTCACCGGTGACGGCACGGTCGGTGATCCGTTGCCGCTCGCGGTCAATTCGGATGGTTCATTGAAGCTTGCGAATGTTGGAGCATTCAGCCGTTCGCTCGGTGCAAAAGGTTTGACCAACGCGATCGACAACTACAACACCACAATCTCCGGGCACACAATCACGCCTGCGGGACAAACACTCGTAAACGCCGGTCTATTCACCGAAGCGCAGTTGCTCGCTCTCGGTGCGACGCCTCCGGCTCTTGCGCCCACGGCTCCAAACAACGTGTCGTATGGTTGGCTGAAGGCAACCGACATCGAAGTTAGCTGGGTTGGACACTTCCTCCATGAACGGCTTACGGTTCAGCCGAGCATCGGATTCTATAACGTGTTCAACTTTGCCAATTTCGATTCGCCGGGCAACGCTCTGAGTGGTCTCATTGGTCTTGCGGGCCAATCGTCGGCCAGTTCGATCAGCGGGGCTTCTGCGGGCACGGTTCGCTCCGATCGAATCGGTGTAGGCAGCGGATTGTTTCAGTACGGTCAGCCACGCGTGATCGAATGGGGCTTGAAGCTGCAGTTCTAATCCGGAGCCGGCTTCGGCGGTTTAAACGCACCAATGGCCCCGGGAAACCGGGGCCATTGGCTTTTTTTGCGGATGCGTAGGGCCGGAGTGACGAAGAAGCGCAGTATAGCGGGCTTAGTGTTAGCTAGTACGCCCAGCGCATTAACATCGCGCCAGTGGTGTATCCCGCGCCCACGGAAATCAGCAGAATCAGATCTCCCTTGCGAAGGCGCTTCTGCGCGAGGGCGTCCATCAGACCCAGGGGAATCGTGGCGGCGGTGGTGTTACCGAAGTGGTCGATATTAATGAGGATTTTCGATTCGTCCACACCCAGCCGTTCTTGCATCGCGCGAATGATTCGCAGATTGGCCTGGTGCGGCACCACGAGCGCGAGATCGCGGCTTGTAAGCCCGTTGCGCTCCAGGATTTCAACGGCGAGCTCGCTCATGCGCCGCACGGCGTACTTGAAAACCTGTGCGCCTTCCTGATGCACGAAATGCATGCGCTTGTCGACCGTCTCGTGCGTCGACGGATTCAGCGACCCGCCGGCCGGCATGTAAAGATTGCAGCCGCCCGCCCCGTCCACGTCGTTCACAAAATCGATGATGCCTTCCGAATCGGAAGTAGCCGGTTCCACGAGCACAGCTCCGGCGCCGTCACCGAACAAAACGCACGTGGCGCGATCTTTGAAATCGAGAATCGACGTCATCACGTCACTGCCGATCACCAGAACTTTTTTATGAACGCCGGAGCCCACGAATTGCGCGCCTACCGTCAGCGCATAGACGAATCCCGAGCACGCCGCGGAAAGGTCGAATCCCCACGCTTTCTTCGCGCCCAGCCGGTTCTGAATCAGGCAAGCTGTCGAGGGAAAAAACATATCGGGCGTGACCGTCGCGAGAACGATCATCTCGATTTCTTCCGGCGAGACGCCTTTTGCTGCCAGCAACTTCTTTGCGGCCTCCGTGCCGAGGTGCGACGAAGCGACGCCGGGATCGGCATAGTGCCGCTCGTTGATTCCGGTCCGCGTGCGAATCCATTCGTCCGTAGTATCAGTAATCTTCTCCATGTCGAAATTGTTCATGACGCGCGGCGGAACGTATCCAGCCACCCCAGTTATCTTCGCCGCAATGCGATGTGCCATTACACTCTCCATCGATCAGCAATAATCCGGCGATTGTATGCAATCGTGCGCCAGCATGACAAGCAGGAACCCGGAATGCGCGAAGGTATTTCTTCAGCCGGAAGGAAGTATTTCGTAACGGTAGGTAATTTTCGCGGTTTTGCCGAGCATCGCGGCCACCGAGCAATATTTCGTTTCGCTTAGCTGGATCGCGTCGTGCACCGCTTTGTCGTCAAGCTTCCCGGTCAGCCGGTATACGATCTCGATTTTTGTCCATACCGTCGGCGGCTCGGTCGCGCGTTCTCCGGAGACACTCACCTCTAGCGAACGAAGCTCCTGCCTCTTTTTCTGCAGGATCGATACTACGTCAACAGACGTGCATGCCCCGAGCGCGCCGAGTAATGCTTCCATGGGGCTGGGACCTTTCTTGTGATCGCTGGCTGCGTCAAAGGTGACCGCCTGCCCCGACGGCATCGTCGCGAGAAATTCCTCGCCGCTTACCCACTTCACGGTTGCTGTTTGCATGATCGGCTCCGGCGCACACACATCGCGCTCCTCAGAACTCTACCGGGAAGAATTTCGCGCGTCCAGTGGAGCCCGCGCTATGCGAGGGCGGGGTCGCTCGGGCGGTCCGATACGCTGACGCCCGCTTCGACGGTCTGCCGTGGGGCGCGGCGCATTGTTTCGATGAACACGCGAACGAGTTCGGGATCGAATTGGTTCGAGGCGCACCGCTCGAGTTCGAGGAATGCTTCTTCCGGATTGCGCGCCTTCTTGTAGGTGCGCTCCGACGTAATCGTGTCGTACGCGTCCGCAATCGCAATCACTCGGGCGCCGTGCGGAATCCTCTCGCCATCCATACGGTCGGGATAACCCGTGCCGTCGTAGAACTCGTGATGGTGGCGCACCATCAACCGAATCCGCTTCATCGCCACGAGCGGCTCAAGAATTTTCGCGCCGAGCTCCGTGTGCGTCTTCATGGTTTCCCACTCGGCGGCGTCGAGCGGGCCGGACTTATTCAAAATCGGCTCCGGAATACCCACTTTGCCGATATCGTGAAGCAGTCCGGCGAGGCGAATCTCTTCCACTTCCGCCTGCTCCATGCCGAGGGCTTGCGCGATCAGCACTGCGTAAGCGGAGACTTTCTGCGAATGACCCTGCGTGTAGTGGTCTTTCGCGTCGATCGCGAGCGCAAGAGACGTCACTGTTTCCACCACAGCCGGCGGGAGGGCTTCCGTTGCGCCGCCTGCGCCCTGCTCGGTGAGCGAACGAGTGAACTGCTCAAGCCGCCGGTAGATTTCTTCGAAGGCTTCGGGGCCCGTGGAAAACAGGCGCTTCAGCGTGACGCCGAGATACGCTTCGAGGACGTCTTTCTTCCAGCGCTTCGTGTCGTTCGGATCAGTTTGCTCCGCGCTCGAAACGGAGTTGCCGCCCTGATGCTTCGAGAGGTACATCGAAGAGTCGGCCACTTGAATAAGTTCCTGCGGCGTCGAGCCGTGCACCGGGAACCCGGCGATGCCGAAGCTGGCCGTAATATTTTTGTCGCGCAGCAGCGGATCGGAAGCAATCCAGCCGCGCAGCTTGCTGGCGAGTTGCCGCGCCTGCTCCACCGACGTTTCCGGCATCAAGATTACGAATTCATCGCCGCCGTAGCGCGCCACCACATCTGACCGCCGGCAATTTTGCTCGAGAATGTGTCCGACGCGCTGCAGCACCACGTCGCCTTCCAAGTGGCCGTAAAAATCGTTGACGAATTTGAAGCGGTCCAGGTCCATCAGGACCAGCGAGAACGGCCGATTGGCTCGCGTCGAACGCTTCCATTCCTGCGAGAGCGCTTCCATCAAATAGCGATGCGTCTTGACGCCGGTGAGGCCGTCGGTGATGGCTTGTTCTTGCGCTTTCTGGAACGTGAATGCGTTGTGCAGCGCGCCGGCAAAAAGATCGGCGAGCGTGCGCAGCAGGAGAACTTCTTCATCCGGGAATTTACATTTCTCCGACGACTCCACATACAGAACGCCCAGCAGGTTCTCCGCGTACGACACCGGCAACGCGATCGCTGAAACACTACCTGGCACAATTAGCCTCGGAGTGGTTGCGCTCACTTCGCGGACGATCGCAAGCTGCCCGCTTCGCGCCACCTGTCCGATCAGTCCTTCACCGAGCAAGATGCGGCGCCCAACGGCGTCATGACGCGCGCCCGCTTCCGCCTGTATGACAAGCTCTTTTGCGGAGTAGTCCAGAACAGCGACGCCGATATGGTCGTAAGTGAGGCCGTTTTCAATTTCCGACGCGATCTTCGCGAGCATTTCCTCGGGATTCAGAGTCGTGATCGCGTGACTCGAAATATTGTTTACCAAGGTTAGGTGCCGCGATTTTTTCTGTTCTTCCGCGAAGAGGCGCGCGTTCTCAATTGCGATTCCGGCTTCGCTCGCGAGGACGCGGAGCAGCTCCACATGGCCTTCGTCGAAAGCGCGTTCGTTCGGGCTATGCACGGCCATCACCCCAATGGCGCGATCGTAGAGAATCAGCGGCACCACGCAGATCGATCCCGCCTCTCGAGAGGGCTTGAATCCGAGCCGCTCGGTTTCTTGCAGGAAGTGATCGCGGATTAGCAAAGGCTGGCGAGTGCGCACCACGTATTCAACCAGATGATTTCCCGGCGCGCGGGCGCGCTTGGGTTGCCGCTCGCCGTCGACCACTTCAATCTCGAATCGCACTTCCTCCTCTTTGCCGTCGTAGAACGCGATGAAGAAGCTGCTGACGTCGAGCAGCCTGCGGATTTCCGAATAGATGCGCTCGAAGAGAATGTCCGGCTGGAGCGTGGAGCTGAGCGCGCGGCCGATTTCGTTCAGAATGTGCAGCTCTTCGCTGCGCCGCGCCGTCTGCTGAATTAGGTAGCTATTCTCGACTGCCATGCCGATCTGGTGTCCAAGGGCGAGCAGCAGACGCAACTCTGCCGCGGTAAAATTGCGATTGTCCGGTGTTCCGAGCAACAGAACTCCGAACACACGTTCCTTGGCCTGCAGGCTGATCCCGACAACCGTGCGGAGGCCGTTTTCGAGCAGAAGTTTTCGAACGTGCCGGAATTGCTCCTCTTTTTCGAGCGCGAGATAATCCGAATCGCTGACCAGGTTTCGCAGCACCACAAGTCCGCCGAGCCGCGCTACGAGATCCACGATGTATTGATCCAGATTGGCCTGTTGCACCGCACCGCAGAAAGTGTCTCCCATGCCCGTCACAACCACCGACGTGGGCCCGTCGGCGTCGCCGTAATGCAGGCACAAAGCTCCCGCGGGGATGCGAACCACATTCAGAACGCGGTCAAGCGCCTGTGCCAGCATTTTCTGAATCTCGCCGCCCACAAAACCCGAGGTCGCGAGGTTCAAGTTCGAAAGAGCGAGCATGTTGCGTTCTACGCGACGGCGCTCTTCCTCATAAACCGCCATCACCATCAGCACGCCTGCAAAGAGTTCCGGGAGCACCACGAGCGGAAGCAAATCTTTGTTGGCCAACGGACCGATACGCGCCTGAAAGAAGGTCACGGCGCGCAGCACCCCCCAGCACACAAATGTGATCGCGAGCAAGGAGTCGGCGCGCGATTCCTGCTTGCGGCCTTCCTCCCAGAACGTGCGGGCAATCACGAGAAAGATCAGCGTGACGAACAATCCCAGTGGAGCAGGGGTCAAACCGCGCTCGAACGCGAGGCCGTAAACGGCCAACGCAGCTGCTGCGGCCACAATCGCGCTGACATAGACCTCAAGGCGCCCGTACAATCGCGCGGCGCAATAAAAAACGAGAGCAGCTACAGCCAGGAGCCAGTCATTAGCCGTCCCCGACCATTTCGGCAGAGCAACGTGCGGCCTCAGCACATGCGTCACGAAATGAACGGAAACGAGGAGCCAGCCGGCCGACCAGACGAGGAGGTACTGCTGCCGCTTTTGCAGGTAAACGTAGCAGAAAAAAATCGCGAGCAGGAAGGCGCTAGCCATCGGGATAACGGAGCTCGGATTGAGTTGGTTCAACAACTTAGCGGCCTTTCCTTCGATCTACAGCCTTCGCCGAGAATATCAGAAAATTGGCAGCCTTCCGGAGACGTGTCCAGTTGAGTTTCTTGGCGGTCAACGTCCAATCGAGCACACTGTCGAGGCCCGAAATCACCGAAAATTTGGCCCGAGGCATCCGGCTGCGTGCAAGAGCAACTATGTGGTGCGTGGTGGTGCCGGTCAAGAGTACCCCAGTACCAACTGCTGTCGTTTCATCCGTTTCCATGCCTTCGGCTCGATTTCGAACGGGCTATCCGCTAAGATGAATACTTTCCAATTCGCGGAAATTTCAACTTAAAAAACGCTCAACCTGAAAAGGATCAACCCGAATGAGTTCTTCGCAAAAACCGCGCGTGCGTTTCGCTCCCTCACCCACGGGATATCTTCATGTGGGCGGCGCGCGTACGGCGCTCTTCAACTGGCTCTTTGCGCGTCACGAAGGCGGAACGCTCTTGCTGCGGATTGAAGATACCGACGTGGAACGCAACCGGCCCGAGCTTGTCGACGGCATTCTCGACGGATTGCGGTGGCTTGGAATCGAATGGGGCGAAGGTCCGTTCTTCCAATCGCAACGCCTCGATATGTATCAGATCGCTGGAGAAAAAATTCTCGCGAGCGGCGCCGGATACGCTTGCTACTGCAAACCAATTGCCTACGGCGGAGCTGACTCAGCGCCTGAGGATCACGAGGGTGAAGGCGATGACGAAAATTCGAAGGCGGCGAAAGCCGCCGGTTGCTCGTGCCGGGATCTGAGTGATGCGGAGCGCGCCGCGAAAGAGGCCCAGGGAATTCCGCGCGCAGTCCGTTTCAAAGTACCGCGCACCGGTACAACGAAATTTGACGACGCGGTGTTCGGGGCGCGCGAAGTGCAGAATGCGGAGATCGAAGATTTCGTGTTGCTGCGATCATCGGGGCTGCCGACCTATCAGCTCAGCGTGGTCGTCGACGACATTGACATGGGCATCACCCACGTCATCCGCGGCGCCGATCATCTGTCCAATACTCCGAAGCAAGTGCTTATATATCAGGCGCTTGGCGCGCCGCCGCCGATTTTCGCGCACGTCCCGCTGATTCTCGGTGCGGACCGTACGCGGCTTTCAAAGCGCCACGGCGCGACGAGCGTTGGCTCGTATGCGGACGAAGGATTTCTCCCCGAGGCGTTCCGAAATTTTCTGGCGCTGCTCGGATGGTCGGCCGGTGGCGACGCGGAATTCATGCGGACGGATGAGCTGATTCAGAGATTCACGCTTTCCGGCGTGAGCCGCACGAATGCGATTTTCGATCGTGCGAAGCTGGAATGGTTCAACACGCAATATCTGCAGAAGCCTCCGGTGGAAGAACTTTTGCCGTACGTTGAGACCGAATTGAAGCGAGCTGGAATTTGGAATGACGCATGGGCGAGCGCCGAAAAAGAATGGTTCGCTCGCGCCGTGGATTTGATTCGGCCGCGAACGCGGTTAGTGCACGATTTCTCAGGATGGGCCCGCGCGTTCTTCACGGACGATTTCGAGTATGAGCCTGAGGCTCGCGCAAAATTCTGGAAAGACGAAAAAATACCGTCGTTGCTGGCAAAACTCACTGAAGCGCTCGCCACCCTTCCCGAGTGGAAACACGACGCGTGCGACGCCGCATCGCGCGCAGTCGCTGCGGCTGAGGGTGTGAAAGCAGGCGTGCTGATCAACGCGACGCGCGTCGCGATCGTCGGCCGCGCGGTGGCTCCTCCGCTCTTTGAAACCATGGTCGTGCTTGGGAAAGAACGCGTGATTGCGCGCCTTCGCCGGGCTCTGCCGCTAATTTCTCCCAACTGAAGAACGTCGATTGAAGCGTTCAAACAAAACTAGCTTTTCGGAGGACCCGCCGAGAAGATTTCCGTGTGCGCGGGGTGCGATTTCGCGCCCGCTTCCGCGACAGTGAGTTTTGCGTCGACAGGAACCTTTACCGGTTGAAGGCAGGTCGTATCGTTGCAGGCTTGATAGCGGAGGGTTATCGGTATCCAGGCCGCTCCAAGTGGCGCGTCTGCGTGCGCCGAAAGACGCAGCTTCAGAGTGACCTTACCGGTGTAAACACTCAGCGGTTTATTTGGCGAGAAGGAAAATTTCTGCTCCTGCCCGTCGGGATACAGCGTGTCCAACAGCTCAAAACCTGCTGGAACTTGCGGCGTGAGCGTCGTTGGAATCAGGTACCGGTCTGTCGGCTTGTGCGAGTTCATATGATAGCCGCGCGCAATTTCAACGACGATCGCCACTTCGAAATTTTTTCCGCGTGGGACCGGATCGAGCGACACGTACGTCTGCGGCTTCACAACTGCAGCGGCGCTGGAGACGGCCGCTTGCGCGCGAGCTAGCATGCTTTCTGGGGGCAAGAACATCGCTGCGGCGACCAGCGCAAACAGCAGACATAGCGGCAGACTGTGAAGGCGGGCGCGCATTCGACGCTAGACCTGAACCGACAATCCGAGTTTTTCGCTGAGGATTCGACCCATCAACTGATTCAAAGTTTCGCCGGTCTTATCGAGTACGAATGCGTTTGCTGAATCCGACCAGCTGAGTTTGAAACTGGTTGTGAGCGCGGAAATCCAGATTTGCCGCACGGGCGTATTCGGGCTGATGACAAAGCGCGTCTCGTCTTCATCTTCAAATTCGATCTCAAGTTTGCCGCTGCCGCCTTCGACTTCAAAATCGTGCTGGTCGCCTACCTCGAGCAGACGCTTGCGCAAGGCCTCAAAAGTCGCGTCGCATTTTTTCCGAAATTCGTGTTCGTCCATATTGGGCATATGATTTGCGCGTAAGTTTGCCTTCACTCCTCTG
This sequence comes from uncultured Acidobacteriota bacterium, assembly GCA_963776695.1. GTDB lineage: Bacteria > Acidobacteriota > Terriglobia > Acidiferrales > UBA7541 > Palsa-295. The sequence goes on along the minus strand of CAVZNU010000006.1, from coordinate 525,451 downwards.
GCAGGTTACCGCAGATGTGCGAACCGGAGCAAGAAATCGAGGCCGGCGTCAAATCTTAGAGCTGCGCCTTCACTTGCTTTTCGAGCTGGTCTCGATTCGCGAGGCCGATGAAGCGTTTTGCGATTTTGCCATCGCGCGTGATCACGACCGTCGTGGGCAAGCCGATTAATCCACCGAACTTCGAAGCGATGTCGTCGGTGCCGAGGACGATCGGATAATTCATTTTCATTTTATGGCCGTCAACGTCGAATTCAGTGTTCTGCACGAACGGCTCGACGACGCTCTTGCCTTCATCGTCCATCGCCGCACCCAACAGCGTGAATCCTTTCTCCGCATATTTCTGCTGGAGATCGATCATCCAGGGAATTTCCACCTGGCAGGGTTCGCACCAGGTAGCCCAGAAATTCAGCACGACGACTTTTCCTTTCAAGCTCGCGAGCGTGACGTCCTTGCCGTCCAAATCCTTGAAGGTGGCGTCTGGAGCAGCAGGTAACGGTCCCTTACTTGCGCCGTTTTCCTGCGCCGACGCCTTGAGCCAGTTGCTAAAATTGCAGCCGGAAAAACTCGTTGCCGTCACAATCACCAATACCAGGGAAAAAAAACTCTTAAAAACTTTCGTCATTCGCTCCGCTCCTATTACCTCGAAAACCGATTTAGCATCGTAAGCTTTCCGGAAAGCCAGATAAGCCGGTTGAAAAAAACCAGGCCGCCAATCGCGAGCAGCAGTACGCCACTGAACACTTCAACCGTATGCAAGTGTCGCCGGAAGCGCTGGTAGAATCGCAGGAAACCGCCGATACCGAGCGCCGTCACGAGAAATGGAATCGCGAGGCCAGCCGAATAGCAAGCCAGCAGAAAAACTCCCTGCGCGACTGTTTCTCGCGTTGCCGCAATCGCCAAGACTCCGGCAAGGATCGGGCCGATACACGGTGTCCATCCGAACGCAAATGCAAAGCCCATCAAGAAACCGCTCACCGCTCCGGGCTGGCCGCCGAGTTTGCGGAAGTGAATATCGCGATTGAGCCAGCGCGTAAGCGTGGGGCCAAGAAGAAAAATCAGCGAGATCGAGAAGAAATGGACCGCCTTGAGAACGTTGCCAAAACGGCCCGGGTGCATCATGAGCGCGATTCCGATTGCGACGAGCAGCGCTCCAGTCACCAGTCCCGCGCGAATCGTTATTTTTGCGAGCCAGCCGATGAGGTGCAGTCCGAAAAGAATGATCAACGAACCGGCGACCGGAGCCAGCAAACTTCGGTTGCGGACAAGAAACGTTCCGACGGCGCTGGCGGAGGCTCCGAAAGAAATAAAGACGATCGAAAATCCGAAGACAAAAGCGAGCGCGGAGGCGAGCAGTCCTCCGCGAGGTGTGTGGCCTTCCTTCAGTTGTTCGACGCCGATTCCCGACAGCATCGAAATATAACCGGGGACCAGCGGCAAAACGCACGGCGAGAGAAACGACACGAGGCCCGCCACGAAGGCTGCAACGATTGAAACTTCCATCAGACTGGGTACGCCCTTTTTAGTGAGCTCAGATGCAGTAACCCGCAAATGACTGCAATTGAAACCCATATTTTCCCACATCCGTTAGACGCGCGCCTGAGCTTTTTGTGGCGAGAGCGGTGGAAGGGAAAATCCGACAGGTGGCGCGTGCACCCGACACATTCATCGGTTGGCCGGGGCGGCGGCGGCTCGTAAACAGTTTAAAACGAACACTTGAACGAAAGCCATCCCGTGGCATCCCGAATGCTTTTCGCAGCGAGGCGGGCCCGCTCGCTGGAGCCGGGAACGGCAAAGAAATTTGCCGCAAGCGTAGGCGGGCCCGTTACTCCTTCGCTTTGCTAAAAAGCCAGCGAGTCTGGGAGCAGGAAACAATCAGGAGATCACGATGACGCCAAATCAAGTGACGGCGGGACGAGTGATAGCAGCATTCGCGGCGGTCGCGCTCTTTGCATTTGGACAAGAAGCGCTGGCGGCGGACGCGGCGGCTGTTCTGCTTACGATCGCGGCGATCGCGCTTGACGGACTGGACGGCTACATCGCGCGCAAACGCAATCTGGCGACGTCGTTCGGCGCACAACTCGATATTTTGGGCGACCGTGTAGTCGAAAATCTTTTCTTCACATTTTTCGCGGCGAGCGGACTGATTTCATTCTGGGTGCCGGTGCTGTTTTTTGTGCGCGGAACACTCACCGATTTTTTGCGCGATCTCGCGGCGAGCGGCGGGCGCAGCGGCTTTGGCAGAAATTCCATGATCGAGACGTGGTGGGGCCGCAGCCTCGTGGCTTCGCGCGCAAGCCGCGCGTCATATGCGGTGCTTAAATGTGCGTGCTTCTGTTATCTCGGGCTACTGCTACCACTGGCGCATGTGCCGATCGCGTGGTTCGATGCGAGTTCACTGCGGTGGCTTTCAGGGACTGGCCGCGCGCTCGTATTGGCGACGGCGGTGTTTTGCGTGGTGCGCGCGATTCCCGTGATTTGGGAAGGGCGCAGGTATCTAGCTGCCGTCGAATGCGCTGCGCCGCCGGTTGCCGTGGAAGTGACGCGATGAACGTCAGCGAGAAAATCGGCGCGTTCTTCGATCTCGATGGGACGCTGCTCGCGCCACCGTCGCTCGAGTGGCGCTTCATCACGTACTTGCTCGCTCGTGACGCGATCAGAACGGCAAACGTGATGCGATGGCTCGCACACGGGGCTAAGAACTTGCTGGGCGACCCGTGCGGCGCGACATTCGGAAATAAACACTACATCGCCGGCGTTCCGGAAACAGCGGTGGCGGATTGGGAGGACACACTTGACCCGTCCGCGCTGCCGCTTTTCTGCGAAGGGACAAGCCTCATGAAATGGCACCGGGAGCGCGGGCACCGAGTGTGGCTCGTCACCGGAACACTCGCCCCGCTTGCGCGCGCACTTGCGCGGCGTATGCCGTGCGGCGTGGAGGTTTGCGGGACGGAGATTGAAGTCGGCGCCGATTACTTCACCGGCCGTCTGATGGGTGCACATTTAGGTTACGGCGAAAAAGCGCGGGTCCTACATGAAGTGGCAGCCGCGCACGGGCTCGATCTCGCGCAAAGCTATGCATATGGGAATGAGATTTCGGACTTCCGGATGCTCGAAGCGGTGGGGAATCCAGTAGCTGTAAATCCATCGTGGCGGCTGGCGCGCGCGGCGCGAAAGCACGGATGGAGCATCGCGAAATGGAGCGAGTTGCGCGAAGCGGAGCGCCGCATAAGTAGCGCCGCACTCGCCGCCAGGGTGGCTCGATGACGCTGATGAAAACACTCGAACCAGCCGCATCCCGTGAAATGCAATCCGGCAATGCGATCGAGTGGCACAGCAGCACACAGGCGCCAGCCGCGCGAAGTGCGTCGCGCTCTTTCGACGATATCCGGCGTTCGCTTGGCGCATTCGAGTGGGTCACGTTTGCATACCTCACGTGGCTCAACGTGATTCTGGCGCTATTCCACCGAAACGTCGTGCATGCATCGGGATATTTCGTAATCCATTGTTGGATTGCGCTTGGGATCGTCTGTCTCACGTGGGCGGCTGCGCATTCGCAGAATTCTGTGCTGCGGTTCGCGCGCGACTGGTATCCGCTGCCACTTTACCTATTTTTCTTCGAAGAGCTGCAGGGCCTGGTGCATATTATTTTCTCGGGTTGGTTCGACCGTTGGCTGATTCAGTTCGATTACAATTTCGCTGGTGTGCATCCTTCGGTGTGGCTCGCGCGGTTTTCAAATCCCGCGCTCAACGACTTCATGCAATTCGCGTACATGACGTATTTCCTGTATCTCATCCTATTGCCCGCGATACTTTACGCACAAAAGGACCGGCCCGCGTTCTGGAACGTGATGGTTTCCACCGCCGTCGCAAATTACACTGTCTACGCGATCGCGGTACTTTGTCCGATCGAGAGTCCTTACTACACGCTCGCTGCATTGAATCCGACGCCGCTCGCTGGCGGCTACTTAACGACGACAATTGAATTGATCGAACACTTTGGGCGCGTGCATGGCGGCGCTTTTCCGTCGGCGCACGTGGCGGGATCGATGGTTGCAATTCTTGCGTCATGGCGCTATCGGCGGTGGCTCTTCTGGGTGTGCCTGCCATTGTTCATTAGCATGTGCGTGGCGACGGTTTACGGACGCTATCACTACGTAGCGGACGTGCTGGCTGGAATTGTTGTCGGTGCGATCGGTTTCGCAGCGGGAAGCTGGCTGATGGAGAAGCGCGGCGCGCTTACGGAAGCTACGGAATAGTATTGTGGGATGAACTGCGAAAATAATTTCGCGGATTAGGCGCGAGACGTGTAAGAAGCCCACGACGAGAATAGATTCGTCGTGGCTACCAAAGTTTTCTCCGCGATTGTAGAGCCGTTTTGACGCGGACCTGGCGATGCGTTCTCGGGTCTCAAATCATCTGCGGCCGGCGCGTGTGCCAGTCGGTGGCGTCTTCAAAGGCTAGAGCGATCGCAAGGAGGCGCGCCTCGCTCCAATTCGGCCCGATCAATTGCAGCCCGATTGGCAAACCGCTGCGCGTGAATCCGCAGGGAATTGAGAGCGCCGGGTGGCCAGTCAGGTTCGCGGGCCGATTCAGGCGAACAAGCGCGGACCGCACAGTCTCCTTTTCAGTTCCTATCGAAATCTCTTTCTCGCCGATCCGCGGCGCGGCGATTGGTAACGTGGGAGCGAGGATCGCATCGACTTCCCTGAAGGCGGCGTCGAACTCCCGGGTGATGGCGCGCTTCACTTCCAGCGCGTTCAAGTAGTCCACAGCGCGGATGTCGCGGCCCAACTCAAGCCGGCGCCGGACGTCTTCGCCGTATTTTCCGGCATGAGCGGGAAAATATCCCATCGACTCGTGATACTGCGTGGCTTCCGCGAGCGCGATGTTCGTGCTCGGTTCAACGGAATGTTCAAGGCCAGGCAGCGAAATGTCCTCAATCGTGGCGCCAAGTGATTCAAATCGTTTCGCCGCGACTTCCATGGCCTGCTGGACTTCCTTGTCGATGCGCTCGAAAAAATATTGCTTCGGCCAGCCGAGGCGGAACTTACGCGGACGATTTTTCCGCAACTTGCGATAGTCAGGCCGTGCGACGCCGCGCGGAAAATCGCCGGCGATAGCCTCGAGCATGATGCATACATCCGTTACGCTCCGCGCCATTGGGCCCGCGTGATCGAGAGTCCTCGCGAGCGGGATAATTCCTGCAACGCTCACAAGTCCGAATGTGGGTTTCAGCCCTACGGCGCCGCACAGTGCCGACGGAATTCGAATCGAGCCACCGGTATCCGTTCCAGTGGCGGCATAACCAATTCCCGCTGCGAGAGCTGCCGCCGAGCCTCCACTCGACCCGCCCGTAACGCGATCGAGGTCCCACGGATTTCGCGCGGCGCCGAAATGGGAATTCTCATTCGTAATGCCGTAGGCGAATTCGTGCATGTTCGTCTTGCCGAGCAGAACGGCGCCGGCACGGGCAAGCCTTGCGGCGACATCGCTATCTGCATCGGGAACGAAATCCGAGAGGATTGCGGAACCTGCGGTGGTGCGAATACCGAGCGTCCAGAAATTGTCCTTGAGCGAAACCGGGATCCCGCAGAGAAGGCCAGGCGCGCGGCCCTGCCGGATTTTCTTTTCGGCGAGCCGGGCATCGCGGCGGGCGCGATCGGCAACAACCGTGATAAACACATTCATGCGCGGATTGAATCGCTCGATACGTGCGAGTGCCGTCTCCACCAGATCCACCGGCGATATCTTCTTCGCCCTGAGCAGGCGCGCGGCTTGCTCGATGGAAAGAAAAGCGAGATCGGATTCGGAAAGCGCTGGCATTCGCGTCCTAAAAGATTTTTTCCTGGCGCCGGAGGTTTCCCACGGAGCCGATATTGGCGATTAGAAGCACAATCCGGTACTGATTTTCACTTCGGATGTTGCCGAAAGAAAGCCGCCGGTATTCGAAGCCAAGTCCGCAGCACGACCCGTTATATCCCGCCTGTACAACCTGGTTTTGAAAGACATTCTGCGCTAAATCGTAACTCGCGCCGACGGTCGCATTCCATCCGCGTCGATTCAGATCGCCATAGCCGAGAAGAGCGCGAACCTGATTCAAGCGAGGCTCAAAAACAAAGCCCGGCGGATTCTCAGAAAGGGGCGTGGGAAGATTCGTAGTCGAGAAGTGCGCGAGGGTCAGGAAAGATTCCTTGTACGGCCTGAGCTTCAGCAAAGTGGCGATGGCGGTCGCTTTTCCGCGCTTCGGATCGTAGTCCACACGAAACTGCACGTCGTAATGCTTTCCGGGCATGATGCGCAGGTCGCTGATGATGGGAGAAAAATTCCGCGGCTCGTCAGCAAACGCAAAGGGCGTCAGCGCATCGAGTGTTTGGAAGACGTTTCTTTGCCCGGGAATCAGCGCGCCGTCAAATGTGGGATCGAGAAAATATTTTTGTACCACGCGCCAGCTGATCAGCTCTTGCGCATCGTCCTCACCGGACCGGCGGTAGAGCCGCTGCGTCACTCCGTACTCCAGTTCGTTTGTGTCTGTGAGAGTTTCGTCTTCATCGAAGCGTATGAACCGAGGAAAGTCATTTACACCGTTGACGAGATGGTAGGCGAATTCCGGTTCGATCACGTGTTTCCATTTTGTGTTTGAGCCGTGCCAGACGCGTTCGATCGTGGGTGGACGAACATCGACGGAGAATTCTTCCGTGTTGCGGAAAAATCCCTGGCCGAGGTAGCTGCCGTTCTGCAATTGTCCGCCGTAGTGCGTAGAGCGCAGCGTAAACATGGGTGTCACGTCAAGCCACGGGCCCCAGTGAAACGGAATCGTGACGGTAGGCGCAATTTCGCTTCGTTCCACAAATCCCGGTGTATCGAATGGCGTGACGTTTTCGCTGCGGTGCTCCGCTCCGAGAAAAGATTCGAAAGAAAAATAGATCGGCAGCTTGCGGAAGGGCGCCTGATCGACCGAGCTGAAGTTTACTTCGGGCGCAGTTCTCAGTCTGATATCGCTCTCGGGAGAAGCGCTCAGGAAGTTCTCATAGCTCAGCGCGGCAAAGCCCAGGCTGAAACCCTTGAAATTGTTGTTCAGGAACGCCGTGTTCGGGACTTCCGAATTCACCGCTTGCGAGTACGTTTCGCTAAAGGCCAGCCGGAACGTGAGGGAAGAAAGCTGATTCAGGTCCGCCACCGCCCGCCAGCCGTGCGCGAGATCGGATACGAATTTCAGGTGCATTTCATGACCGCCCTGATTAATCGGCGGCCCATCCGGTTGCGGAAGGCCGCGGTCGATTACTCCGTAATAAGTAAAATCAAGGCGCGCGTTTTCCCACGGGCGCATGCGGATATCGGCGGACTGGCTCCACCCGCGCTTGCTGAAGTAAGCGGCGCCGACGGTGGCGTCCGCCCAATCCGTCGGAGCCCAGTAAATAGATTCCCCCAGCACTAAGCCTTTGCGGGAACTGTCGCCGACATCCGGAATCATGAATCCGGAATCGCGCCGGCGTTCGGCGGGAAATGTTGCGTACGGAAAATAGACCACCGGAATCGAGTGAACGCGAAAATTTCCGTTCTCGAGACGCACCGACCTGCGCAAATACACAGTCGCGCTCGGCGCGTAAAATTTCCACGTGGGGCGATCCGGATCGCACACCGTCATCCAGGCTTTGCGGACGCGGTACGTGCTTTCGTTCACGCGTTCGGCTTCCTCGGCTTCGAAGTAAAGGGGATTGGGGCTGATCAGGAGCGTGGGGGTCGGCCGTCGCTGGACGGCGAACGTCGCGCGCACGTGATGAAATAATCCGCGACCGGTGCGCAGTTCGTAGCGGACGTCGTCGGCTTCGACGTGTTGCGTCAAATAGTCGAGCTGAACATGTCCAGCGGCGTTGACGACGCCCGTCTCGCTGTTGTATTCGGCGTGATCGGCGCGAATGCGATAGTTCTCATAACTCACGTCCACATGGCCGTCAGCGTAGAAAACTTTTCCCACTTGCCGCTGCTGATCGGCTTCTAGCGCGGCGACGCCTTCGTTAGCGGGCCGTGCGGGCCGGACTTTCGGCGCTGCTTGAACCGTTTTTGACGGGGCTTTCGCGGAGGTTTGCGCAAACGCAATGCTCGGCGATAGAAAGAAAATCAGAATGAACGCCGTGCATACCGCGGATTCGCGGGGAAATTTTGAGATTGTCGCGCTCGGCATCGCCTGAGTGAAAGCTCGAAAGAGAATTGAGCCTAACATGCGGCCATCGCCCTCGCAATCATCAGCGCCGTGTGGAGCCGAGCCTCCGCCGAGCGTGAGTAATGCCGCGAAAGTTCGATTCGCCGTCTCACGAAGCCATGAGAAGTGGCCTCCGAAGTTCGGGTTGCCTGATACGCGACATTTGCGTTGACTCGCAAGTGTGGCGATCCGCGAATTTCACATCGTGCTACCATTACGACGTTCCTCACTGGAACTTCCGCAGCGCAAAACGGACCAGTGATACAGATATGCCCGAAGTGTGGTGCCCTCTTGCTCGAGGACACCGATACATGCTCGTTTTGTGACGGACCGCTCGTCGATCAAGGCAGCGTCCCTGAACCCGTCACGGTCGGCTACGCTCAACATGAGGCCGATACAGAACCGGAATGGCGCCGCGAAGTGAGCCGGCGTCTCGAAGAGTATCGCGTGCGCCGACGCCGGCTTCATCCCGATGATTCCCAGTCAGGGCTTCCCTTCGTTCGCGAACCCGAATTCGAAGAGGAAATTCAGATCCCGGAGCGCCCTCGGCCGCGTCCTGCTCCACGGCAGCGGCAGACGGAGCGCATGGAAATTCGCATCCAGCCGGAACTCGATTTTTCAAGTTTTGCCGACGACCGGGCTCATCCACAAACAGCGCTTGTGCCGGTGGCCGATCTCGTTGAACGCCGTCTTGCGGGCGCGCTCGACGCATTCTTCCTGCTTCTCACGTACGCGGGATTCCTAGGGCTCTTTCGTTCGCTCGGTGGACACGTCGTGTTTCAGAAAGTGGATGCCATCGTCTTCGCCACCACTTTCTTTTTGCTCTACGCGCAGTACTTTTTTCTGTTCACCACGTTGGCGGGTGCCACACCAGGAATGCAGCTTCGCGGTCTGAGGATCGTTCGTTTGGACGGGACGCTTCCCGACACCCGGCAGCTTCTCTGGCGCAGCTTCGGCTATCTGCTTTCCGGAGCGACGCTGATGCTCGGTTTCCTGTGGGCGCTTTGGGACGAAGATCGCTTCACGTGGCAGGACCGCATTTCACAGACGTATCTGACGGCCGCGACTCCGATGGTGGATAGCGATGCGTTTGAAGTGCCGCCTGGCCGGCATACGTTCGCTCACAGGTAGCGCCGCGGCCGCGATTGTGGAAACCGGTGGCCTGCAAGAGCTGCAACTTATTATAACAATGAGGTTTACGGGTGAGCTTCCGGCACTATTCCTTTAAACGAGTGGCAGGCAATTCCGTCTAATACCCTTGGGGCGAATGCTATTATAATAGCGTTCTCGCGCGTAATGGCCGTGAAACCGGCACTGGCGCGAGAGCATCAGACATTCTGGGCCGCGATACTGGGGTGGAGTCAAGGAAAACAGCATGAACTCTCTGGCGAAAAAGCTTGTGGTGGGGTTGTCGCTGCTCATTATCGCGTATGTCGCCACCGGTTATGTACGCGCGCGCGCTTCGGACGACAAAGCATTTCACGCGCTAACGGTTTATAGCGAGGTTCTGGATCACATCCAGCGCGACTACGTCGACGATCCGAACATGCACCAAGTCACCAGCGGAGCGCTGCACGGCCTTCTCGATTCACTCGATCCTCAATCCGCCTATCTGAGCCCGCTTGAATACACTGACTACAAAGAGAAGAGCGGTAACCACTCGAAGGGCAGCGCAGGAGTAGCCTTGACGAAGCGCTTCGGTTATATCGGCGTGATTTCCGTTCTGCCTGATAGCCCGGCGCAAAAGGCCGGTCTGCACATCGGCGATTTGATGGAATCGATCGCAGGATTTACGACGAGCCAGATGGCGCTCGACCAGGCGCACGTGCTTTTGACCGGTGAGCCTGGGGCCGTGGTGAAGCTCGCAGTCATCCGCCGTGGGAAAGCTGAACCGCAGGACATGGAACTTACACTGGCGAAACTCGCGCCGCCGAAACTTGTGGAAGACAAATTCTCCGGCGACATTGCATACCTCCGCGTACACGCGTTCGATCCCGGAACCACGAAACAGATTCGCGAGCAGCTCGTCCAGTTCGATCACGAAGGCGCGCACAAACTGATTCTCGATCTGCGCGATTGTGCGTTCGGCGATATTCAGGAAGGAATTTCTACGGCGCAGCTTTTTCTTCCATCCGGCACAATTACCACTTTGAAGGGACAAACGATTGCGCCCGTGGTTTCGTCCGCTGATTCATCGAAAGTTGCGTGGACGCAGCCGATGACGGTTCTGATCGGAAATGGAACCGACGGCGCGGCCGAGGTACTTGCCGGAGCAATCGCGGATAACCATCGCGGAGATACAATCGGCAATCGCACCTACGGCACAGCGTCGATGCAGAAACTCGTGCAGCTCGATGATGGCGCGGCGCTTATTCTTACGGTTGCGACCTACTACACGCCGGGCGGGAAAGAAATTCCTGCAGACGGCGTCGCACCCACCGTCGAGTTGAAGGCTTCTTCGGACGACGCAGTTGCAAGTAATGATCAGGAGCAGTCGCCTGCCAACGGCGCTGTTTCGCCGGATGATCCTGCCGTCAAGAAGGCGATTGAAGTCCTGCAAGGCGCGGGCGCGGCGCGAAAGGCCGCTTAATTCGTGACGGGATCGCGCGGGAGCTCGATCCCGTTTCAAAACTTCCACCGAAAAATAATTGCTGCTAAGTTGTGTGCTCTTTTATCCCCCGCTTGCTTACGCACCTTCAGCATTCTTAGTGCGATTACGCTTCTCTATCTGGCTGGCTGCGGCGAAAAATCTCTCAGCAAGGGTGAACTTCGCGAAATAACCGGGGAGATCGTTTCCGCCGCGCAAAAGGTCACTCAGCACAAATCGGAAATCGCTATCAGGCCGGAGCTTCAGCCGGGCACATCCAACGCGAACCATCTCGCGGGCGACAATATTTACGTTACGCTGACCGATTCCTCGCAAACGAGCACGCTTGCGCTAGCGCTCGATTCGATTGCGCGCCGCCATAAGCTCACGATTTCGGAAACTACCTCGGGCAGTGTCGAGCGCTTCGATTTTTTATTCAAGGGAACGCGCACGCACACGATTCACGTCGTTACGCCCGTGGCGGCACGCTCGCATCCGGCAGCGAAGCAAGGGGACGTCTCGGGCTCGCGACTCGCCATCATTCTTGACGACGTCGGCTACGATCGCGCCGCTGCCGATGCCGTGTTCACACTTACTTTTCCGGTCACAATTTCCGTGATTCCGCATTTGCCGCTTTCGACGGAAGTGGCCGAAGAAGCCTATCGCCGCGGAGACCAGATTCTTCTGCATCTTCCGATGGAAGCGGAAGCCGACGGCGCGAAACGCGAGCCGATTGAGCTTCGGGTCGGTATGAAATCACAGCAAGTGGAGCAGGAACTCGCAGGAATGCTCGAAACAGTGCCGCATGCAGCGGGCGTGAACAATCATCAAGGCTCGCGCGCGACGGCTGATCCTGCGCTCATGGCTGCGCTGATGCCGGCGTTACGCGAGCGGGGACTTTTTTTCGTCGATAGCCGCACTACTGCCGCGACGGTGGCTTACGACGCAGCCCAGCGCTCAGGTGTCCTTTCGGCTTCGCGCAAAGTTTTTCTCGATGATACGCAGAGCCGCGCGGCAATTCTTGCGCAACTGGAACTCGCGGCGCGTGACGCCCAGCGCGACGGATTCGCGATTGCGATCGGCCATCCGCATCCAGCTACGATTGCGGCGCTTGCAGAGGGCGTTCCACTCCTCGAAGCTCGGGGCGTCCGGCTGGTTTTCGCGTCGGATGTCGTTCAGTAACCTGAAGCGTCACTCTATGCGAGTCTAATAATCGCCGCCCGCCTCGTCGAAAAGCGGAGTACACGGCACGAGCTTTGCCTGCGTGCCGTCGTGCACGGCGTAGCTGACGCGACGGCCGTTGATCGCGGAAGTTTTCCAGAGGCAGCCGCCACCGTGCTCTCCGTTCTTGTTTACGGCGTAGAACTGAAGGTGAAATCTCTTGAGGCGTTCAGGGAACGCTTTGTAATTTCGTGCCACGCGATGGAGAGCTTCGAGGCACGCGTCGGTGGGAGACATTCCTTTTCGCATCATCTCGACGATTGTGTGGCCGCCGGAAATTTTGATATTTTCTTCGCCGCGGCCCGTGGAGCCAGCTGCGCCAACTTCATTATCGACAAAAAGTCCGGCGCCGATAATTGGCGAATCGCCCACGCGCCCTGCAATTTTCCAAGAGAGTCCGGAAGTTGTCGTGGTGCCGGAGACGTCGCCCTTCGCGTCGACGGCGAGGCAATTGATTGTGCCCGTGATCGGGTGCAGCACCACTCGTTCGATGTGTTCGCGCCAGGCAAGTTTCTCCGGCGTGTCCAAAAGCTGCGCGAGTTTTTCTTTCCATTGAGGGCTATCGAGTCCCGGCCGCCAATTTTCGGATGAGTGGGCTTTCCATGCGAGCCACGCGATACGCGAACGATCTGTGAGCAGATTCATGGTCTGGAAGCCTTCGTCGACCGCGAACCGCTGCGCGCCTGTGCCGACGATGAAGACGTGATTTGTTTTATCCATCACGGCTTTGGCAACGAGCGACGGATTCTTTATGCCTTGAATCGAGCCGACCGCGCCGGCCTGCCGCCGTGGTCCGTGCATCACGCTGGCGTCGAGTTCGACTACGCCTTCCTCGTTCGGGAGGCCGCCGTAGCCGACTGAATCGTCCTCGGGATCGTCTTCTACTTTTGTGACGACGGCGAGAGCGGCATCGAGCGTGTCGCCGCCGGATTTCAGAATGGCCATTCCATAATCGAGATGATGCAAACCGTTCGCGGAGGAAATAATCAGCGGACGCGAACCCTGCGCCGCTTGTGAAGCGAGTATGGAATCGAGTGGTGGCGTTGCTCCGAAAAGGCGGCTGGTGGTTGCGGCGATGCTGCCAGCGAGCGCCGAAAAAAAGAATTTCCTGCGTGTCCATTTTTCCATTTGTTCTCCCGTTGATGGTGCGTGCGACACGTCTTGTTACGTCATCTCAAGAAATCGCAATCTCGTCCCAGCAGATCCAGAAAGTCAAAAGAGCCGGCAAGATGCCGGCGCTACAAAAGCCTCGGCGCTTGCGTCATGGTTTGAAGCCAACGCTGCGCCAGAGCTCGGCGCAGTTGTACATGGTGCCGTTTGTTATGACGGCCTCGACCGTGCGTATGTTGCGGATCGAGTCGAGCGGGTTGGCGCCGAGAATAATCAAGTCGGCACGCTTGCCGGCTTCTATTGTGCCGGTTTCCTTATCGATCCCCATCACGCGAGCAGGAACTATTGTGGCAGCCTCGATCGCTTCCATCGGCGTAAAACCTGCCTGGACGTACAATTCGATTTCGCGGTGAAGGCTGTGGCCGGGAACGGCCTGGTCGGTTCCGGCGATGATGGGAACTCCGGCGCGATGGAGAGCGCCGACGATTTGGACGTCCTTGTCGAAGAGTTTTTCGATGGTGCCGGAAATTGCAGTGGGAGAAGCGTCGAACGAGAGCTCTTCAGAAAGCTCGGGCGCAACTTTTTCGAGGCCGGGCTCGAAGGTAGCCACGGGCTTCGCGGAGCTGGCTGTATACAGCTCGAAGAGTGCGAGCGTGGGATCGACGACAGTGCCATGTTCCACGAGGAACGCGATGGCTTTTTTGGCTTCGGGAGAATCGAGGTCGACATCGGCGCCCGCTTTCAGGCGGTCGAGCCTTGGCGCATTCGCCGGAAGCGGTTTGTACATCATTTCCTGGATATATTCGATGTGGTTGATTTGATCCATACCTGCGTCGACGCCTTGATAGGCGTTGAGGCCTTCGGGGATGTGACCGGTGACCGTCATGCCGAGGCGGTGAGCTTCGGCGGCGACAATTTTCAATTCGTCGAGCTGCACGGAACTGTAAATTTTAATCTGTTGGAAGTTCGCATCGTGGTAGCGGTCTGTCCACATCTTGGCTTGCTCGGGCGTGTCAACGCGCTCGACGCCGAGAGAGAGCGGCCCGGTGCCGTCAACGATTCCGGCGAGGAGGATGCGCGGGCCGAGTCCGCGGCCATTGGCTATGGCGTCACGAACGGCGGTGATGAATTCGAATTCATTGCCGACGTCGCGAACGGTGGTGGCACCTGCGGCGAGATAGATCGGGCCCCACTCGACTTGTTCGAAGTGCGCGTGCATGTCCCACAGGCCAGGGAGAATTGTCTTGCCGCGGGCATCGATTTTCGTAGCGCCATGGGGAATTTTTACAACTGAGCGCGGGCCGGCGGCGACGATTCGCCCTTTTTCGATTACGACTGCGGAATCGGGGACGGGCGCGCTGCCGGTGCCGTCGATCAGGGTGCCGCCGACGATCGCGAGCGTGTCAGCGCGGCTGCCTGAGATTTTCTTCGAGATGTCGGCGAGCGCCGCCATATTGTCCGTGCCTGCAATTGCGACGAGTTTTCCGAGCGCGCTTTCGTAGCCTTCGCGGATGGCCTCGAAGTGGTCGAATTCCGCGTCGATCGTGACGGCGGCGACGAAATTGCGATTCGAGTCGAACCAGAGAGTTTCGCGTCCCCAGATGAGCCCTTCGATTGTGTAGCGCTCGAGGACTTCATCCTTAGAATTCACGGTAACTGTATCGTGGCCGCGCGACTCGATTTTTACGCGGCCGGAGGGGAGCGTGTCGAGCTCGGTGGGCGAGCCGTGCGAAGCCCAGTAGCGGACCATCAACATCTGCATCGTTGCCGGAGCGTAACCGGCAATAGTGAAAAATTGCTTGGGGCGCGGGGCTTCGGTCCATTTGTCGCGATTGCGGAGGCGGATTTTTTCGGCCTGCACTTCGACGGCTTCGTCGATACTTGTGGGCCGCGCTGATTTTCCTTTGATTTCGAAGGATTGCGGGGTGAGATCGCCGGAAGTGCGGAGGGTGACGGCGAGAGGGACGGCGGTGCCGCGGTCGACGAATTTGAAAGTGATTTTTGTGACGAGCGATTCGCCGTCACGAGTGGTTTCGAAGGTTTCCTCGCCGAGGGGCTGCTCCATTTTGTGCAGGATGAATTTTCCGTGTTCGACGATGGCCGACGCGGATTGCGTTGATTCTGGCGTGGGAGATTGAGCCGCTGCGGGAACCGCGAGTGAGAGGACAAAAACTATCGCTGCCGCAGAGAGAGAGCGTTTGTGGGTGCGGGGACAATTCATCTAACCTCCGAAACGTAACAGCGGAGGATAGCTGCCAATTTGCATTGTCGCAAGCCGAGAGTCGGCTCATTCCGCGAATAACAATTGCGATCAAATGGTGACGTACCGCCGGCGGTCGAGAGGGCACGACATGTCGTGCCCCTACTGCGGAAAATACAGGATGCTGGTTGATTTTTGAGGTGGTGCGTCTCAACATGTCGGTTCGCACGGGGCGTGCGTGCGGCACGGATGCGTGCCAGCAGCCGGCAGAAGCGGCGAAACGGAGAAAGTGTGAAAAATCAAATGATGCGAGCGACGAGATTGCTGGGACTGCTGTCTGTAGGTGCGATGATTTGTTTGTGCGCTGGGGCGCAGACTGCGCCGGCACCGCAGAAAACAAAACCGAAAGCGGCGCACGATGCGGCGGTGGAAGCGATGTTTGGCGTGCGCGGATTTTTGCAAGCGGAGATTTCGCCGGACGGGAAGCGCGTGGCATGGGTCGAGTCGCTGCCGGGAGCGGGAGGGGCGCCGTCGCCCAATTCGGCGATCTACGTGGCGGAAATTGCGGCGCCGACGGCGCGGAAGAGAATCAGCGCAGGAGACGGCAACGCCGCGCATGAAGAGCACGACATCGCGTGGTCGGGCGATAGCAAGCGGGTCGCGTTTTTGTCCGACGCGCCGAAAGCCGGGCAGTTGCAGATGTTTATTGCGGATGCAGCCGGCAGCGCTGCCGCGAAACAATTGACGCACTTGAAAGGGTTTCTGGCGGGGCCGGGATGGTCGCCGGACGGCAAAACGATTGCGGTGCTTTTCACGGAGAACGCGACGCGTGCTGCCGGACCGCTCGTGGCGGAGACGCCGGACGAGGGAGTTGTATCCGAAGATTTTCTGGAGCAGCGATTGACGCTGGTGGATGCAGCGACAGCGAAAGTGCGGCAGATTTCGCCGAAGGAGTTGTACGTCTACGAATTCGATTGGTCGCCGGACGGCAAACAACTCGCGATTACGGCTGCGCCGGGCAACGGTGACGACAACTGGTACGTGGCGGGATTGTTCTCGATCGAGACGGCAACCGGCACGATGCACGACGTGCAGCCAAAACCCGGGATGCAAATTGCGGGGCCGAAATGGTCGCCGGACGGCAAAGAGATTATTTTTATCGGCGGATTGATGAGCGATGAGCCGATTCCCGGTGGCGATGTGTATTCGAGTCCGGCGAGCGGCGGAGCGATGAAGAATTTGACGCCGGGAGAGAAATGGACGGCGACATCGCTCGGTTGGCTGCCGAATGCGGGCGGAATTCTTGTGACGGGAATTGCGGATGGGCAGGCTTTTGTTTCGCGGCTCGATTCGAGCGGAACAGTGACTCCCGTTTGGACCGGCGCGGAGACGCCCGCGCGCGGAGGATTCGTGCCATACGTGTCGCTTGCGAGCGACGGAAAAACTTCGGCGGTGGTGCTCGAGAGTTTCGCAAAGCCGCCCGAGGTGTGGGCCGGGCCGGTGGGCGAATGGAAGCAAATCACGCGGGCGAATGCGGCGCTGAAGCCGAAGTGGGGCGAATCGAAGAGTTTGCATTGGACGACTGATATCGGCGTGGTGCAAGGCTGGCTGACTTATCCCCTGAACTACGATCCGTCGAAGAAGTATCCGATGGTGGTGTATGTGCACGGCGGGCCTGCGTGGGCGATTACACCGGCATTTCCGACGCGGTGGCAATATGAGTTCGGTCTGCCGTCGCACGGATATTTCGTGCTGCAGCCGAATCCGCGGGGGAGTTACGGGCAAGGCGAAAAATTCACTCAGGCAAACGTGAAGGATTTCGGATACGGCGATTTCCGCGACATCATTGCGGGAGTGGACGAGGCTATTAAACAGGCGCCGATCGATCCAGAACGGCTGGGGATTACGGGCTGGAGCTATGGCGGGTTCATGACGATGTGGGCGGTGACGCAGACGAACCGATTTCGCGCGGCGGTGTCCGGAGCCGGGCTTTCGAATTACACGAGCTACTACGGTGAAAACAAGATCGACCAGTGGATGATTCCGTATTTTGGGGCGACGGTGTATGACGACCCGGCAGTGTATGCGAAGAGCTCGCCGATTAATTTCATCAAGAAAGCAAAAACGCCGACGTTGATTGTGGTAGGAGACCGGGACGGGGAATGTCCTTCGCCGCAGTCGTATGAGTTTTGGCACGCGCTGAAGACGCTGGGAGTACCGACGCAGTTCGTTATTTATCCGAATGAGGGGCATTTGTTCGCGGATCCGGCGCACAGCCGCGATGTGATTGAGCGAAGTGTTTCGTGGTTTGGGGAGTATTTAGGGGCGGCGAAATAGGGACGGCGGAAACTTGCAGCACACCCGGCAAGCCAAACCGTGCCGCGGTGCGAAGGCGCTATGCATTTGCCAAGCAGCGCCTGAAGAATGTGGCGGTCGGGCCGATTTCATTGGTGACGGGAGCTTTCGCCTGTCATTTCGTACAGGAAAGAGGACTAGCCCGTAATCTGGCCGCACGTTCTATATCCACCCGCGCGGTCCACGGGTAGCCTTTCCTCAATGTCCCCGTTGAAGCCGACGGGGGAAAGGAAGGAGCCCATGTCCCACTGGATTGGAACCACGTCCCCAACCGATGCCGGAATGGTCGATTTTAAGGAATGCCTGAAGCATCTACGCGACGGACAAGCAGAGGAGGCTCTGCTGCATGCCCGGCGCGCCCTGGGAGTTGCTCCGAAAAATCCGTTTTATCTCTCTTACACGGGCCTGTTGGCTGCGGTTTCCGAGAAGCGATTCGGCGACGCGGAATCGCTGTGCCGAGAAGCGCTGGGAATGCGGGTGAACCACGCGCAGCTGTATCTGAATCTGGCGGAGGTTTATCACCAGGCTGGCCGCACGTCGGAAGCGATTGAAACACTTGAGAAGGGAATGATTTCGGCGGGACGGGATTTCCGGATTCGCCGCGCGCTGGAGAGAATTGGAGTGCGGCGGCAGCCGGTGTTGACGTTCCTTCACCGAAGCCATCCTGTGAACCGGGCGCTGGGGCGATGGCGGCACCAGCTGACTGGTCCATATAAGGCGGCTTAGGGCCCGAGCTGGAACTTCTGTTTTTGTTTGACCTTCTTCAGGGCTGACCGGGACGGATGACCCGGCGGGGGTCGCCGTCCTGGAACGCCTCACTTGCTGTGCCTACTTGAAACGTCTGCGAAAAACACGTCGTCGGGTGGAGTTGCGTTGATTCGGTGTCGCGTTACTGGTCAAAACCATCAGAAAGAATTTTGTGGCGAGATCTTGGTGGTATTTTACTGCGGGACGTTATTTGTGTTGGGGCAGGAGTACCTGTGCTACTTGAGGCAAAATCGCCGCAGTCATTAGCCTTGGCCTAGGGGCAGGAAGTATTGGGTGCCTTTTACTGGTTGGCGGAGGCGGCGGAGGAGTTCCTGGAGATCCTGGTTGCGCTCGACGAAATCGATTTCTGAGGTGTCGACGACGAGAAGATTCGACGCGGAGTAGCGGAAGAAGAAATGTTCATAGGCGTTGGCGACGGCTTCGAGATAGTCGGGAGAGATTTCGGTTTCTGAAGGGTCGCCTTTCTTTGAGACGCGCTTTTGGAGGATGTCAGGTTTGGCTTGCAGATAGATGACCAAATCGGGAGCGGGGACGGACGGGGCAAGCATGTCGAAGTAGCGCTCGTAGAGTTTCAGCTCTTCGTTGTCGAGATTGATGTAGGCGAAAATTTTGTCTTTCTCGAAGAGAAAATCGCTGACGACGGGGACGGCGCTGTCTTCGAGATGACTTTCGAGCAGGCGGCGATGACGTTCGTATAGGAAATACATTTGGGCGCGGAAAGCAGCGCCTTCTTTCTCGTTGTAAAACTCAGAGAGGAATGGGTTGTCTTCGCAGTCGAAAACGCGGCGGGCGTGCATTTGCTCAGCGAGAACGCGCGCGAGTGTGGATTTACCGACGCGAATCGGGCCTTCGACGACGATGTATCGCGGGGGTTTGAACTTGGGGCCGGTCACAGCGCGGGATTATAGCAAAGTCGCGCGAGGGGCAGGCCGCACGGAGAGACGCGATTGTTTACAAGGCATCACGCCCGGAGCGCGTACGTTAGAATGCCGCGCTACCAGCTTCGCGCGATTACGGCGATGATGCGGCCGAGTGCGTCGACGTCGCGTGTGTCGACTACCTCGGCGGGTGAGTGAGAGTAGCGGAGCGGCCAGCCGAGCGCGATATCGACTGCAGCCGTAAGCGGACGAAAGCTGAGCCGTCATTGCCGCCGCCTGTGACGCCGAACTGCGCCGGAATCTGGTTAGCGCGGGCCAGCCTCAGTACTTTTTCGACGAGTGCGTGCGGGACGATGTTGGAATTGTCGACGGCGCGAACGACGAATCCCTTGCCAACTTGAGCATCACCGAATCGTTTCGATTCGATGGGCGAATCGGAACTGACGAAGGTATCGACTGCGAAAACGTAGTCCGGCTCGCGGCCTTCGGCTGCGAGGCGTTTTGCAATCGCGCCTGCTCCCACCAGGCCGAGTTCTTCTCCCGTGGACCAAACAAATGTGACGTCGCGATCTTTTAGCGGGCCGCCGAGAGCCCAGAGAGCCGAAACGAGCGCTGTGTCTCCGACGCGATCATCGAAACTGCGGCCGTTGGCGCATGAACCTATCAGTGGCCGGTAGGCTTTCGGGATCGTGATTGAATCGCCGACACGGACGCCGAGCTTCGCGACGTCTTCGGGGTTGCGAGCGCCAACGTCCACCCGGACTGACTTGCCGGCGTCGGGCGGCCACTGATACTTCGGCATGTCCCAATTCTCGGGCAGCTCGACGACTGCATCGCGATCTCCCGTGCCGGTGTGAACGAGAGCCGGGTGGCCGGAGAAAAAGCTTTGCACGCCGCCGCCTTTCCACTCAAGTTCGAGGCGGCCGTCCTTGGCTATGGATTTCACTTCGAAGCCGATTTCGTCCATGTGCGCGACGACCAGGAGGCGAGGTGTTTTGGAACCCAAAGGCGGTGTGCCTACGCGGACAATCAGGTTTCCGGCTTCATCGGTTTCGGCGGTGGCCCAGGCGGGGAGCAGCGGACGAATTGTCTCGCGAACGCGCTCTTCGTGATTACTTACGCCGTAGGCTTCTGTGAGATGTCGCAAGACTTCAGTGACAGATGAGCCATTGGCGGAGTTCTTCGTTTCCCGCTCGGTGCTGGAAGCGAGATTCTGGTTCAGCATGAATTGCGATTTGCCTGGCGCTTGCGCGTAGGCCTCGAGCAGCTTGACGACGTTGTCGAAATCGGCTGCGTTGATGGTTTCGGCGGGCGTGTCTGCCCAGGCAGTGGCGATGCCGACGTGCGCCCACTTTGGCGGGAGTGGTGGAGCGGGAAGATAGCTTGGAGGAATTAGGCTCGCGGAGTAATCCGTCGCGAATGGAATTTTGTTTGCGTCGGCGAGATGCTTCAGGTCCGCTGGGAAACCGGTGAGAGATGCATTGGCTTCGTCCGCGCCAGCGAGAACGCCACTGCCGGGTTCTTTACGTGGGGCGCGACGCAGATTCTCCGAACCTGTAACCGTACCGCCGGCGAAGAAGCGTCCTACATAGATCATTTCATCCGGCTGCATCGTGGTGAGGATGCGCTGGAGTCCGCGGGCGCCCGTGCGCTGCTGGACGACGAAAGCCAGCGTGAGCGTCCCTTTTATTTTTGCCGGGTCAATATTTGCGAGCAGTTCGAGAAGCGCGGCGGTACCGAAGCGGTCGCCGACGGCGGAGCCTGCGAACTCGTATTCGCCGAGATTGAAGAGGCGACGATTGATTGCGATTGGGCTGAGGATATCGACGCCTGCTTTGCGAGCGTCATCGGCTGAGGATGCGCCTACGTCGATGTACATTTCATCGAGGTCGTTCGATTTCGGCGGGTTCACACGGCCGGGCGCGAGGTGCACGGAGAGGCCGGCTACGACGCCGTCGATCCACGCGCTCGTTGTTGTGCCGATCTTTACCGGTTGCGCGGAGTACAATTCGTTGAACATTGGGGTGAGGCCATTTTGGGGCAATCGTTGCACGCGGAGAAATCCGTCGTCGGTAATAGCGCTGACGACGAAGCCAGGCTCGTCAATTCCCGTGACGAGTAGGCGGCGTGGCGAGCCGGCACCCAGCGTGACGACGATATCGCCGAGATTGTCGACTTCCGGATGGAAGGCGGCCAGGCGCGAAACGATTTGATCGCCCAGCGGCTTTTCGTAGCCGGAAATGGCGGGGATTTCTTCGAGTGACTTCAAGTTGTCGAAGCGGAGCTCTTGTTGACTATCTGTATTGGTTGATTGAGCGAAGGCGGCCCCGGCGACTACCAGAATGAGATACGAAAGCAGACACGCGAAAACGACGGTGTAGCGAAGTTTCATTCCGATTCCTCGAGAATATCTGAGCGATTCGACGGTCAACCCCGGCGGGTATTCTACATTATTATTTTGGCACCGACTGGTTGTATTCAGCTGCATCTAAGTTCGTGTTTCAAACGGCAGCTTAGGATGCGCGCGTGAGTTCGGCAATCATCTCTTCGCGGTGGCCGAGCGCCGCTTGGTCGACGTGATTCAAAACGAGGGAGAAAACAAACCACGCGATGGCAGCGAGAGCGAGGAAGCTCACGGTTGCAAGCCAGATTTTGCCATAGGCCCGTGTGGCGATCAGCGTGAGCGCGGCGAGGCCAACTACAACGATTTGAACGCCGAAGCTCGCGAAAACTGTTGTGTTCGAAGCGCGCTGCCGGCCGAATGTTCCGTAGTCGACTTTTTTTGGCGAAGATATCGAAAGTAAATTGCCGGCGGCGAGATTCACGGGCAGCGCGAATAAAATTCCGGCTATCGTGGCGAGAGTAATCGCGGGGGCGGGGGGTTCAAACATCAAGCAGGCGCCGATCCACACGAGGATCATTTCGAGCGCGAGGATGCCGGAGTGAGCCATATTTTTCGCGACGATCACCGAGCGGAACGGCACGGGTGCAGTGAAAAACAACTGGATACCTCCGCCGTCGGCTCCGAAACTGTTGTAAACAAGATTCGTGAGGATCAGAAGCGCATACGCTGTGCCCACGGGGAATGCCATGTCAGAGGCGCGGCCCAGCAACGAGCCGGACGCTCTGCCGGAAGTGGAAGGCGTAAGCCGAAAAATAAAGAGGATGAATAACGGCATGATCAACGTGAATATCATGGGGCCGCTGCGAGAGAGGTAGCGAATTTCCTTTTCGAAAATCGCCGCGGTCGAGCCGGGAATTCCCGGCAGATTCCACCCCGGCCGTTCGATTTTCTGTCCCTGCGAAGAAACCACCGCAACCGTTGCCTCGTTCAAATTTTCTCCGCAAAACTGCGCTCGCAGCCGGATCGTCAGCAGCCAGAAGATTGCGAAAGAATATCCGAAGAGCATCCCAAGGGCGGCGAGGCCGATTTTTAAGTCCGCCTGGCCGACTCGAGCGATTGCAGTGGCGGCAAGGCCCGGAGGCAACAAGCGTTGAAGCGGGAGAATTCTTTGGGCGAATAGCAAGGCTTCGGGATGCGAATGATTTCCGTACCGATTCATCATCGGCCCAATCAGCTGGAAACTAATCATAAAAAGCAGAAAAACCACGCCGAGAATTTCTCGCGTGCGGCGCTGCGCCAGCCAGCGTTCCACCCAGGAAAAAATCATGCGAGCGACGAGAACATTCAGAACCGCGAACATCAGCAAGACTATCGCTGACCACAAGAACAGAGCCGGTGCAGCAATTCCAATTCCGACGGCAATCCCAAGCAGCCAGAGCGATCCCAGAGCGGTGGCGGGTTCGAGCGAGCCGTACACAACGCGGATCAGGAAAAACGCGGGAAAGCCAAGTGGAAAACGAAGCAGGTTCGACGAATCGAAATTGTCCGTGAATGCAGTCGCGACGACCGGAAAAAGTTGCCAGAACAGAAAAATAGGCCACAAGATCGCCGCAAGCCATTCCGCTTTGCCGTGCGAGATGATATACCATGCGCCGCTGCCCGACGCGATCAAACCGCCGATTCCGCCGATTGCAAATCCGAGGCTGATAAAAATATGGGAGACAAGCTCGAGCCGTCCACGAATCGTGCGCAGGGAATTGACGAAAAGCTGCCATCGGACCCTGGCGACAGCGGCGAGCTGCGCACGCGTTTCAGGGGTGAACGTCAGCTCAACCACGAGAGTTCCTGATCGGCAGGCCGAGTGCCGCCCACGATGCGAAGAAATATCTCTTCGAGCGTGAGCTTTTCTCCGGGCCCGAGAGTGGCGCCGGCATCAGCGGGAGTTTCGCTCGATGAGAGCGCGGCGGCCGCCTGCGCTTCCACGCCAGCGCGAAGCTCTTCGAGCGATCCCTGCGCAACCAGCCGTCCCCGGTGAATGATCGCAAGATGGCTGCAAAGCCGTTCGACGATTTCGAGGACGTGCGAGGTGAGAAAAATTGTCGCACCCCGCGAAATCATGCGCTGGAGCATCGCTTTTAGCGTTCCGGAAGCGATCGCATCAACGCCTTCGAAGGGCTCATCGAGAAACAGAATTTTCGGGCCGTGGATCACCGCAGCGGCGAGAGCGAGCTTCTTCTGCATGCCGTGCGAGTAGTCGGTGACGAGTTTTTTGGGCTGCTCGGCCAGCTGCATGAATTCGAGCAGCTCCGCAGCGCGTTTCGCAGCAGTTTCGCGATCGAGGCCGTACATACGGCCAACGAAATTTAGATATTCCGCTCCGGTGAGGCGTCCGAAGAGCGCCATCCCTTCGGGCACAACTCCGATCTGGCGTTTCACTTCGATGGCGTTCTCGACGAGATCGAGCCCGAGGATTTGCACCCGTCCGGCGCTAGGAGCGAGGAGCCCGGTGAGCATCTTGATGGTGGTGGATTTGCCGGCACCATTGGGGCCGAGAAAGCCAAAAAACTGGCCGGGCGCGACGCGCAGATTCACATCCTGCACGGCAATCAGCTCGCCAAACCGGCGCGTCAAACCTTCCGTGGAAATTGCCGCATCCATTTGATTTTCGACTCTAGCACAAACGTGGAAGAGCCCGGAAATGCCGTTAGGTGACTAGATTGCGAGGCGCGTGGTTTGAAAATTGGCCGCATGAGAACCAGGCTGGTTCAAGCGGTCACAGGTGAACGCCATATCATCACGCATAACTGCATCCTTGGTTTCTGCGAAAAACGAATGGCACACGTCGCCGCATTCGGCAATTCGAATCGACGCCGGGACCACAGTGGCGCGGTACCTCACTGGGCGAGTGGACCCGAGGCAGCCGCAAAAAAGTGTGATCTCAACTGACTATATCGTCTCTCAAAGCAATTTCCAGGTCGGGACGGGATATACGTATCGCTTTTAGGGATTCCGACCGGAAACGAGTCCTGTTGCGGAGAAACACGCAGCGGATGGTCGAGCGGCGACTCCGTGGCGGAGAAACCACCTCGAGATCCAATCTGCAGAAAAGGAAGAAGAATTAAGATTCGCTGGCGGAGGGGGTGGGATTCGAACCCACGAGACCCTTTCGGGCCTAACGGTTTTCAAGACCGCCGGAGTCAACCGCTTTCCTACCCCTCCGATCCCATAGATTCTAGCACTTGGAGGCCCCTGCCTTACTCGATGCAAAGAGGATTCGGGGCGCGGTCCTTGAGTGGTCATCCCGCGTAATGATTTTTTCCTCAGTTCGGAATCCGATATTACAATTTGCAGCGCAATCGCTTAGGTACCGCCGCACAACGAAATCGAGGCTTTGGCGTTCGTAGGCGCTTGCGGCGTTGCAGCGGCTTCGCGGCATGAATTGCTGGTGCGAGACAGACAAGAGGACGGCGCTTTTTACTGCGAACACTTTCAATCGCAAGTGTTTGTATTTTGGGAAAATCGATTACTAAAATTCGGATAGTTGAAGAAAATTAGAAGTGTGCGGCAAATCTCGAAATCAGGTTTTTACGAAATCGAAAAAGAGACCGTTAGCGCCCCCATCCAATCGTCGACGGTGTTAACCACCCTGTGGTCCGAAGATGAATTTCACCTACGGCGCGGCGTTCGGCGCTTGCATGTTGGAGAACTCAAGACTCGAGCGAGAAGTGTACCGGTGCCCGTTCTACCGATTCTCGTTCGTTTGTTGTCATCAGTGGAAGCTTCCCGTCTGAAATATTGCGGAGAACCTCATCATTGGGCAACCTAATTGATTCACCTAATTTTGCCATCATCACAGAATGTGGATTGATTGAGGCTGGACGCTTCAGTTGCTCGTTGGTTGAGCAGCCGGCGCAGGTGTCTTTACGCAGCGAAATCCAAGATGATTCGTTCCAGTGCTGACTTCGCCTTTACCGCGCGTCCCAACCATGTATCGGGAGCAGTATTGATCGGTGCAGAGAAATGACCCGCCTCGCTGAACTTTCTTTTTTTCCGCAGGCTCGCTGGGGTCGTACGATTCGTTTGGCCCTTGAGGATTGCGCGATACGCCGCCGGCAGCCATGAGTCGTGCGTAGTAGTCAGGACGGTACCAGTCAGAGGTCCATTGCCATACGTCCCCTGCCATGTCGAACAAGCCGTATCCGTTCGGCGGGTATAGACCCACCTCACTCACTCCGATGTGGCCATCTTCGCCCGTATCGTTTACCGGGAAAGTACCCTGGTGCGTGTTCGCCATCCATTTCCCGCCGGGACGAAACTCATCCCCCCAGGTATACAGTTTTCCAGAGAGACCGCCGCGCGCCGCAAACTCCCATTCAGCTTCGGTTGGTATACGTTTTCCAGCCCATTTCGCGTAGGCGGTCGCGTCTTCAAATGCAACGTCCACAACCGGAAAGTTTTCCCGGCCTTTCAAGCTACTCTGCGGGCCTTCGGGGTGCCGCCAGTTTGCGCCGCGCACGTAAGACCACCATTGGTAATGATCGTTCAAAGATACCGCGTGATCCGGCGGCGAAAAAACGACAGCTCCTGCCACAAGATTTTCGGGTGGAGCGCCCGGAAAATCTTCTGCGCGAGGTTTACGCTCTGCGACGGTCACGTAGTTCGTCGATTTTACGAACCGGGAAAACTCGGCATTGGTTACATCCGTCTTGTCCATCCAAAACCCATCTACGTAAACACGATGAATGGGCCGGGAGTCCTCGGTAGCCTTCATGCCGACATCGTTCAGCGAATCCGATTGCTGTGCGCCCATCGAGAATTCACCACCGGGAATCCACGCCATCCCCGCTGGAGCGCTCGCCGTTGCCAATCCCTTGTTTTCGGCGGTTGATTCGAAGTTGGCGCTCATTGCGGCATGACCGGTCCCGGAAATCGCGACACTCGCAGGTGAACGGCTCTTAAACCTCCATGCAACTGCTCCTACGACCAGAATGATCGTTACTGCAGTCAGGACAACAGCAATCCAATGAGGGAGGCGCAACGAGGTGTGCGTCGCTTCTGATGGAATTGCTTTCGACAATTGGGATCTGGCCATCAACGCGTCCGAGACATTAGAAGCGAGAACAGGCTAGCACGAACGATTTGAAGACAACAGGTGTTTTGGCTTCGGCATCGCACAGCAAACAAAGCGGTGAGGCAGCTGCGAATTGCGTTTCATGATTTGCTGACGAACCGAATGAGAAACGGTAGTATTCTCGGCGAGAAGAAATAATGCGACCCCTACACGATGGTCGCCTCCTTTTCAGTCGCTCTAAAGATGGGCTGGGTGGACGAATTCTGCACCGTCGCCGCCTTCTCGCAGTCTGGAGAAACTTCATGCTTCCTAATATTTTGCAGCGTGCCGCTGCCTTTCGAATCGTGATAGTTGTCGCTCTCGCTCTGTCCGCTTGCCAGTGCGCATACGCCAAGAAGCTTCGCGGAGACGTCGTGACGATGAAGAATGGCGACCGGCTCACCGGTGAAGTAAAATCACTCCAGAGAGGCACCCTTTTTATTGAAACCGATTATTCTTCGAGCAATCTCGCCGTAGATTGGAATCAGGTTCTATCAGTGAAAAGCACCGCGACATATTTGATTACCCTTGCCAATGGGGTGCATGTGACCGGGAAGCTCGAGCGGCTACCTGAAACTAAAGAACACGCGGACGACGTGACAATTCTGGGCGGGAGCACCGATATGCACACTCCGTCTGAAAATATTGTGGCGATCGAGTCACATAAACCATCGTTCTGGCGGCAACTCAAGGGCAGCGTGGATACCGGCGTGAGCTTCACCAGTGGGAACAGTCAGACGACGGCAAACACAGATGTAAATGCAACGTACTCGACGTTGAAATGGTCGGCGACCGCAGCTCTTGGGACGTCGTACAACAATCAATCCGGAGGATCGAAAACAAACCGCGCTGACGCCTCTCTTTCGGGACAGCGATTTTTGGGCCGGAATGCCTATCTCGGAGGCCTAGTCGATTTCCTGCATAGCAGCCAGCAAGATCTGGATCTCCGAACGACGGCGGGCGGCGGCTACGGACGCTACTTTATTCGGACAACAAATAGCGATCTACGCTGGCTGGGAGGCATTGTTTACACGCGCGAAGCATTCACGACGGAAACGCGATCATCTGACAGCAACGCAGAGGGTTTGCTTGGCGCTGCCTATGATTCCTACCGCTTCAAACTGGGAGAGATTCATATGCAGGCGCTCCTGTTCCCGGGCATTTCCGACCACGGACGCGTTCGTGCCACTACCAACAATTCGCTGGTCATCAAGCTGACCAACAATTTTCACTTTACGTTTTCGTTCTGGGATAACTACGATAGCCGGCCTCCCGTGACGGCTAAGAAAAATGAATTGGGGCTGAGTTCCGCCATCGGGTGGGCGTTCTAGCGGCATGGCACTCCCAACGCCCAAGGCCAAACGGAACAATCCTGATCTGCTCTTCGAGCGAATCGACAGTATTCGTCGAAAACTCGGTGTAAGATTTTCTATCGGACGAATCGCGCGTACTCGTTCGCTGTGACGCAAGAGGCTACGATGCGGCAGGAATCTCTGGTGAGACCGTCGTCGCGTACCTGTGGTGAGCAAAACGTTGCTCGGCTTTCATTAATCGTTCGCTTCAGAAAAGCCGGAGTTCATTTTTCACAATCAAGAATTCCCGGGAACTAACACTCGATCGTCAAATGCCTTCGGTGCTTTCGAAGCGCACCTGAGTTACGACGTCAAACTGCGGCTCTGGGTCTCTTTGGACGGCAACTACTTTTATGGAGGCTCCCCCAGTTTGAATGGCGTGAAATCTCCCGGCACGCTGCAAGCGAATTCAAGATACGGCGTGACCGGATCGGTGCCCCTGCATAAACATCAATCGCTAAAGTTCAGTTACAGCTACGGTGCGATCGTCAGAGTGGGAGGCAACTATCACAACCTCTCCGTAGGCTGGCAGTATTCCTGGTTACGCAGACCGAATTGGCCGCACTCCAGTCCGCGGCAAATCGGATTTCCGCAGATGTGGGACTCTGAGCCGCGAATGCTTTCGCTGTGAAATTTTGTGGCTTTTGATTTTCCTTGGCTGGCTGTTGGGCTGATTCCGACATTTCCTTGATTCCTCCTGATGGGCTTACGCAAACAATTTAATCGTTGGAGGCTGTAGATGCTACGCGTTGAGCGCGCAAGCGCGGTTGCGAAACGCGCGGGGACTGTCGCAGGCGTGTTCCGATCGTCAAATTCCAGCTGAGAAATCCGATACCGCTACACCTCGAACGGGTAGTGCCTCGGCTTGTGCAGCACCGAAACCCATTTCAGAGTCGTGAATTCTTCGAGCGCCCAACGCCCGTTGAGCCGGCCCACGCCCGAGGCTTTTTCGCCGCCGAACGCGACGAGCGGCTCGTCGTCAATCGTGCCGCCATTCACGTGGACCATTCCTGTGTCGATCAGCTTTGCGAGTTCTGCGCCGTATTCCACATCCTTCGTGTGAATCGCTCCACTCAAACCGAATGCGCTGTCGTTGGCAATGCGAATCGCTTCCTCGGTGGTGTCGAACGGCATCACGCAAACCGCCGGGCCGAACATTTCATCCTGCGCGACGGACATGTTCGATTTCACGTCCGCAAAAATTGTGGGCGATGCGAGCTTGCCTTCGATCTTGCCTTGCAGCACAGGACGAGCGCCTTCCGCGATTCCTTTTTGAATCTGCTTGGAGAGCGTCTCCGCCTGCGTCGTGTTCATCAACGGGCCGAGGTCGGTTTCCATCTCGTTTGGGTCGCCAACCTTCAAAGCTGAAACGCGCTTTACGTATCGATCGAGGAATTGCGGATAGACGCTGCGATGCACGATGATCCGATTCGCGCACATGCAAATCTGGCCCTGATGCGTGAAACGGCTGAAAACGGCAGCATTCAGCGCGTTGTCGAGATCGGCGTCCGCCATGACGATGATGGCGCTGTTTCCGCCCAACTCGAGAATCGCTTTCTTCAGCGAGCGACCCGCAACCATCCCGATGTGGCGGCCCACTTTCTCTGAACCAGTGAACGAAATCACGCGCGGAATGCGGTGCTCCACGAACGCGTCACCGATATCTTTGATGTCCGCCATGATTACGTTCAGCAATCCCTTCGGAATTCCCGCTTCCTCGAAAAGTTTGCCGATGAGGGTGCCGCCGGTGATCGGGGTGTCGTCGTGCGGCTTCAGCACCACTCCATTTCCGGCGCCGAGTGCTGTGGCTACGGAGCGCATGCTGAGATAGAACGGGAAATTAAATGGGCTAATCACGCCGACGACTCCGACCGGCACTCGGTAGAGCCTGTTCTCCTTGCCGTCCATCACGGACGGGAGAATTTCGCCCGTCATGCGAAGCGGATAGGTGGAGGATTCCTTGATGATATTTTTAACGAGGCCGATTTCGAAAAACGCTTTCAGGCGCGTGCCGCCAAGTTCTTGAATGATGATATCGGTGATATCCGCTTCCACTTTTTCAATATAAGCGATTGTCTTTTCCAAAATCGTGCGGCGTTCGTACGGATTGATTTCGATCCAGACTTTTTGCGCTGCTGCGGCAGAGGCGTAGGCATCATCCAAATCCGCAAGTGTCCCTAATTTGATTTCGGCGATTGTGTTGCCGTTGTAAGGATTTCTGTCGGTCAGAACTTTGGCGCTGGCGCCGTCCCGCCAATTTCCGCCAATATACTGCTTATTCAGCTTCGAGAATTGGTTCACGATGTTTCTCCCCGTTAGAATTGGAACGAAAGTTTTTGCAAGTCATCATTTATTCCGGCAAATCCGGGTGGCGCGTCGTTACATGGTACCGGCCCGAATGAAACACAAGCGGCTCGGCTTCGCGCCACTTATAATCCTGAACTTCTCCAAGAAAAATAATGTGATCTCCGCCATCGAATTCACGAACGAGACGGCAAATGAAATGCGCTGTGGTTCCGGCGAGCAATGGACACCCTTCCGGGCCCTCCGCGCAGTCGACGTCACTGAATCTGTCTTGCATTGGCGATGAAAATCTCCGCGAAAGATGGTGCTGGTCGGCCGCGAGCACATTCACCGCAAAATGGCTGGCTTTCGAAAAGTCCGCGTAACTCGGAGAACTTTTCGAAAGGCTCCAGAGCACTAGCGGCGGATCGAGCGATACCGATGAAAACGAGTTCACGGTCAGACCGACGCGCCGCCCGTCTTTGCCGCGAGTGCTCACCACCGTAACGCCTGTGGCAAACTGTCCCAGCGCTCGGCGAAAATCTCTGCGGTCAAATTCCTTTACCGCAGCCCCTTTACGTTTTTCAAGAAATGCATCGGCTTCCGCCGGCTGCATGAACCATGGAAAGAGCGAACGCGGATCGTCAAAACCATTCACGATCGCTTCGGCAACATCGGGTAACTTCGCGGCCGATTGCACAATCTTCAGAACATGCGGCACGGGATTGAGAAGCAGGTTCGTCCATTCCGTCACCCAGCGCGCGTAACCTGTCCAGTACCGGTCGAAGGTTTGTTCCATCCATTCCACATCCGCCGGCTCGTCACCTCGTTCCACGATGCTTTTCAAATATATGTACGCCGATTTTGCGGCGTTGTTCGAACCCTGGCCCGTAATCGGATCGTTCAGCACGACCGCATCGGCCATACCGAGAATCTTTCGGCCGGAAGGAAGCGTTGCGACGGGCTTGCGCACAACAGGAGTGAGTGAACCAGTTAGAATGCCCTGAGGGTCCGTCAATTCAATTTCCGTGCACCGCTCGGCCTCCCATGGCAGGTACGTTTCGAGAATCCATTTCGATTTAGCGAGATGTTGTTGAGGTGTTTTGACATTGCTCCAGCAATCCATCGGGCCGCCTGGAACCCCTTCGAAAACCATTATCTCGCACGGGCCTGATTCCGTGAGCGCCGGGAAAACAAAATACTCGCCGACTCCCGGAATTAGATTGAAGCAAACCGCCGGAGACTCGCCGCGCGGCGCCATGTTTTTCACATACGTAAGCGCAAGGATTCGCTGAGGAGTTTCATAGGGCGAGCGACTCGCGTCCCGCTCGAACAGCCGGCCGAGGTTGCCTTTGCCGGTCGCGACGATCGTCAGATCGTGTTTTCGCGCATATCCTTCGACGTCAGAAATCTGCGCCTCTTCGATGACCAACTGGCCGCCGTACTTCTGAAATTCGGCCATCCATTTTGGCATTTTGATGCGCTGGTCGACAGCCTGAGCGTAGTTGTCGAGGCGCGCCGCCCAATCAATCGCTTTTTCGTGATGCGCGCCTGGAACCGTAAAGCTGATTCCCTCGACGCGCGGGCATTCCTGCTCCCAGAGATTCAACTTCAACTCGCGTTCTGTTTGCAGCGCGCTATCGAACATGCATTGGCTTGATGTGACACGGCCGTTGCGAATTTCGTCCGCGGAACGGTCGGAGACGACCGTGACCTCGTACCCCGAGTCGAGCAAGCCGAGAGCAAGTTGCAAGCCGGATTGACCAGCACCGATGATCGCGATACGTTTCATGAATTGAGGTTCGGTCTTTTACATCAACTTCGGAATTGCGGCTTCGGCCATTTCCGGACCCATCGCAGAATATCCGCCATCAACAGCGAGGTCCGTTCCCGTAATAAAGGATGCGTGGCTCGAGCACAGGAAGAGAACTGCCTGCGCCACTTCGTCCGGATTGCCCACTCTTCCGAGTAAATGAAACGCGCCGCCCACTTTGTCGGTCTTTGCCCGGTTGCCATGCGTGAGATCGTCCATCAGCCGGCACCAGGTCCAGCCGGGCGAAATCGAATTGACGCGGATTTTATCGGCGGCGAGATCCATTGCTTCGTTGCGGGTGAGCTGCAAGATGGCAGCTTTCGTGACGGGATAGAGCCAGCGCCCCGTTTGCGCCACTTTCGCGCTGATGCTTCCGAAATTCACTACGGCGCCACCGCCGCGTTTCACCATGTGCGGCCGGACCGCCTTCAACATCATCACGCCGCCGACGACGTTGACGTTGTAGCTGTCGAGCCATTCCTGGCGCGTGGAGGCGAGCGCATTGTCGATGTACACGCATGCCAGATTGACGAGAAAATCGATTCCGCCAAATGTTTTTGCGGCTTTTTCAACGCATGCGTTCACTTGTGCGTCGTCCGCAAGATCGGTCTTTACGAAGAGAGCGTTCGCGCGAAGTTCTTTTTCAATCGCCTGCCCGTCTTTCTCGTTTATGTCCGCCACCACCACTCGGCATCCGGCGTGATGAAACGCGCGAGCGACCTGGGCGCCAATCATGGTGGCGCCGCCAGTTATGATTGCGACCTTGTCCTTCAACCCTTCCATAGCAACTCCCTTTCTGCGCAGGCGGGCCCGAGTAACGCGTCACCTTACCACGCGGCCGAACCGGTAAAAAGATCGAAGTTAAATCGAAGTCAAGTCGAAGACAGTTCGAAGACCGGCACTTCGGCCGATCGCGCACCTCGAAAACGCTGGACTAACCCAAACTGAGCGGTCAGAATGGCTCGCTTTTACAATGTTTCGTGAGGCGAACCCGTGAGAAAAATCGCGATTATTGGTGGCGGTCAATCCGGTCTTCAGCTGGCGCTCGGCTTGTTGCAGAAGAGGTACGACGTGACGGTTGTTTCCAACCGCACACCCGAACAGATTCGGAAAGGGCGCGTCACTTCGAGCCAGTTCATGTTCAACGATTCGCTTCAGAACGAGCGCGACCTGGGCATTAATTTCTGGGAGAAAGAGTGCCCCAAAACGGAGGGTATTGCATTTTCTGTCCCAGGGCCTGACGGTGGACGCGCGCTGTTCTGGGAAGCGAAGCTGGATCATCCCGGCGAATCGGTGGACCAGCGCGTGAAATTTGCCGGATGGACGGAGGAGTTCGCGAAACGTGGCGGGAAGGTCGTCCTCGAGGATGCTGGAATAGCCGAGCTCGAAAAATATGCGGCGTCGAACGATCTGGTAATTCTTGCAGCAGGCAAAGGCGAAGTGGCGCGCATGTTCGAAACGGACAAGGACCGGACGCCGTATTCAGCTCCGATGCGCGCGCTCGCGCTGACCTACGTGAAGGGCATGCTGCCGAGGAAGCCGTTCACCGCTGTGTCGTTCAACCTGATTCCCGGAGTTGGTGAGTATTTTGTGTTTCCTGCGCTCACGACGACAGGTGCCTGCGAGATTATGGTGTTTGAGGGCGTACCGGGCGGCCTGATGGATTGTTGGGCCGATGTGAAGACACCAGACCAGCATTTGCAGCGCAGTAAGGAAATTTTGCAGAAGTTTATGCCCTGGGAGGCCGAACGCTGCCAGCACATCGAATTGACGGACGACATGGGGATTGTCGCAGGCCGATTCGCTCCCACCGTGCGAAAACCGATCTGCAAGCTGCCGTCCGGCAAATTGGTTCTCGGAATGGCAGATGTGGTGGTTCTCAACGACCCGATCACAGGTCAAGGCTCCAACACTGCCAGCAAGGCCGCCACGTTATATATGAAGCGCATCCTGGACCACGGCGACAAGCCATTTGATGCGGCATGGATGCAACAGACATTCGATTCCTTCTGGAACTATGCGCAATGGGTCGTGAAATGGACGAATTCGCTGCTCACACCGCCTCCGCCGCACATCCTCAATTTAATGGGAGCAGCGTCCCAGGTGCCTGCGCTCGCGCGGAAAATTGCGAACGGGTTCAACAATCCTCCCGACTACAATCCGTGGTGGTTCGACGCGGGGGAAGCCGCGAAGTTGACCGCAGCACCCGCTGCCGGGGATTAGGACGCCTCGAATCGCATCGTTCCTTCCCGGGTATGTACCTGGGATTTAAACAATTGGTCTGGCGCGACTTCGCACCTGGCCGATTTTGCGCGACGTGAGGAACCATTTCCTTGACAAGCGATGTAGCGCGATGTTGAATAGCCGCAAATTCAATGACATGCATCACGCAGCTCGCGCAGGCATTTGTCTACATCCGTCTATTGAGGTATTCCAATGATTGAACAATATATGGCCCTGGCTTTGCAGCCCATCATGCGCGGCTGCGAGAAACGCTCCGAAATCATCGTCAACCTCCGGCACATTTCTGAACTGATCAATGCCGCGGTCTGGCTGAGCGCGATTGACTTGCCGGTTCGATTGGTCGCGATTCCGGAAGGATGTCTGCAAGGCTTTACCGATGAAGTGTTCGACTGGGACCACACTCGGTACGTGCGCGAGATGGCGATCGACGTTCCGGGCGAGGAAACTGAATTTCTCGGCCGCAAGGCCAAGGAACTGAACACGTACATCATCGGGCAGGCGAAGGCAAAGCATCCGGAATTCCCGGATCGCTTTTTCAATTGCGGTTTTGTGATCGCGCCCAGCGGGGAAGTGATCCACAAACACTACAAGCTGCAAGTATTTGCGCGCGAACATTCCACCGTTCCTCACGATGTCTGGGACCGCTGGGTAGAACTGTATGGCGACAACCTCGATTCGTTCTTCCCTGTAGTCGACACGGAAATTGGGCGCATCGGAATCGTGATCTGCATGGAAGGCTCATTTCCCGAAACCGCCCGCGGCGTGGCGATGAATGGCGCTGAAATCATCTACCGCCCGGCGTACCCGGAACCGTACGTGGCGAACGACATTTGGGAAATTCAGAATCGCGCCAGGGCATTGGACAACACTTGCTACGTGGTCGCGCCGAACCCTGCAACCTATTACCTCACGCAGGAGTCCATCAACCCAATTGATACTTTCGGCGGGAAATCCATGATCGTCGACTACCAGGGCCGCGTGCTTTCAAAGCACGATTATGGCTCGGGAGCCTCTTACGCCGGAGCGATCATTGACGTGGAAGCGTTGCGGCAGTACCGGACGAGATCGCTATGGGGTAATTGGATACGCGATTTGCGGACGGAACAGTACCAATGCATCTATCGGGACCCGATTTATCCGAAGAATTTGTGCATGAAGGAGCCGCCGGGACATCACGACGATCACGACAAGATTCGCCGCTCGGTGATGCAAAACATGCTGAAAAGCGGGATGTATAAATCTCCAACCCACTCTGCCGGCGCGAAAAAGGAAGAGAAAGAGGAAGTTTCAGCCGATTAGTTTTTCCATAGTGGTTCGCAGACTCGAGACGCGCAGGAGCACTTGTGAAACCGCAGCAAAAAGTCCTTGGAGGGCGGAGCAGCGTCAAGGTCGCAGTCGTGCAAACGCCCCCGGTGTATCTGGACCGCGAGAAAAGCGTCGACCGAGCTTGCGCGAAAATCGCTGAGGCTGCCTCTCAAGGCGCTGAGCTCGTCACATTCACCGAGACCTGGCTTGCGGGCTATCCCTATTGGGGAGAGGGCTGGGAAACCGAACTGCAGAAGTGGCTTCCGGTTCGAATCCGCTTTTACGACAACGCCGTTCTGATTCCCAGTGAAGATACCGAGCGCCTTTGCCACGCCGCTGCAAAAGCGAATACGCACGTGGTGATCGGCTGCAACGAAATGGATTCGCGCCCGGGCGTTCACACGATCTACAACACGCTGCTTTTTATCGACCGCTCCGGCCGGATTCTCGGGCGGCATCGCAAGACGGTCCCCACATTTGTCGAACGCGCTGTTTGGGGCAATGGCGACGGAAGCGATCTGGTCACCTACGAGACGGACATCGGAAGAATTGGCGGTCTGATTTGCGGGGAGCATTTGATGACGCTCATCCGCGCTCGATTGATCGACCAGGGCGAAGATTTTCACGTAGCGGTTTTCCCGGGAGCGTTTTCAATTCATTGCGGGCCCAAGTTGGAGGAGCCCGATCTCGAGGGCCGGTTTTTCTGGGGCCACACTTCGGCTCGCGCTCATGCGATGGAAGCGGGAGCGTTCGTCCTTTCGGCTTGTGGCTATTTCACGGCCAACGACCTGCCCGCTGATTTTCCGTTACGCAGCACGGTGAATTTGGACTATGCGCACGGCGGCAGCCAAGTGGTTGGTCCGCTGGGAATTCCGATTGTGCCGCCAACGTCCGGTGACACGATTCTCTACGCAGAATGCCAGGCGGACATGATAAAAGTTTGGAAGGCGCTGATTGATACGGTAGGCCACTACGCGAGGCCTGATATTGTGCGGCTCGAATATCTAAAGGATGGGCACGGAAGTTTTTCGGAGCTTGCCGCCCGGGCCCTTGAAAGCACTTCGCCGAAAGCGACCGAGGAAATCACCGATCGCCACGGCGTAACGCGGACGAAGCTTGAGTCTGCCGTGCAGAGTATGGCGCAAGGGCGCCAATAGGTTTTGCCGTACGGCGTCAAGTATTTAGAAGTTCGGCGTGCAGCACTTTCGTTCGCGCGACGGATTGGGATTTTTTCACTAAATTTGAACGGAGACGACATATGACGCGGAGCTGTTTGAGGGCGCTTCTCGGAGTGGTTTTTTGCGTGCTGATGTTCGGCGGCAGTCTTTACGGCCAGCAGTTCGCCACGCTGAACGTCACAGTGCAGGATCAGTCGGGCGGCGTGATTCCAAACGCGACGGTGAGCGTCAGGAATCGAGCGACCGACGCCACACGGTCTGAGAACACGTCAGATACCGGCGTCGCCGTCATTCCCGGCCTGGCAGCTGGAAATTATGAGATGACCGTTACGAGCGGTCAATTCACTCCGTACAAAGCGGACTTGGTGCTTACGGTGGGCCAGTTGGCCTCGCAAAAAGTGATTCTGGGCTTGTCGGTTACAGAAAAAGTTGAAGTCCATGCCACCACCCAGGGCATCGACACTCAGAAAGCCGAAGTCAGCCAGGTGATCGAGCGGCAGGAAATTCTCGACCTCCCTATTTCGGGCCGCGACTTTATTGATTTCGTTCTTCTCACCCCTTCCGCAAACGTCGGGAGGAGCACTGCGGTCGGCGCTCAATCGCCGTTCACGGAAACCGTGCTGGAAATCAGTTTCGCCGGACTGCGCGAAACGCACAGTACGTTCTTCGGTCTCGACGGCATCGACTACACCACGAGCATTTCCGGGGTTCAGCGAACCAGCCCTTCGCAGGATTGGGTGCAGGAATTTCGCGTCATCGATAGCCCATACAACGGTGAGAACGGGCGCAATCTCGGCTCGGTGGTTGAAACGATTACGAAATCCGGATCCAACGATCTCCACGGTACGGTGTATGAGTTTTTCCGGAACAACATTTTTGACGCAAATAACGCCCTCTCCGCTCCGGGCTTCAACACACTTCGCTCGAATCAATTTGGCGCAACTCTCGGCGGACCGATCATAAAAGACAAGAGCTTTTTCTACGCCGGTTACGAAGGACAGCGCCGCGCGGAATCGCCAATCTATTCTTCGTTCATCATCCACTGCATCGACAACCCATGTCTCGGGGGAACAGAGAGCATCAATCAGGTGAAGGAAGGCCTGGGGCTATCCGCGGAAAATTTGGGCTCGATCCTTCAGATCGACAACTACGATAAATTCATCCTGAAGAGCTCGAATGTTCTCTCCGACAAAACCAATGTGAATATCTCGTACCTTTACACGGACGATCGCAAACAGAATGCGCCAGGAGCGGCACCCGGTGAAGGTCTTCCGTCGGCATTTCGCGACAACCCCGTTCTCGACCAAACGATTTACGGAAATATCGAGCACGTCTTCAGCAACACGATGACGTCTGAAACCGTCATCGATTATGGCCGCCGCACGTTCAATTTGAATCCCGTCGGCGCGGGTTTTGAACCCGCCGTGAATATCCCGGACCTTCTGTCTTCGGGAGGGTTCGTCGGAAGCGTTCACTTCTATCGCGAGCAGAATTTCCAGGTTGCCGAAAATCTTACGAAAGTTCACGGCAATCACACATTTAAGTTTGGCGGTGATATCGAACCCACCTGGATTAGCGTTCAAGCCACGCTGTTCAGCCCCGGATTTGCTGTATTCACACCGCAGAGCTTTTTTGGCGTCGGTAATCCATTCAGTTTCTTCGGACCTGGCACTCCTGTCGAGTTCCTATTCCTCGAACCGCGTGATTTTTTCGGACAGCAAATTCCGCAACGAACATTGCCCTTCGAGACTGGTCTTTATGCAGGGCCGTCGGAAGCTGCATTCAACCAGGGGACATCGCTCAGTTTCGAGCACACTCTCTTTTCTCTTTACGGGCAGGATCAGTGGAGAGTGAACCCGAACTTCTCCCTTACCTTCGGTTTGCGATATGACGTGGACGCGATGCCGTCAGGGAGAACTCTCAAACTCGATGGCGCCGGGCACTATACGAACTACGGAAACGTCCAGCCGAGATTGGGTTTCTCTTACGCGATGCGTGATTCGAAAACCGTGATTCGTGGCGGTGCCGGCATATTCACGGGCCCGTTCGACTACAGCGACGTCCTTGTCAGCTGGATCGGTGCATCCGAATTCACTTATATGAACCAACCGATCCTTAAAGACTTTTCCGATCCGAGCAGGTTCCTCATCGGTACGGGTGCATCGGGCGCCGTGGGTATCTCAGGCCCTGTCGCGGCCGCTCCGGCATTTAGCAACTTTACGCACAACGGTATCTATCCAAGCCCGACGGATCCTACC
Source organism: uncultured Acidobacteriota bacterium (assembly GCA_963776695.1). Taxonomy (GTDB): domain Bacteria; phylum Acidobacteriota; class Terriglobia; order Acidiferrales; family UBA7541; genus Palsa-295. The sequence continues at coordinate 486,245 of CAVZNU010000006.1, read as the reverse complement.
GCTCCGCTAAATCAATTCCCACTCGGCTATGCGACGAGGAAATTCCAAAACGCTTACGCGGAACAAGCCAACCTGCAAATTGAAAATCAAATTGCCAAAGATACATTCGTCAGCGTTAGCTATCAGTGGGTCCACGCGCTCAGGTTGCCGGTTTACAGCAGCATCAATGGTGTTCCCGCGGGAACCACTCCCAGCGGCGTGCAGGCATTCACGCCAGCTGACCCGAATTTCGGGTTCTCGCTCATCGTTGCTCCGGTGGGACACTCAAACTATAACGGCGGGACTGTTGCTTTCCGGAAAAACTTCTCAAATCACTACAGCATTTTCGCAAATTACACGTATTCGAAATCGATCGACATCTCGACGGACGTCCAACTCGCGGCCACACCCTACAACTACTTGAACCCCGGGCTCGATCGCGCGCGCGGCGACAACGATGTCACACACCGGTTCATATTGACGGGCCTCGTTGAAACACCCTCCACTTGGAACGTATTCACTCGCGATTTTAAATTCTCGATGCTGAACACGCTACAGAGCCCGCGCTACTACACGGTCCTCGCCGGCTTTGACGTAAACGGCGATCAGTATCCGTTCTCGGATCGCGTTGGGACGATCGGTCGAAACACGTACCGTGGCGACTCTTTCTACAATACGGACATCCGCGTTTCACGGGATGTCCCCATCAATGAGCGAATCAAAGCCGAGTTTAGCGCCGAGGTGTTCAATCTTTTCAACCGCGCGAACGTGGTAGACATCGACCACGTGTACGGGAGCCCGGTGTTTGACCCCGGTCCAATACCAACGCATTTCGGAGACGGAGTTACGAGCGCGGAGAATCCCACGTTCGGCACGCCAAAATATGTGGCACCGGCGCGGCAGATCCAATTGTCGGTGAGGTTCACCTTCTAGGCCGGTTAGCAGGGAATTGCGAAATCGGAGGGCGATGAACTTTTCTGGCCCTTCGACTCGCATCGATAGGGTCTAAAGATCTTCATCGGCCGCAAGCCCGTAGCGGTTTGAACTCGTCTGCAATTCAGGATACCGATCGATGATTAAGCCTTTCACTGCCGTTGGCCTGGTTCCTACGATTCGCGGCATTCGATCCCGTAAAGACATCAAAATTAATCTCGAGCACTTGAAACACCTCGTGAAAGCGGCGAGCTGGCTATCGGGCCTGAGCCTCCCAGTGAGGTTGATTGCGATCCCGGAAGGTGCGTTGCAGGCGTTTAACGATGAAGTGCTGGATCTCGATCACGCCAAATTCGCGCGCGAGTGTGCGATCGATATTCCCGGCGAGGAAACCGAAGAGATCAGCAAGATGGCTCGCGAATGGGACTGCTATATCATGGCGCAGGCGAAAGCGCGCCATCCGGATTGGAAAGATCGCTTCTTCAACGTCGGCTTCATTATTAATCCCAAGGGCGCGGTAATTCTGCAGCACTACAAAGTGGTTTCACTTTTGCCCGTCGAGCATTCGGTTGTGCCTCACGATATCTATGACTGGTGGATTGAAAAGTACGGGCGAAATCTCCAGGCGTTTTGGCCTGTGGTCGATACCGAAATAGGCCGCATGGGAATTATGATGGCCAACGAAGGCTCCTACCCTGAGAACGCCCGCGCGCTCGCGATGAATGGCGCAGAAATTGTCTATCGAGCCTCGTATCCGCATCCTGGCACCGGCAACGACTACTTCGAAATTCAAAGTGCTGCGCGGGCGCTCGATAACAACATGTACATCGTCGCGCCCAATCTCGGCACGTATTATCTTTTTCCGGAGGAGACGACGCCGATCGACACCTTCGGCGGCCACTCCTACATCTTTAATTACCGGGGCCAAAAAGTCGGCAAGCTGGAATACAGCGGAGGATCCAGTTACGTTGCCGGCGTGATCGATATCGAAGCCTTGCGCGACCATCGCGCTCGCGCGAAGTGGGACAACTGGATGAAGGATCTTCGCACCGAGCTATACCAGATCGTTTACGAAAAGCCGATTTATCCCAAGAACCTCTATATGGACCGCGAGCCCATGAAGCACGCCGAATATTTCGAAAAGGTCACGAAGAAGCAAATCGACCTGATGCACGAACGCGATATTTGGAAAAAGCCGGAGCGATAGCTGGCGAAGTTTTTTTGTAGACGTATTTCAGGAAGCCGAGGTTGGTATGTCTCCCGAAGCCGATCCTTCGAATATTCCGTTCTTTAAAGCTGATCCCCGTTCTACTGCTTTAATCGTCATTGATATGCAGAATGCATTCGTCGACGAAGGCGCCGCATTCGAAACACCGCCTGCCCGCGCGATAATTCCTTTGCTCGAACGGCTGATTCAATTTGCCCGTGCGCAAAAAATGCCAGTCATCTGGACTCAGTCCGACCACCGGCCGCCATACGGCGGGCTTATGTTGCGGAAGTTCGACGCAATCGGCAAGCGGCACGCGATTTGGAGCGGCGATCCGAGTTTCGAGATGTACCCTCACATGCTGCAGCCGCAGGAGGCGCCGGGCGAGTATCGAATCGTCAAACACAAGTACGACTCTTTCTTCGAAACGGGCCTCGACGCGATTCTGCGCTATCACAAGATCGAAACCGTCGTCATCACGGGTACAGCAACGAACGTCTGTTGCGAATCTACCGCGCGCGCCGCTTTCATGCGCGACTATCAGGTGCTTTTTCCGCGCGACACGAATGCCACGTTCGATGAGGCGATGCATGAGGCTACTTTGCGCAATATCGAAATGTTCTTCGGGCGCGTCCTCTCGACCCAGGAAGTGCTCGACGAGCTGGAACAGGCCCGGAACGATAAATCCAGTACCGCTCGCAGCGCTTCGCAGAGTCCGTCGTCTTGACCACGCCCATCGATTCGTTCGACGCAATCTTTGTCGGCAGCGGAATTAATTCCCTGGTAGGCGCTGCTTTGCTCGCGAAATCCGGATGGAAAGTATGCGTTTTGGAACGCAACTCGTGGTTTGGCGGGAATATCCGCTCCGCAGAAATCACTGAGCCCGGTTTTATTCACGATTTGTATTCAGCCTGGCACCCTCTTTTCACCGGCTCCGAATCATGGGCCTTGCTTAAAAGCGACCTCGAAGCGCGCGGCCTTGAATACCTGAATACTGAATATCCCACCGCGGCGCTCTATCCCGACGATAGTTCGTGTTTTCTCTCAACATCGCAGGAAAAAAATCAGAAGGAATTTGAAAGCCATGCTCCAACCGATGGCGACGCGTGGGTTCACGAAGTTCAGGATTTCCTACGGAACGCCGACCTCGCGTTTGGATTACTTGGAACAGAGCTTTGGTCTTCAAAGGGCGCGCAACTGATCGCGAAGGGTCTCTGGCGATTGCACGTCAGAGGCGGACTCGAATTCAGCGCCGAATTGCTAAGCACGAGCCGCGACTGGCTTTCCACCACTTTCGTTTCGCCCAAGGTTCACGGCCTGCTGGCTCCCTGGGTTTTGCACACAGGGCTTGGCCCGGATAGCGCGTGCTCCGGATTCATGAACAAACTGATCGCAGTCGCTTTGCAATTGGGCGGAATGCCGGTACCGAAGGGCGGTGGCGCACGACTTGTCGACGCGCTCGTGAAGTTGATTCGCGATTTCGGCGGCGCCCTGGAACTCGAAACTCACGTAGATCGCGTCGAAACGCAAAACGGCCGCGCCATCGGCGTGCGGTCAAAAAATACGCTGATCCGCGCTCGCCGCGCCGTGATTTGCAACGTCACACCTCAGCAGCTATATCTACGATTGCTCGAATCGAGTGTCACGCCTGATTGGGTCACCACAAGCGCAAAGAAATTTCGCTACGGCCGGAGCGACATGCAAATTCACATCGCTCTGTCTGAACCGCCTCGCTGGCCCGACTCTCAAGATCGTTTCGAGAAAACTGCGATCGTTCATGTGTCGAGCGGCCTGGACGGAACTTCGCGCGCGGTGAACGAGGCCGAGCGTGGTTTGCTTCCAGCCGATCCAACAGTGGTGCTGGGGCAGCCGGTGGCTGTTGACCGGTCGCGCGCGCCAGCCGGCTCGTGGATATTTTGGATTCAGCTGCAGGAACTTCCCAGCAATCCCACCGGAGATGCCGCTGGCGAAATAGACACTGGCAGCGGCGAGTGGACGGAATCACTCCGCGAAAAGTTTGCCGATCGCGTAATCCGAAAACTTGAAAAGCAGATAACCAATCTAACTTCGTCGATACGAAAGCGTGTTGTTATTTCTCCGGCGGATTTGGAGACGGCGAATATCAATTTGGTTGGCGGCGATCCCTATGCAGGCTCGTGCGCTCCCAACCAGTTCTTTCTGTGGCGTCCGCTTCCAGGCCTGCCAACGCACCGCACTCCCGTCAACGGTCTCTATCACATCGGAGCCTCCACTCATCCCGGGCCGGGACTTCACGGCGGTTCCGGACTTATGGTCGCGAAACACCTTCTGACCGGCTCGGCGCTGAAACGACTCGCCCGGACCTAGTAGTGTTTTGCGCGCCAGTCCAATCTAATGTCCGATTATTTCCTGCTCAGGAGTTTCGCTGGATCTGAAATAACCCCTGGGGATCGATGCGGAGAATCCTTTATTGCTGGTTAAGACGCAAAACAAAGGGATATCAGTTCGGCTAGGTCGTGCGATTTGGAAAAGACACTAATTTCATTTCCATTTCGCTGGAAATGCAGGGAAGCAACTGGTGCCGGCGGCACCTGCAGCCGCTATCCGGGATTTGCGCCGAGAACGTATAACCCTCCGTCAACGAGAATGGTCTGGCCGGTGACGGCGGTGGCTGTGGACGCGAGGAAAAGGGCGACTTCCGCACACTCTTCAACGGTAGCCAGCCTTTCGAGCGGCGTACGGGCTTCCTCGGCGTTGAACGCGGAATCCGAATCAGGACGCCCGGCGAAATGAGTACGGATGAGCCCGGGAGAAATTGCGTTGACTCGAATTTTCGGAGCGAGCGCGCGGGCAAGAGATTTCGTCATCGTAAGCACGCCTGCTTTGGCGGCAGCGTATGCCATCGAACTTCCCACGCCGGTCGAGCCAGCGACGGATGCGATGTTGACGATGGAGGCGGCGGATTGTTTTTGTAGTAGCGGGACAGCAGCTCGAACGCAGTAAAAAATACCTCGAAGATTAACGTCGAATGTTTTGTCCCAGATTTCGTCGGTCAGCTCATTGAGTTTGTGATGGGGGATGCGCGTACTCCATCCGGCGTTGTTCACCAGCACATCAAGCTGGCCAACTTCACGCTCCACTTGCGCGAGCATGGCGAGCACTTCCGATTCGACTGAGACATCGGCGGCGATCGCGGTCGCGGTACCGCCGGCTGCTTGAATCTCCGCCACTAATGTCTCGGCTTCCTCGAGTGCACTGCGAAAATTTACCGCGACGTGTGCGCCCTCCCGGGCGAAACGCTCGGCGATCGCGCGTCCGATTCCGGTGGCAGCGCCAGTGACGAGGGCTACTTTGCCGTGGAGTGCCATTTCGTTTCTCCCTTCAATCTCTCAGGAGCCGGCTACTTTTTTTCGATCTGGCTTTCAAACTTGGACGCGTCGCGGTATTTTACGGTCTGCAAATGCTCACAATAGAGGACCAGTTCGCCCGGCATTTTGAAAACTTCGTAGGAGACGCGGACCATGCCCATCGTCGGGTATTTTGGGCGCTTCTCGAGATTGGTGCGGATCGTGTACAGCGTGTCGCCTATGAAAACCGGTTTGATGAAGCGAAGCTTATCGTACCCGTAACTAAAGGTGTCAATATTGTTGTGAGCCATCAGTCCCAGGCCTACGCTGAATACCATGGCTCCCGCGACGAGCCTCTTTCCAAAAACGCCTTCCTCTTTCGCGAAAATTTCGTCGGCGACGTAAGGATGCATATCGAGAACGAGCGCATTGAAGGCCATGCTTTCGCCCTCGGAGATCGTGCGGCGGATCGAGCGAGCGCGAAGTCCGACTTCGAAATCCTCATACAGCCAGTCCTCCTGATTCCAGATTTTGATCTGCTTGTGCTTGGCTGGATCGGGGTTTGGGTTTGTCACATGCGCTCCTTTGCCGTCACTTCTGAAATCCTGCTAAGAGCGCGTCACCGAGAGAGCAAGCCTTTCGGCGAAACGCTTATTAAGCCATTCGATCAGCTCTGCATCACTGACCAGATTCTTCAGCCCACGATTGATTTCGATCCCGGCGGATTCGAAGAACCGGACGAATCCATCGAAGCGCGGACGGACGTATGCGGTTCGCAGGGTTTCGAGCGTTCCAGAAAAAAAGCTGTTAGCTTCGGAATCGATTTGCGGATCGGTCCATGCAGCGAGGCTTCCGGGCTGCCCGCCTTCCCGGAAGTATGTGCCGCGTTGATGCTGCGGGCTCGCCAGCCACTTGGCGTAGGCGACGGCCTCGTCACAATGAGCACTCTTGTTGCTGATAGCGATGCCTGTGCCTCCGAGTTGCGTGCCGGAGCAGCCCCGATCGCCCGCGGCGGGGACGTCGGCAAATTTTAGAGGAACCAGATTTTCGCGCCGCGAATAATTCGAATATCCGTAGGCCCACGGGCAATACACGGTATCGGAAGCCGTGAGCATGTGGTCGTACATTTGAATCGGATTCCACGCGGTCGAATTTGGATGAGCGATCGCAATGAGCCCGTGCAGACAGCGCAATGCCTCCTTTGCGACAGCGGCTTCCACGAACGGATCGGCGTGTTCAGCGATCGGATGGCCGAGGTTCGCGGTAAGAGTGAAAAACAGGCTGACTGCATCGATGGGACACGCCGCGACCGCTATGAATTTTCCATTCGCGCGCGCTTTTTGGCCCAGCTTCAGCACTTCATCGAATGTGCGCGGCGGAAAAGGAGAGAGTTGCGACAATAAATCCGGACGATACGATGTCACTTGAGTGGCCGCATCGACGGGCAAAGCCCAGATTCCATCAGCGTAATGATAGGACTCCCACGACGGACCCACGGAATCGGCGGCGAACGCCACTTTCTCGGCGTCGGTGAGGAATTGGCCAAGCTCGACCAGCACGTCATGAGCAGCTGCGAAACCGACGAACGGGTGATCCATGATAATGAGATCGTAGCGGTCGAGATATTGCTCGATGGGGGCCTCGCCGAATTCGCGCAGCGTTCGCCGGTCCCATTGGATTCCGAGCCCCGGACGAAGCTTTTCGTATTCAGCGGCGCCCTTGATCAGCGGAGAATAGCCGCGAGGGTGATCCCAGGTAAGTCCCCTTAGAACTGCTGTCAAGATTTGCTCCCTGAGTTTTTTCTTTTCCTTTGAATGCGTGACGAATCGAGCCAGCTTCTATTTCGCCGCAGCGCTTTTCAACTGCACGATCAGGATGTGCTCACAGTAAAGCACCACGTCGCCGTGCTGATTCAGCACTTCGCATGCTTCCACAACTCGGCCGAATCCCGGGCGTTTCGCGTCTTCTTCTTTGGATTTGATGGTGACGCGAGTGTGAATCGTGTCGCCTATGAATACAGGTTTCGGGAAACGCAGGCGATCATATCCATACGTGAATGCTACGGGATTAATCTGGCTGGCCGTAAGCCCCACTCCGATCGCGAACGTCATCGTTCCGTGGGCAATGCGCTGGCCGAAAGGCGTCTTGCGCGCGAACTCCGCGTCCACGTGATGGGGGAAAAAGTCGCCCGAATGGCCGGCATGCATGACGATGTCGGTTTCGGTAATCGTCCGGCCGGAGGTGTTGCGCTGAGCGCCGACCGCGTAATCCTCGAAGAATTCTGTTTGTTCCATCGCTCCCTACTCCTTGCTCTCCGCTCCCTGCGTTCGTTTCAGTATTTCTTGCCGCCCATTGCGCTTGAAAGCTTTTGGCTTGCGGTTCGAAGAACCGACTTCACATTCGCCGGTCCGATGCGATCGCCGATGCGTGCGAGAAACGGAACGGAAAGTGCCGCGATCGCATCGCCATGCTGATTCAGAATTGGAAACGCGATGTTCGTCACGCCTCTCACCTGGTAGCTCGGCATTTCTTCGCAGCCACGTTTACGAATCCCGGAAAGATGCCGATCCAGATCGCGAGGCAGCGGCCGGCCAGTTTGCCGTTTCCATTCGGCAAGCGAGCGCTCTCGCATGGCGCTCGGTTGAAATGCAAGGATCAAGTGGCCGGAAGCGGTATTCAGAAGATCGATCCGCGCGCCGAGCTTCAGCGCGAAGCCCGCAGTTTGCGGCGCATCGACTTGCGCGACGACGATCACCTCTCCATTGCTCAGCATCGCGAGGTGGCAGGATTGTCCCGTTGCATGCACGACTTCTTCCATCAGCGGACGCGCTTCGGCGACGAGCCGGTGCAGAGGCTGATGTCTGTGCGCGAGTTCGAACAGTTTCAGTGTCAGTTCGAAGCGCTCATCGGCCGCGGCCTGCGAAATGTAGCCGCGCTCCTCGAGGCAAACGAGCATGCGAAAGATTTCGCCGACGCTGCGTCCGAGCCGGCGCGCTGCTTCGCTGATTGTGAGCCCGGCTGGTTCCGCCGCGAAGAGTTCGAGGATGTCCAACCCTTTGTTGAGGGCCGGTGCAGTGTAGCGGGCCGTTTGCGCGCGCGAAGGCGAGAGCGCTCGCATGTGCGGATTCCGACGACTGCTGCGTTTGAAACGCGGGGCTGTCAAAGGCACGATTACAGGCTACACCATAATTTCTCTAATGAAAATATGATTTCATATATGCAATACTCTTGCGAGCCAACTTGTACGCGACGTGGCCGCCATCCCTTTCTGTTCGGAGAAGCAATGAATATCATTGCAAGCCAGTCTGACGCGAAAAACACTCACGACGATCTGCCCCTGAAGGGGCTGCTGGTGCTCGACTTCAGCCAGTTCCTGTCGGGGCCGTTGGCGACGCTTCGGCTCGCGGACATGGGCGCGCGTGTGATTAAAATTGAGCGGCCGGGACTAGGCGATCTCGGCCGGACCCTGTACCTGAGCGACACGGACATCAATGGCGAGAACACGTTGTTCCATGCGATCAATCGCAACAAGGAGAGCTTCGCAGCGGACCTGAAAGATCCTCGCGACACGGAAAAACTGCGCCGCCTGATCGCGCGAGCCGACGTGATGGTTCAAAATTTCCGGCCCGGCGTAATCGAGCGCCTCAAGCTGGATTACGCTAGTGTTTCACAATCGAATCCGCACATCGTCTACGGTTCGATCAGCGGCTATGGGGAAGCAGGTGCGTGGCGCGATCGTCCTGGGCAGGATTTGCTGGCGCAGGCACGGTCTGGAATTATGTGGCTGAGCGGCAACGAAGGCGATCCGCCGACTCCATTTGCGCTCGCGATCGCCGACATGCTTACCGGTCACAATTTGTGTCAGGGAATTCTCGCGTGTCTGGTTCGGCGTGGCATCACCGGCCGAGGAGGTCTGGTTGAAACGAGCCTGCTGGAATCGCTGATCGATTTTCAGTTTGAAGTTCTCACGACGCACTTGAATGATGGCCGGCGGCCGCCGCGCCGCGGCGCTTTTCGAAATGCACATTCATATTTGTCGGCGCCGTACGGCGTTTACGACACAAAAAACGGGCACCTGGCACTGGCGATGACGCACCTGCCAACGCTAGGTTCGTTACTTGGCATCCCCGAGCTCGCGGAAGCGAAATACTCGGCGGATCCATTTCGCCGGAGAGATGAAATCAAGTGCATGATCGCCGAGCGATTGCGCCAGGAGTCAACCGAGCACTGGCTGGGAATTCTCGACGCTGCAGATATCTGGTGTTCCGAGGTGCTCGACTGGCCGAAACTCTTAGAGAGCGCGGGCTTCCAGGAATTGCGAATGCTTCAAACGCTGGCAAACGGAAAGGGGCTGGAAATCCTGACAACGCGCTGCCCGTTTCGAATCGATCGCGAGGTACTGTCGAGCTCAAAGCTCGCGCCGAAAGTGGGCGAGCAGACGGCACAGATTGCGGATGAGTTTGGCCTGTAACGGTGCGAACCTAGAACCTGCCGAATTCCCGGAAGGCATCTACCGGATGCTTCCCTTTCAGGATTGATTTCCGGACAAGATTTTCTGTCACCACAACCGCCTCAGCCCTCGCCACCACTTCCTCGACAACCGATTGAGGGATCGCGAGCACGCCGTCCCGATCGCCCACGATATAATCGCCTGACTCGATACGGACCCGGCCGATGTTGATCGGGACATTGTGAGCGACAAGGCGCCAGCGCCCGATGATGTCGACAGGAGTCTTGTACCGCGCGAAAACAGGGAAGCCAATTTTCAGAATGTAGTCTGTGTCGCGCGCTCCGCCGTCAATCACGGCGCCGCGAGCGCCGCGAAATTGAGCCGTCTCGCTCGAGAGTTCGCCCAGATGAGCCGCGAGATTGTCGTTCGGCTGGTTGACGAGGACGTCACCGGGCTTTACGTCTCCGAGCATTTTGAGAAACGGAATAAAGATAATCTCGGGGTCTTCACTCGTCGTCGGCTCGCCAGTGATCGTCAGAGCACGGCCTGCCACCGTGTGGCCCGGATGGAGGGATTGGATTTCCTTCGGCAATACCTGGCTGTGGAACCCCATCTCGTCAAGAATGTCGCTGATGGCGCCGGTGTAAGGAATTTTCGAAAGCCTCTCCACAAGTCCCAACGCTTTTTGTTCACTCATGATCGTCGCGTCACCTTTTGAAGTTGTCTTCGGGCGGCCGATCTCAACTCAACCTGTAAATGCGAAGCGCATTCTCGCGAAAAAGTTTCCTTTGATTCGCTTCTCCGGCCGCATGCGTTAGCGAAACCAGCGTCTCGACCCACCGATTATAACTGGCGGTCAGGTTGCAAACGGGCCAGTCACTTCCAAACATGACACGCTCCCATCCGAAACATTCGATCACGTGATCGACGAACGGGCGCAGGTCGTCTGTCTTCCAGTTCGCCGGATCTCCATAGGCGATGATCCCGGAAACCTTGCATGAAACATTGGGGAATTTAGCGAGTTCTCGGATTTGTTCGCGCCACGGATGCAGCACTTGGTCCTTCACTTCCGGAACTCCGCAATGGTCGAGAATGAACGAGACGCCCGGACATTCCGATGCTAGGTTGATCGCGACGGGAAGCTGGCGCGCGAGGATGCAAATATCGAACGAAAGCCCGTACTTTTCGAGCCGGGCCACGTTCTCGATGAATTTTTTTGCACGCCCAACTGCATCGGGCCCAGTGTGAAGAATTCGCCGGACACCTTTCACTTTCGGGTGCGCCGCAAGCTTGTCGAGGTGCCCTTCGAATCCGCCTTTCTCCGGTCGCCCGGACGCAACGATGCCGCCAATTCGATTGCCGGGGTCGTTTGCCAGCCGCACGATATGCAAGGTTTCGTCTATCACCTGCGCGTCATCCACGTCGCATTCGACGAATACCGTTTTATCGATATCGAGACCGCTCGATGCTTCGCGATAGTCGCTCAGGCGGAACGAGCGGTCGAGCTTTGGCAGCGGCTCGAGCCAAGCATAGTGAAAGAGTTCTTTGTCCCAGAGATGCTGGTGGGTATCTACGATTTTCATGGCTGCATAGATGCACTAGAAAAGATGCGGCGCGAATCTACCGAAAAGCCTGAGTAGCGTCAACTTACTTCGTGCGTTTTTGAGCGATTTTCCGCATTTCAACAAGCAAAATCCGGACGTGTTTCAGGACACCCTGCAAGGAGCCAGTGTATGATTTCATATCATGAAGCGCTGTTTTCAGGTGGATGCAATAGACAACGTCTCCACGATGCTTGATGATGCGGAGAATGAACCGGTGCAGGTTCTAGGCGCCGGATGCGATGCGTCTCTCGCTATCGTCGGTGTCGCTACGATGGGGCACAAAGTTGCGCTGCGCGATTTGACTGCCGGCACTTCGATTGTGAAGTTCGGCGTTCCGATTGGCGTTGCCACTCGCGATATTCGGAGAGGCGAATGGGTTCACCTGCAGAATTGCCGCAGCCGGCTCGACATTCGCTCCTCTTCGCTCGATCCGCATTCTGGAGCTACCACGGATACCGTTTATGAATGACCTCACATGGACAGGATATCTTCGGCCGGATGGCCGCAAAGGCGTCCGAAATATCGTGCTGGTGATTTACACGGTGGAGTGTGCCAGCCATGTTGCTAAGGAAGTCGCGCGCGGCGAAGAAGACGTGCACGTGCTGGGCTTTCCCGGTTGCTACGACAACAATTATGCGATTCGGTTGATGCTGGCTCTTGCCACCCATCCGAATGTAGGTGCGGTCCTGGTGATCGGCCTCGGGTGCGAGTACACACAGCCGCAGCGGATTGCAGACGTGGTGCGCAAGTCGGGGCGTCCGGCGGAATGGTTCTACATTCAGGAAAATGGCGGAACGCCGTCGAGCATAGCGCGTGGGAAAAACATCGTCGCTAAATTGCGGGACGATGCAGCGCAATCGGTCGTTCGCGTTCCGATGGGCTGGGCGGATTTGACAGTGGGAGCAGAGTGCGGCGGTTCTGATGGCACGTCTGGCCTCGCCGGTAATCCGGTGGTTGGCGCATTTTACGACGCGCTTGTGGATTTCGGCGGCCGCGCTATTTTCGAAGAAACGGTCGAGATGATCGGGCTTCGCGACATCATGCTTTCGCGGGCAGCTTCGCCGGAAGCCGCAAAGGAACTCGAGGCGACGTACGAGAAAGCAGTCCGATACTGCCAGGCCGTGCGTCAGTATTCAGTAGCTCCGGGAAACTTTGCCGGTGGACTCACTACGATCGAGGAAAAAAGCATGGGCGCATTCGCGAAAGGCGGATCGCGGCCGATTCAGGGTGTCGTCCGAGTTGCGCAGCAACCGCCGCGCCCCGGCCTCTGGATTCTCGATTCAGTGCCGGACGATCATTTCATGCAATTCGGTTACACGAACCCGAATGATACCGAAGGAATCATGGATCTGATTTCGTCCGGCGCGCAGATAATTCTTTTTATTACCGGACGCGGAAGCGTGATTGGAAGTCCCATCGCGCCGCTGATTAAAGTGACTGGAAATTTCCGGACGTTCGAGCGGATGCGCGACGACATGGACTTCAATGCGGGACGCGTACTGCTGGGCGAGCTGACGATTCCAGAAGCTGCGAAGGAATTGACGAATCTGGTCGCTCAGGTGGCTTCGGGGACGCTGAGCAAACCGGAAGCGCTGGGGCATCGCGAATACTTTGTGATGTACAAGCACCAGGATACGCCACCGCTCGACTCCGGTTGCCACGCTTGAGCGCCGCGCGAACCGCGCGTTAGCCCGCGGCATTTCGGCGTCCGCCCTCAGCTAATCCGTGTGAAACACTTCTTCCATCTCAGCCCACCACTCACCTTCTTTGCGCGTATCGAGCGGCTGCTGCATCGGCATCATGACGGCCCACCATTCCTTGGTCCTGCGATCGGCGGCCATCCTCGCCATGTCGGCTTTGTAATCGGCGCCGTGATATTCGAAATATCCAAACAGAAAATCGTCCTTGAGATAGATGGAATAGTTTTGAATGTTGCATTTCTTGATCATGTCGAGAATGTCGGGCCACACCGCAGCGTGATAGCGTTTGTATTCGGCAAGCGATTCAGGCCTTACCTTGATCACAGAGCCGTACCGTTTCATGAAATTGGTTCCTTTCCGCCGGGAATTTCTCGTGGCAACGCGAGCAGCGGGAGTTTTGAGATGTGAAATCGATTGAACGGCTGAATCAGCGCCTAGTATATTCACAACGCGGTTCTGGCGCTCTCGATGTTTTTCGCCACTTCCAATTTGTTCGCCGGTCAGGATTGCAAAGACAAATGAAAGAATGCCGGATTGTTACCTTTGAAGCGCGAGACGTTCGCTACACGCTGCCCCCAGGTGCCGGGACCGACGCGGTTCACTCGGATGCGGAATATTCGTTTGCCACCACTCTTCTCGGAACCAGCGCCGGAGCAGAGATTTTCGGCACGGGAATCGTTCTGACGCTCGGGCGGGGCAACGAACTTGTCTGCAAAGCGATTGAGGCGCTCGGCAAGCCGCTTGTTGGACGTGAGATTGAAGAATTGATGTCGGACTTCGGCGCGTTCTCGCGCCGGCTTGCGGAACATCCGCAACTCCGATGGCTTGGTCCGCACAAAGGAGTGATTCATCTCGCGCTCGCGTCAATCACAAACGCGTGTTTTGACTTGTGGGCGAAGGCGCGCGGAATTCCTTTGTGGAGGCTGCTTCTCGATTTGAGTCCAAAGCAGATTACCGCGCTACTGGACTTGAGCTATCTGGAAGACGTGCTGACGCGAGATGAGGCCGAAACAATACTGACGGAACATTTCGCTTCGCGTGGCGAGCGGGCTTCTATTATTGCTCGCGGCTATCCGGGCTATGACACGTCGGTGGGCTGGTTTCAATATGAAGACAATCGAGTGAAGGCGCTTGCGCGCGAAGCGATCGCCAAAGGCTTTCACGCATTCAAGCTCAAGGTTGGATCGCCCGATCGCAATCGCGATATACGACGCGCACACATGCTTCGTGACCTCGCTGGGCCAGACGCGCTCGTGATGCTGGATGCGAACCAGCAATGGAACTTGCCCACCGCGCTCGAAGTCTGCCGTGATTTGCGAACTATGTCTCCGTATTTCATCGAGGAGCCAACGCATCCGGATGACATTCGCGCACACCGGACTGTCGCGGAAGCGATTGCACCTATCCCGATTGCGTTGGGTGAGCATGTCCCCAACAGAATCATGTTCAAGAATTTTATGCAGGCCGAGGCTGTCCAAATCGTTCAGCCGGACTGCACGCGGTTGGCAGGCATCTCCGAGTTTTTATCGGTAAGCTTGTTAGCTCGGAAATTCAATTTGACGGTTGTGCCGCACGTCGGGGATATGGGACAGATCCATCAGCATCTGGTGCTGTTCAATCACATCGCGATGGGGCACAAGGCGCTGTTTCTTGAGTGCATACCGCATCTGCAGGAACATTTTGTGAATCCTGCGCAGATTGCGGGCGGCGTTTACGTTACGCCGCAAAATCCCGGCTCGTCATCCGATCTGCGATACGTCTCTCCAACTGCACGCGCTGCTGCGCCACGCTGACAAAATTCTACGTCGAAATCTTACGCGGTGATTTCATCCGGGCGCACGGCTCGCTTCTCGGCCATCGAACGGTATTCTGCGAAAACGACTTGAAGTGTTTTCAAATTGTCGCGACCGCTCGTTTCTGGTTCGGAATCGTCCTCGACGGCGCGCATCAGCGATGCCATGGGGCCGACGAACGCGTCGGGAATCCACATCGTGTCGAGTCTTGCGGAAAACCAGTATCCCGGATTTTTCTTCGACATGAATTCGAGCGTGTCAGGACGTCCGGTTGGATAGTTGTACATTAGGCCGATCGTTCCCTTGATCACACCTTCCGTACCTTCCAGCCTGAAGATCGCATAGGGGTCATCCATCCATGTGGAATGGCAGACGTCGATCAGCACCTGCAGTCCGGAAGCGTACTCCCACACGGTGAGGGTTTTGGTTTCGGCGGTGGTCGTTTCTCCCGGGTCGCGGCTGCCGCTCGTGAACACTGAATTTGGCTGGCCCAGCAAATAGCGCAGCGAGTCAATGTAGTGGATGCTGTGGAACATCACTTCCAGGCGCTTTCCTGCGTAAATCCACGGCCACAAGCTCCAGTCGGTTTTGCAGTGAACCTGAATCGTGCCGTAGAACGGAGTGCCGAGCCAGCCCTGGTCGATCAGCAGCCGCGCGCAACGAATGCCCGCGTCCCAGCGCATCTGCTGGTTCACCGCAATTTTCACTTTTGCGTTTGCGGCTAGCTCGACGTTGCGAACGGCTTTGGAATATTCGTCGGCGAATGGTTTCTGGCACAACATGTGTTTTCCGGCAGCCGCCGCCTTCTCCACGATCTCGGCCTGCGCTGCGGGATAGACGGCAATATCGACGATCTCGACTTGCGGATCTTTCAGCAGATCGTCAACGCTCGAGTGGATTTTCGCGATCCCGTGATCGCGCGCGGTTTTTTCCGCTGCTTCGGCGTTCTTGTCTGTGATACCGACCACTTTGAAGCCGGCGCGCTTGTAGGCGGGCAGATGCGCGTAGTTGACGATGCCTCCGGCTCCGATGATTCCAATTCCGCGGTCGAGCTTGCGCGGCAACTTCGGTTTGTAATCGAGATGCGGGAAGACGTCAGGCATGTCGTGGCCCTCTTTTTTGAGTTGGAGGTGCGAGTGCTCTTCGATTCAGTTCGCTCTGGATCAAGTTTTCCTCATTTCGTTTGCACCGCCGATGCGTTTTGAATCGCAGCGAGTGCCTGCTTCGCATCGGCGTCATTCGGATTCAGCTGAAGCGCCGTTTCAAGTTCTTTCTGAGCCAGTTCGAGCCTCCCGGTGCGGATATACATCATCCCGAGATTCTTGTGCAGATGCGATGCGTCGGAACACTCGCCGCAGAGCTTGAGGGCTTCCTGCATCTGGTCAAATGCCTGCGGCCAGTTCTGAGCGTTCGACGCTTCGAGCGCAAAATTGCCGAGTTGTTGCACGCGGTCGGTAATCTGCTGGTTCTTTTGGAGCGTGTCATATCGATCCTGATATTGCTGCGCTTCGGGATCGTTTGACTTCTTCAATGCGCGGGCCAAATTGTAGAGCGCTTGCGAATAGTTGGGGTCAGCTTGCAGCGCCAGCTTCCAGTGCGCGATGGCCTCGGCGGTCTTTCCCTGATGCTCCAGATTCTGACCCATGAGGAATTGCGCATCTGGATTTCCCGGCTGCAGCGCGATCACTTTTTCGAAGAGTTCATTCGAGCGATCGAGATCGTTATCCTGCTTCGCCGCGAGAGCGAGGAAGTACAGCGCCGGCGCATTGTTCGGCTCCAGGCGCACCGCGTCTTCGAGCTCTTTACGCGCATCATCGTACTTGGCGGTTTCGAAATAGAAACGGCCGAGATTGTAATGAACGCTGGGAGAATTGGGATCGAGGCGCTTCGCTTCCAGAAACTCCTTTAAGCCATTGGTGCGATCGTATTGATCCACAAGCGCGATTCCGAGATTCACGTGTGCATCTGAGGAATCGGGCTGGAGTGCGACTACTTTGCGAAAGCTCTCGACCGCTTCGGCCGTGCGGCCCGTCTTGCCCTGGATCATTCCAAGAGCCGTGTAAGCTCCGGGATCGCCGGGGGCTACTTGAATGGCCGTGCGCAATTGCTGCTCACCTTGCTCCACCTGCCCGTGCTGCGCGAGCAACAGGCCGAGATTCACATATGCTTTCGTGTATTTCGGATCGCTCGCAATCGCTTGCTGGTAAAGGGTGGCAGCTTCTGAATCCTTGCCCTCACGGCTATACAGAACGCCGAGATTATTCTGGGCTTCGGCATATTGCGGGTCGCTTGCGATCGCTTTCTTGAACGCAGCCTCCGCTTCTGTAGTCCGGCCGCGTTGAATCGCGAGAACGCCCAATTGATTGTGAGCGACCGCGAAGTCCGGATTGAGTTGTATCGCCTTTTCGAGCTCGGCGCGTTCAGCGCCTTCGTCGCCAAGTATTTCGAGCGCGAGCGAGAGGTTGTAATGCAACTGCGGATTGTTCGGATCTGCACGCAGAGCTTCCCGATAAGCGCCGGCTGCGCCGCGAGCATTTCCCGCGGCCAAGAGTTGGTTCGCCTGGGCGTTCAGCGTCCCGGCCGCGGCACGCGAATCTCCGCGCGAGGTTAGCGCAACAAATTCGGCATGCTCCTTCTGCGCGAGATCCTTCTGGCCGCTGGCAGCGAGCAAGCGAGCCAGTTGGTCGTGAACGTTGGGCGTAGACGGGCGAATCCTTTCCGCCGTTCTCAATTCACGAATGGCTTGCTCGTCTTTTCCGGCTTCAGCGAGGGTCAGTCCGAGGTCGTAGCGGACGTCGTAGTTCGCAGGATTGAGGCGCGCGGCTCTTTGCAGCAATTCAATGGCGGGATCGAATTGGCGCAGTCCCTTAAAGGCGAGGCCCGCAGCGTAGTAGCCCTGGAAGTCGACTGGCTGGGCCTCGACGTATTCTTTGAGGGGTGGGATGGCTTCGGAGAATTGCCCTTGTGCGATAAGAGCGCGGCCGAGCGCGAGTCGGGCTTCGTCTTTTTTTGAATCGAGCTGTAATGATTTGCGGAATTCGGCAATTGCCTCGTCGAGATTCGGCGGCTGGACCCCGGCGTAGAGAATTCCCAGTCCCAAATGAGCTTCCGCAGAATCCGGGTGTGTTGACACGAGATGTTGCAGCGTTTGCGTGGCCTTGTCTGGCTGTCCAGCTTGCGAGTAAGCAAGTCCGAGGGCCACCGTAAGGGACACGACCTGATCGTTAACCCGGTTTTGGTCCTGGTTGCCGCTTGGGCCGGGCATCTTGTCGGACCGATTCGCGCCCTCTGAGGAGGCCGCAGGCTGCGCCAGGGCCTTCTGGAGCAACGCAACTGCAGCTGCTGGGTTACCTTGAGATACCAAGACCTGCGCCAGGTTGATCGAAGCGCCGGGGAAATTCGGATCGATCTTGAGAACGGCGTCGAATTCTGTGGCTGCAGGTGCGAGTTTGTTTTGATTGTAGAAAAGCGTGCCGAGCGCGAAATGCGACGTGGCCGAATCGGGCTTCTCACGGACGGCGGCGTGCAGCTCCGTGGCGGCGCGAGTAGTGTCGCCAACGTGGACGAATGCGAGAGCCAGATTGTAATGGGCCTCCCAGTTCTTGCTGTCCAGATGGAGCGACATCTGAAGGGCCGGGATGGCGCAATCGACCCGGCCGGATGCTGCGAATAATGCACCGAGGGTATTGTACGCACCGGCGGTGGGGTGGTCTTTCACGGTTTCGAGCAGCATCGCGATTTGGTTGGAACCGTTTTTGGGCGCGAGACATTGCTTGGGCAAGGAATTCGCGGGATCAGGATGTGACGTGCTCCGCGGTTTGGCGGAAGGCGGGGTTTGTGCGGAGCACGGCGGCAGACTGGCGATGGCAGAAGAGAAGCCTAGCAGCAGAAGCCGCGCCCTACGGCCGGTCGTAGTGCGAATCCTCATAGTTCTGCGAGGACGGTAGCACGCTGCGGAGCGCTTCGCCACCGCGAGTTGGTGTAGGGATTTTGGAGAGTGAATCATCTCAGAGATGAGGGTACGCCAACTGAACACCACACTCGATCAGCGGCGGAACCAACCGGGAGAGCGAAGGAGAAAGCGGACAAGGTCACTTGAGTGCGTCTGACAATGCCATGGTGCTCTGTTACCGAAGCTCGATGCCGCTTCCAAAAGAAAACCCCGGGAGTGACGCCGCTGGGGTGGTCGGGGGTTACGTCGCGTGCATTCGATTCGCCGGCCGCGACGTGCAATTGCGAGTGCCACTCCCGGATTCCTGCGCCGGCATCTGAGGGGATGCCGGCGCGGGTGGTAAATCGATTGCGTTAGAAGTAGAACTTCAGGCCGAACTGCAACTGTCTCGCGTTGCTTCGGGTGGACTTGATCACGTTGAAAGTCGGGTCAGAAATGCTTTGGTCCGGAGGGTTCCACGTTGGAGTATTGAAGAAGTTGAAACCCTCGAACCGGAACTCGAACCGGTACCGTTCATTGATCGGAATTTCCTTGAACAACGAGAGGTCTATGTTCTTGAAATTATCGGCTCGCAGCGAATCGCGGCCCAGGTTACCGAACGACGCGAAGGCCAAGGGCGGGGTCGTAAATGCCGCCGGGTTCAGCCACTCGTTTGGTCCCTTGTTGTGGGCGTACAGAGGTTCTCCCGGCACCCGATTCAATCGGTCGTAGTAGCCGTTGCAACACCCGAAATTCTGCGTCAGGGCTTGATCGCCGGAAACTCCGACGTCGAAGGGCTGTCCGGAAGTGAGCGTCAAGATGCCGTTAAACGCCCATCCGCCGATGACATAGTTCACGACTTTGTTGTCTGACGAGTAGCGCTTGCCGCTACCAAAGGGAAGCTGATAGACCCAGGCGGCGGTGAAGATCTGCGGTATGTCGATGGCGGACGGTCCCTTGTCTGCGTTGACGTTGTACGGATTCTGAATGCCGCAACCTTCGACTCCGTACCAGCCGCTGCAGCCGATATCGACGCTCTTTGACCACGTGTAGGAAACCAAGTACGTGAGCCCTTTGTAGGATTTGCCGTCCAAGGAAACTTGCAATGCATTGTAATGGCTTCTTCCCCCGCTGTAGTCCCATGCAGTCGGGGTGATGAAGCTGAACGGCTTCGCTCCCACGGGTTTACCTGTGACAGAAGAGATCGGCCCTAGCGCGGGATTGATCGTGTTTGCGTAGGGGCCGAGATCGAGCCGCCCGCCATGCGAGCCCACGTAATTCGCAGTGAGTACGTTATGTGAGCCAAATTGCTGTTGCACACCCAAGTTCCACTGATCGGCATAAGGCCGCTTCATGTACGGATCCGCGAACCAGGTGCTCTGGGTGAACGGCGTAGACCCGGTAACCGGGATTGTAGTCCCCTGGCTGAGCGCGTCTTCCGCGAACACAGTGGGGACGCCGCCGGTAAGCGGGTTA
This sequence comes from uncultured Acidobacteriota bacterium, assembly GCA_963776695.1. Classification (GTDB taxonomy): domain Bacteria; phylum Acidobacteriota; class Terriglobia; order Acidiferrales; family UBA7541; genus Palsa-295. The sequence continues at coordinate 465,846 of CAVZNU010000006.1, read as the reverse complement.
AGGTTTGTGGCGCCGAGCTGATCCAGGCTGGGCCATGTACCTTCGAAGTTTTGAGCGGTTTGGGTGATGGCGGCCCAATTGTCGTAGAACCGTCCATACGCCGCGCGGATGACTGTCGTATCGCGCAGCGAGTACGCGATGCCGATTCGAGGCTGGAAGTTCGTGAGATCGTTGTGGTAGATCGCTCCATTTCCAAGCGGAGTGAGCGCAACGTTGGCCGGAAGCACGCCACCTGGAATGCAGGGAGCCGCTACGGCAGGAGGATCGCAAGCCGGAGCGTTTCGCTGCAGATAGTAAATTCCGTGCCGGGCGTCCAAGTCGCCAACGAAATTGTTGTCGAAATGGTTGCTGCCGTAAATCGGCATGAGGGTGAGGTCATAACGAAGCCCAAAATTGAGCGTGAGCTTGTCGGTAGCCCTCCACGAATCCATGAAATAAGCGCCATCGACCCAGCCGCCATGTTCCGTTTCGAGTACGTTGCGGCGGCTGCCGGAAGTCGGGATACCGAGAACGAATGAAGCGAGCGCGTTACCGGATTGAGGCGGTGGGGGGGCATTCGGATCGAGACTGGCAAACGCTTGCGCCGTATTTGTCGCGCCAAAAACGACCGACGAATTCAAATACGTGGCATTGGCGTTGTTGCGAGCGAAGTTCACGCCCATGCGAAACGTGTGCCGGCGATACGTCTTGGTGTAATTGCCGCCGTACTGCCAGATATCGGAAGCCTTGGTGTAGTCAACTTGAGCGGCATTGTGAGCGCTAGCGTTGGTATTGCCGAGGTAGCCCGGAATCGCAACGATCGGAACCATTTCGACGCCGCCCCTGAAATTTGCGGCAAAATTGGGATTGAAAATAGTTTGGCCAAAGCTTGGTGGTGCGCCTGATGGGTTCGAACCCTGATTGATCGTCAGAAAAACGCGGCCGAACGTGAAGTCAACCAAACTGCTACTTGAGAAGGCGTGGCTATATCCGGCGCCGATATTGAAACCGTTCGTCTTCTGGCTGTGCGGAAGGCCTTGGAATCCGCCGGAACCCGTCACGGGCTGCCAGAAGCCTACATAGCGGGCCCAGACATTGTCGCGTTCAGTAAACTGATGATCGAGTCTCAAAGTTCCGGTGTCTTGCCGGGTGACGGTTTCGGTTGAGTCGACGCCGTTGAAGTTCGGGTTTCCCGTGAGATTGGGATGAGGAAAGATCGTCTTTGAATAGGTAACCATATTCTGGTCAATCAATCCCGTGGGAATCATGTTGCAGGGCGTGCCCGACGCCTGCGTCTTGTTGGGAAGCAACGGCGCCGGAGCTCCACCGACGCACAAGAACGGAGAGTTTTTGAATCCAGTCGCGCTCGTAGGGTCGGCAGTAGCGCTGTAGGGATTGAAAAGCTGGTTGGTGACATCAGAAAAATTGCCCGCCAGTTGAGCGTCCGTCGGGGTGTTGTAAAGCACTGCGGGCGGAACCTGAGTAAAGCGGTAACCTTCGTATGCGGTGTAGAAAAACGTCTTCGGAGCGCCTGAGCTGTGTCCCGGTATCACTACCGGGCCGCCGCCGGCGGCGCCAAATTGATTCTGTGAGAATGAGTACGGCGTCCCAGGTTGTTGGAAGGTGGGGAGCGCGTCGAAGCTGGCGCCGCGATGAAATTCCCATGCCGAACCGTGGTACTGCGACGCTCCGGATTTCGTGACGACGTTGATGAGGCCGCCAAGCGAGCCGCCAAATGAGGCATCATCATTGTGCGATTGGACTTTGAACTCTTGAATGTCGTCCAAAATCGGGGCGACGGCATAGGTGCTGCCAAACGATCCCTGGTTGTTTACGCCATCCAGCATGAACAAGTTGCTGCGATTCGTCTGGCCATTGATCGCCGGGTAGCTGTAATCGCCGACGGGGTTCGACCAGACGCCGCCACCGCCAGCGTTTTGCGAGACGTTGATTGTGGTTACACCGGGAGTCAAAGCAAGCAGCTGAGTAAAGTTTCGGCCGTTCAGCGGGAGGTCATTCACTTCTTTTCGCACGATCGCGACACCCAACTCGGAAGTTGAGGTCTCGAGGGCAGCGGCAGTCGCCTGCACCGTTACCGTCTCTTTGATCGAGCCGGTCTTCAGAGTGAAATCGAAGGTGACCGTTTGATTGACGAGGAGGTTGATATCCGACTGGACGGAAGTCGTGAAGCCGTCCTTGCTGACACGGAGGTCGTAGTTGCCGGGCTGGATGTCGGTGAGCACGTATGCGCCGACGGAATTCGTGCTCGTCCGCCGGTCGAGGTTCGTCCCGTTGTTATGCAGTATGATCGACGCGTCCGGAATAATGGCGCCCGACGTGTCGTGCACGGTGCCGTTGATCGCAGCCTGAGCCTGCGCGTGGGCAGTACCAGGCAGCAAGAGGCAAAGACCAGCGCAGAGCGATACGACCCATGCGAGAGACCGAAACTTCGAAATCTGGCAAGCATTCTTAGCTGTCATCATCGCTTCTCCCAGTCTTAAGCGAATCCCAAAGGAGCGGCTCGTTCTCCCCTGGTCGTTTCAAGCGGACTTAAAAACCCCGATTTGAATCGTGAAACCCCATGACGCGCAAATAGACAACCCCAATGGTTGCGTTGATTAACAAGATTTGAGAATGGTGTCAATAAAAAACTTTTATTTGTTTGAACAGCGTTTCAAATGGTGATACGAATGTGGCTCGGTGTTTGAGGTTTTCTGGCTACGAATTGGAAAAAGCAGTTGGCAGGACGGGCGTCAGAAATAATGAATTTCAGCTATTGAAACTTTATGCCATGGCTGTATAGTCGAGGGAATTAGCCGACTTGTAACGATTGGGAGGTCGATACGCCGTGGCAGTAGGGGTGATTTCAAAGTTGTTTCGGATACTGGAGGCGATTGAAGCGTCGCCTTCCGGGTTGGGGTTGAAGTCCATCTGCGATGTGACTCGTCTGAACAAGAGCACGGCGCATCGATTTCTTAAACATCTCGAGCGCGAGGGATACTTGATTCGCGCCGACGGTGGGAAATATCTAATCGGCCCTAAGCTTTCGCAGATGGGTGCTCGGGCGGACCATCGCGCGACGCTGCAGGCCGTATCGCGTCCGATCTTGTCGGAACTGTGGAAATCCACACGCGAAACGGTGAACCTGGCGACATTGGATCAGGGGAACGTCTTGTATCTCGAAGTTCTGGAAAGCCCGCACGAATTCAGACTATCGTCGCGGGTAGGAAGCCGGCGTTCGCTTCATGCCACAGCACTTGGTAAAGCGCTCGCGGCATTTCTTCACGAGACACATCGCGAACAAATTCTCAGCGGATTGAATTTTCAGCCGCTCACTCCGAAAACGATCATGAACCTCGTGCAATTCCGGCAGGAACTCGAGAAGGTCCGGCGCCAGGGATATGCCGTGGACGACGAGGAGACGACGGTTGGCGCGCGTTGCGTGAGCGCACCCATCTTGGGAGCGGACGGAGAAGCCGTGGCGGCGATTAGCGTTTCCGGGCCCGTCACTCGAGTGGGACGCGATCAGGTGGGAGCGTTGGCGGCGGCGGCGGTGCAGGCAGCAAAGGCCATTTCACGAGCGATGGGGTTCCCGCAAGATCAGCCAATCCTCGAGACAGCCGCGGAAGCTTCATTCGGTGGGGTCTTAAGCGCCGGCGAGAACGATCGAAATGTCCACAATGAGCGGCTGAACGCGGGAAATCCCCGGGGCTGAAGCCCACTCTGAAAACGAACGCTTTTCCGCTGAACTAAAGTTCAGCTCCCCCTGCTGAAGCAAGGGACTCCCACCGAACGTCGAAGTTCACTGCAACGATTGAATTCGTGCAATGCTCACGGAGCAGTTGTCGGCGCGGGTACTGCTTCTGAATCCTGCCTGAGTTTGCGCAGTATTAAATCCTGCGGAAAAATTTGAACGGCTTGCTGCAGGAGAGCGTTCGCTTCCGCGTTCTTGTGCAGCGCAATGTAACTCGCGCCGAGCAGTCTGTACAGTAGCGCGTCGTATGGTAGCAGTTTGATCGCACGCTTCAGAATTTCTACAGCCTCAGGGTATCGCTTCGCGCGGACCAAAAGAGTCGCGAGTTGCTCGTAGGTTTGCGGAGAGGATGAATCATGTTTGACGGCGTTGTCGAAATATCGAATGGCCGCGTCGTCGTTCTTTTGTTCGAGGGATCGAGCGGCGAGCGCCTCCAGCACATCGACGTTATTGGGGTTTGCCGCTTCGAGCTGCGCGGCGAGCGCGAAATATCGCGCTCGATACATCGGATTCGGAGTCATCAGCTGGCCGAAGGCCTGCAAGAGAACCAACGGTGAGATCGCGTCGTCGCGCTTGCCGGGGATTGCGCTGAGGTGAACTAGATCGGGCAACTGCGGCGACGTCATGTGAAACGCTGCGTCCGGGTAGGGCTCTTCGGCTTGCGCAACGATTCGGTGGTTCGTCAAAACCGCGTGCGCAATCGTTTGCACGTCGCGTTTTGGCATGTGGCAGCCCGCGCAGTCATCCGGGGGAGTCTTATGTTGGCGGATCGCAGCCGGAAGCGCGCAACTTTTCTCGGTGTGGCAGGAAAGGCATTTCTCGCGGTAGTAAGTTGGCGCATCCTTTTTCGCAGGCTCCACGTGAGGATCGTGACAGGTGATGCAACTCATGCGCCCGTTGCTGCTGTGGTAGCATTTGCTGAGTGTCATCGAGAAGTAGTGCTCGAGAAGATCCGTCTGCGGTGAATCGCGCCTTGGGGGGACCATCAGGATTGCGAGCGTGTCGTCGAGGGGAGCGCCGGGCTTGAAGTCGCGATAATCTTTTCCGGGTTTCAGCACCATCGCGTCGCCGGTTTGATGACACGACATGCAAATGTTGTCCGCGAGCCAAGGTTCGAGTTTCGCCGGGTTTACGATGGAATGCGTGGCGCTCTCTGTGGTTGAATCCCCTTCTTGCATTTCGCGCGCATGATTTTCTCCGGGCCCGTGGCAATTTTCGCATCCAATCGCCACTTCATGGAACGGCGGATCGAGGAATCGTCCGTTTCCATTTAGGACCGCTTTCGGCCGCCCGCTGTGACATGCGATGCAGCCAGGAAGAATCGGGCGGTTGAAGCCGTAGTCGCCGAATTCGTACCCCGGCGAGAGAGCCCAGGCCTTGGTTTTGGAATAAAAGGAGAGCGGGGCTTCGAAGATGAAATCGCCTCGTCTTAGTAGCGCGCCGAAACCATTTGCGCCCGATCCAATGATCCAATCAACCGCGTGAGTTTCCCGAAATGCTTCCTTGCCGTCTTCCGTTTGCTCGAATTCGCTTTGGACAAGCTTGCCGTCTTCGAGGTGGACATCGAAGTGTCGATGGAGACGCTCGTCGACGACAGAGGCGGACGTTGGAATTTGTTCGAGCAGTGATGGAGTGATTTCAGACATGGAGCGCCCCATGTCGGTGCGCGAATACCTCATCGAGATCGGAGCGTGACACTGGGCGCAAACTTTTGAGCCCACGTAACCACCGTTGCCCGGCGCGGTTTTCGCAGCCGAAGCACTTTGCGAAACGGGTTCTGTTTTCTCCGGTTTCTGCGGTGACAGCCCTTGTGCCAAGCTGCCCGCAGAATTTCCACGGATCCCGGAAAACGAGCCGGCCGCGAGCGCGAAAATCATCGTGCCGAGCGCAACGGCTGCTCGAACGCCGCTGTCGAAATTGCCCGGATTTGTTCGGCGACGGTTCGTCCGTGGGGTGCGCACGTTAGTCGGCGGCTTTCCAGCTTGTGATTTGTTGCTTCACCCATTGAGCGCTTTTTTCGGTGTGGCATTGAAGGCAGGCGTTGGGGCTTTCGGACTGGCCAAATCGCTGCGTCATGTCCGGATTCGGTATATCGTCGATCTGGTGAGTGCGCGCGCGGAATAAAAGCGCGTCCATGATGCGCGGCATGTGGCACGAGACGCACTGGCTGGCTTCGGAGTTAGCCGGATGATGAGAATGTGCGGCCGATTTCGCCTGATCTTGGAATTGCGTGTGGCAACCGGTGCACATCTGATTGGGGTCGTTAGGAAATTTCAAGGCGGTTCGATTCGATGATTCATCGTGCGTGTGCGGATTGTGGCAGGTTCCGCAACTCACTGCCCCTTTCTGAAAACACTTCGAGCGCTCGAGCGCTTCGACGATAAAGGTAGTCTGACGAAACCTACCGTCTTTGTAGAAGCCCTTTCGTGAAAATTCGCCAAAGGGAATCATCGGATCGCGCATGAAGAACGTGCCCGAGGTCGAGTAGTTCAATTCGCCGTGCGGGCCGGGCGTTCGGATTGCGGACTGCATGTGGCACTGTGCGCAGACAGCGACAAAATCGCGGTTGCCGATTTTTTTGAACTCCACGGGAGGATCGAGCGGGCCTTTTTTGTACTCCTCTCCCGTGTTCATCGAAGCGACGTGCTTGGCCGACGGCCCGTGGCACATCTCGCAATTAATCCCCGGTTCTCGGAATTCCAGGTTCTCCGCCGCGAAGCCGGCTCCTTTTATGTTCCGCAATTGACTGGTGTGGCACACCGCACAGACAGCCTGGTAGCTCGTTGTCTGGTCAAGTTTTTCCCATGTATGCAGATCGGCACGTAGGCTTCCGGATGCGTCAATCAGTTTCCAGTAGTTCAGCCACTGCTTTTCGAGCGCACTATATTGAATCGGGAAGACGTGAATCTGTCCGTTGGGCAGTTTCGTGGCGTAGCCTTGCTGCCACTTCGAACCGATCGTGTAGTCGACAGGGTAGGTGTGCCACTGTCCATCGGATTGAAAAATATCGAAATAATGTTTGCCGTCACGAATTTCCATGCGCGCAAACGGCGAGCGATTCTCGCCCCGTACGACGTGGAGTTTCCCGTCCTGATATTCCGCATCGTCACCGGCAAAGAACTGATTGTTTACGGTGAAATCACCGATCACATTCTGCGATGCGTACGGGCGCAACATTTTCAACATCCCTGATTGGGACCAGTTCCGGTAGATTCCACCGTGGCAGCTTCGGCAGGATTCTGATCCGGCATACGCCGGCAATTCCGGCGCCAGGGCGGGATCTTTTGCCGGCACCGTTTCAGGAACCACTTCGGATATTTTCGATCTCGATGTTGAAGCGTGCTGGACGAAAGACTCGAAGTCGCCCCGAGACTTGGGATCGAGCGTGTTGTAGATCGTTTGCAAATGCTCGAGCGCTTTTGGCGCGAGAGCGCCTTTCTGCTCGTAGACTTCGGCAAAAGCGCTGGCGGCCTCCCGAAAATCGCCGGACGAGAGCCGCGCCAAGCCGAGAACGTAGACAATCTCCCAATTGTCAGGCTTCAAAGTGCGCGCTTTCGCCAGTGCCTCCTCCGATTGCTTTAGCAGCGCCGTTCTTTTTTCTCCGGCTGGCGCGGCGACCGCCTGCTGCAGCAGTGCGCGTCCTAAAGCAAAATTAGCCGACGCTCGCAACCCGCGTTCCATGGCGGGCCATTCGCTTTCGGCAATCGCACCCGGCCGGCCGATCGAATCGAAATATTCCAGCGCGGATCGTGCACTCGAAATTGCTTCATCGTTCAGATGCTGGCGGGCTTGGACATCAGCGACGGCTGTTAGCAACTGCGGGTTCTCCGGCAAATAGGTGAGCGATTTTTGTGCGTAGTCGAGACCTGCTGGGTAATCGTGCTGATCGAAACTGCTGTCGGCCGCCACTTCGTAAGCCTGCGCCAGGAATGCAGACTGAGGAAATTGTTGCAGAAAGGTTTTGGCGGCCTGCAGCATCTCGCGGGGGTCCTTGAGTTTGTAGAGGCTAAGAAATGCGGCGCGCTCAGCGGGATCATCGATCTGGTCTGCGACTGTGGAGGGATTACGGCTCGTGGTGGTGACAACTGTGTCGATGTCCTGGGCCGCAGCGGGCATACCCGCGGTGAACAGCATTCCGAAGAAAATCGCCGGCAAAAAACCGCTGAACTTTTTCCAGCACATCGCTTGCATCCTGAACCTCAGGGGCCGTTACTGGCAAGATGAATTCGTCGCTCGCGAAAATACTTTCCGGGAATGCCTCCATTTACATGATTTTGGTGGTGCACTTCTCGATAAAATCCCAGTCCCAATCGACGCCAATTCCGGGCAGCTCCGGCGGATGGGCGTAGCCTTCGGCGTCAACGTGTATCGGAGTTTTCATGCCGAAATCCATGTACGACAACGGGTACAGCACTTCGAAAAACTGGCAGTTCGAAATCGCAGCGCAACAGTGCAGATTAACGATTTCTAGCGGATGATAAATCGTGGTGTGCAATTCGCAATGCATCCCGAATGATTCCGCCAGATGCGCGGTCTTCATCACAGGTGTAATACCGCCTTTCCAGGAAACGTCAGTCCGCACGATATCCACCACTCGGCCGGCAATGCATTCCGCGGTGGAATAGTGCGAGCCTGCAAGAACTTCCGTTCCGCAGATCGGAATATCGAGCTTATCGGAAAGTTTGCGGAGGCCGCTGAAGTCGACGTCGAATAGCGGCTCCTCGAACCAGTAATAATTCAATTTCTCGAGCTCGCGCCCCACGCGCAAAGCTTCCTCGTATGAATATGCCGCCACAGGATCGGCCATCAGCTTGAAATCCGGTCCCACGGCTTCGCGGCACGCTCGATACGCTTCCAGATCCAAAGCGAGCTTGCCCGGCGGGTGAAGCTTGTAGGCGTGCCATCCGCGCGATTTCACTTCGAGTGCCTGCCTGGCGTAATCCTCGGGCTTTGCGAGAACAAACGAGCTGGCGTAAATCGGAACTTTGTCGCGAAACGCGCCGAGCATTTTGTAAAGCGGCAAGCCTGCCTTCTTCGCGGCGATGTCGTACAGGCAAATGTCAAAAGGTCCGTACGAATAAATAGGGACGTGATTCCACCAACGATCGTAACTCCGGAAATCCTGCCAGTGCTTTTCGCGCAGGAGCGGGTCTTTCCCGAGAAAGAACGGCTTCAGAGCGGATGCCGCAATTGTTCCTGCCATTTCAGCGCCGCGACCGGCAAAACCGAAGGAACGCCCTTCGATCCCTTCGTCGGTCGTCATCGTGATGACGAGAAAATCGAAAGTGGACTTACCGCCGGCCCGCATTTCTGAATCCGACATCGCGGGGCGAGTGTTCTGACAAACGCGAATTTCGATTGAGTTTATCCGCACGGGCGGCCGAGCCTCTCACGCACAGGATATGGATTTCTTGACGCGCCTGTGCAAGACGCGCGGCAAATCTAGCGAAAGGCAGCTAGATCGTCAATGAAATCAGAATTTCAGATCATGAAACGGCGGCATGCGTTCGGGGTTTTGCCTTGACGTTCACGGCCGTATGCCTCACTTTGTGCGCGCTTCCTGCGTGCCTGCATTGCGCGAGGCGATATTGCGACGCGCGTTGCGATATGAGCGTGCAGGGAGGCATTGCGAGGTGATCGTTGAGTGAACAGCTCGTTGTAGGAATCGGCCTGGTAATTCTGGCCGGCCTCTTGAACGGCAGCTTTGCGGCTCCGATGAAGCGAATGCCGGCGTGGCGGTGGGAAAATAGCTGGCTGATTTTTGCGGTAACGGGCCTGATAATTTTTCCGTGGGTTATCACACTCGCGACAGTTCCTCACGTGGGCGAGGTGTATGCGGGAGCGTCCTCGGCGACTTTGTGGAAGGTGGTGCTCTTCGGAATCGCATGGGGAGTGGGATCAACGCTTTTCGGCATCGGAATCAGCCGAGTCGGTATGGCGCTTGGGTTTGCGATCATCCTCGGAATCACGGCCTCGTTCGGCTCACTGTTTCCGCTGGCTGTTCTGCATCCGGAGGAGCTGCATTCCAAGCGCGGCGAAGCGTTGATGATCGGAACGGCAATCATGATCGTCGGCCTGCTTTTTCTCGCGCTTGCTGGTAAGCGCCGTGAGCGCGACATGGGAACGGGTGGCGAGGCGCGCTCGGGCTTTGCGCTAGGTCTTGTCATCTGCATATTTTCCGGAATTTTTTCTTCGATGCTGAATTTCAGCTTCCTGTTTGGGGACGAAATCCGCGTACGCGCGCTCGCGGCCGGAGCCAGCAGTTCGATGGCTGCGAATCCTATCTGGTCGCTAACGGTTACCGGAGGTTTTCTTTCAAACCTCCTCTACTGTTTGTACCTGCTCAATAAAAATAAAAGCTGGGGCGTTTATCGCGAAGGGAACGCATCTACGTACTGGCTGCTCGGCGGACTCACGGGCCTGCTATGGTACGGAGGCGTCGTAGCGTACGGCATGGGAGCCGCGTCACTCGGCAAGCTTGGCGGAATTGTTGGCTGGCCGGTGTTCATGACGCTCGACATCATCGCCGGAATCTTCTGGGGCGCAGTAACGGGCGAATGGAAACGGGCGAGCCGGCGCGCGGTTACGTATTGCTGGGCCGGTGTGGGAATTTTGGTGCTCGCGATCGTGCTGATTTCGATCGGCAACGCGTCTTGAAAAATCTATTTTGAGCCGCCAACAGCAACCTTGATCGTGACGGCACTCACTCCGTGAGTTTGCTTGGTGTCTACTCCGCTGCCTTCGGTCACCACGTAGTACTGATTCGCGGGCAGGTCCTTCAGCGTTTCCACCAAACCGCTCGGCCAGCGAATCACAATTTTTTCCGCTTTCGCCGCTTGCCCAAGGCCGAAATGCAAACGCAGATCGCTTTGCGAAATATATCCGTCGCCGCTGCGAACTTCCTGTTCTCGCTTGTCCGCGCCTTGTTCGAGCGTGACGGCGGCCCCCAGGGCAGCGTGATTCGATTTCACCCCCACAAGCTGAAGGCTGATGAAGTTTCCGACGGGCGCGGTGTTGTAGTAGAGCGATGGCGTTTCGTTCATGTTGTTCACGATTGCCTCTTCGCGCCCGTTGTTGAAGAGATCGCCGAGTGCCATGCCGCGTCCTGAGTGCGGTTCGCTCAAAGCTGTGCCGCCCTGCGCCGTGATGTCCGCGAACTTTCCATTGCGCAGATTGTAGTAAGCCACTTTCGGCTCGCGGTAACTCGCGCCGAGCCCTTTGCCGTCAACCTCCGGATACACGTGGCCGTTGCTCATAAAAATTCCCGGCCAGCCGCTGTTGTCAAAATCAAAAAACTGTACGCCCCAGCCGAGCAGCCGCGTGATTTTGGCGAGCCCCGCGATTTGGGTGACGTCGTCGAATAGATTATTGCCGCGATTCAAATAGAGTGTCGACGTATCGTCACTGAAATTTGTTTTGACAATGTCCTGCAGGCCCGAATGATTAAAGTCGTCAACGGCAACTCCCATGCTTCCCTGGAGCGTGCCATCTTCGTTGTAGGCGACGCCTGCGCTCTTCGCCATCTCTGTGAAAGTTCCGTCACGATTATTGTGGTAGAGAAGGCTGGGCGTGGAATCGCAGGCGACGTAGATGTCTGGCCAGCCATCGTGATCGAAATCCGCGGTGACGGATGTGAATCCGTAGCAGCCGGACGTGTTCGTGATTCCGGATTTTTTCGAAACATCCGTGAAAGTTCCGTCGCCGTTGTTGTGGTAGAGCGCATTCACGGGAATTTTCAGGCCGCGCGGCCCGCACATTACGTTCAGCCCCTTCCATTGGCACCATTGTCCCTGGCCGGGACGCGGCACCGAGTCGTAAGTAAAATCCACGTATCTAGAGACGAAAATGTCCGCTTTTCCGTCGCGATCGTAATCAATGAAGCTGCAGCCGGTGTTCCATTCATCGCGTGAGGTTTTCAGGCCGGCTTTTTCAGTCACGTCGGTAAACGTGCCGTCGCCGTTGTTGTGGTACAGAACATTCTGGCCCCAGTACGTCAAGAAAAGATCGAGCTTCCCGTCGTTTTCAAAATCGCCAACGCAGCCGCCCTGGCCCCACCCTGCCCGCGCGAGTCCCGCTTTTTCGGTGACGTCGGTAAATGTTCCATCGTGGTTGTTGCGATACAGATGTCCAGTCGGTTCCTTGCCCTTTGGAAAGCCTTCGACGGTCGAGCCGTTGGGAAGAAAAATATCGGGCCAGCCGTCGTTGTCGTAATCGAAAACGACGCTGCCGTTGCCGGTCGTCTCGATGATGAATTCTTTGTGAGTATCGCTGCCGTAAAAATTCTGCATCGTGATTCCCGAGTACCGGGCAATATCTTCGAAATGCACGACGCCGGGTTTTACTGCGGCCGCGGAGGATTGGTGGGACTGAGAATCGCTGACGGTTCGCACGCCCGCGTGCATTGCCACAACGAGTGCAGCGGGTACAAGGACGAAAACAAAAATCTGTTTCATGAAGGCCGTGCGCATTGAACCGGTTGACCTCGCAACAGAACGCCCGCTCAGCATTGATCGGGCGGAATCAGATCGATTATGCGCTGAATGCCACCACTTTCTGTCGCGATTCGCCGAGCGCCTGAATTCCAAGCTCAACCAAGTCTCCGGCAGCTAAATATGTGGGCGGTTTCATACCCATGCCTACTCCGGCCGGCGTTCCTGTGCTGATCACATCGCCGGGAAGTATCGTCATGAACTGGCTGACGTAGCTCACGAGCGTGGGAATATCAAAAATCATGTCTCCCGTGTTGCCCTTTTGCCGGATTGTGCCGTTCACCTTCAGCCACATGTCGAGTTTTCCCGGATCCGCGACCTCATCGCGCGTAGCGACGAAGGGCCCCAACGGAGCAAACGTGTCGGCGCTTTTTCCTTTCACCCATTGACCGCCACGCTCCAGTTGAAAAGCGCGCTCCGAATAGTCGTTATGCAACGAATAACCGGCCACGAAGTTGAGAGCAGCGTCTTTCGCAACGTAACGAGCTGCTTTCCCGATGATGATCGCGATTTCCACTTCCCAGTCAAGCTTCGTGGAGCCCTTGGGAATCATCACGGAATCGTTCGGACCCACGAGCGATGAAGTGGATTTCAGAAAAATCACCGGTTCCCTCGGAGCGTCGAGCCCTGCTTCGGCCGCGTGATCGCGATAGTTCAGCCCGATACATACGATTTTGCTCGGGCGACAGATGGCAGCTCCCCACCGAACGGAAGGGGCGACACGAGGCGCGTTCGACTGATTTTTTTCCAGCCATCGCCGCAGGATTTCGAATCCGTCGCCTCCAAAAAACTCCTCGTCGTAATCGAGGCCGCTGCCCGAAATATCGATGCGAGTGCCGTCGGGAAGGAGAACGCCGGGCTTCTCTTTATGCAGCTCGCCGAATCGAACTAGTTTCATAGGTTCCGTTTTCCTTATTCTTCACTATGTCGAAAGTGAATGGTACTTACCTAATTCAGCGCGTTCAAGTGAGTCAAGGAGATTCGGCTTTTCACGTGCAGAATTTCATTTAGTGAAACGAATGAGACCGAACTACACAAACTGCTGGACATTTTCCGCGCTCGGTGTACAAAGTTCTACCGCGATCGTCCGTGATGACATTTCCTGTCGGTCTCAATCCGGAACTATAATCGTTTACGCATGAGAGTCGCTCTGTTCATTCCGTGTTTTGTCGACCAACTGACTCCCGAAGTCGGTTTGGACATGGTGCGCGTCCTTCGCCGCCTTAGTTACGACGTGGATTTTCCCGATGACCAAACGTGCTGTGGCCAGCCCGGCTTCAACTCAGGATATTGGGCTGATGCGAGGCCGTTGGCGGAACGATTTCTGAGCGTCTTCAGCTCCGCAGAAGTAGTTGTGTGTCCGTCCGGATCTTGCACCACGATGGTCCGAAACTTTTATCCGCAGCTGCTTGCCGATTCGCCGATGCGCGAAAAAGCTATCGAAGTTGGGCGGAAAGTATTCGAGTTTACGGAATTTCTGACGCGCGTGGCAAAAGTCACTGACGTGGGCGCGTCGTTCCCATTCCGCGTTACGTATCACGATGCATGCCACGCGCTTCGCGAGTTGCGGCTCAAACAGGAGCCACGCGAGCTCTTGCGGCACGTCCGCGGCCTTGAGCTGATCGAAATGCCTTATAGCGAAGAGTGCTGCGGTTTTGGCGGCACGTTCGCCACGAAATTCACCATGATTTCGGGCGCAATGGGCGAGACGAAAATTGGAAATGCCCAAGTGTCGGGCGCCGAGTACATCACTTCTACCGATCCGAGTTGTTTGCTGCACATCGACGGCATGTTGCGCCGCAAGAATTCTCCCGTACGCACGATTTATCTCGGCAGCATCCTGGCGCAAACGGCGATCGGCAATCCCAGCGAGGAGAAGTTCCGCGCCACTGCGACCGGGGATCCCCGATGACTACTGCCGCTCAGGAATTTTTGCGCAGCGCGGCGAAAAAATCTTCCGATCTCACTCATCGCCAGATCATTCGCCGCGGCATCGATCAATACGACAGCGCTGCCGGGCGGGGTCGGACGCGTTTTGCGGATTGGGAAGCGGCACGGCAACGTTGCCACGAAATTAAATGGGAAGCGCTGAACAATCTCGACCGGTACCTCCTCGAATTCGAGCAGCGTGTGAAGGAACGCGGCGGCCAAATCTATTGGGCGGAAAACTCCGAGGATGCCTGCCGCTACGTCACTGAACTTGCCGCGAGCCGCGGCGTCCGCAAGGTCGTGAAATCAAAATCGATGGTTGCGGAGGAAATTCATCTCACGCCCGCGCTCGAGAAAGCCGGCATCGAAGCGATCGAAACCGATCTGGGCGAATATATCGTTCAGTTGCGCAACGAGCCGCCGTATCACATCGTCACCCCCGCGATGCACCTCACTCGCAAGGATATCGCCGATCTGTTCAAGGAAAAGTTGGGCGATGTGGACACGGACGATCCCGTGGAACTCGTCGCCGCGGCTCGCCGCGCTCTTCGTCGTGCATTCTTTTCCGCAGAAATGGGAATCAGTGGCGCGAATTTCCTGGTCGCCGACGCAGGAATGATCGCGATCACTACGAATGAAGGCAATGGCCGACTGTGTACGAGCGTGCCGCGCATTCACGTCGCGATTGCGGGAATCGAAAAAATAATTCCGCGGCTGCAGGATCTCGCATTGCTGTGGCCTGTGCTCGCGACGGCTGGGACCGGCCAGCCCATCACCTGCTACAACACGCTCATTGGCGGCCCGCGCAAGCCGAACGAAGCGGATGGCCCCGAAGAGTTTCACGTCATCCTCCTCGATAACGGCCGGAGCGAACTGCTTGCTGACGCCGAGCAGCGCGAAGTGCTGCAGTGTATTCGCTGCGGCGCGTGTCTGAATGCTTGCCCGGTTTTTCGAACGGTCGGCGGCCACACTTACGGCACCACGTACCAGGGCCCGATCGGCAGCGTGCTTACGCCCCATCTCCGCGGGCTGAACGAATTTCAGCATCTGTCGTACGCATCGTCACTCTGCGGCGCGTGCACCGATGCGTGTCCCGTAAAAATTGATCTCCACCACCATCTTCTTGAAAATCGCCGCAACGCCGTCGAAAGCTCGAGCCGGCCATGGAGCGAGCGCCTGGGTTTCAAAGTTTGGCAGTGGACGATGAAAAGCTCCGCGCGTTTCCGCCTTGCAGGAGGGCTTGCTCGCGTTGCGTTGCGAGTAGCCCATCGGATGGGGCTCGATGGCACAGCGGTCGATCCGCTGGGGCCGTGGTCGAAAAACCACGCCGCGCCGCCCATTCCGAAGAAGTCGTTCCGTGCGCTGTGGGGGAAGGGCAATGCCTCAACCTGAAAACGCGGGCCGCGAAAAAATCCTCGCGCGCATTCGAACCGCACTGCGTGAACCCGCCCCGCGCCACGAATCCGCGGGAGCCCAAACGATTTTTGCGCCCGTAACGGACCCGCTCGAACGATTCCAGAAAGAATGCGCCATCAATATTACGGAATGTTCTCTGCTGCCCGATTTTCGTGCGTGCGCGGCCGCAATTAAGAACGTGCTTGCCGAGCTTCCGCCTGGAGATATCTTTGTGCAAGACTCGCCCGACCTGCGCCAGCTTGCGAGGGAGTGGCAGGAAGGCCGGGAGATCCAGTGGTCGACCGAA
Organism: uncultured Acidobacteriota bacterium; assembly: GCA_963776695.1. Taxonomy (GTDB): domain Bacteria; phylum Acidobacteriota; class Terriglobia; order Acidiferrales; family UBA7541; genus Palsa-295. The sequence goes on along the minus strand of CAVZNU010000006.1, from coordinate 449,993 downwards.
GGGGCACCGAAGGAAACATCACAAGTGACGATCACTCTTGCTGAGGCGCTCGTAGCGCAGACGGGATCGGTCCTTGTGTCGGCAGCGTGCGGCGGACGGGGAGCATCTGTCATTGCGCCCGTTCACATCGTCGTCGCGAAGATCGATCAACTGGTGCCGGACATCGAGACGGCACTTGCGCGGGTCCAGCAGCGTGGGACTGTCTCTCAGAACTCTTTTCTCTGCCTGGTTACAGGATCGAGCCGCACGGCGGACATCGAAAAAATTCTTGTGATGGGCGCGCACGGCCCGCGCAGGTTGCTCCTCTTCCTGGCCGCAGGTTAATCGCTCAAATCCTCGCGAGCGTCGTGGCGAGAACCCTTACATTTTCATCGACGACATCTACATCGAAACTTCCATCTCCATCACGGCGGATGCATCCAGACGAGCGGAGATCGCTCTCGCACTCGTCATTACCGCTTTCGCGAGAAACGGTATTTTGTCGCGCCCGATCCTTGTGACGGGTCCCGCCACGCTGATGGCGGCCGCCACTTTGCCGTGATCGATCACGACCGGCGCGCTGATGCATCGCGCGCCGAGCGTCGCTTCCTCGTCATCGAGACCGTAGCCCCGCTCCCGGATGCTTTCGAGTTCGCGTTTGAGCCGTGAAGATTGTGTGATGGTGTGCGGAGTGAGCCGCTCGAACTTCATCGCTCCGAGCACGTGTTCTTTTTCTTCCGGCGACAGAAACGCAGCGAGCGCTTTTCCCATCGCCGTGCAATAGATTGGCCGCCACGACCCCACAGGTGAAGCCATCCGGAATGGGTGCGGACTCTGTAGAACGTCCAGGTAGAAAACATCCTGCCCGTCGAGAGTTCCCAAATTGACGGTCTCGCCTGTTACTTTCCAAAGATCCTGAAGCACGGGGCGGCTGATCTTCCGTAGGGACGTCTGATAGCTAATACCGGATCCCAAACGCACCAGTTTCGGTCCAACGAGATATGCTCCCTTGTCATCCCGAAACAAGTAGCCTTCGAATTCAAGATGAGCGAGGAAACGGTACGCCGTACTTTTGTTGACGCCAGTTCGCAGCGCGATGTCTTTGAGCTGCAATCCCTCCGGAGCCGAGCTCAGTGCTTCGAAGACCCTCAAAACTTTCGACACCACTCCAACTGGAGCTGATTTCGATTGCCGTGCACGGATCATATGGCCCCCGCGATACTTCTTACGACTTGAACCCTGACCTGAAGCCCGCCCCTAAATCGATTTTGGAATGTCGCCGTGGTCGTATGGACTATATACTCCAGATTTTGAAATGTGAAAACTGAATTTTTTATCTTGAATATCGCTAGCCTGCTTGCTATATCGCTTGGGCGCTACAAGTGTATATTTTGCGCAGACTGTCTCTGTCCGGTGGGTGCTTTGCTATGGTTGCGTCGGGCAACAGCATCAAACAAGAACGCGTGCTCAAACTTAGCCCCAGAGACAATGTGCTGGTTGCCCTTTCAGATTTGCGAAAAGGTGAAACGGTCGATCTCGACGGCTCGAGATACCTGCTCGCAACAGACGTTCCCGAGAAGCACAAATTCGCGACGGAACCTTTGGCTCCCGGCAGTGACGTCATCATGTACGGCGTCCTTGTAGGAAAGGCGATGGTGCCGATCGCCGCGGGCGAAGTCCTGACGCCTCGCAACATCCATCACCAGGCGGCCCCGTTCCACGAAAAATCCGAGGACGTTCGCTGGACCCCTCCCGATGTTTCGCGATGGCGCCAAACCACGTTCGTCGGATATCACCGTGCCGATGGTCAGGTAGGCACGCGGAACTACTGGCTTGTCGTGCCGCTGGTATTTTGCGAGAACCGAAATATTGCGGTTTTGAAGCAGGCCTTCGAGGAAGAACTCGGATTCGCATCGCCGCAAGTCTACCGCCAGCAAGTCGCCGAATTCGTTCGACTTTATCGAAGCGGCCGCGCGAGCGAAATCGTGAGCTATGGTGATGTGAAGAGCGGCGGACACCCGTCGATTCCGCGCGTGTTCGAAAACATCGACGGAATTAAATTCCTGATACACGAAGGCGGTTGCGGCGGAACGCGTGAGGATTCTGACAATCTCTGTTCCCTGATCGCAGGCTATATCCACCACCCCAACGTAGCGGGAGCCACAATTCTAAGTCTCGGTTGCCAGCACGCGCAGCCTGCCATCCTTCTCCAACAGATCAAGAAGCGCGATCCGAATTTCTCGAAGCCTCTGTTGATGTTCGAACAGCAGCAAAGCGGCTCGGAAGCCGCATTAATGTCCGAAGCGATCCGCAAAACTTTCGCCGGGCTTATCGCGATCAACGAAACGAGCAGGCGCGCGCCCGCGCCCCTTTCCAACCTGTGCATCGGTTTGAAATGCGGCGGCTCCGACGGTTTTTCCGGCATCTCGGCCAACCCCGCCATCGGTCACACATCGGATATTCTCGCGGCGCTCGGCGGCAGGTCGATCCTCTCGGAATTCCCGGAACTCTGCGGCGTTGAACAGGAACTCGTGAATCGCAGCACGCGCAAGGATGTGGGCGATCGCTTCATCCAACTGATGCGCGACTACGGCGCGCGGGCGAAAGCAGTCCGGTCCGGATTTGACATGAATCCATCGCCCGGAAATATCCGCGACGGACTCGTGACGGACGCCATGAAATCCGCCGGCGCTGCGAAAAAGGGCGGCACTTCTCCCGTCACGGCAGTCCTCGACTATCCCGAATATTCCACCGAGCCAGGCTTAAATCTTCAGTGCACGCCGGGCAATGACGTAGAATGCGTAACCGCGCAAGTGGCTGCCGGAGCGAGCGTCGTTCTATTTACCACCGGTTTGGGAACGCCGACGGGAAATCCAATTGCACCTGTCATTAAAATTTCCACGAATTCGGCATTGGCGCAACGCATGCCCGACATCATTGACATCGATACGGGCGACATCATCGAAGGCAAAGCCACAATCGAGCAAATGGGCGAAGCGATTCTGAAACGCGTTGCGCAAGTAGCAAGCGGGGAAGCGCAGACGAAAGCGGAGTTGCTGTCACAAGACGATTTCATTCCGTGGAAACGAGGAGTGTCGCTCTGAAAAATACAGCCAATCACTCGAATGGATTCCGGCTTGATGGCAAAAACGTCATCGTCACGGGCGCCGCCAGCGGCATCGGTGCAGCTATCGCTCAGCGATTTGCGGCGAGTGGCGCTTATGTATATGTGCTCGATATCCGTTCCAAAGAGGCGGACGAAACGGTCCGGGAAATTGTGGACGCGGGCAACAATGCATCTGCGCACGTTTGCGACGTCACAAATCAGGAAGAAGTTCAGGCACTGTTTCGCACGCTCGCAGCGCGCGGCCGAATCCACACACTGGTAAATAACGCCGGCATCTCCCACATCGGCAAACTCGAAACCACAACGGAACGAGATTTCGACAGGGTCTACGAGGTAAATGTAAAAGGCTTCTACAACTGTATGCTCGCCGTCGTCGAGCACATGAAAGTAAATGGTGGCGGCGTGATCCTGAACATGGCTTCGATTGCCGGGTCTTCCGGTCTCGCGGACCGTTTCGCTTATTCGACGAGCAAGGGCGCGGTGATCGCCATGACGTATTCCGTCGCCAAGGATTATCTTGCCTGCAACATCCGTTGCAACTGCATATCGCCCGCTCGTGTCCACACGCCGTTTGTTGACGGTTATCTGCGGCAGCACTATCCCGGCCGGGAAGAGGAAATGTTCAGCAAGCTTTCACATTCTCAGCCGATTGGACGGATGGCCGAGCCACATGAGGTCGCGTCCCTCGCTTTGTATCTTTGCTCCGACGAGGCGTCGTTCTTAACCGGCGTGGACTATCCCATTGATGGGGGCTTCTTCAATCTGCGTGGCCAATAACTTTCATTCGCCTCGGCCGGCCCGGGAGTAATACATGGATTTGCAGTTAAACGACAAAGTGGTGCTCATCACCGGCGGCGCAAAGGGAATCGGAGCGGCAATCACGAGAGCCGCCGTTCGCGAAGGTGCCATCCCCGTGATCCTCGACCGCGATCAGCAAGCCTGCGAAAAGTTTTTTGCGGAATTGAAACTGGATCGCAGCCGTGGCCATTACGCGGTCGTTGAGCTTCAATCCGCCGAGAATTGCAGAAAAGCTGTCGAAGACGCTGCGCGCATATTTGGCCGAATCGACGCGCTGATCAACAATGCAGGGGTAAACGACGGCGTGGGGCTCGAACACGGCACGCCCGAAAAATTCGTAGCGTCGCTGCAGCTCAACCTGCTTCACTACTACAACATGACGCACTATGCGCTTCCGCATTTGAAGCTCGCGCGCGGATCGATCGTCAGCATCAGCTCAAAGACCGCCGTCACTGGGCAGGGAAACACTTCGGGCTACGTTGCTTCCAAGGGCGCCATCCTGGCATTGACGCGTGAATGGGCGGTGGAACTTCTACCGTACAGTATCCGCGTGAATGCTGTGATCCCGGCCGAAGTGATGACGCCGCTCTATCAGCAGTGGCTCGCGAAATTCGCCGATCCGGAAGCAAAGCTCAAGACCATCACGGCTAAAATTCCCTTCGAAAAAAGAATGACGACGCCGGACGAGATCGCCGCGATGGTTGTCTTTTTGATTTCCGCGCAGGCTTCGCATATCACCGGGCAGCACCTGCATGTGGACGGCGGTTATGTGCACCTCGACCGGGCCTTAACCTAAACCTAACGGAGACGCATGGGAAACCCATCGACGCCAATCACAGAGCGGAAATATCTGGTTCCCTTCGTTCTCGTCACCAGCCTCTTCTTTCTCTGGGCGCTCGGCGTCAATCTCAACGACATTCTGATCCCGCATCTCAAAAAAACTTTTAACCTCACCGATTTCCAATCGTCCTTGATACAAACCGCGTTTTTCGGCGGCTATTTCCTTGCGGCGTTGCCCGCGGGATGGCTGATGGAACGGATCGGATATCGAAAAGGTATTTTGGTCGGTCTCGGAACATGCGCTTTCGGCGCGCTGCTGTTTATTCCTGCCGCGTCGATTCGAACCTACGGCTTTTTCCTGTTTGCGCTGTTCGTGATGGCTTGCGGGCAGGGCGTTTTGGAAGTCGCGGCGAATCCCTACGTGACGATCCTCGGCCCCCCCGAATCATCCGAGCGCCGCCTGAACCTTGCGCAATCCTTTAATGCCGTTGGCGCGTGGGTTACGCCGTTTATCGGGAAGGCTTTCATCCTCTCGGGAATCGAATATTCAGCTGCCACGCTTGCCGCCATGACTCCCGAGCAATGGCAGGTGTATTCGGCTTCCGAAGCGCACCGCGTCACAGGAACGTATCTCGCGATCGCGGGAATATTTGTGTTCGTCGCGGCTCTGATCTTTTTTGCACATCTGCCTGAAGTTCGCGAGTCCAGCGGCGAAGCATTGCCGGAACCAGAGGCTGCTCCCAAAACCCACAAGAATATCTGGCATTACAAGCACTTGATTCGCGGCGTGATCACCGAATTCTTTTATGTAGGCGCACAAGTGGGCGTCACGAGTTTCGTAATTCGTTTCACGCAGCGCGTGCTTCCAGGGACGCCGGAAATGACCGCCGCAAATTATCTGAAATGGCACCTCTTCGGTTTCATGGTCGGCCGCTTTGCCGGCTCGGCGATTATGAAACGCATCGCGCCTCCCAAATTGCTCGGGCTTTTCTCCACCGCCGCTGCTGTTTGCACCGTCGTTGCAATTTTTATGACCGGAACCGCGCCGGTATGGGCCGTTGTGCTGCTTGGTTTCTTCGACTCCATCATGTTCCCGACGATCTTTGCGCTCAGCATCAAGAATCTCGGCGTGTACACCAAGCTCGGATCTTCGTTGCTCGTGATGTCGATCATCGGCGGCGCGATCATTCCCGCCGTGATGGGCTATATTTCGGACCGTAGTTCGATCCAGGCTGCCTTTGGAGTTCCGCTGTTTTGTTACTTGATCGTGATCTATTTCTCATTTAGCGGCTATAAGCCCACACTCGCGACGGCAGAGGAGTAGTCCGGCAAATCGATGAACGAACGCACGAAATTTCTGGTGACTGGCGGACTTGGTTTTATTGGCCAATCCGTAGTGCGCAACCTTTTGCAACGCAGCATTCCGGTCGTAGCCGCCGATCAATCGGGCACTCAATCCGTCGAAGCGGAAACCCTATCGGCGCTACGGAATTTAGCAAGCCGCACCGGCGCAGCTTTTGATTCCGTCCCGATGGACGTCAGCGATTTCCGCGATGTGATGGGCGTGTTTCATAAGCATCCCGATATCACGCACGCGATTCACCTTGCGTACGTGATGGGGCCGCTCGTCGATGAAAATACTTCGCTCTCGATTCGAGTGAACATTCTCGGCATGACGCACATGTTCGAGGCGGCCGCACACCACAAGCTCGCGCGGCTTGTCTTCACCAGCAGTGAGACAGTACACGGACCGTCGCAAAAGCCATACGGTGACCGGCCTGTGCTCGAAGACGATTTCTGCGATCCGGCATCTCACACTTTTACATATGCCGTCATGAAACTTCTGAATGAGCACATGGGCCGTCGATATGTCGAGCGGCATCAAGCGAGCATCGTGTGTACTCGGCCTCCAGTAGTTTTCGGCCATGGCCGCAAGCGCAGCGCCGTAATGTGGGCCGAGCATTTTGCTTCGAAGCCTGCTGTCGGCGAGCCCGTCACGCTCCCCTTCGGCCCCGAGACGCGCGACACTTGGATCTATAAAGACGACTGCGCTGAGCAGCTCGTACGTCTCGCGCTCAAACCCAAGCTCGCGCACTTCGCCTACAACAACGGCGGCCACTGCGTTACCGCCACACAACTCGCAGCGATCGTCAAGAAATGGATCCCCGGCGCGCAAATTAATTTCGGCGATGGCCCCGGCACCCCGCTGATCGACAATCAAGACGGCACGCGCCTGATTCGCGAAATCGATTTCATGCCCGGCGCTCTAGAACTGGGAGTCCGCGCGCACATCAACGAAGCCCGGTCGTCTGCGGGCCTACCAGCTGTCTAGTTTCTGTCTAGTCTCGATCGAAGAAAGAGGACCATGCCACCGTTCGTCAGCACCGTCGTAGGCAGCTACCCGCGAAATACCAGCGTGGAAGACACGATGAAGAAGCCGTCGCTCAACCGCGCTGAAATCGACGAGCTCATCCAATGGGCAGCACGCGATCAGGCGGAACTCGGACTCGACGTCATCACCGACGGCGAAGGCTATCGCGAGAATATGTATTATTTTTATCAGAAGCGCCTTGACGGAGTCACATTCGAGGGCATGCTCAAGCAAAACTTCGGCACGGCTGGTTTTGGAATCGAGTGCGCCCGCGTAATCGGCGAGATCAAGAATTCGCGCTTCGAACTGGCGCGCAACTGGAGACTTGCTCGCGATGCGGCTCCTTCGCGCTGCCGCGTGAAACAGACCGTAACCGGTCCCCACGTCCTCACTCGGTTCAGCGTCAACCAGCGGCCGGATTTGTATCCGGACGAGCAAACATTGTGCCGCGCCTACGCAAAGGTTTTGGCGGAGGAGCTCCGAGAGGTGATTGCGGCAGGCTGCGATTACATTCAATTCGACGAACCGATGTGGACCGAGTCGCCCGAAGACAGCGTGTGGTCAGCCGAAATCTTGAACGAGCTGGTCGACTCGCTGCCGCGCGTGAAAGTTGCCCTGCATGTCTGCGGCGGAAATCCGAGGCGGAAACGAATCTATTTTACAAAGTATACCGACCTGGTGCCTGCATTTCGCACCGCGAAAATCGACGAAGTGTCTCTCGAGCATTGCACGCTCGGCTACAATTTGATGGAGTTGTGGGACCAGTGGGATTTCAAAGGCGAACTCGCGCTCGGCGTGATCGATCAGCGCAGCGATCCAATCGAGACGCCTGAAATCATCCGCGAGCGAATGATGCCGGCGCTCGCTTACTTTTCTCCGGACCGGCTCCTGCTCACGAGCGAGTGCGGTTTCGGACACGTCCCGCTCGATATCACCCGCAAAAAGCTTCGGGTGCTTGCCGAAACCTGCCGGGAACTGCGAAAATAATCGTGTCGGCGGCTCTCACCGATGAGCCTGAAATCCGTCAATGTAAATGGATTGGCGGAGACAGGTGTACTATGCTGCCCGGATCGAGTGAAAAACCCAGCTCCGCGGAAACGGGCACAGAATCCCGGAGGAGTGATCGATGAGCAGAGTAAGAGTGCTGGTGGGAACGCGCAAAGGCGCGTTCGTTCTGACTTCGGATGGAAAGCGCGAGAAGTGGGACGTCACTGGTCCACACTTTGCGGGCTGGGAAATGTATCACCTCAAGGGATCTCCGGTGGATCCGAATCGGCTTTACGCGTCGCAATCGACTGGCTGGTTCGGGCAATTGATCCAGCGCTCCGACGACGGCGGCAAGACGTGGGAACCGGTCGGAAATAAATTCGAGTACAACGGCGTTCCCGGCACTCATCAATGGTACGACGGCACTCCGCATCCGTGGAAATTCGCGCGCGTGTGGCACCTCGAGCCGTCCCTCACCGATCCTGACACTGTGTATGCGGGAATCGAGGACGCCGCATTGTTCCGCTCCAGCGACGGCGGGCAGACATGGGCGGAGCTTCCCGGACTGCGCGAACACGGGTCAGGCCCGCGCTGGCAACCGGGTGCCGGTGGGCTGTGTCTGCATACAATCATTCTCAATCCCAGCCATCCGGATAGGATCGTCATCGCGATCTCCGCGGCTGGCGCGTTCCGGAGCGACGACGCCGGAAAGACGTGGAAACCGATCAACAAGGGCCTGCGTTCCAATCAAATTCCAGACCCAACTGCCGCAGTGGGCCACTGCGTTCATCACATCGCGATGCATCCCTCGCGTCCCGATGCGCTGTTCATGCAGAAGCACTGGGATGTGATGCGCAGTGACAACGCCGGCGACTCCTGGCACGAGGTGAGCGGAAACTTGCCAACGGACTTCGGATTCGCGATCGACATTCACGCTCATGAGCCCGAAACAATTTACGTGGTGCCGATTAAGAGCGATTCGGAGCACTTTCCGCTCGAAGGAAAATTGCGCGTCTATCGCAGCCGAACCGGCGGAAACGAATGGGAGCCGCTGACGAAAGGTTTGCCGCAACGCGACTGCTACGTAAACGTGCTGCGTGATGCGATGGCTGTCGACTCACTCGATTCGTGCGGCATTTATTTTGGGACCACCGGAGGCCAGGTGTACGCATCCTCTGACGCAGGAGACAGCTGGAACCCGATCGTGCGGGATTTGCCGGCAGTACTTTCGGTGGAGGTTCAGACGCTGCCATGATCCGCGTCATAATTCCGGCGCACCTGCGAACGCTCGCGCGCGTCAATGGCGAAGTGAATCTCGACGTTCAGGGCCAGCCGACGATCCTCTCAATACTCAATGCGCTGGAAGCGCAATATCCGATGCTGCGCGGTACGATTCGCGACCAGGTCACGCAAGAACGCCGGCCCTTCGTCAGGTTTTTCGCCTGCACGGAAGATTACTCGCACGAACCGACAAACACGCTGCTGCCCGCTGCTATTGCGGCTGGTACAGAGCCGTTTCTGATTGTGGGAGCGATGGCGGGAGGATAGCGTCCGCCGATTCGCGCCGGCCAAACGCGGCCACTAACAAAGCGCATTGAGAGTTTCTTGAAGTGGGCTCGCCTTTTCTCGCGTCATGCGAGCAACGCGTCACCGTGCACATCCCATCGCTCGCAAAATCCTTACACCAACATGCGGTGGCGGAGCGCGCTACACCGTGCTAGCGTTCTCGTGTGTCACTAACGCGCCCAACGAAGGGACGTAGCACCATCACGCTGCCCGGTGCACCCATGCCCCGGCGCAGAAATGCAGCGACCGCACGAACTATCCATCTATTGCTCGGCTCAACTTATTCATCTCAATTTCTAATAACGGATCCGCGATTAGAATTTCTCGCACCCCGCTCAAAACAAAGCACTAAACAATTTCTAATCGGCACAAAACGGCCCTTTTCGCTCCCTTCGAGAGCTTCCCACTCCTGCTTTCCGGGGCACTCGTGACGCCCTCCTCAGCGGCCCGCCGCAAACCAACCATCGTCGTTCTTGGCGACATCAACGTCGACATGCTCGGCCGCGTGAAAGCGTGGCCGAAGCCGGGTCAAGACTGCCTCGCGCAACACCTCGAAATGCACTGCGGCGGCGTTGGCGCAAACTCCGCTCTCGCCCTTGCCCGATGGGGAGTAAACGTCCGGCTCGCCGGCTGCATCGGCCGCGATCGCTTCGGTGACTACGTCCTCGAAGGTCTGAAAAAAGGCGGGGTCAACACGCGCTGGGTCCAGAGAACTTCCGGCGCGACGACGGGCTTTTTTTACATCAACGTGACGCCCGACGGCGAGCGCACTTTTTTTGGAAGCCGCGCCGCGAACGGTTACGCGACGAAGTTGCGCGACACGCAGGCTCTCTGCAATGGAGCGTCGGCCGCGCATCTGGTCGGCTACAACTTCCTCAATCCCGGCCCCGCGGTTGCCGCGAAACAGATCATGCGAACAATTCACGCGGGCGGCGGTTGGGTCTCGCTCGATGTGGGAATGGCGCCGAGCCAGCAAATACCACGGGAAATTTTGCAAATTATTCCCCGCGTCGATATCCTCCTTCTCAGCGCGGACGAAGCCACGCTGCTGACGGGCGCGCGCGATCCGCGCCGGTCATTTGCGGCGCTGAAAAAAGCGGGGGCGCGCGAAGTAGTCCTGAAAATGGGAAGGCGCGGCTGCCTGATTTCAGAAAATGGCGCTCCACGGCTAGTGCCGTCGTTCGACGTAAAAATGGTCGACTCCACCGGAGCTGGCGACGCGTTCGTCGCTGGATTTTTGCAGGCGCGACTGCGAGGTTGGCCGCTCGCGGAAGCCGCAGTCGCAGCTTCCGCCGGGGGTGCCGCAGCCGTCTCGTTCGTTGGCGCGGGTGAAAAACTTCCCGGCACGCGAGAAGCGAAATCGCTGCTCCGTTCGCAAAAAATGCGCGGGAGATGGGACGCTGTGCGGCAGCAAGTGCTCGCGCGCTTTCAAGATCGCAACTCACGCCAAAAGAGGCCGATATGACGCAGCCACCTGACAGGACCCAGCAACCGGATCGCAATCAATTGCCCGATTGGAAAAAAGAACTGGACCGCCCACGACTCAAATCGCTCGCCGATCTCTTCCCGGTGCCCAAGCCCGTAATCGGGATGGTGCATCTGTGGCCGCTTCCGGGAGCGCCGGGTTATACCGGCTACGGCATGCAGAAAATTGTCGACAACGCATTGCGTGACGCTGACGCTCTGGTGCAGGGCGGCGTCGACGGCCTCGCCGTGGAAAATATGTGGGACTTGCCGTACTACGTTGGCAATGACGTGAAGCCCGAAGCGATGACGGCCCACGCCGTAGCCGCTGCCGAAGTCGTTAAAAATTTCCCGGTGCCCGTCGGCATCAATGTGATTCACAACGGCGGCGTCGTGTGTCTCTCGATCGCTCTTGCCGCCGGTGCGCGTTGGATTCGAGTTTGCATTCTCACGGGCGCGCGCGTTTGGGACACGGGCGAATTCGATCATGGCTGCGCCGCCGAGTTGATGCGCAAACGCAAAGAACTGCACGCCGAGGGAATTCATATTTTCGCCGACGTCGACAAAAAGCACTCTGTGCCGTTTCCGGGGATCGACCTGCGCACCCACATCGAATGGACGGAATTTTACGGCGCGGACGCGCTCATCGTTTCCGGACGATTCACAGGCAGCGCCCCCGATGTCGAAAAAGTCCGCGAAGCAAAATCCTTCGCCAAGCGCCCCATCCTGATTGGCAGCGGCGCACGCGCGGAAAATGTCGCGGCGTTTCTCCAATACGCCGACGGCATCATCGTGGGAACGAGCCTGAAGAAAGACGGCGTGATGCAAAATGAAGTCGACGTAAATCGCGTCCGAGCGCTGATGAAAAATGTGATGCCGGTTCGCGATGCGGCCGCTGCGCGCGCTTCGTCGCATTCCTAAGAATTTAGATCAAGTCGCTAGCGGCACCGTGTCTTGGAGAATGCGTTGAACAACTTGCTGTTCATTCATGAAGAAGTCGCCGCGGCGCTTGCCGACAAAAAGCCCGTCGTTGCGCTCGAATCCACCGTAATTTCGCACGGTCTGCCGCAGCCCCACAATCTCGAGACGGCCCGCGGGATGGAAGCGGCAATTCGAGAAGGCGGCGCGGTACCGGCGACGATTGCTGTGTTCAACGGGAAACTTGTGGTGGGAACTTCGGCCGGAGAGTTGGCGTTTCTGGCGGAATCGAAGAATGTGGCGAAGGCGAGCCGCGCTGATTTGGCGGCGGTGGTCGCGTCGGGGCGGCCCGGAGCCACGACGGTTGCCGCGACAGCTTTCATCGCAGCGCGCGCGGGCATTCGCGTGTTTGCGACGGGAGGAATTGGCGGCGTACATCGCGGCGTGGAAGAAACACTCGATATTTCCGCAGACCTCACGGAACTCGCGCGAACCCCCGTCGCTGTGGTTTGCGCAGGAGCAAAAGCGATCCTCGATTTGCCGCGAACGCTCGAAATGCTCGAAACCCTCGGCGTGCCGGTGGTGGGCTATGGAACCAGTGAGCTACCGGCATTCTATTCTCGTGAGAGCGGGCTCACGTTGCAGTGCCGCGTCGATTCGCCGCAGGAAGCGGCGCGGTTAATGGCGACGCAGTGGGGTTTGGGGCTTTCGGCGGGGATTGTGTTCGGGAATCCGCCGCCGGAGAAGAGCGCGCTTTCGCGGCATGAAGTGGAAGCGCTGATCGAGAAGGCGCTCGTTTCAGCGGCTGCTGAGAAAATTCAAGGGAAGCGCGTGACGCCGTTTTTGCTGGAGTCGATGTCGAAAGATAGTGGTGGAAGGACGCTCGAGGCGAATGTGGCGTTGCTTCTGAATAATGCGCGTGTGGCGGCGCAGATCGCGGTCGCGCACAACTCGCTCGGCACGGGTTAAACCGTCGCTGAGGCTCCCGGAATTGACGCAGCGGCACCGATTTTTACTGTGCTGTGAAATTTTTGCATCAAGTATTCGCCGGAACGCACCGGCGGGTACTTTGGTTTTTCGCCTGCGGCCAGGCATGTGGGGATGCAGGTGATTTCGGCATCCCAGTTCGGCTGGTGGAAGAAAGCTACGGACTGGCGGCGCGTGGAACCGCTTGCATCAGGCGGCGGATTTACGACGCGATGAAGCGTTGAGATCCAGCGGTCGTTGGTCCAGCGAGCCATCAAGTCGCCGATGTTGACGACGAAACCGTTGGGGATGACGGGCACTGGCTGCCATTGTTTTTGCGGGTTGAAAATTTCCAGGCCGCCCGTCGCAGCGTCGGCACGCAGAATTGTGAGGCTGCCGTAATCGGAATGGGCGCCGGCGCGAAGTTGGCCGGGCTTGGGCGCGACGTGCTGGTGAGGATAATTCAGCGCGCGAACTGCGCTGATGGGATCATCGACCGCGCTATCGAAGAAGCTTTCGGGCATATTGAGCGCGACGGCAAAGACTCGCATGATTCGGCCCGCAAGCGCGCCAAGTGCGCGGTAATAATCAGACCAGGCTCGCTCGAAATCGGCAGGTTCTGCCGGCCAGGTGTTCGTGGCGTAGCGAAAATCGGCGAACGGTTCCTTACCTGTGTGTGGTGGCACGCTGAGCGGACCGATGTTGAAACTTTCTTTGATGTCCGGCGGCGTTTCTTCGCCTTTTGATTTCGCGAGCGCCTCGGATTGAAGCGGCGAATAGCCGTAGGGATAACCAGCGTATCGCATTTTCACCGCGAGCTTTTTCGTTTCGGGCAGATCGAAGAATTTGCGGGCAGCGTCCCACGCGCGAGTGATTGTTTCGTCGGGGACACCGTGACCGGTGATGGCGAGGAAACCGGTTTGGCGGCAAATTTCGTCGACGTGGCGGCCGAGGGATTGTTTTTCGGTTGCCGACGCGTTTGCGAATGACGAAAGATCGACGATTGGGAAGTCAGCCATGTTGTAGCCCTCGATGGTGCTTTCAGCCTGTCGTTGCGGAAACGTTATGCCAGCGAGCCGCGAGAGTCAACAATACTAGACAACCGGGGCGATGCCGATGGCTCCCGGTTCCGTGGTAGGATTTGAGGCGTCGAAAAACGAGCCGGTGTTCAATCTTTTGCCTGGCTGGCAGGGAGATGCGAGATGAAAGAAAGAGCTCTCATAGTTGGCGTTGTGTTATCGATGGCGTTGGCTGGATTTGGATTGGGATTCGCATATGCGCAGCAGAAGAGCGCATCGGCGCCGAGCGCGCAAGACGACACTCCGGCTTATCACGCGACACCTCCCACTGGACCTCTGCCAGCGACGCTCGACCCTAAGCAATTCCCCGAAGCACGGACGCAGAATCTGTACGCGCTAGCCGCCAAGGTGAAACCTGTTCTGTATCAGCAGCCCTGCTACTGCCACTGCGATCGCGAAGTGGGCCACACCAGCCTGCTCGATTGTTTTGGCGACAATCACGGATCGATTTGCGAAGTTTGCCAGAAGGAAGCAGCGTATTCGTATCAGCAAACAAAATTGGGAAAGACGCCCGCCGAAATTCGCGCCGGAATTATGGCCGGCAAGTGGAAGCAAGTGGACCTGAAGAAGTATGACGCGGCACCAGCTGCGCACGCTGCGAAGTAACGGTTCGCAGAGCCTTTTCGACCGAATTCAACCACAACTTATTTTTGATCCAAAGATTTCGCCGCGGCGCGGGTGTGCGCGAGGAGCTTCGTGCAGGCGTAGACGGCGCGAGTGTGCGGCATCGGCACGTTCAAACGCTCGCCCAGCTCGACTACCGCGCCTACGACCGCTTCGAGTTCGATGGGACGGCCAGCTTCGAGATCCTGGAGCATCGAAGTTTTGTGTTCGCCGACTTTTTCGGCGCCGGCGATGCGCTGGTCGATAGTGATAGGGAGTTCGAGCCCGAGCTTTGCGCCGACCGCTTCGGTCTCTTCCATTATTTTGCGAACGAGCGCGCCGACTTCGGGATCGCGAGTCATTTGAACAAGCGTGGCGCCGGTGAGCGCGCTGATGGGATTGAAGGCAACATTGCCGAGAAGTTTTACCCAAATTTCCTGGCGGATGTGCGACGTAACGGGACAGCGCAATCCGGCGGCGATTAGAGCCTCTGCGATCTGGTGGCTGCGATCGGAGCGCGTGCCGTCTGGTTCGCCGAGCGAGATGCGATTGCCCTCGGTGTGACGAATCACGCCGGGCTCGACGACTTCCGTCGCAAAGTAAACAATCGCCCCCAGGACGCGCCGCGGCTCGATGGCAGCTGCTATTTCGCCGCCGGGATCGACTCGCTCAAGATGCATTCCTTCGTACGAGTCTTTGTCCAAGCCGGGCCAACCTTGAAAAAACCACCACGGGATTCCATTTTGCGTGCCGACGACTGTCGTGTTCGGGCCGAGAATGGGCTTGAGTTGAGGAGCGAGTTGCGTGAGGCTGTGGGCTTTGACGCCGAGGAAGACGACGTCGACCGGGCCAATTTCGCTTAGATCTCCCGAAATTTTCGGGCGCACTTCGAAATCGTCGTCGACGCTTTTCACGCGGACGCCATGCGCTTGCATGGCGCGCAGATGCGGGCCGCGGGCAAACAGCGTTACGTCCTGCCCCGCGCGAGACATGCGCGCGCCCAAGTACGCGCCGATGGCGCCTGCTCCTGCGATCAGAAATTTCATTGGTTTTCGCTCAGGACGGCTTCGGCGACTGCGCTGCGCTTAATTTTCCCTGTGGCTGTGAGCGGGATGGCCTGCACCACGTAAAGTTTTTTCGGGCATTTGAATTCGGCGAGCCGCTCGCGGCAGTACTTTAGGATTTCGGCAGTGTTTGCAGGATGGCGGAGGACAATAGCCGCAGCGACTTCTTCCCCGAGCGTGGCATGAGGGCATCCGAATGACACGGCCTCGGCGATGGCGGGATGGCCCAGGAGAACTTCGTCGATTTCGCGCGGAGAGATTTTTTCTCCGGCACGATTGATCAGTTCTTTCAGACGGCCGGTAAGATGCAAGTAGCCGTCGGAATCGAGGAAGCCCTGGTCGCCGGTGCGGAACCAGCCGTCCAAAAATGATTTCGCGTTGGCTTCGGGATTATTTTCATACCCGTGAAAAACATTGGGGCCTTGAATTACCACTTCGCCGCGCTCGTCGACGGCGAGGTGGTTGCCGGCGTCGTCCGTGACGCTGATGCGAATGCCGGTGGCGAGACCGACGGAACCCGCTTTGTGGGGTCGCGGCGGCAAAGGGTTCGAAGCCATCTGGTGAGCGGCTTCCGTCATGCCGTAGGCTTCGAGCACCGGAACACCGAACATATTTTCCAGCTTGTGCATAATTTCGGGCGGGAGCGAAGTGCTGCACGAACGCACGTAGCGGAGCGATTCCGCGCCGCCAGGTTTTTCTTTATTGCCGAGGCGCGCGAGCAAGAGCTGGTGGATTGTCGGCACGGCGGAATACCAGCTGACGCGATATTCGCGGACGAGTCGCCAGAATGCGATGGCGTCAAATTTTTTTGGCACTACGACTGTGCCACCCGAAGCGAATGTGGCGAGAGTGGAAGCGACGAGACCGTGCACGTGAAATAACGGCATGAGGCATAGCGAGACGTCGTCGGGCGAGAGCGCGTAGGTCGCGGCGATATTTTGGGCAGAGACGGCAATGTTGGCATGCGGGAGCGGGACGCGCTTGGGGCGGCCTGTGCTGCCGCTTGTGTGCAGGATGAGAGCGACGTCGTCGGGCGCTGGCAGCGGCGCGGAAGATGTATTTGGAGCGCCCGCCATGCGAACATTCGCTTCGGAATCCATCTCGACGGAAAAAACTGGAATGTTGCGGTCGGCAGCGGCGCGGCGCGCGTCGTCCGCGCCGTCGGGCGGGCAGAGGAGAACGCGTGCTGACGTGTCGTCGAGAAAAAAACAGAACTCGTCATATTTGTACGCCGGATTGAATGGGGCGGCCGTGCCTGCGATCGAAGCGGCGAGAAAACTCACGATGGCAGGGAGACCGTTTGGGAGCGCCATCGCGACGCGATCGCCTCGCTGGATACCTGCGCCTGCGAGAGCTCCTGCTAGCGCGGTGACTTGTTGCCGCAACAATTCGTAAGTGACGCGTTTATCGAGTTCGGGAACGATGATGGCGGTGCGATCGCCGGGGGCGAAATTCAAAACGTCCACGAGTGTATTTTGAAGCGTCATGTGCCGCCAGCGCGCCGGACAGTTAAATGGTTCAGTTCGATCCAATAGTATCGCGAGAGGGTACAATTGCGCGCAGGCGTAAATTACAACGGAAAATCGGACGAGGGAAGACTTCGAGATCACCAAGCATCGAAAGCCGATGGCGAAACGAGATTCGTGTTAGGCGACCGGGCGAGGAACGGCGCGCGCCGGCCAGTCTTGCGGGGCAAATTCGACGCCCCAGAAATGCGGGCTCGGGGAAAGAAATTCAACTCCGACGCGCGTGCCTTTTTCGGAAGTGTCTCCCAAGTATACAACTCGGCATTCCTGCTCTTCTTCGGTGGCAGGATTGATGAGCACCACATCCGCGCCAACCTTTAGCTCTTCCTGCAAGTAGAGGAGGCCGCCATGGGCGTTAATCACGATCGTCTGGCTATTCTCCCGGAATTTTTTTCCGAGGACGTTTTTGCCCGTTGCGCTCACGGGAATGCGGGTGAAAACCCTGGAACTGCGGCGCTGGCTGCCTTGAGGTTCGATGTCGGGCGTCATGTAAACATCGTGCAACGCGTGGAGGGCTGAGTCAACGGCAGGAAACGGGCCGGTGTCCAAAAAACACAGGCAGCAAATAGCTTGCTGAAATTGAGTAAGGTTCCTAGAATGGCATGTTTGTTTCAGCAGCTTTGCGGCGACTTTGTCACGGCAACTTTTGGGGGGAATCACAAAAGATAGAGGGTAGTCCTGGGGGCCCAGCATGAACCTGACCGATTATATCGATTCAAAGCGTGACGAAAATCTGAGCGAACTGAAGGAATTTCTGCGGATTCCGAGCGTCAGCACAAAAAGTGAACATAAGCCGGATGTGGAGCGCGCGGCTCAATGGGTGGCGGGGAAATTGCGATCGGCGGGGCTTGAAAACATCGAGATTGTCCCCACGAAAATGCATCCGCTTGTGTACGGCGAATCGCTGCGTGCGCCCGGGAAGCCAACGATACTTTTTTACGGGCATTATGATGTGCAGCCGGCGGAGCCGCTTGATCTCTGGACGAGTCCTGCGTTCGAGCCCACCGTACGCGATGGAAACCTTTTCGGCCGCGGCACGGCGGACGACAAAGGCCAGGTGCACATTCATCTGAAAGCGCTCGAAGCTCTTTTGAAAACCTCGGGAAAACTGCCCCTGAATGTGAAAGTGATGATCGAAGGGGAAGAAGAAGTGGGCAGCGTGAGCCTGTGGGATTTCGTGCAAAAAAATCGCGAACGGCTAGAGGCTGATGCGCTCGTGGTTTCTGACACTTCAATGCTGGCGAAGGGCGTTCCTTCGATTACGTACGGGCTGCGGGGCCTGAATTACTACCAGGTGGAAATCACGGGTCCGGCGCAGGATCTGCACTCGGGAGTTTTTGGCGGCGGTGTACCGAATCCGATCACGATTCTTGCGGAGATGATTTCGAAACTTCACGATAAGAATTTTCACGTCACCGTTCCCGGCTTCTACGACAAAGTCGCCACGCTTTCAAAACAGGAGCGGAAAGCGCTGAATTCGTTGCCATGGAAGGAAAAAGAATTCCGAAAGACGGTGGGTGCTCCCGGCCTGTGCGGCGAAAAGGGATATTCAATCGTCGAACAGCTTTGGACTCGTCCCACCCTGGAAGTGAATGGGATTTGGGGCGGCTACACGGGGGAAGGCGCGAAAACGGTGATCCCGTCGAAAGCGTACGCAAAAATTTCCACGCGTCTTGTGCCGAAGCAGGACACCGTTCAAATTGCGAAGCTGGTGGAGCGGCATATTCGCAAGCTGCTGCCGAAGTCCGTTACGTGCAAATTCGAAGTTCTGAGCATGGGCAAGCCGTGGGTGGCGCCGTACTCGCATCCGATTTTTCAGAAGGCGATTCACGCGCTCGAATCGGGGTTCGGTAAGAAGGCGGTGTTCATCCGCGAAGGCGGCTCGATTCCATTCGTGACGCAGATGCACGACACGTTTAAAGTGCCATGCGTTCTGATGGGCTTCGGATTGCCGGATGAGAACGCGCACGCGCCCGACGAGCACATCGCGCTCGAGAATTATTTCGGCGGAATTAAAGCCGTCGCGCTCTTTTATCAGGAACTTGCCGCGCAATAATTTTCGGTTCAAAATGCGAGAGTGAAGAAATGCCCTGTTTTCCGGGCCTTTTAACGCTTTTCGCTTGCGTTCATGCGGTGGTGCGGCTATAGTCCCACGCGGTATCCCGGACGCCGGGACCAAGCGTAACTACATCTGAGGAGGAGAACGCAATTCGATGGCAAACCCGATGAGCAAGTCGAAGATCATTGCACACATGGCTGACAAGTTGAGCAGCAAGGAAAAGCCTGTGTCGAAGAAGCAGGTCGTAGCTTTTTTTGACGAACTGTTCAACCTTGCGGTAAAAGAAGCGAAGTCGACAGGAAAATTCGTAATTCCCGGTATCGGTCGCGCGGTGAAAGCGCACCGCAAGGCTCGCATGGGCCGCAACCCGGCCACAGGCGAGGCTATCAAGATCAAGGCCAAGACCGTTGTGCGCTTGCGCGCAGCGAAAGCATTCAAAGACGCCGTATTGAAGTAGTTCGGCCCGGCGCACAGATTCGAGGTGGAACCCTCAAGCATGCCCGGTCCGTAAAACGACCGGAGGCTTGGGGGTTTTGTCTTTTCTAGGCGTTCCACTCTTGGCAAAATCCGCGAGTGAGTATATGCGAGCAAAATCCCAATGAAACACGAGGGGAAATGACATCGGCGTATTGGGATGACGATCGCGCGAATCGTTATTCTGAATTCCGCTTCGATTTCCCCGAAAAAACTTTGGCGGGAAAGGCCGTCATCGTGGCAGGCGGCACGGGCGGCCTGGGCGCTGCGACGGCCGCGCTACTCGCACGCGAAGGCGCGCAACTGATTGTGGGGTATCACAAAGATCGCAAGCGCGCGGCGAAATTGTCGGACGCACTCGCGAAGCAATACGACGCGAAAGTGGTTTTGGTCGAAGGCGATATTTCCGCCGCAGAGGTTCGCGCGAAGTACATCGAAGCCCGCGAAAAGTCCGGCGCTTCACTCGCCGGAGTGGTGATTTTCACGGGCGATCCGGCCCGCGTCACATTCGACAAGCTCGATCGCGATGCGATGATTGCTTCCCTCGACGTAAACTACGTTGGTCCGGTGCTGCTTGCGAAAGAATTGGGCGGACGGATGGAAACCGAGCCGACGGGCGGCAGCATCGTCCTGCTAACTACGATGCAAGCGCACGTGGCGTTTCCTTCGAGCTTGAACTACGCTGCACCAAAAGCAGCGCTTGCGCACGCTGCTCTGATTCTGGCGCAGCAATGGAATCGCGTGCGCGTGAACGTGGTGGCACCCGGTGCGACTTTGGCCGGAATGGCAGCAGCGAGCGTGCAATCGGGAAAATACGATCGCCACGTTGCGAGTGGTGCTATCCCGCGATTTGGACGTCCCGAAGATATAGCTCGTGCGGTACGATTATTTCTGGAACCAGATAATTACGTCACAGGTCAAACGCTCGTGGTGGATGGCGGACTGACTTTGCGGCGCGATCGCGGATAAGCCCGACGAACTCAGACAGGTAAACCATACAGCGATGCGCGAACATTCAGGCCTCTTAACCGATTTGTACGAGCTCACGATGGCTGCCGGCTATCTGCAGACCGGTTTCGAAGCGCGCGCCACGTTCGAGCTGTTCGTGCGGAATCTTCCGCCCCACCGGAATTATCTCGTCGCTGCAGGACTCGAACAGGCTCTTGAATTTCTCGAGCATGTGAATTTCAACGCGGATGAGGTTGCCTATCTGCGGGCTCACCATGTTTTCAGCTACATCGGCCCCGAATTTTTCGAATATCTCAGCACGTTTCATTTTACGGGTGACGTCTGGGCGGTGCCCGAAGGCACGATCGTTTTTCCCGGCGAGCCAATGCTTCGATTGTCTGCGCCGATTGCGGAAGCGCAAATCATGGAGACCTACCTGCTCGCCACGCTGGGTTACCAGACAATGATCGCGAGCAAGACGGCGCGCGTCGTCAGTGCCGCGCAGGGTAGGCGCGTGGTGGAATTTGGCGCGCGTCGAGCGCACAGCGCGCAAGCAGGACTTTTCGCCGCTCGGGCTGCGTCCATCGGCGGCAGCGTTGGCACTTCGAATGTTCTCGCCGGCCAGCAATATGGAATCTACACGTACGGCACACAGGCCCATTCCTGGGTGATGGCGCATGACGACGAAGCGGATGCGTTCGCACATTTTCTGGACGCGTTTCCGGAGCGGGCGTTCCTGCTTCTCGATACGTACAACGTGCACGATGCCGTGAAGAAAATAATTGGAATGGGACGAAAGCCCGCCGGCGTTCGACTCGATAGTGGCGATGTGGCGAAAGATAGCCAATGGGTTCGTCGAGAGCTCGACAAGGCCGGCTGGCAGGACGTTCGGATATTTGCGTCGGGCGATCTGGATGAAGACAAAATCGCAGAGCTTCTTAAGAAGGGCGCTGCGATTGATTCATTTGGCGTTGGCTCAGCACTTGCGACGCCGAGCGATGCGCCGCTTTTAAATTTGGTTTACAAACTTGTGGAAGTGGACCGCGCCGGCAAAATTCATGGCGCCGCGAAACTCACGCAGGCCAAAGTGACCTATCCCGGACGCAAGCAGGTGTTTCGCTATTCGAATCCCACCGGCCAATACGAGCAAGACAGGATCGCGCTGGAAGGTGAACCCGCCAACGGCGGCCAGCCGCTTCTGGTTCAGGTAATGCGCAGCGGACAGCGCATCGCTCCGCCGGAACCCATCACGGAATTGCACGATCGTTGCGTGGCTGAACTCGCGCGCCTTCCCGAGCGCTACCGGCGAATTGACCGCAGCGCCGCATATCCCGTCCGCTACAGCAAAGCGCTCGAGAAGTTGCTTGAAAAAGTGAGGCAGCGCGTGCGGCGGTCGGCTTCCAAATCTGTGGGCGATCGGAAAAGGTGACGAGCGATGGCTCCGCGCAAAATTGTTTTTTGGGAAGTGGACGCGCAAAAAGATTTCATGCTGCCGGGAGGGAAACTTTACGTTCCCGGAGCGGAGAAAATCATCCCGAATATCAAGCGGCTTGTGAACGCCGCGCGAGCCGGGCATGTGTTGCTGGTTTCAAGCGGATGCGCTCATACGGCCGACGATCCGGAATTTGCGACGTTTCCAGCGCATTGCATTCGCGGAACGGATGGCGCGCGGATTGTTCCCGAGGGGCTTGCGCCTGATTTTGTGATGGTTCGGAATGATGCGGCGTCGCAGCTGCCCGCTGATGTGTTCGGCCACGAGCAAGTGGTGATCGAAAAGCAGGAGCTCGACGTTTTCAGCAATCCGCACACGAGCGAAATCGTCGAACGGCTCGGCCGAGACACGCACTATGTGGTGTTCGGCGTGGTGACGGAGTATTGCGTGCATTTCGCGGCGAAAGGCCTGCTGGACCGCGACCGCAAGGTGTTCGTAGTGACAGATGCAATCGAAACACTGAAAGCCGAAGAAAGCGGGCGGGCGCTTGGTGAATTGAAAGCACTGGGCGCGCAATTTGTGACCACCGACGACGCGGTTCGATTGGCCGCTGCTGGCTGATCTACAATTACTTTGTGATCGGCAGGTAGCGACAGGATTTTCTTAGCTACTTTCTCGCACCGTGCGGGACGAAAAAATGTCAGCCGAAAATATCGCGCAAGCCTGGGAATTGTTGCAGCAGGCGTATCGCGCCCAGATGGAAGGCGAGTTCGATCAAGCGATCGCGCTCTATAAAAATTCACTCGAGAAGCATCCTACCGCTGAGGCGCACACCTTCCTTGGCTGGACATATCACTTTCAGGGAAAAATTGAAGAAGCGATCGCGGAGTGCAAGCGCGCGATCGAAGTCGATCCCGATTTCGGCAATCCTTACAACGATATCGGCGCGTACTTGATCGATTTGAAACGCTATGATGAAGCGATCCCGTGGCTCGAACGTGCGCTCGAAGCGCCGCGCTACGAACCGCGGCATTATCCCTACTTCAATTTGGGCCGCATCTATTATTCGAAAGGCATGATCAATCGCGCGCGCGAATATTTTCAGAAAGCATTGAACATCGAGCCTGATTACACGCTGGCGCGGCAGAGCGATCGAAAATATTCGGCGCATGCTGAACTGAAACGGTTCGCCCTAAAAAGGTCACCGAGTTAGAATCCCGCCCGAT
The DNA here is from genome assembly GCA_963776695.1 of uncultured Acidobacteriota bacterium. Taxonomy (GTDB): domain Bacteria; phylum Acidobacteriota; class Terriglobia; order Acidiferrales; family UBA7541; genus Palsa-295. The sequence goes on along the minus strand of CAVZNU010000006.1, from coordinate 426,626 downwards.
CGCGCGAGTGGTCTACCCTGCTCCCGGTTTTACGATCCGATCGTAGAGAATCATCAACAGCGTGGTAGCAAAATCCCAACGCCGCAATCACCCACCACATTTGTGCGGACTGATGCTGCACTTCGCCGTAAGTATGCACCAGATACCGCCGAGTCGCCCAGCGATAAAGTATCCGATCCCAATCGGCAGAAACGCAAAGCCCATGTAGAGTCCTTGTTGGCCGGCAGGAGCAAGGCGCGAAATATATTCGTAATAACGCGGCTGACCTGCGTTATTTCGCCCAGAGCAACTACGAACCAAGTGCGACGATAAACGGCACGGTGGGATGGAGCGCGGGAATTGCCCAAGCGAGGCTCGTATTAGAAAGCCGAGAGTCATCGCCGTGAAACGCCGGCAATTTCCGGTTCCGTGAGGACGTGACGGCGATTTGAAAGCAAATCACGATGATGGCATCCACGGTGAGCAGCAGGTCCGACGTCGGCGTTGGGATTCACGTATTTGCGCATGAATAGAGGCATCGAAATATACTGCTGCCAGAAAGATCACGAAGAACCCCGAGAAAATAAGCAGGAACACGACAAATCGCAAGTTTCGGAGAACGACAAACATATTCTCGAATTGGCAGCGTATCGCTAACGCTCGCGACCTGTTCATTTCGCCGGACGTCGTGGCTCGCGTAGAAGAAAAGCGTGCACCAGAACATCAAGAAAAACGCTGAGCGACGCAACGCGAAACACATTTTCGACTCCCCAGCCCATCTGCTTGCGCACCACAAAGCCATGATCGGTCCGAGGCGCCGCCGATATTCACGAGCGTGTAGTAAATCGAGTAGCCGATCGAGCGGACACTTTCTTTCGACGCGCGAGCGGTGGTTCCGGCGACGGAGGGTTTGACAACGCCAGGGCCAACGCAGGAATCATCAGAATGCAGCACTAGCCATTTGTCCGTGAGCGGCGTAACATGCGAAAGGTGCAGCCACGGAGAGCGAGCGAACCTAGCATGAAGTATGCCGACGCATAATCAGGTACGCCACCATCAGCGCACGACGAAAGCCGAAACGATCGGCGAGCGTCACCGCCGAGAATCGGCAAGAAACCAAACAAGATCCCGCCAAGACAACCCATGAACCGGCAGCTCGCTCCTGGGAAAATTGAGCGTTTCGCTGTAAGTAGAGTGCGAGGAACGAACGCAGCATAGTAGGCAACCGCTCGAACAGCTCGCTGAATTGGCGACCCAGAAAGGGGCGCTCGAAGCCTTCGCGAATCTCTTTCAGCCGCTGGGAAAAACTCAAAAGGCGCTCCTCGCCGCGACCTGCTGGATCAGATGCCGCGTCCGGGCGCGATTGTAACGGAATCTCTCCGCCGTGCCGTGGGATTTCTTTCGCGCTTGACGCCAGCGTCCGCAGCGCTCCGCGAAAATGATTTATTTGCGGTCGCGGTATGGGGACTGTGAGGAGGTTGCACTACTGGATTGGAAGCTTACGATGGCAGCAGTCGGCGCCATCCCTTGTCGGCCCGAAGTTTCGTAAAACAACTTGTGGGCGAAGATAAGTCGTCGTTTCGGGCGGATTTCGTCGATCCGATTCGCTGATGTTGGTTAAGAGATGTTGATTAGGAAGCGATCCTGCCGCCATTTCCGTTTTGCAGATTGATCCTGCTTGGACTCGCGTAGTTAATGACCATTTTGGCGTAGGTCTTGTAGACGTTCGCGATTTTTTCGAGGCTCAAGACAGCCTTGTCGATGTCGTCCCAAAGTTTTTCCCTGACCGGCCCTTCAGAATGTGATGCCACGCGCACGATCCATTGCAAGGCCGCCTCTTTGACCATCAGTTCTTCGAGCGCCTCGCGAACGGGCTTCTTTTCCACGAGCACCAAATTCGACGGCGAAGTTGCGAAACCCGCGACGAGTTCAGTCACTTGCTGCAATCGCTCTTTTACTTCATTCTCAAATTCAGCGTTTCCTGTTTTCTCGCGCTCGTTATCATCGTTGCTGTCGGCCTGCGGAAATTGCAAAATGTTTCCTTGGGCTTCTGATTGAATTCTTTGCTGGCTCATGTCCGCATTCCCTCCCAGGAAGTACGAGAGAACATCCGGAGCGCATCTAAGGTCTTTACCTGACGCGAATTGTCGCTGCTCGTAAACTCCAACGTGATAGAGGGCATTCGTACTGCCAACGGCCGAGAAAGCTCGTAAGTGTTGATTGTAAACGACTTACTATCTGTTTTGGAGGGTTACCGCGAAGTAATCTAAGGGTACTAGGCCTAGGGATTTATTACGTGTGCTCGGAATTCGAAGCAACTCGTTCGTCGGGGACAGCAAAAAGCGTCGCGACCGCGACACGAATCTTACTCTGAGCGCAAAGCGTCGATTGGATCGACGTAGGCGGCGCGGCGCGACGGCAGATAGCACGCGAGGTACGCCGTTACAATTACGCCGATCGTCACCGCGATGTATGTAATCGGATCGACCGGGCTCACGTGAAATAGCAGCGACGACATCAGCCGCATCACAACGAAAGCAGCAACGAGGCCGCACGCGACGCCGATTCCCGTGAGCCACAATCCCTGGCGGACGAACATCGCAGTAAGCGTTTGCTGTTGCGCGCCGAGCGCCATGCGAATGCCGATCTCGCGCGTTCGCTGCGATACCGAATACGCGATCACGCCGTAAATTCCAACAATTCCGAGCAGCAGCGCCATCGATCCCGCCACTGCGAGCATTACCAGCGTGAACGAAGTGCGCGCCATCGATTTTGTGTAGAGTTCTCCGAGAGTGTGGACTTCGGCGAGTGGAATGCTCGAATCGATCGACCAAACCGCCTGACGCGCTTCCTTCAGGAATGATTCGGAGCCGGCTCTCGGGGTGCGGATCGCGAAAGCGATGCCGCGATGGAGTGCTTCTTTCTGGCCTTCGAAGCGGTCCATCATGACGGGCCAGTACACTGACGTTGGCGCATTCTTGTTCACGCCATCATCGTACGTGTTCGCGACGACGCCGATGATTTCGCGCCAGTCGTCGTTGAAACCGACGCGAATCCGTTTTCCGAGAGCGTTGTTTGCGTCATGCCAGTACTCGCGCGCGAAATTCTCGGAAACGATCGCTACCGGAAGTCGCTGGTACGTGTCTGCCCATGTGAGATCGCGGCCCGCAATCATCGAAGTTCCGAGCGTGGAAAAGAGGCCGGGCCCGATGAATTTGAACCGCCGCAACGGGGGAAGTTCACCTTCGGCATACGTGCGATCCTGCGCGAATACTGGATCGTTCGAGTCATATCCGTCCATCGGAATTGCGCTTGAGAAGCTCACGGCCGAGACGCCGGGAATCGCGGCGAGCCTCTTCCCAATTTCTTCTTCCGTGCGCACCACGCGCTCTCGGTCGGAATCCGGAATCTCCGTCTCTGGAATGTAGAAGCGGAACGTCTGAATGGACTCTGGCCCGGTGAATCCAGGCGGAACGTGCATCAATGCGCGGAAGGTTCGAATCATCAGGCCCGAGCAGATCAGCAGAACCAGTGCGAGCGCCACTTGCACAACCACCAGGACGTTTCGAGCGCGATGCTGTTGGCGGCTTTGGCTCAGCGCACGCCCGCCTTCGCGGAGACCGGTATTCAATTGTGCGCCGGCATATTTGAACACGGGAATCAGACCGACGAGCAGGCTCGAAAACAGGGCGATACCAAGCGTAAACAACAACACCGGCACATCAATACCGACCTCATGAATGCGCGGCAGCCCTGTTGGCGCTATCGCCACGAGCATGCGCAGCGCTCCATACGCGAGCGCCAAGCCGAGGAGGCTTCCGAGAAGTCCAAGCACTAAACTTTCGAATAGCAGCTCTCCCGCGATCCGTTTCCAACCAGCTCCAAGCGCGGCACGAATCGCGAGCTCCTGCCGGCGGCCGTCTACGCGTACGACGAGCAGGTTTGCCACGTTCGCGCACGCAATTAAGAGCACTAGCGCGATCGAACCCATCAGCACCCACAGTACGTTTCCAATATCGCCAATCACATCTTGCTTCAATGGCCGCAAGCTTGGCCCAAATTGCGCTTTTTCGAAAAGCGTAGGGCTGAACCCCTCCGGTGCAGGGAAGCTGCGGATGGAGATGGGTAGCATACGAGCCACGTCTGCGCTGGCCTGCGCCATCGTGACTCCGGGCTTAAGGCGGGCCAGCCCGCGGTAACTGAAGTTCCCAAGTTTGATTTTGTTGCGATCCCATTTGAAAGGCACAATGAGCGACAAGTTGCTCTCGTCGAGAAACTGAAAACCCTGCGGCAATACGCCGATTATTTCGCGCGGCTTTCCGTCCACGATGATCGAACGGCCGATCACGGAGGTTGCCCCGCCGAATTTTTGGCGCCAGTATCCGTACGAAAGCAGCACGGTTTCCGGAGTTCCCGGTGAATCGTCTTCGCGAGTGAATAGCCGGCCCAGCACCGGCCGCACTCCGAGAATCGGCAGCGTGCCATCGGTCACGTCGATGCCGCGCACCTGTTCGGGCTCTCCCGCACCGGTCACGCTCAGCGAGTCGTTTGTAGTAGGCGCCGATGTCCTGGAACGTGGTGTTCTGCTCGCGGTCGACAAAATAAATCGACGGCGCCATGTTGAGGTCGATCATGCCCAAGCCTTGGGCAGTATGCCAGACGCCGATCAATTGCTCGGGATGCGGATACGGCAGCGGTTTCAGAAGCACGCCTTCGACAACGCTGAAGATCACGGTATTGGCGCCCACTCCTGCGGCGAGCGTGACCAGACGTGATGGCCGTGAATATCGGCGCACGCCCCAGCCGTCGCAGAACTTGCCTGAGCTGATCGCTAAACATTTTTCTGTGCCCGGGCCTGCGCCCGGCCTCCCAAAGATTCTGGATTCATAGCCTCTCACGCGTTCGTGCGGGTGGGAATTTGACGGGCCCGCACGGTGCGACGCAGCTTCGATATGTTTGGTACGACTGCGACGGCAGGAAAGTTCCGGGCGAAGTGGAAGGTTGAATCACGCGGCGGCTGCTTTCGGCACCTTGGGGGCGTGTGCTAACATCCCGAGTTCGGCGGGATGCCGTTTGTCGCGCCGAGTGACCGAATGCCCACCGCAACGATGAAAGCTCTGCGCAAGATGCGCCCGCAGCGAGGCGCACAGCTCGAAAATATCGTCATACCTACAATTGGCCCTACGGACGTTCTCGTTCGGGTGCGTGCAGCGTCGATTTGCGGCACGGATCTCCACATTTACGGATGGGACCGCTGGTCGGCGTCTCGAATTCATCCGCCGCTTACGTTTGGCCACGAGTTCTGCGGGGTGGTTGAAAAAATCGGCAATGAAGTGACGACGGTCCGCACGGGCGATTTCGTCAGCGCTGAAATGCATGTGAATTGCGGGCATTGCCGGCCGTGCCGCATGGGGCAGCCGCACGTTTGCCAGAACGTGAAGATCATCGGCATCGATTCCGAGGGCTGCTTCGCCGAATTCGTTCGCATTCCGGTGCGCAATATCTGGAAAGTCGATCCCGTCATTCCAGAACACTACGCTGCAATCATGGATCCGCTCGGAAACGCAGTGCACACCGTGCTCGCGGGAGAAATTGCGGGGCTGAACGTGGTGGTTACCGGCGCAGGCCCGATCGGGTTGATGGCGATCGCGGTGGCGCGTGCGTCTGGATGCGCGACACTTTTCGCCACCGAGGTGAATGCCCACCGCCGCGAGCTTGCGAAAAAAATGGGCGCGGATGAAGCGCTCGATCCGTCTGCAGGCGATGTGGTGAAGCATGTTCTCGATGCCACGGATGGCGCAGGCGTCGACGTGATGCTGGAAATGAGCGGGCATCCCGACGCGATTCACAAAGGATTTCAGATGCTGCGGCCAGGCGGACGCGCGTCGCTGCTGGGAATTCCGAAGGATCCCGTGACGCTCGATCTGGTGAACGACGTGATTTTCAAGGGCGCCACCGTGCAGGGAATTTACGGGCGCCGAATGTTTGAGACGTGGGTCCAGATGACGGAATTGCTGAAGCACGGGCGGCTGAATCTGGAGCCGCTGTTCAAAGAGCGGCTGCCGCTCGAAAAGTTCGAGGACGCGTTTTCACTTCTGGAATCCGGCCAGGCCGGGAAGATCCTGTTCTATCCCAACGGTTCCGCGAAGTAGCGTGTTGCTACTACTGCTGCAAATTCTGGTCTTGGGGGAATCATGACGACGACCGGCACGCGTCCGCAACTTCAGTATCTGCGGACGGCTCTCGACGAGCTGAAGGCGAAGAACCAATATTTCCATTTGCGCGTGCTGGAGGGCGAACAGAAACCCGTCGCAACATTTGACGGCAAGGAAGTAATCAACCTCAGCTCGAATAATTATCTGGGGCTGACGACACATCCCAAGCTCCGACGGGCGGCGATTGACGCGATCCGAAAGTATGGAGTTGGATCGGGCGCGGTGCGGACGATCACCGGCACGATGAAAATTCACATGGAGCTCGAGGAGCAGATTGCGCGATTCAAACAGTCGGAAGCGTGCGTGGTGTTTCAATCGGGATTTGCGGCGAATGCGGGGACCGTATCCGCGATCCTCGGCAAAGAAGATTTGATTATTTCCGATGAGCTGAATCACGCGTCGATTATCGATGGCTGCCGGCTCTCTCGCGCGACGATCAAAGTTTTCAAACACAAGGATCTCGCCGATTGCGAGCGCGTATTGAAGGAGACTGAAAACTGGCCGGGCAACAAGCTGCTGATCACCGACGGCGTCTTTTCGATGGAAGGCGACGTTGCGGATCTGCGCGAGCTGTGCGATCTGGCCGAGCGATTCAATTGCATCATGATGGTCGACGACGCGCACGCGTCGGGAGTGCTGGGCAGCCGTGGGCGCGGGACGATCGATCACCGCGGAGTTCACGGGCGCGTGGATATTCAGGTGGGCACGCTGAGCAAGGCAATCGGCTCGATTGGCGGTTACGTTTGCGGGTCGAAAGACCTGATCGAATTTTTGTACAATCGCGCGCGGCCGTTTCTTTTTTCCACGTCGCACCCGCCTTCGGTGACGGCTACCTGCCAGGCAGCATTCGAGCTGCTCGATTCCGAGGCCGGCGACAAGCTGATCAAAAAGCTGTGGTCGAATACGAAATTCTTCAAGCGCAAACTGAAGAAGCTCGGATTCAACACCGGCAAAAGCGAAACTCCCATTACCCCGATCATGGTTGGCGACGCGGGAAAGGCTTTCGAATTTTCGCGCGAGCTTTTTTCCGAGGGCGTGCTGGCGATGGCGATCGGTTTTCCCACGGTACCGGAAGGGAAAGCGCGGTTGCGGACGATCGTGACGGCCACGCACAAGCGCGCGGATTTGGAGCGCGCGGCGGATATTATCGGGCGCGTAGGCAAAAAGCTCGGCGTGGTGTAGGCGTTGCAAGAATCGAGCGCTGAGATCCTTTCCCTCAAGGCCGGAATCTTCGATCAGGCATCCCCGGCTCACTTCAGGATGACAGAAGCTCGTTACGACTGGCGTCCGGGCCATGCCTCCTATGCGGCGACAGGCGCGTAGTGCGGGCGCATGTACTTGTAGAGAGTGAGGACGAGCGCGCCGAGGCCCCACAGGAGCACGACTATCAGTGTCAACACTCCCAAGAAAGGAACCAGACGCAACGCGCGAATGATGGCCAGGCCTAGAGCAAGACGCGCTAATGCCGGACCGATTCCGACCGCCGCCCCCAGAAGCCTTTCACCCAACCACGTTCCAACGAACACCTGCGTCGTGTACAGAGCCATCAGATAAACAAGGAACGCCGTGATTCCCAGCGGAATTCCCACGATCGTGAAGCAAGTCAAAATGGCAGCCACCGGAGTGGCAAGCAGGAACAGAATTCCCAGTCCGAAAGCAGGCAGTACTCGTTTGCAGGAGTTCGCGGCGTCATAAAAGAGCGGAGGTGCGACAAGCAGGAGCATGAGGCCAAAGATGAAACCCGCGCCCCACAGCAGCACTTGATGCCAGTAATAGCGCGGCGAGGTGCGATCGGGACCGTGGTGGCGCTCAACGAACACGATCTGGCTACCGAGTCTTGCCCCCGAATCGACCTCGGCCGGATTCCGGCCTTCATAGTGTGTTGCGCCCGCGATCACTGCGCCGGAACCAATCGTAAGACGCCGGCCTTGAATGCGCGCACCGCCGCCGACGGAGCCGTCGATTTCAAGTTCGCCGAGGAAAGCGAGCAGATCGCCGCCAATGTGGCCGTCGAGGCTCGCGTCACCGGCACCGACCGTGACGCTTCCGCCGATCCGGCCCTTGGGATCGAGAATCATGTGGCCGCTCCAGTCCGTTACGTTCTTGCTGACAAGGCCAGCGACTGTGAGCGTTTCGCAGGTCGTCCGGATGTTGCCATCGACCGTGCCGTTTACCTCGAGCGATTGCGCCATTGCGAGAATGTCGCCCTTCACGTGGCCATTCACGATCACGCTGCGTGAGGAGACGATCAAATCGCCGTCCACATCGCCATCGATGACAGTGCGATCGGCGGCCACGAAGAGATCGTTCTTGATCTCCTGCCCGGCCGGCAATGTGTAGTTGGGATTGCCGTGCCGCATCTCGCCGGCAGCGGCGTTTGGCGGCAGCGCGAGCGCGCACAGAGCTGCGCTCATCACGACGGCAAGCGCCGTCGCGCGCCGAAAATGGCGCCGCAGCAGCCATATCGCTACCAGCCCCAAAGTCCCCATCGCCATGAATTCCATTAGGCTTCGCATCGCGTCCCATCCTTTCCAGAATGCACCGCTGAAGAAAAGCATCGTCAGCAAATTTCCCTGCGTAAAGCCGGCTTGCGCCGCCTGCGTTTGCCACGGCTCGACAATCCCAGTCCAAACTGTGTAGGCGCCGCCCGCGCCCAGGCCAAGAGCCGTAAGCCATCCCCACGGAGCGGAGCCGCGCTCGGGCGCAGAAACCAGACGCGCGGGAACGGATTCGTCTTCCGCGCCGAGCGATTCGCGAAGCCAGACGCCTTCCGTCTCAAGCGCGCGCAGCAACTCGCGGCACTCCGCGCATGAGGCGGCGTGCGCCCTCACGTCCTGCGCGTGACTGGCGTCAAGCTGGCCTTCGAGATAGAGAAGCACGTTCATCTCATCGATATGGTTCATCGCCCTCTCCCTGCAGCGGCGCCAAACTCGTTTGCGGCTCCGCTTCCCGCCAGAACTTCGCGCAGTTGATGCCGCGCGCGCAACAGCAGCACACCTACAAACGAGCGGCGCACTCCAAGCGTTTCCGCAATTTCGTCGTAGCTCATATCCGAGTAATAGCGCAGGACGAGCGCCATCCGCGCGCGGTCAGGCAGCTTGGCGAGGCCCGTGCGAACTTCCTTGGTGCCGTGCTCGGCTTGCAAGCGCTCGAGCTGGCCGGGATCGGGATGTTCGAGCGGCATCGTCTCGATGTCGCCGGTTTCGAGATCCTGGCGGATGCGGCGCCGGCGGAGCAAGTCCCAGCAATGATTGCTCGCCACCTTGTAGAGCCACGCGGTGAACGGCCGCGAAGAATCATACGTGCCGAGTTTTTGCCGTACTTTCATGAAGATTTCCGTGGTCGCGTCCTCTGCGTCTTCCGGCGTAGGAAGCGCTCTCCGGCAGAACCGGAACATCGCCGGGGCATAGCGGCGATAGAGCTCTCCCCAGGCCTCCGAGTCACCGCCCCGGACTTGTGCAAGCACCTCCGCTAATTCCGCGGCGCTCATCTCTCCGGTGATATTTGGCCTCTCCATGGAGTAATACGCAGCGACCCCTCGAAAAATTTCACAAGTATTGCAAAAGGGTGGGCTTGGCCACGCCCAACCTCGTCTTCCCGCGTAACCACGATCAGGTAGGCACGACGAACGCACTTTTCGTCGTGGACCCTTGCGATTCGCCCGGGCACGTTGCGAGATCGCCCGCAAGCGTGGCCTGGCGAAATGCAGCCTAACAACACGCCCCAGCTTTTGGAACGCTTCGAAATAAAAGCGGCCCGGAAGCCGTGTGGGGCCGCCGAGCCGCTTGTCTAACCTGTCTTGAGAGCTCCCTAGAAAAGAAGCGTCAATGCGAACTGAATGCTCCGCTGTCCACCGCCGCCGAGCACGGGGTTGCCGAGTCCCACATCCGAAGTAGCCGTGATCGGGAAGAATCCAACGCTGTGGCCAGCGGTATCGACACCGGCTGGGAATTGGCCGCTGCGATTCGGTGCCGTGTCGGCAAAAAATGCCACTGCAAGGATTGGCGAAGTTGGGGTGGTTGGTGAGATTGAAAAAATCGGCGCGGAATTGCAGCTTTAAGCGTTCGGTAAGAGTTGTCATTTTGGCGATTCCCAAATCAAAATTCCGGAAGTCCGGTCCCAGGAGCGCATTGCGTCCGAGGGTACCGAAATGGCGAGTGCCGGGAATGCAGCTGTCAGCAAAGCCATCACCTCCCGAAGCGGGATACGTACACGGAACTTTGAAGGCGCTCAGGTCGAGAAATTGTGACGGAACACTGCGGTTGTACACGGGAGTCGCGACAATGTCCGGGCGATCGAAGAATTCGCCGCTGCCACTGTAGTCATCAGTGAAGTTGTAGTTCATGCTGAAGGGGTGGCCGCTCATCAGGGTCAGTACGCCACTGGCAGACCAACCTTCTCCGCATCCGGCCAATCCTCTCCCATTTTGGAAATTCGTAGTTCGAAGCCCAGACGAAACGATGGCGAACATCAAAGTTAGAGGGCCCTTTGTCCCCCTTCGGATTCGTACTGTCGTTGGGCATAGCCGCGTTCGGCACGTAATCCTGGCTGTCGCTGGCATCATCAATTGAGTGGGACCACGTATACGAAATCTGATGGGTGAATCCGTGCCAATTTCGCTGCGTCAATGATACTTGTAGGGAGTTGTAGTTTGATGTCGCCGTCGATTCCAGTTGGTTCAGATAAAACGGAGCAAACGGCTCGAGTGGACTCATCGGAGTGGTGAAAGCGGTGCGGGGTACGTCGCCGTCGTTAATGCAATTGCAACCGAGGTCTGCTGCGGTGATCTGAGCTTGCGTTGGCTGATTGATGTCCCGCAAGCGCAGTAATTTCCGTCCTGCCGATCCTACATAGCCCACTTGGAGGACGGTACCTCGAATGATTTCCTGCTGAACGTTCAAATTGTAGTTGTAGACGTACGGTGTGCGCAGGTTTCTTTGAATCGTCGACGCGTCTGCAGTGACGTCTCTCACGAAGACTGGGACCCCCGGAGCAATTGGGGTCGGATCCGACGGTGGTTTTGTAGGTACTGGAGCTGATCCGATCGCGTTGTATGCGGGTCCGGTATTGAATGAATTCTCCGTGAATCTGACCAGTAAAGAATCCTGCGAGAAGTCGTCGAAGAAAACTCCCACACCGGCCCGCACAACCGTCTTACCTTTACCAAACACATCCCAGGCAACGCTGGCGCGCGGGCGAAATTGTTGAAGTCCTTGTGTAGAGAGGATTTCTCGCACCAGGCCAACGGTTGCGATGGATCGTAGATGGTAAGCTGACCGTTGTCGGCGTGAATCACTCCGAAATAGTCCCATCGAATGCCGAGATTCACTGTGACCTGGCTGGTTACCCGGTAGTGAATCTTGGATGTAGAGTCCTTCGGTGTTCTGCGCGTGTTCCTGGTCGTATCCCCAACAAGCGACCGCCGAATAGAAGAGTGCTGGCAGGTAGCCCAGCAGAAAATCCGACAATTTTAAATACCACGCCTCGCCTGCAAGTCATTGAACGAATCGACTGTCGTCCGGCGAAACTCGTAGCCCACCTTGAGGCGTGGCGATTGAGCTTCCAGTGAATAGTTGTCGAATAACTGCCAGTTGCTATCCACGCGATTGCGTGGATTCGCAAAATGGCGACGACCCCAGGAAAGAAAGCTGGCCAACCGGATCGTCGGAAGACCAAAATCAGCGAGGGTCAGTTACTTCCCTGTTGAGACCCAATGTCGTCGTTCGGATTTCCGAAAATCGCCAGCGTCCCCTGCGGAAAAAGCCATTCCGGTAACGGTTCCAACCGAATCGTGCCTCGTTCGTTTTGTCTGGCGAACGTTTTTGATCCAGCTCAACGACACGAGCTGTGTGCGAATGGGCGCATCTGTGTTTGTATTGGGAAGATTATTCCCGCCCCCTACGCCGAGCGGGAAACTCTGATGGCTATTCCCGAAGAAATATCTTCCACTCAGTTGGTTACTGTGCATTGATGTCGTGATCGATCTTCACGATCAGGCTATCCGCATTGTTATACGCCGGTGCTGCGTCGGCTGAATTGGGACTCCCCGGGGCGGCTCCGCTGATGTTTTGCAGGGGCCATAGGTTGTTTCCTCCCGAACACCCGCCTTTGGTATTGCACAAGTTGAACAGGTTTTGGATAACGGGATTAACGACTCCGGCAGGCTGATTGTTCACGCACGCGATAATCGTCGTATTGCACTGCGTGGTATCGCCTCCTGGAATCGCGGCAATGGCCTGTTTGAAGTCGTTGGCTGCTGTCGCGTTGATATCCGTGCTGTTCAGCGTTGGCACAACGTTTAGAGACGTAATTGCTAAACCTTCGCGCTGACCTTCGTATGCCACGAAGAAAAATGTTTTGTCTTTAATGATCGGACCACCGAGGGAACCGCCAAACTGATTGTTACGGAACGCATCTTTACGCTCGTTGGAAGCAGTATTAAAGAAATTTCGGGCGTTAAGAACATTGTTGCGGAAATATTCGAATGCGCTGCCGTGAAGCGCATTCCCGCCGCTTTTTGTCACAATGTTAACGACGGAACCCGAATTTCGCCCATACTCCGCCTCAAAATTTGATAGAACTTTCAGCTCACTCACGGAATCCAGCGGCAGCACCGTGCCCGGCGTTCCGAAAACTCCGCCTTGATTGATTGCGGGGAGATTGCGATAGCCGTCATTCATGTCCGTACCATCTAACAGGAAGTTGTTCGCGCGACCACGATTGCCATTTGCGCTAAAGAGGCCAAATGAGCCCGGTGAATCACCTCCGCCATTAGGTTCACCTGTAGCTCCTGGGACCATGATGAGCATCTTGGTGTAGTCGCGACCGTTAATTGGAAGGTCTTCGATTTGCTTGTTTTCAAAAGTGCCACCGAGGTTGTCGTTGGTCGTTTCGATTTGCGGCAGCGTCTCGCCCTCGACCACCACCTGCTGATTGATCTGTCCAGGTTTTAGCGTCGCATCTACGCGCCTCTCGGAGGCCACGTCCACCTTCACGCCGGTCGTAACAGCCTTCTGAAAACCGCTCAACTCAATCGTGACGGTGTAGGTACCAATGGACAATTCCGGGACGAGATAACTGCCATCCGTCCCCGTGTCGGTGATGCGCTCCACACCTGTGTCGACGTTGCGAACTGTCACCTTCGCGTGGAGGATTGCAGCGCCGCTGGTGTCAGTCACGGTGCCGAGAATCGTGCCGCGAAATGTTTGCGCTGAAGCGGTCGTCACGCTCAACGCCGTCAATATCACTGCAAAGCAAAGTAAGAATGCGCGTATGCCTCGCCCACGCAGTTTTCTCATGGCTTTATCCTCCGAATTTTGAAAACGAATGCAGGATTCAAGCGCGAATGGACCGCAGGCGGACTTCGGTGCGCGATGGCCGAATCCCTCAGACACAAACAACCCCCAATCACCCGAAAAATTCCTGCAATACCTATAAGCGTAAGAAGTTAGAGAGTCAAGCGCACTTTATGGCTGGGCGTCATCACCACGCGGACTCGAGTGCCGGAATCAACGCGCACCGTCTGCTATACTCCCTTCTTTGCGTTCCGCGATTCAAGGAACGAGTGCGAAGTGAGTGGCGTGAATCGTCCAAACCACACACGCCCTAAAACCCGATGCCTGCCGAAATTCCAAAGCGCCTCTTCCTGATCGACGCGATGGGCTACATCTTCCGCGCCTTCTACGCTCCCATGCCCATGCGGATGCGCAGCCCGGCAGGCATCCCCACCAATGTCCCCTACCTTTTCGCGAACATGATTCGCAAGCTGTTGAAAGACTGGAAGCCGGATTACCTCGGAGTGGTTTTTGACGTTTCCGCGCCAACCTTCCGCGACAAACTCTTCGCCGACTACAAAGCGCAGCGCCAGCCGATGCCGGAAGATCTCGCGCTGCAGTTGCCGTTCGTTCGCCGCTACTGCGAAGCGATGCGTCTGCCGATGCTCCAATATCCCGGCTACGAAGCGGATGACGTGATTGGCACGCTCGCCAAGCAAGCGGAGAAGGAAGATCTCGACGTCTACATCGTGACGAGCGACAAAGATCTGATGCAGCTTGTCGGCGGTCGCGTCCTGATGCTCAATCCCGCGAAAGGCGACCTGCTGATCGACGTGAAAAAAGTGGAAGAGCTAATGGGCGTGCCGCCGGGCCAGGTTCCCGACGTGATGGCCTTGATGGGCGATTCGATCGACAACATTCCGGGCGCGCGCGACCCGAACGACAAGCCGCCTCCCGGTGAGCGGCGCAAAGCCGGAATTGGCGAGGTGGGTGCCCGGCAGCTGATTCAGCAGTACGGCAGCGCGGAAGAAACGTTGAAGCATGCGAGCGAAGTGAAGCGTGCGAACTATCGCGAGGCGCTCGAGAAATGCGGCGAGTTCGTGATGCTCAGCAAGCAACTCGCAACGATTCCCACCGACGCGCCCGTGCCGCTCGTTCTCGATGAACTGAAAATGCCGCAACCGGATTTGAATGCGCTGCGCGAACTTTTCGCCGAGCTTGGGTTCACGTCGCTGCTCCGCGAATTCGCCCCCGTGGGCGACGAGCGCAAAACCGACTACGCCGCGCTCGATTCACATCTCGCACTCGGGAAATTTGTTGGCGCGATTCCTCGCGGCCATGAGGCAGCCGTCTGGCTCAAGCTCGACGCCGAGGAACCAGACGATGAAGGATTCGGCACGCAAGTGCTTGAAGTCGAGGTTTCGAGCAAACAGGGAATGGCGCGCACCGCTGCGAACGACCTGCAAAACAAAGCACTCGGAGCGATGAAAGCTTGGCTCGCGGATGCGAAGCGGCCAAAGATCGTCCACGATCCCAAGCTTTTCCATTTGCTTGCCGCGCCAGATTCAGAAATCGGTGGCGATGCTGTGGCTGGAATCCGCCACGCGACGATGTTGTATTCGTATTTGCTGCGGCCTACGACGGCAAATCACGCGTTTGCGGAAGTGGTTTTGCGGCACCTGAACTTCACGCTTTCCGGAGCGCCCGGCGAGCGCGCTGATTTCTTGATGCGGCTCGCTCTCATTCTTCGAGCGGAAGTTGAAAAACAAGGTCTGCTTCATCTCTACGAGAAAATCGACCTCCCGCTCGCGCCCGTGCTCGCGCGAATGGAAGCGGCTGGCGTTCGTGTCGACTCGAAGGAGCTCGACCGGCTCTCGTCGAAAATGCAGCATGAAATCAGCGCGCTCGAGAAGAGCATCTACGGGCTTGCCGGATTTGAATTCAAAATAAATTCGCCGCAACAGCTTGCAGAAGTTCTTTTCGACCGGCTGAACTTGCAACCGCCTCGCAAAACTCGCGGGAAGGCGCGCTCGACTGCCGTGGACGTGCTCGAAGAGCTCGCGCTCGTGCACGAAATGCCGAAGAAAGTGCTGCAGTATCGCGAGCTGACGAAATTGAAATCCACCTATGCGGACGTGCTGCCGCGCCTGATTCATCCGCTTTCGGGCCGCCTGCACACGCGATTCAATCAGACGGGAACTGCGACGGGGCGGCTGAGCTCGTCAAATCCAAACCTGCAGAATATTCCAGTGCGCACGGAACTCGGACGCGAGATTCGCGCCGCATTCGTTGCGTCTCCCGGGAATTTGCTGCTGTCGGCGGATTATTCGCAGATTGAACTGAGAATCCTCGCGCATCTTTCGAAGGATCCAATTCTGGTGGAAGCGTTCCGCCGCGGCGAGGATATCCACTCGCGCACCGCGCAGGAAGTGTTCGACGTGGCGCCGTTCGCGCAAACCCGCGAGCACCGGCGCGTCGCGAAAGTGATCAACTTTGGAGTGATTTACGGGCTTTCGGCCTTCGGGCTCGCGCAGCAGCTCGACATCGATACGAAAGAAGCAGCGAACTTCATCGCCGCATATTTCGAGCGGTACAGCGGCGTGAAGGAATACCTCGGCCGTCAGATTGCCGAAACGCGCAAGACCGGCCATACGAAAACCCTCTTCGGCCGCGTCCGCGAAATTCCGGAGATCAATTCGCCACAGCCGAACATGCGCAATTTTGCCGAACGCACTGCGATGAACACGCCAATGCAGGGAGCTGCCGCCGACCTCATCAAACTCGCGATGATCGAACTTCACAAGCGTCTCGAGGACGGCTTCAAATCGCAGATGATTCTGCAGGTGCACGATGAGCTTCTATTCGAAGGCCCCGAAAAAGAAATCCCGCGCCTGCAAAAATTGGTCAAACAAGTGATGGAAGGCGTCCACGAGCTGAGCGTCCCGGTCGCTGCGGAAACAAAAGTGGGCCCGAACTGGCGCGATATGAAGTAGTCGCCCAACTAATCGCCTCGAACCATGTTTGGTAGCCACGACGAGCGCAGTAACTCGTCGTGGGCCTGAACTCAACAACCCTGCCGCATTCCGGCCCCATCTAAGAAGAAGCCCACGACGAGAACGACTCTCGTCGTGGCTACCAAAGACTCCCAGGCACATCAATACTTTTCCGGGCTGCCATTCTGAGCAAAGCGAAGAATCCGGATATCAGATGTCCCGTGGAGCAGACTCAATATTTGCAGCGCTGTCTTTCCAAGCCCACTGTGCTAAATTTTGCTATCTACATTATACGAGGTGAATCATGGCAGATCATCCCGAAGGTTTTCTAAGGCTCGTAAAAGAAGCAAAAACACGCATTAAGGAAGAAGACTTCCGAGACATCAAGAAAAAGCTCGATGCCGGCGAGAAAATGATTGTCGTCGACACGCGCGAGGACAACGAATGGGCTCGCGGCCACATTCCCAATGCCGTGCATCTCGGAAAGGGCGTAATCGAGCGCGACATCGAAAAAGCCATCCCCGATAAGGAAACAACCGTGGTCCTCTACTGCGGCGGCGGCTACCGCTCCGCTCTTGCGGCTGACAATCTGCAGAAGATGGGTTACCGCAACGTGATTTCCATGGATGGCGGCTGGCGCGGCTGGACAGAAGCGGGCTTCCCTACGATTCGCGACTAATTTGACCGGCCTGCGAAATTTCAAACCGGAGAATTGGCTGGGGCGGCTGGATTCGAACCAACACCGTCCTCATTAACAGTGAGGTGTCCTACCAATTGGACCACGCCCCAACCGGTTCGCTTCAATTCTAACCGCACTACCCCGCAATTCGAAGGGGCGTCCATTCAACTCTAGCGGATTCCAAGCGTCCGTGCGAGGGCCGCTCCTCGATAATGGCGCGCTACCAGCGGAGCTAATCGCGAAGAAGGCGCGCAAGCGCGAAATAGAGCGCCGAACAGCGCGTTGATCGGCGCGCGAATCATCGCAAACGAACGGTGTCCGGTGTGATCGAAAGCGGGCAGCATGGAGCGCTTTCGCAAAATGTTCGGCACACTGTTCCGCAATTTATAACGAACGTGCATAGATTGTGTCGCCGCAGTGCTAACCAGCTCCAACTCCACTTCGTCAGACAATACATAGGTGCCGGCCCGATACTTCACGGCGGCGGCAACATTACCTGCGACCCGGAGCTGAGCCTATGGATTGGTTTCGAAGCCAACTCAAGCAAGTTTTGCGCAGGCTTAGCCGCTCGCCCCTGTTCACCGTTGTTACGCTTCTAACGCTCGCAGCGGCCATCGGCGCGAACAGTGCGGTCTTCAGCGTACTCGAAAGCGTGCTGTTGAAGCCGCTGCCCTACACTAAAGCGGACGAATTGCTGACCGTTTCTCATAGCGCTCCCGGCATGAACATCAAGGACCTCGTCACCACAGGTCCGGCAAACTATTTCATCTATCGCGATCAAAACACCGCGTTCCAGGACATCGGCCTCTACATCAACGACTCGGTGAATGTTACAGGCACGGCCGAGCCCGAGCGAGTGAGTGCGCTGCGCGTCACCGACGGCATGATCCCGATTCTCGGCGTGTCTCCCGTCCTGGGGCGGCAGTTCAATCGTCAGGACGACGTACCGGGCAGCCCCGACACGGCGATGCTCACCTACGGATACTGGCAGAGCAAATTCGGCGGCGATAGTTCCGTCGTCGGCAAGAACATTCAGGTGGACGGGAAATCGATGCAAGTGATCGGCGTCCTCCCGCAGAATTTTCATTTCCTTGCCGAAGAAGATCCAGCGCTCTTTCTCCCCTTGCAATTCGATCGCGCGAAAATAAATCTCGCTGGCTTTGCGTACCACGCGGTCGCGCGACTCAAGCCCGGACTCACAGTGGCGGACGCGAACGCCGACGTTGCTCGTATGCTTCCCATCGTTCTCCGCAGTTTTCCCATGCCGCAGGGCTACAGCATCACTGTTTTTGAGAACGCGCATTTCGGACCGCTCGTGCGTCCTGTCAAACAGGATGTGGTAGGTGACGTGGGCAGCACTTTGTGGGTACTGATGGGCTCGATCGGCATGGTCCTTCTGATTGCGTGCGCGAATGTCGCGAATCTTCTGCTCGTGCGCATGGAAGGTCGGCGCCAGGAACTCGCAATCCGAACAGCTCTCGGCGCCAGTTGGCGCCAGATCGCCGCTGAGTTGCTATTTGAAAGCGGCGTCCTCGGTTTTATGGGCAGCGCGCTGGGACTTGCGCTCGCGTTCGGATTATTGCGGGTGCTCGTGGGCTTGGCACCGAAAGGTCTCCCGCGCATTCATGAAATCGGAATCGACGCGCCCGTTCTGCTCTTCACGCTTGCCCTTTCGATTCTTGCCAGTTTCCTGGTCGCCTCGATTCCCATGATCAAGTTTGCGGGCGCAAGATTGAGCACCGGCCTGCGCGAAGGCGGACGCGGACAGAGTCAGGGCCGCCAACAACATCGCGCGCGCAACGTCCTCGTCGTCGTGCAAGTGGCGCTCGCGCTCGTTCTATTGATCTGCTCAGGACTCATGGTCCGCACGTTCATCGCACTCACGCACGTTCAACCTGGCTTCACGTCGCCGGCAGAACTCCAAACATTCAGCCTGTCCATCCCGAAATCGGAAGTGCCGGACGCAGATCCCGTCGCGCGTCTCTACGAAGAAATTCTCCACCGTATCTCCGCGGTTCCGGGAGTTTCATCCGTCGGAATCTCCGCAACGATCCCGATGGACGGGCGCGAAGAAGGCATCGACGACAATCCGCTCTACGCCGAGGATCTAACCTACAAAGCTGGCGAACTTCCGCCGCTCCGACGCTACAAAACGATTTCTCCAGGATTCCTCGCCACGATGGGCACTCCGCTGATCGCGGGCCGCGATTTCACGTGGAACGATCTCTACAACAAGGCTCCCACAGTCCTAGTGTCCGAAAAGCTCGCGCGCGATCTTTGGCACGATCCATCCGCCGCCGTCGGCAAACGGGTTCGCGAGGGCGACGCCTATAAATGGCAGGACGTGATCGGCGTAGTAGCCGATGTCCATGAGGATGGAGTCAATAAAGAGCCGCCCAGTTCCATTTACTGGCCGATCGTACGAAACGATTTCGGCGACCGCGGCCGCGCGGAACGCTCGCTGATGCTTGCAATCCGCAGCCCGCGCGCCGGATCGGAAAGCCTGATGAAGGATTTGCGCCAGGCGGTGTGGTCGGTGAATTCGAATCTCCCGCTTGCCAACGTGCGCACCGCCGATTATTTCGTCAATCGGTCGCTGGCACGCACTTCCTTCACGCTGATGATGCTGGCCGTCGCAGGCGGAATGGCGCTGCTGCTCGGAAGCGTCGGGGTGTACGGCGTGATCGCGTACTCGGTATCGCAACGCACGCGCGAAATCGGCATTCGCATGGCGCTTGGCGCGCAAACCCGCCAACTAACGGGAATGTTCGTCCGTTACGGGCTGGGCCTCACAGCGATCGGCGTCGTCTGCGGATTTGCTTTGGCCGCAATGCTTAGCCGCGTGTTGTCGTCGCTGCTCTTCAAAGTAAGTCCGCTTGACCCTGCTACGTACGGTGCGGTTGCTCTCGGCCTGATCGCGACGGCGCTGCTCGCGAGTTACCTTCCATCCAGACACGCCGCGCGGGTCGATCCGATCGAAGCGCTGAGGTCAGAGTAATCTGAGCCGTCGATGCGTGAAGGTTAGTATCTCGCGATTTTAGTTGCCCGATACATCTCTAATCAGTTACTTTTGCTCCGCTTTATGTTCGACCCGATGAACGACTGCGAGCAAGAGTGGCGACAGTATCGGCTTTTCAGAAATTGCGCGATCGCATTCTATCTCAGCATCATTTTTGCGCCCTTGTGGGCTCCGTTCCTTGCAGAAATTCCTCACATATCGCCTCGTTTTTCTGTGGCGCTTTGGATGATTCTGTTCGTATTCGTTGAAGTGCGTCTCATATGTTGGCGCTGTCCTCGCTGCAGGCAATGGTATTTCGTATCGATGAAGCAGGGGCCGCCGAGCCTAATCCTGAAGGCGTGGTACGAAGTGATTTTGATCAAGTGTTGCGTTCAGTGCGGATTGCCAAAGTACGCCGGCTCTCCTGCCAACGAGACTGTCAGCGAGAACCCCTCGAAGGTGCAAAGATAATTTCCGGCGATCGCTGCTCTCTAGCTTGTTCTCGGCTTCGCGACCTTCGCGATCACCAGTCCCGCGAGCAGCCACGTAATCGTCGAGTCGGCAAGATTCACCGCCGTGTACGCGCCGGAAAATCCCCATCAATTCCAATAGGGCAGATCGCTTCAGACGGCAGCTCGGCTCTACGCGAACCCGCGATTTCGGACCTATGTAGTCATCGGTGCGCCGCCGGGAAAAACCGGACGGATTCGTCGGTGATTCATTGAATCCTTGCCGCTTGCCGTGCGATCAAAACAGGAGAGGAGACTACCGTGGCGAACGAAACCGCAAAGGTGGTCCGCTTCCATGCAGCGGGCGGACCGGAAGTATTGCAAATTCAAGACGAACCGATCCCGGTGCCGGGGAACGGCGAGGTTCGCTTAAGAGTGAAGGCAATTGGGCTGAATCGGGCGGAAGTGATGTTCCGCAGGGGCCAATATCTCGAGACCGCCGTCCTACCGTCGAAGCTCGGCTATGAGGCAGCCGGTGTGGTGGAAGCACTCGGGCCAGACGTGGATAAGAACTGGCTCGGCAAAAAGGCCAGCACCGTTCCGGCATTCCTCATGACCAGCTATGGAGTCTACGGGGAGGTAGCGATTGTTCCAGCCGGCGCGCTGGCGGTTTATCCGGAGAAGCTGACGCCGGAAGAAGGCACATCCATCTGGATGCAATATCTCACAGCCTATGGAGCGCTGATTATGCACGCCCATATTACGAAGGGCGACTTCGTCGTAATCACAGCTGCCAGCAGCAGTGTGGGAATTGCCGCCATCGAAATGACGAAAGCGGAAGGCGCGATCAGCATTGCAACCACGCGGACATCCAAGAAAAAGGCCGTCCTGGACGAGGTTGGAGCAACGCACGTGATTGCGACCGGGGAAGAAGACTTCGTCGCGCGGGTAAACCAGATCACGGATGGCAAAGGCGCTCGCGTAATCTTCGATCCCATCGGAGGAAAAGGTATCGAGCTGCTCGCACAGGCTGCGGCTCTTGATGGAACAATTTTCGAATACGGAGCACTTGCGCCCGAGCCCACGCCGTTTCCCTTGTTCGCCGCGTTGAGCAAAGGGCTGTCCGTTCGCGGATACACACTCCGGGAAGTATTCATGGATCCAACGCTGAAGGCCACGGCGGAGCAGTACGTTTTTGATCGTATCGAGACGGGTGAGTTCAAGCCGCGTATCGACCGCGTATTTCCATTTGCGAAGATCGTGGAAGCGCACCGCTACATGGAGTCAAACGAACAGATTGGCAAAATTGTCGTCACGGTGTAGCTGGACGCGAGTTACAGCAGCACACGTGCGCTGGTGCCGGTGTTCAGAAGACAGCTCGGGACTACGCCAACTCGTTATTTCGGACGAAATCTGACGGGCAGCGGAATTTCGCGCTCGAATAAATGTTTGGCCGTCGTTCACCTCGAATCGGCGATTCCAAGCCGATCGCGCTTGATGGCTTGCAGGGTCGACAGTGCTTCGTTCAGGGCTTCTCGCTGATCGCGTCCGTTACACACCTCGAGAGGCTGCCGAAGCCGCTCGAAAATCAGGGCTTCCACCCTTTTTATTTTTTCTGACAATTTTTCACGGTCGTATTCGAAGACTATTTCCTGAAGAGGAGCCTCCCATTCAGGGTATTCGAATTGGGGATTGCTCATTGTGCGCTCACCTCTTTGGCTGAATTCTGAATAACGGACGGTTCTCCGTCTCTGCCCTCGATCCTGATCACGGATTTGCTGCCAGTACTTTGATTCAAGACGACGTATTCGCCTCCCGAGCGAGCCGCCAATTCCTGAACGCGCGCCTTGGCGTCTTT
The DNA here is from genome assembly GCA_963776695.1 of uncultured Acidobacteriota bacterium. Classification (GTDB taxonomy): domain Bacteria; phylum Acidobacteriota; class Terriglobia; order Acidiferrales; family UBA7541; genus Palsa-295. The sequence continues at coordinate 404,181 of CAVZNU010000006.1, read as the reverse complement.
CTGCGTTGCTGCTGATCCGATCCAGAGCATGCCGCTGATTTTCGCGTGAAAAATATCGAACGGATGAGTCATCATTTTCCCCTCCGCCCGGCGGCTGCGGCCCCTTCCAGGAGGTCCTCTCGCAGTTTTGATTTCTTCGTCCCTGGGAGCTGTTCGGCCGTTTTGTTCGGCGTGTCTTCCTCTTCAGCAATCTTCTTGACGACTTCGAGAGGTACCTGCTCGTAATGTGTTTTTGGCTTGGGAATCACAATCGCTCCTTTCAATCACCCAAAACCTAACAGGCTGGAATTCATACGGGTCAGATCTTTTGGGAATCGATCGCTGTCGGATATCGTCGCGATGCGGTCCGCTTAGGTGACGTTTCTGTGCGCGTCATTTCGGGGCCGGGAGCCCCGCGATTGTGCGGCCCGATTATTTTACTTGCAGGGATCGGTACGATTAGATACGATAACGCTACGTTTGTTTAGCGCGTGAAACGCGAAGGAAAGAGTGTGTGAACCGTTCTCAGACGAAAACCGCGCCGCCAATGCACTTCAAAACGATGGTGCAATCCGACGTGCCCCAGGGCCGCAACGGAAAGCACAAATTGATCGTCACCACGATACTCAAAGATCTCGACGGCCTGAAAGAGGGTGCGGCGATCAAAGTGCCACTGGCCGAATTGGCTGAATCAAAAGAGAAAGTTCGTTCCGCACTGAACCGCGCAACCCGGAAAGCGGGACGACGGGTTGCTACCGCCACCGACGCAATGTTTTTGTACGTGTGGAACGTGATCGAGTAGCCACAGCGTCTAGCCTTTCTTGTTTGTCGCGTCTTCGCATGCGGATGTGGCCGGCCTCTGTTGGTGTTGTCAACGATTTGATCCCCATTTGCAGAATGCCCGACTGCTTCCGGTGTGCCCGGGAAACTTCCTGCCGTCCCATTCCTTACTAGCAAGATTATTTCGATGACGGAATAGGGACCCTTCAGGAATTGGCTCAGAGAATTTGCAGATACACCCCCGCCGCCAATATCAGAGGGGTAGGAAGTGGAAGCGGCGGTAAGTGGCCGGGGGAAGGAAGCCGGCCCAGCCCTCAATCCCCGAAGGGATTCTCGGCTTTCCTCCCCCTGACCCTAACATTCAACGCACGCAGGAAACCAAACTAACTGGCTGAAAACAAATGGCTTCAGAATCACCTGATGCGTAAAAAATCCAAGGCTCCCGGTAAAAATCACCGCAGGAAATTTTTTAGAACGCGTTTCGCCCCTTTCGCCTGCTGATTTACGTGTTGCTTTCTTGACCTCGCTTGCCTCGCTTGCTATGTTTAAAGATTAGTCTGGGCGCAATCTGCCCACTGTATGGAGTTCCCGCCTGTACGAAGGCGGATTACCCGTCACCGACACCAAATGGGTCTGAAGAAAATCGTTATTCGCGGCGCGCGGCAGCACAATCTCAAGAATATCAGCCTCGAGATTCCTCGAAATTCGCTGACCGTCATCACCGGCCTCTCCGGTTCCGGCAAATCCTCGCTCGCGTTTGACACTTTGTATGCCGAAGGGCAGCGTCGTTACGTGGAGTCGCTTTCCGCCTATGCGCGGCAGTTCCTCGACCAGATGGAACGCCCGGACGTCGATTCGATCGAGGGGCTTTCGCCTTCCATCGCGATCGAGCAGAAAACCACCACGCGGTCTCCTCGTTCTACGGTGGGCACGATCACCGAAATTTACGACTACTTGCGCGTCGTCTACAGCGCTATCGGCTCTCCGCATTGCCCCAAGTGCGGACTGCCCATCACGCGACAATCCACCGAGCAGATCGTCCAATCCGTTCTCGCGCTCAAACCGGATGACCGGATCATGGTGCTCGCGCCGGTGGTTCGCGGGCGCAAAGGTGAGTACAAAAAGGAATTCGAGAAGTACGCGAAGGAAGGTTACGTCCGCGCGCGTGTCGATGGCGAGCTCATGAATCTCGACGAGCCGATTCCGCTCGATCGCCGCAAGAATCACACCATCGAAGTCGTCGTTGACCGGCTGTTGCTGAAGAACGGCATCGCGCAGCGCCTCGAGCAATCCGTCGAAACCGCGCTGAAACTTACAGGCGGCCTCGTCACAATTTCAGTCGTGGGCGGGGAAGAGCACGTCTACTCCGAAAAACTCGCTTGCCCGGATTGCGGCATTTCGGTGCCGCAGCTCGAGCCGCGCTCGTTCAGTTTCAATTCGCCGTACGGCGCGTGCCCCGAATGCCACGGCCTGGGCTCGAAATACGACTTCGATCCGTCAAAGGTGATCGTCGATTGGTCGAAGCCGCTCTTCGAAGGCGGCCTCGGTCCAGGGTCGGGTTCCACATTCGTGCAGCGCACGATGAAGCTCGCTGCCGCCGCTCACGGATTCGACCTTGATACGCCATTCGAAAAATTTCCGCGTAAGGTTCAGAACTTGATCCTGCACGGCAATCCTGCCGACGGCAGCGGTGTGAAAGGCCTGAATTTTCAGGGTGTGCTGACGCATCTTGAAAAGAGCCTTGAGGAATCGAACTCCGACACTTACCGCGAATGGCTCACGCAATATATGTCGCCCGCGCCATGCGCAACTTGCAATGAGCGGCGTCTGCGGCCGGAAAGTCTTGCCGTGAAGATCGCCGGATTCTCGATCGCGGATTTCACCGCTCTCTCGCTCAATGATGCTCGCGCCGCCGTCGACAAAATTCGCGGCCAGCTCTCCCTACGTCAGCGCAAAATTGCCGGGCGTCCTCTCGGCGAAATCGCAGAGCGGCTTGAATTTCTGCTCGCCGTCGGACTCAGCTATCTCACGCTCGACCGCTCGGCCGCCACATTGTCGGGCGGGGAAGCGCAACGCATTCGCCTCGCCACGCAAATCGGCTCGCGCCTTCGCGGCGTCCTTTACGTTCTCGACGAGCCATCGATTGGCCTGCACGCACGTGACAACGGCCGCCTGCTCAGTACGCTCGAAACCCTGCGCGACCTCGGCAACACGGTCCTTGTCGTCGAACACGATGAAGAAACAATCCGGCGCGCAAACTATGTAGTCGATCTCGGCCCCGGTGCCGGAAGCGCTGGGGGCTATCTCGTCGCTGCCGGAGCGCCCGAAGAAATTGCCGCGAATCCCGCATCGCTCACGGGGCAATATCTTTCGGGCCACGCCAGAATTGCCGTGCCGGAAATTCGCCGCGCCGCCAACGGAAAAGCGATCACGATTCTCGGCGCGCACGGGCACAATCTGAAAAATATCGATGTCACATTTCCGCTCGGCCTGCTCACCGTCGTCACCGGTGTTTCAGGCTCCGGCAAATCCACGCTTATCAACGACATTCTCTACCGCGCGCTCGCCGCCAAACTCTATCGCTCGATGGAAAAACCCGGCGCGCACCGCTCGATCACCGGTATCGAGCACATCGACAAAGTCGTTCAAATCGACCAGGCTCCCATCGGCCGCACGCCGCGCTCGAATCCCGCCACCTACACCGGCGTATTCGCGCCGATTCGCGAACTTTACGCCATGCTCCCGGAATCGCGCGAGCGCGGCTACCGCCCCGGCCGTTTCAGCTTCAACGTGAAAGGCGGCCGCTGCGAAGCATGTCAAGGCGACGGCCAGCGCCGTATCGAAATGAATTTTCTGCCCGATGTTTACGTGACGTGTGAAGTGTGCCGCGGCAAGCGCTACAACGCCGAGACGCTTTCGGTTCGCTACAAGGGACTCACGATTTCCGATCTCCTCGACTTGCCGATCGAAGAAGCGCTCAAGGCTCTCGAAAACATTCCTGCGATTCAGCAGAAGCTGCAAACGCTCGTCGACGTCGGCCTCGGATACATCCAGCTCGGCCAATCCGCCACCACCCTTTCCGGCGGCGAAGCGCAACGCACAAAACTCGCCCGCGAACTTTCGCGACGCCAAACGGGCCGCACGCTGTATATTCTCGACGAGCCCACAACCGGCCTTCACTTCGACGACGTCAAGAAATTACTCGACGTGCTGAATCGCCTGGTCACTCTCGGCAATACCGTGCTCATCATCGAGCATCATCTTGACGTCATCAAGCAAGCCGATTGGATCATCGACCTCGGTCCCGAAGGCGGTGACGAAGGCGGCCGAATCGTCGCGCAAGGCACGCCGGAGCAAGTGGCGCGCGTGAAAAAATCGTTCACTGGCCAGATTCTCTCTCGCGCTCTGAATGGAGCAAATGGAAATGGAAACGGTATCGGTAACGGAAAACACGGGGTCCTCCAATCGAGCTGAATGCAAGTTTCGCACGCCTGAATTCATATAAATGATCCCCGACGATCACAATCCGCTCTTGCCCGACCAGTTTTCCGTAGAGCCCTCTACGCCGGCGGCAACTCACGCAGACTCCGGCGCCCTGGACATCGAACGACAACTCCCACTCCAGGTCGCGCACGCAGCCGGCGAAATTCCAGCGCCCATGTACAGCCAGTTTCCCAACGACCTGCGCGGCCCCTGGAACTGGGTCGATCTGCTGCTTCTCGTGTTAATCGCTTTCGCTGGAATGTTTCTCATCAGCATTTTTCTCGTCGGTGGCTTCGCTGCATTTGGATTGACGCCCACCGTGTTGCAAAAATCCGCGAGCGACAAAAGTCTGTTCCTGATCCTCAATCAAACATTGCTCTCGCTCGGCCTGCTCGTCTACCTCGCCGCGCAGATGCGTTTTCGTTTTCAATCGCCATTCTGGCGAACGATCGGCTGGCGCCCGCTTGGCACAGGCACGATCCCGCGCCGCATCGTCTACCTCACTTTGATTCTCGGCGGCTTCGCGCTCTCGCTGCTGATTCAAATCGCCTCAGCCGCGCTTCAAAACAAAACCAAAATGCCGATTGAGACATTTTTTCAAGATCGCCGCAGCGCCTTTCTGCTGATGCTCATGGGTGTCCTCGTCGCTCCACTCGTCGAGGAAACAATCTTTCGCGGCTACATTTATCCCGTCGTCGCGCGGAGTTTTGGAATCCGCGCCGGCGTTGTGATTACGGGGACGATGTTCGGCCTCCTCCACGCGCCCCAGCTCTGGGGAGGCTGGGGCCAAATCGCGCTCCTGATCGTGGTCGGCATCATCTTCACCGCCGCGCGCGCGATCTCGCGGACCGTCGTCGCAAGCTATTTTCTCCACGTCAGCTACAATTCATTTCTATTTATCGCGTTTCTCGTCGCCTCCCACGGCCTGCGCCATCTTCCCGTCGGCTCGTCATAGGCCTTGCGCCTTTGTAGAGCCGGGCTTCCGTGATTTTCGCGTCCCGATGTATTGTGTCGGGAAGACCGGCAGGTGTTGACTTGGGTGTTGCGTCACGCCGAATGCGCCGCACGAGAATCAGTTAGAATGTAGGAAGGCCCGCGCTGAGCGGTCGCCACTGAGCGCATCAGGAGCACCACCGCTTGCACAACGTCGAACCAATCCGCTGGACGACCGAAGGCGTCGTAATCCTCGACCAGCTCCGCCTCCCCGGCGAAGTCGTCTACCACACCTACACCGATTACCGCGACGTCGCGAAAGCAATAAAGGACATGATCATCCGCGGCGCGCCTGCCATCGGAGTCGCCGCAGCAATGGGCGCAGCGCTAGGCGTCCAGCGTTCGCACGCAAAATCGCTCCCGGAACTGCGCGCCGAATTCTCCACAATCTGCGACACACTCGCGCACACTCGTCCCACCGCCGTGGATTTATTCTGGGCGATCGACCGCTTCAAGCGCCGCTTCGAAGAATTGGCGACAGCCGCGTCCACCAATGGAGACGCCCCAGCCGCGCTGGCAATTCTGCGCGCCGCCCTCGTTGCAGAAGCGCAAAAAGTTCACGAAGAGCGCCGCGAAGCGGACCGCCGCATCGGAAAATTTGGCGCCGAGCTTCTGGGCAAATCTGGCCGTGTCATGACGCAATGCAATGCCGGCGCGCTCGCCACCGCCGGAATCGGCACCGCGCTCGGCGTCGTGCGCATGGCCGTCGAAGGCGGCTACCGCATCGAAGTCCTCGTCCCAGAAACGCGTCCCTATCTGCAGGGCGCGCGCCTTACCGCCTGGGAATTGCAGCAGGACCGCATCCCGCTCACGCTCATCACCGACAACATGGTCGGGCATTTTCTCAAAACCGGTGGCGTCAACGCCGTCGTAGTCGGCGCCGATCGCATCGCGAGCAATGGCGACACGGCAAACAAAATCGGCACCTACGGCATCGCCGTCCTCGCTCGCGAAAATAAAGTTCCGTTCTACGTGGCCGCTCCGATTTCCACGCTCGATATGTCGATCGCTTCCGGCGAAGAAATTCCGATCGAAGAGCGCTCCTCACACGAAGTCACGCATCTGGCAGGCATCCAAATCTCACCGAACGACGTCCATGCCGCCCACCCCGCATTCGACGTAACTCCCGCCCGTTACATCACCGCCATAATCACAGAGCGCGGCGTAGCCCTCCCCCCCTTCGATGCCTCTCTCAAAAAATTAACCGAACCCGATTAATCTCCGCTAAGCCATCAAGCCGTGCCAAATCTTCACCATCTAAGATCAAATATCGCCGTAGACCTCGACCCATCGTTAGGCCTCGCCTGCCATTCCGTACCGCCGGCATCTCGCCGTCTCTCCATGAATTGCGCCGGCTGCATCAAACCTTCCGACTCTTTTGCCTCCGCGGCGGACTCTCCACCTCCGCACTCCCTCTCCACACCCGAACTGAACCCGCCCATCTCGCTCCGCGCATCCAAGCAACCGTCAGCCAGACCGTCCCGCGCGACGGAGCCGCTGCCCAGTTATCTCGCGTTCGCAGTGAATTCAAAATAGAAGGAGACGAGCAATGGCAACAATCACCACCAAAGACGGCACAGAGATTTATTACAAGGACTGGGGCAAAGGGCAGCCCATCGTTTTCTCCCACGGCTGGCCTCTCTCCGCCGATGATTGGGACAATCAGATGATGTTCTTCCTCAATCACGGCTATCGCGTGATTGCCCACGACCGTCGCGGACACGGCCGTTCCACTCAGACCAGTGACGGCCACGACATGGATCACTACGCCGACGACCTGGCGGCGCTCACCGCGCACCTCGACCTCAAGGACGCGATTCATGTGGGCCACTCCACCGGCGGCGGCGAAGTGATTCACTACATTGCCCGCCACGGTGAAAGCCGCGTGGCAAAAGCAGCGATCATCAGCGCCGTTCCGCCGTTGATGCTGAAGGCTCCGGCCAATCCGGGCGGCCTGCCTAAAGAAGTTTTCGATTCATACCAGCAGCAGACATCCTACAACCGCGCGCAGTTTTATTATGACGTCGCCTCCGGTCCGTTCTATGGTTACAACCGGCCCGGCGCGAAACCTTCTCAGGGCGTGATCTGGAATTGGTGGCGCCAGGGCATGATGGGAGGCGTCAAGGCGCACTCCGATGGCGTCGTCGCTTTCTCTCAGACCGACTTCACCGCAGACCTGAAGAAAATCACCGTGCCGGTCCTCGTGATGCACAGTGAAGACGACCAGATCGTCCCCTACGCCGATGCCGGCCCGCTCTCGGCAAAGTTGCTGCGGAACAGCACCTTCAAATCCTACAAAGACTTTCCGCACGGCATGCCCACCACGCACGCCGACACGATCAACGCCGACCTGCTCGCATTCCTCAACGCGCAGCGCTCAGCCACAGCCTAGCAACAACACGCAACCTCGATACGCAAAAACAAAAAAAGGCGGGGCGACATTCATCGCCCCGCCTTTTTTTCTTGTAGGGGCGGGTCTCAGACGCGTCGTTTGCGTCCCGGATGCTTTAACGGGACCCGCCCGCGCATCCCACAGCAACCAACCGCTTGATATCTTCCGCCCTTCAGCGCCTTGTCATTATGAGACCATCCGATCAGGATGGTCGATCGAAGATTCCGGCCTTGCCGGAAAGAATCTCAGCGTAATCTACGAGCACTCCGTAACCGCGTTACGCGCCCGAATTACGCCTCCGCACTACGCCACCAGATTCAGCACCCCGGTCGCGATCTGCGATGCCACTTTGCTCACTCCGCCCAATCCGCCGCTGCTCGCGAATTGCTGAAAGTCCTGCTGCAGCATGCTGTACGCCTGCTGTGCGGTCGACAAATTTCCAGTCTGCAACGCCTGCCCCAGTTGCGAGAAGAGTTGCGCGATCGGATTACCGCTCGCGGTGGCGCTGATGGCCGCTGTGCTCCGCAGCGCACTCGGCGAATTCTGCTGCAGCGTCACGAGATCAGACTGCGCCTGTGCAATGTTCCCCGACTGCAAATCCTGCCCCAGCTGCTGAAATTCCTGCTTGAATTGTTTGAACTTCGACTGAGTGTTCTGCGTCAACGCAGCCTGCAGCACGCTCCCCAATATTGCGCTGATTGCCATTTCGTCCCTCCTCTATCCTTCGCGCGCCACAACCGTTTCCCGCGCATTCAATCGCCGTCAAACAATCTTCGGTGCGTCCTGGCGGCACTTTAGACGTCTTGTGCAGTGCTTCCAAAACGAAACGACGGTCCGGCCATTCCACGCTTCGCGAGCCTTGCGCTGATGCGTTCTCGGATCGCGCGTTTCAGGACTGCATGCACATGGCCAGTCACTCGGCGGCGGCCGATTTGTTGACCCGCTGGGATTTGCGCCGCGAGGTTCCCCGCTGGAACGCTTCCACGTTCAGTTTCCCCGGCAAGCCTTTCCTATCCGTCGCGAACGACCTGCAAGAATTGCCCACAGCCATTCCAGGACGATCGTCAAATTTATGGGGGATCGATTTCAAACGGCAGGTACTTAAAACGAGGTAAGTTCAGCAGCCATCATCTGATTGCGTTCCATCCGCTGCGCCAGCGCCACAGTTGCATAACGCGTACAAAGCGCCATTTCGCGCTGTGCCCATCCAGACGCCAGGCGGAAGAATCGCATCGCCAATTGACGTCAGGAACTGCAGGAAGCCGTGATACAGGCTGACGGCGCGGAGGTTCCCGCCGCCACCCTCTCCTAGCTCAGGACAAAGCCGTTCAAAGGCGGAAGCCTCCTGGAAACTATTCAGTTCAATACACTTAACCATATTTTCCGGTATCTCCGCGGTAGCTAAGCTCAGAAACGCAGCGTGCCACGTAAACGCTGCAAACTGAATCAGCGCCGCCAGCGAGAACACGAGAATGAAGATCGAGATAATCATCTGTTTTGACCGTCCCCATTTTGGCCTGGGCGCGCGCCCCGCGCAATGGAACGACGGTACCCCCTCCTCAATTGATCCCAGTCATTCACATTGCCTTTTCATCCCGTCGCAAAGGTGTGCCGTACTCCGCTCCTCTTTGTCGCCCGGCGAGAATCCGACCACCAAGTCCCGTTTGAATTCCTAGCCACAACGTGCGAGGGTTGTTCAGGCACAAGTCGTGTACGCACGGCTTTGCGAGGGCGACGATTCACATTGCGTTGTCGAACTCGAACTCTCTCAACACAAAGGATCGCGTAATGTCGAATCGCAACGCCAAACGGAATTTCGGACGCACTAGCCGTCCATCGCAACTCGTCCTTTTCGCCGCCCTCATTCTCGCGCTCTGCTCTGGATTCGAAATACGTTCAGCCGCCAAGCCCCAAGTAACACCCGACGAAGCCCAGATCCGCGCTCTCCTCGTCGACCAAACCGCTGCCTGGAATCGCGGCGACATTGACGGCTTCATGGCCGGCTACTGGAAATCGGACGAGACCGAGTTCGTCAGCGCCGACGGAATTTCCCGAGGCTGGCAGGCGCTCTTCGATCGCTACAAACGCAGCTACCCGGATCGCAAAGCGATGGGGCGCCTCTCGTTCGCAAATCTGGAAATCCGCGTCGAATGTTCGAACTCTGCGTACGCCATCGGAGAATTTCATCTCGAGCGTGAGAAGGACAATCCGTCCGGTATTTTCACGCTCAACCTTAGAAAATTCCCCGAGGGCTGGCGCGTCGTCGTTGACCACACCACAGCATTCGCTCCGCCCAAGCCGGGTTCGAAATGACGATCACAAAGCGTAAACGGGACGAAGACATTCACGAGATGATGGCAGCTGACTCGCAGCTAACTTGCAGCAACAAAGGAGGCGATTAATTTGCGCGCAGTAATAACAGGCGGTGCAGGGTTTCTCGGCTCGCATCTCTGCGATCTGATGCTCGAGAAGGGTTGGGAAGTTCTCTGCCTGGATAATCTGGTTACCGGCACAGAGTCAAATGTCTCGCACCTGCTCGCAAATCCGAAATTTCGATTCGTCCAGCAGGACGTCACGCGTTACATTGAAGTCGACGGCGCCGTCGACGCCATCTTGAACTTCGCTTCCCCCGCCAGTCCGCCGGACTATCTTAAGCTGCCGATTCAAACCATGAAAGTAGGCGCGCTCGGCACGCACAACGCCCTGGGCCTGGCGCTCGCGAAAAAGGCGAAATTTCTCCAAGCTTCCACCTCGGAATGCTACGGCGACCCGGAGGTCAGCCCGCAGCCTGAATCCTATTGGGGCCGGGTGAATCCGGTCGGTCCGCGCGGCGTCTACGACGAATCAAAGCGCTTTGCCGAAGCGCTGACGATGGCCTACCATCGCTATCACGGCGTCGACACGCGCATCGTTCGCATCTTCAATACCTACGGCCCGCGCATGCGCCTCAACGACGGCCGCGCCCTGCCGAATTTTTTGTATCAGGCGCTCACCGGCGAGCCCATCACGGTGTATGGAGATGGCAAACAGACGCGAAGCTTCTGCTACGTTTCCGATTTGCTCGATGGAATTTACCGGCTGCTCGAGTCAGACGAGCACGACCCCGTGAACATCGGCAACCCGCACGAAATCACAATTCTCGAATTCGCGGAGCGCGTTCGATCGCTCGTGGGCTCGAAAGAGCCGATCGTATTTCGGCCGCTGCCGCAGGACGATCCCAAGCAGCGCTGTCCGGATATTACGAAAGCCCGGCGCATTCTGAATTGGGAACCGAAGATAAATCTGGAAGAAGGTCTGAAGCGCACGTACGAATATTTTCGCAAGAAAGTCGCCGAGCCCGCGCGGTAGTGCGGCGCCACTGTCGGCTCGATTCTCAGTCCGGGCGGCCGACCGAGTAATATTCGAATCCCATCGATTTCATCTCGGGCGCCGAAAGCAAATTGCGCGCGTCCACAATCAACGGCCGCGTCATCGCGTCGCGAATGCGTGCCCAGTCAAGCTCGCGAAACTGTTTCCACTCCGTCGCGATGACCAGCGCCTCCGCGTCCTTCGCCGCGTCGTAGGCCGAATCCGGCATCTCGACGTGCGGCATCAGCGTCCGCGCCTTTTCCATCGCCTGCGGATCGTACGCGCGAACGTGCGCGCCCTCACTGACCAGTTGATGTATCAAGTCTATGGCCGGCGCGAAGCGAATGTCATCCGTGTTGGCTTTGAACGCCAGGCCCAGCACCGCGATCTGCTTTCCTTTGATCACCCATAGCGCGCGCCGGATTTTCTCGACGGTATGGCCAATGCGCCTGTGATTGATCTTTTCCGCTTCCTTCAGCAGCGTGAAATCCACACCGGTGCGCTCGGCAAGATGGACGAAAGCCTGCAAATCCTTCGGCAAACAAAACCCGCCGAAGCCGAGACCTGCGTTCAGAAAACTCCGGCCGATCCTCGGATCCATCCCCATCGCGTGCGCCACTTCTTCGATGTCGGCTCCCAGCCGCTCCGCGAGATCGGCCACCATGTTCGCGTAGGAAATCTTCAAGGCCAGGAAAGAATTCGACGCGTGCTTGATCAGCTCGGCGCTGTTGATCGTCGTCACGAGCCATGCCGGCGCCGGAACATCCGGGCAGGCGGCCGGAGCGTGCATCGGACAGTTGAATGTACGTTCGATCACGGGACGGTAAATTTCATGAAGCTGCCGCTCGGCGACTTCGTCTTCCACGCCCACGACGATCCGGTCGGGATGCAGAAAATCCGCAATCGCGGTGCCTTCACGCAAAAACTCAGGATTGGACGCTACGCGAAAGGTCACGCCGCTCTTGCGTCCATAGACCGACAGCGCACGTTTCAATTCCTGTCCCGTTTGAGCAGGGACCGTGCTCTTTTCGACGACAAGTTTCGGCGAGCGCGCTTCGCTGGCAATCAGCCGCGCGACATGGTCGATCGCACTCAGGTCCGCATCGCCATTGGGCAGTGGCGGCGTGCCGACGCAGATAAATATTGCGTCACCGGCCGACACTGCGTCTGAGGTGTTCGCGCTAAAACTCAGCCGGCCTTCTTTACGAGCCTTCGCGATAACCGCGTCGAGTCCGGGCTCGTAAATGGGCAGGCGTCCGGCGACGAGCGTCGCAATCTTTGCCGCATCATTGTCCGCACAGACAACTTCGTGACCAATTTCCGCGAGGCAGCCACCGGTCACAAGACCGACGTAGCCGGCTCCAATCACCGAAATTTTCAACGGAACTCCCAGAAAAAGATTTGGATGAATTCAGGTGAATGTACCTTTAGATGGTACCCCACTCGCTCCGTTATCCAGAAACCTATCGGCGATGAGAGGTCACCCAATCACGTGCGATTCACAGTAGATCAAGCGATAGTTACTCAGCGCGCATGCGGACGCACCGGTAACCCCGCCCAAATATTGACGAGGCCCAGGAATTCGCGCACCGCCGAAAGCGCGTCCCGCGTGTTGCGCCACCAGTGAGATGCATCGAACGGATCCTCAGCTGCGGCGCGAACGATCATTTTTGGATCGTTTCCGGCAATGCGCTTCCACAAGACTTTCACGCGGCGCGTGTGCTGGGGAGACGTTACGATAATCGCCTGTGTTTTGCCGGTGCGGCGCATTTCGCGCGCGATTTCATCCACTTCCTGTTGCGTATCGATGATCGTGTCGGGGAAAATATGAATCGCAGCAGCCGGCACCCCTCCCTGAACCAGGATCTGGCGGTTGTACTCTTCTTCCCCGACAAAAGAAACGCCAAGCGCTGCCAGGTCGGCGGCGGGGCTTTCCGGCCGGCTGATCCAGATTTCCGGAGCATAGCCCTGCATGTAAATCGCGGCGGCGCCTTCGGCGCGATAGGGCAGGCCACCGCTCAAAACAACAATCACTTCGGCGGGCGCGAGTGCGTCCTGACGCACAAGCCAGGATCCTGCGCCGCGAAACGCGACGATTCCCGCGGCGGCCAAAAACAAAACAACACTGCTTGCGATAAGAAGACGTTTTCTTCGGATTCTCTTCGTTTGCAGTGCCTTGACGGAATTCGCGATGGTAGGCACGCTAACTTATCGCTTCGCAAGGAGAAAACTTCCAGCCATCAGTGCGTCTGCGCCGGAGCAAAAGTAGCTGCGAACCGCGTCACGCGGGGTGATCACGAGAGGCTCACCGAAAAGATTGAACGACGCATTCACAAGAATCGGCGCGGGCCCTTTCTCCCCGGAGCGCTTCAGCAGCTTCCAGAAAAGCGGGTTATCTTCCCGCGACACCACGTGCAGCCGCACGCTCTCCAGCGCAACAAATCCCGAGGGAATCGGTTCCAGCAACTTACGCATCTTCGCGGTCGGCGTCGCCATCGTTGTCATGAACCTGCCGTTCATCGAGCACTCGAAATACTCCGCGCAGTCTTCCTCGGGGATCGAAAGCGCGAATGGCCGGTACGGTTCGCGGTGCTTCACAAAATCGTTCAAATTCTCTGTCACGTAGGGAGCCCAGGGCGAAGCAAGCAAGCTGCGATTCCCCAGCGCGCGCGGCCCAAACTCCGCGGCGCCCTGAAACCACGCGACGATTTTTCCCGCCTGCAGCAAGCGCAGAACTCCATCGATCTTCCGGTCCTCCGAATCGCACCAATGATAAGTGGCTTTGCAGTTGTCGAGGACCTGCTTGATCTGTTCGTTGGAATACGACGGACCGAGATAGAGGCTTGCAAGCGGCGCCACCCGAGGCTCGCTCTGCGATTGGTGCCACGCGAGCCACGCCGCTCCGAGCGAGGTGCCTTCGTTGCCGGCCGCCGGTTGAACGAAAATATTCTCGAATCCGGTTTTTTCCTCGGCGGCTGCGACCATAAGCGGATTCAAGAACAATCCGCCGGCCAAACACAATTGCCGTTCGCCGGTTTGCTTGCGCAATGTTTCAAGCCATTCGACGGCAATCGCGGTGCACGCCTGCTGAAGACTGGCGGCGATGTTTGCGCGAAGCGCGCCGTCAAGTTGCGATTCGGCTTCACGCGCGATTCCGAGCCCGCGATAGAACTCGCTGCTGAACGAAACCTCTCCCGCGAAATCGCGCTGAAAATATTTCGAGTTCAGGTGCGGCGGGGATTGCGGCGAGCGCTGAAGCATGCTGGTGAAAAATTCCGCAAAGACGGGATCGCCCGTTGTGCTGAGCCATTGCGTCTTGTGCTCATCGCCATGAGGCCGAAATCCGATGAGCCGTGTGATTTGCGTGTACACCCAGGCGAGCGAGTGCGGAAAATTGATTCCAGCGACTTCGCGAATTGTCCGATCCGTTCCTACACCCGCAAATCCGCAGCGGCCGTCGCCGCGCTCGTCGAGCGTGACGATCAGCGCGCGATCGAACGGCGAAGCAAAATAAGCGCTCGCTGCGTGACACAGATGATGATCGAAGCCCTGCACGCGGTCGCGCTGGCCTCCGGCCATCTCCCGCACAATTCTGAAATTGTTTAGCTCGCGGCCCAACTCCCCGGACGCTTTATTGAGGAAATAGACGCTGGAGACGGGCGCGAGTGGTGCAAGCCGCGTGCGAAAGAGCGCCTTGCGAGTCCACGCGCGGCTCGGGCGAGAGGCGATAGCAATCCGATCGACGTCCTGCCACTTGATGCCCGCACGATCCAGGCAGAAGCGAATCGCGAGGCGTGGAATTCCTTCCACCGAGCGCGTTCGCGCGAGCTTCGCCTCTTCGATCGCGGCGATCACTCCGCTATCGCTGATAATCGCGGCGGCGGGCCCGTGTTCCATGGCCGAAAGTCCCAGGATATACATGTCAGCGATGTTCCAAGTGTGCTTTGCTTTTTGGCACGCGCGTATTCCGCGAAAAGAAGAATTTTACGATTTCTCGACACTCAGAATAGCAGGAGAACCGCTGAATGCGTCCCGGCGTTCGTCCGGCGGGAGAGGTGTGACGCGAAGAAGTCAACCGCGGGGTTGATGAACCGGTCGGCCTCGTGTCAGCAATCCACGCAGACCGAGCAGGACCAGCCGCGGCTGTTTTAGACAAATGCGCCACAGTATTTTCCACGCCTCATCTCGCGAATACTCACCGAGCGACTGAATGGCAGGCGCGTTCAATAAATCCACAAGCCGGCTGTAATCGGATTGCTGAAAATCGTGGAGCGAGCGGCGCAGCAGCAGATGGAGATTCAGTTCGCGGCGCAACGACCGGAGCTCACCGCTTGCGCCGCCGTTGAGAATGGCCTCGGCCACTCCCAACGCGCCGCGGAATCCGGTGACGATTCCGCCCACCGTCGTCACTTTCACCTGTCCCGCAGCATCGCCGACCACATAAACAGATCCATTTCCGACGTCCCGCTTCACCGGGACCCATCCGGTGTAAACCGGAATGCGCGCGCCCTGGAATTCAATCGGCTCGAGCTTGCGCTTTTCGAGAAAGCGCTCGAGATGCCGCCGTGTATCGGGTCCGTGTTCGCCGATTAATCCCAGCGCACCACGGGTGGGAGACTCAGGGATGAGCCAATAAAAATACGGAGTGTCCTCCGGAACGAACCAGACTCGCGCCGTGTCTGGCGACATATCCTTTGGCAAATTAACGATCGCCTGAACGAGCGGGACGGTTGGAAGCGGCGACCAGCCCGCCGCACGCGCCACACGGCTCGACGCTCCATCACCGCCTACAATCGTCTGCGCGCGAACCTCCTCACGTTCGCCATTCGCGCAGCGTTCGACTTCCAGAATGATCCCTCGGCCATTCGGATGAAGCGCGTGGAAACGGTGTCCAAGTTCCAGTTTTGCGCCGGCTTTTTGCGCTTCTTCCGCGAGGCCCTGAATCAAAGCGCGCCGCTCGATAATTAGATCCGGACGCTTCAGAGCAACATTGGCGGTGCGGCCATCAGTGAATAATTCGAAGCGTCGGATTTCGTTTACGATGCTCCCCTCTGCCGCGCGGCCCAGCAGGGTTCTCATATGATTCGTGACAATTAGAGTGCGAGCGGCAGGCTCGAGGGTCTCGACACGTTCGAACACGCGAACGGCCACACCGCTACGGGCCAGAATGGAAGCTGTGAATAATCCGGCGGCTGAACCGCCGACTACGGCGACGTTCCGGCTATCAGCGCGCAAGGTGGACTTGGAGCGGTCGTTCGCGTCGCGCGATTCGAGCACTGTTTTCCTCAATCGGAATTAAGAACATGAGTTTGGCATATCCCGCTAGCGATGATTCCGGAAGGCTGCAAGGCCGCGCTTCCCGTGCATCTATCGATGCAGAAAGCACCGATCGGGGTGCCTCTGCGCCCAAAAACTGCAAGGGAGGAAGTATATCCTACCGATGAATGTCCACCAACGTGGAAGACCTTCCGGAAATCGCTGAGAGGCTTAGAGAGGCGAAGTGGATTTCTGCAGCTTCACTTGCTTCTCGAAAGGGGCCGTTTCGAGGAAAAAAACAGCTATGAGGCCGCACAACGCTAGAGCAGCAACGAGACCGTAAATCGTGCTGGTCGAGAAGCGCGGAATAAACACAGCGGTTGTCCCGAGTAGCGCCGCGAGCAGATAGAGAACGAGCACTGCGCGTCGATGCCCGAGGCCCAGATTCGACAGGCGGTGCGCGGTATGATCTTTTCCCGGTGAGGTGAAGGGCAGCAGGCCCCGCCGGGCCCGAGAGATTGAAACGAGCGTGGTGTCAAAAATCGGCACGCCCAGTATCAGAACCGGAACGAGCCATCCAGCAGGAAACGGCGCTCCGTCCAGACGAATTTTCAGCCCCAAAGTCGCCATCAGGAAGCCGAGAAACATGGCGCCGCCGTCGCCCATGAAAATTTTCGCGGGATTGAAATTCCAACGCAGGAATCCGAGCGCAGCGCCGAGCGTGGCGGCGCCCAGCGTTTGCACGATTCTCTGGCCGTTCATGAACGCCGAAATCGTAAAAAATCCGGCGGCGATAGCGGTGATGCCCGCGCAGAGACCGTCCATGTGGTCGAGGATGCTGAAGGATGCAGTGATTCCCACTACCCAGACCACTGTGAAACAGGCATCTAGAATCACACCGAAGATTCCGGGGACGAATTGCGAAAAAAGTTGCGCGCGGATGCCCGACACCAGGAGAAACAGCGCCGCGACCGGCATACCGATAAAGAGCTTCACTTGATGATGGAGCAGACCGCCGTCGTCAAGGAATCCGACGAAAGCGAGGAGAGTGGCGCCGCTCAGAATTGCGATCGTTTGCTGCTGCATCGCGCCGTGCTGCGAAAGCAAAATCGCGGCAGCGAATCCCAGGTAAATGGCAATTCCACCGAGAAGCGGTATGGGCTTCAGGTGAACTTTGCGCGGCCCCGGATGGTCGACGAGTCCCATGCGCAGCGCAAAGTGACGCACCGGGATGGTAAGCCCGAGCGACGCGAGTAGCGCCACGATGAATGCAATCAGATCCGCAGGGATAGCCATTGTGGGGCCAGGTTTGTTGTGACTAGCGCGCCGTCAGCATGTTTTCGAGGACGCCGCGCACTTCGTCCCTTTTCTTACTTTCGAAATACCAGTCCATCGTTTTCTTCAGGCCGTCGCGGAACATCGTTTTCGGCTCCCAACCCAAGAGTTGTTTGGCAAGCTTGTTGTCCGCCACGCGGTTGGCAGGGCCAGTGGGCATATCGGGGCGAAGGCGGATTTCAGCCTTCTGCCCGGAAAGTTCCAGCACCATTTTCGCCGCATCGATAACGCGAATGCGCTCCGTGGTGCCGAGATTGACGGCTGTGCCATCGTTGATTTTTTCGGCAGCGAGAATCGTGCCGGCCACGATGTCGTCCACGTAGGTCCAATTCCGGATTTGCGTGCCGTCGCCCCACACCTCGAACGGATTCTGGCCGACGAACGCGCGCGCAATCATCGCAATGACGGCGTGATTTTCCACGCCGCGCGGCCCGTACACCGTGAAGTAGCGGCAGGAAGCTGCGCCCAGTTTGTGCTCGCGATGGTAGGCCTGCAGCGTGAGCTCGGCCATCAACTTTGCCCAGCCGTACATGTTGTCCGCGTCGTGCGGCGGCTTCACGTCTTCTTCGCGAAGATAAATTTCCTTCTTCACGTCAGTCTGCATGTAATTCGGATAGACGCAGCCGGATGAAGCGTAAACCACCTTTTCGACGCCTGCTTTCACCGCCTCCCAGAAGACGAGTCCATCGAGAAACAAGTTGGAAGCAGGACCTGCCTGATGAAGATCCACGTAGCCGCGGCCGCCATGGTCGGCGGCAAGGTGGAAAACCACTTCGATACCGTTCATCGCTGCTCGTGTGACGCCCGGCTCGCGAAGATCGGCTTCCACAAATTTGACGCGTCCGCTCTTCAGGTGATGCTCGATGTTGCTGAGTCGCCCGCTCGTGAGATCGTCCACCACGCGGACCTGCGCGCCGCGTTCGAGCAGTGCATCAACCAGATGCGAGCCGATAAACGATGTGCCGCCAGTGACAAGAACCTTTTTACGATTCCAGATGACGCCCTCCCGAACCATATTTAGCAGCTTCTTCTATGATAAATGAGAATTTTTCCAGCTCATTCACTCTAGCATATTTTTCCGCGGTTTCCCGGGCTCGCTGGCCCATTTCGGCGAGCCGTCTCGGGTCGTCGCGGAGTTCACGAATAGCGGCGGCAACGGCGTCGGGATTATCTGGATCGACGGCAATTCCGCACCCGGTGGCACGGACGATCCGGGCCGCATCGCACTCAAGAGGGGCCACAACCAGCACTGGACGCCCTGCAGCGAGCGTTGAAAACAGCTTGCTGGGGACGACAACGCCTTCAAGGCCTCGTTTCACGGTGATAATGTGCAAATCGCCCGCCATCATCACGTGTGGGATTTCGCTGGCCGGACGGAACGGCAGAAAGCGAACATTTGGCGAACCGTTTACTGTCGATTGCATCGCGGCGCGGTTTGCTCCGTCACCTACAAACACAATCCCCGTGTTTTCGTCGCGCAGAATTTCGGCAGCTTTCAGCAATGTCGACCACGCACCATAAAATCCGAGATTGCCCGCATGGAGGACAACGAAAGGGAATCCGCAGCGGACTTCCTGTACCGCCGGATGAGCGCGATCTGGCATCTGCCCCGAAGGAGCCGAACCATCGCGAACGATCACCACGCGTTCCGGAGAGACGCCCTTCGCGAGAATGCGCTCGCGCATGTCGTCGCCCAACACGATCACCCGAGCCGCTTCACGCAGCGCCCGGCGATGCATTTGCTCCCAGCGGTCGATGAGAGAATTTTGGCGAACGATTTCGCCCCCCACTGCCATGTCCGGATACATATCGCGAATGTTGTAGACGAAGGGCCGGCCGCTCATTCGCGCGATGAATGCCCCGGCGATTCCTGCCACGGGAGGATCCGTCATAGCGAGGACGACATCGGCGCGGATCGCAATCGCCCGCGGGACCGCTAGCGCGAGGTACGTCAGATAATTTGAAACGCGGCGCGTCATTTTGTGCCGCGGGAACGCCGTTGAACCCACCCGTTCCACCGTGATTTGGTTGCGCGTGTTGCTGCGGATAAATGCAAATGGATAATATTCGTCCGGATCGTACGACGGCCGGCCGGCGAGCACGGTTACGTGATGGTTTTTTGCGAGCGTTTCAGCTACGAGCGCTGCCATCTTTGCCGTGGCAGAAGTGTCCGGTGGATAGTATTCGTTGAACAGCAAAATGTGCATGAACGGCCTAACGATTCCGCGATTCAGGTTCGTCGCGAGCTGGGCGATCGAATGCGACGAGTATTTCAGCTTCTGTTCGATACAAGCTGCTGCTTAAGTTTACACCAATCTACGGCTCGGCAAATCCCTCGGTGTTTGTTGCGGCAGCGGTGACGGCTGCTTTCTTTTCGAGTACAAAGTGGCCCATGACCAGAACGTCCATCTGCGTGCGGCGGAAACAATCGAGCGCTTCTTCGGGGCGGCAGACGATCGGCTCGTTGTCATTGAACGACGTGTTCAGGACGACGGGGACGCCGGTGACGTCGCCGACCGCGCGCAGCAACTTCCAATAGAGCGGGTTCGCAGTGCGACTGACGGTTTGCAGGCGCGCGGTTCCGTCCACATGAGTCGGGGCGGGAATCACCGAGCGTTTTTCCGGGCGCACGGAGTAAGCGAAAGTCATGAAAGGCGATGGATGCGTGCGTTCAAAATATTCCGAAGTCGCTTCTTCAAGGATCGACGGCGCAAACGGGCGAAAAATTTCGCGATGCTTGATACGGCGGTTCAGCACGTCCTTCATTTCCGCGCGGCGCGGATCGGCGAGGATGCTGCGCTGACCGAGCGCACGCGGACCCCACTCGACGCGGCCTTGAAACCAGCCAACGATCTTTCCAGCGGCGATGTGGCGCGCGGTGGTTTGGACGAGGGGTTCCTCGTCGAGTTCTGCGAGATGGAGATCGCCGTTGGCTGCCCCGCTTGATTCGATCGCGACGCGAATTTCTTGCGGCGAAAATTCCGGGCCCCATCCGGCGTGGTCCATTACGAACTGTCGCGGCCGGCCGAGAGCCTGATGCTCCACGGCAAACGCAGCGCCGACCGATAGGCCTGCATCTCCCGCCGCGGGTTGCACGTAGACGCGCTCGAAGGGCGAGCGGTCAAATATTTTTCCGTTCGCGAGGCAATTAAAAGCGACGCCGCCGGCGAGGCACAGCGATTTTTCGCCGGTTTTCTTCGCCAGCGCAGCCCAGTGCGCGGCAAGGACTTCCTCGAGTGCGGCTTGCATGCTGGCAGCGAGATTCAGGTGCCGCTGCTCGAGCGGTTCTTCGGCCTTTCGCGTGGGCCCGAGGCGCTTCTCGATGTACGGGGAAAATAACTGGCCGAGGACGGGTGTTTGGCTGGCGTCGCGCCACGACATTTCCGCGCCCTGATTCTGGTGCGTGAAATATTCGAGGCCGAGCTTGAAGGAAAGCGGGCCGTCGGCGTGAACGATGCGGCGGAATTCTTCGAGGAACTCAGGCTGGCCGTAGGCAGCGAGTCCCATCACTTTGTATTCGTCGCCAAACTTCCAGAAGCCGAGATACTGCGTCAAGGCCGTGTAATACATGCCGAGCGAATGCGGAAACGTGATTTCACCGAGAGTCCGCATGCGCGGGCCTTCGCCGATTGCCCACATGGCGCTTGCAAAATCGCCGAGTCCGTCAGCGGAAAGAACCGCGGAGCGCTCGAAGGGCGAAACAAAATACGCGCTCGCCATATGTGCGGTGTGGTGCTCGATCCGGTGGAACTGCGCACGGATACTCTCCGGCGCAATCTCAAACGCCGACGCCAAATCTTCGCGGATCCCCGCGAAGCGGGCCATCACACGAGCGCGCTCGAATGCAAACCTCGGCATGCGAATCGCAAAGCGTAATTTCGTTCCCAGACGCGCCCGGGGATCGCGCGGAATCGCGATGTGGTCGACTTCGGTAAGCTTCACGCCGGCCTGGTCGAGGCAATACTGAATCGCGCGGGCAGGCAAGCCCGCCGCATATTTCACGCGATTCAGGCGCTCTTCTTCAACGGCTGCAAGCAGGCGTCCGTCGGCGACAATCGCCGCCGAAGCGTTCGCGTGATAGGCGTTGATGCCGAGAATTATCATTTCAGGATGTCTATTGTATCGCGCAATTGGATTGTGTTTCAGGCAACGGACACGGCAGTCGTTTTCCCGCGCTCGGTATTTCCCGCTGAACGGGCGCTTACATTTCGCTTCACCCACTCATTGAGGACGTAGAGGCTCCAGGGCCGCGACCACGTTGTCTTGCCGGCCAGGAAATCGCTCCAAATCTGACCTGCGTCGTTGCCACTAAGAACCGCGTCGAGGGCCGGCGACCAATCGGAAAAGGCTGCGGCCACCCGGTCCCGCAGCGCGCCGCGAAGCCAGTTCTCCCACGGAAACGTGAATGTTCGCTTCGTCTGTGCCACAAGCTCTTGCGGCAACAAATCGCCGAGTGCAGCAATCAGCAAGGCTTTCGGTTGTTTCGAGTTGCACTTCTGCTCTTCCGGCAGAGACAGCACGTATTCGACGAGGGCTGAATCGAGAAACGGCACCCGCACTTCGAGCGAATGACGCATGCTCATCGAGTCGGTGTCGCGCAGAAGCGTATTCACGAGATAGGAACGCAGCTCGAGCCAGGAAATCGCGGTGAATTTGTCCATCGACCGCGTTTCAAGCGCCGCTTCGGCAAGCCATTCTCCCCACGGAGTGGTTTTCCACGTGTCTTCGTTTTCGTGCAGCCATCGCGAAACCACTTGCGGAGTGAAAAGCGAGCGCGTGAAAAAATAAGGGTGCGGCAGAGACGAAGGATCGATCCACGCGGCAGACGCTTTGCGGAATGCGTCTGGTGTCGCGCCGGGAATTCTCGCAGCTTGCGATTGCGTCGTGACGAATTGCCGCAGCGGCTTTGGCATCCAACGCGCTGCGGCCGCAAGCCGTGCCACCTTCGCGGTATCGCGGAATGAAGCGTAGCCGCCGAAAAGTTCGTCGCTCCCAAGACCTGAGAGCGCGACCTTCAGCCCCGCTTGCCGCGCCGCCCATGAAACGAAATAGGAATTGATGCCGTCCATGCTCGGCTGATCGAAGGACGCGACGGCTTCGTCGAGCCGCGCGAGCATCTCATCGCCGGAGAGCGTGAACTCGGAATGATCGGTGCCTAGCCGCTGCGCCGTGCGGCGGGCTTTCTCCGCTTCGCTGAATTCGAGGTCGGGAAACGCTACCGTGAACGTGTGAATTCCGCGGTGCGCGCGGCTGGCGATCGCTGCGATCGCAGTCGAGTCAAGGCCGCTGCTGAGAAATACGCCCACCGGGACGTCCGCGACGAGATGGCTGGCGACAGCATGTTCGAGTAATTCGCGTACGCGCGACGCAGGAGTGGAGGTCGAATCAGCTTTAGAAGCGGCACCGGCGCGTGCGGATTCCTGCGGAGCGCTCCAATAACGCCGCGGAGAAATCGCGCGAATCGGCTCGCCCACTCGAACGTCGAAACAATGGCCCGGCGGAAGCGACGAGACGCCCTCGATCAGAGTGACCGGCTCGCTCACCGAGCCAAACAGTAGATAAGACGAGATCGCAGCCCCCGAGAGCCGCGCCGGCACAGCCCCACTCGCGAGGAGTGCGCGCACTTCGGAAGCAAAAAACAGGCGGTCGTCGACCACCGTGTAGTAAATCGGCTTGATTCCCAATTTGTCGCGAGCCAGAAACACGCGCGCAGGCCGCCCGGCCGGGCCTTGCGGCATTTCGACAATCGCAAACGCGAACATGCCGTCGAAGTGTCCGGCACATTTTGGGCCCCACGTCTCATAGGCGTGGACGATCACTTCGGTATCTGAATTTGTGCGGAATTTGTGGCCGGCAGCCTCGAGTTCTTTGCGCAGTTCGCGGAAATTATAGATTTCGCCGTTGTAGACGACCGCCAGCGTCTCCGTTTCGTTCCAGACAGGCTGGCTGCCGCCCGGCAGATCAATGATGCTGAGGCGGCGGCTTCCGGCGGCGACAAGCGGCGCGACCAGAATCCCCCCCGCGTCCGGGCCGCGATGAACGATCGCAGCCATCATCCGCCGAACAAGCGCTTCGCCCACCTCTCTCGATTCGATTCCGACAACGCCGCAAATTCCACACATGACCGTTAATACCCTCTACCTGCGTGAGAATTCAGATTTTCTTCGAACTTGAATGCGCGCCGATCGTTGCGAGTGCGTCTAATCCCAGCCTTGAACAGCATACCCTCGCGAATCTTGCCACGCTACCGCACGCTCCAGCTCCACAGGTTCAACTGTCGCAGCCGGGTTTCTCAAGTGTAAACTCGCTGTAGGAGAAGTGAAATCAATTTGGCGCCAATCATCAGTGCACAGGGACTCTCGAAGCGATTTGGAACCGCACCTCTATTTCAGAATATTTCGATCACAATTTCCGCCGGCGACCGCATCGGCTTGATCGGCCCGAACGGTTCCGGCAAATCAACCTTGCTCGGCATTCTCCAGGGCTGCGTGAAGCCGGACAGCGGTGACGTCGCCATCCGCAAAGGCGCGCGACTCAGCACCGTTGCGCAGGTTTCGGAATTTGGGCCAAACGATACGGTGCAATCGGTGATTGAGGTGGCGCTGGAACGAGCCGGCGCGCGTCATGCAGAGCGCCAGTCAAAACTTGTCGAGACACTTGGCCGCGCAGGCTTCAAAGATTTAGCAACCTCCGCAGCGGAATTATCGGGAGGCTGGCGCAAGCGCCTGGCAATTGCCGAAGCGCTCGTGGAAGACCCGGACATTCTGCTGCTCGACGAGCCAACCAATCATTTGGATCTCGCCGGTATTCAGTGGCTCGAAGCTCTGCTCCAGAGTGCGTCGTTTGCGAGTGTGGTCGTCACTCACGACCGCTATTTTCTCGAGAATGTCGCGAACGACATGGTCGAACTCGATCGCGCCTACGCCGACGGCTTTCTCCGCGTGCGGGGAAACTACAGCGCGTTTCTCGAAGCGAAAGAACTGTATCTGCACGCGCAGAAAAAACGGCAGGAAGCGCTTGAAAATCGCGTCCACACCGAAATCGAATGGCTGCGCCGCGGTCCGAAAGCACGGACGACGAAATCGAAGTCGCGAATCGATAAGGCGCACAAAATGATTGGCGAACTCGCGGGAATGAATGCCCGAACCAACACCACAACTGCCGACATCGATTTCTCCGCGACGAACCGGCAAACGAAGCAGCTCATCCGGCTCGAGGACGTCAGCTACAAGATCGGCCACCGGAAACTGTTTGACGACATCAATTTCATTCTTACGCCGGGGATGCGAGTGGGACTCGTCGGCCCAAACGGAAGCGGCAAGACGACCCTACTGCGTCTGCTGCGAGGAGATATGAAACCCACCGGAGGCGCGATACACAAGGCCGAATCGTTGCGCATTGTGTATTTCGATCAAAACAGGGAACTCGATCCGGATGTATCTCTCCGCCGCGCACTCGCGCCCGATAGCGATTCGGTGATTTATCGCAACCGCGTGATTCACGTGGCTGGATGGGCCGCGCGATTTCTGTTCACCGGGGAGGATTTAAATCGGCCCGTGGGACGGTTTTCCGGCGGCGAGCGCGCTCGGGTATTAATCGCGCAACTGATGGTGCAGCCGGCGGATGTCCTGCTGCTCGACGAGCCGACGAACGATCTGGATATTCCCACGCTGGAAATATTGGAAGAGAGTCTGCTGGAATTCGGAGGGGCGCTCGTTCTGGTCACGCACGACCGGTACATGCTCGATCGCGTCTCGACGGTCGTGCTGGGGCTCGACGGCCTCGGCGAAGCGGCGCGGTTTGCCGACTACTCGCAGTGGGACGTGTGGCAGCGGTCGCAGCAGTCCAAGGATTCGCGAAGGATGACGCCCGCAGGCCCCGAACGTGCGCGCGCGGGGGCAGCCGGGGCTGAACCTGCCGCTAAAAAGAAAAAGCTCTCGTTCGGGGAAACCTGCGAGCTTGAAACGATCGAGCATCGCATCGCCGATGCAGAGAGAGAACTCGAAACACAATCGGCGTCGATGCTGGATCCGGCCGTGATGGCGGATCGGCAGCTCTTGCACAAGACGTCGAGTCGAATCGAGGAGCTTCAGAATCTGGTGAACGATCTGTACGCGCGGTGGGGCGAACTCGAAAAAAGAAATAAGTGAGTGGCTTTTCCGATCGGTTCAATTGCTCGTCAAAAATCTGTACTGAGCGTCCGTCAACGGCACCACAGAGAGCCGTCCTTGACGCACAAGCGGCGAATTCTCAAATAGCGCATTGGCTTTAATTTCCGCGAGCGAGATTGGTTTGGCGAGAGCTTTCCCGGCGCGAATCTTTACTTGCGGATTTTTGGGATCGGAAGCGTCTACTGAGATCACAGTTGCCATCCCGACGACACTCTTGCAGTTTCCCGTTTCATAAATCACGAGCCGCGCGCCAGCCGCCATCTCTCGAAGGTTTTTCACACCAGCTGGACTTGTGACGCCCTCCCAGAGCGTCACGTCGTCGCGTTGCAGATCGGCGAAGGAATATTCCGACGGATCGGATTTGAGCAGATACTTCAATTCCACCAGCCCTCGCTCCGGCAGTGCCACGCTTCGCCATTTTACACGCCAGCGCGATTCTTCGCTCTTGCGAAAACAATCACTCATGTTCGCAGCGCACGCAAATGGGCCTTTCTTCGCGCCGGATAGGGTTATTTCGTGTTTCTGGGAACGAATGACCCCTGCACTTTCCGCCTGTCCTTACCTGTACTTTCTCTGTACTACCGTCCAGTTGTTCGCCTGTTCCAAAGTACTACACTACATACAAGAGTAGAGGGGCGGGATTTTAGGGGGAGAAATGGGCGACCGAGCGCGATTGTGTTTGCTGGCAGGATTTGTGATCAGCGTTTTACTTCTCGCGGGCTCCGCCTCTGCCAATACCGCCACAACCGCTACCCTGAAATGCAATTCGCAGCGCGATCAAATTTGGGTCTACGATTCTTTGAGTACCTTCAATGTTGACGCAAGACTGAAATGCGGCGAAGGCGTCGAAGTCATCGAACGCGTCAAAGATTACGTGAAGATTCGCACTCATAACGGCGTCGAAGGCTACGTCCCGGATGTTGCGTTCGCTGACCTGCCGGCGGTCCCGTTGATTCGAGAGCCCGCGCACGATGTTGGATCGGTAGCAAAGCAGATTCAGGCCAAGGAAGTAGCGAAAGCCGCCGCAAATGCATCTGCCGTCGCTCCGGCCGACCTGAACTACTCGAGGATTTCGTCTCGGGCGGATTCGATCGTTGCGATTCCTGCGGCAAATGCGAGCGAGAGGGCATTGCCTCCGAGCGCTTCGATTGCGGCGGTCGCATCTTCAACTGCGCCGAAGCCAGCGACAGCTTCTGCGGTGGCCAATGTTGCGCCGAAGGCATCGTCGTCTGCTGTTGCGGTCACGGAGCCCCTGGCAACCCGTTCTGCAACCTCCGCCCCATCCTCCGTATCGCCTGGATCGCCGACGGCAAAGCCCGCGGCCAGTTCCAGTGAAATTCCCGACGCGAAGCCGGCGAGTATGGACTTTGTTTGCCAGTCCTATTTCTCCGCGTATGGCCTAACGCCCAACCAGACGAAATGGATCGCTCGAAACAGAGAGAAGACATTCTCCGATGTTTGCCCGGCTCCCGATCCTTCCAAAGTTGACTTCGTAATAATATTCACTCACGATGTGGACTTTTTTGCGCGCGTCGATGCCCGAGACGATTCACAGCGCCGAACGGATTCTCAGATTTCACGCCCATGACGATGATCGACAACGCGCTCGTGCCTGAATCCCAGGCGGACAAAGCGCGCCGCGAATACGTTTGGATTTTTCAATTCGAAAAGGGCACGTTCGATCCGGGAAGCTTTCTCGCCGCACCGCCAGTATCAATTCTCGAAGATGGAAACGAGCTCGATCGGATCGAAGGCCGGCCAGAAGACAGTCGAGGATGCTTTCCGGTTTGTAGAATCCGTGAGCCGCTGAAGCCATTCTCTTTCCCGATTGTGGTAATGTTTGTTTATTACCTTATGGGTAATTACACTAAAAATCTAGATGCCATGGGCAACTTCGTGCACCGTGCTCTAAAGAAACGCTCACCCGTGTCGAAATCGACCTGCGCCCTTCAGTGCTGATTCAGGGAAATGCTCGCCCCTACTGCAATCGAATTCGACCAAGGTTTCAGCCGCATGCTCAGAATCCCTCCTGCCGTTGACGCTGGTCGCACTTCATTGGTCGACTGTCACCGATTTAGGACATACGTCGGCCGCGATGACATGATCCCCCTGTTCCCTCCGCTCACGGGCGATGAGGGCCGGGCGGATGAGGCGCATCCCGAATTGTCCTGAAAATGTGTTCCGGTGAGAGTCGAAGATCAAGAACGTAACGATGACGCCCGCCAGATGGGGGAATTCGAGTGGAATTTGCTCGTCGGACGAGGCGACGAGCACCCCCTCGATCTCCTTGCCGGGATACAGCCGAGTTTTGCGTCGAGCGAACAAGGGGTTGAGCACAAAGCTTCCGTCGAAATAAGGGCCGGGCTCCGGAAATGAATAGTGGGGATACC
The DNA here is from genome assembly GCA_963776695.1 of uncultured Acidobacteriota bacterium. GTDB lineage: Bacteria > Acidobacteriota > Terriglobia > Acidiferrales > UBA7541 > Palsa-295. Next base: position 376,054 of record CAVZNU010000006.1, on the reverse strand, counting down.
AATTGTTGGATTTCCTCGGGGCGGGCAGTAGCGTGAGCTTTGGAATTCCCCACGGGGTTCTGATCTGATACCCCTGAATGTCGATCGGGCGATCCAGCTCATTTCGGAGCACGAGTTCGACCGCATAACCCGTTCCGCCCTGCTTGAGGTCGAAGATCTGGCTGAAGCTCATCCCTGGAATTTGTTCGATTGCCAAACCTGCGGGACAGATTTTAAGGCCGTGATCACGCAGTACGGGGCAATTGCCGTCGTTCAGGCGACGTACCAGGCCATCCCACTGCTCAGACGTATGATTCATGATGTTGTTTTCTCCTTTAGGTTGCAAGCCTGACGTTGCTTGCGGATGCGCCCGCGACCGATTTCTGCGCGAGGCTCCTGACAAGCGCCAGGGATCCAACGTGTAGCTCGTTTTACGTAAAACATGTGCACGACGTGCACCTCGTGCATTTCTACTTCCGCCGATCCGGCGGTTCCTCAGTACGCGATCTTGCTTCCGCGCAGAATTCGCAGGACGTGTCCTTCGGAATCGAACGCACGTCAAAGGCGCGCGCCAGCTCGTGAATTCTGCGGCGAATTTCGTTGGTGAATCGGATGCCCCGCCCAGCACGGCCCAGCCGCTCGGAAAATATACCGAGAGCGCGCAGGTGATTGCCTACCTCGCGCGGGCTGAGTTCGATATTTTCGCCCCGGCCCTTGAAGATACCGTTCGCAATGGTGGTAATCTCGCCCACGCGAGCCTGACCGCGTTTGACCTCGTGAGATAAAAACAATGCTGCCTCGATCACCACGGCTTCGATCGAGTCGGTGCGGCTGGTGCGAGCGTCGCGATCTTGCGGCTCGAGTATCATCAGCACGCATCGTTGCAGCGAGGGATCATCCGCGATTGAGTTTCCCAGCATGCATGCGATCTCGCGCACCGGTGAGGTGAATTGTGGCGCGTCGAAATGAGAATCGCGAACCTTGGCAAGATTCATCTCGCGGTAGCGGAGCAGTTTTCCCCGCAGTTTTCGCGCGGATTCGTTTAGCGATTGTGGATCAAGTTTTGGCAGAGCACCGCGAATTGGTGTGAGCATGATCTGAATCGCCTGGTCGAGGATCCGGCGATCGCGCAAAGGCTCAGCTGTGCATACCAGTGTCGGAATTGAGACGTCGTGAAATTCTCCGTTACGAAGAATAAGGCTGCCGGGGCGACTCATGATCCGGAGCACTCGCTCGAGCTCTCTGCTTGAGGCAAGTTGATCGATCAACAAGAGCGTCGGGCGTGGTGACGGCGGAAGAGTCAAGATTGCGTTGAGCGAGACCTCACCAATCCGCAAAGGAGAGATGCAGACTGAAGCAAGCATCCGCAGGAGCAGGGTGGATCCCACAGTATCCGGCGCAACAACCTCAGCGAACGGCCAAATGTCGCAACACTCTGGGAATTGAATCGCGAACAGAAAATACGTTAATTTCAGGACGGAGTCCGTCGGCAGCCCCGGGTGCTGGGCGAGGAAATCGCGGATCTCATCGAAAAGCAGGCCGGTCGTTCCGAAGTCGATCGGCTCGATCGGGCGCTGAAGCGCGCCCAGGGTTTCCTGGTTGGTGCACTGCGATGCAGAGACCGCGCTCGTCAAATTCATTTGCTCGCCAAAATCCTTGGCGCGAAAAAACTGTCTCGCAAATGAAAACGAGATGCCGCGAGCTCAGGTTCTTCGCGTCATCCCGTAAAAGCGCGGCCAATCGAACGGCCGACGATTTCCGTGTTCGAACTAATGCAATAGCAGTCCGAAACTGAAGAATAGAGCCGCCGCTTGAGTTTGTCCAGCGAAAAAGCAATTGCGGGAGCCAGTGGCCTAGCGCTTGGACTTTTTGCTCACGCCTGTGCGTGTCGACCAGCCGATCCTTCGGCGCTTGCGATGCGTCCACAGCCACTGACCACTTCGTCGCGCTGAAAAAATTAGCCGCGGGGTGGAAGCCGGACCCGGTGTAACAATGCCGTTTTGCATAAACATGCCGGGCGCGATGCTCGATGGCCTCCACCAGGCAACGTAGTACTGTATCCACTGGTGTTGCGGCATTTACAAATTCACAGAAGCTGTAGAAACGAGGGAACGGCCAGATGCGAGAACAAAACGGGAACAATTGTATATTGCCGATCTCGCGGGGATTTGAAATAATTGCACCTCCTCTGTGCTGATGCGCGTCGCGCTGTTTGAGGAGGAAGCGGCCTGCCTCGGGGTCATCATCGAATCCGCTCCTTCACACTCCCGCACGACACGGTTTCAAAATTCATCTTGCGAGTGAAATTACGAATCGTTTTGTCTTGGTATTCCTCGCTGTGGAGAAACTGACTGAGGGCGGCGTCACAGTTCGCGGGATCCGTTTCAGAGGGTGCGAGAACGATCGCGAGGTTGCGGTTCAGCAGTCCAGACGCGGCGAAATACGCGTTGGCGCCCTCGTCGTTGGCGTTGATCATGCCGGCGAGATCACTACGCGTACGCGCGTCCTCGATCGCGGCGTTCAACTTGCGAGCCCCGACAAAACCGTAAGCTAAAATTGTGGGGATTGATCCTCACTCAGGATATCATTTCGCGAAACGGTGAGTCGCGAATTAGAATCCACAAATAGTCTGAAAGATTGGGGGATTGATGCTTATTGGAGACAGGCTTAAGGCGATTCGGGAATCAAAGAAATTCAGCCAAGGCGAAATTGAAAAGCGCACTGGATTACTCCGCTGTTACGTCTCACGCGTCGAGAACGGCCATACCGTTCCCTCGATCGAAACTTTAGAAAAATGGACAAAAGCACTAGAAATTCCGATGTACCAACTTTTCTATCAAGGCAGTAATCCGTCAGTTGTGAAAGTTCCCAAAGAGAATAAACCCTCAGGTAAGGAATCACGGTTGGCCGAAAGTCTACGCACCCTAATTTCTCGTATGAAGGACCGAGACCAGAAATTGATTATGGAAATGGCTCGTAAGTTGGCCCGGACGAGCGTTTGAGATAGGAGCGGCAAGCGAGCGCCAACGGGGAGCTGAGTCCCTAGGCGCTATTTGAATTGCGGCTTGGGGTGCCGCCGACGGTATTCCTCTTTGCACAGGCGCAGGCCGATTACCCAGACATCGCGCGGCGGTTTCCCGAAGTTTTCTTTTGGATTACATAGAAAGCGAGCTGCTTTGCCTTCACGGATCAATTCCGCATAACTTAATTTGCGGAGTCGGGCGCGTTCTTTCTCTTCGTCGAATTCATCGAGTCCCACGGCCATACAAGCATTATAATCTCGCGATGCCGATCACGACCTTGAAGAAACTTGAAGAGAACACGGCTCGCGACGTTAGGGACGACTTTTATGAGTGCGGCTTTGATCTGCCACGAGCCACATGGGCAGACGCGCTGAAATTCTCCCGAGCATAGCTACGGTTTCGGGCTGAGTACACCCGTGGTTGTTTCCTTCGAGCGGCTGTGATTGTACCGAAACCGCTCTTCGAGCGTGACGCGCTTTTGTTCTTCTCTCCGTTTCAGGATCCCGTACCGCCGTCACGCGGTGCCGCGGCCCGCGTCTGCGAGTCAACCCAGAGCGAGTTGGCGACGAGCGCAACGGCGCTCAGCGCAAAGACGGCAATCGCGATTACCACCCTTCTCATGGCGATTTCTCTCCTGACACCGGGACAGCGTGTGGGTTACCTGTCCCGCGACGGATACTAACACCGGGCTCGCTTGAGGATGCGTCCGTTTCGTTGATGTCTGGCGTGGCGGGAAGCGCACCCATTTGGCTTGCGGGAAGTGGACAAAGATTCTAAGATTTGCCCGCCTAGGTGAGAAATTCACCCGAAAAGAGAAGTGCGACGTGGTCTCGAGAGTAGACCTGAAAAGAGCCGTCTCGCCCAGCTGGATCAGCTGGAAATCAAGGAGGATTTCAATGAGAAAGACAATGATGGTGGCGCTGGTTTTGGCAAGCGCATCGATTTTTGCTTTGCCCGCGGCGCGTGCCCAGGCGACGCCCGCGACCAAGGATAGCCAGTCCGTCAGCGAGCAGGATATTCAGCTATTGCGACAGGACGTCCGGTCGAAAAAAAAGCAGCTGATCGCAGCGAATTTGACGCTGACGGATGTGGAAGCCACGAAGTTCTGGCCGGTGTACGACCAGTACAGCGCGGAGATGACGACGCTTGCAGATCAGCGGTACGCATTAATCAAGGATTATGCGCAGAACTTCGGCACGCTGACGGATGTGCAGGCACTCAGCTTGATCAATCGCTCGCTGGCGCTGGATGAAAGAGTTGCGCAACTGCGGATCAAGTATGTGCCGATCATCAATAAGGTGTTGCCCGGCAAGAAGACGGCCACCTTCTTTCAAATGGACCGCCGCATCACTGCGATGATCGACATACAACTGGCAGCGCAAATTCCTCTGGTGCAGGATCAGCAATAACTTCAAATCCTCGGAAGCGGGAGATGCTCAACGCCCCGCGCGAAGCCGAAGAGGTGTGTGACCTGACCGGGTTGATTTAGTCCAGCGGGAGTGAGAGAGAATCACTCTAAAGGAGCGCTGGACATGCCAATGAAGAAACATACAGGCCGCGGGGGCAGGCGGCCTGTAGCCAACAACGCAGTCACCCCGTCGCCCCTTCGGTGCTGGCGGACCAGCGGACAACTGAGTTCGCCAATATTCAGTCCGCAGTTGATGCGTTCATCAGATTAGAGTGGCCTGAGAACATCGACGGAATCCCTGTTGTCTGGGACTAGCTTGTTTCGCAACAGCTTAAACATCCGATTCGATTGAACGACATTGCCGCAATTGTTGGGAGACGCGCTATGGCCATGAGCCGAAACAATGCCGGCAAGGTTATCTTGCTTACGTGGCTCGTGTTCACACCCTATTATCTTTGGCTATTCGTAAGTTTCTAAAGAATACGCTACCCCCCGTGGCCGTGGCCTGGTGTGATTTTCCTAACTTATCTCGCAATCGGAGTTCCGACAGTGATGGTTCTGGCCAGAAAAGTCAGCAATTCCAGATAGGTGTCGATAAATCCTGTGGCTGTTGAAAAAGTCGGTTTTTCTGAAAAAAGTCGACAATCGGGTGATAGAAAATGTCTAGAAGACTGGGGAAAATCGTTTGTAGAGCTTCCTGACGCGAAGCGATTTCTGCGAATTCGTGGCGAGTGAGTTTTTCAACAGCCACAGGATTTCTCAACATCTATCCGATATCAGGCAGTTGACTAGCCGGGGACCGGAAGGAAGCGTCTCCTAGTCGGAATCGATGGCGTAAGTGATTTGGACATTCAACTTTCCGTTGGAGGGTGTGACGTGGACCTTGACAGACTCCGATTCGCCTCCGGAATTCTTGGTGAGAACGAGGCCCGCTTTGTCGGAGGATTTCAGTTTGAAGTCATCATGTTCAAGCTGTCGGCCGACCCAGGACAGGTAAACTCCTGTCTCCTCACTCGTGTCAAAGTCCCAACGTGCTGTTGCCGCGTATGTGCCTGCTGTTAACCCAGAATCGTTCGCAGCTGTGGCGTCGGAAGGAACAGTGAAGCTCCTGACGGTGTTCACTCGGTCTTTGAAATAGGAATTGCGTTCGGTTCTGTCGGCACACGAGCAGCATAGAGTTGCCGCAAGCACGGCTGCGAATGGGAGCAGCCTGCTAGTGCGGTTTGTCATGAGTGTTAACCACATTTCCACACTTGGAAAAGCAACATACTGACGCCAGTGAATAGGCCCGTAACTATCACGGAAGCGAGCGTGAGTGGCGTGAGTCCACTGTGAATGAGAACGGCCAGAGAAAACACGGCCCCAGAGATTTGAAGAAAACCAAGAATCAATCGGACAACTGCCCATCGGCGAATGTTCGTTGCGCTCGCAATCCCACTGCCAAGAGCATGAGAAGCGATTCGACTATTGGGTGTGAAGGTCATTGTTTGCCGATGGTGTCGATTTCCTTTTTGATCGCCAACTTGTCAAGACTAGATAGAGGCAAACACAGAAGAAGGTTGATTCTGCGGTCGAGAATCATGAAAGCCTCGCGGAAGGCGTGTTCGATCTGTTCGTTTGACCCCTCAACAGCGGCAGGGTCAGGAACACCCCAGTGCGCCGTTAGAGGCTGGCCGGGCCAGACCGGGCACACTTCTTTCTCAGCGTTGTCACAGACGGTGAAAACGATGTCCATGCGCGGGGCGTCAGGCTGCGCGAACTCGTCCCAGTTCTTGCTACGGACACCATTCGTAGGCAACTTCGCGATTTCAAGCTGGCGAAGCGCAGCAGGATGGACAACGCCCTTCGCGTGGCTGCCAGCACTGTACGCTGTAAAGTTAGGAGAGCCTTTTCGGTTGAGGATTGCTTCGGCCATGATTGAGCGAGCGGAGTTTCCGGTGCAGAGGAACAAAACGTTGAAGTGTTTTTGCATGGCAGCCATGCACCTTGGTCTTTCATTGACGCCACACTGCATCTGCATATGCGAATATACTTGCTCAAAAAAATCTAATGCGGGCAGCAACCGCCCTTCTTGCGGAGTTGCATCGCTCGCTTTCTATCGGCCGCTAGGTCCGGCACATCCTGAAAACAGCTACGAAGACACTTGATTAGGTCTCGCTGAAACGCAGTCTGAGCGGGTGCTAGGCTATAGTGATTCCACAAACCGTTTTTCCGAGCTTCGACAAGTCCGGCCCTGCGAAGATATGCCAAGTGGCGTGACGCGGTGGGTTGGGGAACTTGAATGACGCTGATAATGTCTCCGACGCAGAGTTCGCCACCGAGCAGTAGGCGCAGAATCCGCAACCGCGTACGATCTGAGAAAGCGCGGAACATCAGGTTGACTTGAGTTTCTGCTTTCCTCACTATATTCGCCTAAGCGATTATAGTTTAAGAGCGTTTGCGGAGTAAAGTGAATCTGATGATGGAAAAGGAAGGAGCTGTCCGTTCACGCATGCCCTCCTACAGCGCTCGGTTGCCGAGGGGTTGTCACAGCCTTTCTGCTAGTTGCGGTGGTGCGATGGGAGACGAAGAATACCGGCTCATTGAGCAGTTGAGCCAGATTAGAATTGTAAGGAGAATTAGGTAAAACAAAATGGCAAATGCGCAGAGTACTTCCCGACTTTCTTTTCTGGACCGATTCCTGACGGTATGGATCTTCGCGGCGATGATCGGGGGCGTCGCGGCGGGTTACCTTGTACCGGGAATCGTTCCCCTTCTGAACCGCTTCAGCGTGGGAACGACCTCCATCCCCATCGCGATCGGACTCATCCTGATGATGTATCCGCCACTCGCCAAGGTGAAATATGAAGAGATGGGACGGGTATTCAGCCACCGGAAAGTGCTGGCCCTCTCGCTGATTCAGAATTGGATCATCGGGCCGCTGCTCATGTTCGCTCTGGCAATCCTTTTTCTCCGCGACAAGCCAGAGTACATGACGGGACTGATACTGATCGGGCTCGCGCGGTGCATTGCCATGGTAATCGTATGGAACGACCTGGCCCGGGGCGACCGAGAGTACGCTGCCGGCCTCGTGGCATTCAACTCAATCTTCCAAGTTCTGTTCTTCTCCGCCTATGCGTACTTCTTCCTCGCCATGTTGCCGCGATGGCTAGGGATGACCGCAATCCGGGTGAACATCTCTATCCGCGACATAGCATGGAGCGTTTTCATTTATCTGGGCATTCCGTTCCTCGCAGGTTTTCTAACACGGTTCGTGCTCATCCGCGCGAAGGACAAGGAGTGGTATCACACCCGCTTTATCCCAAAGATTAGCCCGATTACCCTCATCGCCCTTCTATTCACGATTGTGGTGATGTTCTCGCTTAAAGGGGAAATGATCGTTCGATTGCCACTCGACGTCGTTCGAATCGCCATCCCACTGACCATTTACTTCGTTGTGATGTTCTTCGTTTCCTTCTGGATGAGCGCGCGAGTGGGCGCAACCTACGCTGAATCCGCGACGCTCTCCTTTACGGCGGCTTCGAACAACTTTGAACTGGCGATCGCTGTGGCCATAGCGACATTCGGAATCAACAGCGGGGCGGCCTTCGCTGCCGTGATCGGACCGCTCGTAGAGGTCCCCGTCCTGATCTCGCTGGTCAATGTTGCCCTGTGGATCAATCGGCGGTACTTCGCCGACCGGTTCGAGACTGTGACAGCTTGTCCTAAACGGGAAGCTTGATCAGGACAACACTCGGACCACCGGATTGCGTTGGCCCCTATAGGCCGATGAAGGAGGTTACGGTATGAAATGCTTCGATTGCGCGATGAAGGGAATTGCCACCGAAACAATCGGAATTTGCCACCATTGCTCGGCCGGCATCTGTGACACTCATGGCACCCTCGTGTCGGACCCGGTAACTGTCCCGGCCGTAGTGATGGGGACGAGAGTTCTACCCAAGAGAGCGCGGTTGCTTTTTTGCCACCTTTGTCTGGCCGCGCTGCGGCAAAATGGCGTTCTCGAAATCAAAGAAAACTGGAAGCCAGACGAACCGGCGTCTGGTTCGGATTCGGCTATGGCTGAGAGTCTAAAACAGTCTTGAGTTTGCGTTCAGCTCCAAGGAATCGAGGGCCAGTAGAGCCGTGCGAGCTGCCAGCTTGCTGAACTGAGTGCCGCCAAGAGCTTCTTCTCGCAGGTACTTCCCGATATGACTGTGCACTTTCAGGATAACTGTCGAGAACAGGCGTGGCTGCTGAAAAACTCGCTCGCCACGAATTCACAGAAATTGCTTCGCGTCAGGAAGCTCTACAAAGGATTTTCCCCAGTCTTCTAGACACTTACTATCACCCGATTTTCGACTTTTTTCAAAAAAACCGACTTTTTCAACAGCCACCCCTGTTGCCAACACCTATCGTGCGAGTCGCAGTGTTTGGCTTCACTCAGTCGTCGTTTACTGATTGATCGCTTTTGATTTGGGTCGCGCTGACTGAGACGGTGCCACGGGCTTAGTGAGGTCGTCCAGATATGCGGGCGTTCCCGCGACGCGCTCTAGGGCGGGATAGCGTTCGCCATCGTGATAATCGATGTCGACGGTGGAAAGAAACGTATCCGACTGAAGCGTGATGTGGATAGGCTCGGATTTGCCCTTCGCATCGCGAATCGCAGCTCGAAGCCGATCGCCAGAGAAAACCTGTCCGTTCACAGCGATGATCTTGTAGCCCGGAGCAAGTTTTGCTTTGGCAGCGGGGCTGTTCCAGCGGACATCTTGAATGTTGCCGTCGCTACCAACGGCGAGACCAATCGAGTACCAGGCGTCGACCGTCGAAATTCCTCCAGGGGCATTGGCGGATAGGGCCGATTGGACCGCTGCTACGGAAGCATTCGGCTTGTCGGCGTACACGAGTTTATAGCCACCTCGCTCGATGCCGGCAAGATCGGCGCGCGGGGTAATTTTGACAATCTGCTCGCGGAGAAACGTCGCCCAGTCGTAGGGCGTGACGGCATTCAGGTCTTGCACCAGTTCGTCAAACGTATAGGTAACGATCAGCGGCCCGGTGTTGCCGCCCTTTCCCAGAAAAATGTGCTGGAAGTCGTCCAAAGACTTTTGATTGTTGGTCAACTTGCGAATGAGCGTGTCGGCATCCAGCCAGACGAGTTGTCCCTCGTCGTAATAGTCCTGGCCACGCCTCCAATTGGACCAAGCCTGAGGGCCCGCGCGAAGAATACTGGCGGCAATAGCGGTGTCTTCCGTCGACCGCCATTCGCGGCCGGGCGTGTAGTCAAGATTGGCAGCGGATGCGGCAAGAATATCGCGGTATTGCGATTGCGACCTCAGTCCTGCGCGTGCGGCAAGGATGTTGCCGAGGTATTGCGTCATACCTTCGTAGACCCAAAGCAAAGCGCCTTTCTGCATCGTGGCGAAATCAGGCTGATAAAGTCCCACGGGGCGGCGATACTTGCCGTTCCATGAGTGGCTGTACTCGTGTGGAAGCAGGTCGGCCTCAGCTAGGAGATAGCCTTCCTGTGAGAAAAATTTTTCAGGCACTCCGTATTCGGACGATTGGCCGTGTTCCAAAGTTACGTCGCCACCAATCACGTCCGATAGAGCCACAAGGAAATGGTAATCGTTGTAGTGGTGCGACCGGTACAAGGCATCCGCTTCGCGAACGAGATTTGCAATTCCCGCCAGCACAGCCGGCGAAAGTTTCAAGTCTTCGGGAGCATCGGAAGCGACATCGACATAGTGCTTCGGCGAAATTTCCGGAGCCACAGCAAATTCCTGGAAGTATTGGCCGGTGAGTGTCGGGGAATCCTCAAGCTGTTCAACATTTGTGACGGCAAAGTGAGTGGTGCTGCCGGGGGAGGGAAGAGGATACGCGCCGCCACCGACAGGAGTTAGCGCCGTGCCGACGCTCCACCCGGCTGGAACAATCAACGATGGCTGGATGGGAATGTCGCGGACCGGCGTGTTGGCGGGATAGAGCATGAGCGTCTCCCAATCGAACAGCGCCATCTTCTGCGTGATATTTGTCGTAACGATGCAATCGAGATGCGCGTGAAGCGTCGAGACTCCCTCGGGAATCGTCACGTGAAACTGGTAGAGATCCACATCGTCGCGGCGCCACGCGAGCGGCCGCCCGTTGGCGGTGAAGACCACACCCGTGATACTCGCGACGGGGCCGAAAGGTTGATGAGTGCCGGGAATCCATTTGGGAGTGGTAAGCGCGAGCGGGCCAGCGGCGACCGGCAGATCGACTTCAGCGTGATAGAGCTTGCGAGGGGCGTCAGAAAGATCGACGGTGATCTGAATCGGTGGCTTCTGGCTCTGCGCCCAAGCGGGTACGGCAAGAAGCAAGCACACTGTTAGGAGCCATTTGCGCATTCGCCCTCCTCGCGTTCTATCTTTGTTCAAACGGCAGGAGTCTACCACGCGCGGCCGAACTCCCGGCTAGCGGACTCATCGGAAGCGACGTGTGATAGAGCGACAGAAAGCTGCCTCGTTTTGAATAGCTGTTGATAAATCCTGTGGCTGTTGAAAAACTCGCTCGCCACGAATTCGCAGAAATTGCTTCGCGTCAGGAAGCTCTACAAACGATTTTCCCCAGTCTTCTAGAAATTTTTATCACCCGAGTTTCGACTTTTTTCAGAAAAACCGACTTTTTCAACAGCCACAGAATTTATCAACATCAACCGTCTACGATTGCTTGCGACGATGTCCACATTGTTTCAAACATCGTCCAATCAGCGGTGAGCGCCCGGTGTCCAGTCAGTTCAGCCACGTGGCTACCAGGTGCTTCCTTTTTAATGTGCCCGGGACACGACAATAATTTCCACCTCGGTATTGATGGGACGTCCATTCAATAAGGTCGGCATATAACGCCACTCGCGAATTGCATTCGTTGCTGCTGGAACAAGTGGAATCGGGCCGCTGATTACTTTGACATCCGTAACTTGTCCATTTTCGCCGACGGTGGCACGCAGCCTAACGATCTCTTCGGTCTGGGTCTGAACTTGCCCGCGCGGATATTGTGGCTCGACGTGGAAGATTAGGCCGCCAACTAGAAGTCGTTCTGGATGGTGTGAGGAGCCCGGCCCCGGTTCAGGTGGCACCAGAATCAAGGACTGGTAACTGATCGCGAGCGATGAGGACGCACTCACAGCTTTTGCCGGCATCGTCAGTAGAAACGGTCGATTTCCTTCCCCTGGGGCAGTAACCAATCTTTGCTCCCGCGGTTGATTCAAAAGCGGGGTCTTGTTGTCCGCTCCCCCTGTAACTCTTGGTGCGTCGGATGGAGTTCCAGGGGCTGACGTTTCTGCGTCGCCACCGTCGGAGGCGCGCGAAATTGGACTTGCCGGCGCTGGGAGTTGTTGAGTCGAAATATCCGCGCTCTGTTCGGACGCATCTGTCTTGGACGGACCGGAAGGCCCGGCTACAGAATCTGCGGAAGGAGCCGCTGCAGTTGGAGCCTGTTGGCTTTGGTTTGATGTCGATCTGTCTAAGCTCCCTAACCACTCTTCAAAGGATCCACGCCCGACAGCTACACCGATGACGAAGGATGTCGCTGTGAGTAAAATGGCAAAAAAAACAAGGCGCAACTTACTTGGTTGCGCTGTTGTTTCAGGATCGACCCAATCATTTCGCGTTCCATAGCCGAAGTCGGGAAATCTATGCGCGATCGGTCCATTCGCTTGGGCGACGAAGGGATGTACGGGAATTTCCGTTGGTCTTTCAGCCTCAAGATGGGGAGCATTTTCGGACGGAAACAATTCCTCCAAATGTCTTTCAGCTGTCGTGTCGACGATCTCGGATTCGGAAACCAGCTTTTTCGATGTGGGAAATGGCGGTGCTCCTATTTGCTTTTCACTTTCTCGGAGCGTTCCCATGGTGTCCCGAATGCCAGCTGGTGACACTCTCGACGAAATCCATTGCATTATTTGATTGCGATCCTCATCCGTAAGATCAACGAACTGGATACCGGCCCCTTTCTTTGATCCAGTCAACCACACGATTTGTCCGCTGGTTTCAATCCAGTTCGCATCTATCGCGAGTTGGAAACGTACGCGCGGAAGGTATTCCCCAACGAGAACCTCAGCCGCAGTCAGTGCCAACCCACCTTCGCTGATGTTCAAAATGATGCCGCCGTTGCTGTCACCTAACGTTACGTAGTTCAGGGCTGTGATTTTACGTGGGTGCTGACGGCGATCGCCAGTTTTTGTAAAACTTCCGAAATATTCTTGGGTACTTGGCATCTTCCCGCTCCCATATGCTCATGGTGGTTAATGGTTCGCGGAAGGCTGGGACGGTCCGACTGCAACGCGTTGAAGGAGAAAATTCCACAACTATGAGCAACGATCCAGTTTCTGTCCGAATCGGTGGTGCTGTCAATAGCGAAGAAACCACCAAGAACACCGAGTACGTATCGAAGTCCATCCAAAAGAGGCTGAGGGAAAAATCCAATGATAATTTCCTGAAGAGCTTTGGCGAGCGATGGTGGTGTCGCGGCCCGCAATGGGAACGCGCTGGGTTTCCGAAATTCTGCCGGTTTGCTCCTAAACGCGTGGCTCGACGATCGGAGTCGTTGTTCGGGTACCGCCGGGGACGCCGGACTGCGCGACCTTAGCTATTCAATACCCGATCTGTCGAACTCTGAAGCGGCCATTTTGTTTTTGAGTGTCTACGAGGCCAGCTTTTGCCGTCGCTTGGCGAGAAAGCGCTGGAGAATTTTAGCGCCAACTTTTTTGTAGGTTTCAGATCCAGCCCTCAAAAATGCCTTGCAAATCTGCGCCATGCTGCGACCTTCGGGTGTCATTCGTTCCGAGCGCGGTATGTCGGGCACCGCAAAGCTTACTCGATCCGTGATGAGGCCGACTTCGTTATGTTATCAGTAATGGAGACCGGAACGTTTTGGACCGTATCGAAGGGCGTTTCCAAATAACTCGACGTATCAGCGGCGAACCTCGCAATTTCGGATCCCAAATTGTTACACGCTCACGCTGACTTTAGTTAAGGATAGCGAAGAGGCGCCAATTTCAATCACAACAGATCACGCAGGATCTCATCCGTTACGCAGGACTAGGGACTTTTTTTCTTTTTTTTGGCCCACCGTACTAGTGCGGCTTTTCTAGCGATTTCTCGGCGCCTTTCAGGAGTAAGTGTGCCAGCGCGAGCGTTCCCGCCGAGCTGGCCCAAATGAACTGCATGGGGATTTTTTTCTTTCTTTTCACTCATGTACTTCCCGAACTCTACGTCTAGCGACTATTCAAAATCAAGAAAGAACACTTGACAATGCTTAGCGCTTAGCATATGCTAAGCGCTAAGCTAGGAGGTTTCGATGATAAGGGATGCTGATTCGGTTCGGACAAACGTCAACCTTGCCCGGACAATCTGGGGAAGTCTTCCGCGGACGGCATTGTACCGGCTCAGAAAGCTTATTAAGGTGTTTGGCCTATCCGTGGCTTTGGGAGACATACAGTTAGTTAACGGGTGTTGGTACGTGACGCACGCCGGGCTGCTTCGGTTGGCATTTCGCCGAAAATGCAACGGCATAAGAACGACGGCTGTGAATCATCTCTGTGACACTACGTCCAACCGCTGGGTCTTCAAGGCAACCGTTTATAGGGCTGGATCCAAGGGTTTCGTTGGCTACGGCGACGCTGATCCCTCTAACACATCTTCTCTGGTTCGAGGCGCAGAGATGCGTGTGGCCGAAACGAGGGCTGTCAATCGCGCTCTTCGCAAAGCCTATGGAATCGGTCTCTGTTCGGTCGAAGAGTTGGGCTCCCAGCCGTTTTCCGCCGAGCCGCGAGTCGAGAAAAAAGAAGTCGGTCACTCGAATGGCAACGGATCCACCAACGGTCAGCCCAGACTTCGGGACAAACTCTGCCTTCTGATTCGAAAGTATGAGCTCGACCCGAACCTGGTGAAACGTTATGCAGCTGACTTTTGCGGGACGGACTCACTCCGCGAAGCCGGCCGAGACCTCGTCGAAGCTTTCGTTTCTACTATGACCGAGGAAGCCGCAAATGATCGTGCGGCGCTAATTTGCAAATTAAATAGCTACAGTCAGCCTGAGGAGGTGAGGTCATGAAACGGCATTTTCCGGGATTACATGCGGAGGCGACGCGAGCAGACGATTTCCTAGAGGGCATCTTTTTGGTGCGAGTGGACCGAGCCTACTATCGTTGGCACCCCCAAAAACCATTTTTCGTTCTGAGCTTCGCGATTCTCGAACCGAAGGAATTCGCCGCACGCAAGATGTCGGGACGAATCTATTGCACCCAGAAGTCACTCTGGAAACTGAATTGGTTCCTTCGGGATTTCGGCTACGACACGGATCTGCTCGGGAAGGACGAGGTCGATGAAAAAGCCCTTATGGGCCTCGTAGGGGTTCTGCGAACCACGCGCAAAGCATTGGCAGGTCGTAACTTTCTGAACTTCGATTCGTTTGCACCATCCACCGAATGGGAATTTATATCCAAGGATGCTCGAGAAGGTGTGCTTGCGGGAGGCTCCGATGACGTACAGCTTCACGCAGATTAACCAGTACCTTCGGTGTCCGCGGCAGTATCGATACCGATATCTCGACGGCTGGCGCGAAAAAGAGGATAAGGCCTCGATGATTTTCGGCCGAAGTTTCGAAAAGGGCTTGTCGGCATATTTCGGTAGGGAAGACTCGACGGCCGCGTTCTTCCAGGAATGGCGCAAATATCAGGACGTCCCACTTGCATATGCGAAAAATGACTCTTGGGATCGGCTGTACCACCAAGGTGTTCACTTGCTCGAACGATTCGCTCAGGACGATCGTGTGCGGATACGACGTCCCAAGAAGAATCTTCAGGTGAAGTTGAATCGCTCACTCCCGGCCGGTGGAGATTTTGTTTCATATATCGACGCGATCGGTGAAATTGGCGGAACAAAATGTATCATCGACTGGAAAACGACAACATCGCGATATGCCGAACAGCCCTTAGGTCTATTGGCTCTCGATCCCCAATTGATTTGTTACTCCTGGATGACCGGAATCGCCGATGTTGCTCTTGTCGTCTTTGTTCGAAAGAACACCCCCGAGATTCAGTACCTCAAGACAACCATAGACGAAGAACAGCGTCGGGAATTTGGCCAGCTCGTTGAGACAACAGTCAGCCAGATTGAAGCGGGACAGTTCCTTCCACACAGCGGTATTCGTTTCCCTCGGAACGGGTGCGTGAGCTGTTCACACTTGGGGATCTGCTTAGGGGATCAGCAGTTGATGGATTCAAAACTCATTCGCCGACCAGGAGCGAGCGACCTTGATTGGATTGACCAATTTGAGGATTAGCGGACAGCCGCTCATGGCACCGAAACTGAATCGCCGCCGGGCCGTGTTCGTGCTGGGACGGATCGATGAGATCTTGTCTTGGGAACGGCATACGGAACAGGAGCGAGACACTCGATTCGTAGAGCTGGGCCGCTATCTCTGCGAAGTTCGGGCCGGGCAATATTGGCGCGTAGACAACCTGAAGTCCTTCGATGAGTTTCTCGAGAAGAAATTCCCCGAGTCACGTCGGAAGGCATATTACCTGATGGCGATCCACGAACAACTGCCCCGGAACACCCACCGCGACCTCAGACAGGTCGGTTGGACGAAGGCCACCGAATTAGCCAAGGTCGCTCGCCGGGACGGGCAGAAATTCGACTGTGCAACCTGGATGCACAAAGCGCAGGAACTTCCCAAGGACGAGTTCAAGCGAGAGGTCGAACGACATCTCACCGGCCAGGAAACTGAGCCTTGGGAGATGCTCTACTTCAAGATCTACAAGAGTCAGTTGCAGGTGATCGAGAAGGCGCTCGAAACCGCCTCGCTGATGCTTGGCTCTCAAAAATCTCGCGGCTATTGTCTGGAGATGATTTGCGCCGATTTTCTGGCAGGTGCAACTCTCGGAGAAACGAGTTCTAATGCTTTTTCTATTTCGGTTCGTCGCCTCCTTGAGTTCCTACCAGGCCCCGCGAGAATTGAGTTGATCGAAAGTCTGAAAGAAACTGCGTGAACCCAATCTCCCCCAAACGCCCACGAATCAAACTCGAGAGTAAGGCCTACGCGCAACTTTGCCGGCAAGTCTTAGACCGGGATGGCTGGAGATGTCAGGGTTGTGGAAGGAGCAGCGATCTTCAAGTTCACCACCTTCACTTTCGAAGTGCGCTCGGTGACGATATTCTGGAAAACCTTATAGTTCTTTGTTTCTGCTGTCATGAATGGATTCACCGAGGAACGAATCGCCACAATACTTAGAATGACCCATCTTGGTATAGATTACAACTTTGGAGTAAAACTGGCCACCGCTTTCCCACCGGGGACTCGTCCCCTCATCACGTGAATATCTGCGTGTAGACTTTTTGGGGTCGCAAAGGAATAGCGAGCCAACAGCTCGCCATCCGCCGCTCGTCAATGATCGGTTCGCAGCATGGTGATATACTCACAATTGTGAGGAATCATTTACGAAAGCTGCTCCGACACTGCCGAGCATGCAAGATCGTCGAAGGGGTGCCCACGGTTGTGCGTGGTGGTGCCCGTGCGAGCAGGTGGGTTGACGCTGTAACGGCAAATTTGAGTACTATACGCTCCGCCGAAAACAAATCATCTGGGACAGACAATCCACTCAGGTCATACTTCGATTCCGTCACGCAAGGCCGAGGAATCTGGAAATGGACCCACTACTTCGACATCTATCACCGGCATTTCCGCCAGTTTGTTGGGAAAGAAGTGCACGTCGTCGAGGTGGGGATTTATAGCGGCGGCAGTCTCGCCATGTGGAAGGACTACTTTGGCCCGAAGTGCATGATCTACGGGGTCGATATTGAACCAGCCTGTAAGGCCTACGAGGACGAACGAACCCGAATATTTATCGGTGACCAGAGCGATCGTAGTTTCTGGCGACGTTTCAAAGAGCAAGTTTCGTACGTGGACATCCTCATTGATGATGGCGGCCACGTTCCCGAACAGCAGATCGTCACACTAGAAGAAATGATTCCGTACATGCGGCCAGGTGGCGTTTATCTATGCGAGGATGTTCAGGGAGAGTATAACCGGTTTGGGGCGTATGTGTACGGTTTGGGGCAGTCTTTGAATGGTATCGCACGGAATCGTGGAAGTGAGACTGTTGTTGCGTCCAATTTTCAAAAGTCGATTTCTTCGATCCATCAGTATCCGTTTGTAACTGTCATCGAAAAGAATCAGGTTCCGGTGGGTCAGTTTGTCGCGCCCAAACATGGGACCGAATGGCAGCCCTTCCTCTAATCCTGCACAATATTGACAGGGAATAACATCAGATATCTTTTCGGTCCTTAACAGACCATGTAATGAGTTCTACGAATTCCCCGCATTCTCGGGAGGCGCGTGGCCTATTCAGGAATCCAATCACTGCAGCGCAGGGTCATGTCCTCAATCAAGTGCTGCCGCATCGGTAGGCTCTACGATCGGGGGTACATCTGCTCGAAAAGTTTGGGCTGACTTTGGTGACCTGGGCCGAGCGAACATCGCGACATTCTCGACTAATGCCGCATTAAAACCTAGCATAAGGCAATGCTCGTTGCCTCCCCGTGACAGAATTCCCGACGATCGACCACGCCTTAGCAGCGGATGTTGCCAATATTGCCTCGCCACAAGCAACCGAACACGAGGAGCTCGCTTCAGAAGGAGGTACAACGGGGGGAGTCATTTCCCGATGAGTGGAAACCTGGTGAGCTAGAGCCGATCACCTCTAACCCAACCGATTTCTGGAGAAAATGGTACGTCGTCCAATCAATGGAGCGACACTATCACGCCGCTTTTCAGAACTGACGGCATTATGAGGTCGAGACAAATGTTCTTGCGTCAACCTTCCCTGAACTTTACTATGATTGCGTACTGAGATCCTAGCCTCTGCAAGTCAGGTTAACCGAATCTGTTGCTCGAACGGATGTGAATTCCCAGCTCAAATCCCTATTGATTTGGAATCGGGATTAAGAGTGAAGCTCGACTATCGGCACAAACTCCACGGGAGGCATGCGGAAATGCAACGTTCGGGGGATTGGATGAAGAAAGGATTGCTTTTGCTGTTCTTCGGATGGATGACGGCCTATATCGGAAGTTGTTCATCGGCTCCCAGTTTGGAATCCATCGCAGTGACGCCGCCGAACCCGGATGTTCCTAAGGGACTCACGCAACAATTTAAAGCTACGGGGACTTATTCGAACGGATCGACCCGTGATCTGAGTCAAACCGTGTCATGGAGCTCGAGCGCCACCGATATCGTCACGATCGCCACGGGTGGCCTTGCGACCACCGTTGCGACAGGGACGGCCCGAATTCAAGCCTCCCAAGGCGCCGTCACAGGTTCGACGAATTTCACAGTCACGTCAGCCGAGGTCGCTTCGATCGCTGTGGCCCCCGCAAATCCGACCTCCCTGCCGTCCACTTCTTCAGGCATCACGATACCTCAAGGGGTGCCTGTGCAATTTGCTGCGATCGGAACGTTTACCGATAACAGTACCCAGGACGTCACTGGCAGTGTGACGTGGAACTCCACTGCGACGAATGTTGCTTCGATTACTCCGACCGGTGTTGTAACAGGAGTCGTGGCAGGACCAGCTGCAATTCAAGCAACTTTGGGCACTGTTCAAGGTTCCTCGAACCTTACCGTGGACTCCGCGACCCTCGCTGAAGTAGTAGTGACGCCACAAAATCCGTCCATCTCTGATTCCGGCGTGACCCAGCCCTTCGCAGCTGCTGGTTACTTCAGCGATGGCAGCAACTTCGATCTCACGTCACTTGCGGTATGGTCTTCAACCAACGCACAAGTGGCCAGCGTGAACAGCACCGGTCTCGCGACGAGTGTGCCCTTGCCCAATAGTCAGTCGGTAGGATTTACCTCAATTCGAGCAGTCGTGGGAACTGTCCGGGGTGTTTCCATCCTGACCGTCACGAATCATACGGGTAATGGATTCGCCGGAGTTTTTACGCAGCATAACGACAACGGACGAACGGGTCAGAACCTCAATGAGACGGCTCTCACGCCCTCCAACGTTAACTCGACATCCTTTGGGAAGCTATTCGCGCAGGCAGTCGACGGGCAGGTCTACGCTCAACCACTGTATGTCCCAAACGTGAGTATCGCGGGCCACTCACATAATGTGATTTATGTCGCGACTGAGGCGGACAGCGTTTTCGCGTTTGATGCCGACAGCAATACGGGCGCGAATGCGAATCCGCTCTGGCACGCGAGCCTGATTGATACAGCCCACGGGGCTGCGCAAGGAGCGACTCCTGTAGATTCGGTCAACGGCATCAACTGCAACGCGCTGGTACCCCTTGTGGGAGTCACGAGCACTCCTGTAATCGACCCCAGCACCAATACGATGTATGTGGTAGCGAAGTCAGCGGAAAACAAAACATACGTCCAGCGTCTACACGCAATCGATATTGCTACGGGTGCGGAAAGACCACAAGGTTCAGTCGTAATTGCTGGATCCGTTCCGGGAACCGGTGATGGCAATTCAAACGGTACACTCTCGTTTGATCCAGAGATGCATCTCAATCGGCCTGGTCTCTTGCTGTTGAATGGAGTTGTCTATGTAGGATTTGCTTCGAATTGCGACAACACAGCCGTATCATGGATGGCTGTTTGCTTACGATGCTGCGACATCTTCTCCAGCGAGCAGTATTCGTCTCAACTCCCGATGGCAGCGACGGCGGCATCTGGAATTCTGGCGCCGGCATTTCGGCCGATTCAAGTGCGAACCTCTACATCGCAACCGGAAACGGAACGTTCGACACGGTGCATATTCCATCGACAGAATTGAGCGATAGCATTGTCAAACTGTTCTTGACTGGCACCTCGCTGACGCCTACCGATTATTTTACTCCGTACAACCAGAGCGCCTTCAACACGGGAGATCTAGACGTCGGATCAGGAGGTGTGCTGCTGCTCCCGGATCAGCCCGGCAGCCATCCGCATCAGCTGGTACTGACAGCGAAGGGGCGTTGGATGTATGAAATCGATCGAGATCAGATGACTCTCAATAATCTGCATTATTGCTTCAATAATTGCACTGATAGATCCCCAAATCATCTCGGAGTTTCAGCCTGCGGGGGATTCCTGGAGCACTCCTGCATATTGGAACGGAAGCATTTATTATTGCGGCGGGGGTGCGGAGCTCTCAATGTATCCGATCAGCGGGGGTGTCGTCAGCTCGATCGCGAGTTCGTCTGCCCCCTTCCTGATCATGTTTCCTGGAGCGACTCCGGCAATCTCTGCGAATGGGACTACGAACGGAATCGTGTGGGCGGTCGATTCTTCCAACTGGGGTAGCTTTGGTCCGCCATCAGCTCCTGCCGTCCTGCATGCATTTGATGCAACCAACGTGGCTCACGAACTCTACAACACCACGCAGGTGCAGAACCGGGATGTCATGGGCAATGCCGTGAAATTTGTCGTTCCGACAATCGCGAACGGGAAGGTGTATGTTGGAACGCAAACCGAGGTAGACGTGTACGGCTTGCTGACAAAATAGAGAGACTGCACTCTTGCGAGGTTCGAACGAAGCTCACGTGCGGCGTGGTTCGGTCGTCAGTTTACAAATGACTTCCTGGTAGTGCTCAGAAAACTTTCTTCCGCACGAAGACGTGACTGTCACCGGTTAGAGTCGCCCCTTCATCACCGAATTAGCCAACGAGAAAAATCGAACAAGGCGGTTAGTCCTGGGGAAAATACCTCTTGAAACGGTCCCGAACACATAACACCAATTCACCTGGATCTTTTCTTGATGCAAATTGTTCCGCGTCCCAGACTTGTTGTATTCGAGCATCCCCGTAAAGCCCTTAGAATTCGAGACGCGAGCGGCGTGTTAGGAGCTGGCATTCTTCTCCTGCCAGCAAACCGGGTTTAGTTTTTATAGCTTTTGATATAAAGAAATGTGTTCCTCAATCATGGCGGGCAATCCGAACCCATTTCCTGACGTTAATGAAACCGCATGATTACCGAAGGCAACTCAATGCAAACCCTCAACAGAACCTCTAAGAGGATGGTCGCTGCATGCCGATTTGTGGGGGTTCTGAACAAGCTTTCGGCGCGATCTAGGGAGTAGACGCGGGGCTCTTCTGCAAGAGGAACGAATGGACATTCGAACCTCGATTCTCGTCATAGCGAAGAACCCGGGCTCCACTCGATGTGCACCATTGCTCGATCACCTCGCGGGAAAGAAACGCGACGCGAGGCGTTACAAAATAGTCGTAAAAGAGATTTCGCGCTCCCGTCCATGTTCGCTTGCCTTTCGATCGGATGAAATGGACGAGAAAGTACGGAAATCTGGCGAAGATCACCACGAAGGGCTTACTCCATCTGTGATCCAAACCGCGGCGAATGACGCCGCCTGGAAACTTATAGAGCAACGGATATCGTCCGGATGGTTTGTAGACGCCGAGGTACATTTGGCCGCCCGGCTTTAGGATGCGGAGATTTTCCGCGAACGCGCCGCGGGGATCATCCGTGTGATGAATCACTCCGTCCGAGATGAGCACGTCCGCGACTTCGCTCGCGAAGGGAAGGTGGAGATTATCCCCTACCACCCCTGGGCATCCGTAACGATTCACTGCGAGTCCGAGCGAGACACGGCTTCGGTCCATGCCAATGCAGCGAATGCCCCGTTTGACAAGAAACCCGAGAACTCTACCCGGGCCACAGCCCACATCGAGAACCAGAGAATTTGGGTCCAAGGTCTCGATCAAATCAACAAGAGCCGGCGAGACAATGGAACGAATATCTGCACTGGCTTCGAGAGGCAACCCAATCGAACGGGTGCTCGTCGTAGAAAGTAGCCTGCTCAGTGGACTCCATTGTTCGCGTACCATCGCTTCATCGTAATATTTTTCCATCTGCTCAGCCAAGCGGTCCCAGCTAAGTTTTTCCGTCACGGCGCGGCAACCTTCCTTCAATCGGTTACGAAGAATCCCATCGTGAACCATCCGGTGGAGCGCTTCCGCAAGCGGTTGCTTCTCCGGGGCCACGACCAAACCAGCGTGTCCGTCCTCCACCAAGGTGCGGATTCCGCAATACGGCGTAATGATAACAGGCACGCCGTAAGCCATGGCCTCGGCCGCAACATTCGCGAAGTTTTCATAGCGCGACGGGAGGACAAAAAGATCAGCGTCGGCGAAAGCTGCCTTTTTCTCTTCGTCGTAGAGAGGACCCGTAAAAATGACTCGTGCCGCTATGCCAGAGTCCGCCGCGCACTTTTCAAGGTGCGCACGATAGCCGGGCTCGCCCTCGGGACCCGCGATAACAAGTCGACCAGCTCCGGGACAAGCTTGTGCAAACGCTTCGATCAGGATATCGGCCCCCTTGCGCGGAATCAAACGGCTGAGAAAAAGAATCAGAGGTTCGCTCGCAGGAATGTCCCGCTTCGTACGAAAGCTGCTGCGGGCGGAAGCCGTGGCGGAAATTCCGGCGTCAATTCCATTGTACCGAACAACTAATTTTTCTGGCTGCGGTGCCTTCGTCTAGGAGTTCCTGCTGCTCCATCTCAGAAGTCGCAATGATCTTGCGGGCATTTCGCCAGAACGCATTGCCGACGCTGCGATGCCATATGCGCTTCACCTGAATACTGCGGTCGATCGGCCGATACATCCCCATGGGTTCGATGACGTACGGAATACTCAGACGCCGACAAAAATAACTGACGGAAGGTCCGAGCAAGTCGTAGAGTCCGTAGAAATGGACCAGGTCAAACCTCTTGAGAGATTCTTTGCAGAATCGTAGCACGCGTGGATTGATCGTGAGAGTGCGATAGCGGGCCAAGGTCGGAAGGTATATGGCGACGACGCCGTCCTCGGTCATTCGCAAGCCCATTGCCGTTATCTCCGCGGGTTCAGCGATTCGGACCCAATCGGCGGAGCCGAGGTTCGTGGTCAGCACAGTTACGTCGTGTCCCCGTTCGGCTAGCTTGCGCGAAAGGATGCGAACTTTTGTGGGTCTGCCGCCTTCGGCGAGGTACGGATAATAGGTCTGTGCTACGTTGAGAAGGCGCACAGCCGTTCCTTGTTCGCTCGCCAATGGACGAGTGGATCTGTCCCTTTGACATATTTTCGCCACCAAACATCAAAAATAATGCACGCGAATAATTCATGCGAATTATCCCGCCTTCCGTGGCGATGCTGGTTCCGTAAGCGCTGAATAAAATTAAAGTCCAAGATTCCATCGTGCCAAGATGCGCCGACGTCTTCGCCGAATCGTTTCTGCGAAGGATTCGAGTTGGGCCCACCGGCGTCGAAGTAAGGGTCGAGGAGACGGTCGAACCATTGCCCAAGGGGGGCGTTGAAGCCACGCTTTGGTGCACCGCGGGCTTCGGGCGGGAAGAATTCGCTGAAGGCATCGACAAGTATTGACTTTGCGTCGCCATTTCGAACCTTGTAGGCAAAAGGAGCATTGAGGCTCATTTCGACGAATCCGGGATCGAGGAGCGGAACCCGCACTTCCAGCGCTGTAGCCATGCTCATGCGATCGGTGTAATCAAGGATGTTGTCCACGAGGAAGGTACTCAAATCCATTTCAAGAATGCGATTGTCCCGCTCAGCCAATGAGCTCCCGGAATACGCCTTCCGTAGGATTTCAATCGAAGAGTGCAGACTCATCTCCCGCCGACGCTCTCAGAAGGAGTTGATGCTTCTGATCTTCGTTCATGAAGTATGTCCAGTTAGCATACTGAACGAAGAAGTCAGAATTGAGGCCGCCGAGAAACTTTCGAGCGCGCCTTAGATAGGGAGTTTGATACGAGTCGCGCAGAACAGCCCAAGGCAGTACCTCCGAATCGAAGAAAAGACTTGGGGGCCCATCCGAGCCGCCTGGCCAAGCGAATCGCGGAGGTTCTCGGGTATCCGGCAAACAGTTCGTCGCCGCCGGCACCACACAACGCAACCGTAATATGCTCGCGCGCTTTAAGTGAGAGCTGGTGCATGAGGTACGAAGTCGGATTCGCAAAAGGCTGATCGTCGAATTCGACGAGATCGAGAATGCTCGTGACTTCGGGAAGATCGAGCGAGAGTTCGAAGTGTTCAGTGCCAAGATGCTTGCTTACTGAGCGGCTTTTTGCAGCCTCATTGTAAAAACGGAATTCCTCGCCTGTGAAAGCAAGCGTGTAGGTCTGGATGTCTTGCTTTTCTCTCTTCGCCAGGCCGGTAACGATGGTCGAGTCGATGCCCCCGCTCAAGAAGACGCCGATCGGTACATCGCTGACAAGCTGGCGCTTTACCGAGGCTGCGAGGCTCTCGCGAATCGACGATTTCAGTTGGTCGTAAGAGGAATGTTCGAACTTCGAACTCCGCGACACATCCCAATAGCGTTCGATCGCAAAGGTATTGTCCCGCAGACGAAGAGTAAGGATGTGGCCTGGAGGAACCTGGCGGATTCCATTGAACGCCGTTTCAGGTCCCGGCACGTAGAGGTAGGTGAAGAAATCGGAGACTGCCTTCCAATTCACGCTGGGGCTGGCGAGGGACGAGGCGAGAATCGTCTTAATTTCCGAACCAAAAAGGAAATGGTCGGGCGTCGCGGCATAAAATAGAGGTTTCACGCCGATCGGATCACGGGCGAGCAGCAAAAGGTCGCGCTTCAGGTCGAGGATGGCGAATGCGAAGATGCCGTTCATTTCCTTTACGCAAGAAGGGCCCATCTCCTCGTACAGATGAATAATTACTTCGGCGTCGGTGCGAGAATGAAACCGATGGCCACGTGGTTCAAGACGCGCGCGAAGGTCTTGGAAATTGTAAATCTCGCCATTGAAGACAAGCCAGACGGTGCCGTCTTCATTCGTCATCGGCTCCCGGCCATCCTGCGACACGTCGATAATTGCCAGACGGTTGTGGCCGAGCGCGACACCTTGAGAAATCGTAGGAGGCCCGAAGCAGCGAACAG
Source organism: uncultured Acidobacteriota bacterium (assembly GCA_963776695.1). GTDB lineage: Bacteria > Acidobacteriota > Terriglobia > Acidiferrales > UBA7541 > Palsa-295. The sequence continues at coordinate 350,742 of CAVZNU010000006.1, read as the reverse complement.
CCATGCCGTCCGGTCCGCGATGACGAATCGCACTCGCCATCCTTTCAATCGTGGCCTGGAGGTCCACTTCGCCGAAGTGCTTCGTCGCTAATCCGGAGATTCCACACATTGATTTAGGTGGTCCCGGCCGCTAGCTGGCTCACAATCAGATCCATGACGCGGACTGCTTCTCGTCCCTCCTCCGGAGGAACAGGTGTAGGGGATCCATTTCGGATGCACGCAACGAACTCTCTGATGAGGCGTTCGTGCGTATTTTCGAATTTTCCCGTGAGATAACTGAGGCTGGTTCCCAGAGTACCGCTGAGTATCTGGCCAGCTTCCTTGACGGCCGAGACACCGAGAGTCGCGGGTTTCAGGTCGGACCTGCCATGGACGATCAGAGTCTGCGTTTCGAGGTCGAATTTCAAGTGGCCTTCGCTCCCCCAGACGTCCAATTGTACGGCCCAACGATTTGTGGCATACGTGAGGGCCACGCTGCATGTGGCATTTTCTCCTATCAGGTCCAGACGATAGTCTTCGTAGGGAGACCAAGGAAACTGCTTCAACTGCTTACGGGCATCTATGCGCACTCTCAGAATCGGATTGATAAAAGCGAGCGTCATATAGATAACATGCGGTCCGGTCTCGCCGATGACGCCGCCGGGAAGCCGGTGTGCCCAATGGTCAGGCTTTGAGGTAATGTAATCGACCGGCGTCGAAAGAAAAATCCTCATACCACCAAAGTTTCCGATCGTCCCTTGCTTCACGATCTCACGTGCCTTCAGGAACGAAGGATAGAACAGATCCGAATGGGCCACGCAAATCTTCCTCCCGTTCTCTTTAGCAACGGCAAGAATCTGATCGCATTCCTCGGTGTTGATGGCCATCGGCTTTTCAATCAGCGCGTGAGCTCCCGATTCCAGAGAGCGAATGGCGATCTCCGCATGGGTGCGCGGTGGCGAGCAGATGTCGACCACGTCGAGTCGCTCGGTTTCTAACATCTGCTGAAAATCCTTGTAAACCTTAGGTATCCCGTGCGCGCGGGCTAGAGTCTTCGGCTTGCTCGACGTTCGGATCGCTCAGGGCGACCACCTCGGCATTCCTCCCGCCTTTTTCCAGGCGGGCAAGTGCTTCTGCTTGGCTATAAATCCGGAACCGATGATGCCGACTCTTATGCGATTCAAGCGTTTTACCCTCGATTAAAAACAATACTATAGGTCAGCAGCAATCATTCAAGGTTTAGCCGCCTTCGTCACTAGGTGACCGAGAATCTCATCTAGCTCCGAATCAAAACACCGGAAGCTATGCTGACTGCGAACCTTTTCAGCGCCGCGCCTGCCGAGTGTCGAGCGAAGAGCGTCATCACAAAGCAGACGGGCAAGAGCATTGGCCAGTTGCTCGGGATCGTGCGCGGGGACCAGCAGTCCATTGATTTCGTTTTCGACCAAGTCCGTTGAGCCACCCGCCGCTGCTGCAACGATCGGTGTTCCAAAAGCCATGGCTTCGAGGAAAACCAGACCAAATCCTTCTCCCGTACTCGGGAGGGCAAACACATCGGCGCGAGCGTAACAAGCCGCCAATCTTTCGCGTGATAGCGCCGGGAAGAAATGAACGGCGTCGTTCACGTTCATTTCTGCAGCCAGCGTTTGCAGACGCATAAGGTCGTCGCCGTCGCCGGCAACCACCAGATGCAAATCCGGAATGGCGGGGCGAAGTTGTGCAACCGCGCGGATAAGATCGTCGACGCCTTTGTACCGCTCCGACGCAGCCAAGCGACCCACGGTCAGGATCACCTTACCGTTCGGAAATTCGGGCGGCAGTTCGAGGTCTGTCGGGGCGTTCAGCTAGGGATAGAAACGCGGGGCTCAGGGGCCACGGCAAGCGGCGGATTTTGTCAGATCGGAATGCCCTGTATCTCGTTAAGCTTCTGCACGGTGTAACGGCTGGGAGCGATTAACAGGTCCGCTCGACGAAGCGCGGCCCGCCGAATACGCGGTAGCGGGTTGCCAAACCTCGACGCCATGTGAGATCACGACGGTTTTTAGTTGCGGCGATAGTATTTTCATGAACGCAGCGGGCAGCGCCAAGTTGGGGTGAGCCCCGAGGACTATAGCGGCATTATCCCGGGCGGCCCTCGCCGCGGCTAGAAAGAATTGTACCTTTCGCCCGCCCAAAGCCACGGAAGGGGATCTCGAGCGTCCCGGACGACAGCACGATGCATCTCCCGGGGAATCATTCAAACTGAGAAACAGCGTCTCCCATCCGCGGCGGCTGGCAAATTCAACCAGCGCCGAGGTAGTCTGGCGTCCAGCTTCTTGAATTCCGCCAACACCGAGCAGTTCCGGAAAAAGCCCAATGATTCGCTTCGACTCGATGCACGGGCGACGGCGAGCTCTTGTCGCTTCGGTCGGCCATGTTGACGGCTCACAATGTCTCGACGACCGTCTGGGAAGAAGAGCCCGCTTTTCGCCGCAAAATCTCCTCAAAGATTTTGACCAGCTCGCGGCCATTGCTTTCCCAAGTGTATTCGAGCGTCGTATGGGCGGCGTTCGAGGCAAGTTGATCGCGAAACTCGCTATTCTCACAGAGACGGCGAATCATGGCGGCGAGCGTGGCGGAGTCCGTAGGATCCAATAGGATCAAGCCGTTTACTCCGTCGGTCACGATCTCGGACGTGCCGTTGGCGGAGGAGACGATCACAGGAAGTCCACACGCCATCGCCTCGGCCGGAGGCTGCGCAAATGTGTCCTCGAGCGAGGGTCCTACGTAGGCATCCGCGGCAGCGTAATAGAATTCAATGTCATTCCGTGGCGGAACGAATTTCACGCGATCCTCTAACCCGCGTTCTCGGATGAGCGTGCGGCAGGGAGTCGAATCCTCCCTGCTCACGATGATTAAGCGAATCGGGAGATCTCTTGCTTGTGCCAGCGCATCGAGCAGGACAGGAACGCCTTTGTTCCGCCAATCGTTGCCGACGAGGACGAGGCGTGAACTGAGTCTCCGAAAGGCCGAGCTCGCCTCCGTGCCTCCGTCCCGAAGTGTCGGACGCCTCACAGGATTAAAAATAGCGTGATCGAGGCCGAGATATAGCACGGGAAATCGATCGACACGCCCATAGAAACGCTCGAGTCCTGCGGCCGTCTTTTGAGCGATCAGGATCAGAACGGTTCTCGGATTCGTGTAGAGCGATGTTCGAGTGAAACGAGGAGGCGATAATAAAGTCGACGGTGCAAGAGCGCAGGCCAAGTCCGGATCGGGCTCCGCAGCAGATTTATTTCCGTGCCAACCTGTCGGACATACTCAGCAAAAACGATGTGTACGGAAACCGCGTCAGCATCGAGACAATTAACTCCGGGGCTGAAGATGAGATCGTGACGGAGTCCGCGAACATGCCGATCCCAACTGCGCCAAAGATGATTTGCCGCTATCCACCAGACAAAATTTAGAATGTGAGGCCCGGGCAATTTCGGGATTCGATGCCAGATGACTTTGGACAAATCGAGATCCTCGACGTGCTGGCTATAAATGTGAATCTCGAAATTGTCTGCCAGACGGGAAACCCATTCGACGACACGCCGCTCGGTGCCGTGCCTTTTGTCGAGAAACGGCGATATCACCGCCAAACGAGGCCTTCGAGAGCGGGTGGTCACCGCTACACCGCGGCCTGCATGATTTCGCACCAGCGTGCCAGACACGAAGACCGTCCACAGCGCGACCAGCCGACCGCCGCGGGATTCTCGAGGTACCGATCCCAGAGCTTTCTGACACGCGTCGGGATTCAGCACACCGGCTGCGGCGAGGCGATCTGGGCGAAAAGTCTCCTGAATTGCGGCTCGCAAGTCCCCGCTAATCCAGCGCGAAAACGGGAATGTAAAAGTGCGCTTCGGACGCGAAATCAGGTCGGAGTACAACGAGTCGGGCATGCAGTCGCGCGTTGCGTCGAGTAGTAATCTTTTCTTCTGAAGGCGGACGGAGGATGGAAGCGAAAGAACGTGCTCCACCACCCGGTGATCGAGCATCACCGGGCGAACTTCCAGGCTGTGGGCCATGCTCATGGCGTCGCCGTCGCGAAGCAAGCGAGCTTCCAGATGCGCGGGAAAATCGACAAAAGCGATTCGCTCCATCAAGTCTTCGCTCTTGATTTGCTCGGCCCATTCGCGAATGCAGTCGGCGGCTTCGAAAACAGGCGCTGGCGGGGCGAGGCAAGGATTCAAAAGCTCGCAAACGTCCCGTTTCAAGAAATTGCACGCGCACGGCCAATTGCGCCGCAACAAATGGGTCATCGGCACCGAACAAATACGAAAGCTTGCGCCAGCGGAACGGAGAACGACTTGTGGTCCAGGAGTGCCCCGCCAGCGATTTGCGGAATCGGCTTCAACCAACGCGCGACGTGTGAGAAGCGCTCGAACCATTCGTGCGAAGCATAACCGCCGAATAACTCATCTCCACCCTGACCGGACAATGCGACCTTAAAACCTGCCTCCGCTGCGGCTTTCGAAATCCAATAGACGTTGAGACCGTCGACCGTCGGCTGATCCATGGCCCAAAGAGCGTGGTCGAGTGAATTGGCCATTCGTGACGCGGGGAGCCGAATCGTACGATGGGGAATGCCCAGTGAGAGCTGCTGTTTGGCGACTAGGCTGCGTCTCATCGAATGATTCTTCTTCGAAACCGATCGTGAGAGCAGTCAATGAGGCCGCGCCTGCCTGTTTCATTAACGCTCCGAGAACCGCCGAGTCTATTCCACCGCTCAGGAAGAGCGCGACGGGGACATCCGACATCAATTGGCGGCCGACTGGATTCGAGCAAGATTTCGCGAAGATTCGCGGCGGTCTGCTGGGGTCGGTCAGGGGGGTGACCATTCGTTGCCACTGGCAATTTCCAGTACGGATTTGTTTCGAAGCTCCCGCCGTTGCCAAACGCCCAGGTACCCGGGCTCAAGCGGTTTCACTCCCTGGATGGCCGTCCACGGGGGCGGCACGTGACCGAGTTGCAGGAACGCGCGGATGCCCGATGGGTCAATCTTCCGTGGGACCGCTTGGGAGGCGAGCAGACCTTTGATTTCAGAAGCGAACAAAAGGCGACCGAACCAGTCGAGAAATTGTAGTAGAGCGGCTTGATTCCTAGACGATCGCGCGCCAGCAGGAGTTTGCGACGCGCGACATCCCAGATTGCGAAGGCGAACATGCCGCTGCAGTTTCTCGACGCAGCGATCGCCATATTCTTCGTAAAGGTGAACAACAACTTCCGTGTCCGTCGTGGAGCGAAACTGATGGCCCTAGGCGACGAAGAGCAGAGCGCAGTTCCGCGGAATTGTAGCACTCGCCGTTGTACGTGATCCAGACGGTTGAGTCTTCATTGCACATCGGCATGTGCCCGCGTTCACTGAGGTCCACGATTGCCAGGCGCGTGTTCCCCAACACACATGACCCAAGATCCTGAACTCCATGAGCTATCGGGACCGCGGTGGGCAAGCGCCGCAGTCATACGCTCGTTCAGAACAGGGAACTGCTGCATCCTGTTCACTGCCGACGACTCCCGCAATCCCGCACATCTGATTCCTCTCTCACACTCAGAATTGAAGTCCCCCACGGCTCGCCCCTTCCCGAGAGCCGACAACGGCTGGATCGGGTTGTTGCTTGAGCAGATCCTGGCAGGCGGAAGAGAATGCCTACCAGGAGCCAGAGATAGGCGTTGGTAACGAAATTCTGGTAAGGGACCATGCCGCCAAAGGTAAGGGGGTAAAGGAGCAGGAAGACATACCAAAGAATTGCGAAGCCAATCGGAAAGAAGCGGGTTTGGCGAAGGCGCCGAAGCGACCCGCCACCCCGTAATCACGAGCGCACCTGTCCAGAGCAGCCAAAGAAAGGGCGCAAGAATGCCCATCTCGATGATTAACAGACCATAGCCTTCCTCGACCCATATATTAAGAGGAGGAGACCCGGTAAACCTGGCGACGTACTGACCCCCTAGTGACGCCGTTCCGATACCGTTTCCCAGCACCCAGTTCTTGTTCGTAAAAGCCAACTCGAGATTCAAGAGCGGATAGGTCCAGCCCGATTGTGACCTTCGTACGCAGAGCTACTGGGAGAAAGGGTTTCCGTATAAAAGGCCAGACGCGAACCCGCTTGATCCGGAAAAAGAAGCAGAATCGCTGCCAATCCAAGCGAACCGACGATGAACGCACGACGAACCGCTTTGACCATTCGATGAGCCTGTCGCCATCGCCACGGAGCGCCCCAAAGAAACCCTACAGCGAGAACAAGCACGCTCGCGAAGACATAGACCACCGCACCGCGAGAGCCGCTAAACAGCGTTGCGCCTAACACCAGCCCAAATGCGACAAAAACCACCTTGCGGCTGCGCTTGGTGTAGAGCAAGAGGTAGCCGGCCGACCCCATAACGACGATCACCGCAACAATCAGGTAATATGCGAACCGGCCGGAACTGACAAAGACGGCCGAGGGAAGCGAAAGAATCTGATTGGTAAGTGGCGTGACTCTGTCGAGCGATCCCAACTCTCTCAATTCTGGCGCGAGGGTCGTCGGATTCAAGAAACTATTGCCTAGGATCGCTTGAGCGATTCCCAAAGAAGAAATCACTCCTGCGAGCACGGCATTCACCACAAGGAATTTTCGCAAGTCCTCATCATTTCGAATCAGAGCATAGGACACGAACATGAGCGGAACGTAAAAAAAGTAGATCTTCGCCCCCATCAAGCCGTAGAGAATGCTGGGGGAGTTAGAGTTGAAGATTTGAACCATTCCGAGCCACAAAAAGAGGTAAAGGAACAAGCGAAAGGGGGGACGAAAAGTCGCTGCACGGCCTCGCCGAATGTCCACAAACAGCGCGACGTAAGTCAGCCCGACCAGAACGTCCTTGGCGAAATAGATCGCCATGTTGTTGCCGAGATATTTGCGCACCAAGTCTTCAAAGAGAAGCCAGATGAGAAAGGAATAGAAGCCCAGACGCCAGTCCCGCAGAATCTTGATTGCGACGACGAAGCGCGACGAAAGCAAGGGCCACGAAGGCGATCGAATTCATATCGTTGGCCGCGATCTTGCCACCGAGTTCCCAAGCCATAAACAACGCCAAAAGCGAAGACGCTGAGACCTATCAGCGTCTGATTTCGCATTACTGGAATTCGTTGATTTAGCAACTCTTCGTTACCTCAGCTGGAACACGCTCGTTGCGGCAAAGCTGGGCAGCGGCCGCAGATTCATTCTAGCGCAGCGGACGGCATGAGGAGCTCGAACTTCAGTGCCGAAGGGCTGGAGAGGATGGAGTCGGCGCTCTTCTAATGTCGGTTCTCGGTGTCATTAATGGCACGAGTGTGAAACTGCTTTCAATTCGCTATTCAATCTAATCGAAAATCCGAAGTCGTTTCTTCCACTTTGCGCCGGAATCGTTGGCGGGCAAAATAAATACAATGTTGTCGTTGGCGAGGCGAAGCACACCGCGTGGAGGAGCAGATAGTGAAAAGGAGGGGTGTTGATGTTCTCACTCCGCTAAGAGAGAGTTGGATCGCCTGAGATATGATTCTTGGAGCGCTACTGACGAGAAAAGCTTCGTCATCGATCACGGTGAACCACGGGTTTCTCGATACCTTGGCGATCGCCATTACAGGGTGAAGAGAGCAGAATAACGTTTTTGGTAAAGTCTCGAGTGAATGGGGTCGGCGTTCGGATTTCACTGCCTGTCACATTCAACTTTTCTGCGATTTGTTCGGGCCCCACTTGAGCGAAAATATTCGAACAGTAGTCAATCTCATTCAACCACTCGATCTGGTATCCGAACTTTTCCAAAATAGAAATAGCTGGGTGCGGTCCTCTCTGAGACCGGTCGTGATGTAGTTCGACAATCATGGCTGGGTGAAATGTGCTTAGGGTTTGAACCGCGCCACGAAGGACAGAGGTTTCGGCACCCTAGATATCCATTTTTATGAATCGAAAGGAGCATCCGGTCTCGCGAACGAAATCATCTTCAGAGGCGATCGATGGGATGTTCAAGGTACCCAGATTGTCGCCTTCGAGGACTGGGCCAGCAACGAGAGATACTTCTTTGCGCGGAAACTCGAAACTGATCTCGCCGGAGCGATCCGAAACGGCTTCCCGCCTTACCACGACGTTCTGGATTTGATTCAAGCTCAAATTTTCTTCTAGGATTCGAAAATTTGCGGGAAGAGGCTCGAACGCAAAGACTCTTCCTTCGTCTCCCACAAGCCGCGAAAGGAGGAGAGAATAAAATCCGCTATGTGCGCCAATGTCTAAAACCGTCATTCTTGCCATGACGTGTTTCTGAATTGACCGGACCACCTCTGGCTCCCACGAGCCATAGACAAAACATCGATGGAGTTGCCAATCCACTCTCATCTTGAAACCCTTCAGCACGCCGCCGCACGGGAGAATCGGGTACCGATCCATCGGCAGGCGATTCAGGAAGGAATGGATGACGTTGGCAAGTCGGCTAGGGGAACCGCGGTCGCCCCTTAAAGCAACCTTGACACTCAGAGGTACATATTCAGCGACTCTGGAGATGATTCTTTGCATAGTCATCAGTGTGATTCCTTGAATGCGATGGCTTCTCAGCGAAGCAGCACTTCGTCATACAACGCTATATGGCCTTGAATCATACTATCCCAATCGAAAGCCTGGATCGCGCGTCTGCGGGCTTCCGCGCCCAGAGAAGAAGCTATCGTCGGCTTTCGGAACCACTTGCCGCATACACGCGGCGAGCTTGTCGGCGTCGGCCGTGGGAAATACCAAGCCTGTATCGCCCACCACTTCTTTTAACGCGCCGATGTCGGATACGATAAGTAGCTTGCCACGAAGCATGTTTTCTGCAGCTACCAAACCGAAGACTTCACCACCAAGGGAAGGCATTACGACTGTGCTCACATCCGAAAGCGCTACTTTTAATTTGTCTTCGGGTAGATGGCCGGTGAATTCCACGTGATTCTCTAATCTCGCGCCCACCCGCGACCTCAGCTCGCTGTCTTCCGGTCCACTCCCGATGATCTTGAGGTGGAACTCACAATTCTCATCGCGCAATAGCTCAGCGGCCTTGAGCAGAATGTGAATCTTCCTCGACGTCACCAGGCGACCTTTGGTACGCGAACTTAGCGACCGATGTTAGCGCTGTGGGGCCAGACGCTGTGCCGGAAATACCGTGGTAAACCGTTCTCATCCGTTTCAGCTTCAATACGCTCCCCAGCCAATTGGTGGGCATAATGTGCAGGGACGCCCGGGCCGCCAGCCAACGCCGCGCGTGCGTCAAAAGTGTCCAATATAAGCTCTTCAGCGCTCCCATCTGTCCGCGGTTGCATTCCACACATTTTTCATAGCGCCTCGCCATGAAGTGGCCCGGGCAGGGACTCTGTGTTGGCTCGTAGAAAAGTAAACCATTCGGGCACGCCACCTGAAAGCCGTGATGTTCCACAACCAGAGGCTTTCCTAGCACCAATCCCAGCGCCAGCGGCAGCAACGCCGGCCCTGCCAGATGCAGCACGTCGGCTTTCCAAATAAGCCGGATCAATTTCGCCAGACCCGGTGCCCGCTCAAGCCGAAAGGGTAGGCGGCTCTCTTCTTCCATTCTCTCCGTTGTGTGGGTCACGACGGTAACTTCGATTGAATCGGCCCCGAGATTTTTCTTGGTTTCCATGTAGACAGTCCCCGAGCGAGTTCCAGAACCACCGTTTGAACTCCCCCAGAGATCGGAGGAATACTCAGAGTAAATTAGCACCTTCATTCGCCAGCCCGTGACCCGCATACCGCTCGGTCGAATTTCTCCGCAATCAGCTCCCAAGAAAAATACCGTTTCTGGGCCTGTAGGCTCTTGTCATGGAGCTGCTGCCAAAGCGCCTGATCGACGAGCACTCGTGCGAGTGCTTCGGCCAGCGCTTCCTTGTCCCCACACGGAACGAGTTCGACACCGGCTTCTGCAATCGGCGTCCCATCGGCCTCACCGGCATAACCCACAATCGGCAGGCCGCACGCTATTCCCGCCAAAGCGCTGCCGCGGCGTGGATACAGCGGCCCCCGTACGCAGAGCATCACGTCCGCGTGGTCTAGAAGGCGCCGCACCTCCTCGGGCGCTTGCAACCCGTGATTCACAACTTCCGCAGGGATGCCTTCGAATGCCGACCGGATTTCGATCTTAGCCTGGGCGGTTCCTCTCCCGAAAAAAACGACTCTGAGTCTCGTTCCATTTTTCGCAGATGCACGCACCGCGTGTGAAATGTCTCTCAACTCACGGTGCATGTGGGGCGGCTCGCTCAGGCAATAGACCGCGATCGTCCGAGCGAGTTCGTTTCGCTCAATGTGCGGTCCCTGGCCCTCCGCGCCGTCCGGAATGTTGGCACCGATGGGGATGAAGACGGCTTTCTTGTCGTTACCCTGCAGCCAGCGTAAGGTCGCGAGAGGAACGGGGAATATGCTTTTTTCCGCAGCCCAGTACAGTCGTCGAATCACCCAGTTTTGGAAGCTGCCTCGAATCCGATCGATCCACCGCTGTCCACCTAAACCGAACGGTTCGTGGAACATTATCGCAATGCTAGCCCCGCGATATCGCAGAATCGCGAATGTGGCCAGGGCGCCCAGAGGGAAACCGGGACGACCACCCCAGTGATGTATATTGCAGAATGACCCACTGCCCAGCCCATTCCTTGCTCTGCTCCCAAAGCCTGCGCAGCCCTCGCATCCAACCGTGTTCCGCCCAGGTCACGTGGGAGATCTTTCCTATGATTCCGCGGTGCGCCAGTGCCCGCCCCAGGTATTCACAATAGTCCTCGATGCCGTCCGCCGGCTTGTCAACCTTTCCCAGAAGAAATGTCAAGTATCTAACTGAGTCGCCTTCTTTTGGCGTCGATGTCAATGTACCCATGCTTTAATTCCACTCCCGCAAGGCCCGCGTCATCGAACCGTTGCTGCACATGACTTCCGCTCCCGTCTCTAGGGCGATCTGCGTGAAACGGCCGACGCCGCAGCGTGTTTCGAGAATGACCTGGCCTTCCATGCGCGCGGTCCAGCGCGTAGTAGCGTAGAAGCGGTCTCGCGTTAGATCATTGTGCATCACGGGATCTACCTGAAGCTTGTCGGACTGCTTCCATTGGGAGCCGACTGATCTGGCGTAGGACTCCGAAGGAACGAAACGAGGTAGGCAGCAAACGATCGGAACTACCACACCGCCGCTCGTACAAATGAGTTTTCGTTCGATGATTTCGCCTGTCGAGTTGTTCTCTGACGCAAGCCTGCCAAGCCGATAGCTGTTTTCGCATTAGCGGCATGCGAACCTATCAAGGAACCTACGATGCACGATTCAGATCTCCTTGTGGGGCAATGCCAGGACGTGATCCGAGTCAACGGATTCAAATGAATACCCAAAGCCTCCGATTAGTTTCCGCCAGGTCCGATCGTTCTCCGGGAATGCAATTCGCACAGAATCCATGGGTGATAAGTAGATAAGAGATTTTCAGCTCCACGAAATACCTCGACTTCGGCACCTTCGACATCACACTTGATAGCGCGCGGTGCAGGGGCGCCCTGAATGAAATCATCGAGCGAAACGCAACGGGCTGGAATGCCGGCAGCGCGAGCTTCAGCCGGCTGGAACCTCCCCACACCACGATCTGGGGAAGAAGAATCCGCAGCGACGAAATTCAAAGTGCCGCTGACGGACCATACGCCCACGTCCACAACAGCGATGTTGAATAGGCCATTGCGCGCTGCATTGCGGCGCAGGCGTTCCGCGATCTGAACGTCAGGCTCGAAACTGAAGACTTTTCCTGTAGGCCCGGCGATTCGCGCGGCCAGAAGCGAAAAAAATCCGAGATTTGCTCCGAGATCGTAAAACACGTCTCCCGGCCGCAGTTTCTCCTCCACGATGGCTTGACAGATTTTCTCGGTTTCGCCCAACCTGTAGTTCTGCCCGGTACGGGGATTGAGCTCGAGCCAGATTCCCTTTGCAGGCCCTGCTTCGACCTGTGCCCATACTTTTTGATCCGAGGGCAAAATGCTATGGCTCAATCTGTGCAGAAAGCTGCCCAGCACGGGCATTCCACGGAACGCCCGAATTGATGCGGGCAAGCGCAACATGAGCGTGGCCATCCAATTGCGTCCGCCGGCCATGTTATTTCTCCACCACGAAGCGTGCCGATCACCAGCGCGTCCATGCCCGAACTGAAAAACGTGCGGACCGCATCGGTCGGCGTGCAGACGATCGGCTCGCCGCGCAGATTGAACGAAGTGTTCATCACCACCGGCACGCCGGTCCGGTTGCCGAATTCGCGAATCAAGCGCCAGTACAGCGGATTCATGTCGCGCTCCACGGTTTGCGGCCGCGCGCTTCCGTCCACGTGCGTCACCGCCGGAATCACGCTGCGCTTCTCGGGCCTCACCTGCGCCGTCAGCACCATGAACGGCGAATCGATCGCGGACTCGATATATTCGTCCGCCACCTCCGCCAGCATCGACGGCGCGAACGGCCGCCACGCTTCGCGGAACTTCACCGCGTTGTTCACCTTCGCGTTCATCTCCGGATCGCGCGGATCGGCCAGAATCGAGCGGCCGCCCAGAGCGCGCGGGCCGAACTCCATTCGCCCTTGAAACCAGCCGAGAATTTTTCCGTTCGCCAGCATTTCGGCCGCGGCTGCTGCGGGATCGGCAACGCGAGTGGCGCGCAGCTTGTAGGTCTCCAGAACCTTCTGAATTTCCTCGTCGGAACTTGCGGGGCCCAAATACGCATGGCGCATTTTGTGTACCGGCAATTTTCCGCCGTCGTCCATGTACGGAGCGAGCGCCGCTCCAAGGCAAACGCCGTCATCGCCCGCCGCCGGCTGCACGAAAATTCGGTCCACAATTCCCGAAGAAAGAATCTTGCCGTTCGCTTTCGAGTTGAGCGCCACGCCTCCGGCGAGGCACAAATTGCGGCAGCCCGTTTTTTTTACGGCGGCGCGCGCCAGCGTCATCATCGCGTCTTCGCACGCGTCCTGCACCGCGAACGCAAGATTCTTGTGCCTCGCGTCGATTTCGGATTCGGGGGCGCGCTTCGGTCCCAGCCGCGAAACGATTCCGTCAAGCGGCGCCGAGTTGCGCCCGAGCAAAAGCCGCGCCGAAACCTTGTAAGGATTGTCGTCCGGAACGATGAATTCGCGCAGATTGATTCCCGGCTCGCCAAATGGAGCAAGCCCCATCACTTTCCATTCATCGCTGTACGGCGTGAATCCGAGAAAATACGTGAACTGCGCGTAAAAAAGCCCGAGCGAATTGGGCCACGGAATCGTCCACACATGTTCGAGTTTTCCGTCGCGCCCATGCCAGAGCGAACTCGCTTCCCACGCGCCGCGTCCGTCGAGAATCAGCACCGCCGCGTCATCAAACCCGGAGTATGCGTAGGCGCTGATCGCGTGCGCCAGATGATGATCGACGAACCGCACTTGCGCCCGCGTGGGGCCGAAGTGCTTCTCGAAGAGCTTTGCCCCGCCGCCCTGGCGAGACATGCTGGCAAAATAACGCACCGAGCTTGCTACATTGACAAAGTCAACGGGAGACTTTCCCGATACGAAGTGGCCAAGGTCGTGAAGAAATGCCTTTCGAACCGGAGACCATCCGAAACACAGGAAATCCACGTCGCTCGCGCGTGCCGAAGCTGCTGCCAGGCAGGACTCAATTGCCTGCACTGGAAAACTCCCGTCGTGCTTCACCCGAGTCAGCCGCTCTTCCGCAACCGCGTGCACGAGTTCGCCGTCACGAATCAAGCACGCAGACGCGTCTTTCATTTGGGAGTAATTAATTCCAAGACAAATCATTCTGTGCTCTTGCCATTCGCGTACGATCGGCTTAATTGCTGGCGATGCTTTAAACTCTCGTGCGAGCGATCCAGTCGCAAATGCAAAAGCGTCAGCAGGTCGCTGCGCCTGCGCTCCAGCGAAAATACTTCGGCTCTGCGCCGCGCTCCGGCTGCCATGCGCTCCCTCAGGTTGGAATCTGTCAACAGGCACACTAGGGCGCGCGCCAGCGCTGGCGCATCGTTTGGAGGTACCAGCATCCCGCTTTGTCCCTCCACGATCATGTCCGGGAATCCGCCAACATTGCTGGCCACCACGGGAGTCCCGCTAGCCATTGCCTCCAACACGACGCCTGCAAGCGGTTCGTACAGCGACGGAACCACGGCTACCGAGACGGAGTTCCAGAATTCCGGCATCTGCGAATGCGCAAGTGCCGGCCGTACACGCACAGCTCCTTTTGATTCCTCCTCGCGAACTCTGGTGATTGCGTCTGCCACGCCTGGAATTGGAGCGTCAACCTTCCACAGGTTGCTTCCGTCCAGTATATTCAACTCCGCGGCGGGTATCGCCTCTCGAACCTTTATCCAGGCTTCCAGCAGCGTATGGATTCCTTTGCGCGGAACCCACTGTCCCGCAAACCCCACGCTGAGAGTCGGTCGCGGCTGTTCGTTAGATGGTTTGAATTCGTTGAGGTCGATTCCATAGGGCATGACGAACTGTAACTCGTCCGGAAGGCCGGGATGCGCATCGCGAAAAATTCGTTTTTCGTCCCGGCTAGGAAAAAGATAAAAAGCCCGTTGGAAGCGGCCGAGCCAACCGGGAATTTTCCAATATTGAGGGAGCGGCGTGTCCCATTCATAGCGAACGATCGCGCGGTCAGGCGCAAGCCCCGCGAGCGTAGGCTCATTCTGCGAGATCACCACGGCCTTCCGTTCCCGCCAGAGAAATTGTCCGCAATATTCTAGCGACGTGATCAGGCGGCGATTGGTCCGCGTTGAAATCACGATAACGGGCGCGCCCTGGCGTGCGGATCGCGCGTACACTCGAACGGGCACGCCTGTCTCCGCAATCAAGTGTGCGTCTCTCCACAGAACAACTTCCGAACCGCCGCACGGATCGTGCCCGAGCACGCAAATGCGGGGAGCGAGTATCGCAACTCCTGCGCGCACGAGTTCCGGGTCCGGTTTCACTCCGACGTCCTTCAATTTGTTACCCGCCGCTCGGCCGGCAACGCTAGGCAGAACGATTCGCGATTTCTTAGCCCCAAAATCTCAATCTCGTATCGGTACTTTTTGAGCAGCCCGACGACATCATGGCCAAGAGGCGTTCCCCAACCGTGTATCTCGATTAGAAGAATCGGCCGATGCTTCAACAACAAAGTGTGCGCCCCCTGGAGGGCCATCAACTCCGCGCCTTCCACATCCATCTTCAGAAGCGACGGGATCCTTCGAAGTCCGGCAACGTAACTATCGAGAGTGACGACCGGCACCGAAATGTTGGTTCTTTCGCCGCCCCAGTCGTAGACCTCAGCGAGTGACGCGGTGCCTGTGAAATCCGTATCGCCTTGAATCAATAGAGAGGCAGTTCCAATTTCGTTGCCAACTGCTTTCGGCTCAATTCGTACGTTGGCTAGTCCTTCGAGCGCGACATTTTCTCCGAGCACCTTGATGTTGGCCGGGAGCGGTTCAAAAGCAATGACCTCACCTTCCTTCCCGACGAGGTTTGCCATCACGCTTGTAAAGTATCCGAGGTTCGCTCCCACATCCATACAGCAATCTCCCCGTTTAAGATACTTCCGGAGAGCTTGCACCACGTGGGGTTCGTACACTCCCAACACCCAACCGGTGTCCGCTTGCCAGGCGAGATGCATTCGATGCCGATACGGGGTGGGGCCGGCGCGAACCACGACGGTGCGTCGCCTTTCCAAACGAAACAGCACTCCCAGAAGTTGCCGCGTGCAGTTCCGATAAATCCAGAGCTTGACACTCAATGGTAGCATCGCGATGGACTCTGAAATGCCATCTCGCAGTAGCGTCTTTGCCGTCAAGCAACCCCCCACGGGGCAGCTTGAATTCCGGCCCTCATTGCGAGCTTAAAGGGAGCGCTTTTGATTGGATACTTCCGCGGACCGAGAACATAGTTCCTTCTCGACCGATCACGCACAGTCGTCAGCTTGCCCAGGCCGTCATCCGCAATCGAGGCGATTCGAGCGAGCGCATCCGTCAAGCGGAACGCAGGAAAGCCATTCAACGCAGTCGACAAGACGCCGGCTGTTTGTTTCATCGGTTCGCGTTGGCTATTTTCCGCCATTCGGCAATGCCTCAGGGCCTACGCGCGCCTCGCGTATATCCGCTTTCGGTCTTGGCTCGCCGAGCCAGGAACGGAAGCGGCGGAGACCGCCTGCAGCATAAATTCTTTGCAATTCATAATAGACGCGCGGCGGCAGTACAAGCGCGAGCAGAAGAGAAAGCTGCTTGATAAACGCGATAGCCTGCGGTCACGTGCCGGTAGGAAAGTTGAAATTCCGCCCGCTCGACGCGGTACGTTTCCCAAGGCATTCCGCCGTCGAGCGCGAGTTTCATGCGAGAGTTAGCGATGCGAATCGGATCCACGATGATTGAAACTGCCGAAGGCGCAACGCCCGCCCGCGATAACTGGATCGGCAAGTCCGAAGCCAGTGATTCCAGGACTTTCAACTTGCGGCGAACGCGAACAGGATCGCCGGTTTCGAATTGGAAAAGGTTGTTGCCGTGGAGTCGATAGAAGGTCAGGAGATCCGCGAGCAGTACTGGCTCCCCCATGTGCGACTGCCATCGTGGACATGAACTCGTCAGCTTCGATAACCAATGCTTCAGGAATCGGCAAAACTTTCGCAAGTATATTTCGACGAATGGTGACCCGGCTTGTGCCGAGGAAAGCCATGAAGTTGCGGAATGTTTGTGCTCCCTGATTGCTGGATAGATCGAAGTAGCCAATCGTTCCTGGTGCCAAGGCCGTTGAGCGATTGGCAACGCTGTCGACTTCGATGATTCCGTGGCCGACGGTTCCGGCGTGGGCATTTCTCTCGAATACTTCCATTACGATTCGCAGTTTGTTTTTCGCCCACCAGTCATCGCCGTCGAGGAACGCGATAATTTCGCCCTCGCGCTTGCGGGATGCCGAAATTGAATGCGGATGCCTGGCCGCCATTCTCTTTGCGCAGGTAGCGAACGCGCGGCTGCAAATTTGCGTACGATTTCGGGCGTGCGGTCGGTTGAGCCGTCGTCGACAACGAGGATTTCCATGTCTGCGAAGCGGGAAAATCCTGCTCGAGGACGCTCACGATCGCTTCTTCGATGAAGCGCTCATGATTGTAAGTATCAATCAGAACCGTAATTGTCGGCGTTTTCATGGCCACTAGCTATTCTAACCCAGAGGGCATCGTTCCTTCGGTACCGCGAAATAGTTCCGGACGTCCGGGTAGTGGTTCCTAATTTCGTGGGGGACGATCTGATCCATCCGGCCGGAACTCAAACCAATTGAAGCCGTAACTCTGAAACTTTAAGACGATTTCACGCGCTTCGTATCCCCATGCTTGTGTGGCCGCATCGAGGACCTCACAAATGAACATCGGGCGAAGCTTCGTCAAGACACTGGCAGCGCCTTGGAGCACTTCGAGCTCGCCACCTTCTACATCCAATTTCACGATGTCCACGCGGTCGAGCGGGAACCGCGAAACGTAATCGTCCAAACGAACAGTTTCTACAGATGTTTCCGTTACCTGGTCGTGAGTGGCCGGAGGTTGCAGACCGCCTCTGGTTGTATCGCCTTCGATCACTTGAAAGAACTTTCGCGCAGAGGCCGCAGCACCAATCGCCAGTGATTCCGCCCGAACCGAGCGCATCCCATTCAAGCGAAGATGCAAACGCAGGCGGCGAAACTCGCGCGGCGAAGGCTCAAAAGCCACAACGGTTCCATTCGTGCCAAGCCGTTTCGCCGCGACGATCGAATAGATGCCGTGATGCGCGCCAATATCGAGAAACGCCATCCCGGGTTTAAGGTTTCTCCATAAAAAGCGCAGATCCGCCAGATCGTGACCCCAGTAGTCGAAAAAACTTCCGGCCGGGATCGAAGAACGGAACCACGTAAGACCACCAGAACTCGATCTCCTCATGCTCGAACATCTTCATTCGAACTGGCACCGGAGCGTACGGCAGCTTCGCCAAGCTTTTCCGCAACAAGAACCGAGCCGATCGTGAATCTTTCATCCCACGACTTTTGAAGGAAACTCACGATGTGACGGGATGCCATTGTGTTCTACGTGGATCGCACCTCGAGTTCGGCTGGAAGATTCAGAATACCTGCCCAACGATCCTGCGGATGAGAAAGCGGAGGTGTATCAACAATCAGAGGAGGCAATGCATACCAGTGTTCGACGAGATTGCCACCTGTGAGGTTGTTCCCATGATTGTAGATGGAACAGGTGAGCGAATAGGCCCCGGGTCGCAACGGAAGAGCAGGGACGCGAAGCATGATTTCCTGATCGCCCGCGCCGATATTCAGATTGTCGAAGCCCCATCCGACCAGCACAGCGCTTGAATCACTCAAGACCGCCATTCCGAAATGGCCCTGAGAAATGGGCTCTTTGAGGTGAACATGGAAATGAAAAGTCACATCGTGCAAGCCGTCACGAACTACGTTGTCGTGCCCGCAAATGGACCATCGCAAGAAGCACCGCTCTTCACCGGAAGAACTGTCGTCCGGCTGCAGGCTGGCCGATTCGTACTTGGCCACAATCTGACCTGTTGGCCCCGTTTCTCGAATCTGGCCCCCATCGATCCAGAGGACGCGCTCGCAGAGGCGGCGAATCTGGTTCATCTGGTGGCTGACGAAGACGATCGTGCGGCCGCTCTTCGAGACATCCTGCATCTTGCCGAGACATTTCTTTTGAAATTCAAGGTCGCCGACGGCGAGCACTTCGTCGACGAGCAGGATTTCCGGTTCGAGGTGCGCGGCCACGGCAAAGGCCAGGCGCATCTGCATGCCGGTGCTGTAAATGCTTCAGAGGCGTGTCGAGAAAGCGCTCGACCTCCGCGAAGGCCACGATTTCGTCGAACTTCCGGTTGATTTCGCGCTTGCTCATGCCCAGGATCGCGCCGCTCAAATAGATATTCTCGCGGCCGGTCAGCTCGGGATGAAAGCCGGTGCCGACTTCGAGCAGGCTGCCGACGCGTCCGCGAATCTCCGCGAAGCCGGCCGTCGGGCGCGTGATGCGCGAAAGCATCTTCAGCAGCGTCGTCTTGCCGGCGCCGTTGCGGCCGATCAGGCCGACGACTTCGCCCTGCGTGACGTCAAAGCTGACGTCGCGCAGCGCCCACAGAAAATCGCGGCGCAGCGTCTGCGTCTGCGCTTGAGCGGCGACGTGAACGCGCGCGTCAGCACGTCGCGCAAGCGCGACGATAGCGCTCGCGCTCGCCGACGCGGTAGCGCTTGCCGAGTCCTTCGACGTGAATGACGGCTTCGCTCATTGTTTAGACTGCATCGATTTCAGACCACATCCGCAATCGTCGTTTCCATTTTCTGAAAATATGCCACTCCGCTCAACAGAACCACGATGACCACCGCAGACGAAACGACGATCAGCCGGCCCGGCGGATCGTGCCTGTCCCTGTGAGCGACCATCGGAAGCCTTCGATCACGCCGGCCATCGGATTCAGTCCGTAGAGCCAGCGCCATTTCACGGGAACCAGCGAACTGGGATATGCGACCGGCGAAGCGAACATCCAGAATTGCACGAGAAACGGCACCACGTAACGCACGTCGCGATAAATTGCGTTCAGCGCCGAAAGCCACAGGCCTACGCCGAGCGCCGTCAGCACCGCGAGCAGCAGAAAAACCGGAACCATCAGCATCGCCCAACTCAGGTCGTATCCGGTAATAGATCATCATCACGATGAACATCAGAAATGAGATGCCGAAATCCACCAGGCCTGAAAGCACCGACGAGAGCGGCAGCGCCAGGCGCGGGAAATAGACTTTCGTGATGAGGCGCTGATTCTCGACGATGGTCGTTGGTGGAATTCTGCAGTGCTGCCGCGAAATACATCCAGGGAAGCAGCGCGCTGTAATAGAAAATCGGATACGGCAAGCCCTCCGAAGGAATGTGCGCCAGCCTGCCAAAAAAGAGGCTGAAGACCAGCATCGTCAGGAACGGCTGCAGGACGGCCCAGGCGGCGCCGATGGCCGTTTGCTTGTAGCGCACCTTGATGTCGCGCCAGACGAAGAAGTAGATCAGTTCGCGATAGGCCCAAAGCTCAGCGAACGGAAGAACCCACCAGCGCGCTCGGGGGAGTGATGCGAAGCACGGGAGGCTGCGTGCTCGCGGCCGATGATGAGCGGTGTGGTAATGGTGTTCATTCGGAACTGTCCGGCTGGTGAGATTTGAGCTGGTGAACGTCCTGGTCTTCGATATTGCCCATCAATTGTTTTCGCCGAGTGAGATAGCGTTTGCAGAGCTCCGGCCACTTGCACCGGGACGACTGCGACCTGATTGTATGCGGCTGTGCGCCAGGAAATTGGGCCGCGCGCCGGAATCAGATGCGTCCCCCACTGAAAGATGAGACCCAGATTCCACACTATGAAGATGGCCACGGCGATCGGAGCGAAAACCCGGACCCGCCGTTCGCTCAAGACGCGCGCGAAATAGTTCAAGAATGCTGAAAGACCGAGAACGAAAATCGCAGTCAGGGAAACGAAGAACCTGTTTCCGAACGACGAGAGACCGTGCCAATCCTGGTAGCAACCGATGACGTACAAAAACGCGGCGAGAGCAATGATTGAGTACAGGCCAGAACACGATCGGTCTTTCGAAAGAAAAACAATCCGATCACCGACAGAATCACGATCGGAGTCCAACTGAAGAGCCCGTGCTGCGCTGAGAAACAGACCTTCAGTAACGCCGGCGAGTTCCAGAACCAGCTCTTCCGTGTAGCCGAAGTCCAGATAACTTCCATAGATGATTTTCTTGGTGACGAGAGTGGGAAGAAAAGCTACGAGCAGTCGCGCCGGAAAAAACCAGGTTATCCATAAATGTGCGACGGAATAGTTGCGGTTGTTTCCCGATCCAATTTTTGGAATACAACGCGAGCGATTCGAGCAATGGAAATAAGAGCAGAATCGCATTCGGGATAGTAGACATCCATCATGAGGCCGGCGATTACTCCCAAGAAGCGCCCACTGCAGTGTGGTTCGCTCAACACGCGTGCGATCCCAATAATAAAGGAAGAGTGCAACCGTGAACGCGGAATGAGCGTGGGACCAGGATGGATTGAAATACATGTACACGGGAAGAGAGCTTGCGAACCAAATGCCCAGCGCGGCAAGAAAGGCCCATCGTTCGGGAAGATATTTTCGAGCGAGCCGGAACGAAATCCAGATGGCGAGAAATCCGTAGAGGGCAGTACCTATCGCCATAGCCACGAGGTACGGCTCCGAAAATCCGTCGGCGGCGATGTGGCCGCCGAGCGCGTCGTACGACAAGAACTGCGAGATGTGCGGTAATCAAAAAGGGAGCCCAGAGGATCGCTGGTCCAACTGAAAAATGATTGTCCAAATGTCCGGTGGAAGTGAACTGATCGGGGAGCACGTTTCCGCTTGCGTCTGTTCGCCCCATGCGAAAGCTGGTATTTGCCGCCAGCCAATCATTCCGGAAGTCGAGATTGTGCTCGATCAGGAGCGATTGGCCGAATGCGTAGTACCCAACGCCATCACCGCGCACCCATGGATTGCTGAGGGGCAACGTGAGAACGAAAATCAAAAGCAGAATTTTGTCGTACGCGCCTAACCTGACCAATGATTTTCGTCCTCGACTCACGTCAAGTTTTTCGACCGATCCAAGAGCTCCACACTGTCCCCTTACGAGGCCGCCTTCACGTTCAAGGGAACTGCGCCGGTCCGATTTTCCTGTTTCCGCAAGATTGCGATGATTGAAAGCGGCGGAAGCGGGAGCCATGGATCAATCATCCGAAAAATCGGCGTCAAGATGTTCAGCAGTCGAATCTGCCCCAAGCCAAAGGTTTTTCGACGCAGAATCTTTCCGTTGAGCCACCATGCCGGCACGCCGGGACGATTGAATTTCAAAATCTGCTCCACTTCGAATCCGGCTTGCCGCGCGACTGTCGCCGAGCTGCTCCTCCGTGTATCGCCGGCAATGCCCGAGAACTTCGTCCAGGCTGCCGTAGAGCTTCGGCCCGAAAGGGACCAGGATTATCGCCGTTCCGCCATCGACTAAGAGTGTCGCGAACGTTTCGCAGCGCTCCCAGGTCGTCTGCTATGTGTTCGACTACGTTAAGACAAACGACCGTGTCGAAGTTCTGTCCCGTCGGGAAGGATTCGGCCTTCATGCCGTCCGTGTGAGCGACGTGCATGTAGGGCCGAGTCGGGCGAAGCGTTTCCAGGTAATTCAGGTAGAAGGGGTTCACGTCCGTCGCCCAATAAATCGAACGCGGCATGAGATTCACTGACATGTTGCCGATTCCGGCGCCAATCTCGAGAACTCGATCACCCACGTAGGGGCGCACGACATCCGCCATCCATCGCGTAAAGCGCGGAGCGCGATTCAGTCTTTCCAGAATCTCTCCGCCACGAGCGTCCTCCGTGTAAATATGGCTCGACGCGCCGTAACGAAGAATGGCCCAGAGAGCGCGAGCGCCGTCCTTCCACCCGATTTTCTTTCCCTCGCGGTACGTCCGGCCCGAATAACTGATGGGCACTTCGAAAATTCGAGCGCCGCGTTTGGCGAGTTTGATCGCGAGCTCGGGCTCCACGTCGAAGGTGGAACTCTCGAGTGGAATGCTCTTCAGCAGATCGGCGCGAACCATCTTGTAGCAAGTTTCCATGTCGGTGAGATTGAGGTCGGAAACAACGTCGCACAGAAACGTGAGGAGTTTATTGCCGAGCGCATGACGGAAGAAGAGCGCGCGTTTATATCCGCCGGACATGAAGCGCGATCCAAAGACCGCGTCGGCGTCTTCGTACAGAAACAGCTCGACCATCTGCAGAAGATCCTGAGGGTGGTATTCGAGGTCGGCGTCGTGGATGACGACGAGTTCGGTATCGACATGCGACAGCGCCGTGCGGATAGCCGCGCCCTTGCCTGAATTCTGTTCGTGACGCAACCAGAGCCACTCGAGCTTGCCGTCGCGGACTTCCGATTCAAGCGAATTGCGAAAACGCGCGATCGCTTCCGCCGTTGCGTCCTTCGAGCCGTCATCGACAACGATCACCTGCACGCGGTGAAGGAGAGGCGATTCGCCGAGAATCTTGAGGCGTTCGAGACTTGTCTCGACAAGGTACTGCTCGTTGTATGCCGGCACGATTACGGCGAGACTCGTGCTCGTCCGTGTTCGATTTGTGTTCGTCCGTGTACAGAGAGTCGCCCGTCACGCGACGTAACCAGCGTCGTTTTTTCAACGCGGTGACCCCGCGAATTAGCGTATTCGACTTCGTTGTATCTTCAGTCATTCCGGAGTCAATTCTACTAGAGTATTAAACCTAATCTGCGGGTGGGATTGCCAGATAATCTCATCCGGCTCCTCAATTGTCGGTGTTGGATGGCCCGTCCGCAGGTTCTGAAGCGAGCGGCTATCGAGAACACCAAGCCGAAGCCCTAATCAGACGCAGCCTGGGCCGTCAATCGGTCCGGGACGGGCGCGAGCCTTGCGTCTGTTCGCTTCTTGCAGTGCGCGATGACGCGGTCCACGATATCTACCAGCGAAGTGGCAGGCCGGAAGCCCGTCAGGCTCTCGAGTTTTTCAAGCGACGGAACGCGCCGGGGCATGTCTTCGAATCCAGGTTCGTAGGCCTGATCGTAGGGCACGAAGGTGATGGGTGAGTCGCTGCCGGTCCGTTCCTTCACGACATGCGCCAGTCCTTCGATCGAGATTTCTTCGTCAGTTCCAATGTTGACGACTTCGCCGACCGAGCGTTCGTTGGCAAGCAGGCGGATGAGTGCTTCGACGCTATCGCGAACGTCGCAAAAGCAGCGGGACTGTTTGCCGGTGCCATAGACCGTGATCGGTTTTCCTGCGAGCGCCTGCTGAACAAAATTCGGGACCACCATGCCGTAGCGTCCCGTCTGGCGCGGGCCGACGGTATTGAAGAATCGCGCGATCTTGACAGGTTGTTTTCGTTCCTTCCAGTACGACAGGGCCAGAAATTCATCGAGAGCTTTCGACGCCGCATAGCTCCAGCGCGCCTTTGTGGTCGGCCCCAGTACGAGATCGGCATCCTCATGGAACGGAACTTTGTCGCTCTTGCCATAGACTTCGGACGTGGAGGCGATGAACACGAGTTTTTTCTTCTTCGAAGCCGCATCCAGAACGGATTGGGTCCCGTGAATGTTCGTCTCGAGAGTCC
The DNA here is from genome assembly GCA_963776695.1 of uncultured Acidobacteriota bacterium. Taxonomy (GTDB): domain Bacteria; phylum Acidobacteriota; class Terriglobia; order Acidiferrales; family UBA7541; genus Palsa-295. The sequence continues at coordinate 326,585 of CAVZNU010000006.1, read as the reverse complement.
GCACCGGGCTTTCGACGATCAGGCGCACGCCGACGGCCGCAGCCAGATGAATGACCACATCGGACTCGTCCACGAGCTCAGCCAACAGGTGCTTGTTTTGAATTGAATCGAAGAAGTAGTGAAAGCGGCCGTTCGTTTTCAGATGACGAATGTTTTCAACGCTTCCAGTGGACAAATCATCCAGGATGAAAACATCCGCGCCCTGTCCCAGTAGCGTCTCCGCTAAATGTGAGCCGATGAATCCGGCACCGCCGGTGATGAGATAACGCATAATCGCTCCGTAAAACTAGGAATTGGCTTTGTCGCCAGGCCCGGCTGGGAACCGAGAGGTTTTGGCAACGTCTTCGCCGTAACCGTAACCGTACGCATAAGGATAGTATCGGTACGAGTAGTAATAATCGGGCGCGCTCGAATCCACGGCGTTCAGCACAACCCCGAGCAATCGGCATTTCACCGCCGCGAGAAGATCGCGAGTGCGCGTGAACGCTTCCTTCGGCGTTTCGCCGCTGCGAACCACCAGCAGGACGCCATCCGTCAGCGCCGAAAGAATCACCGCGTCGGTGGCGGCCATAACGGGCGGCGAATCGATGACGATAAACTTGAAGCGTAGGCGCAATTCCGCGATCGCCTCACGCATTCGATGCGAAGAGAGCAGATCGGCGGGACTCGGCGGTACCGGACCGGTCGTCAGTGCTTCAAGATTGCTGATGGTTGGGTGCGGAAACAGAACTTCATCCAGAGTCCGAAACGCCGGCGAGATAAGAGCTCAACCCCAGTTCCCTTGCCATCGTCAAGGTTCAATGCGCGACGAATACCGGGTTTGCGCAAGTCGGAGTCCATCAGCAATGTGCGATCGCCCAACTGCGCCAGGGTGACGGCGAGATTTACCGCTGCCGTCGTCTTTCCTTCGCGCGGCAACGCGCTAGTCACCAGGATCACCTGCGGCGGATGATCGGCCTGCGACAGCAGCAACGAGGTTCGGAGCGCGCGGAAAGCCTCGGATATTTGCGACTTCGGCTGAAGATACGAAAGGAGTTCGACGCGCGAAGTCCGGATGCGGTTTGTACCGCCGTTTCGCCCTGACGCAACCTCCGGCCGTGGTGTCCGTTTGAGCTGGGAAGAGACGGCACAACAGCGAGAGAAGGCAGGCCGGTTAGCGCTTCGACATCGTCAGGAGATTTGACGGTATTGTCGAGATATTCGCGGAAAAGTGCTAGTCCAACTCCGCCAACGAGGCCTACAAGGAAAGCTAGGAGAATATTGCGTGCCTTCTGGGGCCGCGACGGGCTCGAAGGCGTAAGCGCCGGATCTACGACGCGGATATTGCTTGACCTCAGCCCCGCAGTAATCCCCGCTTCTTTCAATTTCTGGAGAAGACCATCGTAGAGCTGCTTGTTTGACTCGGCGTCGTGCTGAAGGATGTGATATTGAACAAGTTTTTCGGCGAGGTCGTTCGCTTCCGCTTTTTGCTTATCGAGGTTCTGCTGCAAGAGCTCAACGCGGCTGCGGGCAGTATTAAAGTCCTGTTCGACGCCTTCGATCAGCGTCTTTCGCGCCTTTTCGAGATTCTCCTCCACTTCCTTCTGTTCTCTGGCGAGCCGCAGAACCTTAGGATAGTTCGGACCGTACTGGTCCACAGCTGCCAGATACTGCTCGTCCAGATCGGCCTTGTGTTTGAGAAGCTCCTGAACGACGGGATTCGCTTGTGCGGCTGGCAGGGCATCCACATTCCCGGACTCGGCCATGCGGTAGAGGGCTTCTTTTTCTGCGAGCATGCGTTTGGGCGTCTGTCACGGCTTTGCTGAGGTCTCCGAGTTTTTGCGTGGTGATGTCCTGCTTCTCGTCGATTTGCCAGATTTGATTCTGCCGTTCATATGCGATGCGGGCGTCTTCAGATTTTTCGACCTTGATCCGGAGCTCTTCAAGTTCAGCGGAGAGCCAAGTTGGATGCCTGGGTGGTCGCATCGTACTTGCTGCGAAAATTTTGTTCGATATAGTTTTGTAGATGTGCGTTAACGACCTGAGCCGCGAGCTGCGGATCCTCCGCCTCAAATTCCACTTCGATCAACCGGCTATTCGGCACTCGTTTCACGCTAAGCCGGCCGAGAAACGCTCCCAAAATTGCGGGGCGCTTTTGCGCGGACCCTCCGCGCGTCCAGACCAATGAATTGGCGACGCCTCCGAACTCGGGATACCGGCCCAGGTCCATCGACTTGATCGTCTGAAGCGCCAGAGTTTCGCTCTGCAGAATCTTGGTCTGTGTTTCGAGGTAATTATCTATATCCGTGAATTCGTCATACGAATCCTGTCCCTGGAACGGCCGCATGTTCTGCGATTCGCGATCCACTTCCACGCGGGCAGCGGCCTGGTATACTGGCTTCATTTTGAAAGTGGCGATCGTCACCGTCGTGACGACGGTCAGAAGGAACGTAACAATAAGCCATTGATGCTTGCGCAGAATTAGAAGGTAATCGAGTAGGTGCGGCTCTCGTGGCATCTGCTCCCAATGGGAGGCCGACGAGGCCGGGATCACCGCCAACGATTCCCCGGCCTTCCGGTCTCGAGCGGCGAGTCTAGATGCTTCTTCCATTTAAGCTAGCGCGTCCTCAAATATTCACGAATCGATTGCAGCGATCCAGTCTGCTTTGGCTTGCTCAATGAGTACCGGAGCGATAGACGAGGACGCCGGTGCCAATACTGACAGCCGCCTCAGCGGCTTTGACCGCAATCTTCATGCCGAGACTGTCAGGGACATACAGAATGTCGTTTGATTTCATCATGACATCTTCGGATTTGTTTTTTTCGATCTGCTTGATATGGACCGGGATCGCTTCGCGCTCGCCCGGTCTTCGGATTCATCCGATAAAGTTGTGCGTCATCCGGTTTTGCGTAACCACCCAAGTCCATGGGCTAGTGCCACCGCCTTCAACACGCTGATCTGTTCTCCGTGGCTTTGCACCACGTATCCGCCGGGTTGCGATACCCCGCCACCCATCACATAAACAATACCAGCAGGAGGCACGTTCACAATGTCTCCTCCGTATACAGGGATATTAAATGTGGAGTCTCCGGTATCGAGTAGGTCTTGCAACTGAATCCTGATCGTTTGCAGCTCCAGAATCGGAGCTGACTGTTTGAAGTGTCGGAGACTGGCTTAACCGTTTCCGTTTGGGTCTGGCGAGTAATCAAAATGACGGTTCCCGCGGTATCGGAGATGCCTCCAGCGTTCGCAAGTAACTCAAGCAGAGCTCGTCGGACGAAGTACTTGAAAGTCATCGGATGCAACACCGCTCCGAGAACCGTCACCGGCTGGCTGTTCTGCTCTTTGACGAAGACGGAAACCTGCGGGTGTGAGACGAATCCATTCTCGATAAGACTGCTCTTGAATCGTCTGCTTCGAGTTGAAATGGCGTTACGCCCGCCGCTTGATTCTCTCGTGGACGAGCGGAAAGCTAATATCACCCGTAGCGCTAACGCGAATATCCCGAGAGAGTTCTGGGACGTCGAAGACTTCGACATGGATTACGTCGCCGCTTCCGATCGGAATATCCGTGGAAGTCGGCTTTCCAACGGGCAAGCGCCCGAATCCTGTCGTTCGTCTGCTGAGTGGTTTCGTCTTTGCTCTGACCGTAAGTAGCCTGTAAACACAGAGAAGCACATATGAGAGCGAGAAAAACAGGCTTCCACAGCCAGTCCATCGCCCAACGGACTGTTACAACCATAAGATAGATAACCCCGCTAATTACTATGCCTAGCGTGGGCAGTCATGTCAACCGTGAGCTTTCAACCGCCAGTTTGGTGAAATTGGCGGCCATTGAGCCCAGGTTACTGTTCTTCGTGTTCCGCGAATGCCGGTTCGCGCTTCCGTATGCGCCGGCGAGGCGTTGAACCTTCCGAAGCAAGAGGCTCCGACGTCGCGAGATGGGCCATCAACAGAAATAGGATGGCGTTCGAAGGGATGTGGAGGTTGAAATCTACGAAACTGTGAAGCAAGAGCCCGCAGACAGCGGCAATCGCGCCGGCGTGAAGCGCGCGGGAGAAATGTCCCTGTTCTGCGGTGAAAGAATTTCGGGCTTCGCGAAACAGCAACCAGAGGAACGCCAGTCCGCACAAGCCGCCCAGCAGTCCGGTTTCGGCCAAGCGCTTCGATATAATCGTTGTGGACGTGATCCACGACCAAACCGTCGTAGCCGGTGTCATAGCGAGGGAACACACTGATGATCGTGCCGAGCCCGATGCCCTTGACCGGATGATCGAAGAAAATATGTTGCGCGCCTTGAAACATCGAGGCGCGGCGGCTGAGGGTCACATCGCCAAGGCGCGTCTTTGAAAATCTTTCGATCGCTTTTCCGGCACCGAGCCATGCAATTAACGCAAACGCGGCGAGTGCGACAATCGCCACCGCAATCATCCTGCGCACCTTCCGGTCCTTTTCGAGTGCGAGCGAGAAGCGTCAGCACACCAACTTCAAAAATAAAACTGACGATTCCGCCTCGCGAAGCGGAGAGAATCAGTGCGCCGACGGAAGAATCGTCAGCAAGCCGACCATCAGCAAGAGATCCCGACGCAAGCCGCGAAAAACGAGCAACGACAAACCGACTGGCGCCACGAGTTCGACAAAGCCGGCAAAGTGGTTGCGATTTACATACGGGCCAAACACGTCGCCGCCCTGAGGAAGCCGTCGAATCCAGTAGATCGTCCCATCCGAAGTGAAATGCTGAATAATTCCCAGCAAGCCGACCCGGAAAATCCCAGAAAAATCAGGAACCATGCCAGCTTCACGAGGTCCGCTCGTTCCCGGAAAGCCTGTACGGAAAGGAAAAAAATAATGAAATATGCGGCCAACCTCAGCAATTCCGTTCGAGTGAGGAACGGATTGGCCGTCGAATGAAAAACGAGCTGGATGACGCCGATTATCACGAACCCGAGCAGCGGCCAATTGAGTGGACTCCACTGGATCGCCGTGTCCGGCTCAGTGTCCCGATAAACGATCACGGTCCAGTAAACCAGAAGGGCGGACGCTCCGATCTCCAAGAGCGATTCCGACCACACCTCGACCACGCCGTGAGCAAGCACGCTGAATGCGAACAAAACGCAGAGACTGATGCGAACAATTTTCATTTGGCTGCCGGCTGCTCCTTCGAGGTCGAAGGCGTGAGCGATACGTCAGCAATCCATGCCGTTCCGCTTAGTTTGTTCTCAAACATACGGCTCTGGAATCGGCGCAACTGAATCAGCAAGAAATGAGTTTCCGGCCCCGTCGTGAAATCCATGTCTGCACCCATCCAAGCGTGCGAACCAGTAAGATTTTCGGTCCGGCCGTTCACAGCGCCGAGATGATTTGGGTCGGTGAGGGCAAACAGAATACCGCTCTCGGTCGAAATGCCTTCCGTCCGTACTTCTGCGTGAAAATGGTACGGTGCGCCCCGGTTCCACCGGAACGTATTGAAGCGGTTGAGTGAGATCTATGTTTGCGCCTCCACCAAAATCCAGGCGCACCGACCGGCCGCCTGAAGCGGGCGGAGCATCAAAATCGATCGCGGCGCCGAACGGAGAATTCCAGCGCCAATCCAAACCACCATTCGCAAACTCGCTGGCGAAATTTCCGTTCCAGATCAAGGAATCATTCACCGGTTCGGCATGCGGGAGACCAGCGGCACCCAAGGCTTCTCGCCACACGCGGCTCGCGTCCTCGGCGTAGTCGCCATGAATCAACATTTCAATGAGAGGGAACGAGCGCGGCAGCGGGACGGGTTTGCCGAGAGCCAGTATCCGCTGCCAAATGACGAGTGCAGGAGCGGCTTGCCCGGAGGCTGCCATGAAATCGATGGCCTGGAAGTATGCATCGGCGTTCGAAGGCAGCACGTGATCCAAAAGTAGATTTACGTCCTGATTCGAATGCCAGGTACGAGAAATTGCCAGTGGCACAAGACGTGGATCCGCTATCGCCGCCTTCTTAACTTGGGCAAATCCCGCGTCGTACTCATCGTGGCGGAGCAGAAAATTGCCATAGATCCAAGCCACTTGAGCTGAAGAAGGATAAGCGGCCCTGGCACGATCGAAGGCCTGGCGGGCGAGAGGCATGTTTCCGGTGGATTCGTAAGCTCCGGCGAGATCCATCCAGTAGTCCGCAGAAAGCGGGTCGTTCTCCACAGCTTCCTTGAAATCCGCGACGGCTCGGACAGGATCGGGATTTTCGAAGTCGGTTTGCCGAACGCGGCCGAGGCGGTCCCAGGCCGCGCCGTTTCGCGGTTCGAGCGCCACGCCGCGTTCCATCCGATCGATCCGATCAGTGTGGACGCGATAATCAGCCAACCATATCCTGCTCGCCTGAAACGAGAGAATGACGGCAGTAGCGATGCAAATGAAGAGAATTGCCGTTCTCGGGGTTCTATCTGCAGTCGGGCTTTCCATATCTTGCGTAATCTCCTATGGAAATCGGCCCTTCGGCAAGTGGTATCTGGGGCGAATCGAGTGGAGGCGTCCCGGGCGTTATTTCAAATCCCTCTGTCCGCCCAAAACGAGATGTCTGAGCGATCAGGACGTCAGTTATTTTTCGCCAATGTGATAGACGAGCCCGACCGAAATTCGATAATTCCCTTGTGTGATAGCGGATTGGTTCGGATAGTTTGAGAAGCGCGTTTGCTCGTAGTCGAATTCGAACAGACGGACTGCCCGATTTCGGCTTGATTTTCCATTGCACGCCGCCGCCACCCGTCCATGCGAACGCAGTACTCGTGAACGTAGTTTCGGGGAAGCCAGAATTCAAGGGAAAGGTAAGCCTGTTGTAGCCCGCACCGAAAAGGACCTGGCCATAAGGTATTAGCTTGTGGCGATGGCCGAACGGATAGTAAATCTTCCGCTGTGAACAGAGTTGGCGTATGTGTGCAAACTTGTTCTCATTTTGTGAAATCCGCAAGGCATCGCCGCACGGCCAATTCCCCGAAGTGACTGGCAACATAGCTAATCCGCCTCGGAAGGTTAAACAAAATCAAAGTTGTTTGTTGGGCAACCGATTGCAGTTACTATGGCGGGGCTTAGGCGGGGTTCCGTAGGGAAGCGTCTCCGAATATCCGCAAGGAAATCATTTTGACGACTCGAAGCGGTCCGACAGGCCGCATTTTGAATTCACTTTGCGGCACACGTGTGTTTGGTCTTCCGATTCGGCTCACTCGGCGTGGGTGGTGGAAGCAAGTTTGCCTTCTAGCCGCCATAACTAATTTCATCGCGCTTGGCGCTTTGAACCTTCAGGCCCGCGAGCCGGAGACCCATTTGTCGCGTCCGCCCGCCGCCGGAAAAATCCACGCACGGCGTGCTGCGCTTGACGCGAACGGAGTCCAGAGTATCGGGACGCGCCCGGCGATGGCGTATGCGACCTATCTCGGTGATCCGCGGAACCGGATCAATGCGATGGCCCTAGGTGCCGACGGGACCGTGTACGTCGCAGGCGTTACGCTCCCGGCTGCTGCGGCGATCGATCCCACTCAGACCAGTTCAGGTGAAGGTACCGCGTTCGCCGCGCGCATTTCGAGCGACGGCTCGCAGCTAATTTATTTCTCGAATTTGGGCGCAGGGACTTCCGACGAAGCGCGGGCCATTGCAGTGGACCTTTCTGGCAATGCGTATGTGACTGGCCAAACGCGCGCGAAAAACTTTCCGACCGTGAATGGTTTGCAGCCTCGTTGCAGTGAGGACGCCTCCGGCCAGTGCACGGGCGAGGCGTTTGTCGCGAAGCTCGATCCCCAAGGCTCGATCATCTATTCGACGTATCTTGGTGGGAGCGGCGACGATGCGGGAAAGGCCATCGCGATCGATGCAACCGGAAACGCTTACGTGGCAGGATCGACGACCTCAACGGATTTCCCCACGTTCAAACCGGCGCAATCGAGCATCGGCGGAAATCAAGATGCGTTCGTCGCCAAGATTTCGGCGGACGGTTCTCACGTTCTCTTTGCGACGTATATGGGCGGCAAGGGCGACGACGAAGCTCGCGGTCTCGCGGTCGACGCGGCGGGAAATATTTTCGTCGCAGGCAGCACCCAGTCGCTCGACTTCCCTGTTCGCAATGCGCTTCAGTCAACTTGCGCAATCAATTCGAAAAACGTTTGCGCCGGTGAAGCGTTTGTAGCGAAACTCTCAGCCGACGGATCAGCGATTCTGTATGCGACCTATCTCGGCGGGAGCGGCGGCGATGCGGCGAATGCGATCGCAATCGATTCGAGCGGCGGTGCCTACATTACAGGGCTCACGAACTCCTCGGATTTCCCTGTGTCCAAACCGCTCGCCGCGCGCTCAGCCGGCGGACAAGATGCGTTTGTCAGCAGGCTATCGCCCGACGGTCGAACCCTTATTTTCTCGACGTACCTGGGCGGCAGCGGCGCGGATCAAGCGAACGCGGTCACTCTCGATCAATATGGAAACGTGATCGTATCCGGATGGACCGCCTCGCCGAATTTTCCAACATTCAATCCCATTCAATTCTCTTGCACAACCACGATTGGCAGCAAGGGGGCATGCAGTGTGGATTCCTTCGTAGCTGCACTCGACGCGACAGGTTCGACGCTCAAGTTTGCGACATACCTCGGCGGCAGCGGAACGGACGACAACCGGAGCGTCGCGGTCGACGCGCAAGGTTCAATTTACATCGCCGGTACGACGACCTCTGTTGATTTCCCTGACGCAAAATTTGTGCAGGTTCCGAACTCCGCCTCCGCAAATCAGCCAGCCTCCGCGGGTAACTCCTCTGCGTCCGACGTTGCCGGGGGTGCTTTCGGCGCGAAGATTGCCGAAATCAATCTCACCGGAAGCGGGAGTGCCGGCGCTGGCAGCAATCTGACGAGCGCTAGTTCCCCGCTTCCTGATCCACCCACCGCGTGCACCGGGACAACCACGAACTGGCTCGGCGGTAACGGCAACTGGAGCAACGCCGCGATGTGGAGCACCGGAGCCGTGCCAAATAGCGCCGGCACAAATGTTTGCATCGACGCGGGCAATGGCGCGAACTCCGCCGTGACACTCGATATCAGCGTTAGCGTGGGCACTCTGACGATTGATAGTGGCGACACACTCACGATCGGCAACAACACCAGCCTTGTGGTTGGCGGAAACATTTCCAACGCCGGACAAATTCAGGTAAGCGCGACCACCAACAATACGTTCCTGACGATTTCCGGCAGTGTCACCCTTTCGGGCGGCGGCACTTTGACGCTGACAAGCACGAACGTCGGAGCCCCAATCATCAATGAGACAGGGAGCGGCGCGGTCCTCACGAACGTCGACAACACGATTCAAGGATTTGGGCAGATCGGGAACAACGGCCTCGCGTTCGTCAACCAGGCTGGCGGAATCATCAATGCAAACGCTGGCGCCGCGCTGCTTCTAAACCCGGCTACGATCGCGAATCAGGGCCTGCTGGAGTCAACCGGCGGCACATTGGAAATCAATACAAGCACGAACAATTCCGGGGGCACGATATCAGCGTCCGGCACCGGTGCGGTGCAATTCCTGAACGGCGCCGCGATTCAGGGCGGCGGACTTTCGACGTCGGGAGGCGGAGTCCTAGGCGTGGCGCAGGGCAACGGAGCCACGCTGGATGGCGCAACGCACGGAGCGTTGACGATCGCGGGCATCTACACGGGTGCAAACAATTCCACGACGGTGCTGGTCGGCATGATTAACAACACCGGCGCAATTCAGATTAACGCGACCACCAACAATACGTTCTTGACGATCTCCGGCAACGTCAGCCTGGCCGGTGCGGGCCTTGTGACACTGTCGAGCACCAACGTGGGCGCTCCGATCATCAACGAAACCGGAAGCGGGGCGATCCTCACGAACGTCAACAACACGATCCAGGGCTTCGGGCAAATCGGCAACAACGGCCTCGCGCTCGTCAATCAGGCCAGCGGAATCGTAGATGCAAACATATCGGGTGCAGCGCTGCTGCTGAATTCCAATGGCGTCACGAACCAGGGGATGCTCGAAGCGACAAACGCCGGCGTGCTTCAAACGAGCACGACCGTCAACAACATGAACGCAGCCATCACGGCAAATGGCAAGAATTCGACCGTCCAATTTTTGAGCGGTACCACCGTGCAAGCCGGAACGCTCGCGACCCTCAACACCGGCGTTCTGGGGGTCGCGGCGGGCAACACAATCACCCTGGACGGAACGGCGCATGGTCCGCTCACGAATTCGGGCATTTATACGGCGGCAAACAACAGCTCGACGATATTGCTAGGCACGATGAACAACACCGGCGGGATTCAGATCAACGCGACGACGAACAACACGTTCCTGACGATCTCCGGAGCCGTGAGCCTCATGGGCGGCGGGATGGTCACGCTGTCAACAAGCAACGTGGGCGCTCCGATCATCAACGAGACGGGCAGCAACGCGGTCCTCACGAACGTCGACAACACAATTCAGGGAATCGGGCAGATCGGAAACAACGGTTTGGCCGTGGTCAACCAGGCAACGATCAATGCCAATCAGACGCCCGGCACCTTGTCCGTAAATTCCGCGAGCCTGACAAATCAAGGCCTGCTCGAAGCTACCGGCGGCGGGACGATGCAGCCGAGTACGACCATTAACAATACCGGGGGGACCATCAAGGTAGATGGCGGTACATCGTCGATGCAATTCTTGAATGGCACAAACATTCAAGGCGGAACATTGTTGACGACGAACAGCGGCGTCCTCGGCGTGGCGGCCGGCCAGACGATCACGCTGGATGGGTCGACGCACGGCACGTTGACGAATGCGGGCACCTATACGGCGGCCAACAACAGCTCGACAACCCTGGTGGGGACGATCACTAACCCGGGCCTGATTCAGGTGAGTGCAACCACCAACAACACATTCCTGACGGTCTCGGGCAAAGTCAACCTGACGGGGGCTGGCACGGTGGCGCTCGCAACCACTAACGTCGGTACTCCGGTTATCAATGAGACGGGCAGCAACGCAGTCCTAACCAACGTCAACAACACGATTCAGGGAACAGGCCAAATCGGGAACAACGGATTGGCGCTGGTCAACCAGGGCACCATTAACGCCAGCCAGGCAGGCGCGACACTTACGATCAATCCCGTCGGCACGACGAATCCGGGCCTGCTCGAAGCGACCGCGGGGACATTAGCGCTAGCAAATTCCGTTCTCAATAATGCGGGAGGAAATATCGAGGTCAGCGGAACCGGATCGTCCGTGCAATTCGTGAACGGCGCGACGATTCAGGGTGGAACGCTGATGACTACGGGCAGCGGTGTGCTGGGCGTCGCGGCTGGTAACACAATTACGCTCGACGGAAAGGCACAAGGCCCGGTAACGCTCGTTGGAACCTACACCGCTGCGAACAACAGCTCGACCATCCTGACAGGAAGCATCATCAATTCCGGAACGATTCTGATCAGCGCCTCGACGAACAACACGTTTTTGACGGTGAGCGGCGCGGTGAGCTTAACGGGCGGCGGCACTGTGACGATGGCCACAACGAGCGTGGGCGCGCCGATCATCAATGAGACGGGCAGCGGCGCAGTGCTGACGAACGTCAGCAACACAATCCAGGGAACGGGCCAGATCGGGAACAATGGGTTGGCGCTCGTCAATCAGGGAACCATCAACGCCAGCCTGGCGGGAGCGACACTTACGATCAATCCTGCCAGCACGATGAATTCGGGAATATTGGAAGCGACGGCCGGCACGCTACAGCTCGCCGTTACCGTCGTTAACAACGCAGGCGGGACGATTAAGGTCTTGGGAATAACGGCGGCTGTGCAATTTGTGGCTAACGCGACGATTCAAGGCGGAACCCTGGCGACGGCGAGTGGCGGAGTGCTGGGAGTCGCGGCAGGCGCCACCATTACGCTCGATGGCACGTCGCAAGGCCCGCTGACGATTTCCGGTGCGTACACCGCAGCAAACAACAGCAGCACCATACTGGTAGGAACGATTAACAACACTGGCGCGATTCTGATCAACGCGACGACCAATAACACGTTCCTGACCGTGAGCGGCGGCGTCACCCTTACGGGCGGCGGCGTGCTGACGCTCTCGAGCACCAATGTGGGCATTCCGGTTATCAACGAGACCGGGAGTGGGGCGATCCTCACGAATGCCAACAATATGATCCAGGGCTTCGGTCAGATCGGAAACAATGGGCTAGCGTTCGTAAATCAGTCCAGTGGAATCGTGAATGCCAACGCCGCGAGCCAAGCGCTGCTTCTCAACGCCGTTCCGGTGACGAACCAGGGATTGGTAGAGGCGACAAACGGCGGCACCCTCCAAACGAACAGTACCGTCAACAACCTGAATGCAACCATTACCGCGAACGGCAAGAACTCGACCGTTCAATTTTTGAACGGCACCAGCGTGCAGGCCGGTACGTTATCGACTCTCAACGGGGGCATCCTCGGCGTTGCGCAGGGCAACACGATCACCCTGGACGGCTCGGCTCATGGAATTCTGATTAACGCGGGAACGTACACGGGGCCAAACAACAGCTCGACGATATTGGTGGGCACCATCAATAACACGGGCGCGATTCAAGTGGCCGCGACGACCAACAACACGTTCCTGACGATCTCGGGCAATGTCAGCCTGACGGGTGCAGGCACGGTGACACTGTCCACCACGAACGTGGGCGCTCCGATCATCAATGAGACGGGCAGCAATGCGGTCCTTACGAACGCCGCCAATACGATCCAGGGACTCGGACAGATCGGAAACAATGGTCTTTCGGTCGTGAATCGGGGAACGATTGACGCAAATGCAGCAGGCGCACTGGTTCTCAATCCGAATGCGCTCACGAATCAAGGATTGCTCGAAGCCGCGGCAAGCTCCATGTTGCAGCTGACCAACGCCGCCATAACAAACGCGGGCGGCACAATCAGAGCGGACGGCACAATTTCGGTCCCGGCAGGATTTACAGTGAACGGCGGCATTGTGTCCGGCGCGGGCACGATCGCGGGAAATGTGACTTTGGCCTCTACCGCTGCAGCGCAGCCAGGTGATGTTCCCCTCCCCGGTATTCTGATGATCACTGGCAACGGTGCGGGCAATTACACGCAGGGGCCAACCGAAGCGCTCAATATCGTGATCGGTGGGACGACGGCCGGCACGCAGTATTCGCAATTAAATATGACGGGCGCCGCGAATCTGAATGGCACGTTCATAGTGACGTTGGCAAACGGCTTCACGCCGGTAGCGGGGACTCAATTCACAATCTTGAATGCGGCTTCCGTAACAGGCCAGTTTGCGACGCCGAATCTGCCGAACCTGCCGTCGGGATTACTCTGGACCGTCACTTACAATCCGACGTCCGTCGTGTTAGTCGCTGCAGCGCCAGCTTCCATTGCGGTGACTCCGTCGAATCCAACGATCGCCGTAAACGCGACGCTCCAATTTTCGGCTACGGCCACTTTCCCCGGCGGCGGCACGCAAAATGTTACGAGCTCGGTGACGTGGAATTCATCGGCGACGGCCGCAGCCACGATTAGCCCGACCGGCCTCGCGACGGGCGTAACCGGCGGGCAATCGACCACGATTTCAGCAACGCTCGGCAACGTCTCCGGATCGACTCTGTTGACGATCTCCGGATCGACAACTCCGGCATTGACGCAGGTAAGTCCGAATACAGGCGGACAGGGCCAACAAAACCTTTCGATTGCGATTACAGGAAGTTCCACTCATTTTGCGCAAGCCTTGACGATTGCGAATTTCGGCGCGGGGATTACGGTGGCATCGCTCACGATTAATTCCGCGACGAGCGCGACCGCGGTGGTCAGCATCGACCCGGCCGCTGCGCTGGGCGCCCGCACCGTGACGCTGCAAAGCGGCAATGAGATGGCGTCGCTTACGAATGGATTCACGGTGGTAGCGCGCACGCTAACATCTATCGCCGTCACGCCAAATCCGGCGCCCTCGATCGCGATCGGTGCGACGGAACAATTCACCGCGACGGGAACCTTCAGCGACGGTTCGACGCAGAACCTGACTGGCACTGCAACATGGGCTTCCTCGATCATGGGCGTTGGGACAATCAGCAACGCCGCGGCCACTCGAGGGCTGGCGACCGGTGTCGCCGCCGGAACTACTTCGATCACCGCAACCGTGAACGGAGTGATCTCGCCCGGCGTGAGCCTTACCGTTACGGCTATCGGGCCCACGCTAACCTCGATTACCGTTGCTCCGGCGAACGCATCTGTCGGAGTTAACGCAACTCAGCCATTCACCGCGACAGGCCACTATTCCGATGGCTCGAATGGGAGCGTGACGGTAACTTGGGGCTCGTCGAATACCGCCATCGCGACGGTCAATACTGCAGGAATTGCCTCGGGTGTGACCGTCGGCGGTCCGATCACGATCACTGCTACGTCAACGCAAACTCCGAGCATCAGCGGTACAGCGCAGTTGACAGTGACTGCGGCCGCGCCCACTCTCACTTCGATCACCGTTGCACCGCCCACCGCTTCGGTTGCGGTCAACGCAACTCAGTCATTCACCGCGACGGGGCACTTCTCCGACGGCTCGTCCGGAGCCGTAACCGTGAACTGGAGTTCGTCGAACACCGCCATCGCGACAATCAACGCTGGGGGTCTCGCTTCCGGTGTTTCAGCAGGCGGGCCCATCACGATCACCGCTACGTCAACACAAACGCCGAGCATCAGCGGCACAGCGCAGTTGACAGTCACTGCAGTCGCGCCCACTCTCACTTCAATCACCGTTGCGCCGCCCACCGCTTCGGTTGCGGTCAATGCAACTCAGTCATTCACGGCGACAGGCCATTTCTCCGACGGCTCGTCCGGAGCCGTAACCGTGAACTGGGGTTCGTCGAACACCGCCATCGCGACAATCAACGCTGGGGGTCTCGCTTCCGGTGTTTCAGCCGGCGGGCCCATCACGATCACCGCTACGTCAACACAAACTCCGAGCGTCAGCGGCACAGCGCAGTTGACAGTCACTGCAGTCGCGCCCACTCTCACTTCAATCACCGTTGCGCCGCCCACCGCTTCGGTTGCGGTCAACGCGACTCGATCATTCACCGCGACGGGGCACTTCTCCGACGGCTCGTCCGGAGCCGTAACCGTGAACTGGGGTTCGTCGAACACCGGGATTGCGACGATCAGCGCGGCAGGTCTCGCATCCGGCATTTCGGCAGGCGGGCCCATCACGATCACCGCTACGTCAACACAAACGCCGGGCGTCAACGGCACCGCACAGCTGACGGTCACGGCAGCCGCCCCAACTCTCACTTCGATTACGCTCGCGCCAACGTCCGCGTCAATTGCAGTCGCGGCTACTCAGGCATTCACCGCAACCGGCCACTTCTCCGACGGCTCGACCGCACCTGTAACCGTAAATTGGACTTCGTCGAACACCGCAGTCGCGACGATCAATTCCTCGGGCACAGCGTTGGGAATTTCTCCAGGCGGTCCGGCAACAATCACGGCAACGTCGACGCAAGCGCAGAATATCAGCGGCACAGCGCAGCTCACCGTCATCGGTGCAACGCTCGTTTCGATCGCGGTCACACCGGCTAGCTCCACCGCTCCTGCCGGAACAACTTTGCAGTTCCACGCAACCGGCACGTATGCGGATACCGCGACGAAGGACATAACTTCGAGCGTGGTATGGGGATCGTCAAATCCGGAGGCAGTGACGATCGACATCGCGGGATTCGCCACATTAGTCGCGGCGGGCCAATCGACAATTTCCGCGACGCTTGGAAATGTCAGCGGGAGCACGCTTCTTACCATCAACGTCGCTCCATTTACACTGACTCTTGCGCCTCCTCAGCCGGGGCAACCCACGGTGCCGACTGTATCGCCGGGAGGAACGGTCGCATTCGGATTGATTCTCACTCCAGTTCCAGGCTTCGATGGAACAGTGCAGCTTTCGTGCACTTCTTCGAATCCGACGATCACTTGTTCGCCGGATCCGAGATCTGTCACGTTGACTCCGAACTCGCCAAATCAAGTCGCGATCGTCCTGAACACGTTCTGCCAGGGTTCCAGCCCGGCCGTGCGCACAATTCCGGGACCTGCAATTGCGGGGAAAATTCCAGGAAGAATGACCGGCGGACTGGCGCTGTTACTGATGTCGCTGCTTTTCGGCGCAGGCGCGTGGTCTTACCGGCGCCGCCAAACGTGGGCGCTCTCGTTTGCGGTGCTCCTGCTGATCGCGCTGGACAGCGCGGCCTGCGGAGGCCTCGCGAAAGGCCCGAACGGCCCGACGACGAAAGGTCCGGTGACAGTGACCGTAACCGCATCGGCCAACGGAGCAACCGCAACCGCTCCGCCGATCGAATTGATCGTCGACTAATTTCTGCGCGTAACAATTTTTCTGAAGCTTCGCCTCAGTGCTCGCACACGCACGCCGACGAAGTTCCGGTCGGTTACCTGCTATCGGCCTCGCTGTACAATCGCTCGCGTCCGCAACTTGATTTGCGTTCACTCGGAGGCGCCATGGTCGCTCGCGTCACGCACTATCAGATTCGTGCCAGAAAAATCGAGGACTTTGTCGCCACCGTCGAGTCTCTCACCGCTGCGAAGGACAAATTGACTGGTTTTCGTTCCCTGGTCGTTCTGCGCGGTGAAGATCCAACGAGCCGGGAGGCAATGGCAATCTCCGTTTGGGACTCGGAAGCCGACATGAGAGATAGCGACAGCAATACCCACTACCATGATGTACTCAGGCCGGACGGTCGTAAGAGTGAATCTTCCCGGATACCATATCACGGTTCGCCACACAGAGTTGGCCGGTGCCGTGAAAGTGGACTCGCGCAATCTTGCGATTACTGATGGCATAACGAAGTCGGCCTCCGAACGGTTCGAGTTAAGCTGTGCGGTATCCAACGTACAGGGCTCGGAACGAAGGAGGCCGAGATGCGAATTATAGGATGCGATCTGCACGCAAGACAACAGACGGTCGCGATGCTGGATACCGATTCAGGAGAGTTGGTCGAGAAGACCCTGGAGCACGTGAGGCCGACATCGTTATGCCATCAGTTATCACGACCGCAACGTCCTGCCTCGTCTGCCGCATATTTTCCGATCCTCTGGCTCACCGTACGTTAGCAGCGAAGTGCACCGAATCGAACTCTCGTTTTTCATGAGCCGAGGAAAAAAGGCGGCCCCCGAGGCCGCCCTTTGGTTTCTCATTGAATCGACGCCGCTAGCGCGGGAGACATTCAGAAGCTCTGGGATCCGGACGTACCCCGAATTGAAGTGGTAACTTCAATCCGGGTCCTTTGAGTGCGAAGCGGCGCGTCCGACGCCCCGATCTACTTGATGATGTGGACGACCATCGCAACGGATTTGCCAGTTGCACCGCCACCGGTGGTTGCAATCACGCTGACATTAAAAGTGCCAGCCGCCGCATCGCTCTGGCTTGAACCGCTGCCGGAACAGCCGCCGACGTATAGTCCCACGAACATGAGTCCGAGCACCGCTACCATACTCTTTAGCCGACGGCCTCTTCGCCATCCGAACGGCAAGAGCACGCCAGCCAATCCAAAGGTCGAGATCCCCGCCCACGTTCCCGTTCCCCCAATCCTCTCAGCGACCGCGTTTCCAGTTCTTATGGCTAGCATGATCGTTGCTGGATGCACTCCATCTGGAGTAGCGGTTGCCGGGCTAAAGCTGCAGGTGACATTGGCGGGCAAAGTTCCGCAAGCAGCCTGCACCGGTAGCGAGAAGCCGCCGAGTGGAATGATGTTGAGCGTTGCTGTTCCAGTCTGTCCTTCCTGGATGGTCAAGGTTTCGGGAAGAGCTTGGAAGATGTAGTCGCTAATCGTCTCTGTGATGGGAGCAGATACCGATGACGTAAGAACTGTGTCACCCGGATAGCTTGCCGTCAGGTTATGAATACCGCCGGAGAGCGCCTTCGTAACGAAAGTGGCCGTTCCGGTTGAGTCCAATACCGCGGTACCGATCGATGTCGCACCGTCGAGAAAGGTAATCATGCCGGTAGCTGGGTGTTGTCTGACGTCGGAGTTGTCAACCAGCGCGATCAACGTAACTGCGGCGCCCGCGGGAGCGTTGGGCAAATCGGCGCTGAGAGTGACGGCTGACGAAGCGTTCGCGGCAACGTCTACGAAGGGCGTTGCAGTGAGTCCCTTCACGTTGACGTCTCCGGCGTAGGTTAGCCGAAGTAGATGACGGCCTGAAGTTGCGAAATGCGCCTGCACGAAGACGCACAAACACCCGGTCGCGCTTCCATCGAGTGGCCCCGAACCCAGGACCACCGGAGTGGCGCCGGTAATATCCGTGATCGTCACGGTTCCGCCAAAAGGCGCGAAGCCGTTGCTCAAGAAACCTAACTGTGCGCCGAGTTGTAGCGGAGCGTTTGCGACGGCAGTCCCAACCGGAAAGAAATCCTGCAACACAGAAACCGCCTGCGCGACCGTAAAGTTATACGGAGTGGACACGCTCGCGGCAAAGCTCCCGTCACCCGGATAGCTGGCCTGAAGTTGATGCGGACCGGCTCCGAGCTCTGCGGGGAGAATCGGAAAGCTACTCGACTCGCTGGTTGGATTCATCCCCGGCGCCAGCACGCCTGACTTCTCGCCGTAATTCAAGATCATCGGCCCGAGAGTGAACGTGCCGGTCCCGCCATCGTAATGGCCGGTCTGAATTGGCTCCCCATCGGCCTGCAAAGTTACTTGACCGGTGGGATAGCCGAACCCGGAATTGCCGCCGACCACGATGCCCAAGTAGAGCGGCAAACCGTAGCCGATCGTGATCGGGCCTGGAAGCCAGGAGCCGCCTCCAACGGAACCAACAAAAGTCTGGCTGCGCTCTGGAGTAATGGTCACCTGAACGGGAGCCGAAGTGCTGGCGTAGTAGGTGCCGTCGCCGCTGTAACGCGCGGTGACGCTGGCGGTGCCTCCGGGAATTGTAGAGGTTGTCAGGTTCGCAGAGCTGCTCGAAGTTCCGGCGGTGAGAAGTCCGGCTTCCGCTGCGCCGGAATCGGCCGTGGGCGATGTCGATTGGAGCGCGACCGATCCGGTGGGAGCTTTGCATGTTCCAGTGCAAGTTACGTTAGCCTCAAATTGAATCGGCGTACCGTGAACCACCGGCATCGGCTGTCCATTGGCAAGTTTCAGAGTTGTTCCCGAACCTGCCGTGCTGACGGCCGCGTGCCAATTGTTGACGAGAGCGTTCACGTCCAGCGAGCCCAGGCCAGTTGCAAGGTCATAGCCTGTTCCAGCGGAGTAGCCAACCGCGTATTGTCCCGTCGTGTCGGGAACTTTGTTGTCGCCCTTGGTTGTGTCGTGATAAACGCCCGGAGTGGAAGCCAGTTTATAAAAGACGTAGTTGGCCAGTCCTTGCGGCTGTCCACCCATCTTCTGATTCACAAGCGCCATGATTCCGGCAGCCGAGGGACTCGACAACGACGTACCGCCGGCACTGTAGAAGAAATTGCCGAAGGAGCAACTGCTGTAGAGGCAGACCAGGTATCCGTCGTGCAGCGCAGCCGTCAGCGAGAGATCCGGCAGGTCGCGCTTGCCGTCGTTCGGAACGCCGGGCGCGGTTTGCCAATCAGGCTTCGAATACAAACTGCTGACGCCGCCGCTACCCGCCCACAGCGAGACGATGTTGGGATCGTTGCTGCTTTCGTTCCATACCGTCTCCGGAATGTAACTTAGAACGGATCGTCCCGTATTTGGATCGGTCGTGTCGCTCCAATACGCGCTGGGGTTTTCGACATCGTCAAACTGAGTGCCGCCAACGGCCACATTGTAGGGAGTCGAAGCGATTCCGTTCACCGCCAATCCGCCAGAAGCATACAGGCCGCCGCCCGGAGCATCGCAACCGGCACCGCCGTTGTCACCCGAGGAAACAAACGCAGTAATTCCCTCCGCCGCAGCCTGCTGCCAAAGTGAGTTGTAGAATGCAGTGGCGACGGGGCCCATGGCGCTCTCGCAAGAACCGTAACTGGTACTCATCACCGGAGCCAGGTTGTGGTCCACGATGTAGGCGGCGGAGACATCCACACCGTCGGAAAAATTGCTCTGCGAAACGACGAATTTGATCGTGGCCATCGGCGCCACCGCTCCCGCCCAAGTCACGTCCAGCATGGCTTCGGGCATGTCGTAGAAGGTCTGCCCGGGATCGTCACCGTTGACGATGACTTGCGGATCGTTCGGCGGAAGGCCCAGGTTCGTGCGGAAGTCACGGACGTTTTGTACATCTATGTTGCTGCGGCCGACGATCGCGATGGTTTGTCCGGTGCCGTCGATTCCCGCGGCGTAAAGAGATTGCACGTTGTAGATCTTCGCGAAATCTGCTGGAGTCATGTAGTGCGACCCGTCGTCGAAGGTGAAGTTTCCGTTGCTTTTCTTGAAGTGCACTTTTCCACCCAGGAGCAAGGTAGGAGCTGCTTTCGGATTGGTGTGCAGGCGCACGACACCTTTCACCACCGGCTGTAGAGCAGCTGGAATCCGGATGTCGATGGAATTGGAAATGAAACTTTTGCCTTGATACTCGTAGGTGTGGATCTCGGTGGAGAATGCAGATTCGACCTGCGAAGCGTTACCGCTGAAAATGATAAAGCGGCGGCTCTGCGAAATTTCGTGGACGGTCAATCCCTGGCTCTGCAGCCACTGCTGTACCTGCACTGCGTCTGAATCCGCCAAGCCAAACTGCTGGCCGTACTGCGCCGGCGTCAGCCACTTGTGAAACGATGGCGAGGAAGCATCGTGCTGCGCACTTACCAATTTCTGCGCCGCCAATTCCTGATCGGAAGAGGGCGCCAACAGCAAAAGCATTCTTCCGGAATTCTCACTGCCGGCAACGCGCCCGGTTTGCGTGCTTTGGGCCAGAAAACTCGGCGTGGTTCCGGACAATCGCACGCGCTCACTATTGTTAACCGCGCTAGTGATGCGCGTCTGACAGATCGCTGGCTGCGCGAACGACAACGCCAGTAAGAGATTTGTGATTCCGGCGACACGAAGAAAATAGTTCTTGTAACTCAATGGGTGAATCCTCCTGAAGAAGTAATCGAACTTGAACTTTTAAGTCTCGAATCTGCCCGCCCGGAACATGCCTGAAGGCAAATGCCATCCCTGGGTCAATCTCATCTCATAAGTGCGGAGGCGCAGCTTTCTCCGGAGCGAAAACATCTCACGCATGCGAGTTTCCGTCGTTGTCCGAGAGCAAGTTCAAGAATGCGCGATCGCATTTACGACCCGTTGCCGATATCGAAGCGGCCATGCTCGGGAAGGCATTCGCAAGCCTCGGATTGACAGGCTCCCTTTGACCTGTTAGTTCTGACACTTCCAACAACTCCAGAATGAAGATAGTTTCCCTACCGTGGAGCCGACCGGGCGGCAGAAACGGTTCGAACATGAGTTCGCAAGTGTGGCAGCCGAATAGGAAGTTATTGGCCAGGTTTCGTTCCAAGGAGAAGCGTCGATGCCGGTTAGTGCGATTGCTACAGTATCGTCGGAACTGAACGCGCCCTTGCTCGATGGACTCGCTCCCCACGAATTGAGGACGATCCTATCAGCCGCAACGCAGCGCCGATTTGCCGCAGGTTCTGTAGCCACAAATCAAGGCCACCCTGCCGATCAGCTTTTCCTATTGACGAAGGGCCGCGCCAGGCACTTCTTCGTCACCGAGGAGGGCAAGAAATTTCTCCTGAAGTGGCTTGGACCTGGAGACCTGTTCGGCGGTCGCACAATCCTATCGAATCCCTCTTCTTATCTCGTCAGCACAGAAATCGTGAAGGATAGCTCCGTGTTTGTGTGGGACCGCACCGCGCTGCGAAGCCTTGTCAAACGATATCCCCGGTTATTGGAGAACGCATTGTTGACCGCGTCAGATTACGTGACGTGGCATCTCAGTTCTCACATCGGTCTAGCTTCTTTCACCGCTCGACAGCGGGTTGCTCAAGCCCTCGTTACTCTCGCCCGCTCGATTGGCCAAGAAACCGCCGGAGGTATTGCACTCGATATCACCAATGAGGAGTTGGCGAACGCGGCAAATGTTACGCCTTTCACCGTAAGCCGCCTGATCAGCGAGTGGCAACGCAGCCGTGTGTTGGAAAAGCGTCGCGGCAAAGTGGTGCTCCGATCGCCGGAACGACTGCTCTTCAGTACCGTATAACTGCGCGGAAACAGATCGGTTTTCTTCGCACCCTGCTTCGGTGAGTTGTTTTCGCCCATCTCGACTTCCGGCTATGCGTCGAAGCAAAATAGGATCCATCGAGGTCACTGCGACGGGGATCGTGACGCACGTTGCAGATAACTGCGGTGAACAGGGATTACGACCACCTATCTCAGAATGCGACGAATTTCGGATTACTGGTGCGAAGAGGATTTATCAAGACCTATCCAAGATTGGGTCTCTCAGCACTCGACGCAGCGCTCCAAAACCCAGGTGTTGGCATAATAAATTCAACCGCAATCTGCGTCTTACCCATGAAACTGGGGCCCAAGCTGGCGACTCGGCAGAGCAATTCCTCTTCGGAGTTTGAGTTCTCCAGGCGAATTATCTGATCAACCTCCACCGAAGCCGCGAGAAGTATCAGCGCTCCGTGTTCATTCACAATTACGGTGTGCGTCGTTTCTGATATGAACCGCTTATTGGAATCTTGGAATCGAACCACCACCGGGATCCTCGCTTTGACACGTTTGCTCCGTCGACGATTCTCGGACCACAAGTCGGTAGAAGGTAGAAAGGTCACGGGGGAAACGTAACAAGTCTGCACTGGATTCTCAAGTTTCAAGATAGGTCTCTGCTTTCGGAGGCATGGAATCCCACAGGGATCGGTGCATTCGGTTAACACGAATACCCGCCACCATCTCGGAATGCGACGATCCCAGATTGATGGTGCGAAGAGGAGTGGCTGTTGAATAAGTCGGTTTTTCTGAAAAAAGTCGAAAATCGGGTGATAGAAAATGTCTAGAAGACTGGGGAAAATCGTTTGTAGAGTTTCCTGACGCGAAGCAATTTCTGCGAATTCGTGGCGAGCGAGTTTTTCAACAGCCACAGGATTTCTCAACACCTAATCTGGACTTCACGCGAGTTGCGCGACCGGCGACCTGATAATCGGCCCTCAGATCCCTACCCAATCCTGTCAATCAAAGACCAGCCGCTCGAACTTTGCGTCACCTCAGATTGGTGTATCCGAGCTTGGCAACGATGAGGATGAGTTTGGACAAGGAAACGGCCGCCCAGAGGTTGAGCGGCCTCCTTGATTCAGCGTCGCGCGGTCGCTTATGTCTTTATTGGCGATACATGACTCGCGACACACTGCCACTTTCCGCTCGGCATCTTCACCCAGGTATCGGTCCAGCGCACATGTTCATCGAGAGGTTTTCCCGACGCATCGGTGCCCTTCGCTTTGGAGCTGCCCGTTGCGATGGCCGTATTGCCAAACACCGTCACCTTCACGTCTTCGTATTCGATGCTGCTATATTTGGTCGCTTTCGCATCGGCGAGCTCCTCAGCCTTGCCGCTAACTTTTCCATCGGCCCCCGTACCCACGAACTTGTCGGCTAGCAGCGGGGCGACCAGGTCCGGATTATTTGTCTTTTGTGATTGAAGCCACTGTTGTTCCAGTGCCTCGACAGCTTTTGCGGTGCCGCCACCTGTCTGCGACCATGTGACACCGGCCATCGAGAGCAGGACAAGCATGCACCATATCCAGTTTTTCCTCATCTCCATCTCCTAAACTTGAAGTGGTTGGACTCTTCTAGAATGTTGACAGGAAATTCTGTCGCCAGAGTGTGCATTGGATACTCAAGGGCAGGAACATGTCAAGCGTTCACACGCTTGATAGACCGAATAGGCGGGCCCTGCGGCGCTTCAAGATAGCTGTCGATAACATCTCTAACGAAGCCGGCTCCGTGAAGAACGTTTCGTCTGAGTCTTCGCTTTTCCTGAGCACACCCGTATGTCTGGCAAGTCAACGCCGCAAAGTTTACTCGAACTGACCAGCCCGAGTTTTTGTACCACGGCGAATGCGAGAGTCTACCAGCTAGGGTCTGTGAACTTGAGTTTGGTGGCACCCGGAGTCTACACTTCCATCGACCTAGTGGATCGCCTCCAGGGCAATCCACGATATCCCGACTACTACACCCTTCCCGGCGGCTCGGAAAACATCGCTCTCAACATTATCCTCAATGATCGCCTTAAAAACCGCAAGTTGCGATGCGGAGAATTCCTCGAGGGTCTCATTCTTGCAATTGGCTTGCGCCCAGCCGGTACTTACGCCGACCTCCGGAAGATTCCGATCGAGCTTTCGATTACCGATCAGACCGACGTGGAGCACGTTGCACTCCTGCAGATCCCGATTCGTTTCATTCCCGCTCAAATCCACAAAGCTGTAACGTGCCCACGGGACAGTCTGCTTTCGTGCCGTGACAGCATCATTTTAAGCTCGCGCTCGTTCATTGCACCACCCGTTCCAAAAGGCCCGACCGATCAACAAATTGCGGAAATGCTGTTTAGTTTACGAGAGGAGCTGTTCGCGATCGGACAGACGCACAAGCGCGAGAAGATGCCGATTGAAACCGAAACCGCTTGCGCCCGGTAATAGTACGACTTTCCCCAATTGCCGGACCAAAATGAGACTCTTGAGCCTGACACAGGGCGGTTATTTTTCGCCAATGTGATAGACGAGCCCAACCGAAATTCGATAATTACACTGCGTGCCGGTGGCTTGATTCGGATAGTTCGTGAAGGAAGCCAGGCCCTCACGAAATGGGTATGCGGTTTCGTACCTCGGTTCAACAACAACATTTCCCATACCATCGATGTAACCTGCTTGGCAGCGTCGTGGGCTTCGGCTCTTGCGAACGAAAATTGGGAAGAGTTTTTCTAGATCCGACTTCGTCGATTCAGTTGAGAGCACGTCCCTAAGACTAACAGACTGTTTCTTGATGAGCATCCATCCGCACGCTAGCGCCTTGACGCCTGTAAGCCTCGTAATCGGAACTACGTTTGGAGAGACGGCGCCGGACGTCCAGTTCGGATAGATGTTGATAAATCCTGTGGCTGTTGAAAAAGTCGCTCACTTCGAATTCGCAGAAATTGTTTCGCGTCAGGAAGCTCTACGACCTATTTTCCCCAGCTTCTAGACATTTTCTATCACCCGACTTTCGACTTTTTTCAGAAAAACCGGCTTTTTCAACAGCCACAGGGTTTATCACCAGTAATCGCAATCTGAGATAGGTGGGCGAAGAGGATTTAACGACAGTGATTCGGACAATGCTCCGAAAATAGCTCGATCTCAAAACGGAATCGGAAAATGGGGGTCGAACTATTCATAGCGGAGAGCCACCATGGGATCTACTTGCATCGCGCGCCGCGCGGGGACATAGCAAGCGACCAGCGCCACAATCGTCAGCAACGCCGACACGGTCAAGTAAGTCACAGGATCCATAGGACTGACCGTGAGGAAATTTCCCACCACGCGCCCGACCGCGAGCGCCGCCATGACGCCGAGGACCAGGCCTACAGCCACAATCACAAGCCCTTGGCGCAAAATCAGTTTCAGAATGTCTTCCGGCTGCGCACCGAGCGCCATTCGGATCCCGATTTCGTGCGTTTTCTGGCTTACCGCGTAAGAAATTACTCCGTACACTCCAACGATTGCGAGCGTGAGTCCCAAAACGCCGAACACAGCCGCGAGCACCGCCCCGATCTTGTAGAAGAGCAAGCCCGCGAGTGTGTTCAACCCTTCCTTCATCGTCTTCACATCGAAGACTGGGAGCTCGGGCGCCATGTCACTCAGCACGCGCTCTGCTGCGGGGATCATGGCTTCTGGAGCGGCGACAGTGCGAATCTGAAGAGTTTCGAGCGTGTTTGTTGCCATGTGTTGCCACACCGGCACGAGCAAATAGGGCTGGACCGGTCCTGTGAGTCCCTGGAATCGCGCGTTCTTCGCAAGGCCGACGACCTCGATTGAATGACTTGCATCGGAGCCGAGCCTCAAGTGATGCCCGATCGGGTCCTGGTTCGGCCAATATTCCTTCGCCATGGCTTCACTGACGATCGCGACGAACTCAGCATTCTGGTCATCCCGCTCTGTGAACGCGCGCCCGCGGAGCAACGGAATGCCCAGGGTCTTAAGGACATCCTGCGAAACAGCGTTGTAGGTCATGAAAGGCGCGGGCGTTCCCGGGGGCGGTTCATAACCCTCGATCAAGATGGAGTCCTGGTTGCCGTAGAGACCCATAGGAATCGAACTCGCGATGCTGGCCGACTCGATGCCAGGTAGTTCGCGCACGCGGCTCAGCAAACTTTTGTAAAACTGGCGCGATTTCTCCGTGTTGTACCCGATTTCATTCGGGTCCATGCTGAAGTTCACTACGTGGTCGGTATCGAAGCCGAGGTCGTTCACGCGTTCTGTGGCTTTGAGGCTACGCGTGAAGAGTCCCGCAACGATCAGTAGCATCAACGACGCGCTCACTTCAATCGCCACCAACGCATTCCGCAACCGCTGTTTTCCGCCTGCCACGGTGCGCCCGCCTTCGTGCAAAACCTGCGCCAGGTTCCCACTCGAGGCGCGCACGGCCGGCACGATTCCCACGATGATTCCTGTGACGAGCGCCGCAGCAATTCCGAAGGCAAAAACTCTCCAGTCGAAACTAAATCTCGGTTGCGTTGCAATGTCGAGCCCCAGCGGAATCGAACCGATCGACCAAGCTCCGATCTTTCCGAGCAGCAGGCCTGCGAGTCCTCCACCAAGCGCCAGCATCACGCTCTCAGTAAGAAGCTGACTGATCAAACGGCTGCGCTCTGCTCCGAGCGCCGCTCGAATCGCCATTTCGCGTTCGCGAATCGTGGCGCGCACCAACAAGAGGTTCGCTACGTTCGCGCACGCAAGCAGCAGGACCAGAGTCGCGAGGCCTTGGAAGAGTACGGAAGCAACTAGAGTTCGGTTCTGCGGATCGGGCCCGATGCGGCCCCGGACTTCCGGGAAAGCCTGTATCCTGAGATCCTTGTTTTCGGACGGATATTGCTCGGAGAGTCTTCGACCGATCAGGTCGAGCTCCGCCTGCGCTTTTTTGATCGTTGCACCTTGCTCAAGGCGCGCCATTACGAACACGGTTCGGTTGTGCCGATTGCTGACGATGTCGGCCGGATATCCTCCGATGGGCATCATTGCGAGGGGCATATAGCCCTGGATCGAAACGAATGCGTTGAGCCCGGTGAATCCTTCTGGCGCGACCCCGACCACTGTCATGGAGTGGCCATCGACGGATACCTGCTTGCCCACCACCCCAGGGCTGCCGCCGAAACGCGTTTTCCAGTAGGAATACGACAGCACGATCACCGGGTCCGCCATCGGCGTTTCGCCTTCCGAGGGCAGCAACAGCCGCCCGAGCGCTGGCCTCAGGCCGAACATGGAGAAAAA
Organism: uncultured Acidobacteriota bacterium; assembly: GCA_963776695.1. Classification (GTDB taxonomy): domain Bacteria; phylum Acidobacteriota; class Terriglobia; order Acidiferrales; family UBA7541; genus Palsa-295. The sequence goes on along the minus strand of CAVZNU010000006.1, from coordinate 299,219 downwards.
ATTCCCGCTCACATATTCGGTCACCACGCGATCGGACTTTCCGTTCACTGCAAACCCATCAATCCCATAGGTGTGCGCGATCACGTCCGAATACACACCGGTGGACTGGCTGCGGATGTCACGAAAATTGGGAATGGAAAATTAGACGAGCGGCGTGTCGTTCTTCTGCTGCGGGAAGAGGTCCTGGATCTGGCCGGGGTCCTTCACAGGGAGAGGCCGCAACAGCAGCGTGTTCACCATGCTGAAGATGGTGGCGTTTGCTCCGATACCCAATGCGAGCGTCAAAATCGCTGCCACTGTGAACCCGGGCGATTTTGCAAGCATTCGCAGGCCGTAGCGCACATCTTGAATCAGATTGTTCACGGTTCAACGCACCAAACGGAAAATCATCGTACGCTTTCCGCTATTTTGAGCACAACGAATTGGCTACTGCGAGCTATCGTATCCTCATACGGATGGACTCGTTTCAAAGTTTCACTGATCCATCTCGCGGCAATGCAACCGGAAAAATTGAAGGAATTGCAGGCGTTGTTCCTGACGGAGGCGGGGAAATATCAGGTCTTCCCGCTTGATAACACGCTCCTAGAGCGGGCGGGTACGCCGCGACCAAGCGCGACTGCAGGGCAAACTGTTTTCACTTACTCGAGTGAGCACTCCGGCATTCCGCCCGCGAATGCCCCCAGCCTGTTGGACAAAGACTATACGATCACCGCAAACTTGACGATCCCTGACGGCGGTGCGGAGGGAATGATCGCGACGATGGGTGGCCGCTTCGGAGGTTACGGCCTGTACCTGAGTAGAAGCTTCAATTGGTGGTTCCATGACAGGTTTTTCAGGAGAATAGGCGTGGTGTTGGTCTTTCTTGGGTCTGCTTCTTGCGTGGCTCACTAAAAGCAGCAAGTTGTACCGCCTGGGCCAAGCGATGTTGGTATTCGGAGTGCTTTGGATGGTAGTGGTGTTTGGCGTCGGCCTACTGGGATTCGGCAGAGGCAGACCAGTGTTCCTTTACAACTTCTTAGATCTGGAGCGTTTCAAGTGGGAAGGCAGTTCACTCGGCGCAGGCAAACACACGATCGTGTTCGACTTCAAATACGACGGCCCTGGCCTCGCCAAGAGTGGCACAGGCGTTCTGACGGTTGATGGCAAGGAGGTGGACCGGAAGAAGATACCGCACACCATTCCGATCATCATGACCAATACCGAGACCTTCGACGTAGGGGTCGACACCCGAACGGGGGTAGATGATTTCGAATATCAGTTGCCGTTCCGCTTCACCGGCAAGATCGACAAGCTAACTTTCAACCTCGGACATGAGCAAATATCGGAGGAGGACAAAAAGACCGCTGCGAAAGCGTTCGCCATAGCCAAAGACTAGGCGAGCAACGCTTACTAAGAGGAGTTCATTCAATGAGCCAAAATCACTTTACTCTCAGCTTTCCGTTGAAGTCGTCAAACGATGCAAAGGCGATTGCCGAGCAGTTGCCACCCTTGATGCCTGAGTTGTTGAAAGTTGAAGACACGATCGGTACGATTCACTCCTCACGCTTCACAGTACTAAACGAAAACACTCTGATATTTATTGAAGACTTCGACGGCGAACTTAGCGAGCTCACGAGGGAACTCGCGAGACTTGCTGGGCCGGTGTTCGATGCGATCTTCCAACACGTGGAGAATCCACCTCCTAGTCCGGTAGTAAATAACGCAGAAGCGTTCGTCGAATGGGTCGCGGGACACCTTCTCCGTTCTGCAACCCTCTTCACCGCATACCCGGACGTGACTGCCAAGGAGATCAAAGCAATGGCAGCCGCCGCCGACGTAACTGGCGCAACCCAACAGCTCCCATTCCTATTGATACTGCCCATCAAATCAAAAGTTGCCTACATCGAAGTAGAACTGCTTCTGAACGCCAGGGCCCACAAAACCCAGAAAGATCTAGCCACGGTTGGCACACCTCACTTCGCTCAGTTCGTGCCCCTAGGAAACAATCAGGTAGGTTTCTTCACGGTGTACGACGGCTCATTTGACAAGTACATCGCCGATTTCACCAAATACATTGGACCGGTCTTCGATCTTGTATTCAAATTCACAAAGGACTCACCGCCCTCGCCATGCAGAAAACACGTCCAGGAGTTCGTTGACTTTGGGAAACGGATCAACCTCGTTCCTATAGGCTTCTATCAGGCCTATCCCGGGCTGAGTGTCCAAGACATTCATGCCCTGATCGCGGATAGCAAGTCACAATCGGCCTCGGCCGGATAGCGAGGTGAGGTCGGAGGCAGGCAGTGAGTCTGGTCAGCAAAGCAATGGCGCCACCGGAAACTGGGGCGTACCAGATAGGTGTCGAGAACAGGGATTATCACTAGCAATGTCATTTTGAGATTGCTGGTGGGAAGAGGAGTGGCTGTTGAAAAACTCGGTTTTTCCGAAAAAAGTCGAAAATCGGGGGATAGAAAATGTCCAGGAGACTGGGAAAAATCGTTTGTAGAGCTTCCTGACGCGATCGAATTTTTGCAAATTCCGAGCGAGCGAGTTTTTCAACAGCCACAGGATTTCTCAACACCTATCCGGACGACGACAATGTTTGGCGCACCACCGGCTGCGCAGCTGGTTTTCCGATGGAATCCCCTTTGTCGAATCAGGTCGAGCGGTCTGCAATCGATTCTTTCTCATATCGATTAATGTTTGGTCGCACCATTAGCCATCACATCGAGCGTGCTCTCCTTGACGAGGTAAGCATCTACCTTCACGGTGCCCACGGGACCGTCGTAAGCAAATGTGGCCGATCCCACGGAATCTACCGGCATACTCACGTCCTTTCCCGGTCCGACCAATTTGTAGATGGTGCTATTGCTAGGAATCGTGAAGTTGATTGACACCGAATTAATCGTGAGTCCTGACGCGGGCGCGACAGTGAGGCTGCCGGAAACGGCTTGATCGGATGTGTTAGTGAAACTGTATGACTCCTTCGGTGCTTGAATGAATTGAGCAGTCTCAACTGTGAAGATCTTGAAGTTGCTGAACGTGTGGCGTCGGCTGTAGCGGCGGCCCTGCCTTTCGACATATAGGTCCGCAACCTGCGGGAGCCAAAGTTGTTGGGCACTACTGCGGAACCGGACCGATGCATAGCTAATCGAACAATATTCCTGTGTCAGGTCGATTTCTTTTAGCGGTTTGACCAACTCCGATTCGAGCCTCACGACCTGAGAACTACCGGGATCAATCCACGCGCGGCCCTTGATCGACACCGGGTAGTGTTTTCCCTGAATCACGTAGCCTCGAATTCGACTGGGGCGTTCCGGGCGCTGTTCGAAGTGAACTTGCCAGGCGGGATTACCTGCCCAGGCTCCCAGACCCTCGCATTTGAATGTGAAGTCGGGCGCCAGCATAGGATGAAAGATCATCGCCATCGCGGGCAGCCCCAGAGTCGCAATCTTCGCAGGGAATTGCTCTTGGTTAACGCTGCCGTTCCGGTATTCGTCCAACATGAAAAGGCCTGTGGAGTTGTGGGAGACGGTGACGACGTATTCGAACGAGCGGGCCTCGGGCGCGCTGCGTACGCCGCTTGCGTCCACTCTGAAGTGCTCGACCTGCTCGGTGGCGCTGAATTTCTCTAGATTTGCAACGAACTGCTGCATCCGCACGCCTACCCCGTGAAGAACCGCGGGCAGAGGACACTCGACGCTACGATCTACTTCCGGTACAGAATCATCGAGGTCAGGCGGAATCCAAGCTATATGTTCCGCTCCCGCTTCTATGCCTGGAGGCGCTGCGGGAGTTACCTCCGCGACACGCGGGGGAAGCGGTTTGACCTTCATGATGATGAATAGAGTCTGGAGGCCGTGGCCCGGAAGGATTTGCGTCGTGCGGCGGACGGTCAAGTATCCGGGTGCGCTCGCCTCGATTGAATATGTTCCCGGCTCCATGCCACGAAAAAGCATCTCCCCCTCGGATTCCGTGGGGAGGCCCGTGACCTCATAGCCCTCGCTGGGTAAAACACGGATGCTTGCCGGACCGTCAAAGGGAGAATCATCGGGAAGGCGGAGACAAATTTTCAGGATAGCGCCGCTCGGAGATTGGTGTGCGGAGGCGGTCTGTTTGAACGCTCGCAGCGTTGCCAGCGGACCGTAAAGCAGGAACAGAGTAAACCACACGGTCATGCCAACAAGAATGAGTGCGCGATGTCGAAAGTGCACAAGGGGCGCTCTCATGATCCCTCCCGTCGTAGCCAGCAGTCTCCTTCCGCCGCTACTTGTACACTTCCGCGGATTTGAGGACCAAGACTGGATTGTTTTGGCTTTCTCCTCCGGTGACGAGCACTCCGCCATTGTTTAGCAGCGTAGCTGTGTGCGAGTCGCGCCCGGTCCCCATAGAAACCGCAGGTGTAAACTTGTTGGTCAGGGGATCGAATAGTTCGGCAACTTTAGAGCTGTCGCCCGTGCCAATGGAAGAGCCCGATCCTCCGGCAATAAGCACCGTGCCGTCATCGAGCGCAGTGGCGGTGTGAAGAGCGTGGTCCGAGGCCATTGAGCTCGTCGGTGAAAAGGAGCCCGTCACGGGATCGAAAAGCTCCGCAGATGTGAGTGGTTGGTTGATGTCGTCGGATCCTCCGGCCACCAATACCTTCCCGTTGTTGAGCAGGGTGGCGGTGTGTCCCGACCGCGCCGTGATCAAGTCGCCGGTAGCTGTGAAGGTTCCGGTGGCAGGGTCAAACAACTCGGCAGTGCCGAGCGTGTCTATCTCGTTATAGCCGCCGGTTAGCAGCACCTTTCCGTCGTTGAGCAGAGTGGCTGTCGGTCCGCCGCGAGAGGTCCTCCTGCCAGCGGTGGCGGCGAAGGTCATTGTGGAGGGATCGAACTCCTCCGCTGTGCTCCCGAAACCTCCCACGAACAGCACTTTGCCGTTGTTGAGCAGGACCGCTCTGGAATCGGAGATGACTTGGATTGTTGCGCCCACGGCCTTGAAACTTCCTGTGGCGGGATCGAATAGTTCCGCTGTTCCGCCTTCGTCCCCTCCTGCCACCAGCACTTTGCCATTGGTAGCTGTCGGACCATGCGCGAGCAACACAGCCGAGAACGAAGAGCGCGCGGCGAGCATCGTGCCCGTAGCGGTGAAAGTTCCGGCTACAGGGTCGAATATCTCTGCCGAAGCGAGAAAGGCAGAACCATCGAATCCACCCGCCACGAGCACTTTCCCGTCGGGAAGCAAAGTGGCCGTGTGGTCCTTGCGCACTGTTCCCATGTCTCCGGTGGGCCGAAAGCTGTGCAGGTTGGGGTCTGCTGCCACCTGAATCGGGCTCGAGTCGCCTGCAATTGCGGAAGAGACGGTATCGGTCGCCGAAATCGTCTGATTGCCAGCGGTGCCAAACGTTTCGGAAAAGTCTTTTGTACCATTTGTGAGAGTTGAGTCTCCGGAAAGTACGGCTTGGGGATCGCTGCTCGTAAGGTGGACAGTACCGGAGTAACCAGTTGCCGTCTGGTTCAAGGAGTCGAGCGCGACTACGGTGAGCGTGATGGGTGTGCCCGCGGTTGCGGCGGCGGGAGCTGTTAGGGCGAAGTGCGTGGCGGCGTGAGAGCCCCCACCACCTCCGGCGTTCGAGCTGCCACCGCAAGCATTTAGAAAGCAGAGAAGAAACATTGAGAATATTGCTGCTAGATAGCGTTTCATCATTCCTCCGCTCGTGCGCTGTCGTAGTCCAGGACCGATTGCTTTGAGCCGTCGGTGACGGATGCTGCAGAAATCACTACTTGGCCACCACTGGGCACCGCTGTGGAGCGGTATATCTCGTCGATGCCAGTGTCTCGGTGTGCAGCCATCATTGAAGTGCGGAGTCGGGCGGGACTATGAGGCAGATTCTGGAATTTCGTCAATGCACGCCGGCGCGTCTTTCGCTCATCGGCCAACACATTGATTCTGCGAGGTTTTCGGTGCCAAATCCCCTTCGAGGCGGTTGTTGAAAAGTGTCGTTGCAGGTGCTAGGCTGCGCTCACTGGGCTTTAATCGCTATGCGTAATGCCCTCCAAAATGGGAAAGTAATCCGCTTCGGCTCGTATGACGCCGACTTGCTCAGCCAAGAGTTGCGCAAGGGCGGCATCCGAATCAAATTGCAACCGAAGCCTTTCCAGGTGCTGACGATTTTATTGGAACGCGCCGGCATTGCGGTGAGCCGCAGTGATCTCAAGAAGCTATTATGGAACCCTGAGACGTTCGTCGACTTCGATCATGGGCTGAACACCGCGATAAACAAGATTCGCGAGGCGCTAAACGACTCTGCCGAGAATCCGAGATTCATTGAGACACTTCCAAATGGGTACCGCTTCATCGCAGATATAGTCAATCCAAGTACAAGCTCTGAATTTGCGACTTCGATCCAAGCCGCCACTCAGGCTTCTACGCCGCCGACTGAAACGGCGATTGCCGAAGCAACGCGACTGCAGTCCCGTTTCGGCGCTGCTGGCATTGCCACGATCTGCCTCCTGGCCGCAATTCTTATTTCTTTCCTTCTTAAGAAAGAGGCGTTCAGTCGTCCCACAGCTCACATCAAGTCCATTGCGGTGCTGCCGCTACACAATCTGTCTGGTGATCCTGCACAGGATTATTTCAGCGACAGCATGACTGACGAACTGATTACACAATTGGCGAAGATAAGTTCTCTGCGCATTCCCTCGGCCGGATCGGTGATGGCATATAAGAATACAAATATGCCTGCGTCTGAGATCGGGCGAGCTTTGAAAGTTGATGCGTTTGTAGAAGGAAGCGTGCTGCGCGCGGGCGATCAAGTGCGAATAACGGCACAGTTGATTGATGTGTCAACGGACCGGCACATTTGGGCCGAGGACTATCAAGGAGAGATGCGCAATGTTCTAGTCCTGCAGGCCAACATAGCATCGGCGATTGCTACAAGGGTTCAGGCAAACCTTGCTCCCTCCGAAAAGCAAAAGTTTAGTCAGCCTCACGCGGTCGATCCGCGTGCTTATGACGCATACATTAAAGGGCGCGGTTACTGGTTTCGCAGCAAGACCTTCGGCGGCCAACCTGATGATATAGAGAAAAGCGGCGAGGCGTTTCGGCAAGCCCTTCAATACGATCCGAGTTATGCAATCGCTTACAGCGGCCTAGCTAATTATTATGGAATCAAAGCGGGGTTCGGCTCCATGCCGGTGGCCGAAGGATGGAGATTATCGGAAGAAGCCTCGCGAAGAGCGCTCTTATTGGATGGATCGATGGCGGAGGCGCATTGCTCGCTCGCTAGCAAACTGCTTTATTACGATTGGGACTGGGCTGGCACGGAAAGGGAAATTCAGCGGGGATTGGAATCTGATCCTCATTACGCAGAGCTGCATAATCTCTATTCCCACGTATTGGCAATTACGGGGCGATTTGATGAAAGCATAGCGGAGGCTCATCGTGCCGAAGAGCTCGATCCGATGGGCGAACGCACTTCGGTTCAGCGCGCCTTGCGGTTCAGCCGACGCTACGATCTTTTTCTCGCAGAGGTCGAGAAGGTTTTTTCAGGGAATCCTTCGCGAATTCATCAGGAAAGGGCGATGGTCTTCAGGGTCAGAAAAGAATATGCGCGAGAAGTGCAGGAAATCGATCAACAGCTGCGCGTTGACGGGTGTTTAGCGTGTGCAGACCTACTTGCCCGCGCCTATGAGAATGGAGGCTACGCCGGCTGGCTGATGGAGAGATTGTCAGCGTTGAAAAAGCGGGCGGAAACAGAGAGCATTTCTCCTTTCGATTTTGCGGAACTCTATACAGCGATGGGTAACGCCGACATGGCAATGAATTATCTCGATACAGCCTACAAAGAGCATACCTACGAGGTAGCGCGGTTGCAGCTCAATCCGATGTTAGATCCCTTACACAATAATGCCCGCTACCGAGAGCTTGTACGGCGAATCGGCTTGCCACAATAGATGGCGGTGAAGGAATCTGAGGTCCCGGCGTTCGATTTCTCCGTCCTCGTCCGTTGTACTTCCGTGGCGAACCGCCCAACCGACAGCAATCGAGGCAAAAGCAAGTATCGAGGCAAAAGCCAAGTGTTGAAGCGATGCCAAAGACCGATGTTTGGAACCGCGCTTGTGCTTTTGTTTTGTGCGTTTCGAGGTGTAATTTCGTTCGCACAAGTCAGTAGTGGCTCGATATCAGGCACGGTCGTTGATTCCCAAGCATCTTTGGTTGCAGGCGCCGAAGTGAAAGTGATCGATTCCCAGACGAACCAGGAATTCAGATTAACTACTGGTTCTGACGGTTTCTTTCAGGCGAATTTGTTGTCAATAGGGATTTATAGAGTGGAAATATCCAAGACCGGGTTCCAGAAAACGGTCCTTAGGGACGTTTCCGTCAGAGCGGGTTCCAATCAGGGTCTCGGGATTCTGCAATTAAAAGTCGGGGATATTGAGACTACGATTGAAGTGGCGTCGAAACCTCAACTTATAACCCTGACTGAAGCCCAAATCTCCAGTTCGTTTGGCGCCGAAACTTTGACAACGTTTTCAGGCATCCTGGAGAATAACGGGCTCGATAATCTGGCCCTTTCTGTGCCGGGAGTGGTCAACAGTCGTGATTTGGGATTTTCTGCTGCGAACGGCGCGCAATTCGCGGTGAATGGATTGCGGGGAAGAAGTAACGACCAGCAGATCGATGGGCAGAACAATAATGATAATTTGGCCGCGGGTTCGAGCCTGCCGATTTCGGATCCAGAGTTTGTTGCTGAATATCAGATTACGACGAGTAACTTCGGCGCTCAGTATGGCCGGAACGCGGGATCCGTCGTTAATGTTTTAACCAAATCCGGAACAAACAATCTTCACGGTTCCGCTTACGCGGCCGAAGGCAATTGGAGGTTCAACGCCTTGTCGGCGAACCAGAAACTATTCGAAGGTTTGACTCAAGTGCCGCCCTTTAACGATGCGTTTGTCGGTGCCACGCTTGGGGGAGCGATCATGAAGGAAAAGCTGTTCTTTTTTGGTGGCGTGGATTCGGAAATCCTCAATCAAGCAGGCATATTCGGGACCGGGCAACTGACTCCTACGCCGGCGGGCATCGTGACATTGGCCGCTTGCTTTCCAGAAAGCACCTCTATAACGGCCCTGGAAAATTATGGTCCCTACGCTATGAAGGTTGGAAATCCCACACCGCAAGCGCCGGCAGTAGTAGAGAATTTTATGAATTGCCCCGGCGTGGCCATGGCAGGGATACAGAGAGCGCTACCCGCAGACGGGCGGAAATATAATTTTGTGGCAAGGCTTGATTATCAAACGAGCGCAAACCATTTTTATGGTCGCTATATCTACAGTAACGGTAAAAATGTGAACGGCGGCGGAAATGCCGAGGCCGGTTACCCGTCCGATCTTTCAGCGCTTTCGCAGGATTTTGGTTTCAGCTGGGTACGGTTCATCAACGATCACACCGCGAACGAATTCCGCGCTTCTTATGGCAGGCTCAGCGCTCAAGATGGCGGCAACTCGTATGGCAATACAGTTCCGCAGTTTAGGGAACTCGGTAATGCGATAACGTTTATTAATTTCAACGATCCATCATTACTTAGCTTGGGCATACCTATAAGCTCTCCCCAGGGTCGCACTGATAATACTTATCAAGTTCAGGATAACTGGACTCAGATTGTCGGACGCCACGCGCTAAAGGCCGGAGTAAATTTCACTTATTTGCGATCATCCAATACGGTTCTGCCGAACTACAACGGTGAATTCCGATTCGACGACTACGGCGCACTCGCTGCGAATGTTCCTAACAGAATTCAGATTGCATTGGGAAACCCCAATTTGAACTTCCGAGAAAAGGACACATTTGTGTATGTGGGTGACGATTTTAAAATATCAGCCAACTTGACACTGAACCTTGGTTTGACCTGGTCGTACTTCGGGCAGCCGGTCAACCTTCTTCACGATCTAACGACGCGAATGCAGACAAGCAGCGATCCCCTTTGGAATCCGAATCTCCCGTTGAGCGTCACTACTGTTCCATCGACTCCAGCTCCGAAGAATAGCTGGGGGCCAGGCATCGGATTCGCATGGTCGCCCGAGAATGGATTGTTCCGGCTTAGCCCTCAGAAAGTGGTAGTTCGTGGCGGATACCGACTTGCCTACGATCCTCCTTACTACAACCTCTATCTCAAAATCGCGAACAGTGCGCCCAGCGTGCTTCTTACGACGTTGACTGGGTCAGACGCCAGCGCGAATCCCTTGCCGGAAGTGATCACCGGAACGAATATAAGGGCGTTGCTCGCACCTCACCTGCAAACAGGAATTTTTGATCCTCGAACGTTCTTGCAGACATCTATTTCTCCGAATTTCGGGCCGGATCATGTTCATGAATGGTCGCTCGGAATTCAGGTCCAGATAGTGCCAAATGCGCTGTTTGAAATACGCTATGTTGGCAACCACGCTCAAAATCTGTTTCAGACCATTAACGGCAATCCCTTCATCCAAGGGCTCGCAAATGAATATCCCAGCCTCGTGCCAGTTGGGCTGTTTCCTTGTCCGGTATCGCAAGCAGCAGTGCCACAAACCGCCGGACGAATATCTTGCGACGGTGGTGCTCTAGTTCGCGAACGCACGAATACGGGATATTCCGATTATCAGAGCGTTCAGACCGAATTGAGGTCCCATCGTTTGTGGAACCAACTCACGTTGAGGTCCGCTTATGTCTTCAGCAAGACAACTGACAACGCAAGCGAGATCGGCGCGACTTTGGCGGCGGGCGGAACATTCGCCCTATCGCAAAATCAGGTCAATTTCAAGGATGGGGAGCATGGGCTTTCGGGGTTCGACTTTCCCCAAAACTGGGTCCTCACGGCGCTGGAAGAACTACCGTTTCAACGATCTGAGCAGGGTTTTCTCGGTCACGTGTTTGGAGGATGGAAAACCTCGGGAGTCTACACACTTTCTTCGGGTCAACCGTACACCGCAGCGCAGTCAGGTCTTAATTGTGCGAGCCGAGGCGGCGCGTGCGGCGGAATTCCCGACGATATAAATCCATATGATCCTCAGTTCAACGCCGCTTTCGCGGGCCCGGATGGTTCCTTGAGGCCTTTCCTCGGCGCGTTCAATGCTCCGGTGCAATCGGTCGGGGTCTTTGCGCAGGATATTTGTGCCGTGGACACCAAGGGGAATCTTTGCGGGAATCCCGCGATCCACGCCACTACTTTAGTGAGCCTAAATGAATTCAACAACGGTTTTATAGGAACAAAAACAGATATGGGAATTACAGTCCCGGATCCTCTTCACCCGGCGGGCGTCGTCGATGCCAAGCAAGTGCGCTTCATTGCTAACACAGCAACGGCTGACAAGGTGTTTGGAACGCCGTTCGGCACTGTTGGTCGAAACACGCTGCGCGATTCGAAGACCAACGTACTGAACCTGTCCATTTTCAAGACTGTTAAAATATCAGACAGGTTTAACATCCAGTTCAACGCGGACTTCCTAAATGCCTTCAATCATCCTAATTATCTGACGATCGACCCTTTCATTGATGATGCGGGGTTGTTTGCCGAGGGAGTCGGCTTCGCGAATCCGAAGGTGCAGACCGCCGGAAGCCGAGCGATATGGTTCGGATTGAAGTTCTTTTTTTGACGGACGCCCTGAAAACTACTTGCATGCGTTTGCGGTTCTTGCGGTTAGCGCGTAGGTATCTTAGCGGCCGAGCTCGCGTAGTAGTCAATCACGTACAAATTCTTCGCCAAGAGATTCGTGCCCTCAAAGCCGTTCCCAAGGGAAGAATTCCACTCAAACCGATCCGAGGCCCGAAAAGTAGTGAGGCAACAGCCAGGTTCGTTTCAAGAAGAGAACAATTCGGCGCAGAAGTACAGAAATAGATGTTGAGAACAAGGTTTATCACTACCTATCTCAGACTGAGATAGATGGTGGGAAGAGGATTTATCAATACCTATCCCGATGGAGCGTCCGTTGCGGTTTAGTTGTGATTCCCCCAAGCTAGACCGTAGGCTTGATGTTGTGGTTCATGCGGAAAAAGTTCATCGGGTCGTATTTGTTTTTTAAGGCCACTAGCCGCTCGTAGTTGGGTCCATAAGCCGCACGTGCAAACAGATCACCCTCGTCCGAAACATAGTTGCCATATGAACCTTCAACGAGGAGAGGCCGCAGGGCGCTCCAAGCGGTGCGCGTCCACTGGATATTCTTGTCTGACTCGGATGGAGACTCCCAGTTCGACCAGAACATGAGGTTATAGGAGTGCTGGCGGTGGGGAAACGCCGTATCGGTAATACCGACTCGTGTCGCAGCTCCATGCCAGTGCTCAACGAATGGTGCAAAACTGAGAGGCGAAGGGCTCCTGCCCGCAAACTCTGCGATTGCCCGAATGGCATCGTCGTTCAAAGCACGAATGAAGTTTGATTTCACGTAGGTGAGGCGTCCGGGCGGGAAAAAGGGATCAAACATACCCTGCAGCTGAAGATAGCTCATCTCGCCGATGGCATCGGCAATCGGTGGAAGAAACGTCCGCAACGGTTTCAGGACCTTTTCACCTTCGGAAGGCCGTCCACAGTAACAAGCCGCGATGGCAAAAACCGGTGTTTTGTCAGGCAAAGAAAATGAGCCGCATTGGATGACCAATTCGTCCGGAATGGTCTGGGAGTAATCGCGAAAGAAGTGGAGAACTTCCTCGGCTTTTGCAACCGGGTGGAATACGGCGCCAGCGAGCACTGGACCGAGTTCATGCAAGCGGTATTGCAGCGACGTGACGATCCCGAAGTTGCCGCCACCTCCGCGCACGCCCCAGAACAGGTCTTCGTTTTGGCTGGCATTGACTGTCAGCAAGCGACCATCGGCGGTAACAACGTCCGCTCCGATGACGTTGTCAAGGGCGAGGCCGTACTTGGCATGCAAGTGGCCCCAGCCGCCGCCCAGAGTTAGACCCGCGATGCCGGTTTTTGATACCACGCCCAACGTAGTCGCCAGTCCGAACGCCTGTGTTTCGCGATCGAACTCACCCAGCGTCAGACCCGTCTCGACACGGACCGTTTTCCTGGACGGATTTACCCGGATGCCTTTCATTCCGGAGAGGTCGATCATGAGGCCATCATCGCAAACGGACTTCCCCGCGACGCTATGACCTCCGCCGCGAACAGAAACAAGCAAATCATGTTCACCGGCGAAACGCACGCAGGCGATTACGTCTGCGGCCCCAGTACAGCGCACGATAGCGGCTGGTCTGCGATCGATCATGGCATTTGGAATGGTGCGAGCGGCGTCATAGCCGTCCTGGCCGGGACAAAGTACCGCTCCGCGAACGGTTGTCCTGAGTCCCTGAATAGCGGAGGGATCCACGCGAAGCCTCCTTTGAAGTGATGGCGTCATGCGAAGGAGCATACGCCGCGTCCGATTCCGAGTGGCCGAAGTTGCCGCCGAGAATGCTGCGGATTAGGCGCTGTGTCAAGAAGCGTTGTCTGACAGACGCGGCAACCGTAGACTGGCGCTCAAATAGGTGTCGAGAACAGGGTTTATCACCAGCTATCTCATTTCGAGATAGCTGGTGGGAAGAGGATTTATCAACATCTATTGAACTTTCCACCGCGACGAAACGCCGGGTTATTTGATTTCACTTGTTCGGTAACGCGCCTTACAAGGACCTAGGGCGTCGCGTGGTGGCCCGTCGCTAACCCGCTTACTTGACGGAATAATTGCGCGCCTCCATACAAGCGCCGAATGCTCGCTGAAAACTGTCGAGGCCTTCTGCATGGGCCATCTTCAATCGATCATCGTCAGCCTTTTGTTGGGCGGCCGTCTTCGCGGCCGCATCTTTTTTCGCTGCCGCGCTGGCTTCCCGCTGCTTAGCCCCACCGCGCATGGTACCGGCAACAGCACCCGCAGCCGCACCCTTTCCCGCGTCCCCCGCGATGGCCCCAACGGCGGCACCGCCAGCGGCACCGCGAGCGGCACCTTTGGCACGGCCACCGCTCGGCGTACTGGCATTGTCCGCCGCGGCCTTTTGTTCAGCTTGTTTTTGTTCGGCGGTTTTGCCTGCCGCAGGAGGCGCTTTTGGATCGATGCCGGTATATTGCTTTGCTGAGCCGTAGCAGTCTGATTCGTCTTTTAATTGTTGGTCGGGGGATTGGCCGTTTTTCCCGAACACAAATACGCCAATATCTTTGGAAGGCGACCAGGCCGGCGCAGCCGCTGGGGCTTGAGCGAAGGTAGGTAGGGCGACAAACAACAAAGCCAGCACAGCGAGTAGGTATTTCACGCTAGAGTCTCCTTGGGCCGAGAACGCCCGGCCGTCCAATTCACATTTGACAGTACACTTCAGCCGCAGAGCGAAATCTCCCACTAACGAGAAAATGTGACGGTGCCTTACGCAGAGTGCATCAGTCGGTTTGCTGCTTCATCTGATCCAGGACCTGTTGAACGTTGAAGGCCGCTAATTTCTGGCGCTGTGGGAATTCTTTGAACGTCATGAGGAACTGTCCCACGACGGCCTGCACAGGAACCATCACCCAGATCTCGTCACTATTCCCACACGTTTACTTTGCTGAATCACCAAGCTGTTTCGTCAGTGCCTCTTCCTTTGCCTTTGCCTCACCCGCGTCGATCGTCGCGTTAATTTCATCGCCGAGCGCGGTAACGAGTCGCGTGTTCGTCTTCAAGTATTCAGGATAGGGTGGAGAGCTAGGACGTGTCTTGTTCTTGTTAAGATGATCGATAGCGCTGTTCATGTTCATCGCCAAATCGTTTGCAAGCGCGGTGATACGATCGATCGCATCTTGCTGCCAGGGGCTGGCCACTGTTCGATGTGATTGCAGCCCGCGTGTATTTTCCTGCAACTTGTTTACGTCGTCCTTCATTCTTGTGAGTGTCGCGGTGTGGGTATTCCAGCTCGGTCCGCTTACTAAGCTGAAGGACTGCATTTCGGTGGCATCCTTCTTGATCTTTGCCACCAGCGGCTTTACCGCCTCCAGTTGGGCAGTTACGCTGGGATTATCATCGGTGGGTTGGCCAAATGAGCTGGCGGGCACAAGGCCTGATGCAAACAAGAGAGCTCCAGCAATCGCAATTCTAAATCTCATTTTCGTATCCTCCTGTTGATGGTTGCACTTTCCACTCCGGGAACCTGGCCGCGTTTAACACTACCGGAAGCAACACGGAATCTTGTCTCGGTCTAACCGCTTCCGCATCCTATCACGCGCGCCGTTCTCGGATATTCAGCACTGCCGCAAAATCAAGCGGACGATCGGTTCAATAGGGATATCCCTTGGCGAGCGCTAGCGCCAGCTTTGCATCGTGCCCATAGATGTCATCGTAGAAATCCACAAGGCCATCTTCATCCACTCTTGCGGTGCCGTACAAAATCAGCACGGGGATCGGTGAGCTCAAGTTCACTTGGACGCTCTTCTCACCATTCATCGCCGCCCGGATGCGTTCCTGAGTCCACTCCGGCTTGGACTGCAGCACCCACGCGGCTAGCGCGGGAGGGTCTTGAACACGAATACAGCCGTAGCTGAAATCGCGACGCGACCGGGAGAACAATTCGGTTTTGGGCGTGTCATGCAGGTAGACCAAGTAGGTATTGGGAAAGATAAATTTCACGCTGCCCAAGGCGTTCTTGGGGCCAGGACGCTGCCGAACGGATAGCTTTCCCGCGCGCAGTAGCTGAATCTGTTCCGGTGTTACCTGTGCGCCGCTTATGACCTTGCCATTTGCATCGATGAGGTCGTATCCGTTTTGGGCGAGGTAAGCGGAATCCTTTTGCAACGGCGGAAGAATTTCCTTGCGCAAGATGGTGGGAGGAACACCCCAATCGGGCCGGAAAACCAGGTAGGTCATCTTCCCTATAAAAGCCGGAGTCTCCGAGCGCATGGCCTTGCCAACCACTACATTCATTTTCAAACTGATGTGATGCGGCTCGTCGAATCCGTAAAGGCGAAATGCCGGCACGTTTACGGCGATTAACGGCGTAGTGAGATCGTGAGGTAGCCAGCGCCAGCGTTCGAGTGAAAATTGAAGCTGCCGAACGCGCTCTGCGAACGGCACATTGAGTTGCCGGACCGTTTCCGGCCCCAGACTTCCCGTTACCGCCAGCGCGTGGCGCAGTTGAAACCGCTTCACCGCCTCGGCGACATCGCTTTCATATTTCACTGATCCTTCGGCTAGCGTCGCGCTCTGGGGTAAATCCCCCAGGAGCTTCAGCTTGTTCACCAGCAAGCCCATCCCGGCATACGTGCCGCCCGACGACACCGGTTTTTCTGGAATCGGAAGCTTCTCTGAAGAGACTTCCGGCGCGAGTGAGAGATATTTCCGCAGCGCCTGGGCAGTTCGCGAGTATCCGTCTTCTTGAGGTTCTACTTGGTCCAAAAGCGGCACGATGTCTGATGCTTGAGAGAGTTGCGAAAGAAATCCCGGCAACTCCGTTTTCCTGTGATTCAAGTCGAGATCAAATTTAAGGTGCCGCGGGTCGATGCGTCCAACATTCAGTGCCGAGACGTACCGCAGCAGGCACACCGATAGGGCTAGATCAAATCGAGCAATCTCGTCCGGTGTTGGCTTACCGGCGAGAGCTTCCTCGCGGGATTGCCACCGCGAGGCATCGTAATCTTCGGCGTTCAGACCCTTCTGTGCCGCTTCTTGTAAAATTGAAACGACAAGTTTCGCTTGCGCGGTCGGCCCCGCTCCGTCAACCCAGGCCGGTGCGTACCCGCGGCCTACATAGAATTTCGTGGTATCTCCACTGACGTCACGAAAATCGGGCCAGCGAAGAGTCGCAAGTTTGCCGGAGGCGACCAGGGGACGCAGCGCGCCGCCTACAGCTTCCGCACTCTCCGGAGCTAGCGCGGCCCTCTGCGGCTCAACCGGGCCAGCTTCTGACCGGTCTCCGGAGGTGTGGCACGCGATCGCGGAGAAGACCAGAAGGAACACGAAAACCGAGTAGACACACCGGCCTAGGGCGCGAATTCGACCCGGCTCTTCTGCAAGTTTCACTTTGCATGCATCTTACGCTTCATTTCAGATAGCTGTCGAGAACAGGGATTATCACTACCTATCTCAGCTTGAGATAGCTGGTGGTAAGAGGATTCTCAAAAGTTATCCGGGTAAGAGTCGGCGCAGTCTTACACCACGCAATCTATTTTAGATTGATCGTTCCACGGCACTCCGATGAGCCGCAGTGGCAATCGACGCGTTCCGACTTTGCGGGGAAACGATAATCAACCAACAGCTCCTCTCCGGGGCGAATGCGCCGCCGGCTGAAATACAGAATGTGGCCTCGGATCCAACGGACGCTTAGATTTGGGTCGCAACTGTGATTTATTAGTTCCGCTCCGCTCCCTCCCACCGCCCCATCCAGGATCCAATATCGATTCAATCGAAACAGCGCAACGATCCTGAGTCCTTGGCGTTTTTGCCGGGCGAGCGCCTGCCGGCGATTCAACCGTTCTCCGGTGTACTCGATCACTTTTCGGCCCGGCGGAATCGTCTTGAGGGCGTACACGCCGAAGCGGTGAATGCGGGAGCGGCCCACGCGAAGAAGGTAGTTTGCATAACGCGGGTCAATTGCCGGTACGATTCTGCGTCGAGCGGCCATGTGCAACACTCTCATTGGCTTCGATGGCGGAGCGCCGGTGTTTGGAATCTGCATCCTACTCGGAGCCGCACATCCCGGCAAGAAAACTGTCGATCACTGGGATTATCGCCAGCGACCTTACCGTGAGACAGCCCGTGATAAGCGGATTGATCAAGAGCGATCGCCATTCAATCGGAACCAATTCGCCGCCCTCTCGTTTTCTCCGGATTTCCTCGAAATATTTTTTCCGGCATTCTTCCTCCGAACCGCGGCCTTCCCGATAATCTGTTGTAGACTCACTGACGCGAGGGAGCAGTCGACCAAATGTCCAATCCGATGAACTACCCGATTCCCTTTCTTCTCATTTCCCTGCTCGCATTCCTGCTTGCAGGCTGGTTCGGCACCTGGTTGCGTGCGAAGCATGGAGCCATCCGGGACGAAGTGCGCGATTTTTTTGCCATCATCCTCGGCGCTGCCCTCGCGTTGTTGAGCCTTATCATTGCTTTCACCTTTTCCATGGCTGTCAGCCGCTACGATCTGCGCAAGAACTACGAAGAACAGGAAGCCAACGCAATCGGTACCGAATACCTTCGCGCCGACCAGTTTTCTCCCGCCGATGCCGCCAGGATCCACGCGCTGTTGCGGCGCTATCTCGACCAGCGCGTTGCCTTCTACAAAACCCGCGATGAACGCGAACTTCTGCAAATCAATCTCCGCACCGCCCAACTGCAATCTGAATTGTGGTCCGCGGCCTCCTCCTCAGCCGCGGCTTTGCCCGCGCCTATGGCCGCTTTCGTCCTTGCCGGCATGAACGAGGTATTGAACTCCCAGGGATATACGCAAGCCGCCTGGTGGAACCGTATTCCCCTCGCGGCCTGGATCTTTTTGATCGTCATCTCTGTTTTCTGCAATCTTCTGGTAGGTTTCGGTTCGCCGGGGAAAAGTGCGTTCATTATCCTGATTCTGCCGATCGTTCTTTCCGTCTCGCTCTATCTCATGGCGGATATTGATAGTCCGCGCCACGGAATCATCAACGTAAGACCGCAAAATCTCGAAAGCCTCGCTCAATCCCTGCAACCACAATAGTGTGAACCGCCCGGGCGCGTAACCTCTTCCTGATCCTCCCGGCGGAAGTGCGAACTCGCTACCACTTCGCCCTGTCGGATACGTCGTATGGTGCGGGCTGCGATACTTTGGAAGAGCCGCTTTCGCAATTTAGTTTATATCCCTCGGGAATCGAAAAAATAGAATTCATTTGCTTACAGCTTGCGGAAAATAGCTGGTGATAAGCGGATTTATCAACTGGTATCCGGGAGAGGATTACACAAGTAAATATGAGCCAAGAGCGAGGACTCAACATGCACCACAGCATGGCTTTCCCTTCATTGCTTCCCATCCCTCGCGCAGAATCAAGGGCAAGAGAGCCAGTGCAGCGACCGGGTCTGCCCAATTCACTCCCCAAACCGCATTGACGAGCGAGACCCGCTAAAGCAATCAGAGCAAGATAGCCACAGAGTGTGGACTCGGCAGCATCGGCTCTCAATGCTGCGCTGCCAGTCACCGCCGAGAGCCGTCGCTTTTGCTTTGCGAGCCAAGGCATGACCACTGCGGCGAGGATGAGCAACACGATTCCGATGGGACTGGGTCGGGCTTCAACTGCCCGAGCAGCGTCAGAACAGAAGCGGGACAACAAATGCAGCGAGAACAAAGAGCAATCCGCCTGCAATTCTTGCCGCCTGCCGCTCCGCACGGTCTCCGCGAGATGGCGAATAGAAGCGCCACAGCACGACCACCGCAGAAAGAAGTTCGACCGCGCTGTCGCCGCCGAAGCCGAGAAGCGCGGGGCTACGAGCCGTCCAAGCGCGCCCAGCGAAACCACCGCTTCCACGCTCATCCAGACGAGCGTAAGAGCCTGAATTCGAATTATGCGGCGAGTGGTCCCTTGAGGAAATGTTCTCGACGGTGCAGACACTAGAGCATCTTACAACTGCGTCGAAGATGGCTGCTCGAATATCAGCCTGACCTGACCGGGACTTTTTGTACCAGCCGACGTGAGAGAGAATTCACGAGGAGGACGGCTGGATATGCCGACCAAGAGGTACAAAGCAGAACAGGTCGTGACGATACTGCGTCAGATCGAAGTAGGAATTGCGAACGGAAAGCTCACCCCACAAGCCTGCCAGGAAGCTGAAATCACGGTGCAGACGTTCTTAATCGAGAAATGGCGAGTGGTATATGACACGCTGCGACCGCACTTAGCGTTGAACTACAGCCCACCTGCACCGCCGACGTTCGCGCCGCCCTTTGCGTCTTTACCCGATGACGTTGTGATGTAAACTCTCTCACTCGCCGTGGTACAAAAACTCGGGCTGAGTCAATTTCCACAATCGACTTGCTTCACCGTCGGACCATACCGCTGAGGCAGTTGCCTTTCGGGTTTTGCCTTCGCACTTATGGGTGCCTCACCCTTTGTTTCTTAAAGGGTGAGAGCCTTGGTTTGTTCTGCCGCGGTCGAGCTGTCTCATTGCTCGGGGTTCGTTCCATTCCGCTCGCATGCCCAACATCACTTCGGGCAGCGTCGCTTAAGCGCGGATCGCTGCCCTACGCCGGGATTTCTGGAACGGCTGCTAGCAGCGCCCTCGTGTACGGGTGCTCCGGCGCGCTGAGAATTTTTTCGGCCGGCCCGACTTCAACGAATTTGCCTGCCTGCATCACCGCCACGCGCGTCGCTAGCTGCGCTACCACCGGAAGGCTGTGCGAAATCAAAATCAGCGTGAGCGAGAATTCTCGCTGCAGACGAGCCAGCAGCTCCAGGATTTGCGCGCCTACGGACACATCGAGCGCCGATACCGGTTCGTCTGCAATCACAAGCTCGGGACGCAGAATCAGCGCCCGCGCGATCCCGATCCGCTGCCGCTGGCCGCCGGAAAATTCGTGCGGGTAGCGCTCGAGCGCCTCCGCGCCCATGCCCACCGCCTCCAGAATTTCAGCCGCGCGCGCGCGGCGACCCGAACGCGAAAGCTCCGGCTCGTGAATCGCGAGCGGCTCGCCCACAATTTCTCCCACTCGCATCCGCGGATTGAGCGACCCGACCGGATCCTGAAACACCATCTGGATTTTCTGGCGCAGGCGGCGCAATTCCGCGCCTCGCGCTCCCAGCCAATCTTCCCCGCGGAAACGGATTTCGCCCGAGTCAGGTTCAATCAGCCGCACGAGCATCCGCGCGAGCGTCGTTTTTCCGCAGCCGGATTCTCCCACGATGCCCAGCGTCTCGCCGCGCGTGAGCGAAAAACTCACCCCGTCCACCGCCGCCGATTTCCGCGCCGATTCGCTAAACGCGCCCGTTGCCACCGCGTACAACTTGCGAAGACCGAGGGCTTCGAGAAGAAATGGGGAGTCGCTCGCAGCCGTCGCTGTCACCGTCATGTTTTCTCAGCGGCGATAAAAACGACCGTATTGACCATTTCAATCGTTCGGACCGCGTCATCCGCCGCGGGCCCTGTCGCCGAGTATCGCGGATGAAATGCGGCCAGGTCGTCGGGAATCGTCGCTTCCATCAGCCGACGGGTCTCGATGTACTCGGGATCGCCTGGTTCGCGGCCGGCGGTGCGCATCCATTGATCGAAGGTCGCCGCGTGCTCTTCCACTCGCGTGTCGGTAATGCGCAAGCCGTTCGCGGCAAAGAGCGACTGAAATTCGCTCCGCGCCAGCGCGCGCGTGTGCGAAGGATCGCGGACGCGCTCGATGCGGTCGTGCATTTCCGCGCTGCGCGGATCTTCGAGAACGAAAATGTCGATGACCCCTGCGCGCCCGCCGCGCTTCAACACGCGCGCCATTTCGCCGATCACTCGCCCCGGATTCGGAACGTGGTGCAGCGCATAACTCGTCAGCGCAAGGTCCAGCGACCCATCCGCAAAAGGAATCTGCT
Source organism: uncultured Acidobacteriota bacterium (assembly GCA_963776695.1). Lineage (GTDB taxonomy): Bacteria > Acidobacteriota > Terriglobia > Acidiferrales > UBA7541 > Palsa-295. Next base: position 277,759 of record CAVZNU010000006.1, on the reverse strand, counting down.
CCGCGTTGCCGAGCGCAAACGTGACGTTCCTTGCGTTCGCCTCCCGCGCCGCCCGCCGCGCCACCGCCAGCATCGCAGCAGTCAGGTCCAGCCCGTAAATCCGGTGGACGCGCCGCGCAAATCCCATCGCCAGCGCGCCGGTGCCGCAAGCTAGGTCAACTGCTACATCGGTGGGCTTCGCTGCGACCATCTGCGCGAGAATTTCGGCTTCGGCCGCCCGCGTTTTCAGGATCGAGTCGCCGAAAACCTCGGCGGTGCGCGTAAACCGGTCGCGCACCAGGTCTTGCTGCTGATTGGGACTCAGATTCGGCATGGGAATCCGCTCCAAGCTCGATTTCGGGCCGCTTTCGTCATCGCTTCCGTCAACATGGTTGACCCCGATAGAACAGAAATTCTTCGCCTTACTTTCGCTCCGGGGCTTCCTCAGCGCCCGCGGTCAAAGCGCTCTCACTTCGCCACAAGAATACACCGCGCGCTGTGAACTGGGGAGACCGGGTAAAGTTTCGGCATCGCTTCGTCGCACTCGGCGACGCGGAGCGCGCACCTCGGCGAGAACGCGCAGCCAGGTGGAAGCGCCGCGAGCGACGGAACCGAACCTGGAATCGGCGTGAGCTTGCCGCGTGCAAGCCGCGGCGCAGCACGCAGCAATCCCTCTGTATATGGGTGCCGCGGGCCCTGCAGCACTTCCGCCGTCGGGCCCTCCTCGACGATGCGCCCGGCGTACATCACGATCACGCGGTCGGCGATCTGTGACACAAGGCCCAGGTCATGCGTGATGAACAGCAGCGAGAGCCCCAACTCGCGGCGCAACTCTGCCAACAATTCGAGAATTTGCTTCTGCACGGTGACGTCAAGCGCCGTCGTCGGCTCGTCCGCAATCAGGATTCCGGGGCCCGCCGCGAGCGCGATCGCAATCATCACGCGCTGCCGCAAACCGCCTGACAGTTGGTGCGGATATTGCAGAAAGCGCCGCTCAGATTCAGGGACGGCGGCGCGCTTGAGCGCGGCGAGGGCGCGGTCGCGGAGTTCTGCGGGGCTTGCAGTGGCTTCGTGGACGCGGATTGCTTCTTCTACTTGCGCGCCGACGCGCATCACGGGATTGAGCGCCGTCATCGGTTCCTGAAAAATCATGGCAATATCGCGGCCGCGCAGTGCCCGCACGTCTTCGCGACGAGCGGTGACGAGGTTCTTCCGCGCGCCATCGCGGACTTCGAGCCATGCTTCGCCGGAGCGGCGGGCGCCGGGAGGCTCGAGTCCCATGAGCGCGAGGGAGAGCATCGTCTTGCCGGAGCCTGACTCGCCGACGACGCCGAGCGTCTCGCCCTCGGCGACGGAGAAGGAGACGTCGTTGACGGGGCGAATCCATCCCGCGCCGGTCGGCAGCTCGACTGTGAGGCCTCGGACGTCGAGCTTCGTCGCCAGCTTGGCCGTGGCGGAAACCTTCATGCGGACATCATAGGACGCGAGCGAACGCGGTGGCGAAAATTTGCGCGGGCGATTGCCTACTCACAGCGCGGCTACCTTAGTCGGCGGAGGATTCGATGAGAAAAGGCGAGGTCAGGCAGGCGGAGCCGCGATTGGGATTTGGGCGGCATCGGTCCTTCCGTGCTAATCGTGGATTATTGTTTGCTCGCCGAATTTTTGGCCCAGGGCGATGAGGTATGTATCGATCGTGGTGGTATAGCCGAAGACGAAGCGAGCCATGAAGCGAAAAACGGGATTGCTGACTTCGCCGTTTTCGGTGATGCGCACGGCGGTGAATCCTGTGCCGGAGCCGGCGGGCTCGATTTCCGTGGTCCACGTGCCGCCCCAGGGCAATTTCGGATCGGCGATGCGGGTGACGAGGCGATGCGGCGGGACGGATTCGGTTACCTGCAGCGGAATTTTCATGTCGTGCGCGGAGAATTCGGTCCAGGCAGGATTACCGTTTGCGGAAGGAAATGGTTCGACACGGAGAACAGTCTTGCGCCATTCGGGAAATTTCTGGTAATCGGTGATGGCTTGCCAGATTTGTTCGGGTGGCTGGTGGTAGACGGCCTGACGCGAAACGGTGTGCTGCCTGGGAAGGAGTGCGCCGATCACGACGACGAATAAAACGATGGCAACGATGACGCCGAGAATGCGAAGAATCCGTTTCATAGCGACTCCGGCTATTGAATGAACTTGTGGCGGGGATTCTAGCGCAGTTTACGGCGGGGCGGCATTGGAACATAATGCGACGCGGCAGGAGTGCGAGGAGGAGTGGCCGAAATGCTACCTGGTTTGAAGGCGGCACTGAATTTCCATCCGATGTTCGTGCACTTTCCGATCGTGCTGTGGCTGGCGGCACTTTTGTTTCAGCTGCTGGCGTTGTGGCGGGCGAGCGACGAGATGCAGCGCATGACGGCGCGGATGCTGTATCTGGGGACGCTGGCGGCAGTGGTGACGGTATTTACGGGGCTTGCGGCGGAGAAGTCAGTGCCGGCGGGAGACGCGATGCGAACGGTGGGAATTCATCAAACGTTGATGCTGATGGCAACGAGCGTAGGCATCGCGCTGTGCATGTTCGCATTTTTCGCGCGGAAGAATTTCACAGCGCCATTGCGCAAAGTGATGCTGGCGGGACTTTTTGTTCTAGCGGTGCTGCTGACGATTGGAGCGGACCGTGGCGCGCAGCTGGTGTACGGCTACGGCTCAGCTGTGAATTGGCCTGAGGCGCAGCAGCAGAAGTAGTGCGGTTGTAGGTGAATGGGGATTTAGGATTGCCCTGACCTGCCGTTCTGCTGCTCCGCGTAGAAAATTGAAATCCAACAGCATCCGAGAAACGTGAAGCAGCAGAGAGCCGGCACGCACGGATCCAGAGCCTCGTGAACAGGGGGCAATGGCAGATTTGCCCCCTGTTCAGATCGAGTCTTCAGAACAGTTGTTTAGATAAGGTGTCTAGATTACGTCTCCCAATCGGGCGCTCGCCGGAGCGATTCGTCCGCTCAGTGTGGATTCACGCAAACGAAGTTGGCGGCGTCATTTGTGGCGCCGGTCCCCTTGTAGCGAGTCTGGAGCGGGTAGGGGCAAATCGGTCGCGTGCCGCCGGTTGGAAAGTTTTCCGCCACGCGCGGATCAAACGGCGCGCCGGTTGGGAACGGCGACGACGTATTGGTGTTCGCGGCGACGATTTGATCAGGTGCGACGGACTTCTCAACCCAGTCGGTGATGGCGGAGAGGAGATTCGCGTTGAAGCTGTTGGTGGCAGGGCCGCCGCCGCAGTGGGCCATGTTGGGGACCAGGAACAAACGCGCGAAGTCCCGAGCACGGCCGCCGGAGACGAGATCGACAAGGCGGTAATACTCGACGAGATCCACGGCGGAAAAGATGCCGTCGTTCACCGAGTCGTACATGATCAGCTTGCCTCGATGGTTCTTGAAGGAGTAGAGGAAAGGCGAAGGACCAAAGGGAGTGCCGGTCATGAAATACATGGGACTCTCGGGGTAGCCGTGCGCCGCTTTGTAAATCGTGGGCGCGTCAGTATTGAAATTGTAGTTAAAGACAAAAGCCTCCTGGCCGTTTGTTCCAGCCACGGGCGTGACGACAGGCGGGTTCGTAAAGATCATGGGGATGGCGCCCGCTCCGAGCGTCAGGTTAATGGCCGTGTTGGCATTGGGCGCGCCGAAAAACGACACGTTCCAAGCCTGCCAGCCCGCGCCGAATGCGGACGGAGGATCCCAAATGCCGGCATCCCAGAACCAGGAGGAGTAAAGCGGAAAGCCGAACGAATTCCTGGGGCCGGCGTAAATCCGCTTAAGCGCTTGCACTTGAGCGGAGGTGAGGCAGGTGCCGCCGTGCGGAGTGTTGCCGTGGGCGCCGTTCGCGCTGCAGGTGTAAGCCGCGAGCGCCGGGTAAACTTTGTCATTCGTGCAGGCCGAGTAGTTGTCGATGATGCCGTCAACCAGGCCGTCGAGGCCGTCGCAGGCGCTAAGAATCGCCGCCGAAGCGACTTCCAAATCCTGGGCTGGAAAAGTGGGCGGGAGGTAGGGCTGGCCGTTTACGTCGGTGGTGGTTGCGAGCGGCGCGAGTTGCTGCTCGTTCCACGCTTCAGCGATGGCGGCGCGAGGCAGGTCAAAGCCCGGATTGCCCGCCACAAGACCGTCGAACATATCCGGCTCGCGTTGGGCGGCGACGATGGCGTCGCGGCCGCCATTTGAGCAGCCCCAGAGATAGGAGAATTGCGGAGCGGAGCCGTAATAATGCTGGATGATCTGCTTGGAGACTTCTGAAGTTTTGGCGATACCGTTGTAGCCATAATCGGAGCGAGACTGAGCGTCGATGGCGAAGTGCGCGGTGCCTCCGGCGTTGTTATCGTCGTCGGTCCAGCTGAATGCCGGATTTCCCGGGACATCTTCGTGGCCTCCATCGTCGGCGGCCACCGCCCATCCCTGGCTCAACTCCGTGCCTGCGCTTCCCATCGGGCTTGCTACGGAGCCGTCGGTGCCGCCCCCGCCCATCATTTCGAAGCGGCCGATCCACTGGTCGGGCAAGTTGAGCTCGAAGCCGATTCCATAGGTGAAATGGTCGGGGTCCTGGCTGCTTACGCGCTCGTTAATCACGCCAATCACGTTGCAGTAGTTTCCGCCTGGGCTCGCTACTTCGGTGGCGCTGATGATGGTGGTGCCCGGCAGCGACAGAGCGGTGAGGCTCGCACAGCTCACCTGAGGGCCCGAGATAGACGCTTTTCCATTCTGGGCGCGGGCGCTTCCGAGGGGCCAAATCGTTGCCGCGAGCAGAATTCCAAAAATCAGTGCAGCTTTTTTTGCGCTCACATTCACTCCTCTACAAACGAGATTTCCATTTTGGCTTCCACCGGGGTCTAGTTGTAAGCTCAAGCCGCTTTAGTAAGCCATGATTCCCGTTTTGATCGCCCGGATGGGCCCCTTATACACGCGGCGACTTTACGAGTACAACAATTTGTTGTCGTCGCGCCGTTCGTTGCATTGAAACTCGCATAAATAATGTTTATGAGCGCGACAAGCGAGATTTTCCTGAGCTGACGAGCCGGAGCAGTTTGAGATTTGAACGCCGGGCAAAACCTGCCGGCAAGATGCCGGCGGTACGCAAAGAACAGAGAACGCAACGCAGAGTTCCCAAGGGAGGGCAGGATGAATGCGGAAACCTCGAATCGAAGCGCGCTGGATGGCAGGGCGACCGGGAACCACGCGCTGGGAAGCTGGGCGATCGGGATCGTGGCGATTCATTTCGCGATCAATCTGGGGCATGCGATGGCGCACGGCAAGCTTGCGATCGGGCTCAATACGTTCCAAAAAGTTTTTGTGGGTGCGGTGATCGTGGTGGCGCCATTTTACGCGGCTTACCTGATCTGGAGAGGCAGGTGGCGGACGGGCGGAGCGGTGCTGGCGCTGTCGATGGCGGGGGCGCTGGTGTTCGGCGTGTATTATCATTTTGTGCTGCCGGGGCCGGATCACGTGACTCACGTCCAACTTCCGATGTCGTTTGCAATGCGGGACATTTTTGACGTGACTGCGGTGCTGCTGGCGCTTTTCGAATGCCTGGGAGTGCTGGCGGGCGTTCGAATCTTTTCGAAATCCTGAGGGCTACCCTCCGCATCCCATACGTACCGGCCGCTTTTTCAAGTGCGAGGAGAATTCTGCCATGAAGGTGTTCATAGCGGGTGCAACGGGAGTGCTGGGGCGGCGGCTGGTTCAACAATTCATCGAGCGCGGACACAGCGCGGTGTGCGCGGCGCGCAGCGCGAAAAATGAGATTACGATCGGCAAGCTGCGGGGAGAGAGCCGGCGAGCGGATCTCTTTGATGCGGACTCGCTGGCTCGCGCGGCGGAAGGCTCGGACGTGGTGATTCATGCAGCGACCGCCATTCCGACGAGCGCGAAACCGCGGCCGGAAGATTGGAAGACGAATGACCGCATTCGCCGCGAGGGAACACGCGCGCTGGCGGAAGCGGCGGCGAAGGCGGGGGCGAAGCAGTTTCTGGTGCAAAGCATTACGTGGGTTGCGCGGCCGAAGGATCAATCCGAGTTCGATGAGGACACGCTGCCGCACACCGATTTCATCACGCGCTCGACGCTCGATCTGGAAACGACGGCGCGAGAAGCCGGCGGCAAGCACGGCTTTGGGGTGGGGATTCTTCGGTGCGCATGGTTTCATGCGCCGGATGCGGGGCACACGCGCTATTTCGGGGAGCAACTCGTGGCGCGCAAGCTGCCCATTCTCGGGAAGGGCGATGCGATCTGGCAGTTCGTCCATGTGGACGATGCCGCAAGCGCGTTCGTGACCGTGGCGGAAGCGAACCGGAGCGGCTTGTGGCACGTGACCGACGAGCAGCCCGTGACTTCGGGCGTGTATCTGAGCGGGTTCGCGAAGCGGTTGGGCGCGCCCGCACCGCGGCACGTTCCGGTGTGGATGGCGAAGCTGGCAGCGGGGTCGGCGGCGGTGAATTTCATGACTTCGTCAACACAAACTTCGAACGCGCGCTTCCGGCGTGAATTCAATTGGAAGCCGAAATATCCGAGTTATCGCGAGGCGTTGGACCAGATCGTGGGTGAATGGCGGCGCGAGAATTTCCTGGGACTTGGGAGTAGAATTGCCGCGTGAGGAGGCGTGCGACGATGGCGGCGAAAGGACCGAAAGAAACCAAGCGTTCGAGCGATGCGGCGGTAAAAGCCAAGACGGGCAAAGTGTGGGCCGAATGGTTCAAAATCCTGGATACAGCCGGCGCGAAGAAATGGGCGCACAAGGAAATCGCCGGGTATTTATTTGAGAAGCGCAAGCTGCCCGGGTGGTGGGCGCAGATGGTGGCTGTAGGGTACGAGCACGAGCGGGGCATGCGCGCTAAATTTCAGAATTGCAACGGAGATTTCGCGGCGAACAGCAGCCGGACTCTGGTAGCTCCGGCCGGGAAAGTGTACGAGGCGTGGACGGATGAGAAGATCCGGCGACGGTGGTTAGCAGGGAGCGAATCTCGAGATCACGAAAGCAACCAAGGGAAAATCAATTCGCGCGAAGTGCGACGGCGACACGCGCTTGAGCGTTTATTTTTATCCGAGCGGAGGCAAGAAGACACGCGTGGCCGTGGATCACATGAAGCTCGGGACTTCGAAGGATGTATTGAAGATGAAAAGCTTCTGGTTTGAGGCCTTGAATCGCCTGGAATCGCTGCTCGTGTCTGTGGGCATTTGAGGCACACAATTGTGCGGACCATCGGGCGGAAACGCCGGGAGTAAGACTCCGCCGTTGTCAGCAGCCGTTGTCAGTACTGTTGTTAGTAGTCGTTGGCGGAGCCTTCGAGGAAGGCGCGGAGTTTGCGCGAGCGCGACGGATGGCGCAGCTTGCGCAGGGCTTTCGCTTCAATCTGGCGGATGCGTTCGCGAGTGACGGCGAAGGACTGGCCGACTTCTTCGAGGGTGTGCTCGCTTCCGTCGTCCAAGCCGAAACGCATCTTGATGACTTTTTCTTCGCGCGGAGTGAGAGTCTTCAGCACGGAAGAGGTTTGTTCCTTGAGGCTGAGATTGATGACGGCGTCGGAGGGCGAGACGACGGCCTTATCCTCGATGAAATCGCCGAGATGCGAATCTTCTTCCTCGCCGATGGGAGTTTCGAGCGAAATCGGCTCCTGCGCGATTTTCAGAATCTTCCGGACTTTTGCGACCGGAATATCCATGCGCTTTGCGATTTCTTCCGAGGTCGGCTCGCGGCCGAGTTCCTGCACGAGCTGGCGCTGTGTGCGCACGAGCTTGTTGATCGTCTCGATCATGTGCACGGGGATGCGGATGGTGCGAGCCTGGTCGGCGATGGCGCGCGTGATGGCCTGGCGAATCCACCAAGTGGCGTAGGTGGAGAATTTATAGCCGCGGCGCCATTCGAATTTGTCCACGGCTTTCATCAAGCCGATATTGCCTTCCTGAATGAGGTCGAGGAACTGCAAGCCGCGATTGGTATATTTTTTGGCGATGGAAACGACGAGACGAAGGTTCGCTTCGATTAATTCTTTTTTGGCCTGCTCGGCTTCGGCTTCGCCGCGAAGAATCACCTGGAGAGCGCGCTTCAGCTCGGTGGGACTGACTTCGCTGGCGATTTCAATTTCGCCGAGTTCCTGGCGGCGCGCGCGAAGATCCTTGCGGGCTTCGGCCTGGACGTCGGCTTTGGAAGCTTCGACGCGGCGCTCGAGCTTGACGATTTCGCGTTCGAGGAAGTGAACGCGCTCGACGGTCTGGCGGATTTTATCGATGAGGCGCTTCTTTTCGAGCGGATTGAAATCGAGTTCGCGGAAGCGATTCGACATTTCGACGCGGGTACGGCCGAGGGCGTAACGCGCGTGCAAAAAGGGACGCTTCTTCGAGCGCGGGATTTTGCCGAGTTTCTGCGCCTGCTTCATCGCGACGAGATACAGCTTGGCGACTTTGTCGATCTGCTTGAGGGTTTCCTTGGTTTTCGCTTCGATTTTTTCTTCGGTGAGTTCTTCGTCGTCGAACTGGACGATTTCCTTGATGGAACGGGCGCCGGTGCGCAGATCTTCGCCGACTTGTAGAAGTTCTTTCAAGATCAGCGGAGCGCGGGTAATGGTCTTGAGGACGAGGAGCTGTCCGCGTTCGATGCGCTTGGCGATGGCGACTTCCCCTTCGCGGGTGAGGAGCGGAACGGTACCCATTTCGCGGAGGTACATGCGGACGGGGTCATTCGTTTTTTCGAGAGTGCCGGGAGTGAGATCGAGCTCGCCATCATCCGAGGCGGCTTCTTCTTTGACGACGACTTCGGGAGTATCGCTGGCATCGGCAGCGGCGAGGGCCGCTTTGGCACTCGAAAGATCTTCGTACACATCAATGCCGTAGCGCTCGAAGGTCGAGAGCAAGTCGTCAATTTCTTCCGAGGAATGGACCTCGGCCGGCAGGATATCGTTCACCTCATCGTAGAGCAGGTAACCGCGTTCCTTACCCATAGCGATGAGCTGTCGTACCTGATCGTATTTTTCCTCAAGAGCCAAACTCACACAGCCTCCAGTGATGAGGTCGGGAGAAAGCGCAGGAACGGGTCCGAAAGAAATGCGCGCCCGGGATTAGACACCCCGGCGCGACTTGTCAAATAAACGACATTTGAACGGAATTTAAGACGTTAGAACCCGTAACCAGCCCGCGTCCGCGCCAAACACGCCCGCGCCCCACATCTGTATGATGCAAAACGCGTGCCGCCCGTTTCCTCCAAAACCCTACGACAATACAACAGGGACAGTACTTGCGTCAATTATTTGGCGTAAGTATCTGAAGCGCAGGAATTTCGGCGCGATCCCGGGACGGCGAGTCGTAGTGGTTAGATGAGCTTGGACCCATTTGGGACTCAGGATTCTCGCTACCCTCCCGGAGAGGATATCGGCGAAGTTCGGTACGGGTTGAGGGGCGAGGGGGGCGAGATTAGTGGCTGGCGAGGAGCTTCTGGAGCTCGAGGCGGCGGGTGAGGAGGGTGCGGAGTACGTCACCGGAGGGCTTGGCTTCGATCTGGCGCTGGAGGTCGGCCATTTCTTCTTCGACGCGGCGGCTGCGAAGGACGCTGAGGCAGCTTTCGGCGTCGTCCCAAGTGGGCTCGGGAACGGACTCGAAAAGAATTTCGAACAGCAAGCGGCGATCTTTTTCCTCGAGCGCGGCGGCGAGAGTGGCGGGATCGGGGCGCTCACCTACTTTTGAAATCAGGAGATCGAGGAGGCGTTCGCTCTCGAGGCCGCGATGAAGAGAAAAGGAAACGAGCGCGTGAGCGAGCTTTTCGCGGAAGCCTTCGGCTTCGACGAGCATACGAATGATGAGGCGCTCGGCGGGTTTCACGGCGGGGCCGAGGAGCTCGACTTTGGGTTTCACTTCGCTGCGACGTTCGGCGGCGGCGCGGCGGAGAGCTTCGCGGAGGACGGGCTCGTCCACGCGCAATTCGGAAGCGATGCGGGTGGCCCATTCGGAACGGAGGAGGCGATTGGGAAGGCGTTGGACGTAGGGCATGAGGAAATTCAGGGCGGCGACTTTGCCGGCGGCGGTGGTGCGGTCCATTTGGCGGGCGCGGCCGATCAAGTAGTCGAGATAGGGCGGCGATTGCGCGAGGAGTTTGCGGTAGGCATCGGCGCCCTGATCTTTGAGGAATTTGTCGGGGTCGGCTTTACCGGGGAGAGCGAGAACGCGAACGTCGAATTCGCTTTCGAGCAGGAGAGAGATGGAGCGTTCGGTGGCGACTTGTCCGGCGGTATCGGGATCGTAGTTGACGATGATGCGACGGGTGAAGCGGCCGAGCAATTTAATTTGCGGCTCGGCGAGGCTGGTGCCGCAACTGGCAACTACGTTCGAAATGCCGGCGCGGGCAACTGCAATCGCGTCCATGTAGCCTTCGACGAGCACGGCGAAATCACTTTGGCGCAGCGCTTCTTTGGCGCGATCGAGATGGTAGAGAACGTTGCTCTTCGAGTAGATGGGAGTTTCGGGCGAGTTCATGTATTTCGGCATGTCGTCGCCCATGGCGCGACCGCCGAACGCGATCACTTTGCCGGCTTCATTCGAAATGGGAAACATGATGCGGCGGCGGAAGCGATCGTAGGCGCGGCCGCCCTGGTCGCGGGAGATGAGGCCGGAGACATCGAGGAGTTTCTCGGGATATTTTTGCTTGAGGAAACGGAGGGCGGCATCGCCGGCGGAAGGGGCGAACCCGAGGCCGAAGCGTTTCATCATCTCGCGATCGAGGCCGCGATCATCGAGGTAGGCCATCGCGACTTTGCCTTCGGGACTCTCGTGCAAGCAGCGGGCGAAAAACGCGGCGGCTTCGCGATGCATTTCGACCAGGGCGGAGCGCTGCTGGTTTTCGCGGCGTTCTTCGGGCGAACGCTCGCGCGGCTTCGGAATGGCGATGCCGCATTTTTCGGCGACGGTGCGAATCGCTTCGGGAAACGTGGACTTGTCCATCTCCATCACGAATTTGAAAACATCGCCGCCGGCGCCGCAGCCGAAGCAGTGATAAATCTGTTTGACGGGATGGACGGCGAACGAGGGAGTTTTTTCCTGGTGGAAGGGGCAGAGGCCGGTGAAATTCGCTCCGGATTTTTTGAGGCGGACGTATTCGCCGATGACGCGAACGATGTCCGCCTGCTGCTTAACGCGCTCCGCGAAAGATCCGGCTTCAGCCATGGTGGTGAGTTAAGACGTTTAGCACTCCATCGCTAGCTTTTCAACTCGGCGATTGTGATAGCTTCGCCGCCGCGATCCGGTTTCTCATGCGCAATTTTTTCGACGAGCGGGTGCGAGGCGAGAAATTCGGCGAGGCCGCGGCGCAGGGCGCCGGTGCCGTAACCGTGGATGATGCGCACGGCAGGCATGCCGGCGAGAGCGGCTTCGTCGAGGAATTTGTCGACGCGGCGCGTGGCTTCTTCGACGGTCGAGCCGATCACGTTGATTTCTTCGGCGGCGGGCTCATCGCTCGCGCGGGCGTGTACGGTAATGCCGCGGGGACGCGCGGCGGTTGAGGCGCCGGCGTTCGATGGATTCGCGGGCGTTTCGATTCCTACGATATCGTCGAGCGGAACTTTCATGCGCATCGGGCCTGCTTCGACTTCGGCGGTGCGGCCGTCGTGGCGGCGAAACACGAGCGGCTGCTTGAATCCTTTGACGATGACGCGCAGGCCGGCGGAGAGCTGATCCGGCGCGACGGGCTCGGCAGCGCGTTCGGGCCGGACGCCCAAGTCCGACTGCGATGCGGCGAGCGTCTCGACGACGGCTGCGTCAGCTTCGGCGCGAGCGTCACCAGCAATTTTTCCCAGGCGGCGGCCGGACTGCTTTTCGATTTGCGCGCGCACGGCGCGGTCCTTGATATCGGCGGCAAGACGCGCGACTTCGCTTTCCATGCGTTTTTGCATCGCGTCGAAATTTTTCTCAAGCTCCGCGATGCGGTTTTTCTGGCGATCGATCCATTCGGTCTGCAGCGAGCGGCGTTCGGCTTCGAGTTGCGCCAGCTCGTCGCGGGCCTGGCGCTTGATTTCTTCCATTTCATCGCGGCTACGATGGAGGTAAGCGATCAAATCGCGGGCTTCGCGCGATTCGGGAGAAAGGGCGGCGCGGGCGTGGTCCACGACGCGAGAGGGCAGGCCGAGGCGGCGGGCAATTTCGAGGCCGCTGGACGTGCCCGGGACGCCGACGAGCAGACGGTAAGTGGGCCGCAGATTTTCTTCGTCGAATTCCATTGCGGCGTTCACGATTCCGGGGGTGGTGGAAGCGTAGGCTTTCAGGCGATCGTGGTGCGTGGTGGCTATGGTCAAGGCGCGCAGGGCGCGAAATTCTTCGAGGAGTGCGACGGCGAGCGCGGCGCCTTCTTCGGGAGCGGTTCCAGTGCCCATTTCGTCGACGAGGATGAGCGAGCGGCTGGTCGCCGTCTCGAGCATGGATTTCAAATTCAGCATGTGCGCTGAAAACGTGGAGAGGTCTGCGGCGATGGACTGCTCGTCACCAATATCGGCGAGGACGTGATCGAACACCGGCAACTCGGCACGCCCGGCGGCCACGGGAATCGCGGACTGCGCTGCGAGAGCTGCGAGGCCGACGTTTTTCAGCGCGACCGTTTTGCCGCCCGTGTTCGGCCCGCTAATTACCATCACGGTTTCCGAGCCGCCGAGCGCGAGAGTAAGCGGCACGGCTTTTCGTCCCTGGGGCCGGAGGGTGTATTCGAGAACTGGATTGCGCGCGGCTTCGAGGCGCAGCGAATTGCCCGCGGAAAATTCCGGCATCACGCAATCGAATTCCCGGGCGAAGCGTCCTCGCGCGAAAACAGAGTCTAGATGAGCGATACCGGCGGCGGCGGCTTCGAGGGGCCCGCGGTAGGAGCGGACTTGTTCTGTAAGCTCGGCGAGAATGCGCGCGATCTCCGCCATTTCCTCTTCGGAAAGCTGCACGAGGCGATTATTCAGATCAATGGCTTCGAGCGGCTCGACGAAAACAGTGGCGCCGGTGGCGCTGGCGGCGTGCACGACACCGGGAACGGCGCGGCGATCGGCGGCGCGAACGGGAATGACGAAGCGCTCGTTGCGCAGGGTGATGTAATCCTCGCCGGCAGGCTCTCCGCGGGAGCGCAGAATGGTATCGAGCGTTTTCTGGATTTTGCCTCGCGTCTGAGCGACGCCGGAGCGGATGCGTTTCAAATGCGGAGACGCGTCGTCGCTAATTTCACCGTTGGGGAGCACGGCGCGGCGAATGGCGGTGAGCAAGTGGCGGAAATCGGCAAAGGATGCGGCGCGTTCCGCGAGACTCGGGAAGTTTGCAGCCTCGCTTTTGAACGACTGGCGCACCGCGTTGACGGTGTCCATCAAGGTGGCGACGTCGAGCAATTCAGCACTCGAGAGGACGGACGCCGGAACGCCGAGCCTTGCGAGCCATTGCTCGGGGTCGGCGAGCGAGCCGAAACCGAGTTCGGCGCCGGGGCGGAGATAGGCGACGGCTTCGCGGATGAGTGTGAATTCGACATTGAGTGCGGGAACGTCTTGCGCAGGCGTGAGCGCAAGGATGGCGCGCCGCCCAGGGGCACAGGTGGTAAAGCCGCCGACGATTTCTTTCAGCCGGTCGAATTCGAGGATCTGTTCTGCGTGACGGGACACGAGGGCCTCAAAATAGAATTGTAGCTTGGTTGGGTGTGGAAATCAGAATCGAGGCGAAAGGCGGGAGTGCGCCGGGGCGTCCGCAGGGCTGCTACTAATTCTTTTTCGTCTTCTCGTCTGTCTTCTTGTTCGTCTTCTTGTTAACCGGGGATTGCATCTCGGACTGCGGCGTCGAGCCCAGGGTTTCGACCATGGCGACGGCGATGGCGTCGAGTGCGGCGGTTGAGTCGCGGCCGTGCTGGGGATTGTTGTTGGCGAGGATTGAGAAGACGAGGTATTCGCCGCTCAATGTGGTGGCATAGCCGGAGAGTGCGTGAACGTGCTCGAGGCCGCCGGTTTTTGCCTGGATGAGGCCGGTGGCGGGGGTGCCTTTCATGCGGTCTTCGAGGGTGCCATCGACGCCAGCGATTGGCAAAGTCGTGAGGAAGTCGGCGCCCCAGGGCTGGCGTTTGATGTACTGGAGGAGCGCGATGACGGCGCGCGGGGTGACGAGATTGTTGGAGGAGAGGCCCGAGCCATCGTTGAGGACGGCGTCACCATCCGCGACGCCTGCCGATTTCAGGAAATCCTGCTCGAGCTTCAATCCGATTTCGGTTGAGCCGATGGCGGTTTTCTCGCGCGCGATGGTTCTCAGGAATAATTCGGCATGGAGATTCTGGCTCTCTTTGTTCAATACGCGAACGCTCTCAAGGAGCGGCGGCGAGAGGTGTTCGGCGAGCAGGAACGGATTGGCGGCGGAATTTGGCGGATCGATCTGCGACGGCGCCGGAAGCAGCACGGGCTGTTCGCCCTTCTTGAGCGCTTCCGGGGGAGGCGCTTCTTCGACGCGGACAGAACCGGTGACGCGGACGCCGCGCACTTCGAGCAGTTGTTTCAAGGTGCGCGCGGCTGTCTGGGCCGGATCCGTCATCGCGAGATCGAGTTTCACCGCGCTGTGGCCGAGAGGAATCGAGCCGCGCAGCAAAATAAAATTGGGCGCGGGCTGGCGAACAACGGCGAGATCGGGCTCGGTGCCAGCGGCGCTCGTCGTAATCTGCTGCGTGAATCCGGCGGCCGCCGCGGCCGGATCGACAGCGACGAGGGCCGGGTCGCCTGCGCGCGCTCCGGGAAGCATTTCGATCGAAATGCAATTGTCGTTGAAGGTGATGGCAGTGACGGGCGCGCCAAACGTGAAGAAGAGATCGCCGACGCTCCAGCCCGCGGGGTAGGGATCGAAGGGAATGTAGGTGTCGTCCGCGACGATATCGCCGTCAATTTCCCTGAGGCCGCGAGCGACGGCGGCGTCCGCCAACTCGGCCAGGATTTTATCGGAGCTGCCCTCATGGAGGACTTTTCCGGCAAACGGAAATTTGCGATTCGAAAGATCGGGATCGCCCCGGCCGACGAGGATCAGATCGCCGGAGAGTTTTCCGCCGGTGCCGAGCGCGCTTTTTGCTTCGAGGGTGGTGCGATAGCGATAGGCCGGACCCAGAGTGGCGAGCGCGAATGCGGACGTGAAGAGTTTTGTATTCGATGCGGGCGTAAAAAAGCTTTCCGCATTCGATTCGAAGAGCGTTTCGCCCGTGTCGCGATCCACGACGAGGACGCCCCAATCGGCTTTCTTCGCGTGGGCTTCCCCGAGGGCCGCTTCGACGCGTGCGCGGAAGCGCTGGACGTCGGCGCGGTCCGCCGATGGCGGGTTGTGCGCGGGTTTCGAGCGCGATTGCTGCGCCGAAGACGATCCGGAGTGCGGGTTCTGGGCGGCAACGGGAATGGCGAGCGCAAGGAGCGCGGCGAGCGCGATAGCGACAGCGGCAGCGCCGGGCCGGGCGTTTCTTCGAGATGCGCGTCGAGAGATGGAGGATTTCATTTCGGCCTGACCGGATCGGAGGGCGCTCGATTATATTCCAAACTTCGATTTTCCCAGCTTCGCGCTCTCGTGGTCGTTTGATATAGTCATCGGGTATCCAAGGGCCCCGAAGTGGCAGTACGCCCACCCATCCTGAGGAGGAAGTTCGATGAGAAAATTTTGGCACCGTTGTATAGCGGCAGCGCTCTTGGGGGCACTGTCCTTCGCGATTCCCGCGCCGCTGAGCGCCGACGACAACACGAAAGAAACCGATCGTGTGGAGAACGCCGGCAAGGTCGCAAAAGAGATCATGAATATCCCGGACAACATTCCGCAGAGCCTGATTGACAAAGCGGATTGCGTGATCATCCTGCCGTCGGTGTTGAAAGCCGCGTTCATCGTGGGCGCGAGCTACGGCCGCGGAGTCATGTCGTGCCGCAGCGGCCCAACCTACCGCGGGCCGTGGAGCGCTCCGTCGATGATGGCGCTTGAGGGCGGGAGCTTCGGATTCCAGATCGGCGGACAGGCCACGGATTTCGTTCTACTCATCATGAATGAGGGCGGCGCGAGCGCGATTCTGAGCAGCAAGGTGAAGCTCGGCGCGGATGCTTCGGCCGCTGCCGGACCGGTGGGACGAACGGCAGCCGCGGACACGGACGTGACGATGCGGGCGCAAGTGCTGACGTATTCGCGTTCGCGCGGATTGTTCGCGGGCGTGTCACTCGAAGGCTCGACGCTGCGCCCCGATAATGATGCGAACGAGCGGCTATACGGAAAGAAGGTGCCCGCGAAGGACATCGTATTCAAGCATGCGGTGCCGATACCTCCTTCCGCGAAGCTTTTGATTTCGACGCTGACGAAACATTCACCACATCACGCGAAGTAAAAATCAGCGAAAAGCTCGCGCCGGGGCGGAATAGGCTCCGGCGCGGGCGGATTCGCTTCCACCCGTCCGTTCGTTCCCGTGCGGCTCCTCCCCGGACGCCGCGCGATTGACTTTTGCTCAACACTGACTTAAAGTCAAGTATGGTTACATGGTCATGATGAAATCCCACCCGCAACGCGCGATCCCGAGCCCGCGACCCGTGTCCCCGGCAGCGCCACGATCGAATCGCCGTGAACGGCACCGCGTGGAGACTCGCGAGCGGCTCTACCGCGCCGCACTGGAACTTTTTGCGGAGCGCGGATTCCTGGAAACGACGGTGGTGGACATTACGGAAGCAGCGGACGTGGGCAAGGGAACGTTTTTCAACTACTTTCCGACGAAGGAGCACGTGCTGGCAGCGTATGGGGGCGAGCGCATTGCGGCCGTGGAGCGGGCGCTCGAAAAAGCGCGAGCGACGAGCGGGTCCGTGCTCGACGTTCTGGGAGAGCTGGCGGCGGATGCGGCCGGCCAGTCTCATGAGAACCCGGCGTTGATCCGCGCGATTTACGCTGCGCATGCTTCCTGCGCGCCGGTGCGCGCGGAGCTTCAGAAGCGAATGCGGACGAGCCGCGAACTGATTGCGGAGATCATATTGCTGGCGCAGAAGCGCGGCGAGATGCGGCGGGATGTCGCACCGATCGAGCTGGCACGGCTGATTCAAACCGTGGTGATCGGAATGACGATGGCGTGGGCGTTGAATCCGGAGAGACAGTTTCAAGCGACGGCGAAACAGATGTGGGCACTCATCTCGCCGCGCCTTCGAGCCGATGTAACGAAAAGGAACTCGAAGAAGCGCCGAAAGTGGAAGAGATGAAGGGCACGGGGCGCGGAGATATTTTTCGACCGCGGGCGCTGAGTCGTTCGAAGAGTGAAATTCATCCATTAGTGGATAGGCGAGCGTTCCCAGATACGAGAAGGATTGTAGAGAGAGATTGTGGAATGAGATCGTGGAATGAGATTGAGGAGGCGATCCCGTGAACGGCCATTATTCTAAATCGTTCCTCACCGTGGCGCTGATAGCGCTGGGCGCGACGAGCGTTCGAAGCGCGCAATTGCCGCTGCCTGGTTTGCCGAGCCCGCAAGCGGGTCCATCGGGACAATCAGGCTCTTCGTCGGGCGGAACGTCGAATGGGCAATTGCAATCTCCGGCGGCGCCGCAAACGCAGAGCAGCTTTTCCGGCAGCGTCCCGGGAAAATTTGTGCCGGGCGTTCTGCCGATTTCGCTGCAGGAGGCGCTCGATCGCGGCTTGAAGCAGAACCTGGGAGCGTTGCTATCGAGCCAGGACGTGCAGACGGCACGCGGCACGCGGTGGCAGAAATTGAGCGAACTGCTTCCGCATGTGAGCGCGTCGCCGCTGGTGGATGTGTCGCAAATCAATCTGGCGGAGTTTGGATTCACGAGCATCGGGGGTGCGAATATTCCGAGCATCGTGGGGCCATTTTCCTATTTTGATGCGCGGGCGTACCTGAGCCAGCAGCTTTTTGACTGGAAAGCGATCAACAAGACGCGTTCTGCGACGGAAAACGTGAAAGCCGCGGAATATACATATAAGGATGCGCGCGACCTGGTGGTGCTGGCGGTGGGATACGTGTATCTGCAAACGATTGCGGACGAAGCGCGAATCGAGACGGCCGCAGCGCAGGTGAAGACGGGGCAGGCGCTATTCGACCAGGCGACGGACCGGTTCAACGCCGGGACGTCACCAGCGATCGATGCGCTGCGCGCAAAAGTAGAGCTGCAGACGCGGCAGCAGCAATTGATTCAGGCGAAGAACGATTACGCGATTCAGAAGCTGACGGTGGCGCGGGTGATTGGCCTGGCGCCGGGGCAGCAATTCGATTTGACGGACAAGTCACCGTACGCGCCGCTCGACGGAATTACCGTGGAAGAAGCGCTGGCGCACGCGTATGCAAACCGCTCGGACTATCAGGCGGCGATGGCGGATGTGCGGGCGATGGAATTTTCGCGCAAAGCCGCGGTGGCGGGCTATTACCCGACTGTATCGTTCGCTTCCGACTACGGAATCGCGGGGCAGCATCTGTCGTCGAACCACGGCGTGTTCGACATTCGGGGCACGGTGAACATTCCCATTTTTCAGGGCGGGAGCGTGCACGGAGATGTGTTGCAGGCGGATGCGCAATTGCAGCAGAGCCGAGATCGCGCGGAGAATTTGCGGGCGCAGATTGATGCGGATGTGCGCACGGCGATATTCAATCTGCAATCGTCCGCGCAACAAGTGGAAGTGGCGCGCAGCAATATCGATCTGGCGGGCCAAACGCTGACGCAATCGATTGACCGATTTGCGGCGGGCGTGACGGATACGGTGGAAGTGGTGCAGTCGCAGGAAGCTGTGGCCAGCGCGAATGAACGGTACATCTCGAGTTTGTACAACTACAACTACGCCAAGATTTCTCTCGCGCGCGCCGTGGGACGGGCCGAAGACGGAGTGAGAGAGTACTTCAAAGGAAAATAGCCATGGCACAGAGAACAGACGTCGAAGTTTCGCCGAATCCTGCGGGCACGGAGAATTCCGCGGCTGCTCCGGAAACTCATTCGGCGGCACCTCCGCCATCGTCTGCGGCGCGAAACGCATTGCATCGAAATCCGGCGGCGAGATGGCTGGTGATCGGGGTTGTGCTGGTGGTGCTGGTGGGCGCGGTGTTCGCATGGCGCTACTTTTCGAGCTACGAAAGCACGGATGACGCGCAGGTGGACGGTCACTTGATGCCGTTGAGCGCGCGAATTTCGGGTTACGTGACGAAAGTAAACGTGGACGATAACCAGTACGTGCAGGCGGGAACGGTGCTGGCGGAAATCGATCCGAGCGATTACCAGGTGGCGCTCGATCAGGCGCAGGCGAATCTGGCCGATGCGGAAGCACAAGCGCAATCGCTGGGCATCAACGTTCCAATCACTTCGATCAACACCACGAGCCAGACTTCGGCGACCGAAGCGGACGTTGAAAACGCGAAGGCCGGCATTTCGGCCGCGCAGCAGCAGTACGACGCGGCGCAAGCGCAGCTGGCGCAAGCGCAGGCGAATGACGTGAAAGCGCAGAACGATCTCGTTCGTTACAAGCAGCTCGTTGACAAGCAGGAAGTATCGCAACAGCAGTACGACCAGGCTCTGGCCACCGCACGCGCCAGCACGGCGAGCGTCTCATCGGCATCCGCTTCGGCGTCCGCCGCCGAACAGCAAGTGCATCAGGCTCGAGCGCGGCTCCTGCAAGCGCAGGCGACGTTTCGCGCGTCGCAGACGGGACCGCAACAGGTGGCTGCGTCGCAAGCCCACGCACGGGCGGCACTCGCAACCGTGGCGGAGAAGCGGGCGATGGTCGAACAGGCCGGATTGAATCTTCAATACACAAAACTGAAGGCGCCGGTGGACGGCATCGTGATGAAAAACGCGGAAGTTGGGATGAACGTGCAGCCGGGGCAGCAACTGTTCACGATCGTGCCGCTCGATTCGGTTTGGGTTACGGCGAACTTCAAAGAGACGCAGCTGAAGTACATGCGGCCCGGACAGAGAGCGAAGATTCACATTGACGCGAACGGCCGCGATTACAAGGGGCACGTGGACAGCATCGCGGGCTCGAGCGGCGCGCGCACCAGTTTGCTGCCACCCGAAAACGCGACCGGGAACTACGTGAAAGTAGTGCAACGCGTGCCGGTGAAAATTGTTTTGGAACCGGGCGAGAATAGCGACCACAACCTGCGATTGGGAATGTCCGCCGAGCCCAAGGTGTACGTGAAGTGAGCGCGAGCGCGGCCATAACGGCACCGCGCGAATTCGAGCGGCCCGCAATCAATCCGTGGATTATCGCGCTCACGGTCACGCTTGCGACGTTCATGGAAGTGCTCGATACGAGCGTCGCGAACGTGGCGCTGCCGCACATCGCGGGCAGCCTCTCGGCGGGACAGGACGAGAGCACGTGGGTGCTGACGTCTTACCTTGTTTCGAACGCGATCGTGCTGCCGATGAGCGGGTGGTTTTCGTCGCTGATTGGACGCAAGCGGTTCTATATGACTTGCGTCGCGCTGTTCACGATCAGCTCGTGCCTGTGCGGATTCGCTCCCTCGTTGGGCTCGCTGATTTTTTTCCGCATTCTGCAAGGCGTGGGAGGCGGAGGGCTGCAACCGAGCGAACAAGCGATACTGGCAGATACGTTTCCGCCGAAGCAGCGCGGGATGGCGTTCGCCGTGTACGGAATGGCGGTGGTGCTGGCGCCGGCCATCGGGCCGACGCTCGGCGGATGGATCACCGATAATTTTTCGTGGCGCTGGATTTTCTTCATCAATATTCCCGTTGGAATCATTTCGCTGTTCCTCACGAACCGGCTGATTACCGATCCCCCGTACATGAAAGGCGAGAAAAAAAAGGGATTCCGCGTGGATTACATCGGCCTGGGACTTCTGGCTCTCGGCCTCGGTACGTTGCAAGTGGTGCTGGATAAGGGGCAGCGCGACGATTGGTTCGGCTCGCACTTCATCGTGGGGATGACGGTAATCGCGGTGAGTGCGCTGGTGGCCGTGATTTTCTGGGAGTGGCGGCACAAGAACCCGATCATCGATCTGCATCTTTTTCGCGACCGCTCGTTTGCGATCGGCAACCTGCTGATGTTCATGGTGGGCTTCGCGCTGCTCTCGAGCACGGTGCTGATTCCGCTGTTTCTCCAAACGATCATGGGTTACACGGCGCAGGAATCGGGCCTGGCGCTGATGCCCGGCGGGATCGTGATTATCATGGCGATGCCGCTGGTGGGATATTTGCTCGGCCACTACGACGCCCGCATCCTGTTGCTTTTTGGCCTTACGGCCGTAGGTCTGTCACTTTTTCACATGACGAGCTTTGACGTGCAGATCGATTTTCGAACTGTGGCAGTGGCGCGCATGTTCCAGGCGCTGGGGCTCGCTTTCCTGTTCGTGCCGATCAATACGACTGCCTATGCGTTTCTTCCCAAAGACAAGAACAACGCGGCCTCGGGACTGATCAACCTCTCGCGGAATATCGGCGGAAGCGTGGGAATTTCGGTGGTGACGACGGTGCTCGACCGGCGGACGCAGTATCACCAGAGCCAGCTGGTTGATCACGTGAATGCCGGGAGCGGACGGCTGCACGCAATGATCAACGCGATGACTCACCTCTTCGTTTCGCGGGGCTCCAGCGGAAATCAAGCGGCTCACCAGGCATACGGAATGGTTTCGAATCTGGTGACGCAGCAAGCCACGATGCTCGCGTACATCGACAATTTCAAGATGCTGGGCGTTGCGGTGCTCACGATGATTCCGTTCGTCTTCCTGATGAAAAAAGTGAAGCCGGGCGGGGCGATCGCAGTACACTAAGCGCCAAGGCAGGACGCGATGCAAATCCGGATCGTAACGCTCGAACGGGAATACGGCAGCGGCGGAGCCATGATCGCCAAAGGCCTGGCGGCGCGGCTCGGCTGGAAAGTGTGGGACGAAGAGCTGACCGCCGAAATCGCGCGCGTGGCGAAAGTAGATCATCGAGCGGCTTTGCGTTGCGATGAACGGTGCGATTCGCTGCTGTATCGCCTTTTCAAAGTGTATGCGCGGGGAAGCTACGAGCGCACGCTGCCGCTCGAAGGCGAATCGCAGATGTTCGACGCCGATCAAATGGTCGCGGTGCTACACCGGGTGGTGGAAGACGTGGCTTCGCGAGGAAATTCCGTGATCGTGGGCCGCGGCGCTCCGTACATTCTTCGGAATCGCGCGGATGTGTTCAGCGTTTTTATTTATGCGTCGGAGGAAGAAAAGATTCGACGCATTATGTCGCTCGGGAAGTCGGAACGAGAAGCCGTTCAGCTGGTGCAGGAAGTGGATTCCGAGCGCGCCGCATTTATCCGGCACTACTTCAACAAGGAATGGCCGCTGCGTTCGCTTTACAATTTGATGATCAATTCGAAATACGGCGACGAGCATACGGTTGAAACAATCCTTCAGGAAATTGCGTCGCTCGAAGCGCGCGCCGTTCCGCAGGCGGCTAGTCGATAGCGGCACGCAATCTGCGTGACGCTTCATGTTCGCCGACTTTTTCCCCGCCACACACTTGTCGCGCGCCGTCGCTTCCCGTAGTCTGAGGCTCTTAGTTTGTATTTTTCCGGCATGAAGGCTGAGGAGTGTCGATGAGCTGTCCGATCTGCGAGAAGCGGCCGGCGAAGCGGTTCTGTCCTGCCAAGGGCGAGAAAATCTGCGCCATCTGCTGCGGCGAGGGCCGCGAAGTGACGATTGATTGCCCGATCGATTGCTCCTACCTGATCGCTGCGCATCGGTATGAAGCCGAGCATCGAAAACCGATTCCGGCGGATCAGTTTCCCTATCGCGACGTTCAGTTCCCTATTGATTTCGTATACCAGCGCTGGCCGGTGGTGGCGGGACTGGGTGCCACGATTCACCGGTTTCAGGCAGAGAACAAAGAGCTCCGCGACAGTGACGTGCTGGCCGCTCTCGAAGCGCTCGCGGAGACGTACCGCACGCTTGGAACGGGAATTTATTACGAGCGGCCGCCGGACGCGCCGCTTCCACGCGCGCTCTACGGACGGATTGCGGAATTTTTGCAAGCGGTGAAGCAAGAGGAATCGAGCCGGGCGGGCGGCTTACGTCTGAAGGATTCCGAGATTTTTCACCTGCTGGTGTTTTTGCTGCGCGTCGGGAAGCAAGAAACCAACGCGCGGCCACTTTCGCGGGCCTTCCTGGGATTCGTTCGCGCCCGATTTCCACTTCCCGCCGAGGCCGCACAAGAAGCTCCCCGCATTATTTTACCGTAGGAATTCCGCAACGGAAAAACTTCAGGCTGGGCGCCTTCGTTGCACCCGGAAGACGACTCTCTGTTTGCTGCCTACTGAACTGCGTTCAAATCCAGGGCGAGTTGCGACGAGCGCCATTGTTTTTCGGCGCTGCGACGCTCGGGGCGCGAGCCGAGATTGTACTTGCGGCGAAGAGCTTCGAATCGGGCTGAGATCTCTTTGCGATAGGATTCCGGGGCGTAGCCATTGTGCGAATACCACTCGCGGTAGCGCTTCGCTAGCTTTGGGAATTTTGCGTCGATGAACGGCAGCATTTCCTTGAGCGATGACGGCATGAGGAACAGCACGCTTGCGGCGATCCACTGGGCGCCGGCGTCGCGCGCGCCGCGGGCGAGGGCGTCGAGATCTTCTTCGCGGTCGGTGAGACCGGGAAGGACCGGCATAGCGTTCACTCCGGCGTCGATTCCGGCTGCGCGGAGTTGCGTTAGCGCGTCGAGGCGCAAATCCGGGCGCGGCGCGCGCGGTTCGAGCAGCCGGGCAAGGCGCGTGCGCATTGTGGTGACCGTGATGTGGATGGTGATGGATGACCGCTCTGCAATCCGCTTGATTACGTCAATGTCGCGAACCACCTGATTTGATTTCGTGGTGATGGAAAGGCTCAGCCCTTCGCGCTCGGCCATTTTTTCGAGGATGGCGCGGGTGGCGCCGAACTCGCGCTCGGCCGGCTGATAAGGGTCCGTGGCCGTGCCGATGGCGATGTGTTCGCCCCAGATTTTCTCGCTGGCGAGGTCGCGTTCGGCGAGCGGGCCGGCATTCTGCTTCACGTAAATCTTCGATTCGAAATCGCCGCCGTCCAGGTCCATGTATTCATGGGTATAGCGGGCGTAGCAGTATTTGCACCCGAACTCGCATCCTCGATAAGGGTTCACGGTCCAGCTGAACGGGACGCGTTCGGAATCGCAGTGATTCAGGATCGAGCGAACGGGGAGCAAGAAGTACTCCGTCCCGCGCTTGGCATCGGCGCAGGGGGAGGAGGCAGCGAGGCGAGCAATGCCGACCAGTTCCGTGGCAGGGCTTCGTTCTCCGGCTGGTACCGGAGTGGGCGCGGAAGCACTACCAGGCGACTCACAAGTGCCGTGGCGAGCGGCTGTGGGGAAAAGGGTGAGACTGGTCTGATTCGGTCTGGTCCTGCGACGCGGGAGCGTCTTCGGATCGGGTCGAAGTATGGGAGAAGTGGCCATTGAACGCCTCGCTGCACGGGGGACATCTTATTCGCCTTTTGTTCGCCATGTCAAGCGAAATATTTCGCTTTTATTTCGCCTGTACGGAGCGGCAGGGGCCCTCACGACACGCGCTGGGGCGAATCCGGAAGAGTCTTCCCCGGCGACGCTTATACTTCTCGAAACAGCCGATACAGTTGAGGGGAAGACGCTGTGGCCGAAGTCGGAATCCTGATTATTGACGACGATATCGTGAGCCAGCGTGCGCTCAAGAATGTGCTCGATTCCGAGGGTTGGCACGTGCGGATCGTTCCGCTGGCATCGCACGCGATGGCGGAGATCGCAAGCGGCGTGTGGAGCCTGGTAATCGTGAACGTGGCGCTCACGGACGTCCGCGGCCCGATTTTCACTACTCTAAGGGATCTTGCCCAGGGCCAAGCCGACGCACCGGCAGACGCTGAAATTGATGCCACGCGTCCGAAACGCATCCGGGTGCTGTTCCTGGTGCCGATCCTGGCGGCCAAGCAGGCCCAGCCGGTGCTTGAACAGGAAGGGCTTCCCTACTCGCTCAAGCCCTACCATCTGAATGAGTTTCTCGAGAAAGTGGGCGACCTGCTGGTGGAGGCGGGCGCCCTGGAAACCCCGATTCGCAGCATGGATTTCTCCGTCCGGAGGCGGCGGGCTGGTTCGCGTTCGGCGCGCGACAAACGCAACGGGGCGATGTTTGCGTCCCGCGAGGATTACCAGATGAGCGAAGAAGAAATGGTGGATTACGAGCGCCAGGAAGAGGAAGACAAAAAGAAGCGCGAAAAGCAGCAGAAGGAGCGCGAACACCTGTAGTGCTTAGCCCCGCAGTATTCACCTCCGCCCATCCCTGTATTTTCCCCCAAGAAATGCTGCAAGGAATTCGCAGCAGTTCGTTCTCACTGCAGAAGGCCGCGCAGAGAGGGACCGAGCGGTGGGCCGGCCGAAGGGGAAATAATGATGCTACCCAAGAGCCTGGTTTTCGGGATTGTGGCAGTGACGATTCTCGGTTGGGCGGGGGGAGTGGGACTGATGCTCAACGTAAATTCGAACGCCCACGCAGATTCGGGCGGAGACGAAAAGCTTGGGCGAGGCTGGCGGCTGGGCGAAGCCGTGACGTACGAGAACCTGACGGTTTTCCCTGTGCTTGCGTCGCAACAAGCGGACAC
The DNA here is from genome assembly GCA_963776695.1 of uncultured Acidobacteriota bacterium. Lineage (GTDB taxonomy): Bacteria > Acidobacteriota > Terriglobia > Acidiferrales > UBA7541 > Palsa-295. The sequence continues at coordinate 252,223 of CAVZNU010000006.1, read as the reverse complement.
AAGCGGTTTTGCCACGCTCGATGACGCACTTGCTTCCGGTAGCGCGGTCGTGACCGAGCAAGGAAATTATTTGCGGCGCACACGCGAAGGTGGCGGCGAGGCGATGCCGTCGGGCGGGGCGCAAGTGAATCAACTGGTGCTCGTCAACCGCGGCAAGCGGCCGCTTCTGCTGCTGGCGGGAGAAATCGTTTCCGGCGGGAAACAGGATCGCGTCATCGGCAAGGATCGGATCGTTCCTCCGGGGGCGGAGCCGCTTCCGCTGAGCGTATTTTGCGTGGAGCACGGACGCTGGACGGGCGGCTCGGACAAATTCATGGCGGGCGGGACGATGGTGCACCCGAGCGTTCGCGAGAAAGCGGCTGTGGATCAGAGCCAGTCGCAGGTGTGGGCGGCAGTGCGCGGCGCGACCGGGGGGAGCGCGGGGCGGTCGGTTGTTTCGGCTGGTGCTGGTACAGCGGCTCCGCGAATCTCGCAAAGCACGGTGGAAGCGGAGATCGCGTCGGGCGCGCCGACGATGTCGTACAAACAGATTTACGAATCACCGCGCGTGGGAAAATCCGTGGAAGAAATGGCCGGGCAATTCGAGCGGCGGTTCGAACGGGCGACGAAGGGGCAGACGGTGGTGGGCGTGGTGGTAGCCTTCGGCGGTGAAGTGGCGTGGAGCGACATCTTCGCGTCGACAGCATTGTTCGAAACGTACTGGCCGAAGCTTTTGCGCAGCTACGCTGTGGAAGCGCTGTCGCGTCCTGCGTCGCGCGAGAACGCTTCGCTCGATGACGCGCGCGATTTCCTGAAGCCGGCGAACGGCCGCTTGCGGGAGGAAACCGAGCCTGGGGTGTATCGCTGGCGCGAACGGACGGAAGGCCAGACGGCCGAAATTGAGCTTGAAGCGCTCGATCCGAAGCCGGTTACGCTGCACTGGCTGAAAGTGCTGCGAGCAAATTAGTCATGCGAGCAAATCAGTGCTGCGAGCAGATCGATGCTGCGAGCAAATTCATGAACCGCGCGGTTGATTTTCGACGTGGGGAGCGTGGTGCGGCGTTTATTGCCCGGCGAGAAGATTCGCTAGCTTCTCGAGTTCGGTTTTCGCCTGGTCGAGAAATTTCTTGGCGGTCTGAACGTCGGCACTCTTCAACGCGTTGTCGGCGCGGTTCAAGTGGCTTTGCAACCGCTGCTGAGAGAAAGCCCAATCGTCGCGAAGCTGACGGGCGGGAGCTGGTTGCTGCCTTTCGGCTTCCTCGATGCGGCCGTTCAAGGCGCGAGCGCGATTGGAGAGATGGTCAAATTCTTCGCGCTCGAGTGCTACGAGATGAGCGGTGGCGTCTTCCATGGTGCGAATATTTTGTTCAGCGGCACTTGCGTCTTGCGCAGAAGCGGGCGGTTGTCGGCCCGTTTGCGGCGGAGGTGGATTCTGCTGGCTCGCGCTCGCTGACGCTTCTGAATTCGAATCTGGATGGGCTGACTGCCTGGGCGGCATCGAACGCGCCTTGCGATCCCAGCAGCTCGAATCGCCCGGCTGGCAGCCGAGAGATTTCATCGCGGGAGATTCGGGGGTCGATGCTCGCGCGTTGCGATGCCCGGCTTCGGTGTTGCCGGCCGGTTCTGGTTGGATGGACGGCCCGGAGGCCGAACGAGGCCCGGAGGGATTTGGCGCCGAGTCTTTGTTCGAGAAGAAAGAGCCGCTATCTCCCGCGCCGGGGTGCAGCCATCGCGGGATGGAGTATTCCGCGGCGGCGAGGACGGCAATGACGCCGAGCGCCACGAGAACGCTTAGCGCTGCGGTGCTGACTCTTCCCGCCTGTCTCGCTTGTCCCATTTGTTCCATTCGTTCCGTTTGTGCGCCGCCGGCGGACATTTCCTGGAGCGTTTTCTCCGTTGGGAACGCGCGGCGGATAAATCTGCGCGCGCTCTCGCCTGCTATCTCAAATGATAGCCGACGCATTGGGTCGAGGCAACGCGCGGCGGTCGCCGATAATCAGACTTGGATGCAGAAAAAGGGCGAGCCGGCCAGCCGCGCGGCGAGATTCGGGGATGCCAAGGCGCCTAAATTTTTGGCTGCCGGAATGATGGAAAACAGCGCGGAAATACGCAATGCTCGGTAGAGGGTGTCCTGATTGGACACGCCACTCGGCCGGAAACGACGGAACGATGGTAGAAGTTAAGGTGGACGACCTGAGCGCGGATCCCGGAAGCACGAATGCCGGGTGTGTGAGCGGGCGCGCGACTCCAGTGGCGCTCGAGTGAGCCCGAAAGTAGGGCGCGACTTGAGTTGACACGAAAGTTAAGGTGCCCTATTGTTTGCACAAGATTCCAGCGAAACTGGGGAATCCATCGAATTTTTGGCCTTCTTGCTTTGTGGCAGCCGCCATCGCCTTGAATAACCCCGGCGACGGTTTCCACGCGTTGAGGGCGGCAGAGATTGCCCGGCAGCCGCAGCCCCCAGCGAAGGAAGCGCGGCGAGAGTTTTTTGGATGTGAATCTCGGGATGCCGTTCCTATTTGTGGCACGGATGAGAAGTCTTTCGAATGATCAGGAGGCAGTGATGAAGCTGGCCCATCTCAGCAAGGCGTCTTTTCGTTGGTTACTTGTATTTTGCGCTTTGATAATTATTCCTGGAGTTGCACGAGCACAGAAACACGGTGGCAGCAGCGGCGGAGGCGGAGGCGGAGCTCGCATCCGGCGCCTGCGCCACATTCCTCGGCGCCGGCCCATCCATCCGGGGGGTCAGGTTCGTCAGCCGGTCATACCACGGCTAACACCGGGCACACCACGGCTCAACGCCGGGCACACCACGACCACATCAAACGCGGGCCATACGACTACAGCGAATGCCGGGCACACCACGACCGGCTCTGGCGCCGGCAAAACGACCACCACGACGACCAACTCGAGAACGACAACCGGCGCGGGTGCCGGCAAGACCACTACAACCACGTCGAACGCAAAGACTACCACCGGCTCGGGCGCTGGTAAGACCACCACCACGACCGCCAACTCGAAAACTACGACTGGCGCGGGTGCCGGCAAGACCACCACAACGACGGCCAATTCGAAAACCACTACCGGCGCGGGAGCTGGCAAGTCCACCGCGTCTACAGGCGCCGGTGCCGGTAAGACGGGCGGCACGGCCAACGCCAAGACCGGAGGCGCAGCGGGCGGAGCCGGTAGCAAAGGCGGCGCAGGTGGCAAAGGCGGAGCGGCTTCGACTCACAGCGTCAAGTCCGTGACCACCAAGAGCGGAGCTACCGCTCGCGTGAATTCGAACGGACACGTCACTCAGGTTCACACCGCCAAGGGCGCAACGATCAATCGCAACGCGCACGGCGGGCGCACGATCAGTTCCGAGCACGTGAACGCGCGCGGCGAACACGTTCGCACCGTGAACACGGGCCGCAACTCGGGATACGTGAGCCGTAACTACACTCGGAACGGCCACTACTATTCGAGCCGGACCTACTACCGCGGCGGACGCTATTACGCCTACGGTTATCGTGGCTACGGCTATCGCGGCTATTGCTGCTACTACGGCTACACTCCCGGCTACTACTACGGCGCCGGTTTTTACGGCTGGGCGTATAACCCGTGGGCTGCTCCCGTTTCGTACGCGTGGGGCTGGGGCGGCGCACCGTGGTATGGAGCCTATGGCTACTACTTCAATCCGTATCCGGTTTATGCCAGCGCAGCACTTTGGATGACCGACTACGTGATCAGCCAGAATCTGCAGGCTGCCTATGCCGCGCAGGCTCAGGCCAACGCCAATGCAACCGCGGCCGCCAACGCGCAGGCGATGGGCGACTACGCCGGCGGCGGTCAGCAACAATCCGCGGATTCGGGCGGCAGCAGCGGTCCCGCTCTCACGCCTGAAGTGAAGCAAGCGATTGCGGATGAAGTTCGAGCGCAACTCGAGGCCGAGAAGGCGGCAGCGTCAGCGCCGGCATCCGCCGGAGGCAATGCGGCAGCCGGTGGCCAGCAGTCGGCGTCGAACGCAGGAGCGGCACAGCAAGACGAAGTGCCCGCCGCTCTCGATCCGCAACACCGGACGTTCATTGTTGCGACCGTGCTCACGGAACAAGCGCCCGACGGCTCGGATTGCTCCCTCTCGCCCGGCGATGTGGTGACCCGCATCGAAGACACTCCGGACGGGAACAGAAACGTCAAGGTCCTCGTCAGCAGCGCCCAGAAAGGCGATTGCAGTTCTGGTTCGCAAGTGGCGATGGCCGTGGACGATCTGCAGGAAATGCACAATCACTTCCGCGAGCAGCTCGACGAGGGCCTCAAGACCCTCGCGGAGAAACAGGGCAAGGACGGAATCCCGGCCGGCCCCGCTCCGGGCGGGCGCGCGAATCCCGATGGGCAAGTACAGCCTGATCTGGACGTGGAAGCGCAACTGAAAGAACAGCAGAAGGATGCCGACGCCGCTGAGGCCGAGGTGCAACAAACGAATGCTTCGAGCCCCGGCGGAAAATAGCATCGCCGTAACTCGATCGGCCAGGCAGTGGAATTGAGCGTCACGCAACAACTAACCAGGGAGCGCCGGCGGCACTTTCCGCCCGGCGCTCCCTGTCCCCAATCCAAATAATTCTTCTTGTGAGGAAAGCCTATGTATTTCCGGCGAGCCATCATGCAGTCAGGGGTAGTCGCAGCAGTTTTGATTTCGTCGCTGGCGGCGGCACCTCGCAGCGCCGCGCAGGGGCTGCAAGAGAAGCTCGTAGCGCAGTATGCGCTCACCAAGCCGACGGACGATAAGTCGGACATCGTCACGGCAGGCTCGGTGGTGATTCTCGAGAAAGACAAGCTGCTGATGTACGCCGTCAGCACGCAGGCGCCGCCGCAGAACACCTATCAGGGTGGGCGGCTGTCCGCGGGCGCCTACGCGGCGCACGAAAAGATGCAGAGCTTCGGCAGCATGATCGGGCATCCTCCGCCGAAGACCATTCAGACGCGCTATTTTGTTACCGGGGAGAAGTTCTGGGTGACGCGAATTGATGTTATGGGCGACGGGGTCGTCTTCACACTCTTCACCGATGCCATCCAGGATGTCCGTTACTATTCGACGCTCAAATTCGTTTACCCGCATGGGACGACACCCACCACCGATCAGGTGTTGAGCATGGTGGGAGAAGTTCTGAAAGTTCAGCAGGACGATTCCGCCCCGGCGAACGGCAACCAGCAGCAGGCAGGCGGCGACGCCAACCAACAGCAGCAAGCTCCAGCCGCGGACGCAAATCAGCAACAGCAGCAGCCGGCAGCGGAACAGGCGCCGGCAGCTCCAGCGGCGCCACCGGCGACGGTTGGGATCGGTCAAAGTCCGGACGAGGTGACTGCGATACTGGGCCAGCCGGAAAAGATCATCAACCTCGGCGCTAAACAGATTTACGTGTACAAGGATCTGAAGGTCACATTCGTGAAGGGCAAGGTAACGGACGCGCAATAAGCGGCGCGGAAACGCTGGACTAGGACGACGAGTCAGTCAATCCGATGTGCGTTCAACTGTGGCCCCCTTTTTCGGCGCGCCACAGGCGTACTTCACTCCGATCCGCCGTCGCTTCCAGCATCTCGGCAATCGTCATCATCGCGACAGGATGGAAAGTTTCTCCCGCAATCTCCGCCAGCGGCACAAGCACGAACCTTCTCTCCGCCATCCGTGGATGCGGAATCTCGAGACCCGGCTCTCTCACCACCTCCGAGCCGTAGAGCAAGATATCCATATCAATCAGGCGGGGACCTTTCGGTACTCGTCGCTGGCGGCCCATTTCGCGCTCGATCGCGACGAGCACGCCCAGTAAGCGTTCCGGCGGGAGTTCGGTTTGCGCTTCGATCGCGCCATTCAAAAACCACGGCTGCTCGAGAAACTCAACCGGCTCGGTTTCGTAGAGCGACGACTCGCGCGTGACGCTGACTCCCCGTTTGCGGAGTTCTGCAATCGCTCGCGCAATATTCTCCGCGCGATTGCCTACATTTGCCCCGAGCGATAGATACACATTCGTCATTTCGAGCGCCGCCCGCGCTCCAGGAACCAAGCCATCATAACCGCACAACCCTGCCGCGCACCATTTGCTCCGCTCCGGCGGCGACGCTCACGTATACTTGTGGCAGCGCTTTCCACTTTTTCCCTGAGGTGAACCGATGCGTTGGACTCCCGGCGGCGTCAGCGGAGATATCGAGGATCGCCGCGACGATAGCGGCGGCGGTGGTGGTGGGTTTGGAGGCGGCGGCATGCCGTTCGGCATTGGCGGCCTTCTGGTGCTGCTGGTTCTCAGCTTCATTTTCAAGCGCGACCTGATCTCGCCTTTCCTCCATACCGGACCGCCGATGAACGGCCCTGCCGCCGTCCCGCGCCCGGCCGATCCGGCGCGAAAAGCGGCTGAGCAGCATGAAGTGCAGTTCGTCTCTTTCGTACTCGACGACGCGCAGACCAACTGGGACAAAATCATTCCGAAGTATCACCACGCGAAACTGGTCTTGTTTCGCGACGAGATCGGCTCGCCCTGCGGCGAGGCAGGGACGGCTACCGGCCCGTTCTACTGCCCGGGTGATGAAAAGGTTTACCTCGATCTTGCTTTCCTCGACGAGCTTCGGACGCGATTCCACGCGTCGGGCGAGTTCGCGCAGGCGTACGTGATCGCGCATGAAATTGGGCATCACGTGCAGAAAATACTCGGGATCGAACAAACCGTACAAGCGGAACGGCAGCGCAACCCGCGCTCCGCGAACTCGCTTTCGGTTTTGCTCGAGTTGCAAGCCGATTGTTTCGCCGGCGTGTGGGGAAATTCCACGGAGCAGAGAAAACTGATCGATGAGGGCGACGTCGAGTCCGCGCTCAACGCCGCTGCGGCTGTGGGCGACGATCGCCTGCAGCAACAGGCTACCGGACGCGTGATGCCCGACAAATTCACGCACGGCACTTCGGCGCAACGCGTGGCATGGTTCAAAGCGGGCCTGAACTCCGGGAGCATCAAGGCTTGCAACACCTTTTCTAACGGCCCGTAAGAGACGAAACGCGCGGGCCGCCGTCTAACGCGAACAGCTTCTTCTATCGCCGCGGCAAAGGGCCGCGCGGAGCTCCTGCTGATGAACAACCTGATTCGCGATCTTCGTTACGCTCTCCGTTCGTTCGCCAAGAATCCCGGATTCACGCTGGCGGCGATGCTGTCTCTCGCGATTGGCATCGGCGCGAACACTTCGATCTTCAGCATCACGAGCGCGTTGCTCTTGCGCCCGCTTCCTTACAAGGACGCGAGCCGCCTCGTGATCCTGTGGAATCGCTCGCCCGGCCTGGGGATCACGCAGGACTGGTTTTCCACGGCGCAGTATTTCGACATCAAGAACGGACATTCGGGCTTTGAGGATGTGGCGATCGCTTTTGGCACGAACGATAACCTGACCGGAAACGGAGAGCCCGAGCGAATCGGGACGATTCGCATCTCGTCGAATCTTTTACCCATGCTCGGCTATCGTGCAGCGATGGGCCGCCTGTTCCTCGCCGAAGAAGACGCGGCCGGCCACAACCGCACCGCGCTTCTGAGCTACGGCACCTGGACGCGCCGGTTCGGCGCCGACCCGCACATGCTCGGGAAGACGATTGCGATCAACGGCACACCGTGCGAAGTCGTCGGCATCCTGCCGAAATCTTTTTCGCTTCCGCGCGAAGTGATGCCCACGCTGTATGGCGCCGAGAACCAGGCCGAAATTCTTCTGCCGTTTCCGATGCCGCCGGACGCGGCGCAGAACCGCGATCATGAGGATTACAACATCATCGGGAAACTCAAGCCGGGCGTAACGGTGGCGCAAGCGCAGGCCGAGATGGCGACGCTTACGGCGCGCCTGCGCCAGGATCATCCGCAAGAGTATCCGCCGAACGGCGGCCTCACGTTCGGCATCGTGCCGCTGCAGGAGCAAGTGGTGGGCGACGCACGGCGCACTTTGCTGGTCTTGCTCGGGGCGGTCGCTTGCGTGCTGCTGATCGCCTGCGCGAATGTTGCGAATCTTTTGCTTTCGCGCGCCGTGGCACGGCAGAAGGAAATCGCGGTGCGGACGGCGCTGGGCGCGAGCGCGCGGCGCATCATCCGGCAGTTGCTCACGGAGAGCGTCCTGCTCGCGCTTTGCGGGGGCGCGCTCGGAATCGTGTTTTCAATTCTCAGCGTGCACTGGATTCACGTTCTGGGGCCGAAAAGCGTTCCGCGCTTGAGCGATATCGGCGTGGACCGCGAGGCGCTGCTGTTCACGGTATCGCTCTCCGTTTTTTCCGGGATTCTTTTTGGCCTCGCGCCGGCGCTGCGCATTGCGCGCATCGATCTGCATTCGGTGCTGAGCGACGGCACACGCGGCTCAGCCGGCACCGGCGCCGTGTGGGGACGCGGCAACAATCTTCGCCGGTTGCTGGTCGTCTCCGAGCTGGCGCTTTCGGTGGTGCTGCTGATCGGCGCAGGCTTGCTGATTCGCAGCTTCGCGCGCCTCGAAAATGTGGCGCCCGGGTTCAATCCGCAAAATGTTCTCACGCTCGAGCTCACATTGAACGGCCGCCGGTACAAGGACGGACCCACGGTGCTCGCGACGTATCGCCAGCTCAACGAGCGCCTCGAGCGAATTCCCGGCGTTACCGCCGCAGGCTCGATCACGTCGCTTCCGCTCAGCGAAATGTTTGCATGGGGCCCGGTGACGATCGAAGGCCGCACGCCGCCACCGGGTGAAAACTTCATCAATGCGGACGAACGCATCGCGAGCGGCCATTATTTCGAGGCCATGCAGATTCCGCTGCGCCAGGGACGCTTCTTCAACGACCTCGACACGGCCACCACTCAGAGAGTCACCATCATTGACGAATACTTTGCGCAGCAATACTGGCCAAACGAAGATCCCATCGGCAAACGCATTCGCACCGGGGGCCTCGAATCGAAGGAGCCGTGGATCACAATTGTCGGAGTGGTCGGCCGCATCAAGCAGGAGACGCTCGACTCCGACCCGCGCATCGCTTTTTACATGCCGCACTCGCAATACACGACGCCGGCTATGAATGTGGTCGTGCGAAGCAACGTGGCACCGGCGGCGCTCACGTCCGCGATCAAAAAAGAAATTCGCGAGCTGGATCCCGATCTTCCGATTTACAACGTGCGCACGATGGACGACCGCGTTCAGGATTCGCTCGCGCGCCGCCGCTTCTCGATGACGATGCTCGCGCTCTTTGCGTTCCTTGCACTTGCGCTCGCGACGATCGGCATTTACGGCGTGATGGCCTACATGGTGAGCCAGGGAACGCGCGAAATCGGAATTCGTCTGGCGCTGGGTGCGACGGAGAACAACATTCTGAGGCTCGTCGTGCGCCAGGGGATGACGCTTGCGCTTACAGGTGTGGGGATTGGATTGGCCGGAGCATTCATGCTGACGCGCCTGATGCGCAGTTTGCTATTTGGGGTGCAGTCGACCGATCCGCTCACATTTGTCGCCATTGCCGCACTGCTTGCACTCATCGCTCTCGTCGCGAGTTACATTCCTGCGCGGCGCGCCGCTCGAATCGATCCGATGGTTTCGTTGCGCTGCGAATAACCGATTCGGAGCACGCCGCGGACGTGAAAGAAAGAGACCTGATTTTACTCCTGCAAGTTTGTCCACGCGCCCTGAGAAACCCCGGGAATTCGAATCGCGGCACCCATTATTAGAAATTTGTGGCGTCGGGGTGTTGCGACAGCGGCTTCTATCGAGGATTTGGGCGCTGGGGCCGGACTATTGGCCGCACTATGGGCCGATGACGCGCAGGGGGCGCTGCGAGAAACCAACGTCCCAGTAGCGGCCGAACTTGCGGCCTACCTCGGTGAAGACGGCGACTGGCTTGAAGCCGAAACGCTCGTGGAGGGCGAGGCTCGCGGCGTTTGGAAGGGTGTAGCCGGCTACGAGCTGGTGGATGTCTTCGGCGGCGAGCGCTTCGAAGAGTGCGGCGTAGAGGCGGGAGCCGATGCCTTTGCCGAGCGAATCGTGGCTGCAATAGATTGTGGTTTCGACGCTGGTTTCGTAGGCGGCTTTGTTTCGAAATTTGGTGGTGCCAGCGTAACCGAGGACGAGTGAATTTTCCTCTGCTACGAGGAGGCGGTGGCGGCCAGTGTGCGCGAATTGTTCGAACCATGGGACGCGTGCTTCGACGGTGTGCGGCGCGAGGTCGAATGTGATCGGCGTGTGGATTACATAGTGGTTGTAAATTTCGGTGAGGCGCGGGAGATCGGTACGGAGCGCGGGGCGGATGCGGATATCGTGCATGGCGGATGGTAGCTTACGCGGGAAGTCGGGGTAGAGCCAAAGTGGACTGATGGAGTACGGCTCGCGCGCACGCTCCGATTTCGTTGACACGATTTGGGGCGCCGCGTAGGCTCTGCATTGATCCGGAGAGATTATGAAAACGAGAACGCGGGAATGCGTGCGGCGGAGATCGGAGCGAAGCTATGCGGGATTGCCGTTGATTGACATTGCGTACGGGCCCGACCCGGAAACGGGCGAGAAGCATGGAAGAGCGCACGGGATCATCGCGATCGGTGACGAGGCACGCGGGTGGCTGGCGATGGGAGGCGACGCACGCGGAGTGATTGCACTCGGTGGTAAAGCGATGGGGATTATTGCGTTGGGCGGGATTTCGGTCGGGGTAATTGCGCTCGGCGGGCTGGCGCTTGGGGCGGTGGCGCTCGGCGGATTGGCGGCGGGAGGAGTGGCGGTGGGAGGGAAGGCGTTCGGCGCGCTATCGGTTGACAGGCACCGGATCCCGAAGGATTCGTAGCGAATCGATCAGTCGTCCGCCCATTCTACAGGAAACAATTTCCCGGCGTCCTCGGGTGACATTTCGGCTCCGGCAAGTTTCACTGCGTGGGCCATTACCGGATCCCGGCCCTTCGCCAAATCATCCGCGGTTGGCAGAAGTACCTCATCGGGGGCGACCCCTACGCGTTCGAGCGACTGGCCATCGGACATCTCCAAGTCCGCGCTGCTGATGCTGGTGGCGTAAAGGTCGTGGCTGCGGCCGAACGGATGCCAGTGAAATCTTGCTTCCATCACGCTTCCTGCTGTGTGATCGCCAATCACGACGCCTCGTTTTTGCAGTTGCATGACGCGAGCAAGTATTTCGGACGCCGATGCGGAACGTTGATCGACGAGGACGATGACCTTTCCCTTGTAAGGGCTGCCACCGTGAGTCTTTGCGACAAGGGGTTTTCGGCCCGTCCGCGTCAAGCGCTCGCCCACGTTGACGTCGTGGTCGAACATCCCTCCCAACAGCCGAAGCAACGCCAACTCGGCGCCGCCGCCGTTCTGCCGGAGATCGAGAATGAAAGCGGGATATTTCGCGGACTCATTGAGCATGTCGTCCATGAGTTTTTCGTCCGCGAGAAAAGTATGCATCTTCCAAATGATCACCGACTCAGCGAGTGTGTACGCTTTCGGATTCAAGCGCCTGCGCCGGGTTTGAGCCTCGCGGACGAGGTCCGAATATTCCATTCCGAACTTAACGTAATGCTGCTCGTCCTTAACTTTCGCGGCGATGCTCAGCTTTGTTAGCGCTCCCGTGTCCGCCTGGACGACCATCTGGTCCGCCGATTGCGGGCGAAGAATCCGGGTGAGGTAGTTGACCTCCCAGAATGAATTGCGGTCGAAGATCAGCCCATCCATCGAGACAATCTTGTCGCCGACTTTCAGTCCGGCTTTCTCCGCTTCGGCGCCCGGCTCAATGGCGGTTGCGTAACAACTGGAGCCGATCATTTGCAGTTCGTAGCTGTAGGTGATCTTCACCGGACGGCGGGGCGGAATCAGGTAGAGGTGCGAATCGTTGAATGGTTTTAGCGCCCAGGCGACGATTCCAATGCCCTGATTGTAGGTCGCAGACGTTTTCAAATATTCGCCGGCTTGCTTGAACTGCGCGTCGAGATCCACACCGTGAAATTTGGGATCGTAGTAGTCGTGTTTGATGTCGTCTTTAATTTCGTTCAGCATCACGCCGATATAAGAGCGCTGAATGGAAGTGATGGGGGCTTCTTGCGGGTGAAGGAGCGGCACGCACAGAAGCAAAAGGACGACGAGCGCGAAACGTTGGGAGTGCGTCACGTAGAAATTCCGGCGGGCATTATGCGTTTACGTATGAGAAAGGTCAATAGGGGGAGTGAGTTGGCGCGTGGCGGATGAGGCTAGCTGAAAAGACCCGGTTGGCGGCGAGGCTCTCGCGCCGAGCCCATGCCTGCTCTCCGTTCCAGCTTTCGTCGATGCTCCAGATTCGTGAGTGGTCGCGCTTCGCATAGCTATTGAGGCTTTTCTGGCGGGTGATGTCGGACGCGCGGCCTTCGAGCAGTTGCTGCGACATCGGTTCCGTCGAATAGCTTTTCAGCGCGAGAAAGGCATGGAACTGGCGCATCTGACAGCTTTCTTCGACGCGGGATCGCTATCTTTCCATCCGGCAGTGGCGAAGGAATTGTCCAGCTGCTCACGTGAGCCGAGGAAAACGAGATTGATCGCGTCGGCGGCTTGCCCTTTGGGAGTGGAAGTGCGATCGGGAAGCGTTTGCACTTGCAAGGTGAGAGTATCTTTTTCGGGCTGGCTGAATTCGCGAACGGAGCGATTCAGCGGGGAGGAAATTTTCGAGCGGCATCGAGGCCGTCAGTTCGAGGCGCATGTCTGTGCCGGCGGGAAAATAAATTTCAGGCTCGGGAAAGATGGGGAACGCCGCGCGATATGCGACGAGGCCCCAATCGGAATAGGGATTTAGAGTTGGAAGATATTTCAAGCGGCTGGTGATGCGGCCCTGCGGCGTTTCTGTGCCGAGGACGCCTTGAATCACGCCCTTCTTCACGTTTTCGCGCGCGTTGTCAACTTCGACGATGCGGGAGTGCAATTCGATCGGCTTCCCGTCGGCTGGCGATATCCGATCGAAGACAACAGCAGAGCGACGCGGTTTCGTGCCGGATGCCCATACCCACGCGCCGGACGGATTCTACGTGGCCCTCGACGATCGTCCCGATCGGGAATACGGGTGCGCCATCGCACTCAGGAGATTCGACGAGCAGTGCGCGCACGGATGAATTGGGCTTTGAGCTGTAGGACGCGAGCGGCTGCAGGAGGCGGATCTCGAACGATTGGCCGGCGGGAACCTGGTCACAGGCGCGGACGGTTCCCGGAAATGCTGCGCCTAAACCGAGAAGCATGAGTCCCGGAATCGTGAACGACGGCGTTTTTCGTCTTGCTTGCCTCACCACAGAAGGGCCCCAGTGAATTCTTCGAGTGCGTACCAGTACTATGATGTTGCCACAGGTGGCTGTGGATGCCACGCGGTTGTAATTGGCGATGCGGAAGTGAGCAACAACGGCGGCGCTGAGAAATGTCCGGCTTCGCGCTTTTCAGCTGAAAAGACCCGGTTGGCGGCGAGGCTCGTCGATTCCGAAATGCTTGTAGGCCAAGGCTCGTGGCGACGCGGCCGCGCTGGGTGCGGTCGAGGAGGCCGAGTTGCATGAGGTAAGGCTCGTAGATTTCCTCGATGGCGTCCTCTTCTTCGCTGAGCGAAGCGGCGATGGTGTTGAGGCCGACGGGGCCGCCCGAATATTTTTGGATGATGGTGAGCATCAGGTTGCGGTCAACTTCGTCGAGGCCGTGTTCGTCCACGCCAAGCATGGCGAGAGCGTCGCGGGCGACGCCGAGAGTGATGTGGCCCTTGGCGCGCACCTCGGCGAAATCGCGGACACGGCGGAGCAGGCGGTTGGCGACGCGAGGAGTGCCGCGACTGCGGCGGGAGATTTCGGCGGCGCCGTCGCTGTCCATGGTGATGCCGAGAATTTTTGCGGAGCGCTCGACGATACGCTGCAAATCCTCGGGCGAATAAAATTCCAGGCGATGAACGATGCCGAAGCGAGAGCGCAGCGGCGCCATGATGAGCCCGGCGCGGGTGGTAGCTCCGATCAGCGTGAATTTGTTCAGCTGGTAGGGATGAACGCGAGCGCCGGGGCCCTGTCCGATGATCAAATCCACGCGAAAATCTTCCATCGCGGGGTAGAGAATTTCTTCGAGCGCGGGTTGCAGGCGGTGGATCTCGTCGAGGAAAAAGAAATCGCGCGCGTCGAGAGAAGTGAGGACGGCGGTGAGATCGCCCTTTTTCTCGAGCAGCGGACCGGAGCTGATTTTGATGGCCGAACCCATTTCGTTGGCGAGAATTTGCGCGAGGGTGGTTTTGCCGAGGCCCGGGGGACCGTAGAGGAGGACATGGTCGAGGGCTTCGCCGCGGTTGCGGGCGGCGTCCACGGCGATTTTGAGATTTTCTTTTACGCGGGACTGGCCGATGAAGTCTTCGATTTTCTGGGGGCGGACGCTGGCGTCAATGCGCGCGTCTTCGTCGAGCGCTTTGCCGGAGATGATGCGGTTGCGGTTGTCGGTCATGGTGCGTGGTGGTTGATTCTTCCTCAGGGGCTGAAGCCCCTTGCTGTGCGAATCGTTATTGTCGGAGCCGAAGCTCCGACCCCCTAAAAACCGCGGACAGCTATCACTTTAGGCCGCTACAAACCCACTGCCCTCGGCGGCTAAAGCCGCTCTCCTCGTCTGCGTTTTTGGCACGGCTGAAGCCGTGCCCTGACGAACCGCCCTCGGCGGCTACGAAGACAACTTAGTTCAGGCCGATGCTTCGAAGACGCCTACGTTGCGCTCGTTTTCCGTGAACGCTTCGCAGGTGCGGTCGAGAGCTTCGTATTCTTTTGCCGCACGCTGGCGCATCGCGGTGTAAGAAGCGACGCTGTCCCAGCGGTCGATTGTGAGATAGCGGCGCGGGCTTTCCGCATCGCGTAAAAGCTGCGTGCCATTGTATCCCGCGTTCTTGCGGAAAAGTTCGGCCCACGGTCCGGAGGCCGAATAGTGGCGCTCGAAGTCTTCTATTCTATCGGGGCGCGCAACGAATTCCCAAATGAAGTGAACCACAGCTGCCTCCTGCGCGGTGCGCCGGGTGAAGCCGGCAACCATACAATTATTCGTCGTGGCCGGCGCGAGCCGATTTCTGCATGGCGGAGCCGCCCAGGATTTGCAGCGACGATCGCAGGAGCTTTTCGAAATCGGCGCTGCTTGCGGCGCGCGATTTTTCGATGGCCCGCTCGACAGACTTTACGTCGTAGCCCAAATTCACCAGTGCGGAAGCGACGTCGGACTCGAGTTGCGAGCGCGTGCTTGGTTTGCCGGCTTCGGCGACATCCACCACTGCGAGTTTGTCACGCAGCTCGACAACCATTCGCTCGGCGGTTTTGCGGCCCACGCCGGGGATGCGGACGAGTTGGGCGAGATCGCCCTTGCGAATCGCAGGCACGAGTTCTTCGATGCTCATGCCCGAGAGAATTTTCAGGGCGAGGGACGGGCCGACGCCGGAAGCCGAGATCAAGAGTTCGAAGCACTGCTTCTCGCGCGAGGTGACGAAACCGTAGAGCGTGATTTGGTCTTCGCGCACGTGGGTGTGAACGAGGAGCGTCGCATCGGAGTGGAGCGCGCCGACCGCTGCGAATGTAGAGAGCGGAATTTGGACCTGATAGCCGACGCCACTCACATCCAGGAGAAGCTGGTTGGGACGCTTCTCGATGAGCTTGCCGCGGAGGGAGCCAATCATGTCGAGCGATTATTCCTGAGCGGCAGCAGGGTGTCAACGAAAGGCGAGGAGTGCACCGAAACAGTGCAGGCGTGAAATGCGTGCCGCGAATGTATGCGCAACTTCGTTCGATTTTTCGAACTTATTCGGAACAAAACGCGGGCCGGCGGCGTATCTAGGGACAGCGAAACGCGAGTGGTGGCCGTGCGTTTAGACGTTTCTCCGAATATTCGGAGAGTGTTGATTTTTTACCCCTGTGCGCGAAAGGCTTTGTCCGATATCGCGCAGACGGTGTTCGCATGCGGAGAGAAATTTTTTCGCAGCGTGCGACAAAGGCTTTATTTATGAATCTTTTGTGATGGCGCTTTCCGTGCAGCAGTCATCACGTCTAAATCAGTTGCAAGGGGCGAGTGGAAAAAAGGAGAAATGAAAATGAAAGATCGTCGAATGAATTTTGCAATGACCATCCTTGCGGCACTCGCGCTGGCGATGCCGATCGCAGCTCGCGCCGACGACTCAAAAACCATCAAGCCCGTTTCGCGTGTTGCCGTCGACCTGCACAGCGCGGCGACGCTGGCGGGGAAAGATCTCAAGCCCGGGTCGTACCAAGTGAGCGCCGATGAATCGAAGATGACGATTTTGCGCGACGGCAAAGTGGTGGCGGAAGTGCCGATCGAGTGGAAAGACGGGCAGGGGAAAGCGGCGTACACTTCGGTAGTCACCGACAGCAACCAGATCACGGAAGTACATTTTGGCGGGAAGACGAAGTACATCGCAGTGACGGGCGGCAGCCAATCGGGGAAGTAATGGTTGTCGACTCCGGGTGGATTTTAGATTTGGGGTGAACGGGCAGCGTTCGATGCAGCGAGCGCTGCCCGATTTTTTTGCAGCCAAGAGTGAGCGGAGGCGAGCGGCGCGAGTTACTTGACGCCGTCAATCAGAGTGACTTCGTCGATGATGCCGATTACGGCGGTGTCGATGGGAGAATTGGGGCGGCCGACGGCGGTCATTGCGGAGAAGCCTTCGGCGGAGAGCAGGACGCGTTCGCCGATTCCGGCGTCAACGGCGTCGAGTGCGATGACGGCTTCGCCGCGATCGGAGCCATCGAGATTGAGCGGCTGGACCACCAAAAGCTTACGGCCGATGTGCGAGGGATCTTTTTGAGAGGCGACTACGTCGCCGATGACGCGCGCGATGAGCATTTATGGTTGACCGGCTTTCGCGGGAATGTTGATTTCGTCAACGATGCCGACGATTGTGGCTTCGGTGGGAACTTCGACGGGGAGAAACGGGAAGCTGGCTTCTTTGCCGCGGCACCAGTAGACCGTTTCGCCGGCGCCGGCGCCGACTGAATCGAGCGCGACGATGGGCTTGCCTTTATCGCGGCCGTGGCGGTCAATGGGCTGGACGATGAGCAGGCGCTGGCCGAGCAGCGTATCGTTCTTCATGGTGGCGACGACTTTGCCGATGACGCGGCCGAGAATCATCGCCGGCGATCCTGTGAAACGCTGCGAAGGATGGCGCTGTGGCGCGTCATTATTTTTTTCGCGCGGCGGCGAGTTCGGCTTCGTGGAGGGCGTCGAGCTGAATGGAATCAACGATGCCGATGATGGCGGCGTCGACGGGGCGGTCTTTGCACTCGGCGGCCAGGCGGGCGGAACTGCCGGAGACGACGAGAACCGTTTCGCGGAAGCCGGCGTCAACCGTGTCGACAGCGATGAGGTAACCGGATTCGTCGCCGCCTTCGGGATTGATGGGCTTGACGATGAGGAGCTTTTTGCCTTCGAGGCGCGGGTCCTTACGAGTGGAAACGACGGTGCCGACGATGCGAGCGAGAAGCATGAAATTGAGTTCGTTCCGTAAAACTATTCAGTGAAACGCGACACGTACATACGGCACACCGAATTCAAAAATCAAAATCCAAAATTTGAGCAGAGCGAAGATGATTCTGCGCCGTGCGCTTGTGCGCCGCTGCGGGGCGCTGGGCGGCTTCGCGGCGTTTACTTCGCGGCGTTTACTTCGCCGCGGCCATCGGCGTCTTGCCGATGGGCAGAACGTCTTCGAGCGACTGATGAGGCCGCGGGATGACGTGGACGGCGATCAACTCGCCCACGCGGCGGGCGGCGGCTGCGCCGGCATCGGTGGCCGCTTTTACGGCGGCCACATCGCCGCGGACCATCGCAGTGACGTAGCCCGAGCCGATTTTCTCCCAGCCAACGAGCGTGACCTTGGCCGCTTTGACCATTGCGTCCGAGGCCTCGATCATCGCGACCATTCCGCGCGTTTCGATCATTCCCAGTGCTTCGCCCATTCTTGATCCTCCGGCAAAACTCCTGAAGCGTATCTCTAAACGGGCCGCAAGAAATCAGCGACGCGAGCGCTCTTTTTGCACGGCTTCGTCTACGAGCGTTTCGAGTTCACGGCGCGTCAAGGTGATGCGCTCGGCGTCGGCGCTATCGGACGTGACCGGACAATCGGAGCCGATCGATGAAGCGGTCTGAACGCCGTAACGAGCGCGCGCCGCGAGCAATTTTTCCACATCTCCGCTGGAAAGCAAGACTTGTTTGCCGATTAATTCAGTGACGAGAGCTACGCGCGCGAAGTGCTCGGTGGTCTCCATCCGGAAAAAGGCGGAGAGGAGATCCTGGCCGTAGCAAACGACGCCGTGATTGGCCATCAGAATTGCTTCGTAGCTTTGAACGAGCGGTTCGAGAGCTTCGGTAAGCTCGGACGTGCCGGGCGTGCCGTAGCGCGCCACAGGAATACAGCCGAGCGAGAGAACCAGTTCGCAGAGGATGGCTTTATTGAGCGGGACGCCGGCAGCGGCATAACCAGTGGCGGCGGGGGGATGGGCGTGGCAGACGGCATTGATATCGGGCCGGCGGCTGTAGATCAGGAGATGCATGCCGAGTTCGGAGCTGGCATTGCGGCGGCCGCTGAGTTTGTGGCCCTGGAGATCGGTGATGACGAGATCGTCGGGCGTCATCATACCTTTGCTGATGCCGGTGGGCGAAGTGAGAATGCGGCGGGGGTCGAGGCGGAGGGAGATATTGCCGTCGGTGGAGGCGACGTAGCCGCGGTCGTGAATCCAGCGGCCGACGGCGCAGATATCGCGACGGTGTTCGTCTTCGGTTTTTAATGCGCCCGGCGATATGGCTTCAGGATACAGATATTCCCCCGTGCAAAAAGACCGGCCGGAAGAGAGCGGCGGCCGTTACAACCGCTAGGCATCGTCATGTCTAGCTACGCGTAGATGCCGCGCAGTTTCAGGGCGCGGGCCACGCGATCGATCGCCACGATATAGGCGGCGATACGATTATTCACTCCATGGGTTTCGGCGTAAAGCACAACTTGATCGAAACTATGGTCCATCACGTCCTGGAGGCGTTCGTTAACTTCGCTTTCGCGCCAGAAGAAGCCCTGGCGATCCTGCACCCATTCGAAGTAGCTGACGGTGACGCCGCCGGCGTTGCCGAGAATGTCGGGAATGATGAAGATGCCCTTTTTCTCGATGATTGCGTCGGCGTGGGATGTGGTGGGGCCGTTGGCGCCTTCGCAGAGGATTTTGCAGTCAACGCGATGGGCATTCTTGCTGGTGATCTGGTTTTCGGTGGCCGCGGGAACAAGGATTTCGCAGGGGTGGAAGAGGACTTCCTGCGCCGTCATCTTCTCGCCGCCGCCGGGAAAATCAGGAAGCGGCTTGCGCTGGCCGTAGACCCATTCGATCAACTTGGGGACATCGAAGCCAGCTTCGTTATAGAGGCCGCCATGGATATCAGCGACGCCGATGATTTTGTAGCCGGCTTTGTGCATGAGGTCGGCGGCTTGCGAACCGACGTTGCCAAAACCCTGGATGATGACGCGGCAGCCGGGGCGCTTCATGCCGAGTTTTTGGAGCGCTTTGTCGCAGCACATCATCAAGCCGCGGCCGGTGGCTTCCGTGCGACCCTGGGAGCCGCCGAGTTCGAGCGGTTTGCCGGTGACGACGGCGGTAGTGGCCTGGCGGACGTGCATGGAGTAGGTATCCATCACCCAAGCCATGGTTTGGGCGTTGGTACCGATGTCCGGAGCGGGAACGTCGCGCTCGGGACCGAACCATTCGCTCAGCTCAGCCGTGTAGCGGCGGGTGATGCGTTCGACTTCCGTCTTCGAGAGCTTGGAGGGATCGCAGATCACGCCACCCTTGGCGCCCCCGAAAGGAATATTGACGACGGCGCATTTCCACGTCATCCAGGCGGCGAGGGCGCGCACTTCGTCGAGGCTGACGTCGGGAGCGAAGCGAATGCCGCCTTTGCCCGGGCCCCGAATCGTGGAATGAAGGACGCGGTAGCCGGTGAAGACTTCGAGCTTGCCATTATCGAGCGGCACGGGAATGTACACCGTGATTTCTTTGCTGGGATATTTCAGGTAACGGTAGAGGCCTTCTTCGAGATTCAATTTCTGCGCGGCGATTTCGAAGCGCGCTTCCGCCGACTGATAAACGTTTAATTCATCCTGCGCAGCCGCAGACATGACTCCTCCTGACAAGTTCGAGAAAACGTGCGCCCACTTTTCAGCAGCATGATGCTGTTACAAGGACCTAAAACAATAACGCCAAAATGGCTTAGGAAGAGCGGGCGCCAGTATACGAACAGGGAGAACGCGGCGCAAGAAAAGGCTTTTTGAAAGTTGAAATTGGGAGCGACAGCACAAGGGGATCAAGCGCGGGCGCTGGGTTTCAGGAATTCGCGAAGAAGGAGGCCGGCGAGGCGGGCTGCGTCGTGGCGGATTACACCGCGCTGCTGCAGCAGGTCGGCGGCGACGCAGGGCAGGCCCATGCGTTTTAGTTCGGCGAATGCGGGTTGAACGATTTCGGCGCCCTGCGCGGTGTAGCGGCGCAACATTTGGGCGGAAGCGGGAGTCCGGTTGATGACCGCGCAATCGAAAAGGCGAGGACGAGTATGTTCATAGATCGCGCGGACATGGTCGGCAACGGAGTAGTGCTCCGTCTCGCCCGGCTGAGTCATCAGATTGGCGATGTAGACGCATTTCGCGCGGGAATGCGCGATGACTTCCGCGACGTCTTCGACCAGAAGATTCGGAATGATGCTGGTGTAGAGCGAACCCGGGCCGATGAGGATGAGGTCCGCGGCGCGGAGCGCAGCGAGAACTTCCGGAAGTGGACGGATGCGGCGAGGCACGAGGTACACGCGGCGAATCGGTTTCCTGGAGCGCGA
Source organism: uncultured Acidobacteriota bacterium (assembly GCA_963776695.1). Taxonomy (GTDB): domain Bacteria; phylum Acidobacteriota; class Terriglobia; order Acidiferrales; family UBA7541; genus Palsa-295. Next base: position 231,436 of record CAVZNU010000006.1, on the reverse strand, counting down.
TATTTTCGTTTCGCCGGAAACGGTAGAGCCGTCTTCGAGTTCGGCTTCGAGTGTGACGTTCTGCGCGGTGGACGGAAAAATGCGGCCGCGGATGGCGAGCACCTGAGAAGAGACGCGGACTGCTTCGGGAAAATCTCCGGTGACGTTCGTCAAGGCGGTTAGGAAGAGGTTTCCGAAGCTGTGTCCGGCGAGGCCGCGGCCGGTGGGAAAACGATATTGAAAGAGTTTGCCGAGAAGGTGCTCGTCGTTCGAGAGGGCGACCATGCAGTTGCGAATGTCACCGGGAGGAAGGACGCGATAGTCGCGGCGGAGACGGCCGGAACTTCCGCCGTCGTCAGTGACAGTGACGACAGCCACGAGATCGCCGATCGGCCCGCTGGCGCGCTCTTTCTTCGGCGCCGCGACATATTCCTTCAAGCCGCGGAGCACGGTGGAGAGTCCGGTGCCGCCGCCAAGCGCAACAATGCGGATGGGCCTGGAATGAGGGTACGGACGAACTTTCACGTGGAAAAGGAGAAGCTAGGCGCTCGAACCATCGCGCTCAGGGTAGAGGAGTTCCGTGAAGCGAGGGTCCTCTTGCAAGAAAGCGAAGTCTTCATCGTTGCGAGCGTGGTACCGATTTTCCGGGCGCAGCTGGATTGCGATTTTGAGATTCTGCATGGCTGAATCGGCTTCGCCTGTGAGGCAATCGAGTGCGGCCATGGCATAGACAATATGGTCGGCTTTGGGAGCGGATTTGCGGGCGCGGTCGAGGTGCTCGCGGGCTTCGTCCCAGCGCCCTAAATTCATGAGGGCAACGCCTTGGGTGTAGTGATCTTCGGCGGATTTCGGGGCTTGCGCCGGCAAGCGGGAGATGCGCTGGTCGCAAATGCGGACGTGGACCTGTGCGCGGTCGCGAAGCTCCCTGCTGGGCCCTTCCAGAGCGCGCTCGAGCGATTGTTTGGCGCGATGAAACTTTTGCTGCTGAAAGTACTTAAGGGCCTCTTCGTAGAACTTGAGCTGCGTGGCTTTGGCGGCAGCATCGGGATCGGGAGGCATCAGTTTGGCCTTGGACGAGGCCTTTAACGTCTTTGTTTTCAGAAGTTTCTGGCTAGTTCGTGAGGAATTTGTGGTGCGGGCCACGCGATGCTTCACTTGAACGCTCCGAGTACACGTCGAGGGAAACATAGCAAAGTCGGGCACTTGCGTCAATGCGGCGCTCAGGGGGTGCTGGGGGAGCACTTTTCGGCGATTTGGACGCAGAATGTCGGTGGGCCCGAGAAATCGAGCTAACTGGCAGTGCTGAGGACAGTTGTCAATTGCGAAGCACGACGTGCCGGGCGCGTTGGCGGTGGTGCGAGGCTATGCTATAAGTAGCGTCGGCTGCAAAACTGAGGAAATTGTGCCGTTTATTAATTTTCCCGCTCGCGAAATCAACTGCAAGCTCGTCTACTACGGCCCCGGCCTCGGCGGGAAGACCGCGAATCTGCAATGGATTTACGACCACACGGGATCGAATCAAAAGGGAAAGATGGTTTCGCTCGCAACGGAGACGGATCGAACCCTTTTCTTCGATTTTCTTCCGCTGGACCTGGGAAGTGTGCGCGGATTTCGAACACGGTTTCATTTGTATACCGTTCCCGGGCAGGTGTTCTACGAGGCGAGCCGGAGATTGATTTTGAAGGGCGCGGACGGAGTGGTATTTGTGGCGGATTCGCAGGAAGAGCGGTTGGACGCGAATCTGGAAACGCTCGACAACCTGCGCGAACATCTGAAGGATCACAACCTGAATTTCGATACGATTCCTTACGTATTGCAGATGAACAAGCGTGACCTGCCCAATATCCTGCCTGTAGAAGAATTGCAGAAACAGCTCAGCGTGAAAGGCGAGCCTTCGCTCGAAGCAGTTGCGGTGACGGGGCAGGGCGTGTTTGACACGCTGAAGGAAGTTGCGAAGCTGGTATTGGCTGATCTGAAGAAAAACGCGTAACGCTTACCGCCGTACTTCGAAGCAAAACTTCCGCGAAAACCTACCGGGACACAAATAATTCCGCAGAGCTACGCGCGGGCGACGCCGCCGCGGAAGCTGTCGACGGCTTTTTTTTCGTCGGTGTAAGTGGGAATAGACTGGATGAGGCGAGTGAGTTCCAAAACCTCGCGGACGTGCCCCGTGGGATTCAGAAGTTTCAGGTTGCCGGCGTTGCGTTCGAGGGTTACGAACGACCGGACAAGAGTGCTGATGCCGGAACTATCCACCTGCAGAACGCCAGCGAGATTGACGAGAATGTCGCAAGGGGCGGTTTCGGCGAGGCGGCGCAATTCGGCGCCGAGCGTATCGTTGCTGGAGCCGATGGTGATGCGGCCCTGCAGATCGAGAATGGTGACGTTCCCGGACTTTCGCGCTGCGATTTGCAGGCCCATCTTCGCCTCCCCGGCGACCGGGACAAACGGACGGCCGTCGAGTGCGCATTATAACCCCGCAAGTGCTTGAGCAAGCAAGCCCTCGGAGGCTCGAACGGCAGGAAATCTGAAAAAACCCGGAGAAGAAATAAGGAGGTGAAAGCCAGGTGGCGTTCCACCTCCCGGGGTGGGTGGGGTTTATTGCCGGATCGTTATTTGGGTGGTACTTCCGCGTCTGGCGATCCAGCAACCCGGCACGAGGCCGGAGTCCACGGATTGATTCTGAAATATCACATGGGCAGAAAAGGTGTCAACGCTAATTGTGACGGGCGATCGGGAAGGATCCGGGGGGCGACGCGAGGGTCAGGATTTTGATACTTCTACGGGACGGCTGCGGTCGAGTGTTTCCCGGACCTTGCGCGCCAGGTTGCGGGGCAGGTAGGGCTTCTGAAGCATCGGCAGACCCTGTGCCTGCGCCCCACGAAGCGCAGCGATATCGGCGCCGTACCCGGTGGCGAAAATAACGGGCATGCCGGGTCTGAGCTCGCAGATGCGATCGTAGACATCCGGTCCGCTCAATTTGGGGAGAACGACATCGAGGACGAGGAGATCGATCTGGTCGCGGCGAGTTTCGAATTCATGAAGCGCCTGTTCGCCATCGGCAGCGACAATCACTTTGTAACCGAGATTCGCGAGAGTTTCATACGTAAGCTCGCGCAAACCGGCATGATCTTCGGCGAGAAGAATCGTCTCCGGGCCACCGCGGGCCGGCTGCGTGTCTTCGACAGGCTCGACGGATTTTGTGGCGAGAGCGATGGCGGGAAGATAGGTGCGAAAAGTGGTGCCAATTCCGGGCTGGCTTTGGACCTGGAAGAAACCGCCATGCTGGCGCACGATTCCATGGACGGTAGCGAGGCCAAGACCGGTGCCCTTACCCAACTCCTTCGTAGTGAAAAACGGCTCGAAGATGTGATCGAGCGTGAGCGTGTCCATGCCGGTGCCCGTGTCGGTAACGGACATGGTGGCGTAATCGCCGGGGCGCGCGAACGGCTGGTGGGAGCAGTATTCCGCGTCGAAGGTCGAGTTGCCGGTCTCGATGACGAGCGAGCCGCCGTTGGGCATGGCATCGCGCGCATTGATGCAAAGGTTCATCAGCACTTGTTCGATTTGAGTGGGGTCGGCACGAACGAGGAATAAAGCCGAAGCCAGCGTGGTGGTAACTTCAATATTGCTGCCGATAACTTTTTCGAGGAGATTGAGCGTTTCTGTGACGACCTGATTGAGGTCGATATTGCGCGGCTCGAGGACCTGGCGGCGGGCGAAGGCCAGCAGTTGGCGAGTGAGCGCGGCGGCACGCGCGGCCTGCTGGCGAATTTTCTGGAAATGGCGGCGCAGCCGGGCGCCTTCCTGCGTTTCTTCAATGCCCATATCGGACCAGCCCATGATGGCGCCAATCATATTGTTGAAGTCGTGGGCAATACCTCCGGCGAGTTGGCCGAAGGCTTCGAACTTCTGTACGTGCAAGAGCTTCTTTTCGAGGGCGAGTCGCTCGGTGACATCCTCGACGATCACCTCGGCGCATTCGTTGCACTGGTTTTCGTCAACGACGCGGCGCTCGCTGAGATGCACTGTGATGATTCTTCCATCTTTGTGTTTCCAATCGACCGTGGTATCGGCGCGGCCGCTTTCCGTGTATTTCTCCCGGAGTCCGGCGTAAACCCCCGGATCGTTGTAGAACGACGAGGCGTTGCCAATCGCGAGGACTTCTTCGGATGAGTCGTAGCCGAGCATCCGGACGAATGCGGGATTGACGGCGAGTATTTCGCCACCGGCTGTGAGCCAGATCATTCCGTAGGTGGCATTGTGAACCAGTCCGCGATAACGCCTTTCGCTGACGCGAAGAGCGTCGAGTGCGCGAATCTCGGCGTCCCGAAGTCCTTTTTCTTCCTGCGCGCGAAGGAGTGCGGCAGGGAGGCGAGCGAGCTGGTCTTTCAAAACGTAGTCGCTGATTCCTTGCTTGACGAACTCAACTGCCAGCTTGTCACCCAACATTCCGGTGACCAGGATCAACGGAATATTGAGGCCGAGTTTTTTGATTTCGGCGAGGGCGTCCATGCCCGTCCAGCCAGGCAGGCGGTACGCCGCGATCACTACGTCGAAAGTATCTTCTTGCAGTTTTTGGACGAAGGCTTCGCGAGTGGCGACTGTTTCGACGTGAAACAGAATGCCTGATTTTTGCAGCTCGCGAATGCAGCTGTCCACCTCTTCAAACTCCTCCTCGACTTGCAGGAGACGAAGCGGCGCCTGCTGGCGAGGAATCTCCGTTTCTAATGCACTGCTGGACATGGGGAAGAAAAGTGCCTCGAGGAAGCTATCGGCAGGTAGGAAGGAACCGATGAGGCGAATCGCGCGAAGCCGCGGAATTCAAATTGGAGCACCAGTGCGAACCATGGCGTGCGACTGGCGTAATCGAAGGCGCGCGCGGCCCCTCAGCAATTGGAGAGTGCTGGAAATCTACTGAGCGCCTTGCACCTTGGGAGGATTGTCGGCGAAATATTTGCCTACCTCGGAGGTGAGCTGCGCCATTCCGGCGCGCACGTTTTTATCGAGAGCCTCGACGACGGCAGCGACTGTTTTGTTGGCGACGGGCTCGTCGTGCGAATAGGAAAAACCCTTGAGGTTGGCGCCGGATTTGGGATCGTATATCTCGAGGTGAATCTCAAAGCGCGCGACAAAATTCGGTTCGTCCACTTCGTAGAGCGCTTTCAGGTAGGAGCGCACGATGTAATCGCCCCTGGCGCTGCTGCCGGGGCGGAGGACGGAGCGGTACTGGCCGGAAGAGCGCAAATAGCCGACGATGAGATCCTGCGTCATGTCGGCAGGAGATTGAGCCCAGCGGTGATACTCGTAGGTTCCGAGTTGGACGGGGCCCGAGCCGTAGACAATCCGATCGTCGCGATAGAGGTGCGAGGTGACGGGCCTGGCAACGAGCAGGGAGATCGGAAACTGCGGTGTCGCCGCGTTGTTGGGAGTGGTGGGGACGTCGAGCACGTAGAATTTCGTCGCAGCCGGACTTCCGCATCCGCAGATCGTCGCCGCTAGCATCAAAACCCATAGAGCAGCTTGCTTCGGGCAGCGCATCAATACTCCTCGCTTTTTCCAGCCTACTTGGCGGAACCCTCACCAGGTTTGTGAGGTTTGGGACTGGAGCTACGAATCAAAGTGTACGGACGATTCTTGATAGTTTCCGTAAACTCTCGCATGTTGTCAGAGACGGCGCGCAGGTTGTCGATGATCTCATCGAGATTTTCGGCATTCGCGTCCATGATGTTGTTCAATTTACCCATCAGCTCGTTGGCCTGGGTCAGAGTCTGGTGAAGCTTGGCGATTGACTCCTTGATCTTGGGATCCTGAACGACGCTGTCGAGGTGGGTGATGAGGTCGTTGGCTTTGTCGGAAGTCGTCTTGAAATTGTCGAGGAGCGGGCCGATCTTGGCGCTGGCGTCATTGATGTGAGCGAGCGTGTTCTTGATCGGAGTGCGGTTCTCGGCGAGCATGCCTTGAATGTTGCTGAGGCTGCTGGCGACGTTCTCCCGGTTGCGGTCGCTCAGCAAGTCGTTCACGCGAACGATGGTTTCTTTCAATTCCACAACGCGATCGTTCAAATGGGTGAGCAACTCTTGCGCAGACGGCCCGAGCGAATTGATCATGTCGCCGATGTCGGCGAAGCTGGTGTATTCCTTGGAGGGAAGGATTGCATTCGGCGGAGCCTTCGAGCCCTTGTCGGTTCCGGCGTGAAGACCCAGGAAGTTTTCGCCCAGGGCGCTGGTGCTCTCGATTTTCGCGAGGCTGTCGGTCTTCACCGGAACATCCGGATCCACGACGAAATCGATCTCCATCCGGGACGGATCCTTCGAGTCGGGTGCAACTTTTTTAACGCGTCCGATCCTCGGACCGCCGCCATAACGAACTTCGCTTCCCGGGGAGAGTCCGCCGGCGTTTTTGAAGTAGGCACGGTAGGGAATCAACCCGCTCGAGAGGGTGCCGGAGAGATACAAGATGGTGGCGATCAGCAGCGCCGACACAACGATTACCACGAAACCGACGACCGCCTGTTCTCGCTTCGCTTCCATTGGCTTCCTCTATATCCGACCCGGTGAACCGGGAAGGCCCTCAGGCGCGCGGAGTATAGCACGGGCGCGCGCGCCCGACTGAATCACTGCCGCAGCGGCGGAATTTCTCCCGTCAGCATCTGCAGGTAATCCAACTCGGTGGAAATTTCGGGCTCCGGCACGCGATCGAGAAACTGGCGTACGCGGGGCTGCTGGCTTTTTTGCAACTCGGCGGTGGTCCCATTGGCGACGATGACGCCCTTGTCGAGAAGAATCATCCGGTCGGCGATGAGGTACGCGCTGGCGAGCTCGTGGGTGACGACTACGATCGTCATCCGAAACGCCTTTTTCAATTTCAAGATCAATTCGTCGATACCTGCTGCGATGATCGGGTCGAGCCCTGCCGAAGGCTCGTCAAAGAACAGAATCTCCGGATCCATCGCCAGGGCGCGCGCGATGGCGGCGCGCTTTTTCATTCCTCCGCTCAACTGCGCGGGCATGTAATTTTCGAAGCCGGAGAGGCCCACCTGGTCGAGTTTCAGGCGCACCATGATTTCGATCGTGGAATCGTCGAGAGGAGTATGTTCGCGAAGCGGAAGCGCGACGTTTTCACCCACCGACATCGAGCCGAACAATGCGCCGCCCTGAAACGACATGCCCATTTTCTTCAGGAGATCGTTCCGGCCATCCTCGGAAAGCGCCGCGAAATTCTTTCCCCGAATCCAGATCTCTCCGCCGCTGGGTTTTTCAAGACCCACGAGCGTGCGCAAGAGCGTGCTTTTGCCCGATCCGGAACCGCCGAGAATCACGAGCGTTTCGCCGGGCAGAATATCGAAGCTGATCGTGTGCAGAATTTCGCGCTCGCCGTAGTTCACGCGCAATTTCCGCACGGAGATCGCGGCGCCGCCTTCGGCAGTGTTGTCAGGAGGATTCGAAATGGGATCGAGTGCCATTTTTCAGTCGGGCATCGAGAAATAGAAAATCGCAGTGAAAATAACGTCCACGAGAATGACCATGAAAATCGATTTCACCACCGCGGACGTGGTGGAGCGGCCCACCTGCTCCGACCCCAGCCCGGTTGCGAATCCTTCCTGGCATCCGACGGCGGTAATGACCACTCCGAACATGACGCTCTTGACCAAGCCCGTGAGAATATCGCGCCGGAGAAGACTATTGAGGGTGGCGAGGATATAGGAATGCCAAGTGAACGGACCGCTCGTGACTCCAAACAGACCTCCGCCCACGACGCCCATGAAATCAGCCCAGGTGGTGAGGATGGGCATCATCAGGATCATGGCGAGGAATTTTGGAGCGACGAGGAAGCGGACCGGCTCAAGGGCCATTGTTTCGAGCGCGTCGATTTCCTCATTGACCTTCATCGTGCCGATTTCAGCGGCGAATGCGGAACCGGAGCGGCCGATGACCATGATGGCTGTCATCAACGGGCCGAGTTCGCGGGTAATGGCAATCGCCACCGCCGCGGCCACGAATTGCAAAGCGCCCAATTTCCGGAGTTGATACGCGCTCTGCAGGGCAAAAATCATGCCGACGAAGAACGAAATCAGGGAAACGATGGGGAGCGCTTCGACGCCAACGGACATCGCCTGGTGGATGGCGCGACTGAGGAGTTTTCGAACGCGGTCCGGCTCAACGAAGAGAGCCTTCGCGGCGCCACCGGTGATGCGCGCGAGGCCGCCGATGTACGCCAGTCCGGTGATTGTCGCTGCGCCGACTGATTCAGTGATTGCCATGAGTGGATCCGGGCGGGCGGCGGCCGTCTCAAATTTTCCTCGCCGTGGCGCCCGGAAAGTTATCGCGCAGGAGCGGCTGGTTTCCCGCCCTGCAAAGCTTCCTCTTCGTTGTCGTAGACTTCGAACACTTTAATCAGCCGTGTGAGCTCGAATACCTCCCGGGTGGTGCGGCTGAGCCCAAAAAGCGCGAAACCACTCTTGAGATCCCGGGAAATCTTCAGACCTTCTACCAGCGAAGCGACGCCCGCGCTATCAATATATTTCACGTTGAGCATATTCACGATCACGCGGGGCTTGCGCTGGGTCCGCAGCAAATCGATCAGCATTTTGCGCATATCCGGCGAGTTATAGAGCGTGATATCGCCGATCACATCCACGATGGTGGCGGCGCCAGATTCCCGAGTAGACAGTTCCATTTACAAAGGCCCCCTGCAGGACGTGCAGAGTGTTTTGCCAGAGATTAGCCCCGGATGCAATCACTTTTCGGTCGGGGACGGCAGATAAAGATGAGATTGCGGGCGTGCCCCGAAATGGGACGGCGAAGGAAAAGCGCTATCAGCCGCGGTCTTCGACCGGGGTGTAGGAGCGCAGGTCGTAACCGAGATAAATCTGGCGCGGACGGGAAATTTTTTGCTCCGGATCGAGCAACATCTCTTCCCATTGCGCGATCCATCCGGAAGTGCGCGGGATCGCGAAGAGGACGGGGAACATCGTGACGGGGAAGCCCATGGACTGGTAGATGAGGCCGGTGTAGAAGTCCACGTTGGGATAGAGGCGGCGCGAAACGAAGTAATCGTCCTGGAGAGCGATGCGCTCGCACTCGAGAGCGATTTCGATGAGAGGGTTTCGGCCCATTACGTCAAAAACCTCATAGGCAATGTGCTTCACAATCGTGGCGCGCGGATCGTAATTCTTGTACACGCGATGGCCGAAGCCCATCAAGAGTTTTTCGCCCGCCTTGACGCTCTGGATGTACGCCGGAACGTTCTTCACGGAACCAATTTCGAGGAGCATGCGGAGGACTTGCTCGTTGGCGCCGCCGTGGAGCGGGCCGTAGAGCGCAGCGGTGGCCGCCGCCGTGGCTGAATAGGGATCCACGTGCGAACTGCCGACTCCGCGCATTGCGCTGGACGAGCAATTCTGCTCGTGGTCGGCATGGAGAATGAAAAGAATGTCGAGGGCGCGCTCGAGGGTAGGGTTGGGACGATATTTGAGTTCGGTGGTGCGGAAGAGCATGTTCAGAAAATTGCCGCAGTAACTCAAATCGTTGTCGGGATAGGCGAACGGCATTCCGAGGCTATGGCGATAGGCGAACGCAGCGAGCGTGGGCATTTTGCCGACGAGGCGATACGTCTGCTTGCGGCGCGAATCGGGATTGAAGATGTCTTTTGCGTCGGGATAAAAAGTGGAGAGGGCGGCGACGGTGGAAATCAGCATCCCCATCGGGTGTGCGTCGTAGTGAAATCCGTCGAGAAATTTCTTGATGCTCTCGTGAATGAACGTGTGGTGCGTGACGTGGTAGGACCAGTCCGCGAGCTGATTCTTGGTGGGAAGTTCGCCGCGCAGCAAAAGATAGGCGGTTTCGAGGTAGGTGCTCTTCTCCGCAAGCTCTTCGATCGAGTAGCCGCGATAGCGCAGGATTCCTTTGTCGCCATCAATGAAAGTAATCTTGCTGGTGCACGACGCCGTGTTGGAATACGACGGGTCATAGCTCATCATTCCGAAATCAGCTGGAGCGATTTTGATCTGCCGCAGGTCGATCGCCCGAATGGTGTCGTGCTTGATGGGAACTTCGTATTCTTTCCCGTTTCGGTTGTCGATGATCGTGAGCGTATCGCGGCGGGCGCCGTCGGGCGCGGCATTGCTGTTGACGACTGCTCCGGGTTTCGTCGGATTCATGGCTCGATCCCTTCACACCCAAGCAAAACGGCGCTTGCTGGATAGCGCGACGCGGCGTCTCTACACTATGTATACCAAATTCCGGTGCGCGCGGCACAGGAAACGTCCACACGCTACCAGATGTCGGCAACAGCGTCACCATACGCTAGCGTATGGACAGCTAACTTACCGAGTTTGCCGGAGTTCGCCGCGCTTATGGGGCGCTGGTTTTCGGGAGGGCCGCCATTGCTTCGGCCGTGACCCGGTGGCGATAGCGAAACAGCTTTTTCAATTTTCGCTGCACGAACCAGCCGCCGAGGAGCTTTCCGAGAAATCCCAGCGGGAGCTCGTATTCGACGCGGTCTTCGAGGAGACAGGAGTTGGGACCTTCGGGCAGCATCCGGTGCGTGTGGTCCCAGCGGCGAAACGGACCTGAGATTAGAACGTCGCGAAACTGGCGGCCCTCCACGTAATCGCAATGCTCGAATTCCCAGCGCACCGGAAAGGGACCGATACGCACTCGCAGGACGCCGCGGTCGCCATTGTGAATTCCCGGCGCAGCTTGCACCACTTCCAGGGGCTCCCACGGCGGCGTCAAGCGTTCGAGCGCACCGGGGTCGGCGTGCCAGCGAAAAACCTCTTCGGCGGGCGCTTCAATTTTCGATTGGGCGATGAAGACGCTGCTGCGGGCCATATTTTTCGAGATACCCTTTGACGCGAAATTTTCGCGCCGTGTTTCCAGAGCTCATGAAACGCACGGTGCCGAAAATAGGACGCTCCGGCCCCCAGGGACGGTCGTAGCGGCCCAGACACCAGAATATTCCGCTGTAGGAATTGGGATCGCGCCCATCGAGCGCGTAACGATTATTAAGTTCAATCATCACCCGGACAGCTTCTTGAGGCGTTCGAGTCCATTCCAGGATTTTCTTTCCCCAGAGCATCCGCAAATAATTGTGGATGCGGCCTTCGCGGACGAGTTGCCGCTGCGCGGCATTCCAGAGCGCGTCGCCGGTGCGAGCTTCGGCGAATTGCTCGAGCGAATATACGTGCTCGCGTTCGTCGCGAGCGTGTCTTGCGAGCGTCTTCTGGGACCAATCCGGAAGGGAGCCGTAGCGGGAATCGTCGCCGCGATGGCTGGAGAAATTAAATCCGAGCTCGCGCCAGGTAATGAATTGATCGAGGAACCCTTCCGCGGATGGACTTGCGTTCCACCATCCCTCGCGGCTGCCGTTCGAGCGCAGTGCAAGTTTTTCCTGCGACCATTTCTCACTCGCCATCAATTCCGAAAAAATCTGGTGCGATGAAATATGCCCGAAGTGAAGATAGGGCGAGAGTTCACTGGTGGCTTGCGCCTCGGGGTGGTTTCGCAGTTCCAAATATCCCTTCAGGCGCTCCGATAAAAATTCACGTAGACACGATTGGCCTGGCGCTTCGCCGCCGCGCATTTCGACCGCGCCTACCTTGCGGGATATAGGCAGGTTCGCAAGTAAATCGGCGCCAGTAAGATCCTCGGCCGAAGCAGGAGGCCATTTGCGAAGGATCTCCGCGGGCAAAGATTTCAGCGGAGGCAAATCGAGCCTTGCGAGCGGGTCGCGCTTCGGACTTTGCAGCAGGAATGGCGGCAGGCTTTTCTGGAGGAAAGCTCGAAAGGAAAACGCAGTGACAAAGGATTTGTCCGCCGCGCGAAGCGGCAACAAGCCATTCGAATCGACGGCTTCGAACCGGCACGAAGCCCGTTTGGCGGCCCTTTTGGTCATTGATGGCAGAAAAAAGCAAGGATAGTCGTCGGTCACGATTACGCACGCAAGTTTACTGAGCGAATCGACAAGTCCTTTTCCAGGATGCGCGGAGCTTTCAACGAAGGGGTAATAAAAGAGGCTACGGGTATCTCGCCGGCGAACTTTTGCTTTTTCCGCCATGCCGTCGAACACAAATCTTTGGAAGCGCTCCGACGCCCACGGATAATCCGAGCGCAGCGCTTCCAGAATCACGAGAGGTTTTTTCAGTTCGCTCGCCCATTCGATCGCGCGGTCGAGTGCGAAATTCCATCGAAGGCGGCGGAATGCAATCATCCAATACAGGACGAATTCGCCGCGCGCGTTCGGCGGAGCCTGGTTGCAAGGCGTAATTCGAATTGCAGGAACTGCGGACACCATGCCCTCGCTTCTGCGGATGAGGAGCGCGATGCCCTTTCGGGGGTCAACCAGCAGAAACTCTATCTTCCTCTGTTTCCCCGCACGGGTGCAAGCGAAAGCAGGCTGATCGGCCGTGGTTGGAAGCGAGAGGCCGGTTCGGGTGTGGCTAGGAAGTTTCGGCTTTGATCGTGCTGCGAGCTGCGGGCGAAACCGGCTGCGCTGGTTCTTCAGCCTGCTGGGGCGCAGCGGCAAGCTCCACGCGATTGCGGCCCAGTACCTTCGCCCGATAGAGTGCTGCGTCGGCCAGGTACAACAGAGCTTCGGAGTCCGGTGCGTTCGCTGCCTGGCTCACGGCGACGCCCAGGCTGACGGTAACCGTTATCTCGCCGGCGCTTGTCGAAATTGGCTTTTCTTCCACTGTGTTGCGAATTCTTTCCGCCACACAAACCGCGCCGAGTGCGTCGGCGGTGGGGAGGACGACCAGAAATTCCTCGCCTCCGTACCGGCCGAGAGTGTCGTACGGACGGATCGAGCTTTTGATTCGCTGCGCCACTTCGGAGAGGACGGCATCTCCCGCGGGGTGGCCGTAGGTGTCGTTGACGTATTTGAAATGATCGATGTCGAGCATGATGATGGAGAAGGAGCCGCTCTGCCGAGTCTGGCGGGAACGCTCGCGGCGAAGCGCGTCCAAGCAGACGCCGCGATTCGGGATGCCGGTGAGCGCATCATGGGTCGCCTGGTACAGTAGTTTCTCGCGCGCGGCGATCAAGTTGTCCTGCAATTCAAGAATCCGCTTTCCCACGTGCAAGCGCGCGCGCAGCTCTTCTGCGTCAAACGGTTTCGTCAGATAATCGTCGGCACCGGACTCCAGGCCGCGGACAAGATCGTCCCGCTGGCTGCGTGCGGTGAGCAACAGCAGGTACATGTAAGGCCGCGTCGAATCGCGGACGCGCTGGCAAACCTGGACGCCCTCCATACCTGGCATCATCCAATCGAGCACAGCCAATCGCGGCGCGTCGCGGCTTTGGAGCAATCGCAAAGCTTCTAACCCGTCGTTTGCGATCAGCACGTCGTAGCCCCACTTCTTCAGCAAACCCTCGAGGACGCGCCGGGAGACTGGATCGTCGTCGGCAACGAGAATTCGGTCGTCCGCTTCCTTTTGGTCAGTCATCGTACGCTCTCCGATTGGCTGGAATGAATTGCGCCGGGTGTTCCTCGGGTGGTAATCCGAATCTCGCTGTGAAGAGAAACGTGCTGCCCTTGCCCGGCTCGCTTTCGACCGAGATCGTGCCGCCCATCAGTTTGATGAGGCTCGTGGAAATCGCGAGGCCGAGGCCGGTGCCGCCGAACCTGCGCGTGGTGGAACTATCGGCCTGGGTGAACGCGTCAAAGATCACAGCGCGCTTTTCGGGCGGTATTCCTATTCCTGAATCCTTCACGCGAAAAACCAGCTCCATGGTTTGTCCTTCCCGCTTTCCGCTTTCTACGCTCACAGCAATGCCGCCTTTTTCCGTAAATTTGATCGCGTTGCCTACCAGATTGACCAGCACCTGGCGCAGCCTCGCCGGATCGCCAATCAATATTGGCGGCACGCCAGCGCCCAATCGCCAGGCAAACGCGAGCCCTTTCTGCCGGGTCCGGAATCGCATGAGTTTCATCGTTTCGCCCAGACTTTCCCCGGCCGCGAACTCAACTGGGTCGAGTTCCATCTTTCCGGCTTCGATCTTGGAAAAATCGAGGATATCGTTCAGCAGTATCATCAATGAATCGGCGGAGAGTTTCACAAGCTCGAGATATTCGCGCTGATCGGCGTTCAATTCGGTGTCTAGCGCCAGCTCCGTCATGCCGATGATCCCGTTCATCGGCGTGCGTATCTCGTGGCTCATGTTGGCGACGAATTCGCTTTTCGCCCGGCTGGCTGCTTCGGCGATATTCTTCGCACTGCGCAATTCTTCTTCGGCTCGTTTGCGATCTGTGATATTACGCGCCGTCATGCAGATCGTTGTGGATACGCCGCCGGGAGCAGGAATGGCGCTGACGCGACCGAGGAACCAGCGGGTTCCGGAGGGAAAGGGAATCGAGTATTCAACGGTCTCTCCACGGCCGCTTTGCAGCACGCGCTGGAAGATCGGGGGGAACGGGCGCGCGGTTTCTTCGTCGAGGAACGTCGCGAACGGATGTCCAATCAACTCCGCCTTGGAGGCGAGCAGCAGGCTTTCATCATTCGTCCAGATGTTTTTGAATCGCCAGGAAGAGTCGAGTTCGAATACAAGTTCGTCAATGGATTGCACGAGCGTCTCGAGGCGCGCTTCGCCTTCTCGCGCTTCCCGTTCGGCTCGCTCGCGATCAGAGATGATGGTTCCGACGGCGAGGCCTGTGAGAGAAACGATCAGCATCAGAATCTGCAGCAGAGTGAGGCGGTGGGCGTCCGCTGCGTTGTAACGAAGGATCAGCATCGCTCCGGAATTGAGGAGCACGACAGCGAACGTCGCTCCCCGCAAGCCTCGGCGAACCGCAATCCAGAGAACCGGCAGAAAAAACAAGTAGAAGAGGTCGTAGCTCCTGACAAGATTCCATCCAAACACGAACCACAACGAGAACAGGATGCTGGCGGCTTGCGCGGCAATTTCAATTTTCCTCGAAAGCGAAGGCGCGGCTGCCGATCTGGTTACACGGCTCAGATCGTTGGATGGGCACGCAGGGTTATCGAAGCCTGCGCGCCTTTGCAACCACGGCGTGAGGTGAATGAGGAGGAATGGCGTAAGGCAGATGAGCGCGACCGAATCACCCACCCACCAATTCAAGACGGCTCTGGAATAGTCGGCCCACAGAAGCGTCCCGCCCCAAACGAAGGTTACCGAGCCCGCCGCAGCGATGCAGAATGAAAACGTCAGCGCCACGGCCGCAAAGCAATTCACGTCTCGCAGCGAGCCGAAACCGCAGTTCATCCGCAGAACGCGGCGTAAGACGTAGGCAGCCCCCGTGTATCCCGCGGCGACGATGATGTTGACGGCCCAAAAACCCGCCGAGAACGGCGAGATATGATAGTTGACCGCGGATGCGATCGCACCCGCGACGAGGAGCAGCGGCGCATAGGAAAGATCGATTCCGACGAGCATCGCGAGAACAAGACCCACCGGCGGATACCACGCGCTGATTCCCTGCCACAATTGAAAATAAACGGTCGTGCGATCGAGCAGCACGTAGAACAAAATAAAACCGGCACCGATTCCGAGGCGCCACATCCGCCTCGATTGGGCGAGAGTAGGCTCGAATTTGGAGAAGATCTTCAACTCGTCACCTTCCGCGAAAATGCTTCGAGTTCATTCAGGAGCTTTTTGACGGCGGCCTCGAGCGATTGGAATTGCGTTCCCGCGCGAGAAACGTCCTTGGCCCGCGCGGATTGCTCCAGGTCCTCGGCGAATTGCATGACCCCCGCAGCGCACAGGTTGGACGCTGCGCCTTTCAGCGAGTGGGCCGCCCGCTCGAGAAGCAGAGGATCGGCGGCGCGAATCGAGTTGCGAATTTCCTCCATCTTTCTCGGGCATTCGTCCGAGAAGATTCGTACGACTTCATCGAGAAGCTCCCGGTCGCCTTCGACATGGTCGAGAGCGGCATCGAAATCAAACGCAGCCGCTTCGGGCTGCTTCGCGATTGGAATCGGAGCAGCAGCGGGCGTGAAGTTTGAATCGCCAAGGCGCTCGATGGCCTTGAAGAGATCCAGTGTGCGAATGGGCTTCGTCAAATAATCATCTACGCCGGCAGCGAGGCACTTTTCGCGATCACCCTTCATGGCATGAGCCGTGAGAGCAATGATCGGCAAGTGCCCGCCCGTGTTTTTTTCCCGCGCGCGTATCGCGGCAGTGGCCTCCAGGCCGTCCATTTCCGGCATCTGTACGTCCATGAGGACTAGATCGACCTTTTCGCGCTCGAGCGCTTTGAGGGCCTGACGGCCGTTTTCGACCACCACAACGGTGTGGCCATGTTTCTCCAGCAGGCGTTTCGCGAGCGTGCGATTGACGGCATTGTCCTCAGCGAGCAAGACTTTCATTGTGTGTCTCCGATCGTTTGGCGGGGCGTTCACTGCTTCCTTCGGGTCCGGTTCGCTCGCGCGGGCCGACAAGACATTCAAAATCGCGTCGAGCAGCTCGCTGGGGTGGACGGGTTTGGCGAGATAGGCGGAAGCTCCCATCGCCACGGAACGTTCCCGCTCGCCGGGCTGCGCACTCGAACTCAAAATCAGCACGGGAATCGAGCCGAATAGAGGGCTCGCGCGAATCGTTTCGACCAGCTCAAACCCGTCCATATCCGGCATTTGAAGATCGGAAATTACGGCGGCGAACTGGCCGCCCGCCGTGCCGGCCCGCGCGAGAATCCCGAGCGCTTCTTTGGCGGTGGGCGCGGTTTCCGCACGTATCCCCCATTTCCGCAGCATCTCCACCAACAAAAATTGGTTCGTTTGGTTGTCGTCAACGACAAGAATCGGGTGCTGGAAAAGCAATGGGTCGGGGAGTTGGTGCGGCGGCGGACGCGCGGGAATTGCGAACTGAATTGTGAAATGAAAGGTACTGCCAATGCCCGGCTCACTCTCCAACCAGAGTTTCCCGCCCATCAATTCCACCAGACGTGCGGTGATCGCGAGCCCGAGTCCCGTGCCGCCGTACTTGCGGGTGGTGGAGCTATCCGCCTGCGTAAATGCTCCGAAGATCATTCCTTGTTTTTCTTTCGTGATTCCGATTCCCGTGTCCCGAACGCGAAAATGCAGAAGGGCGAGCGCTTCGGTAGACTCCGGTTCTTTTCCGATCTCGACGAACACCTCCCCCCGCTCGGTGAATTTGACGGCGTTCGCGACGAGATTCGTCAGGATCTGGCGCACGCGGCCCATGTCACCCGAGAGATAGTCGGGCACATCCGAAGCCACGCTCCATGCCAATTCCAGGCCTTTGTCGCGAGCGCGAAATCCGAGCGTCCGCAAGGTTTCGTCCACGCTCTGCCGCAAGCGAAAATGGACCGCCTCGAGTTCGAGTTTCCCTGCTTCGATTTTCGAGTAATCCAGGATGTCGTTGATGATGGTTAAGAGAGAAGTCGCCGAGTCCTTGACCATGCCGAGGTATTCGCCCTGCTCGAGCGTCAGTTTTGTATCGAGCGCCAGATCCGTCATGCCGATGATCCCGTTCATCGGGGTGCGAATTTCGTGGCTCATGTTGGCGAGAAATTCGCTCTTCGACCGGCTGCCTGCCTCGGCTGCGTCCTTTGCCCGAAGGAGCGCTTCCTCTGCCTGTCTGCGTTCAGTGATGTCCTGATACAGCAACAGATATCCTGCCGAACCCTCCGCGCCCCGAAGAGCGACAGAAAAAACTTCCACGTCCACCGAAGATCCGTCGCGCCGAAGCCGTTGCGTTGTCAGGTGAAGCGTCTTTCCGCTCACGAGCGCGTCGTGATGGGCTTCTCCTTCCGCGCTGAGATTCGCCGGGATGACGTGGGCCATGTGCCGCCCGAGAATTTCCTGACGGCTGTACAGAAAGAGTTTTTCGAATGCCCGGTTGCACAACCGCACGCGAAAATCGGGAGCGAGGACGGCCACGGCGAGAGGAGTCATTTCGATGAGCGAGTTAAGGAAATTTGTACGGTCCTCGAGCGCCAATTCGGCCTTTTTGCGGATCGTAATGTCCAGATACAGCAACAAGTAGCGGTTCGCAGTTCCGTCGTGCCCGAGGGGGACAGCGTAACCTTCCACGTCGAGCAAGCCTCCGTCACCTCGCGTGCGGCGGCCCGTCGTGTGCACGCACGCGCCCTTCCGGAGCGCGTCCTCACCCAAATCCATTTCTTCGCCCAGCTCGCCCTTGGCGATGAAATCGCCGAGCCGCTGTCCGACGATGTCTCGAAAGCGATAGCGGAACATTCTCTCGAAGGAAGGGTTGCTCATTTCCACGCAGAAATTAGAATCGACCACGACGATCGCGAGGGGAGATGTTTCGATTAACGAGTTCAGGAATTCGGTGCGCTGCTCGAGGGCTCGCTCGGCCAGGGTTCGTTCGGCGACCTCCTTCGACAGCTCGATCGTGCGTTCCCCGACCCGGCGTTCCAGACTCTCTCGAGCTCGTTCGAGAGCCTCGCCGCGTTCCTGAATCTGGCCGAGCATTTCGTTGAAGCGGTCAAAGAGAAAACCAATTTCATCGTCGCTGCGCTTCGCGGCTCGAAGCGAAAAGTCTTTTCCCGTCGAAACGGCAAACGCGGTCCGCGCGAGTTCGAGGATCGGCTCTGAAATTACCCGCTGGAGACGCGCCGCCGAGAAATAAACCGCTACGAACGACACGACGACCACTCCGAGAACGACCCACGCAAAACGCACCATGCGTGATCGAAGTTCCTTCGTATCTGCTTTCACATAAATCGTGCCGACCACGTCCGCTTTCAGCCGGATTTGCTGGAACACCTCCATGAAGCCGGAAACGGTGCGCATTCGGGCGGTGGAGACAGGCGGCGGCGTAAAATCCGGATTCGATCCATCGCGGCTATATTTTGCAAAAACGCTTCCATCACTTTTGTAAATGCACGCTTCCACGATGTGGGGCTGAACGCTGAGTGAAGCGAGAATTTCGCGAGCGGACTGGGCATCGTCGAAGGCGATCGCCGCGGTGCTGTTCGAACCAGTGATTTGCGCGAGCGTCGTGAGATCTCTCGCCAGAGAGGTTCGCGAGGTGGCGTAATCGTAGGTTGCAAATATGCCGCAGGCCGCGAGCATGGCGACACCGCAAGTGAGCAGCACGAGCCGGGTGATTTTTTGCCGGATCGAAAGGCTGCGCCCCAAGTTCATTTCAGCGCGCTCCCGCTATGGATGGGTTGGAATCGTGCACGATTTTGGCCAGGGCCAGGAGTTTCGAACTGATTTTCAGATTGGCTCGATCCGCTGCGTCGGGATTAATTACGAAACGGACTTTTCCTTCTTCCATCATGAACTGGATCGTGCCGCCCGCAGCCGCAAAGCCTTCGCTCTCGCCCACCAGCAGGACGGGCCGCCCGCGAAAATGGTTCACCGCTTCGATCGCCCGGCCTCCCTCGGATCCCGCGACGAACACAACCTGGCATCCTGCGAGGCCGGGAAGCTGGATTGCGCGGCGGATCGCGGTGCGGCGCTCCCCAATCGTCTTGCCGAGCAACGAGTCCTCGAGAACGCGCCCGAATGGATCGCGGCCAAAAACGCAAATATCCAGTGACTGTTTGGAATCGCCGAAGGCGCTCGCCGGCCATTCGACGAACTTTGCGAAGTTGTAAAGAAACGCCGCCTTGACCTGGTATTCGCTGGCGGACTGCGCCCGCGCAGTGAAAACAACCGAGTGCAGGAGAGCGCACGAGAACACGATCGCGATGAGCGGAACGAGATCCGCCCGACGCCTGAAGACATGTTGAATCGCAGGACTGCATCTCCGGCAACACTCTCGCTTCACGCGCCTGGACTCCCCGTTGACTGAGCGCATCCGATCCGCGCGATCCGAGTCCGGGCCGCTCTGGTGCGGTCGGCTAGACTCCGGAACGATTTTTCCGCTTGAACAGTTTTTGATACTCATCCGCCTCGCACGGGACGTGAGTCGATTCAACCGAGAACATTTGGATCCAACGACGTTGTCACCGTGTGGGACGGAAAGGCGAGCGCTCGAAGGCGACAAGATCCGGATGCAACG
Organism: uncultured Acidobacteriota bacterium; assembly: GCA_963776695.1. GTDB lineage: Bacteria > Acidobacteriota > Terriglobia > Acidiferrales > UBA7541 > Palsa-295. Next base: position 211,499 of record CAVZNU010000006.1, on the reverse strand, counting down.
GGATCGTGCGCCCGCCCGAATGGGCCGCAGCGGCTTCGTTCGCCCGGAGGCGCAGCGGAATCGGCATCAACGCGCCTTCCGCTTCTTTCATGAATATCAAACACGATTCAGGGCCGCCGCAATCGACCGAGATCATGTCGCCCAGGTGCACCTGGTCAGTGGAAAGCAAATTCGCAATCGGATACACGAGCCGGCGTTCGATCGCGCGCTTCAAGTGGCGCGCCCCGTATTTCAAGTCTGTTCCTTCGCGCAACAGAAATTCGCGCGCGGCAGGCATCACGCGGAAGAGAAAACGCCCATTCGCGGTCTCGAGCACCCGCTGCTGCACCATCGCAAGTTCGATCTCGAGAATCTGTTCCAGCTGCTCGGCTCGCAGCGGATGAAACACCACCGTCTTGTCGATCCGGTTCATGAACTCGGGCGCGAATTTCCGCTTGGCCGCTTCCTCCGCTGCGAGCTTTACCTTTTCGTTCAGCCTCGGCACCAGATCGGCCCGCACGTGCGGCGCAAATCCCATTCCGCCCGTCATCAACTCCGTTATTTCGCCGCCACCGAGATTCGAGGTCATAAAAATCATCGTTTGCGACAGATCCACGCGCCGGTTATCTCCCAGCGTCAACGCCGCCTTGTCGAGGATGCCCAGCAGCAATTGCCACAGCGCATCCGAGGCCTTTTCGATTTCGTCGAACAGCAAAAATGAGATTTTGAGTTTTTCGGTGTGGAATTGCTCGAGAGCTTCCTGCGTGATCAGCGGATGCGTCTCGCGGTGGCCGAGGTAGCCGGGCGGCGAACCGATCAGCTTGGCAATTTCGTGCGAGTGTTGAAACTCCGCGCAGTCGATTTTGATCACGGCTCGCGGATCTCCGAACAGAACTTCCGCAGTCGCTTCCACCACTCGCGTCTTGCCCGCGCCCGTGGGCCCGAGGAACAGCAGGTTCCCGATCGGCCGTCCGGGCGAGCTCATGCCGGCGCGAAACACCTGGTAGAGGTCAACGACGGCTTGCACCGCCTCATCCTGTCCGACGATTTTCTGCCGTAATCCCGTTTCGAAACCGAGCGACTCCAGGCTCCTTCGCTCCGGGTCCAGCTGGCGTCCAATCAGCGCGTTCATAAATGATTCCTCTGTACTCAATATCGGCAAACAGGCGCTGCGGCATCGCAGTTCTTCTGCAATGAAATGAGTGCAGAAGTGTGGCGAACGCTCTCGAGACTCCTTGCGGGCAAGTACCTTGCATTCATCACGATCGGGTGTGACCCGAAATGGAATCGCCAGGAAACGTGATTGTGGGAATCCCGAGCAGGAATGGGAATCGGACCCCACGCGCCGTTTGTAACAAACCGTTAATCAAAGAATGCTAAAACCGTTAGCTTGCTTCCGAGACTCCGTTTCCCGTATGTTGTGGGCAAGCGAAGAGAGAGAGCGCGATGAAACGCATCCTGGTAGTCGAAGACGATAAAGACATCGTAGAGCTGGTGCGCTACAACCTGGAGAAGGACGGCTATCAGGTGGGCACCAGCGGCGACGGTGCCACCGGTCTCGCTCAACTCCGGAAGACTCCGCCCGATCTCTTGATCCTGGATCTCATGTTGCCGAAGCTATCGGGTCTTGAAATCTGCAAGGAAGTCCGCAAAGACGTCACTTTGAATCGTCTGCCGATTTTGATTCTCACGGCGAAGGGCGAAGAGGCGGATCGCGTGGTGGGCCTCGAACTTGGAGCCGACGATTACGTCACGAAACCCTTCAGCCCGCGCGAGCTCGCGGCGCGCGTGAAGGCGTTGCTGCGCCGCGCGGAACCTGGAACTCCCTCCGAGAAGGCCCTTGAGATCGGCGCGCTGCGCATTGATCCGGCAGCGTATCGAGTGTCGCGAGCGGGAAAACCGGTTCCCATGAGCACGCTCGAATTCCGGCTCCTCTACTTCCTCGCTGCCCGGCCGAACCGCGTATTCACGCGCGACCAGTTACTCGATGGCGTGTGGGGCACGGAGCGCTTCGTCACACCGCGGAGCGTGGACGTTTACGTCCGCCGCTTGCGCGAAAAAATCGAGGCCGATCCCCAGCATCCGGCATACATGAAAACGATTCGCGGCGCCGGATACCTCTTCGAGACCCGTGCGAGCTAGGCTTTTCTGGAAGCTTGGGCTGACGTACCTCGCCCTCCTGCTCGGGGTTCTGCTCTCGGTTGATCTTTACTCCGCTCGCGTACTGCGCCACGACTACATCCGTTCGAAAACCGCCGAACTCGATTCGCTCCTCAGCCTGGCGCAAGCGCGTCCTCCGAAAATCGACGACCCCGCGGAACTTCGCGCGTGGGTCGAGTGGCTGTCGCGATCGGGGGCCCGCATCACGGTGATCGACGATAGCGGCAAAGTCCTGGCCGAGTCCACGCGGGATCCCGAGTCGATGGAAAATCACTCCGATCGTCCGGAAATTCAGCAAGCGTTCTCGAGCGGCAAAGGGCAGTCCGTACGCTTCAGCGACACTCTTCAGCGGCAGCTGATCTATCAAGCCGTTCGCTACCAGCCACCCACGGGCCCGCCCGTGGTGATTCGCGCGGCGGAGGCGTTGGGAAACATCGATTTCTCGCTCACGGAGCTCCGGCAGCGCTTGCTCGTCGCGTCGTTTGTGATTTTCCTCGCGGGACTGATCGCCTCCCTCGTGATTTCGCGCATCTTTTCCGCGCGCGTCGAACGCCTGACGGAATTTTCGAAGCGCGTGGCGGAAGGTGATTTCCGCCCGCTGGCGGTCGAAGACTCGCGCGATGAACTTGCCGAGCTGGGCGAATCGCTCAACGAGTCGGCGCAGCGGCTTGAATCGCAAATTCACTTGCTGAGAGGCGAACGCAACCGCTCGAGCGCAATTTTGCGCAGCATGGTGGAAGGCGTGGCGGTGATTGACGCGCACGAGCGCCTGGTCTTCTGCAATCGCGCGTTCTCGGAAATCCTGAACATCGATTCGAAAAGCAGCGAAGGGCGCCCGCTGATCGAAGTTGTTCGCAACTCAGAATTGACCAGCTTGATCCGCAAGGCGCTGAAAGGAGAGGAAGGCCTGCAGAGCGACATCGCCACGGGAATCGTCCAGCAGCAGAGCTTCTCGGTGACGGCTGCCCCGGTGAAAGCGCTCGAATCCACTTCGGGCGCGTCCGCTCCCGGAGCTTCTGGTCCCGGCGCTTCCGGCCAGGTTTCCGCGGCGGCGCCCGCCGAAAAGCCATCCGGCGCAGTCGTAGTGCTTCACGATGTTACCGAGCTGCGGCGCCTCGAGCGCGTGCGCCAGGATTTCGTCGCCAACGTCTCGCACGAATTCAAAACTCCGCTCACCGCCATCCAGGGTTTTGCGGAAACTCTGCTCGGCGGTGCGCTCGAAGATCCCAAAAATAATCGCCGCTTCCTTGAAATCATGCGCGACCACGCGAATCGCCTGGCACGACTGACGGACGATCTTCTGAAGCTCGCCCGAATCGAAGCGGGAAAGCTGGAAGTCGAATTTTCTCCCGTCGGCGTAATCGAGATTGTGGAGCGCTGCGCGGAAACCGCACTGCTAAAAGCCAGCCGAAAACAAATCACACTCGAAATCGATGTCCCACCCGGACTTCCCGCGGTACGGGGCGATGCCAGCTTGTTGCGCGACGTGCTTCAAAACCTGGTGGACAACGCGATCCAGTACACCGCACCGGGCGGGCACATTCGCGTGAGCGCCAGTGCCGGCTCGCGCGAAGTTGTGATCACGGTTTCCGATACCGGCATCGGAATTCCGGTGGCCGACCAGGAACGCATCTTTGAACGCTTCTACCGCGTGGATGCCGCTCGCTCGCGTGAGGCGGGAGGCACGGGATTGGGCCTTTCGATCGCGAAACACATCGTCGAAGCGCACGGCGGACGGCTGTGGGTTGAAAGCAATGTTGGCCAGGGTTCGCGGTTTTCGTTTTCGATTCCCCTCGCCGGCTAAGCCGGTACGGCCCCCGGCCGCACCCTGTCGAAAATCTCGCCTCCCGGCGAGTCTCGAAACATTCACAGTGGATTCAAGCACTTGCAATGTCCACCGTTCATCCTGTAGCTCCTGGAAAAAGAATTTCTACACTCCGGACCATCTGGCGCCCCTTGGGAGGAATACGGATCGTGACAGCGGCGAAAACCAATTCGGAAGCGATCTTTCAGAACGTGCTGGTGAACTATCTCATCTCGCAGGCACGCACCGTCGAATCTTCGCTGAACCGCGCCCTCTGGGCTCTCATGGAACGCAATGAGCGGCTCGCCAGCGAGGTTTTCCTCACCGAGCCCCGCATCAACGAGATGGAGATTCTGATCGACGAGCACGCGATCCGCATGTTGCGCCAGCCAAGCCTCCTCGAAACCGATGTCCGCCTGATCGTGGCGACGCTCAAGATCAACAACGACCTCGAACGGATGGGCGACCTGGCCGTAAACCTGAGTGAGCGCGCGATTTCGCTGGCAGGCATGGGCAAAGTGGATACTCCGCCCGAACTCGAGCCAATGACAACCGCCGTGCGCGCCATGGTTTCAAAGTGCCTCGGCGCCCTGATCTACCAGAATGTGGATCTCGCCACGCAAGTTCTCGAAAGCGACGATGTCGTGGACCACTATCGCGACCAGGTGTTCGAAGGTCTGCTCGCGGCTATGACGCAGGACTCCTCGCTCGCCGCGCCCAATCTTCATTTTGTTCTGGCCTCTCGCCACCTGGAAAGAATCGCGGACCACGCCACGAATATCGCCGAAGACGTCCTGTTCTGGGTCCGCGGCCTCGAGGTGCGGCACGGGCGGGCCCGAATGCTGGAAACGCAGGAAGACGCCAAGGCTTCGTAACAGTTTTTTCACGCACGGGTCATCGGGGATTCAACACGCGAGCCTACTCTGCGCCATTCAGTTTGCGACCGGGCGCATGCTGCCGAGGCAGGAATCGGTTCTCGCAGCAACCGCGTTCGGCGCTTTCAAGTTCTAGCGCACCAGCACTTTGCGTTAGAAAACGCAGTCTACGACCTGCGCCCACCAGAGAGGCGCGGCCTGGACAACCCCCGGGGCCGCGCCTCTTATCACCCCAGGCGTTTTCGTTTCACTCCGAATTCTTGTGGATGTAACACGACTGTAACAATTCCGACAAAAAATGGTCTCTAAAGGAGAGTTCAACCACCATGAAGAAGTCCTTGCTCGTTGTGTCTATCCTGTTCGCCCTGGCACTCACAGTCGCTGCTCGGCCAGGCACTATCCTGCTCAACGCAGCGGGCGCCACGTTCCCCTATCCCATCTACTCAAAGTGGTTTGACGTGTATCACCAGAAGAACCCGGACGTCCAAATCAATTACCAGTCGATTGGCTCGGGCGGCGGTATCCGGCAGCTGCAGGCCGGCACGGTTGACTTTGGCGCCTCCGACGGCCCGATGAGCGACGAGCAGCTGAAGGATTCGAAGTTCAAGATCCTGCATTTCCCCACGGTTCTCGGCGCCGTGATTCCGATCTACAACGTACCCGGCGTAAGCGGCGAGCTGAATCTCACGCAGAAGGCCCTCGCCGGAATCTACCTGGGAACGATCACAAAGTGGAACGATCCCGAAATCGCGAACGCGAATTCCGGCGTGAAGCTGCCCGGCTCGGATATCGTCGTCGTCCACCGCGCCGACGGCAGCGGCACCACCTACATCTTCACCGACTTCCTTTCAAGCGCGAGCGAAGCCTGGAAAGGCAAAGTCGGAAAAGGAACGTCACCGCAATGGCCCGTCGGCCTCGGCGGCAAGGGAAATGAAGGCGTCGCGGGTCTCGTGAAACAGACGGACGGTTCGATCGGATACGTGGAGCTCATATACGCCGTTCAGAACAACATCTCGTACGGAAAAGTGCAGAACGCTTCCGGGAAATTCGTGAAGGCGGATCTGGCAGGCGTAACGGCGGCCGCGGCTGCGAAGGCCAAGGAAATTCCGGATGATTTCCGCGTTTCGATTGTGAATGCTCCCGGCGCTGCGGCGTACCCGATCTCCAGCTTCACCTGGCTGTTGGTTCCGGCCCAGATTTCGGACGGCGCGAAACGCGATGCAATCAAGGGCTTCCTCAAGTGGATGCTCACGGATGGACAGGGCTACAATGAAGGCCTGTCCTACGCCAAGCTTCCGAAGCCGGTCGTGGATAAGGAACTCAAGGCGATTTCGCAAATCCAGTAGCATGACCGCAGCGGCCACCACACTTCAGCACGCGGCTCCTCCCGTTTCGGGGCCGCGTGCTTTGATTCAGCGACTTCGTCACGGAGACGAAATCGCGCACCTCCTCACGCTCACTTTCGCTGCGGCGATTCTCCTTCTCACGTCGATGCTCGTCTGGGAGCTGTGGGTGAACTCTCATCTCTCCCGCGCGAAATTCGGCTGGAATTTCTTTTGGACTCAGACTTGGGATCCGATCTTCGATACTTTTGGCGCTGCTCCGTTTATCTACGGAACGTTGATCACTTCGATCGTCGCGCTTAGTCTCGCCGTTCCACTCGGCCTGGCGAGCGCGATTTTTCTATCCGAACTGGCTCCGCGAAAGATCAGCGATACGGTTTCGTTTCTCATCGACTTGCTCGCCGCTGTTCCCAGCGTGATTTACGGCTTGCTCGGCATCTTCATCGTTGTTCCGTTGATGCGCACGTGGCTCGGTCCTGCTTTGATCGCCACGCTGGGAAAGCTTCCCGTCATCGGAAAGCTATTCGCTGGCCCGAACTATGGCGTCGGCTTTTTCACCGCGGGAATCGTGCTGGCCATCATGGTGGTGCCATTCATCATTTCCGTTTCACGAGAGGTTCTGCTCACCGTTCCCCGCGAACAGCGCGAAGCCGCGCTGGCCCTGGGCGCCACTCGATGGGAAGCTACCTGGCAGGTGGTGGTGCCGTGGGCGCGGAGCGGCATCATGGGCTCCGTGTTTCTTGCGCTGGCGCGCGCTCTGGGCGAAACCATGGCCGTCACGATGGTGATCGGCAACGACCCGAAAATCAGCGCCTCGTTGCTCCATCCCGGTTACACGATCGCAGCTGTGATCGCCAATGAGTTCACGGAAGCCACCGGCGATCTGTATCTCAGCGCGCTCATCGAACTCGGCCTGGTCCTGTTCCTAATGACGTTTATCTTGAACGGTCTCGCGCGAGTTCTGATCGTCGCCACCGAGCGCGGCGGAGGCCGTCCCGCATGAACCGCGCCCTCTTGCTCTGGCGAAAAACGCTCAACATCGTGATGCTCACTCTCACGGGAGTCGCCGCCCTCTCCGTGGTCTCGGTACTATTCCTGATTCTCGGCTATCTCATCTGGCACGGCGGCACGTCGCTCAGCTGGAGCTTCTTCACGCAACTTCCCAAGCCTGTGGGTGAAACAGGCGGCGGCATGGCCAACGCGATCGTGGGAAGCCTGAAGCTTCTCTTGCTCGCCGCCGTCATGGGACTGCCCGTGGGATTGATGGCGGGCGTGTACCTGGCGGAGTTCGGCGGCAAGACGTTCTCGTTCGTGGTGCGCTACACCACGGACTTGCTCAACGGCGTCCCGTCTATCGTGATCGGCATATTCGCCTATTCTCTCGTGGTGCTCCCGGTGAAGCATTTCTCCACGCTGGCGGGCGGCTTTGCCCTCGGCATCATGGTGATTCCTATCACCGTGCGCAGCACCGAAGAGTTTCTGCGCTCGATTCCCAACACCCTGCGCGAAGGCGCCATGGCGCTCGGCGCGAGCAAATGGAAAACGATTGCCACCGTGGTGCTTCCAGCCGCTAGCGGCGGAATCCTCACGGGGATGCTGCTGGCTCTCGCGCGAGTCGCCGGGGAGACGGCCCCGCTGCTCTTCACCGCCTTCAGCAATCGCTATTGGAGCCCCGGATGGGGCCAGCCGATTGCGTCGCTGCCAGTTATGATCTATACGTACGCCATCGCGCCTTACGACGATTGGCATCGCCAGGCATGGGCCGCCGGTCTCGTCCTGCTGGGACTCGTTCTCCTGGCGAATTTGGGATGCCGCCTCGTGCTGAATCGTGGCGGCGCGGTTCGGAGCGTGTGAGATGGCTTCTGCAGCACAAGGTAAGAATCCGGAAGCTGTGCGGTTCGCACCGGAGGCCCGCATGACCGATCCGACCTCAACGGGTCTGGAGAAGGAGTCCCCGTTGCGCTTCAAGATTTCGAACCTGGACGTCTACTACGGGCCGAAGCAAGCCGTTTTCGGACTCAACCTGAACATTCCGGTGAATAAGGTGACGGCGCTGATCGGGCCGTCCGGATGCGGCAAGTCCACTTTCCTGCGCACACTGAATCGCATGAACGAAACCATCCGCAATACGCGCGTCGAAGGCGAAATCCTCCTCGACGGCCAGGACATCCACGGAATTGATGTAGTGGGATTGCGCCGGCGCGTCGGAATGGTTTTCCAACGGCCCAATCCGTTTCCGAAATCCATCTACGAGAATGTCGCGTACGGATTGCGCATCAATGGGTTCAAAGGCCGCCTCGACGATCTGGTGGAACACAGCTTGCGCCGCGCCGCGCTGTGGGAAGAAGTGAAAGACTACCTGAAGAAATCAGCGTTCGCGCTCTCGGGCGGGCAGCAGCAACGGCTGTGCATCGCGCGAGCGCTGGCCGTCGATCCCGAAGTGCTCTTGCTCGACGAGCCGTGCTCGGCGCTTGACCCCGTCACCACCGCAAAAATCGAAGAGTTGATGTTCCAGCTGAAAGATAGCTGCACGATGGCGATCGTCACCCACAACATGCAGCAGGCCGCGCGCGCCAGCGACTTCACCGCTTTCATGCTCGACGGAAAACTCATCGAGCATAGCGAGACTTCGAAGCTCTTCACCACGCCCACTGACCCGCGAACAGAAGCGTACATCACCGGCCGCTTCGGTTAGTTCCATGCGGCTGTGGGCCCGAATTCAAGCTCTTGGATCGAAGGGGACTGAAATTACATGGAACGCCATTTTGAACGAGACCTCGAAGAACTGAAGCAGCGCCTGCTCTGGATGGGAAGCCTCGCCGAGCGCGCCGTGCACCAGGCGATGCACGCGTTATTGGACGCCGAAGAACACCTCGCGGAGACCGTGCTGAGCGAAGAAGACGCCATCAACGAAATGCAAATCGAAATCGACGAGCGCGTCCAGCGGCTGCTCGCCCTGCAACAGCCGATGGCCGCTGACCTCCGTTTCCTGCTCGCGGTTTCCCGGATCAATGGTGACCTGGAACGCATCGGCGATCAGGCCGTCAACATCGCCCAGTCCGCGATGCGCGTGCTCCGCCATCCCCAGGTGAAACCCTATGTGGACCTGCCGCGCATGAGTGAACTGGCCGAAGGCATGGTCCGCGACAGCTTGAACGCGCTCGTCCGCGGCGATATTGATCTCGCCCGCAGCGTTCTGCAGCGCGACGATCAGGTGGATCGCCTGCGCGACCAGCTCTTCCGCGAGCTGCTTACATACATGATGGAAAATTCCGCGGTCGTATTCGCCGCTTTCGAGCTGGTCCTCGTCGCCAAGAACCTGGAACGCATCGGCGACCACGCCACCAACATCGCCGAAGACGTGATCTACTTCGTCGCGGGCCGCGACGTACGCCACCCGGCGCTCGACCGCCGCTAGGTCGAATCCGAACTTCTTCGCTACGGTCGGAACAGCCAAACGCAAGCCACGAAGACGATCGCCGCTTCTGCTGCGCCCGTCACCACGTCCAGAAAATAGTGGTAGCGGCCGAGAAACGCTCCGATCGCAATGCTCACGGCAATCGCGAGAAAAATCGCCCCCGGCAGCGGCAAGAATCGCATCACCACCAGCGCCGCCGCCATCGTGGAAGCCACATGCGCGCTCGGAAACGTGATCGCCTGAATGCTGCCACGGTTCAAAACCTCGAGATTCAGCTTGCGCACGTCATTCCCGCTGAGCGCAGAATTCGTTCCGGCCCCCTCAACCAGCCGCGGCGGCATTGCCGGCACAAAAATCGTTGCCGCAAAACAGATGTCGCTCGCGAGCACCACCACAATCCAGTAAAAATCGGCCGCCGGGCGTTGGTGCGCAAGATACAAAACCGCAAGCCCGATGGGCACCAGCGGGTAGCACAGCAGGTAGGCAGACTCGAAATATGTCGCCCAGGCGCCGCTCTCCCCCGTCCCGCGAGCGAGCGCAAGCCGGCGCATCACCTTCGCGTCAATCCCGCCCAGCCACGCCTCGATTCGCGGATTCGGTCTGGTAAAAAACTGCCCGGCCTGCCAGTAGGGTACGAGCAGCAGCGCGGCAGGGAGCCAATCCCGCACGACCGAGCCTACAACCCCGTCCAGCACATACCGCGCAGCCAGAATCGCCCCCGGCACGATCATCGCCAGCATCGCGATGCGCAGCCGACGCCCCAGACTGAGCGGGCGCACCCACGCAAGCACGGCCAGCCCCAACGAAAATCCGATTTGAATCCACTCCGACGCACGCATGATGAACTAGAACTATAGGATAAACAGGAAGGAACGCGAATCCTGGATTCGCGCCGTCATAGGTTTGAGAAATACGCGGGGAGGGGAGAAAAACTAGATCCGCGTCAGCGCGGTAGCTTCGTCATCCGCCAAGTCCAAAATCGAGTCGAGCCGCACCATCTTCAGCAGCATCATCACGCGCTTACTCGGCGCAAAAAACGTGCACTTCCCGCCCGCCCGCTTCAGCATCGTAAACGAACGCACCAGCGCACCAATCCCGGAGCTATCCAATTCCGTCACGCCGGCCAAATTCACCGCTACGCGCGTGGAGCCCGCATCCATCAGCTGCTGAATCTGCCCGCGGAATGCTTCTTCCGCATCGCCCAGTTTCAGCGCTCCATCCAGATCCAGGATCGTAGCCTGCCCGGCTTTCCGAATCGCGATATTCACAGGCGCCTCACAGCGAGTTGCAAAGCTAACTGAATTGCGCCCCGCAATCAAGGGGATGCTCCGTTATATCTCGGGTTTACAGGGTTCTTACCGGACACTTCCTTGACGGGCTACGGCCGCATTTGTTAGGCTCCGCGCGTTCTCTTTCCGACGGTCATTGGGCCCGGCGCGGGACCAGAACGAGGACACCCCTCCAGGGAGAGCAATGGAATCAACCTCGGCGCTCTTCGAACTCGCGAGCGTGTCTCTCGCGTGTCGCGATCAAGATACCCTATTGAAAACGTTCGCTGCCCGCGTGGGTGCGACCCTCAGCGCGCGCGCTGTTTTCGTGTGGATTTACGATCGCGGAGCCGAAGGCCTGGTATGCCGCACTCGCTGGACGGAGCCGGGCGAGCGGATTGTTCCCGCTTCGGATGCCATCAGCGAAGGGCCACTCGCAGTCGTCTTCGAATCTGCCTCGACGAGCCGCCTCTCCGCCGGCGATCTTTCGCACGACGATCTCGAACATCTCGAAGAAACGAGTCGCGTACGTGTCAAATCCGCGATGTTTTCCTCGCTTCCCGGGGCGCAGAGTCCGGAAGGCGTCGTCGAAGTCCTCAACAAACGCTCCGGCGAATTCACCGCCGAAGACGCTCACTTTCTCGAGGAAGCCGGCCGCCTCGCCGGCCAGGCTTACACGAATCTCGGCGCAATCGAAGGCGAACGCCAGGCCCAGCTCGCCACTCTCGAGCGCCTCACCGCTCTTTACGACCTCGGCCGCACCTTCACCTCCACTCTCGAGCTCGAACAGCTTCTCCCCATCGTAGCCGGCAAAATCAAAGACATCCTCAGCGCGGGCGCCTGCAATCTCTGGCTCGCCGCCGGAGACGAGCTGCACCTCGCGAACACGGCCGGTGAAGATCCCACCGTGGCGGAAATCTCGAGCGTCTCCGTCACCGAAGGCTTACTCGGCGAAATTGCCCAGCAGGGCAATCCCAAGCTTCTTGAGACACCTTCTGAAGAACCGGGCCTTGAAGAACGCATCAAGGCCGGCGGCGAGTTCGAGATTCAATCCTGGATGGCCGCCCCGCTGCGCAAGGAAAACGAAGTGCTGGGCATCGTCGAGGTCGTAAATAAATCCGACGGCACTCCGTTCAACGAGGAGGATCTCTTTTTCCTCGAAAGCATCAGCGAGCAGGCCGCCGTCGCTCTGCACAACGCGAATCTCCTCGAATCCGAGCGCAAAGTCCACGCGCTCGACGCGCTTCTCAAAATTTCGCAGGAAATCACTTCCACACTCGATCTCGACCACGTTCTTTCCACCGTCGCGCAACAAGCTGCTTCCGTAATCCCGTTCGACAAGCTCGTGATCGGCTTTTTCGACCGCCGCCGATTCGTTCTCGGCGCCGTCTCCGGCGAACAAGAAGTCCCGAAAACCCGCGAGATGAGCGAGCTGCGCGATCGCCTCGAATGGGTCGCCGATCAGGAACACCCCGTGGCCCTGGACATGTACGACGACGGCTGGCACGCCACGCCGGAAGATGCCCGCGCACAGGTGGCTTCGTTCCTTGAAACCTACGAGTTCAACGGCATGTATGCTCTGCCTCTGCGCGATGACCAGGGCGTTCTCGGCGCGATGGTTCTCCTGAGCAGCGACGCCGACTTTCTCACCGACAACAATAAAGAGACCGTATCCATCCTCGCGAACCAGACAACCGTCGCGATCCGCAACGCGCAGCTCTACCAGCAAGTGCCACTCATGAATTTTCTGCAGCCGCTCGCGGAGCAAAAGAAGCGGCTGATGGCCGCGGTTCCCGAGGGTCGCTGGAGGCTGTACGCCGAGCGCGGCGGAATTATCGCGCTGCTTCTCTTCCTGATTCCCTGGCCGCTGCGCGTCCGCACGGATGCCACCGTGGTTCCTGCCGAACGCCGCATCGTCAGCTCGATGGAGGGAGGCGTCGTCCGCCACGTTTTCGTCCGCGAGGGCGATACCGTGCAGGCGGGTCAATTGCTTGCTCAACTCGACGACGGCGACGACCGCATCAAACTCGCGCAGGCCGAAGCCGCACTAGCACAGGCCCGCCGCGAATCCGCCGAAGCGGAATTTCGTAACGATCCCTCCGCCGCCGGTCAGGCGAAAATTCGCGCCGACCTGCACGCCGCCGAAGTGCAACTCGAACAGCAGCGCGTGGCTGCCGCGGACCTTCACGCGCCGATCGCCGGCGTTGTGGTCACCCCAAAGATCGAAGAAAAAACCGGAGTGATGGTGAAGCCGGGCGACCCCTTCTGCGAAATCGTCGAGCAGGATCGAATGGCCGCCGAAATGAGCGTGCCGGAGACGGACCTCGCGCTCGTCCGCCCTGGAAAAGATGTCGCTCTGAAGCTCAACGCCTTCCCGACCGCCGCGTTTTTTGGCACGGTCGATCGCATCGGCGCGCAAACGCGCTCCGACGCAGGCGAACAATATTTCCTGGTGCGCGCCACGTTCGCGAATCCCACCGGGCGCGCCCGCGACGGCATGGTCGGACGCGTGCGCATCCGCGCTTCGAGCGACGGCTTTCCCGAATGGTTCCATAGCGGGTGGTATCCGATCGGCTACGCGCTGTTCCGCGATCCATTTCGCTGGGTTTGGCAGAAGATCTGGAGTTGGTTGCCGTAACCAGAAGGGGCAGGGACATGATGAGACGTGCGACGTATCTTGGAATCGCAGCTTTGGCTCTCGCGGTGGCCGGCTGCAGCGATTCTTCCCGCGGCCCGGACGCTTCCGCCGCTGCGTCCGCACCGGCTGCCTCGGCACCCTCTCGTCCCGCCGTTTCTTCTCCCGCTGCGGCCGCCGCTTCGTCCGCCACTCCTAGACCCTCGGAGCCGGGAGACGTTCTCAGCGTCCTTTCCGTCGAGCATCAGGTGGACCTCGCCACCGAGCGCGATGGCGTCGTTGTGTCCGTTGCCAAGGACGAAGGCAGCGCGGTGAAAGCCGGCGACATTCTCGGCCAGCTCGACGATCGCAGCCTGCAAATGGAACTCAACAAGGCGCGCAGCGACCTGATCGTCGCCGAGAACAACGTCAAATTCAAAGAGGCGGAGCTAAAAGCCAAAGGCGCGGCGCTCAGGCGTCAGCAGCAACTCCGCGCCAACGGCCTTTCGAGCGAAGCCGATCTCGAAGCCGCCGAATTTGAAGCCAAAGGCGCTGAGTACGATTTGCACGGTTGGCAAGCTCTCGTCGAGAGCAGCCATTCGGAAATCCATCGGCTTGAAATACAACTCGACCAGACTCGCTTGCGCGCACCGTTCAGCGGCGTCGTCGTTCGGCGGTACATCCGCGAAGGACAGGCCGTCGCAAAAAATGACAAGTGCTTCCGCGTCAGCCAGCTCGCCCCGCTGCAGGTCCAATTCCAGGTGCCGGAATCTTCCGCCAAGCGTCCTGAACGCGGTGCGCCGGTGGATCTCTCGCTCGTCGGCGATTCCAGCCGTTCGCTCTCGGCTCGCGTCGTGAAAGTCAGCCCCACGGTCGATCCCGCGAGCGATAGCTACGACGTAACTGCGCAGCTTCTCGGCCCCGGAATTTCCGATCTTCGACCTGGGATGGCTGTGCGCGTCGTCTGGCCTGGCACTCTGCACGCCAAGCCCTAAGCCGATCACAAATGCGATTCGGTCCCACCAGTATTCAAGTCTCGAGCGTCCTCTCCAAAGGACTTCGCCGCCCGAAACTTCGCTCCGATCTTCGCATCAGCGAACAGACCGTCTCCGGCGAGAAAAGCTACGTCATCAAGAACCATGAAACCAATTCCTACAATCGCTATGGCGAATCGGAATACCAGCTTCTAAAGTTGTGCGACGGCACTCGCACCCCGGCAGAGATTGCGGAAGCATTGTGCGAGCAGGACCCCGACACCCCGATCGCCGAATCCGAAGTCCTCGAATTCCTCGATTCCATCGAGCCGGCGATGTGGGAACGCTCTCTCGGCGAAAAAAATCTCGCCGTGCTCGAACGTATCCGCGACGAACGCAAAGGCCGCATCGATCAGTCCAGCATGCTCTACATCAGCTTCAAAGCCTGGGACCCGAATAAGACCCTCGCGAAACTCGATCCCTATCTCGGCTGGATCTACACCGGCGAATTCGTCGTTTTCTCCCTCTTCCTCTTCGTCACCGCGATGTACTTTCTCGCGGGGGATTGGGCCAGGGTGCAGCACGATACCGCTTCTCTTTATTCTTTCGCCGATAAGAGCGCTTACGATGTGTGGGCCTTCTGGATCCTGCTGCTCCTGCTCGGAGGAATCCATGAATTCGGACATGGCCTCACCTGCAAGCATTTCGGCGGCGACGTGCATCAGATGGGCTTCCTCCTCATTTACCTGACGCCCGCCTTCTATACCGACACCACCGACATTCTTCTCTTCGAGCGCACCTCTCGCCGCCAGTGGGTGATCTTTGCGGGAATCTGGGTTGAGCTTGTCGTTTGCAGCCTCTCCGCCGTCGTCTGGCATTTCACTCCTCCCGGCACGATTACCAACGATCTCGCGTACAAAATGATGCTTCTCAGCGGCATCCAGGGCGCGCTATTGAACCTGAATCCGCTCATCAAAGCCGACGGTTATTACGCCATCTCGCAGTTCCTCGATATCGACAATCTGCGCGAAGATTCCTTCGCCTTTCTGAAGGTGTGGGCCGAAAAGTATCTTCTTCGACGCGAGATCGACTTGCCGCCTTCCAGCCGCCGCCAGCGCCGAATCTTTTTCATCTTCGGAGTCACCGCAATCATCTACAGCGTGGCTCTCATCGTCATCGTGCTCTTGTTTGCAAAAAATGTTCTCGTCACGAAATTCGGCGATTGGGGATACTTCCTGTTCGCCGGAGTGGTCTATTTCTTCGGGCGGAAGGGAATTAAGACTTCCCTGCCCGCCGTTCGCGCCTGGATCAGAAAACAGCGGGAGGCCTATATGACCTGGAAAATCACGCGCGCCCAGACCTTCGGCGCTCTCGGACTCGCTCTCCTGTTGTTCGTGCCGCCCGTTCCTTCGAGCGTTTCGACCGACCTCGTCCTCGAGCCTGGAAAAGACGCGCATCTTCGCACACAGGTCCCGGGGACGGTCTCTCAGGTTTTCGTCCACCAGGGCGACAACGTAAAGACCGGTCAACTCATCGCCGTTCTCGAGAATCCCGAAGTGGAAGCCGACGCCCGCGCCGCCACAGCCGAGTTGGCGCTCGCCAGCAGCAGTCTCCGTCTGAATCAGGACGATCCCGCATCCGGCAAATCGGCTCAAGCCGCTCGCGAACGACTTCGGCTTCAGAAGGAATTGTCAGTAGCCGAAAGAAACCTCGATTCGCTCCAGATTCGCGCTCCGTTCGACGGCGTGATCGCCACCGCGGATATTCACCAGCGCGTCGGCCAATACCTCGCCGCCGGTGATGAACTCTGCCGCGTCTCCGATCGTCACACCATGAAAGCGCGCATTCTCGTTCCCGATCGCGAATTCGGCGACGTCCGCCCCGGCGCCGTCGTAAAGGTAAAACTGCTCCCGTATGCCCTGCGTACCTACGTTGGCCGCGTCGACCAGATTCTCCCCGCCGCCGCTGCGGACGTTCCCGTCTCCCAGACGCAAAAACTCATGCGCCTCGGCCAGGAGCTGACAAATCACATTGCTGTTGTGATGGAGTTTCCGAATCCGGATGGTTCGCTGATCGCAGGAATGACCGGCACCGCAAAAATTACCACCAAGAGCCGCCCGCTGGGATTTCAATTTCTCCGCACCGCCTGGCATTGGCTCCGCTCTCAAATCTGGTGGTAGCGACGCAATGGATCGCGCAGCCGCTCCCAAATAAAAAGGGCCGCCGTTCCTGGGACGGCGGCCCTTCGGGGTTGCTGCTTTAAAACTCCCGGCCAAGCGGAGCGCGAGGTCGGAAGATCGTTAAACTTGTGAAGCTCGACCCGCTCTTACCACTTCACCGTCAACGAGCGGACGGTCAACGGCATCTTTCGTTCGAGCTTCTTGCCGGTAATGAGTTTCTTATTCTTTTTCACGGGCTTCGCGGTTGGATTCATGACTTTCTTTCCCTCTCATCAAATTGGGCCTGCCCGGCCCGCACCACATACATTGCAATCGGCACGCCAAACGGCTTCCCCGGGCGCTCCACTCAAATGAAAGCATTTAAAGGGTCCCTGCCCCATCCGCGAGTGGGTCCGGGCCTGCCGAACGCGTTGAATTTTGACCGGCCCGTTGATTTATTCAACGCAGATCTTGAATACCGGCTGCCGCCTCTCGATCCGCAACAAGCCCCGCGACGCGTGGAATCTACGCGACGAGAGAGCCGGTCTGGGAATGCGAGGAAATGGGAATCTTTTCGGGGATAGGGGCTGTTACTTCGCCCAGGGCGTGCGGATGAGAGGTTTCGTGGGTTCGAGCCTAGTGGGCTTCTTTAGCTGCTTGCCTGTCTTCTTTACCTTCATGTGTCTATTCTACCGCCCTTTAGCATTTACTTGGTTGATCGTCTCTCGGGAGGCGGCTTAAAGAGAAAGGGCCGCCTCTTTCGTGAGAGGCGGCCCGGTTCCCGGTATTGCTATTTCTTGGGTCTCGCCTCTTACGCCTTCTTCGAGAGCGGCTTCGTGGATTCGAGCTTCTTGGACTTCTTCAGTTTCTTTGCCATTGTTTTCTCCCTCTCAATTTGCCCCTCTGGGGCGATGCCTAACTGTATGCAACTAGCACGCCATTCTCTTTGTGCCGGATACGCTTTCGCTAAATGCTTTTAAATCTGCCGGATTCAAATCACTCCTCTTCGAAGCACCCCGCCTCGCACACTATCGAGGTGTTGATTTAATCAGTCCCTGTTGAAATTTTCAGCGCCGCGCCGTTTCCGCCGCGCCCCCGCGGGTTCATTTCTGCCCGGCTCGCAATAGAACGGTGATATCCTGCGCCTTCAGATCGACCAGAGCCTTCTCCGCGCTCCGCCCGTACGCGCCTGCCGCCTTTCCATCGACCGTAAAAATACCTAGACACACGTGCCGGCGCCCTCTCGCGGTCTCGACCGGCACCATTTCGAATCTCCTCTGCGCCACCCACTCGTTCGGATGCTTTCGCGCTTCCTTGACCGCGTTCTGGTACGCTCGTCCGGAGCTGATTCCTCCGATCGCCACGCCTCTCCCCACTCTCCCAAACACCGGCTTCAACACCCATTCCGCCTCGGCCAATCGTTTCAGCTCGCTCGGGCACCGCGTCTCGGGAATCATCGCCCGCCAGGTCGGAACCGGCGTCTTCAGGTCGTCCCACACCAGGGGAAATCGCTTGCTTTGTATCAGCATCGACGTTCCCGGATTGCTCATCGGCGTTCGGCTCCCTGCGAACCAGCGCTTCCAACCGAGACCCCGGCCGCAGCCTCGGCAGCCACTCGGCGTCCAAAAACCGGACAAGCAGGTCAGGCGTACCCTTTAGATTTGGGCCCCGCAATCGGGCCCGATTCGCTTCCCACTTCAACTCTCCCGGACTCGCAATCACCGCCTTCAGTTCTTGCCTTCGCAGCTCCGCCGCCAAATACTTGGCTTCGCAGTCGCGCGCGTGAATGGTTCGCCGGACGATCGCGGCCAGCGCGCCGGCTCCTACCGCCTTCCGCACTGCCTTCGCATGTGCCTCTACCGGGTCGGGCG
Source organism: uncultured Acidobacteriota bacterium (assembly GCA_963776695.1). Classification (GTDB taxonomy): domain Bacteria; phylum Acidobacteriota; class Terriglobia; order Acidiferrales; family UBA7541; genus Palsa-295. The sequence goes on along the minus strand of CAVZNU010000006.1, from coordinate 193,034 downwards.
GCAAACGGGACCCCGGATAATACGGTGCCATCAGTTCCGTGAATAGCGACGCTACGTTGAAACCTCCCAGCGTGTCCGCATTCACCTCGGAAATCCGCCAGCCCTCCGCTGTCCAATGGAAATCAAACCGCATATACCTCGCCGCGTCCGTCCTCGCGATCTCCGCCTCCCCTCGGCGGAACACCTCCCGGATGCTCGGCGGCAATCCCAACCGCTCGTGCAGGTCGGTCCGCCCGATAAGCTCCCGCTCGGCCGCCAGAGACCTCGGACGTCAGCTTTTCCGATATTTTCGCGAGGCTCCGCCATGCCTCCCGTTCGAGAATCAAAGGAAAGTCTGCAGGAAGGTAGTAATCCGCAGGCGGAATACTCATACTTCTGGCTTTCAGACGCGAGTCGCGCGCGATACGCTTCCCAGTCTTTTCCGGAGAGGGGCTTACCGGCGGCCCAGGGCCCTTTTGCGCCGTGCGGTGATTTTCTCAACGATTTCTACAGCTCATACTTTCGGCAAAGATAGTTCAAACGGTTCCGATCCACTCCCAAGAGGCGCGCTGCCTCCGATTTCACCTGCTTCGCCTGCTCCAGCGCCTCCTGCACCCAGCGACGCTCGAATGCCTCGAGCTCCTTATCGAGGTTGATCCCGGTGCCCGGCAATCGAAACTTCCCCCGGTCGCGCCCGGCCGCTTGTACGATATCGGCCGGCAGGTCCTTTAATCCGATCGTTTCGTCGTCGGTCATGATCACGAGCCGCTGGATCGCATTCTCCAGCTCGCGCACGTTCCCCGGCCAGGGATACCGTTTCAGTGCTTGCATTGCGTCGTCCGCGATGCGCTTGGCGGGAAAGCTGTTCGCCGCACAATAGATGCTCACGAAATATTCCGCCAGAATCGGAATATCCTCCACCCGTTCGCGCAACGCCGGCACGAAAATCGGCACCACGTGAATCCGGTAGTACAAGTCCTCGCGGAACCGGTTATCCCGCACCATCTCTTCCAAATCCTCATTCGTTGCGCTGATCAACCGGAAATCCACCTTGATCTGTTTCTTGCCGCCCAGCCGCGTCAGCGACCGGTCCTCCAGCACTCGCAGCAATTTGCTCTGCAGCGGCGGCGTCAGCGTCGCAATCTCGTCGAGGAACAGCGTCCCCTGGTGCGCCAGCTCCACGCGCCCTTCTTTCGTTCCCACCGCTCCCGTGAACGCGCCCTTCTCATATCCAAATAGCTCCGCCTCCATCAACCCTTCGGGCAGCGCCGCGCAGTTCACGCTCACGAACGCACGGTTTCGCCGCGGGCTCTGCTCGTGGAGCGCGCGCGCCACCAACTCTTTCCCCACGCCGCTCTCGCCGCGAATGATCACGTTGGTAGTGGCGCGCGCCATTCGCTTGATCGAGTCGAACACGTGCCGCATGGAGTCGGTGGTGCCGATCAGATCGCCGAGCGCGTTCTTCCGGCTGATTTCCTCCCGCAACAGCCGGTTTTCGCGCTGGATATGCAGCTTCTCCACCGCGCGTTCGAGCAAATGCCGCAGCACGTCCGTATCGATTGGCTTGATGAAATAGTCGTACGATCCCGCATCGATCACTTTCAGCGCCGTCGATTTCTTCTCATCCGAGCTCAGCACGATCACCAGCGAATCAATGTTGCTCCCGTCCAGCCGCGAGAGCAGCTCGGTGCACTCCCGCACTCCCCCTGACGCAATCGGCAACCCCAGCAGCACAACGTCCAGCGCGTTCTCCTCCAGCAGCTTCACCGCCGCGTCGTAGTCCTCGCCCTCGAGCACTTCGAAATCCGAGCGCAATGCCGACGCAATCTTCGCGCGCAATCCCGCGTCGTCGTCGACAATCGCAATTTTTGGCTTGCCTGGTCCCGGCGTGATGGCTGTCTCCGTAGCAAACTGCAAGCCGCGCACCCAAATCCGCGGCCCAGGGATCCCAACCTCGAATCCCCAACCCCCAATCAGGCCGCGATTCTAGGTGCCAAGCGCCCGCATGTCAACGCAGGCCGCCCGATCGCGAGCGTCGCGTGGGGCACGCGAGCGTGTTTTTTAACCGCATATAAGCTGGAAAGGGAACTCGTGTGACTCAGGCAGGCAATCTAAACTCACAACCCAGATACTTCGAACGCAAACTCCGGCCGGCAGCGAGCGATCGCGCATCGCCACCAGCCGTCTTTCATTTTCGATTTTGAAACCTTACTAAGCTCCCGCTGCTGACTCGTCCTCGCCCTGTCCCGCCGAAGCCCGCACCGAAATCTCCACGCCATGCTTCTGCATGTCAAAATTCTGCTTTCGATCGGTGGTATCGAGAATCTCGCGGACCGCTTTCCCGATCGCCGCAGCCATACTGCCGGCCGTCACCGTCGCTTTCCCCGCTATCGTTCCCGGTCCCTTCTCGCGATCCTCAAACTTAATTTCCACTTCAAATGTCTTAGCCACTCTTTTCCCTCCGGATTATTTTCCCGCCAAGCGTCAAATAGGCTCCCCACAGAGTACTTCGCCACCGCACCACTCTGCAACCCACTCCCGTCCGGATCCTGCCCTCGCCGCGAAGCTACGCACGCACAGGCGGAAGCCTGAGCCACCTAAAGGCGCACCGCGTCGCGTGCCGATGATTTTCGTACCGCCGGCATCTTGCCGGCTGTTTTACCATGAGGCCGCTTCTGCCTTCCGGCTACACTCGCCACTGCATCTCGAATCACGATAAATGGGGCCTTTCTCCCTCCGTCCGAAAGCCTCGCCTCCCCTTACTGTTTTCGCGGAGGCAGATACTTCTTGTCAATCTTCGCGATCACCACGTAGTTCGGGTCCACCATTTCCGTCACATGAATTTTCGCCACTTTCGAGAGCAGCTCATACGCGTCCAGCTCCGACAATCCGTAATCCGCGTGGATCCACCCAATCAGCTGCGTGAACGCGATTCGCAGCGAATCGTCGAGCGGGCGATAGATTCCCGCGGCCATGATTTCATCGGCGTTCTCAAAACGCGGCCAGTCAATCTTCTGCCCTTTGATCACCGAGACGCGCAGGCGCACTCGCAGCGGCACCTCCACGGCCGTTCCCGCCACCTCGCCATCGCCCATCGCCGCGTGTCCGTCGCCCATATAGAGCAGCGCGCCCGCCACGCTCACCGGAAGGTAGAGCGTGTTGCCGACGCTCGCCTCGGGAGCGTCCATGTTGCCGCCGAATTCCGCCGGCACCACCGAACTGCGCGCCTCGCCCCCTGCCGGCGCCACGCCGATGCATCCGAGAAACGGATGCAGCGGAATCTTCACCGAGAAATTCGAGTCGAGCGAATGAAAGGTGGTCGTGCCGGCCGCATTGTCGACCGGGTAGTACCAGATGCGCTCCGCCAGCGGCGGGTGCACCATCGGCGTGTAGAACGTCTCATTCAGTGCGCCGAATCCCGGCGCAAACGCGCCCACTCCCTGCGACGAGTCCACATCCACCGCGAGAAATTCGATCGCGAGCGTATCGCCCGGCGCGGCTGTCTCAATATAAAAAGGACCGCTCAACGGGTTGTCGCCCTTCACCAGCGCGAGAGTGTCGCCCGGTTTTTGGAGGGCGTTGCCGAAAGCGTCCACCGTGTTCGTTTCGAGAATGTCGCCGGGCTTGAGCCGCCCGACTGGGGCGGACGTGCTGTTGTACGTGTACTTCACATCGTCCATCGTAGTGCGATACTTCACGACGTTTTGCGCGCCCACGCTCGCCGCGCCAGTCGTCGCGCCACTAATCGCGCCACTGATCGCCAGCACCATGGCACTCAAATTTCGAAAACGCATCGGTGGTTCCTCCAGGAAATAAATCACAGCCGATTCTCAGGCATTCTTTACAGCGTCCGGAAATTTCTTTTTCAGAATCTCGATTAACTGCCGCACCGTGGCAGGCGCATGCCCGGCGTAGTGGTTGTTCACGTACGCGAGAATTTTGATGCGCCGCTCGTGAATCTTGCGCATCGTCTCGACCCACTCGGCTAGCTCTACCGTGCGGTCAACCACCACCTTGTCCCACGATTTCGTTTTCTCCTCGATGCCCTTGCGGTCGCCCAGCAACCGGATGTACGCGAAATCGGAATTGATTGCATCGAAACGCGAGAGAATTTCTCCGGGCCGTGGCATCCACGGGTGGTCGATCAACGCAAACGCGATTTTCCTCTCGCGTAGCGTGTCGAAGAACTTCGGCCCCAGCCAGTTCTTATTGCGAATCTCGAGCGCGAACGGATAGGCCTCCGGCAGCTTCTTCACGAACGGAATCAGCCGCTCGAGAAACGCGGCGCCGTCCGGAAACGCTTTTTTATTGAAATAGGGGAACTGAAACAGGATGGCACCGAGTTTTTCTCGAAGCAGATCCGCGGCCGCGAAAAACTGGCGGCACTCCTCGCCGCATTCTGCCAGCACCTTCTCATGTGTCACCGTCTGGACCATCTTCAGCGAAAACAAAAAGTCCGGCGGCGTTTGCTCGTACCAGCGCTTTACCGTCGTCGGGCTGGGAACGCGGTAATACGTGCTGTCCACTTCCACCGTGCGGAATTGCCCGGCATAATAATGCAAGTAATCGGCGGGCTTCATACCTTCCGGATAGAACGAGCTTTCCCATCCCGCCGCTGTGAACGCCGAAGTGCCCAGCAGAATTTCAGCCATCGTGCCCGGATTCTAGAACAGACACCGGCTGAAGCGTTAGCGGAAGCCGCGACTCAATGATCGCCGGGCCAACCGGAACGCTTCGCCGCGCACCCCGAAAATGAGTCTAACGGTTCGCCGCATGCATCCATAGGAACACGAGACTTCTGCGCGTCGGCTGGCTTGCTTCTATCGCCAAAGGTCGCGAGAATCTCGACTGGATTGCAGGGCCGCGTGAAAAAGCGCCCGGCACGTGATCGATGGCCCGAAAAGATGAAAATATCGAAGACGAGATGCCCTCCTAGAAGGACGGCGAGATGGATGACGAAATGAATCACGAGATGAAAATTGTGTCGCTCAACATCGGACTGCCTCGCGCCGTCGTCTGGAAAGGGCACCAGGTGACGACCGGAATTTTCAAGGAACCCGTTGACGGTCCCGTGATGATGCGCCGGTTGAATCTCGATGGCGACCGGCAGGCCGATCTCACCGTCCACGGCGGACCGGCCAAGGCCGTCTACGCATATCCTTCCGAGCACTATCCTTTCTGGAAGAAGGAATTGTCCGGGACGGTTCTGCCCTGGGGAATGTTCGGAGAAAATCTCACCACTTCGGGGCTGAACGAAGAAAACATGTTCATCGGCGACAAATTTCAGATCGGCGAAGCGGTCGTGATGGTCACGCAGCCGCGTTCCCCTTGCTACAAGCTGGCACTGAAATTTCAGCGCGACGATATGTTGAAACGAATGCTGGAGAACGGGCGATCGGGATTTTATTTCGGAGTCGTCAAGCAAGGCTTCGTCGAAGTGGGAGCCCCGATCGAGAAAGTCCACGGAGACGAGACGGGCGTCAGCGTCGCCGATCTTAACCGTATCTACAGAGATGGCTGCCAGGATGCTAATCTTCTACGCCGTGCGGCGAACCTTGAAGCCCTGCCCGAAAGCTGGCGAGAGTACCTCGCAGAAGAACTGAAAACGCTCGGACGAAAAACGGGAATGAAAGAACTTTGAAGCTACGGCCCTCATCGCTGCTCGATAAAACATTTCACACCGGAATCGCCATCAAGGGATTCGACGGCGTGCTCGAATGCATTGGCGGCGTACTCGTCTGGTTCATTAAACCGACTTCGATGAATGGAATCGTGCGATTCGCAGCCATGCACGACCTCCCCGGCAAATACGATGAAATGCTCGTAGCCCAACTTTTGCACACCACGCAGATGCTGGCCAACGGCGGAAAGACGTTCGCGTCGGTGTACCTGATCACTCACGGACTCTCGAAGGTGGTGCTGGTGATCGCGCTCTGGCTCAACAAACTCTGGGCGTATCCGCTCACGATGGTCGTGTTCGCCATTTTTTGCGTCTATCAGATGCACCGATACACGCGCACGCATTCGATTTGGCTCGTTCTGCTTACGATCTTCGATCTCTTCCTGATCTACCTCACGTGGCGTGAATACACGCAGAAGAAGCGAGCGCGCGACGAACGCGGAGAAGCGCAGGCGGCCGCTTCGATCCGCGGCACTTCGAATTAGGAGCATCGCGGGGACTTCCGGGCAGGGTCAATCTCCTCGAATGTCGCGCTTGTAATAGAACGAACGGTCGTGCTATTGTCCGGCAATGAAACACAGCCCCCGATCGAGCCGGGCCTCTCGCGCAAGCCAAGTGCGACGCGCCGCCGCGCTCGCTGCCGGAACGCAGGGCCGGCGGGCGCGCGGATTGAAAACTCGCGGCGCGATCCTGCAGAAAGCTGTGAACATTGCCTCGCTCGAAGGTCTCGAGGGCCTCACCATCGGCAAACTCGCTTCGGAACTTCGGATCAGCAAGAGCGGCCTCTTCGCCCACTTCGGTTCGAAGGAAGATTTGCAGTGCGCGGTGGTGCAGGAAGCCGGGCGCATTTTCGTCGAAATCGTGATTCGTCCCGCTTTTGAATTCCACGGAATCAAGCGGCTCCGCTCGCTGTGCGAACACTGGCTCGGCTATGCGGAGGAGAAAGTGTTTCCGGGCGGCTGCTTTTTTTCTGCGGCGTCGCTTGAATTCGACGACCGGCCGGGCAAAGTGCGCGACCTGATCGTGGACTCTTTACAGAGATGGCTGGGCACGCTCGAGCAAGCGGTCCGCGACGCACAAAACGCCGGCGAAATCCGGAAGGATGTGAGCCCCAGGCAACTTGTGTTTGAGGTTCAGGCGCTCGCGATGGGGGCGAACTGGGCGTCGCGCCTGTTCCATGACGAAGGCGCATTCCGCCGCATACGCCGGGCAATTCTCGAGCGGATCGATCAAGTGACGGTGCGGCCGAGGCGATAATGCGAACCGAGCGAGGCCGACTTATTCTCGCGTGTGCCGCCCTCGTATTTTGTTTCGCGACGTCCCCCGTTCGCGCGCAGACCCCTCCCGCTGAATCCGAAATCCCGCTGCAACGCTGCGACCGCCTGCCGGTTGCGATTGTCCGGGTAAACAAAGCCGATAAGCGCTTCCTGATTGATACGGCCGCGACGTCCATGCTCAATCAAAAATCGTTTGCGAGCGGGCCCTCGAAGGACATTCAAATCCAGTCCTGGAATAAAACGACATCGCTGAGCGCGCACGAAGTCACGCTCGCGGAACTGAGCCTGGGCAGCCATCGTTTGCGCAATCTCAAACTGCCAGCCATCGACCTCGGCGCGATTGCAAAAGCCTGCGGTGGGCCGATTGATGGAATTCTCGGCGTCGATCTTCTCGAGCAACTGGATGTGACGATTGATCTGCAGCGTAGCGTCGCGCGGCTAGGCATGCCCTCGCCAAATTCTTCCGAGCTATCGCTGATTGCGGAGATGGAACGAGCGATGCACTCGTGCTCGGACGCGTTCAATGAGGCGGATGCAGCGGGGCTGGCGTTCTGTTTCGACCGCGATTTCGTACTCAGCTTGCCGGAAGCCGACTATAGGGGACGGGATCAGGCAGCGAATTATTTCCGGGAACAGTATTTCAATAGGACTCCTCACGTTCACATGTCTATGACGATGAACGATCAGCGTGTTGTCGGAGACGTGGTGTGGAGCGCGTATGACTACACGCTCGAATCGCCGTCATTCCATTTCGCCGGCCACGGAATGATGCTCTGCCGCAGGACGCAAAATCACTGGTACATCCTCAGCATGCACGAATCGCCGGTGACGACGAGCGTGATTCCGAAACCGTAAGGAGTCTCTAGCGTCTGGCCGGTGGAACAATTCCGTTCATCCGCAAATATTCGACTATTTGCCCATAGTGAGCGTGCGAGTGAGCCACCGCGTCTATCAAAAGCCACAGCCGGGTTCGATTGCCTTTCGCGGCAAGCGGCTCGTTCATATTTGCTTCGTTGATTGCAGCGGCAGCTCGGTGAAGACAGGCAAACGATCCCGTCAGATATTCCATAATCTCCGCTTTCTTTTGAAGGGACACCGGCGCCGTCTCATCCCTCGTACCCGGTGGCGGATTCTCGCCGAGAATCCCGGCACCCAATTGATAGTTCGCCGCCGCCAGATGTTTCACCTGTTCGGCGAATGTGCGTACGCCCTTGAACTCGCCGCCCGTTGGCGCAAACGAGTAGTTCGCTTCCGGCATTGCGTCGGCCGCTGGAACTACGAGGCGCTCTGTTTCGCTCACCCAGAAATCGAGGGTTTGACTCACCGGCTTACGTTCCTCCGGCAGTTGCTTCTGTGCCTGCGCGAGGATGTCAAAAGCCAAAACGAGCAGCGACCCAAGAATCCAAATACGCTTCTTCATCATGCTCTCTCCTTGACCGCTCTATTGTCAGCGCCAGAATTCTCGCGAGTGTTCACCTGATGCCAAACTCGCTGCGCATAAACGCCTTCACTCCTTCTTTTCCTTGCAGCTTTAACCACAGCGGCCCGTAGTTCCCCTGAAGTTCGATTTCAAAATCAAAAAAGGGACAGCATTTGCGTTCCGCCGAAACCCATTCCGCCAATTCGGCGATGGATACGGATCCCTCTTCGAAGCGGAATGCAAAACCATTCGCTAGCTCGACCGTCTCGACCCTGGCGTGGTCGATTTTGTGAGTTAGCTGCAGGTGCCGCGCTCGTTCCACCACGCTGAAAGCCTTCCAGTTGCAATAAAATCCAGTATTTTCGGGGGGCGATTGCTCGCTGCCGCGAACTTGAGCGGAAACGGTTGTGTGTAAAAGCCGCGCCGATCCCCCCACGGCCAAGATTAGAAACAAAGCAGCGAACAGCACTACTGCTTCTGCACGCACGAATTGCGCAAGTCGATCGTTCATCGGTTGGCTCCTCCCAATGACTGGTGTAACGGCAGGTCTCATGCTAAAAGTTGAAGTTAACTTCAAGTCAAGAACTTTGTATGGAGGCACCTGTGAAGATCGGAGAAGTAGCGGCGAAGGCAGAATTGGCGCCGTCCGCCATCCGTTACTACGAAAAAGCAGGGCTGCTGAAAGCGCCATCGCGCACCAACGGACGGCGCACATACTCAGCGGAAATCCTGCACCAGCTCGTCATCATCGAATTCGCAAAAGCAACGGGGTTCACGCTTTCGGAGATAAAGCTATTGCTTCATGGATTTCCGGAAACCGTGCCGGCGTCCGCTCGCTGGAAGAAAATGGCTCGGGGAAAAATCAGAGAGCTTGATATCGCCCTGACCAAAACGAAAGCCATGCGGGATATGCTGGAAGTGATGACGTCATGCCGCTGCCGCAAACTCGAGCAGTGCGCCAGGGGACTAGCGAATCATCAGAATCGCTGGCGCCGAAACGATCGCTCGAGGTAGCGTTCGCAAGAGCTTGCCGACAACCCCTGCCACATGGAAAACCCGTCACGCGAACGCGCTCAAATCGAACGGAAGCGCGCGCAGCCGCTTGCCTGTGGCCGCGGCAATCGCGTTTGCGATCGCAGGCGCCAACGGAGGCACGCCCGGTTCGCCGATACCGGTGGGCCGCTCGGTGGATTTCACGATGTGGACCTCGACTTTCGGCATTTCGCGCATGCGCGTGGGTTCGTAATCGTCGAAATTGCTTTGCTCGACCCTTCCGTCTTTGAACGTGAGCTGATTCCGCAGTGCGATGGAAAGCGCGAAGCCGATCGCACCTTCGATCTGCGCGGTCACCACGTCGGGATCGATCGCTACCCCGCAATCGACGGCCGCCACGATGCGCTCGACTTTCAGCTTGGCTTGATTTACCGAGACGTCCGCCACCATCGCGACACTCGTGTTGAACGAGTGATGAAACGCAAATCCGCGGCCGCGGCCAGATCCCGTGGACTGGCCCCAACCGCTCTTTTCCGCCGCGAGCCGGACGACTTCCGCGTAACGCGGTTGTTTCGTGAGCAGAGCGAGGCGCAACGCCACGGGATCTTTTCCCGCCAGGTGAGCGAGCTCGTCCATCATCGTCTCCATCACGTACGCGGTGTGAGTATTTCCGACGGACCGGAACCACAAAACCGTGATGGGCGTTTCGGCGTCGTGAACGTCAACCGCGAGATTCGCGAGCGAATACGGAGTGTCTGCAATTCCCTCGATCGTGCTGTTATCCACGCCGCCCTTCACGGCCATGGCCTCGAGGCCGGTGCCTTTGAAAATCGATTTGCTGACGACCGTGTGTTGCCAGCCGGAAATCTGGCCGCTCGCGTCAATTCCGGCCTTCACACGATGCATCACCATCGGCCGGTAGAAGCCGCCGCGGATGTCGTCCTCGCGAGTCCACACGACGTGGACCGGAGCGCGGCCACCAATTGCTTTCACTACCTGCGCCATTTCCGCGGTCCAGTCCGCCGTGGTGCTGGCCCTGCGCCCGAAGCTGCCGCCGCCGAGAAGCGTGTTGATCTTGATCTGCTCCGGCTTCATGCCCAGGATTTGCGCCGCGACCATTTGATCGAGGCTCTGCAATTGCGAACCCGACCAGATTTCGGCGCCATCGCTGCGAAGCTCGATCACGCCATTCATCGGTTCCATGGGCGCGTGCGCGAGAAATGGAAACGTGTACTCGGCTTCCACGGTTTTCGCGGCGCGGGTGAGGCCGGCAGCGGCGTCGCCACGGCCTTCTGCGGAAATTCCCGGCTGCTTCATCATCTGGCGGTAGGATTCGAGCATCTCCGCCGTCGAACGCTTCTCCGCACCTGAATCGTCCCAGGTGACTTTGAGCGCTTCGCGTCCGCGGATCGCTGACCATGTGTCCTTCGCAAGAACTGCCACGCCCGCCGGAACCTGGACTACGTCAACTACGCCATCGATTTTTTTCGTTTCAGTCGAGTCGAACGATGCGACTTTCGCGCCGAACCGATCCGGCCGCTTGATGACCGCGGTGAGCATTCCGGGTCGCGTCATATCCAGCGCGAAGATTGCTTTCCCTGTGGTTTTTCCCGGCGTATCGAGGCGAGGAAGCTTCGTTCCGATCAGATTCCAATCCTTCGCCGGCTTCAGCGCTACATCCTTCGGCACTGGCATATGCATCGCGTCGACAGCGAGCTCACCGAGATTTGCTTTTCGTCCGGAGCGAGTGTGAGTGACGACGCTCTTCTCGACGGTAATTTCGGAGCCGGGCACATTCCATTTCGCCGCGGCAGCCGCAATGAACATCATCCGCGCGGCTGCGCCAACTTTGCGCATCTGCTCCCAGGACTCAGCCATCGAACTCGAGCCGCCCGTGCCCATGAGGGGTCCGAACAGCAGGTTGTTGTAGATCCTGGCATCGGCGGCCGCGAATTCAAATCGTACGCCGGACCAGTCGGCGCCCAGCTCTTCGGCGACCATGGTGGCGAGGCCGGTCGTCACGCCCTGTCCCATCTCGAAATGTTTGCTGAGAATCGTGACGGAATTGTCGGCCCCGATCCTGAGGAACAAATTCGGATCGTAGGGACCTTGCGGGAAGCCGCCCTGAGCGCCGGCGACATCGGGAAACGAAACGTAAGTGCCGATGATGAACGCGCCTGCCGCAGCGGCTGCCGATTTCAGAAAGTCGCGGCGGGAATTGTCGACCGCGCCGGAGTTCGAGAAATTCGATGTGCTCATTGCTGTGGCCTCCTACGCCAGCGACTTGGCGGCTTCATGAATGGCATGGCGAATTCGAACGTACGTGCCGCAGCGGCAGATGTTGCCTTCCATGCTGAGATCGATGTCTTCGTCGGTAGGCGTTTTGTTTCCGTTGAGCAGAACGATCGCGGACATGATCTGTCCGGATTGGCAGTAGCCGCATTGCACCACGTCAAGCCGCTGCCACGCGGACGTCACCGCTTCCGCCACTTTTCCCGAGATCGCTTCAATCGTCGTGATGGTTTTGCCCGCCGCTTCTCCGACCATGATCGAGCACGAGCGCGCGGCCTCGCCGTCAATATGAACGGTGCACGCGCCGCACATCGCGCGGCCGCAGCCGAATTTTGTGCCCGTGAGATGCAGCCTGTCGCGCAAGGCCCAGAGCAGCGGCATCTCGGGACTCACATCGAGTTCGTGCGACTCGCCGTTCACTTTCAAAGTGATCATCTCGGCCTCCCTCCTGTTGCGCACCGCGATTAATTCGGGCAAGCCATTCCGCCTGCCACCCAAATCTTCATGTACTCCACTACTTTTTCATGCGGGATCGGCACCGGCTCGCGACCCTTCCCCGGATGCCAGCCGTAGAGGACGAGCGGTTCGTCTTCCATGTGCTTGATCAAAGCTTCGCCGTCGCGATTGCCGTTGAGTTTTGGATCCTTCACCGCGCGGCACAAATCCGCGCTCGACAATCCCTGCCAGAGCATCGAGACAGGAGCGAGCTGCCAGTGGAGTCCGCCGGGCGTTCCTGAGGTGGGATTATTTCCGATGTCGTTGTGGCAATTGCCGCAACGCATCGCGCCCACGCCATGGTTGTCCGGGCCGCGAACGACTCGAGGAATGTGAACCCGGCGGTCATCACCTTGCAGCGGCGAATTCAATTGATGGCAGTTGAGGCAGCGCGGATTCTGGAGAACGGAACGGACCTGGTCCCATGCGGCGAGGCCTGCGGCTTGCTCAGCCGGTGGAGTAGCGGCGCGTCCAATACCTGTGGAGGAGAGCTCGGCGGCGATCGCCGCGACAATAAGGATGAGCGCCAAGGTCGTAAATCGAACGCGAGATACTGAGAATCGCATCGGGGCCCCCGCACATATCTTACATTGCGTTCGTCGCGCGGCTACCGGATTTTCCGCCTACGGAAAAGTTTTGTGCGTTCGTAGCGAGAGGATTTTCATACGGGCTTCACCGACTCGAGGAGTCCAAAGAGCCCTTCGGCTAGAGTGGGATGAATGAAAACAGCGCCTTTGAGCACGGTATAGGGCGCATCGGCCAGAATCATCGCGCCGAGCACCTGCACGGTTTCACCGCCTTCAATTCCGAGGATGGATGCTCCCAGAATGCGATCCGTATCGGCATCGGCGATGAGTTTCATAAAGCCGGTCGTCTCACCGCGCTCGACCGCGCGAGAGACGCTCGACATTGGGAACGATCCGATCTTGAGTTTTCGGCCGCTGGCGCGCGCTTCTTTTTCGGTCATGCCCACGCGCCCGAGCTGCGGATCGGTGAACAGCGAATAAGGAAGGTAACGGTGGTCGGTGGTCAGATTCTTTCCTTCGAATACGTTGGCGTAGACGATTTGGTAGTCGTGATACGAGATGTGAGTGAACGCGGGGCCACCATTCACATCGCCGAGCGCCCAGATTCCCGCTACTCCGGTCTCGAGGCGGTTGTTCACTTTCACATAGCCGTGCGAATCGAGCGCGACGCCTGCTTTGTCGAGCCCGAAATCGCCGGTATTCGGAACGCGGCCGGTCGCGGCCAGCAGGTGAGAGCCGCAAATCGTCTCCGTGCGGCCACCCGAGTCGAAAGTTAGAACAACCTCGCCGCCCTGCTTTTCGAGGTTGGTCGAGAGCGCTTTCAAACGAATTGCGATGCCCTCGGCCTCCAGCGCTTTCTGAAGTTCTGTCGCAACGTCCGGATCTTCGCGCGACAAGATCTGATCGCCGCGATGAACGATCGTGACCCTGCTGCCAAAGCGACGGAACATCTGTCCGAACTCGAGGCCGATGTAGCCGCCGCCGAGGACGATCAAATGTTCGGGAACTGCCTCAAGCTCCATGATGGATTCGTTCGTGAGGTAGCCGACGCGATCGATCCCCGTGAGGCGCGGCGGATCGGGACGAGTGCCGGCGTTGATAAAAATCTTATCGCTTTCGATCGTTTCGGCGCCGACCTGTATCTGGTGCGGCGACAAGAACCGAGCGACGCCGCGGTACAGGCGGATTTTCGGATGATTGTCGATTCGGTGTTGCTGGCCGTCGCGAAAATGCTGAACCACGGCATTCTTGCGCGCGACAATCGCGGGAAGATCGATTGTCACGCCGGCGGTGTGGACGCCCCACTTCTTCGCGTTGCGCGCGTAATGCGCCACTTGTGCCGAAGCGACCATCGTCTTCGTGGGCGTGCAGCCGGTGTTGATGCATGTGCCGCCGAGATGGGATCTCTCGATCAGAGCAACGGTCAAGCCGCGCTCGGCGATCGCGGACGAAAGCGGATTTCCCGCCTGCCCGGAGCCGATGATGATGGCGTCGTATTCCATTGGTAGCCCCGGGTATTGTAACCGCGGAGATTCAGTTGTGGGAGTTCAGCGAGATTTTTTTGCCGCGCCGCTGGAAGCGGGCAGGTGTCAAGGCGATCGTCATTGTGGAAGCAGCTTCCTTGTGATTCGCAATCGATTGCTGAACCGCGCCGGAGGCTTCGTCCTCGTTACTCACCGGACAGATTCAAGACCGCAACCACGATCGTGGGATCGTCGCTCGCTCGCATCTTGAAACCGAACCGGTCGGCGAGTGCGCGCATTGCATAATTCTCCGGAAGAATATTGGCTACAATTTCCCTTAATTTTTGGTCGCGGCCTACCTGGATCAGGCGCCGTACGAGTTCAGCCCCCAATCCATGCCGCTGGTAACGGTCGCTTACGAGAACGGCCAATTCTGCCTCGTCGTCAGATTTCGATTTGGTCAGCCGGCCCACTGCAATGATTTCGGGCTGGCCTGTATCCGGCGGAGTCCGTTCCGCCACGAGCGCCATTTCACGGTCATATTCGACAAAACATTTTTGGACCAAGCGCTCGTGCGCGACGCGCGTACTCAGCTTTTCCATGTGGAAATATCGCAAATAGACGGTTTGATCGGAGAGAGTGGCGTGGAATTTCACCATCATCGGCTCATCCTCCGGCCGAATCGGTCGGACGAGAATTTCCTCGCCCTGCTTTGTCTTCCATCGAGAAACGTATTGCACGGGATATGGCCGGAAGATTGACATCGAGGGCCCCTCGTTCAAATCGTTCGATCCGACTTCTGGCTTGTTATCGTTGGAAATCCCCGGCGCGCCACTCTGGGAGAGGCCGCATTCTTTGAATCGTAGCCGTGGATCGAGGGGGGCGAACGAACTCATAGTGACGCAGCCTCTTCCAAAATGTTTTTGTTCCGCATACGCCTGGCATCTGGCCGGCTGAGTCTTTACCCGCGCACCGTAAGCACGGGGCACGTTGCGTGCGAGACGACTTTGTGTGCAGTCGCGATTGGAAGATGCGTCACCGCGCCCGG
Source organism: uncultured Acidobacteriota bacterium (assembly GCA_963776695.1). Lineage (GTDB taxonomy): Bacteria > Acidobacteriota > Terriglobia > Acidiferrales > UBA7541 > Palsa-295. The sequence continues at coordinate 177,860 of CAVZNU010000006.1, read as the reverse complement.
AAAACCGCCGGAGCGCCGAATGCCGAGCACGATCAGGTTCGCGTTCCTTTCCTTCGCAACTTCCAGGATGTGTTCGGCGGCAGAACCCAACTTCACTATAAACCGCGGTTCGCACCACAGTTCCGCTTCCGGGGGAAGAAGGCCGCGCAAACGATGCTCTGCAGCGTTCACGAGTTCCGCGGAGCGCACCAGATCACCGGGCTCATCATCCGCAATCACGTGCACAAGCGTCAGGTGCGCCTGGAACTCCTGTGCGATTGATAATGCGTAGGACGCGGCTGCCACCGATTGGGTGCTGAAGTCCGTGGCATAAACGATCTCGGAAAACTGCCCACTCCGGCCGGGTTCTCCCGGCGAAAACGGTCCCACGGTCAATACCGGGCACGGAGCTTTCCGGAAAATTTCCTCCGCTGTAGAGCCCAGCAGGAATTTCGCCAGTCCAGACCGCCCGCGCGTCCCGAGTACGATCAAATCGATCCTATTTTCTTGTACGATAGAATCGAGTTCGGTCCAGAGTCCTCCCTCTCTTATTAGCACCTCCGCTTGCTGGCCTGGAAATGATTTCAGAAGTGTAGCTCGGTGTGTGGCCGCTTCTTCCACCGCGGCCTTCTCCAGGGCGGCCCACGTAGCGGGTTCCGTCATCGGGTTGATGATTGGCGTTTGCACGTGGAGAGCAAAGAGCCTGGCTCCAAAGCGCTTCGCAACCTCCGCCGCATAAGGGATCGCCGAATCCGCCGCCGGAGAAAAATCCGTCAGGAAAAGCACGTTCTTGAGCTGAATCCGGGTTTCCGTATTGAGCGTTTTCATGTTTTTCCTCCCCCAGTCCGATGTACCGAGGCAGTGTTACAAATCGTGATGGAGACTGCTGTGACTGCCATCACAAACCGATGTGATGTAGGCCTCCGCGTGGGAGCCCGGGCAGAACAGCAACGGTTTCACGTTGTTAGAAATTTCCGGGTGTCGCTCGACGGCCGGACATCGCTTCGATGTAAATGTAATAGAAAATGGACGGAAAGGGCTTCGCGGATCGTAACTCCCGGGCCGCTTCAGCGGTTTGCCACCAGAGCTTGCGCTTCTCGAGCAGCTCGAACGCGTGTTGGCGTTCAGAATTGTGCTCTTGTGTGCCGGGGAGTTCTTTATATTGGCCCTTAACAATCACGCTCGCCCAGTTGAACTGATCAGCGACCTCGTCAACTGCGACACACACTCTCGGGTTTGACCTCATCCATTCGATTTTCTGCCCAAACGTTGAGAATCCGTAAAGATGGTCAGGCTCGTAAGCGAAGTAGATGGGTATCACATACGGTTCGTTGTCGCGGGAGCATGCGAGGTGGCCAAAACCTGTTCGAGCCAGAATTTCCCGGCACTCTTCTGTCGTGATCGCAGTGATCAGCATAGGATTTAAGAGGAGCGGGCGCGACGCCTCAGAACAGGGTTGATAACGGAATTACGGTCGAGTTTTGGAAGCATGGGCGCGAGGTGAGATGAAAAAAGGGCCGTCCAAATTTGGGAAACCATCATCGCGAAAGTTTCCTCGAGCGCTACGTTTTGATCGCGAAGAGGTCGAAATCAAAAGATTCTCTTCGGCCTTGAGCGACCCGGCAGGCGAATGCGGTCTAGTCAGAAAGCATCTGTTCTAGATTCGCCCGATCGCGAATCACCATCGTCGAGCCTTTAATTTCCAGCAGGCGCCGCTTCTTGAAATCTGCGAAGAGCCGCGTGACGGTCTCGCGCGAGGTCCCAATCATCTGCGCGATTTCTTCGTGGGTCAAAGCCATCGTTGCGCGGACCTCACCGCTGCCCTTGTCGTGCTCCGCGCACCAATCGAGAATAAACCGCGCCAGCTTTTCGGAAGCCGAGTGCGAGAGTCCGATGGTCTTCAACTCCGCGATGGCGTGATGGTAGTTTTCGCTCAATTGTTGCGCCACTCGAAAGGCAACTTCCCCGTGCTCTCGCAGAAAATTCAAGAAATCGTTGCGGCTGATGAAATTTGCCTGGCAGGGTTCGAGCACGTCTGCAGTGGCCTGGTAAGGCTTTCCTGAAACGGCCGCCGCAAGGCCCAACACTTCACCCGTGTCGGCGATTCTCAGAATGAGCGTCTTCCCGTCCACAGATGAAGTCGAAAGTTTCACCTTACCGCTGCACAGAACGAACACTCCGCGGGGAGTTTGTCCCTCGACAAAAAGTGTGGCGTCTTTGGGATAGGTCGAAGGGGCCGTAATGGACGCTAGCTTTTGCAGGGCAGCAGGAGGTAGGTCGCAAAACAAACGCTCCTCCCTGTGCGGACACTTCAGGCAGCTTTCGATGATATCGAGCCCGTACGGAGAGCGCATGGGAAACCCTGGGCGGATTATACGCCCCTTCCGCGGAGCAGCTAACCACATTCGTTTCGACATAGGAGACGACAGCCCCGATGGGCTTCCGGTTCTTTCAGGAACACAGTCTTTCCCAAAAAAACGCTGCCGGCCGTGACCGAGGTCACGCCCAAGCGTGATTTCTGTCACAGACGCCGTACCACGTTCGAGAGAGATCATGGGACAAAGAAGGAGGCACTCAAATGCAAAATGACCAGCGCGATCTCCTGGACGTCCTGAAATTCGAGCTCAATTTTCTTGAAAAGGGCGGATATGGAAGCTCGCCCCGCGAGCCGTGGCGGCCGCAATTCATCTTCGAGGATTCCCCTGCCTGTATGAATTACGATTGCAAAGAGAATCCGGCGCCGTGCAGCGATTGTGTGCTGATGCAATTGGTGCCGCCGGAACTTCGCTTGGGAAAGTTTCCCTGCCGCCAGATCCAGCTCAACGCTTCCGGGGAGACGCTGGACACCTTGTATCGATACGCTGACCAGCACGAAATTGAAGAAATATTTGGGACTTGGCTGCGCACTACCATACGACAACTGGAAGATCGAAAGAGCGCCCCCACGATTTGTGAAGATGCGCATTTGCCCGGCGGCAATGAAGTTGTGGAAGGAACCGCTTTACAGCAGACCCTCAACCCCAAGTGTGCAAATCCATCCTGCCCCATTACGTTTCATTGGCTTCAAGGCGGGAGGTTCTTCCGATTTCGCGCGGACGGGAGCGCCAAGCACGAGGGCGATGGGATTAAGAATTCAAGTGGAAATGCTCACGGCGTAAAACATTTTTGGCTTTGCGAACATTGCTGCCATGTTTTCACCCTGGTCTCCACGAAGGAAACGGGAGTAATTCTAAAGCTACTTTGGCCTGAGCTTCGGTCGTTGAGCCTCTGAAAGAATTTCCGTTATCAATGCAAGTCCACGGGTTGGCCGGTCCCTACAGGAACGCTGTTTTAGGGCGTCAATCTTTTTCTTGTTCCGCGCCGGCGGGAGAAAATTCGGGGCGCTCGAGGAAGACGGCTTTGATGTAATCGCGGTTAGTGCGGGCGATTACCTCCATCTTGATTTCCTTTGGGCAGGCGGCCTCGCATTCGCCGATATTGGTGCAGTTGGCAAAGCCCTCGCTATTCATTTGCCGGGTCATGGCGAGGGCGCGGCGATCGCGTTCCAACTGGCCCTGCGGCAGACGACCTAGATGGGAAATCTTTGCGCCTACAAGGAGGGCCGCGGCAGCATTGGGACAGGCGGCTACACACGCGCCGCAACCGATACAGGCGGCGTCCATGGCGAGCTCGGCATCCTGCTTGCGGATGGGAACGGCGTTGCCGTCGGGGGCACCTCCGGTCGAGACGGAGATGAAGCCGCCCGCCGCGCTGATGCGATCAAAAGAGTCGCGGTTAACGGCGAGCTCCTTAATCACCGGGAAAGCCTTGGCACGCCAAGGCTCCAAGTAGCATGAGTCGCGTAACCGGAAACTAGGTTCTGCTGGTGGGCCGGAACGGTTTGGGATGCGGATAGGTGTTGATAAATCCTCTTCCCACCACCAATCTCAGACTGAGATAGATGGTGATAATCCCTGTTATCAACATCTGTCGAACGTCAATGTGCGTAAGCGCGTTCATCAGGAGTTGAGCTCATTTTTTACAGGATGACGGGGGTAGTCAGAGACTGCTGGTGATGCATTATCGTTTCGGGCTACGCGCCCGCTAGACTCCGAAGCGCGGGCCGATTGCAGATATTGACTGTGGCACCGTTGACCGTCAGCAAATTCCTCTTCTTAAAAGCGGTCAGTAGGCGCGTTACAGTCTCACGGCTCACGCCAATCATCTCGCCAATCTCCTCATGAGTGAGCGCGATGCGAAGATGATCCTGACCGTGAGTGTGATTGGCTGACCAACCAAGGAAAAAACGAGCCAGTTTTTCGGAAGCGGAACGCGAATGCCCCAACGACTGAATCACCTCATGACCAGCGTAGTGGCTGTCCGTCAAGAGTTGAGCAACCTGGATGACAGCTTCCGGGTGGGCGCTCATGAAGTGCAGAAACGCGGACCGAGGAATGAAATTAACTCGGGCTGGCTCCGAGACTTCGGCGGTAACTTCGTAAGGTTTACCTACTAGAGTCGCTGGAAGTCCCAGAAGTTCTCCCGCTTCAGCAATTTTCAAAATGATTGCCTTGCCTCCGACAGAGGACGTGGAAAGTTTGACCTGCCCGCTGCAGACCGCGAAGATACCGCACGCGGTCTGGCCTTCCATGAACAGCACCGCGCCCTTGGGATACGCCACAGGAGGAACGATAGTGTCTAGTACTGTGAGACTGCTGGCCAAAGAGTCACAAAACACTTCCCCGTTACACGCGAGGGAGGCCGAGGGCTTCTGGATGATTTTGAGTCCGTAGCGAGATCCCATAGTGACTGTGACCTATCTGACCCCAGTTATGGACTCCAAAACTCGGGTCGTTGGCTTAATGGAAGCTGCTCACTCGGATTCTAGAGCGAGGCACAATCCCGCGACTGTGCAATATTGCACATTTTTAAATTCAAGAACGTACAGCCTTAGAAATGACCTGTGTGCCAAAGCGCATAGCCCATAAAAGTGCCCGCAATTCTTTGCGAGTCGTTAGATGTCGAGAAATCTGCTTCCCACAAGCAATCTCAGACTGAGATAGCTAGTGATAATCCCTGTTATCGACAGTTATCCGGAAAAGTGCGCTTCGATTAGATATCTAGCGGATTACTTCCGAGTGGCCCTTCATACGTCCAGCTGGATATGCCAGCAAAACGGCGATGTTTCGTCGAGCCCTGACGCGATTCGCACTCGACGCTGCTAATGCGCGGTCACGATGTCGTAGATCTTGCGCGCCAAGGCGATATACTCGATAGAAACGTTCTCCTTCTCTCCATTGCTTAGGACGACGACAGCGAACTTCTTCTCCGGTATCGCATAGAGCACGCTTCCAAATCCCTGGACATCGCCGCCATGGCCGGCCTCCCGCAGCCCGTGGTAACTGCTGACGGGCCCGCCGACAAACCAGCCGTAGCCGTAGATTGTTGGCTTGCCATCCCGCGTCCTTGCCGGGGTGATCATCTGGTTCCAAGTCGCGGGCGTGACTAGCTTGCCGCCATACAGTGCCACCATGAATAGGCCGAGATCGCGGGCAGTCGAGTTGATACCGCTACCCGGTGGCTTGTTGCTGATGTCGAGCAAGGTTGCGTTTTGGAGTCTGCCGTCCTTGTCGATTCTGTATCCACGCGCGCGGTGCGGGATGATTGCGAAGACATCATCCAGTCCGGTCGAAGTCATGCCTGCCGGAAGGAAGATGCTCTGCTGCATGTACGTGGTATAGCTCATGCCCGACGCGCCCTCCATGACGCAGCCGAGCACGATGTACCCGTAGCTGGTGTAGCTGAACTTCGTACCCGGTTCGACGAGGAGCGGGTCTTTTGCGAAATTCTGGGTCAGCGCCTCATTGATTGACGTGTAGTGGCGGGTGTTGATGCTCTCGTCGTCGTTCTTGTAGTGCCGGATGCCGCTCTGGTGCGTAAGCACCTCGCTTACCGTAATGGGCCATTGCTTCGTTGGGAATGCCGGGCAGTATTTCTGCACCGGCGCATCCAGGTCCAGCCTGTGCTCTTCGACGAGCCGCATCGCGGCGGCGGCGGTCAGCGATTTTGAGAGCGACGCGATGCGATATACCGTGTCGGCGGTGGCCGGCACATTGTTCTCGACATCCGACATGCCGTAACCCATTGCGAAGATGAGCTTGCCGTCATTCACTATCGAGATCGCGAGCGACGGCTCGTGCAGGCTCGCCATCTCGTCGTCGGCGAGCCGATCGACCTGTCCGTCGATGATCGGCGGAAGGGCTTGCTGTGCAGAGATCGGCAGCAGAAATAGAAAAGCAACGAGCAGTAGACACGAATATACGAGGAGCTTCATTGAGCTATGCAGCCGGTAATGCCTGCGCGCCGCCCTAATTGTACACGCGACGACCACTTGTCGTATGGTCGGCCACTGGGAAGTTATCCTTGGTCGATTTCTGGCGGAAAGTTGGATAGGTGTTGCGAAATCCTCTTCCCACCAGCTATCTCAGACTGAGATAGCTACTGATAATCCCTGTTCGCAACAGTTATCTCGAAATAATGTCAGTCTCCCGACTAGTGCGATTTTTAATTGGTATTGAACGCAGAAGTTTTCTTGCCATGAAGGTGACGAGGGTCACAGGACCGCGTGGCGCGCGTCACTGATTTCTAAAGGGCGTGGCGTATGCTGTTTTTGAGGTGCTAGATGGGGGACTTGTCGTAGGGTTCGTGCTTTTCGTGATGGTGCTATTCCAAGGGATTTCGCATTTCATCGAGGACAATCTATCCGGCAAGCGTCGTCACAAACCGTGACTGGTAGTTTTGACAGTCGTCTCGTTACGGTGACCTGCTATGTTGAGATGCTAACCTCGCGATCAGCCCTTCCGAAGAGCGGACCGGGCCGATCTCCAATCAGACTCAGGTATTCATTTTGACTTCAGGCCATACAAGAAAATATAGATGCCGTTCCAGATGGGAGCACAGAGATGAGCCGGAAGCCGATACAGAAGATTCTTATTGCCGGTGCCGTGATCGGACTGATTGGAGTTACGGGAACTGAGGTATTCGTTGTACGCGACCTGCTCGCCGCATTTCTCCTATTTTGTGCCTTATTCGGTGTACTTGGGATATCTCTTCTCGTGTTCCTTCTTTTTGGCGAAGGAGTCGTGCGTTGCGTTGACCTGCTCGTAACCTCCGCGGCGTCGTTCCGTGTTCACCAACCAGTACCCTCGGTTGCCAGTCCTCCCCTCACCCCCGGAATTGGGAGAGTCAGATCAGTTCTAAGCCGAACGGGATCGACGTGAGCTACATCATCATCTTGGCTTATGACTTCTGCCACTTCGAAGAATAACTGTCCCTACAGGCCGAAAGGTGCCTTCACAATTGACCTGACCGGGTTGATTTAGTCCAGCGGGAGTGAGAGAAAATCACTCTAAAGGAGAGCTGGACATGCCGATGAAGAAACACAAGCCGGAGCAAATCGTGGCCCTGCTGCGGCAGATTGAAGTAGAAATAGCGAACGGGAAGCGCACACCACAAGCCTGCAAGGAAGCAGAGATCACGGTTCAGACGTACCACCGCTGGAGGAAAGAGTTTGGCGGCCTGAAGCTAGATCAAGCGAAACGGTTGAAAGAGCTGGAGCGAGAAAACGCGAAGCTGAAGCGTTTAGTAGCGGAGCTGTCTCTGGAGAAGCAGATCCTGAAGGACGTGGCCTCGGGAAACTTCTGAGCCCTGAGCGGCGGCGTTGTGCGGTAGAGCATGCACGCGAAGAATACGAAGTGAGCGAGCGACATGCCTGTCGGCTGCTGGAGCAGTGGCGAAGGACACAACGCTATGCCGCGATCCCGCGGATCGATGAAGATGCGCTGACCGAAGCGATCGTTGCACTGGCCAGTGAGTATGGCCGCTACGGCTACCGGCGGATTACGGCGCTGTTGCAAAGTGCTGGCTGGCAGGTAGGCAAGGATCGGGTGCAGCGCATCTGGCGTCGTGAGGGGCTGAAAGTACCGCAGAAACAGCGGCCCCGCCGAAGGTTGTGGCTGAACGACGGATCGTGCGTGCGGCTGCGACCAGAGCGGGCGAACCATGTGTGGAGTTACGACTTCGTGAGTGCGATGACGCACGACGGCAGAATGCTGCGGATGCTGACGCTGATCGACGAATACACTCGGGAGTGCCTGGCGATCCGTGTAGCAAGAAGGCTTGGGAGGTATGAAGTGATCGAAGCACTTGCGGACGTGATGCTGTTCCGAGGAATACCGGAAGACATTCGCTCGGACAATGGTCCGGAGTTCGTGGCGAAAGAGCTGAGGCAGTGGCTGGCCAAAGTGGGCACTGGGACGCTGTACATCGAACCGGGAAGTCCTTGGGAGAACGGCTACTGCGAGAGCTTCAACGGAAAGTTGCGGGATGAATGCTTGAATGGAGAAATTTTCTACTCGTTGAAGGAGGCCCAGGTGGTAATCGAAAAGTGGCGGGTGGTGTACAACACGAAGCGGCCGCACTCGGCTACAGGCCGCCTGCCCCGGCGGCCTGTAGCCCCTGGGGAGTAACTGCATCTTCACAGCCCATGGCTGTGATATAAAAACTCTCACTTCTCCTGGACTAACAAATCGGGCCGGTCAAAATGGCATCGTCACCGTGAGCACTGTAATTTTGGCGCCGATCTCTTTGGCAAAAACAATGCCGTGCTGGACAGCTTTTCCAGCGAGTTCTGAACCATCGGTCGGTATCAGGATATTCTCGTACATCGCTGTTCTCCTTTTTTACCCCGTCGAATTCCTCCTCTTCCGGCCCATTGGCACGTTACGCGACTTGGTCATTTCTCACGCGTCGGACATACCGAGCGTGAGAGTCCAACTGCTGATTCCACTGGATCGGCGGTAGCCCTCCGACCGCTGATCTCTTCGATGTGTATGCAGTAGAAAATCGCATTCGCAGGGCGGTCTTCGAAGCGAGCCTGGTTGGCCGCGTATGCGGTTTGCCACCACAACGCTCTTTTTTCGAGTCGAAGCTGGGCCTGAAGGCGCTCCCCGCTGTATTGAGGCGTGTCCGGAAGTTCCTCATAGCGTCCGACGACGACCACACTTGACCAACGGAAATGGCTCAGGACCTCGTCAACCTCCACACACACCAGCGGATTCGAACGCATCCACTCTACCTTTTGTCCCAAGGTCGTAAAGCCGTAGAGGTGGTCAGGCTCGTAGGCGAAATAGATTGGAACGATGTAGGGACGGTTCTGGTGGGCACATGCGAGCCTGCCGAACCCCTGCCGAGAAAGCATATCCCGACACTCTTCGCTGCTCATTTCACTTATTAGCATCGATGTACCCCCACTGAACTTGTCGGATCGCGTGTCACTTGGACTCACACATGCCTTAATGAGCGAGGCCCATTGGGTCGCTCAGCTGCGGTGGCCGTGCAGGAGCGCGAACGAACACAAGATCAAACTAAGGCCATAGAATCCAACTCCTGCTATGAAACCCACCGGCGCGTTGAACACATGGCCCACCCAGAGCGCGGCAATGACGCTTACTGTGATCGATATGACGACAGAAAAACAAATCGCAAGGAAGTCGATAATGTCGCGTGCTTCGCGGTGCATTCCGAAGAACGCCAGTTTGAGCGCAGTATCTGAAAGTTTCATGGCTCTCCTCCAATGCTCCCTCTGCGGGAGAGGGCCCTGGAGAGGGGACGTGTCTTGTCCCCTCTCCAATAACCGATGCCGGGACCTAGTTGGCCGATACTGTGGCGAATTTCTTGAACGCTGGAAGCGTCGCATACTCCACTTCGAACGTCTTCACCACTGGCAAGCCTTCCACATACTTGTTGATGATCTTGACGACTTCGGGATAGAACTCACGGTTGTAAATCTCCGCGAATTCCTTGTTCTCCCACAAGCTGATGGCTACCAGTTCCGTCTTGTTAGGCGCAAGCAGGATCAGTTCATCGAGAAAACCCTTCTGCCTGCGGAGCAGGGGAAGAACTTCCTTTTCAATCACTTTCGGAAACTCTGGTGTCCAATTCTTGTTGATCTGCATCGTAATCTGTCGGCTAAACATAAAAGCCTCCTTAGGGCGCGGGCGTGACTGATTGTCTCGCTGGTTATAGTTCGAGTTGCTTTCTGCCCCTACCAAGATCTCTACGCAATTCTGCGGGAGTCGGATATGACCTGCGTCACGGGACGTTGTGACCGCGGATACGCAAACCATTACGGGAGCAGGTTGGCCGCACATGCATTTTAGGCGTCGTGCAGCCGCTTGCCGGGGTGCCCCGCCTTCGGGATGCTCCACTCCGGCATGCATAGCTGGGTTAATATGAGGGTTCCTGATAGGTGTTGCGAAATCCTCTTCGCACCACCTATCTCGTTTTGGGCTAGCTGGTGATAATCCCTGTTCTCGACAGCTATCTGAAATGAAGCGTAAGATGCATGCAAAGTGAAACTTGCAGAAGAGCCGGGTCGAATTCGCGCCCTAGGCCGGTGTGTCTACTCGGTTTTCGTGTTCCTTCTGGTCTTCTCCGCGATCGCGTGCCACACCTCAGGAGACCGGTCAGAAGCTGGCCCGGTTGAGCCGCAGAGGGCCGCGCTAGCTCCGGAGAGTGCGGAAGCTGTAGGCGGCGCGCTGCGTCCCCTGGTCGCCTCCGGCAAACTTGCGACTCTTCGCTGGCCCGATTTTCGTGACGTCAGTGGAGATACCACGAAATTCTATGTAGGCCGCGGGTACGCACCGGCCTGGGTTGACGGAGCGGGGCCGACCGCGCAAGCGAAACTTGTCGTTTCAATTTTACAAGAAGCGGCACAGAAGGGTCTGAACGCCGAAGATTACGATGCCTCGCGGTGGCAATCCCGCGAGGAAGCTCTCGCCGGTAAGCCAACACCGGACGAGATTGCTCGATTTGATCTAGCCCTATCGGTGTGCCTGCTGCGGTACGTCTCGGCACTGAATGTTGGACGCATCGACCCGCGGCACCTTAAATTTGATCTCGACTTGAATCACAGGAAAACGGAGTTGCCGGGATTTCTTTCGCAACTCTCTCAAGCATCAGACATCGTGCCGCTTTTGGACCAAGTAGAACCTCAAGAAGACGGATACTCGCGAACTGCCCAGGCGCTGCGGAAATATCTCTCACTCGCGCCGGAAGTCTCTTCAGAGAAGCTTCCGATTCCAGAAAAACCGGTGTCGTCGGGCGGCACGTATGCCGGGATGGGCTTGCTGGTGAACAAGCTGAAGCTCCTGGGGGATTTACCCCAGAGCGCGACGCTAGCCGAAGGATCAGTGAAATATGAAAGCGATGTCGCCGAGGCGGTGAAGCGGTTTCAACTGCGCCACGCGCTGGCGGTAACGGGAAGTCTGGGGCCGGAAACGGTCCGGCAACTCAATGTGCCGTTCGCAGAGCGCGTTCGGCAGCTTCAATTTTCACTCGAACGCTGGCGCTGGCTACCTCACGATCTCACTACGCCGTTAATCGCCGTAAACGTGCCGGCATTTCGCCTTTACGGATTCGACGAGCCGCATCACATCAGTTTGAAAATGAACGTAGTGGTTGGCAAGGCCATGCGCTCGGAGACTCCGGCTTTTATAGGGAAGATGACCTACCTGGTTTTCCGGCCCGATTGGGGTGTTCCTCCCACCATCATGCGCAAGGAAATTCTTCCGCCGTTGCAAAAGGATTCCGCTTACCTCGCCCAAAACGGATACGACCTCATCGATGCAAATGGCAAGGTCATAAGCGGCGCACAGGTAACACCGGAACAGATTCAGCTTCTGCGCGCGGGAAAGCTATCCGTTCGGCAGCGTCCTGGCCCCAAGAATGCCCTGGGCAGCGTGAAATTCATGTTTCCCAATACCTACTTGGTCTACCTGCATGACACGCCCAAAACCGAATTGTTCTCCCGGTCGCGTCGCGATTTCAGCTACGGCTGTATTCGTGTTCAAGACCCTCCCGCGCTAGCCGCGTGGGTGCTGCAGTCCAAACCGGAGTGGACTCAGGAACGCATCCGGGCGGCGATGAATGGTGAGAAGAGCGTCCAAGTGAACTTGAGCTCACCGATCCCCGTGCTGATTTTGTACGCCACCGCAAGAGTGGATGAAGATGGCCTTGTGGATTTCTACGATGACATCTATGGGCACGATGCAAAGCTGGCGCTAGCGCTCGCCAAGGGATATCCCTATTGAACCGATCGTCCGCTTGATTTTGCGGCAGTGCTGAATATCCGAGAACGGCGCGCGTGATAGGATGTGGAAGCGGTTAGACCGAGACAAAATTCCGTGTTGCTTCCGGTAGTGTTAAACGCGGCCAGGTTCCCGGAGTGGAAAGTGCAACCATCAACAGGAGGATACGAAGATGAGATTTAGAATTGCGATTGCTGGAGCTCTCTTGTTTGCATCAGGCCTTGTGCCCGCCAGCTCATTTGGCCAACCCGCCGATGATAATCCCAGCGTAACTGCCCAACTGGAGGCGGTAAAGCCGCTGGTGGCAAAGATCAAGAAGGATGCCACCGAAATGCAGTCCTTCAGCTTAGTAAGCGGACCGAGCTGGAATACCCACACCGCGACACTCACGAGAATGAAGGACGACGTAAACAAGTTGCAGGAAAATACACGCGGGCTGCAATCACATCGAACAGTGGCCAGCCCCTGGCAGCAAGATGCGATCGATCGCATCACCGCGCTTGCAAACGATTTGGCGATGAACATGAACAGCGCTATCGATCATCTTAACAAGAACAAGACACGTCCTAGCTCTCCACCCTATCCTGACTACTTGAAGACGAACACGCGACTCGTTACCGCGCTCGGCGATGAAATTAACGCGACGATCGACGCGGGTGAGGCAAAGGCAAAGGAAGAGGCACTGACGAAACAGCTTGATGATTCAGCAAAGTAAACGTGTGGGAATAGTGACGAGATCTGGGTGATGGTTCCTGTGCAGGCCGTCGTGGGACAGTTCCTCATGACGTTCAAAGAATTCCCACAGCGCCAGAAATTGGCGGCCTTCAACGTTCAACAGGTTCTGGATCAGATGAAGCAGCAAACCGACTGACGCACTCTGCGTAAGGCACCGTCGCATTTTCTCGTTAGTGGGAGATTTCGCTCTGCGGCTGAAGTGTACTGTCAAATGTGAATTGGACGGCCGGGCGTTCTCGGCCCAAGGAGACTCTAGCGTGAAATACCTACTCGCTGTGCTGGCTTTGTTGTTTGTCGCCCTACCTACCTTCGCTCAAGCCCCAGCGGCTGCGCCGGCCTGGTCGCCTTCCAAAGATATTGGCGTATTTGTGTTCGGGAAAAACGGCCAATCCCCCGACCAACAATTAAAAGACGAATCAGACTGCTACGGCTCAGCAAAGCAATATACCGGCATCGATCCAAAAGCGCCTCCTGCGGCAGGCAAAACCGCCGAACAAAAACAAGCTGAACAAAAGGCCGCGGCGGACAATGCCAGTACGCCGAGCGGTGGCCGTGCCAAAGGTGCCGCTCGCGGTGCCGCTGGCGGTGCCGCCGTTGGGGCCATCGCCGGGGACGCGGGGAAAGGTGCCGCCGCGGGTGCTGTTGTCGGTACCATGCGCGGTGGGGCGAAGCAGCGGGAAGCCAGCGCGGCAGCGAAAAAAGATGCGGCCGCGAAGACGGCCGCCCAACAAAAGGCTGACGATGATCGATTGAAGATGGCCCATGCAGAAGGCCTCGACAGTTTTCAGCGAGCATTCGGCGCTTGTATGGAGGCGCGCAATTATTCCGTCAAGTAAGCGGGTTAGCGACGGACCACCACGCGACGCCCTAGGTCCTTGTAAAGCGCGTTACCCAAGAAGTGAAATCAAATAAACCGGCGTTTCGTCGCGGTGGAAAGTTCAATAGATGTTGATAAATCCTCTTCCCACCACCTATCTCGAAATGAGATAGCTGGTGACAATTCCTGTTCTCGACAGCTATCCGGAAATACGTCGTCCCCGATAACCGCTTTTATCGGCCCTAGCCCAGTGATCCAACCAATGTAAAAGAGTGGATGTCACTCCGCTTGGGAAATTGTTCGAATTTGTCCGACAGCCTTAAAGCACCTAGCTTGTGCGACTTGCGAAGCGTAGACGTCTCAAGAATAGATTATTTCTGATCCAGTGTAGTAATTCTGTTGACAATGCGACAGCATACGCACAGTGTGATTACGGACCTGGGATTCTTCAGTTCACCTACAACCCAGCGCAAGTTAGCTGGATTACCCCTCGCCAAGACAACCAGCAGGCCGTTCAAGGAGATTTATGAATACCATTACACGTCGGGACCAGTCCCGTGGTTTAACGCTGCAAGACGAAGTCAATCGTCTATTTGAGGACAACTTTACTCGCGAGCGCTCGGGTCATGCTGACCTGGCAACGTGGGCGCCATCCGTAGACATCTACGAAACCGAAAATGAATTGGTCGTGAAGGCCGAACTGCCGGACTTTCAAGATAAGGACATTGACGTCCGCATTACAAACAATACATTGACCATCCGTGGAGAGCGGAAGTTCGAGAAGGACCTCAAAGAAGAAAATTACCTCCGGATTGAACGCTCCTATGGTTCGTTCATGCGGAGCTTTTCGCTCCCGAATACGGTTAGCTCCGAGAACATCCGGGCCGACTATCGCAATGGGATTTTGACCTTACATATGGCGAAGCGAGAAGAGTCTAAGCCGAAGCAGATCAAGATCACCGTCTCAGCAAACGGCAAGTAGTTCGCCGAGATCACATGCGAGGGGCAGCACTTGACCCTCGTGCCCAGAACCAAGGAGGTTGCCATGATCGAACGCATAGAACTTTCCAAAGAACAAGTTGCGCGTCGAGCTTACGAGCTGTACACGCAACGTGGTTGCAAACCTGGGAAGGATGTTGAGGACTGGGTCAGAGCAGAAAAAGAGTTAGCCGCCGAATCTGACATCAAGTCGGCAAAAACGAGAGCGGAACATCCCGGCCAATTCAACTAATCCGACCCGAGAGTAAGGGGGCGGATTTATTTTCCTCCCCCTTCACTCCTTCGATCTGGTATCGCCATTCTGCAGGGGATTGCGTCCTTCTTGTAAGTATTGATAAATCCTCCTCCCACCGGCAATAGAAAGCTGAGGCGGCCCATTCACGTTACACCGAGAGAAGGCGGCCGAAGAACGACCTATAGCGGCGCAGCGCCAGACGGAGATCCTCGGTGGAAACATCATCCCCACGTTCCCATTGGTCTTCAAGTTTTGCTCTTTCAGCCGCGAACATTTCAGCCAAGCGCTTCATCGCTAACGCGACAAGTCCGTCTGCCTGTTCCACCGCCCGCCTGGGCTCGTCAACAAAACTGACTTGGATGGCATCCCACCGGGCCCGAAGATCCTTCGCTTCCTCGGGCAATAAAAGCGGCGCCGCTTGCTCGTCGAGAGCCGGGGCGGTTGCGGCTCCGGCTCCGGCAGTTGAAGTTCCTCCCACGCCAAATTGTGGAACAGTGACAGCTCGCGCTTCCGATCGCGCGCCGACGCCGGCCAAAGCCGCGGTCGTCAGCCCTGCGGTCGATTCTTCATCTCTTACTTTATTTGCTTCGTCCACTGGATCGCCTCCTCTTTGTGTCTTGTACTCCTGAATACTTAACACGGCTTTCCGCTTCCGATTGGAACCGAGAGCTACGATGTTGCCACCGCCCGAGCCACCTCTGGTTCGGCGACCAGCTCCTCAAAAAGAGTCCGGTAGTGAATCATGGCCTGGCGCAAGTCTTCGGTGCTGGCCTTCCCTTGTGCTTGCAAAAGCGCGGTCCCGTGCGCCGCACGGTAATTTTCGAGAACCATTGGATGATCCACAGAGAGATCGGCGGCGCGCCGTTCAAAATCGCTTACCGGATAGCCGCGAGTGGACATCACGTCACCCAGGAGTTGGTCGGCCTCGGTTACTGCCCCGCCAGGGCTGTCAACGAATCGTGCCTGCACTCTGCTCCACGATTCGACAAACCGCGAGCGATCACCTTGTGCTAAAGCTCGAATGTGAAAGCCCTCCACTCGGTCTGCACGCTCGTCGAGCACAGCTTCTGCTTTCCGCCGACCGCCGCCTTCTTTCACCGCTCGGGCATATTCGGCGCCCCCAAACTGATCTTGTAATCTTGCGGTTCGCCGTTTGCGAATAAAAAACAAAACTGAAATACCTGCGACCACTAACAGAGCGACAGCAATCACGATCGCAATTTGTGTCGAGCTTACGGTCGAGAAGTTCATGACCTACCTCCAGTTTTTTGATCGATTCCTTGAGTCCAATCAATAATCCATTACGGCTCGGCTGTGAGCGCAGGACCAGACCTACAACTTTTCGATGGCCTTTTCTGTCTGGCCGATTTTGGTTTGGATTTTCCCGCCAATATTCTCAACGATCCCCTCGCCTTCCAGATCGGGATCGTTCGTTAATTGTCCGATTTTCTCCTTGATCGTGCCTTTCACTTCGTGAACCTTACCCGCCATCTCATCCTTTGTGCTCGGATTCATCTTGTTGCCTCCCTTGAAACGATTTGAGTTATGGAACTGATTAGTGCCACGCCCGATAGTCGATTTTCCCTGCCAATTACCAGCCATTCCATTCGTCCCTGCCTCTAGGCAGGACTAGCGAAGCTTTTCTAGCGCGGGGCCGATGCAAGTCTCGTCCGGTATGTCCAAATCCCCTTTGCTACTTCGTACAAACCCTTTGCGACGGCAAAACAAGTGAATAGGGAAATAAAAAGCGCAGAGTACCCGACCAGAAAAATCACGAACGCGGCGACCGTTTGTAACGCGACATTAAACGTCCAAGAAAAAATCATCGACGACCTTCTCGTGAGGGACTACCTGCCACAACCAGACTGGCCGCGTTCGACACGGGCGTCTGTACCGTTGTGAACACTTTCGCGTTTTGGTGTCAGATTTTATTCTTCGCGCAGCATGTGCGTATGCAGGATGGAACGAAACTGCGGTTGCGGGGGCAATGGCACTAATCCTCCGCTTCTCACCACCTAGTCTAGCTATTTACAGTGGGCCGCTTCAGAGTGGTTTCCTTTTTCCTGGGCGTTACCAGCAGCCCTTGCGCAATCTCTGGATTATCACACCGCGAGCAGAAAGCTCTCCAAGCAACTCCACCACTCCTTGAGAAGGTTCACGGTCTCCCGGGACGATGACAGCCCATTCCGGATTCTCCCGAAATTCTTTTGACCGAATCTCCCACTGGCCGAAAGATGGAGATTTTGTCTCGCCGATTTGAATGATTGACCAGTGCCGCGCCAACGCCAACGCGACAGCTTCGTCGGGCACGGGCCCGGACAGGATGAAATGGTTGTTTCCATGGACTAAAATGCCGACCATTGGTTTTCAACCCTCCAGGCGCGGATCGGAAACCGGGTAGCCAATCGCAAAATGGTAGACGACTTGTCCTAGCTCGGGGGACAAGTTCAGATATCGATTCACTCGCTCATCAAAAAACGCTCCGATGCCGGTTGCTCGCAAGCCCAGCGCCTCGGCGGCAAGATACATTCGTTGACCGATGGCGCCCGCCTCGAAATGCACGTAGCGATAGCCACGATTGCCGTAGCTGCGAGACGCATTCTCGAAATCGCCGATCATAGAGACCGCCACACAAGCGTTACCCGCCAGCTCTTGTCCCAGACTGAGAGCTGCCGCGGCTACGCGTTGGTCTCCTTCTTTGATTCCTTCCAACTCTGCGTGCTCCGGCCAGTAACGGTACACCCCCGGCTTCAAGCCGTCGACGCGGTGGACGTAAAGATGCAGTTGGACCATTGGAGCGGTAGCGAAATCGGCGAAGAGACGTCCCTGTGCTGCGGCGAGGAGTGTTGCAAGTTGTGAGAGCGAAATCGATTCTTCCCCACCCCTGAAGTCGAGAGCAGAACGCCGGGCACGCACGACATCGCCGAAGCTACGGCTCGTGGAAGAGTTAGTCGACAGGCTGATTTCCCCGCGCCCGGATGGCTTTGCCTGGACGAGAACGGGGGCGGCGGTTTGCACAGTGAGCTTCGTTGCGGCGTGAATTCTCTCAATCAATGGATAAGCTACTTGTTCCTCCGACAATCGGTTGGGCTGACCTCTGAACAAAATTGTCTCGACTGGTTCCAGCGGCCTCACGGGAATGGAAGGGCCTTGGAGCTGGACGATAAGCATCGGCCACTCATCCTCATTCAGGAGACACTGTTCCGCAACTCTGTCATCCAGAAACTGGCCATACGCAAAACTTTCGCATCCGATCGATCGAGCAGCGAGAGTGAGAGCCTGCCAGGCATGCCCGACATCGTGCAAGCAGTACCGATAAGCTCGATCCCGGTATTTCCAGGCTTCGCGCCAGGCAACACTCGTCAGGATGAAAATGAGCGGGGCAGAGATACCGATCAACTTCCCACTCCAATCTCCGATGGCGCGTTGTTCCACCACGTGGGATGAGGGACGGTAATGATAGAGGCCATCGGGCCAGCCGACCAATCCTTGCGCGCAAAAGTGAAATTCGGTGGGATGGAGATTGCCGGAGGAAGGATTTACGCGCAGAGAGTAGACGGCTCCGGTGGACGAGACTCGCTTGGACGCGCTAATCGAAGCGGAATAAAACATTAACTGCGAGAGGAATTCCGCACCGTCCCGAGCCAGGGTAGTTCCTGTCTCGCCTTCGAGTACTGCGAGAGCTGAAATCTGTGGAACTGGTGGGTCGGCTGGCAAGTCCAGGATGGGGACGCCCTCATAGTGTCGAAATGGATTGGGCATATTGGCCCAATCGAGATAGTGCTGAGTTCGCCGCAGCGATTCGGCACTGTGTTTCGTAAGTTCATGGTACTCGCGCCATCCCATGTCGGTTGAACCCTGAGGATACTGTACCGGCAATCCAGGCGTCCGGGAATTGTCTCGGGAAGGAAACTATGTTCGGCGGGCTAGTTGAAATGTTCCGGTCCGGATAGATGTCGAGAAATCCTCTTCCCACCAGCTATCTCGAAATGAGATAGCTGGTGATAAACCCTGTTATCAACACCTATCCGGAAACATCCCAGTTTCTGATTCATGCGTCAATCAGGAGTTGGGACTAGAATCGGCTGTCTCATGCTGACGAGGAGGCTCGCATCGGGTTGCAGGACGACGAACTATATTTCAGAATTCTTCCAGTGAGCCACGCTATGCGCCATTTAATGCCGATCGTAACGCCACGCCTGATCTTGCGTCCGCCAACGCTTGACGATTTGGATTCGATCCAGACCGCTAAGGAAGAAGCGTGGAGCGATTTGCAGCTTTGGATGAGTTGGGCCTTCGACAACCAACGGTCGAGGGAGGCGATGGAAAATTCGATTCGCGGCGTGATGGACTACCAGAATCAGGCAGGAATCGCTCTGGCCGGATTCCATCGAATCAACGGGGATTTTGTTGTTCGAACCGCATTGGACCTCACCGACGAGCCAGATGTCTATGAGACAGGATACTGGGCAGCGGGGAAGTACGCGGGAAGGGGCATGGCAACAGAGGCGGCAAACGCAGCTATCCGGTACGCGTTCGGGCACCTTGGTGCAAGGGCAATCAGTACCGGATTCTTCGACGGCAACGAGTCTAGCCGCCGCATCGTGGAGAAATTGGGATTCCAGAAACTGCGCGTTGCCCATAATGCAGCGATACGTTGTCTCGATGGCATGAAGCTTGATCGTCATGAATACATACTCACCAGCCCCGATCCACTTCCCGCTCTTGACGTCTCATGGGGATGAGGCCGCATGGCCACAAGGGATGGGCACGGTGCTTCTAGAGCGCCGCATAGATCAGTCCGGCACCTGCTGCTGCCGGGACAACCGAAAGGATGCGAATCACGAGAGGCGTAAGCCGCTTCACCCACCACGTCCCATAGGCACCATGCCACCGGATCGGGGCGACCATGATCAGCAGCGAGGTTACAACCAAAAGCCACCCTGCAATCTCGAAGACCAGCGGCAGCTTAGAGGCCGGTGCCCGCGCAATCAGCGCCACACCAGCTAGCACGCGCAATCCCTGCTCAGTGAACTGAAGCCGCCAGTTTGAGCGCTCCAGCAAATCTGCGCTCATCTTCTCGAACAGGTGAAGGCTGTAACGCGGGCGCAGAGCCATCAGGAAGGCGACACCGATGAGCCAAAGGCCCGTTGCGGCCACAACGATCAGAGCGATAACCTGCAAGCTATTCTGGCGAATCGTTATATCCACCGTGGGTTCCTGTCGTGGCGAGTCCCGCCAATTCCCACAGTGTCTCACAGCGTCCCAGCAGGACGTGGCGCAGGATTTGGGCATCTCGACTGCGATGGCAGGGAGAATCAGAGGGCGGCGGCGGCGCGAGCCGGGTGGTGAGGGCTAAGTCTAATGTTGCGTCTCACTGTCTCAGAGACGGGGTTTTTGAGAGTGAGACGCTTTATTGGACTTACGGGGATTCGATAGTGGTGTTACAGGCTAGCTGCTGTACCTGTCGGCGCGGACGGAAGCAAATTAGGTGGTGATAATCCCTGTTCGCAACAGTTATCCGGTTTTTGCTGTAGGATGGTGCGCTAATTAGCCCAACGCGATGCGGCGGAGTTCGATATTGGATTTTTACAATCCAGTTTTGGTGGTCGCAATGTACCCGCTTCTCGCATACCTGCTTGGCGATCCGGCAGCTTTCAAATGGGGATTGGACCATGGAGCGGAGCCGATGCCGGACGTCGCTGCGCTTCGCACGCAACGCAATGGCCGCCTTCTCTGGATTCTACGGTATGCAATTCTATCCGCTTACGTACTGTACGGCTTGCGGGTGACTTCTATCCCCAAAGGCACCCCTATCCAGTCAGCCATCGTGGGAATCATTGTGGGAATTGCGCTAGTTCAAGTGCGGCTCTTAGGCATCAAGGTGTGGCCCGACCTTCGTTTTGCCAACGCAGCGCACCCGGCGTTACGAGGGCCAATTGGTGTGTGGGCAGCCATCGTTGTAGTCGGTGGGTTTTCTGAGGAGCTGTGGCGCGCTTTTTGTTTGGTCTCGCTTCGGCGAGTTGGTGTCGGCATGGAAGCTGCAGCCCTCGGTACATCCGTGGTATTCGCGTTGTCGGAATTGGCCGGACGACCGAGCCGAATTTCGTCACAGCGAGAGGAACTAGTTTTCACCGTGCTGGTTGGCGTGTGTCTGGCAGGACTGTTTCTAACATTCCGTTCTCTAACGATGATTATTTCTGCCAATATTATTTACAACGGCCTGTCGTTCTACAGATTGCGCCGGGATGAAGGCTTCGCTATCGGCAAACTTCCACCCGACAATGCTTGATGCGATAGCCGATAGATGCTGAGAAATCCTCTTATCACCACCAAATCGCGGACAGTGAATTTCTCGTCAACTGCGGTGCGTGCACACACCGCGCCGACCCCACCCGTAAGTCCAATAAAGCGTCTCACTATTCCAAAGGCCGTCTCTGAGACAGTGAGACGCTTTATTGGACTTAGCGCTCACGAATCGGCAGCTGCCCATTCGAAAGTGGGGGACCACTGGTCATCTTCCTGTTCATCTTCGATGTTCAAGGGGGGATGAGTCTTTTTTCAGGCCTCATTCGTAGTGCGGATATGATAGGCAGCTTGCACATGACGTGCGAGATGAGCGTGGCCGTGGAACGTGAAGTTGCCCGACGTTGACGAGGTGACTTCGACCAGGTGACCTCGACGAGGCGACCCTGCTGCACTCGCAACAAAATTCGCTCCAATGAGGTCAATGTGAAAAAAGAACGACTGACGCAGATCGTCCTCGTGATCGTGGGGCTGCTCAATGTGGCCATAATTTATTTTCTATTTAAGGATCTGTGGCATTCCAGCTGGCTTTTGGAGGGGAAGGACGAGGTCGGGCCGATGTTTCTGAGCTTCTTTATTCCGGTCGGGGTCTTCTTACTCATAGCTGCAAGGAGACCGTCTGAGCATCGTTCGATGATTGCTCTAGCGGCTTGGTGGAACATCACTCATGGCGTGGTGATGGGTATTCAAACCGTCGAAGCGCGGATGCACGGCGTCCACAGAGACTTTGGCGATGTGGTCTTTTTCATTGTGATCGGAGGCGTCTTGTTAGCGCTTCTGCCAGCAAAACGAGAGGCGGTGGCGTCGGGCGTTTCGTGAACGCGGAAATGAGAAGCCCGATCACAAGGTTTGCCCTTCTCTTTCGTCCCCAAATCCGTTTATCGGGCATTTCCATCGTCCACTCCGAATTGTGGTTCAGATAAATTGGGCAAAGGATTGGGAAGCCATGACGATGGGGCACAGAAGTGGGCACAGCTCCAAATGCCTACAGTGCGCCAATTTCTCAACGCATTGAGAAGGTTGGCTCCCCGGGCTAGATTCGAACTAGCAACCCTTCGGTTAACAGCCGAATGCTCTACCGTTGAGCTACCGGGGAACCGTGGTGATGAATGCGGTGACAACAATCTTACGATACGGCCGTTTCTTCCGCAATCGCGCGGCGCGAATTTGCGCGCCTGATTTTTATTGCCGCTGAACTGACGAAACGGGCGCAGGCATATAGACTGGAGCGAATGGCAATCCGCCCCAGCGGCGCTCGTTCGAGCGTGCTCCCTATCACCTACGGTCACCTGGCCGTTGCGCTTCTGTGCGGGATTGTGTTGAGGCTGTTCTTCGTTACACGGTTTCCCTTTCATGCCGGCGATACCAAATTTTACGAGGAGTTGGCGCGCAACTGGCTCGACCACGGCGTGTACGGACTTTTTATTCAGGGGCAGCTGACGGTCGTGGATCAGCGAATGCCGGGCTATCCGGCGTTTCTCGCAACTGTGTATTCGATTTTCGGGCGCACGAGAAGTGCCGTCATGTTCGTGCAGGCGGCGGTTGATCTTGCGACGTGCGTGATCGCCGCGATGATCGCCGGGCGGATCGCGCCGGCGGGCAAGAAATCTCTCGCCACGGCGATCGCTCTCTGGCTGGCCGTGCTGTGTCCGTTCACGGCGAGCTACACGGCTGCCATCCTGACGGAAACTCTCGCTGCTTTTTTCACGACGCTTGCGCTGCTGGTGCTCGTCTGGGCGGTGACCGCTTCGGCGACCGCTTCGGCAAACGATCCATGGCAAGTACGAGCTCAGGATCCGCGCGGCACTCTTTGGCTCACACGCATGTTCCTGCTCGCAGGTCTTGTCGCGGGACTCGGGACTTTGGTTCGGCCGGAAACGCCGCTGGTGCTGGCGGCCGCGGGAATCGTGATTTGCGTTTGGTGGCGGCGGCCGGCGGATTGGTGGAAAGTCGCGCTCGCCGGTTTGTGGATGGCGGTGGGATTGATTGCGGCGCTTACTCCGTGGGCCGCGCGGAATGCGCGAACGATGGGTCGCATCGAATTTCTCGCGCCGCACTACGCGGAGTCCGCAGGGGATTACATCCCGCGCGGCTTTTACGCTTGGACGCGAACGTGGATGGTCCGCTATCGCGATGCGTACGGCGTGACGTGGGCCGTCGGAAAGAAGCCGATCGCGATGGACGCGATTCCCAGTGCGGCGTTCGATTCGGATGCGGAGCGCGTGCGCGTGGCGAACCTGCTCGCGACTTACAACAGCGATTCGAGAATGACGCCGGCGCTGGACCGCCGCTTCGAGACGCTGGCACACGAGAGAGCCGTAGCGCATCCGCTTCGAACTTTCTTTTGGATTCCGGTCGAGCGCGCGCTCGTGATCTGGTTCACGCCGCGAGTGGATGTGCTGCGCTATTCGGGAGAGCTGTGGCCGCTCGCCGAAGAGCGCCGCGCGAATCCGGCCGAGTTTGACGTGACATTGTTTTTCGGCTTGTTGAACTTTGTGTATGCCGGCCTTGCGCTTGCGGGCGCCTGGCGATTCAGGAGCAATCCCGGCTGCGCGGTGCTGATTTTGTATCTTCTGATTCGCACGGTGCTGCTCACGCAACTGCCGACCGTGGAGCCGCGCTACGTAGTGGTGTGTTTTCCGGCGGTGGCGGCGCTGGGCGCGCTAGCATTCGCGAACTCGAAACGGGATGATGGGCAGTGCGAGCGCGGTGATTCGTTGGCCGCCAGCGGCGTCTACGATCGCTGAGGCTAAGCGACAAAGCGGTATCCCACTCCGCGAACGGTCAAGAGGTGGCGCGGCTTCGCCGGATTTTTCTCGATGTATTTCCGCAGGCGCACGATGAAATTGTCGATGGCGCGCGTATCGGTATCTTCGGAGAGTCCCCACACATCTTCCAGAATCGACTTGCGTGAAACGTTGCGACCCTTGTTGCGGATCAGGTGGCGCAAAAGTTTTGCTTCCATCAGCGTCAGGCGGATCGTGTTCCGCTCGGTGCGAAGTTCGAGCGTACCGAAGTCGATTGTCTTCCCTTCAAAGGAAACGGTTTCGCGCTCGTTCGCAGCATTTGACGCGGCTTCTTTCGCGGATCGCGTGGCCGATGGCTTGCTGCTGCGCAGCCATTCGTTACGGCGTAGAAGTCCTTGAAGGCGAGCGAGAAAAATGGGCAGCTCGAAAGGCTTGGAAAGATAGTCGTCAGCGCCTGCGCCGAAGCCTTCGAGCACGTCCTCGGGGCGGCCTCGCGCGGTGAGAATCAGAACTGGGATAAAATTTTTGGCTTTGCGCAGTGAGGAAACGACTTCGAAACCGTCGATCCCGGGCAGCATCACGTCGAGCACGACGGCATCGAAGCGGCCATTGGATTCGAGCAAGCGCTTGAGCGCGGACTCGCCATCGCCGGTGACTTCGACTCCGTAGCCCTCGGCCTGTAAGTTGAACCGAAGGCCCTCGGCGAGGTGGGCTTCGTCTTCGACGATGAGCACGCGACTCATTTTCCTGTCGTCCTCCGCGGTATTTTTTCTGTCGTGCTCACCGTGATTCTTCGTGCCGTCCCCGGATTTTGTTCTGCCGTCCTCGCCGGACTTTCGTCTCTCGTCCTGGCTGGATGTTTTTTTCTCGCGCTCGCCGGGCTCATCCGCGGCTCCGGGGAAGTTCGAGCGTGACCGTGGTGCCGCGTCCTTCGCCCTCGCTTTCGGCGAAAACTTTGCCACGATGCGTTTTCGCGATCGAGCGGACGATGAAAAGTCCGAGCCCCGTTCCTTTCACGCGAGCCGAGGTGCGTCCGCGGACGCGATAAAAGCGGCGGAAAATTCGTTTCAATTCTTCGGATGGAATTCCGACGCCGTGATCGCGGACTTTCAGCGCCACGTGCTTTTCGTCCGGCGTTTCGAGGCTCACGGTAACGTCCACGTTGCCGATGGAATATTTGATGGCGTTGTCGAGAAGATTGGAGACCGCGGTGCGCAGTTCTTCGGGATCGCCCTGAATTTTAAATTCGGCGCCGTTGGCGGCGGGCTCAAGGCGCAACCCGGCGGCTTCGAGGTGGTGGCGGGACCGCGCCAGATCAATGCATTCGCGAACGAGATTCTCGAGATCAATATCCGTGCGATAGGTCGGCAAGGATTTGTGGCCGCTTTGCCCGGCGGCAAGCACCTGCTCGACGGTGCCAAGCAGGCGATCGGAATCGAGCAGCATGAGTTTGTAAAATTTCTGGCGCTGCTCGTCATCCAGTTCGCGGCGCTGCAGGGTTTCCAGATAGAGGCGGATCGAAGTGATCGGCGTTTTCAGTTCGTGCGTGACGGCATTGATGAAGCTATCGTGCTGTTCGTTGCGGCGAATTTCGCGGACGAGGAAGCTGGTGTTGACGATCATTCCGCCGATGATCGCGGCAAAAAAAATCACTCCGAAAAAGAGCAGGACCGCTTCGCGGCGATTGAGGATGATCCAGCCGACATTCAGCGCGACGGCGAGCGCGACGAGGCAAGCGCCCAGCGTGACGAAAAAAGCAATTGTCTTCCGGCGGCTCGCGATCGGCATGGGCGTTCGCGTGGATTGTACTGCGGAATGAGGCGTGGGCCGTAGTGCGCGATGGGGGAGCTTCCGGTGAAAAAGGCGTTCGGCAACGAGGGAGGCACAAGTCGGTTCGCATTTGCTGTTTGAAGCGGAAACTATTTTCTAGGCTGCCTGGAACCAGCGTGCGAGACCAGGTCTTTGCTTTCGAGCCATTGAGAGGCCGGCAAGTAGAAGTCTGTGAGTTGAACGCAGGCATTAGCCGGCGGCGGATTTTGCGGCGAGCGGGGGGACGACGCCGAGTTGCTGGAGCATGCCTAGTTTGTCCCAGTGATCCCAGGCTTCGATGAATTTGCCGTTGGCCATTTTGACGAGAGTCATGCCGCCGAAGGCGACGGGCTTGTTTGTGGCGGCGATGCCGAGTGCATCTCCGGTGTGGCGCATGGTGGCCGTCCAGCGGATGAGGACTTTGTCGTCCTGGGCGATCGCGTCTTCGACGGTTAGTTTCATGTCGGGGAACGCGGCGATGAGACTTTCGTAGAGGGCGAGGAAGGAGGCAGGGCCGCGGAGGTCGGACCCGTCTAAGGCGGCGCCGTGGGAGATGCCGTTGGGCGCGAAGATTTCGGTGATGGTCGCGATTCGGCGCTGGTTCCAGACTTCGTTGAACCAACGTTTGGCTATGGCGATATTAGCTTCGGACATGGTTGGCTCCTGTACCGCTGTGAGGGGGATGGTACCACTTGGTTAGTTAACGGGGAAGAAGAAGGCCGTTGCAATGCTGGAAGTGCGGCGGTCTTGTCCGGGTCGTATATAATCCGCGCGTGTGACTGAGCAGTTGCGATATTCGAGGAGAGCTTCCACATGCACAGATTATTGGTGGCGATCTTTTTAGTGATCGCAATGAACGGAACGACCGCTACGACTGCAATGGCGCAGGGGGGCGCGGCTCCGCCGAAGAATTTTATTCGAGAAAATGCGCCTGTGATTGCTTTGACGCATGTGGAAGTGATTGACGGCACGGGGGCATCGCCGGCCGCGGATCAGACTGTGGTGATCGATCACGGGAAGATAGCGGCGGTGGGAGCGGCGGCGAGAGTCGCGGTACCCGCCGGCGCGAAGGTGATTGACGGGACCGGCAAGACGGTGATTCCGGGGCTCGTCGGGATGCACGAGCACCTTTTTTATCCGGCGCCTGTTAACGGGCCGCTTACCGGCATCGAGGAGTTTTATTCTTTTGCGCCGCTCTACCTTGCGAGTGGAGTTACGACCGCGCGCACTACAGGCACGATGGACCCCTACGGCGACATCAACGTGAAAGCCCAGGTGGACAGCGGCAAAATGCCGGGGCCGAATTTGTATCTGACGACGCCTTACCTCGAAGGAAAGCCCAGCTTCATTCCACAGATGCACGAATTGAAAGACGCCGCGGAGGCGCGCGAGTTTGTACGCTACTGGCATTCGGTGGGGTTTACTTCGGTGAAGGCCTACACGAACGTGACGCCGGATGAATTGCGCGCCGGAATCGACGAAGCGCACAAATTGAATATGAAAGTAACCGGACATTTGTGCTCGGTGGGATTCCGCGAAGCAGCCGAGATGGGAATTGACAACCTGGAGCATGGGCCGTTTGCAGCGCCGGATGGGGAACTCTATTCGAAGAAGGAGCCGGGGGCGTGCGGCACGAATTACATTGCCGTGCTGGTGGACATCGTCAAAAACGTGGAGCCGGACGGTCCTGCGATCAAGGAATTGATTCAGACACTCGTCGAACACCGCGTGGCGGTGACTTCGACGCTGGCGGTTCTCGAGGGCGGGTCGCGTCCGCCGATGGATGTCGACGGGCTCGTGGGAAGGACTCACGAACTGATGGTTGACGTGGCGTGGTCGCACGCGATGACGGCGCGGGCGATGAGCCAGCGCTTCGGTTCGCTCCTTGAGATTCTGATCAAGAAAGAGATGAAGTTCGAGCGGGAGTTTGTGGCGGCGGGAGGCCTCTTGATGGCGGGATGCGATCCCACAGGCGACGGCCACGTGCTCGCGGGGCTCGGCGATCAGCGCGGAATCGAACTGCTCGTGGAGGCGGGTTTCACGACGCCGGAAGCAATTCATATTGCGACGCAGAATGGCGCTACGTTTTTGGGGGAGGCGGAGCGGAATGGGAGCGTTGGTACGGGGAAGCAGGCGGATCTGGTGCTGCTCGATGGGGATCTGGCGAAGGACGTGAGTGTGATTGAAAAGCCGGAGATCGTTTTCAAGGGCGGCGTGGGATACGACTCGAATGCGATTTACGAGAGTTTGCGGGGAAAGGTGGGATTGCAGTAGACGCGGGCGGACGCGTAGAGATCGGTGGGCCGGAAGGCGGCTGCTACAAATTGGAAGGAGCCGGGAGCTACGCGCTGACGAGTTTCGTTGCCGCGGAGGCTGCTGCAACTACCGCGGGCGCGTTGGCTTCCTCGTGATCGGGAGCCGTCATCGTCTTGAGCGCCGAGAGCTTGACGCGATAGATGTCGCGGGCGAGCCCGAGCTTGTTCATGAGCCAGATGCCGTACCAATTGAAATCCACCTCGTACCAGCGGAGGCCATGGCGCGCGGACACCGGATGCGCGTGATGATTGTTGTGCCAGCCTTCGCCCCAGCTGAGAATCGCAACCCACCAGCTATTCGTCGAGAGATCGCGCGTCTGAAAGCGGCGAGTGCCCCAGGAATGCGTGGCGGAATTCACGAGCCATGTGAAGTGCAAGCCCACGACCGTGCGCAGGAAAATTCCCCAGAAAACAAACGGCAAGCCGCCAACGAGCAGCAGAATCGCGCCGAGAACGCTGATTGGAACGTAGTGGTATTTGGTGATCCAGACGTGAAATTTGTCTTTGGCAAGGTCGGGGACATAGCGCGAAAGAGTCGTGGTGTCGTGGTGCATGGATTTGCCCACGAGAATCCAGCCCATGTGCGCCCACCATTTACCGTCAATCGGTGAGTGCGGATCGCCCTCTTCATCGGAGTGCTGGTGATGGATGCGGTGCGTCGCGACCCAGAAAATGGGGCCGCCTTCGAGAGCGAGCGTGGCGCAAACCGTCATCGTGTATTCGAGCCACTTGGGAGTTTTGTAGCCGCGATGAGTGAGCAGGCGGTGGTAGCACATGCCGATGCCGACGCTCGTCGCGATCCACCAGAAAAACACGGCGACAAAGAACGCTTTCCAGGTGAAGAAAAACAGGGCCGCGATGGCGCCGAGATGGAAGAGCATCATGAACGACGCAGTGATCCAATTGATTTCGTTGTCGGCTGACTGCTTCTTTTTCAGGTCTTCGAGTTGGATTGCCACTGTCGTCTCCCGGTCCCAGTGCTGGCCTTAATTCGAGATTAGACTAACAAGGATGCGCCGGCGTGTTTGTAATACTTCTGTAATACCGGATTTCGACGCACCTATCAGTAATGACGACGGAAATGGGCGGAAGCGCGGCGCGAAATTCGAATGAAATCCGGTCTGTTGCGAATTGAGACGGGCGGCGGGCGGGACGGGTGCGGCTCTGTGCGGAAGCTACTGCAAACGCTGGGTTGTGGAATCGTGGCAGATAAGATTTTCAAATATTGCGAGAACGTGCTGCCGGTATTGAACCACACGTTCCAGGATCGAACGGAGCTGCGGCTGGCGTTCCGTTTCGCGATCCCACTTGGCGAGAACGGCTGCGGGGACGCGGATGTCGCGGCGAAGCTCGTCGGCCGAGTGACCGCGGAGAAAGAGGCCGTAAAAAAACGCGGCTTCACGCTGCGGGAACTGAAAGTCCTGCAGAGTCTCTTCGAGCGGGTTGGGCGTAGTGGCCATGTGCGAAATCGCAGTTTACAGATTTCAGCGTCGGCGTCAAGAGGGTGCGGTGCGTAAGCGAAAATATCAATTCCAACGCAGCTGGATTGGACGATTGAGGTGGCACGAAAGTTGCAGGGGAGGCGGGCCGCTCGGGCCGGTGCACGCGCTATCCGCTTTGTTTCCCGGCGAGGCTCTCAAGGGGCTCATTAGAGGCTCATAAATTGTGGAACTTTTTGAGTGGCTGCGGGTTAGATGAGTGTAACAGGCAGCCCGGCGCGCGATGGGACTCGCCCCGGGCAACTAAGCAGCGGTTATGCCGCTGCCGGTACCTCAGAGAGGAGGCTCCGCCGCACACGGGCCTCCTCTTTTTCTTTTTAGGCCTCGCGGTCCGGCGCGTGTGAGCGCTCGCGTGCCGCAGCCGCCTGAAACTGCAACCACTTAGGGAACCGCTTGCGATGAGTTGAAACTTTCGGACCGGTGCGGCGTAGTTTTATTCAGGAGGCATTTCGATGCCCAATAAATCAGCGGTAAAAATTCTACTCATAGCAGCGGCACTCTTAGTTGGAACGGTGGCGGAAGCCCAGGAACAATCCCAAAAGACCGGACGCGACCAAAGCGGAATGGCGGGAATGGATATGAGCGACGCGCGACAGGAAACGACGGAGAATCCGGTTGCGGCGCGGGCGGCGAACGACGCGATGTCCAGCATGGCGGGGCACGACATGGAAATGAACGCGCACATGTTCATGACCGATCTGCGTCCCGCGAATGCCAACGATGAAAAGAGAGCCGCGGAGATTTTGAGCGCGTTGCGGCCGGCGATCGAAAAATACCGGGATTATAAGGTGGCGCTGGCGGAGGGCTTTCAGATCTTCCTCCCGAACGTGCCGCAGGATCACTATCACTTCACAAATTACCGATACGCATTTGAGGCGCAGTTCGCGTTCGACGCGGCTCATCCCACTTCGCTGCTCTACAAGAAAACGGCGGACGGGTATGAACTCGAAGGCGCGATGTACACGGCGCCGAAGCGCGCAAGCGAGGAAGAATTAAACGAGCGCGTGCCGTTGAGCGTGGCGCGGTGGCACAAGCATGTGAATTTCTGCATGCCTCAGAAGGGAACTGCGTGGCAGCAGGTGAATTGGAAGCAGTTCGGCATGCGCGGCACGATTGCAACCGAGGCAGCTTGCGAGCAGGTGGGCGGCGTATGGCGGGCGCAGGTATTCGGTTGGATGGTGCACGTGTATCCGTACGAGACGGATGCAGCGAAGATTTGGGCCCACTAGAGAGGGACGCAGCTAAGACAGAGGGTGCGCGAGTTCCTCTTCTGACGGAACGGCGCGGGCGCCGAATCCACTGACAATGGCGGCGCCCAGCGCGATCAGCAAGCCGATCGAAAAAACGACAAAGCCGAAGAGCGGAATCACTTCAAGCATCGAGAGCGCGAAAATTCCGGCGAGCGTGGCGCGCATGGAAGTAAGCTGAGGGAAAGCGACTCCGCCGACAAGCCGGCCCAGTCCCGTGGCTCCTCCCGTGCCAATCACAACCAGGATCACAACCAGCAAAGTGTTCGCCGGAATTTCCGCGGGCCCCAGGTGTTCGCCGAGAGATTCGATTCCCCAGGCGATCAAGAGCGCGACGAATCCAGTGACGAGAACCATATTCTTGCGATTCCAGATCGTCCAGGCGGTGTTGTCGACGCGCTTGGGGCGCAGAACTAAACATGCAATCGCGACGCCGAGAAGATTTGCGATCACGAGCAAAGCGATGCCGAACTCCGTGGGACGATATTGTCCGGGGACGATTGCGTAGGGCGCCGAGAAGGAATCGCGATCGATTTTTCCTGTGCCGGTGGTCGTCGCGTAGCCGCCGACAGCCGCGGCGTGGCCGCGCAGCTCGCCGCCGGATTGAGATTCGATGTGGCCACCCACCGCGAGCGCGTTTCCGTCAACCAGACCCGAAATATATATGCTGCCGCCGACCGTGAGCACATCGCCGGTGACGTGCCCGAGGACGTAGACGTTGCAGCCGAAACATTGCACGACGTTCGCAGTGCCGTTCGGGCCGACTACGACATCGCGAAAAAATTGCGTCCTATCCTGCGGATTTTTCGGCGGAGCCTCGAGCGCAGCGGCGGGAAGCGCGCGCAAAACGAGAAGAAGCAGGAGGACGGGAATGGCGAGAATATGTTTCCAGTGCAACCTTCGAGCTCCTTTGCGCCTGCTGCCGGAGAATACCAAGGTGGCGACTACAGATTTCTCGAACGCAGCACGTTAGTTCTATCCGAAGAGGCGAACCAGGTCAAATCCCGCAGGATATTTTTTGCCTACCGCGCGAAGAGGGAGCCGGAGCAGACCTACCCCGGCGATTTCAACCGGGGCAGATCCGCGCGATGCTACGAAATGCGATGCGGGAGAGCTACTTCCTGGCGTGAGCGAAGTTTTCGGCCACTTGCGCCCAGTTAATGGTATTCCACCAAGCCTCGATGTAATCGGGCCGGCGGTTTTGATATTTCAGGTAGTAGGCGTGCTCCCAGACGTCGAGGCCGAAGAAAGCTTTGCCGCCGTCCATGATGGGATTGTCCTGATTCGCGGATGATTCGATGACGAGCTTGCCGTCGCGGAAGAGCAGCCAAGCCCAGCCGGAACCGAAACGAGTGGTACCTGCGGCAGCGAGTTTCGTCTTGAAATCGGCGAAGCTGCCGAAAGCGGCGTTAATGGCGCTCAAAAGCTCGCCGGTAGGTTCGCCGCCGCCGCCCTTCTTCATAATCTTCCAGAACATGGAATGGTTCATATGGCCGCCGCCATTATTGCGAACGGCGGTGCGGATGTTTTCGGGGACTTTGTTGATCTGCGCGAGGAGTTCTTCCACGGACAGCTTTTGAAGGTCGGCGTTACCTTCGAGAGCTTTGTTCAAGTTCGTGACGTATGCGGCGTGGTGCTTATCGTGATGAATCTCCATCGTTTTCGCGTCGATGTACGGCTCGAGCGCGTCGAAAGCGTAAGGCAATGGCGGCAATGTAAAAGTCATCTGGGGAGCAGCTCCTTGTCCAGAAGTGGCGGTCATCGAATCTACCTCCTGTTACTTCCTTCCAGCCTCATAATTATACGCGCCTGAGTGGCGACAGCGGTATAAGTCCTATACTGTAGGCGACCGCGGGAGGAGCGAAGCGTGCCATCCACCGAACACGTAGAAAAACACTTCACAGCGACGGCAGTCGTGCGCGACATCGTGATCGGAATGTCCGACGGCCTTACGGTGCCCTTCGCGCTGGCTGCGGGATTGACGGGCGCAGTATCGGTCATGGCGAAAGGGACGGGGATCATCGTCACCGCGGGACTCGCCGAGATTGCGGCGGGCTCGATTGCGATGGGGCTGGGCGGATATCTCGCCGCGAAAACTGATACGGAACACTATGCGTCTGAGCTCGATCGCGAATACCGCGAGACGGTGGAGCTGCCGGAAATCGAGACGGAAGAGGTGGCAAAAGTTTTCCGGGACTACGGATTATCCAACGAGCAGATGGCGCCGGTGGTGAACGCAATCACTGCGAATCAGAAAAGCTGGGTGGATTTCATGATGCGCTTCGAGCTGGGCCTGGAAGCTCCGGACCCGGCGCGGGCGGCGCGAAGCGCGGGAACGATTGCGGCGTCGTACATCGTGGGCGGGCTGGTGCCGCTGGCGCCCTATATATTGATGCACGAGGTGATGGCGGCGCTTTATGTGAGCGTGGCGGTGACGCTGCTGGCGCTTTTCGTCTTTGGCGCGATCAAGGGACATTTCACCGGGTTGAAGCCGTTGCGAGGCGGATTGCAGACGGTGACTGTGGGCGGATTGGCTGCGGCTGCGGCATTTCTGATCGCACGGCTGATTAGCTAGATAGTTGTCGCGAGGCTTGAAGAAAGTTGTCGCGAAATTGCGACGCTTGAAGAACGATGTCGCGATGGGTGCTGGTGTGGCGCGATTTGTGGTGCGTGTTGTGTTTGCACAGGCTGAAGCCTGTGCCACTTACATGCGAGCACTTGCGGCAGCCGCCCGATTCTTGATCGCTGGAAATGGCGGCTGCCGGGAAGTTTTCTAGTCGTTGTCCAAGTCGTTGTTCTAGTTCTTGTTCTCCTCGCTCGCTGCCGAGATTGCCGAAGGGCCAGAGGCCGAACATCTTCAGGAACACATCGTCGTGCTTCTCGATAAGCATGCGCGCCGTTTTTTCCTTCGGCCAGGGACTCGCAAAACGGTCGGGGCGATCGGCAATCCAGAAGCCGGTAAGAGCCATCACGGTCGCGTTGCGATCGATCACATCGGCTTTCACTTTGTCGAAGGTGTCCACCGCGGAGTGGTGCGTGTATTTATAATCGGGCGAATCCTGATTCAGGTTGATACCCGGCAGGCCCTCGAGAATAAACGGACCAGTGTCGGTGCCGAATTCGGCGTCGTCGTCGACTGCGAGATCGCCAAACGCCTGGAGCGACGCCGCAAATTTCTGCATGCCTGGAATCAAGTCTTCGCGCCCGCCCATCTGAAAGCCCGTCACGGGGCCTTGCCCAAAATCGAGAACCACAGCGGCCACATGATTCGCCATCTCGCTCTTGTGAGTCTTAGTGTAGGCGATCGAGCCGAGCAGTCCTTCTTCTTCCCCTGTGAATAAGACGAAGCGAATCGTGCGCCGCGGCTTGAATCCGGACTTCATAATGGCTTCGGCCGCGCCCAGTGTGGTGCTTGAGCCGCAACCATTGTCCGTCGAGCCCGACGCGAGATCCCAGGAGTCGAGATGGCCGCCGACGACCACGATCTGCTCCGGATTCTGCGTGCCGCGAATTTCGCCGACGACATTCGCGGACGGAACCGGCCCGTCGGAAAAGCGATTCTGCACGTTGATTTTCAAACGAACCGCTTTGCCGCGCTCGATGTACCGCTCGATCTGGTCTTGGTCTTCGGCGGCCATGCTGACGACGGGAATGTCGTAGGAGGTGTCGAAACCGAGCGCGCCCGTGTGCGTGAGATGCATGCCCGCAGCTTTTTGGCCGCCCTGTCCGCCGATCACGGCGACGGCGCCGGCTTGATGAGCGGTCTTGAGAAAGTCGCCGAACTTCATGAAGGCGGAAAGCCCGTCCTTGGGCTTGTCACCCTTGTGAACAATGAGCAGGACCTTGCCGCGCCATTTCGCCGAATTGTCTTTCACTTCCTGCTCGAGCTGGTAGGCATTCACTTCGACGACATCCGCTTCCGCGCCTCCTGGCTGGGTCGAGCCCACCCAGCCCATCGCGTCAACCATCACGCGGCGGTGAATCGGCGAGATAATTTCGGCGTCGGCGGAAATGCGCGTCCATCCGCGGGAGAGTTGCCAGGGCTCGGCGTGTACGTTCTCGAGGCCGATGGCTTTCATCTTTTCAATGCCCCATTCGATCGCGCGGCCGGCCTCGGGCGAACCAGTGACGCGCGCGCCGATATCGTCGCTCAGCTCTTCGAGATACTGGTAGGTATGCGTATCCATCGTGCCTGCGCCCGCAACGGCCGTGAGCGCTTTGAGGGTGCCGTCCGTGGCCGGAGAAGAGATGTCGCTAGGGCCGGTAGCGCCGGCGGCCAGCTCTACGGCCACGAAGAGAAATGCGCTCAGTCCGGCCAATGCGAGAGTTCGATGAGTCATTCGAGATTTCTCCTTTCACTGCTGATGCAACCCGAGCGAAGAGAATAGGATGGAACCTGGTTGGGTCCAAATGATTCTTCGACGCGTTGAAAGCAAAATAGTTAGGGAAGGATTGGCCTTCGAGGTCCGGGAAACTCAGAAAAGTCGGGCTGCATCATACACTGGGACGGCGCAGTGGGCGGTGGGCGAACCTTCCTTTTCGCTGCGGCGGAATAGTTTGAGACAGCTTTAATGGCGAAGCTTGCGCGAAATTTGACGCTTTCCCCGGCATTCGAGTGCTTGGAATCATTCCAAAAAATGAGCTGGGCGGCGCGAGCGGACACAATAACGAATCGCCGCGACGCACGTCTAATACAGACTGTAATCGCATAAAATAACCACTCGCGCGCGAATTCGGGTCCAGGCCCGGAGCGAGAGAAATCAAAGGAAAAGGTCAAAGGAGAAGAAGAGACAGCCATGAAGAACGACACAATTCATATTCGCCGATGGGCCGCGACGGTGGTTTTGCTCGCGGCGCTGGTGGGCGGAGGGCTCCTCGCGTCATCGGTCAAGAACTGGACCGGTCATGCTGTGGTGGGCGCGGCTCCGGTAACGGTGCCGATGGCCAAGGACGCGCTGCCGATCAGTCTGGGTGCATTCACGAATGGGTTTTCTTCCGTACTCAAGCCCGCGCTTCCTGCGGTCGTCAACATTCACACCTCTAAAGTCGTGAAGCAAAAGCAGGGAATGAATCCGTTCGGGAACGATCCCATGTTCCGCCAATTCTTCGGCGACCAATTCGGCCCACAGGGCAAGGCGCAACCGCAGCGCGAGCAGAGCCTCGGCTCCGGCGTCATCCTCACGCCCGACGGCACGATCGTCACGAACAACCACGTGATTGACGGCGCTTCGGACATCCGAGTGCAACTGAGCGACAAGCGCGAATTTCAGGCCAAGCTCGTCGGCACCGACCCGAAGACGGACGTAGCGATTCTGAAGATCAACGCCAGCGGCTTGCCGACGCTTCCTCTGGGCGATTCGAGCACGTTCATGTAGGCGACCTCGTGTTCGCCATCGGCGATCCCTTCGGAATCGGCGAGACGGCCACGATGGGAATCGTCAGCGCCACAGGACGCGGCGGACCTGGGCATCGAGAATTATGAAGACTTCATCCAGACCGACGCTTCCATCAATCCGGGAAATTCCGGCGGCGCGATGATCGATCTGCACGGCAATCTGGTGGGCATCAACACCGCCATTTTGACGGGCGGAGGCGGCGGCAATCAGGGCGTGGGCTTCGCCATTCCG
This sequence comes from uncultured Acidobacteriota bacterium, assembly GCA_963776695.1. GTDB lineage: Bacteria > Acidobacteriota > Terriglobia > Acidiferrales > UBA7541 > Palsa-295. The sequence goes on along the minus strand of CAVZNU010000006.1, from coordinate 141,417 downwards.
ATCAGCCTGGCGAAGAACGTGATGGATCAGATCCTCACGCACGGAAAAGTGGTCCGCGGTTATCTGGGCGTCTACATTCAAGATGTGACGCCGGAAATGGCGCGAGCGTTCGGACTCGAGCAAGCGGGTGGAGCGTTGGTGGGAGATGTTTCGCCCGACACGCCTGCCGCGCGCGCGGGATTGAAGAAAGGCGACGTCATCCTCAAGCTGAACGGCGAGCCGGTGGATTCACGCAATCAGCTTACCCTGCACGTATCGCAGACGCCCCCGGGAACAACGGTGAAACTCGGCATCTGGCGCGATGGCAAGTCGCAAGACCTGAACATCACGCTCGGTGAATTGCCGGAGAAGGCCGCGAAGGCCGAAGGCGAAGAGGCCAGCAGCAACAACGCGCTCGAAGGAGTGGACGTGGAGAACATCACTTCAGAGATCGCGCAGCAGCTGAACCTGCCGGCCGGCACGCACGGCGTCGTCGTCAACGATGTGGATCCCGCGAGCCCCGCGGCGACGACGGGACTGAGCCGCGGCGACGTGATTCAGGAAGTGAATCACAAGCCGGTGCACAACGTGGACGAATATAATCAGGCGATCACCAGCACGGGTAAAAAGCCGGTGCTCCTGCTTGTGAACCACGGTGGCCGCACGTCGTACATCGTGATCGAGCCAACGCAGTAACCAACTCTCACATCACACTATCGAGGGCACGGCGAACCAGCATCCGTGCCCTCGATTTCTTCCTCCCAGTCCGGAGTTTCGTGCTGGTTTTCCCGGTGCGGTTCTGGATGATTTCATGTATTCCGAACGCAGGCCGATTCCAACACCATGCCAAGCTCATGCCATATCCATCGAACTTCGTGTATCGATCGAGCCTCAGCTTCCCAGCGAACCGAGCGTTGCAACCAATCGTGCTAATTGGGGTTCAATCTTCGAGGCTCAGGAGCCTATTTCCACACAAATTCCCAATCTGAGACGCGCGAGGGCTAACCAATCCGACAGCACCAGTGATTGGGTTATCGCTTTCAGCACGACTGGGGATAGAATAGTACTTGAGTCCCATTCCACCCAGCCCCGCAGTCTAGTACTAAAGTAGGGTCGCCGTACTTCTGTCTCGACGCATCGAAGTAGGAACGGTATCCGGAGAGAGGGTCATGGGAAGGGTCACAAATCGAGCGGTATTCAACGAATCGCTGCTCCCCGAGGGTCAGGCCCGCTGGGGGTCGTTTGGCGCGGGATTTGGCCTGGAATGCATTGCCTTGACGCTGATTGTGGTGATTCCGCTCCTGATGCCGCAGAGGCTCGAGTTGGTGCAGCGCTATTGGACGACGCCGATCGAGGCGCCCGTTGTAACGCCGTGGAAGCCGCAGCCACCGCAGCCGCAACCGAAGCCAAAAATCGTCGCGGTGAAGCATGAAGCCCCCAAGATTGAGCCGAAGCCGCAACCGGTAGCCGTAGAGCTACCCAAGCCTAAGATCATAAACCCTGTGTTTGCAACGCCCGTGGCGAAGCCTGCTGCGGCGCACAAGACCGCAAAGGCGCCGGACACGCCGGAAGTCGCCAAGGCGTACCCGGATCAGACTGTGCCCTCGATGGGCAGTTCGGCAATTCCGACGCTGCGGAAGCCCCGGGAAGACGTACAGACGGGCGGATTCGGCGATCCCAACGGTGTGCCGGCCAACGGGCAGACGAGTCGCGCGCCGAACATCGCCGCGAAGGGCGGCTATGACATGCCGACCGGACCCGGCTCCGGGAACGGAACCGGCGGAGCAAAAGGCACGAAGGGCGTGGTAGCGAGTTCAGGATTTGGCAACGGAGTTGCCACGGGTTCTGGCGGGAGCGGCGGTCACGGGGCGGTTCGCCAAGGCGGTTTTGCCGACGAAGCAACGGCAGCACCGACGCCGAAAGCGAAGCCGGTAGCGGTTTCCACGGCAAAGACAACGCCGGTGCAGATTTTGTTCAAGCCCAAGCCGGCTTACACAGACGAGGCGCGCTCGAAAAAGATCGAGGGTGACGTTCTGTTGCAGGTGGTTTTCACAGCGGGCGGTGACATTCAAATTCAGCGCGTAGTCCAGGGATTGGGCTACGGACTGGATGATTCAGCGCAGGCAGCGGCGAAGCAGATTCGCTTCAAGCCCGCCGAACAAGAGGGCCACGCAGTGGATTTTCCGGCCATCGTCCACATCACTTTTGCATTGGCTTACTGAGAAGGAAGAGGGGGAAAGGCAATGCGCACGTCGAAAAAATTCATAGTCGCATTATTGCTTTTGGGCGGAGCAGCAGGGATCGCTTCTGCGCAATCCGCTACACAAACAGCCGATCAAACTCGGCCGCAAGCCGGCAACACCACGGCCGGGCCGGTGACGACGGTTGACCAGGCCATCGATCGCGTGATTGCACGCGAACACGACGAAATGGCCACCATTCGTCGTTACAACCCCATCATCGAAACGTACGTGCAGGACATGAAGGCGGACGACAAGATGGGCGCGATTCCAGTTCGCGACCACTACTTCCTCGGCCAGGCCGATCTCGCCAAGGGCGTGGTGGACAATTCGATGCTGTCGCGGAAGAAGGGCAAATTCGACAATGTGAATCCGCTCGCGCACATGGGCGGGTGGTTCACCTCTTCGTACATTCCCGAAGGCTTTTTGCAGATGATCTACATCGACACGAATGGATTCGACCGGCAGCACTACCAAATCGATTATGTGCGCCGCGAATTCCTGGGCGAAGTTCGCTGCCTGGTGTTCGACTTTACTCCGCTGCCGAAGTCAGGCAAGGGCCGGTTCAAGGGCCGCGTGTGGGTGGAAGATCAGGCGTATACGATCGTCCGCTTCAACGGCGTGTACACGCCCGTAGCGGGAATTAACGGTTTCAATCTGCACTTCGATAGCTGGCGGTTGAACGTCCAGCCCGGCCTGTGGTTGCCGGCGTACATTTTCAGCCAGGAATCCGATCTGAAGGATTTCCTGGGCAGCCATGTACGCTTCAAATCGCAGACGCGCCTCTGGGGCTACAACCTGAAGAACGTGGGCCGCCAGGAAGAATTCAGCGAACTTACCATCGAATCGCCGAACGCCGTGCAAGACCAGGTGGCGCAATCGCAGGATCGTTCGCCGATTGAAGCCGAGCGCGAATGGCAGCATCAGGCGGAAGTCAACGTACTCGATCGCTTGCAGCGAGTTGGTTTGCTCTCGCCTCCGGGAGACGTGGACAAGATTCTCGAGACGGTCGTCAACAACCTCGAAGTCACCAACAACCTCGACGTGCAGCCTGAAGTTCGCTGCCGCGTCCTGACCACAGGCACGCTCGAAATGTTTTCGATTGGCCACACGATCGTGTTGAGCCGCGGGTTGCTGGACGTGCTGCCCGATGAAGCGAGCCTCGCGACGATGCTAGCGCAAGAACTTGCGGACATCGTCGTCACCAAGCCCTCCACCGACCAGTGGGGCTTCAACGACATGACCAACGTTTCGACCGTCGAAGCGCTCAGCCACTTCACTTTCAAAGACAGTCCCGAACAGGTGAAATTGGCCAGCGAGAAGGCGCTCGAATATCTCAAGAATTCTCCGTACAAAGACAAGCTCGGCAATGCCGGACTTTTCCTGAAGCAGATGGACGCGCAATCGAAGAATCTTCCGGCTCTGATCAATCCGCGCCTGGGCAACAAGGTGTATCTCGCGTCCGGGCTGATGAATGCAGCGCCGAATCTTGACTCGGCAAAGCTCGATCAGATCTCAGCACTTCCGATCGGCGCGCGCGTGAAGCTCGATCCCTGGAGCGACCGCGTCGAATTGCTGAAAGCCAAGCCGATTCCGCTACTTTCCGCTCGCGAAAAGATGCCGTTCGAAGTCACACCGTTCATGCCCTACCTCACGCGTTACCAGAAGCCGGGCGTAGGCGTGTCGGCAGACGCCACAAAAGCTGATGTAGCGAAGCAACAGGATCAGCAGCCACAACAACAACAGCAGCAATAATTTTTGGCTGCAAAAAAATTGCCCGGCGCAGAGTGACCTCCCTCTAGCCGGGCATTTTCTTTTTAACGCGGTTACATTTTCACGGTGGTCAAAAACTCCGGGGCCTTCCTCGCTTTTCCCGCCTGTTCAAACGCATAAGCAATCCGAATGAGCGTCGGCTCGCTCCAGGCCCGCCCAAAAAACGATATCCCCACCGGCATCCCGAGAATGAATCCCGCCGGCACATTCATATTCGGATAGCCCGCCACCGCAGCCAGCGCCGAGCTGCCGCCCGTATCGTGATCTCCAGTCACATGGTCGGTCAGCCAGGAGGGCCCAGCCGTCGGCGCAACGAGCGCATCGAGTTGATGCTTGTCCATCACGGCGTCAATCCCCTCCTCGCGCGTGAGCCGGTGATTTTTCGCCAGCGCATCGAGGTAGGACTGATCGCTCAGCGGCCCTTTGGCTTCGGACTTCACCATGATGTCTTGCGCGAAGAACGGCATCTCCTTGTCGCGATGCCGCTCGTTGAACTCGATGATTTCTTTCAGCGAGTGGACAGGCACCTTGGGGCCGGCGGCGGCGAGGTACGCATTGAGATCGGCCTTGAATTCATATTGCAGGACTTCAAATTCCGATTTTTCGAATTTTCCGATCGAATCGATCTCTACTGGATCCACCAGCACGGCGCCCTCGCGCTTCATCAAGTCGAGAAGCGTCTCCATCAAGGGACCAAATCCGTCGCTGAAATCAAAAAATTTCCTTACCACCCCAATTCTCGCTCCACGCAATCCGCCACGATCCAAAAATTTCGTATAGTCCGGCTGCGCTTTCCCCCGCGAGGCTTCCGTGGCGGAATCAGCCGGATCCATCCCCGCCATCGCGCCGAGGAGAATCGCGGCATCGGCCACCGTGCGGCAAATCGGCCCGGCCGTGTCTTGACTATGCGAGATGGGAATGATTCCCGAACGGCTCACCAGGCCGACTGTCGGCTTGATTCCCACGACGCCGTTGGCCGATGACGGACAGACGACCGAGCCATCGGTTTCGGAACCGACGGTGACGGCGCAAAGATTGGCAGCGACCGCTGCTCCCGAGCCGGAACTCGATCCGCACGGATTGCGATCGAGCGCGTAGGGATTGCGCGTCTGGCCACCGCGACCGCTCCAGCCGCTCGAAGAATGGCTCGAACGGAAATTCGCCCACTCGCTCAAATTGGTCTTGCCCAGGATCACGGCGCCTGCTTCGCGCAGGCGCCGCGCTACGCCTGAATCTTTTTCTGGCGTAAAGCCGAGCAGCGCGAGCGAGCCGGCCGTCGTCATCATCTTGTCGGCCGTTCCTATATTGTCTTTGAGCAGCACGGGAACGCCGTGCATCGGGCCGCGCGGCCCTTTCGCCTTTCGCTCCGCGTCCATCGCGTCCGCAATCTCGAGCGCATCGGGGTTTAGCTCGATCACGGAATTGAGCGCCGGGCCGTTTTTATCAACCTCATTGATCCGCTCGAGATATTTCTGCGCGATCCGCCGCGCCGTCCATTTTCCCGATTTCATCCCCTCTTGCAAATCCGCCACGCTCACTTCGTCGAGCTCAAACGGCTTCACATCATGCCGCGCCGTTGCGACCACGGGCTCTCGAAGTTCCGCAGCCAGCACCGCAGGAAGCGCAAGCGCCGCCGCTCCCGTCCCAAGGAATTTCCGCCTGCTTACGGCATTGCCGTCCCGTTCCTCACGATTGAAAGCCAATGGAATTCTCCTCGTCTCGAATTGATCTCACCTGGGGCACGCAGTGGGATGCCGTTTTTCGCTGGAGGCACGCGCTCGCCATCCACTTCGCCCCTCGCGCCACTTTTCTTAGACTCGCAAGGGCGGCGATTGTATCCCAGCCATTCCCAAATCCTACCGGAATAGGCGACACTAATCGCGGCATGCCCCGCGAATCCCTCCTCGAATATTTCCAGCCTGATTCGCGCCCGGGCACCGAATTCGCCGTCACCTGGCGCCGCGGCTACCGCACAATTCGCTGGACCTACGCAAAACTTCTCCAAACCGCGCACCACTTCGCCAACGACCTCGCCGCGCGAGGCATTTCGAAAGGCGACCGCATCCTCCTATGGGGCGAAAATTCGGGCGAGTGGCTGGCAGCTTTTCTCGGCTGCCTATTCGCGGGTGCCGTCGCAGTGCCAATGGATGCCATCGCTGACAAAGGTTTCGCCGCTCGCGTAGCCCATCAAGCGGGCGTACTCCTCGCCGTGGTGAGCCGCGACCTTTCTGCCGGAGCCTCACTTGGATCGTCCATCCCAATCGTCGCGCTCGAAAGCCTCGGCGAAACTGCCACCGAGCAAACGCTCGCCGATAATCCGTCTCCGCGGATCTCGCGTAGCGATCCAATCGAGATCGTCTTCACGTCCGGCACTACGTCGGAGCCGCGCGGCGTAGTCCTAACGCACGGCAATCTCCTCGCGAATCTCGAAACGCTCGAAAAGGAAATCAACCGTTACCGGCGTTGGGAGCGTTTTTTCCATCCGCTGCGATTTCTCGACCTTCTCCCGCTCAGCCACGTTTTCGGGCAGCTTCTGGGAATTTTTCTCCCGCAGATTCTCGGCGGCACGTCCGTGTTCCTGGATACGCTCAACCCGACCGAAGTGATTCGCGCGATTCACGATGAGCGCGTATCCGTGCTCGTCACGGTGCCGCGGCTGATCGAATCGCTCGAAGAACAGCTGAAGCGCGACCTTGCGGCGCGCGGCGAACTCGGAAAATTCCAGCTCGATTTCGAAAAAGCGGAGGGCCAGCATTTCCTGCGCCGCTGGTGGCGATTCCGAACGATCCATCGCCGCTTCGGCTGGAAATTCTGGGCCGTGATTTCGGGCGGAGCGGCGCTTCCCGCTCGCGCCGAAAAATTCTGGGGACGGCTCGGGTACGCCGCGATTCAAGGATACGGACTCACCGAAACCACTTCACTCGTCAGCGTGAATCATCCCTTCAAGCTCGGCGAAGGTTCTATCGGTAAAACGCTTCCAGGGCTTGAGGTGAAACTTTCCGAGACGGGCGAAATTCTGGTGCGCGGTGAAAACGTCGCGTCGGGATATTGGAAGGAGTCCGGCGTCGCGTCGGTGCTCGATGCGGACGGCTGGTTCCACACGGGCGATCTCGGCGAGCGCGACGCTGCGGGCAACCTCTATTTCAAAGGCCGCCAGAAGAACGTGATCGTCACTCCCGAGGGCCTGAATATTTATCCCGAGGATCTCGAAAAGGAACTGCGCAAGGAGCCGGAGGTGCGCGATGCGGTGGTGATCGCGCTCGAACGCGACGGGAATGCGGAGCCGTGCGCTGTGGTGCTTTTGCGTGTGGCGGCGAATTCCGCCGAAATCCTGCAGCGCGCGAATACGCGACTTGCGCCATTTCAGCAGATGCGCCGCTCGATCGTCTGGCGCGGCCAGGATTTTCCGCGAACGCCCACACAGAAGCCGATTCTCGCGCGCATCCGCGAAACGGTCCTCGCGGAGCTTGGCTCAGGCTCCGAGCGCGCCGCAGCCTCGGGAGTGGCGGAAGGCAGGGCGACGCCGCCCTCCGCGGTGGCGGAATTGGTCCAGCAAATCTCGCGCGGAGCGGCAACCGACGCCGCGAGCGGCGCAACTTTGCAGCTCAGCTCAATCGAGCGCGTGGAATTGATGAGTGCGCTCGAAGACCGCTACCAGGTGGATCTGAGCGAAGCGGAATTTTCAAATGCGCAATCCGTGGCCGATTTCGAACGGCTTCTGGGGCAGGCTGGCACGGCCGCGCCGTTGACAGCACGTGCGGCCGAAGCAGCGCCGCGGTCGGCTTCCGGACACATAAGTGAAAGAGCTCCTGAATTTCGCTATTCGCGATGGCCGCGCTGGTGGCCCGTGCGGTGGATTCGAGCTCTCGCGTTTTACTGTCTGGTGCGGCCGGCGATGCTACTGCTGGGATGGCCGCGAGTGCGCGGGCGCGAAAACTTGCGCGGCGTTACGGGGCCGGTGCTGATCGTTTCAAATCACATTACGTACATCGACCCGGGGTTCGTGCTTACGGCTCTGCCTGCCCGCCTGCGTTGGCGCACAGCCGTCGCGATGGGGGGAGAACGCCTGGCCGCGCTGCGAAATCCTCCGCCCGGCACGAATTTCTTCCGCGCGTGGCTGGGGCGTATTCAATATCCGCTCATCCTCGCGATCTTTCACGTCTTCCCGCTCCCGATGCGCGCGGGCTTCCGCAAAAGTTTCGCCTTCGCCGGCGAGCTTGTAGACCGCGGCTGGAGCGTGCTGGTATTTCCCGAGGGCGAACTGACGCCGGACGGCTCAATCGCCCCATTCCGAGGCGGCATCGGCATTCTCGCGACGCATCTCCAAATTCCCGTGGTCCCGATTCACCTCGAAGGCCTTTTCGATCTTCGCGAAGCCAACAAGCACTGGACCAGTCCAGGCCACATCCGCGTAACAGTCGGCGGCGCCGTCACTTTTCCCGAAACAGCGCAGCCCGAAGAAATCACGCGAGAGCTTGAGCGGCGCGTGAAAGCACTCGGCGAGAATGACTCATCGAAGCCGAATTCATGAGACCATTTCGGCCGGCAGCAGTCGAACAGGCGAAAGGAGCGAGGATGAATAACGTTCGTCGAGAGCACGGCTTCAGGTGGTTTGTCTGTCCGCTTGTTCTTACGCTTACTGCACTCGCGATTGGAACTATTGCAGAGGCGAAGAAGAATCCCAGCCCGGGTCAACAAGCGTCGGGACAGGACTCCGGAAAGGCTGCGGAAAAGACATCGGGACAAAATGCAGCGCCCGCGGAGCAGGAAAAACTCGCAGCGAAGGACGATACGCGGCCTGCGGAGCAGGTCTACAAGAACATTCAAGTCCTGAAAGGGATGCCGGCCGATCAGTTCATCCGGACGATGAAGGGCTTCACGAATGCGCTGGGCGTGCGATGCGAATTCTGCCATGTGACGGCGCCAGGAAGCGACATTCCTGGGTTTGGCGCATTCTCGAAGGACGACCTGGAGCAGAAGCGAACCGCGCGGAAAATGATTCTGATGGTCGGCGACATCCGCGAGAAATATTTTGGCGATAAACAAGCGCCGACGTGCTGGACATGCCATCGCGGAAATAAACAGCCGGAGTTTGCGCCACCGCCGAAGCCCGCAGCGCCAGCGGCGCCCGCAGAACAGAAATAATCAGCGCCGCGGTTAGTTATTGAGCGGCAAGCGAAGGCGAGCTTCGCATCCGCGAAAGCCTTCGCGATTCTCGAGCGTCAAGGTGCCGCCGTGAGCCTCAGCGATTTGCCGGCTCAGAACAAGGCCGATGCCCGAGCCGCCCGGTTTGGTGGTGAAGAACGGAACGAAAAGGTTGGTGGGGTTGGGGATGCCGGGCCCGTCGTCCTGAACCCACACATCGATGTACGCCTCGTCCTGATCCCATCCGACTCGCACTCCTCCGCCCGTTTCGAGCGAAGCGTCCACCGCGTTTCGAAGGAGGTTGATGAGCAGCTGGTCGAGTTGGTCCGGGTCGGCTTGAATTCGGATTTCGGGGCCGGTTTCGAGTTTCACATGGAGGCGCGATTCGAGTCCGGTAACGCGTCGAATCCAAACGCCCACGTCCACACCCTGGAATGTGGGCGGTGGCAATTTTGCGAGACGCGCGTAGGCGCTCATGAAGCGCGCGAGTCCGTCGGTACGGGCGGCGATGATGTTGAGGCCGCTGCGCATGTCCTCTTGCCAGTCGTCGGCGCGATCTTTGCGGCTGAGGACACTGCCGAGATTTTCGGCCACGGATTTGATGGGAGCGAGCGAGTTATTCAGCTCGTGGCCGAGCACGCGAATGAGGCGCTGCCAGGCCTGGCGCTCTTCGTCGCGAAGCGCGCGGCTCAGATCGGTGATGACGAGCAACTGGTGAGCAAGCCCCGCTTCGCGAAAACTTCCGCGATGAATTTCCCAACGGCCGGATTTGCCCGGAAACGCGATCTGCTCGATGCGCGGGGTATCGCCGCTCAGGCATTCGGCGAGGCCGAGGTCGCCGGCGTTCCCGCCGAGTAAACGCTCTTCGGGCTGATTGAGAATGCGTTCACCGGCGCGATTCACGAGACGGAGCGCGCCGCCACCATCGAAGGCAAAAACCGCGACGTCGATTTCCTCCATCACCTTGCGGAGCAGAGCGGTGGCTTCGAGAGCGCCCAGCCGCTGCTGGCGCAGCGTTTCGCCGAGCGCGTTCACTTCGCGCAGCACTTCACCGAGCGCGTCTTCATGACTTGCGCCGCGCGCTCGAATCGAAAAGTCGCCTTCGCGCAAAGCAGCGAGCAAATTGGAAAGCGTGCGCAAAGGGAACACGACGCGGCTCTGCGCCGTAAATGCGAAACTGAGCCACGTTAAAACCATCAGCACGGAAAGCGTCCACTGAAGTTTCGACGAGTAGCCGCCGGTCCAGAGAAGGATCAGCGCGACGATCGTGCTGCCCAGCCCGGCGGCGAGCGCCAGGAGCAGAATGCGGCGTTCGTACAGGAGGGGTTTCAAAGGCTATATTTTTGCAGCCGGCGGTAGAGAGCACTGCGGCTCAGGCCGAGCGCTTTGCTCGCGTGGCTCACATTGCCCCCGAATCGCGCGAGTGCTTTTTGGATGAGGACGCGCTCGACATCTTCAATGCTCATTTCATCGAGCTTCAAAGACGCCTCGCGAGCGGGGCGCAAGCCCAGATCGCTCGCGCGAACTTGCGAGCCTTCCGCCATCAGCACGGCGCGTTCGATCGAGTGATCGAGTTCGCGAACGTTCCCGGGCCACGGATGATCGAGAAGGACCTGCAACGCAACCGGCTCGAATCCTTCGAGTTGCTTGCGGTAGCGCTGAGCCGACTGGCGCAGGAAATGGTGCGCGAGAAGCGAGATGTCTTCTTTCCGTTCGCGTAGCGGCGGGAGATGAATTTCGATGGTGTTCAACCGGAAAAGCAAATCCTCTCGAAAGCGCCCGGCGGTGACTTCCGCCGCGACGTCGGCATTCGTGGCGGAGAGTATGCGGGCGTCCACGCGGCGCGTGGTGGATGAACCGACGCGTTCGAGCTCGCCGGTTTCGAGCGCGCGCAAGAGCTTGGCTTGAAGATTCATCGGCACGTTCGCAATTTCATCGAGGAAGAGCGTGCCGCCGTCGGCAAGCTCGAAGCGGCCGACGCGATCCGATTTTGCGTCGGTGAACGCGCCCTTCACGTGGCCGAAAAGCTCGCTTTCGAAAACGCCCTCGGGCAAGCCGCCGGCGTTGACGGTGACGAGCGGCCGGCCGGCGCGGGAAGAGAGAGCGTAGAGCGTGCGCGCAATCACTTCTTTGCCGGTGCCGTGCTCGCCCGTGATCAGGACGTTCGCATCGGAGGGGCCCACGCGGGCGATCAGGTCCAGAACAGGACGCATGGCAGCGGATTCGGCAATTAAAGTGGGGCGTCCATCGGTGCGCAGCAGGCGATTTTCGGCTTCGAGACGCTGACCTCTGCGCAGCGCTTGCGAAAGTTCGATTTGTGTTTTGAGGATGGCGAGAAGCCGTGCGTTCTCCCACGGCTTCTGGATGAAATCCTTGGCGCCACGGCGCATCGCTTCCACGGCGAGTTCCAGGCTACCCCAGGCGGTCATCACTATGATGGGAAGCGTGCTGTCTTTCGCGCGGATATTCGAAAGCAAATCGAGTCCTTCCTGGCCGGACGTTGTGTCGCGCGCGTAGTTCAAATCCATGAGCAGACCGTCGAACTCGCGGGCTTCGAGCGCGGAAAGAACGGCAGCCGGCGACGCGACGGTCTCGACGTCGAATCCTTCGCCTTTGAGTAGCAGGCGCAATGCTTCGCGAATGTCCGGCTGGTCGTCCGCGACCAGGATTCTTGTGCGGTTGGAATGTGGTGTCGTCATGATGCGTGGAGAGTCTCCCTGTATTTTACCGCCATTATTGTCGCGAATGCTTTCGGATATGCTGTTCATATGTTTTTACTCGTACCTCAGCGCAACGAGCGGATCGACTTTTGTGGCGCGGCGCGCAGGCAAGTACGACGCGAGCAGGCCGACCGCAATAAGGATTGCGCCGACGGAAATGTAGGTGATTGGGTCGAGCGCGCTCACGTCAAAAAGAAAACTGCGGAGGACGCGCGTGAGCGCAATCGACGCCACGCAGCCGATTCCGACACCGAGGAGCGCGAGGCGCAAACCCTGTCCCGTGACGAGCTGAAAGACCTGGCGCGGCTGAGCGCCCAGCGCGATGCGGATTCCCATTTCGTGCAGCCGCTGCGTCACCGAGTAGGACATTACGCCGTAAATCCCGATCGTCGAGAGCAACAGCGCGAGCGCCGCGAAAAGTCCGAGGAGCCAGGTGCGAAAACGCGGCTGCGCGACGGAAGTCGACATGCTGTCTTCCATCGTGCGTACGTTCACGAGCGGCTGATTCTTATTGATTTCATTGAGAGCCCCTCGCAAGGCCGATGTTTCACTTTTCGGATCGAGCCGGGTGCGCAAAATAACGGAAAGCTGAAAAACGGGCAGAAGCGCATCCACCTGCCGGTAAGGAATGTACATTTCGGACTGCGGTTCGGTGCCGAGGCCGGGACGAACGTCGCCCACGACGCCGACGATTTCCATCCAAGGAATCTGCGGATCGGGCGGCGAGCCGATCTGCATGCGCTTGCCGAGGGGCGAGCGGTCGGGAAAATATTGTTTAGCCATGGATTGATTGATGATTACGACGTCCGGCGCTTTCTCGCGATCGTTCTCCGTGAACATGCGCCCGGCAATCAGTGGTACGCCAATCGTCTCGAGATAGTTCGGAGTGATGAAGCGAAATCCTACGGCGGCGTATTCGCTCGCGTCCTTCGGAGGCCGATCGTAGATATTGAAGCGAATGATGCCGCCATTGCCGTTCATGGGAAGAAACGAGGCGGCGCCGGCGGAGCGAACGCCCGGAAGAGTGCGGGCGCGTTCGAGCAGGCGATCGAAAAACTGGAAGCGCTGCTCGGGCTTGGGATATTCGGTTTGCGAGAGCGGAATGTCGGCAGCGAGAAGATGATCGGTCTGAAAGCCCGGCGCGACGGACTGCATGCGCTCGAAGCTGCGGAGTAGCAATCCCGCGCCGACGAGCAGCAGCATCGCGAGCGCGATTTCCGAGACAACGAGAATCGAACGCAGGCGGTGGCTTGCAGCCGCGCCGGTGGAACCTCGGCCGGATTCATTGAGCGTCTCGCGAAGGTCCATTTTCGCAGTGCGGAGAGCAGGGACCAGGCCGAACAGAATTCCGGTGAGAAGCGAAGCCGCAATCGTGAAGAACAGTACCCAGCGATCGATGTGGACGACTCCCACATCCGGAACGCTTCCGGCCGCGAGCCGCAGCAGCGGCGCGAGCGCCAGGTTCGCGAGAAACAAACCGAGCGTGCCGCCGAGCAGTGCGATGACGACGCTTTCGGTGAGCAGTTGACGAACGACGCGGATGCGCGATGCGCCCAGCGCGGTGCGAATCGCTATTTCCTTCGAGCGAGACGCGGCGCGAGAGAGCAGGAGGTTCGCCACGTTGGCGCAAGCGATAAGCAGGATGAAGCCAACCGAGCACAGGAGAACAATCAGCGCCGGCCGGACGTTTTGTACCACCTGATCCTGCATGTGAACCACGTCAGCACTCACGGCAGCGTCTGCTTCCGGATACTGTTTCGCCAGGCGAGCCGTAATCGTTTGCATCTCGGCGCGGGCTTTTTCAATCGGGACGCCCTGCTTCAAGCGCGCCGTGGGAATAATTCCTGGATGCCAATCGCGATCGTCGGGAAGAGTTTTCGCCCAAGGCTCGAAGGGAACGAAAATGTCGGCTGCCTGAAGATACTGGAAGCCCGGAGGCAGAACGCCGATCAGAGTGTAGGGCTGCGAATCGAGCGCGATCGTCTTTCCGAGCCAATCGGCGGAGCCGCCAAAGCGGCTTTGCCACAGTGAGTAGCTGATCATCGCGACGGGCGGGCCACCGGCGCGGTCTTCTTCAGGCAAAAATCCGCGGCCGATGACGGGAGTGACGCCGAGAAGCGGAAAGAGGCCGGAAGTGACGTAGCGGCCTTTGAAGCGTTCGGGCTCGCCGAGGCCGGTGAGCGTTAAATTAGTGAAGCAGGAGGCTTCCATGGACTCGAAGGAATGGCTCTGATCGCGCCAGTCCTTGTAATTCAGATAGGAGGTGGTGATTGTCGCGAACATCGAATTGCGTTCGACGACGAGCATAACGCGCGACGGGTCGCGATAGGCGAGCGGACGGAGCAAAACGCCGTTGACGACCGTAAAGATCGCCGTGTTCGCGCCGATGCCGAGAGCGAGCGTGAGCACCGCGATGGTGGTGAAGCCCGGATTCTTCAGGAGCATCCGGACGCCGTATTTGAGATCGTGCATGAAACTTTCCATCAGTGATGCCTTTCCCGCCCCGTAATTTGTCGCTCGTTCACTAATCGTGCCGTAATGCGGAAATCGGATCGACCTTGGTGGCGCGTCGCGCTGGAAAATAACAGGCAGCAGCGGCGACAGTCGCAAGGCCCAGAGCGACTCCCACATACGTAAATGGATCCGTCGTCTTGATGCCGTAGAGCTGGCTCGCGATAAAGCGCGTGAGAAGGGATGCGCCCACGATGCCGATGAGCAAGCCAACCAGGGCGAGTTTCATTCCGTCAGCGACGACCATCTTAAGCACGTCGGAAGGTTCGGCGCCGAGTGCCATGCGAACTCCGATTTCGTGGAAGCGTTGCGTAACGCCGTAGGCCATGACGCCGTAAATTCCGATGGCCGCAAGAATCGTGGCGATGGCGGCAAAGACGGCGAGCAAAAGCATATTGAGTCGGCGCTGCGCCACCGCCTGCGAGAGGAATTGGTCCATGGTGCGGATCTCGGTGACGGGCTGGCTCGGATCCACGCTTACAACAGCCTGGCGGACAGCCGGAGCCAGCGCGGACGGATCGCCCGTGGTGCGGATCACAAGACGCATGATGCGCGAGGGATTCTGCGCGTAGGGCAGATAGAGCTGGCCGACTTTTTCTTCGCCCCATTCCCATTCGCGAACATCGCCGACGACGCCCACGACGGTTAACCAGGAATCGCGAGCCACGGGTTGCCACGGAGTTTTTGTGGGAGAAAATTTCAGGCGAATCTGTTTGCCGATTGGATTTTCGTCGGGCCAGTAGCGTCGAGCAAGCGCTTCGTTCAAAAGAACGACTCCCTCGGCGTCGGGGCCGTCCGCTGCGGTGAAATCGCGCCCGGATTTCAAATTGAGGCCCATCGTGTGGAGGTAGCGCCAGTCACCGACGCTGTAGTGCGCCGTGTCCGGCTTGTCAGCCGGCGC
Organism: uncultured Acidobacteriota bacterium; assembly: GCA_963776695.1. Classification (GTDB taxonomy): domain Bacteria; phylum Acidobacteriota; class Terriglobia; order Acidiferrales; family UBA7541; genus Palsa-295. The sequence goes on along the minus strand of CAVZNU010000006.1, from coordinate 126,148 downwards.
GATCGGACGGCCGGCGATATCGAAATTGCAGAAATCACCCCAACCGCTGAGCGGAAGAAAATTCACGGCGCTGGCGGATTTCACGCCGGGCAGCGCGCCGACGCGGTCGATCGCCTGCTGATAAAAATTCATCACCGGCGGACCCGACGCATAGTGCGATTCCGGGAGCCAGATTTGCGCCGTGAGGACGCGGTCTGGATCGAAGCCGAGATCCTCCGACAGCAAAAGATAAAAGCTGCGAATCAATAATCCGGATCCGACCAGCAAGAGCAGCGAGAACGCAATTTCGGAGACGACGAGCGCGGAACGAGTGAACTGGCTGCGACGCCCGCCAATCGAGCCGCGGCTGCCTTCTTTCAGGGATTCGTAAAGCTCGGAGCGCGAAATCTGAACGGCTGGGGCGAGGCCGAAGAGCATGCCCGTGATGATCGACGCGCAGAGCGTAAAGGCGAGCACCGCGCCGTCAATTCCGAGCCACTCCGAATGCGGAATTTCGCCGTAGCCGCCTTCCGATGGGAGCGCGAGGCGGAGAAGATGAAGTCCGCCGTACGCGAGGAGAACTCCGAAGACGCCGCCGATCAGGGCGAGAAGCGCGCTTTCGGTGAGAAGCTGGCGCATGATGCGGCGGCGGCCAGCTCCGAGGGTGGCGCGAAGCGTGATCTCGCGTTCGCGTGTGGCGGCGCGGGCGAGAACGAGATTGGCAACGTTCACGCAAGCGATCAGCAGAACGAGAAAGACGGCGCCGAGCAATAAAATCAAGCCTGGCTTCAAGTTTCGGGCCAGATCTTCGCGTAAGGGAACGACGCGGATGCCATTCTGTTGATCAACACCGGGATATTGAAGCTTCAGGCGGGCGAGAATCGTTTCCATTTCAGCCTGTGCCTGGCCCAATTCGACGCCTTTGCGGAGCCGTCCAAAAACGTATACGGAGTGATTCTCGCGATGAAGCCGGGCGCGATCGAACGCCATCGGCATCCACACATCAAACTGCCGGCTGGTGCCGAAAAGCGAAAACCCGCGTGGGAGGACACCGACAACGACGAAGGGTTTTTCGTCGAGCAAGATGCTGCGGCCGACAATTCCGGGCTCGCCGCCGAAACGGCGTTGCCACAATCCGTACGTGATGATGGCGACTTGATCGTGGCCGGGCGTTTCTTCCTCGGGAGTGAAATCGCGGCCGAGGATCGGGGTGACGCCGAACAGGCGAAAGAGATTCGTGGAAGCGTTGACGCCGAACACCTGCTCGGGTTCGTTCGTTCCAGTGAGATTGTAAAACCAGGTGCGCCACGCGGCGAGTTCTTCGAAGGAATGATTCTGATCGCGCCAGTCGAGAAATTCGGCCGGAGACGGAACGCCGCGCGTCACGTTGCGATTCGGGTCGGTCTCCCAGAGGAGCACGATTCGCTGCGCATCGGGAAATGGTAGCGGCCGCAGCAGCACGGTATTAATGACGCTGAACATGGCTGCGTTCGCGCCGATCCCGATCGCAAGCGTGATGATAGCGACCACCGAGAAGCCGGGGCTTCGCCGGAGCATTCGCCAGCCGTATTTAATATCCTGCCACATGGTTCCCATTGATTCGCCCCTGAGAGATGCAAAGAAGAGCAGCTATATTACTTCTTAACTGCCGTCTGTCCACCCTTCAGGCATTATTCGTAACGCAACGCAATCATCGGATCGGCACGCATGGCGCGGCGCGCGGGAATATAGCAAGCGAGCAGCGCAACCGCGAAGAGCAACGACACAACCGCGCCCAATGTCGCGGGATCACCCGCGCGCACTTCGAACAGCAAACTCGAGAGCAGCCGCGTGAGCGCGAGAGCGCCGGCAAGGCCAATCGCGATGCCGGTTAGCGCGAGTTTCGCGCCGCGGCCAATAATCAGGCGCCGGATGTCGCGCGGTTGCGCGCCGAGCGCCATGCGAATGCCGATTTCGCCGGTGCGCAGGCTCACGACGTAACTCATAACGCCGTAGATTCCGACGGCGGCGAGCAGGAGCGCGAGCGAGGCAAAAATTCCGAGCAGCACGGTGGAGAAGCGGCGAGGAGCCACGGTGCGGGAAAGAAGGCCGTCGAGAGTCGTGACGTGAATCACCGGGAGATTCGGATCGACCGTCTGAATTTCTTCGATCGCGGCGTGAGCGAGCGCGGCCGGATCGGAACTGGTGCGGACCACGAAGTTGGGAGTCCAGCCGCCAGCCGCGTAGACGTCATACGTGGGCGCGGCATCGAGCCCGAACTGGTGAACATCACCCACGACGCCGACGACATCGAGCCAACAAGGCTGGGGATCGAGCGAGCAAACATTCAGTCGCTTGCCGATGGGATCGATGCCGGGCCAGAAGCGCTGGACGAGGGCGGAGTTGACGAGCACATGCGAGCCGCCTAAATCGGCGGAGATGAAAAGGCGGCCTCGTACCAGCGGTATGCCCATCACGTCGAAATAGCCGAGGCTTGTGGCGCGAATTTGCGCCACCGGCCGCGCGCCGGCTGCGGGCACGGGCTGGCCTTCGACGAGAAAACGGGTGGAGGAACGCTGCGCGCTGGCGAGAGGAAGAGTGTCGATGCCTCCCACGGCCGCGACCCCGGGAAGATTCCGGATTCGCTGCGCCATTTGCTCGAACTCGCTCGATTGCTTTTGCGCGAGCGCGATTTGCTCATCGTTCGACAGCTTATTCAGCACTTCGGCGGGCGTTGACGGCTGCTCGACTTCCATGGTGAGGATGTGATCGGGGCGGAAGCCGGGGTCGACGCTCAGCAAGCGCTCGAAGCTTCGCAGCAGCAGGCCCGCGCCGACGAGCGGGATGAGAGCGAGCGCCACTTGAGAAACGATGAGAATGCTGCGAAGCCGATTGCCGCTGCGCGCGGCGGAGGCGCGGCCGCCTTCTTTGAGGACGGTGTGAAGATCCTGGCGGATCGTTTGGATAGCGGGGATGAGTCCGCAGACGATGCCGGAGAGAAAGCAGATTGCAATCGTGAAGGCGAGGACCCAGGCGTTGAGGCTCGTTTCTTTCACGACCTCGAGATCGGCAGGGGCGAGCTTGCCGAGCGCGCCGAGGCCTGCCGCGGCGAGAAGCACTCCGCCGATGCCGCCGAGAAGGGAGAGGAGGACGCTTTCGGTGAGCAACTGGGCGATGAGGCGCGAGCGGCTTGCGCCGAGAGCGATGCGGAGCGCGATTTCTTTCTGACGAGCGGCGTTGCGCGCGAGAAGCAGGTTGACGATATTGGCGCAGGCGATGAGAAGGACGAGACCGACCGCCGCGAAAAGAACGAGCAGCGCCATGCGCAGCTTGGCAGCGGAAGGATCCTGCATTTCTTGAATCTTGACGCCCCAGTTTCTGTGCGTATCGGGGAGAGCGACTTCGAACTGATGGTTCAGGGTGACAAGTTCTGCGCGAGCTTCCTCGAGCGTGACGCCGGGCTTCAGGCGCGCGAGCACGGTGTAAGGATGGTGAATGCGACCGGTCAAGTCGTCTTGAAGTTTGCCAACCGGCAGCCATACATCGGCCCACGGGGAAAGATCGAGGCTTCGAGGAAGAATTCCGACGACGGTATAACCTGAGCCGTCCAGCCTGAGAATGCGTCCGACGATGGCGGGGTCGGAGCCGAACTGCTGCCGCCAAAAACGATCGGAGATGAGCGCGACCGGTGCGCTTGCGGCAATATCTTCTTCCGGCCTGAAGGCGCGGCCGGCGGCCGGCAAAACGCCGAGCAACGGAAAAAGATTCGAATCTGCGTAGGCGGCTTCGACGCGCTGCGGGCCGTTCAATCCTGTGAGGTTAAACCCCTGCGGAAAATCAACGTATGCCGCGATTTGAGAAAAGCTGCGAGCCTCGCGACGGAAATCCTGAAAATCGCCGGGGGAGACGCCGAGCTGAGGCCAGGCGGGGAGATAGGTGTTGAACACCTGCACGAGCGATTCAGGCTGCGAATAGGGCGGCGGCTGAAGAAGGACGCGGCGGACGACGCTGAAGATCGCAGTGGTCGCGCCGATCCCGAGAGCGAGCGTGATCACAGCCACGATCGTGAAACCGGGATTGCGCGCCAGCATCCGAATGGCGTATCGAACGTCTTGTACGAGCGCAGCCAACAGTTCCTCCCCGTTTGCTTTTTTCTTCGCGTGCGACAGCCCGTTATTCGTAGTGCAGCGCAACCATCGGATCCACGCACATGGCGCGCCGCGCCGGAACGTAACACGCGATGAGCGCGACGGCGGCGAGCAGCAATGCGACAGCGGCGAAAGTCGCCGGGTCGCTCGCGCTCACGTTGTACAGCTGGCTCTTGAGAAACCGCGAAAGTATCAGCGCGCCGGCTGCGCCGATCCCGACACCGCACGCTGCAATCCAGAGCCCCTCGCCGAGCACGAGGCGCAAGATGTCGCGCTTCTGAGCCCCCAAGGCCACGCGCACTCCGATTTCCTGAATGCGTTGGCCTGTGGAGTATGAAATCAACCCATAGATTCCAATCGCCGCAAGAATCAGCGACAGCGCCGAAAAAATTTCCATCAAGAGCATCAGGAAACGCTGCGGGCCGACGGAGACATCGAGCAGCGATCGCTCGGTGCGGATCTTCCAGACGGGCTGGTCTTTGTCCACGGCATAGACGGCGCTGCGAAGTGCACTCGCGTGCGACGTCGGATTGCCCTGGACGCGCACAAGCAGCGTAGCGAAAAGATTCGGGCTTTGAGCTTGCGGAACGTAGATCTGGGCGACAGTGAGATCGTCGAGATTGAATTGCTTCACGTCGCCGACGACGCCGACGATTGTGGCTGTGACGTTACCTTCTTCCGGGAGGCGAATGGCTTTGCCCACCGGATCGGCGCCATTCCAGAATTGATTGGCCATGGTCTGATTCACGACCACCACTTTGGGGGAATCCGGCGTGTCTTCATTCGTGAAATCGCGGCCGCGCAAAAGCGGAATCTCCATAGCGCGGAAATAGTGAGGGTCGCAGGAATTAATCTGCGCGCGCGGTATTTCGGCAGGAGGCGGAGTGGGACGATCCGGGAAAACGACCGCCGTCTCGCCACCGTTGCCGCTAATCGGCAAGCCGAGAACTTCGGCGGCGGAGACGACTCCGGGCAGCGCGCTCGCACGTTCGACCACCTGGCGATGGAAATTCCACTGTTGCGATTTCTCAGGATACTTGTTGCGAGGCAGGCGATATTCGAGCGTCATGAGATTATCGGGATTGAAGCCGGGATTGACGCCGGTGAGGCGGGCGAGGCTTTTCATCGTCAGGCCGGCGCCGAAAAGGAGAATGAGCGCGAGGGCGACCTGCGAAACGACGAGCCAGCGCCCGGCGCGGCTCGAAGCGACACCGCGGCCGGCGGCGCGACTGCCTTCTCTCAACGAGCCCACGAGGTTGGGATTTGAGAAGCGGAGCGCGGGAATCAACCCGAAAGCGAGGCCGGTGAAAATCGTGATTGCGAGCGTGAAAGCCAGAACCGGCACATCCAGTTCGCGCGGGAATTGCGCCCAGGCATCGGCGGGGCGGATTCGCGCGAGACCGTCGAGCGCTAAGCGCCCGATGGCAATTCCGAGTGCGGCGCCTGCAAACCAGAGCAGCAGCGTTTCGGTGATCATTTGCCGAATCAGACGACCCGGCCCGGCTCCCAGCGTCGCGCGAAGAGCTATTTCCCGGTGCCGTCCCGAAGCGCGCGCGAGGAACAGGCTGGCGACGTTCGCGCAGGCAATGAGGAGAACGAACGCGACTGCCGCAGACAACACGAGAACTGCGGGACGAATTTCCTCGGTGACCACATCCTGCACCGGGACAACCTCGGCGCCGCGCAGCGCGTTCGTATCTGGAAACTGCTGTGCGAGGCGGCGCGTGATAGTGTCCATCTCGGCTTGCGCTTGTTCACGGCTGGCGCCTGGTTTGATTCGGCCGATTACACCAACGGATTCCTGTGAACGCTCGCGAGAGAAATGAGGATCGTTCGGTGCAGGAATCCAGGTATCGACAGAATCGATCGGAAAGTGAAATCCCTGCGGCGTCACGCCGACGATGGTGAAAACTTCTCCATTCAGCGTGAGCGGCTTGCCGAGAATCTGAGGATCGCCACCCAGCAGGCCTTGCCAGAGGCTGTAGTTGATGACGATCACGCGGGCGGCGCCGGGTTCATCATCACCGGGCTGAAAGCCGCGGCCGAGATCCGGCTGTACTCCCACGACGCGAAAGAAATTGGCGGAAACGAATCCTCCGCGCACGCGCATCGGTTCTTCGCGCCCTGTGAGATTGACGCTGCCGGGAGAAAACGCGCTGATGGAGTCGAAGACCTGAGACTGGCGCTGCCAATCCTGCAAATCGGGATACGAGACTCCCCAACTGCGCTCCTGATGTACGTTTTTGCGGAAGACGACCGCGATATGGCGGGAATCCGGAAGCGGAAGCGGGCGCAACAGCACTGTATTAATCACGGAGAAAACGGCGGTATTCGCGCCAATTCCGAGAGCAAGCGTAAGGATGGCTACGAGCGCGAAGCCGCGATTTCTCACGAGCAGCCGAACGCCGTAACGGAGATCCTGAAGAAACGCGTGGAGCATGTTCGCCATGTACTCGAGCACCTCTTGCGGCTAGTTCGTGGCCGCGGGTTTCGATTTCGGATTTTTTACGCCGGTCTTGAGCTTGTTCGTGACTTCACGAAGCACGAGCGCGGGCAGTACATCCTTGCGGGAGGCCAGATATTTGCGCACAGCGCGAGGATCGCGCTTCGAGAGTTCGCGCAACGACCAAGACATCGCTTTTGCGACCATCGGATCGCGGTCGCGCTCGAGCAGCCGGCAAACTTGCAGCGTGCGATAGGTGTCACCGCTGCCGCCCCGCGCTTTGCTGTTGAGTGGGACCGTGCTCACGAGCGCAGCACGACGCCACCAACGGTCGGCGGAGCGCGCCCATCCATGGATCAAGCTGTTCGGCACGCGGCGTCCGCGCCAGACGGGACCCGCCAGGTAAACCGCAAAACAGTCCACCGCGCCCCAACTCGAGATTCCGCGGCCAAGCTGTTCCAGTTGCCACGCATTTAAATGCGAGAGAGCTGCAGGATGGTAATGAATCAACTCGTAGGCGATGAAGCGGTACTCGATGCGTGGCACGTCGATCAACAAGCCGGCGAGCTCGATGACGACGTGCGGCGCCGCGTCCTTCAGGCGTGCGGTGAATTCGCGGCGGACTTCGCGCAGGTCGGCGGTTGTCGCACCGCCCCGGCTCGAGAGTTGCTCGTCAATTTCATCCGCCAAAGCCGGGACGCCAACGCGGCTCGGTTCTTCCAATCGCCGATCGATCTCCTCCATTTTTCTTGCCACCAATGCCCCTTGCCGATTTGGCGCGAGGGCGAAGCCTTGCGCCGGTAATTTTTTCTGACGAGCGCGCGAGCGAGAGGCTCGTCGCGATGAAACTGGAACCCTGCTGGTATGCCGCAGACTTAGACGCGAGCGCGGTGACAACGGCGCGTCCGGGTTCTCGGTTCCTATTTTTCGTACTTCTTCCGATTGCGGAAGAAAATTCGGGGCCGCGCGGTCCGGTGTTGCGGGCATTCGAGCGCGTGACGAGCCGGCCATTTTTTATTCGTACCGTAGCGCTACCATCGGATCCACGCGCATCGCGCGCCGCGCTGGGAAATAGCAAGCGGCGAAAGCCGTGGCGGAAAGCAGCGCTGTTACCGCCGCAAAAGTGAGCGGGTCGGCAGGCTTCACGTCGTAAAGAAAGCTCGACATCCAGCGCGTCAGCGCGACCGCCGCCGCAAGCCCGATCGCCAACCCGACCAGCGCGAGCCGCATTCCGTGGCCGATGATTACGCCGAGAACATCGCGGGGCTGTGCTCCGAGCGCCACGCGAAGTCCAATTTCGCGCGTGCGCTGGGTGACGAGATAGGACAGCACGCCGAAAATTCCCGCCGCTGTAAGTACGAGAGCGATGGCTCCGAAAGCGCCAAGGAGAAGCGCGTTGAAGCGATCGCCCGCGGCCGAGATGGAGACGACGTCGGTCATGGTCTGGAATGCTGCGGTGGCTTCGTCGGGGTCGACGGCGAGGACGGCTTCGCGCACCGCCGGAGCCAGTGCCGCCGGATCGCCAGCGCTACGAATCACCACGTTCATGCGCGTGCGCGGCGCCTGTGCGAAAGGAACAAACACTTCGGGCCGGAGCGATTCCTGCAACGCAAAATGCTTGTTGCCGCCGACGATGCCCACGATTTCACGCCTCGTGAATTCCGGCTTGCCCTCGAAAAGTTCCAGGTGCTTGCCGATGGGGTTTTCCGAGCCGAAAAAACGGCGCGCAAAAGGCTCGTTGATTACGATTACGTTCGAGGACGCGGCTGAATCCGCTCTTGAAAATTGCCGTCCTCCGAGCAGGGGTATTCGCATGGCCGAAAAATAGTCGCCGCCCACAATCCGGTAGTCGGCATCTTCGCGATCGGTGGGATCGGCGGGAGGGCGTTCGGTGATGGTGAAGAACGTGTCGTTTGCCTGGCCCGCCATGGGCAGCTCCGTGATGAATCCCGCGGATTCAACGCCCGGTGCGGCCTTGAGCCGGTCTTGCAACTGTTCGAAAAAGGCGATCCGCCGGGCGTCATCTTTGTACGTCTGATCGATCAAAGATATCTGCGTGGTCAAAACTTTTGTCGCGTCGAAACCTGGACGCACGTGGATGATTCGCCAGAAACTGTTCAAGAGCAAACCCGAAGCAATCAGCACGACCAGCGCGAGCGCCACTTCGGCCACTACCAGCGCATTGTGAGCTCGATGCTTTCGACGCGAATCTCCGGCGGCCCCGCCTTCTTTCAGGCTCAGCGTCAAATCGCGGCGGCTAGCCTGCAGCGCCGGCCCTAAGCCAAATAAAATTCCCGTGATGAGCGCAACCGCAGCCGTAAAGAGAAGCACCGGCCCATTCACACTCACTTCGTTCAGCCGCGGGAGAGCGTCCACCCCGGCCCTGGAAAGAATCGCCACACCCCAACCGGCAAAAAGAATTCCCGCTGCGCCGCCTGCCAGCGCGAGCAGCACGCTCTCCGTGAGCATCTGCCGCACGAGGCGGAAACGGCCGGCACCCAGCGCCGTACGGATTGCAATTTCACGGCCGCGGACGGAATTGCGCGCGAGCAAAAGGCTTGCGACGTTGGCGCAGGCGATCAAGAGAACCAGTCCGACGGCGCCGAGAAGCACGAGCAGCATGGGACGAGCGTCGCCCACCAGGGCATTGCGCGCGGGTTCAAGGCGCAGGTTCCAATCTTTGTTCGTATCCGGAAAATCGGCCGCGAGCTGTGCGGCAATGGTATTCAAATCCGCTTGCGCCTGCGGAATACTCACGCCGGATCTCAGCAAGCCGATCGGCCGCAGGAAATGAGTGCGGTGCGACGACATGCCTTCGTTTTGAAAGGGAGCGGGAATCCAGAGTTCCGCGTCGGAAAAGAGCGGCAGGTCCGCGGACAGGACACCTACGATTGTTTTTTGCGAAGCGTCGAGCCTGAGAGTTTTTCCAAGGACGCCCGGGTCGCCGCCGAATCGCTCGCGCCAGAAGCGATTGCTCAGGATGACGGCGCGCGGTTCGCTTTCTTTTTCGTCGGCCAGCGAGAAGCTGCGTCCCAAGAGCGGGCGAACGCCAAGAACTTCGAAGAACCCTTGCGTGACGAGCGAAGCTTTCACTTGTTGCGGCTTTTCGTTGCCCGCCATATTGAAAAGGTTCGATCCGAAGCTGATCGCGCCAAACTGCTCGAACACGTGATTTTGCTCGCGGTAGGCGAGGAAATCAGGCGGAGAGACGGCAGCCTTGTCGTAAAGCGGAAAATTGCCCCAGGCTCTGACGATCCGGCTTTCATTGGGAAACGGTAGTGGGCGCAGTAGAACTGCATTCACAACGGAAAAAATCGCCGTGTTGGCGCCGATACCCAGCGCGAGCGTAAGGACGGCAATCAGCGTAAAGCCGGGACTCTTCGCCAGAACGCGAACGCCGTAGCGAATATCCTGTAGCAGCGCGCCCATTTAAATCCTCCGCGAAAGTTGATGCGTCGCAATGCGACAGTTATGCGGCGCCGGCTTGCGTTTGGCCGTCGACAATCCAGCCGTCGGCAAGCTGAATGATGCGGTTGCCATAAGCGGCCCAGGCGTCGTTGTGCGTCACTTGAATGATCGTGGTCCCGTCGTCGTTGAGCTTCTTGAGAAGGTCCATGATCATTTTTCCCTGGCTCGAGTGCAGGCTGCCGGTAGGCTCGTCCGCCAGAATCAGCTTGGGCTTTCCAATTACGGCGCGCGCAACGGCAACGAGCTGTTGCTGTCCGCCGGAAAGTTGATTCGGATACAGCGCCTTTTTGCCGACGATCTGAAAGCGATCCAGAATGTCCGCCACCATTCCTTCGCGTTCGGCTTTCTTGATGTCGCGATAGGAGAGCGGCAGGTCGAGGTTTTCCGCCACCGTGAGATTGTCGAGCAGGTGATACTGCTGGAACACGAAGCCGATGTATTTTTTGTGCAGCTCAACTCGGTGGCGATTGTCGAGCTTGTGGACAGCGTGCTCAAGCAAGTGGTACTCACCTTTCCACGCGCCGTCGAGCATGCCGACGATGCCCATCAGCGTGGACTTGCCCGCGCCCGACGGCCCCATGATCGTGACGAAGTCGCCTTCCGCGATGTCCAGATTGATGCGGCGCAGCACCCACGTCTTCCCCGCGCCAGATTCGTAAACCTTTTCCACGTTCGCCAGTCTGATCACGTTGCCTCGCTCTCTGCTTTCTATGGAAATTCGGCTGCGGCTAATCGACGGTCAGTACGATCAGCGTCGCATCGTCGGCCCAACTGCCCCGGCAGAATTCGCCGACCGTTCTGAGAATTTTTGCCTGGGCTGCCTCGGAATCCGAATCGTGGCATTCCTGGAGCAAGCCGAGCAGGCGCGCATCGCCAAATTCTTCGCCGCCGGCATCATGCGCTTCCGTTACGCCGTCGGTGAAAAGCAACAGGCGATCGCCGGCCGCGAGGTCGATCGTCTCTGTGACGAACGACTGCTCCTTGAATATGCCGAGAACGCCGCCACCCGCATCCAGGCGCTGGTGCGTGCCGTCACGATGCAGGACGAACGGCGCGTTGTGCCCGGCGTTCGTGTACGAGAGGCGGCGCGAAGCGCCGTCGAGATGCGCGTAGAAAAAAGTGATGAAGCGATCGGCGGCGATATTTCTGTTCACAAGGGAGTTCAATCGTACGCAGAGATCGGCTGGCCCGACCGTGGGCGAAGCGAAGCCGCGGACTCCGGCTTGAAAATTCGACATGAGCATCGCCGCCGGCATGCCTTTTCCGGCCACGTCCGCGATACAGAGGCCCACCGCGTTGCCGTCGAACGGAAGCACGTCGTAATAATCGCCGCCGACGATCCGTGCCGGCTGCCACGCTCCCGCAATCTCGAACCCGGGCAGCTGCGGAATTTCCTGCGGCAAAAATCCCTGCTGGATCGCGCGGGCTTCCTCCACTTCGCGTTCGCGCTCATGAAACTGCTGGGCTACCTCATTCTGCTCGTGGGACTGCTTGATGGCTTGCTGCTTCGCGGCCCGACGCTCGCGGCCCAGATCAATTTGCTTCTTCAAAATTTCCAGCAGCCGGACGTTGACCCACGGCTTCTCGACGAAATCCCCCACGCCGCGCTGCATCGCCTCGACGGCAAGGCCCACCGTCGCCCAACCGGTCATAACCACGATCGGCGGCGCGCCTTCCACCGCCTGCAACTGCGCGAGAAGGTCGAGCCCTTCGCGGCCGGAAGTTGTGTCGCGCGCGTAATTCAAATCCATGAGGATGAGGTCGAATTCCTTGGTGGCGATGGCTTCGAGGAGGCCTGCGGGAGACGCCACAGACTCCGTCGAGTAGCCGTGCCCCTTCAGCAGCAAACGAAGGGCTTCCAGGACGTCTGGTTGGTCGTCGGCTATGAGAATTCGCGGCAGCTGCGTCTCGGTCTCGTGCTTGATTGGAATCGCCATAGTGGCCATTGGTCGCGACTCCTGCCTCGGAACGAGAGGCGGCGGTGATTGGGAGTCTCCCAAATATGGGCAGGTATGCTTCCAGCCTCGATCTATTATAAGATTCTACTAATCAATAACTTACGAGCATATTTGAGGATCGCAAGCCTCAATTCTGCCCAATTGCGGGAATGCCCGTTGCGAATTCGGACAGTCTCCGATTCCGGCTCAGCCTTCCAGTTACTGGCGCGCCTATTCGTACCTCAGCGCCACCATCGGGTCAACCCGCATCGCGCGCCGCGCCGGAATATAGCAAGCGAGGACAACGACCGCGAGCAGCGTGACCACGACCGTCGCGAATGAGATCGGGTCTGTTGCCGTGATGCCGAATAGCAGGCTCGAGAGGAAATGCGTGAACGCGAACGCCGCAATCAAACCCAGGCCCACGCCGTAGACCCCGAGACGGATTCCTTGCCCCACGACGAGGCGCAGCATGTCGCGCGGTTGTGCGCCGAGCGCCATGCGAATGCCGATCTCGTGCGTTCGTTGCGCCACCGAATAGGAAATCACTCCATAGAGTCCAATGGACGTGAGAACCAGCGCGAGAACCGCGAAAATTCCTAGCAGCACGGTATTGAATCTCGGAATGGCAATTGTGCCGTCGAGATATTCTTCTATGGTCTTGATGTGATATGCGGGTATATCCGGATCGATCGAACGCACAGTCTCCGCAATCGGACGCGACAGGCTCGAAGGATCGCCTGCGGTGCGCGTGACGATTGTGAGCATGCCGATCGGAATCTGCGATTGCGGCACGTAGGAGGTAGGCATCGATTCGTCCGCGAGGTCTTTGAATTTCACGTCGCCCACGACGCCAATGATTTCGCGCATGCGCGAAGGCTTGTCGTCCACGGAAATTCCCGGGCGAATGCGTTTACCGATCGCATTCTCGCCCGGAAAGAATTGCCGGGCGAGCGATTCGGTGACGATGACGACAGGGTTCGAGTCGGGGCCGTCCTGCGCGGAGAAATCGCGTCCCTGGAGAAGCGGGATTTTCATCGTGCGGAAATAGTCAGGCGTGACCGAGAAAATAGTGGAATGCTCTTCATCGCTTTTCGCCACCGGCCGACCCTCAATCTCGACGGTCGTCCGCATTTCGCCGCCGCTCATCGGGAGCGGAATGACGCCTGCCGCAGATTGGACTCCGGGGAGGGCTTGCAGCTTTGAAAGCAAATCGCGAGCGAACTGAGCTTGCCGGGCGTTAGAGTATTTCGGAGAGGGGAGATCGAGATCCGCCGCCAGGACGTTATGCGGATCGAACCCTGGATTCACATTCTGCAGCCGGACGAGACTCCGAATCAGAAGTCCTGCACTCACAAGCAGCACCACCGCGAGCGCCATTTCAACAATCACGAGCCAGTTCCGAAGTTGATGGCGGCGGCTTCCCGCAGTGCTGCTGAGCGACCCCTCCTTCAGCGCATCCACTAAATTCGATCGCGTAACCTGGACCGCGGGCGCGAGACCGAAGACAACTCCCGTGAGCAGGGAAATCGCAACGGTGAAAGCCAAAACCCAGCCGTCGGTATGAATCTCCGCGGCGCGCGGCAGATCTTCCGGGCTTAGCTGCACGAGAAATGCGCTGCCCCAGGCGGCAATGATCACGCCGAGTATGCCGGCGAGCCCGGCCAGCAGCAGGCTTTCCGTAAGCAGTTGCCGGATCACGCGTGATCTGCCTGCGCCCAGTGCGGCGCGAATTGCAATTTCGCGCCCGCGAGTGGTGGCGCGCGCGAGGAGCAGGTTCGCCACGTTCACACAGGCGATCAGCAGCACGAGCCCCACCGCTGCCATCAGCACAAGGAGCGCTGGACGAACCGATCGCGTGATTCTTTCGCGCTCCGGCTCCAGTTGCACTCCGAAATACTTGTTGGTGTCCGGGTATTGTTGCGCAAGCTGTGCTGCAATCACGTCCATCCCCGCCTGCGCCTGTGCGATCGAAACTCCGGGCTTCAGGCGAGCGATCACGTCCATAAAGTGTGCGCCCCGCTGCTTCGTGATCGGAGGAGTGTTGTCCCCCGTTGACTGGGTCGACGAAAATGTAGTCCACAGGGAAACGGGCTTGCGCTGAAGGGGAAATGCGAAACCGGCCGGCATCACGCCGACAACCGTGTACGCCTTATTGTCGAGAGTAATCGTGCGCCCGATGATGGAGGGATCGCCGCCGAATTGGTCTTTCCAGAATTGGTGCTCCAGAATCACGACGTTGTGATTCGCTTCGTCCTCGACGGGAAGAAACGTGCGGCCCAGCGCGGGCGTCGCGCCGAGAAGCGCGAACAAGTCCGCGGACACAACCTCGCCTTCGAGGTGAGCCGGGCTGGCAACGCCCGTCAGGGTGAAGTTGTTCTCGAAATAAGCGGCGATTTTTTCGAAGACTTTGTTCTGCGAGCGCCAATCGTTGAAGTCGGGGTAGTCGGCCGAGCCAAACTTCCAACCCGTGCGCGAGTTCGTCACTCCCACGCGCACCAGCCGGCCCGAATCGTGAAACGGAAGCGGCCGAAGCAATTCGGCATTCACAACGGAAAAGATCGCGGTGTTTGCACCGATGCCGAGAGCGAGCGTAAGAACGGCAATCGCGGTGAAGCCTGCATTTTTCGTCAGCATCCGCAAGCCAAAGCGAATGTCTTGCAGTAAGGATTGCATCAATTCCTCCGCATCCAGCCTACTCGTACCGCAGCGCAACCATCGGATCCACGCGCATCGCCCGCCGCGCCGGGATGTAACACGCGAGAAGTGCAACGAGAGCGAGCAGCGCAGTTACAGCGATGTATGTGGCGGGATCGGTAGCGCTGACGATGAAAAACTTGCTCATAGCGCTTGAAACCGCGAGTGCGGCTGCCAGCCCGAGGACCAAACCAATCGCCACGATTAAAAGTCCCTGCCCGAAGATCAATCTCAGCACGTCGAAACGCTGCGCTCCCAGCGCCATGCGGACGCCGATTTCATGCGTCTTCTGGCTCGTCGCATAGGAAATCACGCCGTAAACGCCGACCACCGCGAGGACCAGCCCGAGCGCTCCGAAAACAGCCGCGAGTCCCGCCGCCAGCTCGAAGAACAGCAAGCCGTTCAGGGTATCGAGTCCTTCGAGCATCGTCTTCACGTCAAAGTAGGGAAGATCGGGTGCCAGCGTCTGCAGCGTATGCTCGATCGTAGGAATCATTTGCGCTGGCGCGCCCGCCGTTCGGACTTGCAGCGTAGCGAGCGAGTTGAGCGTGTAGGACTGCTCCATCGCGATATAGAAATAGGGACTGATCGGTCCGGTCAGCCCCGTATATCGCGCGTCTTTCGCGACTCCCACGATTTCAATCGCGTGCTTGGCGTCGGAATTCATCGTGAATTTTCGGCCGATGGGATCCTGATTCGGCCAAAAGCGCTTGGCCATCGCTTCGTTGATCACGGCCACGCGGGGAGATGTATCGGTGTCGGCCTCGGTAATCGTCCGTCCTTCAACGAGCGGAATGCCCATCGTTTTCAGGTAATCGGTCGAAATCTGGTTGTAACCGAGGACTGGCACGGGCGACTCCCCCTGCGGCGGTTGATAACCCTCGATGTTGATTCCTTCGGCATTTCCGTAATAGCTCATCGGAGACGCGCTTGCGATCGTGGCCGATTCGATTCCCGGCAGCGCGCGGATGCGATCGAGGAGAGTCCTGTAAAACTCGCGCCCCTGTGCGTCTTTGTATCCGAGTTCATTCGGATCCATCGAAACATTCAAGATATGGCTGGGATCGAAACCGAGGTCGGACTTCTGCACTTGTCCCAGGCTGCGCATAAAAAGCCCGGCGATGATCAAAAGCATCAGCGACCCGCCCACTTGTGCCACGACGAGCACATTGCGCAGCCGGTGCTTGCCTCCGATCACACCGCGTCCGCCTCCATGAAGGATCGCGGAGAGATTACCTCGCGAAGCGCGGATCGCCGGGACGATGCCAACGATTACGCCCGTGACCAACGCGGCCCCGAAGGCGTACGCGAACACGCGCCAGTCGAAGCTGAAATCAAAATTCAGCGGAAGGTCTGTCTGAATCGGAACGGAAGCGAGTGTGGCGCTGCCCCAGCGGCCCACCAAAATCCCCGCGAGTCCTCCGACCACGGCGAGAAGAATACTTTCCGTGAGCAGCTGGCGGATCAGACGCGAGCGCCCCGCGCCCATCGCCGCTCGAATCGCCATCTCTCGTTCGCGCACTGTCGCGCGCACCAGCAGAATATTTGCGACGTTGGCGCACGCGAGCAGCAGCACCAGCCCTGCAAGCCCCAGAAAAAACGCCGCGACGATTGGAACCGTATTGTTGGTCGTCGGATTAGGGCGCGATTGAAGCTCGGGATAGACCTCGAGGCTCCAATCCTTTTCTTCCTCGGGATGCTCTTGCGAAAGCCGCTGGCCCACCACTGCCGCGGCCGCGCGAGCTTGCGCTAAATTCGTCTGCGGGCGCAAGCGGCCGAGCACGATCGTGTTTCGGACCCGCCGGCTGGCCATGAAATCGGCTGGATAGCCTTCGAGGAAAGCCATATTAATTGGCAGAAAGGCTTCCGCTCCGATCAGCGCGTGAATGCCGTGAAAACCTTTGGGGCCAACGCCCACGATGGTCATCGGATGACCGTCCACAGAAATCTTTCGGCCTACGATTCCGGGATCACCGCCGTAGCGTCTTTGCCAGTACGCGTAACTCAAGACGACAACAGCATCGGTGCTCCCAGGTTCACCTTCCGCCGGCAAAATCAGCCGGCCCAACGCGGGTTGAAGACCGAGCCCGGTGAAAAAGTTTCCGGAAACGTAAGCGGTGACGACGCGATCCGGCCGCCCATTCTCGCTAAATCCGTCCATGCCGATCTGGTAGCCGAGCACATCGGAGAACGAGCTGCTCAGCTGGTCTCGAACATCCCGATACTCGGCGATCGAAAATGTATTCTGCAAGAATCCAGCGTGCCCTTGCTGAAACGCGAGATCGGTCAATTGCTGCGGATCCTTCACCGGCAGCGGGCGCAGGAGAATCCAGTCCACCATGCTGAATATCGCGGTGTTGGCGCCCACGCCGAGCGCGAGCGTCAGCACGGCCACCGCCGTGAATCCCGGATTCTTCGTCAGCATGCGCGCCGCGTAGCGAATGTCCTGCAGCAGTGTTCTCATCTGCCCACTCCTTCTAAATTTCCCGGCTTACTCGTACCGCAGCGCGACCATCGGATCCACGCTTGCCGCTTTGCGCGCGGGGAGCCATCCCGCCAGCATCGCCACCGTCGCGAGGGCCACCGCTGCCACGACAAAAACAACAGGGTCGCTCGCCTTCACTTCAAAAAGTTGCGACTCCACCAGCCGCCCGACTGCATAGGCGAGCGGCAAACCGATCGCGAGCCCGACGGCCGCCATGCGCACCACTTCCCGCAAGATGAGCCATCCAACATTCTCGCGCGTGGCGCCGAGCGCCATGCGGATGCCAATCTCGCGCGTCCGCCTCGTCACCACGTACGCCATCACGCCATATAATCCGATCGCCGCGAGAAGTGCCGCCAAGCCGCCGAGGCACGCCGAGAAAAACATCAGCAGCCGGTCATCGAACTCCGTGTCTGCCACTTGCGTTGCCAGAGTCCTCACGGCAAATACCGGAAGATTCGAATCCAGTCCGGCGACAACCGCCCGCACCGGACCAGCAAGCGTCTCGGGATTCTGTCCCGTGCGAGCGAAAAACGTTACGCCTCCGAGCTCTGGGTCCTGCGAGTACGGCAGGTAGACCATCGGATGAAACTCCTCATGCACGTCTGTGGTCTTGCTGTCCCTCACGAGTCCGACGATTTCAATGTCGGGATGTTCCTTGTTCTGTTTCGGCCCGATTCCGAGGTGCATGCCCACCGGATTCCGTCCGCCGAAAAATCGTCGCGCGATTCCTTCGCTGACGATCGCAACTTTGGGACTTGCGGCCGTGTCACTGGCAGTGAATTCGCGGCCGGCAAGCAGGGGAATTCCCATCGTCGCGAAATAATCTTCTGCGATCCAATCCTCGTGAACGTGCGTGTCTTCGGATTCTTGCGGAACGTATCCTTCCGCCACCATATCGGAGCCGGCGGTGTTTCCTGCAAGCACGGACATGCGAGAAACGCTCACCGAACGAACCCCCGGCAGAAGCGCTACCTGATCGCGAATCTTCTTCACCAGAGCCGCCGTTTGCGCGGGCGAATACAGGTTCAAATTGGGCGCCACCGCGAACTGAATCACATGGTCGGTGCGCAATCCCAGATCCTGGTTTTTCAAATTCAACAGGCTCTTGGTAAAGAATCCCGCTCCGGCCAGGAGGATCACTGTCAGCGCCACCTGCGAAACCAGCAGCCATTTTCGCAACCGCACGTTGGCCTTGCCGCCCGAGACGTTCGCGCCCTGGTCCTTCAATGTGCTTTGCAGGTCGGTGCGAGTGGCGCGCAGAGCAGGCGTCAAGCCGAAGAGAACCCCCGTGACGATCGAAAGCACGATCGCAAATCCCAACACCCGGTAATCAAGTCTTGCGACGAGCCCGTCGACCCCTTCGCTCTTCGGGATAGCTCCCACAAGCCCGCTGATCGTCCACGACGCAAGCGTAATCCCCGCCACGCCTCCGGCAACGGATAGCAGCAAACTTTCCGTGAGCAGTTGCTTCACCAGCCGCATGCGGCTGGCTCCCATCGTCAGTCGCAACGCGATCTCGCGCTGACGTGCTTCGCCGCGCGCCACCAGCAAACTCGCCAGGTTCACGCACGCGATCAACAGGATCAGCGCTACCATCGCACTCAAAATCAATAGCGGCGCTTTCGTGCCGGCCTGCACGATCGGCCTGCCGTTCGCCGCGGAATCGAGCAGAAGCTTCTTCTGCAGAAATTTCTGCCGGAACTTTTCCGAACCCTCAATCAAGTGAGCGTCAGATTCCAAAATTGCGTGGTAAGTTGGCGCGAGCGCCACTTCCGCTTTGGCGCGGTCGATTCCAGGCTTCAAACGGCCGATCAGTGCCACCCAGAAGTCTTTACGATTGTCGAGACCGTTCCAGTTCGGCGTCATCTGCGCTTTCATTGTGATCGGGATGAAAAAATCGGGAAGCTGGCCGATTTGAATCCCGGTGAATCCAGAGCGCGTGACTCCCACCACCGTGAGTGATGTTCCGTTCACGACAATTTGCCTGCCCACGATCCCCGTATCGCTGCCGAAGTGGCGGGTCCAGTAGCCATAGCTCAGCACCGCCAAAGGATTCGCCCCGGGCACAGTTTCATCGTTCGGGCTCAACACGCGGCCCAGCGCCGGCTGTACCGCGAGAACTTCAAAGTAATTTCCGGAAACGAGTTCTGCGGTCGCAAGCTCCGTAGCGCCATGACCAGAAACGCTGACCGCCGCCGGAAAGCGCGCCAGCAAACCCGAAAAAGCCTGATTCCGGTCGCGCAGGTCTTTGTACAGAGGATAGGAAAACATCCCCGAATCATCGCTGCTATCGCTCCACGCGTGCCCTTGATTCGATCCCGTCGCCCGCAATAACACCAGTTGCTCCGGATGTGGAACCGGCAGCCTCCGCAACAAAATTTGATCGGTGAGCGAAAAAATGGCGGTGTTCGCGCCAATGCCTAGCGCCAGCGTCAATACAGCGATGGCGCTGAATCCCGGATTTCTTGCCAGCATTCGCAGCCCGTACCTCACGTCCTGCCAGAACGATTGCATCCGTGCCTCCGTTTACTCGTACCTGAGCGCCACCATCGGATCCACGCGCATCGCGCGCCGCGCCGGGATGTAACACGCAAACAGCGCGACTCCCACCAGCAGCGCTGCGACTCCCGCAAATGTGACCGGGTCGGTGGTGCTCACGCCGAAAACCATCTCCGTCATCAGCCTTGTAAGCGCGAGCGCCGCCACAAAACCGATCGCAACTCCGAGCATTGTCATTTTCAGGCCTTCGCCCAGCACCAGCCGCAGTACGTCGGCGCGCTGCGCGCCCAGTGCGATACGCACTCCGATTTCGTGTGTGCGCTGTCCTACGAGATAGGAAATCACGCCGTAGATCCCAATGCTCGAAAGCAGCACGGCGAGAACTGCGAACACGGTCAGCAACGCCATTGCGAATCGCTTCGCCGCCAGGGAATTGGCGATCGTCGTCTCCATTGCTTCAAATCCGAATGCCGCGCTCTCGCTGTTGTGCTTGCGGACCGCATCGCGCATCGCTCCCGTCATCGCCAGCGGATCGCCCTCTGTGCGCACAGCGACCGTGCCGCCCAACGCCCCTTGCGCCAGCAAATCATCGGGCACCTGCATGTAAGGGAGATACATTTGCGCGAGGATCTTGCTCTGCGCGTCGGTGTCGAGGCCCCAATGCTTTACGTGCCCCACAATTCCCACGATTTCGGGCGTGGCCTCGATGAAACCCAGATGCAAGCGCTTGCCGATCGGATCGTCGTGTGGAAAATAAATTCGCGCGAAGTCGTCGTCAATCACGACCACCGGATTTCCGTGCTCTCGATCCTGATCGTTCAAGAAGCGGCCGCGCCGGAGCGTAATTCCCAGCGCGTTCAGGTAGCCCGGCTCGACCAGGTAGAAGAGCGATTGGTTCATATCCTTCTGGAGAGCCGGTTTCGGTTGCCCGTCAATCCAGAACGGAAGCTCCGAATCACCTTGCATCGGCAAACTTCCAGTGGTGAGGGACAGACTTTTCACTCCCGGAATCGCCGCCAACTCGTCGTGGAGCGAGCGAATCTGGGCGCGAGCTTCGTCTGCCGTGGGATTCTTTGCGGCCGGAAAAGCCACGGAAAAAGTCAGCAAATTCCTGGGATTGAATCCGGGATCGATCGTCCAGATCCGCGCGAGGCTGCGAATCATCAGTCCCGCACCGACCAACAGAACAAGAGCGGTGGCCATCTCCACAATCACGAACACGGATTGCGCGCGATTCCGCGCTCCGCTGTTGCCTCGCCCGCTCTCCCTCAGCGTATCTTGCAGATTCGACCGCGCCGCCTTGATTGCCGGAGCCAGCCCGAATATCACTCCTGCCAAAAGAGAAATTCCCAGCGTGAACAGCAGCACGCGCCCGTCTACTCCCACGTTTTCCGAGCGCGGTAGCGCGGCGGGCAATCGCGCGAGAGCTGCTTGCGTTCCCCACCCGGCCAGCAGCAGACCCAGCGCCGCTCCGCCCAGCGAAAGCAGAATGCTTTCCGTCAGAAGCTGGAAAATCACGCGCGTGTGGCTCGCTCCCAGCGCCGTGCGAATCGCGAATTCCCGCGCGCGGCTTGTGGATCGCGCAAGCAGCAGGTTCGCCACGTTGACGCACGCAATCAACAGCACAAATCCAACCGCTCCCAGCAGTACGAGCAGGAACGGACGAATCTCGCCCACCATTTCTGACTTCAACGGAACGACGGTGATGCCGTTTCCCTGATTCGCATCCGGATACTCCCTCGCGAGCGCTTGCGCCACCGAATCCATGTCCGCGCGCGCCTGCTCGACCGTGACGCCCGGCTTCATCCGGCCGATTCCATCCATCCCCATTCCGATTTTCCGGTCGTGAAAGAGCGGGCCATTCCATTGGCCCACCGGAACGTACACTTCGCTCTTCTCGGGAAATCGCCGGAAGTTCTGCACGGGCAGATCAAAGTCCGTGGGAATCACGCCGATGATCGTGTAGTCCCTGCCGTCCATCGTCAGGCGTTTTCCCACAACGTCGGCAGTCGATCCGAACTTGCGTTTCCAGTAGCCTCCACCCAATATTGCGACGGGAGCAGCGCCCAAGTGGTCGTCGTCCTCGCTGAACAAACGCCCCGCGACTTGTTTCACTCCCAGGGTCTGGAAGAATTCGGCCGAAACCATTTCTACCGACACTCGCTCCGCCGGTCCGTTTCCGGTGACGGTGAAATCGTCTTCCCGATACGAGGCGATCGAGCTGAACGCGCGGTTGTTGCGCTGCCAATCGAGGAAATTGGGATAGGAGATCGACGCTTGCTCGAATCCCATCTTCCGTTCGTAGAGCGTGACGAGCTGTTCGGAGTGGGGAAAGGACAAAGGGCTCAGCAACACGCCGTTTACGACCGAAAACAGCGCGGTGTTTGCGCCGATGCCCAGAGCAAGCGTAAGAATCGCGATCGCCGTGAATCCCGGATTCTTTGCGAGCATCCGGACGGCGTATCGAATGTCCTGTAAAAGCGTTCCCATTCTCAGTCCCCTTCAGCGAGGCCGATCATTCTCTCGAACTTAAAACCATCGAAACGCCTCATTCGTGCCGCAGCGCCACCATCGGATCCACTGCCATCGCGCGCCGCGCCGGGACGTAACATGCGATCAGCGCAACGGCGGTTAACGTGAGCATGACGGCGGCAAACGTGAGCGGATCGTTGGCGGTGACCCCGTAGAGCAAGCTTCCGAGCAAGTGCATCGCCGCAAGTGCTGCGATCATCCCCAGCGAAACCCCCACCAACGTCAGCCGCATCCCTTGGCCAACCACGAGCCCCAGCACGTCGCGCGGGCCCGCGCCCAGCGCCATGCGGATTCCGATTTCGTGCGAACGCTGGCTCACCGAGTAGGAAAGCACGCCGTAAATTCCAATCGCGGCAAGCAGCAGTCCCAATCCGCCGAGCACTGCGGCAAGCGTTGCAGCCGTGCGGTAGGCGAAGAGCGAGACGGATAGAAGGTCGGAGACGGAATCGGATTCGAGAACCGCGACGCCGGAATCCAGCGCGCGAACCTGTTCGCGCACCTGCGGCAGCAATTTCAGCGGATCACCTGACGTTCGAATCAGAATGTTCGCGTCGCCGCCGGTGTCCTGCCAAAACGGAAAATAAAGAAACGGTTCGGGCTGTTCGTTCAGGCTGTGGTACTTGATGTCTTTCACTACGCCCGCAATCGTCCACTCGTGTTCCCAGGTGCCCACGCGCCGGCCGACCGGATTTTGTCCCGGCCAGAAACGCTCGGCCATCGTTTGATTGATGATGCAGACGCGCGGAGCGTCGCGACGGTCCTGCCCGTTAAATTCACGGCCAGAAAGAACCGGGATCCGCATCAGCGAGAAATAGTTCGGTCCCACGACGTTGTAATCGATGAGATTCTTTTCTCCCGGCTTGGGCGTGTAGCCTTCGAGTTCGGGAACGGTGTAGCTCCGGCCGGTAAACCACATTGGAACGTAACGCTCGAGGCTCGCACCCTCCACGCCCGGCTGCGCTATCAAGCGCTCGGTCAATTGCTCGAAGAACGCAGCTGCCTTGTCGTCCGAATATCCGTTGCCGCGAAGATCGAGCGCCGTGAGCAGAACATGATCGGCGCGGAATCCGGGACTCGAAGTCACGGCCATGCGCAGGCTGCGTACCAGCAATCCAGCCCCGGCAAGCAGCACCACGGCGAGGATTGTCTCCGTGACGACCAGAAGATTTCGCAGGCGATGCTGCCCCGCGCTGCTCGAAGCGGTGCGGCCACCGTCCTTCAGCGATGCGTTTACATTGGGCCGCGTAATCTGCAGCGCCGGAGCAAGCCCGAAAATAAGCCCCGTGCAGACCGAAAGCGCCAGCGTGAACGCGAGAATCCGGCCGTCCACCCCGAGCGGCAATCCAATGGGAAGATGCGCCGGAGGCATGAAGACAGTCAGAAAATTTGTGGTCCACAGCGTCAGTAGAATTCCTCCGCCGCCTCCGATGCCCGCCAGCAGCAAGCTCTCGGCGAGAAGCTGCCGAATCAGCCGCGCGCGGTTCGCGCCCAGCGCCGAACGGATGGCGATTTCCTTTTCGCGCACGGTGGCGCGCGCCAGAAGCAGGTTCGCAACATTCGCGCAAGCAATCAGCAGCACCAGAATCACAACCACCATCAAAACCGCGAGCACCGGCAACAGAAACGACTGCAACCCGTAATGCGCCTGCCAGACCGGGCACACGTACGAGCCGACGTTCCGGTTCGTGTCGGGATATTGCTGCTCCAGTTGCCGCGCGATCGTCACCATTTCAGCGCGCGCCTGCTCGAGCGTCACGCCGGGTTTCAGGCGGCCCATCATGTGAATGAAAGTGGGATTGCGAATCTCCAGATCCTCACCCGGGAGCGCCTGCGGCTGCATCATCATGGGCACAAAATATTCGGCAGCAATGCCGACGATCGTGCCGCCAAAGCCGCGCGGAGCAATGCCGATCACGGTGAACGGATGCTGATTGATCTCGACGGCTTTGCCCACGACTTTCGGGTCAGCCCCGAAACGCCGGCGCCACAGCCCGTCGCTTAGCACGATGTAGGGATCGGAATTGGGGCCGCGCGCGTCATCGGCGTGAAATGTTCGCCCTCGAGCGGCATTCACACCGAGCAGGTCGAAATAATTCTCGGTGACGATCAATCCCCAGTTGCGCTGCGGCTGCGGTTCCTTCTCGAGTTTCAGATTCGTGCCGATCAGCTCGAAGCCGATCATGCCGCTGAAAACGTGATTGTGATCGCGATAGTCTTTGTAATCGGGGTAAGAGCTCGTGTGGTAGGCGCCGTCGGGCATCACGGTTTCGACGGCGACGAGGCGGGTCGAGTCCTGGACAAGCGCGAGGGGATGAAGCAGCACGGCTTCGAGCCAGCTGAAAACTGTTGCGTTCCCGCCGATGCCAAGAATGAGCGAGAGAATCGCTACCGCAGTGAATCCCGGATTCTTCGTGAGCATCCGGATGCCGTAACGAACATCCTGCAGCAGTGTGCCCATTCCGCTTCGCCCCTTCGCATTCCGCTGCCGCGAGTTGCTATTGGAAAAATTCTAAAAACACCCGTGCGCGAAAGCCGGAACGAAATTGCCGGCTGATGCTTGCGGGAAATTTTTGAGATTCGGTTTTAGACGCTTGCCGTCCGCGTGCCGATTGTTTCTTCCACGATGCGCCCGTCGAAGAGATGAATCGTGCGGTCGGCGATGCTGGCGTAGCGCGGATCGTGCGTCACCATGCAGATCGTCGCGCCTTCGCGATGCAGTTGCCGCAACAAGTCCACCACCGCTTCGCTGTTCTTCGAGTCCAGGTTACCAGTCGGCTCGTCCGCCAGCAGGATGGACGGCTGGCCCACCAAAGCGCGGGCGACAGCGACGCGCTGTTGCTGACCGCCGGAAAGCTGAGAGGGATAATGTTTCATGCGGTGTGCCATGCCGACGCGCTCGAGAACTTCCTGCACGCGCTTTTTGCGCTCCGCCGAAGCCATGCTGCGATACGTGAGCGGGAGCTCGACGTTTTCGAAAACGGTGAGGTCGCCGATCAGGTTGAACGCCTGAAAGATGAAACCGATCTCGCGATTGCGGATGCGAGTGCGGTCGGAAAGCGACAAATTCGCCACGGCCTGCTTATTGATCCAGTAGTTGCCGTCGCTCGGCGAATCGAGCAGGCCGAGAATCGAAAGCAATGTGGATTTGCCGCAGCCCGAGGGGCCGGCGATAGAAAGGAATTCGCCGTTCTTGATATCGAGGTGCACGCCGCCGAGAGCGTGAGTTTCCACTTCGTCGGTGTAGAACACCTTGGTCACGCCTTCGAGTCGGATCAGGGATTGCGCTTCGCTGTTCATTGGTGCTCCTTCGCTATCCAGAACTACGGATGCCGGGGCTGAAATGTTCCCTGCTTACTTCAGTTGCACCCGGTCAAAATTGTCCCAGGCCGACATATCGGAAAGAATCACGGTATCGCCGACCTGCAAGCCCTTCTTGATTTCAACTGTGTTCACGGAGGTGCGGCCCAACTCCACTTGAATGCGGGCGGCATCTGCGCCGTCAATCACTTTGAAGAGGCCGACCGTGCTGTTGGCTTCGCCATGCACCGGGCGCCCGACATACAACACGTCAGTGAGGCGCTCGATTTCGACGGTGCCTTCAACGCTCAGGTCAGGCCGCGCGCCGGTGGGCAGCGCTCCATCGAGAGCCACATCCACAGTAACGGTCCCGTTCTGCACCGCGGGATCGATGCGCATGACGTGGCCCTGGATCACGCCGTTGTGCGTATCCACGGTAGCTTTCTGGCCGATTTGAATATCTTTCGCCTGGGTCTCGGCGATTTTCAGCGCGGCCTTCAAGTGCGTCGGCTGCGCAACTCGCGCGAGAACTGTTCCCTGGACGACTTTTTGCCCCACTTCCACATCGAGCTCCTGCAACACGCCGTCAATGCCGGGACGAATGTGGAGCTGTTCCATTTGCGATTTTTTCAGGTCATACATCGCGCGCTTCTCGTCCACGTTTGACTGTTGCACGGCGAGCTGCGCGGCAATCGAATTGGCGAACGTTTCCACCTGTTTTTCGGCGATGTCGTTCTGCTTCGCCAGCTCTTCCGCCTGTACCGTGGAAGTCTTCACGATGAAATCCGCCACCAGACCCAGCGCAAAAAGTTTTTCGTTGTTGTCTTTCTGCAGCGCCGCGG
Organism: uncultured Acidobacteriota bacterium; assembly: GCA_963776695.1. Taxonomy (GTDB): domain Bacteria; phylum Acidobacteriota; class Terriglobia; order Acidiferrales; family UBA7541; genus Palsa-295. The sequence continues at coordinate 99,839 of CAVZNU010000006.1, read as the reverse complement.
TGTGATACGCGGAACGAATCGAGGCCGCTTGCGCGCGCTTATCCATCAGCTGGTTTTCCAGCTGTGCCTTGCTGTTGTTGAGTCCCGCTTCGGCGCCGCGCAGCTGGTATTCCGCATCGAGAGCGCCCTGCTGCAATTCCGGATTCCGCATGTCCAAAATTACGGTATTGGCTTTGACGAGCGTGCCGGGAAGTAGATAGCGCGTTTCGACGGTTCCGTCGGTGGCCGCGGGAATCAGGCGAATCGTTTCGGGTACAAGGGTTCCGAGGCCGCGCACTTCGCGGAGCATCGGGCCGCGCTTTACGGTGTCAGTCCAGACCGTCGCGCGATCAACACTCGGCGCGGCCGGTTTCAGCCGGGAGAGCGCGTAGGTAACGAGCGGTATCAGTACCACGGCCGCAGCGATATAAATGGTGCGGCGGATCCGCTTTTGTCGTTTAGCTTCGGGGCGTGCTATATCCACGGGAGACAACCTCGCGTATATGTAGGGCAACTCAAATTCCGGTGTCGAGGGTACCGTAAGTCGAATGTATTGTTATCGATACCGGAGATTTGCAGGCGCGGAATCGGGCCTTTTTGCCCGGTCATGGGAATCGCTCGTCCCGTAACCGGACAATCCGACCGCGCTCGAGTGTTCATCAGGAGGCTGCTTCGGCACTCGCCTTAATTTCCTGCCAGCGCTTGGGGCGCCGCTTGGCGTCGAGCACTTTCTTGCGCAGGCGGATGGATTTCGGAGTGACTTCGACAAACTCGTCGTCGGCAATGAACTCGATGGCTTTTTCGAGGGTCATCTCGCGGGGCGGGATCAGGCGGATGGCTTCGTCAGCAGACGAGGAACGCATGTTGGTCTGTTTCTTTTCTTTGGTGACGTTGACGTTCATGTCGTCTTCGCGCGCGTTTTCGCCGAGGATCATGCCTTCGTACACTTCGATTCCCGGCCCCACGAACATTTCGCCGCGCTCCTGAATTCCCCACAGCGCGTAAGCCACGGAAACGCCAGCGCGATCCGCGACGAGCGCGCCAGTAGGACGCATGGCCATGTCGCCCGCGTAGTCGGTCCAGCCTTCGAGGAGAGAATGGATGAGCGCGGTCCCGCGTGTGTCGGTGAGCAATTGGCCGCGCAGCCCAATCAATCCGCGCGACGGGATGCTGAATTCCATGCGCACGCGGCCGGAATGGTGGTTGACCATTTTTTTCATTTCGCCGCGACGCGTGCCGAGAAGTTCCATAACGATGCCGATAAAATTTTCAGGGCAATCGATGATGAGAAGTTCGAGCGGTTCGACGCGCTTGCCGTTTTCCGTGCGCACGACGATCTCGGGTTTGCCGACCATCAATTCGTAACCTTCGCGGCGCATCGTCTCAATCAGGATGGCGAGCTGCAATTCGCCTCGGCCGAGAACGCGGAAAGCGTCGGTGCTGCCCATATCCTCCACGCGCAAAGAAACATTGGTAAGCAATTCCTTCTCGAGGCGCGAGCGGAGATCGCGCGAAGTGACGTATTGGCCCTCTCGACCGGCAAATGGCGACGTATTGATGGTGAAAACCATCGTAAGGGTGGGCTCGTCGATGGTCAGCGGTTCGAGCGGCGCGGGATTTTCAAGGCTGGTGATGCTTTCGCCAATCTGAATGCCTTCGACGCCGGCGATGGCGACGATGTCACCCGCGGTAACTTCCTCCGCTTCGTCGCGTTCGAGGCCGCGGAAGGTGAAGAGTTTGGTAATTTTCGTCGGGAGAATTTTGCCGTCCAGCTTTGCGATGCCGACTTCGGTACCGCGGACGAGAGTGCCCTGAAACACGCGGGCGATCGCGAGGCGTCCCAGAAAATCGCTGTAATCAAGATTGGTGACTTGAATCTGAAGAGTCGCCGCCGGATCGCCCGAGGGAGCGGGGATCGAAGCGACAATTTCCTCGAACAGCGGCTGCAAGTTCGTGGAGGAGTCGCCGATTTTGCGGTGAGCAACGCCGGTCTTGGCATTCGTGTAGATGACCGGAAAATCGAGCTGGTCTTCCGTGGCATCGAGGTCAATGAAGAGATCGTAGATTTCATCGAGCACTTCGGCGGGGCGCGCGTCAGGCCGGTCGATCTTATTCAGAACCATGATGGGCGGAAGCTTTGCCGCGAGCGCTTTCTGGAGGACGTAGCGCGTCTGCGGAAGCGGGCCTTCACTCGCGTCCACAAGCACCAGGACGCCATCCACCATGCGGAGAGCGCGTTCCACTTCGCCGCCGAAATCGCTGTGACCGGGCGTGTCCACGATATTGATTTTCGTGTCGTGATAGGTGAGCGCGGTATTCTTGGCGAGAATGGTGATGCCGCGCTCGCGTTCGAGGTCGTTCGAGTCCATCACGCGGTCAACCATTTCCTGATTGGCGCGGAAGATGCCGCTCTGGCGGAGCATGGCGTCGACAAGGGTCGTCTTGCCGTGGTCAACGTGGGCAATGATGGCGATATTGCGGATCGGGGTGGTCACGACTGGAGGCCCCGGCTGTGGCTGGAATTTGAGATAAAAAATCGCATTTTCTTCGCGATTAGAACTGCTCGCGGTCCTTTATTTTGAATGAGTTACGGTGATTTCTAATCGCGGATTCGCGATTAGAAATCGAAGGCTCCTGGGTGACCGGGAGCCAAAGAAAAAGGGCTGCAAGTGCAATCCTGCAGCCCCGGCGTAATTCCTGGGAATTTTCAGGAGCAACGAATGCGTATCTATTTTAGCACGGATGAGGCGGAAAGCGGGGGAGTCGTGGGCCGCTGGAGTCCGGATGGGGGTCCGGATGGGTGTCGGGATTGAGTTTTGGGCCATGGCGTCACTTTTCCACATTTAGCGTGGCAGAATGCGCGGGTAAATTCAACTGATTGTTCGCGTGAGGATCTGAGGGCGGCGGAGACGTAGTTGAAATAGATCACGTGATTTTTTCCCGCGTGCCGGAAGGCGCTGCGAGGAATGCGTCGAGAGCGATTCGTTGTGATATTCTCGCGGCGTTTTGCCGGAGATTTGGAATGATTCCGGAGACGGGGCGATGAAAATCTGGAGGGCGGGGCGGCTTGCTGCGTTCGCGGCGGGCGGGATTTTGGCGATGGGCGCGAGTGCTCGGAGCGCAGGGATTTCGGGCCATGATGCGCAAGAAGGGGAGAAGCCGGCGTTCGGCGCTCTGTTCGTGAAGACCGACGTGATGATTCCGATGCGCGACGGCGTGAAATTACACACGGAGATTTACGCGCCAAGAAATGCATCGGAAAAGCTGCCGCTGTTTTTGACGAGGACGCCCTACGGACTGGGCGATGACGATGCAGGATATTCGCGGCTGTTGGGACTTTACCGGGAAATGTTCGCGGACGGCTATATTTTCGTGATGCAGGATATTCGCGGACGCTACGGATCAGAGGGGCAGTTCGTGATGGCGCGGGCGCCGCGCGACCGAAAGGATCCGAAGTCAATCGACGAAGGGACGGACACGTACGACACGATCGACTGGCTGGTGAAAAATGTGCCGGGCAACAATGGGCGCGCCGGAGAGGCCGGAATTTCCTACGGGGGATGGCTGACGGCGATGTCGCTGATCGAGCCACATCCGGCACTGAAAGCAGTGTCGGAACAGGCCACGCCCGCCGATATGTTTCTGGGAGACGATTTTCATCACAACGGAGCGTTCCGGCTGAGCTATGGATTTGAATATGCGGCGATGATGGAGACGGGAAAAACGAATTTTCAATTTCAGTTCGACAAATACGACACGTTTGAATGGTACCTCGGGCTCGGTCCGCTTTCGAATGCGAACAAACTCTACTTTCACGGGACGCTGCCGACCTGGAATGATTTTGTGGCGCATCCGAATTACGACGCGTTCTGGCAGAAACAGGCGTTTGCACCGTACTTCAAGGATTTGACGCTGACGGTGCCGAACCTGAACGTGGCGGGATGGTGGGACCAGGAAGATTTCTTCGGGCCGATGAAAGTATACGAGCTACTCGAGAAGCACGACACGAAGCACAATAATTTTGTGGCGGTCGGGCCGTGGAATCACGGCGGGTGGGCGCGATCGGACGGAACGAAACTTGGCAGCGTGGATTTCGGAAGCAACACCAGCGCTTATTTCCGCGAGAGGATTCAAGCGCCGTGGTTCGCTTATTGGCTGAAAGACAAAGGAACCCAGCCGCTGAAAGCAGCGATGACGTTTGAGACGGGCGCGAACAAATGGAGGACGTGGGACGCCTGGCCGCCACGAGAAGGCGTGAGCGCGAGGAAACTTTATTTCCGCGGAGACGGGAAGCTTTCCTTTGAAGCGCCGGGGGAAAAGCGCGAGGCGTTCGATTCCTACATTTCCGATCCCGCGAATCCCGTGCCGTATCGCACGCGTCCGGTGGAAGAAACGTATTCGGAAGGCAGCCGGTGGTACACGTGGCTGCTTGAAGATCAGCGGTTTGTGCAGCAACGGCCGGATACGCTTTCGTGGGCGACGGAACCGCTCACGGACGATGTGACGGTGGCCGGGGATATTGTGGCGCACCTGTTTGCGTCAACCACCGGGACCGACAGCGACTGGATCGTGAAATTCATTGACGTGTATCCGGAACGGTTCGAGCCCGACCACAAGATGGGCGGGTACGAGCTGATTATATCGGATGAAGTGTTTCGCGGGCGGTTTCGGAAAAGCTTCGAGAAACCGGAAGCGATTGTGGCGGGCGAGGTGACTCCGTTTACGATCGATCTGCACACGAACGATCACGTGTTTTTAAAAGGGCACCGGATAATGGTCCAAGTGCAAAGCACGTGGTTTCCCGTGATCGACCGGAACCCGCAGAAGTTCGTCCCGAATATTTTTGAGGCGACGGCGGAGGACTATCAGAAGGCGACGCAGAAGATTTGGCGGACGGCGGAGTATCCGTCGAATGTGGAATTGCCGGTGGTGAAATAGGGCGAGGAGGAAAGAAATGAACGTTAGCGTGAACATTAATATGGTGACTACCGCGTTTGAATTGCCGGGGTATCGCGTGGTGAAGACGCTGGGACTCGTTCGCGGAGTGACGGTGCGGTCGCGCAGTATTTTCGGGACGATTGGGGCGTCGCTCGAGACGCTGGTGGGCGGGAACATTACGCTCTTCGAAGAGATGTGCGAGAAGACGCGGGAAGAAGCGCTCGAACTGATGATGCAGCATGCCATGGAGCACGGCGCGAACGCGGTGATCGGCGTGCGGTACGACGCCACCGAAGTGATGCAGGGCGTCACGGAAGTGCTGGCGTACGGGACCGCCGTGCAAGTGCAAGCTGCCACGTAGGCGCGAGCGAGCGAGATTTTGCCCGCGGGATCTTCGATGGCGCTCTGTCGTAGGGCGGACTAGAATGTTTCTTTGGGGCGATTCGCGGTTATTTATGGGGAGGAGCAATCATGGGGGTTGGGAGTTTGAGGTTTGTTCCAAGGGACGGCGCGGAGATGAAGCGCGCCGGCCGAAACTTTTTAATGGCCGCGGCGATAGCGCTTTTGGCTTGCGCCGGCGCGATGGGAGCTGCGGATACTAAGGCGAAGACGGAGTCCGTGACGTTCAAGAGCGGAGACCAGACGATCAGCGGATTTGTTGCTTTGCCGGATTCGGCCGGAAAGCATCCCGCGATGCTCGTGATTCATGAATGGTGGGGACTGAACGATTGGGTGAAGGAGCAAGCCGAAAAATTGGCGGCCGAAGGTTACGTGGCGCTGGCCGTGGATTTGTACCGCGGGAAAGTGGCCACCGATCCGGCGGAGGCGCACGAGTTGATGCGCGGTTTGCCGCAGGACCGCGCGATCAAAGATTTGAAAGCCGCGTTCGATTATCTGGAGGCGCGCCCAGACGTGAAAAAAGAGAGCATCGGCGTAATCGGATGGTGCATGGGCGGTGGCCTCGCGATGCAACTTACCGTGCACGAGCCCCGGATGAGAGCGTGCGTGGTGAATTACGGTGCGCTGCCGAGCGATCCGGGCGACTTGCAGAATATCGGCGCGCCCGTTCTGGGAAATTTTGGAGCGGAAGACAAAGGGATCACGCCAGACGACGTGAAGGCGTTTGAAAAGGGAATGACCAAGCTGAAGAAATTCGTGAACCTGAAAATCTACGACAACGCAGGACACGGATTCGAGAACTCGAACAATACCGCCGCCTATCGGCCCGAAGCGGCCGCGGATGCATGGAACCGCACTGTGATGTTTCTGAAGACGGTGGTGAAGTAGCCAGAAACGGCCGCGATCAATCGCGCGCGCACCGCGCATTCGCGTATTCGCAGTAACCTACAAGGCATCTTCGACGGCTTCGACAACATCTATCGTATTGGGATGGACCTCGTCCTGCGCACTACCCGGCCGTAAGTACAGATAACTTCGAGGACAATTGGGACGCTGATTCAGCCGTTGTGCCGTTGCGAATCGCGGCGCATGTGCGTAGTCTGGAAAGACGCAGTGCAGGTGAGGAAGTTGACCGAGAATTTCGACAAAAAGGCGATCGAACGCGCGCGCTGCGAGGATGGCGCGCCGCAGGATGCGCCACGTATTGCACCCGTGGATGCCCAACCGCGACGAATTGGCCGCGCCCTGCATCTCGCGATTGTGTCGTCCGTGCTCGTGTTGCCACTCGCGTTCTTCCTCGCGCTCAAGCCGACTTCGGCGCGAGCGGTGTGGGAAGAATTTGCCCGGATCATTGAGCTAAAAAACGGACCGGCGGCCAGCCATGCGAAATTTTCGAGCGCGATGAACGAACGGCTTGCAGATTTGCCGCCGCAATCGCAGGCGGAAGAGCTGGTGGCAGCGGCGGCCAACGATTACGACGGGGCGAGCGAGCAGCTTTCGCTGCGGATGGATGGGTGGCGCGGGCAGTTGACGATGAGCCCGCGGCTTACGAGCGGACTCGACGCAGCGCTCAACTCCAGTGATAGGCGCGTGCGGGCGTCGGCCATCGAGATGGAACTCGTGGCCTACAATCTTCCGAAAACGCGGGAGAGCGCGGAAAGTTTGGCCTCGCGAATCGAAACCGATCCGGCCGCGCGGCCATGGGCGCTGTGGATGCTCGGCGCTATCGGCAATCGCGGGATCGAGCCGGAGCGGGCGCTCGTGACGCTCGAGAAATATTCGCACGATCCAAACCAAACGGCGCGCTACTGGGCGGTAGAAGGGCTTGCACTGCTCGGAAGCGATGGAACGATCGCGCCGCTGCTGGAAATTTTTCGCAACGATCCGGCCCTCGAGGTACGCGAGCGGGCTGGATGCGGACTGGCACACTCGGGAATGCTCACCAAACAGCAGCGTCTCACTGCCGTCCCGGCCCTCATGAAATTGGGGGAAGACCCGGCGCTCGATTCGAATACGCGCGATTGGGTCTATCAGGCGCTACGGGAGATTACCGGCGCGCGTTACGGAACGAATCCGACCGATTGGCGCGAGTGGTGGGCAGAGAACGCGCCGCAGCAAGTTCCTTCCAACTAGCTTCCATTTCCTCTTAACTAATATTTGGTAGTTGAGCGGCCTAGGATGGTTTCGGGCCCGTGCCAGGCATATCGCTTCCTCGCCCCGTATTGAGCTCCGCGCAAATTACATTTATCTCCGCGGCAACGGAGCCGACATAGTCTGCGGCGAGCGTTTGAAGTCTCTCGATATTTTCTGGGTCAGCATCGTCCATCTCCGCGGATGCATTCTGCAGGTGCGGAACCTGCAGGCGGTGGTACGTGCACTCCGGCAAAGATTGCAATTCGTAGTCAACGGCCTCGGAAACGCTGTCCATCAGCACCGGCACAATTTCCTTCGCCCAGCCCAGCAGTCCCCAATCTTTAGCCGACGCGTAAGCGATGTGATCCTGGCGATCACCCGTGCCCACCGAGACGACGGTGATGTGCGGCGCGGTGGGATAAAGCGATCGCGCTTCGGCGTAGGCCGCCATCGAGGGATTGTTGACGAACACCCCGCCGTCGATGAGCGCGTAATCCTGGCCGCCTTGCGTCAAATGTGCCGGCGAAAAAAACGTCGGGGCGGCGGACGTAGCCCGCGCGATATCCGTTAGTTTCCAATTGAACGTTGGATCGCGGGCGATTCGGTGGCTCTTGAAGAAGAACGGAAGCTGTCCCTGCAGATCGTAGCTCGAAATCAGCAGCGGAGTAAGCGCGGTCTTGAACTCCGCGTTTTTGAAAAATTGCGCCAGCGCAGCTTCGAGCGCGGCGGCGGAATACTTCGGAAGGACGACCTCGCGCTCCGGCGTGAGCAGGCTCTTCTTGAAAATCGCTGGCCCGTTTTGAACGTACAGTTGGACGAGAGCATCGGGCGAGTACGGCACGCCGCCCTGGCTGGGAGTGCCGATACCGAGAGCGATGATGCCGCCTGTGGAAGTTCCCGCAATTAGATCGAAAACCTTGTACAAGTCCTGGCCGACGCATTTCTGAATCGCGCCGAGGATCACCGCGGGAATAATTCCGCGAATCCCGCCGCCATCGATTGCCAGGACTTTAATGGAGGGCACGAGCGATTCTCCTGGGGAAGTGTGGGGACTCGCCGACTGCAGGCCGAGGGTATAGGCGACGCGGTACCTTGTCAAGATTACAAAAATAGCAATCTGCGAACGGATGCGCGCCGGGCAGTAGAACGTCTCTCGGGAAATTGATATTCCCCGGTGAGCCGGAGTCCTAGTACGACATCGTTTACACTTCGATACAGGCGGCCCGAATTGTTACTGACAACCCTCGCTGACTGGAGGATTTTGTTGGGTCGCGAACCGGAACTCAGAGGCCGGCACCCACGACAATTCAGCGGCAGTTTCGCGAAGCGTAGCGATAGCTATGCGCGAAGGGACTCGCATGGGCACTCCGCCAAGTATGCAGATTGGACCTTTTGAAGTGAGCGCACCGATACAAGCAGCCGTGTCGACTGCGAAGAAGCGTGGCGAGCACCAGTTCCCGGGAAAGCTCTTCGTGGTGGAAGGAATCGACGGGTCGGGAAAGTCGACGCAGCTGAGCTTATTGCACAAGTGGCTCGAGTCGAGAGGCTACGGGGTCGTGTTTAGCGAATGGAATTCGTCACCGCTGGTCAAGGACACGACCAAACTCGGCAAAAAGAAGAAGCTGCTGACGCCGGCAACATTTTCGCTGATTCACTCGACGGATTTTGCGGATCGAACGGAGCGAAGCATTCTGCCGCTGCTGAAGGCGGGAGCGGTGGTGCTTTGCGACCGCTACATGTACACGGCATTCGCGCGCGACGTGGCGCGCGGGATGGATCGCGAGTGGGTGCGCGATCTCTACGGGTTTGCCGTGCAGCCGACGGTGGCGTTTTATTTTCGCGTTCCGCTGGAAACGGCGATCGGGCGGCTGCTCGACGCGCGCGACGGATTTAAATTCTACGAAGCGGGAATGGACCTGGGCCTCAGTGACGATGCGGAGGAGAGTTTTCGCCTGTTTCAAGGTCGCATCATTGATGAGTACGAAAAAATGATCCCGGAATTCGGGCTTACGGTGATTGACGCCACCCTGCCAATCGAAATTCAGCAAACTCGCGTGCGACAGATCGTGAAGTCGCATATCGCCCATGCAGCGGAACTGAGGATGCAGCCATGAGAGAAACATACGGAAAGCTTTTGCCCGGAATGGACCTTTCGCACGTGAGCGGAAAACTGATCGTGATTGAAGGAACGGACGGCGCCGGACGTTCGACGCAGATCGAACTCTTGAAGCCGTGGCTCGAAGAGCTGGGGCACGCCGTGCTGGACACGGGGATGACGCGTTCGACGCTCGCGGGCGAGGGAATTCGCCGGGCGAAGGAGGGAAACAATCTCGGGCGCGTGACGCAGTGCCTTTTCTACGCCACCGATTTTGTGGACCGGCTGGAAAACGAAATCGTGCCGGCTCTGCGCGCGGGCTTCATCGTGCTCACCGACCGTTACGTGTATTCGCTGATGGCGCGGGCGATCGTGCGCGGCATGGACCCGCTATGGATTCGCAGTATTTTCAGCGTGGCGCTGAAGCCCGACGCGGTTTTTTATCTGCGGCTGGGAATCGAGCAGCTCGTTCCCCGCGTGGTTTTTTCGCGCGGTTTCGATTACTGGGAATCGGGGATGGATCTATTCCCGGGGCACGATATGTACGATAGCTTCTGCAATTATCAGGCGGCGCTGCTCGCGGAGTTCGACCGCCTCAGCGCGGAATTCAAGTTTGAGACGGTGGACGCATCCACGGATGCGCGAACTGTGTTCGCGCAATTGAAAGTGAAAATTTTATCTCTACTCGAGAGCGATTCGCGCAAGACATTTCTCTCGATGCTGGCGATGGGAGCGGCGGGCCGTTCAATCCCGAGAATGGACGAAGACGCGATCAACGCCGCTGCTCGGCAGTTTTCGGTGACGCGCGATTTGGAACTGGTTTCGCAGCCCTTTGCGGCGCCCGCGCCGAATCGGAATGGAAATGGACACGGAGCGCTTCAGAATTGGAAGCCTTGAACCGAAGGAGTCAGCGCAGGTATCCCCAGTTGTGCAGGCGGTCGCTATCTTCCTCCCAGCGGTCGCCGATGTCGGTGCGGTAATACATGTTGGGAATCAAAACATTCTTGATGCGCGAATAAACCTGCGCCTGCGCTTGTTTCATCGTTTGCCCCGTGCCGATGACGATCAGAATGACCCCGGAAGTTCCTGCGATCAGCCACTGGCCGTTGATCTGCTTCACGTCTTCGATGTGAATTTCGTCCGCCGGCGGCTTCTTGAAAATGATCGCGGAGTTCTTTGAAAACGAGTCGAACGTTTCGTCGTCGTCGAAAGGAAACGGCGGCACCACGATTCGCACGCCAATCTGAAATCCGCTGCGAACTTTGAGCTTTGGATCGGTGCCATTCGCAAGGTCCCAGAAAAACTGGCCGATCGGAGTGATCATGCCGGCTTGCTGGATGCTGATCGTCGGATAGCCGAAGCGGGCCGTGAATTCGAGGGGGTAGATGCCGTTGTTGTTCACGATGCAATTCAGATCCATGTAGCCGACGTAGCCCTCCTCGGCCAGCTTCGCTTCCATCTTGAGAAGCGTTTGATTGAAAAGATGATTGGGCGCGCTCCAGAACATCGAAGTGCCCATTTCGCCCGTAGGCGGCCCGATATCGCCGGGAAATAATTTCTTGTGCTCGAAGTTGATATTGATCGGGTAGATGAAATTCTTTCCGTTGAAGAACCCTCCGACCGCGACTTCCACTCCCACCATGCGCCGCTGCAGCTGAAACACTTTGATCTCGTCTGAAAACGCCCTTTTGTACGCTTCGAGCATTCGAATCACGTCCTGGCCGTCTTCTTCTTCGCCAACGAACAACCGGCGCTTCACGTTCTGTGCTTCGCCGCTGGGTTTGATGACGTAGCGGCCCGGATTTTGCGTCACGTGATCCACTGCGTCGTCGAACGATTCGAATTCGCCATAAGGAATAATGTTCACGCCTGATTTTTTCAATTCCTCCTGGCCAAACGAGCGGTCGTCTTCGAGCTTGTCGCAATACGCCGTGCCGCCAACGACCGGCTTGCCTTCTTTGCGTAGCGCCGCCGCCTTCTCGCCCTGGCCCAGCGTGTCGTCGAACACGATAATGTCGGCCCAGTCTTTATCTTTTTCCCAGTCTTTGGATTTGGCGACGAACCCGTCAGCGATATCGCGCTCTTTTTTGTCGCCGATGAAATAGCGGACTTCGTGGCCTTCTTTCGAGACTTGCCAGGCGATATCGCTGATCAAGCCGGTGAGCGAGACAAAGAGGAAATTCTTCTTGTCCATGGAACGCCAATTTTACATGAGCGAGCGGCAAGGAAGATGTTGCTATTGGGTTAAATTCGCCACCCCGCGGGTCGCGCGTACGGCCCAGCGACGGTGCCCATCTCTTCAATTCGATTGTTTATTTCCTCAAGAAGACCGTTCATACGGGAATTGTCTTCGACGGACAGATTAACCGGAATTCCTCTTTTCCGAATGGCTATGAAACCCTCCGTTTGCATTCTCCCGACATCGGACGCCGTAAGCCTACGGCCATCGGCCATTCGACGTCAATCAAATGAAAAGTTCAGCCCTGACAACCGGCTGCCGTTTTGCTTGTAAGGCATCATGGAAATCGTGTCACCGGACAATTGCCAGGAGAGCTTCCTCAGAGTTACAAAGCTTCCCAAACCTTCAGATTCGAGAACGGTTGCGCACCTCGCAACTCAGACCTACCTTTGCGAATCGCATCTGGAATGCCATCGCGGACATTTGAAGCTCGACAACTACTACGTCAAGGTCTTGATCCTCAAAGAGCCTTCGGCCCAGAGCTTTCCGCTTATCTTCAAGCACCTTCTCGAAGTGCAGGCTATGGGCATATTTCGATGTATCCAGTTAATCACTACTGAAAATAATTTGTGGGACTAGCTCACTCGGTTTGGACTAGAGTTGTCGTCAGGGACGCATACATCAATTGTTGTGATGTATGCTCCAGCTGAAGGCACTGGCGTTTTTCGGTGTTCACCCCTCTCTCTCCTTCCGCTAAGCTCTTGACGTTTTCGTTCTTGGTCTGAACCTAGATGAAGACACGCGTTCACAGCCTTAAAGCAAAGAAGTCACGGCTCGACTCCGGCGTTGTGTCGGCGTCCCGGAAACTGCGAAACGCTGAAGGTAAAGAACCAATGTTTCGCAGTCTAGTGGAGGCAGCACCAGACGCAAATGTCGTTATCGACAACCTCGGCAAGATCGTTCTCGTGAATGCTCAAACCGAGAAGCTGTTTGGCTACAAGCGCGAGGAACTCCTAAATCATTTGATGGAAATCCTCATTCCTGAGCGGTTTCGGGAAAAACATCCCGGTCACCGTAATTGCTTTTTCGCCGATCCTCGGGCGCGCCCTATGGGTGGGAGTTTGGAACTCTTTGGCTTACGCAAGGATGGCACTGAGTTTCCAGTCGATATCAGTCTCAGCCAACTCGAAACGGAGGGCGGCATTCTCGTTTCGAGCGTGATTCGTGATATCAGCGAGCGAAAGCTGGCTCAGGAGCAACTGCGCACCAGCGAAGAGCGATTTCGCCTACTGGTTAACGGTGTCGAGGACTATGCAATATTCTTGCTAGACCCCACTGGACACGTCGTCAGCTGGAACACCGGGGCAGAGAAGATCAAGGGCTACAGCGCGGACGAAATTCTCGGTAGTCATTTCTCCCGCTTTTATCTACCTGAAGATATCGAATCCAGGAAACCGGACAAGGAACTAGAGAGCGCAGCCTTGAACGGTCGTCTCGAAGATGAAGGATGGCGCGTACGGAAGGACGGTTCGAGGTTTTGGGCCAATGTTGTTATTTCGGCTTTGCGGGACGAGGCTGGCGACCTGTATGGATTTGCGAAGGTTTCGCGCGATATCACGGATCGTAAGAATGCGGAAGAGGTCAAGAGACTGAACGTGGATCTGGAACGGCGCGTAATGGAGCGCACCGCCGAACTTGCGGCTGCGAATAAAGAACTAGAGGCGTTCGTCTATTCCGTCGCACATGACCTTCGCGCCCCGCTCCGGCACATTGATGGGTTTTCGAATCTGCTTGCAGACCATCTGGGTGTCTCGTTGGATGAGGGAACGAAGCATTATTTGGAATCTATTCAGGGAAGTACGCGCACTATGGGCAACATGGTTGATGATCTGCTAAACCTCTCGCGCGTTGCCCGTGCGGAATTGAAGTTGCAGGTGACCGGCTTGACTTCGTTGGTCGACGAGGTATTAAAGGAGCTTGGGCCGGAAATTAAGGAGCGAGAGATTGAATGGAAGATTGCAGCTTTGTCTTTTGTCGAGTGCGATCCCATTCTGGTGAAACAGGTATTTGTGAACTTGCTCTCAAACGCGGTCAAGTTCACACGCACCCGTCCCCACGCCATTATCGAAGTAAACCAAGTAGAGATTGACGGCCAGTCCGTCACTTTTGTCCGCGACAATGGCGTTGGCTTCAGCATGAAATACAGCGACAAACTATTTGGTGTTTTTCAGCGCCTCCATCGCCAGGAGGATTTTGAAGGGACCGGCGTCGGACTTGCGACAGTCCAGCGAATCGTACAGAAGCACGGGGGGCGAATTTGGGCCGATGCAGAACTGAACATTGGCGCGACCTTTTATTTTACTTTGGTGATTCAAGAGCCCGCCGCCATAACAAACGAGAGAGGTGTCAGTTGAACACAGGCGAAGTCGAAATTCTCTTGGTCGAAGATAACCCAAATGACGTTGAGCTAACTCTACACGCACTTCGCAAGGAAGACCTGTCTAACAGCATTCACGTTGTCCGAGACGGGGAAGAGGCCCTCGATTTCCTGTTCTGCCGGGGACCTTACGACCATCGAACCCACGATCACCCGCCGAAACTGGTAATTCTCGACTTGAAATTGCCCAAGATCACCGGATTGGAAGTATTACGGACGATCAAGAACGACATTCAGACCCGTGCTATTCCGGTCACGATACTCACATCCTCAAGGGAGGATCGGGACCTTGTGGAGAGTTACAAATTGGGCGTGAATAGCTACATTCAGAAGCCGGTGGATTTCAACCAGTTCCGGGACACAGTCAAGCAGTTGGGACTTTACTGGTTGGTAGTGAACCAATCGCCGCCTATTGGAGCATTCGTTAAGAAGCAACAGGAGCACTCGGAATGATAGACATTTCCCACGGAGAACCAGAAGTTCAATCATCAGCTCATTCGACGTCAGATGCTCTTTGCGTTCTCATTCTCGAAGATGATCCAAGGGACGCCGAACTCTGCATTCAAGAACTGAAAAAGGCCGGATTTGAACTTCAATCCGCTATTGTTGATACTCAAGAGTCCTTCGCAGCAAGGCTGCGATCGCAAAACTACGATGTCGTATTGGCCGATTTCCGCATCCCTGGATGGAACGGTGCCGAAGCCTTTCGTTTGCTCAAGAAATCCGGGAAGGATATACCCTTCATTTTAGTCACAGGAGCTCTCGGCGAAGAAACGGCCGTTGACCTTATCAAAGAAGGCATCACCGATTATATCCTGAAAGATCGTTTAACTCGTTTGCCATCAGCCGTTCGCCGAGCTCTACAGGAAAAGTCAACGCGAGACGAACGCGAGCGGGCCATTAAGGCACTCGGGGAAAGCGAGGAACAAGTTCGCTTGCTTCTCGATTCCACTGCCGAAGCGATCTATGGCATCGACATGCAGGGTCGCTGCACGTTCTGTAACGCTGCCTCGATACGCCTGCTTGGATATGACAATCCCATTGACTTGCTTGGAAAACAGATGCATCCGCTCGTCCACCATACGCGCGCCGACGGCACACCTTATACACATGACGATTGCCAAATCTGCACTAGCTTTCGCGAAAGCACGGGCTCTCACTCGGATGCCGAAATTCTATGGAAGCGGGACGGTTCCAGCTTTCCAGTCGAATATTGGGCTTACCCCATACTTAGAGACGGGAAGCCAATAGGCTCCGTCGTGACATTTCTTGACATCACCGAGCGCAAAGCTACACATATCCTTCTCTTACGGAAAGTAGAAGAACTAGACCGGTCGAATCGGGAATTGGAGCAATTTCTTTATGTTGGCTCCCATGATTTGCAGGAGCCATTGCGGATGGTAGTTAGCTACACACAACTACTGTCCAAACGGTATAAGGGAAAGTTAGATTCCGATGCGGACGAGTACATCGCATTCGCTGTGGGTGGCGCTGTCCGTATGCAGCGCTTGATTCAGGACTTGCTTGCGTATTCCCGCGTCGGGACAAAAGGGCAAGATATGGTCGATACTTCGAGTGAAAATGCTTTACAACAAGCGCTTGAGAAGCTGCGTGGTGTCACCGAAGACAGCGGTGCGCTGGTGACCTACGATCGATTGCCCGCCGTCCTGGCGGACGAGACGCAATTGATTCAGCTGTTTCAAAATATTATTGGCAATGCCATCAAGTATCAAAACCGAGGAGTCCCGCACATACACATCTCCGCAGCCAAGTCTGGAGCGAACAGATGGACATTCTCGGTGAAAGACAATGGGATTGGAATTGACCCGCAACACTTCGAGAGAATCTTTCGCATGTTCCAGCGGCTACACAAGCGGGAAGAGTTTGATGGCACCGGGGTTGGATTGGCCATCTGCAAGAAGATCGTCGAGCGGCACGGTGGAGGCATTTCGGTCGAGTCGCAGCTGGGACAGGGTTCCACGTTCCGCTTTACCCTGACGGAAGCCGATACGCATTCACGAAAGGATTCGACGCATCTTGTATCCCTGTAGCGACGCGATGGCAACGATTCTGGAATTATACAAGCGCGCTCAAGCAGTCTGCGCTACTGACCTGAATCACTATGTATTCCCGGCGTGTGAGAATGACAGGATTGACCCTACGCGACCCCAAACGACTTGGCGGACGGCATGGCGAAGGCTAACTCGCGCAGTTTATTGTCCCGGATGTGAATGCCTACAGAATCCCGCCGATAAATGTTGCAACGAGAAATGCGGGCGGGATATTAAGGACTTCAAAAGTCCGCTCGCGGGACTACGTTTTCATGACCTTCGCCATCACGCAATCACAGAGTTGGCGGAATCACAGGCAAGCGACCAAACCGTTATGGCGATTGCAGGACACATCTCGCCCAAGATGCTTGCCCATTATTCCCATGTTCGGGTCGATGCCACGCGCCACGCCCTCGACGCGCTGAGCAGTCGGGGTTCGTCGGGGGTTTATGGCACAAACCACGACACAAACGCCACTGTGCCGCCGCAACCTGGTCCGCAAGTTGTTGAGGAGAGTGGTAGGCCCGAACGGGCTCGAACCGTTGACCTCTACCGTGTCAAGGTAGCGCTCTAGCCAACTGAGCTACGGGCCTATTGAACTGCAACAATCTTAGCACAGGGCGAGCAGCCGGAGCTTGCGCGCGAGAATCACCTCCAGCGCATACCGCCAATGTGCCGTCAAGGCCAAGCCAGGCCACGCCACGCCGCCGTTCGTGCCCGCGCGTGCCCATCATCGCGCAGTTAACGACGGCGTCCACCGCCACCGCCGCCACCCGAGCGCCCTTGTCTTCCGCCGCTCCCGCCGCTTCCACCGCCGAAACGACCGCTTCGATTCTGCTGATCGAGCTGGTCGCCGCGAGCGCGGGAATGTGCGTCGTTGTTCAGTTGCGAGCCGACGCCGGAAGATTCTGCGCGGTTCGCGTCGGCGTGGCTGGGAGTTTGAGTCTCGCTGGGACGATTGCGCGCCTCGGCACTCGGCTGTGTTCCGCCTCCGCTGCCGCCATTCCCGCGCGCGCCGTTTCCAGCGTTCGCGCCGGACTGTTGGCCAGAGCTGGGCGAGGTGGAAGGGTTCCTGGATTGAGATTGAGATTGAGATTGCGACTTGTCCGTGGCGCCGCTCAGGTTTTTCTGGTTCTTCGTCTGCTGCAATCCGGTGGAGGGATCGACGGGCTGCCAGCCTCCATTGCTCCACTTGCTCCAATCGCCATTCGAGTCCTTTTTGTAAACGTTGCCATCAGCGCCGGCGTACACATTGTTATTGTTCGCGTCTTTCGCCACGAATCCGCTGTTTCCATTCTTGCCGCTGAAGCCCGCTCCCTCGCTTCCCTTCGAAGTTTGAAACGAGCCCACGGTTCCGTTCGCGTTGGTATAGTGCTGCGCTTCCGCCCAGTTACTGCCGTTCGTCACGACGCTGCTTCCCCACTGCGCATACTGATTGTGGCCTTGCGAAGTGGCGGCGTACGTTCCCGTCCACGGATTGTAGGCTTGCGCATAGGTGTGGCCGCCGTAGGCGTTCTGATATGTCACGGCCCGGCCGTACATTCCCGTCGCCGGGTTATACCAGGCGGCTGTTCCCGCTGAAGCGTACGGCCCATACACGGCGTGGCCCACGGCATAAAATCCCGTGTAAGGGTTGTAGACGGCAGCCACCCCGTACGAATAAGGATACGGATAGTAGATCGGATATCGCGGACCGTAATAAATGTACGGCGGGTAGTAATAACCCGTGCCGTACACCACCGCCGCGCCCACCGCCGCTCCCAGGACAAATACTCCCAGATATCCGCTCGTGTAACTTGTCTGCACAGTGGTCGGCGTGGGATTGGAAACAATCACGTACGTGACGTTGTACACCGGCGACGTGGGAGGAATCGTGTAGATCACTTGCGGCACGCTGTCCGCCGTCTTCCACGGACCGCTGGGATTCGCGGCGATAAACCACACGCCCTGGAAGCACAGATAGTAAGCACTCCCCACGCGAATCACTTTGTCTTGCGTGTTCACCGCGTAATACATCGTGGTCGTTTCGATCGGCACGAATTGCGGCTCGCCGGCATACGTCACTTTTACAGTCGCTTCGGCAGCGGCACGATTCACGATGGCCGTCGTCGGCACCTGCGCCAGAAGCACGGCGTCGTTTGCGCTCTCCGTTCCCGGCACGGAAACACGAACGCTCGAGTAAGGTTTTCCCGGCGGAATTTTTGCGAAGTCAGCCGGGAGATTGTTTCCCGCATACACCCAGGGCGCGGTGACGTTGCCCGCGCGGAACCACCGCCCGGAAAGTAGCGCGTACACCTGGTTATCGGGCTTGTGCAGGAAGACGCTGTCGTCCGTGTTCGTCGCGTAGGAAAGGCTCGTTCCCGGAATCGGCGCGTAGTTCGGAGCGCCACGAAACACAATTAATTCCGACGGCCGTTCCGTGAAGAAAACTTTCGGCGCAGGTCCTGCTGCCGCAGCGGGCGGCACTTGCTTCTTCACGCCATCCCAGTTTTGGCCCGCCGGCAGTTTCGACAACGCGCCAGGCAGCTTGGTTGTCGCAATCCACGGCCCGGCCAGCTCTTTCGATTTGAGCCACGACGTGCCCGACAAAAGATAGTAATCGCTCTTGTCGTAGAACAAATCCCAGTTCGTATTCACCACGTATTGCAGTTCGGAGCCCTCGATCGGCACCAGAACGGGCTTGCCGTCCACCATCAACACAATCGCCGGAGTCGTGCTCACAAAAATCGTAGGGACCTGCGTGCTCACCGCGGCGGCGGGAACCGGCGCTTTCGCTTTCTCGAGGCTCGCAATCATGTGGTTCAGCGAGGTTGTGAACGTGAGCGTGGGATAGACATGGCTCACTTTTTCCTGCATTTCAGCTTCGTGCGCCGGATCGAGCGTCGGAAATCGCGAGCTGATCACCTCAATCCCGCTGATGACCACCGATCGCGTGCTCACATCCGCAATCGTATTCGCACGCCATGAAATCACGCCCAGGATCGCGCTTCCTCCGCTCGGAGTGATGGAGATGGCCGTATCAGCTACGAGCGTGCGATATTTTTCCCAGCTCTTCAGTTGCGGCTGGTACACGATTACGTGCGCGCCGTCCTTCTCGATGATTCTCGGCCACGCCGGAACTGCAGGCTCGGACGCCGCAGCGGGGTTTGTCGCGGGCGAAGCCTCGAGCGGCGCAAGCGGATACGCACCGGTCAGAAGGCTAACCGCAACCATCACTACCAAACCCGCTTTGATTCGTCGCATCCCGGACTCCTCGCAGAAGTTTTTACAGGCCTGCATGAAACCTGACCACAATTCGAGCCGTACGCCTACCCACGCGAAGTAGCGCGTTCCCGGCAAATCCTGCGCGCGTCGAGCGCACCGGTGACGATTGGGCCGGAAGTGCGTCTGGGATTTTCGGCGGCGCGCGAAAGTATACTCCTCCCCGCCAACCGCCTTCCCACAATTTTTTCGCACGCGAATCCGTGCAAAAATAAAAACGCACGGCTACCCTCCGGTCGCCGTGCGCTTTTTCCCACTCGAGTTCCGCCCGCCCGCCATCGAGCGGCCCGAAACAAGCGGGGACGATTCGTCAGCGCTTCTGATAATTTGCGTTCTGCGTCGCCACCGTCAACTGCTTGGCCACTCCGTCCACCATCAGGTTCGACACGTGATTCGTCCCATCCGGCAGCTTCGCAAACTGCACCGTCAAATTCATTCCGTCGCTCGGCCCATCCATATAGGACGCGATCTGAATGCTCTCGAGCGACTTCTGCTCTTTGCTGATCGTCAGCGTCATCGAATCGCCTTGCTTCAGGTAGTTCTTGATGACGAGTTTCAGCCCGCCCGGCCCGGGCGTCATCGAAATATTTCCCTTCGCGTATGCGGCCTGAAGCAAATCCTTGTCCGGAGGCACGTACTGTCCCGCGAGCGCCTTCATCTGTTCGGCGTAATCCTGATACTCTTCTTTTTTCTTTTCGACGACGCGCTGCTTCAGCCGCCCGCCGCGCCCGCTCGACGCTTGCTGCTGATCCGCAGATGGCGGAGGATCCAGTGAAGTTTTCTGCGGCTTGCCGTCCGGCCCGTTTTGCACCTGGAAGTGCTGCTGCTTCTTCTCCTCGCCTTTCAGGCTGATCGTCACCGTTTCCACCCAGGTGTACTGCGCGAGCGCCTGCTTGTTCTTCGCCATGGACGCTTTCAAATCCGCGAGGTTCTTCTGCATCTCGGCGTCCTGCGCATACAGCATCGGAATCGAAAGCCCCAACGCCAGCACGCACGCGCCCACAGCGGCAAAATAACGGCTGCCCCTCGCATTCATTTCAATCCTGCGATTCATAATTCTCCTTTTGCTGCATTCGTCAAACCGACGTTGCCGGCCACCATCGCCGCCGCAGCCCTACCAGACTCCCAGCGAACGCGCGCAACTTACGCAGAGATGCAATGATTGCCGTTTCCGTGCCAACCACGCGCAGAACTGTTTTTCACGATCCGCGTACGTGCCGGCGCAGGCGACCTGCTCCCGCAGCTCGATTTTCTCCGGATACCCCTCGCCTTCCGAATACGACACTAACCAGCACGCCCACTCGAGACATTGTGCGGGCTTCTTGTATGGTATCGAATTGCACACACTCGATACTTCGTTCCGCATTCTCGGACGCTGCTCTCTTCCCTGGAAAATTGTCGAAGAAAATTCAGTGCGGCGCTATGCGAGCAGAAACTTGCGAATGAACTCGTAAATCAAAACGAAGAGGAAAAGATCTCACGCGTACTCTAGCGAATCCCCCGCACCTGGTTCTTCCGCTTCGACGCGCAAGTCCCGGATCCTATCCTCGATCGGATACTCATCCAGCGTTCCCTGCAAATTATGTTCGTGGATTTTTCGCGCCACCTTCACAGCAGTGGATGACGTGGTAGCGCACTCGTGGCAGAACCGCCGCTGCGTCGCAAAATCCACCATCAGCGCTGTCACTTGCGCCAGGCACGTCGGGCACGTTACCAGAGGTACCGAAGGCATGCGGGCATTCTAACAAGCTCCGAAATTACAGTCCATAAGTTTGGTTTTCAAACATCGATTCACGATCCCCGGGCTCGCGGCTTCGGTGGCTCCGCCGCCCGCTACTTCGGCAGCCGGAAGACGAGCTTGATATCGTCCTGCACTTTAATGCGGCGTCCTTCAAACATGGTTGGAGCGTACCGCCATTCGCGAACTGCAGTTAGCGCGGCTCTCACAAGTACTTGCGGACCATCTGTCGGTTCAAGATTCCGGATTCTCCCATCCTCATCAATCACACCGTGCAATCGCACCGTTCCCTCAATCCCTTGTTCCCGGGCCTCAACAGGGTAGGAAGGCGACACCCGATTCAGAAGTTTCCCGACCGCCAAATTCTTGACGACTTCTACTTGCGAGTTGTAATTCGGAGGCATTGCGACAAACCGCCGGGAACTGATCGCAACGGACGCCGACGCGCTCACTGCCTCTTCCGGCAATGCGAGGACGGAGGCCACTGGCGCTTCGCGGGCCGGGCTCTCGGGCGATTTGCGTTCGGTGCGGGGAACTGGTTGCGCCTTCGGCGTGACTTGAGCTTCTGCACGAGGCGCCGCGATTGCCGGAGCAGCCTGGCCGGGCGAAGATGGTTGCGACGGAGTGGGCGAAGCTTGAGGCGGTTTTGGCGAAGGTTCAGACGGTCTTGCTGAAGGAGCAGGAGTGGCCGCAGGCGGCGCGCGCTTTGCGAGTTCCATCTCCCGCTTGGCATTATTCGCGGCAGTTATCTCATCCGGTGTCGCCTCGACGATATTCCGAACACGAATTGTGCCCGTAAGACCGTCGTAGCCTCCGGTGATCAACACATATTTCCCGAGGAGGTTGCCGGCTTTCTGCTGATCATCGATGTGGTACCACAGATCATTGTCGTAGTCCTTCAATACAAACCGCACACCATTCTGCGAAACGATTTTCCCGCCGAAAGTTTGAAGCGCAGCCTCCTGCGGTGTCACGGCCGGTTGCGGGACCGTGGATGGTCGCGCCGGGGAGGTTAAAAAGACTCCGCACGCCACGAGCGACATCGCTGCCACGGCAGCAGTGGATTTTTTCATTTCGAACCTCGCGAGGGGCGCTAAGCGCAGGACATGCCTGGTGAGCAGGTTCAGGCCATATCATCGCCGCTCTTTCCTCGATGGAATGGCCGGGAACTCAACGGTAGCGAACTAATTTGCGAAAGTAAATGGACCTATGCGCCGTCTCAGCCTCCGGATGGAGGAAAATAGGGCCCAGCACCTGAGCCTCCGAATCTCGAAATGGATTGCGTGACGGCATCGGCCATCCTCGTGAGACACTATGGACAGAGGAGCCATCCCCATGCGATTTGAGAAACCGAAGAAATCAGGACGTCCGGACTTTGCCGTTGGGCGCATAGCCGAACTCGAACGGCAACTCGCAACCGAAACGAACGAAATCAGGAAGGATGAGTTGCGAACCGAAATCAGCGAGTGGCAACGAAGCCGGCCGCAGCCAAAACGCGACGACCGCAGGTAGCGACGCGAGGCCGCAAATTCTGAATGATGCCGCCCGGGGTTTCCGAAACGCTCGTCGTTTCCGAGACAGCTTCCGAAACGGGCGCCTAGCCTGTCTTTTTCCGGGACGCGCTTCCGGGCTTTTCTTCCATGCGCGGTGACGTGCGGCGCAAGTGCCTTATGAGCTTGTCCGCCTGATTGCTGTACAGGAAGTAGTCCGACGATGGATCATTCGCAGCGAGTTCCTCAATGCGGTTCATCGCTTGTGCAAGGCCTTCCACCGCTTCGAGCCAACGCGGACTTCCCGGAGGGTCGTCTTTGAAAATTTCGTACCGAATTGCATCTTGCATCGCACATCTCCCGCCGGATCGACGGGCTGGATTATCAAAACGTAGTCCGTTGTAGCGGGCGCTGTCAAGGGGCTAGAACAACCTTCCGGCTCCGAAAACAAATCAGACGACAGCCCAAGGTTCCGGTACAATCTGAGTCTGGATCCCAGCCCACTCTAACCCTGTCCATTGAAACCAGAGTCTTGCTGTCACTTTTGAATTCGGAGGTCTGCCATGACCGAAAAGATTGATTCCACCGCCGGCTATTTCCTGGCCGGACTGACGATCGGAGCGCTCGTGAGTCTCCTCTTCGCGCCGAAATCCGGCGAAGGAACGCGCAAGTTTCTTTCGAAGAAAGTGCAAGAGGGACACAAGCATGCCCGCAAGGCAGCGCGCGAACTGAAGGACCGCGCCGATGACTTGGTCGACCGCGGTAAAGAAATGGTCAACCAGACGAAAGAACAGATCGCAGCGCAATTGGACGAAATCAGAAAGCCTGAGCCGCCCGAGAAATCGAAAGCAAAAGCCGTCTAGCGTCGCGCCTGGCTCGGTTTCCTTCGGCCCGATTCGCTCGGCGTCACGCGGCCCGATTCGCGCCGTGTCAGATAAAATGCTTTCGAACCTCGGCCGGGTATATACTTTCGCCGTACCGTTAAATTTCTTCCGTCGCGCGTTGCGACGGTTTTGTTCGCAACCGATCAGCCCAGAACCGGCTTGAATTTTCTCTCCCCGCCCTCGATTTGAACCGGTTCCGAGCGTTTCACATATCACGCACACCCAGCCCTCCGTGCTTATCGCAAGTAGGAGTTCGAAAAATGTACACCTACATTTGCTGTCGCTGTACGAATTGCACCGCCCAGGTTGTGCTCGAAGACCAGGGCGGCTCGGAATCCGGTCTGTCTCGCAGGCCGCCCCGCCCGCGCGCAGGACGCGAGGCCTGTCCCTACTGTCGAGCGGTTTTTGTGCCGGAGAGCTACTACCTCACGGAAAGTGGGACACCTCTCTTGCAGAGAGCGTAATCGGGACGCGCGCAAAACGAACTCGGGCGATACGCGCGATACTTCACGTCCCAGTGGAATTACAGATGTGTGCCAGATCCTCAGCTCGCGCGGGGCGTATCGCCTTTCACGTTCATTTCCCTTGTGGAATGAATCCGGGAATGCCGGTTTCCACCACTGAATTCAGCCTCTGCCGAGTCTGAATTCCATTGATCTCGTCAATCGCGTCGTCCGGAAGCGCGGAGATGTCAAAATTTTCTCGCGCGCGGTCCGCGCTCCTCGGCGTGGTAAGCAAAGCTGTCCCGCGCTGCACCGCCCAAGCCAGCAGCACTTGTGCCGGCGTCTTTCCCACTCGCGCGGCGATCGCCACGATCGCTGGATCTTCGAGCGGCCCCGGCCTCATCCCGTGACCCAATGGTGCAAAAGCCAAAAATACGATGCGCTTCTCCTTGCAGAATTCCAAAAGCTCGGTTTCCGGCAGATACGGATGCGCTTCCACTTGGACTACAGCCGGTTTGATTCTCGCCGTTTCATAAATGGGCATCACTTCCTGCAAGCCGACGTCCGAAAGTCCAATGGCCCGGCACCTGCCATCGTCCACCAGACTCTCCATTGCCCTCCAGGTGTCTGCCAGCGTCACGCCGCGATCGTAGATGACGTTTCCACCTTGATCCCGCGGATCCTGCTCGTCGCCCGGTTGAAATGCGAACGGAGTATGAATGAGATAGAGATCCAGATATGTAAGCCCGAGTCTTTCGAGACTCCCCTCGAAAGCCGGTTTCACTCGCTCCGGACGATGATTCGAGTTCCACAACTTTGTGGTAACAAAAATGTCTTCGCGGGCGAGCCTTGCAGCCGCAAGTCCTGCCTGTATCCCCGCGCCTGCCTCGCGCTCGTTCCGGTATCGTTCCGCGCAATCAAAGTGTCGAAATCCGGCTACCAGTGCGTCTCGAGTCGCACTGATCGTTACGGCTGCGTCAGGAATCAGGGTGCCAAAGCCGAGTGCGGGCATTTGGCCGCCGCCATGATTGAGCGGAATTCTCCTCATCCGAAGATCGGAAGACTCAATCATGGTTACCCTCGACGCGCTTTCACGCCCCGCATCACCGCACGGATTCAAAAATTAGACGCCCAGCTCCGAAAAATAGCAAGGAACGGGCGGGTGCGAAGGAATCGGCGGGTAGTCCGCACGATTGGCGCAGCTCGGTGTGTGGATCTTACGGGCGCCCCATCCTTCGCCGCGATTTTTGCGAAGGATGGGGTTTCATGAGGGCACGCGACATTGGCTCAGGGGGCTCAATGGGCTCGATGGACTCAATGGGTCAATGCGGTTAATGCGCGTGCAAAGTTCAGGGGTTCAATTTTACGCGGCTGTGCTCGACGCCGTAAAAAAGTGCACGACGAGCGAAATAACCGCAAAGATCAACAGAAGGTGAATCAGGAATCCGGCGGCGTGAAAGAACACGAACCCGCCAATCCACATCACGAACAAAACCAGCGCAATGCCAAGAAACGGACCGAATCTCATGCTCTCTCCTTCTTTCCTGAAATTGCGGCCCTACGCATCGCGGAGGCGGGCTATTCGCATAGCCCGCCTCCACAACGATAGCAGCCGCTGACTGCCCTGCGTTTACGCCTTGGCCGACGACGCTTCGCCCGTCGAGGAAATATCTTCCGCGTTTGTGTTCTTCATCACTTCTTTGGCTCGCTTGATTTCGTCCGAAGTGTCGCAGTGAACCGCCAGGAGAATTCCTCCCTTTTGGATACGGCCTTCGTAGCGCTTGGCTTCATATTCAGGAATTCCCAGCCCAATCAAAGCTCCTGAAAGTCCGCCCACCGCGCCGCCAACGCCCAGCCCCGCGAGCGCTGCCATGATCGGTCCCGCCGCGATCAGCGGACCAACGCCGGGGATCGCCAAAGCGCCGATACCGGCTAGCAGCCCCAAGGTTCCGCCGAGCACAGCTCCCGTTCCAGCTCCCGTCGCCGCGCCTTCCGGAGCCTTTGTCGATTTCTCCGTCGCGATTGGCTTCGAACCTAGATTCTCCGGCAGCAGTGCAGAAACTGCGGACGCCGGAAAACCTGCGTTCACCAGGGCATCGGTCGCGCGATCGGCAGCCGGCACGCTGGAGTAGATTCCCAACACGGATATTTTCTTGTTATCGCTCATCTTTTTATCTCCTTTTTAGTTTCGGATCGGATTCAGTTCTTACTGCTTGGCGGGCGCTACCGTCAGTTTGTTCGTTACGTTTGTCGCACCCGCAATTTCCTGCGCCTTCGCTGCAATCGCCGTTCTCTCTTCCTCAGTCCGCACGGGCCCTTTCAACGTGACCATGCCGTCTCGCGTGATGATCTTTATGTTGTGGGCGTACGTCGAAAGCGACTTGTCGTCCATCAACGCGCTCCGAATTTTCTTGGTCGTCTCGCGATCCGCCGGGTTCATCTTCTGCTGGTCGGCCGTGGCCGCTCCCGCGTTCGCATCGCCTTTATTTGTTTTGGTATTGTCTGGTTCAGCCTGCTGGGCACGCGCCGCAGGGCCGGCCAACATCGAACCTGCAAGCATTAACGAGCATGCGAAGATCGAAACATAGCTTCTCACTCTCATCTTTTCTCCTTGGCACCGCGTCGTTCCAACTTCCAATCGAGTGCGCACTTGAACCACACGATAAGACTCCATTCAGACGCGCCGCGCCATACAGAGAACGACTTACGTGGGCACAAACAAACGTGTACGACGACGCGGCTCGGTGCGGGAATCGAAATATGCGACGCTCGTGCGGCTCTCGGCAGCCCTCGACCGAACAACCGCGCTGTACCGGAATTCGCCCGCGACAATACAGGACAAGTGGCATATACGCCCCTCCCTTCCGAGCGGTACGGTGGAGTTCGATTTCAGAAACTTTCCTCTAGGAGAAGACGAAATGGAACACAAGGCATTGAAAGAACTCTACGTCGATGAACTCCGCGATATTTACAGCGCCGAGAACCAACTCGTGAAAGCACTCCCGAAGATGGCGAAAGCAGCTACTTCGCCGAAACTGCGCGCCGGATTTGAAGGCCACCTCGAACAGACCAAAGGGCACGTCCAGCGCCTCGAGGAAATTTTCAACTCGCTGGGCGAGAAACCCACCGGAAAGAAGTGCAAAGGTATGGAAGGGTTGATCGAAGAAGGGGCTGAGATGATTGATGACGACGAGCTGGAAGCCGAAGTCCTGGATGCCGGACTTATTTCAGCGGCGCAGCGCGTCGAGCATTACGAAATCGCCGCGTATGGCTGCGTCCGCACGTACGCGACCATCCTCGGCGAAGAAGAAGCGGTCTCGCTGCTCGAGAAGACTCTCCAGGAAGAAAAAGAAACCGACGAGAAGCTCACAGAGCTCGCCGAGAATATCAACGTCGAAGCAGTTGGATCGGAGAAAGCGGATGGTCCCCGCGATTTCAAGGTAACTTCCGGCCGGAAGGTTAAGACGGCCCGGGCTTAGCGCTTCTCCGGCGTTGCAGAAAAAGTGCGGGCGAGTAATTATTCCTACTCGCCCGCGCTCGCTTAACCCTCGCTGTGTTGTATGTGAAAACCAGTTACGGCTTCGCGGCCATGGATCGCGAAAGAATCAGCGGCATAGTCGCCGTCACGGTTGTACCATTTCCATTCGAATGGATCTCGAGTGAGCCGCCCAGCTGCGCCACTCGCTCGCGAAAAACTAGCTAATCTCCCAAGGGCCACCGCGCTTCGAAACTCGGGGCTCCACTTTTTCCCTGCTTGCTCCGGCTGCGGCTTCACGTTAGCCTCGACCTCCGAGGAAGTCGCATGCCGCCACCTGCTTCCACGCGCGCCCCTGATTTGCGCGAGAGCATGCAGGAAACTTTCGCGGTCAACGACCGCATCCACCAGCTCGTCCTCGCGCATCTCGATCCTCGCGCGTGGCGCGCTCAGCTTCCCGGCGGCAAAGGACGCACCATCGCCGCCATCTTTGCTCACGTCCACAATGTTCGCTGCAAGTGGCTTCGCCTTTCGGCGCCGCACTTGAAACGGCCGCCTCAGTTGCACCGCTCCCGCTGCACGCCCCAGCAGACCGCAAAGGCGCTCGCAAAGAGCGGCGCGCTTTGCTCCGAGATGCTGGCTGAGGCTCTGGCTCCCGGGGGCCGCGTCAAAAAGTTTCATCGCGACGGTTGGTTCCGGCCCTGGTCGCCGGGTGCGGCCATGTTCGCCTACATGCTTGCGCACGAAGCGCACCATCGCGGGCAGGTTTGCATGCTCGCCCATCAATTGGGTTTCAAGCTTCCCGCCAAAGTGAATTACGGAATCTGGGGCTGGGAGAAACTCTGGAAAGCAATGCGGATTAGGAGCTCCCGAGTGAGCCACGGCGTGCGCAAGAGATTCGCGTCGCCGGTGGGCCTCCGCCGAAGCGGCTCTGCAATCGCAAGCGTGAGCGTTCTTCCACACAAGAATAAATTTTTCGCCCTGCTCGCCTTGTTCTTTGCCGTTGCCCCGTGCCCGCTCCGGAGGCTCTGTGCTCAAGGCCTCGCCCCGCGCGCCTACGTCATTACGCCGCTGCATTGGAACGCAGTCATTCTGACCTCGTCTTTCTACGATGGTGGCGCAAATTTCAACGGAACAATCCCGATCACCGGCGCCTCCGGCATCTACAATGTTCCGATCTTCAGCTACTACCATTCCTTCAGTTTCTTTGGCCGCTCCGCCAACTTTACCGGCTCGTTGCCCTATGGCGTGGGCACTTTCCAGGGTTCGGTGCTCGGTGCACACAAGCAGGTTTACCGCTCCGGCCTCCTCGATGCTGACTTTCGATTGTCCGTCAACCTGCTGGGCGGCCCGGCCATGCCGTTGGGGCAATTTGCGAAGTGGAAACAGAAGACTCTCCTCGGCGTCAGCTTGAAAGTGATCGCTCCCACCGGTCAATACGATCCCACCAAGCTCGTCAACTGGGGCATCAATCGATGGGCATTCAAACCGGAGGTGGGCTATTCGCGGCGGTGGGGCAGGTGGCTGGTCGATGGCTACGCGGGCGTGTGGTTTTACACGATCAATGAAGCCTCCTACTCAATGCCCACTCCCGAGCCGCAGACGGAATCGCCCATCGGCTCCTTTGAAGGGCATCTGAGCTATGACATCGGCAAAAATCCGAGGTTTTGGGCTTCGCTCGACGGCAACTTCTGGTTCGGCGGCGCCACAGGCTTCCAGGGCACAACGAATCCAGCCACGAAGCAAACTAGCTCGCGCATCGGCGGGACCGTTTCGATTCCCGCGACGAAACACCAGTCCATCAAGATCAGCTATAGCAACGGAACGTACGTTCGCTTTGGCGGAAATTATCAGAACGTTTCTGTGGCATGGCAATATTCCTGGTTTGGGTGGCCGAAGTGAGTCCGGTAACGGTGTCGATCCCGCTGTCGGCGCCGCCACTAAAACCGGGCGCTTGAAGTCCGCGTGATCGCGACTACTGATTCTTAATTACCTCGCCGCCCTTCATCACGAAGCGGACGTGCTCGAGTGTGTGGACATCGGCGATGGGATCGCCGTCCACGGCCACAAGATCCGCGAATTTTCCCGGCTCGAGCGTGCCGACGCGGTCGGACCAGCCGAGAAGGTCAGCTGCGTTCACCGTGGCGGACTGGATGGCGGCGAGGGGCGGCAGGCCCATTCTCACCATCGTCGCAAATTCTCCCGCGTTCATTCCGTGCGGATAAACGGCTGCGTCGGTGCCGAACGCGATTTTGACGCCCTCTTTAAACGCGTGCGACAGATTTTGCTTTGCGATGGGAAGCACCAGATTCATTTTGTAGGTCATGCTCGGGGTAAAGCCGAGCCGCTGGTAATTGGCGTAGAGCCAATCCTGCAGAAAAACGGTGGGGCAAAGATAGGTGCCGCGCTGTTTCATGAGCGCGATGTCTTCGTCATTGATATAGCTGCCGTGCTCGATCGAGTCGACTCCCGCGAGGACGGCATTCTTGATGCCCAGCGCACCGTGCGCGTGCGCAGCGACTTTTCGCCCGAGTCCGTGAGCGGTATCTACGATTGCTTTCATTTCTTCCGGACTGTATTGCTCGAGCTCCGGGTTGTCGCCTTCGGAAAGAACGCCTCCCGTCGCCATAAACTTGATGAGATCCGCGCCGTACTTGATGTTCTCGCGGACTTTGGCGGTGACGCCGTCCACTCCGTTCGCCACGCCGTCCTCGGAATAGTTGAATTGCGGCGCGAGGAAATTCTGGTCGCCATGACCGCCGGTGATGCTGAGCGGCGGCCCGGATGCGAGCATGCGCGGGCCGGGAATGTCGCCTTCATTGATCGCGTCGCGCAAAGCGATGTCTGAATACCCGCCGGCGCCTACGTTCCGTACCGTCGTGAAACCTGCTTCAAGAGTGACGCGGGCGCTGCGCGCCCCAATCAGCGCCGAGCGCGGATACGACGTGTGCAAACCGACGAGGCCCATTCTCTCGGGCGACATCGTGAGGTGCGTGTGGCAATCGATGAGGCCGGGAAGGACCGTTGCGCTCGAAAGATCGATCGTCTTCGTGCCGGGAGGGAGCTGCTTTTCGATGTCCGCGGCTTTGCCAATCGCTTTAATTTTGCCGCCCGCGATCCAGATGACTTGATCGGAGGCGTAGTTGCCGGTGCGAACATCGAGGACCTTTCCAGCGCGGACGGCGACGTCGGCCGGTGGCGCAGGTTTCGATTGCTGAGCGCGCGTGGCCAGCGCCGAAAAGCCTAAGACCAACGGTAAAAACGCCGCCAGCAGGATGAACGACAGCAGAAAGCCCAACCGCTTCATGAATGCCTCCCGAGACTCGCGATTCCGCACCGTTTGCGTTTTCACATGGCAGCGATCGCGCGGCGCATTGTATCGCTAGTGCGGATGAATGCTCACGGAAATTCTCGGTTGCGCATTTGCACAACTACGGCAGCGGCGGCGATGATTCCCGCTTGACACCCGGTATCGCTCTTGTATGATTATGCAGTGCGGTGCATAATCACGCATAAGGTTCCATGGGCGTACAAAAAAGATACCGGCAAGGACAGATTTTGAAGCTGCTCGCGGCGCGGGCCGTGGCGAGCCAGGACGAACTGCGCCGCCAGCTCGTGCATCTCGGCATGCGCGTGACGCAGGCGACGCTTTCCCGAGATTTGCGCGAGCTGCGGCTCGTGAAGACCGCGGAAGGTTACCGGCCGCTTTCGGCTGCGGCGGCGGAAGAAGCGGTTCCGCAGAATACGCTTGAGCGGGCGCTCAAGGAATTTTTGCTCGACATTCGCCCGGCGCAGAACATGCTCGTGCTAAAAACTCCGCCGGGCGGCGCGCAACCGCTGGCGGCCGCGGTGGACGCCGAGCGCTGGAAAGAAATTGCCGGCACGCTGGCCGGCGACGATACCGTTCTTCTGATTACTCCTTCCCGCAGCGCGAGGGCTGCGATTCAAAAACGCGTGGAGGAACTGCTCCGATGAACGACCCGTTACGGGTCGCCGTCGTCGGAGCAACGGGCTACGCAGGATACGAGCTGGCCCGGCTCCTTCTTCGGCATCCCCAAATCGAAAAACCGACATTTTATCTGCGCGACGCTCACGCCGACGTGCGCTGCCTCACGGAACTCTATCCGCAACTCCGCGGCTGGGGCGAAGCGCCGTGCAAGCCGCTTTCGGTGGAGGCGATTGCGAAGAGCGGAGCGGACGTTGCGTTTCTCTCGACGCCGCACGAAGCGTCGCTCGAGCTCGTGCCGAAGCTGCTCGATGCGAATCCGAAGCTGCGCGTGGTTGACCTGAGTGGAGCGTTCCGCTTTCGCGAGCCGGGAACATTCGAGAGTTGGTACAAGCTCGAGCCCGCGGCGCGCGAAATTCTGAGCGAAGCTGTGTACGGCCTGCCGGAACTGTATGGAGAAGCGCTTCCCGGAGCACGGCTGGTGGCGAATCCGGGTTGTTATCCGACGTCCGTGATTCTGGGATTGCGGCCACTCGTGGAAGCGGGCTGGATCGATCGGGCGCGCGGGATTGTATGCGACTGCAAGTCGGGCGTGAGCGGCGCCGGAAAAGAACCGAAGCGCGAAACGCATTTCGTTGAGGTAAACGAGAATTTTCGCGCGTATGGCCTGTTTACGCACCGGCACACTCCGGAGGTGGCTGAGCATCTGGGGCTCGCGGGCGGAGATTTTGTCTTTACCACGCACTTGCTTCCGCTCGAGCGCGGAATTCTTTCCACTTTGTATGTCTGGTTGAATCCATCGCGAAAGGCGGATGAGATCGAAGCGCTGTATCGCAAGTTTTTCGCGGGGCGGCCGATAGTGCGGCTGCTGCCGGCCGGGCGATTGCCGGAACTGCAGCATGTGGCGCACACGAATTTCTGCGACATCGGATTCGCGCTCGATTCTTCCGGCGAGCGGTTGGTGATTGTTTCCTGCCTCGACAATCTGGGAAAAGGCGCGGCGGGGCAGGCGGTACAAAATCTCAATGGGATGTACGGATACCCCGAAACGGCGGGATTGCTATGAGATTGCTGGTGAAAATTGCGGGCGCGCTGCTAGAGCGCGAAGAGACGGTGCGGGGAATCGCGCGGCAGATCGCGGAACTCGCGCGCGCGGGGCATGAATTGTTGGTGGTGCACGGCGGCGGAAAGATTTTTACTGCGACGCTGGCGCGGATGGGAATCGAGAGCCGGTTTGTCAATGGATTGCGCGTGACGGACCGCGAAACGCGCGACGTGGCCGTGATGGTTTTTGGCGGCTTGCTGAACAAGCGGATGGCCGGAGCGATAACCCTTGCCGGACAACCGGCGGTGGGAATTTCCGCCAGTGACGCGGCTTGTTTTTTGGCCGAGCCGATGCAGGTGGACGATCGCAGCCTCGGATTCGTCGGTTACCTCACCGGCGTAAATCTGGATTTCCTGCGTGCGCAGTGGCGAGCGGGGATTGTGCCGGTGGCGTCGTGCCTGGGCCTCGGAGCGGATGGAGAGGTTTACAACATCAACGCCGACCACATGGCCGCGGCAGCGGCTGAATTTATTCGCGCCGACCGGCTGATTTTTCTCACAGATGTGGCGGGTGTGCTGGACGGCAACAAAGTGCTTCGCGCGGTGCGCGGCGGCGAGATTGAGGACATGATCCGGCGCAACAAAGTTTCCGGGGGAATGATTTTGAAACTGGAAGCGGCCAAGCGGGCGCTGGCCGGAGGCGTAGCGGAAGTGCGGATCGTCGGCGGTACCGGCCCTCGGGCGCTCGTGAGTGCTGCCAATACTTCCCGGTGCCCTGGAACGCGCGTGTTGCCGGTGCTGAAAGCAGCGGCGGCAAAAGCAGCGCAGGGAATGGCGCAGTAGAAATGGCGAAAAAGAAAATAGCGGCGAGGGGCGGCGTGTCGGCGGCGAGAGTGCGCGCCGAGGAAGCTCGCCATCTGATGAACACGTACAAGCGGCCGCCCATGGTGTTCACGCACGGGCGCGGATGCCGCGTCTACGATTCCGACGGACGCGAATATCTCGATTTTCTCGCGGGCATCGCCGTGAACGCGCTGGGACACGCGCATCCGCGGCTTGTTCGCGTGATTCGGCGCGAAGCCGGGCGCGCGATTCATACTTCGAATCTTTTTCACAATCCTTATCAGGGGCCGCTCGCGCAGAAACTGGCGCGATGGTCGGGGCTCGACCGCGTGTTCTTTACGAATAGCGGCACGGAAGCGATTGACGGCGCTTTGAAACTCGCGCGCGGCTATGCAAATGCGAAGGCGGGAGGAAGCGGCGGCAGCAGCAGCGGCAGTGGCGAAACGAAGAAGAAGATGCGATTCCTGGCTCTCGAGAATTCGTTCCACGGGCGCACGTTTGGTGCGGTTTCGATTACGTACCCCGCGAAATATCGCGAGCCGTTCGCGCCGCTCGTTCCCGGCGTCGAATTCGTGCGGTTCAATGATGTCGCGGACCTCGAGCGGAAGTTTGACAGCTCCGTGTGCGCGCTGGTAATCGAGACGATTCAGGGCGAAGGCGGAATCTTCCCCGTGAGCCGGGAATTCTGGCAGCGAGCGCGAGAACTTTCGACCGAAAACGACGCGATGCTCATCGCCGACGAGATTCAGTGCGGGCTCGGACGTACCGGGCGCTACTTCGCGTATCAGGCGTTGGGCGCGCTTCCCGACGTCGTGGCAATAGCAAAACCGCTGGCCGGCGGATTGCCACTCGGAGCGTTTATCGCCAACGAAAAATTCGCGGCCGCGTTTGTGCCGGGTATGCATGGAACCACATTTGGCGGCGGCCCGCTTGTCGCCGCGACGGCACTGGAATTTCTAACGGTAGTCGAAGAAGAGAAGTTGCTCGCAAATATCCGCGAGCGCGGCGCAGAACTCCGAGCGGGAATTGAAAAGCTTGCCGCCACCTTCGATTTCATCCGCGAAGTGCGCGGCGAGGGATTGATGCTCGGCGTTGATTTGGCGGTGGACGGCGCGCCTTTCGTGGCGGAAGCGCTGCGAAGCGGACTGATCATCAATTGCACGCACGACCACATTCTGCGGCTGCTTCCGCCATTCATCATCCGGCGGCGGGACGTAGCCGAATTTCTGCGGAAATTTGAGGCAGTGCTCGAACGAGGGTCGAAAGCGCTCGAGAAATCCCGATCGAAATCAAAAGCAACCGAAATGCAAGCGCAGCCGATGGCCGTGGCTGCAGCGAGGTAAAACATGCACGCAACCGCAACAACGTTAACGCTCACGAACGACCTTTTGACAGGGATGGAATGGAGCCCGGCGCAAGTACGAGAGCTCTTTCATCTCGCAGCCGATATCAAGGTGCGGCCCGACCGGTATCGAGGCGCGCTGGAAGGGCGATTCCTGGCGATGATTTTCGAGAAGCCCTCGCTGCGAACCCGAGTGACTTTCGAAGTCGGCATCAAGAGCCTGGGCGGCGCTTCGGTATTTCTCGACCACACGGCGTCGCGGCTCGGCGAGCGCGAATCGGTTCGCGACGTGGCGAAAAACCTCGAGCGAATGGTTCACGGAATTATCGCGCGCGTATTTTCGCAGGAGTCGCTTGAAGGGCTGGCGGCGCACGGACGCATTCCGGTGATCAATGCGCTGTCGGACCGCTACCATCCGTGCCAGGCGCTTTCGGATTTCTTCACGCTCGAGGAACGGTTTGGCGGATTGCGCGGGCTGAAGTTCGCGTACGTCGGTGACGGGAACAACGTGTGCCATTCGCTGCTCTCAATCGGAGCGCGCGCGGGTGCGCATATTCGCGTAGCCACGCCCGCGGGATACGAGCCGGACGCAGCAGTGGTGGCGGAAGCGAAGCGCGTGGCGCGGGAAACACGGGGAAAAATTGAGATCGTGCGCTCCGCCGAAGATGCAGTGGCAGGAGCGCAGGCGATTTACACGGATGTGTGGGCGAGCATGGGCCAGGAGGAAGAATCCGCGGCGCGCGAAATCGCGTTTGCAGGCTATCAGGTGAATGACGCCCTTTTCTCGCAGGCTGCCGCCGACGCGGTGTTTCTGCACTGTTTGCCGGCGCATCGCGGATCGGAAGTGACCGACAGCGTCATTGATTCGGAGCGCTCGATCGTATTCGACCAGTCGGAAAACCGGCTGCACGTGCAGAAGGCGATCTTGCTGACGCTCCTGAACTAAATTTCGACATTCAAAACGGACGAGGAGAACGAATTGGCGAAGAAAGTTGTGCTGGCGTATTCCGGAGGGCTCGATACCTCCATCATTATTCCCTGGCTGAAAGAGACGTACGGCTGCGAAGTGATCGCCATGATTGGCGACCTGGGGCAGCGCGAGGACCTGGAGGCGGCGCGAAAAAAAGCGCTCGCCACGGGCGCGAGCTCCGCGTACGTGGAAGACCTGCGCGAAGAATTTATTACGGGATACATCTGGCCCACGTTGCGTGCCGGCGCCGTCTACGAACACAAGTATTTGCTGGGGACTTCGTTTGCGCGGCCATTGCTCGCGCAGCGGCAGGTGCAGCTCGCAAAGAAAGTGGGCGCGGACGCGGTAGCGCATGGCTGCACCGGAAAAGGCAATGACCAGGTCCGCTTCGAGCTTGCGGCCAAGGCGCTTGCGCCGGAACTGAAAATCATCGCGCCGTGGCGGGAGTGGACGATCAACTCGCGCGAAGAAGCGATTGCTTACGCGCGGTCCCACAATGTTCCCGTGGAGCAGACCACGAAAAATATTTACAGCCGCGATCGCAATATCTGGCATTTGAGCCATGAAGGTGGGGTGCTCGAGGATCCGGCGAACGCGCCCGAAGAAGCGATGTGGCAGTGGATTGTTTCGCCGGCCAAAGCGCCGGATCAGCCAACGACTGTCGAGATCGGCTTCGAGGAGGGCGTTCCGGTTTCGGTAAACGGCAAGCGACTCGGTGCGGTGGCGCTGATCGAACAATTGAATGAAATCGCGGCGGCGAATGGCGTGGGGCGGATGGAGATGGTGGAGAACCGCCTGGTGGGGATCAAATCGCGCGGCGCGTACGAAACGCCGGGCGGCACGCTGCTGATTGCGGCGCACCGCGAACTCGAATCGCTGTGCCTCGATCGCGAGACGGCCCACTACCAGCAGATGCTTTCGCTGCGCTACGCCGAAATGGTTTATTACGGAATGTGGTTCACGCCGCTGCGCGAATCGCTCGACGCATTCTTTGCGAAATCGCAGCATCGCGTTACGGGTGAGGTGGGCCTCACACTTTTCAAAGGCAATTTGAGCGTCGCATCGCGCCGGTCGCCTTTCTCGCTCTACCGCCAGAATCTTGCGAGCTTCACGATGACCGGCTACAACCCGAAAGACGCCGAGGGTTTCATCAATCTTCTAGCGCTCCCGATCACGGTTCCGCAGGAAGCCGAGCTTCTCCGCAAAGCTGAGGTGGGATGAGCACCCACCCGAAACAGGAAAAAGATCAGAAGATGTGGGGCGGGCGCTTCGAGCGCGGGCCCGATGCATCGTTCTACGAATTCGAGCGCTCATGGCGATTCGATCGCCGGTTGCTGCCGCAAGAACTCGCTCTCGACCGCGCCTGGGCGCGCGCGATTGCCGCGGCCGGCATTCTGAGCGACGACGAAGGCCGCCAGATCGTCAAGGCGCTGGACGAAATCGAGCGGCGAGCGCAAGCCGAGCCCGCGGGGCTCGATGGATCGAAGGCGGAAGACGTTCATCATTTTGCGGAAAGCGCGCTGATCGAAAAACTCGGCCCCTTGGGCGCGAAATTGCACACTGGCCGTAGTCGCAACGAAATGGTTGCGACCGAGTTTCGGATGTACGTGAAAGACGCAGCGCGCGAAATCGAAAATGCGATCGGAGCGCTGGGGCGCGCGATTGCCGGACAAGCCGAGCAGAATATTCGCGTGCCGATGCCGGGCACGACGCACATGCAACACGCGCAGCCGCTGCTTTTATCGCATTGGCTGCTGGCTCACGGCGAATCGTTTCTCCGCGACGCGGAACGATTTCGGAGCGCAGCGTCGCGAGCGGATTTGTGTCCGCTGGGTTCGGGCGCGCTGGCTGGTTGCGCGTTTCCTCTCAATCGCAAGGCGCTGGCGGACGATTTGGGATTTTCCGGAATTACGGCGAATAGCCTCGACGCGGTGAGCGACCGGGATTTTGCGCTCGAATTTCTTTTCGCGGCGGCGATGTTGGCAATGCACCTCTCGCGCCTTGCGGAAGACATGGTGCTTTTCGCGACGCCCGAATTCGGGTTCATCGAGTTGCCCGATGCATTTTCGACGGGCAGCAGTTTGATGCCGCAGAAGAAAAATCCGGACGCGTGGGAACTGATACGCGGCAAGACGGGCCGGATCTACGGCTCGCTCTTCTCGCTACTCGCCACCTGTAAAGGTCTGCCTTCGAGTTACCAGCGCGACTTGCAAGAGGATAAAGAACCGCTTTTCGACGCGCACGATCAGTCGCTCGCGACGACTCAAATCGCGGCGGCGACGCTTGCGGCAACGAAATTCAACGATGCCAAGCTCCGCGCGGCTGCTCAGGATCCCGCGCTCGTCGCCACCGAAGTGGCCGATTACCTCGTCGCGTTCGGCGTGCCGTTTCGCGAAGCGCACGAAGTGGTGGGTAAGGTGCTGCGCGCGGCGGAACTCGAAGGGAAATCGATTCGCGAAATGCCGATGGAGCGGCTCAAGGAATTTTCGCCCGCATTCGGGCGCGATCTGGGAACCGTGCTGACCCTGGAATCGGCGCTTGCGCGGCGAGCGGTCGCGGGCGGCACCGCGCCGGGAGCGGTTCGCGCGGCGCTCGATGAATTCAAAGCGCGACTCGCGAAGCTCGAGGAGGCCCGGTGAGAGCCCGGAGAGCGAAAATTTCCGACGCGGGCGCCATTTTTGGATTGATCGCCCGGTACGCGGAACAGGGCTTGCTCCTGCCGCGCACCGAACAAGAGATCCGGCGAAACATCAGCCACTTCCTCGTGCAGGACGAAAAAAAGCGCGTGGTGAGCTGCGTCGCGCTGGAAAATTACGGTGCGGACCTGGCGGAAATTCGATCGCTCGCCGTGCAGCCCGAAATGCGCGGGCGCGGCGCGGGCGCAAAGCTTCTGGCTTTCGCGCTGGACGAATCGCGCCGGCGCGGCATCGCGCGCGTCTTCGCAGTGACGCATGCTCCGGACTTTTTTCTCCGCCAGGGATTTGAGCCCGCCTCGCGCCAGGCATTGACTGAAAAAATCGAGCGGGATTGCCGGACGTGCGCAAAACGGCGGTCCTGCGAATTGACCGCGGTGGTCGCTACCGTAATCCCCGAACGAATCGTGCTGCCCATCTTCGGCGGCGATTCGCCGACACCTGTTTCCGCCGCATGAACGCTCCCGTAAAGGCCTCGGATGTCCCTCGCGGTTTTTCGTTTTCGTCACTCGCGTGCGGATTAAAGAAATCCGGACTCGATCTGGGATTACTCGTGAGCGAGACGCCTGCGGCTGCGGCGGCGATGTTCACGTCCAATCGCGTGCAGGCTGCGCCGGTTCGCGTGTCGCAAGCGCACCTGCGAAAATCGCGCGGCCGAATGCGCGCGATCGTGGTGAATTCCGGAAATGCAAATTGCTGCACCGGTTCGGACGGGCGCGCCGCCTCGGAAGCCACAACAGAGAAAGTGGCGGAGGAGTTGGCGCGGCTTCATCCTTCGCAGATCCTGGTGTGCTCGACGGGGGTGATCGGCGTGCCACTGCGCGTCGAGAAAATTCTAAATGCTGTCCCCGCCCTGGTGCGTGCAGGCAGTTCCAAGGCGGAAGCGTTTGCGAAATTTGCGCGGGCCATCATGACCACCGATACGCGCCCCAAATGGGCCGGCGCGAGCTGCCGGATCGGCGGGAAGTCGGTGCGAATTCTCGGTTGCTGCAAAGGCGCCGGGATGATTCAGCCGAATATGGCGACGATGCTCGCGTTCCTTGCCACCGATGCGGCGATTTCGCCCGCGCTGCTCGCGCGCGCACTGCGGAGCGCCGTTGCGGGCACGTTCAACTCGATTACGGTGGACGGCGACACTTCGACGAACGATACCGTCGCGATTCTTGCGAACGGCGCGAGCGGAGCGCGGAAAATTTCGAGCGAAGGCGCCGGTTGGAAGGCGTTCCAGGCGGCGCTCGAGAAAGTTTGCCGCGCGCTGGCGTTGAAAATCGTGGAAGACGGCGAAGGCGCGCAGCGCGTGATCGAAATTCAGGTGCGTGGTGCGCCGTCGGACCGGGCAGCGGATCAAGTGGCGCGCACGATTGCGAACTCACCGCTGGTAAAAACGGCCCTTGCCGGAGCCGATCCTAACTGGGGCCGCATCCTCGCCGCCGCCGGGCGCGCAGGCGTAGCATTTGACTTCGAGCGCGTGGATATCAAGCTCGCCGGAATCCTGGTCTGCCGGCGCGGCGGCGAATATCCGTTCTCCGAACGAGTGGCGCACAAGAAGATGCTGGCGAAATATGTGCCGATCGTGGTGGACATGCGGGCCGGAAAAGGCTACGCGCGGATGTGGACGTGCGACTTTACGGGCGAGTACATCCACATCAACGCGAGCTACCGCACCTGACCCGCGCTTCCTCGTTTAATTTACGCTTCCCAGTTCCAGTCTGCGTATTGCTCGCGGAGCTTCAGCTTCAAGAGTTTGCCCACCGCCGAGCGCGGAAGTTCGCCGGTGAATACGAACGCGTCGGGAAGCTGCCATTTCGCGAATTTCAAAGCGAGAAACTCACGCAAATCCTGCGCCGCCACTTGCACTCCCTCTTTCACGACAACGACAGCCAGCGGCCGCTCCTGCCATTTCGGATGAGCGACGCCAATCACGGCTGCGTCGCGCACGGCCGGGTGCCCCATCAATTCGTTTTCCAAATCCACTGAGCTGATCCATTCGCCGCCGGATTTGATGAGGTCTTTGCTGCGATCCACGATTTTGACGTAACCCTCGGCATCGAGCGTCGCGATGTCGCCCGTCTTGAACCATCCGTCGCGCGTCCACCGGTCAGCCGTCTCCGGCGCTTCGAAATAACTCGCAGCCACCCACGGCCCGCGAATTTCAAGCTCGCCCGCGGTGACGCCGTCGCGCGGCGCCTCGCCTCTTCCTTCCGGTTGCAACACGCGCACTTCGATAAACGGAGCGGGCAGCCCTTGTTTCACGCGAATTTTGTATTTTTCATCCTCGGTGCAGCCGGCCAATGTGGACTTGAGAGTGCCGGTGGTAGCGAACGGAGTTGTTTCCGTCATGCCCCAGAGGTGCGTGATCTGAAACCCGAAGCGGTCCATGCGACGGAGCAACGATTCCGGCACGGCAGAACCGCCGCACGTGATGCGGACGGGATGATTGAGTTTCCAGCGTCCGGGATCTTTTTCGAGCGCCATCAGCACGGTGAACCAAACGGTGGGAACCCCCGTCGCAATCGTGACGTTTTCCTTCTCAATCAAGTCGAGCAGGCTTTCGGCATCGAGATGCGGCCCGGGAAAAACGAGTCTTGCGCCCACCATCGTCGCAGTAAATGGAACTCCCCAGGCATTCGCGTGGAACATGGACGATGCCGGCAGCACGACTTCGTTGTGGCTGATTCCAAAGCTGTCGGCCAGGCACTGCGCGAAGCTGTGCAACACCAGCGCGCGATGGGAATAGACCACGCCCTTCGATTTGCCGGTGGTGCCGGAGGTGAAACACATCGCGGCGGCTTCGTTCTCCTCGAGCGCCGGGTATTCGAAGTCATCATCGGCCGCGCTGAGAAAATCCTCGTAACTTTCGTATTCCCGCGAAATCGCCCGCCCGCTGAACGGCACCACGAACACGCGCTCGAAGTGAACTTGCGCGCGAAATGATTCGTAAATGGGCAGGAGGACATCGTCAACGATCAAATACCGGTCGCGCGCGTGATTCACGATGTAGGCAAGCTCGTCGGGATGCAGCCGCAGGTTCAGCGTGTGCACAACGCCGCCGGAAGCAGGAATTCCGAAATACGCTTCCAGATGCGCCGAATGATTCCACATCAAAGTGGCGACGCGATCGCCCCGGGCGAGGCCCGCAAGCTCGAGGGCGCGAGACAACCGGCGAGCGCGCCGGTACATCTCTCCGTAGGTCGTGCGCACCACGGAGCGGTCCGGCCGGCGCG
Organism: uncultured Acidobacteriota bacterium; assembly: GCA_963776695.1. Classification (GTDB taxonomy): domain Bacteria; phylum Acidobacteriota; class Terriglobia; order Acidiferrales; family UBA7541; genus Palsa-295. The sequence continues at coordinate 58,275 of CAVZNU010000006.1, read as the reverse complement.
AAACAATTTCGATCTGGCTGTAAAGTTTTCCCGCGCGCTCGAGGATGGGCACGAGCGTCAAAGGAAAATTCATCATCGTTCCGAGCATGGAAATCTCCGGAGAGCTTGGGCGGATGGTATCACCGAATGCGGTGGCTCGCTCTCAGGCGATTGCTCCGCGCCGGGGCGTCTCGCCCGACGCGGTGGTTGACTGCGGGGGGTAGTTGCAGCAAGATGCAGGTGCGTTCCTAGGGACGCCTCGTCCGCGCCGCAAAAGCCGATTTTTCGCGGCCTGGTGGCGGCTGGCGAGCCGATCCTTCGGGTGCGTGGAGTGTCCCAGCTTTGCGGGGACCAGGAGAACGGTCGTGAAGAAATTGTACGTTGGGAACCTCTCATTTAAGGCTACAGAAGAGCAGGTGCAGGCACTATTCGCCGAAATCGGCGTACAACCGGATTCTCTCACGCTGCTTCGCGATCGTTTTACGGGACAGCCGCGCGGCTTCGGATTCGCCGAAATACATGACGACGCCGAAGCGGAGAAGGCGATTGCAGGCCTCAACGGCAAGGATTTTCTTGGCCGCGCATTGGTGGTGAATGAAGCCCGGCCGCAACGAGAAGGTGGCGGCGGTGGTGGTGGCGGACGCGGCGGCGATCGCGGTGGACACGGCGGAGGCGGTGGTGGTGGACGCGGTGGACAGGGCGGTGGCGGCGGACGTGGCGGCGATCGCGGTGGCGGCGGTCGCGGCGGGTACGGCGGCGGTCGCGACCGGTAATTTTCTCTCCGTTCGATATCTTCCACTTAATTGAAGTAGAGAAAGCGCGCGCAGCGAGCGAGCGCCGGGGATTTGTGTGCGCAGGCTCCGTGGCAGGTTACGCGATCGCGGTGCGTTCCTGTCCGGCTTTCGGCGAGCGTGGTTTGGGCGCAACCGTTTCCACCTGTCCGCCCCGGTAGTGGAAACGTTCGAGCGTAGTTTCGCGCACTCCCTGTTCAATGAGCGCGGGCACATCCAGCCTCGATTCCGCTTCGTCCAGATCGGCAGCACTCGCGTAGAGCGCCGGCGTGCGCGGCATGAACACCGGGCAGCAATCGTGAAACGGCTCGGAAGAAGTATCGTAGGTTCCGATTTTGCGCGCGGTGGCGATGATGTCCATTTTGTCGGTACCGATGAGCGGACGAAAAACGGGCATCCGCGCGGCTGCTTCGACGGCGACGAGATTGCGAAGCGTTTGCGACGCCACCTGCCCCAGGCTGTCGCCCGTAATCATCGCCAGCGAGCGATCCCCCTTCGCGAGGCGTTCCGCAATCCGCAGCATCATCCGCCGGTAGAGCAGCACTCGATAATCTTCCGGAGCGTAGCGGACGATTTCGCGTTGAATCGCTTCGAACGGAATCCGGTAAAGCTTGGCGTGAAATTGATAGGGGACGAGACGGCGCACCAGCTCGCTCGCGACGTGCACGGACGACTCGCCCGGCCTTGCGCCCGTGCCGTAGAAATGCGCGAAGCTCAGGTGGGCGCCGCGCTTCATCATGTGGTACGCAGCCACCGCCGAATCGTACCCGCCGGAGAGCAGGCACATCATTCGCCCGGCTGTATTCGCGGGAAGTCCGCCGGTGCCGGGAATTCGTCGCGCATAAACCAGCGCAGGGCCCGGCGTGATTTCGACGTAGCAGGTAAGCTCCGGGTCGTTGAGTTTCACGCTCACTTTGCGGCCCTGTTCTCGCAGCTTCTCGAGCAGGTAGCGGCCGATCGTCGAATCGATCTCGATGGAAGTGTGCGGAAACGATTTGTCGCTGCGCTTGGCCCGCACCGCAAAATTTGAAAATTCGAGCGGCGCGACTTCTTCCCAGGCAGCGCGGCAGAGCGCTTCCATCGAACGCTCCACGGGCTTCGCCACCGCGTAAAAAGCAATGCCCAGCACTCGATTCACGCGCGCGACCGCTTCTTCAAGAGAAGCGCCGTCGCCCAGGCGAACGATAAAGCGATCGCCCGGCTGTTCAATTCGCTGCACCGGGACTCCCTGCAGCGACTGGCGCAGCGCCGTAAAGAGTTTCCCGAGAAAAAACCGGCGATTGCGGCCCTTGAGCCACAATTCGTGGTAGTGAACGACGATGACCGGATTGCTCATTTTTTCGTAATGTCGCGGTGCCGCAATGCTGGATTCACACGAGCGAGCCACTTTTCTCTATCGCAGCGCGTTTCACAAAGTATAGCAGCGGATTCGGGCCTCGTGTAGCGAACGGCAACCGATGCGCGCCCGCCCCGGGATACAGCGAATCCCCGATGGCGCGGTCGCCTAAAAAGCGATAACTCAATGGATACAAACGATGTTCGGGCACGACTTTCCACTACATGTGGGGTTACTATCAGCAACGCTCTTGTCCCCGGAGCGAGACCTCGGGCCGGCAGAAAATGGGAAGCGACCGAATGCATCGGCGCTGCATCCATATCTCTGAACCCGGGGCGCACGGGAGGACGTCATGTGGAATCGTAGGGATTGGGACGACTTCTTCGACATCGTAAGAAAGCGCTGGCATAACCATCGCCCGCCGCGACCGCTCGATCGCTCGGGCCGGCGGCTTACCCCGGCGGAAGGCTACAGCCTGGCGGAGCTCGATGATGCAGGTGTGAGCATCGAACAGGCGGAAATGCTCGGGCTGCCGGTAGACGCAGGCCGCGTGGGCGCCTACGGGCCCAACGTTTCCTCGCTGCGCGAGTTTCTTCGCGCCACTCGTTCCCGCTTCTAAGATCGCCGGGAAAAATTTCGAAATCCCTGGAGCGGCCTCGCCGTTCCGGGGATTTTGCATTTAGGGTGGCGAAGCACGCCCCACAGAGGCCCGGCTGACCGCGTGGCGCGAATCGTTCGTATTCGCTCTCGTCACGAGCTGAAGCGGCTCATCAAAAATGAAGTGAAGCCGGCGACGAGTCCGCCACCGATTACGATCGCTTCCCACGCAATGCCGGCCGCCACCGAAAGCACTGGCGACGCGCCGAACGGCAGCAAAAGCGCTGCCAGCGCAGCTTCCCGCACTCCGATTCCTCCCTGCGTGATTGGCAGCGCTGCGGAAAGTTTTGCCAGAGGCCACGCAAACAGCCACACGCGGAACGCGAGGTGCAAACCGCAGGCCTCGGCGAGTGCGATGTTCAAACTGATGAAAATGATTTGCGCGGCGAGGGCGAAACTCAGCGCCGCAGCCACCGCGCCCGGTTGGCGCGCCATCGAACGAGCGGCTCGCCGCAGCCGCACGAATCGCCGCTTCATGCGGTAGGAAAATCGCCGCACCGGCAGAAGCGCCACGCTCGCCGCTACAACCACAATTCCCAGTGCCGCAATTCCGCCCACCAGCATCAGGATTCGCCGGTCCTTCTGGTCGAGCGCGCCGGGCACGAGCAGCGCGCCCACTCCCGCCAGCAGCGCCAACGCCGCGAGGTCAATGCTTCGATCCACGAAGCTGCCGAGCAGCACGCCCGCCTTGCTTCGCCCGATTCGCAGTGCCATCCCCGCCCGAACCAGGTCTCCGCCTATCAGCGACGGAAGAAACAGCGATCCGAACAATCCTGCGAAATAACAGCGCGCGGCTTGCTTCCACTGCAAGCCCGCGTTGGCAAGATTGACCATCAGCCGCCATTTCGTCACGCCGATGCAATGCGCGCCCAGATATCCCGCAAGCACCAGGAGCCACAAGCCTGCCGGAAGCGATTCGAGCGTGTGCCAAACCTTGCGGCCGGGAAGAAAGTGGAAAATCAATACGAGGACAAGCGCGCTTCCGCCATAGTGCAGGAGCGTTCGCAGCGCTGTGCGCGGCCAGGTTTGCCGGGATGTTCGTTCGTCGGATGGAGAAGTCACGGAAAGTTGTCGCCACATTATGCGGCGCTGCGGCGAATGCGACAAGCATCGCAAATCTGGTTGCAGTCGAGCGGGTAACCCATTAACGTAGACGCCTCGCTCTTCTTGCGCACTTTCTGGCCTGGGAGATATTTCAGAGCTGTCCTGAAAAAGTTCATCCCGATTCGAGGAACAACGTGAAAAAGAAAGTTCGGGTGGTGCAGTTCGGAGTGGGACCGATCGGCGCGTCCATCGTGCGCCTGATGCGCCAGAAGGCCGCGCTCGAAATTGTCGGCGCGATTGACAAGGATCCGGCAAAAGTGGGGCGCGATCTAGGCGAAGTGGTCGGCGCTGCCGACGCTCCCTGGGGCGTTTTCGTCGCCACCGACGCAGCAGCCCTCGCGTCAAAGCCGGTAGACGTAGTGATCCACTCAACTTCTTCCTACCTCCCCAACGTCATGGACCAGCTCCTTGAATGCCTCAGCGCCGGCTGCTGTATCGTTTCCACGTGTGAGGAATTGGCGTACCCCTATCGCAAGCATCCGGATCTTTCCGCGAAACTGGACGCCGCCGCGAAAGAAGAAGGTGTCGCGCTCGTGGGCACAGGCGTGAATCCCGGTTTCGTGATGGACAAGCTCGTTCTCACGCTCAGCGCCGTCTCGCAGCGCGTGGACTGGGCGAAAGCTGTGCGAGTGGTGGATGCGTCGAAGCGGCGCCTGCCGCTGCAGAAAAAAATCGGCGCAGGAATGACGCCCGAAGAATTTCGCCAGCAAGTGAACGCCGGCGTAATCAAGCATCATGGCCTGCCGGAATCCATCGCGATGGTTGCCGATGGCCTGGGATTTGAGCTAGACGATATTTCCGAGACGATTGAGCCGGTGATCGCGGACGAAACGGTAAAAACCGAATTCCTCGAAGTCGCGCCAGGACAGGTGGCCGGCGTGCACCAGATCGCGCGAGGCACCGCCGGCGGCAAAGAGAAAATCTACATGGAGCTGAAAATGTACGTGGGCGCAACGCAGCCCGCCGATTCAATCGAATTAAAAGGCGAGCCGAATCTGGCGCTCACAATTCCCGGCGGCACGCATGGCGATGTAGCCACGGCAGCCGTCGTCGTCAACGCGATTCCTTCAATCCTCGCTGCGCAATCCGGTCTGCGCACGGCTCGCGATCTTCCGCTCAGCTTTTTCCCGCCGGTGGCTGCGCCGTAATTCCTGCGAATCAGGGTTTATTCCAGAAGCGCGCCACCGCAGCGTAGTCGGGATCGTCCTTCGATGATTCTTTTACCGCGCCATATGTTCCAAACGCAGCCGCAGCCGCCGGTAGCGTGATTCCTTCTTTGCTGGCGAGCTCGAGCGCCAGGCGAATGTCTTTGTGCATCAGCCGCAGCGGGAAGCTCGCCGGAAATTCGTTTTTCAGCATCGAGGGCGCCTTCACGTCGAGAACTCCCGCGCGCGCCATGCTCGACTGCATCACTTCCACCAATTTCTCGCCGGCGATGCCCGCCTTCCCGACCAACGCCAGCGCTTCCGCCAGCGCTTCCACTTCGAGCGCCAAGATCAGATTCATTGCGAGCTTCACAGTTTGCCCCGCGCCGTTCGGCCCGAGCAGGAAGAAGCGTTTACCCAGCGCCTCGAACACCGGCTTCACGCGCTCGAACACTTCGGCCTTTCCGCCGATCATGAAAATGAGCTCTCCCTTTTTCGCGCCCCAGTCGCCGCCCGTCACCGGCGCGTCGAGATAGTCGGCTCCCTTTTCCGTGCACGCCGCAGCCGCGCGACGAGCTAAGTCCGGCGAAATCGTGCTCGAATCGATCATCGTGCTGCCGCGCCGAAGACCCGCGAGCACGCCATCCGCTCCCCACATGATTTGTTCCACTGCAGGCGGGTCGCTGACGATTGTGATCAGCACGTCAGCCTGCGCAGCAACGTCGCGAGGACTTGCGCCCAGCCGCGCACCTTCCTGCACAAGCTCGTCCGCGCGCGCCTTCGTGCGATTCCACACGACAACCGGAAATCCCGCCTTCAGCAGGTTTCCAGCCATTGGCTTGCCCATCAACCCCAGCCCGATAAATCCGATCGTCGGCTTCATGTGTCCCCCCTCAGCGAGAGATGCAATATACGCGGGCGGCGACGCAGAATCGTCAAGAAAAGTTTCGGGAGGCGGCGAGCGCGAAGGCACGCGCGGGGCTAGCGCGAGGTCTTGCGGCGTGGGACCGGGGCGGGAGCTGACGATTCGGAACTTCGCGCGGCTTCAGCAACGCCAATCACATATTCGTAGGGGATTTCGACGCGCATGGTTTTTTTTCGTCCGCCCTGCGAAAAATGCTCTTCAATCGTGATGGAGTGGCCGTTGTCGGTCACGAGTGTCCCGACAGAGGTTTGGCGGAACTCGGCGACGCGATACTCCGCCCGAACCCGCTTTCCCACGAAAGTAGAATAGCGATTCATTATGTACCATCTCACGCGACGTTACAAAAGCGGTCAATGGTACCACCGTTTTATGTACGGAAATGTACATTACTGGGAGTGTGTACTAATGAGAATGCTGCTGCCCGGCAGCGCCGTGAGCCTCAGGAGCATGATGTGGAATCGGCGCCGCCTCCGCCGTTCTCAACTGCAAGTCGGCCGCGAGCGCCAGTACGATCGGCGCCACGATGCTGAGCGCAAAATAACTGAACACGATCGGCAGTACCCACGCGAGCGCCCACGAATCATTTGCGTAATGTTTCGAAGCGTACCACCACACCACCACGGCCGCCCCGAGCCCTGCGAATACCGCTATGTACCGGCTCAGCGCGGAAATTTCCAGTGGCTTCCCGCACTGCGCGCACACCAGGTCGTTCGAATACGCCAGAACTTTCCCTGCCGAGAGCCTCGCGAGGCAATCCGGACATACGCGTGCCGCCATTCACCACCTCCCAAATTCGGCTGCAAGATACACCACGCCGCCCCGCGCGGAAAAGGGCCCTCCTAAATCAGAGAAAACTCCACGCGGTGCCGCATCGGATCGATTCGCTCGGCTCGGACCCGAACGCGGTCGCCCAGCCGGAAAATGCGCTGCGCGCCCCGTCCGCGTGAACCGCGGTACGGCTCGGCCACAATCACGTGGTCGCGCTCGCGGAACGCGCATCGCATCCCTGTAATTTCCTCCAGGCGATCGATGCTCACCAGCCCTTCCACAAAAATCTCCACCAGCTCCACGAAAAATCCGAACTTCTGCACGGAAATGATCAGCGCCTCGTACTCTTCGCCCAGATGGCTCTCCATGAACTGCGCCGTCTTCCATTCCATCAATTCGCGCTCGGCAGATTCCGCGCGCCGCTCGGCTTCCGAACTTTCTGACGCGATTTCTTCCAGCTCGATCCGGCGATACGGCCCGAGCATCGCGACCGATTGCTCTCTCCCGGGCTTCGCGTCCTCCACCGTCGCACGCATCGGCTTCACCTCCGGATGCTCCAGCGCCCATTTCAGCGCGCGATGAACGATCAGGTCCGGATAGCGGCGGATCGGCGAAGTAAAGTGCGTGTACTCCTTCGTCGCCAATGCGAAGTGACCGAGCACTTCCACGGCATAGCGCGCCTGCTTCAGCGAGCGGAGCATCAAGTAAGAAAGAATTCGCTCCTCGGGCTTGCCTGCAATTTTTTCGGTGAGCCGCTGGTAGTGCTGCGGCCGGATATCCACTTCCTCTGCGGCTGGAACAGTGACGCTCATGGGACGCATGCGGCCGCGGCCCTGGCCATGACCATGACCGCCCGCGCGGCCGCTCTTCGCCGCTGGACGCACCTGTCCGTGCCGCACGGCCACGCGGCGCTCTACGATATCTTCCACACCGAGCGAATATCCGAACGCGTGCGCCAATTCCTCGAACTCGATAACTTTTTTCGGATCGGGTTTCTCGTGCACGCGATGGAGCGATGCCACGGCGCGTTTTTCGAGGTACTGCGCCACAGCCTCATTCGCCGCGAGCATGAATTCCTCGATGATCCGGTGCGCTATATTCCGCACGCTGCGGACGATACTTTGCATTCGTCCTTGCTCGTCAAATTCGATGATCGGTTCGGGAAGATCGAAATCGATCGAACCTCGAGCCACTCGCTTCTTGTTCAGCAGCAGCGCCAGCTCTTTCATGCGGCGAAAATGGTCCACGAGCGGTGCGTAGCGCCGAGTCGCTTCCGCGTCGCCCTCGAGAACCTTGCTCACGTTCGTGTACGTCATGCGTTCCGCGGAACGAATCACCCCCGGCGTGAAATCGGCGCGCACCATGTTGCCGCTCGCGTCCATTTCCATGATCGCGCTCATCACCAGCCGGTCAACTTTCGGATTCAGCGAACAGATACCGTTCGAAAGCTCCTCCGGCAACATCGGCACGGCTCGATTTGGAAAATACACTGACGTACCGCGCAGGTGCGCCTCGCGATCGATCGGCGAATTTCGCGCCACGTACTGCGCGACGTCCGCAATATGCACCTGCAGCTCGAAGTGCCCGTTCGCGAGCGCGGTCACGTGTACGGCATCGTCGAAATCGCGCGCCGTCTCGCCGTCAATCGTCACGATCGGCAGATCGCGGAAATCGCGGCGCCCCTCGAGATCAGCCTGTGATACTTGCTGCGGCGTGGCCCGCGCGTCGGCAAGCACGTCGTCGGGGAAAACGTGCGGTAGATGATGCTTGCGAATAATGATCTCGACGTCCACGCCGATTTCGCCGGGGCGTCCGAGAATTTCAAGCACGCGGCCGATCGGAGCGAGCCCGCCCTTGGGGTAGCGCGTGATCTCGACGTTCACCACGGCGCCATCCAGCTCCGGCAAACGCAATCGCCGCGAACTGGCACCGCCACCGCTTTCTGTCGCGCCTGTTTTAGCGCGCAATTCAGGAGTCAGCTCGTCGCCCGGCGGAATCGTCACCTCGTGCTGGATTCGCGTGTCGTACGGCAGCACGACGTTGCTGTGAGGTCCATAGCGAAAGAGTCCGACAATCGTCGGATGTTCGCGCTCGACGATTTGCACGATGCGGCCTTCGGCACGGCCGTCGGCGCGCCGCCTCTCGATTCGCGCCAGCACGCGATCGCCATGCATCGCGTCCGTCATGTGATCGCGCCCGATAAAAAGATCGCCTTCGACGCGTGGGATGGGCTTGTCCGGCACCACGAAGCCGTAGCCATCGCGATGCGCAACAAGCCGTCCGGCAATTAGATTCGGATCGCTGCTACGCCGGGCCGCCGGCGCCGGCGCTCGTCCGGACGCCGACGCTGCTGCTGGTGCTGCGGTTGACGAGGTTGCCGATGCTTCCACCGTTTGCTGTGCATCTGCGCGCGCCGCTCTCCCTTTCTTCGCCGCAGCGCGCACGGAATGTTTTGTCTCCGCCAGTTGATATTGCCCGCCGCGAATTTCTTCAATGTCGCCGCGGCTTTTTAAGTGCTGAATGATTCTCGGCAGGAACCGCCGGCCGTGATGCCGCAATTCCATTCCATGCGCAATCTGCCGGACGCTTTCCGGCCGCGCGATCGACGAAAGGTAAGCAATCACCTGCTCTTCGGTCACATGGTTCGGATTCGGTTCTTTGTCGGGGTCTTTGGGCCCCTTGTATTTAGGAGGATGCTTCATGGTGGGCGAATGGCGCCATGCACAGGCTAACGGAATTCAAGCCGCGTGGCAAAGAGTGTTCACTCGCAACGCGAGGCGCAACTTTCGCGGATTATTGCTGAGGTTGCCGCGCCACCGGCAGATCCACGACGCCGATTTTGCCGTCCGGCTGGCGTTCGAGCGCGGGCGCGTACGGCCCCAGCAGTTCACGGCGCCACCAGTCTCCCGTTTCGCGTTTGGTTTTTTCGTCCGTAAACCAGTATTGATAGATGACGGCGCGCACCGCCACCGGTGGCGGCCCGCCCGCGAACGGATCACCGGCGAAAAGATTCAGCACGTCCGGTTCGCCCTTGATCAGCCGTTCCTCTGTCCAAACGACGAAACGATTCTCGCGCCACGCTCCCAGCGACGCGAACCACAAATTCCAGTCAAAGCGCGGCTGATACGGCGCGTAAATTCCCGGCGCTTTCTTTACGTCCTGCGGTTTGTAGCGGAATGGATACGGAATCCACGTCTTGCCATCGCTCGTGCCTTGAAATTCAATCTCCAGGCGCGCGGGCGTCATCACCGCAAACAGCCCGTATCTGTTCGCTATGCGAAAAGGTTCGAGCGCCGAGACGGGCGACATCGGCAGCGGAAAAGTTGGCAGAAACATCCAGATAAGCTGCGCTGTCGTCGAGTAGAAAATCAGGCCAAGAAACGCTCCGGCGATCGCCATTCGCATCGGATGCAGCCGTGCGCGCAAGGCGGCGCGCCAGCCTTCTTTCTGGCCGGGCCGAACCGCGGTCGCTCCGCCCGCCGCTTGCACGCTTTGCGAGCCTCCAAAAATATCGCGAAGTTTCCGCGGCGCTATCCATTCGACAAACCGATCGTCGAGCAGCAGAAAGCCAAGCGCAAGGACAAGATAATTCAAGAAAGTGTAATTCGCCGTCAGGATGATTCCGATTTCAAATGGCGTCACAATCCAAAAGCAGATGATCCGGAATCGCCGGGGAAGAAACATCATCCACACCACCACAATCTCGACTCCGAGCGTGATTCCAACCGTCGCCGCGTGATACCAGTGCGGTAGATGCTGCGCGTACCATCCGATCCACGTCGGCAGCGGGCCGTTCTGATAATAATTGTCCATCGCCGTGAAATTGCGCCACGTCGGATCGCCGCTGCGGAGTTTCGCCACACCCGATTCGAAGTAGATTCGGAACCATTCCCATTGCAGCAGGAAGCGGCTGGCGCGCGAGGGCGGATTGCGCCGCCCCAACCCCGGCCAGAATCCCGGCGGCGCGAAGAACAACGAGATGAATCCCGCTTCGAGGAGCATTCCGTCCGATTGGTAGCCGGCAAAGTCCTGCGCGGCGGCGACGAACGAAAGAAAACACAGGAAACAGATCGCGAGCATCGCCCGCGGCCACACGTTGAAAACCAGAAGCACCGAAGCGACGAGCCCCACCCAACAGATAGCCATCAGCGCCTGATTGCTCGAATCCATCCACAGCAGCGTGGGCGCGAACCAGAAACGCGCAACCCCTTGCACCGCGGAAGTGATGGCTTGCAGATAATCGGCTGCGGGCAGGAGTCCGTTCGGGCCGAGCAGTCCCTTGATTTGAAACAAGAGCGAAAAAAACGCGGAGAAATAAATCAGCCCCAGCGCCCGCAGAAATATCCAGCGCGGCCAAAGATGCCCCGGACGGCTCGCCTCGACCGGTTCCGGCCCGAGAAGCCAATTGACGGCGGACTGAAGCCGCTCGACGCCTGACGGCGCATCGAAGGTGCGCGCGTATGCTTTCGACTGAAACATGCCGCATCAGTCTACGGCAGCTTGCGGATTTTGCGGAACTAAACCGGCTTCGAAATCGGAACGCGAAGAGAGGAAGCCTTGAACGGCCGCTCCGCCTCCGGCACTTCGCTGAAATCTTCTCGGCCTTCCGCCACGCCGATCAAAAATTCCTGTACGTTGAACTCGAACCCATTTTTCATGTGCAGAAGCTTGGTGGCTTCGCGCGAACGGACATAGCGGCCATCGGACATGAGGAATCGCGACTTGGCCGTGTCGGCAAGATACGGCTGCAGCACTTCCGTAAAAATCTGATTGCACAGATCGGGGTCGCGCAGGTGGTACATCACTTCCACGCGCTCGTAAATATTGCGATGCATCCAGTCGGCGCTACCGAGATACGTTTCGGTTTTGCCGCCATTGCCGAATACGAAGACGCGGCTGTGCTCGAGGAAACGGCCGATCACGCTGCGCACGCGAATCCGGCTGCTGATTCCGCGCAATCCGGGGCGCAAAGCACACGCCCCGCGCACCACCAGCTCGATTTTCACTCCGGCCTGCGAAGCGCGATAGAGCGCCTGAATAATTTTTTCGTCGAGCAGTGCATTCACTTTCGCGAAGATAAACGCGGGCCGGCCCGCGCGGGCGTGAGCCGCTTCGCGCTCAATCAAGGAGAGGCAGCTCTTGCCCAGATTCAACGGCGCCACGAACAGCGGCGTATAGCTCGCGCGCTCGGAATACGCTGTGAGGTAATTAAATACGTGGTGTACGCCGGACGTAATGTGCGAGTCGCTCGTGAGCAGGCTCAAGTCCGTGTAAAACCGCGCGGTGGACGGATTGTAATTCCCCGTTCCCAGATGCGCGTACCGGCGAATCTGCCCATTCGATTCCCGCCGCGCCACAAGCGCCAGCTTGCAATGCGTCTTCAGCCCCAGCAAGCCGTGAAACACCTGCACGCCGGCTTCCTGCAAATTTCGCGCCCAGCGAATATTGGAAGCTTCGTCGAAGCGGGCCTTCAGCTCCACCACCACCGCCACTTCTTTCTTCGACGCTGCGTCAATCAGCGCCCGCACAATCGGCGAATTTTCGCTCGTGCGATAGAGCGTCTGCTTGATCGAAAGCACGTCCGGATCCTGCGCCGCGCTCTCGATGAACCGCACCACCGCCGAATAGGAATCGTACGGGTGGTGCAGCAGCAGGCTGCGCTTGCGGATGAGTTCGAAGATCGAAGAGGCGCCCGGCTTCAGCGCCAGCTCGCGCGATGCGAACGCCTTGAATTTCAGATCGGGGCGCGGCGTCTGGTCGTACATGTGAAACAGCCGCGAAAGATTCGTCGGGCCATCCACGTGAAACACTTGCCAGGGCTCGAGCCGGAAATTCGCCTGCAGGCGATCGACGATCTCGCGATTTGCGCCCGCTTCGATTTCCATACGCACCGCCGCGCCTTTGCGCCGCCGGTGCAGTTGCGTATCCACCGAATCGAGAATGCTCCGCGATTCTTCCTCTTCCAGATAAAGATTGCTGTTTCGCGTCACGCGGAATGGCGCCGCCGAGAGAACCTCATATCCGTGGTACAGCCGTTCGGCGAACGCGTGGACTACGTCGTGAAGGAATACGTACTCGACTTTGCCTTCGGCCGACGGCAGAAGCACGAGACGCGGCAGCGCGCGCGGCACGGTGACGACCCCCAAAAATGTCTGTGAGCCGCGGCGTTTTTTCCGCAGCAGAAATGCGACGCACAGCGCTTTGTTCAACACGTGCGGAAACGGATGCGCCGGATCAACCGTCACCGGCGTGAGCAGAGGCTCGACGCTCTTCGCGTAGAAATTTTCGATGTACTCGCGCGCCTCCGGGCCCAGCTCTTTCTGGCTGAGCACTCGAATGGATTCTTTCGCGAGCGCCGGAACGATTTCGTCGCTCCAGCATTCATATTGCCGGCCCACGAATTCGTGAATTTTCTCGGAGAGTTCTTTCAGCACATCTTCCGGAAGCTTGCCGTCGGGTCCCGGCTCGCGGCTTCCATGTTCCACCTGTTGCAGCAGGCCGGCGACGCGCACTTCGACGAACTCGTCCAGGTTGCTCGCCGTGATCGCGAGAAATTTCACGCGCTCGAGGACGGGATTGCTCGCGTCGTGCGCTTCTTCCAAAACTCGCTCGTTGAACTGCAACCAGGAGAGATGGCGATTGAGAACGTACTGCGGGTCCGGCACTGCATTGTTGCTGGTCATTGCAACCCCTGAGGCGCGCGAGCGTACTGCGCGAGTGTTACAGCCATGTTACGAATCGTTCTCGTAGCGTGGTTCATGCGCTTCATGGAGCGAACGTGGCTCATTGTCCAAGCAGCGATGGCGCACCGGCTCGCGGCGTTATCTCTTTTCCGCTGTGCCAGATCGAAAGCATTTGCCGGGTATTGCTGATGCTGGATAGCGGGCTTCCTGCGAGCACTACAAAATCGGCGCGTTTGCCGGCTTCGAGCGTTCCTAGATCGGAAGCGCCGAGCACTTTGGCGCTTCCCGCTGTGGCGGCGCAGATCGCTTGCATCGGCGTCAGGCCGGCGCGAACCATCAGCTCGAGTTCGTGATGTTCCGCCCAGCCGGGGATGCGAACTGGGCTCGCGCCCGAATCGGTGCCAAAAGCGATCGTCACGCCGGCGTCTTCGAGCGTCTTGAGATTTTTTCGCGCCATCGCGAATGCGGCTTTCACACGCGCGAGATTCGGATCGCTCTCCACTTTTTGGCGGTACTCCGGGCTCTCGAGTTGCAGCTGCAGTTCGGGGCCGACGGCCAGCTTGAAGAACTGGTCCTGCATCAGCGCGGGATTTTCGGCGAACACAAACGCCGATTCATCCACCGTCAACGTGGGGATGTAGATCACCGAATGCGATTTCATCATCGCAATTAATTCGTCATCAACGGGCGCATCGCGGATGCTGTGCGCGAGCACGTCCACCCCATCTGCGATCAGTGCTTTTGCATCGGCAAGATAGAAAACGTGCGCCGCGACGCGCAGTCCCTGCTTGTGCGATTCCTCGATCACCGCTCGGTAGATCGCCGGATCCATTTTCGGATACTTGCCGTACAGGTCGTCGAGCCAGAGCTTGACGATGTCCGGATGGTGCGCCGCGAGTTCGCGAACCTGCGCGCGCGCTTCATCCGCGGATCGCGGCCGGTAAAGTTGATCGGGCGCAGCGGCGATGGGCGGCATGCCGTTTTCGATTCCGAATCCGCGCCCGGCAGTGAAAATCGTGGCGCCTGGAAACGCGCCACTGCGTTGCTCGTTGCGCAGCTCGTAGATGAGATCGCGATTCAGGCCCAGCGACATCACGGACGTGACGCCGTACTGTTCGTACTGCACGAGCGCGTTTTCTATGTTTTCTCGCGAGTAGGCGTCCGCGCGATTTTGCCCGCCGGTCACGAGCCCCACGTGCCCGTGCGCGTTGATGAGCCCCGGCATAATCGTGCGGCCTTCAACGTCAATCACTCTCGCATTCTTCGGATAATGAACTTTGCCTTCTTTGCCGACACCCGTGATCCGGTCGCCCTCGACCACGAGCACGCTTTTCTTAACCGGCGGTGCGCCGGTTCCATCAATGAGCTGCGCGCCCTTAAATACGATTACGGCGCTCGTTTGAGCGCCGGCCGCAGAAGCGGCTAACAGCGCGAATAGTAATGCGAAGATTTTTTTCATGGCGAAGTGAAATCAGCTCTGGCGATTGGCCACCAGAATGGTTCGATTCTGCGCGGGCCGGGAAAGTTGCGCGACTGCGTTGACGCCTGCCATCGTGACGATCGCCGCGATCGGCACGAGCAATCCCGCGCGAAGCGCTCCGGTGTGAGTGGACACAGCGCCGACCATCCACGGAAGTGTAGCGCCACCAAGGCTGCCGATGGAAAAGATGACGCTGCCGAATCGCCGGACGTGCGCTCCGAAAATTCCCACCAGCCATCCCACCAGGATCGGATAGACGCACGCAAGGCCGAGGCCCGCGATCGTCGCGCAAACGAGCGCTTGGCGATAGGTGCCCGCGTAGAGCAAAGCGCTCGTCGCAAGTGTTGCAAGCACCAGCCCGCACGCCATCAGGAATTTCTCGGGATGAATCTTCGCGGCGAGCCCGCGGAGGAACGCGGGCGCAAGCGCCCGGCCAATCATCAAGCCGGCCCAGAAGAAAGCCGGCGTGAGCGCGGACATCATTGCGGAAATTGATTCGACGCGATTCGCGTAGGCCGCAGCCCATCCGCCCACCGCGCTCTCCGTGCCCACGTACAAAAAGAAAAGCACGCTCAGCGTGAACGCCGCCGGGCTGGCAAGACTTCGCGGAGTAGCGGGACTCGCCGCGTCGCGCTCGCCCGCGGGTGCGTCCGGCAAATTTTCGCGCGGCTCGATGTTCCAGGAAACGATCAGCAGCGCGCAGATCGCCATTACGACCGCCACGCCCACGAGAAATTTAGCAAGCATGTGAGTCCGCTCGGCCAACATCACGAGCGGCCCGCAGGCGATGGCGCCGATCGTCCATGTAACATTGAGAATGCTCACGGCCGTAGCGCGCCGCTCAGGAAATACTTCTGCAACCCATAAATTTCCGCCCGTGAGCCCCAGGCCGAGGCCGTAACCGTAGAGCGCGGTTCCCACGAGGCCCGTATGCACATTGCCGACGGCGAGCGCCGCAACGCCCAGCGCGATGAAAGCGAACCCAATCGCAAACGTGAGGCGGTAGCCCTTGCGGCGCAGCGGAATCAGTAACCCCGTCGAAAGGCACCCGGCAAGCTGGCCGCAAAATTGTGTGGTGAAAAATAACCCAGCGCGCTCGTCGGTCAACGACCAGCGGCTGATGAGAATCGGCAGGATCGGCCCAAGAAGAACCGTCACGATTCCGGTAGTGGCGAACGCGGCGTGAATCACGAAGTTCGCGCGAGCGTGGTCCGGAGCGAGCGCACGCTGCGACCGGGCGATCCCTTCGGAAGCGCGCTCTGTAGGGCCTGAAATGTGCGTATCCATCCTGGTTCGAAAGCTCTAGGACTTTTTCGCGAGTCGCGGCGGCCGCAATCCCGCCGCCCAGCCGTCCATCGCCAAAACTCAATCGTGAAGCTAGCAGACTGCGAAGACCGAATCAAATTCGCCAAAGCCCCAGCCGCATCGCGCCCCTAGTGACATCGCGCGAGCTTCCTGGCGCGCGAGCGACGCTCCCAGCGTCCCGTAAAATCTAGCGCACGAATCGAAGGCGGCGCGCCTGCGAGAAACCAGTGGCCAGCAGGCGTCACGAGATAAGATGGTCGTCAGCTAAAACGACGGAAGACAGCCGGAGCAAATTCGGCATCTCAATTAAAATGGGAGCAAGTAACACAAAGCCGCATTCGTCGCCGATGCTCGCATCCGCCAACCGCAATATTCGTCAAATCAAGCGTTCTGCCGTTCGCCAGGGCACGGCTTCAGCCGTGCCAAAAGCCCGAAACGAAAACGCGGCTTTAGCCGCTGAGGCCAATCTTCCCGGAGGCATACCATGCCAACACAACACGATCGAATCGAACTCAAAGGCAGCGCGCGGCCGCCGCTTCCCGGCGCAAAAGATATCGGCCCCGCCGATCCGCATCAACAAATCGAAGTCAGCGTCCTCATCCGGCGCGGCTCAAACCCCCGCGAATTTCCCTCCGCCGATGAAATAGGCGCTCAACTCCCACGCGACCGGAAATATCTCACCCGCGAAGAATTCGCAAAGCTGCACGGCGCCTCGCCGCAGGATTTCGAAAAAATCCGCGCGTTCGCAGCCCGCTACAGCCTGAAAATCGCCAGCGAAGACCGCGCGAGCCGCACCATAAAACTCGCAGGCCCTGTCGATGCCTTCAGCAAAGCCTTTGGCGTGAACCTGCGCCGCTACCAGCACGCCTCGGGCGCGTATCGCTGCCGTACGGGCGCGCTAACGATCCCGGCCGACCTCGATGGCATCATCGTCGGCGTTTTCGGACTCGACAATCGTCCGCAAGCAAAAACGCATTTTCGAATCCGCAAAGAAAATCCAGGCGCACAAGCCCGCTCCACGGACGTTTCGTTTTCGCCGCCGCAAGTGGCCCAAGCTTACAATTTTCCCGGCGGCGCAACAGGCTCTGGCCAGTCAATCGGCATCATTGAATTGGGTGGCGGGTACCGCGCCGCCGATCTTGATTCATTTTTCAAGAATCTCGGAATTGCACCCCCGAAAGTAACCGCCGTCTCCGTAGACAGCGCGACGAATTCCCCCACCGGCGATTCCAGCGGCCCCGATGGTGAAGTGGAGCTCGACGTAGAAGTCGCCGGAGCAATTGCACCAGCGGCGCAGATCGCCGTTTATTTCGCGCCGAACACGGATCAAGGCTTCATCGATGCGATTACCACGGCCGTGCACGATTCGACGCGGAAGCCTTCAATCATTTCGATCAGCTGGGGCGGCCCCGAAGATTCCTGGACGGCCCAATCGCGCGACGCGCTCAATTCCGCGTGCCAGGACGGTGCGACGATGGGCGTCACGGTTCTGGCCGCGTCGGGCGACAATGGATCGTCGGACGGAAGCACGAGCGGAAATCCCACCGTGGATTTTCCCGCGTCGAGCCCGTTCGTGGTCGGTTGTGGCGGCACGAAACTCAAGATTTCCGGCGGCGCGGTGGGAAGCGAGCAAGCCTGGAACGAACTCGCGTCCAACGAAGGCGCGACGGGCGGCGGCGTCAGCGAGGTGTTCGCGCTGCCAAGTTTTCAGACGAGCGCAAAAGTTCCCAAGGCGCCAAACGGATTCGTCGGTCGCGGAGTGCCGGATGTCGCAGGCGATGCCGATCCCGCAACTGGATATAACGTCGTGGTGGATGGCGCGCCGTCGGTGATTGGCGGCACGAGCGCGGTAGCGCCGCTGTGGGCGGGATTGCTCGCGCTCGTCAATCAATCGCTGGGCGCGAACGTCGGGTACATCAATCCGCTGTTGTACTCAGCGAAAGTGGCAGCCACTTTTCACGACGTGACTTCCGGAAGCAATGGAACCTACTCCGCCGGTAAAGGTTGGGATGCGTGCACCGGACTGGGCAGTCCGAACGGCGCGGCATTGCTGGCGGCGTTGCGCGCGATGTGAGAGCGCGGCGTCACCGAAAGCGTGCTCCTCAAGGTTCAGGCCGGGGACCGAATCATCCCAACCGCGCGCTCGCGAACGTCAGCAGGCAGCGCCACGGACTTTCGGGCGGCGGTGTCGAAATAAACCGTCACGAGACGCGTGATCGCGGCCACTTCGCCGGTCTCGTCGTTCGTCATTTCGTGCAGGAAGCGAATCACTTTTTCTTTCACCTCGAGCACGGCCGAGCGGACAGTGACGACGTCGCCCGCGCGCAACTCGCGTTTGTATTCAATGTGCTGCTCCACGCCAACGATCCCGCGATTTTCATCTCGCAGCCGCGACGGTGCGAGGCCGAGGCTCGTCAGAAGCTGCCAGCTCGCTTCGTCAAACTTGCCGACGTACCACATCACGTTCATGTGTCCCATGTGATCGCACTGCGAGGGATACACCACTCCGCGATAAGTAATGGGAAGTTCCGCCATACGTGTCTCCGGTGAAATGCGGCATAAATGGTGCCCAAGAGAGGACTCGAACCTCCACTCCCTTGCGAGAACTAGCTCCTGAAGCTAGCGCGTCTGCCAATTCCGCCACTTGGGCATTTCCTGCGGCAGGAAAACTACAATTCATATTGCCGTGCGATCACTGGATTGTCAACGAAGCTTCCGCCAGTGAACGGAAGAACCTACGAGCCACGCGCCGGCCATTCCTTCGATGAGGAAGCCATCGCGTTTTTTCGCGGTGCCTTTCGCGAGCGCGCCGAATCTCGAGGCTCTCCATCAAGACGACCCGCTAGCCCGAAACCGGCGCGCTGCGTTTTTCGCTGGACCGAATTACTGCGCTACATCAGAAACTGATCTTCACGATCTGCCCGTTGTTGCCCACAAACCACCCGGCTTGCGGATTCGCGAATGCCACCGCCCAGTTGCCGCTCACTCCCGCGATCGGGAACCACGTGCGGCCTTCATCGGGAGTCCACGCGGCCGGCCCTGAGCTGAAGTCCGGCGCCGTCTCGGCCGTGATCACGACGGTGTGCTCGAATTCGAAATCGTCGTCGCCTCCGCGCCCGCGATCGCCGTCCTGGCCCTGAGAGTTGTTACCTTGGCCTTGGCCGTCGCCATTGCCGAAGCGATTGCCGCGAACGTACGCCAGACAGAAAATCGCGCCCTCCACCGGCGGCTTGTTCGTCATCGTCCACGTCTGCCCGCCATCGTTCGACGTTGCAGCATCGGCGCTATCATTCGACGCCAAGTCGCCGCCACCCAGAATCCCGTGACGCGAATCGCGGAACGCCACCGAGATTCCGCCCGCGCTGGGCGAACTCACCAGCGGAGTGTCATACGCGTTCCATGTGCTGCCGCCATCTCGCGTCGCAAGAATTCGCGCGGTCGCTGAGCCGCCCGTCGCGATCCATGCATTCGTGAATCCCTCCGTCGTCGCGCAAGTTCCGCTGGCCGCGAACGACGCTTCGCCCGCCAGTGCCGGCGGCATTCTCGATGAGATCGATTGCCAATGGATTCCATCGAACGTGCGCAGGTCGGGAAACACTCCGTTCACCGAATCGCTGTGCGCGATGCCGCGGTTCGGGCTCCAGAACGCGAAACAATCGTAGAAAGCGTTCGCCGTCTGATTCGTGAACTCGATTTTCCAGTTCGCGCCGCCGTCAATCGTTTTGTAGATGCGAAAATCGGTAGTGTTTTCCCCAATGGACAATAGATACGCCTCTTTGTCGCTCACGCCGTACACGTCGCGGAATTCGAGCGCTTCGGCTCCCGGCACCACCGCCGCTTTCCACGTCTTTCCGCCATTCGTCGTCACCACATAGGTGCCGCCCTGTCCGGCCGCCCAAACGATTTGCGAATTTACCGGGCTGACCGCAATCAGTAGCTGCGTCGTCCCGCTCGTTTGGGGCGTGATCTTGGGTTGCTGAACTTTTCCGTTTTCTCCCGCGAATCCGACAGACGCGGACGCGGCAATCAGAATAGCGACCAGCGACAGCTTCAACATTTGAGTCCTCTCAGGAGGGAAAGTCTGGGCACGCAGAGTATAGAAACGCCGCACCAAGGTGTCAAACCCCGAAAGTAAAAGGTGGCGAAATCCGCTTACCACCACCTATCTCAGACTGAGATAGCTGGTGATAATCCCTGTTCTCGACACCTATCCGGCAGCAGGCGTAAGATGCACGCAAGTGACTGATTCCTTATCCATTCTGGGACGCACGATTTCCCATTACCGCGTCGTTCAAAAACTGGGCGGTGGTGGCATGGGTGTGGTCTACAAGGCCGAAGATACGAATCTTGGCCGGCATGTTGCGTTGAAATTTCTTCCTGATGAATTGGCGTCGGATGCGCAGGCGCTCGAGCGATTCCGGCGTGAGGCGCGTGCTGCGTCGGCGCTGAACCATCCGAATATCTGCACGATTTACGAAATTGGCGAAGACGACGGGCAGACCTACCTGGCGATGGAATTCCTCGATGGGGCCACCTTGAAGCATCGGATTTCGGGACGTCCGATGGATCTCGAGCTATTGCTCGATCTGAGTGTCGAGATTGCGGAGGCGCTCGAAGCGGCGCACAGCAAAGGGATCGTTCACCGCGATGTCAAACCGGCGAACATTTTCGTCACGGAGCGCGGCCACGCCAAGATTCTGGATTTCGGGCTCGCCAAGCAGATTCATCGCGCCGCCGTGCACACGGTGACCCGGGACATGGGGCAGTCGGCGCAGATGACGGCGGGCGTGAGCGTGGAGGACCTGACGAGCCCGGGCGCTGCGGTGGGGACGGTTGCGTACATGTCGCCCGAGCAGGTGCGCGGCAAGGAACTGGACGCGCGCACGGATCTATTTTCGTTTGGAGTGGTGCTGTACGAGATGGCGACGGGCGCGCTTCCGTTTCGCGGCGAAACGTCGGGCGTGATCACCGACGGCATTTTGAATCGCGCACCGACCGCTCCCGTGCGATTGAATCCCGAACTTCCCACGAAGCTTGAAGACATCATCAACAAGGCGCTCGAGAAGGACCGCGATTTGCGATATCAATCAGCGTCGGACATTCGCACCGACTTGAAACGCCTGCGACGCGATACAAGCTCAGGCCACGCGTCGTCGACGGGAGCGCAAGCAGCTCCAATGCAAGCAGCAGCAGAGACAGCGAGCAGTAGCTCGGTGAGCGTAGCAGCGGTACTGCCTACCTCGCCGCTTGCGACAAAGTCGCCGCGCACAAAATATATCGCGGCGGGCGCGTTCATCATGTTCGCAGCGGCGGCATTCGTTCTCTATCACGTCAAAGGCGGTTCGAGTACCGCGCCAAGCGGCCCCGCGAAAATCACGCAAATCAGCCATTGGAACAAGCCGATGGACGGAGCGAAGCTTTCTCCCGACGGCCACACCGTAGCATTCAGTTCGCCGGTCGACGGAGTGGCTCAAGTCTTCGTGATGCTCACCTCCGGCGGCGAGCCGCTGCAGCTCACCAAGGACGAAGGCGCGAAGTTCGTCGACAGCTTTTCTCCCGACGGCACGGAAATCTACTATGGCCGAAGCACCGTGGGTTTTGAAATCTGGTCCGTGCCTACTCTGGGCGGAAATCCGCGACGCGCCGTAACCGCCTATAGCATGGCTCCCTCGCCGGATGGCGCGTACCTCTATTATCTGCGACAGGGCAAGCGCGCAATCCTCCGCGCCGACAAATCGGGAATGGGCGAAGAAGAAGTTTACGCCTTCGATGCCAAGGCCTTGCCGGCCCGAAGAATTCTGCCGTTTCCAGGCGGCAATCACTTGCTGGTGCTGAATGGAAAGGTCGTTACGCTGGCCGACGATCAATTCCATGCTTACGATGTAGATCTCAGCAAGAAGACGGCAGAAGATTTGGGCGAAGTCTCAGCGAATCTTCTGGACGCCGACTGGGGCGAACCCGGCAAGTCGCTTTTGGTCAGCCGCACCGTGAACGGCCTCAGCAACCTCTGGGAATACGATCTGAAAAGTAAGGGCATGACGCAGATCACTTCCGGGACCGGACCCGATCTGTCTCCCATGCGCGACCCCGCCGGCAAAGGCATTTACTTCGTCAACGGCAAATCCTCCGGCATATTGACCGCTTACAACCTCCGCTCCAAGCAATCCACGGACATCGCTGCGGAAAATGCCACGCAGCCGGTGGTCTCCGGGGATGGCAAGCGGATCTCCTATATCACTACTCCGTCGAACGATCGCAGTGAGGTGTGGACAGCGAATATAGATGGCAGCAACAAGATGAAAATTACGACCGCGAAGTCGATTGCAACCGGAGACTGGGCTCCCGACAATTTCCACCTCTATTTTATGCAAGAGGAGCCCAACAGGATCTTCATCGCCGGTGCCGATGGCAGCGGCGTCCACGAAATTCCCTGGAATGGCGGCGTCACTCAAAATGTGGTTCCCAGCCCCGATCAGAAATATATTTACGTGAATAGCTACGACCAGGGAGCTTCGCGCGCCACGATTTGGAGAGCGAATGCAGACGGTTCCAACCTCGAGCTGCTTACAAATGAATGCGGGCACATGTGGGAGGCTGTTCCCGGCGGGCAGTACTTGCTGACATTCATGGGGCCGGGTCGCGGCATTGGCGAGTTCTCGCTCGCCGACAAGAAGTGCATCGCGTTGCTGCCCGGCGTGGTCAGCTTCGGCATCACCCTGGCGAGCGACGGCAAGTCGTTCCTCTACGCGATCCCGTCGCGCTCCGACGTCACGATTTATCGCCAGCCCTGGCACGACGGAAAACTCACCGGCCCCACGCAAGTGGCCGTAAAGCTTCCGTTCGCCTTTCCTCTTCTTGCAGGCGGCAACGCTTACGATTTTTCCAGCGATCTCGCGACGGTCGTCTACGCGCGCCCAGCCGGCCAAGCCGACCTCTATCTTCTGAGCCAAAAATAAATCCTCGTTGTCGAAAACAGAATTCCACTGGGCCTCTATCACCGCACAAACGCGTGATCAAACGGATAGATGTTGAGAAATCCTCTTCGCACCACCTATCTCAAACGAGATAGCTGATGGCATAACGAAGTCGGCCTCATCGCGACGTTTGCAGCTTGCGCATGCGCGAGAAAAGCTAGTGGAGAAAGCGCGATGCGAAGGGCGCGCCGGAGGCGCGGCAGATTCGCCAGTTGAAAGGGCGCACGAAAATCAGCGTGACTTTCATGGCCGTGGCGCGATTGTAGTGCTCGGCAAGGCTTAGAGACTGCGCATTCATTGCGCTAATCGAGCCGTATGTGACGGAGACGCCGCGGCCGCGCGCGTATTCGTTTACCGCTGTATTGATCGAACTTTGAATCCCGCGCCCACGCCACCTGGGATGCACGAAATTGCCGTAGCGCACGGCTTCACACGGGTGCACGATCCAGGTGACGCCGAAGGCGAGTTCCACGACGCCGCTCGAGAACGAGATCCAACCATAGCCGGCCGGTTCGGCAGACGCGTAGGCCATAGCGAGGGCGTCGCCGCGCTGGAGGCGGTTCTCGGCTTCTTCGCGAGATATCTCCCCCATCGCGGCCACTTCCGCGAGAGGCTTGTCGAGCTGCTCCAGGTTAGAACCGCCGCGGCGCACGTGGATCTTCGTCTCGATTTTCTCTTTCGCATACGGTTCGGGGACTTGTTTTGCAATATCGGTCGCAAAGATTCGATAGACGTGCCAGTAGAGAACAGGGCGGAGAATCTTCCGCACGCCCAAGAGCACGGTAACCCATAAACCCCGCCAACGTAGGTTTTCGGCGGTCCGACGCCACGGGCTGGGTGGCCGTGTGCCCATTTGCGGCATGATACCTGATTTTCGCGTACCGATAATCACAGGTGAGCGGGAGCGCCACGAAATGAGGTAGGCCATCGAAGACGAAAAGCGGAATTGCGTAAGAGTCGGGCAGATCGACATCCCCAGCAATCAACGTCGCAGCCGGATCAGGTCACCGCCAAGACACCATAGATCGCGAAACACATTCCGAAACAAGAGTACTGTTGTGAAATCCTCTTCCCACCACCTATCTCAGTCTGAGTCGTGCTCCGTAGCAACGAAAACGACGCCGTGCATGGGACGATTTGTTTCTGTGCCTCGACGAACTACTTAGGCGTCGCCAGCGCAATCGCGAATGGCTCTGTGCCAGCCGCAAAGGGAGAGCCTGCAATCGCCGTCAGGGCGCCCGTATTGCTCACGGTGAATCCAGAGACAGTCCCCGAAGCGCGATTCGCGACGTAAAGAAAACTCCCCGATGGATCCACCGCGGAAGCGATCGGACCGTTCCCGCCGCTCATGAATGGCGACCCTTGCACCGGCGTCAGCGCTCCGGTGGTACCGTTGACGCCAAAAACAGTCACATCTTGAGTCGCCTCGTTGGCCACGTAAACGAACGCACCTGACGGATCGATGGTGACCGAATGTGCGTCTTCGGATGCCCCGGTGCTGAAGGGCGAGCCGGTGACGGGTGTGAGCGCTCCGCTCGCCGGTGTGATTGTAAATCCTGACACATCGTTCGAATCGGAATTGGCCACGTAGAGAATCGTGCCGGCCGGATTAACGGATGCGGCTATTGGTACTTCGCCGGTAGTGAATGAACCGCTCACCGGCGTCAGGTTTCCGCTCGAACCATCTATACTGAACGCCAAAACGGAACCGTTGTCAAAATTCGAAGGGGCCGGCACGATGGCGTACAAGTACTTCCCTGCCGGATCCTCCGCAAGGGCAGTCAATATGTCAGAAACTGAAAAAGGTGAGCCGGTAACTGCCGTCAGCGCGCCCGTGGAGCTATTCAAGCTAAAAACCGAGATCTTGCCCCGGAAATCTCCCACAAAAACGAATCTCGACAAAGGATCGACCACAACGGAGTTAGGGATGCTGGGCGCGGCGAACGGGGACCCGGTGATTTCGGTAAGAGTTCCGGTGGACGCGTCAATGGTGTACACGGAAACCGAACCATTCCCGCCGCCGTTAATGACAAACAAAAATTTCCCGGAAGCGTCGGTGGCCGCCTGGAATGGCTCGGACCCGGCCTGAAAGGGAGAGCCGGCAATCGCGCTGAGTGCGCCGGTGGAGCTGTCGATGCTGTACGCCGAAATCGTGTCGTCATCGAGATTCGGCACGTATGCGAATTTGGAAGTCTTGAGATGAGTGTTGCTGCTGCATCCCGAAACCCAAAGACTTGCTGCCAGTAAAGCCAGCCCCGCCAGGAATCGAACAACACACACCCGCGCGTTTGTGCGCTCACGCATCTTCATGTCTCCCTTCGTGGCTATCGCCACCGCTCTCTATATCGAATTTTAAATTGCGATTTCGCGATGTTCTTGGAGTTGTGGCGGGATTGTAGCCCAATTGAAGCGGGATTCAAACGCGAATGTATCGCTGGACTGCACCCAGCAATGCGATTCTGCAATCTGCGCGGTTCGGGGGTGTGAACCGCTGCAAACGACGCAAGAATTGGAGGCGCGGGTGGGAGTTGAACCCACGACCTGCCGATTTACAAAAATGAGACTCGACCCGAATCTTGTCTTTTTCGGATTACTGTTGATAAATCCTATTCTCACCACCAATCTCAACACGAGATAGCTGGTGATAATCCCTGTTCTCAAAAGTTATCTCAACTGAGCGTCTGATACCTTAATTTTGACAAGTATGATTCTGTCGCCATAGAATCTGGTCGCCTAGCCTCTCGGGTTCTTTCGTGGATTCGTTGCGGCGTTTTATTTTGCTTTGGAATTGATCGCATTGGGAGAGAGGAGAAATCATGATTCGTTCACGTTCAGCGAGGGTTTCGATCATTCTGACGAGTGCGTTGGCCGCGGCGGCCTTTCTTGCTCTTATTGTGCTGCCCACGAATGCCCAAGAAACTGACACGATCGACAAAGACTCCGCTGCAAAGCTTTTCCCCAAGGCGCCTTACTCGCCCGCTGCAGGACGCGACTTTCCGACGCACGTCTACTGGGGTGACACGCATGTGCACACCTCATTCTCGATGGATGCAGGCGCTTTCGGTGCGAGGCTCGGGCCGAAAGACGCTTACATTTTTGCGAAAGGCAATGAGGTGACCACGTCGTCGGGCCAGCGCGCGAAACTGACCCGTCCTCTTGATTTCATCGCCGTCACGGACCACTCGGACAATATGGGATTTTTCCCTGAGCTTTTTGCGGGTAAACCCGAAATGTTGGCTGACCCGACGGGACGTCGGTGGTACGACATGGTCCAGTCCGGCAAAGGTGCCGATGCCGCTATCGAAATCATTATCGCATTCTCCCAGGGAAAATTTCCGAAGGCGCTTGAGTCCCGCCCTGGAACCGAGGCTTACCGCCGGGCGTGGGACGAAACTATCAAGGCCGCCGAAGAGGCCAATGAGCCTGGCAGGTTTACAGCTTTCATCGGATTTGAATGGACTTCGAACACCGGTGGCAACAATCTGCACCGCAATATTCTGTTCCGTGACAACGGTGACAAAGCCAGCATGATCGAGCCGTACACCACGCAAAAACCGGAAGGTAGCGATAATCCTCGCGACCTTTGGAAGTGGATGACTGGGTACGAGCAAAAATCCGGCGGCCAGGTGCTGACTCTCGCGCACAATGGCAACCTCAGCAATGGGCGAATGTTTCCTCTCATCGAATCCTTCACGGGCAAGCCAATCGATCGCGAGTACGCCCAGACTCGCGCATTTCGGGAACGAATTTACGAAGTAACACAGATCAAGGGAGACGGTGAGTCTCACCCGTTTCTTTCGCCGAATGACGAATTCGCTGGCTACGAAAAATGGGACAAGGGCAATCTCGATCTCAGCGTGCTCAAGACGAATGACATGCTCGAGTTCGAGTATGCCCGAGCCGCTCTGCGAAATGGGTTGAAGATCGAAAAGGAACTCGGCGTTAATCCTTATAAATTCGGAATGGTCGGCTCCACCGACGCCCATACAGGACTCGCAACTGCCGACGAGGACAATTTCTGGGGCAAGACTTCCAGTTCCGAGCCCAGTCCCGATCGCGCGACCCATCCGTTCGTAAAGACGGACAAAGCCGTCATCATGGGCTGGGAACAGGCCGCCTCCGGCTACGCCGGTGTATGGGCCACGGACAACACTCGCCAGGCGCTGTTCGATGCGATGCAGCGCAAAGAAGTCTACGCAACCACCGGTCCGCGCATGATCGTGCGCTTCTTCGGAGGATGGGACTTCGATGCGAAAGACGCATTGAGCCGCAACCCCGCAAATCCGGGGTATCTAAAGGGCGTGCCGATGGGCGGCGACATCAGCAACGCTCCCGCGGGCAAATCGCCGAGTTTTCTCGTTGCTGCGATGAAGGATCCCATCGGCGCAAATCTTGATCGAGTCCAGGTGATTAAGGGCTGGCTCGACGCGAGCGGCCAGACTCACGAGAAGATTTACGACGTCGCTGTTTCGGACAATCGAAAGATTGGTGCGGACGGCCGTTGCAAGACTCCGGTCGGGGATACTGTGGATGTGCCGAATGCCACCTACTCGAACACAATCGGCGCGTCTGAACTAATTACCGTGTGGAAAGATCCTGAGTTCGACGCCGCGCAGCGAGGTTTTTACTACGTTCGCGTGCTCGAGATTCCCACTCCTCGGTGGACGGCCTATGACGCGAAGTATTTCGGCATCACGATGCCGAAGGAAGTTCCGATGAAGGGGCAGGAGCGAGCCTACACTTCGCCGATTTGGTACACGCCCGCGAACTAACGGCATTCAGGTCATGTTCAAAAAGCTTTTGCGAGAACCGCTTATTCACTTCCTGATCCTCGGGGCGCTGCTGCTTTTCGCCTCGAATCTGGTGAACAAGCGGACCAGTGGCGACACGCGGAAAATAGTCGTCACGCCCGGACAAGTGGAACATCTCGAGGATACTTTCGCTCGCGCGCATCAACGGCCACCCGATCCGGATGAATTGAAGGGCCTGCTTCGAGATTACATTCGCGAAGAGGTTTATTACCGCGAGGCTCTGGCGCTCGGACTCGATCGTGACGACGCTCCCATCCGTCAGCGTCTGCGGCAGAAGATGGAGTTCATCTCGGAGGACGTTGCCGCACAAGCTCAGCCGACCGAGGAACAACTTCGGTCCTATCTGAACGATCACCCAGAGAAATTTCGCATCGACAAGCACTTCACGTTCAGTCAAGTCTATCTTGATCCGGCTCGACATGGCCGGCGTATGAATGCTGACGCGCAACAGATGCTCGCTCAGTTGAACAAGCTCGGCCCGCGCGCCGACGTCTCAAACATGGGCGATCCGTTTCTGCTGGAGGGAAATACTGAAAACGTCTCATCCCGGGACGTGGCGCGAGACTACGGCGAGAAATTCGCTGCTTCGCTGGGAGAATTGCCTGCGGGGAAATGGGCAGGGCCGGTGGAATCTGGCTTGGGCATGCATCTCATTTGCGTGACGAACCGGACAGACGGTCGCATTCCGCAGCTTGACGAAGTTCGCGAAGCAGTTCGCCGCGAATGGGCCAACGACTACCGCCTGGAATCGAATCGCAAGTTTTACGATGCTCTCTTGAATCGATATACGGTGACTGTCGAGTTGCCGCCTCCTCCCGCGGATGCAAAAACTCCGGCCGCCGCTGCGGTTCGACCATGAGGCGTTCACTCCTTCTCGTTCTGGCGGTCCTCGTATGTGCGTCCGGCGCGTTCGCTCACGAAGTCCGTCCCGCATATCTCGAGCTGCGCCAGACCAACGCCGATTCGTACGATGTGCTTTGGAAAGTTCCGGGACGAGGAGACGATCTTCGCTTTGGCGTTTACGTGCGACTGCCGGGCAATTGCCAGAAGACAAGCGAAGTTCGGACCACCGCGATCAATAATGCGTTCAGCGATCGTTGGACTGTGCAATGCAAGGGTGGCATCACCGGCGAAACGATCTTCATCGAAGGCCTTTCTTCGAGCGTGATTGACGTATTGGTTCGCATTCAACGGCTCGATGGAACAACTCAAGTGACTCGTCTGACGCCTTCCGAGCCGTCATTTACCGTCGAAGTGGCGCCCAGCAGAATTCAACTCGCTCGCAGTTACTTGGGCCTTGGCGTCGAACACATTCTCTATGGGATCGATCACCTGCTATTCGTTCTCGGATTGATGCTACTCGTGCGCGATTTTCGTTCGCTCGTGAAAACAATCACGGCGTTCACGATTGCGCATAGCATCACTTTGGCCGCGGCGACGCTAGGCATCGTTCACGTAGAAGTTGCTCCGGTGGAGGCGACGATCGCCTTGAGCATTCTCTTTCTCGCAGCGGAACTTGTGCGCTCGCAGCGCGGCGAGAGCGGCATCGCGCAGCGCGCACCGTGGATCGTCGCGTTCGCGTTCGGCCTGCTTCACGGACTGGGATTCGCCAGCGCACTTGGTAAGATGGGGCTTCCTCACTCGGAGATTCCCATCGCGTTGTTGCTTTTCAATGTAGGCGTTGAGTTAGGGCAGCTTGGCTTCGTGATCGTCTTTATCGGCTTCGTGCGCTCGCTCGCGACGCTCGACATTCATTGGCCCGCTTGGACCCGCGCGATTCCGGCCTATTCAATTGGCGCTTCCGCGGCATTAACATTCCTACAGCGCTTCGACGCCATATTTTGGTAGTGCAAAGTGAGGCCAGCTGAAATGACGCAAGAACGCCGAGAATCGTTGACGGGAATGGCGCTGCTGATTTTTGCCAGCGCGCTACTGGCACCTGCGACGGTCTTGGCTCACAATCCAGCCGGTGTGGCCGGTGGCTTCGCCAGCGGATTCATGCACCCTTTAACGGGCATCGATCACATTCTGGCAATGGTGGCCGTCGGAATCTGGGGTGCACAACTTGGAGCACCGGCAATTTGGGCGCTGCCGGTAGCGTTTCCGCTCATGATGTCGGTGGGCGGTGCAATGGGTGTTCGTGGAGTTCCGCTCATGGGGGTGGAGATCGGGATCGCTGCGTCGGCACTTCTCCTCGGCCTCATGATTTTTTCGGAGGCTCGGCCTCCGCTCGTGGCCGCTGCTCTGCTTGTCGGGTTCTTTGCGATCTTTCACGGCTATGCGCACGGCACCGAATTGCCGCACGCTGCAAATCCTTTGGCCTACGGCGCCGGCTTCGTGATCGCAACTGGCATGCTCCACGTGAGCGGTATTGGCCTTGGCCTCGTTCACCGCTGGCAGAAGGGTGCGCGAGCGCTGCGCCTGGTCGGCGCGGGGATTTCACTCGCGGGATTGTTCTTGCTGGTGCAGCATTTTTCGTAAATTTCAGTGAGGCTTCGCTGGATTGAAAATGATTAAGGGGACGACCAATAAAATCGCTTTTGCAGTGGTTCTCGCGTCGCTGATTACGCTGTTGTCACCAACTGCAGCGAGCGCGCACCCGATCAAGGGAGTTGGTGATTTCTACGCTGGGATGCTTCATCCGCTCACAGCGCTCGAATTTCTTCTGCCCTGGATTGCTCTCTCTCTATTCGCGGGCCAACAAGGGCGAAGAGCGGCTCTGTTAACCCTCGCACTTTTTCCCCTCGCACTCGTGTCAGGCGCTGGGCTGTCGATGGTCTGGCCGTCCCCCACGTGGGTGAGCGCAGTAGATTTGGCCATCATCCCAATCCTCGGTCTTGCTGTGGCCTTGGCGATCACCTGCCCAAGCACAGTTGTCGTAAGTATGGTGAGTGCCGTCGGACTACTGCATGGTTTGGCGAACGGTTCAGAGATCGCCGCACCGATGTCTCCCTGGCGATTCATTCCGGGCTTGGCAGCAGTTGCAATCCTGGTCTTAGCGTATGGAATTGGGTTGGTCCGCTCCCTCAAGAGACCGTGGACTCAGATTGCAGTCCGAGTGGCAGGAAGCTGGATTGCCGCCATCGGCATAATGGTTTGCGCGTTTAAGTTCTAAAAAGAACTAGGCCTGTTACTAAAGGCCTCAGCGCCGATTAGCGATTCGCGTTCGGTTGCGGCTCGATCCGTCGCCCTCTGGTTCTGTGCTGGGTCCGGGCCGATTCCAGATAGATATCGATAACTCCGCTTCCCACCACCTATCTCAAAATGAGATCGCTGGTGATAAACCCTGCTATCAACAGTTATCCAAACGTTTAAGGCGTAGGCGCTGCGCTCTTAGTTTCGATCGAACTCGTCGGCGATGCCAGTCCGTAGAACCGGTAGTCGCAATCCATGCACCGGAATGGGCGCACTGACAATAAGCTCAAGATCTTTGACTCGACGATTCCTCTTCGCTTCGATCGGCGAAGACCTTTACCGCGACAAATGGGACACACAGTAGGCACGGTGATTCTCCTCTTCGAAAAATCCCAAACGACCGGCCGTAGTCACGCCGGTTGAGCACTCTCACCGGAAATACGCCCAGAGCGATCTCACCGAGACTCCGGGACTAACTCAAGGTCCGTTTTCCATCGATTGGCGACAATCCCACTCTCGCGCTTTCCGAAAGCGGAACTTCGAAATGGCGCGGAAAGGCCAAAGCACCCGCTCCCAGCCCGGTTGCAGGGTCTCGTAGCCCTTGCCGCGCCATTTGCGGATGCAGATTAGCGCTTGACGTCAAACTGAAGCTGTTCCGTTTTGCACACCACGGCAAGCTCGTTCTGGGAAGGGCCGACGAGCAGCGAACGAATAGCGAAATGCTAAATGTGTGCTGTACGGCGCATCTATACAACTGCAGTGAGTGGATAGTGGAGACTCGTGGGATCACGAGTCGCGGTCTGAAGCTCCGCCCGACGAATCGAGCACCTCGGTGAGTTCGAGTGCTACCGATTTGAATCTGTCGCGTGCTCCTGTCGGTAAATAGCTCTGAACAATCAATATCTTTGCAAGGGATCGGATTCGCGCACCGAAAGTAGTATTCGGCAAGAGTGCTGCGCCAGACAAACACCACCGAGCGCGGCACAACACGGTACGGGAGGAAATATCATGAAACTGATTGGAGCTGTCAGCACGGCGGCATTGTTTCTGCTTCTAGGACTATCTGTGCCAGTTGACGCACGTCAGGACGGGCACGACAAATCACAGAAACAGGAACAACCTGTCAAACCTCCGAAACAAGACCAAGAGGCGAAGCCTCAACAGCAGCAGCATTCGCAGCAACAAGCAAAGGGCCAGCAGGAACAACAACAAAAGCAGCAGCACCAACAGCAGGCGCAAGCCGAAAAGCAGCAGCAGCATTCGCAGCAGCAGGCGAAGGGCCAGCAGGAACAACAACAAAAGCAGCAGCACCAACAGCAGGCGCAAGCCGAAAAGCAGCAGCAGCATTCGCAGCAGCAGGCGAAGGGTCAGCAGGAGCAACAGCAAAAGCAGCAGCACCAACAGCAGGCGCAAGCCGAAAAGCAGCAGCAGCATTCGCAGCAGCAGGCGAAGGGCCAGCAGGAACAACAACAAAAGCAGCAGCACCAACAGCAGGCGCAAGCCGAAAAGCAGCAGCAGCATTCGCAGCAGCAGGCGAAGGGTCAGCAGGAGCAACAGCAGAAGCAGCAGCATCAACAGCAGGCGCAGGCCGAAAAGCAGCAGCAGCATTCGCAGCAGCAGGCGAAGGGTCAGCAGGAGCAACAGCAGAAGCAGCAGCACCAACAGCAGGCGCAAGCCGAAAAGCAGCAGCAGCATTCGCAGCAGCAGGCGAAGGGTCAGCAGGAGCAACAGCAGAAGCAGCAGCACCAACAGCAGGCGCAAGCCGAAAAGCAGCAGCAGCATTCGCAGCAGCAGGCGAAGGGTCAGCAGGAACAGCAGCAGAAGCAGCAGCATCAACAGCAAGCTCAGTCGGAAAAACAGCAGCAGCAGCGATCGCAACAAGAAGTGAAAGGCCAGCAGGAACGGGAACAGAAGCAAGGGCAACAGCAGGCCCAGTCTGAAAAACAGCAGCAACAAAGATCGCAGCAGGAAGTGAAAGGTAGGCAGGAACAACAACAGAAGCAACACCAGCAACAGCAGCAGCAAGCGAAGAACCAACGAGATTTGGAACAGCGCTCAGCGCCGCAGGCCCACTCGCAGCAAGCGAAGATGCAAACCCAGCAAGAGCAGCACCGACAGCAAACCGCACAGAGGAGCGCCTGGCAAGACCGTCGCGCGCACAACTGGAAGACCGAACACCGCGATTGGCAGCAACGCGGCGGATATAACGGCTACCGGATTCCGGAGGAGCGTTACCGAGGATATTTTGGACCATCTCACGCGTTCCGCATCTACAGCTATCCCGTGGTGGTGGTCGGCGGATATCCCCGCTTCCAGTACGGCGGTTTTTATTTCAACGTTGTTGACCCATGGCCGGAATATTGGCCGAACGACTGGTACGCGAACGACGACGTTTATGTCGACTACTCCGGGGACGGATATTATTTGTACAACCGGCGCTATCCGCGGGATCGAATCGCAATCAGCGTCAATGTAGGCGACGTAGCGCAGAATGGCGCTTGGGGAAGCGCGTGGCAGGACCATCGCGCAAGCAACTGGCAATCCGAGCATCGTGACTGGCAAGAACGTGGTGGTTACAACGGCTATCGGATTCCAGAGGACCGCTATCGCGGATATTTTGGTCCTGACCATGCGTTCCGAATCAGTACTTATCCCGTCTCGACGGTGGGTGGATTTCCCCGCTTCCAGTATGGTGGCTTCTCATTCAGCGTCGTCGACCCGTGGCCCGAGTACTGGTCAAACGACTGGTACGATAACGATGATATGTACATCGATTATTCCGGAGACGGCTATTACCTGTACAACCGGCGGTATCCGCGGGATCGAGTCGCGATCACCGTTTATGCGGGCTAGCCGCTCCTCGATTGCGACGTGATCGAAACCTTTGAGTCGGGCGCGATTACTCCGAGCTACGAATCGCGTTATCGGCACAGACGCTTCCGCTCAACAAGAGGTCTAGCCTATTCGTATCAAGCTGAAGTGAAAGGGCATTCCATTAAGTCGAGTAATCCGAAAAGGCATTCGGCAGGCGGATTCAGACGTCCCGGTCCGGATAGTTGTTGCGAAATCCTCTTCCCACCACCTATCTCAAAACGAGATAGCTGGTGACAATCCCAGTTCGCAACATCTATCCGGACCTCATTGTCCGGTAACGGCGTCAATCGGGACCTACACACGGCAGGCTGGCAAAATCAATAAATCTGGATCGGTCATTGTTAATCCGCCCCATAGGCGTCTTGCGAGAAGTGTCCCATTTTGAATAGATGGGCCCTTTCGGGCTGCCCACACTTTGCGACAGAAATGAGGACGGTTTGTTATCCCTTCTTCGTTTTGCGTTGCGGACTCCCTTTTCCATCAAATCTCGCTTAGTGCCCTTCGTCACAACAATGAGTGACAAACGGCACAGCCGTTAAACCTTGTCTCACATATTTTGGGGCGGACAAGACAGGCGTATGGAACCC
Organism: uncultured Acidobacteriota bacterium; assembly: GCA_963776695.1. Taxonomy (GTDB): domain Bacteria; phylum Acidobacteriota; class Terriglobia; order Acidiferrales; family UBA7541; genus Palsa-295. Next base: position 23,721 of record CAVZNU010000006.1, on the reverse strand, counting down.
ACCGCAGTTATTCAGATCGGAGGACAAAAAATGAAATTCGGAGGAAACACGATGTTAGCTAGGCTGTCGTTCTTGGCGCTGCTCTGCGGGACCGCATTGGCTGGAATACCTGCGTTTGCTCAGACTGCTCCAAAGGAAGCGACCGAAGCTACCAAGCAACATAATAAACAGGTCTTGCAGGAACTCCCCTTTAGTAACAAACAGGATTTCGAAAACGCCCATAAGGGATTCATCGCAACTTTGCCGGATGTGAAAGTCGTTGGAGCGAAAGGCAATTCCATATGGGATTTGGGTACCTACGCGTTTCTAACACAGGATGTGCCCCCAACCGCCAACCCGAGTCTCTGGCGAATTGCACAACTTAATATGGCAAATGGCCTTTTTAAGGTCACGGATCGCATCTATCAGGTACGCGGCTTTGACCTGTCGAACATGACCATCGTCGAGGGCGACTCGGGCATTATTATCATTGATCCACTAATTTCGACGGAAGTAGCTAAGGCAGCGCTTGACCTTTACTACGCGCATCGCCCACAAAAGCCCGTGGTCGCGGTTATCTATACCCATAGTCACGTGGACCATTACGGTGGCGTCAAGGGTGTCGTTTCTGAAGAAGATGTGGCATCCGGTAAGGTTCACATCTATGCGCCAGAAGGGTTTCTAGAGGAATCCGTCAGCGAGAATGTGTTTGCGGGGAATGCGATGAGCCGACGGGCGATCTACATGTACGGTGCGTTGCTGCCTCGCGGTCCCAATGGCCAAGTCGATGGAGGTTTGGGTAAAACCACTTCGATAGGAACAGTCACACTGATTCCGCCGACCGACATCATCACGAAAACCGGGGAGACCAAGACTATCGATGGTGTTCAGATCATTTTTCAGATGGCACCTGCTACTGAAGCGCCGGCAGAGATGCTGTTTTACTTTCCTCAGTTCAAAGCACTCTGTACTGCTGAAGACGCAACCCACACCCTCCACAACTTGTTGACCTTGCGCGGAGCCCAAGTTCGGAATGCAACGAACTGGTGGAAGGCGCTAAACACTTCGATCAACATGTTCGGGGACAGAACGGAAGTAGTCTTTGCCTCTCATCACTGGCCCACGTGGGGCAACGCGCAAGTGATTGATTTCCTCGAAAAGCAGCGCGATCTGTATAAGTACATCAATGACCAGTGCCTTCGCCTGCTGAATCAGGGTTACAACATGGCTGAGATTGCGGAACAGATGAAGTTGCCCAAATCTCTCGATCAGGACTGGTCCACCAGAGACTATTACGGTTCGCTGAACCACGATTCAAAGGCTGTTTACCAGCGTTATATCGGCTGGTACGACTCTAACCCAGCCAACCTGTACCCGTGGCCCCCTGAGGAACTCGGAAAACGCTACGTGGAAGCGATGGGAGGCGAAGACGCCGTTGTTCAGAAAGCAAAGGTGGCGTTCGATCAAGGCGATTACCGATGGTCCGCCGAACTGGGCAATCGTGCAGTATTTGCGAATCCTGAAAACAAGGCGGCGCGTGAAGTGGAGGCCGATGCGCTGGAACAACTCGGCTACCAGACCGAAGATCCTACTTGGCGAAATGAATTCCTCATGGGTGCGTTCGAACTTCGCAACGGCGTACCGAAAATTCCTGCTACGCAGACGGCAAGTCCCGATACCATCCGTGCCATGTCGATGGAGATGATTCTGGACTTCATGGGGATGCGGATTGATGGTCCGAAGGCCGAGGGTAAAGTAATTACGATGAACTGGAGCCTGCCAGACACTCACGAGAAATTCGCAGTAACCCTGAAAAATTCCGCATTAACCTATACGGAGAACAAGGAGTTGGCCGGAGCAGACATCACTCTTACGATGTCACGCTCGAGTATGGACAACATTTTGTTGCGGACTTCGACCATTGATAAGGAACTTGCCTCCGGAGCAGCGAAAATGACGGGCGACAAGCAAAAGTTTAACGAACTGACCGGTCTCTTGGTCAATTTCGACCCCCTATTCAACATCGTGACCCCATGACGATCATCGCTACGTTTCCTTCGCGGACGGCCCGGAACTCCGAACTCGAGAAGGTCAAGTGAAACAAGTCATTGAGACCTAGTGATGACGACCCCCACACCCCTGCAGGAACGGCCCGACTTCTCGTTGGTCATGGGGGGCCCGCTCTATCAAATGCTCCGGCGGGCGCATCTATCCGGTACGGCAATGGAATTACTTCGACGCCGGATTGTGGTCATCGTGCTCTTTGCATGGCTGCCTCTTCTCGTGCTCTCGGCGATCGAGGGACACCTGTTCGGCACCCAATCTCTGAGCTTTTTGCGTGATATTGAGGCGCACGTTCGGCTTTTGGTGGCGCTGCCCGCGCTAATCTTCGTCGAGCTGATTGTTCACCAGCGCATTTGGCCCGTGGTGAAACGCATTGTAGAACGCGGAATCGTCACTTCGGAGGAGATGCCGAAATTCGATGCGGCCATCGAAGAAGTCAAGCGGACGCGAGACTCCGTATGGTTGGAGCTATCGCTGCTGGTCCTGGTGTATACGTTGGGTCACTGGATTTGGCAGCACGAATTGGCCCTCGAAACGGCGACGTGGTACGCCGTCCCCGAAGGAACCGGAATACACTTGACGCTGGCAGGCTATTGGTACGCGTTCGTGAGTATTCCGATCTTTCAATTCATTCTAATCCGATGGTATCTGCGGCTTGGAATCTGGTCCCGGTTTTTGTGGCGCGTGTCACGGTTGAAATTGCACTTGGTGCCCACGCATCCCGACCGTGCAGGCGGAATCGGGTTTCTGGGAAGGAGCAGCTACGCGTTTGGTCCGCTGCTCTTCGCCCAGGGCACTTTAGTCGCAGGACTGATCGCCAGCCGGATCCTTTACCACGCAGAGAGCCTAAACGATTTCAAGACGACCATTGGCGTGTTTGTCGCTTTGTTTGTTCTGGTGATCCTCGGTCCTCTGACCATGTTCACCGGTCAACTTTCTCGCGCGAAGCGGCGTGGCTTAGGCGACTACGGGACGCTGGCCACCGGTTACGTCACCGATTTCGATGAGAAGTGGGTCCGCGGCGGTGCAAAAGGTGATGAGATTCTGGGCACTCCGGACCTACAGTCGCTGGCCGACCTCGGGACTAGTTATGCCGTGGTGAAAGAAATGCGGCTCGTCCCTTTCGGTCTTAGCGATGTTGCGCGATTGGCCGCCGCAACAGCATTGCCGGTCGTGCCGTTGTTTCTGACGATCATGCCGCTCGAAGAGCTGGTGACACAACTTCTCAAGATCTTCTTCTGAACCGGCACAGGTTAACGTGAATGGCAGCGGTATCAGCAGAATTATCCAAACAAGAGGGATGTGCAATTCCGCGACACGTGACAGCGGTCGTAGATCCTGGTAAGGCGCGTAACCGGAAACTGGGCATTGTAGCCGGGCCAACCTTTCGCGCCGGGATAGTTGTTGAGAAATCCTCTTCCCACCACCTATCTCAAAACGAGATAGCTGGTGACAATCCCTGTTCGCAACATCTATCTGGACCTCATTGTCCGGTAAGCGCGTTAACCAAGCACTAGCGCAGGCGCCAGAGTTCAGAGATCCGGAGAACTTCCCTATTTCTTGGGCCTCGATTCCGGCGGCACCAGGCCGTTGATCCGATAGTAGACCACCAGCTGGCCATAGTGTTCGTTCGAATGCGCGATCAGGCCGTAAGCTAGATCGTACAGCCGGTCCAGATGCGGCCCGCCATCATCGACCGTTTCCATCAGGCCTTTGTCGCCTTTGGCCTTGATCTCCGCGGCGCCGTCTTCCACGCACTTCGTCACAAAGGCCACAAGCTCCGCCCGGGTCTTCACGCCGACGTCCTTGGGATCGTCGGCGTAGCTTGACGGCCGCGGTTTCTTCCCCGCGGCGGTATCCGTGAAGAAGTACATGGACGCCGAAGCATGCACCAGGTTCGCGACAAACGTCCGAGATTCCGCCTGCGGCTTGTACGAAAACTTGTCCTCCGGAAAATCCTGCGCCATGGCAATCAATCTCCGTCCGATGTCATTCCACGCCTCCAGCACGCCTTCCGACTGGCTGGGAGCCGGCCCCGGGGCTTTTTTCGGGGCTTCCTGCGCCCGCAGGGGAGCCAATGCAAAACCCACAGCCAACCATACCAACGCAAATCTGGAAAAACGCTTCATCTCTTTTCTCCTTTGAGCGCTGAGGCGAAGGGCTTCCTATCCCCCTTCAGACGTATCGCCTCTCCGGATGTTTCACTGAAATGGGAAAAAGGCTGGCCAACCGGCCCCTTGCCGAATGCGCCCAGCGACCAGTGTCTACCGGTCTCAATATTAGTCCTGCGAAACGCGCTAGTGTTACCGATTCAATTCCACTTGTCTGATAAGTCGCGTAATCGGAAACCAGGTTTTGCAGATCGGCCCGCCGGGACGGCTCGGTCCGGATAGATGTTGATAAATCCTCTTCCCACCACCTATCTCACACTGAGATAGGTGGTGATAATCCCTGTTCGCAACATCTATCCAGAAATGCGTGAGTTTCCCCGCTACGCCGTTTTTTTTTGTGCCGTGAGCGTGAGGACGGTCACAGAGCCGCGTGACCCCTGGCACTGATTTCTAAAAGGGCATGGCGTATGTTGTATTTGAAGTGATGGGATGGGAGTCATCAGAGAGTGGTGCCTTTCGTGCGAGCGGACCGAGCCGCTCCCAATCATTCCCAGGTGTCGATCTTGACTTCAGTTCAATAGAACCACGCAAGAAGCCGATTTCGAATTCTCGGAGAACAATAAACGCTGTACCGGCGATCAACACACGCCGATGAGGAGAAAATCATGACTGTAAGAGACCCGAAGGAACTTTTTGTAATGCTGCTTAGTGACGCACGGCAGAGCACTGAGCGTTCGACCAAGATCTATCAGGAGATCAGTCAGGCAGCCCAGGATCGGGACATAAAGGAAGCGCTGGAGTCACGTGCCTGGATCGCAGAAAAGGACCTGAGCGCAATCGATCGGTGTTTTCAACTGATCGGAGAGCAGCCGGTGAAGCTCAGCGGCCGTCTCCAAGAAGTATTTGTTGAGGACTTCCGCAAAGAACTGGCGGAGATACAGAACCCGCTCGCAAAGCACATCTTCATCCTGGCCAAGGTTAACCACCTGATCCATCTTCGGATTGCCGAGTACGTAGCGCTGGTAGCAGCGGCGGACGTGACCAGACACTATGCGGTTGGCGTTCTGCTGGAGAGTTGTCTAGCAGACAAGCTCGCGTTTGTGGAACGAACGCGACGTCTCATCAGGAACTTCGTCGCGGCCAAGGTCGCGGCAAACGTTGCAGCAGCTTAATCGTGTCCTACAGCAGTCTGAATTGGATTGCTGAAAACGCAGCCTGTATGACCGCGAAGTGAAGTGGCTGCGAAGATTGCTTCATGCATAAACGGCTCTCCCCGGCGGCGGGGAGAGCCGCTTTCATACAGAGGGCGTCTCAGGTGGGAGCATTCACGTCCTATGTGCCGGAAACGAATACGGAATTTTCTCATTGCAGGTGTCGTGATCGGACTGATTACGGTCGCGGGATCGGGTCTATTTGTTGTGCGTGATCTGCTGGCTGCGTTTGTCCTGTTCTGTGCCTTATTTGGTGTACTTGGAATAGCTGCTCTGGCGTCCTTCCTCTTTGGCGAAGGAGTTGTGCGTTGCTTCGACTTTCTCGTGAATTCAGTGGCTTCGTTCCGTGTTCGTCATCCAATACCCGCAGTTACCGGTCCCCTCACGGGCGGAATTGTCAAAAGTTAGATCAGTGCTGAGCGAATGGAATCGGTAGCGATGTCTCATCGTGTGTACGGTCCGGATAGATGTTGGGAAATCCTCTTCGCACCATCTATCTCAGACTGAGATAGCTGGTGATAATCCCTGTTCTCGACAGTTAACTGGGAGCGGGCGTAAGATGCACGCGAAGTGACTGATTCCTCTCTCATTCTAGGCCGCACGATCTCCCATTACCGCATCCTCAAACAGTTGGGGGCCGGCGGTATGGGTGTGGTATATCAAGCCGAAGACACGAATCTCGGACGGCATGTTGCACTGAAGTTCCTGCCTGAAGACTTGGCGCGAGACCCGCAAGCCCTCGAACGGTTTCGGAGAGAGGCTCGCGCGGCTTCAGCGCTCAACCATCCGAACATCTGCACGCTTCACGAAATTGGAGAAGCCGACGGCAAGCTTTTTATCGTAATGGAATTCATGGACGGCCAAACCCTGAAACACACGATCGGTGGTACTCCGCTTGAGACCGATCTGCTCCTCGACCTCGCCAGCCAGATTGCCGACGCGATGCGCGCGGCACACACCAAGGGCATCATCCATCGGGATATCAAGCCCGCGAATATCTTCGTCACTCCGGAAGGCCAGGCGAAGCTTCTCGACTTCGGCTTGGCGAAGGTCGCTCGGCCAGGCGGTGAAATGAATCGGACGTGACCCGTGATCTGACTTTGACGAGTGCCGGCAGCACGGTCGGAACAGTGGCATACATGTCGCCAGAACAAGCGCGAGGAAAGAGTTTGGACGTGCGATCAGACATCTTCAGTTTTGGCGTAGTGCTGTACGAGATGGCGACCGGCGCGCAACCGTTTCGAGGAGATTCAGCAACTGACATCCTCGTCGGCTTGCTGACTCTGGCTCCCGAGTCACCGGCGCGGCTGAATCCTGCCGTTTCGGCCGAGCTCGAGCGCATTATTAGTAAGGCACTGGAGAAGGATCTGAATTTGCGTTACCAGGGCGCCGCTGAGATCCGTGCTGATTTGCAACGTCTGAAGCGCGACACGGAATCTGGACGCTGGGCGCAAACCGGAGCTGAAGTTCAGCGAGTCGCTCCCGCCAGTGTCGTTGCACCTTCAGTGCCCGCGGTGCCGGGTGAACAGGTCATTCGGCACGCCAAGGGCCGCTACATCTGGATGGCCGCCTCTGCGGCTGTGGCGCTTGCTCTCGCCGTTGGCGGGTGGCTATTGTTCGTGCCGCGGACGCATGCACTGACTGACAAAGACACGATCATCCTCGCCGATTTCGCAAATTCCACAGGAGATGCGGTCTTCGACGACGCTTTGAAACAGGCTTTGGCCGTGGACTTGGGGCAATCGCCTTTCCTAAACGTTTTGTCCGACGGAAAAGTTCGCACGACATTACAACAGATGACCCGGTCGCCAACCGAAAAGCTCACGGAAGAAACCGCGCGAGAGGTTTGCCAGCGGGCGGGCAGTAAGGCTTTCATCACCGGGTCCATCGCTGGCCTCGGGACTCAATACGTCATCGGGTTGAACGCGATTAATTGCGCCACTGGTGACGCTCTTGCCCGGCAGCAAGTTCAGGCCGTGGGCAAAGAAAAAGTTCTGGACGCACTAGGCAGCGCGACGGCAAAGCTGCGTAACGAGTTGGGGGAGTCACTCCGCTCGGTACAAAAATTTGATGTACCGCTCGAGCAGGCCACGACCTCATCGCTCGAAGCCCTAAAGGCGTTTAGTCTTGGAAGAAAAAAAGACAGTGCCGGAGCCGTCCCCTTCTACCAGCGCGCTATCGAGCTGGATCCGAATTTTGCGTCTGCTTACTTGCGCTTGGGAATTGCGTACCGCAATCTCACCCAACCTACACAGGCAACCTCTTACATCACAAAAGCCTTTCAGCTACGTGAGCACGCGAGCGAGCGAGAAAAGCTTCACATCTCCTCGGTGTACTACGAATTCGGCACGGGCGAGCTCGACAAGGCTATCCAGACTTACATCTTGTGGGCGCAATCCTATCCGCGGGATTGGCTTCCTTTGCTCAACCTGGGTGTTGCTTATGGAGCCATCGGACAATATGAAAAGGCTGCGGAGGCGACCCGTGGATCTCTGGCACTGTATCCAGATAACGTGACTGGATACGAGAATCTCGGAGGGTTCTACCTCGCGCTCAACCGTCTGACCGAGGTGCGAGACATTACCGACCAAGCTCTGACGCGCAAGCTTGACGAGGAAGCTCTCCACACGAACCTCTACGCCCTTGCGTTCTTGCGGGGTGATTCCGCGGAAATGGCTCAACAGGTAGCTTGGTTTGACGGGAAGGCAGAGGTCGAGAACGAGGTCCTCGGCTCAGAGTCCGCCACCGAAGCCTACTTCGGGCGGCTTAACACTGCACGAGAGTTGGTGCAGAAAACGGCCGCGTCAGCCGAAAGGGCCCACAACAAAGAATCAGAGGCCTTGTGGTCAGCAGAGGCGGCGGTCTGGGAGGCGATGTTTGGCAATTACGTTGCGGCGCAGGAGCGGGCTGCTTCTGCGTTGAATCTCGCACCGGGTAGTCGGGACGCCGAGAGCGAGGCCGCGTTGGCGTTCGCACTCGCCGGCGATACGGCCCGCGCGCGAGCGGTCTCGGATGAGCTTAATAAGGACTTTCCCCTGAATACATTAATTCAGTCGGTATGGCTCCCCACGATTCGCGGTCAACTCGAACTCAGTCGCAAGAACTTTCCCACCGCAGTCGAATTTCTTCGCGCTGCGGCCCCGGTTGAGCTGGGCCAAATCGTCGGCCAGTTCAACTATGCCTGCATTTATCCAGCGTACATTCGCGGCCAAGCCCACTTGGCCAATGGCCAGGGCGCGGCAGCCGAAGCGGAGTTTCAGAAAATTCTCGACCATCGTGGTCTCGTCCAGAACTGCCCGACAGGTGCGTTGGCCCATCTCGGCCTCGCGCGCGCCTACGTCGTTCAGCGCGACACCACCAAAGCCAAAGCGGCGTATGAGGACTTCCTCACGCTCTGGAAAGACGCTGATTCCGATATTCCCCTCCTGAAAGAAGCCAAATCGGAGTACGCGAAGCTGCAATAACTATTCGAACTTGAGCCTCAAGTGCGGGACCAAACCGGATAGATGTTGATAAATCCTCTTCGCACCAGCTATCTCAGACTGAGATAGATGGTGATAATCCCTGTTCTCGACAGTTATCCGGAAATACGTCGTCCCCGATAACCGCATTTATCGGCCCTAGCCCAGTGATCCAACCAATGTAAAAGAGTGGATGTCACTCCGCTTGGGAAATTGTTCGAATCTGTCCGACAACCTTAAAGCACCTGGCTTGTGCGACTTGCGAAGCGCAGACGTCTCAAAAATAGACTATTTCTAATACAATGTCGTAATTTGATTGACAATGTTACGGCATGCGCCCAATGTGATTACGGACCTGGGATTCTTCAGTTCACCTGAACACAGCGAAAGTTACCTGATCTACCCCTCGCCAAGACAACCAGCAAGACATTTAAGGAGATTTCATGAATACCATTACACGTCGGGACCAGTCCCGTGGTTTGACGCTGCAGGACGAAGTCAATCGTCTATTTGAAGACAACTTTACTCGCGAGCGCTCGGGTCATGCCGACCTGGCAACGTGGGCGCCACCCGTAGACATCTACGAAACCGAGAATGAATTGGTCGTAAAGGCCGACCTGCCGGATTTTCAAGACAAGGACATTGACGTCCGCATCGCAAACAATACATTGACCATCCGTGGAGAGCGGAAGTTTGAGAAGGACGTCAAAGAAGAAAATTACCTCCGGATTGAACGCGCCTATGGTTCGTTCATGCGGAGCTTTTCCCTCCCGAATACGGTCAGCTCCGAGAACATTCGGGCCGACTATCGCAATGGGGTCTTAACCCTGCATATGGCGAAGCGTGAGGAGTCTAAGCCGAAGCAGATCAAGATCAGCGTCTCAGCAAACGGCAAGTAGATCGTAGATCACAGTCACGCGCGAGGGGCAACACGTGCCCTCGCGCCGACAACCAAGGAGGTTGCCATGATCGAACGCAAAGAACTTTCCAGAGAGAATATCGCGCACCGAGCTTACGAGCTGTACACCCAACGCGGCTGTGAGGCGGGGAAAGATGTCGAGGACTGGGTCAGAGCTGAAAAAGAGCTGGCCAGCGAAGTTGTCGCAGGACCAGCAAAAACCATGGCCGCCCAGACCGGTCGAAACCAGAACAATCTGACCTCGCAATAAGCCCTGCTCGACAAAGGACCGAGCCGTTGTCAGTCAAGCTGATGATCTTGACTTCAGGCCGTAAGCGCAAACCTGAAAAGCCAATTTCAAATTCTCGGAGAACAACAAACGTTCGACCGGCGAACAACACACGCTGGTAAGGAGAAATCCCATGACAGTAAAAAACCCAAAGGAACTTTTCGTAATGCTGCTGAGTGACGCACGGCAGAGCACCGAGCGGTCCACCAAGTTTTATCAGGAGATCAGCCAGGCAGCCCAGGATCCAGACATAAAAGAAGCACTGGAATCGCGGGCCTGGATATCGGAAAAGGACTTGAGCGCGATTGATCGGTGCTTCCAACTGATCGGCGAACAGCCAGTGAAGCTCAGCGGCCGTCTCCAAGAGGTATTTGTTGAGGACTTCCGCAAAGAACTAGCGGAGATACAGAACCCGATCGCAAAGCATCTCTTCGTCTTAGCCAAAGTTAACCACCTGATCCATCTTCGGATTGCCGAGTACGTAGCGCTGGTAGCAGCGGCGGACGTGACCGGTCATTATGCGGTTGGTGTTCTTCTGGAGAGCTGCCTGGCAGACAAGCTCGCGTTTGTGGAAAGAACGCGACGTCTCATCAGGAACTACGTCGCGACCAAGGTAGCGGCGAAGGTTGCAGTAGCAACAGCACAGTAACGCCCTATCAGCACGTCAGACTTGCTGAAACAGCAGCCTGAATCGCCTCGAAAAGAAGCGCTGGGTGCTTGATACATGAACGGCTCTCCTCGGCAACGGGGGGAGCCGTACTCATTACGCACAGCACATCGTAACCGGCTCGAGTGAGTCTTTCGACATGAGGACATTCTAATCGGACGGGATCATTTCGGCTGCGTCAACCAGTTAGCGCATGTTTTCTAAATTCAAAGGAGAAATTGAGATGAAGAAAGTGATTCTGTCAGGCCTGATGAAGAAGGCGTTCCTGGTTGGGATTGTTCTGTTGTTTGGTGGGGCGGCGTTCGCGCAGGACGCCCCGAAGGTGGAGGTCACTGGGAACTATTCCGTACATGCGCTTTAATCCAGAGAATAGCAGCATTATTGCTCCCTTCTCACTGAATGGAGGCGGTGGTTCCGGTGTGTATTTCTTTAACAGAATGATTGGCATCAAGGCCGAATTCGAGGGCTATGCAGACACTACAAGAAACCTTAAGGCAACGGGGGCACCTGTCTCGGCCAATCTATTCACCTACAACGTGGGTCCGGAGTTCAAATTCCGCACGCCACACTTTGAGCCTTTCGTGGATGTCATGTTCGGCGGAGCCCATTCGAACGCTTTCGTCAACGTATGCAACGCCACGGAGTGCGTGGGATCTCCCAGCAACAACGCCTTCGATTTCATCCTCGGTGGTGGAATTGACATCCCGGTCACGAAGTCTTTCGCCATCCGGCCGATCGAAGTTGACTACGTTCTAACTCGCTTCGGCAATTCTTTCACAACAGGCAACAACAACCAGAGCAACCTCCGCTTTCAGGCTGGTATCCAGTTCCGGTTTTAGTAACGACCGGCGCAAGCTCGATCGAGCACCAAATCGAAGATCGCGGGACTCGGGAGAAACACCGCTCTCCCGAGTCCTGTATGAACTCTGGGCCAATTGTTACAATGCGGTGGCGTAGCACATAAGAACAAGCGATTCGAGTTCGGGCGCTACGCGCCCGCCAGACTCTGAAGCGCGGCCCGATTGCAGATGTTGACCGTGGCACCCTTGACCGTCAGCAAATTCCTCTTCTTAAAAGCGGTCAGCAGGCGCGTTACGGTCTCGCGGCTCACGCCGATCATCTCTCCAATCTCCTCCTGAGTGAGCGCGATCCGAAGACGATCCTGACCGTGAGCGTGATTGGCCGACCAGCCAAGGAAAAATCGCGCCAGTTTTTCGGAAGCAGAACGCGAAAGCCCCAGCGACTGAATCACCTCATGCCCAGCGTAATGGCTGTCCGTCAAGAGTTGAGCCACCTGGATAACAGCTTCCGGGTTCGCGTGCAGGAAGCGCAGAAACGCGGCGCGAGGGATGAAATTAACCCGGGCCGGCTCCGAGACTTCGGCGGTCACTTCGTAAGGTTTACCTGACAGAGTCGCGGGCAGCCCCAGCAGTTCTCCCGCTTCAGCAATTTTCAAAATTATCGCCTTCCCTTCGACAGAGGACGTGGAAAGTTTGACCTGCCCACTGCAGACTGCGAAGATGCCGCTCGCGGTCTGGCCTTCCATGAACAGCACCGCGCCCTTGGGATACGCAACAGGAGGGATGATGGTGTCCAGCACTGTGAGACTGCTGGCCAAAGAGTCACAAAACACTTCCCCTTTACGCGCGAGGGAGGACCGAGGGCTTCTGGACGATTTTGAGTCCGTAGCGAGACGCCATAATGATTGTGACCTGTCTGACCTCGTTATGGGTTCCGAGCCTCGGTGCGTTGGCTTAATGGAAGCTGTTCATGCGGATTCTAGCTCGAGGTAAAATCCCGAGACTGTGCAATATTGCACACTTTTAAATTCAAGAAGGTACAGCCTTAGAAATGACCTGTGTGCCAAAGCGCATAGCCCATAAAAGTGCCCGCATTATTTGCGAGGCGTTAGATGTTGCGAAATCCTCTTCGCACCACCTATCTCACAATGAGACAGCTGGTGATAAGCCCTGTTATCAACAGCTATCTGTAAAAACGCCTCTGTTTTGGTCGAGTGCAGCATATAGGTGGTTTTGCCAATTGCTTCCCGCCGTCGCCAAGCTTACCATTGCCCACTCTTGGGCCACGTGCATTCCTTCGAAGGAGCAAGCGATGAGTAAACGTTTATTCCTCTGGGTCGCAATGGCTGGCTGCATTTTGACGACTCCATTGTCAGCTTCTGCGCAACAGACGACCGGCGAGCCTGGTTCGCCCCACGCCACCACCACGATCAGCGGAAAACAGCTTCCGCCGCCCGATCCGCAGTATGGCGGAGTGATCAAAGAGAAGGCTTCGGAGTCGAAACCGTGGTGGCCGCCGCGCATCGTGCCGCCGAAGGGCGCGCCGAATATTCTGCTCATCATGACGGATGACGTCGGTTTCGGCGCTCCGGGCACTTTCGGCGGCGTCGTTCCGACACCCGCCATGGATCGGATCGCAAAGAATGGCCTGCGTTACACGAATTTCCATTCCACATCGCTTTGCTCGCCTTCGCGCGCGGCGTTAATTACCGGGCGCAATCATCACGTGGCCGGCTTCGGAGTGGTCGGCGAAATTGCGACGGGATTCCCAGGCTACGACTCGATCATCCGGAAAGAGAACGGCACCATCGGCGAAATCCTGAAACAGAATGGGTATGCGACCTCGTGGTTCGGCAAGGATCACAATACGCCCTTCTATCAGGCGACAGAGGCCGGGCCGTTTGAACAGTGGCCGAATGGGATGGGGTTCGAATATTTCTACGGCTTCGTCGGCGGCGACACCAGCCAGTGGCAACCGGACCTGCATCGCAACACGACGGCGATCTATCCCTTCGAAGGCCATCCCGGCTGGAACTTAACCACTGCGATGGCTGACGAGGCGATCCAGTACATGAAGGGGCTCAAGGAGATCGCGCCCGACAAGCCGTTCCTTGTTTATTACGTGCCGGGAGGCACGCACTCGCCGCATCATCCGACGCCGGAGTGGATTAAGCGGATCAGTGATATGCACCTGTTCGATGGCGGCTGGAACAAATTGCGCGAAACCATCTTCGCGAACCAAAAGCGCCTGGGGATCATGCCTGAGAACGCGAAGCTGACGGCATGGCCGAAGGATTTGCCGGAGTGGGACTCACTCGGCTGGGAAGAGAAAAAGCTTTTCATCAAGCAAGCTGATGTCTACGGAGCGTACCTGGCATACACCGATTACGAAATCGGCAGAGTGATCCAGGCCGTCGAAGACCTGGGCCAGCTCGACAACACCTTGATCATCTATATCAGCGGCGACAACGGCGCGAGCGCGGAGGGCATGCTCAACGGAACACCGAACGAGTTCACCACGTTCAATGGCATCTCCGTGCCGGTGAAGGATCAATTCCTGTGGTATCCGTTCTGGGGCTCTGACAAAACCTTTCCGCATTTTGCGGCTGGCTGGTCGTGGGCCATGGACACGCCGTTCCAGTGGGTGAAACAAGTGGCATCGCACTACGGTGGGACGACGCAGGGCATGTGCATATCGTGGCCCGGTCACATCAACGACGTGGGCGGCGTCCGCCGTCAATTTCACCATCTCATTGACATCACGCCCACGATCCTGGAAGCCACCGGCATCCCCGCACCGGATTCTCTCAACGGGATCAAGCAGCGCGCGATGGACGGCGTGAGCATGGTGTACACGTGGGACAAAGCGAACGCGAATTCGCCCACGCGGCACACCACGCAATATTTCGAGATGCTCGGCAATCGCGCCATCTACAACGATGACTGGGTGGCGGCGACGACGCCGGCGACGATCCCCTGGAAACTGAGCACGGCCGCGGCACCCGACGTAATCACGGGATATAAGTGGGAGCTTTACAACGTCAAGGACGATCCCACGGAGTCCGATGACCTGGCCGCCCAAATGCCGGAGAAACTCAAGGAGTTGCAGAGCATCTTTTACGTCGAGGCGGGGAAGCACGATGTGTTGCCGCTGGATAACACGTCGCTGTCGCGCTGGAACGCGCCGAAGCCGAACCTCACAGGAGGACGAAAGGTGTTCACTTACTCGGGAGTACTAGCGGGCGTCCCCAACAGCGGCGCTCCGAGCATCCTGAACAAGTCGTACACAATTACGGCCGAGGTCGAGATCCCGGCAGGTGGCGCGGAAGGCATGATCGTCACCGACGGCGGGCGCTTCGGTGGCTACGGGCTGTACCTCTCGCCAAGATTCAATTGGTGGTCGCACGAGCGAATCTTTAGAAGAATTGGGCTTGCGGTGTTCGTTGTGGGACTGCTTCTGATCTGGCTCGGTCAATACAAGAATTGGTCGCGCTGGAAAATGCGGTGCGGTTACGGGCTCTCACTTCTGGGTTTGCTTTCGGTGGCCGTAGTTTTTGTTACCGGCGCAATTGGTCCAGGCCGAGGGAAACCCATATTCCTTTACAACCTGCTCGACCTTAAGCGCACGACGTGGGCCGGCCCGGAGTTGAGCGCCGGCAAGCACACCATTTTATTTGACTTTAAGTCCGATGGTCCGGGCCTGGGCAAGGGCGGAACAGGAGTGCTCTCAGTGGACGGCAAGGAAGTGGCCAGGAATTCCATCGAACACGGAATTCCGATCACTTTCCCGGAGGACGAAACCTTTGACGTCGGCCAGGACACGCGCACCGGCGTTGCGGCGATCGAGTATCGCTACGAGGTTCCGTTCAAGTTCACCGGGACAATCAACAAACTAACCTTCAACCTCGAACCGGCGCAGTTGACGGAAGAAGACCGCAAGCAACTTCCGGCCATTGCCGAAGCGGTGGCCCAAGCGAAAGACTAGCCTCGATGAAAAAACTGCTGACTGTTGCCGCCGTGGCCGAAGCCGCCATGGGCGTGGCGTTGCTGGTCATCCCTCCGTTAGTCGGGCGATTGCTGCTTGGTGCAGAACTGACCGGCATTGCCATTACAGTCGCACGCGTGACTGGCATCGCGCTGATCGGATTGGCGGTCGCCTGTTGGCCCGGAACGCCCCTGACCGGCATGTTGACCTGCAGCACGCTCACGACGTTCTATTTCTTTTACCTCGGGCTCAGCGGTGTGGTGGGCATTCTGCTATGGCCCGCCATTGTGGCTCACGCAGGCTGGCTATCCTTTTACTCGTGCCTGGTGGAACGACCAAAGACTCCCGGTATAGATGTTGAGAAATCCTCTTCGCACCACCTATCTCAAACTGAGATAGGTAGTGATAATCCCTGTTATCAACAGTTATCTGCGTGTCCGCGTTTTACGAACTGGGATGGGTTATCTCCGAGTTGCTCGCAATCCGACCGGAGAACTTGATGTCGTGCCGAAACATCGGTAAGTGCAGGGACTACTCGAAAGTATTCCGTCCGCGCATACTCAATATGCTGTTCGTACACAACATTCCTCCCACGGTCTGCGCTTGCCCATTTTCCCCAATAGGTCTGACCCCTGATCCCGTACCCTTACGAACATGAATCTAGAAGGTAGAGTTGCGATCGTGACTGGAGCCACCAAAGGCGTCGGCCGCGGCGTCGGGCGTGAGCTCGCTCAACACGGCGCGCGCGTCTTTGTCACAGGCCGTTCGACGCCAGACCACGAGCGTCTCGATGAGCGGATCACGGGCATCCGCTGCGACCATCGACTCGACGTCGAGGTGGAAGCGGCGTTCAGAGCTGATCGTCCGCGAGGCCAACGCGATCGACGTCCTGGTGAACAACGTGTGGGGTGGCTACGAGCGCATGATCGAAGATGGCGCCTTTACCTGGTCCAAGCCATTCTGGGAGCAGCCGCTCTGGCGTTGGGACGCGATGTTCAGCGCGGGCGTTCGCGCGCACTATCAGGCCAGTCAGCTTGCCGCGCCGGCGATGATTGCCCAGCGGCGGGGACTGATCGTGAACATCTCGTTTTGGGCGGCACAGAAGTACATCGGCAACGTCGCCTACGGCGTGTCGAAAGCCGCGACGGACAAGCTGACGGCCGACATGGCGACCGAACTGAAGCAGTATGGCGTCGCGGTTGTTTCGCTCTACCCGGGACTCGTCCGTACGGAAAAAGTCATGGAAGCTGCGAAGTGGCTCGACTTGAGCAATTCCGAATCCCCCGAGTTCATCGGACGGGCCGTCGCTGCCCTCGCGGCCGATGCTGACGTGCTTCGCTACTCTGGAAAGGTGTTAGTGGCCGCCGCGATCGCCAAGGAATACGGATTCACAGACATCGACGGCACGACACCCCGTCCTCTGACGCTCGCCGATGTCTGATACGTCCGAAGTCGGCATCCTGTATACGTACTCTCGGAACTGACATCGATGACACCTCGTTCGATTAGTGGAAAGTTGGATAGGTGTTGGGAAATCCTCTGATCACAATCAATCCCAGTTAGCGGGTTCGAATACGAAGCCCTTCTAGTACGCAGCCGGACATACTTTCTGAAGAGCGCATGCTACGATTTGCGAATGTCCAAGAAGCGGCCCGGACTCAACACTACATCACTCTGGTTTATAGAAAGCCGCGCAGCCGAGAGAAAACTGCGAGAAGACAGAAAAAAGAAAGCCAAGAGAAAGACCAAATCGTCCTGATCGCATAGATGTTGATAAATCCTCTTCGCACCATCTATCTCAGACTGAGATAGATGGTGATAATCCCTGTTCGCACATCTATCTGGAAATACCCTAGTTTCCGATTAGAGTTGCCAGCTCAACCGATCGATGGAACACCATCCTGTGCATTGATTCGACAATGCTTCCGCGGGAGAACCATCTGTTTGGCTGTACTCGGCCAAATGCTCAGATCTTCTGGGTTCAGCGCGGCGTAACTGATCTGGCTCGATGACGCCTGGATTACTTCTACTTCCAGGCTTGTTGAGATCGCTTCTTCCGGAGAAGTATCTTCGTATCATCAACTGATTAGAAAGTGTTGCATCGATCAGTTGAGCTGGCAGCGTTAATCAAGACTTATGGACCCTCTTGGAAGAAGTACCTCCTAAGTTCGACGTGCTTGGTCGAGAACAGGCATTACTTCGCGGCGCTGTGCTTCGGGATCTTGTTGTTGAGCAGCGAAACCAAGCCCTTGGCTCCGGCTGTCGGTTTCACGGTATTTCCCCGCACTATATCCCGCGCACTGGTTTTCCCATACAGCCTCCCGTTGGCATCATCATCCGGCGAGAGCGAGGCGCCGCTGAGCGACATGCCGGCGAACAGTCCCGAGGCTCGGCCATAGCTCAGAATGTCGGCACCGCCTACCGCACCGGTCGATGTCGCGCCAGGACCTGCCGCTACGGCCATGTCGCTACCGAGCTTGGTCTTGCCCTCCAGCACTTTGTCCACGGCCCCCGGCGTCATAATAAGGAGAACGAAGTCCCTGGCTGTGCCACCGACTTGCAAGCCGACGCTGGCGCCGCCGAGGCTGTACATGGCGGGTGCCCCCCATCGGCCAATGAAATCCTTGCCACCGCGGCAGATCATCGGGCCGCGACCTCCGGTTCCTCCCACGATAAAGGCGCCCTTCTTCACGCTCGGCAGAATGATGACGCAATCCGCTTTCGCGAGCAGGCTTGCCGGAACGCTGTTGGCATCGAGCATGGACCGCAGCACGGTCGCGGCATTCCCGAAGGTCTGTTCGTCTTTCGTAGTGTCGTCGGCACCGACAGGCACCGAAAAGAAAACCAAAACCACCAATACGAGAAAAAAGGCTCCTGCTATCTTCATTTTGGGCATGGGACTCTGAACTCCTTTGGTTTGGCTAAACTTTGGGCGGGATTTCGTCTGACAAACCGCCAATCCACGAGAATCCGAGGGCCCGGATACACTGTGGGGTTGAGTTGGGGTTCCGGGCCCTCGCTTCCTAGCGCCTCACATTGTTTACGCGATCCGATAACAACGATGTGACGCAAGTCACAGTGCATGGTGATGGCGGTCATCCTACCTGAGGAGCGGTTCCTCTCTGCTGTAAAGGTCGGGGTGGTTCCAGCAGTCTAGGAATCAGGAGGTACCTTGAGCATCCGGGCAGCAATGTAGAAACCCCTCAGGAATCCTCTAGTTTTTAGCCACAGTGGCGAGAAGGCTTCGCCTGCCCCCGCGCTAGTCTGGACAGATGTTGATAAATCCGCTTCCCACCAGCTATCTCGATTTGAGATAGCTGGTGATAATCCCTGTTCGCAACACCTATCAGGCAAAAGCCGAAGTGCTCACCAAAGGATCGGCGTCCTATGCGTCATTAAGCTGATGGCATCAACATCTCTGTGTTTGACAACGAAGTAGTAGAGACGCACACTAACCGCCATGCGAATACAATTGATTGTCCTCAGCTTGTTGGCGTCTGCCGTGCTCCCTTCAGTATCGCGAGCACAGGGTGTCCCTATCTTCGAGATCAAGCCGGAAACAAGTACGATTAAGTTCTTCGTGAAGGCCTCGGTGGCTCTCGAAGGTAATTTCAAGAAGTGGGACTCCACTCTCACCTTCACCTCCACGGATGTCTCAACGGGCGTGCTCGACATTAAGATTCAGGCCGACAGTGTGGATACCGGAAGCGGCATGAAGGACGGCAAGCTCAAGAGCAAAGATTTCTTCAACGCTGAGAAGGATCCTTACATCACATTTCACTCGACGAAAATTATTCAGACCGGTTCCAACACCTTTGAAGTGGATGGCGACTTCACAATTCGTGGCGTGACGAAACCCGAGAAGCTCACGCTGACGGTTTCTGGTATAGGAAAGGGCACGGGCGATATTACGGGGACAATGGCCTTCGATCGCAAGGACTACGGGATGAACAGCGGCATTCCCTTTATCAAGATTGCCGACCGCGTCGAAGTGAACGTCAAACTCCACGCCACGCGGGTCAGTGGCCCGCCGATGGAACTTAAGAAATAGCCAGCCTGGCTTTCTTGAATTAGATGTTGAGAAATCCCGGATCGCACCAGCAATCCCAGAACGAGACAGGTAGCGATAAGCGAGAGAGGTAGTCAGAACGATGAGGAAGCCTTATCTTCTGATTTCGGCGGCGTGGCTGCTCCACTTCGTAGCCTGGTTCCTTCCCGTAATTAAGCCTGGTGAGTTCCGCCCGGCGATACCCGGGTGGCAAGCATTTCGTTACGCGGCCTGCGGAGTTTGGGCTTGCAAGGGCGTCCAATTCGACGCTTGGTACTACACCGGTCCTTTCAACTATAAGCGCGATAACGACGCTGTTTTTATTCTGGCTTCACCGTGGGTTGTGTTGCGCGGGTCGCGTTCACTTCAAAGGAAGTTTGCATGGGTAGCGGCTATAGCCTTTATTTTTAACGCTCACTGGATTGTGATCTTTGGGTCAGAGAGGTCCAGAACTCACAACTGGATACTTCCTCTGGTGGTGTTCGTTTCTGCTTCTGGCGATAGGTTTGTTCGGTCTCGCAGGAGGAAATAGGACAGAGGCTGCTCATAGGCAAACTGCACCACTTTCAGGATGATTTTTGATTGCAGGCGTGGCTGTTGAAAAAGTCGACTTTTCTGCTCGTTCCCGGATAACTGTTGCGAAATCCTCTTCTCACCACCAATCTCAAATCGAGATAGCTGGTGATAAACCCTGTTCTCGACAGCTATCTGGAAGATAGGGGCGTCGCTGATGACCACCACGCGACGCTATCCACCTTCTTTACCGCAGGAGGCTTCCATGAACCGTTCAGTCTGGTGGGGTCTTTTTCCTTGGGCCAGTACAACCGCATCATCAAAACGAAGTCGTCTTTGGCGCAGGGAGCCAGTTCGATTCTTTGTCTTTTCCAGGAGAATCGGCTTGAATGTACAAGTCTGTCGAGCCATCAGCATTCGTCTTCAGGCTGTTGCGCTGGCTCAGCGTATATCGATTGAGCGGATTGTCTACGAAGAAGTATTTTGCGTTGTACATCGTGAGTGACCAGAAGCCATCAACGGGCGGCATTTCACCCTTGTTGAAATGCATCACGTATTTGTTGGCTCCATTGTATTTCGAAACGATTTCGGGACCGTCGGAGGTCGGGTAGACGGCATCCTTTGGCAGGTTCGCGCCCAACCCGTACCATGCGACCATCGCTCGTTGAATGTAGTTGGTGCCATACGTCCCCACCTTCGTGCTGAACGTCCAACCATTTTCGAGCGATGCATCATGCGCAAGAAGGCTTTCCTTCATCCATGCAGCAATCTTTTCCTGCGCGGGCTTGGGAGCTTTGGCTACTCCGCTTGATACGGCGGGTTCCAGCTTTGCCGGATCGAAACTCTGGCCGGGCACGATTCCGATTTTCGCCAATTTTGCGACCATCGGCGCGTCTTCGGCTGCGGGCGGATTTGTTTTTAATAATTCGGTGAAAAGTTTGAAATAGGAAGCGCCATCCATTGCATTCAACTGGTCGCGAACGGCCGTCTTGCCATTGATCGAAGCATCCACCGTTCCGGGAGCGGGTGTGTATGGCTTGCCGTAAGACGAGAGAGGCACGAGTTGAATCGCGTCCTGAACCGCATGGACCGCTTTGTAGTCTTCTGGGGTACCAGTGCAATAAATGCGACCAAGCAGCCATACAATGCCGGTCGGCGATTTGTATTCCGTTACACCCGCAGGCAGCGTCCCGCTCCAACCGGGTCCCGTAATGGCAAATTTCTGCGCCTTGGTTCCCGTCGTTCGTTTGCCAGGGTCTTGGAATACGTTCGTCCATCCGTCCAGCATCGGGAATAAGAAGTAACGGTTCTTCATGTCCGGGAGGCTGACAACCCACGGTTCTTTGGAGACGTCCAGCCACGCCATTGTGTATAAGGTGTCGGCGTTCGGGGCGGTCACAGCGTTGAACGACGCATTTGGGTATTCACGTAGCTTGGCCAATTGTCCCATCGGCGCGAACGTTCCTTCGGGCTTTACAAAATTGGTGGACACTCGCCGGGTCATCTCCATCGTCATCAAAGGGTAGGCGTAAACGTACGCATCCTTGGCGGTTTCAAACATTTCAACTTCCTTCGCGTCCTGTGCAACCCTTGACGATGGGCCGCAGCCCGCGAGAAGCAAACAGAACAAAGCAGACGCCGCACACCAGCTCACTTTTCGCTTCATATCTACCTCCCGAATGTTTCAGTTTGAATCGAATCTCAAACCGCCCGAATGATACAGGGGACACGCGAGGCTTGGATAGCGTCATTTCTACCGGTGGGCAAGCGGCTCTACATTGAAAGGGTGGGGATAGATGTTGATAAATCCTCTTCGCACCAGCTATCTCAGATTGAGATAGCTGGTGATAAACCCTGTTATCAACAGCTATCCGAAAGTGCCTCCTCCAACTTTGCATTAGCCCGCCTTCCCATTGGGATTGTGCTAGATTGCCGTCACCGAGCGTAAACACCCAGCAGGCTAGACGTCAGGCCAGTGACAAAGATTCAACAGAGGAGTGACATGAAAAGAGTGGCAGCATTCACCGCAATCAGCTTCGCATTTGCTTTATCATTTGCCCTTTCCACGTCGGCCCAACAAACAAAGCCCAACATCCTGGTTCTCTGGGGCGACGACATCGGCTATTGGAACATCAGCGCCTACAACCAGGGCATGATGGGTTACAAGACGCCCAACATCGACCGCATTGCCCACGAAGGCGCGCTCTTCACCGACTGGTATGGGCAGCAGAGTTGCACAGCCGGACGCGCTGCGTTCATCACCGGCCAGTCACCAATCCGGACCGGCCTGACCAAGGTGGGCTTGCCGGGCGCGCAAGAAGGTCTACAGAAGGAAGATCCGACGCTTGCGGAGTTACTCAAGCCGCTCGGTTACGAGACCGGGCAGTTTGGGAAAAACCACCTCGGCGACCGCAATGACTTCATGCCGACAGTTCACGGCTTCGATGTGTTCTTCGGCAACCTCTACCACCTGAACGCCGAACAGGAACCTGAAGACCCTGACTATCCGAAGGATCCCAAGTTCAAAGCAATGTTCGGTCCTCGCGGTGTTTTGAAATGCAAAGCCACTTCAACGGTGAACCCCGCGCCGCCCGATCCACGCTTCGGCCCCTGGGGAAAACAGGTCTGCGAAGACACCGGCCCGCTAACGATCAAACGCATGGAAACGGTAGATGAGGAAATCACTAAAGGCGCGCTGGATTTCATCGACAAAGCGCACCAGGACGGCAAGCCATTCTTCATCTGGTGGAACACGACCCGAATGCACCATCATCGGACGCACCTCAAGCCCGAAAGCCAAGGCAAGACGGGGCTCGGCGTCTACCCGATGGCATGGTCGAACACGATGCCATCGTCGGGGAGCTACTCAAGAAGCTCGATGACCTGGGAATCGCGGACAACACCATATCATGTATTCGACCACAACGGGGCGGAGACCATGAGTTGGCCCGACGGCGCAACCACTGTGTTCCGCAGCGAGAAGAACACCAACTGGGAGGGTGGATACCGCGTTCCATGCGTGATTCGCTGGCCTGGCGTGATCAAGCCCGGCACGATTATCAACGATGTTGTTTCGCACGAGGATATGCTTCCGACGCTAATGGCCGGAACTGGTGACACCACGGTGAAGGAAGACCTGCTAAAAGGCCAGAAAGTCGGCGACACTACATTCAAAGTGCATATCGACGGCTACAACCTACTACCGGCATTCAAGGGCGAAGGCGGGTGGCCACGCAAGGAGTTCATCTACTGGACCGATGACGGTAACGTGGCTGCCCTGCGTTACAACAACTGGAAGGTGACGTTCCTGGTTCAAAATGCTCACGGGTTGCAAGTTCGGATGCAACCCTTCACGCCACTGCGCGCCCCCCTAATTGAGAATCTGCGTAGCGATCCGTTTGAACGCGCCGAATATGAAGGCATGGATTACAACCACTGGTTTGTAGACCACGTCTACGTGCTCGCGCCGGCCGGCTTCTACGTGGCACAGTGGCTGCAGAGCTTCCGCGAATTTCCACCGCGTCAGAAGCCCGGCAGTTTCAACCTTGACCGAGTGATGGAATCGATAACCAGTGGTGCCCAACAAAACAGCAACTGACTTTTACACAACGCCCGCGAATGGGTGGACTCCTCATCCTGAACCCTCACTCATTCGCTCCGTCGCTATGCGCGATACTGCCGCTCGTCGATAGATG
>CAVZNU010000005.1:0-913663 GCA_963776695.1 uncultured Acidobacteriota bacterium | reverse complement strand
TAGCCCACGAAAAGATACTGTACAGATCGGCTGTCCGCGCCCCGAAGCGGCGATGTCCAGTCCAGCTTACGTGCGGTCGCTCGAAGCCGGAGTTGACGCTGGTCCCGGCGAGTGGGCTGAATCGACCGGCGCGGACCCGGTGGACGTTGAGCTCTTGCGGCGATGAAGATCCTGCAGCGCGGCTACATCGACGGCGTGACCTTTCATCGCGCGAATCCCCTTGGCGGCGGCGGTGGCGGCGGAGAGCGTTGTGATGCAGGGAATGTTGTAGCGAATCGCGGCGCGCCGGATCGATTTCTCGTCGTAGAAAGATTCGCGGCCGAGCGGCGTGTTGATGACGAGATCCACTTTCGCGGTCTTGATCAGGTCGACGATATTCGGGCGACCTTCGTTCACCTTGTAAACCGATTCGATTTCGATTCCCGCTGCCGCGAGAGCTGCGGCGGTTCCGCGGGTCGCAACTACTTTTAATCCGGCCGCGAGCAAATCCTGCACGAGTCCTGTGACGTGGCGTTTGTCGTGATCGTTCACGCTGATAAAGACGGTTCCTTGGGACGGCAGCCGCTGTCCTGCTGCAAGCTGAGCTTTTGCGAATGCGAGGCCGAATGTCGACGAAATGCCCATCACCTCGCCGGTCGAGCGCATTTCCGGACCTAGAATCGTATCGACCCCGCGAAATTTGTTAAACGGGAAAACCGGAGACTTCACGGAATAGAAATCCTTTAATGCAAGTTCTTTCACGCCGTTTGTCTCGACACAAAGCAGCTTCATGTCGCGCAGTTTTCGGCCCGTCATCAATCGCGCCGCCACTTTCGCGAGCGGCACGCCCGTCGCTTTGCTGACGTACGGAACCGTTCGCGAAGCGCGAGGATTCACTTCGAGGACGTAGACGGTGTCGCGCTGGATCGCATATTGCACGTTCATCAGGCCGACCACATTCAGCGCGCGCGCAAGCCGCGTTGTGTAATCGCGAATGCGGTCGAGAATCGCGGGCTTGAGCGTCACCGACGGCAGCACGCAGGAAGAATCGCCCGAGTGGATGCCCGCTTCCTCGATGTGCTCCATGATGCCGGCGATGACGACGTCTTCGCCGTCCGCCAGTGCGTCCACGTCCACTTCGGTGGCATCTTCAAGGAATTGATCGATCAGAATCGGGCGGCGCGGATCGGACACCGTACCCAACTGCGTAGCCTGAGTGACATAATCCTCGACGGTCTTAAGATCGTACGCGATTACCATCGCGCGACCGCCTAGCACATAGCTGGGCCGAACGAGGACGGGCAAGCCAATCTCGCCGGCCACGCGAACCGCTTCATCTGGCGCGAGGGCTGTACCTGCGCGCGGCTGAGCAATTTTCATTTCGTCGAGCAGGCGGCCGAAGCGGCGGCGGTCTTCTGCGAGGTCGATCGATTCGGGATCTGTGCCGATGATCTGCGCACCGTTGCGCTTGAGCTCGAGCGCCAAATTAAGCGGCGTCTGCCCGCCGAATTGGACGATCACTCCTTGCGGTTTCTCGAGATCCAGGATGGCAAGAACGTCTTCGAGGGTGAGCGGCTCGAAATACAAACGATCGGAAGTATCGTAGTCCGTCGACACTGTTTCCGGGTTGCAGTTCACCATGATCGTTTCATAGCCATCTTCTTTCAGTGCGAAAGCAGCATGGCAACAGCAGTAATCGAATTCAATTCCCTGCCCGATGCGGTTCGGTCCGCTGCCGAGGATGACGACTTTCGGCCGATCGACGGGCGCAGACTCGTCTTCCTCTTCGTACGTGGAATACATGTACGGAGTGAAGGATTCAAATTCAGCAGCGCAGGTGTCGACGCGCTTGAATACGGGACGAACGCCCAGTTCGTTGCGGCGGGCGCGAACCTCCGCGGCGGTTGCCTTCCAGAGCTTCGCGAGTTCTTCGTCGCTCGCGCCGGAACGCTTCGCTTCGAGCAAAAGTTCCGCCGAAGCACCTTGCAAGCTGCTCTTCGCGACGCGCCGATCAAGCTGGACCATCTCTTCCATGTGCCGGATGAACCAGGGATCGATCTTCGTCAGCGAGCAGACTTCATCGCGCGTCATGTTGCGTTCGAGCGCCTCAAAGAGCCAATGGAGACGGTCGGGGCCCGGCACGGTTAGTTTCTCGCGCAAGAGCGCGGTAGTCACTTCAGCAGGCGCGCGCCACGGCGTGTGTGGCTCGAGCGAGCGAATGCCTTTGCAAAGCGCTTCCTGGAATGTGCGGCCAATGGCCATCACTTCACCGACGGATTTCATCTGCGTCGTGAGCGTGGTCTCGCTGCCGGGGAATTTTTCGAACTGCCACTTCGGAATTTTTACGACGACGTAGTCGATCGTCGGCTCGAACGAGCACGGCGTCTTGCGCGTGATGTCGTTGGGAATTTCGTCGAGGGTCATACCGAGCGGCTAGTTTCGCTGCGATCTTGGCAATCGGAAATCCCGTGGCTTTGCTCGCAAGCGCAGAGCTTCGCGACACGCGCGGATTCATTTCGATCACGGTCATGCGGCCGGTTTCGGGATCGACGGCAAACTGAATATTCGACCCGCCCGTTTCGACGCCCACCTCGCGGATGATTGCGGCGGCAGCGTCGCGCATGCGCTGATATTCCTTGTCGGTAAGGGTTTGCGCGGGCGCAACTGTGATCGAATCGCCGGTGTGGATCCCCATCGGATCGAAATTTTCGATCGAGCAAATCACGACAAAGTTGTCGCGCACGTCGCGCATCACTTCCAGCTCGTATTCCTTCCAGCCGAGCACTGATTCTTCGATCAGCGCCTGGTGGACGGGGCTCGCGTCAAGCGCGCGCGCGATCAAATCGGCAAACTCCTCGCGATTGTATGCGATCGACCCGCCCGTGCCGCCCAGTGTGAACGACGGGCGAATCACGACGGGGTAACCGAGCGCGTCGGCGAGGCGCACCGCGTCCGGCACATTTTCGACAACCTCTGAAGCCGGAACTTCAAGGCCGATTCGGCGGCAAACGTCTTTGAAGAGCAGGCGGTCTTCCGCAACTTTGATGGCGCGCAGCGACGCGCCGATCAGTTTTACGCCGTACTTGTCGAGGATGCCGGCTTCAGCAAGTTCGACGGCAAGATTGAGTCCCGTTTGTCCGCCCACCGTGGGCAGCAGCGCGTCCGGACGCTCCGCTGCAATGATCGCTTCGAGATACTCTTTCGAGAGCGGCTCGATGTAGGTACGATCGGCGGTCTCGGGGTCGGTCATCACCGTCGCCGGATTCGAATTCACGAGGACGACTTCGTAGCCTTCCGAGCGAAGCGCCTTGCAAGCCTGCGTGCCGGAATAGTCAAACTCGCACGCCTGACCGATGATGATCGGCCCGGAGCCGATGATGAGAATTTTCTTGATGTCAGTTCGTTTCGGCATTTGTGAATTTTTTAGGCCTTCCCGCCGGGCGTATCGTCTTTGGAAGGGCGGGGTTTCAACCCCGGCGCCAGACTCACCCCACGGCGCCACTCTGTCATCCCGAGCGAAGAGAGGGATCTTCGGTTAAACCCCCGCCCCGCTCCTCGCCACCCGCACCAACCTGTCATCCCGAGCGAAGAGAGGGATCTGCAGTTCGGCTCGTAGTCGCAAACTACCGTGACACTCCGCGTTCCCGCCCGTGCAACTTTCATCACACACCCTCATTCATAAGCGCGATGAAATCGTCGAACAGATACCGCGCATCATGCGGTCCCGGCGAAGCTTCCGGATGATATTGCACGCTGAAGAGCGGGAGCGAGCGGTGGCGCATGCCTTCGTTGGTGTGGTCGTTCAGATTTACGTGCGTTACTTCCACGTCGCTCGATGGGAGCGAATCGGGATCGACGCAGAATCCGTGGTTCTGCGCCGTGATTTCGACTTTCCTCGTCAGCAAGTTCATCACCGGGTGATTCGACCCGTGATGGCCGAATTTCAGCTTGAAGGTGCGGCCGCCTAGAGCGAGGCCGCAGAGCTGATGGCCGAGGCAGATGCCGAAGATCGGGACGCGGCCGAGCAGCTTGCGAATGTTTTCGATGGCGTAGTCGATCGGCTCGGGGTCGCCCGGGCCATTCGACAGAAAGACGCCATGCGGTTTCAGCGCGAGAACATCATCGGCGGAAGTTTTTGCCGGAACCACTGTGACATCGCAGCCGTGATCTATCAGAAGGCGCAGAATGTTTTGCTTGATGCCGTAATCGTATGCCACCACGCGATACCGGCGCGCCGCCGATCCGCTTGCAGGCTTTCCCGCCGGAACTGCCGCCGACGCTCGCGGGTGTACCGCTCCAAGATCGATCGTACCTTTCGTCCATTCATATTTCTTCGCCGACGTGACACGGCTCGCGAGCTCCTGCCCCGCCATCGACGGAAGCGCGCGCGCCTCTGCGATCAATCTTTCGGCAGCGGTTCCGTCCGTCGCAACGAGCCCGCGCAATGCGCCCACGTCACGCAAGTGGCGGACGAGCGCGCGCGTGTCGAGATCCCAAATCACCGGCACGCCGTAGCGCTCGAGAAATTGCTGCGCAGATTCCGTCGAGCGCCAGTTTGACGACAGCGCGGCAAATTCGCGCACGATCAAGCCTTCGATAAACGGCTTCGTGGACTCGTCGTCATCGCGATTCGAACCGACATTCCCAATGTGAGGATACGTCAAGCAGACAATCTGGCCGGAATAACTGGGGTCGGTGAAAACTTCCTGGTAACCGGTGAGAGAAGTATTAAAAACGACTTCGCCGCCGCGGCGCGTGCGAGCGCCTGCCGCGCGGCCGTTAAAGACTCGTCCGTCCTCGAGCGCGAGTGTCGCGCGACCTGCGAGGTCTTGCGTCAGTGTGTCCTCCTGAAGCGTTCATTTCGAAGCCGCGTTTACCGTCGAACTCGAAGTCAGCGATCCAAAGTGATTCACCGGCCAGTAAGCGAAAACTGCTTTGCCGTAAATGTATCCGCGTCCAACAGGTCCGAACACGCGCGAGTCGTTGGAACTGTCGCGGTGGTCGCCCATCACAAAATATTCCTCGTTCGGAATCGTCAGCGGGCCGTAACTCGCTGCATCGAGATAGCTCGCGGGAATGTAAATCTCCGGCCGCTCCTTGGCATTGACGTATAAACGACCGCCGCGAAGCTCGATTGTCTCGCCCGGAAGACCGATCACGCGCTTGATAAACGATTTCGAACGGTCGAGGGGGTACCAGAAAACGATTACATCGCCACGCTCGATCGGCTCAAAGCGGTACACAAATTTGTTGATGAAAATGCGTTCCTGGTCGCTTAGGAGCGGCGCCATGCTCGTGCCTTCCACCTTCACTGGCTGATACAGAAAAATAATGATGACCAGCGCAAGGCCTAGCGCGACCGCGAGGTCGCGAGTCCAGCTTCGCAAATCGTGCCTTAATTGCGGCGCGGGCGCATTTTCAGCGGGATTCGGCGAGCCAGAATTGGAGATGTCTAGCATCACTCTCTCAGGACTACATTGAATTTATATCATGACGTTTGATGCGCGCCAAGACCTCGGGGTTCGCCTGGCGAATTCAGTGTGTTCCAAGGGCGAACTGCATGATGGCCAGCGAGGCTATCACAGCGGTTTCTGTGCGGAGAATATTTTCGCCTAGCGAAGCTTCGAGGAAACCATTTGCGGCAGCAGATTCGATTTCTTCTTCTCTCCAGCCGCCTTCTGGGCCAACCGCGAGCGATACCGTCGCTGCCACCGACTGACGATTCGCCTCTAGTGGCACAGGCACTCTTGCCTGTGCACCTTTCGACTGCATCAAAACCCGGAGCGATTCCGCTTCGCGGCGCTCGGAGAGAAATATTTTTGTGGTGGCGGTGGATTGCGCGAAAGCGTCGCTTGGGCGCTGCGAAGATCGCAGCACGGGAGCCCGCAGGCGTCTTGCTTGCTGCGCGGATTCAAGAAGGATCCGGTTCCAGCGCTCCTGGCGCTTCTCGGCTGCGGCTATCGGGGCTTTGTCAGTACGTGCCGCCGCAAGAGGAACGATTTCGTCGACGCCCAACTCGGTGGCCTTTTCAAGACACCACTCGAAGCGATCGAACTTCACAATCGCGACCAGCAACTGAAGCCGCAGAGCCGGCGCGACCGCATCGACCGGTTCAACCAGCGCAAATTCAATGCGATTGTCGCCGCGTTTCGAGAGCGCGACGCGCTCGACGCGCGCAAGCCACACTCGCTCGCCGTCGCTCAGCTCGTAGAGTTGCCCCGGCTCCGCGCGCAAAACGCGACCCAGATGTTCAGCAGCATCCGCGTGAAGTGTGGCGGAATCTCGTTCGAAGCGGTCGACAAAGAATCGGCGGCGCATCGGAAGTTAGCGGGACGTCGTCGCGTTCTTCTTCTGAAGCTCGTCGACGGACTCGAGAATCACGTAGCCAGCGATTGCGAGGCTGCGGGCGCTGACCTTGTCGAGCGTGTCCTGCGTGGTGTGCCAGTAACCGAGCCGGGTGTAGCCATCCAAATCGATAATATCGACGGAGGGAATGCCGCGCGCGAGAAACGACTGATGGTCGTCACTCACTTCGCTTTCGCGAGACACGAAAATATCTTTGTAGCCGAGCGCCGCCGCCTTCTTCCAAACGAGGTCCGTCAGCCACTTCGTGGAATTTGTCTCGCGCATGAATACTGGATTTGTCTCGCCGATCATGTCGGCGAGGATCACAGCCTTCACGCGTTTCAAATCTCCTGAAACGGCTAGGCGCGCGGCAAGTTCGCGGCTGCCATACGTGTGATCCTCGTTCTGATTCCAGTCGACGAACGCTTCTTCGCCGTCGAGAAATGCGATCCACACGGCATTCGCCTGTTTCTTCGCGCACAGCAAGCGCGCCATTTCGAGCATCAATCCGGTGGACGAGCCGCTGTCGTTCGCGCCCACGAAATCTTTCACAGAGCTAAGGGTGTCGTAGTGCGTCAGCAAGAGAATAATTCCCGGGCCGTCGCCCGGCACTTTCGCGACAATGTTTTTCATCGCTACATCGCCAATCGGCGTTTGCGCGTGGAAATCGTCCTCATCCACCTGGCAGCCGTAACTCTTCAGCTGATTTCGAATGTAGTCCTGCGCTCGATGAATGCCGTCTGACGCAGGAGGACGCGGCCCGAACGCCACGAGTTGTGCGACGTGCTCAAAGGCTTTCTGGCCGTCGAACCCGCCCGTTTCTTGCGCTGGCGGAGCGGGCTCAACCGACCTGCCAGCCATCACTCCCTGTTTCGTGGCGTCTGCTGGCGCGCTAGCCTTTTGATCCGTATTCAGCACCGGGCTGGAATTCTGCGCCGCTTTCGAACTGCCGGCGTCGTGCCCGCAAGCAATCGTCAATAAAGCCGCGAGTGCAGGCGCACCGAGCCAAATCGATTTCTTGAAGTGAAACACTCTATTTAGTCTCCCCGCCGGCCAGCGCCTTCGCGCGTTTACTGCGAACCACAAAGTAGGAAACAATCACGCCAACAAGATACAGCAGAACCAGAGCTGCCATGAAAATCAACATGGTCGTCGCGTCCGGCGTGGGAGCGGCCACGGCGGCAAGGATCGTGATGATCAACATCGCGTACCGAAAATTCTTGATGAGAAGCTTCGGCGTCACGACACCAAACACTGACAGAATAAAAATCAGAATCGGAAGCTCAAAGATAATTCCCAAACCAATCAGGACGATCAGGATCAAGTCGAAGTACTCATTGATGCTGATCAGCGGCTTCACGGGACCGCTCACGCTCATCCCGATCAGAAAATCCAGCATCGTCGGCAGCACAATGAAGTAGCCGAAGGCGATCCCGCACAGAAACAGGAACATCGAGGGAACGATAAAGCCCGCCACGGCGTTGCGTTCGTGCTTGTAGAGTCCCGGGGCGATGAACTGCCAGATTTGATAAAGCACCCAGGGCATCGCCAGCACAATCCCGAGATACAGTCCCAGGCTGATAATCAGGCTGATGTAACCGGCAGGGCTTGTGTAGTACAGCTTGTCGTCAAGATGATGCGTTCGCAGCGCTTTCTGCATCGGCCGCACGATGAAATCAATGAAGTACGGCGAAACGATCAGTCCGATCACCATCCCCGCGCCAATGCCGAGGAGCGAATTTACAAGGCGCTTCCGAAGATCGACCAGATGCTCGAAAAACGACATGCGTCCGGCGGCGTCTTCGGCGGGAAGCTGCTGCGAATTTGGGTCAGGCAGGGCGGGTGCCGCCATCGCTCACTGTCTCAGACTCGGGCTCGGTTTGGGGGGTCTTTACGATTGGATCGATCGGGTCGATTGGTTCGTCTGAGCTTTTCGGATCCGGCGCATGCTCGTTTTTAAATTCAGCCGCTATTTCAGACGGATTGACGGCTGACTCCTCTCCGGATGCTCCGATGTGTGGCGGCAATGTGGCCACAGTACCAGCCGCAGGAGTCGGATCTGGAATCGGTGCGGGCGCTGCCGAAAGCGAAGAAGCAGTGTTTGCGCCAATGCGGCGCTGGTCGGCTTCGCGCTCGAGATCGTTCAGATGGCCCTCAAAGGTCGAGCGTAGGTCCGTCGTGGCTCGCTTGAATTCGGCCATCACTTTTCCAAGATTGCGCGCGAGCTCAGGAAGCTTTTCGGGCCCGAAAACGACGAGCGCCACAACAAAAATGATGATCAAGTGTGGGATGCTCAACATTTCAGGCTTCTCCGATGCCGTTTTTGCATCATAGAAGAGGGCTAGGGGCGTGTCAAACGGCCCAAAGTGGTATGGTATACTCATCATTCGGGGCGAAGCGAGGGCGCATGGAAGTCAGTCAATCGTCGAGACGTGGAATCGTGCTTCTGGCGGCAGTTCTGGTCATATCGGCATTGCTTGGCGGGTGGTTTGGCCCGACGGTTCGGGCCACCGCTGCCGGAACAACGGACCTTCAGGATTCCGTGAAGAGCTTCACCCGCGTCCTCTCGATCGTCGAGCGCAATTACGCCGATCCGGTGGACGTCGACAAAGCGGTTTATGACGGCGCCATCCCCGGAATGCTTCGCGTTCTCGATCCGCACTCCAATTTCTTCGATCCGCGCCAATACGCTCTCTTCCGCGAAGAACAGCAGGGAAAATACTACGGCGTTGGAATGAGCGTGCAGGGCCGCGATAACCAGACGATTGTATTGTCTCCGTTCGTGGGCTCACCGGCGTACAAGGCTGGCATCCGTCCGGGCGACATCATCATGAAGGTCGACGGAAAATCGTGCACCGGGCTGACGACGACCGAAGTCGCCGACATGCTGAAAGGCGCGAAGGGTACCACCGTTCACATCTCGCTCGGCCGCGAAGGCTGGGACAAACCGATTGACGTAACGGTCGTGCGCGACGAAATTCCACGCCCTGGCGTCGAGTATTTCACGATGGTGAAACCCGGCATCGGCTACGCGCGCGTCTCGACGTTCAACGAAACGACCGACGCCGATCTCGCCGAAGCGCTCAAGCAATTGGACGTCTCCAAGCTCGATGGCCTGATCATTGACCTGCGCAATAACGGCGGCGGCCTGCTCAATCAAGCCGTGGGTATGGCGGACATGTTCCTCGACAAGAACGAAATTGTGGTTTCGCACCGAGGCCGCGCTTCCTCGGAGCGGCGCTACTACGCGCTGCGCGGGAATCAGGGCATCGAAGTTCCGCTGATCGTTCTGATCAACGGCCAGAGCGCTTCCGCTTCCGAAATTGTGGCCGGCTCGGTTCAAGATCATGACCGCGGATTGATCGTCGGCGAGACAAGCTTTGGCAAGGGTCTCGTGCAGACGCAATACCCTCTCAGCGAAGACACTGCCCTGCTGCTCACCACCGCACGGTACTACACACCGAGCGGCCGGCTCATCCAGCGCGATTACAAAAACATTTCGCTTTATGACTACCACTACAATCCCAAGCCGCCCCGCGCTCCAGAAGTGAAGTTGACTGACAGCGGACGGCAGGTATTCGGCCAGGGCGGAATCACCCCGGACGACGCAGTTGCGGCGCCGAAGCTGGATGACTTCCAGCAGATGCTGCTCCGCCGTGGCGTGTTCTATCCCTTCCCGCAAGGCGTGGGCGATTTCGCGCGATTCTACCTGGGCGAAAAGCCTGAGGTAACGAAAGATTTCGTCGCCGATGACGCGGTGCTGAATCAGTTCCGCAAATACCTCGACCAGCAGCACATTAAATTCACCGAGCCTGACATTCAGGACAACGTCGCGTGGCTGAAGTGGAAAATCAAGCGCGAGGTGTTCACCACCGTATTTGGGCTGAACGACGGCTACAAGGTCGAGCTGCAGGAAGATCCCCAATTGCAAAAAGCCGAAGACCTGATCCCCCAGGCGAAAGCGCTCTACCAGAACGCGCGCAAGATTGTCGCCGAGCGCGAGTCAGGCCAAACCAACCACCCGTAGCCCATATTCTTTGCGACGTCATATTTGTGGAGTTGTAGCGCCGGGCTTCAGCCCGGCACGTGTTGACTCGGGTGTTGACCTGCGATTTCCAACGCCCTAATCCCTTCCCACGCCCAGCGCATCAGCCACCCGGTTGATGTAATTGAACCACGACGCAATCAGCGTGATCTGCAAAATCCCCTTATCATCAAAACCCGAAGCGTGAAGCTTCGCGTGGTCATCACGCCCGATCTTTGTCGCGTCCTTCGTCAGCTGCACTACAAAGTCCAGCATCGCTCGATCCTGCTCTGAAAGCGGCGCGGTCTTGTAATCCTTCCTCAACGCATTTACCAACTCATCGTCCAAAGTCACGCGACGCAGAAACTCTGCGTGGGACTCGATTCAATAAAAACAGCGGTTCGTCACTGACACCACAGTCGTGATCATTTCGTGCTGCCGGCGCGTGAGCGCCAAATCGGGAGACATCAGCGCACCGAACGTAGCGAACGCGTGGTAGAGCGCCTCGGGGATCAGCGTATGCGAAGCGACGATGCCCGATGGCCCCCCGGCCGTCGGAAAAACCGGCGTTGCATACTCGATGGGATAGAGCGCCCGCTGATCTTCCATCGCGCGAATCAGTTTCTCGCTCGCTTCCGAAATCGGAATTGTCTTAATCCAGGTCACGACGATCTCCCCGTTTTTCTCGCCGCTTCCCTGTGAAAATCTCGCGGCTGATCTAGCTGCCCGAATCGAACCTTAGCACTGAATTGCCACCATCTCAACGCGCCGTCCTCGCAAGCCCGCTACGGCGGCATGCGCCCAAAAACTAACTATTGCAACCCACGGAACCCGAATCAGAACAGTCTCGCCAGCCAATACTAAAAATCGTAACCTTACTTAGCACCTAGTTCTAGGACTATGCTAACCCGCAGCGCCATGAAGTTGGCTCGCCTGGAAAGCCGTATTGCTGCGCTCGAACGCTCGCTGCTCAAGCTTCCTGCGCCGCAGTGGCTAATTTTGCTCGCGTGGATCGCTTTTGTCGGTTGCTACGGTCTTGTATCGTTCACCGTCACTCGCGGCGCTGCACTCACCGCCTTTGGCGACATCGCGCAGGCTCTCGCGGCGGGTTTCGCGTGCCTGTTCTTATTCAAGAACGCTGCCGCGACGGAGCGCCGAACTCGGGCTTTCTGGCTGCTTCTGGGAATCGGTTGCGCCACGTGGCTGGTGGGCCAGCTCGTCTGGACTTACTTCGAAGTGGTTCTCCGCCAGGACGCTCCCAATCCGTTCATCGGCGACGTGATTTTGTTTCTGCATCCCGTGCCGATGATGTGGGCGCTCGCCCTTGAGCCGCACGACCGCCGCGAAGACTCGAACTTCCACATCGGATATCTCGACTTCTCTCTCCTCCTTGTCTGGTGGGTCTATCTCTATCTCTTTGTCGTAATTCCCTGGCAGTACGTCTCGCCGGACGTGGTTGCGTACAACTTGACCTACGACCACCTGGCCGCGCTCGAAAATGGATTGCTGGCGATTGGCTTTGCCGTGCTGGTCGCACGTTCGCGTGGCGCCTGGCGAGAAATCTACGCGCACTTGTTCGCCGCCTCGCTCCTCTACGCAGCAGCATCGTACCTAGCCAATTGGGCGATTGGCCGGGAGGACTACTACACCGGCAGCCCGTACGACCTCGGTGTAATCGCCTCATTTGTTTGGTTCGCGACCGCCGGAATCGTCGCCCGGCAATTGAACCCGTCGCCAGACGCGGCTTCGCAACAGCCCGAGCATGTGAACAAGTGGCCCGCGCGAGTGGCGATGACGGCGGTCGTATCGATTCCACTCATGGCGCTATGGAGCCTGCGCTATAGTCCGAACCGCGATGCCGTCCGCACGTTCCGCATCGGCGTGACTCAGGTGGCGCTCCTGGTGGTTTCGGCCCTCGCATTCGTGCGCCAGCGCGTGGTGGATCGCGACCGGACGCGGCTGCTCGAAGCCTCCCACGATTCCCTCGAAAATTTGAAACATATCCAGGCGCAAATGATTCAAACGGAAAAGCTCGTCTCAATCGGCCAACTCGCCGCCGGTGCCGCCCACGAAATCAATAATCCGCTCACTGGCATTCTGGGATATTCGGACCTGCTCGCCGACGACCCCGCCATGGGCGAGCGCCAGCGCGTAGTGGCGGAAAAAATTCGAACGCTGGCGCGGCGCATCAAATCGCTGGTGACGAGTTTGCTGAGTTTCGCGCGGCGCGTCCCTACCGAAAAGACCAACCTCGACATCAACCATGTGATCGCGAGCGCCCTCCACTTGAGCAATCTCGACCTCCGCGGCAAAAAAGTCGTTATCGAAACCGTTCCCGATGCCGAACTACCAGCCGTCCGCGGCGATGCGAACCAGATTCTCCAGGTATTTTTCAACCTGATGAGCAACGCCGTCGACGCACTGGAAGAAGTGGGAGGCGGCAAACTCGTGATCAGCACACACCGCGTCGGCAACAAAGTCTTCATCGAGTTCTCCGATACCGGCCCTGGCATCAAATCCCCGCATCAGGTTTTCGACCCGTTCTTCACCACCAAACCAGTCGGCAAAGGCACCGGCCTCGGCCTGAGCATCTGCTACGGCATCGTGCAGGAGCACGGCGGACACATTGGGTGCTCGAACCGCCCTGAAGGCGGCGCCACGTTCCTCGTAGAGTTCCCGGCGGTAGAGGCCCCCGCCTCGCCGCCCGAGAGGCCTTCAGAGTCTGACTTCTCTACCGTGTCGAAATCCGTTCCTTCCTGAAATCAGTAGGCGCGCATCTTCACTTGGTGTTAAATTCTCGAAATTCTCCGCGAGGTGAATATGCGCCGGTTTCTTGTGTGGCTTTGTTTCGCAATTTCTGCATTTGGCTGCGGTTACCGCGTTTCGGCTGCCGATCCGCCGGTGAAAGCGCTCCGATTCGGCAAACTCATTGACGGCAAAGGTAAGCTCTGGACTGACGCCATCGTCATCGTGCGCGGCGAGCGCATCGTTGACGTTACAACCGACGCTTCGAAAATTCCCGCGGGCGCTGAAGTAATCGACCTGCGCCGCTACACCGCAATTCCCGGCCTGATCGACGTCCACACCCACATGACGTATTACTGGGACCAATCCTCACCTGTGCATCCATTCGACCAGCAGAGCGGGCCGCGCCTCCCGGCCGTCAGCGTGTTTCTCGCGCAGGAAAACGCGCGCCGCACGCTTGAAGCAGGCGTCACCACCGTGCGCGATCTTGGCGCGAACGATTGGGACGATCTCGCCATGCGCGACTTGATCAACCGCGGCGCCATGATCGGGCCACGAATGTTCGTCGCTGGCTATGGCCTGTACGTGGCCGATGCGCCGCCGCGCCCCGGCTATAAGTCTCCTTCCGGTGGACGCGCCGATAATATTGGCGACGTCATGCGCGTGATTCGCGAGGAAGTTGCCGCGGGAGTTGACGTCATCAAAATGTACGGGTCCACAGGAACTGACAAGGACGTCACTGGCTTCCAAACCTACACGTACGACGAAATGAAGGCCGCCGCCGATCTCGCGCACAAGTATGGCAAGCGCCTCGCCGTCCACAGTTACGGCCCGGATGGCGCGAAAGACGCCGTCCGCGCGGGAGCAGATTCCGTCGAGCACGCTACCGACATGGATGACGCAACAATCGCGGACATGGTCCGCCGCGGCACCTTCTACGTCCCGACGATCGATCACAATCGCTATTACGTCGACAACTACGTCGCGTTCGGTTGGACGCCCGAAATCGCCGCTGGCCTGAACGACTACATTCGCCGCAACTTCGAAACAGCGCGCCGGGCCAATAAAGCAGGCGTGAAATTTGCGATGGGCTCCGACGCGCTCTTCACCATGTGCGGGCAGAACACGCGCGAACTTGGCTGGTTCGTGAAACTCGGAATGACGCCCGAGCAAGCCCTCGCTACCGCAACCACAAACGCCGCCACATTGTTAGGAAAAGACAAGGAAATCGGCGCCGTAGCGCCCGGATACTTCGCAGATGTAGTCGCCGTCGACGGCGATCCGCTTGCGGACATCAACGTCGCCATCAACAACGTTCGCTGGGTGATGAAAGGCGGCGCGGTCGTCGTCGACAAGTCGAAGTGATGCCTCCGTGGTGGGCCTGACGCGCGCCCCTTACGCAGCGCCGGTGAACTGCATCTCCGCTGCTAATCGTTTGACGACACGCCGCTCCCCTTCTTCACCAATGCTCCCGCCGGGGGTTCATACTTGGATTTCCGGATTGATCCTGGCGACGCCTCCGGGAATTCAGATGGAGGATTTTGAATGGACGCGCCAACCTTGACGCCAGAAACGCTCGCAGCCAATCTCGTTGCATCTGATCCGACTTCAGGCGCTGCGCCATCACCGTCTGCGCTGCCAGCCGCGGGCGGAGTTGTCTCCACCGGATCTGCCACGCCCAAGTCTGCCGCACCTGCTGCACCCGGGACTCAAGTGGTGCGCACTCCCGTGCTGATTGCGTCCATGGTGGCGGCTGCGAAGGACGCGAGTGACCTGATCTTCTCGCCGGGGCGAGCGCCGCAAGTGGATATGCACGGCGGTTTGATCCAGCTCAAGATTCAGGGCATCGGCGTCCTTACTCCCGAAGATACTGCGCGCATTGCAGCCGATTTGATCGGGCGAAATTCCATTGCTCTGCAGAAGCTGAAGGAACAGGGCTCTTGCGATATTTCCTACAGCCTGCCAAAAGTCTCTCGATTCCGCGTAAATGTCTTCACGCAGCGCGGCACGTGCGCCATCGTGATGCGCGTGATTCCCAGCTCGATTCCTGATTTCAAATCGCTGAACCTGCCGGAGCAGCTATCGGAAGCGGCGGATTTGCGGAATGGCGTCGTGCTCGTCACCGGCCCCACAGGCAGCGGAAAATCTTCCACGCTCGCTGCGATCCTGAACAAGATCAACGAAGAGAAGGCCTACCACATCATCACCATCGAGGACCCGATCGAATTCCTGCACGCCCACAAGCGCGCTACGATTCACCAGCGCGAGCTTCACAGCGATACGCCCAGCTTTGCCCTCGCACTCCGCGCCGCACTGCGCCAGGCGCCCAAAGTGATTCTCGTCGGCGAAATGCGCGATAAGGAAACAATCGAAGTCGCCCTCGAAGCCGCCGAGACGGGCCACTTGGTGTTCTCCACGCTGCATACCACCGACGCCTCGAAAACAATCGAACGCATCATCGGCGTTTTCCCTCTGAGCGACCAGAACGCCATCCGCAATCGCCTGGCAAAAGCCTTCCGCTATATCGTTTCGCAGCGCCTGATTCCGCGAGCCGATGGAAAAGGCCGCGTCGCCGCGTTCGAAGTGCTGAAATCCACGATGCGCACGCGCGACTACGTGGAAAAAGGCGAGACGGAAGGAAAATCGCTGCTCGACGCCATGCGCGACGGCGAAACCGAAGGCATGCAATATTTCGACGGCGAAATCGAAAAGCTCATTCGCGCCAACGTCATCGACCTCGAAACAGGCGTCTCCTACTCGACAAATGCCGGCAACCTCCGCCTGTTAATCGCCGATCTCTCCGAAGGCCAGCGCAGCGAAAACAATTTCCCTTCCTCAGTAATCAAACCCGTATCGCTGCGCGACACCGAAATCGAAATCGAACGCTAGACGACACCCGCTTCTTGCTAAACAATCAAATGTGAATTCGCATGATAGCCTTATGCGGTTTGAGGACAAATATGGAATCGACAATGGCAGAGACAGCGGACGAATTTACATGAGCCATTTCACCGATGAGTATATGAATCGTGTGGTTGCGATACTCCACAACGTGCTTACACCTACTTGGTTCTACAAACAGGAAATCTTCGTAGTTCCCGAGGTAGTAACGGCAGTGTTCATTACGTATGACGGAGTGCGCGATGATTCCCGCGAAGTCCATGAACAGTCTTCATGGGAAGACTTTCACGAGAGACTATCGACCGTCGATCCAGATTCGGAGCTGGACCGTGAGTTCTTAAAGAAGGTAACAGAAGAAACGCCCAAATTTGGCATGGGCGGATGGCAGCGCCGCACCCTTTATATGATTAGGGCTGGGACTCATCCTGAGTATTGGACAGTTACGGCGGCATCCGAAGATTTTACAAATTTACTGATGTCGACGGCCGTCGGTACCGCCAAAGTCATTCAAGCAGAAACAGAGAACCTTCGAGAAATTATCCCGCCCGGGCACGAAAACTTTCATGCGTTCGAGCACATCGTTCGAGTGGTATTCAATTTCCTATTCATCGGAGAACTCGGCGAGGGCAAAGCACAGAGCCGAACTCAGCCTGAGGATGAAGGGGTGGAGATTCGTGACCTCATCTTCGCCAACAACGCCGAATCAGGTTTCTGGAATGACCTTAAGCGCAAGTATGCCGCATCTGAGATCGTAGTAGACGCAAAAAACAAAGACGAATTGACGCGCGACGACCTTCGCCAACTCTATTGCTACTTAAAACCCGCCCTGGGCTTCTGGGGATTTATCGTCTGCCGTTCGCAGCAATCGCCCAGAATGAATGCCTTTAACCGCGCGCTATTTCGAAATTTCAATCAAACTCGAGGTCTGCTAATTCTGACGGACAATGATTTGCGTCGCATGGTTCAAATAAAGATGCTTGGACAAAATCCCACAACGTATTTGCAGGATCTCATGTCCGAATTCGTTCGCAGTATTTGATTGAGACGAGTGGTGGACGTGGGGGGGCTCGAACCCCCGGCCTCATCGTTGCGAACGATGCGCTCTCCCAACTGAGCTACACGCCCACTGCGCAATTGATTCTAGCAAACGAGCGCGGAGCCGCCAAACCTGATTGCGCCTGCGATTGTTACGAAGTGGAGAGTGCTTTTCTGGACCAGCCCGGAAAGATTCTCGATTGTGACTGCAAAAATATCACCAGTAGCGTTGACACGCACAAGGTGCAGTATTAACTTCTAGTATTATGCCGGAACGGATATTAAGGCTGGCCGCGCTATTTCTTGCATTTCTCTCAATTTCCTCGTCTGTGCCGAGTATTTACCGCCAGAACCAAACTGTGAAGCCCCTGCCTTCCGCAACTCTCGACAGCCTCGCGAAAGACATGACGGTACGAATCGAAGTTTCTGGAGTCGGCTTCCAAGGGCACGGCTCCGGAGTATGGGTGCAGAGAGGACGGTTTGGTCGCTACTTGCTACCACGTAATAGCGCATGCAGAGAGCGTTGGTGTCGGATGGGGTGTTACGACGGGACTGATCGGCACGACTACTTTGAACGATGTGTTTACAGGTTCAGCAGCGGAGGTTGTCGCAAAGGACGAGTCAGCTGACGTTGCAATATTAAGAGTCGCAAACAACCCGAGTGGCGGCTCCCGACCTCTAGTTGCAACTCCCTCGCAAGCGGTGTATGCAACGACAGCTGTGGCGACGATCGATACCGGAGGCGAACCGTTGGGAGAGACTGCGGTTGTCGCCGGATACCCACTCTCCGGCTCCGACTTTATTGTCCAAGGCGGCACAGTCGCAGGAGTGGGGTTTCCAATAGCTGGCTCCAGTGGTCCGAACGCGCTCCGCATTTTTCTGTCGCTGGTATCAAATCCGGGGAACAGCGGCGGCCCCGCGCTAAACGACAAGGGACATCTAATTGGGCTCCTCGAGGGCAACCTTGGATCGCCGGTTAAAGACCCCAAGGACGGATCGCAGGTATACGGTCTGAGGCAAAAACTAAATGCGGATAGAACCCCAGCTATTGGAATCAACGGGCAGCCTCTCCTTGAACAAGTAGAGATCTACCAAAATTCTGGAATTTCGATTATCGTCCCATCGAGGCTCGTGAAATCTCTACTCGACACAGTCCCCCAGAAATAAGTCCCGGCTGGGCTTAGCTTGTCACGAAGTCGCGAGCGATTTTTGCGCCAGCGCGATTACTTCGGCCGCCTTCGCAGGATCCGG
Source organism: uncultured Acidobacteriota bacterium (assembly GCA_963776695.1). Classification (GTDB taxonomy): domain Bacteria; phylum Acidobacteriota; class Terriglobia; order Acidiferrales; family UBA7541; genus Palsa-295. The sequence continues at coordinate 895,383 of CAVZNU010000005.1, read as the reverse complement.
CACGCTACCCTGCGCGAAATCCTTCGCTCCCCCGCCTTTGCCGCCGAACTGCCCGAGCGTCTGGCGTAGCAGCGCGCCCATGTCGTGCGCGAGGCCTTTCGTCTGAGCGAATACAACGTTCCCCGTCGCACCACTGGCTAAGAGCGCGACGACTCCCCCGGATTCGGTTGTAAGCTTTGCCGCAAGAAGTCCCAGATAAGCCGGCGTAGCGCCCTCGATCGCGGCAGCAATCACTCGAACTTCACCTGGCGCCTGCGCAGACTCAGCATGCGATGCAAGCAAACTCCGCGCTTCGTGCTCCGCCAGACGCTCTTCGAGCCGCTTCACCGACGCATGCTGCGCGCGCCGCTCTTCGATCAGTTTCGAAAGCATCGCCGGGACTTCCAGCTGTCCGCAACTCAACAAGGAAGCTGCCTCGGTCAGCGTCGCGAAATCCCCGCGCGCCGCCGCAAGCGCCCGGAACCCGCACACAAATTCCACCCGGCATTGCTCCCGGCGCCGCTCGAGCTTGCGAATCAGCAGCAGACCCGCCTGTCCCGTGCGCTCGAGATGCGTGCCGCCGCAAGGCTGCCGGTCGAAGCCCTCCACTTCGATCGCGCGCAAAATTCCTTCGCGCTCCACCGTCTTGCGAATCCCCGCTTCGGCGAGTTCCTCGGCAGTGCCGAACCGAATCACCACCGGCTTGTCCTCGAATATCATTTCGTTTACGCGCCGCTCGGCTGCTTCCAGTTGCTCCGCAGTTACGCCCGGCGTATTCAGATCGATAGTCGAAGTCTCCTTGCCGAGGTGAAACGAAACGGTCTGAAATCCATGCTGCTCGATGAACGCCGCCGACAGCAAATGCTGGCCCGTGTGCTGCTGCATGTGATCGATGCGCCGCGGCCAGTCGATCGTTCCGCGCACGGGCCCCACCGCAATTGCAGCCGACGCGTAATGCACCACTTTCTGCTCCGCGTCCGCCACTTCGATCACCGGCACGTCGCCAAGCGTGCCCGTGTCGTAAGGCTGCCCGCCCGACGTGGGATAAAATGCCGTCCGATCGAGCACCACCTTCCAGCGCGCGCCTTCCTGCTCGCACGAAATCACCTGCGCGTCAAATTCGCGCAGAAATGAATCGCGATAGTAGAGCCGTTCGGTAGCGTCACTCATCGCGCGTCACCTGTCAGTCGGCATTCTGCAGAAATCACGCCAAGCATTTTACGTTGAGATCCTTCGCTCTGCTCAGAATGACGGCCAACTTGCTGCCCGGCTTTTGACTTATCACTCATCACTCGTCACTCATCACTCGTATTTCGCCACTCGCCACTCATCACTAATCACTGCTTCCCCAGCGCCTTCTGCCACGCCTCGCTATACTTGTAGCCGCAGCCGGTGTTAAACAGCACCACGCTTTCCTGCGGCTTGATCCAATTCTGTTTCGCAAGCTTTCGCGCCGCCACCACGGTCGCAGCGCCTTCCGGCGCGGCGAAAATTCCCTCGCTCGACGCCAGCTCCTTCCCCGCCGCGAGCATCTCCTCGTCCGTCGCCGTCACCGCCGTCCCTCGCGTCGCCCGCACTCCCGCCAGTACGAGAAAATCGCCCAGCGCTTTCGGCACGCGTAGCCCCGACGCAATCGTCGCCGCATTCTGCCACGGCGCCGCACTCGATTCGCCTTTCAGAAATGCGTCCACAATCGGCGCGCAGCCAGCAGCTTGCACTACAACCATCCGCGGCCGCTCGCTTCCAATCCATCCCATCGTTTCCATTTCCTCAAACGCTTTGCACATCCCGATCAACCCGACTCCGCCGCCCGTCGGATAAATAATCACGTCCGGCAGCTTGCCGTCGAACTGCTCCCAGAGTTCATAAGCCATCGTCTTCTTGCCTTCGATCCGGTACGGCTCCTTCAGCGTCGACACCTCGAACCAGCCTTCCTTCTCCTTGTGCTCGCCCACATATCGCCCGCAATCCGAAATCAATCCATCGAGCTTCCGCACGTCCGCGCCAAACGCTTCGCATTCGATCGCGTTCGCGCTCGGCGTATCCGCCGGCATCACAATCACGCACGGAATCCCAGCCGCCGCAGCGTAACCAGCAAGCGCGCCGCCTGCATTTCCAGCCGTAGGAATCGCAAGCGTCTTCGCGCCCAATTCTTTTGCGCGCGTCACCGCCGCCGATAGCCCGCGCGCCTTGAACGACCCGGTAGGATTCAGCCCCTCGTCCTTGACGTACAGCGCCTCAATCCCCATCCGCGCGCCCAGCCGCCGCGCGTGAATCACCGGCGTCATCCCTTCGCCCAGCGAAACAGCCTCGCGCGCAGGCAGCACTTCCGCATAACGCCACATATTCGCCGGACGCGATCGCAGCGCCTCGCGCGTCAGCGTGCGTGCCGCCTTCGCCAGATCGTAACGCGCAAGAAGCGGCCCGCCACACTTGCATAAATTCTGCAGCTTCTCGTGCGAGTGCTTCTCGCCACACTTCGAGCATTCAAGATGTGTAATGGTAGTTGGCAGCGGCGAAGTCATAGGTCAGCGAGGATATCACAGCGCAGCGAAGCGATTTTCGGCCCAGCCGCACACTTTTGTATCGCCGGGCTTCAGACGCGCTGTTTGCGTCCCGAATCGGGTAGCGGGACCGGCAGGGCTAGCGAACCGGGCAGTTGACGTGGCCGTTTCGTCGCCCGCAACCACCCGAAACCGCCAATCGCGATTCGAGTCTCTATTTCGGCAACGCCGTCAATTCCGCGTCATCCTTCTTCCAGAAGAATTCAGGAAACTTCTTTTGCGCCGGCCACACTTCATCCAATGTATCCGCCGAATAAACGACGCCATTCTTCACCACATATTCCAAGTCCCGCGAACTATGAATATCGTCGAGCGGATTCGAATTCAGTACCAGCAAATCCGCAAGCTTTCCCGGTTCAAGCGACCCGATCTGCTTTTCGAGCCCGATGCTCTCCGCTCCATTCATCGTCGCCGAGTACAGCGCTTGCCACGGCGTCATCCCGCCGGACTGCAGCATCCACAATTCCCAATGCGCGCCGATTCCCTGCTGCTCGCCGTGCGAACCGAGCCCAATGTGCCCGCCCGCGCGAAATATCCCCGCCGCTCCCTGCGCGATCAGCGGAAAAATATACTCCTCGTCGAAAAGCAGCACTCGACGTCGCGCCACGCTATCCACCTGCTCGTGCGGCGTGAACCGCATCACTTTCGGATCGGCGTGAAGATCCATATTCTGCCGCCAGTAAAATTGCCCAAACTCGCCTCCGTAGGAAACGATCAGCGTCGGCGTATACGTGGTTCCGGCTTGCGCTTCCAACTGAATCACATCCTTGTAAATCGGCACGATCGGCAAACTGTGCTCCACGCCCGTATAACCGTCGAGCACCATGCTCAAATCCGTTTTCAAATCGCCGCCGCCCTCCGCCGTGATGTTCACTCCCTCTTTTGCAGCGGCCATCGCGAGCCACTGCCGCGTGATCCGCCGGGGCTGCATATACTCCTTGAGCGAATCCGCGCCATGTGTTTTGTAGCGCTTCACCAAGTTGTCGGCATCCTCGAAACTCGTAATTCCTCCGGCGGTCGTCGTGATCGCCGTCCCGGTGGAATAAATCCGAGGCCCGATCAAATCGCCCGCGGAAACAAGCTCGCCCTGCGCAAAAACAGTATTCGACTCGATCGAAGGATCGCGCGTCGTCGTCACTCCATATGCGAGATTCTCCGCATACGACCACTCCTCATCAGTCATCTCCGGACGCTCGGTTTTCAAATGCGAATGGATGTCGACCAGCCCCGGCACAATTGTCTTCCCGCTCACATCAATTACCTTGGCACCCGCAGGCGCCTGCATGCTGCCCGACGCGCCGATCGCCTTGATCCGGTTGTTCTCGATCAGGATGTCGCCCTGCGCGATCGCTTCCTCGCCCTTCATCGTCACGATCCGCGCCCCGCGCAAATACAATTCACCGCTGGGAGCGGCGCGTGGCACCTGCAGCGAAATCGCAAATGTCTCCGGCTTCCAATTTTCCGGCTTGTCTTTTTCAGGTTTTGCGGCAGTCAACACGTCGTCGCGCTTCACGCGATAAAAATCGTTGCCGAAGCTCCACGTCAGCGTCTTGCCGCCATCCGCCCAGTAAAGATAATTTGCGCCTTCCTTCGTCAAACGCCGCAGCGGAACTTCTGGCGCCTTGAAATTGATGTTCACCGTGGCGTCGCCTACTTTCGGAAACGGGGCGAGGTACGCATCGTATCGATTCTGAATCGCGAGCCATTCGCCATCTGGTGACGGCACAATCAACACAAATCGCCCGTCAACGTGGATGTGAGCTTTCTTGTCGACGCCATCGAGTCGGATCGAACGCAGCAATCGCGCCGGAGGCGTTGGAGTATCGCCTGTTCCCGGCGGCACATCGTCCATGTAATACACACGCGTCCCGTCGCCATTGAACGTCGGCTGCTGGTATCCATTTGGCAGCGTCACAATCGTATGGCTCGCGCCACCGTCCGCATTCATCCATCTGATTTCGCGTACATCGGCGTCGTTGCCGCCCTCTTCATCGGCGAGCCATCCGTGCCGCGATCCCATCACGAAGAGCAGTTTCGTTCCATCCGGTGACCACTGCGGCGCCGAATAATATCCAGCCACCGCGCTGAGTTTTGTCGCATTGCCGCCCGTCACTGGAGTTTTCCAAAGTTCGCCGCCGTCCTCATCAGACCACGTCACGTAGGCAATCCATTTCCCGTCCGGCGAAAATGCCGGTTCGTATTCGTGCGGCTCTCCCTTCGTCACCCTCCGCGGCTTGCGTTCCTGCAGGTCCATCACCCAGATTTTCCCCACGGCGCTGAACGCAATTCGCTTCCCATCCGGCGATTGGTTCGTCCATCGCATCTGATGCACTGTCAGCGGTCCATCATCGATCGCGTAATCGTTGTGAACGCGCGGCCCCAGATCCAAATCCACGTTCGCGCTGAACGGAATCGTCGCCACCTGATGCGTCGCCACTTCCACGCGCTGGATGTGCCCATCGCGCGTGAAGATCACGGCTTTCGAATCCGGCGTGAACGCATAGCCCGGCAGCACATCATTCACCGCAAACCCTTCCTGGTCGTCGCGCTGAATCGGCAACACCAGCCAGTGCTCTTCGCGCGTTCCCAAATCGCGAATGCGCAGTCCCGTTTTCGCATCGTGCCTCGATGCGTACACCAGCCATTTCCCGTCCGGCGAAACAATCGGACGAAGCCCGCCGCCGTATTCCGACGTCAGCTTCTGAACTTCACTTGTCTCGCGGTTGAAGCTGGTCACCTGAAATCGTCCAATGTCGACGTTGTAGTGAAACGGCCCTGCGTGGCTCGAGAAATAGACGAGCTTGCCGTCGGCGGAAAACACCGCGCCGGAATTGATCGCCGTCTCGCCCTTCCCTTTCACCAGCTCCACGCCTTTGCCGCCATCCTTGTGAAACATCCACAGGCTCGTGTAGCGCAAATAATCCGTCGGGCCCGGATACTGCCCGTACTTCCGCACCACGATGTAATTTCCATCGGGCGACCATGCCGGCGATCCAAGCTGGTCGTCCGTCTCGTCGCTTACCTTTTTCGCTTCCTTACCGTTGATCTGCGATCCGTCGGTGTTGATGATCCACAAATTGTCGCTGCCGCTCCTATCGCTGATAAACGCGAGCTGCTTTCCATCGGGAGAAAATCGCGGCTGGCAATCCCAGGCCGGTCCGCTGGTGATGCGCTTCGCGTCGCCTCCCGTCGCTGGAATCACGTAGAGATCGCCCAGCAAATCGAACACGATCTGCTTGCCGTCCGGCGAAATGTCGAGCGACATCCAGGTTCCTTCGTCCGTCGTGAAAGTCACCTTGCGCGTCGTCTTCAGCGGCAGCGTCTCGTCCTTCTTCTCGTCTTTCTTGTCGTCTTTTTTCTCATCCGCGGCCTGCGGCTTGTTCGTAGACTTTGACTTGTCAGCCTGCGCTAGCGGAGAGCCGGCGCTCGCGCCGGCGCAAATCAAAAACAAAGCAGCCAACAGCGACAGCGCGACGCACTTCCCGGCGCACATCGCAAGGCGCTTCGCGACCCACTCAATTTTCTCCACGGATTTCATCCAGAAGGCTCCCTTCGATTCGATTCAACGCTCAGCTCTCACACGCACTACGCAACGAGCAGCCGATTGTATCGCACCCGACCTGCACAGCCACACCCGCCAGTTGCCATTCTCAGACGTAGCAGCAAACGAATCGTTTCACACCAAGTTACTTGTTTCCGGATCGCACGAATCCAAAAACCAAAAACAAGTCCGCCCATGCTCCACCTTTGGCGTTAAAATCGCGCCGCGCTTCAGGAGGAACCATGCATCGCCGTTCTCTCGCTTCATTCGTACTCGCCGTGATAATCCCATTTCTCGTCACCCCGCCCGCTCGCGTCCAAGCCGCCGACGGCCCGGAAACCTACGTCCGCGCGGGCCAGCTTCTCGACGTCCGCTCCGGCAAAATGCTGGCGAATCAGGTGATCGTAATTCGCAACGAAAAAATCGAGCGCATCGCTTCCGCTGATCAAGTCCAAATCCCAAGCGGCGCCACAGTCGTCGATCTCAGCCACTCCACAATTCTCCCCGGCCTCATCGATTGCCACACTCACATTATGCTCACCGATACGGACGATTCTCACTACGACGACATCCTCCTGAAACAATCCTGGCAGTACCGCACCATTCTCGCGACGCTCAACGTCAAAAAAGATCTCGAAGCGGGCTTCACCGCCATGCGCGACGTTGAAACGGAAGGCGCGATGTATAGCGACGTGGACGTCCGCAACGCCATCAATCAAGGACTGATTCCCGGCCCGCGCCTGAAGGTATCCACACGCGGCATCTCGACCACTGGCGGCTACGGACTCGAAGGCTACTCGCCCGAAGTCACCGTCCCGATCGGCGTTCAAATCATCGACAGCCCGTGGGAGGCTCGCAAAGCCGTCCGCGAGCAATTCAATTACGGCGCGGACCTGATCAAGATTTACGGCACCGATCGCTACAGCTTCACCCCCGACGGCAAAATCGTCAGCATCGCAGATTTCAGCCTCGAAGAAACCGATGCCATTGTCGACGAAGCGCACCTCAAAGGTATCAAGGTTGCCTGCCACGCCTACGATGGCCCAGGCTTGCAATTCTGCCTCGATTCAGGCGTCGCTTCGATCGAACACGGCATCCAGCTCGACGACGCCGCGATTGCAAAGATGGTGAAGAAGGGCATCTATCTCGTCCCGACGCTCTATGTCTACTCGGGCGCGCTCGAAAAAGCCGATCTCGCGATGTCCGGCGGAAAAATTACCCGCCTCGCGATCCACGAAGTCAGTTTCAAAAAGGCGCTCGCCGCTGGCGTGAAAATTGCCTTCGGCACCGACGCCGGCCCGTTCCCTCATGGCACGCAAGCCATCGAATTCGAGTGGATGACGCGCTACGGCATGTCGCCGCTCGCGGCCATCCAATCCGCCACGATCAATGCCGCCGACCTGATGGGCTGGGCCGATCAAATCGGCGCCATCGAGCCGGGAAAATTCGCCGACATCATCGCCGTAGACGGCAATCCGCTGGACGACATCAAGCAATTGGAAAACGTGAAATTCGTAATGAAAGGCGGCCAAGTAGTTCGCAACGACTTCTCGCCTAAATAGTTGCGGCTGTCGCTTCTCTAGCTGCCTATGACTCAGGCTAATGTTTCTTGTTCGGAATCACATCCGGCCCAAGCGGCGCGGGCGGATTCGTCACAATTTCGATGACTCCTGGCAATTCTCCGGAGACAGTCGTCTTCGCATACGTGTCCGTGCCTTTTCCCTGAAGGATATAGCGGAAAGTAATATTCTCCTGTTGGGGTTGATGAGAGAGGTTGATGAACTTCCAGGATCTCAAAACTTCAGCCAGCGGTTCTCGTAATAGCGGCTGGCCTTCAACGTCGACCTCGCCAACATTTCCATCTGCGCCCACATGGATAACTGCCGATACATCGCCTTGAATTAGTGCTTGCCGCGCTACGGGAGAGTAGCCAGGAATGCTAAAATTCTTTACGAACACTGATTGATCGTGTTCGCCTTGAACGGGACGCACCTTGCTTGAGAGGCCTCGCGAAAATACAAAAATCGCGAGAGTGATAATCCCCAGCGCCAGCAATCGTTTCATAGGCGACCCTCACTTCCGTCCATGCTCACTTGTGGCTAATCGCTTCCAAACTTCCCCGCGCTGCTGCAATCGTTCGCTCGATATCCGCATCGCTATGCGACGCTGACACAAACAGCGCCTCAAACTGCGAAGGGGCAATAAAAACTCCACGATCCAGCATCTCCCGGAAAAACGCCGCGTACCCTTCCGTGTCGGATTTCTTCGCGCCGGAATAGTCCTTCACCGGCTCGCTCGAAAAAAACATCGTCATCAGCGAGCCCACCGCATTCACGTGCCCGATCACGCCGCTCTCCGCAAACGCGCGCTGCAATCCACCGGCGAGTAACGCGGACTTCCGATTGAGTTCCTCGTAAAACCCATCCGCCGCAAGTTTCGGCAGCGTTGCAAGTCCCGCTCGCATCGCGAGCGGATTCCCCGATAGGGTCCCAGCCTGATAAACCGGCCCAAGCGGCGCCACCATTTCCATGATGTCGCGCCGGCCGCCATACGCAGCCACCGGAAGTCCACCGCCGATGATTTTTCCCATCGTCGTCAGGTCCGGCTCGATCTTGTACAAACTCTGCGCGCCGCCGTACGCCGCGCGAAATCCCGTAATCACTTCGTCGAGGATGAGGAGCGCGCCATCGGCACGAGTCAACTCGCGCAGTTTTTCCAGGAATCCCGTCGCCGGCGCTACCACTCCCATATTCGCCGCCACCGGTTCCACAATCACAGCCGCAATCTTTCCGGCGTGCTCCTTGAATATTTTTTCGACGGCGAGCGAGTCGTTGTAAGGCGCGTTTAGCGTCAGCCTCGCGAGCGCGTCCGGCACACCCGCACTGGAAGCAATCCCCAGCGTCGCAAGTCCCGACCCCGCATCCACCAGAAAACTGTCCGAATGCCCGTGATAGCCGCCTTCGAATTTCAAAATCAGATCGCGCTTGGTGAATCCGCGCGCGACGCGAATCGCGCTCATCGTCGCTTCGGTGCCGGAACTCACGAATCGCACTCGTTCGATCGATGGCAGCGCCGCCGCAATCTGTTCCGCCAGTTCAATCTCGAGCGGCGACGTCATCCCGTAACTTGTCCCGAGCTTCGCCTGTTCCGCCACCGCAGCAACGACGTCCGGATGCGCGTGTCCCAAGATCAGCGCGCCCCACGAGCCCACATAATCGATGTATTCGCGGCCATCCACGTCGTATAGCCGCGCTCCCCGTGCGCGATCGATGATGAGCGGCGTCTCGCCCACTGCCCGAAACGCCCGCACGGGGCTGTCCACTCCGCCAACCAGAATTTTCTTGCCGCGCTCGAACATCTCCGTCGAGCGCGGACGCGCATCGTGTCTCATCGTTTCCTTTGAAGTTCGTCCCGTTCCGCTCGCCATGAATTCAACTCGCCACAAATCGCCTATGCACTCGCGAAATGAAGAAAAAGCGAAAAAAACGTGTCGCAACTGCAGCAAGGACCTTGCTGCCAAAAGCGCCCTTTTTCGCCTTTCTGGCGATCTGCGATAACCGGACGGCAAATCGTGATTTGCCCGACGCCAACAGGACAGCGACCGCGCACGGCCAGCGCAGCAACCCGGGCCCGACTCAACAATTCTTCAACCACCGCGCCACATCCTTGGCGTGATAGGTAAGAATAATCTCAGCTCCCGCCCTCTGGATACCCGTCATGATCTCAAGCACCACCCGCTGCTCGTCAATCCAGCCATTCCGCGCCGCGGCTTTCACCATCGCGTATTCCCCGCTCACGTTGTACGCCGCCACCGGCACGTCAAACCTCTCCCGCACTCGCTGAATAATGTCAAGATACGGCAGCGCGGGCTTCACCATAATCATGTCCGCGCCCTCTTCCAGATCGAGCGCCACTTCTCGCAGCGCCTCGCGCGCATTTGCCGGATCCATCTGATAGCTGCGGCGATCGCCAAACTGCGGCGCCGATTGCGCCGCTTCGCGGAACGGCCCGTAAAATCCGGAGCAATATTTCGCCGCATACGAAAGTATCGCCACATCCTGAAATCCATTCGCGTCGAGCTTCGTTCGGATCGCGGAGACGCGGGCATCCATCATGTCGGAGGGGGCGACGATATCGGCACCAGCACGCGCATGCGAAACCGCGGCATCGGCGAGACGTTGAATGCTGGGGTCGTTCAGAATTTCACCTTTTTCTGCGTCGACGACGCCGCAATGTCCGTGACTGGTGTACTCGCACAGACAAACATCGGTGATTACAAGCAGATCGAGCTTTGCCTTCTTGATCGCCTCGACCGCGCGCTGCACAGCGCCATTCGCGTCGGAAGCCTCGGAGCCAACTTCATCTTTCTTTTCCGGCAAGCCGAACAAAACCACCGCCGGAATTCCCAGCCCGGCCACTTCGCGGCACTCTTCCACAATCTGGTCGACCGACTGCTGGAAAATTCCCGGCATCGAACTTACTTCCGTGCGTACTTTCGTTCCGGGGCACGCGAACATCGGATACACGAGGCCCTTCGTCGAGAGCCGCGTCTCGCGGACAAAACCCCGCAGCGCTTCGGTGCGCCGCAATCGTCGCGGCCGGTGAACTGGAAATGTCATGCGCTCCTCACTCCATTCGATGCGTGAATCGCTCCCAAAAGCATCACTGCCGCCGCGTCATCGCGTCGTTCGCGCTCGCGTCTTTCGCGCTCGAATCGTTCGTGCTCGAATCGTTCGCGCTCGAATCGTTCGATTCCGAAACTTGGCGCTGATAATACTTTGCAATCGAATCCGCCAGCCCCGCAGCCGAAGGTTCGTTCGACTCGATGGCCACTCGCGCGCCGCTCTCGCGCAGCGCGCGCGCCGTGGTCGGCCCGATTGCCGCAAATTCCACTCGAGTCGACAGCTCCGCCAACGAGTCCGCCCCCACGATATCGGCCAAGTTGTCGTACGCCGAAGGGCTGGCAAACACGATAGCAGCCACTTCTGCCTGCCGCACGCGATCCACAATTCCAGGATCGAGCGATTCGGGAGCAGCCGTCCGGTACGCAACCACTTCCGTCACGCGTGCGCCCGCTTCCCGCAGGGCTCGCGGAAGGCGCTCGTCAGCGCGGTCGCTTCGCGGCAACAGCACGCTGCGAGCGCCAATCGAACCCCATACTTGCTCGACCAGTTCCTCGACGAGCGATTCGGCGGTCTGCTTGGCTGCCGTGTAATCCACCCGAAATCCAGCATCGGCTGCAGCTTTCGCCGTCGCCGCGCCTACTGCTGCAATTTGCGGCCTCGGGTTTTGCCGTGACTTTGGGTCGAGTTTCAACTCGCGGCAACGCTGCGCGAAAAACCGCACGGCATTCTGGCTCGTGAACAAGATCCAGTCAAATCCGCCGATTGCTCGGACCGCCGAATCCAGCGCGGAAAAGTCCGCAGGCGGTGCAAAGCTGACGGTCGGCAAAATGAGCACTTCGGCGCCCACTCGCTCGAGCTCGCGCACCAATTCCTGCGCTTGGTCGGGCGCACGCGTCACGACGATGCGCTTCCCTGCCAGCGGCTTGCTAGCTCTGTCCAACGGACCTTCCCGCGAGGCGCAAAATCCGGTCCGCACCCGCTTGGAGCAAATCTGCGGCAACTTTGCGGCCGAGCGCCACCGCGGCGTTCGCCGAATCGCAAGAAGCCGATCCATGTCCGCGGACGCTTTCCTGGCCGTCGGCGGAAAGCACACAAGCATCAAGAACCAATTCCCAGCGCTCGAACCTTCCCCATGCGCCAAGAGGAAGCCGACAGCCGCCTTGCAATCCTGCCAGCACTGTCCGTTCCGCGGTGATTGCCAGCACTGTGTCCTTGTCCACAAGTTTGTCGAGGAACGAAAACTCGTCCGCGTTCGCGGCGAGGAATTCAACTCCCAGCGCACCCTGTCCGACGGCTGGCAGCATAATTTCGGGTGGCAGAACTTCGGCGATCCGCGACTGAGCGCCCAGCCGGTCGAGTCCCGCCTTCGCCAGAACCATCGCGTCGCACTCGCCTGCCTCCACCTTGCGCAAGCGCGTATCGACGTTGCCTCGCACCTCTACGATTTTGAAATCGGAGCGGAATTGAAGGAGTTGCGAAGCGCGCCGCAAACTGCTCGTCCCGATCCGCGCACCCTGCGGCAATTGCTTCAGTGATTCACCGTGCCGCGAGACGAGCGCATCGCGCGGATCTTCGCGCGGAAACACAACCGCGAGTTTGCAGAGATTGGACAACTCCGTGGGGACATCCTTCATGCTGTGCACAGCCAGGTCCGCGCGGCCTTCAATCAACGCGTCTTCGAGTTCTTTGGTGAAGATCCCGCGAATCCCGATCTGCTCGATCTGAGCAGCCGCAAAACGGTCACCGGAAGTTTTTACGACGACGATCTCAGCTGACATTCCGAAGGATTTCGCGAGCGCGTCGCGCAAATGATTCGCCTGCCAGAGAGCCAGCGCACTGCCGCGCGTCCCGATTCGCAGCGCCTTCAATCTTTTTCCTCGTCCTTCGGTTCATCCAGGCCGAAGAGGTGCCGCAAGGCATCAAGCCCGGCCAGGTGACCGCGCATTTCGCGGCTGCGGCGCAACTTCTGTGAGGGTTGCTCGAGCACGCGTTCGATCAGCTCTTCGGTGATGTGCGCGATCCGCGCTCGCTCTTCTGGCGAAACGTCATTCATTTCGCCGAGCTTTTCGCGAATCAGCAGCTCGCGGTGTTTGTGAAAACTATCGCGCAGATCGTCAACAATCGAGCCAGCTTCGAGCGCGGTTCGCCATGATTCAAATTTCGCAATGTGCTCTGCGACGATTGCTTCCGCGCGCGGAATCTCCGTCTCGCGCGCTTTTTTATTCTGTTCGACGATTTCGCCGAGGTCGTCGATGTTGTAGAGATACAGATTATAGAGGCCCGCCGCATCATCGGTGACGTTGCGCGGCACTCCAAGGTCGACCACGAACATGGGCCGGCCTTCGCGCGCGGCAATCGCCCGTTCGAGCAGAGCCCGCGTCAGTACTGCTCCTGTTCCTCCGACAGATGCGATGACGATATCCGGAACGCCGAGAACGCCTTCCAGTGAAGACCACTCGATCGCTTCTCCACCCACGCGCCGAGCGAGTTCTTCCGCGCGGTCGAATGACCGGTTCACAACGCGCAAACTTCCGATCCCGCGATTGCGCAGGTTTTCCACTACCAGCTCCGCTACTCCGCCGGCTCCAAGGATCAGCGCCGAATGCCCTTTCAGATTGCCGAACACGCGCTCGGCCAGTTTCACGCCAGCAAGCGCCACAGACACTGGCCGCGCACCGACTTCAGTTTCGGACCGAACGCGTTTGCCGACTTCGATCGCGCCCTGGAACATGCGATTCAGCACTGGACCGGTGGAACCGTGGTCGAGCGCCTGTCCGTACGCTGTGCGAAGCTGACCCAAAATTTCCGATTCGCCCAGCATCATCGAGTCGAGTCCCGATGCAACCCGGAAAAGATGACGCACCGCGTCGGCGCCAATCCAGCGGTACAGGCGCCCGTCCAAATCGGCGCGCGGAACTCCGTGGAACGACGTGAGAAAAACTTCCATCGCATCCGCCGCAATCGGTCCGGGCTCCGCGGGAACGCCGTACAATTCGCTTCGATTGCAGGTGGAGAGCACGACGGCTTCTTCAAGGATTCCGCGTCTGCGCAATTCTTCTCCGGCGGCAACCGCTTGCTCGGGACTGAACGATACGCGCTCCCGGATTTCAACAGGAGCGGTCCGGTGGCTGCACCCGATCAGCGCGACATGAATCCGTCCCCTGCTGGTACGCTTCGTGTTGGTGGAGGTAGACATCAGAAAAAGCGATGAAACCTCGTCAGGTAAAGGTTCACAAAAGTGTAGCTGAACAGGACGACGATAAAATTAAACGCGCAAAGCTTCGCCGCCCGCGCTCCGCGCCATGAGGTGCTGCGCGATAATCGCAGGTAGGCCGCATACGCCGCCAGAATCGCGAGAGTGATCAGAACTTTCGGATCGCCCCAAGAATATCCGCCGCTCAACCGGCGCTCCCAGACGAATCCCATCACCACGCCCATCAGTAACGCGGCAAGCCCTACGTACACGCTGCTTCGCGCCATGCGGTCCAGTACGTCGAGCGCGGGAAATCGCCAGAACGGGACAGCGAGTTTGCGCGAGCGCAGGACGCGGTCCTGCCCCAAGTAAATCACGCTGAGCACGAACGAGAGAGCGAACGCAGCGTACGCCCAAGTCTCAAGCGTGACATGGAAAGCGAACAGCGGCCCGCGTGCCGGCGGAGGTGGGGGCACTTCATTGGGCGCGAGCGCGGCCAGCATTACAATCCAGACAATCAGCAGCAGCGTGACGAAAGCGCCCACGGATCTCTGACGATGAAAGAGTTCGAGGCCCAGGTAGGTGACGCCCAACAGCCACGCGAATAGCGACATCGATCCGTACAAATCGTTGTACGGCACGGTGTGAATCCAGCGTGAGCGCTCGAGCAAAGCGAAATAGTGCATCACGATGCCGGAAGCCAGCAGAAGGGTTGCGACGCGCCCCACCCACAAATCCGGCACATAGAGGATCCGCGCGTAGCAAAGGAAGCTCGCGACGTAAAGCGCCAGACTCACATAGCCGAGGTGGTAGTGTGCCATTGGGTGCTTGTGTTCCCGAGCGAGCCACAATTATAACGCCGAAACGCGCTGCCGCTGCGTGCTGGTTGCCATATTCGGCTGCGCGGCGCGAGGGTGCGGGCCTTTGAGCCTTCTGCTATCATCATTTGGAAGCTCATCAAGAACTTCGTTCAGAACCCCGGGAACGCATGACAGCGGTGAAAGAAAATCGAAAACAGCTTTTCCTTCGAGCGTGCCGCTTCGAGCCCGTCGAGCGGGTGCCCGTTTGGATCATGCGACAGGCCGGGCGCTATCTGCCGGAATATCAGGCGGTGCGTGCGAAGCATTCGTTCCTCGAAATCTGCAAGACTCCTGAGCTGGCTGCCGAGGTGTCGCTCCAGCCATTTCGCACGATTGGCGTGGACGCGGTTATCGTTTTCTCCGACATTTTGATCGTCGCTGAAGCGATGGGCTTGCCGCTCGACGTTCCTGACTCGGGCCCGGTGCTCTCGAATCCAGTGCGAGATCGCGCGGCGAGTTGCGCGCCTCCGAGATTTCGATCCCGAGCGCGATACGAAATTTGTGGGAGACGCGATCCGCGCGATATGCAGGGCCGTCGGCCCGGATGTTCCGGTGATCGGTTTCGCGGGCGCTCCCTGGACTCTTGCTTGCTATATGATCGAGGGGAAGACGCGCGGCGACATTTCGCGCGCGAAACAATTCATGCGCGAAGAACCTGAGTTGCTCCGGGAGTTGCTCACTCGCATCGCGCGGGCCACGGCTGCGTATCTGAAATCTCAGATCGCGGCGGGTGCGGCGGTGGTGCAGTTATTTGATACGTGGGCGGGCGAATTGAGCGCGAGCGAATACGAAAGCTTTGAGATGCCTGCGACGCGGCTGGTTTTTGAATCGCTCGGCGCCGCGGGCGTGCCGAAGATCCTTTTCGGCAAAGGCTCGTCGCATCTCATCGAACTGCAATCAAGGACTGGTGCTGATGTATTGAGCGTCGATTGGCGGACGGATTTGGGTGAAGCGCGGCGGCTTCTAGGCGATCGGATCGCGCTGCAAGGAAATGTCGATCCAAGCATCTTGCTTGGGCCTGAAGCAGGGATACGAGCGGCTGCTCGCGATGCGGTGGAAAAAACCGGGGGGCTGGGGCACATCCTGAATCTCGGGCACGGGATACTGCCAGCGACTCCAGTGCAGAACGCGCGCGCGTTCGTGGAAGCTGGACAGGCAGCACGCGTCGCTGCACGCGTACATAGCGGCAAGGCCGATAGAGAGTTACAGCGACACTGAAATAAATGCGCGACGCAACCACAAAACAATCCGACAAACTCGAGATCGGCCAGATCTCCGACGCCACTCTCGAAAAATATAATCGTCCCGGCCCGCGCTACACGAGCTATCCCACGGCGCCGGTCTGGAAGGACGATTTCGGGCCGGATGATTATGAAAAGTATTGCGCACTGGCCGAGGAGCGAGCGACACCTCTTTCGCTCTACATGCACATTCCATTCTGCGAGAGCCTGTGCCTGTTCTGCGCTTGTAATGTGTCGATTCAGAAAGACAAGAAAGTTGCGATTCCCTACCTCGAAACGCTGAAGCGCGAAATCAGCCACGTCAGCACGCAAGTTTCAAAAAAGCGGCCAGTGATTCAATTCCACTGGGGCGGCGGCACGCCGACTTATTTGACTCCCGCGCAGATGGAAGATCTTTTCGGCCACACGAGCGAGCGATTCGCGTTCGCGTCCGACGCCGAAATCGGAATTGAAGTGGACCCGCGCGTGACGAACCGCGCGCACCTTGAAACTTTGCGACGCCTCGGCTTCAACCGGCTCGAGCATGGGAGTCCAAGATTTCGAGCACAAGGTGCAGGAAGCCATCCACCGCATTCAGCCGTACGAAATGACGCGCGATTTAATTCTCACGGCGCGCGAGCTGGGATTCGACAGCATTAATGTTGATTTGATTTACGGGCTGCCTTACCAGACTGCGGACACGTTCAAAGCGACGATCGAGCAGACGCTTACACTCGAACCCGACCGCATCGCGATGTTCAGCTACGCGCATGTGCCCTGGCTCAAAAAGCAGCAGGGATCGTTTGAAACACATTTGCCCGAGGGCATGGAGAAATTCCGGATCTTCCGCGCCGGTCTCGAGGGTTTTCTGGGCGCTGGTTACACCTACATCGGCATGGACCACTTCGCAAAGCCGAACGACGAGCTTTCCGTTGCGCAGCGCAACCGGACGCTGCACCGAAATTTTCAGGGCTACACGACGAAAGCAGGAGCTGACCTTTACGGAATGGGCGTAAGCGCGATCAGCTCTATCGGGGAAGCCTACGCGCAAAATCGCCGCGAAGTTCCGGCCTACCAATCGGCAGTGGCTGAACGCGGCATCGCCACGATGCGGGGCTACCGCCTTTCAAGCGACGACCGCTTGCGTCGCGCCGTCATCGGCCGCCTGCTCTGCCATACCGTGATTTTCAAGCGTGAAGTGGAACAGGAATTCTCGATCTCGTTCGACGAATATTTTGCGCCCGAACTCGAGCGTCTGGAACAATTCCGCGGTGAAGGGCTCGTCACGCTCACGCCGGATGAAATTCGCGTCGCGCCGCTTGGCCGTATCTTCATTCGCAATCTGGCGATGACCTTCGACCGCTACCTCCACGAGCAGCAAATGGACCAGCGGCCGCTGTTTTCCAAAACACTTTGACGGACACCGGAATGCCCGACACGAAACAAGTGGTGGTGATCGGAGGGGGGATTTCAGGCCTCGTCTGCGCGTATCGCCTGAAACAAATCGGCGTGCCCGTCACGCTTCTCGAGGCAACCGATCGCGCCGGCGGTCTGGTGGGAACGGTCGAGAAGGACGGGTTCCAATTCGAGTCCGGGCCGCAAAGTTTTCAGGGCACCGAGCAAATGCTGGCGCTTATTCGCGAGCTTGGCATCGACGGCGAGCTGCAGCGCGCTGATCCGAAGGCACCGCGCTTCATTTACATTCACGGACGGCTGCAAAAAATCCCGATGACTCCACAGGCATTACTCGCGAGCTCGCTTCTCGGCGTGAACTCGCGCTTCAAGATTGTTTCCGAGCCGTTCAAGCGAACGAAGCCGCCCAGCGAGGAAGAATCTGTCGCCGATTTTGTGCGCCGGAAATTTGGGCACGAAATTCTGGAATATCTCGTGGCGCCATTCGTATCTGGCGTGTACGCGGGGGATCCTGAAAAACTGAGCCTCAAGGCGGCGTTTCCAACGCTGGAAGAATGGGAGCGCGAATATGGGAGCGTTCTGCGCGGGGCGATGAAATCGCGCTCGGCAACGGAGAAGCGGGAGGGCCCGCCGGCGCTGTGTTCGTTTCGGCACGGAGTTGGCGCGCTCGGAAACGCGCTCGCATCGAAACTTGGCGAGAGCTTTCGGATTGGCGCTCAAGTGACGTCGGTCAGCCGCCCAGCGAGCTATGAGATTTCGTTTGTGCAGAATGGCAAGAATGAAAAACTTTCCGCGGCTGCTGTTGTGATTGCGACGCCGGCATATACGGCATCACATTTGGTCGCGTCGATGGCTTCCGGGCTCGCGCACACTCTTTCCGGAGTTGCGTATGCGCCGGTGGCGGTCGTTGCCGCCGGTTACTACGGCCGACAAATCGGCGTTGATCTCGCCGGATTCGGATTCCTCGTCCCGCGCGGGGAAAAAGTCCGGACGCTCGGCACGGTCTGGAATTCGTCGCTATTCCGCGGACGCGCGCCGGAAGGAATGATCGCGCTGACGAGTTTTATCGGAGGCGCAACGGATCCTTCACTCGTCGAGCTTTCGGACGAGGAAATTGCCGCCATCGTTCAACGCGAGAATGAGCGCATTCTTGGAATCACGGGATCTCCCGTCACGACCGCGGTGTGGAAGTATCCGAAGGCGCTGCCGCAGTACAACCTCGGACACGCGCATATCGTTGAAGCGATTCGCGACGGCGAACGGTCAAATCCCGGACTATTTCTTTGCGGAAATTATTTGGAAGGACCGGCGCTCGGGAAATGCGTTGAGACTGCGAACCAAACCGCGCAGGCGATCAAAAGTTACGTGACGTAGCACTTGGAGCGGCTGACGGAAACGCCACGCTGATGGCAATCCAGTTACGACCGGATTTTATCGCGCTGAGCGAGCCGCGTCTGCCGCCTTGCGCCCGCTTCGTCGTACCTTCGGCGATCTTCCACTGTTTCGAGGATCAGCGGCGGCACTGCGCGCGGCTTGCGGTTCAAATCGATCGCCACAAAGGTGACGTAGGCGCTGCTGGTGTGCTGCCGCTCGCCGGTCAAAACATTTTCCGCGAATACTTTCACGCCCACTTCCATCGAGGTGCGAAACACGCGGTTCACGCTCGACTTCAACACGATCCACTCGCCCACGTCGATCGGGAAGCGGAAATCCATATAGTCGACCGACGCCGTCACCACGTGGCTGTTCGAATGCCGTGTGGCGGCGAGTGCGCCAGCGATATCGATCAAGTGCATCACGCGGCCGCCGAGCATTTTGCCGAGCGGATTCGCGTCGTTCGGCAGCACGGCTTCGACGATCTCAGACGCTGATGCGCTCACCGGCTTTCCTGGCCGCCGCGGGTTCGTCGTGGGGCCCTTCGCAATGCTAGCTTTTCTTTTAGTCGTGTTCGCCACTTGGTGCCATCCTCGATCGTCGAATCGAAATGCTTGGGCCGGGCTGAGGCGCCAGCGATGGCAATAATACGTTCTTTCAATCCATGCCCCAAGCACTCTGATTTCGGCGGCACGCTCGCCGCGTGTTGGCGAATCTAACGAGGTGCAGTTTGTGGTCTGCCGATTCAGATTTCGCCGGGACAAGCCTCTAGCCGATTCCGGTCTAAACAGTGATTCGCTCGCGCGACGGCTTGAAGCTTCCGCGCGTCGCTATCATGTACGCAGAAGTTGCTGACGCGATTGCATTGCTGTCAGCGAGAGTTGTTCCAACCACTGCCGTACAGCGAGACCAAACTGTGCAAAGGTCCTACGATGTCACACGAATGTGTAGCATTCTGAGAAAGCTGGTGATAAGCCCCTGTTCGCAACATCTATCTGAATCTCATGGTCCGGTAACCGCGTTTACCAGGAGCTACCGAGAATATTCTCGGTTCTCCGTGTCGATTCTGCACCTTCTCGCTCGACGTATGGGTAGAGCAGCCATTAAGCTCTGAACCTGAACGTCAGCCCAAATCAACCCGAAAGGACAAACAAAATGCGATTCATGGTCATCGTCAAAGTCACGGAAGACACCGAAAACGAAGGCGCACCCCCCGATCCCCAGCTCATGGCCGACCTGAACAAATTCAACGACGAGCTCTTGGAAGCCGGAGTTTTGATAGGCTACGACGGTCTTCACCCCTCCTCCAAAGGTGCCCGCGTCCACTTATCCGGCAAGAACCGCCCCACCGTCATTGACGGCCCCTTCACGGAAAGCAAGGAACTCATCGCCTCCTTCTGGTTCTGGCAGGTCAAGTCTCTCGAAGAGGCCATCGAGTGGGTCAAGCGCTGTCCCAACGAAGGCGAGTCCGACATAGAGATCCGCCAGGTCTTCGAGCCCGAAGACTTCGCATCTGCCTTCAGCGACGAGGAAATTCAGCAGGAAAAAAACTTCCGCGCTCGAATGGCAGCTAACGCAGCCAAGAAATAGTTCCGCTTGCACTGACGTATCCAAACTGTTCGGGTGGTTGGACTACCGTGGCTGGCCCCGTCGCAGACTCCACAGTCCGCGCGCCGAGAGGATGAAGGTGAAGCCCCCGAGCCCGCCAAGCGCCCAGAGTGTCCAGACGAAGAAGAAGCCGCCGGGGGACTTGGCGATCTCACCGTAATGTGCCCCCCTCATGTGCATGACGGGCATGGCTGCCGCGAACAACCCGACGAGCAGCATGATGACGTACCCCGATCGCCGTTCGGCGAGCACCAGCGTCCCGTACAGCAACACCACGAGAACGGCCAACGCAATGTTTGAGGACTCGGCCTTCGATATCCCACGGACGATGTCGTCCGTAATGTGAAGCGTCAGCAAGAGGATCGAGAGCAGAGACGCGATGGTCAACATTACGTTTTGTTTCATTGGATATTCTCCTTGCCAAACCGTACGGAGCTAGGCGACTAGTTCCGGGTTGCCGACGGCCCGCTCCGAACTAACTGCTGGCTTGACCGCTGACCAAGTCCACGCCTGCCAGACAATGACCAAGGTGCATACAGTTTCGATCGTCGCGAAGAACACGTACGCTGGATAAACGGGATCCCGAAAGGCACCGTTGGTCAGAGGCAGAACGAAGGTCAGGAAACCGTTTACAAGGGTCATGATGCCACCCGCGATGATATTCGCCAACCGGTTCGCTCTAAACGGAAGCAGTCGACACGCCACAATCATGGCTATGGGTATTTCCATCAAGACCGCTGAACCGAGCAGCACCCATTGTGGGAGATGTGGGGCTGAATTCGGCGAGCCAACAAAAGCGAACAGGGCAAGCACGTCCGCGTAGAGGTAGTTTAATAACGCGAAGATCCAGAATAGAGACAACCGCTCCTTTGTGTCATGCATGTCAACCTCCTACGGAAAAGCAATGCAGGTTCTGGCTTGCGCTCCCGCCCAGGTACGGGATTCCTTTTCCCATTACGAGGGGGAATCCCCCCGAGGCTTGGATACCGAGCTATACGGGGAGACCAACGAAAAAGACTCATGGGGACCGCGTTCCCTCTGGCCGACCCGTCGATTTTGGCTCAACTCCCGGGAAGTCGCGTAACCGGAAACTATGCAGATGGGGTGGGAAGGTTTCGCCCGGATAGATGTCGAGAAATCCTCTTCGCACCAGCTATCTCAGACTGAGATAAGTAGTGATAATCCCTGTTCTCGACAGTTATCTGGAAGCAGCGGTAAGATGCACCCCAGTGACGGATTCCTCATCCATCCTCGGCCGCACAATTTCCCACTACCGCATTATTGAGAAGCTCGGCGGTGGGGGAATGGGCGTGGTGTATAAGGCCGAAGATACCGAACTAGGCCGTTTCGTAGCTTTGAAATTTCTCTCCGACAACGTCGTTCGCGACGCGCAGACGCTCGAACGTTTTCGGCGTGAGGCGCGCGCCGCTTCCGGCTTGAACAATCCGAACATCTGTATCATCCACGAAATCGCGAGCTATGAGGGCCAACCGTTCATCGTCATGGAATTCCTCGACGGCGTGACACTCAAGCACATCATCGCGGATCGTGGTCTCGATTTAGACGCACTTCTGGCCCTCTCGATTGAAATCGCGGACGGGCTCGATGCCGCCCACGCACAAGGAATCACCCACCGCGACATCAAACCGGCTAACATTTTTGTCACACGCCGTGGTCACGCGAAAATCCTTGATTTCGGCCTCGCCAAGCTCGCCACTGTTAAGTCGGATTCCTCGCTGAACGCGGCCACCCATACGGTCAGGGGCGCGATGCAGGACCATCTCACGAGCCCCGGAACCGCACTCGGCACCGTCGCTTACATGTCGCCTGAGCAGGCCCTCGGCAAGGACCTCGATCCGCGCACCGACCTCTTTTCTTTCGGCTCGGTGCTCTACGAAATGGTCACGCGCCAGCTCCCCTTTCGCGGCGATACCTCTGCAGCCGTCTTCGATGCGATCCTCAACAAAGCGCCGGCCGCGCCCGCGCGTTTGAATCCCGAAGTGCCGCCGCGCCTGGAAGAAATCATCCACAAAGCGCTCGAAAAGGACCGCAATCTCCGCTACCAGCACGCGGCGGAATTGCGGGCCGATCTTCAGCGACTGAAGCGCGATTTGGATACGAGCCGCGTGAGCCCGATTCGCGCATCCGGCGATTCTTCTGGCAGCTCGCCGAATGTGCCGCTTTCCGGTGGCGGTTCTGGTGGCGGTTCTGGGGAGACGAGAAATGCCGCCGCGCCGGCTTCCGGCGCGCTTGCATCCTCTTCCAGCTCCTCCAAGATGGTAGCCGCCGCGCGCGAACACAAACTTGGCGTGGCTGCCACCGGATTCGTAGCATTGCTGTTCACAGCCGGAGCGGGATACGGACTGTTTTCCTTCCTGCATCGCGAGACGCGCGACGTGTTTCGAAATTTCAATGCGATTGAGGTGACGAACACCGGAAAATTCCGTCGCACCGCGATTTCTCCCGACGGAAAATTCCTTGTCAGCGTGCAGCTCGACGCCGGCCAACAGAGCCTTTGGCTCCGCAACATTCCCACCGGCGGCGACACACAGATCCTCGCCGGTTCCGGCCAGGAATTGGATTCGCTCACGTTCACCCCCGACGGAAATTACATTTACTTTCGCGAGTCCGTCTATGCGCTGGAAAGTTACAACCTCTATCGCATCTCCGTCCTCGGTGGCTCGCCGCAGCTCATCCAGAAAAATGTAGACAGCAATCCCGCCGTTTCCCCCGACGGCGCCCAAATCGCCTATTGTCGCGCGAACGATCCCGAGGTGGCCAAATGGCGGCTGCTCGAAGCGAATGCTGATGGCACCGCGGAAAAAGTCCTGCAGATTATGCCCGCCGTGGATTCTCCATTGTCCACAGCATGGTCGCCGGACGGCAGCCGCATCGCTGTCTCGACTTTTCGGTTCAACCAGGCTGTCCCTGGCGAAATCGACATCTTCGATCTCGCAGGCAACCGCATGGAACCGGCGATGAAGTTGCATGCACTCCCGTTTGCCATCTCCTGGACTCCCGACAATCGCTGGATCCTGGTGCAGTACTTGCAGGGCGGTAAGACGCTCACGCTCAAAGCACAGATCGGCGCGATTTCCTACCCGGGAGGAAACCTTCGCGCCATCACGAACGACGTAACTGAATACAGCACGGTGAGTATTTCCGCGGACGGCAGGAACCTCGCCTCTGTCGAAATTCGCCCGGAGAATGAACTCGACATTCTCTCAGGAACGGGCGCAGGGGTTGTTTCTGTTGTTCCTGGCCTCTCTCGTCAGGAAATCCCCTCCGCGATCGAATGGACCAGTGACGGGCAACTTCTCGTCGCCGAAGGCAGGAAGCTCATTCGGATGCGAACCGACGGTACGGGCCTCACGACACTTCTGAGCGATCTGGGAGCGTTTATTCGAGACGTGACACCGTGCGACGATGGGCACCACATCACCTTGAATTGGTTTTCACACGGCGAGCCGAATGCCTGGGATATTTGGCGCATGAATGCCGACGGTTCGGATGCCACGCGCCTTTTTGGCGTCGCCGCGTCCGGCCTGCTTTGGGTTTGCTCTGGCGATGGGAAGCAGCTTTATTATTCCGATATTCCGCACAACGCCGGCGTGTGGCGCTACTCCGTTCCGGCTGCGAAATCGGAAATAGTTCCGGGCATGTCTCTACCTACCGCGTTTCCCGCAGGTGCTGCGATTTCGCCCGACGGCAAGACTCTCGCGGTGTATGTGCAGCAGGAATCTCCCCAGACTCGTACCTACGTGAACAGGATCGATCTCACACGCCTCGACGCAGGACCTAACCCCACGGTTCGGACAATCGTGCTCGATCCTCACCTTAGCGTTGTCTTCCGCCAGCCCGGGCCGCCCACCTCCGCCGGCTTCCACTTCGCCCCTGACGGCAAGGCCGTTACCTTCGTAGTTGATGATAAGGGCGTGGACAACATTTGGGCTCTGTCCCTCGAAAGCGAGAAAATTCGTGCGCTGACAAACTTCAAAACCGACGAAATTTATGATTTTCGCTGGTCGGCCGACGGCAAGCAGCTCGCGGTTTCACGCGGCAGTTACTTGGGCGACATTGTCCTCTTGAAAGACTCCGTCGCCTCGACGCAATGATTTGGGCCTATAACCCAGATCAGTCGGCATAAAAATTAGTCCGTATTCTGGAAAGATCTTGGCCCTCTCATCGTTACCAAGACCGAGTTTCCGAAGTTCACTAATTGCTAGAACTGGAGCTCAGGGGGGACCAAACCAAATAGGTGTCGAGAAATCCTGTGGCTGTTGAAAAAGTGGTTTTTTTTGAAAAGAGTCGACAATCGGGTGATGGGAAATGTCTAGATAGAGGGGTAAAAATCGTTTGTAGAGCTTCCTGACGCGAAGCAATTTCTGCGAATTCGAAGTGAGCGAGTTTTTCAACAGCCACTCCTCTTCTCACCATCAATCTCAAAATGAAACAAACAACGGGCAGATTGCGTCCGGGCATCCGTCATATTAAAAGGCATCTCAGCGAGGCGCCAGAATAAGCCTCAAGATTCCTCTACCTACCGAATCCAAGTTAACAAACTTACAAAGACGGCTTCTAAACCGCTGAGGTATACTTTCGCTTGGAGATCGCTCTCAGCAATTCTCGCGCGGTAGGTAAATCGGGATTACGCAGGGCGGGGTTCAATCGCAACAACGATCGATTTTATTGATGTTCGGAGAGAGATCGCTTGCCCCAAGCACAGAAGACGCGGCGCGAAACACTTGAGCAGTTCGTTGCTGATAAGCCGGCGGATGCGTTTGCCCGCTACGGGCTTGCGCTTGAATGCGTGAAGCTTGGCGACGATTCGTCTGCGACACTCCACTTCCAGAAGCTTCTTGAAACGAATCCCAACTACGTTGCTGGATATTTTCAGTTTGGGCAGCTGCTGGCGCGGATTGGCCGGCAGGACGAGGCGCGCAAGCTGCTTTCGGACGGAGTTATTGTGGCGCAGCGAGCGGGTGATATGCATGCGCGCGACGAAATGCAGGCGGCTTTGACTTTACTGCGCACAGGCTGAAGCCCGTGCCAATGGTGCTGCTGCACTGACCGTTGACGCTGGTTGTTGACGTTGTTGCGCTGACGTCGTTGCGCTGACGTTGTTGCGCTGACGTCGTTGCGCTGACGTCGTTGCGCTGACGTCGCTGCGTTGAACGATACCGGTTTTGCGCTGGCGCTGCTTGTTGCGTGCACACTGCAGCGTTGACGTAAGTAGGCACAGGCTGAAGCCTGTGCTACTGGGGCACTGTGTGAGACCTACCCGCATCCCGCTCTTTCCTCTCGATGTCGTCCTTTTGCCGGGCACATCTCTGCCACTCCACATTTTCGAGCCGCGATACAAGAAGATGATCCGGCTCTGCCTCAACGAGCAGCTCGAGTTCGGCATTATTTATGCCACCGGCAAAGGAGTTGCGACCGTGGGCTGCACGGCTGAAATCGTTCAGAAAATGAAGGATTATCCCGACGGGCGGATGGACATTCTGACGCAGGGCCGCGCGGTATTTCGATTGCTTCAATTGCTTCAGGAGACGGACTACCACGAAGGAGTTGTGGAATACCTGCCGGAAGAGTTAGCGGCCGAGGATCCGAAGAAAAATGCGCGGCTGACGCAGCTACTGGAGGAATGCCATATTCTTCTTTACGGACAAGCGTGGGTCGACTCCGCGGAGGAATGCGAATCCTCGTTCGCCTATCGGATCGCAGCCCGGCTTCCGCTGGGCCTCGAGCAAAAGCAGTGGCTCCTTGAGATGCGTGCCGAAGATGAGCGATGCGATTTCATGCAAAAGTGGCTGGAGGAGTTTGTGCCCAAACTGGCGCGCGTTCACTCCGCCCGGAAACGCGGCTCAGGCAACGGCCACGGCCCAAACTAAATCCAAGTAATGTAGGTATCGGCGCTTGCGGCCTTCCTTTATAATGTAGTTCAAGCGCCCGTTTTGGGAGCGCCGCATTTCTAAAAAATCGGGGCCTCATGACTTCACATCCGAAAACGCTTGGTGAGCTTCGCAGGAGCAATTGGCCGGAGGAGCGAATCGCGAACCGTTCACTGCGGCAAGAATTGCGCGAAAACCTCTTGTGCAAGATGGAGAAAGGCGAGCCGCTTTTCGCCGGCGTGCAAGGATATGACGACACGGTGATCCCGCAGATCATCAATGCGATTCTTTCGCGCCATCATTTCATTTTGCTCGGGCTTCGCGGACAGGCCAAGTCGCGGATTCTTCGCGGGCTCGTTGAATTTATGGATGCAGAGGTGCCCGTGGTTGCCGGCTGCGAAATCAACGACAATCCGTACCGCCCGATCTGCCGCGCGTGCCGCGAAAATATCGCGTCCGACGGGGACGCAACGCCGATCGCCTGGCTTCCGCACGATCGCCGGTACGTGGAAAAGCTTGCCACGCCCGACGTTACAATTGCCGACATGATTGGCGATGTGGACCCTATCAAGGCGGCGCGCAGCGGTAAGAATCTCTCCGACGAAATGACGATTCACTACGGGCTGCTCCCGCGCGCAAATCGCGGCATTTTCGCGATTAACGAACTGCCCGATCTCGCAGGAAAAATTCAGGTGGGTCTCTTCAATATCATGCAAGAAGGCGATGTTCAGATTAAAGGCTATCCCGTGCGGATGGCGCTGGATGTGTTGCTCGTTTTCACTGCAAATCCGGAGGACTACACTGCGCGCGGCAAAATCATCACGCCGCTGAAGGATCGCATCGGCTCCGAAATTCGCACTCATTATCCTGCCAGCGTCGCCGAAGGCATGTCGATCACTTCGCAGGAATCGTGGACCAAGCGCGACGGCGCGCGCCCCGTCGAGATTCCACAGTACATTCGCGAGGTGGTAGAGGAAATTGCGTTTCAGGCGCGAGATGACAAGCGAGTCGATCGCCGCTCCGGCGTGAGCCAGCGGCTTCCGATCAGCGCGCTCGAGAATGTACTGAGCAGCGCTGAGCAGCGCGCGGTCCGCACCCGCGACGCGGGCGCCGTCGCGCGCGTCTCCGATGTGTATGCCGCGATTCCGGCAATGACGGGCAAGTTCGAATTGGAGTATGAAGGCGAGCTACGCGGCGCCGACAGTATCGCCCGCGAGCTAATTCGCTCGGCCGTCGGCAAGACGTTCACGAAGTATTTCTCCGAGGTCGAACTTCCAACCCGACCGTGCAATGGTTCGAACTCGGGGGCGAACTGAAAGTTCCCGCGCAGGCTTCGAGCGCCGAGCTTCTCGCGCAGCTTAAAAAGATTCAGGGACTGTTCGAGCACCTCGCGATTCTCGGCGTGGGACCGAAGGATGACGCGGCGAAGGTCACGAGCGCAGCCGAATTTATCCTCGAAGGCTTGTGGTCGCAAAAGCGCATTAACCGCAGCGAGGAGCGCGGCTACTTCGCCGAAGCGCGCAAGGCTCCCGAACCGCGGGACCCGCGCGAACCTTCCGGTGGCCGTACGCCGCGACGGCAATTTAATTGAGGGTGCGGCCAGCATCGTCATCGCGACGGAGTCCGCCGCGGCGGACGACTGAAGGATCCGCTTTGCGGTTGAATCTACGAACGACTCGATGAAATACATCCGCTATTCACGTTACGCACCTGAAGCTGCCGACGATATCGATCTGCAGGAACTTATGAACCGCCTCTCCGATTTTTTCCTGCAGAGCGGTTTCGATTCGCAGTACGGCATCTACGAGCTCGACATGGACAAATCGCGCGAGCAGCATATGGAAGCTCTCCGCGAAGCGATTCTGCGTGCGCTCGAAGAAGGCGACCTGATCCCGCCCGAGATGATGGCGAAGCTCCTTGAGAATCCTGACCTCGCGGAGAATCAGGAGCTGAGCGATCTCGTGAATCGGATTATTCAGCGGATGGAACAGGAAGGGCTTATCTCGCAGCAGCAACAACAGTCCGCGCATGTGACGCATCCGCCTTCGGAAACTCCCGGCGGGCAAGTGGGGCGCGGCGACCAACCAAACGTGGAAGCGCGTTTCGAAATCACGGACAAAGCGCTCGACTTCCTCGGTTTCAAGACTCTGAAGGATTTGCTCGCGTCACTTGGCAAGAGCAGCTTCGGACGCCACGATACGCGCGACCTAGCCACCGGCGTCGAATCGGGCGGCACGTCAAAACATTACGAATTTGGCGATACGCTCAATATGGATATCAGCGGCACGCTTTTCAACGCCGTCCAGCGCAGCGGCACGGGCATTCCCATCGAGATCGACTATCCCGACCTGATGGTGCACCAGTGCGAATATCAAAGCTCCTGCGCAACCGTGTTGATGCTCGATTGCAGCCACAGCATGATTCTGTACGGCGAGGACCGTTTCACTCCGGCGAAACGCGTTGCGCTGGCACTTTCGCACCTGATTCGTACGCAATATCCGGGCGATTCTTTGCATTGCGTGCTTTTTCACGATAGCGCAGAGGAGATTCCACTTGGAAAACTCGCGCGCGTCCAGGTTGGTCCGTATTACACGAACACGCGAGAGGGTTTGCGGTTAGCGCAGCGTATTTTGGCGCGCCAGAAAAAAGATATGAGGCAGATCGTGATGATCACCGACGGCAAGCCTTCGGCTTTGACGCTGGAAGACGGCCGCATCTACAAGAACGCGTTCGGGCTCGATCCGCTGGTGGTTACGCAGACGCTTGAAGAAGTTGCCAAATGCAAGCGCGCCGGAATCCTGATCAATACTTTTATGCTCGCGAGCGACTACAGCCTGGTTCATTTCGTGCAGAAAGTGACAGAGCTCTGCCGCGGCAAGGCCTACTTCACCACGCCTTACACGCTCGGGCAGTATCTGCTGATGGATTATGTCGGCCGCAAGACTCGAAACATTCATTAATGCCGCGTTCAAACAAGCGCACGCCCCGCGATCGAATCGCAGTTACGTTTTCGCCGCTGAATCCGACGCGCGCGACGATCAGGAATGAAGGAAAGGCTAGAATTTAAGAATGAGTCTAAAGAACGCAGTCCGGGGCATCTTCTGCGGCAAGCGCCTGAGCGCGCTGCCAGCCGGCGAGCCAGCCCCGGCGATCTCGTTGAAAGATACAAACGGCCAGCCCGTTACGCTTCAAGAAGCTTTGAAAAAGGGGCCCGTCGTCGCGGCATTCTTTAAAGTAAGCTGCCCCGTCTGCCAGTTTACGTTTCCGTTTCTCGAACGCATGCACGAAACCTACGGCAACTCAAATTTTACAGTATTTGGGATCTCACAAAATGATGCCGCCGATACCCGCGAATTCAGCCAGGAATTCGGCATCAAGTTTCCGGTGCTCGTCGACGACGAAGACACCTTCACGGCTTCGAATCAGTACGGCCTGACCAATGTTCCGAGTATTTTCTTAATTTCGCAGGACGGACAAATTCGGCAGAGTTCGGTCGGTTTCGACAAACGCGATCTCGAAAGTATTGCGAACGAGGCGGCCCGCGCCACCGGCAAACCCGCTGCTCCGCTCTTCAAGCCCGGCGAAGTGATTCCCGAACGCAAGCCCGGCTGAGGATCCCGCAACTAGGTTCCGTCGGAACCTTCAGAGCGCGGCGGGTGACCACGCTTATCTTGCCTGCTTGTTCGTCATCCTGGGCGCAGCGCGCCGTTTGCTTTCGGGACAATCTGCGGGACAAAGGACCTCCACGTAAGAACATCACTCTTCACTTAGCAGATGCTTCAGGACCGTTTTATGCTTCGGCTTCTTGAACTGCTTCTCAACAATGACCCTTTCCGCCGGCGGCAGACCAATTCCCAACCGCGCCCGCCTGCGCGCCTCGGTAGCGACTTTGAATTTCGATTTCTTCTTTTTCGATGGCATGATTCACCGCCACGCAAAAACCTATCACATATCGAGCCGCTATTCGCTTGGGCACGCGTTCTGCCCGCCCGCTAACGGATCGGACGGCACTCATCCGCGCAACGCTGTCCGCAATAGGTGTTGAATTTGTGCTCGATCGTTGATTTAGTCAACACGTGCGAACCCTGTCTGAACATCGCCGTCGCTATATCTCGAAGAATCAAAACCAGTTGTTTTCGCGGGGCAGCCCGTAGACATTGGACCAGCGTTTGCATATACATATATATGTTCACTCGCCCGAGGGGCGATCAGCAACCACAGGAGAGTGCTATGCCCACGAAGAAAGCGAAGAAGACCCTGAAAAAATCGAAGAAGATCGAACACACGAAGCCGCTTATGGTTAGCGCCGTCGGCGACAAGGTCAGCTGGAAATAGCAATACGACTACAACCCCGCACCTACAAGGACGGCTGGTGGCTGAGGCTTCCAGCCGTTCGTGCTTTGCAGACTGAAAATGAAAACTCCCGGCCTGAAGAAAGCGCCCAGTATCAATCCACAAACAGCAAATTACCGGCTGCGTGTCGCACGCTCACGGCTTCACCGCTACGGAGTCTTTGCGCTCGAAGATATTCCTGCAGGTCGCCGCGTGATCGAATACACGGGCAAGCACCTCGATCGCGCAGAGGCAGCGAGAATTCATCCGCCTAGGGACATTTATCTCGCCGGCATGAACTCGCGCGTAGCGATTGACGGCAGCAAGGGCGGGAGTGGCGCCCAGTTCATCAATCACTCATGCAATCCCAATCTCACCTGGAGGACGGTGCGCAATCACCTGTTGTTTTTCAGCCGCCGACAAATTCTTGCGGGTGAAGAACTCACCGTAAATTACCGCTATCCAATCAAGCTCCAGAGGGTTCCCTGCAAGTGTGGCGCTGCGAGGTGCCGCGGCACTCTTCGCTATATTCTGAGTTAGACGAATGCATCGTGCTCGAACCCGTTTCGGTCGTTTGCGATCGTGCGGCAAAACGCTGCCGCGAGGGCTGGCTCAAGCTTCGCGTCGATCGCATCTTCCGGCACGAAGATGACGCTGAGGCTCACCGGCTGCTCGAAAATCGCGAGACCATCGGAAAAACTAATTCTGCGCATGGACACCTGACGGCGTTCCGGGCCGGCCCGATGCGAGCTTCCTCACTTTCAGGAGGCGAACCAACGTGCTAGCCTGATTCGGTGGATAACGGAAAGCCATTACGCGGTATTTCATTCCGCCCATTCTGGAAGGGGCCGAGCCAGAATCGGAAGCATCAAAAGCCGCCGAGTGAATCGCGTGGTTTGTACGTCGCGCAGGCCGCCTCCCTATGCGGGCATGTGCTCGCGGAAAACCAGCCAAGGAATCCAGCCGAGTGCGCGCCCGATTAGTCCTCTTCATCACTATCATTCAGCTGATACTTTTCGCGGTACACGCCTTCGTGTACGGGACGTGCGTGTATTTCTTCGGCCCGCTCACCGCTCCCGCGATTTCCGCTCTACGGATAGCGTTCGCGTTGCTCTCGATCAGTTTCGTCACTGGGTCCGTGCTCGCATTTCGGTTTTCGAACGCGATTGTGAGGACTTACTACATACTTGCCGCCGCATGGCTCGGAACGTTCAACTTTCTGGCGCTGTCGTCTTGCGCTTGCTGGCTCGCTTATGGTGTGTGGTCGCTGCTTGGCTTTCATCCTGCGAGGCACACTCTGGGAGTTATTTTTCTCGGCGTCGCGCTCGTCCCAAGCGTGTACGGACTCATCAACGCCGCGGTCATTCGCGTCACACGCATTACCGTCACACTTGCGGATCTGCCCGCAGCCTGGCGCGGCCGCACTGCGGCGCTCGTCAGTGACGTTCACCTCGGCCACGTGCGGAATCTCGGATTCATTCGCCGCATTGCGAAAATGGTCGCGCAGCTAAAGCCAGATATTCTCTTCATTACGGGCGATCTGTATGACGGCACCGCCGCCGACTTCGATGGCCTCGCTGCTCCGTGGAGTTCAGTCGCGCCGCCGCTCGGCAAATATTTCGTATTGGGGAATCACGAGGGTTTCACCAGCTCCACCCGCTATCTCGACGCTGTCTCTAGCGCCGGCATCCGCATCCTGGACAAAGAAAAAGTCGAACTCGACGGCTTGCAACTCGTCGGCGTTCACTATCATGACGCAACCCATGCCGAGCATTTCCGCTCGGTTCTTCAGAACATCAATATCGATCGCGCGCGCCCGAGTATCCTGCTTACGCATGCGCCCGACCATCTGCCCGTTTCCGTTGATGCCGGCATTTCATTGCAGCTATCCGGCCACACGCATCGCGGCCAGTTTTTCCCGTTTGCGACGCTCGTAAGGAGAATGTACGGGCCGTTCGCCTACGGACTGAATCGGCTCGGCAAAATGTGGGCTTACACAACAAGTGGCGCAGGAACGTGGGGACCTCCCTTGCGAGTGGGAACGAATGCCGAGATCGTGCTCATCCGATTCGAATGAGGCGGGCGAGTACCTGCATCGCTTGCCTTCGCGTCAAAATCGTAACTGCGAATTCCGGAGCATCAGCCGCAGCGACTGAGCGCAAACAATGACGGAAATTCTCAGAAAGTCAGCGATCTCACTGCTGTTAATTCTTCTTGTTGCCCTCATCTTGC
Organism: uncultured Acidobacteriota bacterium; assembly: GCA_963776695.1. Taxonomy (GTDB): domain Bacteria; phylum Acidobacteriota; class Terriglobia; order Acidiferrales; family UBA7541; genus Palsa-295. Next base: position 862,551 of record CAVZNU010000005.1, on the reverse strand, counting down.
GTTTGGGATTCGCCTGGGATTACGCGCGCCAGAACTCGCATCAGGCTCTCGCCGTAGTTCCGTTCCTGCAGGAATCCGGGAATATTTCGATCGCGCTCGCCACCGGCCATGGTTTCAGCTCGCCGTTTCGGGTCGAGACCGGCCCGACCGCGTGGATGACGCCCGTGTATCCGTGGGTGCTCTCGCTGATCTTTCGAACTTTCGGGGTGCGCACGTACGATTCGTTCGTCGCGGCCGTGGTGCTAAATATTGTTTTCTCCACGCTCACCTGTGTCCCGATTTTCTTCGCGGGTAAACGCATCGCCGGCATCGGCGTGGCTGCGGGAGCAGCGTGGCTTTGGGCCATTTTCCCGAACACGATTCTCAATACCTTCGAAAGCATGTGGGACGCGTCACTGGGAACACTATTGGCCGCGACGATTTTGTGGGCCACGCTGGCGATCGAGAAATCGGACCGCGTAAGGAATTGGTGTGCGTACGGATTGTTGTGGGGCCTCGCACTAATGACAAATGCAACGCTCATCGCGCTGCTCCCGCTGCTTCTAGGTTGGCTCGTATATCGCCGCTGGCTCGAAAAGCGCGGAAAGCTCGTCAATGATAACCGCGTGAAGACGACGATCGAGTTGCCGGCCATCGCTCTCGCCGTCGCGATGCTTTGCTGCGTTCCGTGGACCATTCGAAACTACGAGGCCTTTCATCGCTTCGTTCCTTTCCGGTCCGTCCTCGGGCTACAACTCTGGCTGGGCAACAACCCGAACGCGCAGGAAACGTGGATGGGTCAATTGCACCCGATTTTCGATTCGGCGGAGCGCGCGCGGTACATCAAGCTCGGCGAAATCGATTACATGCAGCAGAAGCAAGGAGAAGCAATTGAATACATGCTGTCGCATCCGCAGCGCGAAGCCGTTCTTATCTGGAGCCGCATCGTGGCCACGTGGTCGGGCGGCACACCGCATCCGGTGGCGGATTTCATTCACACGCCGTCACTGTGGTTTCGCGGCGTCTTGCTTTTTAATCTCTTGATTGCGGCCGGCGCCGCGGCGGGGCTTTTCACGCTTTACAAGCGACGCAGCGAGTACACGTTCGCCGTTGGAGTCGCCCCGATCGTCATTCCCTGGGCGTACTACCTCACGCTGGCCTATCCGCGCTACCGGCTGCCGGTGGACCCCGCGGTGATGATTCTCAGCGCCGTCGCGCTCGCGCAACTCGTTCGCGCACGCGAGACCGTCGCTGGGCAAAAAGACCGGCGAAGATAACTCCAAGGCCTCGCAGAGCTGCGGGCGCAACTCGATCCGTGCGGGCGTCGAACCACACATGGCGGCCCGTGCATCCGAGTATCCCGCCCCTCGCCTTCAACTTTCACCGCCCGGCCGCGGCCTCGCTCCCTACTGGCGCTTTCTCGCGGAGAATCTTCATGAACTCCCGCATCCACGCGGGATGATCAGGCCAAGCTCGCGCCGAAACCATCACGCCATCAACCACTGCCTCGGAATTCACAAACTCGGCGCCTGCCATCTCGATATCAGGCTCGAGCGCGGGATACGCGGCGGTCTTTCGACCCTTTAGAACGCCGGCCGCAATCAGCGCGAGCGGCGCATGACAAATCTGCGCCACTGGTTTCTTGTGGTCGAAGAAGTACCGGACGATCTTGCGAAAGTCCGCGTGATTGCGAATATGCTCGGGCGCCCTGCCACCGGGGATCACAACGGCCACGTACTCCGCCGGGTTTACTTCCGCAAACGCAAGATCCGCGTCCCAGCTATAACCGGGCTTCTCGGTGTAGGTGTCATAGCCGGGTTCGAAGTCGTGGACTACGAAATGCAATTTCTTCTTCGTAGGCGCCGCAATCCGCACTTCGTAGCCTTCTTCCTGCAGACGCTGGTACGGATACATCACCTCAAGCGACTCCGCTGCATCACCCGTAAGAATCAATATTTTCGGTTTCGGCATGGTCTGTCTCCTCTGCAACACTTAGCTCGCAGTCGATTTTATCTTCCACGGGGAGAATGCGACATAGCAGATTTTCGGCGGCAGATTTTTTGTAAAATAAGCGTGGTGAATTGACGATGGAACGCGATACGCTATGTTTCCGTAGCGTGACGTGAGTTGGCTCGAATCGTCGCACGATGCCGACAAAATGTCGATCCGATTCTCTCAGGAGAGTGAAATGTCGAGACTACGATACCTCCCAGTTCTATCGATTTTCGTGTGCATTGCGTTGTCGAACGCCGGCGCGCAGGAATCACAGCGCCCCGGAGCGCCACCTGCTTTGCCGTTGCAGTATGCAGCGACCGCGTTCGGGCAATCTGGCGCCGCGGCTGGCAAGAGCTTCGGCCTCTCGGTCCGCGTGGAGGGACTGACAAGCAACGGAGAAATCGACGAGCTGATGGGAACGCTGAAGCAGAAAGGCCAGGACGGATTGGTGAGCGCGATGGAAAATATGAAGGACATCGGCCGCGTCTCGCCGACCGGCTCCGTGGGCACTGGGATGCGAGTGATCCGCATCCGGCCAGGAAAGACCGGCGGGCAGCACATCGTTCTTGTGACGAATCGCCCTATCACGTTCCGCGAGCTTTACAGTGGGACGCGATCACGCGATTACCCGTTCGGAATTGTGGTGCTGGACGTTGATAAGGATGGGAAAGGGAGCGGGACGTTTGCGCCACTGTGCAAGATTCGATTCAACAAGAAGCACGAGCTGGAGGTCGAGAACTACGGCCAAAAACCATTCCGCCTTGCAAACGTGTATATACAAAAATAGGTGCGCTGCCGGGCGGCGGAAGGCGATTTGATTGCTTCCTCAGAGAGCGGAACCGTTTTCTTGTTGCCGGGTACGCCGGTGATTGGTTCGCCAGGCTCTGCGCGAAGAGAATTGTTCGAGTAAACTCCGATTGACCCACCCTTTCGAATCCCGAAGGGTGCGCTTACTTCTAGAAGTTTCATTCCCGACCGCTTCACTCATCGCGTTTGTTCGACCGGGGGTCCATGGATCAGGCGTTACGGGTGGCTTTCAAATTTCGCAACTTTGACACCTAAAATGGCTAACGCTTCTTGCTCGCTGCGAACCACGTGCAGATTCGGTCGCGTCTCCCCTCCTTGAAGGTCAAACATCCTCGCCAGCCCAAACATTTGAGGAGAACCGGCAACGATCACGCGCGGAATGTCCGGATCAGGAATAGCCGGCGGCAGCATCGCAAGGTGGCGGATTGTTTCAGCGGAAACGGCGATAAAGACGACGGCCGACATGTCGAAAATGCCGGAAAAGGTAGGATTCAGTGCGCCGTAATTCGAGCAGAGTCTGTAATATTCCTTTAGCGTCTCGTCGGTCACAATCCCTTCAATGCGACAGCGAATTATCTTGCTGCTCAAATCGAAATCGAAAGTGCAAGGCATGAAATGTCTCCCTTCGAGTGACCGTCTTTCCGCCAACCGACGTGATGGTAAGCTTTTCTCACACTAAATTAGGACTGGAAAAATCCCTGTCCGGCGCCTGGACAACCTTGCGAAGTTCCAGTCAAAGGTCCGGTCGTTGACTTGGCTTCGTTCACATCCTAAGATGAGCGCCACTCATGCCCGATCCTCAGTCGCCGATTGGCCGAACGATTTCTCACTATCGCGTCCTTGAAAAATTGGGCGGCGGAGGGATGGGCGTCGTTTACAAGGCTGAAGATACCGAGCTCGGCCGCTTCGTCGCTCTGAAATTTCTTCCCGAAGCCGTCGCAAGCGATGCTCAAGCCCTGGAACGGTTTCGTCGCGAGGCTCGCGCAGCTTCGGCGCTGAATCATCCCAACATTTGCACAATCTACGAAATTAGCCAATACGATGGACATCCGTTCATCGCGATGGAATTCCTGGAAGGGATGACGCTGAAGCACCGGATTTCCGGGCGTCCGCTGGAAATGGAGATTCTGCTCGATCTGGGGATCGAGATTGCGGACGCGCTGGACGCAGCGCACTCGAAGGGAATCGTCCATCGCGACATCAAGCCCGCGAATCTGTTCATCACGGACCGCGGGCACGCAAAAATTCTGGATTTTGGTTTGGCAAAACAAATTCTGACAGGGTCCGATGAGACGCGGGCGACGAATCCTTCAGCAGCCACGGTCGATGGAGCAGCGATTCGTGAAGCGGACCTCACGAGTGCAGGGACGGCGGTGGGCACGGTGGCTTATATGTCGCCCGAGCAGGCGCGCGGAGAGACGCTGGATGTGCGCAGCGACCTTTTTAGCTTTGGCGCGGTGCTGTATGAAATGGCGACCGGCGCAGTTCCGTTCCGCGGAGCTACGACGGCGGTTGTCTTCAACGCGATTCTGGAAAAACTGCCGGTTCCGGCGGTGCGTTTGAATCCGGATATTCCACCGAGAATGGAAGAAGTTATTTCCAAGGCGCTCGAAAAAGATCGCCGAATGCGCTATCAGCACGCCGCGGAGCTGCGCACGGATCTGGCACGGCTGAAGCGAGACAGCGGGTCGAGCCGTATTTCCGGCGCGGTGCCGTCCGCACCGGCGTTAGAGCACGCCTCGGGCAGATTTGCGGAGGCCGCGGCACCGGCAGCTGCGTCGAGCGGGCACTCGATTGCGGCGATGACCCCATCAAGCGGAACGGGCGCGGCGCCCATAGCGTCAGCTCAGCATGTAACAGCCGGAACGGCAACGTCAGCCGCAGTGCGGAGCGAGACGTCTGCTGGGTCCGTCGCGGTATCTACGCAGGCGCCGTACGCGGCGCGGCGAAACAGATGGCCGCTGCTCGCGAGTGCGGCGCTAATCGTGGCTGCGGTGGCTGCGGGAGCATATTTCTACACACATCGCGGGCCGAAACTCACCGGACAAGGCTCCATCGTTCTCGCCGATTTTACGAATACGACAGGCGACGCGGTGTTCGACGGTGCGCTGCGCCAGGGGCTTGCCGCGCAGCTCGCGCAGTCTCCTTTTCTGCACATTCTCTCCGACAGGCAAGTGCAACAGACGCTCCAATACATGGGCCAACCGGCCACGGCGCGCGTGACGAACGAACTGGCGCGGCAAGTCTGCCAGAGAACTCAAAGCGTTGCCGTGATGGAAGGATCGATCGCTCAAATTGGCAACACTTACAACTTGATATTAAACGCGGTGAACTGCACGTCCGGCGAACCTCTGGCAACCGCGTCCATTGAAGCCGCGGACAAGGATCATGTGCTTGCCGCGTTGAGCAGCGCCGCCGACAACATCCGCGGGAAGCTGGGCGAATCGCTGACGTCGATTCAGAAGTACAGCGTGCCGATCAATGAAGCGACCACGTCGTCGCTCGAGGCACTGAAAGCGTACAGCCTCGGAGTGCAGGCGCGCTCGAACAAGGGAGAGGAGGCCTCGGCGCCTTTCTTCAAACAGGCAATCGCTCTCGATCCAAATTTCGCCATGGCTTTCGCCACGCTGGGCCAGGTGGAATCGAATATGGGAGAGCGCGGCCTGGGCTCCGAGTATACGCAAAAGGCGTATGCTCTGCGGGACCGCGCCAGCGAGGTAGAAAGGTTCTACATCGATACGCACTATCACGAGAACGTGAACGGGGACTTAGAAAAGGCGAACCAGGTTTACGAAGTGTGGAAGCAAACGTATCCGCGCGACAGCATTCCCTGGAACAATCTGGGAGTTTCCCATCAAATTCTCGGCCAGTGGGACGCTGCTTTGCGCGAGGGCCGCGAGGCAGTGCGGCTGGGCCCGGACGAGAGCATCTCATACACGCAACTTGGTATTTCGTATTTGGGATTGGGGCGTTTCGACGAGGCCAAAGCGACGATCAACGACGCTCTGTCGCGGAAGTTGGACGTTCCGTTCTTCCACCGCGTGCTCTATTTCATAGCTTTTGCGCAGAACGATGCCCCTGCGCTGGAACACGAACTTTCCATTCTCGCGAACGGTCCGCCAGAGGTGGCTGGCTTTGCGCATGCGCTCGACGGCGAAGCGCAGGCGCATGCCGGAAAACTTGCGAAGGCGAACACGCTGTTCAATCGTTCGGTGGAAGATTTCCAAAACATCGGCCAGAAAGAATCGGCCGCGAACGTGAGAGCAACGGAGTCTCAGATTGAAGCTTTCACCGGTGATGCAGCGGCGGCGAAACGCGACGCGACTGCGGCGCTGGCCATCGACTCTCCCGTCAGCGTAAAGATACGAGCGGCGTACGCGTTTGCGCGGGCAGGAGACACGGCGCGCGCCCAATTGCTGGCGGATGAAGTTGCCAAGCAGATGCCGCTCTCGACCATCGCGAACGGCTTCGAAATCCCCGTGATTCACGCCGCCATCGAATTGGATCGCAACAACGCCGCGAAGGCGCTGGAAATTCTACAGCCTGCGGCGCCGTACGACCTTGCAGCGACGCGGGGAATGGTTTCCGTCTACGAACGAGGCCTCGCCTATCTGGCGTTGCACCGCGGGAGCGAAGCAGCCGCGGAGTTTCAGAAAATTATCGATCATCCGGGAGTGACGGTGGTGAGTATCACAGGCGCACTCGCGCGCTTGGGCCTTGCCCGGGCGTACGCCGCCGAAGGAGACACGGCGAAGGCGCGCGTGGCCTATCAAGATTTCTTCGCGTTGTGGAAAGACGCGGATCCCGGCATCCCAATTCTCGTCGCTGCGAAATCCGAATACGACAAATTGAAATAATCCCGCCTACATTGAGTTGGATTCGCAGGATCTCGTTCGTTCGCGGGCGTCGCGATGGCGCATGCCGGGGATGATGGCCGAGGTTTCAGTTTCTCGCAAGATTCTTCATGTCGAATAGGCCCGCGCTGCTTCTCTGATTCTGGCTTGAAAATTATTGTTCGCGGAGCAGCTTTACCGGCTCGATTTGCGGAGCGCATCTCACCGGACCTGTGTCCGTGTCGCGCGAACGTATCGCAGCAAGGCGAAAAGCAGGAGGCCGGCGCGTTTGGACTGAGTACGCCGGCGTGGACCACAATGTTTGAGAGTGGGCTTTCGCTGAACCGGCGCTGGCGGAGTGGGTGTTGGCGCAATGTTATGGGGAACGCTGCGGGTTGATAAGGTGCCGTGTACTTCGCGCTTCGTCCGCTGCGGCGGGCAAAGGGTGGGTTCTCGTCGAAGGAAACTTTGGCGGAAGCGTGTGGGAGTCGAACCCACCATCCTGGCCGCGAAGGACAGGATCAATGGCTTTGAAGGCCACGAGAATCACCGGACCCCTTTCGCCTCCGTGAGAGATTATAGGGGCGGCGGTGCCGGCATTCAACTTGTCGCGGGAACTGTGGAGACTTTTTTGCGGGCGAGTTCGAGCAGCTTGGGATGGGTGCAGACTTCGAAGTAGGCGCGAGTGCCCTGCGCGCCGATTTTTCCGCCGGGCAGAAGCTGGCGGACAAAACCTTTGCGAATGATGATTGGTTCAAACGTATCGCCGATGGGAACTTCGCCGAAATAGAGTTGGACGCGTTCTTTGCCCCACGGCATCGGGAAATTGCCGGCCATCGGAGCGAGGGCGATTTCCGCGCTGATTTTCTGGAAGCCGTCTTCGTTCATCTCGATTCCATTTTGATTGTAACGGACGACGAGCTCGTCGCCTTCGTCCTCGACCGTGTCTTCCATCAATGTTTGCAGCAGGAAGACATTGAATGGCGACGGGTTCAGTTTGAAGAGCCGCTTCGCCATCTTCGAGCAGCTCGAAAGCCGGTCCGACAAATTCAACGCGCGCGAAATCATCACTTTTGAATCGGCGTCCATCCACAGGATGGGCGCGGAATCCTGAAACGCGACGCCGACGCCCAGCTCGAGCGCCGGCAAATCGGTCGTCTTCGCGCGGAAGTTGTACGCCTGCGTGACGGCCAGAATTTCGCGAGCCAGCACGCACGCTCGCGCCACGGCGCGCTGGGTCGCGCGCTGCGACTCGGTTTCGTAAATCGCAAGAATGATCGCATCGCCTTCGATGAATACTTTCGCCGCGCCGTAGCGATCGAGCATGCGCTTCACAGGCTCGTGCAAATTGATACTGAAGTGCGACGCGGGATTCATCCCCTTCGCGAGCAGGTCTTTCGTGATGCCCGTTGAGCCGCGCACATCCGCTTTGATCACCACATGCGAGCTGACGGGATCGTCCGCCGGCCGGCCCTCATCGGGATGCAGAAATTCGTAGAGGCTCTTGTTGACGCGCGAAAGCTCGCGCGTCCGCTCCGAGCGCACCAGGTTAATTCGCTCCATCCACGAGGCTACCTGCTGGTAATTGCGGCGGTCGCGGCGCAGACGCATCAGGTCTTCCGCGAATTGGCTGCAGATTGCGAGAGTTTCCTCGTGGGTACGGCGGCGAATCGCTCGCGAGGCGTCATCCAATCGCTTCATCGAGATTTTGCGCGCCGGGAACTGCTCGAGAATCGTCTCGATGCGCTTCTGCTCTTCCCGCTGCACGATCGCTTTTTTCAGCTGCTGCAAGTGGATCGGCGGGCAATAATCGCCGAAGAATTTCCGCAGCTCGTAGCCTGCAAGAACGTGTGACAAAAGATCGCGTTCTTCCAGGCGATGCACCCACTCTTCGCGCAATTGCGCGCGAGTTTCAGGAGGCGCTTCGCCTTCCGCAGCGGAAGCTTGCGTGCCAAACAGCCTTCGCGAATTCTCAGGCTGGTTCAGGTAGTCGCCCAGCCGGCTTTGATATTCTTCGGTGAGGAAATCGAGGCGCTGTTTCGCCGCATCGATAGGCGGCGCGAGCTCCTCCAAATTCTGTTCGAAAGACGCGAACTTCCGGCGGAGATTCTCGAGTTCGCCCTTCATTTCAGCTGACGAGCCTGTCTTGCGCTTGAAGAGCCACGGGAAAAGATCGTCGCGCTCGCCTGCTTTCGAAGAAAGTTCGCGCTGCTCTTCCTCGTTGCGCTCAAGCTCGGAACGCAGCACGCGCGCTTGCTCCATCAATCGCTCATGCGTCTTCCGGCATTTGCTCAGCTCTTCGGAGTCGCCATCGGCGAGCACGAAATCCCGAACGAAATCGAGCAACATATTGTCGAAGATGTCGAAGCGGTCGGGATCGTTGACGAAGTTTCCGAGCAGGACGTAATGCTCGAGAAAAAGGTTATCGTCGTTGCCATTTTCAACAAAGAGGAACCGATTCTGCAGCAGGTCGTACGTTTCGCGGAAATCGTCGCCGAAAAGCGCGCGCCGCGATTTCGAGATGATTCCTTCTTCCACTTCGCGCCACACGCGATGAAGCGTCTCGCCCACCTGGCGATAGACGTTCTTTTTGTCCGCCTGAATTTCCGCGATCTTCGACCGCATCACGTGCGCCGGCTCGCTATGCTCGAAAAGTTCGCCGCGCCCGCGAATCCATTCCTTGCACTCGACCACGATGCTCGAAAACTGATTGGAGAGTTCCGAGGTGATGTATTTCAGGATGGCGAGCTGGTGCAGCACGTCGGTCTCGACGGACTTCTGATATTTCGCGCGCATCAGCGACTCTTGCAAAATCTCAGTGAGCAATTTGCGAAACGCGCCATGCTCCGGGGCGCCCGTGCGCTTTTTGTCCTTGCCGTAGACAAGGCTGATGTTGACGGTCTGCCGCGTGAGTTCGAGCAGGTACTTCCGGGTAAAATCGACGAACCGCGGGCTCAGGAAAACGTCATAATGAATGTTGTCGATGCCGAGCGTGAGGTTCGGAAGCCGAATTTCGGCGGAGTAAGGCTCCAGCTTCATCCTGGCTGGATGGGTGGGCGAAGGCAGAGTATGAGTATCCGGCATTCCAGACACCTGATTCGGACGAACTTTTACTCTAGCGGCCGGCGGAGCGACGCGCAATGGAACGAGACGTAAGGGTTAATGCTGGGTCGGGCAGCGAAGCGGAGCCGACGCCAGAGGCCGATCTCAACTGGCAGCCAGCCGGCCTCCATGGCGAACGAGAGGCGAAGATTGTGTTCGCGCCCGGAACCCACCCCGAGCGCCGACCAGGCTACGCCAGCCGCGTATCACGGGCGGTTTCGAACGTTTCCAGTACGACTGCTGACCAAGGACCGTGCCTCTATCTTGGACCCGCCGGGCAGCGATGCAGCCGTCGCGCAACTATGGGCGGATACTGCTCACAGCACCAGCCCGGCGCGACTCGCATTGGCGTTCCGGCAATCTCGCCGAAAAAGATGGCCGCAATTGGGGTCGCGATCGCGATGCTCTGGCCAGAGATCGTGAAAGTGGCGAGCGCATTGATTCGACTGATTCGCTGACCATCTGCGCGGCTGTTTCGCCGAGCGCGCCGAGTTTCTTTGTGCACTCCGTGTTCCTCCGTGCCCTCTGTGTGAAGGCTTGGCTTTCCCGCCGTCGCCCCCCTGCCGTCGCCTTTCTGCCTGCACCTTCCTTCCATGCCGGATTTCAAGGTAAAATCCCGCCATGTCGAAACTACTTGAGGGAAAGACCGCCGTCGTTCTCGGCGTATGGAATAAATGGAGTATCGCGTACGCGATCGCGCAGGCATTCGTTCGCGAAGGCGCAACGGTGCTGCTCACCTACCAAAACGAGCGCGCGAAGCCGACGGTGGAAGAACTCGGCAACGAAATTGGCGCGAAGGCGTTTTTCCCGTGTGACGTGCAGCAGCAGGCCGACATCGACAATCTCGCCACCGCGGTGAAAGCGCAAGGCCACAAGCTCGATGTGGTGGTCCACTGCCTCGCTTTCGCGAACCACGAAGATCTTGGCAATCCGTTTGTCAACACGTCGCGCGCCGGATTTGCGCTTGCGCTGGAAGTGAGCGCGTTTTCGCTCGTGGCTGTTTCGAAGGCGCTTACGCCGCTGATGACCGACGGCGGCGCGATTATGACGCTCACGTATCTTGGGTCGACGCGGGTCGTGACGAATTACAACGTGATGGGTGTGGCGAAAGCAGCGCTCGAAGCGTCAGTAAAATATCTCGCGAGCGAACTGGGCAAGAGCAAAATCCGCGTGAACGCGATTTCTGCCGGCCCGATCAAAACCATCTCCGCTCGCGGAATCAAGGATTTTTCGAAGGTGCTCGAATTCGTCGCGCAGCACGCGCCGCTGCGGCGCAACACCGATGTCGCGGAAGTCGCGGATACTGCCGTGTTTCTCGCGAGCGATTTGGGACGGGGCGTAACGGGAAACACGCTTTACGTCGACGCCGGATTTCAAATTATGGCGCTCGACCCGCCGTCATAGGCGCTGGTGCAGTTTTAATCTTGAACGCCCGCCAAAACCCCTGCCTCATCGCGAATCGTAATCTTTCGCGTGTCCTCTGCCACATGCTCGAGTTGAACGCGTACGATTGGCCAATCGGTGCGCAGCGTAAGCTTATCGGGCCACTCGACAATCACTACACCCGGCTCAGCCAGCACATCTTCCAGGCCCAGCGTTTCGAGATCGTGAAAATCGCCAATCCGATATAGATCTACGTGATAGACGCGCGCGCCGTGCTCGTATTTGTGGACGAGCGTAAAGGTGGGGCTGGTTACTTCGTCCTCGCTCGCGGCGCCTACTCCGCTGACGATTCCTTTTGTAAGCGTCGTCTTCCCTGCTCCAAGTTCGCCCGTACAGCAAAATCAAAACGGGGGGCTTCAGCTGCGCGCCGAGATCGCGCCCGAGCTGAATCGTTTCATCCGAGGAGTGGGTAACGATTTCGCGGCTAGCCACGGCCTGACTCGGCGAAGAATTGCTGGTAGGCGCGCGGAATCGCGCGAATCAAATCAGTAGCCATGAGCGGAGCTTCGCCGGCATTTGCGTAGGCGACGTCTCCGGCGAGACCGTGCAGATATACGCCGAAGCTGACGGTCGCTGCAGCCGGCGAAGACGGAAAGTGCTGCGCGATTAAGCCCGCAAGCATTCCGGTAAGGACGTCTCCTGTGCCGCCGGTGGCCATGCCGGGATTGCCGGTGGAATTAATCCAAGCGTCGCCATCGGGAGCGGCAATCACGGTCTGATTGCCCTTGAGAACCACAATCGCGTTCCAATCAGCTGCAGCTTTACGGGCGACTTCCAGCCGCCGCGATTGAATTTCTTTCACGCTGTTGCCTGTGAGGCGCGCCATTTCACCGGGATGGGGCGTCACCGCCAGCATCTTGCGAGTGGCCTTCAGCTCCTGAGCCCGACCGGCAAATGCATTCAGTCCATCGGCATCGAGGACGATCGGCATGTCCACATACTTCCCCACGACGTTACGAACGAATTGAGCGGTTTCCGTATGTGTCGAAAGGCCGGGGCCAATTGCAATGACACTTTTCGCTTTTGCGATCGAATCGAAGCGGTCGTACTGAAGCGCGTTGAGCGAAATGCTGCCCGTATCGGTTGCGGGGAGCGGCTCCGTCATCACTTCGGGGCTTGACGCCGCGACCATCGGAAGCACCGGCTCGGGAATTGCGGCCGTCACAAGGCCCGCGCCTACGCGCAGAGCAGCCCATGACGCCATCACCGCGGCGCCGCTTTTTCCCACCGATCCCGCGACGATCAGCGCGTGGCCGTAATTGCCCTTATTGCCGTCGTGATTGCGAGGAGCAGCGAATGCGGCGAACTCGCGGGGCTCTAGCCATCGCAGATTTCCCTTCCCAATTTCTTCGATAAGCGCCGGCGGCGAGCCAATCTCTCGAACTGTCAACTGGCCAACAAATTTTGTAGCGTCGCCAAGGAACATGCCGAGCTTGGGCGCTGTGAACGAGACGGTATGATTTGCAATCACGATACTCCTTGCAGCAGAAGAATCACTTGCGATCGAAGCACCGGTGAGGCTGGTCGCTGGCATCCGCAGGCAGGCCAGACGGGATGTCGACCGCGATCACGATCTTATCGGGAGTGCGTTGATTGACGTCCTGGATCACCTGCTGGAGGAGTCCTTCGACGGGGCCGCGAATTCCGGTGCCTAGCAGCGCATCGACAATTATGTCCGACGAAAGGACGGACGCCTTTACTGTTTGCCAGTCGGCAGAGGTTCGAATGAGGTGTAATTCGCCGCCGGACTTGCGCCAGCGTTCGCGGTTTGCGGCTGCATCGCCCCGCATCTCGTCCTGGCCGGCCACCAGAATCACGGACGACTTCACACCCAGGTCGGCCAAGTGCCGCGCCGGCGACAAAGCCGTCGCCGCCATTGTTGCCCTTGCCACACAAGATAACGATTCGACGGCGATCGAGATTGCGAAACCGCGTATTCATGAAATCGGCGACACTTTTTCCGGCGTTGTCCATAAGCGCGAGGCCGGTAATGCCGTACCGCTCGGTAGTGAGCCTGTCGACTTCGCGCATTTCCGCTGCAGTTAATATTCTCATTGGGTGAATGTCATCGCGCTGAATTCCCCGCCAGTATATCGTGCATTGAGAGGTGAGAGGAGAGCGGTTGCGCGCGATTCGAGTAGCGGGAAAAACAAAACTATTTTGGCAAAGCCGTAAATCGTAGGGATTGCATGGTGCCAATAAGATCATCGAGCTTCGAGGCATCGGCGGTTGAAAAAACGAAGAAAAGAACGTAACCCTTTTCGATCGTTACAACCTGCGCACCATGAGCAATCGCGTTGTTCACTTTAAAATCCATTCTTACCTTCCAGAACGGTTTCCCCGCGACGGCGTATGACTCAGGAGTTCCAACGACGGTGACAGCCAGCCCCATATGCTGTAAAAGTGCGGCCATAGACTTCACAAAATCTTCACCGGTCTTTGAGTCACCGGCAAAACGCCGGTCCATGGCCTGAATTTCAATCATGTTCACGGTCGTTGATATGTTTTTCGTGGACTCCTTCGCTACAAGGAGCAGTGGATAGGCATTTCTGGCGGCTACTTCACCTACGTCGTTAAGGACCGGATCGCCGTTCGCGATCATCGCGCCGCCAAGCCTAGCGAACGCTTTGCCTCGTTCGGCATTCAAGACAACCCAGGCCTTGGGAAATTCGTAGGAGAAGCCAAAAAAGGTGTTGGAATATACGTTCCCTGAAAGGAAGCCATCGTCCGGCCTCGGTTCCGAATTCTTCGAGAAAGCGAGCGGTGCCTCGGCGGAGCCAGCGCTATCGTCCATAGTCGTATATAAGACATTGCCCGGATCGATTCGCTTGGCTTCACGGTATTGCGACTGCGCATCTGCGATTTTACCCGTTTCTCTCAGGGCCACGCCTAAAAAGTAATGGGCCTCTGCATCGTTGGGGTTTGTCTTCAGAAAAAGATTTAGTTCTTCGATCGCGCCGGCGAAATCGCGGGTGTGAACGAGGCAACCGCCCAGGTGCTTGTGAACGAGCGGGACCTCCGGAGTACCAAGGGCCGCCTCCCGCAAAATGGGCACTGCCGCTGCATACTGGCCGCTCCGCGCTAGGCTAAAACCCAGGGCGATGAGAGCAGTCTTTTCGTGCGGAACAATACGCAACGCTTCGCGGGCTTCCGGTGCCGCTTCGCCATCACGCCCCTGCAGACTTAGTGTCAGTGCAAGCTCCAGATGGGCTTTTGCATTTTCTTTCCAAAGCTCCAGAGAGCGGCGCGCATGAGTTTCCGCATCCGAATACCGCTTTGCCGACAACAAATATTCAGAGTAGGCCAGGTGCAACGTCGCCGAATCGTCCGCCCATTCCAGGGCGCGCTTGAAGTCAACGTCGGCCGCAGCCGGCTGTCCTCCATGCACATCATCGAGTGCCAGACGAAGTGCAGTGAAGGCGCGGTCTCGATCTGGCGACGATTTTCCGATCGCGCGGGGCTTGAGCTTGCTCACCGTGGCCAGCAACTCCGATTGGACCTGAGCGATTTGAAAAATCTTCAGAAGAGTGGCGTCAGGATCAAAATCGATACCGCGCTGGCAGATAACCTGATTCTCGTAATCGTTGTCATATTTGCGTGAAACAAACGCGAGTAGTTCGAGTCGGTCGAACGGTGCCGACTGGGGAGATAGTGGCGCGACGGAACCGCAATCGAACGGTAACACTGTGGCGTTTTCGTCCGGCCGTCTATTGTAGTAAAAGAAGAAGCGGAGCTCGATATGAGTCCCCTTAAAAGTCGAGGGCAGGGGTTCGAGTGGGCTCGAGTCGCGCACCGCCTTGATCGCGGCCTGGTCGAGCACGTCGTCTCCGGAGCTCGCTTCGAGCACTACTTTCTCAACCTGTCCATCCGACAGAACCTCGAACCGAACGGTTGCTTTGCCTTTCTCACCTTGCAGTGCAGCGAGCGGCATTCCGGAATACCAGTTCTTCTTCACTATATTGGCTAATTTTGCCGTGTAAGGGTTGAAATCCACCCCGCCAGTAGGCGTAAGAATTTGCACTGGACTTTGAAGACGGACGCCGGACTCTGTCTGTTGCGCCGGTTCCTGGGCGGAGCCAGCTGCCGCGCCCATCAGGATCGCGAGGGTGATTGTTGCAAATGCCCTTGATGCGAAAGGCGTGGTAGACCCGTGATTCACAGATAGCAACATAACGTCTGTAGAATAGCAGTCAAGCTCTCGCTGAAGGAAAAAGGCCGGCTTGAAAGTGCGGTTACCAGCAGGCATGGACGTCAAAAGCAGTGGGTGTTCCCGGGAAGAGCCGAGAGCGCACGACGCGACGGACCGGAGATTCATTTCGAGTTGCGCGCTGGCCGGATACTTCAAAATTTCGTTTACAGTAGATTAGAAGGGCGGGAACGAATGTTTTCATTGGCTTGCTAAGAATCGGGCAACCTAAAATTCTACAGACAAGTATCCCAACTGAGGTGGCAACATAGCGCGGCCGGCCGAAGGAACGCAGACCTGGGCCGGTACCGCAGAGGATTCAGGGCCCGAGGTTAGGACATCCAATTTTTGCAGGGATTAAAGGGAAAAAGAGCCAGCGAGAATTGCTCGCTGCCCCGGAGTTGTCTCTACGCCGCAGTTATTTGTGCACGAGCGGGCGGAGGGGTGTGTTGGCGCTGTACACGGGAACGCAAAAGAAACGGGCGGCCCGAAATTCGGGCCGCCCGGCCTTGCCGTTTATTTTGCGGCGGCTAATTGTCGTCGTTTTCTCCTGCGTCGATGGATCCGATGAACGTACCCCAATTCACGCCAAGCCCCTGCGGAAAGCCACTCAAATTCGCGGGAATGTACTCGGTAGCGAACCAGAGTTTTCCGTTTTCGTCGACAGCGGCAGCGGAATAATCTCCCCAACGGCCGACGCCGGGACTGAAAGGCGGGTAAACCGTAAACCCGTCATCAGGGAAAGCGCCTTCCGCGATGATGTGAATCTTCCCAGTGCCGCGGTTGGCGTTGATTCTGGTGTAAGCCGCACTCGGAAAAAAGTCAGGTCCGGAAACGGTGAAGGTCACTACACCTTTGCCGTTGGGGTTCACAGCGATCGCCGGATAAATCACGTTGTCGCCCGCGGCTGAGATGTAGCCCTGCTGCTGTATCTCGGCGCTGACTTGGTCATGATTGAAGCTAGGATTGATGATGAAATACGCGGCGCCTGCGAGGACATTCTTGTGCTGCTGAACGGCCGTGGTGAGACCAGTCCAGAGAAGACCGTTTGCAAAGAATACCTGTTGCATGCGGGTGTCGCCCGAGTCGATATCCCCTTCTGGTTGCGGCGGAGTTTGGGACGCTC
The DNA here is from genome assembly GCA_963776695.1 of uncultured Acidobacteriota bacterium. Classification (GTDB taxonomy): domain Bacteria; phylum Acidobacteriota; class Terriglobia; order Acidiferrales; family UBA7541; genus Palsa-295. The sequence continues at coordinate 846,080 of CAVZNU010000005.1, read as the reverse complement.
CGAACGGGTTAGGTCCGGCTTTTTGGGTCGCCGAGGGAGGGTCTCCATAGACTTCACTCTTGATGACGGTGTTGGTTAAATCGACGGTTGGGTTTTTCTGGTCGAGGGTTCGAGTGTCCGAAATAGCCCAAACCGCGATGCGATTGTCGAACGTGTGATTGAAGTTGAGATGGCTGACAAAATACTCAACTCCCTGGTCAGTTGACTCGATGTCGCCGGTACCCGCGAAGATCGACTGAGCCGGCTGGATCGAGCGCGCAGTGTGTCCCTTCGTCAGCGGGATCTGTCCGAAATGCACAACCGTGGGGCTAAGGCCTGCCGCGAGTTGCCGCTTGGACATGGCATAGATTTGAGCGCCATTCGAAACCACGGGCCCTCCGCCCGTGAGAGCGGTAATCGAGAATTCGTTGGTTGTGAAAAAGAACCCGTTAATGTCGGCCCCGAACAGGGGCTGATCACCGAAACAGGGGCAGCCAGCGTGGCTCTGAGTGTTGTTTGTTCCATCGTCAGTGGTATCGAAGGCGAAGATGCTGAAAGTAGAGAGCGGGCTGTCCGAAGCGCTCACGGCGATCAAGCCGTGCGAATGGTTCGTAACAGCTCCGGTGGTGGGATCAATATCGATTTGAAGGAGCGTAACGAACCAGTGTCGCGTCCGGGTATCAAAGAAACAGCGAGGGTCGCTGGTAAACTGCGAGAAGTCCAACTTAAAAAAGGCGTTCAGTTGGGTTGGACCGCCGAGCAGGGCACCGCTGGAAGCGTCATAAACCGCGACCGCCAGGTTGACCCCCTCCATGACAAAACCATTACCGACGCACACCCCTTGGTCTGGCGGCTCGACGACGAATCCTTCGTTAACGAGCGCCGAGTCGACCGAGTTAATGCCGTCGAAGCCGAAGGCTTTCGGACCGGGTGCAACGACGGGTTGTGTGTCCGGTTTTGGAATTGGAAGTTTCGACGACGTTCCCGCTGGTTCATTGGCGTCGGCGTCGGGATGGTTCCTTGCCTGAAAGACCATGTTGGCTGGAAGGTTTCTGCTAGCTGAGGGGCCGCCGATAACCGAAATACCGCGCGATTCCAACTGGAGCTGGGTCACTTGGTTCGCCGCGCTCTGGGCCAATGTCATCGAAGCCGACACGAGCACGAGAAGCGCGGTAAGAAGCGATAGCTTGATTATCTGTTTCACGTTGAATTTCTCCTCGTAGGACACTCAGATTTGAATTCATCCCGGCAAAGCCCCAGCCTTTGCAGGCCTGTTCTCTACCTGGCAGAGTTTCTTATTCGATTCAAAGCGGAAGTACAACCAGGCGGACACTTGACGCGCCCGACCTTCGTGTAACGCTGGGCGCATATTCCAGCTACGTATCTACGATGTCAATCAAAAAATGAAAAGTTACAAATCTTTTTTTAAAGGGGCGGCAGTTCCAGTAATACTGTAGCCAGAAATCAGCACTCTGAACGCCCTATCCGGCGCTTCCGTCGTCACATAGACTTGCGCGCCGCACGTTTATCGATCCCATAAATGGAATTTATACCTGGACTAGGTCCTTACTGACGCAGTTGGCCTGTTCTCCCGGATTTTGGATAAACCTCAATATTTTCATAGGCCCTGGCGTTCCTGAGGTCCATGGGGGCGAACGTCAATCCATTCGGGCGACGACTACGGTGATGTCGTCGGCTTGCTCGGCTGAGCCGGCCCATTGTTCGGCGGCGGCGATCAGATTCTCGGCGAGGCGCGGCGGTGGCGTACTGGCTTGGCGCAGAATTTCCTGCTTCAGGCGCTCCATCCCGAATTCTTCTCCGTAGACGTTTTCGGGCTCGGTGAGGCCGTCGCTGAATGCGACGAGCACGCTTCCGGGCTCGACTTTCAACGTTCCCTGCGTGTAGGGCACTTCCTCGAAGAGCCCGACGACGGTTCCGCCTTCATCGAGTTGCTGCACCTTACCTGCATTCACAAAAAATGGCGCGAGGTGGCCAGCGTTTGTGTACGTCAGCGACTTCTCTTCGCAATCGTAGATGGCGTAGAAAAAAGTGGCGTAGCGGTCGTCAGAGGTGTTCTTGAAGAGATGCTGATTCAGGCGCTCGACGAGTTGGGCGGTGCCGCTGCGCCCATCCTGCCCGTTGCGTCCAGTGTGATCGATGATCTCGCTGAGCGCGGCATTGCTGCGCAACGATGCCTGCAGGCTCGCCATCAGCAGAGCGGCGGAAATTCCTTTGCCGCTGATGTCAGCAAGTGCGATGCCCAGTCGCGTGGGGCTGAGGCGAATGAAATCGTAATAGTCGCCGCTGACGGTGCGGGCGGGGCGGCAGATCGCGGCGAGCTGCAAGCCCGGTAGCTCGGGAAGCGAGCGTGGGAAAAGCTGTTCCTGCACTTCACGCGCGATTGAGAGTTCGTTTTCGAGGCGCTGGCGCTGGCGCTGTTCCTGGATCAGCTCGGCGACCGAAGTCGTCATTTCATTGAACGATTCTCCGAGCGCGCCGAGTTGATCGTGCTGGTGAACGCGAATGCGATGCGTGAAATCGCCGCGGCGGATCCGCAGGGTGGCGGCGTAGAGATCGCCGATGGCGCGCGTGATCGTGCGCGTGAGAACAACACCGGTGACGAGCGCTGCCAATTCGAGCACAAGAAATATGATGCCCGCAAGAATCAGCAGACTGACGATCAGCGGGCCCACTGCTCCCACCGACGTCAGCAAGCGATGATTCAGGGCCGACGGGCGCAGCACAAAGGTTGCGAGCACCGGGGCCGGCGACGAGTCCTGGCCCGGGTCGTGATGAAGCGCTTCGAGCGTGGAGGCGCCGTTGACGCGAATGTCGAGGAAACTCGCCCGGGGCGGAAGCGTTCGCGCGCGGCTGAAAATTTGCATGCCGGGAACGTAAAGGCGGTTTTGGATTTCGAGCGAAATTCCGCTGCGAGGCTTTTCGGCAATGGGCTGAAGCAGCATCATCTGGATGGGGCCGAGTTCCGTCTCAAGGCTGTCGAGAAACGCGGGATTGACCGGCGCTCCTACAAAAACGTAAATCAATCCCCGGCGGCTCGGGCGGCTTTGTATGGATGCGATCCATAGCTGGTTTTGGACTTCAACGAGGCCGGCATAATCCCGCCCGTTGCGCGCTCCCAGCAGGTGCTGGCCGCGATTCAGAAATACGCGAAGGTCGGGCCATTCCCTGCGCGCGGAGTCGATCAAGACGGCGACTTCGGGATGCGAAAGCATCGCTTCGTCGTCCGGCGCCGCGCCCCGGTTCACTTCTTCCTGCATGGCGCCGGCGATGGCTTGGGCTTCTCCAGCGACGACGCTGATCCGGTCTTGCAACCCGTCATGCAAAAGGTGCGCGCCGAGCTGAAGATAAACGCCGTAAGACGCGACCGCTGCCATGGTGAGGAGCAGCACGACGGGAACGACGGCTATGAAAACGTAGGCGACGATCAGTCGATTGCGCAAGCGCCACAGGAGTTGATTGCGGAACCAGGGCAGGAACCGGACGAAGAAATAGATGGCGGAGGCGAAACTGAGAAGGAACAGAATGCCGGTGAATGGAAGGCGCATACCCGCGAGTTCGAAGAGGCGGCAGATCGCGTAAAGGAGCAGGATCGTAAGAGCGACGCGATCGAGCGGCTTGGTTCGTCGCAGAAAAACCCAGAGACGGCGCGGGGACAATTTGGGGCACGGTGGTTTTTGTCGCGGCGCGGATGGGCGCGGGATCGCGAGGCGTTAATGATAACTCAGACCGAGGCGGTGCAAACAAGACCCACGACGAATCGTAGTGCGATTCGTCGTGGCTACCGCTACCGTATGGAAAGTTTACATCGCGCTGCGGTCGTCCTTTTGGACGCGACTGTGGTAGCGGCTGTAGGTGAAATAAATTACGAGGCCGATCAGCAGCCAGACGATCAGGCGAGCCCAGTTAATCCAGCCGAGCTTGTACATCATGTAGCCGTTGAAGAGGATGCCCATGATGGGGACGAACGGAACCCAGGGAGTGCGGAAGGGGCGCGGCTGGCCCGGGTTTGTCCGGCGCAGGACGATCACGGCAAAGCAGACGATAATAAATGCTAGTAAAGTGCCGATGTTGACCATGCGGCCGATGTCGTCGATTGGCACCGTGCTGCCGACCAGCGCCGCGAGAAGGCCGACGAGAATCGTGTTCTTGTACGGCGTGCGGAATTTCGGATGGATCGCCGCGAAGAATTTCCGCGGGAGCAAGCCATCGTTGGCCATGGAGTAGAGAACGCGCGTTTGTCCGAGCAACATGACAAGCATCACGCTCGTAAGGCCTGCTAGCGCGCCCAATGTGATCAGGTATGACGCCTTCGTGAGTCCGCGATCGAGGAAGGCCACAGCCAGCGGCGCTTCGATGTTGATTTCCTTCCAGGGAACCATTCCGGTGAGAACGCCTGCGACAAGTATGTAAAGAACCGTGCAAACAACCAGCGATGCGATGATTCCGATCGGCAAGTCGCGCTGCGGATTCTTTGCTTCCTGCGCGGTGGTCGATACCGCATCGAAGCCAATATAGGCAAAAAAGATGTAAGCAGCGCCTGCGCCGATACCTCCAAATCCCATGGGAGCGAACGTGCTCCAGTCGTGGCCCCAGTTGCTGAAATTGATGTAGTGAATGCCGAGCCCGATGATGAAGAGAACGACGGCGACCTTGATGAACACGATCACAGCGTTGAAAGATGCGCTCTCCTGAATTCCTCTAACCAGGATGGCGGTGATGACGAGGGCGATCAAAAATGCCGGAAGGTTAAAGCCGATCTCCATGCCGAAAAGTCTTGGAGCGTTCACCGCGTCGTGCGCGCGCCGAATTAATTCCGGTGATTGCGCGCTGAGGACGTCGCCCACTCTCGCGAGATAGGCCTGCGAACCCAAAACGAGACTCGAGTCAGACGCGGCGGCCATCTGCCGCGCGACCATGTTCTCAGCGGTGCGCAATGCCGTCCAGTGGTCGTATGAAAGCCATAGCGGCATGCGAATTCCGAAAATATTGAGGAACTCGACAAAGTGGTTCGACCAGCCGGAAGAAACGGTGCTCGCGCCCATCGCGTACTCGAGCGTCAGGTCCCAACCGATGATCCAGGCGAAGAGTTCGCCGAGCGCCGCGTACGCGTATGTGTACGCGCTGCCTGCGAGAGGAATCAGCGCGGCGAATTCGGCGTAGCAAAGGCCGGCGAACGCGCAGCCGAATCCGGAAATCACGAATGAAAGCATCAATCCCGGGCCGGCGTAGTGCGCACCGAGTCCGGAGAGCACGAAGATTCCGGCGCCAATAATTGCTCCGACGCCTAGCGCCGTGAGCGACACAGGCCCAAGCGTGCGTTTCAACGTGTGCTCGCCAGTGGCCTTGGCTTCGTTCAGGAGCCAATCCATCGGCTTCTTCCAAAAGAGAGGGTTCCCTTTTCGCTCGACGCCACCTGGCACTTGCGCTCGCTCGCTCATTTATCTGGAGGACCTCCGGCTATGCAGCTTCGCTGCTTCCGTTCGATTTGTCGGCCAGCTTCCACAGAAAATACACTGGCACTCCCAGCAGGACGATGATCAGTCCGGGCCAGGTGTATTGCGGCTTGTAACGCAACAGTTGAATCTCGAGAAAAACGGCCATGATGAGATACAGCGCGGGAAGAAATGGATATCCGAAGGCGCGATAGGGCCGCTCCATGTCGGGCCGTTTCACGCGGAGAACGAAAAGTCCGACCAACGTGAGGATGTAGAAAATGAGAACGGCGAAAATCAAAAAATCGAGGAGCTGATTGTAAGTGCCGGAGAGGCAAAGCACCGAGCACCAGATTCCCTGCACGACGAGAGCTGCGCCCGGAGCATGGTGGCGATTCACTTTGCCGCAGGATTTGAAGAACAGGCGATCCTTGGCCATCGCGTAGTAGATGCGTGCGCCTGAGAGAATCAGACCGTTGTTGCAGCCGAAGCCGGATATCAAGATTGCAATCGCCATCACGATTGCGCCTGCAGGTCCGAAGATGACTTCTGCGACAGCGGTGCCGACGCGTCCCTGAGACGCAAACTCGATGCCGCGCGCGATAGCCGTTGCGCCGTTGGGATCTCCGCTAATAGGCAGAACGCGCAGGTAAGCGACGTTTGCGAGCGTATACAGCAGGACGACGAGACCCGCGCCATACGCGAGCGACAGCGGCAGATTGCGGCTGGGATTCTTTACTTCTGCGGCGATGAATGTGACGTTGTTCCACGCGTCCATTGCAAAGAGCGAGCCGACCATTGCGACGCCGACGAGCGTAATCGTGCCAATCCACCAGGTGGGATTATCGGGCGGATAGGGGTGCAGACCGGCAAGGCTGGCGGCGTGCCAAAAATTGCTGAAGTTTGCGACGCGGGCTGCTTCGGTGGAAAACCAAATGCCGAGAAGCGCCAGCGCGCCCAGTGAGCCGAGCTTTGCGACCGTGAAAATGTTCTGGATAATCGAGCCGAGCCGCAGACCGCGCGTATTGATCCAGGTGACGAAGACGATCGAGAGAATGGCCAGCAGGTTCTGACGATTCAGACCGACATTGTACGGTCCGAGATCGCCAAACCAAAGATGCCACGGGCCCATCGTGCCCATCTTCCAGATCCAGTCGGTCGGCGAGAACCACGGGATCATCACTGCGGTGAATCTCGAGAAGGCGATGGCAACGGCCGCGATCGTGGCCGTTTGAATGACGAGCAGCATCGTCCAGCCATAGAGAAAGCCCCAGATTTCGCCAAGAGCCTCGCGGAGGTAGACGTACTGGCCGCCCGCTTTTGGCATCGCGGCGGCGAGTTCTCCGTAGCTGAGAGCGCCGATGAGCGTCATGACGCCGGACGCGATCCAAACGGCGAGTAGAAGCGCGGGGCTTTTTACCTGGTGCGCGATATCCGCGGAGACGATGAAAATGCCGGAGCCGATCATCGAACCGGCGACGATCATGGTGGCGTCGAAAAGGCCGAGGCCCTTGACGAGTTCGGATTTTTCGGCGGCGGTTGGAGCGACGGCGCCGACTGGTTGTGCGTGATCCGACATCGAGTCGTCCTTCGGTTGCGTCTAGCCAGGGCCCGCGTGTTGCCGCCTCTTAAGCGGGCACGGCATGCCGTGCCCCTACGGATGAGAATGCAATCGCTGCGCTATCGCCAGATATTCCCGCGTGCGCTTGGCTGGATCAGGCTGCTTGCAGCAAATCGCTTACGACGGCTACTGAGTCCGCCCCGGCGCGAAATACTGACTCGGCGGACTGTATCGTAATGCCGCCTATCGCTACCAGAGGTTTTCGCGTTAATTGCCGGACGGCGCGAAGAAAGTCGAGGCCAACGACCGGGTCGGGATTGGCCTTCGTAGCGGTCGAGAAGATAGGTCCCACAGCTATATAGTCCGCCGAAGTCGTGTTGGCGGCGCGGAATTGCTCGAGGTTATGTGTCGAAACTCCCACCCACCGGCGCGCGCCGACGATTTTTCTGGCTTCTTCGACGGGCAAGTCTTCCTGGCCCACGTGAACGCCGCCCGCTGCGGTGATCGCGGCAACGTCCGGGCGGTCGTTGACGATCACGCGGACGCCCCGGGGGGCAAGCTCGGCGACGAGGCGGCGTGATGCATCGAAAATTGCGCGCGCGGGGGCATGTTTGTCGCGAAGTTGAATTAGCATCACGCCCGCTTCTGCCAGCATTTCCGGAATGCGGGCTGCCGGGCCAGTGGTCGAGGCCAGGTCAAGAATCACGTAGAGGGGTGGAAACAACCGCTGCCTCCCGGCTATTTCGTTGGGACGGCTATCGAGCGCTCGATGAAGTGCGTGTCGAACTTTCCAGCGATAAAGTCGGGATTGGCGAGAATCCGTCTTTGGAGTGGAATCGTAGTCTTGATACCTTCGACCACGAACCCGCCCAACGCACCATTCATTCGGGCGATCGCTTCGTCGCGGTCGCGACCGTGGGCAATGATCTTGGCAATCAGCGAGTCATAATAAGGCGGTACAACGGCGTCGGAGTAGCACGCTGTGTCAACACGGATTCCTGGGCCGCCGGGAACGCGAAATGCAGTGATGCGGCCCGGGGAAGGCACGAAGGTATCGGGGTCTTCGGCGTTGATGCGGCATTCGATGGCGTGCCCACGAAACTCGATGGGGCCCACCACGTCGTCGAGCTTTTCTCCGGCAGCAACGCGGATCTGGGACTTGACCAGGTCAATTCCAGTGACCATTTCGGTGACGGGATGTTCCACCTGGATGCGCGCGTTCATTTCGATGAAGTAAAGCTTGCCGGATTCTTCGCGGAGGAATTCGACGGTGCCGGCGCTGGAATAGCCGATTTTGGCGAGCGCGCTGACGACCTGAGCGCCCATCTGTTTTCGCGTCCTGGAGTCGACTACCGTAGACGGCGATTCCTCGAGCAGCTTCTGATGGCGGCGCTGGATCGAGCATTCGCGTTCGCCAAGATGAACCACGCTTCCGTGGCGGTCGCCCAACACCTGAAATTCGATGTGGCGCGGACGCTCGATCAACTTCTCCATGTAGACATTGGGGCTGCCGAAGGCCTGGTCGGCTTCCGTTCGCGCCGTTTGAAATGCGTTCGCCAATTCGGATTTCTCGCGGACGATGCGCATGCCCGCGGCCGCCGCCGCCTTCCGATGCTTTGATGATGAGCGGGTAACCGATTTCTTCCGCAAATTTTCGCGCCACGTCTTCATCCGGAACCACGCCCGGGCTGCCCGGAATGATCGGAAGCCCTGCCGCTGCCATTTCCTGGCGGGCGCGATCCTTTTCGCCCATCAAACGGATCGCATCCGGACTCGGACCGATGAAAGTGATGTGAGAGGCTTCGCAGACTTCGGCGAAATTCGCGTTCTCGGAGAGGAAGCCGTAGCCGGGATGAATTGCGTCAACGTTTGCAATTTCGGCTGCGCTGATCACCTGGGGAATGTTCAGGTAACTATCAATGCTGCGCGGCGGGCCGATGCAGATGGCCTCGTCCGCAAAGCGAACATGCAGGGCATTTCGGTCCGCTTCCGAGTAGACCGCTACCGTGCTGATGCCGAGCTCTTTGCAAGCGCCCAGAATACGGAGCGCGATTTCGCCACGATTGGCGATCAGAATTTTTCGGAACATTTTGCCTGGAGACCGAGCGCCTATTTCTTCCGCTGCGGGTGGATCCCGAACAACGGCTCGCCATATTCCACCGGCTGGCCATTTTCAACGAATACCCGCACCACTTCTCCCGCCACGTCCGATTCGATCTCGTTCATCAGCTTCATCGCTTCGATGATGCAGAGCGCCTGGCCAGACTCAACCTGCGCACCTACCTTGACGAATGGCTCCGATTCCGGACTCGCCGACGCGTAAAACGTGCCGACGATTGGAGATTTAATGATGTGAAGATCCTCGGCTCGACTCGCGCGAGAAGCCGCCCCTGAAGCGGCGTCGCCGGGAGACGCCGGATGCCCTGCTCCGCCTGAGTGTCCCGCTGCGTGCGCTCCCTGAGATGCAGGCTCGTGTGCCGGTACTGTACGCAAGACGCCCTGGGGATGCGTCGAAGGTTTCTTTAAGCGAACGCGGACGCCATCGCGCTCGTACTCAAATTCCTCGAGGCCGTGCTTCTCCATGAAAGCGAGCAAGCGCTCGACTTCGTTGAAATCCACGCCCCGGGGACTGCTACCCTGCGATGATCCTGGTTTCTCTTTTTTCGCCATTTAGAGTTCTAGAAATTCTCGGGGCGCAGTTGTCAAATCCACGGCGCCGCCTGATGTAACTACGACATCGTCTTCAATGCGTATACCGCCCAGTCCTTCCACGTATACGCCCGGCTCAATCGTGATGACCATGCCCTCTTCGAGGATTGCCTTCTCACCTTTGCCCAAGCGCGGCATCTCGTGCACTTCCAGTCCCAAGCCGTGCCCGGTGCTGTGGGTGAAGTATTGGGCGAGATGTTCGCCCTTGAGGACTCGCCTGGCAGCTGCGTCGACCGATTCCGCGGTTACTCCCGGCCGAATCGCCGCTCGGGCCGCTTCCTGAGCCGCGAGAACGGCGCGATACAGTCGCCGGACTTTCGCGGGAGCCCGTCCCAGGAAGACGGTGCGCGTCATGTCGCTGCAATAACCGTGGAGTATAGCACCCTGGTCAATGACGACCAACTCGCTTTTCCTGAGCGGCTTGGAGGATGGCTGGGCGTGCGCCCAAGCCGAGTGCGGACCGGCAGCCACGATGGTTTCGAACGACGGCCCGCTCGCTCCCTTCTGCTTCATCGAGTATTCCAGCTCGGCGGCGAGGTTCAGTTCGGTAAGGCCCGGCTTGAGCAAGGGAACAGCTTCCAGGAAGACGTCACTGATAAGGAGAGCGGCGGCGCGCATGGCGGCGAGTTCCTGCGGGTCCTTCACGGCTCGGAGCAATCCGACGGCATTGCCGCCGTTTACCCACCGAATCCGGCTGCCCGCAGCCGCCTGAAGCGCGCTGTGTTGCGCTACGGTCACGTGAGCCGGATTGTAGGCCACTCGGGAGCGCGCTCGCCGCTTGCGCAGTGTGTTGCCTACCGCACGGACCAAGCCTCTCGTGGCGATTTCAATGCGGGCGTTCGAAACTTCCTCGTGAGCTTGAAACGTGTAGCGGCTGTCGGTGAAAAGAGTCGCGCGAGATCGTTCAATGAGGAGCAAGGCCGCGCTACCGGTGAACCCGCAGAGGTACTGAATGTTATGAAGCTGGGATACGAGGAAGGCGTCCGCGCCGATTTTAGAAAAGGAAAACCGGAGCCGATCGACTCGGCTCCGGTTTAAAGGTTCGTTTCGCGATTTACCTGTCACGACCGATAGCAATCTCCCGAGTGATGCCCGGACTAGCTCGGCATGATGCGCGGCGTCAGGAAGAAGAGCAATTCCTGAGCCTGCGAGCTGACCGTGGTGTGCTTAAACAGGTTGCCAATGGCCGGCAAGCTGCCTAACACCGGAACCTGCTTCACGTCGGTCTGCTGGTTCGTGACGATAATTCCGCCGATTACGACAGTGCCGCCGTCGTTGATCAACACTTTCGTTTCGGCCGACTGCGTGTCGATTGCAGGGATGCCTTGCACACGCGGAATGGCCTGGTCGATCTGGTCGTTCGTCACGGTGACGTCCATGAAGACCGTGCCGTCTGCGGTGATCTGCGGCGTGACTTCCAGCTGCAGAACTGCGTCGACGAACTGAACGGAAACTGTGTTGTTGACGATCGTCTGCACTGGAATCTTGGTACCTTGCTTGACGGTCGCCTTCTGGTTGTTCTGCGTGATGACCTTGGGCTTCGACAGCAGCTTGCCAACGCCGCGGTCTTCGGCCGCCGTGATGATCACGTCGAGTGCGAAGTTAGCCGCCGAGAACGAATAGCTGATGCCGCTCGTGGGAGCGCCAACGCCGAGGTTCGTGCTCAGAGGCAAGGAGCCGCTCGTGGCGCCTGGGCCGCCCGTTCCAACCACAATCGGGGGAGCCGGAAGCGGCGGGAAGTTGCGGATCACGGGGCTGGTGCCAACGCCGCCGGTGCCTCCAAATATGTTGCGGCCGTTGTTGCTCGCGGCTGCGAACGCCAACTGGGTGCCGATTTCACGCGAGAAGGTGCGGTTGGCAGCAACGACGCGCGCTTCGATTTCCACCTGTTGCGATTTCCGGTCGAGCTGCCGGATGAGGTTGTCCAGCACCGGCAAAACGCTCGGGATGTCGCGAATGATCAGCGTGTTCGAGCGGCTGTCCGCCAGAACATCCCCACGCGACGACAGGAACTTTTTCAACGTCGCGACCATATCGGCGGCCTTGGCGTAACTGAGCACGCGGGTAGTGGTCACAACGTCGGCGGCTTCGGCTTGCGCCTTGGACAGATCGCGGCTCTGTTCCGCTTCTTTCTTCAGCGTATCTTTTGTGGCCACGCGAAGAACGTTGCCGTCGAGCTGCTTGTCGAGTTCGTTGTTCTTGAGAACGATATCCAGAGCCTGATCCCACGGTACATCGTCGAGCACGATCGTGAGGTTGCCCTTTACGGCCGGGTCTACCACGACGTTGAGTCCGCTGATTTCGTGAATCAGGCGGAAGAAGTCGCGCAGGTCCACGTCCTTCAGGTTCACTGATATCGGTTCGCCGGAATATTTGCCGGACGGCGCTGGCGTCGGAGACTGGCCGTCTACCAGCGGTTTCACTGGTTCCGAAGAACTAGCTGCTGGCGGAGGCACCGAAGCTGCCGGAGTTGCAAGACTCTCAGCCGGCTGGGTATAAGACGCTGGAAGAACAGCCGAAGGCGCCGGGATGCCGGATGCTGGTGTAGTGGAGGCTTCGATTGGCGCAGCTTCAGACTTGGCAACCGATTTGGCGGTCGACAAGTCCGAAGGCTCCGAAGACGGCTTGGATTTCAGAGAGCCGCCCGACGCGCCGGCCGCCGAAGCGGCTGGCGCGAATGCCACCGTGACCGAATTTCCGCTGGCGCTAATGTTGTAGTGAGCTGGCTGGCGCAGATCGATAACGATGCGCGCAACTTCCGGAGTGAACTGCGCGAGCCTTACCTCGCGGACCGGTTCCAGATTGCTCGCGATCTGCTTGTCTGATGTCTTCAAATGCGCGCCTGCAAAATCGAGAACCAGCCGTTCCGGATTCTGCAGCCGGGTGGCGTGGTAGGTGAGGTGGCCGGAGCCAACCACGTTGAGTTCGGTCTGATTGCCGTTTTGCGCGAGCCTTACCTGCTGAATCGACTCATAGGTTGTGCCGGGCGTTTTCGTTTCGCTGGCGCGCGCCGAGGCCGGGACGATCGCCGGCGCTGCGCTTGCAGCCGAAGCGGACGGTGCCGGAGCTGAAGCGGAACCAGGAGCACGCGAGACCAGTAGAGTGAGGTCCTGCGAGTCCTTGCGCTCCAGGCGTGGTTCGAGGCCCTGGCTCAAAAGGATTTCCACTCGCACAACCGGCTTCTGGCCCGAGGCGTAGTTGATCACGCGGTAGCTCTTCACAAGATCGGAAGCCACCACGCGAGCACCGGCCGGGTCAGCCGCCGCCACTCCGCTCAGGTCGAGCACAAAGAGGCTCTCACTGGGGCGATAGGTGGTGTATTCGAACGGGGCGTTCGCCTGCGCTTCCAAGCGCACCGTTCCATCCTTCACCACCGCTTTCACATGCACGACCGGTGAGTCATTCGCCGGAAGCGCTCCGTTCGTCAGAATCAGGCTTGCTGCAACCAGCGCAGTCATGCCGCACGCCCGCCACATGATCCTCATTGCTGCTCTCCTGCACTCGAGTAGATTCGTTTCGTAACCATTCGTTCTACCGGTTTGCCGAACGCATCTTTTGAGTTCTCTTTGAACGTCACGCCATCCAAGCCAATTTTTTCCACTTCGCCGTCGTACAGCTTGTCACCCTCGCGGATGAAATACACACGCTGCTCCTCGTTGGAGACAACCGCCAGCATTCCGCTCGGCGCTTTCACCGCGCCATCGACGCGGACGGAGCCGATAATCAGTCCCGCTTTGCCCGGAGGCAGCGGCCCGTGCGTTGGTTTTGTGGTGCTCACCAGCGGCTCGAATGGATCCCGTTTCGCCGCCACCGGTTCGATCTTTGCCTCGGGAGCTGTCGCAGCCCCAGGGGCGACGGTTGCAGGCGCAGACGCGGACGTCGCTGCATGCGCCTTCTTGGCGACCTTCTTGGCCGGCGCGCTGCTCTGTGCCCCTGCTACCGGTACGAGACAGAGCGAAAGCGCCAGCACTACCCACAAATTCGCGGATGACTTTGCCAGTTTCATCGTTTTTGCCCTGCGGCTTTTTTTGCCGGTGCGGCTGGCGGAGCTGCCGACGTCCCGTCTGCCGCTTTCGTAAAGAAAGTAGTGATGGTGAAAGTGCCGGTCACCGAAGTGCCCGGCGCCGTGTGGAACTTGACGTTCTGCGTTCCAGTTCCCAGCCCGGAAAGCTTCAGGTCGCCGACATTGATAATTCGGGAGAGACGCCCGAGCCGCGCGAAGAAGTCGAGAACCGAGAAATACGGGCCGTCGGCCTCGATATCAAAAGGCATCTCGAAATAATACGGCTGGGTGGTAACGGGCTTGGATGTCAGCTTACGAATGGAAACACCCGAACTCAGCGCCGCGCTCTGGATCATCAGAATGAATTGATCCGCTTGCTTCTCTTCCGGGACGATCGTCTGCAGGGTTTCAAGCTGCTTCTGAAGAGCGTCCATTTCCGACTGCAATTCGGCTCTTCGCTGCTTGTAGACCCGCAGGCTCTGAACTTCGGCCTCGAGGGGCTTCACTCTGTTTTGCGCCGCTTCCAGATCGCTCCGCACAGTGCGAACCGGAGAAATCGGAAGGTAGAATCCCAACGCGACGATTACGAAAGCTAGCGCGACATAAAAGACTGCTTGCAGGGGCCAGGGCCATTCGCGGAATGAAGTCGCCATGTTAGCTCCTCCCCTTGGCCGCAGGCTGCGCGGACGGTGGCGTGCCACCGGCGGGTCGCGGCGCTGCTTGCCCCGGAGGCGGCGGAGCTGCAGCTGCACCTGCAATGGCTGCCGTCATCGAGAAGCCAAACGTCTGGGCTGACTTCACCAGGTCGGTCTCCTGCGCGTCTTTAATTTCTACGTTACTGAAATAGCCGGAGCGTTTCAGTTGAGTGATGAAATTGGCGACGGCATTGATGGAACCAGCCTGCCCTTTAATATCGAGGTTCTCGCCCTTGCGCTCGAGGCTTGTAAGCCAGAGAGAATCCACTCGCACGACGGTATTCGCGACCATTTGCAACAGTTCCTGGCCGCCGGTGCGGTTCTTCTGCAAGGTTTCGATTACGTTGATTCGCTGCTGAAGGACGGCCTTCTGGCTTTCAAAGCGGTCAACGTCCGCTTTGATCGCCTGAAGAGTGGATTTTTCGGCTTGCAGCGAAGCGATCTTCTTGTTGGTGTTATCGAGCTCGGTTTTCTGCTGGAAGTACGTGATACCCAGCACGAGGCCTGCAAGGCCGAGCGCGACCAGAAGGAAGATGATCTGGATCGTCGCTTCCAGTGGAACGGTCGATTTGGTGGCCTTTGGACGGGCCTGACCAAGTAAGTTAATCCGGATCATGGCGTGTCAAAGCTCCTCAGCGCCAGGCCGACAGCGATTGCCAGGCGCGGCGCCAAATCGCGAAGCTGGCTTTCATCGTGACGCCCAGGATTGATTGCAACCTTTCGGAACGGGTACAACTCCTCGACCGGCATCGCAAATTCTTCCTTCAGCAAGTCGAGCAAGCCGGGAACCCGCGCCGTCCCGCCGGCAACATAAATCCGGCGAATGTTCTCGCCGCTTGCCGTCGCGCGGAAAAAGTCAAACGTCTTCTGAATCTCGAGAATGAGAATGTCCGAGACTGACCGCAGAATCGCGGTGCGCTGCTCTTCGCTCACACCCGCGAGAGTGCCTCCCATCTTTAACTTCTCGGCATCTTCGAAGCTGAGGTCGAGCTCTTTCTGCAGCGCGTCCGTGTACTGGTTACCGCCCACTGAAACGTCGCGGGTAAACAGCGGAGTCCAGCCGCGCACGATGTTGATGTTCATCACGCTCGCGCCTACGTTCAGCAGCGCGACCACTTGCGACGGATCCGGCTCGTAATTCACCTCGAAGCAGTTCTGCAAAGCGAACGCGTCAATGTCGACGATGACAGGCGTCTTCCCTGCCTGCGCCAGAACGTTCGTGTGATTCAGAATTTTGTCTTTCTTGACCGCCACCAGAAGAACGTCCATCTGGTTCTCGGTGGCTTCCAGGAGCTGGTAGCTGAGGTTCACGTCGGCGATATCGAACGGGATGTGCTGGCTCGCCTCGGAGTTAATCCGCTCGAAGAGCTCTTCTTCCGTCATCAACGGCATGCTCACACGCTTGACGATTACGGAATGTCCCGATACAGAAGTGGCGACGTCTTTCGCCTTGATCTTCTGGTTCTCGAAAATCGAGATAATCTTTTCTGCCACCGATGGGGCGTCCATGATGGCGCCGTCCACAACGGTGTCCTGGGCGAGAGTCTCGATGCCGTGGCTTACCAGCTCGTAACCCTCTTTCGTTTTCTTGAGCTCGATAGCCTTCACCGAGCTCGAGCCGATATCCAGGCCAATCAACGATTTCGTTTTCCCCAGATTGAACATCGCGCGGCCCCTCACTCCTCACTCCATCCCGCTTCGCAGGACGGTCCCAGCTTCACTTTACTTTTGCTGCGCTGCTTTGCCTGGCCTGAGAAGAGCCAAGATGCTTGCTGCGTGTCTTCAGCCTCAAAACCCCATTTGCGACTGCCACGCTGCGGAGTACCGAAGTACTGTGAATCCCGGTACGTTCCGCTTTCACTCGTTTATTGCATCCGCGTCACGAAGTGTCAAGAAAGGTTGTGTACGTGTGTGCTCTTGGTTAAAACCTTGTCCGAAAGGACAGGTACGCGAAAAGGACAGGTGAAAGTACAGTTTCTGCTCGTGCTAAAGGGGTTTCCGTGCAATCAGCGAGACGGGCGTGCGTTCCGAGAGCGGGTGGCTACTATTGCTTTTTCTTCGATGCCTCGATCCTCAGGTTTCGCCATATTTCGTCCACACGACGTTTTATGGCGTCATCCATCTTGATTTCGTCTGGCCATCGCCCTGTGAAGCCTTCTTCGGGCCATTTGCGTGTGGCGTCGATTCCCATCTTGGAGCCGAAATCCTGGCGACGCGCTGCATGATCGAGCGTATCGACGGGTCCAAGCACAAATTGGATGTCTCTCTCGGGATCGATCGCGCAAAGCGCTTTCCACACAACTTCCCGCGAGTCCTGCACGTTGACGTCGTGGTCCACGACCAGCACCACCTTCGTAAACATCGCCTGCCCGAGCGACCAGATTGCGTTCATGATTTTGCGCGCCTGCCCGGGATAGCTTTTTCGGATGGCAACGATCATCAGGTTCTGAAAGATTCCTTCAGCGGGCATCGCGACATCAACGATCTCGGGGTACTGCATTTTCATCACAGGAAGGAACACGCGCTCGATAGCGTGCCCGATGAAATAGTCTTCCTGGGGAGGCGGCCCGACAATGGTCGTGAGATAGAGAGGATCCTTACGGTGCGTGATACACGTCAAGTGAAACACCGGAAACTGCCCTTCCAGCGAATAGAACCCCGTGTGATCGCCGAACGGGCCTTCCGTCCGCATCTCGCCGATTTCCACATACCCCTCGAGAATGATCTCCGCGTTTGCAGGAACCTCTAAATCCACCGTCCTGCAGCGCACCAGCTCCACTGGATCGCGCCGCAGAAACCCGGAGAAAAGAAATTCATCCATATCGGGCGGCACAGGGAGAATTCCTGAAAGGCACGTCGCCGGATCGGACCCGAGTGCGACCGCCACTTCCAGCTTCCCGTCACGATTCTTCGTTCGCGCGTTCCGGTAGTGATCCGCTCCGTGCTTTTGAGTCTGCCAGTGCATGCCGGTCGTGCGCTCGTCAAACACCTGCATCCGGTAGCAACCCACGTTGCGTTTGCCGTTTTCCGGGTTCTTCGTGATAACCATTGGCCAGGTGACGTAGCGGCCGCCATCCTGCGGCCAGCACTGCAAGATGGGGAAATAATCGAGCGAGAAATCCTTGTCGCGAACCACTTCCTGGCATTCGCCGCTTCGCACCGTCTTCGGGAAGAACGAACCGATCTCCGCCAGCTTTGGAAGCATCTTCACTTTTTCGAAAATTCCCTGCGGAGACTGCATATCCAGGAACGAGTGAATCCGTTCCGCTACTTCATCGAGCGAATCCACCTCGAGGGCCAGATTCATGCGCCGCTCGGTTCCGACAAGGTT
The DNA here is from genome assembly GCA_963776695.1 of uncultured Acidobacteriota bacterium. Classification (GTDB taxonomy): domain Bacteria; phylum Acidobacteriota; class Terriglobia; order Acidiferrales; family UBA7541; genus Palsa-295. The sequence continues at coordinate 828,349 of CAVZNU010000005.1, read as the reverse complement.
TGTCACCACTGGAATTCGCGAACCCTTGGGATTCTCAAACAAGAGCGCCGGGCCGCCTGCTTTCACCGCGCGATCAGTGATCTCCGCGATCTCGAGGACAGGATCCACTTCAGCCGAGATTCGTTTCAGCTCATCCTTCTTTTCCAAAGTGCGCAGAAAATCGCGCAAGTCTCGATACGCCACTTCGCCTCCCGGAATCGCTTTCGGCGGGGTTTCGCCGAACCGCCACTCTAACACGAGCGCTCGCGCGGGATGAACAGTCGAAAGGAGTTCTGAATGGCGCCGAGGCTGATACTATGTTGGCAGCGAGCGGTAACCGAATGCCTCCAGCGCGCGTCTTTTATAATAGGAAGCCATATCGGAAGAGCAATACCCCCAGACCGGAACAAGCAGCCATGCAATTGGACTGGAATCGTTCTTCGAGAAGTGGAGTTCAATGCCGTTACGAGAGTCCTATCAGAAGAATCGGAAGAGATATATCGCCGGTACAGTCTGCCTCGCGCTCCTGGCCGCCGGCTATTTCTATTACAAAAGTAGATCGACCGCGCCGCAGTATTCCACCGTCACCGTCCGGAAAGGCGAGATCAACGCCGCGGTGCAGGCGACTGGCACCATCAATCCTCTCACCACCGTTCCGGTCGGCTCCTACGTTTCCGGTACTGTCCAATACATTTTCGCGGACTTTAACACGCGCGTAACGAACGGTCAGGTGCTCGCGCAGCTCGATCCCGCGATCTACGAAGCGCAGGTGATGACGGCGCGCGGGAACGTGGCGAATGCGAGAGCGAATCTTGTTACATTGCAGGCAAACGTGCAGGTCGATCAGGCGAACCTCGCCAAAACGCAAGCCAATGTGAAGTACCAGCAGGCCACGGGAAAACGCTCACAGGATCTGTTTACGGCAGGTGTCGTGTCGGAAGACGCGAACGAGCTCACGCAATCGACACTTGGGCAAGCACAAGCCGATGTGAACTCCGCCGAGGCAGCCCTTACGCAAGCGAAAGCACAGCTCGAGCAGGCGAGAACTCAAGTGACTTCGATGCAAGGCGCGCTGAATCAGGCGGAAGCCAATCTCCGCTACACGACCATCATTTCGCCGATCGACGGCACTGTGATTGCCCGCAATATCGACGTCGGGCAATCCGTCGCCGCTTCGTTGCAAGCGCCCACATTGTTTACGATCGCGCAGGACCTGACGCGCATGCAGGTCTATGCGAAGACCGATGAATCGGATACGGGCAGCATTAAAGTCGGCACGCTCGTTACGTTTCAGGTGGACGCCTTCCCCACTCTTCAATTTCACGGGCGCGTGAGTGCCGTTCGACTGAATGCGTACACGGTGCAGAACGTGGTGACCTACGACACCGTGATCGACTTCGACAATCCGGATGAAAAGCTGCGTCCCGGTGAGACTGCGTACGCTTCGATCCCGACCGGTCATGCCGCAGACGCAGTGCTGATTCCAAATGCAGCGCTGACGTACACGCCCGACTATCCCCGGTCGCAGATCCAGTCAATCTACGCAGCGAACAAGATTTCGAAGGAGGCGTCCACGACGCATCTGGGCGGCTGGCAAGTGGTTTGGAAGCTCGGAGCGGATCACAAGCCATTTCCAATCGCGGTGCACTGCGGAATTACGGACTTCAACAACACCCAGTTGCTCGAAGGAGATTTGCACGAAGGCGACGTGTTGATCACCGGGCAAACTGGCGGCAGTTCGGCCAGCGGGCAGAAATCCTCCGCGTTTGGCGGAGCGACGAGCGGCCCGCGAGGCGGTCCGCGATGAGCTTCAGCGAAATCGTTCGCGTTGCGCTCCGCGCGCTTGCGCGAAACAAAATGCGCACAATTTTGACGATGCTCGGAATTATTATCGGCGTTGGCGCGGTGATCTGCGCAGTTGCAATCGGCCAAGGCGCGTCTCAACAAGTGCAGAATCAGATCAGCAATCTCGGCGACAACGTAATTTTCATCATGGCGGGCTCGGTGAATTCGAACGGCGTGCGCATGGGCAACCAGGCCACAAAAACCCTCACGGTATCGGATTCCGAAGCGATTCAGCAGCACGTCCCGACGATTTCAATGGTTTCGCCTGGAGTTGGCGCATCCGTTCAAGTGGTGAACGGCAATCAAAATTGGTATACGCGAATTTCGGGAGTGGGCGCGGACTACCTGCAGATTCGCCGCTGGCCGCTCGATCACGGCAGCAGTTTTTCGCAGCGGGATGTGGATGTGGCGGCAAATGTTTGCCTGATCGGGAAAACAGTCGTGCAGCAGATTTTCGGCGACCAGGATCCCGTCGGCCAGGTGATTCGCGTCCAGAATATTCCTTTTCTCGTTGTGGGAGAGCTGGCCTCGAAAGGCCAATCGACATTCGGCCAGGATCAGGACGACACGCTGCTGATCCCCTACACCACCGTCCAGAAGAAAATTTCCGGCATCGACTGGCTGCAATACGTGATGGCGTCGGCTACATCACAGGGCGAAATCGATACCGCGCAAAAGCAAATCTCCGCACTTCTTCGCCAGCGCCATCATTTGCGTCCCACCGAGGATCCGGATTTCATCATCCGCAATCCAGTCGAACTGGCCCAGGCGCAGGAAAACACGGTTTCGATTTTCCGGCTGTTGCTCGGAAGTATTGCTTCCGTATCGCTGCTCGTGGGCGGCATCGGAATTATGAACATCATGCTCGTGTCCGTCACCGAGCGGACGCATGAGATTGGCTTGCGGATGGCCGTCGGGGCCACCGAGGAAGACGTGCAGCGGCAGTTTCTCACCGAGGCGTTCGTCTTGAGCTCGCTCGGCGGCATCATCGGAATCGTTGTTGGGATGACGGCTTCGCTTGTTATTGCTCACATCTTCAAATGGCTGGTCGTCGTGTCGCCGATGTCGGTCGGTGTGGCGGCGATTTTCTCGGCGGCTGTCGGAATTTTCTTCGGATACTACCCGGCGCGGAAAGCCGCGCGGCTCGATCCGATCGAGGCGCTCCGTTATGAATGAGATCAATGGACTGAATGGCATGAGCAAGCTTGCGCAGATTTTCGTAGCTCTGCTCGCACTCGCCGTGGGGAACTTTTTCGCACCCATCGCGCATGCGCAAGGCAAGAAGACGCCTGCCGGCGAAGAGTTTTTCATGATCTCGTCGACCGACGCCGCCAAGTCGCAAATCTTGCTTAAGCGCCCCACCGAAGTCACTCAGCTGATGAAGATCACCGACAAGACCCAGTTTATCGACGAGAAAGGAAAACCCTTTCAGTTGGCCGGCCTTCGATCGGGCGACACGGTGTGGGTAACGTCGAATCACGGTGACAACGGCGACCTGACCGCCGTCCGCATCCGCAAAGGGGCGATGACCGTTCAAGATCTCCATCGCTACTTCCTCGATTATCCCGAGATTCGCTAAGGCGCGCCTTTCACGCGTGAGAAAGATTCACGGAGCACCATAAAGGCGCATCTTGTTTCAACTCGAAACACAATGAGCGACCCTCGATTGGGCAAAAGAGACCTAAACCTCACGTGAAACCGATCATTAACCGCTTCTAATTCAGAGGCTCGAGCCGATCGTCAGATTCATCCGTCAGATTCATCGAGTGGCTTCCGGATTGCAAGTACTTAACCGAGATGATTGTCTCTATTTTCATCCTGCTCTTCAGCATCGGCGCACTCGCTCAATTTTCTCTCGCCTATTGCCACACGCTGCTTGTCGCCTACGGCAAAGTCGAGATTTCCGATCGCGCGCAGCAGCTGACAGGTATCAATATTCGAGAAGTCGATCCGACGGAATTCCGGCGCTTGATGCAATTTGTGCGCTTGGCTCCCGATCCAGGAGACGACTCCGCAGAAATCAGAATCATCCAGACATATTTCCGCGCGATGAGTCTGGCTCGCGCGATTCTGGCTCCGATCTCAAAGCGCGTCTCTAAATGGACGCACCGTGAACTTTCGAATTGCGCTTATTTCGCGGCCGTCACGCTCGATCGGCGCATGCCGCCCCTCCGGAATACCTAAGAACTTCGCGCGCCTCCCCGCGAAGGCCAGTTGCGCACACGTCAAACGCAGTGCTACTCTGAGCTTGTTCGTGCCTGAGCGGGAGTAGTTCAGTGGCAGAACGCGAGCTTCCCAAGCTTGAGGTGAGGGTTCGATTCCCTTCTCCCGCTCCAGATTCAACGCGCGCCGAACCTTCCACTTGAGGCAAACTATCTTCTGCGTTGCATCGCGTTGCAGCCATTCCAGAAATCTAAATCCAGAGGGCCACTGATGTTTATCACGCGACTGCGTGCGCTGGCGATTTCGGGAGTTCTTACCGGCGCGCTTCTCTGCGGAGACGTTTTGCTTGCAAACTTCCGATCGCAGGCGGATGGACATCCTGCGCAGCAGCCCGTCCAGCAACCGGCGCAGCGCTCCGTCGTGATTACCGTCGACGATTTGCCTGGCGCGGAATTTGGGACCGACCACGCGGTCGGAAATTTGAAAGAGCTCGAAAAAATCAATCGCGCCATCCCCGCGACCCTGCGCTCCCATCACGTGCCCGGAATTGGATTCGTCAACGAATGGAAGCTGCAAGTGCCCCGCGAACGGGACGAGCGCGCCGCGCTGCTTCAAAACTGGCTGGACGACGGAATGACGCTGGGCAATCACACGTACACGCACGTAGATTTTCAAACCACGCCGATCGACCAGTATGAAGACGAAACCATTCGCGGCGAAGTGGTTACGCGCGCCTTGCTGGCTGCATCCGGGCAGCAGGAAAAATACTTTCGCCACCCATTTCTGAATACGGGCCCAACGGCCGAGGCCAAGGCGGCGTTTGAGGCTTTTCTAAAAGAGCGTGGCTATCGCGTCGCACCAGTGACCGTGGAAGACGCCGATTACATGTTTAACGACGTCCTGGGCCACGCGATCGAAAAGAAAGACAAGAAACAGATCGCGAAAGCGAAAAAGGAATATCTCGAATACGTCGATACGGTCTTCGATTTCTACGAGCAGGTGTCGCGAGATTTATTCAAGCGGGAAATTCCACAGGTGCTGCTGATCCACGACGACGCGCTCAACGCTGAATGTCTGGATGCGCTGCTCACAAAACTCGAAAAGCGAGGATATAGATTTATTTCACTCGATGACGCCCTTGCCGATCCCGCCTATTCGACACCGGATTTATTTATCGGTCCGGTGGGAATTTCCTGGCTCACTCGATGGAAATTGGCCTTCGGACAAAAACCGGACTATGAGAAAGGCCCCGATCCGCCCAAATGGATCCAGCAAGGTTTCGAGGAAAGCCGCCGCGCCCACTCCCAACAGTAACGATCCGCATTTGTCCCGGCGGCCGCGACGAGCGACTCATCTCGTCGTGGGAACTTTCACTCGCCGCGCTAGGCAATCGCCAGCGGAATCGCTTTCTTCCACTTGCCCTGCGCTTTCAGAATTAATTCCACCACTTCGCGGATCGCGCCCTCGCCGCCTTTCACCGTTGTGATGTAATGCGCGGCGCGTTTCACTTCGACGACTGCGTCCGCGACAGCGACGGCCAGCCCAACGCGCCCAAGAATCGACAGGTCCGGCAAATCGTCACCCACGTAGGCGACTTCTTCATCGGTGACGCCGGCGCGCACGAGGATCGCCTTGTACGCCTCGAGCTTTTTCGGCTGGCCCTGAATCACAAACTCCATTCTCGATTCGCGGGCGCGGCGCGCGTTTGCCGGCGAGTCGCGGCCTGTAATAAATCCGGTGCGGATGCCCATGATGCTCGCCAGCGTAATCCCGGCGCCGTCGTGCGCGTTGAACATTTTCATTTCGGCGACGCTGTTGTCAGGAAAAGCCTGAAGGCAAACGTAACCGGGCGTCATCGTGCCGTCCACATCCATCAATAGAACGCGAATCGGCCGCGCGCGACGCACCACTTTCGCCGGAAATTTCAGTTCCTTGATCGCCATCTGCGTTTTTCCAGTAGGGGCGGGTCTAAGACCCGCCCGCGCCTACATCTGCGACGCTCATCCGTTCACCGAATCGGATCGGGGTAGCCACGACGAGCGCCCTACCTCGTCGTGGGCCGTTCGCCGTTTCGAATCCGCATCCTCAGAACAACTGCAACGTCCACAAATCGTGAATGTGAACGACGCCTTCAAATCGCCCGTCACGATCGACCACGATCACCGACGTGATTTTCTTTTCTTCCATCAGCCGTAGCGCGCTCGCGGCAAGTTCTGTACGCGGCAGAGTAACTGGATTCGGCGTCATGCAATCGGCAGCCGTAAGTTCGAGGACATTCTGTTGGCGCTTCTGCATCACGCGCCGCAGGTCGCCGTCCGTGATCAGGCCCAGCAACTTGCCGCTGGCTTCCGTGACAGCGGTAAGCCCAAGTCCCTTGCGGCTCATTTCGTAAATTACATCGGGCATTTTCGCGGATGCCAGAACGCGCGGCGCTTTTTCGCCCGCGTGCATCAACGTTTCCACGCGCCGAAGTTTTTTTCCAAGCCGTCCGCCAGGATGGAGCGCGGCAAAATCCTCTTCCTTGAATCCGCGGCGGTCGAGCAACGAAATTGCGAGCGCGTCGCCCATCGCAAGAGCCGCAGCCGTGGAAGCAGTGGGCGCAAGATTCAGCGAGCACGCTTCTTCTTTCACGGCAATATCGAGAACGATGTCGCTCGCGCTGGCGAGGGTGGAACGCATTTTCGCCGTTAGAGCGATCAGGCGTATCCCCATGCGTTTCACCGATTCGAGAATTTCGACGAGCTCATCGGTTTCACCGCTCGCCGAGATTGCGAGCAGAACATCGTCCGAAGATAGCACGCCGAGATCGCCGTGCAACGCATCCGCCGCATGCAGGAAAATCGAAGGCGTGCCGGTACTCGAAAATGTGGCCGAGATTTTTCGTCCGATCAGGCCTGACTTGCCGATCCCTGTGACGACCACCCTGCCCTTGCACGCGAATAGAAGCTCGACCGCTTTTTCGAATCGCTCGTCAAGCCGATCGATCAGGCCAGCAATGGCGTCAGATTCGATTCGCAGGACGCGTTTCGCGGAAGCCAGCGCAGACTTTGCCTGATTCGCAGGACTCGCCGATTTCGTTTTCTTCAACGAACTAGCTGCGCGCGCCGTCATGCGTCCCACTTTCTCACAAGCGCCCCAAGCGCAACGATTTTTTCCAGCAGCGGACGAAGCTGACTCAGCGCCAGCGCATTCGATCCGTCCGAAAGCGCCTTCGCCGGATTATCGTGCACCTCAAGAAAAATCCCATCGACGCCCGCCGCAACTCCAGCACGCGCAAGTGGCTCGATAAACTCCGGCTGGCCTCCGCTCGACTTCCCTTCTCCGCCCGGAAGCTGCACGGAATGCGTCACGTCGTAAACCACCGGATATCCAAATTTTCGCATGATGGGAAACGCGCGCATGTCGACGACCAAATTCTGATAGCCGAACGAGCTCCCGCGCTCCGTCAAAATAATTTTTTCGTTTCCGGTGCTCGCCACTTTTTCCGCGGCAGTAGCCATTTCGCGCGGCGAAAGGAATTGCCCCTTCTTGATATTCACGACGCGCCCGGATTTTCCCGCCGCCACCAGAAGATCAGTCTGCCGCGAAAGGAACGCGGGAATCTGAATAATGTCGCAGACGTCCGCAGCCGCTCCCACCTGCGACACATCGTGAACATCCGTAAGAATCGGCAGCCCAGTCCGCTTTTTGATCTTCGCGAGAATTTTCAATCCATTCTTCAGCCCCGGCCCGCGATACGAAGTGACGGACGTTCGATTCGCCTTATCGTACGAAGCCTTGAAAATGTACGGCACGCCCAGCTCGCCCGCAATCGCGCCCAACTTCTCCGCCATCATCAAAGCGTGCCCCTCGCTCTCAATCACGCAAGGCCCTGCAATAAGAAACAGCGGCGCACCCGCGCCGATGCAAACTTTCCCCACCGCGAATTTTGCTCTCTCCGCCATCAATAGCATCCGTAGTCCATTCGAATGGAACAGCCTAAGCAGGTTCCTCCGTATTTGCAATCCCTGAGACGCCCAATGACGTCCCATCAGCCCGCCCTCGCGACCCGGTGCAGCGTATAATGCTCACAGCATGGCGCAAGCTCAGACCCAGGTTGCCCTTCGCCCCGCTCGACGACTTCCGCCCGGCCCGCGCGGCCTGAATCTCCTCCGCCAGTCGTTCACCCTCGGCCAGGACTGGAGCGGCTTCCTCTCCCGCTGCGCTCGCCAGTACGGTGACGTTATCTTCTTCCGCCTCTTCAACGTCCCCGTCTGCCTCGTCGTCCATCCCGACGGCATCGAGCAAGTCCTCGTAAAGAGCAACGCGAATTTCCTCAAGGCGCGCGACTATCGCGCCCTCCGGCCGATTCTCGGCAATGGTTTGCTGACGAGCGAAGGCGAATTCTGGCAAGCGCAGCGAAAACTCATCCAACCCGCCTTTCGCCACGAAAATATCGTCACCTACGCGCAAATCATGACCCAGGCCGCTGCCGCCATGCTCGCCGGATGGAAGCCCGGCGAAACGGGCGACGTCCACGCCGACATGATGACTCTCACGCTCGAGATCGTCGCCAAATCGCTTTTCGGCTCAGACGTCTCCGAACACACGCGCGGCGTCGGAGACGCCATGTCCGTCGTGATGGAACTCTTCACCTCGCAAGCCAATTGGGCGTTCGTGCTGCCCGACAGGATTCCGATCCCGAAAAACAAGCGCTTGCGCCAAGCCATCAAGCATCTCGACGACGTCGTCTATAAATTGATTCGCTCGCGCCGGAAATCTCCTGCGGGCAACGGTGGAACCGCAGGCAGCGATCTGCTAAGCAACTTGCTCGCGATGAAAGATGAAGGCGGCGGCCGCATGACCGACGAGCAGCTACGCGATGAGATCATGACGCTCTTTCTCGCCGGCCACGACACCACCGCCAACGCGCTCACCTGGACCTGGTATTTGCTGGCGCAAAACCCCGAAGCAGACACAGCCCTCGGCGCAGAACTTAGCGAAGTGTTGGGCAATCGCGCCCCGACTACAGCCGATCTGCCACGCCTCCCGTACACCGAAATGGTAGTCAAAGAGTCGATGCGCTTGTATCCGCCCGCCTGGGGCGTAGGCCGTCGCGCCATCCACGATTTCGAGCTCGACGGCTACACCATCCCCGCGAAGACCAATCTCTTCCTGCTCCAATGGGTCACACAGCGCGACGCCCGCTTCTTCCCCGACCCCGAACGCTTCGACCCCGAACGCTGGCGCACCGACCCAATCCGCACCGGCAAAATCCCGCGCTTCGCCTACTTCCCCTTCGGCGGCGGCCCCAGAGTCTGCGTAGGCGCCGGGTTCGCCATGATGGAAACCACGCTCCTGCTCGCCACGATCGCCCAGCGCTTCCGCCTAACCCTCGCGCCGAACCAATCCGTCGAGCCGCTATTCTCCGTCACGCTCCGCCCGAAAAATGCCGTCCGCATGCAGCTCCACGCTCGCACGTCCTAGTAAAGATTGAATCAAGTAGTCATACCGATTACACTTCGTGCTCTTAGGCGCAATCGATGAAATTCTACGTCGGCATCACCGACTGGGACTGGTACACCTACCTCTCGGCCCAGGAACCACTGGAAGAGGTGAATTTCTGGCGACCCAGTGGGGACCGTGCATTTCGAGCCGTGGAGGTCGGTGAACCGTTCCTCTTCAAACTCCATAGCCCCAGAAACTTCATAGTCGGCGGTGGCTTCTTCACATATTTCACCGGTCTTCCCGTAAGTTTTGCGTGGAGCGCGTTCGGAATGCGCAACGGCGCCCAAACCGAACACGAAATGCGCACAAGGATTGAACGCTATAGACGATTCTATGCGGGATCTTCTGAAGACTATCAGATCGGCTGCATACTCCTTCAGTCGCCATTCTTCTTTGCACAAGACGACTGGATTCCAGCCACGGATTGGGATCCGAATATCGTTCAAGGCCGGACCTATGACACAACCGACTTACGCGGCGAAGCAATTTGGGAACAGGTTCAGAACCGATTAAAGGGAATGACTCTCCAGCCTGAAGACGTCGTGGCATCAATGGATCGGTTTGGGAAACCCCAGCTCGTCACGTCTCGCTTGGGCCAGGGAATTTTTCGCGTAATGGTGACCGATGCATATCGCCGTCGCTGCGCCTTCACTTCGTCGCCCGTACTGCATGTCCTAAATGCAGCTCACATTCGACCTTTCGCAGAGGAGGGACCGCACGACCTTCGAAACGGGCTTTTGTTGCGACAAGACGTACATACTTTGTTCGACCGCGGGTACATCACGGTGACACCCGGGTATCGTGTGGAAGTTAGCCGCCGAATCAAAGATGAATTCGAAAATGGGCACGAGTACTACGCCGAACACGGGAAAACGATCGCCGTCCCCGACACACCTGCCTTGAGACCCGCCGAGGAGTTTCTCCTCTGGCATAACGAGAATGTGTATGTCGCCTGACGCAGGCCCAAAAAGCGCTAGTTTTCCACAGGCCTGCGTAGTTCTACGGATGTTCATGATCCCCAATCCGCGCTACCATTTCCCGTTTTTATATGACGACGCAGACCACACTATCGGACGCCACTCCCACTCGTCGGAAGAGATTCCCGCTTGCCACTCATCACTCATCACTTATCACTCGCCGCCCGTCACGCCTCACCGCATTTCTAAACTACCGTGCCGCGATTAGAAATCACCGTAAGGCATTGAAAACATGACTCCGACACCATCTCTAATCTACGGTACAGGGGGGTCCTTCAACTTAGGTGGAGGCCGTTTCACGCACCACCACCCGTTGTGGTCCGAATCGCTGGTAAATGTAGCTCGGGTCTTCAGACCCGAGGCTTCGGGGAGCAAGCCGCAGCGCTCCGGCATTTCACCGGTCGCGGGTCACGAGTCACGCAACACGGGTCGCGGATCGCGCAACACGGGTCACGGGTCGCGGAACACGAGTCATGGAACGCGGCCTTCAGTCCGCCGCGGGATCGCCTGTCGTAATGCGCTTATCCGCAGCGACGCCCTGGCGGGTGCGGCGGTTTTCCAGACTGGCGCGGATGAACGCGGCGAAGAGCGGATGCGGCGCGAGCGGCTTGGACTTAAATTCCGGATGGAACTGGCAACCAACGAACCACGGGTGATCGGGCACTTCGACGATTTCGACGTACACGCCGTCGGGCGTGCGCCCGGTGATGCGGAAGCCGGCGCGCGTGAGCGTCGGCTCGTACTCGCAATTAAATTCGTAGCGATGGCGGTGGCGTTCGGAAATTTCAAGCGTGCCGTAGGCTTTGTTCGCGAACGAGCCGGGCTCGAGTTTGCACGGCCACGCACCGAGACGCATCGTGCCTCCCATTTCGTCGACGCCCAGAAGCTCGCGCAATTTGTAAATCACGCGATTGGGAGTCGATGGATCGAATTCAGTGCTGTCGGCGTGTTCGAGCTTCGAAACCTGCCGCGCATACTCGATCGTCGCGCACTGCATCCCCAGGCAAATTCCGAAGAACGGGATTTTCTTCTCGCGCGCATATGTAATCGCGTGAACCATTCCCGCGATTCCGCGTTTGCCAAAGCCGCCGGGAACGAGAATGCCGTCGGCGTGGCGCAGAAGTTTGTCGGCCGCGGCGATCGAATCGATATCTTCCGCTTCGATCCATTCGAAAACGACGCGCTGCCGGTTCGCGAGCCCGCCATGAACCAGCGCTTCGCGCAAACTTTTATATGCATCCACGAGCTGAACGTACTTCCCCACCACGCAAATGTGGACTTCACCCTGCGGATGTTCGAGCGTTTCGAGCATCGCAAGCCAGCGGCTCAAATCGCGAGGCGGCGCCTCCAGGCGCAGCAGGCGGAGAATTTGTTCGTCGAGGCGCTCCGCGGCCAGCGACATCGGCACTTCATAAATGTTGCCAACATCAGGCGCGGAAATTACGCAGGACTCGTGCACGTTGCAGAAAAGTGCGATTTTGCTTTTCAGGTCGCCGCCCAGCTGGCGATCGCTGCGGCAAATCAAAATGTCGGGCTGAATTCCGATGCTCAGCAGTTCTTTTACGCTGTGCTGCGTCGGCTTGGTTTTCAGTTCGCCTGCCGTCGGAATGAAAGGCACCAGCGTGAGGTGCACGAACAAAACATTTTCGGCGCCCATCTCGAGGCGCATCTGGCGAATCGCTTCCAGAAATGGCAGCGATTCGATGTCGCCGACCGTGCCGCCAATTTCGACGATGACGATGTCAACCGCGTCCGCCACTTTGCGAAACGCCGCTTTGATTTCATCGGTGACGTGCGGAATCACCTGGACGGTCTTGCCGAGATAATCGCCGCGGCGTTCCTTGGCAATGATCGATTCGTAGAAGCGGCCCGTGGTCCAGTTGTGGTCGCGCGTGAGATGCGCGTTGGTAAAGCGCTCGTAGTGGCCGAGGTCGAGATCGGTTTCCGCGCCGTCGTCGGTGACGAAAACTTCCCCGTGCTGATAGGGCGACATCGTGCCGGGATCGACGTTCAAATACGGATCGCACTTCTGAAGGGTGACTTTAAGACCGCGGCTTTCGAGGAGACAACCGATGGAGGCGGCGGCGACGCCTTTGCCGAGGGAAGATACTACGCCGCCGGTTACAAAGATGTACTTCGGGGCGGCCCGCAAGGCGCTCGAATTCCTCCGTTGGAATCGGCGTACTCCGCATTATGGGCAGAAATGAGCCGCGTGTCAAATCACGATCGGAATTTTATTTTTCGGCTGCGGATTTCGGACGAAAGGAGAAACGATTTAACACAGAGGGCACAGAGACGCACAGAGTTCGCTGAGGACGGCATTTCAGGAGGCGGCGCGCGATTGCAGGATTTTTTCAACGCGCTCGATATCGGCGGGGACGTCGACGCTCACTGCATCGTAATCCGTCTCGACCGCGCGAATGTGGAAGCCGTTTTCGAGCCAGCGAAGCTGCTCGAGCTGCTCCACCTGCTCGAGTTCGCCCGGCGGAAGCGTGGGAAATTCGAGCAGCGCCTCGCGGCGGAAGGCGTAGAGGCCAATGTGCTTCCAGTGATGTGGCAGTATCGCTGCTTTTGTATCGCGAACCCACGGAATCGGACCCCGCGAAAAATAGAGGCCGTTTCCGTCGAAATCGCGGACCACCTTCACGATGTTTGGATCCATGATTTCGTTCGGCAGCGTGATGGCCGTGCAGGGCGTCGCGATTTGGATGGACTCGTCGTCGAGCATCTCGGAAACAACCGCATCGATCGTGCCGGGATCGATGAGCGGCTCGTCACCTTGAATGTTGACGTAAATTTCGGCTTCGAGGTGCGCGGCGACTTCAGCCACTCGGTCCGTTCCGCTGCGATGATCGCGGCGCGTGAGAATCGCTTCCCCGCCGAACTCCTCGACGGCTTTCTTGATGCGATCGTCGTCGGTCGCGACGATTACGCGCGACACGCGCTCGGCCTGGCGGGCGCGCTCGACAACGTGCTGAATCATCGGGCGGCCGGCAATCGTCGCCAGCGGCTTCCCCGGCAATCGTGTGGACGCATAGCGCGCGGGGATCACGGCGAATATTGCGTGCGAGTTGGATTTGCCCTGTGAGTCTGACATCGAAGTCGGGTGCCGCGGAATATGCAGCCGCGAGTCTGCTGCCCTTTCCCGTCGCTGCCAGTCTAACACCAACACTCGCGGACGTTAAACGCAGGCGAAGGATTAGCGACGGTACCTGGCACGCAGTCAAGATAAGGCGCAGCATCGACCGGCGACCGCTGCGACCGTCATACATAATTAGCTGGATTGTTTTCGCGAATTGCAGTGGTACAATTCTCAGCATCGCAGGCTTTCGGGGGTTAGAGTGATCCACCGCGCCATGCAGCCCGTAGCACAATGGGGGCTCGTGGCAATATGTGCGGGCGCTCTTATCCTTCTGGCTCCAGCGATCGAATCTCCGATTTGGGCGCAGTCGCAGACGACGGGCCCGGTCGGCCCTGCCACCGCAGAAAAAGCCGGCAAGAAACTCAAGACAGAAACAGAAATGACGCTCGTGAACGTCACGATCGCGGATCCCTATGGCCGCCTCGTCACCGGACTGGAACAGGATGCGTTCCGCGTCTTTGAAGACAACACCGAACAGGAGATCGTGCGCTTCTCGAGCGAAGACGTGCCCATATCCATCGGCGTGATTTTCGACATGAGCGGCAGCATGACCGACAAGATCGACAAGTCGCGGCTGGCCGCTGTGCAATTTTTCCGGACCGCGAATCCTCAGGACGAATTTTTCCTCGTCGATTTCAACGACCGGGCAGAACTTGCAAGCTCGTTCACCGGAAGCGTCGAGGAATTGCAGAACCGGCTGATGTTTACGGCGGCGCACGGCGAGACGGCTCTCTTCGACGGAATTTACCTTGGCTTGAGCCAGATGAAAGGAGCACACAACACAAAGAAGGCGTTGCTCATCATATCCGACGGAGGCGATAATCATAGCCGCTACACGATTGCGGACGTTCGCAATTTCATAAAAGAAGCGGACGTTCAGATTTATGCGATCGGTCTGTATAGTCCCAACGGCGGCCTGACTCCGGAAGAACTTGGCGGGCCTTCCCTGCTGGGAGATTTAACGGCCATGACGGGCGGCCGGGCTTTCGTCGTGAATCAGGTCTCGGATCTGCCGGACATTGCGTCAAAAATAAGCATGGAGCTGCGCAACCAATATGTCATCGGATACAGACCAAGCGATCACGCGCATGACGGCAGATGGCGCAAGATCAAGGTCAAGCTGCACCCGCCGAAGGGGCTTCCTCCCCTCACCGTGTATTCAAAATCCGGCTACTTCGCGCCCGGCCATTAGAATTCCTCGCTCGCTGAATTTCGTTCTCGCGTTTCTAGCCGTTTCTCTTTTTGCGCCGATGCTCCGCGCTCAGGACCAGATTCCCCCGCCTCCGCCGCCGCAAAATCCGTCGCAGCAAAAAGGCGTCATCAAAGCAACCGTCGATCTGGTGGTGTTGCACGCGACGGTGGACGACGAGAAGGGCCAGTTTGTCCCGGACCTGAAGCAGGCTAATTTCCGTGTGTTTGAAGACAAAGTGGAGCAGACGATTTCGCTTTTCTCACGCGACGATATCCCGGTGACGATGGGCCTGGTGATCGACAACAGCGGCAGCATGCGGGAGAAACGCTCCCAGGTGAACGAGGCGGCGCTCACATTCGTCAAGACAAGCAATCCCAAGGACGAAGCTTTCGTGGTCAATTTTAACGACGAGTATTATCTCGACCTGAACGAGGATTTCACGAACGATCAGAAGGAATTAAATGAAGCGCTTTCGCGCATCGATTCGCGCGGCAGCACGGCGCTGTATGACGCGGTCATCGGTTCGCTCGACCACCTGAAAAAGGGTCACAAGGACAAGCGCGTTCTACTTGTGATTACCGACGGCGACGACGACGCCAGCCGGAAATCATTCGAATACACAATCAAAGTCGCGCAGCAGTCCGACGCCGCGATTTATGCGATTGGCGTTTTCAGCGACGAAGACCGCAAGCACAGCAAAGGAATGGTGCGGCACTCGAAAAAGATTTTGACCGAACTCGCTCAGGCCACCGGCGGACTCGCCTACTTCCCCGACAGCCTCGAACAGATTCAGGCGATTTGCGCGCAAGTGGCGCGCGACATTCGAAATCAATACGAGCTCGGCTATTACCCGACGAACTCCGCGAAAGACGGCACGTTCCGCACTCTGCAGGTTCAGGTGATTCCGCCAAAAGGCCGCGGCAAGCTGAACATCCGCACGCGCGCGGGATACTACGCGCAAAAAGCGGCGCCGGCGAAGTAATCGGAGTTTTGGCCGGTCTGCTCTAGCGGGAAAGCAATTCCAAAAAGCTGGTTCCGTGCGGAATTACTCCGCCGAAATTTTCGGCCACAGTCTGTCCCATATCCGCGAGCGTGGAGCGCGTGCCGAGATTTCTGCCGTCTGCCGCCTGTGAGGTATAGGCCAGGATCGGAACGTATTCGCGGGAGTGATCCGTGGTGGGATTCACGGGATCTGGATCGCAGCCGTGATCTGCGGTTATGATCAGCAAATCTGAAGGACCCAATAATTTCAGGAACGGCCCGAGCAGCGCGTCAAACTCTTCGAGCGAGCGGGCGAAACCTTCCACATCCTTCCGGTGACCGTAAAGCATGTCGAAATCCACGAGGTTCGCAAAGATCAGTCCGTTGGGGCGCTGGGCGAGCGCGTCTTCCAGTTTCGCCATGCCATCGGCGTTATTTTTCGTCGTAGCGTAATCGTCGACGCCGCGTCCGTTATAGATGTCGTGAATTTTACCGACGCCAAAAACGGGAATGCCGCGCTCGGCGAGGACGTCCAGCAGCATCGGCTTGGGCGGCTCGACTGCGTAATCGTGGCGGCGCTCGGTGCGCTGGAAATTGCTCGGCGGGCCGGCGAAAGGCCGCGCGATCACACGTCCCACGCGATTCGGAACGTCGAGGAGCTTGCGCGCAATTTCGCACATCCGGTATAGCTCCGCAATCGGAATCACATCCTCATGCGCTGCCAGCTGGAAAACGCTGTCGCCCGATGTGTACACGATCGGAAAGCCGGTGGTGACGTGCTGCAGGCCAAGTTCCTTGATGATCTCCGTTCCCGAGGCAGGTTTGTTGCCGAGTGTGCGCCGGCCGATCTGGCGCTCAAATTCCGCGATTAGCCATTTCGGGAAGCCGTCGGGATAAACTGGAAATGCGTGGTCGAGCCAGATGCCGGCCATTTCCCAATGCCCTGTGGTCGTGTCCTTCCCCGGCGACTTTGTAGCGCCCTTTCCGAAACTCGCCAAAGGGTGTTCAGGCGGCGTTATAAATCCGAGCGGCTTGATGTTCGCGATCCCGAGCTTGACGAGATTCGGAATTTGCAGAGACCGGGAGCGCGCGACGTGCCCAAGCGTGTCCCGCCCAACGTCGCCGTAGTCCTTCGCATCGGGTAGTTCCCCGATTCCCACGCTATCCAGCACGATCCAGACGATGCGATCAAATTTGTGGATGCCGTTCGTCATCGCGCCCCCACTTAAGAACTAACACAACCAGGGGACGAAAGGCGAATGCTTCGCGGATTTTGTTGGAATCGAAAGAATTATTTCAGAGGCGGGAGCCAAATGTCTTGCTGTACGAAAGCGACGAGCGGAGTGCCTGCAGGTATTTCGACGTTTTTACCATGCTTGATCAAGCCGATCGGACCAAAAATGACAGTCAACGCGATTGTCGCGCCAACTTTGCTGTCACCTTCCCGGCCCTTGGTGCCTCGAATTACAACGCGATTATCGCCGGCCACTAGATATTGCATTTGAATATTGAGTTCGCCGCCTTTGCCCATCATCCCGGCCTTCTTCGCATTCGAAACCGTTGCCATTGCGTGGGCGCCCTTTTTAACGACGGTGGTTTCTCCGACCTTTAGATCATTGTCGAGCACGAACTCAACCGGATCGCCGTCAACGGCTGTTTTCGAATTCAAGGCGGAGGCGAATGTTAGAGGAACTTCGGTTTCTTCGCGAATTAAACATCCCTTCGAGAGACTACAAATTGTTTTTGACGGATCAGAATTTGCGGCATCGCCTGTTTCGGAGCGCGTTTCCGAGCTTGCTCCGTGGAGCGCGTCGGGAGCAGCAGATGGTTCGCTCGCCTGCGCGGATAGCATCGCCTCCATCACGGACGCATCGACGCCGGAATTCTTGAGTCCCACGAGCGCCTGCGCCGACACGTCGAAGTCTGTCGCGCTGGTTTGGATGGCCTTGACGATGAGGGGAGGATCGAAACCTTGCTTCGTCATGTTTACGACGTCGTCGTTGGTCAGTGGCTTTCGCGTCTGAGCGGGAGCGCTCGGAACCAGAAGAGCACTCAGTACGATAAATAGAGCGAAAAGTTTGAGTTTCACGGCGGTCGCTCCTCGGGAAAGTCGGCGCGGCGGTTGCCGCGAAATGACGACGTTTGCTTGGACGCCGTCTTCCCCGATCAGGTTACCGCCAATCTTTATGTATCTGTCGATTAATATGGCTCCTCGTTGCGCCGCCATCATCTTTGACGTCTGAACGGGCTTCCGGCCGATTTGCCCGGCTTGACTCGACGGCGTATAATTTTCGGTTTACGTACATGCCCAAGCAGCCCACAGAGAAGGTGGCACTCGCAAAGCTGGCTCGGACGCCCAAACCGGAGGTTCCCGCGGAGATTCCCGCAGTTCCGGCGATACCCGGCGACATCGAAGAGATACGTGTGCGCGGCGCTCGCGTTCACAACCTGAAGAATCTCGATTTCGTGATTCCGCACAACGCCATCACCGTCGTCACCGGCGTGTCAGGCTCGGGAAAGTCCAGCCTCGCTTTCGACACTCTCTACGCCGAGGGCCAGCGGCGTTATATCGAATCACTTTCGGCCTACGCCCGCCAATTTCTCGAGCGCATCGAGAAGCCGGACGTCGACGAAATCACCGGGATCGCTCCGGCCATCTCCATCCGCCAAAAGAATTCGACGCGCAACCCGCGCTCGACCGTCGCCACCGCCACTGAAATTTACGATTACCTGCGGCTGCTCTACGCGCGCGTGGGACACACGTTCTGCCTGAATTGCGGGGAAGAAGTTCGGAAAGATACGCTCGACGAAATTGCAGCGCGCGTGTTGGCGCTTCCGGCAGGGCGGCGATTCTACGTTTTGTATGAATTGAAGCTGACGCCCGAGCCCTCGACTCATTCACCTCACTCACCTCAAGCACCTCAAGGACCTCAAGCACCTCAAACACCGAAGGCGAAAAAAGCGGCTCGTCCCGGGCCCGAAGCGATTCGTCAGGCTCTGGTGAACTTGCGAAAGCGCGGATTCAACCGGCTTTACCAGGCCGGTCGCGTTTACGAATTCTCAACGCCTGAAGAACTAATCGACATGGATTTTTCGAAGACGACGTACGTGCTCGTCGACAGGCTCGTGCTCTCGCCGGATATTCGTTCGCGCTTGATGGACTCGATCGAGATTTGTTACCGCGAAGGCCGCGGCGAGGCGATTCTGGAATTTGTTCCGAAATCGCCGCCGGATTCGAGCGTCACGGAACCAGGGAGCGCGCCAGCCGTTGCCGCTGCGCCCGAGCGCCTGGTTTTCAACGAGCGCTTCACTTGCAAAAAATGCGGCGCCGCATATCAAGAACCGGAGCCGCGGCTTTTCTCGTTCAATAGTCCCTACGGCGCGTGTCCGCGGTGCCAGGGATTCGGCAACACGATCGATTTCGATATCGACCGCGTGATTCCGGACAAAAGCAAATCACTCGCCGACGGCGCAATCGAACCGTGGACGAAGCCGCGCTATCGCCAGCTTGCGATGGACATGCGCGCGTACGCGCGAAACAAAGGAATACCGCTCGACGCTCCCTTCCGGCAGCTAAGCGCAGCGCAACGCGACGTAATCATTGAAGGCGATCCGAAAGAGGATTTCACCGGAGTGAAGGGTTTCTTCAGTTGGCTCGAGCGCAAGAAATACAAATTGCACGTGCGCGTGTTTCTGAGCCGCTATCGCGGCTACGCTCTCTGTCCTGAATGCGCCGGCACTCGTCTCCGTGGTGAAGCGCGCGCGGTGAAAATCGCGGGCCGCTCGATCACCGAAGTCTGCCAGATGACGGTGAAAGAAGCGCGCCCGTTCCTGAATTTGCTCACTCTGAACACCGCGGAATCGGTGATCGCCGACAAAGTACTCGAAGAAGTCCAGTTGCGCCTGCAATTCCTCGACGAAGTCGGCCTCGACTACCTCACGCTCGACCGGCTCACGTCATCGCTCTCCGGCGGCGAGGCGCAACGCATTCAACTCGCAACGTCGCTGGGCTCGCATCTCGTCGGCGCGCTCTACGTGCTCGACGAGCCTTCGATCGGCCTGCACCCGCGCGATACCGATCGCCTAATTCAAATTCTCAGAGGGCTGCGCGATCTTGGCAACACGCTGCTCGTCGTCGAGCACGATCCCGATACGATTCTGGCCGCCGATCATATTCTCGATCTCGGGCCTGGCGCGGGAGAACACGGCGGCAAACTGATGTTTGCAGGCACGCGCGAACAACTGCTGGCCGATCCGAATTCTCTAACGGGACGTTATCTGCGCGGCGATTTGAAAATTGCGATTCCCACGCGCCGCCGCAAGCCGCAAGGCAAGTTCCTGAAAATTACCGGCGCTCACAGCCACAACCTGCAGGGTGTCGACGTAATGATTCCGCTCGGCCTGCTCGTCGCAGTGACGGGCGTAAGCGGCTCAGGAAAATCGACGCTCGTGTATGACGTCCTCTACAAAGCGCTCGAGGCGAAGCGCACCGGCGGAAACTGGCGCGAGTTCTGCGACCGGCTCGAAGGCGACTCCGCGCTTGTGGCGATCGAGATGGTCGACCAATCGCCCATCGGACGAACTCCGCGCTCGAACCCGGCGACGTATTTGAAAGCGTTCGACGCGATCCGCGAAATATTCGCCTCGACGCCTGAAGCGAAAAAGCGCGGGCTCACTGCCGGGCATTTCTCGTTCAATATTCCCGGAGGCCGCTGCGAAGCCTGCCAGGGCGATGGCACGGTGACGGTGGAAATGCGATTTCTCGCCGACGTGGAGCTGGTTTGCGAGGAATGCCGCGGTACGCGCTACAAAAGCAGCGTCCTCGAAGTGCGCTACAAAGATAAGAACATCCACGAGATTTTACAGATGACCGCGCGCGAGGCGCTCACGTTTTTTGCACCGCATCCGAAAGTCACGACGAAGCTGCGCGTGCTTGACGAAGTCGGTCTTGGCTATCTCCGCCTCGGGCAATCCGGCACCACGCTTTCCGGCGGCGAAGCGCAACGCTTGAAACTCGCCGCGCATCTCACCCGGCAGGAAAACACCGGCATCCTTTATATTTTTGACGAGCCGACCACCGGCCTTCACTTCGATGACATTCAAAAACTGCTCACGGCATTTCGCAAGCTCATCGAAGGCGGCGCGTCCGTGCTAATCATCGAACACAATCTCGACGTAATTAAATCCGCGGACTGGATGATCGACCTCGGCCCCGAGGGCGGCAACGAAGGCGGACGCGTCGTCGCCGCAGGAACTCCCGAGCAAGTGGCGCGCAATTCGCAATCGCATACAGGGCATTTTCTCGCGCGCGTATTGAACGGGCGCAACGGTAATGGTTCAAACCACGAAAACAATTCGTCTTCAGCCAAGCTGGACGGCTCGGCGCAAGTCCCGACCACGCCATGACGCCGCGTCGAAAGTGGCTGACAAATTGTCTGTCACTAGCGGCATTCATGGGTTTTTTCGGTGCCATCCGAGGAATTTCCGCGCAGACAAACACAACTAGAACGCGCATCCGCGTGCCGGACAACGCCCCGGACCCCGATCTGATCACCGCGCGCGAAGCGATGGACCACCGGGAGTACGCCGCGGCCGTGCAGGCGTACAAGAGTTACCTCGCAAAAAAGCCCGGCGATGCTGACGCCCATTTCGACCTGGGCAACGCCTACTCCAACCTCAAGCAAGCCGCCGACGCCAAATCCGAATACGAAAAAGCGATTTCGCTCGATCCCAAGATGGACGCAGCCTACGTCAACATGGGGATCACGTTGATGGACACGGATTTGAACGCCGCAATTCGGGCGTTTCAAAAAGCCTCCGAGCTGGTACCGGATCAGGCGCGCCCGAGATTTCTCCTGGGATGGGCGTGCGAACGATCTGGAAACCTTCCTCTCGCGATTGAACAATACAGGTCGGCTGAAAAGCTGGATTCCAAGACCTCCGAAACGCATTTTGCGTTGGGACGCGCTCTGCTTGCCTCGAACCAGGCTCCCGAGGCAGAAGCCGAATTTCGCGCCGCGCTTGCTTCCAGCGCCGAAAATGAACAGGCGCACCTCGGGCTCTCGCAAGCACTGATGGCCCAGAAGAAATATGACGCAGCGGCTTCGGAGCTTGCCGCCTATCTGCAGACGCAGCCCGCTGATTCCGAAGCGCGCATCGCTCACGCACTAGCGCTCACGCGAATGGATAAAAATGATGATGCGCTCGCGGAACTCGATCAGGCAGCCGCGTCCGGACCGGAAGGCCTTTCGGCGCTGAAGCTTCGCTCGCAGATTCTGTTTCAGATGAAACGCTACGACGATGCGATTCCCGTATTGCAAAAAGCTGCGGCGCTTGCTCCGCAGGATCCGGATATTCCGGCGCGGCTCGGTCACTTATATCTTGAAAAACGAGCGTATCCGGACGCGGTACGCGAGCTGCTCGTCGCGTTCAAGCTCGATCCGCGGTCGAACGAGGTGCTCGGCGAAATTGTCGCGGCGGAATATCTTGGCAAGAATTATGAGGCGGCGCTAAAGGCGCTCGACCTTCTTTCGCAGCGCGAAGAGCTGCCGGCAGGGACCGTTTTCATTCGCGCGACCTGTTACGATAAGCTAGGCCAGGTGCCCGCGGCGCTCGACGCGTATCAGAAATTTCTGAAGCTGAACGATAACCAGAATAATGACATGTATTTCGAGGCCACGGCGCGCGTCCGGTTTCTGAATCTTCAGCTCAAGGAGAAGAAAAAGTAAATCCGTGCGGAAACTCGCTCGATTGTCGAGTTTCGTAGTCGCTCTGGCGATGATCCATGCCCCGATCGCGGCGCAGGAATTTCGCACCACAGCCCAACTGCGCGCCCGCTTCGCTCACGAGACCGACGGAGTGCATAAAGCAAAGGCGCTCCAGCCGCTTGGCGATTCGGAATTCAAGGACATCGAGATTGCGCTCGCAGAAGACAAGATTCCCGAGGCGCTTGATATTCTCAAGCTGTACGTCGACGAAGCGCAAATGTGCGCGAAAGCGCTCGAGGCAAAAACCTCCGACCCGGAAAAACATCCAAACGGTTTCAAGCAGCTTCAAATTTCGCTTCGCGAATCCCTGCGGCGGCTCGATGCAGCGATCGTAGGTCTCTCAGCTGACGATCGAAAGCCCTTTGTCGAAATTCGCGGCCAACTCGATGAAATGGATCGTCATCTGATTCAACAGTTGTTCCCGAAACAGCCGGCGCACAATGAACCGGCAAACCCAAAGCACTAAGGGGCTGCCATGCGAAGCCGATTCCTCATCATCCTAATGCTTGCCGCGTTGCTCCTGCCGTCCATCGCTGGCGCACGCCCGCCGAAGTCTCCCCCTCAACCTTCTTCTCCGCAGGGGAAAAAGGAATATCTCAGCGAGGGCGAAGCCGACAAAATTCGCGATGCCTACGAGCCTGCCGAGCGCATTGCCCTGTACATGAAATTTGCCGAAGACCGCTTGAAAAAGTTTCAATACGAGCTCAACCGGAAGGTGCAGGATCGCCGTCGCGCGGAAGTGCTTAACAATCTGTTGAACGCGTATGCGGGTTGCATGGACGATGCCGCTGACCAGATTGCGATCGGCCAGGAACGACAATCGGACATCCGGTCGTCGCTGAAGCTGATGAAATCGAAAGCTACCGAATTTCTCGACATTCTGGAAAAACTTGAACAGAACGGCGCCGAACTTGACACGTACAAAGACACGCTGGAAGATGCGATCGACGGAACCAAGGACGCTCTCACCGACGTTGACAACGCATTGAAGACGGCGGCCGCCCCGCCTGTTCGGAGACATCCATCGTGAAGGAATCGTTGCAGCGTTCCCGCCTCGTCCCCGGCGGCGAGCGGATTTTCCAGCGTATATACACTCGGCTCGGTTGCGAAGGACGCCCGCCGCATTTTGTAGTCGAATATCATCCCTATGCGGATCTCACTCACACGATTCGTCTGCGCGAAGATACGGCGTACGTTCGCGTCTCCGATTTGCTTCGAGATGCTCCGCGCTCGATCTTTGAAGCGGCGGCGGGAATCCTGCTCGGCAGGCTTTATCGACGGCAGCCGCCCACAGAATTTCTGGATGCATATCGCCGATTCTCGTATGCGCGGGCAACGCGGCGCAGGCTATTAACGGTGCGCCAGCGGCGTGCCCGGCGGGTGGAACACCGTCCCGCGGGATTGCATCACGACCTCGGGCCAATGTTCGAACGGCTGAATGGCCATTACTTTCAGAATGCGCTAGTGAAGCCGAGATTGGGATGGAGCGGCCGCGTGTGGCGCACGCAACTAGGATGTTTCGATCCTGCGCTTGAGCAAATCGTGATCAACCGCCAGCTTGATCGGAAAAATGTTCCGGATTACGTGGTGGCTTACGTCCTCTACCATGAAATGCTTCACTTGAAACACCCGATGCGCTTCGCACGTTGCCGGCGAAAGTCACATTCACCTCAATTTCGCGCGGAAGAAAAGAAATTCGCGGAGTACGAGCGTGCGATGAAATTCCTCGAGCATTTCCCGGCTTACTGAAATCTTCGAAATCGGTCGCGGCTATTCCTTCGATAGCTTTTCGATTTTCTTGCGAACTTCCTTCGCGTCCGGAGCGCCGGGGAGGACTTGCAGATATTCCTTGTAGTATTTCACCGCGGATTCGTTGTCGTGCTTCTTTTCGTACGCTTTGCCGAGGAGCAGCCGGGGTTTAGCAAAATTCGGCCGCTGCTGGATCGCATCGAGGAAACGGTCAATCGCCGCGTCGACGTCACCTTTGTGCAGATAAAACATCCCGACTTCGATGTCCTGTTCAGCCGGAAATGGATTGTAGTTCGCGTTTGCTTTTGCTTTGACTTTTTCCGCGTCAGACGAAATCGCGGGCGGCTGATCCGGCACGGCGTCCTTCCCGCCCTTTTCATTCTCCGAGTGCGGCTTCTTCGAACTAGACTCTTGTGAAACAGGAGCGTCGTCGGAATCTGACTGGTCCTGGCCGGCCTGTTGCTGATCTTGCTTCTGGCCGGGCGGCGGCGCTTTTTGTCCATCTGGCTGTTGCTTGGAAGATTGCTGTTTTCCCGGTTGAACCTGCTGGTCTTGTTGCTGGCCCTGTTGTTGCCCCTGCTGCCCTTGTGATTGAGCGGCGAGCGACGGAACTGCAAACAGAAACAGCAGCACGATTGAGAGCCGGGTCAGAGTCATTGTCGATTCCGTGTGGGCTTAGATACCATTTGATATCATCGAAGTTGTATTGAGTACTCGAGGTTGTGCAGAGCGATCAAAGTTGTCCCAGGTGGACGATCATCCGCCAGTGATCGTAGCCATCGCGCAGGAATATCGTAGAGAACATCGCACACTAGTGTAGCGCGTCCCCTTGGAACTCCGCGAAAAAGTCGCCAATCTTCCCACGCAGCCCGGTGTGTACCTGTTTCAGGATGCCGGCGGAACGATTCTATACGTCGGAAAAGCGCTATCGCTTCGAAATCGCGTCCGCTCGTACTTTCTTGAAAAGAGTTCGCAGGATGCGAAGACAGGTTCGCTTGTGCGCGAGATTGCCGACCTCGAATTCATCGTGGTGGACAACGAGAAGGAGGCGCTCGCACTCGAAAACAATCTGATCAAGAAGCACCAGCCGAAGTTCAACATTCTATTGCGCGACGACAAGACGTACCCATACATCCGCTACACCGCGTTTGAAAAATATCCTCGCGTCTATGTGACGCGCCGCCTGAGAAAAGATGGCTCGCTATATTTTGGCCCCTACTTCCCCGCCAATCTCGCCTATCGCATGGTGCACCTGATTCACAAACATTTCCTGGTGCCCTCTTGCACCGTGGACCTTACACGGAGGCACCCGCGTCCGTGCCTTCAATACTATATTCACCGGTGTCTGGGTCCGTGCGTTGAAGGCTTGGTTACTGACGAGCGCTACACGGAAGCGGCACGCGACGTTCGACTTTTTCTCGAAGGACGCCGAAGCGATCTTTCCCAAAGCCTCGAAGAAAGAATGAAAAGCGCGTCGGACAATGAGCGGTATGAAGAGGCGGGCGGCTATCGCGATCTGCTTCGCACGCTCGCGGAAATGGAAGAGCGCCAGAAAATTGCGGCGGCATCCGGTGACGATACGGACGTACTGGCGTGGTACGCCGAGCCGCCGCAGGTGGCCGTCAATTTATTTCATATACGAGGCGGTCGCGTTGTCGACCGGAGGGATTTTTACTGGGAGACTCTCGAGGAGTTCAATCCAGCGGAATTTCTGCCGTCGCTTCTGAAGCAACTCTATCTCGAAGCTGCGTATCTTCCGCGCTACATCCATACGCCGATGGATTTCGAGGATCGCGCGCTGCTCGAAGAATTTCTCACCGAGCAGGCCAAGCATCGCGTGGAGATTCTGAATCCACAGCGCGGACAGAAGCACCAATTCCTCGAACTCGTCGAGAAAAACGCCCAGCATTCGTTCGTGCAGCGCTTTCGCGTTCTGAAGCCTTCTTCCGCTGCGATTGCCGAAGCTCTCGAATCGACGCTCGGACTTCTCGAGCCGCCCAAACGAATTGAAAGTTTCGATATTTCGCACACACAGGGAACGGAAACGGTCGCGTCGATGGTGGTGTGGGAAGCTGGGCGGATGAAAAAATCCGACTACCGGAAATTCATCATTCGCGGGGAAGCATCGGAAAACGGTGCGGCCAGCGACTCCGGCCTTTTGCGCGACGATTTCGCCAGCATGCGTGAAGCCGTGGGCAGACGCTACCGGCGCTTGCAGGAGGAAAGCAAGCCGATGCCGAGCTTGATATTGATCGACGGCGGAATCGGCCAGTTGCACGCGGCGGCACAGGCGCTCGAAAAGCTCGAAATCATCAACCAGCCGATGGTCAGCATCGCGAAGAAAGAAGAAATTCTCTACATCCTGGGACGCGAGGACGAACCGATTGTTCTCGATCGCCACTCGCCGGTGCTGCAGTTGATCCAGCAGATTCGCGATGAGACTCACCGCTTCGCCATCACTTTTCACCGCCAGCGCCGCTCCAGCCGGCGGTTGCGGACGTCGCTGACGGAAATTCCAGGCGTCGGCGAACGCACGGCACGGAAACTACTGCGGAAATTCGGAAGTGTTGCACGGCTCCGGGAGTTGACCGTCGAAGATCTGGCGGCGGAGCTGCCGCGCGCACAGGCGCAACGCGTTTACGCCGGTCTGCGCGATGCAAAATCCGCCGGAAGCGACGCCGTCTAAATTGTCTTCGCGGAGCGTTTTTGCGCGCTGCTTGCTACCCCCGGAAGCGTGTGCTACTGTTCAATTTGGAGGTGAAAAGATGGCCGATAATAGCGCTGGCTCGAAGGTGAGCTTTTTCCTAGTAGGACTTGGCATTGGATCACTGATTGGACTTCTCTTCGCCCCGAAGATCGTGGCGAAGACACACGCGAATACCTATCCGGAAAGGCCGACGAAGGCCGGGAATACGCACAGCGCAAAGCACGCGAATTGCGCGAACGCGCCGAAGATTTGATCGAACGCAGCAAAGAAATCATGGCGCGCCAAAAGGACGGCCTGAGCGCCGCGGTTGAAGCGGGCAAGGAAACGTACAAGCGGGAATCGAAAGTATCGTAGTTCGCAGGCGCTGTTCGTAAGGAGAACTCGATGTCCGGCTGGGCGGAAGCGTTCGTCGTCATCGCAGCGATTGCCATCGTGATTCAGATGGCGATACTGGTGGCGATGTTCGTGCAGATGAAGACGGCCATCGTACAGTTCACGAGGATCGCAACCGACCTGCAGAACCGGATCGATCCGATTCTGCTTCGCACGAATCGCATACTGGAAGATTCCGAAGATCGCATTGCGAGCATCATGGGCGACGCGGCTGAGATCACCCGCGTCGCTCGCGGTTCCGCGCAAAAGATCGATCGCGTGTTTACGGATGCGGTTGAGCGGCTGCGAGTGCAGGTGATTCGCGCCGATCATATCTTGACCGGCACGCTCGAAGTTCTCGAAGAATCGGGCGCGAAATTCCGCCGCACGCTTTGGACTCCGATCCAGCAGGCGTCGGCGATTCTGAAGGGATTGAAGGTTGGGATCGACATGATTCGCGGCCAGCGTCGCCGGCCGGAACCTGATGCGGCGACGCAGGACGAAGAACTTTTTATCTGAACATTTTACCTGAACTTTTTACCTGATTTGGGCTCGCGGTCCTCGCGAGTTTTCTTTCCAGACAATTTGCGCAATTTGAAACAGGCAGCGGTCGTGATCGATCGGCGGTTTGCGTACGGCATTGTGCTCGTCGCGAGGGCACGCCATGGCGTGCCCCTACTGACGGAACAAAAGGCAGGCTTTGCTGCGGGCGGCGCGGGCGGGTCTTAGACCCGCCCCTACAGGGAAATTTTTGGGAATTATCGGATCCAGCCGCCGCCCAGGACTTTTTCGTCTGCGTAGAATACGGCGGCTTGGCCTGGCGTGATGGCGCGCTGCGGATCGCGGAATGTTACGCGAGCAGTGGTCGCGTCTAGCGGCGCGATTTCTGCCGCCGCGGGCTCGTGGCGATTGCGGACACGGACCATGGCTTCGAGCGGCGCGCTGGGCGGCGTGAACGGAATCCAGTTTATATCGCGAACTTCGCAGACTGCACTGCGCAGATCCTGGTCTTCGCCCACGATCAGGCGGTTTTTTGCGCGGTCGAGCGAGACGACGTATAACGGGCGCCCAGCGGCGAGGCCCAGGCCGCGGCGCTGGCCGACTGTGTATTGATGCAAGCCGGTGTGGCGGCCGAGAACTTCTCCTTCGGTAGTGACGATGTCGCCGGGATTTTCCGCTAGCTTGGTCCCCTGCTCCTGCAGATAGCCTTCGATGAAGCGCACGTAATTCCCCGTTGGCACGAAACAGATTTCCTGGCTCTCCGGCTTTTCTGCGACCGGAACTTTCAGGCGGCGGGCGATGTCGCGCACTTCGTTCTTTGACAATTCGCCAAGCGGAAAATCCGTGCGCGCGAGTTGCTCTTGCGTCAGGCCGAAGAGGAAGTAGGACTGGTCCTTCGATTCATCGACGGCGCGAAGCAATTCGTAACGGCCGGTGCCGGGATTGTGGCGAACGCGGGCGTAATGTCCGGTGGCGATGCGGTCGGCGCCAATCTGGCGCGCGGTGGTGAGGAGTTGATCGAACTTCACGTGATTGTTGCAGAGCGTGCACGGAATCGGAGTGCGGCCTTCGAGGTAATCGTTGACGAACGGGCGGATGACGTTGTTCTCGAACTCGCGTTCGAAATTCACGACGTAGAACGGAACGCCAAGATGTTCGGCGACGCGGCGGGCGTCGTAGACGTCGTCAATCGAGCAGCAGCGATGCTGCGCGGGCGCGCTTGATTCTTCTTGCGGCAGGCGGCGCTGATTCCAGAGCTGCATCGTCAGGCCAATCATGTTCTGGCCGCGATCGTGAAGCATTGCGGCGACGGTGGAACTATCGACGCCGCCGCTCATGGCGACTGCGACAGT
The DNA here is from genome assembly GCA_963776695.1 of uncultured Acidobacteriota bacterium. GTDB lineage: Bacteria > Acidobacteriota > Terriglobia > Acidiferrales > UBA7541 > Palsa-295. The sequence continues at coordinate 799,135 of CAVZNU010000005.1, read as the reverse complement.
TCCCTGCGCCGCGGTTTGCGGCGTGAGGTCGCGCGCGTTGATTGGTTGAGTCACGGACGCGACATTCGTCGTCACGCTCATCGGGCGGCCGCCGTTGTTTCGGAGCGCGGTGAGAGGGCTCGAAGGCGTGCGACGACTTCAGGAATTGCGGCGCTGGCGTGATCGATTTCTTCGTTTGTCGTTTGGCGACCCAGGCTGAAGCGCAAACTCGATCGCGCTTTGTCTGGCGAGAGCCCGATCGCAAGAAGGACGTGCGACGGCTCGACCGCGCCGGAGGAACAAGCAGCACCTGCGGAACACGCGACGCCGATGAGGTCGAGGGCAATCAGCATTGCCTCGCCGCCCGCGGCGGTAAACGAAAGATTCGTCGTGTTGGCCACGCGGCACGATGGGTCTCCGTTCACGCTTACTGACGCAACGGCATCGAGGATCGCGCGTTCGAGGCGGTCACGCAGTTCGCGGATTCGCTGCGGCTCGGTTGCCAAATTTGCAGCCGCAAGATCGGCAGCTTTGCCGAGGGCCACGATACCCGGGACATTCTCGGTGCCGCGGCGGCGGTCTCGTTCGTGATGGCCACCGTGAGTTTGCGGGGCGAGCGGCGTGCCGGTGCGAACGTACAGAGCGCCGACGCCCTTGGGTCCGTAAATCTTGTGTGCGGAGATGCTGAGCAAATCCACGCCGAAGCGATTCACGTCGAGGGGAAGCTTCCCTGCCGATTGAACCGCGTCGCAGTGAAAATAAATATCGGCTTCGGCGGCAATGCGTCCGATATCTTCGATGGGTTGGATCGTACCGAGCTCGTTGTTCGCGTGCATCACGCTGATCAGAACTGTTTCGGGACGGAGCGCGCGGCGAATTTCGCTGGGATCGATAACGCCAGTGCTGCCGACGGGAACGTACGTGACTTCGATATCGTGCGATTCGAGCACGTGGCAGGAACTCAGGATGGCGTGATGTTCAAGCGCCGTGGTGACGATATGTTTGCGCGCGCCGGGCGAATTAGCGGCGACGGCTGAAGCAACGCCGAAGATTGCGAGATTGTCGGCCTCGGTGCCGCCACTTGTGAAGACAATTTCGGAAGGCTTCGCGCCGAGAAGTGCAGCGACCGAATCGCGGGCGCGGTCAACGGCGGCGCGGGCGCGCTGGCCGGCGGAATGGACGGAGCTGGCGTTACCGAAATTGTCTGCGAGGAACGGCAGCATCGTTTCGAGGACGGCTGGGTCCACGGGGGTGGTCGCGTTGTAGTCGAGGTAGGCGCGCATTGTTTCGGCTTCGAAGACTGCAATCAATAAGGCTAGCAGGATGGGCTGGGATTGCAAGCCACGGTTATCCCTGGCCTGCGGACGCACAAAAAACCATTAACTGGTTGGTGCGAGTTGCCTTGACAGTGTTGATAGCGTCCGTTAGCGTCGAAGGGCAGACGAAGAAAGTATTTTGCGGATTGCGACTGATGCAGCACGGCAAGTGAGGAAACGTTGGCACAACATCGGCCGATTATTACTCTGACGACGGATTACGGGACGAACGATCACCTGGTTGGCGTCATGAAGGGCGTGATCCTCAGCATTAATCCGGAAGCGATGGTTGTGGATATTACGCACGGAGTGCTGGCGCACGATATTTTGGATGGAGCGCTGACCATCGGGCAGGCGTACAACTATTTTCCGCCACGGACGATTCATGTGGTGGTCGTCGATCCCGGAGTGGGAACGCAGCGGCGGCCTCTACTTGTGGCGAGCGACCAGCATTATTTTGTGGCGCCGGATAATGGCGTGCTGTCCGCGGTTTACGATTCGACGGAAGCGCTGTATGTGTGGAATGTCACGTCCGAGCATTATTTCCGGCAGCCGATCAGCAATACATTTCATGGGCGCGATGTGTTTGCGCCGGTGGCAGGGTGGCTTTCGAAATCGTGGCAAACGTCGGCGTTTGGCGATCCCGTGGAGGATTTCGTGCGGTTTGCGATCCCGAAGCCGAAGGTGAATGGAAATTCGATTCGGGCGATCGTGCTGAGAATTGATAATTTTGGAAATTTGATTACGAATTTGAAGGCTGAGGATGCGCCGGCGCTGGTGACGGCGGATGCGAAGTTTGTGATTAAGGTGGGCAAAGGTGAAGTGACCAAGCTGCTGCCGACGTTTGCGAATGGGACGGCGGGCGAAGTTTTTGGCGTCATTGGGTCGAGCGGATATTTGGAGATTTCCGTGAATAAGGGGAGTGCGGCGCGAGCACTGGGAGTGGGGCGCGGAGCGGAGGTTACGGTGGAGATGGGGTGACGAGCAAAACCATTTTAACCACAGATGAACACTGATTAACACGGATGGAAAGCGTAAGGCGATAACTTCTTTAGGAGTAGTTCCCTTCCCGTCGTTTCATCTCACAATTCCCAATGCATGCGAGAGGTGAGTATTGGTGCGCGCATAGGATCGACTGGCGGGCGCCAGCATCGCGCGCCCTGAGAGAAGGCCCACGACGAGGACGGCGCTCGTGGTGGCTGCCGGAGCCGAGAATTTTGGGCGTCCGTGTTTAATGCGTGGGTGGTGAGTTGATCGCGGGCGGGTCTGAGACCCGCCCCTACTAATGAGATTAGACGCACGATTGAACGGATTGGCGGAAGCAGATCGAACAGATTACCGGGCTAAGGTGGTGACGATCAAGTACGCGCGCATGCGCGGGTCGAGCCAGTCGCGGAGGGCGTCGCCTAGGAGATTGAAGGCTAGGACAGCGGTCATTACGGCGAGAGCTGGGAAGATTACCAGATGGGGGGCGTCGAAGAGGTGGCTGCGGGCGTCGTTTAACATGGCGCCCCAGCTGGGCATTGGTGCGAGGACGCCGACGCCGAGGAAGCTGAGAGTGGATTCAGCGAGGATGGCGCCTGCCATTGCGATCGTCGCTTGGACCAGGACTGGCTGAAGAATGTTTGGTAGCAGATGGCGGATCAGGATGCGGGCGTCCGATGCTCCGAGGGAACGGGCGGCCAGGACGTATTCCATTTCTTTTGCTTGCAGGATTTGCGCGCGGGCGAGGCGTGCGTATCCTGCCCAGCCCGTGATGACGAGAGCGAGGATCACTTTGCCGAGACCGGGACCGAGGAATGCAGCGAATGCGATCGCGAGCAGGATCCCTGGAAATGAAAGGAATGCGTTAATTAGGACGACGTTGACGAAGCGATCGAACCAGCCTCCGAAATAGCCTGCCAGCGAGCCGATTGCCAGGCCGATTAATCCTGCACCGAGAACTACGCTGATACTAACGAGCATCGACACGCGCGTGCCGAAGAGGATGCGCGAGAAGATGTCGCGGCCGAGTTGGTCGGTGCCCATCCAGTGGGCGGAGCTTGGTGCGGCGAGACGGGCTGGGAGATCTTGGGCGACCGGACTGAACGGCGCTAGCCAAGGGGCGGCGAGGGCGGCGACGACGAGGATTGATGTGAGCGCTAAGCCAACGCGGCCAGGGGTGCTGTGGCGGAGAAAATCGCGGACGGCTTTCAAGAGTGAACTCATTCGAAGCGCACCCTCGGGTCTACTGCTGCGTAGACAAGATCGGTCAGGAGATTTACGAGGACGTAGGAGACGGCGATCAGAAGGATGCAACCTTGGAGTAGCGGGTAATCCCGGGCTTCAATAGCTTGGACGGCCAAGCGGCCGACTCCGGGCCAGGAGAAAATTGATTCGGTGACGATTGTGCCCGCGAGGAGCGTGCCGAATTGCAGACCGAGGATCGTAAGGATCGGGATTAGCGCGTTTCGGAAGGCGTGGCGGAAGAGCACCGCGGAATCCGAGAGGCCTTTTGCGCGCGCGGTGCGAACGTAGTCGCTCGAGAGCTCTTCGATTACGGACGTGCGCACCATGCGCGTGAGAATTGCCGCGAGTGCGGCGCCGAGCGTGATGGCCGGAAGTAGCAGATGCGATGGGCCACCGCGTCCAGAGACTGGTAGCCAGCCGAGCAGCACGGAAAAAATCAGAATGAGGACAGGGCCGAGCGCGAAATTGGGGACGGACAGGCCAAAGAGTGTGACGACACCGATCGCATGGTCAGTGGGTTGGCCGCGGCGCTGGGCAGCCAGCATGCCGGCGGGGATACCGATCGCGGCGCAGACGAAGAGCGCGAAGATGGCGAGTTCAAGCGTGGCGGGATAGTGCGAAAGGACGACGCGCGTGACGGGTTGTTGGAAGCGAAATGATTCGCCGAGATTTCCGTGGGCGATTCCCGCGAGGTAGCGGGCGTATTGCGTTGGAAGCGGGAGATCGAGCCCCAACGCGTGGCGGAGTTGTTGGAGGTCTTCGGCCCGGGCGCCTTCGCCGAGCATTTGTTGGACCGGATCGCCGGGCACGATGTGGGCCAGGAGGAAAACCATAGTGAGGATTAGCCACAAAGCTGGGAGCGCGAAGAGCAGGCGGAGGGAGATGAATTTAAGCATTTGTGTTTTGGCCGGTCATTTGTCTCGGCGCACGTTGGAGGCGCTGGCAGCGCGGCGGGCCTTTGCGATTTCTTTTCTTGGTTGCTTTTCCGCGCCGGTTGATGGCGTGGCGGATTCTTCCGCTGAATTGGCTAACGCTGCGGACGTCCTCGGCGTGGGTTGATCGGCGACGGGAAGGTCGGCGGGGCGGACGGACTTTATTTTTACCCGGGAGACTCGACGGTGCTCCATTTCCATGACGGTGAAGCGGAAGCCGTGGGCTTCGAAGCTTTCGCCGCCGCGCGGGATGAAGCCGAGATGGTCGAGGATGAAGCCGCCGACGGTTTCGTAGGAGCTGTCCTCTGGCAGCGCGATGCTGTACTGCGATTCGAGGTCGCGGACGTTTGTGGCGCCGTCGAAGATCATCGAGCCATCAGCAAGCGTGAGTGGGCGCTCGACGACGTCGAACTCGTCGTGGATTTCGCCGACCATTTGCTCGAGGATGTCTTCAAGAGTGGCGAGGCCGAGAATGCTGCCGAATTCGTCGACGATCATCGCGAGGCCCGTGCGGCGGGCGCGAAATTCGAGCAGGAGTTCGCTGGCGCGCTTGGTTTCAGGAACAATGAGGACGTCGCGAAGCATCGTTCGCAGATTAAATTCGGGCACCGGCTTGCGGTCGTCGACTTGCGGCTCGCGCTCGTTGACCGGTGGCTCCCGATCGTTGACCGGTGGCTGCCGATCGTTTACCAGTAGCTGTCGATCATCTACCAGTAGCTGTCGCTCCTCGGCGGTGCGCGCGCGGTCGAGGAGAATCCAGATCATGTCTTTGATGTGGACGAAGCCGAGGATGTGATCGAGCGAGCCTTCGTAGACAGGAATACGGGAGCGCTGGGTGGTGGCGAACATGCGCATCGTGTCTTCAAGCGTGGCATCAGCGGGCAGCGCGTGTACGTCGGGGCGCGGGACCATCACTTCGCGGACTTCGATTTGCCCCAGTTCCATCGCGCTCTGAATGAATTTAACTTCGGCGGCGGGAATAAGGCCGCGGTCGTGTGCTTGCTGAACCATCACCTGGAGTTCTTCGGTGGAGCGGACGAGAGTGTGGCTGTGCGGGGAAACGACACCTAGCGCAGCGACTATTTTTTCGGCGATGCCGTCGAGGAGATCGATGGCCCAGCTGAATGTTTGCAGAAACCAGTGGAACGGACGCGCGATGAGAAGCGCAACGCGTTCGGCGCGAGCCAGGCTGAGGCTTTTCGGGACGAGTTCGCCGAGGACGACTTGCAGAATCGTGAGCAGGCCGAAAGCGAGAACGAGCGCGACGCTATGCGCCACGAGGGCGGCCCACGGCCGCGGTATCGCGGCAACGAGAGGCGACAAGATATTCGAAAGCGTGCTTTCGCCGAGGTAGCCGAGGAGAAGGCTGGCGATCGTAATGCCAACTTGAACGCCGGAAACGACGCGCCCGACGTCGCTGAGAAGTCCTTCGACGAGTCTGGCGCGCGGGTCGCCGGCTTCGACAAGTTGGCGGACTCGGGAACTGCGGACGGCGACGAGAGAAAATTCCGCCGCGGCGAAGAAAGCGTTGATGCCGACGAGAAGCAACACGGCGAAGAGCTGGAGCGAGATCATCGCAGGCGGTCCATACGAGCGAGCGTTGGAGCGCTCATGATTTGGCGGCTCGCGATGAGAGGAAGGATAGGGCGGCCATCGAAAGCGATTTTAGCAAGTTGTACGGCGCTAGAGGAGAAATCCGCTGAGGACCCGGCGAACGTAGCAATGTCGAGCAGTGGAGGGGCGGTTGCGGGGTGGCTGGTGGTGGGCTACACTCCGGCGCGACTTTGGAAGCTTGTGCGAAATTTGTGCGCTGCAACGGCTTGACACAGAGTTCACAGAGAATACGGCGAATTGCTGGAACACAGGGAACACAGAGGAAGTTACTGCAAGGGCTCAGAGTTCGCGGAGCAAGATCGTATGGTGAGAGAGTGAATCGATGACACGGGGTTCGCGGATCGTGCGGAATGCTGTCGCTGCGCTGCTGCTGCTGGCCGGGATTCTAATGTTGGCTGGGTGGTGGATTGTGCGGAGGTCGCTGCCCACGCTCGATGGGCAAGCGATAGTAGCGGGGCTTAAGGAAGGCGCGATTGTCGATCGCGATCAATGGGGGCGGCCGTGGATCCGCGCGAAATCGACGGAAGATCTGGTAATGGCGCAAGGGTACGTGATGGCGCAGGACCGGCTGTGGCAGATGGATTTGCTGCGGCGGGCGGCTGCGGGAGATTTGTCCGAAATTGTTGGGCCGGTGGCGCTGAAGTTTGATGAAGAGAATCGGACGCTGGGGATGAGGGTGGCCGCCGAGCGCGCTGCCGCGGAATCCACTCCGGAAATTCGGGGAATGCTGGAATCGTACGCGCGGGGCGTAAACCAATACATTACGGAGCGGCAAAAACGGCTGCCAGTGGAATTTACGCTGCTGCGATACAAGCCGCGGCCGTGGACGCCCACGGACACGTATTTGGTCAGCTTGTACATGTGGAAGACGCTTACGTCGACTTGGAAATCAAAATTGAATCGGGCGTGGGTAACCGAAAAGGTGGGACCGGAGCGGGCCGCGCAGATGTTTGCGGTGGATTCGCCGCTCGATCATTACATCGTGGGGCAGACGGCGCAGGCGGGGGAGCTCAAGGCAAGTGAATCCGGCGCGAAGACCGGGATAGGCGGCGTGGCGAAAGGCCATGCAAGCGAGATGGCGCCTTTTCCCCCAATGGCATGGGACGAAGCGCGCGAGTTTTTGTCGCAGTTCGATGAGGAGTCGTCGGAAATTATCGGGAGCAATAATTTTGTTGTGAGCGGAGCGCATACGGCATCGCACAAACCGCTTCTTGCGAACGATACGCATCTGGTGCTCTCCGTGCCGTGTATCTGGTACTTGATTCACCTCACGGCGCCGGGGTGGAATGTGGAAGGGTTCGCGTTGCCGGGCGCACCGCTCGTTATTATTGGACACAACGATCGAATTGCCTGGGGACTCACAAACAGCAATGCGGACGTACAGGATTTGTATGCCGAAACGTTTGATCCGGCGAATCCTCTAAACTATCGCGTCAACGGCAAATGGATTTCGGCGGCGGTACGGAAGGAAAAGATTCGAGTGCTCGGGCAGCCAGACGTGGAATTCGATGTCACCGTGACGAGGCATGGGCCAATTGTCTATCGCGACGCAGCTGACGCAGGCAGCCGTGCGTATGCGTTGCGTTGGACGGCGCTCGAACCAGGAGGGCTCGATTTCGGATTTCCGCTGCTTGGGCGCGCCAGCAACTGGAATGAATTTGTCGACGTGACCAGGCATATTGCGGGGCCGGGACAGAATACGATTTATGCCGATGTGGATGGCAATATTGGGTTCACGATTCCCGCCCGCATTCCGGTGCGAGCGAATGGGAATGGGTCGGTGCCGGTTTCCGGTGAGACCGATGACTTCGAGTGGAAGGGTTACATTCCGTTTGACGAATTGCCACGCGTTCTAAATCCCCCGGACGGATTTATCGCAACCGCTAACGCTCGAACCGTGGGCTCCGGATATAAATATTTTTTGTCCAGCCGGCAAGCGGGGCCGTTTCGCACTGAACGAATCTACCAATTGCTGTCGGGACGAACGGGTTTGAAGCCGGAAGATCTGAATGCCGTGCAAAACGATATTTTGAGCCTCCCGAATCAATTCCTCGCACAGCAACTTTTGAATGCGGCGAAATCGACGCCACCAAAGGACCCTCGGACGCAGAAGCTGATTGCGGGGTTGAACGGCTGGGATGCGGCCGCTACGGCTGACTCCTACGAGACTTCGTTCGTCGAATGCACGCGGCATGCGCTCTTTCATAACTTGCTCGCGCCATTTCTGGATGATGAGACTTCGAAGTATGAATTGTGGGAGCCGCGGAGCGTTTACAACGAAGTGTGGTGGCGCGACAAGATTTTTCTCGAAAATATATTGCGAGAGCGGCCGGCGGCTTGGCTTCCGAAAGGCGTCGTGAACTATGATGTGCTGCTAATTTCGAGCGCGAACGACGCTGTGGAGGAAATTGCGAGAGAAATCAGAACGAGCGACGTGTCGCAATGGAAGTGGGGACGGCTGCGTCCATTGAATATGCTTCACCCGCTCGGACGCACGGGCACCCTGCATTCACTGTTCAGCATCGGGCCTTACGCGGAGGGCGGGACGATCGATACGGTGAAGGCGATGGGCGTGGGACACGGGCCAGCGATGCGCGTGGTGTCGGACTTGTCAAATTTCGATAATTCGCTGATGGAGATTGCGACGGGCGAGTCGGGGCAGTTCGCGAGTCCTTATTATCGCGATCAGTTCCCGGAGTGGTTTGCCGGGCGCGGGATTCCGGCACCGTTCAGCGAAGCGGCGGAAGAGAAAATGCGAGCGCATCGACTATTGCTCGAGCCAGCGGGCGGGAGCGCGCCGCCGGCGGAGTGAGTGGTACACGGGTTGGGCCAGCGAGCAGCATCTTCGAGAGGCGAATGCCGGAACTTCCTGAAGTCGAAGCGGTGGCGCGGGCGTTGCGGCCGCTTGTTGAGGGTCGAGTGATTCGACGCTGCCGCGTGATTCATCCGATAGCGGTGCGGCCTTCTTCCGGACGCGGGGCGAGGCAGGCTGCGGCGACGATGGAGCGAACCGTACGCAGGCAAAAAATCCTGGCGGTCGAGCGCCGCGGAAAATATTTGATTTTGCGGCTCGTACGCGGCGCGCTGGTGATGCATTTCCGTCTCGACGGGCAGCTTGTGTGGTTTGATTCGCGCAAGATCACGGGGCACATCGACGTGGCGCTCGAAACTCCTCGCGGGACGCTCGGATTTGTTGACCGGCGGCATTTCGGGCGGGTGCAGTGGGTTGAGTCGCCTGAGAAACTTCCCGGAATTGAACGCATGGGCGTGGAGCCGCTTTCGGAGGAATTCACGGCGGCGCGCTTCGTGGAGATGCTGAAGGCGAGCAGCCGGTCGCTCAAACTATTTTTGCTCGACCAAGACAAGATCGCTGGTATCGGAAACATTTATTCAAGCGAAGCGATGTGGCGGGCGCGGGTCAATCCAAAGCGCGCGGCAAATCGATTGAATGCCGCGGAAGCGCGCCGGTTGCATAAGGCCATTGTTGACGTTCTCCATCGTGCGCTAGAATGCTGCAGCAATCCCGCTCCTGACTTTCGCGACCCGAACTGGTGGTTTCAGGGACTTGAAAGCATTTTGCGAGTCTACGGGCGCGAAGGTAAGAAATGCCGGGCATGCCGCGAGCCGGTGAAGCGGATCGAACAGGGCGGCCGATCGACATTTTTCTGCGCGCGATGCCAGCGATAGGCACGGTGCAGTGAGGCATGATGAGTTCAGCGACGAACAAAGCAGCGGAACCGCCGCGCAAGGGAGATTTCGAAAAGTCGCTCACGCGGCTTGAAGAAGTGGTGAAGCGGCTCGAGAGCGTTGAGCTGTCGCTTGACGAAGCGATGAAGCTCTTCGAAGAGGGCGTGAAACTTTCGCGCGAATGCCAGAAGCAGCTGGAAGAGGCGGAAGGCCGCGTCGAGATATTGTTAAAAAAGGCAGACGGCAAAATCGCGGCGGAGCCCTTCGAGCCTGACGATGAAACGTCCTAACCGAACCAGCGCGCGGCGTGCGCCTAATTCTGCTTTGTATTTCTTCTCACCCACCACATGAGCGTTCTTGAATTTTTCGAGGCAGACCGGGCCGGGATCGAGGAAGCGCTCGATGGCCTGCTGCCACGCGAAGACACGCTACCGGCCTCGATCCACAAGGCGATGCGGTACAGCGTTTTTGCCGGCGGCAAGCGCATCCGGCCGATTTTGTGCCTGGAAGCTGCGGGAATGTTTGCGACAAATCCGGTGGCGGCGGTTTCGACGGGTTGCGCGCTCGAATTCATTCACACCTACTCGCTAATTCACGACGACCTGCCGGCCCTCGACAACGACGATTTGAGGCGCGGAAAACCGACCTGCCATAAAGTGTTCGGCGAGGCGATTGCGATTCTTGCGGGTGACGCGCTTTTGACGCTCGCGTTTCAGACGCTCGCGTTCGTGCCTGTGGAACCGCAGCGGCGATTGAATATTCTGGCGACGATTGCGCAGGCTGCCGGAACGGATCGGGGCATGATCGGCGGGCAGGTGGCGGATTTGGAAGCGGAGAAAAAGGTGCCGGACGTCGGGACGCTTGAATATATTCACCGGTCGAAAACAGCAGCATTGATTCGAGCGTCGATTGTGGCAGGCGGAATCGCCGGCGGCGCCGCGAATGAGGATGTGGAGCGATTGCGGCGATTCGGGGAGAACATCGGGTGGGCGTTTCAGGTGGTCGACGATATTTTGGATGTGGAAGAATCGTCGGCTGCGCTGGGAAAAACCGCTGGTAAGGATCAAGCGCAACAGAAGGCGACGTATCCGGCGCTGTACGGGATTTTGCAATCGCGCGATATTGCGGCAGACCTTGCGGCGAAGGCGATGAAAGAGCTTGAGTGTTATGGCGAGCGCGCGGCGCGGCTGCGGGAGTTGGCGCAGTTTCTTGTGGCGCGGCGCTCGTAGACTCGGCCTCAGGGGCTGAAGCCCGTTGTTCTCTTAGCATTGTATGTCGGAGCTGAAGCACCGACCCCCTATTCGGCTACATTTCAATCCCTCCTCGGTGTTTCCATCGGCGTCTCCATCGGTATTTTCAATCATCTCTGGTCTTTTCTGCATGTCGTGATCGGATTGGCGTTCTCCTCTCGCCGGGGAGGGCAGAGCGACATACCGTCAAATCTATCCCGAATTGATGGCACAATTCCCTCTCAGTATGAATTCGAAGATAGTTAAAACGCGGCTGGATGTGTTGATCGTGGAGCGCGGGCTCGCGCCATCGCGCGAACGGGCGCAGGCGCTGCTGCTTCGAGGACAGGTGCGCGTGAACGGCGAGCGGATGGAGAAGCCGGGGAGCAGGGTGGCGTCAGATGCGCGCCTGGAATTGATCGGAGACGGGCTGCGTTATTCGAGCCGCGGCGGGTTGAAACTGGAAGGCGCGCTGGAAGATCTTGGCGTCACGCCGCTTGATAAAATCTGCCTCGATGTGGGGAGTTCGACGGGAGGATTCACCGATTGCCTGCTGCAGCACGGCGCGCGAAGAGTGTATTCCGTGGATGTGACGGTAAGTCAACTCGATTGGAAATTGCAGAAGGATTCTCGCGTGGTGATGATTGAGCGAAACGCGCGATACCTGAAGGCTGAGGATGTGGGCGAGCCAGTTGAGTTCGTGACGATGGACGTGTCGTTCATTTCGGTGACGAAGGTGTTGCCCGCGATCGTGCCGCTGGCGAAGGCGGGCGCGGTGTTTCTGATATTGATCAAGCCGCAATTTGAGCTTGAAAAAAGCGATGTGGGCAAAGGCGGAATCGTGCGCGACGTCGCTCTCCAGCAGAAGGCTATCGAGCAGGTGCGATCGGGAGCAGTTGCGCTGGGCCTTGAAATCGCCGGGATGCGCGCCAGCAGAATTACGGGCACAGAGGGCAATCAGGAGTTTTTTCTCCACGCGCGCCGGAGCGGGTAGGTTAGAATTCACGCGCCAACCATGATTCGAGCCATCGGAATCGTTTGCAAACCAATAAAAGAAATGGTGTCAACGGTCGTTCCGCCGCTAATCACGTGGCTGCGCGAACGCAAAATCGAGGTGTACGTAGACGTAGAGACGCAGGGCTGCGTGGAATTGAAGGTGCCTTGCATCGCGCGCGAATCGATCGGCGAGAAAATCGATCTACTGATCGTGCTCGGTGGGGACGGGACGCTTCTATCGGCGGCGCGGTCGCTGAAGAAGCACAACGTCCCAATCCTTGCCGTAAACCTGGGCAGCCTCGGTTTTCTCACGACCATCACGCTCGACCAACTGTATCCAATGCTCGAGCAGGTGCTCGAGGGGCATCATCGCACAAGCGAACGGATGATGCTGGAGGCGCAGATTTTTCGCGGAGGCAAAGCGGCGGAACGACAGACGGCGCTCAATGACGCGGTGGTGAACAAAGGCGCGCTCTCGCGAATGCTGGACTTTGATTTGTACGTCGACGGCGATCACGTGGCGCGGTATCGCGCGGATGGATTGATCGTGGCAACGCCGACGGGATCGACGGCGTATTCACTCGCGGCGGGCGGGCCAATCGTGCAGCCGGGGATCGACGCGTTTGTGATCACCCCGATTTGCCCGCACATGCTGACGAACCGGCCGCTGGTGATACCGGACACATCGCGGATCGAGATTGATTTTTCCGCGGCGGACGAGCACGTCTACATGACGCTCGACGGTCAGATTGGATTTGAACTGGGTTCCGCCGATCGAGTGTTGATCACGAAGTCGGAGAATAAAGTTACGTTCGTGCGGCCGCCGCGGAAAACGTATTTTGAGGTGCTGCGCAACAAACTGCGGTGGGGAGAACGGTAACAGGATGAGCGAACGGGAAGCCCATTTTGATCAAACCAGGCGCAGCAAGAAGCGCCCCTACGATGGATTCAACGTCACCGGGTACGACGAGCGCAGATTGTCGCGCTCACTTCACTTTGAGCACGACCAAGGTGCGGTCGTCGGCGGGGTGAGCACCGCCGGAGAAGCGGTCGAGTTCCTCGAGAATTTTATCGGCGAGGGTGTCGGGCGATGATTCGTGGTGGGTAGAAATAAGTTCGCAGACACGGTCGTGGCCGAAAAATTCGCCGGCGGGATTTTGCGTATCGCCGATTCCGTCGGAATGAAAAACGACAACGTCGCCCGGGTCGAGAATAAAGCTTCGCTGGTCGTACGTTGCCTCTTCAAAAATCCCCAGAGGAAAACCCACGAGACGAATCTTTTCGCAGCGGCCTGCGTGAAATAGGAAGGGCTGCTCTTGCCCGGCGTTCGCGACGCGCAATTTGCGACGGCCTCGATGCCAGGTGGCGAAGCAGAGGGTCATAAAACGGCCTTCGATCATTCGCTCGCCTAAAAATCCGTTGACGGCGCGCAACATTTCCGCCGGGCGGTGCTTTTGCGGAGCGAGGCTGCGAAGAGTGCCGATGCCGACGGCACCGTACAACGCGGCGGCGCTTCCCTTCCCGCTCACGTCACCCAGCGCGATGGCAAGTTCCTGGGGGCCGTAACGCAGGAAATCGTAGAGGTCACCGCTGAGTTCGCGCGAGGACACAACGCGAGCCGCGATATCGAGGCCAAACTCGGGCCCCGGAAGGCGCGGGAGCAAGGCGCCTTGAATTCGGCGGGCCGCGGTAAGATCGCGTTCCATACGCGCCTCGTCGCGAGCTACCTGTTCGTATAGACGAGCGTTTTCAAGTGAAACGGCAAATTGCGCGGCGAGAATCGAGAGGACCTGCACGTGGTCGGGCGTGAAATAGTTCAGCTGCGGACTCTCGAGGTCCATCACGCCGATGACGCGATCCTTGAAAATCATGGGGACAGCGAGTTCCGAGCGCGTCTCAGGATTCAGCATGAGGTATCGCGGGTCGAGCGTAACGTCCGGCACGATCACTGGATGCTTGAGACTGGCCGCTGCGCCAACGAGACCTTCATTCGCGGAGACAGCGTGCTTTTCCTGAATGCGCTGGCCAAATTTTACGGTGACACGGTGTCGAAAGACGTGGTCGGCTTCCTCGTAGAGTAAAATGCTGAAAATCTGGTAGTCGATTACGCGCTTGGTGAGTTCAGCCGCGCGACGAAGAACTTCCTCCACCCGCAGAGTCGAGTTCGCTTCGCGGCCTACTTCGTTCAGCAGCAGCAGCGTTTCGGCCTGATTGCGTTCATGCTCGAACAGGCGCGCGTTTTCAATTGCAGTACTGATGCGGCTGGCGACGAGCGTGAGAATATTTTGCTGGTCGGGCGTGAAATAGTCCAACTGGCTGCTCTCGATGTCGAGCACGCCGATCACCCGGCCACCTAGAATGAGGGGAACCGCGAGTTCGGACCGCACGCCGTCCACGGCGTTGAGGTAGCGTTTGTCTTTCGTGACGTCAGCAACGCGGATCGGCTGGCCGGTGGCGACGGCTGTCCCGATAATTCCCTCGTTGATCGGAATGCGCCAATGCTCGACAACTTCCGGGCGATGGCCGATCGCAAACCGAAAATACATTTGATCGGTGTTTTTTTCAGGAAGAAGTACGGCGAAGATTTCGTAGTCGATCAGGCGCTTGATCTGCGCTGCCGCGGTAGCCAGAACCTCGTCAAGATTCAGGGATGCGTTGATCTCCTGGCTGATGTCCGCGAGGATAGCGAGCGTCTCGGCAGGGATTTCCACTTTCGAATTGAGTTGAGTCGAATCCATTTGCTTGAATAGCGAACCCGCTCCCCAGCGGTGTTCCGTCGAATGTGCGCACAGAACGGCGCTAGTGCGAGCGCACACAGTAACGATTCATTATATCAGCAGAGCACGGAAGTGCAGGCGGGAGATGACGGCAGTCAAACGCTCAATAACTTCCGCTGGGAGCGGCGGACGATGCGACTTCAGCGGGAGTTGCGGCTCGCGCTTGCTCGAGAATTTTCACGCTCGCGCTCGCGCCAATCCGCGTGGCGCCGGCTTCGACCATTTTTTGGACGTCTTCCAGGCTGCGAACGCCCCCGGAAGCTTTTACGCCCAAACCGTCACCAACGACAGCTCGCATCAGACGGACATCTTCCGCGGTGGCTCCGCCCGTGCTGAAGCCAGTGGATGTTTTTACGAAGTCCGCGCCGGCATTCTTTGCAGCGAGTGAACCGCGAACTTTTTCTTCCGTGGTGAGAAGCGAAGTTTCCAGAATCACTTTGCAAATTGCGCCGCCGCGATGGCTGGCCGCAGCGACACCGCGGATGTCGGCTTCGACGGCATCCGTGAGCCCGGATTTCAGCGCGCCGACATTAATGACCATATCGATTTCCTGCGCGCCAAGTTTGATGGCTTCTTCGGCTTCGAACTGTTTTACCTGCGGAAGCGTGGCGCCGAGCGGAAAACCGATCACGGTGCACACACGAACTTCACTTCCGCGGAGCAGTTCGGCGACCTGCGAGACGTTCCAAGGATTGACGCAGACGGAAGCGAAACCGAATTTAAGCGCTTCCAGGCAGATTTTTCGAATTTCTTCGCGCGTCGCGTCCGGTTTAAGGAGCGTGTGATCGATGAGCCGCGCGATGTCCGCTTCGATCGGACCGACTGCCGATCCTGCGGAAATGCGAGCGGCGCCTGCTTCGACGACTTTGCGAGTTTTCCGCGCGCAGCGCTCGGCGCAACGCTGATCGCAACCCGGGCAGACAAGCTCGTCAATTTCGAGGCCGCAGAGATCGGTGCATTTTTCGGTGCCGAGATAGCCGAGGATTTCTTCGGTGATCGCCTGGATGACTTTGTCGAGTTGCTGCTGGTCCACCCGGCACTCCAGTGGTGCGTTTCGCCGCAAGAAGGTTGATTACAGGCAGCGCGGTTCAGGATTTCAGATGCCGCTTCTCAATCGCGATAATTTTATCAACGCGCTTCTGGTGGCGTCCGCCCGCGAACGGCGTTTCCAGCCATGCCGCCAGAATCTCGCGCGCCACTTCCGAAGGAATCAAACGCGCACCGAGAGAAAGAATATTCGCGTCGTTATGTTCACGGCTGTTGCGCGCGGTCGCTCTATCATAACATAGCGCCGCGCGGGCTCCCGGGACCTTGTTCGCGGCGATTGACGAGCCGATTCCGGCGCTGTCGATGACAATGCCGCGGGAAGCCTCGCCTCGCACGACAGCGTTTGCGACCGCCTCGGCAAAATCGGGATAGTCGACGGATTCGCGGCTGTGCGTTCCCTGGTCAAGAACCGTGTAACCCCAGGCAGTGAGATAGCTTTTCAGTTCTTCTTTCAAATCGAAGCCTCCGTGATCTGCACCAATCGCAATCGTGCGCGTGGGAGCAATTGTTGCCCCTTCCGCTCTGCTCGCGGGCTTCAACTCCTCAAAGCGAATCGTGATGCCACGAGCTTCGGCCTCATCGCGAGCGAGCGGCGTGACGATCGTGCCGAGAGAAACAACGACCTCGCCGCCTGCTGCGGTGGTTTCCAGGTCCCGCACGGTGAGGACTTTGCGCGACACGTTTATTCCGGAGGAAGGCTGAGAACGCAGACGTCTTTCAGATTGCGATAGCGCTCGGCGTAGTCGAGTCCGTAACCCACGACGAATTCGTTGGGAATCGTGAAGCCGACGTAATTCGCTTTCACTTCTTTGATGCGTCGGGACGGTTTATCGAGAAGCGCTGCGATGTGAAGCACCTTCGGCTTGCGCTGCTGCAGAACTCGAATCAGATAGCTCAACGTGAGTCCGGTATCGAGAATATCCTCGACCAGAACTACGTTGAGGCCTTCGATGCTGCTGTCGAGGTCTTTCAGCACGCGCACCTGGCCCGAGCTTTGCTTTCCTTTTCCGTAACTCGATACGGCGATAAAATCGATCGAGGTATCGAGACTGATTTCCCGCACGAGATCGCTGAGGAAAATGCACGCTCCCTTGAGTACGCCAATGATGTGAACGCGTTCACCTTTGAAGTTGTTCGTGATTTGGTGGGCGACTTCGCGAACACGCTTTTGAATTGCCGCGCGGCGAATCAACACTTTCAATTTTGGCTGGCCGGCACCCGGCATTTTGTGCGCCTCCGAGGAGAAGGCGGCTACTCTATCGCACGGCCCGAGCGATGACAAGGTGAGGAATGGCGCGCCTCGCAGGCCGCTGCGATGAAGAGTGGAAGATATCTGGCGAACGTATTAGAAGTTGACAACAATTCGATTCAGACATGAGCTAGTGTTCGGACGATGGCGAGTTGGCGGGCTTCGTCTCGGAAGATTTGGATTCCGAGGCGCCTTCGTGAGAGTCGGAATCTGCGTCGACCTCGGGGCGTTTTACGAGGTATTGCACGATCATCGAGACTCGACGATTCGAAGGGTCGAGCGGTGCGTCCTGCTTCCGCAAACTCTGGTCGGCAAACCCTCGTACTTCAGTCACCTGATCGGGCTTCACGCCGTTCTGCTGGATCAGCCTCCGCGTCGCATTGGCGCGGTCGGCGGATAATTCCCAATTCGTATAGCTGCTGTTGTCGGTGTACGGCTTGGAGTCTGTGTGGCCCTCCACGTAAATCTTGTTGGGCAGTTTTCCCAATTCATGCGCGAGGGCGACGAGTATGTCCTGCCCGTCGGAGTTTGGCTTCGAGTTTCCGCTGTCAAAAAAAGTGCCGCTCGCGGATTCCATGAGTTCGATGCGGAGGCCTTCGTTCGTCACCGTCATTTCAATATGATTTTTCAGCTTGTCGATATTCGGCACCTCGTGGATCGCTTTCTGTAATTGCTCCTTCAAATCCGCCATATTGTCTTTTGAAAGCGTGAAATTCTGGCCTGACCCTTGCATGTCGCTGCCAACTTTTTTTGATGTGCCGGTAGGATCCTTGAAATACCCTCCTACGGCCTCTTGAATCTGCTTGCTTGAATTCATCAGCCAGAGAACGATGAAAAGAGCCATCATGGCCGTGACAAAATCCGCATACGCAACTTTCCACGCGCCGCCGTGGTGGCCGCCGTGGCCGCTGGACTTCTTGATGATGATAACGGGTGGTTTCGCGGTCATTGTAAGTGTGGGTGAGCGCTATGCGGCGGCGGCAACTGCCGGGGGCGCGTCCGACTTGTCCTTGATGAATTTCTCGGTTTCCTGAAAATCCGGCCGGACATGTCCAGGGATGGCGCGACGGCCGATTTCGACAGCCGTGCTTGGCGCATTGCCCTTCATGAACGAAATAATCAAGACGCGCAGGACATTGTAATAATCGTGCTCTTCGGCAGCCGCCTTGCCCATATTGGACGCGATCGGTCCGACCAGGCCGTAACACAGGAGGATGCCAAGAAAGGTTCCGACCAGCGCGGCTGCCACTTTCTTTCCAATTTCTTCCGGTGGTCCGCCCAGCGCGCTCATCGTGATAACGACTCCGAGCACGGCCGCGACAATTCCAAGGCCCGGCAACGAATCAGCCATTGTGGAAAGTGCATCGATGGGCTGCAGGGCGCCATGATGATGAACGTCCATATCGCGCTCGATCATCTGGTCGGCGTCAAACGGGTCAACACCGCCGCTCGACGCGAGGCGAATCGAATCGCAAACGAATGCAAGTGCGTGATGATCCTTTAGAAAGGCCGGGTACTTTGAGAGGATCGGACTCTGATCCGGCGCGTCACTGTCAGTTTCCAGGGCCATCAATCCGTCCTTTCGGGCGCGGCCGAAGAGTTCGTACATCATTTTGAGCGATTCGAGGTATCGCTGCTTATTGAACTTCGACCCACCAAACACTCCGCCGATACCGCCGGCGATTTTCTTCAGAATATGCATTGGATTGGCGATCAAAACCGTGCCGATCGCAGCGCCCAAGATAATAATCAGCTCGGCCGGCTGCATGAGCACCTTCATATTGCCGTGCTCCATTAAGTAGCCGGCGAGAACCGCGCCGAAGACCACCACGATTCCAATAATCGTAAACATCGCGAGCTATACCTCCGAACTTGTGTTTCCGTTATTGAGCGAGGACCGTGAGCCGGTTTCCGCCCGTTGCGACGCTTGTGTTCATGGATTTTTCCGCGCGCGATAGGATCGATTCCACTGTGTCGTGCGCCACCGAGGCGGTTCCACCGAACGATGCAGTCACCGAAAGTTTATCGCCCCACCAGTCGATCTCCGCACAGCCGACCATTTTCGAAAGACGGCTGACTACGCTTTCGATTTCCGTGCCTTTGCATTCCGTCAGTACCACAAGGAAATCGCGTTCGGTCAGACGGCCGATGAAGTCCGTGGGGCGTAAGCTGTTTCCTAGAGTTTGCGCGATTGCGTGCTGGATCGCTGCAACAGCTCGTATTCCGTATGCGGACTGAAAGTGGTCAATTCGGTCGGCCTGAATGCAGACGACGCTAAAAGGGATCCCGTACTCAGTGAAAGCTGCAAGATTCTCTTTTAACTGAAAGAGTAAGAATTGTCGGTTGAGGGCCCCTGTCTCCTCATCAATGCAGCCAAAGGGAGCGAGCTTGCCTTGCCGGCGATTCCAGCTTGAGGCGGTGAAACTTTCTTCAAAGCTTTCGGCTGCGCCGATGACTGTCCCGTGGCTGTTTCGAATCGGAACTGCACGAAGCCTCACGAGAACTCGGTGCCCTTCCCTGTGGCGGAGCGAAACATTCACTGTGACGGGCTTCCCCTCACGCAGCACTTCAACAACGGCCTCGGCGGCATCGGACGCGAAACTATCGGGTCCGTTACGATTCGCTAACAGATTCTCGGCGGAAAAGTGCCCTACGACGTCCTGGCGAAGATATCCGGTAATACGTTCAGCGCCGTCATTCCAAAACAGGATTTTCTGTTCGCGGTCGACCAGATAGATCCCGGTCTGCAGGCTTTCGAGGATCGCTCTGAAGATCGCGGGATTTTCGAATTCAGACACCGGATGGCCCCTTAAGGGCTTATCGGTCGAAAATGGAGCAAGTTTAAGGGTGACGAAGTGCTCGCGGTTGACAGGTACTCCGCAAATCAAGAAACGAATATGAAGTTGGGGCGGACTCGCGAGCAATCGGAATTTTAGCAGCGCTCGATGATCGTTGCGATTCCCTGGCCGACGCCAATGCACATCGTGCAAAGCGCGTAGCGCGACTTGGTGCTGTGAAGCTGGTACATCGCGGTGGTAACGAGCCTTGCGCCGCTTGCTCCGAGTGGGTGACCGACTGCGATCGCGCCCCCATTTGGATTTACGTGCGGAGCGTCATCCGCAAGACCTAGATCGCGAGTGACAGCCAGCGCTTGTGCGGCGAATGCTTCATTCAACTCGATGACGTCCATTTGTGAAAGCTGCAATCCGGTTTTCGCGAAAACCTTGCGGGAGGCGGGCGAAGGTGCGAAGCCCATGATGCGCGGCGCGACTCCTGCGGTGGCCGTGGCGACGACCCGCGCGCGCGGAGTGAGTTTGTATTTTTCCGCAGCGGATTTAGAAGCGAGCAGAAGCGCGCAAGCGCCGTCGTTGATGCCGGAGGCGTTTCCTGCCGTGACGGTGCCATTGAGTTTTACGATCGGCTTGAGTTTCTGCAGAGCTTCGAGCGTTGTGTCCGGGCGAGGCTGCTCGTCCGTATCGAAGATTTTTGGGTCGCCCTTCGCTTGCGGGACCGGCACAGCGACAATCTCATGTTTGAAAAAGCCGGCGGCGTGCGCACGTGCCCAGCGCTGCTGCGTTCTGAGCGCGAACGCGTCTTGATCCGCGCGGGAGACGTGGTAATCATCGGCTACGTTTTCGGCGGTCTCGGGCATCGAGTCCACGCCGTATTTGCTCTTCATCAGTGGATTCACAAAACGCCAGCCGATCGTCGTGTCAAAGACTTGCGCGTCACGGCTGAACGCTTTGTCGGACTTGCCCATTACGAAAGGAGCGCGCGTCATGCTTTCGACGCCACCTGCGATCATCAGGTCCGCTTCGCCGGATTTGATCGCGCGCGCAGCAATCGAGACGGCTTCGAGGCTCGAACCGCACAGCCTGTTCACCGTGGCGCCGGAAACTTCCTTCGGCATTCCGGCCAGCAGCAACGCCATGCGGGCGACATTGCGATTGTCTTCGCCGGCTTGATTGGCGCAGCCGAATATCACGTCATCGAGCGCGAGCCAGTCGACTGCTGCATTGCGATCCATCAGGGAACGAATCGGAATTGCCGCGAGATCGTCCGCGCGAACTGTAGATAACGCCCCGCCGAAACGCCCGAATGGTGTGCGAACCGCGTCACAGATGAAAACGTCGTTCACGCTTGTCTCCCGTCATCCGGCCCCAGCGCGAATCGAGCTCGCAGGGCGAAACTCTATGATGAATCTTTTGGCGCGTTCCGACAAGTGAGAGAATCGCGGCGCGCTGAGCGAAATATTCCCGTGTAGAATGCACGGGTAAAGTTCACAAACGCACCTGATCCGTATCGAATGAAATTGGTGGCCCTAAGTGAATACGTACGAACTGACTTTGTTCCTGTGGTTGGGGTCGCTGCTAGCCGGGTTTCTTGGGTCGCTCACCGGGCTTGGCGGCGGCGTAGTCGTGGTGCCGCTTCTGACGCTCGCATTCGGTGTGGACATCCGCTATGCGATCGGCGCTTCGCTCGTTTCTGTAATCGCCACATCATCCGGCGCCGCCGCGGCGTACGTGCGCGATGGGTATTCGAATATTCGCGTGGGCATGTTTCTCGAGATTGCAACGACGGTCGGCGCGATTGCCGGGGCAGTGGTGGCCATTCACTTGAAGCTATCCTGGATCGCGATCACGTTTGGGCTTGTCCTCCTCTCTTCCGCAATTGAATCGATGCGCGTAACGAGCGATCTACGCGGACCGCAGCAAGCGGATCGCCTCGCCACTTTGTTGCGGATGAACGGTTCATTTCCGACTTCTCAGGGCATCCAGTCGTACCACGTGTCGAATGTGCCCGCTGGATTCGGTCTGATGTTCACGGCGGGCGTTTTGTCGGGCGTGCTCGGAATTGGGTCCGGAGCTGTAAAGGTGCTGGCGATGGACCGCGCGATGAAACTTCCGTTCAAGGTTTCGACGACCACGAGTAATTTCATGATCGGAGTAACAGCCGCAGCGAGCGCCGGTGTGTATTTGAATCGCGGTTACATCGATCCGGGACTGGCGATGCCGGTAATGCTGGGTGTGCTGGGCGGCTCGCTTCTGGGTGCGCGGCTCCTGGCCGGAGCAAGAGTGAGGGTGTTACGAATTGTGTTTAGCGTTCTGATTGCGTTGCTGGGTGTCGAGATGATTTTCAACGGGTTCGCCGGGAGGTTCGCAAAATGAGCTCAACTCTGCGGTCGATGTCAGACAAGCGCGCCGAAGCGATCATCGGTATACTTCTGCGAACGGGCGTTACGATAGCGGCGATTGTCGTCTTCGTGGGCGCGATTCTCTACCTGGTGCAACACGGCTTCGCGATACCCAACTATCGCACCTTCCACGGAGAGCCGTCCGGGTTGCGGCATGTTCCCGGAATCTTGAAAGCAAGCATGGCTCTCGATTCCGCGGGGATCGTTCAGTTGGGATTGCTGCTGTTGATTGCAACGCCAGTGGCGCGCGTGGCGTTCTCGGTGTTCGCGTTCGCGGAGGAGCGCGATTGGATGTATATGGTGGTGACGCTGATCGTGCTCGGACTGCTCCTTTACAGCCTCAGCGCTACGAACTTGTAGCGGCAAGTTCGACTGGGGGCTACTGGGCGGCGTGAATCGTGGTGTGGCGAACGGCGTACCAACACGGAATATAACCAAAATGCGGGAAGAGTGAATGGACGCACGTCTCTGTTTCCGGCGGATCCCACGTGAACTCCACTCGGCCGTCTTTTCGAGGAACTTCCCACACGCGGTGTATCTCGACGCTTCCCAATCCTGCTGCAGAGTTCGCGCCGGATGTTTTGTAGCGGGCCCGGGCGTAGTCTCCTGCGTAGAGCAAGGACGTGACCACAATCAGTAAGATAACGACGCGCGGTAGGATGACTGATCCTCGCAAGGTCTAAAACGCCCCGCCTTTCGATAAAGATAAGACTCTAGCGGCCCGTCGCTATTATTCCCAACACCAAAAGGGCTTTCCACAGCTCGAATCGCTACCTGCATACGGTCTCAAAAAAGCAAGTACAGCTCGCAAGCAGAGATTTTCATTTCGCGGTATAATTAAATTCCTTTGCTCACCGTTAACAACATCACTATGCGGTTCGGCGCTCGAATACTGTTCGAGGACGTTACGTGTACATTCTTCACGGGACGCCGTTACGCCATTACCGGGCCGAATGGCGCCGGCAAGTCGACGTTCATGAAGATCCTGACGGGCGAACTCGAATCGTCCAAGGGTGACGTAACGCGGCCGAAAAAACTCGGGATTTTGCGCCAGGATCAGTTCGCGTTTGACGAATATCGCGTGATCGACGCGGTGATCATGGGCAATGGCCGGCTCTGGAAAGCTCTCCAGGAACGCGAAGCCCTCTACGCGAAACCGCACGACAAGCTCACCGACAAGGATGGGATGCGCCTCGGCGAACTGGAAGGAATCGTCGGCGAAGAGGACGGATACACGGCGGAAGCTGACGCCGCGATTCTGCTCGATGGTTTGGGACTCGAGGAGCCGCTGCACGAACGCAAGATGCGTGAATTGCAGGGCGGCCAGAAAGTCCGCGTGCTGCTGGCCCAAGCTTTGTTCGGCAGTCCGCAAGTGCTGCTACTCGACGAGCCGACCAACCACCTGGACCTCGATTCGGTTCACTGGCTGCAGGACTACCTCCTGGAATACGAAGGCGTTCTGATCGTGATTTCGCACGATCGCCACTTCTTGAATAGCGTTTGCACTCACATCGCCGACATCGACTACCAAACCATCATCATGTACAACGGCGGGTACGACGACATGGTGCTCGCGAAAATGGCGATCCGCTCGCGCATCGAATCCGAAAACGCGCAGCGCGAAAAGAAGATCGCGCAACTGAACGAATTCATCGCGCGCTTTTCGGCCGGCACGCGTTCCGCGCAAGCCACCTCGCGCAAAAAAGAAGTCGAGCGGCTGCAAACCGCGGACCTCGCCAGGTCCAACATCGCCCGTCCATTCATTCGCTTTCAGATGGACCAGCATTCCGGGAAACACCCGCTGGAAATTAAGAGCGTCGTAAAAGCGTACGACGGGACGAAAGTGTTTGCGCCTTTCAGCGCCAGCGTGTCACGCGGCGAGAAGGTTGCGCTGATGGGCCGTAACGGCACGGGCAAAACCACTCTTCTCAAATCACTTGTCCGAAATGCGCCCGGTTTTGTCAGCGATGACGAGAAGCAGTTCCCCATCGATGGCGGCACGGTTGCCTGGGGACACAACGTCGCCGTCGGCTATTTCGCGCAAGACCACAGCGAATCGATCGTGAAAGGCACTACAGCGATCGAGTGGCTTCACCAATTCGATCCGATGGCGACGCAGGAGCAACTCCGCGGCGTGCTGGGCCAAATGCTCTTCAGCGGCGAGGAAGCGTTGAAGCCGACGGGCGCGCTTTCGGGCGGCGAGTCCGCTCGGTTGATTTTCTGCCGGCTGATGCTGCAGAAGCCGAATGTGCTGGTTCTCGACGAGCCGACGAACCACCTCGACCTCGAATCCATCAACGCGCTCAATATTGCGTTGCAGAAATATCTTGGAACCGTGCTGCTCGTCACGCACGATCACGATGTGATCGACGAAGTCGCGACGCGCATCTGGCATTTCGAAAGTGGCCGCATCGAGGACTTCAAGGGCGCCTACTCGGAGTACGTGGTGTACGCGCAGGAAAAGGCCTCGTAGATTCCGCAGCGAAGATTGCTCCAGCCGCACCCTCCTGCCACTCTCGGAGCAATCGGTACGTAGTGACCATTTGGAACATATTCGCTCGAGCCGGAAATAAAAGCCCGGGAGTGCATCGAATAGACTAAGCTCCTTTGCGGTTGAGCTTTCCTCACAGAATGCTGGTCGCGTGCCAGAAAAATCACGCTGAAGACGAAAGAGCGGGTCCCATGCGAAAAATGCGTATTTTGATGACTGCGGTAGTGGTTGCTCCCCTTCTGATCCTGTCCGGATGTTTTCCCAGCATTGGCGACATCATTGGAGGCGGCGGAGGAGGAGGTTCGCCCGCAAGCGTGTCGGGAAAATGGTCGACAGTCTCTCAGTTCGAGCAAGGCTTCCGCAAACAATTTCGATCTCGAAGTAAACATTTCGCAGGCCACCGCCTCGATCTCTGCGTCGCCAGCTGTAATTTTGTCGAATGCCTCATGCGAAGCCGGCACGGATTCACTCGACGGAACCGTAAAGAGCAACCAGGTGAGTTTTACCCTCTCGTTCGGCACGGGAAACCCGACGATCACTTTTAGTGGCACGGTAAGCAGCAACGGGCTGACGATGTCAGGCAACTACAAAGTGCCGTCGGGCAATTGCACGCCCGCGGATTCCGGAACGTGGGTCGCCACGAAATTCGGTGATTCTTCGGATGCCTATTCGGGACCGTTAACGTCTAAAGTAACGAGCAGGACGTTCACGATGGCCGCCGTCGTCCAGGAAAACGCGGCGAACAACCTTCAAGTAACTGCGAATCTCACTGGCGCGAATTGCGTGGTGCTGAATTTAACTGGCCAGGCGATCGGCAGCGTTCTTCAACTCGAGAATTCCGATGGAACCATCAAATTGATGGCTCAGGCTCCCACTCCGGACTATGCGACTCTCGATACGGAATATACCTTCACCGGAAAGAGCTGCGGCACGGAAGACAACGGATCAGGAACCCTTTCGAAGACTGCGGCAAATGTAGTCGTCCGTCCTGGCGAGACGACCGCAATAAGTCCAGCAACGCACATGCTTTTTGAGAGAGCGCGGCAGGCACTCGAAACCTGGAGGTAGCGGGAACCTCTAATTTGAGCCTCGCTAAAGGGCCAGGGTCTGCGTTAATCTAGACGAGCGACGACTGTGGCATTCGCTCTCCGCTTGGCTGCCAAATCACCGCTAAGTAATTCTTTCCATTGGCGATAAATATCAACATTGCCTCTGATAATCCAGAAAAGAACAACTGCATTAGTATCAGTATGTTAAGCCATACTAAGACATGGAATCCCGCGTGCACTGTTAAGTTCTGTAGTTGCAGCCTGCATTCACGATAGGAGCCTTGGAAACATGGACGATCAGCCCTGCGAAGCGAATCCGCAGCCCCTCCCCAGGTGGCGCGAACGCATTCAAGCCCTCAACAACATTCCGCCGCTCTTCCGGATGGTGTGGGAGTCTGCACCTAAGCCAGTCGCCTCAAACCTCGCCTGCAGGATCATTGGCGGAGTAATTCCACTGGCAATGTTGTACGTGACGCAGAAAATTATCGACGCCATCATTGCCCATTCGCATGGCGCGCCGCTCCCCGGACGATTCTGGTGGCTAATTGGGATGGAATTTGGTTTCGCAACGCTCGCGACAATTCTGGCGCGGCTGATCGACTTCTGCGACAGCGTGGTGGCCGACAAGTTCACTCGCCACATCGGCACGCGAATCATGGAACACGCTTCGCAGCTCGACCTGACTCAGTTTGAAGACCCCACCTTTTGCGACAAGATGGAACGAGCCCGCATGCAGGCCAACGATCGCGTGATGACGATTCAGATGGCAGGTAGGCTCGTACAAGAATTCATGACTACCGCCAGCCTCGCGGCCGGCATATTGTTTTATTCGCCGTGGCTGCTGTTCTTTCTGGTGATTTGCGTGGTTCCTGCTTTTCTCGGAGAGACGCACTTCGCGTTCCTGGGCTATTCACTCAGTTTTGAGCAAAGCACCTCGCGCCGCAAAATGGAATATCTCCGCTTCCTGGGCGGCAGCAAGGAAAGTGCCAAGGAGTTAAAACTATTCGGGCTCGGACCGTTCCTGGTTCAGCGCTACAAAAATATTACCGACAATTTGCACGGCCAGAATGTCGCGCTGGCAAAGCGGAAATTGCTTTTTGGTTCGCTTCTGACGGTTCTTGGCACGATTGGCTACTACGGAACTTATGCTTACGTCGTCTACCAGGCAGTGATTGGCGCGTTGACCATCGGCCAACTCACCTTCCTCGCCGGAGCAATCGCCGGTGCCAGCACAAACATTCAGGCGCTTTTCTCGACGTTCTCGGGCCTGGCCGATCAGGCGCTGTTCATGACGGACTTGCTGGACTTCTTCCACGTTCGACCGGCGATCGCGGAAAGGAGCGGTGCGATTCTCGCCCCGCGCCCGATTCGCACCGGAATCGAATTCCGGAATGTGTCGTTCACGTATCCGGGAAACGCGAAACCGGTCTTGCGCAACATCAATTTGAAGATTGGGCCCCACGAGCGCGTCGCGCTTGTTGGCGAAAATGGTCAAGGAAAGACGACAATCGCGAAGCTGATTACGCGACTCTATGATCCCACTGAGGGGCAGATACTTCTCGACGGCATCGATCTTCGCGACTACGACCTCGACTCTCTGTGGAATGAAGTCGGCGCGATCTTTCAGGATTTCATGCGTTACGACATGACTGCCGCCGAAAATATCGGCATGGGACGGATCGAAGTCGCGAACAACCCGTTCCAGGTCCGAGCCGCAGCCATGAAAAGCTATGCGGAAAAGTTGATTCATAACTTGCCCGGCGGCTATGACCAGATGCTGGGATGCAGGTTCGAAGGCGGCAAAGAACTTTCGGGCGGCGAGTGGCAGAAGATTGCTCTGGCGCGCGCCCACTTGCGCGATGCACAGGTGCTAATCCTCGACGAACCGACCGCCGCACTCGACGCCCGGTCCGAGCGCGAGGTGTTTGAACGATTTACTGAACTCGCGCGCGGGAAGATGACGCTCTTGATCTCACATCGCTTCTCCACGGTGCGAATGGCCGATCGCATTCTCGTCCTCGAAAACGGTAAGATTGCCGAGCAGGGGCCGCACGACCGTCTCGTCAAAGACGGCGGCCGTTATGCGGAGATGTTCGAACTGCAGGCTGCCGGTTACCGCTGAGGAGACTCTCCGTGCGCGAGGGCGTGTGGATGTAACGCCGGGAATTCCGCGATCTCGTGTCGATACCCGCGTGAGCATCCGCAACTGGCTCTGGGGACGAGGCGCATGCACTCTCTGCCTCTGTGTCCTCCTCACACAACCCGGCGTGCCAGCAAGGCCCGCCCCGCAGCAGTCATCGCAACAAGTCCCCCAGCAGGCGCCACCACAAGCGCCTGCCCTGCTCGAAACGGTTGTCGTCGATCCATCCGCACCAATTCATCCTTTTCCACATTATTGGGAGGAGATGTTCGGATCCGGCAGGGCAATTCTGAGTTTGCGCGAATCTTACCGCCGCGACCTTCGCGACGTGAAGCGTGCCACGGATTTCAAATATGTGCGCTTCCACGCAATCCTCAGCGACGAAGTCGGGCTGTACGGAGAAGACGCTACCGGCAATCCAACTTACAACTTCTCCTACGTGGATCAGATTTACGACGGCTTGCTCGAGAATGGCGTCCGCCCATTCGTCGAATTGAGTTTCATGCCGCGAAAGCTCGCCTCCAAGGAAATTCTGCATCCGTTCTGGTACGCGCCGATCGTGGCGCCGCCGAAAAGCGATGAAAGGTGGGGCGAGCTGATCTCGCACCTCGCGCAACACCTGGTCGAACGCTATGGGATCGACGAAGTCTCCCAGTGGTATTTCGAGGTTTGGAACGAGCCGAACATCGATTTCTGGGCCGGAGATCCGAAGGAACAATCGTACTACCAACTCTATGATGTTGCTGCGCGCTCATTGAAGGCTATAAACGCCAGGCTCCGAGTTGGTGGGCCAGCCACAGCGCAAGCAGCCTGGGTCGATCAATTCATTCGTCACTGCGTCGAAAATCACGTTCCCGTAGATTTTGTCTCCACTCATGTGTATGCGAACGACACGGCGAAAGACGTCGTCGGCAGCGACGAAACCATTGACCGGAACCACATGGTTTGCCGCGCCGTCCGAAAAGTTCACGACCAGGTGAAGGATTCGCCACTTCCTTCCCTGCCGCTCATCTGGAGTGAGTACAACGCGAGCTACAAAAATGAACCGGAAGTGACGGATGCCGCTTTCATGGGCCCCTGGCTCGCCGACACGATTCGCCAGTGCGACGGCTTGGTCGACATCATGTCGTACTGGACGTTTTCAGATGTGTTTGAGGAGCAGGGCGTCGTCAAACAGCCGTTCTACGGCGGATACGGAGTGATCGCAGAGGATGGGCTGCCGAAACCATCCTTCAATGCGTTTAAGCTTCTTCATCGTCTGGGAAGCCAGCGGCTGGAAAACAGCTCCGAATCTGCGCTGATCACGCGGCGCCACGACGGCAGTCTCGTGATGGCGGTCTGGAATCTCTTCCTGCCTGAAGATACTGGAAGCTCCAAAATCGTTACAGTCAAAATAGCAGGCCCGTCGGTTCACCGTCGAGCTTTCGTCTACCGCCTTGATTCAAGCCACGGATCGTTGTTGGCCGCATACAAGAATATGGGGAGCCCTCGCTACCCCACTTCGCGGCAGATTGACGCGTTGCGTCACACCGCCGAACTTCCTGGCCCAGAAATCAAATTGCTATCGCGAGGACAACTCACAATCACCCTTCCTCCTCAAGGCCTGGCACTCATTGAATTTCGCGAGGCGAATTCTAACTAGCGGATCTATCACTTTCGGGAAGTCTGATCTGCGTTCGAAGTATTCGACGGCTGGTAACTCCTGAATCCGGCGCGCTGCATCCCTCGCTGAGCTTCTGGATTCTTCATGAACGTGTTCCACACGAAACCGGTGCGTGCGTTTTCAGCCATCAGCATGGTAATTCCCGTGTCGATTCCGATCACGTCGCTGTCGTACCAGTTCGTCAGCGGATTGAATGCATCGACGAATCCATACCGTGTCCATCCCCGCTGGCCATACTTGTTTTTGATCGTCTGCAAAACACGGAGAGTTGCCTGGGGAAGAAATGGAAGTGATCCTCCGGCAGCACACGGAACTACGGTTCCATCGATCGGTCCGGTAGCGGGCGGTCCGCCCCACGCAACATATCCTCGCACCGAGTCCGAAGCCGTGATGCCCCACAGATCGTCGCTGTAATCGGAAAACTGGGGAGCAAGGTCGATGCAAAACCGGCGATGAACGTCCGTGGCCGTGATCGAGTTCTGAAAATAATCCGTGTACTGATCGCGTTTGTTGCGAAAGTCAAACCACGCCTGCGAATACTGATGAACGAATAGTGGCGCGAACGAGCCGATATACCGGATGCCGTCGTACTCAAACGTAACACGTTCCCATGCAGTCCACGTTTCCGCGGGCAAAGGATGCGTCGATGATCCCAATCCCAGTAAATACATCATCATCATTTCGCTGTAGTTGTCCCAGCGGTACTGCAGGAATCCGGTTTCCGGCGTCCACCCGTGAGGAAGAATTCGCGTGTCTTCTGATAGCCAGGTCCAGTCCACTCGATTGAAAATCTCCGACGCAAGTGCGCTGATTTCGGAATTCACGAAATGCTGGCGGCACGTCAGAATCCCGCACAGCAGGATTGCCGTATCAACGGAGGAGACCTCCGAATCCCAAAGCCGCTCGCCGGAATTCACGTTGGCCCAGTGGTAAAAGAATCCGCGGTGATTCGGCAATTTTTTCCACAGAAAACGCATTGCGTTCAGCGCCCGGACGCGGGCTTCGGCATGCGGAACATAGCCACGCTGGTCGCCGATGCAGAGAGCCGTGAGGCCAAAACCAGTCGACGCGATGCTTCCCAGATCGCTTTTGTCGGGGTTGATCGCATTGCACCGGTCGCGCACGATTCCGCTTTCCGGGTTGGCTTGTTCCCAAAAATAGCGGAAGCTTGCGCTCTCAACCTGTTCCAAAAATGCTTCGTCCACTTGAAAAAGTGGCGGATTGGCTGGCGGCGTTACTCGCTGAACCGCTTTCTGAGTGGCGAGCCCCGCCGCTGCGAGAATGGCCGAGCCTGCCAATGGCAGAAGAGCGCCAAGTCGGGTGCCCTCGCGGAGCAGTTGTCGGCGCGTAAGACTGCTCCAAGGCACTAGTTCGGTTGCCATCAATTCAAGTATAGAGACTCCTGGGGCAGGGGTGAAGGCCGGCGCGGCAAGTAGTAAAGATCGCTCGCGCACCCTTCCCGGCCGTTTGGTAAAATTACCGTAGCGATGAGATTTAGCCCGAGTGCCGGAAAAGCTAGCATTTGGTTTGGCATCTTTGTGACCTTCGGCACGATTGTCATGATCGCGCTCGTCGCGGTCGCGGTGCACTACATCCACAAACCGATTTCCCTTCGTGGCGCGGTAATCCAGCAAAACGATGACACCCTGAAGCAATCACCGATCACCGACGTCGAAATCGACGCGGCCGGTCAAATGGCTGGCCAAAGTGCCAAGTCGGATTTTTCGGGCTATTTCAAACTCACTTTGCCTCCCGGCGTGAAACGCGGGCAGCCGGTCATCCTCCAATTTCGCCATCCGGATTACGAGCC
Organism: uncultured Acidobacteriota bacterium; assembly: GCA_963776695.1. Lineage (GTDB taxonomy): Bacteria > Acidobacteriota > Terriglobia > Acidiferrales > UBA7541 > Palsa-295. The sequence goes on along the minus strand of CAVZNU010000005.1, from coordinate 767,733 downwards.
GCTCGATATAAAGGAAGTGGTGAGCGACAAGCTATACGTGGTTCACATGGTGCCGCTCCATCACGACGATACGGACGAGACAACCGACCGTCCTCAATCCTTTGTCTCCAATATTTTTGTAAGGTACACCATTGAAACCACCGCCGACGTCAATATCGGAACAGGAGTAACCACTTTTCAAATCGCGAACGCGGGCAATATTCCCTGCGACCATCACGGCTCTTGCTCGCCGGACAATAAATGGAAAGCCGGAATCGGAGGCGCGTCGCTTGATGCCGGCCAGGGAAACGTGTTTCAGAATGCGCGCGTTTCCTGCATTGCCGGACCGTGCCCGTTTACGAAAGTTGAGAACGATGGATTTTCCGAAGGCGGCCGCAACATCGCGGTCACCGTTCTCGGATGGTCCGACACAACCACCTTCTTGTTTCAGGCTGAGGTTTTCCGGCAGGAGATCAGCGCGATCGTTCGAGAATCCTATCCGGTGATTTATGGCCGGGCGCTGAATTTCAGCTTGCCGGCCGCGGCGCAGGGCCCAAGCGTCATTGCTGAAATCGACGGCACGCACATTATTTTCCCGTTAGCTCCGTCGCCGACCCTCAGTTGGGCCGTGTGCAATGTAAAAGCGGGCAAGGATAAATCGAAGAGCTATCGTTGCGAACTCAAACAGGGGTATCGCTTCCGGTAACGCGAAAGGCCCCGCCCAACGAACTGCCTCGGCTTCACGAGCGCTCGCCGCTGTACCGCTGTGACGCGCATCCAGTACCGCACAATTCGTGCTTTGCTGTCTTTCAATGAGCGGTAAACGCGACTATTCTAGCGTCATGAATTCGCAAGCGAAGCCGCCCGTTCACGGCGCTCCCGCCCGAACCGGCGGCCGCCGGTTCGTCTATCTGGCTGCTGCCTTTGCAGGTTTAGGCGGTTTGCTTTTCGGGTACGACACGGGCGTCATTTCCGGCGCCGAACTCTTCTTCAAGAATGATTTTACGCTTTCGGTTTTTGCTCTCGAGGTGATTGTAAGCGGCGTCTTGGCGGGAGCTGCCGCCGGCGCCCTGGCTGGCGGCCGCCTCGGAGATATTTTTGGCCGCCGCCCGCTGTTAATTTGTACGGCTATCATATTCGCGGTGGGTGCGGTTCTCTGTGCCGCAGCTACATCGCCTGGAATGTTGATCGTTGGCCGGATCATCGTTGGACTGGGAATCGGACTGTCCTCGAGCACGGTCCCGGTTTATATCTCCGAAGTCTCGCCCGCTGACGCGCGTGGCTGGACCGTCTCGCTCTTCCAGCTGGCGATCACCCTCGGAATTTTGCTGGCCTACATCGTGGATTACGCGTTCGCGAAAATCGAGGGCTGGCGCTGGATGTTCGGACTGGCTCTGGTGCCTGCTGCGGTCTTCCTAATCGGAATGTTCTATCTGCCGGAGTCGCCGCGATGGCTCGCCAAGCGCGGCTATCGCGACCGCGCCCGCGCCATACTTTGTCGAATTCGCGATTCGTCTGACGTCGATGCGGAGCTGCAGGAAATCGAACAAACCCTCGCGAAATCCGACGAGCACGGTAACTGGCGCGACCTTCTAAACCCCAGTCTTCGCCCGGCGCTTGTTGTCGGAATTGGCCTCGCAATATTCCAACAAGTGACTGGCATCAATACCGTCATCTATTACGCGCCGCTCATCATTCAGTCTGCCGGAATTTCTTCCGCTTCGGGCGCGATTTTGGCGACGGCCGGCATCGGCGTCGTCAATGTGTTGATGACGATCGTTTCGATGTGGCTCATCGATCGCGTCGGACGCAGACCCTTATTGCTTACGGGAATTGCCGGAATGATCGTGACTTTGGGAACTCTTGGTTGGGCGTTTCACTCAGCTCGCCACACCAGTTCGCTCTCGTCGATCGCGATCGTCAGCATGATGGTCTACGTCGCGTCGTTCGCCATCAGTCTGGGACCGATTTTCTGGCTCTTGATTGCGGAAATATATCCGCTGAAAGTTCGCAGTTCGTCCGAAGGATTAGCTGCAACATTTAATTGGGGTTCGAACCTTCTGGTGAGCCTGACGTTTCTAACGCTCTTGAACGGTATCGGCGCCCCGCGCACTTTTTGGTTGTACGGAATCTGCGCCATCGGAGCCTGGTTCTTCTCCTATCGCTTTGTGCCGGAAACCAAAGGCCGCACGCTCGAACAAATCGAAGCTTTCTGGCAGAAGTAACATCGCAGGACGCGAATCCCGCTTCGCGCGTGTCTTCCGGAACCAAGCCAGGCAAAGTGCTCGTCTTAACCCGATATTCCTTGCCGTGCCACATATCCGTGCGGATTCTTGATCCGCCACGCCCAAGCCGAACGAATGATCGACTCCAAATCAGATTGTCGCGGCATCCAACCCAGAACGGCTTTCGCTTTGGCAATATCCGCCACCAACCTCGGCGGATCACCGGGCCGGCGTGGCTCCTTTCGCACATGTATCGCGCGACCCGTCACTGCCCGAGCGGCATCAACGACCTGGAGCACCGAATAACCGTCCCCTGTCCCAAGATTAATGAAATCAGATTTGCCGCCCCGTCCCAAATACGCGAGCGCGCGGATATGAGCATCGGCGAGATCCAATACGTGCGTGTAATCCCGAATCGCTGTTCCATCCGGCGTCGGATAGTCACTGCCAAAGACAGGCAGTGCCGCCGTATCGTCAGCGGCGGCCGTCAATACGTTCGGAATGAGATGGGATTCCGGCTCGTGATGTTCTCCACATTTTTCCGTTGCGCCTGCGGCATTGAAATAACGCAGCGCCACAAATTTCACCCCGTAAGCAGCGTCGTAGGATTCGAGCAACCGTTCCATGATTAGTTTGGACCAGCCGTAGGGATTCACGGGCGATTGCGGCGCTTGTTCGGTGATGGGAATCTGATTCGGTTCGCCGTAAGTGGCGCAGGTAGACGAAAACACGACCGTGCGCACGCCTGCTTCAACGAGCGCACCCATCAGTGCGATGCCTGCCCCGACGTTGTTTTCAAAATATTGCGCAGGCTTCTGAACGGATTCGCCCACGTAAGCGAGCGCGGCGAAATGGATGCAGGATTTTACGTCGTGCTTCTGCACAACGCGGCTGATCAGTTCCCGGTCCCCCGCCTCGCCTTGATACAGCGCCACATCAACATCAAGCGCTTCGCGATGGCCCCGGGCGAGATTGTCAACGACAACCACCTGCTCGCCCGTGGCGCGCAGAAGCTCAACCGTTACGCTGCCGATGTACCCCGCGCCTCCGGTAACAAGAATGGCCAACAGTTCTCCTCCGCACGCGGAAGGTTTTCGTAGATTACAGAAGCATCTAGAAGATTTTGGTAGGGGCGGTGGGGATCGAACCCACGACCTTCGGCTTAAAAGGCCGCTGCTCTACCACTGAGCTACGCCCCTGCAGAGGAACATGTGATTCTAACGTGCCGGGCGCGCAACGAGCAACACGCGTTTGTCTGCGCAAGTTTCGGTTCGATATGCAATCGACTCATTTTCTACGGCAGGCGAGCGTCAACCGGTTGCAAGCAACATCAAGAATCGAGCGTCACTCGCAAACGACCGGCCGGAATCAATCCGCCGCTTCGTTTTTGGGGGAAATTCCGCGCCCTCCCTTCCGCTTCCACAGATAATCTTTTCGCAGTTTCTCCTGATGCTTCTTCAGCTGCGCTTCGATTTCCGCGAAAGCACTCTTCGCGCTCATGCGCACGTCACCGCCCACGCCTGACGCATGCAACGATCCCGTCGGCAATCGCAGATTCACCGAAAACGTGTATTCGATTTTTCGCGGAGTCTTCTCGATCGACCAGTGCAGCTCGATCGGATCCGGATCGTAGCGCTTCAGCAACCGGTTTAACTTCTCGATATGATGCGCGGCTTCGCTGTCGATTACCTTCCTATGTTCCGGTTCGATATTGCTGTAGAAAATTTTCATTGGAGCACCCTCTTTCGAGTCGGCTCCCCAGGGTAAGAGGCTTTCGCATGGAGGCAACTCCAGAATAGCGCCACGCGGTACGCGATTCAATACTGCGTTCCGTCGATTGACAGCCTCCGGCGCGCATCATACGCTGCGGGCGTATGGCCAAAGATCCGATGACTCTCGAAACTACACCGACAGGCGGCGCGCAGTCTCACCAAATTCGTGTGGGACTCGCAGGCTGGTCTTACACCGATTGGAACGGAATCATCTACCCGGCGCCGCAGCCCCGTGATTTTCACGAGGTGGAGTTCCTCTCCAAGTATTTCGATACGATCGAAATTAACACTTCTTTCTACCACCCGCTCCAGCCTCAGTTCGCGGTGCAGTGGCTTCGTCGCGTAGCGGAAAATCCGCGGTTCCTTTTCACTGCAAAACTCTGGCAGAAATTCACGCACGAATCGAACGCCACAACCGAAGACGAGAAAGTTGTGCGCTCAGGTTTCGATCCGCTGCTCGATGCCGGAAAACTCGGCGCCGTCCTTCTGCAATTCCCTTTTTCGTTTCATCACACTCCCGACACGGTCTCGCATCTTAAAAACCTGCTCGATAAATTTCGCAACTATCCGCTCGTTGTCGAAGTCCGCCACTCTTCCTGGGCGACACCTGAATTTTACGAACTCCTGCACGAGCGCGGCGTCGGCTTTTGCAATATCGACCAGCCCGTGATCGGCAAGTCGATGAAACCAACCGAGCGTGCTACTTCTCCCGTCGCCTATTTCCGGTTGCACGGGCGCCGCTACGACACCTGGTTCGCCGACGACCCGACAGTTCCAAGCTACGAACGCTACAATTATCTCTACACCGAAGAGGAACTCGATCCGTGGGCCAAGCGAATCGAACACGTCGCCAAATCCGCTAAGACCACGTTCGTCATCACGAACAATCATTACCTCGGAAAGGCTGCGGTGAATGCCCTGCAGCTGATTCATCTTCTTAGCGGGAGAAAGGTGAAGTTGCCGGAGCCGCTGCGGCAACATTATCCGCAACTTGAATCAATTGCGAGCGAACCTGCCAAAGAACCTCTCCTGTTTCCGCTTCCGCCGCCCTGATCCGCACGCTGCGCAAAAATCCGCGCGAAATTGTAGACACACACATACAAAGCCGAAGTTTTGTAATCGTAAGCGCTGTGGGTATTGAAAACTACTTCTTGAAGAGGTCTTCGAAGGCTTTACGCGCGTCGTTGGGACGTCCGGCGGCTGGCGCAGCAGGTGTATTCGTGGCGTAATTCACCGGCGACGTGTCCTTTTCAACCGTCATTCGAAATTCGAAGAACGTGCAATCGTTCTTCGCCAGCTTGTTCGCGATTCGTTCCGGAATCGGCTGCGTACATTCGAACTGCGCTCCCGTGTCGAAATTCACGCACTGTTTGCAGGAATGCATCGCCGCCTTGCATCGCGGGCATTCGCCATTCTGGTCGAAGCCAGGAGCTAACACGGCGCCGCAACTCGAACAGCGCGCCCTCATGACGGTTCCCACCATGCGCGGCGTGCGCGGCCCGAGCATGTCTTGCTTCGGCCTTGGCTGCTGTTGTTCAGCGGGACGATCGGGTCGATCGGCTCGGTCCCTCTTCTTGTCAGGGGAATCCGAGTCGCTATAACCCCTCTGCCTATACTTCCGCTCCATGAAATCCTCCCGGGGGATATCTCATCATACCCCCAAACCCCTTGTGTAAAGGGGCATTTGCGCGTTTCGTGTGGAAAGGTAATGAATGTTCGGCGGCACTTCCGTCATCGTTCTGCCGCCGTTCTGTCATTACCCTCTTGCTGCCTTCTGCTTCGACCAGAATTTCGATAGCCCTTCGAACGGCAGATCCGGTCGCAGAAGTGTTCCCGGCTGTCCAAATCCTGCGAGGACCGCTTCGGCCGCCAGATACCCGCTGCGCACCGCTCCTTCCATCGTCGAAGGCCATCCGGTTTGCGTCCAATCACCGGCGAGAAATAAATTCCCGATGGAAGTCTTCTGTTCCGGGCGCCATCGATCCACTCCCGGCTCCGGCGAAAATGTCGCGTTCACTTCCTTGATTACCGTAGCCTTCAGCACTTTCGCATTCCGAGTCTCAGGCAGCACGTCGGCCATCTCGCGCCGAAGAAGCTCGATAATTTCCAGACGCGAGCGTGGAACCAAATCGTAAGACGCGCTGATCACGAGTTGCAGATACTGTCCGTCCGAATTTCCGTGAGCAGAATCAGAGATTTCGCGCCCAGAAACTCCTTCCCGATGCCGCGTTGGACGCGCGCTGCGTCCGTTCGTTTCGCTTCCCGCCGAAAGCAGCGTCTTGTTGAAAATCCATTGCGTCTTGTGGTCAAGGAGCGTCAGAAATGGCTCCATCATCACCGTACGATCGAACCAGAAATGCGCGCTCGTGATGGGCGACGTCTTGATGTGCCGCAATCCTTCGAGCGGCGTCCCATTTTCCGTCATGGCTGCGGGCAACATGCTCTTCAGAACGTCATGCGTCACAGCCGCGATGCACGCATCCCCCGCGATTTCTGAGCCGTCCTCAATGACCGCGCAAGTGAATCGGCCGCCCCTGATTCGAAGCTCACGAACTCCACTGCGCAGCCGCACTTCCCCGCCGCGCCTGACGATTTCTTCGCGGCAGCCTTCGTACAGATCAGCCAGCGGAACCGATGGGATGCCCACTCGATATCCCCGCGCGTTGCCGAGAAACGCCTTCCAGAAAACATCGATTCCGTACCGCGCGTCGGTGCGCGCCAGTTCTTCGTCGAGTGCGCTCACCAGCACCACGCGCCAGAATCGCTCGATTGCACCTGGCGTTTGCCGCATCGAGTGCAACCAGTCGAGCATCGATGCGCCGTCCGCGTGCGGCGGATATCCGCCGGCCCTTGCGATCGCCAGCATCGCTTCCGCGATCGACCGCTTATCCGCCAGCGACAGCGCGCTGAAAAGCAAAAACGACGGCGCCATGTGCAGCGGCGGTGGCAGCGGCGAAGCCTCAATCGTCGAACGGCGCCCTTCGGCATCCACAAAATACAGCCGGTCGTAAAAACGAATCTTGCCGCTCGCGCCCACTCTCTGGTAAAAATCGGCCAGGTTCGTACAGCAGCCGAGCGTCACATGCTGGCAGTTATCGACCTCGCTACCGTCGGGCAGCGTGTAGGACGTAGCCCGCCCGCCGAGGTGGGGACGCTTCTCGAGCAATTGAACGCGGAAGCCTGCTTCAGCCAGCGCGATGGCGGAGGACAGGCCCGCCAGGCCGCCGCCGATTACCAGGACGCTTTGCGAGGGCATCACCCTTCCACCAGCCGGCCTTGCCAACCGCAAGGTTCGCTGTGAGGAGATATTGAACTTTTTCGGCGCTCGATAGCGAGACGCGCGAAGTGAATACATCGAAATTGCGCTCTTCCATCCGCGCGAGAAGAGTGCTGTACGTCCGCACGAGCGCCCATAAAGTGGCCCGGCTGTCCGAATCGACGCGCGGAATCAGCGCAGCGCCTTCTTGATAGAAGCGCCAGGCCCGGTCGGCCTCAAATTCGAGCAGCTCTTCAAGGCGCTCGCTGAGCGGACCGCCTAGATCGCTCGCAGCGCATCGAAAGCGGTCGAGATCCTCCTGCGGCAGATAAACGCGCCCCATGTCGAGATCGGCGCGCACGTCGCGAATGATATTCGTGAGCTGGAAAGCAAGGCCCAGCCGGTCCGCCAGATCGGGATCGCGCGGGTCGCCGAAACCGAATACGTGCAAGCATGTGAGCCCCACGGTACCCGCGACGCGATAGCAATATTCCGAAAGCTGGTCGAACGTCGCATACGAAGCGACCGTCAAGTCCATTTCCGCGCCGAGTATTAAATCGTGAAAATAGCGCGACGGAATATGAAAGCGCGCGATTGAATCTGCGAGTGCCGGAAGCACCTCGTGGCCGCTCGTTTCGCCAGCAAGCGCATCGTCGAGCATCCCGCGCCACCGAGCGAGGCCCCGGCGTTTCGATTCTATGTCGCCGGGCTCGTCCGTCACGTCGTCAATCAAGCGCATGAACGCGTACAGCGCGAAAAGCGCATTGCGTTTGTCGCGCGGCAATCCGAAAAACGCGAGATAAAAACTGCTGCGCGCCCGGCGCGCGATCCGGTTGCACTCGGCGTAGGAATCGCCGACGGTGACCACTTCCGTCGCAGAAATCCCAGCCAGCGGTTTCATCGTCGCGCGTTCTGTTGGCCGCTCCGGCGATTCCGCCGATGGCGCCGGGCGGCTTCGACCGTCATCCCTCGAAACGGCGCGGACCGCCAGAGCCCGCGTAAACAAGCGAACCTGCGTCCACTTCGTCAGTGCCGGGCGATGTTCCAGCGTGTTGTAGCCGGACTCCTCGATTGCATCCAAAACCGCCAGACCGCCACGGCTGAACATATCGAGGTCAACGCGCAGAGTGCCGCTCACTTGATCGATCAGCGGCATTCCCATTGCGAACAGCTCGCGCGTCTTCGCGATCAGGTTCTTCATCAATTCCACGTAACGCGTGCCGAATTTCCGGCCGACGATATCCGTTTCCGTAAGACCGTAAGCCGCGAGCGCATCGAGCGGAATGTAGATGCGTCCCTTTTCGAGGTCGCGCGAAACATCCTGCCAGAAATTCGCGAGCTGCAGCGCCGTGCATGTGTAATCGGAAAGTTTCTGCCGCTCGGCGTCGCGATAATCGCAGAGATAGAGAACCAGGCGGCCCACTGGATTCGCCGAATACACGCAATAGTCGAGCACGTCGTTCCACGTGGCGTAGCGCTGCACGCGCTGGTCGTGGCGAAACGCGCGGAGCAAGTCGCTGAACGGCTCGATCGGAATATTCTTCTCGCGAATTGTCTCGCGCAGCGCGATCAACACGGGATGAGACGGGCCGTCGCCATCCACGTAACACAACCGCAACTCGTCTTCCCACGCGTCGAGGAGAACGAGCGCACGCGCACGATCGGGAATTTCATCTCCCAGATCGTCCGACCAGCGGCAGTAGGCGTACAAATTGTAGAAATGCTGGTGCAGGCGCCGCGGAAGGAGCCAGGAAACGACGCTGAAATTCTCGTAGTGATGCGTCGCCAGCCAGCGCGTGTAGCGCTGCGCTTCGCCGGCGTCGCAGCCCTCCGCAGGAAGATTGCGCGCAATTTCAAGTTCGGGTGTGGCTAGCATGGAGGCCTGATGCGGCCCGAGGAACGAGTCCTTCCGGTTCTATTCACGATCAAAACGCAAATTTGCTGAAGCCTGTCATTTTTCGATCAGAACGCAAAACCGCACACCGTGCTAAAACAAACTTCTTTTAAGAGCGACACTCGGGAATCATCCGGGGATGATGGCCGTCTTCAGCTGGCCATTTCGATTCTTCATGTGCTCGAACACGGACGGCAAGTCCGCCAGAGGTACTTCGCCGGTGATGAAATCGCTGGCGCGCACTTCGCCGCGCGCAATCGTTTCAAGCGCTTCACGCATGAACTGCGGCGTGTGGTGAAAAGTCGACTTGATCGTGATCTCCGAGTAGTGCAAAGCCGCGGGATCGAATTCCACGTGCGAACCGCGCGGACAGCCGCCAAACAGATTCACCGTGCCACCCTTACGGACCATCTGCACCGCCCACTGCCACGTAGCAGCCGTACCAACCGCTTCAATCACGGCGTCGGCGCCGCGACCGCCTTCGCTCAGTTCGCGGACAAGCTTCACCGGACTCTCAATTTCCGAAATATCGAACGCCGCGACTGCGCCAAGGCGTTCCGCCGCGCGCATTTGCGACTTTCTCTTGCCCAGCGCGATTACGCGCACGCCGCGATTCGAAAGCACACGAACGAATTTCAGTCCAATCGGCCCGCAGCCGATGATGACGGCCGTGTCGCCCGTTTGAATGCCGGTTTCGTGAATGCCGCGAAGTACGCACGCCAGCGGCTCCGCCATCGCCGCATCAACAAAGGATACTCCGTCCGGAATTTCCAGCATGTTCTGGCGGACGATTCGTCCGGGAATGCGAATGTATTCGGCGTATGCGCCATTGTTAAACAGAAGGTCTTCGCAGAGGTTCGACTGCCCCTTGCGGCAATAAAAACAAACCATGCATGGAGCCGAATTCGCGGGAAGCACGCGCATGCCCTTATGAACGCCGCCATTGACGGACCGGCCCTGTTCTTCGATCACACCGGCAAGCTCGTGACCGAAAAGCGCGGGCGGGTTAATCATGCGCGCGTGAAATCCCTGCTTCCAGACTTTCAAATCGGTGCCGCAGGTAAGCGCTACTTCCACGCGCACCAGTACTTCATCATCGCCGAGCCGAGGGATATCGACTCGCTCGATTTTCAAGTCTTCCCGGCCGTACAATACGGCCGCATTCATATGACCGTTTCTCTCTCGTCTCATCGGTGCGTGATCACCACTTTTAAAGTATTATCCGCTGGCCGGGCCGCTAATGCCAGTGCGTCTGCGATCCGCTCCAGCGGGAACCGGTCCGAAATCATCTCCCGGATCGGCAACCGGCGCTCGAACACCAGAGCAGCCGACTCCGCTTGATCTTCCGCCGACGCGCTGTAACTGCCAAGAATCTCTTTTTCTTCCACTCCCACCGCTGCCGCCGGAAACTCAAGCTGAGTGACCGGATCGTTATGAGCAAACAGTAACACGCGCCCACCCGGCCGCGCGATAGCCAAGGCTTCGGGGACTAATGACGGGTTGGGCACGGCCAAAAGGACGGCGTCGGCGCCCCGGCCAGAAGTCCGCCGGCGCATCTCGTCCAAAAGCTTCACGCTCGCAGGATCGAATGCTTCTTTCGCGCCGAACCGGACGCTTGCGGCGCGCCGGCCCGCCATCGGGTCGCTCGAGAAAACTTCGGCGCCTTCCTTTTTCGCAAGAAGCATGAGCAGCATTCCGATGGGACCTTGGCCAATCACGAGCACCGTTTCACCGGGAGCGACGCGCGCTTTGCGGACAGCTTTGAGGCACGTATTTACGGGTTCCACAAATGTGGCGTCTTCGAATGTGACGTCGGGAGGCAGCGCAATCATTCCGCGCTCGACCACCCACGGCATTGCGCGGACGTATTCGGCAAAGCCGCCGCCGTTCGGATCAAACCCGGCAGTGAGGCCGGTTTTCTTGTAGCCCGCACATTGAGAGAAAAGCTTTCGCTCGCAGTAGAAGCAGGCGCCGCATGGAACGTGGTGAAAGCTCATCACGCGGTCGCCGGTCTTGAATTTCTTCACCCCGGCGCCGACCCTCACGACGGTGCCAGCTAGTTCGTGGCCGAGAATTTGAGGCGGCGGAACGAAACCGTGTTGAATTTTTTTGATGTCGGTACCGCAAATGCCGCAGGCAGCCACTCGGAAGAGCACTTCGCCTTCGCCAATTTCGGGAATCGGAACGGATTCGACGACGACGCGCCCTTTGCCGCGATAGACGCCGGCACGCATGTGGTCCACCGGGCCGATTGGCATGTGGCCTGCGCCGATTGAAGTAGTCGTTTGGCTCATTTTCGAATTTACAAATCGCGTTCTATTTGCGATTAGAAAAAATCATAACGCTTATTTTCAGGTACCTAAAACAATCTCTAATCCTTGTGTCGCGATTAGAAAATCGACCGGCTCGAATCGCGTCAATTGTCTCTCGCGTCGTAACTTTCACCGGGTCCCCGCCTTCATTTCGATCGGATGAGTACTGGCTGCTATTTTGGCGATGTAGAGGTCCAAGAAGCGCGACAACGTCTCTGCCCCTTTCCTGGCTTGCTGACCGAGTCTCATCAGGCTTGGCAGCGACTGAGGATGGCGCACGACCTGGCCAAGAACCCGCGGAATGCTTACTTGACCCTCATCGCTGAAGACTTGGTTCATATCGAGCGGCAAGTCCTCGTCCATTCCGTCGCTGATCGCGCGAATCGCCACTGCGGGAACGCCAAAGGCTCGCGCTTTAGACACCACTTCAAAGCTTTCCATTTCCACCGCATCGGAACTCTTGCCCAAATGTCTTTTCTCGTCTGCTCTGGAGATCGCGCGCTCGGCGCTGTAAAAGCGATCCACAACTGTCGCACCGCACTCCGCCGCGAACGAAACTAAAGCCGGACTGCAGTCGATCTCATTACTACGCAAATCGGCTGAAACGCGCTCGGTCATGACGCTTCGGGCCGCGAGAACCTGTCCAATTGCGTACTCGGGCCGAAGGGCCCCGGCCAAGCCGGATGAAATGCAACATCCCACCGTCTCAAATTCCTCCCACACGATCTTCGAAACCGCCGAGCTGGCTGCTCTAGGTCCCGCGCCGGTGATAAGAACGGCCACTTCAGCTCTCCCAATTTCTGCAATGCTTACATTTACCGCTCCCAACGTTACGTCGCGGAATGCGTGCATGGCGCGCCATGGGCCAAATTCATTTTCGAGCGCGAATGTGACCAAAACCTTCAATCCAACTCCCTAGGCTGCGGCGGCGTGCGCGACTGGGGTGCTTCCCGCTTTGCCGCGTATATAGCCGTGCGATTCGTACCAGTGAACGGCGCGCTGGAGAGCGGTTTCGACTGAAGTCGGCCTGTAGCCGAGTTCTCTTTCAGCTTTATCGCTCTCGACGAACATACGGTGGCGCGACATTTTGACGCCTTCGACGGGAATTTGCGGCTCGCGGCCTCGGAGACGCGAAATGAATTCGTCGGCATAACCAGCGGCGAGAGCGACTACGTGGGGCAAGCGCACGCGGGGCGCCGGGCGCCCTGTAATGGCCGAGAGCGCGTCCAGAATCTGTTTTAGCGTCATGTTGCGGGCGCCCAGGATATAGCGCTCGCCGATGCGGCCTTTTTCGGCGGCAAGCAAGTGTCCTGCGGCCACGTCTTCGACTGCTACGACGTTCAATCCCGTGTCTACGTACGCGGGCATTTTTCCGTTCAGAAAATCGAGAATGATTCGCCCCGTAGGCGTTGGCTTCCAATCGCCGGGGCCGACTGGCGCAGTGGGATTAACGATGACGACGGGCATGCCAGCAGCTGCGGCCCGAATCGCCTCCTGCTCAGCCAGAAATTTTGACCGTTTGTAATGGCCGATCATTTCGCCGATTTCGGATTCGGTTTCTTCATTGGGAAGCGCCCCGTCACGCGGGACAGCGATCGTCGCGACGGTACTTGTGTATACGATGCGCTCAACTCCGGCACGATGTGCCGCTTCGAATAAGCGGCGAGTTCCTTCGACGTTCGTTTCGTAAATCTCTTCCGGCTGGGGCGTCCAAAGCCGGTAATCGGCGGCGACGTGGAAAACGCGACGAACGCCATTCATCGCTTGTTCGATCGAACGGGCGTCGCGCAAATCGCCGTCGGCGCGCTCGACCGGCAAATCCGCAAGGATCTCCGCGTTACTCGTCTTGCGAGCGAAGATACGGACGGTGTGGCCCTGGTTAACGAGCTGCCGGGCGACGTGGCTGCCCACGAACCCCGTTGCTCCGGTAACGAGAGTGGTCATAAAATGCGGAAAACTTCGTCTCCCTGCTGTACCGGCGCAACGGGAATCACGCGCTTCGTTCCGTTGCCGTTGCCATTTCCGTGGCCATTTCCGTTGCCGCTTCCATTGCCATGGCCGTTGGAATGGCCGTTGCCACCATTTTGTGCGTTGCGCTTCAACTCCCGGTCGGTAGGCTTGCCGAGCAAGCCGCCCATCTTTCCCGAAATCGTCCAGCTCAGCATCTTCCAGGTGTCGCCGAGCTTCTTGTTGCCGCCCAGAACCGCGGATGCTTCGTAGCCCGCGTGGACCATGCAATCCTCGCAACGGGGATCGCGGCCGCGGCCGTAATTTTCCCACGGCGTTTTCTCGATGAAGTCTTTGAAGTTGTCGTGATGCGCGTCCGTCATCAGGTAGCACGGGCCTTTCCAGCCGCGCGGATTGTAGGTGGGATTCCCCCACGCCGTGCACATCAGTTCGCGGTCGCCGCGAAGGTATTCCATGTAGATAGGCGAAGTGACGATGTTGTAGCGCTCGAGCAACTGGCTCGCCTGGCGGAACTTCTCGCGGATTTCCGCGCGAGACATGAAGATTTCCTTGGTCATCACAGCGGCGTAGGAGTAAGCCGGTGACAGCATGTGGCCATCGACGCCCAGAGTTTGCAGATAGGCGAAAAGGTCGGCAATTTCCTCGATGTCCGTTTCCTTGTAAATCGTCGTGTTCGAGGTGACGAGGAATCCGGCCGCCTTGGCAGCTTTGATGCCTTCAATCGCTTCGCGGAACACGCCGTCGCGTTCGACGCAGATATCGTGCGTCTTCTCGAGGCCGTCAAGATGAACGTTGAAAAAGAGCCGCGAAGTAGGTTTGAAGTCCCGCAGATGCTTGCGGATGAACATGCCATTGGTGCAAAGGTAGATATGCTTTTTGCGGGCCAGAATTTCGTTCGTCAGCCGTCCAATCTCGGGATAAATCATGGGCTCGCCGCCGCAGATGGAAACGATTGGCGCGCCGCACTCGTCCACCGCCTTGAGGCATTCCTCCACCGTCAACATCTCGTTGATCGTGGATTTGTATTCGCGAATGCGGCCGCAGCCCGTGCAGGTGAGATTACAGGCGTGCAGCGGCTCGAGCATCATCACGAGCGGAAATTTCTCGGCTCCTGTGATGCTCTTGCGAGCCAGATATCCCGCCATGCTCGCAGTCAAACTTAACGGTACTCTCATCCATTACCCCCATGATCGACCCTAGTGCCGATTAGATGCTTTATCTCTTCTGCGGGAATCTGCAAAGCGAAGGATTTGCGCCGGCCTTTGCGCATATTGTCGAAGCGCGCAAGCGCGTACAGCGGAAACGAATTTCGATACAAATGATATTTCAGGTAGAAGACGCAGGGGAAGCCTGTGCCCGTAAACTCTGCTTCGTCCCATGAACCGTCTTCATTTTGGTGTTCGGCGAGCCACGCGGCGGCGCGTTCGGCAGACGGATCGTCGGGCCCCGCCGTGGCGAGCAGGCCAATCAGAGCCCACGCCGTCTGCGAAGCGGTGCTCTTCCCTTTTCCCTTCAGCGACGGGTCGTAGTAGGACAAAATCGATTCGCCGAAGCCGCCATCGGGATTCTGAACCGAGCGCATCCAGTCCGCGGCTCGCTGGCAATCCGGCGTGGAAGACAGCCCCACGGTTTCAAGTGCCCGCAAGACTCCGCTCGTTCCATAAATGTAATTCACGCCCCACCGGCCGTACCAGGAGCCGTCCGGAGTCTGATCGTGCTGCACGAATTCCCGCGCGCGCTCGACGATGGGATCGTTCGCCGGCCATCCAAACTGGCCGAGGCATTCCAGCACTCGCGCCGTGACGTCCGCCGTGGAAGGATCGAGCATCGCGTTGTGGTCCGCGAATGGAATGTGATTCAGGAATTGCAGATTGTTTTCGTGGTCGAAAGCGCCCCACCCGCCGTCGCTATTCTGCATGCTGACGAGCCACGCGAGCCCGCGGCGAATCGCAGCGCGCAATGGCGCGGAATCCGGATCGGCGACGCGGCCAAGCGCCAACAGAACGAATGCGGTATCGTCCACATCCGGATAGAAATCATTCTGAAACTCAAAAGCCCAGCCGCCCGGCGCAGCTTTCTTATTCTTCACCTGCCAGTCGCCAGGACCGAGGATTTGATTCTTGAGCACCCAGCGTTCTGCGGCGACTAAAGCCGGATGCGACGGATCGAGACCCGACTCTTCAAGCGAAACCATTGCGATCGCCGTGTCCCAAACAGGAGAAATGCACGGTTGAACCCGAATCGTGCCTTCGCGTTCGTCCTCGATTTCGTAACGCTCCAGGAACTTGATCTCGCGCTGCAGGAGCGGATCGTCCGCTTCGCGCGCTTCCGCTAAAAGAGCAAAAATCGAATTCATCATTGCAGGATAAATCGTTCCGAGCCCTTCGCTGCGCTCGAGCCTTTCCAGCATCCAATTCCGCGCGCGACTGAGCGCAAGCTTTCGAAACGGCTTCCACGATGAACGCTCGTAGAGCTTGAGGCCCTTCTCGAGCGTTAGAAACACATTGCGCCAGGTAATGAGTCTCTTATCAAACTTGAAAGACGGCGGCTTTTGGCCCGGCACTTTGAAAAGTTCGTTGACGGTGATGCCTTCAGGCAGCCGCCATTCAGGCTTGTGCGCGTAGACGATCGAGAGTGGAACTACGATTCCGCGCGTCCACGACGACATCTCGTACAAATTGAGCGGAAACCAATCCGGCAGGAGCATCATTTCGGGAGGAATTGACGGGACAATGCTCCAATCCACCGCGCCGACCATCGCGAGATAGAAACGCACGTAGGAATTCGTGGCTTCGAGGCCACCGAGTTCCAGGACTCGATCCTTGGCGCGCTGAACGTGCGGAGCCGAAGCGGGATCGCCAGCCAAACGCAGCGCTACGTAAGCCTTTACGGTGGCGTTCAGCTCCGATGGGCCGCCCTGGAAAATGTTCCAGCCGCCGTCGGAAAGCTGCCGGGCGCGAATGTAACGCGCCAGCTTCGGAGTTTTTTCAGAATCGAGGTGACCCAGGATGTGAAGGTACAAAATATAATCAGACTCGAGAGTGGTGTCGGCTTCGAGCTCGCCCCACCAGTAGCCGTCCTGCGCTTGAGCGGACAGCATCCATTCGCGGCTGCGGGTGACCGCCTGCTCTACCTGCGATTCAAGGTTTCGGGTGGGGGCCACCGCGGTGCCGTGTCCCGCTCCGGCGTGGGGGTCCTCGATGCGCAGTCTTGCTTCCGGTGTCATCAATCCCTCAGACATCTGGTTGATCGTTAATCGGCTAAATCGGAAACCGCCGGTCGAGTGCAGCTTTGACATCCCCTCAGCGCCTTCCCAGAATTACGGTGACTCGGACCGAAAGGCCGTTTCGCAGCCTCGGAGACAACCCTGACGCCAACTGGCTCCTTTCTAGAAGCCCTCGCCCCTTACGTCCCCTGCACGGCTTCCCAACCGCAGACCTTCATGCTCGGCTTACGCTACTCCGCCAATTATCTCGTTGTGACCCGCAGTTCTCATTTTGCAACTGCTGCCACGTACGCAAATAATGAATTGGCCCTTCGAGCGGCTACACTTCTGCCGTAACAGTAACATTATGTTCGGCTTTACACGCTCGGTCAACTAGAAATCCCGTCCTTGGTGTCCAGATGTGAGATGGGGCTTTCGGCCGATAAGCTGCCTGACAAAAAGTGCTTCAGCCCCTCGGGAAGCGGGGATCCAATTTCTTGCAGAAATTTCTCGGCCTTATTGAACTGGGGGGAATCCGCGACAGCGCCAAATTGGGCGTATGGCGAACGGAATACGAACGCATCCGCCTCGTCCATGTTTTCACGAGCTGAACTCTTAAAATCTGTATTCGTTGGGTCGAGGATCATCACGAAAACAGATGGTTTCCAGAATCTTACGAGAGCGTCGCTCTCGATGATGATGTGAGTGGCGCTCCCGATTTCCGCTGCCAGTGCTGGAAGTGCGTCTTGCAGGCGGCGGTCTTTTGTTTGCACCCAGAGAGATCGGTGCGCACCCGCCGCTAAAAAACGCGAACTGTCGGTCTCTGCACTTCGAGAAAATTCCTCGCGGATCGCGAACGGATGAGCTTCTGGCGCGCAGCCGCAGGAGGCGCCGAATACCGGGCATCCTGACTCCGCGTAAGGCGTGATTTTCACAGCTGTCCAACTCCGGTTTGGGAATGCATCGATAATGTCGACGACGAGCGAAGACTTCCCCACTTTTCGAGCTTGCCCGCCCACAACGAGCAGGAAACCCGGAAATGGCGGTTGGGTTCGCGCTGCGGTCATTTCGCTTTTTCTCTTTCTTCGAGCGCGCGAACTCGCTGCGCCAATTCCGGCAGGCGAGCGAACCATGCGTACTGCGCTTTGAATTTTTCGAGCGGGCGCGCGGGAGTTCCCCAGACGATTTGAGATTGGCGAATTGTTTTTCCTGTGGGGATGCCGGCTTGCGCTCCGACGATGGCGCCGTCTTCGAGCGTGCAGTGATCGGCGATGCCAACCTGGCCGCCGATCATCGCGCGCTTCCCGATCGTGCTGCTGCCGGAGATGCCGGTTTGAGCGGCGATCACGGTGTGCTCCCCGATGCGGACGTTGTGCGCAATCTGGACGAGGTTGTCGATTTTAACGCCGGCGGCGATTTGTGTGGTCTCGAGCGAGCCCCGGTCGATGGTGGTGTTCGCGCCGATTTCAACGTCGTCGGCGATTTCGATTTTGCCCACTTGCGGAAACTTCCAGTAGCGGCCTTCTCCGAAAACGTAGCCGAATCCGTCGCTGCCGATTACGGCGCCGGAGTGAATTTCAACGCGGTCTGCGATGCGAGCGCCAGCGTAGACCGTTACGCGCGGGTGAAGTGTGCAATCAGCTCCGATGCGCGAGCCGCGCCCGAGAAACGCAAACGCGCCGATGGCGGTGCTAGCGCCGATTTCAACTTCGTCTTCGATTACGGCGTAAGGGCCAATCGTAGCAGACGCGGCGATTTTTGCTGAGGACGCGACGATGGCTGTTTCGTGGATTTTCCGTTTCGCGCGCGCCTGCTGCGCGAGCGAACGTTGCGGCAGAAGCCATGCCGCAGCTTTTGCGAAGGCAAATTTGGGGTCCGCGTGCTCGATGATGGTTTTGTCGCCGACGCGTGTATTGGGCAGCGCGATTATGCATGCGGCGGCGGATTTCTGCGCGCGCGGGGCGAATTTTGGCGCGTCCAGATAGATCAGGTCGGAGGCGCTTGCGTTCTCTGGGCTCGCGACTCCTGAGACTGCGCGGCGTGCGTCTCCGTGAATCTTTGCTCCGAGATATTCTGCGAGTTCAGCGGCTGTGCGATTCATGGCGTCCTCTTTTCATTTTTTTCACCTCGCTCGCTTCGGTGAAGATTCGCGGAGCTTGTTTTGCCACCGGCTAGAACGGATAGAGTGATGGCTCTCCCGGCGGCCGTGTCTTCCACCTTTTGTGAACCCACAGCCATTGGCCAGGATGCTCGCGAACGTACGCCTCGATTACGCCTGTGAAACGTACGGTGTTGGCGCGGACGTCGGCATCTTCATCACCTGTGCGCACAAGATCGAGCGCTGGTGAAAACTGGAGACGATATTTATTTTCACTGGCGTCCCACTGGAGGAAGCCGGCGACGACGGCTGCGTCCGTGCGAAGCGCAATCCGAGCGATTCCGGATGTGGTGGACGCGGGAACGCCGAAAAAATTTGCGAAGACGCCTTCTTCGAGCGAGGTATTCGTATCGGCGAGGATCCCGACTGTGCCTCCATCGCCGAGAACTTTCAGGATGGCGCGAGCGGAGCGATTCTTTTCGATGGGTCGATTGCCGGATAGGCAGCGATAGCGATTGATGA
Organism: uncultured Acidobacteriota bacterium; assembly: GCA_963776695.1. GTDB lineage: Bacteria > Acidobacteriota > Terriglobia > Acidiferrales > UBA7541 > Palsa-295. The sequence continues at coordinate 748,502 of CAVZNU010000005.1, read as the reverse complement.
GCGCGTCGACGCGCGAATTTGCGACTGGGCGCACAAGGAAATGCAAAGGGTGGCCGTAGAGCGCGTGCGCGAAAGGGGCGAGTTCCCATGCGCTCATGTGGCCCGTGAGGAACAGGACGCCTTTGCGGCGGCTCTGCGCGCGATCGAAATTCTCGGCGCCGTCGATCTCGACGATGCGCGCAATATTCTCGGGCGTGTATTTTGGGAATTGCGAGAACTCGCCCGCCATCCAGCCGATTTGACGGATCATGTCGCGGATGATCTGCTCGCGTTCCGCCTCGCTGGATTCTGGAAATGCAAATTTCAAGTTGAACATTGCGGCGCGACGCAGCGGAGTGCGGATTTTGTACGCGGCAGCGGCGAATGCGGCGCCGACCGTGCGCGCCACGCTCCGCGGCAGGAGGCCGAGGGATTTCAGTCCGATCCATGCGGCTGCGTATTCGAGCCATTGTCGCATCGGGCGCCATTATGCAAGAGGCTGGAGAGGGGATGCTAGGGATGTGTGATGAAAGATTGTTTGGCGGGATGTTAGACTCGGGCCGCTGAAATTGAGATTGGCGGATTTAGTGCGATCGAGAAGGGAAAAACTCGCGGCGTGTGGAAAAAGCCCACGACGAGAACGGCGCTCGTCGTGGCTACCCGAACAGTGAAAGGCGAATGAGCGCGCAAGGTCAAATTCGGGAACGGGGCAAGCTTGCAGCGTTATCTGCTGCGGGATTGGTCGTGTTGGTTTGTTTGTTCGGCCATCTCGGCGCGATCGGGCTGGTAGGGCCTGACGAGCCGCGCTATGCCTGGATTGCGCGCGCAATGGCAACGACGGGAGATTGGGTTACGCCACGTTTGTATGGGCAGCCGTGGTTTGAAAAGCCGGTGCTGTACTACTGGCTGGCCGGCGTGGGATTTCTGATGCACTTGCCGGCCGAGTGGGCGGCCCGGCTGCCGTCGGCGCTCGCGGCGTTTGTAGCGGCGCTCGCGATCGGTTGGCTTGGTCGGAAACATTACGGAGCGACGGCTGAACGGTTTGCTTCACCGTGGTTGATTGCGCCGCTGATTTTTTCTACGAGCGTCGCAGCGATCGGGTTTGCACGGGCGGCGGGGCCGGATATGTTGTTCAGCGCTGCGCTTACGCTGGCGATGGCCAGCGCTGCGGCGGTATTGGCGAGGCGCGGAGCTTTGCGGTCCGCCGAACGACTGCCTCGCGCGGTGCCGGCTCGGATTATTTGGCGCTCGCACTATTCGGTGCGTGGCTTGGACTCGCGGTGCTTGCGAAAGGACCAGCAGGAGTCGTACTCGCGGGCGGCGCGATCGGGATTTGGGCGCTCGCGACCAAACGATGGCGCGACGCGTTTCGACTTGCCCACCCCATCGCGATTGCAACTTTCTGCGTTATTGCGCTGCCCTGGTACGTACTCTGCGCGATACGCAACCCCGATTTCATCCACATATTTATCTTTCAGCATAATTTTGAGCGGTACCTCACTCCCCTGTTCCAGCATCGTCAGCCGTTCTGGTATTTCGCGCCGATTTTGATTCTCGGCTTGCTGCCGTGGACGGTAGGACTGTGGCGCGCAGCGCAGGAAGGATTGCGATTGTGGCGAGAGAAATCGTGGAGCGATTCGCCCGGATTCTTTTTCGCCTGTTGGGCGGCTTTCCCCTTTCTATTTTTTAGCTTCTCGCAATCGAAACTGCCCGGCTACATTTTGCCGGCAATTCTGCCACTCGCGCTGCTCATTGCGATCGGTTTCGGGCGCACGTTCTACTCGTCAGCCGTATCCGAAGCTAGAAGAGCGTCCGCTCGATTGGTGAATTTCTCGATCGGTGCCACATGGATCGTGATGGCGCTTTCAGCGGCCCTCTGGATGAAACGACTGCCTCCAGGAGTTCACGAAACGGCAGGCAGAGCGATCTTGCTTGGCGTGATCGTTGCACTCGCGGGAGGAATCGCAATCATCGCCCTGGAAGTGCTCACCAAGCAAAGCGGCGTTGTCCTTACGTTTTTCGTAGTGGCATTTCTTGTTGAAATCACAGGAGCGCGCGTGCTTCCGGCGCTCGACGTGTACCACTCCGCACGATTGCCGGGCACCGCCCTTCGCAACGACGCATACCCAAATCGCCTTTTCACATTTCGTTTGCAACGCTCGTGGCAGTACGGTCTGAATTTTTATCTTGAGCGCGAGGTTCAGGAGTGGCAGCCCTCAGACCCCGGCCCAGCGCTGGTTCTTACAAATCCGCAAGGCTTCGAGGAAATCAAGAAGGTCGGCAGGTTCCAGGGATCTCTGGACGAACCGTATCGAGGAATTCTGTTCGTTCCGCTGATGCCTGCGCCGCGTTAAAAGGTCAGCGCGAAACGGGCGGCATGTTCTGAAGGAAAAAATTCACGATGCTATTTTCGTAGTTGTGGCGATCGTCGTCCGTCATATCGGAATAGCTTAAGCGATCGCGCAGCAGTTGTTTTGGTTCGGGGGCGCGAGTAAAAATCCTCAGTGTTTCGTCCGAGAGTTGCGCCCGGTCGTCGGACTGAATAAACAACTTCGCAATTCCCTGAGTTTTTGCCAGGTGCAGCGAAATCGGCTGCTGCGAGCGGTGACGATAATTCATCAGGCGAAATCCCCAATCGCAAAAGCGTCCCACATAGGGAATTACAGCGAGGCCCGAGCGCTGCACTTCGAATTGAATCATGTTGCGCGGATCGTCCCACGGATTGTCCACGACGAGCGCTGCGATTCGCGGATCGGAAGAAGCTACTTCGAGCGCTGCGTATCCCCCGAGGTTCACGCCCCACAGACCGAAACGCTTCGGGTCGACGTCGTCACGCGTTGACAATGCCTGGATGGCGGCTTCGAGCTCGGGCGTTTCTCGATAGCCGAGCGTTGTGACGCCAGGAGCCGTCCCGTGCCCCATGAAATCGAAAACGAACACATTGAACTGGTGATCTTGCAGCGCCGAAACGAGCGTCAACACCTCGGAGCGCTGCGAAAGATATCCGTGGCAAACCACAACTGTCGGCGCGCCGCGAAGTCCGGGGAAAAACCAACCCTCTCGTTCCGGCTCTTCCGGAATCGAGAACGTGAACGGGTAGGGATGCCCCATCATTACGTTCAAATCGTAGGTCGACGCGGAGTGCGTCGGCTTGAGTATCTGATACAGCAGAAAACCGGAAACCGCCGCAATCGAAACAAAGCCAAAGAGGATTATCGCCAGAAGCGCGGAGAAAACTTTGGCGGGGCGCGTTGTGGGATAGCGTAGCTCTGAGAGGACGGCCATCCGTTGAGCGCGGGCGCTCGACCACCGCGCCTCGACAAACGCATGTTAGCACAGTTCTTTCACCGCGCCGATTGAACGCCCGAAAGGTTTCCAACCGGCACACCTGTTTGGGTTCTTTACGCACTCACGGCTATAATGCCTGCCGGGAGTGGCGCGGGCATTCATGCAGATTGTCGACCTCCGGCAGGTCCATTCGAAAACCCTCGATGTGCTTTTTCAAGAAGAAGCGCGCCACTGGCGCGACGAACTTCATTGGGACTACCGCCCTTCGATTGACCTGATCCGGAAATTCATCGATTCCCGTTCGCTCAATGGATATCTTGCACTCGATAACGGGCGTCCCTCAGGATACGGCTTCTACGTCCTCGAAGATCACAAAGGTTTGATCGGCGGCCTGTTTGTTTCCTCCGAATACGCGCAGTCGCCAGTCGCGCGAGATATTCTGGACGAAATGTTGACGGCCCTTCGTGCCACGCCGCGCCTCGAGCGGATCGAAGCGCAGCTAATGCCGTTTGGCACCGAGTTTAATCCCGAATTTCTTTCCAAATATTTACGCCTGCATACGCGGCAGTTCATGCTGCTGCGGCTTGCGGATGCGAAGTTAAGCGCGCAGCCGCTTTCGAGCGGCCTCCGCATGGAGCCCTGGACGGATCGTGCCTTCGAATCCGCGGCGAAACTGATCCAGCTTGCCTACGCCGATCATGTCGACGCGGAGATAAACGACCAATACCGCACGGAAGCGGGCGGGATGAAATTTCTTCGCAATATCGTGATCCTTCCCGGATGCGGTCAATTTCTTCCGGAGGCTTCGTTTCTCGTGCGCCCGGTCACAGGCGACCGGCTGATCGGAATGGTCCTCACTTCGACCGTGCAGGAAGGCGTCGGCCACACGACGCAAATTTGTGTGCTTCCCGGCTACCATGGCAATCACGTCGGTCGGGCGCTGATGGAGGCGTCGATACAAGCGCTCCAGCGCCGTCGGTACGAGTGGCTATCGCTAACGGTGACGGCGGTGAATTCGTCGGCCGTGCGCCTCTATGAGCATTTGGGATTCAAGACGATCAAAAAATTCGCAGCAGGAGTTTGGCAGTCGTCGTGATTTACGCACGAATGCTCCGCGCCCGTCCTCGGTAGGGGCACCACACGTCGCAGATCCCGGACGAACTGCGGGGCCGTGCCCTGACAGCTACGTTCGCAGATTCGGCAACCAGCAATGTTGGGCTACCGCCGCGACGCTTTGAGCTGCGTGTACCGTAAAGTGTCGGCGAGACACCGGCGCTGAGGATTGGCAATCATGCCGTCGAGTTCTTGGTCGCTCTACAACGAGTTTGCTACTACGATTACTTCTTCGCGCGATCCTTCAGCAAACCCTTCAGCTCGTCCATGAATTCCTTCACATCCTTGAAATCCAGATAGACAGACGCGAAGCGCACGTACGCCACCTTGTCGAGCTTCTTCAAGCTTTTCATCAGATGCTCGCCGATTTCAGAAGTCGTCCGTTCGCGCTCCGGCGCTTCGCTTACATACGCTTCCGCCTCATCGACGATCGTTTCGAGCTTCCCCACCGGCACGGGCCGTTTTTGGCAGGCCTTCAGCAATCCCTGCAAAATTTTCTGGCGGTCAAATTTCTCGCGCCGACCGTCTCTCTTGATCACCATGTAGGGAATTTCGTCGATGCGTTCGTACGTGGTGAACCGGCGGTTGCACTTCAAGCACTCGCGGCGGCGGCGAATCAAATCGCCGGTGCGCGCCTCGCGTGAATCCACCACCTTGTCATCGAGATGCGCGCAAAAAGGACACTTCAATGAGGCCTCTCTTTTGAACGCGAGGGCTGGTGCTCGGCGTGGTCGAGCAACTCCGCTTCGCCCGCGCGCTCTTGTTCGCGCACCATACGCCGCAAATCTCCCATGGACCAGCCTTCGCGAAACATCAGTGGCAAGCCAACCAGACAGCACGACGCGAACGTAATCAACCAGAGGACGACTGAAACCGTCACGGCTGCTTCCTGTTCTACTCCAAATATCAACGTAAACACAAGAATGCTGGTCGCCTGAGCGCCGCCGCCCACTCCCGGCAGTTGCGCCACCGATCCAACCATCGTGAACGCCAGCAGCAGAAGCGCTCCTGAGAAACCGAGCGTCGAGAGCCGGCCGCCAAAAGCATGAGCGATCCACAAATAAATGAACGCGATGAGGCCCCAATGAAGCGCGGTATAGAGCACGAGCATCAACAGATCGTTCCAAGTGCGAATTCCCTGCAGCCCTTCACTGAATCCTTCGACGATTACGACAATTTTTTCGCGCCAGCCGGTCCGCCACTTGGATTCCCGGAGTTTAGCGGCGAGGAAATGCGCGCCGTGAAAGCGGAAGTAAACGAGAAACGCGATTACGAATAGAAGCCCGATGAGCAGCACGCCGCCCGTGGAGCGCGCGAAGGCCATCAAATGCGCGTTGCGCTCGTTTATCAGCCCTTGTCCGTTGAACAGCGAAAGCGCGATCCCGGCAAGCACGACCGTGGCGGCAATGTCTGAAATGCGCTCGAGGAAATAAACGCCAAACATTCCTGCGACCGGCAGCGAGGCTTTTTTGGCGATCAGTATCGGGCGTATCGGTTCTGCCGGACGCCCGAGAAGAAAGCTGCAGGAGAATCCCATGATCGTGGCGCTGAACACGCTCCAGAAGTTGCTCGGTCCGAGCGCGCGCGAAAACTGCATCCAGCGAAGCGCCCGGATCGCGTAGCAAACATAGATGGCCACCATCGACAGAAGCAAGAGAGGAAGACTCGCGTGACGAAGCGAGTCCGCCACCATGCCCCAATCGAATTTCTTCCATGCGCCGGAATGCTCGAACTCGTAAGTAATAAATAGGACCGCGATGAGGGCCAGAAAGAGCAGGAGATATTTTCGCCACTTTTTAAACATCGGTGGCAGACGCTAACAGCTACGTTCGGAAGGTGTCAAGCAAGCACTGGCGGAGTGTTGTTAACAAAACGTGAAAGGTTTCGGCGATCGGGCGGCTCCCGGCCACAATTATTCAATCAGCGACGGCCGTACGTGCCGAACGGCGTGCAATTACATCAGAGAGACGTCCAAGAGCCACCGCAAACCGCTCGTAGACGGCGCCAAATCCAAGCCGGAAATGAGACGGCGCGTCAAAGCAATCGCCCGGATCCAGGAGCACACCGTTCCGCGCGGCTTCGATGCAGAACAGGCGAGAGTCTTCGCCGGAATGCAACCACGGAAATGCGGTCATGCCGCCTTCGGGGCGAATCCAGCTCAATGTTGAAGCTTGGTCCTCAAAGAATCGATCAAGCAGCGCAAGGTTGGCATTCGTCACGGCGCGAACGCGTTCGTAAATTGTTTTTTGATTTCGCAGCGCGAGCACCGCAAGCGCCTCGCTGATTACAGCGCCCGATACGGTGGAATAGGACCTCGCCGTCCGATAGCGCTCCATTCGACGCGAATCGCGCTCGATGATCCATCCGATTCGCAAACCGCCCAGGCACAGCGCCTTCGAAAAATCTCCAAGCACGGTGGCGTGAGGAAGTCGGGCCGCCGAAGTGAAAACGGAACCAGCCGGCCGGCCGTGATAAACAGGCTGAAAAACCTGATCCACGACAAATTGAATCCCGCGCTCCGCAGCAAAATCATGCAGCCGCTCGATGTCTTCATCGCCAATCGTCGCGCCGGTGGGATTGTGCGGCGAATTGACGAGCAAAACTTTCGTGCGCGAATCCACGAGAGATTCTATTTCGGCGCGGTCGATGCAAAATTGATTCTCGCGGCGCAGGTGATAGAACCGCACTTCCGTTCCGAGTGCTCGGGGTAACTCATAGAACGATGGGAAACCGGGCGCCGGGACGATCACATTTGCGCCCGGCTCGGCGCTATCGCCGAAAAGCAAGAGCAGCGCTTCCGCGGCGCCAGTCGTAATCTGGACGTCGGTCGCGCTGACGCATTCCAATTCGGCAATCGCCTCGCGCAAGGGCGCGCTGCCGCATAAGGGCGTGTACACCAAACTCGTGTCGAGCAGTCTGTTCAATTCATGTTGCGGGTCATTTTGCTGGTCATTTTGCTGGCCGAGCGCGAGAAGCTCGCGCAACGTCCAGGGGGGCCCGGTGCTGGGAGAGAGATCGAACTCAATCGGCGGCTCTGAATGCTGATGCTCGTTCATCCACTCGTCCAGCAGAAATCGCCTGAAACGCATGTTGCCCTCCCGAAAATCGCGCCGATGGATCAACTTTCCGCCCGGAGCGCGATGACTGCAACAGCCAAAATGGCGCAGGTAAGAGCAGCCTCCCAGAACTCAGTGCAGATCCCTTCACCGCGGCCGCGCCTCGTTTGCTTGTGTTCTCTCGCGCAATACCGATAAGATGCCCGTGACGCCGTGGAACTTTTCGTCCCCAAATTGCGTTTCATGATTGAGGCCGAGAGGTGCAGCAAGTTGCGAGGCTGAGGAAGATTGGAGCCCGACGCTCAACTGGTGCAGCAATGTCTCCGGGGCGAAGGGCCGGCCTGGGAGGAACTCGTGCGGCGTCACACGAGGCGCGTGTACAACTTGTGCTACCGGTTCACGGGAAATTCAACGGACGCGCAGGATCTGAGCCAGGAAGTTTTCCTGCGCATTTACCGCACGCTCCAGAGTTACCGGCCGGCCTTCGGAGCATTTCCGACGTGGCTCACGAGCGTGACGCGCAACTTGCTCGTGGATCATTACCGTCGCACGCGTCACGACCGGATGACGGACTCGATCGATGATGCGATGCCGGTACTCGAGGAAAAGCATTCCGCAGCGCGTACTCCAGACAGGCTGGCTGAGGCGGCAGAGTTGAGCGTTCAATTGCAGCACGGGCTGGCGCGGCTTTCGCCGGAATTGCGAGAAGCGGTGATCTTGCGCGATTTGCAGGGTTTGGATTACAACGAGATTCAGACCGTGCTCGCCGTGCCAGAGGGCACCGTGAAATCGAGAATTAACCGGGGACGGATCGAGCTGGCGCGAATTCTGGACGAGATGGGGCTTCGCCCGGCCTAGTTTTTGTAACGCTAGTTGTCGCAATGAGTGTTTCGGAGTGTCGGAGTAAATGATATGGACTGGAACTGCAAAATTTCGGAAGAGCGGCTGAGCGAATATCTCGACGGGATACTTTCGCCGGAAGAAACGTCCGCTTTCGCGGTGCACGCTGCCAGCTGTGCGAGCTGCACTGCAACTGGTCGCCAAGGTGGGCGGGCTGATTGGCCAGATGCATCAGCTCGAGGAAATCGACGCGCCTCCGCAGCTTGTCCGGAATATTCTCGATGCCACGATCGGGCCGCGCACCGAGAAAGCGGGATGGAGCAAATGGTTCGCATGGGTGCCGATATTGTGGCAGCCACGATTTGCGATGGGAATCATAACGGTGGCAGCGTCGTTCGCGATCGTGATTCACACCTCCGGCGTGACGCCGGCAAAGCTGAAGAAAGCGGATTTCAATCCCGCTAGCATCGTCCGCTCGGCGAATCGCTCGGTGCATTTGAATTACGCGCGCAGCGTGAAATTCGTGAACGATCTGCGCGTGGTTTACGAAATCCAGTCGCGGCTGCAACCCGGGCCGGAGCCTTCGCCGGCCTCTGCGCCATTGCCGGAACAGCAGACGCATCCGCCTTCGACAGCACCGCAGCAGAAATCGGAAAAAGATCCGCCGCGGGACCGCTCGCAATTGCGCCACGACAGCATGTTCGCCATGTTGATGCCGGCAAATTTCTCGACTGATTTCACCGCAATGTTAGTCAGGAGCTCTCGATGAAATGCGCCGTGCACACCGATGTGGACGCCACCGGCTATTGCCGGAATTGCGGCAAAGCGCTTTGTCCGGAGTGCACGCGGGAAGTTCGCGGCGCGCTCTATTGTGAGGACTGCCTCGCGGGATTGCTGACGGCGGCTCCCGCGGGACTGAGTGTTCCCGGGGCAACAGCAACAGCAGCGGCGGCTCGCGACACGAATCCGGCCTTGGCTGCGACGCTGGGATTTATTCCCGGACTCGGCGCGGTGTACAACGGCGAATATGTGAAGGCCTTGATTCAGGTGGTGATATTCGGAGCGCTGATCGCGTCTCTCAGCAGCGACATCCCCACCGGCTACATCGTATTCTTGAGCATTGCGCTCGGCTGCTTCTACTGCTACATGCCGATCGATGCGTATCGCGTGGCGAAAGCTCGGCGGTCGGGGCTGGAAGAGCCCGGCGCGTTAATCGAGGGTAGGAACGCGAAGCCAATTGGAGCGTTTTTGTTGATCCTTATCGGCGTTCTTTTCCTTCTCTCGAATTTTGGATTGTTGCAAACCGATTGGTTCGAGAAAGCGTGGCCGATCGGTTTGATCGGGCTTGGCGGCTGGCTCGTGTGGGAGCGCATGGGCAAGAACGCTTAGGAGCGAATCGATGGCTGACGAAATCAAAACTCATTGCACTTGCGCTAACTGCCGAATCCGCGGATTGATGGGACCGGTGATGCTCATCACCGTGGGCGCGCTCTTTCTCATTCGTCAATATTCGCGCTACAGCATCGGCGATCTCTGGCCCGTGTTGCTGATCGTGGCCGGGATTGTTTTGGTGGCACAGGCAATGGCATCTCGTGACGGGCACGTAGGGTCGTGAGGAGCGCGTGAGCAACGGCGGAAGAGAAAGAAGCTCGATTTTTGGCGGCCTCCTCCTGATCGTTCTGGGAGTTCTGTTTCTCCTGCACCACTTCAATCCTGAGCTGGGCATCGGGCGCCTGATCGCGCGCTACTGGCCCGTGCTGCTGATCGTTTGGGGCATCACAAAATTAATTGACCATCTACAGGCGCAGCGCAGCGGGGGCGCCAGGCCACCTGTCTTATCCGGCAGCGAGGCGGCATTGCTCGCCGTTCTCGCGATCGTGCTCGCTGGGATTTGGCTCACCGACGTGATCCGCGCCCGGAATCCCGATCTCGAAATGAACCTGGGAATCTTCTCGCAGCGGCATTCTGAAAACGAAGAGCTTCCTCCACAAGCGATACCCGCCGGCGCGCAGGTAACTGTCCAGACCGGCCGCGGCGATCTGACGATTCACGCGGGCGAAGGAAACGAAATTCGCGTCGGCGTGGATAAGTCAGCATCAGCGCCGAACGAATCGCTGGCGCGCGAGCGAATGAAGGATGTGAAGATCGTCATCGAAAAATCGGGCGGCGGCTACATCGTCCACCCTGTCAATCAGGACGAAGCGAGCGGCAGCGTTGCCGTCGATCTCGATGTCGAGCTCCCGAAAAAAGTGACGCTCATTGCTGCCTCCGCTCGCGGCGACATCAGCATTTCCGGAATTATGGGCGATGTTACGGCTTCGTCTCAGAATGGCGATGTAGAGATTCACGATGCGGGCGCTGACGTCACCGTCCAGCTGCAGAAGGGTGACGCGCGAATTTCTGACGTCCCGGGCAATGTTCGAATCAGCGGAAAAGGAGGCGCAATCGAGGTGTCCGATGTTGCCGGTGACGCGCTCCTCGAGGGCGATTTCTACGGCCCGATTCGCGTGCGCAATGTGACGAAAACGACTCACTATGCGTCGCAGAGGACCGACCTGACGCTGCTCCACCTCACTGGGCAACTCCAGCTCGATTCCGGCCAGATCGAAATCTCCGACGTAGCTGGTTTTGCAAAGCTTGTGACGCACAACAAAGACATTCAAGTCGAAAATGTCGCCGACCGGCTCGATATCTCTGACTCGCACGGTGATATCGAAGTGCGTTACTCCCAGCCACCTCACGAAGAAATCAACATCTTAAATGACAGCGGCGAGGTCGATCTCACGTTGCCGGCGAAATCAAGTTTTCAGATTTCGGCAGCCACTCGCTCCGGCGAAATTCAAAATGAGTTCGAAGATTCCTCGCTGCAGGTCGCAAACGGAAGCGATACGGGGAAGTTAAGCGGGAGTGTCGGAACTCACGGCCCAAAAATCTCGATTACGACGAGTTACGGCACGATCTATTTGCGCAAATCTTCCTAATTTCCTTCGTTGTCGTTTGCGCCGCGCAGGCGCTCGAGCGTCTTGAAAAATTCCGGGAAAGACACTCCCACGCATTCCGCGTCTCGAATCACCGTATTTCCTACCGCGCCGAGGGCTGCGATCGATAGCGCCATCGCGATCCTGTGATCGCCTTGCGGCTCCACTTTTGCTCCGCGCAGTTTGCCGCTTGAACGGCCGGCGACGCGCATGCCGTCCGGAAATTCTTCCACGCTTGCGCCCATCTGGCGCAGGCCCGCAGCGAGTGTCGCAATGCGGTCGCTTTCCTTCACGCGCAGTTCCTGGGCATCGCGAATCTCAATTCCCTTCTCCGTGAATGGCCCCAGCGCCGCCAGCATAGGCAGCTCGTCAATCATTTCCGCCACCTGTGAACCCGCGATAGTTCCGCCCGTGAGCGGCGAGTGGCGCACCGATAGATCGCCTACCAATTCGCCATCGCGCAATTGCACGGAGGCGAGATTAATCTGCGCTCCAATGGAAATCAAAAAATCGAGCACTTTCGCGCGCGTAGGGTTCAATCCCACGTTGTGAATCATCAGCGACGAATCGGGCAGAACGAGCGCCGCAGAAGCGAGGAAGATCGCGCCAGAAAGATCGCCGGGAACGGTAAGTTGGCGGGCCGCGAGTTTCGGACGTGGCTGAATCCGGATTGAGTCTCTTGCGATCTCGATCGAAGCTCCAAACTCACGCAGCGCAAGTTCGGTGTGGTCGCGGGTGCGAACGGCTTCGCGGACCGTTGTCACGCCGTCGGCATATAACCCTGCGAGCAGGATCGCGGATTTTACCTGCGCACTGGGCACAGGTGACGAGTAGTCGATGGCGTGCAGATTTCCGCCGCGAATTTCGAGCGGCGCCAAATCTCCGTCGCGACCGCGAATTTCAGCGCCCATTTGCCGCAGCGGCTCGGCCACTCGCCGCATCGGCCGTTTACGCAGCGAAGAATCACCTGTAATCGTCGACGTAAACGCTTGCCCGGCAAGCACGCCCGACAGCATTCGCATCGTGCTGCCAGAATTTTCCGCGTCGAGAGCGCGCCTGGGCTTCTTCAGTCCGTCGAGGCCCACGCCATGGATTCGCACCCGTTCGCGATTCGCGTCAATTTCAACGCCCAGCCTCTGCAAGCATTCAAGCGTGCTCTTGCAATCCGCGGCCGATGGCGTAATTTCGAATCTCGCTGGTCCCCTCGGCGATCGCCGCGATAATCGCATAACGATGCGAAATGGATTTGTCGCCAGGCAATTCGACGACACCTGTGACGCTTCCACCCGGCGAAATGGTCTTTTTCCCCACGGCGCGATTCTAGCACGGCGATTTGAGCACCTCAGTTCCAGGCACCGGGGCGTTTTTGGTTAGCGCTTCTAGCAGGACTTAGCCCGCCAACTGTGATGAACAATGCCCGGGATATGGGCTAACCGGCCGCCGTTTCTCTTGACCATGACCGTCGGTGGCACAAAAGTTGCATCAGGAATCCGCCCGCCAAAAGAGCGATCCCGGGAACCAAGATCCAGCCAATCCCATCCCTCAGAATTGCGGTTGCCACAATGCCAAAATCTACTGGTCTTCCTATGACCCGTTCGACGACAAAGCCTATCGGAAACATCAAGAGAAATGCCGCAGTAAGCGCGAGCACGGGAAAAACACTGGTAAGAAGCACGGTTCCCAGCACACCGCCGCGCCGAGCCGAGAGGTAGGCTCCCAGAGCCCCAAAGAATGGCAGTAACGCCAGCCACGGCGCATAAAAAAGAATCATGTTCGAGCCACTCTCGACGATGCGAGGCTGGAATCCAAGTTTCTGGAGCGTTATCAGGAAAATCATCGAAAGCGTCAATGTAAGGAACCCCGGAATCCAGAGCTGGTGCACGCGTTTCTGCATGGGTTGTTCCCTCCTCTTTGCGATTAGAATCTTGCGCTGCAAATCCTGCCAGTCTGCAACCTGCACGAGTGTTCGTTGAACTGCTTCCCGCTGCGGCAAACCTTCCTTGCAAAACGCTTCATACGATTCCTCCAAGTGCGCCGCGAGCTCGGCGTGAATGTCGTCCTTCTGCGCGGGATCCAGTGCAAGACCGGAGAGACGCTGGCGGACGAGTTCTTGCCAATTAGGCATGAGTTACCTTCGTGAGCCGTTGCAGCGCTCGGAAAAGTTCCGCCCATTCGCGCCGGAGCGGCGACAGCTTCTTCCTCCCTGCTGGGGTCAGCCGGTAGCAACGCTTGCGCCGCCCGTTGCTGCTCGTTTCCCACGTCCCGCGAATCCACCCGTGCTGCTCCATGCGATAGAGCATGGGATAGAGCGCCGCAAGCGAAAACCGCAGCGCTCCCTTGGTTTGCCGCTCGATGCGCCGCGCCATCTCATAACCATGCATTGCCCCGCCTTCGAGAACGCTCAGAACCGCGAGTTCCGCCGTGCCGCGCTTGATTCCCGTCCCGACCATAGCTCTTCCTCCTACATGTAGGAATCTTATATATACAACCGGAACCTGTCAATAGCTCAGTCGTACATCTGTGCTGAGACTGACTCGAGGGAGGAATCGGCGCGGGGCCATAACTCTGCGCTGGCATCTTTCGCTTTTGAATGCCCGCGAGTGGCGCAGTCGTGTTTGTCGATTGGCTGTCACTTGCCTGCTACGCCGGATAATCGGTAACCGACTCACTAACCGTTTCTACACTTATTTGCTTCCCGAAAAGCCTCCGCGTATCATTGAAAGTTCATGCCCATGAAGATAACCAAACTGTATTCCCCCATTCTATTGGCCTTATTTCTCTTCATTTCTTTTCCCCTCAACGCCGACGATCTCCCTCCCATTATTCCGCTCAGCCAAATTCATCCCGGGATGAAGGGCGTCGCGTACACCATTTTCGAGGGCGATCAGATCGAAAAGATGGACCTTGTGGTCCTTGGCACGCTCCACAATGCGCTCGGCCCCCGGCAGGATGTGATTCTGGTTCAATTAATCGGCGAAAAAGTGGAGCACACAGGAGTAGTCGCCGGAATGAGCGGCAGCCCCGTCTACTTCGACGGAAAACTTGCAGGCGCGCTATCGCTGAAGCTCGGTACGTTTACGAAGGAAGCGATTGGCGGCGTCACTCCGATTGAAAACATGCTGGCCGTTGAGAAAGCCGCCGCCGCGAGCCCGATTGGCGCGCCCGGGGCGACGCAATCGACTGCCCTATCGCTCACGGAAACCCGAGTCCCGCTACCTGACGGCTTCGTGCACCAAACCACCGCCGGCTCGGGACAATTTCTTGTACCAATTGAAACTCCACTGATTTCGACGGGCCTCTACCCCGAAACAATCGCGCAGTTCGGCACGCAGCTTTCCGCATGGGGAATGTCAATGATGGCAGGAGGCACTGTCCCGGCATCACCGGAGGACGCGAAAATTAAACCCGGCGACATGGTTGGAATGGAACTCGTGCGCGGGGATCTTTCGATTGCTCCCGGTTGCACCGTGACGACCGTCGTAGCCGACCGAATTCTCGCTTGCGGCCATCCCGTTTTCGGATTGGGCGCCGTTGCAATGCCGCTGACTCGCGGGCACGTGATTCTCACGCTGGCGTCGTCGATGGCATCCACGAAAATCATGTCCACCGGCGGATTGATCGGCACGTTGACGCAGGATCGCCTCACTGGCGTAATGGGCAAGCTTGGACCCGGGCCGGCGATGATCCCGCTCGATGTGCAGCTTGTCACCCCGTCTGGCGAATCGAGTTTCCATTTCGAAGTGATTGAAAGTCCGCAATTGACGCCGCTGCTTGTCGCGCTCACCACGTTCAACGGAATTGTTTCCAGACCCGCATACAGCGAAGGGTCCACGCTGGCTCTCGATGGATCGATCGAGTTGAAAGGACATTCCCCGGTTCGCTTGGAAAATCTATTTGCGCCGACCGACGCGCCGGTACCCACCGGTTTTTTCATAGCGTCGTCGGTGCAAAGCGCTTTCGCTCAGAATCTATTCGAACCCGTACGAACTCCCGCACGTCGAGCGGATTCACATTAAAGTTACGGCGATGGCCGAGCGGCGCGTAGCTACGATCGACAACGCGTGGGTCGAGAAGAGCGAAGTTCGCCCGGGCGAAACCGTGGCCGTGAAAGTCCAGCTGCGGCCCTACCGTGGTGCGCCGTTCGTCCAGGAAATCCCGGTGACGATTCCGGCGCAGTCAGCTCGCGGAAATCTCCAGCTTGTGATCAGCGACGCCGAAGTTTTGAACCGCAATGTGCAGATGCTTTCGGGCAACTCGCAATCTCAATTGCCGGGACTCGAAGAGCTAATCAATCTGCTCAATCGCGAAAGGCAGAATGATCGCCTGTACGCAACTTTGTTTCAGCAGACGCCGACACTGCTCGTCGAAGACAAGGAAATGCCCAACGCGCCTTCCTCCGCAATCAACGTGCTGGATCAACGCCAAAACTTTGGCGGCGCGCGGCTGCTTCCCCAATCGAAAGCCGGCGAATGGTCCGTCGAGATGAATCAAGTGATTGCCGGCGAACGCACGCTGACGATCACCGTTAAATGATATCAATTGGTGTCGTGACACCGGTCGAGCGATACCCCGGGGCTAAAGGAGATTCGGTTCGATGATACGGCGAAGAATTCTGGTGTGCCTGCTGGCTGTGGGACTCAATATCGTTGCCATTCCTCTGGCCCGCGCGGAGCACACCCGCACCTGGCGGCAGTCCGATTCCAACGAGTTTGAGAAAGGCACCGCCAAAGGCGTCGCGATCCGCAGTGACGGAAGATTGATGCCGGCGCCGCGCTTCAGCGCATTCTCCGACCCCAATCTCGCATATCTCTGGACAATGCGTCTTGATTCCAAAGGTCGCCTCTACGCCGCGGGCGGCTCTGACGCAAAAGTCCTCCGCTTCGACGACCCTGCCAAACCGACGACCGTATTCCAATCGCCGGAACTTGCAGCGCAAGCAATCGCGTTTGACTCACGGGACAATCTTTACGTGGGCACGTCTCCCGACGGCAAAGTTTACAAAGTCACGCCGGACGGCCAGAAGAGCGTCTTCTTCGAGCCGAAAACTAAATACATCTGGGCGCTGGCCATTGGCCCCAAGGGCGACTTGTTCGTCGCGACCGGTGACACCGGCCAGATATTCGTCGTCAGTCCGGACGGAAAAGGCCAGCTTTTTTACCAGAGCGATGAGAGACACGCGCGCTCGCTGGCGTTCGACTCCAAAGGAAATCTCCTCGTTGGCACCGATCCCAATGGCCTGATCCTGCGAATTGAGATCGCTCGCAAGAACGGCGACGCTCTGCCAAATTCAGCCGCGTCTTATGTGATCTACGAGACCAGCAAGAAGGAAGTGACGGCGCTTTTGACGGACGATAAGGGAAATCTCTACGCAGGCGCTATCGGCGAAAAAGTCCGCGGCGTGAATGCGCCTCCGCCCGTTTCACCGCTGCCCGGCCAACCACAGGCTATCCTGGTGCCTCCACAGGCGGGAATCTCTCAATCGCAGATTCAAGTTCAAACTCAGATCGTCGCGCCGTTCTCATTTTTTCCATCGCAGTCGGGCGGCTCCGAAGTAATAAAAATTTCTCCGGACGGTTCGCCGGAATCGTTGTGGACATCGCGAGATGACCTCGTATTTTCGATGGGGTTATCGCAAGCCGGAAAAATTTTGCTCGGTACTGGAAATAAAGGCTCCATCATCGAACTCGAAGGCCAGAACGTCTATTCAATCATCGCCAAGAGCGCGTCGGCGCAGGTCACCAGCCTCGTCTCGGGGCCCGGCGGAAAAATATACGCGGCCAGCGCAAACCCGGGGAAAATATTTACCATCGGTCCTGGCCTTGAATCGGAAGGCAGTTTCGAGTCGGATACTTTCGACGCGAAAATCTTCTCCCACTGGGGCCGGCTAACCTGGTGGGGAGATAACGGCGCAACAGCAGGTAGAGTAGCGTTCTACGTTCGCTCGGGAAACACTTCGAGCCCGGAGAAAAATTGGAGCGCGTGGTCTGGTCCCTATAAGAACGCCGCCGGCGAAACCGTCAGCTGCCCGCCTGCGCGCTTCGCTCAATGGAAAGCCGTGTTCCTCGATACCGACCACGGCGGCGCGCCAAATATTTCCTGGGTGAACCTCGCGTATCAGCCGAAGAACGTTGCGCCCGTAATTGATGACATCGCGATTCAGGATCCTGGCGTTCGCGTTCAGGGATTTGCGCAGCAGGTCGGCGGGCCCGGCTCGCCTATTCCGGCGCAAGTGCGCATGCCGCAACGCCCCGGTACCGTTAATTTCCCGCTCGTATCCGCTGCCTCTCAGCCGCGAGTCGACGTTCCGCCTCAAGGATTCCAGGATAAGGGATATCAGAGCGTGGTGTGGAGCGCGCACGACGACAACGACGACGATTTAACCTTCTCAGTTTTTTATCGGGGCGAAGGCGAGCAGAACTGGCGCTTGTTGAAGGACAAGATCACGCAACGCTTTTGGTCGTGGGATACCACGACAATGCCGGATGGCCCTTACTATCTGAAAATCGTCGGCTCGGACTCGCCGTCGAATCCCCCGGACCAGGCACTTGCGGCCGAGCGCGAAGCCGACCGCTTTGAAATTGCAAACACTCCGCCGCAGATTGAGAAGCTGCACGCAGAGGCGAACTCTCCGGAAATCAAAGTGTCATTTGAAGCGTCAAGTTCATCAGCCGCGATTGAACACGCTCAGTACAGTGTCGATGCCGGCGATTGGCTCATCGTGTTTCCGTCCGGACTTCTTTCTGACGCCCAGAAAGAGAACTACCAAATCCGTCTCTCAGGACTCGCGCCCGGCGAGCATACGATCGCCGTGCAAGTGTCAGACCGCTTCTCGAACACGGCTGCAGCGAAAACCACGTTCACGGTGCCAGGGCGGGTGTCGAAATAAGTTCGCGCTCTGCGTGGTTAGTTGTCCCAGGTGCGGAATCGTCTGAGCGGTTCGAACCTTTCCACTGACGCCCCTACCCCCGTCTGTCCATGTTCATCCGGATTGGGTTCCACATGGACGACGCGCGCGCAGCAACGTACCGGCTCCGGGCTGCGGCCGGTCAATTCGCGAGGCAGCGTGAAGTACACCTCCACCGCCTGTCCGACCCTGACTTTCTGCGCCGATTTGAAGTAGATCCCGCGTTCGGACAGATTTACGGCCTCGCCCTCTTGCATATCTCGCACTCGCGTCGGGCCTATCGCGGTTACGCTGCTGGATTGGGAGCTGCTTGCCAATGCCGCGCTCGTCGCCTGATTCGCGGCGACAGAAATCGCTTCACTTGCCAGAGCGTGGAATTTGATCGGAATTGAAAAAACTTTCCGGGGTGCAATACGGCGTTCGTCGCTGGACATGATCGCCTCCTGAGGCGCTACGTAATGTGACATTCTGAGGATTTACTGACTGAAGGAAGGGGTTCGCCGAGAATCGCATTGCGATTGGAGCCCGTCAAGGATTTTAATAATCTTCACTCGCAAGATGAGCGACCCCGGAATCTTCGGGCCATAAGCAAGCGAACGGGATGTGCCATAATGCACCGGGCGATTCTCATGGCGACACAATCACTTCTGCTGGCACCTGATATCGATGCAATCCGCGCGGCTTATCGCCGCATTGCCCCCCGCATTCACCGCACGCCCGTCATTACTTCCGCCTCCCTCGACGAGCTTTCCGGCGCACGCCTCTATTTCAAGTGTGAAAACCTGCAGAAGACGGGCTCGTTCAAAATCCGCGGTGCCACGAATGCCGTTTTCTCGCTCAGCGACGAAGAAGCGCGGAACGGAGTGGTCGCGCCGTCGTCAGGCAACCACGCAGCTGCTCTTTCGCTGGCAGCTCGATGGCGCGGGATCCCAGCGTACATCATCATGCCGGCGAATTCGTCTGCGGCCAAGAAACGCGCCGTCGAAAGCTACGGCGGCCAAATTACCGAATGCGAGCCCAACATTAAATCGCGGGAAGCAACAGCCGAGGCCGTGATGCAAAGGACGGGGGCGCACCTCGTTCATCCGTACAACGATGTGCGCGTAATTGCCGGACAAGGAACTGCGGCGCTTGAGTTGCTCGAAGATGTGCCGGACCTCGACGTGATCTGCGCTCCGGTGAGCGGAGGAGGTCTGCTCGGCGGCACTGCGATCGCCGCCAAGAGCCTCCGGCCGCAGATTCGTGTCATTGCTGGCGAGCCCCGCAACGCGGACGACGCTTTTCGCTCACTCGCCTCGGGGCGGATCGAACCCGGTTCGCCGTATGAAACCATGGCGGACGGGCTCCGCGCGGTTCTCTCGCCGCTGACGTTTTCGATTCTGCGCCAGCATGTCGACGAAATCGTTCCGGTAACCGAAGAAGAGATTGTCGCGGCCATGCGCCTGCTGTGGGAACGCACCAAGCTGATTGTCGAGCCTTCCGGAGCTGTGGCTGCCGCTCCTGCTCTACTGAAGAAATTCCACGCCGAAGGTAAGAAAGTTGGAATTATTCTTTCCGGCGGAAATCTCGATTTGAGCAAACTTCCGTTCGCTTCCTGAAGGCATGAATCCCAGTTGCGGGCTAGAGGTCGTCCGGTGGACGCCAGTCCGGCGATGGAAACGCGATTCCCCAAAAGTTCGGTTCAGGCGTATCGAACTCGAGTGGAATGTGAAATCCTTCCGGCATTTCTCGCGGGACACGAACGATCCTGCAACTCACTTTCTGCTGGGTAATCCCATGCTCCAGTACCACTCTGGTTTCCAGCGGAAGGCTTCGTGGCATCACGATGAGCGCGCCATGGTCGTTGACGCTCAGCGTCGTCACCGCGAATGTGGAGGTTTTACCTTGTAGCGCCACGTGAACGTTCGCGCGCACTCGCAGCAGCACGCGCTGACTCCGCCGCCGCTCCTCGCCCGCGACTGATTGTTTCACGCCCGCAGCGGCCGTTTTCGCGCTAGGCGCCGCATCCGCCGCCTTCGCGACAGCGTGGATCGTTCTGGAAGGTGTTGTGACACTCTTCCCCTGCGGCATTCCTGACTTTGCAGGCACTAGCTTCAGATTTTCAATTTTCAAAGCTCAACACCCCAGAATTCCAGATCGGCGGCGACGAACTCTACCCCCAGATCCCATCCGTCTGTCCTCTGTGCACCCTTCCAAACGACAATCGCGTCCCCGCTTTGTCGCGTCGCCAGATTCGTCACTCGCACACTCTGGTGCAAGTTGAGTTCCGTTGGACTTACTAACAGGCACCCGTACGAATTCACCACCCGCGTGAAACCAGTTTCAAAATGGAGCGTCCCGCTCCGCGCGTTCCACTCAATTGACACAGGCACGTGCGAATTCATGCGCGAGCCGCGCCGCTTGCGCCGGGTTCTCATATCTTTTGGCAGGTCGAGTAGTGACATCCTGAAGTACTCCCCGCGGAAACTCCACAAAACACGGGGCTACATCCCACATGTTCGGTTTGAATATTTCGAACGCTCTTCGCGTCCGAAATCCATCCTAAGTGCCGTAAACATGCGGGTCAATAGTACCCAGCGACAGGTGAACCTGTACGAAAGGGCAAGCGAGTACAGCTCGCCAAACTTTTAACCGAGCGACACTGTCAAATCGACGCGAGGTGATTGATTCAAGGGAGAAGGTTCGGAAATGCGGTGCGAGTTCCACTTCCGGCGCGATTTCCCAAACTGGATTCCGAGGATCCCGCGAGCGCTAACCTGCGGCGGCTTGATCCAGATACCAAATGACGCGCCCGGTGGGCCGAATTCTCCCCGCGGGATATTTACTGGGCTCCCCTTCGGGCTCATTTCGGAGAGCCGCGAGAATTTCGCGCTTATTTTCACCGGCCACCAGAAAAAATGTGTTGCGGCCCTGGTTCAGAACCACCGGAGTCAGCGTCAGGCGTTGCGGCGGCTCCGCGGGCACCGTCACTGCCGCAACTAAATGCCCGTCGTCATCGAGGGCCGGTGAGCCGGGGAACAGCGAAGCCGTGTGGCCTTCAATCCCCAGCC
The DNA here is from genome assembly GCA_963776695.1 of uncultured Acidobacteriota bacterium. GTDB lineage: Bacteria > Acidobacteriota > Terriglobia > Acidiferrales > UBA7541 > Palsa-295. The sequence continues at coordinate 727,294 of CAVZNU010000005.1, read as the reverse complement.
CGAGTAGCTGCACGTCAAATACTGGCGGCGCGTCGTCGGTGAAGAATTTGCGCAACTCCACTTCGTACGCCTCCGCGGCTTTTTCGGCCGACGGAAAATTCGTCAGCATCGGATGCACATTTTCCTTGGGAATGGGAACCTGCGCGATCAGCGTCTCCTGCGCCATGCGGTAATTGCTGAGAAGATCGTCCTCGGGTACAAACCTCTCGTCGCCCCAAAATAGATGCACGCGGTCCCACGGAGTCTGCGTCTTGTACTTTTCCGCCCAGAGCGCGTAGAGCTTGGCCGGGGTGTGGCCGCCAGCCAGTGCGATCGAAAATCGCTCGCGCTTGGCCACCGCGTCCGCCAGGATGCGAAGAATTTCCTCCAGCGCGGACTGGCTGAGCGCTCCAAGATCCGGAAACACGCGCGTATCGAGTTTCATGTGGCTTCGCTTCCCTACTTCGCCGCTTCTGTTTTCACCGCGTGCCCACCGAATTCGTGGCGCATCATCGCGAGCAGTTTGTTCGCAAACGGTTCCGGGTCCTGCGACCGGAATCGCATATCGAGCGCGCCGGAGATCACCGGCACGGGAACGCCGAGTTCGACGCCTTCGATTACCGTCCAACGACCTTCGCCTGAATCCGTGACGTATGCTTCGATGCCTTTCAGCGTGGGATTCTTCGAGAGCGCGTCCACCGTCAGGTCGAGCAACCACGATCGAATCACGCTGCCAAATTGCCAGATCTTAGATATCTGCAAAAGATCGAGCGAAAACTCCTGCTTGTGGCGCAGCAGGTCCAACCCTTCCGCATACGCCTGCATAATTCCGTACTCGATTCCGTTGTGAACCATTTTCACGAAATGACCAGAGCCAGCCGGACCCACGCGGCCCCAGCCTTTACTAGGCCCGGGTGCAAGCGTTTCGAAAATCGGCGACAGGCGCTTCACCACGTCCGCGTCTCCGCCGACCATCATGCTGTAGCCTTCCGTCAGCCCCCAGACGCCTCCGCTGGTACCGCAATCTACAAAATTCATCTTCTTCTGAACCAGTGCAGCTGCGCGTCGCACGGAATCCTTATAGTAGGAATTTCCGCCGTCGATAATCGTGTCGCCGGGAGAAAGATGCGGCGTGAGAGCGTCGATCGTTTGATCCACTGGCGCTCCGGCCGGAACCATCAGCCAGATCGTGCGCGGCGTCTTCAGCTGCGAGATAATTTTATCGAGCGAGTCTGCGCTTCCCGCTCCTTTCTCCACCAGGCGCTGAACGGCTGCTGCATCGCGGTCAAAACCAATCACTCGATGCCCGCCGCGGACGAGCCGCTCCGTCATGAACCCGCCCATCTTCCCCAATCCTACCATTCCGAGTTCCATCGCAGTTCCTCCTCGCTATTTTTGTCCGGCCGTGACGCCCATTCGCGCAAGATCTGCTTTCATTTGCGCGAGATTCTTCACTTGAATCGTTTGTAAGCCCAATTCGCGGGCGCATTCGAGGTTGAGTTCCCGGTCGTCGATCATCACGCATTTGGAAGGTTCCCGCTGCGTGATTTCCAGCACTCGCTGATAGATCTTGATATCGGGCTTTCGGACGCCCAAGTAACACGAGCTGAAAAATACTTCAAAATAATCTCGAAGCTTGAATTGCGAAATACGGTATTCGTTGATTTCTTTGGATTCGTTGTTCAGCGCCGCCATTGTGAACTTTCGGCTGGCCGCAATCTCCCCCAGAAATTGCAGGGCCTCCGGGAACGGCTGCGATTGCTCGAACATGAACGCCTTGAACGCCTCCGGCGTAAACTCACGTTGCCGGTAGAACACGGTTCGTTGCAGATACTGATCCAGAGTCGCTTGCCCCGTTTCAAACGCGTCCAACATCAACTCGTGCCGGTCCGCGAAATCCTCCCAGTCGAGATGGAATTTCTCGACGGCTCGCTTTCGAGCGCCGCGATCCCAGCCGTTGGTGAGCACCACTCCGCCGTTATCCCAGAATAGCGCTTCGACATTCGGCATGAATTTTTCGATCCCTTCGTCGCTCCGGCATTCCCAACGCGCTCCCCCAGAGACGGGAGGGTTTCTATTATGCTCATCCGAGGCCGCTTGCTAAAGAACAATTCGCGGCACTCTTACCCGAGAGCGCTATGATGCACCTGTAGAGCATGCCCGGGCATCACAAGACGAAGAAATTCGGATTGTTCACCGTCGGACATTCCACGCGCGCGATCGAGGAGTTCCTTGAACTTCTGAAATCTCACGGCGTGAAGCGGGTGATCGACGTCCGTACGATCCCGCGCTCGCGGCATAATCCCCAGTTCAATCGCGAGGCGCTCGGTCCATCGTTGAGAGCCGCCGGAATCGGATACACGCATTTGAAGAAACTCGGCGGATTGCGTCACGCCAAGCCCGGCTCAATCAACCGAGGCTGGCGTAACGCGAGCTTCCGGGGATTCGCCGACTATATGCTAACTCCGGACTTCGAATCCGGTCTCAAGCGCGCCATGAAACTCGCTAAAACAAAACCTTGCGCGCTCATGTGCGCCGAAGCCGTCCCGTGGCGATGCCATCGCTCGCTTATCGCCGACGCGCTTGTAGTCCGCGGCGTCCCAGTGGAGCACATCATGAGCCGCTCGCGCGCGCAGCCCCACAAGATCACTCCGTTTGCTCGAGTCCGCCGCACGCGGATTACTTATCCCGACGAAACGATTCGCCGCAGCCGGTAATTCAATTGCCCTCGCCGATGGCATCGCTCGGCCTGGCGCGCTCTCGCAGACGAAACCTCTGAATCTTCCCCGTAATGGTTTTTGGCAATTCGTCGACAAAATAAATTTCGCGCGGACATTTGTAGTGCACGATTCGCGCGCGCACCGATTCCAGAATTGCAGTTGCGATCTCGGGCCCCAACCCGGTTCCGCTCGCTAGAACTACATACGCGATAGGTTTGACCAAGCCCGCGCCGCCGTCCACGCCAACCACCGCTGCCTCCGCCACCCGGCTATCGGCGAGAAGCGCGTTTTCAACTTCCACCGGTGACACCCACATTCCCGATACTTTCAGCATGTCATCGCTGCGCCCGCTGTAGTAGTAGTAACCGTCCGCATCGCAGAAAAATTTGTCGCCAGTCGCTACCCACCCTCCGGCTTTCACGCGCTCGGTGTGCTCATGCTTCCGCCAGTACTCGGCGAAAGCGCTCTCGCCCTTCACCCAGAGATTTCCAATTTCGCCCGTTGCTCTCGGTTCGCCGTCATCGTCGGTGACGCGCACTTTGTAGTTCGCCACAGGGGTTCCACAACTCCCCGCGCGCGCGTGTCCCGGACGACTCGAAATAAAAATATGCAGCATTTCAGTCGACCCGATGCCGTCGAGTATTTCGATCCCGAAGCGCTCTCGAAATTGGTTGAACACTTCAGCGGGAAGCGGCTCACCAGCCGAGACCGCCAAACGCACCGGCGAGAAATCGCATGGCGCGCCGCGATTCGCCTCCTGTAGCACCGCCGCGTAAAACGTAGGCACGCCAAAGAAAATCGTCGGCCGGTGCCGGGCGATCAACTCGGCCACACGATCCATGCGCGTCTTATCAGGGTTCAACACCATGCTCGCGCCAGCCGACAGCGGAAAATACATTCCGTTGCCCAATCCGTATGCGAAAAATAGCTTCGACACCGAAAACGTCCGGTCGTCCGCGCCAATTCCCAGCACTCCTTCCGCATAGCTCCGCGTCGCGACGAGCATATCCTTGTGCAGATGAACCGCGCCTTTCGGCTGTCCGCCGCTGCCGGAAGTGTAAAGAAGGCACGCGGGCTCGTGCGCGCCAGTAGGCTGTGGTGTCAGGTCGGCAGACGCCGTCGCGATCCATCCCGTCCAATCGCAACCAATTGAAGATGCCGCAGAAGCACCGACGATGACGATCGTCAGCTTCCTGCCATTCGCAGCCGGCACGAACTCGCTCAACGCGGATTCGTCGACGATCGCGATCGACGCATCCGAATCCGTCAGGTAATGATCGTAATCAGCTGTGCGCGCGAACGAATTTACCGGAACAGCGATTGCTCCGATCTTGCAAGCGCCGAAGAAAGCCGCGATGAATTCAGCCGAATCCCGCAGAACAATGAGTACTCGGTCGCCGGGAACGCATCCGTCCGCGCGAAGCGCGTTCCCGGCGCGATTTGCGAGATCGCGAAGCTCTCCATAACGCACGGCTGCCGGCTCGCCGAGAATCGCAATTCGATCCGGATGCGCGTTCGCCGGGCGGTCGAGAAACCACTCTGCAATATTGAATCGCGCGGGAATTTCCAGCGATGGATTCATCCTCGCGCCGATACTACTGTTCCTTCCCGCTGACTTTTGCCGCTAACTTTACTGGAACTCCATACATCCTGGCCGGCGCCCACGGATGTACCGGCACGCCTCCCGCGATGCGCGATTGAATTTCACCGCCGAAGAAAATGTACGGCTGCGCCGGATCAACCGCGCTCGCTTCATCAAGCCGCTTTCGCAGATCGGTAGGAATCGCGAAATCGATCGAAGCGAGATTGTCATCGAGTTGGGCAACTTTCGTCGCGCCAACAATCGTCGACGTGATGCCCGGCTGCGTCGCAACCCAATTCAGCGCTACTTGAGCGGGGGGCTTGTTGAGCTGTTTCGAAACTTCAAGAAGCGCGTCGAGGATGCGCCAGTTGCGTTCCGTAAATCGCGCAAAAGGACTGCCGCCGGGAGTCGTCAGCCGCCCCGCGCCTGCGCCGCTTCCGCTCGTCTCCCGTTTGTACTTGCCGCTCAAAAAACCACCCGCGAGCGGACTCCACGGGCAGATCGCGATTCCGAGCTCCTGCGCGGCCGGCACATGCTCGCGCTCAATCGTGCGCTCCGCCAGAGAATATTCAAGCTGCAGAGCGATCAGCGGTTCCTTGCCCTCCTTCTGCGCGAGCGTTTGGGCGCGCGCAACGTACCACGCAGGCGTATCCGAAAATCCGTAGTGTCGAATTTTCCCGGCGCGCACCAGATCGTTCATCGTCGAGAGCACTTCTTCCACAGGCGTGACGGTGTCCCACGCGTGCAGCCAATACAGATCGACGTAATCGGTCTTCAGCCGGCGCAGCGAACCTTCCAGCGCGCGATAAATGTTCTTGCGGCCATTTCCGCCGGCATTCGGATTTCCGGGATCGGTGTTAAACGTAAATTTTGTCGCCAATACGATTCGGTCGCGCAACTGCCGCTCCCCGATGAATTTCCCGGTCAGCTCCTCGCTTTTCCCGGCAGTGTAGCCGTCCGCTGTGTCGACGAAATTCCCGCCGAGCTCGATATACCGATCGAAAATCGCTCGTGATGCGGTCTCGTCGACGCCGAATCCCCATTCCGTGCCAAAGGTCATCGCTCCCAGGCACAACGGACTCACCCGCAAGCCCGAGCGCCCCAGCGTCACGTATTCGTATAAGCTCATATCCATTCCTCCAAACTATTTTTCAGCTTCGATGCTTTAAAAATCGCCAGCACGTGTTAGATGCGCCGGCTCTTGCGCCGTATTCATCGAAATTGACGATCCGAGCCATCTTGATTCCTATCGGCGGCAGTTTACGCGAAGACGCGATTGAGAGCTTCGACTTTTGCACGGAAAGATTTATGCTACGGCCATGCGGATTCCTGAAGATAGCCGGAGGAGCTGGGCATGTCGAACATAACGACTGAGAATCACACGCTGGCCGTCGGTGATGGAACTTCGATGAATGCATTCGTCGCGCGCCCGATTGAGAAAGGCCCGTTCCCAGGGATGCTCGTCTTTCAGGAAGCTTTTGGAGTGAATGCCCATATTCGCGACGTCGCCCAGCGCATCGCACGGGAAGGATACGTCGCAATCGCGCCCGAACTTTTTCATCGCTCCGGATCTACCGGGATCGAAATACGCTATGACGATTTTTCTTCCGCCATGCCGCACATGAAAGCGCTTTCCGAGAAAGGACTCAGCGACGATATACACGCGGCATTCGCATGGTTGCGCGACAACAGCCACGTCCAGCCGAAGCGAATCGGCAGCATCGGTTTTTGCATGGGCGGCCGCGTTTCGTTCCTTGCGAACTCCGTCGTCCCGCTGCGCGCTTCCATTTCGTTTTACGGCGGCAGTATCGCTCCGGCCCTGCTGCCCCGCGCAGCGCACCTCCACGCTCCAATCCTCTTTTTCTGGGGCGGCCTCGATAAGCATATTCAGCAGGATCAAATCCGCTCCGTGATCGACGCCGTAAAAGCCGCCGGCAAACCATACGTCAATGTCGAAATCTCCGACGCCGACCACGGATTCTTCTGCGATGCCCGCCCAACTTACAATGCCTTTGCCGCGAAAGAAGCCTGGAGCCTCTCGATGAGTTTCCTTCAGGCTCATGTAAAACAATCGGAAGAGAAAACTCACGCGGCGGGCTAGCGGAAGGCGCGTGCGTCAGTTCGTGTTGTTAGTGAAGCCATTCGCAACAACGGACTCCAAAACGCTTCTGCCCCGGTGGGCGGCTCACGCTCCGAGTTCGCTGATCAGCACTGCACGCAGCCCATCCTGCTGTTCCGCATCTAGTTTCGAGCCGCCCGAAGTGAGATAAAACACGTCGATGGCCGTCTGGCCTTCCGTATCGATGAGCGCGATTTCGATGTTGCATTTCTCGTGCGCGAAACGCGAGCTGATCCGGTGCAGCAGGCCGGGCTGGTCCTGCGCGATCACTTCGACGAGCGTGCTTTGCGCCGCGCACGTGTCGTCGAAATTTATTCGAGATTCTACTTTCACCTTCGGAGCGCGATTTTGTTTAGCGCGTATGCGGTCACGCAGCATCCGGTCGAGGTCGAGTTTCCCCAGCAACGCGTCGTGAATGCTGATCTTGAATCGCTCCCACTCCGATAGATTCAATTCCAGCGTGCGAAAAGTGTCGGTGAAATAAAACGTGTCCACCACGGTTCCGGCCTGATTCGAAAACGCCGAGGCTTTCACAATGTCCATCCCCCAGGCCGCGAGCACCCCCGCCATCGTCGCGAAGAGAAACGGGCGATCGGCAGTTACCAATGTCAGCTCGTACCAATGGCGGCCCCGGCGCAGTTCGATCTGCACTGCATCTTTCGCGAGATTCGAAGCCATTTCAGCGTGCGCGAATACTTCTCCCGCGGCATGCGTGAGGAGATAGCGGCGCGGCAATCCTTCCAGAAACTCTTCCAGGCGCTTCCCTGCTGCCGGTGCGAGCGTGCCCAGATGCTCGAGAACTTCGTCATGAGCGTCGGCATGAAACCGCTGGTCCAGGCTGCGATTCAAATGATTGGCAGTCGCGATGTAAAGCTGCCAGATATTTTCCGCCTTCCACGGCGACAGCGCATCGGGATTGACGGCTTTGATGTCCGCGTACGTCAGAAGACACAGCATCTTCAGGCGTTCCGGCGTTTCCACTTTCCCCGCAAACGCGCGAACCGTTTCAGGATCGAAAATGTCGCGGCGCAATGCCGCACTCATTTCCAAGTGGCGTTCCACCAGGAACAGCACTGCTTCACGGTCCGGCGTATCGAGGTCGAGTCGCTCAAGGGCAGTCTGGGCGAGGGTTGCGCTCGCGCGCACGTGGTCGTCCCCCTTCGCGCCTTTCCCCGTGTCGTGCAGAAGAATTGCAAGATATAAAAGATCGGGCTGCTCGAGTTCTTCGAGAAGTTCAGCGTAGCGCTGATCCCATTTCGATTGCGACTGCCTAAGCGCGTGAAGATTTTCGATTGCTACAAATGTGTGTTCGTCGACGGTGAAGCGATGCGAGTAATCGCGAACCACCAGCGAATCGATCCCTTCGAATTCGGGCAATAGAGTCGTCAGCACGCGTAGCGAATGCATGGCGCGGAGCGCGTCGGCAGCGTGCGGCGCGAGAACTATTTCCTGCAGCAAATGCCACAACTCGCTCTTTTCGGGCGGATCAGCAGCCAGCGACGGCAGAGCCTGTTCGATCTGGGATTCCGCTACGGAACTGAGCGAGATTCCGTGGCGTGCCAGGAACCTGAAGACACGAAGCACGAGCTGCGGATCTTCGAGACTCTCCGGCTGCCGCAAAAAGATCATATCGTCGACAACGGAGAATTCCGCGTTCGAAAGCCGCGAGCGCATGGTCTGAAATTGGCGATATAGCGACGGCCGCTCCGCAGGAATTTCAGACAGCAACTGCGTGCAGGTGCGATAGACCGAGCGCGCGTGTCCAAAATACATCCGCATCCAATCGGAGGCAGTGAGTTCCACTCCGTCGGGCGCGCCGATATTAGCTGCGGCCGCTTCGGACTGCGCATCCCACGCAAGCACGTTGTCGTCGCGCGAGTTGCGGAAATGAAGAAAGCAGCGAGCGGACATCAGAAACGCGAGCGCGCCCGCAAGCTTTTTGCGCTGCGATGCGGGCAGGACAGTTCCCTGCTCTGGCCACCCGCGCTGCTTTTCCATCGCCGCGACGAGCCCGAGCCAGTTCGCGACGTTGTAATCGCGCAAACCTCCCGGGCCGTCCTTTACGTTAGGCTCGAGGTGAAACGGCGTGCCACCAAACTTCGCATGCCGGCTTTGCGCGAGTTCGGCAAGTCGCGTGAGAATTTCCCGCAATTCCCGGGAGATAAGCTTTGGAATTACGTCGTCGTGAAGGCGGTCGTACAATTTGCCATCGCCAGCCAAATACCTGCAATCGAGAAGTGAAATTGTAAATTCGAGATTGTCCGGATCGAGGCGGTCACACTCGTTCAGAGTGCGGCTTACAGGGCTGAGTTTCAGGCGCAGATCCCACAGCTCCTGCGAAAACTGCCGGATCGGCTCCTTGATTTTCGTCTCGCTTTTATCGCCGCCGTGAAGAAACAGGAGATCGATATCGGAATAGGGGAAAAGCCACTTCCGTCCATAGCCGCCCAGCGCGATTAACGCGAAATCCTTAGGGCCCCCGGGGTCCCCGGAAATAATTTCGGTCCACAATCGCCGCGCGATCGAGTCTACGAGCGCCGTACGCGCTGCGAGAAAGGCGCCGCCGTCGCGCGTAGCAACAAAATCGTTCCTTAGACGCGCCGTTTCTCTTGTATAGATTTCGCGCAATTCCACAGCAAGCAAAGGATTCGTGGGCATTAGCTCCGACCCACACTTGTACGCCTAACCCGGGCTGTATTGCGAGGGTACATCGACTTGCCTTGGCAGGAACAGGCGGCACAGCGCCGCCTAGAGGGCGCTTTCGCCCCGCTCATCGTTGCGAATTCGGATCGCGTCGTCCACGCGTGTGAGAAAGATTTTTCCGTCACCGATCTTGCCCGTTCGCGCCGCGGTGACAATCGCCTGCACGGATTTCTCGACCATCTCATCCGTCAGCACCATTTCAATTTTTATCTTGGGGATCAGGTCGACGGTATATTCGCGGCCCCGGTAAAACTCCGTGTGGCCCTTTTGCCGTCCGTGTCCGCGAACCTCCAGCACCGTCATGCCTTCAATACCGATTTCGTGTAGCGCCTCTTTTACGGCGTCGAGCTTTGAAGTCTGAATGATCGCTTCCACTTTTGTCATCTTTGCTCGTCTCGAAGAAACGGCCGCCGCGCCTACGCGGAAGTCTCCCAGATGTATCCTTCTTCTCCATGCTGCGAAAGATCGAGGCCTTGCGTTTCCTCATCCTCTGATACGCGTAGCCCGATCACCTTATCAACAATCTTCAGCAGAATCAGCGTCCCCACAATCGCCAGCATCCAGGCGATCGCTACACCCACGAGCTGATTCAGCAATTGATGAACGTTACCCTCGAGGACTCCGGAAGGTAACACTTTGCCGTTTGCATCCTTGAAAATCGGATTGATCGCGCTCGACGCAAAAATCCCCGTCAGCAACGCGCCGATCGTTCCGCCGGCTCCGTGCACTCCGAAAGCGTCGAGCGAATCGTCATACCCGAATCGTGATTTTACTTTGGTGGCCATCCAGAAGCAAAAAACTCCCGCAATCAATCCGATCACGAGTGCTGGTATCGGCCCGACGAAACCCGAGGCAGGAGTAATTGCCACGAGTCCCGTGACGGCCCCGGAAATCGCACCTAGCGCGCTTGGCTTTCCGTTGCGCAACCACTCGGCGCCGCTCCAGCCAATCGCTGCCGCCGCTGCGCCGAAATGCGTCGCCACGAAAGCGCTTGTGGCAAGTCCGCCGGCCGCGAGCGCGCTCCCCGCATTGAATCCGAACCATCCGAACCACAAAAGGCACGCCCCGATAAAGCTGAGCACAACGCTGTGCGGCGGCATCGCAACCTTCGGATATCCCAGCCGCTTGCCAAGATACAGCGCGCAAACCAACGCTGAAACTCCGGAAGTCACATGCACTACCGTGCCGCCCGCAAAATCGAGTGTCGGAAATCGTCCGCCCAGTGACGCATTCAGCAGGCCGCCTTTGCCCCACACCATGTGCGCCATCGGGTCGTAGACGAACAGCGACCACAGAATCAGAAACAAAAGCATCGCGCTGAATTTCATCCGCTCGGCAAATGCTCCCGTAATGAGCGCAGGCGTAATGATGGCAAACATCAACTGGTAAACCATGAAAGTTTGCAGCGGAATTGTCGCAGCGTAGTCGACATCTGGTTGCAGACCGACGCCACGCAGAAGCGCATTGTGAAATCCACCGACGAAACTGTTGCCGCGCTCCGAATGCCAGACTGTAACCGACGATCGCCCAGAGAACCGTGATCGCAGCCATCATCGCGAAACTTTGCATCATCGTTCCAAGAACATTTTTCTTGCGCACCAGCCCACCGTAAAAAAGCGCGAGGCCGGGACCCGTCATCAGCAATACGAGCGCAGAACTTGTGAGCATCCAGGCGTTGTCGGCGGAACTTTTTGCGTCGGCTGCCTGCTGCTCGAGCGCCGCGATGCGCTGCGAGTCCGTCAATCTGGTTGGAGAATTTTGTGCGAGCAGGCTGAGCGAAGCGAAGGAGATAAGAATGAAGAGAACTGCAATCCGCGGGATCAGGCGTTGTTCCGTCAAATTCCGTCAATCTCCGCCGGCAAAATCAGATTCCTAAGATCGGGACTCTACAGCCACACGCCCCTCATCCATAAATTCGAAATTCTGATGCACCGTATCGACGATTGTTATTCGCTAAGTCGTATAGTTGTCACTTCACTATGTAGATATGCACACGTCGCCGCGGAAATGTCGGGCCTCACGACAGCTGATGTGCAAATTCAATTCTTCGATTGTTGCTTCTCGCGAGTTTTGCGGGATCGCTCCCGCTTGGCGCTCGCGGGCACCCCCGTCCCCGCCGCCGCGGCGGCCTGCAAGAGTTGAAGAAAGGCTTCGGCGTCGCGGGCGAGGGCGCGATGGCGCGGATGTATCACATCAAGATTACGGCGCAAGGGTTCGGCATTTGCGATGTCGATGGCGACGAGCTTGCGCTGGCGGAACTCTTCGGTGACGGAGATTTGCGGAAGGAAGCTGAAACCGAGTTTACGTTCGACCATTCGTTTGGCTGCTTCGATGGTTTCGACTTCCATCACGACGTTGGGAAGCAGGCCGGCGCGGCGAAACAGGCCTTGCGTGAGGGTCCAGTCGCTCGAACCGCGATCGAAGAAAATTAAAGGCCAGGATTCGAGCTCTTCCATGCGGACTTCGCGTTTGCGGATCATCGGATGTCTGGGATGTCCGACAAGAATGAGCGGATCGTCGCGCAACGTGGTGGTCTCGACTTCGGGGTGTAACAAGGAGCGCGCGACGCCGATATCTGCTTCGCCGTCGAGGACCATCTTCAGAACTTCCATCGAATTTCCGGAGCGCAGGGTGACGAGGACTTTCGGATGTGCCGTTTGGTAGTCCTTCAGAACATCCGGCAGGAAATAGGTGCAGATCGAGAGAGCGGCGGCGATTCGCAGAGAACCATATTCGGAGGGCTGATGTTCGTGGACTACTTGCCGCGCCAGCGCCACCTGCCGCAGCAGTTGTTCGGCGTGCGGACGCAAGGCTTTACCGGCTGCCGATAGCGACAAGCTGTTGCCATCGCGCGCGAACAACGTGACGCCGAGAGATTCCTCGAGAGCGCGTATTCGAGCGCTTACAGCGGGCTGGGATACACGTAATGCTTCAGCCGCGCGGTGGAAACCACCGTATGTGAGGACAGCGAGAAACGTTTCCAGCTGGTCGATTTCCACGGGTTTCTCCAGGCATTCGCCGAAATATTGGAAGGCAATTTGCCAAAAGTGGAACGCGAAAGTCCCACTTTGTGCCATTTTACAGCGATAACCTATTTCTATCAATATGATAATGACAATCAGTTTGACTGATTGGCTTCCGGCGGTGAAAATGGCGTCACGGTCGCGTCACGAGTTTTCGCGACAAGGAATTAAGGCCCCGCCGGCGATTCCTTATACGCCGCCTTCGTCAAACGAAGAGTAAAGGAGACAGCTCGATGGAAGGTTCAAACACCAGGACGTTTCCCCGGATGTTGCTGGACAGGCCGGTAGAGCTGCAAGTCGGCGGCGAAACAATCCGCGTCGAAAATCCCACGAACAATTTGAGCGCCGGCGGCATGTTTCTGCGCGGCGCAGGTTTGCCAATTGGATCAGCAGTCCGAGTACGAATCCAGGAGCCACGGCTTTTTGAGGCAGATGGCCACATCTGCAACACGGATTCGCGAGATTCGGGCGTCGGCATCGGCTTCACTTCCCTTTCGAATTGGAACCGCGAAGCGCTGAACGACCTGATCGAAGATCTCACGCTGCGAGGGCTACCGGCAGCGTAGGGCGAACAACAAAGCAAAAATATATCTGCTCTATCTTGGTCAACACCATTGACCCAGATTCGACGTGAAATGGGCCTTTGGGGTCGTGTCAGAATTTGGCGAAGATTTAGCGAAGATTAGCGAAGAGACATTCAGCAGACATTCAGCGAGGACGCCTAATTTATGGCGAACAACAACATGTCAACCAACGGAAACGGCAACGGAAACCACAACGGCAGCTCTTTTCACTCGAACGCAACGGGCACTCAAACGGGACTCCAGCGAACACCAACGGGCACTCGAAATTGTCGAAGGAGTGGACGTTCGATCCGCGGTGGGAAGGCGTGACTCGTCCCTACACGCACGAGGATGTGGAGAAGCTGCGCGGTTCCGTTCATATTGAACATTCGCTCGCGCGGCTGGGCGCAGAACGACTTTGGACTTTGCTGCACGAGCAGCCGTACGTGCAGGCGCTTGGAGCGGTGACCGGCAACCAAGCTGTGCAACAAGTGAAAGCCGGGCTCTCCGCGATTTACGTGAGCGGCTGGCAAGTGGCAGCCGACGCGAATGGCGCCGCACAGACGTATCCCGACCAGAGTCTCTACCCTGCCGATAGCGTTCCGAACCTGGTGCGGCGAATCAATCAAGCGCTGGTTCGAGCCGATCAGATTCATCACGCGGAAGCGAAGCAGGAAACATATTGGCTGGCTCCGATGGTTGCGGATGCCGAGGCGGGTTTCGGCGGCAACCTGAATGCGTTCGAGCTGATGAAGGGAATGATCGAAGCGGGCGCTGCGTGCGTACATTTCGAGGACCAGCTGTCGTCGGCTAAAAAGTGCGGGCACCTTGGGGGCAAGGTGCTGGTGCCGACGGTGGAAGCGATTCAGAAGCTGGTGGCGGCGCGGCTTGCGGCGGACGTGATGGGCGTGCCGAGTCTGGTGATGGCGCGGACGGATGCGGACAGCGCGAATTTGCTGACGAGCGACATCGACGCGCGCGACCGCGAATTCTGCACCGGCGAACGGACGCATGAAGGTTTCTTCCGCGTGAAGGGCGGCTTGAAGTCTGCGATCGCTCGCGGCATCGCTTATGCGCCGTATGCGGATTTAGTGTGGTGCGAAACTTCGAAGCCGGATTTGGCCGAAGCGAAGGAATTTGCGGAAGGAGTGCTGCGCGTCCATCCGAACAAAATGCTTTCGTACAACTGCTCGCCGTCGTTCAATTGGAGGAAGCATCTGGACGACGCGACGATTGCAAAGTTCCAGCGCGAACTCGGAGCGATGGGTTACAAGTTCCAGTTCATCACGCTGGCGGGGTTCCATTCGCTGAACCACGGGATGTTTGACCTGGCGCGCGAATACAAGCAGAGCGGAATGAGCGCGTACTGCAAGCTGCAGGAAGCGGAGTTTGCGTCCGAGCACGATCACGGTTACGAAGCCGTGAAGCACCAGCGGTTCGTCGGAACCGGGTACTTTGATACGGTGCAGCAAGCGATCACGAGCGGCAAAGCGTCGACGACGGCGCTGGAGGGTTCGACGGAAGCGGCGCAGTTTCATGCGCCGGTGGCGCCTGTTCGCAAGCCGGAAAGCAGTGCGCGGGTGGCGGCGGACTAATTTTAGTAGCGTTTAACAATTTGGAGAGCAGACGGCGGGGCTGAGATTGTCGCCCCGCCTTTTTTTGTTGACGGTCAGGGCGACTCCCAAACGAGCGAATACGTGAGTTAGATTACGGTGGGTCCAATATCTCTCATTTCCCGTCACTTGCTAGATATACCAGCCCGCTCATAAGCGTGCTAGAATCTCGGCCCGAGAGGTCGCCGAGATGGCAAAGAAAGCGGCACCTGCCAGTAACGCACCAAGATTTCCTTATACAACTCTGCCGCAGGCGCTCCGTCGCCTCTTGGCGGAGATTCCCAAGCGGCCCAAGCCTCCCAAGGTCAATTTGGCAACTCTCAAAGCGTGGGACGTTTCTAGTAACAACAATGCTACAACGGCCGTTGGGGTTCTCAAGAAAATTGGTTTGCTCGGTGCGGCTGGAGATCCCAACGACAGCTACGTCGAATTCATGAAAACTGGGACCGGCCCGGCCGTGCTAGCAGAACGCATCAGGGAGGTTTATCGCGTCTTATTTGAAAATTCTCACGCTCCGCAGAGCGAATCAGACGACGAGTTGAGGAAGCTCTTTCACATTCACTTTGGCGGTGGCGACGACGCCATGCGGTTTCAAATCCAAACATTCAAGGCGCTTTCTGAGTATGCGAACTTTGGCGAGCCAGCTGCTGGAAGCGGATCAAAAGCGACCGGGGCCACCGGTGGACCTCCCGGCGGTGGCTCGGAAAACCACCAATTCCCTCCAATTCAAGTGGACCTCCATATTCATCTGCCGGAAAACAAATCGACACGCGATTACGAAGCCATCATTCAGGACATCGCGAAATACATTTATGGCAGAGATGTCGCGAAACCCTAATTCGGCTGCAACGGCTCTCGGTGGGCTAGCGAGCTTAGCGTCTGGGGCTCGCGCTGGGAATGGAGTACCCATACCTAGTATCGGCCCGGCCCTGCTGGCGTTACGGGAGTTCGATGCGTGCGTCCGATATTTAAACACCCGAAGGAGCGAAGGTGCTGTAATCAACATTCAGTCCGAAGCAGACGTGCAGGATGTCCTATACCTGCTTTTGCGACCATGGGTCGTGGACCTAGTATATGAATCGCCGGCGGACAAGTCAGGCAACAGATTTGCCATTAAGGACTTCTCCTCGGGAGCCGGACGCTTCGTCGTGGATGCGAAATACATCCGCGATAAAGAACACGGCCGCTTGATTTCTAAAGAACTTCACGACGATATCGAGATGTATCGAACCCATCCTCGATGTGATGACCTTATCTTCTTCGTCTATGATCCCGGTGCGCTCATTCCCGACCAGCGCGCATTGAGGAATGCTATCGAGGTGGAACGCGCCTACGGCGCAAACAGCGAGAAGAGGCTCAGGTGCCATTTGATAGTAAAGCCTTGATCGGCCGTAGGGAAATCGCAAGACTTCGGATCCTAGAATTCATCTCGCGGAGGTGGCAGCAATGCCGAAGAAACCGCCTAAGAAAAACGTAAAGCAGCCCAAGCCGAAACACCGTTTTCCGCAGCCCGCGAGAGGTAAGGGCGATTTTATTCGTCCCGACCCCGCTTCATATTAGTTGGCTGACGGAATCCGTATGCTCGGATGGACGGATGGTCCACGATTCGCGAGTTTCGAAAGGTGGACACTAGGTTCCGTCTGTAGTCCGATATCTGAACGATGGGTCGGCCACCCAGAAGGTGAGCGCGGATTGAATACTCTGATGAAATCATCGTTCGTAAAATCCGTTTTGATCGCTGCCGCAGTTTGTGCTGCACAGGCACCGCAAAAGAAATCGACTGCGAAACCCCCAGCAGAACATTCAGCCTTCACTTGCCCTGACGCAACGCCAGATCCTGCAAGTCTTATCAAGAGTTGGTCAAAGCCAAGGATACTGGCCTTCCCGTCAGCGATTCTTACATTTGTTTTCGCAAGGAGGTGGATGAATTCTTTGTAGTCTATGTTTCGAGGCCTTATATCCCAAAACACTGGGACAAAGAGTTGAAACGGATGGTGACGGACGAATCAGCGCATCTCGGTCGGGGATACGCTCAAACGTACCGAGACGGCGTACTAGATTCAAGTGCAATGCCCTTTTTGTATTTTTCAGGACAATGGCAGGCACTCTCGTATTCAGACTCGGCCGTCTTCGTTTCTGACAAAGTAAACAATACGAAGCAAGACGGGGACGATGTTGGGGTTTCAATTGACGAAACCCAAGTCAATGTCGGACATAAATACAAGAATAGGTTTGAGAAAACAATTCAATACACTGTGACCATTCAAAGGTCAACTGGGCGATTCGCCGAGAGTTTTCAGGAAGAGGGAGGTAAAATTCCGTTTTCACAGAATTCCGGATACTGTGCGTATCGTTAGTACGAATTTGGCGGGTGGTTCACCCTTTGGATTGTTTAGGCTGAGGGTCTTGATTCGGGTTGATCGTGCGTGAGGACAAACAGGAGGCGTTGAGCTGGCTGCCGAACAGCGTGACCCCACCCACACGTTCAAATGCCTCACCTCTTCCCGCGAACCCGTCTGGGACGCAGAAGGCGCGAAAGAGGTGAGCTACATGAATCTTGAAGCGGCGACGCGGACAAGAAGGCGAAAGCAGATCCCTCCACTGCGACCCGCTCCATCGCTTCGCGATGGAAAGCAGAGGCGAGCGAGTATCCGGTCGGGATGACAGGCGTTGGGAAGAAGGCAAAGTCAAAAGAGCCGGCAAGATGCCGGCGCTACGAAAGGCGAAGGCACCCGGCCGGCAGGTCCGATGTCAGGACTCCGGTGGAGTCCATCGTCCCGAAGATGCGTCCGGGACGCAGAGAACGCGGACTCCCGAAACCGGAAATGACAACGTTTGGGCGGAATTGAAGCAAAGTGCGAGGTCGTCGAGACCACCCGTAAAATCAACGGCAGGCTGGATTGAATGGAGCGGGCGCCCGGCTGGACCACTTTCGCTGAATCATGATGAATAATTCCTACACTGAAGAATTCAAGCGAATGAGACGGCTGCGCTGGTGGCTCGTGTTTGCGATGCTGATCGGGCCCGTCGGCGCAATAATCAACCACCTCTTCATTGATCCCACGAACCGGAGGACGCCGGGACTTGTCGCGTTCTATGTTGTGTGGATGGCATTCGTATTGATGACCACGTTTCAATTTCAATACATGCGGTGTCCCCGGTGTGGGCGACCGTGGAAAGGAGACTGGCTCTCGCTGTCGCGAGCGGGATTTTGGAATGCTCTTCGCGTGGGCCGCCGATGTGCGTATTGCGGATTGGAGATGACGAAATAGATTTCGAATCATGCCCCGCTCCCGACCAATTCGTCGGAACGCGAAGGCGCGGAAGCGCGGGAGCGCGTGATTGTTTTTTCGGAGCGCGAGGCGCTCCTCCCCGCATGAATGCGGGGGCTCCCACCAGGATCAAGCAGACGAAGGCGGAGAATGCGGCACCCGGAGCAACGGCAGTTCGGATTCAAGGGATGGGCTGCCGAACAGCGTGACCCCACCCACACGTTCAAGTGCCTCACCTCTTAAGGAGGTGAGCTACATGAATCTTGAAGCGGCGACGCGGACAAGAAGGCGAATGCAGATCCCTCGTCGGCAAGATGCGCCTCTGTCGGGATGACAGGCGTAGGGAAAAAGGCAAGGTCAAAAGAGCCGGTCCCGAAGATGCGTCCGGGACGCAAACTGCGCGCAAGATGCCGGCGCTACGAAAGGCGAAGGCACCCGGCTGGCGGGGCTCCCTCTAAGATCGTTCGGTACGAAGGGCGAGGATGCTGCAGCCGCGAAGTCAACGGCAGGCCGGATTCAATCGATGGGGCAGCCGCCAAGGGGCAAAAAGGCGCAAGGGCTGAGGGTTGGCGCCGGTTGCTGCGCATTAAAGTTCAGGAAACTCTGGAGGGAGGTGCAAGATGTCAAGAATAACGAAACAAAGTACGGCATAGAAAAAAGAGTTGCTGAAGAAAAAAGCCCACCAGAAGGCGGACCCTCCACTGCCGGGGCGGATGTTCCAGAGATAGAAAAGGCGCGCAATAATGAAGCCGGGGAAAGTGAGAAAGTCGGTGACGCGGTCGCGAATGGAGCTGTACGGGCCGAGTTTGTCGAGGACATACAGAGCTTCGGTGACAACACATCCGAGGACAACGCTCAAAACAATTCTAATGGCAATCCGCAAAGCGAAGTCCCAGTCATATCGCCGCCGAGGCATCGAGAATTCCCTGGAAGAAGAGTAGTCCCTCTGATGGACGTTGTCGAAGGCTTCGTTGCTCCTTCACAAATTAAACGCGTAAAGTAGATGGAGCGCGGCATGGAAATGAAATGTATCTGGAAATTCTAGGATGAGAACATGAAAAAGCGAGGCGCGAGCCTGGTCGAGAAGCGCGGGATGTGAAGTTCGCCATCACTCCTTCGCAACGGGAGCGAAGCTGCGATGTGCGACGGACGGGATGGGCGCCTGTTCGGCGGCAGAATTTTTGGAGCAGAGCTCGGCGGCTTCGGTGATGAGCTGAGCTTCCTGATGTTTGATTGTTTGCCAGCCGGCGAAGGTGACTTTCTCCTGGGCGACTTCATCGAGGTTGCGTTTGATGCGTTCGAGGTGCTGCGCGGTGATGCGCTCGAGATCGGTTTGAATGCGCGCGTTCTCTTCGGCTTTTGCGGCCCAGTATGCTTCAAAATGTTCCCATTGCTCGGATTCGTAGTTGTTGATGGCGGCATGCCGTGCGGCGGCGTCACGCAAAACTTCTTCAACCGGGATTCCGGCCGCGTCGAGCGCCATGAGGATGGAGGCGCGTTTCATGTCGTCGGAAAGGCCGCGCATGTGATCGCTTGCGAGCATGTCCGCGACTTTGCGGATGCTGTAACCCATTCGGGGAGTCATGATACTGGCCGAGCGATAAATATCGTCCATTGAGAGCAAGTCGCCCTGGGAGGTGGAGTGTCCATTGGCGCTGGAGGGGGCGGCTGAATTCGAAGGCGGATTGCCCGGTCGAGCGACGCGATCCGGGACTTGGCTGCCGCGAGTGGGCGTAGCGTTCGTGCCATTCGACGGATCCTGAGGAGAGGCGTCCTGCTTCTGCCGCCAGGGCGCGAGATCGGTCCATTTCTTGGCCATTTGTGTATTTTCCTTGTGACCACTATCTTGCAGCGGCCACGCGTGAAGTGCTAGGTTTCGTGAGTTGCCAAGCAGAGCCGGACTTGCTGGATTCGCCGGGCTGGTTCCACGAACCGGGAACAGCTTTGGTTCCTGATGTGTCGTTGCACCTTTAATGCCAGGTGCTGAGATAAAATGAATCGAATGCTCTGGGCTGTGCCGTAATGGCTCACTCGAGGGCACGTTAGTCGGCCGATCAGTCTTGGCGGTGGAACTCGTGGCGGTGGAACTCGCGGTCGCATTTCTGCGAACGCCGATGACGTGCTCGCCAGCGTCGACTCGGCAGTATGTAGCCACGCCGAGGAACTTTTCCCGGTACGACTGTACCTGCACGCCCGAACCGACGCCGATGAACGATTTCAGCCGGATACACGCGCCGGATGGAGACCGGTCTTCGATTCTGGCGGGAGAATGATGCGCAGTTCCAGTTTGGTCCTCCCAGGAGAGTTCGACCACCTCCATTACGGCAATCCTCAGTTCGGATCTGATTCCGCTCATGCTATCTACTCTTATCGGCAGAAAAACGAAGCGGTACACAGAGGGCACGCAGAAGACCGTAGCGTTTGGGCTGATCGGAAGCGAGCGACCCGCTGGCAGAAATAGGAAAGAGGCGATGGAGGAGCGATCGCGGTAGAATTCTGGGGATGGGATAGCGAATCGGGATGGCGGAGGACGGACGATGAAGACTTGCACGCATCTCAATCAGATCAAGAAGGTCGCGCCGCACACGAAGGGCTGTGAAGAATGTTTGAAGATGGGGGATACCTGGGTTCACCTGCGATTGTGCCTGGAGTGTGGGCATGTGGGGTGCTGCGATTCGTCGAAGAACAAGCACGCGACGAAGCACTTTCATGAAATCAAGCACCCGATCATGAAGTCGATCGAGCCGGGTGAAACCTGGGGCTGGTGTTATATCGACGAGATGGAGCTGGATTTCGCGTAGTGATGACAAGCCCGAGGGTACCGGCTCCTGCTGAAGGGCCGCCTCGCAGTCCGGAGCGAATCCGAGCAAGGCGCATCCATCGCTTACGCGTTGCCTGCAGCGGAAGTTGAGATTCTTTCCGGCAAGGCCGGAATCTTCGATCGACCATCCTGATCGGATGGTCTCAGAATGACAAGGCTCCGGTGGAGCGCTCAAGCAGGAAATCAATAGAGCCGGAGAGGTTCAGATCGCGATGAGGCCGGACTTAATTGCAAGGAGTGACACAATTGCTACGATGGCCCACAGCACGACGCCTTGAACGAGCGGGCGCGTGCCAACCTGCTTCAGCGTGGCTCTGGAAAGCCCGGTACCGATCAGGTAGAGCGTCGCCGTCAGTCCGAGCTTGCCAAGACGGCTGAGGACCGGATACGCGGGAGAGAGGGCCGGGAGATAGGTGTTCGCGAACGCTGCGAGACAGAAGAACAGTACGAACCAGGGCCACTGTACGCTCGTCTTACTTTTCATCTTGTAAGCAGTAACGAGGGCCACCGGCAGAATCCAGAGAGCGCGCGCAAGTTTTACGGTGGTTCCAATCGCCAGCGCTTCATTTCCATATTTTGCTGCCGCTCCCACGACCGAACTCGTGTCATGAATTGCGAGCGCTGCCCACAGACCGAATTGCGACTGGCTCATGTGCAATGCAGAACCGATCGGAGGAAATAACAAAAGCGCCACAGAGTTCAGGACGAAGACCGTGCCGAGCGATACGGCGATTTCTTCGTCGGTGGCATGAGCGATCGGCGCGACAGCCGCGATGGCGCTGCCTCCGCATATCGCCGTGCCGACCGTGATCAAAAACGAGACTTTCCTGCGCACCGCGATCATCTGCCCCAGGAAAATACCGAGCAGCATCGTCATCGCAATCCCGAAAGCGGTGTAAACGAACCCGGAACGTCCGGCGCGCAATACTTGATGCAGATTCATTCCAAAGCCGAGGGCGACGACCGATGCCTGCAAAAGGTATTTCGAGAGCGTCCGGCTTTCGACGACATAGGGATGCGCGAGAGTAAAGCCGTAGATTAGGCCGCCGAGAAGCGCGACGGGCGGTGAAATAAATCCCGTAGCGGCAAGCAGCAGGCCTACAAAAAAGATAATCTTCGAAAACGTCTTCAAGAACATCCAGCGGTTTCGCCCCCGACACGCGAGGGGCGACAATACACTATCAAGCGGTGGTGCTGGAAGCGGCGGCATCAGCGAGTGATTCGGAAGCGTCATGGGCGGCGGTCGCGGGCAGCACGAGAAGCAGGCAAGCCAATACCTCGACTTCCTTGAATCCGGCAATTCGCTATAGAATCGCTGGACGGCTCCCTCTCGGCATGGTGGAGCTCAATCGAAATGTCGACGTCCGCGAACATCTCCGTCCGCAAAGCAGTTCCCGCCGATGTTCCGGCCTTGCGCAGGCTGATTGACGCGTCCGTTCGCGGATTGCAGGCGCAGGATTACAGTCCCACGCAAATTGAGAGCGCGCTCGTGACGGTATTTGGCGTCGACAGCCAGCTGATCGACGACGGGACTTATTTTGTGGCGGAAGCGAATGCGCCCGCGATCAATCCGGAAAAACGGCACGGTGCGCAGGCCGAAAGAACGATTGTTGGCTGCGGCGGCTGGAGCAAGCGCAAGACGCTCTACGGCAGCGACCACTGGACCGGGCGCGAAGACGAACTGCTGGATCCTCGCGTGGATGCGGCAAAAATTCGCGCGTTCTTCATTCATCCGGAGTGGGCGCGGCGCGGCATCGGCAGCTTGATTCTGAAAACTTGCGAGGATGCAGCCGCCGCGTCGGGATTCAGGCGCTGCGAAATGGGCGCAACGCTGACGGGCGTGAAGCTCTTTGGGGCGAAGGGATACGAGGCGATCGAAAATATTTCGGTGCCGCTTAAGAACGGCGAGGGCTTGCCGGTGGTACGCATGTCGAAGACTCTGCATCGATAGCTACGACGAGCGATCAGAGCGCGCGGCCGGCGGCGGCGCCTGATGACCAGGCCCACTGGAAATTGAAGCCGCCCAGGTGGCCGGTGACGTCAACGACTTCGCCTATGAAGTACAGACCTGGAACTTTGCGGCTCTCCATCGTTTTGCTGGAAAACTCTTCGGTGTCGACTCCGCCTACCGTTACTTCGGCTTTTTCGTAGCCTTCGGTGCCGGAAGGCGTGATCTCCCATTCATGCACCGCGCGCTCAAGTTCCGCCAGTGAGCGATCGGACCACCGGGAAGGCGCGTGCAAATCGAGCCAACGGGTGGCGAAGCGATTCGGGAGAATGCGCCGAAACACGGAACGCGCCGCCGCGATGTTTCTGGTCTTCGCAGCGAGAATCAAGGCGGTGACTTGTTGGCCGGGCGCGAGGTCGATGCGAACCGGCTGGCCGCTATTCCAATAGGAGGAGGCTTGCAGGATAGCTGGGCCGCTGAGACCGCGATGGGTGATCAGCATGCTTTCGCGAAACGCCGGGATATTCAACTGAACGCCCGCAGGAACATTCTTAGGAACCTCCGCAGGAACAGCCTCAGGAGCACGGGCTGCTGCAACTACCACGGTTGAGACGCCGGCCAAATCGCAATAATTCTTGCGATCGAGCGCGTTGAAGACGAGCGGCACCAGCCCGGGCTTCGTTGTGCGGATTTTCAATCCGAATTGGCGGGCAAGTTCGTAGCCAAATGCTGTGGCACCCATTTTGGGGATCGAAAGTCCGCCAGTGGCAACGACAAGCGAAGGCGCGCGGAATTCGCCAGATTGTGTGCGGACGATAAATTCCGAATCGCGCCGGACTTCGCGAATATTGCAATCGAGAACAATGTCTGAGCTCGCCGCGCGGCACTCGGCTTCGAGCATATCGGTTATTTCGCGGGCAGAGCGGTCGCAAAAGAGCTGGCCGAGTGTTTTCTCGTGGTACGGAATGCGATGTTTTTCGACGAGGGCGATGAAGTCGGCAGGAGTGTAGCGGGCAAGCGCCGATTTCGCAAAGTGCGGATTTGCGGAGATGAAGTTTTCCGGCTGGCAGTGAATGTTGGTGAAATTGCAGCGGCCGCCGCCGGAAATTAGAATTTTCTTGCCGAGCCGGTCGGCGCGTTCGAGGACAGCGACTCTGCGGCCGCGCTTCCCCGCTTCGATCGCACACAGCAGACCGGCGGCGCCTGCACCAAGAATCAGAGCATCGAATTTGCGGAGCATCTATCGTTTACCTGGCAATTGCCTGCCAAGCGCCTGTCATTCGCCTGTCCAGCGCCTGTCCAGCGCCTGACAATTGCCTGCCATTCGGAAGTGGATGAAGCGATTTCGGAGGCATAGCTTAACAGGCGCGGTATGCAAATGGAGTGAATCAGGCCCGGGAAATCGGGGGAAGGATCGGTCAGCGCGGCTGGGGTTTGGGACCGGATGCGCTGGTGGTCGCGGGCGAAGAATTCGAAGCGGAGGTGGACGCGGACGCGGTGGCCGGAGATGGAGTGGAGGGCTGCTCTGCAATCGGCTTAGGCGGCGCCGAAGGGGCTAGCGTCGTGGGCTTCGGGGCGGAGACACCGGCTATTCCAGAACCGAGGCCGAGTTTTTGCAGGCTCGTCGCGTCCAGCTTGCCGCTGGGATCGAGACCGTTGGCGGACTGAAATTTCTGCATTGCAGCTACGGTGTTCGCGTCCCATTTGCCGTTGGGATCGCCCTGATAGTAGCCACCGCGCGCGAGCGACGATTGGATTTCGGAAATGCGTTCGGGGGTCGGCGCCTTCTGGAAAGGCTCGCGCTTCGCGTGGCGGGATTTCTTGCTCGATTTCTTTTTCTTTGACGATGCGGAGGCGGAATGCCCCGAAGCCGTCGAGCTTGCAGTTGATGCGCCGGACGACCCGGATGAACTTGCGGCGCTGGCCTGCTGAGGCTGCAAGTAACGCACGGCGACGAGCGAGGTCGCCTTTGACGCCATGGCGTGGTGCTTGGGCCTGGCGTTCCGCATGGGATGCGACGGGTGCGAAGCACTTCGGCGCGACGCCGACTGGTGCGAATGATTCTGAGCGGGCGGTTTAGACTGCGCCTGGACGCGCGTAACGGGCGCACAAAGCAACAAGAGCAAGGAGGTGAGCGGCAGCCATCGCATCGTGGATCTCATCGTGGTTCGGCGCTCACGGAATCACCCTAACTCCTAGTCGCGTTCGCGTGCTTACAATTATCGACAATCCGAATCGGGACTCAAGCCGCGTCCATCGGCGCTGAGCTTAAATGACAACCAGCACCGATGCAACACCGGGATGAACTCCCGGCAACGCTGCGCAGCGATGCAAAGCTCGCTATTGCGCCGAGAGAGCAGGCACTGCGCCCGCCAGGAACAGAGTCAGCACACGGTCGTTATCGGCATGGCGGGCCACTTTGAATAGCACGTCCTGCCCCGGCTTGAGTTGGCCGATTTCACGGCGATAGTCGGAAAGGCCGGCAATCGGGGCATGGTTCACCTCGACGATGACGTCACCCCGCGAGAAGTCGATATCCTCGGCAAAACTAGCGGGCTCCACCTGCGTTACAACGACGCCTGTGAGCTTGCCCATTCCGAGCTTGCGAGCGAGGTCAGGCGTGAGGTCTTCGACATGCAAACCAAACTGACCGGGCTCTTCGCTCTGATCGGGCTGCTCTTCAGCACTCACGGCGGACTGCGGGAAAATTTTGGAGCGGTCGGCGACGAGCATGGAAACTTCCTTGGCCACTTTGTCGCGGACGAATCGCACCTGCACGTTCTGGCCAATCGGAGTTTGCGCAATCGGATTCACGAGGTCGGCGCCGGTGTGGACGGGCGTGTTGTTAATATTGGTGATCACGTCGCCGGGTTTCAGGCCAGCCTTTTCGGCGGGACTCCCCGGCTCAATCGCTTCGACGACGATTCCATACGGCGCTCCGAGCTCTTTCAGGAGCACGGGATTATTGCTGCGATCTTCCTGGAAGGTGATGCCGATGGAGCCGCGCGTCACTTTTCCGACGGTTACGAGCTGGTTATAGACGGCGATTGCTGTGTTCGAAGGGAGCGCGAAGCCGACGCCCTCAAATCCGCGGCTGCCGGTATAGATCGCGGTGTTGATGCCGATTACTTCTCCAGCCATGTTGACGAGGGGGCCGCCTGAATTTCCCGGGTTGATCGCGGCGTCTGTTTGAACGAAGCGCTGGAACTGGTGGCCACCGAAGGCGGAACGGTCTTTCGCGCTGACGATGCCGGCGGTAACGGTAGAATTCAGCCCGAACGGGCTGCCGAAGGCGAGCACCCAGTCGCCTACCTGGACGCCGTCTGAATTACCGAGTTTCGCGACCGGCAACTCGCGGTCGGCATCAATCTTGATGACGGCGAGATCGGTATCTTTGTCCGTGCCGACAAGGTGCGCGTTGTATTTCTTTGGATCGCCATCGATGCCGACCTGAATTTTCGTAGCCTGATCGATCACATGATCGTTCGTCAGAATGAAACCCTTGCGATCGACAATCACGCCGGAACCGAGGCTGCGTTCGGCATCGGGAGCATTATCGGGCGAGTCGAAAAAGCGATCGAAGAAATCCTGGAACGGATCGTTCTGGTGATGCGGACGCTTGGCGGCGCCCTTCGGTTTTTCAAGCACCTGAGTGGTGGAAATATTGACGACGGCAGGGCCGAGCTTTTTCGAGATGGTTGAAAAAGAATTTGAAAGCGTAATCGGATCCGGAACCGCGAGCAAGGATGCACCGCTTGCGCCCGATTGGCCGTGCGTTGCGAGGGCGCGCCCGGAAATCACCGTGCCAATCAAGATTCCGATGCCAAGGGTGAGGATTACGAGGAGGGAGGCAAAAATCTTGCGGCGCCTCGCCCAGCTGACTAATTCCTGAAATTGAACGCCCATCGCCGTGCTCCCTTGTTATAAATGCAGAAAATATCGCGAGTTTGTGAGTATACCACCCATTTGATTCATGCCGGGGCGGGACGGTTGTGCGTATGCCCATGTGAATAAGGGACACCGAGGCGACATTAGAGATGGTGATGCAGCCGAATTGATCGAGGTGGCGCGGAGACGTCGACGCCGGGCAGTGATTAGTTTTCGGATGACTCTACTTCGACTTCTACATCGAAGTCGGCGTCGCCGGGCAGAACGTGCATGAAAGCCTCGTTGCCCGAGGCGATGTCGTCACCTTCGACGCGTGGTTCCAATTTCTTCTGCGCGCGCCGTTCTGCCTTCATACGCGCCTTTTCCATGCGCTTCATTTCTTTCTGGCGTTTCTTGAATGTTGTGGTCATCGGATAGCTCCTTATGGAGGAGATATAGCTCGGGCACTGCCCGGACGCCCATCACGGCGTCAAAATTCGCCGAGAAGATTCGCTCTCGAGCGCTGAACAAGTACACAAATGCGCCGAAAACGGATGAATTCGTGTGAATCAGAGTAAAACTGCGCGCATACGCCCGAAAAGCCCAGTTCCCCCGAAGCGCGCATCACTACTATAACACAGGGGAGTTACAAACGCCCCCTGCTGGGGATCAATCGCAGATTTCTTGACGATCCGAGGCTATGGCTTGCGTGCGGCGAGCCACAGCGTGTCACTGGTTGGAAGGCGATCGAGAATCGGACGAGAGAGGGGCTCGAAGCCAACTTGCCGAAGCATCCGGCTGAGGGTCGACGGGGTGAAGTAATTGCAATGCGAAGGAACGTGGATGCCACACCAGTCCTCGCCCATAATTGAGCGATTCCAGCTCGCATAATTTGGCGTTTTGACGACGAGCACTCCTCCCGGCTTCAGGGCGCGCCAGGCCACTTGTAAGCCTGCGATCGGCTGCCATTCATGCTCGATGTAACCGAACTGCGTCACGACGTCGAACGCGCCACCGGGCACAACCGCATCTGTAACCGGGCTGACAAATATCTGCGCGCCAGGCACTCGATCCTTCGCTGACGCTGCCGCGCGCGGGCTGAGTTCCACTCCCGTCACATCGAAGTGGCCTGCCGCTTTTGCAAGGAATCGCCCATCGCCGCATCCGAGGTCGAGCAACTTCCCTTCCCGCTTCCAGTAGAGTGTGTGAGAAACTTGGCGGTCGGTAGCGTCACGCCGAAGTGGGCGGGTAAGGCGCGACAGAAACATCAGCACTGGCCGATTGTTTTTGCGGCGAGACACCTCTTTCGAGTAGTCGTCGACCCAGTCATGTTCTGCGGCCTGCGCATCGTATGGCAGCGGTTCGTCACCGATAAAAACCATTTGGCATTTTTTGCACGCGACGATATGCCACGGGTCTCGCTGAAAAACGGGACGACGATCGAATGCGCCGCAGAGCGGGCACGCACGCCGATTCTGGCTGGAAGGTCCTTTCACGAAGCGCTCGGGTTGCGATCTGCCGGCAAGCTCGGAATATTATCACCAGTTTGATCCGCCTATCGCAGAGGACCGGCGACTTGCCGCGAGATAAGAGCGGCATCGTAAAAACCCGGGG
The DNA here is from genome assembly GCA_963776695.1 of uncultured Acidobacteriota bacterium. GTDB lineage: Bacteria > Acidobacteriota > Terriglobia > Acidiferrales > UBA7541 > Palsa-295. The sequence goes on along the minus strand of CAVZNU010000005.1, from coordinate 699,470 downwards.
CTAAAGCCCAAGCCATCGTCGAATCTTTCTCCGCTGGACTGAAGTCCAGCTCCCCCTGCTAAAGCAGGGGGCTCCCACCAAACGCAGGGCGTGCGCCAAGTGCCAATATCCCAGCCAATGCCAGAGTCTATTTGGAGCATATGAGACCTTGCGACTGGAACGACGGGTAGGTGAGGCGATTGGAAATTTTAATTTGGAATTTTCAAATGAAAACAAACCGAAGCCCACGACGAATCGCCTGACGAAGCGCCGCGGCGGGCTGGGGCCGGAGCTTTAGGGTTGACGTGGCGGACGGCTGGGGATGTAGAATCGGGCTAAGCCCGTCCTCGAACAGCCCGAGGCTCCGCGTGACGCGCTGTCCGGGTATCTGGAAGCTACAAGGAGGCCACCATGGCCAATGCTACGAGTCCTATTCCCAAGGGGTTTCACTCGATTACGCCGTCGCTCACATGCCGCGGTGCGGCGAAAGCGATCGATTTCTACAAGAAGGCGTTTGGAGCGGTGGAAGTGAACCGGATGATGTCGCCGGACGGCAAGATGGTGAGCCACTCAGAAATTCGAATTGGCGACTCGGTGGTGTTCGTAAACGACGAGTTTCCGGGCATGACCGCTGCGCCCGCACCAACGTCGACGCCGGCGTTCAATCTTTTTCTGTACGTGCCTGATGTAGATGCGGTTTATGGCCGGGCTGTGGCAGCCGGCGCGCGCGCGGACATGCCGTTGCAAGACATGTTCTGGGGCGATCGATTCGGCAAGGTGACGGATCCGTTTGGGCACCAGTGGAGCCTTGCGATGCGCATCGAGGATGTGGCGCCGGAAGAGATGGGCAAGCGAGCGGCGGCGTTCTTTTCGAAGGCGGCTGGCTAGGACGCGGCGCGGAAATAGAGAAAGGCCCACGACGAGTGAAGCGCTCGTCGTGGCTACCGAGATGCGATGTGAATTTTGAGTCTTGCGGGCCGTTCGCTGGGGCGGGCGGCCCGTTGCATTTTCGGCGGAGCGGTAGCCCGTAAGCCGCACTTTCGTGAAGGATTGGCGAGGGCGAAGCAGACTTGTTACAATGGGATGAGGCTGGGATGAGAAATCCCGGCGAGTTGATTTCAGTTCAAGAACCGGGGCGCTCCCCCCACAGGTGATCAAACCAACCGTATGGCTCCTCGCACTCTGTTCGAAAAAATCTGGGATGCGCATCTGGTTCGCGAAATACCCGGGCAGCCTTCGCTGATTTACATCGACCGGCACCTCATCCACGAAGGGACGTCTCCGCAAGCGTTTGCCGGGCTGAAAGCCGCCGGGCGAAAGGTGCGGCGTCCCGAACTGACGTTCGCGGTGATGGACCATTCCGTATCGACGAAAAATCGTCTGCTACCGGTGCTCGATGCGGACGCAGCGGGCCAGTTCGAAGCATTAGCGCGCAATTGCGAAGAGTACGGCGTGCATTTGTTCGACATGCACAGCAAGAATCAGGGCATCGTGCACATTATCGGTCCGGAACTGGGAATCACGCAGCCGGGCCAGACGATTGTTTGCGGCGACAGCCACACGTCGACTCATGGGGCGTTTGGCGCGCTGGCGTTTGGAATTGGAACGAGCGAGATCGAGCACGTGCTGGCGACGCAGTGCCTATCGCAATTCAAATCGAAGACGCTCGAGATCCGTTTCGTTGGCAAGAGGCCGCGAGGCGTGACGTCAAAAGATATGGTGCTCGCGGTGATTGGCCAGATGGGAATCGCGGGAGGAAACGGAAGCGTCGCCGAATACACGGGCGAATCCGTGCGCGGCCTTTCGATGGAAGCCCGCATGACGATGTGCAACATGACGATTGAGGGTGGCGCGCGAGCGGGAATGGTTGCGCCGGACGAGACGACTTTCGCATATTTGGAGGGCCGGCCATTCGTGCCTCGCGGGAAGGAATTTCAGGAAGCCGTAACGTACTGGAAGTCGCTGGTCACCGATCGCGACGCGAAATACGATTCCACCGTGACGATTCAGGCGGACGAGCTTGCGCCGATGGTGACGTGGGGAACAAATCCCGGAATGGTGACGCAGGTGACAGACCGCGTGCCCGATCCACATTCGTTCAAAGATCCGGTCGACCGGAAAGCCGCGGAAAGCGCGCTGGTTTACATGGATTTGAAGCCGGGAATGCAGATTGAAGACATTGCGCTCGACAGAGTTTTCATCGGTTCATGCACGAATTCGCGGATTGAGGATTTGCGGCTTGCGGCGAAGGTGGTCGCGGGTAAACACGTGTCGAAGGATTTGAAGCAGGCACTCGTGGTTCCGGGTTCGCGGCGAGTGAAGGCGGAAGCGGAAGCCGAAGGGCTCGACAGAATTTTCCTCGATGCGGGATTTGAATGGCGCGATGCGGGATGCAGCATGTGCATCGGGATGAATGACGATGTACTGCAGAGCGGCGAACGCTGCGCGAGCACGTCGAACCGTAATTTCGAAGGGCGGCAAGGCAAGGGTGGGCGGACGCACCTCGTGAGTCCACTGATGGCTGCGGCGGCGGCAATCGAAGGGCACTTCGTGGATATTCGGAAGTGGAAGAACCTGGACGGAGCGGAGTAGGGCTTCGAAATGGCAATCGATACCAAGGGATTGTCGCGGAATCTCGAAGGAAAGAAGTTGCGCTTATTTTTTCGAGGCGGAGAAGTTTGCGAGGTGATTCTGGTTTCGGTCAACACCCACGAAAACTGCACCTTCGAAGATAGCTACGGTGACTTTTTCTACGACGTCATCTCCACGAATCGGCCCGACAAATACAAAGGCGGTGAGACCAAGATTCCCAAGCCAATGTATGCGGCGGAGTTCGAGTTTCTGGACCGTTGGGAAAACTTAGACGCGATTGGAGGGCATTAGTGCAGCCGTTTACGAAGCACACAGGTCTTGTGGCGCCGGTCGATCGCGTGAATGTCGATACGGATCAGATGGTGCCGAAGCAATTCTTGAAATTTCTGACGCGCGAGGGGTATGGGCGCGTTCTTTTCTACGATTGGCGCTATCTGCCGGGCGAGAAGCCGAATCCGGAATTTATTTTGAATCATCCGCGATACAAGGGCGCGTCGGTGCTATTGGCGCGCGCGAATTTTGGATGCGGATCGAGCCGCGAACATGCGCCGTGGGCCATTCTCGATTACGGATTCCGCGCGATTCTCGCGCCGAGCTATGCCGACATTTTCTACAATAACTGCTTCAAGAACGGGATTCTGCCGGTGACGCTCTCGAACGATCAGATGGACGAGCTATTCAAGCGGACGGAGCAAAATGAAGGGTATCGGCTGACAGTCGATCTCGAGCAGCAAGTCGTGAGCGACGACAAGGGGCTGAATTATTCTTTCACGATCGATCCATTTCGGCGCGAGTGTTTGCTAAAGGGACTCGATGACATTGCTCTTACTCTGGTGAACGAACCATACATCTCCTCGTTCGAGGCGAAGAATTTGCGCTGGCCTAAGATGTACGAGCCGGTTGACGTAAAATTCCACAAGCAGCCTGCTCCAGCGAAATAAGCCACGCCTCCTGTCCGCGCGGGTAGTGAACTCGTAGCTATTTTCTAGCGGTCGGAGAGAAAAGAGCCGGCGAGACGCCGGCGTTACGGGTTTGCAGTTGTGCCCCGCGCAGGTTGCGAGCTCTCGTGGTGCGCCGAGACGATTGGCTCTGGTGATTCCGGCGCGATGGGCGCTGCGCCTTTGAGCTCTGCTAGCACAATCCCGAGAAGAATCATGGCTGCGCCGAATAGAACGCGGCCGCCGAGGCGCTCGTGGGCAACTACCCAAGCGGTAAGCACCGCGAACACCGGCTCGAGGCTGATAAAAATGGCGGTATGAGTGGGCGTGGTGTACTGCTGCGCCCAAGTTTGAAACGAGAACCCGATCACGGTGGAACCGATGGCGGTGATCAAGACTGCGAAGATCAGTTGTCCCGACCACACGATGCGCGGCGGTTCCCATCCCGTCGCGGAAAGCAGAGGCAGAGCGAGGGTGGCGAGAACGGCAGTGGTCGCCACTTGCAGAAACGCGAGGGCGCCTACCGAATGGCGGTCGACGTACTGGCCGATAAAAATTACGTGCAGCGCGAACATCACCGCACAGCCGAGGGCAATCGCGTCACCTCGATTCAGGCCGCCGAAACCCTCCGGCGGAATCATCAGGAAGTAAAGTCCCGCGAGGGCCGAAAGAGCACCGAGCCAGATCCAGATATTGATTCGCCGCCGTCCGAACGCAGCGAGAAACACGGGCACCAGCACAACGCTCGAGCCGGTGATAAAAGCAGCTTTTGAAGCGGTGGTGAATTTTAGGCCGGTGGTTTGAAATGCGTACCCGCCAAACATGAACAACCCGATCTGGATGCCAGCCCAAATCGTGTGGCGGTTGAGATCGCGCAACGATCGCCAGAACAAAATCGCCATCACGAAGGCCGCGAGAGCAAACCGGACAGCGATGTAGGTGAAGATCGAGACGTCCGCAAGCGCGTCTTTGACGACAATAAAAGTGCCGCCCCACACGAGCGAGCAGAAAAGCAGGGCGAGATCGGCGCGGAGGCGTTTGCTCATGCCGCTTTTACTCAATCCACTTTCACTCAATCTCCGTTCAGGCATGGAACGAAGAGTGTAAGCATCGAACTGAAAGGAGGCAAGACGCGAGAGCTCAGCCTCGAGAGCATTATTGGCAGGTGAGCCGCACGCTATGGCGAACCGCTGAAGACTGCTTCATTGACGCACCCATGAGCATATAGTAGAAACTTGGTGACTCAATGAATCAGCGACTACTGGCGATTGTTTGCGTGTGCTTCGTCCTACTCGCGCTGGCTGGGCCTGTGTCTCTCGAGGCCAAGCGCGAGGTCTGGGTGGAAGTACGCAGCCCGAATTTCATCGTCATCAGTAATGCCGGAGAAAAGCAAGCGCGGAAGACGGCGATTCAGTTCGAGCAGATTCACACGTTATTTCGGGAGTGGTTGACCGTCGCGCAAGGGCACCCGAGCCCGGTGATCATCGTTTTCGCGATGAAAGACGAGAAGTCGCTCAGCGACCTGCTTCCGGAATACTGGACGAAGGGCCACATGCATCCGGCCGGTCTCTTCGCGTATCGCATGAACCAATACTACGCAGCCGTGAACTTGGAGGCGCAGGGCACGAACCCGTTCGCGACGATGTATCACGAGTACTACCACTCGCTGACGCTTCCCTATTTCCCTGAGCTGCCGACCTGGCTGGCGGAAGGATTGGCGGACTTTTTCGGCGAATCGCAGGTGAACGGAAACGTGGCGACGATGGGAATGGCCGATCCGGCGTTGATTGAAGAGTTGCGGCAGAACCGGCTGATTCCCCTGGACGTTTTGTTTCATGTGGATGGCAACTCGCCGTACTACAACGAGGAGAACAAGACTTCGGTTTTTTACGCCGAGTCGTGGGCGCTGACGCACTATCTGATGGTCGGAGACAAAACCGCGCACCGGCAGATGCTGGTCGATTATGCCAATGCGCTCTCTTCCGGCGCAACGCAGGATCAAGCGGCCGCCAAAGCATTCGGAGACCTCAAGAAACTTCAGGGCGAGATTTCGCGGTACATCAGCAAGTTTCAGTTCTCTTATTTTCAGATGAAGGCGCCGGACGAGCCTCGCGCGGCCGATATCCGGGTCCGCGCGATTTCTGATGCCGAGGAGGAGGCCTATCGCGGCGGCTTCTTCGCGATTCGCCGGAGGCCGGAGGCCACGCAGATCCTGCAGAACGCGGTGAATCTCGATCCAAAACTGGCACTGGCTCACCAGAATCTCGGCATCGAAGAGTTTCTCGAAGGCAATCGGGACTCGGCACTGGCGTCGATTTCAGAAGCCGTGCAGCTCGACCCGAAAAACGGACTCACGCGCTACCTTCGCGCGAATCTTACGTTCTTCGGCACGGGGGGCTTTCCGCAGGATTCGCAGATCGAAGAGGACTTGCGCCAGTCGATCGCCGCCAATCCCGATTTCGCGCCCGCGAATGCGCTGCTCGGCCTTTACCTTTCGAGCCGGCGGCAGAATGGCGACGAGGCGCTGACGTTTGCCAAGAAGGCGGTAACGCTGGAACCCGGAAACACCGAGTACGTCTACGATCTGGCGCAAGTGCTGGCGCAAATGCAGCGATTTGACGAAGCACAGTTCGTCGCGCAGCGCGCCCGCGCGAACGCACGCAACCCGAAGGACGTCGCGACGATCGATCAATTCGTGACGTACCTGCAGAGCGCGCGGAGCATTGCGAAACAGAACGCGCAAAACGACGCCGCGCCGGCAAAACCGGCGGAGTCGCAGGAAGTAGACGCCGGCGAAACATCCAAGCGGGAGCCCGCGCCTCGTTCCGAGCCGGATAATTCGCGCGAAGTGACGGGCGTCGTCACGCAGGAAAGCTGCGCCGGAGGATTGAGGCTGCAAGTGGCAACGGCCGCGGAAACTTTGACGCTTCACTTGCAGGCGGGCGCGCACTCGGCGATTCATATGATGTCGAAGCCGCCGGCGAACTTTGATATTTGCACGGGGCTGAAAGGGACGCGAGTAAGCGCTCGATACGTGCCTGACGGAAACAAAGGAAATGGCGGCGCGATTCAGGAGTTGACGATTCTTGCGCCCGATTTGCAGGGTGGAGTGGACTCATCGAAACAGAGCAGAACGCAGAGCGACACAAAGACACCGCTGCGCGTCGGCTCAGGGGCAAGCCGAGCGCCAACCGTGAGCGCTACGCTCTCCGGCAAAGTGACCGCCGTGACGTGCAAGGGGAATGAAATGCAGATCACGCTGCAGGTGCGCGAAATCGAGTTTGAACTGCACGCGCGAGACTACTCGAGGGTGCATTTCGAAGAGGCGGTTCCGTTCGAAACGGGAGAGTTCCAGCCCTGCACGCAGATGAAGGATCACGAGGCGACCGTCGAATATATCGTGACCGAGAGACAAACGTACGACGGCGAAATTCAGTCGGTCGAACTGGGAAAGTAGCGCGTCCCCCTGCACGAAGATCGAGTGGAACCATTCGTCAGGTTTTAGCGGCCCTGCTCGTAGACGATGCGCCCGCCTGCGATTGTGATGGCGACGCGAGTGGTAAGCAGATCGTGCGGCGGAATTCGAGTGATGTCGACGGGGAAAACGACGATGTCAGCCAGCATCCCGGGCGAGATTGTTCCTTTCTGGTTTTCGTCGAACTGGGCGAAGGCGGAGCCGGCCGTGTAAGCGCGAAGGCAATCGTCCATCGAGAGTTTCTCTTGCGGTTGCCAGCCGCCCTGCGGACCGCCTCCCGGCAACTCCCGAGTGACACAGGCGTAGATTCCTCGCAGCGGATTGATCGATTCCACGGGGTAGTCGGTGCCAAACGCGAGGGGCACACCATCCTGCTCGAACGTGTGCCAGGCGTAAGCGCCTTTGATGCGTTCAGGGCCGAGACGGTCGGTGGCCCAGCGTTCGTCATCGAGCAGGTGCGAAGGCTGCATCGAAGCGATGACGCCGAGCGAGACGAAGCGCGCGAAATCGTCAGGAGCGATCACCTGCGCATGCTCGATTCGATCGCGCCGCTCACGCGAGCCATTCGCTTTTTGCGCCGCGGCAAACGCGTCGAGAGCAATTCGATTGGCGCGATCGCCGATGGCATGGAAGGCGAGTTGGAAGCCGGCGCGATCGCGTTCAATGGCCATCTGCGTCAGGGCTGTGGGATCGAGCCGCAAGATACCGGAAGTGGCGGGATCGTCGGAGTAGGGAGCGAGCAGCGCGGCCGTTCTCGATCCGAGCGAACCATCGAGCACCGCTTTTAGGGCGCCGGTTTTCAGCCATGGATCGGTGGCGCCGCCGGCTCGGCGCATTTCATCGAGGCGTTCGAGCGGAAAACTGAATGGCAGCCATTCGGTGATGCGGAGTTTCAATTTCCCGTCCTGCTTCAATCGCTGAAAGACCAGGAAATTCAGCCAGCCGTAATCGCTGTCATCCGGAAGCGAGAAAACGGAATTGTCCTGAATGGAAGTGACGCCGAATTGCGACGCTTCGTCCAGGGCGAGGCTGAAAGCCCGCACTCGCTGCGATTCCGAGCGGGGCGGAATGTGCCGGTAGACGAGATCCTTTGCGGAATCCTCTTCGAGCATTCCGGTAGGCTCACCGTTCGCAGGGTCGCGCTCGATATGGCCGCCGGGAGGATCGGGAGTCGAGCGAGTGATTCCGGCAATCGCGAGGGCGCGCGAATTTACAACGGCAACGTGGCCATCGGTGCGCGCAAGAAACATCGGATGGCCGGTGGAAATGGAGTCGAGATCCTGCCGGTTGGGAAACTTTTTCACGGGCCACAGAGTGTGGTCCCATCCGGGACCGACAATCCATTCACCCGGGCCGAAATCCTTCAGGCGGGCGCGGATGCGCTGTTGGAGTTCTTCGAGCGATTGCGAGCCGCTGAGATCCACCTCTAATTTGCGATAGGCGCCGCTGGCAAGGTGAACGTGGGCGTCGTTGAATCCGGGCATCGCAAATTGGCTGTGGAGGTCGATGACGCGAGATTTCGGGCCGGTCCAGGATTTCACCTGCGCGTCGGTTTCGCCGCTGGCGATTGCGATGATTAACTCGCCACGCATCGCGACGGCGCTGGCCCAAGGCTGAGCCGCAATTCCAGTGTAGATTTTTCCGTTCGTCAGGATCAGGTCAGCAGGAGGTTGCAGCGCAGCGGGAGCTGCCGGCTTTTGCGAAAGCTGCGGCGAGCCAGGAGCCGCGAACATCGCGTGCCGCGCAAATCCAAGCAAGCCGCAGGCGCAGAACACAGCAAGAAATCCAAGAAATCGACGAGGCATCCTAGGGCTGAGCTCCTGCCTGAAGCCCTGCGAGCGCGAGCGATGTGAGGAGCACTCTTTTCAGGCCGAGTTCGCGGCCCTGCGCGTCGTACCATTCGCCGAGCGTGTGCGAACCGCTGCCCTTGCCTCCGCCACCAATCGCAATCGCGGGAATTCCTTGCGAGAGTGGAATATTCGCGTCGGTGGAACTGCGTTCGAGGCGCGACCGATTGCCAAGAAAGCGGTCCACGTTGCGAATCGTCTCCAGCAGCGGTGAATCCTCAGGCAACTTTCCCGAAGGCCGCGCTCCCAGCGAACGAAAATTCAATTGAAGAGTGTCTGAGTTCGAATGGCCTGACGAAATCTCGTCCTTAATGCCGGCTTGCATCGAATCACGGAGCGCGCTTTCCAACCGGTCGAGTTCGGATTCTTCTTCGGAGCGCAGATCTATTTTCACCGCAGCGCGCGCGGGAATCGAATTGATCGATGTTCCCCCATCGATCACTCCGAAATTATACGAACTGCGCGGATCGTCGGGAACGCGAACCGAAGAAAACTTCACAATCCCGCGGGCGAGGGCTGCGATCGGATTCGGAGCGCCGAAATCGGACCAGCTGTGTCCTCCAGGCCCCGTGATGCTGACTTCGAACCGGCGCGACGCAATTCCCTGCGTGGTGATGTGCTCAATCGAAGGGCCATCGATGGCGATCACGGCGGACAATCGCGGGCCAAATTCTTCTATCAATGCACGCACTCCTCGAAGATTTCCCTCGCCTTCTTCGCCAACGTCACCTGCAAAGACGATTGTCTTTGTCGTGCGAATACGCGATTCAAAAAGTGCGCGCGCGACTGCAACCAGCGCCGCAAGTCCCGCTCCGTTGTCGGCGATGCCGGGCGCTTCCAGGCGGCTCGCATTTCGCTTCACGGTGACATTGGTTCCCGCGGGGAAAACCGTATCGAGATGCGCAACGAGCAGCACGACGCCCTTCGTATCAGAACCAGCGCGCTCGCCAATGACGTTGCCAATTTTGTCGACACGAACGCGAAGGCCGCTGGCTTCAAAAAGATTTCTTAGCGCTTCGCCGCGGCGCGCTTCCTTCAATTCGGGCGCCGGAATTTCGGTGAGGCGAATCTGCTGGTCGGTGACCCAGGCGGTATTCTTGTCGATCCATTCGATTGCGCGGACGCATCCGGGATCATGGGCGAGTTTTTCAATGGAGTCTTCCGCAGCGCGAGCTGAAAGAGTAGCCATCATCAAAAAGATACAGCAGATGGAGGTGAGTTTCACGAGAATCGTGCGGAAAATTCCAGCGCCAGTCGTCAATTGTGTGTACATCGTTCCGAAATGATTGCTCCCTCGATGAACGAGCAAAAAAATCAGTGTGTCCGCGATTTTTCCGCGGCTGCCACGGGGCCGACCAGATTGAGAAGCTCTTCCTCGCTGAAAATCCGTTCCGCTTTTTTCGCAGCGTCGAAAATACGGTCGACCAATTCATCCGTGGCCGCGAATCCGCGCTTCTCGAGCCAGTAGATTACGTTCGAGCGGCCGCTCAACGGCCCGACCTCGATGATCTGTTCGAGCCCGAAATGGTGCGAGGGCACGCCGCTATAAATCGAATTCGCGAGCTCTTCGTCACCTTTTTTGTAGGCTTTCACGATGGCTGCTGCGTGAACGCCGGTTGCTGTTCGGAATGCATCGCGGCCGACTACAGGATAATTCGGCGGTATCGGAGTGTGAGTCGCCTTCGACACCATTTCCGAGTATTGCTTCAGCTTCGAAAGATCCTGATCGATGAATCCGAGCAGGCGCAGGTTTACGAGCATCAATTCCATCGGCGTATTGCCCACTCGTTCGCCGAGCGCGAGAGCGGCCGCGTGCACCTGATCGGCACCAGCGGCAATCGCTGCGAGAGAATTGGCGACTGCGAGGCCGCGATCGTTGTGGCCATGCCAATCGACGCGAATCTTTTCGCCCGACGGCTTCACGACTTCGTCGATTGCAAATTTCACAAGATTGTAAGCGCCGCGAGGCGTCGCGTGGCCGACCGTATCGCACAGCACGATCGCGCGAGCGCCGGCACGAATTGCGGTCGAGTACAGCGTGATCACCGTCGATGGGTCGGTGCGAATCGTATCTTCGGTGACGTACATCACGGGCAGTCCCGCGGACACGGCGAACTTGACGGCCTCTTCGGTGGTGCGCTGAAGATGATCCACGGTCCAATCTTCCACGAGCCGCCGAATCGGGCTCGATCCGAGAAATGTGGCGGCTTCGATTGGCATGCCGACACGCTCGGAAATTTCGATGATGGGCGTGATGTCGTTTTTGAGCGTGCGCGCGGCGCAATTGGGGCGAATTTTCATGCGCGACTGACACGATTTCGCGCGCGAGCGCTTCGGTATCTGCGTAGGCGCGCGGGCCGGCGCCGGGCAGGCCGATGTTGACCGTGTCGATGCCGAGCGATTCCATCAGGTGAAGGATTTCGATTTTTTCGCCGATGCTCGGATCGTGCACGGAAGGATTCTGCAAACCGTCGCGAAGAGTCTCGTCGTTGAGCATCACGCGGCGCCCGGCGGGAATTTCGGCCCCGGTGAAGTATTCCAATCGTGGATAAGTTCGTGTTTCATTTCTCTCGTGCGACGCCGGTCTCGCTCGAAGCGGCTCCTCAGGGAATGCGCGTGACGATCAAGTCGCTAGTAGCGCAGCGTGTAGCTGTGTGGCGTCTTCGATCGATCGGGCTTATAGATCGTCTGGCAGAATTCGCAGCGATAAATTTCCGCTTGGGGGCCGACGAGCGCTTCGATCTCCTTCGGGTAGTCGTACCAGCGTTTCAAGTGGCCGCAGCAGAGCTTGCCCTTGGCGTCTTTTTCATCGCACGCACGCTGGGTGGCTTTCTTCGGTTTGATCTTCGGCGCGGCGGGCGCTTCGGGTTCAGTGGCGACTGCGGCAGCGGTTGAGCCGGCGGCAGCGGCGGTGGTTGGCCCGGCGGCAGCTGCTGCGGGAGCGGGAGCGACTGCTTTTGCTGCCGGGGTTGCCGGAGTTGCTGGGGTTGCCGCGCTTGCCGGTGGCGCGGGAACCGAGGCAACCGGCGCAACAGGAGCCGTCACCGGGGCTTGGGGGTTCGGTGGATTTTCCGGGGCGTTCGCGTCTGACATCAGTTCACTCCTCTTTCGAAATGTTCTGTGAAATTTTGCGAAAGCTCAAACGCGACGGCGGCCAAACACGAATCCTCGCGCACCGTGTTTACCGAGCATTGCGCGAAGCCGCCGCTTCCAGCTCGGCGCAAACATTCCTTCGACGACGCTCGCAGCAGCCGCGGCAAAATCGCCGGTGTACCCGTACCACCAGGGTTTCGCCATGCGCGGCAGCCGGTCGACATCGATGTATTTTACTTGAACCATTTCAAGCAGTCCAAGGCGGGAATGCGTGCGTCCCCAACCGCTCGCTCCCGAACCGCCGTGCGGCGCTTCGCGAAATCCCGTAGTAGCTGGCGACGTCGTTGATCATGACGGAGCCAGCCCGAATCTGCGATGCGAGTTCCCTGCCGCGGCGGGAGTCGCGGGTCCAAATACTCGCGCTCAAGCCGAACGGCGAGTCGTTCGCAAGTTCCACAGCTTCGCCGGCCGACGCAACCGTGCGAATCGCAATCACGGGGCCGAAAGTTTCTTCGCGCATGAGCTGCATCGAGTGGTCGACGTCTGTAACCACGGCAGGCTCGAGGAAATTCGGACCGAGATCCGGCCGGCGTGCGCCGCCTGTTAGAATCTGCGCGCCTCGGTCAGCGGCATCACGCAATTGCTGCTCGACTTTTTCAAGCTGCCGGAGCCGAATCATCGGGCCAAGATCGGCGCCGGTATCGCCCGTCGCACCGAGGCGCAGCTTCTTGGTTTTCTCGACGCACAGGTGAGCAAAGCGTTCCGCCACGGGCTGCTCAACATAAATACGTTCGACCGAGAGGCAGGCCTGGCCGCAGTTCGTAAATCCGCCCCATACGGCCGCGCTCGATGCGACGTCGAGATCAGCGTCGGCGAGCACGATCATCGCATCCTTGCCGCCCAGCTCGAGCACCGACGGAATCAGTTTACTGGCACAAGCCTCGGCGATGCGGCGGCCAGTGGCGACGCTACCCGTGAAAAAAACTTTTGCCGGCCCCGCTTCGATGATTGCCGCGCCGACGGCACCATCCCCTTGAATCACCTGCACAAGACCCACGGGAAAGCCGGCTCGTTCGAACAATTCGCCGACGAGCGCGCCGGAAGCCGGCGTGAGCTCGGAGGGTTTCAGCAATACGGCATTCCCGGCGACGAGCGCGGGAATCACTTCCGTCATCGGAATCGAGAATGGAAAGTTCCAGGGGGAGATAATGGCGACGACGCCTTGCGGACTGAACTCGAGCCATCCGGTTTTCGTTTTCAGCGCGATATTGTGATGCGGGACGCGCTCGGGCCGCAGCCAACGCGGAGCCTGTCGCGCGAGAAAATCTGCGGTGTCGAGCGCGAGAAGAATTTCGGCGAGAATCGCTTCGACACGCGGCTTGCCCGTCTCGCGCGTGACGATATCGGCGATGTGGTCGCGGCGCTCGAAAATTGCATCGCGCAATTTTCGCAGCATCGCGCAGCGCTCTCGAAGCGGGCGAGCGGCCCAGGCTTTTTGCGCGGCGCGGGCTGTTTCGAAAATGCCGGGAATCGCGCTAAGCGGCGTGGCGGGAATCCGTGCTACGACTTCACCGGTGGCCGGGTTGACGGAATCTACGAACTGCTGCGCGGCGGCAGACGGCGTGGATAGCGTTTGTGGGGAAACTGCCATTTCTTTTCGGATTCTACCCGATTTGCGCGGCCGGCGGACACTTTACTGAAGGGCGCTTCACGTAAATTCTAAGGCAACGATGAGCGGCGGCGGGAGGTTCGGGTGGTTGCCGAGGCGAGCGAATCGGTCGGGTCGGGATACTCGAGCGAAACGAGGTAGAGGCCTTCGGGTGGAACCGTGGGGCCGGAGCGCGAACGGTCACGGGCTTCGAAGATCTGCGGGATGTCAGTCGACGGCAAGCCTTCCCTTTCCGACTTCGATGAGCGTCCCGACAATCTTGCGCACCATGTAGCGCAAGAACGAGCGGCCGCGGACGACGTAAACGATTTCGTCGCGGTCAGGCTCGCGGATAATTTCCGACGAGTGAATCACGCGGACCGTTTCGCGCTCGCGGTCGTCATCTTCCGAGCCCGATGACGCCGCGAACGAACTGAAGTCGCGCTCGCCTTCGAATTCGCGCGCCGCTGCGGCCATGGCACCTTCGTCGAGCGGCCCGGAATAGTGCAGCGCGCGGCGATAGTCAAACGGCGGCAGCACCTGCCCGCGGTAAATCCGGTAGCGATATGTTTTTCCCTGCGCCTGCCAGCGCGCGTGAAAATCAGGGCCTACTTCTTCTGCAGCGACGATGCGGATTGCGGGTGAAATCAACGCGTTTAGCGCGCGCTGAAATTCAGCTGCGGGCAGCGCCGATTGCGTTTTGAAATGCGCCACTTGCCCGAGCGCGTGAACGCCGGCGTCCGTGCGGCTCGCTCCCTGGATGAAAACTTTTTCCTGAGTGATTTGGCTAGCCGCGTCGGCGATCGCGCCTTGAATTGTGGGCAGGCCGGGCTGGAGTTGCCAGCCGTGGAAGCCGGCGCCGTCGTAGGCGATTGTGAGTTTGATGTTGCGCATTGCGCGTGGAGGGATTATCGCACGCCGGGAGGAACGGAATGTAACCACAGATGAACACAGATCAAAAATATATGAGAGCAGGAGAACGAGGGCAAGCGGAAACTCAGAAAAAGCTCATCGCGTTGAGCTGGGAACGGTCGATCCTGTGCGATTCACTGGTGGGCGCGGGAGAAGCGCGAGCCGGGTCGAGTGGGCATGCCGCCGGCGCGGCAGAGCGGGCATTCATCGGGCTCGTAGCTGGGGACGTCCATTTCGATGAGAGCGCGTGCGGGGACGTTTAGTTCGAGCCGGCCGCCGCTGCGGTCGATTAACGCGCCAGCGGCAACCGCGAGGCCGCCTTCCTGCTCGACGACGCCGATCGTCTCGCGCGTCGACCCGCCGGTGGTCCACACATCTTCGATGACCAGCACACGCTCGCCCGGTTTTAATTCGAAGCCGCGGCGCAGCGCCATTTGGCCGGAGCGGTCGCGTTCGACAAAAAGCGCACGGACGCCGAACGCTCGTGCGACTTCATGGCCGACAATCACTCCGCCGAGAGCAGGCGAAACAACACACGCGATGGAGTGCTCGCGGAAAATATCGCCGAGGGCGCGGCCCAGCGATTCGGCGTGCTGCGGAAATTGCAGCACGAGCGCGCACTGGATGTACGTGCCGCTATGGCGTCCGCTCGAGAGCTCGAAATGCCCCTGGCGGATAGCGCCAACCTGCTCGAGCAGCTTTAGAATCTCGTCGCGTGTCATCGCTTGGCGGCGGAGACGCCATATCGTCGGTCGGTGCGTTCAGCCGTCCGGGTAGCCTAATGGCGGCGGCAGGAAGTGTCAAGCAAACGCGTTAGAGAAGGTCTGACGGAGAGGCGTTGGGGGATGAAATGGATGCGTTGAACGAACGCGCATAGCGCGAGGGGAGAAGGCGCTTTTGGCCGAGTGCTCGCTATTCTGCGATTTGTGAGGTGACGAGCCTCATCAGTCGCGGAGAGAAACTAGCGCTGCACGAGATTGATGGCGCCGATGCCGCCGTGTATATCGAGCGTGATTGTCGCGGGCGTTTTGCCATACGCGGCGTTGACGTAATCGTCATCGTCTTTCGTCATGCCGTCCGTGTTGACTGCGCCGATGCCGCCGGAAGCGTGGACTTTCACGCCGACGTCCTTCGGCAGATAAATCGTGGCCTCAGCCGACGCCGCCTTGAATCTCTGCATCGAGATTGGTTTTGCGCGCGCCAGTGAGGTCGAGCTGCATTTGTCCTGCGCCGATATTTACTTCGAGGTGCGTCACATCCAGATCGCGGAGCCGCAGGTCGCTGTGGCCAGCGCCCATGCGCACATCCAAATCGAGCGGGACGTCGTTCGCGAAACGCAAATCCCATGTGCTATGCGTCGTCCCGAT
The DNA here is from genome assembly GCA_963776695.1 of uncultured Acidobacteriota bacterium. Classification (GTDB taxonomy): domain Bacteria; phylum Acidobacteriota; class Terriglobia; order Acidiferrales; family UBA7541; genus Palsa-295. The sequence goes on along the minus strand of CAVZNU010000005.1, from coordinate 683,619 downwards.
GTGCAGATGCTTTTCTTCGCCTGAAATATTGAGATTGCCATGATCGCCGCTGACGCTGTAATCGACGTGCGGCTTCCCTTCCGATTCGCGGAACGAGAAATCAGCGTCGAGAAGTTTTGCTGACCCACCGTTCAAAGTAAGCGAGCCGGCCGGAATTTCGATATCCGCGCTGACGGTTTTAGCGCCCTGCCGATCGACGGATTGCGATTCGTGAATCATGTAGGCGCCCGTGCGTCCGCGCCAGAGCGCGAGACCGAAGAGTACAACCAGAATGATCAGCGCTATCCATGCGCCGGAGTGTTGGCGTGGAGGCGGCGCGTCCGGATTCTGCCGGTAGAGGAAGGCGTCCCAAATTTTGCCGAGGCCAATCACGATCAAAATCACAGGCCAATAGTGGGCAATCACCGGCCACGGGTCGAACTCCGGGCGCAAAGTGACGAGCAGAAAGAACGCGCCGATAACGATCAGGATCAAGCCGCCGGTTGGCGAGCGGCGCCGCCGAATGCCAGGTGTTTCCATCGCGCACCTCTCCAATGGTTAGTACGCAGCGGAGCGGGAAATGTTTCTCCGGAAGTGCGATTTGTAGCAGCGGAGGCGAGGTCGTTGTGCTCGAAATCCAGATTGGGAAGGGCGCCGTCGTGGGTCAGCTTTCGATCAGCCGAGTCAGCGAACTTCGGCCAACGGGGTGGGACCTGGTAGGTTGGCATGTTAACCGAAATAGGTGGCGACAATTTCTGTGGCTGTTGAAAAAGTCTTCGTGAATGCGAACGGAAGTGTTGGCAGCGACGTCTATATGAGCAAGCGTTCTGCCGATGCTCTTCTTCATCGCCATTCACGGAGGCTTACGGATTATGATGGGACAACACTCCCGTTCCGAGTCGCTGTTCTACTACTTTCGCATCGAAGATCAGGTTCCTGAAAACCACCTGCTCCGTCTCCTGGACCGGCACATCAGCTTCGATTTCGTTCGTGAGAAGCTGAAGGACTCCTACAGCGATACGGGCCGACCCTCGATCGATCCGGAACTTCTGTTGCGCATCCTGCTGATCGGCTATCTCTACGGCGTTACCAGCGAGCGCAAGCTAGTCGAGGAGCTGCAGATGCATCTGGCCTGGCGCTGGTTTACCGGACTCAGCTTCGATCAGGAGATTCCCCATCACTCCACGTTTTCCAAGAACCGTCATGGACGTTTTCAGGAGTCCAATCTGTTTCAGCAGCTCTTTGAAGAGATCGTGGATCGCTGCTTGGAAGCGGGGTTGGTCGAGGGTGAGCACCTGTCCGTGGATGGCAGCTTTATTCCAGCGAACGCCAGCCGATTGAGCCGCATCCCGCGTGAGCAACTGCCGGAAGCCGCTCACGTGAAACGAACGGTGCGAGAGTACTTAGCGGACCTTGAGCAAGAGAACCCGGTTGAAGAGCCGACCCATCAACAAGACCAGATATCGACGACGGATCCGGATTCGACCTATTCGACCAAGGGCGATCGTCCTGCGGAACTGGGGTACTTCAACAACTACCTGATCGACAACCGCAGCTGTGTGATTCTGGGCGTGCAAGCGACGGCAGCCCGGTTGAGTCAGGAAAGTGCGGCGGCTCGCGAGATGATCACGCGGTCCGCGGAAAGACGCGGGAGCTTTCCACAGTCGGTTGCCGCCGACACGACGTATGGGAATGGTGAGCTTTTGGCTTGGCTCGAGGAACGAGGCATCACTCCCTATATCCGCGTGAAAGAGAGTCCTGCTCCCAAAACCAACTTGTATGGGATCGAGAAGTTCACCTACGTTGCCGAGACGAACAGCTATCAATGTCCGGAAGGAAAGCGACTCACGTACCTCGGGGTGAATCCGCGCAACCGCAACCATGTCTATCGGGCCACGTGGAAGCGCTGTCGCGACTGCCCGCAAAAAACGCAATGCACCACCGGACACTATCGGCAAATTGCGATCCATGTCCACGAAGCGGCGCGACAACGGGCACGAGAGCGGGCGACCGTTCCAGCTTTCGCGGCAGCGCAACGCCAACGCCGGAAAGTAGAAGCACTCTTTGCGGAGTTGAAGAACCAGATCGGACTGCGAAGGGTGCGCTTGCGGAGAATCAAGCATGTTCGCGAACAGTTCTTTCTCGCGGCCACAGCCCAGAACTTGAAACGGCTGGTTCGCTTCCTAAGATCAAGACCTCTAGAACCAGGCACGGTGCCGATCTGAGTTAGAAAAAGAAAGCGCGAAACACCGCAGGAAAATCACCCCACCTGAAAACTCCGCCAGTGGGCGAGTTTTTCAACAGCCACTTCTTTTGTCAACAGTTGCCCGAAAAAGTGCGCCTTGCACAGATGGTGAGTGGGTTACTTCCGAGTGGCCCGTACTCCGGGAGAAATCTGGAACCATTGCTGGACTTTCTAGCAAACTACCGCGGGGTGGCTGGCTTTGCTGGCTGCCACAATTCGATCGGATTTCCCTCGGGGTCGTGCAGGCGGGCGAACATGCCGAGGCCGTTGGGATCAGACGCCGGATCAATCTTCACCGTGATTCCCGCAGCTTCCAGCTGGGCCGCCATTTTGTTGAGATCCCGGACGCGAAAGTTCAGCATCCAGACTTTGCTGGGATCTCCGAAATAGCCGCTCGTCTCCTTGAAGGGAGCGAAAGCGGTGGGTCCGGCCTCTTGCTGCCAAGAGGATTCCTCGGCGCTCGTTGGTACGGGTGAGACTCCCAGGTGTTGCTGGTACCAAAGCGCCAGCGCTTTCGGATCTTTGGCTCGAAAGAAGAATCCGCCGATTCCAGTTACTTTTTCCATTTCCGCTCCTCCAGCGATCGCATTGTGAACACCGGCCCCCGCAGGGGCAGGAGAGACTTTTGGCTGCGTGGGTGTCTGCGCCGAGATAGCGAGTTGGTTCCGCCCAAAGATGAAGCTCGATCCGAAAGCGAATGACAGGGTTCGAAGCAGTTGGCGCCGTTCAAAGCGCATGCCATCCTCCTTTCGAGAGGAGCGCGAATCGGTCTACGATACCTGAGCAAACGGAATTCTAGGAAGTGAAAAAAAAGGTTCCGAGCGAGTTGCCGAGCGATCACCTCAGTAATTTGCCGGCGAGCCAGTAATCGACACTGAACTTTCCCGGGCCGGAACAGAGCAGCCAGATAAAAAAGAGGACGTAGAGGACTTCCGGAAGGTAAAGGACATCGTCGAGCCAGTTCAGAGATGAGAGGCCTTTGGGCACGGTGGAAAGCGTGTTGGTCAGGATGGCGACAATCATATCGATCAATAAAGCCACAGAGGCCGCGCTCGAAAGAAATCCCACAGCCAGCAGGGATCCGCAAACGAACTCGACACCCGAGACAAAAAAAGCCGTCTGGCGGGGAAACGGGACTTTGGCCTGAACGAGCGTGTCGTAAACCGCTTTCATGCCTCCGGCGGTAAACAATTTGTTCGCGCCGGAGATGGCGAAGAACACCCCAATCGAAACGCGTACGAGCAGGATGGCGTATTGTTCTAAATCGCTGCTACCCAGCAGCGCAAACTCGACCAACCGTTTCCAATCCACCTCGTGTCCCTCCATCGGAGGATGTGTTGCGACGATACCTCATATCACAAAATTTGAGACTATGTGTCCATCCGTTCGACCCATTTGGAGCGGAATGCGGGTGCCGGGAATGGATCGGCGAAGTATTGTGTTTCGCGCACAACTTTCACGCCGCTGAACTCCATGATGCTTACGGTGTAGGACGGCTTGGCGTCATACGTGAGAATAAATTCGGTGACCCAAAGATTGCCGCTGCCGATGACTCGCCGGATCGAAAAACGTTTATTGCTCGGCTGACTGGCGCGCTGGCCCTGGATGTTGCGCCGACCGCGGGTACGCTCACCGGATTGCGGGTATTCCAGCACCGCGTCCTCGTGATAGATGAGGTGCTCGGTTTCAAAATCGTTGGCATCGGACGCGGCCCAATGCTGGTCGAGCGCCGCGCGGATCGCTTGAGCTCGCTCTGAAGACGAATGTTCCTGCTTTTGCTGGTCGTTCTTTTGTGGATCGTTCTCTCGTTGATCGTTCATTGATTAAGGAGTTTTCTCCTCTGGTTGACCTTTTGCAATGCTATGTACAGCAGCAACAGATTCATTCCCACGCCAACTAATGTCGGGAGCCAAGCACGATTTGCTACGCCATTCGCGATGCCGAAGGGAAGCGCTACCACCAGAAGACCAATCCACACTTTACTAATCCAAATCCCACGGACGATGCGTTTGCGAGTGTGGTCATCGATTGGATTTTCAGACTTCGCGATCGATGAGACTATCCTCTTGGCCGTCCGTTTCTGCATAATCGCTACCAAAAGCATCAACGTGATAAAACACGCTGCCAGCCCAATCGCCCATTCGCGGCCCGACAGAATGTCATAGCCAAGTCCCAGAGTCAGCAGGGCTGGAACAACGAAGAGCAACACCAGCGCTGCTTTCTGCAAAGGCATCATCCTATCCATCATTCCTCACGGTTCATGGATGATATCTTCATCGAGCCCGGCAGGGAAATCGCGAAACTCTTGAATTGGCTCAGCATAAGATAGCGGCTTTGTCGCGAGTAGTCCGACTAGAACCCGGCGGTTTGTCTCCGCGCGCGCAAGATCGTCCATCAGCGGCGGCCCAGCTCGGGCTAACATTCCGAGTTGTGACTGCAACGCCCGCAATTCCGAACAGCACCCGAACGCCGACGAGGCGCAGAGTCGGCATCCTATCCGCGCCACGCGTTAACCGTACTTGAGCTCGGTGCTCTGTCCGACCTCGATAATGTAACCGTCCGGATCGCGGATGTAGCAGCGAATCTCGCCGTACTTCGGAATCGGCTCGGTGATGAACTCGGCTCCTCGACTTTTCCACAATTTGTAGCAGGCGTGAATATCCGCAACGCGGAAATTCATAAAACTGTTGATGTGATTCGGGTCGGGGACGCTGAGCGTTACCGTCGGCTTATCCGGGGTCGGCCCGCCCCCGACGTTGAGAATCATCCAGATATTCGCAAGCTGAAGGTAGGGAGGCGCGTTGCCGTCACCCATGGTCAGAATGCGAGCGCCGAAGACCTTTTCGTAGTAGCGAGCCGATCGTTCGACGTCGGCGACGGTGAGAAAATGCGCGATGCTGATCCCTTCGCGCGGGGGCATCTCATAGCTCTTCTGTTCGACTTGTACGGCGTTCATTGATGGCTCCTTTCGATAGAGTGAGCAGAATAAGTTAAACATCACTACTGACATTCGAAGCGCGTCCGCCGAATCATGTCGGCGAAGACTGGCTTCGAACGCGTCCCAACCTCGACGCCCAAAAAGCCAGGAGCTCCGTCGTGCGAAAGTCTAGAGCGCGATTTGGCCCAGGTAGTATCCGAGCCGATTTTCGACATCCCCCGGCTTCTGAAAGCCGCGCGCCGTCAGCGCTTTGATCCCTTCCTGGGCGGCGGGTCGACCGAGCGAAGCGATGCACGCATCCCACCCGGCACCGAGCTCGACGTCCGGCGGGAGGCTGGTGTTGACGAGGCGTTTGGTGTTGGCGATCGCCCATTTGTCGAACTTGGCGATGCGGGTCGCGAGCGCCTCTACGTATGCATCTAGTTCGGCGTCGGGCAGGGCGCGATTAATGTAGCCGTAGGCCTCGGCCTGTTCTGCTCGGATGTCTTCCGAGCTCAACAGCACCTCGAGCGCGCGGTTTCGGCCGATGAGTCGGGGCAGCCGAGCCATGGGGCCGCCGCCAGCGACCATCCCAACGCCCACCTCCCATTGCGAGATGATCGTTTTTTCGCGGCTGGCGAAACTCATGTCGCAGGCCAGCGTGATCTCGCTGCCGTTTCCGGTAGCTCGGCCACGAATGAGGGCGATGGAGGCGACTGGCAAGCGAGTCAGGCGCACGAGAAAGTCCGGCCAGGGCGGCAAGCCTGTGGGACCCGCCGGCATTCCGGTGAGATCTTCGAGCTTCGCGGTGAAATCGGAGTGATTCAGGAAGTAGTCGTCGACCGCGCTGTCGAAGACTACGACCCGGACCTGCTCGTCGGCCTCGAGAGCGTTGATGACTTCCTGGAACTCCCGCACCATTTCCGGGCCCATCACATTGATGGGCGGGTTGTCGATCGTGACGCGCCAATAGGCGGGCGACCGTTTGGTGATACGAATCTGTGCAGGCTTGGTAACTGCGCTTGCAGTTGTCATGGCATTCTCCTGTGTATTTGTTTGTTTCGGAAACCGGTTGATTGTCGCCAAGGCTTTTTCGAGATTTGGATTATTTGTTCCCTGCCGGCGGTTGGTTGATTAATGCCGCGCCTGCTTTGCTGACAATCTCGTCCTGGGAATCCGCGCCTCCCGAACAACCGATTGCGCCGATAATCGCCCCCTGTTCGATCAGTGGGATGCCGCCGCGAGAGGCAATGATTCCATCGAACGCGAGCAGATAGTTGAGATGCATAAGGTTGATACCGTCCTCGAAGACCTTCGTTGGGCGCCGGAAGGTCGCGGCTGCTCGTGCCTTGTGCTCTGCAATCTGAATGGACGCAAGCATCGCACCGTCCATTCGCTGGAAGGCGACAAGGTTGCCGCCGGAATCGACTACCGCTACGTTCATCTTCCAATCCCGCTTCTTCGCCTCTGCCACCGCCGCGTGGATAACCGCCTGGGCCCGGTCAAGTGAAATCGGTGGGCCATACGGAATGTCGAAAGGAATTTTGTCGGGCACAAAATCGAGAGGATTTGTTTCCGAGGGCTGCAGCGCGCGACGCGCACCGGCGGCGTTTCCTGTTTTCTCATTTGACATGCGTCCTCCTTGAATGGTCCTTCACTGCTCGCGGTACAGATCGCTCGATCGACGATGGATCACGCGACGAAGCGATGTAATCGTCAACTCAAGCAGAAGCGTGAGCGGCTTTCTCTCCGAGAAACTTCATAAGCGCTTGAGCCGTGATCGTGGATGATGCGGGGTTCTGGCCGGTGATGAGACGGCCATCAACGACGTAGAAAGGCTGCCAGTTCGCAAGCTTCTCGAAGGTGGCGCCCAGCCGCAGCAGCTCGTCCTCAACGAGGAACGGCACAACCTTCGTGAGCTTCATCTCCTCTTCCTCGCCGTTCGTGAAACCGGTGACGTGTTTTCCTTTCACCAGCGGCGCGCCATTGTAAGTAACGTGACGCAGCACTCCGGGCGAGTGGCAGACCAGAGAGATCGGCTTGCCGGAATTGTAGAAGGACTCGAGCAAAGCGATAGAATCGGCGCTTTCTGCAAGATCCCACATGGGGCCGTGCCCACCCGGGTAGAATACCGTATCAAATTCTTGCGCTTTCATATCGGCAAGCTTGGCCGTCTGGGAAAACGCCTTTTGTGCGGCGGCGTCCTTCTTGTAGCGCGCCATGGCTGGCGTCTGATTGCCCGGCAAGTCGCTCTTCGGATCGATCGGTGGTTCGCCGCCTTTCGGTGACGCGAGGGTCAGATCGACACCAGCGTCGCTGAAAACAAAGTAGGGGGCTGCGAATTCTTCGAGCCAGATCCCGGTCTTGAGACCGGTGTTGCCGAGTTGATCGTGCGATGTGAGTACCATAAGTATTTTCATGCTTTTCCTCCTTTGGTCTTCGTGGTTCGCGCGGGGTGGGTGGCGCGGGCCGACGAGCGGATAGATGCGATTTGCGACTGAAAAGTTTCGACTAATTCCGACCACCGCGGTTATCGGGCATCCAACCATTAAACTCCAGGCTCCAAGTCCCATCCGCTCGAATTTCTCGTTCACTTCGCAACGGGCACGTGCAGCTTATCGCTGGCGAACGCAACCGGCCCTGCATAGGACGCACGAATCGATTTCCGCACCGCAGCCTCCTGCCCTTCCACGTCTGGAGCAAGATGGCTTAGCAGCAAACTTTTCACTCCACTCTCGCGCGCGGCTTCGCCAATTTTCCTGGGCGGCGTATGCAGATCGTACAGTTGCGAAGGCGAACCCGGAGGGTCAAGCACGGCACAATTAAAGATCAGCAAATCCGCATTCTTCGCTAATTGCACCAGATTCGGCAGCGCTGACGCATCCATGTCGCCGGAGAAAACCACCACCACCCTCTTATAAGAAATCCGGTAAGCCACCGACGGGCAATCGCCGTGATGCGTCGCAATTTCTTCCACGACCAAACCATCCTCATCATCCACAATCTTCGTGCGCGCGGAATCCAGGCTGATTGCCAGATCGCGAACAGCAAACGATTCGTGCGCGCCAAACGTCTTCTGATACGCAAACGCGCCGTCTTCTCCCACCAGCAAATCTACAAATCGCGAGGTCTTGGGAAAAAGTCCTGCCCCGTCCGGGCCAAACACCCGGTATTTGATTGGTCCGTCACTGGTAAGCGCTCGCGCGTTGAAGAAAGCCGCTAGGTCTCCGCTGTGATCGATATGCAGATGCGTCAGCAAAACCGCATCTACGTTGTCAAGATCCAGGTCCAATTCTCCGATCCGCAAGAACGCACCCGGTCCGGCATCCACCAAAATCCGCGGTTTCCCTTCGATCAGAACGATGTAACTTGACCCGGCCCTGCCGAACGCGCGTGGTCCGCCAGAACCCAGCACCACGACTTCCAACGCCGGCTTTGCAGGAGTAGCTCGCAGGCAAGTCGGGAACAAAACAACAACAGCCACGGCGAGCGCGATTAGCGTCTTCATGCCTTCTTCTCCTTGCGTGCATGCGCTACTTAGAGATCGCTCCAATCAGATTAACACTCAGCGGAGGGCCTCTCAGCCTGACCGACAACGAGGCTTGGCGCCTCAGAATGTGATGGTGATAGATGCAATCGGTTGCGGTTCGGATAGAAATTGGGAAATCCTCTTCTCACTAGTAGACCGGGACCTTCGGCCACTACTCGATAGATTCCGCCAAACGAAACGTGAGCAACTGCCAAGGGCGTGCCAAAATTGACAGAAAAGCGAGGGTCGGATATTCTCGTTGTCGCGAAACAAACTGCGAAGGAGTACTGAATGGCTCAGGGTGGGGCTGTAAAGCACAAGAAGAAGACGAAATCGGTACTGAAGAATATCCGCCAGACGGAAGCGCGGCAGGAAATCAATCAGATGAACCGCACGCGGGTGCGCTCGGCGATTCGCCGGTTGCGCACGGCTCTCAGTTCTGGCGATATCGCCACGGCTGAGAAGCTGACGTCGCCGACATTCTCGGCGCTCGACAAAGCGATCCGCAAGGGCACGCTCACGGAAAACACGGCGAATCGTTACAAGTCGCGTTTGGCGCTGGCGATGAATGGCCTGCGCGCGAAAAAGAAGGCGTAAACCTCGAAATCCGAATTCGGACATTTCAGAAAGAAAAAGGCGCTCTGGTACGACAGGGCGCCTTTTTTTGCGCGTGCGCCGGCCCAACACACTTGGAACCGCCGTCGACGTCAGTTACCAACAACTTCCGCCACGATCTTTTTCATGATTTTCTCAAGAGCCAGAAGGCGCTCAGCTCCCGGAACCGGCCGCAGTTTTATCTCGCGGCCCAGACCCATGCACTGTTCGAACTGGAGATCGTAAGGCGGCCACGGCGGATTGTGCTTGTCGTTCGGGTTTCCGGTTATTGCAAACTGAACCCAATAGCGCCGCATCGCGTCACCGAGCTTCTCGTCGTCACTCGTGCGCCGCCAATCCGCCGGAAACGCATCCGCGAGGAACAGCAACTCTTCGGTGTGAAACGCGCCCTCGCGCGCATAGTCGCCCGGGCCCACATAATTGAAATAATACAGGTACGCTTTTTGCCCGGAGCGCGTGACGGCCCGAGCCATCGAATACGCTGCGTAGCCGAAAAATTCTGTCTGCAATCGCAAATATGCGGCGGGGACTTCCGCATCGGTTGCCGCCGGGTATGCGGCTAGCTCGTCGGCGAAATATTTCCCGGTATCTCGCGCCAAATATTTTCGATATTGATCGAGCGATTGCGGAGTGCCGCTACCTACGAACCTCGTCCCTTCGTCCGCATTGCTGCCCACGATGATTGGGACGGGAGCCTGCCGCCCCTGAGCAAAGACTACCGCCGGCTGCTCGGGAATCACCCAGCCGTCGACGATCGCTGAGACGATCACGTCGGGATCCACTTCCCATGCGTGCAGGATCTTTTCGGCCGAAATCGCGCGAAGTTTCGACAGTTCATCCGGACCGCTCGCAATTCCAAAATGCCGCGACATCGCAGCGCCCTGCGCTTCTCCGCTGCCGTGAATCAAATTGTAAGGAATCGTTTTCTTCAAGTCAGTATTGACCACCGCCTGGCAATCGCCGCTCTCGAGAATCGCGCGATGAAAAAATCCGGTCGACAGTGGCGACGCCATCAACAAACATGCATCGCTCGCGCCCGCCGACTCGCCGAAGATCGTCACCTTAGCGGGATCGCCGCCGAATTTTGAGATATTGCCGCGCACCCACTTCAGCGCTTCGATCTGGTCCATCAACCCGTAATTTCCAGAGGCGTGGTGGGGAGATTCCGCCGTCAGCGCCGGGTGCGCCAAAAAGCCAAACGGCCCAAGTCGGTAATTGAAACTCACCACCACGACGCCCATTCTCGCAAGAGCCGGCCCGAGCGGCGGGTCTTGACCGCGTCCCTCGAAATTTCCGCCGCCGTGAATCCAGACCATTACCGGCAATTTTGCGCTGCTCGAAAATTCCGGTGTCCAAACGTTCAGATACAGGCAGTCTTCTCTTGTCTTCATGTCCGCATGACGCGAGGAAGCGGGCTGCATGCAGGAGGGGCCGAACTTCGTCGCGTCGCGCGTGCCTTTCCATTTCAGCGGAGGTTCGGGAGGCTTCCAACGCAAATCACCGACAGGTGGAGCGGCGTACGGGATTCCGAGGAACGCGATTTCGTTCGCTGCAGGGCCAAAGTTTCCACCTTGCAGAAGTCCCGAGTCGAGTTTCACCGTCGGAGGCGGGTCGGAACGAATCGCGGTACGAGCGGTGAGAGGAAGCAGAAGCGCGAGGAAACTTGCAGCGCGCGACAACTTGCGAGTAAACGTCACGTCAGGCCGCAGAAGCCGCAGAGGACATCGAAGAAGTGAGCCGCGCGATCAAAAATTCCATAAACGCGCGCGGATTCGGGTTCGAAGATTTGAGCTGGCTATCGGCATCGGCCAGCGCCACAAGCCCCGCCAGAAGTTCGGCCTTTCGAAACGCGATGCGCGTTCCGGATCGCCGCTTCCGCATCGGTCGGGTTCATGCCCAGCTGTTTGGCTGCTTGCCAACCAGTCATGGTGCGCGGCAGCCCGCGCGCTTCTACAAGCTTGCGGTATCTCCACGCCAGCGCGCCTACAAGGCGTACTGGTTCCTCGCCTTCGCGCAGGAGATTATCGAGGAACGCAAACGCAGCCGCCCGTTCGCGCGTTGCGAGCATATCGGCAAGCTGCCACACTGTGTTCTTGCGAGCCGCCACTACCAGCGCTTCCACATCGCTCACAACAATCTTGCCGCGTTCCTGCGCGTACGAGGCAAGCTTGTCGATTTCGATTCGGATGCGGGCCGGCTCGCCATTCAAGATGTCCGCGAGGAGCGCTGCAGCCGCACGATCGATCTCGACGCCCGACTCTTTCGCCATCTGCGCCGCAAGCGAAGCAGCCGACTCGCTCCCGATCGTGAGCTCAACAAGCAGCGCTTTCTCGGCGAGCAATTTGTAAAAACGCTGGCGCCGATCGAGAGCTTCCGCTTCGATCAATAAAACGGTGAACGAGGCCGGCGAATCGAGATATTTCCCAAGCGCGCCCAAAATCTCGTCGCGCGAATCGTCGCCGAGCTTTTCGATCAGTTCCGCATCTTCGACGATGATCACCTGGCGCGGAGCCAGCATGGGCATCGTTTGCACGCGTTCGAGAGCTTCGTCCCAGCCAGCGCCATCCCCGCGAATGCGCGCCACGGCCCATTCGCGCGCGCCCGCCAGTACGCAAGCTTCCACAATTTGTTTGCGGCAGAGATCGCGCAGATAAATATCCGTTCCGAGAAGCACGACCGCAGGAATGGCCTTGCCGCCCGCGAGGCGCGCAATTAGTTTATCGGGTGAGACTTCTGCCATCTAAAACCCTCCAGCGCGATCAGAAATTCTCGACGACGTTGGCAACGAGTTTCGACGCGAAGTCGCGGGCCATTCGTCCCAAGGCAGGACTCTGCTCGTCGAAGAAGCTCTGCACGTCGCTCGAAATCTGATACTCGTCGCGAAAAACCATGTCGTCGTTCTTATACACGGAGTGTGACGTCTTATTATCGATCAGCGACACTTTGGCGTGAATGGTCACCAACATCGTCTCCACTTCACCCGTGGTCGAATTAAAAATCACCGGGCTCGTTTCGATCGACACAATTTCTCCGTGCAGCACGCCGTCAGCGCCGGCCTCGTCCTGAACGATGCGATATTTCGTGCGCGTAATAAACTCATGAATCGTGGCTTCCGTAAGGCGCTGCTCGATGCGATAACGCGTCGTGTCATTCTTGAAAGCAGGAATCGCGATCGAGCTCCAATCAGAGGGCAGGCTCGAAGCGCGGCCCGCCACATGATAGCCACAACCGCCGCCGAAAAACATCGCGCCGAACAAAACGAACATCGAAACGAACATCGCAACGAACATCGCAGCGACGCGCTCGAAGTTCCGGCCCGCGAGCGAAACATCAACGCCCTGCCGATCAGGCGACAGATTTGGCAAGCAGTTCCTCCGCGATCCGCACCGCATTCGTCGTCGCAAGCCGCAAGTTATCCGCGACGCCCCACAACCACACGCCAGCCGCGACATTTGGATCCACGTGAATGGGCGCCAATTGAATTTCGCTTTCCCCGGCAACGCTGATATTCGTCGGCGCGAGATCATCCGTGGCAGCAATCTTCACACCCAGTTTGTTCAACGCGCCATCGAGTTGCTCAGGAGAAGGCGGCGCGTCGAATTCCGCGTAGGCCGAGAATGCGTAGCCGTAAAAAACCGGCGGCTGCACCAATTGAATCGCGGGCAGAGGCGAACGACCTGCGAGATATTGGGCCACCTCTCGCGCAATCGCCGCGCGCATCGATTCCAGCGTCGGCTTGCTCCCTTCGCCGTAACGCGAGAGTAAAGTAAACGCTACCTGCGTATTAAAAAGAGGCGTCACGATCGGCCGAAACGACAAGAGATTCGTGGTTTGCAATTCAAGTTCGTCAATTCCAGCCTGATCGCGCTCGGAAACGGGCGGGAAGAGCGTCAGCGCAACCGAGCGCGGCGAAAGCGTCCCCAGCCCCGCAGAAATTGTGCAGCAAATGATCACCGGAGAAGCGGGAGACGAGTAAGCGATCTTGTGCGGCGCTCCGTTCCCTCCTGTTCCGGGCTTCGGGGGAAGCAAGGGAACGAGTGACGGAATCCACGCCGTCGCCTTCCCTGTTGCCGCAAGACTTCCCGTGAGGTCGATCACGGTCGCGCCAGCGCGCTGCGCCTGCACCCAATTGTGTTCGGTGTCGGCAGTGCTCCCGGCAAAAAACGCAAAACGCACTTTGTCAAAGCTGTCTTCGTCGAGTGCGCGAATAAACGTGGGCTCGCCAGCCGCTTCGGTGAGCGTGCCGGCCATGACCGTGGTATCGAGGAGGATAATTTCACTCGCGGGGAAATTCCGCTCCTCGAGAACGAGCTTCAGCTCCTTTCCACGAAGCGAGGATGCTCCAACGATGGCGACACGGCTTGAATTTGGGGGGCCCGAAGGCATGAGCTATGCGGTTCTCGATGCGATTCGATGGCGCACGAAACGAACCAGCTGAAGCGTGACACCGTGCAGGGTATACACGCTGGCGATAATCATCAGCGTGGGACCCGAAAAGAAGAAAATACCGCCAACGAGCAGCGCCACCAGAACGATTGCAAGCGACGGCCGCCGCTTGGTCCACTCAATATCCTTGAAGCTGTAATGCCGGAGGTTGCTGGACATCAATACGCCGAGGGCCACCGTCAGCGCGAGCCACAGCAGCGAAACGCGCGTGTCGTCGATCGGATTGCGAAATGCATGAACAGCCGCGGCAATCATTCCCGCACCGGCGGGAGTAGGCATTCCGACGAAATAGCGGTTCCCGCCCGATGCCATTCCCTTGATATTGAAGCGCGCCAGGCGCCACGCGCAGCAGCCAAGAAAGAAAAAGCCGCTCAGCCATCCGATCTCGATCAGGTGTAGCGCGGGCGCTGAATCCGCCGCAGCCATTGCGCGAACTCCCCACGCATAGGCGAGCACGGCAGGCGCGATTCCGAAGCTCACCACGTCCGCGAGAGAATCAAATTCCTTGCCAAACTCGCTGTTCGTTCCCATCATGCGCGCGACCCGGCCATCGAGTGTGTCGAACAGAATCGCGAAACCAATCGCGCGCGCCGCATTATCGAAATCCGAAACTTTACCGTCGAGGGTCGCCATGACGGCGTAATAACCGCAAAGAAGATTTGCAACCGTGAAAATACTGGGAAGGATATAGATTCCGCGGCGAAGGCGGTGATTCCGAAAAGCGCGCCGCGGCTGCTCTTCGTTTCCGATCGGATCTAGACCGTTGAATTCCATTTCGCCAGGATGCTTTCGCCGCCCTTCACTTTCTGCCCGCGCTGCACCACAATTTCCGCTTCTGCCGGCAGCCAGACATCCACGCGCGACCCGAAACGAATCAAGCCGACGCGATCGCCGCGAGCCACTTTCTCGCCCGCATGTTTCCAGCATATCACGCGTCGCGCGATCGCTCCGGCGATTTGTTTGAACACGAAGCTGCCGAGTGGCGTGTCCATGTAAATTACATTTTGTTCATTTTCAACTGAAGCGCGCGTTCGGAACGCCGCGAGAAATTTTCCGGGGCGGTAGTCGACTTTTGCGATCGTTCCCGTGACAGGCGCGCGTTGCACGTGCACGTTCCATACTGCGAGAAAGATCGTCACGCGTTTTCCGGGCACCGATTCAAAGGGTTCGTCGAGAACTTCCACAACACGCCCGTCGGCCGGGGAAACCACGGCGCCTGGGTCGCCCGGAATCGTGCGTTCCGGATCACGGAAGAAATAAAAGACGAACAGGCCAAGAAAGATCAGCAGTCCGCCCGGCCATCTCCACCCCAGCACCACGAACACAATTCCCGCAACCAGTGGAGGCACGGCAAACCTGTACGCTTCTTTTAGCATGGTCGGTTTACTTGAATTCCTTCCTCTGGTCACGACGAATACGAGCCGCGAATATACCCTACGGAGACACCCCGAGTGTACGGCAGAAACCACGAACCGCAATCGCCAGTTATGTAGGCAGCGCGCTGTGATTTTTGCGCGCGACGATCACTTCCATCTTGTCTTTCAAGTGCAGTTTGATTTTCTTCAAGGTAACTTCGAGGGCGAGGTCTTCGGAATTCAGGTAGGGTTCGGTACGGAGTTGCTTGAGTTGCGTTTCACAGCGGGAGTGCTCTTCTGCAAGACTTCGAAATTCCACATCGGTTTCCAATAGGGTCTGCCGGATATCGTATGTCGTAATCGGCATGCGTTCCCTCCTGGTTGGAGCAGAGTTGTCACATAGGCGTAACAAATATCACAATGCGCTGGCCGGCGCAATTAATGAAAAATCGCGGAGGGAGGAAATTACGATTGCGAGGGATGCGCGAATTTTGCCGCGGCTAGGAGAGCGTAGCGCTCAGGACGAGGCCATCCTCGATCGGTTCGGTGTAATAACGCGGGCGGCGGCCCGTCACCTGGAAATTGTGCCGTTCGTAAAATCGCAGGGCGGCGAGATTCGAAACGCGAACTTCGAGAAACGCTTGCTGCGCGCCGAAGCCCTTCGCCCATTGCATCGCTTCGCCTAGTAGCGTGCCGCCCACACCCTGCCGTCGCGCCGAGGGCCGAACCGCAAAGTTCAAAATCTCAAGGTCGGTTGCGATGCGGCGCGCGACGAGAAATCCCGCGATCTCGCCGCCTTCGGCTTCCGCTACCCAACCCGACATCTCGCCACGAGCCACGCGTTCGTAATCCCACAATGTCCATCGCGCAATTTCCGGGGACGAAGCCTGTATCGCGAGCACATCTTCGATGTCGCGATCATTTAGCGGACGCAGCGTCAATGCCTTCAACTATCTTTCCAGTGAAGCTCGGCGTCGGTACGGCGCACGTAATTCGCATCGAGCGTCAACGGGTCGGCCAGCTCGCCACGCAGCAAGCGCTGTAATCCTAGCAATCCGATCATCGGTGCGAGAACCGCCGACGCCGTCTCGATGGGCGCTCCGAGCGCGCTAATTTCACTCGCAACATCCGGCGCCGAAAACACATCTGGCGTCGGCGTGACAATCGCAAATTCTGCGCTTCCCACTCTTGAACGCACGGCCTCGAAAAACTCGCCGGGCGTCATCACATATTCCTCGCCATCGAGTGCGAGTTGATTTTCAGCGCCGCCCGCCACGCGCCGGTAAATCCCGAAGTAAACCTGCCCACGGCGTGCGTCGAGCACCGGAATAACCACGTCGGCGCGCGAACGCGACTTGCACCGCTACAGCTTCAAGCGCGCTCACCGCCGCGATCGGCTTTCCGAATACCTCGGCCCATGCTTTCACTGCCGTAAGGCCCACGCGCAATCCCGTAAATGAACCCGGCCCAGCCGCCACCGAAAACAGCTCAAATTGCTCGATACGCAGCGAAAGCTCGCCCAGCAAAAACTCCAATTCGCGAAACATCCGCGACGAATACACCTCACCCGTGGAGGTTGAAACCACTCCGATGACTGTTTCAGAGCGGAGAACTGCGAGACTTCCGGAGGGCGAAGAGGTGTCTAAAGCTAAGGAGAGCACGAGCCCGATTATAGGGCAATTCCGGGGCCAATCTCGCGGAAAACATTAGTATTTACGGGCCTCTCCCGCCTCTAGTTATTAACCGGGATTTCCTTGACGCGGCCATTGCATGTGTCTAAAATTTAATCATGCTCGGGGAGGCTACTTCCACCTATGGAATTTAAGCTAGGCGAAAAGGTCGTTTATCCGAACCATGGCGTAGGGGTTATCGAACAAATCAGCTATGGGTACTTGAATGGCAGGTCAGAACGGTATTACATGCTGAAGATCGTTTCCAGCGGATTGAAAGTGATGGTCCCACAGTCAAACATCCTTAACGTTGGACTCAGGCCTATCATCCGCAATACCCAAGCCGGTGCGGTTCTTTCGTTCCTGGAGAAAGGGCGCTCGGATTCTCACCATGATTGGAAACACCGTTTCAAGGAAAATTCGGATCGGATGCGGACCGGATCGCTCATGGAAGTTGCCGCCGTTCTCAAGGGCCTCGTGGCGCTCAGCCGTACCAAGCCGCTTTCTTTCCGCGAAAAGAAAATGCTCGAGCGCGCGAAGTATCTTCTCGTAAGTGAACTCGCCACGGTGCGCAACACTTCCGAGCAGGCTGTGGAAGTGAACATCGTTCGCGCACTGGCGAAAGCCAAGCTGCAAATGCCGGAGATGGCTCCTCCAGCAGAGTAAATTTTTCGCATCATCACTCAGATTTCGCCGGGCACAATCCATACCGATTGTGCCCGGCGCCGTTTTGGGAGACCCTTTCCGGGAATCGCAATGGGCGCAACGGTTTCTCAATCCGCAGTCACCGCTGCGCGCTACCAAGAATTTCCGCCCTCGCCGAAATTTGCCGCGCACATCGAATGCTTCTGGATTCACACCTCGCGCGAGCCCGTCAGAGATTATCGGGTGCTGCCTGACGGCTGCTCCGACATCATTTTCGAGGAGCCTGCGCGCGATTATGGCGGCCTTGCGATGGTCGGCACAATGACGCACACGAAAACCTTCGACATCCCCGCGGGCCAGTCCACGTTCGGGGTACGTTTCCGCCCCGGCATGGCGGCACGCCTCGTGCGCGTGCCGGGTTCGCTCGCCGTCGATCAATCGATCCCTCTCGCGGATGCGTGGAAACCTGCCGCGGTTCGCGAGCTACTCGGCCAGCTCGGCGAAAGCAGCTCCGCGCGCGATTCGATCGCGCGCTTTGAAGCCGCTCTGGGTGACCCAGACGCGCTGGATCCGACCGAGAAAGCACTCGCGTGGCTCGCCGAGGCGCGCGGGCAAATTTCCGTCGACGCACTCGCCGGCGCGGCCAGTCTCAGCCCGCGCCAGTTTCGCAGAATTTGCATCGGCCGCACTGGCCTGACACCGAAGCACCTCGCGCGCGTTCTCCGCTTTCGCCACGCCGCCACGTACGCGCACAAAATCCGGCGCGATTGGGCGGACATTGCGCTTCGGTGCGGCTACTACGATCAGGCTCACCTCATCAATGAGTTCCGGGCACTGGCAGGCGTGCCGCCGGCGCAATTTTCGGCGGTCATTACGTCCCCGGTCAACGAAACTTCCGCGGCCATCTGATCGATTTCGCGAAATGGCCGTTTTTTCCAATCGCGTTTGGAATCGATACGCTAGGATGCGCAGCCATGCGGACCCTACTGGCTGTCACACTGTTTCTGGCGGCTACCACCGCCATTCACGCCCCACAAACCAAAAAGGAAAACTCAACCATGAAAATCACGTCGATGATTTACGTGCAGGCAATCGAACCTTCGCTGAAATTCTGGGTCGAACAACTTGGCTTCACGAAAACCGTGGAGGTACCCGAAGGCGACAAGCTCGGCTTCGTAATCCTGATGAAGGGCGACGCTGAGCTGATGATCCAATCCATCGCCGGCGTCGAGAAGGACAACTCAGAAATGGCGAAGTTCGCGCGACCTGCTGCATGCCTCTACATCGAGGTGAGTGATTTCGACGATCTACTTAAGCGGCTCGGTTCCGCGCCCGTCGTGATTCCGATCCGCACCACGTTCTATGGAATGAAAGAAATTGGCGTCCGCGAACCCGGCGGCAACATCGTCCTGTTCGCCGCACCGGCGCCACAACCCGCCGCGCACTGATTGCTGCGGATTGGCCGTCTTCGTGGGGCGCAGCCCGCCAGTAATCGGCGAGGCAGGCAGCGCCCCTACAATGATCTAAAGGTGACCCTACTTTGTTTTCTTCTTCGCCAAAATCCGCTCAATCTGCGCGAGGTGATTCAAATCATGCCCCGCAAACATCCGCACGATATGCTCGATCGTCTCTTCGCCTCGTTCGGAATGCATCCCATAATGCTTCCACTGTTCCGGCCGGAGCGATTTGTACATCGCCAGATTCGCTTCGCGCAGGACGCGGAACTGCTCGAGTGCCAGCCGCGGATCTCGCTTCGCGTAATGCGTTGCCGTCACCCATGCATCTTGATCGAACGCCTGAATCGGCGTCCCCGGCGCGCCCAGAATCGACCGCAACCGCCAACTTCCCACAATTTCCGCGTCCGCGAGGTGCGCCAGAATCTCCTGCACCGACCACTTCTCCGGCGCCGGCCGCTTCTTCAATTTCGCTGCAGGCACTCCCTTGATCAACTTCGCCAAGCTTCTTCGGCGTCGCCGCCTGTATCTTCACAGGATTCTCGCCGCCAGCCGTGTGCCCGAGCATCCGCTGAATATATTCCTGCGCAGTTTCTTTCATCCTGGTAGTCCCTCTCTTGTCGCGATCTGCCCCTGATCGTCTTTATATAACGTTCCTTACCGGAACGTCTTCGAAGAACGCTCCGCACCGGAACGTCTTCGACGAACGCTCCTCACCGGAACGTCTCGCTGTGATGATGGTAGTAAAGATGCCGCGCCAAGGAAAAGGACGCCACCAATTGCGCACTGTCTGACTCGAATCCAATTTGGCATCTTGCTCTTACTCTTTTGTAGCGCCGGGCTTCAGACGCTGCGGCCCGAGGTGTTGACGTGGGAGTTTTGTGGAAACGCCCGCGCCAAAACAAAAAAACCAAGATGCCACCTTGAAAGGTGGCGCTACAACATCTGAAACCTCATGGCGAACAAAAAGCGAATATGATACCCTGCCCCCATGGAAGTCCGCTCATGTCGCGTCACGATTTCCGACATGGAAGGCGTCGCCCACACGGTCGAAGTCACCGCCGCGACGCTGTTCGAAGCCGTCGCGCTCGGCCTCAAACAGCTTCAGGGCAACGAGTGGGTGGCAGGAATTGGCCGCCCGATGGACACTGTCACCGTGTCCGTGAAGAGCGTCCCTATCGAGCACACCGTAAGAATCGGAGAATTCACAAAGTGGCTCGAACGCCACGCCACCAGCCCAGCCGAAGCAATGAAGAGACGTAGAATCCGCGAAATCCTGGGCCTGCCGGTCCCGGGATCATAAAACGGCCAGTGAGCAATTCCCCGCGTACCAACGATGCGTACTATAGAGATTCCGCGCGCAGGAGAATGCGAATGACCAAATCGCCGAAGAAAACGCTCCAAGGCAAAATCGCGCTGGTCGCCGGAGCCACCCGCGGCGCGGGGCGGGGCATCGCCATCGCACTGGGCGAAGCAGGCGCCACCGTCTATTGCACCGGCCGCAGTTCGCGAACGCAATCCAGAAAACACGCCGCCACACCAGGCCGCCCCGAGACCATCGAAGAGACCGCCGAACTTGTCACCGCTGCAGGCGGGCGAGGCATTGCCGTCCGCGTCGACCACACGATTCCAGCCGACGTAAAAAAGCTCGTCGCTCAAATCAAACGCCGCCACAAAGGGCTCGACATACTCGTCAACGACGTCTGGGGCGGCGACGCACTCACCGAATTCGGCAAGCCCTTCTGGCAGGTCAATCTCGAGAACGGCCTCGCGATGCTGAAGCAGGCCATTCATTCGCACATCATCACGTCGCACTACGCTGCTCCGCTGATGCTGGGACAAAGTGCGGAAGGAAGCAAAGGAAGTAGAGGACGTAAAGGAAGTGGAGGAACGCGCGGAAAAGTCCGCGGAATTATTTTCGAAATCACCGATGGCGACGCGTTCTACTACCGCGGCAACATTTTCTACGACCTCGTGAAAATTTCCGTCATCCGGCTGGCGTTCGCCATGGCGCGCGAGCTGCGCAAGCGCGACATCGCGTCCGTCGCGCTCACTCCCGGGTTTTTGCGTTCAGAAAGAGTGCTGGAACATTTCAAAGTGAGCGAAGCCAATTGGAAAGAAGCAGGCCAAGACAAGAAGCACGCGCAAAACTCAAAAGACCAGAACGACTCGGCCTCAGATTTCATGGTCTCCGAATCGCCGCGCTACATCGGCCGCGCCGTCGTCGCGCTCGCGTCCGATCCCGGCGTGAAAAATAAGTCCGGCCGCGTCTTCAGCTCCTGGGCGCTTGCCCGCGAATATAATTTCACCGACGTCGACGGCACGCGTCCCGACTGGGGCGCCCACGCCAGAAAAAAATACGGCAAATACAAAATCTGCGACGAAGAGTTTTACTCCTACTGGGTACCCGGCCTGATCGAGCTGATCTTCCCCGATTGGTTTTGACAACTCAGGGCCGAAGCCGCCACAGTTACCGCTACAAGTGAATCAAATTGTCGCGGTCGTCCACCACGACCACGTCATAGCTCTCGAGCAACGGCATCAGCACGCTTTCCAATTCCTCTTTCCACAGCTTCCCTTCATAAAACTTCGCCTTCATCGGCTCACGCGACGCGAGATCAGGAAAACCGCGCATAAAAAAGAAAGTGTCAGGATCTTCGACGGAGAGAAACGGCCCCAATATTTTCATGCCGATTTCCGCGTGCGCCGGAACCGATTTGGAATTGAAGATCGCAAGGAATTCGGCTCGCCGGCCGGACTTGATCGTATAGGTGCGCATTTCGATGATCATTGACGTTCTCCTGCGGCATGCTGCGCAGATTTCGCAAGCGCCAGCTTGACGAACCGACATCATACGCAACCGGGGCCACATTTGTAGCGCATCTCGAGGGCGTGCAAACTGGTATTCCCCCGGCACGGAATCGCTCTACTTTGTCCCTTTCCGCTAATGCTCCCGGCGGGAGAAAGACGCAAGCGAAAGAATTTGGAGAGTCTTCGTGCGACGGGTTTTCGCTTCTGGAAACCGCGGGCACGGAAGCGCGGCGCTGGCGTCGGCGCACGCTACAATTTGATGAAAGGCGAACCACGATGGCGCCCAAGTCTACCGACAGCCAAAATGCGCAGCCTCGGACGGCCGGGGCAGTCGAGCCACCAGTCCAATCGGCCGGGGCATCGGTCCAGCTCCCAGTCGCGTCACCTGTCACACCACCTGTAAAGCCAGAGGACCAGGAGCTTGCGCGGAAGCTCGCCGAGCAGACCACGCTCGAAGCAGAGCTAACCGAGCGCGAGCTGCGCACGGCGAACCTGCGCGCCGAGATGGGAGCATTCGAGCGGCGCTATTTGCATTTTGTCGGCTCGCGTTACGCGGAGCTTGACGAGTTGAAAGCGCAAATCGCCGAGCAGTTTGCCGCCGAGCAGCCCGACAACGAGCGCGCCCAACAAGCGGCGCGCGATGCGCGCGCACGCGCCGGCGAAACGAAGTCAGCAGCGGGCGAACGCGCCGAGACGGCGCCTCGCGCTTTCGAAGCCTCGCCCGAAATGAAGCGCCTGTATCGCACTGTCGCAAAACGCATTCATCCCGATCTGACTTCCGATCGCGAAGATCGTGCCAAGCGCCAGCGGCTCATGTCCGAAGCGAACGAAGCCTACGAGCGCGGCGACGAAATGCAGCTCGCGAAAATTCTCACCGAGTACGAGCACAGCCCGGAAGCCGTGCAGGGCGAAGGCCCCGGCGCTGAACTGGTGCGCGTGATCCGGCGCATTTCGCAAATGCGCGGGAGGCTGGCCGAAATGGAAGCGGAGCTTCAGAATTTGCTGCGGTCGGATCTGTTTCAACTGAAATCGAGGCTCGATGAAGCGCAGAAAGCCGGGCGCGAGGTGCTGCAGGAAATGGTCGCGAAAGTGGACGAACAAATCGCGCAGGCGAAAGAGCGGCTTGAGAGATCCGGATCGCCAGGACGCTAACAAAATCGAAGCGGAGCGAGCGGTGATTAAAACTTTAGCCGACGGAGCACGTAGGAACGACTGATGGAAACGCGGGACGGATCTTCGACGAAACAGATTGCGCGAACCGTATCGGGTGCGCTCGCGGTGCGGTCGTCCGCGCTTGTGGCGCGAGGATTGCGCGATCTCGCGCGCGAATCGAATTGGCTGATCAAGAAAGTTTTCACCGGGCGTTCGCAGCATTTGGCGATCTCGTCGGCCGGGCAGGTGTGCGCGATTTCCACGCACGTTCATCACGGAACTTCTCAGGTGGCGCTGTACGACATCGAATTGAGCGTTCCGACGATGACGCTTTCGGTGCCGGCGGAAAAGCGCGCCGATCGAGCAGATGGCGCGCCGGATGCACACGCGAATTCTCTGGCGATTTTTTCCTGGTCGCCGGAGGCGCGCTACCTGGTGGGGGCGTGGAGCGGATGGCCAGCCGGACTGCACTTGTTCGATTTGCATGGAAAACTCTATCTAGGCCCGATTGACGAATTGGAGCACATACCCGGCAATCTGGCGTGGTCGGATTCGGGCGATTATTTTGTCGCTACGTCGCGCGGCAAACATGCGTCGCTGCGGGTGTGGGAGCCAAAGGGCGGTCCGCTGGGCGGTGCGGCCGCGATTGAAATCGGAACGCCCGATTGGCTCGAGCCGCAGCAAGCTGGCGAGGAATTCGCGGAGGAAGGCTCGTTCAAAGGATACGGACGAGTGGCGTTCAGCCCGAACGAAGAGGCGCTCGCGAGCGTGATTGAGATTAAAGGCGAGTGGGCGGACGATTCAATCATGGTGGCGGACGTGAAGAAGCCGTCGCGGCGATCGTTGTTCGGCGCGGCGGGACACGTGACGGATCTCACGTGGACGCCTGACAGCGAGAAGATTATTTATTGCGCGGCGGGACAAGCGTATCGGCTGGAACCGCAGAACGTGAATTCGGAGCCGCTACCGTTTGGCGCGGAGTTGTGCGCGTGCCATCCGCATTTGCCGGTGTGCGTGTGTTTCAGTTCGTGGCTGAAAAATTCGGCGAAGGGCCGTCTTTTTCTGGTGGATCTGAACCGGTCGACCGTTTTCGACGAGTATCCGGCGGAAGGCGTGGCAGATTTGCGATGGAGCGCGGATGGATCGAAAGCGTACGCGGTGACGCGCGAGGGCATGGCGTACATTTACGAGCCGCCGCTGATTTGAGTGTGGGTTCGCGCAACGTCAAAGAGCCGCGAGACGCAGGTTACCGATGGCAGTGTCGAGCGGATGAGGATCACGAGTTTTGAAGTAATGGCGCGGCGCTTTACAAAATCAAAAGAGCGACAGGATTTGACCGGCGCTTCGAGAACCGATGAATTTAGTATTCGGGGCGGCGCGCGGCGGTCACGGTTTTGCCGTTTCGGGGCGGCGGGATGACGGTGGCCATCTTGCGAATCATGGCAAGGACAAGCTTCTTGTCATCGTCCGATAGCGTGGTGGAATATTTTTTTATGTCTGCGAGGAAACGGATCTCTTCGTCGGATAGCTCGCCGAGAACTTTGCGCGTTTCGCGATCCTGCATCGTGTCGCTACCGGGGAAAAAATCCGCCAGGCTGATTTCCATCGCTTCGGCAATCTTAGCGAGCGTTTCGAGCGAGGGAACGGTGTGGCCGTTCTCGACGCGCGACAGGTAGCAGCGCAGTAGTCCCGTGCGGCGTTCGATGTCGCCCTGCGACAGGCCTCGATCGCTCCGGTAGGTCCGAATCACTTCGCCGATATTTACCTTGGGCTTTTCTTTGGGCACAGTATCATTCCTATAACCGGGCGTAGCATACGAGTTACCCCCAAGCGGCGCAAGAATATTCTTGCACGATTGTTCCTGAGAGGAACACCCGGAGCGGGTGTCGTGTGGAGGGAATTATCTCCGAGTGATCAGGATACGGATTGGGGAACGGTGGCAGCGACAATCGGAGCACTGATTTTTTGTTTGCCGGAGCGCTTGTTGGAGTAGAGCGCGTCGTCGGCGCGCTTGAGAAGTTCGGCTGCGGATTCGCCCGGCTTGTAGTCGGTCCAGCCACTCGAGAAATGGCAGTGGATTATCTCGCCCTGATATTCCACGACGAGACCTTCAACCCTCGCGAGAACATGCCGAACTTCATCGGCACGGCACTCGGGCAGGAGCGCCATAAATTCGTCTCCGCCGAGACGCACAGCGAGATCGGAACCACGAATCGCGCGCTGGAGACGTTCTGCGAAACCTTTGATAACAAGATCGCCGGCAGCGTGGCCGTGGCGGTCGTTCACCACTTTTAGCTCGTTCAAATCGAGGAGCAAAACGGTGAGCGGGCGGCTGTGCCGCTGGGCGCGGCTGATTTCCTGTGCGAGGCGCTGTTCGCCGGAGCGCCGGTTGTAAAGTCCGGTGAGCTGATCGAGCGCGGCAAGCTTGTAGACTTCCGAAGCCAGGCTCTCCACTTTTGCGAGAGATTGGATTTGTTCGGCGAGCTGAGTCCGCATGCGATAAATCAGCACCTGCTGGTAGATCACATAGACGCTAAACAGGAGCACCATTCCGACCAGCGCCCTCACGGATTGGTTCAGATAGAAGGAGTAAGTTCCCGCGTCGTGATCCAGCATCGCCGGAAACGCGAACGAGGCGACTGCGAGGGTGAGCAGCAGGATCACCGCCACGGTGGTCGACCACAGCCACCACTGGCGGCGGTCCAGATGCCGCAGATGCGATTGTATTTCTTCGGGACGCGGAGGAGTTCCCTCGGGCGTCGGTTCAGGTCTCTTGTCAGTCATTTCGCTCGGCAGACCGCCTGCAACAAGAAATACAAGGCTTCGACAACAAACTCCATCCGTATGTTCCGCAAGAGTGCCACTTCCGTTACCTGTCCTTCTGCGCAGAGCATGTGAACGACTCGTAAAAAATTTGACGGTGTGAGTTCGCGGCCTTTGTTGCGTGCGATAGGAACGGAACGCTGACAACGCTGCTTTCCTTTCCGAGCAATCCGTTCGATTTCGCCTGCGTTTCAGACAGGTTCCGTATGTTCTCCCCGGCCCCGGGGGGGGCAAATTCAAGTTCGAGGGAGAAAAATGAAAAAAGCAGCAAAATTCGTGCTGATTGCAACGGCTGTCCTCGCTCTTCCGATCCTCCAATCCACAGCGTTTGCGATGGGGGGCTCGCGCGCAACCGCGTCATTTCATCGCGTCGACGGCACTCAGCCGACGCCACCCTACCCGCACTTCGACGGCACTCAACCGACGCCACCCTACCCGCACTTCGACGGCACTCAACCGACGCCGCCTTACCCGCACTTCGACGGCACCCAACCGACGCCGCCCTACCCGCACTTTGACGGCACTCAACCGACGCCGCCTTACCCCCATTTCGACGGCACCCAACCGACGCCGCCTTACCCGCACTGAGGAGACCTTGAATCGTAGCCCCCGGGGGGAGAATCGGAGATTCTCCCTTCGAGAAATCGTGATAGGATGTACGTCCATAGGCGGTATATGGGCGCTTCGGTTATATGGATAGCAGGATTTGCGCTGGAATCGGCGATCCTCCTTCGCTTCCTGGCGGGCAAGCTTTACAGGCACTATCCTTGGTTCTTCTCGTACTTGACGCTGGTGTGGTTCGCGAGCGTTATTCTCTGGCCGATTTATCGGCTTCAGCATGCCGCGTATTTGAATTCCTACTGGGTTTTGCAGTTTCTTACGTTATTAGCCGGGTTCGGGGTGATGCTAGAACTGGTGCGAAAGTGTTTTCAGAATTACGCAGGCGCGAAAGGGTTCGCGACGGCTGTGCTGGCGATGATGTTTGTAATTCTTTGCGGATATTTTTCCTACAAGCTGCTGGCAACATCTTCGTTATCTGCCAGCGAGAATTTTCCGGACCTGGAGCGGGATTTCCGGGCAGTGCAAGCGTTGGTCCTCGCGGGGCTGCTCGGCGTTATTTCCTACTATCGGATCGATATAGGAAGAAATCTGAAGGGAATCATTTCAGGGTTGGGCCTATACGTCGGATGCACGATATTGAACCACGCTCTCCGGGGATATGTGGGACCTGTGTTTGAGACAGGTTGGGAAGCCGTTCAGCAGTACAGCTATTTTGTTGCACTGTTGGTTTGGCTCGTGGCGCTATGGTCGTACGCGCCTGTTCCACCTCCCGAATCAGCACTCGGCCTTAAGGATGACTATGAGGCACTCGCGCGCAAGACGAAGGAGCGGCTCGGGGGCATACGTGCCGACGTCGGCAGGGCGGAAGGCCAATGATACAACTGGCGCTCTTTATTGCCATCGGTCTAGGATTTTTGATTCTGTTGTTTCTGGTGATGCGGCGCCCTGCGACGGCGCCCGAAGGTAGCGCCGGGGCGCTGGTCGCGGCGAAACGGACCCTACAGGATTTGCAGGCCGATCTGCTTCCCGAAGATTTAATCGATCGAATTTTCGGGACGCGAGACTTAGAGTATGTGACGTCGATTGGCTCAAAGAATGTACAGGATCTTTTTATGGTCGAGCGGAAGCGTCTTGCATTGCAGTGGGTTAGCCAAGTTCGAGAACAGCTTCTCAGCCTGAAGGAGTTTCACACGCGCCGGTCCCGGATGTTTGCCAACATGAGCCGTGCGACTGAAATATCCATCGCGCTTAATTTTGCGGAGCTTCAAGTTCGATGCCGGGTGTTGCGGCTGCTGTTGGAATGGAGAGGGCCTTATGCCGCGCCGCATCTGGTACGCAAGACGGCGTCGACGGCTGCGGGATTGTGCGCCGTTTTCGATAAGTCCCTGGCATTCCTGACGCCTGCGTTTCCGGACGGAATGCCTGATGATTCCAATCCGGATACGGCAGCGGTATAGGAGCGGATGTGAGAGCTAGCGCCAAACGGGGAGATGTGATTGCCGCGGCCGACGATTTTCGGCGGCGCACGCTCTCCCAAGCTCCGCGGGCGCTCGACCGGCTGATTTATCTTGCGTCGATGCGCGATTACAATACGGGGCTCTACCATCATGAAGGGCTCGCAGCGCGCTATTCACAGGAAGCCGCTTGCGAGGCTGTGTCGGACTGTCACCGCGAGGCGTTCTGTGAGCTTCTTTCCTCGCCGCTCGAAGATCTCGTCGAGGAATTGGAAACCTACATGATTTCATCGCGAACCGATCCCGCCGATTTTATCCGTGCATGGCGGAGTTTGCAGCCGTACCGCGTTGCCGTTCCGGCGGGCACCGATTCCCTGTCGGTGGAATTCCTCTTTTCAAACCTCAAGATCGCTTTGGCAATACTGGAGCACCAGCACGCCCGGCATCCGATACGGATACCAGCCGCATAGCCACGGCCGTCACTTGGCCGACGATCTCGGCTTCGTCCGGGTAAGCGAACTGGCGTGTGGAGCATGCGGATAGCGGATGAGGCAGCAGCGTTAATTGGGACCCGCTCAATTCGCACCACGAGCATGCGTAACTATCTCTCAACTCGATAAAATAGATCGGCCGGTCGAATTCGGTGCGCCAGGCAGAGGGCTGAATATCGGCCAGTTTGCTATTGATTTGCACAAACGTTCCCGGGCGCAACAACGGGTACATCATGAAGTCACCCAATCCAATGTAGCCGTATTGAGTGTGGCGGACGTCGAGCTGCTGAATCAGCGAGATGGGCACTTGTCCCCAGACCTCCACTACGCGCGAAATCAAACTCGTCTTTTCCACGCTAAAACCGCGATCCAAACGAATGGGAAATGTCACCGCGGTGGAGGGATTAAGCGTTTCAAAGTCTACGAGATGTGTGTTCGCGAGGGGAACGTCCAACTGATAACGGGCGCTGTCGCCCAGGTCAATCCCGAAGAACGCCAGAAGATCTTCGAACTTGGTGCGGTATATGACGCTTAAGCTGAAGAGTTTGTAGATGCTGGGGACGCAGTCTTTGTTTTCAAGCTGAGTGAGCCACGCATTGGAGATGTAGAACTCATCGTTCCCGGAATTTTCGGCAACTGTTCGGCTGAACTCCTCCACCTCTCTGGTCGTCACTCCGAGGCGATTGCGAAGTTCTCTGAGTTGGTCCCCCGGGCGTGATGCGTGCTCCATTGGCGAGTCTCGGTTCTGAACATTTTTAAGCATTTCTGGCAGTGGGCAGAGACTAGAACTTTCAGACCTGCGAAGCAACTGGTTTGGAGTAGGGGCGGATGCTTGGTATTAGAAGCAGAGACCCAAATATTTTCCCGATTCGGGAGGACGATGACAGCAGAAATACTGATCCGTGGGCCGTACCCGTCCGGTTGGACAGGTTTCCCTTTCGCGTCATCGCAAGCTGCAACACTGGCCGCGTTCCGCGGGTTGTGCCAATCTGGCAGGAGCAGTGGAGCCTTGAGATGGACGAAGCGACTGAAGTACCGGTCAAGCCGGACCAACCTCATCGCGAACAGCGAACGGTTCCGCGATATGCATTTATCGCGCACGTAGATGTGGTCGAACCTGCGAGCGACACGCGAATCGCTGCCCGTGTTTCCGAAATCAGCCGCAAGGGCTGCTACGTCGACGTCCTCGTGACGCTTCCGACCGGCACCTTAATTCAACTGAAAATTCTGCGCGATCAGGGATCCTTCACGACGAAAGGCAAAATCATCTACGTGCAAGAGGGGATGGGCATGGGCGTCGCATTTGTGGACATTGCGGAAGATCAGCTTAAAATTCTCGATGGGTGGCTGGTCGAGATCGCGTCCTAACTCAAGATTGCTCCCACAACACTTTTCCAACGAGTTGGTCCTAGCTTCTGTGAACCATCGATGACTCGTGCGTGAGAAAACTCATATTTGATGGGGCGCGCGCTTCTTGGAGGATCGAGACGGACTGGCTGGACGGCCTGCCACGACGAGCCGATAGCTGCCGCGAACGAGAGCATTGACCTCGGTCCAATTCAGCCGCGCCGCGTGGACGCGCAGCGTTACCCAACCGTGCTTTCCGATGTAGGGCGTGCGAAAAAAGCGGAAATCATCAAGAAATATTCCCTGCAACTCCTTCTCGACTTTCACGCAGACACCTAACTCGCCCTTGTATTCCTCGAAAACGCTGAACGTTTTCCCGTTTACCTTAAATGTGGGATGGCCGAAAGAGACTATTTCAATCGCACCGGGAAGCGCGAGGCAGATTTTTCGCAGCCGCTCGAGGATTTGGGTTTCACTGAGCATTTAGGAATCCAGCCCCGCATACGATAGAATAATTTGGCCCCAGGTACAAAGGAGGATGGATTGAGTTTCAGCGCCAGCACGCGCCAAGTCGGCGAGATTACGATTGTCGACGTCAGCGGACGATTCACATTGATTGAAGGTGAGGCCGTGCATGAGCTGCTGGGCGATCTTTTCCGGGACGGGCGAAAACGCGTTCTGTTGAACCTGCGCAATGTTTCGTATCTCGATAGCTCCGGAATCGGGCAATTGGTCCGGTCTGTTTTTACGGCGCGGAAGAATGACGCGGAACTGAGAGCGGTCGATCTGAGCGCGCGCGCTCAGGAAATACTTCGGCTCACGAACCTCCATACTGTTTTTACAGATTTCGAGGATGAGGGCGAAGCGATTCGGAGTTTCGGGACGTAACTACGGACAGGTCCTCGGACGTGGTTTCGTTCACTGCGCAGGTTCGCAACTTCGCACACGCGAACCGAGCGCGATTTTTTGCTAAGCGCCAGCGGCGGCACCTGCCGGAAACGATTCGATTGCGTCCGCTTCGCTCTCTCGAATGTCGAACACTGAATAGAGCTTCGTCATCCTCATCAAATCGGCGACCTGCTTCACCGGATTGATCAGCTTCAGCGACACTTCCAGGTTGCGGGCAGTTGTTAGCGCTCCGACAAGCTGGCCCACGCCCGAGCTATCGACGTATTTCACGCCTGCGAGATTCAGCACTATCTTCTTGTGTCCGTCGTTGAAGAGTTTGCGAATGGCTTCGGTGAGCACGAGGCCGCTGCCGGGGCCGAACGCGAGGGCCTCGCCAAGACTGAGGCGGCCTTTCAAATCAAGAATCGTGACGTCCTGGATTTGACGGACGTTGCATTCCATGGTCATTGTTGTTGCTCCTTCCAGTGATTACGCGTTCGATCGATCGTGGCGCCGCGCGTTAATTTTTTCGCAGCTCGTGGAATCATTTGGCGCCCGTTCAGATCGAAACATTCGCAGCCGGGACGACTGCTTCGAACCTCATCATTGCTGGTACGCGCGGGGGTGGCGAGTTGTTGGAGTCCCAGGAACGCCGACGCTCGCGGTGGGGAGAGTCTACAACCGGCGTGCGGAGAAAACAACGGACGCAGGAGGAAGCGGCAACCCTCGTCGCTTTCCTGCGCCCGTAATTAATTCCAACTGCATCTCGATCCGTTATCGCTGCTGACTACTGGCTCGTGCCGCCGCCCTCGATGAATTGGAACGCCTCTTCGACGGTGCGCGCGGGCGCACGAGTTTCAGATTTCGAGAATTGCGGGTGGCGGCGCGGCGAAAACTTTGAGGGGTCGAAAGCGCCACGCTGCATTTTGAAAACCCAGACGTATTCGCGATGGGCTTTGTTCGCTTCCGATTCCGGGATGAGCGCGGAATCGAGCATCGTCATGGGACTGAAATCCGAGAAGCCGTGGTCGCCATGAATTTCGGTGGGGAGCGTGCCGCCGAAGAAATCGACGTCGTGCGTAAAGATGATTACGAAGTCCACTTTCGAAGGATCCGGGGCGGGACAAACGCTCGAGAACTGTTTCTTCCGGTTCTTTGCGATCCACTTGGCCTGTGCGGGCGACAAACCGTATGCGGAGAAGAATCTCTGGCACGCCGGATCGGCGCTCGCGTTTTCAGGGAGGTAGCCGGGATCTTCATCCGATTCGGTGGCAGCGACGTTGTGAACGCTCGCAACTTCTCGCGGCGGCTCGAGGCTCGCGGTTGAGTCGGTAGCTCGCGTGCTGCTTGGAACGGCAGGCGTCGGCACCGAGGGGGTCGGTGCCGGATGCGCGCTGCCGCTAGGCTGAGGCTGTGTCGTCGCGGACTTGCTGGTTGTGGTTTTGGTGATCGCAGATTTGCCGCTGGCGACAGTCGTAGTCGATTTGGGGGCGCTGCTGGCGGACGCGGACGGATTTGATTTCTTGCCCGGTGCAGGCGTCGAAACGGATCTTGCGCCGGTCGTTGGGACGGGAGCCGCGACCGGAGCCGCCGGCGAGGGCACAGGTTCGATCGTCATGCTGGTTGTTTCCGTTGCAGCTGACGATGTCTCCGACACAGTGCGCACTGAAGATGCGGGCGCACTTAGTTTGGGTGAAGGGGCGGCCGATACATGGACTGGTTTAGCAATCGGAGCCGGAGTCGGCGGAACTTGCGCGACCGTTGCGGCTGCAACAGTTGCTGCGGGTGCGACGGTTGCGACGCTGGGAGTCGGCGTTGGCGGAACTTGCGCGACCGTTGCGACTGCAACAGTTGCTGCAGGCGCGACGGTTGCGACGCGAGGAGCCGGCGTTGGCGGAACTTGCGCGACGGTTGCGGCGATGGCGGAGGTCGGTGCTGGTTTCGGCGTCGCTGCCGCGACACTGGGCGCCGGGGCGGGCGTGGGCGCGATTGGCACCGGGGCCGGCGAAGTCACTGCGGCGATTGCAGTGGTTGGAGCAACGGCGACAGGATGCGCGACAGCACGCGTGGGAATTCGCCTGGCGAGCGAAGCTGTGTCAGCTGGCGCTGCGTTTGGATCGACGAATGGCGGCAGATCCGGGAAAGTGGCGTCTGGTACGTAGCCTTCGGTGCCATTGGCGGCGCGAATTTTCACGTAGCCTTTCACGCGGCCTGTGATTTCGACGGATTCGCCGCAAGTGAGTTTCGCGGAGACATCGAAAGTGGTCAAAGAATCGTAGACCCAGACGCGATTGTGGCTTGCGTCGCATTTCATTGTGGCGCTATCGCCCGCGAAAGCGGGCTGAGCAGCCAATGCACCGCCGAGAAAAAAGAGCACGCCCAGTCGTTTAATCATTTTGGCCCCCCTAGCTGTTTGCCACTGTGGAGCGAGAGAAGTGTTGGCGGAGGATGTGGTGGCAATTTGTTGTTCAAAGCCAGTGTTTTGAATCCCAAGCGCGTTGATCACTAAGAGTAGTCTGCGGGAGCGGGCACGCGCGAACAACTGTACGTCAGTGCAGAAATCGGGCAGGCGAAAGTAATGTGATGCTCGTACTAAGGCCCTTTAGAACCTGTTTCTTGGCCATGTTCGCGGGCCATGCGGGTTGGTGCGGAGATGACGCGGGAGAAAGGCCCACGACGAGATTAGGCGCCCGTCGTGGCTACCTTAGGTTGGCGTAGGCGCTGGACGCATCAGCTTGCCGGAGGATTCGGCGTGGGTCGCCCGGGTGCTTATTTCGGTGGTTTTTGCGGCGGCGGTGGTGCGGGTGACGCTGGGTGGGATGCCGCACGCTTTTCGCTGAAGCGCGCGACTTCCATCACCGCGCGATGCGCTTCGTCGATCGCAGCGCTGGTATAGGCGAATGCGGCCGCGTCGGAATTCGCGATTGAAATTCGGCCAAATGGCTGGCGGCCGATTACGCACGGACGTTTATCCGGTGCGAAATTCGGATCGTAGAGCGAGTTGTATTCGTAGGCATAACCGTGCGGCCAGCGGTTCACGGTGATGGACTGAATATCGCGCGCCGGATCGAAGCCGGCCGGCGAAAGAATGCGGCTCAGCAAGTTCCGGACGTTGCGTTCGAATGTCGAGAAGGGGGTGCGATATAGCTCCATGCGCCCGGCGATTTGCTGGTCGCGCTGCGTGGCGCCCGGGCCGACAGGTATTTTCTCGAGATGCAGAACGCACGGTTCGTCTGGATTCGCCGGGTACTTGTAATCGCCCATGCTGACGGGAAAATCCATATCGACGGATTGGAAATACGCGCCGGGGCATCTGATTTTTCTTGCGCCAAGCGTGTGGAAGGCGCGCGAGTTGCTGATCTGCACGTTCGTGTAAACGAGCGGAACCTTCACGCCGTACGCGAGCGCGTCCTTCTGTTCCCTGCTCATTTCGGTGCACAGGTACGGAATCACCATGTTCCAGCACGCCAGAATGCACGCGTTCCCGCGAACCGAATGCGTGCGGCCGCCTCGAACGTACGTGACTTCCGCTCCAGTCGAATTCGCCGCATCTCCCACATTCACCGCGCGAATGGCAGTGCTGTTCAGGCGGATCCGCACATGAGATTTTGGATCGTCGAGAGTGGCGTAATTCATTTTGGCGGTGACGATATCTTCCATCGTGCTGCCCGGTGCGGAGCCAGGAATTAACGAACGAACGAGCAGGCGCGCGATCGAAGCATTGCCATCGGGAAAATGATAAATGTACGGCGCGCCGTCGTCGCGTTTTGTGCTTTCGACGGTCAGGCCGGGACCTGGCGGCCCGGATAAATCCATGCCTTGAAAACCGGGATAGCCCATCGCAGCCGCATCGGCAGCAGGGGTGGCGTCGATGCCGACTCCGAACAAGCCGTACGTTTGCTTTTGCAAAAGCGGTATCGCGTCCGGATGAAGCTTCGCGTACTTGAGGAGAAATTCCTTGTAACTCGTTTTAGCGAGGAGAACCTTTTTGTTCCATGACGAAAGATTCGGCAAGTAATCGGTTTTTTCGGTATGGAGCCGGACTAGATCCTTCTGAACGCGAGGCGCAAGCGGGCTTTTTTCGAGGAATTCAGTCAACGGTATCTTGTTGCGGCCGGTGACGAGCTTGTCTTCGCCGAAAGTTTCTTTGTCAAAGAATACGGCGTCCGACTCGTTTGCGACGGGGTCAGTCGCCTGATCGAAATAGCGTTCGAAGCGCTGCAGATCGACGCCGAGTTCCTGAATCAGGCCCTTCGCGTGTTTGCTCCATCGGCCCGGCGAATCGATGGATTGCGTGCCGCCGTAACCAATCAGCATTCGTTCCGGCGTGTGGTACTCGTTGCGCTTGGCGTGGCCGCCAAAGTCGTCGAGATTTTCCAGCACCAGCACTCGCGCTTTGGGCCCGGCGATTTTGCGGAAGAAATAGGCCGCTGAAAGCCCGCTGATGCCGCCGCCGACGATTATCAGGTCGTAGGAATCTGTGTCGGGCGTGGCCGTGGGCCACTGGCCTCCGTCGCGAAGAGCGTGCCCGGCTTCCATTGAGGCATCCGTGGTCCCGCGCATGCCCGTGAGCGTAGGCGGGTAATAGTTGGGATTCTTTTCGGGTGCGTAGGGAGACTGCGGTAGCCCGAGAGTTTCGAGCCAATGGTAGTTAGAGGGAAGAAGTGATGCGCCGGCCGCGACGCTGAAGCCGTTTAGAAAATCGCGCCTGGTGATGCGCCGGTCCATTCCGAGATCACGGTCCGATTTTCCATCCGCCACAACTCCCCCGATAGATTTGACCACCAGGACTGCTAGGCCGACTGACCTTTCCGTCTGTGCAGGCGGAAAGCGAGCCTCCCTGGCTTTAGATTTTCAGTGCAAAAGGATACCGCGAGAATTGAAGATCTGTGGGAAGAAATTGCGGGAGGACGTGCTTTGCGAGTGATGCAGCAGAATCTAGCTCGATGGATTCTTTCGCATGTGTACTTCCCTGCCCCCGCGCTCGAAGTGAATCTCGTCCATGAACTGCTTCATCAGCAGGATTCCGCGACCATGCTCGGCTCCCAGATTTTCAGGCGCCAGCGGGTCGGGCACTCCGCAGGGATCGAAACCGGTGCCTTCATCCCGGACAACGAGCGAGACGCCCGTCTCGGTGCTGCAATCGCAACGAACGTAAACGTGTTTTGCAGAGTCCTGGTGATTACCGTGAATGATTGCGTTCGCGAGGGCTTCGCGCAGAGCCAGCTCAATTCCAAACTCGCTGCCGGGATCGCAGTGGTGTTGCTTGATTTTCAGCATCAACTCATCGACGAAGGGAGAGATAGCTTCGATCTCGCTCTTCATCGAAAGTTCCTGGTGCAAGTTAGGCCGCCTCGAACGCCTGCTACGTACGAATGATTCGCAGCATGTTACTGATGCTGCGCCCCAGATTCAAGCGGCTCGAGTTCTCGCGGCCCCTATCTCAACCGGCTGCCACAGTGGCCGCCGCCCGGTGCTCAAAGGCTAAGTGCCACATCCCCAGAACTATACGGCGCGCGAAAATTCCGAGTGGACTACACGGCGCGTTGCAGGTAGACTCCAGCCTCTTCAAGATTCCTGGACCCTCACCCTGACACGAGGCTTACGATGATCGCAGAAACTGATAGACAGCAGTATCGCGGAGTCCTTTGCATTCATTGCCGTCAGCCGATTCCGCTTTCCGCGTCATTAGTCCGCAAAGAAAAAGAAATGAAGGAATCAGAACTGAGCGAATTGAGCGAGCTTACGTCCCGGTCATTCACGTTGCGATGCCGAGTGTGTCATGGCGAAGCTATGTATACCGAATCCGACACCATCGATTGCGATGGAACGCCGCGGGTCCGGAAGTCGCCGGTGCGGCACGGGTCGATGCTCAAGGCTGACACCAAGGATTTGTCGCGCGCGGCGAACAGCTAATTTTAGGCGGCTGACATTTTCACGGAGCCGGGTCACTCCAGCGTTTCACTGCACAGTGACTTTCACAGTCGCAGTGGTGCGTCCAAACTGATTCGTGGCTGCGAGTGTGTACGTGGTGGTTTGGGTTGGATTCACCTGCACGCTGCTTCCCCGCACGGCTCCCACTGCCGGAGAAATCACAAAGTAGGACGCGCCCGTCGCGCTCCAGTTTAAGGTGACGGCTGTGCCCGGCGAAGTTGTCGATGGCGAGGCTGTGAAACTCGCGATTGCGGGCGCTGAGCCCGTCGGCACGTTTCCGGATGTGTAGATCGGATTCATCTCGACAACTTCGAAATCAGAGGCAGTGACGCTTCCGAGCGAGTGCAGGTCGTTATTGTCCCAGCGAGCATCCGGTGCGCCACTGATGTACATGGACGAGCCGTTGTCCGCCATGATCAATCCGTATTTTTTCATCGCCTTCAGGATCACCTGATTGGCCGCCGAGAACGTGGAGATGTCGAAATTCGATTTCAAGCGAACACGCATTCCCATCGGCGCGGCATTTGCCTGTGAGGAAGTAGCTGCCCAGTGCGATGCGGGCGGCGTAAACGCAGCGCGACTGAATTGCAGCGTGAACCGGATGGCGTGATTGATTTGTCCCGCCGCTACTTCGTCGTATCGAACGAGACCGGGGAAAATCGGCAGGCCGGCGGCGTCGGCTGAAGTCCAAGTCCACGGGCGCTGCTCGTCGTTCTGAAGATCCCAGACGGCGGTAGACGCTGCATTCCATGTGCCGCCCGATCCCGCAGACGCGTTGTACAGCTCGTACAGCCAGCAATTGCTGTTGTCGAGAACCAGCACGTGGCGATCGCCATTGCCTGGATTTGGGTAGCCCTCGATCGGTGCATTCGCTGGAACGGGCATCGGACCGGGATCGCTCTCGTCTGCGAAGTCGGTGAGATTTATGTTTACCAAGGCCTGCGACGAGCTTACGACGACGTACGGAATGCCGATGCTCGAGCCGTTAAAGGTTCCCGAGCCGAAATCCGGATGCATCGTCACCGACCCGCCGATGAAATTGATCAACGCGGCCGAATTCGGATCGACAGGTGAAGCGGAAATGTCTTTGTTCCATAGATTGTCGGCTGGGAAGGGGAGGAAACCGTTCAAGCTGCCGCCCTGGCCCGGAGTCATCACACTGCATGCGCCCGACGGAGGAGGCGGAGCGTTGGACGTTACCTGCACGTTCACCGAATTCGACGTGCTGCTGCCCGGATTTGGATTGCTGACGGTAATTGCAAACGTGCCCGCGCTTGCGGCTTTACCCGTCGCAGTGAGCTTCGCCGACGAATTGAAGGTCGTGTTGAGCGCCGTCCCGCCGAAATTAATCTCCGCGCCACTCACAAATGCGCTGCCGTTCACCGTCAAGGTGAATGCACCGGTCGCAAACGTCTGGGGACTCACGCTGCTGATTACGGGTTTGGGATTCCAAAGCGTTAGATCGCTGGTGCCGGTGGCGCTGGAATCAGCGGCACTCACAGCTTTTATCGACGCGTTGCCAGGATTCGGCATTTTGTCCGGAGCCGTGTAGACGCCGGACGCGCTGATCGTTCCGACCGTGGCGTTTCCGCCGGCGATGCCGTTAACAAACCAATTCACGGTGTGATTCGTCGAGCCGGTGACCGCTGCCGTCAATTGGTCCGTGGAAGCGAGACGAACGTCAGGACTGGCCGCCGTTACTGAAACGGTGATGGGGGGTGGCGGCGGATTCGGAGGTTTGGAACCGCCGTTCGTGCTTCCGCAACCGATTTGAATGCAGAGTAAGAGCGATAGTGCAAACCAGGGTGTGCGTCGCACGAGAGGTCTCCGTGTGAATTGCCAGGCATGTGCCTTGCGAGAATTGCCTAGGAACTCACAATCGAGTGTGCGGGTGCGACAGCTTCCGGAACAACTGGACGATAGTACAAAAATGGTGCAGGCCCAATTCACATGCCTTCGAAGCGTTTTTGCCTGCGGTGCGCGGTTCCTGCTGCAAACGTTGGAATTAGGGAAGAAACGACGAGTGACTCTCCGATTTTACCCGGCTCCGACGGGCGACACCCACGCGGAAGATGACCGTAAACACATAGGACTATGAGAGATGCGCGAGGAATGGCGGTATGGCTAACGTGTTGCACTATATCAGTCAGATTGATAAAGCTAGTGGACAAACTGAGCAAAGCTGAATCCGGCCACAGCAGGGACAAGCAAAAGGGCGCATGAAAAATGAAGGCATTTCCGAGCAGCTAATTCCCAACATTTTCTTCTCACTCAGGAAGTGGGAGTCAATGAAGAATTCGGCCGCAGTCGCGAAGACCATGAACTGGGACGAACTCGAAGGGAAATGGAAGCTGTACAAAGCTCAAATTCGCGAAAAGTGGGGCAGGCTCACCGACGATGACATCCATGCGATCGCAGGAAAGCGAGATCAGCTCATCGACCGGTTGCAGGAACGCTACGGCATCGCCAAGTTGGAAGCAGCAGAACAGGCCGAGGCATTTTTGAAAGCACTCGCGGAAGATCCCAAGGAACGAGCGAAAGCAGCTGCTGGGCGACGCTGATCGTTGAGGATTTACGCGGCCGCTCTGAAGAAGGACGACCGCACCACGCCGCAAAAATGAGTTCGAGCGGCTGTCGCACGGCTCAGAACTTCGGGATGGCCGCTCGAAAAGGAAGGGAGCGCATTCAAATGAATAAGCGAATCATTTTGGGATTGATACTGGCAATCGTGGGAGTGGGCCTGTTCACATATCAGGCGTACGGGCTGTCGGTGCGCAAGAGTCTCATGGCGGCGAATTCAACGGTTCGGCACGCACGCAACATTGCCGCGAGTGCGTCCGAGAACGAGGAAGAATTCCCGGCTGTTTCCCTTCTCGCTGGATTCTTATTTATGAGCGGAATCGGCGTGGCGGCGATGAGCGCAAATAAAAGTCTGCGCGCGCGACAGGAAAATCCCGAAGACTAGTCGTGCAAGGCTAATCCTGATTCCTGTACTCGTCCGGGACGTCGTCTTCGGGAACTTCGCGAGTTTTCACTTCGGAAACATCGGGATCAGGCGCGTTCTCAATCGCATCGACGATTCCCGCTTCGAAATCCTGCCCCTCTTCTGCTAATTCGCGAACGCTTTCCGAATCGACGCCTTCGATGCTGGACAAGCCCTGGATGTCGCCCGACTGCCCGCCGGTACCGGGGAGTCCAACTCCCTGCCGAATCTGCGCAGTCGGCGCTGATGAGCCCGAACTGCCGCGAGCGCGGCGCGCGGGACGAGCGCGACGAGTAGCGCGTTTCGATTTTGCGAGCGTCTTCCGCTTGTGAGTTACTTTGGTTTTGCGGACAGGTTTCTTTTTGTTGCCGGGTGATTTCTTCTTGCGAGTTGGTTTCTTCTTGGCCATGCTCAAGTCTAGCACTGCAGGGATTGCAGCCGTAAAAAGCTTTCGCGAGGAAACTGCTGGTCCGAAAAATCGCGGCGCGCATCAGAGTATATATAATGGAGAGACCAGCCTACGAAATTCAGCAGTCGAGGAACGGGATTTAAACGCACAATGGACGCCGAACGCGGCCCTCGCAGTCGAGGCATGCTTGCAAAATCGAAAGACGCCTGGAAGCTTCTTCCAGACGTGTGGGAGTTGATCGAGCCCCGCCGCGCGCTCCTGGCTCTGGCGTTTGGACTCATGTTGATCAACCGGCTCGCCGGGCTTGTCCTTCCCGGCTCGACGAAATATTTGGTCGACAACGTGATCGGCAAGCATGACATGCGTCTCCTCAATTTGCTCGTTGTGGCCATCGTTTGCGCCACGATCCTGCAGGGAGTTACGTCTTACGCGCTCACGCAGCTTCTGTCGAAATCCTCGCAGCGAATGATTTCGGAACTGCGCATGAAAGTGCAGGCCCACATCGGCCGCCTGCCCG
This sequence comes from uncultured Acidobacteriota bacterium, assembly GCA_963776695.1. Taxonomy (GTDB): domain Bacteria; phylum Acidobacteriota; class Terriglobia; order Acidiferrales; family UBA7541; genus Palsa-295. The sequence goes on along the minus strand of CAVZNU010000005.1, from coordinate 643,394 downwards.
TAACTTTCTACGACTCGAATAAAACGGGAGTCCTCGTTTCGCGGATTATGAGCGACGTGGAAGGCGTTCGCAATTTAATCGGCACGGGATTGATCGAATTTGCCGGCGGAATCATGACCGCGATATTCGCCTCGGTCGTGCTGTTGCGAATCAGCTTTCGCATGACGGCTGTGGCGGGCACGGCGCTGCTGCTCTTCGCCCTGGCACTGAATAAAGCGTTCGGTACGATCCGGCCTCTTTTCCGTGCGCGGCCGAAGTTAAATGCGGAAGTCACCGGGCGGCTCACCGAGTCTCTCGGCGGAGTGCGCGTGGTGAAGGGATATCACGCGGAGGCACGCGAGGAAAAAGTGTTCGCGGGATGGCGTTCAACGGCTGCTCGACAATGTGATTAAAACGCTCACGATGACGTCGCTGATGAGCCTGTCTTCCACCGTGATGATGGGGCTTGTGAGCGCCGCGATTATGTTTATGGGCGCGCGGCAAATTCTGGCCGGGGCGATGACGACAGGCACATTTTTCACGTTCTTCATTTTTCTGGGAATGCTGATTGCGCCACTCGTGCAGATCGTGAGCATCGGACCGCAACTCACCGAAGCAATCACCGGGCTGGAGCGCACGCGCGAAGTGCTGAACGAAAAAACAGAGGACGCGGCGCCGGGACGCACGGCGGTGCTGGGACGCATCAACGGTTCTGTAGTTTTTGAGAATGTGAATTTTTCGTACGACACGGGCAAGCCCGTGCTGCACGACGTGACATTCGATTCGGCGCCGGGGACTGTCACCGCGCTCGTGGGTCCATCCGGCGCGGGGAAATCCACAGTAATCGGATTGATCGCGGCATTTTATGTTCCTTCCAGCGGACGCGTGCTCGTCGATGGATACGATCTTGCGAGTGTGCGGCTCGACTCCTACCGGACGCAATTGGGCGTGGTGCTGCAGGATACTTTTTTATTTGACGGGACGATTCGGGAAAATGTGTCGTTCGCGCGGCCCGATGCGAAGGATGAACAAATTCTCGTCGCATGCCGAATCGCGCGAGTGGATGAATTCGCCGAAACGTTTCGAAAACAAGTACGACACCGTGGTCGGCGAGCGCGGCGTGAAACTTTCCGGCGGGCAGAAACAGCGCGTGTCAATCGCGCGCGCGATTTTGGCGGATCCTCGCATTCTGATTCTGGACGAAGCAACGTCGAGCCTGGATTCCGAATCGGAGGCGCTGATTCAGGAAGGGCTGCGCTACTTGATGCGCGGGCGCACCACTTTTGTAATTGCCCACAGGCTGTCTACCGTGCGGCGCGCCGATCAGATTCTGGTGATTGAAGCGGGACGGATCGTCGAGCGTGGCACTCACGAATCGCTCTACGCCGCCGGAGGCCGCTACTACGATCTCTATACGAAGCAGCACGGCGTCGAGACCAACCTGTTTTTGGCGCCCGGAGAAGGAAGCTCTGCGCCGGGCGAGCTTGAAGCGAGCGATGTCGACTCAGCTTCCACGAGTCAAACTGACTCCGACATTCCGAACGCAATCCGGCTAATTCGCGGCCCCGGCAATTAAACTAGACACTCCCCGGAAATCCTCCTTCGATCCTTCCGCGGCGTTTAAATCGTCCGCTGTGAAGAGACTTGGCGTACGTGTGCAAACTTGTTCTCGATTTGTGAAATCCGAAAGACATTTACGCGCGTAGCAATTTTTCTGAAGCTACGCTTCAGTGCTCGGACACAAAGCCCGGTGAAGTTCCGAATGTTTACCTGCTATCAGGCTCGCTGTACAATCGCACGCGTCCGAAAGTTTTTTCCGCCAACTCGGAGGCGCCATGGTCGCTCGCGTCACGCACTATCAGATTCGTGCCGGAAAAATCGAGGAGTTTGTCGCGACCGTCGAGTCTCTTACCGCGGCGATGGACAAATTGAGTGGCTTTCGTTCCCTGGTCGTTCTGCGCGGTGAAGATCCTACGAGCCGGGAGGTGATGGCAATTTCCGTTTGGGAGTCGGAAGCCGACATGAAAGATAGCGACAACAACGCTTTCTACTATCACGTGATTTCGAAATTGATTGGCTGCTGCGAAAGTTTTTCGCCGATGCACGTGCAGGAAGTGCTGGCGAGTAAGTACGCGAATCCATGAGGTGAGTTCGAAAAGAAATACGGCAGCGAGAAGCAGAATTTTTGGTGCCGGAGGAGGGACTTGAACCCACACGGGCCGTTAAGCCCACCGGATTTTGAGTCCGGCGCGTCTGCCAGTTCCACCACTCCGGCACGTGTTGCAACTGCCCGGCGCAATTGATCGCCGCACAGCGTGTTTCAATATCATCTTGAATGTATCGCTTGTGAACATCGGCGGTCAAGCGACGCACGCGAAGTTTATATTATTTGGTTTCGATCGCGCGCGAATCAACTGCGAGCACTTCGCGCTCAACTTGCGCTCAGGAAGTTCGGGTGTGGGCCTTGGCGTGAAATGTCTGCGGCTCGACGATCGCGCGATATACCTGCCCGCGGCCGATCACGTGCGCCCCTGCCGTGGCTTCCACGTCGAAAACGAGAAATCGCCCCTTGTGCTGCACAAGGCGTGCGGTCGCTCGAACCGTTGCCCCTTCCGGCACAGCTTTCAGGTGATCCACTTCGATTCGCGTTCCGACGGTGATTGCTCCTGGGGGTAGATGAGCCCGTATGGCTTCGACCGACGCGATTTCCATCATGCCGATCATCGCAGGCGTTGAAAGCACCGCGGGCAATCGCGGATCGTAAGAGGCGATTGTCCATCCATGAGGAACGATTTTCTCGACAAAGGATTCGAGCCCAATTCGTGGGCGCAATTCTTCACTCGCCTGCGGAGCGCCCAGAGGCTTTTGCGACGGTGAGGAATCTTGCGTGGCTCTGACTCTCTGGCGGCTGGATTTCTCAGAAACCGATTTCCGGGCTCTGGATTTTTGAGACGGAACCCGCCGCTTCATTGAGAAGTTTCGCGCGACACGCTACCGGCCGCGCCGCGGACGCAGCGCGGATCGAGAAAGCTCTTCGTAAATTCGGCCACGGTGATTCCGAGCTGATTCCACAATCGCTGCTTCAGTCCGCGATAGTCCTGCGAGCCGCTGAACACATCGCGCATCAGGCTGCGGAATGCCGGCGAATAATTAATCAACTGGACCATGCGAGTGGTAATCGCACCGCCGAGAAATGTGCCGCGAAAAACTTTCCGCGCAATGTTCGCTGCGAATTCCAGGTCCGCTGAAAACGCAGCGCGTAATCTCTCCGGATACGCATCCGGCTGCCCCTCTGCGAGCGCCTGCGCCAGCAAATCACCCGACCGCAGCGCGTAGTAGAGTCCTTCGCCCGTGATGGGGTCCACACACGCGGCAGCATCACCCGCGAGCGCCCAGTTGCTTCCCGCGATTCGCCGTCCGCGAATCGTTTGTGCTTGCGGCGACGGTAGAACGTGGCTGAAGAGCCGCGCGCCCTGCATGGGAATATTTTCTTCGGAAATAAAATCATCGAGGTGCCTTCTCAGCTGCTGGCTCGACGATTGCCCCAGCTTCGCGCAAATGCCGACCGAAAGATGGTCCGCGCGCGGGAACGACCAAAGGTAACCTTCAAACTGCTTCAGAAACTTGATCTTGATGATGTCTTCTTCGGTGGGCACAAAATAACCGAGCGTCATTTCGAGATCGCGAGGGCCAAGCGCGGTGGTTTCCGGAAGCAATTGGTTGCGCGCGCCCGCCGCGAGCACCACAAAATCCGCTTCTCGCTCTGCGCCGCCAACCGAGAGCTTCACGCGCGGCGCGTCGGTATTCACATTCGTGACCCGGGCGCAAATGGCCGAGCATCCCGCGGCTTCAGCGCGTTCCAGCAGCAGGCCATTCAAAATTTTTCGAGAGTAAATCACGATCGGGTGGCTCATCTCGAAGCGAGCACGGTGGCCGCGGCTGGAAATCAGTTCCGCGGTGCGCACGAGTTTCTTGGGATGCGGGGTGTCCAGCAAAAACGGGTAGCTTTCGATCGCTTTATGCGTCAAGCCGCCGCCACAGGGCTTTTCCCACGCAAGACGCTCATCGAAAATTGTTACACGGAAACCAGCCGTCGCCAGCCGCTCTCCACAGAGCGCACCGGCAGGCCCTCCGCCGACAATTACGATTTCTTTCATTCGCGGTTTAGGTTAGTGGAAGCACCGACGCAATCAACCAAGCGGCGAGTATAGCACCAAAAAGCGCCGCAGCCGTGGCCGAGCCAGTGCAGCGACGTAACGCATCGGTACCCAGCCTTTGCAGCACGGAAAAAACAAAAAGCACGGTAACCAACAGCAAAATCAGCACCTGGCCATTTGCCAGCATGTAGTACGAAAGCACGCACGCGAGCCAAATTTCCAGGCGAAGCATCATCGCAACCGCAAATCGCGCAGCTCGCCGTCGGCCCTGCTCCACCGGCCCGAGCGCGGCTTCTTCCGCGTAGGCAAAAATCCACGTGACCGGCAACAGCGCGAAAAATCGCAACCACCGCGGCGCGTTCAGCCAGGCGTCCGTCAGTTGCCAATTCAGCCAGGCTCCTACCGCGAGGATGGCGCCCACGCCGAGTACTGCCGCCGCAAGCTGCGCTCTGAAATCGAACGAGAAATTAGATCGTGCTTGAAGCCGATTCAGGAGCAACAGTAGCAGTCCAAAAAACAGCAGGAGCGATGCGAGATAGTCACCCGTATACATGTGCAGAAACTTCAGCGGAATGAAAAAACTCAAAAGCAGAACAGCAGAGAGAGCGCAGACAAAACCTTCGATCAAAACCAGGATTCGGCTAGGTCGGGTTACACGCGAATCTGCTCCCTCATCTGCCCCCAAATCTGCTCGCGAATCTTCAGTCGATCGGTCGCGAGATCGGAGTGGGAACTTCCCAAAGATCCAAATCACCACGGTCGCGCATAAAGGAAAAATCAGCAGAAGTCCCGCAAGCCCAAGCACCGCGCCCGCCAAACGCTCTGCGACCCCGGTTGAATGTCTCGTAGGTCGCGAGATCGAGATTCAGCATAAGTGTTTCAGCCGCCACGCCCGGAAAAAGGGCTTGCATCACCCATAGCTCCGACCGGTGAGCGACGCGGCGATCGAGAAGCAAGCTCGTGTGCGTGGCGTGCGGGATGGACTGCAAATCAAAAGCGCGTTTTTGCGCGAAATCGTCCGGCGCGGTGCGTTCGCCGCCTGCAGCTACCTCCAGGGATTTCGCCTCTTTCACAAGCGGTTCCAAGTCGTACTGACCGCTGAAGACGAGCAGGTTCGCGGGCATTCGCTCCGGCGGAATCATTGGCGCGGGGGAAATGGCAATCGTCGCCAGCACGGGCTCGCGGTCAGCCATTCGAATCGCGATCGCGGCTCCCATCGAATGTCCGACGAAGATAGTCGTGCGCGGATCAATCTTGCCGGCGCGAATTAAGGAATCCACCGCCGACGCTGCGCACTGCTGCGCTCGTGGAAACGTGAACGCATCCTGATTGTCGCCGTGCCCGGGCAGATCCACCAAATAGGCACGCAATCCGTGTCCCGCTAGGTCCTCACCCAAATAGGTCATCACCCGGCGATTCGCGGAGAGTCCGTGAAGCACGATCGCAGATCCTGCAGGCGTCACGTCTGGCGGCGGATCGAAAATTGTTGCAGGCATGCGGCAGCCTCCGGCCTCCAGCACGAAGTCCTGGCGCGGCAGTTCCCCGCGCCGAATCCATGCCGCTCCCAGCAGCAAACAAATCGCGCCACTGATCGCGAGCGCAAGCTCCCAGCGCTTCATCGGACGAGCGCCGTCATTTCTAACGCGCATGCTAGAATTGTATGTTGGCGTGAAATTGAAAAAACTGTTCGAGGAGCGGAAATTTGGGTCGCGTGGTTTCCCAAGATGAACTGATTCTCCACCGGAGCGAAGCGAAACGCAACGGCAAGTCTGTCGTGTTCGCGAGCGGGCGCTTCGATCTGCTTCATCCGGGACACATTCGCCTGCTCGAGCAAGCGCGCTCGAACGGAGACGTGCTGATCGTAGGAATCGAGAGCGATGCAAGCGCCGGCCGTAAGCGCGAGCAAGAATCCACGCATCATGCGCAGGGTCCGCTGACGCCTGCCTTAGAGCGCGCTGAGATCGTGGCGGCGCTTGCCGCCGTTGATTACGTCGTCGAATTTGATTCGGCAACAGCTCGCGAATTAATCGCACGGCTCGCGCCTGATGTCGTGGTGAAGGGCGGCGAACCGGGCTCCGAGGAATCTGCCTTCCGGGACGACGAGGCCGCCACTGCCGCCGGAAGCAAAGTAGTTCGCGTTCCTCTCGAGCCGGGCCACTCGACCGCGCGGCTGATCGAGCGCATCAAAAATATTAGCGCATGATTCTTTCCCTGGTATCTGAGCTTCTCGCTCGGGTGGGACGCCAGCCCGTCGTCGAAGAAGCACTGGAGACGCTGCGCCGCAGCGGTGGCGAAGTGCGCCTTGCCGGGCTCACGGATCCAGCTAAAACGCTGCTCGTCGCGTTAGCGGCGACGGAACTTGGCCGGCCCACCATTTTTATCGTCGAATCAAACCAGCGCGCCGAAGCGCTCGTCGAGCCGCTACGCTGGTTTTATCGCGCCGTCACGGGCAAACCCGGGAATCGCGTCGTGCATCTCCCAGCACTCGAAGTTCTTCCGTACGACAGCCGGTCTCCACATGCGGAAATTTCCGAAGATCGCGCCGTCGCGCTCTGGCGATTTGCAAACGGCGACGCGGACCTAATGATCGCGCCCGTGCAGGCGGCGCTCTGGCGAATGCGCGAAGCGGAATTTTATCGCCAGCTCGCTTGCACCATTCAACGCGATCAGGATATTCCCCACCGCGAACTGCTCGATTACCTCGCAGGCGCTGGTTATGACAAGCAAGTGACGTGCGAAATGCCCGGCCAGTTTTCCGTGCGCGGCGGAATCATCGACGTTTTCTCGCCCGAAGCTCCTCAGCCAATCCGCGTCGAGCTGCTCGGCGACACGATCGAATCCATCCGCGCCTTCGATCCCAATACGCAGCGTTCGACGAACCCGATGGAACGCGCGACGCTGCTCCCACTCACCGAATTTCCGCGTCGCGCCGAAGTCTTGCAGCGTTTGCGCGTGCCGGCTGCTTCCGGCCGCGAAGACGATGAAACCCCGGCTGGCTTTTATCCCGGCTGGGAGTTTCAAGAGATTCTCCTCGAAGAGCGCAAGTCGACGCTCTTCGATCTTGCCGGCGACCCTCTCGTCGTCGAGGACGAGCCGTCGCTCCTCGCAGCCGCCGTCGAACAATATCGCAAGCGCATGCGCGAATCGTTCGATGAGGACGGAAATGCAGCCAGCGAGCCACCGAACCGTTTTCTATTCGATGACGAAGAATGGTCGCTCGCCTTGCAACTCGCCCCGAGACTTGGCGTCGAACATTTGGGCGTCGCGATCGAAGGCTCTGATCCGCGCATGCTTCACACCCAGCCCACCACTCGCTATCACGGAAATGTCGGCGCGTTTATTACCGAAGTGCGCGGCAAACTCGCGACCGGCGAAAACGTGATGGTTTCGGCCGCAAGCACCGGCGAACTGGAACGACTGGCGGACATCTGCCACGAATACGAAGTGGCGTATCGCCTCGGCGAGCTTGAAGAGAATGTCACCGTCACTCGCCTCGCAGAAGAATCGCACGGCGGAAATGTCCCTGGGATGATTCTCATCAAAGCGCCCACGAGCGAAGGCGTAGTGATTACCGACACGAACCTCACCATCTACGGAAACACCGATCTTTTCGAAACGCTTCCGCCGCCGACGCAGCGCGCGCGATCGCGCCCCAAGACCGCCAGCTTCTTCAGCGATTTCTCCGATCTCAAACCGGGCGATTTTGTGGTTCACGTCGACCACGGCATCGGCCAGTTCGAAGGCTTGCGGCAAGTGGCAATCGAAGGCGCGAACGGCGAGTTCATGCTCTTGCGTTACGCCGAAGACGCGAAGCTGTACGTCCCGCTCGCGCGCCTCGACCTGATTCAAAAGTATCAATCGCTCGGCGGCGTCACGCCCACGCTCGACCGCCTCGGCACCACGCTCTGGGAAGCCCGCAAGACGCGCGTTCGCAAATCCGTCAGTGACATGGCCGAGCAGCTCCTCGAGCTATACGCCGAGCGCAAGATGGCCACCGGCCATGCGTTTCCACCGGATTCGAATTTCCAGCGCGAATTCGAAGATGCCTTCGAGTTCGAGGAAACTCCGGATCAGCAAAAAGCGATCGACGACGTGAAGCGCGACATGGAATCAACGCTACCGATGGACCGCCTGCTCTGCGGCGATGTTGGTTACGGCAAAACGGAAGTCGCAATGCGCGCAGCGTTCAAGGCCGTTGCCGATTCGAAGCAAGCCGCCGTGCTCGCTCCCACCACCGTCCTCGCTTTCCAGCACTATCAGACTTTCCGGCGCCGCTTTGCTGCGTTTCCCGTGCGCGTCGAAATGCTGAGCCGCTTTCGCTCGGAAAAAGAACAGAAAAAAACGCTCGAAGAACTCGAAGCCGGAAAAGTCGACATCATCATCGGCACGCACCGCCTCCTCTCAAAGGACGTGAAATTTCAAGACCTGGGAATTCTCGTGGTCGACGAAGAGCAGCGCTTCGGCGTCGCCCACAAAGAGCGCCTGAAGGAAATGCGCAAAAATGTGGATGTCCTCACGATGTCCGCCACTCCCATTCCCCGCACGCTGCATATGTCACTCGTCGGGTTGCGCGACATGAGCGTGATTGAAACGCCGCCGAAGGATCGGCTCGCGATTCAAACGACCGTCGCTCCGTTCAGCGAGACGCTCGTTCAGCGCGTCGTCGAAGAAGAGCTCGCGCGCGACGGCCAGGTGTTTTTCGTTCACAATCGCGTCGAGTCGATCGATTCCCTCGCGACGATGATTACGCGCCTTGTGCCGAAGGCTCGCGTCGTGGTCGGCCACGGGCAGATGCGCGAGAACGAACTCGAAAAAGTGATGCTGAAATTTGTTCGCGGCGAAGCGGACATCCTTCTCTCCACGACGATTATCGAAAACGGCCTGGACATTCCGCGCGCCAACACCATCATCATCAATCGCGCCGATCGCTTCGGCCTCTCCGAGCTGTATCAATTGCGTGGACGAGTTGGCCGCTCGAACCAGCGCGCGTACGCCTATCTACTCATCCCCACGGAAACCGCTCTTACGTCGATCGCACGGCAGCGCTTGGCTGCTCTCAAAGAATTCAGCGATCTCGGCGCTGGATTTCGCATCGCCGCTCTCGACCTCGAGCTCCGCGGCGCCGGCAACCTTCTCGGCCGAGAACAGCATGGCCACATCGAAGCCGTCGGCTTCGACATGTACTGCCAGATGATGGAACGTGCCGTCGCCGAGCGCAAAGGCGAAGCGCTTCCCCCCGAACGCCGCGCCACACTCAACCTCGGACAGGAAATCCGCATCCCACCTGAGTACATCGAGAGCGAGAATTTGCGCCTGCGCATCTACAAACGGATCGCCGGCGTAACCTCCGATGTCGAGCGGGTGGAAGTCCGCCGGGAGCTGGAAGACCGCTTCGGTCCGCCGCCCTCCGCGGTCGAAAACCTGCTCGAATATGCCGTCTTGAAAGCGCTGGCGGAGAAGATGCTCGTTGCGACGATCGACCGGCGCGGCGATCAGCTCGCGATCAAGTTCTATGACGACACTCCGCTCGGCCCGGAAAAGCTCGTGAAACTGCTCCGAAAGCGCCGCGGAATGCGCCTCGATCCAACGGGAGTCTTGTGGCTGGAATGGAAGGGCGACGCCGGGGGCCCGATGGGAGCAGCCAGAAACGTATTGCAACAACTACAATCGTAGGTCTAAACTTTCGCTTGAAGGAACACAATGAAATCTCGAACTTTGCAATTCTTGGAATGTCTTCCCGTCGCACTCGTAGCGTCGCTCATGATGCTGCTTCTGCCGGTTTTGGTTTTCGCGCAGGACAAGCAGTCCACGGCCATCAAACCTCCTCCTCCGCCGCCCGCCGCGGCTAGCTCTGCTTCGGCTGCCACTCATCACGGCGTTGTCGTGGAGGAAATCGTAGCCCGAGTAAATAACGACATCATTACGCTCACCGATTACGAGAAAGGCGAAGGGGCGCTCCACCAGGACGTAGCTGACGAGTGCAAAGGCTGTACTCCCGATCGCGTCGACGCGATGTTTAAGGATAAACAGAGGGACCTGCTGCGGGACATGATCGATCAGCAGCTCCTGGTTCAGCGCGGCAAAGACGAAGCGATCAGCGTGGAATCGGACGTTATCAAGCGGCTCGATGACGTGCGCAAGCAAAATGGCCTGACGAGCCTCGACGACCTCGAACGGGAGGTTGAAAAGCAGGGAATCTCCTGGGAAGACTATAAAACGCAAATTCGCAACAGCTTGCTCACTCAGGAAGTGATTCGCCGCGAGATGAGCACTCGCATCGTAATCGGTCATGACGAAGTGCAGCAATATTACGACGCGCACCAGAAGGATTTCGTCCGGCCCGAGCAAGTGGACCTGGCCGAAATTTTCCTCGACACGCAGGGCAAGTCCCCACAGGAAATCGAAGCCATCGAGCAGAAGATGACGGACTATCGCAACCGCGTGATCAAAGGCGAAGAGTTCAGCGAAATTGCGAAGAGATACTCGGAAGGCAGCACCAAGGACAAAGGCGGCAACCTGGGAACTTTCGAGCGCGGCCAATTATCAAAACAACTCGAAGACGTCGTATTCACAATGGATAAAGGCCAGATCACGGACGTCATCCAGACAAAAACCGGCTTCGAAGTTCTGAAAATCCTTGACCACTATCAAGCCGGCTTGCAGCCCGTCGAAAAAGTGGAACCCGAAATCATGAACCGGATTTACATGAACAAGATGCAGCCGCAAATGCGCGAATACCTGGCACAGCTGCGCGAGGAAAGCTACGTCACCGTGAAGCCCGGGTTTACAGATTCGGCTGCGGTGGCAGGCGCAAGTGTAATCCAGGAAGTAGCGCCGACCGCGGACACCCAGCAGAAGACCAAAAAGAAAATGAAGCCGAAGCTGAGCAGCTGATGAAAACTCTCTTCGTCGCGGGCCTTCAGGACGGCCAGGCGGTCACATCTCTTTTTCTCGTTCGCGAAAAGGAAATCCGCACTTCGGCGCGCACCGGCTCGTCCTGGCTGCAACTCGAGCTAGCCGACCGCACCGGGACCATTTCCGCGAAAATGTGGGACAACTTCGCCGCGATCGCCGGAACATTCGACCGCGATGATGTGGTTCAGATTCGCGGCCGCGTGAAGTTGTACAACGGCCAAAAGGAATTGACTCTCGAAGCCGTTATTCCTTCCGCCGAACGCGACTACGAGCTCGCCGATTATTTGCCACACACCAAGCATGACGTCGAAGAGCTGTACTTGCGGCTGCGAGCTGCCGTCGCGGAAATGAAGAACCCGTTCTTGCAGAAACTGCTCGCGAGCTTCGTCGACGATCCCGCAACCGCTGTGAAGCTAAAACGGTCACCCGCCGCGATGACGATGCATCACGCATTCATCGGCGGCTTGCTCGAACACATGGTCAGCCTCATCGGACTTTCGCGCGCCGTCGCTGCGCACTATCCCGAACTCGACGCGGATTTGCTTCTCACCGGTGTCGTCCTCCACGATATTGGAAAGATTGACGAACTGCGCTACACGCGCGGCATCGAGTACACCACCGAAGGCCGCTTGCTCGGCCACATCATGATCGGCGCTGGAATGGTGCAGGAGCGGATCAAAACGATCCCCGGCTTCCCTGCTCCGCTGGCCGTGCTCGTCGAGCATTTGATTCTCAGCCATCACGGCACGCACGAATTCGGATCACCGGCGCTTCCTCAAGTGCGAGAAGCCGTCGCGCTGAATTTTATCGACGACCTCGATTCGAAAATGGCCGCGATGGGCGCGACGCTCGAATCGCTGATCGGTGACGACCAGTGGACGGGTCGCAATCCGTCTTTGCGGCGCGCGTTACTCGATGGCGGAAAATATTTGGGCGGCAGTGCCGCAAAATCGGCTGGCGTGGGCGACACGAAGAAAAAAAGCTGAGCGCAGGTTAGGATCCCAAATGACTGAAGCAACAACGAAAACGAAAACGCAATCGCCGCGCCGGTCCGTGCTGGATCTTGCGCCGCTCGAACTCGACTGCATGAACACGCTCTGGCCGATGGGCGAAGGCACCGTCCGCGAAATTCGCGATCAGCTCGCGGCGCGCCGGCCTCGCGCTTACACTACGATCATGACGATCATGGACCGTCTCGCACGCAAGGGCGTCGTAGATCGCCGCAAAGTAGGCCGCGCGTATACCTATCGCGCAAACGTGAGCGCCGATGAAGCGCGGGCGCAAGCGTTGGGTCAGGTGGTCGAAAATTTCTTCGGCGGATCGAAGGAAGCGCTGCTTGCACAGCTCAATGGTGTTTTGCCCGCCGCTCGCCTCGATGCCACTTATCCGCCCGCGCCGCGCGCTCGGGCCGCCGCCGCATCATCGCGAGCAGGAAGCGTAACGGTCGGCGCACTCGTTACATCGCCGACGGCTCAAAGGCCGGCATCCAGCTCACCGGTTAATCAGCCTGGCGAACCAACTCGCGACGGAATTCATCGCACAAATTCACCGGAGACCGAGCGTATCGACGATTCGCTGCTCTAGAATATGTTTCCGCCCGAATTCACAATTCGCAACTCCGCCATTCGCCCGGCCACGATCCTCGCACCGATGGCGGGCGTCACCGACACCGTCTTTCGCCGCGTGATTCGCGGCCTCGGCGGCTGTGGCCTCATCATGACGGAATTCACCAGCGCCGAAGGCCTTACGCGCAATTCCGCCCGCACGCTCCACTACCTCTATTTCGACGAAGACGAGCACCCCATCGCCGCGCAGATTTTCGGCTCCGATCCGAATGTGATGGCTTCGGCAGCCGCGCTTACCGAAGATCTCGGCTTTGACCTTGTCGACATCAATCTCGGCTGCCCGGTCAAGAAAGTCGTCAAGTGCGGCGGCTCCGGACTTCTGCGCGACCTTCCGCATCTTGGAATTATTTTTCGCGCCGTTCGCGCGGCCGTTCGCATCCCGGTAACGATCAAAATTCGCTCGGGTTGGGACGACAAGAACATCGTCGCCGTCGAGGTAGCCCGCATGGCTGAACAAGAGGGCATCGAAGCGATCGCCATTCATCCGCGCACTCGCATGCAGGGTTATAGCGGCGCTGCCGACTGGAGCGTGATTCGTGACGTGAAGCAATCCGCGCGGATTCCCGTCATCGGCAATGGAGACATCCGCACGCCCCAAGATGCGGTGCGAATGATTGCCGAAACCGGATGCGACGCGGTGATGATTGGCCGTTCCGCTTCATCGAACCCGTGGATTTTCCGCCAGATCGCGCAATACGTCGCGACCGGCCAATATGACGAACCCGCCGAACTCGATCGCTACCGCTTGCTCTCCGGATATTTTCGCAGCTTGATTGCAGCCGAAATGCCCGACGCCCCGGGGAAAATGAAGCAGTTTGCCAGCTTGTTCACGCACGGCGTTCGCAATGGCGCTGAACTTCGCCATTCCGTTCATCACGCGCAAAACGCCACAGAAATCCTCGAGCGTGTTGACGGCTTCTTCGCAAACCTAACCGCATCATCCGCCGATTAAAGATCGCCAAGCGCCGTCTCCGCGTGTTTTTCCGATTCTGCACAAGCTCATCGATCATGAATTGTTCCGATTCGTGATTTTCAAATTGTGGGCCAACACGTCGCTCGTGAATTATTCCGGGGGGCACGGCATGCCGTGCCCGTACTTGCAGAGAGCATCCGTCGGCAAACAATTTTTCAACGCTGGGTTTTGTTTAGGGTGCTTGCGCGCGGCCCATTCGTGGGCGGTGCGCAGAAGGGCACGGCATGCCGTGCCCCTACAGATCGATCAGGTGCTCGCAGGTTGGGTATCGAAATATGTTTTAGTGAGGATTGGGGGTTGCTGTTCGCCGTTCGCACTTTGCAATTCGCGATTTGCGTCGTGAATAATCGGGCACTGGGGAGCTTGCGAACACCGCGATGTCATTCCGAGAGAAGCGAGGAATCTGCTTCCGTCTTTGACGTCATTTCAAATCTCAAATTTCAAATTTGGAATCTCCCGCCCTACTCATCCCGCGTAATCAAAAGCTGCTTGTACGCCTCCCGCCGCGTCAACCCGCGCTCCCGTGCCGCCACTTTCAGCGCTGCCTTCTTATCAACTCCGCGCTCCAGCGCAATCTCCTCGACGCGCCGCGCAAGCGGCAAAGCGGCTGCCGCCACACTCGCCGCCGCATCAACCTGCGAGGCTTCAGCATCCGGCGGTCCGATAAGCAGAGTGATCTCACCTCGAGGCGCCTTCTTCCTCACCGCCTCCAGCACCGATTCGATCCGCCCGCGCAGAAATTCCTCGTAGAGTTTTGTAACTTCGCGCGCCACCACCGCTGTTCGATTCCCCAGTAGGTCACGCGCATCTTCAAGCGTGTCGAGCAGCCGGTGCGGCGCTTCGTACAGCACGATCGTTCGCCGTTCCGATGCCAACTCGCGCAACGCCTTGCGCCTCTCGGTAGGCCGCGATGGCAAAAATCCAATAAACGCGAACTCCTCGATCGGCATTCCAGAAGCGGCCAGCGCCGCCACAAAAGCCGACGCTCCCGGCACCGGCACCACCTGAATTCCGTGCCGCAAACACAAGCTCACAAGATGATGCCCGGGATCGGAAACCACGGGCGTTCCCGCGTCGCTCACGAGCGCCACTCTTGCTCCCTGCTCAAGATCAATCACGATCTCCGCCGCGCGCGTGATTTCGTTGTGCTCGTGATAACTCACCAGCCGCTTCTGAATTTCGAAGTGCGCCAGCAGCTTGATCGTCTGCCGCGTGTCTTCGCAGGCAATCAAGTCCACCTCCTTCAATATTCGCAGCGCGCGCAACGTGATATCTTCGAGATTCCCAATCGGTGTCGCCACCACGTACAGGCAACCCGCTCCCGGCTCGTTAATTTTTGTAGTTTTCGCCATGGCCCTGCCTAACTCAACGAGCCTATGCTCTACCTTACCGTCTTGCAAGCCGCGATCCCAAATCCTCGGTGCCGCTCCCGTTAGCGATTACGCCCCCATCACGCAGCAACTGCCGCACTCATGCTAATATTTTAGTTTCGCTGCATCCTTGGGGGTCCGTCTTGCCGTTATACGAATACAAGTGCGACAAATGCGGCCATCGATTCGAGCTGATCGAGAAGCATTCGGCCTCGGAAGTAAAGAAGTGCCCGAAATGCGGCGCGAAAGCTCCCCGGCAGATATCCGCGTCCGGAATACAGTTCAAAGGTTCCGGCTGGTACGTCACCGATTATGGTGGGAAGAGTTCTCAGCCATCTTCCAGCGAGGGTTCGGGTGACGGCGCATCGTCAAAATCAGAGAAGTCGGAGAAGTCTGAGAGATCAGAAAAGCCGGAGAAATCCGACAAGTCCGGAAAATCCGAGAGCAAATCCGGCGAATCGAAAAGTTCCTCCGAGAAATCGTCCTCGAAGAAAGATAAGAAGTAGGGCCACGATTCCGGCAGCTCGCTGTTCTAGCCACCACCTTTAGCAGGCGAGATCTTACACCTTCAATGCCCGAAGATACTCCCGAAACTCCTTGCCAAAATTTTCATTTTTCAGCGCAATCTCCACGGTCGCCTTCAAAAACCCAAGCTTGTCTCCCGCGTCGTGCGTCTTTCCATCGTAGACATACGCGAACAGTCCCTGCTCTTTCGCCTGCGCCAGCATCCGAAGCCCATCCGTCAATTGAATTTCGCCGCCCGCACCGGGTTTCGTATTTTCCAGATAATCGAAAATTTCCGGTGGCAGCACATAGCGCCCCGTCACGCCCAGGTTTGACGGCGCTTTCTCCGCCTCCGGCTTTTCGACGAGATCCTTGATGCGCAACAACCGATCTCCCCATCGGCCTGTCTTCTCGACAATCGCGTCCACAATCCCATAAAAGTGCAAACGCTCGCGCGGCAGTTCTTCCACAGCGATCGCTCCCACTCCCGTTTCTTCGTAAATCTCCATAAGCGAACGCGTCGCAGGAATTTTTCCGTCCATGATCACGTCGCCCAACAGCACCGCAAACGGCTCGTCGCCCACCAACTCGCGCGCTGTGAGCACAGCATGCCCAAGCCCCAGCGCCTCGCTCTGCCGCGTATAACTGAAATGCACGTCGCCGCCGATTTCGCGCACGATCTTCGCCTGTTTCGGCTTCCCATGCTCTTCGAGAAACTGCTCGAGCTCCGGATTGGAATCAAAATGATCTTCGATCGCGTTCTTCCGCCGCCCCGTCACGAAAATAATATTTTCGATTCCCGACGCGATGCACTCTTCCACCGCATACTGAATCAGCGGCTTGTCCACCACCGGCAGCATTTCTTTCGGCATCGCTTTCGTCGCGGGCAGGAATCGCGTCCCGAGCCCCGCCACCGGCAGCACAGCTTTCCGCACCCGCTTCGGCTTCTGCGTCATCTTCTGATTCCTCTTCGATCGCGCCGGCAAATGCAAACCAGCCACGTCGATGAATGCCCGTGCTCGCTTCTGCATTCCATCTTACCCGAAGCTCGCGCAGCCGCGGAAGCCGCAGAATCCTGTGTGTTACGATATGGTATTGCTAAAGGAATTGCCTTGGACGCGCGCGAAAACGAAAATCTCATTCTCGGCATCGAGTCTTCATGCGACGAAACCGCCGCAGCAGTCGTCGCCGGAGGCCGCCGCATTCTCTCGAGCGTCGTCTCCTCGCAAATTGATATCCACCGAAAATATGGCGGCGTGGTTCCGGAGCTTGCCTCGCGCGAACATCTCCGCAAAATCGTTCCAGTCGTACGCGAAGCGCTCGAACAGGCAAAAATAACGCTGGCCGATATCGATGCGGTCGCCGTAACGCAAGGCCCGGGCCTTACCGGCGCGCTCCTGGTGGGAATGACGTACGGAAAAGTTCTCGCGCTCGCACTCGGCAAACCCCTCATCGCGGTTAATCATCTCGAAGGTCACGTCCACGCCGTAATTCTCGAGGCGCACATCGCCGACAGGCACCCGAAGTTACCCGCCATTTGCCTGATCGTTTCCGGCGGGCACACCGTTCTCTACCACGTGAAATCCGAATCCGCGAATGTTTTCAACGCAAGCGCCGCAAAATTTTCCTACGCCCGCATCGGCGGCACCCGCGATGACGCAGCTGGCGAAGCGTATGACAAAGTCGCGCGCATGCTCGCGATGGGCTATCCCGGCGGCCCGATACTTGACCAGCTCGCGCTGCATGGTGACCCGAAAGCCGTCCGCTTCGGCGAACCCAAAATGAAAAGCAATCCGTACGATTTCAGTTTCAGCGGAATCAAGACGGCGATGCTCTACCATCTCCGCCGCCATCCCGAGTTGCAACCTGAAATCGACGCTCGCCGCGACGCTCTCACTCGCGGAGAACGCACCGCCGACGCGCTCCGCCAGCTTTCAACCGCCGCCACGCTCGATCTCGTCGCAAGTTTTCAGCGCGCCGTCGTCGACGATCTCACCACGCGCACTCTCGCCGCCGCCGAACATCTCAACGCGCGCACGGTTTTCGTCTCAGGCGGCGTCGCCGCCAATCGCGAACTCCGCGCGACTTTCGAATCCGAATCCAAGCGCCGCGCGATCGACGTCTACTTCCCCAGCCGCGCCCTCTCCACCGACAACGCCGCCATGATTGCCGCCGCCGGCCACCCGCGTTTCCTCAATCGCGATTTCGCCGACGCAACACTGAACGCCGAACCCAATCTCGCACTCGCGTAGATTTTGATTTTCGTCGCGCTGGCTTCCAGCCGGCTCTTTTGAATTTATCGTAGGGGCGCTGCTTGCTGCGCCCGCTGCCAATCCCGCCCCAAAGCACCGCCAGTCGCGAACGCTAGACTCACCGCAAAAAATCTGCTACACACAAACGCGAGGTGACCGCGTATGTCCGACCTTCCCGCCACAACGACGCCGACCGCGACCCAAATCAATATCGCGCTCCTGATCATCCGCATCGCGAGCGCTCTCGCGTTCCTCTACCACGGCAGCGCCGTCCTCTTCGGCGCATTCGGCGGCCCGGGGCCTCACGGCTTCGCCGCATTCATGCACGCGCCCGACGTCGTCGGCTACCTCGTCGGCCTCGCTCAATTTGCCGGCGGCCTCGCAATCCTCACTGGCATTCTGATTCGCGTCGGCGCCGTTTGCGTCATCATCGTCATGCTCGGCGCCATCTTCCTTGTCCATCTGCCGCACGGGTTCGACATCGGCGCGGGCGGAGCGGAATACGCCCTCACGCAATTGCTTCTCGCCGCAGCTCTACTCATCACGGGCGCTGGCGCGTATTCGCTCGCGGGAATGCTGCCGCCCGCGCTGCGAAAGTTGTAGCCGGCGATGACCGATCGTTTTCGAGAACTTCCTCCGGAAATTTCGCCAGAAAAGCCTCCGAAATTGTCTTCAGACAATTCGCTCGAAATCTCGCGCAACGCCGCGCGAGTCCCGGCGTCGCAACCGCCGCCTGCACAACTCTCATCCGGTCGCGGGACCGCTTTCATCGCACTCGCCGCCCTCGCCCTCATGCTACTCCTCGCTCACTACCGCTCGACTCACCAGGCTTCGCCACGGGCCACATCGCCGCCTACATCGCCCTCAGCGAAAACGACGCAGCATTCGCCCACGTCGACAAATTCGCCGCCAGCCATTCCCCCGGCCTCCGCAGCCCTGACGGTTGACCCGTCGATGACCCTCTCCCTCCGCTCGCACCGGACGACGAAGAATCTGCTTTCGCAGCTCCCAGCACCCCCTGTACCGTCGATTAGAACGTGTCGCGGTCTCATGTTTTCAATCGCTTACGATGGTTTCTAATCGCGGAACGCGCGATAAGAAATTATGAGAAATGATTAGAAATGACGTGGAGACGGGTGATGCTTGGCTCCGCTGAACCAGCGTGGCTTGCCCGCCGATTGCTGGAGGGGCCTGCCCGCCGCGGCGGGCCGCCGACAATGTCGTCTGTGTCGTCATAAAAAAACAGGAAATGGTAGCGCGGATTCGGGCGCTTGAAAATTCGTAGAACTACGTAGCCTGTGGAAAAGCGAGAAGGCCGGCCGGTAGGCGGGCGATGAAGGACTCGATTCGCTCTGATTATCAATGAGAGTATTCAACTTAGCGGTACACTCTGTCAAAATGCTTCTTTGGGTCGTAACGTCGCAAGAGTCAAACTCGTTGGAGGGCATATTTGCCATGTTCGAAGTGACCGCAAACGACATCGCGATGCTGACTGACGAATACCTCCGATCGCTCGTCGGCCGCCTGTGCGAGTCCCAGTTGAGACGACGCGGAATCTCGCCGTCGTGCGTCACATGGGGTGGTCATCAAGATGCGAAAGATGGAGGAATTGACGTACGGACGGAATTGCCGCCGAATTTAGAAGGGGAAGGCTTCATTCCGCGGCCAGTTACCGGCTTTCAGGTCAAAGCGGAGGAGATGTCCGCTTCCAAGATTTTGCACGAAATGAAGCCGAAGGGAGTTCTCAGACCGGCCATCTGCGAGCTCGCGGCTCGATCGGGTGCATATATCATTGTGAGCTCACGAGACTCTGTATCTGATACAGCCCTTCGAGACCGACTCGATGCTATGGCCGAGGCGGTTGACGGAATTCCGAATGCCCGGGCCTTGAGACTCGACTTTTATGACCGGCGACGGATCGAAACGTGGCTACGCGATCATACGGGCACAGCGCTGTGGGTCCGGGAAAGAATTGGAAAGCCCCTCCAAGCATGGTCTTCATACGGAGCCTGGTCTTATCAATCCGCGGGAACCGCTGCAGAGTTCTTCCTGGACGACGAACCGCGCGTCAGAACTACCCAGCAAAAAACTAAGCCTACTTTGTCCGTCATCGAAGGTATCCATGCAATTCGCGATACGCTGCGAAGTCCCGGTGGAGTCGTCCGGCTTGTTGGACTATCCGGCGTCGGCAAGACCCGCCTAGTACAAGCGCTATTTGACGCTCGCGTGGGTGAGCGTAGTCTCGATCCGGATCTTGCTGCATATACAAATCTCTCGAACAATCCAAACCCTTCACCGATTGCACTCGCATCAGAACTCATCGCCACGCGCAAGAGGGCGATTCTCGTCGCCGACGACTGTTCTCCTGAATTGCACCGAAGCTTGTCGGAGCAGTGTCGTCTCCCTGACAGCTCTCTCAGTGTAATAACAATCGAATACGACATTCGAGAGGACCAGCCCGAAGGAACGGACGTTTTTATACTCGAAGCGACCTCGGTGCATTTGACGGACAAGCTGATTAGGAATCGATTCCCGGAATTATCGCAGGTAGATGCGGGGAAAATCGCTGAATTTTCGGGGGGCAATGGCCGCATTGCAATCGCGCTTGCGAGCCGTATAGGTAAGAACGAGTCGATCGCGCAGTTATCGGATGGGGGGCTATTTCGCCGATTATTTCAGCAGACGAACCAACCCGACGAAGCACTTTACTCCGCGGCACAGGCGCTGTCGTTAGTCTATTCATTTGAGGGCGAAAATGTCGCTAACGAAGAAGAATCCGAACTTTCGGCCTTGGGAACTCCTCATCGGAAAAGAAGCGCAGGAGATGTTCAAACATTCCGCCGAGTTGGAACGACGTGGCCTGCTGCAACGTCGCGGGCGCTGGCGAGCGGTTCTGCCTCATGCCATAGCAAATCGGCTTGCCACCGTAGCTCTTCAGAACACACCGCCGAGTGCAATTGAAGAGTGCTTTATGCGCAGCGGTCGCGATCACTTACTGAAATCCTTTTCCCGCAGACTGCGCTATCTACACGACAGTAAGCAGGCACGCTCAATCGTCTCGGGATGGCTGAGCCCAGGAGGGATGTTGGAAAACCCCGTGGAACTCAACGACTTCGGCTACGCCATTTTCAACAATATCGCGCCCGTTGATTCGGAAAGTACATTGTCCGCGCTTGAACGTGCGCTGCTCGAACCGAAGGAGAAGTCGTGAGTGATCGCAGACGATATCTTAGCCAGATTCGGTCGCTGGCTTACGATGCGGCACTGTTCGAGCGTTGTATCACACTTATTCTTCGGATCATAGAATCGGGAAATGTCGATGACGATCGTGAAGAGGGGCGGCGCATCCTCGTCTCCCTTTTCCCGATCTATTTTTCCGGCACGCACGCGACGATTGAGCAACGATTGGCGATCACCAGGTCGCTGACACTGTCTGAGGATCTGAAAAAAAGTGCCCTGGGATTAGCAACGCTCAAGGCCGTGCTGGAAGCCGCTCACTTTGGCCCCGGTTGGGACTTTGAGTTTGGCGCGCACTCGCGCGATTATGGCTGGCAGCCGCGCACTGTCTCAGAGGCAAAACAGTGGTTTAGGCAAGGTCTGAACCTTGTTGAGGAGCTTGCGTGCTCGGACAATCCCTTGGCTCAAAACGTGCGCGCAATTTTAGCCGAACAATTCCGCGGTCTGTGGAGCGGCGCCGGAATGTACGATGAACTGGAACGCGTTTGTCGCAGAATTTCGGAAAGAGAATTCTGGGCTGATGGATGGATCGCAGTCCGCCAGACGATCCGCTACGACTCCAACGGATTGCCGCCAGGAATCTCAGCCCGCCTTGCCGCCCTCGAACGTCTCCTGCAGCCAGAAAAATTGTCGGACAAAGTGAGAGCAATCGTATTGTCCGACGCCGTCATATACGTTGGAACTGAGTCGCCTGATGATGACGGAGAGGATTTCGCGATTAGCTCAGCGCGGGCGGGCGAAATCGCGCGCAGTTTAGGAAAGGAGGTCGGAGGCAATAAGGACGTCTGCGGCGAACTGCTGCCGGAGTTGGTGAAGGGCGGCGGCCAGCAACTATGGGCGTTCGGGCTCGGTCTCGCGGAAGGGTCGAAGAATCCGGAACAGATGTGGGGTCAGCTGACGTCGCAACTTGCGGTCGCTGCCGCCGGCAAGCGCAGTCCTCAGATACTTGGGGCATTCTTGAGCGGGCTCCAAGCGATAAACTCGCAGATGTCCAACACCCTACTCGACAGGGCTGTGGTAGACGCGGCCCTGGCCGAATGGTACCCCTTGTTGCAGGCGGCTGCAGGAATCGATGACCCAGGAACGAAGCGGCTGATCCTCTCTCTAAAGCTCGGCAAGGCACCGATTCATCTTTACAGGGGCCTTGGGGGAGGTGGAGTTACCCATCGAATTCCAGGGCCTGAGTTTAACGAATTGTTGCTGCTTATTGCTAGTAGTCAGGACGGCGTTAACATAGCAATCGAGATCCTTTGCATGCGGATTTCTTTCGCACGAGACCAGAGTTCAACGTCCGAACTCATCGACGTGGGTTGTGAGTTGATGCGCCGACTGACTTTCACTCGTTCTAAGGCGGCCGACAACTACAGATTGAGGATGCTTGCTAAGAACTCCCTAATTGGAGAAAAAGGGGCTGCGGCGGTAAGAGAGATCTGTCGCAATTTGAAGGACGCAATCTCTAAGTCTGAAACCTATGCTTTTTATCACGTCGATTTATTGCAGATTCTGTTCGCTGTTCAACCGCTTGCGGCATTGGAATCCATCTGCGCGGGTGATGAGAAACAGATTCGTCTTGGCGTCAGCATTCTCGAAGGAGCGGCTCAGCTACAACGGTATCCTTTTGACGCAATTCCAGAAGCTGATCTCTTGCAGTGGTGCGATGAAAAGTCCGACATCCGATACCCTGTCGTTGCGGCTGGAATAGCAGCAGTTCAATCGTCCGGTGAAGCGGGAGGTCAACGGTGGACCGACATCGCACTCAAGTTCTTGGATAAGGCGCCCAATCGCGTTGAGGTGCTAAAGAAGTTCATAACTCAATTTAGTCCTACCGGATGGGTGGGTTCGCACGCCACCATAGTCGAATCAAATGTGAAACTTCTCGATGAGCTGAAGCGATATCCCGACCCCGAGCTACAGGAGTTTATCGCGAGCCAGAAATTGAGATTCCACGAAGTTGTAAAGGCAGAGCATGAGATGGAACGTTTACTTTATCAAGATAGGGACGAAAGATTTGAGTGGTAGGGCAATCGAATTCGCTGCGAGCGCTGTGGTTTTCGGGGAAATGCCCGACAAGTCTTCGCCAGCGTTCCCGAACTACTATCCGACTATCTCCCGCAAAGTTCACAAAATCCTTTCTCCGTAATTAACTTAACAACCGCGCCTTTCATGATGCTTCCCCGATTTCTGCCTTTTCCACAGCTCTACGTAGTTCTACGAATATCGAATCTTCGCCACCCGCGCTACCATTGTCCGTTTTTGCTTTACGACGTGCGCGGCGCTATCTGCCGCGCGCCCCGTTCCGCATGGCGGAACGGCGAAAATCTAAAAAAGGACGAATTGAAATGGCCAACACGATTAGCAAGCACCGGTTGAATCGCAAGACCTGCAAGACCCTGCCGAAGCAGAATTTCGAACGCCACAGCCGCAAATGCGTTATCTGCCGCCATCCCGACCGCGCCGCCATCGAAGAGGAGTTCGTTCACTGGGGCAACCCCTGGGAGATTGCGCGAGTCTACAACCTGGGCGAGTATCGCGCTGTCTACCGGCACGCTCACGCCTCGGGCCTCACTCTGCGGCGCCGCGAAAATCTACACTCCGCGCTCGACATGCTCATCGAAAACACTCGTCAAGCGACGGTCTCGGGTGATTGCATTATTCGCGCCATCCGCGCCTATTCCTGCGTCGATGCGATGGGACGCTGGGTCGATCCGCCTACGCAGGTGAATTTTTCTACCGTGGCGTCCGCCGCGCCCGCGATACCCGCAAGGACCGTTATCTCAGGCAAAGCTTTGCAGCCGGCGAAACGCAGCCCGCAGCTTTCTTCTGTCGTTGATATCGATGTTGATGTTGACGAAAACGACGCGGAGGCGCTGCCGCGTCAGCCCGGAAATTCGCTCCGAGAGCGAGTTTCATAACGACAACGAGCCAGATGAACTTGCCGGCCCACACCATAACGATGACGATAACGATGACGATGGCGATGGCGAAGGCGATGATGGCGACGACGCCGCCGAGTCCGAGCTTCAAGCGGATCCCGAGGCCGAGCCGGAGCCCGCGTACGAACCGGAAACTGACCACGAACTGGAGCTTGAGAACGAACTCGAAACTGATGCCGATCCTCTGGCGGTACCCGTGTCCGTGACTGAGGCGGGTGTCCAGACTCATTACGTGCTGATCCAGCCTGCAGCCCCGAATCGTCGCGATGGCCGCACCGTCGCTCAAATCTACGGTGACGCGTTTAGACTGGGCGTTAACTCGCTGAAAAGATGAGCTCGCGACCGGTTCTAATCAACGGTAAAGGGGTGCTTAAAATCGTGGCACTGGCGGCAATTGCGCCGGTGGCGGAGACCGAGGCAATTCGTTAGAATATTGATATATGACGCAGAAGCGGCACACGACTGTGGGCGTGAAAGTGGGCAACGTGCAGGTGGGCGGAGGCGCGCCGATCGTCGTGCAGTCGATGACGAACACGGATACGGCTGACATTGCCTCGACGACGCAGCAGTGCTTTGAGCTGGCGCAGGCTGGGTCGGAAATTGTGCGCATCACGGTGAATGTGCCGGAAGCGGCGGCAGCGGTGGGCGAAATCAAGAAGCGGCTCGTCGATGCCGGGTGCAACGTGCCGCTGATCGGCGACTTTCATTACAACGGGCACGTCCTGCTGACGAAATTTCCCGATTGCGCCGCGGCGCTCGACAAATACCGCATCAATCCTGGAAACGTAGGTCATGGGCAGCGGCGCGACGAGCAGTTTGCGACGATTTGCAAAGTGGCGCGCGACCACAACAAGCCGGTGCGCATCGGCGTGAACGGCGGCTCTTTGAATCAAGAGCTCGTGATGCAGAAGATGCAGGAAAACACCGACGGCGATCTGGGCAAAACTTCCGAAGACATCATCAACGAGTGCATGGTGCTTTCGGCGCTGCAGTCGACCGAGCTCGCGCTCGAATGCGGACTGCGCAAAGATCAGATAATCATTTCGTGCAAAGTTTCGCGGCCGCACGATTTGATCGAAATTTATCGCGACCTCGCGCAGAAAACGGACCAGCCGCTGCATCTCGGATTAACGGAAGCGGGGATGGGCGCGAAGGGCCTGGTGTGGTCGGCGGCGTCGATGGGAATTTTGCTCGCGGAAGGAATTGGCGACACGATTCGCATTTCGCTTACGCCGCGGCCGGGCGGCGACCGGCGCGAAGAAGTCTACGCCGCGTGCGAACTGCTGCAATCGCTTGGCCTGCGCGCGTTTGCGCCGAGCGTGACGGCTTGTCCCGGGTGCGGACGCACGACGAGCACAACTTTTCAGGAGCTCGCCGAAAGTATTCAGGGTTACCTCCGCGACAAAATGCCTGACTGGAAGCGCGAGTACGAAGGCGTGGAAGAAATGAAGCTTGCGGTGATGGGCTGCATCGTCAACGGGCCCGGCGAATCGAAAGCGTCGAATATTGGGATTAGTTTGCCGGGGACGGGCGAGGCGCCGCGCTGCCCGGTTTATATTGATGGGCAGCATTTCACGACGCTCGAAGGAACGTACGACGAGCTGTCGCGCGCGTTTCAAGCGCTCGTCGATGATTACATCTCGACGAAATATCACAAGCGCGAAACGCCGCTGCCTGCGGCAGCCGCGATGCCGTCGATGCCTTCCGCGCCCGCGAAGGCGCCTGCGCTGCGCGTGATTGCGTAGGAACTTCCAAGTCAACCCCTGCCGGTCTGAAGCCCGGCGCTACAAAAGTCAAAGGCCCCCGCCACAAAAACAAAATCGCGAAAATCTCAGCAGCGCGCCGATACAAAGTCCGCGAGTTTGCGATAGACTCGCGACAGATTGACGTCACTCGACAAATCGAGGCGTCGTAATTTGATGGCTCGCTTCCCTCTTACGTCGCGCCATGACTGATACCGCGGCGAACTCAGCGCCGTCGACTTCAGCCCCGCTGCCACCTCGCACCGATACCGGCCGGGCACTCACTCCGAACTGGCAGCGCGGGTTCTGGTCGCTGATCGTCACGCAATTCCAGAACGCATTCAACGACAACGCGATCAAATTCCTCGTCATTTACATCATCGTGGCGATGAGTTTTTCGGAAAGCCAACGCGATTTTCTAGTCTCCGTCGTTAGCGGGCTTTTTGCAGTGCCGTTCATCTTATTCTCGATGACCGGTGGATATTTTGCCGACCGTTACAGCAAGCGCAGCGTGGTGATCGGCACGAAGCTGATGGAAGTCGGGGTGATGCTATTTGCGATCGCCAGTTTTGCTCTTCACAACTTACCGATGGAGTGCACTTCAGTTTTCCTAATCAGTACGCAATCGGCGCTGTTTGGTCCGTCCAAGTATGCGCTGATGCCGGAAGTGCTTCCGGAGCGGCGGCTTTCTTGGGGCAATGGGATATTGGAACTCGGGACGTTTCTCGGAAGTATCTTTGCGGTGATGGCGAGCGGCTATCTGGCGGAGCGATTCCGAGGTCGCGAAGCAATTGCGGCTTTCATGTTTCTCGGATGCACAGCGGTTGGCCTTGCAACAAGTTTGGGAATCACTCGCGTGCCCGCAGCAAATCCTGCGCGAAAGTTCCCGTGGAATCCCTTCAAAGACATTGGCAATCAGCTCAAGACTGTGCGCTCGGACCGCGTGTTATCGTGGGCGGTGTTGGGAAACACTTATCTGTGGTTTCTCGCTGCATTGCTTCAGCTGACCATTGTGATATTTGGAAAATTTGTGTTGGGAGTGGACGAAGCGCACATCAGTTATCTTCAGATTGCGCTTTCAGTTGGGATCGGAGTCGGCAGCTTTGCAGCCGGCTACCTGTCGGGCGGGAAAATCGAGTATGGGCTCATTCCTCTCGGCGCCCTTGGAATGACGGTCTTCAGCGGATTACTTTACGCGTTCGGTCGCACAATGCGGTCGTCCGAGATTCTTCTAGCGCTGCTTGGATTTTTCGGAGGTTTTTTTGCGGTTCCGTTGAACGCGTTAATTCAGCACAGGCCTCGACCAGAGCACAAGGGCGGCGTTCTCGCGTTAGCTAACTTCCTTTCATTCGTCGGCGTACTGATTGCAGGAGTCACCTATCCCCTTTACTCACAGGTATTCCATCAGACGGCGCGCGGAATATTTCTGGACGGCGCGATTCTGACGCTTGTGGCGACGGCGTATTCGGTGTATCTGCTGCCGGATTCGCTTTTGCGGCTGGTGTTGTGGCTGGTGACACACTCGATTTACCGCATACGCGTGGATGGGCGTGACAACATTCCGGAGGCGGGCGGGGCGCTGTTTGTCGCGAATCACATGTCGCTTGTCGATGCGCTTTTGCTGCTGGCTTCGACCGACCGTCCGATTCGGTTCCTAATGTACAAGGGAATTTACGATCTGCCTTTCGTGAAGCCGGGCGCGAAAATGATTCGCGCGATTCCGATTTCGTCGGAGCTGAGGCCGCGCGAGATGCTGCAATCGCTGCGCGAAGCGAGCAACGCGATTCGCGCGGGTGAAGTGGTTTGCATTTTCGCCGAAGGGCAAATCACGCGCATCGGGCAACTGCTGCCGTTCCGGCGCGGCATGGAACGGATTATGAAGGGCGTCGACGCGCCGATTGTGCCGGTGAATCTCGACGGCGTGTGGGGCAGCATCTTCAGCTTCGAGCGCGGGCGGTTTCTGTGGAAGATGCCGCGATCGATTCCCTACCCCGTGACGATCAGCTACGGCAAGCCAATGCCGGCGACGTCGACACCGTTTGAAGTGCGCGAGGCCGTGCAGCAACTGCAGACCGACGCGTATCGCCATCACAAGGAACAGTTGAAAACGCTTCCGCGAGCATTGATTCGAACGGCGCATACTTCGCCATTTCGATTCGCGATGGGAGACAAGCGGCGCGCGCGAATGAGTTGGGGCATGGCACTGCTGAGCGCGATTGTTCTCGCGCGGCGGCTGCGCAGCACGTGGGCTGGACAGGAAATGGTGGGCATTCTGCTGCCGCCGTCGGTTCCGGGAGCGCTCGTAAATTTCGCGGCGGTGCTTTCCGGGAAAATTCCCGTCAATTTGAATTACACGTCGTCGGACGAGACGCTGGAGTCGTGCGCGAAGCAGTGCGGCCTGGAAACGGTGATCACGACGAAGCTGTTGCTCGAGCGCATTCCGCTGAAAGTGCCTGCGAAAACGATTCTGCTGGAGGAAGCGGCCGCGGCGCCGCGCACGTCGGAGAAAATCGCTGCGTTGCTGCTTTGGTTTTTGCCGGGCTACTGGCTGGAGCGGAATTTGAGCCGCGACAATTCCAGGTCAGGGCCGAAGAAGCTCGACGACCTTGCAACCGTGATTTTTTCGAGCGGCAGCACGGGCGAACCAAAGGGCGTGATGCTGACGCATTACAACATCGCGTCGAACATTGAACAAATGGGGCAGACGTTCATGCTCGGCCCGAAGGATGTGCTGCTCGGCGTGCTGCCGTTTTTTCATTCTTTCGGATTTACCGTGACGCTTTGGCTGCCGGCGGTTCTTGGCGCAGGCGTCGCTTTCCATCCCAGTCCGCTGGATCTCACAGCGGTGAGCGAACTTGTGCGCGACTATCGCGTCACATTCCTGCTTGCGACGCCGACTTTTTTGCAAGCGTACACGCGGAGATGTTCGCCGGAGGATTTTGGGAGCCTTCAGTATGTGGTGGTGGGCGCGGAGAAATTGCCGGAGCGGCTGGCGCTTGCGTTCGAGGACCGGTTCGGCATTCGGCCGCTCGAAGGCTATGGCGCGACGGAATGCTCGCCGGTGGTGGCGGTGAATACGCGCGATTTCCGGGCGCCCGGATTCCGGCAAGTGGGAGCGAAGCGGGGGCGCATCGGTCATCCTCTTCCTGGAATCAGCGTGCGGATTGTCGATCCTGAATCGCGCGAGCGGCTTCCGGTTGGAACGGCGGGACTTTTACTTGTGCGCGGGCCGAACGTGATGAAGGGTTATCTTGGAAAGCCTGAGAAGACGGCGGAGGTTTTGCAGGATGGATGGTACGTGACGGGCGACATCGCGAGCGAAGATGAAGACGGTTTTCTTACGATTACCGACCGGCTGAGCCGGTTCAGCAAAATCGGCGGCGAGATGGTGCCGCACATCAAGGTTGAGGAGAAGTTGCACGAACTTGCCGGCGCGACGGAACAGAAATTTGTCGTGACTGGCGTTCCGGATGGAAAGAAAGGCGAGCGGCTCGTGGTGCTTCATACGCTTTCGGTGGATGAGCTTCACAGTTTGATCGCCCGGTTGGCTGAAGCAGGGTTACCGAATTTGTGGACGCCGCGTGGGAATCAGTTTTTTCAAGTGGAGGAGTTGCCACATCTTGGCAGCGGGAAGTTGGATCTGAGGCGGGTGCATGAGATTGCGGTGGTGCTGTCGCTGGCGGTGGAGTGACAGGGCTGGGTTGGCGCCCGACCGTCCAATACCGCGCTCTGCGTGCTGCATGCTGCCGTTCGCTATGAATTTTCGGCAGTTCGGCCGATTTGCATTGTGCCGGTTTCATGGAGAGCGTAGAATTCCGGAAGCTGGAGTAATTTTCGGATATGCAGAGACGAAACCACAACTCGTTGCTTGGAAGGGCGTTTCTAACGCTCGTCTGGGACTGCATCCGAATCGCATCCAGTCCCTCACGGTAGCTAGACCGCTTCGAACCTGATTCATTCCAAGCAACCACCACCGTAACGGGCGTAGCTGTATTTTCATGCGCCTTGAGATTCGCAATCGCGCCGGAGAAGTTCAGCGCCGGATGCGCCAGGCGAAGTGTGCCTGCGGCACTTCTAGAAAAGGATGACGCACGTGGAAGTTCGAATCAAGAAGGGGACGCCAGCTTGGTCGAATGCTTCCGGCGAGCTGTGCTCGGCAGCGGGCGGGTCTGAGACCCGCCCCTACGGATGCACGAGGATTTTGGAACGACTGTGAGGTGGCTATGTCCATCGTGATTGCGGTCTTCGCATACTGGGTGGCTCGGTTTGTAGTGATTTGCGTGTGGCCGAAGCTTGCGCGGATGAACCGAGTGCCTGCGATGACGATGCTGAAAATTCCGGCGCCGAGCGCGAGCGCACGTCCGTTCGTTGAAGCGGAGCGCATCGCGCCCGTTCCGGTGGTCGTAGTAGTGCCGGACACGCTTTGCTACGAGTGCTTGTACGCGCACATCGTTCGAGGCTACGACCGGAATAATGAGGAGTTGATCGCGTGCGGTTATGTGTTCCCGATGAGAGAAGTTCCTTTTCGGGTGCATGAGTGCAGCGACTACAGACCGAAGCGTGAACGCAACCGCGTGGACAAAGCGAACGAGGGAGCAGTGTGTATCCTGCCTCTCGATGAAAAGGCAGACGAAATCCACGCGGTAGCTGCCAAACGCAACGGGGAGGGCGAATTGGAATCGTCCTATGAATGAAGCGAAACGGATCGGGTCGCGATGAAATTTTATTTTTGTCGCGGCCTCGATCCGGTTTTTGGGGGCGTGGGCAGCGGGGCGGGGATTAAGTCAAACGATTAACACAGAGGACACTGAGGACACAGAGGTCAGAGGGACACAGAGTTCACAGAGATAGCGGGTCGATTTGCGGCGGTGAAGAATCCGCGGGAAGGCCCACGACGAATCGCTTTGCGATTCGTCGTGGCTACGTGTGCAGCGTTTGCGCAATAGGGCACGGCATGCCGTGCCCCTACTGATGGCCTAACTATTAGAAGATGGCTAGTTTTACGTGCAGGAATTTTTTCGGGTTTTGGCGGAAGTCGCTGACCATAAGGCGCATATCGCCTGCGAGGCCGGTGAAATTGTCGTAGAACGCCGGGTCACTGAAGAATTTGCCGAGCGTTCCTTCATTCGAATTCATTTTTGCGGTGGCTTCGCGAATGTTGGCGGTGGAATCTTTCAGATTGGTATAGAGAGTATCGTCGGTGACGAGTTTTCCGAGCGTGCCTTTTCCGGCGCGGACGTCTGCGAGCATCGCGTTTCCGTTATCCATCAGCTTTTTCGCGTTGTCGTACATGCTGGATCGTAAACCAACTTCCCAAGAGTGCCCTGGCCCTGTCGCACGGCTCCGATAACATTTTGAGCGTCGCCCATGGTGGCGTTGAGCTTGTCGTACAGCTCGTCAGACTTCACCAGCTTTCCAATGCTTCCCTGCCCCTGCTGAACGCCCGAGACGAGGCTATCGATGTGTCCGACGGCGTCATTGGCACGCTTGTAGAGACCGGGGTCGTTGAGAAGCAAACTGAGCGTGCCCTGGCCGCCGTTCACTTTCGTCAGAATTTCGCTAACTTGCGTGGAGAGGTTGCCAAATTTCACGACGAGGTCGCTCATCTGGGGTTCCTGTCCACCGCGCAGGACGCCGTTGTTCGGAATCGGCGAGCCCGAGAGGCCGCGCTTAACGGTGACGTAGCGGTTTCCGAGCAGACCTTCAGTGATGAGGCTGGCGCTGGAGTCGGAGCGGACGTCCTGCTGGAATTTTGTCTCAATGCGCAACACGAGCGTGATGTTGTGCATGTGATCTTCGGGACGCTGCGTCAGCTGAATGGATTGCACGTTACCGATTTCGACACCGTCGAGCCGGACGGGCGCTCCGGACTGGAGCCCTTCCACTTCCGGCAGATAGGTGATCACGCGATACTTCGGGCCGAGGAATCCGGCGCCCGTCACGTAGAAGATCGCCACCGCAAGGATAAAAAGTCCGGCGAGGACGAACAGTCCCACCCGAAGTTCAGTCCAGGTCAGCTGCTTCCGTTGTGCCATTGCTTGCCTCCTGAGGCATTTACGTCTTCGAATTCATTCTGCCGATGCCAGAAACTCTTTCAAATAGGGGTCCGATGATTTGAGCATTTCACCGGCGGGACCCTCGAAGTAAATCTTTCCGTCGCGGATCACGAGAACATTGGTTGCGTGGGCGTCGACGGGCTGTCCATTGCTGCCGAGGCGCTCGACGCGGTTTTTCGTTTTGTCGAAGCGAAAATTCGCGAGTCCGAACGCGTCCTGGACGCGATGAGTGGCGAGGAGCGATGTTACGTTCTGCGTGTCGCGGTCGCGCAGGATCAGCGTGATGATGGTTTGCGAGGTGACCGGGTCGAGACCGGCCGTCGGCGAATCGTAAAATACAATTGGCGGACGGTCGACAAGAGCGCGAGCCATTGAAACGCGCCGGCGCATGCCGCCCGAAAGCTCCGCGGGATATTTGTCGACTGAATCTTCCATCTCGACGAATCGCAACACTTCGCGGACCCGAGTGCTTACCTCGTCCTCGGCGATCTTGTCTTCGCGCAAACGAAACCCGACATTTTCTTCGACGGTGAGTGAGTCGAAGAGCGCGCCCTCCTGGAAAACGAATCCGATTCGCCGCCGAAATTCGAGCAGGTCCTTCTCATTCATATCGCAGATGTCGTGGCCGGTGACGAGGATTTGCCCGGAGTCGGCGCGCATCAATCCCGCCGCGAGTTTCATGATCAAGGTTTTTCCGGAGCCACTTTCGCCGAGCAGCACTTTCGTTTCACCCGCTGCGACCTCGAACGAAATTCCTTGTAGCACGTCGCCTTCGTCAAAGCCGACTCGAACATCCTTGAAAACAATCAGCGGCTCGCCTGGAACGATGCCGGTCATTTGGAATACAGGCGCCGCGATTGCGCGGAGCGTGCCATTCGTTCGAGTCCAGGAAGAGCTGCAAGAATCATGTCGGGATTATAGATGGAAAATCGCCAGGTTCGCAGCGCAGGATTTCGAGTGTATGGAATTGTTCTACTAGCGGATGCGGGTGGCTGCCGCACGTTCACTTGTGGAACATGAACAAAAGCAGGCGTGAAAGAAAGAAATCGCCGACCAGAACGAGCACGGAAGAAATGACTACGGCGGAAGTGGTTGCACGGCCCACTCCTTGCGTGCCGCCCTTGACGCGGAGGCCTTGATAGCAGCCGACCGTCGCGATGATCAGCGCGAAGACAATCGGCTTTGCGAAACCTTGCACGAGGTCGCCGAAATCGAGCGCGTCGATGGCGCGCGTCCAGAACTGGACGGGTCCGAGACGCAAAGTGAAATACGCGATGACGAATCCGCCGATGAGGCCGACGAAATCGGAAACGGCCGTAAGCAGAGGCAGCATGGCTACCGTTGCGACCACGCGCGGCGTCATCAATTTGCGAATCGGGTCGGTGCCCAGAGCGCGCATCGCGTCGATCTGTTCGGTGACAACCATCGAGCCGAGCTCGGAAGCGATGCCCGATGCGTTACGGCCGGCGACGAGGAGAGCCGTGATAGTAGGGCCAAGCTCGCGAACCAGCGCGAGAGCGACTGCGTCACCGGTAAGCGCCGTTTCACCGAAGCGCTCGAATTGCGAAGACGTTTGCAGCACGAGAACTCCGCCGATGAAGAAGCCGGTGAGCACGACGATCGGCAACGAGCCGACGCCGATCACGTCCATTTGCTCGAGCGTGTCGATCCAATATTGCGGCGGCGTGAATATATTTGAGATCGAGCGGAAAACGAGGAACGAATATTCCTGAACAATCAGGACTTGGCGCTTGACCGCTTCCCCGATGATCGAGGGGAGTGATTGGGATCCACTTTCGTCGAGCATCGTGTCCGGACGCCGGCGGGCAGGCTTGTGTGCGTCCACACGAAAGCGTAGCTGCCGCTGTGCATTGCGTCAAGCACGCATCCTGAAGACCGCAGATTACACGCGGCAGCGCTAAATTAAGCGCAGCATGCTTTACGCGCGAGAGTGCGTCCGGTAGAATTGCGCATTTGCCTGATGTCTGGGGCGGGGTGCGAGTCGCATGCTACGTTTTGTCAGCGCAGGTGAATCTCATGGGCAGGCTCTGATTGCGTGGATCTCCGGCTTGCCGCTGGGCGTGCCTGTTGACATGGAATTCATTCAGCGCGATCTGCACCGGCGGCAGCTCGGTTACGGACGCGGCGGGCGGCAACGGATTGAGAGGGACCAGGCGGATATTCTCACCGGCGTACGGCACGGAAAGACGATTGGAGCGCCGATCGCCGTGCGGTTGGAAAATCGCGACTGGGCGAATTGGGAGAAGGCGCTTCCGGTGGAAGACACCGAGGGAGCGGATTCGGGTGACGGGAAAGGCGCTCAGCGGCCGCTGACGGCTCCCCGGCCGGGTCATGCCGATTTGGCGGGCGCGCTAAAATTCAATTTGCACGACGCGCGATATATTTTGGAGCGCGCTTCGGCGCGCGAGACTGCGGCACGGGTGGCGGCTGGCGCTTTTGCGAAATTGCTGCTGCGCGAATTTGGCGTTACGGTGCTGAGCCACACAATTGCGGTCGGTCACGCGCAGCTCGAACGCGACGCGACGTGGGATGAGATTACAGCCGTTTGCGAGAATCTGGAATCGCCGTTGCGATGCGTCGATGCGGACACCGAAGTGCGGATGCAAGCAGAGGTACAGAAGGTGCTGCGCGCGGGTGATTCGGTGGGCGGAGTTTTTGAAGTGGTCGCGCGCGGCGTTCCGCCGGGTCTTGGCAGCCACGCGCAGTGGGACGAGAAGCTGGATGCCCGCCTGGCGCGCGCGGTGATGTCGATACAGGCGGTGAAGGCCGTCGAACTCGGGAGCGGGATCGCAAACGCCGGAAGCTATGGATCCGAAGTGCAGGACGAAATCCGATATGATGCTACGCGGAAACGGTTCGATCGCACGTCGAATCGTGCCGGCGGAATCGAAGGCGGAATCACGAACGGGCAGGATATTGTGGTGCGCGGATACCTGAAACCGATATCGACGCTGCGGCGTGCGCTGTTGACGGCTGATCTGAACACGAAGGAAGCGGTGAAGGCGGCTTACGAGCGCTCCGATGTGTGCGTGGTGCCTGCTGGAGGAGTGGCAGGCGAAGCGATGGTGGCGCTGGAGCTTGCCGGTGCGTTCCTTGAAAAATTTGGCGGCGATTCGTTGGAAGAGACTCGCAGGAATTTCGAAGGATATCAGCGTCAACTGGACGATTTTTAGGCGAATGTTTTGGTACAAGCGGGATTTAAGGACGAACTCGAAATGATTCATCCGATAGTGAAATACGGCGATCCGGTACTGGAGACGGCGGCAAGGTCGATCGACAAATTCGAT
The DNA here is from genome assembly GCA_963776695.1 of uncultured Acidobacteriota bacterium. Lineage (GTDB taxonomy): Bacteria > Acidobacteriota > Terriglobia > Acidiferrales > UBA7541 > Palsa-295. Next base: position 608,343 of record CAVZNU010000005.1, on the reverse strand, counting down.
GAAGAGATCGAAAAGCTCGTTGCGGATATGTTCGAATCGATGTACGCGGCGTCGGGTGTGGGGCTAGCCGCGCCGCAAATCGGGATCGGCCTGCGGATCGCGGTGATCGATGTTTCGAACGGAAAAAATGCCGAGGCGAAGCTCGTCTGCGCGAATCCGGAAATTACCCACGCCGAAGGTGAGCAGCGTGAAGAGGAAGGATGCCTGTCGCTGCCGGGATTCCGGGGCCACGTGGCGCGGCCGCAGTATGTGACGGTGCGCGCGCAGGATGCGTCGGGAAAAGAATTCGAGATGCGCGGCGAGGGATTACTGGCGCGCGCTTTCTGCCATGAAATCGATCACCTGAACGGAACGCTTTTCATCATGCACCTTGGGATGCTCAAGCGCGACATCATCAAACGAAAAATTCGCAAGCTGAAGAAAGCCGGCGAGTGGTAGGAGCGCCGTGCCGCTGAAGCTCGTTTTTTGCGGCACGCCCGCTTTTGCAGTTCCCTCTTTGAGACAATTGCTCGCCGATCCGTATTTCGAATTCGCAAGTGTGCTGACGCAACCGGACCGCCCGCGCGGACGCGGCAAGAAGACCTCAAGCTCGCCTGTAAAGGATGCCGCGCTTGAAGCAGGCATCGCCGTCTACCAGCCGGAGAAAATCAGGTCTGAATCGTCGCACGATTATCTCACGCGGCTCGCACCCGACGTGGTCGTCATCATCGCGTACGGGCAAATCATTCCGGCGTCGCTTATTGCGATACCGCGCCTCGGCTGGATCAATCTGCACGGCTCGCTGCTGCCGAAATATCGCGGGGCAGCGCCGATCAACTGGGCCATCGTAAACGGCGAAAAAGTGACGGGCCTCACGACGATGCAAATCGACGCGGGGCTCGACACCGGCCCGATGCTTCTGAAATACCAGACAGGCATTGGCCCCGACGAGACCGCGCCGGAGCTTTACGATCAACTTGCAGAGGCCGGCGGACCGTTGATCGTCGAAACTCTCAAAAAGCTGGACCGTGGCGAAATTGCGCCGACACCGCAGGACAATTCGCAAGCCAGTCTGGCGCCGCCTCTGAAAAAAGAGGACGGCCGCATCGATTGGTTCCTTTCCGCGCCGAGGATTTATAACCGCATCCGCGGGATGCAACCATGGCCTGGGGCGTTCACGACGTTTCGCGGAGCAACGTGCAGGATCTGGGGCAAGCCGCTGAAGCCGGTGGCGGCAGGCGGCGCGCCCGGGATCATTCTGCCAACGCAGGAAGATGGGCTGCTTGTGATCTGCGGCGACGCGACCGTGCTGCGCGTCGAGCACGTTCAACTTGAAGGCCGCAACCGCGTGACGGATCGCGAGTTCATGAATGGAGCGCGAATTGAGGCGGGCGAACGCTTCGGCGGGTGATTTGCCACGGAGACACAGAGCACAGAGATGCAAACTTCAAATTCTTCTTCTTTTCGCCATCTTCGCGTCTCGAAATTCGCGTTGGGTTTCCCTTTCCTTTTCTCCGTGTCTCTGTGCCTCCGTGGCAATCCTTCTCGTTCCGGCGCGAGTGTGATTTGATAAGTGTGTGCCTATCAGTCCAGCGAGAACGATTGCATTTGAAGTGTTGCGCCGAGTGGAAGCGGAGGGCGCCTACGCGAGCGACGTGCTTCATTCCGAGCTGGGGGCGCGCGTAACGCCCGAGAACGCGGCGCTCGCTACGGAGATTACGTTTGGTGTGCTCCGCTGGCGGCGGTTGCTCGATTTCATTCTCGATCGTCAGTTGAAGAAATCGGTGGCGCGGCTCGATTTGCCGGTGGCTCTCGCGCTTCGCATCGGTCTTTACCAGCTTCGATTTCTCGCGCGTGTTCCGGCTAGAGCTGCCGTGAATGAATCAGTGGAACTGGTGAAGCGCGCGCGAAAAGCATCGGCATCGTCTTTGGTGAACGCCGTGTTGCGCCGCGCATCGGCTGGAGCTTCGAAAAACCCGGGAGAGCCGATTGCGGCATCGATCGATGTATCGCTGGACCTGAAGTTGCCGTTGTCCGAGCGCCTCGGAATCTTGCACTCGCACCCGACCTGGCTTGTCGAGCGCTGGCTTCGGGCCTTCGATAAAGCTGCCGCTCTCGAAGGAACGGCCGAGGCGCGCACGGTTGCGTTGCTCGAAGCGAACAACCGCGCTCCGCATCTGAGTTGCGCGCTTCACGATTCGGCGCGTCGCGACGAAATTTTCGCTGCGCTCAAGAAGGCAGGCTTGCGGATCGAGCCGGGTGTGTTGTTAGCGTCGTCGTTTTCGACGAGCGGCGGCAGTCCCGCGCGCACGGAAGCATTTCGCAACGGCTCGCTCTCGATTCAGGACGAGGCGTCGCAAGCGATTCCGCTCTTGCTCGACGTTAAACCCGGTGACCGCGTCCTCGATCTCTGTGCCGCGCCGGGCGGCAAGACGCCGCCGCTTGTTCGCGCGGCGGGGCCGAAAGGAATCGTGGTCGCCGGCGACCGCCACGCACACCGGCTGCGCGCGATGCGTAAGCAGTTCGAGAGGCTCGCGCTTGGGGGAGTGCGAATCGTGGAGCTCGACGCCGCGCACGAACTTCCGTTTGGCCGGCAATTCGATCGCATCCTTGTGGATGCGCCGTGCTCGGGTACTGGCACGCTCGCGCGGCATCCGGAGATTCGCTGGCGGCTGCGGCCGGAGCAGCTCGTGGAATTTCACGGATTGCAGGTGGCGATGCTTGTATCGGCGCTGGGCCAGCTCGCGCCAGGCGGACGTCTCGTTTATTCGACGTGCTCGATGGAGACGGAGGAAAACGAGCAGGTGGTGGCCGAGGCGCTGGCGGGTGCGGCGTCGTTCGCACCGTCAATCAGGCGCGTCGATCGCGGCGGGGTGGTTGGAACGCTTCAGCGGTATCTTGCGGCTGGCGTCTTGGCCGAAAATATGGTCGATCAGCTCGGGCAATTTCGAACATCACCTGCGGAGCAGCACACGGATGGGTTTTTTGCGGCGGTTTTAGAGCGGCGGTAAATCTGATATGGTCGCAAACCAATGAATGAACGGATTTTGTAGCGCCACCCTTCAGCGCATCTTGGTTTCTTGCGACGCTGCGGAGAGCAACTCCCAAGTCAACCCCTGCCGGTCTGAAGCCCGGCGCTACAGAACCGTTACCTGCATTCAACCCCTGCCGGTTCCGCAGATTCTTCCGGAACGCAAACGGCGCGTCTGAAGCCCGGCGCTACAGAACCGTTAACTGGATTCAACACCTGCCGGTCTTCCCGATGGAAGGAATCGGGACGCAAAGATCGCGGAAGCCCGGCGCTACAAAAGCGGTACGCACTTCGCGATTTTCGCTTTCAACTTATTGGTTTCCTCGTTAGGCTCGATGCCAGGAGCATTGGAATGACGTTTCGCGAGCGGCTGGAGTGGATTTTTCGGATGACGCTGTTGCTTTTCATTCTCACGTCAGTGGCGTTCTTAAGCGCGCTTGTCGCGGTGCGTTTTACGATTCAGGGCCGCGAAGTGGCGATGCCCGACGTGGTTGGAAAGAAAGCGGTGGAGGCGCAGCAGATACTTCAGGGGCGCGGAGTGGGAATTCGAGTGGAGGACCACATCTACAGCCCGTTGCCGGTTGACGAAGTGGTTCGGCAGCGGCCGCCAGCGGGTATGCGCGTGAAAGTGGGCCAGTTCGCGCACGTGGTGCTGAGCCTGGGGCCTCAGAATGCGACGATCCCGCTTCTGGAACAAAGGAGTCTGCGCGCAGCGCGAATCGAATTGCTGCGCAGCGGAATGCAGATCGGCGAAATTTCTTCGGTCTACTATCCCGGCTTGAGCGAGGACACGGTGCTGCGGCAGGACCCTGCGCCGGGGAAAACGGACGTCACAAGCCCACACGTGAACTTGCTCGTCTCGCTGGGCGACCGGCCCGCGGCGTACGCGATGCCAGAACTGGTGGGCCTCACGCTTGGCGAGGCGGAATCGAGAATGTCCGCGGCGGGGCTGAAGCTGGACAAGCTCACGTTCTCGCCAACGTCTGGTGCGACTCATGGGGTGGTGCTGGCACAATCGATTCCGCGAGGCGGGCGGGTGGAATCCGGCACGCCGGTGGATTTGCAGCTCGCGCAATAGATGTAAACAGCGGTGAACAGCTGTCGATAGCTGCAATCGGCATCAATCGCCATCAACCGGCAAGAACCGCATGTGATAAACTGCGCGCTAGCGACATGAGCTATGCGCGTATTGAGATTGCGCCGTCCATTCTGGCTTCGAATTTTGCGAAGCTCGGCGAGGAAATTAAGTCCGTCGAGCAAGGCGGCGTGGATGTGCTTCACGTCGACGTGATGGACGGCCACTTCGTCCCCAACATATCGATCGGAATTCCTGTGGTGGCATCCCTTCGCAAAGCAACCCGCATGACCCTCGATGTGCATCTGATGATTGAGAACCCGGAGGAGTACATCGCGGAATTCGTGCGTGCGGGTGCGGACCGCGTTCTGGTTCATCAGGAAGCGACGGTGCACCTGGACCGCGCGCTCGCGATGATTCGCGAGCACGGCGCGCAGGCGGGAGCGGTAATCAATCCGGCGACGCCGGTGATGATGTTGACGGAAGTGCTGGACAAGGTGGATACGGTGCTGGTGATGTCAGTTAATCCGGGATTCGGCGGGCAGAAATTTATAACGGGCGCGTTTGAGAAAATTCGGCAGCTGAATGAGTGGCGCACGCGATATAATGGTGTCGTTCCGGATCGAAGTGGATGGGGGCGTCGATGTGAAAAACATCGGCGAATTGGCGCAGGCCGGAGCGAATACGTTCGTAGCAGGAACTTCAATCTTCCAAACCCCCGACGCTGGAGCCTCTGCGCGCCAGTTACGCAAGATTGCAAACGATGCACTCAGCCAGAAGGTTTGAGCAGCACGAGCCTGGCCCAAACTAAAAAATGGCGGGAAACTGATGAAAACGCGGCAAATTTTTATCGCACTTCTTGGATTTCTGGTTCTGCTCGGGATGAGCGTTGATGCCGGCGCGCAGCTGAAAAACCCAATCAAAAAGAAGAAAGCGCCTGCCAAAGTTGCGGACAAGGAACTCGCGGCGTCCGCCGAGCCGGACAAAATTCTGTACGACAGAGCTCTTGATGACCTCAAGCATGGCCGCTACACCGAGGGCCGGCTCGCGCTGCAAACGCTGATTAATACCTATCCCGACAGCGAATATCTCGCCAAAGCGAAATTGGCGGTTGCCGATTCGTATTACAAAGAGGGCGGGACGTCGAACCTAACGCAGTCGGTGTCCGAGTACAAAGACTTCATTACGTTTTTCCCGTTCCTCGAAGAAGCAGCTTACGCGCAGATGCAAGTGGGCATGGCACATTTCCGGATGATGGAGAAGTCCGATCGCGACAGTTCGCAGGCGGAGCTTGCCGAGGATGAATTCCAGTCGATGCTGCTGAAATATCCGCAGAGTCCGCTGGCTTCCCAGGCGGAGCAGCGATTGCGCGAGGTGCAGGAAGTGCTGGCGGACGGCGAATACAAGATCGCGCACTACTACTACACGAAGCAGGACTACCGCGCGTCGGCAGCGCGCCTGCTTGAAGTGACCAACCGCTACCCGCTCTACAGCAATAGCGCCGAAGCGCTTTGGCTGCTCGGCGATATTTACACACACGTGAAGCTGGGCGCGAAAAATGAGGACGTTCGCAACTACTGGGGCGCGCTCTCTGGAAAAGTGTACGACCGCATTGTCGAGCAGTATCCGCTAGCAGCGCGCGCGACGGACGCAAAAGCCCGGCTAAAGCAAATGGGTTTGCCGGTGCCACCGCCGAATCCCGACGCGCTGGCGCGAATGCAAAAAGAGCGCGACTACGAGAAACAGCACCACCAGAACGCGGTGCTCAAGGCGCCCAAGGAAATGCTTCATGGCGCGCCAGATGTTTCGGTTGCGGCACACGTTGGTGCGCCGAACCTGACGCCTCCGGATGATGCGGTAGCAGCCAGTGAAGTGCTGAAGCCCAACGCGGCTGGCTCCGGGTTCACCTTATCAGGTTCAACGGCAGCGCCCGGCTCAGATTCGAGTGCGGTGGCCAGTTCTACCGAATCGACCACCCAGGCAGACGCTGACACGTCCGGTTCGTCCGGTACCGTCGAGGGCGGGGCAGCACCCGGCAGGACCCTTGGAGTCCAATTGATTCAGCCGCCGACGGCAAGCACATCCGGGGCGACAGATCCAGGCGCGGCCGCTACGAATCCTCCCGCTGCAGGCACGGCGCCGCAGGGGAACCCAGGCTCTGGCCCGGTGCAACCGTCTGCGACCGCGCCGGATGCCGCCGGAAGCGGTGGCGACAGTCCTTCGAGCTCGACTGCAGCCGCAAGCCCGTCGACGCCTGATTCTTCGTCGTCCGGCTCGTCGACTCCGCCGGCGCAGGCAGGCTCGAATAGCCAGCCAGCGGCCGCGGGGCAAACAGACCAAAGTTCGTCCAACTCGACGACGACCCAAGCGACAACTCCAGCGCAAACCGCGACGGACGACTCGAAAGATTCGACCAGCAAGAAGAAAAAGGGCATGCGGAAGCTGGTTCCCTGGTAAGCACCCTGTTTACCCCCTGCTAACATCTCAGGCACGCCTGTACTTCGTCTCCGTTGACGGCCACCTTTAGGGGTGCTGCAATAGGATAGCGAAAGAGGTCGGCGTGTCGTCGTGCGGGTGCGCCGCGAGGTGTTTACAGTGCCCAGAATTTTGGTGGCGGACGACAATACCAACATCCAGAAAATGGTCGTGTTGGCGTTTGAAGAGCGCGGCGTCGAGGTCGTCACCGTTGGCAACGGCGAGGCAGCGGTTCGCCGAATTCCTGACATGAACCCAGATCTGGTGCTCGCGGATGTTTTCATGCCCGTGCGGAATGGATACGAGGTGTGCGAGTTCGTCAAGAAAGATACGCGCTTCGCTCACGTGCCTGTGATTCTGTTGGTTGGAGCATTCGATCCGCTCGACGAAAAAGAAGCGCGCCGCGTGGGCGCTGACGGCGTACTGAAAAAGCCTTTCGTACCGCCCGATCCGTTGATCGCGATGGTGATGTCCGCGCTGGAAAAAAATCCTAAAGTTGCGGCGGAGCTTGCGAAGGCGCGGGAAGTCCCTGTGGCTCCTCCACCGCCGCCAGAGCTGGAAATTGCAGCGAAGGCCGAACCCAAACCGCTCCCCAATTTTCCGGAACCGACAGCCGAGGAAGCAGCGGCAATTTATGGTTTTGGCAAAGGCGTGCGCTCGCTCGACGACGAACCCGAAGCGGCAGACGCAAAGGGCCAGAAAGCTCCGGTTGCGAAAGCGAAAGAAGAGGACGAGGACGATTTTGACGGAGCCGCCACCGCCACCGACTGGCGCCGCACCGGCGGAATGGATTTCGAAATTCCTGAAAACACCGCGGTCGACCCTGTTTATTCTTATGGCAAGGATTTGGCGCCCATTACGTTTCCGTCGGAAAAAGATGTCCCGCCGAAGCATATCCGCGTGCGGGATGAAGACGAGAAAGCGCCGTCCGTAGCGCCACCGGCTCCGCACGCCGAGGCACGGCACGTTGAAGCAGAACAGGATGGAGCGCAATCCTTCGCGCCTTATGGAATGAAGCTTTCCACCGAAGAGTCGGCGAACGAGGATGCGCCTGCCGCGTGGCACGAGAGCGAAGCATTTCGATTGGCGGCAAGCCACCCCGAGCCCAGGGAGGCAGAAGCATCGGTTCCTTCGAACGCCGCGCCCGCGAGTGAGACGAAAGACGCGCCCGTGGAGGTGCGTGACGAGATATCTGCAAAAGCTCGTGAAGAAGTTCGTGAAGCGGCCCGCGAAGACGTTCCTGCGGTGGCGTCTGAACCTGCGCCCTCAACTACTGCAGCACCCGCGCGAACTTCCAATTGGATGGAATCGATAGCGGCTCCGCCGTCAGAATATCCCGAGGGAAGCTGGATGACGGATTCTCTGTCCGCGCCAGCCATTCGCGCATCAGAGCCAGAGCCGGCGCGCGAACCTGAACCGGTAGCGACCGTACCCGTCAAGCCGAGCGAAATGCCGGAACCGGAATTGGATTTGCCACCGGCAAAATGGTTAAGCTCGCCATCGCTCGAAGCTGTGCCGCCTCCGCCAGCGCGTTCGTGGCAATCGAAACCTGCGCCTGTTTCGTCTGCGGCATCTGAATCGAAATGGCAATCCCCGCCAGAACCGACTCGCACAACGGAACGTGAAAAAGATTTGAACGAGCGCTCAAAGAAAAAATCATGGTTTGCGGATGCGATCGAAGCCGTGCGTGACGTGGTTCACGGCGGCTCGAGCGAAACGACCGAACAGAGCGTGCCCGAAGGGCAAAGTGATGCGTACAGCTCGCCGCCTTGGGAACCAATCAAGAGCACGGCCCTCGTTGCGCAATCGAACGCCCCGTCAAACGCACCGTCGAGCGCACCGTCGAACTCGCAGTCGATCTCGCAGTCAACCGCGACCGCTGACGCCGCTCCACACTTTAAAGATCATGCGCAAGTCGAATCGAAATCGAGCTTCGACTCTCAGCTTATGCACGCCCCGGCTGATTCCGCGCCCTGGCGTAAAGATCCCGCACTCGAAGAGCCGCCGGCGGCTCGCGTCACGCCCGAACCTCTACTTGTTCACGACGAAACTCCCGCTTCATCTGACTACGGTGCGAATTCCGAATCAGTTGCGCCGCTGCAATCGTTTCCGCTGCCCGGCGAGGGAGAACCTGTCAACGGCGAACCCGCCGCCGACCTGGTAGCGACCGCTCACGACGAAGTTCCGGCGTTCGATGATGCTGCCGAACATCTTGGCGCGAAGCAATTCGAAGCGAAGCCCTCCGGAACTGATGTTTCTGCGCCTGCCGCATTCGGCGAACGCATCCCGACCGCGCCTCCGCCGAACCGCGAAGCGCTCTCCGGCATCCCGTTTTTGATGCCGACCGCCGCCACACTGGAGTCCGTGAACGCGCCTCAAGAGCCGCCGGCGGCCGCGATCAACGTCGATGAAATGGTCCAGAAAGTTCTCGAGCGCCTCGAACCTCAGCTTCACGAGCTGCTCTCGAAGAGCCTTCTCAAACCGCTCATCGAAAATATGGTCCAGAACGAGTTCGCGAAAAAAGATAAGTGACAATCCGATCAGGATTGTCATCCTGAAGGCGGCGCAGTTGATTCAAGCCGCCTGAAGGATCCGCAGATTCACGTAGCTCCGCCGCCGCCGCGCACACTCCCAGCACACGCCCGCATTTGACGCCCCGCTCTCCCACCGCTTATATTAAATGTTTCTCCATCGCCCAAAATTCACGCACGCGCGCAAAAGGGACCAATGCCCCGCGAAATACCGAAAGCCTACGAGCCGCAGGAGATCGAAGCCCGCTGGGCTAAGGCTTGGATCGACGAAAATCTTTTCCGCGCTGAGAATTCCGGAACCGACGGCGGCCCAAGATTCTCGATCGCCCTGCCGCCGCCCAACGTCACCGGCTCGATCCACATGGGCCACATGCTCGAGCACACGCAGATCGACATGCTCGTCCGGTGGCACCGCATGCGCGGCGAACGCACGCTCTGGCTTCCCGGGATGGACCACGCAGGAATTGCGACGCAGTTCGTCGTCGAACGAAAGCTTGCCGTCGAAGGAATCAAGCGCCAGGACCTTGGCCGCGAAGAATTTGAGCGCCGCGTATGGCAGTGGAAAGCGGAAAGCGGCGGCGTAATCAAAGGTCAGATGATCCGCCTGGGCGCTTCCTGCGACTGGACGCGCGAAAAATTCACGCTCGAGCCAGCGCTCTATCGCGCCGTCCTCGAAGCGTTTCTGCGCCTCTATCGCGAAGGACTCATTTATCGCGGCCGTTACATGGTGAATTGGTGCCCACGGTGCCAGACGGCCATCAGCGACCTGGAAGTGGTCCACAACGAACGCGTCGGCCAGCTCTGGTTCATCCGCTACCCGCTTGTTGGCGCAAAAACTGGACCGAAAAGCTATCTCGTGGTCGCCACCACGCGCCCGGAAACCATGCTTGGCGACACAGCGCTCGCCGTCCATCCCGACGACGAACGCTACAGCCAACTCATTGGCAAGAAAGCGATGCTGCCGCTGATGAACCGCGAAATCCCGATCATCGCCGACACGTACGTCGACCGCGAATTCGGCACCGGCGTCGTAAAAATCACGCCCGCGCACGATCCGAACGACTTCGAAGTCGGCAAGCGCCACAATCTTGCGGAAATTGACGTGATGACCGACGACGCGCACATGAGCGAAGCCGCGGGAAAATATGCCGGGCTCGAACGCTTCGCCGCGCGCGGACGGATCGTCGCCGATCTCGAAGAACTCGGCCTCATCGACCGCATCACCGAGCACACCCACTCGGTCGGCACCTGCGACCGCTGCAAGGCGATTGTGGAGCCGCGCCTCTCGACGCAATGGTTTATGAAGATGAAGCCGCTCGCCGAGCCCGCGAAAAAAGTGGTCCTCGACGGAATCATCGAAGTCGTTCCCGACAATCAGCGGACGATCCTGCTGAACTGGCTCGAGAATATTCGCGATTGGTGCATCTCCCGCCAACTCTGGTGGGGACATCGCATCCCCATCTGGCATTGCGCCGATTGCAAAGAGATGGTACCGGCGCTCGATTCGAATGTAGAAATCGTTGACGGTCACGCTCGCGCCGCGAGTGTCCCGACGAAATGCCCGAAGTGTGGCGGCGCAAAACTTGCGCAGGACAAAGACGTACTCGATACGTGGTTCAGTTCCGGCTTGTGGCCTTTCTCCACGCTCGGTTGGCCCGACGACACAGAAGATCTGCGCACGTACTATCCGACCAGCCTGCTGATCAGCGGCTACGATATTTTATTTTTCTGGGACGCCCGGATGATCATGATGGGCCTCCACCTCAGCGGCGACCGTTTCGAAAGCGCTACCAAGAAAGAAGGGGCTTCAGCGCTCGCCGGTCAGGGACACTCCCGAGCAGAGTAATCCCCTTTCACCGCCTCTACCTCCACTCGCTCGTCCGCACTGCCGAAGGCGCCAAGATGTCGAAAACCAAAGGCACGGGTGTGGACCCGCTTCAGCTCACCGAGCAATATGGGACAGACGCGATGCGTTACATGCTCGCCAGCATGTCCGCGCCCGGCACCGACATCACCCTCAGCGAAGATCGCCTCCTCGGCGCCCGCGCTTTCGCGAACAAAATCTGGAACGCCGCCCGCTTTCTCTTCTTCAATCTCGAAAAAATCGAAGCGCAGGGCATCACCCTCGACGATCTCGCCGCGCCCGAAATCCGCGCCAAAGCTCCCTACCCCGTCCCAGGTGAGGCTGGCTTCGTGCATCGCGGAATCTTTTCGCGCATCTCGTCCGTTGCCGGTGAAGTCAACAAAGCTCTCGGGGAATTTCGCTTTCACGAAGCCTGCCACCTCATCTATCAATTTTTCTGGGGAGACTTCTGCGACTGGTACATCGAACGAGTCAAAGCGCAGCTCACTGATCCAAATCGCGAAGTTGCAATTCCTGCTTGGCGCAACAGCTTCGCCGCCTTCGACGCCGCTCTGCGCCTCCTCCACCCGGTGATGCCCTTCCTCACCGAAGATCTTTGGCACAAGCCTCCGCAGCCCACCGGTGCCCGCTCCATCGCCCTCGACAAATTTCCAGAGTTTCACGCCCACTGGTTTGATCCTGAAACCGAACGCCTCATCGAGCACTTCCAAGACGCCTCTACGACAATCAGAGAAGCGAAAGCAGACGCAAACATTGATCCGCGCAAATGGTGCCCGGTTGAGGTGTATGCCCATACCAATATTGGTCAGACGATTCTCAACCATTACCATGCGACGTTGCAGACGACGACCGCCTCCGCGATAAATGTCGTTTACAACCAACTGAACCCGCTGGGCGGAATCGTGCGTTCAAATGCAGACCTGGAGGTAAAGGTTTCTTTCGGAGACGCGGTTGATAGGAAAGCCGAAATTGCACGCCTTAAGAAAGAAATCGAACGGCTGGCAAAAGACATTGAATCCAAAAAAGCGCGCCTCGCCGACGAAACCTTCCTAAGCAGAGCCCCAGCCAAAATTGTCGACGACCTGAAAGCCACTCTCGCATCGCGCGTTATCGAGCACCAGAAGCTCCTCGACCGCCTCGCCCAGCTCGAATAATTCATCGCTGCGATCGAATCTCCTGCACCGGGGCACAGCACGCAGCCCTCCCAGCCGCTACCAGGCTGAATCCACCACGCAAGCAATCGCATCAGTGAATCCAGGAGCCGCAAATGCGGTTTGCAAAAATCATATTTCGCGTCGCAGGCATCTACGGCCTGCTCGTGCTCGTTCCAGCGCTTTTCCTCGAAGCACGCTCGGCTCGTCGCAATTCGCTGCTCGTGCTCTGCTTGGCGCGGTCCGGCGTTGTATAATCCCGCGATCATCAGCCGTGATACCAGCCGCTCGGGAGGTTGCATGAGAAACGTTCGGCCACTCGCGATTCTTCTCGTGATTCTTCTCGTGCTTGTCCTCACCTCGCCCGCCTGGTCTCAGGACGCGGCCAAGCGCCTGACCAATCAGGACGTGATCGAGATGACAGGCCTTGGCCTCTCCGACGAAGTGATCATCGCCAAAATTCGCAGCGCCAATGGCGCAGACGCCAGCAAATTTGATACGAGCGTCGACGGTCTCAAGTCTCTCAAAGCCGCGAATGTTTCCGACGCCGTGATCAAAGTCATGATCAACCCTGCCCCTGCTCCCGCTCCAATCGTTGCAGCCGTCACTCCGATGACGGTCGATCCGAATTTCCCGCCGCCCGAAGTCGGCGTCTATTGGAAGGACGGTCCCACGTTCGTCTTCATTGAAGGCGCCGCGATTAGCCGCACGAAAGCAGGCGGACGCGCTGCCAGTTTTGCAACCGACGGCATTCGCGGCCAGCACTGGGACGCAGTTCTCGAGGGCCCCACGTCGAAGAATCATGTGAAGGATCGCCGCCCAATTTTTTACCTCTACGTTCCCGATGGCGCGAGCGCTGCAGACTTCGCACTCATTAAGCTCCAGAAGAAAGGCGATCGCCGCGAATTTCAGGTGGGTTCTTTCGGCGGCATCGGCGGCGGCAAGTCCGGAGTCAAAAAAGACAAGGAAGTCTCCTGCTCGTCCGAGCACGTCGGCATCCGAATGTACAAAATTACCCTCAACGAAGACCTAAAGCCCGGCGAGTATGCATTCTTCATGGGCACCGGCGCGCAGTCCAATATGTCGTCCGGCCGCGTCTCATCCTCATCCGGAGGCAGCGCTAGTGGCCGAGTCTACGACTTCAACATTCCTGAGTAATCGACGCTTAGGCCATCGCCTTGTTCCGCGCGCGCACGTCGAGTATGCTTCTTTGCTCCCGATGGCCACCACGACTCGCATGCCAACCCTTCCGGGCACGACCGATCGCCGCATTGACGCGCTCCTCGCTCTGCTTGCTGAAAACTCCACGATCGTGATCAGCGGGGCGAAAATTGCCGCCGAAATCGGCGTCACGCGGCAACAGGTTTGGCGCTGGATTGAAAAGCTGCGCGCGCTCGGCGTCCGTGTGAAAGGACACGCCGCCACCGGCTACCACATCGAGCGCGTACCCGACATTCTGGCGCCGCAACTTCTGAGCTCTCGCCTCACGGGCACGGCATTCGGCCGGCGCATCTACCATTTCTTCAAGATTGACTCGACGAATACCGTGGCGATGCAGCTTGGCGAACAAGGCGAGCCGCACGGCGCCGTCGTTCTCGCCGAAGAACAAACCGCGGGGCGCGGCCGCGCCGGACGCAAATGGGTGTCAGAAAAATCCGCAGGTATTCACTGCACGGTACTGCTGCGGCCACAAATCCCGCCCGCCTACGCGCCGCTACTCACGCTCGTCGCCGGCCTCGCCGCTCGTGATGCTTGCGCCGAAGAGCTCGATGCGGCTCCCGATCTACGCTGGCCCAATGATCTGCTGTTCGGAGGGCGCAAATTTTCCGGGATCCTAACGGAAATGCACGCTGAACCCGACCGCGTCCACTACGCCGTGATCGGCATCGGCATCAACGTCAACCAAACGAAAATGCCGGTCGAACTAGCCGATATCGCCACTTCGCTTCGCATCGAATCCGGAAAATTCCACTCCCGGCTCCAGATCCTGATTCGGTTGCTGCGCCACCTCGACCGCTACTACAATCAGTTTCTTGCCGAGGGAGCCGAGCCAATTCTCCGGCGCTTCGCCGAAGTTTCAACTTACTTCAAAGGGAAGCACGTGAAGATTTCGACGGCGACGCAGATCTTTACCGGAATCACGGCAGGTCTTGATTCGAGCGGAGTGCTTCGCGTTGCGCGCGATGACGGCCGCGGAATCGAATCTGTTATCTCGGGCGACGTAAGCGAGGCGGAGTGATGCTGCTGACGCTCGATGTTGGCAACACCAATACGGTGCTGGGCGTTTTCCGCGAGAAGGAAATCGTCGCTCACTGGCGCTTGACGACGGCCCGCGATCAGACGATCGACGAATACGGCATCCTTACGCGCGATCTTTTTACGCTTGCGAATCTTGAGCCGCGCGAAATTGGCGGCGTGATTATCAGCTCCGTTGTGCCGCCTCTTAATTCCACGCTCGCCGGAATGGCCGAGCGGTACTTCAGCAAGAAAGCGCTTTTCGTCGAGCCCGGAATTAAAACCGGCATGCCCGTGCATTACGACAATCCGCAGGAAGTGGGCGCCGACCGCATCGTCAATAGCGTCGCGGCTTTTGACAAGTACGGCGGCCCGTGCATCGTCGTTGATTTCGGCACCGCGATTAATTTTGACGCTGTCTCGGCCCGAGGCGAATATCTCGGCGGCGTTCTTTGCCCCGGAATCGGCATTTCCGCCGACGCTTTGTTCGCACGCGCCGCGAGGCTTTTCCGCGTCGAAATTAAAGACCCGGGAAAAGTCATTGGCACCAACACCGCCGCCTCGATGCAGGCCGGGCTTTTCTACGGCTACACGGATATGGTCGACGGCATCCTTGCGCGCATGAAAGAAGTGATGGGCGCGAAAACGAAAGTAATCGCAACCGGCGGCCAGGCTGGATTGATCGGCAGCGCTTCGCGCCACATCGACACCGTGGACGAATACCTTACGCTCGAAGGCCTGCGCATCATCTGGGAGCGAAACCAAACCGGCGCGGCGGAGCGCGGCGCGGCGGGGGGCGGTGCTGCAGCGAAAAAAGTTTCTTCCGCGCGCCCGAAGACGTAGCGAACTACACTCGCTTCATGGAATCTTTTAACTACTTCAACTATTTTACCGAAATCGAAGAATATTTCTGGCGCAAACGCGGCGCGCATCTGCTCGTCTCGCCGCTCGATTGGGCGATCGTCGAAACCTGGCAAAAAGCGGGCGTGCCGCTCGAAGCTGTCCTGAAAGGGATTGACCGCGCGTTTGAAAGCTGGTCGCGTTCTCGGCGTGCATCTGGCGGACGCCAGCTGAAAAGTCTCGCGTACTGCGTTGACGCGGTTCTCGATGCTGCTGCCGAAGCGAGCGAGGTCGCCGCGGGAGCCGGCCCTGAAATCAAACGTGCCCGCCCTGCTGACGAGCCGTTCTCCCGCGCTGAAGTGAAGAAATATCTCGAGCGCAACGCTTCACGGCTTCGCGCCGCCGCAGAAAAACGCCGCAGCACGCACGAATCGCTCGCGGCGCGTCTCGACGAAACCGCGAAGCGCCTCGATGACGCGTTGCCATTGCTCGAATCACCTGCTGCGCTCGACCTCGAAGATCTCGAGCGCCGCCTCACCGTGCTCGAAGAAAAACTCGCCGCTTCGCTCGTCTCCGATGCGGATGAAGAAGCGATGCTCGGCATCCGCCGCGAAATGGATCGCTCGCTTGCGCCTTACCGGCGTAAGATGTCCACGGAACAACTCGCACAGCTCGAACGCCAATACATTCAAAAGCGTTTGTACCAACTTTTTGAGGTTCCCCGGCTGAGCCTCTTCTATCTCACGTAGCCGGGCATCACTGGAAAAACCACACCACACAAAATGTCGACAATGGACGTCACAATCGAAAAGCTCATCTACGGGGGCGAAGGACTCGCGCATCACGAAGGCGCAACCGTTTTTGTACCGTTCGTGCTACCCGCCGAACGCGCGGCGATCGCTCCGGCTGAACAGAAAAAGAAATTCATTCGCGCGCGATTGGAACGGGTGCTCGACGCCTCGCCGGAGCGAATTGCACCCCGCTGCCAGCACTTCGGGGTCTGCGGCGGCTGCGATTACCAGCACATTCCGTACGATTCGCAACTCAAATACAAATCCGAAATCCTGCGCGAGACGCTTCGCCGCATCGGCAAAATTGATTGGGCCGGCGAGATCAGCGTTCACGCGTCGAAGCCGTGGAACTATCGCAACCGCGCGCAGTGGAAGGTGCGTCCGCTCAAAGATTCGTCCGCGGCCGATTCGGAATTAACTGATACCGACAAACTCGGCATCGGTTATTTTCGCGCGAATTCCACGGTGCTGTGCGCGGTGAACGACTGCCCGATTCTTTCACCGCTGCTTCTGAAAACGCTTCTCGCGCTACGCGATGCACTGGCGGCGGGCGAGCTTCCTCGTCAACTGCGCGAATTCGAAGCGTTTGCTGATGCGGCCGATTCGAAACTAGTGCTTACCGCTACGTTTGCCGGATTCCCTTCCCGCGCTGCGGAGGTCGCCGAGAACATTCGCTCGCTCGTGCCGGAAATCGAGAGCCTCCTGTTTCACGATCCGGGCCGCGAGCGCATGGAGCTGTTTGGCCCTGGCTTCATCGAATACGAGGCGGCTGGGCAAATGTTTCGCGTCGGGCACTTTTCGTTTTTCCAGGTCAACAATTCGCTCGTCGCCGAATTGGCACGAGAGGTGGTGGAAGGCGACGAAGGCGGCCGCCTCGCTCTCGATCTTTTCGCGGGTGTAGGCTTGTTCGCCGCGCCTCTCGCAAAACGCTTCGCGCGTGTGATCGCCGTCGAAGCGAATCCTGCCGCTTCTCGCGACCTTGAATCGAATGCCCGGGGCGGCACGATTGAAGTTCGCACCTCGGATGTCGACCGGTTTCTCGAACGCTTCAAGGAGAAGCCGGAGTTTGTAGTTCTCGATCCGCCGCGCGACGGAATGGCTCGTCAAGCGCTCGACCGGCTCGCGAAAATCCGGCCCGCTCGCATAACGTATGTTTCCTGCGAGCCGCCGACGCTTGCGCGCGATCTCGCGGTGCTGGTGGCAGCGGGCTACGAAATTACCGGCATGCATCTCTTCGATTTGTTTCCGCAAACATTCCACATGGAGGCAGTGACCCGGCTTCGCCGGCGTGAATGAAACTTCCAGCGCTCTGGATCGCTGTGGCACTCGCATCGGGCATCTGCATTGCATCCCGGTGGCCGGAGAAGCCGCTGCTGAGCGCTGCTGCGGTGGCGCTAGCAATTCTCGCGGGAAGCTTTCACTTGTGGCGCGGGCGAGTCCCCGCTGCTGCTGTTTGCGCTGTAGCCGCGTGGATCGCGCTCGGCTCGCTCGCGCTGGGAATCGAACGCGCAGCCGTGCCCGCAAATCACGTCACGCGCCTCATCGCAGAGAATCGCATCGACCTAACCGAACCGCTTCGTTGGCGCGGCCGCCTGCGCGAGGACCCGCTCGTGATGCCGTGGGGCCGCCGATACGAAATCGACGTCGAACAAGTGGAAGCTGCAGGCCAGACGCTCACGGCAAGCGGTGGATTGCGTGCCAATCTTTACGGCGGACCTCACCAGGCAGCAGGATTTCCAGAGGGACTTCGAGCAGGCGATCGTGTGGAAGCTCTCGTTCGCGCACGGCCTCCGCGAAATTTCCTCGATTCGGGCGCATTCGATCTGCGCGGCTATCTCGCGGGTGAAAAACTCGATTTGGTGGGCTCGCTGAGAAATGGCGAACTGCTCCAGTTGATTGATCGCCCTCAGCCGACGCTTTTGCAGCGCCTCGCGAGAGCCCGCGGGAATCTGCTGGCGCGTCTCGACACGCTCTTTGCAGAACAACTCGATCGACAGGCAATCTTGCGCGCGATGCTGCTGGGCGATCGCACGTTTATCGATACCGAAACTGTAACTGCGTTTCAGAAAACTGCGGTGTATCACGTACTGGTCGTCGCCGGACTCCACGTCGGGGCACTCGCTGTGTTCTTCTTCTGGCTGGGGCGCAAGTTGCGGCTTTCCGTGGGTGCGTCGAGCCTGATGACGTTTCTCGCGCTCGCCGCCTACGTGGGCGTGGTGCAGGACCGCCCGCCGATCCTGCGTGCGGCGCTGATGGTGGCGCTCTATTTGTTCGCGCGGCCGTTTTTCCGGCGCGTCGAGCTTCTCAACACTATCGCGCTTGCGGCGCTCGTACTTCTCATGTGGAAGCCATCTTCACTCGCGGACTCGAGTTTCGAGCTTTCGTTTCTCGCTGCCGGGGTGATCGCCGGGCTCGCGCTCCCGTGGATGGACCGCTCGAGCGCGCCCTATCGCGCCGGACTCGCGCATCTCGGCGACGTGACGCGCGACATCGTGCATTCGCCCAAAGTGATTCAATTCCGGATCGAAATGCGGGCCGCCGCGAACTGGCTCGCAGCCCGTATGCCACACCGGATTGCTGCGCATTCCGCCCAACTGCTTGCGATGCCAATTCGCGCGGGGCTCAGGCTCTGGGAAATCGTGCTGCTTTCCGCCGTGATTCAGTGGGGCATGATGCCTTTGCTCGCGCAGGATTTTCATCGCGTCAGTCTCGCGGGTCCGGTTAGCAACATCCCTGCCGTATTCCTCACGGGATTGATCGTACCGATCGGTTTTTTGACGCTTGTCGCGACATTCGCGTGGGCGCGATTGTCTGTACTGCTCGCGCGAGTGCTCGGGTTGCTCGCCGGGACTCTACTTGCCATCGTGAAGTGGTTCAGCGCGTGGCCGCGAGTCTCGTATCGCATTCCGGGGCCGCCGATGTGGCTCGTGGTGGCATTTTTTGTCACGCTGATTTGCGTGGCCGCGATGTCGCGCACTGCAGCAGCGACGCGAACCACGCGGCTCGCGCGACGCAAATTCGCGCCGGCAATTCGCCCGGCGGAATGGATTTCAGGCGTCGCGCTGGCGGCATTGACAATTCTAATCGTCACGCATCCATTCGCTGCGGTGCTCGATCGCGGAAAGTTAGAAGTGACAGTACTCGACGTGGGACAGGGCGACTCGATCTTCACGGTGTTCCCTCACGGCCACACGATGCTGATTGACGGCGGGGGCCAGGCCGGCTCGGAATGGGTGGGCGGCCACCGCACGGGAATCGACATCGGCGAGGAGGTCGTTTCTCCATACCTCTGGTCGCGCGGCATCAAACGGCTGGATGTCGTCGCGCTCACGCACGCGCACCACGATCATCTCGATGGCTTGCACAGCGTGATTCAGAATTTCCGCGTGGGTGAGCTTTGGATTGGCCGCGACGAAAAGACGCCTGCGTTCGAAAGCTTGCTGAAGGAAGCGCGTGCTCGCGGCATTCGGGTCGTGCATGAAATAAGTGGCAGCAAATTCGATTGGGACGGAGTCACCGGAAGCGTTCTCTGGCCCGCCGATCCTACTGCCGTTAATGAAGCTTCAAACGATGATTCGCTGGTGATGCGGCTTGAAGATGGGGGCGTGCGCTTCCTGCTGCCGGGAGATATTCAGAAGAAAGTTGAGCAGAGGCTGGTCGCGGAACACGCCGACCTTGCAGCCGACTTTCTAAAGGTGCCGCACCACGGTAGCAAGACTTCTTCCACGGCCGATTTCGTTGCAGCCGTTGCGCCGAAGGTTGCTGTCGTCTCCGATGGCGAGGCAAATCCGTTCGGCCACCCTGCGCCAAGCACGGTTGAACGTTACGCCCAGGCGGGGGTGCGTTTGCTGCGCACCGATCGCGACGGCGCCGTCACTGCGATTACTGACGGCCACACGGTGGCGGTAACCACCTACGCGGAAGTGCATCCGCGGTAGAGACGAAATGAAGGGATTCGCGTTGCTGCGGTACGTCACGTCAACTCCCAGGTCAACCCCTGCCGGTCTGAAGCCCGGCGCTACAAAATCGTAATCACAGGGGCCTGTTTTATTTCGCGTCGCGCGCGGTACATCTCGTTCGCGGTTGCGCTGCGGATTTCGTCTTGCTGCGGTACGTCACATCAACTGCCAGGTCAACCCCTGCCGGTCTTCCCGACAAAGAGCGTCGGGACGCAAAAATCGCGAAAGCCCGGCGCTACAAAATCATAAACCTTCTACTCCTCAGAAGCGGCCGAAGCGGTGTTGTCCTTCGCGTACTCGGCGATCAATTTCTGGGCTTCTTTGAGCTGGGATTCCAGTACGAGGACGTCGACGCCATGGCTGCCATCGAGAGGCTCGCTCACCGGAAACGGATCGGTAGAGGAAGAACCCGGAGAGTCAATACCTGCGCTAGCGAGCAGGCCGCGAATCACCATTGCTTCTTCCGTGTTCCCTGCGATGTGGGCGACTACAACTTTTTCCTGCGAGTGATGCGGATCTGATTTGGCGCCGTGGCTCATCGTCCAGTGCCTCCCCAAGTACTATTGCGCGATTCGCGCATCAATGTCCATACTATGCGTATAGTATTTAACGAAATGCCACACGCGACGTCAGAGACCGACACTCGCTCCCGTCCCACGCAGGAGCAAATCGACGACGAGAGCCGCCGGATTCGCCGGCTGCGAATACTCGTCCAGCTGACGATCGAATCAATCGCCGCAGGTGATCTTACGCCCGAAGAGGCTGCCGGAATGGTAGCGGCGACGCGGCGCGTGGCGCTTGAAATGTTTCCCGGCAAAGAGCGGGCATTCGATCTGCTGTATCGCCCCAAGTTTCAGCGCGTGATGCACGCCGTGTACCGGCTGCAGTAGCCGCCGCGCGAATCGCTTAATGCCCGTACCGCGTTCGTATCCACATTCGCAGCCAGACCATTCCAAGAGCAGCTAGCGTTCCGATGAGCGCCCGATATTCGCGATTGCGGCGATACTGCGTCCAGGAAAACGCGCCGTTGCCGTTTCGTTCGCGCTCCCCGCCCGCACTTGGAGCGGCGGCGCCGAAAACATTTGGAAAGAAAAGTGGGACGCGCGCTGCGTAGGAATCAAAATCGGCGCCGAATCGCAAACGGAGGTCATCCTCTTCGTTGCGCATCACCGCGTAGTAAAAGATTCCGAAGTACGCGCTGACCAGCAAACCCGCCGGCCACGAGTGCCCAGCCACCACGAATCCGGCCGCGAGAATCGCGCTCCCCAGATAGAGCGGATTGCGCGTTCGCGCGTACGGACCCATGACTGCGAGCTCGCGGTCTTTGCGCAGATAGCCCGCCGCCGCTGCGCGCACCATGAGTCCGAACGCAGCAACGATCGCGCCCACAGCAATCGAACGCCGCGAAGGCGTTGCGAGCAACCAGTAAAATATCGCCACTGGATAGCCGATTCGCACGCGCCAGCGCATCCAGAATTTTCGTTGCTGCGGCTGAGGCAGGTTCATCGCTGCCGTACCATTTGGCTGGGCTGCATCACTGGCGCAGTCCGATGCGGCGTTCAACGGCGTCGAGTACCTGTTCAACTGTGATAGATAGCATCGCGGGAGAGTAGGATGCGCCTCGGCGGTAAGTCGTTAGCGCATTGCTCGGATTTCTCACGGAAATATCGCCGGCCGAATACGGACCGTTGCGCGCAGGATCGGTGGGACCAAATAATCCAACGACAGGCGTTCCGAGCGCGGAGGCCAGATGCAGCGGTCCCGTATCTGCCGAAACCATGAATTTCGCGCGACGCAGCAGCGCCATGAGCGGCCCCAGTGGTAGCGAGATTGCCACTGGCACTGGATTTCCTGCTGCGCGGATCAGCTCACGAGCTAGCGCGTCCTCGCCGGGACCGTGGCTCACAACAGCGTGCCACCCGTAGCGCTCAGCAAGCGTGCGATGCAATTCGCCGTATAGTTCCGCGGGCCAGCATTTCGATAGCCAGCCGCCGCCGGGATTCAGGACGTAGAATTCCGTCAGGCCGTGCTCGTCGAGAGCGCGCGTGACGATCTCTTCGTCCTCGGTGCGAATCGCCAGCGGAAATCGCGGTTGGCCCAGGCGGCCGCCGGCTTGCTCGATCACTGTGCCGACCAGCGTGAGATTGTGATCCACTTTGTGCGGTCCGCGCGGATTCAGGCGATCGGTGTACAACATCGAGACGAGGCCTTCGCGCGCGTAGCTGCTTTGAAAACCGATCCGCCGGGGCGCTCCGGAAGCGAGCGCGAGCAACGCCGATTTGTACAATCCCTGAAAATCGATCGCACACGTGTAGCGAGCCGCGCGCAACACGCGAATCGAGGACGCGATTCCGCCCGCGCGTTTGCGGTCGTGTGCGATCACGTTCGTGAGGTCGGGATTTCCTTCGAGCAATCGTTTCCAACGCGGATCGATCACCCAGTCGATGCGCGCGTCCGGGAATGCATCGCGCAGCGCCGAGGCTGCCGGGAGCGCGTGGATTACGTCTCCCAAAGAACTGAGCCGGATGAGGAGGAATCGAAGCTCGGGCCGATTGGCGATTGGAGCGTCAGGCATTGCTCTCGCGGCGGACGCGCGCGATCACATCACGCGTGGAATGATCTTTGGGATCGCCGCAGATCACGGTGCGGATGCCGAGGAGTTCTGCTATTTCGCGCTCGGGAACCGTGTCTACCGTATAGTCAGTCCCTTTCGCATGGACATCGGGCTGGAACTCGCGAAGGATCGACGAGACGTCAGCTTCGTCAAAAATAATCACGTAGTCGACGGCCGCGAGCGCGGCAATGACGGTCGCGCGCGCACGCTCCGTCATGATGGGGCGTCCCGGCCCCTTGTAAGCGCGCGTGCTGGCATCGGAATTAATCAGCACGACGAGTACGTCGCCCTCTGCCTTCGCCGCCTGCAGATATCGAACGTGACCGGCGTGGAGAAGATCGAACACTCCATTCGCGAAAACAATTTTCCGCTCGTCGCGCCTGTGTTCTTCGAGCACGGCGTGCAGGCCATCGCGGGAGATAATTTTTTCGCGGGTGTCCATGCGAATTCAGCGCTGAGCGGTAGCCTCGCGGCGCAGAGCGGCTTCGAGTTCGGCGCGAGTGACGGTCGCGGTGCGCCGCTTCATCACCACAATTCCGCCAGCATAATTCGCGAGGTGCGCCGCTTCCAGATATGATGCGCGTGCTGCTACCGCGAGCGTGAATACAGCGATCACGGTGTCGCCCGCGCCGGTAACGTCCACCGGCGTATCGGATCCGTAGATCGGGACGTGCTGCGCGGGGGGATCGCCGCGCTCGCCGCTTTCGAAAACTGATATTCCGTCCTTGCCGCGCGTAACGACAAGCGCTTCCAGTCCGAGTTCACGCAACGCACGCTGGCCAAGCTCCTCGAGCTTTTGCGTGCTCGCGCCGACCTTCGTCTGATACGCGGATTCCAGTTCCGGTTCGTTCGGCGTTGCGGCGGTGATGCCCGTGTCCGCGTAATCGCGGAACCGGTAGCGCGAATCGAGCATGATGCGCTTGGCAGAAAGTTTTCGGATGAGCGCTGGTGAGGTTGCGCCAATTCCATAATCGGATACGAGCACTGCGTCGGCCAGTTTCGCAAGCCGGCGTGCTTTGCGTTCGACGGCCGTTTGCGCGCTCTGCGCGAGCTTTCCTTCGGGCTCGCGATCGACGCGCAATACCTGCTGCTCGGTCGTGTGCGTCCAGCCGGCGAGGTAGCGAGTCTTTGTGGGCGTCGTCCAATCGCGCGCGGAAACGATGCCGGAGGTACTCACTCGTTTTCGCCGAAAATGTTCGAGGAGCGCGCGACCGCCTCCGTCAGCTCCCACCACGCCCACTGGGACCACCCGCGCGCCCAGATCGGCGAGATTGTTCACCGCGTTTGCCGCACCGCCCGGGCAGGCTTCCGTCCGGCGATGACGCAGAATCAGCACCGGCGCTTCGCGAGAAACGCGCGAGATCTCGCAGGAGGCAAATTCGTCGAGGACGAAATCGCCGACGACGCAGATCGTCTGCTTCGAAAACGCCGCGACGATATCGAGAAGCCGCGTGAGGTCGACGCTCGCGTCGGCCCCGCGGTTGCTCGCGGCAGGAGCGGTTCGCTGGCTTTTTTTTCGTGTGGCGCTCAATCGATCTCCGATTCCCGAATACGCCTTACGGCGCGCCTCGGGCCGAAACGTATCACAGCGCGGTCGAGCGCAGCAATCTCGCGCGCTGTTGGCCGCCGAAAGCACAAACCTGAGCGCTTCAAGGTTGCTCACCAGTGGCGTTTCGAGACGCAATCGCGGTGATGATCGCGCGCCAGAAATCGTCTTTGCGTTCCACGTGCAGCGATATCGCGCACACCCACAAATCCATCGACTCCCAACGGCCGGGGCAATTGAAGCTGTCTTTCTCGGTACAGATCACACCGCCCGCGCCAGCCGCACGAGCCTCGGCTTCGATCTCGCGGATTTCGCTTCGCGAGTAGCGATGATGGTCCGGGAAAAACTTGTGCCCGGCAATCTGGAATCCCCAGCCGCGCAAATCGGAGATGAAAGCCTGGGGACTGCCAATGCCACAAAACGCAAACAGCTTTTTCCCGCGCGCTTCCTGTTCGGTTAAGCGCGGATGAAAAGGAGCGGAAACGGAATCAAGCTCCGCCTGCGCGTAGAAAATCGGGGCATCCGAGTCCCGCCGCACTGCCGCTTCCAAAGCCGGTGAATGATTGCTGCGCGTTATGACGATCACGCTAGCCCGCGCGAGCGCCGTCTTGGGTTCGCGCAAACGGCCGGCCGGCAGCAAGTGGCCGCCGCCAAACGGATTCGTTGCATCGATCATCACGACGTCCACGTCACGCGCGAGTTGCAGATGCTGAAAACCGTCATCGAGTACGAACCACTTCACGCCGCGCTTCGCGAGCTCCTGACCGCGCGCGAATCGATCTGCGCCTACTCCGAATGCAACCGCATCTCCCAGCCGGGCTTTCAGCAATTGCACTTCGTCGCTGGTCGATTTGCTTCCATCCGCGGCGCTCGCATCCTTTGAACCCAACTTTCCTCGATATCCGCGCGTCAGAATCCCGACGCTCTTCCCCTCGGCAATCAACCTCTCTGCGATCCAAAGCACCATTGGCGTTTTTCCCGTGCCGCCGGTGGTGAGGTTTCCCACGCTGATCACGATTCCGTCGAGATGCTGCTGCTTCAGAATTCCATTCCGGTAGGCACGCGCGCGCAAATGTGAAACGGCGCCGTACGGCAGCGTCAGCGGCCAGAGGAGTGAGTCCCTCAGCGTCATGAAGGCGGCCTTGAGGCATTCAGCAGCGCGGTTATTCGTAACATCGCTCGCGCTGTTGCACCCCGGTTCCGTTCGGAGAGCTCGCGCGCGGCGCGGCCCATGCGCTCGCGAATCGCATCGTCCTCGATCAACTGCACCCACACTTTGCCGAGGTGCGTCCCGCTCGAAATCTGAATTCCCGCGCGTGCCTCCAAGAACTGTGCCGCCATCTCCTGAAAATTCTCCATCGACGGGCCAAAAACCGGCGGCTTTGAGAACCACGCAGGCTCAAGAATATTATGTCCGCCAGCGGGAACGAGCGAGCCTCCGACAAACACCGCATCGGCGAGGGCGTAGGCTCCGGCCAGTTCGCCGATAGAATCAAGCAGCAGTATGTCCGCGTTCTCGCTGAGCGACGAAGCCAGATCGAGACCGCTCCTGCGCACCACTTCCCAGCCTCCCTCCGACGCAATCGCCGCTGCGGCATCGAAGCGATCGGGCTTGCGGGGCGCGAGAACGAGAAGCGCGCGGCGGAACTGCCGTTGCACGATGTCGTACGCCTCCAGCACGGCTTGCTCTTCTTCCGCGACAACGCTCCCGGCGACCACGACGGGCCAGCGCTCCTGCTTCGAAATCTGCTCCTGTAGCCAGTCAACAAAGCGGCCCGCTTCGGGCGGCGCGCCGTCGTACTTCAAGTTTCCCGTCACTTCGATGCGGGTTTCCGGAGCGCCCATCTCAGCCAGCCGCTTTCCGTCCTCGGAGGTTTGTGTGAGAAACAGCGCCGGGTCCTGCAAAGTGCGCGCAAAGAATTCGCCAACCAGAAATTTCCAGCGGTGGTAGCGCGCAAACGATCGATCGGAAATTCGCGCGTTCGCGAACATCACCGGTATGCCCTGCCGGTGCGCCTCGCGCAGAAAGTTGGGCCAGATTTCAGATTCCATCACGATCACGAGCGCCGCTTGCATTGCCTTCAGTGCGCGCCGCACTGGGACAATCCAATCGAGCGGAAAATAGAATATACCGTCGGCAGACTGCAGGCGCGCTCTCGCCAATCGCTGACCGGTTTCCGTTGTGGTGGAAACGAAGACCGCTCGATGAGGAAATTCAGTCTTGAGCGCTTCCACCAGAGGCTTTGCCGCAAGCACTTCCCCGACCGACACAGCATGGATCCAAATCGCGCCGCCGTACCCAGAGGCACCGGCTGCCGCTCTGGCGGAAATTTCTTTGGGAATAATTCCCAGGCGCTCCCGCAGAGCGCTCGAAGGCTCTCCGCGCCGCCAGCCTCGCAGCGCGAAGTACGGCGCGAACACGAACATTCCCACTGCCGTCAATATGAGGTAGAGTAAATACATGCGGAAGGCGCAGCGCGACGGCCCCGAAAATCCTTTCTCGCGCGCAAACGGGGTATTATAGTGGCACCCGCGCGAAACGCACACAACTTCCGACACGAAGAAAACATCAGAGGATTATGACGGCCTGCAAAGGGCATTGGAATGGGCGGGTGATGATTCGAATCTTATCGTGTGCGGCTGTCGTCCTGCTCCTGAGCACGAGTGCTTTCGCGCAGACAGCGCCGCGCGCGACTGACCCCAAACCTGCGGCTCCCGCCGTGCTCTCTCACGATCAGCACGACCACCTAACGATTTCCGTCGATCCGTACACGGAAGACTCGCGCGCAAAAGACAAATTCGGCAAAGCCAATCCAATCGAGGCTGGAATTTTGCCGGTGGAAGTGTTTCTGCGTAACGATTCGGACCAACCCATGCACCTCGATCTCGAAACGGTTCAACTTGAAGTTACATTCAGGAACGGATCGAAGCAGCAGGTAGACTGGCTAAGACCCGAGGAAGTCGCGACGCTCATCGCACATCCGAGCGGCTCGGCAAACCCGCAGCAACGCCGGCTGCCACTCCCAATTGTTATTACCGACAAGAAAGCCGAAAAGCTGACGGCAATCCTGCGCCCGCTCACGCTTGACGCCGATGTAATCCCGCCGAGAGGCTCGATCCACGGCTTCCTGTATTTCAACGTGAGCCACGAAATGTCGCTCGCCAACACGTCAAGCTTGTACGTCCCAGACGTGGTGATCGCGCCTTCGAACAATCCCCTCGTGTTCTTCGAAGTCCCGCTGCGCGCTGCCCACGCGCAATAATACGAGTTCTGGTCATCTCCAGTTAATAGCCTGGTAGTAGGTGAGTTTGATTTGGTGGTATGGTTCTGCCACAGATGAAGACACTTGTGGAATCGTTGTCCATCGGCTCTGGGGCAATTCTGATAGCTGTCCTTTCAGTGGGCGTTGTTTGGTTACTATGCTCCGTCCTGCCAGTGGCTTTACGTTCGCTCTGGGTCGTACTCGTGCCCTTCATTTTCGCGTATTCCCTTTACTGGTTACCAGTCTGGCTGGGAGCTGATTCATCTGGATTTGGCCCTTGGGCGATCCTGTTCGTCGGCGCGTGGTTTCTATCTGGGGCTATTCCGTCCGCAGTGCTAGTCCTAATTCTTCGGAAGCGCAGCGCTAGGAAATACAGCGGGCCAGCTGATTTCTCAAACTGACCCACCGCCAACAGCCTTACTTCATTGACGAAACGGGCGATTCCTGCTACAAAAGCTGTTTTGGAATTGCAGGTTCTCGCGACCCGTAGACTCCCGCTCGAGGAGTCCTATTCCGGAGGAAGAATGTCGGCAGAAGCAGAGGTTTGCTGTCTCACAGGTGTGAGCGCTCAGTCAACCAGGCGAGGCCCGCTCGCAGATAGCTGGGCCAAAATTTTTCGCATGGCAAAAGCTTTCGGGAGCGGCGCCGCCATCGTTCTGCTCAGTGCTGCTTCCACATTCGCGCAGCAAGAAGGCGCCGCGCCGGGTGGCGAGGCGAACCTGAAGCTCCCCGATCTGTCGAGCGTGAAGTTCCTCGGCATCGACGGCCACACGCTTCTTCTCTTTGGTATCGCCTTCTGTATTTTCGGGCTGATCTTCGGCATGGCAATCTTCACGCGCCTGAAGAACCTACCCGTTCACCGCGCGATGCGCGAAATATCCGAGCTGATTTACGAGACGTGCAAAACATATCTGGTCACGCAGGGCAAGTTCTTGCTGCTGCTGGAAGCGTTCATCGCGGTCGTCATCGTGCTGTATTTCGGCTTGCTTCTGAAATATGAGGCGATTCGAGTGATCGTGATTCTGCTTTTCAGCCTGGTCGGTATCGCGGGCAGTTACGGCGTCGCATGGTTCGGGATTCGCGTAAATACCTTTGCGAACTCGCGCACAGCATTCGCCGGACTTCGCGGCAAGCCTTACCCGATTTACCGCATCCCGCTTGAAGCCGGCATGAGCATCGGCATGATGTTGATCAGCGTCGAACTGCTGATGATGCTGATTATTTTGCTGTTCATTCCGCGCGATTATGCGGGGCCGTGCTTCATCGGCTTCGCCATCGGCGAGTCACTCGGCGCCGCTGCCCTGCGTATCGCGGGCGGCATTTTCACCAAGATCGCGGACATCGGCTCGGATCTGATGAAAATCGTCTTCAAGATCAAGGAAGACGACGCGCGCAATCCTGGCGTGATCGCCGATTGCGTCGGCGACAATGCGGGTGACTCTGTGGGCCCCAGTGCCGACGGATTCGAAACCTACGGCGTCACGGGCGTTGCGCTAATCACATTCATTCTTCTCGGGGTCAAGGATCCCATCGCGCAGGTTCAACTGCTCGTGTGGATCTTCGTGATGCGCATCGCGATGCTCGTCTCCAGCGCCGCCGCCTACTTCATCAATTACGCGATCGCCAAAGCAAAGTACGCCAACGCGGACGAAATGAACTTCGAGGCGCCGCTCACCTCGCTTGTGTGGATCACTTCGATCGTATCCATCGCGATCACATTCGTGATTTCTTACCTGATCGTTCCTGCGCTTGGCGGCGACCCCACGCAGTGGTGGAAACTTGCGATGATCATCTCGTGCGGGACGCTGGCGGGTGCGGTGATTCCCGAGCTCGTCAAGGTTTTTACTTCCACGGAATCGCGGCACGTCCGCGAAGTGGTGAGTTCCGCCGAAGAAGGCGGCGCGTCACTCGGAATTCTTTCGGGATTTGTTGCCGGGAATTTTTCCGGCTATTACCTCGGCCTCGCGATGGTCGCGCTGATGAGCGTTGCGTATTTCTTCAGCCAAATGGGTTTGTCGAATTTGATGATTGCGGAGCCGGTATTCGCTTTCGGCCTCGTGGCCTTCGGATTCCTGGGCATGGGGCCCGTGACAATCGCCGTCGATTCCTACGGCCCCGTCACTGACAACGCGCAGTCGGTTTACGAGCTTTCGCTGATCGAGCAGGTGCCAGGTATTGAGCAGGAACTGAAGCGTGATTTCAATTTCGACGTAAGATTCGAGCGCGCAAAAGAGCTGCTCGAGGAGAACGACGGCGCGGGTAACACTTTTAAAGCAACCGCGAAGCCGGTGCTGATCGGCACGGCGGTGGTCGGCGCTACCACGATGATTTTCTCGATCATCATGGCGCTTACGAACGGCATCACGACGAATGTCGACAAGCTTTCGCTCCTGCACGCGCCTTTCTTTCTCGGCCTCATCACAGGCGGCGCTATGATTTACTGGTTCACAGGCGCCTCGACGCAAGCCGTCACTACGGGCGCGTATCGGGCGGTGGAATTCATCAAGGCCAACATTCACCTGGAAGGCGCTGTGAAAGCCTCGGTGGAAGATAGCAAGAAAGTGGTTGCGATCTGCACAAAGTATGCGCAGAAAGGGATGCTGAATATTTTCATCGCGATATTCTTTGCAACTCTTTCGTTCGCGTTCGTCGATCCGTTCTTTTTTGTTGGTTACCTGATTTCGATCGCGATCTTCGGACTGTACCAGGCAATCTTCATGGCCGATGCAGGCGCCGCCTGGGACAACGCGAAAAAAATTGTCGAGACGGAAATGAAACAGAAGGGCACGGAGTTGCACGCCGCCACAGTCGTTGGCGACACGGTCGGCGATCCATTCAAAGACACTTCGTCAGTAGCGCTGAATCCAGTCATCAAATTCACTACTCTATTCGGACTGCTCGCTGTTGAGCTGGCCGTGGAATTGATGTCACAGAATGCGATGCTGACGCACGTGCTTGCCGCGGCGTTCTTCATCGTATCGTTCACGTTCGTCTACCGCTCGTTCTACTCGATGCGAATCAAGGCCTAGGTCCGAGCGGAAACACCGAATGAGCGAGACTCGGCAACCGGAACCGTGGCTGCGCGGAACCCACACGGAAATTTCGTTCGTGCAAAGAGCCGTTCTGCATGCCCTCGAACTCGCCAAAGAAGATTTGGACAAGTGGTGCGGCAATCTTTCGGATGAGCAACTCAACGCTCGCCCGTCTGGAATCGCACCGGTTGCGTTCCACATCCGCCACATCGCTCGCAGCATCGATCGTTTGCTGACTTATGCGGATGCCGGAGAATTAAGTCCGCGGCAAATGGCTGCGCTCAAATCCGAGCTCGACCCTGGCGCGACCCACGAAGAATTATACGCAGAACTAGCCGCTGCATTAACGAAGGGCGCCGCTCGGATCAGATCCTTCGACGCAACTACGCTGGAAGGGTCGCGCAAGGTAGGAAAAAAACAGTTGCCGACGACAGTCGGCGGCCTCCTGGTTCACGTAGCCGATCACACCCAACGCCACGTCGGTCAGGCTATTACGACCACGAAGATCGTTCTCGCACAAGAGTAGCGGCCGTTCATATTAGGTCTTCACGATTCCAACAAACTGCTTCGGATCGTTCGCAAATCCCGGAAACACCGCCTTCAAATTGCTGTCGCCGACGTGCTTCGAAAGAATCTCGCCGAGCACGCTGCGATAATCCGTCGTTACGGCAAGATCGCGGCCATCATGCAATTCACCGTCGCTCATTCCCGGCCATCGCGAGTAAACGCGCCCACCCTTCACGTCGCCACCCATCACAAACATGCAGTTTGCATGTCCGTGGTCGGTGCCGCGATTTCCGTTCTCTCGCGCCGTGCGTCCAAATTCAGACATGCTGACGAACACTACATCGCCCATCCGGTCGCCCATGTCCTGATGAAACGCCGCAATTCCCTGCCCCAGATCGCGCAGCAAATTCGCGAGCTGACCCTGCACGCCGCCTTCGTTCACGTGATGGTCCCAGCCGCCGCTATCGAGAAACGCAACTTCGAGCCCCACATCCGCTTTGAACAATTCCGCAATTTCCATCAGGCTCTGCCCAAAACGATTCTTCGGATATTGCGCGCCATTTTCCGGCTGGTACTTGTCTGGATTAATTTTCTTCAGTTCATCGACTGCTTCAAACGTCTCATGCCCCACTCCGCGCATCGCCTGATCCACAGTCTGCGCGTACATCGCTTCAAATCCGCCCTCTACCGTCTGCTGCGGCCCGTACATTTTGAACTGCTTCAGATCCGGAATCGCAATTGCGGGGGCGGTTCCCTGCAATGTTCTCGGCAGGTACGGACCGAGCGCCACCGCGCGAAATGCCGACGCATTTTCATCCGGCATCGACTGCATCGCTCGATTGAGCCATCCATCATCGGTTGCCTTCAGCCCCGGCGTGCCGGACTCCATGAAATCCTGCGCATCAAAATGCGAGCGCGTTGGGTCGGGCGAGCCTGCTGCGTGAACGATCGCCAGCTGACCACTCTTGTAAATCGGCATCAGCGGCGCAAGGCTCGGATGCAATCCGAAGAACCCGTCCAGATCGATGGCAACGTCGGTTCCACCGTGCCGCGGCTCAGCAATCGCTATCGTCGGCCGCAGATTGTAATAATTCCGCTCGCCAAACGGCACCACCACGTTCAATCCGTCCATCGCTCCGCGCTGGAACAACACCACCATCTTTTTCTTGTTCGGCGCCGCCGTAGCCGCCACCGCACGTTGCAGAAACGCCGGCAGCGCGGCCATGCCCAGCATGGCCACTCCGCCACTCTTGATAAAATAACGCCGCGAAATCTTCATGCAGATGCTCCTGCGCTCTATCGCCGTTGAAATTCCGGCGCGCCCAAAACTAATCCCGCAATCAAACCTTCGTTTACCTGCTTCACCGAATCGTCCAGCTTCGCCTGCAATATTTGCGGATCGCTCAGGCGCGATTCGAGGGTCTTCCGGGTCGAATCCGCGATCTCGCCACCGAGGAAAATGTCGATCGCTCGCGCCAGCGCGATATTCGGATCGGTTGCCGCAGGCTGCCCCAGCAGCTCGTTCAAGTTCACGGAAGTTCCAGCCATCTTGTCTCCTGCAAACGCCAGCGCAAAATTCAGCCGGTTTAGCAGAGCGCCTGTATTCACCCAGGTTTCGGCTTTGTCGGAATATCCCGTCGGCGGCTGGCACAGGAAAAGCGGTTCGCCCATCCGGCCCACCCACTGCGCCAGCGGCAACGACACAGGCACATTCGCGTTCAACGCTCGCGCCGTGCTCGCCACGATCTCGAACGGCGTCTTCACCTTCGCCCGGTACGTGTCCTTCGACCAAAATTCCGGCGAATAAATCATGGTCTTCAATACGCTACGAATATCGCCGCCGGTCACTTCGTAATTTTTCGCCATCCGGTCAATCAGCGCTTCTGGCGGATTGTCTGATACAAAATGCCGCGCTAGTTCCGTCGAAATCATTCGCGCCGTGCTCGGATGATTCGCCAGAAACTTCAGCGCCTCCTCCCCATCCTTCATTCCGCCATATTTGAACGTGCGGCCCATCACCACTTTCTTGCCCTGCGCGTGAATACGTTCGTCGAAAAAGAATTCCGGGTCCTTGCGCGGCTCGTGGACGGTCCAACCCGTCAGCGTCTCGGCCATTGCGATCACGTCCTGCTGCGTGTATCCCGCATCCACGCCCACCGTGTGAAGTTCCATCACTTCGCGCCCGTAATTTTCATTCAGCCCGCGATCTTCTTTTTTCTTCTGCGGCGCGGCTTTACCGGCGGGCATCGGCGAGGGTCCCGGCAAAGTTCCGGGAGACGGTGGGTAACCGCCCGCGAAAACTCCCTGATACCGTCGCTTTCGCGCCTGCATCTCGGACTGCATGCGTTTGTACGCCGCTGGGTCGGCGCTCATCCAATTGTCGAGATAGAACAGCATCGCCGGGCTCTTCGCCGTTGCGATCAGCAAGTCCTGAACTTTGCCCATCGTGCGCGGTTGAATCGTGTCGCGCATGTACGAGGTCACGAACCATTTGTCCGCGCCCTTGTTCGCAAAAACATTGAAGTGATTGAACCAGAAGTCTTCCATCACCGCTTCCAGCTGCCGCTGGCTGTACACTGCGCGGTCCACCTTCGCCATTGACAGCTCCGCGACGATGCGTCCCGGGCCCTGAAGTTTTGCGAGCTGCTGATTCGCTTTGTCGAAATTGTCGTTGCCTGTCGGCAGCATTTGCGCCACTGCGTCTTGCCGCTTCTGTTCCATCTGCTCTTTGTATTCGTCCTTTGTTACGCCTTCGCGCTTCACTGCCTGACCTGGCGGCGGAAATTCATCGAGCAGTTTCTTTGACGACATTTTCAAGGTTGAATATTGTTCCAACCGCTGATCGAGCGCGGAATCGTCAATCGATTCGGGCTGGAGTTGCTGTTCAACCCACTTCTCAAGCCCCATCGCCCGAATTCGTTCCACGTCACCGGGTCGCGGCCCATAGCCCAGCCGGTTAAGCGCGTGCAAGACTGCTTGATCTTCGGTTAGCTCCGTGATCGGCAGGGCGCCTTTGAATTTCTTACTAAGCGCGATTGCTGAGGAATCTTCGGCGGCTTTCTTTTTCTTCTTGCCGGCACCCGTGTTTGGCGCCGCCGCCGCGAACGTGATGGCGATAGCGACCGCCAGGGCGCCGGCTAGGACGCTCGTTCCGGTGGCAATCCACCGGCGTCGCCGCGCGCGGCTCCGTCCCTGAGATTTCATTGCGTTCATGCGCTCAAAGCTCGACGTGACGGTCCTCCGATTCACAACTTTGCTCTGATACTAATAATACTAACCCCGCCGAGCGGCGAAAGTTTCGATCTAAGACGCGGCGTATCTGCATTGATTACATCAGTTTCACCAAAGCCGCTGACGCACGAGCAACGTTCAACGGCACAACGAACAGTTGCGAGTTGCCCCTTCTTACCGGCACCAATCGTAGGATGCCCAGGATTTTTCTTCAGTTGTGCCCAAGGATTTTTAGCGGAACTTGGCTACTGGCGGGTGCTTCGAGGTATTCAAATCTTCTTAGGGTTTATTCCGCGTTCATCTGTGTGCATCTGTGATTAAGCTAATTGTTTCACCGCTCCCAAATTTTCTTCATGTCTTGCGCGTCCTCCCGCAGTTCTGCGTTATACGCAGCTCCGATTAATACTACGATCGCGGTGAGGTACATCCACAGCAATAAACCAATCGCAGCGGCCAAACCGCCATACACCACGTCGTACGGCATTTTGCGCACGTAAAACCCGAAAGTAACATCCGCCGCCCACCACAGCACGGTCGCGACAGCAGCGCCCGGCAGCACGGCCTTATATCCATGATGTCCGGGGCGCCCGATCAGGTACATCACCACAAGCACGCACATCGCAAGCAGAAACACGATTGCGACATACACCACAAATCCGATGCTGTGAATCAGGGTCGAAAGTCCGATCCGGTGAATCAATGAGGCGCGCGCTTGTTTTCCAAAAACCGTTAGCACGACCACAGCGAGCGCGGGCACGAACGTCAGACACAAAAGAAGCAGCGCGCGCAAATGCATGCGCCAGTATGGTAGCGGGACTACATCGCCTTCGATGTTTCGAAATCCCTCGATGTACCCGACCATCACCTGCGATCCGGCGATGAGCGTTCCCAAAAGCCCGAGCGACATCCATTTCCATGGATGCAATCCTTTACGAACGAAGTATTGCACCACGATTTGTTCGCTTCCCGGCGGCACGATCAGCCGCAGCCGGTCCGGAATTTCTTTCAACGCGCTGTGGGCGTAATTCGTGCTGCTCAACACTCCCAGAATCAGAAGCAGCATCGGGAAAAATGCGAGGAACATGTTGAATGCGATTGCCTGACTGAGAGTAATGCAATCCGGAAAAATCCGGCCCAGGCAGCGGAAGATAAGTCGTAGCACTCGGCTCATCGTGTACCCGCGGGATTATACGGGAACTATCGGATTGCGCAGAATTGTTTGTGGTGGCTGTGGACCGAAGGAATGCGACGTCATTTCGCTTCATTCTGTACCGATTCGCGCGTTTCCAGAGCGCTTGCCGCGTCAACCAACGCGGGGTAAACTGTTGACGAAACTCAGAGGAATATTGCTGCTTGTAGGGCTGCGGGAGGTTTCTGATGCCTCGAATCGTGCGTTGCGGACTTATCCAGACCCATTGCGAATGGTCTCCCGAGAAATACTCGATCAAAGAAATCAGCAAAAAGATGCTCGAGAAAACTGAAAAGCTGATCGAGGCCGCTGCGAAAAAGAAAACCCAGATTCTCTGCCTTCAGGAACTTTTCAACGGCCCATATTTCTGCGCCGAGCAGCAGACCCGTTGGCATGAGCTGACTGAACCCATACCCGACGGCCCCACAACCGAGCGCATGAAAAAGCTCGCAAAGAAATACGGCATGGTGATGGTCGTCCCGATCTACGAGCGCGAAATGACAGGACTTTTTTTCAACACGGCAGCTGTGATCGATGCGGATGGGAAATATCTCGGGAAATACCGCAAGCACCACATCCCGCAAGTCGCGCCAGGATTCTGGGAAAAGTTTTATTTCACGCCGGGGAATACCGGCTACCTCGTATTCCAGACAAAATTCGCGCGCGTCGGCGTATACATCTGCTACGACCGCCACTTCCCCGAAGGCGCGCGCATCCTAGGACTGAACGGTGCGGAGATTATTTTTAATCCTTCGGCGACAGTCGCAGGTCTCAGCGAGTATCTCTGGGAACTCGAGCAGCCTGCGCACGCCGCAGCAAATGGCTATTTCGTAGGGGCGATCAATCGCGTTGGTAAAGAAGCGCCCTGGAACATTGGCGAGTTCTACGGAAAAAGCTATTTCTGCAACCCGCGCGGCAAAATCACCGCGCAAGCCAGCCGCGACAAGGACGAAGTCCTCGTCCACGATATCGACTTCGAAGAGATCGCGCAGGTCCGCGCGACATGGCAGTTCTACCGCGACCGCCGCCCCGAATCGTACGGCGAGATCTCGCGCACCCAAGCAGCCGCCCGCGCCGCCGACGCCGCCAACTGAGAAACCACAGATAAACACAGATGAACACTGATAGAAAAATCGAAGTCTTCTCGCCGGAAGTGGAACCCAGCTATCCGGAGCAGGAGCTGACCGGCAAGATCCTTGAGTCTGCCTTCGCGGTCCACAACGCGCTCGGCGCGGGATTTCTTGAGCGCGTCTATTCCAACGCTGTGGTGGTGGAGTTCCATCGCAACAACGTGGAATGCCAGCAGCAAGCTCAATTAAAGGTTAAATATCGGGACATTATTGTTGGTGATTACGCTGCGGATTTGCTCGTAGCCGGACGCGTGCTGCTTGAACTCAAAGCCTGCTCATCACTCGATCCCAATCACGCGGCACAAATCATGAATTATCTCCGAGCTTCCGGGATTAAAGTTGGGCTGCTCTTGAATTTCGGTCGCCCAAAACTCGAATATCGACGGTTCGTGTGCTGACACACCTCGGCTTCGCTGAGCCGGAATCTATCAGTGTTAATCTGTGTTCATCTGTGGTTTCGAAAGGCTTAGCCAAATAAGGACGCGCGATCATGACGACGGCAACTGAAACGGCAACACTTTGCAGAAACTTTGTTAACGGACGGTGGAGCGATTCGAAGTCGCCGAAGATTGTCGAGCGGCGTAACCCGGCGAACACTGACGAGGTGGTTGCGCGCATTCCGCTTTCGACGCGCGAGGAAATGAAGGAAGCGATCGCGGCCGCGAAAACGGCATTCCCAGGTTGGCGCGACACGCCTGCGCCTGCGCGCGGCAAAATCCTGTTCAAAGCCGTGCGCATCATGGAGGAGCAAAAGGAAGAGCTCGCGCGTCTGCTCACTCGCGAAGAAGGCAAAGTGCTTAAAGACGCCCTCGGCGAGGTGCAACGGTCAATTAACATCACCGAGTTCATGGCCGGAGAAGCGCGCCGCCTGAATGGCGAAACGCTCCCGAGCGAGCTGCCGAAGAACTTTTCGTACACGATCCGCCAGCCGCTCGGAGTGGTTGGCGCGATCACACCGTGGAATTTCCCCGTGGCGATACCCGTCTGGAAGATTGCGCCGGCGCTCGTCTGCGGTAATACGGTTGTGTTTAAACCTGCGACCCTCACGCCGCTTACGGCGATGAAGGTGGTGGAAATATTCGAGCAGGCGGGATTGCCTCCGGGCGTCCTGAATCTCGTGATGGGCTCGGGCCGCGATGCAGGCGACGAACTGGTGCAGAATCCGCACGTGCACGGACTATCCTTCACTGGCTCGAATGAAGTGGGCACTCAGCTTTACGCGAGCGGAGCGGCACTTCTAAAGAAATGCCAATGCGAAATGGGAGGCAAGAATCCGATCGTCGTCCTCTCGGACGCCGACCTGCAACTCGCGATGGAATCGACGCTCTTCGGTGCGTTCGCATCGACCGGGCAGCGATGTACGGCGACGAGCCGCGTCGTAATCGAAGAAAAAGTCGCTGACCAATTTGTTTCGATGCTCGTCGAACGGGCAAAGAAATTCTCGGTGGGAGACGGGTTTGAGCCCGGCGTCGAAATGGGCCCCTCCGTCGACGAGTCGCAAATGAATACCGTCCTGCGCTTTATCGAAATCGGGAAAAAAGAGGGCAAGCTGCTCTGTGGTGGCGAACGACTGAGGGGTCCGAAATACGACAAGGGCTGGTTCGTTGCGCCGACCGTTTTCGACAATGTTCACCCGGACAGCGCGATCGCACAGGATGAGATCTTTGGACCGGTTGTGAGCGTAATTCGCGTCAAGAATTTCGACGAAGCAATCGACGTGGCAAACTCCGTCCGCTTCGGGCTCACCAGCGCCATCTATTCCAGTGACTCGAATAAGATCTTCGAGTTCGTCGACAAAATTCAAACCGGAATGGCACACGTCAATTCGCCCACCGTGGGTGGCGAAGCGCACATCCCGTTTGGCGGCACGAAGGCGACGAGCGTCGGCCCGAAAGAAGTCGGCCACACCGCGCTCGATTTTTACACCGATTTGAAAATCGTCTACATCGATTACACAGGGCGCAAGCGCGAATCGAGCATCTACTAACCGCAGGGAGAATCACACGGCCGGATTATTTGATCGCGAAATATATTTAGACATCGAGACGCTGAAGCTTTCGCATGAAGTGGAAGGCGGTTGGGGAAACATTCGTGCGTTCGGAGTCGCGGTGGCTGTCACGTGGGACAAAGACAACCGATTTCGCCGCTGGTTTGAAGATGACACTCTGAAACTGATCACCGAACTCGAGCAGTTCACCCACGTAATCACGTTCAACGGCAATCGATTCGATTTCGAAGTCTTACGCGCATACGGCCCGATGGACCGGGTGCGCGAGCGCTCGTTCGACATTCTCGAAATCCTTCACAAACAGCTCGGCCATCGCGTGAAACTCGACCAACTGGCGAAAGACACGCTCGGCACGGCGAAGAGCGGCGATGGGCTGCAGGCCGTCGAGTGGTGGCGAGCCGGGCAGAAAGACCGCGTCGCCGAATATTGTGAACAGGATGTTGCCATCCTGCGCGACGTGGTCGAACACGGGCGGGCGAAAGGTTTCGTTGTGATTTCCTCGCAGCAAGTGCGCGTCTCGTGGGGCTAGACCGCAACTCAAAGATCTTGACGCGGCATTCCGTTCCTCGACCTAGTTCACGCGGCGGCTCACGGCGCGCGATCGCTTGTGCAATTCTGATCGCATGCTACGCGCTCGCGACTCCCGCCTCGAAAGACGACAGCGGGCAAATCCATTGGAAACCGGCGGAGCGAGGCCAGGTAAAGGTCGACGACAAACAGCCGCTGAAATCAGCCGTCTACCAGCCGGACAAATCTCAGAAGAAAAGTAATCTCGTCCTGATTTTGCTCGGCCACCGTTGGCTGGCTCTCGACATTAAAGCGAAGCTCGTGTATCAAGTGCTGCCAGCCGACTTGCAAATGCACGGATCCGACATTGAGAGCGGTGATCTTTTCAAAAGCGAACGCCTTGTACCGAGCCAGGGATGGACGTCACGTGATGTAGGCCCGGCTCAACTCGTGAAGCTAACGCTCAACGATTACGGCCGCCAGCTTCAGGTGTTCCTGCCTCACCCGTCGGATTTGCGCGCGTTTTACTGACGAGTGGCGGGATTTTATGAATGAGGCATGGACGGAGCCACACCGCTGCTCATCTTCTGCTTCCAAGACATCGGCGGCAATCCGTTGTCGACTTGCAGCATCGTGATGCAGCCATCTACTGGGCACACGAGCGCGCACAGATTGCATCCGACACACTCTTCTTCAATGATCCTCGGAACGTGAACTTCCATCCCGTTCGGATTATGTTTGCCGTTTCCATTTTTCGCGGGCGCGCGTTCGATGCACTGGTGTGCGCCGTCTTCGCATGCCACATAGCAGAGCTGGCAGCCGATGCAAAGCTCGTTGTGAATCTCCGCGATGATCTTGTAGTTCAAATCGAGGTCGCCCCAGTCCATCACGTTCGGCACAGCGCGCCCGCGAAAATCCTCGATCGAGCGGTAGCCGTGATCGTCCATATAGGCGTTCAAGCCGTCCGCCATGTCCTCGACGATGCGAAAACCGTAATGCATCGCAGCGGTGCACACTTGGACTGTCGATGCGCCGAGCGCGATGTGTTCGGCGGCGTCAATCCAATTGCCAATCCCGCCGATGCCTACGATCGGAATCTTCACTTTTTTCGCGACGCTCGAAACCAGATGCAGCGCAATCGGTTTCACCGCCGGACCGCAGTAACCACCGTGAGAAGATTTTCCCGCCACGTTCGGGCTGGGTGCAAAAGTATCCAGGTTCACGCTCATCAGCGAGTTGATCGTGTTGATCAAGCTGACGGCATCCGCACCGCCGCGTTGAGCAGCGAGCGCGATGTGCGTGATGTCCGTCACGTTGGGCGTGAGTTTTGAAATCACGGGCGTCTTTGCCACTTCCTTCGCCCAGGACGTGATCATTTCCGTGTATTCCGGCACCTGCCCGACAGCCGCGCCCATTCCGCGCTCGCTCATTCCGTGGGGGCAGCCGAAGTTCAGCTCCAACATGTCGGAACCGGCGTCCTCGGCGCGCCGGACGATGTCGTGCCAGGTCTCGCGCTTCGATTCGACCATCAGTGACGCGATCACCAGATGCTTCGGGTAGCGCTTTTTCACCGCGGCGATCTCGCGGAGGTTGACGTCGATGGGCCGGTCGCTGATGAGTTCGATATTGTTCAGGCCCATCATCTTCACGCCGTTAAGGTCGATCGAAGCGTATCGCGAAGATGTATTCTGGATGGGCTCGCCAATGGTCTTCCAGACGGCGCCGCCCCAGCCTGCATCAAATGCGCGCATCACCTGGTCGCCGGTGTTCGTTGGTGGCCCCGAGGCTAGCCAGAACGGGTTCGGAGATTCGACGCCGCAGAATTTAACGCGCAGATCGGCCATAGATCACCTCGAAAAACCGATGTAACCACAGATGAACACAGATAAACACTGATAACTAAGAAGTCATGTGCGGTTTGGGAGCCTTATGCTTAAGATCCTGCTCGTTTTTCATGACTGTGCTTTTTTCTGCGAACCTATCAGTGTTTATCTGTGGCTGCAGTGGATCTTGTGCCGCGCCAGATCAGCCACACGAACACCCCGAGCATACCAGCCCATCCGATGAAGCGGACAGTGGCTGCAATCTGAATGTCGCGCTGCAGGATGCCCAGCTTGCTGAACAGGTAGTTCCAGTCGTGGATCACGTAATCACCATCGCCGATCGTCAGAAGTGGAAGATCGAGTGCTCGGGCGTCGGCCATGTACGTGGCGATCGGCAGGAATTGCTCGAACAAAAAGAACAAACAGAATGCGATGCCCTGCGCCTGCCGCTGAAACAGGAAATAGGTGGCGAGCGCGTACGGCACGCCTAACTGCAAGAGCGTGCCACCGGCAACGCTCAGAAATTCGCCGAACATCCTAAATAGGAGATGTCCACCCTCGTGAATGGGGACGAACACGCCATCCATCAACAGCAGCAATCCCCTTCCGCGTGCTGCCTGATACAGAAACAGAGCGTAGAAAATAATCCACGCAACGAGCGCGGCCTTCGGAATCGGCTCCCATTCTCTTTCGAGCGGTTCGAGAAACGGAAAATGATCTTGCAACCCTTCGGGAAGGCGCACGGGCCGCTAGTCCCCGGCGCGCGGTGCGCCAAGCCATGCGTCGATACTTCGCGCTGCGGACTTGCCTTCCGCCACAGCGTCTACCACTTCCTTGCCGCCATTCGCACAGTCGCCGGCCGCGAAATATTTCTTCGCGCCAGTTTGAAATGCATCGTTGACCGCGATCGTCCCATTGTCGCGGACTTCGATTCCGGTGATTGAACGAAATAGATCGGTCACCGGTTTCTGGCCGATCGCGCCGACAACCATGTCGACATCAATTTTGAACTCAGTACCTGGTATCGCGACGACCTTGCTTCGTTCGCGGCCCTTCTCAGATCGATGCCCAGGCTCGAGTCCGGTCTTCACGCATTCGATTGCAGTAACTTTGCCGCCTTCCCCGTGGATCCTTACTGGCTGTGTATGCCAGTGAAAAATCACGCCATCCAGCTTCGCCAAATCGTACTCGTACGGAAACGCCGGCATTTCCTTTTCGCCTCGACGGTAGATCAAATGCACGCCTTCCGAACCAAGGCGTCTCGCTGCCGTGACGACGTCAATGGCCGTGTTCCCTGCGCCAATGCACGCTATGCGCCGTCCGATCTGCACGTCGGCGAACGAGCGGAGCTTTGTCGACTCAATAAACTCCATTGCGCCGCAAACGCCAATCAGATTTTCGCCCGGGACCGCGAGATCCCATGTTTCTCCCAAGCCGACGCCGACGAAGATTGCGTCAAATTCTTTTTCGAGCTGCCCGAATGGAATGTCGCGGCCGATATCGACTTTTTGGCAGAAGTCGACGCCGAGGGCGCGAATCGCTTCGATTTCGCGCAGCGAATCGCTCGCACGCAATTTGTAAGCCGCGATGCCGTAGGTGTTCAGGCCGCCCGGTACTTCGTTGCGATCAAAAATCGTCACGCGATAACCTAGTTGAGCCAACTCCGCGGCCGTAGCCAGCGACGCCGGCCCCGAGCCGATACAAGCAACTCGTTTCCCGTTCGGAGCGCCCGCATGAAAGAGCTGAATCTTGCGATCGAGAACGTAATCGACCGCGTGGCGCTGCAAGCGGCCAATCTCGATCGGCTTCTGACCCTTCTCGTGCATGACGCACGCGCCTTCGCAGAGAACTTCCGTGGGGCACACACGGCCGCAACTCGCGCCTAAAATGTTGGCATCGAGAATTACCCGGGCGGAGCCTCGCAAGTTGCCCGTGTAAATTTTCTTGATGAACGTTGGAACATCGATGTGCGTGGGACACGAACCGATGCATGGTGCGTCGAAGCAGTAAAGGCAGCGAGCGGCCTCGATCATCGCCTGGCTCGACGTCATGGCGGGGACAAGCTCTGCGAAATTCTTTTCATATTGCTCCGGAGAAAGCGGCGGAGCGGTTTCGGGTAGCGTCATGAAAGCATTCTTCCCGGAAATCGAAGTCTCAGAAAGGGGCCATTCTAGTGCCGTTTCTCGCGGTTGTCTGCATCTTCCTTGGGACTTTTGACACAGAGTGGTAAGCGGTTACGGCTTGGTCACGCGCAAGGGCAGGTTGGCGCCTGTGTAATGCCAAGCGCCATAAAACAGGTGTAAGCTACACGCCCTGCAGGTAGCACGAGGAGGCCACGGTTCATGCGCTTCGACACAGTAATTCGCAACGGCACGGTCGTAACCGCGACTGATACTTACGCGAGTGATGTTGGAATCGTGGGCGGCCGGATCGTCGCAATCGGGAAAGATCTTCCCACCGAAAACGCGGGCAAGTTGATCGACGCGGCTGGATCGTATGTGATGCCCGGAGGCATCGACGTGCACACGCATCTCGATATGCCATTCGGCGGAACGATGAGCGCGGACGATTTCGAATCGGGCACAGTGGCGGCAGCGTATGGCGGCACGACGACGCTGATCGATTTCGCGATTCAGTACAAGGGCCAAACGCTTCATGAAGCATTTAACAACTGGATGAAAAAGGCCGACGGCAAAGCGGTGATCGACTATTCGTTCCACTGCATCATCACAGAACTGGCGGACGCGCAGCTACAAGAAATGAAAACGCTCGTGCGCGAGGGCGTTCCGACATTCAAGCTGTTCATGGCATATCCGGGCGTCTTCATGCTCGACGATGCTTCGATTTTCCGCGCGATGTCCGCTGCGGCCAATAGCGGCGGAATGATCTGTATGCACGCTGAAAATGGCGGCGCGATCGACGTCCTCGTGCAGCGAGCACTCGCCGAGGGGAAGCGCGCGCCAAAATATCACGCACTGACGCGACCCACGACTGCGGAGGGCGAAGCTACCTCGCGCGCCATCGCGCTTGCAGAAATGGCGGGCGCGCCCGTGTACATCGTTCACCTTTCGTGCAACGAGGCGCTCGAAAAAGTGCGCGAAGCGCGCGACCGCGGACTGCCCGCTTACGCCGAAACGTGCCCTCAATATTTATATCTTTCGCTCGAGAATATGGACGCGCCCGGATTCGAAGCGGCTAAGTACGTGTTCACGCCGCCGCTCCGCGAAAAATGGCATCAGGAAAAATTGTGGCAAGCGCTGGCGCAGGATGATCTACAGGTGGTTTCGACTGACCATTGCCCGTTCTGCTTCAAGGAACAGAAGGAACTCGGCAGGAATGATTTTACGAAAATTCCCAATGGCGGGCCCGGAATCGAGCACCGGTTGAGCCTTGTGTATACCGGCGGCGTGCACGGAAATCGCTTCTCGCCGAACCGCTTCGTGCAGTTGGTCTCGACAGCTCCGGCGAAACTCTTCGGCCTGTACCCGCGCAAGGGCACGGTAGCAGTGGGCTCGGACGCAGATCTAATTGTATTCGATCCCAACGTGGAGCAAGTGATCAGCGCGAAGACGCATCACATGCGCGTTGATTATTCAATGTTCGAAGGAATAAGAGTGAAGGGCGCGCCGAAAATCGTTTTGTCGCGGGGGCGTACTATCATCGAGAATGGAAAGTTCGTCGGCAAACCGGGCGCAGGCGAATTCATCAAACGCGAAAACCCTGCAAAGATCTAGCGGACTTTGCTGCGTAGCGAACTCGAGTTAAGGGCGCGATACCCCTGAAACCCAGGGAATTCCAACCAGCCCACCTTCCACCTGCACCTCAACGATATCA
This sequence comes from uncultured Acidobacteriota bacterium, assembly GCA_963776695.1. Lineage (GTDB taxonomy): Bacteria > Acidobacteriota > Terriglobia > Acidiferrales > UBA7541 > Palsa-295. Next base: position 563,728 of record CAVZNU010000005.1, on the reverse strand, counting down.
CCCGTCGTAAAGCGGTCGAAGTCGCTCTGATCCACGGGAACTCGCTCGAAGCGGCGCCCCTCGCGCCAGGAGTTCACAATGAGCCGGCGACTCGGGACTGGGCCGCGCATGGCGAATTTGCCAACCACGCGAGCAGTTTGAAGCTGCGGTGGGGAGTGATCCAGCCAGCCGTTGCCGAGCAGCAAGACAGCAAGCAGCCACGGCAGTGGAATCAGTCCGTAATAGACGCGCTTCAAAGCTTCCACTTCGGCGTGGCGTAGAGCGCGCCGTTCCACCCACATGGCGATTCCGAGCGTGAGAAAAAACAAGACGCCAATGAAAATCAGGATTTCGTCGAGATCGAGCGCCGGGTAGCGCACGCTCGCCGCAACGAACGCAATCGCGCCGAGCAGAAAAAAAGCGGTGCGGTTCAGAAGTGTGCTGCGCAGCGATAACTCTGCAGCCGAAGAACCAAGGCCGCAGGCTTCGCAAACGTCTACATTCCGATCGGCTCCGCAGTTCAAGCACCGGGTCATGTTCGTGGCTGCGCCCACCCCAGAGATTTTATGCTAAGCGGTGCGCATCGAACTGTCAATTCGGGCGCACGCCAACCCACACATAAATTAGACACCGGAAATCGACGCGATGGCTGACGTATAATCCGCAAATGACCCTTCAGCAATTTTTCCTGAAACAGAAAGAAGCGATCCACGCGCGCACCCGGGACGTTTTCAATATGCTCCGCCCCGAACACATGGATTGGCGGCCGGAAAAGGACGCGCTCAGCATCGGAGAGATGCTGCGGCACTTGTGGGTGTCAGAAGAAGGAGTCCGGCGCTGCGCGCTCAATAGCGATTTCACCTATTACGAAATTCGAGTGCCGAAAGGCCTGCACGCCGTGATGGGAACGCCGGGTTCACTCGAAGAAGAGCTAAAAAGCAACGATCGCGTCCACGGCGAAACAATCGCTGCGGTTTCGGCGCTGCCGGAGAGGGAATTCGCCGCGGAGCGCGCACACGCGGAACTTGGATTTCGACGCAAAGTTGCCGTAATTCTGTTTGGGATCAACGAGCACGAGATTCATCATCGCGCGCAGATGATGATGTACCTGCGAATGCTCGGCACGCCGGTGGCACTGAAGCTTGCAAGAAAGTAATGAGAGCGGGTTTCGTGCGGACGAGGGCACGGCATGCCGTGCGCCCACAGCGGGGAAATGCGAAGGTGCGACGACTCAGCGTTATTTTATTTCGCGAATGCTAGTGGGTTGCACGTCGTTGCAAGCCATCAATTCATCGCGCCCGTTGGTTATCAACCCGCAGTCAATATCCTTCGCGCTGTGCACGGCTTCTTCTGCCGTGGAACCTCGAGCGGTCGCGCAATGCGATCGTTCCTTGAAGGTTACACATACCTCAAATTCCTTGTGTGTCTGCTGGAATGTTGAATAGAGCATCACGCCGAAAAACACGATTCCCCCGACGATAACGATTAGCCGCATTTGAGTGGATTGCTTGGCCATGAGGCTCCCGAGTGTGGCGACGCTCGCGCTTATTTTGAACCTTCATTGTCGCCGGACGTTCGACGCGCGAATTCCCGTGCGATGTACTTCTTTAGATGCGGGGCCAGCGATTCGATGGTCATCACATCTTTCAGATCGCGAATCGTTAGATCCGGAAGAATCGCCAAAATCACCGGGGCCGGCGTGTGCTTGTTGCGCAACAGCCCCAGCCGCACATTGTACTGGCAAGACCACTTCGGGTGCTGCGCAATTGCAGCGACCACGCGCTCCGGCACGTCCGCCATTGCGAGCACCTTCAACAGCTGGCTTTCAGTGAGAAACGCGTTTCCCAGCGCCAGTTTCACTGCTTGCGGATGGCCTTCGGCGAGAACTGCGCCCGCGATTCTGGAGGGCCCCCGGCGCGCGAGGCTTAATTTCTCTCCCACGGGCAGGTGCGGCACGCGCGTGAGAATAATTCCTTCGGCCGCGCGCCGAATTTCCGCGGGAACAGAGGGCAGTAGGCTCACGCGGACAAGGTCGAAGAGAAATAGTTGGCGCAGAAGAGAGATCGCGATGCGGCGCGGCGTGCGTGGATGTCGAGCCAGACGCAACCGGATGCGCTCACTTACGGCCCACTTCCCTGCATCGGCTACGGCGGCGAGCACGTTCGCAGGCAGATCCAGACGCTCGAGCAGTATGGTTACATGTGTCTCATCGAGATTGGGATTTTCAACCAGCGCGCAGAGTGTCGCTTCGTCCGCGTCGTGGACGAGAACCTTGATTTCGTCCGCTGATGCCGACCGCGCACGCTCGGCGGCTGGCGAGACATCACCCGGCATGAGCCTTGCGCCGTCCCAGGCGAATCGCAAGCTGCGCGGCCGCCTCTGCAGGCTTCATTTCCAACGCAATGAGTCTAGCGCGAGGCGCTACCCGCTTCAGTCCTTCATCGATTGCCGCATCGAAAAACTTGCTGCGGCCTACCGTTCCGCCGGCTTTTGCGATGGGCACTTCGCGGTCGGTCATTTTTAATCTACCCATCACGCTCGCAGTAAGCTGCGAGAGCGACTCTGCTGCGTTCGACAAAATCTCGCGGCACACCGGGTCGCCGTGATCTCCCAGTTCTGCGACCAGAGGAAAAATCCTCGGGAAAACATCGTCTGGATTCTTCACCACCCAATCGAGCACTCGATTCCACTCCGAGAAACCCAGCCATTTCAGTACGCGGCCGGAAAGCGCGGTTTCGGGCCCTCGATGTTCTTCGGCGCGCACAACGGCGGAGAGAGCGCGCCGTCCGATATCGAACGCGCTGCCCTCGTCGCTGAACCACGGACCGCGCCCGCCTGCTCGAGCGGTCTCACCACGGCTATCGCGACCGTACGCCGCAGAACCGGTCCCAATAATCAGCACGATCCCTTCACCATCGCCAACCGCAGCTTCTAGCGTAATCGCAAGATCCGTTGTGACTTCTACGGCAGCCGAGGGAAAAGCATTCTCGAGGAAAATGGCAATTCGTCGAGCGACAACCTCGCGCCCCGCTCCCCCGATTCCCGCGTAAATCCCGCGAATATCACCGGCCTTGATGTGATGGTGCTCGAGGACGACGTCGGCCGCATCGCTTAGCGTGAACCACGCCTTCGCGTACCCCGCACGAATTGGGTTTGACGGGCCCGCGGTCGAACGCGCAAGTGTTGTCCCGGAGGCGTCGACCAGCACGCAATCTGTTTTGGTGCCACCGCCGTCAAGTCCCAGGAAATAGGCTTCGTTGGAGGTTTGCTTATTTTCGGGCATTCATCCTCGCTGTGCTTGACAGGCTTTGAACCGGGCAGTTAGCATCGCGCGACTCGCCGGCCTTCGTTCAAACAGCGTGCGATGCAAATCAGCCTAACCGACTTCGCCATCCTCGTTCTTTATCTTGCGGGCATCACGCTCTTCGGCGCACGGTTTCGTCGCGGGCAGAACAATCTTCGGGACTATTTTCTCGGTGGCCGCACCGCGCCGTGGTGGGCCATCGCATGCTCGATCGTCGCAACCGAAACCTCGACGCTCACAATTATCGGCACTCCCGGTATTGCGTACGGCGGAAACCTCGGCTTCTTGCAAATCGTGCTGGGCTATCTTGTCGCGCGCGTGATTTTGTGTGTTGTGCTGATCCCGCAATATTTCCAAGGCGAATTCTACACGGCTTACCAGCTTCTCGAAAAGCGATTTGGAGCGCGCATGCGCTCGGCGGCGGCAGTCGTTTTCCTTGTGACCCGCGCGGTTGCTGAGGGCGTTCGAATATCGGCGATTGGGAAAGTTGTGAGCGTGGCGTTTGGAACGGGTGACCGTATTTCGATCCTTATCGTCGCGTTGCTCACGATGTTTTATACGTTTGAAGGCGGCATGCGTGCCGTCATTTGGACGGACGTGATTCAGTTCGCGCTCTATCTGATGGGTTCTGTCGCGGCATTTTTTCTGCTGCTGCACAAAATCCCGGGCGGCTGGCCGGAAGTGACGCAAGTGGCTGCCGCGGCAGGTGGCAAGCTCACGATATTCAACTTCGCGTTCAGCCTTACGCAAAGCTACACATTCTGGGCTGGGATTCTCGGCGGCACTTTTTTGACGATGGCTAGCCACGGAACGGATCAGACGATGGTGCAGCGTTTGCTATCGGCTCGGAATGAGCGGGACAGCAAGACTGCGCTGCTCGCGAGCGGCGTGATTGTATTCGCGCAATTCGCGCTTTTTCTCGTGCTTGGTGTGATGCTTTTTGTTTATGCACAGCACGGCGCGCTGCAAAATCCCGGAGGCGACCCGGATCGTATTTTTCCGCAGTTCATCGTGCACGATATGCCGGTCGGCCTCGCCGGTCTGGTCCTCGCATCCATCTTTGCGATTGCGATGTCGAACGCAAGCGGTTCATTGAATTCGCTCGCATCCTCCAGCATCATAGATCTTGGGGGACTCAGAGCGCGGCAAGCAGATCGCGGCGAGCAACAGTTGGGCCGATCGCGCCAGATGACGATTATTTGGGGCATCGTCCTGGCGCTTCTTGGATTGATACGTTGGGGACCGGTGCTGGTTGCCGGCCTTACGATCGCGTCAATAACGTATGGAGCTTTGCTCGGAGTGTTTCTACTGGGCACGTGGAACCGGCGAGCGAATGAAACGGGAGCACTCGTGGGATTCGTCACAGGATTGGCGTTCATGATCGGCGTCAAAGTATTCACACCGCTGGCGTGGACGTGGTACGTACTCGTGGGCACGATCGTCACGTATTTGATAGGCTCGTTAGCGAGCGCAGCAAGTTCTGTCGCGCCGCCATCTGCCGATCACCCGGTAGCGCCGCTACCGTCACACACCTGAGAACCACGGAGAAAATTATTCAGACTTCTGAGGACGCGAAACCGAAACAGCGCCTCGAACTCGTTCGCGGCCTCGGTGCCTGGGCCGCCGCTGCGATCGTTGTAGGCACGATGATCGGCACCGGTATTTTCCTGAAGCCGTCGGAAATGGCCAGTACGGGAGGCTCAACTTCGATTGTCTTCGCGGCGTGGATTGTCGGCGGCCTGTTGACTATGTTCGGAGCGCTGAGCTTTGCCGAACTCGGCGCGGCGATACCCGAAGCAGGCGGCGAATACGCATACCTGCGGCGCGGATTCGGACCCGTTTGGGGATTTCTGTTTGGATGGATGCACTCGATCGTCGGGCGCCCCGCTTCTACGGCTTCCATCGCAGCGGGATTGCTACGATTTATTGGATTCTTCATCCCCGCAATTGCAGCGCCCGTGTATACGTTTCACTTTCAGCTGCCCTTCCTGGCGACTCATCGCTCCGATTTTGTTTTCACCTGGGCGCAACCTCTCGCGGTTCTCGCAATCGTTCTGCTGACGTTCGTCAATTATCTCGGCGTCCGCCTTGGCGGCCGGGTTCAAATCGCGCTAACAGCAATAAAAATTGGCTCCGTAGTGGCGATCATCGCATTCGGATTCGCTCTGTCTCACGGGCGTGCGTCAAATTTTCAGCCGATCTGGCCAGTTTCACCTGGCTGGGGAACATTTACGGGATTTCTCGCGGCACTGGCGGCTGCGCTCTGGGTATTCGACGGATGGGAAGACATCAATTTGGTGGGTTCGGAAGTGAGCGATCCCGGCCGGAATATTCCGCGCGCTCTCATTGGCGGCGTGGCATTCGTGATCATTCTCTTTAGCCTTTTCAGCGCAGGATGTTTCTACGCCTTGCCTTTCGATGTGGTCGCCGTTTCGCAACATGTCGCATCGGATGTGGTGGCGAGCTTTGCAGGACACGGCGCGGCGCTCTGGGTAACGCTTGCGATGGTAATTTCCGCGCTCGGCACTTTGAACTCGTCGGTGCTGAGCGGCGCCCGCGTGGACTACGCGATGGCACGCGACGGAATCTTCTTCCGGTTTGCGGGAGCTATTCATCCGAAGTTCCGCACGCCCGGGAACGCTTTGATTTTTCAGTGTTGCCTTGCGAGCCTGATGGCGCTAACGGGCACGTTCGAAGATCTCACTTCCCTTTTCATTTTCGGCGGGTGGATTTTTTATGGACTTGCTGTCGTCGCGATGTTCCGACTGCGGCGGACCGAGCCGGACATGCCGCGGCCGTACCGGACGTGGGGCTATCCCACTGTGCCGGCAATTTTTGTGCTTGGCGCACTCGCGCTTACGATTAGTATCTGGATTCAGCGCCCGGTACGCTCGTCGATCGGGCTTGCGCTGATGTGCTCCGGGCTGCTTTTCTACCAGTATTGGCGCAAACGGCTTCCTGGCTCTGGCTAGCTCCGCGTGTTCGGCGCTGTTTATAGTTTTTGAAACGAAGCGGCGGAAACTTCCAGCGGCACAAGTTCGGGATGAAGCAGGTGTGCGAGTAGCGAGACTCCGTCTGCGAGGCGCGGCCCGGGACGTGAAAAATAACTGTTCGCGTCTACCGCGAAAATACGCCGCTCGCGGATTGCAGGAAGATCCTTCCAACTTTCCGGCAGGTTTTCCAGGCTGAACTCGGCGGCTACTCGCGCAGTGGTGTAGCCACACGGCATCACTACGATAATTTCCGCATTTGTTCGCGCGATCTCGTCCGCCGTCGCCGGAAAAGAAGGCTGGCCCGCCCGTCCTAACACGTCTTCACCGCCCGCTTTCGAGACCATCTCCGGAACCCAGTGCCCGCCGATGTAAAACGGATCCATCCACTCGAGGCAAAGGACGCGCGGGCGGCGAGCGCGCGCCACTTTCATTTCAAGTGCAGCAACCTTTTGTTCGAGCGTAATCGAGAGCCCCTGCGCGTCGCGCCGCCGGCCGGTTGCTTCACCGACGCGCCGAATGTCGTCCCACACATCTGCAAGCGAATGCGGCGTGAGAGTGAGAATCTTAGGCCGCTTCGAAAAACGCGCCAGAGCCGCCGCGAGATCGTCGGGCGAAGCCGCGCAAACATGGCAGAGATCCTGCGTGACAATCAAATCGGGAGCGAGCGATGCCAGCAATTCGGCGTCCACCGCGTAAATGCTCTCCCCGCGCGAAACAAGCTCCGTCACCTGACGATCGATCACGGCGGGCAGCGCACGCGGATCGACTCGCGGCCGGATAAGCGGAGGCTTCTTCGCCGCTTCGGGCGGAAAGTCGCACTCGTGCGTTACACCTGCAACGGAATCACCCAGGCCGATTGCGTACAGTATTTCCGTCGCCGACGCTAGTAATGAGCAAATCTGCAACGAAGCCTCTATTCAGATTGTATTTTCGACTTACGCTAAGCCTTGGCGGTAACATCAGGCTGCGCGATCTCCGATTGTTCTTCCAGGAGATCGGCGAATACGAACCCATCTCGTTCCACAACTTCTCCAGCAACCACCGAAATCGGACGCCGAAACATCGGACCCGCATTCGCAAACGTATGGAATTCCCCGTTCTCGCCGCACGGATCCACCTCAGACGGCAAGGATTTGAGCAGGTCAGCGTCAAATCGACGTCCGACGAAATTCCGGCTGAGCTTCGCGGGATCAATGCAAGTAATGAAAGCGGATAATCCGCCTGCCAGCATTTCTTGCGAAAGCCGATGCGTATTCTTTTGCCACAGCGGAAACACGCCCGTCATGCCGCACGATGCGAGCTGCTTTTCGCGATATGCGCGAACGTCTTCGAGAAATAGGTCGCCGAACACGACGTGAAATACCCCGTCGGCTCTGGCGCGCGCCATCGCCTCGCTCATCGCCCGTTCGTACTCTTCATTCACACAACCAGCCGGGATCAGAACCTTTACGAGCGGCAGGCCCGTCTCCGCCGCTTGTTTATCAAGAAGGCTTTCGCGCACGGCGTGCATTGCGACTCGTGCATTTGTGCGATTGATTGTCGTGAGCAACGCGACGATTTCGAAGTCGCCTGCCTGCCGCACGGTATGAAGCGTCCACGCGCTATCCTTGCCACTGCTCCACGCGAGCCATGCTTTGGGTCTGTCCGGCATTGTTGGCCTCGGTTGTTTTTTGTCGAGCGAATCGACAGTGAGCGAATCAATGATAAGCGAATCAATGGTACAGGAGATATTTTTCGCGCATCGCCCGAAATCTCTCGAGATCGCCAGCCCATCCCGCTACGATCTCCTTCGGATCATCGCTCTGCTCAAGACGCTCAACCGCGGCCAGCGATCCGAGCAACTCGATCATCTTCTCCACATGAAATTGCTGTGGATAAAGACGATGCAAAACCGAGGCAATTTCGAGGCCCATTAATATTGACTGAAACGAAGCGCGATCCCGTAGCTCGATCGCAATCCCGTTGCAAACCGTTCCGCTGTACAGTCCGCTCGCCGGAGTGAATGTCGTCGCAGCAAATTGTACTCCGGGGACCGACCGCGCGTTTAACGCCGCAAGCAGCGCAGCAGAATCAATCCACGGCGCGCCAAATAGCTCGAACGGCGCAGGTGTGCCGCGCCCAACCGATACCCCGCCCGCTTGCAGAATTTCAACGCCAGGATACAGGAACGCAGCGCGCAAAGTGCGCAGAGCCGGCGACGGAGCAATCCACGCAAGCCCGGTCATGTCGTAAGTATCGCGTCTGTGCCAATCCTGCATCGCGATTACGTGCAAATCAGCGCCGATTTTATTTTCTGCGTTGAACATCTGCGCCAGCTCTCCCATCGTCATCCCGTACCGAATCGGCATCGGGAAATATCCCACGAACGACAGCTGGTCGCGATCGAGCATTGGTCCTTCAATCACTTCCCCGCCGAGCGGGTTGGGCCTGTCGAGCAAGTAAAACGCGATGTGCTGGCGCGCGGCCGCTTCCATCGAGTACGCCATCGTCGTGATGTACGTGTAAAAACGCACGCCTGCATCTTGAATGTCGAACACCAAAGTATCCACGCCCTCCAGCATTTCCGCGGTCGGCCGGCGCGTCGCGCCGTACAGGCTATAGACGGGCAAGCCCGTTGCCGCATCGGCTTGATTCGCAAGCGTCGCGTCGGCCGAGCCTTTGATTCCGTGCTCGGGGCTGAATATCGCAATGAGTTTCACGCCTTCAGCCCGCGCCAGCAAATCAATCGTCCGGTGGCCGTACCAATCGAGGCCCGTCTGATTCGTGATCAGCCCCACGCGTTTTCCCCGCAGCGACGCAAACTTCTCCGCTTCGAGCACGTCGACGCCGGTTTTGGTATGGTCAGTCTCAGGACGAGCGGTGTCGCGCGATGCTTGCTGCGCCGACGCACGCGCACTGGGTCGCCCGGAGTTAAACGCGGCGACAAATAGCGCCACGCCCGTCACAAACGTAATTAATGTGAGTAAACGGAAACGAAACATTGGCTGGGAGGTTCGGTTGTGCCGCATGAAGCCGTGTGCTATATACAGCCGCGGGATGCAGGCGTCAACATGGAACGCCCGAATAGCTTCTTGGCAGACACTCGGGCTTTTCGCGATAACGCTGCTCCTTCTCATGACACTTCCCGCTCGCTCGCAGAAGAAGACTCCGACTTCGAAAACCCGCGTGTCAGCCGCTAACGCAGCATGGGTCGAATCCACGCTGAAAAGAATGACCCTGCGCGAAAAGATTGGCCAGCTGCTGATGCCGTATTATTTCGGCGTTTTTGCCTCGACGGATAGTGCCGCGTACAAAGAGCTGTTGCATCAGGTTCAGGATAATCACGTGGGCGGCTTCATTCTCGGCACGATTCGCAGTCCCCTCGGAATTGAGCGGAGCCAGGTGTATCCGACGGCCGTGATCACGAACGAACTGCAAGCTCATTCCAAGATTCCACTCTTGATTAGCGCGGATTTTGAAAGTGGCACCGGAATGCGCCTCGATGACGGGACGAATTTCCCCTCCGCCATGGCGATTGGCGCCACCGGCGATCCCAAGCTCGCGTATATCACGGGGAAAGACATCGCACTCGAAGCACGCGCCGCCGGCGTTCGTTGGATTTTCGCGCCCGATGCCGACGTGAACGACAATCCTGCGAATCCAATTATCAACATTCGCTCCTTCGGTGAGGATCCGCAAAAAGTCGCCGAGTTCGCGACGCAGTTCATTCGCGGAATCGAAGAAAATGGCGCGCTCGCGACAGCGAAACATTTTCCCGGGCACGGTGACGTGAGCGTCGATTCGCATCTTTCGCTCCCGGTGGTTCCAGACGATCGCAAAGAACTGGACGGCAACGAACTCGTACCGTTTCGCGCCGCGATTTCTGCCGGCGTAAGCTCGATTATGCCCGGCCATCTCGCGGTGCCCGCACTCGAACCTGACGCGACGGTTCCCGCATCGCTTTCCAGAAACATTCTCACGGGCCTGTTGCGCGATGAGTTGAAATATCGCGGCTTGATCGTTACTGACGCGATGGATATGGGCGGCGTCACGAGCTTGTATCCGCCCGGCGAAGCGGCGGTCCGCGCAGTGGAAGCTGGCGCGGACGTAGTGCTTCAGCCGCCGGTGCCAGATGCGGCAATGGCCGGCCTCGAAAATGCGGTGAATTCCGGTCGCATTTCCGTTAAACGAATTGACGAGTCAGTGCGCCGAATTCTTCAGGCGAAAGCGAGAGTTGGCCTCGACAAAGAACTTCTCGTCAACATCTCCCGCCTCAATGAAAAATTCGGCCTGCCGAAATTTGCCGAAGACGCGCTGAATATCGCGGACCGCGGCGTCACTCTTCTCCGCAACGCGGATCAGCTTGTGCCTCTCGATGCTGGGCAACCGCTGCGGGTATTGCTGGTCTCGCTTTCGGCCGATCCCGACGCCTACCCCGGCGCGACGGTCGAGAGCGAAATCCGTTGGCGCGTCAGTTCGCTCAAGGCACTGCGCGCCGACACTCAATTTGTCAATGTCAACACCCTTAAGCTCCCGCCGCCGGATACTTACGATGTTGCAATCGCGGCACTCTTCGTGCGCGTTGCTGACCGCAAAGGCAACGTCGGCTTCCCGGATGACCAGCGCACTTTCGTTAATCAGATGGTTGCCGCTGGAAAACCGTGCGCGATCATTGGATTCGGCAGTCCTTATCTAATCGCGAGCTTTCCTGCCGCAAAAACCTGGCTTAGCGAATTTTCGACGAACGACGTGTCCCAAAGAGCTGCTGTTCGCGCACTATTCGGGCAAGTCGCGATCGACGGTCATATCCCAGTGACGGTACCCGGCACCACGAAACGCGGCGACGGACTGCAAGTCGCAGCAAATCCGATGACGCTCGAACCCGCGCCCGCTTCGATCGCCGCGAAACTCACGCCCGCGTTCACTCTGCTCGATCGCGCCGTTGCTGACGGTGCGTTCCCCGGTGGCGTCCTCGCAGTTGGCGTAAAGAGCCAGGTTGTCGTTCACCCATTCGGAAGATTTACACGCGATGCAAAAGCAGCGTCCGTCGAAGCGCGCACCATTTACGATCTGGCGTCGCTCACCAAACCGATCGTCACAACGACCTCTGTGATGATCCTCGTTCAGCAAAAGCGCGTCGACCTCGATGCGCCTCTCTCGCGATTGCTGCCTGAATGGAACGCCGCCGCGAAATCCGATCCCGATCCGTCGTGGCGCGCCCGCGTGACCCCGCGCATGTTGCTTCTCCACGACTCGGGCCTTCCCGCTCACCGCGATTTTTACAAGGATGCGAAGGGACACGGCGCCATTCTCGCGCGCGTCCTTGCCGAACCGCTGGTGCACGAGCCCGGCAAGCAGGTGGAATACTCCGATCTCGGATTCATACTTCTCGGCGAAATCGTGGAACGTCTGACGGGCGATTCACTCGCAGAATTCGCGAGGAAGGAAATTTTCGGGCCGCTCGCAATGAAGGATTCGATGTTCAATCCGCCGCGCTCGCTACGCTCCCGCATAGCGCCCACCGAAAATGACGTGGCCTTCCGCAAGCGGCTCATTCAAGGTGAAGTTCACGACCAGAACGCGTGGGCCATGGGAGGCGTCGCAGGCGATGCCGGCTTTTTCTCGACGGCAAGCGATGTCGCCGTGTTCGCGCAGATGATCCTGAACGGCGGGATTTACGCGCATCACCGCGTCGTTTCGCGTGCGACCATTGCGGAATTCACTGAGCATCACGCCATCGGCAATTCCACGCGCACTCTCGGCTGGGACGCACCGCTCGATCCGGCCGCCACCGGCCGTTTTTTTTCGCCGCATAGTTTTGGTCATTACGGTTTTACTGGAACGTCTCTTTGGATCGATCCCGACCGCGATCTCTTCATCATCCTGCTCACGAATCGCGTGAATCCGTCCGTAGATAACATCAAAATCCGGCAGGTGCGGCCTGCCCTCCACGACGCGGTTTTTGAGTCCCTGGGCCTTACTTCCCCGGCCGCCTCCTCTCGATAACTTCCTCGGCACATCGCTCAACGGATTCTCTCGCCACACTCAAACCAGACGCCGCCTCCCGGTATACTTGATGTTTGAATCGAGGCGCGCGGTTGAAGCTTACCGGAACAGAGCTAACGAATCCTCGCTCGCGGGGGCTCGACAAAAAGTCGACACTTGAAATCCTTCGCGTTCTGAATCGCGAGGATGAGCGCGTGGCGCGGGGGGTTCGGAAAGAACTGCCGAAAATTGCGCGTGCAGTCGATGCAATCGTGAAGAGTATGGAAAACGGCGGAAAACTTTTCTACGTTGGCGCGGGAACGAGTGGAAGGCTCGCGGTTCTGGATGCCGCTGAATGCCCACCCACGTTCGGCACGCGCCCGCAGATGGTTCAAGCGCTGATCGCAGGGGGCGCCAAAGCCGTGCGCGGCGCAGTAGAAGGAGCGGAGGATTCCGCCGCGAACGGCGCGCGCGATCTCGCAGCCGCCGGCATGACAAGACGTGACATCGTGGTAGGAATCGCCGCAAGTGGCAGCACGCCCTACGTTCTTGGGGCGCTCAAGTTCGCGCGGCGTGGTGGCGCGATTACGATTGGGGTCACATCGAATCCGCGCTCACCGCTCGCGCGCGAAGCGAGGATTGCAATCATGCCGGAAACGGGGCCAGAAGCGATCGCGGGGTCGACGCGCCTGAAAGCAGGCACGGCACAGAAAATGGTGCTCAACTTGCTTTCCACCACGGCGATGGTGCGCCTCGGAAGAGTGTACGAAAACTGGATGGTGTACGTGGCGCTCACAAATCAGAAGTTGCAACGGCGCGGCTCGCGGATTCTTGAGGAAGCTGCGGGCGTAAGCGCGTCTACTGCTGCACGCGCCATGCGGCAAACGGGACACGATCTTCCCGTCGCGCTCGTTATGCTGAAATCCGGGACGAACGCGCGCGATGCCAAGCGTTTGCTCGCAAATGCCAGCGGCAACGTGCGTCGCGCTCTTGAAGCAGCCAGAGCGCCGCGCGGCCGAACAAGGAGTCGAGGGAAATAACATGGACCGCTTCAAAATCCAAGGCGGACGAAAGCTCGAGGGGAAAGTTCAAATCAGTGGCGCAAAAAATGCCGCCCTCCCGGCAATGGCTGCCGCCCTGCTCACAAACGAGCCAGTTCACCTTCAAAATATTCCGAGGGTTCGCGACATCATCACGATGGCCAAGCTGCTCGCGCACATGCGCTGCCGCGTGGAAAGTCCGGACATTCCGCCCAGCCAGTTTATCATTCAGGCCGAAACAGTTTCGCACGCCGAAGCACCCTATGAACTCGTGAAGACGATGCGCGCTTCGGTGCTGACGCTGGGCCCGCTGGTCGCGCGGTTTGGCTACGCGCGCGTCTCGCTCCCCGGAGGCTGCGCCATCGGTGCGCGCCCGATCGATCTGCATATTCAAGCGCTGGAAAAGCTGGGCGCAGAAACTTCAGTCGATCACGGATATGTGGAAGCACGAGCCAAACGGCTGCGCGGCGCCACTTTCCGCTTTCCAAAGATTACGGTAACCGGTACGGAAAATATTCTTACCGCGGCGGTGCTGGCCGAAGGTGAAACGATACTCGAAAATTGCGCGCTCGAGCCGGAGGTCACTGACCTCGTCGATCTGCTCACAAAAATGGGCGCAAAAATCGAAGGCGCCGGCACATCCACTCTGCGCATTCAGGGTGTCGAACGGCTGCACGGCGCCACTCATGCAGTGATTCCCGACCGCATCGAAGCCGGCACCTTCCTCGTCGCCGGAGCGATCACCGGTGGCGAGCTGCTACTCGAAAACTGCGATCCCAGTCATCTAGGCGCAATCATCGAAAAGCTCCGCGAATGCGGCGTCGAAATTCGCTGCGAAGGAAGTCACACGATACGGGTGAAAGCCGCGAAGAATCTAGTTGCCGCCGACATCACCACTGAAGAATATCCCGGCTTCGCTACGGACATGCAGGCGCAATTCATGGCGCTTGCGACGCAGGCCAAGGGCGTTTCACACATCCGCGAGACCATTTTCGAAAACCGCTACCTGCACGCGAGCGAAATGTCGCGCATGGGCGCGAATATCGCCGTCGATGGCAATCTTGCAACCGTCACAGGCCCAACGCGGCTCAGCGGCGCTCCCGTCACGGCATCCGATTTGCGCGCCAGCGCATCTCTTGTTCTGGCGGCACTTGTGGCGGATAACACAACCTATATCGACCGGGTTTATCACATCGATCGCGGCTACGAACGCATCGAAGAAAAACTGAGCGACATTGGCGCTCGCATCGAGCGCATCACCTGATGCGCGCTGTCTGGCGGCTCGGTCTCGCGCACGATGTCGCTCAAGCCATGCTTTTTCTTTTGTTGCTTCCTGCGGCCGCACTGGCTCAAAAATCCGTAGACTCACCACGCGGGACGCAGACAGGGCCCGCGCCTCAAATTGAAATCGAAAGTCCCCGGCCCGCAAAGCACAAGTCTCGCAAGAAAGTTCCCGTCGCTCCGGCCGGCGAAACGGTCCAGCTCAAATATCGCATCTCCCCAACCACGACGGGCGTCACTTCCGCGCGTATTGAAGTTTGGGATCGCCCGGATCTCCTTGTAAAGATTCCTGTGCATGTTGCAAAAAGCGGCGAGGTCACGTGGATTGACACCTCGGTGCCTACCCCCACGCGCCTCGATTTCACATTGATCAATCCCGCGGCGCTCCGCTCCTGCCTGGACGCCTGCGCTGGCGCGAACGCGCCGCCAGAGGGTTCCGCAGTCACCGTTGCAGGTGAAGACGTGCCGCCTTCCTTCCGGTCGGATCCAATCCGCGTTCGTGCGGGGTCGGAAACGATGACGCTCGATCTCGATGGCGCATTTTTTACTGCAAGCACGCGTGTTTTGCTCGCTGAGCCAACCTCGAAGAAGGAGATATGGAAAGCCTGGGAATTTCTTGCGGTGGAATTCGTCGACGTGACGAAGCTTCGCGTCACGATTCCGTGGACGTACCTGGCATCCGCTCGCGAGCTTGTGCTCTGGCCATTTAATCTCGACGAAGTCGAATCGGCACAAGGCAATGGCTTGCCGCTGAACGGTACGGAACAGAAAACGCCGCTCGGCGGCGGCGCCCACGAAATTGTTTACGTTGCGAGCCCCGCGAGCCCGGTGCTCACCGGTCTCGAGCCGGAGCAACTCGCGGCGGATGCTTCCGATCGAGTCGAGGCCACAGTCATACTCCGCGGCAGCGGGTTTACGCGATCGAGCGCAGTTGTTGTCGGACGAGATCCCCTTGAGGAAAACGTCTTGAACAATCCGCCTTTAGTTCTGAAGCCGAGATTTATTTCGCCGGAAGCTCTCGAGATCCGGATTCCTGCGTCACAGCTACGCCGTCCGGACATCCCGTACAGCGAGCGCGGTCCAATTCGTGTGTGGGTGACAAACCCAGATGGCGGATTGCTGATTTCCGAGCCTCGCGATATTCAAATTCTGCCGAGCGACAAACTTCCGCCCGTTCCACGCCCCGGAGCAATTCTCGCGATCTCGCCAGCCTCTCTTCCGCTGATGACCTCCGACGGACCGCCGGGCGTTGAAGTCACCGTAATCGGCCAGAATTTTCGCGCGGACGATTCCATCCTCGCGAGCGCCGACGAGAGCGAAAAGGTAAAGCTCTCCACGCAATTCATCTCGCCAACCGAATTGCGCGTTTCCCTTCCGCGCGAGCTTTGGCGCGAACACCGCGTGAGCTATCGATTTGTGATCGTCACTCCGCAGGGCGAGCGCGCCAGCGAGCTATACGAAGACGAAGACGCGCCCGAAGCCGAATCCGTCTCCACGTCGCCTAGATAAGTTGGCCCAAGTAAACTCGCCCAAATAAAAAAGGGAGGCGATCGCTCGCCTCCCTTGAATCCATCCCGCGACTGAACCGAATCTAGCCGGCCGCTTCTGCTTCCGACTTCGGCGCCTGCTTGTCGCGCTGCTCGCGCAACACGGCTTTGCGGCTCAACCGGACCTTGTTGCCTTCGATCGCCAGCACCTTCACGAGAATCTGGTCGCCTTCCTTCAGCTCGTCGCGCACGGAACGGATTCGCGCTTCCGCGATTTCGCTGATGTGCAGCAGTCCGTCGGTACCCGGGAAAATTTCGACGAACGCGCCGAACTCCGCGATGCGAACCACTTTGCCGAGATACGTCTTGCCGATCTCCGCAGTCGCGGTCACGTCGCGGATCATCTTCAGCGCTTCCTCAGCCGCCGGACCGTTGGCTGCGAACACGTGAACCTTGCCGTCGTCCATCACGTCAATTTTCACGCCTGTCGCTTCGATGATCGAACGGATTTTCTTTCCGCCCGGCCCGATCAGGTCACGAATCTTGTCGGTGGGGATGCTGAGCATGTGGAGGTGCGGAGCGTAGTGCGAAATCTCCGCGCGTCCGGTTTGCAATGTTCGGTCCATGATGTCGAGGATCTCGAGCCGCGCCTTCCGGGCTTGACCGAGCGCCTCGCGCATCATCGCAATGCTGACGCCCGACACCTTGATGTCCATCTGCAGCGCCGTGATTCCCTGCCGCGTTCCCGCGACCTTAAAATCCATGTCGCCGTAATGGTCTTCCGCGCCCGCAATGTCCGTCAGGATGGCGTACTTGTCGCCTTCGACGACGAGTCCCATCGCAATTCCCGCACACGCAGACTTCAGAGGCACGCCCGCATCCATCAGTGAAAGCGAGCCGCCGCAAACCGTAGCCATGGAAGAGGAGCCGTTCGATTCGAGAATGTCCGAAACCACTCGCATCGCGTACGGGAAATCCGCTTCTGCCGGAAGCAGATTCGCGAGCGCGCGTTCGGCAAGAGCGCCGTGACCGATTTCACGCCGTCCCGGGCCTCGCAGGAACTTCACTTCGCCCACCGAGAATGGCGGGAAGTTGTAATGCAGCATGAAGCGCTTGAACGAATCGTCTTCAAATAGAAGATCGAGCCGTTGCATGTCTTCTTTGGTGCCGAGAGTGGTCGTGGCAAGCGCCTGCGTTTCGCCGCGCGTGAAAAGCGCGGAGCCGTGAACGCGAGGCAGGATGCCCACCTCGCAGGTAATCTGCCGAATCTTATCGAACGCGCGCGCGTCAGGGCGGCGCTTGCGAAGAATCATATCGTCACGGAAGATACGCTCGCGAAGACGTTCGAACGCGCGAGACGCCAGCTTGTGGCGCTCTTCGTCATCTTCGGGAATCGACGCCTTGATTTCCGCCTTGATCGCATCCACGAGGCCGTAGCTTTCGTTCTTCGGGTGCTTCTCCGTGTCGAGAGCGTCGCGCAGCCGGTCTTCGTACTTCGACTTGAGTTCCTTGTAGAGCGCTTCATCGAATGCCGGCGGCTTCACCGCTGCTTTCGTCGGATTCACACGCTTCTGCAAGTCGCGAATCGCAGCAACGATCTTGCGAATTTCCGCATGCGCGAATTCAAGCGCTTCCACAACCGATTCCTCGGAAACCTCAAGCGAGCCCGACTCGACCATCACGATCGCTTCGTCCGATCCAGCGACCACAAGATTCAGCTGGCTCGTCTTCTGCTGCGCCACCGTCGGATTCACCACCAGCTTGCCTTCGAGCAAGCCGATTCGCACCGCAGCAATCGGATTCGTGAACGGAATCTTCGAAATAAAGAGAGCGGCAGAAGCGGCCGTCAACCCAATCACGTCCGGATCGTTCTCGCTGTCGGCAGAAAGCACCATTGCGACGATCTGCGTTTCGGTCGACCAGCCTTCCGGGAACAGCGGCCGCAGCGGCCGGTCCGTCAATCGCGACGTAAGAACTTCGCGCTCCGAGGGGCGCCCTTCGCGCTTGAAAAATCCACCGGGAATCTTGCCCGCCGAATATGTGTATTCGCGGTAATCGACCGTGAGCGGCAGAAAATCTTTTTCAGTGGCCTTGTTGTCCATGCAGGCGGTTGCCAGCACTACCGTATCGCCATACCGCGCCACCACGGCGCCGTGCGCTTGCCGCGCCATCTTGCCGGTTTCGAACGTCAACGTGCGTCCGCCGACCTCAACACTTACTTGTTCAAACATCTATTCACATCCTTCGCGCCCCGATTCGTCGGGAACGCCATTTCAGATACGAGAGTTCGCTCTCGTGAAAAAATTCGAAAAGGGAGACAGCGGCGAGGGAGAATTGCTCAGCAGATGACACTTCAACCGCGCAATCCTGTGGGCCCGCATGGCGCTCGATAACTCTGGCCCAATCTGAGGTGTCTGCGGTGGGAAATGTGCGGCCCGCAAGGCCGCCCGGGAAAGCGCTACTTACGCAAACTGAGTCGTTCCACAATCTCGCGATACCGATCCGGGTCGCGGCGATTCAGGTAGTCCAGCAGCCGCCGGCGTTTGTTCACCATCATGATCAACCCGCGCCGGGAAGCGTGATCCTTTGCATGGGACTTGAGGTGTGTGGTGAGGTAGCTGATGCGTTCGCTCAACAACGCGATTTGCACCTCCGGCGAACCAGTATCCTTCGGATGCGTCCGGAACTGCTCGATAACCTCTGCTTTCGCTTCCATCACTCGCCCCTCCCCCTCTGAAAAGCCGTGCCCTGCTCTCTCTATATCCTCTTCGACACTAAAAATGCTAGCACAACGCATTCACACCGCAAAGAAGTATTACAGCGATTCCTGTAGGTCCCGGCCAGTTTTACTGTATTCAAAAAACTGGCAGCCAGTGACCTTCGCTCAACTTGAGCTAATAATTCGGCCGTTGTCTGTCATTCTGGACGGAGCGAAGGATCTCAACGGCAACCCCGCCTCGGCCACCCGTCTCTGCTAGCTCTTCCCGCCATTTATCAGCGCCAAAAACTCATCCCGAGTCTGCTTATTCTCGCGAAACGCGCCCAGCATCGCGCTCGTCACGGCCGCCGAATTCTGCTTCTCGACGCCGCGCATCACCATGCACAAATGCCGCGCCTCGATCACCACGCCAACTCCTTCCGGACCCAACTTCTCCTGGATCGCCTGCGCGATCTGGCTCGTCAGCCGCTCCTGAATCTGCAGACGCCGCGCGAACATGTTCACAAGCCGCGCGATCTTGCTGAGGCCCACCACTTTCTTGTTCGGGATGTATGCCACGTGGCACTTCCCAAAGAACGGCAACAGATGGTGCTCGCACAAGCTGTAAACCTCGATATCCTTCACCACGACCATGTTGTCGTAGCAAACGCTGAACATTGCGCCATTCAGCAGCTTCTCGGGATCTTGCCGGTAGCCGCTCGTTAGAAATCGAAGCGCCTTTTCAAAACGCTCCGGCGTGCGCCGTAATCCTTCGCGATTCGGATCCTCGCCGAGCAACGGCAGCATCTTGCGGACAAGGTCGGCAATCGTCTGCTCGCCCTTCGTTTCAGGAATTATGATTTCCGTCGCTTCACCCATTTTCTAGCTCTCCATTTCCGCGCTACTCTGCAATGAATTCCACTAGGGGCACGGCATGCCGTGCCCTCTCGCGCCAAAGCTCGACCGTCTTACCTCACTACGCTCCGCGCGCCACAGCTCCACTCCCCGCTACGCCTTGTCATCCTGAGCGCAGCGGAGGATCTCAACGCTCAGCCCTTCCGACCAGCAAACCACATTCACTACCTGCCATCGTACTCAAAACTGTTCTTACTCGTTTCCTCAATCCGCACGCGATCGAGCCGCGCGGCCGGAAACTTTGCCAGCCGCCGGTAAATCTCGCGGCACACGTTCTCCGTCGTCGGCACAGTCTCCCGAAACTCCGCCACCTCTTCGTTCAAATATTTATGATCGAACGCCTCAATCACCTCGCGCTCCACGAACGGATCAAGTTCGCCCAAATTCGCAATCATCCCCGTTTCGCCGTCCACCGGACCCGTCACCGTAACTTCCACCGCATAGTTATGCCCGTGCCCGTAGGGATTATTGCACTTGCCGTACACGCGCTCGTTCTCCGCGTCACTCAGCGCCGGCGAATGCAATCGGTGCGAAGCTGCGAACTTATACCGCCGCGTAAGCGAAATTTTCATCGACGGCCGCCATTCCTCTCCGCCGTGCAGTCAGCAAACAAATCGGCCGACTCATACAGCCTCACGCGATCCAATTTTCCTTGACGGATCTTCGGCTCGAGCAATTCCCAAATCACCGCCGCAATGTTCTCGCACGTAGGAATTTTCCCCGCCAACTCCGGCACCTCATAATTCAAATGCCGGTGATCCATCCGGTCCACCACTTCGCGCTGCAGAATATCTTTCAGCTCCTTCAAATCCAGCACCATCCCCGTCGCCGGATCGGGCTCCCCCGCAATCGTCACCTCCAGCGTGTAGTTGTGCCCGTGCCCATGCAGATTGCTGCACTTCCCGAAGACGCGCTTATTCTCCTCCGCCGAAAACTTCGGATTCTGATAGAAGTGCGCCGCCGAAAATTCCACCTTGCGAGTAATCCTAATCATCTCGTCCTTTTGCTATCAACTTGCTGTCAACCTTGAACCGCGTGTTCGCGTATCGTCCGTAGATTCCAGAAATCTGCTGTGATGCTCGCTATCGATGCGGTTCCTCCCCATCCTGTCATTCCGAGCGAAGCGAGGAATCTGCTTTTTCTTTCTCCATCCCTACTGCACTCCGGGGAGCGTACTTCCGGCCCTTCCATTGCACCGAGCCATTCACATGCCTTAGCCACGAATCAATCATGGCCGCCATGAAGAGACACACACCCGGTACATAGTATTGGATATACGACCAGGGCAAAAGATTCCTCCGAAGATATGCGGCGTACGTCCCCCAGCGTATCCCGACGATACACGCGGCGAGAACTAGTCCCAGCCAGTCCAGTGCTCTCACCGATTGCCATGTAATGAAAAGGAGCCCAACCAGCAGAAGCAATTCGGGCATCTCCGCAATGTAGCGAGTGAAGCCTCCGCCAAAAAGCGGGTAGAGATTCTTAGTCCAACCCTCCCACATTGCGGCGAAGCTTCTATACATCCTGGTACGTACAAGCCCGCGTCCGCTCGAGAAGTACAGACGGCCGCCGCGTTGTTTCACTTTTCTGGCTAACGCCACGTCTTCCAAAACCTCACTTGCGACGCCGCGATGCCCGTCGGCCCCTTCGTACGCTTCGCGACGGATCAGCAAGAATTGGCCATTCGCCGCCGCATCGCCACACGAAGGATCGTTTATTCGCTCGAACGAGTACCTTTCCGAAAGCCGCCAGTAAACCACCGAATTCAGCGCCCGCTCCCACCAAGTCTCCATCTCCTGCTCGGGCGAATACGACACGAGAACAGCATTGTGCTCCACAGCGTCCGCAAGCGCCCGCCGCATCGCTCCGGGCAAATGGTAGGTGTCCGCGTCCGTAAAAAGCAGCCAGTTCCCCTTCGCTGCTGCTGCCCCTACCGCTACTGCATGATTTTTTCCCACCCATCCCGCCGGCAGTTCGCCCGCCTGCAACACCTTCAGCTTCGGCACGCGCGCAGCAAGTTCAGCAAGAATGCGCGCCGTTCCATCGGTCGACCCGTCATCCACGACGATGACCTCGTCAATCTCCGGCTGCGAGGCAACCGACTCGACCGCTCGCGCGATCGAAGCTTCCTCATTTCGTGCGGGAATGATGGCTGAAACCACGCGTGTAGGGTTCGCTCCGCGGCGGCTTTCAAAACTCGGCTTTCAATTTGCGGATACCTAGTATTATAGGTGCTGGGAGTGCTGATTGAAACGGAAACTAAACACCGCGCTGGTCCTCATCTTTATCGCAAGCCTTCTCTACATGTTCGCGCGCGCCGACTACCGCCAGGGCGAACCAAGCCTTCGTGGGCAGCCTGAAAAAGATTTCGCGCTCACGCTCGACGGCAAACCCTCGCGCCTCTCGAGCCTCAAAGGCAAAGTTGTAGTCCTGAACTTCTGGGCCACGTGGTGCCCTCCGTGCGTCGACGAAGCGCCCTCCCTCAATGCGCTTCAGCACCGAATCGCACCGCTTGGCGGAACGGTTCTCGGCATCAGCCTCGACGAAGACCAGACCGCATACGAAAATTTCCTCAGTACCTACCAAATCGCCTTCCCGAATTTTCGCGATCCCTCGAAAAAGATCGCGCTCGACTATGGCACCACGATGTACCCCGAATCCTACATCATCGATCGCCAGGGCCGCCTCGACCGGAAAATCATAGGCCCGCAAGATTGGACCAGCGCCGACATGACCACCTACCTAGACTCCGTCCTAAAATCAAAGTAAGCCGCGCCGCTAATTCTTTTGATTGACGTGGTAGCCACGACGAGCGCCTAGAACTGCCTTTGCCGCTCCCAGACACGAAAGTCAAACAAGATGTCGACCGCAGCATCTTTCTCGTTTTTGCGCAGAACGAGGACTTCACTCGCTGTCACGTCTGTCAGCTCTGGTATGTTCGCTCTTATGAATTCCTCGAGGGGCTCGTTTCGGAAAACGTCGCCGGGTTTCAGGTTCGGCGTGAGCATCGCCGCCTTGCCAGGCTCGAGACCCAATACCTCGATCTTGCTCACACGGAATTGTCTGCCTTCAGAGAGTTCCATCACCAGCGAGATGCGTCGAGCATCCTTCTGTATCTCCGTTATGGGCTCGGCCACAAAATCGATATATCCGTGAGACGCGTAGAGTTTGTGCAGCGCGTCGAGGCCCTCTCGGATTTTCGTAACATTGAGAATATCGCCTTCCTGCAAACTGATTAGTTTCCGCATTTCCTCCCGCGGAAAAGCGAGCGTCTCCCGGTCATCGGGGTCGGATGACCGGAACCGGACATCTCCTACCCGGTATTGCAGACCCGGTTCGACGCGAATCGTCACTATTACGTGCTCGTATGCGGAATCAGACGAGACAACTTTCGAGTGGCCGTCAATCAATACCTTGAAGAACCCTTGCTCCTGCCACGCGCCGCGTATCCGTATCTCCAGAACCTCTTCCAGCCCGTTTTGACCGTTGTCGAGCATATGCTTCTTGAGCTCGGAAACAATCTCAGGCTCATCGCTTGGGTTCGGCATGGAGACGGCGCCGTCGAATTTCACATCGTCCACGATGATTTTTGGATAAACCTTTTTCCCGGTCATCTCCTTGAACTCGTCCTTCGAGACGCAGGCCGGCGAACACAGATGGTGTTTTTCCTGCTGCGATTGGGCGCGAACCACGGTACCGAAGAGGAGCGTACACAAGCCGCCAAACACCGCGACCCGGATCGGTAGGCTGCAAGTCATGGCTCCAATATAGGCGTCCATATAGCAATCGTGCAAGACTGGAATGAATAACTGTCGATAATTGGGGTGGCTGTTGACAATCTCGCTCACCAAGAATTCTCAGAAATTGCTTCGCGTCAGGAAGCTCGACAAACGATTTCTGCAGTCTTCTAAACATTTACGATCAGCCGATTGTCGACTTTTTCAGAAAAACCGGCTTTTTCAACAGCCACAGGATTTCTCAATACCGATCCGCCCAAAAGCGTTTTTGGACGGTTTTCTCCTGGCAGTTTCCGGGAAGCTCGAAAATTGAGTAAAAAGTAACAGCGACGACGTGTCTTGCCAAGTGCAATCGTCCCTTCAGGATTAAGGGATTAGCTGTCTTCTTTGCGGTGATTCCCATTCTCAGAAAAACTTCAGACCGGACCACTTCTGGTAAACGGGGGAATGGGAATCGAGCTAGTTCTGGAACTCCTACAACCTGGCGGAATAATTCTTCCCGGCATTAATCCTCTTGACAACTATTTCTGAACTGCGATATTCACTCACCAGCGTTTCTTTCTCCTGTTGGGTTGAAAGTCCAACTCGAATTTTCCACGTGTCCGACCCTGTCCCGTTGGCATAGAGGGGCGTCTGTGTGTACCGGGAGGGCAGTCACAACAATGCAGGTATGGCTGCGGCTGTTTCCCGCACGCCAGGAAGAGTCATCTCGGAATGTTCACTTTAAAGAAGAGGAGGAATAACATGAATCGAAGGACAATTGTTTCGTTTGTTTGCGTCGCGATCGCGCTGGTGCTCTCCGCGCCGGTGGGCTTCGCGCAGCAAACGGCACAGCTTCCGAAGTTGAATCCGTTTAGGACCCCGACGAAAGACCCGAGCACGGCAGTGGGAGCATCGCTGAAAGCAGCATTGGAAAGCGGGCAATTGAAGGCCGGCGTCAATTCCAACACCAACAACAAAGGCCAGCTTCAAACTTTCACTTATACCGTCACTTCGTCGCGCGACGGCAATAGCTATACCGGCGAGATCGTGGGACGCAACCCGTTCACGAACCCGCTCGGGTTCACGGCGATCTCCAGCCAGCTGATTCCGGTGATAATCCGGACGCATTCGGTATTTGCCGGCGTGGCGAATGGAGACGTGGTGACAGCTCCTGGCGTGACCGTGTTCGACCCGACCGTGAAGGATGACACGTGCCTGACGCCTCCGAACGATGTTCCGCTCACGCTGACGCAGCAATCGCCGATTTACAAGCCGTTCAATTTCAATTACGGCGGGGTGGATGTGGGCTTCACACAGACCACCGACGCATTCCAGCGCGGGAGTTTCTTCCAGGCTTTGAATTTCGGAAACGTGAATTTTGACGACAACCTTATCTATCACGTGATTTTGAGCCCGCTAAAGACGTTGGCGGCAGTGGTGATCGACATTCCGGCGGGAAACGGTATCGCGTATCCCAGTGCGGTGTTTGGCGGCTGCCCCGGCGGCGCGATCGCGATTGTCGATATCGCCGTATATGAGCCGGACCTCTTTACGATCCTGGGCCAACTGGCTCCGGGCGTGAACCCGACAACTTTCCCGTTCTTCCTTGAGCACAACGTGGTCCAGTGCGAATCCGGAGCCCCAGGGATAAACTGCGGCGACATACTGAACCCCAATGCACTGTGCTGCATCCTCGGGTTCCACGATAGCAACGGGCCTCAAACCTTCGGCACCGGTGATTTTGACACCAGCGAAATTTTCGTCAGCCCGACGCCGGACGTGAACAGCATCTCGCATGAAGTGGGAGAATGGATGAACGATCCGTTCGGCAATAATCCCACTCCGGCGTGGGGCCACACAGGACAGGTAGGCGGGTGCCAGAACAACCTGGAGGTAGGTGATCCGTTGAGCGGCACGCTGGCACCGCCGATTTTCAATCCCGCAAACAAATTCACTTACCACATGCAAGAGATGGCATTCTTCTCGTGGTTCTATGGAGCGCCATCGGTTGGAGTGAATGGATGGTTCTCCAACAACGGCACGTTCCTGCATGACGCCGGGCCGGTCTGCCAGTAGGAAGGCACTCCGACCGCAGGCTCGCTTCGTCAGATTGACACTGACTGGCTACAGGCCGCCCTCGCGGCGGCTTGTAGCCGGTTGGAAAAATGTTTTTGCTCGTATTCTTGGATAGGCACGCATTGGTTCAGCCCTTTGTCGTAGCTCCCAGGTGCATAAGCCAAAAAGAACTCACCCGTCGCAGTGGTAGGGATGCGATCGCGTGTTGACCTGCTTGGCTCCAGAGCGACGAGCCACGCCGCAAACCGTGACCGAGTGCGATCGCTTGCAAGGCATTCTGCACCGGTGTCCGGATGCGTATCCACTGATGCCGATAGAGAATCAGCGCACGCACATCCCGTTACATCCCGTTGTTCACTGGAAGGCATCCAGATCGAGGGAAAGCGATTCTCAACCAGCGACTGCAACACGAGCGCGGCATCTCTTCGATCGTGCTTTTGTTACCACGGTTCAGCCGCGCGGATTTTCGCCGGATGACCCACCTGGCAGTCGATTCCCAGCTCTTCCATCAACCCCAGGGACCACTGCATCGAACCGGTGGCTTCGATTCCCACGCGGGCCGGTCCCACGAGAGTCGAGTAAAACTCTCGAACCGAATCGCCTTCGAGCTGCAGGGTCTTCTCGACGACCTCGCCCGTCTCGACGTTTAACATCGCAACCGTCTGTTGTCGCGCATGTAAGTCAACGCCTATAATTTGCATCTCGGCCTCCTCGGTTCCGAACTTTGCCGGGTCAACACCGCAAAGTTTATTCGAACCGTTCGGAGGCCGACTTCGTCATGCCATCAGGGATTAGCAACACCAATGTCATTTCGAGATTGCTGGCGCGAAGAGGATTTCGCAACATCTATCCTAAGCAAACCGTCCCAGCCCATCTGCAAAACCTGGTTTCCAGTTATGCAACTAACCAGGCAACTGGACTGAGACTTTCGCGATTTCGCACAATGGGCCTTCTAGCCCTGATTGCTTCCGGCTTGCGCGTGACTCGAGAGCAACGCGATAGTGTTGAGCTTGTACGAAGCCCAAATGAGGGCATTGGCGATTTTGAGTCAACCATTTTGAGTCAACCGAGGAAGCGTTCTGTTGTCCAGATTTCAGACTCACGACCTGGGCACTTTGCATCGATCCGCCTTTTGCCAAATTGATTCGAGGTAGCTGGTTTGCTAAGGTCGTCCTCATGTCCGAACATTCCACCGAGCCGATACGCGAATTGCTCGACTCCCTTTATCGCGCGGATTCGGGACGAATCCGGGCAACTCTGATCCGCTTGCTCGGTGATTTTGATCTTGCCGAGGAGGCGATGCACGAAGCCTTTGCGGCTGCGCTGAGCCTGTGGCCGAAAAGTGGAATGCCCGGCAACCCGCGGCCATGGTTGATTTCGACGGCCCGATTCAAAGCCATCGATACTCTGCGTCGCCGGGCAAGATTTGATGCATCTCAAGACGAGCTGGTGCGATATCTCGAAGCCCAATCGAGTTCGGCGGAAAAATCCAATCGCGAGGACAGGCTTGCGGATGATGGCCTTCAGGACGATAGCCTTGAAGATGACCGGCTGCGCCTGATTTTTACCTGCTGTCATCCGTCTCTGGCGCCGGAAGCGCGTGTGGCGCTCACCTTGCGTGAGGTCTGCGGGCTCACAACCGAGGAGATCGCCAAGGCCTTCCTCACCACTCCGCGCACGCTGGCGCAGCGCATTGTTCGCGCCAAGGCAAAGATTCGCGACACGCCGATACGGTACGAAGTGCCGTCGCCGCAGGAATTGCCCGAGCGGCTGGGCCCGGTGCTTCAGGTGATCTATCTCGTCTTTAATGAGGGCTACTCGGCTGCGGCGGGAGCGGAAGTAACGCGCGCCGAGCTCACCGGCGAGGCGATTCGACTGGGCCGGTTGCTGGCCGAACTCCAGCCAGAAACGGAAGTCGACCCGGGTGTTGAACGTGAAGTTAACCCGGAAGTGATTGGGCTGCTCGCCCTGATGTTGCTGCAGGAATCGCGCCGTGCAGCGAGAACTTCGCCAACCGGAGAGCTGATTCTGCTGGAGCACCAGGATCGCTCGCTGTGGAACCGGGAACAGATCGCGGAGGGATTGGGACTGCTGGAGAAAGCCCTGAAATCGCGCCGCTTCGGCCCCTACACATTGCAGGCTGCCATTGCGGCCGTTCATGCGGAATCGGTCGCGGCCACCGACTGGCGGCAGATTGTCGCGCTCTACGACCAATTGTTGCGAATTCAGCCTTCGCCAGTTGTACAGCTCAATCGTGCCGTGGCAATTGCCATGCGCGATGGTCCAGAGGCTGGCCTAATGCATATCGACGCGGTCTTGGAACATGGCGAGCTGGCGAATTATTATCTCGCGCATTCCGCCCGTGCCGATATGTGCCGCAGGCTCGGCAGGACCGCTGAGGCTCGGTCCTCTTATGAGAAAGCTCTCGCCCTGACCCAACAGGAACCAGAGCGCCAATTCCTGCAGGAGCGGATTCGCCAGCTGAAATAAAAATTGGAAGAGCTGTCGATTTTCCGTCTCCTCAACGACTATAGGACGAGAGAACGATGAGCTACGGCTCCTGAGTGAACAGGAAACGAGTCATCGGGAACGAACCACAGAAACCAAGGAGAAAAAGTCATGCCGCAATATCTGGTTGCCAGTTACCTCCCCGACAACTTCGACCCGTCCACCGTTACCGAAGCGATGATCGAACAGATCCACGCGGTCAACCGCGAACTGATTGCTGCCGGCGTGAGGAAGTTCGCCTGCGGCATTGCCCCGCCCGACAACGCGAAGACGCTGCGGAGGAAGCCCGACGGCAAGGTGCTCGTCACCGACGGACCGTACGTCGAGACCAAGGAGCACATGGGCGGATTTTGGATATTGGAATGCGCCAATATGGACGAGGCACTCGCGTGGGCGCGCAAGGGTGCCATCTCCTGCGATGCGGTGGGCGAGGTGCGCGAGCTTCTTTTCTTCCCGGATCCGCAACAACAACCCGGCGGAAGCAAGTAAACACCCTGGCTACGGCGTCCGCTCAATACCAAAGGAGAACACCATGCGTTTCATGATGATCCATTTCCCGAAAGTCTACGAAACCGCGAAAGCCGGCTGGGTACCCGACTTCAAAGACATGGAGGAAATGGGCAAGTACAACGACGAACTCGGGAAAGCCGGCGTGCTGCTCGCCCTCGACGGCCTGACCCCGCCCTCGACGATGAGCGCTCGCGTCACTTTCAAAAACGGAAAATCGAAAGTTACCGACGGCCCGTTCCCCGAAACGAAGGAAGTGATCGGCGGCTTCTGGATTATTCAGGTGAAGTCGCGCCAAGAGGCGCTCGAATGGGCCTCGCGCATCCCCGGAAAGGATGACGAAATGGTAGTCGAAGTCCGCCGGCTGTTTGACATGACCGACTTCGATCCCGAGACCCAAAAGGAAATCCAAAAGAGGTTCGGCGACGACGTCGCCTCTGACATGAGAAAGTAGCAAGAAACTTTCCGTGATTTGTCGATTTCGCGATGCCTCGTGCGACGTCTATCTAGTGAACGCAGGGCAAACGTCCGGCCCCAAGCCCGTTTCAGGAAAAGGAGGAATCATGCCGCAGTATTTGGTTGCGATTCACCACCCAACTTCGGCCCGTCCGTTGACGGCGAAGCCATGCAACGCGAGTCGCCTTCTACTCAAATGAGAAATCAACTCTCTCGTCGCGACTTCGCTATCCGCACCGCCGGCCTTGGTCTCGCTTTGGGACTCGCGCCTGCTGCTACGCTGGCGGAGGCTGAGCAAGCCTCGCGCTCTGAAACTTCGCCGGCGGTCGCGGATCCATATTCCCTGGTCGATCCGGAACTTCTTCCTACACTCAAGCAGTTCCCCGCCTTTGACTTATCAGCAGAGATGGTCAGAAAGTTCCGGCGAATGCCCGGCCTGCCCCCGTTACCTGTTCCCGCGCCGCAGCCTGTGGAGCGGCATATCCCCGGGCCGCCAGGAGCACCCGAGGTTCGTCTTTGGGTCGTTGATCCTGCGCCGTCGGAGAAAGGCAAGCCGTTGTTGCTTCACATGCATGGCGGCGGCTTCATGATGACCGATCCCATGTTGATGCCCCAGCTCCAGGGGATCGCGACGGATTGCCATTGCGTCGTCGTCTCGGTTGACTACCGGCTGGCTCCGGAGACGCGCTATCCTGGCGCGCTTGAGGACAATTACGCCGCGCTCAAATGGGCATATGCCCATGCGGCGGAGCTCGGCATTGATCGCTCCAGGATTGCCGTGGGCGGTGCGAGCGCGGGCGGCGGCCACGCAGCGAGCCTTGCGATTCACGCGCGCGACCGCAACGAAGTTCCCATCGTCTTCCAGCTGCTCATCTACCCCCAGCTTGACGACCGCACGGGCAGCTCCCACCCAGTGCCGCCCGCCATTGGCCAATTTATGTGGACTGCGAGTGCCAATCGTTTTGCCTGGAGCTCGCTGCTCGGTGTTCCAGCGGGTTCGTCCAAGGTGCCGGTAGCTGCCGTACCTGCCCGGGTAGCCAGTGTCGCCGGCCTTCCGCCTGCCTGGATCGGCGTCGGTTCTATCGACCTGTTCGTCGAAGAAGACATGGAGTATGCGCGGCGGCTCGTCCATGCCGGAGTCGCAACCGAACTCTTGGTCGTGCGTGGTGCCTTTCATGGATTTGACCTCCTCGTGCCGGATGCCGAAGTCTCCCGACAATTCAGCGCGAGTTGGAAGTCTGCTCTGCGCAAAGCATTCGCCACTGGCACAACTGAGATAGCAGAGAAGACAAAAGCGTCGCGGCAGAGTTCGGGGCAGTGAGAAAAGTTTGCTCGACAGTTTGTCGAATTCGGGTCCGTCCGTTCGTCTATGTAGTGTAGGCAGGGCAAACGTCCGGCCTTAAGACCATTCGTTACAGGAGAAGGAGGAATCATGCCGCAATATTTAGTTGCGATTCACCACCCCGACGGTTACGACGCGTCCCTCGAAGGCGAAGCGATGATGCGCGATATCGACGTGCTCAACGAAGAGATGGCGGCTGCCGGTGCCAGGTTTTTCGCGGGCGGACTCTCCGCGGCCCGCAGCGCGAAGTCCCTGCGGGCGCAGCCCGGTGGCAAGGTGCGCATCACCGACGGGCCGTACCTCGAGACCAAGGAGCACATAGGCGGCTTTTGGATCGTGAACGCCGCGAACATGGACGAGGCTCTGGCGTGGGGGCGCAAGGCTGTGGTCGCCTGTCGGGCGCCCGTCGAGGTACGCGCGTTTCTCTGACGAGGCAAGAAACACTCGCGCCGGGCTGGCACATCCTTGACGACTCTAAGGTGAACGATCCAGTGCGCAAGGCCTTATAGACACTGACACATAAAAGGGGAGCGGCGTAACCAAATGAGAAAGCTAATCTTCGCAATCAACATTACCCTGGACGGCTGTGTCGACCACACCAAACAAATGGTTGATGAAGAAATACTCGAACACCACACGCGTCTCCTGCGAGATGCCGACCTGCTCGTCTATGGGCGTAAAACCTATCAATTGATGGTTCCTTATTGGCCGGATATCGCAAGAACCCATTCTGAGACAAAAGCAGAGAACGAATTTGCCGACGCATTTGACTCCATCGACAAAATTGTTTTTTCAAAATCATTAGAGAGCGCTGAAGATAAAAATACGAAAATTGTTCGTACCAACCTTCACGACGAAATAGTCAGGCTGAAACGCGAGCAAGGCAAAAATATTTTGGCCGGTGGTGTCGACATTCCTTCACAACTGGTCGAGCTTGGCCTCGTTGATGAATTTCATTTTGTCGTTGGGCCAATCATTGCTGGAGAAGGGCGACGGCTGCTGGAAGGTGTGAGCCTGCCGGAGAAATTACGATTGAAATTCGCCGAGTCCAAGATTTTCAAGTCAGGATGTGTTGAGCTTCGTTACTTGAAGCAATGACACAAAAGCCTGCCATAGGTGCGCTTCTGGCTCCCACCGTGAGGAGGAGAACGAGGAGAAGGACAATGAAATACATCTGTTTGGGCTATCTCGAGCCCGGCAAGTTCGAAAACATGTCTGAGAGCGAGCGCAACACCGTGCTGGACGAGTGTTTTAGCTACAACGACGAACTGCGCAAGAACGGACATCTGGTCGCTGAGGAACCGCTTCAGCCCCCCAACACAGCGGTCACCGTGTCTTGGAAGAACGGAAAGGTTGCAGTCACAGACGGTCCCTACGCGGAAACGAAGGAGCAATTGGGTGGACTTCAGGTGCTGGAAGCGCGCGATCTGAATCATGCCATTCAGCTCATTTCCCAATCTCCGGGAGTGAAGCTGAACTGCGGATCAATCGAGATACGCCCAGCGGCGGATATTAAAGAAATGATGAGAGAGAGCGAGCAGCGACGGCGAAAGCATACCTCGCGATGAGGGCACTAAGAAGCAGTAGATTCCACCTTCCATCTGGATTTGCCGTCGCGGTCTGCCCCATTCTTTGCTGGTTCTGCGAAGGGTGGGATGGTGTTAACTTGATCTGGACCGATCTCTGAAACGACTCCGCCGAATCTAAACAAAATCTATCCGCTTTTTCCTTGACCAGAGCTGGTGTGCCACTCCCGAACAGTCTTTTCCAAATTCTCATAAACCGTCCTCCTCCGTATCACCGGCCGTTAGGTCGCTCCGCACAAACGGCCGCGGGAACCGTCGCCCTTTCCAGCGAGATCTTATTCGCTGCCTGGAGCAGCGGGCACGGCAGGGGATCTTTTGTGTGCTTGAGCTACAAGAAAAATACCGCCACAAAACGTCGCCAGCGAACCAAAAAGAATCCAAACGGGCACTCGGGTTACATCAAGGTACCCGGCCGAAAGAGTCTTCGGCACGGCGTCCTGTTCGCTCGTTTCAAGCACACCCTCTTTCGGAAACTCAAGCACGTAATGCCCCCGAGTGGGTTGGCGTGTCTGGCTGTCAAGTATCAGGTGCCCAGTGCCGCCAGACTCGAGCGGAACTTCAACCACATAGAAGCCTTCGCCCTGCAATTCTGGATGTGCGGCCGAAAAGGCCACAGCTTTCTCGTGTGCCTTTTCGTAAGTCGCTACGGAAGAGACAAATAGAATCAAGAGGCCGGTTGCGGCAACCACAATGCCCAGAGTTTTCATTTTATCTCCCGATTCGAAAAGCCGGTCCGATTTCTCGTTTGATTGGTTGTGCTGCAAACCTCACCGATAGGGAGTACCACTCAAGTGGCCTACCGGGCAAGCCGACGCCTGATTAAACACTAAGCCAATTCCGATCTCATATTGGTTTAGCGCCTCTTTTGCTACAATCGCGACGCCGGAAGCGAGAGCGCGAATCCCGGCTGCGAAATTTTTGCAACTCAAAGCCAGCATAGGAACTCATGATCCTCAAGCAGTTCTATCTCAATTGCCTTGCCCACGCGTCGTACCTCATCGGTGACGAAGCGACGGGCACGGCTGCCGTCGTCGATCCCCAGCGCGACATCGACAGTACCTCGAATTTGCCGCGGCGCAAGAACTGCAAATCAAGCACGTGATCCTCACGCATCTGCACGCCGATTTCGTCGCCGGGCACCTCGAACTGCGCGACCGCGTCGGGAGCCACGATCTATCTGGGCGCGAAGCGAAAGCCGAATACCGCTTCACGCCGCTTGCGGACGGCGAGCGTCATCGAGTTCGGTCGCGTCCGTTTGAAGGCGCTCGAAACGCCGGGCCACACGCCCGAATCGATTTCGATCCTCGTCTACGACCTCGAGCGTAGCGCGACCGAGCCGCACGCCGTGCTCACCGGCGACACGCTGTTCATCGGCGACGTGGGACGTCCCGATCTGCGCGGATCGCTCGGCTGGTCGGCCAACGACCTGGGCGCTTTGCTGTACGACTCGTTGCAATCGAAATTGCTGCCGCTGCCGGATGCGAGCCTCGTCTATCCAGCTCACGGTGCCGGGTCGCTCTGCGGCAAAGCTATCAGCAAGGAGACGGTATCGACGATCGGAGATCAGCGGCGCTTGAATTACGCGCTGCAGCCGATGACCAAGAAGGCATTCATCGACCTGGTGACCGCGGACCAGCCCGAAGCTCCGCCATACTTCGTCTACGACGCGGTGCTGAACAGCAAAGAGCGCCTCGACACTCGACGTAGCGCTCGAGCGCGAGCTGAAGCCGCTATCGCTCGACGCGGTGCTGGCATTGCAAGCCGATGGCGCGCAGATTCTCGATACGCGCGACCCAGAAGAATTTGGCGCCGCGCACCTCGCAGGCAGCATCAACATCGGCCTCGGCGGCCAATACGCCACCTGGGCCGGCACCGATGCTCAACCATGACCATCCCGATCGTGATCATCGCGGCTCCCGGCCGCGAGAGTGAATCGGCCGTGCGCCTCGGGCGCATTGGTTTCGATCACGTGGCTGGCTACTTGCAGAACGGATTGCAAAGCCTCGAATCGCGGCCAGACCTGATTGCGTTCGTCGAGCGCCTCAGCCCGCAATTTGTCGCGGAACTTCTTGCATCGAGCGAGCCGCCGCTGGTGATCGACGTCCGCGCGCCGCGCGAGCGTGAACAAAAACAAATCAGCGGCAGCGTAAGCAGCCCGCTCAATCATCTGCTCGAAAATCTAAGCGCGCTGCCGAAAAACCGCGCACTGCTGGTCTATTGCGCCGGCGGCTATCGATCGTCGATCGCCGCAAGCTTGTTGAAGTCGAGCGGATTCGATTCCGTCGGCGAAATTGCCGGAGGCATCGCGGCATGGGAGTCGGCGAACCTGCCAGTTCAAAGCGCCCAAGCCTAGAGACCGGCGGCGCTGCTCCACTACCGTTTATTTCCGGCCCCCCTGATTATTGGTGAGAAGAGGATTTCCCATCAGCTATCACTTCCTATTTGGCTTCTCCACGCCTTCTAGATCCCCGTCTCTCCCAACCACGGAAAGGCATACCAAGCGAGCCAGGCGAATAGAAACCAGTGCAAGACTAAGCTTGTCGTGAAGGACGGATCCTTTTTCGAATTTCTGAAGAAAGCGACCGCGAGTAGCGAAACAACCGCGATATTCACGATGCAAAGTGTAGCGGTGTATTCCCACCCGTTATAGTCGAGTCCCAACTGCCATTCCCGGCCGAACCAGACGACGCTGAGGACCGTCGCACCTGCTAAAAGAGCGTATGTCCGCTTGGGGATCTCGCCGTCACCAAGAAATAATCCAGGGAGCCACAGAAAGAAAAGTATCATCGGCACAACCGCTGCCGCATACCATAGATGCAAAAAAGCACCAAAGGCGAAAGCTGGGAATACCGTCAAAGCCGGAAGCGGGCTGAGAAATGTTGGGCCATTTTCATTTAGTCCAATCGCGGCGGGAATCAGTAGGCCTAAGCCCGCGGTGAAAGTCAGAACGGCAGTCTTCCAAGAGGACTTCACGATTAACCTCGCGGATGTCCGACATCCTACCGCTTTTGAGTCGGTGACTGACGGAAAAGGTAAACTAGCTGCGACTCCGGACGAAAAGCGCGCACGACCGCAAAACCCCGCGAGATTGACGCTGAAGTTCGGCTATGTGTCGGAGCAGGGATTATCACCGCCCATTTCGGAGAACATACCAACGCGCCAAGCCACGACATCGCCTCCCGTGCTACAAATCGCACTTCCGGAGAAACATTTCCCGCTCCGCTGCGTACTAACCATTAGAGAGGTGCGCGATGGATACACCTGGCATTCGGCGGCGCCGCTCGCCAACCGGCGGCTTGATCCTGATCGTCATCGGCGCGTTCTTTCTGCTCGTCACTCTGCGCCCGGAATTCGACCCGTGGCCGGTGATTGCCCACTATTGGCCTGTGATTTTGATCGTGATTGGCCTCGGCAAAATTTGGGATGCTTTCCTCTACCGCCAGAATCCGGATGCACCGCCTGCGAGGCAACACTCCGGCGCATGGATGGCGCTCATCATTCTGGTTGTCCTCTTCGGCCTCGCGCTCTGGCGCGGACGCACGGGCGCCTACATGATTCACGAATCGCAATCCGTCGATCGGCAGGGCGCTAAAACCGTCAGCGCGGATATCGAAATTCCGGCCGGCTCGCTTACTTTGAACGGTGGGTCGGCAAAACTTCTCGACGCTGATTTCTCGTTCCGCGAATCGGAAGGGAAGCCGCACGTCGATTACAGCGTCAGCGGCGATCACGGCAATCTCAATATTTCAGGCGAAGAAAAGCATCTGCACATCGGGACGACGCATAGCACATGGGATTTGCGTTTCGCGAACGACGTCCCTCTCGATTTGAACGTCCGCATGGGCGCTGGCCACAGCGACCTGCGGCTCCGCGACCTCGATGTGACGCACCTCGAAGTAAATATCGGCGCAGGACAAATGCAGCTCGACCTCACCGGCGCGCGCAAAAGCAATCTCGATGCAGAGATTCAAGGCGGCGTCGGTGAGGCCACGATTTATCTGCCGAAAGATGTCGGCGTGAAAGTGCATGCCTCCGGCGGCATCGGCGCCGTCAACACCGACGGCATGACGAAAGACGACGACGATTACGTCAACGCCGCGTATGGCAAAACGCCTGCGACAATCACGCTCGATATACACGGCGGCATCGGCGCCATCAATCTCGTGCAGCGCTAGCTTCTCTCCGCGACTGATGAGGCTCGTCACCTCACAAATCGCAGAAGACCGAGCACTCGGCCTAAAGCGCTTTCTCCCTTCGCGTTACGCGCGTTCGTTCAACGCATCCATTTCATCCCCCAACGACTCTCCGTCCAACCTTCTCTAATGCGTTTGCCTGTCAACGCAAAGTAGAAATGTCCGGTTTTCTGCCATATTGAAATGTCCGCCATGGGTGGTTGGGAGGGACCGGTTTTTGTGGTTTGGATACTCGGTGCGCGGGAAGGCCTGGAGGCCGTAGGCCGGAAGGACTTGCCGCGCGCGGCGGTTCCGGACAGTGGCGCAGGGGGAGATAACGTCCGCGAAAGCGCAGCCAGTGCGAACCATCCAGTCGCCGTTCGATTTCCACCGGTGCTCCCCGAAGTCCCGCGCACACTTCTTCTCGAGGCACGCCCCAACGGTCTCCGTCCCAGCTGACGGTATGATCCTGAGCCATTTTGCGCGCGACCCGCACGCTCAAGATTTCTTCCAGGTGATGTTCGGGCCCCAGCCGGCGATGAGCATTTCGTGGATGGCGAGAGGCCACCGTGAATCGCTGTTCCCACGCCGGAAGAAAACGCAGCTCCAAAAAACGATTGGCCGCTTCGATGCTGGCGATTCCCGCCAGGCGCAGTTCTTTCACCAAGCGATCCTGGAGCGTCTTAAAAAGCCGCTCGATGCGTCCCTTGGCCTGCGGACTGTGCGCCGCGATCCATTCGATCCCCAGTTCGCCCAGAGCTCGCCCGAACTGCGAGCGCGCTTCTGTTCCTCGCAGTTGTTCGGGGATCGCCGCGGGGCGCGTCACACAGAAGATGCTGTTTTTATCGGTGTAATGGGCCAAAGGACGTCCATAGCGCCGCAGCCATCCCTGCAGCGTTCGCAAGTTTTCTTCCGTTGTGTCGTGCTCGGCAAAACGCGCCCAGATCCGACTGGTGGCGTCATCGATCAGTGCAATCAACTGACAAGCCGGGCCGCGTTCCTCCAGCCAGGCGAAAGGGGAGCTGTCCTGCATCACCAACTCTCCAAAACTAGCTCTCCGCTCGCGCCACACATGCACATCCTTCACACGCTGGGAACGAGGACGCCATACAGAAGCCTTGATCATCCACTTCCGCAGCGTCTCGCGGCTCACCCGCAAACCATCCTGCGCCAAATGTTCGCTGGCCAGAGTGGGTCCAAAATCCGCATAGCGCTGGCGAACTCGCGCCAGAATCTTCTGCTCCACAGCCGCCGCCCACTTGCGGTTCGAGGGACGGCCGCGCAGCCGGTGCACGATCCCTGCATCCCCGAGCTCGCGCAGGCGGAGCAGCAACCGCCGCACGTGGCGGTCGGTTAGTTTCAGCCGCCGCGCCGCTTCCACTTGCGTCAAACGCTCCTGCTTGACTTCATGCAGCACTTTCAAACGGTCCCGTTCTCGTTGGCTCAACGCAATCCGCTCCGTTTCCATTGGCCCCTCGGCCCCCTATGAAACCGGACATTTCTACTTTGCACAAACCGGACATTCTCACTTTGCAGCGACAGCCCTTCCACCCCCGTTGACTTTACCCCGCCCGTTCCCTAACATCCTCTGCATCCTACGGCCCCCCGAACGAACTCTGGCAAAAAGCTGATGGCCCTTTCCAGCACGCCACCTTCACCCGTCCTCAATCGCGTTCGCGCGTTTCTCTCCAATCAAGGTCTCTACCTTGTCGTCGCGCTCGCACTCTTTGCGATTCTCCGCGTAACGAATTGGGGCGGCGCGGATATCGGCGCCATCCTTTTGTACTCTCTCGTCACGGGAAATCTCGTCAGTCCTGCAATGAACCGCGTCGCTCCCTGGTCTTCTCAGTATGAAAGTCCGCTGAACTGGGTTCTCTACGAACTGGGCCTCTTTTTCGTCGCGCTTGTCAGTTCCGCGGCGGCGGTTGCTGTCACGATGGCGGCCTATCACGTTCCTTGGGCAATGTTTTCTTCTCAGTTCAGACTGGGCGGCAGACTCGGCGTCGTTGTCGTGCTCATCGTCGGCACGATCGTCCATTTGTACAATCTCACCCGGGAGAAACTCGAACACACGAGCCGCGAACTAAA
Organism: uncultured Acidobacteriota bacterium; assembly: GCA_963776695.1. Lineage (GTDB taxonomy): Bacteria > Acidobacteriota > Terriglobia > Acidiferrales > UBA7541 > Palsa-295. The sequence goes on along the minus strand of CAVZNU010000005.1, from coordinate 525,613 downwards.
ACGCACCCTCGAACTCGGCAAGACTCAAACGCAACTGCAAGAACAAGATCTCGACCAGGCGCGGCAAATTCAGGAGCGGCTCCTACCGAAGACAATTCCTCAGGTGAGAGGACTCGATGTTGCGGGTGCGTGGCAGCCGGCAGCCGTCGTCAGCGGTGATTATTTCGACGTAGTAAAATTTAGCGACGACAAGATCGGCGTCTGCATCTGCGATGTGGTTGGCAAAGGCATCAGCGCCGCTCTGTTGATGGCCAACATACAAGCAAGCTTTCGCGCGTTTGCACTCGAGCCAATTTCGCCCGGTACGGTGGTCACGCGATTGAACGAAGTAATCTGCAACAACATCGCCCCCGATAAATTCGTCACCTTCTGCTACTGCCTGATCGACGCAAGCCGCCGCACGCTCACCTATGCCAGCGCCGGCCACTGGCCGCCCATCCTGCTGCGCCGATCCGGAAATACGCAATCGCTGAAGGATGGCGGGCCACCACTGGGATTGTTCCCGGTCCATGATTTCCGTGACGTGGTGCTTCCGCTCGAACCCGGCGATCAACTGATCTTGTACACGGATGGAATGACTGAAGCGGTGAATTCCGATGGCCTGGAATTCGGCGAGGCGAATTTGACCAGGGTTGGGAGCCAAAACATGCGGCTCAGCGCCATCCAGATGCTCGAGATCCTCAAGCGAGAAGTAAATCGGCACTGTGGCGGATTTTTTCAGGACGACCTGACGCTTGTGGTCGTCACCGTGAAGTGACGGCAGCCGAGTCACGACGCGGATCACCGCCGTGAGTCATCTCTCTTCGTATCCCCGCTGTTGACGTACTTCACTGCTTCGCATATGATACCCCCTAGGGGTATATAGGGAATATGGCCGCAAAGCAAATCCGGAAAGATCCCGCAGCAGCCTGTGCTTGCGAAATCTCAACGAGCACGTCGCGGAAAGCTGTCGCCGTCGACCCTGGAATCAAATCAGCAAATCTGAAACGTCTCCGCCGCATCGAAGGCCAGATTCGCGGCCTTGCCCGCATGGTCGAGTCCGATCGCTACTGCCCCGACATCATGGTGCAGATTTCGTCCGTCCAGGAAGCTCTTCGCGCCGTGGGACGCGGCCTGATGCGCAACCACTTGAAGCATTGTGCGTCGCAAGCGATTCGCAAAGGCACACCAGCGCAAGCCGAATCCACATACGACGAACTCATGAGATTGATATACAAACACGCTCGCTAAGGACTAGTTGAATGAAACGTGACCCAGTTTGCGGAATGATGGTCGATCCCGACCGCGCCAAAGCTCGATCCGAGCACGACGGCAAAACCTACTTCTTCTGCTGCGAAGGCTGCGCGACGAAATTTCGCGCCTCGCCCGCGGAATTCCTGAAAGGGAGCGCGGCGGCGGCAGCAACGCCGTCCGCGGTCACAACTGGCCAAGCTACCGCACCGCTTATTCAACCTGTTGGAATCGCGCCAGCGACGCTAGTCTCTCCCTCTAACTCCGCTGCGACTGCCGTTGCGCAAAAACGAACATACGTCTGCCCGATGGATCCGGAAGTTCGCGAAGAAGATCCCGGCGCTTGCCCGAAATGCGGCATGGCGCTTGAACCTGACGTTCCGCTGGCCCCTGCCACTCGCGTCGAATATACCTGCCCGATGCATCCCGAAATCGTTCGCTCCGAGCCGGGCTCTTGTCCAATCTGCGGAATGGCTCTTGAGCCGCGCACGGCAATCGTCGACGAAGAACAAAACCCCGAACTCACAAGCATGACGCACCGCTTCTGGGTTGGCGTCGCGCTCACGGTTCCGGTTCTGATCCTCGGCATGTCCGATTTGATTCCCGGTCAACCGCTGCAACGCATTCTCTCGATGCGCACAATCGGATGGATTGAATTTGCACTCGCGACTCCCGTCGTCCTCTGGGGAGGCCTTCCGTTTTTCGAACGCGGCTGGGCTTCTATCGTAAATCGCAGCTTGAACATGTTCACTCTCATCGCGCTGGGTACCGGCACGGCGTACGCTTACAGCGTGGTCGCAGTTCTCTTCCCTTCAATTTTCCCGCCGTCATTTCAAACAATGCCAGGAGTGGTCCCGCAATATTTTGAAGCCGCCGCTGCGATCACCACTCTGGTGCTACTCGGCCAAGTGCTCGAACTTCGCGCTCGAAGCCGCACTTCATCCGCAATCCGCTCGCTCCTCAAACTTTCGCCAAAATCAGCGCGCCTCGTTCGCGCCGATGGCACAGAAATCGACGTGCCCGTTGAGCATATTCAACCGGACGATGCGCTTCGTGTGCGTCCCGGCGAAAAAGTTCCCGTCGACGGAGTCGTAACCGATGGCGCAAGTTCAGTGGACGAATCGCTCATGACTGGCGAACCGATTCCCGTGGAGAAATCTGACGGTAGCCGAGTGATCGGCGGCTCGGTAAACGGAACAGGGACGTTCGTCATGCGCGCCGACCGCGTCGGAAGCGAAACGCTCCTTGCGCAAATCGTTCGCATGGTCAGCGAAGCGCAACGAAGCCGCGCGCCAGTGCAGAAGCTTGCCGATCAAGTGGCAGGATACTTCGTGCCTGCTGTCGTTTTAATCGCTGCTTTCACATTCGTACTCTGGGGCGTCTTCGGACCAGCGCCGAAAATGGCCCACGCTCTCCTCAATGCCGTCGCTGTCCTTATCATTGCGTGCCCCTGCGCGCTTGGACTCGCCACGCCGATGGCGATCATGGTCGGAACCGGCCGCGGCGCTCTCGCCGGAATTCTGATCAAAAATGCGGAGTCACTCGAAACTCTCGAAAAAGTCGATACCCTCGTCGTCGACAAAACGGGAACGCTGACGGAAGGCAAGCCGAAGGTGACGTCCCTGATTGCTGCGGAAGGTTCGAACGAAACCGAACTGCTCCGGATCGCAGCCACTCTTGAGCGCGGCAGCGAACATCCACTCGCAGCCGCGATCGTCGCAGGCGCGAAGGAACGCAACGTCGCGATCGGCAGCATTACAGATTTTCGATCCATCACGGGCAAAGGCGTCACCGGCCGAGCCGATGGCCGTACCGCCGCCCTTGGCAATCGCGCTCTTTTCGCCGACCTCCAAATCCCGCTGGGCCCGCTTGATTCCCGGGCAAAATCTCTCGAAGCCGAAGGCCAGACGGCGATGTTCGTGGCAGTGGACGACAAATCGATTGGCGTAGTCGGAGTCGCCGATCCAATCAAATCCACAACTGCCGAAGCGATCGACCGCCTCCACCGCGACGGAATCAAGATCGTGATGCTCACTGGCGATAGCCGCGCCACCGCCGAGTCCGTAGCGCGAAAGCTGAAAATCGAAACAGTCCACGCGCAGGTTCTGCCTAATCAAAAGGGCGAGATTGTGAACCGCCTGAAATCGGAAGGCCACATCGTCGCCATGGCCGGTGATGGCGTGAACGACGCACCCGCACTCGCCGCGGCAAACGTCGGAATCGCGATGGGAACTGGGACCGACATCGCCATCGAGAGCGCAGGAATCACGTTGCTCAAGGGCGACCTCGTCGCCATCGCCCGTGCACGCACGCTCAGCCGCGCCACGATGCGCAACATTCGCCAAAATCTTTTCTTTGCCTTCGTCTATAACGCGCTGGGTGTCCCCATCGCCGCCGGAATTCTCTATCCCTTTTTCGGCCTGCTCCTGAGCCCCATCCTCGCCAGCGCTGCAATGACGTTCAGCTCCGTCTCCGTAATCACAAACGCCCTACGCCTGCGCAAACTCCAACTTTAATCCGAGACATCAGCCCGGATATTTGCCTGTCGTTATCAGTGTTTATCTGTGTTCATCTGTGGTTAAAAAAGGTTTTCTCTCAGCCGCACAACCGCGCCCGCATCCACCCCAACCCGCTCGAATGCTATAATCCAGCGCATGACATTGATGACGGTCACTTACGAACTGCAAGATCGCCTCAACGCCGCACAATTTCGCACGCTCGGCGAATTCTCCAATACCTACGGTCTCCACAAATTTCGCTACGACGAAAAAATGAATCGCCTTCATTTCGATTACGATGCTTCTCGCCTCCGCGACACCGTTGTCGAACACGTTCTGCGTGAATCAAGAATCCCGGTTCTTCGCCGCGTCGAAAATTTCTAGTCGAATCACGAATCACCTCTCCGACGCGCCGTCATATCACGATCATGCAAGTCCTTCGCGCGGGATTACGAAAACATTCCGCCATACCTCTTAGCCGAACGCCACCACGCTGCCTTGTCATGCTGAGCGCAGCGCGCCCGTTGCGCCCCGGAAGCTGCTGCCGGGCGGGGCATCTCGACGGCGTCCATACCTCTCGTGCCATGCCACGGCGCCAAGACCCAAACGCCAGCGCCGACGATACGAAAAGATCGAGTCTCAATTTGAAATTCGAGCAGAAGACCCCGCAGAAAACCACGCAGAAAAAAGAAGAGGGGGCTCTCGCTTGGGATCGAGGGCCCCCAAAGGTCGCGTTCCTTAGATTCGACCTAGGCGTGATCGAATCATGGGGTCATCCATCCTAGCTTCCCTCTCAGAGGCAGGTGGGAACGACCCGTTCATCCAGTGTTTGGGCCCCTTCCTCCCCATTCACCAGTTGTGCGGATCGTGTAGGAACGCGACCCACGCCCTGTCTAGTGCAAATGGGTGACCAGTTGCCACTCGCTCCGCTTCGGCTACCCAGCGTGCGTTTTCAGCACTTTAGCGCCGCGTGTTACCGCCCACGTAAGCCAATTGAATCCGATTCGGGAACGCACGTCCCGGTTTGGGTTTCGGGGCTTTCGACGCCATGCTGGCAACCTGCACGAATCTCGACGGGCTCACTTTTCGCGCACACTCGCGATCGTAACTTGTCCGCCGCACTTTGCTGCCGCATAATGGAAACCGTGCAGGACAACGAATGAAGAAACCGTTCATCGCGATTCTCGCTCTGGTCGCCGGCCTGGCAGGCCTCGCGATTGGAATGGCTGCATCGCGCTCCGGTCGAGGCGGAAGCGGCACGCACACTCTCGCGTCGCTTAAAATCCCTGGCCACTTCACCGCCGCAAAATCCGATGCGACTGTATCCGGAACTGCACCTGAAACTGCGCAGCCCGAAATGGCCGCTCTCATAGGCGATGACGAAGATGTCATCCGTTTTGCCAGCAATCCTCAGCCGGCACCGCCATTTCTTTTGCGGGACCTCGATGGCAACGTCGTCTCAACCGCGCAGTGGCAGGGAAAGGTTGTGCTCCTGAATTTCTGGGCCACGTGGTGCCCTCCTTGTCGCGAAGAGATTCCACTTCTTGTCGAACTCGCCAAGAAATACAAGGACAACCTGCTGATTGTCGGCATATCGCTCGACGATGCATCCGCCAATGAAGTGAGACAATTCACGAAGGCATTCCACGTAAATTACCCGATCGTAATGTGGAGCCGCGAACTGATCGCCGAGTATGGCGGCGTGCCTGCGTTACCCACTACGTTTCTAATCAACAAAGATGGCCGAGTGGTTCAGAAGCACGAAGGGCTGTACCCTCCCGAGGTGTATGACACCGAAGTGCGGTCGCTGATGGGACTGCCGGTGACTGCAAAGATTGAGACCTTCGAAGATACCGGGCAGATATTTTTGAAGAATGCCGTGAACGCCACAGAACTTCCCGACGTGGATTTCTCCGGGCTCTCGCCCGAACAGAAAAAAGCTGCGCTCAAGCGTTTGAATTCCGAAGGCTGTACGTGCGGATGCCGCTTGACGCTTGCGCAGTGCCGCATCAATGACACGTCGTGCGTCAGGAGCAAGGGGCTCGCGGCAAAAGTGGTCGAAGACGTCGCAAATGCAGTGCTGCCCCCACCGCTTCCCGCGCCGCCGCTCCCGCCCGCCAGCACTCCGTAACTTCGCGACCCCAAAATAGGAATCGGCCCGGAATGGCTCGCTGCCAGCGAGAAGCACTCCGGGCCGATGCGATTCTCAGCGTTGTTGCACGGGTTCTAGTGATTCTCGTGCGCTCTGGTTTCCATTGCTTCGTGCACTTCCGCCAGCGCCTCGTCTACCCTCTTGAGAGCTTTGTCTCGATGGCCACCGAACGATCCAGGTGCGCCCGCCAGGAGGCCTCTCGCCTGTTGCAATAATCCCGAAGCGCTTCGCATGTCCGCCATCGCTTCGTGTTTCTCCTGCGCGGACACGAAGGTCACGGACGTGGTGCCGGGAATCGAGCGCGAAGCCGCGCCAGCAACAAAAGCGACAGCGAAACCGCCCACAATCAGCAATCGAGAAAACTGATTCTTCATCGGAGATCCTCCATGTGTAGTTTGACGGTTCTAACAGAAGCGAGTGCAAGCGTACGATGCAGCGGGTGCCGCTGGTTCGCGCCACTTGAATTAATTTTAATCGAATGCCGCGAGCCATTCACGGTCGAGTGACCTCGCTGTGTCTTAAAAGGATTCAGCGCGGCGACGCGCTACGGAAGCAAGCCACGAACGCCCCGAGCGGACTCTAAAACCAATTTACATCGCTCGCTTGGACGCAACCGAAGCTCCGCACAATGAATGCACGATCTCATCGGCGATTGATTCAAGCGGCCCCATCCGATCGAGTATTCCCAACTCCGCGCAGGCGCGAGGCATGCCGTACACCGCGCACGTCGCCTCATCCTGACCAATCGTGTATCCGCCTTTCGCTGAGATCGCCTTCATACCTACTGCACCGTCGTTACCCATTCCGGACAAAATCACTCCCGTGACGCTGGAACCGACGACGTCGGCCGCCGACAGCATCATCACGTCGACACATGGAACGTGGGCCGTATCGGCCGGCTCTTTGGACAGCCGCACCGCATACTGCTTTGCGGTACGGCGAAAGATAGTCATGTGCCAGGTGGCGGGTGCGATCAGCACGCGACCCGGCTCGATGGGCTGGCCGTCCGTCGCCTCGCGAATGTCAATCTCGCTGATGTCGTTCAAGCGGCGCGCGAAGGGCGCCGTGAAGCCCTTTGGCATGTGCTGGACGATCACCACACCGGCAGGCAAATCTGCAGGGAGCCGGGGAAGTATTTCCTGGAGAGCTCTCGGTCCTCCGGTAGATGCACCGATTGCAATTAACCGGATTGTCCCCGTGGACAAGGGGCCGCGGCGAAATGGAATTGTCTTCGCTAGATTTTGGCGCCGGGGCCTCACTTGCGCAGGTCTCGGACGTGAGACAGCAGCGGCTTTTACCTTCGCAATAAGATCGTCTCGAATTGCAAGAATATCGAGCGTGGCATAAGCGCAGGTTTTCGAGACGTAATCGAAAGCGCCGAGTTCGAGTGCAGTCAGAGTTTCCTCGGCGCCTTCTTGCGCCAGCGAGCTAACGATGATAACCGGCTTCGGATTTTCTGCCATCAGGATGCGCAACACACCCAGCCCGTCGAGTAAAGGCATTTGGATGTCGAGCGTGATGACATCGGGATCGAGTGCTGCGATTTTCGCGAGTGCGTCTTTTCCATCTCGCGCCTCAGCAATCACAGTCAATTGCGGGTCGGTTTCAAGCATGCGAGTGATTGCAGTACGCATGAAGGCGCTATCGTCTGCAACGAGGACGCGTATTGTATTCTCCGAGGTGATTTCAGTGTTCATTTCCGGCTCTCATTGCCCCTGAAACGCATTTGCTACGAGTGCGCGGATATCATCCGCGTCTGCGTCAAGCTCGAGTGTGAACCGGACGACATCGAGACGATCGAGACGCGGGACCTCCCGCTCGAGCAAAGTCCACGCTGGCGATTCGTGGAACTCGACTTCACTTAGCTCCTCGTAGCCGTAGCCCATCCCTCGCAGGCGGCAAAGCAGGTCGCATAAATGCACGAGCGCGACAAGCGCCGTGGCGCCTTGCGCCAACTCTGGAGTATGGTGAAATTGAATGACGTTCTGGACGTCCGCTGACAAGCCCCAATATTCGCCCAACAGTTTTCCCGTATCGCAATGGGTGAATCCGAGAACTTCTTTCTCAGCATCAAATAACGAGACGCCTCGCGCCAGCGCCATTGCCGCCGCAGTGCGAAATTCTTCGGGCAAAAGCGTTGCATTGACGAGCTCGCCGATATCGTGGAGTAGCCCGCAGAGATACACTTGTTCCAACTGCGGAAGAGCGAGCTTTTTTGCCAGTTGCTGGCTGACGAGCGCGCAGCCGAAGGAATGCTCCCAGAAAGTGATTGGATCGATCGGCCACTGGCCCTCGGGGCAGAGCTGCGTGAGAAATGAGCACCAGAGGACGTCACGCAGGCGGCGGGAGCCCAAAGTGATCACGGCACCACGGATCGTTTCAGTTGGCTTGCGGCGATAGTACAAGCCGGAATTCGCAATGCGAAGGCATTGAGCTGCAATTGATTTGTCACAGCCAATCAACTCCGCAACCTTTTCGAGCTCGATTTGATCGGGAGGCAAATCAAGGCACCGCAGTAGGGGTCCCAGTATCGCCGGCATCGCAGGCATCGATTCAACATTTCGCACGCGCGCGCGCAAAGCCTCGTCCAGAATCATGTTCATTTGGGACCTCCGCCTGCGGGAAGGTGCGTTGATTTCATGTACGCAGTGGCTCCCGGGAAATGAACCAGACGAAAAGCATCGCTAACGCCGTACAGAGATTCCGAGTGGCCGAGAAAGAAGTAACCACCCGGCCGAAGGCTGTTGAAAACATGACGGACGGTTCGCTTCTTGGACGCAGCGTTAAAATAGATCAGGACATTGGCGCACAGTATGATGTCGCTATCTTTCACAAGCGAGATCTTGTCCTCATCGAGCAGGTTGAGGCGGCTGAATCTGACTCGTGTTTTTACCTCATTGGAGATTGCAAAGTCCGGTGCGCGCGGTGTGAAGTACGTCTCGATGTATCGAGGTGCGGTGTTCCGAAGGGAATACGAATCGTAGACGCCTTCTCTTGCTGTCTCGAGCGAGCGATCGTTCAAATCCGTCGCGATAATCTCCCAATTCCAGCCCTTCAGCAGCGCCGCGGATTCTTCGAGCAGAATCATCGCGAGGGTATAGGGCTCTTCTCCCGTCGAGCAACCGCAGCTCCAGATCCTCAACTGCAGAAATGGAAGCTTTGTCCTCGCTTCCACGAGTTTCGGCAAGATAATTTTCCGGATGGCATTGAGCTGCGGCCCGTTGCGGAAAAAAGACGTCTCTCCGACGGTTATTTCATTCAGAAGATTACGAGTTTCCGCGTCGCGATTCGAGGTTCTTGAAAGAAGGTCGAAATATTCCGGGAAGGAAGCCACGCCGAGCGCCTTCATGCGACGAGAGCAACGGTCATGCAGAAAATTGAATTTATTGTCAGGCTGAAAAATCCCACAGACTTTGTAAATGAGGTCACGAATCAAGACGAGACTCGGATCACGGCTAGCCCGATCCCGGTGATTCGCTCGGTCGTTCGCTCGCTCGATCAGTGATGGGCGGCTCGACATAAAACTCCCTGGCGTTTCAGCCGGCATGTCCGGCAAGCATCTCGGCTAACCCCGAGGGATCAAGGATGAGGCGGATGTTGCCTTCTCCGGTAATTGTTCCTCCGGTAATACAAGGAACATGGCCGAGGTAGGAGCCGAGCGGCCGTATGATTGTTTCTTCCTGGCCCACGAAATCATCGACGACTAACCCCAGCTTCTTCCCAGCAATTGAAAGAACGACGACGCGAATCCGTTCATCGCTGCGAACCGGAAGTTCCGGACGGTTGACGACGCGGCTGATTCGTCCGAGCGGAATAATCTGATCGCGAACGCTTAACATTTCACCGCTATCACCCCTATGTACGTTTTTCTGTTCCACGCGAATTATTTCCACCACCGAACGCAACGGCAGAGCGTACGTCTCGCTGCTTGCTTTAACGATCAGCACCGGAAGAATCGCGAGCGTCAACGGAAGTTTCAGCGTAAAGGTTGAGCCCACACCTACTTCGCTCTCAAGCTCGACTGTTCCGTTCAGATTCTTGAGATTGGACCGGACGACATCCAATCCCACACCGCGCCCGGAGACGTCGCTGAGCCGTTCCGCGGTGCTAAAACCCGGAAGAAATACGAGATCGAGAATTTCGCGACGGCCCATCTCGTGGATTCGGGCCTGGCTGATGATCCCTCGTTCGACGGCCTTCTCGGCGATCCGGTTTGCATCGATTCCAGCGCCGTCGTCCGCAACGACCAGCAGAATGAAATCGCCTTCGGCACGCGCCTCGAGCCGCAGAATTCCCATTCGAGGCTTACCTTTCGCTTGCCGAGCCGCGGGCGCCTCGATTCCGTGATCCAGAGAATTTCGAATCAGGTGAACGAGAGGATCGGCGATTTGCTCGACAATCGACTTGTCGAGCTCGGTGTCTTCTCCCTTGATCTCGAGATTCACTTCCTTGCCGAGCGTATTGGACAAGTCCCTTACCATGCGTGGAAATCGCCGGAACACCACGTCGATGGGAAGCATTCGCGCGTTCAAGCTGGCATTCTGCAATTGATCGGTAATGGAACTCAGCCGCGCAGTTGACTGACCGATCGCGCTCTCAAATTCGTCTTCGCTGAACCGGCGCGCGACGTAATCGCGGCTCAGTTGCGCCACGCGGTTGCGCTCGAGCACGAGTTCGCCGGTGAGGTTTACGAGCTCGTCGAGTTTGTTCACCTCTACGCGGATCGTTCGCGCCGCATCCTTCGGATTCGCCATCGCCGCTTGCTTGCTGAGGGCCTCGCGTATCTGGCTCGGCGTAACGAGTTTCTTTTCGATGAGTACGTCTCCCAGCCTCTGATGGGTCTCACCGGACTGTTTCAAAGCTTCGCGGCGTTCGGCGTGGGAGATCGCTCCGTCCGCAACGAGGATTTCGCCGAGCATCGGCCGATCCGGAATTTCCGGCTGCGTCAGTTGGCGAACTCGCCCCAGGAGCTCGCCGAGTTCGTATTCGCGCGGTATATTCTGGCGGATATCGTTGAACATCCGCCGGAGCTGGTCGAGGACGCCGAGAAACACATCGATTGCGCGCCGGGTCACCTTGCGTTCGCCCTTGCGCATCAGGTTGAGGACGTCCTCCGATTCGTGCGTTAGCGCTACGACATGCTGAAACCCCATGAACCCCGACGTTCCCTTAATCGTATGAAACGCGCGGAAAACACGGTTCAGAAGCTCCGCGTCAGCAGGCGCAGTTTCCATCGCCAGAAGATCCTGGTCGAGCTGATCGAGTAGCTCGCCACATTCGGTAAGGTAGTCGAGCAGCAGGCCTGCGTCTTGCGCGAGATCTTCAGGCACACTCGCTCCTTCGCGCGCCGGAATAGTGAGTGAAGTGGCGTCTCACGAGAGGAGGGCCTCTTCGGGAGAGGAGATGGTAACTTCGACGAGAGTCGCTTTGGGCTGTGATGCTGCCGCGGAGGAGGTCTCTGCAGTCGTTAATCGATTGACGTCGAGCAACAGCAGCAAGCGATCGTGCAACTTGGCGACGCCTGAAACAAATTCATTGTCGCACCTCGACAAGCGCGGAGGCGGCTCGATCGCCTCGATTGGAATTCGCAAAACTTCCGACACCGAATCCACCTCGAACCCCATTGCTTCACCACCCGAATCGATCACGATGATTCTTGTCTCCTTGTCTTTCGCCCGTGTTGCAAGTCCAAACCTCTTCCGCAAGCCAACAATTGGAATCACTTTGCCGCGCAGATTGATGACGCCTTCGACGACGCTCGGCGAATTCGGAACGCGCGTGAGTTCCGGCACGCGAATGATTTCCTGTACTCTCAGAATCTCGATGCCATATTGCTCATCACCGAGACGGAAACTCACCACTTGCATGGAGGGTCTACTCGACTGGCGAGAGTTTTCGCCGGTAGTTTCGATGCAGCGCGTCTGATCAATCGGCATCCTTCGCTCCGCCGCAACCTTTCGTCAAGCCTTTCAATGCGTAAACATTTCCTCGAGCGTTTGATCGCTGTCATCTTCGTCTTTCGCCGGCCGTGTGCGGCCCGACGCACCGAGCTTGTTCGAAAAGCTGCCGGAGTGGCGCGGGGCCGTTCGCAGGTTCTCTCGCGCTGTAGGGCGCGCGGGCGGGCGGTTTCGATTGGAGGCGAGTTTGAACTGGCTGACTAGGTTTTGCAGGTCCAGCGCCAGACTCGACAGATCGTGGCACGCCTTCGCCGATTGCTGCGCGCCTTCTGCTGTCTCCGATGTGATCTTCGCGATCTGCTCGAGATTCGCGTTCACTTCTTCCGTCGCCGCCGACTGTTCCGTCGCCGCCGTCGCAATGTGCGTCACCATCTCTCCCACCTGGCCAGCCGACTCGATGATCTCTGCCAGCGAATTTCCTGCCTGCTGGGTCGTCTCGACTCCCGCTTCCACCTGCTCGGTCCCCGCCTCCATTGCTTCCACTGCGCTCTTCGTTTCGAGCTGAACACTTTGGATCATCGCCGCAATTTCCTTGGTCGCCTTTGACGTACGCTCCGCGAGTTTCCGCACTTCGTCGGCTACCACGGCGAATCCCCGCCCCTGATCTCCCGCGCGCGCCGCCTCGATCGCCGCGTTCAATGCCAGCAGGTTCGTCTGGTCGGCGATGTCGTCGATCACATCGATGATTTGGCCGATCTGATTGGAACTCGTTCCCAGCCCGTTCACCTTCTTCCCTGTGTCTTCTACCGATTGCGCGATTCCTCGCATTTTCCCCAACGTCTCTTCGACGATCTTTCCGCCGCGCCTGGCCGTCTCCGACGCCTTCCGCGCGGCTTCGGCGGCTTTGCTCGAATTTCCGGAGATGTCCAGCACGATCGACGACATCTCCTGCATCGCTGTTGCAACTTGCCCGGTCCGGTCTCGCTGCATATCCGCTCCCGCAGCCTGCTGCGTCGCCGACGCAGAGATTTCTTCGCTTGCGGATGCGAGCCGTTCGGAAGACAACGCGATCGAGCCCATCACGTCTCCCAGGTTGTTCTTCATTCGATTCAACGCGCGAGTGGCGCGGCCGAGTTCGTCGTTCGCTCCCACTGGCAGGTCCGCGACCGCTAGATTATTTTCAGCAATCTCGTCGATCAGCCCAAACATCCGTGCAATCGACGAAACAAGGCTCGTGCCCATTGAGAAGGCAACGAAAGCGCCGATTGCCAGCCCGATCAAGGTGAAGGCGACTGTAAGCGTTCGCGACCGGTTCTGGACATCACGTTGCCTTTGGAGAATTTCTGTCCGGAGCCTTTCGTGGAAATAAGTGAATTCCGCAAGCGTCTCGCGCAGACTGTCGCGAGTTTGATTTGCAGTATCGTTGAACAGCTGATCTTGGGCTCCTTTCAGATTCTTGCTGCGCCGGGAGTCAATCGCCACGCTCTCGAACTGGGCGAGACGTTCGGTTCCCTGTTGGAGTTGGACCAGAAGCCGCTTCTCCTCGCTCGACCCGGCGGCTACCTGCAGTTGACCGAACACTTCCTTCACATCGGCTTTCGCTTGATCTCCGGCTGCTAGCAGTTTGCCGTCCCCGGTCATTACGTACCGGCTCGTCGTCGCGTCCTGCGTTTCAACGACGAGTTCGAATCTCTTTGCAAGCAAGTTCAACTGCCCGATTCGATCTACATCGCCGGAAATGCGTTGGAGATTATTGATCGTCGAGTACGATACGAAACCTACGAGCACGACGACCGCCAGTAGTGTTCCGAATCCAATGCCAATTTTCTGTTTTAGCGTCAATTTGGTCATCTTGGAATCCCCAGCCGTTGTCGCGAGTTCGACGAGATCTCAACTTGGCCGAACATGCGGCGCACGGGAGATGATATCGATGGGCTCGCATTGCCCTCTGTTCCGTTCCGCAGCTGACTCTGCCCGGCCAGTCGGTAATTCGAGCGCTTCTCTCCTAAGTCTCTGAATCGGCTAACGAACAGTGCTTCTTTAATTGCGCGACGAGGCGGGTGGATTCAGGGCTCGGCTCGCGGGCACCGGGGGAGCCATGTCGGACTGGGAGTTCAGAATCACCATATCGATTCTCCGATTCATCGCTCGTCCCTCGGGGGTGGCATTCGAAGCTACAGGATAAAATTCTGAGTATCCCGAGGCAGAGAGGCGGAGTGGTACGACTCCGTATCGTGTGATTAGAAGTTTTATAATTTCTGTTGCGCGCGACGTCGAGAGTTCCCAGTTGGAAGCAAAACGAGCGCTGTGAATGGGAACATTGTCGGTGTGACCTTCGATTCGGACACGCACGCGCCGAGGTCCAATCACTTTCACAAATTCCGCCAGCGTAGGTTCCGCCTCGGGACGAAGCGATGTGGAACCGCTATCGAAAAAGCCTACCTCACGAAGACTCACGACAATCCCTTCCTTCGTAGGCGTCACTGAGACAGTATGCCGTCCAATTTGGGGCGCGAGCGCTGTTTGGAGTTGCTTCTGAATCTCGTTCATGTCGGGCCGGTCAGGCATTTCGCCCAGCGCGCCCCGGGGAGCGTTCACGAGACGGCCCATGGCTTGTACTCGCTCTGCGTTCTCCACCATTTGCACCTTTGAAAATGGCATTGGCTCAGAATTCGCTGTCTCAGGTTTTGTGTTCGAAGCGTCAAAGATTCCCATCTGCTGGAAGGCCACCTGGATCGCCATGGCGAGTTGCCCCGCTTTTCGCTTGTCCACCTGCGCGGACGAGTACAACACAACGAAGAAGGCAAACAGCAACGTGATGAAGTCGGCGTAGGAAATCAGCCAGCGCTCATGCCCGGAGTGTGTCACAGGCCTTTTTCGCCGGCGTCTCATTCTTCTTCCTTCCGCTGCGGTTCGCGGTGGTCTACCTGAAGAAAGCTCAAAAGCTTCGTTTCCAGCATTCGCGGATTCATACCTTCGAGGATTGAAATAACGCCTTCCAGGACGATCTCGCGCCGCAACTGCACTTCGCGTTGTCTCACTTTGATCTTTCCGGCTGCAGGCAGCAGAAAAAGATTGGCGATGCCGACGCCATAGATCGTTGCCACAAAGGCCACTGCAATTCCCCGGCCCACTTCGCCGATGTTGTCGAGGTGCTGCATCACCTGGATCAGGCCCAGGACGGCGCCGATGATTCCGATCGTCGGAGAAAAGCCGCCGGCCGATTCGAACACTTTGGGGATGTCTTCTTCATGCTCGGCTCGATTGTCCAGCTCGAGCTCCATGATGGCTCGGAGTTCGGCTGGCTCAGTGCCGTCCACTGCCAGCATCAATGATTTCCTAAGGAAGGGGTCGTGGATGTTCTGCAGCTGCGCGTCGAGTGAGACAATCCCCTCCTTTCTCGCTTTTTGCGCGTATTCGACCATCTCCGTTACGACCGCGCGTGGATCTTCTGTGCGCTCGAAAAAAACACCTCTTAGACCTGCCATTGCTGCCAAGACCGTTGAGAGCGGAAATTGCAGCATGACTGCTCCGAGCGTGCCGCCGAAAACGATGAGAGCGGCAGTCGGCTGCATCAACTGTCTGACTCTGCCTCCCTCCAGCAACAAGCCCGCCAGGATTCCTCCAATCGCGAGGGAGATACCGCCGAAACTCCCTTTGTCGATGGCGGATGCCACGTTAGCTTTTCTCGGCTTTCGGGAATTCCGGTGTAGTTGAAGGATCCGCGCCGGTTCCGCCCTGCTCAGGCAGACTTGAAATCGTCGATTGACGGAAGCGTTGTCCCGACTGTTGATGAAATTCTTGTATGCGCCTTAAAACCTCTGCCTCTGTCTCTCGAACAATCAATTTCTCACCCGTCAACAGGGTAATGACGGTGTCGGGCGCATTTTCAATGAATTTAATCAGGTCGGCGTTTACTACGATCGGTTGATTGTTCAGTCGAGTCAGGTGGATCATCAGAACCCCGTGCAGCGCTGGGCGCTCGCGGCACACTTCGCCGGATTGCGAATGCAAAGCCTCGATGTCTCTATCGGCTAGAAGGGCGTAAGCGATGAGGGAAAATGTTCCGAGCCGGGGCACAGGCGGTACGCGCTACGTCTTGAGCATCATCGCCATACCATTCACGCTGGACATGTCTGGATGGATCGCCGCGAGAATCTTCGGACAGTGTTCGACGGCTTTCGAAAAACTCTGAACTAGTTTCACTACGTGCGCCGCCCCGAACTCCTCGCGATAGTGCCCGGCCATTCCGATCAGCAGTCCCTTAATTGCCGCATATTGAAAATTCATCAGGAGAGATTCGGTGAGAGGATCGTTCGGCTTGCCCTCAGAATTTACGCCGAACGGAAATCGCGTTCGCACGACATGATTGACGAGATAGTTTTCCATAATGAACGGGTGCTTCTGCATGAACGGCTCGTAATAGCTCGTATGCCCTTCCGCATAAAACGGAGCGCAACTCTCGATCGGTGCGCCGGGATCGTACCGAATGCCCAGCAGAAAATCTTCCACGCACTCGCAAAACCGGGCATGGCTCGGGTCGTTCACCTGAATCGCAAGGATGCGATGAATCACCGCCATCACAAGCGTCAATTGCGGAGTGGTTTGTGCGGGAATGCCGTCCATCAACGGACGTAGCTTGTTCTGCACAACGATCCCGGCAAAGTCCCGCAGTAGGTTCGGCACGAGCCCGTTCTGACGCACCGAAAAGATCTCGTTCAGACGCTTGCATAGCATGCCGAGGATGAAAAGGCGCTCCCAGAGGGGATATGACCTGTCTCGAATCAGCAGCAGCGTGAAACTTCTCAGCTCCCATAAATATTGGTGCGGGGCGCCATTTGCCGTTTCAGCCTGCTGGCCCGATCCAGCGAACCGATCGTACAGGGAACGGCTCCTCGTCACATCTCTGTCGGGCTGCAACAGGGTTGGTTCCAGAAGCACCAACCGCGCGGCCTCGGGGCACGAGAGATAGAGCGCGCTCTCAAGCCGGCCGTCAATCCTTCGCGTTGCGCGCGGGTAGCTCGAACAGGCCTCCGACAAATACTCTTCGCCGTGCTCCTTTTGAATGCTGCACAAACGATCCGCCGCGAAAAACGGACAACTGAACGAAGTGTTGAGCTTGATTCGCGCGTGGAAGGCCTCGGTCGCGTTGCGCGTGATCAATTCGAAATGGGTTTGCAGCAAAGGAGCGAATCCGGTGATCGATTCGTACTTTCGATACGTCGCCTTATCGATCGGGATATCGAAGCCGTGGCAGCAGGAATCCTCACATTCCGCGCCGATACAACGAAATGCATTCGCGTATTGCGGCCGAAGATGATCGAGCATACGGAACTCCGCGGAGGTCAACTGGTCGTCCTTTCTGTCGCCTGGTCGATTGTTCTATCGGCAGTGCCGGAATGCCGCGTTACAGCAACTAGGAGCTGCCGGGAATTCAGATTGCGGGCACATTCCGGGAACATGCGCCTAAAGCGCGTTCCCGAAATGCCGATGAGTCCTCTGAGAGGCAAGATTGGGCGTCGCCGTGAGGAACGCGAACGGCACCTTCGTCGAGAATCCTCGACGAGGGATCTCAATGCGACAGGGTCAAGTCAACCAAAGGAGAACTATCAATGGCAATCAGCATTCTTAATAACATCGCATCGATCGCGGCGCAGAACCAATTGAGCGTCACTAACGCAAGTCTGAATTCGGCTCTACTTCGACTGTCCTCCGGCTCCCGCATCAATACCGGTGCGGACGATGCCGCCGGCTTGGCCATCGCCGATGGATTGCAGGCGAACATTACAGCGCTTACTCAATCCGCCCGCAACGCCAACGACGGCGTCGGCAATTTACAAGTTGCCGACGGTTCACTCGCCCAGGTGACGACGCTCCTGAATCGCGCCGTTACGCTGGCCACCGAATCCTCCACCGGCACGATTTCGAACACCCAGCGCATCGCTCTCGATACCGAATTTACGGCGATCAAAGCGGAAATCGACAGCATCGGCGCCAATACAAATTACAACGGTGCGCAAGTATTCAACGCCGCGCCGCTCAACATTTTCTTGAGCGATTCCGGCAGCAGCAGCATCATCACCACAACCACTGGGGCGCTGAGCTCTCTTGGAATTGGACTGGGTGCGAATGCCAGCAACACCCTAAGCGCGATCGCCAACGCAACAGCCACTAAGACCATCACCATCGGCGCCACGACCTACACTTTCGTTGCCGCTCTTGCCGGGGCGAATAACGTCTTGGTCGGTGCCAACACCGCCGCGACCCTTGCGAATCTGGCAAACGCCGTCAATGGTGGCCCGGGGGCGGGCGTGGCTTATGGAGTGGGGACGGTGGCCAACACCTCCGCTACGGCCGTTGCAGCCGCTTCCACCGTGACCTTTACATCGCTCGTTTCCGGCGCCGGCGGTGTAGGTCCTCCGGAAACTGGCAACTCGATCGTCTCTACGACGACGGATGTGAATCAAGGATTCAGCAGTGGCGCCACTCTAGCCGGCGGCGTCGGAACCGCGGGATTGACCAGTGCGGCGTCCGCGCAGGCAGCGCTCACGACGATCAACAGCGCCATTCAAACCGTCGCGGGATTGCGCGGCACGTTGGGGGCGAGCGTCAACCGAGTACAAGCCGCAGCGAACGTCATCAACAATCAGGTGCAAAACCTCACTGGCGCCGAAGACAACGTCCGCGCTGCGGACATTCCGTCGACCGTCGCGAGCCTGGCGAAATTCTCAATTCTTGAGCAGACCGGCATCTCCGCTCTCGCGCAGGCCAATCAGCAACAGCAGCTCGTGCTGAAGTTGCTTCAGTAGATCGGATCTGCGAAGCGCGAAGGGGCGATTCAGTCCCTCCGCGCTTCATTTTTTTTGCTTGATTGACGAGTTTCCGCGCCAGGGCGGCGAGAGAAAAATAAAATGGGAATTAGCTTCAACACCGCAACTCTGCTCAACGGCAATGGCATCAACGTAAGCGCGCTGGTCACAGAAATTCTCGCACCTCAGAACAGCGCCATCGCGGCATTGCAGCAGCAGCAAACAAATCTTTCCTCGCAGGCTGGGCTACTCACCGGATACAACAACAACCTCACCAATCTCGCGACGGCGATTGCAGCCCTCGCGAATCCCAACGGCCAGGTGGCTTCACTGACGGCGACTTCGTCGCAACCCAGCATCGTTAACGCCAACGCTCAATCGACGGCTACCCCGGGAACGCATCAGATCATCGTTAGCAATCTCGCCACCACGGGAACGGTCTACACCGATCCATTGACAAGCGCCGACACTTCAATCCTCACCGGCGGCGCCACCAGCGGCGACATCCAATTGCAAGTGGGCGGCGCGAGCGGCACCACGTTCGACGTTCCCATCACACAAGGCAGCAACGATACGCTCAATACCCTGGCGAGTTACATCAACGCGCAATCGTTTGGCGCAACGGCCAGCGTGGTGAGCGATGCGAGCGGCTTCCGCCTGGCGATCTTCAGCCAAAGCAGCGGCACTCCCGGAGCGTTAGCGATCACAACCAACACGACCGGGATCACTTTCAATGCGCCGGTCGGCGGCACAAATGCGTCGTTCAGCATCGACGGAGTTCCGTTCAGCAGCACCACCAACACGGTTACAGGCGCGATTCCCGGAGTCACATTGACTTTGAACGGCACGTCGGGATCGCAAGTGGAAGTGACGGTGGCGCCCGATTCGACCCAGTCTGCCGCGGCGATCACGAGTTTCGTCACCGCCTACAACGCTCTTGTGGGCGATCTGAATACGCAGTTCACAGTCGATCCGACCACCAACGCTGAGGGTCCGCTCGCCTCCGACAGCAACTTGCGCTCGTTGCAATCAAGTCTGCTCGCCGATGTGAACTTCTCGGTGACCGGCGACGGCAGCCTTGTGAACCTCGCCTCGCTCGGCATTAATTTGAATAGCGACGGCACGCTCACGATCGACAACACGCAGCTGAGCAATACATTCAACGCGAACCCAGCGGCGTTCCAGAGCTTTTTTCAAAATGTCTCCGGCACCGGCTTCGCCAATAATTTCGCCACTGATCTAAATAACCTGACGGATCCAGTGAACGGAGTGCTGACCGTCGACATCGCCGGAAATTCCACGCAAGCGCAAAGCCTTACAAGCCAGGTGCAAAGTCTGCACGACCGTCTGACAGCCCAACAACAGCAACTGACCACGCAGTACGCTCAAGTGAACGCTACGCTGGAAGCATTTCCATTTCTTCTGCAGGAAATTTCGGCTGAACTTGGGGCCATCAACGGCCTCACGACGGGCGGGTCGTCCGCCTCCCCATTCTTCACGCCGCAATCTCCGACCAACACGACGCCAGCGTCGGGTACAGCGCAAACGTCGAGCGGAGGCTAGCGGCAATGGATCCTCGCAACGCCTATCGCGAAGCCGATGCACGCGGCGCCACTTCGTTGCGGCTCGTCGTCCTTCTTTACGAGCAAGTGATTCAGGATTTGCGGCAAGCGTCGCGAGCGCTCGATCAAGACAACGTCGAGCTGCGCACGAAGCGCATCAATCACGCGCTCGACGTCGTCTGCCTGCTTCAAGCGACGTTGAATTTGGAGCGAGGCGGCAAGGTGGCGAACAATTTGGTTCGCTTCTACGAAGTGTTGCGCGCGAATCTCTGCGAAGCTCAAATGCACTCCTCCAAGGAAATTCTCGCGCGGCAAATCACCGACATGCTCGCCGTTCGCGAAGCGTGGGCCGAAGTGGAACGAGTGCACGGCGCAGCGCCCATTTTGAGCCTCGTCCAATGACCGCCGCTGCTGCCACGATCAGACCGATTCACATTGCAGGCACTGGGCGGAGGAAATGATGTCCGGTGAAACTGTCGCGACGCTGCGTCTCGCCAATACGAGCCTGCTCGCGTGGCTCGTCCGCTTGCGTTCTGAGCCAATCGGGCTATCGGCGATTCAGGCGAACGATCTACAAGAGCTTCTCGGCGAACTCTTGCGCGCGTCCGGCTGCTTGCGCAATGCTGCGACGGGTCCGGTGCTGAACGCCGCACTCGAAACCGAAATCTTCGAATACCGAAGCAACCTCGAGTCGCTGGCAAAGACCCTGCCTTCCGTCCAGGGCCGTCTGCTGGCCGAGCGAGCTCGCCTGCAGGTGGAACAATCCCATCTAGCGGCACGAAAAGCGTGGGTCGAAGCCAGTCGACGAACGCTGTAGCCAGCGCGGGCGCGTGGTCGACGACGGCGCGGGGCCCGGGGCGGAAACACCAATCGGGCGGCGGCGGATGTGTTGCTGCTCCGCCTTGGATCGGGTTCGCGTTTTGTTCGAAGGCAGGATTTCGAGACCCCCCTGTACCGTAGATTAGGATGGGTGTCGGTGTCATGTTTTCAATCGCTTGCGTGGATTTCTAATCGCGGGACGGTAAATCAGAAGTGCCGCGACCCGTGTCTCGCGGTTCGTGACCCGTGACTCGCGCTCCGTGACCCGTGGGATGCTCAGAACCTGGAGTGGCGCTTGATTATCGGCGCGGGGAATCAGCAAAAGACGAGGGGCGTAGCGTGAAAAACCGGAGCGCGAAATCGCGATACGCCACGGGGCGCGCAAAACCCGCGTCCATTTGCGATTAGGAATTTTTAGCAGGCCTTCTTTTGTGGGAGTTAGGTCGGTTTCTAATCGCGCATTTGCGATTAGCCGCCCACGATGGCGGGCCTGGCAAGGCGGCCAGGAGAAAACGGCGCGAAGTGCTTTGGGATCGGCGGCGGGATGCGATGCTGTTCGCTGATCCGTTTCGTTGACCGATAGTGAAGTTATTATCGTCATGTGAAAACGGACCAGGGTAGCGCGAATGGGGACGGCTGAAAACTCGTAGAAGTACTTACAAACTGTGGAAAACGGGGATTAGAAATGGCGCAAGCGCGGCCTAACCTCATCGGTGAATTAGATTCTGGAATTTGGTCTTCTCTACGTCCGCTGCCGAAAAAATAATTTGAAGTACGGGAGGAAAGCCTTTACGCCGCATGGTTTGTCTGCGTACGGGAAAAGCGAAGCGAGGAAGGAAAAACCTGAAGACCCCCACCTTTCGAACGACACGATAGGTGGCCACCCGAAAATTCTAGAGCAACATTTAGTAGCGCTCCGAGCTAGAGCCTTGAGTCCACACGTCCAAAAGATTAGGAAGGCTAAGCTACCCAGCTTCCCTATTTTTTGATTTTCGTTCCGCTCGCGATGTCTGGTTTCGCAGAGGAATATAAACGGACAGTCTGCTCATCAATGCAGTGCCCCCGGCGAAATATCTCGCCGACGGAAAGAAGATCGGCCGAATGCAAAGGCTCTTCCGCGTTCATATTCCAGACTTCAGCCGTGTGTTTGTTAACCGCAAAGTAGCCAATTGTTGGCGAACTGCTCTCTGGTGCGCCCGCATTGTAAAGATAGAAAACGAAGAAATCATTCTGGTTAAGCTTCGCACTGGATTGCAACTCCCAGGCTACCTTCTCACCGTTCTTGCGAGCCTCAGTCGCCTCAGGAATCAAGTAGATCAGGATTTCAGCTTCATATTCTTGAAGCTGGGAAGGGCGACACGAGGCGGCTGTGGCGGGAGAGTTCCGAAGATTGTTGTAATTGCCCCACGCACCCGGTCCTAACCACAGCGATGCTATCAATGCAATTCTCATGTTAGTTTTCATTTTGGCTTCCAACAGTCAAGCGCGATTTGAACCGTCCAAATCTGATTTGTCAGCGAGCTGGCGTATCCTTTCTCGCTAACACGGCGGATGGTTTGTCGAAGTAGTTGTAAGAGAAAAGCCCCACCTTTCGCAAGGCTCGAAAAGTGGGCACCCGAAAATTCAACACCTAAGGCGTTTCGAACTAGAGAGTTTGCCACCCGCCAGACGACGATTCCGACTGCCCGACACCGGTTCGCGAAGCCTTTCTTCTCTTTGTTGAGCACGCGTCGCCTCAAGTTAAGACGAATTCGAGAGAACGCAACTCTTGCTTTCAAGCGCCATTGCACGAATCCAGCCGAAATACCCTATAGTTATGCATTCTCTGTAGTCGTGCACTTATTTTAGGAGCCACAACCCTGATGTCGGTATCTGTCACGATGACTTCAATGGACTGTCCTTTCAACTCAAGCAATCTCTTGCCCGCCTTCGCCCATGGCACTCCCCACGGGCGATACATGCCGCTGTAATAGTTCCCATCCATTTCGATGCAAACATCGACGTCAATTGGCATCGGCCATGGTGGGCAATCGAGTCCAGCGCAACCCGGAAGAGCATTTGCCTCAACAAGCGTTGCCGTCTTCGGCTGCGATTTAGGGGCAGACGGACTTCCAGTCAGAAGGATGAGGCAAACGACTATCCCGGAAATCCGTTTGTGCATGGCCTCCGTCTCGTTGCAGCCGCGCTTTACCGTGCAATTCTCACTCCAAAAACACTCCGAGCCTGTCTCCTGAGAAATGCGGGAACTCGAGTTGGGCCGAGTGGACATTTTCAGAGCGATAGCTGCATTTACCATCCACCAGTGGAGGGCGGGTGGGCCAGCCTTGCGTCTCCGTGGATTCCACGATCGACCTCTTGCACCGCTGAATGATACCACTGAGGCAGTTAACTCTGGGGTTAGAAGTTGGCTGTTGCGGGTGGCGCAGTCGACTGGGCCGCCTGACAATCCTGGAGCGACACCTAGAAACACTTCGAGCCGGAGGGTTGGTGACGCGCCGACTCGTGAGAAATGCAGATCCCTCACTTCGTTCGGGATGACAATCGTTTACCGGTTGCTCAAAAGGTGCCCCGCGTGGCGCCGCTACTGGAGGAAGCTGAGGAGGTTGGGGAGGTTTAGGATTTTGCCTTCGGCTTCGAGCAGCGCGGTGTAGGCGACCTGGGCCTGGCTGAAATTTGAGGCGACTTTTCCGATGTCTGCGGCGTCGATTTTGTTTTCCTGCGCGCTGAGCTGAAGCTGCTGGCCGGAGAGGAATGTGCCGGTGGATTGGAGCTGATTGAGAGAGGTGCCGTAGGCAGTGCGTTGGGAGTCAAATACAGTAGAGGCCTGGCCAAGCGCATCGCTCGCGGCTGCGATGCCAGTGTTGGTTTGGACGGCGGTAATCAATTGATTGATCGCACCGAGAAGGCTGCCGGAAGGATTCAGGAAAAGGTTATCGCCGGGAACGTTTACGGTCACAGTCTGGCCATTTGCGATTTCAACCTGGGTGACGGAACTGTTGCCGCTGTAGGTGACGCCGGAGGGAGAGACTGGGTTGAGAGTGAAGGGTTGCGTTTCGACGAGCGTGCCGGCAAAGAGAAAGGTGCCGCCGGAAGTAGTGTTGGCGATGCTGAGAAGCTGCTGCTGAATTCCGGAAAGCTCCTGCGCAATCGCCTGGCGATCTCCGGACGAGAGAGTGGAGTTCCCCGATTCGACGCCGAGCGAAATCGCCTGATTGATGACGTTCACGGCGGAGTTCAAGGCTGAATCGGCGATTTGGAGCGTGCTCTGAAGGTTCGAAATGTTGCGCTGAAACGTGTCCGTCGAACTTTGCGCGGCGTGATTGAGGACGAGCGCGGCAGTGCCGGACGGATCGTCGGACGGCGAATTGATCGAGCGGCCGGAAGCAAGTTGGAGGTCGGCCTGATTCAATTGCTGCTTGAGATTGTTGGCGCCGGCAAGAATATCCGGAACGATGTTGGGATTCACACGAAGTGTCATTTTTAGGCGGCTCCCATGTTGATGGTTGTCTGGAGGAGTTGGGCGATTACGGTTGCGACGCGCGCAGCTGCGCCATAGGCATTTTGAAATTGGACGAGGTTAGCGCCTTCCTGATCGAGCGAGACGCCCGAGACGGCGTTCTGCTGGTCTTGTAACTGCTGGATGATGAGTTGCTCGCTCGAGAGCCCGGCGGAGGCATTGGCGGAATCGTTGCCGATCTGAAAAACGATTCCGGAGTAAAAGTTGATGGGATTCTGCCCGGCGACGATGTTTTGAGATTGTAGATTGCCGAGCGCGGTGGCATTGGCATTGTTGCCTGCGGTTCCATCGGCGCTGGCGGCGATGAGGTTGGGATCGGCAATCGCAACGGTGAGATGGAGAGCTGCGCCGGCGAGTGCTGCTGGCGGAGCGAAAATATTTCCGCCGGGGTTGCCGTTCAAGTCAAAACCGGCGGCGTTCTGGGTGTTGACCGAGTTTGCGACTCCGAAGGCGAGCGTATCGAGGCTCGATTGCAGCGACGGGATTTCCCGATCGCGGAGCTGTAAATCGCCGGCGAGGTTGCCGCCGCGAATCGTCGAAGTGATGTCCTTCCCTTGCGCAAAAACATCCTGAAGGCCGTTGGCGCCCGTTTGCGTGGTGAGATTGAAGCTCTGAACGCCGACAACGAGCGCTGCGCCACCCGTGGTAGTGAGCGTGACGCCGGTTCCGTCCGCGGTGATCTGCTGCACATCAACAAGCTGCGAGAGTTGGTTAATTAGTAGCGCGCGGTGGTCGATGAGCGCGTTGGGTTGGCGTCCGGGCGCCGTGGGACCAGCGATTTGAGCGTTCAGCGTGGCGATCTGCGCAGTGAGCTGGTTGATCTGGCTGACCGTTTGGACGACGTCCTGGTTGGCGCTCTGCTGCTGAGTTTGAAGCGCTGACGAGGTTTGGCGAACGCCAGCGGCGAGGCTTTGGGCGGAACTAATGACGGCCTGGCGCAAACCTGAATTCGTTGGCTGGGCGGCGAGCTGCTGAAAACTGTTGAAAAATTGGCTGAGAAGGCTCTGCAAGCCCGAGCCACTGGACTCGTTGAAGAGGGGCTGAATTTGATTCAGGCCAGTGTTAAGTGAATCAAGCCTTCCCTGATTCTGCGCTTCCTGATTGAGGCGGAGCTGGAGGACGTTGTCGCGAATGCTTTGAATACCGGCGAGGTCGACTCCGGTGCCGAATTGCAGATTGCCAATCGTAACGACGGGGGCTTCTTCGAAGTTGGCGACTTCTCGCGTGTAGCCGGGAGTGTTGACGTTGGCAATGTTGTTGGTGACGACGGCCAAGCCGGCTTGTTCGGTTTGCAAAGCGCCCACGACGATTGAAAGACTGGAAGTAAGGCTCACGGGCGCGGCCCGATGGATTCTAGCGGCGGTGCGGGGTGCACGTTCATTGCTGCGCGAGAGGCGGCCGGCTGGGGATACGTGGGCGCGAACGCAGCGAGAGCGTTCGAGAGAATGTGGAGCGTGCGGCGCGAACCATCGAGGAGCGTGGAGTGAACGCGGTTGAGATTGCGGACTTCGCCTTCGGCAAGCGCAAGTTCAGTGAGAAGCGCGCGCAAATCAGCGGAGATGGGGGGATCAAGCGCGTCCATCGAGGAGCGGAGATTCGTTTCGGCCGCGCCGGTGCGATTGGGGGACGCTGCGGCGACTGCGTTCCACACTCGAAGGCGGTCTTGTTGCGCGGTAGTCAGTTGTTCCGAGAGCGCTCCCTGGCGGGAGACGTGTTCGTAGATGCCATCGAGATCGCTACCGGTAAATGCTTTGCGGCAGGCAATTAGATCGTCGGCTAGAGCGCGAAGGAGGAGAAGTTCGCACCGGATTGAATCGCCAAGTTCTGTGAAGTTAGGAGCCATCGATTATGCCAGTGTGTCCAGCACGTGCTTTTCAGAGTCGCCGGTTTCGACGAGCGCGGCGATCTCGGGTGCGTCGGCAGGCTGCGGCGATGCAAGCTTGGGGCGCGGCTTCGCTCGCGTACGGCCGCGCGGAGTTTGCGCTTCCGGCTCGCGATAGGAGCTTGCGGGCTCGATTCTAGAAGTTGACTCTGGCATTTCATCCTGCTTTGGCTCGAACGGTCTTACAGATTATGTTTTCACGAACTACGCTTCTCCCGCGTTGCTCGATTGCGGACTAGCGGCTCGATGGGCTGCTGGCTTGGAAATCGCGCAGCACGGATTGTGCGATCTGAAGGTTGCTGACCGAGTAGGTGCCGTTGTTGAGCGCAGTGCTGACGGATTCCACGCGGTCCTGACGAATTTCCGGAACGGAATTGAGCCTGGCTCGCAGACTCGACAACTGCACGGCGTCGGACGAAAGGCTTGCCTGGTCGGAACGGTGGGTCGAGCTATCGTTCGCGATTTTGGGCGACTTTGCGTTCGGCACGGATTCAGCGCCGCCCACGCGGCCCGAAGGCTGATCTTTCGGGAGACTGATTTGCGGATCGATCTTCACTTGCAATCCTCCTGGAACTGGCTTCGTGAGGCCAAACTGCCCTCAAAAAAGGAAATCGGCCACCCGTGAGAAAACTTTAATGCGCTTTTCTGTGAACGGGCCTCGTAATGCAAATCGGCGCTCTGGCGGTTAACTTGATTCCTGCGGCGCGATACCTTGGCGCCGCTAAGCCTCTCCTGATGTTGGTTTTGCAGCCGCCGGCGAAGCTGATATGTGCGCGACTGGAGGCGCGGGGACCGATTTGGGCGACTCAACATGGGGGAGCAAGCTGCGGACCAACATCGCGCCTATTCCGAAGCCGCCTCCGTTCGCGACGGCTGCGCACATCGCTTGAATGCCGAGATGGTCGAGAGTGTCTTTGCCGGGGTCTGAGTCTTCCTCGCCGCGAGATAGGCCGCTTTGCTTCATGGTGCTCCACCAATTGGCGAGAAGCAGGGATTCGAACTCGGAGGCAGCTTTGCGGAGCTTCTGGGCGGCGGGCGAGTTGTCCTTCGCGGCTGCGGAGGCGCTGGGAAAGCGTGTGTCGATTTGGTGCAGCGCGAGATTGCCCAACAAATTTGCGTTCATTAGATGATCTCCAGTTCGGCTTGCAAGGCGCCGGCAGCTTTGATGGCTTGGACAATCGCGATGATGTCGCGCGCACTTGCGCCAATGGCTTGCAGGCCGCGTACGAGGTCTTCCACAGTGGCTCCTTCGTTGAGGCGAACCTGCTGGGCAGGCGGTTCTTTCGTTTCGATGGTGGTTTGCGGGACGACTACCGTGTCACCTTGAGTGGAGAGCGGGAGCGGGCTGCGAGACGATGAACGTGGTAGTGATATCGACGGTAAGGCTGCCCTGGAGGATGGAGCAGGCGCCGAGGCTGACGTCACTGCCTAGCACGATGGTGCCGGTGCGCTCGTTGATGACGACTTTTGCGATCGGGCTTATCGAGACGGAAACATCGCCGATGCGGGCGAGAAGCGCGGGAATTCCACCGGAGGCCATTCCGGCGGTTGCGACTTCGACGCGTCCTCCGTCGATTGCGCGGGCCGCTTCGATGCCGAGTTCTTTGTTGATGGAAGCGGCTGCATCGCGCGCTACGCTAAAATCAGGCTCGCGAAGCAGCAGCGAAACGTGGGCGAGATGCGAGAGGTCGACCGAAGCGTCGCGCTCGATGATAGCGCCGTCGGGAACGCGGCCGACGGTGGGATGGTTCAGCTGGACTGAATTGCCGTGGCCTCCGGCGGTGTAGCCTGCAATCGTGAGCGGGCCCTGCGCGGCGGCATAGACTTCGCCGTCACTCGCGTGAAGCGGGTGTGAGCAGGAGCAAGCCACCTTCGAGAGTCTTGGCGTCGCCCACCGACGCAACGGTGACATCGATTCGAGACCCCGGACGTCCAAACGGCGGAAGTGTGGCGGTGACGAAGACAGCGGCGACGTTTCGAACCTGGACAGCCGAAACGGGGATTTGGACTCCCATGCGTTGCAACATGTTCGCAAGCGTTTGCGTTGGAAAGAGCGCCTGCTGGCTGTCGCCTGTTCTTTTCAGGCCAACGACGAGACCATAACCGATGAGCATGTTATCGCGCACACCCTCGACGGTTGAAATGTCTTTCAATCGAACCATCCGCGCGGGAGGCTTGCCCTGATCGGCGCGGAGCGGGAGGGCGGCTGATAAGAGTGTTGCGATTGCGAGCAATGCGATCGAACGCACGAATATTTTGCGGAGCATATGATTCCCTTTTAGAAACCGAGTATTCGCAGAAGGATTTTCACGACGGTGTTGGTCGGATGCGTTCCTTCGGTGATCACTCCCTTGCCTACCAATTCCACTTCCAATTGACTGACAGCGGTGGACGACACAGTGTTGGCCGGGGTGATGTCGCTGCGGCGAACGATTCCGCGGAGAACGATTGTTTGGCGTTGATTGGTTACGTTCACGTCGCGGGTAGCTTGAATTACCATCAAGCCATTCGGCAGAACCTCGACGACGTTCCCGGCCAGACTCGTCGAGATGGAGGTGGCGAGAGCGGTCTGCCCTTTGCCATTCAAATTCTGAGCGGAAGTGGGAGAAAAGAGATTGTTCGCCGGAGATTTTGCGCCGATCAAGCCCAGGAAAGCGCTGATACCGGAAGAGGCGGAAAAGGTGCGCTGGGTCTGGGCGCTTTGCTGGAGAGCGGAAGTGGTGGATTCGGCGAGCTGAATTGTAATTATGTCTCCGAGGCGGTGGGCTTTGTTATCACTCGCGAGATCGGCCAGTGAGGCATCGGGATTCCAGAGGCTGCCGAAGGTTGGGGCAAATACCGTGACGTTGGAACGCGCGCGCTGAAGATACAGATTGAGAGAAGTCGGTTGCGCCGGTTTGATGATTTTTTGGGTGAGTTTGGATACCTGCGCGGCCTGAAGCGGCATGGCGATCAAGGACGCTGCAAGTAGAATAGCGCGAACATATAAGAGCGCTCTTTTCGGAAAGCGAAATCGTGCTGGCAAAAAGTCTCGCATAACGTCCATCTCCTGGTAATTCATGGTTAGCCATCCATCGCTAGTCATACATGTTTAGTAGTCCACATCGATGGTTCCGCGCGAGACGACCGTCCCGGTGAAGACGTTCCCAGTGCGGGGGTTTCGCAAACGGATTCGCTCTCCGGGCTTGCCGGAGTTGAGCGGAATAGCGAGCATCGTAATTTTCATGTCGCGAATTTGAAGAACGAGCTTCATGGGCTGGCCTGAACGAGCCTCGATGCCGAGTTCATCGGAATCTGAAGGTGAGCTCAGAACTTCGGGCCGACGTTCCTGGCGCGACTCCGTCCCGCGCGGCCTACTTTCGTTGCGCGTCCCGTCAGCATGTGCAGCTGGCCGAGCGTTCGCGCGAAAGGCAGCCATCCGGATTGCCGGCTGGGCAGTTTGATGACGAGGATTGGCGAGATTCACAAACTGAGCGCTCCCGGAATCAGAGTCGGGAGCACTGATCGCCTGATGAATCTTTACCCAGAACGGCGGGATGCGCGGTTCAGAAGCAACGAGGAGACGAACATGTGTGCTCGAGCCGTCGAATGCGGGCTCGATGCGGGTGACTCGAAGCGCGGGAGCGATGTCTGAGACTTCGACCGGCGAACCGATGGCAATGTTTTGAGCCGTGAGAGGCGCGGAAGCTGTGAGCCGATTCGAGCGCAACGCATCGCTGATTGCGCCGAGCACGTCTTGCGAGGTGAGCGGCCGCGACCAGCGGGTGATTTCGACGCGCGCAGGAAAATCGAGCGATCCGCGCAACGACGGAAGTTTGCGGAGGGCTTGCCGGAGTTCGCTTCTCGCGATGGTGCGATGAGAACCAGGCAACGGCGATTCGCCAAGGGGTACGAGCTTCGCGCGATTGCGAATGTCTTCAGGCGCGTCCGGCGGAAGCAAGTCCGACAAGCGAATGGTTGTGCCGCGTACCTCGACGGCATCATTCAGAGCGATGCGGGGCAGTACTTGCGACGATGCCGGAACGGGCCAGAACAAAAGCGCCGCGAAACATGCGGCGATGCTCAATTGCAGAAATTTAGTTCCAGCAAAGCGAGATGGCTCGAACTGAGAGTGGATCACAGTGCCTCGCTTAGGTCGTGAGCCCATTCAACGTCTGAAACATTTCGTCCGCGGCTTTCACGACGCGCGAATTCGCTTCGTAGGAGCGTTGCGCCAAGATCATGTTGACGAATTCCTGCACTACGTTGACGTTCGATTCCTCGACCGCGCCCTGCTGCAGGCTTCCCACTCCTTCCGCGCCTCCCGGCGTGCCAAGGATGGGATCCCCGGAAGCGCCTGATGCGAGGAGGAGATTTTGGCCGACGCTATTGAGGCCGCCAGGATTTTGAAACAGCGCAAGCTGAATCGCACCGATTTGCGTAGGCTGTTGTTGATTGGGAACCGAGACGCTGACGGTGCCGTCGGACCCGACCGTGATGGTGAGCGCATCGGGCGGAACGGTGATGGCAGGCTGAAGCGGATTGCCGTCGGAAGTGACGACATTGCCGACGTTGTCGAGATGAAAATTGCCGGAACGGGTGTAGGCGGTTTGTCCGCTCGGCAAGAGGACCTGAAAGAAGCCGCCTCCTTGAATCGCAAGGTCGAGTTGATTGCCGGTAAAATCGAAATTGCCCTGCTGTTGAATTACTTCCGTCGCCGCCGAGCGAGCTCCGAGACCGATTTGAAGTCCCGATGGAATGATCGTTTGCTGCGATGCAGGCGCGCCCGGAGTGATGAGGTTTTGGTAGAGCATGTCTTGAAACTGGAGGCGACGGCTGCGAAAGCCCGCCGTATTCGCGTTCGCGAGATTGTTCGCGATGTTATCGAGGCTGAGATCCTGCGCTTCCATCCCGCTTGCGGCGGTGTAAAGAGAACGAAACATATAGAAGCTCCTGAGAAGCCGTTAGTCGACTGCCAATTGCTGGATGGCGGTCCTGTTAAAGTCATTTTGAAAAATCGAGAGGGTGCGCTCAAGCAGCTCAGCGTGGCGCTGCAAAGCAATCAACTGGACCGTGGCCTGAACTGGATTTAAGTTCGAGGATTCGAGCATGCCCTGCTCGACCTCTGAATTCGTTGCTGGGTGGTCCGCACCAACAGGAGCGATGAAGTTGCTGTTCCCTTCGGGGACGAGGTTCGTGCCGGGCGCAAATTCGACGAGCCGGACTTGACCGGCGATTGCGTCAGACACGGAAATGGTTCCATCCGATGCGATGGTGACGTTTCCGGGAGGCAGTTGAATCGGTCCCTGATTTCCGAGAACGGTGCTTTCGTCTCCGGTGACGACTTGACCCTTCGCGTTTACGTGGAACGAGCCGTTGCGGGTGTAGCGGATTCCTCCAGCCGTTTGCACGGCGAAAAAGGCGGGGCCTTCAACGCCGAGGTCCATGTTGTTTCCCGTGCCCTGCAAGTTTCCCTGTCGAAGGTCGACGACCGAGCCGCCGAGAACGCCAAAATCATTGATGGCGCGATTGAGGGGAGTTAACGGCTGGCCTGCAAGACTGGCGGTGACGGCCTGGTAAAACTCATGCTGCCCGCGAAAGCCGGTGGTGTTCACGTTGGCGAGATTGTTTGCGAGCATGTCCATCGCTTGCATGCGAGCCATGAGTCCGGTGAAGGCCGCGTAGTATCCGCTGTTCATTGACGAATCTCCAAGGTGAGTCTCGATGTGAATGGAAGCACGGGGGAATCCAAACCGCGCGCGAAATGAGCATGTTCGGGAGAGCGTAAGGATGCACTACTTGCAGGATTAAATGCAGAAGGAGCGAGCGCGGGCGCGCGCGGAAGGTGAGCGACCAGCCTAACTTGCCGGGTTCGAGTGGCACGCACGGCAAGGATTGCCTACGCTCTTCCTTGTTCGAAATCGGATGGGAGCGAGCGCGAGACTAATCACGAACCCGCGAAAGAGTACGTGGGGACGTCGCGATCGTGGATTGCGTTCTGAAAGCGGAAGCAACCGGCTCGATCAATGGCGCCAGATTTGCGAATTCCCGAACGAACGATTCCGCCAGATCTTCGATTTGATGTGCCTGGAATCCACGACGTGAGGCGTCGCCATCCCGGCTTTCTTGCGGGCCTGAAGATGGCAGTGCATTTTGCTTCGCGATAGTTGCGAAATAGAGTGTTTCTGGATTGCAGAGCTGTGGGACGGACGCGGCACCGGCGGCCGAGATGTCGCTTTGATTTACGGAAAGACATCCGATCGACCCGCTTGGAGGGCCGCCTGGAGCGCCGCCCGGAGGCCCGCCGGGAGAGCCGCCGTTCAATCTTGATTCAACACGGGATTCTTGTTGCATGCCAGGCTCAATAGACGGCCAGGCGTGCACGATGGCGCGCAAGCGATCCGTGCCGAGAAGGACTGCGGCTTCGGCGACGGTGAGCGGCTTGAGGCCGGTCCCTGGCACTACCGACTGACCTAAACGGATGATGAGCGATTCGAGCTGCGGCAGAGCGCAAATTACGTCACAAACTTCGCAAAGGTCGACGACATCGGCACTCAGCAAAGATTCCAAGTGCGCGAGCGACTCGCGGCTGGATTGGAAACCGCTCGCTTCGAGAACGGGAACCGCTAGCTGTATACCCTTGAGGTTGGCTGGCTTAGGCGAAGCGGGCATGGCTTTCGAGTGCTCAGACTCTATGTAAGGCATGCCGTTCTCCCCGGAGCCGAATATTGCCTCTTGGGATATATCGGCTGCGGGGGAAACAGCTTTATCGGGATACGAGGCGAACGGGGCGGAAGCAACGGCGTGCGCAAGCTTCGGCCGCGCGGCTGTTACCTAGCGAGTGGGCAGGCGAAACATCAAGTCCCACTGGCCGATCGAGGATCGAAGGCGGACCCACAGGAACCCGCGGGGACGGGCAAGAACCAGCTCTTCGGCGTGGAGATTCACGGCGTAATCGCGGATCGTACGGGCAGTTTCGGCCGGGCTCGCAATCGATTCGAACACGATTTCGTTGGAGCGAGATACGTTTCGCAGTTCGTCGAGCGCCTCGTCCAAGGCTTTTTCAGAGACGACGCAAGGTTCGGTACGACTCGAGAGCAGCCGCTCGATGGAGTAGACGGTGGTGCGGTCGATGTCCTCGGAGAAACCGAGGAGGAGCCAGTGCGTTCCTGGAAGAAAGTGGACGGGCAGCATGCGAGAGGATTCGAGCAAAACCAGCGGGAGAAGTTGCGCGCAGTCGCGGTAGCGCTTGTCGCGCTCGAGAGGAAAGACAGCGCAGCCCCATTGGTTCGCGAGTGCGATGGAA
Organism: uncultured Acidobacteriota bacterium; assembly: GCA_963776695.1. Taxonomy (GTDB): domain Bacteria; phylum Acidobacteriota; class Terriglobia; order Acidiferrales; family UBA7541; genus Palsa-295. The sequence continues at coordinate 491,962 of CAVZNU010000005.1, read as the reverse complement.
ACGTCCTGCGCCGAAACGCTCCCGAGACGGACAAGCCAGCGGCCGAGCCGGCCAGTCCCTTCTTCCTTCTGGGCATTGAGCGCCCGTTTCAAGTCCGTTTCGTTAATGATCCCGCGCCCAAGCAGGAGCAACCCGATCGGAATGCGATGAGGGCGCGCCAGAGGCTGGTCCGGAATCTTGATCAAATCGGTGTAGACTCCGGCGAACGCATGCTGAAAGCACTCCAGGCTGCAATACCAGCGGCCCTGCAACAAGACGCCCTGATGATTGCGACGCAGCAGAAACTTCCGCAGAGGATTGCGGAATGGACATTCGAGATTTTCGCATCGTGAAGCACTGTTCAAACGAAAATCCTCGGAGAAGCGCTGCTGCCGCGAATCGACTGGAGTGTTCTCGCGCGCGTACTGTTTAGGTTTCCACAGCTTCCAGTCGTTGATGAGGCTGCGTGATGTCCGTGATTCGTAGTCCATAGCTCCCGTCCACAATTACGACTTCTCCTCGTGCAATTACACGGCCCGCAACGAGCAGTTCGGCCGGCTCTTGAACGCGGCGATTCAGTTCGACGACCGAGCCGGGCCTAAGTTCCAAGATATCGCGCAGTACCATTTCTGCCTGGCCGAAGCGGAGGGTGGCGGCGAGGACGACGTCCAGGAGGAGATCGAGGTTAGAGGCATTAGCAGGCGAAGAAGGCTTCGTCGCCGGTTGCGGCGGAACTTCGGTAACAGATTCCAGAGCAGTCTGCAGATCCGGATGGATGCAAAGATTCCAGCGGATCGGTGCGAGGTCTGCCGAGCTGAATTCCCAAATCGCGTGCTGATCCGGATTGGGGCGAGTCGATTCGGCCGGAGCGAGTGTGAATTCCACCGCGCCGCCGTATTGCGGCTTGCACGCAGTTGCAGCGAGCCCGGCGAACTGGCGGAAGAGTTCATTCAGCGCTTCGGTGTGTTCGCCGCTGAATGCGACGGCTCCGTCGATCGGAACGGAGGTAAAGATCTGAGCGAGACGCACGCCGTCGGAACGCGAGAGACGAAAGATTTGCTCGCCGGCGAGGCTGCCCGACACCTTGAAGCGCACGGAAACTTCCTCCGCAGGAAGCGCATTGGCAACGGTTTCGGCTTGCGCCTGATCGGAAGTTTGGGGCGCAGCGGCAAACGGAGCGCCCTTTATTTTTTCCAGCGCGCGTGAAGTGCATTCCGCCCAGATACGTGCGTATTCCTGGATTGGAGCCGAGATTGGGGGTGACTCTGAGAGCTTCATGGCTGTGCGCCCTCATCTGCGTGTTCTGCAGGAAGCAACGATTGAATCAAGCCGCCTCGAAGAGGCCCGCAAGCCACTGGCGCGCCTGCGAATATAGGACGGCCATTCACTGCGATTGACGCCGGAACGCGCAACGTATGGTGCAACGGCAAAATGTCGTTCGGGCGCAAGTCGACAACATCTTTGATGCGGATAGGAATCCGGTTCAGTTCGAGTTGAACGGTACAGTCGCAATCGAGAATCAGCTCGCGCAAGCGGGATCGATTCTCCGCGGAAGGCTCTCGCCGCTGGACTGCGCCCTGCGACTGAAGCTTGCGCAAGAGGGCATTGGTAATGACGCCGGGAACGACGACGTTGAGAATGCCACGCGTTTCTTTGAGACGGATTTCAAAACTCAAATTCAGAATACGATCGCTGGGTAACATCAGATTCAGGATTTCGGCGGATTTCTGGCGCCGTCCGAGGCGGAACTCGAGCGGCAAGATGGGCGCCCAAGCAGCCTGCAGTTCGCGGCAAATGATGGCGACTACACTCTCCAAAATTCGCTCCTCAATCTCCGTGAGATCGCGAATTTCTTCGAGGCCTTGTCCCGGGCCGCCGAGCAGGAGATCGATCATCGGGAAAACGATGGGCAAATCGAGTTGGAGTGCGGCCATTTCGTCGAAGGGCTGCAGATTGACGCCGATGAAGTAACTTTGCTCGGGGATACGACCTAGAAATTCCCTGTAGTCGAGTTGCTCCACAGCCACGAGGCTCGTCTGAAACGATACTCGAAGAAATGCGCCGAGCGAATTCGCGAGACTCGGAACAAAAGCTTCGTGCAATAGCGTGACGCGGCGAACCTGGTCTCTGGAGAGCTGCCCGGACTGGCGGAAGTTGCATTCTTTGACGCTTCGGCTCGGAATTGCGGAGTGTCTAGCAGCGCTGCCTTGAGCGGCGCGGAAGAGCTGGTCGATTTCATCCTGATTGAGAATCTTTTCCATTTATTCTCCCCGTCGATACAAATGTTTCGTACGGCACTAGCGAGTTGCTGCTGCTTGAACAGGCCGCTTTTCGGTCATTTCCCGCAGTCGAACGCGTAGACGCAAGAGAGCAACCGTGTGGATTTGAGAAACTCGCGACTCACCGATGCCGAGTGCAGCTCCCACTTCCTTCATCGTGAGTTCTTCAAAGTGGTACAAGGCGAGTACCTGTTGCTCACGCTTGGGAAGCTCGCCAATGGCCTTCTCGAGCAGAGTCGTCATTTCCGCGCGTAGTGTTTGATGAAATGGGTCTTCGTCTTGTGAGCTCGGGCGCTGCTGAATCGCTTCTTCGCCACCACCCGGTTCATTCGCATTCGCCTGAAGGCTGCCGATATCGAGGCCGCGGAGGTCTCCCATCAATTGCTGCAGACTTTCAAGACTCATGCCGAGTTCGGTGGCAATCTCGGGTTCGGTCGGGTCACGGCTGAGCCTGCCTTTGCAGTCGGAAATCGCCTGTTCCAAACGGCGCCCTTGACGCCGCAGAGTTCGCGGGCTCCAATCGACCTGGCGCAGGCTATCGAGAATTGCTCCGCGGATGCGGAATTCGGCGTAGTGCTTGAGCTGAACGTTTTTGCCCGGGTCATATTTTCGAACCGCATCCATCAAACCCAGAATGCCGGCGTGGACGAGGTCCTCGAGGAGAACCTGCGGCGGAAGCCGATCGTGAATGCGCCGGGCGATGTACTGGACTTGCGGCAAATGTTCGAGCAGTAGTTGCTCTCGCCGCGCTTCGTCCATGGCAGAGGCGGGTGGCGGAAGTAGGATTGTGTTATTCAAGTGCACTCCTTCGCATCGATTGCCAGGTGCGATTGCTCGTTACGATTGCTTGTTGCGATGGCTTGTTACGATCACTGGTCACGGCAGAGTCCTCATCGCGCTCACTGCACTTTCCCCAACGTGCTTACTGCACTTGCCCCAATGTGCGCACTGCACTTGCTTCAACGTGCTTACTGCACGATGCCCATCGATTGCACAGACACGATCGGTGGTATCTCACCCGGCGAAAGCACGACGATCCGCGGAACAAAAGGTTCAAGCATCCGGCGCAAATGAAATCGCGCCGGGCTTCCGCAGAGCAAGACGGGCGATGCGACGGCAACCTGGTCGCCTGCAATCCGCCGCAGTCCTTCGAGGACGCGGCGCAGGAAACCGGACTGAAGACTCGCGTTCCGGCTAGCACCCACCTGGGGATCAAACGCTTTGTTGATCTCCTCTTCGAGCGCGGAATCCACGGCGAGAACTTTTAATTTGCCGTCATCCTGCAGAAGCGGCTGGACGAGCGCGCGGCCGAGCGACTGGCGAACCGATTCGACGAGCGAAACGATGTTGCGGTTGGTGGCGGAAGCGTCGATGAGCGTTTCGAGAATCGTGGGCAGGTCGCGTATCGAGACTTGCTCGCGAAGGAGTTGCTGAAGAATTTTTTCCGTTTCGCCAAGGCTCAGAACGCGAGGAACGAGTTCTTCGACCAGTTTGGGGTGCGTTTCAGAGAGCGAATCGAGCAGCCGTTTGGTTTCCTGGCGCGTGAGAACCTCGTGGGCGTGGCGGCGAACAATTTCGGCCAAATGCGTAGCGATCACCGACGTTTGTTCGACGACTGCATAGCCCGCGCCGAGAGCGACGTCTCGCAATTTCGCGGGTATCCACCGGGCCGGCACGCCAAAGGCGGGCTCACGCGTCTCAACGCCTTCGAGTGCCGGAGGCGAGGCTTCCGAACTGATTGCGAGAAGCCAGTCCTGATAGGTTTCACCGCGAGCGATTTCAACTCCTCGGAGCCGAATCACGTATTCGCGCGGCTTAAGCTGCATGTTGTCCGTGATATGAATTGCGGGAACGATAAAACCAAGTTCGGTGGCAAGATGGCGTCTGAGCGCGCGGATGCGCGGCAGCATCTGGCCTCCCGCTTTCTGGTCGACAAGGGGAATCAGCGCGTATCCCACTTCGACGCTAAGTTCGTCAAGCTTGAGAAGCGTTTCGAGCTGTTCCTGAATCGCGGGTTTGGTATCGACTTCGGGTTCTTTTCCGGAAGGCGCCACGGTTTCTCTGAGGCGGTAGGCCATAAACGCGCAGCCCGCCGACAGAATGATGAACGAGAATTTCGGCAAGCCCGGTATCAAGGTAAGCGTCAGCATGACGCCCGAGGCGATGTACAACGGGCGACTCTTTGAAAAAAGCTGTTTGCCGAGTTCGGCGCCGATGGGACTGTCAGAAGAAGCGCGAGTAACTACGAGGCCGCCAGCCACAGAAACCAGGAGCGATGGAATGAGCGTCACAAGGCCGTCGCCAACAGTCAAAATTGTGTAGGTGGCGAGCGCTTCCCGCAGCGGCATATTCAGCTGAAAGACGCCAATCAGAAAACCGGCAATGATGTTGATTGCAGTGATGAGAATGGTTGCGACCGCGTCCCGCTGGCTGAACCGCGCCGCTCCGTCCATCGCTCCGTAGAATTCCGCTTCGCGAGTGACGAGTTCCCGGCGGCTGCGTGCGGCGCGCTCGTCAATCATTCCGGCATTGAGATCGGCGTCGATCGCCATCTGTTTTCCCGGAAGAGCGTCAAGAGTAAACCGGGCGGAAACTTCGGCCGTGCGAACTGCGCCGTGGTTGATGACGAGGTACTGAATGGCAATCAACGCAAGGAACACAACAAAGCCGACGACGTAGTTCCCTCCCACAACGAATTGCCCAAACGATTCGATCACGCGGCCAGCCGCCGCTGTCCCTTCGCTGCCATGAAGAAGAATGCGGCGCGTGCTGGCAAGATTCAGTGCCAGTCGAAACAAGGTGAGCAAAAGAAGCAGCGACGGAAACACGGAAAACTCAGCCGGACGAAGTATTTGCAACGATGCGAGGAGAACGATGACCGCAATCGTAATGCTGGCCGCAAGGAGCAAGTCGAGCAAAAAGGCGGGGACAGGCACAAGCATCACAAACACGATTGCCACAGCAGCAATCGGGACAAACCAGTCCCGGCCGGTGGCTGCGACTACGGCAATCGTCTTGGGAGCGGTAGCCATCGAATTCAACTAGACCTTTGGCGGCGGAGCATGGCCGGAGCGCGCGTCTTGAGCGGCTTTCTCTTTTTGTTCCCGCATGCGGGATTGCGCGCGATAAATGAAAGCTAGAACTTCGGCAACGGCGGTGTACAACTTCGCCGGAATCGATCCGCCCACTTCGACCGTCCGATAGAGAGCCCGGGCCAGCAGCCTATTTTCGACGATGGGGATTTCGTGCCAGCGTGCTTCGCGCTTGATTTTCTGCGCGAGCAGGCCGCGTCCTTTTGCGAGGACGAGCGGTGCGGCCATTTTTTCCGGGTTGTACTCGAGCGCAATCGCGAATTCGTCTGGATTCGTAATGATGACGGTGGCGCGAGCGACCTGGCGAAGCATCATGCGGCGGCGCATTTCGCGCTGTTTGCGGCGGACGCGTCCGCGCGTAGCGGGATTGCCTTCGAGATCTTTATGTTCTTCGCGCAGTTCCTGATGCGACATGCGCAATGACCGTTCGTAACTCAGCCTCTGGAGGCCATAGTCGAATCCGGACCAGACCAGGAGAACCAGCCCAGCCTTCCACGCAAATTCGTAAAAAATGCTCCCCATCCACGAAAGCGCTGCCGGAACCGCCATGTGAGGCGAAGCAATCACGTGCAGCCACTCGCGCATCACAAGCGCAATCGAAAGGTATGCCAGCACGCTGACCGGAATCAGAGTCTTCAAAAGCGGGCTGAGACCCGCGACGGAGAAAATGCGCGAGAGATTGTTGACAGGATTCAGGCGATCGAATTTTGGCCCGAGCGCGAGAGGCGAGAAAACGAAGCCGCCCTGTGCCACCAGGCCGAAAGCGGAAATGCACCATGCGAGGGCGAGCGCAGGCGCGGCCCAGCGAAACGTTGCCCACGCTGTCCAGTTCACCAGTGGCGCCATCACAATCAAATCTCCGTGTGAAACTGCTTCCAAAAGATGCCTCAGCAGGTCTTTCCAGCCTGCAATCCAGCCACTTTGGCCAAAGCGAAGCAGCGCAGCAACGGCGAGAAGCGTAAGGGCCGAAGGCAAATCGCGGCTGCGGACAACCTGACCCTGTTCGCGAGCCTTTTCGCGCCGGTGGGGCGTAGCTCGCTGCGATCTGTCTTCACCGGGCATTGGGAGCGCAACTCAACGCGAAATCGCAAGCAGCTTCTCGAGATCTGTAAGAGCGTGAAAGAAATAATGGCCGAGCACGGCGGGCCATACAGCTACCGCTCCGTAGAGCACTGTGAGCCCAAGCAGCACTTTGATCGAGAGCCCGAAAAACAGAGCGGGAAATTGCGGCGACGCTTTGCTGAGGTACCCGATCGTGATGTCGGAAAGCATCGTCGCGAGAAGAACTGGAAACGCAATTTCCGCTCCGATCAGCCAAAGAGAGCCAGCCAGTTTCATTACTTCTGCGGCTGGAATCCGGACGCTTACCCACGAACCTAGCGGAATCATCTGAAAACTCATGGCGGCGGCGCGCAGCAGGGAGCGATGAACTCCGAGTTGCATGAAAATGAGAAGCGCAATCAATTCGTGGAAGGACGAGAGAACTGTAATTTCGACTTCGGAGTTGGGGTCGATAATGTTGACGAGAGAAAAGCCGAATTGAAACCCGGCGAGTTGCCCGGCCAATTGCATTCCGTCGAATACGAATTGGGTGGTAAAGCCCGCCATCAGCCCCAGCATCACTTCGCTGAGCGCGATCGCGATCCAACCGCCCGCATTCACTTCCGCCGGGACCTGCACGTTGTTCGAATACAAGGGCAAGAGAAGAACGGTAAGCGCGATCGTGAGACATGCTTTCACGCGGGCCGGGAGTGAAGCCTGGCTGAAGAAGGGCGCAAACGTCATCAACCCGCCGATCCGGAGAGCGACGAGAACGGCGCGGCTGATAAAAGATTCGATCACGCATCACCCGGGAAACCTCATTGAGAAAAATGGCGGAAGTCTCCAAACAGCGAGACCGTGAAACCGACCAGCTTGCGCATCATCCAGGGCGTAAGCCAGAAAGCGAACGCGCCTACGGCTGCGAGGCGCGGCACGGTTGAAAGCGTGGCATCCTGCATGGACGTCAAAACCTGCGCGAAGCTGATCAAAGCGCTGACAATCATGGCTGCCGCGAGAATCGGAGCGCAGACAAGGAAGGCGACCTGCAGCGTGCCTCGCGTGAGTTCAATTACTTGCGTCATGGACATTCGAGCGCCTCAGTAAAAGCTTTTTAGGAGCGAGCCAACAACCAGGTTCCAACCATCGGCTACAACGAACAGCAGCAGTTTCAGCGGTGTCGAAATAATCACGGGCGGAAGCTGCAACATTCCAATGGACGTGGTAATAGCTGCAACGACCATGTCCACGACCATAAACGGCAGAAACAGCACTGCGCCAATCTGAAATCCGGCTTTCATTTCCGAAAGAATGTAGGCGGGAATAACGACGCGCATCGGGAGGTCCGCGGGAACGTGCGGCCTGGGCAGATGCGCGATTTCAGTGAGCAGAGCAAGATCTTTTTCGCGCGTGAATCGCAGCATAAACGTGCGCATAGGTTCGGAAGCGCGGTCGATCGCCTCGATCGGAGTAATCTCGCGGTGTTCGAGCGGCCCAATCGCCACGCGGCCAATGTCCGCACCGACAGGCTGCATGATGAAATAAGTGAGAAACAGGGCCAGGCCCATAAGAGTCTGGTTGCTTGGAGCCGTTTGAGTGCCCAAAGCCTGCCGCAGGAAATGAAACACGATCAGGATGCGCACGAATGGCGTCATCGAAAGCAGCAGCGCCGGTAGAAACGTCAAAAGCGTCAGGACAATTACGATTGTCCACGTGGCAGTATCCGAAGCGGGCGGAAGCTTGAAAGGAATTAAAGGCAGGGATTGCGACGGCGAACCGGCGAATGCCGGTCCAGGCGCGGGTAGCGCGAGTATTGCTTGCGTCATGAGTAGAGCGATTCCCATTGTGAGAGGCCCGTTTTTACTTCCGGCCTTCCCTCCGAGCTACTCGATTTCCGTAAACTTGTGAGCAGTTAGTTCGCTGCGAGGCCACTCGTCGCCGGTGAGATGGCCGGCAGAATCGTGCGTCTCGGAAAGCTGCGCGAGCAGCACAATCGAGTTGCTCGTCCCACCGACCAGAAACTGCTGATTCTGATATCCGACGACTGCAACAAATCCGCGATTCCCGAGGGACAGGGTTTCGCACAGACGCAAGCGACGTGCATCCTTGCGCCAAAAGTGCCGGCTCGAAAGCTTTCCAAGACGCTCGAAGCCGGACCGCAGCAGCTCCAAGATCGGACTCGCGCCGTGCGAAGTGACGTTGGCTTCCATTTGATTCCCTTTTCCCTTCAGCCCAGCTCGGCGATGCGCAGAGCCAGGGATTCTCCGACAACCTGAAACTCACCCCAAGCAATCAGCTTTTTGCCGACATAGAGCGGCACGTTCGCGCCGGCGGACTGTCCGGATGTGACGATCGAACCCTTCTCCAACCGAAACATTTCGCCGACGTTCAAGTTCACCACCGCTGCCTCGACTGAAAGAGTTGCCGGAACAAGCAGGAAGTCATGCATGGGATCGGCAAGCAGAGAATCGTTCGCCGGGAAAGCCGTCTGATCGGCTAACCGGACAAATGTTCGGGCATCCGTCGGCCCGGCTGCGCCCACTTCAGCGGCCTTTGCGATCGGGGTTTCTCCCATTTCAGCGTTGCACCAGAAATTCCGTAAAATAGATCTCGAGGCAGTCGACTTCGGGTACGCGCTCGTTGATTGCCGCGAGCAAGTCCTGCTTCAATTTTGTTTTTCCTGCAGGTGTCAGTAGTTCCTCGACACTTCGGGTGCCAAGAACGGCCAGGATTGCGTCGCGCATGCGTCCGATGGAAGCAGCCCGTTTTTCTGCTTCCTTAGGTTCTGTTCCGAGTCCCAAATCAATGCCCACGCGGAGGTAGCCATTTTCGGAAGCGCCCGAAAGATTCACGACGAAGCTTTCCAGGTGAAGCGTCGAGCGGATACGGTTGTTATCTGACGCTGTATGCTCCGTTGCGGCACGTTGCCAAAACCATACCGCCGCTCCAAGGCTCGCCACGAAAAGAGCGGCGAGCACAATCGTAGCTGTGCCGCTTTTCTGTTTTCGCGACGCGGCTGCACCGACACTGAGTTCTCCTGCCATGTGTGTGACTGCAAGGAAGCAATTCGGGAACCGAAGCGCCGCGGAGGGCGGCTGCTTGAAGATGCGGAAAGGTGGAAAATGCAAGTAACTGCATTCAAGAGGGATGCTGGCCAAAGCGCGACCTGGCACAAATCGAGGTTGCGCGACCTATCGACGGCGCGCTCGCCGCATTTGAATTTTCTAATGAAGATGCACTTGCTCGCGCGAGCCCGCCATCAGTTTGAGAGCTGAGAGCGGGCCAGCGAGTGTCGCTGATCACGGCTATTGGATCAGATTTATTGTCGCTTGCACGATTGTGTTGAGCGTCGTCACAACTTTTGCATTGGCCTGATATCCGCTCTCGGCGACGATGAGATTGGCGAATTGCTTCGAGATGTCGATGTTTGACTGTTCGAGCGCTCCACCAGAGATTGTGGCGCGCCCTCCCGTGCCGGCGATGCCGATATTGGCGGCACCGGATGCGAGCGTCGACTGGAACTCGTTCGCGCCATTGCGTGACAAGCCGCCTTCGTTCGCAAACGTCGCAAGCAGAATCTGTCCAAGGGCCTGGGTCTCGCCGTTGCTGAATTTTCCTTGAATTGTTCCGTCAGTACCGACGGAAAAGCTGACGAGGGAGCCGCTCGCGAATCCGTCCTGGAGCGTTGAGGCGGTTGCCGAAGGCGAAGCGACCTGCGTGAGCAGCCCGATTTTATTCTGATCATAAACATTCCAGTTGAAGGTTTGATTGGCCGCGCCATCTGCCAGATTCGCAATCGCAATTCCAGTTACGTTAGCGGCCGGCGTCGTGAGTTGCCCGGAACCATTAAATGCAAGTGTGCCGGCTTTGAGGACGACGGGAGCGACTGCACCGGTAATGTCAGCAGCGGGGATGCTGATCGAGTAAGTCCATGCGCCCGGAGCTGTGTTGGTGAATGCGTACGTGAGAACGTGCGCGGCGCCCAAAGAATCGATCAACGTCAAAGCGGTACTGAAAGTGCCGCCAACGACCGTGCCGGAATCGAGGTTCGTCGAGAGCTGTACGTTTGCCGTCGCCTTTGGCGGACTGAGGATTCCTGTCGAGATCGTGAGCGGGCCCGGAGTCTGGTTCGTATTGATGACGCCGTTGATGGCTTGATTGCCGAGGATGCTGGAACCATCCGGGCCAAGGAGCACACCGTCGGAACGCACGGAGAGATTTCCGGCACGCAAGAACACTTGTTGTCCACCGAGATCGCCAACCAAGAAGCCGGCACCCTGGAGAGCTACGTCGGTCGGCACGCCGTCGGACTGAATCGTCCCTTGCGTGAAGTCGGTGGGAATCGAACCAACCTTGACGCCAACACCGACTTGAATCGGCTCACCGGATCCGCTGGTACCGAGTTGCTGATAGAACAGATCCTGAAACGCGGCGCTGCCACCTTTGTAAGCAGTGGTATTCAAGTTCGCCAGATTGTTTGAGATCACTGCGAGATCCTGCGAATTCGCGTCCAAGCCGGAAAGTGCAGTCGAAAATGAGGGCATCGATTTCTCCTAGGATTTTGACAAAAGGGAAGCAGCCGCGGCTGCCGGTGAAAGGTTGTTCTGAGCTGCATTGCTTGCCGGTGCTGCCGTCGCTGTCGAGAGCGTTTGATTGATGTCGATTAACTGTTGCAACTGATTGAACTGCACGAGTTGAGTGACGAATGTAGTGGGATCGATCGGGTTCAGAGGATCTTGTGCTTGGAGTTGCGCGGTGAGCAGAGTAATAAACGAGTTGCCCGTTAACTGATTGCTGGGTGATGACTTGGAACTCGCGCTCGAGCTGGATCCGGAAGAACTCGATGCGGCTGCGTTTGCTGCAAGAGCTGTGAATGGATCTGCTGTTCCAACTGGTAGCATTTTTTCTCCTATCTCCTACAGTCTGCTAAACGTGAATGCTAAGTCTTGTCGCGTAACGGTCAAGCCTCGATGGCGGCGTCATCGCAGGATCGAGTTCCCTTGCGGGACTGAACTCGACTCCCGGGATGGCGCGCGCGGCGGGAGCGGTGTGCGGCGGCGAATTCTGCCGGTGACTTTCCTGTTGTCCACTCGAGCCCATACGCTGGCCGACGGAGTTGTCATGAACTGAAATATTTTCAATGTGGAAGTGCTGGTCCGCCAGCGTGTGCTGCAATGCCGGCAGGTCATTGGCGAGCAATGTTTGAACGTCCGAGCGCTGCACTCCGATTGTGGCGGTAAGCGTGCTCTGGTGCATCGTCGCGTGCAGGTCGATCCTACCCAGCAGGTCGGTTTCGACGGCGACGCGCATCTCGCTGTTTCCCATTCGCTGATAGAGCTCGCTTGCGCGCGATACATCACCGAGTGAGGCGGGAAGGGGCTGCAGATTTGGCTGGTGCTGCACGTTTGGGGTGCTCGTCGCGTTGTTGGAATTCGAAGTGCCGGCCGCTGCGGGCGCTCCAGCCGGCTGCGTTGATGCATCGACCGGAGCGTGCAGGGCTTGCTGAACAGCCGCCGCCGCGAGCCCGGCGGCATTCGCGACGGCGGCTGAACCCAAACTCGAATTCTTCTGCGGAACATCGTTCGAGCTTCCTGATGGACTTGAAGCTGGGGCCGAGACAACGGATACATCCGGCGCTCCCGAACTCGAGTTTTCTGAATTCGACGGCTGCGAATTTGACTCTCCCTGGCTTGACGGGTCTCTTGCATTCGAATTGCTATTCGCTGACGAGGCGCTGGCGTGGATATGTGACGACTGACTCAAGGCATCTTGAAGGCCTGCGGTAATCTGTTGCACAATTTTGTCGCGATGCTGGGCAGAGGATCTCCTCGCGTCTTGCGATGCCACTCCCGTGCTGTCGCTCGCAGATGGAATCGATGGATTCAATACAGCGGCAGCAGACGAATCGTTCGGCGAAGTCGCTGATCGATCGCCGCCCGCGATGTCGTGAGTCACAAGTGTTGTCGAAGATTTAGACGGAATCTGAACGTCCACTGCGGAGACTTTGGGCAAGCGTTCCGCGAGGCTGGGGCCTGCTGCGTGGCTGTTCGCAAGGGTTACGATCGGGCTATTTATCGGCGCTTCCGGAGTCCTCGGCACGTCTGGGCTTGAGGCAACATCGACTGCAATCAGGTCCGGTAGCGCCGTCGGATCGATTGAAGTGCGATTGCCAGGAGCGGAATCAGCAGAGACTGCGGAATTTGTGTTGCTGTCTGGCTGCGGGGCAACGGCGGAAGTTTCCGGGCCGGCAACGATGCCCCCGCTCTGCGATGCTGTGATCTGTGGGTTCTGCCCTTCAGCTACTTGTACGAATGGCGCGAAGAAAGCCTGCTCAATTGGCGAAGCCGCGATTCCAACCGAAGGCGCATTCGAGAGCGATTGAAGAGGCGTCACAACGAGAGCTGCTTGTGAACTGAGGTCCGTCCGAATTGGCTCGGGAATGAATACGGGAGCACTCTCGTAGGAAGGTTGAGATTGAACGAGGGGATTGACGCTTTGTTGTGTGGAGTCCTGTATTTGACGCGCGGCGACAGTGTTCGCGTGCTGTTTCGGTTTCGTGCCGGCTGTCTTCGCAAACGAGTGTGCCGCCTGAGCCGTCAGTACAACGCTCGCAAAAGTCTTCGGCGCGGAGGCGCCGATGGTTGACGGGGTAGACGTTGATCGGCTTCCAAGAGTAAACGGAACTGCATTGGATGCGTTTGGCGGTGTTGCGTTCGGAAGTGAGGCGGCGCTTAGCATTGGCACTCTATTGACCTTTCAACAGGGAGCACGCGCCAGACCATCTTCGAGCAGCCTGCCAGGAACGCGCGTTTGAGTTCAAACTGTTGAAAGTAGTGGAGATTGGCTGGGTCGGTTGCGGTCGTGTGAGATGCGGCGCGGAGGATCCGGCAATCCTTGCCGCGCAGCGCGGCAAGAACTATTCAATTCCTCGAATCTGCAATGGAGCTTTTCAAATTATCTCCTCGTCCGATTTTGCCGCACGGCGAAGAAGAAATAGTTCATCGAGCTGTCGCTGTTCGCGGCGCCGCTGCTCGAGTTGATACTCGGTCCATTTGCGCTGCCGGAAAGTTTCCAGAATTTCCCGCTTCTGGCGAGCCGCTTGAAACAAAAGCTGCTGCTTGTGTCGCCGGCGATTCAATTCAAGAGACTGGTCTTCCAATGATTGCTTTTGTTGCGAGCGGGCTTTCCTCCGGAAGGTTTCAAACTGCAATTCCGCTGCAGGCGTTCCGTCGGCGAGGCCCCGTTGCAGTTCCCGCTCAAGCTGCAATGATTGCGCATCGAATGCGTCGATTTCCTGGCGCACGCACTCAATCATGGCTGAAAGCGAAAGCAGGCGAAGCTGCTCGAGACGCTCGAAGCTTGCGCGAATGCGCAGAACAGGCTGAAGTGAAAATCGAAAAGCCATCGATTCAGCACGGCAGCGCTAGAAATCGCGCGCATGTGTCTTTGAAACTTGCCTGATCATTCTTTTTCTGTCTCAGAAACTCGTTCAGTGCGGGAAGCGTTTCAATCGCTCTGTCAAGAACTGGATCGGATCCTTTCTGGTAAGCGCCCACGCGAATCAGATCCTCCGACGCGGAATAGGCTGCCAGGAGCTGCCGGAATCGCTGGATTTTTTCGAGATGTTGAGGCGAGCAAATCGAAGGCACCAGCCGGCTAAGGCTGTCGAGAACAGAAATCGCCGGATAATGGTTTTGCGCCGCGAGGCGCCGGTCGAGTACGATGTGCCCGTCCAACAGCGCCCGCACCGCGTCCACAAGGGGATCTTGCTGGTCGTCACCTTCCATCAACACACTATAGAACGCGGTAATGCTGCCGGAGCCGAAATGGCCCGCCCGTTCGACCAGTTGCGCCAAGAGCGAAAAAACCGAAGGGGTATAACCCTTCGCTGTCGGCGGTTCGCCAGCAGCCAAACCGATTTCGCGTTGAGCCATAGCGACTCGAGTAAGCGAATCGATTACGAGCAGCACATGGCGGTTTTGAGAAGCGAAGTATTCGGCGACTGCCGTCGCGGCGAATGCCGCGCGCAAACGGAGCAAGGGAGACTGGTCGGACGTGGCAACTATCACGACAGACCGCGCGAGCCCGTTCTCACCCAGAGACTCTTCGAGAAATTCAATCACCTCGCGGCCTCGTTCGCCGACAAGGCCGACAACAGTGAGGTCGGCTGCGGTCCCTCTCGCCATCATTCCGACAAGCGTGCTTTTCCCCACGCCGCTGCCGCCGAAAATTCCTACTCGCTGTCCGCGGCCGCAGGAAAGCATTCCATCGATCGCGCGAATACCGCATCCGAGCGATTCGTGGATTGCAGTGCGAGCCAGAGGTTGCGGCGGGATTCCATGGATCGGTTGTTCGTGTGGAGCGCGATACGGGCCTAGAGAATCAAGCGGGTTGCCGGCCCCGTCGATCACCCGGCCCAGGAGGTTTGAACTCACCGCCAGCGAAGGCCACACACCCTTTACGATCACGCGGTCTCCGTATTGCAGGCCGTGAGGCCTATCGAGCGGCATGGAAAGAACGGTGCGGCCTCGGAATCCGACAACTTCACCGGCATGCGGCACCTCGTCCGCACCGATAATTTCGCAACACTCTCCCACCGAGCAGCAGGGGCCCTCGGATTCGACGAGAAAGCCGACCGCTTTCGTCACTCGGCCGGTGGAACTCCACGTGGAGAGTTGCTCCAAGCGCCGAAAGAACGGATCGAGGATCGCTGTAGCCGCTTTCATCGGGGTGGAGGCCTTTGCGCGAGGAGATCGAGCAAGCCTTTCTCGATTTCCTTAAGCTGAGTCTCAACGCTGATATCGGTAGCGCCAAAATCTGTTTCCAGATGGCACTGATCTGCTTCCAGAGCGGGATCTCCCTCGAGTACCGGAGTGAGTGGCAAGTCCGTGTGACACGAAAAATATTCCTGCCACTGAATCAGCTGCGACGGGCTTACTCGGAGCCGAGCCGTGTGACTGGAACTCGACTTTTCAAGCGCCACACGAACCAATCCCGAAAGAAGCAAGGGATCCACGAGCGATTCGCGCCGGAGAATTTTTCGCACAATTGCCAGTGCCAGCGCGACGACTTCTCCTTCGACGTGATGATAGTACGCATCGCGTTCATGCGAGAACTCGCGCAGCGCCTCGGCGATTGCGTCCTGGTGGTGTTTCATCGCTATTTCGGATTCAGTGCGCGCCTGCGCGAGCCGTTCGCGAAATCCCTGCTGCTCCCGCGTCTCTTCCTCGCTGACCCCGATATTTTCATCCGGCGAACTACTCGACGCCGTGGCCAGCGCAGTACCCGTGCCCATGCCCGGGCCCAATCCCAAGTCGGAGGCAACCAGTCCTCTGTTGCCTTGCGTTGCCCATCCGGGAGCGGGCGAATAGACGAGCGGCGAAGCGGCTGCGAGCTTGTCGCTGGCGATCACCGTGCGTTCAGACAACGTAAGCTTCTTGTTCGTCATTGTTCAGTACGAGCTTGCCCTGCGCCTCGAGTGCGCGCGCCGCCGCCACGATCTCCTGCTGCGCTACATGAACGACTTGAGCGCGGACTGGGCCTAACACTTCCATGTCTTCCTTCAGCATTTCCACTGCGCGGGATGACATGGTCTTGAAGATGTGATTCTTCAAATCCTCGGGAGCGCCTTTCAACGCCGTGGCCAGTGACTTCTTGTCCACGGCTCCCAGCAATTCGCGGATTCCGGTTTCCGGAAGCCCTACTAAGTCCGCGAAGGTAAACATATTGTTGCGGATGCTTAGCGCGAGATGCGCATCTTCGGATTCGACTGTATCCAGAATGGATTTGCTGATGCCCGGATCGAGACGGTTGAGCAACTCGGCTGCTGTTTTTACTCCTCCGTAGGAATGGCGGCTGGAATCTCCGAGCGTCTTCACTTTGCGGTGCAGAACCACGGATATTTTTTGCGCCATTTCCGGTGAGAACTGCTGCATATCGGCAAGCCGCTTCACCGTCTGGCCACGAAGCTTTTCGGGAAGAAGAACGATGAGCGAAGAAGCTGCCTTTCCTCCGAGATGGGCGAGCACCATCGCGATTGTCTGCGGGTGTTCACCTTGTACAAACTTCACGAGTTGCTGAGGATCCGCTTCCTGGAGGGAATCGAAATTAGTACCCGCATCCTCGCTCGCACGACCCACCTGATCGAGAAGATTCCTCGCGGTTTCATGGTCAAACGCTTTCGTCAGAAGTTTTGCGGCCACATCCGTTCCGCCTTCGGCGAGGAATTCCTGCGTCATCGTGAGGCGGTGATACTCGCGCAAGACCTGGTCTGCCAGTGCCGGAGGGACGTTCTGCAGCGAAGCAATCTGTTGCGTAATGAGCTGCAGATCGCGTTGTGAAAGATTGCGGTAAATCGCGCTTGCGACGTCATCGCCAAGAAGAATCAGAAGAATAGCTGCCTTCTGTATGCCTGGCACTCCGCTCGCCTGGGTCGCCATCAACGCTGCTGCCCTTCATGAATCCAGTGCCGCACGAGCTGGCTGGCAGCCACCGGCTCGCGTTTTACTTTCTCCGCGAGGTGCTTCTTCAGACGCACCACGCGCTGCACGTCGGAGCTGGTGGCGTTCAGTTCTTGCTCGACATCAGCATCACTGGACGACCGGACCAATCCGGATAGTGGCAACTCTCCGCCTAGTTCGCGGCCCGCTGCAGAACGTGTCGGAGTTGCGCCCGATCCTGCTGCAGCTTCAAGGAATGTTCGCACCAACTGGTTCTTCACTGGCCTGAGGACGAGGCCATAGATGAGCAGGAAAAGAAGCAGCAACGCAACGTATCGCACGAGCCAAATCCATTTCTCGGCGGTGATGCGGATGCGTTCGGTGACGGGCGCAGGATTGGGCTTTTCCCACGGAGTGCTCATGAAGGAAATGTTTTGGACCGAGAGTAAGTCGCCGCGAGCTGCGTCAAATCCGATGGCAGCTTTCGCCGCATCTTCAATTTGCTTCATTTCATCGGGCGTGCGCTTCCGGCGCACCTCTTTCCGCTCGCCTTTCTCCTCCGTCACCGAGATGACATCGTCGACGAGGACTGCCGCAGCGATTTTCTGGACTCGCCCCGCGGGAGCCGTCATGTGTTTCAGCGTCTTGCTCACGGCGTAGGTTTTGCTTTCGCTTCGCTGGCCGCCGGAATCCGCGGCTAACGAAACAACCGATGAGCTGGATGCGGGCGTGGCAGCCAGCTGGCCAGGCGTAGCGGCAGTTGTCGCAGGAGTCGGTGCCGGAGTTTTCGCAGGCGGCGGAGTCTGCGCCGGAGCCGCTCCGGGAACGTTGCTCGGCGTTCCGGGTATGCCAGCAGGAGCGTTGCCGCCAAAATGTTCTTCCTGCACTTGAGAGCTTACGAGAACTGGATTATCCGCATCGTAGGTTTCTTCCGTGGTTTCTCCGGAGCTTTGATCGTAGGCGACCGTTACGCTTGCTTTCACATGATCCGGCCCAACGACGGGCGCAAGAGTCGCGACGAGTTTTTCCGCCATCGCCGCTTCCAGTTCGACTCCGCCGGCACTTCCTGCTCCGTCACGCCCTTTCGCCACAAGAGGAGTCCGGCCATCTGCGCCGATCAGCGTAACGTTGTCCGGAGATAGATTGTCCACCGCGCTCGCGACAAGCCGCGTGACAGCGTTCACTTGATCGTCAGTTAATCCGCCGCCGCGCAGTTTCATTACGACTGCGGCTTTCGCGACGCGTTCGCGATCGCTGAAAAGCGAATCGTGCGGAAGTGCCAGATGTACACGCACGGATTCAACATTTCCCAATGTCTGAATCGTTCGTTCCAGCTCTCCTTCTAGCGCCCGTTGATAATTCACCTGTTCGGAGAAATCGCTTCCCGCCCAGTTGGGCTTGTCGAAGAGTTCAAATCCGAGGCGTCCGGTTTGCGGCATTCCTTCCGCCGCGAGGTCGAGCCTCGCTTTGTCCAGTTCATCGGCAGCTACCCGCACGCTCGTGCCGTCGGTGGAAACTTCGTAGCGAATATTTTTCGACGCAAGACGCTGCGCAACCGCCTGCGCATCCTGAGGAGAAAGACCGGAGTAGAGCGGTTTGAAATCGGCGCTCTGCGTAAGGCGTATGAACAATCCGCCGACCGCGAGAACAAGAATGGCGCTTACGCCAAGAAGAAGTTTCTGTTGCAGGCTGAGCCGATGCAGAAAGGCTTCGAGCTGTTTGAAATACTTCTCCACGGGCACCCTGTTCGCCCGGCCGATTCGATTGAAGCCAGCTCAAAAAGACACCGCTGGCCCGTCCCTAGGCAGCTCGCCATCCTTGATCGACGCCGGTCGCGATCAAGTCCATTCGAGCGCCTTCCGTTCACGACGATGTTCTTAGAACTGCATCTGTGAGACTGTCTGATACGCCTGAATGATTTTATTTCGCACCTGCATCATCAACTGAAACGATAGATTCGCTTTTTCGACCGCAATCATCGCGGAATGCAGGTCCTGCCCGTTTCCTTGCAGCAACTCACCCACTTTCGAAGTGGCATCAGTCTGCAGCACGTCGACTTGGTTCAAGACTCCATCGAGTGTTTGCGAAAAATCAGAACGTCCGCCGGTGTTAGCTGCAGTCAACGCCGGCTGTGGGATTTGCGACGCCGGTATCGCGCCTGCAATCGGAATTGCCATCTTGCACCTCAGTTTCCGCCGGAAGATCTGGTCCGTTGATTGCGCCGGCTAAGTAAGAATCGTAAGCGCCGAAACGATCATGTTTTTCGTCGCCTGCACTGCAGAAATATTTGCTTGATACGATCGCGCCGCACCCATCAAGTTCACTTCCTCTTCGATGGGGTTGATCGCCGGCGATGAAACGTATCCTTGCGCGTCTGCGTCGGGATGCCCGGGATCGAATCGCCGTATCGGCGCCGCCGGATCGGGAATCACGCCCACCACCTGGACGCCCCGCGCGCTGAAATCCACCATCGTTGCGAGTTGCTGCGCGAACGGCTGTGCGTACGGACGCATAGCCGCGAAAACAACGTGCTCGCGTTGATACGGCCCGCCTGCAGGCGTTCGCGTGGTTTCCGCATTGGCGAGATTGCTGGCCACAACTTCTGCGCGCTGGCGCTCGGCCAAAAGCGCGCTGCCGCTGATTGTGAGAACTCCAAAGAGATTCATGATTCGACTCCGTCGTTAATCGCACCATGCAACCGCCGAAATTCCGCGCGAATGAACTCGACCGCCGCTTTGTACTGCAGTTGGGTCTGAGCGAGCAACATCCCCTCGCGGTCCAGGCTCACGTTGTTTCCGTCGGGCCGTTCGATGAGCCCGTATACGGGCCGGACGAACGGACGTAGCGGCGATTGGTATCCGTCGGCGCTTGCCCACTCCAGTTCGGATTGAAACGCGACGTCGCGCGTGCGGAACCCGGGAGTATCGATGTTGGCAAGATTGGCGGCAACCAGCGTCTGACGAAATGTCGCAAGATCCAAATACCGCTCGAGAAACGTCATGCTCATGGTGTCGACGACGCTCATGCGTAACTCCGCGGCGGCAGGCCGTACTCGCGAATCTTGTTCCGCATCGTGCGCGGACAAATTCCCAAATCCCGAGCGGTGCGTGTTCGATTGCCGCCATTCGCTGCGAGCGTTGACTCGAGTAGTTGACGCTCCATTGTGCGGAGGGACGTGCCGGTGGACAGCGCTGCAGTTCTGAACGCCGCCTGAAGTTCCGCGGAACCAGGAGCATCGAAAAACTCTGGGCCGACCAGTTCCCCGGGATGCAGGGCGATTGCCCGGCGAATCAGATTCTCAAGCTCGCGCACATTCCCGGGCCAGTGATGCGATTCTAATCGCGTCATCAACTCATCTGCGAATTGCGGAGGCTCTGAACCGCTAGGCGAGTATTTCGCGGCAAAATGTTTTATCAGGGGCGCAATATCTTCGCGACGCTCACGCAAGGGAGGAATTGAAAACGGAACGACGTTCAGCCGGTAGTAGAGGTCAGCGCGGAATTCTCCTTTTTCCACGCGCTCGAACAAAGGCTGGTTTGTCGTTGCGATCACGCGCACATCCACGCGCACCGGGCGCGTATCGCCCAACCGATCAACTTCGCGCTCTTGGAGCACGCGCAAAAGTTTTGGTTGGAGCTGCAACGGCATTTCGCCTATTTCGTCAAGGAGTAGCGTGCCGGTGTGGGCCATCTCGAACTTCCCCGGTTTCGCGGCGACCGCTCCGGTAAACGCCCCGCGCGCGTGTCCGAACAACTCGCTTTCAAGCAGAGTGTCCGGAAACCCTGCGCAATTCACCGCTACAAACGGACGGTTACGGCGGTCGCTCGCCCGGTGAATCAGCCGCGCCAGCAGCTCTTTCCCGGTGCCACTTTCGGCTGCGACCAAAACGTCCATTTCTGTCCGAGCAACCCGCCGTGCCCGCTCAATCAAACTCAACATGCCTGCCGACTGTCCGATCAAAATGTCGTCGCAGGATTTCGTCGCTGCTGGTGCGACGCGCGCCAGTACCCGTTCGGCGACTTCCTTGAGGCGTTCGAAACAAACCGGCTTCACGAGGAAATCGCACGCGCCCTCGCGCATCGCGCGGACCGCATCCGGGACGGATCCAAACGCTGTAAGAAACACGACGCCCACTTGCGGCGCCATTTCGCGCAAACGGCGCATTACTCCGAGGCCGTCGCCATCAGGCATCCGCATGTCGGTGACGACCAGCGAGCACGGTGCTTGCCTGAACTTCGCGACTGCATCGTTCGCGCCGTACGCCGTCGTCACTTCCCAGCCATTGCGCACGAAATGCGCCTCGAGGGCCGCACGCATCGGCGCTTCGTCATCAATCACCAGTACGTG
Source organism: uncultured Acidobacteriota bacterium (assembly GCA_963776695.1). Classification (GTDB taxonomy): domain Bacteria; phylum Acidobacteriota; class Terriglobia; order Acidiferrales; family UBA7541; genus Palsa-295. The sequence goes on along the minus strand of CAVZNU010000005.1, from coordinate 470,788 downwards.
GTTCACGCCATACCTCCGGCCCGGGGCAAAATTAGAGAGAATGTCGTTCCTTTGCCGATTTCACTTTTCACGCGAATGCTTCCGCCGTGCTGTTCGACGACTGTACGGGATACGGCCAGACCCAGACCGGGATTGCCAGGGTTGGTCGTGAAGCCTGATTCAAAGATCTTCTCGAGATGCTCGGAGACGATTCCACGTCCTGTATCTTCAAAGTCGATGCGGACGTCGTTCAGCCGGTCATAATCCGCCCACTCCAAACGAACCGAAAACATTCCGTTCACGGACATTGAACGGAAAGCATTCAGTGCGAGATTGAAAAACACCTGCTGAAGACGGTGCGCATCCGCGGCAATTTCGAGTTCGCCCAGCGAATTCTGAAAATCAATGCGCAGTCCCGCTTGCCGGGCGAGCGGCCGCAGGAAATCGATCGAGTCGCGCAGGAGCCGCCCGAGATTCACCGTTCCCAATTGCGGCGACGGCTGGCTGTGAAATTGCAAAACATTGTTTACCGTCGCTGAGAGTGAACGTAAACCAGCCTGCACGTGATCTGTCCACCGGCGCAGCTCCGGCTGCGCGGCGGAGGCATCCGCAAGAAGCCCCGCAAAAAGTTCGAGGCTTCCAAGCGGGTTTCGGATTTCGTGAGCCAGCAAAGTTGCCATTTCGGCCAATGATTCTCGCCTCCGGGCGGTTTCAAGCGCGACGGTCCGGCGCTTTTCCTCGGTCACATCTCGCAGCAGAAAAACCGACTCGCTCGCCGACCCTTCCCCGTCACCTTCGCCGAGGACAGCGCATGCCAGGCCAATCGTCCGCGCTCCCTCCGCGCGCTCCAGAATCCATTCCCATTCGGTCCGCGCAGCACTTGCGCGAGAATCAGCGATAAACTGGCAGAGAACTTCGGGAGCGAGAACCGCAGGTTTTGGCTCGTCGAACGGTGTCGCACGTTCACTCGAAGCGCCGCACAAAAGGCGCTGCGCTTCCGCATTCGCCATGCGAAGTTCGCCGCGCCGATCCACAACCAGGAGCCCGCAAGGCATTCCTTCGAGCACGCGCGTCAAATAGCCGCGCATCCGCGTGTTCTCGTCGAGGCTTGTAGCGAGATCGCGGTTCGTACGTTCCAACTCGAACCGCAGCCGCAAGACTTCGGCTTGAAGCAGCCCGTAAGACTTCTCGAGCGAATCCGCGGCTTGTGTGAAGGATTGAAAAGCGCGCGTAAGCGAACGCTTTGCTGAAACGGCGCGCGGCTTCAGCCGCATCGCCGATCTCTTAGGTGCAGCAACCCTAGCAGGCATCACGACGAGTACCATGCACGGCGGATGCCACGAACAGCCGGCTGTTCTTAGAATTCTCTGAGATCAGTGGATTGCAAGATCGTCGGCGGTGATTTCGATGTTCTCTTCCGCGAGCACAAACGCGCGCTCAACAAGATGCTGCAACTCACGCACGTTCCCCGGCCACGTATGCTGGCGCAGCAGGATTGTCGCTTCCGGAGAGAAGCTTTTCAGTCCCACTCCAGATTTCTGGCTGAGAGCGCGCAAAAAATGACGCGCCAGAGCAACGATATCTTCCGGCCGGTTGCTGAGCGAGGGCATCTCGAGCGGAAAAACGGCGAGGCGGTAGTACAAATCCTCTCGAAACTGTTTCTCCCGGACGCGCTGAAGCAAGTCCGCATTCGTAGCTGCAATCAGTCGGGTGTCTACGCGAAACAGGTCCGGGCTTCCCAGCCGCTGCACTTCTCCTTCTTGCACGAATCTCAATAATTTTGACTGCATGCTGAGAGGCAACTCGCCCACTTCGTCGAGAAGCAGCGTGCCTCCATGCGCGGAGTGAATTCGCCCAACGCGTGACTGGAATGCGCCCGTAAATGCACCCCGCGTGAAGCCAAACAGTTCCGCTTCCAGCAACGTCTCCGGGATAGCAGCACAGTTTACGACGACGAACGGATTGGCGTGGCGGCGGCTGAGCGCATGAATCCCACGCGCCACAAGTTCTTTGCCGGTGCCCGTGCCGCCGACGATCAGTACAGCCGTGTCACGTGGCGCTACGAGCCGCGCCAGACGGTAGAGTTGCTGCATTTTTCGGCTCGTTCCAATCATTCCAGGTAACGGCTCGAGGTTCGCCGCCTCCGCTTCGGATATCACAGGGCGGGAGTCACTGGAATCGACGGTAGTGGCCGTCGAGCTTATTGGTCCAGCCGGTACCGCTGGCTCGGCCGCGTTCGATTTCACGGGAAATGCTTCGTCACGCAGATCGAGGGAAAGTTGTTCCGCAGTGTGCGCGGCATCCAGCATGACAACTTTCAACAATGGGAAGCGAAAGCGGATGGTTGAAACGAGTTCTTCGGCGTCGAGGTCTTCGAGCTCGCTATCGATCAAAAGCGTGTGAAAGTCCGCTTCTTCGAGTTTGAGGAGCGCGTCGGCGCCTCCGGCCGCTTCGGCTGCTTCCACCTCCACGGGTCCAAGTCCCGTTATCACTTTGCTGCGAAATTCCGCATGCGAGCTGGCAACGAGAATTCTTCCTTGTCCGATCCACACTGGCATTGCAGCGGCTGCTGACATCGCGCTTCCTCCTTGCGTCCCTTCAATATAAGGCCTTAATTTCGAAAAGCAGGACCAGCGTTCAGCTGGTATCCAACGCCACGAACTGTGTGAATCAATTTTGGTTCGGTCCCGGCGTCGACCTTTTTTCTGAGGTAATTGATATAGACGTCCACGACGTTCGTCATCGTGTCGTGTGACAGGTTCCAAACATGTTCGATAATCTGCGCGCGGGTCACTTGCTGTCCGGTGTTGCGCATTAGAAATTCCAACAATGAGAACTCCTTGGGCGTAAGTTCGATCGCGCGATTCGCGCGCCTCACGGAATGCTCCACACGATTCAGTTCCAGATCCTCAATTCGCAACACCGTTTCTGGAGCCCTGCCGCCTCGCCGCAAGAGCGCTCGTACGCGTGCCGACAACTCGGAGAAGGAAAATGGCTTCAGTACAAAATCGTCCGCACCCATATCGAGTTCTCGTACACGATCGAGAACCTGGCTGCGATTGGTGAGAATGAGGATAGGTAAGTGCTGGCGTGATGCGCGCAGGTGTTGCAGGACTGCCAGGCCTTCTTCTTTCGGCAGGCTCAGATCGAGAATCGCTAGATCGTATTCATGCTCCCGCACCAGGCACTTCGCCTGTTCGCCGCTCTGCGTGAGATCCACGGTGTAGCGTTCCGCACCGAAACCACGCTGAAGAAATATTCCAAGTGCTGAGTCATTCTCGGCCACTAGAAGACGCATTTCCGGTCCAGTGGAAGGGGAAATACCACGTGATGCGAATAGGAGGGAAAAGCGAATTTAATGAAGCTTGCCTAAGATGTCAAAACAAATCGTCACCGCAGGCTAAGATTTTCCAAAAGAGAGAAAGTGTGTGTCCATGTGAACCACATTCGCGGCAAGTCCGCCATTGATGACCCGAAACGACACGCTTCCAATCGCATTGTGGAACAATGTTAAGGGTGAGTCATGTTTTCTGGACGGACGAGTTCGTCGAATTCCTTCTCCGAAAGATAACCAAGTTTTAATGCTGCCTCGCGCAAGCTCAAATTCCCGTGGTGGGCGTTGTGCGCGATTTCTGCTGCCTTGTCGTACCCGATTTTCGGCGTCAATGCTGTCACCAGCATTAGAGAATTCTCTACGTTCTCTTTAATTCGGGCTTCATTGATTTTTAGGCCGACGATGCAGTGGTCCGTAAACGAACGGCAGGCATCCGCAAGCAGGCGCACCGAATTAAGAAAATTGTGAATCATTACGGGTTTATAAACGTTCAGCTGAAAATTGCCCTGCGATCCCGCAAAACCGATTGCGGCATCGTTTCCGAAAACTTGTACCACGACCATCGTCATCGCTTCCGACTGCGTGGGATTCACTTTGCCCGGCATGATGGACGATCCCGGCTCGTTTTCGGGCAGAGTGATCTCACCGAAACCAGCGCGCGGTCCTGAAGCAAGCCACCGAACGTCATTCGCAATCTTCATAAGCGATGCACCGAGCGTTTTTAATGCGCCACTCGCGAATACGATTTCGTCATGGGCCGAAAGCGCTGCGAATTTATTGGGGTGGGAATGGAACGGCAGCCCTGTCAATTCGGCAATTTTCTTGGCCGCGCGCTCGGCAAATTCCGGATGGGCGTTCAGACCTGTTCCGACCGCAGTTCCTCCGATGGCGAGGTCATAAAGACCTGGAAGCACCTGGTGCAGCCGCACGACGTCACGATCGAGCAAGCTCACCCAGCCAGACAGTTCCTGCCCGACGGTGAGCGGCGTCGCATCCATCAAGTGCGTTCTGCCGATTTTTACGACGTTTTGGAATTCCTTCGCCTTCGCATCGATCTCGTCCCGCAGACGCGATACCGCTGGAATCAACACTTCCTTAACGCGCGATGCCGCCGCGATGTGCATCGCTGTCGGAAACGTATCATTCGATGATTGCGACATATTTACGTCATCGTTGGGATGAATGGGCTTCTTTGAGCCCATCACGCCGCGGGAGATCTCGATCGCTCGATTCGAAATCACCTCGTTCGCATTCATATTTGTCTGCGTGCCGCTTCCGGTTTGCCAAATATGGAGCGGAAAGTGATCGTCGAGCCGGCCTGCAATCACCTCATCTGCAGCCTGAACGATCAGCTGGGCCTTGTCCGCCGGAAGCTTTCCGAGGTCTTGATTCACAAGCGCCGCGGCCTTCTTGAGGATGCCAAACGCGCGGATGAGCTCAGGCGGCATCGTGTCGCGTCCAATATCAAAGTGTATTAAGGATCGCGCCGTCTGCGCGCCGTAGTAACGGTCGGCCGCGACTTCGATTTTCCCCATGCTATCGGATTCGATCCTGGTCTGCGCCTTGGGCGCAATCGAAGCTTTGGCGTCCACGTTCAATCCTCCATCAGCGAACCGCACACTGAATGATGCTGTCTATTAAAGGATACTGCGGAAATGTCCTCTGCGCAGCCTCGTTTCCTGGCTTGGGAGGCAACCCGGTTAGCCGCGGCGGCGAGCGTGCGCTCCAATCGCGCGAACAGCTGTACGCGAGTTGCACTCTTGGACAGGCGCGATTTCAGAAACCTTCCGGTACGATGCCGAAAGGCGAATCTCGAATCAGACTAAAATTGATGTTGCGAACGATTGCGCGGCGTGCGGTCGCTCTCAGCGCATCCGCACGCTCAATTGCGCTTTCGGCAAGAGGAAAAGAATAATCTCATGGCGTGGAGATTTCGGTTTGGCTCGCGGCAGGAAGAGTCGAAGGGCGGCGGTGTGGACGTAGCCGATTCCGCAACGGAAGAAACTCCGTCGCAGGAGTCAAACGCCGGCGAGGCTCCTCCCATTTCCGCCGCTACCGAAACGGCGACTGCCGATGCTTCAGAGAACGCCGCATCCGTCGACTCCCGAGACGCTCCCTCCGAGTCCGCCGCGACGGAAAAAGTTAGCGCTGAACACGTCGCCTCCGAAGAGTCCGTGGACCTCGCATCGCAGGCAACGATCGAAGATGCAGTTTTGACAGAGAATCCTTCCGAAGTTGAGGTCACGCCTGGAGCATCTCCCCTCGCGTCACATATCCCAGCTATCGCGAGCGATTGGGCATTCGAAGAAAAGCTCGCCATCCACAAAGAATGGGTCGAGTCACGCGGCCGCTCTGGCCAGAAGATCGATCTCGCCGGCGCAAAGCTCGAGGGGGCCGAACTGGTAGGCGTAAATCTGCGCTTCGCTGATCTCCAGGAAGCAGACCTGAAGGCCGCCGACCTCCTGCTAGCCGACCTTCGCGACACCTGCCTTGCGCGCACGAATCTGGAAGAAACGTGCCTTGTTGGCGCGAATCTGGAAGGCGCGAACATGGAAGGCGCAGCGCTTGCGACCGCGATGGGACTCGTCCCGCGCCAGCTCGCTGGTGCGAATCTCCGCGACGCCGAATTGCCGCCGCAAATTCTCGAGTTCCCTGCACTCGCGAATCTTGAGCGAGCGTCGCGGACAGCTGTCGGGTTTTTCGGCGCGACGATTTCTGTCAGCGTGCTCTCCTGGCTGATGATTTGGAAAACCAAAGACGTACAATTAATTTCGGACTCGTCGATCTTCCCGTTTCTGCGTTCCACGGCTGCATCGGCCGCCTTCCCGACGGCGGAGATCTACTTGCTCGCGCCGGCCGTCCTGCTGGCCGTCTACCTCACGTTTCAATATCACCTGCAGCGCCTGTGGGATTCCGTGCTCGAGTTGCCTGCCATTTTTCCAGACGGACGCTCGCTCGACGAGCACCGGCCGTGGATCATCACCGGCCTCCTCCGCGTACATTTTCGATGGATGAATCAAGATGCGCCTTCTACGCGCTTCATCGAAAAGGGAATCTCGATTCTCCTGGCGTACTGGCTCGTTCCGCTCACCCTTTTGTGCGTTTGGGGGCGCTATCTCACGCAGCAGGATATGCACGGCACGCTGTTGCACGTCTTTCTTTTTGCTGCCGCTACGGGCGTGGCCGTCTACTCAACGACTCGAGTGGGCCGTCCGGAGGAATCATTTGCCGCAGAAGGCAAACTATCAACTGGAATTCTGAAGGGACTGAAATCTCTAAGCTTTTCGCGACTAATTGCCGGGCTCGTCGTCTCCCTGTTTCTGTTATCTCTCGGCACGGTCAAAGGTGTGCCGCACGACGTAGGCCGCGCACCTCAATTCTCCGCCGCTGATATTCGGCGATGGGCGCCAAGCGTCTTCTGGATGATCGGTTACGACCCTTACGCGGACCTCACGGAAGCTGCCATTTCGACCAAGCCCACCGATTGGACTGGCGCTGACGACCAACTTGGCTCCGTGCAGGGCGCGCGCCTAAACAAAACGAATTTTCGTTATGCCCAGGCTTATGGAGTTTTCCTCGCGAACGCGCATCTCTTCCGTGCTGACTTCAGGGGCGCGTTCCTATCCGAAGCCGATCTTCGCGGCGCTGATCTCGGACAGTCAAATCTAAGCCTCGCGATTCTCGATCGCGCGCAAATGGCTCACGCGAATCTCGACCGAGCCGATCTCGACGGCGCGAACATGACACGCGCCGATCTCCGAAGTGCGAATCTTTCATATTCTTCGCTTGTCGACGCGACGCTCGTTGACGTGCGACTTGATGGTGCGAGCCTCTACTCGGCACGCATGAGCGGAGCAAAGCTGATTCGCGCCAATCTCAACAAGGCCGATTTCCGCGAAGCTCACATGCAGGGCGCAAATCTCGAACACGCCGATATGCAACAAGCCTACATGTGGTCAGCCAAGCTTTCTTCCGCGCAACTCGACAACGCACAACTTGGAACCGCGATCTTCATCGACGCGGACTTGCGGAACGCAGACATGCACGGGGCGCATTTTCAAGGCACGGTGCTCAACGGCGCGAACATGCAGGGCGCGAATCTGGATTACGCAGACATGCACGGCGCTCTGGGATTGAGCGCGAGTCAGGTGTGCTCGGCAAGTTCGCGGAATGGGCTGCTGCTCGACGACGCAATCCAAACTCAAGTGGACGCCCAATGCGGTGGTGGGATCCGTGCAGCGCTGCCAGCTCCTCCCACAAATGCGCCGCAAGCATCTGCGGTCGAATCTCGCTCGAACTAGTCTCCGTGTTCTTAAATCTTATTTCGCGGGCTTCTCTGTCGCTGGTTTTTCCACAGGCTTCTCGAACTGGGCGTCGTCCACTGGCACATTCGCATGCATTTGCTGCCAGGTGTATGTCGTCGGACCGTTAACGCGAGAGACGCGCACCTTGAATGGAATTTTCATTCCGCTCACGTCGCGATAATCGTCGAAATCCGTTTGCAGTGGAAGCGCTCCGAGCGGGCTCTCGATTCGGTGCGAGATTCGCAGTAGCAATCCTGATTGAGCATCGAAGTAGATCCGGTCTGCGCCGCCCGCCGGCCACCATGCCATCACGATGTACGTGTCGTGACCGTCGATCTTCTCCGTTCCTCGCACCTGAAAACGCGAATAATCCTGCTTAAAATCCGCGCCAGGATAAAAAGCGGCCCACTGTTTGCTGCGTGCAAGTTCGTCACCCGATTCCTCGGTCACATCTCCATTCGGCCGCCGCCCCCAGCCGATCGTGCCGTTGATGCCTTCCGTCGTATCGCCGTTCAGCGAATGCAGCACTGCGAATGCCTTGTTCGGAGCTTGACGATAGGTTTCCATAGTTGCGTGGAGTCCGTGAGGCCCCTCGACGGCGCCTTTCTCAATCCGCGTTCCATTTTTATGAATCGCAGCTGTTCCGCCGATCGCCTGCACGTACTTCGCGAAAATGTCGTCCACGTCTGGCAAAGCGCTTACCGCTCCGCTGGTTGTATTTGCAGGCGCTTCATTTGATTCTGTCGACGCCGCCTGCCTGATGTCTTGCAGCGCAACAGTACGACCGCCACTCGCAACAGCGTCCGGATCGGGAAGGGCAGGAATGCTCGCGGGCTTGGACGATCCGCGATGGCATGTGTAGCAGGTCACTTCTCGACGCCCGTTGAAATTGTCTTTGTTGATCGCAAGCATCATCTTCATCATGTTGCGTGCTCGCTGCTTTGTGGGCTTGTCGTCACTATCGAAGTACTCCGCTTCGTGGCAGTAGTCGCAACCCACTCCCAGCGCCGCCGTCATGTAGCGCATCGAGGGGATGAGTTGGTCCGAGGGTATGTCCTTCAACACCTCAAGATTCTTGAACGCCTCGACGGCAGTTTTTTGCTTGGCCGCGCTTCCCTCTTGAGCCGCGGTCTGAGGAAGCGCGGGATCGCGTGCAGTCAGCTTCGCAGGAATCGCAAACAGTACAGCCGCAGCAATTGCCAGCGCGATACGTCCGCTAACATTTTTTCGGGGCGGAGATTTCTCGTTCATTTTTATTCGCGTTCCTTTCGAGATAATTGCGATTCCCAACTGCGACGTTAAGCGTCGCGCGAAACGCTTGTGAACATACGTCAATATCGGAGAGAAATGAAGGGCCGACACGGCCCATGACTCAATAACTTTCTCCGCGCGCACATTAGGCCAACCGCGTCCGCTCAGGTAAAATCTTTGGTCTAGTGACCCGATGAATCCTGCAACGAACACTGCGACCGCGACAACAGAAGAGGAGGCGTCGTCCTCAAAACATTTTCTTTCGAATGCTGCGATGTTTTGCATCGCCGTTGCCACCTGGATTCTCGTCTATGTATCGAGCCTCTTTCACCCCGCATTACTCGATGATGCCGACACCGTCCACGCGGAAGTGTCGCGCGAGATGCTGCTGAATCACGACTGGGTCACGATGTACATCGACGGCGTCAGATATCTTCAGAAATCGCCGCTGATGTATTGGATGGTGACGGCCAGTTACAAGCTATTCGGAATCTCCGAATGGCAGACGCGGCTGCCGCTCGCGCTGTGCGTTCTCGCCTTGGCGTGGGTGGTTTACATCTTTGGGCGAAGATTTTTTGGCAAAGAAGCTGGATTCTACGCAGCGCTCATCACGATCACCTCGCCGGGAATTTATGTTTTCACGCGATTTCTGATACCGGAAGTGATGGTCGCGCTGTTCTTGATTCTTGGTTTGTATTTCTTCCTGATTGCGTACGGGCAGGAAGAGCCGTCGCGTTGGATGTGCTGGGGGTTGGCCGTCACGATGGCTCTGAACGTACTGACAAAAAGCCTCATTGGCATCGTGTTTCCGATTGCGGTGATTTTCACGTTCCTGTTTCTTACAGGCGATCTGCGAAAACTCTGGAAACTTCGGCCTTTTTCCAGCCTGCTGGTTTTTCTTTTAGTCGCGGTCCCCTGGCACGCGCTCGCAGCGATCCGCAATCCGGCGGAGCCGTCGGGCCCTCAAAAGGGCTTTCTGTGGTCGTATTTCATCAACGAACAATTCCTGCGTTACCTAAATAAGCGCGTTCCTCACGACTACGATAAAGTTCCGCTGGTGCTCTTCTACGCCCTGGTGCTGCTGTGGATCCTTCCGTGGTGCGCTTTTCTCTTTCCTGCACTCAAAGAAATACCGATCAGCATCCGCGCCTGGCGCAATCGTTTGGACGAACGTAAGCAAGCCAATCTGTTACTAGGAGTTTGTATTGCGGTGATTGTCGGCTTTTTCACTTTCTCGAGCCGGCAGGAATATTATTCTCTTCCAGCAGTTCCCGCTCTCGCGCTACTCACTGGCGGGTGGTTGCAGAGAGAATCCTCGTCGCCGTCCGGTAGCCGCGAGCGACGAGCGGGAAAAATCGCGTCCGGCGTGCTTCTTGGAATTGGGTTCGTAGTGTTTCTCGTGTGCATGAGTATTTTCGCGCAGACTCATCCATTTCCTCCCGGAACGGACATCGGTGACGTTCTCACCGCGCATCCCGGAAATTACAAGCTATCGCTCGGCCACATGCAGGATTTGACGATCGTCTCGTTCGGGCTATTCCGCGCGCCCCTCTGGGAGTTTGGCGCGGCCATGCTGCTCGGAACCGGCCTCAATTGGTTTTTTCGCCGCCGGGGATCCACTCTGAAAGGCAATCTTGCGCTGACGGCGATGATGGTCGTTATTCTTCTCTGCGTGTATCAGGGATATGTGATCTTTTCGCCCGAGATATCGTCGAAGAATTTGGCACTCGCGATTCAAAAGGAATATCAACCCGGCCAGACGATCGTGATCTATCACAACTATGAAGCCGGCTCGACGCTGAATTTCTACACGGGAGATCAGGTTCACGTACTCGACGGATTGCGTGCCGATTTGTGGTTTGGCTCGTTCTTCCGCGACGCGCCACACGTCTTCGAAGACTACGATTCATTCCCGTTACTCTGGAATGGGCCGAACCGCGTATATTTCTTCGCGCAGGAAGACTCTGTGGAAAAGGCTCTGGCGGGCATCGATCCGAAGACCGTGCATATTTTCGCCAGAAGCGGCGGAAAAGTTGTACTTACGAACCAGGCCACGGATATGAACTCCGCGTCTCCGTCTACTAAGCAACATCAGTGACGAGCGCTTCAAAAGTCGGCGACGGTCGCCCGTTGTGCGCCACGCGCTGATGCGCACAACCATCCTTCTGGAATACAATCATCTCGCAATCTGAAAATGCTCTCGTGAGGCGCTCATGACGCATCCATGGCATGACTTGAGCCCGGGCAACAAAGTCCCGTACGAATTTGACGCCATCATCGAAATTCCGCTTCATTCGAATATCAAGTACGAACTCGACAAAATCAGCGGAATGATTCGGATGGACCGTGTCCTCTATTCCGCCGTCTTCTACCCCGCCAACTACGGTTTCATTCCGCAGACGCTCGCTGAAGACCACGACCCCCTCGACGTTCTCGTTCTCTGCCAGGAATCAGTCGTTCCGCTCACTGTGATGCACGCGAGAGTGATCGGCTTGATGACGATGATCGATTCAGGCGATCCCGATCACAAAATTATCGCAGTCGCGACAAGCGACCCTGAGTACAGCGAATATCACGAAGTGAGCGAGCTTCCGCCGCACCAGATGGCAATGGTTCGCCGGTTTTTTCAGGACTACAAACAGCTGGAGGGTAAAGAAGTGGACGTGGACGACATCTTGCCGCCGGCGAAGGCCTATCCGATCATCAAGAACGCCCTCGCCACCTACAAGAAACAATTTCCGCGCGGCCGCGCCGAAAAAACAAAATCGTAAGCGCTTTTACTCCGTATACATCAGCAGCATCACTCCCAACACGATCATGAAGAGCGGCCAAATTTTGCTAAACAATCCGTACCACCTCGCATTGGTCTCAGCCAGCCCCTTTGCAATCGCCGCTCCGGCACCGGCCTCTGCAAATCGCAAGTGTTGGTGTTGGACGCGCACCATCGTTTGCATCGCGTCTGGTCCGTGCATGCCGCCATGGTGGTGGAAAAGCAGTAGCACAGCTCCTCCCATAGCTACCACCGGAAATACCCATGCGCTCCAGGCGGCCTTCAATCGCCCACTCGAGCGCAGCATTTCGATTACGCCGAGTACAAGGAGAATCAACGCAAACGTCTTGTGCTGAGCGTCTTCAGGATTGTGCGTCACGGCGAAGTAGAAACTCTGGTATCCGAATGGCCAGATTTCGGTGTCACTGAAGATCAATAGAAAAAACCCAGCGAGCAGAAAACACATCGGCCAGGCGTAGCGAGCGGCAGTCCAGCGCTTGCTCAGGCTTCCCTGCGCCAGGAAAAACAACGCCGCCAAAATCACCAGCGCTCCGGCGAGGTGGTGATTAAATTCGCTCTCGCGCTTGTCACGCGCGTGCTTCGCTTTCTGCTCTGGCGTTTCTTCTACCGGCGCGCCACGCTGCATGTCCGGCATGTCTGCCATATCGGACATGCCTGACATATCGTGCATCTCTTCGGGCGGAGGGACGTTTGGATGCTGCGTCCACGCGGGTGCGAGCAAAAACATTACACAAATACCAAGCAGTAGAAATCCTCCGGCAATCCAGAAAAGTCGCTCAGACCGGCTCAGCGGCAATTGTTCAATCCTCCATTTTTTGATTTTGCAACACTTCACTCACTTAAAAATCCATTGGCAGACCAATGTAATTCTCCGCCAGCGATTGGGAAGCGGCTCGCGAGCTTGTCACGTAGTCCAGCTCGGCAAGCTGGCGTCGTTGCTCGAATCCGTCGTCCGTACTAAATAAATGCAGCATCGTCGTCATCCACGACGAGAATCGCTGCACCTTCCAAACTCGCCGCAAACATGTGGCTGAATATTGATCGAGCCGTTCGCGCCGCCCCGACTCATAGAAATCAGCAAGCGCTCTTGCTAGAACGCGCACATCAGCGACTGCAAGATTCAACCCTTTCGCGCCAGTGGGCGGAACGATATGCGCGGCATCACCTGCGAGAAACAGTTTGCCGCATTGCATCGGCTCAACGACGAAGCTGCGCATCCCGGTGACACCTTTTTGTGTGATCGGCCCCTCTGTGAGTTTCCACCCGTCATCCGTCGCCAAGCGGCGGTGCAGTTCCTCCCAGATTTTCTCGTCGGGCCATTTATTAACGTCTTCATCGGGCGAGCACTGCAAATATAACCGGCTCACTTGCGGCGAACGCATGCTGAGAAGTGCGAATCCACGCTCGTGGTAGGTGTAAATCAGCTCGTCGCAGGATGGCGGCGCGTCCGCGAGGATGCCGAGCCAACCAAATGGGTAGGTGCGATCGTACATCGTGAGCGCATCTTTCGGGACGCTCGGGCGGCAGATGCCGTGGTAGCCGTCGCAGCCCGCGATGAAATCACACGTCAGTTCGTTCGGCTCGCCGTTGATTCGAAACTGAATCGCCGGCTTTGAGGAGGATTGCGCCGATTCGAAATCGTGAACGCTTACATCTTCCACTTCGTAGAATATCTGGCCGCCAGCTTCGCGACGGGCTTTATTCAGGTCTTTGATCACTTCGTGCTGCGCGTAAATCGTGATTCCTTTGCCGCCTGTCAGATCTGCGAAATCGATCCGGTGAGTCCGGCGTCCAAATCTTAAATTCACGCCGTAGTGAACGAGGCCTTCTTTCTTCAGTCGTTCGCCGACGCCCGTCTCGATCATCAGGTCCACAGTTCCCTGCTCGAGCACTCCGGCGCGCACCCGCTCCTGCACGTACTGCTGGCTGCGATTCTCAACGACAACGGACTCAATTCCTTGCAGATGTAAAAGATGAGACAGCATCAGACCCGCTGGTCCGGCGCCGACAATTCCCACCTGCGTACGGACCTTTTTCACGCTGCTATTCTAATACCGAGAAGCGCTTCTCGTGCTGCGAAGATTTCACATTTAGATTCCGACTGCTCTTCCGCTTGACGCTCTAGAACGAACTCCGGTAGCCTCACTCCCTTGGCAGTTTGCGAATTCATCAGAGGGGCGCCCGACAAATGCTCGTTAACGAGAAACGGCTTTTAGTGGAATGGGGGGACTGCGATCCGGCTGGGATCGTTTTTTATCCCCGGTACATTGCGTGGTTTGACGACTGCACAACCGCTCTGTTCCTGGCGGCCGGCATGCCGATTCAGAAACTTTTCAGGTCTCATGGAGTTCTCGGAGTGCCGCTTGTCGACGTGAAAGCAAGATTCATCGTCCCCTCAAGCTTTGGCGATGAGTTGCTCGCGAAATCAAGCGTTACGGAATTCCACCGCAGCAGTTTCGTGCTTCGCCATCAGTACTTCAAAAATGACGTGCTCGCCGTAGAAGGAATCGAAACGCGCGTCTGGACAGGTCTCGATCCGGCAGATCCGAAGCGCATGAAATCGCGCCCCCTTCCGGCAGAAGTGATCGCGCGCCTTTCCGGCAAGATTTCAAATCCTGCGTGAGGTGATCCGCCCGAAATGAAAATGCAAGACAAGTTGCTCTCGAGCGTCGATCTCGGCGGGACTCTATTGTTTGCGATCGAGGGCGCAGCGGCAGCAGCGAAGAACGACCTCGACTTGCTCGGGTTGATGGTCCTCGCATTTGCGACGGCGCTGGCGGAATCATTCGCGATGTGCTGATCGGCGCCGTACCTCCGAGATCGCTGCAGGATTGGCGTTACCCTTACGCGCTACCGAATTGAATTCCGTAGTTTGACAAGGGCTTTATCCGCGGCATCGACGCGGATCAAACCGGAGCGCGGATCCTCGAAATCGAGCACGGCATAAATCGTTATCGGTATCACCGTGGCGTAGAGGAGCATGTGCAGCCAGCTGCGACTCTTCCGCTTCGCCATCGCATGACCCGCCAGCAGTCCACTCAGGAGCGTAACGCTCACGAGCAAAAGAAAGATTAGCGCCGGGAGGCGAGTGCCTCCGGCAATCATACGCGAGGTGGTGACGTCAATCATCTCGTTAATGGCCGGCATCAACAGGCGGGTTGAGTTTTGCGTGGAGTCATTCCGGCTCGCGGCGAGCGAGCGAGACCAAATCTGCTGTTGAATTTCCGTTGCGCGTGCAAACTCCTGATTGGCTCCGCCAGTGCTGCGCAAAAGCTCGAAACCTCGGAGTCGCGTGTCCAGATATTCGCGAAACAGGGCGCGAACTTCAGGCTGATCGTTGGCCGGAAGCATATCAATTCTAAGATAGGCCGTGCCGATTGCGTTTGCCTCGTGGACGATTAATTCACGCCGCGCATCGAAGCGTGACATGGCGCCGGCAAAGCTGAATCCGACGAGAAGGCCAAGGAGCGCAAAAACAGCGGCGTCGATCGTGCCGGTTCCCTCGTATGCCAAATCGTGATTCTTCTTTGAATTCGCTTCGCCGATGCGAAAACCAATATCGAGGCATAAGAGGATGCCAAAAAAAAGGCCAATCGATAGCTCTAATACCTTCACAGTCGCAGGATTCATGAAGAACGATTCCTTTGATCCCCAGATTATTTTCCAGCGTCGATTTCCGCAAAGACTTCCTGAGCGATATGAAACGCGGCATTCGCGGCGGGCAGGCCGCAATAAATTGCGCTCTGGAGCAGAACTTCTTGAATTTCTTCGCGGGTCACTTTGTTGTTCAGTGCGGCGCGTACGTGCATTCGGAATTCGTCGCCGCGATTGAGTGCGATCATCATCGCGAGCGTCAACATGCTCCGCGTATTACGTGGCAAGCCGGGCCGCGACCAGATTTCGCCCCACGCGTAACGTGTGATGAAGTCCTGAAATGGCTCGCTGAAGGCCGTTTTGTTTTTATCGGCTTTATCGACATGCGCATCGCCGAGCACAGCGCGCCGAACCTTCATGCCAGACTTGTGCCGTTCGCGGTCATCCATGTTTTCTCCCGCCATCACTTCCCTTCAGGCGCGTTCAAAAAGTTCAAGAGCGCCTTGGTGAAATCTTCTGGCGCTTCCAAATTGGATAGGTGCGACGCCTCAAGCTGCGCGAGCGTCGCGTCCGGAATCGTGTCGACGAGATAGCGGGAATCGGCCGCCGGGATCACGGGATCGTGCAGCCCCGCGATAACAAGTGTCCGGGCTCTAATACGCGAGACCGTCTCGCGCTGATCCATGTCTCGAATCGCTCCGCAATTCGCCGCATACCCATCCGGCGAAGTATTCGCGATCATGTGGCGTGTCGACGCAATCACGGCTGGCGATTTCGCAATAAATGCGGCGGTGAACCAGCGCTGCGCCTGCGTGTCTGCAATCGCGCCCATTCCCTTCGTGCGAATCATTTCGAGGCGCGCGTTCCAGATTTCCGGCGAACCAATCTTTGCGGCCGTGTTGCATAGGACGAGGCGATCGATGCGTTCGGGCGCATACACTCCGAGCCACATACCGATCATCCCGCCCATGGAGAGTCCGCAGAAATGGGCTTGCTCGATACCAACCGCATCGAGCAAGCCGACAACATCGCGTCCCAGTTGGGTGATGCTGTAGGGGCCCGGCGTGATGGCTGACTTTCCGTGGCCTCGCGTGTCGTAGCGCAGAACGCGAAATTGTTTCGCGAGCGCCGGCAACTGCGGCTCCCACATCGACAAGTTCGTGCCCAGCGAATTCGAGAACACTAAGACGGGCGCGTTCGCCGGACCGTCGAACTGATAATTCAAGCGCCCGCCGTTCACTTCCGCAAAAGGCATGCTCACCGCTTTCTGAAACGCCAGCCAGAATTTTGATTCTAAAGTTTTCGGTCTAGAGTTTTCGATCCAGGCTCCCAAGAACTTTCTTTACCATCTCTTTCGCCGAGCCGGTGTAATTCTTTGGGTCCATGAGCCGCGCGATATCTTCGGCGGAAAGATGTTCGCGGACTTTCGCGTCATTCAACAGCACTTCCTGCAGGGGCTGAATTTGCTCCACTGCGCGTCGGCTCGCACGCTCCAGCAACTCGTGCGCTTCCGTGCGGCCCAGATGTTTCCGAAGGACCATCGCGACGGCTTCGGCAAAAATCAAGCCGTGCGTTGCGTCAATATTTTCCGCCATGCGCTCTCCGTGAATTTCGAGCCCGCCGAGAACGTACGCCGCCTGGGCCACTGCCCCACCGGCGAGCAGGCAAATTTCCGGCAGCGTTTCCCATTCGGCGTGCCAGCCGCCCAGCCCTCGTTCGTGCTCCTGCACCATACTCGTGAGCATTGTAGAGACGAGTGCGGGAACTCGAATTGCGGCGGACAAAATTACGGCGCATCCGACGGGATTCTGTTTATGAGGCATCGTTGAAGAGCTGCCACGGCCGGCCGCGGATGGTTCGGCGACTTCGGCAACCTCTGTCTGCGCCATCAGCGAAATGTCGCGTGCGATTTTTCCCAGCGAACCGACGAGGAGACCGAGCGTGGTGGCAACTTCGGCGAAGCGGTCGCGGTGCACGTGCCAGGGCAAATCCGGAACGCTGAGTTTCAAATCATCCGCAAGCGCTGACGCTACGGCGGGCCCGCGATCGCCGAGCGCCGCAAGCGTGCCAACCGCGCCTCCAAATTGAATTACGAGCACATCTTTTTGCGTTTGATTGAGCCGCGCATGATGCCGCTCGATCGCCGCGAGCCACCCGGCTGCTTTCAGGCCCAGCGTGACGGGAGGCGCGTGCTGCAACCACGTGCGTCCCACGACGAGTGTCGAGTCGTGAGCTTCGACGAGCCGCACGAGCGCACTCGAAATCTTTGACAGTCCATTGCCAATCTCTTCGAGCGCTTCGCGAAGCTGCAGGACGAGGCCCGTATCGATAGCATCCTGGCTGGTTGCGCCATAGTGCACGAATGCCGAAGCTTTTTCGTCGGCTTTCGCGACTAGCGAAGTGAGCTGCTTCACCATCGGGATCGCAACATTTCCGGCAAGGGCGGCTTCGCGAGCTATCTTTTCGATCGAGTACAGATTTGCATCGCACTGCGACTCGATCGCCGCGACGGACGCTTTCGGGGCGATGCCCACGCGCGCGAGCGCCCGCGCGAGTGCCGCCTCGAAATTCAGCATCGCTTGCAGACGGCGATGGTCGGAAAAAACCTCGCGCATGTCATCGGTTGTAAATAGCGGGTCGAGCAGGCGTATCGGGTTGGGTGTGCTCATTTGTGTGGCGTCAGCCCCGTATCATAACGCGAGATGCGATGCGGTGAGGAAAAAACGGAGATGGATTCGGACGGACAAAGCTCGTGCGTGACGACGAGGTGCGTCAGAAATAGCGTACGGCAAGGATATGTCGAGATTCTTCGGCCATCCCAATGAGATTAATCGGCTGGGAGCTGGCGGTTCAAAGAACATCAATGAATCAGCTTTTACTTCGACGCAATATTTAAGCACGTCTCGATACACGGGCTCTCTTGACAATCACCGCTTCCTGGTAGAGAATTTTGCATAGGCGAAGAAAAAGCGAAACTAATTAGATCAACATTCCCTTCCTTTCTCCTCGCCGTCGGGATCGCCATGCCTCGCAACCTCGCTGCTCTACGCTTGCAAGTGGAAACGGCTCTTGCCGGACGCGTCTCTGCGCCTTTTGCGTATCGCGACCGCAAGCTTGTGGAAATGGTTTCCGCAGGCATTCCGGAAATTGATGCGCTTACAGGAGGTTTGCCGCGCGGAGGTTTGACGGAAATTTGCGGGCCTCCCTGCTCCGGCCGGACGAGCCTGCTGGTTTCGGCGCTGGCTTCAAGAACAGCACACGCAGAGGTGTGCGCGCTCGTCGATGGGCGCGATGCTTTCGATCCTCATGCGGCGGCCGCGGCTGGCGTGAAGCTCGATCATTTGCTCTGGGTGCGCTGCCGCAACATCGATCAGGCGCTGCGCTCGACCGACCTGCTGTTGCAAGGCGGCGGCTTCGGAATGATCGCGGTAGACCTGACGGATATTCCGCCGGCGACGGTGCGTTACGTTCCGCTGAACGCGTGGTTCCGCTTCCGTCGCACAGTGGAAGATACGCCGACGATTCTGGTTCTGCTCGAGCAGGAACCAAATGCGAAAACGTGCGCTTCGCTGGTTTTGCGGATTGGCGCTGAGCCGTCGCGCTGGTCGGCGATGAACGGGGATTCTGCGAAAGATTTTCGCGCGTTTCCATCGGCTTGTTTACTGGATGGAGCCGATGTGCGCGCGGAAGTGGTTAGTTCGCGCGTGCAGCCGATTGATGGAACGCAGGTGAGCGCGGATGGGAGTGTGGGGAGTTTTGAGACGAGGTTGAGGTGGGGGTGTTTGGGTGTTTTAGCGGAGGGGATGCCGGGCGAGGCGGGTAGGAGAGGCATTTCAAATTTCAGATTTGAGATAAAAGCAGAAGCAAATTCGAAGGCAAAAGCAAAGTCGAAGACAGAAGCAAATTCAAAAGCAGGAGCAAATGCGTCCGCCTGAAGGCGGTCGCTACAAAGGCGAAAGACTTGGCGAGGCAAGCCTCGCCGAAGAGGATGCTGGAGCAAGTTCCAGCACTCCAAAGGGATCAAAGGGATTAAGGGGCTCGCGGACTATGCGGTTTGCTTCTATTTATGTTGCGGATTTTATGGTGCAGGCCGTGGTGCGGGGCGAACCGGGGCTTCGGGATTGCGCGGTTGTGCTGATTGAAGGAACCCCTCCGCTGCGAACTGTAATCGCAGCAAACGATGCCGCGCTGCGCGCCGGACTCGCGTTGGGAATGACGGAATCACAGGCCGAAGATTTCTGCACGGTGCAGATTCGTCTGCGCTCGCCCGCACAGGAAAAAGCTGCGCACGCGACTTTGATGGATCTGGGATGGTCCATTTCGCCGCGCGTGGAAGATACGGCGCCGGACACGATTGTTCTCGATCTGGCCGGGCTTGCTTCCCTGTTTGGCTCTGAACAAATGATTGCTGAGCAATTGATTGAACGCGCGTCGGGGCTGGGGCTGGCAGCGCGTGTTGCAATCGCTTCCAACCTCGAAACGGCGATTCATGCGGCGCGCGGTTTTCCCGGAATCACTGTGATCCCGCCGGGAGAAGAGGTGAAATGGCTGGGCGGTTTGCCCGTCAGTGTTCTCTTACCTCGCGCGGAAATCCTTGCAACACTCGATAGTTGGGGTGTGCACACGTGCCAGGCACTCGCGGCATTGCCGGTGTTGCAGCTTTCCGAGCGGATGGGGCAAGAAGGAGTTTGCCTGCACGAATTGGCGCGCGGCGCGAGTTCGCGTTCGCTGGTGCTGGCCGAGCCGGATATTTATTTCGAAGAGGAGATGGAGCTTGAGGACGCCGTGCCGGAACTTGAGCCGCTATCGTTTCTGCTCGGGCGGCTCCTCGATCAATTGTGCGCGCGGCTTGAGGCGCGTTCGTTGGCTGCGTCCGCGATTCGAGTGCGATTCGAGCTGGAACCTGTCTCCGAAAATAATTTCCGCTCGCTGAATGAAAATTCGCCTCGTAACGTCACGCCGCCAACATACGAGAAGGTACTGGCGCTGCCGCTGCCAATGCGGAATTCGAAGATGCTGCTGAAATTGCTTCGCTTGCATTTGCAGTCGGAGCCGCCGCAGACGGCCGTTGTAAAGCTTTTTATGGCTGCGGAGGCTGCCAGGCCGCGTTTCGCGCAGGGTGGCCTATTTCTTCCCATCGCGCCTGATCCGGAAAAACTCGAGCTGACGATTGCGCGGCTCGCGAATCTGGTGGGTGAGCTCAATGTGGGCGCGCCGGAGCTGGCGGACACGCACCGTCCGGATGAGTTTCGGATGCGACGTTTTGTCGCACCACGAACTGCGATGGAAAGCATTCACCGAATGCCCGGCGCGAATCGAAAAGCAAGTGCGGTGCGGGCGAGTGCTGCGTCTGGGGATATAGATGCAGGCGTGGATATAAGCAATACCGAATCACGCGCTCACAGAACGCAAATTTCGTTCCGCGTTTTCAGGCCTTCCCTGCCGGCTAATGTTGAACTCTACGAAGGACGACCAGCGTGCGTTTCGTTCAGCGGGATGCGCGGCGAAGTTTTGGCTGCGTCCGGTCCATGGCGAACTTCCGGAGATTGGTGGCGCGAAGACGCGTGGACGCACGACGAGTGGGATGTCGACATTCGCTTCGGGGCTTCTTCCTCTGCAATGGCAGCAACTGCTGCTGTTGTTGCTTCAAGCCGTGATGCGCAAGCCTTACATGCACATTTATTTTCGCCGAAGGATTTGCTGCCAAAGCATCATCAGCAGCAGCAACAGCAGCAACAACAGCACGGCGTGTATCGCATCTATTACGATTCGATCCGCGCGAACTGGTTCGTGCGGGGGATGTACGATTGATGGCAAAACCGGCCTACACGGAGCTTCATGCGCGGTCTGCGTTCAGCTTTCTTGAAGGGGCAGCATTGCCGGAAGAATTGGCGTGCGCCTGCAAGGAAAAGGAAATGGCAGCCATGGCCGTGCTCGATCGCGACGGAGTGTATGGCGCGCCGCGTTTTTATCTGGCCTCGAAAAAGATTCCCATTAAGGCGCACATCGGCTCCGAAGTCACTTCTCTCGAGGGCTGGCGCTATCCTTTGCTAATCGCATCGCGCAAGGGATACCAGAATCTGTGCAGACTGATCACACGTATGAAATTGCGCTCGCGGAAAGGCGAAGGGAATGTCCCGCCGGTGGAAATTGCCGAAAACGCCGGCGGGCTGATCTGCCTCACAGGAGGCGACGAAGGGCCACTCGCGCATGCGCTGGCGCAAGGAGGCCTCGCAAGCGGAACACAATGCGTTCAACAGCTCTGCGAGCTGTTCGGCCGCGAGAATGTTTACGTGGAATTGCAGCGGCATCTCTGCCGCGAAGAGGAGGCACGCAATCAAGCAGCCGTCGAAATTGCGCGTAAATTAAGGCTGCCGTTACTCGCGACGAATGGCGTCTGCTACACGCAGTCGCGACAGCGGGAAATCCTCGATGTTTTCACATGCATTCGCAACCATCGCAATCTTTCCACCGCCGGGCGCCTTCTCTCCCGTAATTCCGAGCGCCACTTAAAATCTCCGCAAGAGATGGCGGAATTATTTGCCGACCTTCCTGAAGCGATCGCCAACACGCAGGTTCTTTCCGCGCGCTTGCAATTTGCTATGAGCGATCTGGGATACAAGTTCCCTCCCTATCCGGCGCCCGACGGCGAAACGCAAATGAGCTTTCTGCGCCACCGCACTCATGAAGGCATGCTCTCGCGCTACGGGCCCGACGACGAGCGCGCACAGAAACAGATCGATCGCGAGCTCGCCATGATCGAAAAACTCGATCTCCCCGGATATTTCCTGATCGTCTGGGACATCGTTCGTTTCTGTCGCGAGAAACATATCCTCGTGCAAGGGCGAGGTTCCGCCGCGAATAGCGCTGTCTGCTATGCGCTTGGCATCACCGCCGTCGACCCGGTGGGGATGGACCTGCTTTTCGAGCGTTTTCTCTCCGAAGAACGCGGCGAATGGCCCGACATCGATCTCGATCTTCCCAGTGGAGACCAGCGCGAGCGCGCGATCCAGTACGTCTACGAGCGCTATGGAAAATTAGGCGCTGCGATGACGGCAAACGTCATCACCTATCGCGGACGCTCAGCGGCGCGTGAAATCGGCAAGGCGCTTTCTTTCGATCTCGAAACGCTCGACCGTCTCGCGGGCCTCGTTGGCGCGTGGGAATATAAGGATGAGAACGACACTCTCGAACGGCAGTTCCGCGATGCCGGTCTCGACCCGCAACATCCGCGCATCCGCAAATTTTTCGATCTTTGCCGCCTGGTTCAGGATTTGCCGCGCCACCTCGGGCAACACTCCGGCGGAATGGTCGTTTGCCAGGGCCAGCTCGATTCGGTGGTGCCGCTTGAGCCGGCGACGATGCCGGGACGCGTCGTGGTGCAATGGGACAAAGAAGATTGTGCGGATATGGGCATCGTCAAAATTGATTTGCTGGGGCTTGGGATGATGGCGGTGCTCGAAGATTCGCTGAAACTTATTCGCGATGATTACGGCGAGGAAGTCGACCTTGCGCATTTGCCTGCCAATGACAAGCTCGTTTACGACACGCTGAAAAAAGCCGACACCGTTGGCATGTTTCAAATCGAGAGTCGCGCGCAGATGTCGTGCCTGCCTCGACTTCGGCCGGAATGTTTTTACGACATTGTGGTGCAAGTGGCGATCATCCGGCCCGGGCCCATCGTTGGCCAGATGGTGAATCCGTATCTGAAACGTCGGCAGGGACGCGAACCGGCTGAATGTTTGCACCCGTCGCTCGAGCCTGTGCTCGCACGCACGCTGGGGGTGCCACTTTTTCAGGAACAACTACTGCGCATGGCCATGATTGCGGCTGGATTCACGGGAGGCGCAGCGGAAGAATTGCGGCGCGCATTTGGATTTAAGCGTTCGGAATCCCGCATGAAGGAAGTGGAAGTAAAACTTCGGCGCGGCATGGCTGAGAAAGGAATCCACGGTGCGACGCAGGATACGATCGTTCAATCCATCACTTCATTTGCGCTGTATGGATTTCCCGAATCGCACGCGGCAAGTTTTGCCCTGCTCGCATACGCCAGCGCTTATTTGAAGTGCCATTACCTCGCCGCATTTACCGCGGCTATGCTGAACAATCAGCCGATGGGTTTTTATAACGCGGCAACACTCGTGAAGGATGCGCAGCGGCATGGGTTGAAAGTTCGCCCTATCGACGTGACTTGTTCAGACTGGCTGTGCACGCTCGAAAAAGACGGTGAACGGCTGGTCATGCGTGTTGGATTGCGTTACGTGAAAGATTTGCGCCAGGAGATCGCTCTGGAACTTCTGCACGAGCGCGCGATGCGGCCGTTTACTTCGATTGAAGATTTGAAACTGCGTGTGCCATTCATACAGAAAAGCGAACTGGCGGTTCTTGCTGCAATCGGCGCGCTGAATTTCATTGGCGCCGATCGCAAGACTCATAACCGCGGGATTCACCGGCGAGATGCGCTGTGGCAAATCGAGCGAGCGTCGCGGCGACCGGGCCCCTTGCTCGAACGATCTGCGTTCGAAGACTCGGCGCTGGAAGATTCTGTGTTGGAGCGTTCTGTAGAAAACGTCGACCTCGATCCGCGCGAAGAATCTGGCGATCGCGCTGGCGCCGTAACACCATCAATAGTTCCCATGCGCAATCGCAATTCTCCTTTGCAGCCGATGACGGCAGAAGAAAGGTTGGTCGCTGATTTTCGGGGGACGGGTATGACGACAGGCCCGCATCCCATGGCGTATCATCGCGCGTCGTTGAAGAAGCAAGGAATTCGTTCGGCCAGCGAGCTTCGCGCAATTCCCGATGGAACCTGGGTGCGAATCGCAGGGTCGGTAATCGCGCGACAGCGTCCGGGCACGGCGAAAGGCTTCGTGTTCCTCAGCCTCGAAGACGAAACGGGAATTTCAAACGCAATTATTACGCCGCAACTTTTCGAGCGGGACCACGTGGTGGTGGTGCACCAGCAATTTCTGCTGATCGAAGGACCACTCCAAAATCAGGAAAACGTAATTTCCGTGAAAGCCGCGAGCGTACGTCCGCTATCGATCACACGCGCTGAAACCGTTTCGCACGATTTTCACTAACGAGCTGCGCGACACAGGCCTAACGATTCGCGAATGCCTTCGTCGCGCGCGATGTTCGGCCAGTCCCGGTTGAACTTCCCAGCGTCGTGTCGTAATCTATCAATGTAACAGCCGCATCACGGCGCGCCCGTAGCTCAGCTGGATAGAGCGTCTGGCTACGAACCAGAAGGTCGGAGGTTCGACTCCTCTCGGGCGCGCCACTTCATTTCGTGGCGGTTCAGTGAGTTATCAAGTCCCCGCTCTGTGGTGCCTTCTCCGACTTGGGAACATTTGCGAACAAAATCCGTCGTTCGAGCCTACTCATCGCATCTCGTTGCCAACCGGGAAGCACATGAGTATACCCGAGCGTTGTCTGCAAATCCGAATGTCCCAAAATCGCTTGCGCCGCGCGAAGCGGCTCACGCTCGTGCAATAGAGTCGCGCCCGTGTGACGCAAATCGTGCCAGCCCACCTTTGAAAGCCCGAGCATTTCACACGTCGGATGAATTATCCGCTCGAGAATATTCTCGGGACGTAGCGCGGTGCCCTTTTGACTGGCAAACACCAAAGTACTTGCAATCGCATTCATTCCACGTTGAGCCAGAAAGATTGCTTCCAAGCCCTCGCCCATCGCGATTTTGCGTCGTCCGGCAGAAATTTCAAGGCGACGAAGCGCCCAAGCTCCGTGTCCACGGATTTATAGACGACACCCAAACCTCCACCGCCGAGTTTCTCGATGACAAGGTAATGAAAGATTGTATGGCCGATCGGCGAGTGGGGTTCCGGCTTCAGCGACGCACATCCTGGGCCGAGCGATAAGGCAAGTCAACCGACGGAATTCGGCTACTTAGTGGATGTCAGCAGTCGCTTTCGTGATTAGCGTTTGCGACAACGAAGCTTCGGATCCTCCCTGCGCAGGAAGTATTTGACATATTCTTTTTTTAGCCTCCGCAAGCAACCTTGCGCGGCATTGCACTGCTCTACCAACATTTGGAGACGAAGCGGGCCTTGGCTCGCTGAGCGAAGGTGTAGGTTGCTCACGCTCTGAAGGGGCACTCGCTGATGAGGCAAGCCACACTCGCGCTTGCATTTTTGTTCCTCGTGGTGCCGTCCGCGCACGCACAAATTTCGCCGGGACCGCTTTCGAAGGCGCACGAGACGCTGAATGGGCCGACGCAGTGCTCGAGTTGCCACAAAACGGGCGTGGGTTCAGCGGTATTGAAATGCCAGGAATGCCACACAGAGATTGCACGAGAACTGTCCCAGGGCCGCGGGCTTCATTCCACATTCGCCAACAAAGAAACCTGCGCGAAGTGCCACTCCGAACATAATGGCGAGGAGTTTCCGCTCATCCGCTGGATTCCTTCGCTAAAAGAGTTCGACCACACGCAGACGGGATATCCTCTGCAAGGGAAACATGCGGGCATCGATTGCAGCAAATGCCACACGACGGCGCACATCCAGGCATCTGAAAAGCCACTCATCAAGATGAAGGATTTGGGGAAGACGTTTCTCGGGTTATCGCAAAACTGCGTGACCTGCCACGAGGACGTTCATCACGGCCAATTGGGACAGAGCTGCCAGCAATGCCATAACTTCACCGACTGGAAGGCAGCGACAAATTTCGACCATTCGAAAACCAGATTCCCGCTGACCGGGCTGCACACCCACGTTCCCTGCGCAAAATGTCACACTCCGGCCGCGGCCGGCGGACAGCCACGATTCACAGGTATTCCCTTCGCAAAGTGTTCTGACTGCCATGCCGATCCTCATCGCGGAGCATTTGCGCAGAGCTGTGAAACATGCCACACGACGATTGGATGGAAAAAGATACAGGAAAGCGAACGTTTCGATCACTCGAAGACGAAGTTTCCTTTGCAAGGCAAGCACGCGCAGGTGGATTGTCTGCAATGCCACACCGGAGGAAATTTCAAGAAGGCCGTCACATTTGCGCGTTGTTCGGATTGCCACACGCCGGATCCCCACGGTGGCCAATTCGCAAAGCGGTCCGACAAGGGCGAGTGCTCATCGTGCCACAACGTCGATGGCTGGAAGCCGTCGGTCTTCGACGTCAAAGCGCATAAGGCCACCGCGTATCCGCTCGAGGGACGGCACGTTCAAGTGGCCTGCGCGAAATGCCACGTTCCCGCGGGAGCGGCGACGCGCTACAAGATCGCGTTCGCGAAATGCATGGATTGCCACACCGATGTGCATCAGGGGCAGTTCGCAGCGGCTCCGTACAAGAGCCAATGCGAGCAATGCCACACCATCGCTGGATTCCAGCCGTCGACCTACACGATCGCGCAACATCAGAAGACACGTTTTCCGCTCGCGGGTGCGCATCTGGCAGTCACTTGTTCCGAGTGCCACACGGCGTCGAAAGATGGTTACGCTGCGAAGGTGGTTCCCTATCGATTTGACGATCGCTCGTGCACCGGCTGCCATGCCGACCCGCACCACGGCGAATTCCGCGAGCAAATGGCGCAGAAACGCTCTGACGGAGGGGCGATGGGCTGCGAGGCGTGCCATTCAGTGAAGTCATGGACGGATCTCCCAAGTTTCGATCACTCGAAGACATCGTTTCCGCTCGTAGGCGCACACGCGAAAGTTCAATGTGATGAATGTCACAAACCGAGCTCTCCCGGAGGCAAGGTCAACGAAGTTTCGTTCAAATCGGCGTCAACCACCTGCAGCGGATGCCATGAGGATATTCATGCTGGGCAGTTCGCGCGGGCGGGGCAGCCCGAGAATTGTGAAAAATGTCACACGTCGGAGAAGTGGAAGCCATCACTCTTCGATCACGAAACTCAGACCGATTTTTCGCTAAAGGGCGCGCATATGAACGTGGCTTGTGACGAATGTCACACGGGCTTCCGGAATGTCGGCGCGAACCGAGTTCTATTCTATAAACCCACCACGCGGCAGTGTGCCAGTTGCCACAATTGAGTCCGAAGGACTAAATAAGTTTGTCAGTGCTTTTGATATTGATTCTAATTCGACGTACCTAACCGTCTGAACCCATGTGCCAATTTTTGGAAAAGGAAATTTTCTGAGACTATTTTCGCCACCAAAGACAACCCGCCCCACGATTCGCAGAATCGAATCACTTTCTAAGTGCGAC
The DNA here is from genome assembly GCA_963776695.1 of uncultured Acidobacteriota bacterium. Lineage (GTDB taxonomy): Bacteria > Acidobacteriota > Terriglobia > Acidiferrales > UBA7541 > Palsa-295. The sequence goes on along the minus strand of CAVZNU010000005.1, from coordinate 443,352 downwards.
GTTTTCGAGGCGATCTCGGGTGGATCTCGAGGTCAGGTTTTACAGTGAACTAAACCTGTACTCGCGGTCAGTTGTACTGGCTGGCGAGCACACCTAATCTGTTGTGATACTTCGGTACCCAGCCAACCGAAGAAAAGCCGAAACTGCAACCGTATCTCGTGCGGATGATGCGGAAATCGATCATATTCTCGATGCTCTTCGGGCTGCTGCTTTGTATCAGTATCGGGCAGAAGTCGGCGCAGTCCCAACCTCAGAAACAATACAGCAGGAATCCGCACGGACCGATCAGCATCCCTTGCGAAAACTGCCACACGAATACGAGTTGGAAGCCGATCCGCGGCGTTCCGGAGTTCGATCACGACCGAACGAGCTACCCCCTGCGTGGCATGCACCAGAAAGTTGCTTGCACGCGGTGCCATACAAGTCTCGTATTCAAAAATGTGAGCACGCGTTGCGCAGATTGCCATGCGGATATTCACCGCCGCCAATTCGGCGCGAATTGCGAGCAGTGTCACACCGTGAAGGGGTGGGATCTTCGCACCGAGCAGCTGAAGCAACACGAAAATCGGTTTCCGCTGCTCGGCGCTCACGCTATGCTCGAGTGCGCCGACTGCCACAAGAGCGCGGCGGTCGGACAGTTCGAAGGGTTATCCACTGCCTGCCTCTCGTGCCACACAGCTGACTTCCAACGAGCGACCGAGCCGGATCATAAGTCCCTCAATTTTCCGACAACTTGTGAAACCTGCCATAGCGCGGACACTTGGTTTGGCGCGAAGTTCGACCACTTGAAATTCACTGGGTTTGCATTAACAGGGGCGCACGCAACGCTGGAGTGCACGGCCTGTCACATCGGGGGCAAGTTCCAGGGGACGCCCGCCGATTGCTACGGGTGTCATGCCAAGGATTTCAACGCGACGAATAATCCACCACACTCGCAGGCGGGATTCTCTCAACAGTGCCAGTTGTGTCACGACACGACGACTTGGCTCAACGCCAATTTCAATCACAACACGACATCTTTCCCCTTGATCGGCAAGCACGTAACCGTGCCGTGCACGCAGTGCCATATCAACGGCAAATTCGCCGGCACTCCGACGGACTGCGCGTCTTGCCACATTACCGATTACAACGGCACGAACAATCCCCCGCACGCGCAAGCAGGGTTTGTAGCTTCTGCGTGCGCCACGTGCCATACGCCTGCTGGCTGGGACAGCTCGACCTTCAACCACAACCAATTTTTCGCGCTCACAAACGGGCATTCGAATTTGCAGTGCTCGCAGTGCCACACTGGAGGCAATTACACGAGCGCGCCCACCACTTGCGCCGGTTGTCATACGACGCAATACAACAGCACAACCACGCCGCCTCACGCGCAAGCCGGTTTCGCTCCAACGATTTGCTCCACCTGCCACGACACGATTGCGTGGACCGACGGAAAATTTGACCACAACACCCAAACTTCGTTTCCGCTCACGGGCAAGCATATCCCCGTCGCTTGCTCCGCCTGCCACTCGAGCGGCGTCTACAAAGGCCTTTCGACTGATTGCGCCTCCTGTCACCTCACCGATTACAACGCAACCAATAATCCGCCGCACGCGCAAGCTGGTTTTGCCGCTTCCGCGTGCGCCACTTGCCATACCACGGCCGGATGGGATCAGGCCAATTTCAACCACAGCCAGTTTTTTCCGCTCACCAATGGGCACGCGAACTTGCAGTGCACCCAATGCCACTCGGGCGGCAATTACGCGAGCGCTCCGACCGCCTGTTACGGTTGCCACGCTACCGATTACAACGGCACGGCGACGATTCCGGGCGTGCCGAATCACGTGACGGCAAATTTCCCGCAGGATTGTACGCTGTGCCACACCACGGTCAACTGGCTCAATGCGAACTTCAATCACAGCACCACTACTTTTCCGCTTCAGGGACCGCACACGACGGTACCTTGCGCGACTTGCCACACCGACAATTACTCGGGAACGCTGCCCACCACCTGCTACGGCTGCCACGCCAAGGACTTCGCGAACGCCGGGACGTTTCCGAGCGTGCCGAACCACGTCACGTCGAACTTCCCGCAGGATTGCACGATTTGCCATACCACGTGGACAACAACGAACTGGCTCGGCGCCGTTTTCAACCATAACAACACGCCGTTCCCGCTTCAGGGACCGCACGTCAGTGTGCCCTGCGGCAGCTGCCACATCGGCGGTGTTTTTGCCGGAACGCCGACCGATTGCTATTCGTGCCACAAGGCCGACTACAACGGAACGACAAACCCGAACCATACGGCTGCGGGTTTCCCGACGACATGCGTGACATGCCACACCACCTGGATCACCACGAATTGGCTTGGCGCAACGTTTAACCACACTTGGTTCCCGACGAATCATGGCGGCGCTAACGGAGTTTGCGCCACTTGCCATACGAACTCTTCGAACTACGCCGTTTTCCAGTGCACAACCTGTCATACGGCGTCTCAAACGAATCCGAAACATTCCGGCGTTTCCGGTTATGTATACAACAGCATCAACTGCTATCAGTGCCATAAGAATGGTGGCGGCGGTGACTAGATCGCGAGTTGTGATTCTTTCTTCCGCATCGCTGTTCGTCGCGATGTTGCCAATTTTAGTTTGGGCCCAGGGGACGATCGAAAAACAAATGTTTCGCGTCAAATACATCGCGCAGGGTGTCGTGTACCTCGAAGGAGGTCGCGCGGCAGGTTTGAAAGAAGGACAGAGCCTTATCATCGAGCGCACCGTAGCTGCTCCTGCTGCGGATTCGGCGATGCAGGCGCCGCTTCCTCCTTCGGGCATCATCGCATCGCTCAAGGTTGTGTCCGTCGCCGCATCTTCCGCCGTTTGTGAAATTGTCTCCTCTTCGGAACCTGTGGAGGTGGGTGACATGGCCCGCTTCGCCCCTGAGCAGCTCCAGGAGCAGCGCGAGGCCGAGAAAAAGGAACAGCTCACCGGTGGTCGAACGTATCCGCAGGTTATTACTTTCACATCGGGCGATCCGGCTGTCGAAGAAGCAAGAGCGGCCGTGCCCAGGCCGCCTTCGCCGGACATAAACCGCATGCGCGGCCGCATCGGTGTCGAGTACGAGACGCTGCTAAGCCACACGAACCCGACAAGCACAAGCTCGGACATCGGCGTCGTTGCCCGCATGGACATGACGCGCATCGGTGGCACTTACTGGAATTTCAGCGGCTACTATCGCGGCCGTTTCTCGTCGCTAGCTGGTGGCGGCCAGCCGGCCACGATCACCGATTTAATCAATCGCACATACCACCTGAGCCTGACCTACGACAATCCGAATTCAGCCTGGGTTGCGGGCGGCGGCCGGCTCTATCTGCCCTGGGCGGCGAGCCTCGACACAATTGACGGTGGATATGTAGGGCACCGCGAGGGCGATCATACGATCGTGGGCGTGTTTGCTGGTTCAACTCCCGATCCGACTTCCTACGATTACAATCCGAATCAGCGGATCGCTGGAGCCTTCGTGAATTTTCAAGGTGGAGAATGGGACGGCATCCGCTACACCACTACCTTCGGGGTGGCAGTCACGGCCATCGATTGGCGTGCCGCTCGCCAGTTTGTTTTTGCCGAGACCGGCATCTTCATCAATCGCAATTTCTCCATTTACGATTCGATGCAGATCGATGCTTCCCATACCGTGGTCACCGATCCGACCACGACGCCTCCCACCACCACCAAGACCGGCGGCCTGAACCAGAGCTATCTGACGCTCCGCTATCAGCCGAATCCGCATTTGGAATTGAGCTTGAGCGATATCTACTTTCGCAATGTGCCGACGTTCGATCCGCAATTGATCGGTACCGGGCTGCTCGATCGCTATCTTTTTCAGGGACTGAGCGGCGGCGTCCGTATAAACCTGCCAAAGAGAATCAGTTTCTACACGGAGCAGGGGCAAAGTTCGCGAACCGGCGATACAAAAAGCTCGTGGAACCAAATGTACGGAGTGACGTTCGGCGAAATCGGACGAACAGGCTTTCGGGCGGACCTGCGCTACTCAAAATTCAATAGCTCGTTTGGAAGCGGCGATTACAAGGCGATTTCAGTTTCGCGGCCTTTCGGTGACAAGTTTCAATGGAATCTGCAGGCCGGATTTCAGAATCTCTCGTCCACATTGACGACGACGACCCAGACCCACTTCGTCACAAGCTATCTCGATTGGACTCCGGGGAAAACCGTATTTTTCGAGGCGGGCTACACGTGGCAGCGAGGCGGAACGATGAACTACGACCAGCTGCAGTTCATCGTGGGAAAGCGATTCTAGCGGCGTAAACAATGACGACCCGATTTCATCGAGACATCACCCGTGCCGCCTGCACGGCGGCGATTATGGCGGCGCTTGCGTTCATTTCGCTGCTTGTGCCCTCTCGGGTCGACGCCCAGAAGTCCGACCCGCTATCCGATCTGTTGAGCAAGACGCAAGCAAATGTCGAACAGTTCGTCGAGCAATTTGCCTTCTTGCGCTACCAAGAAGACATTTTGCAGCAGAAGTTGAAGCCGAACGACCGTGTCGAATATAAGCAAGAGACCGTGTTCGACGCCCTGTTAATGACCCGCTTCGAAGATGGCCATTTGCGAGTCGAAGAACAACGACTCGTGGAGCGAGCTCCCGACAAGCACGAATTGCGCCCGCTCATCAAAACGGACGGATTTTCGACGCTCGCGATGATATTTCATCCCTACTATCAATCGAGTTTTCGCTTCAAAAAGCTCGAAGATGACGCGTTCAACGGACAGCTGCTCGCGCGCATCGGATTCGAGCACGTTCCAGGGACTCGCTCCCCTATTCTTTATCAGATGGTTTATACGGAGCGGCCTTTGGAGCTCTCAGGGGTCGCGTGGATCGATCCGAGCAGCGGCAATATCCATCGCATCGAGACGACGGTCGGCTCGTCCATGACGGACATGGGACTTAAAACTTTGCGTGCAGAGCTGATCTACGGTTTCGTCTCATTCAAGGACGAGCCGCAGCCCCAGTGGCTTCCGGTCTCCGCAACGATCGATCTCGAAACACCCAAGCAGCACTGGCGCAACGTGCATCGGTTCGTCAATTACAAGAAATATCGCACGGACATAAAACTCGACACGGATGTGTTCCCATCACGATGACAACTAACGCTACCGTACGAACCATCACCTCTTCTGTTCCGGATCGCGAACGTGCCCACCATCTGCGGCTTAGCGCCGCATGGGCGATTGCAATCGCCTTCTTGCTCGTAGTCGCCGCGTATGGTTTCGACTACTACACTCTCAGCGCCGGCGCGCGGCCCTTTTCTCCCAAACATGTACTACTGCGCCCGAGCGGCGCAATCGGGATCAAGCTCGGGATGCTAGGCGTCGGTATGTTCTTCCTGATCTATTTTTACTACTTTCGAAAAAGGTGGGGATGGCTCGCGAGCATTGGCACGACGACGCACTGGCTCGATTTTCACATCGTGCTGGGGGTGTCTGCCCCCATCGTCATCGCATTTCACGCAGCGTTCAAATTCCGCGGCATAGCTGGAATGGCTTTTTGGATCATGGTGGCAGTTGCCCTAAGCGGCATCGTGGGACGGTATATCTACGCCCAAATCCCGCGGCGCTTGAATGCGGCTGAACTTACCTGGCAGGAACTTCAGGAAGAACAGGTCGCGCTCACTCATCAGATGGCGTCGCAGAAACTTTTCACTCCCGGTGAATTGGTCGCCGCATTTCATATTCCAAATGTGGAAATGGTGAAACACAAGTCAGCGATTGGTGTGTTGCTCTGGATGTGCGCGCTCGACCTGGCGCGCCCATTTCGCGTCGCCGCGCTCCGGCGCCGCGTGCTTGGATTTGGAGGAATCCTGCTCAGCTTGGGCGGACTCTTGCGGAGCAGCGACAATGAACTTGAGCGCGTCGTTCAAATCGTGCGGAGGCAGGGGGCTCTTTCGCTGCGGATGGTTTTCCTGTCACGCACGCAGCAGGTATTTCAGCTTTGGCACGTGATTCACCGGCCATTCAGCTATGCGTTTGTCGTTTTGGCCATCTTGCATATCGCCACGGCGATGTGGTTCGGATATCTGTAGCACACTCTGCATATGGACACTTTTATCGCATTCGTCATCGCTGCGGTTGTCCTTCTGTTCTTCATGCGGCGTTACCTGAAGGACATGAAAGTGAACGAAGCTCGAAGCCGTGAAGCCGCCGAGAAAGGCAAGCTGCGCTCCGAAGGCCCCAAGCCCAGCATCCGCACATCGACGCGACCTATTGCATCGGCTGCGCCGCTTGCACCTCCGTCTGCCCGGAGGGCGACGTCCTCGCGATGTTGGGCGGCAAGGCCGTCATCGTGAATGGATACAAGTGCATCGGCCACAGTCTGTGCGCCGAGGTTTGCCCCGTCGGCGCAATCACTATGGTCATGGCAAGCCCCAGCATCGGCGCCGACATGCCGAATCTAACCTCGGAGTACGAAACGACAATCCCAAATCTGTTCATCGCAGGCGAACTCGGCGGATTGGCGTTGATCAAGAATGCGATCGGCCAGGGACGCGACTGTGTCGATACGATCGCCGACCGCATCACTTCGCTTCGCGGCGGCAAATCCTCGCCCGATATTTACGACGTACTGATTGTCGGCGCAGGTCCAGCCGGAATCAGTGCATCGCTGCGCGCGATCGAAAGAAAATTAAATCACGTCACCGTGGACGAAGGCGATATCGGCGGCACCGTCGCGAAGTATCCGCGACAGAAGCTCGTGATGACCAGCCCGGTCGAATTTCCGATGTACGGCAAATTTAAGAAGACCGAGCTCTCCAAGAGGAGCTGATCGCGTTCTGGAACAAGGTCCTCGAGCGCGTCGATTTCAACTTCCGCAAAGGTGAAAAGGTCGCGAACGTCACGAAAGGTGCCGACGGAATCTTTACCGTGACTACCGCCAGCAACCAATATCGCTCGCGCTCGGTGATGCTCGCCCTCGGCCGCACCGGCAGCCCGAGAAAGCTCGGCGTAAAAGGCGAAGAACTTCCGAAAGTGATGTACCGCTTGATCGAAGCGGATCATTACGTGAACAAAAGAATCCTCGTCGTCGGCGGCGGCGACAGCGCCGTCGAAGCCGCCATGGGACTCGCGCATCAGGTCGGGAACAAGGTCACCCTCTCCTATCGCAAGGAAAGCTTCACGCGCATCAAAGAACGCAACTCGCAACGCATTGCGGATTGCATCCGCACCGGAAAGGTCAACGTCATCTTCAATTCGGTCCCGGTGGAATTCAAGCCGAATTCAGTTGTGCTCGACGTCAAGGGCCAAACTCAGGAAATTCCGAACGAGTTCGTATGGATCTTCGCGGGCGGCGAACCGCCCAACGCGTTCCTGAAGAAAATCGGCGTAGGATTCGGTCTGCAAGACCTAACAGCAGCAGGACGGAAAGAAGTGAAGCAGTCTGCCGCGATGGAAATGGCGATTTGATCGCGATGCGAAATGTGGCGCTACAATCTTTTCGTCGAGTCGCCAAATCGAAAGGAGCCTCGCATGACGCGATGTAGGGCAGTTCTATTTGCGAGCCTGTTTCTCGCGTGCATCGGCGGGTGCGATAAATCGCGCTCGCACTCGCCCTCGTCGAGTGCGACGGCCCCATCCGGCGGCCCGGGTACGAACCTCACGAGTTCCTCGAGTCCAGCTTCTACTACTGCGCCGGCATCGACGAGTGACCAGGACGCGATCCGCGACGCCGTTCAAAAACACCTCGCCAGCAATAGCACGCTCAACATGGCCGCGATGGACATGAACGTTGCTCAGACTTCCGTAAACGGCGACCAAGCGCAGGCGGATGTGGAGTTTCGTCTCAAGCAGGGTGGCACCACAATGCAAATGACCTATTTCCTGAATCGCCATGCGGGCGGATGGCTCGTCACAAAGAGCCAGCCCGGCGGTGGCCAATTTGCCCACCCACCGACGGACCAGAATCACGCTGGTACCGCACCCGGTGCTCAATCGCCCTCTATGCCGGATGTCCACGATTTCTTCAAGAATGCCCCTGTCACAAAACCAGCTCCGAGTGCTGCGGCGCGCCAGCCATGATTAGCGGTGCCAAATTCGGCTTGACGCACCTAGCCAGAGACTTCTGTTGGCTCGCGGTCATTGGCAGCAGCCGAACTAATTACGAGCTTGGCCTGTGAACCAGAGGGTCAGAAGTTCATCTCCTCTCGGGCGCGCCAATCTTCACTGCTCTTCGCGAACGATCGGTAACTCGGCTTACATATCGATCAGTTGCAGGGGCGCGATTCACTTCGCTGGCGGCGGGATGTCAATTCGCGCATTGCAACGGAGATTGCCCTGCCCGTTGCATTTCAAAGTCACTGTCCCTGCACCGGTGGCGTTGGCGGTCTGACCTTTGTACAAAATACCATTGAAACCAGGCGCGGTGATGTGGCAGTTCGGCGGTGGTTGTACGTTCGGCGTCTCCGAAAATGCAGCGATGCACATAACGGTTGCAGGTCCTGCAATTTCCGCGCTCGCCGGATGTTGACCTTCCTTGTCCGAGGTTGCCTGAAGCGACGTCACTTTGCCCCTCGGCGCTCGTTGTGCGTTGACGTGGTATGTCAGGGTGAAAACCGCAACCATCAGCACGGAAAATAACAACGCGGGATATCGCATCTTCATCGCATACCTCCAATCGAGTGTGGACTGTACGCCCGTCAGTGACGTACTGCAATATCTTGCAGTCGAAGAAAACAAGAGCGGCTATGCTGCCGTCAGCGGCGGGATATTCTGATTCAGACGGAAGAAATTTCCGGGATCGTAGTGAGTTTTGATTTTTGTCAACCGTTGCCAGCGCTCCTGATATGCTTCGGGCACGCGGTCCTGCTCGTCGCCGCTCATGAAGTTGACGTACACGCCGGGCTTCATGCTCGGGCGTAGCACGTTAAACAGATTTCGGACCCAGGAAATATTCGCGGAATCTTCTTCGGGATCTTTCCAATCGGCCAATAAATTCAGGATGAAGGGCGCGCTTCGGTCGCCGAACGCGGTTTCCGACGCGGCTAAGCGTCCTGCTGCGCCGCCAAGATACGCGAGCTCGATTTGCGTATTCTGCGCCGGAATGGAAGCAAGCGCGCCAACCATGAGTTCAATAATGCGATCCGTAAACGCCATGAAGTACCCGGATTTTGTGTAATAGCGTCGGCCGTGCGGAAAATCGGTATCGGCCATCGTTTGCAAACCAAGATACGACAGCGTTTCCTGCTTGCGATTGAATTGTTTGCCGGTTGAAAAGATGCGTTCCACGTGGCGACGGCCCTCGGCCACATCTCCAAACCAAACAACGCTCAAGCTTAACGCCGGTTTACCGCGAATCACGGCTGGCACTCGACCGTCATTTGGTGCGAGCACGAGCGAGATATTCCATTTCAGTTCATCGGGCGCGCCAGGCATGAAATCGCGCCAATCCTGTAGCACGTGGACGATATCGTCCCGGTGGCAATATGAAGTTGCGAGCAGGACGGAAGTGAGCGGATGAAGTTGAACTTCGAATTCTGTGACCACTCCGAAGTTGCCGCCACCGCCGCGCAACGCCCAGAAAAGGTCGGAATTTTCTTTTTCGTTCGCGCGGACGAGCGAGCCGTCGGCCGTCACCAACGTAAAGCCGCGCACGTTGTCGCATGACAGCCCGTGAAGCCGCGTAAGCCAACCGGTGCCGCCGCCCAGCACGAGTCCACCGGCTCCGGTGTGCGAGACGACACCAGCGGGAAACACCAACCCTTCGCGCTGCGTGGCCATATCCACGTTTCCCAGCAGGCACCCACCGCCGAACTTCGCACGACGCGTCGATGCGTCGACATCCACATGCCGCAGCCGCGAAAGATCGATCACGAGTCCGCCGTCGCAACTGCCAAAACCAGCGAGGCTGTGCCCGCCGCAACGGACTGCCGTGAGAATTTCGGCTTCAGCTGCGGAACGCACAGCGAGCTGGACGTCCGTGACGTCAGCGCACCGTGCAATCGCGCCCGGCGTTCGCGCCATCATCGCATTCCAGATTTTACTCGATTCGATGAATTCGCGGTCGCCGTCGCGGATTAAATCGCCTTGGAACTTGCCGCGAAGAGAGTCACAGAATTCCTGGAGCTTCGTCGTCATGTTCGGCGCCGACTCGAACTCGCGGAGGCGGCCTGTCTCATTGCCTTACGGCGAGGTCGATGTTCTGTTCCAGCACTTCGAGGACAGCCCGAACATCGTCGAGGGTGTTATAGAAATGAAACGATATGCGCAAACCGTCCATTCGATTGGAGGCAACAATTTTGTGCGACGCGAGTTTCTTCACAGCCGCTTCGGAATCCTTCATCTGGAGAACGACAAGCGGCCCGCAACTATCAGCGGGCGTTTTGACCTTAATTTTCAGTTCCTTCGCACCAACGATCAGCGCTTGCGCCAATGACGCAACATGCCCAGCAATCCGATCGAAACCCACGCTTCCGAGCAAATCGAGCGCGGCGGTAGCCGTGTAAACATGCGGCACTGGCGGCGAGCCAGCTTCAAAACGGCGTGCTGACGTCGCCGGATCGAAATGCTTTACGTCAAATGCGAAAGGATTCTGCTGGCCGAACCAACCCGTAATCGTCGGCGTGAGCGACTCAATCAACTCCGAGCGAACGTACATAAAAGCAATCCCTGATGGACAGAGCAAATACTTGAGCGCGCCGCTCACGTAGAAATCCACATCGAGCGCCTTCACGTCAACCGGACGCGTTCCGCAATCCTGGTAGTCGTCGAGCATCACGAGTGCGCCGCGGTCGCGCGCCAACTTTACAACCGCCGGCACATCCGAGCGAGCCCCGTTCATGAAGCAGACACCCGTCACCGGAACGATGAGCGTCTGATCGTCGATCGCTGTCGAGTATCTGCCAACAGGGATTCGGCCATCCTGCGCCGCGACGAACTGAATTTCGGCGCCGCGAGACTGCTGGGCGAGCCAGATCTGTCCCATCGTCGGAAATTCGAATTCCCCCATCACCACCTTACGGCGTGGACCGCCAAAATTCAGTGCACTTGCAACCGCGCCGATCCCTGCCGACGCACAAGAAATGACCGCCACCTCCTCGGGCCGCGCTCCGATGAATCGCGCGAATGATGCACGCGCTGCTTCGTACTGTTCCACCCAGCGATCCCATGGCGAGCCATCTTCGTTCCAGCTGCGGATGTGCTCCAGCAGGGCTTCCTCAACGGAATCGCTGAGCGCACCCTGTGAGCACGAGTTGAGATAAATTTTCTTCTTAAAGACGGGAAATCGGGCGCGGACGGAATCGAGTTCAGTTCTCGCGGGCACGTTCTGGGCCTCCCTGAAAAATTAAGTCAACAGATGAAATCGAATTCCGCTGGCGTGCGACTTACATATTGCGAATCACTCATCACGAGATCGTATCGTCACCATGCATGTCGCACGAGCCGCTCGAAAATCGAAAATCGCCGGTGCAACTCAGCATACAATGCCAAAATCAATGAGGCGTGAAAATAGATACGTCACACATTCCCTCGGAGGTCTAAATGAAGACCCGCAAGCCCGGCAGAAAACGAATCCCGAATCGTTCGCACTCGAAAGCCGCGATCATCCGCGCCGTCATTCGCCTCGAGGGGCGCGTTTGGAAGGCAGCCCAAGAAAGAAATGCGACCGAATTTGAAAAGCTCGTGCCGTCCGACGCGGTGATGATCTTCCAAAGCGGCATCATCCTCCAGCCGGAATATCTGGCGACCATGAACGCGCGCACAATCTCGCGGTACGAAATCCGCAACATGCGCGCTTTCATGCCCAACGCGGCAACCGTCGTTCTCTACTACCAAGCCTTACGACTTGGCGAACAAGACGGCGAAGCATTTCCGTCCAGCCCAGTAATCGAGAGCACCACCTGGATCAAGCGCGGCAATCGTTGGGTGGCTATCTTGAACCAGGAAACGCCGATCGCCGGCAAATAAAATTATGCCGCTTCTCTAGCGCGTGCTCACCGGCGTCAGGGGCTTCAATATTTCATCGAGAAAGTCCTGCGTGCCCTCGACGCGCTCCAGATGGGGATAGCGATTGCCATCCCGGTAATGGATTTCATGCGTTTCCAGAGCTCCCGTATTCGTGGTTACAAGTTCAATTGCCGCTGAATTGGTTTTTGACACCTGAATCGCGCGCTTCAATTCATCCACCGAGAATTCCCTGCCGTTCACGCCGATAATGCGCAAATAGGGGCTCACGCCGCTTTCAAACGCCGGCATGCCAGGAATCGAATCGACTACCATCCCGTCACCCTTTACTCTGAGTCCAATCGATGACGTAAAATCTCCGCCGCCAGATACTGCATCTTCCGCGGCAAGAATCTCGTTCGAGTCGTCGGTGTATACCAGCTTCCACCCGCCACCCGTGATTCCTCCAAGTGGCGCAGTGGCCGCCGTCGAATCCAACCGCTCGCGCAAGAACGCACGCCAATCGTTGGGGGCAACCTGGTTGAGAGTCGCGACGACATCGTCGAAAGTATAAGTCTTGATAACCGGCTCGCCGTCCGGCGGCGCGTAGAATGCGTGGCAGAAATCGTCCATCGAACGGCGATCGTTTGTTAGCTTTCGGATCGTCGCATCCACATCGAGCCAGATCAAAACGGCTTCGGGGTAGAAGTCAACGCTGCGCCGGTACGAAGCCCACTCCTGCGGAGAGAAGTAGAGAATCTGCGCGGCGTTCGCCGTGTTCTGCAGCGAGCGCCAGCGGCGTCCCGCCCGGTGCGCCATCGTCGACGCGGTCAGTGCAATGTAGTCGCGCGTCTGCTGGGGCGTCTTCAGTCCGCTGCGCGCAGAGAGAATAGTCCCGAGATATTCCGTCAACCCCTCGTAGACCCAGAGGAGTTCGCCCTTCATGGGCGCTTGAAAATCCGGCGTCGCCAAACCTTCAGGACGCCGGTATTGGCCGTTCCAAGAGTGCGTGAACTCATGCGGGAACAGCCCCGCCTCGAGCAATCGAGCGTTCGGATCAACGAGCGTGCGCTCGCCAACACGGTCGTCACTGCTTTCGTGATGCTCTTGACCGAGGGGCAAAACATTGTCGCTCAGCGTGAGAAGGAAATGATAATTGCGGTAGTGATGCGACTGATACAGTGCGCCTGCTTCCGCGACGAGCCGTGAATAGTTTTCAATCAGCGCCGGTGAAATATCGAGCGCCCAGGCGTTGTCGGAAGCAACATCCACTTCATGCAAAGGCTTTGAGCCGGGATTCAGCGGATACACTCGAAGGTACTCGCCCGACTGCACCGGCGAATCAATCAGCAAGTCTAGTGGCACCGGAGAAAACGTAATTGTGTTTCCCGACTGGCTTGCAACCGGAAGCGATGTGTTGAATTTCCAACCCGCCGGAACGGTCAGCGTCGGATTGAACGTCAACTGGGCCGCAGGCCAGCCCTTCGGATAGAGCGTCACCTGATTCCACATCAGAATAAAAAGCTTCGCCGAACCGGACGCGGCAAAATCGATGGTCGGACCGGGAGCGGAGATCAGAAAATCCAGCGAGGCTTCGATGGAGTTCACGCCCTCCGGGATATCCAGATTGAAAGCGTACATATCGACAAGATCCTGGTGCCACACAATTTCTTTTCCGCCGGCCGAAAATTTCAGTCCCGCCAAATTCGGAATCGGACCGTCGGGAGAATGGTCTGCAGGCATCCACTTCGGGTAGTAGAGAGTAAGCGGCCCGGGCCGCGTGGGGATTTCTAATTTGGCGTGAAGAATTCGCTGGGGCGCGTGCGTGGCGTCGACGGTAATCTTGATTGGACCGGGAGGCAGAGCCTGAGCTCGAGCTGCATCGGCAGCCGTCAAGCACAACCCAACGGCAATCACAGCGACGAGCATGCCAACCCGCTTCTTGTCCTTGTAGAACACGTTCCCTCCGACTTGGAAACACTCACGCGGCGAGCAGCCGATAATCCGTGCACTCGAGAAAGGTACACCAAGCGCGCCAGCTGTTGAAACTCAGCCGGCGCGATCATGTCCAAGACGGGCGGTACGCGCCGGGTTCCGCGATCAGAATGAAAACTTCAGCATGAACTGAATGTTGCGCGGGCCACCTACTCCGAAGTGAGAATCGAAACTGCCGTCGTCGGCCGTAGCCGTGATTCGGGTGCTCCCGTCAGGTGAAGGCTCGGCAAAGTTCGGGTGGTTGAAGGCATTAAAGAAACTCGTTCTGAATTCGATTCCATAGCGCTCAGCAAACCGGAATGTTCGCTGAATCGAAATATCCCAAGCGTTCAGGCCGGGTGCCACCAGTGGATTGCGTGGGCAGTTGCCAAAGGTCCCTTGATCTGGAGCCACGAAGGAATTGGAAGACACATACGGAAGTGTAGGTCTTTGCAGCTGGTAATGAATTGGCGCTATGCAATTAAATCGCGTGTTGTTATTGCCTACTCCGCTCTGATCGCCGAAAGTCAGCAGCGGAGCAGCCAATCCATCGCGCATCGTTGTCGCGCCTGAAAGCTGCCAATCCTTCAGCACATATCCGAGAGGGCTATCGAGCTTCGGTGACGGGATCGCGTACACGTACGTGAAAATCAGCGCGCGACGCTGATCGAACTCGGAATTTCCGTAGTTATCCCTCAAATTCGTCGCGTCCTGAGGGACATAACCGCTCGTTCCGAAGAAGTTCTCCACTTCCGAAGCGGTGTCCAGATTGTGGGACCAAGTAAAGGACACTTGGGTCGTCAGGCCATGCCAGTTATTCGATCTCAGCAGTGCCTGCAAAGAATTGTAGTGAGCCCAGCCGGCTGACGAGATCGTGTTGATTTGCCTCAAATCCGGAAATTCCGTGTTGAAGGGCCGCCGCGATTGCTCGCCGGCGTATATCTCCAGGAGTCGGTTGGTTGATATCCAAGAGCTGGAGCTGATGAATGCTGTGGCTGCCGACATATCCGATCTGAAACATGAATTGCCGACTCAATTCTTGTTGGATATTCAATGTCCAGATTTGAGTATTCGGCGTTTTCAGATTGTGTTGAATGCTTGCGATGTTGAACGGGGGCTCCGGTGCGCCGGTACCGAAAATGGGTACTCCTACACCGAACGGAATCGGAGTATTAGGAGTGATTGTGACTCCGCCCGTTGTGCCGATCGGATTGGTCGTCAAGCCTTCCTCAAAATTGTTCAGCGGTATCGTATCGTAGTAGACGCCAAAACCGGCACGGACAATCGTTTGACGTGAGGGGATAACTTGGAACGGCGGCGCCCAGGCCACGGCAATGCGCGGTCCGAAATTGTTCTTGGGCGCGTCGTAAATAGTGCCGCCCGGCAACTGAGACGCTTGAACGAGCCCTTGCGTCGGATCGAAAGCAGAAAAACGCCCCTGATCCTCGTGTACCGTAGTGAAGAAATCGTAACGAAGTCCGAGGATTAAAGTGAGCTGCGAATTGAGCTTGTAATTGTCCATCGCGAATCCACTGATCACGTTCTGACTGATATTGGCCCGATCGTTGTTCGTGCGCGTGATGTTTGTCAAACCGTTTCCGGCGGGCAGCCCTGCAATCAAGTCAATGAGCCCAGCGAGGCCGCCGTCAGCTGTCAAGGTGCTCCCCAGCTGCGAACCATCGAATGTGAATAAGCCACGTGAACCTACCACCGTGTAGTCCGAATAGTTGTGTAAGAAATTGAAGCCGAATTTAAAGGCGTGCGCCCCGTGCGTCCAGCTGACATCGTTCGCAATCTGATAGCTGGTAGCGACGCGGCCGCCTGCTCCGTTTTGCAGACCGAGGTTTGAGAACCGGTCCGTAGCGGCGAAGGATCACCAATGTCGATTTCCGGAATTCCGAAAGCTCTCCGGCCCGACGCCGGTATTGAATCCAATCGTCGCTGGATCCACATTCGCGTCGCGGCCTTTCTGGAATTGGCTGAACCGATTCCAACCCAGGCGGAGTGTATTGATCAAGTTGGGATTGAAGACGTGTACTTCGCTGACAGCGAAGTTGTCAGCAACGGTCGGCGTCACGCCAAACCATGGATTCAACTGCGATCCGCCTCCTGGGCCAGGTCCGCCTCCCGGAAATTCATCCTCGCCCTGGCCGTGTAGATACCGGCCAGAGAGTGAATCAGACTCCGAGATCTTGTGATCGATCTTCAAAACTCCGCTGTTAGGAGATTGCTGTCCCCGGTTGTCGGCGACAAATGGCCCCGACAGCCCGAGCTGTGTATATAAGCCAAGGATATTGAGACCCAGTTGATTCGGTATTCTTCCGTGACCCTATGCACTGCATTTGTTGCGTCGGTAATTTGCTGAGGCGTAGGCAGCAAGTCCGTTCTGCGTGACACCCAGACCGCAGTCTGCTGCCGTCGTAACCGGCGAGAAAAGAACGTGCGGTTCTTGGCACGTGAGATGATGATCGGGCCGCCGATCACGCCTCCGAATTCATTCCATACAAAGGGCGCTTTCGGATTTCCGGCCAGATTCTCGAAATAATTTGCGGCATCCAGGGCGGCATCGCGGTGAATTTCGTATGCCGAGCCGTGAAACTCGTTCGTTCCGCTCTTGACGATAACGTTCATCACGCTGCCTGAATTCTGCCCGGAGTCCGCCCCGCCCGCACTCACAACTGTCACTTCCTGAATCGCATCGAGCGGCAATCGCGTCGCAGCCGTCGCGGAGTTCCCTCCCTCGTTGATTGATGGCAGATACGTCGAAGGATCCGTGTCGGAGGCGCCATCGATATTGAAACCATTTGAACGTGAGCGCGAGCCATTGATGGTGTACTGGGCGAACGCAAAGTTGCTGTTCTGCGTTACGCCGGGAAGAGTGAGCGCCAATCGAGTGTAATCGCTGTTGCCGATCGGGAGAGCGTTCACCTGCTGCTCAGACAGTTGGCCACCGACTGAGTTCGTTTCGGTCTGCAGCAAAGGCGGAGCCGAAGTGACTTCCACCGATGAAGTAACTGATCCGACCGTCAAAGTCGGCGTCACGGAGTTCACTCCGCCTTGGGACGTCATGATGTCAGTCACAACCATCGTCTGAAAGCCGACCTTGGTCACTGCCAGGCGGTACGTGCCCAGAGATAGCTCCGGAAAGTTAAACTCTCCGTTCGCGTCGGTCTGCACGGTTCGCTCAAGTCCGGTCGACGGGTTCGTCAGCTTCACGGTCGCGTCCGGGATGGCGGCGCCCTGCGTATCTCGAACGACTCCGGTGATGCGGCCCGGGAAGAGTTGGGCTGACGGAACTCCCGGCGCAAATGAGAATCAGCACGACTGCAAAAAAGAAAACTCGGGCAGTGCGAATCTGTTTCACTTGATCCTCCGAGCGGCAGAAAATAAACGGGACGCTACACCGCGGTGAACAGTATGTCAAGACGATTCTATTCGTATACCACTTGTACGCGACATTTTTCAAAAGATTCCGGCGCGAACTATTCCATTTACTGGATCATTCGGCTTTGGCTGGCACGCTCGCTGCTGCTTGCTTGTTGCCGCGTCCGGTCATCCAGTACGCGAACGTGATCGCGAGCAGGAACAGCGCGAAGGCAGGCACCGTGTGCTGCAATCCGTCCACAAAGAAAGTCGCCGCTGTGATTCCTAGAAGCGCGAGAATTCCCAAAATCGTCGAATAGGGATAGAAGCGCAAATGCATCGGAAGCCGCGCGATCCGGTCTTTGCCAAGCGAGCGGCGGAAAGCAATGTGCGTGAGCAGAATAACGGTCCAGACGAAAAACATACCTGCTACGGCAATCCCGTACAGCGCAAGAAATGCCTTACTGGGGGCATAGATCGCCAATAGAATTGCGGCCGCCATACCCGCCGACGAAACGGCGAGCGCGCGCCCGGGCACCCCGTTCTTGCTTAGCGTTCCAACCCATTCCGGCAAATAACGGCCTCTCGAAAGCGAGAAAAGCATACGCGTGGTGAGATAGAGATCCGTGTTGCAGCTCGATAGCGCCGCCGTTATCACCACTGCATTCATGATCGCCGCAGCGTACGGTATCCCGACAATTGCGAAAGCCCGCACGAAAGGACTCGCCGTCAGCCCGTTCCCCGCCCCGGCCTGATCCCACGGCGTCATGGCCAGCATGACCGTAATAGCCAGCAAGTAAAACACAATCAGCCGGTACACGATCGTCCGCATCGCCTTCGGAATCGTCTCCTCCGGTTTTTCCGCTTCGCCGGCCGTCACAGCAATCACTTCGACGCCCATATAACTCGTCAATACAAGCGTGAGCGCCAGCCACACACCCGTCCAGCCGTGCGGCAAAAATCCCCCATGCGCCGTAAGATTTGACAGGCCGATCGCGTGCCTCGTTCCCACACCGAAAATCAGCGCCGAACCAACGGCAATGAACGCAAGAATTGCCACCACTTTGATCAGCGCGAACCAGTACTCGAATTCACCGAATCGCGCCACCTGTAAGCTGTTGATCGTAATCAGTGCAATCGAAACCCCGACAACCCAAACCCACTGCGGAACATTCGGAAACCAGAACGCGAAATAGATTGCGACAGCCGTCACTTCGGCTCCGATCGCAATCATTTGCACAAATCCGTACGTCGCTCGCACCGCAAATCCCGCCCAACGGCTTAAATACTTCTCTGCATACACGCCGAACGAGCCTGCATCCGGATGCACCACCGCCATCTCGACGAGAGAATATGCGACGATCAGCGCGACGACCGCACCAAACAGATAACTTACAATTACGCCCGGACCCGCAAGACGGATCGTCACGCCACTGCCGAGAAAAAGACCGACGCCAATCGCGCCGCCGATCGCAAGCATCGACAACTGCCGCTGATTCAGCCGCCGGCGAAGCTGCTGCGAACCATCGCACAAATCTACAAGCGGGTTCGAGCTAGACATGCTTGCTGAGCTCGCGCAGCACTTTGCCGAATCGGGCGATCTCTTCGATCGTGTTGTAGTGCACCAACGATACGCGAACCGCACCGGTTTCCGTGCTCAGTTTCAACCGTTTCATCAGCCGGGGCGAGTACATGTGGCCGTCGCGCACGCCAATTCCAGCACGCGATAATTCTTCCGTCACTTTGGCCGGTGCTACGTTCGGCAGATTGAACAGAATTGTTGGAACGCGCTCCCTGATTCGATCCTTGTCGCGAACGCCGTACACCGTGGCGCTGCATTCTCCAAGGACGCGAAGCAACTCGAGCGAAAGCGCCTGCTCATATTGGCGAATCGCCGTCAACGCGCGCGTCAGATTGGCGCGACGTGAAGAGGACGCTGCCCCTCGCTCCCCTCGCGATCTGCCGAGCGACGCTAGATATGCGATTGCCGCCTCCATGCCCGCCACATTCTCGTAGACGAATGTTCCCGCCTCGATTTTTACCGGCGGCTCGTTCGGAATGAAGTCCTCGCGGAACGTAGGTAGTTTTTCAAGCAGTTCCAGGCGTCCCCACAAAAAACCCATATGCGGCGCGAAGATTTTGTAGCCCGAACAGACCAGGTAATCGCAATCCCACGCCTGAACGTCGATCACTCCGTGCGGCCCGTAGTGCACACAATCAAGAAATATTTCCGCGCCCGCGTCATGCGCGATTTTCGCCGCTGCTGCTACGTCAACAATGGAGCCGAGCGCATTCGACGTCACCGTGCAAGCCACCAGTCTCGTTCTCGACGAAACAAGCGGTTCCAAGTCCTCCGGATTCAGCGTTCCATCCTCGCGCATATTCCACCAGCGGAATTTCGCGCCTTCCCGCTCCAGCGCCAGCCAGGTGGCCACATTCGCTTCATGATCCATATCCGTGACGATGATCTCGTCGCGCTCGCCAAGCATCTGACCAATCGCAAGGCTCACAATCCGCACAAACGACGTTGCGTTCATTCCGAACGCAACTTCATTTGGGCTTCTCGCGTTGACGAGTTCGGCGACGCTCTGACGGCCCCGCGCAATCGTCGCGTCAACCTCCTGGCTTTTGGCGTAGCGCCCTCCGCGCTGCACGTTGCACTCGAGCAGGTGCCGGTTTACTGCGTTGAACACCCCCTGTGGTATTTGCGCTCCAGCCGCGTTGTCGAAAAAGACGAAAGGCTCGGAATGTTTTAGGGCGGGAAATTCCGCGCGAACCGCTTCCACTGGGAATGTCCCCGCAATCTGATTCTGCTGAGCGTCGCCAACTTTGCGGTTCACGAATTGCCTTTCGGGAGTTTGGACCGCATTGGAAGTTCCTCCGGTGAGGTTGGGTTAAGGTCAAACAGCGGTGCCTCGCGAACCCTATACTGCTCCAATCCAGCATGTCAAGGAAATGGTTTTTGTATGCATACGGTATACGTTTGACACAGAGTCCAAAATTGTGAAGAATGCTATTTGCTCGCCTCGTACATCGGAGGGCTCTTGGCTAAGACGGCATCCCGAACCAGAACTCAGAGGCATTCGTTCGCCTCCCCCTCCCCGTTGATGTCCCTCGGATCGGCTGCCACAGGCGCTGCCGCAACGCTCAGCGAAAAAGTTTATCGCGCGCTGAAGCGCGACATCATCCACGGCGTGTATCAACCCGGTGAATCCCTGAACGAGAAGGACTTGGCGAACCGCTACAAGGGCAGCCGCACGCCTGTCCGTGAGGCCGCCGTCCGCCTGCAGAACGAACGACTCCTTCGCATCGTCACAAATCGCGGATATTTCGTCACTCAGATTACGTTGCAAGTGCTGAACGACATCTACGAATTCCGCTGCGCGGTGGAGTGCGAAGCTGCACAACTCGCGGCTTTCAAGGGCGCCAATCCGGAGATCCTGCGCAAGCTTACGGAGCTGTCATCCGTCACGTGCCGCGCAGACGACAGGCAAAGCTGTGTCCGTTTCATCGAAGCCGACACCGCCTTTCACGCAACAGTCGCGCGCCTTTCGCGTAACCAGATGCTTATCCAGGCCGTTCACGAAGCCCGCTCCCAGATGGAGCGAATCATGTTCGCAGCGATTGATATTGACTACTACGGCGAGGCCCCCAGCCGCGAACACCGCGAAATACTGAAAGCCATCCAGGACCGCGATCCCGACCGCGCGCGACAGCGCATGTACGAGCACATCGTCCAGTCGAAAGACAAGGTGCTCGGCTTGACGGGATTTGGGGCCGCGCCCCGCTAGCCTCAGCCAAGAATCCGCGGCTTCAGTACCTCAAGACGCGATTCTCGTTTCTGCATTTGCGATTTTGCTGGCAGCTAACTCAGCGTCGGGCAAGGAAATGCAGCCGTTCGCCCCGTCCGTCATCGCTCGGGCCGAATGCGTTGACACCCCACATAAACAGTTATATATACACCGCACGCCGCCCTGCCCACTGTTGGGCTAGGCGCCCCAGGAGACCGCTCGAAGCAATGCGGGGAGTTTGCCATCTCAAAAACCCTACGAGGCAGGGCGAAACGCCTCAACTCGAGTACGCAACGTCAGAAAAACTTTCTTGGAATCGTCTCGTCACTTTCTTCGGAGGTGAGTTGTGAAGAGAATTGCTTGGCTGCTCGCACTCATGATTTTCTTTGCCGGGACGGTGAGAGGCGGAAACCAACTCACACCCGACGAGAAACGAACTCTCGAACTTAAGCCGGCTGTAGTTCTAGTGGTTGTTTCCGTGAAAGTCGAGGCGGATTTTAGAGGACAACCCGTCTCTCTGAAAAATCCCTACCTCACTACTGCAGGCAGCGGCTTCTTGTTTCGCCACGACGGTTATCTCATCACCAATGGGCACGTGGTCCAGAATGCCAAAATCAACGACCCGCAGGCGAAAGAGCAACTGGAAGAAAAGCTGCGATTGAAGGTCTATACCGAGGTATTTCAGGCGTTCGACCAATATCTCGCGAGCAAAGGTCACGGTCCGCTCACCAACGCGCAAAAAATCGAGCTGTACCAATCGCGCGCCGTCCACATTCACTACCACAATCCAACCCTTACCGTTTACCTCGCTAATGGCATGCACGTTCCCGGGGAACTGACTCCCAACTACAGTCCCGAGATCGGCGTAGGCAAGGACGTTGCAATCGTCAAGATCGATGGCACAAATCTTCCCTCAGTTCCCCTTGGCAATTCTGAAAAGGTGCGCGAACAAGATCGCATCATAGTGATTGGCTATCCAGGGGTCGCTTCCGATTGGGGCGGAAATGATTTGATCAGCAATCAGTCGGCTCTGGTTCCGTCGGTGACCAGCGGGAGCATCTCCGCGATCAAAACGCTGGCTGCAACCAATACACCGGTCCTTCAATCTGACGCTGCAATCACGCATGGCAATAGCGGCGGCCCGGCATTCAACATGAAGGGCGAAGTAATTGGAATCGCCACGGCTGGCTCGGACGCGACCCAAGGTTTCAACTTCTTCGTGCCCATCAACACAGCGTGGGAATTTGTTCGCCGCGAGGGCGTCGCCCCGGATGCCGGCGCGTTCACGCAACACTGGAAGCAAGCGCTAGACATGTATGACGAGAAGAAGTGCCGCTCGTCCATTCCTGAATTCGACGACGTGCTTCAGTTTATGCCGGGCCTCCCCGATGCCGCGCGGCTCCGCTCATCAGCGGTCGAGTGCATAGATAGCGAAACGATCGTCGACAAAATGATGGACAACCCGTCCGGTCCGTGGCTGCTGTACGGTCTGGTCGGCATCGCAATCCTTGCGATTGCAGCAATGGTGATGCGCACTCGGTCGGCTCCGTCGAAAGTCGTCCAGTCAGCTCCGGCTCCGGGAATCCCGGGCGGTACGCGCCTGGAATCTCATACGCTTTCTCCCGTTCTGCCGCCCGCACCAGCTCAATCCTATGGCAATATCCAGGCGACGGCGGGCGCGCTCTCCGGAAAAACTTTCAAAGTTCCGAAGGAAGGTCTTCTGATCGGCCGGTCTCCAAAATGCCAGGTTGTCCTTCAGGATGATACGGTTTCGAGCGAACACGCGTGGATCGTGCCGTCGGGCAGCGAAGTAGTCGTAATCGACAAAGGCTCCTCGAATGGAACTTTCGTCAACTCGGTCGAGTCACCCAAGGTCAGCAAAGTCGGACTGCGTAATGGAGACCGAATCTTTCTGGGCAAGAAGGGCGCAAACGTTTTCACATACTTCAACTCATAGTTGAGAAGCAATCACGGAGGTTTAGATGGCAAAATTCTGCGCCAAGGGTCATCAGATGGAGGAGTCGTGGGATACGTGTCCCACGTGCCAGACGACTGGCTATCAGGTTACCGCGGCTGCTCCCGCCACGGCGAAAACCCGCCTGGAATCCGAGACTACGAAAGATGCTCCCGCCGGCGCGGGAAGCGTGAGCGGCGGCGCCGGCCGACGAACGGTGCTCATCTCCGAAAAGCGAAAGCCTCCCGTCGTCGGGTGGTTTGTGGCGATGAGCGGCGATCAAAAGGGTGAAGATTTCAGACTGCACGAGGGGAAAAACACGGTCGGCTCCGGCGCCGACGCCCAGATAGCCCTCCGCGATTCCACCGTATCAGGTCAGCACGCAAGCATTCGCTATGATGACGGCAAATTCATAATGACGGACTTGGATTCTTCGAACGGAACATTCCTCAACGACCGGAAAGTCGTGCGCGAGGAATTGAAGGACAACGACTTGATCCGTTTCGGAGAAGTGAGCGTAAAATTCAAGCGTCTCTAAGGGACTCCGCAAGTCATGAAGATCCGCCCCGGGATTGAGCTGGCGAACTTAACGGACGTTGGATGTGAGCGGGCCGACAACGAGGACAATTACTGCTATGCGGAGCCCGAAAGTGACGATGAGCTGCGCAAAAGAGGTCGCCTGGTTGTAGTTGCAGACGGAATGGGTGGCCAGGAAGGCGGACAAGTCGCCAGCAAGCTCGCCGTCGATACTGTCCGCGACGTTTTCCTCAACGGCCCTGCCGAAGATCCCGCTGGTGCGCTGGAAGCTGCCTACCACACGGCGCATGTGGCGATTCAAGAATACGCTCACGCCCATCCGGAGTTGGCGGGAATGGGAACCACTTGTACCGCCGCAGTTCTACGGGATGATCGTGTCACCTACGGCCATGTCGGCGATTCTCGTCTGTATCTCGTGCGAGACGGCGCAATCGTTCAATTAACGCGCGATCAGAGTTACGTCCAGCAGATGGTTGACACGGGATTGATTACTGCGGAGCAGGCGAAAACTCACCCCTCTCGTAACATTCTCACTTCCGCGCTCGGTTCGGAATCCGCCGTGGAAGTTGATTTCGCGGAAGCGCCAATTCCCTTGCAGGCGCACGACGTGCTGCTACTCTGCACGGATGGTCTGCACGGCCTAGTAAGCGACGACGAGATGCTCGCCGCGACTTCCCAGGAACCGCCGCGTGGGGCCTGCCGAAAGCTGGTCGAACTCGCGAAGGCCCGCGGAGGGCCGGATAACATCACGATTCAAATCGTGCGAATCGAAGGTGCTGCGGCCGCGCCAAAGAAAGATTCGACCGCCGTTGGGGGTTAGTGAAAGCGCCATGATCGGTACGGAGATCGGAAGCTACCGGATTTTGGAAAAGCTTGGACAGGGCGGGATGGGTGTCGTTTACAAGGCGGTTGACACCGGTCTCGACCGCATGGTGGCCATGAAGGTCCTCAACCCCGATCTTTCGAAGAACCCGGATTTGGTCGAACGCTTTCGAGCAGAAGCCCGCGCACAAGCGAACCTGAATCATACGAACCTTGCCACCCTATTCGCATTTATGGTTCATCAAGGTACCGCCATCATGGTGATGGAATTTGTGGAAGGTGAAACCTTCGCGCAAATGATTCGGCGCCGCGGGCCGATCCCTGAACCGGAATCCATCCCGCTTTTCAAACAAGCATTGCTCGGAATCGGCTACGCGCATCGCTCGGGAATCATCCACCGCGACATCAAACCCAGCAACTTGATGTTGAACAAGAATGGCCTGGTGAAGGTGATGGATTTTGGCATCGCCAAAGTGCTGGGCGCGCAGAGCATGACTCGAACCGGCGCGCAATTAGGCACGCTTGCCTACATGTCTCCCGAACAAATCCAGAACCGGAATGTCGACATTCGCTCCGACATCTACGAGCTTGGCATCACGCTCTACGAAATGTTGTCGGGACATCTGCCGTTTGAGAGCGACAGCGAATTTCAAATCATGCAGGACCACGTTTACACCGCGCCCCCTCCTCCGTCGAAATATTATCCCTACATCAACAAGGGCATCGAAAAGGTAATTCTGAAGTCCCTTGAGAAAAATCCTGACGCGCGTTTTCAAACTGTCGAGCAGTTCGGCTCGGCGCTCGAGCATCCGGATGCGCTAGTTTTCACGCCGTCGGTTTCGGCCTCAGACGCAGTCACTGCCTCCGTGGGCGGCAATCCGTCGCATCCTCAGTTGTCGGTCTCGGCGGTGCCGCCACCGAAATCTCCTGCTGGTCCGACTACCGCACCGTCGACTGCCTCGACCATCGCACCTCGCTCAACAACTCCTCCGCCCGTGCCCTGGGTCGAGCCGATGATGGCACCCACGCGAGTCGCGGCACAAACCATTGCCCAAGCGCAGTCGCAGGTTCCCGCGGCAGCGGCGCCGTCTGCCGGTGGCGTCCAAAAAAAGTGGATCATTTGGGGAGTTTGTGCCGTGCTGCTTTTATTGGTCGCGGTAGGAGCCTATCAGGTACTTTCTCCGGTTCCGCATGGCGGCTCCGGTGGCGGTGCGAGCGCAACTATTACTCCTGCAAGTCCCGCCCAGCCGGTGGCGCCGGAAAATTCATCGTCTCAACCAACTCACTCGCTTCCGGAAGACTCAGAGGCTCCAAGTTCAGGCGCGGGAACTGCTGCCGCCCCCGCCGGGAAGACCGCTCGAACTTCGCGCAAGCCCGCAGCACCGGCAAAAACCGCTGAGGCACCTGTCGACCAGGGCCAGCAGATGTATCAAAAGGCACAAGCTGCATTCACTCAGGGCCGCTACTTCGAGCCTGTAAATGACTCCGCTTTGTTCTGGGCTATTCAGGCTCGCAAAGCCGGCAATTCGGGCGGCAAAGCTTTGGAAGAACAAATCGTCGAGGTTTACAAATCGAGAGTCACTCAGTATTACAACCAGAGGAACTATCCCGCTGCGCTCGCGCTCGTCAACGAAATGTTGAAATTCTATCCCGGAAATCCTTCCTTGCTCAAAGATCAAAAAAGATTTCAAACCGCGATGAGCACCTCAAATTCTGTGAAGCAGTAACTCACGCTCTCTCTGTATGTCCGGTTTCCATTTCACCGCGCTCTCCTTCCATTTTGTATTTGTACTAAATCAGCTTTCGTTTACCGCCCGTCGCCGCGAGCGCTTTCTAAAGTCGGGCAGAGCCCGCGATGAACTCAAGAAAATCCTGCCGCAGCAAAACCCGTAGCTCAGCTGGATAGAGGTCGCCGCGGCGACGCTTCGAATCGATCGTTCAAATCTGGTGGTACACTCCTTCTTGTGCGCCCGTAGCTCAGCTGGATAGAGCATCTGGCTTCGAACCAGAGGGTCGGGAGTTCGAATCTCTCCGGGCGCGCCACTCGTCTTCAGTTTTGCCAATTGGATCGTGAACGGAGAGTATCCCAGCGGAATTTCGTTCGATGCGAGCTCGACGTTCCCTTCCGTGCCTCATTGTATGCCGGCAAACGGATTCTCGACCAGAATGCCTGCAATTCGTTGCCCAGCACTCAAGTCTTCCGAAAGAATTCTGATCGCGCCGCTCTTCACGGCGGAGGAAACGATCAGAGCATCCCAGAATCCGATTCGCGATTCGTCCTCGATTCGAAATGCAGTGGCTATCTCGGCGGCGGTGGTTTCCGTGCACCAGATTGCATAGCTATTCACCACATCTCGCGCCAAATTTTTAGGCAACGGAGCGGCAATCTTTCGAGTGACGTTGACGTAAAATTCCTGAAGCACCTGCACGCTTAGAGCACCGGTTCGCTCGTTCCAATGCTCGCGCAGAATTGCCTTCGCTATTTCGTGTTTCGCGCCCGCGTCAACGTCGTGCGCATAAATTAGTACATTCGTATCGATGAACGTCTTATCGTTCATGCAATTCGTCCCGGCTCACTCGAGCTTTCCCCCCCAAGTGAAATCCTTCGTCGAGCAACGCCAGCGCCTGCCGCTCCGCGCGCTCATAGGCTTCTTCTTCGCCAACGAGCATCTCGATTTGACGAGCCAGGAGCCCGCTGATAGAAGTCGATCGTCGGGCGGCGACAATTTTGGCCTTCTGAATCATCCGCCGGTCAAGGCTTACAGTTAAATTTTGCTTTCCACTCTTTTTGTCAATCATACTATGCCTCGGCACGCATAATACGTGTAACACGTATAATGCGTGCAGTCAATTTAACTCTTTCACAGTTATTATGTTGGAGTTAAGGTCTGACCCTCAGGACTATTACTGACTTGAATTCCCTCGGGTATTCTTGCGCCGCTACTTATGAGAGGCCGCCGTATTTGGGCTGTCCCTGCGCCGTTCGTTGGAGAGTGACAGATCTACGTGTTCCCTCTTGCGCACCTCGCCTCAAACGATTCTCCGCCGCAAATCACCACCCCTATATAATCGCGGCTTGAGCCTCGTAGCCATGCCCGTCAACCACTCGAAGAACAACCGGCGCTTCCCGCGCATCCCCACGCCGAAAGGGGTGTGGGTTTCCTGGCAGTTTGACGGCCAGCAAAACGTCTCGCGCGTCCGCGACCTGAATATCGGCGGCCTGTTTATCGACACTGTGAACCCGCCTGCGGTGGGGAGTTCCATCACCCTGCTGTTCTCGGTGCCCGAAGGCGAAATCCGGAGCTCCGCCATCGTAAAAAACATCACTCCCGGCGACGGCATGGGCGTCCAATTCGTCGCTATGACCCAGGAACACGCCGTCCGCCTCCAAACGCTTTTCTCCCGACTTCTGCGCTCGAGCCAATCGACCCCGGCCTGACGCCGCGCCGTCGAGTACCCTACCAGCGACACGCCCAAAAATTCGTCGAATCGCCCGAATCTTTTCACTTCCCCTCACATCCGATGTTGACGGAGCAGTAGTTCGGAGATAGGACTCACTTATGGAACGCAACACCCGAACCAAAAACTGCCTGCCGTGCGCTTGTTGCTGTTGTCACAGCCATGGCTGGCACGGGTGTGTGCAATCCGAATGATCTAAAGAAATCACAAATCGGATTTTTGCAACCCGCTCACCAGCGAATCGCACCTGGTAGCGGGTTCTTTATTTTCCGGCGCTTTTTTTTTGCGCCTGCGATCGCGGAGGCCATGTGGCCAGCAGCAGCGAAATCGAATTGAGCCGGCAACCGAAAGAGACCAAAGCACAAAAGGTCGAGCGCCTCAAGCGCTCCAAGAATCCGTGGGAGCATCTCGACGAAATAAAAGTGTTCGCGCGCCAGGGCCGCGCCGCCGTCGTCCCCGAATGGGCCAATCTCTATTTCAAGTGGTGGGGCATCTACACGCAGGGTGACGGCGTAGGCGCCACCGGCGGCGCAGGTGGTGAAGGCAAAGCCACGCAGTATTTCATGATGCGCATCGCGCTGCCCAACGGCATTCTTCGCGCCAATCAACTGAACGCCATCGCGCAAATTTCCGAGCGTTTCACCCGCTCGAGCGCCGATTTTACCGTCCGTCAAAATATCCAACTCCACTGGCTCACGATCGAATCGATTCCGGAAGTGATCGAAGCTCTCGGCGCCGTGGGGCTCAGCCCAAAAAGCGCGTGCGGCGACGTCGCGCGCAATATCACCGGCTGCCCTCTCGCCGGTCTTGCTTCCGACGAACTCTGCGACGCCTCATCACTGGCCGTCGAAGCCGCGCATCTCCTCTCAGCCAATAATGATTTCTACAATCTTCCGCGCAAATTCAAAGTCTCGATCACAGGCTGCTCGGCATGGTGCTCCTATCCGGAAATTAATGACGTCGGCTTCACCGCCGCCGTTCGCACCCGCAACGGAAAACGCGAAGTAGGCTTCTCCGTTCGCGTCGGTGGCGGACTCTCCGCCGATCCGCATCTCGCCGTCCGTCTCAACGCTTTCATCCGGCGCGAACAAGTGCTGCCGGTCGTCCGCGCCATCGCGGAACTTTTTCGCGATCAGGATTGCCTCCGCGAAGGCCGCGATCGCGCCCGCTTGAAACACCTCTTCACACAGCACGGCTGGACCGCCGAGCGTTTCCTTCGCGAACTCAACGCCCGCCTCGACTTTGAACTCGAGCCGGGCACGGACGACGTCGCTCCGCCAGACGCCTATCGCGACCACGTCGGCGTTCACGCACAAAAACAGCCCGGCCTTTACTATGTTGGAGCCGCAGTTCTCCGCGGACGTATCAGCGCAAAGCAAATGCGCGCAGCCGCCAATCTCGCCGAAAAATATGCCGCCGGCGATCTTCGCACCACGAACATGCAGAATCTCCTGATCGTCAATGTTCCGCGCGAGAACGTCGAAGCTCTCATCTGTGAACTAAACTCAGTTGGCCTACGCGTCGAAGCCTCCTCATTTTGGCGCGGCGCTGTTGCTTGCACCGGAACGGAGTTTTGCAAACTCGCCATCACCGAAACAAAAAGTTTCACCCGCTGGCTCGTCGAAGAACTCGAAGAGCGCGTCCCTGAATTTGACCAGCCGCTGAAACTCAACGTCACCGGCTGCCCCAACGCCTGCGGCCAGCACTGGATCGCCGACATCGGCCTCGAAGGCAAAAAAATCAAGCAAGGCGGGAGCCTCGTCGATGCCTACTATTTCTGCCTGGGCGGCGCCGTCGGCGAATTCGCGCGCATCTCGCGCCAAGTCGGCTATCGCTGTGCCGCGGAAAACGTTCCCGAAGCGATCGAGCGTCTCCTCAAGACGTATCTCGCCACGCGCGACTCCAACGAAAATCTCCGCGCCTATTTTGCGCGCCACTCCGATGACGCACTCCGCGCCCAACTCGCTGGCGCCATCGTCGCCCCGGTCACGCGCGATCTTCCCGTGGGCCCGGTCCCGCACGGAGTCGCAGACTGAACATGCCCGCGGAACTATTTCCAGCGTTCATCAAACTCGAAGGCCGCGCCTGCCTCGTCGTAGGAGCCGGCTCGATCGCCACTTCAAAAATCGCTTCCCTGCTCCGCGCTGGCGCGCGCCTTACCGTTGTTTCACCACAAGCGAAAGCCGAAATCGCGAATCTCGCCGCAACTGGAAATATCGTCTGGCAAGAACGCGAGTTCCGCGTCGCAGATCTCAAAGGCATTTTTCTCGCGATCGCCGCCACCGCAAATCGCACCGTGAATCGCGCCGTCTTTCTCGCGTCGCAAAAGCGCGGCATCCTTTGCAATGCCGTCGACGATCCGCCTCACTGCGATTTTTATTTCCCAGCCGTCGTCCGCCGCGGCAGTCTCCAAATTGCAATTTCAACCGCTGGCGAAAGTCCGTCCGTCGCGCAGCGATTCCGTCGCGAAATCGAAGCGTCGCTCGACCTTTCGCTCGGCAATTGGCTCCGCTTCGTCGGCAGCCTTCGCCGCCACGTCCTTGCGAACCATCCGCCCTCAGACGAGCGCAACCAGCTTCTGCACCTGCTCGCCTACAGCCAGATTTGCGATTCAAATGATTGCAAGATCGAATCGCGCTCGATCGAATTCGCCGGCCGTCACGTCCATCTGCCGGCCCATGCGCCAAACGATTTGCCCGAGACTTTGCACCATGCGCAGTCAAACGTTCAGGAGCAATTATGAAAACCGCCAGCCACGGAAAAGTTCATCTCGTAGGCGCGGGCCCCGGTGATCCCGAACTTCTCACTGTCAAAGCGCACGCACTCATCCGCGCCGCCCAAGTGATCCTCCACGACGATCTTGTCTCCGCTCCGATTCTCGCGCTCGCCGGACCGCACGCCATGGTCGTCAACGTCGGCAAACGCTGCGGCACAAAAAATATCACCCAGTCCGAAATCAATCGCCTGATGATCGCCTCCGCCCAACGCGGCCTGAGCGTCGTCCGTCTCAAAAGTGGCGACCCCGGAATTTTCGGACGACTCGCCGAAGAGCGCGACGCCCTCGAAGCCGCCAGCGTGCCTTTCGAAATCGTTCCCGGCATCACCGCAGGCATCGCCGCGGCCGCCGAACTTGGCGCGTCGCTCACCGACCGCCGTTCGAGTTCGCGAATCATCTGCATCAGTTCTCATCGCGCCCATGAAAACGAAAGCGAGCCGCCAACCGACTGGCGCGGCCTGGCCACAAACAACACGACGCTCGTCATCTACATGCCCGGCCAGGATCTCGCCGCTCTCGAAAGAGAATTACTCGACGCAGGGCTCGATGCTAACACTCCCGCTGCAATCGTGTCGCGCGCCAGCACTCCCGATCAGCGCGAGTTTCACACCTCTCTTGGAAATCTCGCCGGCGCGCCCCGCATGGACGTACCTTCGATCCTGCTGATAGGCAAAACGCTCGAACGCGCCGCGCAATCAATCTCGCAGCCACTCACACAATCAATCACGCAATCCGTTCCGCTCACATGGGAATCCCTGCTCGACGCAAACGAAGTCAGCATTACCGCAACAAACTCAAACGAAAATTCCGAAAGGAGGCTCAACTCGTGACCACACCATCGTCCATACAATCACCGCCGCAACAAAATCCGAAGCGCGCACAATCCAACAACGCCCTCAGCTTTTCAGTCGACACCTGGGCGGTAGCCCTGTCTCTCGCGCTCTCGCTGCTGGTCTGGCTAGGCCTGATCAAACACATTCCCTGGTGACGCTAGAAATGAAACCAACAACACCCGAAACAATCGGCGGCGCTTCTAACACTGGCACGTCACCTCACAGCGCAATTCGCTCGCGCTCACTTCAGGAAGAGTTTCGCGGTCATGCACGACCCACGTGTCATTCTGAGACCATCCGTCCAGGATGGTCGATCGAGAATTCCGGCTTTGCCGGAAAGGATCTCAGCGTTAATCGCAGCAGCGGCGTAGCCCGCCGGCAAGCCTTTGATTTCGCGCTCTGAAAATTTACAACCGGGGAGAACTATCGCATGGCCACCACGATCGCCCTCTCGCAACCTCAACCGCTCAGCATCTTCAAACGCGCGGGTCAAATCATTCCTGGCCTCCTGCTCCTGATCGCCGTCGGATACGCTGGAAAATTCATCGAAGCCGCAATCAGGCAGTACGGAATCGCGCACCACCTCACGCTTCCAAATATCGAGTACGTTCTCTGGGCGATCCTTCTCGGCCTCCTCATCGCCAACACCACCGGCATCCCCGCCGTCTTCAAACCCGGCCTCGCCACCTACGAATTCTGGCTCAAAGCTGGAATTGTTCTGCTCGGCTCGCGCTTCTTGCTGGGCGATGTCCTCAAACTCGGTGGAATCAGCCTGGTCCTCGTCGCAATCGAAATCGCTCTCTCGCTCACCTTCATGACCGCGCTCGGCCGCGCGTTCGGCCTCAAGCAAAAACTCACCACGCTCCTCGCCGTCGGCTCATCGATCTGCGGCGTCTCCGCCATCATCGCTACCCAAGGCGCGATTGACGCCGACGAAGAAGATTCCTCGTTCGCCATCGCCGCGATCCTCACGCTTGGCGCAATTTCTCTTTTCATCTTTCCGCTCATCGGCCACTGGCTGCACATGAGCGACTTCAGCTATGGCCTCTGGGCCGGCCTCGGCATCGACAACACCGTCGAAGTCACCGCCGCGGGAAATCTCTACTCCGACGCCGCCGGAAAAGTAGCCGTCCTCGCGAAGACCGCGCGCAACGCCATGATCGGTTTCGTTGTTCTCGGCTATGCCATCCACTGGGCGCGCAAAGAAAAAACCGAAGGCGTTGGCAACAAAGCCGCGTTCCTCTGGTCCAAGTTCCCGAAATTCGTCCTCGGCTTCCTGCTCATTTCCGCTATCGCCACCGCCCATGTCTTCAACAAGGAGCAACTCACAAGCCTCGCCAATCTCTCGCGCTGGGCTTTCCTCCTGACCTTCGCCGGTGTAGGCCTGCGCACAAATATCGGCGACATGCGCAAACAGGGCCTCCGTCCCTTCGTAGTAGGCGCCCTCGGCGAAATCGTAATCGCCGTCCTGACGCTAGGCCTGGTCTTCGGCGCCGACAAATTCTTGCGCTAACACGACGCGGTGTCCCGCGCGTACGCGAAGGTCGCACACTTCTCTGCGCCGACGTGCCCGCCAACCCGAGCCCTCCGCCGGCTCTTTCCCAACCTACGCCGAAGCGCTGCCATCCCGCCCCGCACCGCTCCACGAATTCGAATTTCTCTCACCTTTGCCTTCATCTGTGTTCATCAGTGTCTCATCAGTGTTCGTCTGTGGTTGCAGTCTGACCCGCCAAATCCATGCTAGATTGTCCCTCGGAGCTCCATCACAAATGCTCGATCGCAAACGCTCAACCTTCGACTGGATCGACATTCTCTGGCTCCTCTTTCTCCTCGGCCTCGCGCTCCTCCCTCCCATCGACGAGGTTCACAAGCAGCTCACCATCCTCGCCATCGGCGCCTTTCAACTTCTCGAAGGACGCCTCGTCGCCTGGAATCCAAAACGCGGCCCTGCCTACGCCGTCACAATAAAAATCCTCCTCGCCACGCTTCTCATCGACCACACCGGCGGGGTCGGCATCAACAGCAACTACTACCCGATCTACTATCTTCCCGTCGTCACTGCAGCTCTCTACTTCGGCCCGATCGCCACGCTCATTTGGACGACGATCACCTCTCTCGCCTACTGCGCCTTCCTGATTCCCGCGCTCCAAGAATACGAGCTCACCACCGAAGGCACCACTGCCCTCGCCATTCGCATTCTGTTTTTCTACATCGCCGCTGTTCTCATCAACCGCTTCGCAACTGGAAATCGCCGCCAGGTTCAGAAATATCAGGAACTCTCCGAGCAGCTCGAAGAAACCAATCGTCAGCTCCGCCGCGCCGAAGCCGACGCTCGCCGCTCCGAACGT
This sequence comes from uncultured Acidobacteriota bacterium, assembly GCA_963776695.1. Taxonomy (GTDB): domain Bacteria; phylum Acidobacteriota; class Terriglobia; order Acidiferrales; family UBA7541; genus Palsa-295. Next base: position 409,565 of record CAVZNU010000005.1, on the reverse strand, counting down.
CTCGCCGCTCTCGGACAGCTCTCTGCCGGGCTTGCTCACGAAATCCGCAATCCGCTTGGCGTCATCAAAGGCTCCGCCGAGATGCTCGGCCAGAAAATCGAAGGCTCGAATCCGCTCGCGCGAGAACTTGCCGGCTACATCGGCACCGAAGTGAATCGCCTCAATTCACTCGTCACTCGCTTCCTCGATTTCGCGCGCCCCTCTCACCTCGAACTTCACTCCACGCAACTCTCGGCGATCGTCGACCGCGTTCTCGAGTCCGTGCACAATCAATTTCCCGAAGCGCAAATTGCTGTCGTGCGGGACTACGCGCCGAATACTCCCGACGTTCAAGTCGACGCGCAACTCTGCGAACAAATTTTCGTCAACCTCATCACTAACTCTTACCAGGCAATAGAAGGAAACGGCCGCCTCCGCATCGCCATCGCCCCTGAATCGCAGAGCGGCCGACCCGGCGTCTCAGTCGTCATCGAAGACTCCGGCCCCGGCGTCCCAGCCGAATCGCGCGAGCAAATCTTCAATCCGTTCTTCACCTCAAAAAAAGACGGCGTCGGCCTGGGCCTCTCCATCGTCGCCAAAATCGTCGACGATCACCGCGGCGCAATCCGCCTCGAATCAAGTCCCGGCCAAGGCGCCCGCTTCCGCCTGTTCCTCCCGGAAACCCAGGACTGACAAGACTTTGTCCGCCGGACAAAAGCGATCTACCGCGAAGCTCAAGCGTTTCTCCTTGTCAATCCGTATTTCCCACAATAGGATTTCGCACGGCGGTTGTGTTAGCGTGAGTCGGGGGAGTATTAGAGCGATGACTGGAACGAACATGCAGACTGCTGGTCGGCGGTTGGCTACCACTCCCGCGCTTGCGACGGATAGTTTGGCAATCGCCGCTGTTCTTCAAATCACCGATCCGCGATTAGAAAAACACTCAACTCATTGCAAATATACGCACTTCCAAATTTCTAATCGACGGTACAGCCCACTTTGGGGATTTCGTAAATGAGCCCTGAAAAACCCTCCATCCTCGTCGTCGAAGACGAACCCAAAATGCGCCGCCTTCTCGAGCTCCAGCTCGCCGACGAAGGCTTCCGCGCCCAAACTGTCGCCGATGCCGAAACCGCCCTCAAACTCGTCAATAGCGGCCCCTTCGACCTCATCGTCACCGACCTGAAATTGCCCGGCATGAGCGGCATCGAATTTCTTCAAGCCGTCAAACGCGCCAACGCAGCCGTACCCATCATCATCATGACCGCGTACGGAACCGTCGAGTCAGCCGTCGAAGCGATGAAAATCGGTGCAAGCGATTACGTCTTGAAACCGTTCTCGCTCGCCGAACTCGTCCTCGTCATTCGCAAAGAACTCGCCTCTCACAAGTTGCGCGAAGAAAACCGCACGCTTCGCGAGGCCCTGGGCCAGCGATATCAGTACGACAACATCGTTGCCCGCAGCGAGAAAATGCAAGCCGTACTCGCGCTCGTCGAGCGCGTCGCGCCCACCAACTCCACCGTGTTGCTTGGCGGAGAAAGCGGCGTCGGCAAAGATCTCATCGCCCGCGCCATTCACCAGCACTCCAATCGCGCTACCGGCCCATTCATCAAAATTAACAGCACTGCCATCCCGGAAAATCTGCTCGAAAGCGAACTCTTCGGCTACGAAAAAGGCGCCTTCTCCGGCGCCACCTCGAGCAAACCAGGAAAATTCGAACTCGCGGACAAAGGCACGTTGTTCCTCGACGAAATCGGCGACGTTCCCCCCGCCATTCAAGTGAAATTGCTGCGAGTCCTGCAGGAACGCGAATTTGAACGCCTTGGCGGCACGAAAACTCTCAAGGTCGACGTGCGGCTGATTGCCGCAACGAATCGCGATCTCCGCGCCGCCCTCGAAGAAGGCACGTTTCGCGAAGATCTCTACTACCGCCTGAATGTCGTCGCGATCGACATTCCTCCGCTCCGCGATCACAAAGAAGACGTTCCCGCTCTCGCGAATTTTTTCCTCGAAAAGTTCGCGCGTGAATCCGGCAAACCGATTCGCGGCATCACACCCGCCGCGATGAATCTCCTGCTCGGATTTCACTGGCCCGGGAATGTCCGCGAACTCGAAAACATCATCGAGCGCGGCGTCACGCTCTCCGCGGGCTCCACTCTCGACGTGGCCGATATTCATCTCGATGCCCCGTCGCCGCGCGCCATCGCCGCCGGCTCCTCACCCGTACTCCCGGCCGGAATGACGCTCGATCAATGGGAGGACGAAGCCATCCGCGAAGCACTTCGCCAGGCCAACGGAAATAAAAGCCAGGCCGCGCGTGCCCTCGGACTTTCCCGCAACGCCCTCCGCTATCGCCTCTCGAAAATCGGCGTCTCAGACCCGCCCGAAAAAGACTAGCTATGATTCCACAAAATTCCGCCCACAGTCACGTCGCAGCGGTGGCTGAAAACCACCACCCCCGCACGATATGCACCACCACTCCAGAGATCGCCGCAAAACTCCAAACCACGCATCTCCAAGTGGCAGATTAATCGCTCACTTTACAAGCTATTTCCGGAGATGCGGCACTTTGGCATTGGCCCTGCATTATCGGCTGTGGATGCAAGCTTTCCCGGCAGTCGAGTCGCCGGGAGGTGGGCCATGAAAAAGTTTCTCCTAATTTTCGCAGCGATCTTTTCGATGACGGCGGCCGGCGCGGTACGCGCGCAGAGCAGTCCTCCGCCGCGGGACGATGTTCAGATGCAGCAACCGCAGTCCGACGACGACGATGCTCCCGCGCAGCAGGACCAGAACCAAGTCGATCAGATGCAAATTCAAGATCGAGCCGCCGATTCGGTAGCGAATCAACAGCAGCAACAGCAGGACACGGCCGCCCAGCCCGGCGTCGCTCGCGTGAGTTCAATTCGCGGTGATGTCTCGACGCAACGCGGCGACAACGGTGAATGGGTCGCAGCCACGCTGAACACTCCGATCGCAGTAGGCGATCGCGTCGCCACCGGTGACAAATCTCGCGCAGAACTGCAACTCGACTTTGCTGACACGCTGCGCATGTCCGATCGCGTCACCGTAAAGGTCGCGAACCTCACGCGCTCGCAGATTCAGCTTCAAATTGGTCAGGGACTCACAACCTATTCAGTGAATCGCGGCGCAGAAGCCGCCTCAGAAATTGACACGCCCAACGCGGCGATCCGCCCGATTCTCGGTGACGGCGAATATCGCATCCTCGTAAATTCGGACGCGGAAACACAAGTGATCATCCGCCGTGGCTCCGCAGAAATTTCCACGCCGCAGGGCACCACGCGTGTCGACGCGGGGCAAATGATCACAATCGCCGGTACAGACAATCCGCAATACAAAGTTGCGCAAGCGCCGCCACGCGACGAGTGGGACAACTGGAACAACGATCGCAACCGCGCCGTCACCAACGCCGACAGCTGGCACAAAACGAATCGCTACTACGTCGGCTCGGAAGATCTCGATCAATACGGCCGCTGGACGACGGTTCCGGACTACGGCCAAGTGTGGGTTCCATCTGTCGGTGCGGATTGGGCGCCATATCGCGCGGGCCGCTGGGTCTGGCAGCCTTACTTCGGATGGACGTGGGTTTCGTATGAAGCGTGGGGCTGGGCGCCATATCACTATGGCCGCTGGCTTCCTTACGGCGGCGGATGGGCATGGTGGCCTGGTCCGGTCGCTACATATCCTGCCTACTATCCAGTCTGGTCGCCTGCGTATGTTTCCTTTTTCGGATTCGGAGGCGGCGGATTTGGGGTCGGCTTCGGATTTGGATTTGGATTCGGCCACGTCGGTTGGCTTCCTTGCGGTCCGGGCGACTGGTATCACCCGTGGTACGGACGCTACGGCGGCCGCGTGAACGTGGTGAACATCCACAACACGACCATCAACAATTTTCACAATGGATGGGCGCCGCTACGGGGCGGAGCGCACGGGTTCTCAAACGTGAACGAAGCGTTTCGGAATTCGCACGTGCGCGCTGGAATGAGTTCGATGGATAGCAAGAATTTTGGACGCGGCGCGGTACCGTCGCACCAGTCAGGAATCAGCGAGTCTGAATTTCGCAATTCCAGCAGAGTCGCGGGCAAAATGCCGATCGCGCCAAGCAAGGCTAGCTACAGCCCAACGAATCGTGCGGCAAATCCCGCCACGATTCACAACGCAGCACCCAGTTCGCAACACTTCTACTCAGCGCCGCGCGTAAATTCTCATTCGACGGCCCAATCGTCGCGACCAACTGTCGGAAATTCGAATCAGCACGGCGGCAATGGCAATAATGCGAGATCAGCGCAGCCGTCCACGAACGGCAATCGAAACGCCGTTACGGCTACGCAGCCGCACAATTCGGCGCCGGCGCCTGCGGGCGGCGCGAGCCGTAACGCAGCGCCTAGTTCGACAGCGCGAGAGGGATGGCACACATTTACGCCGCCGTCATCGGCCAGCACAAACCGGCAGGCGCCTAACACTCAGTCGAACGCGCGTGGTCCCGCATCGAATCAGCTCAACCGCGGCGGGTTCCCTTCGTCGAACGGATCGCAACGGCAATGCAGCCGCAATTTTCGCAGCGCCAGTCTCAATCTCCAGCCGCACCGCGCCCGTATCAGCAGCCATCGCAACGGCAATCTCAGCCGCAATTTTCGCAGCGGCAATCTCAACCTTCAGCGTCGCAGCGTCAATATCAGCAGCCATCGCAGCGGCAATCGCAGCCGCAATTTTCGCAACGGCAATCTCAACCTTCGGCGCCGCAGCGTCAATATCAGCCGCAGCCTTCGCAGCGGCAGTATCAGGCGCAATCGTCGGCACCGCGCGGAGGCTCTTACGGCTCGGCGGCCCGGCCACCTCTTAACATGAGGCAGCCGATCGTTACGCCGCGCAATGGCGGATCGAACGGCGGATACCGCGGTGGTTCCGGATCTTCGAGTGGCGGATATCGGGGAGGTGGATCGCACGGCGGTGGTGGTGGAGGAAGTCACAAGCATTAATACAATTCATCACGATTCATCGATTCATACCCGGGGCCTCGAGTACTCGAGGCCCTGGTTTTTCCCCAGCCTCAATTCTCAGGATTAAACAAAATGATTTCGCAAATAAAATCTGGCGAACGGATCGCATCCGAAACTTCTCGACTCTTACAGTGTTTAATCATCAGGAGAGAAGGCGATGACCGACGCTCGCATCATTTTGTGGTTCTCATGGTTCGTTGCTGGTAATTGGCTGCGGAATGCGACTATTCTAACTAGAGGACGGCTCATCAAGGGGGTTTGCTCAATGAGAAAATCACTCACGTTCTTTTTGCCGCTTCTCATCATTGCAACTGCATTTCTGTCGATACCGAAATCGGCTGCCGCCCAAGACGATCCTCCGGGCCGAGTCGCACGTGTGAATTTTATTCAAGGCTCGGTTTCCTATCAGCCGTCGGGCACGCAGGATTGGGTGGACGCCAATCCGAACCGCCCGCTTACCACGGGCGATAGCCTCTGGTCGGACACGGATTCGCGCGGCGAAGTTCACATTGGCAGTCTTGCGATTCGGCTGGCCAGCGAAACGGGCATCTCGTTTTTGAATCTCGACGACCGCACCGCCCAGATTCAGCTCGCGCAGGGAACGATTGAAGTTCACCTCCGGCGCTACGAGCCGGGCAACGCCGTGGAAATTGATACTCCCAATCTCGCATTCACTCTTATGGCTTCCGGCGAATATCGAATCGCGACCGATCCAAATGGAAATGCGACAACGATCATTGTGAGAGAAGGCGCTGGCGAGGTAACTGGCGGCGGTGAGTCGTACGATCTAGGACCCGGACAGCAATTCACATTCACGGGAACTGACGAGCTCGGCTACGACGCGCAGCCGGCTCCGGGCTACGATGAATTTGAAAGCTGGTGCGAGCAGCGCGACCAGCGTGAGAATCGTGCGCGTTCCGCTCAGTACGTTTCAAGAGATATCGACGGCTATTACGATCTCGACGATTACGGCGATTGGCAATCCAATCCTGAGTATGGACAGATATGGATTCCTCGCGGCGTCGCAGCAGGGTGGGCTCCCTACCACGATGGTCACTGGGTCTGGATCGCGCCGTGGGGTTGGACGTGGGTAGATGCGCAACCCTGGGGTTTCGCTCCATTTCATTATGGCCGATGGGCATTTGTCGGCGGGTATTGGGGCTGGGTTCCAGGTCCTGTCGTCGTGCGGCCCGTGTACGCTCCAGCGCTTGTCGGATTTGTGGGAGGCGGTGGATTTGGCGTGGCTGTCGGCTTCGGCGGCGGGGTTTCCGGAGTGGGTTGGTTTCCGCTAGGCCCGCGCGACGTGTGGGTGCCTTCGTATCGCGCCAGTCCGCGCTACGTGCAGAACGTGAACGTCACGAACACGCGGATTGTCACGGTTACGCAGGTCACAAACGTCTACAACACATACACAGTCAATCGCACGGTGAACGTAAACGAATACACATACTCACGAAACGTGAATGCAGTCACAGTCGTCGATCGCGAGACGTTCGTCAATGCGCGGCCGGTGGCGAAGGCCACGATACGCGTGACGCCGGAACAATTTCAAAATGCGCGCGTCGTCGAAAACACGCCGCTGGCCCCCACGCGCAATAGCTACGTAGCAGCAACGGCGAAACCGGCGGCCACTTCGCGGCGCCCAGCCACTTCGTTCTACGACCGCAAGGTCGTCGCGAAACTGCCGCCTCCGATTCCTGCCGCAGGTGGTCACGAACCACGCATCGTTAGCGCAGAAAAACCCGAGAGAGCGACAGAGCCGAGTGGCCGACAACAACAGAATGGCGCCGAGCCGAATCCAAACGCTCACATGAACAACAATAAGGGCGAGGTACGGCCCGCTGTAAATACGCCGCCACCAACCCGAACGGAAGCAGCTCCGCCGCCGGTTCGAACGAATGCTGCGCCTCCTCCGGCTAAGGCCGAACCGACGCAGCCTCCATCTCGAACCGAGCAAACACCGGAGCGGCGCGCGAACCCGAACCCACCGAACGAAAAGCCGCAGCCGGAATACCAGCAGCATCCGGCCGTGAAATACGCTCCTCCGACGAAAGCGAAGGACGATATGTACGACGTGCACCCGCCTCTAAACAACAAGACGTCTGAAAAGCCGAAGGCGGAAGAGCAACAGAAGGAAAAGACTCAAAAACAGGAATCGAAGTCATCGAAGGACGATCGAAAGGAGCCCAAGCCGCCTAAATAGCGGCTCGGACGGCCTCGTTCAGAATTGAAAGCCACGCCCCGGTTGCACGAGGCGTGGCTTTTCTAATTTCTGCGATTCTTGAGTGGTCTACGGCGAGGGTGGCTTTGGCGGAGTCGCTGAATCGGAAGTCGACGCTTCCGGCGTCACCGACGGAACCGCAGGCGGGCGCTCGATCGCAAGGTAGGCGCGGCCGAACGCGGAATGCTGCGTGCCTGCACCGATCACAACCGCCTGAGCGGTGTAACGTCCGGCGGGCAGTTTCGCGAGCGGCAAGCTAATCCGGAAAGATGCGGTGCGTGACTTTGCGTCGAGCTGCACGGGCGAAAGGAGTGGCGTTGCGTTTACCTGGATTCCGCTCCTGAAGAAAATCAATCCGGCGCGCAGTGTATCGGGGTCAAACTTCTCCGCCTTGTCGGATTTCTCCGGATAGTACGCCTGGAAGAAAACGTAGAGCGTCTGGCCTTGCGTGAAAAATCGAGTTACGCTCGGCACAATCCTCTCGCCGGAAACCTCGAGAGGAGATTTTACGAGTTTGGCGCGAGTTCCCTTCCCCTTTGTTTGAACTTCGGCGGATTTATCGATGGGAACCAGTTGGCTCGAAAGCAGCACAGAGCTGAGCATGATTCGATCGGGCTGAGTTTGCGGCACGAGAATATCCTGCTCGAACGTGCCGATCCGGCCCGATTCATTTTCGCGCGCGAGAAATTTCAAACGGTATTTTCCCGGAGATAGAACAATGCCGCCCTGATACAGAAGGCTGCTCTGGTTGATCTGCTGGAAGCGGGCAGGATCGAGCTTGACCTGAATCGTGTCCTGCAGTTCCGCGACCGACCTGCCGTTTGAAAACTCGCGCACCTGCGCTGCGAAATCGAAAGCCGCTTCCTTCCGGCCGTGCTTCTCCGCCCAATCGAGCGCGCTCGCGGAAATCTTCGCGGCGATCGGCACATAGGTTTGTCCGTCGCTCAAACGAAACATCGAGGTCTCGACGGCGATCGGTAACTCGACAATCGGATTTTCCGAGCTCATTGCATCGGCGAGCTGCTGTTGCCGGTCTTCTCTCTGCTCGTGCTGAAAATCGCGCGGCGCGTAATATCCGTTGCGGTAATGGACATGCGCGCCCGGCACGTTCACTTTTACTCGTATGCTTCGCCAAGTGCCGTCGTGCTTCACACTCCCGCTCAAGTAGTAGCCCAGAAGATAGTAGCCGCCATTTTCTTGTTGGATTTTCGGAAACGCTTCGCTCAAATCACCCAAATCAAAGAACGCGCGTCCGCCCGTGTCGGATGAAAGCGTTGCGAGTGTATCGCGTGAATCCTGGCGCGAGTCCGTTTGGTGGAAAACCGATGCGCCGGTGAACATCGACGTACCCGTAGCTGAATTTGCTGTGGCATCGCCGCCAGGAGCTTCTGCGAACAAGCCGCGTGCGTCGATGGAATAGATCGAGACATCCGCACGGTTTGCCGCGTCCGTAGCAGCTCTTAATTCGGTACGATTTTCCTCGCCCGTTTGCGTAATGCCTCCCGTAAATTCGATCACGGACTTACGGCCCGGAATCGCGGAAAGGACGTTGACGAGACCCTGAACGGCGAGCAGTTTCTGATCCGTATTGAAGGCGTTGAATTCAGTTTCATCCGCGGTGTACGCCGCTCCGGTGTATTGCTGCACGTCGTACTCGCCGTTCTGGGCCGCTCCGTAGGAAAGATCGGCGAGCTGCGAGGCGACGTCGGGCGTGAGGCGCGCGACGGCTTTCTCGAGTTTCGGGCGATCGTTCGTGAAATCAGCCCACACTGTGAGTCGCGCTGCAAACGTGACGACCGAGACGAGGTCGGCATTCGACATCTGCTTCTGAACGAATTTCAGCGCCGCATTGTGAGCACGCGCAATGTCGTCCGTCTGCATCGACGTCAAATCGAAAAATAGCACGATCATGCGGTGATCGCGAACCTGGTCGCTTACGGCTTCGGTGGCGGCGGGAGACTTCGGAGAATCAATCGAAACGACGATTGGTTTTGCGTCATCCTCCTTCTGGGCGATTTCCATTTTTTCGATGTCTTGGAAAGTGAATATCGAGACCTTTTGTGTCTTGCCGTCTTCGCTGACCGTGAATTGTTCTGGCGTGAGGCCTTTGATCGGTTTCCCGGCTTTGTCCGTTACCTCCACGTCGATGCGCACCAAGTCTGACGATGAGCGGATCACCGAAGTTTGATTCACGGGCGGATTGGCCGGCGCAGACGGATTTTGGGGGGTCGGTGGATTAAGTGACTGCTGCTGCGCCCTCACAGCGATTGTGGCAGAACCAATTGCGATGCTCGCTGCGAGAAGCGCCGTCACAAATTTGTTTCCAGCGTATCTCATCAAAAATTAAACCTCAGCATCACGTCCATCGAACGCATTGAAGCGGCGCTGGTCACGCGTCCAAATGTTGTCGATCCCAGCGTCGTGGCAAGCCCGTTGAACCTCGGCGAGTTGGTGAGGTTCTGCACCTCCCAACGCGCTTCCACGCGATGTTGGCGTTCCCGGCTTCCGCCAAATACAAACCCCTTCGCCAGCGAAAAATTCCAACTGAAGCTGCACGGCCCCTCGACGGAACCTCGTCGTTCGTTCCCGAACGTTCCGGTGGCGGGCACGGTAAAGGCGCCCGTATTGAAGAAATTGAGCGGCGAGCCTCCGCAAACACCGAAATTGGGATTGCCTGACGCACCGTCGCAGGCTCCGTCGATGCGGCAAAGATCCGCCCGCTCAGAAAAATTCGAGCCCGTGCCGGAATTATTCGCCGCGCTTCCGCCGAGCAGCACCGTGAAGGGATTGCCCGTTTGCCAGGTGACGATATTATTCAGGCGCCAATTTCCGAGGACATGTTCTTGCCAGCCATGCGTCGCGTACCTGTGCCGTTCGCCGAACGGCAATTCATACACGGAGAAGAATCGCACTTGGTGGCGAATGTCGAACGCAGAAAGCCCGTACTCCGCGGCGTTGTTGCCATCCTGCTGAACGACCGTCGGCGCACTGCCGCCGATCGTACTGGAGTTATCAAGCGATTTTCCGTACGTGTAAATTCCCTGAAAGAGCAGCCCGTGTGTAAAGCGATGGATCAAGCGCACCTGCAGCGCGTTGTAAATCGAGTGCCCTCCCGACTGGTCGTAAAGGAAACTGACGGCATTGGGAATTGTCAGTTGTGCCTGCGTATCGAGCGGGCTCGTTCCCGGAGGAGCGCGGTTCGGCGCGCGCAGAATATCGAGATTGCTCCCCTTCGTTCCGGTGTAGGTGAGATCAAGAAGCCAATTTTTGCTAAGTGTCGTTTCGGTGCCGAGCGTCCAAATTTGTGCGTAGCCGTCGCGATAGAAAGGATTCACGGCGGTGGTGTTGAAAATCTTTCCGGCGTTTCCGTTCTGGATTACTACGAGCGCGTTCTGCAGCTCAAGCGGTTCGGCAGCGGTGGACAATTGCGAGACCGAAGTGGCGAACGGCGGCTGGTAGGCGAGATAGTTTGTGGCGAGCGTGTTGTAAACCGCTTCGTTGTAGAAAATCGAATAGCCGGCGCGAACGACTGTCTTAGGTTTGATCGGGGGCAGCCAAGCGACCCCAATGCGCGGTGCCCAGTTCCCGTAATCTCCGTGGACGAGCGCCTGCGGGTACGCGCCGCTGAACGGCCCCGTCCCGCCGGGGAGAACTTGCGCCGCACACGAGGTGCAAGGGGGAGTGACGCTATCGATCTGCGGATTGAGATCGAGATTCGCGATGTGGTCGAAGAGCTCGACGGGAGGCGTCACGGCTTCGTAGCGCACGCCGTACTGAACTGTAAAACGCGAATTCACGCGCCAATCATCCTGCGCGAAGCCGATAAAATCCCAGCTGCGGAAATAATCGTTCGTGATGCCGAATCGCCCGGAAACGGAATACGGAAGCCCGACGAGGAAGTCGGCGAAGTCGATGCCGGTGCCCGCGACGGGATTTCCGCCCGCAAGCTCGCTCGTGAGCAATCCGGTAAACGCGAATTGGCCTCGAGGATTCGGATTCGTGTCAGTGTTGAGTTGAACGCGTCGAATTTCGTCGCCGAATTTCATCGTGTGCTTTTTGTGGACGTAGGTAATAGTGTCGAGAAATCGCAGCGTCTGATTTCGAGTGAGCGATGGGACGGGATCGCCGAAACCGGAGAAGCTCGCAAAATTGAGCGTTGGATATCCAAAATCAACCGCCGCGTTGCTCCCGCCTTCAATTCCCACTTCGGAGGCGATATCGTTGACGAAGGAGTTGTCGCTCAAAATCTTGATGCGGCTGCGGCTGTAGTTGACGTGCGTGTCGTTAACGAAGCTCGGACTCCAATTTTGCGTGAACCCGATATCGAGATTCTGATTGCGCGTCGATTGCGTGCCGCCCACTTGCGCGAAATTCCCGAGCGTGTCCGAACCGGATCCGCTGTAGTTGTATCCGACCTGCAAGTTGAATTTTGCGTTGATCGTGTGCAGCAGGTGAATATTCACGAGGTTGCTGCTCAACGGAGTGGCGGCTTGCAGAAGATAATTCTGGACCTGATTTGCACCCGCCGCCGACACGTTGGGAGCCGGAATGAACCCGAGCAATGCCTGCGCAGAAGCATTGATCGGACCCACCTGCTGAGCCGCGCCGCTTGCGCAGTTCGCGTCGATTACGGTCGGAAACGGAGTCGATGGTGTGCTGAAGGGCACGAAAAGCGTCGGCGCGCTTGCGTTCGCAAGACAAAACAGGCCATTGCGCTGGTCGAGAGTCGGCACCGTGGAAAAGGTATTCACCGCGCTCTGTTCGTTCTCGTGCTGGAAGTTGACGAAGAAATATGTTTTGTCGCTTCCGTCGTAAATGTGTGGGATCTTCAGCGGGCCGCCCAGATTCGCGCCGAAGCGGTTGTCGTAGCGAGAGACTTTCGGAGACTCGACACCCGTGATCGAATAGGGGCGCGCGTCAAACGCGGAATTTTCGTAGCGATCGTAAAATCCGAAGCGAATTCGATTTACTTGCTGCCGAAGAAATCGGCCGCCACCTCCGGCGCCGAATCGCCCACCACCGCCGCCGAAACCTCCCGGGCCCTGCCCGCCGCCCCCGCCTCCGCCAAAAGGTTGTGCGCCGCTTGGACCTCCGCCTCCTCCGGGGCCGCCGCCACCTGGACCGCCCAGACCACCTGGCCCTTCAGGTCCCGTGGGACCTCCCGGCCCGCCGAATCCAGCGCCGCCCGGCGTGGTCGAAGCGAGCCCCTGGCCCACTGTACCTTGAAGCAAAAATGAATCTCCCGACCCGCCGCCGTTTGGAACTCCGGCCGAGAGTTGCGGCCCCGCGTTTCCATTTTGTTGCACGGTGGTTTCGTCGCCTTGCGCGTTGCCTTCGCCGGTCAAATCCGTTTGTTGAAATCCGCCGCGAACCATTCCCTGATTCACCGCGTTCGAGACGCCGGCCGGCAGCGGCTGCCTTCCGCCATTTCGGCCGCCATTTCTTCCGCCCGCGCCTCCGCCGTTCGCGGTTCCTTTTTCTCCGCCGGCGTTCGGGGAATTCGCAGCTGATGCGTTCGCCGAATTCGGCGGCGCGCTCTCGACTCCGCCACTCGCTGCGGTGGCACTCGGATTTCCGGTGTGCGATTTCGTGGGATTCGAACTTTCGGGCGGCGCGGTCATTAGTTGAGCGAGAGTCGCCACCTGCAAAATTATCGGAATCGGACCGGGGGGAACTACCGGGAGTTCGACATTAAGCGAGGAAGAAACAAAACCGAGCTGGCTTACCTCAACGTGATACCGGCCTGCTGCGAGCGCTGGAAATTGAAATTTGCCGTTTTCATCTGTCCAGCTTACCCAACTTTTTTTCGTGTCTTCATTCGTGATCCGAACCATCGATCCGGGGACCGGCAATGACTCGCTGGTTCGAACCACGCCGGTGACCGCAGGGCCGGAAACTTGTGGCGCGGGCTCGGAAGCGGCATTCGGAGTCGAGTGCGATTGTGTTTGTGGCTGAGTTGAAGACTGCGGAGCGTCTGACTGTGCGACCTGGCCAAATGTCGCAATCGAAACAAACGCAAGTCCAAGTAGTACGGTACTAACTCGCGTCAGTGTGCTGCAGTGCAGCCGAATTGTGAAACCTAACGATATGACACACCGCCTTCCAGTCATAACTTTGACGCAGCGTACACATAGAGAGTTACTTCATCCGATTGATGCAGGGCAAATCGGAGGAGTGCCTCGATTCGCGAAACCTGTGGCCGAATTGGCGGCTGGGTCCGCGCCACAAACAGCGAGCGGTGAATTGCAATGTTACCTCGCCGGCATATGGCGCGAATCAGACCATAGTAGATCAAAAGCGAATGCGTCGCCCTGACGGCTCGCGATCACTCGCGGCTAGTTGCCGCCTGCCTTGCTCGTCGCAAAATCGTAAACCATCTTATAAATCACAGGCTGCTTGAACCGCTCGTTTTCCATTTTCGTCGTCACGAAAAGCTGTCTGCCGTCCGGCGACAAACCGTAAGTCCGAGTGGATTTTCCACGCGGCCCGTCTGACTCGACAGTGAGCAGGCCGTTTTGCCATTGCGAAACGCTAGTCCTCTGATCGCGACCTTGGCCCCCTGCGGACTTCGCATCGCTTTGATCGCCGGGCGGATATTGCGCCAGCGTTCGTCCGGTCTTGCCGGTAATTTTCACGTTCGAGCCCGTTTGCTCGATCTGGAGGACGGAGAGCTCCGCCATCATTCCGCCTCCTTGCTCGCGGCCCTCACCGTTGTGGCCACCTTGATGACGACCACCGCCATTTCCATTGCCATCGGCAGGCCCACTGCCCGAATCGTCTCGTGCTTCCTTCATTTTCTGGCGCGGATCGTCGCTCTGATCCTTATTCAACTGCCACTGCCCGGCCAATTTCTGCACGGATGCGTCCTGTGAGGCGGCTTGAGGAACAGACGGCTGTGCTGCGCCGGATTTGCCAACCGAAATCAGCAGGAGCGCGGCGACGGGCAGTGTCATCGCATATGAAATAGACCCGCTTTTTCTGCGACGCGTTGTTTTTCCGATATTTTGATTGCAGATCATTCGCTTGCCTGTCATTGCTTCAATCATCGCCTAAAAACCTCCATTTAATATGACCCGTAATTTTGACAAGAGGCTACATCTACTGATTCCGCTTGGAGCGAGCAAAAGTTCCAGAGAGTCGCGGGAAACGGCCGTACGAGGCGAGCGAGGAACTAGAATATTTAGTGGCGGCCCGAGCTGGGATTCATCTGCCCAGCAGTGTGAATATCAATGTCGACCGAATCTTTCACTCGAAGAAAAAATGTACTAGGGTTCTTGATTCCCCATTTTAGGTATGGCACAGAAAACTGCGTCGTTGCCTGAATCTGTCCGGAGGCGCCAGGTTGAATGCTGAAATTGAGAGTGATCTCGTGTTCTTGCCCGTGCAGCCTCAAGATACCGGCAACGGCAATTTGCGATGCTCCCTGAGTCGCGATGGCGCCGCGCACACCTGTCGGCACGAATACGATTTCCGCAAATTTCGGGCTCTCCAGAATTTCCTGATGCATCCGCTTGTCGCGCCCATCGCTGCCGCTATCACCGCTCGCGGCGTCAACGACAATCGCTCCGCTCGCCTTGCCCGATGCGGTATCGAAGTGAATTACGCCACTCTTCAATTTAAATGTTCCATGAACGGTGTGAAGCGACGCGTCAAGAGTAAATTCCACGGTGGTTTTGGCGGGATCGAGGTTAACGACCGATTCCTGAGCGAATGCAGGCGGTGTGAACGTGCATGCCGCAACGAAGGCGAGCGGGAGAACTGCTTGCAGATAAGTTCGACGCCTTCCGCCAAACGAGACCCGCTTGATTCTTAGGCCCAAAGGACGCGCCATCCAAGATCAGCGATTGCCTTCACGTCAAAAGTTTCGTCGAGCGGCTTGCTTGTATGAATTGAAATGATCCTTGAAAATAGTTCAGGCTGGCATTCGAATAAGCGCAAAGTCTTTCGACGGATCACTGCGCTCATATCCATCAGAAGCAACAGCCGGGTCATCCGCGCGGGCACGCTCGCGATTTTGCGATGAGCCAATTCGTAGTGACGCAAATCGCCGCGGGCAAGCGCATCGGCAAGTTTCAGCGCTTCCTGAAATCCCAGGCTCAAGCCGTGGCCTGCAATTCCGTCAACCGAACACGACGCGTCGCCAACAAGAGCCACACGGCCAGCCGTCACTCTCCGCGTGTGCGTGAGGCCGACGATCGTTCCCTGCTCCGCCGTCTTCAGAACTGCCGATTCCAGGCGTCGCGCGACTTCGGGAAATTGCAACAGCCCGTCGTCGATGCGCAGCTTCGCATGGATCGAAAAAAAACTGACGCAGACTTCGTCATCTCGCGTGGGCGTGACGACCATTTGAAAGCCGTCGCCCCAGTAAACTTCAACGAAGCTGGACCACGGACGAACCGAGAAATGCTTGCGAAATCCGAATCGAGCCCGGATCGTCCGGGTCCCCATTTTGGCCCATTTGCGGACTGACGAATTCAGGCCGTCCGCGCCAACGAGCCAATCACAGCCGAAAAATTCGCCATCAATTTTTGCCCCGCGGGGAGAGAAGTGAGAAACGCGCGCACCCCATCGAAATTGCACTCCCACTTCCGAGGCCCGCGCCACCAGTAAATCGTGAAGGACGGTACGGCGCAAACCGAATGCAGCTCCGCGCACGATGCGAGCGCTAGCTGAATGTGCGTTATCAGAAAAACGAAACCCTTCGAGAGGAAAACCGAGAGTAGAGTTTAGTTCGATGCCGATGCAGCGTAAGGCTTCAACAGCTTCAGGAAGTAATCCTTCACCGCATGGCTTATTGATCGGCGGACGCCGCGCATCCGCGACCGTAACTCGAAGCCCTTTTCTCGCCACGGCAATCGCCGTCGCAAGGCCGGCGGGGCCTGCCCCCACTACCAACACATCCGAGTTCATATTTCGCGAACCTCGCTCTCTTTACCATTTGAGAAGCACCAGCTCCGAGCAGAAGCCCGGGCCCATGGCCGCGAGAATGCTATAGCTCCCGGCGGGGGGACGCCGGTGAGTGAAGACATCCTCCAATACTAAGAGGACAGAAGTGGACGAAATGTTGCCAACCTTCTTCAAACATTCCCAGGATGCTGCAAGATCTTTCGCGGTGATGCCGAGCGCCTGGGCCGTGGCTTCGAGAACTTTCGGACCGCCGGTATGCATGATCCAACTCTTGATGTCGCTGCGCTTCAAACCCTGCTCTCCGAGAAACGTGTCAACATCCTCGCCGAGGTGCTTCGTGACGGTGTCGGGAACCTCAGGCGAGAGCACGATGTGGAAGCCCTTCTCGGAAATGTCCCAGCCCATCACGCGTTCGGTGTTGCGATACAGGACCGATTTCGTCGCGAGAATTTCCGGGCCATTGGACTTGCGCTCCGAGCCTACGACCACGGTGGCCGCCGATCCGTCACCGAACAACATTGCAGAAATAATGTGCGCCATCGAAATGTCGTCGCGCTGCAGCGTGAGCGAGCACAGCTCGACCGACAGAAGCGCGGCCGCCTGACCCGGGTACGCGCGCACGTAGTCTGCCGCGCGTGAAATTCCCGCTGCGCCGGCGACACAACCAAGTCCGAAGATCGGTATGCGCTTGATGTTTTGCGACAGTCCCATCCGGTTTGCGAGTCGCGCGTCGATCGAGGGTGCAGCGATCCCCGTGACCGAAGTGAAGAAAATCGCGCTCAGATCTTGGGGTTCGATTCCTGCGCGCGCGAGCGCGCGGCAGAGAGATTTCTCGCCGAGGTCTAGCGCGTTTTCAATCCAGACATTGTTCGCTTCTCCCCACGTTTCCATGCCGTTCTCGTAATAATCGAGCGGCTTCACCGTATATCTTCCTTCGACCTTCATGCTCTCATCGAGACGGTCGAGGATTCCCATGTTGGGTATGCGGCCACGCCAGTAATTCTTGAGCGCTTCCACCAACACCTCTTGCTTGTGATAGTGCTCTGGAAACGCACTTGCAACGCTCGCAATTCTCATTCTTCGGGCTCCTAGGGGGTGCGTAAACGCTTCGGGGATATTACATCGACTGAGGCATATATCCCATTACGATTTCGATAAATGTGCCCGTCCATGGTAGCGCATATGCTCGAATCGCCCAAGGATTCACTTTCGGGGCTGCGTCTCCGATGCTTCTGGTATACGAGAGCTCGATGCACAAACTCGACAGGGCGCTCACCTCCGACGGCGAAGCTGATGGAGACGCAGTCTTGCTCTCAGACGAGTGTTAGCGTCACAGGCGGATCCGGAAAAGAAAAAACCCGAGTCCGTTGGGGGTGACGGACTCGGGTCTCGGGGGTGAGGGGGGCTTGGGCCGGTAAACTTTTCAATTCGCCGGACGTTGCAGACTGCTGGTCCGTTAAAATTGCAATGATCATCTGAATGAACAGCTCGATGAACCGCAAAATGACCAGCTAATAGTTCCAGCGCCGCAGAATCAAAGTTGCTCGGAAAACGAGTTGAAGCCCGAGAACTATCAGCGTGTCACGTACTGCACTCATGCGGCCGCTGACGGCTGCGTTGCCCGAATGCTCGTGCATGGATCTCGTCGAAACTGTGGCTTGACTCTGTTGATTCCAGCTGTTGCCTGCCAGTGAGCTCATCGCGTCTCGCTAATTGACCACGTGTACCGGATTGTCATGCTCGACGGTGACCACCATGGACTTGAAAATATCGATGTCCCAGCTATCCGCTATACGTAGCCTCACCACTTCGTCGGTTTCGGACAGCATCCGCCCGCGAAGCGGAACTCGGAGATTCCCTGCTACTACTCGAAGCACCACCGGTTGCCCCATCCAGACCGCGTAGCTGCCTTCCATGTTTGCCCCCTCCTCAGAGTGACTTCCGCCGACAACTGCATTTTCGGACAGGGCACCGTGCTGGCCTATGGTACAGGGGACTATGTTTGGTAGGAGGGTGGTACTACGGCACAAACCCATGAATCAACAAGAGTTAAACGAATGGAGGTGAGATCATCGAGAATTCATTAGGGATACGGGCGATCTCGGAAACAACGCGGTCGCCCACCACCGAAAGGACGCAATTTTCTGCTATCGTTTCATATCGCTCGTATCCGACGCGGCCGGTATCGATAGGCACGTAGCAAGGGGCTCGACGAACTAAACCCAAGATGCTCGAATTTCTGAAACAAGTTCTGGCGCAACTGTACAACGTGCGTGGCCTCATCGAATGGGGCGGCCCTCTTCTGGTTTGCGCGATCGTCTTCGTCGAGACCGGACTATTCGTCGGGTTCTTCCTGCCGGGCGATTCGCTGCTTGTTACGGCGGGCGTGTTCGCCGGCGCGGGGCATCTGAGTCTGAGCGTGTTGCTAATCTTCGTGACGCTTTGCGCGATCGCAGGGGATCAGCTGGGGTACTTTATCGGACGGATGGCTGGGCAGAGTTTGTACAAGCGGGAGGATTCGCGTTTCTTCAAGAAGCGGCATCTCCAGCGCGCCCATGAGTTCTACGAGAAGTACGGCGGAAAGACGATTATTCTCGCGCGCTTCGTTCCCATCATTCGGACGTTTTGCCCGCCTGTCGCAGGTGCTGCGAAGATGAACTACGCACATTACTTCTTCTACGACATTTTCGGCGGCGCGCTTTGGGTGTGGAGTATGACGCTGGTCGGTTACACGCTCGGCCGAACCGTTCCCAACATCGACAAACGCATCCACTTCGTCATCGCAGCTGTGATCGTCGCATCGCTTATCCCCGCTGGATACGCGGCGTGGAAATCTCGTTCGCAGAAAGACGCCATCCAGATGTAGCGCGTCCGATCCGAGAAAAATTGGCAACGCCCGCGGTCGCCACGATGAGCCCTTCTCGTCGTGGGACATCAAAAATCCTGGCGCCTCGCGATGATCGCCCGCAGGGATGTCAGCCGTCGGGGAAAGTTTCGACAAAATGCAAAATGGGGAGCCTGGCGGCTCCCCCATTTTTCCTTTTCCGTAAGCCGCAGCAACGCCGAAGGCGATTACGGCGGCGCGCACCGCAAAAGCGGTGTGTAAACGGCTTTCAATTTTCTAGGCCCGGCGGAGTCATAAGTCTTCCTCCCTCCCGTGCACTAGCTACTTCAATTTTGCTTTTACGCTCGTGCAGCGCTCGATGCAAGAAAATTTTTGCGTCCATCCACGGCGCGACGCCGGTGCTACGGAAACCTTATTTTCCGATCGGGTCGACGCTGCGGAAGCCGTAAGTTTCGTAGCGCGTGTTGATTTTCCCCTCGCGCAGGCTGACAACCGTAAAACCTTCAGGCGTGCCCAGGCGCGGTCCGTGCCACCAATTTCCGCAAACCGCCCCGCTCGTGATGTACTGCGTGTTCTTGTAACCCACCACTTCGTTGACGTGCGTGTGGCCCTGCAACACGGCGAGAACATTCGCACTCTCCAGAACTCCGAGAACTTCGGGAGCGTTGGCCACGGTCATTGTGTTGTATTTGCGCTCGGCCGCAATAGCACGCGCGTAGCTGGCGAATGCCGTTACGAGAGGACAGTGAATTACAGCGATGACGGGTGTATGCGCCGGCAAATGTTTTAAATCGTCGCGGAGCCAGTGAAGCTGCTCTTCGTCCACCCGCGCTTCCCACAGCCGGTCATCGGTGGGCTGGATCGAGTCGAGAACGACGAAGTGGTAGCCCTTGTGATCGAACGTGTAGTACGTCTGGCCCACGCGGTCTTGATACATTTTTTTGCCGTATGCCGGATCAGTGGGAGCCACGCCGCTCTTTGTGAGGACACCGAAGACGTCGTGGTTACCGATCGCATTGTGAAGCGGCATGCCCAACATCTGCTCGGTGCGCCTATAAAGATCGTAAACCATCCCAGCGCGCGCGCCATTCACGCCAAATGCGTCGAACACGTGATCGCCTCCCATGATGGCGAATTCGGGATTGGTCGAAGCGATCTTGCGGAAACACATGTCGCAGCCGTGGGCAGCGTCGAGTTCGGGCTGTATATGTGTGTCTGTGAAAAATACAAAATCGAATGAGCCGGGCGCGGGACGGGCGCTCGTGGGTAGTGGGGGCAGCGCCATCGAAGCAGCGGCAGCGGCCAAAGTCTTCAGAAATTTTCTGCGATCCAGAATCACTCGCAATTCCTCGTTGCAGGATTTCGCGTCTTTGAAGATTTTAGCACGGCGGCACCACGCTAGATCCCGCTTACCCGCTCGCCGTGCCATTCGCATATACGGGGTGGTAATGCGCGATAGCCTTCGCTATGCTGAGCGGCGCCAGCATCCATGAGTGACCTCCACGAACAGTCCGGCGCATTCCATCGAGCGTTGCTGAAAAGCGAGCGCCTTCGAATTTCGATCGTGATTGCGGCGATTGGCGCCGCATTCGTCGTGCGAACGATTCGTACGGGTGTGTATCACAGTAGCGAAAATATTCATTTATGGCTTGCCACTTCCCCGTTCATAGCCTTGTTCGTCGGATATGAATTCTTGATGTTGCGCGCGGTCGATCGGGAAATTCGGGCCGCTCAAAAAATGAATAGAGCGGTGTGGATTGGCAATCTTATTCTGGAGAATTGCATTCCCGCTTTCGCGCTGGCGTTCCTACCGAGCGCATCGATCGATCCCGCTTACCAAGCGCTGGCAAATCCAGTCGTGCTGGTCTTTTTTGTATTTATTTCTCTCTCGACGCTGCGCCTGAAGCCATCAGCCGGCAGACTTTCGGGGACGGTAGCCGCGGTGAGTTATCTGGCCGCAGCTCTTTATCTTGGTTGGAGACCTTTCATTCACGCGGGGGACTCCTTGCTGTCACCCCAAAGGTCCGTATTTGCGTATGCGATCACGATGGTGGTTGCCGGCTTTGTAGCCGGAGCAGTTGCGGGCGAGATTCGGAAACAGGTCAACGCCGCGCTTCGGGAAGCTGAAACCCGGCGCGAAGTCGAACGGTTGGAACACGACCTCGACGTGGCCCGGTCAATTCAACAGTCGCTGCTTCCCACATCGATGCCGGAAATTGAAGGTTTCGAGATCGCAGCATGGAACCAACCGGCAGACCAAACGGGAGGCGATTACTACGACTGGCAACCGCTGCCTGACGGGAAAATATTGGTGGCATTAGCAGACGTTACCGGCCACGGGATCGGTCCCGCGCTGCTCGCGTCCGTTTGCCGCGCGTATGCGCGAGCGAACTTCAATGTAGACGATGGCCTCTTCGCGGCAATGGAACGAATCAACGCCTCGCTATCCGGCGATCTGAGAGAAGGACGCTTCGTGACGTTTGTGGCGGCCGTCTGCAGTCCGGGAAATTCGCGCGTGGAATTGCTTTCGGCTGGCCACGGGCCGCTTTTTCTATATGTGTCGACGCACGACCGGTTCGATGCAATGAACGCGCAAGGCTTGCCGCTGGGTATATCTTCAACGTTGCTATCCGACCCTGCCGTGATACTTGAACTCGATCCGGGCGACTTGCTCGTGCTGGCCACGGATGGTTTTTTTGAATGGGCCAACTCGCGAGGGGAGCAGTTTGGCACGGAGCGATTGGAACAGGTTGTCCGCGAGTCGCGAGAAAAGCCTGCCAGCGAAATTATCTCCACTCTTTATCGCGCGGTGATCGAGTTTTCCGGCGGTACGGCACAGCAAGACGACCTGACGGCCATTGTCATCAAGCGAACAGCCTGACGCGCGTTTGCCCGAGAACATATTCCTTCCAAACGATCTCTTGCGCGAATTACCAACCGAAGCGCTGAGCGAATTACCAACCGAAGTACGGAACAAGAGTCGAGCCGGAGCTAAAAATGAAACAGCAAGTTCGAGCAGCAGTGGGCGTCACGACGGCAATTTGCATCAGCATTGGGATCGGCGCGTTCGAGTTTGTGGCGCATGCGGGTACCCTTTCGTCGATTCGAAATATAGTTCATCATGAAATCCGGAACGAACGAACTTGCAAGGATTTACATAATACTGTGTCGCAAAAGGAGGGCCCGTTGGCCACACAACATGCGAGCGGTCCGTTCGACGTGAAGCTTGTAGCGCAGGGAGCGTCCGACAAAGCTGAAGGATCGACGCTTGCGCGGATGTCGATCGACAAGCAGTACCACGGCAATCTGGAAGCTACGGCGAAGGGCGAAATGCTTACCGCGGGAACGGACGTGCAAGGCTCTGCCGGTTACGTGGCGATCGAACGCGTATCTGGAACTCTGAACGGGCAGAGAGGGAGTTTCGTGCTGCAACACAGCGGGACCCTGACGCGCGGCACGCCGGTGCAGAACATCACGGTTGTGCCGGATTCTGGATCGGGACAGTTGACAGGGATCACAGGGAAACTGACTGTCAACATCGCAGGCGGAAAGCATTTCTATGAATTCGAGTACACGCTACCGCCGGCAAAGTAGTGTTCAAGTACGCAAGGGCGATGCGACGGTTACAAATTCTGACTATTTGAGGAACAAAGCTTCGCGGAGTTGGTCGCGGCCTACGAAGGTTTTCGACGAGCGGAATTTTCCGAAGAGATCGAGGATTTCGCGATTCTGAAACACGTGCGCGTGAACGGCAAGCGTCGCCGCGGGCAGCACTTCGATCGTTTGCGTATCGACGATACGGTAGCGATGGAATCGTTCGGCGGCCCGGCTGTGAAACATCGCGAGGACGACGCCGGACGGATGCAGCAGCGAATACAACCGCTCCATAACGCGCGGCAGCAGTTCGGCGTCGAAATAATCGAGAAGATCCCACGCAAGAACGCCGTGAAAGCTTTCGTCGGCGTATTCCAATCCTGTTTCGAGGAATTTTTCCGCGAGAAAAGCCTGCGATATTTTTTGGCCGCCATTGCCGACTGGAGCAAGGCGCAGCCGTTCCTCTTCGGCAGTCAGGAATTCTTTCCAGGAACGCAGCGAGTCTTCCGTGGTGACGCGAAACCCTTTCTCAATGAAGAAAGTAAGAGTCGCTTGCGATACCTGGCCGAGATCGAGGATGCGCGGACTTTTTTCATCTTCGAGGTGCGAAAGGAATTCTTTCAGACCATTCGAAACTCGAAAATTCGCAGGCAGCGTCGATGCAGAAGCCGATACACCTGGCTTTGAAGGCGCCGACGTGGCCGCGCTGCTCGAACGGGTTTTCGCCATCCAGTTCATTTTCGTACCTGCTATTCGCCGGCCGCCCGGGCTGCTGCCTGCGCTTCGACAGTAGTAACTCCAGGTGTCGGCTCCGAGGCGGAGTGGACCGAATTCGCCGCTTGTTTTGAATCAGTCGCGCGAGCCATTTCGACTTTGCCGCGCAAGCGCGCACCGTCTTCAATCGAGATGCGCGGAGTGGTGATGCTTCCCTCCACTCGGCTTGAACCGCCCAGTTGGACGCTTGCAGACGCTTTCAAGTTTCCCTGAACGGTGCCTTCGACGACGATATCGCGCGCTTCGATATTGGCTTGCACCCGCCCGTTCGGCCCGACCGTCACCTTGGATTGGAAGAAGCGGAAGTGTCCCTCGGCCTGTCCGTCGATGTAAAGATCGTCGTTGCCGGAAATTTCGCCCTTGATTTGGATGCCGGAGGAGATGCGGGAAACGGAGCGAACCGCGGGCGCCGTCTGCGCCGCGAACGAACTTGCCGCGGCCGCTGGCGGAGCGTCGGCAGGAATACTGGTCGGCTGCACCGACTGCGCTACAATTGGAGTCGCGGCTTCCGGTTTAGCTGAAGCCTGAGCGGATGGTTCGGAAGCTTGCGAAGACGGCTTCGCCTCTGCGGGTTTACGCCACATGAAAATTCCTCCCCGAGCACAATCGCCAGGATCGCTGCGCCGGGCGGCAGGCGACTCCAAAACGTTCACGCACTATAGTACAGACCCGCCTGGGTGTAAATCGACACTGCAACGAAATATGTCAACTCGGCAACGGTTGCGCGGTGGGGAGAAGAATCGAGGATGTGGTGTGGGTATCAGCATCGCGCAATTCCCAGCGGGCAACGATATAGCCGAGCGATTCGTAGAGAAAAGTCTTCAGGCCCTCGCGGGTGCGCCACCAGCTATTCGGATCGTAAGCCGGGTCGGGCGCGGCGACGACGCGGAGGTCGGTGCCAGGCGCCAGCACATGGTCATAAATGTAGCGGGCTCGACGGGTGTGGTAGTTAGACGTGACGATAATGATTTTCTTCCATCCGTGTGAAGAAAGAAACGCGGATACGGCTCCGGCTTCTTCAAGCGTGTTGCGCGCACGATTCGGAAGTCGAATCACAGCGTCAGCCCCGACACCGCGGTCCGCAAGGTCGTGCTGCATCAGTTCCGCAATCGAGGCGTAGGGGCGCAAGTAGCGGCCGCTCGCAACTATCCGCGGCGCCCAGTCCGCTTTGAACAAGTCTGCGGCTCGCGAAGCGCGCACGGCGTCGTAATCGTCATCGCTCAAAATCACGATTGCGTCCGAAGCTTGCGGCGACTCATCGACGACCCAGAAATTGCCGGCGAACCGGAGAATCGGATAGCGGGCGAGGTAAACAACGAAAACGAGTACAACCAAAAACATCAAGAATAACAACTTAAAAAAGATTCCGCCGCGCTGAGAATTCGTAAATGACATGGTGCGCGCCGTTGGTGCAGACGAAATCGCTTTCATTTCGCGTGGTCAAGCTGGCGCAAGGTTTCGGCTGCGTTCTCGGGGAGCATTCCGTTGAAATAGACTTCTTTAATGCTGTAAGACTTGCTCCGGGTTTCGACGATGGGAAGAATTTCGATGTGCCAGTGATAGTCACCCGCGATAGTGCGCCAGTACTCGCTGAGTTCACCCTTCGTTTGCAGCGTATTAGGAGAGGTGTGCACCACCATGTGGTAAGCGCCTGACATCTGGAGCAACCGGCGCAGCGTGCGGCCGAGCAGGTTCGCCAGAAAGCGCCGATTTTCGCCCGGTGACACGGTTTCGAATTGATGATTGTGTGTGCGCGGCATGAGCCAGACTTCATACGGCACGCGCGAAGCGTATGGGCAAAACGCAAAATAGTCGCCTACGTTGTCGACGATACGCGTTTTCTGCCGTACTTCCTGGCGAAGGATATCGCAAAAGACGCAGCGTTCGCGATCGCGAAACCATTCGCGCGCGGCGCGGAGCTCGTACAAGATGCGACGGGGGACAAAGGTAGTGGCAGTGATTTGCGAATGCGCGTGCACCCATTCTTCGCCTGACTGCGGGCCCTGATTCTTGAATACCGTGACGTACTTGAAGCGCGCGTCGCGCTTTAGGTCAGCAATTCGCAACGCATACGCCTCCAGCACGCGCTCGATCTGCTCGTCCGACATGTGGGAGAGTGCGCGGGTGTGCTCGGGCGTCTCGACGATAATTTCGTGGGCGCCGGTCGCGGTCATTCGATCGTAGATACCCACCGCCGTGCGCGCCGGATCGCCTTCGATGCGGTACAAGGGACGAAAATGCGGGAACGCGCGGACCTGCCAGGTTCCCTGTTGCGGCAATTCGAGAAGGGCGTGGGTCTCGAGGCCGTTTTCAGGACACAGCGGGCACGGGTCGGGGCGCAGCTTCTCGCGCTCGGGATGACCCACGACAACCCAACTGCGTGTGATCGGATCTTTACGAAGTTCCATTTTTCAATGTGAGGATGGCCGGGAACATCTTATAACGCGCGTGAGGAGACGGCAAAAAGAAGTCAGCGCTGTTGCGAACAAAAATCATGGACAGAGGCCCAACGAAAGATCGCACGATCAGCGGGTGTAGTGCGTAGGAGTGGGCCCCACTTCCAAGCGGTGCCGGTCCCAGATGGCGCCTTCGCGGCTGTAATTGGCCATCTCGAAATCCTGCGTGAGCTCGAGGCAATCGGTGGGACACGCATCTTCGCAGAGTCCGCAGAACATGCAGCGCGACGTATCGTAGGTGAAATTGGTAAGAACTTTGCGGCGCGTAGCGTCGTCGCGAAGCCATCCAACAACAATGAGATTTTCCGGGCACGCGAGCGCGCACAAATTGCAAGCAATGCAGAGCGATTCGCCGGTCTCGGGATTCATGTTGAGGCGTGGCGCTCCGCGATAGCGCTCGGCGACCATCGGGCGTTCGAGCGGGTACTGCTCCGTGTAGATATTCTTGGGGGCTTGGTAACTGAACGTCAGCCACATTCCCTTGAGCAGGTCTACAAGAAAAATTCGTCGAAGGAGGTCTCTCATCGAGTCGTAGTCTGACTGCCCGAGAAATAATTGTCAAGACAGCTGCAATCTGCGGCGGAAACTCGTGCCCAGCCTCGGGCTTCACCGACACGACAAAACCTTCGAACTCTGCTTTGACGCATCAGGTCGGGAGGCAACAAACCCTGCGCCAAAGTAAGATCGCTGAAGTTTTTCTGATTGAATCTTGCGCCGAGTGTGGCTTCCGTATCTTTTCGAAGTGCGTGTAATTTTGCGTAGCCGCAAAAGTAACTGTTCGCCTGGCCTGGAGCGCGGTAGGTCAGGCGTTCCAGTTCCTCTCTTGCGAAGGCGCGCAACGGGACTACGTCCTGCTCGATCACGCGACACGCGGAAGTCGATTGTAAAAGAGACCGTGCGGTCGCATTGTTGATATGAAGGAAGGGTTCAAGAAGCGGGTATCTTTGGGCGAAGTTCCTTCGCGTGAGTTGGGGCATCCGAACCCACGCACGCAGCGCGTGCATCATCAAAAGAGCTGGCAAGATGCCGGTGCTACGAAAACCTGAGGCGGGAACGGACTCGCCTGGCTCGCACGAAAGCATCCTGAGCAATACCAACAAAGGCACGAAAAGAATTGGGAGGTTGGAAATGACGACGAAGACAATCCATGTCGAGCGATTCAGCGTGACGTCCTTGAAGCCGTTCGATGAAGTGGTGAA
Organism: uncultured Acidobacteriota bacterium; assembly: GCA_963776695.1. Classification (GTDB taxonomy): domain Bacteria; phylum Acidobacteriota; class Terriglobia; order Acidiferrales; family UBA7541; genus Palsa-295. Next base: position 382,572 of record CAVZNU010000005.1, on the reverse strand, counting down.
AGCGCTGGAAGCAGGCATTGCGCATCCGAACATTAGCGCGATAATGAGCGAAATTGTAGCGGCGAAAAGTTACAGCGAATTGGAAGGATTCATTCAAAAAGCTGCCGGTGCCTCCGGCTTGATGGAATTCGTGCGTTTTGATCTGGGCGCTGTGATGCGAAAAGCAAATGGAGAGAAAGCTCCACGCAGCGTCCGATTCTTAATCGGAAATCCGCTCATCATGAAACAAATGGTCGAGCATGCTCCGGATGCAGGGTCCTACGCGCCAGTGACGATTCTTTTGGACGAGCGGCCGGATGGAGTGCGGCTTTCTTACGATCGAATGGCTAGCTTTCTCACCACATACGGAAGCGAGGATGCTCTGAAAGTGGCGCGGGATCTGGACGCGAAGATAGAAGCGGTTCTGACGAAAGCCGCCTGCTGATTTGCTTGCTGCAGCATCCCCGGCATTCCGGCCGAGGATGCGCAGCAGACTATTTGCGGAGCGGCACGATTAGTTTCGCTTGCGCGACTGCGGACCGCTGTTGACGTTAGGAACTTCCACACCGAGAGCTGTAGCCAAATCGATCTGGTGGTCCTGCTCCTGCATCAGGATTTGACGAATTTGTTCGGCCATCGCGTACTCCCCGAGCGCTTCGCATTGGCGAACGCGATCGCGGTAGTTCCGGATCGTTTCGTTTTCATTGTCAAGATCGAAGCGAAGCATGTCTTTGGCTTTGTCCGACGTCTTCACCTGCTTCGGAGTGACGGTGGGCATCTTGCCGAGATAGTCGATCTGGCGCGACAGAGTCAAGGCGTGATCCAGCTCTTGTTTGGCATGAATTTCCAGCTGTGCGGCGATGTCCATATATTCGGCGCCCTTCAATACCTGTGAATACACGACGTAAGCAATAATGGCCTGGTATTCGCGGGAAAGGTCTTCATTCAAGAGCTCCGCCAGGCGGTCGCGCGAAATTTCGGTTGCGTTTGTCGCAGATTTCGAATCAACCATTTAGTTCCTCCTTGGAATTTAGAAATGTCACAAGAATTTCGGGCGTCCTTGGATCGTGCGCCTATCAATTCTCGCCGAACACTACCGTACCAATTCCCGAGCTAGCGGTGCATCGCTGAAATACCGGATACGAGCGAACGCAGAGCGCTTTGCGCGAAAATCAGAGCTAGAGCCAGACTGAGCAATCGAAGCGGAGTTCGTGAACTGTTCGCAATTGTCTCCAACGGAATTCGGGTGGGTTCATCCAGTATCATCAACAGCCTCCTCAGGCTTTTGCATGGCGATCGATCGGGCGGTTCTTCGATGCCAGCGGCGCGCACAGCTTCTGGTCTGATTCGACGCTGCTGAGGTGAATAAAGTTTCAGGTTGTGGAGCGGCACTGCCGGGCCGTTACGACGATGCTGTGCTAGAAACCCAAATCGCTCAATCCCGGATGGTCATCCGGACGGCGGCCCAGCGGCCAATGATATTTCCGGTCCGAATCCTTGATGGGCAAATCGTTGATCGACGCAAATCGCGTCCGCATCAGACCATCCTCGCCGAATTCCCAATTCTCATTTCCATACGACCGAAACCAGTTTCCGGCGTCATCGTGAAATTCGTAGGCGAAACGCACGGCGATTCGATTGCCATCGAACGCCCAGAGTTCTTTGATAAGCCGGTAGTCCAGTTCCCTGGCCCACTTGCGCGTCAAGAACGCGACGATTTCCTGCCGGCCAGTCGGAAACTCGGCACGGTTTCTCCAGCGAGAATCAAGAGTGTACGCCTGAGCGACTTTTTCGGGATCGCGGCTGTTCCAGCCATCTTCCGCGAGACGAACTTTTAGAATGGCAGTTTCGCGAGTAAAAGGAGGCAGCGGCGGACGTGTCGACATGATTTCTTCTCCGAATCGAATTTGCCCGAGCGACGGTGTTTCGCTTGGGATTAATCGCGAAGATTATTTCACGGGAGCCGGTTTCAGGAAACCGTTCTTGTGCAAATCCTTTACCCGGTCACTCCTCGATGTGCGTGATTTTTACGCAGTGGGAATTCTTGGATTTCTGATACCGCTTCGGTTAATGCACGCGAGGATGCCGTGTTATTCTCAACGGCGTCGATGAACGAGAGAACGAACGACCAAGAATTCATGCAGGCTGCCCTGGAAGCAGCGCGCCAGGCGGAGCAAAGTGGCGAGGTACCCGTCGGCGCGGTTGTCATAATCGACGGGCAGATCGTATCGCGCGCGGGAAATCGGACGATTACCGACTGCGACCCGGCTGGGCATGCTGAAATCATCGCGTTGCGCGAGGCAGCAGGCAAAATTAGAAACCACCGGTTGCTGGGCGCAACGCTCTACGTGACGATCGAGCCGTGCGTCATGTGCGCGGGGGCGATGATTCAGGCGCGTATCGCGCGACTGGTTTACGGGGCTGACGACGCGAAGGGCGGCGCGGTGCGATCCTGCTTTTCGATTCTCAAGCACGAACGGCTAAACCATCGCGTCGACGTCACATCGGGCGTAAGCGCTGAGGAAGCTGCCGCGCTGCTCAGCGCATTTTTTGCCGCGCGGCGGTAGCTGCGGCCGGCTGTAGTCGCAACGAGCGACGAAAAATGAGCCCATGAATTTTAAATTAGAGGAGACGGCAATGCTCGACTCTCGAAGATATGGAGTTGGCTACGTCCGGCGGATATGCGGAGTTGCCGTCGTTTGCGTGCTGGCCTGCGGCTCCCTGCACGCGCAAACGAAAGCGCCGGAGCAGCGCCAAAGCCTGCTCAGCCAGTTCAGCGAATCGATGGATGAACTCACGGCGCGAGTATCGCCGGCCGTCGTGCAGGTGGTGGTGACCGGATACCGGGCGGTGGAAGACAAAGACCAGACCGAAACGAGCGTGATCGGACGCCAGCGCAGTCTCGGCTCAGGCGTGATCGTTGATCCCGACGGCTACATCATCACCAATGCCCACGTCGTGAAAGGCGCGCAACGCGTGCGAGTTCTCCTCACTCCAACCGCCGCACCGGATTCGCAGGTTCGCGCCAGCCTTGGAATCGGCGAGCACATCCCGCCGATGGACGCGAAGATTATCGGCATCGCCACAACAATCGATCTCGCGCTAATCAAAGTGGAGGCAAAAGGGCTGCCGACACTTCCCTTCGCCGACTACAGGAAACTGAAGAAGGGCCAGATCGTGCTGGCATTCGGTAATCCAGAGGGGCTTGAGAATTCAGTGACAATGGGAATCGTAAGCGCGGTAGCCCGGCAGGCTGACCCGAATGTGCCATCCGTCTACATTCAGACCGACGCTCCGATTAATCCGGGCAATAGCGGCGGTCCGCTGGTGGATACAGACGGCCAAGTCGTAGGAATCAACACCTTCATCCTGTCGGAATCCGGCGGAAGCCAGGGTTTGGGATTCGCGATTCCGAGCAGCCTTGTCGAATTTGTGTACTCGGAACTTCGGAAATACGGGCACGTCCATCGCAGCATCATTGGAGCGAGCCTGAAAGAAATCACCACGGATCTCGCGACAGGGCTCTCGCTTCCGAGGCAAGAGGGAGTGGTAGTCGCAGACATTCTCCCGGACGGCCCCGCCGCCAAGGCCGGGCTGAAAATTCAGGATGTCATTTTGAGCCTCGATGGCCGAGTTATCGGCGCCCTGCCAATCGCCGAAATGATGATTTCGACAAGACCTGCCGGCACGAGTGTCCGAGTGGAGCTTTTGCGCGGCAACGAGAAGCTCTCACTTGAAATCCCGGTGATGGACCAAAAAGATAAAATCGACCAACTCGCAGACCTCATCGATCCCGCCAAGTCGCTCGTAACGAAGCTTGGCATATTCGGTGTGCCCGTCGATGACAAACTCGGTGACGCAGTGGAGGACCTTCGAATCCCCTCGGGAGTGATCGTGGCGGCGCTCTCGGCGGATCTCGCGGGCGTTGACACCGATCTGCAGCCAGGTGACGTGATCCATGCGTTGAACGGAACCAAAGTGGAATCTTTGGATGGTTTACGCGCGGCTTTAAATCGTATTTCTTCCGGCGCTCCCGGCGTTCTACAGATCGAACGCGACGGAAATCTCACGTACGTTACGTTTGAAATGGAATAAATAAACTTCGCGAATGCTTCGCGGAGTTGTGAGCATGCGGAGCCTTTGCTAGACTAGTTGAGGAGAGGTGTCTGAGCGGTTGAAAGAGCTCGCCTCGAAAGCGAGTGTTGGGGAAACCCAACCGTGGGTTCAAATCCCACCCTCTCCGCCAGATTTTCGCCTGCTCGCTGCCCTACTTTTTTCTGTTTTGCTCTTCCTCTCTCTCGCCGCGATGGTGTTCGAGACGATGGTGACCACTTCGCGCGCGGCCCCACTCTGGCAAGTCATCACCTGGGGGCCGAACACACCGGACTGGGATCGGAGACTGCACGTCACGGGCATGCGTCTGGGTTGCTCTGATTCGCCCGGGAGTTGCATGAAAGAGGCTGGCGCGGCGTCACGCGAGGGCCTTGAGATATTTCTGGCGGTGCCGTTGAAACTGGAGACGGCAAGGTACGGCTCGGAATATGCGAGGCTGTCGCGCAACACTCCGTCAGTGGTCGAGATAGGCGTCGACGATTTTACTGGGCAGTATCACCGGCTCTTGATGAGCGGAGCAAGCGATCCGGCGACGGTTTTGAATTCCCTGATAGAAGGAGTGAAGTCAGCCGGCTCGCCACTGAAATTTGGCGCCACCATCTACGAAGATGAACTTCAATCGCCTGAACTCAGCGATCCCGAGCTGCCGGCCGTGACACGCGCCCAGTTCGATATCGTGCATCTCTACCTCCACTATCGTAGCAATGGTGCGAAGACACCGGACTACGTGCGACACACCGCAAAACTTTTTCCAAACGCCAAAATAATCCTGGGCGTTTATGCCTACGACCGCATCAGCTACATTCCCTGCGGCAAGGGTGGTGCAACTCCATGCTCGAAGCAGGAGGAGTTGGATTACTTCGTCACGGCGCTCGATGCAGGCATCGACCTGCTAAAGAGCGGAGCCGTCTCCGGCCTCGAATTCTATCCCGGCTCATTCGGCCGCGAAGATCAATGGAGCGGGTGGGATCGGCCGGGCATTTGTCCGGGGCGCCGGCAGGAATGCATCGAGAACACGAAGGCTCTACGGCTGCTCGTGGCGGAAGCGTTCAAGAACAAGCTATAATGGATGCATCCGCTGACTGGGACCCGGCGCCGGGGATACGCACGGTACGGGCTACACAGCCGTTCCCGACCTTATCGGTAGTTCACCTGATTCCCTTCGTGAAAGAATTGTACGAAGCTGATAGCCAAATGCCGCAAGGTTTGCCGCTCACGGATGCGAGTCATCGCTGATTAGAGGCCCGAAACTCAATCCGAATTGCTAACGGCAGGAGTCTGAAAACTCCGAAGAAAAGGTCGATTCCACGATGAACGTGTTTGCAGCCACAGCTCCGCATAGACATTGTCGAATGCTCATTGCAGTACTCATTGCGCTCGTGCTGCTGGGCTCAAGCAGTTCATCGCAGGCATTTTCGGTACTCACACATGAAGCAATTATTGATTCGGCATGGAAGGATTGGATCCAACCGCTTCTCTTAAAGCGGTTTCCCAACACTACCGAGGACGAGCTGAAAGAAGCCCATTCTTACGCGTACGGCGGGTCGATCATCCAGGATATGGGTTACTACCCGTTTGGCAGCCATTTCTTCAGCGATCTGGTTCACTACATACGGACGGGCGATTTCGTTGAAACGATGATTCGCGATTCGAAGGATGTGAACGAATACGCGTTCGCGCTGGGCGCTCTGGCGCACTATGTGGCCGACAACAACGGGCACCCAGTCGCCGTCAATCGCTCGGTGCCAATTCTCTATCCAAACCTTCAGAGAAAATACGGCAATGTGATCACGTACGACGAAAATCCAGCCGCTCACCTGAAAACAGAATTTGGTTTCGACGTTCTGCAAGTGGCAAAGGGCCACTATGCGTCCGACAGCTATCACGATTACATCGGATTCGAAGTAGCTCAGCCGCTTCTCGAGAGAGCTTTCCAGGAAACGTATTCGATCGAACTGAAATCAATCTTTTCCGATTACGATCTCGCGATCGCAACCTACCGGCACAGCGTCAGTTCGCTGATTCCGGAGGCGACGAAAGTCGCATGGGATCTTAAGAAGGACGAGATACAAAAGACGACGCCAGGAGTGACCGAAAAAACATTCCTGTTTCATCTGTCCCGCGCAAGCTATGCAAAGAAGTGGAAAGAGAAATACCGCGAGCCCGGATTCGGCACCAAGTTGCTGACGTTCCTGATTCGAATAGTTCCCAAGATTGGCCCCTTCAGGGTTCTGTCCTTCCGGACGCCCACGCCGGAGACGGAAAAGATGTTCGAGGCGAGCTTCAACGACACCATCACCGAGTACGGAAAACTGATGCAGCAGCAAAGAAACAGCGATCATGTGGATCTATTAAACGATAATTTCGACACCGGGAGTGTTACAGGGCCGGGGCAATATCCACTCGCCGACAAGACGTACGCGGCGCTGCTCGAGCACCTGGCAAAAGACCACTTCACTCAGGTGTCACCCGAACTACGTTCGGCAGTTCTCGCTTACTACAGCAATTTGAACGCGCCGTTCTCGAACAAGAAAAACAAAAAGCAATGGGCCAAGGTCATTCAAAACCTCAACGAACTAAAAACACCGACCGAATCGAAAATCGCCGCTCGGGCCGATTAGAATCGCGGCACTCGCCATCGAGTGCTTCACTGCGAACATCCCTGAGTTACGAGGGTTTCGGCGCTCCTTTTCGCGGGCCGGCTCCACCGATTTTGTTCAGAGTTTCCTGCGCTTTTGCCTTGTATGGGCTATTGATCGAGACTGCCTCAGTCAGCACTTTTCGCGCTTCCGGAATTCGCTTCATCTTTGCAAGCGTAAATCCCCACCGGTACAAATTGCGGCCGTAGCTGAATGCGTCTGACTTCAGAAGCGGGCTTGCCTGCTTGAATGATTCAATCGCGTTTGCATTATCGTCATTGTTCACGTACACCTGGCCGAGCACGGAATACGCCAGGCCCTTCTGAATCGAAATCTGTTTTTGCCATTGATCGTCGGTGAGGTTGTCCGGCTTCTTCGCCTGTGCTAGCAGGTCTAGCGCTTTCTTGGCATCGGTCGCGGCTTGATCGAGGTGCTGGCCGTTTTCGCTCCAATTGTCCGCGAGCAGAATCAGCATGGAAATATTGTTCGGATCTTTGGTGAGGATGTCCTGCGCGGTCTCGATCATTTTCGGAGTGTTCTGCGCCTGCTGGTATGCGATCGCAGTTTGTTCCCGCACGCCCAGCGTGTACGGAGAATCAGGAAACGCCTTGGCGTAGCGCTCGAGGAGCGTCGTGCGCGCAGCAAGGTCGGACGTCTTGTAAGCAGCGTTCACCATCGTGTATTGCACGTATCCGATGTCCGCTTGCGCGTCTTTCAGATTCTGAGCTTTTTGCGCAATCCATTGGTCATCGGCCGTTCCCTCGGGCGCGGCTGACGCTTGATAGTGCACGAGCAACGGTCCGACCTTTTCGCCGAGGGCGTAAAGTTTCTGAACATTGCCCTGCTCATCCGCGGCGTGAACCATCAGTATCAGAGCCGGGAAATTGTCCGGATCGAGGCCGAGGACTTTCTCGCCGTACTCGTACACTTTCGCGTAGTTTTTCTGCGCGAGATAGCTCTGCGCTAGGAGTTGGTCGCCCAAGAGCGCGAGATCGCCCGTCCCGTGATCGGCGATGAATTTGTCGAGCAGCGCGATCTTATCCGGGCCCTCGGGCGCCGCGTAGATCGTAGCGAGGTCTTTGTCTTCAGGGGTGCCGGCCGAGACTGCGACGCTCTTGCCTATTTGAGCTGCGGCCGTCGTCGCGAAAATCAGAAACAGCAAGAATGGAATCATCCACCGCTTCATATCCACCTCCTGATGAAGTGCATCCTGTTCGAAATATCGCGCGCGCTATTCTGCATGCGGCTTCCACCGCAACGGGAAAAAGCGAGGCACACGCCGGCAATATTCTTTGTAGGCGTCGCCAAAGCGCGCTCGCAACTCACGCTCTTCGAGCGCAATCGCGATCAGCGTCAATAGCGACCATATCACGGCAACGAGCCAGAGCGTCGGCGTCCCCGCCAGACAACACGCGCCAAGTATCGCGAGGAACGAACCGATGTAGCGCGGATGGCGAATGCGCGCATAAATTCCCCGGTGCACCACTTCTCCGCCACCAGACAATTCCGTTTTGCCAACTAATCTTGCCGCCCCAAGGTCATGCTGAACGCGCCAGAAAATACAACCTTCAAGAATAATCAGTGCACAGCCTGCGACAGTCATCCACGCTGGCGGCCAATCATGGCGGAAAAGTTCCTGCCGGAACACGATCATGCACGCCGTAACGGGACCCCAGGATAGCAAGACCCCGGTAGTGAACGCCGCGGTTTGATGTCGGCGCCAGAAACTAACCTGCGGGTGTACGACGAACCAGAACAGAGGGATTGGCAGCTGCATGAACAGAACGAGCGCCGCGAGCCAGCCGATGGCAGTCACGCGCGCATCTTAATCGAACCGGCACTCGAGCGTAAGCAATTTTCGAGCGGCTTCCGAATAATTCTTGCGCCGCGATCGGGCCATTGACGATTCTAGCGTTTCGATACAGGATTCAGTGTTGCGGAATCTTACGCGAAGAGGTGCAGGATGCCGGTAGCTACGCCATGGGACAAAATCAAAACGGACAAGCTGAGCGATATTATTTCGCGGCAAATGGTGAGCGGTGAGGACGGCACGCTCGCGCGTGTCTTAATTTCTCGCGGAGCGGTGGTTCCGCGGCATTTTCACCGCAGCGAGCAATACACGATGATTCTGTCTGGCGCTTTGAAGTTTAATTTTGACGGCGGCGAGACAACTACCGTCCGCGCCGGCGAGATTCTCGTGATTCCCGCCAACATGCCGCACGAGGCCATAGCGCTCGAAGACACCGTGGACATCGATTTCTTTGCGCCGCGGCGAGAAGAATGGATTCGCGGCGACGACGCCTACCTCCGGCAGGGCATAAAAAAGGATTGAGCGCATGGACCTTGGCCTGAAAGGACGGGTTGCGATCGTCGCAGCAGCGAGCAAAGGGCTGGGCCGCGCAGTCGCCGAAGAGTTCGCAAAAGAAGGATGCCATGTCGCTATTTGCGCGCGCACTATCGAAGATCTCGAGCGCACGTGTTCTGAGATCGAGAAAGCGAACGGCTGCAGTATTTTCCGCCAGGCGCTGGACGTGACGAACTTCGAAGCGGTCAGCAGCTTCGTCGATGCGGTCGAGCAAAAATTCGGACGGATCGACATCTGCGTGACGAACGCCGGTGGCCCGCCAGCGAAGAAATTTCTCGACATCACCTTGGACGAGTGGCGCGCGGCCGTTGACCTCACGCTGCTCAGCACCGTTTATTTCGCGCGAGAAGTTTTGCCCCGCATGCAGAAGAATAAGTGGGGCCGGCTGCTCACCATCACGTCCGTCTCAGTGAAGCAACCGATCGGCGGCTTGCTGCTTTCCAATTCCTTGCGTGCAGCCGTCACCGGGCTTGCAAAAACTCTTGCGAACGAGTTTGGCGCGAGCGGCATCACCGTGAACAATGTTTGCCCCGGATACACGCTCACGGAACGCCTCGACGAATTGGCCGAAAAGCAGGCGCGAATGGCGGGCGTTCCGCGCGATCATATTTTCGATACCTGGAGTTCGGAAATTCCCATCGGACGCATGGCCCGGCCGGACGAATTCGCGGCCCTCGTCGCGTTCTTGGCCTCCGAGCGAGCCTGCTCGATTAATGGAACAACGATCGCCGTCGATGGAGGCTGGGTGAAGGGCCTGCTCTAATCGAAAGATTTCACACCTTTTCCGAAAAAACGAAGCGGTTTCGCGCGTTCTTGCGTCTATAGTTGATAATTGCTCCTCGTTTGAATTAGTTCCGCGGGGATTTACATCGTACTGACGGAGGTCAGAATGAAACGTAGTGGCGGGCAAACTCGCGCCAATTGTGTGTTCGCTCTGTTCGCGCTGCTTCTGGTGATCGGACTTCTAATGCCATCGGCTGGCCGTGCTGACGACCCGTACGCCCGCAGCCGGGACTATGATTTGCAGAATGTCCGCACCCATTTGTGGCTCAGTGCGGAGGATAAAACAATCCGCGGTGAGGTGAACCATAGCATTTCGATCTTGCGCGATGGCATGGCTCAAGTCCGCTTGGATTGTGTCGACTTGAAGATTCAAGATGTCACTGTGGACGGTAAACCCGCGAAGTTCGTCACCGATCCAAATGCCGTACTGATTTCGCTCGATCCTCCTGCCAGGCGCGGAGAACGCCATGAAATTTTCCTCCGTTACGCCGGAAAACCGAAAAAGGGCCTCTACTTTATTTATCCGGACAAGAATTATCCGCAACGCCCGCACGAAGTGTGGTCGCAGGGCGAATCGGAAGACACGCGTTATTACATCCCGATTTATGATTACCCGAATGACCGCACCACGTCTGAAATGATCCTCACCGTTCCCGCCGCATGGACGACAATTTCGAACGGCCGTCTCGCTGGAGTGAAAAAGGAATCCGACGGTATGAAAACCTGGGATTGGAAGCAGGCGGAGACCTTGTCCACCTATTTAATTTCCGTGGTTGCAGGCGAGTTCGTCGAACAGAAGGATACATGGCGAGGCATACCGGTGCGCTACTTGGTGCCACGCGGCGAAGAATACAAAATTCCTTCTACGTTTGCGCGCACGAAAGAAATGCTCGACGTTTTTTCGGACAGGCTTGATGTGAAGTATCCATGGGCGCAATACGCGCAATCTTCCGTGAACGATTTTGTGGTTGGAGGGATGGAAAACACAAGTGCAACGACGCTGACGACGCGAGGACTCGTCCATCCGCAGCTCGCCGCGGAAGAACGCGCAGGGTCCGATGGGCTTGATTCGCACGAACTCGCCCATCAATGGTTCGGCGATCTCGTCACATGCAAAGACTGGGGCAACATCTGGCTGAACGAAGGCTTCGCCACATATTTCGAGCACTACTGGAACGAGCGTCACTACGGTGTCGACGAAGCGGAGTATGAATTCTGGAAAGATCAGAGCGAGTGGTTCGCGCAAAAGCGGCTTTTCGCCGTATCGATCGTCACCCACGATTACACCGACATGATCGAGCTCGAGGGCAATATCTACACGAAGGGCGGCATGGTCCTGCGCATGCTTCGCGAAAAACTAGGCGACGATAATTTCTTCCAGGGGCTGCACCGCTACCTCGAAGCGAATCGCGGGCATAACGTGGTGACGGCTGATTTGCAAAAAGCGATCGAACAGGAAACATCTATCAACGTTGACAAATTTTTCCATCAATGGCTTTACCGTGCCGGCGCGCCGCTCTTTATGGTCAGCTATACTTACGACGACGCAAAGCACCAGCTGCAACTCAACGTCAAGCAGACTCAAAAAGCTGAGCACCTCGTCGGCATATTCGATGTTCCGGTTGACGTGGAGATTGCGACCGCAAGCGGCAGCAAAACGTATCCAATTGAAGTGAACGAGGCGAGCCAGAGTTTTACTCTCGCGTCGGATGGCGCTCCGCTGATGGTGATCTTTGACAAAGGTGACAAGATCCTGAAGACCCTTGATTTCCAACGCAGCCCTGCAGCGCTTACCTATCAGCTGAAAAATGGCGAGACGATTCCCGACCGCGCCGACGCCGCTGTTGCGCTCGGAAAAGTCAAAGACAATCCCGAAGTTGTATCCGCGCTGGGCGAAGCCGCTCAGCACGACCACTTCTGGGGTGTGCGCGCCGAAGCTCTCAAGGCGCTCGGAGGAATCGGCAATCCCGCAGCAGAAAAAGAAGTGCTCGCGGGACTCAACGACGATCTGCCGTGGGTCAGGGACGTAGCGGTCATGCAGTTGGGAAAGTTCAAGAGCGATTCGGCCCTTGCTTCGAAACTCGCGGATATTTCTGCGAACGATAAGTCGTATCACGTGCGCGGAGCGGCACTGAAATCCCTTGCGGAAAATAAATCGCCGAATGCGTTCGAGATTCTGAGCGCAGCTATAAAGACAGATTCGCCCGACGACTTCATCCGCGAGGCCGCGCTCCAGGCATTTGGCCCGCTGGGCGACGACCGCGCCGTCCCGATTCTTCTCGAATGGGCCGCCATCGGCAAGCCGCTCGATACTCGCAGCGCAGCGATTGACGCGGTCGCCGGCCTCGACAAGAAAAATAAGGAAATCACGAAAGATCTGATCTCCTACCTCGGAGAACCTTACTTTAACGTGAAATTCTCCGCCCTTTTCGCTCTTGGCTCTCGCGGAGATCAGGATGCAATCGCTCCGCTCCAGGCTTTGCTCAAAAGCGGCGAGTTGAGCATCGGCGCTGCCCCCTACGTCGAATCGCAGATCGAAGTTCTGAAGGCGCAGGGCGGTGATAAATCCGCAAGCGGCCCCGCAAAGAATCCGCACGAAGCTGGAGTAGACACAACAGGCTCGAACTCAGGTGCAGGAAGCGCATCCGTAGTAAACGCTTTGCAGAAACTTGAAAGCGAAATGGATGAAGTGAACTCCCGGCTATCGAAGATCGAATCGCAACTCAGCGACGGCGCAAAGAAATAACCACACCGACGCGAATCGTTACTGTGCGATCAGAATTCGCAGGTCGCGCAGGTTATTGCCCGTCGGCCCGGTGACGATCGCATCGTCCAGACGCGCGAAGAAGTTGTAGGCATCGCTTCGCTTCAAGAAATCTACTGGATCAAGTCCCGCCGCGCGCCCCCGCCCCAGCGTTTCTCCGTCCGCCACCGCTCCAGCCGCTGGACTGTTGCCATCGATTCCATCCGTTCCGGCACTCAGCACGGTAATATTTTTCCCTGCAATCTTCCGTACGCACGTAAGAACGAACGCAGAATTCCGGCCGCCGATTCCATCGCCGGTCACCGGGCTGCTCACTTCGCCGTCTGCTACGATCGCGCAACGCTGGCCCGGGCTATTCGCTTTCGCGGATTCGAGAAGGCCCAGCAGATGATCGGCTGCCTTCTCGAGTGGCCAGTTGTCCGTCGTGTTGTCGACGATGCAGAAATGTCCTGCGGCCTCGAGAGGGTGATGCGCCGCGTGCAGCAGATCGCGTGCACCGAGCAAAAGCGAAAAATGCGCTCGCGCAAACGCCGGGTCGGATTCCTTCGGAGTTTCGCGTAATTCGTGCTTCTCGAAAACTTTTCGAACCGAGGCCGGCAGTTTCGGCAGAAGGTCATATCGGAGCGCGATTCGCTCGGCGTCGGCGACGGTCGAGGGGTCAGGGAGCGTTGGGCCGGACGCAAGCGCAGATTCATACCCTTCCGGCACGTCGCTCACGCCCAACGTGAGCTTCGTCGAGCGCGGCGCGGCGGCAGCGAGCCGGCCTCCCTTTGTGGCCGAGAGATGTTTTCGAATCACGTTAATTTCTTCAATCGGCGCACCGCAAGTGACGAGCGCGTAGTGCAATTTTTCAAAATCCGCGTGGGTGATCGACGGGTCGAGCGGCTGTTCCACCAGCGCTGAGCCTCCGCCTGAAATCAGAAAAAAAATCAGAGAGCGTTCGTCGCAGCGAGCGAGCTGATCGAGAATCGCGCGGCCGGCGACAAAACTGGATTCATTCGGAATCGGATGTCCACCCACGAAAGTTTGCCAACCACGCAGGGTTTTCGACGGAGTGGCGGATACGACGAGAATTCCGTCCGGCGCACACTCCGGCGGAAGCACGGACGTCAGCCCTTCGGCCATCGCGAACGCGGCCTTCCCAATCGCGATCGCCACGAATTCCCTGAAATCTCCGAGATGCACCAGTTTCCCGTCTACGTGAATGCTCGTGCCGTCGCAGTCGAGCTTGCGATCGAGCGTCGCTCGAATATCAATCGCGGCGAGTGTTTCTCGAAAAATCCGTTGTGCTGTTTGTTTCACGCTAATTCGGCAGGTATGACGCAGACGAGTCTCATCGAGTCTTCTTATTTAATCCCGAGCGCGTCCGCATTCAGGGCGTTCGGCGGGCGTTTGCCATCGAAGAGCGCGACGACGTTGTTCGCAGCCATCACCGCCATTTTCGTTCGGGTCTCCACGGAGGCGCTTGCGATGTGCGGCGTGAGAATCACATCCCTTCGCGCAACGAGCGCGGGATGCACTTTCGGCTCGGCTTCAAACACATCAAGCGCGGCACCGGCGATCCGTTTGTTCTCAAGAGCTTCGGCCAGAGCCGCTTCGTCTACCACGGGGCCGCGCGACGTATTAATAAGGTAAGCCGTCCGTTTCATCTTCTCAAGATTTTCTTTCGAAATCAGGTGGCGCGTATCTGGAAGAAGCGGAACATGCAGACTGATGAAATCGGATTCGCGGAACAGCCGGTCGCGCTCCACAAACTGAGCATTCAATTCTTTTTCGACGTCAGCAGGAGCTCGCACAGCGTCACTATAGAGGATGCGCATCTGGAAACCCTGCGCGCGCCGCGCCACGCCTCGTCCGATGCGGCCGAATCCCACGATTCCGAGCGTCTTGCCCCAGACGTCACCCCCCAGAAGTTGATCGAGATCCCAACCGGGCCATGTGCCGGAGCGAATCCAAGCATCACCTTCGAACACCCGCCGGGCGACCGCCATCAGAAGCGTCCAGGCAAAATCGGCCGTCGTGTCGTCGAGAACGCCGGGCGTGTGAGTGGCGACTACCTTGTGCTTGGTGCAGGCGGCTACGTCGATATTGTCAAAACCGACTGAAACAGTTGCCGCGATGCGCAGCTTCGTCGCGGTATTAAGAAGTTCTTCGTCAACTTTTTCAGTCAGCAGGCAGACGAGCGCTTCTTTATCCGCAACTCGCTTCAGCAATTCGGTGCGCGTGATTCGTTCCGCGGGTTGCCAGTATTCCACGTCAAAGTGTTGATCCAAAATCGCCCGTGCCGCCGGAAATAGCGGACGCGTCGAAAGAATCTTTGGCTTACCCAACGCTCACCTCGCTCCGATTCGCTCCGAGCCTCAGTAATATACACCCGAAATCGCGCCGGTACGGAAGCTCGGCATGGAGCCAGGACCGGCCGGCCCGATCTTCGCCCCTCGCAAATTCTCCGCCACACGCTGAATTGACTGGTCCACGTCACCCGTCTATAGTTGCGATGAAGGCGCACTCGCTACTCGCCCGGCGCCACGCGCATGGACTCTCGGCTTCTCCAGGATCTTTCCAAGCTGCTCGGTCCGGACGGTGTTCTGCACCGGCCCGAAGATCTAATCCTGTACGAATACGACGGCTCGGTTGATGTGGCGCGTCCGAACTTGCGTCGTGTTCCCTCGCACAAAAGAACATGTCCTCGGCATCGTCGAAATTTCCAACCGCTACAAAGTTCCGATCGTAGGCCGCGGCGCTGGAACGGGATTGTCGGGCGGCGCGCTCGCGCGTCATGGCGGTATCCTCACTGTATTTTCGAAAATGAATCGCATTCTCGAAGTGGACGTCGAAAATCAGCGCGCCGTCGTTCAACCCGGGGTCGTGAATGCCGACCTGAGCGCGGCAGTTGCACATACGGGCCTCCATTTCGCTCCCGATCCTTCCAGCCAAAAAGCCTGCACGATCGGCGGCAACGTCTCGGAAAATTCCGGCGGCCCTCATACTCTCGCGTACGGCGTAACGACGAACCACATTCTCGCCATCGAAATGGTTCTTCCTACCGGCGAACTCATCCGCATCGGCAGCCCTGCGCTCGATTCCCCGGGTTACGACTTGCCCGGGCTTTTCGTCGGCTCGGAAGGAACTCTCGCGCTGCTTACCGAAATCACGGTGAAGCTGACGCGCCTTCCCGAGTCCGTGAAAACCCTTCTCGCTATTTTCGACACGCTCGACGACACAACCGAGACGGTGGTTGACATCACGGCGCGCGGGATCACTCCCGCGGCCTGCGAAATGCTCGACGGCTACACGCTGCGCGCCGTCGAAGCCTACGTGCACGCCGGATTTCCCCTCGATAGCGCTGCCGTACTGTTGATTGACGTCGACGGCGTGCGCGAAGGAGTGGAATCGCAAGCCGAAGAAGTCGCCGAGATTTGTAAAGCTCACCACGCACGCGAAGTACGCGTCGCGCGCGATTCACGCGAACGCGATTTGCTTTGGAAGGGCCGCAAAAACGCCTTCGGAGCCGTCGGCCGCCTTTCCACCACGTATTACGTTCAGGACGGAGTGATACCGCGCACGAAACTGACCGCCACTCTGCGCCGAATCACCGAAATCAGCGAAAAATACGGTTTCCCGATCGGCAACATTTTTCACGCAGGCGACGGCAATCTCCATCCGCTGATTCTTTTCGACGCGCGCGATGAAAGCCAGTTGAAGCGCGTGATCGCCGCTTCCGATGAAATCATTCAGTTCTGCATCGATATGGGCGGCTCGATCACCGGCGAGCACGGCGTAGGCATGGAAAAAGACCGCCTGATGCCGCTGCTCTTCAGCGAATCCGATCTTGACCTGATGCGCGCCGTCCGCGCCGCATTTAATCCCGACGAACTTCTCAACCCTGAGAAGATTTTCCCCAACAAGAAAGGCTGCGGCGAAATTCACGTGCGGCCCATGCCGATCGCGGGTTCGGTGCGCGCATGAGCACCGCGAGCAAAACGATTTCGACGCGCCTTCCGGATCTCGTCGGGCCGGAGAATGTTGCCACCGACGCCGCGCAACTGACCGCGTATGCCGTCGATGGGATAATTCCCGCCGCTGTGGTTCGCCCGGGTACGAATGACGAAGTCGTCGAGATTATTAAATACGCCGTCGCCGAAAAGCTTTCAGTAATTCCCTGCGGCGCGCGAACCAAGATCGGCATGGGCCTCCCGCCTTCGCGCTACGATCTCGCTCTCGATATGACTCGACTCGACCGCGTCATCGCATACGATCCCGGCGACCTTACCCTCGGCGTCGAAGCTGGCGTTTCGCTTCGAAAATTGGCTACGACACTTGCCGAGCATCGCCAATTTCTTCCGCTGTCTGTTCCTTACTTTAATCGCGCGACCGTCGGCGGAACGATTGCCTCGGGAGTCGACACTCCGCTGCGCCAGTTCTACGGAACGGCGCGCGACTACATTCTCGGCATGGAATTCGTCACGGGCGAAGGCGTCTACTCGAAGAGCGGAGGTCGCGTCGTCAAGAACGTGACTGGATATGATCTGCACAAATTGATGATCGGCGCCCTCGGCACTCTCGGCATCATCACTCGCATCAATTTCAAAACGTTCCCGATGCCGGTGACAACCCGTGGTTTTATCGCTTCCTTCGAGGCTCTCGATCGCGCGATCAAAATGCGCCACCGCGTCGCACATTCTGCTCTCACGCCGATCACCTTCGACCTAGTGAGCCCGCGCGTCGCCGAACTTTTTACCAGCACTGCCGCAGAGCGAATCACAGGCAAACCGATGCCGCCGAATGTGATTTCGCCGAAGACACTGGGCGCTGACGATCGGCTACACCGGAAATGAAAAAGTGCTCGCGCGCTATGAAACCGATCTTCGCCGAATGGCTGCGGAATCCGGAGCGGATGAGGTTCGTGTGCTTGGCGATGATGTCCGGCCGGCGGCGTTTGCGCACAAACGCGAATTCATCGCCATCGCGCTTGATTCCTCGCCTGCCACCACCATCGTGAAGATCAGCGTCCTTCCCACGCGCATGAAAGAAGCCCTAACCGCAGCCGCGCAAGCGGCCGATGCGAACCAGCTTTCCTGGGCCGCAATGGCTCGCGGTTTGGGCGTGATCCATTTTGCGCTTTTACCAAACGAACGAAGCGATGCGGCCAGCCGTGCCGTCACCGCGGCCACAAATCAAATCCTGACGGCTGGTGCGGCTCTCGGAGCGAATACGACGATCCCGTGGTGTCCTGCCGAGTGGAAAAACACGCTCAAGGTTTGGGGGCCTGATCGCGGCGATTTCGCGCAAATGCAAAAAGTGAAAAAAATCTTCGACCCTCACGGAGTATTCAGTCCTGGCCGCTTCGTGGGAGGCCTCTAGAAAGTGGCTACACCTCCGCAACATTCCCATCAGGAAGCGCAGCGCGAATTCGCGCTCACCCTCAGCGGATTTACGGCAATCGACAAGCCGGAATATGAGGACTACTCGCGCTGCGTTCACTGCGGCTTATGTTCGAACCAGTGTCCCACCTATCGCCTCTGGGGACGCGAAGCGGATTCTCCCCGCGGACGCATTCGCCAGATGGCGCTCGTCGATCAAGGGCGTCTCGAACTCGGTGACGCGTTCGTCCTGCACATCGACCGCTGCCTCAACTGCCGCAACTGCGAATCGGCGTGTCCCTCGGGCGTCGAGTACGGACAACTGCTCGAGCGTGCGCGTTCGCAGATCGAACAAAAATATAAGCGCCCGTTCTTTTCAAGGCTCGTGCGCGATTTTGTTTATCGGCGACTGCTTCCCTATCCCCGCCGCATCGCTGCAGCCGCGCAAGTGCTGAAAATCTACCAGCGCAGCGGACTTGCCGCTCTTGCACGCGGAACCGGAATCCTTCGCTTCCTCGGCCTGCAAGATCGCGAGCGCCTGATGCCGAAAATCGACTCCGATTTCTTTTTCTCGGATCTCGGTAAAACATTTCCGGCGATCGGTCCGCGCCGCGCGCGCGTCGCACTCTTCGCCGGATGTATCGCGCAGGTCACATTCAGCGAACTCAATCGCGCAACGATCCGCGTCCTTCAGGCGAATGGCTGCGAAGTCGTAATCCCCCGCAGCCAGGTCTGCTGCGGCGCACTCGCGGCTCATGCCGGTGTCCGCGACGTCGCTCGCAATCTTGCGCGCACGAATCAGGACGCGTTTAATCCCGACGAATTCGACGCGATCATCACCAATGCCGCCGGCTGCGGCTCCACTCTCAAGGAATATCCGTTCTTCTTCGAGGCTGGAAACTCTGCGTACGATCAAGCTAAGAAGTTCTCAGCCAAGGTGAAGGACGTCGCCGAATTTCTCGCCGATCTCGGACTCACCGCGCCCCTTCGTTCGCTGCCGCTGCGCGTCACCTATCAGGACTCCTGCCATCTGTGCCACGGGCAGCAAATCCGCGAAGCCCCGCGCAAAATGATTCGCGCTGTTCCGGGCGTCGAGTTCGTCGAGATGCAACTTTCAGAACAGTGTTGCGGCTCCGCCGGCGTCTACAACGTAACGGAAACCGCCGCTTCGCTCGATCTGCTCACCGCCAAAATGGAGAACGCCGGCCGAACGAAAGCGCAGGTAATCGTCACCGCGAATCCAGGTTGTATCCTCCAACTGCGCGCCGGTGCCGCGATCCACAATACCGGCCAGGAAGTTCTCCACGTCGTCGAACTCCTCGACAGAGCAATAAGCCGTTCCTAACAGGTGCTACCGCTTCTCGAGAACTCCAAGGCAGCAGCGCAGGCTATGTGACAGCATGCGGCCAGAGTGCCGGTGCGAGAGACAATTGTTGCGATTAGACTGGCCAAATTTCTAATCGCAAATCCGGAATTAGAAATTGGGTTAAGTGCCTGAAAACAACGCCTATAATTTTTTCTAATCGCAAATAGAATGCGATTTACAAATTCAAAATTCAGCCCTACCCCTACGTCAATCTGCGTAGGCTACAGGCCAATCGGCCCGCTCCACCACACGCGCGCGAAGCAGCTCAACGAACACAATTCATCGGGAGTTGACGAATCAATTTGCGGAAATTTTAGCTGGGAACGTACTCGAAGAATCCGCGGAAAGAATCTTGCGGGCGGAGCGTGGTGGGATCCGCCCGCAAGCACTGTGACTATTGCGGGGTGGGTGAACTGGAGTCTGCTGGCGGTGCTCCGGCCGAAGGCATTCCACTGTGGTGACGGTGCATCCCTCTCGCCCCGCCCGGGCCGCCTTGCTTTACGGTGTAATCCGAGGGCACTTGAAACATCGTTGCCGCCGGTTCCTGCCGCTGAACGCCCGTCAACTGGAACACGGTTTCCCCCATGCGCGGATCGCTGCGCTTGGTCATCACCGTTTCCTGCAAATCCGCCGAATACCACTTTTCAAATGTGATCACGATCGGCTTTTCGTTCCCAATTTCACCGGCCGGAATCGTGCGTGTCGTGCGCGTGCCTTCCGCGCTAACGCCGTTGATCGTCTGCGTGCCAAGTGAAGTGGTTGTGGACTCGTTCGCCCGTTCCGTTGCGAATTTTCTGGCGTGATCGCCTCCGGGGAAATTCCCTCTATTGCCTCGCGCGGACATTTTGCGCGCAATCTTTCGATTGGCGTCCAGAGCATACTGCGTGCCTGCAACCGGATCGTTGATAAACGTAACTTGCGGAGCGGGTTCCCCCGACGCAGCCCACGGGCCGATCGCCGGCAACGTCATGTCGCGCCGCGTCCGTCCCTGGCTATCGCGCGCAAGACTTCCCGTGGTCGTCCGCTGAATGCGATTGCCATCGGAAAGGACCTGCGTCGTCTCTTTTGAGAAGCTGGCGGTGAACGGAGCGCCCGAAACCGTCTTGTCGTTCACACTTCCTTCAAACTCGACGAACTCAAATGTGTCCGGCGGCCCGCCCAGCCCGGGCCCCATCGCCTCAAACATCATGTCAGTTCCGCCCGGCGGCGGAGCCGTAGGCGCGTGCTGCGCATGCAGCCTTCCGCCTGTCGCGAAAAGCCCAGTCGCCAGCGCTGCCATTCCAAGTAATGCATTCTTGCTCTTCATGTACGTCCTCCTGATAATTGCGTCGAACTTTTAATTAACATTCTGCGAAACCAGACGGATCGCTTCTGGCGTTCCATCCGAGCTTACGACCAGGTCCGCTGGAATCTGTTCCCAGTTCCCGGCGTCAGTAACCGGCATGCCGAATGACGCGAGCGCCGCACGAGAGAGAATCACGCGAACCACCGCGCCGCCTTCCTGCATTGACTGGTCGTCGGCATACGGCAGTGGCGTAAACTCCTGCGCCACTTCCGTTCCATCTGAATCGTCCGCTACGGCCGCGGTTTCTGGCGATACATCGGGCTGGCCCTGGGTCTTTGGTCTAGAACCTGTCGCAATTGCGTTACCCTCGCCGTTCGACCGAGACGCCGGAACATTCGTATCTGTCTGGGTAACTCCCTCTGTCGTTGACGTCACAGCACGATGGCGCAATGAAAGTCCCAACGCCAGGAAAAGCGCTGCCGCCACTCCGATCGCCGCGATTCGCCTCTGCACTCGCCGCTTTGCGGAAATCGCTTTCGTCCGCCGGAATTCCTGCAAAAGCGCCGCTTCCACTCGCGATGGCACTACGATCCGCTCCGACTCGAATGCGAGCTTCACCAGCGCGAAATCGAGCGATTCGGTCTCGGACAGTAGTACAGCGCAGCGGACGCAAGACTCGGCATGATTCAACGCAATCTCGCGAAGCTGAGCTCCCCGAGTTCCCGGACGGTCCAGTTCGTCAACGATGCCTTCAAACTGAGCGCAATCCATATGATTTCTGTCTTCCATCATCGCTTTATCCATCTCTCAGTGAATTCCCACCGTAAATATCCAAATGTCAGTGTCCCGCTGGAGAACCACGCACCATCGCCGGCTCGCGCATCTTTTCCAGCAGCAAAGCCCGCGCCCGATGCAGCCTCGATCGAATCGTGCCGACGGGACAATCGAGATGCATCGAAGCTTCTTCATAACTCATCTCTTCGAGCTCGCATAGCACGACTACTTCCCGGTAATTCTCAGGGAGCGTCGCGATCGCTTGCCGCACGCGGCCGACTGTTTCTAGAGATTCAAATTCGTCGTGCGCCCGGGCTGGCGTGCTGAACGTGCCATTCCCAGCGCGATTCCCGTGATTGCCATTTCCCGGCACGCCGTTGCCATTTGCGCTGCCACTAATCGCTCTGCGACTCGGAAGGCCTGTGTCACCTGCTTCATCGGGCAGCGGCACCGATCGCCGCTCCTGCTCCCACCGCTTTCGCACATGATTCCGCGCGATTCCAAAGAGAAACCCGCTGACTGTGCCGCGCTCGGGATCAAATCGTTTTGCATCCCGAATCAGAGTCATGAACACTTCTTGCGTCACGTCCTCGGCGATAGCCGCGTTCCCGCTCATGTGCAAAGCAAACCGGAAAAGCGCCGGATGCCTTCGCTGGTAGAGAAGCGTAAACGCTTCCTCATCACCGGCTTGTATCCGCCGAAGCAGGCCGTTGTCGGTCATTTGTATGGCCCTATTCATCGTAAAGCTTTGGACGGCCCGCCTTGCTTCTCGTTACATATTCCGAGTTGGGCGCCCGAAAGTTCCAGAAAGTTGCGCGCGAGTCTGTGTCGAAGAACGGGAGCATGCATTCCCTTTCCCAGCGTGTGACTTCGTGAGCCAGACGTTTACAGAGGCGTGTCAGGAATTCCTAGATGACGGGTCGAACTGCACTGGATGCGAAGTGAGAGGGCGCGACGTTCGCAAGGGGTTGGCTAGATTCTTCCGTAGGCACAAAATCGCACTACGGACTTCCGGCTATTCAGCACGGGCGAATATCTTCAAACAACAAGTACATTTATTTTTTGTCGGACGCTGAAGCGGTGCGAAATGTGACGATTGCGAGGGCGCATGCTCGCAGCATTTTGGAGCAGTGGTGCTGCGAATCTGCGTCCTGGTGAACACGGCTGTGGCAATAGCTGCTCGCACGGCGCCTTGCCTCGCGATTCGCGGTGAGGCGGAACGAATTGGCGAAGCGAATCACAATAGGTAGTGGACCCCAGGAGTCGACATGCCTGGCTTGAAGGAACCCCCTGTACCGTTGATTAGAATGGGTCGCGGAGTCATGTTTTCAACCGTTTGCGGGGATTTCTAATCGCGGATGCGCGATTAGAACCGCGGCGATCGGTGACACTTCACCGGTGACACCGTCCCGCAATTGCATCCGGGACGCACAGAACGCGGACTCCAGAAACCGGAGATGACAGGCGCGGAGTTGGACGCGTTTGGGCGGAGCGGGTGGCGGGCGGCTTGGCGCAAAACCTAATTCAAAAGCTGCCGGGCTTCAGATATGGGCACACCGCCGCCTTGCTCAATAACGGCAAGGTGTCGCTGGCCGGAGGAACTAACGGAGATTCGCTTCAGAGCGCAGAGCTTTTCGATCCAACAATGGGAACTTTTTCACCGACGGGCCTCATGGGCTCACCACGCGCTAATCACACCGCCAATTTGCTCAATGATGGCACCGTGCTTGTGGCCGGAGGATTCTCCTTCGTCCCCGCCCCCGGCGGCGGCTTCGCAACTGCCGACGTATTCGATTCCACAACCAACACGTTCACGCCCACTGGCCCTATGGGGACTGTGCGCTTCTCTCACACTGCGACGCGACTGAACAATGGGCAGGTGCTCATCACAGGAGGGGAATCTAATATTACCGGCAAGTTCGTCAATTCGGCGGAACTGTACAAGTAGCGCTGGCTAAGAAATCCGGCAGCTTCTTCCTCGGCGCTCCGCACCTGAGACGCGCGTCGCCCGGCCGGAGCTATGCTGTCGCGTCCCTTTCGTCACGTTTCTGCGAGGGTGTTGCGCACGACGCTGGCGTTGGCGCGACTAGACGCGAGGCTATGATTCGGACGGGCGCATCATTTTCGCGGCCATCTTAACGACGAAGCCTCTAGGCGCAACCCGCTCCGATTCCATCATCAGCCGGTTCATCGCGCCAGAGACCACATAACTCCGCCCCTTCGCAAGCGCGTCGAGGCCCACGCGAGCCACCTTTTCGGCGGTTTCAGCTGACCGGAACGCGCGCTCCGGCTGCTCGGCCACCTGCTGAAATTCCGTGTTGGTCGAGCCGGGGCACAGAGCGCACACGCGTACGCCGAACGGACGCACTTCCTCGGCGATTCCTTCGGCGAACAACAGATCGAATGCTTTCGTTGCGGCGTAGACCGAATTGAACGGGACCGCCTGAAAAGCTGCCGTCGAAGCGAGAATCAGAACATCACCGTGGCGGCGTTCCACCATTCCTGCGATGTACAGCCGGGTAAGATGTACCACCGCGGAGCAGTTCACCTGAATCATCTCCGTCATTCGCTCGGCTGGAATCTCGTGGATGTATCCAAACGCGCCAAACCCTGCATTGTTCACAAGTAATTCGATCTCGATGCCCTTGCCTGACGTGAACTCATAGATTTGAGCGGGGGCTTCCCGGCGGATGAGGTCGGCCGGAAAAAGCTCCACTTTGACGCCGTATTGACTGGAGAGTTCCGCAGCGAGTTTTGCCAGGCGGTCAACGCGCCGGGCAGTGAGAACCAAATGCGAACCGCCGGCTGCCAACTGTTTCGCTAGCTCCAAACCGATGCCAGCACTTGCGCCTGTGATAAGAGCCCATTTGCCCCGCCAGGTGTCGCGCGATTTTTCAGACAAAGATGCCTCCACGAAACTAAGAGGCATGAGACCACAAGTGGAAACGGTTCGAAAGCGGGAAAATGCTGAGGAATACTATGCTCGGTCGACTGGTGGACGCGACAGGATCGTATCTCGAAACCGGACTCCGTGTTCCTTCAAGCGGTCGCCCTGCTCCTTCAACCGATCCAGAAGCCGGCGCGCCCAGACGAATTCGGCGGCCAGGATGCCGAGTCCGAGAACGATCACAAGCCAGCCAGGCCCCGGCGTAATGATCATTACCGCCCCGAGCGCGAGCATCGTGAACCCGAAAAGGATCTTCAGGAACCGCTTGGTCTGTTGGAGCGATTTGAAAAGCATCTGCGCCGGCTCGATTGTTACCAGATTTCGGCTGCCTTTTGGTTAGATGCGGCAACTGCACCAATCGAATCGTCGAGCACGTTGAATTCCATGAGTTTCTAGTATGCTTTTTCGCTTTTCATACGCGCGTTGCTGTTAGGAAGAGACTTCCGGGCGCACTCGACATCGACTTGCCTGGCGCAAAACACCTCGGAAGGAATTTTGTGCTCGAAGAATCCGTAAACGGGACAGAGGTGCGCGGGAACGATGCAATAGATGCAGTTTCGCCAAGGGCTTTGCACCGTGCCTCGATGAAGTCGGCAGAAACTAAGGCAGGATCCGGGCGGAGTGTCCAAACCGGAACACCAGTTGAACGGCTCAAAGCTAGAACTTGAAAACAACTCCAGCGAAGACTTTGGGGCTGTACTGATACGTCGAAAAAAATCGTGAGGCGACCATGTCGGCGCCGACCCGGAGGCCAAGCCTCTGTAGATGCGAATTGATATCGACTCCGCCACCGACTTCATAGGCGAATGCTTCCTGCTTCCCGAATGGTGTTTGCGGCG
The DNA here is from genome assembly GCA_963776695.1 of uncultured Acidobacteriota bacterium. Taxonomy (GTDB): domain Bacteria; phylum Acidobacteriota; class Terriglobia; order Acidiferrales; family UBA7541; genus Palsa-295. The sequence goes on along the minus strand of CAVZNU010000005.1, from coordinate 357,355 downwards.
TGAAGTGCGATCCGCCAAAAAGTGCATGTCCCCAGAGTTCCAAACCGCGCGGTCCCGCCCATCGAAATCGAGGACCGCCACCCCCAAACAAGAACCACGAACTCTGATTCCCTTGCGTTCCGTAGGTCGCCGCCATCTCGCCGTCTATGCCCAACCAATCCTTCCAGTAGTACACGATTGACCAATTCACGCCGTTCTGGTTTTCTCGGATCGTTGGGTGTGAACTCTCGTAGAATCGGAAAAAGGTGTATCCGACATACGCCTGCCACGAATATTGCTGGTGAACGCCTTGGACGAACTGCGGCTCGGGCGATGCAGCGGGCGGCGCACTCAAACTAGCGCTCGCGGGAGACGACGCGATTGGCGACGTCGCGTCCGCGGAGACGGGCGCGGGCATCGATACGAAGAGTGACGCGGGCATCGACGCGGGCAATGTTGGGGACAGCGGCGGAGCAGGCTGGCCGGCAGGCGTAGCAAAGGGACTCGTGAACGGCAGCGCCGCGAGCAATGAATTGCCCGGCATCGTCTGCGCGGCACCACTTAACGTAGCCAGCATCACCATTCCGACGAGAACAAGAAAATATCGCATCGCTGTCATGCCTCCGGCTCCGCTACAACACGTATTAAGTCTAACAATCTGACCGATGTGGCCGCAAGCTGTCCACTGAATTGATTCTCGCGGACACCGAGTAAGCACCTTCCATCGGTTACCAGTAAGAAATGGTTCGCGCGCCGAAAATCTTTTAATCCCAATCCGAGAATCGCACTCCACTATTGACTCCCAAATCGCATTTGTTATGATTCTCTCGCTGGCTTACCACCAGCGCTTATCCAGAGTGGCTGAGGGGACAGGCCCTGAGACGCCACAGCAACCTGGTCCATGTGCCAAGGTGCTAATTCCTGCCCAGTGGGGAGAGATAAGATCTCCAATCGACCGGAACTCCGGTTGTTGAAGATTCAACTCCCAACCATACGTTGAAAGGCGGCGATTGCATTCGCTTTGGCGAATGCGATGGCCCGTACGCTGCGTCGTTTTGCGCCAGCGAGAAGGATTCCTGCATTCGGCAGGCCTTCCGCTAGCAAACCTCGCGGCGGCGGAGCCTATGCCGTCAGCCCGGGAGGCGCTAGATGTCTCAGGAAATATCGGCTGATTGTCCGATAGCCGTAGTTAAAATCGGCGGCTCGATCCTCAGAAATGCGAGAGCATTTGGCCGGGCCGCTCGCTGTGTTCGTAATAGGCACATGGAGTCGCCGGACGAGCGACTCGTCGTTGTCGTCTCTGCGCAAGAAGGTTACACCGACAAGCTCGAGGCTCGCGCCTGTAAAATCGTCGATCACCCAAATTCCTCCGCGCTGGATCTGCTCTGGTCCACAGGCGAGTTGCGATCCGTCGCGCTGCTCGTCTTGCACCTGCAAAACCTGGGAGTTTCTGCTGCCGCTCTCAACATTCATGAAGCCGGACTCGCTCTTCCTGGCGGCGCTTGCGAGCTGGGGCCGTCGGCATACCAGGTTCACATCAATCCGCGGCGTTTGCGTTCGCTTCTCGAGCGCCACCCTGTGGCCGTTGTACCAGGCTTTTTCGCCACAGATGCTGCCGGCGCAGTCGTTTCTCTCGGACGGGGCGGTTCAGACTTAACGGCCGTCTTGCTTGCAAAAGCTCTCGATGCCTGCCGGTGCGAGCTGCTAAAAGATGTCCCCGGTTATTTCACCAGCGACCCGCATCGGGATCCCATGGCTCGCCACTTGCCGCAGCTCACTTTCGACCACGCACTGGCGCTGGAGGAAGACGGCTGCGAGCTCGTGCAGCGCCAGGCAATCCAGGCGGCAGCGCTGTCGAACCTTCCGCTCGTCATCCGCAGTCTCGACGATTCCGCTCGGTTCAGCCGCGTCGTTCCCTTTGAGCAAGAATGCGCGTGGGAGAATTCGATCTCCTCCGAGGCGGTTGCCTGATGAACGCCGGAATCCCTGTGAACGAAAAGCCTGGAGCGCTGGACGTTGTCCAAAACATCGAAAGATTGACCGAAATTTTGCCCGCAATTTTGAATCACTAACGATCGCGCAAGCGAAAGGAGCACGAACATGAAATTTGCAACCAAGACGATTCACGCGGCGCAACCTTCCGAGCCTGAGACAGGCTCGCTGGTCGCCCCGATTTTTCAGACTTCCACTTATGAACAGGAATCTCCCGGTCAGGACAAAGGCTTCAACTATTCGCGCACAAATAATCCCTCGCGGCAGCGCCTCGAAGCCGTGCTAGCCGAACTCGAAGGCGTCCGGCACGCGGCCCTATTCGCTTCCGGCCTCGCCGCCGAAAATGCTGTTCTGCAAGCTTACTTGCGTCCGGGGGACGAAACCGTGATTCCCACCGACGTGTACGGCGGCACCTACCGCATCCTCAATAAAGTTTTCCAGCCCATCGGCGTCGTGGTGAAGCAAGTCGATTTTTCCGACGCCGCCGCTCTCGACGCAGCCGTCACGGCGCGTACAAAACTCGTCTGGATTGAATCGCCCACGAATCCGCGACTCCTCGTATACGACATCGCCGCCATCTGCCGCCTCGCGCACAGCCGCGGCGCCCTCGTCGCCGTGGACAATACATTCGCCACACCCTATTTCCAGCAGCCCTTCGAGCTCGGCGCCGATATCGTCGTTCACAGCGTGACGAAATATCTCGCCGGCCACTCCGACTTGATTCAGGGCGCGGCGCTTGCAAAGGATCCAGCCGTGTTCGAGCCAATTAAGTTTATGCAGAACGCGACGGGCGCAGTCCCCGCGCCGTTCGATTGCTGGCTCACGTTGCGAGGACTGAAAACGCTCGAGCTCAGAATGCAGCGCCACGAGGAAAATGCAATTGCAATCGCTGGAGCGCTCGAGCACCACCCGCTCGTCGCCCGCGTCTACTTCCCCGGTCTCGCCACGCATCCGAGTCACGACGTTGCCCGCAAACAAATGACCGGCTTCGGAGGAATGGTCTCGTTCGAATTGAATGGCTCGATCGATGAAGTTGTTACGTTCGCGTCGTCACGCCGCTACTTCACTCTCGGCGAGAGTCTGGGAGGCGTGAAAGCTCTTCTGTGCCACCCAGCGACGATGACGCACGCCTCGATCCCGCCCGAAGCTCGCGTGGAACTTGGCCTTTCGGACACGCTCATCCGGCTTTCGCCCGGGTGCGAGCACGCGGATGACCTGGTCGAAGACCTGATCGAGGGTCTTGCGAATCTCCAACACGCCCGCGAAAACCAAAAAGCAGTCACGGCGCGTGCCTGAACGCAATGCAAGAAAAATCTCAACGTGCTGGAATGCTTACTCAACACTGACGCATTGGGCAACTGCTTCGAATCAGAGCGCCGAGCATCCCCGTCGACTGCGATAACATCAGTCTGCACAATCGCTAGTGTCTGACGAGGTGAACCGGAAATGCGCGTCTTCGACCAGGTCGATCCGCAGCGGATCGAGCGTCGGGAGCTTCAACTGACAATTCTGTCGCTTTCGGTCAACGCAATTTTGGCCGCGGGCGCAGCGCTCCTGATGTATCCTACAATTTCGGCACACCCCATCATTTTTGGTGAGGTCACGTCCCGCGTATTTTTTATGGGGTTTTGCGTGCTTTCCGTGCTTTTGGTGGGCTATCTATTCGACCGGCAGATTGTGGTCCGCAGGCTTCGCAATGAAATCGCTCAGGAGCATCTGAAATATTCTCAGCTTCGCCTGCAGGCAGCCCGCGACGTGACGAGCACTCTCTCCGGCTTGAATCATTTTCAGGATCGCCTCTCGATGGAGTTCAAGCGCGCCGTGCAAACCGAATCGGCGCTCTCGGTTCTCGTAATTCAACTTACTCCTTCGAACGCCGTTGAGGATCCCAATGAAGTAACGGTAGCATTCGGGGACGCGGCGAAAGCCATGATGCGCAAGTTGCGGCGCGAAGACTCGCTTTTCAATTTTTCGCTAGGGGCGTTTGGAATCCTGCTGCCTGGAGCCAAGGTGTTGGATGCGCGAGAGTTTTCGGCGCGTATCGCAGAAGGCTTGAGCGACGCGGCAGGTGTGGTTGGCCGGTTTACGTCCGCGATCAAGACGTTCAATTATCCCGAGCACGTCGAAACCGCTCATGAGCTTGAGCTGGCCGTTCGCTCCCTGTTGCCACGCGATATCGTCACCGAACCGTCGATCGGAGAATCCTTCGCCGTCGTCGAACGCGCCTAGGCGCTTCAGCAATCACTTCCCCGCCCTATGGAATTCGTCAACTTGCGCGCGCACTCGCGGCGCTCTTCGTTTGAGGCGCGACCGTAAATCCGGGCACTTGCCCAGATTTTTGCGTTGGATTTTCTACGAAGGGAATGGCGGAGAGGGTGGGATTTGGAGCGTCTCCGGATATTCAGACCACGTAAGTTATTGATTCTACAAAAAGCCAAAGCCGCCGAATTCGCAACAAAAGCTGGAGTCGGGTACAGCGCGGGTACACGGAGACTCTAGGCTCTCGCTTCGATTCGGTTAGCCTGTTCGGCATTTGCAAATCACGATTCGACACAATTTAAATGGCATAGCCACGTTTTCCGGCAGCATCCGCGGATTCGGATTTGGTCATCCTGTGATTCATCCGCCTGACACGCTTGGCCTGGGATGCGTCTCGATCCGAGATGGGTGGTGCGAATCCCCGTGGGTGTTGAAAAACTCGCCCGCTGGCAGGAGTTTCGATCTGGGGTGATTTTCTGTGGGGTATCGCGCTTTCTTTTTTCTATCTCAGATCCGAACCGTGGCTGATTCTAGAGATCTCGATCTTAGGAAGCGAGCCAGTCGTTTCAAGTTCTGCGCTGTAGCCGCGAGAAAGAATTGTTCGCGAACATGCTTCATTCTCCTTAAACGCACCCTGCGCAGTCCGATCTGGTTCTTCAACTCCGCAAAGAGTGCTTCTACTTTCCGGCGTTGGCGTTGCGCTGCCGCGAAAGCCGGAACGGTCGTTCGCTCTCGTGCCCGTTGTCGCGCCGCTTCGTGAACATGGATCGCAATTTGCCGATAGTGTCCGGTGGTGCATTGCGTTTTTTGCGGGCAGTCGCGACAGCGCTTCCACGTGGCCCGATAGACATGGTTGCGGTTGCGCGGATTCACCCCGAGGTACGTGAGTCGCTTTCCTTCCGGACATTGATAGCTGTTCGTCTCGGCAACGTAGGTGAACTTCTCGATCCCATACAAGTTGGTTTTGGGAGCAGGACTCTCTTTCACGCGGATATAGGGAGTGATGCCTCGTTCCTCGAGCCAAGCCAAAAGCTCACCATTCCCATACGTCGTGTCGGCGGCAACCGACTGTGGAAAGCTCCCGCGTCTTTCCGCGGACCGCGTGATCATCTCGCGAGCCGCCGCACTTTCCTGACTCAACCGGGCTGCCGTCGCTTGCACGCCCAGAATCACACAGCTGCGGTTGTCGATCAGGTAGTTGTTGAAGTACCCCAGTTCCGCAGGACGATCGCCCTTGGTCGAATAGGTCGAATCCGGATCCGTCGTCGATATCTGGTCTTGTTGATGGGTCGGCTCTTCAACGGGGTTCTCTTGCTCAAGGTCCGCTAAGTACTCGCGCACCGTGCCCTTCACGTGGGCCACTTCCGTTAACTGCTCCCGCGGGATGCGGCTCGACCGGCTGGCATTCGCGGGAATGAAGCTGCCATCCACGGACAGGTGCTCGCCCTCGACCAACCCAGCTTCCAAGCAGCGATCCACAATCTCTTCAAAGAGTTGCTGAAAGAGGTTCGACTCCTGAAAGCGTCCATGACGGTTCTTGGAAAACGTGGAGTGATGGGGAATCTCCTGATCGAAGCTGAGTCCGGTAAACCAGCGCCAGGCCAGATGCATCTGCAGCTCCTCGACTAGCTTGCGCTCGCTGGTAACGCCGTAGAGATAGCCGATCAGCAGGATGCGCAACAGAAGTTCCGGATCGATCGAGGGTCGGCCCGTATCGCTGTAGGAGTCCTTCAGCTTCTCACGAACGAAATCGAAGCTGATGTGCCGGTCCAGGAGACGGAGCAGGTGGTTTTCAGGAACCTGATCTTCGATGCGAAAGTAGTAGAACAGCGACTCGGAACGGGAGTGTTGTCCCATCATAATCCGTAAGCCTCCGTGAATGGCGATGAAGAAGAGCATCGGCAGAACGCTTGCTCATATAGACGTCGCTGCCAACACTTCCGTTCGCATTCACGAAGACTTTTTCAACAGCCACTCCTCTTCGCACCACCAATCCAACTAGGTGAGGATAATCCCTCTCCGGAGCATTTTTCGCTCAGCGCCGCTCTCCCAGGGATCCTGTGATAGTCTCGGCCGCGAGGTATGCCAGACCATGACCAACATCCTCCGCTTCATCCAATTCCTCGCGCTCGGCACCTGGCTCGGCTCGATCATCTACTTCAGCTTCGCCGTCGCCCCCGCGCTATTCGCGACGCTCCAGAGCCGTGACCAGGCCGGCGCAATCGTCGGCATCGCTCTCGGACGCCTCCATCACCTCGGCATAATCGCCGGTGTGCTCTATCTCCTCGCCAGTCTCGCCCTCGCGCGTTCCCCTAAAGTATTCGTGCAACCCGCCGTCGTCGCCGTGATTGCCATGCTCGTCTTCACAGTCATCTCGCAGCACCGTATCACCCCGCGCATGACCCAGCTCCGCACCGAAATGGTCTCCGTCGATTCGACTCCTCCCGAAAATCCACTCCGCGCCGAATTCGACCGCCTCCACAAAGTCTCCGTCCGCCTCGAAGGCTCCGTCCTCCTCTTCGGCCTCATCGCTCTATTCCTAACCGCTCGACCTCCGCGTTTGCCGTAACCGAACGCCAACGCCCGGCGATCCCTTCACCTAAATACGATCTGCTCGGGTAGCCACGACGAGCGAATCACCTCGTCGTGGGCCTTTCAATGCCGCCCAATCGCATCAATCCGCAATATTCTCGAGACAAACTTGGCGACACCGTAGACCCATTCCCATTTTGGAACTCCCTGGCGTGAACTTTCAATTTGACTACTAGTTACCACTATGCTAACATGTGCCGTGAAATTTAATTGGAAGTCGCCAACGGCAGCAAATCGCACCCTCAAGCGGCGATTTCGAGCCCTCTGCTCTGGGTTCACTCCGGCTGCAACGCACCGCCTGAACGTTCGCTCAACGAAGGAAAAACCGGGGCCTCGAAATGGGTCTGGAGCCGGACAGCCCTTAATCGCGGATCCGCGATTAGAATTCACTGCAACCCGTTCAAAACAAATGGCTGGCCGCCAGTCTAATCGACGGTATAGGGGGGGCCTGCGCCTCGGTTTCTGTGATCAAATTCTCAAATCAACGGGACTTGCGCCGAGCCTTTTTCAACTTCACGGCCCGCTTCTTTTTCGGCCCAGCCTTCTTAATCTTTCGCGCATCCTTACCAGCGAGCCCAACCGCCCGCCACATGTACCAGCTCGCCACCGTCCGGTAAGGCCGCCAGCGCTCTCCAAACTTCAACAGCTCCTTCGGCTTCGGCATCTTGCGCTTGCGGTACGTGATCGCCCAACCCTTCTGCACTCCCAAATCGTGAATCGGCAGCACGTCCGGCCGCCCAAGACGGAAAATCAAGAACATCTCGACAGTCCAAGCCCCGATCCCGCGCACGGAAATCAGCCGCTCCACCAGTTCTTCATCGGACATGCTCGCCGCCGCCTCGAGCGTCGGCACGATTCCGTCAATCGTCTTCTGCGCGAGATCCTTCATCGCCAGCGCTTTCGCGCCCGACAATCCCGCTTTGCGCAGCGCCGAAATGCGTGTCTTCAAAATCTCCGCGGGCGTCGGACAAATTCCATTCGCACCCAGTGCTTTGATCCGCGCATGAATCGTCGCCGCGGCTTTGCCGGAAATGCTCTGGTGCGTAATCGCTTCGAGCAGTGATTCATACACGCTGTCGCACACATCCAGCTTGAATTGGAATTCGCCAGTGCGTGCGATCAAGTCCGCCATCCGCGCGTCCGATCGCGAAATATGTTCGTGTGCAGCAACGTGGTCAAACGGGAGCGAAAGTTTTTCAGTCGTCATAGGAGCGTCCAGCATATCGAAATTCCTCTAGCCGTATCAATTGTGCACGATGTCGAAAAGCGCCTAGCATCGATCAATGTAGCTCAGGTCTTTAGACCTGAGGACTTTCCGTTCGGTAGCGCAATCTTCAGCCCGTGCCTCGCAACACCTTCTGTACTCGCCGAATCGAATGCATCACGCCACTTTCTGAGCACACGCATCCAAATCAGTGGTGCAGCGCGTCCCACGAATGATGGCAAAATGAAGGCGGGGCAGGAGAATGGTGGGCGACAAAGGACTTGAACCTTTGACCTCTCCCGTGTGAGGGGAGCGCTCTAACCAACTGAGCTAGTCGCCCGCGGAACCTACTTTTTGTAGCAGAAGGCCAGGCGAATTGCAATCAACCACGAATGTAGCGATGAACGCAGCCAGCGGCAGGCTCGCCGAGCTTTTGCGCACGATTTCGCGCGTTGTAAAGGGCAAAGACGACGTCATCCAGCTCGCGCTCACCACCCTGCTCGCGCGCGGCCACTTGCTGATTGAAGACGTTCCCGGCGTCGGCAAGACAACACTTGCGCAGGCCCTCGCGCGCTCGTTCCACTGCTCGTTCCAACGCATTCAGTTCACATCCGACATGCTGCCGAGCGATGTGATCGGCGTCAGCGTTTACAACCCCACCACGCAGGGCTTCGAATTTAAGCCCGGCCCAATCTTCGCAAATATTATCGTCGCGGATGAAATCAACCGCACCACGCCGAAAACGCAATCCGCTCTTCTCGAAGCGATGAACGAATCGCAAATCACGGTGGACAATCACACCCACCCGTTGCCGCGCCCGTTTCTCGTGCTCGCCACTCAAAATCCGATCGAGCATCACGGCACCTACCCGCTTCCGGAATCGCAACTCGACCGTTTTCTGATGCGCATTCGCATGGGATACCCTGACCGCGAGAGCGAGAAAAATATTATCCGCAACAATGCGGGCGCGTCGCCGGTGGACTCGGTGACGCCAACGATGGACGCTGCGGACGTGCTCGCGATGCAGGAAGCGGTTTCGCAAACTAAAGTGGAAGAGAGCCTGCTTGATTACGCGCTCGAGATTGTAGAGCGCACGCGGCAGACAGAACAGCTGAGCCTGGGCGTGAGTCCGCGCGGAGCCGTGATGCTGCATCGCGCGGCGCAGGCCCGCGCGTTCCTCGAAGGCCGCGATTATTGTTTGCCGGACGATTTCAAACGCCTCATCGTTCCCGTTTTTGCGCACCGCGTGGTGGTGAGTTCGCGGTACGTCTCGACTCAGAAAAAATCCGAGCAGGCTGAAGCCATCCTCCGCGAAATTCTCGAAACCACCCGCGTCCCACTCTAATGGAAGAAACACTCGTAGCACGATGGTGGCGGGGGCGTGATCGTCCCGGCTGGAAAAATTTCGGCATTGCCATGGGAGTGCTCTCGTTCGCGCTGCTAGTTGCGCTTTTTTCAGCGGCAGCGGCGCAGACGGGGCGTTTCTGGGTGGCGGCGGGAGCGACGGTGGTAGCGCTCGGTCTGGCCGGGTGGGTGGCAATCACGATTGTTCCGGCGCTCGCGCGGCGAACGAGCTTGCGCTGGTTCGTTTATCAGGTGGATTACCGGCTTACACGCGACGGGATTATTTATCTCGGCGGGGTTTTCATCCTCGTTCTTGCGGCGGTGAATACCGGCAACAATCTTCTGTTCATGATTCTGGCGTGCTCGCTCTCTGCGATTTTAATTTCCGGGGTGCTCTCGCGCGTGGTGCTCACAGGTGTGGATTTGAAATTTGATTTGCCAGAACATATTTTCGCGGAACAACCGGTGCTCGCCGAACTCGAGTTGCGGAACGAGAAGCAAACCTGGCCTTCATTTTCACTGCTTGTGGTCGGCGACACGAAGCGAAGCAAGGCGGAGGTTCTCACTCGGCCGGTTTATTTCCCCTACATTCCCCGTCAGAGCGCAGCGCGCCAAAAAGTGGAACTGATTTTTCCGAAACGCGGTTTATACCGGCAGGACGCTTTCGGAATTCGCACGCGGTTTCCGTTTGGCTTCTTCGAAAAAACCCGCACGGTGGATTCGAAAATTGAAATCACGGTATACCCGCGCGTGCAACCGGCAGATCAATTTTATGACGTGCTGCCGCTCCTGAGTGGCGAGATGGCGAGCTACTTCCGCGGGCGCGGGCACGAACTCCATTCGCTGCGCGAATATCAGCCGAATGACAGCGCGCGGTTCGTCGACTGGAAAGTGACGGCGAGGACAGGGCGAGTGATGATTCGCGAGTTCGCCCGCGAAGACGAGCGCCGCGTGATGCTGGTGCTCGATCCCTTCGTCGGGCCGCCTCGCGGTGATCTAGGAACGCTGGCGGCAGATGAACACGCTGAAAGATTCGAGCGCGCCGTTTCCATGGCGGCATGTATTGCCTGGCACTTCAATGAAATTAATTCCGTGATGCAATTCCGCACCGATCGATTTACGACGCTGATGGCTACGGCCAGCGAAATTATTTACGACACCTTGCGCGAACTGGCGCTGGTGCAGGCGGATACTTCGGCAACTGGCGGGACATTCTTGAACGATCTGGCGGCCGAGCACGAGATTTTCAAGATCATTATCACCAGCCGCCCGCAGACGGCAATCCCCAGCGCTCTGTGGTCATCCTCCTATTTCGTTTTTATCGACTCGTTGTAGACCCGGCACGCCTTAGCTTTCCCTGTAGGGGCACGGCATGCCGTGCCCGCGGCAAGCACGGTCCAAAGGTACCGCCGATATGTCCGCATCAGTCGCGAAAAGCGTGGGAGCACCGCTCGCTCGACGCTTCATGCGAGAATACTCGCGCATGCTCTTCCACCTGAAGCCGCGCTCCCTCCGAACATTTCAATCGCGCCTGCTCAAATGGTTTCGTGCGCAGCGGCGCGATTTGCCGTGGCGCGAAAGTCGCGACCCGTATCGCGTATGGGTTGCAGAAATCATGCTGCAGCAGACGCGCATCGCCGCCGTGCTTCCCTACTACGAACGATTTCTTCGCCATTTCCCGGACGTGCACTCCCTCGCGCGAGCGCGTCAGCCGGAAGTTTTGAAGCTGTGGTCGGGCCTCGGCTATTACAGCCGCGCACGAAATCTGCATGCCGCCGCGAAAGAAATCGTCGCGCAGCATGGCGGCGAATTCCCACGCGAGTTGAACGCGGCGCTAAATCTGCCGGGTGATCGGACGTTACACCGCGGCGGCCGTTTTGAGCATCTCGTATGACGTACCGCTCGCGGTGCTGGACGGGAATGTAGCGCGGGTGCTCGCGCGGCTCGGTGCAGTTCGCGGCGAGTTGCGAGCTCCGCGAACGTGGCAAACGCTTTCAGAGACGGCGCAACAATTACTAGCGTGCAGCGCGGCAGGCGATTGGAATCAGGCGCTGATGGAATTGGGCGAGACGATTTGCACACCGCAATCGCCCCGCTGCACGATTTGTCCGATACCACAGTGGTGCGAAGCGTACGCACAAGGCTCGGTGAATGAAATTCCTGAGCCGCGCCGGAAGCGCGCCGCCGTCAACGTGAAAATCGCAGCTGCGATTTTGCGCGATCCGCAGGGACGCACGCTGCTGGTGAAAGATCCCGGCGCGCATGACCGCGTCTTGTTTTCGCGCTTGTGGCAATTCCCTGCTGTCGAAGTGAGGCGCCACGCAAAACCGGAACTCGCGCGGCATCTGCGGACGACACTCGGCGTGAACGGAATTGCGCTGGAAGCGTTGCCCGAAGCGCGTCACGGCGTTACGTTTCGCAATGTCACTCTTCTACCATTTCTCGCGCGCGTCGAGGAATTGCCCACAATCGCCGGCGCGCGCGCCCGCGTGCTGGCGCTCGACCGCCTCTCGCAACTCCCGATCTCCAGCGCCACACGCAAAATCGCCGCTGCAGTCGCGCATTCTGCAGCAACCAGCCGATTGAAAAGCCCGCCGCCCGAACGGTAGCCACGACGAGCATCGTTCTCGTCGTGGGTCTGGCTCGCGTTAACTCGCGAGAAACTCAATCATCAGCCCGCCCCGAGCGTCGTCCCCCGCAATGTTAATATTAAGTAGCGCCATGTCCGCAACCGCCGCACGCATCAGCGCGCCGCCTCTCTCGGCGGTGCAACGATATTTCGAAATCTCGCTATACCTGCTCGTCTTGACGAGCGTGATGGCCGTGGTTTCTACCGGAAAGCTCGATCCGTTTTCGACCTTTGCTCCCATCCTTGCGCTGGGCTACAAAGGACTCCGAATCTGGCATGGCAAAGGGCCGGAGTTTTCGGTGCGCCTTGCGACGTGGTTAGTGCTCGCGTATTTCCTCTTTTTCCCTTTTGATCTTTGGGTGATCTCTCGCAATCTGGCCGCTGGAGCGCCGAATCCCGCGCTCTACTCGGCGTTGCTCGCTGCGATTCACCTGCTGCTCTTCGCGGTGCTCGTGCGGCTTTACTCGGCGCGCACGAATCGCGACTACGCGTTCCTGGCAGTGCTGGCGTTCGCGGCGATTCTGGCTTCGGCCATTCTAACGATCGAAACTGGATTTCTCATCTCACTCGCGATTTTCCTCGTGCTGGCGGTTTCCACTTTCGTCGCGCTCGAAATTCGGCGCAGTTCGATGGGGGCTGTGTCGCCGCCGCTCGAACCGGGAACGCCGCTGGCGCGCCAATTAAATCGTGCGCTCGGGCTCACATCAATTTTCGTTGCCATCGGCACGCTCGTAGCCGGCAGCGCATTCTTCTTCGTGATTCCGCGCTTCACAGCCGGCTATTTGAGCGCGATCAATATCCAGCCAACGCTGATGACCGGGTTCAGTGACAGCGTCACGCTCGGCGCGATCGGGAAAATCAAGAAAAATCCCGCCGTCGTGATGCGCATTCACGTGGAAGGCGACCCGGCACGCGCTTCGGAAGTGCACTGGCGCGGAATCGCGTTCACGGATTTCGACGGCAGGCGCTGGTACACGCCCAACCACGATCCCACCATCGTTAGTCCGAACGGCGATGGCGTCTACCAGTTGATGGCCGCCATTCCCGCGCGCGGCGAGTATTACCCGCTGCATTACACCGTCCTCATGGAACCGATTGCGAGCGATGCGCTGTTCGTCGCGCTGAAGCTCGTGGATGTGCGCGGAAGATTTGCGAACGAAACGGAACGGCCCGACGGCGCGAAGCACAACGGGTTTTTGATCTACGACAAGACCGGCTCGCTTTCGAATCCGATGCACAACGAGACGAAAGTCCGCTACCAAGCGGATTCGTTGCTGCCGCTGATACCGCCGGGCGAGCTGCGCAAGGCTTCTACGGACTATCCCGAAATCAACAAGCAAATGTACCTGCAATTGCCTCAGCTCGATCCGCGAATAGCTAAGCTCGCCGCTCAAATCACAAACGGCGCGACCAATCCGTACGATAAAGCGTCGCGAATCGAAACGTATCTCAAAACGAAATATGGATACACACTCGACCTCAGCGATCCGCACGGCAAGGATCCGCTCGCATATTTTCTCTTCGACCGCCGCGCGGGCCATTGCGAATACTTCGCGACTGCGATGACGGTGTTGCTGCGCACGCAGAGAATTCCGGCGCGCTATGTGACGGGGTTTTTGCCCGGCGAGTACAACGACCTGGGCGGCGATTACATCGTGCGCGCCAGTGATGCTCACGCGTGGGTGGAAGTCTATTTCCCCGATTACGGCTGGATCACGTTCGATCCCACGCCGCCAGGAAGCGCGAAGCCCGGCGGATTGCTCGAGCGCCTGGCGATGTACTGGGACTGGTTTCAGTATTCGTGGGGCGAGTGGATCATCAACTACGATTTCGTGCATCAAGTAACGCTCGCGCAAAACATGCAGAAGACGTCGCACGATTTCGGCGAGCGCGCGCAAAAGTATTACAAAGAGAAACAGCGCCAGGTGATGCAGATGATGGTTGCGCTCGACAAACGAATTGAGGCGTCGCCGTATTTTCTGCCGATCCTTCTAGTGTTGCTGGTCGCGCTGCTGCTGTATCTGCGCGGGCGTCCCCTTATTTCTTATGTGGTCGCGCGGTGGAGTTTGCGCGCGCGCCGAGCCGGAAACCTCACCGCATCGCTAGCCGCGCTCGAGTACCGCGAAATGCTGCGCCTGCTCGAAAAACGCGGCTGGACGAAATCGCCGTCGCAAACGCCGCTCGAATTCGCCGCTGCGATCCCGGCGCCGGCGATCGCGGAGCCCGTCGCACAATTAACCGAGCTGTACCAATCGGCCCGCTTCGGCGAGCACGCCGCGCCGATCGAGCAGATGTCTTCCCTCCTCCGCTCGATTCGCGACACGCTTCGCTCGCGCAAATCGTAACGAGCAGCGAGAAGCCTCGCAGTGGTTCGGAGGCCGAGTTCTATATACCATCCCTTATTCGTCACTTATAAGGTTACTCTGAAGCAACTCCGGCACATGTGAGAGAATCCCATTGGCAGAGCAGAACTCGTAGGGGGTCTCAGACCGTGTACCTTCATTTCGGAAGGTCGGTTCAATCCGTCACCCTTCTGAGCTTATTTCTGGGTGCCGCGGCCAGCAACTTCGGACAAACGCCACCACAAGGGCAAGTCACTAAGCCACCCGCGATCGTCGTTCGCAGCGAGATCGTTCTAGTTCCAACGGTTGTTACCAATCGCGCCGGCGATCATGTTCCAGATCTTACTCAAGATCAGTTCACGATTCTTGAGAATGGTCACCCTCAGCAAATCGCTCTGTTCCGCCACGTTCAGACCACTTCGGAACTCGTGAAGCGCCCCGAGACTCCCCAGAACGAATTCACCAATACATTGGTGACCGGATCGGATCGCTTGACGATCTTCGTCTTGGACCTCCTGAATTCGTCGTTTACCGAACAAGGAACGGCGCGAAAACAGTTGACTGAATTCCTTCGTAAATCGTTGGTTTTCGACGAGCCGACCTGCCTTATCACAATCGACATCGACGGGGTCAGGGTGCTTCACGATTTCACCATCGATCCATCCGTCCTCTCCGAAGCGCTAACCGATGTCACTGGACACCGCTCCCCAAAGGAAACGCCGACGCCGGACCCCGATTCGTTCGTCACCCTCTCAGGACATGGACAAAGTAAACAATTACCGGCAGACCGCCGCATCGCAGCGGAAGAGAGCAGGCTCGAACTGCTCAAGGTGACCACGAATGCTCGGGAGCTGGCTGCGAGTCAGCGCGTCCATCTGACGCTCGATGCATTGCATCAAATCGCGGAGGCCTTTTCAGGAATTCCGGGGAGAAAGTCTTTGATCTGGGCGACCGCGGGGGTGCCCGTTCAAATTGACAGCGTCACCGAAGTTCCCGAATGGTCTCAAGACACCCAGCCAGTTGGCCAGCTGCCTCCGACGTTTGGGTCGCATGAAAGGGAGTTGCAAACAGCCTATGAAAACACCTGGGGCGCTCTAAACCGCGCGAACATTGCCGTCTATCCGCTGGATATCGAGGACCTGATTAATCCCGTTTTCGTCGGCCCGGGTTCGGGTACCGCGCCATTCAAGCGCTCCGATCTTCAATCCAACGTCTCGAATCTGGAGACGTTTGCTGACATGACGGGCGGAAGACTTTGCGATCGCCGCAGCGATGCGCAAAGTTGCTTCCTCGAAGCGGCAAAGGATTCCACCGATTACTATTTGCTTGGGTACTACAAGAACCCCAGCGACACGAAGCCGGGCTGGCGAAAGCTGAGTGTTAAAGTTTCGCACCCCGAGATGCATGTGCGAGCCCGGGCCGGTTATTTTTCTCGCGGAAGTCAGGATCAAAACTTCGGCCGCGAGGAGGATTTGCAGCTCGGACTTTTGTCACCGCTTGATTTCACCGGTCTGACGGTGACCGTGCGCTGGACGCCGGTCAAAGACCAGGGGGCGAAGAAGCGGATCGGGTTCGAGTTTCGGCTCGCTCCGGGCGAGGCAACGATTGACGAAGCGGCGAAAAACCATGTCAGTCTCGATTTCGCCGCGATTGCCACGACGCCGCTTGGTCTTCCCGCCGGAAATTTTTGGCAGAGCCTGAATGGAAATCTCAACGCGGCAACCGTGGCGGCAGTAAAATCCAAGGGCGCCACCTATCCAGGGAATATCGATCTGCCTCCCGGCGAATACACTTTGAGGTTCCTCGTCAGGGATAACCTCAGCGGACAAATGGGTTCCGTTTCAGCTCCTTTGAAGGTTCCTTAGATTATCCTGCGGCGTTTTCGAGATGACGAGATCCAACGGACTTAACCCTGCCGTGTTAGAATTGTGTGTTTGTCACTAGCCAAGGAAGCGCGCTGAGACATGCCTAAAGTTGGATTCGTTAGCCTGGGATGCCCGAAGAACCTCGTCGATAGCGAGGTGATGATGGGTATTCTTACGCGCGCGGGATACGAAATCACGCCGCGGGCTGGCGATGCCGACGTGCTCGTCGTGAATACGTGCAGCTTTATCGCGCCGGCGCAGCAGGAATCCGTGCAGTCGATCCTCGAGATGGCGGAGTACAAGAAATTCGGGCGCGCGCAAAAGTTAATCGTCGCCGGGTGCATGGTCGAGCGGTATCGCGACGACATCCGCGAGCAGATTCCGGAAGTGGACGCCGTGATCGGCACTGGTGAAGTGGACAAAATTCTCGAAGCATGCGAAGCCCAGCTTCGGCCGGAAGGTTCCGCAAGCGCAGCCGATCTGCCGACGTATCTTTACCACGACCTCACGCCGCGCGTTCTTGCGACGCCCCGGCACACCGCGTACATCAAAATCAACGAAGGCTGCGACCATCCCTGCACGTTCTGCGTGATTCCGCAGTTGCGCGGAAAATTCCGCAGCCGGCGATTCGAGTCGGTGGTGCGCGAGGCGGAAAATCTGGCGGCTGCGGGCGTCCGCGAAATCTCGCTGATCGGGCAGGACACGACTTTCTACGGCGAAGACCTAGGCATACGCGACGGTCTTCCCGTGCTTCTCGAACGGCTCGCGCGGATCGAAGATCTCGATTGGATTCGATTCCTCTATTGCTATCCGAACCGGATCACGCCGCGCCTGCTCGATACGATTGCCGTCCATCCGCGCCTTGCAAAATATCTCGATGTCCCGTTGCAACATGCGAGCCGCAGCGTGCTGGCGCGGATGAAGCGCGGGTCGAATGGCGGCGCATTCCTAAAATTGCTCGAGCGCGCTCGGAAAGCGATTCCCGGCGTTTCGATTCGCACGTCGTTCATCGTCGGCTTCCCCGGCGAGACCGAAAAAGATTTCCGCGAGCTGTGCGATTTCGTGCGCGCTGCGGAATTCGACTGGATGGGCGTCTTCAGCTACTCCGATGAAGACACGTCTAAAAGTTTCGGGCTCGCGAACAAAGTGGACGAGGAGACAATCGCGCGCCGCCGCGACACGTTAATGGCGCTCCAAAAGAAGATTTCGGCGCGCAAGTTGCGGAAACGCGTAGGCCAAAGGCTGCAAGTGATGCTGGAAGGGCCGTCAAAAGATACCGACCTTGTGTGGGAAGCGCGCCTCGAAGGCATGGCGCCGGAAATTGACGGCAAGGTTTACATCACCGATTTCGAAGGCGTGAATGATGCAGCCGACCTGCCGCAACCGGGCACGCTCGCCACAGTCGAAATCACCGAGTCGAACGATTACGACCTGATCGCACGCGCCATCGAATTTGTCGCTCCGGCGAAAGGCACATCTTCGACGCATCCAGTCGCAGCGGTCCCGAATTTCTTCCCCATTCTCACATCTCAGTAGTGCCAAGGCGCTTCGTTTTCGAACGTCGCTTCCTCCGTGAACTCTGTGTACCTCTGTGGCCTCTGTGTTAGATCTTTTTGCAACGGCACCTCTCGCAATCTGTCGAAATGCCCCTCTACTTCGTCGCTCCGATTTCCGGCTCGCGGCTTCCATCTCAACGCAGCCAGGACGGGCGCCGTTCCTCATCGTGGGCCTTTTCGCTCCGATTCGCGATTCACCCGCCTGAAGGCCGCCGCGACAAAACCTTTCGTGTTAGGCTTAGTTGTGTTGCCATGAAATTTCGCTGCCCGATTTGCCGCGAGCCGACTGATTCCGACGCGAACGCCGATTTTCCGTTCTGCAGCGAGCGATGCCGTCTGCTCGATCTGGGAAATTGGTCGAGCGAGAAATATGTAATCAGCGAGCCAGCGCTCGACGAGTCCATGCCCGAAAATCCCAGCCGTTCCGATTCGAACGACGACGAAGACGAACCGGAAAAACGGATGAGCGCGAATCCAGACGCGGCGATGCCGAGCGAAGCTGCTGGTCCGCAGTCGGCTTCGCGCGCTTCGATGCAGCGCAAGCCGCGCTTCGCGCTATTCATCGCAACCGCTTGCGGGCTTGGCTACATTCCCGTCGCACCGGGGACATGGGGTTCGCTCGCCGGCGTCCCGTTGCGCTGCTTTGGGTGACGTTGGTTCACATCAAGAAGAATGCTTGCAGCGGTCGAGCGATGGAGCGTGAAGTTCACGTTTGGAGAGAGACACTCATTCCAGGATACGCTTGGTTTCTGATTGTACTTGCGGTGGCAGCCGTCGGTGTATGGGCTTCTGATCGGGCTCACAGTATTTTCAAGAGAAGGATCCACAGTTTGTCGTGATCGACGAAGTCTCAGGCCAGATGCTCACCTACGCATTCGCCCTCGTGGTGGGCAACTGGAAATATTTGCTGCTGGGTTTTATACTTTTTCGCATACTCGATATCTGGAAGCCATTCCCGGCGCGGCAGGCGGAATCTTTGCCGGGCGGCTGGGGCATAATGGCAGACGATTGGGTGGCCGGCGTCTACGCCGCGATCGGGTTGTGGATCGCGCGCGCGGCAGGGCTTTAGTGTACTTTCCGTAGGGGCACGGCATGCCGTGCCCGCGTGACGCAAAGCTTCTCGGCCGTGTCGACAGCTGCCAGTGATGAAGCGGCGGCTTTTTTACCCTGAGCCATGCGAAGGGCAGGCCGACGGTTTTGATTTCGAACGCACCATCGCAGCACCGGGACCAAAACATTTGACAACAAACAGCGCGCCTCGAATCGAAAGCGTCACTCCCGCGGCAGCCTTGCCGGGCGGCGAAGTGTCGATCAACGGCAGCGGCTTCGGTGCGCGGAATCACACGCGCGCGCAAGTCCAATTCGGCGCGGTGGAAGGCAACCTGGTGATGGCTGCCGAGAATGTGCTGATTGCGCGGGTTCCAGATGGTGCCGAAGGCGGCGCGGTTCGCGTAAAGATGGGCAGCGTCGAGAGCGCGCCTTTCCCGATGGCGCTGGGCGTCCAAATCGCCGACAACCTGCATCCGGTTTCGAGTCCCGCGGTGGACGCCGAAGGCAACGTCTACGTCACGTTCAGCGGGCAGCGTGGCCAGAAAGTTCCGGTCTCGCTGTACAAAATCACTTCGAATCACACAGTGAAGCCGTTCATCACCGAGCTGATAAATCCCAGCGGCCTCGCGATCGACCGCAACGGCTACCTTTTCGTTTCCTGCCGCAACGACGGCACGATTCACCGCATCTCGCCCGACGGCCGCGCGATGCAATGGATCGAAGGGATGGGTATCGCCACCGGCCTCGCGTTCGACAAGGCCGGAAATCTTTACGTGGGCGATCGCAGCGGGACGGTTTTCAAAATCGGCGCCGACCGCGAGATTTTTGTTTTCGCAACGCTCGAGCCTTCCCTCGCCGCATACCACCTCGCATTCAGCCCGACGGGCGATCTTTTCGTCACCGGGCCTACCACTTCGAGCTTCGACCGCGTCTACAAAATCACTCCCGGCGGCGACGTGAGCGTTTTCTTCCGCGGCCTTGGGCGCCCGCAAGGCCTCGCGTTCGATCGATTTGGCAATCTCTATGTGGCTGCGTCGATTGGCGGCCGGCGCGGGATCGTGCGCTTGACGCCTCACGCGGAGCCGCAACTCGTCCTCGGCGGCAGCAACATCGTGGGACTCGCGCTGATGCCCAGCCGGCGCGCAATGATCACCACCAACAGCGCGATCTATTCGCTTGATTGGGACGTCGAAGGACTTCCGCTAAACGGTTAGCGCCATTCATGCGGGCAGAAATCATCGCGATTGGCTCTGAACTCCTCACGCCCTACCGGCTGGATACGAATTCCCTGTTTCTCACCGACGTTCTGAATCAGGTCGGCATTCGCGTGGTGCACAAAGCTGTAGTCGGCGATTCGCTCGGCGATATGCGCGCATCGTTTCAACACGCCATGGAACGTGCGGACCTGATCGTTGCGTGCGGTGGCCTGGGCCCCACGGACGACGATCGCACGCGCGAAGCCGTCGCCGATTTGCTTGGACGCAAACTCCACCTCAACGAAGGAGTGCTGCTCCACATTCAGGAATTGTTCCGGCGTTTCGGCCGCGTGATGCCGGACATCAACCGCCGTCAAGCGATGGTCCCTGAAGGCGCGACCGTGCTTTCCAATCCGCGCGGCAGCGCTCCGGGACTGTGGCTCGAAGCAAACGGGCACATTGTGATTCTGCTTCCGGGCGTTCCCGCAGAACTGCGCGCGATGTTCGAACAGGAAGTTCGCCCGCGGCTCCTGAAAATTGGCGGCGACGAGCGCCTCTTTACGCGCGACCTGCGCATCACGGGCCTGCCCGAATCCGAGGTCGAACAGCGCGTTTCGCCGCTCTATGCGCTGTATCCCGATACGGAGACTACGATCCTCGCGTCGCCGCCGGGAATTCAGCTTCATCCGCGCGTCTGGTCAAGCGATGCAGCGAAAGCAAATCAAGTGCTCGATGAAATCGTGAAGGGCATGGCGCTCGCCCTCGGTGAACATCTCTATTCCACCGCAGGTGAGACGATGGAAGAAGTTGTTTCGCGCGTTTTAACCGAAAATCGAGCGACGATTGCCGTCGCAGAAAGCTGCACCGGCGGAATGCTGGCCGAGCGGCTCACGAATATTGGCGGAAGCTCGAGCTATTTTCTCGGCGGCGTGGTTTGTTACAGCAACGATCTAAAAACGAATCTGGTCGGCGTTCCATCGGAGCTGATCGAAGCGAAGGGCGCGGTGAGCCCGGAAGTGGCGCTCGCGCTTGCTGACGGGATTCGCAAAATCACGGGAGCGACGATCGGCGTCGGCATCACCGGAATCGCAGGGCCGGGCGGCGGCACACCCGAAAAGCCGGTGGGCCTGGTGCACATAGGCATCGCCGATGAACGTGGCCCGCGTGAACGCCGGTTCCAGTTCCCTGGCGACCGCGAACGTATTCGCATGCACGCAACTCAAACCGCGCTCGATTCCGTACGCCGCTATTTCCTCTTCCCTTCTCGTGGCCGGGCGTAGCCCTTGCGTCTTTTTGTCGCACTGAATCTATCCGACGGTGTTCGCCGTGCACTTACCGGCCTGATCGCAAAACTCAAACCAAAATCCAGCGGAGCGCGCTGGATAAACGCGGAAAATCTGCATGTCACACTCAAATTCATCGGGCACGTTGAAAATGACAGGTTGCGCCCGATCCAGGAAGCGCTCACGACGATTCATTCCCCGCAGGTCATCGACCTGCAATATCGAGGCATCGGATTTTTCCCCAACGAGCGCCACCCGCGCGTCGTGTGGTGCGGAGTGGCAGCATCGCCGAACCTCGCGGCATTGGCCGCCGATATCGATCGCGTTCTCGAGCCGCTGGGCATCGAGTCCGAAGGGCGTCCATTCACGCCGCATCTGTCGCTCGCGCGATTCAAAACGGAAGAGGGCGTAGTTGATCTTGTGCGCGCCGCAAACGAGATGAATTCGTACGATTTCGGCGAGACGCGTGAATCGAATTTTCATCTGTACGAAAGCCTGTTGAAACCATCGGGCGCACAATATAATCGGTTGGCGTCATATCCGATTCTTGGGGAATCGGCGACGTCGAAAAAATAAACGCTTCAGTTGCAGCGGAAACAAACTCAAAAGGATGCACGTGAACGTCACCACTCTGATTCCCGTCGTCGCCTACCTGCTGGGGTCGATTCCCTTCGGCCTGCTGGTGGTTAAAGCGCTCGGCGGTGTCGACATTCGCAGCGTGGGCAGCGGCAATATCGGCGCGGCCAACGTGACGCGCAACGCCGGACCGTTTGCCGGCGCGCTCACTCTGCTGCTCGACGCAGGAAAAGGCTATCTAGCCGTTTGGATCGCCGGCCACTGGACCGACTGGAGCGTTCGTTGGATGATGCTCGGCGCGATTTTCGCGGTAATCGGCCACGTGTTTCCTGTGTGGTTGCAATTTCGCGGCGGCAAGGGTGTTGCGACGGGCCTGGGCGTTTTCATTCCCATTTGCTGGCAGGCCGTGGTGGCGGCTGTGGTTCTGTGGCTCATCGTGGTTCTCTTCTGGCGGTACTCGTCTCTCGGCTCGATCATCGCGGCGGCGGCGATGCCTGTGTTTGTGTATTTGCTTTACGCGCCCGGCCATGCGCCTCCGGAGTTCGTCATTCTTGGCACGATTCTGATTGCCGTGCTGATTCTGGCAAAACACCGGGCGAACATGGAGCGGCTGATCGCCGGTGAGGAATCACGCCTCAAATTCCGCCGTTAACGACGCTCCGGCGCCCGCGGAACCCCCTGAGCCAATGTGACTTATCCGCCAACTCTAGTACTTTCGTCCTGTTGTACCGATGCTCTCCGCCCGCTAGCATTTATGTTCGGGAATCCTTGTGCCCATAAACGCCTTCAATCAGATGACGACTCGGCGCCTGCGCATCCTCTGGATTGTGATGGGGGCGCTACTGCTCGTCAGCGTGATGCCGCTCTGGCTGTATCATCGCCAGGTTCTGCGGCTGAGTGAAGAAAAGCTGCAGGATACCGAGCGCGTCCAGCAAAACGAAATTACGCGATCCCTCGCCAGCGAAACGGTGCAGTTCGAATCGAACCTGCGCGAACAGCTCTTGAGCCAGCGTCAGGTGCTCGCGCTGACGGGCTGGATTCAGAACGTCGATGACCCGTCACACGCGCCCCAAATGACGCGGCTGCTTCAGAACTTCATCGAGATCAACCCGAATATTCTGTACGTCACGGCCGTCAATACGCAGGCCAAAGGTGAGTCTGCCGGAAGCTTTCGCGCCGATACCGATCCGTTCGTGGAAGTCGCTCTCAAGCGCGCGTTCACGGCGAGCATTCAAGGGCTCAACTATGTAAGCGAACCGTTCGGCGTGGGACAGGACAACCGTCCGGCGCTGGTGGTAGCCGTGCCGCTGCTTGCGGACGGGCAATTCACGGGCATGTTCGCGTCGGTGGTTTCGATTGACGGGTTACTCGCGCGTCTCCGCGATGCCAGCGTCCGCGATCGCACGGTCTTCATCGTCGATGTGCATGGACACATCGTCGCGCATCCGAACACGAGCGAGATGGTGCCGGGCCGCGACCTTTCCACGACTTCTCCACTTGTAACCAAGTTCAAAGATATGCCGCAGGAATTGCGCGCAACCGAAACGCTCCGCTTCTCCGAGCAGGGAAAAAACAAAGGCCGCAAAGTTGAGATGATTGGCACGTACAGCACGATTCCGGAGCTTCGCTGGGCAGTGATCGCTGAGCGCGGTCTGGATGAAGCGCGTATCGACGCCGGAGTTCAGGAGCTTACAACTCAAGCGCTCACGTTCGTCGTGGGCGTCACGTTTGTCGCGCTCATGTTCGGATATCTCTTCGCGGTGGGAATCACGCGGCCGATTCGCGGCCTCGTTTTCTCCACGCGCGCTATCAGCCGCGCTGAATTTCACGAGCGCGTCGAAGTCCGCGGCGCCGCCGAAATCCGCGAGCTCGCCGAAACGTTCAATCACATGGCTGGCGATATCGAGCAGTACGTCGAGCGCCTGAAGCAGGCTGCCGCCGAAAATCGCGAGCTGTTCCTTGGCTCCATCCGCATGCTCGCCGCAGCCATCGACGAAAAAGATCCCTACACGCGCGGCCATTCCGGACGCGTCGCAAAATATTCCATGATCATCGGTGAGTACCTCCAGCTCTCGTCAGAAGATCTCGACCGCCTGCGCATTTCGGCGCTGCTTCACGACGTGGGCAAAATCGGCGTCGACGATCGCGTCCTCAAAAAGCCCGGCAAGCTGACCGACGAAGAATTCGAACTGATGAAGCAGCATACGGTGAAGGGCGCGAACATCATGCGTCCCGTCGCGCAACTGAAGGAAATGCTTCCTGGAATCGAGCTGCACCACGAGCGCCTCGACGGCGCCGGTTATCCCTACGGCTTGCAGGCCGATCAAATTCCAACGATGGCGCGAATTATCGCCGTCGCCGACACGCTTGACGCGATCACGACCAACCGCCCCTACCAATCAGCTATGGATCTTGAGTTCGCGATGGATCGCATTCGTTCGCTCTCCGTTTCGCGCTTCGATCCCAAAGTTGTGGCCGCTCTCGAATCAGCCATCCGCGCCGGCCGCCTCCGCCTCACCGCAACTCTCGTTGAAGTCTAGCAATCGTCCCCACGCCTTCAACGCTTTCGCGTTTGCTACCGCGATCTGGAGTTCGAGCCCTGGGTCGGCATCATGCTTTCGGCGGCGGACGATGTTGCCACAAGAGAATCCAGTACGACAAACGGCCAAGTACTAGCAGCGGCAGCCAGCTTCTCGCCGCAACCCACGTACACCTCGATCATCACAATCGTTTCGAAGTCGTCATTATGAAAGGACGAAGCGGCGCAATCCGGGATTTGGCCATTCGAA
Organism: uncultured Acidobacteriota bacterium; assembly: GCA_963776695.1. Classification (GTDB taxonomy): domain Bacteria; phylum Acidobacteriota; class Terriglobia; order Acidiferrales; family UBA7541; genus Palsa-295. Next base: position 332,699 of record CAVZNU010000005.1, on the reverse strand, counting down.
TCCTGAGCCTGCGCAGCGTGAAACACGGTCAGTTGGTAATCACAAGCACCGGAAAAGATTTGAAGTAGGTTGGAGCTGCCGGAAGTAGAATCTCCGCGCCAAGGTAAGCAATGTCGGCCGCGATGCTACTCCGCGCGCGGCGCGCTGATCGGAGTCCGAATATGCCGGCCCCAGACCCCATCGACCCTCGCAAAGCGCGGCCAGAAATCGACCGCCCTTATCCCTCTACAGCCTGGGCCTGGTACACCGTCGCAATTCTCCTATGCGCCTACATCTTCTCCTTCATCGACCGCCAAATTCTAAATCTCCTCGTCGCCCCGGTTCGGCGAGACCTCGGCATCACCGACACAGAGATGAGCCTGCTGATCGGATTCAGCTTTGCCGTTTTCTACTCCGTGCTCGGTTTGCCGTTCGGTCGCTTGGCGGATTCGGTTAGCCGCCCGCGCTTGATCGTCATCGGAATGTTTACGTGGAGTTTGATGACGGGCGGCTGCGGGCTGATCAATTCCTACTCGCAATTATTTCTCCTGCGCATGGGCGTCGGCGTGGGAGAAGCCACTCTTTCTCCCGCCGCATACTCGATGATTTCGGACTCCTTCCCTCCGGAAAAGCGTTCCGTTCCTTTCAGCGTCTACACGATGGCTACTTACGTCGGCGGAGGATTCGCGTTTCTTCTCGGCGGCCTGCTTCTTCGCTTTTTCGGCGCGAGACAAATGTTCCAGCTGCCGGTCATTGGCCTCATTCGCCCGTGGCAGGCACTCTTTATTTTTCTGGGCATCTCCGGAATGCTCTTTATCCTGGCGCTACTCACTCTTCGCGATCCCTCTCGAAAAGGCGCGCGAGTCCTCGAAGACGCGCAAGGGAAAATCAAAGTCGAGCGAGTTCCACTCTCAACAGTGTGGAAATATTTTGCGGAGAACAAGACCGCGCTGCTCTCGCTGAATATTGGAATGGGGCTTGCGGCCCTCGCGGCGTACGGAACCTCCGCCTGGGGAATCACATTTCTCGTTCGCAATCATCAAATGACCGCGTCTCACGCCGGCATTCTTTTCGGCAGCGCACAGATTATCGCCGGCACTTTGGGAATGCTGACGGCGGGCAAAGCTGTCGCATGGCTCGCGAATCGCGGCTATCGCGACGCGTACATGCGAGTCGCAGTATTTTCGTGCGCCGCGTGGCTCGTGCCGGGCATTCTGCTTCCGCTCGTTTCTCACACAAACGCCGTCGTCGTCTTGCTCTACATCGTAATTTTTTTCGGCTGCATGCCTACGTGCCTGATTCCCGCGGCAATCGTCGAACTGGTCCCGAACGCCATGCGCGGACAAGCCACAGCGCTCTACCTCCTAATCGTAAATTTAATCGGACTGGGCATCGGTCCAACCGCCGTCGCCCTCATAACTGATAAAGTATTCGGCTACGACGCTGCCGTCCGCTATTCCCTGCTCATCGTCACCGTCGCCGCCTACTTGCTCGCCGAAATTCTTTTCGTCGTCGGTCTCCGCTCCTACGTCCCCAGCCTCGGCCGCCTCGACCACTGGCTCAAAGAAAATCTTTAGCGCACCGCAGATCCCCGCCCGCGAGGTAGCCACGACGAGCGCTCTCCTCGTCGTGGGCCCTCAAGTAACAAAGGCAATCCGCCCGTGCCACAATTCCCTACGCGAATGAAATCTCCAATAGCAAAGGCTCCGGAAGATCAACGTGCTATCCGGACGCTGGCCGTCAGTTAGGTGTCGATAGCAAGAATTATCGCTCCACCCGACCACTGGTAATAGGAGGATTTCTCGACAACTATCGGACAAACGCTCCGAAATGACGCCGACTCACACAGATGGACGAATTAGTTGCCACTTCCAAAAGCTGGGCTTCCGGGGTGCGAGGGAAGTTTTCGCTTCTCACGATACGCACTCCACTCGTTTGGCCAGCCGTTATATCTTCGGGCATGTCACTCGGGCTACAATCGTCCAAATCGCTGGGAGGGAATGTGGACAAGGCTCTCTCTTTCGGTCTGATCGCTGTAACATTTTTTTTCACCAGCCTTCCTGCGCGTCACATCATACGGCAAGAAGACCATGATCCCCGTGCGGAGGTCCGCAACCTCCTCAAAGAAGCAAGTGAGCTCGCGACCCAGATAGAATCCGCTGACGATCGTGAACAGGTGTTTAAGGGGATCGGAGAGGCCAGTTGGAAAGCAGGCGACAAGGCGACCGCGGCTGAGAGTTATGACAAAGCGCTCAAGGTTGTCGCGACTCTTCCTCAGTGGACGCCCGATCAGGATCGCCGTGAATTCGAGCGAGCTATGATTGCAAGCGATCGTGCCCGTGCTGGTGACGTCGACGGCGCACTTCAAACACTTTCTCAAATGAAGGGCGAAGAAGAAAAGTCATATGTGCTTCCTGACATCGCTTCAGCTCAGGCGAGGGCTAAGAATTTTGCCGATGCTGTACACACCGCGTCAGACATACAGGATCCTGAGCGGAGGGATCAGACTCTTGCGGGAATTGCATACCAGCAAGCCGAAGCCGGGGACACCCGAGGAGCTGCACAGCTGGTGCGCAGCATCAAGAACGCCGAATACAGGGCCTCGGCGTTAGCACACATCGCCACTCTAAACGCCACTGCAGGCCACACGGCAGAAGCGCTCAACGGCATTCAAGAGGCACTCGGGACAGCTGAGCAAGCGCAGACGCTTGGGAACGGAGACGGTGGTAGAGGCGGTCTTGCTGCTTGCATGTCCGAGGAACCGGAGCAACCCAGGGACAGAGCGCTTGAAAGCATTGCGATCAATCAGGTCGGGAGCGGAGATATCGAGGGCGCATTGGAAACCATCAACCGTATGCATGACAAGGCAGGCCAGGAAAATATGCTCGCGACCGTCGCCAACTATCAGGCTCGTGCCGGGGATTTCAACGGTGCCCGCGCCAGCATTCGCTCAATTAGCCGCGGGGGATGCAAGACGGCTGCATTGCACGGTATCGTGATGGCTCAGTTTGAATCAGGAAATCTGAGCGCAGCTTTGGTGACTGTTGATGAAATGACCGAGATGTACCAAAAATCCCTCACGCTCACTTATCTTGCAGAACAAGTTGCCAGGCAGGGGGCAATCAATTCTGCTCTGGGGCTGCTTACCCGCTCTCATGAAACAACCCGCCAAATTACCGATGACGACAATCGAGCTTCCATGCTGGAGGAGATTGCACGCGATCAAGCGAACGCGGGCAACCGGGAAGAAGCTGGGAAGACCTTGGCCGAAGCATTACCACTTGCGATTGCATCCGACGAGCGCGCCAAGAGGGAAAACGGAGCGAACAGTAGCTTGCGGAACTTTGTCTATGAACAGGGAGAAATCGGCGACCTAAATGGGGCGTGGAATACACTCGCACTTTTTGATGAAGGTTCCCGAGCTACCATCGTCGAGACTGTAGCGTGGGCGTGTTCCAAAGACGGTGACACGCGAGGAGCAGTCACGTGGGCAGCCCGCCAAGTTTCGCCTCGCGACAAAGCATTCGCTCTCATCGGCGGCGCTGAAGGCATCCTTCAGCGGCTCCAATCTGAGAAAAATTAAGCTGGGAAGCAAGCACGAAGGGACCCAAAGGGTTCTGTTCCCGTTGGATCATCTCGTTTGATTTCGTCGAATATTTGAGATAACTGTTGAGAACAGTGGTGCCTGTTGAAAAACTCACCTCTTCTGAAGAAAGCCAAAATTTGGGTGATAGAAAATGTCTAGGCAAGGTGGAGAAATCGTTTGTAGAGCTTCCTGATGCGATCTGATTTCTGCGGATTTCCTGGAAGAGAGTTTTTCAACAGCCACAGGATTTCTCGACAGTAATCCTGATGCTGACACCGAACTTCTTTTGCGCTACGCTTCGGCCATGCACTCGAACTCCCTAAGAGTGAGCCTGCTGGCACTCGCGTTACTCGCTTCCTATACTGTTTGGGCAAAGCAGCTCACAACCACTGCCAAAGGCTCGCCGACCGTTCAGGTACCAACAACCGAGTCAACAATGGTTCAAGACCCTGACGAGTACGAGGTTTGGAGTGCAGTACTGGCGAAGAAATATGCTGATGGAACCTTTCTGCGACTTGTTGTGAGCGACCGAACTGCGATTTTGATGCCTGAGCCTATCGCGAATCGCTGGCAAAACTCTGAGCGCGATACGCAAGCGTTTTCGGACCTCAAGGCCAAGAATAAGGCGCACTACGCGCTGGAGGACAAATTCAGTGTGAAGCTTCCGTGCATTCTCATCAATAGCGAAGAAGAGAGCAAAGTGTTTCAGTCGACGACCATCTCCCCTGCAGACAAGGATTACGTCGAGAAGGTGCAAAGCAGTTGGCATCAGTTTTACGAGGAGTATCCGGGCGCGCAGGGAATTCTAACGATTTCGCGGGTGGGGTTCAATTCAGACAAGACCCTCGCGGTGGTCTATATAGCGAACAATGCTTCTCTAATGATTGCTTCTGGCAAGCTGTTTTTCTTAGCGAGGAAGAACGGCTCTTGGGAAGTTCAGATTGAAAAGATGATTTGGTTCTCCTGAGCCGATAACTGTCGGTAACAGGGATCCCCACCACCTAATTCCGCTTTGGCTCCTCTACTTCCCTCCCTCTGCTAGAATGGTGGATTCAATGTCATTCGGCGAACTGCCATGATCTCACTCTTCGGACCACCAGAACCCACGCTCCTCGAGCGGCTGAAAGATTCCGTCAGCAAGACGAAGACGGAACTATCCGCGAAAGTCGAGCAACTTTTCACGGGCGACCGCCCCGTCGACCCGGAACTGCTGCGCGAGCTCGAATCTGCGTTGCTGAGCGCCGACATCGGCGTCCGTACGACGAAAGAAATTCTCGCCGCGCTCCGCCAACAGGTAAACGAGCACAAACTCGTCGCCGCGAAGGACTTGAAGCGCGAGCTGAAGAATCAGATCGCAAAAATCCTCACGTTCTCTCCCCCGGCCTCCGATGGAAATGGCGATATGCGCGTAAATGCAGCAGCCCCGCGCGTGATGTTCGTAGTCGGCGTGAATGGAACCGGAAAAACCACCACAATCGGCAAGCTCTCGAATCGCCTGAAAAAAGAAGGCGTCACCGTGATGCTCTGTGCGGCCGACACTTTCCGTGCAGCCGCAATCGAACAACTCGAAGTATGGGGCAAGCGCGCTGGCGTCGAAGTCGTCAAGCAAAAGTCCGGCGCCGATCCGTCCGCGGTCATCTTCGACGCGCTTTCATCCGCCGTCGCGCGCCACATCGACCTGGTCATCGTCGACACCGCCGGTCGCCTCCACACGAAATCAAATTTGATGGCCGAGCTTGAAAAAATGAAGCGCACCGCCGCAAAACTCGTCCCCGGAGCGCCGCACGACGTGCTGCTCGTCCTCGACGCAACCACCGGCCAGAATGGCCTGAATCAAGCGCGCGAATTTTGGAGCCATGCAGGCGTCACCGGAATCGTTCTCACGAAATTAGACGGCACCGCAAAAGGCGGCATCGTCGTCGCTATCGCCCACGAACTGAATCTTCCGATTCGCTTCGTCGGCACCGGCGAGCAAATGGACGACCTGGTTCCCTTCGATCCGCAAACCTATGTCAACTCGCTCTTCGATTAGCGAACTCGACGAACTTCACATGACGCGAGCTCTCGTGCTCGCACTGCGCGGCACGGCACTGGCGCATCCGAATCCACTCGTCGGTGCCGTCATCGTGAAGAACGGCCGCGTCATCGGCGAAGGATTCCATGTCTACGACCGCCGCGACCACGCCGAAATCGTCGCGCTGAAAAAAGCAGGCGCGAAAGCGCGCGGCGCAACTCTATACGTCACACTCGAACCTTGCTGCACCACCGGCCGAACTGGCCCCTGCACGAACGCAATCATCGAAGCAGACGTCAAACGCGTCGTCGCCACGATCGAAGATCCCAACCCCGCCGTCGCAGGAAAAAGCTTCGCGCAACTTCGCCGCGCGGGAATCCACGTAACCACAGGAGTGCACGAAACCGACGCGCGCCAGCACAACGAGGCTTTTGCGAAATACATTCGCACCGGGCTTCCCTTCGTCACCCTTAAAACCGCGCTCACGCTCGACGGTCAAATCTCCGCCCGCGCCAGAAGCACCACCTTGCTCACAAGTAAAGCTTCGCACCTAGCTGTTCAGCGCCTGCGTCATGAAGCCGACGCGCTACTCACCGGCATCGGAACAATCCTCGCCGACGATTCGCGCATGACCGACCGCACCGGCGAACCGCGGCGCCGAAAACTCCTTCGCGCCGTAGTCGATTCGCGCCTGCGCATGCCGCTGAAATCGAAGCTCGTAGAATCCGCCGACGGCGATCTCGTAATTTTCACAACGCAGCGCCTCGACTCGCCGAAAGCTCGAGCCCTGAAGCGCGCAGGCGCAGAAATCGTCCGCGTTCCGTCAAAACGAAGCCGCGTCGATCTCCACGCCGTCCTCCGCGAGCTTGGCAAGCGCCAAATGCTCAACGTCCTCCTCGAGGCGGGCGCCACGCTCAATGGCGCCGCGCTCGAAGCCGGCATTGTCGACAAGATGATTCTCTTCTATGCTCCGAAAATCATGGGGACCGGCGGCGTGCCCATGGCGCGCATTCCGTCGAAATGGTTTCCAAATTCGCCGGCGCTCACGAACATCACCATGAACCGCTACGGCCCGGATTTTGCTGTTCAAGGATACTTTCACGATGTTTACAGGAATCACCGAGCACGTCGGAAAAATTGAATCGTTCGAGCACGACGACAAAGGCGGCCGCCTGCAGATTAGTCTCGAAGGCGCACCCGCCATCGCCGCCGAAATGAAACTTGGCGATAGCATCTCCGTCAATGGCTGCTGCCTCACGGTCGTTCGAATTCGACGCGCGCTCATTCGCCGCCGATCTTTCCGGCGAAACGCTTCGCCGCACTGCCTTCGGCGAAAAAAGATCCGGCCAGCCGGTCAATCTCGAGCGCCCGCTCGCCGCCACCGCACGTCTCGGCGGCCATTTCGTCCAGGGCCACGTCGACGGCATCGGCCGCGTCACGCGCCTCACGCCCGAAGGCGAAAACTGGTGGCTCTCGGTCCGCGTCCCGCAGGATTTGCGCCGCTACGTCGCCGAAAAAGGCTCGATCGCGATCGACGGCATCAGCCTCACCGTCGCGCGCTGGCAACCGCAAGACGGCATCGCCGACATCGCCGTAATCCCTTTCACGCACAGCACACCAACTTGCACGCGATGGTCCCCGGCGACGCCAGTGAATATCGAAGCCGACATCCTCGCAAAATATGTCGAGAGCCTGATCGCGGCGCGCAAGACGCCCGCAACTTCGCGTCTCACCGTCGGCGCGTTGATCGAAGAAGGTTTTTGATGGCCAAGTCGTTCGATGTCGCAGTGATCGGCGCAGGAGTCTTCGGGTCCTGGACCGCGCTCAATCTGCGCAAAGCAGGCGCGAGCGTCGTTCTTCTTGACGCTTACGGCCCGGCTCACGCGCGCGCCAGTTCCGGCGGCGAATCGCGCATCATCCGCATGGGCTACGGTCCCGATGAAATTTACACGCGCTGGTCGATGCGTGCTCTTCCACTCTGGCAAGAACTTTTCGCCGAAGCCGGCCGGCCGGAATTATTTCAGCGCACCGGCGTCCTCTGGATTGCAGACGAGCGCGAACGCGCCTCGTACGCGCGCGAAACTGTAGCCGCTCTCGCAAAGCTCCGCGTGCCATTCGAAAAACTTACGGTCGATGATCTGCGCCGGCGCTATCCGCAAATCTCCGTCGACGAAAGCTCGTGGGGAATCCTCGAATCATCGAGCGGCGTCCTGATGGCTCGCCGCGCTGTTCAAACGGTTGTCGACCAAGCCCAGAAAATCGGCGTCGACTATCGAATCGCAGCCGTCTCGCCGCCAGTATCGAATCCAGCTCTTCGCGGCAAGCTCGGTACCGTCGCAACCGCGAGTGGCGACACTGTCTCCGCCGCGCACTTCATTTTCGCCTGCGGCCCATGGCTGCCGAAACTTTTCCCCGCGCTGCTCGGCAATCGTATCTTCATCACGCGCCAGGAAATCATTTTCTTCGGCATCCCGCCTGGCGACGCGCGCTTCCAACCTCCCGCAATGCCCACGTGGCTTTTCCTGCGCGATGAATATTACGGAATGCCCGATCTCGAAGGCCGCGGCTTCAAAGTTGCAAACGATCGTCACGGTGCCGCCGCCGATCCCGATACGCAATCGCGCAGTCGCCACCGCCGAAGCCCTCGCAGCCGCAAAACAATTCGTCGCGCGCCGTTTCCCTGCCCTCAAAGACGCGCCCGTCGTCGAAACGCGCGTCTGCCAGTACGAAAACACGTCGAACGGAGATTTTCTGATCGATCGGCATCCGGACTTCGAAAATGTCTGGCTCGTGGGCGGTGGTTCAGGCCACGGATTCAAACATGGCCCGTCGGTAGGTGAATACGTTTCAATTCAAATTCTACAAAGGGGCGCATCGGCCGAAAAAACCGAGCCGCGTTTCTCGCTCGCAACAAAAGACTCCGTTCAACATCGCGCGGTGCACTAAGCCGCGCCGCCACCGAAACTTTGCGCCGCATCCCGCGCCTTCGCTCGCGCTCCGCGCAGATACAACATCACACCGAGCAAAACAGAAAATCCCGTCGCCCCCACAAGCTTCGCTTCAAACTGAATCTTGCTCAAACTATCCCCCGGTGGAACCAGCGAAAGCAAAATCCCCGCAAGCGATACTACGAAACCAAGCCCGCCCGCAATCCACACGCCGAACTTCCCCCCGGGAATCAATACCGCTCCCGGTGAATTCTCGCGATCCGTTAAATAAGCAAGCTTGATCGCAGCTGCATACATATAAAGGAACGGAATGAAGTACAGAATATTCGTCGCGCTCACCAGCACTTGATACGCACCCACAGTCGATTCGTTTATCTGGCTCAGCAGCAAAATCAGCCCCGAGATTATCGCCTGCACCAGAATCGAAACGTACGGCGTCTGCCATCGCGGGTGAATTTTTCCAAACGCGCGTGGCAGGTAGCGATCCAATCCAATTACAAACGGCACTCGAGCAATACCAGCCACCGTCGATCCCACGCCGCCCGCGTTTCCTACCGTCACGAGCATCGCCGCAATCATTCCCAACGCGCCGATCTTCAACGTCCCCGAAGCGATCGTCAGCGCCTGAAAAACGCCGCTCTTCGGATCCACTGCCACGCTGCTCATCAGCGAAAGCACCGCGACAGTTCCTGCGATATAGATCACCGCGATCACAATACCCGAGCCGAGAATTGCGCGTGGAAAAGTTTTGCGAGGCTCGCGCACCTCCTCGCTCATCGACGACACCAGCTCCAGCCCCGCAAACGCAAAAGCAATCTGCGGCCAGAAATTCACCGTCGCCCAATCCCAGTGCGGCCGGATGTTGCTCCAGGTGAAGTGCGTCACCGACCCCTGCCGGTGCCAAATGAACGCCGCCACCACAATCAGCATCGTCAACGGAAGGAAAGTCGACACGCCGCCGGCGTTCTGCAGCCATTTGCCGATTCGTAGCCCGATGATGTTCATGAACACGGCCACAAACAGCAGCACGAACGATCCGATCAACAAAAACGTGCGATTCTGCGCAAGCGGCGCATATCCAATCCCGCCAATGTAGGCAGCCATCGAAGCGCTCGCGAAAAGCAGCGCCGGAAAATAAAATAGCGTGTACACCCAGTACGTCCAGCCGGCGACGAATCCGTGGAACTCGCCAAAGGCGCCTTTCGACCACGCGTACAATCCACCTTCTTCCGGGAACCGCGTCGAAAGCTCCACAATCACGAGCCCGGTTGGGATGAAGAAGAAGGCCGCTGCGAGAATCCAGAGGCTGACGGACGAAGTGCCGTTGTGAGCTGCCGAAGCGATCCACCTCGGGCCCAACACTGTGGCAATGTTAAACAACAGGACATCCCACAGGCCCATCACGCAGGGGAGTTTCACTTTTTCCGCGGGTGAGGCCGCAGAACTCACTCGACCAAGTCCAACGCGGGAATCAATTCGTCTTCTTGCAGAAAGTTTCGGAGAAATGAATCCTTCGAATCCACCAGTTCTTGCCACGTTCCAAAAAACGACACGCGGCCTTCTTGTAGGAAGATCACGCGGTCGGCAAGCTTCTTCGCAAGGTGCGTGTCGTGCGTCACGACGATGGAAGTCTTGTGCAGTTTTTCCTTCAATCGCACGATCAGATCGCTCATGTGCGCGGCCATCAACGGGTCCACCATCGTGGTCGGCTCATCATACAAAATCGCCTGCGGATCTTCCGCCAGTGCCCGCGCAATTGCTACCGACCGCTTCGTCCCAGTGCTCAGGTCGGCGGGCAACCGATCGGCGTAATCGGTAAGCTCGAGCATCTCGAGCAATTCCGCCACTTTCTTTTCGTTTTCCGGGTCGCCGTGCTTCGCGCCGTGCGTCTCGAGCGGGAAGGCGACGTTCTCAGCGACTGTGAGCGAACTGAAAAGCGCGCCAGACTGAAATACCATCGTCACAATGCGCCGAATTTCCGAGAATTGATCTTCCGAAAAATTCGTCACATCTTTTCCCGCCACGATGATTTGGCCCTCGTCGGGCTCCAGAAATCCCAGCAGAAGTTTCAAGCTGACGGACTTTCCCACGCCGCTGCGGCCCATGATCACGGCCGTCTCCCCGCGATCGACGAAAAAGCTCACGTCTTTCAAGACAGCGTTGTCGTCGAACGCTTTCGAAACGTGCCGGAATTCAATGTAGTGTTCGGTCATCGATTCGCTTGTCTGCTGAGCCTCGTTTTCGCTTCTTCGTAGTCCGCGGGCGAGTTCATATTCTTGAATAGCAGGCCCTCAGAATCAAAGACTTTCCATTCCGCCGGTTCTACAGAATCAGTTCGAAGCCCGGCCAAGCCATCCGTCACTTTCCGCGTGCCGCCATCGAGCGCTGCGCGAATCGCAGACAAGCATTGTTTGCGATACATCGCGCAAAGCGGCTCCGCACCGCGTTCATTCATCGGCATCACAATCTCTGCATCGGATCGAAGCGCTCGTGCAATCAAGTAATCGAGCCACTCTCGCGTCAGATACGGCATGTCGCACGCAATCACCAAATTCCACTCCGCATCCGAACTCCGCAGCGCAGTTGCAATTCCACCCAGCGGCCCAGCCCCCGGGAAATCGTCGTCAATAACTCGCAGAGACAAACCCTCAAGGCGAACGGAATCGCCAATAATTGCTGACGTCCCTGCAACTGATTCGATCAATCTCGCCATTTGCGCCGCCAACGTCACTCCATTCAATTCCAGCAGCGCTTTATCACGCCCCATGCGCGAGCTTTCCCCGCCAGCCAAAATAAATCCGCCGATTTGTGTCGCATTCGTCAAAATTTCAGTTCATCTGTAGGCGCACGGCCTGTCGCAGATCCCGGATGAATCAGCAGGACCGTACCCCGTTGAGTAACCACCATCGCGTCGCGGCGTCGACCTGCATCCACGGCAAAACTCCCTCTGTCATCCTTGAGGGCATCCGACCAGGATGCCCAATCGAAGATTCCGGCCTGGCCGGAAAGGATCTCAACCTAAGCTCAGCTTCCCCCTCCGCCACATGCGCGATCTCACGTTAGACCGCGTTAGTCTGCCGTTCATCAGTGTTAATCTGTGTTCATCTGTGGTTCCCAAGGTTGTCCGCGCCGCCCACCTACTTCCCCGGCCGCTGAATCCCCAGCTCCCGCAACTTCTCCTGCAGACTCTGCCGGTGCAAACCCACCTCCGCAGCCGTCTTCGAAACATTCCAATGATGCTCCTCAAGCTTCCGCTTCAAATACGCAATCTCAAATTTCCGTTTCGCCTCGCGAAAATCCGCCTCAGCCAAAAACGAATCGCCAGCCACGTTCCGCGACGCACCCACCGCGACAGTCCCGCTGCGAATCTCTTCCGGCAAATCGTTCGCCCTAATCTCGTCACCCGTACTCAATACCAATGTGCGTTCCAGCGCATTCCGCAGCTCGCGAACATTCCCCGGCCACTCGTACCGCCGCAACAAATCCATCGCCGCCTCATCCAAACGCACTCGCCGCCCGTGGCGGGCTCCAAGCTGTTCGAGAAACGTGCCAACGAGCACCGGAAGATCCTCTTTGTGCGCGCGAAGCGCCGGAAGCTCCAGCGTCACCACCCGCAACCGGTAGTACAAATCCTCGCGAAAACGCCCGGCGCTAATCTCTTCCGGTAGATTGCGATGTGTCGCGCTGATCACGCGTACATCCACTTCGATCGCGCGCGATCCGCCCAATCGTTCGATCGTTCGATTTTCAAGCGCTCGCAGCACTTTGGCCTGCGTCACCGGATTCATATCGCCAATCTCGTCGAGAAAAATCGTCCCGCCCGACGCTAACTCGAATTTTCCCTTCCGTTGCTGAGCCGCTCCGGTGAACGCGCCCTTCTCAAATCCAAACAGCTCCGACTCGATCAAATTTTCCGGCAGCGCCGCGCAATTCACGGCGACGAACGGCCCGGCGGCGCGTGGCGACCGTGCGTGAATTTCCTGCGCCAGCAAATCCTTGCCTGTGCCGCTCTCACCGAGGATTAAAACAGTCGCATCAGTCGCCGCCACGCGATCCGCCATTTCGAAAACACGTCGCATCGGTGCAGACGCTCCCAGCATTCGCCCGAACTGGCCGTCGGACACAAGCTCGCGCCGCAACCGCGTATTTTCGACTTCCAATTCCGCAAGCTTCAAAATATTTCCGACGCGCGTTCGCAACTCCGCGATATCGAATCCCTTCACGATGTAATCCGCCGCGCCACTCTGCAACGCTTCTACCGCAGTCTTCGCGGTATCGAGCGCCGAAACCACCAGTACCGGCGTGTCATTGCCGCTCTCGCGCATCCGTCGAAGAAACGAAAGCCCGTCCTCGCCCGGCATCACCATGTCGAGCAGAATTAAATCCGGACGATCGCTTGCAACGCGCAGCACGAGCAGCAGCCGCGGACTCCGCCTCCACCACGCGGTAGTTCCCTTCCAATGCCCGCCGCGTCCCATACCGCGCCGAGGGTTCGTCATCCACGATAAGAATGCTTTTCATTTCAATATCCGGAATCCGCGCGCTTTTCTCCGGCCTCCGGATTTACCTTTCGGAGCGTTGGCACCAGCCCCATCAATGCCGTCACAATCGCGAGCAGCAGGAATATTTGCAGGAATGTGTGCATGGCGTCGGGTGCGAGATGCTTGCCGAATGTCGGCAGGAAGTTGAGCGTGCGGCTGAAGGTTCGCTCGTATGTCCGTTGCCATTGCGCGCTCGCGCCGAAAATGTACGGCACCCACCAACTCCAGACTTGCAGACCAAACCAAACGCCGTCAAAGATAAGCGCAAACCACATCAGCAACCGAATTTTCTTGTGCCACCCGAAGCTGAAAAGCAAGCCAGGCAGTGCGAAGGCGAAAGTGAGAATGATGCCTCCCGAGTCGAGTTCTCCCTTCCAAAAAGACTCGAGGACGGCTTGATGGCCGGGCTGCCAATTCCACGCCCCCAGCGGAACGCACATGATCAGCGCCCAATAGGCCGTCAACAGCAGTTGCGTAAAAGTGGCAATGCGCAACCAATTCATCGGCCACTCCTTTCGGAAATCAATTGCATCACTGGTCCGCGAGCGGCAGCGTCAACCGAAAACGCGTTCCTGCGCCGTCTCTCAGCGGGCTCTCGCACGTGACTGTCCCACCCATCTCGGTAATCCGCCGCGCAACGATCGATAAGCCCAGTCCTGTCCCCGCAGACTTCGTCGTGAAGTACGGCTGAAAAATCTTCGCGCGAAGCTCCTCCGAAATTCCCGGCCCGTCGTCCTCCACTCGAATTTCCACACGCTCCGCATCGCGTGACAACGCCACGCGAATCCGCCCGCCCTGCGGCTGCGCCTCCATCGCGTTCACGATCAGATTCGACAGCACCTCGCCGAGCGCTTCTTCCGACGCCATCACCCAAATCTCTTCGCGCGGCTGATCGAACTCAAGCCGGATGTTTCGCCGCTCCGCATCGCGGCCAAACAGCGAAGCCGTTTGCCGCGCCAGCGCCACAGCTCCCACTCGCTCGCCGTTCACCGACGGCTTCGCGTAGCGCAACAGTTGCGTAAGCTTCGCGCTCATGCGATCGATTTCATTCACGACTAACGCACAATCGCGCCGCATATCGATCGGCAAGTCCGGATTCTCGAGCTGCACCTGCAGCACCGTCTTCATCGAGCTGAGCGGATTCCGCAAATTGTGCGACACATTCGCCGCCATCTGCCCCAGCACAGCCAGCCGTTCCCGCTCCGCCAGTTCCCGCTCGAGCCGCAGTTTCTCTTCGATCAACCGGCACAGATCGATGCTCGCAGGTAATTGCTCGGCAAGAAATTCCAGCGCCGCCGAAGTCTCGCCCGTTAGATACGACCCAGTCGTCGCCGCCTCAAGCAATCCAATCTCGCCTCCATCCTTCATCAACGGCAATCGCGCCACATGCCCAAGCCCGCCCGGCGATTCCAGCGGCGCAAGCCGCGCATCGCGCGGCACCGAGATCCTCACCACGGCCAGTCCGAACTCCTGGCGTATCCGCTCCTCCGCAAATCCAATCAGCCCAGTGATGTTTCCATCCCGCGCTTCGTTCTGCAGGTCCGCCGTCAATCGCTGCAATCCCTCCATTCCCTCGTGGACGCGCCGGTGCAGCGCCGGCCCGATCACACGTCTCCAGCGGCTCAAACAAGAAAATCAACACAAATAGCAGAATGCTCGCCGTCGCCTCCGGCGGAAGAGTTGGCTCAAGCCATCCGCTGATTCGGTGCACAAGCGCTCAGATACAGCAGCGCAAGAAACGTCGCCGAAAGCGCATACACCAGATTCCGCTGCGCCCCGTACTCCAGAAAATTGTGTTTCAGCGCGAAATAAATCAGCAGCGCTCCGGGAAGCACTCCCACGCACACAATCGCCGTGGTCAGCGCTTCTCCTCGAAGCGAAATACCCGCCACGGTATTCATATCAAAACCGAGCAAAATCGTGAGCACGAGAGACACGCCGAAGAGACGCAAGAAAAATGCCCGTACATTCTTGTCCTTCGCCGCTCGCCAGTCTTGAAACTCGAAGACCGTATCCATGAATGTGACGGAGTACAGGCTAGCGCCCGCCACAAGTAGAAAACGCACCAGCACAGCGGACAGTCGGCCTCCGGCTTCGGGTCTACTCCCCCAAAACGGCGAAATACCGAATGCCAGTTCAGCTATGGCAGCCAGGTACAAGACAACAAGCAACGGACTGGCGAATGCGCTCGGTCTTAATCCTCGAATCTGCCTCCGATACGCGTAATGCGTGTGCCACACAAGAGGAAGTAGTAGCAGCAAGCCCAACGCGATGAGTCCCTGAGAAAGCAGGTGTGCGGCATGCGGCGGTGTACTGTATTGAATTTCCGCGTTAATCTGTAGCAGGCCGCCCGCATAAATAAAGAAAAGGGAGAGCACGAGAAAAAAAAGCAAGCGTTCGAAAAGTCGCGGCCGTCTGTGCCCGAGAATCAGCGCGAGCAAGAATAAGTAGACGAGCGTTCCAGCGGTCAGCGCGATCAAGCGAGCGTAGAAGAGGTATTGCACTCAGGAGCCTCGGCTCGCTGGATTCTAGCCGCTGTTCCGTCCCAACTCAATAACGAAGTGTCGGAAAAACCATACACATCAATTTAGTACTGATTACAATGGCTTTAGCGTATAGATGCCGTAACCCAATACGTGAGTGCCGAATTGTCAGGTATTCGCTTGACACTCAACCCTCTCCCAAACTATATTAGCACTCGCTTGAGAGGAGTGCTAACACTCGGAACCTTCCTCAAGCAACTCAGAACCATCTCTCCATCGGAGGAATTGCAAAAATGGCAGTCAATATCACACCGCTTCACGACCGCATCCTCATCCAGCGGCCGAAGGACAAAGAGACCATCAAGGGCGGAATCATCATCCCTGACACGGCGCGCGAAAAGCCGTACGAGGGTAACGTGATCGCCGTTGGCGCCGGTCGATATGACAACAAGGGCCAAAGAATCCCGGTAGATGTCAAAGTTGGTGACCGCGTTCTCTTTGGAAAATATTCGGGCAACGAAATCACTGTCGACGACGAAGAGTTCTTCATCATCGAAGAAAAAGACGTCCTCGCGAAAATCGGCGGCGCAGCCAAAGCAGCCGGCGGCAAAAAGTAACTACCGGATTCGACCGCAGTCCCGAATGTAGCAGTCGGGAAGCAGCCCTGCTCAAATCGGGGCAAGCCGTACCGGCACAACCAATCTGAAAAAGCGAAAGAGGAGATAGACACATGGCAAAGCAAATCGTAACTGGCGAAAATTCTCGTCAGGCGATCCTGCGCGGCGTCAATATTCTGGCGGACGCAGTGAAGATCACGCTCGGCCCCAAGGGCCGCAACGCGGTCATCGAAAAGAAGTTCGGCGCGCCGATCATCACCAAGGACGGCGTCACTGTTGCAAAAGAAATCGAGCTGCCGGATCCGCTCGAGAACATGGGCGCGCAGATGGTCCGTGAAGTCGCTTCGAAGACTTCCGACGTTGCCGGCGACGGCACGACCACCGCAACCGTTCTGGCTCAAGCCATCTTCCGCGAAGGCGTGAAGACGGTGGCAGCCGGCGCGAGCCCGATGGCACTGAAGCGCGGCATCGAAAAGGCCGTCGAAGTCGCCATCGAAGAAATCAAGAAGTTTCACAAGGACGTGAAGGGCGACATGATCGCGCAAGTCGGCACGATCAGCGCCAACAACGACCGCCAAATCGGCTTAATCATCGCGGAAGCGATGAAGAAGGTCGGCAAGGACGGCGTCATCACCGTGGAAGAATCGAAGACGATGGAGACGAATCTGGAAGTGGTCGAAGGTATGCAATTCGACCGCGGCTACCTCTCGCCCTACTTCGTCACCGATCCCGAGCGGATGGAATGCGTTCTCGAAGATGTGCGCATCCTGATCCACGAAAAGAAAATCAGCTCGATGAAGGACCTGCTTCCCCTGCTCGAGCAGACCGCCAAGGCGGGCAAGCCGCTTTTGATCGTCGCAGAGGACGTTGAGGGCGAAGCGCTCGCAACACTGGTGGTGAACAAGCTGCGCGGCACGCTGCAGTGCTGCGGCAGTGAAGGCTCCCGGCTTCGGCGATCGTCGCAAGGCCATGCTGGAGGACATCGCTACCCTGACCGGCGGCAAGGCCATCACGGAAGATCTCGGCATCAAGCTCGAGAACGTGAAGATCGAAGACCTCGGCCGCGCCAAGAAGGTCACCATCGACAAGGACAACACCACGATCATCGAAGGCGCGGGCAAGCCCAGCGAGATCGAAGGCCGCGTGAAGCAGATTCGCGCGCAGGTGGAAGACACCACATCCGACTACGACCGCGAGAAACTCCAGGAACGCCTGGCGAAGCTCGTCGGCGGCGTCGCAGTAATCAAAGTGGGCGCGGCAACCGAGACCGAGCTGAAAGAGAAGAAGGCTCGCGTTGAAGATGCCATGCACGCAACCCGCGCAGCTGTCGAGGAAGGCATTGTTCCCGGCGGCGGCGTTGCGCTGGTTCGCTGCATCGCGGCGCTCGAAAAGCTCAAGCTGCACGATGACGAAGCCATCGGCGTCAACATCGTGAAGCGCGCGCTCGAAGAGCCCATGCGTCAGATCGTTCACAACGCCGGCCATGAAGGCGCCGTTGTGGTGGGACGCATTCGCGAATCGAAGGACGATAACTTCGGCTTCAACGCGGAAACCGGCGAGTACGGAGACCTGGTGAAGGCGGGCGTGATTGACCCGGCCAAGGTCACTCGTCTGGCTCTGCAGAACGCAGCGTCGATTGCCGGCCTGATGCTCACCACCGAAGCGCTGGTGGCGGACATCAAGGAAGATGACAAGAAAGGCGCAGCTGGCGCAGGCGGCGGTATGCCCGGCGGCGGCGGTATGGGCGGCATGTACTAAAGCGCGGACGGGCGGTCCCGCAGTAGCTTCCGGGAAGCACGAAACGCGAATGTACGAAAGCGCAGCAAATAGCCTCGGGTCTTAAGACCCGAGCTACATTAAAGAACGAAAGGGCGCTCCGATTAATCGGAGCGCCCTTTTTGTTTTTCTGGAGCCGCAGTTCAATACTCTGTGGCCGTTCGAAAGGCTGAGCTGCTACATGTGGATGGCTCCCAGCAGATACAAAATCAAGACAATCACCAAAACCGTTCCCAGAATCCCGAGGCCGCCGCCCGCACCCCAGCGCGAATAGCCGTAATAACCGCCGCCTCCGCCAAACAACAAAATCAAAATAATAATCAGAAGTAGCATCGCCGCCTCCAAGTCTGCAGACGCAATACATCATGCCTGCCACTCGAAGGCCATACGGAGAAGCCCCTAGAAACGCAGGCTGAGTTCCGTGGCCGCTGTAGTGCCCACAATCGCATGAGGATTCGATCGGGATTGGTACCGTGAGGAGTCGTTCCGCGGACGACAAAGCGCTATCCCGGCTTTGCAACACAGGAGTCCTATGTAGTTTTGCCGTTAACTAACTCAGAATTGTTCTAGAACTACCGGTATCACGGGTGGCGAGAATGAGGAGTTGCAAGAGCCAGATGGTATGAGGGGGAAGTCAAAATCCCCACGCTTCTGAGATCCGAAGCATGGCGCAGCCGGCTATCCGGGGTGCTGAATTCGGAACAAAGCGTTTCAATGCGACTTCGCGGGAGGCTCCGGCGGTCCTGCAGCACTTCCGCTGACTGAAGCAGGAAAGCAATCGCCAGGGCTGTTGAGTTTAGCCCTGTGCCGGACTTGCCCGGGGGTGCCTCGCTGAAATGAAATCTTTACGCCGAGCAGCGTGTCATTCACAGGAAATTTGTCGCTCGTCCAAGTGCCAACGCCCAGCATTCTGGCCGAAGAGAAAACTCCGTCCGTGGTGTATGACAACCTGAAAGCGACAGGGACTTTATTGCGGTCAAATGTGGACACGTAGTCGGCAAATTCCGCCCCATTATCCTTCGAGCTTATTTCCTTGAATTCCATCGTGCATTCACATTTCTGTCCCGACGCCACCTGGCACGGCGAGCTCAATTGAATGAAGTGAAATCCGTAATAGCGATCTCCTCGAATCCAATCCATCAGCAGCGTCACGGAGGTCGAAACTGAAGCTGGGGCGGAGGCCGGAGCTGAAACGGACGCGGGCTTTGCCGGGCCCGTTGCAGCGGACTGCGCCAGCAACCGACCTGACAGGCACAAAATTAAAATTGAGAGTAACCAAAATCGCGAATAGTTCATTGGATCGAACCCAAACTCCAAACCGCGCCGATTCTATACCAATGATTGCTGCCAAACCACGACGATAACGAAGAGTTGCAAGAGGCAGATGGCGTAAGGAGGAAAATCAAAATCCCCACGCTTCTGAGAACCGAAGGATGGGGCACCGAGCTCGTCTATTCAAATCGGCTCCCTCACTTGGCCAGTACGTGCAGGGTGTTGCGGTAGCGGCGAACAATGTCTTCGGACTTCTTCATCTTCTTTTCGAAGGCGGGATCGTAGGCCGTGAGTTGGTAGGCACCTTCCGGGCCTTCGAGCAGAAAAAGACGGTCGCCCTCATTCGCCTTCAGACGGCTGACAGCCTCCTTCGGCAACACGACGCCGAGTGAATTGCCGATTTTCCGAACCTTGAGTTCCATCATGGGCCGCGCCTCCGCTGTTATAACAATTGTGGCAACCTGAAGGACCGACTGCAAGGGAGCGAAGAGTGACCTCGGTGCAAAAGAGCCGGCAAGATGCCGGCGGTACGAAAGGCGAAGCGGAAGGCGAAGCGAAAACTAACGGATTCCGTAGTTCCCACAATAGAAAATGAAAGTGAAAATGTGCGAGTGTGGGAGGGCGAAATTAGTGTCGCAACTGCAGCAAGGAAGTTGCTGCCAAAAGCAGGGTTTTTGGCACGAAATGGCAAGGCGGGGGCGAGGCGAATAAAAGGGGAACAGTTTGATGGGGAGGGCGCAGGGATGACGCGACGACGGGCGGCGGAAAACTCGCGAGCGGGCGAGTCCAAACGGCGGGAGGGGAGTTTCAAGCGAGAATCGATGCGGGCGCGGGGCTCGGGGAGCTTTAAGGGAGACTCGACGCGATCGCGGGGACCGCGGAGTTTCAAGCAAACCTCTGATGGTTTTCGGCGAACCACGGCGCGTCTTGGGCGAGGCGCGGATCGTTTTAGGCGAACCACCGCGCGGGCGCAGGGACCGGAGAGATTCAGGCGAGGCTCGACTCGATTTGGGCAAGCTCCGGTGCGGAAGAGGAGGCGCCGGGTGCGGCCGCGGCGACTGCCAGGAGGACCCGAGCCGAAATGGATCGCGAGGAAGCGGATATCTCGGCGCGGGAAGAACCTGCGGGCGTTTGGGGCGTATCTCGATCTGCTGGATACGGTGGGACATTTCAGGAATTATCTGCGAGGGCAGCTGGAGACGTTCGATTTGACGCAGCGCGGATTTCGGATGCTCGAAATGCTGTATCGCGACGGGACGACTTCGATTGGTGTGGCGGCCGAGAAATTGAATTGCAGCAGCCAAAACGTGACGGGGATTATCGAGCGACTGGAAAAGCGCGGGTGGGTGTCGCGCGAGATTTGGAATTTTCCTGCGACGGAAATCAACGAGAACCGGCTGCCGGTGGCGCAGAGAGGCGTGCCGAGACAAGGGCGCGCGATCGGAGTGGTGCGACTGACGCGGCTGGGGAAAGAATTCATCGGAACGATTTTCCCGAAGCACGCGAAGGTAGTGAAGTGCATGATGCTGGCACTGGATGGACGAGAGCAGGTGACGCTGAGCCGTCTGCTGCAGAAATTACGGGAGGGCGACGGGATGAAGTTTCTCCGGGAGTTTCGGATTGATGATGAGGAGGATTGGAGGACGGTGGTGAAGGGGCGGTGATGAGTGGCGAGTGGCTAGTGACGAGTGATGAGTGGCTAGTGATGAGTGAGGAAGAAGAAAGAAAGGGGTAGCGAGGTCCGAAGCGAATGCCAAAGATTCGATTCCGTGCTAACGTGAAAAAGTAGCCAGCACGTGGTCATGGCGAAGTTCGCACAGGGAGACGGATTTTGAACGTGGGCATGGGCACTTTCGCTCTCCCGAGAACGGGAATCAAATCGACGTTCAACCGGTATGCGGCCGGAGCGCTCGCTGCGCTGCTGGTGCTTGGCGTCCGGCAACTGCTCGCGCCCGTGCTCGGCACCGAACTCCTGTACACGGCGCTGTGGCCCGCAGTGGTTTTTTCTTCGTGGTATTGCGGTGCGGGTCCGGCCGTTGTCACCGTAGTTGTCGGCATCGCAGGTGTCTGGTATTGGTTTGAACCTCATCTTCACGGCATCGAGCTGCAACACTCATCCACGGAAATCACCAGCCTCACGGGATTTCTGGTCGTATCGGCTCTGGTGATCGTGATGGGAGAATCAAATCGCCGAGTGAGGGAGCGGGAGCGAAAAATCACAGAAGAAGTGGTTGCTGCCACCGCGAAATTTCAAGCTGTCTTCCAACAGACCACAGTGTTTGCGGGAATCATGACGCTCGATGGAAAAGTGATCGACGCAAACCAGCTTTGCCTCGAAGCCTGTGGCTACCGGGCGGAAGAAGTGCTGGGGAGAAATTTCTGGGAAACCGGCTGGTGGCGGGACATGCCGGAGGTTCAAGATAAAATCCATGCAGCCACATCTCAGGCAGCTGCGGGGATTTCTTTCCGGGAAACGCTTCCCTATTATTGGGCCGACGGCAGCAAACGGCATGTGGATTTCGCGCTCCATCCGATTCGCGACGACAACGGTAAGGTGATTTTTCTTCACTCGACCGGAGTGGACATTACCGATCTGAAAAACGCAGAAGAAAATTATCGGGTGCTGGCGCACACCCTTGAAGAACAGGTTCGCGTTCGGACGGAGGAGCTGGAACAGCGTACGCAGCAACTCAGGGATTTGTCGCGCCGCCTGATGCAAACCCAGGATGAAGAGCGGCGAAGAATCGCGCGCGAACTGCACGACAGCGCGGGACAGGTGCTGGCCGCGCTCGGTATGAGTCTGCAGACAATTCTGCTGGAGGCAGGCTCCAGTGCGCCGCAACTTACAGGGAGCGCCCAGGAAAGTTTCGAACTGAGCCAACAGCTGAGCCAGCAGATACGCACGATGTCCTATCTGTTGCATCCGCCCCTGCTGGATGAACTCGGCTTATCGGCCGCGCTGGAATGGTATGTGAAAGGGCTCATGGAACGCAGCGGCATCGAAATCTCCTTGAGCATGCCGGATCCATTTCCAAGGCTCACGAGCGAGCTGGAGCTGGCCGTCTTTCGCGTGGTGCAGGAATGCCTGACGAATATTCACCGACATTCGGAAAGCAAGACAGCTGCGATTCGGCTTTCAGTAGATGGCAATCGGGTGCTTCTCGAGGTGTCAGACGCGGGCAAAGGGATTCCTCCTCAGAAACTATCGCAGATTCAAGCTCACGCCACCGGCGTTGGAATGCAAGGGATGCGTGAACGCTTTCGGCCGTTCGACGGCACGATGCAAATTGATTCCAACGATTTGGGGACAAAAATTTCCGTCACATTCAAAATTCCCGGTTTCGCGGCGCGTGCCGGCTCGAATTGAGCGCATGCGACGAGTGAAATCCGGCTTCAGCGACGTCGCAGACCTGCCAATCCAAGAATGAAGATACTTGATCGAACGCGGGATGCGGCCAATAGGTATGTTGGCCTGTGGATTTATACACAGGGGACGCCGGTGGACGTTGTGGGCCGGAACTTGCGAAACCGTCAAGCCTGCGGCGGAGAAGGACTCATCTAAACGTAAGAAAGTGCGGCATTTGCTCCGGCGGCGCGGCGGATATCCCCGCGGCGGGAAGGAAGGACCGTGGGCCGCAAATTGCGAGCCGCGGGACGCTTGCGGCTGAGGGGTGCATGCGCTTGCCCGGGTCGGGGCATTTGGGTATAGTCTGTCGGCGCGGTGTAACGGCGCTGTCATAGTTCCGCAATATTCCCGTAACACACCATCCTGGAGGTGCTTGGCGTCATGCCCGGACTGCTTAAGAAAATCCTTCCCCACGAACGAACGTTTTTCGAGATGTTCAATCATCAGGCGGAAAATGTTTTCGACGGCGCATCGGCGCTGGTGAAGATGCTCGAACGGTACGACGACCCGGAGAGCGGCGCCGAGAAAATCAAGGAGTTCGAGCATATCGGCGACACGATCACGCACGGAATCATGACGAGGCTGAACCAGAGCTTCATCACGCCGTTTGACCGCGAAGACATTCACGAACTGGCAAGCCAGATTGACGACGTAATCGATTTGGTGGACGCAGTGGCGTCGCGACTCGTCACCTACCGGGTGGCGCAGATTCGCCCGGGCGTTCTGGACCTGGCGGTGACAGTGCGCGATGCCGCGGCGCAAATTGTTTTGGCGGTGAACGTTCTGGAAAAGGAAGACCACATCCTCGACAAGTGTATCGAGATTCACCGCCTCGAAAATCAGGCGGACGCGCAATGCCGCGAGTTGATCGCAACTCTCTTCGACCAGGAAAAAGATCCGGTGCAGATCATCAAGTGGAAGGAAATCATCGAAACGCTGGAATTTGCGACGGACAAATGCGAAGACGTTGCGAACGTGATCGAAACCGTGACGATTAAGAACGCCTAAGTGTTCCCTATCTCTCCAATATTCCGAGTTGCGGCGCATCTCGGTGAAAACGCTCGCGTGCAGGTGAATTTTCGATCGCGTGCCATTGCTACTTGGCGTAGGAGCGTGGCGGCGTGACCGAATTCCACATGCTCGTGCTGATCATCGTGATCACGCTGATTTTCGAATTCACGAATGGCTGGCACGATGCGGCGAGTTCGATTGCGACTGTTGTTTCAACGCGCGTGCTACGGCCGATGTGGGCGGTGATCTGGGCGGCATTTTGGAATTTCGTGGCGGCGTTTGCATTCGGAACGGCCGTGGCGAAAACGATGGGGAGCGGGCTTGTCGATCTGAAGATGGTTGACCAGACCGTTGCTGCTGGCGGGATTGCTGGGTGCGATCGTTTGGAACTACGCGACGATTCGCATGGGGCTGCCGGCGAGCTCGTCACATGCGCTGATGGGGGGGTACGGCGGCGCGGCGATCGCAGCGTCAGGATTCCACGCGATCTTGATACACGGCTGGATTTTGCCGGTTGCTTTTTATTTTCGTGGGGCCGATTATCGGGATGGCTGTGGGGCTTTTGGTGACCGTAATTACGAGCTGGATCGTTTACCGGCAGGCGCCACAGCGTGTGGATAAATGGTTCCGGCGGCTGCAGCTCGTATCGGCGGGAGCGTTCAGCCTGGGACATGGAACGAACGACGCGCAAAAAGGTATGGGAATTATTACGGCGGCGTTGGTGGCGAGCGGAACGCTTACGAAATATGTAGTCCCCTACTGGGTGATCATCTGCTGCCATCTGGCAATTGCCGGCGGTACAATGGCAGGAGGGTGGCGCGTGGTGAAAACCATGGGCCAGAAGATCACGAAGCTGAATCCGTTTGGCGGGTTTGCAGCGGAAACGGCTGCGGCGATTACTCTGATTGGAACGGCGTCGGCTGGGATTCCGGTGAGCACTACCCACGTGATTACGGGCGCGATTGTGGGAGTGGGCGCGTCGCGGCGGCTTACGGCGGTGCGATGGGGCGTGACGGAACGGATCGCGTGGGCGTGGGTGCTGACGATTCCGGGCGCGGGATTGATGGGAGCGGCATTTCATTTTCTATTTTTGAAGTGGGTGCACTGAGATGAGCGAACGAAAACCACCATTTGCGAGCGTGGAAGAAGCTGTGGAGGAAATTCGGCAGGGGCGAATGATCGTCCTTGTGGATGATGAAGATCGCGAGAACGAAGGCGATCTGACGATGGCGGCGGACCAAGTGACGCCCGAAGCCATCAATTTTATGACGAAGCATGGGCGCGGACTCATTTGTCTTTCGCTGACGGAACAACGTTGCGACGCGCTCGACCTGAAACAGATTTCTGCGCGAAATACTTCGGCGTTTGGCACACCTTTTTGCGAACCGATCGACGCGCGGCGCGGCACGACTACGGGAATCAGCGCGGCGGACCGTGCGACGACGATTCTGGCGACGACCGATCCGAATACGCGGCCGGAAGATTTGGCGCGGCCGGGGCACGTCCATACATTGCGCGCGCGGAATGGCGGCGTGCTGGTGCGCGCCGGACAGACCGAGGCTTGCGTGGACCTATCGCGGCTGGCGGGGCGCGATCATTCGGGCGTGATTTGTGAAATCATGAACGACGACGGAACGATGGCGCGGATCCCGCAGCTCATCGATTTCTGCCGGACGCACAACCTGAAACTCGCGACGGTGGCGGACTTGATCCGTTACCGGATGCAGCATGAGCGTTACGTGCGGCGGATTGCCGAATCAATATTGCCGACGAAGTACGGAAATTTCCGGATGATCGCGTATTCGAGCGACGTCGATAATGAGCTGCACGTGGCGCTGGTGCGAGGCAATTTGGGCGGCGAGGTGACAAGCGACGCGATCGCTGCGCCGGGCACCCCGGCCGCCAACACGGAGCCGCCGCTTGTGCGCGTTCATTCACACTGTCTTACTGGCGACGCGTTCGGTTCGACTGCGTGCGAATGCCACGAGATTATCGAGGGCTCACTTCGAGCAATTGCAACGGCGGATCGCGGAGTGTTCGTCTATCTGCATCACACCGGGCGCGGGTTTCAGATTGATTCGCGGGCGCCGGAAGATGCGGCGCTGCCGCAAATTCGCTATCACGCGCGCGAGGAGAAGGAGCACGACCTGGGGCGGCAACGGTTCGTGCAGCACGAAAGCGGAATTGGCGCACAGATACTGATTGATCTTGGGTTGCAGCGAATTCGAGTGCTGACGAATCATCCGCGGAAAGTTGTAGCGCTTGAGGGGTACGGGCTGGAGATTGCGGACCAGGTGCCGCTTGCGATTGGGGCGGCGAAGCAAGGGCATCAGGTATTATAGCGGGGCGGTGGCGGCTTACGGCGTAAGGCTCACGGCTTAAACACAGAGTACACAGAGAAAGTCCACAGAGGTCACTGAGGAGCCGGAGTCGAAGGTTCATGCTCGCGAAGCCGTGGCCTGACGGCTGGCACGACCGGTGTTCGAGACGCGCGGCCCTCCTGCAGCAGGCCGGATGACATTTGTTCGGTGCTTGAAGCTTCCTTGATATGGGCCGATTAATGGGCCGATTGGGCTCGACCGAGCTACCTTCCGTAGATCAAAACTACAAATGAATTTGGAAGGATTGCCGGGCGCGGGTGTGCGTTGTCCGCGGTGGGCGCCGGGCGTGCGCCGAATTCTGCGGCGACTGTGAAAACTTCGTGAGTCTTGGGATCGAGCGTCATCGTGCGCGCGCTTTTTTGCGTGGGGACATTCTCAACGACACTGAATTTTTCCGGCGAATCTTCGTGAATGACGGTAAGGGTGCCGCTTTCTCCATTGGAGGAGAATGCGAAACCGGTGCCGGGGTCGAAAGCGTTCGCGTCAACGCCGTCACCAATCGCGGGCGTGGCGATCACTTTGCCGGAGTCGGCGTTGACGACGGCGACCATCTTGTTGTCGCATCCAGCGAAGAGGCGGTGATGCTCCACGTCGATCGCGAGGCCGGAAGGTTCCTGGCAGGGAGCCAGCGGCCAGCGGGCGGTGACGGTTAATTTTCGCGAATCGATTTGCCACAGCTCGCTTTTATCCTCGATATTGACGTAGACATGGCCAGCGCCGTCCGCAACTGCGAATTCAGGCTTGCCGCTCAGCGCAATCGTGCCCACAACTTTTCCGGTGGCAGCGTCGATTGCAGTGGAGTTCGAGCTGCGTCCGTTCATAGCGAACACGCGCTTGGAGGCGGGATCGTAGACGATCGCGTCGGGATTCGTGCCAGCCTGCGCGCTGCCAATGATGGCGAGGGTCTTGAGGTCAAAAATCGTAATGGTACCGGCGCGGCCGTTGGAGGTGAAGGCGCGGCCTAGCTCGGGCGCGAGAGCGATGCCGTGCACGCCTTCCGTATTTGGAATCTCGCCGACAACTTTTTCCGAGTCCACGTCAAGGACGATGACTTTCGTCTGGCGGGAGATGAAGAGGCGGCGCGTGGGCGAGTCAAACGTGATGTAGTCCCAGCCACCCTCGCCGCCGAGCGTGATTTTCTTCAGCAAGTGGTAGCCGGAAGGGCCGTGCGCGACATTTGAAGCTGGCGCGGAAGCGGACTTGGCGCGTGGCGCGTTGCCGCGAAAGCTGGCGTTAGCGCCGGCCGCGACGACGGCGAGAGAAGCAACCATCAGTGTGACAATCGAAAGATATGGGAAGCGCTGGCGTGTCATGTGCAGCTCCTTGAATAAGGCTGAACTCAGTATTTCGTGGCGGCCGCCGCAGAATGGCCGTCTGCCCGTGTCAATCCATCCAGGCGAGCAATAGGCTGACACGCTTTCCTGAAAATTGGATGAAGAAAAATCTGACGCTCGAAAGGACTAGGGAGCGCCGATCAGTTGCTGTTTCGGCGTGGCGGCGCAACCGTAACGTAAGGCCGGAGCTTTTCGAGCCGCGCTTTCGAGATGCCCCTGATCGCGAGCAAATCTTCGACGCGCCGAAACGGACCGCTCTTCTCGCGGAAATCGACAATCGATTTCGCTGTGGTCGCGCCGATTCCCGGCAACTTTTCGAGCTGCTCGATTGTGGCAGAGTTCAGGTCGAGTGGCGCCGTGGGCGGCTTTTTCTGACAGAGGACAGGCGAAAATCCGAATAAGAAAACCAGCGCAATTACAAACCCAAGCAAGAGGTGGCGGGTCGACAGTGGTCGATCGGACGCGGCACGCCTTACCCCTACTGCAGCAAGATGCCGCAACACGATTTCTGCCATCAGTTCCCCGCCCGCGTCAGAAAAAGAATTCCGGCGCCGATGAGCGTCCATAGAATCACACCGACAATTAGCTCGATACGCTCCGTCTTGCGCAGGCGGTAGGTGAGTAGCAGTCTCCTGAATGAGCGCTTTTTGTTTCCTCCACGAATTGCCAGCCACGGCGCAAGCGTGATAAAGAAGCAGGTCCAAAATATTGTTAACAATATTCTCGAAGCAAAGCTCGGTCCACCGAAGGTAACTAGAGCCACAAAGTACAACATTAAGGCCGCATACGCTGCAATCAACATGAGCGTATAGAGCAGGCTGTAATTATCCAATGGCCAATGTCGAAATCCGCCTTGTCGCGGACGAACGAGGCGAAAGGGACCGCGCATGCGGTCGGACGGGCATGGCAACCTTGGACTAGTTGGATTTCCCATGTGCATCGTACTCCGTTACTGGACCGAAGAGCGCGGCTTGGCCGGCGATTTGATTGCGGTCGCCTACGAGCACGATTTGCGCGTTGGCGGAATCGAAGTGGCGGCGAGCGGCGATGAGAATATCGGCGGCGGTAAGGGCGTGGATTTTCTCGCGATATGTTTCTAAATAATCTTCGGGCAAGTGGTCCAGGTACACGGATGAGAGCTGGCCGAGAACGCCGTCTTGGGTGGCAACGCCGAGCGAGAAAACGCCGCTGAGATAGCTGCGGGCGCTTTCGAGTTCTTCGAGAGTGACGGGAAGCGAGCGCATACGATCCATTTCGTAGAATATTTCGGTGAGGGTGGCGGCGGCAACTTCGTTGCGAACGGCCGCGTGGACTGTGAAAAACCCGTGCTGGCGAAGCGCATTGATGGCGCTGCGCGGGCTGTACGTGTAACCTTTTTGTTCGCGAATATTTATAACCAGTCGGGAATGGAACGCGCCGCCGAAAATTGAATTCGCGAGGACAAGGCGGTACCAATCCGGATCCCGGCGGTTAATCGAAAGATTGCCGACAAGGACTTGCGTCTGCACGGTACCTGGCAAGTGAACCAGATGCACGTGGCGCCCAGTTGGTTTGGGAGGCGCGGCTGAAACTGCGAGGTCGGGTTTGGGTGCTTTCCAGCTGCCGAAGACTTTTTCGATCTGTGCGAGCATCTGATCGCTCGAAAAATCACCTACAACAATCAAGACGGCATTCGGAGGCGTGTAGTGATGTTTATAGAAATGCTCAAGCTCGTCCCGCTGGTAAGCGGCAACCTGTTCTTCCGTGGGTGCGATGATGGCATAGCGATGATCGCCAAATAGCACGTGGCGCATTCGTTCATTGGCCAAGAAAGCTGGAGTGGTGCGCTCGACGCGCAATTCCTCGATTTTCTGGCGTCGCTCGCGTTCGAATTGGTCTTCAGGGAACGAAGCGTTACGCGCGAGGTCGGCGAGCATGGTGAGAATTCCTTCCGAAAATTCTGCCAGCCCGCCGATTGAAATTGCGCTCGTGTCGGCTCCGGCGCTCGCTCCAGCATCTGCGCCCATGCGGCGCAAATCTTCTTCGATCTGGCGGCTGGAACGAGTTGCCGTTCCCGTGCGAATCACTTTGGCGGTGATTTCCGCGAGGCCGGGCGCGCGGTGAGCGACGCAAGCATTGCCGCTGCGGAAGAAAAGCTGGCACGAAATTTTCGGAAAGGTGTGGGATTCGGCAAGGACGACTTGCAAGCCGTTGGAGAGGACGACCGCGGTGCGCTTTGGCCAGGCGACCGGCCGTTCGGGCCCCAGCGGCGGCGGCGCGGCGTTACGAGCTTTTGTTGCCAAGGGAGTTTTGGCCGAGGTCATCGCGAACCTCCATTCGTGTGCGCAGCTTCGGTTGGGATCGGAGTTCGCGCGACGATGGCACGATTGCGCGGGACTAAATATTTCTGGGCAACAGCTTGAGCTTGCGCGGGAGTTACGGCGAGAAACCCGTCGAGCACTGTGTTAATGCGTTTTGGATCGCCATCGAACAGCGTGAAGCACGCAAGGTAGTGCATCAGGCCGAAGCGGGGCATGTAAGAGCCCATTCCACCTTCGAGCATCGAAAAATAATCGGCGCGGAATTTTACTTTTACGGGATCGAGCTCGTCGGCGGTGATTCCCTTCTCCTGGACGTCGTGAATCACGGAATCGAAGGCAGCGATGGTGGCGTCGCTCGAATATTCCGGACGATGGAAAATGCGCGTGACCATTTGCGTGGGGCCATTCGTATCGAAACCGTCGTAACTGCTATCGGTTTCGAGCGCGATCTGCTTTTCGAGAACAAGCTCGCGGAAGACGCGTCCCGAGCGGCCGCCGTGCAAGGCGCGATCGAGGATCGCCGCTGCATACCAATCTTCCGAGGTGCGAGGGGGCGCGGTGTAGCCGATGGCGAGCGCAGGGAGCGGACCGAGTTTTTCCGGAACGTCGCCGCGGCGCTCTTCGGTTTGGAGAGGCTCGGTCACGTCAGCACGAGGTGGCGGTGGCTGCACGGGAATATCTTCAAAGTAACGCTTCGCGAACGTGAACGCTTCGGCGGGATCGAGATCGCCGAGCATGAGCAGGACGGCATTATTGGGGGCGTAGTAGGTGCGGAAGAAATGTTGGACGTCGGCGAGGGTGGCAGCGTCGAGATCGACGAAATCGCCGTAGAAATTGTGGGCGTTGGGCCAATTGCGAAATGCAATGGGCGGCAGATCGAGCCACGGAAATCCGCCGTAGGGCTGGTTCATGACATTGACGCGTACTTCTTCTTTTACGACGTCGCGCTGATTGCGAAGATTCTCGTCATCGACTTTGAGCGCGCGCATGCGGTCGGCTTCAAGCCAGAGGACACGTTCGAGGGCGTTCGAAGGAACAGCTTCGAAATAATTTGTGATGTCGTAGTTCGTGGTGCCGTTCAGGAGGCCGCCGGAAGCGTTGATCAAGCGGATGTGTTCCATTTTCCCGGCATTTTCGGAGCCTTGGAACATCATGTGCTCGAAAAGATGCGCGAACCCGCTGCGTCCGCGGGGCTCGAGACGAAAACCAATTTTATAGTAGACGCCAACGGTGACGACAGGCGCGCTACGGTCGGGCGATGCGACCACTCGCAAGCCGTTGGCGAGGGTGGTGTGTTCGACGGGGATGTGCAAATGCTTCGACGACTGATTCAATTGTTCCTCCGACTTTTATACGCTCCCGTACATGGCTGCGACGCAGGGAGACGCTTATCTAATTTCGTCCGAGCGCGGCTTTGAGACTCGACTTCGTCACTGCCGGATTCTTCGCCAGTACCCGCATGGATAGCAATGCGAGGGCCCGGTAGGCATCTTGAAACTCGCGCGGAAAGCGGCGTAGCGCTTTTACGTGTTTCGAAATCGTCGCGTAATCGCCGCGCGATAACGGACCCGTCCAGGCAGCTTGCGGTCCGAGCGACTCATAATTATCCAGCATTTGGCGGATTAATGGGAGCAGGGCTTGGTTGGCACGGCGGCGCGTGAAACCGATTTTCATGAGAGTTTGCGTGGCGGACTCGACCAGCGACAGCGCATGTCCCGCCACGATCGTGCCGGAAGCGTGATAGGCGGGCTTGTCGCTGGCGCCGATGATGACTGGTGCGCCACCGAGGGAGCGAGCGATTTTTTGCGCGGCGGCGCGAGCGGCTGGGGCGCCCTCGATTGAAAAAATCACGCCGTCGAGACGCGGAGCGGCGCGGCCGCTAAAGGTCTGCATTGGATGCATTGAACCGGTGGATACCCCGCGACGGGCTAGGGGCGTGAGGACGCGATGGTCAAGAGCGCCGCTAGTGTGGAGGACGATTTTGGCCGGAGATTTTTTTGAAACACGTCCGCCAACGAAATTTGCGAGTTTTTGCGCCACGTTTTCGAGCACGTCATCTGGAACTGACAGTAGAATTACATCGGCATTGAATGCTTCGGGCGTGAGGGCTGCGCGGGGCGTTCCCGCACCAATGGCGCGAACAGCGGCACGAGCGCTTGCTGGTGAACGCGTGACGACGGCGCCAATTCGCCAGCCGAGTTTGCGGAGACGCTTGGCCAGGGCTTGTCCTACGCGACCGGCGCCGATGATGGAAATTGTGCGCGACATGCAGCGTGATAGCATAACTTGTTCGCTGCGCTCTCGCTGGAGGAAATTCTACATTGCATTCGTTCGTGCTTGTGCTGACGTTGGCCGGCGCTCTCCTCTGGGTGCTCAACGCAATCGATGTCGCGCGGGGAGCTTCAAAGCTGCCCGCGATTCGAGACGTCGTCCCACTGGACGATTCCAACTGCCCCACGGTGTCGATTATCTTCGCGGCTCGCGACGAGAAGGAAAAGCTTCCCGGAGCGCTGCAAACACTTCTGGCGTTGGATTACCCGTCCTACGAAATAATCGCGGCAGACGACCGCTCGGAGGACGGTACCTCGGAGATTCTGAAAGAAGCGGCGGAAAAAGATCCTCGACTGAAGTACGTGCGCGTGAATTCCCTTCCCTCCGGCTGGCTCGGAAAGCCTTACGCGATGCAACAAGCGTCTGAACGAAGCAGCGGCGAATGGCTGGTGTTTACGGACGCGGATGTGCATTTCTTGCCGGACTTGTTGCGCAGATCGGTCGCACTCGCGCAACGGGAAGGATGGGACCACCTGACTCTGCTGAGCAGCGCAGAAATGCACACGGTCGGCGAGAAAATCACGATGACATTTTTCGGGATGGGATTCGTGATCGGCATACGTCCGTGGCGCACGAACGATCCACATTCGAAAGGGTACACAGGCATCGGCGCATTTCAACTGATGCGACGGCGAACGTACGAGGCGATTGGAATGCACCGGCGGCTGGCGATGGAAGTGGTGGACGACATGAAGCTAGGCAAGCTGGTGAAGGAGGGCGGATTTCGGTCCGGCGT
The DNA here is from genome assembly GCA_963776695.1 of uncultured Acidobacteriota bacterium. Lineage (GTDB taxonomy): Bacteria > Acidobacteriota > Terriglobia > Acidiferrales > UBA7541 > Palsa-295. The sequence continues at coordinate 299,984 of CAVZNU010000005.1, read as the reverse complement.
CGGAAAAGCGTGGGGGGAAGTGAAGGTGCGATGGCATGCAGGCGTCGGAAATATTGTGCGGGGGACGACGAAGAATTTCTTTGCGGCGTCCGGCTACAACGTATGGCTGGCGTGCCTGCAACTTATAATGGTGCTGGCGATGTGCGTGCTGCCGTGGATTGCGCTGCCATTTTTGAGGGGGTGGGCGCTGGTATTTGATGCGATCGCGGTGGGAGTGATCATTGCGATGCACGCGGGCGTTTCGATCGAGGTTGGCGTCTCGCCGGTATACGCGCTGACGGAGCCGATCGGCGCGTTGATTTTTGCGTGGATGTTGGCGCGATCGACGATCTTGACGCTGTGGAACGGAGGAATCGAGTGGCGCGGGACTTTTTATCCGTTGGAGGAACTCAAGCGCGGAGTGGTTTGAGGCGGCGAGGCAGGGCGAATTAGCGGAAGAATGAGTAGCCGAGGGTGATGACGTGCAGGTCTACGCCGGGATTTAGGGAATGGCGATAGGCGTTGGAGATGTGCTGGTATTTGTAGGCTAGCGTCCAAGCGTGGGAGTGGTCGGAGTTGTAGAGTTGGAAGCCTGCCTGAAAATCGAACGTAAAATTAAATTGCGTGCCTTCGGGAATGTCGACCGGAATTGGTCTGACCGATGCGACGAGTCCCGCCGTGGACGCAACGATCGGTTGCAATCTGTGCTCGCGCAAGAAATTCAGTTTGAGGCCGAGTGGGTTCAGGCCGCCGCCGTAAACCGTTTCGTGGCCCGTCTGGCAGAAACCCGTGGGAAAGATGTTTGGATTTGTGTCGCACGCGACGTATGTCGGTTGGCGCAGGATTTCGACGGGGATGATATCGAGAGTGTATTCCAGGGATACGGGATGGGTATCGAAAATCAGGTGGCCGTAGCGGAGGCCTAGGACGCCGAGTTGGCGGTCGGTGGTGACGCCGATCAAGTGCGGATTGCCGGCGGAAAAGCCGCCCCAGATGCCGAATTCGGTGTCGCCTTGAGCGCGGGCTGTGGGCGCGAAGGCGGTGGAGGCGAGGAGAAATGTGGCGAGGGCAAGGCATCGCGTAAACATTTTGAGGAGATAGCGGGAGACATTAGCCTCAGGGGCTAAAGCCCCACGGCGGGAGCTGGCGTTATGTCGGAGCTGAAGCTCCGACCCCCTAAAAAGCAGAGGTGAACCTAGGTGAGCCATTGACGAATTGAGAGATTTGTCCGTACTCCTAACGGCTGTCGGCATGCCAGCCAGTTCTGCAGATTTATTTGAATTGTTGGTGGCAACCCCCAGGTCAACACCTGCCGGGCTGAAGCCCGGCGCTACAAAGTCGGAAACTGTGAATTGATCCACTCGGTTGGTCCTTATGGGGCGCGGCGCTTGGCCGCGGGTTTTTTGGGTTGTGCTTCAACCGACGCGCTTGCGGCTGCACTTGCATGCGACGCCGTTGAATCTGAAGCTGGCGGAAGCGCCGGCGCGGCGGCGTCTGCGCCTAAAACTGTAGCAGAAAAAATGGCGCCGAGGTCTCGTTGCTTGAGCGAGCGTATGCGATCGCGCAAGGCGGCGGCGCGTTCGAACTCGAAATTTTTGGCAGCGTCGCGCATTTGCGTTTCGAGTAGCGTAATGGCCTGGAGCAATTCGTGCTCGCTCGAGATTTCGCCAATCACGGCGTCTTCTACGGGAACGGTGAGGTAATCCGCTTCCACGATTCGGGCGAGCTGCATATCGACGGAGCGGATGATCGATTGGGGCGTGATGTTGTGTTCGCGGTTGTAGGCTTCCTGCTTGGCGCGGCGGCGATTCGTTTCGCCGATGGCCTTTCGCATGGAATCCGTCATGCGGTCGGCGTAGAGAATTGCGCGGCCTTCGATGTGGCGGGCGCAGCGGCCCATCGATTGGATCAATGCGGTAGCGCTGCGGAGGTAGCCTTCTTTATCCGCATCGAGAATTGCGACGAGAGACACTTCCGGCAGATCGAGGCCTTCGCGAAGCAGGTTGATGCCGATCAAGACGTCGAATTCGCCGCGGCGGAGATCGCGCAGGATTTTCACTCTCTCGAGCGTTTCGATTTCAGAGTGCAGATAGCGGCAGCGGACGCCGACCTCGGCGAAATACTCGGCGAGATCTTCGGCCATGCGTTTCGTGAGCGTGGTGACGAGCACGCGTTCGTTGCGAGCGGTGCGAACGCGGATCTGTTCGAGCAAATCATCGACCTGACCCTTTACCGGACGCACTTCCACTTGGGGATCGACAAGACCTGTGGGGCGAATCACCTGCTCGACGACAGTGCCGCCGGATTTTGTGAGCTCGTAAGGACCGGGAGTGGCGGAAACGTAGACGACTTGATTGGTACGATGCTCGAACTCTTCGAAGGTGAGCGGGCGATTGTCGAGCGCGGACGGCATGCGAAAGCCAAAATTCACGAGGGTCTGCTTGCGGGAGCGATCGCCGGCGTGCATGGCGCGAACTTGCGGAATCGTCTGGTGCGATTCGTCGACAACGAGCAGGAAATCCGAAGGGATATAGTCGAGAAGCGTTGGCGGAGCTTCGCCGGGTAAACGCCCTGACATGTGGCGCGAATAGTTTTCGATTCCGTGACAGTAGCCGATTGTGCGCATCATTTCGATGTCGAACAACGTGCGCTGGGTGATGCGTTGGGATTCTACGATTTTACCCTGTCGGGAAAGCTCGGGCTTCCACCATTCAAGCTCTTCGTAGATGCTTTGGATGGCGCGTTCTCTTTGCTCGGCGGGCAAAACGTAGTGCGTCTTCGGATAGATAGGGATGCGCGAAATCTCGCCTTCGCGCGAGCGGATTTCGCCCGTGAGCGGATCGATCTTGCGAATGGCTTCGATCTGGCTGCCCCAAAGCTCGATACGAACGGCGAGATCGTCGTATGGCGGATAGATTTCAATCGTGTCACCGCGAACCCTGAAGGTTCCGCGGCGAAGATCTTCGGCGCGTTCATATTGAATTTCGACGAGCTTCCGCAGAATTGCTTCGCGGGCAATTTCCTTCCCTTTTTCGAGCATGAGCATCATGCCGTAGTAGGCTTCCGGCGAGCCGAGGCCGTAGATGCATGAAACGGAAGCGACGATGATCACATCGCGGCGCTCGAAGAGAGAGCGGGTGGCGCTCATGCGGAGTTTGTCGAGCTCGTCATTGATCGTGGATTCTTTTTCTATGTAGGTGTCGCTTGCGGGGACGTAGGCCTCGGGCTGGTAGTAATCGTAATAGCTGACGAAGTATTCGACGGCGTTCGACGGAAAGAATGAGCGGAACTCGTGGAAAAGTTGAGCGGCGAGAGTTTTATTATGCGCGAGGACGATGGTGGGCCGGTTGATCGCTTCGATCACTTTCGCCATGGTGAAGGTTTTTCCTGAGCCGGTGACGCCGAGGAGGACCTGGTGCCGGTCGCCGTCGTTGATGCCGCGGAGGAGTTGGGAGATGGCTTCGGGCTGGTCGCCGCGGGGTTCGTAGTCGCTGGCTAGCTTGAATTTCATAGTCGGGCGCCTCTGCTCGCAAAATGCGAGGTGCGGAAACTTTTTATTATAACGCAATCGAGGGAATCGCGCAGGGAGTGCAAAGCCTGCCGGAACGAAGGCGAGCGGCTGTACTTGTGGTGGCGTGGTGCGCTCGCTTGACACCGAGATCCTTTCCGGCAAGGCCGGAATCTTCGATCAGGTATCCTGGACGGATACCTTCAGGATGACGGGTTGGATTGTTGGGCGACGCTGGCGACGGGTCGAAGAACGCCAGCGGGTGGATGAACCTGCCGCTCGAAGAATATTTTTTCCGCATCACTCGAGCGGTTATACTTCGCGGCATGAGCCATCGACGACGGCGGATTCACGCCCGAACGCAAAGATTGATCGCTTTCCTATTTGTGAGTTTTCTACTGTTGTTCGCTGGGCATTATTATGTCTACGGACAGGACAAATCGGGATTCCCTGACGGCTACGACGCCGTAAAGGCCGCGCCGAATAGCCACAAAGTGATTTTCGAAAACGCGTTCGTACGCGTCCTCGAAGTGAGTTTGGCGCCTGGCACCACGGAACCCTATCATCACCATCGCTGGCCGAGTTTTTTTATCGGCTATGACACAGGGGGACGCACTCCGCACATTCGGTACCATCGCCCCGATGGAACCGTCAGAGATACGCCAAGCAAGGTGGAACCGACCGTAAGCGGACATTGGACAGTCGACTGGATGGAGCCAGAACCGATGCACGCGGTGGAGAACGCCGACACGCCGGGAAGCGACCCAGAATTCGCCAAGCGACCGCCATGGATTCGCGTCGAAATCAAATGCCATCCGTAAGGATCGGGACAGTCGTACGTACTGCTGCAAGAATTGCGCGCTATGGTTTCGTCTGCTGCGGTGGGGACTCCGACTGCAGTGACGGTAGCAAGACGATTTGGGATTGGGTTTCGATTTTGCCTTTGTAGGTCATGCGCGAACCGGTGTTGGTGCTTGTGATGGTGAAATCGATATCTTGCGAGCTGGTTTGAGTGGAGCGGATTGCGCGGGCGCTTGCGAGCGAAATTGAATCGAGACTTTGGCCGGAGCCAGTCCAGGTGCCGGAGGTGCGGAGGCCGTTGCGACGGTAATCGTCCGGAGTTTCGTCGGCGCGCGCATTGTGTTTGCCATGTCGAACGATTGCGAATCGCGTCAGTATCGATGCGCACATTTCGGGATTCGGCTCAGTCAGTTTTGCGGCCGGCGTACCGGATTCCGGGGCAGGCCCACGAGCTGGGCATGGCTCGTTCCGCAGATACGTTGCTTCGCTACGCCAAAACAGGCCGCTAAGAGGAATGCCAGCGAGTGGCTGTTCCCTGCTCCATTTCTGGCCGATCGCGATACCCGCTACCGGAAATCCAGTGCTGGATGAGAGACCCGCCATCCAAGAACGCACCGTCTGCGCCGCAGCAGGATTGGTGAGCATGTCTTCGAGGCCTTTGATGTCGGTGATCTTGCCGTCGGGCTCGACGGTGAAATCCATGGAGCGTCCTTCGAGGTGATTGTATTGCGCTTCGAGCGCAGCAGAGTCCGGATCGTACGCGTCGCTCTCAGAGGTAGCGGTGGATTTTTCGTAGGTTGCGCGGAGACGCATGGGACCGGGCGCACCGTTGACACCGGGATGAACTTCGAGGACGTCGAGGCGGAGGACGATGCTGGCTGACTGTTTGATTTGAGTGGCGCCTTCGGGATTGACGATGGGGGTGGTGGTCTTGCCTGCTGTGGTCATGCTGGTTTCGATTTGATAGCGGAGGCTATCGCCGGGTTTGAACTGGGGGAGGAGACGAATGCGCTGGTCGGAGATTGTAGGAGTTGGCGAGGCGAGCAGCAGTGCGGCGGCGATTGTTGCGACGAGACGGAGTTTTTTTATGCATGTCATCTCGATTTCAGGGACGGCCGGGAGCGGACTTGAGACGGGTGATTTCGAGTTCAGCGAGAGTGCCGGCGACGCGGTAAGAAGCTGCGCGTGGTTCGGAGGGTTGCGAGTCGCCATCGGAGGATGATTGCGGGTGGACTGCGAACCTGAAATCGAGATTGCGGCCGAAATCCGCCGTGCCTTCTCCAACTATGTCTGCCGCGGGCGCGGATAGCAAGAGATGGTGAAATTCGAGTTTGCCATCGGCGCAAGTGAAGTCGGTGGAGGCTTCGCGAAATGTGTTCTTGCCTGGACGAAATACCCCTTCGCTCAGGGAGGCGGTCAAGTCGATGGTCATGAGTTCGGCGGCGGCGATGCGTGCGGCTCCTCGGCATTGAAGCGATGAGAGCAGGTCGGAGCGCGTGGCTCCGCGCGCGTCGATTGAGATTTTTCCGGAGGCTGAACCATCGAATCGATTGGCGAGCGAGGGGGATGAGGCTGTGAGCGAGGAGAGGTCGACGTTCGCGAAATCGAGATTCACGCGATATGCGGGGGCCGCATCCAAATCCGCTCGAACGGAACCATTGATTTCACCCTTGTAGAGTTGCGCGTGGAGATTGGCGAGTGTGAAGCGGCGGCCGTCGATGGTGGCGTCGCCTTGAACGCGATGGACGACGAGGGGCGCGAGGCTGAACTGGTCCACGCTGATTTTTCCAGCGGCGGAAAGATACTCCGGGCGCGCTGCGGCTAGCGGCCGCGAATTCAGGAATGGGAGAACTCGATCGATAAAGCTTTCGCGCCAACGCGGATTCAGCCAGCGGTCGATGTCAGCTGCGTTCAACTTGTCCGCCGAAAGCGTGAATCGCCAGTTGATTGCCGAGGCGGGGGCCGGGCCGGGGGGCGGATCGCGGTAGTCGAAAGCGCCGTTCCAGAGCGCTCCGAAAGCGTGCGCGGAAGTGAGAGCGATGTGGCGAGCATTCGGCTTTAGATCGACGTGCGCTCGAATCTGCTCGACGGGCAAATTCAGGAACGGAGCGCGAAGCGTGTCGCCAATCGATTTGCCGCTTGCTTCGCTGCTCGTTTCGTTGTTCGCGGGCGCGGCGCCAAAGTCCAAAGTTCCGACGGGGGTTTCACGCCATGGAGAAGCTGGTCCTTGCCATCGCAAGTCGCCGCGGACCGGGCCGGTGAGATCCCATCCGCGCGAAATATCCCAGCCGAGCAGGCGCGCAGCTGAAATCAGGGTGCCCGCATCGGCAAGGGATCCTGCAACGTGAAAACCTGAAGCTGTTTTTGCGCTCGTCACTCCTACTGATTCGAGGTGCAGCGCACCGTCGGACGCGCCAAAAGAAAGAGTAGCGGGCAGCAGGGAGAAGCCATTCGGATCGTATCGGAGGGCCGCCGCACTCATGCGCACCGGAACGGGCAGTGTTTTGCCGGTCAGCTGAGCTCTATCGATCGAGAGCGCTCCCGCATCGATTCGAGGCGGCCATCCGCCGAGCGTGAGATCGAGCTTCGCGAATCCCTGAAGCGCCAAATCGTCGGAGACGCCTGAATGGAAAGCACGAGTCCAGGCGAGAGCGTCATTCAAATTGATTCCGTCGGAGACGACTTGCAGCGCGGATTGCGAAGAAACGCCGGCCGGAGCGGCGGCGGAATGGCTCCAACTTATCACTCCCGTGGCACGAGCGTGTGAACGAGGAGTTTCGAGAACGGATTCGACGACATCGAAGCCGGATTGTTCGGGGTCGTAAGTTACTTTCGCGATGAGGTTCACAGACGGATTATCGGCTCGCAGCGGGAGATCCCAGCGGTGAACCTCGCGAATTTCCGTGCGCGCCTGAAGCATCCAATCGTGCGCGTCTGCGCGAGCGTTGATTAACATCGCAAGATTGCCGCGGATTCCGTAGTCGGTTCCGCGCGCGAGGCGAAGCACGTCGGAGATCGAGGCTGCTGTCCACGCAAGGTTGAGCGCGGCGGGGCGAAGGCGTGACGAGGTGCCGCCAACCAGACCTGAGAGATGGAGCGTGCCGGCCTGCTGAATTACGACGGCGGCACGCGAGGGCGTTGCCTCCAGATCCATGCGCCACTGGCCGGGCGCTTCGGGCGCGAGATATCCGGTGACGCCGACAAACGCGAAGGGGAGTTTTTCGTCGCCGCGTTTGAAATTAATTCGGCCGGAATCGACGTCGATGCGAGTGAAGCGCAGCGCGGTCGATGTGCCGGTCGAAGTTCCACTCGACGACGAACTCGAGTTCAACGTGGAACTCGACGAGAGTGGAGTCGCAGAGCCGGGCGTGGCGGGAAGCCTCGGCAGCCACTCAGCCAGATTCCAATCCCCTTGTACATCACGGACAAGATTCAGGCTGGGGCGCTCGAGCGAGATGGCGCCGAGTTCCAGGTGGCCGAGCAGCAAGCTTTGCCAGCGAAGGCTCATCGTGAGCGATTCGGCACGCAGAAAATATTCATGGCCGAAGCGCGGATCTTCGCCGACAACGACGGAGCGCGCCTCGATTGTCGGACGGCCCCAGAGACTGAAGCTGTAGCTTCCGACTTCCACCGAGCGTCCGAATGCGGATTCCAGGCGTGCGTTGATTTTGCGTTTCAGGGCGGTGTGCTGAATCAGGAATGAAATGCCGGCGTTCGCGAGCCAGAGGAATACGAGGAGAAGAATAAAGAGCTTCGGCCAGCGGCGCCAGGTGCGCTGCTCGACGGCGGCAGACTCGATTGGGTCGCCGTGAACCGCCGTTTGTGTGAGGATGTTCGACACGTTGGTAATTCTTTGGTCAGGGTTCCAAATCTTCTCAGTACGGATTCTAACTGCCGAGCGGCGTTGTTGCCGAAATTAACGCGGGCACGGTTCCGCGCCCCATTCGGGAAGCACAACCCGCGCATGCCGTGCCGCTGCTGTAAAATTCCTAGCCGCAAGTTTCGTTTCAGTAATGGAAATTAGTGAACCTCGTGCAGCATGCGATGCCATCGAGTGCGGCTTGGCAGATGCAGGAGCGAATCAGCGAATCCGCGAAGAGCGCCCTCCAAGCCTCGGTCAGTATAGTCGTCGGAGGTGGCGGCGACCGACCAATAAATCATAAGCGGCCGGCCCATAATCGCATCGCGGTTCACGAAACCCCAGTAGCGGCTGTCCCAACTGCGATCGCGATTGTCTCCCATCACAAAATACCGATTCGGTGGAACCAGGAGGCTGCCTCGATCGACATAGTCGAGGATTTTCGTCGCCCACTCGGGACGCAGCCCACTTTGAATGAAATAGCGGTCCGTCGGCGGGAAGTCATCTCCAAAGGAATCCTCTCCGGCAGGATCGTGGATCACATAAGGCTCAGCGAGCTCCTCGTCATTGATGAATACCCGCTCGTTGATAATTCGAACCCGGTCTCCTGGAAGTCCGACGACTCGCTTGACGTAGTGCGGGTGATCGTCGAACGGAAATTTGAAGACGATGATATCGCCGCGTTGGACCGGCCGGTAGGGTAAAACTTTCTCGTACCAGGCCCGACGCCCTTCAAACAAGAATTTGTTTACGAGAAGATGGTCGCCGACGAGGAGTGTAGGTTCCATCGACTGCGACGGAATCTTGAACGCTTGCACGATAAACGTGGTCCCGAAAAGAGCCAGAAGCACGGTGACAAGTAAAGATTCCGCATATTCGATGATTGAGCCGCGAGCCGGCTGATGCCGTACAGATTCACGAGCGGGCAGCCGCGCGGTCTCAATCGTCGATGTCTCTGTGTCCATCAATTTCCTTTAGGCGGGACTCGCGCCGGCTTCCAAACTCGCGAGCGCAATCTTCGCAGCGGCTTGCTCCGCTTCCTTTTTGCTGCGGCCTTCCGAATGCGCGAGCTTTTGCTGGGCGAGCCACACTTCCACTTCAAAAGTTTTCTGGTGTTCCGGGCCCGATTCTTTGCGAATGCGATATTGAACTGCACCGAGCCCGCGCTGTTGCAGCCATTCCTGCAGCGCGGATTTGTGATCGGCGCGATCGAGCCCGTCGAGTTCGCCCGCGAGAGCAGGGTCGAGCAAGGTGCGCCGAAGGAAAGCAGCAGCCGCTTCGAGACCTGCGTCGAGGTAAATCGCTCCAAGAACCGCTTCGTAGGCATCCGCGAGAAGACGTTTTTTAACCCGGCCGCCGGTTTTCTCTTCGCCGGGTCCGAGGCGCAAATAATGGCCGAGGCGAAGACCCTGCGCCGCCGAGTGAATCGAAACAGCGCTGACCAGACGGGCGAGACCTTTGGAGAGTTTTCCCGCGTCCCATTCGGGAAACGAATGGCAGAGTACGTCGCTCGCGACCAGACCGAGAACGCGGTCACCCAGGAATTCAAGGCGCTCATTGTCCGAGCCGACGTTATTTTGCCGGCGCGAGCGATGAGTGAGGGCTTGTTCCAAACGCTCGGGATGGGCGAAGCGATGACCGAGAATCGCCCCGAGTTCTTCGAGCTCTTCTGCGGTCATCGATTGGCCTCGTTAATTACTTAGGAGGAGCTGGCGTAGCGGCGGCCTGTTTCTTCGCATCGGCGCCGCGCTGCTTGCAGCGATCCTGCATGGGACCGGGGAGCGCGCTGCACTTCTGGAACGCGTCGACCGCTTCGGGGTAGCGCTTCAACTGGTTGAGCCCGACGCCGAGGATGTAGAAATCGACTGGATCCGGAGATGAGTCGGATTGTGTGGCCTTCTGCATTTCATCGACGGAGTTCGCGTAATTCTGCTGGCGGAAGTAGATGAGCCCGAGTCCGCTGTGCGCCTGCGAGGTGGATGCGGCTTTTGCCTTCGCGAACTGCTCGTCGGTGATGTTCTCGGGCTTGGGCATCGTAGGTATGATCTCGAGGGCGTGCTTCTCGTAAGCCGCCGCTTTCGCCAGCCGGCGGTCCGATTCAGGGTCGTTTGGGTCGTAGTTGTGAGGAATCACCCAGCCGACGAGCACTAACACCGCGACGTCATCGCCTTTGAGGGCCAGGGCTTTGTCGGCAGCAGCATACATCTTGTCGAACTGCTGTTTCTGATAGTAAGCATTCACCAGGCGGGCGTCGACGGACTCGGAATACCTGCTGAGAGGATATTTCTGAAGAAACTGCTCACCAAGCTGGATTGTCTGATCAGATGCTTCGCCCTTGAGGTCGAAGATTGCTTTGTATGCCTTGTCTTCTTCCGGGTCCGCTGGAGGCTGCTGAGCCTGGTCTTTACTCTGCTGAACTGGCGGGGCCGCTTTCGGAGGCGCTGCACTGCCGCCGCCGTATTGAGCGTGCGAGCGCGGCGCGAATCCGAGTGCTGCGAACAACATGACGGCAAACATCATAATTCTAATGCGAATTGACGGAAGCTTCATTTCGGTACCTTCCCTTGTTTGGATATCCTTGAACGCTCGATTGAGAGCGACGTCAAGGTTTCTGCCCTTCCTTTACGGTTCCTGGACCTGTTGTATTTCCATTGCCAGTGCCACTCGGACGCGCGCGCGATTTGTACGGCTCTTCGACGCCATGCTGCGCAGCTACGCGGGCGGCTTCCGGCGCACCATCCACAGCAAGCGCTCCTCGATATTCGAGGATCGCGGCATCGCGCTCGTCCTCGAGATCATGAATGCGACCGAGGTACACGTGCGACCAAGAAACAATCACAGGGTCTGTCGCGCCGCCCGACTCCGAAGAGCCTTCCGCTGCCGGAGCGGAAACAAGCTTGGCGAACAATTGCTGGGCGCGCTCTGCGTTTCCCGACATCACCGAAGCGATTGCCAGGCCGTACTCCGCTTTCGTCTCGCCGGGATACTGCGCCAGAACGGTTTCGAAAGTTTTCGTCGCCTCCGGCGCGTCCTGCGAGGCGATCTCGCGATCGCCCTGCGCCAGCAAACGATCAAGTTCGGACGCAGCCGCTGCCGAGTCGCTTTCCGGCTTCGGCGCCGGCGCAGGATATTCCGGCGAAAACTTTATGTCCTGCAGACGCTTTTGCTGCCCCGGCACATCGATGCCCGCAATTAAATCGGGGAAATAATACGACATAGCTGGCTCGGCTTTCTCGAATTTCTGCAGCTGCGCGACAAAAGGCCGCACCAGGATGAAACCGGACTGGTCGGCGTCCGCCATCGCTGCTTCGAGCTGCGCCGCTGAAAGCCGCCGCAAACGCAATTCGACGCTCTTGATGAAGCATTCATCCGCGAACGCAAGGAAATCGTCGCGATACTCCTCAGGCAGCCGCGGTGCACGGGCGGCGATCAGCAGCAGGGCGCGTTTCGATTCCAATTGCTTGCGAGAGCGCAAGGTAAGCGGATCGAGCATGAAATGAAGATAGGCGTGCTGCATCTGCTCGACAGGAATTTGCGACGATGTGCCCACGACGATCGCATAGTGGTTGCCGCTGTTCCGAAAATTCGTCCGGTTCCCTACGAGGGGCTCGACGTACACCGTAAACGTGCGGCCGTAAATGGGTTTGAGCAATTCGCGGAGGTAGGCGTTTGTGAGAGTGACGATCTTTCGGACGGGCGATTGATACATCGCAATCGCCCGTTCATATTCCGGCTCGACCTTGGTCCAGCGCAGATCCAGGCGAGCTTCCTGGTAAAAGGCAGCAAGAACTTCGCGGAATCCGTCGAGCGCAATCGCGTCCGGCGGGAGTTCTTCGTGATTCACTTGAAAATCAAAGCGCGGCGGCGGGCCGGCAACGAGCGAGAACGTGATATAGCGTGACAAAGTCTCACCCGGATCTGCAAGCAGATGGTCGCGATAAAATTGCCGCAGAGCTTCCGTCGCGGGGCCCTGCATTTTCAGCATGTCACCCCGGAGGGCGAGGCGCGACGGCATTTCCGAAAGGGTGCTTTCGTCCGCGTCGAATCCAGCGGCGTCGAGCGCGCACATCGTGGCGAAAAGTTCCTGATTCGGCTCGACCAGGATGCCAGTGTAGTTGTCGGGCGGCTGGCCGTGGCCGGCTTGTTGCGCTCGCGCGTCCCAGCCAGTCGCTGCGATCGTAACGCCGGCGACAAGGAGCAGAGCGAAAATCAGACGCGGCTGAACAGACGTACGAATCGGTGAACTCCTTGAATGAGAGGAGACTTTTTGCCCGGCAGGCACTACGCGTCCGAAAATGCGATCCCCCGAGATTGCCTGCACGCCCGTATAAACTCTAATGGGAGGAATTCGCGGAGTCAAGGAGACGCAAGGGTGAAAGAACGGCCGCGAGACGGAAGGACAAGAATTCAAGGGCGAAACACAGAGGACACGGAGTATGCACAGAGTTCACAGAGTAAGAATCAGGCGGGATGCGCGGATTAACCGCGGACACGAACGGCGCTGAAGTTCAACACCACGCGGCCGCCGTCTCGGGGAAGCCCGAAGTTAGTTTGCGGACGGAATCGCGAAAACAGGAGCAATTGATCGAGCTGATGTTGCGCGGCGTCATCGCTTGGACCGGAAAGAATTTTGTACGAGACCACTTGCCCCTGGGCGTTGAGCGTTGCTTCAACAAGCAGCAAGCCTGAGCCGGGGCGGTCGTCCGTCGCAATGACCACAGGAACCGGAAATGGCGCCAGGCTTTCCAAACGAGCGGGCTGCACGAGATTGAGAGGCAAATCATTCGCCACTACACCGCCCATCGGAACGCCGACGAGAATGTTTTGCACGAGTAACGCAAAAATGACGAGCGCCGTCACCACGCCGCCCGTAGCGGGCACGGCAAGAGGTTCGAGCACATTTTCAAACACGATCCCTGCACGTTTCCACATCTGGCGAACACTCTGCCACGGCGAATACTCCTGGGAGGCTCTCACGCGTATGCGCGTCGCGAGGTCCGCGGGCGGCTGAACTGGTTCAATATTCGCAAGAGTCACAACGAGCCGGCGATAACCCTCGAGCAAGCTTCGGCAGCCACCGCAGGAATCGACATGATCGCGAACCTCTGCATGTTCCCGCGAAGAAATTGCGCCATCGAGATATCCGGGCAGGCGGCGCTGGGCGTCTTTACAATTCATCGCTGCCACCCATTCATGGTTCGTGATCCGAACGGCGCGGAAGCAGCTGGCACGGCGGCAGAGTGTTGCGAGTGAGTGTGGTGCGATTCTGACTTCAGCGGCGAATTCGAGCCGCCGGACAGCACCGTTCCCGACGCTTCCTTCTGACTCTGCGCCACAACCGGATCGAGAATTTCCTTTAGCATGCGCCGCCCGCGAAGAATTCGCGATTTCACCGTTCCAACAGAAACTTCGAGCACTTCAGCCACCTCTTCGTACGAAAGCCCTTCCAGATCCCGTAATATTACCGCGCTTCGAAACAAGGCCGGCACTTGCGCAAGTGCCCTTCTGACCGCGCGCTGCGTTTCCTGGGTTGCGAACTGTTCGTACGGCGTCGCTTCCTTATCTTTCAGATCGAGCGCCGGGTTCTTTCCTTCTTCGTCGCCGTCAATCGAAACCTGCTGACGATGGTGCCGCCAGCACCAGCGGCGATGGTTCAGGGCTTGCCGCACTGAAATGCGGTACAGCCAAGTCTTCAGCGAACTGCCCCGCCGGAAACCATGGATTCCGCGAAAGGCCCGTAAGAAAACGTCCTGCGTTACGTCCGCTGCGTCGGCGCTATCCGCCAAAATTCCGTACACGAGATTGAACACACCGACGTGGTAATAAGTGACAAGGTAGTCGAACGCGGAATCTGATCCGGCCTGAAGCTCGTGCACAAGCCCGGCTTCATCGCGGCCCCACGACAGTGATTGTGCCAGGTCGGACATGCTTTCCGCCGTCGCTCCTTCGCAGAGCGTGTCCCTGGAGTAATTGGACACCAAATCACCCGCGATGTTACTAGGATAGCAGAAAATCGAAAATTGGTTATCCGTCGAAGGTACTAGCGATGGAAAACTCGGCTTATTCCTGTAAGTCCATTATCGTCTGTATGACTTACGGATGAAGATGCAGTTTGCCGGACGACAATCGGGCGTAGCTTGCTGCCTCCGTCGAGCGAGGCGCCGTCCAGCGCTCTGTGCCATTGTTTCGGCAGATCAGACGAGAATGAGGTAGAAATGTATTTTCGCTCGAATCGTTCCCGCGATAGATTAGCGGATGGACTGGCAGCGAGATGGGGTAGTGTAAAGGAGTGTGTACGAGCAATTCTCCGCTGAGCCTTCAGAGGAGATGGTCGTTGCGAAATCAGATAACGCTGTGCAATGTCGAGGCCCAATCATCGTGAAGAAATCAAAATCCTCCGCTCGGGGCATCTCCTCAAGAACGCGTAGTCGTGTCGCTACCAAGCCGATTCGCAAACGGCAAGCTGTCTCGAAGAAACGGCAGGCATTGATCGCTGCCGAATCGTCGCAAGTCCCATTCCTGGAAGTGGTATGCGCAGCCATCATCATTACCGACAGCGCAGGCACGATCACATACTGGAATCCGTACGCGGAAGTACTCTACGGATGGCGGTCTAAGGACGTGGTCGGCCGTAACATCGTGGAAATAACTGTCAGCACGGAAGCACGGCGGGAAGCAGAAATGCATATGGCGGCATTGAACTCCGGCAAGCCCTGGTCCGGAGAATTCCAGGTTCGCTGCAAGGATGGCAGATTCCTGACGGCATTGGTGACTCTCTCCCCGCTCGTCGACGAACAGGGATCCAGCGTTGGAATCGTTGGCGTGAGCCAGGACCTGAGCGGGCGCAAGCACACCGAAGAAGAGATGCGAAACGCACACGCGGAACTGGAACGGCGAGTTTTGGAACGTACGGACGAACTCGACAGAGCAAACAACAGTCTGCGGGACCTTTCGGCTCGGCTTCTCCACATGCGGGATCACGAAGGCCGGCGACTGGCGAGGGAGTTACACGACAGCGTGGGACAACTACTTGCGGCCATCGCCATGAACATCGCGGTTGTCAAGTCTCAAGTCCATAAGCTCGATGAAGCCGGCGGCAAGGCAGTGGCTGAAAACACGCTGCTGGTAGAGCAAATCAGCGATGAGATACGCACGATTTCTCATTTGTTGCATCCGCCATTGCTCGACGAATTGGGGCTGGGTTCGGCGCTCCAGTGGTACGTGGACGGATTTTCTGAGCGCAGCAAAATTACGGTTGAACTTACAGTACCTCCGGGCCTCGGACGTTTATCGACAGAAATAGAAACTGCGATCTTCCGGATCGTTCAAGAGTGCCTTACGAATATTCATCGACATTCGGGGAGCAAGACTGCCGCAATTCGAATTGTTGAGGACGACGGCAAGATTCTGGTTGTCGCCGAGGACTCCGGAACCGGATTCCCGCCCGATAAACTGCGACTCACTTCCGACGGGCGCAGCGGCGTTGGATTTCGTGGAATGACCGAGCGGATTCGGCATTTGGGAGGGGATTTGAAGATTGAATCCAATCGTAACGGGACAGTGGTAACTGCAATCCTGCCTTTGCAACGACCGTCCGCAGCCACCGGCAGCGGATAGATCGTCCACGCTTCTCAGAAACTCTCTCCACGATTCGAATTTAGATCAAGCCATTGGAATTGGCGATCGAGTGCACTCCCCTTCACCGGCGCCGTTTTAGTTCACCGTGAAGTGAATTGGCGGTGTGGTTGACGTTGTGCCGTTCGCGGTGGCGCTGAACGTCACCGTGTAGTTGCCCGGCGGCGTGACTCCGTTCGGGCCCTTCGGCAGGCTGCTGCAAGCGGCTCCGCCGAGCGCGATCAGCATCAGCACCGCAAACGACAGCGCCCACCGCGGATTGCGCTTGTACATCCACACCACGCTTCCCATCGCCATGCCGAGCAGAAGCAGCCCGACTCCTCCGGGCACTTCACCCGGGCCGCCCGGATTTGGCCCCAGCGGCGCGGTGTTTCCTGTGCAGAACGTGTTCAGCACAATCGCCACCTGTGTTGGCCCGCCCGGCGTGATTGCAACGGACGCAGGGTTCGGCTGGCAGGTGATCGTCGGCGAATCCGTTGCGCAACCGAACGTCACCGTTCCGCTAAATCCTGGCGTCGACGTCAACACGATTCCGATCGCGAGCTGCCCTCCGGGCGGCACGGGCGGGTACGATCCTCCCGGCGGCGGCGTCACCGAAATCGTGATGGGCGAGTTCGTGAGTGTGAGCAGAGTTGATCCCGTCACGTCGTTCAACGTGGCGGAAATCGTGGTGCTCAAATCGGAATTCGACCCGGTGGAGGCGAGACCGGCTGCGTTGATCGTAGCGGCATCGGTATTCGACGATGCCCAAGTGGCGGTCGCCGTGAGATCTTTTGTGCTTTGGTCTGAAAAAGTTCCCGTGGCTGTGAATTGCTGCGTAGAGTTGATCGGCACGGTCGGATTCGCCGGCGTCACCGCGATGGATTGCAGCGTCGGCGGATTTTTCGTGAACGTAGCCGTGATCATCGTTGTGGTTGCAGGCATTGTAAACGTGCACGTCGCGTTCGTCAGATTCGGGCACACGGCGTTCCAATTCGTAAACGTCGAACCCGCCGCGGCAGCCGCAGTCAGCGTCACCTGCGTTCCGGCTGTAACGTTGGTCGTGCATCCGTTCGCTGAACCGCTCGTGCAATTGATTCCGGCTCCCGTCACAGTTCCCGTGCCGGTTCCGGCCGTCTGCACCACCAACTGTGGAGCGGCAACCGCGCTCACCGTGATCGTGCCGGACGTGCCGGCGATGGAAGCCGTGATCGTGTCGGTCACCGTAATCGTCTGCCCGCCGATTGTGTTCAGCGTTGCAGAGAACGTGCCCACTCCGTTCGTCAGCCCCACGTCGCTGGACGGCAGTAGCGCCGCTCCGTCGGTGCTCGTGAAGTTCACCGTGCCCGCATATCCCGTCGCCGTCGTGTTCGACGCGGTCAAAGCCGTCACCGTAAAGTTGAATGCGGTTCCGGCTGTCGCTGCACCAGGCGCTGAAACTGAGAAGTGCGTCGCGGCCGTCGACCCGCTCACGATGACGGTAGAGTCCGAGGCATTCGCTGGTGCAGAACCTCCGCCGGTCACAGCTGCCGTGTTCACTTGAGGCGATGTCGCATTCGCCGCGACATTCACGCTCACTGTTATCACCGGGTAGCTCGCACCGGCGGCGAGAGCGTCGGACCTCGTGCAAACATTGGCCGGGTTCGCGCCACCGCAAGTCCAGCCCGTGCCCGACATCGACACGAGAGTAAGACCACTCGGAGCTGTCTCAGTAACCGTAACTGTGCCGGTCGTGGTGGTGGTGCCTGGGGAATTCGCGACCGTCAGGCTGTATTGCGCGCCTTGTTGGCCCTGTGTGAAATTGCCAGTGTGTGTCTTGGCAATCGTGAGCTGCGCTGAAGGCGCCGGCGTTATGACGGTCGAGTCCGAAGCGTTCGCCGTGGCCGAACCTCCCCCCGAAACGCTTACCGTGTTCACTTGAGGCGAGCTAGCGTTTACCCCGACATTGACCAAAACGGTGATGGGCGGATAGGCCGCGCCAGGAGCGAGCACATCGCTGCGCGTGCAAGCGTTCGCTGGATTCGGTGGGCCGCACGTCCAGCCTGTGCCGAACATGGAGACCAGCGACAAGCCGGTTAGATTTGAGTCGATCGCGCCCGAGAGTCCTGTAGAGTCGAAAAGAAACGTCTGATCTGGTCCAGAGCAGCAGTTCACGATGAAGTCAACCGTATTCCCAGCACTGAGCGTCTTTACCACTGAAAACGGCGCGCGTGTGTTGGTCGGTGCGCAGGTCTGCCCGTTACCCGGGTTACAGATAAAGGTGGAAAACACGGGTGTGCCATTCACCAGAATGCTGTCCAGCGTAGTTGTCGTATCCAAGGGTGAAAAGCTGCCGGTGATCTCGTAAGTTCCCGATGCAGGCGCCGTGAAACGGACATCACTATCTACGCCCGCGGTGTCCATCGGATGCATCCAGAGAGTGTCATTCGGTATAGTGACCGTGCCGCAGCTGATCGTTGCGCCGCTGTTGTTGGCGGCAACATACGGATAACCTGTGCCCGACCAATACGGAAGGCCGCATGTATTAGAAACGGCATTTTGACCAGGAAGGAGCGTGAATGCGGACGTCGATTCCACAAACTGACCGTAGCTCCAGACACCGTTCGGATTCGACGTGCCCGAAAAACTGGCTGCAAAGTCTTGAGCGAGAGCAGTCAGCGCGGTGTCCGTCACAGTAACTGTTCCGCTGGTCGCTGCGGCATTCGCGCCGTTCGAAACCGTCACAGTGTACTGTGCGCTATGCTGACCTTGCGTGAAGTTCCCCGTGTGAGTTTTTGTTATTGCCAGCGCCGGACTCGGACCGACACCCGCCACCGTGATAGTCCCCGACACACCGGTAATAGACGCCGTCACCGTATCCGTCGCCGTAATCGTCTGCGCGCCTGCCGTATGCAATACCGCCGGAAACGTCCCCACTCCATTCAGCAGCGCGGAATTCGCCGGCAAGACTGCCGCCCCGTCGCTGCTCGTGAAATGCACCGTTCCTGTGTAGCCCGTCGCCGTCGTATTCGCCGCAGTCAGCGCCGTCACCGTGAAATTAAACGTCGTTCCCGCCGTTGCCGTCGCTGGCGCTGTAACCGAGAAATGTGTCGCCGCGCCGGCACTAGCCGTAAACGTGGCCCCCACAGCGATCGGCGTCGTGTTTATCACCTGAAAGCGGCACGTCGCCGCCGTCGGATTTGTGCACGATGCTCCCGTCCAACCGGAGAAAGTAGCGCCAGCAGCCGGCGTTTCGGTCAAAGTGACTCCCGCTCCCAGCGAATAGCCCCCGCTGCAAGTTCCCGTCTGTGTTCCTCCCGCAGTATTCGTGCAGTTGATCTCCCCCGCATTCGCCGTGTCGGTCACATTTCCAGCGCCCGTCACAGTGACGTTCACCGTCCCCCCTCCCGACGTGAACTCCACCATTGCGGTCGTCGCCGCCGACATATTCAGCAAGCAACTTACGCTGCTACTCGCCAAGCACGTCGGCGTCGTTCCCGTCCAACCAAAGAAGCCCGACCCAGGCCCAGGCGCAGACGTCAACGTCACCAGGGTGCCGGCCGGGATGTTCTGCGTGCAGGTTCCGCTCGTCGTCGTTCCAGCCAACGTGCAATTGATCCCGGTGGGTGCACTCGTGATCGTTCCGCCGCCCGTGTGTGGAGTTCCAGCCACCACAGTCAGCGCGAATGTTCCTGGTCCCGGCGTAAACGTCGCCGTCACGGTTTCCGCAGCGGTAATCGTGAACAGGCAGGTATTTCCCGTGCCCGTGCACGCAGTAGGCGCGCCAACGAAGGCGCCAGTTCCCGGCGTCGTCGCCGTAAGCGTCACCTGCGTCCCGCTCGGATATTGCGTCGTACAATTCCCCGATGGATTTGCTCCTCCCTCTTGCGTGCAATTAATTTGTCCCAGATTGTCAGTCACAGTGCCAAACGCCGTTCCCGCCGTTTTCACCTGCAGCGTGATGGGCACCGCCGCCGTCACCGTAATCGTCCCCGTAGCTCCGGTAATCGTTGCCGTCACCGTATCGGTTGCTGTGATCGTCTGCCCGCCGGCCGTCTTCAGCGTCACTGAAAATGTTCGGACGCCGTTCGTCAGCGTCGAATTCGCCGGCAATACCGCCGCACCGTCGCTGCTCGTGAAATGAACGGTTCCCGCGTAGTTTGTTACGGTGTGGTTCAAGGCATCGAGCGCCGTCACTGTAACGCTAAACGCAGTTCCCGACGTTGCGGTTCCGGGCGCCGTCACCGAAAAATGCGTGACCGGCCCTACCACCGTCAGTAGCGTCGATCCGCTCATCGAACCTGCCGTCGCGGTGATCGTCGTTGTGCCCGGTGAATTGTCCGCGAAGCCCTTACTCCCGACGTCGTTTGTGATTGTTGCCACGCTGGTGTTCGACGAACTCCAAGTGACCGAGGCCAACGTTTGTGGCGGGCCGCTGCTGAACGTGCCGGTAGCGATAAACCGTTGGAATGTGCCCACCGAAACCGTGGGGTTTGCCGGCGTGACGGAAATCGAAGTGAGCCCCGGTGGCGTCGTCGTGCTCGGCGTGTATAGTTCTGCGCTAGCGAGAGCATCGCCGCTCGACACATTGTTGCTCTGGTTGGCGTTATCTCCGCCCACAACCAGGAGCTTCCCGTTGTTTAGAAGCGTCGCCGTGTGATCGTCGCGTGCGACGTTCAAGCTTCCGGTTTGAGTGAAGGTACCAGCTGCGGGATCGTAAAGCTCTGCACTCGGGATCGCGATAAGAATATTGACATTGTTGCCCACGTACCCCGCGGCGACCAAAACCATCCCATTACTCAGAAGCGTGGCCGTGTGATTAAACCGTCCGGTTATCATGCTGCCGGTGGTCGTAAACGTATCGGTGTTGGGGTTATATAGCTCTGCAGTTCCTGTGGCATTGCCTCCGGCAAGTCCACCCGTGAACAGCACCACTCCGCTGTTTAGAAGCGTTGCAGTGGCTCCACTCGGGATGTTGCTCGCTCCCACGGTCGCCGTGAATGTCCCCGTAGCTGGATCGTAAAGATCCGCGCTCAGCGTTGAGCCCGTGCCCCCTACGACCAGCACCTTCCCGGTGTTCAGGAGAGTTATCGTGCCCCCGAATGAGAAGGTCATGCTGCCTGTGGCCGCGAAAGTCCCAGTCGCAGGGTTATATATTTCTGCGCTGGTTAAGAAAGTCGGAGTAGTTGCTGGCGGAATGACCGTGGCCCCGCCAACAATCAGCACAGTTCCATTGGGCAGCAGTACCGCCGTGTGACCAGCCCGAGATGTGGTCATGCTGCCGGTAAGTGTGAATGTTCTTGTCGCGGGATTGTATAGCTCCGCAGACGCTAGATAAGCGCCCGCTGCATTTGTGCCTCCCGCAACGAGCACCATTCCATTCGGCAGCAGCGTGGCGGTGGCGCGGAACCTGGCGCTGTTCATGTTCCCGGTGGCCGTAAACGTCCCACTGGTGGGGTTGTAGGTCTCGGCGGAAGCCAGAGTCGTAAATCCGGTTGCGCCTGCACCTCCTGCTACCAACACTGTTCCGTCGTTCAGAAGCGTCGCTGTCGGCAGCGTCCGCTTCGTGTTCAGACTGCCCGTCAGCACAAAGCCGATCGGCGGCGCCACCGTAAGAGCTCCAACACCCGAGACATTTCCCATCGTCGCCGTAATCTCCGTAGTCCCGTTCGCGACTGCGTTCGCCAGCCCTTGCGATCCGCTCGTATTGCTGATCGTCGCAACCCCAGGCAGAGACGAACTCCATGTCGCACTCGCCGTCAGGTTCTGCGTCGAGTTGTCGCTGAACGTTCCCGTCGCAGTGAATTGTTGTGTTTGACCTGTCGCGATCGTCGCTGAAAGCGGCGTTACCGCAATCGAGGTAAGAGTCGGCCCAGTGGCTGTCACCGTAATCGCCCCCGAAGTCCCGGTGATCGTTGCAGTCACCGTATCGGTTGCTGTGATCGTCTGTGCCCCCGGCGTTTTCAGCGTCGCTGAAAATGTTCCGACGCCGTTCGTCAGCGCCGAATTCGCCGGCAATACCGCCGCACCGTCGCTGCTCGTGAAATGAACAGTCCCCGTATATCCCGTCACCACCGCGTTCGAAGCATCCAGCGCAGTCACCGTAACGCTGAACGCAGTTCCCGCCGTTGCGGTTCCAGGCGCGCTCACCGAAAAATGTGTCGCTGCCGCCCCAGCGGTTACCGTCAATGCCCCCGTATTCAGCACGGTCGCGGTGCCTAGACTCGGCGTTACCGCGGTTGAACCCACAGCAGTTCCCGTGGCAAGCCCCGGACTTGTCGTGCTCATGGTCGCAAAGCCCGTGGGGACCGTCGTCCAGGTCACCAAACTCGTAATGTCCTTCTCCGTTCCGTCGTTGAAATTTCCAACGGCGCTAAACTGCTGCTTTTGTCCCACCGCGATGGACGCCGTGGTCGGCGTCACGGCAATCGACTGCAATGTGGCGTTTGCGCCTGTTCCAATCGAAAACACCACAATGTCGTCCTCAGGAACCCCGGGACTCAGAGGGTTGCAACTCGCGCAGGTTGTCTGGAAACCGTTCACCGTCGTCGTGGGATTCGTATTCGTGAAGAACCCTCCCGGCGCGTTCGATTGTCCAGCCGCATAGACAGTGTGATTCGCATCCACGGCAACGGCGCTGATCCGATCTGTTTCCAAAAGACTTGGCGTAACCCCCGGGGTCTGTGCGGGCGGATTGCTTCCACCGATGTAGGTCGAAAACACTAAGGTGGCGTTGAATGCGGTCTGAGTGGGGGTCGGCACTTTCAAGATGGAGAGAAACGCGTCCGGGCTCTGCGCCCCACTCACCACTGCTCCTACATACGGCTGAATGGGATTCAGGGTCGGAAAATCAGTAGCAGAGTTCGTTCGGCCGCCCAGGATGATTCGGTAGTTAGTGGGATCCCCGGCGTCATACGTCACCGCCCCGACGATATCGCCTCCACCGGTCCCACCGAAGTATGTCCCGCACTGCAGGCTCGCAGCTCCTGTTTGCAACGTATTGATGAGGACCAGATACCCAACCGCGCCGCCGCCAGTAGCGTTGTTTTTCGTTTGAAACGCGTTCTTGAGTGGGATGTCCCCGTTTGCTGTGTTGGACGTTGTCGAACCGACGATCGCCACCACTCCGTTGCCGAGATCAAAAGACCCGTTCCCAGCCTTCGTGTCTCCACCGCCACCGAAATAGGTCGCATACAACAACTGGTTGACTCCGACCAGGCTCGTGTTCAGCTTCATCGCGAACGTGTCTTGTGTGCCCTGAAAAGCCGTTTGGAATCCGTTCGCCAGACTCGCTCCGCCCGTTCCCAGATTGAACGCGGTCGAGGAAACTGTGTTTCCTCCAGCCAGGATGTTCCCCGAAGCGTCTTCGAAGGCGCCGCATCCCACGTTGCTCGTCGATGTGCTGCCTGCTCCAACATTCAAGTAAGTTAGGTAGCTTATGCTCAGATCAGCGCGATTCAGGATGGTCACAAAACAATCATCGAATGGCGCGGGGCTCGCGCCGTTATCGAAGGTATTGACGTAAGCATTCCTGGTCGGCAGATTTGTCGCTTGCGTATCGCCGGATAGGATTACGTTTCCGCCGGTACCAACTGCAACAAACCCTTCTCCCAGATCATGGTTCCCGCCCAGAATCGCGGCTTTATCGATCGCTGCGCCGCTTGGCATCAGTCGCACCGCCACGGAGGTGAGTCCTCTGCTCGTGCCGCTTGGATCGGTGACAGGATTTAGGACGGTTGCGTTGGGAAAATTAGCGCAGTTCGTTTCTCCTCCCAACACTGGCTCAATGTTCGCAGCCCCCTGCGACTTGTCCAGCGCCAGCCAGATGAATTCGCTTAGGCAGCTATTCTGCGTGGATAAATTCGCCACACTACCGCCAACGAAGGTCAGGTAGATCAGAGAAGCCGCTCCTGTGGCCGTAGGGTCAACCTTGGCCACAAACCCTACTGACCCCACAGCGGGTGGCGTTAAGGACGTGCCCGAGCCGATTATCGTGTTCTTCTCTGCAAATGTCGTCGAATCAAGAGTGAATCCGCTGAGATATAGCTTGGGGCTGCCCGGAGTGCTGTCATCGATGGCAAAGCCGCTGGACACGTCCTCTCCAGCTCCGCCCAGGAACGACGAGAAACCAATCGCCGGATCGATCACCAATTCTTGGCTGTGGTCGTACGGCGCCAAGGAGGAACGCAACCTCGTTCTTTCCTCTTTTCACGAAGCTGCCCTCAATCGGGCGGCGTTCAGAAGCGATCGTCTGGTAGATGACCGGCTTGTGCATCAGGAAATCAGAATCCGCGCCGTGCAACACGAGATCGCCATGGGCATTAATTTTCATCCGCGCGGCTCCGCGAATTCGGAAAGCGATTTTCGACGGATCGGCTCCCGGCGCTACAACAAAATCGTATTCCAGTTGTCTCTGATCGCCGTGAAAAAGAAGATCTACGCCCGGATACACCTGCTCGGTCCGCGCTTCGGAATACAGCGGAACTTGCGTCTGCCACTTCGAGGGATCGTTTCCGATGAGGTAATTCACTTTGCCGGGAAGCTCTTCGAGTCCTGTCATAGCAGGCGCGGAATTCGCTCCCACAAGTTGCATTCGAATCACGCTTTCGCGAGAAGCCTTCGTTGCGTTCAGCGGTTTTTGCCAAGGGGAAAATGGATTGGATCGGGCGGACACCTGCGTCTTCGATTCAGCAAGAATTGTTTCCGTGGGCGTCAACAACAGCGTGTAGCCCTTGCCCCGAGCCATGAAACGGACGCGCGAGTCCGCCTGCCCTTGATTGGCCTCAAAGAACAATGGCAAATGGATCGCCTTCGCCGCAGTGGGCAGCTTGGCGGCGCTCCCCGGCGCCTGACCCTGTGCCTTCGACCCAGGAGCAGCCAGAACGATCAATGCCCCAAGCAATAGGAGGACGGCCCTTCGCATCTCTACACCTCTCATGAAATGGCTTTGTGCCGGACTCGGCGGTTAAACAGGTAGCCCGCCGCGGTCGTCAATGGCAAGAATTGGCATTGCGCTGTTTCGATTTGTGCTGTAGCCAGCTGCGCGGGAGACCCTGAGGATAGGCAAGACTTTGCACATTATCACAACACTGTTTCATCCCAAGGACCGCACTACAGGCCGCTATCACACGTATCCTATTTAGCTGAAAGCCACTTATGGCCCTAAGAAGCGCCCAGACTCACCAATTGGTCGTTAACTGATGAAATGATGTGCAAATCCAACGCCAATTGGGGCCGCCGTCCATCCTGCCGCCGCTTGGCAAAGGCGCGGTCCTTGCTGACGTGAAATACGACCGGCGGCGCCGACACGGTCTGTCCGTTCATCGTCGCGCTGATTCCCAGCTGATAGCCCACCGGCGGCGGCGCGGCGCGGCACGCCGCCAAGCGCGATCAGCAAGAACAGCCCAAAGGAAACCGCCCATCCTCGCTCGGCGGGGATTCCGCCTTCCCGCCTACGCCAGCCCCGCAAGCAACGAGGACAGCAGCAATAGCGCGAAGCCGCCGCTCGGTCCCCTCGGAATTGCCAAGCCTGCATAGCTCACGCCTGGACAGAACGTATTCACGATGATCGCCACCTGCGTCGGTCCGTTCGTCGTGAGATTCACGGTCGAAGCTTGGCGTCTCCGGGGCCCGGTTGAGATTAGATTTCAGACGCGATCTCAGATCAAATGAATGGCCGGCTGCTTTTTGCTCTCGCGACAGTTGCAGATTATCGGAGCCCTAATGGCCAATCGGGAGACTCTCAAATATCTCAGCAGGTAATACTTGTCAAGAGAATTGGAGGAGACGAAGAAAACCCCTGAGAGGACGCGGGGTTCGGAGAAAGCACGTTTGAGCGCGGGGATTCTTCGATGAATTCGCGCCTGCGTTTGGTGGAGCCGGCGGGGTTCGAACCCGCGACCTCCTCGATGCCATCGAGGCGCGCTCCCAACTGCGCTACGGCCCCACGCTTGCATTTGCTCTCTTAGTTTTATAGCACTCCGGCAGATACAGCGTCAAACAATCGCCCTCGATTCATTTCGTAAAAGGCGGCCTGTCGAAGAAACGCGAATGCCCTGATTACTTCCGCGTCTTGTACCACGTGTATCCGATCGTAAAGAAAAACGCACCGTTGTAGCCGGGATTCTGATTGCCGAGGCTCGCATTCGAATGGTGAACGATGTCCATCTCGAGCGTCAGCGCGCGGCTCTCCCGCGTGAAAATGTGGACGCCGAAATCGGCTTGTGGAGTGAAATTCACCTGCGATGTATCGCCCGGAGGAACATTCTGCCGCGTGAAAAGTACACCGCCCGCCGCTGCGAAGTACGGCGACACTTTTTGCCAGTGCGTGAAGTTCCACTGCCAGATTGCCGGCTTGAAACTCGCGCCGTAGACCGCACTATTCGGCGGAAACACAATGTACGTAGGCATCAAATCGACGGCCCACTCGAAATTTCCGCGCATGATTCCCGGCAGATGTTCGCCCGTCAGCACCCACCCGAGGCGCGAGCCCGCGAGCATAAATTGCGTGTTATCGGACTTGCCGAAGCCGTCGCCGCCGCCGGCAAAAACGCCAACCTCCCATGTGCCGCGCGTTAGCGACTTCGATGGCAGATCTTGCGCCGAGATTGTAGACGCCATCAGTAATGTGAAAAGAACGGCCGCCGCGATTTTCATGTTCCCTCGCTGAAGACTCGAATGCGCGTCGAGTGAGAGAGGGTAAGTCAGCCGCGTGCGGCGGTCAAGATATGCAACGACATAACCTTTCTGTGATGGCCCCGCGTCGCCTTCTGCCGCAAACTCATCCATGAAAAAGCTCGCAGCGAATTTTACAAAATAAACTCGCGCCATTTTTTCCGCCGTTCGTTCTAGAATACGCGCCCTATGGCAAAGATAACGTTTCTCGGCGCTGCCGGCACGGTGACGGGGTCGAAATACCTGGTTGAAGCGGGCGGCAAAAAATTGCTGGTCGATTGCGGCCTCTTTCAAGGCTCGAACGAACTCGAGCAACGAAACTGGAACAATCCGCCGGTTGATCCCGCGACGATCGATTGGGTGGTGCTGACTCACGCGCACATCGACCATACCGGTTACATTCCTAGAATCGCCCACCTTGGGTATCGCGGTCCTTTTTATTCCAACGCGGCCACGAACGAATTGTGCCAGCTACTTCTTCCCGATTCCGCGCACCTGCAAGAAGAAGACGCTCAGTACATCGCGAAAAAAGGATACAGCAAGCACAAGCCGCCACTGCCGCTCTACACCGTTGCGGATGCGCAGGCCGCGCTCAAGCAATACCAGGAGATTCCGCGCGCCGCTCCATTCACAATCAGTCCGGAATTTTCGGTACGGCCGCATGACGCCGGACACATCCTCGGCTCGTCATGGCTCGAGCTCACAATCACGGAAAACGGAAAACAAATCCTCGTGGTGTTTTCGGGAGATGTAGGCCGCTACAACCAGCCGATTCTGAGGGATCCCGAGCCTCCGAGCCGCGCGGACTATCTCCTCTGTGAGTCTACGTACGGCGACCGCGATCATCCGGCGGGGTCGGTGGCCGACGAACTCGCCAGCGTGATCAATGACACGGTGAAGCGCGGCGGCGCGATCGTGATGCCCGCGTTCGCGGTTGATCGGACGCAAATGATCATGTACTACCTGCGCGAGCTGGTGAATCAGAAGCGCATTCCGGTGCTGCCAGTGTATGTGGATAGCCCGATGGCGATCAGTGCGACTGAACTCTACGTGCGTCACGTGGAAGATCATGACTCCGAATACACAAACGAGGTCGAGAACGGCCTGGGTGATCCGCTCAACGTGAAGTTGGTCCACCTGACGCGCACGGTGGAGGATTCGAAGAAGATTAATGACGTCGTCTCTCCGTGCATCATCATTTCCGCGAGCGGCATGGCCACGGGTGGGCGGGTGCTCCATCACCTCGCGCGCCGACTTCCCGATTCGCGGAGCACCGTGCTGCTGGTTGGATATCAGGGAGAAGGCACGCGAGGGCGCGCGCTACAGGACGGAGCACAATTCCTTCGGATATTTGGAGAGCAGGTGCCGGTGCGCGCCAAAGTTATTTCGATGGGGCAACTCTCGGCTCATGCTGGCAAAAGCGAGTTGCTGCGGTGGCTTTCGGGATTCACCGCGCCGCCGCGTCAGACTTTCCTCGTCCACGGAGAGCCGGTCGCGCTGAATTCCCTGCGCGATGCGGTGACGGCGCAATTCAAATGGCCGGTGACGATTCCCGCGTACCTGGAGTCTTTCGATTTAAGTCCGAGCTGACGCGGGCTGGGCGCGGAGGAGTGTCGTGCGCGAAGTGAGACGAAGATCGACAAAGATGCTCGCCTGCCCTTCGCTCTGCTCACCGTAAAAAGGCGGTCGCTCCAACATCCACCGCACTTGGCGGCCTGCGATGCTCCGGCATCGGTTGCGTTGAAACTTGACAGAGGGTGTAACATTCCGCGCAAATCTGCTTTGCGTGGAGGTGAGCCATGGGGCGGCTCAGCACCCGCTTTCCTATGTTGTTGTCTTGTTGTGTTTATCTGCTCAGTTTCACTGCCGTCCCTCGCGCGGCGCACGCATTCCAGGTAGGTGCCGTTGGATTCGAAGTCAGCGGAACGGTCTACTTCAAAGAAAATGACAGGCCTGCGGAAAATGTGACGGTCACGCTGCGCGAGACGGGGGGCGTTCAACGCGCTCAAGCGGTGACGGACATAGGCGGCCGATTCAACTTCGGGAACGTGAACCGCGGCAGCTACGACGTGAATGCAACGCTCACAGGCTACGAACCAGCCAGCACTGCAGTCACAGTCCAAAACGGATCGGGGCGAGGCGCAATCCTATACCTTCAGAAAAACTCCAGCCCGCAATCCGGGAAGGAATCACCGGGACAATCCGCAAGCCAGGGGAGCGTCTCCGCGCACGAGCTATCCATGCCACAGAAAGCGCGCGACTTGATGCTCTCCGGCAAACAGAAAATTTTCTACGGCAAAAACGTGCAGGGCGGCCTGGCAGATTTTCAGAAAGCCGTCGCAATCGCTCCCGGCTATTACGAAGCCTATTACCAAATCGCAATGACGCTTCTCGAGCTCGGAAAACGAGACGACGCCGAGAAAAACTTTCGCAAAGCGATCGAATTGAGCAACGACAAATATGGCGAGCCTTCCATCGGCCTTGGCACCTTGCTGCTTGATAAGGGAGACGCTGCCGCGGCCCAAAAAATGATCCGGCACGGCCTGGAACTGAGTCCAAATTCCTGGCTCGGTTATTACGAACTTGGCCGCGCATACCTCGGCGAGAACCGTCTTGCGGACGCGAAAAAAGCGGGCGAGCAAGCGCGATCGCTCATGCCAAACGCGGCGATCGTTTACCGGCTGCTCGCGAACATTCACATGCGCGAAAAAGATTATCCGGCGCTGCTTACTGACATCGATACGTACGTGAGGCTTGATCCTGATAGCCCTGCCGGATTGCACGCGAAAGAAATGCGCGCGGAAGTGGTGCAGAAAATCCACGATGAAAAAGTGGTTACGGAGAATGCAACGCCGAAGTGACGCGTTCAGACTTTGATTGCGCCCGGAGCGCTTTGCGATGCCCTTAGCAAGTTAGCGGGCGGCTGCTTGATGCACGAATGCGGGAACTTCCGTTAGCCGGAATCCCAGCACGAACATCGGATGCGGAGCCACGCGGCCCCACCGGGCCAGGTCCCACTTCGCGCGCAAGAACTTAATTTCGGGCTTCATCGAAAGATCGAGAATCTGGCGAGTGTCGCCGCGATAAAACCTTTGCGGCATTTTCAGGAGCGGCATCTTTCCCCACGTTTGGCCGTCCTCCGAACCATAAATCGCAACGTCGACCGATTCCTGCTCGATCTGGTCGGTGATTTCAATCCAGCACATGAACGTGCGGGTGGCGCTCGCGTTAATGTCGTGCGCTTCGCCTTCGCCGTTCGCCGTGAGCTTTGTGCCCGGCGTGATCAGATCCAGCTCCATCGCCATGCCGTCATCTCCCCATCGAAAATGGACCAAAACCTCGCGGATTCTAACACGGAGCGCGGTTTCGTGTGACCTGGGAACCGAAATCTACTTTTGTTTCAGCTTTGTGAGGCGCTCGGCAGCGGCCTGAAAAGTTTTTTCGGTTTTGCAGAACGTGAAGCGCAGGTGGGTGCGGCCGTCAGCAGGATTGCGGTAAAAGCTCGAACCGGGCACGGCGGCGACGCCGATGTCTTTCACGAGATACTTGGCGAAGGCCACGTCGTCGGGAAATCCAAACGAGGAAATGTCCGTCATGATGTAGTATGCGCCGCGCGGCTTGAAGCAGTGAAAGCCCGCGCCGGTGAGAATTCCGAGCAAGCGATCCCGGCGCGCGAGATATTCCTTCGCGAGATTCTCGTAATAGGTCGCGGGAAATTTCAACGCCATCGCACCAGCTTCCTGCAAAGGCGCGGCTGCGCCGACCGTCAGAAAATCGTGTACTTTGCGGATCGCAGACGTCACTTCGGGCGAAGCGATCGCCCAGCCGACGCGCCAGCCCGTGACGCTGTACGTTTTCGAGAGCGCGTTGATAGTGATCGTGCGGTCGCGCATCCCGTCGAGCGTAACCATCGAGATATGCTTTGCGCCGTCGTAGAGCATGTGCTCGTAGATTTCGTCGGTGATGGCGAAAGCATTCGAGCGAACGCAGAGATCGCGGATGACTTCCAGTTCCGCGCGCTCGAAAACTTTTCCCGTGGGATTGTTCGGCGTATTCAGAATGATGGCTTTCGTCGCCGGAGTGAATGCCGCAGCCAATTCGTCGGGATCGAATTTCCAATCGGGCGGGTGCAGCTTCACGAATCGCGGCGTGGCGCCGGAAAGAATCGCGTCCGGCCCGTAATTTTCGTAGAACGGCTGGAAGACGACCACTTCGTCGCCGGGATTGATGATAGCCATCATCGTGGACATCATCGCTTCCGTGGACCCGCAGCAAACTGTAATTTCGCGTTCGGGATCGATCGCGAAGCCCTGCGTGCGCTCAAATTTTTCGGCGATGGCGTTGCGAAGCGACTTCGAGCCCCAGGTGATAGCGTACTGATTGATATCGGCGGCGATCGCGTCTTGCGCGGCACGCTTGATTTCTGCGGGAGCGGCGAAATCGGGAAAGCCCTGCGAGAGATTCACGGCGTTATGTTGCAACGCAAGGCGCGTCATTTCGCGAATTACGGATTCGGTGAACTGCCCGGCTTTCGCGGAGAGCCGCGCACTAGCGATGGCGCGTTCGGGTTGGGCGGGATTCATTTTGCGTTTGTTCCCCGTAGAGTTTTCGATACACGCCGGCGTTGCGCGTGACGATCTCGACATACTCGCGCGTCTCGGTGAACGGAATCGAGTCAACGAACTCCGCGAGCTCGCGATAGTTCTGTCCGGCAGTCCACTGCGCAACGCGGTCTTCCCCGGCATTGTACGCGGCCAGCGCCGATTCCACACTTCCGAAATCCTTTCGCAAACCAGCGAGGTAAATCGTGCCGAGCCTGACGTTGTAATCGGGCTCGAAAAGACG
Organism: uncultured Acidobacteriota bacterium; assembly: GCA_963776695.1. Lineage (GTDB taxonomy): Bacteria > Acidobacteriota > Terriglobia > Acidiferrales > UBA7541 > Palsa-295. The sequence goes on along the minus strand of CAVZNU010000005.1, from coordinate 268,725 downwards.
CGCGTGGGAGTACCCGACCTTCGCGCTGCGCGCGAGGCGCCGCGCGGTTTTCGGAAGAAGTTGCATCAAGCCGATCGCGTTAGCGCCGGAATGAGCCAGCGGATCGAATGCCGATTCCTGACGAATGAGTCCGGCGGTGAGCATCGGGTCGAGTCCAGCACGACCGGACCATTGTTGAATCGGTCCGCCAAACGGCATCGGATAGGCTGCGAGCCAGACTTCGCGCGGTACGGTGTTGAAAGGCCGAGATTCAAGTTGCGTATAAATTTGGCGGACGGCGACGATTGCGACGCCGTAGTGCCCGTCGACAATTGCTTCCTGCGCCGCTTCAAGCAGGAGCCGCGGTTCGCCTGTGGCCGCGTAGGCAGCGCGCAGTTCGAGTTGCGCCGAAGAATCAAACGCGATCATGCGAAGTGCGTCCGCGTGGGCCTGGCGATCGGCGGCAGCGGCAGGAATGGTGTCGCTCATCGGCGGCGCGGGCGGAACTGGCGGAATTGTTGCGAGCACGTCCGGATCGTCAATGGTTCCGCTTCCGAGCGCAGTGTTGCGAGTGTATGCAAGGTTCTCGAAATAATTCTGCGGGTAGCGCACTTGAAGCTTTCCGTAGTAGGCGCGCGCGAGAATAGTGTTGTGCGCTTCTTCGGCGAGACGGCCGAGCCAATAGAGCGCATCCGCCGTGAATTGTGATCCGGGGAACCGGCGTAGATGATCGGCAATAAGATTCGCAGCGTCGGGCGAGCGCTTGAGATAGGCCGTCCATGCGACGCGCCATTGCGCTGGAATCGCATCGGGCGATGTGGTGAACACGTCCGAGAGGCGCTTGTAATAACCGGCGGCGCGATCGCGATCGAGTTGCACCCAGTAGTAATTCCCTGCCAGAAGCAGCGCCTGTTCAGCCCATCGGCTTTGCGGCGCGCGCGCTACGCAGGATTCCACAGCCGGCGGCATGCTCGAATCGGGCGAGACGTTTCGGTAATACTGCGCGATTGTGAACAATCGTTCCGCGTCCACGTCGGCGTCATCCACTCGAAGAGCGTTGATGGCAGATACTCCACCGCCGAGCGAGACGCCGCATTCAAGAATGCGCAATTCCGCTCTCTCGCGTTCCGCGCCGGAAACCTGCGGCAAAAGCTGCGCGTACTCGTTTCGCGCTTCGCTCCAGAGGCGGCCGTTAAATAGAACATCAGCGTGCGCGAAACGCTGGCCGAGAGAAATTTCCTGGTAGCCCGTTTTCAAAGTAGTGCGCAGGAAATCGAGTTTCGCGCCGGCCTGCCGGCCCTGTTCGGTCAGCGGAAAACGCAGATATAAGGACTGATAATCCTCGACCGCTTCGAGCGGCCTTCCCGCCTGTTCGCGAGCTTCGCCGCGCAGGAGAAGGAGTGCCGGCTTGCTGTTTGTGGCCGGATACGCATCGAGAGCCGCGAGCGCCTCGAGCGGTTGATTCAAAGCGATGGCGGCGCCGGCGAGCGATTCGAGGGCCTGATCAGTCATCGCGGAGTCCGGATAATCGGCGCGCAGTTTTTTGAGCTGCTCGAGGGCGTCGGCTTGTTTGCTGAGCGCAATGTTAGTTTCGGCGCTCCAATAGAGCGCGTAGTCGCGAAGGAGTGGATCGGATTGCGCGCGGACGAGCCATTTTGCGGCGAGTCCGAAATTGGTTTTGGAGTAGTCGTAGTAACCGAGGGCGAGAGCGGCGCGCGCGCCGAATACATTCGAGGAATTCTGGTTCGCAAAGGCGCTGAGTTTTTCGTAGGCGCTCGCGGGACTTTTCTTCTTTAGGGCGCGGGAAAGATCTTCGAGCAGCTTGGCGGTTGCAGATGTAGGAGCTGGCGGTGCCGTGCTCGCCGCTTGGGTGTGCGCTCGTTTTTTATGCGCAGGCGCCTGTGCACGAACCGGAGCGTGGACAATCCCCGAAGAAAAAATCAGCAACGCCACGGCGGCGCCGAGCAGTGGGCCCGGTGGTTGCAGCGCGCGCGTCACCGTTAAATTTTTAGTGCCGCAGAACGGGCGAGGGATATGGATATTCTCCGAGAGCTTCGGTATCGCCCTCGGCAAGAATTTCCACCATCCAGTGATGGAAGTAATCCACTGGCTGCTCCAGAATCGCGCGGAAACGGCGGTCGTATTCTTTACGGGCTTTATCGAGGTCACTGCGTAACCGGATACAGATGTCCTTGTGTTCGCGGGCCGCTTTCACGTCTTTCGGCCGCAATAATTTGATGTCCTGCATGGCCACTTTCGCTACGCGATTCGCGCGGCGGTGGAGATCTTGAATTTCGGGGGGCAGGCTCGCGACGTTAAAGGCCTGCGATTCCACAACGGCGGCCTGGTCGGCAACAACTTCAGCCTGAGCGACTTTTTCCTCGACGGGAATCGCTTCCGGTTCAAAGTGCGACGCAGGAACGGGCTCCTCGTAAGCCGGCTCGGCCGGAGCTTCTTCGGCGACTTCTTCCACGGCGGTGGCAGATGTGTGCGCCTTTGCGATTTCGGCAGCGGCGGCGTGTTCGCCGTACCCATCGTCATTGGCATCGCGCGGCTTCAACGCGACGGCCACGAAATTGGAGAGCACGGAAAGTCCTGCAGCGAGAGCGGAAGCGGACGTCTGAGCGCGGAGCATCGCAGGAAGCGCGTTGCTAGGGCGGCTCGATGAGCAGGCGGCTACGAGATCGGCGTAGGCCTGGTGAAGTTCGTCAGCGGTCCGCTGCAATGGAGCGAGATTATCGCGCAGCGCGCGCGAAACCGCTTCTTCCAGCGCTTTCTCGAGCGATTTTTGCCGCTCTTTCAATGTGATGACCGCCTATCTGCGATTATGAAAACGGTTACGAAAAGTGTCAACTGGCATTCGGGCGAAGCGTTCCTGAGTGTATAGCGTTTGTGAGCGCGACGATGGAAACCGTTACAGGACGGGCGCTGCGGCTTGGCGCTGTGGCCAGTAAAGGCGGGCAAGCGCGGATTTCTGTCGGTGTTAGTTTGGCTTGAGCCCGTAGACGTCGATCTCGCCGAAGATTGATCCAGTGCCTTGAGTAGAGTCGTTACCTCGAGTTGGGACGTAGACCTTCCCATTGGCGACGGTGGGCACCGTAAATTTCACGGCGTTGCCTGCAGCATCTCCCGGGTTCTGGGAGCTATTCCAAAGCTCGGTGGCAAGATCTAAGGCATCGAATGCGTGCAGAATCGCGGGGCCAGCGTTCTTCGCACCGCCGCTGCCGGTTCCAAAGGCGCTCGAATCGATCGTCCATACGATGCCGCTGGAGCTTCCATTGGAGGAAATCGAAGGGGTGGAACCTGGGAAATTGAAACTGGAAACGGTTGATGACGCAGCGGAAGTGTTGAACGTGTCGGAAGCGGTAAGAAAGTTGAAGGCTTTCCCAGTCCCTTCAATTCCAAAATAGTACAGCGTGTTCTGCCAGAATGCGGGCGTCGAAAAAGAGCCGCCCGGCACGACGAGAGTTTGAACGACATTATCGGGCCCCCCGGGGGTGAAATGTCCCATGTTCGTGCGGTCGAGCAGATAGAGGTGGCCTGATTTGCCACCACCAATTATAAGGTGCGGATGAGGGCCACCGGGCTGGTCGACCAGAATGGCAGCTCCGCCTGCGCCCAGATCGGAGTCGATGGCATCGAGAGAGAGCTGGTTCATCGGAGTAAACCAATCGGCGAGGGAGATCCCTCCGGCGGTTCCGAGCTTGAGTATGCTGTCACCGAACGCGGAGGAGCCATCGAAGATGCCATTGCCGGTAATTACATAAAGATTGTTGGCGGAGTCAGCCGCAGGGGCGCCGCCCGCCATCCATATGCCGCCCCTGCAATAACCCATGCCTTCTGCAGCATTCGGCGATGAATTAAAAGCGGAGACGCGGCTGAGATTCGACGTGCTGTAACCGATGATCCAGCCGTGATAGGGATCGTGATCCCCGTGCGAGGCCCAGGAAATGTAGACGACGCCGTTTACGAGGGCAAGACCGGCCCGCTGATTTTGCGTCCCGGTATTGAACGCCACCGTGGTTGCGCCTTCGCAATTACCCGGCACTGTGATTGTATTGTCGATTTCAACTGGACTGTTCGTGCGCTCCGAACCATCAATCAGATTGAGGGCGTGAAGACGTTGGTGGACAATGGCTGGGCCGACGGTGGCATACGTCTTTGTGACGAGATAGACCGTGTTCGCCGCACTGTCGATGACCGGAGTGCCAACAATCCCAATGTCCGGGAAGATGTCGTTGGTGCTGGCAATGGCGCTGGTGTAGAACGACTCATTGGCAGGGATCAACTGAGTGTGCCAGTAGGTCACGCACGGGTTCGCATCGGCATCAAAAACGTAAACCGTATCGTGCATGGTAGCGGCGACCGCGATGTTGTGTTTTGCACCGCCCATATTGACGTTCGCAACCCACAGCGGCTGCCCGTAGATGGCAGCGTCGGCCTGGCACGAAAAGAGTTTGCCGAAGGTAGCGCTTTTGACGTTGGCAGTCGTGAGAGCGTACTCGGCTGTATTGGAGCCGTCGCGGGAGAGATCGTTGTGGTACGTGAAGACGCCATGAAGATCGGTGACGCCGATTGTCGCGGATGCCATTTGGGAGACGTCGCTGGCGCTCGTCGCCGTCACGGTGTACACGCCGGGAGACGAGGGAGCGGTGAAGGTGACGGGGGCGCCTGAAGCGCTTGCCTTCGCCGAGAAGCTCCCGCCGGTCGCGCTCCAAGTGACACCTTTGTTCATTGCGTCGTTCACAACTGCGGCGGATACGGCGAGCGTTTGCGTTACGGCGAGGCCCGCGCTTTTCGGAGAGACGGAGACAGCAAGGGCTCCGGCTGCGATCGTCAGAGGGAGCGAGACGGACTTCCTTTGCTGCGGATTGCTGGAATCTGTGACCTTGAATGTGAGCGACACGTTGGTTGCCAGCTCGTGCGGGCGTACCGGCGATCGCGCCAGTTGACGCGTTCAACGAGAGCCCCATCGGAAGCGTGCCGTTGGTTAGGGTCCAAGTGAAAGGCAGCGTACCACCCGTCGCGGCGAGTGTCGCAGCATAGACGACGCCCGTTTGGCCGCTGGGGAGCGACGCTGTCGTGATCGCGAGCGTCGCAGGCGGCGGATTCTGCTCGCCCCCTGAGCCTGAGCTGCCGCAGGCGCTCAAAACGCTGAGCGTGGAGAGAAGTATTAGGGCCGATAGGAAATTCCCGGTTCGAGCAAAATTCCACGAGTGCGAGCCGACAAGCTTTGTGAATTTCATATTCTTCAACGATTACATGTCGACGGGCGAAATTTCAAGCGGGAATCTGGGGGAGTATTCCGGATTGCACGTATTCAGAATTATGCGAGTCCCCACGAGATCGCGGTGACGCCGATCTCGATGGGTCAATTCGTACGCGCGCATGCAACGGAAATGGTGGAGGCGGGGGGAGTCGAACCCCCGTCCGAAAAGCCTTGCAACTCGAAGACTACATGCTTGTCCCGTTCCGATTGTTTCGCCAGAAGAACTCAGAGCGGGCAAGACGCGCTCCTGACTAGTCCGATGATCTCGCCGACGCATTACGGACCGAAACGCGCCGGCCAGCCTACTGTGTGACGCCTCATCTCAACCGCGTAGGCGACGGTTAAGGAGACGCGCTAGCTAGTTTTATCTAGGCAGCGAGAGCCAACTGTGAGTTGCCAGTTGTGTTGTTCCACCCGATAGCGGGCAGGTGGGGCCCGGCATGCCTTCGAGCCGCGACAGCTTCCGTCGAAACCGTGTCGCCCCCGTTGGAGAGTCTATTTTACCACTTTTGGCAATATGGCGCTTTTTGCGGTCGCGCCACGGCATGACGAAACCACGGACTTCGATGGGCCTTTTGGGGGGGGTATACGAGCCGAGAATGGGTTCGAGGCGCTACACGGCCCTTTTGTATGACTTGTCATGCACGCCGTCCGTCGGCGCTGATTTCCGCGGCAAACGCCTCACGATCTTTTCTGCCTGCGAGCAGTACAAGAAATAATCGGAGGTCGGGTCTCCCACGGCAAGCTCTTCCATTTGATTCATGGCTTGTTCGAGGCCGTTAACGGCCTGTACCCAAATTGGCTTTCCTGCGGAGTCGTTTCTAAAGATGTCGTAGGTGATCGCGTCTTCCATGACACTTCTCCCGACGAGGGGTGGGCTGGAAGCACCGAAAGTATTCCGTTAAAACCATTCTGTCAAGACTATCTTATGGGAGCACTGGGCCTGGTTTATTGCCTGCCCACTCGCGCTTGATACCTTTCGAAGCGCAGGAGCGCTCTGCGTGAAATAGCGCGATTTGCGTGAGCTTCACGTATGACTTCGAATTGCCGCAGCACAGCAATAACCGAATCGGCTACTTCGGTGCTTCGCCGGGTGCATTTCCGGTGATGATTGGAAGGTTCTTGCGCTGGCTCCAGTCTTCCCAGGAGCCGTCGTACATGCGGGCGTTGTAGCCGAGCAATTTGGCCGCGAAATAGATGATAGTGGCGCGCTGGCCGATGTGGCAGTAGCTGACGACGAGGTCGCCTGGTTTAATGCCGGCGGCGCGGAACAATTCTTCGAGGGCTGCTTTGTCTTTGAACTTGTCGGTATCATCGACGAGCGATGTGTAAGGAATGTTCACGGCGCTTGGAATGTGTCCGCTTCGCGGTGTGCCGTCGCCTTTGTCGCCGGTGTAATACTCGTGGGCGCGTGCGTCGATGATGTCCGTGCCGGGATGCCTGAGGTGGGCTTTCATCCAGTCGGCGTTGGCGACGATTTCGTTGCGCGGATGGGCGGTGATCGTTCCCTTCGCCGCTTGCTTCACGTCGCTGGTGATGGGCTTTTTCGCGCCACGCCATGCCGGATATCCGCCGTCGAGGATCGAAGTGTTGGCGCCGAGGCCCATGTAATCGAGCGTCCAATAGACGCGAGTGGTGGGCGTGACCCGGTCCGATCGGAAGTAGAGGACGATGTGCGAGCTGTTCGAGACGCCGAGTTTTTCGAAGACGCCAATAAGCTGGTCGATCGGCGGGAGTTCGAGCATGAGGGTTTTGCCCATTTGCACTGGAGTTGAAATGCTGTCGTAGTCGAGAAATTGCGCACCGGGGATATGGCTGTGCTGGTAGCCGTCTTTCTCGCCGATTTCGAGGATGACGAGCGACGGATCGCTCAGGTGATCTGCAAGCCAGTCGACGGAAACGAGCATCTGCGTGGATGAATTCGCGGCGCCGGAATTTCGCGCGGTTGGATGCGAGTTCGCAGCGAAAGCAGCGCCTGCCAAAATACCTACAATCACCAGGAGAGGTGAAATATGTCGCGTTCTGATTTCCATCATGGAACTCCTTGCAATCTCAAAACGCCCTGCTTCTACTACGCCAGCCACTATATCGCACCGCGCTATAGTGTCAAGGATGAATCATTTGCATACGGAGCGACTACATTGACGGCAGTTCGCGGTGGAGAGATGATTGGCAGCCTCTTAATCTGACATAGTCTCCGCAAAAGGAGCCGTGGCCGTGGCCGAACCGAAGAATCCAACCGCAGGATCAAGTGCTCGCGAAGCGTCGATTGCCGTCCATTGGAAAGAGGAAGAGTACTTTTATCCCTCGAAAGAATTCGTCGACCAAGCCTACCTGAAAGATCCGGGCGTGACGGAACGGTTCGGCGAAAAGAATTTTCCGAAGTGCTTTGAAGAATATGCGGACATGCTCACATGGTCGCAGCGCTGGACCAGCGTACTCGATACGAACGACCCGCCGTTCTGGAAATGGTTCGTCGGCGGCAAACTGAATGCCAGCTACAACTGCGTCGACCGGCATCTCCAGAAATACAAAAGCAAGGCGGCGATCATTTTTGTCCCGGAGGCTGAAACAGAGGAGCCGATCGTCATTACGTATCAAGAGCTATACGAGCGCGTGAACGAAACGGCGGCGATGCTCCGCGATTTTGCGGGATTGAAAAAGGGCGACCGCGTCACCATTCATATGCCCATGATTCTGGAGCTGCCGGTCACGATGCTGGCATGCGCGCGACTAGGCGTGATTCACTCGGTGGTGTTCGGAGGATTCAGCGGCGAGGCCTGTGGCATGCGCGCGGCAGACTCCGGGAGCCGCGTTCTGATTTACGCCGATAGTTATCACCGCAGTGGAAAGCTGATCGATCACAAGGCTGCGGTGGAGATTGCGGTGGAAACGGCGAAACGCGACGGGCAGGTAATCGACAAAGTGCTCGTGTGGCGGCGGTATCCGGGTGAATACGGATCGGTTACGCCGATGGTGAAGGGGCGAGACTTTTTTATTGACGAGGTGTTAAACGATTTTCGCGGGAAAACGGTCGAGCCCGTGGCGATGGATTCGACCGATCCGCTGTTTTTGATGTACACGAGCGGAAGCACCGGCAAACCGAAAGGCTGCCAGCACGGAACCGGCGGCTATCTTGCCTACGTGACCGGAACTGCGAAATATTTTCAGGATTTACATCCCGACGACGTGTACTGGTGCATGGCGGACATCGGATGGATCACCGGGCATTCCTACATTGTGTACGGACCGCTCGCGCTGGGTGCGACGAGCGTGATTTACGAAGGCGTGCCGAATTATCCGGATGCGGGGCGTCCTTGGCGAATTGCCGAGCGGCTCGACGTGAACATTTTCCATACTTCGCCCACCGCCATTCGAATGCTCCGCAAAGCGGGGCCGCACGAGCCTGCGAAGTACAATTACCATTTCAAGCTTATGACGACGGTGGGAGAACCGATCGAGCCGGAAGTGTGGCGATGGTATTACGACGTGGTCGGAAAGCGCCGAGCCGTGATTATCGATACGTGGTGGCAAACCGAGACGGGCGGTTTCCTTTGCAGCACGAAACCTGCGATCGATCCGATGAAGCCAGGCAGCGCCGGGCCGGGCGTGCCAGGTGTCTATCCGATCATCTACGACGAAAATGCAAAAGAACTCCCGGCCGGTGCGAAACGAGCGGGCAACATTTGTATTCGCAATCCCTGGCCCGGGATCGAGCAGACCATCTGGAAAGATCGCGAGAGGTTCGTCCGCCAGTATTACCAGAAATATTGTCGAGACCCAAAAAGCAAGGACTGGCGCGATTGGCCGTACTTCGCGGGAGATGGTGCGTTGCTTGCGGAGGACGGTTATTTTCGAATACTCGGGCGCGTCGATGACGTTATTAATGTCGCTGGCCATCGACTTGGGACAAAGGAACTGGAGTCCGCGTGCTTGACGCTTCACGAGATTGCGGAAGCGGCTGTAGTGCCGGTCGTCGACGACATTAAAGGCCGGATGCCCGAGATTTACGTTTCCTTAAAGCCCGGCGTCGCGGCGTCGAACAAGGAAGTGGTAGATAAAGTGACGCATACGATTGAGACGATGATCGGTAAAATCGCGCGGCCAAAAGCGGTTCACATCGTGCCGGACATGCCGAAAACGCGATCGGGGAAAATCATGCGTCGAATTCTGGCGGCGATTTCGAACAGCATGGAGGTGGGGGACATCACGACGCTCGCGAATCCAGACATCGTCGAACAGATCCGGGTACAAGTGCAGGGCAAAGGCGCCGTGGCCATCAAAGAAGGGCCCGAGGACGTGAAACTGTTCGGGTCGGATGTTTAAAGAAAAAATGACCTGGTGATTGTGTTTCTTTGCCGGCACGCTCTTCGCCCATCTGCCCCGTTTCTAACTGGATTGGACAGGAATTTAATTTTCCGGAGAGAACAATGAATATACCGAAGCTATTTTCTTTTCTCTTAGGAGTAACGTTTACTTTCGCACTCAGCGTTACGTCAATTATTCCCCAGGCCGCGGCAAGCGCGAATCTTGCGCAGTCCGCAACCGCGAAACCCGCGTCCAACCCCGACTCGATCGAAAATGACGAGACGCTTAACTTGACGCAGGATCAAAAGGATAAAATCAAATCGCTCCGCGAAGACGCGAAGAAGCAGAAACAGGACGTCGAAAAAGACAAGACGCTGACGCCCGATCAGCAAACGAGGCAGATCAAACAGATCACGAAACAAACGCGCGCGCAGGTGTTCGCGATTCTAACGCCCGAGCAGCAGAAGGTCTGGAGCGCGGAGCAGCACGAACGGCATCAGCAGAAGAAGCAGTCTTCCCAGTAATTTTTTCGGCGGCGGCATTCGAGTTCGCTGCCTCGAAAGCCCACGACGAGTTACGTCGCTCGTCGTGGCTATCTGAGCAAACCGGCCTCCGCACAAAAATCTCGCGCAAAGTTTTTTGCAATCCGATCACATTTCTCTTGCATCAAACGCGAATATCCGTATTCTGCTTTCTGGGTTAAGCGAACTCGCTCCACCTGCGCGGCAGTGAGAGAGCGAGGGTCGCTGACGGAGGACGCGACAAACAATTGAGTACCATCTCCCTGCCTGCCCAATTTCCCTCCCGGGCGATTTCTTCCACCAAGAAGAAAGTAGCGAAGCTGACCGTGTGGCCGCTCGTCGCCGCGACATTCTTCATGGTGTCTGGCGGAACCTACGGCACCGAAGACATCGTTCACGGCGCCGGTTACGGTCTTGGCATCCTGCTGCTGCTGCTTACGCCGCTCATTTGGAGTCTTCCCACCACCTACATGATCGGCGAACTCTCGAGCGCGCTGCCGTCCGAAGGCGGCTATTACGCGTGGGTGCGCCGGGCGCTGGGAAATTTCTGGGGATTTCAGGAGGCGTGGCTTTCGCTCGTCGCCAGCGTCTTCGATATGGCGATTTATCCCACACTTTTCGTGGCATACCTCGTGCGTTTGTTTCCATGGTTCGCCGTGGGACATCGCGGGGTAATGGTCGGTCTCGCTGTCGTCACTGTTTGCGCGCTGATGAACATCGCAGGCATCCGTGTCGTCGCGATTTCCTCTCTGTGGCTATTTTTTATTCTCTCGCTTCCCTTCGCGCTGATCGTTTTGATCGCACCAACTGAAATGGGCGCGCTGAAAGGCGCCGTCACAGCTCCCACCACCTCAAGCATCGGATTAATCGGCGGCTTGCTGATTTGCATGTGGAACTACATGGGCTGGGACAACGCGTCGACGATTGCGACGGAAGTTCGGCGCCCGCAGAAAACGTATCCGAAAGCGATGCTGATCGCGGTGCTCGTCGTATCGGCCACATACGTCCTGCCGTTCGCTGCGATGTGGCTCACCGGCATTTCCTCCTCGGCTTTTGAAACGGGCTCGTGGGCTGATCTGGCTGGCATGATGGGCGCTCTCGTCGCTGGTCCGGTTGCGGGGCGGTTTTTCCGCGCGGCGCTGGTGCTCGGCGGAATGATGAGCGCGTTTGGAATGTTCAACGCACTGGTGATGAGCTACTCGCGTTTGCCGCTCGCGATGGCGCAGGATGGACTGCTGCCGTCGGTTTTCGGAAAGCTGCAACCGAAGACGCGAGCGCCATGGGTTTCGATCATCGTGCTCGCCACCGCCTGGGCGATGTGTCTGGGACTGGGTTTCGAGCGGCTCGTGACGCTGGACATCATGCTCTACGGGATGAGCTTGTCGCTGGAGTTTCTGGCGCTCATCGCGCTGCGCATCAAGGAGCCAAACCTGCGCCGTCCTTTCCGCGTGCCCGGCGGAATGATCGGAGCGGTGCTCGTGGGAGTTTTCCCCGTGCTGCTGCTCGGCTTCGCGATGGTTCACGGCGAGGGCGAACAAATTCTCGGAATGAGCGGCCTCGCATTCGGCGCGCTGCTGATCGCCAGCGGATTCATCGTGTACTGGGCGACGGCTGGGCTGCGCAAAGATCGCTGGAGCGTCGCCGCGATGAAGCAGAACAAAGCCGCGTAGGAATTCCGTTCGATTTGCTCCGGTTTCCGTTCGTCAGACAATTCCATCACTATTTGATTGCTGACGACTATCCTTCTGGCATTTAATTCCCATCTAGCTCCATGCCTGCCCGAACCAACACATACGACTACATCATCATAGGAGCTGGCTCTGCCGGGTGCGTTCTCGCGGCCCGACTGACGGAAGATTCGCATACGCGCGTGCTGCTCCTCGAAGCAGGCGGACGCGATACCGCAAAGGAAATTCATATTCCCGCCGCTTTCTCCAAACTGTACAAAACGGACGTCGATTGGAATTACTCGACGGAGCCAGAGCCGTTCCTAAACGACCGCAGACTCTACTGGCCGCGCGGCAAGATGCTCGGCGGGTCTAGCTCGATGAACGCGATGATCTTCATACGCGGAAATCGCCTCGATTATGACCACTGGGCAAGCCTGGGAAATCGTGGCTGGGCTTTTGACGACGTGCTTCCCTACTTCAAGAAATCGCAGATGCAGCAGCGCGGCGCTTCGGAGTATCACGGAGCGAGTGGGCCGCTTCACACTTCGGATTTGCGCTGGGTGAATCCTCTTACGCGCGCGTTCCTTGCGGCGGCCGAAGAGCTCGGTGTCCCGAGCAATCCGGATTTTAATGCCGCCACGCAGGATGGCGCCGGACTCTATCAAGTGACGCAGAAAAATGGACGCAGGCACAGCGGCGCCGATGCATATCTGAAACCCGCGCTCGCGCGCAAAAATCTTACGGTTGTGACGCAGGGCCATGCCACGCGGGTGATCCTTGAAAATCAGCGCGCGACAGGCGTCGAGTATTTGCGCGCCGGCGCGAAGGCCGAAGCGCGCGCGGATCGAGAGGTGATTCTCGCAGGCGGGTCGATCAATTCTCCGCAGCTCCTGTTGCTCTCGGGGATTGGCCCAGCGGATGAAATCAATCGCGCCGGCATCCGCGCCCGTCACGATCTGCCGGGCGTAGGGAAAAATCTACAGGATCATCCGATGGTTTCTGTCGGCTATCTGTGCACGAAGCCGGTAAGCATGGCAACTGCGGAATCGATTCCAAATCTCCTACGGTATTTCCTGCTAAAGACCGGCCCGCTTGTTCGAACGTCGCCGAAGCTGGACTCTTTTACGAACGCGTGATGGATTGGACGTGCCGGACCTGCAACTGCTTTTCGGTCCCGCCTATTACGTGAACCACGGACTCGATCCGCGCAAGGAACACTGCTTCGGCTTCGGGCCTACGCTCGTTGCGCCAGAAAGCCGCGGCTCGATTTCGCTGAAGACCGCAGATCCACTCGACGCACCTGCCATTCGCGCTAATTATCTTTCTACCGCCGCCGATATGCGCGTGATCGTCGAAGGCGTGAAACTTTCAAGGCGTCTTGCGCATGCGAAACCTTTCGTCGATTATCGCGGCGGCGAACTGCATCCGGGACCGAACGTGAAAACCGATCAAGAGATCATCGAATTCATTCGCGCGGAAGCGCAGACGCTCTATCATCCGGTGGGATCATGCAAAATGGGCAACGACCCGATGGCGGTGGTCGACGATCGGCTGCGACTTCATGGTGTTGACGGTCTTCGCGTGGTGGATGCGTCCGTGATGCCTCGAATCATCGCCGGAAATACGAATGCGCCGACCATCATGATCGCAGAGAAAGCCGCCGACATGATTCGCGCCGTTGAGTAGCACAGGCACTCTTATTAATCCTGAGGTACGAAGGGTCTGTGCCAACGTAAAGTTGGCCCACGGCTCATCGATCCTCGCCAAAAAACCACGACGAGTCAGTGCGCTCGTCGTGGCTACCCAACCAAATGCGATTACCGGCGTGGGAATCGCCAAGCGGTTCCTACTTTTGCTGCGAACCAATTCTGTTATTCTTTTCGCCGTGCGGCGTACATTCCTTTATTCATTTTTAACATTCGCGTTGCTGGCATCGGCTCTGTTCGCGCGTAGCATCCCGCCGCGGACCTGGCATCCACGAGCCCAGCAATCAGACCAGCAAGGTCCGCCACAACAATCCTCGCCGCAGCAAACGCCACCGCCAGCGGAAACTCCGCCGCCGCAAGCGGCACCGTCACGACCCATCGCAAACTCCGCCGCCTCCGCCTGTTCGTCTCGGCCCCATCGTTGTGCTCGATCCCGGGCATGGCGGCACCGATAGTGGCGCGCGCGGGACAAGCGGCGCGGTGGAAAAGGACGTGGTGTTGCAGTTCGCCCGGACGCTCCGCGCAGAACTCGAGCGGCTCGGCTATCGCGTGGTGATGACGCGTAATGACGATTCCAATCCGTCCTATGACGATCGTGCCGCGACGGCAAACGTCTATCGCGATGCGATGTTCGTGAGCTTGCACGTTTCTACTACGGGGCAGATCGGAACGGCCCGCGTCTATTATTATCAATTTTCAGGCTCTGTGCCGTCATCCGCGAATGTAGTCACGGCTTCGACCGCGACCGCCGCCGCTCCACTGCCGACACCCGCGCCCCCTTCCAGTTCCTTGATTCCGTGGGAGGAGGAACAGCGGCCGTTCGCGGAAGCGAGTCATCGCCTCGCGAATCTAGTGCAGAATGAATTGACGCACCGGTTCAATGGCTCGCCCAACGCTCCGGCGCCGGTAGCGGTTCGCAACTTGCGTTCTGTGGCAGCGGCGGCGATCGCGGTGGAGATATCGAGCGTGTCGGTATCGGATCCAGAAGCGCTTACATCGCTCGCGGGACCGCTCGCAAGTTCGGTGGCGCGGGGAGTGGCGGCGTTTCACCCGATTCCCATCGTCTCGGTAGGGGCGCCCTGATGCCGCGAAATCTAAAAATCGCCCTGGGAATTCTAATCGTCGCAGTCCTGGTGGGTCTCATCAGCCTGCGCGGCTTGCACCAGCGGATGCAGGGGCTCGCCGAATCGCAATCGTCGGAAGAGCAATCGCGCCGCGAAGTGCTCACTCCGGAAATTTCAACGCCGACCGATGTGAAGGTTGATGCGAAAATTTTCTGGGCGGGAGGCGAGGATCGAGTGGTGCCGACCGGGGTGCAACTGGCCCTCTCGGCCGATCCCGTCGAGCGCGGCAAACAAGTGCTGCGTGCGTTGATTGCAGATGCGACTACTATCGAGCAGCGAACGATTCCAGGCGACACCGCGCTTCTCGGTTTCTACATTCTTTCCGATGGAACGGCGATCGCCGATTTTTCCGCTCCCATGTCATCGGAAACGCCCTCCGGAATTGAGAGCGAGCAATTGGTGATCGACTCCATCTCGCGGACGCTTGAAACGAATGTGCCGACAGTTCGCCGCCTGAAAATTTTGATTCACGGACAGGAAGTGGATACGCTGGCTGGCCACGTCGACCTTACCGGGTTCTTCGATCTGAATCCGCCCGGTGCGTCATCGGTTGCCACGCCAGACGTTCAAGCCCCTACCGCACCAGTCTCCGCGCCGTCTGCTCCCACTCCTTCGGGCGGCGCGCCGGCTCCGAAGAATCAAGTCCCGGCACCGAGCGCTTCCCACTCACCACGCTGAATCGCTAAGAGCGCTCGAAAATCGCCTTACAATTGTTGACACTCGCCACCGCAGGTCGTCACACTATCCTCCGAAGATTTCTTTCACACTTCGCCCGGCCCCTGAGAGGAGCTATTCGTGCGAGCAGATGGACGCGCAGCTGATGATTTGCGCCCGGTAAAAATTACGCCAGATTTTATTCCGAACGCGGAAGGCAGCGTGCTGATCGAGGAAGGCAACACGCGTGTGATCGTCACGGCGACGATTGAAGATGGAGTGCCGTCGTTTCGAAAGGGCTCGGGCAAAGGCTGGGTGACCGGCGAATATGGAATGCTGCCGCGCTCGACCGAAGAACGCACGCCGCGCGAATCGGCTCGTGGAAAGCAATCGGGCCGCACGCTGGAAATTCAACGAATGATTGGGCGGACTTTGCGAGCGGTGACGGACCTGAAGGCTCTCGGTGAACGAACTGCGTGGCTCGATTGCGACGTGATTCAAGCGGATGGCGGAACGCGAACTGCCTCGGTGACGGGCGCGTTCGTCGCGCTGGCGCTGGCGCTCGAGCGAATGGTGTCGGCAGGAATGTTGCGCTCGGTGCCGCTGATCGATTCGGTAGCGGCGACAAGCGTGGGAATCGTGGAGGACGAGCTTTTGCTCGATCTCGCGTATGAAGAGGATTCGCGCGCGCAGGTGGACATGAACGTGGTGATGACAGGCGGCGGCCGCTTCGTCGAAGTGCAAGCCAGCGCCGAGGGACGCACGTACACAGACCACGAACTGCAGCAATTAATCGCGCTCGCAACCGGCGGGATTCGGACGTTGCTCGAAGTGCAGCAAGATCTTCTGCATATGACCTACACTGGCCGGACGCGAAAATAGATTCTTGAGCGAACGAACGCCGATCCAGATATTCATCGCCTCTTCGAATCCCGGGAAATTGCGCGAATATCGCATTCTAGGCGCAGGCTCGCCGGTGGAAATCGCGCTTCTTCCGAATTTCGAGGAATTGCCTTCGTTTGAAGAATTCGCGCCGACCTTTGCGGAAAATTCTGCCGGAAAAGCGCTGCACTACAGCCGGTTTGCGCCGGGAATCGTGCTTGCTGACGATTCAGGATTGGTTGTCCCGGCGCTGGGCGGCGCTCCTGGAATTTATTCAGCGCGCTACGCCGGGCCAGACGCAACGGACGAAGATCGCTACCGCAAATTATTACGCGAGATGCAGGGGAAAAAGGGTGACGAGCGGCGGGCGCATTTCGTTTGCGTGAGTTCACTCGCGCAAGGCGGACACGTTCTCGCCGTTGTATCGGATCTCGCGCGAGGCGCGATCACAACCGAGCCTCGCGGCTCCGACGGATTCGGATACGATCCCGTCTTTTTATTCGAAGAGCTCGGCCGCACCTACGCAGAAATCACGCGCAAAGAAAAAAATCAATACAGTCATCGCGGCAAAGCGTTCTGCAAAATCCTCGCCTTCCTAGAGGGAACAACGCTGTAGGCCCAATTCCGAGAGTCTTTTCTTCGTTTCCCTGAATCAAATAACTTGCCCTCAGACTGCATGGCAGGGGAAAATGACCTCCCTGCCTGCCGAGGTGACTTCATGGCCACTTCTAAAGTCGCGCCGGACGTTTTCTCAACCCTGATTTCCCGCTTGGGAGACGCGCGCTCGCGCACCGACGCAATTTTTGAGCTGCTGCCGCCAAATTCTTTCTACGAGCGTCCAATTCCGGAACGCCACCGTCTGATTTTCTATCTCGGCCACCTCGAAGCATTCGATTGGAATTTGATGAGCGGGGCGCTGGGGCTCGAATCGGCAGATCCCGCGTTCGACAAGCTTTTCGCGTTCGGCATTGATCCGGTGGGCGGCGGATTGCCGAATGACAAGCCCGGAGACTGGCCCAACATCGCCATCACTGAAAAATATAAGCAGAGAGTGCGGGAGCGCCTGGATCATGCTCTCGAAAATTCGTATACCGCGCGCAACGCTCGTGAGCCGCATCTTGCCGACGGCACTTTGTTACATGTCGCTATCGAACATCGAATGATGCACGCAGAGACGCTCGCGTACCTTCTTCACAGTTTGCCGCTCGAGCGAAGAATTCCGCAGCCCGCTCCTGTGCGCGATTTACGGCCCGCTCCCGAGCCGCGATTCGCGGCGATTCCCGCGGGCACCGCGACACTCGGCAAATCGCGCGATGCAGGCACGTTCGGATGGGACAACGAATTCGGCGAGATAAAAATTCCGGTCCCGGCTTTCTCGATCGGCGCGTATCCAGTGACGAATGCTGAGTATCTCGAATTCGTTCAAGCGTGCGGCTACGAAGATTCCAGATATTGGCGGCCGCAAGATTGGGAATGGAAACGGCAGCAGCGCCTCAATCATCCGCATTTCTGGTTGCCGCGTTCGAGTTCGGCGACGACTGATGCCGCCACCCAGTGGGAATACCGGTCGATGTTCGGAATTATTCCGCTGCCACAATCTTGGCCCGTCTACGTGAGTTATGCAGAGGCGGCGGCATTCGCGCGCTGGGCCGGCAAGAAATTGCCGACCGAAGCGCAGTGGCATCGCGCGGCATACGGAACGCCGCAAGGCGCCGCGTATGGAACGCGGCCCGAAATTGAACGGGAATATCCGTGGGGCGATACTCCGCCCGATTCCACGCGCGGTAATTTCAATTCGCAGAGCTGGCATGCCACGCCCGTTGATGCACATCCCGCCGGCGCGAGCGCATTCGGCGTTCACGATTTGATCGGCAACGGATGGGAGTGGACATCGACAGAATTCGGCCCGCTCCCTGGATTTACGCCATTTCCCTTTTACAAAGGTTACTCGGCCGATTTTTTCGACGGCAAACATTTCGTAATGAAGGGAGGATCGGCGCGCACAGATATCTCGATGCTGCGACGATCGTTCCGCAACTGGTTCCAGCCTCACTACCCGTACGTGTACGCCACCTTCCGGTGCGTGGAGGAATAAATCATGTCGAGTGCTCCGCGATTGACTCCTACAACTATATCTACGCCAGTGCTGTCCGAGTTTGCTTCGGATGTGGTGATTGGGTTGAGCCAGCCGGGCCAAAAAGAACTGCCGTCGAAATATTTCTATGACGAAGTCGGGTCGGCGTTGTTCGACGTGATCTGCGTTCTGCCGGAATACGGGCTGAGCCGCGCGGGAATGCGCATATTGAAGCGATACGCCGGTGACATCGTCGACCGTTTGCCGAGCCATGTGATCGTCGCGGAACTGGGCAGCGGCAGCGGGCAGAAAACGCGTCTGCTGCTCGAATCGCTTGCGCGCCGGCAACGCGTAAATTACTACCCGATCGATATTTCGGGCAGCGCGCTGAATCGTTGCCAGCAAGAGCTTGGGCAGATTGACCGGGTGAGTATCGTTGGCTTCGAGCGCGCTTACCTCGACGGGTTGCAGGAAGTCGCGGCGCGACGCCGCGACGGCGAAAAAATCTTTTTGCTTTTCCTTGGCAGCACGATCGGAAATTTCGACCGTCCTGCGGGCGATCAATTCCTGCGGGAAGTGCGCGCGACTCTCCGTGAAGGCGATGCCCTGCTGCTTTCGACCGACCTCGAAAAGCCGGTGGAGAAGCTGAAGCTCGCCTACGACGATCCCGCGGGCGTCACCGCCGCGTT
The DNA here is from genome assembly GCA_963776695.1 of uncultured Acidobacteriota bacterium. GTDB lineage: Bacteria > Acidobacteriota > Terriglobia > Acidiferrales > UBA7541 > Palsa-295. The sequence goes on along the minus strand of CAVZNU010000005.1, from coordinate 249,849 downwards.
CAACAAGAATCTTCTCGCGCGCATCAATCGCGAGCTCGGCGCCGATTTCGACCTCTCGCGCTTTGAGCACATCGTGCGCTACGACGAGTCCGAGCGCCGCATCGAGATGCATCTTCACTCGACTGCGTGGCAGCGCGTCACGATTCGCAAAGGGGGCTACGGCCTCTATTTGCGCGAGGGCGAAACGATCTGGACGGAAAGTTCGCACAAATACAACGTCAAGGAAGTGGTTCAAATGGGTGAACGAACAGGTTATCGCTGCGCGGGACAGTGGCTCGATTCCGAATGGCAGTTCGCGCAGAACCTTTTCTTCGCATCCTAAAGGCCCGGGAAAAGAACGATGCCCAAAGCTACGTGGAAAGGCGCTGTGCTGGCCGAGAGCGATCGCTGCGTGATCGTCGAAGGCAATCAATATTTTCCGCTGGAGTCGGTGAAGAAAAAATATCTGAAACCGAGCGAGACGCACACCACCTGCCCATGGAAAGGCACCGCAAGTTATCATCACATCGAAGTGGACGGCGAACGCAATCCCGACGCCGCCTGGTATTACCCCGATCCCAAGCCCGCCGCGCTGCAAATCAAAGATCACATTGCGTTTTGGAAGGGCGTCCGCGTCGAGCAGTAATGACTGTGTGTTATAGTTTTGCGCTCGATGGCTAAAACTCCGAAGCGACTTGGGAAAAAACTCACACGCGGCGCGAAAAAAGCTGCGGGTGTGCGGCGGGTGAAGTCGCGTCTGAAAAAGTCGCGTCCGGCGAGGTCGCGGCTGGCAAAGGGTACGGCGGGCGGGCGCAAGACCGTTTCCCGAGGCGGCGCGGGACGTGGCACCGACCCGGCGCGCGTTGCTGCAATTCTTGAGAAGCTCAACGAGGCGTATCCGGCGGCTACCTGCGCGCTGAAGCATGACAACGCGTTCCAGTTGCTGATTTCGACGATTCTTTCCGCGCAGTGCACCGACGAGCGCGTCAATATGGTCACGCCGGGACTTTTTGCGAAGTACCCCACGCCGCAAGCGTTCGCCTACGCGAATCCGAACGACATCCAGCAGGAAATCCGCTCGACAGGCTTCTACCGCAACAAAACGAAATCGATTCTCGGCGCGAGCAAGAAAATCGTGGAGGAATTTCACGGCGAAGTTCCACGAACGATGGAAGAACTTCTCACGCTGCCGGGCGTCGCGCGCAAGACGGCCAATGTCGTTCTGGGTTGCGCGTTCGAAATCGCGTCGGGCGTCGTCGTCGATACGCATGTGCTGCGGCTCTCTGGGCGGCTCGACTTGTCGCGCAATGTTGATCCCAAGAAAGTGGAAACCGATCTGATGAAAATTATTCCGCAGGACCGCTGGATTCTCTTCTCGCATCAGCTTATCTGGCACGGCCGCCGCGTCTGCAATGCCCGCAATCCGAAATGCATCGAGTGTAACCTCGAAAAAATCTGCTACTCGAAGGACAAGACGGTTTAGCGGTCGCCGGGATTGTCCACGTCGAGGGAGCGGTGCGCGTCCGGGAGTGCAACATAATTCTGGGCACCCCCGTTTACCGTAGATTAGAACGGTGCCGGAGTCATGTTTTCAATGCCTTACGATGATTTCTAATCGCGGAAGTGTTATTAGAAAATCGGGAAGTACCTGACACAGAGAACACAGAGAAAGGCCACAGAGGGCACCGAGGAATCGCGAAGAAGTAGCGCGCTCGCGGCGGCGGGCCGGCCACTGCGGGTTCGCCACGGCGAACTTCGAAAACGAACTCGAACGGCGAGCTCGGAAAGCGAGCCCGGCCGGATTGGGAAAAGGACAGGAGAGGTCCTTCGACGCCCGTCGGCCGCTCAGGACGACAATCCTAGTCGGATTGTCGATTTGAAATTTGTTGTCGTTCGGCACGGCCCACGGTAGCACGGTGAAGAGGAAAAATAAGACTGGCCGTTGGATTGAAAAGGGACAGTTAGTCCTAGAACTGTACTTTTTGGGGCTACGTTAGTGAGGTCAGGACGAATTCAAAATCCCCACGCTTCGTCCCGCGACTGCGTCCGGGACGCACAGAAGGCGGACTGCCAAAATCGGAGACGCACAGGACGCGAAAGAGCGTTTCAGGTTTTAGAGTGGGTGTGGAGTGAAATACGCTTCACAGACTGAAGCCTGTGCAATTGGCCGGGCTGGGCGCGGCGACAATGGGGCAGCGAATTGGAGTAGCCGCGCTGCGGAATGGGCTTTAGAATGAATTGAGCAGTTCGTGTCGGGGCGTAGCGCAGCCTGGTAGCGCGCCTGCCTTGGGCGCAGGAGGTCTGGAGTTCAAATCTCCACGCCCCGACCACTTCCATTGATCGCCGAACGAAGAAAATTCCTCGCAGCATCGTAGCTTCCGCACGAAGTTTCAGCAGTAGGCTTCAACACATGCCAATCAAAAGCTCGCGGGAGCGGCGCCGCGAAAGGAAAGCGTTCGCGAGGAAGAACTCTCGTTGGCGATTATCGGCTGGTCAAAGTCTAGATTGGTCAACTTCTGTAATTGCTTGACATTCTGGAACTAAGCGCGTATCTCTGCTGCAAATTGTTCATGATTTGGGGGTTGTTCGGAGGACCAGAAGTGAACAACGGGCTCCGTATTGCAAATCCATTTGGAGGGCGCATCCATGAAACGAGTAATGGTGTGTCTCCTCGCGGCCGTCGCAGCCGCGGGGATGGCAGTGCCTGCCTTCGGGCAGGATCAACAAGCGACAGCACCGCCATTGGTGCAGTTGCTGCAGTCGAAGGGAATACTTTCCCCGGAGGAAGCAGCACAGCTTAGCCAAGCTTCGAGTGCGGATGAGGCGAACGCGAAGCTGGCGGAGTTGCTGGTTGCGAAGGGATTGATCAGTCAAGACGACTACAACCGGATGGCAGTGAGGGCACCGGCGGCGAGCACAGCGGGATCGGGCGGTCATGTGATGAACGCGTTCATTCATCTGGGAACAAACTCCCAGCCCGCGCCGGCTACGTCCGATCCGTACACATATGGAGCGCCGTCGGAGGGCGGTTTGATTCCGGCGATTGCACCGGTACGCGTGCTGCCGATTGACGTTCCGAAGCAGGGCGGGTTGATTCCCGATATCAAGCTTGGCAGCGGAGCCAACTTGAAGCTCTACGGGTTCTTTAAAGTCTCGGCGGTGGAAAACTCGGCTTCGAGCGGGGGCGCGCAGAATGGAGTCCAGGATTTTCCGCTGCCGCTGCTGCTGGGGGACACAGGACCCAAAGGCGATCCTTATTTCCTGATCAAGGCACGGAGTTTCCGAATTGGAAGCCAGTTCGAATGGGTTCCGAAAAACTCCGACCTGGTGGTCACGGGCAAGCTCGAGACGGACTATGAGGGCGATTACACTTCGGTGAACAACCGGAGTATCAGCGCCGCGCGTTCCAGCCAGCTTTCCATCCGGCTGGCGTACGTACGGCTCGACACCCACATGGGAGAACTGCCGGTATTCGCAGAATTCGGCCAGGACTGGACGATCGCGGGATCGTCCACGCTGGCGAACATCTACGAGACGACGGGACTCATGGTGGGATACGGCGGCCTCTATGAGCGCGTTCCTCAAATCAAGGCCGGCGTGCAATTCCACGCGGGCGATCTGAAGATCCAGCCGGAATTTGCGATCGTATGGCCCATATCAGCTGACGCGAATCTGACGGAGCTGCAGCGGACAGGTTTCGGCGATCGAGCCGGCTCGGAAAGCAATAACCCCGGAGTCGAAGGCCGGTTAGTGTTCCAGTTCCCGCTGTCGCACAGTTGGAAGGGAGTGGTGCCGGCGCAGATCATCTTTAGCGGCCACCATTCGACCAACAACGAAATCGTGCCGGCAGCGGCGAGCTTCTCGATTCCGGTCTCGAGCCTCGCAGGAAACCTAGCGAGCCCCGGAGGCAGCACAGGTCTTCCTTCCGGGCCTGTTGTAGGAGCGACGAATTGCGAATCCGGCGTCAACTGTTCGGTTTTGCAGGCGTTTCCGCGCGGCATACAGGTGAGCGATCCGATCAACATGTGGACGGCCGAGATTCAGCTGCCTACACCCTGGGTTACATTCGACGCGAAATACTACAACGGCGACAACCTGCGGTGGTTCTTCGCGGGCCAGCTGAACACGGTGTACAACAACCTGCATGGAGCACCTGCAGCGGTGATTGCGACGAACTCGGTAGGGATCGTGGACGGCGAGCCGGGGGTGGTGACGACGTTCTCCAAGGCATCTGCGACCAGCTTCAGCGGCCAAGCGATCACGTTCGGGTGTCCGTTTGGCTCGGGTGAAGGAGCGACGTTCAACTGCGGCGGTCCAATCGTTGCCGCGACGCTGGAGCCGATTCGTGGCTCGGGTGGCTTTATAGAAGCGAGCTTCCCGCTTTCGCGAATCTTCCATGCTGATCCGGAGGGGCGAAACGCGGGTTGGACGTTCCATATGCTGTACGGCACCGACCGAGCGAACGCTCACGATGCACGGCTCGGAGACGGACTGACTCGGAGCGACTACGATTCCGCGAACATATCGTACAAGCTCAACAAGTGGGTCTCGTTCGTCAACGAAATAACTTACATGTCGACAAAAGCAGCCACGGACGATTCGAAGAAATTCCGTGGATTGCCAGCGACGACGGCACACGACTGGCGTTCGGAGTTCGGGACGGTCGTGACTTTCTAACGAATCCGAACTATAACTGCGGCTCCTGCGGGGCCCTTCGTAGGGCTCCGCGGGAGCGCATCATTATCAGCGCCAGACAGAAACACCAGGGCCAGAGAGACACGCGGGCGCAGAAGTGGCGGCTTCGGGGGCGAAACCACAATTACGTTCGAGCGATCGACAAGGAGAGGACATGAGCACGCGAGACCAGGCACTGGGAATGGAGCAGCAGGCGCAGCATAGTTTGCCGCTGGTCATTACGGCGTCGTCAGTCGGGACGATGATTGAGTGGTACGACTTCTATATTTTCGGGAGCCTGGCGGCGGTGTTGTCGTTGAAATTTTATCCGCCCGGGAACGATACGTTTGCGTATATCGCCTACCTCGCGACGTTCGCGGTGGGATTTCTCGTGCGGCCGTTCGGAGCGATTTTCTTTGGCCGCATCGGGGATTTGATCGGCCGCAAGTATGCTTTTATCGTGACGCTATCCGTAATGGGCGGATCGACGGCCTTGATCGGTTTGCTCCCTGTGTACAAAACGGCCGGGTGGTTTGCGCCGATTGCGCTGATTGCGATTCGCGTGCTGCAAGGATTGGCGCTGGGCGGCGAGTATGGGGGGGCGGCGGTTTACGTGGGTGAATATTCGCCTGACGGGAAGCGCGGATTTTACACGAGCTTCATTCAGATTACCGCGACGCTGGGGTTGTTCGTTTCGCTGCTTGTGATTCTTGGGACGCAGTCGTCGATGAGCAAGGCAGAATTCTCAGATTGGGGCTGGCGGATTCCCTTCCTGGTTTCGATCTTTCTGGTGGCGATCTCGCTGTACATCCGGTTGAAGCTGAAGGAATCGCCGATCTTTGCGTCGATGAAGACCGCGGGAAAAACTTCGATTCAGCCGCTGAAAGATGCGTTCACGAAGTGGCCGAACTTGAAGCAGGTTCTGATTACTTTGTTTGGAGCGACGGCCGGGCAGGGCGTGGTGTGGTACACGGGGCAGTTTTACGCGCTGTTCTACATGCAGACGATTTTGATGGTGAATGCGCGGACAGCAAGCATCGTGATTGCAATCGCGTTGCTGATCTCGATGCCGTTTTTCACGGTGTTCGGAGCGCTTTCGGACAAGATCGGGCGGAAGAAGATCATGATGGCGGGATGTCTGATCGCGGTGCTGACGTACATTCCGATCTATCACGCGATGGAGAAGGCTGCGGGAAACAACATCGTCAGCATTCAGTCGACGAGGAACAAGGTGACGGGCGCGATCGGCCTGACGCCGATGACCTTGGATGCGACGGGAGCGAAGGTAGCGGCAAAAGAAGCTACGAATCCAAACCTGACTATGCTTGTGGCGCTGATTTTCATTCAGGTGATTTTCGTGTGCATGGTGTACGGGCCGATCGCGGCGTTTCTGGTGGAGTCGTTTCCTGCCAAGGTACGGTACACGTCGCTTTCGCTTCCGTATCACATCGGCAACGGAGTGTTCGGCGGGATGCTTCCGCTGATCGGGCTGTCGTTATGCGCGGCGACGGGGAATATCTACGCGGGGCTGTACTATCCGATGATCGTGGCGGGGATTACATTCGTAGTTGGCAGCCTGCTGCTTCGTGAGACGCACGGCACAAAGATCTGGGACGAAGTGGGCGGCCAACCGGCGAGAACACCCGCCGATTGACCTGTATTGACGCCGGAGAATTATTTGCGCCGGCGTTACGAAAAAACGTTCGTAGCCGATTGACGCTGCAGGCCGCCCGGGTTGTGGACGAACCTGCAGTGAAGGGAGAGAGACTGCAATGGCGAAGAAACGGAGCGGTGGGATTTCGCGGCGGGAGTTCGTAAAGCTGGCGGGGACGGGAGCGCTGGCGGCAGGAGTGGGGCCGGCATTTCTATTTCCCGGGCGCGCGCAGGCGCAGCAGAAGACGCTGAAGATTCTACAGTGGAGCCATTTTGTTCCAGCGTTCGACACATGGTTCAACGGAACCTTCACGAAGGAGTGGGGACAGAAGAACAATACAAACGTGGTGGTGGACAACATCAACCTGGTGGATCTGGGAACTCGAGCGGCATCGGAAGTGTCGGCGAAGAAGGGGCACGATCTTTTCATGTTCCTATCGCCGCCGGCGGCTTACGAGAATGTGACGGTGGACATGTCGCACGTGTACCAGGAAGTAGAAAAGAAACACGGGAAGAAGATTGAGCTGGCGCACAAGTCCACGTACAACCCGAAAACGAAAAGATATTTCGCCTTTTCCGATGCTTACACGCCCGATCCGGGAAACTGGCAAAAAGACTGGTGGAGCGAGGCAGGATTCCCCAACGGGCCCGACACGTACGATGACCTTCGCGCTGGCGCAAAAAAGATCCGCGACAAGAGCGGCCACCCTTGCGGCGTGGGACTCGCGCAGGAACTCGATACGAGCATGGCAATGCGCGCATTGCTTTGGTCCTTCGGCGGCGCCGAGCAGGATGAGGCCGGGAACGTCGCGATCAATTCGAAAGAAACGATCGAAGCGCTCAAGTTCATGCGCGCTCTGTATCAAGAGAGCGAGACAGCTGAAGTTTTCACATGGACTCCACCCTCGAACAATCAAGCCATGCTCGCCGGGCGGGTGTCGTTCGTGATGAACGCGATTTCCATCACGCGGCAGGCGGAGCGAGAACATCTTCCCATCGACTCGAAGATCATGATCAGCCAGGCGCTGAAAGGGCCAGTGCGCCGCATTGCTGCAGAACACGTGATGAATTGTTACGTGGTCTGGAATTTTGCGGAGAACAAGGACGGCGCGCAGCAGTTCCTGATCGATTACATGGACCACTTCCACGACGGATTTGAGGCCGGACAGTTCTACAATTTCCCTTGCTTCCCGAGTCTGGTGCCCGACCTGAAGAAAGCTATCGCGAACGATCCGCGAGCCAACCCGGCAGACAAGTACAAAGTGCTTGGCAATGTTCTGGACTGGGCGACGAATGTGGGATACCCGGGCTATGCTACGGCGGCGATTGACGAGGCGTTCAAGACGTGGATAATCCCCACGATGTTCGCCAAAGTGGCGCGCGGCGACGAATCGCCCGAGGATGCAGTAAAGGCGGCCGAAGCGGAGTACAAGCGTATCTTTGCGCGATGGCCGTAAAGCGAGGCGAACAGCGCTTGGGGGCTCGATGGCCGTTGTTGAAATACGGAATCTGACCAAGGTATTTAAGGCAGGCACGCCGGGAGCAGTCAACAACATCAATTTGGAAACCAAGGAGGGCGAATTTCTCGTCCTTCTTGGGCCCTCCGGTTCCGGAAAAACCACACTCCTGCGGATGATTGCGGGCCTGGAAGCGCCGACTTCGGGCGAAATCTGCATCGGCGGCACGGTGGTGAACGATCTGACGCCACGCGAGCGCGGCATCGCGATGGTGTTCCAGAGTTACGCGCTGTATCCCCACCTGAGCGTGCGCGAAAATATTGTATTTCCTCTGAAGGCACAGAAAGTCCCGAAAGAACAACACAAGCAAAAAGTGGAATGGGCTGCGGGCTTGCTTGGAATTGAAAAGCTGCTCGACCGCAAGCCGCGGCAGTTGTCCGGCGGTGAACGCCAGCGAGTGGCGCTAGCGCGGGCGATCGTGCGCGAGCCGCGCGTTTTTCTGCTCGACGAGCCGCTTTCAAATCTCGATGCCAAGCTTCGAACTTCCGCACGCGAGGAGCTTGACGAATTTCATCAGCGGATTAAGACGACGACGATCTATGTGACGCACGACCAGGTGGAAGCGATGGCGCTGGGAGATCGGATCGTGGTGCTGCATCAGGGTGAGATCCGCCAGATCGGGACACCGCAGGAGGTGTACGACGACCCCGCCGACACATTTGTGGCCACATTTCTGGGCTCGCCACCGATGAACCTGCTCGAAGCCGATGGGGTAATCGTGGGATTCCGCCCCGAACGATTCCTTCCTGCCGGGCTTATCGCTCCATGGGCGCCGGTGGAGGAGGTTGTTAAGACTCTTCGGCCAGAAAACCTTCTTCCCGCCGATTTACAAAATCCGGGAAATCGAATTCCGTTGCGGCTTCACGTGGAGCACTCGGAGTATCTCGGTTCCGAGCGCGTCCTGTATGGAAAACTTGCAGAAACGCGGTTTCGTGACATTCCCGTGTGTGCGCGCGTCTCCTCGAGCGTTCTTGAATCCTACAAAGCAAATACCGCGTACGATTTTGCAGTGCCAGAGCACGAACTGCGATTTTTCGACGCGAAATCCGGCAAGCGCATTCCTCCGAGGCCTTTCCCGTGGCGGTAGAGGATCGCAAAGTCGGCGTGTTCATGTTTCTGCCGGCGGTTGCGTACATTGTTCTGTTGATTGGCGCGCCGCTGGTGCTTGCAGTGCTGTACGCATTCAGCGATGCGCGAATCGGAACGCCTGGGTTCCACTATGTGGGGCTCGAAAATTTTCGAAGCATCCTGCAGAGTCCTAGTTTTCGCGCGGCGCTGAGGAATTCGGTGGTGTTCACGGTGTCGGCGCAGATTATCGTGATCGTGGCGTCGAGTATTTTGTCGATCGCGCTCGAACCTGCGTTTCGCGGGCGCAAATTGGTGCGGTTTCTGATTCTGCTTCCGTGGGTGGCGCCGATTTCGCTGGGTGCGATCGGATGGAAATGGATTCTGGATTCGATTTATAGCGTGATCTCGTGGGTGCTGGTGTGGGCGCACGTTTTCAAACCCTACGGCGCGCCGATGTGGTTGGGCGAGCCGTCGCTGGCGATGGCGTCCGTGGTGCTTGTGCATTCGTGGCGGCTGATTCCATTTTCGACGGTGATTCTGCTGGCTGGACGGACGTCGATCCCGAAGGAAATTCCGGAGGCAGCTTCGATTGACGGCGCTGGATTCTGGCGGACGGAATTTCTTATAAACGTGCCGATGATGTTGCCGATCATCAGCGTGGCGGTTCTGTTCGGAACGATCTTCACGTTTACGGACATGACGGTGGTTTACATTTTGACGGCGGGCGGGCCGTTCGATTCAACGCAGGTGGTGCCGTCGCTCGCATTCGCGACGGGAATTCAGGGCAGCGATCTGGCTGCGGGTGCGGCGATCTCTCTATTCTTGCTTCCAGTTCTGATCGTGATCGCGTATTTCATGCTTCGCGCCGCGCATCAGGCGGAGGTGACTTGATGGCGGGCGCGGGCGAACGGAAATTCGGTACGGAGGCGCTGCGATACGCGGTGTTGGCGATTTTTGTGGTGCTGCTGGCATTTCCGTTTTACTGGATGGTGATTGCGACGTTCAAGCAGAACATCGATCTGTACAACACCGATAACAATCCCTTCATTTTTAATCTGCCGCCGACTCTCAACCACTTGAAGCTGCTTTTTTTTGAGACGCGCTACGTGCGGTGGCTGGGCAATACCGCGCTGGTGGGAGTGCTTGTCGTGATCATCACGCTGGCTCTGTCGCTGCCCGCAGCTTACGCGCTGGCGAGACTGACGGGGCGCTGGGGGCAGCGGATGGGCATCGCGATTTTTCTGACGTACCTGATTCCGCCGACGCTGCTGTTCATTCCGCTTTCGCGCATCGTGGCGGTGCTGGGGCTGCAGGATACGATCTGGTCGCTGGTGCTGGTGTATCCCAGCTTCACGATTCCCTTCTCGATCTGGCTGCTGATGGGATTTTTCAAATCGATCCCGCGGGAACTCGAGGATGCGGCGATGGTGGACGGGCTCACGCGTTTCGGAGCTTTTTTCCGTCTGGTGGTGCCGATCTCAATTTCCGGCATCCTAACGGTGGTGATTTTTACGTTTACGCTGGTGACGCAAGAGTTCGTTTACGCGATGACATTTATTTCGCCGGAATCGCAGCAAATGGTGGGAGTGGGAATTCCAATATTTCTGGTGCGGGGTGATGTTTATTTTTGGGGGTCGCTGATGGCGGCTTGCCTGATCACGAGTTTGCCGATCGCGCTTCTTTACAACATGTTCCTCGACAGGTTCATCGCCGGATTTACGGTAGGCGCGATTAAGTAGCGGCGCGCGAACGTTCGCCCCACCATTTCTTCTCCCCGAATCCTAACTTTGGGGCGGGAGTTCGGATGCGCGAGTGCCTTTACGAAAACGCTCAAGGGCGTCGAGGATTTCTTGTCCGTAGAATTTGGTTTTGGGCTCGCCGAACCCGGATACGCGGCGCAGCTGACTGAGCGTACGGGGTCGAATGTGGCAAAGCTCGTCGAGAGAAATGTCGTGCATGACGATGAAGGCCGGAGTTCGGTTCCTTTGGCGGTTTCCTGCCGCCACTGTCGAAGATATTCGCGTAGATCCGGATCAACTTCAGTCGACGATTGCTTTTGAATCGATTCGGGTCGCGAACGGTTTGTCTGCGGGGGCGTTGCAGTGTTTGCACTCGGTTGTTTCTCCATTCTTGGCGAAGCTGGAACCCACGCGAGTTTGCAACCGCAGGCATCGCACGCAGCGCACGATTTCCACTTCGGGATTTCGCCGAAGTGCGCGCAAATTTGAAGGTGCTTGCAGGTTTTGGATTCGGCGTAACGGAGAATCTCGTGGTAACGGTCCCAGCCTCGATCTCTCTCCGCTTCGTCGGTGAGCTGGCCGACGAAAGTACGCGAGCAGACCTGCATCGCGCTTGCGCCAGAGAAGAATGCAATCGGCGGGAAGCCGTCACGTCCCGGCGCGTCCGGCTTCCTGGTAATACTGCTCGATCGATTTCGGAAGGGAGAGATGGATCACGGCGCGTACGGCCGCTTTGTTAATGCCCAGGCCGAATGCGATCGTACCGACGAGGACGCGGACTTCGTCTGCCATCCAGCGTTCTTGATTCTGTCTTCTGCTTTCGGCGTCCATTTTGCCGTGATAGGGGAGCGCCGGGATTTTGTTTTTCTCGAGGAATTCTACCGTCGCTTCCACCTTGGCAATCGTGGGAGCGTAAATGATCAAATTTGCTTGCGAGTAGTGGCGAACCGCGGCGAGTAGCATCTTGTGCTGCTGCTCTTCGCTACACTCCATTGCGAAATACCGCAGATTGGGGCGGTAGAAGCTGGCGATGTATTTGTGCGGATCGTTCAGGCCGAGCTGTTCGATGATGTCGTGACGGACGTGCCGCGTGGCGCTGGCGGTGAAAGCGGCGATGCGGCGGTCGGGAAATTCCACGCGCAGACGGCGCAGTTGACGGTACTCGGGGCGGAATTCGTGGCCCCATTCGGAAATGCAGTGAGCTTCGTCGATGGCGAAGAATGAGACGGGGACGCGCTTGAGCCATTTTGCAGTGTCGGAAGCGGCGAGGCGCTCGGGCGACAAATAGAGCAGGCGGTACTTGCCTTCGGTGGCTTCGGTGATTACCTGCGCTTGTTGCGGCTTTGAGAGCGTGCTGTTGAGTAGCGCGGACGGGATTCCCATTTGGGTCAGTTGCGCCACTTGATCCTGCATCAGGGCGATCAGCGGCGAAACTACGATTACGGTCTCGTTCGATAACATTGCAGCCGGAAGCTGGTAGCAGAGAGATTTGCCGAAGCCGGTGGGCATGATGACGCAGGTGTCGTGGCCTCCGATGAGGCTGCGCACGACTTTTTCCTGGAGGGGGCGAAATGAGTCGTAGCCCCAGTAACGCTGGAGCGCGCCTCGGAGTTCGGATTGCGAGACCATGTGCGAAGTATAGGTTTAGATGGAGCGCGGGTCTAGGGTAACTGGAGGTGGAGCGGGTTTTATTTATTTGGTTGAATGTGTTTTTACGCAGATCGGCGGCGGAAAGTCGGGATAACTGCTTAAGCTTTGTGCGATCGCTCGCGCGTAGATGGCGGCGGGTTTGTTTTTTGCTGGTGATTGTTATAATCGGCGCGGGTGGCGGCCAGTGAACGGCACGTTGGGCGGAAGTCAAAAGAGCCGGCGGGACACCCGTTCACTTCGTTCAGGGCAGGCCGGCGTCACGGAATGGCAATCGTGCCCTCTGAATCGAGACAGCGCTACGGCGGCATGGCTGCTGTTGTGAGGGAAAAACAAATGAGAGAAAAAACGGAAGCACGAGGTTCGGATACGGCGCGAGGGCTTTTGCGGCACGCGGTAGCAACGCTGGCTTACCGCGGCGGTAAAACGATTCGGGGTGCGCCGGATGGTTTCGCTGAATTTCGCGCGGGCGAAAAGACGCGGACGCCTGGCGAGATTGTTGCGCATCTGGGCGATTTGTTTGATTGGGCGCTGTCGATGGCGAAAGGCAGACAGGAATGGCACGATTCGAAGCCGCTGGCGTGGGACGCGGGTGCCATGCGATTTTTCGGCTCGCTCCAAGCGTTTGACGACTACCTGGCATCGGATGCGGCGCTCGGAATTTCAGCGGAACAGCTGATGCAGGGGCCGGTGGCGGACGCGCTGACGCATGTGGGGCAGATCGCGATACTTCGGCGGATTCAGGGCTCGCCGATTCGGGCTGAAAATTATTGTAAGGCGGAGATCGTGGCGGGACGCGTGGGCGCGGAGCAGACGCCGCCGAAGCGGGAGTTTTAGGCGGGGCGCGGGACAGTAGAGTGTGATGGACCGGAAGGCCCACGACGAGAGAGGCGTTCGTCGTGGCTACCGAACCTGAGACAAGTTGGTGCCGCAACACTGCGCGACGATTGGAGACTCTGCGCGCGGGGGTGCGGACTCAATTTTAGAATTAATAGCCGGGCGGCACCGGCTGAGGGACCCGAACCGCCCGGCATTTTCTCACCCATCTCCGCAGGGTCTGGGTAAGAACTTGTTATGCGGCGCTTTCGCTGTTCCGCATGAATTCGTATCGCTCGATCGCAGCGGCTACGCCCACTTCGCCTGAATGTTCTGGGCTGCTGCGCAGAACGCGGCCCAAGCAGCGGACGCGAACCGGACCCGCCTGGGTAAGCTCGTGCGGCAGAGTCATGACAATCTCTACCGGGGCGCCGCTCTTCAACCCTTTAGGCAAGTGGAAGTAAAGGCCTCGCGAGCTCACTTCGCGCGATTCCGTGGAAGCCTCGCCGACGACGCTTTCGTCGGTCCAGCGTACTATCAGCGGCAAACGCATTAGGAAACGGCGAGTTGCTCGTCGCTCTTTCGATGACACAGGACACCTGCCTCTTAAGTTCCTGTCCAGATTAGGGGTTGGGGGCATTTGAACCAATAGAGCGAAAGCGTCAATTCGGTGGGCCTAATTCGGTACGCAAGTACTATGAGGGGGGCATCAAGGCGATTCAAACTCGGTGGGTTTTTAAAGGGAATCGCGAAAACGGACTATTCGACCGAGGCGTTTCGGAAGGCGCGAAGGATGTCAGCGAGAGTGACGATTCCTTCCAGCTTGCTGAAATCGGCGCGGCTTACAACGGGCACTGCCGGCCAATTGCCTACCGCGTGAAGCGCGTCTTCGAGGGACTGATCGCGGAAGAGCACTGGAAGCGGCCCCTTCGGCTTCGCGTCGGCAGCCTTGGAGTTCAAGGCGCCATCTGCGGCGAGCCGCTGGATTTCCTCGCGATCGAGAAGGAGCCAGTCGCTAGGGCGCACATGGATCATTATGGGAGCTTCATGCTTCGCCTCAGCGCGGCGAGCCAGGTCGGCTGCCAATTCGTCGGTCAACGCGACGATTGCGCCGTCCGCCAGCATCGCCACTTCGACGGTGAGCGGCACCTGCTCGCGCTGCTCTTCGATCGACGGGAGGACCAAGCCGTCCTGGCGCGCGAGGAGATCGAAGAGCGGAACCTTCTGATATTTGCGCGAAATCAGGTAAGCGACCATGTTTGCGATCATGATCGGGAGAATCGCGGTGTAGCTTCCAGAAACTTCGATGACCATGAAGACCGAAGTAATGGGCGTTCGCAAGAAGCCAGCGAAGAATGTCCCCATGCCGACGAGCGCGAACGTGCCGACCGTTCCCGTTAGGCTGGGGAAAAAATAGTGCTCGAAGCTGCCTACCGCACCACCGAGCATGGCGCCAATAAAGAGCGTCGGAGCGAACATGCCTCCTGGCGTGCCGCTCAAGAAAGAAAGCCCCGTCGCGATAATTTTCAGCGCCGCCAGCAGGATCAGCAGCTTCCAGGTGAATTGGCCGTGCAACGCCTGGTCGATTACCGAGTATCCAGCACCCATCACCTGCGGCAAACGGATACCGATGAATCCAATCACGAGGCCGGCAGCGGCGGGCTGAAAATATTGCGTCCAGCGCGGCCATTGCTGAATGCGCGGGCGGGCATAAGCGATCCATTTCAAGAATACGAGTGAAGCGCAGCCGCCAATGATTCCCAGTACGACATACGCGACCAGCTCTGCGGCGCTCGCCACCCTAAACGGCGGTACGCGAAACAATGACTCGGAGCCCATGAACGATCGCATCGTGACGACGCTGGAAACCGCGGCGAGCACGATCGCGCCGAGCACTCCCGCGCTCCAGGTGCCGATCACTTCTTCGATTACGAAGATCACGGAGGAAATCGGCGCGTTGAATGCAGCCGCCAGTCCTGCCGCAGCACCGACGGGAGCGATCAAGCGAATCTTTTCCTGTGAGAGGTTGAGGCGCCGTCCGAGGTGCGAGGCGATTCCTGCTCCGATTTGGAGCGATGGATCTTCGGGGCCAAGCGATTGGCCCGTGCCGATTCCGAGAGCGCACATTATGAATTTTCCGACGACGGTGTTGAACGGAATGTATCCGTCCGAGATGTAGACGGCCGATTTTGTCTGGTTTACGCCGCTTCCGCGCGCGCCGGGGAAAACGTGAATCACCAGCAGAGCGACAACGAGGCCGCCGAGTACAGGAACGACCAACACGCGAACGAGTGGCGGAAACATGGATGAACCGAGAAACAACAGGTGCACCCATTCAATCGCGATTCGAAAACAGACGACCGACAGGCCTGCAAAAACTCCGATCAATACAGCGAGGAAGAGGAAGAGTTGATCCTCTCGCAACGCGAAGATTTGCGCCGTCCAGGACCGCCACGTGGACCAGAGATTCCGCAGCGACCGCGCGCTCTGAGGAACCGGAGCGGGTTGCGGCGAGTCTGCAGCTCCGAGAGGAGCGCTTGTGAGGCTCATCGCCCGCTGCCTCCACGATTTCGGGCAAGCAGCCACAACGCATAGTCCACGCCCTGCGGGTCGCCGCACTGGTCGGCGGCGGCAACCTCCATTTCAAACACGGCGGACATCGCAGGCTCGATTCGCTCCGGATATTTGCGCAGGTTGCGTTCGGTCCAGTCGGCGGACATTCCGGTAGACATGGTGAGCGCTTCCTGGAGTGCCGATTTAGACGGGATTCCAGAAGTGGCTTCACCGGCCTGGCCCACGCACGCAGTGGCACGTGCTTTCGCGGTCTCGAGGGCGCTGGCTGCGCGTTTTGCTTTCTCGTTGATGGAGAGGCCGTCGAGGAACGGGTTCGCGAGCGACATGTCTTTCGAAACCCCGTACATCTTCGCCACGTCGGGTTGAGCGCGACGCTCGTTCGGCAGACGTTCGAAATAATCCGCGGCGCGCGAATAATGAGCGAGCTGAAACTCGGCAGTCCCTGCACCGCCGAGCGCGTCTTCATCGCGGGGATTAAGCGCCAGCAAATTCTGAAACTGTTGTAGCGCCCGGGTCCACATGTGAGCGCGCAACAGAAGCGCTCCCGCAACTTGTTGGCCGGCAGGGTCGCCGGGACTCGTGTTATCGGCGAGAGCGATGACCTCAGCTTCCGCCTGATTCATCGCGTGGTTGTCGAAGAGGTACTCACAAAATTCGCGGCGGATCTGCCAGCGCATCGCGATCGGATCGGTGTCCCACACTCCATAAATCGCCGCGTGGTAATAACGGAGGGCATCGGCCATCGAGTTCGATCCGGTGTGGGCTGCGATTCTTGCCAACTCGAGATTGATGGGCCCGCTTCCCGGCGATTCCGAGAGCAATGTCAGCAAATAGGCGCGCGCCTCTTCATACCGTCCGGTGCCGGCGAGGGCCTTCGCGAGGTGAAATTGAAAATTTGCGTTGACTGGTGAGTAGAGCAGAGCGTTGCGATAGTCACTGAGCGCCGCCGCGGCATCGCCCGATTGAAAACTAGCTTCTCCTCTCGCAAACCATTCGTCACCGAGCACGTGGTATTTCTTGTGATAGAGGCGCGCGGCGAATGCGGTGAAGACCATCCATAGGAGCAGCAAGAGGAGGGTCGTCAGGAGCACCCGTTCGCGGGAATATATCCTCGAAGCGTTCGCGATGGGGGTACTGGTGGACGAAGAAGACATTCCGATTATTAGTCCGGTTATTAATCCAGCCGATAGAATAGCAAATCGCGGTTGCGAAATGGATGCGCGTTGAAAATCGGGAAAAGCTGGAAATGAATTGCTAGGCCTGATCGATCAAACGGTGATGGATCGCATAGAGGGCGAGTTCGAGACGGTCGGATACGCCCAGCTTGTCGAAAATATTGTGCAGATGATTTTTTACCGTCTGCTCGCTGATGAAAAGCTTTTCGCCGATTTCGCGGTTGCGAAATCCCTGGGCAACGAGTTGAACGATTTCCTTTTCGCGGTCGCTCAGAAGCGGTTTTTCGCGGCGCTGGCCTGATTCGGCCGATTTCTTGAACGCGTCGATTACTTCCGCTGTCATCCGGTTGTCCAGCCAGATTTCGCCGTCGAAAACTTTGCGAATACTTTTAACGAGAAGATCGCTCGCGGATTGCTTCAGCACCACGCCGCGCGCGCCCAACCGCATCGCGCGCACCACGTCGCGATCGTCTTCAGCAGCGGTAAGAACAATCACGCGCGTGGGCATTGAGTCGAAGTTAATCTCCTCGAGCACGCCCAGGCCATCCTTTTCCGGCATGCGCAAATCAAGCAGCAGGATGTCTGGCTTGAACTTCGCCAGCATCTTGATGCACTCCACTCCGTTCGAAGCCTCTCCGACAATCTGAATTTCGTCGGCGGCTTCAAGGAGTTTGCGCAGACCTTCCCGGAAGATGGCATGGTCGTCCGCCACCAGGATACGAATCACCTGTTTTGCTTTCGTCATCTCAACTCAATGGGATTTCGACGGTTAGGCGTGCACCGTGCCCGGGATTCGACTCCACCGTAAGCGTTCCCCCGACGCCTCTTGTTCGTTCTTTGATCGAAATTGGCCCAAGACGCAGACGATCGAGCTCTTCGCTTGTGTATCGCCCGGAAAAGCTAAATCCTCGGCCGTTGTCGTCTATTACGAGGAAGACTTTCGCCTCGTCTTGACCTAGTTTTACCACGACGTGACTCGCATTCGCATGCTTTTTTACGTTGTGTAGTGACTCTCTGTAAATCTGGAACAATTCCCTGCAAATGCGGTCGGGAAGAGCCAGGTTGCGGTCTTCGATGAAAAGGTCCACGCCCATCGCATATTCGTTGCGAAAACGCTCGGCAAAGCCAACCATCAGCTCGCGCATATCGGCACTCTCGACCCTCAGGGGCCGCAAATCGGTGACGAAGCGCCGCAGTTCTTCACTTTCCTGCTGGACGATTTTCTGAAGGTTGCCGAGCTCGCTATCGGCTTTCTCCAGCTCCTGCGGAAGCTTTTGTCGAAGCACGCCGAGTTGAATTTTCAGGCTCAAGAGAGTCTGCAGGATCCCGTCGTGGAGATCCCGCGAGATGCGGCTTCGTTCCGCTTCCACGGCGCGGGCTCTCAGGTTCCGCAACAGGAACACATTCTCCAGCGGCGGCCCTAGGTGCCGGACGATTTGCTCGAGCCAGCGGAGGTCAGCCTTCGAAAACCGCTGTGGCACGCCATTTGCAGCTGTGGGATTAATCAGCAAGACGCGACCGGCCGGCCTTCCGGCGGATTCGATTGTCACTGCCATCAAGGACTTCGCCGCGAATTCCTCGCGCGTTGTGCTCGGCGGCGGCGGCACGTCCCGAAATGTTTGCCCTGTGCGCCGGTCCCAGCCGAATCCTTCGCCCTTACCTTCGCTAAACTCCCAGCTCAGTGAAACTTCGAGCGAGTCGGCGAGGAACGTCTCTGAGCGCGTTAGTAGAAGCATCTCGGGCGAGCGCGGCTCGCGTTCGCTGGGGCGTACTTTCCATACGAACAGACGTTCAAGATCTTCCTCGCGGATGGCGAGGCAAGCCTGCTCGCAATTGAATGCCAGCGCAATTTCGCCCAGCGCCTGGCGGATGGATTCGGCGAGGCCACGGTCGAACTGGAGCAAGCGAGTGACTTTCTCGAGAAATTGTTGCCTGGCGAGGTGCTCGCGTTCACGCGCGCCTAGATATCCCATGCCCAGGCCGGAGATCAGGGTAGCCGTCCCAATCATCAGCCAATGAATCAGGCTGTGCCAACCGAACGGATCCGCAACAGAATTCGCGACGCGAGCAATAATTCCAACGGTTGCAGCGCAGACGACGATGAGCATCGTGCGTGTTTTTCCGCGCGAGCTCAGCGCAAACACGGAGAACAGCAGCAGAAACCAGAACGCCGAGACGGAAGGCGTCAACACCAGAAACACCGCGAGGGCGATGAAATCGGCCGTCAGTGGAATCCGAAAACGCAGCTCGCCGAAAAATCGCTCGGCCAGAACCATTCCGAGCGCTATGACCAGGTAGAACGAGAGAAAGATCACGGCGGAGCGCCGGGTGGGCTCGATGGACGTCTCCAGCAACGCAACGAGCGCGAGCGCAACCAGGACGGCCCTGGCCAGAGTGACCTGGCGTTCGATGTACAGACGTTCCGCGCTATCGAGAGGCATTGTGGAGGGCGAGTACCATTCAAAGTCTAGCAAGCTGCGGGCGCTGCGCAACTCGATGTCCTCTTATGGTTATCGTTCGGTGCGGCAATTTACGGTGCGCAATGAACGCCGTGACCAACCAGTTGACAGAGGGTGCATAATCGTTCGACTGGATTTCGTATCACGTGGGAGACCTCTGGTTTGACGCAACGCTACACGCGCAAAGAAGCAGGGCGCATTCTGGGAGTGGAACCGAGCCGTCTTCGCTACTGGGAACAATTGCGTCTGGTAAACCCTCGCGCGCGCTGGGGCGAACGGTTTTACAGCTTTGGCGATCTCGTTGCGCTTCGGTCTGTGAAGCGCCTGACTGATAGCAATATCCCCGCGCGTCGCGTACGCCGCGCCATTTCGCTTACCGAACAGCAATTTGGCGGAGCGTCTCGGCCGCTGCAGGAACATTGTCTGCTGCAACATGGCCGCGAAGTGCTTGTGATTCCGCCGGGCTCGCCGACGCCGTTCAACCCAATCAAACGGCAGTGGGTGTTCCCGTTTGATACTTCCGCGGTGCCTTCGAAGCTCCATGCAATGACGGGCCGAACGCCCGAGCAGCTCTTCGAATCGGCTCTCGATTGCGAAGCGAGCGCCGAAACGCTTCCCGAAGCGATCGCAATTTACCAACGAATCGTCGACCTCAGCCCCGATTGGATCGAAGCGCACATCAATCTCGGCGTTGCCTACTATCAGATTGGCCAAATCTCCGATGCGTGTGCTGCGTTCCGTGTCGCCGTCGAACTCGATCCGCTGAATGGAATTTCGCGCTACAACCTGGGCTGTACGCTGGAAGAGTTGGGAGAAGTGGACGAGGCTGTCGAACATCTTCGCCGCGCGTGCCGCGCGATGCCGGCGCATGCGGATGTTCACTTCAATCTGGCGCTCGCGTATGAAAAGCGAGGAGAAGGCCGCCTCGCCCGCGAACAATGGAATTTGTATTTGCGATATGCGCCTGCTGGGCCGTGGGCCGATCAGGCTCGCGCTCGCCTCAATCAGTACACCGGCCGCCGTAAACAAGCCGCGCCAATTCCCTTCCGCCGCCCGAACTGACGACGCGCGGCGTCCGTGTTGGTTCCTCGAACCTACTGCGTGCAGGAAAATCCCGCGTCGTTAGCTGATTGGAATCACCCGCGGATTTCTCGCTGGGAATTGGCGTTCGATGTGGTTCCAGCGTCGATCCCTCCGCTTACTACTTGGAGCCACGTTCCATTGACCCTGCCCAATCGGGGGCGTACCGTCAATTTAGCGTGGCGCGAGGAACGGGATGGCAGAACTAGCCGATAAGAATGGCGAAGGGGCGGAGAAACGACGCAGCACGCGCGTAATTCACTCGTCCCCGATCATCGTGAAGGGGACGGACGCGCTCGGCCGCGAATTCCGGGAATCGACGAAGACGGTAATCGTGAACTGTTACGGATGCCAGTATCAATCGGGGCATTATCCCGCGCCCAATTCAGCGGTCATGCTCGAAGTCCGTCACGCGAACCCGCGGCGCTCTTCGCGAGTGGTACCCGCTCGCGTCATTTGGGTGCAGCGACCTAGAACGTATCGCGCGCTTTATCATGTGGGGATCGAATTCGAAGTTGCGGGCAATGTGTGGGACATCGCCCTGCCGCCGGAGGATTGGTTTCCTTGTCCGGAGGACGAAGAACTGGTGATTCCGGCAGCCTCGGAAGAAAACGGCTCGAAAGCAGGACATTTCATCGTCGCTGAGCAGTCAGTCGATGACGGCAATACCGGTTGTTCGCTTGGTGCCCAGGGCGGTTCGGCTACGGCCGCGGGAAATTTAACGCAAACGCTTCTTCTCTCCGATGAGATCGCCAATCAGGCTCGGCAGGATTCCGTTGCGATTCAGGCGGAGTCGTCGGAAGCGATCCGCGAACTGGTGAAAATCACCGCAGCGGAAGCAGTCGCCGAAGAGGTTGCGTTGATGAGGCAGCGTATCGATGCACAACTTCAAGAAGCGATCGATCGCGCGGTAAATACTCTGATCGAACGGATTACGGAGTCGCCGGCCTTGCAACAATTGGATTGGGAGAATGGCGCGCCGCGCAGAAAATCGATCGAGGGTTCAGAGCCGTCGTCCGAAAATGGAGACGGTAGCCTCATTTCAAGTCCGCCAGATTCCGCAGATCTCGATCAGCCGGGCTTTCGAAGAAAGCGTTCGGGCAAACGCCAACGAAAAACGCTCGAGCCAACGGCCTAGATTACAGCCGCAAGAGACGCAACAGAGACCACCCTTAATTCACGACAGCGCCGTTCAACACTGGGGCGACACGTGGTATTCTACGTTCAATGAGGTGAGCGTAGCTCAGCTGGTAGAGCATCGGTCTGTGGCACCGAGGGTCGCGGGTTCAAACCCCGTCGCTCACCCCAACTCCTTCCTCCTTTCTGCTGGCTCCGTCGCCCGCACCAGCAAAAATATCCGGCCGGACCGTATCCTCATCAGTTTCAGCCAGAAACTTGCAACCCTGTTCCATGCGCATCATCGAAGGTTAGGCGACGCTAGGAGAGGATGCGAGCGTAGAGAAAGAGGAGAGCGACGGAGGCAACGATACCGAGGAAGAAACCGCCGCGGTGCAAACGCGGGTGAATCGCGCGAGCGTAGCGGATGCTGGCGACGAGAAAGACGATGTTGGACAAGACGGCGAAGGCAAGCCCTCCGAGGACTAGAATTTCAGCATAGCGTGCGCTCCCGCCCGAGGCGGAAGAATCCACGGTCGAGTAAGCGAGCATCGCGGAGCCTAGCGTGACGATGGCGGCGGTGGCGACGGTGTAGCCGCCTGCAAAGCCCACATTCGCGTGCAGGAGAAGTAGCAAGAAGGCAATCGCATATTCGACCACTACGACGGCGACGAGAAGAGCGCGATAGCTGAGACTCGTTTGGCCGAAGAAATGTGTTTCAGAAAAGTAGACCGCGGGGACGAGCGCGTTTGCGAGCGCAGCAACGCATAGCGCGACGCAAAGAAAATGCCAGTGCGGCCGGGGAGCGGCGTCCTGTTCAGGGCCGGTTGAGATCTGAGCCGACGCGGAAGTAATCGTGCCGGACGGATCGATATCTGGTTTCATAACGATATCAACTCCTTCACCCCGAGTATACTGTGGTTGCTTGACGAGCGAATCCGAGAGACGTAAAAACCAAGCTCTCTTTCATCAGGATACTTGGCGTCTTTTTCACCTGAATCGTCCCGCACTTCAAGTTACCACTGAGCGTAGCTTCTTAGCCGCGCACCGTCAGAACCGGACATAGCGCATGCGCCACTACCTTGTGGGCAGTCGCGCGCTCAAGATGTGTCGCCGCACCCAGGTGGCCCGCAGCGTCCCGCACCCCTAGCACAATTAAATCTGCTCCGAGTTCTGTAGCCAGTTCGAGAATACCGTCAGCCGCGTCTCCGTACCGCACAACGGGAGACGGCTGGCACCATTTTTTAGCATCACTGGGAACGATATCGTTGAGACGTTGCATCACGTCAGCGAGCGCAAGCTCACCCTGTTCGTTCGTTGCGGGCTTGGGCACTACATAGAGCAAAATCAGGTGTGCCTCATTTTCCTCGGCCAGTGATACTGCAAACGGTGAGGCGGACTCGCACGGTTTGCTGAAGTCTGTCGCGAACAATACCGTATGGAAAGCGCCGCCGGTGGTTGTATTCCTCTGAACATGAGGTCCGATTGTGAGTACCGGCACGCTCGAGCGTCTCCAGATCTCCTCCGCGAAAGATCCGAGCAGGAGCTTCTGGGCGCCAGTTCGACCGTGTGTGCCAAGCACGATCAGATCAATATTTCGATCGTGAATTGCTTGCTCAACAGCCGGCCAGACGCCGACTCTCCGCGCGATCGCTGAATCGTGGGGGACTCTGATGAGTTTGAAATCCACCTTCGTCCATTTCTGCAGCAGCAAATTTCTCATCGGCAGAGATCGCCTCCACACAAGTCTCCGGAATCACGGGTGTCAACACATGCAGCGCATGAACTTTCGCGCCATAATCACTCGCTATCGCGAGGGCGAAGGGCAAGGCAGCTTCGGAAGGTTCTGAAAAATCGGTCAAATAAAGAACGCTCTTCAAAACGACCCGCGTACCCGTACTCTGTGCGGTTCTTGTCATATTTTACCCCTGAATCCTTCGGCACCGAGAATAACCAAGTTTTGGCGCGATCCGCTCATCGAATCTGTGATCGACATCACATGTCTGCGTGACGAGCTTCCGTTCGGTCCACGTGCCAGGCGGCTGAACTGCGGACCGCAATAGTGGGAAGGGGCCAGCCGAGATTAGTTTATCTGGTTTTGGCTCTCCAGGGGCCGGGAGAATCGATCGCAACAGGACAAGGGTGCGGAGGCGTTCAGGTCAACTTGCCCTGCCCAACTCCTGATCGACGCATCAATCGGAAACGGGGCGTTTCTTGATACTTGTTGCGAATAGCGATTTTCAATATCTATCCGAACCGGAACGTCCCCGCACCTCTACCGAACGTGGTTTCCGATTCCCGACTTACAAGGCAGTTGGATCATTTCAGGGTGGCGCGATCCTCGCGGTTGGACGCGAGACTCTACACTTCACCACGGACGAGTGTGGGACAAGGAACCGGAACGGGTAAGGATAGGCGCGCTAGGCAAGCCCGGCGCGGCGGACTAAATCCACAAATCGAGGATCGCCCCGCAGGGGATCAAAGTAGGGATGCACTTTGAGGAATAGCAGAATATTCGACTGCTCCTTGAAGGCCTGCTCGAGCCAGACAAATGCCTGATCGTTTTCATCGAGCCCCAGATATGCGTTCACAAAAGCGGCAGCGGGAACGTAACCTGCCTTCTTGCGGCTTTTGAGTTCTGCGAGGAGCCGAAGTGCATCGCTGCGCCGCCCACCATGGGCGTACGCCCTGATCAGGACGCCGATCACGCCAGGGCTGCGGTTGGAGAGAGACGCCGCCTTCTCCAGCAAAGGGATTGCATTCTCGGGTTGATTGTTGGCGATCAGCACGAATCCAAGGTACCAAAGGGCACTCGGGTCGTCCGGTTGTACCGCCAGTTCGCTGCGCAGTTCGCGGATGGCTTCGTCATAGTGGCGGGCCTGAAACAGAATCCACCCGACGTCAGTGCCGGAAACTGCAAGCGGGTCGAGTTCACGGCCACGTCGGGCCCAAGCTAGAGCCTCGTCCGTGCGTCCCTTGACGAGGAACCACGAAGCAAGTCCGATGTGAGCCTCAGCGCCGTTCGGGTTCAATTCGAGGGCACGCCTGTATTCAGACTCGGCATCGGCCCAGTGCCACTGCTCCAACTCCGCGTCTGCCAGCAGGACGTGCGCTTGGGCAAGGTCCGGATCGAGCTCCAGCGCTTTTCGGACTGCGCTCATTACTTTCGGTCGCGTCTCTTCGGCGGGAGCGCCGATAAAAGGCGTACCGAGTTCGCTATAGGCCTCTGCCAGACCGACGTAAGCTGACGCAAACGTCGGGTCTCTCTTTATCGCCTCCTCGAAATAACCAATGCTTTCCTCGATGCCAGCTCGGCTGTTGCCTTTGTTGAAAGCAAACCAGCCTTTCAGGTAGCTCTCGTAGACTTCAGGCGCGACGGGACGCGCTGCGGCGAGTCTTTCGTGTTCCTCTCCGCTCACCGTCACTTCCACCTTTTTGGCAATGGCTTGCGCCAACTCGCTCTGCAAAGCAAGCGCGTCGCGCAATTCGCGATCGTAGGTTTCCGACCAGAAGTGCTCGTCAGTAGCGCCACGAATCAACTGGGCGGTGACGCGAATTCGATTCCCCTCTCGCATCACCGAGCCTTCAACAATGGCGTCTACTCGCAATGTTCTGGCGATCTCCGGCACCGAGAGCTGTGGATTCTTGAAGCGCATCACCGACGTATGGGAAATCACGCGAAGATCGTGGATCCCGGCGAGGCGTCCGATGAGCGCTTCGGTCATCCCATCAGCAAGGTATTCCTGCGTGGGGTCTCCCGACAGGTTTTTCAGAGGCAGCACCGCCAGCGACTTGATTTTGGGCCGGGCGGCTTCCTCTGCGCGGCTTCGGGACATGACGTAAGCGACGGCAAGCAGGCCGAGTACAACAACTCCCGCCAGCACGAGCCAGTGGCGCGCCCCTAGTGTCGCTCTTTGTCCGTGGTCGCCTTCCGTCTCGGCCGGCGCCTCGAACCTTTGCTCTTTCTTTTCTTCTTTCTTTTCTTCTTTTTGTTCTTTCTCCTGCTCTTTCTCTTGCTCTTTCTCTCGCTCCTCCAAAACTGGTCCGCGGCCTTGCTGCCAGGCATCAAGCTCGGAGCACAACGCATAAACGGAGCCACGCTTGTCGTGCACGTGGCGGTGAACCGGCATCCCCTCCCGCTTCTCCCAGCGCTGGACCGTCGTCACATCGCGGTTGAGATGTGCCGCGATTTCCTTCCACGAATCCAGCCGGTCTTCGGACGGGCTCGCGGATGGCGGTGCGCCGGGGTATAACTCGTTCATCAAGCTCTCCTGATTGGTCCGTAAGCGTCGTAAGTCAAGTAATCCCATTCTAACCCCACAGGCCCGGCAGACCCAAAAGACGGCATTAGACGGCATATGGCGATTCCGCGCATTGCCGTTTGACCAAACCCTCTTAGTTGGCTGATTGTGTCGGCTGATCTGAAGCAGGAGCGCCGAAATGGAGTTCTCGGGCCGTAAGGTCTTGACGCAGGTCCTGACGGATCTTGCAACCTGAAGAACTTTCAGCGGTAAAGGCGCGAGTCTAAAACTTGGAGGTTTCTCATGAAAAGCAAAAATTTGTGGTGGGCGGTAAGCATGATCACGGTTCTAGTGCTGGGCGTGGGTGCGAGTGCGTTGGCGCAAGATCCGCCGCCCACGCACTTTAGCGGGTCAATCAGTGATTACACGCCGGCAACCATACAGGGCAAGCTGGTTGGTCCGTGGGTAATGAACGGCACCTGGACTCTGGATTTGAAAGGCAGATCCGGTCTGGCCGATTTCTCCGCAGCCATGACGATGGAGAGCTCGGATTACGCAGTCGTGAACGGCGTTGTTAAAAATGTGGATAGTCCCGATCCTCAGGTACGCGCTGCTCATACTCACCACATCACCATGAAGGATGCCGCGGTCAGCTCCGGCACCGGCACTTGCCCTTCCTACGCGCCTCCAGGCCCAGCTATCACTAACCCTGGTTTCATGGTCAGCGGCTTGGCCAAGATTACCGGCAATGGAAGCCCTGCTCCCTTTTCAAAGAACGACACCGTGCTGTCCATGCTGCAGGTCTGCGTGAACGGCGGGTCGGACGTCCCGTTTTCCAACGTAACTCTGGTGTTCAGCACTCCTGCGAGTAACCATTTCGGATCGCAGGCGATCCACGGCGTCGTTCGCGAGTCGAAAGTGCCCGATTTTGACGAGGAACATCGCTAAACGTCGGCGGCGGGCTAGCGCTGTACATTCCGAGGAGAACAAAGTGAAATCGCTAAGACCGATCGTCGTAACCACTGTGGTGTTCCTGTTCGCGTTGGCCATTTCAATTTCTCTGGCCGCGCGGCCGCATCCGCAGGAAGCGCATAAAATTCGATACATCGTCAACGACCTCGGCACGCTGGGCGGGTCGTTCGCGGCTGCCGGAGGCATCAGCAACACTGGCTAGGTCGAGGGCTATTCGCTGTTGCCCGGCGATAATGATGTCCACGAGTTTCTCTGGCATGACGGTGTAATGACCGACCTCGGCACCCTGGGAGGTTCCAACAGTTTTTCGGAATATCGGCCCAATGATTTTGGGAACGCTGGCGGTGAAGCGGAAACGTCCGTTCCCGACCCGAACGGAGAAGACTTTTGCGGCTTCGGGACCCAGTTGACCTGTCGCCCATTTTTTTGGCAAAAGAACAGAATGATCCCGCAGCCCACGCTTGGCGGCAACAACGGCGGTGGCTTTGGAATAAATGATCTGGGCGAGATGGCTGGGACGGCCGAGAATGCTACGGTGGAGCCAACCTGCGCTGGCTCCGGCGAGGTTTTTCAGTACAAACCGGTCTTCTGGAGCAACGGTCGCGTCCACGAACTACAAACTTTTCCGGGCGATCCAGTCGGCTTGGCGTACGCGATCAACAACCGCGGCCAGGCCGTCGGCCAATCGGGTCCTTGTGGTGTTGAATTCTTGGGAACGACCAGTCACGCTTTGCCCTGGAACAACGTCAAGCCGACCGACCTCGGGAACCTCGGCGGAACGATGAATAACCTCGCACAGGACATCAACGAGTTGGGCGAGGCGGTCGGACTTTCTGATCTGCCTGGAGATGTCACTTTTCACGCATTCATCTGGCGAGGGAAAAAGATGATCGATCTCGGCACGCTGCCCGGAAACATTCACAGCAACGGCGAAGCCATTAACATCGAGGGACAGGTGGTCGGGAGGTCGTCGGATGCGGACTTCCACGGAAGCGCTTTCGTGTGGCAGAACGGCGTGATGACAGACATGAACACGCTGATTCCTGCGAATTCCCCATTTTTTATGGATAACGCCACCTGTATCAATGATCTGGGACAGATCGTCGGCAGTATCGTGGTAGTGAGCACCGGTGAAGTCCACGCTTTCCTTGCAACTCCGGTGGAGAGCGAAGAATTCGGCGAGAGTGCTACAGCCGAAGCAGGCGGCGCCACTTTCCGAAGACCAACCGTCATTCTGCCGGAACGCATTCGCAGGATGGCGCAGCAACCACGACGGCACATGATCGCGCGCTGATCGTTCGGACAACACGCCAGCTCAATCCGCAAACAATCAGAACAGCCGCTCGAAGTCCGGGCGGCTGTTCTTTTGACGGAAAACCGATTGGTGGATTGTAATTTCGGCTCCTGTTACAATCGCCCCATGCCCTCAGTTCCTCTGAACACCTGCCCAAGCTGCCTTGCGGAAGTCACTGTGGTCTTGGTGGACTTTGCCACTCAGCGCCGCTTCTGCCATGAATGCGCCACTACTTCTTCGACGGCCGTGATGGTCGCGCGAAAAATCCACGAGCATAATATGCGCGGCACGCTTCAGGAGTATCCGATCGAAGAAAGGCGGCGTGATTTGCAGGCCGGGGACGGGAGCACACACGTGGACCCTACTGACAACCCGCACATCTGAAGGGTGAGTCTGTGTATGCGTCAGCGGGAGTAGTGCCGGCATCCCATACGAAAATCCGCTGAGAGCCGAACGAGTTCACCCCGATGCTTCACAAGAAGCAGCCGCAATGTCTCCAGTGGGCGTGCTGGTTAGTGTGCTACCGAGAAGGCCAGCAATATCCCGAGAAAACCAACTTACAGAATCCGATACCCTGCGCTGGCAGCTTCAATGATAGTGAAGAACAGTTCTGCGCGTGGCTATCAGGGAAGCGCTGTGCGCTCCATCTGTGCAAAAACTGCGCCCGTTCTATTGGAGTCTGGTAGGAGCGACCAACAGCCGGAGTGACAGAAAGAAACCTCCATCGTGTTGCGGTTCGCTCGAAACCATCCCCGAAGTGCTTCTTTTGCAGAGCGTCGATCGGGCGTCGTTAGCGATCAGGAGAAATGGCTGATCGTCAGCGAAATGGACAGGCCAACCACGAACATGTGGACGGCGAGTTGGCTTAGGAATGCACTCGCGGAAAATTTGCGTTTAGGTGCACGCGAAAGCGGGATGACGAGGAACGTCATGAAAAGATGGATGAGTGTTCCGTACAGAATGCCGCAGACGACGGCGTGGGTGACAAGGATTGGGAGAGCGCGCCCGGTCCAGTAGTAAGTGGTTGCTGCTGTGAAGGCGATCGCGAAGTGAAACAGGAGGCCCAGCGCGGCGCTTCTTTTTCCTGACTTGAAACTCGAATCGCCCAGCGCGCCGCTGGCAATGAATTGGAGCAGGCGTTCCAACGTGCCGCCTTTGGAGACGAAGAGCGCAGCGGCGCTCGCGAGGTCGAGGACGCCGCAGACGGAACCTGCGAGCGCAATTACTGCGAAGGATGGCATTCATGTGCTCCGTTGCGCGCGCGATTGAGCACGCGATCGAGGATAGGATGCTCTCGGGCTCGGGCAGGACGCACGTTCATGCGAGACGCGCGATGCTCGCGATTTGCTCGTTTGTATTTGGAAGACTTGGTGGCATAAGCTGAGCGCGATGGTACTGGTTCTCGATAGGAATGAATGAAACCTTGAGAGCGTGCAGCACATCTGAACTCCTAGGAGGCATCCAGCGATGAAGATGCCGAAAAGTTTCAGGAACGCGAAGCATTTTGAGCGTGCGACGGAGTTATCGAAGTTGCGCTCGCGCAGGCGGAAGCCGATCGCGCCGATTTTGTTCGCAACGCTGCTCGCGATGATGTCCGCGGCGCTGCCGCAGAATCTTGCCGCGTTTCAGGACGCGCAGCAGGGGCAGTCGCCCGATCAAGCTCAACAGGATCAACAAGGGCAATCCGACCAGGAGCAAGGCCAAGGGCAAGCCTACACGCAGCAGACTCCCGAGCAGTTGCAGCAACTGGTAGCGCCGATAGCGCTGTATCCAGATTCACTGGTAGCGCAGATACTGGCGGCGACCACGTTTCCAGCGGAGATCGTTGAAGCGGACCGGTGGGTGCAAGCGAACCCCACACTTAAGGGTGATGATCTGGCGCAGGCAGTCGACAAGCAATCGTGGGATCCGAGCGTGAAAGCGCTCACTGCGTTTCCGTCCGTGCTGGCGAACATGGATAAGAATATCTCGTGGACGTCGTCGCTTGGCGATGCTTATTACAATCAGCAGCAGGACGTGATGGACGCCGTCCAGGTGATGAGGCAGAAAGCGGAAACCGCCGGCAACTTGAAGACGACACAACAGCAAACCGTGGAGACGCAGGGCTCGACGATCGTGATTCAGCCTGCCGATCCTCAGATCGTGTATGTGCCGGCTTACAATCCGTGGCTGATTTATGGCGGGCCAATCGTGGCGTGGCCGGGCTGGTATCCGTATCCGGGCATTTGGTACGGCGGGCCGTACCTTTCGTGGGGAGTTGGTTTCGGGATCGGCTTTTATGGTGGCTACGGCTGGGGTTGGCACAATTGGGGATTCAACTGGCATAACCGCGTGATCGTTTATAACCACAACACGTATTACTCGCGCAGCAGGACGTTCTACAACCGCAATGTTTATTACCACAATGGCGGCGACCGGGCCGTCACGAACAATGTGCGCAACGGGTACAACGATCACGGCGCGCATGACAATCGCACCGGGTATGACAACCACGGTCAGCCAGCGAATCGTACGACGGATGCGAACCGGACCGCGCGTGACAACACTCGGGCGCCGAGCAACGTCTACAATCGGCCTGGCGCGACGACGAGACCTTTCAGCGGCAATAGCCAACAGGCGCGAGGATACGGACAGCCCCGCGCAACCAGTGACACTCGATCCGGCGCATTTAGTGGCTACAGCCATGGCGGAGAAGCCCGGAGCTATTCGTCACGCGGAAGCTCGAGCTTCGGGGGCGGTGGCAATCGCGGCGGTGGCGGTGGCGGCAATCGCGGTGGCGGTGGTGGCGGCGGCAGCCACGGCGGTGGGCACCGGTAGTCGAAACCTCAAAACGCGAACGAGCTACGGACGATGGAAACGGAGAAAAGAGATATGCGAAGTACGAAAATCGATTTCCGGAATTTTAGCCGGGGCGGTCTCGTGACGTTTGCGACGGTCGCAATTATTTTCGCGGGCGGCATGCCTGCCCGATCGATGGCGCAGGAAAAAGGTCAGAAGACTTTCTCGTCGGCAGAAGACGCCAGCCAGGCGCTCGTGACCGCAGCGCAAAATAACGACGAAAAGACGATGCTGGACATCCTAGGAAAAAACGCGAAGCAGATCGTCGATTCGGGCGATGAAGTGGAAGACAAAGAAAATCGGGAGAATTTCGTCAAGAAATATGGGGAGATGCACCGGCTCTTCAAGGAACCGGACGGAACGACCACTTTATATATCGGCGCGATGAATTGGCCCACGCCCATCCCGCTCATAAACAGGGGCTCGGTGTGGTATTTTGATTCAGAATCGGCCAAGAAAGAAATTCTCTACCGTCGAGTGGGACGGAATGAAATATCGAGTATCGGCGTTTGCCAAGAACTCGCGGCCGCGGAAAAAGAATACTTCTCGACGCGCCAGGAGTATGCACAGAAAATATTCAGCGATTCCGGGAAACAAAACGGTCTGTATTGGAGAACCGCTGAGGGCGAGCCGCAAAGCCCTATCGGACCGCTCGTGGCGTCTGCAGTTACGGCAGGATATGTCCACGACAAGAACGGCGTTCCGACTCCATATCGAGGCTACTTTTTCCATGTGCTGACGGCGCAGGGGAAAGATGCGCCCGGAGGCGCGAAGAGTTACGTGGCTGACGGCAAGATGACGAACGGATTCGCGTTCGTGGCGTATCCCGCGGAATACCGCTCGTCGGGCGTGATGACTTTCATAGTTGGCAGCGACGGCGTGGTGTATGAAAAGGATCTCGGAAAGGCCACCGAAGCCACCGCAAAAGCGATGAAGAATTTCAATCCTGATTCCAGCTGGCAAAAAGCAGAAATCGAAGCAGACGCGACTGCGAGCACGCAAACGAAAAAGTGACAAACGGAGTGTGGCGGCGACGGATTATCCCTGCTGATCCGGGCACGGTCCCGCGACGGCAAACGGGACGCTCGAACCACGCATGCCGCGCCCCTACTGGGAGTTCAAAAGATGGTTTACGCGATTGGATTGCTGTCGATTACGGATCGGGCGACGTACGATCGTTACCAGAAGAAATTTATGAGCGTGTTTACGCGATTTAAGGGGCAGCTTTTGGCGGCTGATGAGAAGCCGCTTGTTGTCGAAGGGGCCTGGGAGCGGGAGAAGGTCGTGCTGCTTTCGTTCCCCGATAAGGCAGCGTTTCGGGAGTTTTGGGACTCGCCAGAGTATCAAGAGATCGCGAAGGACAGGCATGCTGGATCGCGCGGAGTTGTGCTGCTAGTGCGCGGGATTGCCAATCAAAAATAGAAATGCAAAGCGCCTCGGGGAAAAGGATCAATGAATCAGCAGTAAGAAAGCTCCAAGCACAAAACCGATCAAAATGATCGCCGCGAAAACGCGCACGAGCAAGGATGCAGGAATCGGAGGCAGACTGGTTGG
Source organism: uncultured Acidobacteriota bacterium (assembly GCA_963776695.1). Lineage (GTDB taxonomy): Bacteria > Acidobacteriota > Terriglobia > Acidiferrales > UBA7541 > Palsa-295. The sequence goes on along the minus strand of CAVZNU010000005.1, from coordinate 217,453 downwards.
CCGCTTCTTAGGCGGTACCGGAGGATCAAGGACTCCGATCGCCGTAATCTTACGAGGCGGACCTCCTCCTCGATTAGACCCCGCCAGCGGCTCTGCTTCCTTCTCCCGCTCGGTAAATTCGTGCGGCATAGCCAGAAATGTTACTACCAACTAAGTACTAGAATCCATAATTGAGAATTACAAAAGGTCCGAGACCTCTTTAGCGTTTGGCCGGAATGACTGCAGGCCGGAGTAGTAGCCTTCGCGGGCCTGCACGATGCAAGAAGCGAGAGAGCGATCGCAGCAATGAATCGAGGCTTCTTCGATTCCGAGTGATGATTCAATCGCATCGTGATTCCCTGCCGCGTGTGTCATAGAGAAATTCGCGCATCGCTTTCAAAGCTGCCTGTTTGCAGATTCCGCGGATTCAATAGCAAGAGTGGCGACTTGCAAACCAGCCAAAACGCAGTGCGGGCGAGAGATTTAGTGTGGTGCGTTTTAGTCAGATAGTTGGCGGGCCTGCCTCGGTTCCTGAGCTTTCTTCATGTCGGTGCCGATACGTTCTGCGAGAGATTGATGGGTGTCCTCACCTTCGTAGCGCTGGAGCACATTGCCGGTGCTATCGAGCAAGATGTAGGTCGGCAGCACGTGGGCACCGTAGCGGCGCATCGACTCGCCCCGGGTATCGAAGCGTTGCTCCCACGTCATTTGATTCTGCGATACGAAACTATTCCACGTGCGCTCGTTCTCATCCTCGCTGATGCTGATCACCTCAAGCTGGTCGCTGCCGTAGGCTGCCTGCAGTTGTTTTAGATCGGGCAGGGATTCGCGACACGGGCCGCACCATGACGCCCAGAAATCGAGCAGTACTAGTTTGCCACCGGATTTCGCGGATGACGAACTTGAATCCGGAGCGCTCCCTCCGATGTAGATTCCGCCTCTCGGCATATTTTCGTCGTCAATTACTTTGGCGGCTTTCGTTTCGTCTTTCTTTTTGGCGCGAGCGAGGCGCGCGAGTTCACCCAGAGACATTTGCTGATCGGGCTGAGCTGGGAGATTGTTCTGGGCGAGTTGTTGCGACGGCTGGGGCATCGGTGATTTCCTGGACGCGTCTGGCACCGAGGGCTGAGCCGTGTCCTCTTGTGATCCGGATTGTGCCGGAGGCTTTGCCAGAGACTGCGCCGCGGCGCTTCCAGAAGCTGCCAGAGTGGAAACGCCGAGAGCGAGTAAGAGAAGCGCGTTACGCGTGGGAGTGTTCATGGTGATGAAACCTCGATATCTTGCCGGATACTCATTCAGCTTATGGAGTGCGTGCGAAGCCGCCAATGGTACGAGTGGGTTTTGTGTTCAAAGGGCACCGGCGCGCGAGGCTGGCCATTCGTACAGGTGATTTCGGCGATACTTCAGCCGCCGATCGCGTTGACGCTGTGCGTCGAGCGGCCTACCGTTGAATTGAGATAATGCTGGATGGGAGAACCGTCATGAGCCAGAGCTACCAGGGCAAGTTCGTTTTTGGCGTGCTGCTTGCCGCGCTGAGTTTTGCTCCTGTGGCGCTGGGGCAATCACAGTCACAAGCCCAATTGCAGTCAGGGACGCAAGCGAAGCCGCAGGATAAGGATCAGAGCCAGGGCGCTTCGTCCTCCCAATCGCCATCGCAATCAACAGCACCGGCTCCAGCGAAAACCCAGAGCACTAGCGGCGTAGAACCACAGATGCAATCGCAGGAAGCGCCACCCGCGGATTCGCTGGGTGAAGCTGCGCGAAAAGCTCGAGCGCAAAAATCGAAGGCTCCAGCCGCAAAAGTTTATACCGAAGACAAAATCGCGGGGCTATCCGGCCATGGAGTATCTGTGGTTGGGGATGCGGATCAGAGTGTAGAGGGCGATTCGTCCGCTGCTGAGAATTCGTTTGCCGCCACCGCGACGAACGGCAAGCCGCAGGCAGGAAAGAGCGAAGAACAATTCTGGCGCGACAAAGCGCGGGCCATCCACGATCAAATGGCGCAGATTGACGATCGAATTGGCAAGATTCAGGAAGAGATCCAGAAATATGGCGCAGTGAGCTTCGACCCTGCGACCGGACTTCGGCAAAATGTTATTTACGTCCAGGACCGGAACGCGCAGATCAAGCAGCTCGAGGAGCAGAAGGCGAAGCTGCAGAACCAGCTCGATTCTCTCGAAGAGGAAGGCCGGAAAGCTGGCGCCGATTCAGGCTGGTTCCGCTGACGGCACTTAGAAGGCACATCGAGATCTGTTCCGCAGGCCCCAATCGTATTGCTCGGATTTGAGTACGTGTCCCATCAAATTGTGTATCTGCACGAACTTTGTCCGAGCCGGTTTCTCCGCGTTTACGGTAGACCCAGAGACAATTTTCAGTCAGAATCGCGCCGCGTCTGGACGGTCCTGTCGGTTTCTAGCCCGCCGAAACCGTTGGAGGACGGATATGAAGAAATATACTGCCGAGCTTGTAGGCACATTTGTGCTCGTATTTGGAGGCGTAGGCAGCGCCGTGCTGGCCGGAGGCAAGATTGGATATTTGGGAGTCTCGTTCGCCTTCGGATTGTCGCTGCTGGCGATGGTCTATACGATCGGGCCGATTTCCGGATGCCACATCAACCCTGCGGTAACGTTTGGCATGCTGGTATCGAAGAAGATCAGCGCCAAGGATGCGGCGGCCTACGTGATCGCGCAAGTGATTGGGGCGGTGATCGCGTCGGCGTTGATTCTGTACGTGGCGAGTAATACTGCGGGAGCCGCGAATCCGATTCTGGGCGGGCTCGGTGCAAATGGGTATGGCGAGCATTCGCCGGGACAATATTCGATGGGCGCGGCAATGCTGGTGGAAATTGTGCTGACGATGTTCCTTGTGCTGACGGTGCTGGGCTCGACAGACTTAAAAGCACCAGTGGGATTTGCGGGAGTGGCGATCGGGCTGGTGCTGACGTTAATCCACCTGGTCGGGATTCCCATCACGAACACTTCCGTGAATCCAGCACGCAGCATCGGACCGGCCATTTTCGTAGGCGGATGGGCGCTGCAACAGCTGTGGCTATTTATCGTGGCGCCGCTTGCAGGCGCGACGCTTGCTGCGGTGGTGTACGGGGCGATACGGATATCGGGCGAGAGTATTACGCCACGGCAAGCGGAACGGGCACTCGCAAGCGAGCAAGCGGAGCGATCGGCTTCAAAATCGAGCTAACGCAACATTAAGCGGAAGGGTCCGTGCCGGCAGAGTTTCATGCTCTGCCGGCATTTTCATTTGAGCGCGGCGCGAGGGGTGCGCGGCCGCGCTCAGGCGACACAGCTCAGGCTACACAATAAATTGAGGGCGCAGTGTTCTGCTCGAGGACAAACCCCTTGTCCTGCGAGTGGATCAGATAGTGACCCGGAACCGCAGAAGAAAGCTGTTCGAGGTGGCTTCGCGCTGAATCGAAATCGTTGTCGGCTGCGACCCAGAAGAAGTTGCCGTCCTGCAGGCGCTTGAAGATGTCGAATGTGGGGTTCATCGCGCGTCTCCTTGAGCTGTCGTGTGGTTCCTCGTGCGAGCGTTCATGTTCGCATCGACGCATAGCACTTTGGAGGCCAAGGGCGCGAACGGATACTTAGCAGAATGTGGGGGTTAGCAAATACGGGAAAGCCTGTAGTGAGTTAGATGATCGTAATTTTTGCAATGGTGTGGAGGATTTGGGTACTAAAACTGGGTCCTCAGGCGCTGGGATACCAGTCCAGGACGCGGACTTCAATACCGCTTCCCTTCAGCGCTTTCTCGAAGACTGCTAAATCGGAGCCGTGAAAATGATATGGGATCACGATTTTGGGATGGAAGACTTTCACTGCGTCGGCGGCTTCCTCCGGCGGCATCGTGTAGGGGAGATTCATGCAGACGAACGCGACGTCGATATTTTTCAGGGCGCGCATTTCGGGGATGCCTTCGGTGTCGCCAGAAATGTAGAAGCGCTTGCCGCCGTAAGTCAGTACGTACCCGTTTCCTCTGCCTTTATCGTGATAAAGCTGGCCGGGACTGGGTCCGCGCTTGAGGTTGTACATGGGGATGGCTTCGATGGTCCAGCCATTCCAGGATTTCGATTCGCCATTTGAGATGGGCCCGGCAGTGGAGACGGTCTTGACTACGGCGGGCGGGGCGAAGATTTTTGTAGTGGAGTTGGTGATTCCGGCGATCGAGTCGGGGTCCATGTGATCGCCGTGAATATCGGTGATGAGGATCAGGTCGGCTTTGGGAAATCCGGTGAAATTGGCTGGCTTCGCGGGGTCGACGTAGATATTTTTGCCACCCGCTTCGATGAGCATCGTCGCGTGATAGAGCGGCGTGACTTTCACCGGGCCTGCGGAGGTGTCAAAGGTCTGCGCGGGACGATTCGCTTGGGCTTGGGTGCGGGCGGGCGAAATGGCACCCAGGCCTGCGAGCGCGAGGATTGGAACGACGAGAGACAATTTCACTTTTCGCTCCTTGGATTTTGAAGTTGGCGCGAGCTAATCGAGCGATTCGAAAAGTTCGGCGGTTTTCGCATACTCGGCGTCGGGCTGGCGGATGATTTCGCACTCCACCGATTTGAAGGGATCCTCGGCGGGAATGCGGTCGAGCCAACGCTGCTGCGAAAGCTTTTCGTGATCGGAAAAATCGAGACGCACCAGCACGCGCACGTTCGACGCGGAGTCGGCCGCGTCTTCTTTGGCTGACGATTTCTTCTTGGCGCTGGATGTCTTGGCGGCTGCGCCTTCCTTTTCGTCGGATTCCGCGCGCTCGAATTTCAGGAGAATCTTGTTTCCGAGACGGAAGCCCTGCTTCCACGCTTCAATTTTGTGGCGCGCTTGCTGCGCTATTTCTTCGTTGTTGCCGAAATCGAATACCAGATACGAGTGAGCCATGTTGTTATTTAGCGGCTTGCGGGCGGGTGTGTCAAGTGCGTGCGAAGGATTTGGTGGGCAGAATGGAGGGCGGATTGGAGTGAACGTCAGAGGCCCACGACGAGTTACGGCGCTCGTCGTGGCTACCAGGGCATGGCCGCTCTTGCGGCCGGACGTCGACTGAGCCGGCGGGACGCTCGCTCGCTGCGCTGAGGGCAGGCCGGTGTAAGGCAGGCTGAGATTTGGTTCAACTTATATATTGCATGGGATCGTGTGGGCGTGCTACGTTGAGCGAACAAAAGGCGAAAGTTTTTGGGGGGGGGAGGGGAGCGTTTATGGCTGCTTCGACTCGAGGGTTGGCGGTGGTGAGGGCGGGCACGTCGCTGGATACGTTTCAGGACGTGCTGGCGGGGCTTGCGGCGCGTTATAAGACGGACGAGGTGCTGACGGCTATCAAGCACCTGCCTGCGCGAGCAGCTGACTTCCGGACAATGCCGCAGTGGGTTCGAGGGGAGCTGGTGGCGGCTTACCGCGCGAAAGGGATCGAGCAGCTTTTTTCGCATCAGGCTGCGGCGGCTGAGCTGGCGCATACGGGCAAGGATTTTGTGGTTGTGACGCCGACGGCTTCGGGCAAGACGCTTTGCTACAACCTGCCGGTGCTCAATTCCCTGCTGGAGCAGCCGGATACGCGGGCGCTGTACCTCTTCCCCACGAAAGCGCTGGCGCAAGACCAACTCGCGGAGCTGCACGATCTGGCGACGCGGCTCGACGATCGCTTTGGCGTGTTTACATATGATGGCGACACGCCTTCAGACGCGCGGAAGGCGGTACGCGAGCGCGGACACGTGGTGCTGTCGAATCCAGACATGCTGCACACGGGAATTCTGCCGCACCACACGAAGTGGACGCGGCTTGTTCGAAAATTTGCGCTACATCGTGCTGGACGAGCTGCACACGTATCGCGGCGTTTTCGGGAGCCATCTGGCGAACGTGCTGCGGCGGCTTCGGCGGATTGCGGAATTCTATGGGTCGAAGCCGCAATTTATCTGCTGTTCGGCGACGATTGCGAATCCGGGAGAGTTGGCGTCGCAATTGATCGAGCGCCCGGTGGAAGTGGTGGAGGAAAACGGGGCGCCCGCCGCGGAGAAACTTTTTGTTTTTTACAATCCGCCGATGGTAAATCGAAATCTGGGGATACGCCGCAGCTATTTGAATGAGACGACGCGCGTGGCGAAAGAACTGCTGGCGCGAAAGCTGCAGACGATCGTGTTTGCGAACAGCCGGTTGCATACCGAAGTGCTGCTGACGTATTTGCAGCAGGCGAATCCGCCGCAGCCGGGACAGCCTGAACCTGTGCGCGGATATCGCGGCGGATATTTGCCGGGCGAGCGGCGAGAAATTGAACGCGGACTGCGCGAAGGGCGCGTTCGCGGCGTGGTGGCGACGAGCGCGCTGGAACTGGGAATCGATATTGGATCGCTGGATGCGTGCGTGATGGCGGGTTATGCGGGGTCGATTGCGTCGACGTGGCAAAGGGCTGGACGCGCGGGGCGGCGGAGCGGAACTTCTTGCGCGGTGATGGTGGCGTCGTCCGCGCCGCTGGATCAATTTATCGTGCAGCATCCGGATTATTTTTTCGGGCGCTCGCCGGAGCATGCGTACGTGCAGCCGGACAATCTTGAAATTCTCGTGAATCATTTGAAATGCGCGGCTTTCGAGTTGCCTCTATCGCCGGAGGAACATTTCGGAGCGGTGAACTTGACTGAGTTATGCGAGCGATTAAGCGGGGCGGGATTACTTGCACCGCAGCGGCGGCAACTGGCACTGGGTGCAGCAGGCGTATCCGGCGGATACGGTGAGCTTGCGGGCGGTGACGTCTGACAATTTTGTGATTGTGGATACGACCGGGGGAGAAGATGGCAAGCCGGAAGTGATTGGCGAGGTGGATTTTTCGTCGGCGCTGACGACGCTGCATCCGAAGGCGATTTACATCCATCAGGGACAGCAATATCACGTGGAGCGGCTGGATTTCGAGCAGCGCAAGGCGTACGTGAAAAGCGTGAATGTGGATTACTACACGGACGCGATTCGCTATACGCAAGTGCGCGTGCTTGAAATCGCGGATGAAGAGCGGATCGCAGGGCCAGCGGCGCGGGTGCATGGGGACGTGCTGGTGCGTTCGCAGGTGGTGGGCTTTAAGAAAATCAAATTCTTCACGAATGAGAATGTGGGTGCGGGAAAGCTCGAACTGCCGGAAAACGAGATGCACACAACTGCTTTTTGGATCACGCTCGAACGCGAGTTGCTGACGGCGCTGCCGTTTGCGCTGTCGGACCGGCAGAGCGGTATTTTTGGATTGTTGTACGCGCTGGAATCGATGGCGACGCTGCTCTTAATGTGCGACCGGCGGGATTTGGGAACGGCCGTGGGTGAGCGGCCGGCGAGTCCGGGTATCGAAGCGGAGTGGGTGGAATTTTCTGGCGCGGCGAGCGAGATCGCGGAGATGAAGGAGTTTTTCGAACCGAATCTATATTTGTATGACGCGTATCCCGGCGGGATTGGATTCAGCGAGCCGCTTTATCGGGTGCATGATTTGCTGCTCCGGAGGACGCGGGAATTGATTGTCGCGTGTCCTTGCGAGCAGGGGTGCCCTTCTTGCGTCGGACCGGCGGGGGAGAAAAGCGAGCGGACGAAAGAGGCGGCGCTCGCGATCCTGGAGAGATTGTGCGCTTGAAAGATTGCCACGGAGACACGGAGACACAGAGGCGATCCAAATAGAGGCGAAGGACTCACACAGAGGACTCAGAATCTGCACCGAGGGCACGGAGTTTGCACAGGCTCAGAGATCTGCACAGAGGGGACCGAGTTGAGGTCGACTATCACTGACCGATTTTCTCGATTGAAGGCGCTGCGGCGGCCTGCTGACGCGGGTGCGGCTGCTGGCGAGGGCGAACGCGCGAGCACGCGCGCTAGTGAAGGGCGGCTTGAGGCGGTATCTGGAGGATCGCAGGAGGTTCCGGAGGGTGCAGAACGGCTGGCGCAGATTTTGGGCGCTGGAGTGCGACGGAATGAATTTGGGGAGCATTTGGGATTGCGGCGGTGGTTTGCGGACACGATTGATTGCGCGCCACCCGAGAATCATTTGAATGCGGGAGCGCTGCGATTGCTCGCGCCAAATGCGGCGGAGGAAGCGGCCGATCCGAGCCAGTGGCTATTTCTCGACACGGAGACGACAGGGTTGAGCGGCGGGACGGGAACCTATCCCTTCATGATCGGCATTGCCTGGTGGGATGCTGGCGGGCTTGAGGTGGAGCAATTTTTCATGCGCGAGCACAGCGAGGAACACTCGGTGCTCACCGCGCTGGCGGAGCGAATCGCAGAGCGTCCGGTCCTCGTCACGTTCAACGGCAAGTCGTTCGACTGGCCGCTTCTTGAAACGCGCTATCGAATGACGCGAAAGATTCCGGTGCCGGAGCCGCGAGCGCACCTTGATTTTCTGCACCCGGCGCGAAATCTGTGGCGTCCGCGATTGGGATCGGTGCGGCTTCAGGAACTCGAGCGGTACGTGCTGGGGTGGAGTCGAGGCGCGGACATTATTTCGGAGTTTATTCCGTCGATTTATTTTGATTTTGTTCGCGGAGGGCCGCCGGAGCCGATCGTGCCGATCTTCTATCACAATCAGATGGATCTGCGCGGGCTCGCCGGGCTTTCGGCGCGAGTGCTTTCGCTTCTGTCTGACGCGGAGAGCCAAAGCAAGGATGCGTTTGAATTATTTGGCGTGTCGCGAATCTGCGAACGGCGTGGAGAAGCAGCGCGGGCGCGGATACTTTTTCAGCAGTCGATCGATAGTGAGCTTCCCATTGAAACAGAACGGTCGGCGCGGAGGTCGCTCGCACGAATGGCGAAACGCGAGGGAGATTTTGCGCGAGCGCGCGAGCTGTGGGAGAGCATGCTGGGCAATTCGCGCGAGGGCTTCGAGGCTTACGAGCAGCTCGCGATTTATTACGAGCGCCACGCCAGAAAGCCCGATGAAGCCGCGTCGGTTACAAGGAAAGCGCTGGCGGAGCTTTGCCGCGCGAACCGCACCGGATCGGTGGCGGCGGGCCTGTACCGGCGCAGTCGAACCCGGTTCGAGCACCGGCTGGCAAGGCTGGAACGAAAGACGGGCTGCGCGTCGCTAAGCGGCCTAGAAGTGGAATCGAAAACCGGCTCCGGCGAATCCAATTAACAGGGCGAAATCGAGGGTACTACTTCCATGCACGAAACGGATAGCGCAGCCGCCAGAATGGCGAGAACATCAGAAGCAAGCGATCTGGAGGGCGCAGGTCGCATGGAGATGAGAGCCATGCCGGAAGTGAGCGAACCATACCTGCACGAACAACTCGAAAAACGGCGAGTAGAGTTGCAATCTGTGATCTCGTCTGCTCCCGCAACTGTGCCGACCGCGCCGTTCGCGGAGCTTTTGCAAGAAGTGGATTCAGCGATCCAGCATATACACGATGGGACGTACGGCACGTGCAAGGTGTGCCTGGGAACCGTCGAGAAGGAGCGACTGATTGCTGATCCGCTCGTGCGAGTGTGCCTGGATTGTCTGACGACCGAGGAGAGGCGCGCGCTCGAAGGAGATTTGGAGCTCGCTTCGGTGGTGCAGCGCGGACTGTTGCCGCAAAAAGCCACGCGATTCGGCGACTGGCACATTCATTACGAGTACAAGCCCGCAGGAATGGTCAGCGGCGATTATTGCGACTTGATCCTGCCGCAGGAGAGCGACGGCAAGCTGGTGTTTCTCCTAGGAGATGTCGCGGGCAAAGGAATGGCGGCGGCGTTGCTGATGACCCACCTGCATGCCATGTTCCGGAGCCTCGCGAATCCGGGCGCCGGATCGCGGACGAATGGCGGACTGGATCTTGAAAAACTGTTGGGCACCGCGAACCGCGTGTTTTGCGAGAGCACGTTTGCCGGACAGTACGCTACGCTGATTTGCGGATGGGTCGGTAAATCAGGCGAGCTCGAAATTGCGAGCGCCGGGCATTTGCCGGCCGTACTGGTGACACGCGAGGGCGTAAAGCATATCTGCGCCACCGGATTGCCGCTTGGAATGTTCGCGACGAGCCCTTGTAAAGTGGAGCGCTTCCGGCTGGAACCTGGAGATTCTCTGCTGCTGTACACCGACGGGATTTCGGAAGCACGGGATGCGAAGGGCGCGGAGTACGGGTTGACGCGGCTGTCGAGCGTTGCGGGCGAAAGGCACGGCTGGGTGCCGCAAGAATTGCTGGCGGCGTGCATGCGGGATGTCGCCGGGCATTCGTCAGGCGCGAAGCAGCATGACGATCAAACGCTGATGGTGCTTCATCGAAACGACGGCGCGGGGATCTCGCTCGGTGAATGAAGAGCGTCCGGATTTCTCACCGGCTGGCGGTGAAGTTCCGTGAAAGTATTGCCCGGGCGCGAATCGACAGGGGCCGGAGCCGCGGGCCAGCCAATGGCGCGGTCGATCTTGTCGAAGGTTTCGCGGCTCGCGTGCTCCACGGTCAAGCATGTGGCGGCGACGCAGCGTAGATAGATGCCGCCGGCATCGGTCTGAAACTGAAAGTAGTTGGGACGACGAAATAGCGAGGTGCGAGTCTTGTACTTGAGCTCGAGGGCTTCGCTGTACTGCCCGAAGAAACGCGCGGCGTCTTCGGCATTGTCCAGAGCGAGGCGAAAAACAAGCGGCGCTTCTTTTGTTTTCGGATTCTCGAATATGGCGTAGCGATCGCCCGCCCAGGCGTCTGCTTGTGCTTCGGCTCGATCCTGACCTAAAAACTGTTTCAGCATCTCCTGCAAGCCAAACTCTCCGATCACATTTTCTTCCAGCAATTTCCAATCGTTCGGAACCACGCCTTTCCATTCAGGGAGCGTTACCACTTCCGGTTTCACGCCCGAGAGATAGAGTTCGGGATGAAGGATCTGTTGCGTCGATACGGGAGGCGCTTCGAACAGCAGGTTAAGATCCGCCCATCCCGTGTGAGCTTTGAGGAATTGCTGCGAAAAGCTCGTACCAGAAAGATACGGGAACAGCAATTCGTCCCGGATGTAGCCGGGAGCCTTTGCGAGGTTGGGATCTTTATCCATTTCCGCGATGGCGTTTGAACGGATCCTCAGCGAAATGTCGGGGAGATCCCGCACGTCCTCCTGCTCCCCGCGCAGACCATAATCGAACATCGCTGCAAGCGCGGAACCTTCGCTGACGGCTTGGCGGGCGAGTTCCGCATCATCATTCGGACGGGCGGCTTTGATCCAAGGATCGATGTGGAAGGATTGGTCTTCGAGCGCATGCGTAAGTTCGTGCGACATCACGGCGCGTTGCTCGTCCGGGGGAATCCAATCAGCAATGTAAAACTCTTTAGTCTTGGGATCGTAAAGGCCGGCCACTTGATCGGTAAGAACGTCGAGCATAAATGAATCGAGTGGAAAGTCTTTGGGGATTAAGCCGAAAGCTTCGAGTGCCTTGGTGTCGGCATAGCGCTGCGCGTCGCTTCGATCTTCCTTTTCTTCACGGATCAGATATTCGCGAATCTCTTTCTTGGACCGCAGGCTCTTTTTGAGCGGCTCTTTGATGGGAAGATCGAGAAGCTCGCTCATTTGGGCGAGGACTTCGTCGGCGGCTTTGATGAAATCAGCGCCGGCAGTGGGCGCTGCCTGCGGAATCGCTGGCGCGGCAACAGCAGCAGGTGGCGACGCGGCTTGCTGCGCGGCTGTAGCGAATGTTGCCAGCGCGCAAATACAGAACAGGCCTACGAATCGCTTCATACGTCGCGCCTCCAGGGAACTTGGATGACGAATCAGGGTAACAGGTTTCTCGGGGAATCCAGCCGAAGTGCAATCCGTGAGTACGGCGGCAATTAGCGGGCGGCTTCGACGGGCGTACGCTCGCCCACAAGCAGGCCGAGGATTACGCGAGTGTTCGAGAGAAAGAGTTCGCGCAGATACGGCGGAGTTCCGAGCGGAACGAAAGAGCGGAAGAATTCGAGTTCAATCCACCGGGCTACGATTTCGTCCACCGGGGCATCCATGCGAACAAAATGCGCCCGTAAGTCCCGCGCCTGACGATCGAGAGGAGTTTCGAGGACGCGCGCGAACAGCTCTTCGTGGCAATACAGCAGGGCCTCGTGGACGGCAGACTCGGAATAACTTTCTTCAAGTGCCGGATGATGATACTGGCCAGCAGTAACGTCGCGCAGTCTAGCGACGCTGACGAGTCGCCCAAAATCAGTGGGAATATCGGCAAGCCATTGAGAGACGTATTCCTGGATGATGTGCTGATGTTGAGCGAACCGTTCGAGGGATTCCACGCGCTCTCCTTCCGGCTAAGTTGCCGGGATGCTACGCCCTAGGGTATCGGAAGTCAACACCCTTTCGGTAAACAGGGATCGCCGCAAATTCAGAACTTGCGATGCCGGGAAGAATTTGCAATCGAAGGCGCCGCGGCACGAAATCCGCACAAGCCTGAGAGCCTCCAGAAGACGTCAGGGTTTGACGGCGGTGGGAACTTCGGTGCGGAGCGCAAGAAGAACAGCCGAGCAGAAGGAGTCGATCGAAAAAGGCTTTTCCAGAACGGCGCAGCCGGACTTTCGCAAAGTCGTGCTGTTTTCTCCATCGCGCGCATTCGAGACGGTAAACACGATTCGTCCCGCAAGCTCTGGACGATTCTGTTCAATCCAGCGATAGAGAGCCGTGGCGGACATCTCGCCGGCAATTTTCACATCAGCAACTACGGCGTCGACTGTTTCCTTGCGTAAGAGTTCGATGGCCTCCTGCGCGGTCCGAGCAGTTCGGACTGCAAGGCCCCGCGCGCGCAGGATTTCCTGTTCCAACTGAAGCACCGATTCTTCATGGTCGACGAGCAGGACCGTACCGGTCACCATGCCCTTTGGCGCGGATGCTTTTTCATTCTGCGTCGCGTTCGAAACGGCTAGAATTGGCAGCACGATCGCAAAAGTGGCTCCGCGAGGCGGTGAATTACGGACCTGAATCTCACCGCCATGCTCCTTCACAATTCCATAGCAAATGCTGAGGCCGAGGCCAGTTCCCTTCCCGACGGGCTTCGTGGTGTAGAAAGGGTCGAACACGCGATGGGGATCTTTTACGCCTGGCCCGTTGTCAGTGATTTCCACGCGGAGCCGGTTACCCGCAAGCACCGTGCGAATCCAGATTTCACCGTTTTTTCCTTTTTCGATAACTGCGTCCACCGCATTATTGAGGATGTTCAGAAAAACCTGCTGTAGCTGGTGAAAATCTCCCGCCGTCAACGGCAAATTCGGCTCAAATTCGCGGTGGATGCGGATGCTATTGAGCTTCATGTCGTATTCGCGAAGGATGAGGGTATCTTCGAGGATCTGATTCACTTCGACGGATTTTCGTTCGGGCTTGTGCTGGCGCGCAAAACTCAAAAGACTCTGAACGATGTGATGCGTGCGCTGAGCTTGTTTGTAGAGCTTTTCGATATAATCGGAGCACCGCGAGTTCACGAGTTCTTCGGATTGGAGCAATTGGCTGTATCCGAGAATTGCAGTGAGAGGATTATTGAGCTCGTGGGCCACACCAGAGATGAGTTGCCCGACGGCGGCCATCTTCTCACTCTGCAAAAGTTGTTCCTGCGCGAGGTTCAAACTCTCGTAGGCATCCTGTGTTTCTTTGAGGAGCAGGGCTTTGTCAATCGTCGAAGCAATCTGATTTCCCACGGCCGCGAGGAGATTCAGTTCCACCGTTGAGAACTCCCGCTCTGCCCGGGAGCCAATCATCAGCACACCTACGATGCGGTCTTTGGACCAGAGCACAACCAGCTGCGCTACGCGAATTCTCTCGCGGCGCTGAGCTTCTCTCAAAATTTCGGGCACCGCGATTGCAGAACCGGAAATCAAAGTCGCGCGCGCCTGCTTCACCTGATCAATCAAGGCGCCAGAGATTTCGACGGGCGGGAGGCGTCGCGCAAACTCGGTCTCGTAACCAACGCCGGCAATTCGTTTTAGGGTATGTGTCGGCTCGTCGAGCAGGTAGATGGAACATGTGTCCACGTTAAAAAGTTCGGCGACCTTCGGGAGCGCACGATTCAGAATTTCGTCAATTTCTGCCGACTGGCTGAGCATGGCGCCGATCGAGTTCAAGGCAAGCAGTTCGCGATTGCGGCGGCGAATTTCCATTTCCGCTTGTTTTCGATCGGTGACGTCCAGCAGAAAGCCCTGATAGGCAACGATCGCACCGGAATCATCGCGAGTGACAAAGCTCGATTCATGCGCAATCCGGCTCTCGCCGTCATGGCGGCGGAAGTGAAATTCAAAATCTCTCACCTCGCCGTGCTCACGAAGCAGGCGTTTCAAATGCTCGCGGTCCTCGGGACGTAAATACAGCGTTGGTTCGATATCGACGGCCAGGAGTTCTTCGCGGCTTTCGTATCCGAGAATGTTCATGAGGGCTTTATTGAAATCGAGGAATCGGCCTTCGGGCGTTGAAATAAAGATGCCTTCCTGTACATTTTCGAAAAGCATGCGGAACTTATTTTCAGCCTGGCGGCGTTCCGTAAAATCTTTGAGCACGTGAATTGTTCCCAGCGGCTGGCCATTGGAATCGTGGAAATCGGAATTCGTGACGAGGAAGTATCCGCCGAAGGTTGGGTCGATTTGTTCCGGCTTTCCGGCCGCGCCTTCGCAGTACGGACAATTCGTCCAGCGGACGCCAGCCTGTTGGAGAAGACTCCGCAGGGAGTGGCCTTCGAGCGCGCCAGGGTCGACGCCCAGATGCCAGGCGAGTGCGCGATTGGCCCGCAGCACACTGCCATCCGGTGAATGAACCAAGATCAAGTCGGTAATTGAGTCAAAAGTGTCGAGCCATTGCCTGCGAGATGTGGCGGCGCTTTCAAATAGCGAGACATTTTGCACCGTAAGTCCGAGGAGGTTTGCGACATTGACAAGGAAATTCTCCTCGTCACTTGCGAAGATACGCGGAGAGGCAGAGCCGATCCCGAGAAACCCGAGTGGCTTCTCTTTCCCGGGAATGCGCACGAGAACCAGGGAGGATAGCTTCTCCGTTTGCATCCATTGCCGAACACCCGAATCCTCCGAGGCGTCAAACACGGCAAATGGAGCATTCTGTTCGAGGATACTTTGGACCCAGACCTCGCGCGAAGATAACTTCTGGCACTGATTGAGAAATTCATCGCCAAAACCGACAGATGCGCGAAGCGCGAGCGAGGAGGAATCTAAGGTAGTCTCGAATAAAAGGACGAGTCCGTGGCTGGCTCCGAGGCTGTCAACGAGGTGACGCAGAACTCCTTCGAGTGTTTCATGTACGCGAAACGACTGCGTAGCCTCCGCCGTGATAATCGCGAGGCGGCGTAGCTTCTCATTGAGATCTTCAGTGCGCGAGCGGCCAGCTTCCAAAACGAGTACTGCCATGGCAATTCCCATGGCAATTCCAAACAAGCCATGGAAGGACATGCGGAACAATCCGAATTGCTCCGTCGACCAGCCGGCGCGATCGAAGCCGTGAAGTCCGCGCAAGAGCAATGCCCCAGCAAGAAGCTTCCAACCGACTCCCTGATGGCGGGAACTTGACCGCCAAAGCAGCCAGCCCGCGACGAGGTAAAAACCACATTCCAAGAGGCGCTGAGCCCACCGCGCTTCGGTGGGCATCTTTCCGATAGAGTTGATGGCGTAGATCGCCAGCGCGGCCACAATGGCGATTGGCCAAAGCCAGCGGAGCTTGTTTCCTCGGCCCGTGCATTCCATGATCGCGCAAAAGAAAAGCGCAGCCGCAATCAGGGAGAGCACGGTTCCGAATTCGAAGCTGCTGTTCGGGCCACCGCGCCAAATCGAGAGCATCCTCATCGCGCCCCAGGCGACGTACGCCGACCAGCCTGCAATCCAGAACCGGAAAAATCGCGCGTGGAAGCTCGGAACGAGTAAAGAATAGAGAACAAGCAAAATAAAGGCCGCAGAACCCTCGATGAAGGCTACCGCAAGGAAACCCGGGTTGGAGATGAAGGGCATCGGGTCGCAAATTAGCGACGATGAGTCGCCAAGAAAGTCAGCAGTTTTGGAATTGGATGTATTCGGTGACCATTGCAGAAACTAGCATGAGGGTTAGAAGTTGGGCAACGAGGCGTTTGGCTGGCTGTGTCCTGCTTTATAATGGTGGCAGGCCGGAGCCCACTGTGGACAGAGAAAAGATCCTCGTCGTCGACGACGAGGAAGCAATTCGAGAAGTGGTATCGACGTTACTGGAAGCGCAAGGCTATCGCTGTACCACGTGCGCGAACGGCCGGCTCGCCCTCGAGAGTTTCCGTGGCGATACGTTCGATCTTGTACTGAGCGACATCGTGATGCCGGAAATGGACGGGCTCAAACTGCTTTCCGAACTGCGGAAAGACGATCCGGACGTCCCGGTGATCATGGTGACGGCCATGCACGACATCGCGATCGCGCTCGAAGCGATCCGGGCCGGGGCTTACGATTACATCCTCAAACCCTTCGAGAAGGACCAGCTCTATCTGAGCGTTCGACGGGCGCTCGAGCACAGACGACTGGTAATCGAAAACCGGACTTATCAAACCGAACTCGAGCAAGTCGTCGCCGAGCGCACGCAGCAACTTTCGATCGCGCTTCAGGATCTTGAGCAATCCTACGATTACACGCTGGAAGCATTGGGCGGAGCGCTGGACGCGAAAGACGCTGAGACGGAAGGCCACTGCCAGCGCGTAACTGCATTCACGATTACGATCGCAAAAGCGATGGGAGTGGACAAAGGGCTGCTGCGGCACATCGCGCGCGGCGCGTTCCTGCATGATATCGGCAAGATGGGCGTACCGGACAGCATACTGCGGAAACCGGGGCCGCTGACCGCCGAGGAACGCGAAGTGATGCGGCGGCATTGCGATATAGGTTTCGCGGTGCTAGAGCGAATTCCATTCCTGAAAGAAGCAGCGGAAATCGTTTTGTCGCACCAGGAGTGTTACGACGGGTCAGGTTACCCGCGAGGATTGCGGGGCGAACAGATTCCGCTGGGAGCTCGAATATTTGCGGTGGCTGACACGCTCGATGCGATGATTTCGGACCGTCCCTACCGCAAAGCCCTTCCGATTACCGCAGCGCGAGAGGAAATCAAAAGATATTCAGGCCGGCAATTTGATCCGCGCGTCGTGGAAGTGTTTCTGTCGCATCCCGACAGCGTGTGGATGGAACTCCACGATAAGATCGGCGACCCGTTCCGGCTCGCGCAACTCGAACCCGCATAACTTCGTCGTCGACCCAGGCCTGTGCACACCTTGCGAAACCATTCACGCACCTGTAGTATTTTGGATTCGGAGGAATGCTGAATGGCTTTGGTGCCGATCAAGACTGCGTCGATCACGGGATATTGCGATTGCGTCTGCGGGTGCTACGAACTCGCGAGCCAGCGGGACGATGAGACGGGCAAGGGTTATTGCCCGCGCTGCGCAAAGGAACATCTGGAACTAAACCGCGGCGTCGGCATTCCGCAGGTTGCTCCTTCGAAACTGCCTGACGGCGATGCGAGCGCGACGCCCCTTGCGATGCCGGAAGCCGCTGATCCCCCGGGGCGCTTGCGGTAGAAATTTCATCCTGGTTGAGAGGTTGCTTTTTCCCCCCGCCGCGGCAAAAAACATCGCTCGCACGTGATGATCGGCAGTGAGTAGGTAACGCCGGCACGGGGTGCCTGCCCGCCGTAGGAGGGCCATGTCCCCGCCCGCGGAAAAACAACCCACGCATATCGAGCGAATCTACCCAGCTCCCTTCCATTTAGAAAATCGATAGCAACCGATTGATCCCCTCCGCAAAATCCAGCTCTCGCGTAATCAAACTCACAATCAGATAACCGTCTCCGGGAAAATCGTAGAAGTGGCCGGGATGGAGATAGACGCTCTTTGTTGTGAGCAGATCGATGGCAAGTTCTGCATCTGAACTCGTGGCGGGCACACGAAGCACCGCATACCAACCACCTTCCACGCGAAGTCGGCTGCACAATTTCTGGCCGGATAATTGGCGATCAAGTTCGGAAAGATTTGCGCGAACGCGTGCTTGCAACTGTTGTTGGAACGCGCCGCGCTGGTCCAAAAACGCCGGCGCTGCCAATTGAGTGGGCGCATTCATCGAGAGGTAAGTGTCGGCAATCACCTCGAGGCGGTCGAGAGCTTGCGTTTTCAATCGATCGGGACCGCTGGTGATGACCCATGCGACTTTCATCTGGGGCAGGCCGGAGATTTTGGAGAGGCCGCTCATCGTAAACGTGAGAACTTCTGAGTCGGCTGCGAAAGTGAGTTCAGTTAGGTCAGAGAGCGAATAGTCCAGAAACACTTCATCCGCAATCAGTGCAATTTCGCGGCCTGCGCAAATCTGGCTGAGCTTCGCGAATTCTTCCGGCTTCGTGAAATGGCCAGTGGGATTGTTCGGATGAACGACGACGATGCTGCGCGTGCGAGGAGTAATGGAATGTTCGAGAGCGCGAAAATCAATTTGCCAGCCGTTGTCGTAGACAAGCGGATAGCGGACGAGGCGAACGTCCTGAATATCGGCAAGTAGGTCGAATAAGGGATAGCTGGGCGTGGGGATCAGGATTTCGTCGCCAGGATTGCAAAGGATTCGGAAGACGAAAGAATAGGCCTCGCTGGTGCTGGTAGTGAGAAATATGTCGCTGGTCGGGACTGCAGCTCCGCGGGCGGCATAATATACGGCGACAGCCTCGCGCGCGACCAAAAGTCCCTTCGGGTCCGGCTCGTAAGCGAGGGCGGCAGAATTCGAAAGTGCACTCAGAATCGCCCCTGTATTGTACGAGAAGCCGCACTCGGTGGGATTCGACGCGCTCATGTCGATAAAGGGCTTGCCCGAAGCGCGATGGCGCGCGAGAGTCTCGCTCAGGCGATTCGCTGCCAGATTCCAATTCGTGCGGTCAGCAAACATTTCGCGCGCTCTCCGTGAAGTGAAATACAGCACAAGAGCGTACAACAAAGGAGCCCCAAAATCCGCGCCCGGTTCGTCAAATGACGCGGTCGATATGAGCGCACCGGCAAGCACAGAGTGCGGCTATAATGCTCGGGAAGTGTTCAATACAAATTCAAAGGAGAAACGAATGAACCGGATCGTTACGGCTTTCGTCGGCTTTCTCCTGATGCTGGGTCTAGCGGGACCATTCACTACGAAGGTCGCCGTCGCAGCGCAGGAAGATGCCGTTGCCAAGACGAATCTGAAGGTAGGTGACGTTGCGCCCGACTTCACGCTCCTGAGCGATAAATGGGAGCAGGTAAAGTTGAGCGATTACCGCGGTAAGAAAAACGTCATCCTCGCCTTCTACGTCCTGGCATTCACAGGTGGTTGAACCAAGGAACTCCAGGCCTATCAGGCTGATTTGGCCAAACTCGAAGCAAGCGATACAGTCGTCCTCGGAATCAGCATCGACAGTCCCGCAGCCAACGCAGCATTCGCAAAGCAGATCAACGTTACGTTTCCCCTCCTGAGCGACATGAATAAAGAAGTGCTCACTGCCTATCAGATATTGAAGCCCTACGACGTGAAGGGCGGCAAGTATCAGTGGGCGCAACGCACGACCATTGTTGTCGACAAGGAAGGGAAAATTCAGCACGTGGAACAGGGTGACAGCGCTGTGGACCCGAATAGCGCGGTATCTGTCTGCACGGGGCTGCACAAACCGCACGGGCAGTAGAAAACAAACTGAGTGCCGTGAAAATACAAAAGGGGCGGGCCCGTTCACATCTACGGAACCCGCCCTCTTTCAATTGATAACTAGAATTCGATGAAATATCGGCAGCCGCTCGCCTTCGCTAGTGGGGCCGCATCTCCATCAGCCTCATACTGTCCGGATAGAACATGATCAGCATCAGGCAAATGCAAAAGACCATCGCCGGCACGAGAATGAGGAACAAGCCAAGCCGCTCAAAACGCAGGTGCATGAAGTACGACATGATGAGCGCCGATTTGATCAGCGACAAGCCGAGCAGGATCGTGATCATGATATGGACTTCCACACGCTCATAGGCGAGGAAGACTTCGAGCGCCGTCAGCAGCAGCAGCCAAATCCAGACCGACCCGAAGAGCTTGGCGCTGCCTACGGCGTGGTTATCGACCGCTTCGGTGTGCATGTATGCCGGTTCATTCATCGATTTGCTCGCTCCGTTAAACCGATTTCATGTCAAAAAGCCCGCTACTTCGGGCTCACATCCAGCAAATACACAAGCGGGAAAATAAACATCCAGACCAAGTCGACGAAATGCCAATAAAGTCCGCTCACTTCGACATGATCTGCGTTCCATTTTCCTTTCTTATAACCCGCGCAGATGATCCCGAGATACACCACACCGATTGTGACGTGCAGCATGTGGAGACCCGTCAACCCGAAGAACGTTCCGCCGAAGAGAGGCACTCCCCAGGGGTTCGACCACGGCGTGACGTGGTCTACGACTATCAGCGTGTACCACTCGGTGGCGTGGATCCCGACGAACGCCGCGCCGCAGATCATCGTGAAAATCAAATATCGTGTTGCCTTCTTTACGTCGCCGCGATGCGCGGCAGCGACGGCCAGAACCATCGTCAAGCTGCTCGAGAGCAGCACAAACGTCATGAACGATGATTTCGCAATGGCCGGCCAAATTTCGAAAGGCCGCGGCCAGTCGGGCGTGGCGAGGCGCACATATGCATAACTGACGAGTAGAGCCGAGAACGTCAGTGTGTCGGAAACGATGAACAGCCACATCCCGAGCTTTTTTGAATTGATCCCGAAGGGCGACGCGCCGCCGGACCACGGCGACTCAGCTATGCCCTCGAATTCAGTTTCACTCACGTTTCACCGTCCCTGAAGGAAAAGTAGAAACAGGAAAACCCACAGACCATCCATGAAATGCCAATACATCGAAGCGACTTCGGTAGCTGTTCCGCGCGTCAAATGGTGCGTCGGACGAAACAAAATCAAGATCAACGCAAGCACGCCCCCGAGAAGATGCACGCCGTGCGCGGCGGTAAAAACGTAGAAAAAGCTACTGCTGGGGTTTGTCGTCAGATAAACGCCTGCGGCGGCGAGCTGGCGCCAGGCAATCACCTGGCCGACGAGGAAAAACACGCCGAGAACCGTCGTGACGCCCCACCAGTGCCGGAAGCCCTGCTCGTCGTTTGCGCGAAAGCGCTTGCGTGCGTGAACAAGCGTAAAGCTGCTGGCGACAAGGATTGCGGTGTTGAGCCACAGAATTCGCGGCATCATAAGCGCGTGCCAGCCGCTGTTGGGAATATCTTTGCGAACGATGTACGCGCTGACCAGCGCCATGAAGAACATTAGGATGCCGCCGAGTCCGACGGTCATTCCCGTGACGTAGGTTCGTTGAGGAACCGAGCCGCTTCCGCCGCCACCGCCGCCACCGCCGCCATTGTCACCAATGGAGGAACCGCCGCCTCCGCCCTTGTCGGTGCCAATTAGCTCGATGTCGTCTGTGACGATGCCCGGCATTTCAGATTCCCGCTCTCCTTATGCCTTTACGCGCGCGACGTCTTGAGGCTGCAAGTTCTGCGGAATGAAGTCGTCCTTCGCGCCTGGAACGCTGAATTCATACGGGCCACGATAGACGCTGGGATAATTACCCCCGAAATTATCGTGAGGAGGAGGGGAATCGGTGATCCATTCAAGGGTTGTGGCATCCCACGGATTTTTCGAGGCCTTCGGTCCGCTTTTCAGGCTCCAGAAAAAATTGACCAGAAAGAAAAGCTGTGCGCCTGCCGTGATAAACGCGGCGATTGTCATGAATTGGTGCACGTGCACGAACTTGGAGTCCTGGAGGTAAGCGACGGCGCTGGCGTCCGCATAGCGGCGAATGCCGCCCGCGATCCCGACCCAGTGCATCGGCATAAAGATGCAATAGGCGCCTACGAACGTAAACCAGAAATGAATCTTTCCAAGCGGCTCATTCATCATGCGACCGAACATCTTCGGGAACCAGAAATATGTCGCAGAGAAAATGCCGAAGATTGCGGCCACACCCATCACGAGATGGAAGTGCGCGACAACGTAATACGTCGCATGGAGCAGGTTATCGATGGCCGGTTGCGCGAGAAAAAGTCCCGAGAGTCCCCCGGAGACGAAGAGCGAAACGAAGCCGATCGCGAAGAGCATCGGCGTCTTGAACTGAATCTTGCCGCCCCAGAGCGTGCCTAGCCAGTTAAAAGTCTTGATTGCCGAAGGCACGCCGATGGACATCGTCAGTACGGAAAATGCAAAACCCGAGTACGGGCTCATGCCGCTGACGAACATGTGATGGCCCCAAACCATGAAGCCGAGAAAACCGATGGAGCAGAGGGCCATGGCCATGGCGCGATATCCGAATACGGGCTTGCGTGAAAATGTGGAGAGCACATGGGACGCAACGCCCATGCCCGGAAGGATCGCGATGTAAACCTCCGGATGCCCAAAGAACCAGAACAAGTGCTGCCAGAGAAGCGGCGAACCGCCTGCGTGGTTCTGTATTTGGTCGTTTACTACAAGACCAGCGGGAAGGAAAAAGCTCGTCCCGGCAGAGCGATCCAGGAGAAGAAGGATGCCGCCAGCGAGGAGAACGCCGAACGCGAGCAAACCGAGGATTGCAGTGACGAACCAGCCCCACACCGTCAGCGGCATGCGAAACAAGCTCATGCCGGGAGCGCGCATGTCGATTGTGGTGGCGATGAAATTAAGCGCGCCCAGAAGCGACGCAAGACAGAACAGCGAAATGCTGATGATCCACATCGTCTGGCCCCAGCCCTCGCCAGGTCCAGTGATTTCGCCCAAACCACTGAGCGGCGCGTAGCCCGTCCAACCGCTGATCGGAGCGCCGCCAGGCACGACGAACGCTGCCAGGATTGCAACGAATGCCAGAAACGTGACCCAGAAGGACAGCATGTTGAGGCGCGGGAAGGCCATGTCAGGCGCGCCGATTTGAATGGGGAGAAAATAATTTCCGAACCCACCCTGTGGCGCGGTGGTGAGCACGAAGAAGACCATGATCGTTCCATGCATCGTGACGAGCGCCAGGTACTGCTCCTGCGTCATCAGGCCGCCACTGACAAACGGCAGATGCACGTTGGGCCAAACCAGATGAAGTCGCATGAGAACCGAAAGCACAATTCCGATCAGCACCGCCGTGAGTGCCAGCAGAAAATACTGGATGCCGATCACTTTGTGGTCAACGCTGAAGATGTATTTCCGGATGAAGCCCTGCGGCGCTGCCATCGCGCCGTGCGCGACATGCCCGCCATGGGCGTGCGAACTCATGCGTGGCCTCCTAGGAATCGGGTAAGAATCATTTTCACGATCATCGTCACGCTCATTATCCCGATCGTTATCACGATCACTGACCGCCAGACTTCAAGAAATTCTCGTAGTCGGCATCGGATACGACGTTGAGGTAACTGTGCATGCGGGAATGGCCCAGCCCGCACAATTGCGTGCAGACAATTTCGTACTGGCCGATCTTTTCCGCCGTGAAGTGAATGGGAACGATCAACCCCGGCACCGCGTCCTGTTGCACCCGCAACTCCCGAACGAAGAAATTATGAACCACGTCTTGCGACGTGATCTGCAAGTCAATCTCGTGATTCACGGGAACTGTGAGAGTCGGGACCACAATATCGTCCTTGCCCGCGGGATCGTGCGAATCGAGACCGAGTGGATTGCCCGTCGAGGCGCTGATCTGCTTCGGGTCGAGCTTTCCGAACTTTCCGTCGGGGCCGGGATAGCGGAAATTGAATACGAACTGATTCTCCACCACTTCCACTTGAATCCCATTCGCAGCGGGCGGCGTAAATCTCACTTCGGCCCAGGCCCTGCGGCCCAGAATGCCGAGTCCGAGGAAAAGGACGATCGTGGCGGTGGTCCAGACGAATTCCATCGTGTTGTTGCCGCGCGAGAAATGCGCGCGCTGACCGTGGTCGCGGAAGCGGAAGACGACGTAGGCGAGGCCAAGCTGTGAGAGAACGAAAACGACGGCGGTGACGTACAGAGTGAGACTGTACTGTTGATCGACGGCACGTCCCACTGAGGTGATAGTCGCGGGCGGGCTGAAGAGTTTTGAGGCGAACACGTACACCGTGACGCCCACCAGAATCACCTGAAGAATTGCCAGCAAGCCTGCTGTTGCTGCGGAACCGCTTTCGGACTTTCTGATTCGCATTCGCTCTTGCTTCCTGTTTCGCATTCGCTCGGGCTCCCCGAAGCATCGTTGGGAATAAGCGTTCAATCG
The DNA here is from genome assembly GCA_963776695.1 of uncultured Acidobacteriota bacterium. Taxonomy (GTDB): domain Bacteria; phylum Acidobacteriota; class Terriglobia; order Acidiferrales; family UBA7541; genus Palsa-295. The sequence continues at coordinate 193,345 of CAVZNU010000005.1, read as the reverse complement.
AATTTCTGGAAACACGTCATCATATATAAGCGCTACCGAATATCAAGGACGATTGTGAGGAAAGATTACTATGTGCGAGAAGTTGTGGGGAGATTCTTCCTGGGATATTGACCCGGGGCTGAATCCAACTGATAATCGATATCTTGAATTTGTACTTCGCGGTCGTGGCGGAACTGGCAGACGCACCAGCTTGAGGGGCTGGCGGTAGCAATACCGTGGTGGTTCGAATCCACTCGACCGCACCAAGATTGAGATACAACAGGCTACGGAACAGAAAGTCCTACCTGAAACAAGAAAGCCCCGGTGCCATCGCGCTGGGGCTTTTTTTTGCATCGAGGTTCTACCGTCTAGTTCGCTAGTTCTTGGGAGGCGGGTTCTGTGCGGGCGCAGGCGCCGGTGTTTGACTTTGAGCGGGTGCCGGCTGAACGGGCACTTGCACCGGAGTCGTCGGCGTCGTCTGCTTCGAAGCAGGAGCCTGTTTCTGTGTTTGCTCGAGAATGGATCCGGTAGAAACGGCTTCGGAGGGACCACGTCTCACGGAGAGCGTGAGCGACGTCATCATGAAAACGATGGCGCACCAGGTAGTGGCACGTGAAAGAAACGACGCAGCGCCGCGCGGCCCGAAAGCCGTCTGGCTTCCTGCGCCGCCGAATGCGCCGGCCAAATCAGCCGCTGAACCGCTCTGCAGCATAATTACGATCACAAGGACGATGCACACAAGAATATGCAGCGTTACCAAAACAAACGAATAGTGCCAGCCGATATAGATCAGGCCGACTGCGATCAACAGCGACAAACCCCATTTAGCCCACCAAGGCATTTCCAGCTCCCTCAACGCGCTCCGGGTACTAATTCCGTCCGTGCGCTCGATTTTCTGATTTGCGGCATGACCTGCACGCTACAACAAGTTCATCGCAGGGGCGTTGCTTGCAACGTCCGCTTTGCACCGCCGCGCCTAACGCTAAAAATTTACGATGGAAGCGAACGACTGCGGATCGAGGCTCGCCCCGCCAACCAGAGCGCCGTCGATTTCCACCTGCGCCATCAATCCCCGAATGTTGTCGGGTTTCACACTGCCGCCATAGAGGATTCGAAGCGCGGAAGCCCGTTCCGATGTAAACCGGGCGTCTGCAAGCTCGCGAATGAATCTGTGGGCACTCGCCGCGATTTCCGGCGTCGCTGTGCGTCCGGTGCCAATCGCCCAGCACGGCTCGTAAGCCAAAAGAATACGCGAGAACTCAGCGCCGGTCAACGAAGCGAGCCCTCCCTCAAATTGGCGGCGCAGAGTTGGATGAGTAAGTTCACTCTCGCGTTCAGCGAGCGATTCACCGATGCAAACGATCGGCGTTAGTCCCGCTTCGAGTGCGGCTTTCACCTTGCGATTTACACTCTCATCGGTTTCACCGTAATACTGGCGGCGCTCGGAATGTCCGATGATCACCCCGCTGCAACCTGTATCCACCAGCATGCGCATGGAGATTTCGCCGGTGAACGCGCCTTCCGGATGCCAGTCGGCGTTTTGAGCGGCGATCTTGATAGCGCTTCCGCGCGCAGCTTCCGCGGCGGCCGACAGATCAGTAAACGGCGGCGCGATGATAATTTCGCAATGACCGGAAGCGGCAACGAGCGGCTTGAACGCGTCGAAGTAAGCGCGCGTCTCAGTTTGCGTCTTGTACATTTTCCAGTTGCCGGCGATCACAGGACGGCGCAATTAGTTCTCCTTCCGTACGTTCGGCACCACAGCAGGCGCGTCCGTCAATGCGGCCACCCCGGGAAGTTCATCGCCGGCAAGAAATTCCAGTGATGCGCCGCCGCCCGTTGAAATGTGCGAAATCTGTGATGCGACGCCTGCTTCTTCCACCGCAGCCACCGAATCGCCGCCGCCAACGATCGACGTGGCTCCGGCACGAGTGGCCGCTGCCACAGCGCGAGCGATTCCGAGTGTGCCTTGTGCGAATGCCGGTTTCTCAAACATGCCCAGAGGCCCATTCCAGACGATCGTGCGTGCAGCAGCAATTTCCCGGTCGAACTCGTCGATCGTCTTTGGGCCGATGTCGAGACCCATCCATTCGTCGGGGGTGTTCGCGATGTCTGTGATCCGGGTTGCCGTTGAGTTCGGCGATTCGGCGAGAACGTGGTCGACGGGCAAGCGCAGCCGGAAGTTGCGCTTCGCGGCTTCCTCCATCAAGTCGCGAGCGAGATCGAGCTTGTCATTTTCTACGAGAGACTTCCCTATCGGCAGACCCTGCGCCTTCAGGAAGGTGTAGGCCATTGCGCCGCCGATCAACATGCAATCGGCGAGCTTCATCAGGTTGCGCACAACTTCAATCTTGTCCGAAACTTTTGCTCCGCCCAGAATCGAAATGAACGGGCGGTCGGGTTTTGATATCGCTTTTCCGAGATAGGTGAGTTCCTTTTCCATCAGCAGACCGGCCGCTGCCTGTCGCACATATTTTGTGATGCCCACAACGGAGGCGTGCGCGCGATGAGCGGAACCGAAAGCGTCGCAAACGAATAGGCCGTCGCAAAGCGCGGCAAGCTGTTTTGAGAACGCGGGATCGTTCGCCTCTTCTTCAGGATGAAAGCGAACATTTTCGAGGAGCAGAACTTCGCCATTGCGAAGGGATTTCGATTTCGATTCCGCTTCGCTCCCAACGCAATCGGAAACGAATGCCACAGGCTTTCCGAGCAGTTCCTGAAGCCTCGCAGCCACAGGCGCAAGACTGAACTTCGAATCGACTTTGCCTTTCGGGCGGCCCAAATGCGCGGCCAGCACCACTCGCGCGCCTCGGGCGATCGCCAGCTGCAGCGTGGGCAGCGTCTCGCGGATGCGCGTGTCGTCACCCACTTTCCCATTGTCGAGGGGCACATTGAAATCGACGCGGATGAAAACGCGCCGGCCCTTCATGTCGAGATCGCGAATCGAAAGTTTGTTCATGATTCAGATAACCGAATGTTTTGAGCGTCGAAGAGGAAGATCGCCCGCCTAGAGGCGGCCGCCACAAAACCAATCCCCTTCTGCGCGCTTTACAATTTTGCGGCCAGGAATTTGATCAGGTCGCGGCAGCGGCTCGAGTAGCCCCACTCGTTGTCGTACCACGCGAGAACTTTTACGCAATTCGCGCCGACAACGCGCGTGTAACCGGCGTCGACGATCGCGGAGTGCGGGTTGCCCTTGAAATCGATCGAGACCAATTCCTCCTCGGTGTAATCGAGGATCCCTTTCATCGGGCCTTCTGCGGCGCGCTTCATCGCTGCATTCACAGACTCCACGGTCGCGGGCTTCTCCGTGATCACGGTGAGATCGACGACGCTCACGTTGGGCGTCGGCACGCGCATCGCGTAACCATCCAGCTTGCCTTTAAGTTCAGGAATGACGAGGTTCAGGGCCTTCGCGGCGCCGGTGGATGTAGGAATCATCGAAAGCGCTGCTGCGCGCGCGCGGCGAAGATCCTTGTGCGGCAGGTCCAACAGCTTTTGGTCGTTCGTGTAGGAGTGGATGGTGGTCATCGTACCAACCACAATTCCGAAAGTGTCCTGAAGTACCTTCGCTACCGGCGCCAGGCAGTTCGTGGTGCACGAAGCGTTTGAGATCACATGGTGCTTCGACGAGTCATACGTCTTGTCGTTCACGCCAAGCACAAACGTGCCGTCGGGGTCGGTAGCCGGTGCGGAAATGATCACCTTCTTAACGGGTCCGCGGATGTGTTTGCGAGCGTCCGCGCCGGTGGTGAATAGGCCGGTGGATTCGACAACGATCGTTGCGCCCACCGAGGGCCAGTTAATTTGCGCCGGATCTTTCTCGCGGAAGACTTTGAAACTCTTGCCGTCAACCGAGATCGTGTCGTCGGTGTGCGTCACTTTATTCGGAAGATTGCCAAGGATAGAATCGTATTTCAGGAGGTACGCCAGAGTCTTCGAGTCCGTGATGTCGTTGACCGCCACGATTTCGATCGAAGGGTCGCCGAGCGCGGCGCGAAAGATATTGCGGCCGATGCGTCCAAAACCGTTGATTCCCACTTTCACTGGCATAGTTCCTCCGGGAGCTTTTAGCAGCGCGGTCCGGAATTATATCCGGCAGGCTTATCGTCGACGGGGAGATGCTAGGGCGCGTGGACTAAAATGTCAACGCGGGTCAATCGTATTGCTTCACTTTTACGACTTTATCGCCTGAAAAGGTAACGAACACGGTCTTCGCTGGTGGCGAACCGTAGATCCAGTCCTCGGTCTGTTCGCCATCCGGCCGGCGCTCGCGGACTTTGTGATCGGGACGGCCGAGAGAAGCGAGGACCATTTCGTGGTCCATTCCTTCTACGGCTGAATGGTCCTTGATCGCCTGCTTGAATTGCGGAGGCAGGGATTCTACCCAGTCGACAGCGGCGGAATGTTCCTTCGAGAAATCCAGGAAGAAACCGAGATCGTGCATCAGATCCTCGGCGCTCATGTCCGGCACGGCATGCCCGTAATCGAGAATTATTTCCGCGCCCATGCCCTCCTGCAGGCCTCCGCCGGGGGGGCCCTGCGCGGGGGTAGTGGTGGTTGTCTGCGTTGGTGTCGTCGTGTCGCCAATACCGATCTGCAAATGATCCCGGAGATGGAATTTTTTGTGGCCACCGCCGTTCACTTCGATAACGATTTCCTTGGGACGGAAGTCGATACTCGTGATCTGTACGGTGTCTCCCGGACGAGCGGCGGTGCCTTGAAAGCGCAATGCTGTCTGGAGATTTTTGTCGTCGACCGGCTTCCCCACCGGAACTTTGTAGCCCTTCTTGCCCGCCGGCAATGGCTTCACCACTTTGGCAAATTCACCCGAAACATAACGAACGATTTCGAGGCGCGATTGGGGTCGCAAGTCAGAAGGCTTGTCGGTATGTTGAACGACCGACATATAAATCTCGGTAGCAGGTTCGGACATCGGAAGGTCGGGCATCGGTCCGAGGTCGGACACAATCGGCAGCGCGGCCCGGGAGCGGGTAGCGTCCGGAGCATTCGCGCAAATGGCAAGCACGGCCGCCGTGCTGGCCATGATCACGATGGTGGATCGGAAAAACATGGGTGCAGCTACTCCCGGCCTATTTTAGGGCTTTTTGGCTTCCAGGTGAATATGAATAAAGATTCCCGGAGCGGGCGGCGGGTTGCAAGGAGCATCGCGTCGATCTTGGTACGATCCATTGTGAAGCGCATCGAGCTAGGTGAACCTTCGAATCAATTCGTGGCAGCCCGGGCGCGGGATGCGTCTTCTGATTTGAGTTTCTGGTCTTCCACCTCTTCTTGGATCTTCTCGTGCGCAAGCTGCGGCTCAAAACATCGCCGGCAGCGCGCTTCGTACATTCCGCCTGCGCCCACCACAATCAGCTCTTCAGACGCAACAAGCCGCTGCGTATGAACAGCCGGATTCCCGCAGCGCGTGCAAATCGCAAGCAACTTGGTGATTTCTTCGGATACCGCGAGCAGTCGCGGGATGGGCTCGAACGGACGGCCCATGAAATCGGTGTCGAGACCAGCGACAATCACGCGCTTGCCGAGGTCGGCGAGTTTCACGCACGCCTCCACGACTGTTTCGCCCAGAAATTGGGCTTCGTCCACGCCAACCACTTCCGTGCGGGCCGCGACTTTTTCGAGGATGTCGCTACCGGTCTGCACCAACTCGGAGGCAATTTCGAGTCCGGAATGGGAGACGATTCCGTTTTTGGCGTAGCGTTGGTCGATCAGAGGCTTGAAGATCTGCACGCGCTGCTTGCCGATTTCGGCCCGGCGCAAGCGGCGAATCAGCTCTTCGCTCTTGCCGGAAAACATCGGTCCCACCACCACTTCGATCCAGCCCATGTTGCCCTTGACGATGTCCACTCGCTGCCTCCTGCGGTTAGGCTAACACACCGCGCGATAAAAATTCAGGCTCCTGCTGATCGTTCCACGCTTGAAAATATCTCATAGTTGTAAAATGGCGCGAACGCGTTGATCACCGCGATACGAAACGCTTCCTGACGCGTAATCATGTTTCGTGTGAGCACTCCCCACGCGCCCTGCGCATCTCGAATTCCGCGCCCGCCGGCGAAGGCGTCGATTGCTTGCGAAAGTTCTACTCCGTCGTCGACCACAATCTTAGCGAGAGCCTCCGGGAGCACCACGGCACCGGATTGTCCGAAAACGCTGCGCCCGGCGCCGTCCGTAACATACGCCCAGCTCTCGAGAAACACCCAGCGGGTCGAGCCCTCACGAACAACATCGAGGCCCCCTTCGAGGCCCACAAAATAATTCCACGCTTGTTTTTTCTCGCCCGCCATTTCAATCAAAGCTTCAGCGCGTTGGCGCGCGCCTGCCATCAGATCTTCGCGGGTTAAAGGAGTGTGGCGTACGCCACTCGGAACTTCGACTGCGGCTATCTCGATCTCGGCTGTGCTGCTGAGTAAAGGACCGAACTGGGCGAGTGCCTCGCGTACGGCTTCGACCTTTGGTTTGCGAGTGCTGCCGACCGCGATGATAATTTTTTCCATTCGATGAGGAATTCTATCAATCTTTCCAAAGCTGTGTTTGCTTTTCCCGCGCAAACCGCGCAGCCAGAAATTCCTTCAGCTGTTCGATCGAACTGAACACCTGATCGGAACATGCCAGCATCCATCCGCTGATCTCTTCCACCGGTGCAGGCGTGACGAGATACACGGGAATTCCCTTTCGATGTGCGATGGTCAGCTCGGCCGGCGTTCCACCGCTCTGCGCGCCGGCAGAATCCCAATAGCAAATCAGGTAATCCGCGCGGTTCTCGATTAGATCCAGATCGAACGCGATGATCTTCCGGACCACGCGGCGGAATCGGTCGAGGTCAGTCGTCTTCCAACCGCGAAAATTGGCGCATTCTTCTTCGGTGAGATTCTTTTTCTCATCTTCGGCAGGATCGTAAACGCGGTGCCCGAGTTGTCCAACTAGAAAAGGAGTCAGCTTGCGTCGCCATAGCCTTCCGCCGTCTTGGGCAAATTCGATGGGACCACAGAGGTACGCAAGCATGTGAGTTGGGCAGCGAGACTCTAGCACGGTGCGGGATGCCCCGCAATCAGGCGGGCGCGAACTTCAACGGGCCTTGGCAATCACACTTGAGAATTGAATTCCAGATTCCGCGTAGTGGAGCGATGGGAAACGGGGAAAGACAGAAAACTGGAGCGGGATGAGGGAATCGAACCCTCGCCTCGACCTTGGCAAGGTCGCGTACTACCACTATACGAATCCCGCGTGAACGAATTTATATTTATAGCATGCCGCCCACACCCGGACAAGGTCTCGCGGGAGGCTTTCAAAGCGTCAATTTCCAAAGGGATTGCGAGCCGGGCCGTCGTATTCCGGGGCCGCAACGTGCGAACAGCGTGATGTAACCTAGTCCACTTCCATCACGCGCGTCGACTTCACCACCGGCGATCTCTTCTGGCGTTCGGCGAAGCGAGTTGCCCGCTCGCGATCGATATAAACGCGGGCGAACTTTTCACCGTCCCTGTAGTAGATCGTGACCTGCCAATGACGGTGCTTCCTGCGGCGATCCCGGCGCATGCGGTTGGACTTGGTAGGGGTTTTTGTTTTCGCCATAACTCCTCGTGACAGGACTATCGCAATTCTGGAGAGCTGGCGCAAGTAACAAGTTGGGGGTTAACTTGCGCATTATGAACTGCAAATCGCACGCGACTTAATATGGCGGCCAGCATCAGATTATTGAACGTCGGTAACCGATTGTGCGGGACGACTGGAACTTTTGACCGGTGCGGGACGTATTAATAGACGAGCTGAGCTTGCAAGGCTGGAGGGAGCCATGGTGACTTGCCAGGAGCGCGGGGTGCGAAACGAAGTTCAGATCGAGGATCTGCGAAACCATAGCCCGGAAACGGTGATGACGCTTAGACGGATGCTATCGTGCGGAGCTAAAGTAACGCCCGATCCAAAACGAGCTGGCTTCTACGAAGTCGAGAGCCGCAGAGCCGTCTATTACATTTACGCGCCTTCTTTGAACGGAAAAGTGCTGCTATTGGCCACCTGGCCGAGCGAGAGCGCGCTGGCGCATTCAAGCGTCGCGGCGTAATTCGTCAATCCGCGCTCAAACGCTAGTACGCGAAATCCAATGGTTTTGAGTTCAGATCGCTGAGAACGTCTTTCTTGAGCTTATAGACCGTTGTTGAGTCGCTGGTCCTCGCGTACACAAAATCTCCCGAGATGGATGTAAAACTCACGGTCAGCTTCTTTCCGTCTTTCGTCGTCAGCGTCAGTTGAACAAGCGGCTTGGCGAGTTTGCCGAGGGTCTCAGCGTTAGGGTGATCGACGATTTCTTCGGCGCGAGCGTTCGTTACCGGATTGAAAATCTTCCACGTCGCTACCGCCTTCCCCTTCAACTCGGGTGGCGCATCGGCGATCCATTCCTGTTCGGACTTAGGAGCGATCACGACGGTGGCATTTGCATTCCGTAGTTCGGCGCGCGTGAAATCGCTCTGAGTCAGGTGAACGAGTTTCTTGTCGCGGAGGCCGCTATAGGTCCGCGAAAGGGTTTTGTAGAGTTCTTCGTTGATACGAAAAATCGTGGGACGCGATGTGTCTTTCGCGAAGTAGCCGTCGCCTTCTTTTTTCCCTACGGTCAGCGTGGCTGACTTTCCGCTTTCATTCGACGCTGTAAATGTGATGGTGGGGGCCGTGAGGCCGTACTTGCCAAGATTCTCGGCGGACTCGCTCTCGATCGCGATCATTTTCCCGGCGGCCACGGAATTCAGGAGCGACTCGACATCGGTGTCATCGGCCGGCGAACCTGAAGCAGGCTTCGTGAATGTCCAGCCGGCCTTTTCTTTTTTCGCCTCGACTTCCCCCGACGGATTTTTGAGCGCAAACGAAGCAACGTCACCGGTGACGATGTGGAGCACATCGCGGTCACGCAATTCCTTGAGCGGGAGGTCGGATTGCGTGTACAGCGATAGGGGCAGAAGAGTGACATCTTTCGCGCCGTCCGCGATCGCATACACGTACGAATTCGTGAAATCCTTCTTGCCGAGTACAAGCGAGTGGTGGGATCCGTCCTTGAGTTTGAACTCCAGCGAAATGGCGGGGGTATCGAGCCCATAGACTTTCAGGCGGTCCGGCGCGCCCGGCTGCGTCGACTCGATTCGCGCTCCAGCGATTCCCTCCACGATGGTTTGTATCGCGCGTTGATCCGCTCCAGTTTGAATCGGCGAAACGATCTCCCAGGTTCCATTCTGCTTTTCGAAATGGATCGCGGCTTCGCCAGCCATCTGAGGACGAGTAAGCACGAGCGAAACGAACTCCGAATTTGCGGAGATCGAGAACGCGGGTTTGGAAGTGTCCTCGGCTGGCTTCTCCGCTTCCTTCTGGCTTCGCTTCCAATCAAAGAAATAAACGGCAGCGCCCAACGCGATTGCACCTAGCAGGACGAACAGAGTTGTTTTCTTTATCATCGATATTTTGTGAATTCAGCTTCGGGGTATCGAACGGCGATTTCCTAGCGCCGCTTCCACCAAATGTAAACTCCCGAAAGAATCACAATCCCGGGGAGGAAAACAAGATTAAGCCACTTCAGTGCGGCCTCCTGTGCTTCGGTCATAGTGACGCGGCGGTTCGCCGCCGATTTCGGCCGGATCGATATCAGATTTTCGTCTTGCGCCAACCAATCGACGGTGTTGTAAAAGAGATCGCCGTTGCGATAGTCGCCGATGGCTCGATTCGATGCGAAGTCGGAATCGCCGATTACAACTAGCCGTTCGCTCTTGTCGCCCGATTTACGGCTGGCTGCGACAGCCAACGACAGGGGGCCGAGAGTGTCGGTCTTTGGATCGTACTTGATCTTTTTCTCCTTGAGGTTCGCGGTGGTGAAGCTTCTCGCAGAGGTTTTCAGCAGCTCGACTGACTCCGGGTCCGTCTTTGCTTTGTCGGCAATCGAAACCGTGCGCGCGAGAGGAAAAAACGTCATGCTACCGCCAAATCCTTTAGTGATCGGGCTAGCACCGTAATCTGTGACGAGCGGAATCCCGGGACCCGCGCCGATCAGCTGTCCCATTCCGCTGGCATCGATCACGACGTTGTCGCCAACCGTGATGTTCCACGGTTTGAAAATCTCGCCGAGCTTGGGGTCGGTTTCCGGATCGACTTCGATCAGCGCTTTGCCACCCGCGTCGAGATATTTCGAAACCATCGCGACTTCCTGCGGGAAGTAGGCTTGTGTAGGCCCGGCGATCACCAGAACGTCACAGTCCGGCGGGACGCCATTTTCAGTCACGAGATTCACCGATTTATCTTTGTACGTTTCTTTCTTCAGGCCTTGATCGGCCGCGCTGTAGCCCGTTCCCGCGGAATCGGTCAGCGATTTTTCACCGTGGCCCGTTACGAAGCAAACCGTCTTTGATTGGTCGCGTGTCAGCTTCAGCAAAGTGGTCGTTATGTCTTCCTCGGAGATTTCGGCACGGCCGCTCGGCTCGATGTGCTCGTAGCGAGAGCCGTACGATGCGATCACGTCACCCAAACGGGTCGCGCCATATTGCTTCGCAACGTCGAGTTTCTGCAGTGGATCGACATTCTGAAACTTCATGCGCGGCGAGAGATTCGTGTACTCGGACATCAGATCGTTGAGAGGAACGTCGGCTGATTTCGCAAACCGGATCACGGTCACATCGTTCTGAAGGCCGCCAACAATCTTTTTCGTCTGGTCGGAAAGTGTGAAGATCTTTTCATTGGTCAGGTCAAATCGTTTGTGATGCCGGAAACCGACAAAATTGACGAAGACGAGAATGGCAATCACCGCCACCGTCAGGATCGCCGTATTCGTGCCAAGTTTGGATGAACGCTTCGAGAAAAATGCGACGAGGTAGGGGAAACCGATCGCGATTGCGGCGACGGTGAGCACGGCGCCCGCGATCAAAAGTATCTTGCTGAACCGCAGCAACTCGCCCTGAATTGAATAACGCAGATATCCCGCGACCAGCATCGCGGCCGCAAGCGTCCACAGAAATCGCGCTAATTCTTTCCGCTCCAATTTCATCCTAAGATTTCCTCCACTCAGTCACCGGGGCCACGCTAGGCGCGCCGCCATCGCATGGATTCAAGCGAGCGTACGGTTAGAAAGATACAAAGAGCAATGAAGCTAATGTAGTAAATGAGCGCCGAGGTGTCGATGATGCCGCGCGTGAAATCATCGTAGTGCCGAATCACCGAAAGATATTGGAGCACCTGGCCTAGCACAGTTGCCGCTCCGCTTCCGCCGAAATCGAGAACCCATAGAATCAGGATCGCGCCAAACGTGAGCACGGCGGCGATCAGTTGATTTTCCGTGAGCGACGAGAGGAATGAGCCGAGCGACAGGAGTGCGCCTCCCAATAGCAGCACGCCGAGATAACCCGCGAGGAGCAGTTTCCAGGAAGGCATCGGGTCGCTTCGGAAATACATGAACACGATGTAGCTGGCCGTGGGCAGAAGCATGATCGCGAAAAGAGATAGCGACGCGAGAAACTTGCCGAGGACAATCTCCAGATCTGTGATCGGAGACGTCATCAGCAGCTCCATCGTTCCGCGCTTTCGTTCCTCCGCATAAACGCCCATCGTGAGCATGGGAGCGAGAAAAAGTATCAGCGACGAAAGCAAGCCGAAGAAATTGCGCATCACGAGACCCGGAACGTCAACTCCCTGCGCGCCGCCGAAGCGCATCGCCTGCATCTCCTGCTCCATCGAACTCTGGATGATAAGGGTCAGGATGCGGTCGAAGAAAAACGCGCTCAGAAGCAGGAACACGCCAACCAGAACATAGGCGACCGGCGAAACAAAGTAATGGCCCATTTCCTTGCGATAAATGGAGTAAAGGCTTCGCATTTTCTGTATCACTCCTTGCTCGACGGCTGCGCGTGTGCCGCGTCGTCGGTGGTCAGCTCCAGAAAAATATCCTCAAGGCTCAAGCTCACGCCGCGCAGTTCCAATAGCGGCCAGCCTTTTTCAACGATTCTCGCTGCGATTGCGCTACGAATATCTTTCCCCGGGGCGGCTTCGACAGTGGCCGAGAGATGGCCGTTGGCTTGCGGCGTTTCTACTTCAATGCGGCTGGCTCCGGGAATTTGCGCGAGCAAGTCGCGCAGCGGTTGTTCGGGCGCTTGCGCCTCGATTCGAATGCGCTGTCCACCTTTAAGCTGCGAGGTGAGGTTTTGCGGCGTGTCGACGGCCGCCACTTTGCCTTTGTTGATGATGACCACGCGATCGCACGTCATGCTTACTTCCGGCAGAATGTGCGTCGAAAGAACGATCGTGTGAGAGCCCGCGAGATTCTTGATCAGATGGCGAACCTCAATTATCTGCTTCGGGTCGAGGCCGACGGTGGGCTCGTCGAGAATGATCACATCGGGATCGTGTACGAGCGCCTGGGCGAGCCCGACGCGCTGTTTGTAGCCGCGCGAAAGGCGCTTGATCAGCTCATCGCGTTTGTCGACGATATTGGTTTTCTCGAGAGCGTCGGTGACGCGTTGCGCGCGCTTATCGGATGGGACCCCTTTAATTCGCGCGACGAAATCAAGGTACGTCCCCACCGTCATATCCGGATAGATGGGGGGATTTTCGGGCAGGTACCCAATCCGGCGGCGTACTTCGAGTGAGTCGTTGAAAACGTCGAAGCCTCCGATACGGGCGGTGCCAGACGTTGCCGGCATGTAGCCAGTGAGAATTCGCATGGTAGTCGTCTTGCCGGCGCCGTTGGGCCCGAGGAAACCTAAAATTTCGCCTTTCTTCACGGCGAAAGAAACGTGGTCCACGGCGGTTCTCGAGCCAAAGACTTTCGTTAGTTCCTGAACTTCAATCAAGGCACTCCTCCGCGATCAATTCTCGCCTCCAAGCAAATGGGAACCAGCGGGATTGCCGGGCTTTTACCGAGCCGATATTTATACTAGAAATTCGCAGAAATTGACAACCGGCCGGCCCAGGTCAACACCTAAGAAATTGCAATCATCTACGATGCTTACGTGCGACGTCGAAGTTGCCGGAGGGTTGGAGATTCGTGCGATTGACACCGGCGGATAAGCAGCATATCGTTCGCCGCCAGCGGTCGCCCTACGAACGAAATGAACTCTCATTCGAAAAGTCGAGGACTCCCGGTCGCGTTTCTGGCAGCAACATTTCTCGCGGCTGCGTTGGGACTTGCGCGACATTTCGGCGTTGCCGCGATTCCACCCGGCGTCTCTGAAGCTGTGCGCTGGAGTGCGATCGCGCTGCTTGTTGTGCATGCCGCGCCACGCAGGTCGCTGACTGCCTGGATATTTGTGGGATTGGCGGCGGGGGCTGAAATTGGGTATGACGCGCCGGCTTTAGCGCTGCACTTTCAGGTGCTGGGGACGATTTTTCTCCGGCTGATAAAGGTAATTATCGCACCGCTTCTGTTCGGAACGCTTGTGGTGGGAATTGCTGGGCATGCGGATTTGAAGAAAGTGGGACGCATGGGCATGAAAGCGATCGTGTATTTCGAGATTGTGTCGACGATCGCGATTTTCATTGGGTTGTCTGCGATCAATATCAGCCGTGCCGGCGTTGGGATTCAGATGCCGGCGACTGTCGCTGAAAATGCCCCGAGTGTAGTCCCGCACTCGGCGAGCGATCTGATTCTTGACGCGTTTCCGGAAAATATCGCGAAGTCGGTTGCGGAAGGGCAGGTATTACAGGTCGTAGTGTTCAGTATTTTGTTCGGACTTGCGCTGGCGATGGTGCCGGAAGCGAAACGGCGGCCACTTCTTGCGCTTGCGGAAAGCCTTTCCGACACGATGTTCAAGTTCACGAACATCGTGATGCTGGCGGCGCCCATTGGAGTTTTCGGCGCGATTGCTTACACCGTAGGCCATATGGGCCTGGGGATTCTGCTCCCACTTTTGAAGCTGCTGGCGACGATGTACGTTGCGCTTGTCGCCTTCATTGGGCTCGTGCTGCTGCCGATCGCCTATTTCACGAAGGTTCCGATCGCGCGATTCGCACGCGCAGTTGCTGAGCCGGTGACGATTGCATTCGCGACGGCGAGCTCCGAGGCGGCTCTTCCGCGCGCTATGGAAAACATGGAAACGCTGGGAGTTCCCCGCCCCACTGTGGCGTTCGTACTGCCCACCGGTTACAGCTTCAATCTCGATGGTTCGAGCCTGTATCAATCGCTCGCGCTGATTTTCATGGCGCAGGCTGCAGGGATTCATCTTTCGCTCGGGCAGCAAATCGCGATGATGCTCACGCTGCTCTTGAGCAGCAAAGGTACGGCGGGTGTGGCACGAGCCTCACTGGTGATCGTGTTGGCGACCGCCACGCAATTCCATTTGCCGATCGAACCGTTCTTTATATTGTTTGGGATCGATCAGCTGATGGATATGCCGCGGACTGCAGTAAACGTGCTTGGGAATTGTCTGGCGACTGTCGTGGTGGCGCGATGGGAAGGCGAGTTTCCGCCCGAGCACGCCTAGAACAACAAACGGATCCCCACTTGCGCTGCGAATGGAATTCCCACAGTCGAACAGCTCGCCGAGGACGCAACCCCACGTTTTCGCGCTGGAGAGCGTGTAGTTCGCGATCAAATTGAAGCGACGCGAAATTCTCCGCGATCATCCGCGACGGTGTTGCGCGCAAGCGCTGTCCTGAGCCCCCGAACTTCGATCGTGGCGGAGGCAATTCTCGCGCCGCTGGAGTCTTCCACGGTTCCACGAAGGCTGCCGGTTGGGTTCTGTGCCAAGGTGGGGTAGGGCTGCGAAAGAATTCGAGCAACGGAGACCAAAATAAAGGCAGGCAACGAGCGTCTCATCAGACGCATCCACATGGCTGAATCATGCCGCGCATTATCCTTGAGGAATGCGAGAACTATCAAGCCGAGGCTTCACGGCGCGAACCGCTGCGGAAGGTGCCTGGATAGATGTGCGTTGACACCCCGCGAGCGATTTGTTATTCAACTTGTTTCGCTTATGCTTCAGGTTTGGCGGGGAGTCCTTTCATCCCGGCGCGGGCATGCCCGAATCGCCATCCGAAAAGGTGACATGACAACTTCGAATACGTATGCCCGAATGAAAGGCGATTCAGTGAACAAGAATGGCGCAATCCAGGTGACCCGCGGGCAAACAAAGGCACCTCGGTCCCTCGTTACTTTCGCAGCGTTAGCCTGCATCTCGATCCTGTTTTTGCCGGGATGCGGCGGTGGTAGCAGCAAGACAACTATCACCATACAAATCATCCCCGGCACAACTCAGATGATTGACACCGGGCAGTCGTTGCCGTTTATGGCGACGCTTGCAAACGACACGGGCAATAAGGGCGTCACCTGGGATTTCGCAACGACGAGTTGCTCCGGCGCTGGCTGCGGCACGCTGACGAATGCGACTACGAGCAGCGTTCTTTACACGGCGCCCACCGGTATATCCGCGACATTGTCTGTGTCCTTGAGAGCGACGTCTGTCGCGGACACTGGTAAGACTGCGACAGTCACGATAAGCGTAGTCCTTGCGCCAACTTTCGGCGTAGCTCTACCGCCGAACGGTGCGAATGGCGTACCTTACAGTTTCGCGATACCCGTTTCAGGAGGAGTCGCTCCACTCTCCGTGACCCTGGCATCCGGCAGCCTCCCAGCGGGGTTGACGCTCAGCCAAGCTGGCACGATTAGCGGCCGGCCGACCGGCGCGAATACGACGAATACTTTCACGGTGCAGGTTGCGGACAACGGGACTCCGCCCATCAAAGTTGCATCTCCTCAATACACAATTAAGATCAGTGCGCCTCCTGCTCTATCGATCACATCGAGCGGGGCTCTACTTGGCGCCACTGAGAACGCGGCATACGCAACTTCGATCGTAGCGACCGGTGGTGTCCCTCCGTTCACATGGTCGAAGATTTCGGGTAATTTGCCGCCTGGATTGCTGCTGAATACGACGTCCGGCCAGATTGCCGGAACTCCCACTACGCCGGGAACTTTTTCGTTTACTCCGCAGATCGTAGATTCGGCAATTCCGCCGCAGACGGCCATCACTGCCGCACCTCTCTCGATCACGGTAACAGCACCGCCACCACTCCAAATCACTCCGAGCGTACTGCCGGGAGGTACAGTCGCAACGCCGTACGCGACGTCTGTGCAAGCCACCGGAGGAGTGCTTCCGTACTCGTGGAGCGTAATTTCAGGACAGCTGCCTGCGGGACTGAAATTGAATCCTGCGACGGGCGACATTACCGGAACACCGGTGATGGTGAGCGGCTCGCCAGTGAGCTTTACGCTAAAAGTCCAAGACTCACAGACGACGCCAGCAACAAGCACCCGGACCTTCACCATCTCGATCACCGCAGGCAGCACAAATCCCAACACGCTGCTCAGCGGCTCGTACGCGTTTTTTTTCCGAGGATTCGATACGGACGGCGTGGTTCTGATGGCTGGGCAGTTCATCGCGAACGGGTCCGGAACGATCTCGGGCGGGACGGAAGATGTCAATCGAGTATCCGGAATTGCTTTAGCCGCGAAGCTCTCGGGCACCTATGCGATTGGTAACGATGGCCGTGGCACGATGACGCTCACTGCAACGAATAGCACCAACCAAAAACTGATCTCCGCATATCAATTGGTCCTTGATTCCGCCGGAAATGCGCATTTCTTCGAGAACGACGCGAGCAACACCACGCCGCCACCGCTCCCCACGCGCGGTGAGGGAATCATCAAGCCGCAAGTAGGAAGCAACTTTGCCGCTGCAAATTTCAGCGGGAACTATGCGTTCTTGTTCTCCGGGCAGGATCTCACTCACGCAGCGACGGCTCTGGTGGGCGTGGTTCACGCCGACGGCAATTCAGCTCTGACTCCCGGCACGCTGGACTTCAATGACGCAGGTCTGTATAGCCCTGACCTGCCGGCGTCAGGAAATTTTTCAGTCCTCAGCACTGCGGGCCGTACCGTGGCCAATCTGATTTTCCAGATTCCATCGTCCGCGCAAGTGACTCTCAACTATGCGGGCTACTTCGTGTCGCCGACAGATCTGTTTTTCGTCGAAGCCGACCCGACCGACGCCACACATCCGATCATCGGCGGCGAAATGGTCTTGCAGCAACCGAACGTTGTTTTCGACAAGTCAGCGCTGAGCGGCGGAAGTGTTGTGAGCGGGACGGGATTTGACAGGAGCGCGACTGCGTTCGTCGGATTGCTGACTGCGGACTCGAATGACTCCGCGCAGGTTGCATTTAATCAAAATGCCGGCGGAACGATCACGCAGGGCTCAGGCGTTGCCGGAACTTACCTCGTAACCCCGAGCGGCCGAGTGGAGTTTACGAACTTCGGAGCTTTGGGTCCGCGAATGGCAGCGGGGTATCTCATCGGCACGAACGAAGGGTTTTTGATCGGCTCGGACACCGCGGCGACCACCGGGCTGCTCGAAAACCAGTCGGGTGGACCTGTGTTCAACGCTTCGTCAATAAAGGGAAGCTACGCACTGAGCGCCCCTGATCCTGCTGACGATATGGTGAGCAACATCATCGGCCAGACGACAGCAAACGGAGCGGGATTATTGCAGGGAGTGATTGACGAAGTGGATAGCGCCGGACAGAATCCCGCTCAGTCTTTCGTGGGCAACTCCGCAGTGGCCGCGTCGGGTCAAGGAACGTTGACGACCAACACTCCGGCGGGCATTCCCACGAATCTTGCTCTCTACATCGTCTCTCCGAGCAAGATCCGAATGATATCGACGGACTCCGTCGACCAGCATCCGCAAGTAATTTTCTTCGATCACTGAGCCCGCGGCAGCGCAACTGTTCCCGGACCGTCGCGGCCCGCTGCCGTCGTCGTCTCCGACGGCTTATTTCTTTTTCTCTCGAAGATCCAGCGCCGCGGAGTTGATGCAGAACCGGAGGCCGGTGGGCTTGGGGCCGTCCTCGAAGACGTGCCCGAGATGCGCATCGCAACGGCTGCAGAGAACCTCGGTGCGAGCCATTCCGTGAGTTGAATCACGCTCCAGCTCGACATTTTCGGCTGCGATCGGTTGCCAATAGCTCGGCCATCCGGAGCCTGAATGGAATTTCGCGTCGGAGCTGAATAGTGGCTGGCCGCAGCAGACGCAGACGTAGGTGCCCTCTGTATCCGTGTCGTCGTACTCGCCGCTGAAAGGGGGTTCAGTTCCCTTCTTGCGCGTGACGAAGTATTGCTCTTCGGTCAGCTTTGACCGCCACTCCGAATCGTCTTTCTTGATCTTGTCGCTCATAGATTCGGATTATACCGAATCGCTGGAAATATTTCCGCGGGCTCGATATGCGGTCGGACGAACTTCGGACTCGTGGAACGAAGCCGGCGCCACTTGGCCCCTGAGGGCGCCGGCGATTCGTTCCGCAAGACGAAGTAAATTGATTATTGGATGCGGTTAGTTCATTGCGTGCGACTACGTCATTGGGCAAGACTACTTCGCCGGGATATAACTCAAATCGTCGCGAAATTGGATAATTTCGGACTCAGTGCTCTTCACCGAATCATCGAGCTGCTTAATGATTGAATCGGCATCCAACCCGCTGAACGCGTCCTTCAAAATGTCGCGGAATGGCTTCACGTTGGGATTGTCTTCGAAGTCGGCCCAATTCGCGTGCGGAATCGAAAGCACAAACGTGTCTCCCGGCCCGCCATTCACGAGTTCGTACCAGTAGTAGTTGACAGGCGTTTTTGTT
Organism: uncultured Acidobacteriota bacterium; assembly: GCA_963776695.1. Taxonomy (GTDB): domain Bacteria; phylum Acidobacteriota; class Terriglobia; order Acidiferrales; family UBA7541; genus Palsa-295. The sequence continues at coordinate 174,703 of CAVZNU010000005.1, read as the reverse complement.
TTCTGAAACGCTTCGTTGATTCGACCCATAGCGCTGCGAAATTCAGTCTCGCGGTCGGGGCGTATGTGGTAGGTGATAATTTCCGAAAACTTGGAAGGTGCGGTGGAGCTCAGCGGATTACTCACTTTCGGCATGTACTGGTAATACCGAGTGACAAGCGATTGCACGTTCGCGGCGATGAGCTTCATGTAGGTGTCGAGATCGGCTGCGTTAGAAACGCTGGGTTTGTCGAGGTCGGCCCAATGCTGCCCGAGGCGGCCGACGATGTAAGTCCCTGTCGAATCGCCGCTGATGATTTCCCAAACGTAGAGCGCCTGCGTGTCCTTCTGCTCCTTGTGCCACGCTACTTTCTGTTTCCTGCCGTCTTCATATTGCTTTACTGCACCGTTCTTCGGCGTTTGGAATTCCAGCGCAGCCAGATTGCCGGGCTGGTTCTGCGCTGCTACGGAAACGGCGCCGAGCAGCACTGCTCCAAGGGCTGAGACAATCTTGCCAAATTTCATTCTTTTCCTCCGAGGTAGTTCAAATGGGGGCCGAAACTGGGCGGAGCGTAGACCCGCGAGCGTGACCGTGTCAAGGCGAGGCCTCATGATCTTCTCAGTTCAATTCGGCCGGCTACGCATCGATGCGGAATTTGTCATCGCATTGCGAAATCTAGGCGCGACCCAATATCCAGAGCTAAGATAGCGGTTCTGCAATAGGATGGAAAACGAGATGCCGGCAAGCGATCCATTGTATCTGGGCGTAGATATCGGCGGCACGAAAGTGGCCGCAGGTTTGGTGACGCGGCGCGGCGAAATCCTCTCAAAGTTGCGAGTGCCGATGCGGAGTGGCGAAGACGCCGCGGCTGCATTGCTCGCTGTCGAGCAGGCCATCGATGCCGCGATAGAATGCGGAGCCCGCAAGGAAGGCGTCAATCGCCGGAATCGGAGTTGTGAGCCCGGGGCCGCTCGACCCGCGACGCGGCATCGTCGTAAATCCGGTCAATCTTCCTTGTTGGCGAAATTTCCCTTTGGTAGCGGAAATCAAAAAGTCCCGCGGGCTTCCAACGGTCTTGGACAATGACGCGAATGCGGCGGCGCTCGCCGAAGCACTGTGGGGCGCAGGAGTAGGCTTCGCATCCGTCTTTTACGTGACGATCGGCACAGGCATCGGTACGGGCCTTGTGCTCGACCACCACATCTATCATGGGCGCACGGGAGCTGCGGCCGAAGGCGGCCACGTGTCCATCGATTATCGCGGGCCGCAGTGCACCTGTGGGAAGAAAGGATGCATCGAAGCGCTGGCCGCAGGCCCGGCAGTGGCTCGGCGCGCGCGCGCGAAGGTCGAAGCAGGCGGCGCCCAGAATTCGAAATTGCTTGCGCTTGCGGGCGGCAATATAAGCGCAGTCACGGCAGAGATGGTTGGCAGAGCCTGGCACGAGGGTGATCCTGTGGCAACAGCCGTATTGGAAGAGACTGCCGATCTGATCGCCGTGTGGCTTGGAAACATGATCGATCTTTTGGAGCCGGACGTAATTATTTTCGGCGGAGGAATGAGCGAACTGATCGCTGAATGGTTCGAACGCATTCGCGAGCAGTTGCCTGCATGGTCCGTCAACTCGAGATGTGCCGAAATTCCGCTGGTTCGCGCACGTTACGGGGAGGACTCCGGAATCGCGGGCGGCGCAGCTTTGTGCATTTCCGCCTCCGTAGTCTGATCCGCCAACGCCTTGCGCCTCACAAAAACATTTCACTCTCTCGCTGGCAACGAACAGACCTTCATTCGCGGGTTGACCGGACGCAAACGGTTTGTGAGTATAGATGGCAGTAAAACTTACGGAGATCGACCTCATTCAGAATGGAACAAAATCTAAATTCTTTTCCTCGCTTTCCTAATCTGCCGGAACGAATTCGCGGTCTCGAGAAGCTGGCTTACAACCTGTGGTGGAGTTGGCATCGCGCCGCACGCGAGATGTTTCCCGCTCTGGACGTCCAGGCATGGCGCGAAAGCGCTCACAATCCTCTCCGAATGCTGGCAATGCTTCCGGAAGAAACTCTTCAGGCCGTCGCGCGCAACTCGGACTTCCTTGAGCGCTATGACGCGGTGATGGACGAATTTGCCGCAGAGGTTGGCACTCAAACGGGCTGGTTCACGAGCGAACACGGAAAATCAAATCCGCCGCTCGCGTATTTCTCGGCCGAATATGCCTTTCACGAGTCGCTTCCCCTCTATGCGGGCGGTTTGGGTGTGCTTGCCGGGGACTACATCAAGGAATGCAGCGACCTCGCCGTTTCGGTGGTCGCAATAGGCCTGATTTATTCGCGCGGATACGTCACGCAGAACCTTCGCGATGACGGCCGGCAGCAAGATGAAGAAAAAAAATTAGACCGCACATTTGACCCGATCAAGCCCGTCCTCGATTCGAATAATGCCCAGCTGAAAGTGCGAGTTCCGCTTTTCGATCCGCCTGTCGACGTGCTCGTGTGGCGAGCTGACATTGGCCGGGTGCCTGTCTACCTGATGGATACGGATATCGAAAGCAACCAGCCGTGGGACCGGGCAATCGCGAATCGTCTGTATACAAACGATCCCGAACAACGCCTGCGCCAGGAAATTGTGCTGGGAATGGGGGGAATGTGCGTGCTGGAAGCGCTGGGCATTCGGCCTGCCGCAATTCATATCAATGAAGGACACGCGGCACTTGCGATTCTAGAACGGCTGCGCGTCCTGGTCGATTCAGGAACGAAATACCAGGACGCGCTCGAACAGGTTCGCGCGAGTTCTGTCTTCACAACGCATACGCCGTTGCCTGCCGGAACCGATGTGTTTCCCTTCTCCCTATTCGAGAAATATTTCGCCAATTTCTACAATCGCTTCGGCGCTGACCACGACGCGCTGCTTCAACTCGGCGTGAATCCCGCCGACCCGGGCGCGGGATTCAACATGACTGTGTTCGCTCTCCGAATGAGCAAATTCTGCAATGCGGTGAGCAAGAAGCACGCGGAAGTGTCGCGCAAGATGTGGGCGGGCGTCTCCACGGATAAAAAATCCGGCGAGTCGTCCATCGTGGGAATCACCAACGGCGTTCACCTTCTCACGTGGATGGACCCCATCTGGCTGCAGCCTTTGCTGGACCGGTACGTAGGCCCCAATTGGGTGAATGACCAAGACCGGCCCGGCATTTGGGAGCGCGTTGAGAGAATCCCTGACGTGGAATTGTGGCGGCTGCGCCGCAAGTTGAAGGGCTTGCTGATCTCTGAAATCAATGCTCGCGCGCGCGAGCGCTGGCAGAAAAAGCAGGCTCGCGCAGAAACTGTGATTGCATTCGGCGCATTGCTTGATCCTGAGATCTTCACGATCGGATTCGCGCGGCGTTTTACAGCCTACAAGCGGCCCGACCTTTTCCTGCACGATCTCGAACGGCTTAAGCGGTTGCTGACGAATGCGCTTCGTCCAGTTCAGATTATTTTCGCAGGTAAGGCGCATCCGTCGGACGTTGAGGGCGAACGGCTGATTCAGCGAATTTTTCATCTGGCACAAGACCCCGAATTTGGCGCCCGCGTTGCCTTCGTCGAAGGATACGACCAGCGGCTCGCGCAGCGCATGGTGCGAGGCGTGGATATATGGCTCAACAATCCGATTCCGCCGCTCGAAGCCAGCGGGACCAGCGGAATGAAAGCCGGTGCGAATGGCGTTCCCAATCTTTCGATCCTCGACGGCTGGTGGATCGAGGGCTACAACGGCAAAGATGGTTGGGCATTCGGCGGCGGCAATATCGAAGGCGACCGAACGAACTCAGATGCGGATGCGGCGTATCGTCTTCTCGAGGATGAAGTGATTCCTCTGTACTACCGGCGCTCCGACGATGAGATACCGCACGAATTTGTGCAGGTAATGAAGGAGTCGATCAAGCGCGTCGCACCTCAGTTCAGCACTCGGCGCATGGTGAAAGAATACGTAAACCGATTTTATGTTGGAGCGCTCGGACTCGACGCGGTGCGATCGGTTTAGAGTTCCGTGGATTGGCCGTCGCAGAAGCACGACCTGTGGCGCGATGCGCAATCCAGAGTGGACGACAACGCTGGTCGGGCGAAACAATTTCCGAAAGCGCAGCCAAGATTTTCCGTGAGGCTCACTCAAGCCAAACCCAATGGCTATCGAAGCAGCCCAGCCGGTATCTACCACACCACCCACGCAGAAACCATCGCGTCGCGTTCCACCGTACCTCCGAATCTTGTTCTGGCTTTTTGCTATCGCGGTTCTGCTCTACGGATTCCAGCGCCTGCGTTACGAACTGAAAAGCTACGCACTCCTGACGCGCTTCGTGCATCCGCAAGCAACAGGTCTGATTCTGCGCCTCGAAACGAATCCAGTTGCGACGGAAGACGTCAGCATTCCCACTTCAAATGGAAGTGCACCTGGGCGATTGTACCTTCCGGCAGGCGTCGCTCACCCGCACGGCATGGTGGTCGTACCTGGCGTTCATCATCTCGGCATCAATGATCCCCGATTCATAAACTTTTCGCGCGCGTTGGCTGGTAGCGGCTTCGCAGTACTGACCCCAGCGCTCAACTCGCTCGCGGACTATCACGTAGACGCATCCTCAATCGCCACGATCGGTGCTGCTCCCGCATGGCTCAACCAACGCCTCGCCACAGGAAAAGTTACGGTCATCGCGCTGAGTTTTTCCGGCGGCCTGGCGCTGCTGGCTGCCTGTGACCCGCAGTACGCGCCACATATGCGCACGCTGGTGTTATTCGGCGGGTATGAAAACCTGGAGCGCGTCTCGCGCTTTCTCGCGACAGGCCAGGAAGAGTTTCCGGATAATCGCGTGATCGCGGCCCCCGCGCACGATTACGGAGCGTCTGTTTTCGTTTACTCGCATCTCTCGCAGTTCTTCGACGCCAAGGACATGCCCGCCGCGCATGAAGCGTTGAAATATTGGCTCTGGGAAGAACCGCAGAACGCCCAGCCCTGGCTCGACAAATTGAGTCCGCCGGCGCGAACCCTTCTCGATGCCCTAATGGCTCGCCGAATCGATCTTGTACGGCCGCAACTGCTTGATGCCATTCGAGCCGACTCGGCGGAACTCGCCGCCGTCTCGCCACACGGCCACATCGCAAATCTTCGCGTTCCGCTTTACATCCTGCACGGCACCGCAGATACCATCATCCCGTCTGCCGAAAGCCTGTGGCTTGAAAAGGAAGTGCCTCGCGATGACTTGCGGGCGATCCTGATCACGCCTGCTTTTTCGCACGTTGACCCGCAGAGCCGCGCAAGCCGGACGGATGAGCTTCGCCTCGTCGACTTCATCGCGGAAGTCCTTCACGCGGCCGAGTAACCACCTGCCGCGGCAAAGTTTTTCGAGGAAATGCGCAATCAGTGGTGATAGTGTGTCGGTCGCAAAGACTCCACAAGACATAAGGGGAAAGATGCTATGAAGAACCAGTGGCTCCTGTTCGCGTTGGCTCTCTGCGCATGGCTATTCGCCATTGCTGTGCCGAACTCACACTCCCAAGACGCCCCCGGAGCGCAAAAGCAAAAGCTGCAGGAATTGGCAAAGCAGCTGAACGTCAGCGCTGGGTGCGTGTAGAGAAAACCTGATCGTTCGCCGCTAGTACACTCTGGTAGGAGAATTTGAGTTGGCGGTTGTTCTCTTGCGCCAGCGCGATCGCCTGGTTATTCCCGCGAACTGGAATTTTCAGCTTTGGAAACTCTGCGAGCGATGGTTCCTCACTCGACCAGATATCACCGGCTAGCTAAAAGTGAAGTCCCAGTACGAGCCCCGCAGCATTCAGCTGCTGATTTGGGCTCTTGCCCGTGTTGTTCTCGTGTTCATAATACGCGTCGAATTCGACGTGCTTGCCCACCGGGAAAAGGCAACCTGCGTACAGTGCGGTGGTGCTCCACTTAGCATATTTGCTTTCGTAAAAGACCTCGGCGCTGACGTAGGGCGCCGGACGGTAGGAACGAATCGTGACTCGATGTTCCACGGTCAGCCGGTTTCGGTAGCGCCACGTAAAGTTGTGATTGGACCAGTCAAGATCGGCACGGTTTCTATCGGAAATCAATATCCGTCCTTTGAACGGAAGATGAAAAAGAGCTTCTGGCTCCATCCGGTTTATAGATGGACTGTCAGGCGATTCCAGATGCCGGTAACCGACGGACAATACAAGTGGCCTGGTTTTCGAACGGTCGAGCTCGCGCCAGGTGAAGTTTTGTAGCTTGAATAAAGGCTTCAAGTAGAACGCTATGCTCGGGCCCAACTCAAGTTGAGCGGGATTTCCACCTTCCCTCGTGTCTTTTGCTTGAAAAACAAACCGTACATCGGGATGCGGTTGTACGAACGCATCGATTTCGGGCAGAAATTCAGTTGTCGATGTTTGTGCGAACGCGGACGCGCATGGCCACAGCACAAGAAGCGCTGCCATCAGACATTTTGAAGGCGATTGATTTCTTAGGCATCCTTTCAGAAATAGGAAAGCACTCTGCAAACGCGTGCTCCATAGCAAATCACGAGACGCGCCGTTCCTATCCCGTCCTGCATCCACTGGGCGGAGGTTCGTTCGGATTTGGTGCCGTTAGTATCCGCCGAGCTTTTGGTAATTGGAGTTTGTTGTGGTTACCACGAGTTGCTTCGCGCTGGCGTTGAGAATCGTTTGCTGCGAATAGTTGATGCCGCCCGGCAAGCTGGCCATTTGGACCTGCAAGGTCACCGCATCTTTCGCTTGCCCCATGTAAGTGTTCACGCTTAAGGATGTGATCTTTTTCGCGGTGGTGTCGAAAGTGAGCGTCATGCGATCGCCGGGCTGCGCATAATCCGTGAAGATCAGGTTCACAGCGCCGCCGCCAGGATTCAACGCCACTTTTCCGGCTTGAAAGGCTCGTTCCATTTTCTGGGCGTCGGGCGGCACATACATGCTAAGGAGGCCCTTCACGTCTTCCATGTAGTCCTGCATCTCTTCCTTTTTCTTCGCAATCACTCGCTGCTTCATTCTGCCACCGCTAGGCTGCTCCGGCGGAGGACCCATCGGCGACTTCTGAATCTGTCCGTCGGGCCCGTACTGGCACAATTTTTGGGACGAGGGCTTTGGCTCTCCCTTGAGCGTGAGCTGCGTTGTTTCGACCCATTGATATTGCTTCAGTTTCTGCTTATTTTCGGCTGCTGCTTGCTTCACGGCAGCAAGTTTTTGCTGAAGCTCGCTATTCTGCGCAATCGCGGGAATCGTGACTACGAAAATCGCTGCAACGATCATCATCAGACCAACGCCTACCCGAGCAGCAGCACGGACGATAAACTTTTTGTCCTGACTGATTGGAAGTCTGCGATTCATTTGCAATCTCCTTTGTGAGATACATAAGTATCACTGCCGTGGTCGCCGCAGCCTCTGGCGAGTCTAAGTCTGATTCACTTTGCCAAGACAAACCAAGGACGCAGTGGCGAGCCCAAGGTGAAGGACAACGGCGGGCCACAGCGCAATCCCAGACAACCCCATCTTGAAACGCGCCGCGAGGAGAATTGCCGCCACAGCGAAATCATATAACAGAGCCGCCTTGATCAGTCCGAGTGTTCCCCGGCTTCGTGTTTCGTCACGCGCCATCCAGCAGGCAAGCCCGATCGTAATGAGCGCAGCACCTGCGATGCCGCAAACAACCTTTCCGATAGGTGCATCAAGCGCAGCCCCCAAAAGAAGGGTAAGCACCATTGAAGGAATCATCACCAGGGCAATTCCGGTTGCCATTTCCACGGCAGCCTTAATGACGAGCAAAACCCTCACCCGTGCCTCTCAAGAGCCAAATGGTGAATTCCTCATCGCAGGGTTTGAATCCCCGTTACCGCCTCCGCCCTCCGCCACCACCGCCCCAGCCACCACCGCCACTTCGCCCGCCCCAGCCGCCGCTCGAACGCTGATCTGAATAGCGCTGGCTGGATTGTTCGCCTCTCTCACGATTTTGCGCTTCCTGTTGCATACCCTGCGTCTCACCGCTTGAAGGGTGCTGGTAGGACGATCCGGATGCCGAGTGCTGAGCATTGGAAGAGTTCACAGAATTCCAGCCACCGCTGCTGTTAGCTTTTTGCCATCCACCGCCAGTGTTCTTATAGACGTTGCCATCCGCGCTGGCGTACATGTTGCCGTTTGCTGTTTTTGCGGCCGCTCCGCTGTTCCCATACGCGCCGGTCGCGCCGACGGCCTTGCCACCGGATGACGTCTGCACTGATCCGACTGATCCTTGCGCAGTGGAGTAGTGCTGCGAATAGGCGCTCTCGCCATTCTTCCCGACCGCTGCCGAACTCCCCCAAGAGCTGTACCCGTTCGAACCTTGTCTGGTGGCGGCAGCGGCGCCCGTGTACGGGTTATACGCTGTACCAGCCGCCGCGTGTCCGTATGCAGTCGTCGCCGATGCACTATGCGCGTATGTACCTGTGTAGGGATTGTACGACGCGCTTCGCGTTGCGGATCCGCCATAAGCACCGTATGCGGTCTGCGAAACGCCGTACGCCCCAGTTGTCGTGTGGTATGTAGACGAATAACCATACGTTGTGGGATACGGGTGGTAATAGGGATAGCCGTACGCCGGATGAGAGTAATACGGTGGATAGTAGTAGCCAGTTCCGCCCGCGACAACCGCTCCCACGGCGGCGCCCACTATGAACGCTCCCAAGTAACCCGCGGTGTAGCTTGACTGCACATTGCCATCGGAGGAGGACACTTGCGTCACGTAGGTCACGTTATAAACCGGAGAGCTCGGAGGAATCGTGTAAATCACTTGCGGAACTGTTTGCGCTGTTTCCCACGGCCCCTGAGGACTCGCGGACATGAACCAGATTCCTTGCAAACACAGATAGTACAGATCACCCACTTGAATCACTTTTTGCGCTGTGTTCGTGGCGTAGCTCATCGACGTCCCCGAGATCGGCACGAACTGAGGAGCGCCGTCGTACGTCACATTCGCTTTCGCCGCCGCCGCCGCTCCGTTCACGGTGATCGACGTGGGAACCTGGGCGATCATGACCGCGTCCTTGGCTTCTTCGGTTCCTGGGACGGATGCAAGTACCTGTCCGGCTGGACTGCCCGGTGGAATGTGAGCGAAATCGGCAGGCAAATTGGAATTCGCAAAAGTCCACGGTCCCTGCAGGCTACTGGAAGTAAACCATCGGCCCGCGGTCATATAATAAAATTGGCTCGTCGGCGAATAGACGAAGAGATAGCTATTCGTGTTCGCAGCGTAGACGAGCTGCGTTCCCTGAATCGGAGAGTAGACGGGCTGCCCGTCGAAGAGAATGACAACGGCCGGCGCGGTGCTGTAGAAAACTGTAGGAACGACAGAACCCGAACTCGGGGGCGGCGGCACGAATTTCTTCAGGCTCGCCCACTGCGGATCATTAACGATTTTGTCCATGTCATGCGGGAGCCTCGTAGCCGCTGACCACGGACCTTGCAAGCTCTTCGACTCGAGCCACCGATTTCCAACTAACAGGTAATACTCCCCTTCTCTATCGATAAACAAAGCCCAATTCGTATTGAAGACGTACTTCAGTTTCGTATCCGGGATATCTGCCATCTGAGGTTCTCCCTCGATGCCCAAGAGAATCGCCGGCTGGTAACTGACGAAGATTTGAGGCGGCTCGTTATTCAGTTGTACACCGGCAGGCGGTGCCGCCGGTTTCGGGACGCACGCCACCAGTCGCTGCATGGAGATCCACACCGACTGCGGAACGAATGTTCTTAACAATTGATCCATCGGCCCAGCGTCGGCGGGGCTGAGGGATGGGAAATAGGTGTTCTTGATCTCCAGATTGGAGATCAGCACCATCTGACTCTCGGAATTCACGCTCGTCAAACCGTGCAGGGTGACCGCTCCGACAATCGCTTTGCCCCCCGCTGGCGTGATCGAAATGGCCATGCGCCAATCGATATTTTCGAAGTCGTTCCAATTGTCGACCTGCGGCTGATAGTAGACCAGCGTGCCCTGTGGTTTCGTAATTTGGCGGGGCCATCCGGGATCTTGGGCCGAGACTGTCCCAAGAGCAGCAAAAAACAGCAAAGTGGCTGCGATTAGCTTGTTCATTTCATTTTCTCCCGAAGTCCGACACCCACTGAGGAACGAAATCCTCGATCCAAGGACACTGTCCACCTTTCCCGTTCTTATGCTTTACTCATTTCAGCGCAATCGTCACGCCAATGAGTGGACCCGACATGGCGGGTTCGAAGATCCTGGTTCCGTTGCGATAGTTCACGAAAAGATACCGGTAACCGGCCTGCAGGGCCACCGCTGGTTTGATCCGGTAACCAAGAAGACCAAACACCTGATAGTCCAGTTGCGAGCCGGCGCCCCAGCCGCCTACGTCGCCTCCAATCGCAATTTCAACTTTGGGTGATAGATTTCCCAGAATGCGCCCTCCCACTAGTGGATCCACCCAGTTCTGCGAGCCTGAAAAGTTGAGTCCCGTCGCGGAGGGATTAAACTTCACACTCTGCCCAAGGTGCCAGTAGCGGAATCCTGCAAGAGCATCGATCTTGATCACTTTCGAATCGATCAAACGGTAACCGATCTTGGGAGTGAGCACGAAAACGCTCGCTTTTACGTTTGCCGATATCTCTTCATCGGTGATTGGCAGCGCTTTGCTATCGCCCAGCCTCATCCAGATAATATCGAGCGGCATGACGATTCGCTTGTAATCCGGTTCCACCACACCGAGCAGCCCAAAGCGAAAATGCGAGAGCAGATCGCCGGGGGTCGCATAAAAATGGGCATCGTGCCCGTTCGCGCCGATTGTTCCGTACACCCAGGGCAACCAGAGATAAGGCGCTACCGTGAAATGCCAGTCGCTGGTGGGCTCGCCCACTTGAGGAGAAGCGGGAGTTGCTGCCGTTGTGGTCGTGGTTGCCATCGTGGCAGTAGCTGTCGTTGCCGGCGTAGCTAGCGCTGAAAGCTCAGCGCCAGACGCTGACGGCTGACTTGCGATCGCAAGAGCTGGTATGGCGCTGGAGTCGACGCCACTAGACACGAGAACATCCGAACTGTGCTGGTCAGGAGTTGCTTGAGCCCGGCAGGGGCCTGCAACCATCAGCGAAAAAAGCGCAGTCACCAAAGCGGTCGTCACTGCTGAAGTCATTGAACCAGAAAATGCTTTGAGGGCGTTTCTTTTCATAAAAGTCCTTCCTCCAGTAGTGTCGTGTCATTCCGATCAGATCGATAATTATTGTTTAAGGGCCATCGGAGGACCGCTGACTCGCTTGCCGTGGAGGTTAACAGTCACCTCGACGCGATCGGCAATCTTGATAAAGGGAATGCCGCTGTTCATTCCGTAGTCCTTGCGGTCGAAGGCCATTGTCCCGGTAATATCGCCTGAGCCTGTTCCTATGCCGGAAACCGCCAGTGTGAGCTTCTCGGGTTTCGTCACGCCGCGTATTGTGAAGTTGCCATCTACCTCAAATGTGTTGGGGCCGGTCTGCACGATCTTCGTTGAGTGAAAAGTGATCAGCGGATCGTGGTCGACGTTGAAGAAGTCTTTGCTCTTCAGCTTGCCGTCCTTCATGCCACTTCCCGTATTCACGCTGGCAGCCTGAATCTTGATATCTAGAACGCCTGTCGAGACATCCGTAGAGGTGAAAGTGAGAGTTGCGTCCCATTTGTCGAAATTGCCTTCGAGGGCTACCGACGCCTTCACGAAGAACTTAACCGTGCTTGTTTGCGGCGTAATCACGAAAACGGGAACAGTTTGTGCCCGGCTTACGGATGCGAATGTACCGGCCGCTACAATGCAAAAAACTGCCAGACGCAAAAAAACTCTTCGGTTGAAGCCGTACTTAGTCATCTTCAGGTCTCCTAGTCTCATCTTTCGCCAGGCACCGCGCGCGAACCCTGGCTCTTTTCGGTTATCGTATCAGTTCTATGACGGATATTTCTTGAACATCTTGGCGACTCCTTTGTCGACCAACTGCATATTCTTTTCTGATTTGCTCTGGTTCAACGTGCCTTGACCGACGCCACGCCACACCATTTCTTTGGCTTTCACGTCGTAGATATCGACGATCAACGTCCCGATCACATTCTGTTGCGCGCTGATCGAACCCATTCCTCCGCCGATCATTCGCATCCCGTACATGTTGTAGGACGTCTGCGTTTTCATTCCGCCGCTGGCGACCACCACCAAATCGGGGTTCTCGCTCTCTTGAACCAACTTGAGGCCTTTGCTCTGTAGTTGAATGTTGATCTGTTTCTGCGCCTCTTGCGCCAGGAACGGACTATTGATCGAGTTGGGGTTCGGCAGTTGACCCCACGCATAGGTGTGGTAACTCGAGAAATTCGCGGACGGACTGGAAGTGACGTACACGTCTTGCGCGGATGCCGCGAAAGACGCAAAACAAATTATCCCTGCAAGTATGAGCATCTTGGTTTTCATTTCATCTCCTTCTCTTTTCACCGATTCTTTATTCGCTTCCCTACAAAATCAGTGCGATCTTCCTTCTGTTTTCTAATTTGCTGAAAACCGTTCGCGATCTCCAAAAGCGCGCATGAACCCGGAGACTTCGAGAAGGGTGCTCCTCGTCGGGGACCCGTCCTCAAGCCCGAGCGAGGTCCGGCGGGCGGCCCTTGCGAGCCGCCCACCGTGAAGGTCATTGCTGTTAGTTGCTGGGGCCTTTAGACGCCGCCTCCGCCTCGGCCATCCTCTTCGCCATCTCCGCTTTGACTGCGTCAAGGTTGAAGCTCGCGCCCCGCTGCATCGGCGGGAACTCGAGGAAGGTTTGGATTTCCTTGCCCATCACCTGCTGGACAAACACGAAGCGCCAGAATTGGTACTTGAACCAATCGAAGTATTGCTGCGCCCCGTCTTTCGTCCCGTTGTTGGGCCAGCCCGTGCGCTCGAACGGATCGAGACGCAGGTTGGTGATGTAAGGCACGTCAGGATGGGTCTTTTCACCCAGCCAGCCTTGGGGTTGGTCGATGAAGCGGAACTTGTAATCGTCAATGCGCACCGCGCCGACCGTGCTTTCGCCGAGGTAGAAGATTTCATGACGCGCCGACGGGCCTTTGCCGGTGATGGCAGCCATCTGGTTGTAGCCATCCAGATGGTTCTTGTAGGTCCGGTCACCGATTGTCTTGCCCTTCAGCAACTCTTCGGTGATGTTCGGATTACCGGCCGCAGCGACGAAGGTGGGCAGCCAGTCCATGCCGGAGAAAATGCCGTTCTGCACCGAGTCCGCCGGCACATGACCGGGCCAGCGAAGAATCGCGGGCACGCGGAAGCCGCCCTCGAGCACTGTTCCCTTGGACTGCGCGAACGGCGTCTGACCGCCATCGGGCCAGGTGAAGACTTCGGTGCCGTTGTCGGTGGTGAACACGACGATGGTGTTCTCGTCCTCGCCGATGTCCTTCAGCTTGTGCATGACGATGCCGACATCGTCGTCCAGCTGCGCCATGCCGGCTTCTTCTTCCGACCAGCCATTCTCGGAGTTGCGCAGCGCTTCATACTTCGGCGAAAGGTGCGTGACGATGTGCATGCGGGTCGGGTTGAGCCAGACGAAGAACGGCTTGTTGTCCTGCTTGGACTTGTCGATGAACTTGAGGGAGAGGTCGCGAATCTCGTCATCCACGGTCTCCATGCGCTTCGGATACAGCGGACCGGCATCCTCAATCTTCTGTTTGCCGACGACGCCCCAGCGAGGCATGATCGGTCGAGTCAGCCTTGTCGGTGGCCCAGCAATGAACCATGTTGCGCGGGCCGACGACATTCAAGAGATTCTGCGGATAGTTGGGATGCGCCGGGTCTTCCATCGCATCGAGGTGATACAGATAGCCAAAGAATTCGTCGAAGCCGTGAACGCAGGGCAGGAACTCATTCCTGTCGCCAAGGTGATTCTTGCCGAACTGGCCGGTGGCGTAGCCCATCGACTTCAAGACCGTGGCGATGGTCACCGCCTCGGCGGGAATGCCGATGTTGGCGCCCGCCTGGCCGACCGTGGTCATTCCGGTACGAATCGGAAGCTCACCGGTGATGAAGTTCGCACGACCCGCCGTGCAACTCGCCTCGGCGTAATAGTCGGTAAACAACATGCCTTCTTTGGCGAGCTTGTCGAGGTTCGGCGTCTTGCCGGCCATCAAGCCGCGGTGGTAAGCGCCGATGTTCCACATTCCGATGTCGTCACCCATGATGACGACGATATTGGGTTTCTTCTCCTGCGCCGATGCACTCGGCGACACAGAAGGCCCTAGCACTGCGAGAAACACTGCAAGAACAAGGCTGCTCTTCTTAATCCACTTCATGAATTTCCTCCAGCTGCTCGCTTGTCAGAAAAAGCTCGCGGCAGACTCGTCCGCACGTATGGCCGAACACCCTAGTCGTCCGAAATACTGACCGAGACGCTCAGCGGATGTAACCGTCAAAAGTAACGGGCTAGTCCGCCAGGTTCAGTCTTCACGCCCTTGAATTTGCTTACGTGAGTCCCACAGCCTTGGTCCAAACCGCTATGACGACGAGGAGAGGCGAGAGACGAAGACACGACCTGCTAGCGCCTCTTTTATCGCCGGAATTAAGTCGCTATCCATCAGCGCTTTCACTACGTAGCCTCGAGCCCCCGCAGCAAGGCAAGCTGCGACGATGTCGGCGTCCTCGTGCACTGTTAGGAAAACAATCTTGGTCGTACTGGCTCGAGACTGGACCTCCCGGGCCACTTCTAATCCGTTCTTCCCGGGCATCGACATGTCCAATATGACGAGGTCGGGCGCAAGGTCCCGGATCGCATCCAGTGCGGCTTGTCCATCAGAGACTGTGCCGACGACTTCGAAAGAGTCCCCCAGCAGTGCGGTAACTGCAGTCAGCACCGGCGCGAGATCGTCCGCAATCAGAATTCGCTTAAGCATGACCAAAGAACTCATCCCGGAAAGTTCACTCGTTCCTTTTTTTGAAATGGATTGGTCGGGTCGCGTTCGACCGCGCAATTATCTTCGGCATGAAGTTCGGTCCGCTCGCCGCGCAATCACACTTCTGTGGCTAGATTGTTCGCAATTGAGGACGGTGTCTACGGGTAGAACTAACGGTGCGATATCGAAATCTTGCGAAGGGAGATGATGCCGTGCTCGATCGCGTATTGCATCAGGTCGGCGTTGGTCTTGAGGTGTAGCAGTTCCATTACGGCATACTTGTGCCCAGCTACTGTCCGCCGGGTGATTTTCAGTTCAGAGGCTACTTCCTTCATGGAACGCCCTTCCGCCAACAGTTGAATTACTTCCCGCTGCCGCGTAGTAGGTTCAGGAGCGCGCTCGCGGTTTTTCGGGTCTCGCAACGCGATGTTCTTCAAACCCTCCTTCGCACTTGGCGTTACGTAAGAACCGCCTTTCAACACTTGATCAATCGCATCGGTCAGCTCGGACGCAGCTGCCTCTTTCAGCAGGAATGCGGAAGCCCCTGCCCGAAAGGCTTCGCCTACGAGGTAAGGGTCGTCATGCATCGTCATGAAGACAAGCTTTACGTTGGGCAAGGCGAGTTTGAGTTTTCTTCCGGCGTCGAACCCATTAAGGTGCGGCATGCCAATATCCAGCACCACGATATCCGGATGCAATCTGCCTGCAGCTTCCAGAAGCGCGCGTCCATCGCCAACCGTGCCGACAACTTCGCAACGAGGTTCTACGACGCCTCGCAGCGCATCGGCCAACATTTGGTGATCATCCGCGAGCAGCACACGCGGGCGCTTCATGATTGCGGGCCTCCTGCTGCCATCGTCTTCGGCCGCTCGTCGATCGAGACGGCGGTCGCCGGGACCGTGGCGAGAATCTCTGTACCGCGCATGGGTTCCGAGCGAATCGAGAGCCTCCCTCCGACAAGGCGCAGCCTTTCCGTCATCCCGATTAAACCGATTCCTGCTCTTGAATTCCTGCTCGTTGGGTCAAAGCCCGAGCCATTATCAGTGATGCGCAAAATTAGCCCACTCGCTTTTAGATAGAGCTCAACATTTGCGTGGTTGGTATTTCCGTGTTTAACCACGTTACCGAGAGCTTCCTGGGTGACTCGAAAAAGGCATAGCGCGATGTCTTTCGGAATATTGAAAGGAACTGCGTCCCCTGTAAACTGCACTTCAATCTTGTACTTCTCGGCGATTTCGCTGCAAAGGCCGCTCACAGCGGGCAACAATCCAATGAACTCCAGCCGGCTGGAATGCAATTCATGAGAAAGAGATCGAATGTCTGCAGACATCGATTTCGTTCCCTTTAGCAAATTCTGAAGTCGGGCGCGCCCCTCAATTTCCGTCTCTGGAAGGCTTTTCCGCAACTGTTCAAGTTCAATACATTGCAGGGCCAAACGCTGGCTGAAATCATCATGCAGATCCCGTGCGATACGCGCCCGCTCTTCTTCCTGGGCATGAATCATACGGCCCGTCAGTGCCTTCAGCGACTCTGTCGAGGCTTTCCGCTCCGTAATGTCGACGCACGAACCGATGTAGCCACAGAAGCGGTCGCCGGCATCAAACCGCGGCACGCCGTAGTCAACAAGCCAGCGATATTGGCCGTCGAATCGCCTCAAACGGTACTCCATCTCGAAATCGACTCGGGCGTCAAACGACGCCGAATAGATCTCCAGACAATGCTCGACGTCTTCCGGATGAACGCCAGAAACCCATCCGGCGCCGATTTCTGCTTCCATCGATCGTCCCGTAAACTCCAGCCACCCCTGATTAAAGAAACTGCAAAGCTTGTCTGTCCCAGACATCCAGATCAGTACGGGTGCAGTGTCGGCGACCAGACGAAAGCGTTCTTCACTTTCGCGAAGTACTTGTTCTGCTCGCTTACGATCCGTGATGTCACGCGCGATCACGGAAAATCCAATAATCTTCCCCACCGAGTCTCCCACCGAGGATATCGTCAGCGACACGGCAACTCTCTTCCCGCCCTTTGCGACGCCGACCGTTTCGTGATGCTGGACTCGCTCTCCGGCTCTCAATCGCCGCAGAAAAAGGTCCTCTTCATGTCGCAATTCGTGCGGGATCAGGATCATGATCGACTGTCCAATGGCTTCTGCCTCTGAATATCCAAAGAGCCTCTCCGCGGCTGCGTTCCAACTCACGATGATTCCGTCCAGATTCTTCGCGACGATTGCATCATTGGAAGACTCCACAATGGCGGCGTACCTTGACTGGGCGTCCTGCGCGCGCTTGCGCATCAAAGCGTTCGAAAATATCTCCGCCAACAATTTGAGCTCTTCGACCAGATCGTCTGTCCAACTCACGCGTCGTGTGGTACTGACAAAAGAAATCCCACCGAAGACTTCGCCCCGGCCCATTAATGGGAGCGTCGCTACTGAGACCGTACCCAACCGCTTCAAATATTCGCGTTCGGCGAGAGCTTCTTCCGGCATGAATTCCAAGTTCGACAGAAGTACAGCCTCGCCGCGTAGAAGGGCGTCGAGCCGCATCGGTAGCCGGTCCGTACTGAGGACCGCTGGGGGCGCCGCTACCCCTTCCCCTCGCCAGGACATCGTCATCCGCAATTCCTTGTCCTTTGGACAATAATCGAACAGGGTAATCCTGTTCAGCCCGAGGAATTCCCCGATCCCACTTAGACTCCTTTCGATCGTCGTCTCGACCTGCCCTTCAGGCAAATTTATAAAGGTTGCGGAGAGCTGGGAAAGCATCTTTTCGAATGCCCGCAGATTCACAACCGACCGTTGGGCCTTTTTCCTTTTCGCCCTTTGCCGCAGCAAACCCACGATCAGCAAAGTCTCTAACACACAAATAAGAATACCGGCCCAAACGTAGTCCTTGTAGGTTTCCCACGGGCTCGGTTGGCGGTACGAAACCACACTTCCGGATGGAAGCGCCGAATCAGGAATGTTCCAGCGGCGAAGCTGACGCCAGTCGAAGAGGTAAACATTGGGGACCGTAATGTCCTGAGGGTGTTCGCCGGCTAGAATGCGAAGTCCCAGTTGACCGCCCGCCCTTCCCACCTCTGCAAAGCTGGCCACATATCCTCCGACGGCCCCGGTTCCCACAAAATTGTCGGCGAGAACGTACAGCGGCGCGCCGGACGCGGCGGCAATCTCGGGCACCACTTGCGCCGAGATGAGAGGACGCCCCTGATCGTCCCGCGTTAGCGCTGTGAAAATAACAATCGTGTCAGGGCCCATTTCAGAAACCCTGCGACAAATCTCCGGCACCGCAGGATTTGTCACATACGCGATCGGCACACCGCCCGCAGTCGAGGGATACAGGCGCCGAAGGTGCAGCCAAGATCGTGTCGTCAGAAGATGACTCGTCGCCAATTACGACGATGCGACGAGCAGCGGGCTGCAATCGCTGTGCTAGCTCAAGAGTTTTCTGCGCGTCAGTGCTGACCCAAACGCTTGCGACACTGGTTGCCGAAGACACCGAATCGGGTAGCTTGCGACTGGGGTCGTCGCTCAGAAACAACAAAGGCACGCCAGGGAATAAACCCGGTGGGACGTCACCGACGTCTACGACGAGGTCCAGGTTGGAATTCGCATACTTCTTCTTGATCCAGTCCACTTGCTCCGCTTGAAGCGCAGCGTCCTGAAAATGGGCGCGATCCAGGTGTTCGCTGAAAACTGCAATCCCCCCTGGAGACCCCGCGCGAAGAACGGCCCGAATATTCTCGTCGATCAACTGGAAAGCAGGCCAACTTACGTCTTCCTCCAACAGAATCAGGACTCGTTTGTGCTCGTTGGATTGAGCCGCGCTGGGCGAGGTGAGAATCAGAACGAGGCATAAAGCTCGCACAATCGCAGCGACCAAAGATGAAAGACGAACGCATTGGCTGGATTGATTCGACACTAATGTTTCGACTCGTGCCTTAGATTGATTAGAAGGTGTGCCGGGCTGTGTTGAACGTCTAGCTAGCCAGATTTTCTATTTCTTTAACGATGAGAGGAGCATCTCCCGCAGATTTTCTAAGGCTTAGATGCACCTCATAAGCGGCGGAAACTCCCACGCGATTTCATGGCTTGAATCGCAGCGATTCGTGTCCGTCGTCGAGCAATCGTTTTGACTCAAACTTGGGCGTACTGTATCAGAAACTGCTGATTTCTCAACTCTTTGTTGGATGCAGCACCGTTCCACTACCCTGGAAGATTGTTCCGAAAATCTCAGGTCGAGACACCGTCTCTTTTGACGCTTATATTCGTGGGTCGACCATTTAGAATCCCGCCACGCCGGCTCCTGACGCGCCGCGAACTGAAAGGCAAATCATGACTCCACTGGCAATCAGCATAATTGCGTTCGCGATCGTTTTTGGAGGCGCGTTGTTGGGCACCGCGCTGCGCGCTGCTATACCCAAGCATCACTTGGCAGAAGATTCGAAAGACGCTGTAAAGCTGGGGATCGCGTTGATCGCAACGATGGCGGCTCTTGTCCTTGGATTGCTGATCGCTTCCGCCAAATCTTCGTACGACACACAAACAGCGGAATTGACGGAGATGTCGAGCAAGATTGTCTTTTTGGACCGCATCCTGGCCCACTACGGGACAGAGGCGGCGGAAACACGCGATCTGCTGCGCGCCTCTGTTATTCGCATTCTCGATCAGATGGGATCGAAAGATCCTGCCGGCCTTTCGCAATTAGAACCATCGTCTACTGCGTCCGAAGTTCTCTACGAGAAAATTCAGGGACTCGCGCCGAAAAACGACGCGCAACGTTCGATGCAAACCCAGGCATTGAGTATCGCAGCGGACCTCGGACAGGCTCGTTGGCTGATGTACGAACAGCGGGTCACTTCGGTCTCGATCCCGTTGCTGGTTGTGCTGATTTTTTGGCTCACGATTATTTTTATTAGCTTTGGTCTTTTCGCTCCTCCCAATCCGATGGTGTTGGTCAGCTTTATCGTCACTGCGCTGTCCGTGTCGGGCGCAATTTTCTTGATCCTGGAGATGTATACCCCTTACGCAGGGATGATTCGCATGTCCAGCGCTCCGCTGCGCGCGGCCCTCGCACACCTTGGCGCGTGACGAGGGTCAGCGGCGCGCCGGTCAATGACCAGCTATGAATAAAAATCCCCTTTTGTCTCTCGAGTCCTCACTACTGCTCGAATACCCCGGGTGCGCGGGCGCAAATTCGTGCGTTCGACAGCGTACCGACAACTTCCCCATACAACGAGTAACCTTTACGCCTCGGAGCACTATCTCCTCGGCAGGAGCGGACGAAGCCTATGGCGACGATCCCCAATAACACCTACGGAATTAAGTCACAGGTCCGGATTCTCGTGGTCGAGGATCACGAAAAGTTCCGGCACCTTGTCGTTTCGAAGCTTCGGGAAACGGCGCAGTTCCAAATCGTCGGTCAGGCCTGCGACGGTTTGGATGCCGTTCACAAGGCCGAAAAGCTGCAGCCAGACCTGATCTTGCTCGACATTGGGCTTCCCAGCCTGAATGGACTCGACGCCGCCCGGCGAATCCGTACTCTCTCTCCCGAATCCAAAATACTCTTCCTGAGCCAGGAATCCTCTGTCGAGGTAGTACAGATTGCCCTTGACGTGGGGGCTCTGGGGTATCTCGTTAAGGCTGACGCCGAACGCGATCTACTCGAGGCTATAGACGCCGTCAGTCGGGACGAGAAATTTGTGAGCGCCGGCTTGTTAAGCTCCGATGAAGCGCCGGTCTAATGGCTTTGAGTTCCCGCCGCAAATTGAACTCATCCCGGATCAAAACACTCTGAGAGTCAGTCCAACAGGCCTGCTCGCATTCAGAGAGTATCACCGCGGAGTACGCGTAGTTCCAATCACCGTGCTCGCCCTGTATGCCGGCGCATCCTCAGCGTCGATTCTATCCGTCTCTTTTGACAATAGGCAGTAAGAGTTCCAAAATCTAAAATCCGCTCCGGATGAGCAATTCGTCCTTTCCGGTGAGCGCGGAGCCTGAAAATCTCTGTAGCTTGCCTCAGTGTCCGTGACGTGTTATCAACGGGCGGTGGTTGCTTGGAGGCTGCGTCGCGGCCAGATGTGTGGTCGCCTACCGCGATTGACGATAGGAAATCTCACGAGAATGGACGCTCTCAGAAACGGTCGCGCAGAAATGCAGCCTGCCGCCAGCACTCGTTCTTCGGAAACATTCAGGAGGCCTTTGTGGAAAGACGCATCTCGCTTCTTCAACAATGTATAGTGCTGATTCTGGCCGTTTGCATGAATATGAGTCTGGCCAGTGGAGGTGCGGGTTTCTCTCAGGCCGGAAACACTTCCGCAGCTACCCCAGAACAACTCGATAAACTCCTTGCACCGGTCGCGCTGTATCCCGATGCCTTGCTCATGCAAGTTTTAGCGGCTTCGGTGAACTCCCAAGAGGTTCTGGATGGGGGCAACTGGCTGCTGCAGAACAAAACTTTGCAGGGAGACCAGCTCGACAACGCGGCGAAGAGCGCGGGTTTTGGTCCCGCCATGATAGCTTTGCTCCACTTCCCCCAGGTCGTCGACATGATGTGCTCGGAGATTGATTGGACCCGCCAGCTGGGCGCCGCATTCACCGCGAACCAGAGTTCCGTTCTCGATTCGGTCCAGAGGCTTCGGCTTCAGGCGAAACAGGCGGGAAATCTGCAAACAACTCCACAGCAGACGGTCGTGACGCAGCAAGCCAGCGGCCAGCAGGTGATCGTGATCCAGCCTGCAAATCCCCAGGTCATCTACGTGCCGCAATATAATCCTGTGCAAGTGTATGTTGCTCCCCCGCCCGCCCAACCAGCGCCGTCCGGTGTGCTTATTGCATTCGGGGTCGGTATGGCAGTCGGAGCCATGTTCAGCAGCAACAACTACTACTATCCGCACTGGGGCTACGGCGGCGGCGTGTATTACCGCGGCGGGCCGTGGGTGTCGCATCATTACGTCTACCGGCCGGTCTATGGACCACACTATCATCGCGCGACCGTTTACTATCGGCCGCCGAACTACGCGTACGCCTATAACCGGCCCTATCCGGGAAATGCGCACTACAATTCGAGCAACTACTACAACAATTACCGCAGCAACTCGAGCAATCAAAACAAGAGCAATAACACGATCAATCGAAACGTCAGCGGCAACAACGTCACGATCAATACCGGGAACCAAGTGAATCAGGGCAATAAGACGAAGAATTCGGCAGTGAACAACGGGAACAATCAAACGAATCAGAGTTGGAAAGGACAATCAAGCTACAACGGCGGCAACAAAAATAATGCCAATCCGTCCAACAACTCGTCCAGGAATCCCTCCACGACGAACTCCAGGCCCAATTCTCCAAACCAAGCAAAAACTCAATCTGTGAATCCGGATCGAGGATATTCCTCGGGCTCGACGGCTTCGTCCGCGGCACGATCGAACTCGACGCAGGCCGCGCCCACCCGAACGGCGGGAGCATTCGAAGGAGCAGGAAACACCGGGAGATCAGAGAAGGCATCAAGCCAGCGCGGCGCGGCCAGCACGCAGGGAAAGAGAGGAAAACAATGAGAGCCCGGCAATCTATTTATCTTCAGTTGCGAAGACTCCCATGTCTTTTGTTAGTGGCGCTTGCATGGCTACTGACATCGATGCCGCTGAGGGCGCAGGCCGTCAGTGGACAAAAAACATTTTCCTCGCCTGCGGAAGCCGTGAAGGGGTTGGTGGACGCGGCGCGCTCGGGTGATGCTGCACAACTCGTTCCGATCATCGGACACGGAGCGGCGGACATTATATCCTCGGGCGACCTGGGAGCGGCCAAGCAAGTCCTCGCGGACTTCGTCAAGGCCTATAGTGAGAATCATTCGCTCTCGATTGAGGCACAAGGATACGAAGTCCTGGAAGTGGGGCACGGCACCTGGCCGTTCCCGTTTCCCATCGTCCGTGACGGAAAGGTCTGGTATTTCGACATCGAACGTGGCGAAGAGGAAATCCTCGATCGCAGAGTCGGCCGGAACGAGCTCGGCGCAATCGCCGTATGTGAAGGCTATGTGCAAAGTCAGGTGGAATACGCCTTGAAAGGACATGATGGCAGTTCCACTGGCATCTATGCGCAGCGAATTCACAGTAATCCAGGCAAGCATGACGGCCTGTACTGGGCCTCTTCCGCTGGCGAGCCCAAGAGCCCGATGGGCCCCTTGGTCGCGAGTGCGGCAGAGGATTCGAAGCAATCAGCAGAGAGCCCAGTGGCATATCACGGCTACCTGTACAAGATTCTCACCGAGCAGGGGCCAGACGCACCCGGAGGCGGGAAAAGCTATATCGTCGACGGTAAATTGACCGGTGGCTTCGCGCTAATCGCATTCCCCGCACAATATGGCTCAAGCGGAGTCATGACTTTCATCGTCAATCAAGATGGTGTTGTATATCAGCAGGACCTCGGCGAGCAAACGGAAGAGCTTGCGCCGAAAATCACCGCCTACAATCCCGATAGTTCCTGGCAGGCGGCTCAAGA
Source organism: uncultured Acidobacteriota bacterium (assembly GCA_963776695.1). Taxonomy (GTDB): domain Bacteria; phylum Acidobacteriota; class Terriglobia; order Acidiferrales; family UBA7541; genus Palsa-295. The sequence continues at coordinate 151,356 of CAVZNU010000005.1, read as the reverse complement.
ATAGGCGGATTAGAAGTTCGCGAAATTTTTCATGAAAAACGAGACTACGTAATGAACACCGAAAACTCCAAGAAACCAATTCTCAAGCAGAAGGCCATCCACGAAGGTGAGGAATTTGGCGGGATCTTCGTGTATCTGGCTTTTTTCTTTTGCGCCGTTGTGACTTACAAGATGCTCCTGCTGAACGAGTATCACATTTCGTATTTCAACTATGGCGCCGCCTTGATCAATGCCCTCGTGATCGCCAAAGTGATTCTCATCGGGGAATACGCGCGGCTTGGCCGCAAGCGCGAATCCAAGCCATTGTTTCAGGTGGCGCTTTATAAGGCGTTTCTGTTTAGCTTGCTTGTTTTGGCGTTCCACATCCTCGAAGAGGTAATCAAATTGCTTGTGCACGGAGAAAAGATAGCAGCTGCATTGCACAACGTACCGATCAACGAACTCCTTAGCCGTTGTGTTGTCGTATTTTGCACTTTCATTCCGCTCTTTGCATTCCGGGAACTGCAGCGGGTGATTGGCGAGGAAAACTTTCGAGCCCTATTTTTCAGGACAGGAGCGATGGCGAAATCAAATGCCGCAGCGGAAATAAAGATAACGTAGTGAGCCGGGGAGGACTCTGTGTTAGTCAAGAAAGCTACTTTGTAGAATTGGATGGCAGAACGAGTTCACGACCTCGTTCTGCGGGGGTCTTGCCCTTGAGTGCGGGGTGGGCCCGGTTTGCCGGATTTCTGACGAGAAGAGAATTTATCAGGATCTCTAACGAAGTCGACCTGCTCAAGCGAGCTAAGCTCTCACCTATCCCAATCGGATCTTCGCGGTCTCTTCGCCTAATGCAGTTCCAGCGCTTCGCTTGACGCTCCGGAACGGCGGCGCTAGGATCGTTGGCAGAGTGCCCTCCCCCCGCCGGGCCTTGGCAATTCCACACGGGTTGCTTTGGAGGCCCATCATGGTGTTTCAGCCACGGAACAATCTAAAGAATCTGTCTACGCTCATCTGGATTGTCGCGCTCGTTGCGCTCGTGACGTTCGCAGCAGTCCTCGTCAGTTGCGGCGGCTCGGGCTCGGCTATGTCAAACGACGGGATGGGAACAGTCCACGTCAGCATCACCGATCCGCCCAGCTGCAAGTTTCCAAACGGCGACTTCCAACACGTCTACGTGACGATTCGTTCTGTTCAGGCGCATATCAGCGCCTCGGCCAGTGACAACACTCCGGGATGGCAGGAACTGGCGCCGCAGCTCAACAGTCAGCCCATGCAGATCGACCTCTTCGCGGCGGGCCCGAACGCTTGTCTGTTGACGATGTTGGGATCCAATACGGCGCTTCCCGTTGGCACCTACCAGCAAATCCGTTTGCTACTGGTTGCGAATGACGGAGGCGGCGGACCTCTACCTCCAGCGAATGCTTGCGGCGACCAGGGCTTCAATTGCGCAGTTCTCCAGGACGGAAGCGTCCATGAGCTTCAGCTCTCCAGCCAGGCAAACACGGGCTTGAAAATCCCTCCGGGGCAAGTCGAAGGGGGACCCATCACGGTAGCAGCCGGGCAGGACGTTGATCTCAACATCGATTTCAATGCCTGTGCTTCGATCATCCGGCAGGGCAACGGAAAATTCCGCCTGAAGCCTGTGCTAAAGGCTGGTCAAGTGAGCACGAACAACACCGGAATCAGCGGACATGTGGTGGACTCAGCAACGATGCTGCCCATTGCGGGCGGTACCGTGCTCGTCGCACTCGAACAACAGGACAGTTCTCACACCGATGTTATTTTTATGGAATCGGCTGCCGACTCTGCAGGTAATTTTAATTTCTGTCCGCTGCCAACCGCGTCGACCTTTGATGTGGTGGTGGTCGCCATCAATGGAGCAGGAGTGGCCTACAACGCGACTGTAGCTTCCGGAGTGCCTGGCGGCACCGATCTCGGAGCCATTCCTCTGGCCGCTGAAGCGGGCGGCCCGACGACGTTCCAAGGATTCGTTACGGCAACGACCGGTTCAGCCACGGCAACAGTCGATGCTTCCGTCTCTGCGTTGCAAACATTCACTTTGCCCGGCGGAGCGATGCTGACTGCCACGATTCCTGCCGAAGGTGACTCAATCTCTGAACTTTCCGTGGAATCGAACTCAAATTGTCCGGTGAAGGCGCCTCTCAACTCGAACTGCGCTCAGTACATCTTGATTGAACCGGCAAGCAATCCAAGTGTGGGAGTTTTTTCCTCGGGGAAAATCACGTACGCCTCGCCATCTCCCGGCGATGTGCTGTACTCGATAGGCGCGGCTGCATCCATTCCGTTGAGCGGCGGCTTGACCGATTGCGTGCCATCGTCGAAAACAACCAGCTTGGATACCAACGGAAATCCCTTGAAAGCAAACCCCGGAACGACGGTCACGCCCATGGAAATCGATTTCGCGGGGTGTTCGTAGGGCAATACGAACGTAAAAAATCAAGACGGCTCTGCAACTACGGCACCTCGAAGTGGAAAACACTATAGACGTAATTCGTCCTGGTGTTTAGCAAAACGAGGTTGCCGCCAACGAGCACATGCTTGCAGCCGCAGTCCGCGGGGGCGGAGGCAAGCGCCGCTGCAAGTCGACCGGTACAGGTTCCTGTCAGGAGTTGGCAACTTACCGCTGGGCAAAACGGGCCCGAGGATAGTTTTCTAGCGGGCGACAATCCGGGAGTTATCGCGAGGCGGCTTGAACTGAAATTCAGACTGCAGCCACTTTTCGAGTAGCCTGTTTTTCGGGCTCAATCCGGCCTTTGTTGCACGATTGCCCGCATTGAGGCGCTAGCGTACAATGCACCGCCTGTGGCGGATACCTCCTCGATTATTGGCCGCACGATTTCCCACTACACCATCCTGGAAAAATTGGGCGGTGGGGGAATGGGCGTGGTCTACAAAGCCAAGGACACGCGCCTCGGCCGAAATGTCGCGCTGAAATTCCTGCCTGACGACATTTCACACGATCCTCAGGCGACCGAGCGGTTCCACCGCGAAGCGCGCGCTGCCTCAGCGCTCAATCATTCCAACATTTGCATCATTCACGATATTGGGGAATTCGAAGGCCGGCCGTTTATCGCCATGGAGCTGCTCGAGGGCCGGACTCTCAAGCACCGCATTGAGGGGAAACCCATCGAAGTATCGGAGCTCTTGGAGATCGGCATTCAGATCGCTAACGGGCTCGACGCGGCGCACTCGAAGGGAATCGTGCACCGCGACATCAAGCCTGCAAATATTTTCCTCGTGGAACGTGGGCAAGCAAAAATTCTGGATTTTGGTTTGGCGAAGAGGGCGCCGGCGGTCCGACATGCCGCCGAATCGGTGGGCGCTACATCCATGCGCACGCAAACGCATATGCTCGAGAAAGAGCAACTAACGAGCCCGGGCAGCTCCATGGGCACGATCGCCTACATGTCACCGGAACAAGCTCGGGGCGAGGAACTGGACGCACGCTCGGATTTGTTTTCACTTGGGATCGTGCTTTACGAGATGGCGACGGGAACGGTCCCTTTCTCCGGCGCAACGTCGGCGGTTATTTTTGACGGAATCTTGCACTCCACACCTGTGCCGGCGATTGAACTCAACCCGCGCCTGCCCGCGGCGATGGAAAACATTCTCGGCAAGACACTCGAGAAGGACCCCGACTTGCGCTACCAGCATGCTTCCGATATCCGCGCGGACCTGAAGCGCCTTAGCCGCGACATCGAATCGAGCCGCCGGCCCGCTGCTGACAAGAGCGGTCCGGGATCCGGGGCCCACGCAGCTGCAACCAAGCAAAAATCGGTCGCAGTGCTCTACTTCGAAAACCAGAGCGGCGCGAAAGAGGATGAATATTTCCGCGATGGGATTACGGAAGACATTGTCACGGAGATTTCGAAGATCGCGCAACTGGAAATCTTTCCCCGCTCGGAAATGCTCGCGTTCCGCGACAAGCCGGTGACGGCGCAACAGGTTGGCCAACAATTGGGCGCCGCCTATGTGCTCGAAGGTTCTATCCGCCGCGCCGGGAACCGCGTGCGAATCACGGCCCAACTTGTGGAAGCTTCGACAAGACATTCCGTCTGGGCCGAGCGCTACGACCGGCAAGTGGAGGACGTCTTCGCGATCCAGGAGGAAATCGCGCGGAGCATCGCGCAGGCCCTGCGGATCACGCTGACACCGCAGGAAGATAAAACCATTGCGCGCAAGCCGACGGAAAACCCACAGGCGTATGACTTCTACCTTCGCGGGCGAAGCTACTCGCGGCGCCAGGATTTCGAATACGCCTTGCAGATGTTCGAACAGGCCATCGAACTTGACCCGAAGTTCGCTCTGGCGCACGCAGGGATTGCGCACCTGTGCGGGGTCATTTTCGAGGTTCGCGACCAGAACCCGAGTTGGATGGAACGGGGACTGGCTGCGTGCGATCGGGCGACCGCGCTTGCGCCCGACCTACCAGAAGTGCTGGTCGCGCGCGCCCGCATCTTTTACGCGCAGAAGAAAAACGAGGAAACCGCCCTGCTGGCCTTGCGCGCTATTGAGCGCAAGCCGGATTGTGATGGAGCGTGGAATATCCTCGGCCGCGCGTATTTCGCCTCGGGTCGTTACGAAGAGGCCGCGGCCCTCACGGAACGGGCGATTGAATTTAACGGCGACGATTACAATACTTATATCCCCTATCGTCAAGCCTACATGCGACTGGGACGAATAAAAGAAGCCGAGCTCATGACGGATCGAATGATTAAGGTCCTCCGCCAACAACTGGAATTAGTGCCGGAAGACGTGCGCGCGCGAATCTTATTGGCTACCAACCTCGCGTACTCCGGACAAGACACCGACGAGAGCATCCGGCACCTGCAGACCGCCATCGCCCTTCGGCCGGGCGATTCCAATACCCTTTACAATGCCGCGTGTACCTACGGCGTCCTTGGGAAAAAGGCTGAGGCGCTCGATGCATTGAGAAAGGCCTTTGCAGCCGGGTTTGGCAACCGAAACTGGGCGGCGAAAGATTCCGATTTCGAATGTCTGCACGACGACCCTGAATTCCAGAGACTGGTCGGCCTCGGCAAGAGCTCCACGTCGTAGGAGGCTTGATAAACGCGGTGTCCGGACACTGAGGTTTAGATAGGTGTCGATAACATCTCTAACGAAGTCGGCTCCGTCAAGAACGTTTCGTCTAAGTTTTTTGCTTTTCCTGAGCACACCCATATTCCTGCGCTGCTGAGCTTCCTTGCTTGGTTGATTGCTCTCGCGATTTCTACTTCTTCCCGCTTCATGTTCCCCCGACCGGCTCGGCCCATTCAGGGATGATCACGACTTATCTCAGAATACATCGATTCCCGGATTGGAGGTGAGAAGAGGATTTCCCGACAGCAACGTGGGGAGTGGGTGATCGCCATCTTTCCGACAATGCGGCTGAGGATGCCCCAAGTCGATGCTTCGGCGCACGATCTCCACAATGATTTTGATTTTTGGGCGTAATCTTGCTTCTGTGACTTCGAGAAAAGTTGAGGAATGAAGGTATGAACTCACTCATTCGGTTCCTTTTTAGATCCTCGCAAGGCCAAGCCAGCAACGTATTGATTCGGATTGCAACTGGCCTAATCTTTTTGACCCAAGGCATTCTGAAGTACCTCGATCCCAATATGGGGATTGTCCGCTTTACCAGAATTGGGTTTCCTCACCCCAATTTCACGGCATATTTTGTGGGAACCTTTGAGATTGCATGCGGCTTGTTGGTGCTGGTTGGATTATGGACGCGGGCGGCGGCGATACCGTTGTTGATCGTAATCACGACTGCAATCGCCACGACGAAGATTCCAGAATTGGCTCGTGCGAATCAGGGCTTCTGGTACGCGGTAAGCGACGGTCGCGCCGATTTCGCGATGCTCTGCTCGCTTCTGTTCCTGATTTCGGCGGGTGCTGGTGCGTGGTCGCTGGATGAACTGCGCAGGCGGAAAGATGTTTCAGGGAACATTCAATGAGAGTCCCAGTGGAGTCGAGACGGCGGTTCCTGAAAGCAATGTGTCTGGGATCTGGAGCAATCATGCTCTGCCCGAAAAACAGCATTGTCCAAGCGGGCATTCTCGACACAACAGCTTGAATCCGCCCGTTCACCGAATGAGCTGAGTGCCGCCGATTACACCCTACACATCCGAACGGCTCCCATAGAGATCGCGCCTAAGCGGATTATCTCGGCAACTACGTACAACGGACAGTTCCCTGGACCATTGCTTCGCTTCAAGGAAGGCCAACAGGTCACCATCGACGTGTATAACGATACTGATAGACCAGAGCAGCTGCACTGGCACGGTCAAAAGGTGTCAACCGATGTGGACGGCGCGGCAGAGGAAGGAACGCCGTTTATTCCTGCCCGCGGCAAGCGACGGATCGTGTTCACACCGAATCCCGCAGGGTTCCGTTTTTACCACACGCACAATCGCGCTGGCGCAGACCTGGCTGCCGGGCAATACAGTGGCGAAGTGGGGCCGGTGTATATCGAGCCAAAACATGAGCCTGGCAGATACGACCAGGAAATATTTCTTGTGCTGAAAGAATTCGAGCCCACCTTTAGCCGAGGTGGCGACATGCCTCAGAATTTTCTGAGTCCCGCATCGCGCAACAGAACCCTCGAAGATATCGGTGAATCGGCAATGAAAGCATCTCTCGCAAAAGGGATACCACACGGATACGAGGTCGGCTACGAGTCGTTCACAATCAACGGACGAATGCTCGGCCACGGTGAACCGATTCGCGTCAAGCATGGCGAGCGTGTCCTATTTCACATTCTAAATGGAAGCGCGACGGAGATTCGCAGCCTTGCGCTTCCGGGCCATTCGTTTCAGGTTGTGGCGCTCGACGGCAATCCCGTGCCAAATCAGGCCAAGGTTCCCTTACTCTGGATTGGCACAGCTGAACGTATCTCCGCCATCGTGGAAATGAATCATCCTGGCGTGTGGATCATGGGTGATCTCGATGATGATGATCGGCGGCACGGTTTGGGTATTGTGGTCGAGTATGCGGAGCGTCCGGGCAAGGCGCAGTGGATCGCACCGCCGCCTTTTAAATGGAGCTATTCGCGTTTTGCGCAAGCCGGTGTGACTTCACCGACGCCCGACGAAACGATCGAAATGACATTTGCGAAGGACAACGCGGCTGAAGAAGGGTTCAACCGGTGGACGATCAACGGAACTGCTTATCCGATGACCAACGAAATGATTCCGGCCTCATTTCATCTGCGGGAAGGCAAGCGTTATCGCATCCACATGCGCAACGCCAGCGACGACATCCATCCGATCCATCTTCATCGGCACAGTTTCGAACTGACTCGCGTGGCTGGAATCCCTACCGCGGGAATATTGAAAGATGTCTTGATGGTGGGAGGCTACCAGGAGGCGGAAGTAGACTTCATCGCTGACAATCCAGGCTTAACGCTCTTCCATTGCCACCAACAACTGCACATGGATTTCGGTTTTATGACCCTATTCGACTACGCATAAGAATTTGGAATAGGCCAATCAGAAACTCGCGCTCTCCAGACAACTGTCGAGAACACGAGTAACGAAGTCGACCCCGTCAAGAACATTTCATCTTAGTTTTTTCCACTGATGTTCACACCCGTTCATCGAGATGTTGGCCCGTGAGCCACGAGGGCAACTCCGTGAAGGACGCGTTTTCGAGGTTATTTCTTATCGAGCTTCGCTTCGAGGTTAATTTCGCTACCCGAAAGAACGCGCAGGCTGCGAGTCCAATCCTGAAAGCCCGCAAGCCGGACGCTCACTTCGTGGCTTCCCGCGGGCAGCTCAACGGTCGATGGCGTGGAGCCGATCAATTGCCCGTCGAGATAAATTTCCGCACCGGCTGGATCCGATTGAACTGCGACCTTTGCAGGGAGCTGTGCGGAGGAATCGATCGACGTCAGCTTTCCGCCTTCCAGCACGAGCACCATACTCGAATACGTCATCCAGCTTCGGCCTTCGAAACTTATTTCACGCAGCGGCGCCCCGAGAGCAGCGACGATTTCATCGCGCGTCATTCCGGGAGAGAGCTTCGCTGGCGCGGCTGGCGGTGGCGCTGGTGCAGGCTGAGCAGCAATGGGCTGCGCTTGCGGCGCGGCTTGGGGTATTGACTGTGGCATCGCCGGCGCCGCTGCTAGTTGCGACGGCGGTGGAGTGGTTCCCTGATAGTGACCTTCGGGAGCAACCCACGGGTCGATGCCACGGTAAACATCATCCTTGTCCGCGTTCGCGAGAGTTTGCGGAGGATAGTAGAACGTCAACGCCGTCCAAATTCTTCCGGCGCCCTTTGGGCCATTCACGGTGCGTGCCGAGAGAAGCGCGAGCGTCACGTTGTCCTCGACAACGGTAATATTGAAAACGTAAAAGCGCTCGCCAACAGGAACTTGGACGTCCTTATTCCCGCGGTAGAGGGTCGCATCAAGCCCATGAATCGCACTGGAAGCAATCTCGTTTCGATCAAACGACCCGTACAAGCCCGGACGTTGAATGACAACGATCGTTCCGGCGCGACGAATCGCCGTTGCCGATCCGATCCCCATCAGACCCTTGCCCACGGTCGACGGCTGATACGCCTGACTCAGGATTTCCGCGAGTATCTCGCGCTGGTCGCCAGCTGGCGGGCCTTGCTGAGCCCAGGCGGGCAACTGGCAAAGGCAAACGCTCAAAATCAGCCCGGAGGCGATTCTTACCAATCCAATATTTCTCTTTGTTGACATGACCGGCAGTATAAGACCGGTGAAGCTCCCACGCAAGGCTCGCTTTGTTCCTGTCAATTTTAGCCGTACCCGAGCCGCCGGACCGCCCCATTCGCACGAACGCACCCATTGAAAATCACGGCAACTTCATTTGTAAAACCCTGAATCGAGGCTCGATTTCCGCCGCCAGCACGATGTAGGATACACGCGATGATTCACGCGAGATTTGCCGTGCTGTTTCTTCTTTTTTCCACCGCGCCCCTTGGCGCGTGGGCGTGTACCTGCTCGAAAGCGCCTCCCGGGATGTGCGCGGGCCTTCAAAAAGATGATGTCGCATTCACCGGCACGGTTACGGCAGCCGAAAACGTGCCTGCCGACCCGAACGCCGCCGCTGCGAGCGCCGTCGTCCGGTACCACTTTCGAATCGACGAACGATTCGCAGGCGAGAACGTACCCGAAATCGATATTTTCTCCGGCGGCGATGATGGCGACTGCGCCTATCGCTTCAAGACTGGCGAGCAATACATCGTCTTCCCCAATAAAGCGGATGACGGCAGGCTCTTCGCAACGATCTGCAGCGGCACTCGTGTCGCAAGTGAAGGCCGCGCACTCGTCCCGCAGCTTCGCGCCATGCGAAATGGCGACCGCGTGGCTTCCGTCTTTGGCGTGCTGCGTCGCTCAAATCCGCCGATGCTTGCGCCACCCGATGATCCAGACGATCCGCTGCCAAATATCAAATTGAAGCTGCGTTCGAAGGACGATCGTTTCGCAACGAGCACAGACACCAACGGCGTCTATACCTTTTACGACGTTCACGCCGGGCAATACCAATACACAGCAGATCTTCCGGTTCGCATGGAGTTGACGCAGAAAGTTTTGAATGGCCCATTGCCCACATTCAAAATTCCGAACGGCGCATGTTACGAATACAACGTGGACGCGCTGCCCACCGGCCGCATTCACGGAAGCGTGCGCGGGCCGGACGGAAAGCCCTTGCCAAACGCGTCGGTTGAACTGTATCGCGCCGGCGCCTACGAGGATGCGCGGCCCGGTCTGTGGGGATTTCAGGGCCCCAAGGGCAATTTTGAATTCGACCACGTTGGACCCGGCGAATATGTCCTGGTTTTTAATCGCATGAATCGCAAGGACCCCAATTCGCCTTTCCCTCGCGCTTTTTATCCCGGTGCGCCAAGTCTTTCGAGTGGCGGCGAGCCGATCGAGCTGAAGGATGGCGAACAGCTGATGAAAGCCGACATCCAGTTGACAAAAGAAGATGGCTACCCAACTCGACAGATTCGCGTGCAGCTAAAGTGGAAAAATGGCAGGCCACCCGGAGAAGTGTACGTGACCGCGAAAGCGGAGGACGGTGAGAACCCCGCGGCAAGGAAAATCGATGACGGCGTTTACGGATTCACTTTACTCGAGTCTTCGAAATACACAATCGCCGCGTGGGAGGATGTTGATCCCGGGCATCGCAGCGCTCACCGGAGCGGCGATGGTGCTTGCGAAGAGCCGGCTCGCATTGATGCTCCCGCGGTCGTAGTGGACGGCGCCGACGCGGATACCAAGGAAATCACACTCACGCTTGCGCCGCCGGAGTGCCAGAGCCAACCGCAGCCCTAGGCGCGAAAAAACTCGCCGCTGGGCTTCGATGCCGGATTACCAGCGCGGTCAGTCTGTGTGCTTGGACTCCGGAGGAGTCGCAGGGCCCTCGCCCTTCACGTAGTGCGCGTACCAGAAGACGTATCGTTCATCGAGATCCTTGATGAATGACGGCCGCACGAAATCGTGGTACTCGCCGGGGTATATGACGAGCATCGTCGGCACGCCCAGTCGCCTCAAGCTCTGATACAACTGCTCGCTGTTGATGATGGGAACATTCCAATCGACGTCGCCTCCCATCACAAGCGTGGGCGTCGTGATTTCCTTTATTCGAGTGAATGGCGAAAGTTTTTCCCACAGTTCGCGATTTTCCCACGGAAGCCCTAGCTCATATTCCCATTGCCGCGAATAGAGATCGGTACCGTAATTGAGGATGTAAAGAAATTCGCCGGCATTCGAGACGGCGGCTTTAAATCGATGTGTTTGCGTGATGATGAAATTCGTCGAGATCGCGCCGTAAGAGTGACCGCCTACGCCGAGCCTATCCGGGTCAGCAAGCCCCTGGGCAAGAACGTAATCGACAGCCGCCATATCATCTTCGAAATCCTTGTGGCCCCAATCCGCAAAAATCGCTTTGCAAAACTCCTCACCGTAGCCGGAGGAGCCGCGCGGATTCGGTTGAACCACCACAAAACCATTCGCGGCCAAAATTTGAGCGCGAAAATCAAACTCGGCTTGATGACTGAGCGTTGGTCCTCCATGAAGCCACAAGATGGCCGGATAGCGCGTGCCGGATTTGTAGGCGGGAGGCTTGATCAAGTAAGCGGCGACAGGCGTTCCATCTTTACTCTTGAACTGGACGTAATCGACTGCTCCCAGCTCGATCCCCGCCATCGTGTCATCATTCACTTTCGTCAATCGCCGCGGCTCGCTGTTTCCTGTCGCGTTTCCCGACAAGCTTGCTGGGAGAAGGTACGCTTCCTCAGGAACGTGCGGGCTCGTGATCGTCGCCGCCACCGTTCCGTCGCCGCTGATCGAATACGATTCCACTTTTCGGCGGCCACCGATTGGACGCGTGATTTCACCTCCTGCCGGCGACACTCGCAGGAGATTTTGCGTGCCTTCATCTTCCGCGATGAAGTAGATCCAGCGCCCATCCGGGGAGAAACGCGGCAAGCTCACTTGCCGATCGAGACTCTTCGTCAAAATCTTTGTATCACCTCCGGTAGCAGGCACAATCGCAAGTTGATATGTCGCGTACCAGAAGATCTTTGTATCCAACTGGGTCGTGAAAGCGATCCATTTCCCGTCGGGAGACCACGCCGGCGTCGGCTGCTCGCCAGGGCTCGCTGCAACTTGCACGAGCGACTTGCCTTGATCTTTGTTGTCGGCCGCGACAACCCACACGGCCGTTTCGAAATTTCTGTCAGGCTCCGCGGTTCGGTTGCTGCTGAAGGCGATCGATTTCCCATCGGGCGACCACGCTGCCTCCGAGTCATCGTAATCGCCGGAGGTAACCTGCGTCAGCTTTCGGTCAGAAATATTGAAAACGTAGAGATGATTCCGGCGATGGTCCAGATAGCCAATCTCGTCTTCTTTGAAGTGCAGGCGATCGATCACCCATGGGCGCGTTCTCGTCTTATCTTTCTCGTCGTCATCTGCCTTGCCCTTTTCTTTCTTTTTCGCGGCCTCAATTTCCTCGGGCGAAGCGTCCTGCAGCTGGAGCACCAGCCGGTCGCCGGACGGTGACCATTCGAGCGCGTCCACGTCCTGAATCGTGTTCGTGAGTTGCTCGGACTCGCCCCCTCCGCGACGCAGCAACCACACCTGTTTCTTTTCATCGCCACGTTCGCTCAGGAATCCGAGATACTTCCCGTCCGGGCTCCAGCGCGGGCGCGTCGAATTGGCGCTCTCAGGCGTAAGTGCAATGGCGTCGCCGCCAGACGTTGCGACCATCCAGATGCGCTTCTTGTCCTTATCTTCTTTTGCGTCGTGGGTCGTGACCACGTAGGCGACCCACTTCCCGTCCGGGCTGATTTGCGCATCCTCGACGTCTTTGATTCGGGAGTAATCATCCACGTTCAGATTTCGCAGGACGGCCGACGACCCCGGAACCTTTTCCACTGCAGCCGACTTTTGCGCGAATACCTTAGACGGCAGCACAAGCGAAAGAACGATCAGCGCGAATCGAAAACCGGCCGTCATGATGAAAGTTTTCTCCCGAAGTATGTGTACCGAAGTGCGGCCGCGCAGTATATCAAAGCCGGCGCGCCCAAACAGAGGTACAAAAAAAGAACGGGCAGGATAACTGCCCTGCCCGTGCCGGTAGTACCCAATTCTGCGGAGATGGGTGTGAATGTCTGTACGGGCCTCGGTGAAATCCGGGTTTCCATCCCTTACGGAAAGCACTCTGTCATCAATCGAATGGTTTGTCCAGCAGACGCTTCGAACAGAAAGCGGAAACGTCTTCATTGACTTCGCGTGAATCGCAATCTACGCTCACGCCCGACGACTATGACGCCACCAAAAACCTCGCCTCCTTTTTCGATTCGCAATCATCCTCATCTCTACGAAATTAATACGTGGGTATGGCTCGAACAGCTTTCAGCGCGGTTCGGGCGACGCGTCACGCTGGCGGATGTGCCGGATTCGGAATGGGACGCCTTCGTGCAGCTTGGGTTTAATGTAGTCTGGCTGATGGGAGTGTGGCAGCGCAGCCCCGAATCGCGCCGCATCATGCTCGAAGATCCCGCAAATCGAGCGGGATACGACGCCGCACTTCCCGGATGGAAACCGAGCGATGTGATCGCGTCGCCTTACGCCGTTGCCGGCTACGTACCCGATCCGCGCATCGGCACATGGGCCGCACTCGATGGCGTCCGCAAAAAATTACGCGCTCGCGGGATTGCGCTGATTCTTGATTTCGTCGGCAATCATACGGCGCTCGACCATCCCTGGACGCGCGAGCATCCTGAATTTTACATTCAAGGCACGCAGCAGCAGGTGGAGCAAAACCCCTCGGCTTTTTATCGCGTCGATTCGGCGAGGGGATCGGTCTTTCTGGCGCTTGCGAAAGATCCGTATTACCCACCGTGGAAGGATGTCGCGCAACTGAACCATTTCAATCCAGCAATGAGAGCGGCGCAGATTTCGGACTTGCGCTCGATCGCCAGCCATTGCGACGGGCTCCGCTGCGATATGGCCATGCTTCTTCTGAGCGATATCTTTGCGAATATCTGGGCCCCGTTTGTGAACGACACCGCCCGCCCCGAAAAGGAATTTTGGGGCGAGGCGCACGCCGCTGTCCCAAGTCTCGCGCTTCTCGCCGAAGCGTACTGGGGGACGGAGGGGCGTCTTCTCGATTTGGGTTTTACTTTCGCCTATGACAAACCCTTGTACGACGCGGTGCGCGATGCCAATCCCGGGGGAGTTCGTGGCTGCCTTGCGGCTACGCTCGATCATCAGAATCGCCTGGCGCGCTTCCTCGAGAATCATGATGAGAATCGCTGCGCTGCAGTTTTCCCCAATGAGCGACTGATTGCGGCGGGAACTTTGATGTCAACGCTTCCGGGTATGCGCTTCTACCATCAAGGCGAACTCGAAGGATGCAAGATACGCCTGCCAATCACCTTGCGGATCGCGGCGGACGAGGCGCTGGATTCCTCAATCAGCGCCTTCTTCCGCAAAATTCTAAAAATTACGAACCACGATGCTTTCCATTCGGGCCGCTGGTCGCTTCTCCCGATCGCGAATGAAGGTGACGATACAGCGGGAAATTTGGCCGTGTATGAATGGCGGTCGGAGAAAGCGTGGAAAATAATCGCGGTAAATATCGCAGGGACGGCTTCACAGGGACGGGTTCGATTGGGCGAGCTCGTCTCGCCGTCGAAACAATACATCTTCTACGATGAGCTACACGATGTGCGCTACCCGCGCAGCGGAGAAGAGCTTCGCAATCTCGGCCTCTTCGTTCGCCGCGAGGCTTTTGATGCGCATCTGTTCGACGTTACGGTAGCCTAGTCAGGGGATGGATTGCGGTGCCGATCGCCGGGCACTGTCCCGCGACCCAGTTCGGCACGCAAAAACCGCGCACCCCGTACCCCTTTGATCGATGGGTGCGACGCGTCGACCGGCGCCGATTATTCCTGCAACAGTGTACTTCGCCGCCGCGCCGCCTGCCTGGGTTCAACACTCTTGCGGTTCTACTGCACCGTGAAGTGAATTGGCGGTGTGGTTGACGTTGTGCCGTTCGCGGTGGCGCTGAACGTCACCGTGTAGTTGCCCGGCGGCGTTACTCCGTTCGGGCCCTTCGGCAAGCTGCTGCAAGCGGCTCCGCCGAGCGCGATCAGCATCAGCACCGCAAACGACAGCGCCCACCGCGCGTTGCGCTTGTACATCCATACCGCGCTTCCCATCGCCATGCCGAGCAGAAGCAGTCCGACTCCTCCGGGCACTTCACCCGGGCCGCCCGGATTTGGCCCCAGCGGCGCGGCGTTTCCTGTGCAGAACGTGTTCAGCACAATCGCCACTTGCGTTGGTCCGCCCGGCGTAATCGCAACGGACGCAGGATTCGGCTGGCAGGTGATCGTCGGCGAATCCGTTGCGCAACCGAACGTCACCGTTCCGCTAAATCCTGGCGTCGACGTCAACACGATTCCGATCGCGAGCTGCCCTCCGGGCGGCACGGGCGGGTACGATCCTCCCGGCGGCGGCGTCACCGAAATCGTGATGGGCGAGTTCGTGAGTGTGAGCAGAGTTGATCCCGTCACGTCGTTCAACGTGGCGGAAATCGTGGTGCTCAAATCGGAATTCGACCCGGTGGAGGCGAGACCGGCTGCGTTGATCGTAGCGGCATCGGTATTCGACGATGCCCAAGTGGCGGTCGCCGTGAGATCTTTTGTGCTTTGGTCTGAAAAAGTTCCCGTGGCTGTGAATTGCTGCGTAGAGTTGATCGGCACGGTCGGATTCGCCGGCGTCACGGCGATGGATTGCAGCGTGGGCGGATTCTTCGTGAACGTAGCCGTGATCATCGTTGTGGTTGCAGGCATTGTAAATGTGCACGTCGCGTTCGTCAGATTCGGGCACACGGCGTTCCAATTCGTAAACGTCGAACCCGCCGCGGCAGCCGCTGTCAGCGTCACCTGCGTTCCGGCTGTAACGTTGGTCGTGCATCCGTTCGCTGAACCGCTCGTGCAATTGATTCCGGCTCCCGTCACAGTTCCCGTGCCGGTTCCGGCCGTCTGCACCACCAACTGTGGAGCGGCAACCGCGCTCACCGTGATCGTGCCGGACGTGCCGGCGATGGAAGCCGTGATCGTGTCGGTCACCGTAATCGTCTGCCCGCCGATTGTGTTCAGCGTTGCAGAGAACGTGCCCACTCCGTTCGTCAGCCCCACGTCGCTGGACGGCAGTAGCTGCCGCTCCGTCGGTGCTCGTGAAGTTCACCGTGCCCGCGTATCCCGTCGCTGTCGTGTTCGACGCGGTCAAAGCCGTCACCGTAAAGTTGAATGCGGTTCCGGCTGTCGCTGCACCAGGCGCTGAAACTGAGAAGTGCGTCGCGGCCGTCGACCCGCTCACGATGACGGTAGAGTCCGAGGCATTCGCTGGTGCAGAACCTCCGCCGGTCACAGCTGCCGTATTCACTTGAGGCGATGTCGCATTCGCCGCGACATTCACGCTCACTGTGATCACCGGGTAGCTCGCACCGGCGGCGAGAGCGTCGGACCGTGTGCAAACATTGGCCGGGTTCGCGCCACCGCAAGTCCAACCCGTGCCCGCCATCGACACGAGAGTAAGACCGCTGGGGGCCGTCTCAGTAACCGTTACTGTGCTCGAACTTGGAGCGTTCACAGTAAAACCGACGGTGTAAGTCCCCAAGTTGTCGCCATACGCACCGGGCGCCCCGACGTAACCCCCAGCGTCGCTGATACCAAGCCAAAGCTGCCCAGCTCCCGTTGGAATGTTGAACGTCTGCTGGGTTCCCGTGCCGTTTCCAGTCAGGCCGTCTCCAATGAAGAACACCTGGTCAAGCTGCGGGGAAAGTGAGGTAAAGGAGGTGCCGAGTCCGGAACTCGTGAAGTCTAGTGCAGCCGGCGCGGCACCTGCTGGCCCGCCTGCAGGAACAAAAAGGCCAACCAGATAACCTGCGCCGGGCGCTGTCAGACCCGAAATGCTGCTCGTCCCGGTGTTCGAGGAAGTCGCAGGCGCGGCCCCGACACCATCCGGATCGTTGGCGTTGTTTCCGGTGCCATTGTTCAAAACAATGCAACCCTCGGTCGACGCGCACCCGGTCGTGATGGAACCTGTAACGCTGTTGAACGCAACTGAAGTCGCGCCCGAAGGCAAAGCGATCATCGTCGGGGCGGTGCTACCGCCGCCAGTAGCGTAGATCGATCCTGTCGATTGGACAGTGGTCGAGTTTGTGTTGCCGCTTGTGGGTGCAGTACCGGAATTCGCTACCGTCAGGCTGTATTGCGCACCCTGTTGGCCTTGCGTGAAGTTGCCCGTGTGAGTTTTTGAGATGGTCAGCATCGGAGCCGGACCGACGCCCGTTACCGTGATCGTTCCCGACGTTCCAGTGATCGCCGCAGTCACCGTGTCTGTTGCAGTGACGGTTTGCGAGCCGTTTGTCTTCAGCGTCGCCGAAAACGTGCCCAGGCCGTTCGTGAGTGTGGAATTCGCCGGCAAGACCGCTTGCCCGTCGCTGCTGGTAAAGTGCACCAAACCCGCGTACGACGTCGCCGTGTTCGTGAATTGATCCAACGCTGTCACTGTGAGGTTGAACGCGCTGCCGCCGGTAGCGGTTGCTGGGGCCGCTACGGCAAAGTGCGTAGCCGCTGCCGCGCCTACGGTGATCGCCCCCGATGCCCCTGTGATTGATGCCGTCAATGTGTCGGTTGCGGTGATGGTGCGCGCTCCAGAAGTTTTCAGTGTCGCCGAAAATATTCCGACGCCGTTTGTCAACGTCGCATTCGCGGGTAACACCGCTTGCCCGTCAGTGCTCGTAAAATGCACGGTTCCTGAGTACGCCGTGGCTGTAGCGTTCGACGCATCGAGAGCCGTCACCGTGAAATTGAACGCTGTCCCTGCCGTCGCTGTCGCCGGCGCGGATACAGTGAAGTGAGTTGCTGCAGCCGCACTCACAGTTATCGTCGCGGACGTCCCCGTGATTGACGCGGTGACCGTGTCGGTCGCAGTAATCGTCTGCGCTCCGGTCGTCTTCAGCGTCGTTGAAAATGTCCCCACGCCGTTCGTCAATGTCGCGTTCGCCGGCAACACGGCTTGCCCATCGCTGCTTGTAAAGTGCACCGTGCCCGCGTATCCCGTCACGGTTGCATTCGTCGCATCGAGAGCCGTCACCGTGAAATTGAACGCCGTTCCCGCCGTCGCTGCGGCAGGAGCCGTCACGGAGAAGTGAGTCGCCGTCGCCAGCGTGCTCACCGTGATTGCTCCCGATGCTCCAGTGATCGTCGCCGTCACCGTGTCTGTTGCGGTGATGGTCTGCGATCCGTTCGTCTTGAGGGTAGCCGAAAACGATCCCACTCCATTCGTCAGCGTGGAATTTGCCGGAAGCACCGCCGCTCCGTCCGTGCTGGTGAAATGCACGATACCGCTGTAACCGGTTACCGTCGCATTCGTCGCATCGAGTGCAGTCACTGTGAAATTGAATGCCGTTCCCGCCGTCGCAGTACCGGGCGCTGTGACTGAAAAATGAGTGGCCGTCGGTCCGCTTACGGTTGTCGATGTCGTCGCGGCATTGTCGGACGTAATCGGATCGGGCGTCGTCGACGTGATGTTCGCCGTGTTCACCAGCGTGCCCGCCTGTGTGGGCGTCACGACAATCGTAATCGTCGCGCTGGCGCCGTTCGCCATCGTACCCAGATTGCAACTGACTGTCGTCGTCCCAGTGCACGTTCCCACTGAAGTCGCAGAGGATACGAAATTCACGCCTGAAGCAAATATATCCGTCATCGCGACGTTGTCGGCGGTGAGCAAACCATTGTTCGTCACGGTGATCGTATAGGTAAGATTCGAGTTCTGCGTCGCTGGACTCGGCGACGCGCTCATGGTCACTTGCACGTCGGCTCCGCCCGATTGCGGCTGGCCAAAGACGGCCAGGCCGCCTTCAAATCCGTCAAACGCTGACAGCGAAATTCCAATTCCCGTACTGAACTGCTTCACGATAGCCCCGCTCGCAATGTTGATCCGGAACATCGTGCCCTGTACGGTCCTCAAGCGTCCAGAATGTGATGCCGTCGGGATCGAGGTTCAACGAATGGTACAGACCCGTGCCTTGTTGATAGGTCTGCGTAACGATTCCGGCCTGGTTCACGCGAACGATTCGGTCGCCATCGGCGACGAGCACGGACTTGTCCGTCAATTCGCGCAGGGCAAACGCGGCCGGGCCCGGCAAATTCTGCGTAAGATCGGGAAGGTAAATATTGTCTTGAACGTCAAATGCTTTTACGATTTTCTCGCCGTTCGTGCCGTTTCCGGCGGTGGTATAGAGCATCGTATCGTTGTCGTCGAGCAGTTCGATCCACTCGATCGGACCCGTATCCTGCGGCGGGAAGAATTCGGCAGTCGCCGCGCCGCCTGCAGCGGCAAATTTAAGCAGCGATTGTCGCCCGCCCGATTGCGCGATGTACACTTTGCCCGTGGGAGCAACGACGACAGATTGAGGGAACGCGTCATAGCCTGTGCCGAAGGGCCTGTGCCGAATGTAGTTGGCCCGGAGCCGTTGCTTCCGAACCGCTCGACGGTCCCGGTAATGATACCGGCCGTCGCGGTCGGGTTGGCGGCGTACAGATTTCCGCCGGCGTCAAATCCGATCCCGCCAATATTACCGCCAAGATTTCCCGAACTCAGCACCTGCGCTAGCGTGCCGTCCGGTTTGTACACAAAAATCATCCCGCCCGCCGCTCCCGCGAAAATCTCACCCGCCGTGAACGGCTGCGGCGTCACGCTGAATACTGCCGTGGTCGTAAATCCCAGGCCCGGAAATGTCGTGCAGGAATTTGCTCCCAGCGTACCGCAGAACGGCAGCCATCCTGCCAGCACCGAGCCGGGATTCGGCGTGGTGGTGAATGTCACAGAGGGGGTGGCCGCCGGGAATGTAAACGAGCAGGTGCCACTTGTGGTGGTCCCGTCGTAAGTGCAGCTGATTCCCGCCGGGGTGCTGGTGATAAGTCCCGAGCCGTTTCCGATGGCCGATACCACCGTGGGGGCGGGTCCGCCGGTAGCCGTCGTGAATGTAGCCGTCACGTTTTGCACCTGAGTCATTGTCACGACGCAATCCCCAGTACCGCTGCAGCCCGCTCCGCTCCAACCCGAAAACGAAAAGCCCGTGTTGGGAGATTCAGTCAGCGTCACCTGCGAATTCTGCGCGAAATTGGCTGAACAAACCTGTGCTCCCGGTATCCCGCAACTGATTCCCGAGGGCGAACTGAACACGAACCCACTACTCGCCGGCGTCACCGTCACGTTGAGCGCGAACGATGTGTTCGTCGCCGTACCCGACAAGGGAAAGCTGAAGGACGGATTGGCGGGATCATTCGTGGTGATTGTAAGAGTCCCGGTGAGAACTCCCGCAACGCCCGCTGGCGGGACGAAGCTAATCACAACAACGCCATCGGAAGATTGCGGTGGCACCACGATCGTGCACGGCACCGGTGCCGTTCCCGTCGGAGTGCAATTGAGGCCTACCTGGAACGCAGAGGGCTGAACCGGCGACGTAATCGTCAGGATCAGATCGTCCAGCCCGCTATTCGAAAAGAAAATGTCCTGGGTCGGGGCGCTAGAGGAACTGATCCCGGAGAGCGTCGGCGGAAACGCTGTGAAGGTTCCTGACTCCGCCGTGATCGGTTTCAGATTCACCTTGCGGACGCGCTGAAATCCGTCCGCGATATAAAGATTGTGCGCCGCGTCGATCGCCGAGCCTAGATTGCCGATCAGCGCTTTCACCGAAGGTCCGCGGTCGCCGCTGAAACCGCCGGCGAGATTCTCGATGTCTCCCGCGACGGTGATGATCGATTGGTCTTGTGCATCCACGCGGCGCACCACGTTGTCGATCCCACCGCCGATGTACAGGTTCCCGTTATTGTCCACCGTCACTTGCTGCGGCGCAGTCATACTGGCCCCGATTGCCGAGCCGCCGTCGCCGGAAAAGCCGGGGAAACCATTGAACGCAATCGTCAAGATCGTCAGGCTCGGTTGAGTCACTTCGCGAATCACATTGTTGTTCGAGTCGGCGAAGAAGAGATCGTTTTGCGCGTCAACTGCCAGCCCAAACGGCCCATTTAGAGTCGCCGAGAGTGCCGGCCCGTCATCGCCGCTGTAGCCAGTCACCCCCGTTCCCGCAAAGTTGTTGATGTTTCCCTGCGCATCGACCACCCGAATCCGATCCAGCGCGACGTCAGAAATATAGAGCTGCCCCAGCGAGTCCACCGCGATGCCGACGGGCTGCAACAAGCTGGCGCTTGTCGCCAGGCCGCCGTCTCCGCACTGGTTCGCGCTCGTGTTCGGATTGCCGGCTTCGCCACAGCGCAAACCATTGCCCGCCACCGTCGTTATCACCTTTGTGGTTGCGTCAATTTTGCGAACCACGGCAGCTTTAAAATCCACCACATAGATGTTTCCCGGCCCATCCATGGCTATTCCGAATCCATCGACGAAGTTTGCGTTCACCGCTTGCCCGCCATCTCCGTTTGACGACAAGCGTTCGCCGCGCGCGCCAGTTCCGGCGTACGTCGAAATGTCGTGAGTTGTCGCGTCCACCCGCCGCACGCGTTCACCGGTCTGCTCCAGAACGAATAGATTTCCGGCGCCATCCACAACCAAACTATTCGGCAGGCCCAGAATCGCGCTCGTGGCAGCTGCCCCGTCGCCCCCCGAAGCACCGCCTCCAAAATTCGATATGATTCCCCCGCTCACACTCCGAATACGTTGGTCGCCTGAATCGCCGATCAGCAACGTGCTCGCATTGTCGAGGAAGACGCCCGTCGGATGGTTCAGTGACGCACTCGTAGCGGCTGCACCATCGCCACATGCGGACGCCGGATTCTGGCAAAGGGTGCCGTTTCCGGCGATCGTGCTGATGGTGTGAGTCCCGGTGCTGGACACAAACCGGATGCGCTGATTTCTGGTATCCGCGATGTACAGATTTCCCGTGCCGTCGAGGAAAATGCCTATGGGCTGATTCAAGCCGGCGGATGTGGCCGGTCCTCCGTCGCCACCGAATGTGGCTTGCGAGGCTGGGCTGCCTGCGTAGGTGCTGATAATTTGCGTCGCTGCGGTGACAATGCGGATCACTGAATCGTCGGCATCAGCGATGTACAGATTGTCGTTACCGTCCACCTCGATCCCGATAGGAAGATTAAGCTGCGCCGACGTGGCCAAGCCTCCGTCGCCGTTCGTTTGGCCGGGCGTGCCGGGAAGGCCGTTCCCTGCGTACGTGGTGATGATCTGCGTCTGCGCATCCACGCGGCGGATTACGTTATTTCCCGAGTCCGAGATGAAAAGATTTCCGTTCTTATCGACAGCCACGCCGTAGGGGAGATTCAATCGCGCCAGCGTAGCCAAGCCGCCATCGCCGGTGTATGCACCGATAAAAGGATCTTCTGATCCGGCCACGGTGGTGATGATGTGCGTGATGGCATCCACCCGCCGGATCCTGTTGTTCAAATTGTCGGCGATGAAGAGGTTGCCGTTTGTGTCGAGCGCGAGGCCTTCCGGAAAATCGAGCCCGGCCGATGTCGCTGCGCCTCCGTCTCCACCTACGCCGAAATTTCCGTTTCCCGCATAGATGCTCAGCACTCCGGACGTGTTCACTTTGTAGACGACACAAAGAACTGGATCGGAGATGTACGTGTTACCCGCCGTGTCTCGAATCGCAAAGGGCGGTTGCGTCAGCGTCCAGGTGTTGGCCGCGCCTGTGTTCGGTGCTCCTCCGGCCACTGTAGTGATCGTGTTCGGCGTCTGCGCATTCGTCCTGGGCGCTGCCCATAGCATCAAGAACGTGAGCGAAAGCAAAACGGTCCGTCGCATGATGAGACCCCTCATAAAGTGCGTTTCGCCTGGTTCAGCGGCCAAAGGCAAGCCCGAGACATCTCCAGAGGCAAGTCCCAAGGCAATTCCCAAAGCAAGTCGAAGTTAGCGCTGTCGAATGTCAGATCCCCGCCGGAGTGGATAGCAGTGGGAAAATTCCGTATCTGCAAAAACTTGCACATTAGTGGTAACCGAGGTGACGACGCACAGGTCTGAGCAAGCATCTCCTCTGCCTTTAGTCCTCACATGAGGAGGCTTACGCTCCGGGAATTCGTCCGCGTCAAATGCTAACAATCGTCTGCTCTTCTACTCGTGCAAGTCGAAAACCAAACACCGCCGATTCAGAATCCTCGCCGAAATCGGTTGCGGGACTCGGAGCGCTACCGCACGGGGCTGCTTGATCCCGCCTGCTCCCGAATCGTGCTGAGCTTCCCCGTTCCTAGTTGACGGTGAAGTGAATCGGATCGGCCTGAACCGTTTGCCCATTCACGGTCGCAGAAATCGTAAGCGTGTAATTGCCTGCTGGCGTCGGACCGTCCGCTCCTCTTGGCAGCGAATTGCACGCCACTCCGCCCAGTGCGATCAGTATCAGGACTGCGAATGAGAGCGCCCATCGCGGATTTCGACGGAACATCCAGACCGTTCCCGCAAACATTGTCGAAAGCAGGAGCAGCGCGAGCCCTCCTCCGAAACCGCCAGGAGATACGCCCAAGGGCGCCAGAAGTCCTTTGCAGAATGTGGTGATTACTATGGCGACCTGCAGCGGCCCGCCCGGCGTGATCGTCACAGAAGCGGGATTCGGCACGCAAGTGATCGAAGGCGCAGGGACGCCTTCACTCGTTGTCACTGCGCAACCGAACGTCACCGTGCCAGAGAATCCGGGATCGGCGATCAATACAATTCCTACCGGCAGATTTCCTCCGGGATTTACGGGGCCGAAGACTCCACCCGGCGGCGGCGTAATCGTTATGTGAATGGGAACATTCGAAACCGTGAGTTGCGCTGTGCCGGAAACGTCCGTGCCGACGGCGATTGCAGTAATCGTCACCGGCCCGCCGACCGCAATACCCGTTGCCAGCCCGGTTCCCTCTCCGACGCTTGCTGTTTCGCTGTCCGACGTTTCCCAGGTAGATTGCGTCGTCAAATCTTTTGTCGTGCTATCGGAAAAAGTTCCTGTCGCAGTAAATTGCTTCGTCCCGCCGACGGCAACCGTCGCCGTCGCCGGCGTCACCGCGAGCGATACCAGAGTTACGCTGCTCCCTGTCACCGTAAGTTGCGCCGTGCCGGTTACCGTTCCGTCCTTCGCTGTAATCGTCACCGGTCCGCCCGCGGCAACTCCCGTAGCCAAGCCGGACGTACCAACGATGGAAGCAGTTGTCGGAGCCGACGATGTCCACGTCGACGCGGTCGTCACGTCTTTCGTCGAATTATCCGAAAACGTTCCCGTTGCGGTGAATTGCTGCGTTGCATTCACTCCGATCGTGGCACTCCCCGGCGTCACCGCAATCGACACCAGTGTCGGCACAGAAGCTGTGCCGGTTCCCGTCAGCATCACCGAATGCGGACTTCCCTGCGCCGAATCCGTGATCGTCAGCGCTCCGCTGATTGGGCCTACGCTTGTCGGCGTGAACGTCACGTTGATCGTGCAGCTGGCTGCGGTATTCAATCCTCCCGACGAAACGCAATTGTCCGTTTCGCCAAATCCAGCCGTGGCCACGATACTCGGAATTATCACGAGCACGCTTCCGGTGTTCGAAATCGTCACCGTTTGCGCTGCGCTCGTGGTATTCACAGGTTGGTTTCCAAATGTAAGCGCCGTTGGCGCCACAGTGATTGTTGATGTGGCTCCCCCCACGAGGCCAACGAACTGCGTACCTCCGTTTTGTCCGTTGTTTTGAAGCGTGATCGAATCAGTCTCGGGAGGCGTCACGCCCGCCGCGAACGTCCATGTCACCGTAATCGTGCAGGTGCCGTTCACGGGAATGCTTGCCGAAATACAAGTTGTCGTGAGCTTGAAATCAGTGTTTGCATTCGACACCGATCCAAACGTCAAAGGGGCAGTCCCCGTGTTTGTGACCGTCACGGTCTGCGGAGGACTGGTTGCGCCCGCTGCTTCCGGTGCAAAGAACAAATTCAGCGGCGAGATGCTGGCAAATGGCCCGTTAATCGCAGTGCCGGAGAGCGTCACCGGTTGCGGGCTGTCTCCTGCATTGTCCGTAATATTAACGAGACCCTGAATCAGACCTAACGATTGCGCCTGCGGCGTGAATGCCACGTCAAACGTACACGTCGCGCCAGCAGCGACGCTCGTCACGCATGTATTATTCGAAATCGTAAAATTATTCGAATCTGTGGCAATCGTCACACCTGTCAGCGCCGCCGTTCCTACGTTGCTCAAACTGATCGTTTGCGTCGCGCTTGTACCCCCTACATTCAAGTTTCCGAATGCCAAACCTGTAGGGGAAAGCAGAACGACCGAACTCGACAAACTTCCCGCCTTAATAAACACATTGGAGTCAAACGCATCGTCCCCCGCATCGGCGATTGCCAACTTGATGTGATTCGAAACACCAGGATTCACCTTCGTCGTTGCCGTCAGCACCACTGTCAGCCCATCCATCTCGGTATCAATCGGAGGAGTCGCGAAAACTTCGAAATCATTGTTGACGTAAAACTGTGGATTCACTGGCGGAATGCCGGACGTGCCGGTCGATCCGTTATTGACGTTGTTGATCGAGACCGGTGTCGACGTCTGGGGGATCAGCGCAACATTCTTTCCGTTTACGAAGAATCCGAAAACATCATTAAACTGAAAAACGAATTCTTCGTATTCGTCCGAAGAAAATACGTACTGGAATCGAATGGTCGGGTCCGACGGCGTGAAATCGAATTCTAATATCGCCGCATCGAATGTGGCGGTTTGTCCGATCAGATTGCTCAAATCGGTGTCGCCAGGATATCCACTCCCGGTAGAGATTCCGCTCGAGCAGTTCGGCCCTATCACGCTGCGCGCCGAGCCAGTGCTCAAAATGATTCCGTCCGTAAAACCGATAATGTTGCTTCCAGTGTGAAACGTTCCCGCTGCCACTGGACTGCCCGTATACGTCACATTGCTGATCGTCACACCCGTTCCGACTAACTGGGCGGCTAGAAGCCCTGGATTAAGCGTAGTGTCGGTGAGGTTCTTGATCTGAAAATTTTCGTCCCCGCCGAGCCCTTCTACCGATATGACCAGAGAATCGTTGTTGGGATCTGGATCATTATTCGCGACCGTGATATTTCCGCTTACCGAGCCGCAAAGACTCTGCGTAGTGAAACTCACCGAAACGGTACAACCCGCTCCTGGGGCAAGCGTCCCGCAGTTCGAAGTCACAGTAAGCGACGGATCAGCCGTTACACTCGTTATCTGCACGCTTGTCGTCGTCGAGGTATTCAAGACCGGGATGAGATACGGGGGGCCTCCGCCATCGAGTCCCTGCTTGTCATCCGTGAAGGACGGGACCAGCAAAAGCGGAGGGGTTAATCCTTGTTGCTGTTGGACCGACTTAACTCGGACCTTTCGCCGCCGCACCGCCTGCGTCTGCGCGGCACGCTGCGCTCGATGGTGCGCAGACAACGCCCGCGTTTTTCGACCCGCAAACATCCGGCTGGGTGTAGTTCCTATGAATGCAAGGGCAGCTGCTAGGAAAATGAATACAGAAACGCGCACGGTGCGCATGGTCGGGACCCCTGTTTACTGGCGTTAACTGCTGCGGGAGCGGCCTGCATTCTCTTGCGCCCCGGCTGTTTCCGTCAAGCGAAACTTTGAATTGAAAAGCCCCTGACAGTCCCTTATCATGCCGCCCATTCGACTCCGGCTCGATGCCAAAATCCTCCACCGAAAATCTGCCAGCTTCACCTTCTGACGCCAGCGCTCGCCTCCGCCAAATCGGATTTCTTCCGCTTCTCGCGCTTTTTTATGGCTACACTGCCGGCGGCCCATTCGGTTACGAAGAAATTTTTCACAGCTCCGGCCCCGGCATGGCGCTTGTGTTCCTCACCTTCGTACCGCTTTTCTGGAGCATCCCCATTTCCTTTGCCGCCGCCGAACTCAACAGCCTTTTGCCGGTTCAAGGCGGCTTCTACCGCTGGAGCCGCGCCGCGTTCGGCGATTTCTGGGGATTTCAGTGCGGCTGGTGGAATTGGACGGGCACGTTTCTGCTTAACAGTCTCTACGGCGTGCTGCTGATGGACTACCTCAGCTCGTATTTTCCGTGGATCACGGGAAACGTGAAATGGCTGGGCGCGTGTCTCGCGCTGTGCTTACTCTCGTACCTCAACGCGCGCGGCATTCAAGTGGCCGGCTGGCTTTCGATCGGATTGCTCGTTGCCGTGCTGATTCCCGTCACTTGGCTCTGCATCGTCGCGCTCTTCCACTGGCACCACAATCCCGTGTTGCCGTTCACCCCGCCAGGGCAGCCATTCGGCAACGTCTTCGGCAAAGGCCTCGCGCTCGCGATGTGGAATTACGCCGGGTACGAGCAGCTCTCCAGCATGACGGGCGAGATGAAAGATTCTCAGCGCACCTTTGTGCGCCTGCTCGCCTGGATGACGCCGCTCAACGTCCTCACCTACATTCTCCCCACCACGCTTGCGCTCGCCGCTCTCGGCAATTGGCACGAATGGAAGACGGACTACATCGTCACTGCGTCACGCCTGATTGGCGGCGAATGGCTCGGCGCAGCAATGCTGATCGCTGCGATGATTGGCACCGCGTCGCTTTCGAACAGCACGATCCTCTACACCACGCGCATTCCCGCCACGATGGCCGAAGACGGCTACCTTCCCGCGTGGCTCGGAAAAATTCATCCGCGCTATCGCACGCCCGCGCGAGCGATCGCCGTGTCGACGCTCGTCTTCTGCATCCTCGCGAAATATCCGGTGGAAGATTTGGTGAACATCTACATCTGGACGCGCATCGCAACAACTCTACTCACGCTTTTCGCCGCATGGCGCATGCGCGCGAAATTGCCGAACGCGCCGCGCAGCTTTCGCATTCCCGGCGGCGGGATCGGTCTTGCATACATTTTGATTTTTCCGGTGATTTTGTGCGCGCTAAAAGTAGCGCAGAGTGAAGACTACGTCTGGAAATATGCGCCGTGGCTGCTCGCGACCGGGCCCATCGCGTATTTCATTTTGCGCGGCGTATTCAAAATGAAGCCGCAGCCTGAATCAAATTACTGGGTAACGCCGTCGTAGCGCCGGTCGAGCGCATTGTTATCGAGTGACGCCTTCTTTTTCGGCGATGGTTTTTGCTTGCAGGAACAGCAGCAAGTAATCCTGGCCGCCAGCCTTTGAATCCGTTCCCGACATATTGAATCCGCCAAAAGGGTGCGCGCCAACCATCGCGCCGGTACACTTGCGGTTCAAATACAAATTGCCGACGTGAAATTCATCGGCGGCGCGCTCGATCTTTTCCGGATTTTTCGAATACACGGCACCCGTGAGGCCAAATTGGGTATCGTTCGCCATCGTGAGCGCGTCCTCGAAATCTTTCGCTTTCGATACGGCCAGCACCGGCCCGAATATTTCTTCCTGGAAAATTCGCGCCTTGCGATCGACGTCGACAATCACCGTTGGCTCGATGAAATACCCGTCTCCTGCCGCGCGCTTCCCTCCCGCCACGAGTCGCCCTTCCTTCTTCCCCGCGTCGATATAACCAAGAATCGTTTTCATCGCCGCTTCGTTGATTACCGGGCCCATGTAATTCTGCGGGTCTTCGATCGGGCCGACTTTAATTTTCTTCACGCGCTCGATGAGCTTCTCGACGAACTTGTCGTAAATTTTTTCCGACACAATCGCGCGCGAGCACGCCGAGCACTTCTGCCCCTGATATCCAAACGCGGAAACCGCCACACCTTCCACCGCCGCGTCCAGATCCGCTTCCTCGTCGACGACGATTGCGTCCTTCCCGCCCATTTCGAGCACTGTGCGCTTGATCCACAATTGTCCCGGCTGCTTCCGCGCGGCCTGCTCGCTGATCCGCAGCCCCGCTTCCATCGATCCGGTAAACGCGATGAAGCGCGTCTTCGGATGCGTGACGAGTGCTTCGCCCGCCGTTCCGCCCGGCCCGGTGAAATAGCTGACTACGTCGCGCGGCACTCCCGCCTCGAAAAGAATGTCGACGAAAAGCGATGCAATCGTCGGCGAATCGCTCGACGGCTTCACCACCGCCGTGTTTCCCGTGACGATCGCCGCCACCGTCATCCCGCCCATGATTGCCGCCGCAAAATTCCATGGCGGAATAATCACGCCCACGCCCAGCGGGATGTACTTCATGTAATTTTTTTCGCCGCGCTGCGGAATTAATTTCTGCGGAGCCGCGAGGCGCAACTCCTCGCGCCCGTAGTATTCGCAGAAGTCGATCAGCTCGGCGATGTCCGCGTCCGCTTCCGGCCACGTCTTGCCGATTTCGTAGCACAGCCATGCGTCCAGCTCGAAACGGCGTTTGCGCAAAATATCCGCCGCGCGGTAAACGCACGCTACACGCTCTTCGGCCGGCACGCGCTTCCAGCGCTCGAACGCTTTCGCCGCCGCCTCGACGGCCTGGTTCGCCATCTCGACGGTCGCCTTCTGAAACACGCCAATCACTTCTTTCGGATTCGAAGGGCTCGTCGACATAATTTTGTCGACCGTTGTCAGCTTCTTGCCGTCAATCACAAGCGGATACTCGCGCCCGAACATGCTCTTCACGAGCGCAAGCGCGTCTTCCATCGCTGTGCGATTCTCAGCCTTCGAGAAATCGATAAACGTCTCGTTAACAAATTCGCCGCGCTGGGGGATAGCCGCGCCGGCTGCAGATGTAGACGCTGTGGATGTCATGGTTGGTTCACCTCGCTGTGTGAACCGGAATTGTAGCGTGCGCAGCGGATAGCCGCAACCGAAGCGGAACCTTCAGCGGCCGCAGCGAGATACGCGGATGGCTAAGACGATTCCCAAAACTCCTATGACGAGCGCGAACGGCGCGAAGATTGGGGCGCCCCAGTAGTCTGCGTAGTGTAAGCGACGGAGCAGGAGAGTGGTCACGCCGAGGATCAGGATCCAGAATCTGAGGAAACCTAGCACTCAGGCTCCCCTGCGCCAGGCTTCCCGAGGAGCTCGATCGTGCTGTGCGGTGTTCCGGTTCGCCATCGTGATTCTGGATTGTAGGACCTTCGCTTAGCTCGCGCAGCGATCTTGGACCACGGCACTCAGCGCCGTACTACGTAGTATTGCGAATATCCAACCGCTCGGACCTGCGCTACCATTGTCTGTTTTTATATGACGACGCGCACAACACTATCGGGCGCCTGGCCGCCGTGGCGGGCGAGCTTACTTTCGGAGGGATACTCACCCTTCGCCGCTGCATTTTTGATCTACCGTTCCGCGATTAGAAACCCTCGTAAGGGATTGAAAACATGAGACCGCGACCGGTTCTAATCTACGGTATAGGGGGGGTGCAGATTTGTGCAGCAACCGGCCAAGGAGAAATGCGTCAGGCCTTCCCGGTGAAGAACCGGGACGCATGTGGCGCGAACGATCCGAGCTACATATTTGGCTTCGCGGGCTCTGCCTCTGGGTTGTCGCGAGCGTGTTCGGCTGGGGATTCGAGCGTGAGCGAGAGGCGGTGATCGTGGAGGGAGGGGTTGTTGTCCTGGTAGAGCGAGACGTAGAGGGTGGGAGTGTTCCATTCGGTGAGGTGATTTTCCCACTTCGCGCCGGAGCTATTTTGCGTGGGGATGGATTTTTCGCTCGATGGCTGGCCGAGATTTTTGAGCACGTCGGGAGCGGTGTTCACGAGCATGGAAATTTTGACGAGCTTGCCGCCGTCGAGAACGAAATCAGTGGTGTCGCGATCGCCTTCGGGATGGTCGCTATCGACGGGCGAAGAAGTGGAGACTTCGGCGCGCTGGGCGTTGTCGACGGCGGCGAGAAGATGCGTGCAAGCGGAGCGGCCGGGATTTTCGCGGCAGACTTCCACTTCGTCGCGCGCCTCGCGCTCAAGGCGCAGGAAAACTTTGGCCGGCTCTCCGATGTGATGGCCGTTGATTTCGACGGTGGGTGGAGGTGCAGGTGCGGTTTGCTGCGCGAGCAGCAAACCGGGGAACGCAGCGGCGAAGGCCGCAAGGAATGCGATGAGTTCAAGAGTGACGATTCTTTTCGGCACTGGTTGGAAGCGCATGCGGAGAGTATAGCGCCAGTGCGAGGGACCTCGCTTCGCGCGATTCGCAGGTTTAGTCGCGCTCCGCACGGCGAGACCTTCGAAGCTCAGGGCAGGCTGAAGCTCCGACCCCTAAAAGGAGGAGCTGTTACGTTATGCAGTTCGCTGGGCCGCGAGCCACATAGATTGTGCGCGTAGAAAAGGCGAAGATGCGCGGCGGGGCTTGTCACATTCGACAGCGGGGATGGTTTTGCGAGCTTGGCTGCCGATTGCAGGGGCTACGATACACGTAGGATTGGGGTGAATCCGAGCGGGACGCGTTACCTGCGGCTTAGCCTACCCCACCGCTACTGAGGAGACTAGCCCATGCAACTATCGTTTGTGGCACCGAGAGTGGAGGGCCGGATGGCGATGAAGACGACGGCGCTGCTGATTGGCCGGCACGGAAAGTTGGGAGTGGAAAAGGCGATCACGGAGAATGTGAGCGCGCGGGGTGTGCGCGTGATTTCTACGTCTGAATGGGACACGGACGACACAATCCTGGTGGCGTTGCCAGCGGGTCATTTCACGTCAGCGGCGCGGGTAACGTATTGCGATGCGATTGGCGACGGGCGTTTCGGGACTGGGCTCGAGTTCGTCGGCAAAGAGGCGTTGCAGATTGCGGCCTTGAGCGGCGATCCGGCGGCATCCTAGTCGGAAGCGCTAAGCACAGTTTTCGCGGGCGATGCTTCGCCGTCCAGTGGGACCGGTGCCGGGCGCGTGGTGATCGCGGGCGCCATGTTTATGCGCTTCATTTCGGAGCCGCAAAGGCAGCGGGGGTTTGCAAGATTGACGGCGGGTACCCTCGTTATCTGGATTTCACAATCACAATGCGGATTTTGACAGTGGAAACGCTGGCCTTTACTGGCAGATAGAGTCATGTGACGCCCTTGGGCCTGGGTTTGGGTCGGATTTTGAGTTTGAGCCGAAATTTGAACAATTTTGGAAGAAAATCGGTTGAGTCGTCTGTAAGCGCCCCGACAAGGAGAAAGTGAAGCGGGGAACCCGAGCGTTTCAAAATGGAACAATTTCGATTTTGGAACTGACGCTTCATGGCATCCCTCGGTTACAACGCCGACGGGAAGTGCCGAACGGGTAGAATGGTTCTACGATAGGGGTATACGATTACGCACCTAGATTGCGGATAAGTGATTTAGGGGCGCATTTTGAGGGGAGTTGTGATATAGTGCGTTTGCGCTTAATACCGCGGTTGTGGTTGTGCGGTCTCTGATGAGTAGTCAGTCTGAGAACACCCGCCTTCAGTTCTCTCCGATGTCTTCAGCGTAATCTAAACAAAGAACTGGCTTTACAGGTAGTTCGGGTGCTCACGCGGAAGGTTGTGTGCGCGGTCGAGAACGCCTCCGCCAGACAAAAAGGTCAATAGAAATATGGAAAGTTTTACAGAATCATTTTCGCAGATGCCTATCTCCGCTTATACGAAAGAGCGGTTGGCAGCTGCAAGATTTATCACTCCGACCCCGGTGCAGGTAGCGGCGATCCCGCAAGCCCTCGCGGGTAAGGATGTGCTCGCAACGGCGCAGACAGGAACCGGCAAAACGCTGGCGTTCCTGATTCCGATCATGGAAGGGATGCTTCAGAGCAATACGCCGGGAGTTGCGGCACTCGTGCTGGTTCCTACGCGCGAGCTCGCTATGCAAGTTGTGGAGCAATATAACGCGCTGAGGGGCAAGCAGTTGGGTCCTGCGGCGCTGGTTGTCGGCGGACTCGCCGAGGGTGCGCAGCTGACTGCGCTACGCAAGGGAGCGCGGCTGATCGTTGCGACTCCTGGGCGGCTCGAGGATTTCCTCGATCGCAAGCTGGTTAACTTCAAGAGCCTGCGCGTGCTGGTGCTGGACGAAGCGGACCGCATGCTAGACATGGGTTTTCTGCCCGCGATTCGCAGGATTGTGTCGGTGGTACCGAAAGACCGCCAGACGATGTGTTTTTCGGCGACGCTCGAAGCGTCTGTGGCGCATCTGGTCCACGATTACATGAAAAACCCGATACGATTGGCATTCGGTTCTACGCTAAAACCTTCGGAGAACGTGAAGATTCAGGCGTTCGAGGTTTCGGCCGACCGCAAGCAAGCTTTATTGCAGGACTTGCTTACAAAAGAACCGGGGCGCTGCTTGATCTTCGCGCGAACCAAGCGCGGAGCTGAACGGCTTGCTCTGAGCCTTGCACGCGAGGGGTTCTCCGCCGCGATGATTCACGGTGGACGTTCACAATCGCAGCGAAATGCAGCTCTGGCTGGCTTCCAGCAGGGGCGCTATCGGATCCTGGTGGCAACAGATGTGGCATCGCGCGGGATTCACGTCGAAAGCATCGCGCACGTGTTCAATTACGACCTGCCGGAAATCGCAGAGAATTTCATTCATCGCGTTGGCCGGACGGGACGTGCGGGCGGCAGCGGCGTGGCTTCGACGCTATTCGGGCGCGATCAGCGCAACGAAGTGCTCCAATTGGAGCGGACGCTGGGTATCCGGATGGAACGGTTGCCGGTGGACGCGTCGATAAGTAAAAGAAACGATTTGGTACCTAGACAGCATCCAATAGAAGTGGATATGAATCGTATTGGACAAATCGTGCCGGGAGCAGCGGGCCGAATCGCTCGTCTTCCGGGGGAAGTGCTTCAGATTCAGATGGATAGCTAGGCTTCGGCCGGCTATCCGGGGCTTGGGGCTAATAAACGCGGTCATTCATAACCCACAGCGTGAGGAGGAGAGAGCATGAGCAAAGAGAAACTGAAGGGACAGGGACGGCTTGTCCCGACCCGGCCGACAGGCGTTGAGTATCGAGTGGAGTACGGAATCGTGCTTGTTCCTGAAGTGCGGCAACATGGCGTGGCGCCCGCAGCGGCGCGCGCGCGATGGGCAAAGTGTTCCGTGCGATCTCCGCACGCTCATCAGATTCCTGATGGGACCTACTTTTTGCACGCGGATGAAGGCCGAGTACATCAACTGAAGTCCAAAGACGGGAAGTGGGAGTATCTCGCGGCAGCGTGAGCTAGCTCGCTGTCCTATCGGGCGACAAAACTAAGCCCCACTCGGCGGTAACGTCGAGTGGGGCTTTTTCTTTTTACGCGACATTCAAAATGCAACGCGCCCGGCTAGTTAATTCGACGAAGTATTTTTCGGCGAGTGCTGGTTGAGCGTCGTGATCAAGAGTTTTGCGGACGGCGGAGCCGGAACGACACCTTTCAACACGATGTCTCCCGCGTCGATTTTCTTGCCATAGAGGGACTCGTTGGCGCTGTTGTCGGGACGAAGCGTTGAGCCGGAAAGAGAGATGCCGGCGAACAGTCCGCGCGCGCGAGAGTAAGTGAGGATTTCGGCGCGGAATGTGACGTCGGTTTCGGCGGAAGCATTTCTTCCCACTGGGCCTGCGGCTGCGGAGGCATCACCGCCGATCTTAACTTTACTGGTAAGAATGCTGCTGGCGGAACGTTGGCTCATCAGGAGCAGGACGAAATCCGTTGCCTGGCCGCCAAGTTGCAGCCCGAAACTGCCGCCTTCGAGCGCCATCATCGTGGGGGCTCCCCAGGGGCCTTTGAAATTTTCACCGCTGCGGCACGTCATGACGCCGCGACCGTAGCTGCCGCCAACTCCGATTGCAAACTTGAGAACGGAAGGCAGGACGACGACGCAGTCGGCTTTGTCGATGACGCTTTGCGGAATGTTGTCGGGAATATTCATAATTTCTTTCATGACTTCGCCGGCATTCTCGACGCGGTCTTGTTCCTTCTTTTGGGCTGATACTGGCAGCGCAAGTGCAACGACAAGCGCAAAGCCGAGAAACATTCTGGTGGGACATCGGTTCATACACTCTCCTCAGTTCGTAGCAATGCTTAACGGGTGCTTATGGAAAGAATAAATATAGCACTAGTCCTTGCGAGTAACGGATGATTTCGGACCAGCAGGAAATTGGCAGCTCAAGGTGGCTCACTCTGCTTGTCCGCTGCATGGGCCGGCCCCGTGGAAGCAAGTTGCTGCGCGCGATTTCCTTGCAAAAAAAACGATGTCGAGACCAGGAAGTAAGGCGGCGGCCTTACGGATGGACGCAGCTGGGATTAGGCATGGTTAGCCCTCTACTAATTCTTTTACAGCAGACGTGAAGACGCGTGTGTGGAGATCAATGTCCGCTTCGGTGGTGGCGGGCGACATAAGCGCCATGTTGTGAAATGGCGTGAGGAGAACGCCGCGATTGAGCGCGTAGAGATGCATGAAGCGCTCGAGCTCGAAATCGGCGGCAGCGGCGGCTTCTCCGCCATTGCGCGGCGGGTGAGGGTGAAAGAGATATTCGGCGCGGCAGCCGAGTCGAGTGACGTGCCACGGCAGGCCGGTGGCGGCGATTGATTCCGCGACTCCACTTGCGAAACGCTGGGCGAGCGGAATCATGTGCGCGAATGCTTGCGGCGTGAGAACTTGTTCGAGAGTGGCGCGCATGGCAGCGAGCGAGAGGGCGTTTCCTGCCAGCGTGCCGCCAATTCCGCCAGTGTCGCAATCTTCAAGATGAATGCGGCGCGTAATTTTTTCTGCGACCTCTGCGCTGCAGCCGTAGGTTCCCGCAGGCAGGCCGCTCGCGATGGGCTTGCCGATGACGAACATGTCCGGCTTGAGCGCGTGTTCACGAGTGTAGCCGCCGGGGCCGGCACATATCGTGTGAGTTTCGTCCATGATGAGGAGTGTGCTGTGGCGGCGTGCGATCTCTGCCGCAGACTGCCAGTAGCCCGGTTCGGGATGGACGATGCCGACGTTCGTCATTACCGGCTCGGCGAGGATGCAGGCGACGTCGTGATGCGCGAGCGCGGCTTCGAGGGCGGCAAGGTCGTTGAACTCGACGACGCGCGTGGTTTCTGTGGGATTGACCGGCGGTCCGAGATTGCCTCGACGAGCGGCCGCGGTTCCATTGGTGAGCGAGATGAAACTTTCGTCGACGCTGCCGTGGTAGCAATAGTTGTAGACCAGAATTTTCGGGCGGCCGTTGATTTCGCGCGCGATTCGAATTGAAAAGCGATTCGCGTCGGTAGCTGTGAGCGTAAATTGCCAGTACGGCAGGCCGAAGCGTCGCGCGAGTTCTTCCCCGACCCAGAGCGCGTCTTCAGTAGGAAGCATGAGCGTGATTCCCTGCTTCGCCTGGTGCGCAATTGCATCGACGGCGGATGCGGGAGAATGGCCGGTCATCGCGCCGGTATCGCCGAGGCAGAGATCGACATACTCGTGGCCGTCGACATCAGTGAAATGCGCGCCGTGAGCTTCGGCGACGAAAACTGGAAATTTGCCCGCCCATTTTTTCATCCAGTTCATGGGGACGCCGCCGAGGAGGGAGCGCCGTGCGCGTTCGTAGAGGGCGGCGGATTTGGGGCGGGCGGAGATGAAGTTTAGCTCTTCGCGTGACATGAGAGTGGCGAGGCGGGAACGATTGATCGAGTTGGGAGTGCGGCTGCCGGGAGTCATCATTTTATGAAGACGGAATTGTACGACAGGGTTGTCGCCGGATCACAAAATGATTGCTCCGCTGAAATGAGCTTTATTTGCGGAGGGCGCGGAGGATTTCGCGGGCGGCGTTGGCGCCTGATGCGCCGGTGATGCCGTTGCCTGGGTGCGTGCCATTGCTGCAGAGGTAGAGGCCTTTGACTGGTGTGGCGTAGCGGGCCCAGCCGAGCAGAGGGCGCATGGTGAAAATCTGGTCGAGCGCGAGTTCGCCGTGGAACGGATGGCCGCCGGTAAGGCCGTAGGTGTCTTCGAGATCTTTGGGCGTGATGATGTGGCCGCCGAGAATTTTGGATTGGAGATCGGGGGCGTATTCGGCGAGCGTCTTTACGATCGTGTCGGCGAGCGCGTCGCTGTGTTGCGCCCATTCGCCTGCCTTTAGTTTGCAAGGAGCGAACTGCATGTATATGGACATGACGTGTTTGCCTGCGGGCGCGAGCGAAGAATCGAGAAGCGACGGGATTGAAATATCGAGATAAGGCGCAGGCGAAAATTCGCCGTACTTCGAGGCGTCGAAGGCGCGCTCGAGGTAGTCGATTCCCGGGCCTATGTGAATGCGTCCGCTGAGCAAGGATGGATCGCCCCCGGATTGCTTGAGTGCGGTGAAAGTTGGCAGGCCGTTGAGTGCGAGATTTAATTTGGCGGCAGTTCCCTGCGCGCGGAAATGCTGCATCTTCACGACAAAACTTGGCGGCAAATGAACCGGGTCGAGCATGCCGAGCAAAGTGCGGCGCGGGTCGGCGCCTGAAACGACGCACTTTGCTGCGATTTCTTCGCCACTTGAGAGCACGACGCCGATTGCGGCGCCGTTTTTCACCAGGATTTCTTGAACGTCGGCATCCGTGCGGATTTCAGCGCCTGCGTGTTTTGCAGAAGCAGCCATCGCGGCGGTGAGCGCGCCCATGCCTCCGCGCGGAACGGCGGAGTTCCCGACAGGATACGGATCGGCGGCGGCACGGAGGAGCAGAAGCGCTGTGGAGCCGGCCGACCACGGGCCGAGCGCAGCTCCGAAAATTCCGCGCGCGGCGACGGCGGCGCGGAGCAGGTCCGTTTCGAAAAACTCGGCGACGAAATCGGCGACAGCCATCGGGCCCCATCGCAGCAGGCGCATCATTTCTTTCTTGCCAAGACCGCGGACTTTGCGGCCGAGTTTCAGGAACTTCCAGAGATCTTCGTTCGAAGGATCTTCAATTACAGGCGGCGTGAGAGTGAGCAGCTGGCTGATGATTTCACTCGCGCGCACGAGAGCTTTGTGAAGCTCGACGTAACTGGCCGCATCTTTCTGCGAGAACTTATCGATCTCTTTCGCAGAAGCAGCGGGATCAGTGTGCAGAACGAGGGCGCGGCCGTCAGGTGATGGCGCAAAAAGACGCACGGGAGATTCGAGACGCTCGAGGCCGAACTTTCCGAGTTGCATGTCAGCAACGATGGATGCGAGCGGCGGCCCACCGGCGTGGGCGAGAGTGGAGCAGCGAAATCCCGGGTGAAATTCTTCCGTGATTGCAGCGCCGCCGACGATGGAGCGGCGTTCGAGGATGAGCGGCTTCAGGCCTTTTTGCGCGAGGTAGAACGCGGTGACAAGAGCGTTGTGCCCGCCGCCGAGAATCACGATATCGCGCTGGGTGGCCACTTATTTCTTCCCCGTGTCTTTCAAAATTTCGAGGGCGGCGAGACGACCGGGCGCGCCCATGATTCCGCCGCCGGGATGCGTGGCGGAGCCGCACATGTAGAGCTTGCGGATGGGAGTGCGATATCGAGCCCAACCGGCGACGGGTCGGAGGAAAAAAAGCTGTTCGAGCGAAAGTTCGCCCTGGAAAATATTGCCTTCGGTGAGGCCGGTCTGACGCTCGATATCGAGCGGCGTGATGAATTGTTTGCCGATGATGATGTTTCGAATGTTTGGCGCATGTTCGGCGATTGTGTCGATGACGGCGTTGCCAAAGGCTTCGCGCTGCTCATCCCACGTGCCGTGGCTCAATTTGTAGGGCGCGTATTGGACGAAGCAAGAAAGGATGTGTTTGCCGGGAGGGGCGACGGACGGGTCAGTGAGCGTGGGAATGACCATGTCGATATAGGGGCGGCGTGAAAATTCGCCGTATTTGGCCTGGTCGTAGGCGCGTTCCATGTAATCCATCGACGGCGAGACGGAAATTGCGCCGCGGAGATGGCGGCCGGGGCCGGGCATGCAGGTG
The DNA here is from genome assembly GCA_963776695.1 of uncultured Acidobacteriota bacterium. Lineage (GTDB taxonomy): Bacteria > Acidobacteriota > Terriglobia > Acidiferrales > UBA7541 > Palsa-295. The sequence goes on along the minus strand of CAVZNU010000005.1, from coordinate 113,118 downwards.
AAGTCCGGGAGCGCGTCGAGAGCGAGATTCACTTTCCCGGACGAGCCGCGATATTTGTAGCGGCGAACTTCTTCGACGAAGTCGCCGGGGAGCTCGCGAGAGTCGATGAACTTCAGGAAAGTGAGATTCGGGTCGACGCTGGACGAAACGACGCTCGCTTGAATTTCTTCGCCGCTTTCGAGGACGACGCCGTGCGCGGTACCGTTTTTGAGCAGGATTTTCGAGACGGGCGCTTCGAGGCGAATTTCGACGCCTGCTTCGCGAGCGGCGTCGCCAATGGCATTTGAAATTGCGCCCGTGCCGCCGCGGCTGAAACCCCAGGAGCGGAACGCGCCGTCAATTTCGCCCATGTAGTGATGAAGAAGGACGTAGGCAGTGCCGGGCGAGCGGATGCCGAGGAATGTCCCGATGATTCCGGAGGCGGACATTGTGGCTTTGAGCGCGTCGGTTTCGAACCACTGATCGAGAAAATCGGCGGCGCTCATGGTCATGAGCTGGACGAGATTGTATTTGTCTTCAGCGGGGAGCGTTTGGAAACGCTTGCCGAGGAAGGCGAGTTTTTTGAGGTCGCGCGGGTCGAGAGATGTGGGATCCGGCGGGATCATGCCGAGGATTGGCTTCACGAATCGGCACATCGCGACCATGGACTTGCCAAATTCTTCGTAGGCTTCAGCGTCGAGTTTTGAATGGCGCTCGATTTCGCGGCGGGATTTGGAGTGATCGTTGACGCGCCAGAGATGATCGCCGTTGGCCATGGGGGTGAGAGTGCCGTCGAGCGGAAGAATTTCCAGGCCGTGGCGAGGGAGATCGAGATCGCGGATGATTTCGGGCCGCAGGAGCGAGACGACGTACGAGAAAACAGAAAATTTGAAGCCCGGAATGATTTCTTCGGTGACCGCAGCGCCGCCGAGAACGTAGCGGCGTTCGAGGACGAGGACTTTTTTCCCCGCGCGGGCGAGGTAGGCCGCGTTGACAAGGCCATTGTGGCCGCCGCCAATGACAATTACATCGTAGTGCTTCGCCATGAGGATTGTGTGCGAGTCCCCCGCGGGAAAAACAAATGCGGAAAGAGTCGAAGCATTCTACAAGCCCGCACGGGGAGTCACAAGGCAGAAGCGCGGGAGCGCCTGACCAGGAGTCAGAGAAAACCAATTAGTTCGCGAGGATTGCGACGAAATGGAAGCGTGCGGCGGAGTTCACCTTGCGAGAGATGCGAGGCGCGAACTATAATCACGCGCCGATATTGCAAGCATTTGCGGGTAGAGGAGAGGCCGTGCCGATAGGGACAGCGGTGCACGACAGAACGTTCAAGCTTTGCGAGAGCATGAATTTTCGCGAATGGTCGGGGTACTACGCAGCGAGCGTGTACGAGATGCACCACGAGCACGAGTACAACGCGATTCGCAATGCGGCGGCGCTGATCGACGTGACGCCGCTTTTCAAGTACCGGATCACTGGGAAGGATGCGACGAAGCTCGTCAATCGCGTGATCACGCGCGACATCAATAAGGTGGCTGTGGGTCAGGTGATTTACTGCTGCTGGTGCGACGAGCAGGGAAAAGTGATCGACGACGGCACGATTTCGCGGCTCGAGGAAAATGTGTACCGCTGGACGGCGGCCGATCCGAGCATGCGATGGTTTCACCAGAATGCGCTGGGGCTCGACGTGCAGATTGAAGATATTTCGGATCAAGTGGCAGCTCTGGCGCTGCAAGGTCCAACTTCGGGGCGGCTTCTGAAGCAGGTGGCTGACGCGGACATCACGAACTTGAAATATTTTCGCGTGACGCACGGGAAAATCGCGGGCGTGGAAGTGGATATTTCGCGGACAGGTTACACGGGCGATTTGGGATACGAGATTTGGATTCCGTGGAACGATGCGCCCAGAGTTTGGGATGCGCTCGTTGAGACAGGGCGGCAATTCGATTTGCACGCGGCGGGGATGCTGGCGCTGGATGTGGCGCGAGTGGAAGCTGGGTTGATTCTGATTGAAGTAGATTACTTCAGCAGCAAGAAGGCGCTGATCGAGTCGCAGAAATATTCGCCGTACGAGATTGGGTTGGGCCGGCTGGTGGATTTGAAGAAAGAATATTTTATCGGGCGCGCGGCATTGGAAGAGGAAAAGCGTCTAAGACCCAAAAGACTTCTGATGGGACTCGATATCAATTGGGACGACGTGGAGCGGCTGTACGATGCGATCGGGCTTGCGCCGCAAGTGTCGAGCACGACATCACGCGTACCGGTGCCGGTGTATCGAGGCGGACTGCAGGTGGGGAAAGCGACGTCAACGACGTGGTCGCCGACTCTGAAAAAGATGATCGCGCTCGCGAGTATCAGCCGGGAACACGCGGCGGCGGGCACGGAGTTGCAGATGGAATTGACGGTTGAGGCAGTGCGGCACAAGGTGCGAGCAATCACGCGGGAGTTGCCGTTTTTCAATCCGGCGCGAAAGATGGCAACGCCGGTTACGTAGATTTCTAACCGCAGATGAACACAGATAAACACTGATAAGAACTGAGTGGACCGAAAAGCAAGCAGCGGAAGCGGAATGCGCGGTTCAAAATAGCGATCTGCGCGGCTCTGGGCGTGGGCTGCGCACAACCAAGCGGAACTTAATCTACGCGAATGAGAGGAAAAGGATGCAGGATTGTGCGTATAGAAATGTGATTGCAGTGGTTGTTCTGGCGCTGGCGGTTTTGTGGGCGCCGGCGGCGGGTCTACAGGCGCAGGTTGCGCCGGGGACGATACGTCTGGCGGTCGACGCGCGACAGGCTCCGCAGAAAATGTTGCACGCCCACATGCAGATTCCAGTGCAGGCGGGTCCGCTGACGTTGTATTACCCGGAATGGATTCCCGGCGAGCACATGCCGGACGGGCCGATCATTGAAGTGGCGGGAATGAAATTCAGCGCAGGCGGAAAAACGATTCCGTGGCGGCGCGATTTGGTGGAAATGTTCTCGCTGCATCTGGATATCCCCCAGGGTATGACGTCGCTCGATGCTGATCTCGACTTCCTTCTCTCTGCGCCGGCGAACGGATTTTCCGCAGGCGCTTCCGCGACGGCGTCTCTCGATCTTCTCAGCTGGAATCAAGTGCTGCTCTATCCGAAGGGCTCTCCTGCGAAGGACATCATGTTCGCCGCGAGCTTGAAATTGCCGGCGGGATGGAAGTATGGGACGGCGCTGCCCGGAGCGAAGGAAAATGGCGACACGATTGAGTTCGATGCCGTACCGCTGACTACACTAGTGGATTCGCCGGTAATTTCCGGAAAATATTTTCGCGTGATCCAGCTCACGCCGGGACAGCAGCCGTCGCACGAGATGGATATTGCCGCGGACAGCGCGCCGGCCCTGGCGATGCCGCCTGACCAGGAAATGCACTTTCACCAGCTGGTGCTCGAGACGGGTGCGCTGTTCGGCGCTCGTCACTATCGCGACTATCATTTTCTCGTAACGCTTAGCGATGATGTGGCGCATTTCGGACTGGAACACCACGAGTCGAGCGATGACCGCGTGAACGAACGCAGCTTGATTGACGAGCCGCTGCGGCTTGCGTTTTCTGGTTTGCTCCCGCACGAGTTTGTGCACTCGTGGAACGGAAAATACCGTCGCCCGGCCGGTCTTGCAACGCCGGACTACCAGCAGCCGATGAAAGACGATCTGCTCTGGGTATATGAAGGCTTGACGGAGTATCTCGGCGACGTGCTGACTGCCCGAAGCGGGCTGCTGACGCCAGAGCAATGGCGCGAACAGGTGGCGTACCAGGTTGCGGTCTACACGCACCGTCCGGGCCGCGATTGGAGGCCGCTGCAAGACACTGCGGACGCTGCGCCGTTTCTGTACGACGCGACATCAGACTGGTCAAACTGGCGCCGCGGGACAGATTTTTACGAGGAGGGCGAGTTGCTCTGGCTCGACGTGGACGGCACCCTTCGCCGGATAACCAAGGATCAAAAATCGATGAATGATTTCTGCCGCGTTTTTCACGGCGGATCGAGCGGGCAGCCCGAATTGAAGCCATACACCTTTGAGGACGTGGTGGCCACGCTCAACAGCCTCGCACCGTATGACTGGTCGGGCTTCCTGCGTTCCCGGCTCGATGGTACTGCGACGAAGACTCCGATTGAAGCGATCGAAAACAGCGGGTGGAAACTCGTCTATAACGAAGAGCCGAACGAGATTCAAGCCAACACCGATTCGATCGCGAGCCGCCTGGATTTGTCGTTTTCGATCGGCTTGATTGTCAGCGAAGACGGATCGGTGGGAGATGTAATCCACGGCGGTCCGGCGTACGAGGCGGGGATTGCACCCGGCATGAAAGTGGCTGCGGTTAACGGGCGGCAGTTTTCAGGGGACGGGCTGCGAGAAGCAATTGACGCGGCGAAGGAATCCCCGGCGCCGATTCAGTTGCTTATATCGAACGGCGCACAATTCCAGAGTGTGGCCGTGAACTATCACAGCGGCTTGGTATATCCACACATCGAGCGCGATAAGAACCACACCGATTACTTGGGAGAAATCATTCAGCCGCTAGCCCAGCCGAAAGAAGCGCGGAAGTAGGCGCATGCGGTTAATTTAGCGTTCGGAGAGGGCGCCGATTTGAAATTCAATTCTCTGGCGATTATCGGCGTCCTCATTATAGGACTCGGGATTGCCGGGCTAGTGCATCCGAATATTGTGATGCCGGCGAAGAAGCAGGACGTTGAGATTGCGGGGACAAGGGTGATCATGGAGACCCGACGCGTGATTACGATTCCGGGCGTCTTGGGAGTGCTAATTGTTCTCGCGGGCGGTGCGGCGCTCTTGTTGAGCCAACTCAATCCTGAGGCGCGACCGGGAAGGATGTCGAGACGACGGTAAGAAGGGCGATCCGAAATATTTTCAGAGGCTGCAAAAGCTGGCAGCGAACCTCCGTTCTCGTAGTTCAGTAGTGCTGATCTTCTTCGGCTTCCGCGATTGTGATTTTCCCCGAGATGCTGCGATAGGCGTGGACGGTGTAGCTTACCGCCAGCGCCATTCCGATGACCCACCAGATCAATCCGATTTTCAGACCATAGTCGGCGGCTTTGGAGTTAGCAATCGTGAGACCGAAGAAGGGGTTCGTGCTTGCTGGTAGCACATTGGGGTAGAGGCTGAAGGCGACACTCGTCAGCATTCCAAGGATGTAGGCGCACGAAGCGGCGAACGCCATTCCTTCCTGTCGCGCGCGAACGAACCATTTGATTCCCAAAAGGCCCGCAACGGCGAGAACCGGAAAAACAAATCCCCACGGACGAAGGCGGAAACTCATTAAGTGATGAGGGAGCAATCGAAAGCTCGTGACCGTAACAATCACGGTGAGAGCGGCGACAAACCACCACAAAAGCGATGCCGAACGCAGTGCGCGCTCGGCTAGCGTCCCCTCGGTCTTATAACCAATCCACGTCGCGCCGTGAAGCGCAAGAACGGCAAGGGCGGCGACGCCGATAAGGATCGTGTACCAGTCGAGAATTCCGGTGTTGCCGGTGGGCGAAAAGTTGGTCCAGAGCGGCTCAAAAAAACTTCCACTGGCATCAAGAGGAACACCGCGGACCACGTTGCCAAGCGCTGCGCCAAAAAAGATAGCCAGTAGAGTACTCGCCAGGCCGAATGTTGCATCCCAGAATACGGACCAGATCGGGCCGCTTACATGGCTGCGAAACTCGATCGAAATTCCACGCAGAATTAGAAGCCACAGGACCATCATCAGCGGCAAATAGAACCCGCTGAAACTTGCCGCGTAGAGCGCCGGAAAAGCGAAGTAGAGCGTGCCGCCTCCGGCAAGCAACCACACTTCATTTCCGTCCCACACGGAACCGATTGAACGGAGCACGGTGCGCCGCTCAACGTCAGTACGCGCGATCCAAAGATGCAGAATGCCCGCGCCGATATCGAAACCGTCGAGCACCACATAGCCAGCCAGCATGATCGCGACAAGACAAAACCAGATTGTGCCCATCGAGTTCCCTTCTCGGTTCCGCGGCGAGCGTGCGACGGCTTATTCGCGAATATCGTCGGCAACTGCGGGACCGTGTTCAATTTCGCGATACACGAGAAACAGGAAAAGAATTCCGAGGATCGTGTACAGACCGAGAAACCCCAAAAGCGTAAACAAGGCATTGCCTGCTGACACCTGAGAGGAGACCCCGGCGCGCGTACGCATCAGACCGTAGATGAGCCATGGTTGGCGTCCGACTTCGGCCGTAATCCATCCAGCCGTATTGGCGATAAACGGGAATGGAAGTGCGAGCATGAGGGTCCAGAGCATGACTCGGGATTTGTAAAGTGTCCCTCGCGCGAGCAGCCATGCAGCGATTACGAGGATGGCGATGAACGCCGTTCCGAGGCCGACCATGATGTGGTAGCTGAAATACAGCAGCGGAATATTGTCGGGCCAATCGGATTGCGGAAAGTGATCGAGTCCATCCACTTGTGCTGTCCATGCCTGGTAAGTGAGAAAACTCAACATGCGAGGAATGACCAGCGGATTATCGAGGCGCTGGTTTGGCACATCGGGTTGACCGAGGATCGCCATCGGAGCGCCGTCTTGCGTGTGGAACAGACCCTCCATCGCCGCGAGAGTCACTTTTTGGTGCTTCGAGATCATGACGCCCTGGCCGTCACCGGTGGGATACAACTGGAGGCAAGCCGCTATCACGCCGACAGTGACGCCGACACGCACGAACATTTTTCCAAATTCCAAGTGAGCGTTCTGGAGAAGATAGTAGGCGCCGACCGCTGCCATCACGAAGCAACCCGTTTGAACGGCGCCGAGCATCGTGTGAGCGTATTGCCAGAATGCCCACGGATTCAGGAGCAGCGCCCAGAAACTTTGCAGCTCGTACGATCCGTTCGGGCCGAGAGAGTAGCCGACCGGATGCTGCATCCATGCGTCGGTGGCGACGATGAGATAGCCGGACAGCCACGAACCGACGAACATCATGAAGCGAGCTGAACCAGTGTGCGCGTTGACCGAGTCGCTTTTCACCGAAGAGAAAAATTCCCAGGAAAGAGGATTCGAGAAAAAAGGAGAATACACCCTCCATCGCCAGAGTTTGCCCGATTACGCCACCCGCAGCTTTTGAGAACTGCGCCCAGTTCGTGCCGAACTGAAATTCCATCGGGATGCCGGTGACAACACCGAGGGCGAAACTGATTCCGAAAATTTTGCCCCAGAACTTCGCTGCCTGGTTCCACACATCGTTACCGGTGCGTAGCGCGGCCGATTTGAGAATGAAGATGAGTAGAGCGAGCCCCATCGTCAGTTGCGGGAAAATGTAATGGAAGGTGACGGTGAAAGCGAAGTGGAGACGATGAAGTGCTAAAGCGTCTTCCATAACCTTCCCCAAGAAAGGTGCGGTGGCGGAAGCAATGGTACATTCGATTGCGGCACGAGAGTTACTTAATTGCGAGAATTCGCGTGCGGAGAGTTGTGCTTGGAAAGTGATGTCGGAAGTGCAATCATTCCTGGGATTTTAATGATCAGAGCTGTAGACGGCACTTACTAGGAGGACGAATGAACAAGGGCGTACTCGGGGTCGCGATACTCGTTTCAATTGCGGTTTTTGAGGCGCCAGCGCCGGCACAACAGAAACACGCGATCACGTTCAAGGACCTTGCTTCGTTGCATCGATTGAGCGGGCCGCAGATTTCGCCGGACGGCAAGTGGATCGCGTATGAAGTGGGAACACCGAACATCGAAGCGAACCGGGTGGCCCATGATATTTGGCTGGTGCCGGCCGCGGGCGGTGAAGCCCGGCAAATAACGCGCGGCGGCAGCGATTCGAGGCCGCGCTGGTCGCCCGATGGAAAGAGGCTCGCGTTCTTGTCGTCTCGGGACGGTGAGCAGCAGGTTTATTGGATCACGCTCGATGGCGGCGACGCGAACAAGCTCACTTCCCTCTCGGGCGGCGCGGATAGCGAGATGTGGTCGCCTGACGGCAAATGGATCGCGTTCGTCTCGAGCGTCTATCCGGATTGCAAAGATGAGACCTGCAATGCGGAGCGCGATTCGGCGCGCGCGAAAAGCAAAGTGAAGGCGCGGATTTACGAATCGTTGCTTTACCGGCACTGGAACGGCTGGAGCGACGGCACACGAAGCCATCTATTTGTGATGCCTGCGAACGGAGGCGCTGCGCGCGATTTGACGGCCGGCGCGAATTACGATGTGCCGCCATTTAATCTGGGAGATCCAGACGCGATTGCGTTTTCGCCGGACAGTGCGGAGATTTGTTTCACGGCAAACACCGACGCTGAAGCGGCATTGAGCACGAATGGAGATTTATTTACCGTACCGGTGGCGGGCGGGAGCACGCCGAAGCGCATTACAACGAATCCTGGCAACGATTGGGAGCCTGCGTATTCCGCGGATGGAAAATGGATCGCATACCGCGCGCAAACACAGGCGGGATGGGAGAGCGACCGCTGGCGGTTGATGCTGTTCGACCGTGAAAAGCAAAAACAGATCAACCTGACCGAAGGCGTCGATCGCAGCATTGAATCGTTCGCGTGGACTCCTGACAGCAAAACGATTTATTTCGCGACGGAGGAAAAATCCGAGCTGCCGATTTTCTCGATTGCGGCGAGCGAGGGAAGCCTGCCAAGGCCCGTGCTCAGCGATGGATTCAATGCGGAGCATTTAATCAGCAATGACGGACGCACTTTGGTGTTCACACGCACGAGCCTGACGATGCCTGCGGAAGTGTTCACGGCGGACGCCGACGGCAAAAACGTGCGGCAGATCACGCATCAGAACGATGCTCTGGTTGCGCAGCTCGAACTTTCACCGGTCGAGTCGTTTTGGTTTTCTGGCGTGGAAAAAACGCAGGTGCAGGGGCTGATGGTGAAGCCGCCGAATTTCGACGCGACGAAAAAATATCCGACGTTGGTGCTGATTCACGGCGGGCCTCAACAAGCGTGGACGGACGCGTGGGGATACCGGTGGAACCAGCAGATGATGGCTGCGCCGGGATATGTGGTGGTCATGATCAATCCGCGCGGGTCACCCGGCTACGGAGAGAAATTCGAGGCGGAGGTAAGCCGCGACTGGGGCGGAAAAGTTTACGACGACATCATGAAGGGCGTGGACGCAGCGATCGCGAAGTATCCATTCATCGACGGGACGCGAATGGCGGCGGCTGGGGGCTCCTTCGGCGGCTACATGGTGGACTGGATCGCGACGCATTCGGGGCGGTTCAAATGCTTGATCTCGCATGCTGGGTCGTACGATCTGGAGAGTATGTACGGCGCGACCGAAGAACTGTGGTTCATGGATTGGGAATTCGGTGGGACGCCGTGGTCGAAGCCTGAGCTGTACAAGAAATGGTCACCGAGCGAATTCGCGGGCGAGCTGGGAAAATTCAAGACGCCTACGCTGGTGGTCGGAGGCGAACTTGATTTCCGGATTCCTTATACGCAGGATCTGGAATTCTTCACGGCGCTGCAGCGTCAAGGGGTGCCGTCGAAGCTGTTGATTTACCCAGACGAAGGCCACTGGGTACTGAAGCCACAGAATAGCGAGCTTTGGTACAAGACATTTCTGGATTGGCTGGGTAAGTATCTGCAATAGCTGGTGGTTCGGGGGATCGGTGGATCGGTGGAATGAATAGTTTGAACGGCTGATTCGTTGGCTCGTGTTGTGTTTCCTTCCTCGGCGACGCGGTCTGAGGTCGCTACGTAGTTCTATTTCCTTTCTGCGTAGTTCCCGCTTTTGACATTCATCGCTCAGGCTGTGAGATTGGGAATCAGTCTCGAATTTTGCTGAGAGGCCTTCGATGCGAGCGTCCGGGAGTGTTTGTTTCTGCGGATTAGTTGTGCTGGTTGCATTAGCGGTCGTTGTGCCGCAAGCCCGCGGAGGGAGTCTCACGATTACCAGCACTCCGCCTGGGGCGACTATTGAGATCGACGGCGCCGCAATCGGTACGACGCCTTACAAAATCGACTATCCGTCCTCCTATTTTCACAAGCCGCATGCCGTGTTCGCCTCCCGATTGGAACACGCTTTGACCCTGCGCATTTACAAGGAAGGCTATTCGCCACAGGTATTGAAGCTGACGGAAGGTCCGCTGCAATGGACGTCATTGACGGGACGCCACGAAGGAAACTATTTCCTCCTGAAAGCGGATCACTTTGATTTCAAGCTGGAGGAGCTTTCGGAGGCAAGAACCGGTGCGGCAGCGCCGGCCAGAAAGCCCGCCCCGATTGGCGAGCCCGCGGGTGGACTCGTGACGGCAAGTCTCGATTCGCGACGCGCGGAGACGAGCAGCGTAGTGTTTACGTCCGACCCGATTGGAGCCGAGATATACGTTGATGGCAAATTCGTCGGACAAGCTCCGTCGACAATTTCGATGCCGCCCGGGCCGCACATCGTTGTGGTGAAAGCGCCGGGAAGGAGGAACTGGGAGCGCGATTTGGAAGTGATGAAAGACAGCCAGGTGGCGCTTCACCCGGTGCTGGAAATTCAGCGCTGAATTCGCCCGAACGCTAATCCGGATTGGTAATGTCCACTTGCGTTCGAACCTTGCCTCGGCCCGCAAGTACAAGCGCACTTCGAAGATAGCTTTCCAGTTCTGGGACGCGCAGAATTTTGAGACAGACGCTCAGCACCACAATTCCCGCGGTGCTGGCGATCACGAGAAGAAGCAGAGAGCCGAGCGGCTGCTGCCAAGGCAGCTGCGTTTCGAGCCACGCGACAACCTTATAGCAAGCAACACCGGCGACCACGGAAGCGGCTGTCACCTTACAGAAAAAGACGACGATGCTGCCCTCTGCGTGATTCCTGGTGCGTCGGTTCAGCAAGACGAAAAGAACAATCGTGTAGGCGATGATGCCGAGCGAACTTGCAAGCGCGAGCCCGCGATACTGGGAACGGTGGACTAGCCACCAGTAGAGCGGCAGGTTCAACGCAGTCATCGCCGTGCCGACTACAGCAGGCGTGATCGTGTCACGAGTGGCGTAGAAGCCGCGCGCCAGAATGTACTGGCCGCCCCAGCAAAACATTCCAATCGAGAAAAATGCGAGCGCGACGGCGGTGGCTTGGAGGTCAGGGCCGCGCATGCGCGTGTGCGAGAAAACCAAATGGATGAGCGGGAGACTTTGCGCGATCGTGAACGCGGAAATGGGTACGAGCAGAAAGATGATGCCCTTGAATGTTGAATTTAGAATCCCGTTCAACTCCTCGAATTTTTTCTCCGAATACAATTGCGCGAGAATCGGGAAGGAGGCGACACCAACTCCCTGCCCCACAATTCCGAGTGGCACTCGCATCAGCGTCTTGCCGTAAGTCAGCCACGTGATCGAAGCGGGCTGCAGGTATGAGCCGAACCAGCGGATGATCCAATCGTCCGTAAATGAAAGTGATACCGCGAGCATGATTGGGACGGAGAGTTTCAGAAACAGCCAGAAACCGGGATGGCGAATGTTGAAGTTGGGCGTGAATTTGGCGCCGGCACGATGAGCGCCGTAAATCTGCAGAAGAAAATTTCCGGCGATCGCGCCTCCCAGGACCCCAACCGCAAATCCCGTCATTCCGATTCGTGACGATAGCAAGACGCCGCCCATGATGATGCCAATGTTGTAGACAATCGGGGCGAGCGACGGGATTACGAACTGGCCTTTTGCATATTGAACGGCGCTCAGGATGCTGCCTTCGTAGAAGCAGATCTGCGCCGGCAGCATGAGGCGCGTTAAGGAGACAACCCGCTCGCGCTCCGCAGGGCTGAAGCCGGGAGCGATCGCGAGCACAAGTTTGTGCGCGAAAATCTCGCCGAGAATGACGAGCCCAAATAGCACGAAGCCCATGACAGTCACGACTGTGGAAAAAACGTGCCAGCCTTCCTCTTCACTTTTTTCGGCAACGTATTTGGCGAAAACCGGGATGAATGTGACGCTGAGTGAGCCGCCGGCGATCAGATAATTTAGAAAATCGGGCAACGTGAAAGCGGCGTAATACGCATCGGTACCGGCGTTCGAACCCATCTGGTGCGCGACGGTCCAGTCGCGAAAGAATCCGAGAACGCGGCTGAGGAGAACACTCGCCATTACGATGCCAGTGGCGGCAGCGATGCGGCGATGAATGGTTCCGGTCGTCACGAACGACATGGTAAAGGGTTTGGCGGCGCGGGACTAGTGGGTTAGAGGCGCAAGTTTCCGTCCGTGTTTTCGAGTGTGGTTCGAATCGAGATGATCGCTCAGCGCTTGGCTTCGGGATTTGTTAGCGGCTCGCGGGCTGGTGTTCCAGCCGGCGCGGCGCGCAAATACTGCACGGGCCATGAAACGGGAAACCCTTCCGCATGCGCAACCTGAAGCGGCCAATATGGCTGTCGCAGGAATTCACGGGCCATCGAAATCACATCGGCACGACCCTCGCGAAGAATTCTCTCGGCGTCTTCTTTCGAGCTAATCATTCCAACAGCTCCGGTGAGAATTCCGGTGGCGCGACGTATTTCCTCCGCGAACGGCACCTGGTAATTCGGCGCGACGGGGATTTTGGCCCCGAGAGCGACTCCGCCTGACGAGCAATCGATCAAATCGACGCCGAGCGGGCCAAGCTGTTCGGCTAACGCGATCGATTGATTGATGTCCCAGCCGCCCTCGATCCAGTCGGTGGCCGAAATACGGATGAACAGCGGCATGCCTTGCGGGATCACACCGCGGACAGCCGTAACAACTTCGCGAACGAATCGAGTGCGGTTTTCAAACGAATTTCCGTACGAATCGGTGCGATGGTTCGAAAGCGGAGAGAGAAATTCGTGGAGCAAATAGCCGTGAGCCGAATGGATTTCGATCACATCGAATCCCGCTCCACAGGCTCGACGCGCAGCATCGGCAAACGCCAGCACGGTCGCGCGGATGCCATTTTCGTCGAGAGCGGCGGGATTCGGATAATCGTCCGCGAAGCGAATTGCGCTAGGAGCAACCGGTTTCCAACCTCCCTGCGATTCCGGAACTTCCTTGCCGCCTTCCCACGGGCGCGCTGTGCTTCCCTTCCGTCCGGCATGTGCAAGCTGAATTCCGGAAACGGCGCCCTGGCTGCGGATAAATCGAGTGATTCGCGCGAGCATTTCAATGTGCTCATCCTTCCAGATGCCGAGATCCTGAGGACTGATACGTCCTTCGGCGACTACGGCGGTCGCCTCGGTGAAAACGAGCGCGGCGCCGCCCACTGCACGGCTTCCCAAATGAACCAGGTGCCAGTCAGAGGCAAACCCGTCCGTGCTGGAATATTGGCACATAGGCGAAACGAGAATCCGGTTGCGGAGCAGGACATCACGTATCTGCAAAGTGTCGAACAACACTGGTTAGCCCCCTCGAACAGAAACACGCGACCAAGCAAGTGGCGGAAATTAAGCTGGGTTTTTCTTCTCATCGGGCGGCGGACTGTCGTGGCCCGAAATCCAAGCTGGTGGATCGCTTGCTGGAAAAGATTCGCGAGACGCTTCGTCTACCTCATCGAGATCATCAGGTACGGGGGCCGGCGGGGACTCCGGCTTCGGCTGCTTTCGAGATTCCGCATGCTGAAGCGGACTTGAATGGAGGGCCATTTCCAATTTCCCTTGGTCACATTTTATTCGCGCTTCCTGTCGGCGCAAGTCGGCGCGAAAACCAGCGAGTCAGCATCAACCGGGATCCGACTGGCTGTCGCACGAAATCGCTAGAACTTGAAAACGACGCCGGCGAACGCCTTCGGGTTGAATTGGTTCCCATGGTAATACTGCGTTCCCACCATGTCGGCTCCGACGCGAAGCCCAAGCCTGCGGAACGGAGTATTGAAATCCGCACCACCGCCGAGTTCGTATGCGAGAGCTTCTTGCTTGCCGAACGGTGTTTGAGGCGTCAAATGGGAAAACGCGATGATGGCGTGCGCCCAAACTTCAATGCCTTTCGGCGCCTGCCAGCGAACCCTCGGTCCGCCGCCACCGAGCAGAAACCATGAACTCTGCCCATTCGGAGAGTCATGCGTGGCCATCATCTCGCCGTCAAGTCCAAACCAGGAATTAAAATAGTAGACGACGGAGTAGTTGAAACCATTCTGGTTCCGGCTGATTCCGTGCGGGCCGCTGAAATGAAAAAATGTGTATCCCACATAGGCTTGCCAGCTGTAGTTGACGAAGACACCCTGAACATATTGAGGATCGGCCGAAAGATTTACGGCGGGAGCGCTCGCGAAGGGACTCGCGACGGGCGCCTCCGAACCCGGCGAGGTCAGCAGCGGCGAAAGTGAATAAGCCGTCGATGAAGGCGCAGAGGTTGAGGCCGCAGAGACCGCACCTGTCGAAGACATCGAGAACGGAGCGGCAAGCAGCAGAGGATTTGCGGGGCTACTTTGTGCACTAGCACTTCCGGTGACCAAAAACACCACTCCCAAGACAAGAAGAAGATGTCGCATCGCCCATTTCCCCCAGATAACCACTGCCTCGTGCAACATCCACAATTTGACACGAGAACGCCATGGCGTGTCTACCCAAAATTCTTTTTTTCTGGCCAGCGGGCGGGCTGGACGGCCAAGGAGTCTGGTTGGCGGGACCTTCAATGAAAGAACGCAGGCCGAGCGTAGCCTGCCCGTCAATGTAAGACGAAACGGAAGAAACGGCGGCGCAACTGCAAGCTGTTCGCTCGAAAGCAAGCCGCAAACGGCTCCGGCCTATCTTGAACATCTCTCATCCCGGAGAAGATAATTCTCGGATACGTTTTTCTAACTCGTAGGAATATAAGGACGGACGCCTGTTTCAAATCGCCTACGTCCCACACTTTTGACTTAAGCCGGGGCCGGCCGCTCCCACCTGTGCGGACTGCGGCATGCCATTCAATAAGACGCACGAATATCCCAGTATGGTTGGATTCAAATCGAACTGCATGGACAGGCATGACCCTGAACGATTGAGATAAGTACCACGACAGCGGACGACTCAACATTGCACCGTCACATTTTGAGATAGATGATGGCAAGAGGTTTTACTCACACCCATTCAGTTTACCGCCCCTTATGCGTTTCTCGATTTCAATCGTCAGGCAAAGAGCCACCGTTTGGGTTCCTAGGGTGACGACGGTGATCGTTCGCTAAGTTTCTTGTACTCCGCGTTAGCGTCTTTGAAGATACGCAGGTCGGGGTCAGCGTTCTTCCAGAGTGTCAACAATTCCCGATACTCGGCTAGGCTCCTCTCCGTATCTCCGGATTGAGCGTAGGCGCGCGCAAGCCCCAGGTGGGCCAACGGCCAATAAACGTCGGTGCCCACCACGCCGTGATTGGCAAGAAGCTTCTGGAACTGAGCTGCAGCCTCTTTCCACGACCTCAGTTCCAGATAGGCCAAGCCGCGGTAGTAGAGCGTGGAGCCACCAGACTCAGCCCCGAGATCATAGGGAACGGAACGACGCAAATCCTCGACAGCCGCGGCTGGATTCCTTCGATTCATATCCACAGCCGCACGAATGCTCGGGAGAACAACTTCGCTCAGAGTTGTACCCAGCATGGGCTGCTGGCTCAACTCATTCAGCAGCGCCTGTGGGCGCTGAACTTCCCCGGCTCTAGCAAGTACGAGCGTAGCAGGGGCATTATGCCGCTCGGAGCCTGGCGTCATCCGGAGGGCCCGATCCGCGAACGTGCGGGCCTCTCGCGCGTTACCTAACTCGGCTTCGGACTGTCCCTCGTCGCTGAGAATATCGGCCACATCCTCCTTAAGCCCCTCCTGTCGAGAGGTGGCACGGGCGCTTTCGAAAAGTTCTCTTGACCTGCGAACTTCTCCCGCGCTCAAAGCAGTCTTCGCCCGGTAGTAAGTATTGAGGTTTTCCTGCGGTTTGCCCTTAAACCAGGCAATCTCGCGCTGCATTGCTGGCTCGTCGCCTTCGTCAAATGCCACCCGGTAGAGAACTTGATGAATCGTAAAGCTGTCCACCTTTTCTGCAACAGCTTTTTCACAGACCGCTTTTGCCTCGGCGAAGCGTGTGGCTCGCTCATAAGCTACACAAAGATTTGCGTAGGAGAGGGAATAGTTGGGGTTCAGCCGCAAGGCCTGCTGACCCGTTGCAATCGCTTCCTCCAGTTTGCCGGTTTCACTGTATGTGTTGGATAAACCAATGAAGGGTGAACCATCATTGGGGTAAACTTCGGACCACAGTTTGTAGGTTTCGTCCGCCTTGTCATAGTCCTTGGCGGTGTTGTAGTAATACCGAGCCTGAATATAGAACTTCTCCCGCTCGCTGACGTGCTGTCTCCGCTCGAAAGCCTTCCGCAGGTACTCGTCACCAAGGTCAGGTTGGTTGACGTTGTTATAGACGGTGCCCAGCCTGGCATAGGCGATGGCGAAGTCCCCATCCAGTTCAATAGCCATCTTGTAAAAGGGTATACTCTCGGTTTCGAGCCCTTGTGCTCGCTTTTGTTCGCCAATTGTGTATGCCTTCAGAGCGGCGAGCGATTTGGTGGTCGCCTGTTCGATAGGAGTATCGAACTTCTGAATGGAGCCGACAGATTCGCCCAGCTTGCGGCGCAGCGTTGGGATCACTTGCCCCAGCTTGCTCAGAACTTGCTCTCTATCGAGTGCCTCAACCTGCTGATGGGCCAGGGACGCTCCCGTGAGACAGTTTGCAGCATCCAGGTCCAGAACATATTTGTTCCCGATGCTGAGGATGGAACCGCCGACGACTGCCTTCGCACCCTCTCGCTGGCACACCTCCCGCGCAACAGGCGGCACCACACGTTCGTCGGCCGAACGACCCATCAACCCCAAAGTCTTTCTGGTCGCGGAGTCGAGAGCGATGTTGAAGTAGGGCGATTCAGCCAGCTTCACCGTTAGCGCCTGCTTCAGCGTGCCATCGAATACTGGTTCGCCGGTGGTGTTCACGAAGTCGGAGACCAACACTAGGTCGGCCTCCTTCAATGGCGGCGGCCTGCGCATTCGCACCACGAAGGCAGATGCCACGGCCAGCAGTGCGACGACTGTCGTCACTCCCACCATCCAGTTCCAGGGTCTCTCACGAAGTCTTGAGAACGAAGCGACGGCAGCGCTGGATACGGTTTCCTCGACGGTCACACTTTGGATGGAACGGCTGTGTACGATTAGATCGCCATCCGGTTCTGTGATTTCTGAAACCTTTTGTGCGAAGCGGTAACCCCTTCCGGGACTGTGACGATGTACTCGGGATCATGCGCTTTATCGCCCAGAGCTTTCCGAAGTTGAAAGATGTGCTGGCTGAGGTTGGACTCTTCCACAAAGGTGTCGGGCCACAGGGTCTTCATCAAATCGTCCTTGAGGACGACGCGTTCGCTGTGCTGGACGAGGACTAAAAGTGTTTCAAAGGCTTTGGGAGAGAGGGTGATCGTTTCCTGATCACGCATTAAGACGCGCTCTTCGAGGTCCATGCGGAAGGGGCCGAATTCCAGTAAGTGCTTGGCCTGCCTACCCATACGTCACTCCGAGTCCTATTCAGAACTTATTAAGCGGTCCTTCAGGACATTCAAGCCGCCCTTCAAGCAAGATGCGCCCGCGTCGAGATGGGACCCACAAAGAAAGCCAAAACGTGAGCCGGAATGTACCACAGAAATAGGTGCCGGACGAACGATTGGAGAGCGGCTTGGAGAAGAAAAAAACAGTGTGCATCACGATTGAGACCAGCCGGCTCCTAGTCATCCTTCGAGGAACGTCGGCGCGGTCTTGGTGTGAACAATGCGCGAGCGAAGTGGAGATGATCCCCCTCGAGAGCGCCGCGGAGCTGGCTCAGGTAAATTTCGAAACCATTCAGCGCTTGCTAGCTAACGAGAGATTTCACTTATCAAAACCGGGCGGGCCAGTCCAGATCTGTCTGAACTCATTGCTCAGAGAAGTCGTGTGACCCGAAAAATTTGAATCGTGCGCGCGCACAGCGAACGTGATCTTGAGGAGGCGTCATGAAAAAATCTCTGTTGGGCCTAATCTCAATCTGCAGTCTGTGTCTGCTCAGTGAGTGTGGTGGCGGAGGTACTCCCCCTCCACCCACAGCCACTCATTTTTCCGTCACGACTACGGCGAGTCCGAGCGCCGGGGCGGCATTCAATTTCACAGTCACCGCGCTTGCCGCCTCGGGCCAGACGGCCACCACCTACTCTGGGACCGTGCACTTCACGAGCACTGATGGCCAAGCGGTATTACCAGCGAACTCAGCGCTCGTGAATGGGACGGGGACATTTTCGGTCACGCTGAAGACCGTGGGCAGTCAAACCATCACGGCGACCGACACGAGCGCTCCAATTACCGGCACTTCGAGTTCGATCAACGTTAGCGCCGCCGCCGCGGCGCGCCCCGTGCCCTTCATCAATCAGCCGTTGAGTCCTGATGCCATCGTCCCAGGTGGAGCAGCTTTCAAACTGACAGTGAACGGCACCGGCTTCGTCTCCGGCGCGATAGCCGAGTGGAACGGCAGCGCCCGCGCGACGACTTTCGTCAGCGAATCGCAATTGACGGCAAACATTCTTCCGAACGACATTGCGAATTTCAACACCGCCTCGGTGACTGTGGTCAATCCCGCCCCGGGCGGCGGCACCTCGAATGTCGCCTTCTTCGAAACTACGAAGCCTACCTCCTTTGCGTCTTGGAGTGCCCCATCAGCGCTCGCTACCGGAGTAAACCCTTTATCGGTGGCAACGGCAGACTTCAATGGAGATGGCAAGCTGGATATGGTTGTGACGAACGATGGAAGCAACAATGTCAGCGTTCTAATGGGCAAGGGAGACGGGACATTTCAGGCTGCGGTGAACTACCCCGCAGGAACAAATCCCACCTCGCTGACGGTGGGAGATTTTAATGGCGACGGCAAATTAGATCTTGCCGTGGCGAACAACGGAACCAACACCGTCAGTATTTTCTTGGGCAAGGGAGACGGAACATTCCAGGCCGCCGTCAACTACCCCGCCGGTACGAATCCGACCTCGGTGGCGGTCGGAGATTTCAATGGCGACGGCAAGCTGGACTTGGCCGTGGCGAACAGCGGCAACGTAAGCATCCTCTTGGGCAACGGTGACGGAACCTTTCAGACAGCCGTGGACTACGGTGTCGGGTCAAATCCCTCCTCAGTAGCCGTGGGAGATTTCAATGGCGACGGGAAACTGGACTTGGCGGTGGCGAACGCCGACAACATCGCCATCGGAAACGTCAGCATCCTTCTGGGCAACGGCGACGGCACATTCCAGACTGCCGTCAACTACCCAACCGAAGCGAATAGCGCCTCCGTGGCGGTGGGAGATTTCAATGGCGACGGGAAACTGGACTTGGCAGTTGCGAGCGGTGGCACGGGCAACTTCAGCATCGGCACGGTTAGCATCCTCCTAGGCAACGGTGACGGCACATTCCAGGCTGCCGTAAACTATCCTACCAAATGGAAGAGCTCCTTCGTGGCGTTGGGAGATTTCAACGGCGATGGCAAGCTGGACCTGGCCGTGTCGAGCATTTCCTCAGATATCAGCATTTCTCCGAGCACCGTGAGTGTGCTCATCGGCAACGGCAACGGAACGTTCCAAACGGCGACGGACCATGCGGCCGGCATAAGTCCCTCCTCAATCGCGGTAGGCGATTTCAACAACGACGGCAGGTTGGACCTGGCCGTCACCGACAAGGTTGGCTCCGCGATTTCCGTCCTGTTATACCCGGTGTTGGCAGGACCGAACGCCACTTTGTCATCCACGATTCTGGATTTTGGCACCCAACTCGTCGGAACGACCAGCCTGGGATCTAGCGTCATACTGAGCAACGATGGCACGGCGACGCTCGACATTACCAGCATCGCCGCGACCACGAACTTTAGCGAAACCGATAATTGTGGTTCGAGCCTCGGGGCCGGATCGAGTTGCACCATCACTGTGAATTTCGTGCCCCTTGATGATGGAAAGCTAACCGGCACGCTTTCGATCAACGACAACGCGCCCGGCAACCCCCAGACGGTCACTCTCAATGGCGTGGGCACGATAGTAAAACTCGTCCCGGACGCCATGTTCTTTAACTGCACAGGCGGCTGCCAATCCCAGAAGGCGACGCTGACGAACACGGGAGCCACGGCGCTAACTATTAACAGCATCATCATCACCAGTAATAAACAGGGGGGTAACGGGCCCGTTGGGTTTGCGCAGATGAACAACTGCCCTGCAAGCTTGCTAGCCGGGCAGTCCTGCACCATCACGGTCAGCTTCGTTGGAAACTTCAACTTTCAATATGTCGGTGCTCTCACTGTCCAAGATAGTGACGGCACGCAGCAGGTGTCCCTGCGGGGGTTCCTCAACCCGTGAAGGCCGCCACCGTCGGCATGGAGAAAACCTTGGCGCAGGGCCACTGACGAGGTAGCGAATCGATGGGATCGGGTGTCGGCCCGCGCCCCAAGGCAGGCGCGCTACGAGCGCTGCGCCAAGCCCCGAGATGAACATAGTGATGATTGTAAACTTTGATATGTAACGCCTTCGGTTACTCTGTTTCGGAAAGCAGTGGTGTTGGGAACTCTTATCACCATCCCTCCCAGCTTCCTCCCACTGTGAGATTGGTGGCGATAATCTGTGTTCTCAATGGTTACTGAGCCCGTTGTAGACTGAGTTCACGGTCGCGGTTTTTGGCATCGTCGTCCGCGCATACAGTCATCAAGTTCTATCTATGTCCGGAAAGTTCGGCAGCACGCGCGGCGCCCTGCAAGGCACCGCGGCGCCCGGGTGCATTTGCGAGAGCCGTCTCAAATTCCTGGGACGCCAGCTCCGGGTGATTCTGCTCCAGGAGCAAGTACCCAAGCTGTTCGCGGGCCGGAACAATCGGCCCAGGAGTTACTGGGAGCTTTTCCGTTGAGTCCTCCGCATCTGCTGCCCCGCGCATCCAGGTCACAGCTTCCTCCGGTTTGCCGTCAGCCTGGGCCGACCAAGCCATAACTTCGCGGACCAAAATATCCACTTGAGCCGCCCAATAATCGTTGCCTGACGTGCGTAGCTGCAATTCAATCCGCCGTAATCGATCCACTTCCACCTGAGCTTCCACAGAGTGTCCGCTTCGACTTAGTCCTAGCCCCCGGGCCCACACTCCAATTGCTTCGACGTGAGGCGGAGCTCCTGTCGGAGGAACGATATTTGCAGCGTCGGCCCACTGCCCCCTTTCGACGGCGTAGCGAACCGGTATTGCAGCAGCGGCGTACCCTACTATGAAATCGGCGGTGTTCAATCCTGACATGCCTTTCAGTTGCTGAACGACCTGAGCCGCTTCTGAATCGCGGCCACTTTGCAAGTAGGCGTACTCCAGATAATCCATGGCGTGCAGCTCTTCTCGCGTGGCGCCCTGTTTGTGTGCCGCTTCTCTTGCGGCAAGGTTGGAAGTTATCGAGTCTTCCCATAGGCCGAGTCGCGTGAATATGTGCGATGGCATGTGCAATGCGTGCGGGGCGGAGGGTGCAATCCGGGAGTAGGCTTTTGCCGCCGGGAGGCCTCTTGGTGCGAGTTCTGCATTGTCGTAAGCATGGATGAGGTAGTGCGGGATACCCGGGTGCTGCGGGTAGGTGCGATCCAGTGGCTCAAGCAGGTCAGCCGCCTGCTTCTGCTTCTCATGCGTCTTATCGGACGGAGATGCATTCGCCAGGAGTGCGAGCGCGTAAAACACCTGTGCTTCGACATCTTTTCTGTTCTCTGAAGCGATATCGCTCATCGCGTGCTCGTAGTTCAATGCGCGCGTGCGGTACGGAACGGTGGCAGCGTCCTGATATATCAAGCCGAGCGCATTGATGAATTTGATCTCGCGTTCGGAGCTCGCCCCGATCTGCTGCGCCCGCTGGATTTCCCTTTGCGCACTCGAAATTGTCGCGGGCACAATGGGCGGATCCCAAAGCTGACGAAAATACGTCATCGCGATGCCCCAATGTGCCATTGCACACCGCGGGTCTTGCTCGGCCACTCCCTGAAACGCATTTTCGGCGGCGGCGTAGGCAAACGAGTGAAGCAGCGCGACCCCTCGGTCGAACTGTTGCTGAACTTTCGGCAGGCAGGAAATTGGAAAAGAAACTGCTCCAAGTTTTTCAGGTGCGCCATGGCTGTGTGGCTCTTGTGCGACTGAAGATGGAGGGAGAATGAGCAGCAGGGTGAGGAAGATTCGCGTTAAATGGCACATCCCTATCTCCCGAGGACGATCAGCACCCTTGCGATTTCCGAATATTACTCTGTATCCAAGGAAAATGCTTTCCACTTAATCAAATCACAGTCTAGTGTGAACCGGTCACGGCGAAGCGGACTAGCAAATTCTGAGGTCCGGGTTGTCATGCTACAGTTAGCCCGTGCGACCCGAGATCGAGCAAGTCGTTCAACTGATCCAGCGCAAGGACTCCAAATCTTTGGAAGAAGCGCTGGCACTGCTGCAGAAAACAGTTTTTTCTTTCAGCATGAAGGTGTGTGGGCAGCGGCAAGATGCCGAAGACACCATGCAAGAAGTATTGCTCAAGTCAGTTCCCTACCTGCCGAAGTTCGACAGCCCCAGGGCATTGATGGTTTGGCTTTATAAGGTTGCCAAAAGCCGCTGTCTGATGAGCCGACGCAGAAGCAAATTCGCTCCTAAAGAAGCACTGTCTCTTGAAGAATTGATGCCCGACCGTCAGGAATTGCGAAACCTTTCGGGCAGGTCCGATGGGACGCCGGAGACTGCTTTGTTGCGTCGCGAAAATGCGAAGCGTCTTCGAGCTGCAGTGCAGAGAATACCTGCGGATTACAGGCTCATTCTTGTCTTGCGTGACATGGAAGAGCTGTCCGACGGGGACGTCGCCGAAATTACGGGTCTGCGGCCAGGTACGATACGCGTGCGGCTGCACCGAGCGCGACTCTCTGTGCGTAAGGAACTAGCTAAGCAGGATCAGCATCATGTGCGCCGCGAAATGGCGAAGCTCTCCGGCGAAATACACCTCTCCGCACAGCCGCGCCAGAGACGCTGCAAAGAAATGTTCGCCGAACTCTCAAACTACCTTGATGACGAGCTTGATGATTCCCTTTGCGAAGAACTGGAAAAGCACATGGACGGCTGCGAGCCTTGCAAAACCTTCCTATCGAGCCTAGAGAAATCGATCCAACAGTGCCGAACAGCACCAAATGATTCTCCCGACCCGCGTGTCGCTGCGAGACTCAGGCGCGAATTGCTCGCGGAATACCAGAATCTAATGGCAGAGCTCACCAAGCGTGACATCGTCGATGTTAAGCGAAGTTAGCCCCCTATAGTCCCTCCTGATTCAGGCCGATACTTCCTGTAACAGATTCCGATCCCCTGCATTTATTGGAGTGGTTTATCGAAGAGCGGCGTGGAAGTTCAGTTGTCACATCGAATTGTGATTCTTGTCACAGAAGGCACGACACGCTTCGCGCTTAGATACCTTTCGGTGTTGCAGGCACCTGCGTCGTACAGCTGAAATCATCTCGATCGCACCTCTGAAGGAGACGCGCACAGAGCACAGGAGGCAAGTAATGAAAAGTCGGTTCGAATCACGTAACCCAATTCTGACAGCCATTTTCATAGTGGCCCTTGGCGCGGTCGTAGCATATGGACAGCCTAGCCAAGGCCGTGGCACGGGAACCCCGACGTACGATCCAAAAACAGAAACAACCATCACCGGCATAATCCAGGAAGTAAAGGAAATACCTGGCCCGGGCCGCAGTACGGGCACGCATCTGGTCGTCAAGGCCGGAACAGAAGTGGTCGACATACGTGTCGGGCCGACTTGGTACTTGAAGCAGCAAAAGTATGCGTTCGCAAAAGACGACCAAATAGAGGTAATGGGTTCAAAAGTGAAATATGAGGGAGCTGACGTCATCGTCGCGCGCCAGATCAAGAAAGGCGACAACACGTGGACGCTCAGAGATAAACAGGGCATCCCACTGTGGTCGCGAGGAAGAACTCCTTAAAGAGACAGTCAGGGCGAAGTTTAATTCCGGGGATGGAGCGGCAATCATAAAATGCTCCGAATAAAACTTTTTCTGTAACAGATCTGTATCCCTTGCATTTATTGGTGAGGCCCCGAATCACTAGGCCTGAGAGAGACGCAAATGATCACTGCAAAGGTTTTGCTTACTCAGCCGCTTAAGGCGGAGCGTCAGTTCGCTGCGACGACCGGTAGCGAACACCACATGTTGCTTGACGATGCAGCCGGGGGCACCGGCCCCAAGCCCATCGAGTTGGTCGCCGTCGGATTGGCGGGCTGCACAGCATTCGACGTCATTACCGTGCTTCGACAGAAGTACCACCAGAAAGTGACGGGATATGAGGTGCGAGTGGAAGCCGATCAGGCGGAACGCCCGCCCCAGGTGTTCACGACTGTCCGCATCCACCATGTGGTGACAGGCTTCGAAATCGATTTCGCCGCCATTGAGGAAGCCATCCGGCTTTCTGAACAAAAGTATTGCTCGGTGGGCGCAATGGTGAAGCAAACGGCTAGCCTGCTCACGACCTACGAGATCGTCGAAGAGAAAACGCCATGGCTCACGCCGACTCCAGCAACTGTCCAAGGATGAAATCTCTCAATGAGAATATGCGGACCACAAGCCGGTGATGAGAGTCAAAGCTTGTCAAAGACTCTTGGGCGACTAGAAGGCGTATCTCGTTTTGCAGGGAACGTCTTGTTGATCTCGCTAGTTGTGTTGTCGATTCCGGGATTGCTCACCGCACAACAAACGCAGCAGCTCTCGCCTATTACTCTCCAACAAGCAGTCAACATCGCACTCGAAAAGAACCCGGAACACAAAGCAGCGCTCGCTGACACAAGGGCCGCTTCAGCTGACGTGAGAGAAGCGAGATCTTTTCTTCTGCCGCACGTCACTTTTTCCGAGACAGCCACGCGTGGCAACGACCCTGTGTACGTTTTTGGCAGCAAGTTGCGACAGCAGCGATTCACGGGGGCAGACCTCGCGCTGAACGTCCTGAACACGCCGACCCCTTTTGGCAACTTCGCGACACGCTTTGGCGGAACCTGGAATCTTTTTGATTCCTTCGGGAGCTGGCGCGCCATCAACCGTGCGGAGCGGGTGAAGGACGCCGCTGGCCATCAAATTGAACGTACCGATCAGGAAATCGTCTTCCGCGTTGTGGACTCGTATTACGGAGTGCTACTCGCGAAGAAACAACTGGAGGTCGCTGAGCAAAGCATGACGACGGCGCAGGCGATCCTTGACCGAAGCAAGGATCGCTTCGAAAGCGGCGTGGTCGTGGAATCCGATTTACTAAGCGCCCAAGTACGGCTGGCAACCCGAAAGCTGGAACTCATTCGCGCCCAAAATAACCTCGCACTGGCGCGGGCACAGTTGAGCACCTCTATTGGGATCTCCACTGAGAATGATTTCGATCCAGCCGAGGCTCTCGCAGAACAAAATCTCCCGGCAACGACGCTTGAAGAAGCAGAGAAAAAAGCAGTGGAACTCCGTCCCGACCTGAAGCGCCTTCGCTCGCAAGAGGTGGCGCAGCAAAAGAGCGTGTCGATCGCGAAATCATCATTCGGTCCGCGGGTGAACGCTTTTGCGGGATGGGAGGCCGACAACCCAACGTTCGTTGCAGGAGGTGGCGGGAACAACTGGCTGGCCGGAATCGAGGTCCAGTTCGATCTTTTCGAAGGCGGAGCCAAGCGGGCTCGACTTTCCCACGAGCGAGCAATGCAGGAAAAGGTTGCTGCAGTAACGGAAATGGCCACCGATGCTACGCGGCTCGAAGTCCGCCGCGCCTACTATGATCTGGACTCCGCCCGCCAACAAGTGGAACTAGCTCGCGCAACGATTAGAGAGTCTCAGGAAAGCCTGCGCATCAATCAGAACCGCTACGACTCCGGTCTTTCGACGATTACCGATCTGCTCGCGGTAGAAGAAGCCGCTAGGCGCAGCCAGACGGAATATTGGGAAGCGGTCTATCGCTATCACACTGGCTACGCGAACCTCGAACTGGCCAGCGGAACTTTGAATCCTCAGTCTCCCGTGGTGACGCCATGAGTCACAAGACTCACACAATCAAAGTCTTCTACGTCCTGATTATGGCTTTGAGCGGAGTGTTGGCAGACTGCTCGAACGAACGGCGTGCAGCGATCGCTCCACCGGAAACATTGAGCAATGTTGCGGTGATCGTCGCGCAAAAGACGACGGTGCCGGACTGGCTGGAAGCTGTGGGAACAGTGCGCGCCACACAGACGAGCCAAGTTTCCAGCCAGGTGATGGGCAACATCCTAGAGGTCCGTGCACATGAAGGCGACCGCGTGCAAGGCGGTCAGGTGTTGGCGACAATCGACGACTCGCAATCGCGCTCCGCAGTCGACCAGGCCACGGCCGCCGTCACTGCGGCGGAAAAAGAACTCTCCGCCAGCGATTCCGACCTTGCTCTCGCTGGAGCAACTCTGAAGCGCTACCAACAACTGTACGAGAAGAAATCAGTCAGTCCACAGGAATTCGACGAGATCAAAGCCCGCTACCAGTCAGCGGAAGCACGTCGCGATATGGCGCGCGCCGGTCTGGCACAAGCAAAGGCAGGGCTAACTCAAGCTCGAACTTCGCTCGGATATTCGCGCATACGCGCGCCGTTTACAGGCGTAGTGACGGAAAAAAAGATCGATGCTGGCATGCTGGCCTCGCCCGGTATGCCGATCTTCACCATTGAAGATACGCGAAGCTACCGACTAGAAGTCGCAGTAGACGAAAGCCAGCTCCGCGCTGTCCGTTTAGGGCAGCTCAGCCCAGTGACGATTGACGCGCTCGGAAATGTCCAGCTTTCCGGCAAGGTCGTACAAATCGTTCCGGCAGCCGACCCGGCCAGCCGCAGCTTCCTTGTGAAAGTTGAATTGCCGGCCGATCCTGGTCTCCGCTCCGGGCTCTTTGGGAGGGCACGTTTCCCACGCGGCGAGCGGCTGGCAATACTGATTCCACACACTTCCTTGGTGGAGCACGGTCAACTCGAGGGAGTTTACGTGCTCGACTCGAACCAGGTAGCGGGGTTGCGGTACGTCACCCTTGGCAAGATTGCCGGCGAACAAATTGAAGTTCTCTCTGGGCTACAAGACGGAGAAAAGCTAGTCGCTGCACCCGGAGACCGCGAATTGAGCGGCAAGCGAATCGCGTTACGCTAATGATTGATACGTCTCCCAAACCGGAAAATCCCACTCACGTCCTGCGACTGGCGGGCCATATTGCGCACCTTTTCATTCAATCGAAGCTGACACCGCTGATCATCGTCGGTGCTCTCCTTCTGGGGACCTTTAGCATCCTGCAGACGCCACGCGAGGAAGAACCGCAGATTGTCGTCCCAATGCTGGACGTGTTCGTGCAGATGCCAGGGGCGTCGGCCGAAGAAGTAACGCAACGCGCCACCGTGCCGATGGAAAAGCTGCTCCGTGAAATACCGGGAGTCGAGTACATCTACTCCATCAGCCACCCCGGCTTGAGCATGGTGATCGTGCGCTTTTATGTCGGCACGAAAGAAGAAGAAGCGATCGTAAAGACTTATAACAAGCTCTATTCGAACTTCGACCGCATCCCCCAAGGAGTCTCGCAGCCGATCATCAAGGTACGTTCGATTGATGATGTGCCGATTCTCGCTCTGACGCTCTGGGGTAAGAACTACGACGCTTACCAGTTGCGGCGCATTGCGGGAGAACTGGAGCATTCGCTCAAACAACTGGATGACGTTTCCGAAACGACGATCATCGGCGGGCAGCCACGCAAATTGCGCGTTGTGCTGGATACGCAACGCCTCGCGGCCTATGGACTGACTCCGAGTTCCGTTGTGATGCAACTCGGAGCCGCGAATACGCGCAGTCAGACCGGGAGCTTTGCGCGCGGCAACGAGGAGTTTCAAGTCGAAGCGGGCAACTTCTTTACGCGCCCGGAAGAACTAAAAAAAGTTGTCGTGGGAGTTCACGCGGGACGGCCTGTGTACCTGAGGGACGTTGTGGAAAAAATCGAGGACGGCCCAGCAGAACCAGACAGCTACGTCCTGTTCGCCAACGCAAAGGGATCGTCTGGCAGCGCGGCGAATTCGGACTACCCAGCCGTAACGATTACGCTGGCAAAGCGCAAGGGCGCGAATGCCACTTTGATCTCCGAGAACGTACTGGGCAGGGTCCATTCACTTCAGGGCAACACGCTTCCAGGCGATCTGAATATCACCGTGACGCGCAACTATGGTGAAACGGCCAAGGACAAATCGGACGAACTCCTCAAGCATCTTTTCCTCGCCACGCTTTCCGTCACGCTACTGATAGCACTCGCATTGGGTTGGCGTGAATCAGGCGTCGTGCTGCTGGCCATACCCGTAACGCTCGCACTGACTCTCGCTGTCTTCTATTTGTTCGGATACACGTTGAACCGGGTCACGCTTTTCGCGCTGATCTTCTCTATCGGCATTTTGGTGGATGACGCCATCGTCGTGGTCGAGAACATCGTTCGCCATTTCCGGCTGCCCGAAAATCGTGGCCGCTCACTTGCTGACGTTGCAATTGAAGCCGTGGACGAAGTTGGCAACCCAACGATCCTGGCAACCTTCGCTGTGATTGCAGCCATTCTCCCAATGGCCTTAGTGCGCGGCCTGATGGGACCGTATATGCGCCCGATTCCGGTAGGCGCTTCCGCAGCGATGATGTTCTCGTTGATTGTAGCTTTTGTGGTTTCGCCCTGGGCCGCTCTACGTTTGCTGCATCATTACGCCGATCGTTCCGAGTCGGCGCATGAGGCCGAAGGCTGGACCACGAGGTTTTATCGCCGCTTGATGAATCCACTCATTCAGAATTCAGGGCGGAGGTGGTTCTTTCTCGTCAGTGTGGTGGTGCTGCTGCTGGCGGCGGTCGCGTTTATTCCGCTCAAGTGGGTGCAGGTTAAAATGCTCCCATTCGACAACAAGAGCGAATTTCAGGTCATCATCGACATGCCCGACGGAACTCCACTGGAGCAGACGACCCACGTGGCCCAGGCTTTGGGTAGTTACTTGAGCCAGCAACCGGACGTTATCAACTACCAAATCTATGCAGGCACCTCGGGACCCTATAACTTCAACGGACTGGTGCGACATTACTTCTTGCGCCGTCAGCCGAACCAAGCAGATATCCAGGTTAACCTTTTGTCTCGACATGACCGCAAAGCGCAGAGCCATGAAATTGCCCGTAGATTGCGGCCGGAATTGGACAACATTGCTGCGCCCTTCGGCGCGCGCATCAAAGTCGCCGAGGTTCCACCGGGTCCGCCGGTGCTGCAAACTCTCGTTGCGGAGGTGTATGGGCCGGACTACAAAGGCCAGACGGAGCTGGCGGCAAAGATAAAGAAGATTTTCCAAGAGACCCCGGGTGTGGTCGACGTCGATTGGTACGTGGAAGACTCCCAGAAAAAGTACGACATGAAAGTGGATCTAGACAAGGCTGCGCTGCAAGGAGTTTCAGCGGCGGAAGTTACGCGCACAGTCCAAATAGGTCTGAGCGGAGCTTCGGCGGGGCTGCTCCACGATCCCGCTTCGCGGGAGGATGTCCCCATTGAAGTGCGCTTGTCTCGGCCCGATCGCTCAGGCATTGAGGATCTCGAAAATCTCAAGCTACCTGGTCCCTCAGGCGGGCAGGTTTCCCTTCGCGAGGTCACCAACATCCGGGAGACCGCGATTGATCAGAGCGTTTATCGCAAGAACTTGCGACCCGTGGTGTACGTCACCGGGGACGTAGCCGGTGAGATAGAAAGTCCGGTGTACGCCATCCTCAAGATGAGCGATGCGATCGGCAAAATCCAATTGCCCGAAGGCTATCAGGTAAAACAATACTCTGGCACGACGCTGCCGGACCGCACCGACCGCTTCTCCATGAAATGGGACGGCGAGTGGCACATCACAGTCGAGGTGTTTCGTGACCTTGGTTTGGCGTTCGCTGCCGTGTTGGTGCTGATTTATGTATTGGTAGTCGGCTGGTTCAAGTCTTTCAAGACGCCTCTAGTGATCATGGCACCGATTCCGCTTACGCTCGTCGGCATCTTGCCGGCTCACGCGTTGATGGGAGCATTTTTTACCGCGACTTCGATGATTGGTTTCATCGCAGGCGCGGGAATCATCGTTCGAAATTCGATCATCCTTGTAGATTTCATCGAATTGCGCCGCTCGCACGGAATGTCGCTGGAGAATGCTGTAGTCGATGCTGGAGCAGTGCGCTTCCGTCCCATGCTGTTAACAGCGGCGGCTGTCGTTGTAGGCGCGAGCGTCATTTTGTTCGACCCGATATTTCAGGGATTGGCTATTTCGCTGATGGCGGGAGAAGTTGCCTCGACGGTTCTTTCTCGAATGACTGTTCCGGTTCTCTATTACCTGAGTGAACGCGGTGGAGCAAGAACTCTGCCACCCGTTGGCGATGATCTCGTGCCCTCGGCAGATTGAAAGGGAGAAAACATCATGAATATAGATCGCTACTTAAGGCTGATAGCAGGAGCCTTTGTTCTAGGTTCTCTCGCGTTGGGATACTGGGTAAACCCCTACTGGTTTCTCTTCACCGCGTTCGTCGGGCTAAATCTGTTCCAGTCCGCTTTTACGAACTGGTGTCCGATGATGACAATCCTTCGCAAAGCAGGTGTGAAGGCATAAGCTGCGCCTGACACATTCACGATAGACGGGCAGCGATTCGACGACCTGGCTGACGTTTTCGGTGTCTCTAAGTCACATAGGCTTGTGATGAAGATCACAGCAGTTAACCAAGAGATAGCGGAAACTGCCTGAAGGCCCTGTGCTAGACTGAGCAACGGTGCGACGATCACTCATTTTCGCGTTGGCGTTGGGCCTTATAGGGCTGGGGCCGGTGCCGCTTTCGGTGTGCGCGCTGCTCACTTCGAAACTGGCCGAATGCGCGACGCCCAAGACTGAATCTCGATGCGACCAGATGAATATGGACGAGAGCGGCACTCAACTGGTCGCAGCGTCGGATACCTCCTGCTGCATTGTTTCTAAAGCCCCAGTCCCAAAGTTACAATACAAAGCGTCTAATCTTTCTTTGGCGGCGCCTCTCGCGGTTCTCGGCCTAACCGGTGACACTCCCCGCGTCCAGCGCCTGCCACTCGTCCTCATCGCACAAGATGTTTCACCTCCTTCGGTTCAGTCTCTTCTCTGCACATTCCTGATCTAAAGCTGTACTAATCGCCTGACGTAGTGCGCACGTGTGTCTTTTTTTTGTGCACAGGATTGGCAGAGTTCTTGCCAGTAGCCTCGGAGCGCGACACAAGTATCCGCCGCGAATCGGGAAAGGACAGCTTATGAAGTTCAGTCACGCACTGATTCTTACAACTTTTCTATTTCTGTCGCCGTCCTCGATCATGCAAGCGCAGGAGGCACCTCCGGGTGGTCAGCCTGTAAAGCTGGCGGATCTTCTCGCCGAGGCCGAACGAAGCAATCCGCAGATTCAAGCGGCGCGACATGGCTGGCAATCGGCACAGCAGGTCCCGACGCAGGTCTCGACATTGCCCGACCCACAATTCGTTCTGCAACAAGTGAGCGTCGGCAGTCCAAGACCATTCGCGGGCTATACCAACAGCGATTTCGCTTATGTGGGTCTCGGTATTTCGCAGGATCTTCCGTACCCAGGGAAACTCCGCCTGCGCGGTGAGATTGCCAAGAAAGATGCCGATGTAACGCAGCAGAGATACGAATCCGTTCGCAGAGCAATTCTGGCAGAGGTGAAGATGGCCTACTTCAAGTTCAGCTATCTGGCCAAGAGGCAGACAATTCTGGTGGGAGACGGACAGTTACTTCAGCAAGTCGAGCAGGCTGCAGAGGCTCGTTATCGCAACGGAGTGGGAAACCAGCAGGAGGTCCTGCAGGCGCAACTCGAACGCACCAAGCTGCTAAGAGAAATCACCACGAACCAGCTGGAAGCCGGGAAGGTTCAAGCGGAAATCAAGCAGCTTCTCAACCGTCCGCAATCATCGCCTGATATCGAGGCCAACGAACTCTCAGAAACCACGGCTGCCTATACCTATGACCAATTGCTGGCTGCCGCGAAGATGAACAACCCTGAAATTGCAGGCGCACAAAAAATGATCGAGAAGCAAGGATTGAAGGTGGACCTCGCCAAGAAGGACTTCTACCCGGACTTCAACCTTCAATACATGTGGCAGCGGACCGATCCCGCGCAATTCCGCGCCTATTACGTTTTCACTTTCGGAGTCCGATTCCCCATTTATCGCGGACGCAGACAGCAGCCCGAATTGGCTCAGGCCGAAGCAGACCAGAGTCAGGCGAAAAGCGAGTACGAGACCCAGACGCAGCAAACCGCATTCCAGCTTCGACAGCAGTACCTGAGCGCGGAGAAATCGGAAGAACTCCTAAAGATTTACCGCGAAGGACTAATCCCTCAGGCTCGCGCAGAGCTGCAAGCAGGTATGGCTGCGTATCAATCAAATCGCCAGGATTTTCAGGCCTTGCTCGCTTCTTTTCTCGACGTGCTCAAGCTCGACGAGGAGTACTGGCAGACGCTTTCGGAGCATGAGACGGCATTGGCTGAAATCGAAGCAGTAACGGGATTGTCGCTGCGCTGACTGATGCAGCCACGGAGCAAGATCATGAGCAACTATCGCAGGGCATTCTTTCTTGCACTGGTCGGAAACATTGTCTTCATCGCCGTGCTGGGCGGAATTTGGTGGAGCGCTCGAAGGTCTACCACAACGCAACCCCCGGCCGGTTCCCCGCCGAATGTTGCGACGCAACCGGTTCAGAGCAGTTCCTCCGGCTCGGTGCCGCCACCGGCAGAGACGCCACTCGCGCCCGTCCAGCTCTCCGCGGAACGCTTGCAATCCATCGGCGTGAGATTTGGAATGGTTGAGCGCAAGTCTGTGCAGGATGAAATCCGGACGACTGGAACTGTCGCCATCGACGACACACGACTTTCCTACGTTCAGACGCGGATCTCGGGCCACATCGAAAAGGTTTTCGCAGACGCCACCTATCAGTACGTGCGCAAAGGCCAGCGGCTGTTCACCATTCACAGTCCGGAACTCATAGTAGCCGAGCATGAATACCTGCTCGCGAAACAAAATTCCAAGAACCTTTCACAAAGCACTGTTCCGGGCGTCGCAGAAGGTGTCGCATCTTTGCTCGATTCCTCGCGAGAACGCTTCGAGCAATGGAACATCCCCGAACGGGAGATTGCGCGACTCGAATCCACGGGTCAAGTCGCCGATGCCCTGGAGATCGACTCGCCCGTTTCCGGCTACATAACCGAACGAAACGCGCTCCCGAACGTGTACGTGCAGCCGGAAACTCGGCTTTACACCATCGCGGATCTCTCCAGAGTTTGGGTGCTCGCTCAGGTCTTTCAGAACGACCTGGAACGCATAAAAATCGGTGCTCCAACTTTGCTCAGTTTGGATTCCTACCCGGGCCGCGCATTTCGAGGAAAGGTTGACTTCATTTACCCCGATGTGGACATGACCACACGCACCGCACGAGTGCGCCTTGTCTTTTCAAATCTCAACCTCACCCTCTCGCCTGGAATGTTCGTCAACGTGACATTGCAAGTGCCGCTCGGGAATCAGCTGGTGATCCCCGTAAGTGGAGTTCTACAGTCAGGGACGCGGCAGATTGTTTTCGTGGACCGAGGCGCGGGGTATCTGGAGCCTCGTGACGTGCAACTGGGACCTCAGGCAGGCGATGAATACATCGTACTCAAAGGTTTGAAAGCCGGCGAACGCATCGTCACCTCCGCTAACTTCCTGATCGACTCGGAAAGCCAGCTGCAAGCCGCGATCGGTTCGTTCATCCCTCCACCGCCGGGAGCGGGCGCGGCAGCGGCAATGAACGCTTCCACAGCTCAATCAGCAGCTCATATTGAATTCTCAACAGAGCCCTCGACATCGCGTAAGGGATCAAACCTGTATCGCGTGAAACTCACGGCCACGGATGGTTCCCCCATCACGGGCGCGCAGGTCAGCGTGCGCAGCTACATGCCCGCCATGCCTCAAATGGGCATGGCCGCAATGAATGTCGTAACGCCCCTGAGTGAGAAGGGTGGCGGCATATACGAAGGCCAAGTGAATCTCGATAGCGGTGGCACGTGGCAACTAACCATCACTGCGCTTAAGAGCGGAGCTGTCCTCGCGGCCAAGCAACTGAGCCTGAACGCCGAAGGGGGAATGTAGCGATGATCTCCCGCGTGATTGATTGGTGCGCGAGCAATCGATTCCTCGTTTTCACAGGAACATTGCTGCTGGTTCTGGCTGGCATCTGGTCGCTCAAGAATATTCCGCTCGATGCTCTGCCGGACATTTCCGATGTCCAGGTGATTGTGCACGTTCCCTGGGCAGGGGAGCCGCCTGACATCATCGAAGACCAGGTCACCTATCCGATCGTAACCACGTTACTCGCTGCACCACACGTCAAGGCCGTCCGCGCGCAGACCATGTTTGGCGATGCATACATCTTCGTCGTTTTCGAAGATGGTACCGACCTCTATTGGGCTCGCTCGCGCGTTCTCGAGTACATCCAGCAACTTCAGGGAGTCTTGCCGAAAAACGTGTCTCCAATGATCGGCCCCGACGCAACCGGAGCGGGCTGGGTGTACGAATACGCCGTCATCGACCGCTCCCACAAGCACAGCCTCGCAGACTTGCGCAGTCTTCAGGACTGGTATCTCCGGTATCAGATGGAGACCGTTCCGGGCGTTGCGGAAGTCGCCTCCATCGGAGGATTCGTTCGTCAATATCAAGTAAATCTGGACCCCAACAAACTTCGCGCCTACAACATTCCACTCTCGATGGTGATCGACCGTGTCCGTGACAGCACGAACGAAGTTGGCGGCCGCGTGCTTGAAATGGGCGGCGCTCAGTACATGATTCGCGGGCTCGGCTATCTCCGTTCGCTACAAGACCTCGAAACCGTACCCGTCGCCACGAAGAACGGCACCCCGGTCCTCGTCCGCGACCTGGGAACCGTCGCATTTGGTCCGGATATTCGCGAGGGTGTCGTCGAGTGGAACGGCGAAGGCGAAACTGTTGGCGGAATCATCGTGATGCGTTACGGAATGAACGCCCTTAGCGTGATCGAGGGTGTTAAGAAAAAGCTTGCTGAAATCAAACCGACGCTTCCTTCCGGCGTCGAGATCGTCTCCGGTTATGACCGGTCTGGATTGATTCAGGCATCCATCAAAACGCTGCAACGAGACCTCCTCGAAGAAGCTATCATCGTCAGCTTTGTGACGATTGCTTTCTTGTTTCATTTTCGCTCGGCGCTGATCCCCATTCTGACTCTGCCCGTTGCTGTCGTCGCATCTTTCATTCCTATGTATTTCCTGCACGTCAGTTCGAACATTATGTCTCTTGGCGGACTGGCGCTGGCCATAGGGGTGCTAATCGACGCAGCCATTGTGATGGTCGAGAACGGCTATCGCCACTTATCGGAACATGTCGCCACAGCAGGAGCTTCGGGAACCAAGCTGACAGAGAAGGAAAGGCGGCGCATTTTGATGGGTGCGGCGAAACAGGTTGGCCCGGCCATCTTCTTTTCCTTGCTGATTATCGTCGTGTCGTTCCTCCCGGTATTCCTTCTTGAAGCACAAGAAGGACGCATGTTCCGGCCTCTCGCTTGGACTAAAACTCTCTCTGTGGCGTTCTCTTCGATTCTTGCCATCACGCTCGTTCCAGTCCTGATGGTAATTTTCATTCGTGGCCGTCTCAGACCTGAATCCGAAAATCCATTTTCGCGGTGGACGCAGGCCTTGTACCTGCCTGTTCTCCGTTTCTGTCTCCGATACCGGAAAACGACGCTGCTTCTCAACCTCATCTTTCTTGTTGTGACACTACCGCTGGCGTGGCGCATTGGCAGCCAGTTCATGCCTCCGCTCTACGAAGGTTCCTCGCTCTACATGCCGACCGCTCTTCCCGGCATCTCGATCACCCAGGCTTCAACGTTGCTCCAGGAGCAAGACCGCATCATCAAGTCTTTTCCTGAAGTCGAAAGTGTTTTCGGAGCAGTCGGCCGTTCCGACAGTCCTACCGACAACGCCCCGCTCGACATGTATGACACAACGATCATGCTCAAACCGCGCGAGCAGTGGCGTGCTGGTATGACCTATGAAAAGCTGATTCGCGAAATGGACGAGAAGCTTCAATTCCCAGGTCTAACGAATACCTGGACGATGCCCGTGCAAAATCGGCTCGATATGGAACTAACCGGCATCAAGACGCCCGTTGGACTCAAGATTCAAGGTCCGAATGTCGAGGGTATCCAGCGAGCGGGTGCTGAGTTGCAACAGGTTCTTGGCGGGATTCCTGAGCTTCGTTCCATCTTTGCCGAACGCGTCGCAGAGGGCTTTTACATAAACGTGGAAGTCAACCGCCCCGAGGCAGCACGTTATGGACTTACCGTGGCCGATGTCCAGCGCGCAGTGACCTCTGGCGTCGGTGGCGAAAACGTCGCTGAAAACATCGAAGGACGCGAACGTTATCCCATCAACGTGCGCTACAGCCGGGATTTTCGTGATGACATCGCGCAGTTGCAGCGCGTCGTTATCGCGACTCCCACCGGAGCGCAGATTCCTATCTCAGAAGTGGCCAAGGTCTACTTCTCGCGTGGGCCTGCCATGATTCGCGATGAAGACGGCCTGCTCACCGGCTATGTCTATCTGGATCTCGCTACGAAGGACTACGGCGGGTTCGTTGCTAAGGCGAACCAGCTCCTCAATGAAAAATTGCGTCTTCCCGCGGGATACACCTACAAGTGGTCGGGGGAGTACGAATTCGAAGTGCGCGCCAAAGAAAGGCTGAAGGTCATCGTTCCAATCGTGTTTTTTGTGATCTTCCTGCTGCTCTATATGGTCTTCCACTCGATCACGGAAGCTGCCGTCCTCATCTTTCCCACATTTTATGCGATGACCGGCGGCTTGATTCTGCAATATTGGCTTGGCTACAACTTCAGCGTCGCCGTCTGGGTGGGCTACATCGCACTGTTTGGAATTGCCGTCGAGACCGGCGTCGTCATGGTGGTGTACCTCCATGAGGCACTCGATAAGAGAATTGCCTCAGGCGTACCACTTAAACACGAAGACATCGAAGCGGCCGTAATCGACGGCGCCGTCAAGCGATTGCGTCCGAAGCTGATGACC
Organism: uncultured Acidobacteriota bacterium; assembly: GCA_963776695.1. Taxonomy (GTDB): domain Bacteria; phylum Acidobacteriota; class Terriglobia; order Acidiferrales; family UBA7541; genus Palsa-295. The sequence continues at coordinate 76,072 of CAVZNU010000005.1, read as the reverse complement.
GTGACGGCGGTCCTCGCCAGCCTGATCCCAATCCTCTGGGAAAGTGGGATCGGTTCGGATGTCATGAAACCCATCGCTGCGCCCATGGTCGGCGGCATGATCACTTCAACGATTCACGTCCTGATTCTCGTGCCCGTATTTTTCGCCTTCATGAAAGAGCGTGCGCTTCGGGCTGGCACTCTGGGTATCAAGACAAGCGCGGAATAGCACTGTCTCTAACAAGGGATGTCGACGTAAAACGTTCATACTGCGGTTCATCAGAAACAGAAAGACGGTATCCCGATCACTCTGAGGTTCGGAACCTGTATGACGCCAAAGTGATTAGCCTGGACGGCAGCCTTCAAGGCAGCGGCAGTCTCGCTCACCGTTATGTCCGTGGGTAATTTTGGCCAGCATGCGTTTCCTTTCATCCATGAAAAGTCAGTTCACGTGCGCGGCGTGAACTCACCATTATTTCTTGGACAGCTTGTTAATCATGACGACCAGCAGGACCACCACCAGTACGCCGATCACCGTCCAAAGCCACATCCCTCCACCCATCGATCCGCCCATCCCTCCTTGCAAATAACTCATCACAAATTTCCTTTCGATGCGCATCCACTTAGAAATTCTCCAACTACGCAGATGCCGGAACGTAAGTAGGGTAAGCCGGAAACCACTGGGAGTCGAGAATATGTGAACGGAGCGAGGCCGAAGACAAAGAGCCAGAGCGAGGAGTGACGCCAGATCGCTCAGCTTCGCGCGCCACGGCAAACGCAATTTCAACGGCGACGTTGCGGATGTCCTTCAATGCGGGGAGTAGAGGCGCGGAAGCGTCCTTCAGTGCGGGGGAATGCCTTGCAAGTTCGCGGGCGGCAGCGAGCATCATTCCGTCCGTGATGCGCCGCGTCCCGGTGGAGTCCGCTAAGTGGCGCGATGCGACTATCGCGAGCCCCACAGCTGGAAAGATGTACACGTTGTTGCATTGCGAAATGGGGATTGTTCGGTCTCCGAACCTGACAGGTGGGTAAGGCGAGCCGGTGGCGACGAGGGCGCGGCCCTCAGTCCAACGAAGTAAGTCTTCCGGACGGGCTTCGGAGCGGTCGGTTGGATTGGAAAGCGGCAAGATGATCGGCCGTTCGATTTTGCTCGCCATCTCGCGCACGATCGATTCTGTAAAAGCGAGAGGTAGCGTGGACAAACCGATGAGTACTGTTGCCCGGACATGCTCGATCACGTCGGAGAGCCCGATCTTGCCGTCACTGCGACGAGGCCAATCGGCGACGCGGCTCAACGGCTGGGCGTAGATGCGCTGTTCGGGCGTCAGATCTACGCGTCCGTCATGTAGAAGACCGCCCCTATTCACCATCCACACGCGACCGCAGGCTTCTGCTTCTGAAAGCCCTTCCGCGATGAGCGCGGCGCGAAGGTAATCGGCAACGCCCGTACTGGCGGCACCCGCCCCGAGAAAAACAATCTCTTGATCGCGAAGGGCGGAACCGGCAACGCGAACGGCGGCGAGTATTGCTCCAAGCGCGACGGCAGCCGTGCCCTGAATATCGTCGTTGAAGGTGAGCAACTGATCGCGGTAGCGGTTGAGGATGGAGCGAGCGTGCAGACCGGCAAAGTCCTCCCACTGGAGGATGGTCCCCGGAAGAACGTCTTTGACGGCTTTGACGAAGGCGTCGACAAAATCATCGTAGTCCGTTCCGGTGACTCGTGGCTGCCGCCAGCCGAGATATTCGGGGTCGCGAAGTCGCTCTTCATTGTTGGTGCCGACATCCAGGACAATGGGAAGGGTGCGCGCAGGATGGATACCGCCGATGAGCGTGTACAGCGCTAGCTTGCCGATGGGAATACCCAAACCGCCAACGCCTTGATCACCGATGCCGAGAATGCGCTCGCCGTCGGTCACGACGATAACGTCCACCTCGGGATTCAGGTGGTTGCGCAATAGTGCGGGGATGGAATGGCGGAGCGGGTAGGAAATGAAGAGGCCGCGGGGCCGCCGATAGATGTGGCTGAATTCCTGGCAGCCGAGCGCCACGACCGGCGTATACACGATGGGCAGCATCTCGTCGATGTGATCCAGGAGTAAGCGATAGAACAGTACCTCATTCGTGTCTTGCAGCTGCCGGAGATAGATATGGCGCTCAAGATCGTTGGGCTTCAAGACGAAAGCTTGATACGCGCGGAGACACTGAGCGTCGAGCGACTCCACGATGGGAGGCAGAAGGCCGTGCAGACCAAAAGTCTCTCGTTCAGCTTCGGTGAAGGCAGTGCCCTTGTTCAGGGTCGGATTGTTGAGCAGGTCCGCACCGCGCAGGTGGAGGGTACGAGTAGTGTTTCTCCGGGCGATGCTATTCACAGGCATGGATAGGTTGAACCCCAGAGCATGGTGCCACGTAACTCAAGAAAAAAGGAACACTGATTAAGACCATTCACGCCCCAGTTGGGGATTCTACTTCGGCTTGAACCCACGGTGAGCCGATGCCATCAATGACGGCGTCTGTAACCCTTCCGCGTGCCCTAGAGGCGGCTGAGCTCCGTCACGTAATTTCTTTGAAGGTATTGGACAGTTCTGGCTCCGTCAATTTGGGCTCCGGTTCCACGACATCCGTGCTTCTTCGGCCCCAAACCGTTCCCAAAGGATGATGTTCCGAAGCTTCCGGGTAGACCGCACTGGCGCGGCTCAGAGCTTCCGCGATGCTATTGCACATATTCTCGGGTCCGATGTGCTGCTGAAACTCAGCCTGATGCATGAGTTTCGAAGGTTGTTCCCTGGCTCCGCAGAGAATGAGCTCTCGTCCCGATTGGTGCACCTGGTCCGCCAAACTCTCCAACGCTTGGAGGCCGGTGGAATCGATCGCAGTCATGTTGCGCAATCTTAGAATCAGGATCGAGGGCAGGTTGGGCAGACGAGCGGTGATTTCGTCAATTTTGTCGGTCGCTCCAAACAGGAAAGGCCCGTGAATTCTAAAGATGGCGACATAAGCAGGGATAACCTTGTGCTGTAAAATGTGAACATGACCCTCGCGGACATACTCTTCAGTTACCTCCGAGACTGACGTAGTTTGTGTAACCTTCTTAATGAAAACCAGTACGGCAAGAATCATTCCTGCTTCCACAGCTACAGTGAGATCCGCAAACACCGTCAATAGAAAAGTGACCAGCCATGTCGCAATCTCCATTCGGGAAAGCTTCAAGAGTTCCGGGATTTCCGCCCACTCGCCCATGTTGTAAGAGACAACCAGAAGAATTGCGGCCAAGACCGACAACGGAATGAATCTTGCGAGAGGAGCGGCGAAAACCACGATACCTAAGAGAGTCAGGGCATGAATCATTCCCGAAACCGGAGATTTCGCCCCGGAACGGATGTTGGTGGCCGTTCTCGCGATGGCGCCCGTCGCGGGAAGCCCTCCGAATAACGGTGAGAGAATATTCGCGATTCCCTGTCCCACAAGCTCCACATTAGGGTTGTGCTTGTCGTTGCTCATGCGATCGGAGACGACCGCGGACATGAGCGATTCGATTGCGCCCAGCATGGCGATCGTAATCGCCGGGGAAATCAGGGGCCGAATCAAATCCAAGTGGAATTGAGGAATGCGAATCGTTGGCAGGCCGGAGGGGATACCACCAAAACGAGTGCCAATTGTCTCGACGGGCAGTTTGAACACAACCACTGCCGCCGTGCCAATAAACAGGGCTACGATGTAACCCGGAACCCGTTTTACGTAACGCATGAATACGATGATCACAGCCAGGGCTGCGACTGCGAGTCCAGTCTCCAACGGCGAGAACGAAGAGAAATTGCGCGCAATGGTCTCAAGGCGACCAAGAAAGTCACCCGGAACCTTGTCGATTTTTAGCCCAAAGAAATCCTTGATCTGCGTGCTCGCGATAATCACCGCGATTCCGTTCGTGAAGCCGACAACGACCGGGCGCGGGATGAATTTCACCGCTGTACCCAACCCCGCTGCACCAAGAATCAACAGGAGGACACCAGCCATCATCGTGCACATGAACAGTCCATCTACGCCGTGCTTGGCGACGATTCCAAAAACGACGACAACGAAGGCGCCAGTTGGACCGCCGATTTGAGTCTTCGACCCGCCTAGAGCCGAAATTAGAAAACCCGCCACGATGGCGCAGTACAGACCGTCCTGCGGCGGAACGCCCGAAGCAATCGCGAAGGCCATCGCCAGAGGAAGCGCGACAAGGCCAACAGTTATGCCGGAAAGAAGGTCCGCCAGGAACAAACGCTTCGTGTAAGACTTCATGCACTGCACGGATTTGGGTAGCCAGTTATTCATTGTCTTTTTTCAAGCGTCCATTCTTTCAGGTTCCGCGTGGGTTGCCCTCTGACGCAAATTAGTTGCGGGGAATATTCGCAATAAATCTCATGGATGTGACACTTTACTATTCATCGGCTCGCTGGATCAGAGGCTTGATAGGCGCTTCCTAGGCAATTGGGTGATCGATCCTCTCGACTTCACTTCTTGTTCCTAAGTTCACTGCGAATCTCGGGCCCATTGCATCAGGATACCTACTCGCGGTGCCCTAACACTAGTGCTTCGGCGCGCTCGTGTGCGCAAGCCAGCGTTCTTCCACGCGAGCGAAAGCCGCTTGCAAATCTATTTTGTCTTTGCGTGCCCACCGAATGGCCGCGCGCAAGCGGTGCTCTTGTGAGGAGGAAAAGAAAGATCTACCGTTCTTTACAGTTGGCTGGAGGAAGCCTTTCGTCTGGAGTTCCGCGATCGTGGCTTCGGTGATTCCCAACTTCTGGGCGAGTTGCTGAGAGGTGTAATAGTCCGCCATGGTTATCGGTCTCCTCGCACAGGCCCTAGGAGGAACCGAGTGGCCTGTAAATGGTGATTCAGATGCGAACACTCGCAGATTCCTGACAAAATTGTTCCGATCTACGAGGCTTCTTCCATCTGCTGAAGCATGTCCCGTACACCAACCAGATGGTTGTTGAAGATGTCTTTGGCTAGGTCAAGGAGCTGGAACAATGTTGCATCGGAAACCGAATAGTAGACATTGCTCCCCACTTTGCGTCCGATCACGATGTTGCGCATGCGCAGGATCGCAAGTTGCTGCGAAACGTTTGCGGGCTCAATTTTCAGAACTTCGCTGAGTTCATTGACCCCTTTCTCGCCATCACGTAGACAATCGAGAATCCGAATGCGGATCGGGTGAGCGAGGGCCTTGAAAAACTCAGACTTGAAGTTGGCGAGCTGCTGTGGCATGCTAATCCTTGCGTACATGCATACTGTAATATGCGAATTTTACTATGTCAATAGTTTTTGTTTCCGCGAGAGTCTGTTCGCTTTTTCTGATAGGAAGGAAAGCACTTAGGGGCTCGAATCTCAGACGTATTGAACTGCCGCCTGCGGTTGGGTTGACGGCGAATTTCAGGATGCTGCCGAATATGCGGAAGAGCAGGCCTATTTGATCAATTTGAAGCCGGCGCGGGATGTAAATGGAATCAGAATTGGCTCAAAGTCTTATCCGTTTTATCGCCAGGAAAGAGTGTGAAGTTCTTTCCGCGTGAAGTAGATAGCTATAGAGACGGTTACGCTTTGCCGCTTAGTCGTCCAGAGATGGAAAAGACCGCGAGAAGTCGCAGGAGGAAGTTGACGCAGTGATTGGAGAATGCCATCGTGACGGAGAATCGCACGGAAAACTGCGGCAAGATGTTTTCCGAAAGTTCTATCATCGGTTCCTCATGAACGGGCTATGAATACGCTTCCGGTTGGCACGACCTTCGCGCTTAGTGTTGCGGCCTACTCCATCGGCGCCCTTGCAAGTCTTGCGACTTGGCGAAAGCCGTCCCTGTGTCGATACATCTGTTGCGGCAGCGCCCTGGTAGGTGCTGTTCTCGGCGGCTTTGCCGCAGTACTCGGTATTCTTCAAGGCACGCCGGTTCGCTGGTCGATCTCCTCAGGAATTCCACTGTTTACATACAGCTTCAATTACGACGCTCTGGCTGGCTTCTTCAACCTGGCGCTAGCAATTCTGGCAGGCGCGGTATCGCTCTACTCGTTCGGCTATTTGAAAGAGTTCGAGCATAAGAGGAACATTGGCGTCTTCGGCTTCTTATTCAATCTGCTGTTTCTCAGCTTGACGATCGTTTTTACCGCCGCCAATGTCTTCTTGTTCCTGATCGGGTGGGAAGTGATGGCGCTGGTTGCGTACGGGCTTGTCACGTTTTACCACGAGGACCGCGAGACCCGGCGAGCCGGCTTGCTCTACATCGTCATGGCCCATATCGATGCCGGATGTGTGCTGCTGGGTTTCGCTCTATTAATGCAGGTCAGCGGGAGCGCTGACTTCGCGAGTTTCCGGGGCGCCGCGGCGCAATTGTCCAGCGCCCAGCAAGCCACTGCATTTGTGCTGTTGTTCCTGGGCTTCGGCTTCAAGGCGGGTATCATTCCATTCCATATCTGGCTTCCTGCTGCGCACCCGGTCGCGCCCAGCAACATCTCAGCGCTGCTTTCCGGAATCGTGCTCAAAGCAGGTATCTACGGCATGGCGCGCATGTTCCTGGATGGACTGGGGGTGCTGCCCTCATGGGCTGGATTGCTGGTGCTCGTCGTGGGCGTGGCTTCCGCCGTTCTCGGTGTGTTGTACGCCTTGATGGAGCATGATTTGAAACGCCTACTGGCCTACCACAGCATTGAGAACATCGGGATCATCCTCATAGGCCTTGGCGCTGCTTTGGTTTTCCGCGCTGCTGGACATGAGCAACTCGCGGCGGTGGCCCTGATCGCAGCGATGCTTCACACTCTCAATCACGCGATTTTCAAGTCTCTTCTCTTTCTCGGAGCCGGGTCAGTGCTCCATTCGACGGGGACGCGAAACATGGAGGAGTTGGGCGGCCTAATCCGCCCAATGCCTGTAACCGCTTTCTGCTTCCTGATCGGGGCCGTCGCAATCTCCGGTCTACCCCCGCTGAACGGATTTGTCAGCGAGTGGCTAACCTATCAGAGCCTGCTGGCTGGATTTGGCGCAACTGGAGGCTTGACGCGGATCCTGTTCCCACTCGCCGGGTCTATGCTTGCGTTGACAGGGGCCCTGGCCGCCGCATGTTTTGTGAAAGCATTCGGGATTACATTCCTTGCCCTTCCGCGCGGCACCGAATCCCGCCACGTGCACGAGGCACCTCGGTCCATGCTAGTAGGAATGGGCTGGCTGACAGTGGCCTGCGTGGCCTTAGGCCTGGGGGTTACCTGGTTCCTCCCGGTCTTCGATGCGCTGACCGAGCAACTACTCGGACAAAGAGTTGGCACCAATTTGATAAGCGGGCATGGATTGGTACTCTCTGCGGGACTCCGTCATGGAGGTACGGTATCCACGGCGGTGATTGGAACTGGGTTCGTGATTTTGCTGGTTCCCGCACTTCTCTTGGTATCGATGGGGGCGAGGCGGTTTGCGCGGAGGCGGGGACCAACGTGGGACTGTGGCTTGCCCGGACTCACAGAGGAGAATGAATTCTCTGCCACTGCATTCTCGAAACCATTGCGGATGATCTTCTCCGCGTTGTACCAGCCGCGCCGCGAAATTCAAACCGTCTTCGATGTATCCCCATATTTTCCGAAAGAGATCCGTTTCGAGAGTGAGATTGAACCGACGTTCGAGAAACGGCTGTACGTTCCGCTGAAAGATCTCCTGCTATGGTTCGCTACTAGAATGCGGGCCATTCAGGCCGGCAGTATTCATGTCTACTTGGCATATATCTTTGTAACCCTCGTCTTGCTCTTACTCTTTGGAGTTCGCCCGTGACCGGCTTGTTAGCCAAAGCAGGTCTGCAGTTGGTGGTGTTATTGCTCGTTGCTCCGTTCCTCAGCGGCATTATCAAGACTCTGAAGGCCAGGCTGCAGACACGTCGCGGGCCGGATGTCTTTCAATCCTACCGCAACATCTTCAAGTTGTTTCGCAAAGGAATGGTAATACCGGATACCGCATCGTGGATTTTCTCAGCGACTCCCTACATCGTTTTCGTGACGGCCACTCTTGTCGGACTCATGATTCCTATGACCACGACAGACGCCCCTCTTAGTCTCTTCGGTGGCGTTCTCGCGGTAGTTTATCTGTTGGCGCTCGGGCGTTTTTTCCTGGCCCTTGGCGGGCTCGACACCGGCAGCGCGTTCGGCGGTCTCGGTAGCAGCCGGGAAATGACGATCTCGGCGATCGCCGAGCCTGCCATGATGCTCGCGATTTTCACGGTGGCATTGGCGGCAAGTTCCACCAACCTGAGTGAAATGGCCAAGGTTGCCGTGAGCCAAAGCTGGAAGTTTCTGGCGCCGTCGCAGATGTTGGCGTTTGCGGCCCTATTTATTGTTCTGATTGCTGAAACCGGCCGCATCCCTGTTGATAACCCAGCGACCCACCTCGAACTAACAATGATTCACGAAGCTATGATCCTCGAGTATTCGGGACCATACCTCGCTTTACTTGAATGGGGCGCTTCCATCAGGCAAGTTGTGCTAATGACGCTGGTGGTCAACACTTTTTTCCCGTTCGGCTTGAGTTCTAACTGGACGGGCCGAGGACTTGGTCTGGGCCTAATCTTTTACCTTACCAAGATGCTTCTGCTGGCCTGTCTCATCGTTCTGGTTGAAACCACCAACGCGAAGTTGCGGCTCTTTCGAGTTCCGGAACTGCTTATGGTTTCTTTCATCTTTGGAGCGCTCGCGCTCATTTCCACATTCTTATTTTGAGGCTCTGCATGACCTTCCTCCAAGACCCCGAGTTCGGCGATAAAATCATCACGCTGATGGCGGCGCTGGTCCTCGTGCTGCAGATCGCCGCAGTCGGGCAGCGCTGGCTGGTTTCGAGCATTCGCATCTTCGCGGTGCAGTCATTTCTGTTAGCGGCGATTGCCGGCATCATCGCGTACTTCAACCACGCCAGCCATATCTATGTCGCCGCTTTGCTGACGCTCATCTTGAAGGCGGGACTGCTTCCTTGGTTTCTGGAGCGGCTCGTAGAAAGAATCGAAATCCGGCGGGAGATTGAACCGTTGATCAACGCTCCGCTCTCGATTCTCATTGCAGGCTGCCTGACTTTGGTGGGCTACGTTGTCGCACAATCGTTCTACCATCCGGAAGAAACTTCGGTGCGGGGGGCGCTTGGACATAACACGCTCGCCGTGGCCATCGCACTTTTCTTGATCGGTTTCTTCACCATGCTGAATCGTCGCAAGGCCTTGACGCAAGTCCTCGGGCTGCTTTCCCTGGAGAATGGCCTCTTCCTGGCGGCGATCTCGTTGACTTACGGAATGCCACTGATTGTTGAACTCGGTATATTTTTTGATGTTCTTGTCGCAGTCATGGTGCTCGGCATTCTCGTCTTCCGCATCCGCGAGGCGTTCGATTCGATGGACGTCAGCAAGCTTCGAAAGTTGAGGGAGTAGACGAACGCATGATTTTGCTCTGGCTCCTTATCGTTCCGCTTGCCGCTGGCCCTCTGGCCTTCTTCCTCCGAAGACGGTCCGTCATGGAGATGGTCAATCTTGCTGCCTTCGCGGTACTGTTGTGCCTGGCCGCTGCACTGGGGATTCAGGTACTTCGGGGCGGCTCCGTTTCGCTTTGGAATGGGTTCCTTTACGCGGACGCTCTCAGCGCGTTGGTTGTTCTTCTGACGAGCTTTCGTCGCACTCGTATGTTCCAGCTATGCGGTTGGCTATTTCCGTCACGACGAGAAAAACGGAGTTTTCCAGGAGGGTGAAGAATTAGGCGGCGGGCGCGCCGTTAATAAACTGCGAGAATACTACGCGCTCACTCCGCTGTTTGTATTCTCCATGATTCTCGTCGCTCTCGCCAACAACCTCGGAATACTCTGGGTGGCAATCGAGGGAACCACCTTAGCGTCTGTGTTCCTGGTGATGTTCTACGGCCGCGAAACGTCTCTTGAAGCTGCATGGAAGTACGCCATCATCGGAGGCGTCGGCCTCTCCATGGCGCTGTTCGGCACGATTCTGACGTACTATTCCGCGCATCGGGCCCTCGGAACGGATACGCTGGCGGGTCTGAACTGGTCCGTCCTCGTCGGAAACGCGGCCCAGTTTGACAAGCCGACCATGCGGCTAGCCTTCATTTTGATTCTGCTGGGGTACGGAACGAAGGCCGGCATCGCTCCGATGCACACCTGGAAGCCGGATGCTTACAGTGAAGCACCGATCCCGGGGGCCGCGATGCTCGCTGCTGGTGTCCTCAACTGCGCGATCTACGGTCTCGTGCGATTCTACATTCTAAGCTCCAAATGCCTCGGCCCGGAGTTTGCCTCCCATCTCCTGATTCTTTTCGGGCTTCTTTCCATGGGAGTAGCCGTTCCTTTCATCCTCGTCCAGAAGAACTTCCGGCGGATGCTGGCTTATTCCAGCATCGACCACGCTGGGATTATGGTGCTTGCGCTCGGCTTCGGAGGGCCCTTGGGCGTTTTGGGCATGCTTCTTCACATGACATTCCATTCGATTACCAAGCCCCTGCTTTTCTTTTGCGCCGGAAATGTCCAGCAACACCTGAAGACGGATCTATTCCGTGATGCCAAAGGCGGGCTGATCCATTCCATGCCTGTGAGTGGAGCTGCTTTTCTCATGGTGACTCTTGCGGTCACGGGCGCGCCTCCTTTCAGTATGTTCCTGAGCGAGTTCACAATTCTTCGCGCCGCGTTCAGCAGAGGCTATCTCGTTCTACCGATTCTCTTCGTCATTTTTCTCGTGGCGATTTTCTCGGGCTTTCTCATTCATATCGCCAACCTGGTGCTTGGTCCAGACCCGAGACTTCCTCCGGCTGAGATCTGCCGCTGGAAAAAGTCCTCTGTCGTGGGCTTGGCTGTGGTGATTATTGTCATGGGCTTCTGGATACCTGCTCCGTTGTTCCGGCTCATTCAAGGCGCGGCGGAGATTGTGATGAGCGGACGGTGAGGCGAGCGATGTCTGCATTCTTTGAGGAGCTGCAACAAAAGTTTGGCGCGGAGATTCAAACGATGTCTGCGGACGGTGAAGAGGAAATCTATCTTCTCCTCGGTGATCCGGACATACGCGCTCTCGCCGATTATCTGCGAAGTGAGTGCGAAGCCAGACTGATGACGGTGTTCGCCGAGGACCGGCGCTCCGCAGAAGGTGTCTTCTACAACTACTACGTATTTGAACGCAAGGGCGATACTCGGTATCTGGTTGTGCGGACCCTTGTGCGGGCCGACCATCTCGAGTTTCCATCGCTCTCAGCGGGGCTGCCGGCTATGAACTGGCAAGAGCGCGAAATCCAGGATTGGTTTGGCCTGAAGGCCGTCGGACACCCCAATCCTCGCAGGGTCGCTCTCCATGACAACTGGCCCGATGTTCATCCCTTGCGCAAGGACTTCCCACTCGAGACGGTGCTACCGCCTTTCGAGGGAGAGCGCCACATCTACCGGCCCGCTTTGGGTGAGGGCGTCTTTCAAGTGCCCGTCGGCCCGGTTCATGCCGGAACCATCGAGCCCGGCCATTTCAATTTTGCGGTAGCTGGTGAGCCGATCCTCTATTTGCAGCTTCGGATGTTCTATACCCATAAAGGCACGGAAAAACTCTTCGAGAAATTGCCAATACCGAAAGCCGTGTTTCTCGCCGAGAGTATCTCCGGAGACTCGAGCTTTTCGCATGGCACAGCATTCTGCCAGGCCGTCGAACGCGCGGCTCAAATCGAAGTTCCGTTGACTGCCTTGATCATGCGAACGATCCTTCTGGAGCTTGAACGAATCTGCAATCATGTCGCCGACATCGGAGCGATCGCGACGGATGTCGGCTTCGTCATCGCTAATTCCCACGCCAGCCGGTTGAAGGAGATGCTAGTCAGCCTAAGCGAACAGTTGACGGGCAATCGTCTCTTGCGGGGCATGGTGTGCGTCGGAGGCGTGCGAAGGAGCTGGGATGCCGTGCAACTGGTCTCGCTCCGTGCCGCAATCGATACTTTTGCAAGCGAATTTCAGGATCTCGTTGCGCTGATTGACTCCTCCGAATCCACTCGCGACCGTTTGGAACTAACCGGAGTTCTCCGCCCTGAAAAGGCAAAGGATTTGGGAATCGTGGGTGTGGCCGGACGAGCTTCAGGGATGGATCTCGACGTTCGGCGGGATCACCCGTATGCCGCCTATGGCCGCTACTCTTTCCGCGTACCCGTTTATAAAATTGGCGACGTGAGCCACCGAATGCTGGTCCGGATCGACGAGGTGAAGGAATCCCTGGGTATCCTCCGGACTGCAGCCGGGGAGAGTCTGAACGGGGAGTTCCGTGCACAAGTTCCGCCCATCCCCGCGGACCGCTGCGCCCTGAGCGCGGTCGAAGGATGGCGTGGCGAAATCATTCATTGGATTCGTACTGGCCCCGACAATCACCTTGAACGTTGCAAGATCAATGATCCCTCCCTCAATAACTGGCCGGCCCTGGTCGAGGCAGTCCAGGGAAACATTATTGCGGACTTTCCGGTCATCAATAAGAGTTTCAATCTTTCCTACTCGGGAACCGATCGATAGCCCATGTTCAAGATCATCCAGAAAACGATCACGACCGGCATTGTAACGACGAAGTATCCCGGTGAACCGGCTCAAATCTCCGAGCACTTTCGGGGGCGGCCGAGCTTCAACTTTGAAAAATGGAAAGATGCGCGACCCGCTGCCGAAGTCTGCCCAACCGGAGCGATTTCCGTATGCGATGAGGGAGACTCGCGGCGAGTCACAGTCGACTACGGGCTGTGCGTCTTCTGCGGCTTGTGTGCCGAAGCGTCCGCTGATCAGGCCGTGCGAATCACCCAGGAATTTGAGCTGGCAAGCGCGGACCGTCGCAACCTCATCCTAATCGCGGAATACTCGTTGAATAGCGACAGCACCCATCGGCAATTAAGGGCGGTGCATCGGGGTTCTGAAAGCGTCGCAGCGGACGCCGAGAGTGTTGGACACAAAGCGCGCGAAAAAATTCAGAAACTCCTGAAGCGCTCCCTCGCCATTCGAGAAGTGGATGCAGGTTCCTGCAACGGATGCGAACTCGAAATCGTTGCCCTGAACAATCCTGTCTACGACCTCGAACGCTTCGGTATTCAATTTGTTGCATCTCCGCGTCACGCCGATATGCTCCTGGTCACCGGGCCTGTCACCCGGAATATGGAACTGGCCCTGTTGAAGACCTACCAAGCTATGCCAGATCCGAGAGTTGTGGTCGCGGTTGGCGCCTGCGGCATCAGCGGTGGCATCTTTGGCAAGAACTATGCCTCTCTGGGAGGGGTCGACAACGTCGTGCCCGTCGATGTTTACATTCCCGGTTGTCCGCCCCGGCCGCAAGCCCTCCTCCACGGAATCCTGCTCGCGGTCGGGCGGCTCGGAGAGAAGCTGTATCACGAGCGCACCGGGTGATCAGGTTCATGCAAAGGCGAGAGCGAACCCGATCATGAGAAGCTCGCCATGCGCGGCGCGCCCCAGCTTGGATTCTCAACAAGCATCCGGAAGATCAACTCCCGAATCTTCTTCGGCGTCTGTTTTCTCCCAACTTGCGTCCGGGCTTTGGAGATCATTCTCCAATACGAGCGGAAACCTGCTCGGTGCCACCGGACGACAGTTTCGAGCGTAACGACCTTGTGGCAAGCTCTTCGGGTGAATCTGCCGTTTGTCAGCTTCAGGGACTACTTCACTCTCGTGAGACTTCTATGCCGCCACTCAGGCCGCAACCCACAAGAGAAGAACGGTCATTGAAGATATTCATCATTTCTTTCACAACGTCCGCAGCGCTGTAAGTAGATCGATTCGCTGGTAGAAATCGTGTTATTCCAGTCAAATCATCCCCGGATGTTACTAAACCTCTTTCAATGTACTTGCCGTTCCGTATCTGCGGATGTCCAATCGTTGCCACCAGCGCATTGCAGAGGCACTTTTTCCCGAGCGTATTCTCCTGTTTTCCGCCCTTTGAAACGTACACGCTTACCGGCTCTCCGGGACAGCGGTAACCGATTTTGCCCTCAGCGTTCTTGTAGGCCTCGCGCAAATAGCCAAGATCGCAAATGCGTGGCCTGGCCGAATAGACTTCGTCCACTGACAGCGTGCCTTCGAGCCGCGCTACCTTGAACGGGAAACCCGTAGGAGATGCAAGCGAATCCGTGGCTACTCGTGCGGCCCCAGATATGACCTTTGCCAATATCGCTTGCTTGTAGTCTTCCCTCAATCCCGACTCCACACAATATGCAAATGCGGTTCCTATTTGAACGCCGGCGGCGCCGGTCGCTAGGGCTTCGCGAAACTTCTCGGGTGAACCATACCCTCCTGCAATCCAAAACGGCGGCCCGAGTTCACGTATCTTTCCGAGGTCGACCCTATCGCGGTCTCCATAGATTGGTTCGCCCACCTTATCGAGCTGGAGCTTCCCGCGAGGTGGAGCATTGTGGCCGCCAGCAGTGGGCCCCTCGATGATGAATCCATCTACGCTGCCGTTGGCCCGCTTCAGGATCGTTGCGGCGAGAGTGTTCGAAGAGACGATCGCAAGAAATTTGGGGCGATGCAGGGGCGGAAGATCACACTCCATGAATTCTCGCGGAATAAACTTCATCGTCGTGTCATCGTCTTCCTGCGCGCCTGTGACTTGGAGAGGATACGTGGCGGCTTGGTGATCGGAAAAAAGGTCAAGCACACCAGGAATCTTCAGCGGAACACCCGCACCCATTAGGACGTAACCGACACCCGCGAGCATGGCACCGTAGAGGGAAGGTAGATGCGGAATCTGAATTTTTTCCAGGTAGTTAATTCCGACTGGATTGTCGTGGCCTTCACGAGCAAGAAACACCTCAACAAAATTGGCAACGATACAAAGCTCGTTCAGTTCGCGCGGCGGATCTTTCGTGTGCTTCGGTAGAGTTTTGTAAGATCCGCTCTCCGACTTCCCGCCGGGAATATAATGTGCCCGCCACAGTCGTTCGGCCATCTCGACGAAAGGGAAATGATCGAGTCCACGGCGCATGTGCCCGCCAGGATCTCCGTCTTGCAACCGCCTGGAGAAGATTTGGTCCAAAGCCGTTCCGGAGACAACCCCGAGTTGACCGAGCCGGGACACCGCTTTTGCAAGCCGCCAATTGGAGACGCCCGCCCCCATACCTCCCTGAATGATGATCGGAGGAGTGTTCATGCGAGCGATTATCTCCTGCCAAGACTAATATTGAATGTAATAGTTCTGTATCAAGATGTGACTCACCCTCCGCACGTGGTTTCACCTGCTGTACCCGTCGGGCATCGTAACAGCGCTGTCGCACCCCGCTGGCGGGATTTGGCCTCGAGCTGGTCACCTATGCGGATAATCGGTAGCCGGTCGAAGCGAAGAATATTCCTCGACGGACTCTCAAGCCGACGAGTATGCGCTTGGATTTGCCGCCAATCACATGGCACAGCTTCCGGCATACTCACGCGACATTGTTGAGCGATCTCGGGAAGTCAATGAAGACGGCGCAGGCGCAGTTGGGCTACGCAGGCTTGAGCACAACGGCAGAAATCTACACCCATGCAGTCCCTGCTTCGCAGCGAACTGCCGTCGCGAAGCTGGAGAATGCTATTTGGACCCAAATGGACCCAAGTTGCAGAAAGTAGTTCCGGAAGGGAGTTCACGAATCCAATGACGGGCGAATACTTAGAATGGCGCGCCCGGAGGGATTCGAACCCCCGACCCTCTGCTTAGAAGGCAGACGCTCTTTCCAACTGAGCTACGGGCGCGCTGCTGGTGCGATTGTAAGGCATTTCCGGCGTGCGCGAGCACGGACTTCGACGAATTCGGCGGGTGCGTCAAGGTCGTCGCTCAATTTATTATAGGCGCAATTTGACTCGAACTAGCCGATGTGTATCTTCGTGGAGCTGCCTATTCGGAGAGGTGTCTCCGTTTGGAGACTTTTGGCTAAGCGAGATAGGGGTTTGATCCTTGTACTCTGCCACGTAAGTATAGGTCCCTAAGCGCCTTACATCGCCGCCCATCGACGTTGATGTGCTGGGCGTTTAGTTGCAGAGTATCCTTGGGGCTGCTGGGAGAGGTGTCTGCCCGAACTTGGGGTGTGGCTAACTTGCTCTGAATCAGTAGTATACTCGAGTGGGAGGAACGTCTGTCGCGAGTGAGGATTCGGGGCGCTGGGCCTACCCATGCAAACATCGCGCTGATTTGCGAGTTGCCGCGGAAACTTTGAAGGGGGCTGGCGGCGAATTGTCGCGCTGCAAGGGCCACGCTTGCGAAGGACGCGTCGAACCGGATTTACGAATCCGCATCCTTATACCGTGACGGGAACTCGTTGAGGAAGTAGAATCGTCGCTACAGTCAGCAGGATTGCGGAAGCCCCAGCCGCGGTGCGCGTCGAACATGTCTCATATGCCATCACAGTCAGGAAGCTCTCTCGACGCTACGGAGCGTCGCCAGCATCCGCGACACCAGGTAAAGTCACTCGCCTATCTGGATATCGGCCCCGACAACGGCGGAATTGTTCTCAATGTTAGCGAAGGTGGACTCGCCATACACGCAGTGGGTGTGTTGCCCTCGGAGCCGGAGATTGGCTTGCGGATCCAGCTCCCGAAATCCACGAAGAGACTCGAAGCAAGAGGAAAGATAGCCTGGACGAGCGGATCAAAAAAAGACGCAGGTATCGAGTTCATCGATTTGCCCGAGCAGGCTCGGTTGGAAATCGAGGATTGGGTTTCCGCTGAGATTGCGCCGGAACCAGTGCGTACGGAAGATGAAACGCAACCGCAACCAGAACCGACGCAATCGCCTAGGAAGCGCACGGACAAGTGGACGGGTCTTGTTGCCGAGCTAACATCACAGGCTGAAACTGCGAAGCAAGAAATCGCGACTCCGTCTGGTTTTCTTCCACTGCGATCTTCAAGGACGCCTTTGCCCCAGCAGGCCGATTACCCCTCCTCACCGCCGCTGGCAGGTTCGGATCCGATCGTCGCAAGCGGGCTCCGCGCGGCTGAAAAACGAGAGGCCGAATTCAATTCGGCTGAAACTCCAGCGAACGAACCGACCGAGCCGTCCGTCGAAATCTTCCAGGATTTCGAATCAAAAATGTCGCCAGCCGATGCTCCATCCGAAACGAGCGAGCACGTGGGCGAGACCCATCGGCCGAGAAACCCAGAACTAAGCTTGCCTTCTGACACGCTCCTGAATTCTCCTTCGCAACCATTTACGGTTGTGTCCGGCGGCGGCGAGAAAACAGGGACCGCAAACGGGTTTAGAACTTTTCAGGGTTCGGTTGTGGGCGCCCTACCGGTGGATGATTTTCTTGCGAAGGCGCGAGCGCTGTTTAGCGTCAAACGTGTCCAGCGCTCCAAGCCCGGCGCAACGGGCCAATCCTCGATTTTGGAGTCAAAAACGGAGGCAGCTCCCGAGCAGGAATTGGCGGGCGATGTTGCGCAAGTGCAGCCGGTTCCTGCTTCGCAATCGGAATTACAAGCGTCCTCCTCATCCGTACTGGGTGAATTGCCTTTCGCACAGGCTCCGGTGGACGCTGAGCCGATTCTAAGGACGAAACTGACTGATTCACGCGCCGCGAATTCAAGATCGCAGCACGGGTCGCAAGAATCGGCGCGTGAGTTTGATCTCCGCGGGACATTGGGCATTTTGGCGCTGTGCGTGATATTGGCGGTCGTATGTCTTGGAGTGGGAATTGCGGTCGGACGTAAGTCGTCCAAACCTGCGCCGAATGCCTCAGGCTCGAACAGTACTGCCGCAGCGCAAAGTTCAGCATCGCCGATGATCGACGCGCAAAGTCTGTCCACCGAGAACTCGGCTTCGCTGCAACGTTCTGGCGCGAGCAGGCATACCGATAATCGCGGCCAAGGACCCGCAGCGGGACGCCGATTGCACTCCACACCTGCAAATTCACAAGATTTCGGGGGCGATCCTCAGGCTTCGCCCTCGGAGCCGGGGGATGATAACCCGACCGCGGGAAAGTCCGCCAGCGAGAGCGAGCCCGCTGCGGCTGCCCCTTCACAGATATCGCCAGCTGCGGGAAATTCGGGCGCGGCTCTAAATCCATCATCGTCGTCAAATGTTTCGCCAACTGTTTCGCCTGACTCTCGCGTGAACGCATCTCGCGAAGGCGAAGTAACGACGCCGGCAAGACCGTCATCCGAACGTCTCGTCCCGGCTCATGTGATCTACCGAGTCGAGCCATTCTATCCTCGAACCGCATTAGAGCAGCGGGTGGAAGGCACTGTAAGAATACACGCCACTGTCGGGCAGGATGGGAGAGTGAGAAACCTGAGAGTCGTGAGTGGGCCGGCCCTGCTTACGTCTGCTGCGCTGGACGCTGCTCAGTACTGGCGCTACATACCCTCGCTACGCAACGGAGAGCCTATCGAAACGGAAGAGGAAATCAGTATTGAATTCCATTTCCAGCACTAATCACCGGCCTGCAGATTTTCCTCGTATTCAGTCTCGCCACTGAAGAATTCAGGTTACGATAATTCACCTCGGGAAGCACTTACAGCGCAGGAGCGAAAATGAACGAGTATCGTCGTATCGAAGAACAAATTTCCAAATCACTCGGACTGACAAAACGGCCGGTCGCGGTGAAATTTCAGTCGAGTCCTCCTGCAGGTGTTTCGAAATTCGAAGGAACAGAGCCGTCGGGTTGCAGTTTCTGGCGGCTCGCGGCTGCCGGACGGACTTTTTATACGGTTCCTTCGGATCACTATAACTGCGCCGTCGGAAGCCACACGCACAACATCGCGCTCCCCACGGAACGTGCCCAAGAACTCAATCAGACACTTTCATTCATGGCAGGCCTGGGCTACATCAAGATGGAAGAGGTTCCGGGTATCCCGCGCCTTGAAGAGACACCGGGCGCGGTTGTTTATTCGCCGCTTGGAGAAACGCCCGTGGACCCGGACGTTGTGATTTTCGCGGGACCGGCCGCCCGGATCATGCTGCTTCAAGAAGCTGCCCAACGCGCCGGTCGCGCGGCGCAAATTCCGATGCTCGGGCGTCCAACTTGCATGGCGCTTCCGGCTGCGCTGGCGCACGGTGCTGTCACCAGTTCCGGCTGTATCGGCAATCGCGTGTATACGGACTTGGGCGAAGGCGAACTTTACTCGGTAGTTTCGGGAAAGGACGTTGCCCGCATCGCCGACGAGCTAGAAACTATCACCGTCGCGAATGCGAAGCTAGCGGAGTACCACAAGTCCCGGCGGGACGAGCGTTCTACGGCCTAGAATCTCGAGCTCAAGCGATTCAGCTAGCGACTGTCCACTTCAATTAACGGGCTGCCCTTATCCGGGAGCGTCCAAATACTCCAGGATGCTGCCACCTTTTGTTCGAGGAGAGGCCTCCCCCTTTAGCCGCTCTTCAGTTCCTAAACTCCCGTGGTCCCAGGCCGATATACCAATGAGGGAGCGCAAATGCACATTGTGACCGGTCTAATAGTGCTCGCAGCGAGTTCTTTTTAATGGGCAGCATTCGCGCCCTGATCGTGGACGATTCTTCGGTGGTACGGAAGATCGTGGAGCGCTCGCTCCGCCAGGCTGGCATCAATCTGACGCAAGTGCTCGAAGCCGGAAACGGTGCTGACGCTCTCGCTGTATTGAAGGTAAGCCAGGTCGACTTAATTCTGTGCGACATCAATATGCCAATCATGGACGGCCTTGAATTCGTCAAGCAGCTTGCCGGGGTGGAAAACGCAAAAGGCGTACCTGTCGTTATGATTACGACCGAGGGCAGCGAGTCTCATGTGATCAAAGCATTGTCCTACGGCGCGCGCGGTTACATTCGAAAGCCTTTCACTGCGGACCAGGTAAAAGAGCACGTCCTCCCAGTCCTGGCACGCAAAGCATGAAACCCTCGAATGGAATGGCGTCGGTTTCCAACGAGCACGCCGACTGGATTCCTTTGCTGGAACTATCGGCGCGAGAAGTATTCGAATTAATGCTGCACTGCGAATTGGAACCGCTCGAAGCGATCCCGGAAAGCGGACTCGACATTACCTCGATGGTGGGGCTTGCCGGGCAGTTGTGCGGAGTCATTAGCATCCGATCGAGCCGAAAATCGGCAGCGCTCATGGCTTTCAAGATGCTTGGAGAGGAAAGCAAGAACGACGGCGCGGAAGTACGGGACGCATTCGGAGAGGTTTGCAATATGATTGCCGGTAACTTTAAGAATAAGATCTCAGAGCTCGCCGAAGGCTGCATGCTGTCTGTACCCACCGTGATTACTGGCAGTGACTACAGCATGCACTCACTAGCTGGATCGTCTCCGCTCGAAGTCAAGCTCCAGTTCGAGAATATGCCACTCGTTATTTGCCTCGAAATCAGTTAATCGGCTCCCTCGAATCTGCTCCCCGAAGAAATCCATACGTTTCAGTGGAACCCTCGTTTCAGACTGCAGCTAACCCTGCCTACAAATCGCCCGCACGGCATTCGACGTTCTCTTGCTATAGAATGACGGGAGTTGTCATCTGCCGTTACGCCACCGAAAGAGAGGGACTGAGATGGACCGCGAGTACTTTTATTCCATCATGAATGGTGAAGGAACGCTCGACTACGAGCTTTACCTGAATACGAAGGCGCTCCTTTCGTGCCAGAAGGAATTCAAGGATTTCTGCAACGCGGATGAACTGCAGTTCCAGCTCGTTCACCAGGTGGAAGAACTCTGGATGAAGCTGATCGGCTACACGCTTCTCGACATCGATGATTACTTGCAGCAGGAAAATACCAACCGTGTGATTACGCTCTTTGGTCGCGTCCACATCGCCATGCGGATGCTGATCGATCAGCTCGCGCTACTGGAGACGATGTCGCCCAAGGAGTATCAGGAAATTCGACTCCAGCTCGGGAACGGCAGCGGCCAGGAATCGCCGGGCTTCCGCACACTTCTGAAGATGCATCCGCACATCTGGCAATCGTTCAAGGCGAACTATTTGGACAAGCACAACCAAACTGTCGAACAAATCTACAACTCAAACTACACGCACTCCGACGCGTACATGGTTGCGGAGGCGCTCGCGGAGTTCGACGAATTGTTCCAGCGATTCCGATTCGTACACCTTCAATTGATCCAGCGGAGTATCGGCCTCGGCTCGAACTCCCTGAAGGGACGCTCGGTGGAATTGCTCAATGAAGGGCTGCGCGTTCGATTCTTCCCGGAACTTTGGGACATTCGCCATCAGATGACGGACTTGTGGGGCGCTCAATATGGAAAAGTGCGCGACTCGATCGGCGGTCACTAGACCCGCGATTTAGGATCTCCGCGCGAATCCCCAGGCAGTTCCGCACAGTCCGAGAATCACCAGCACCGATCCAAGTACGGCGATCGCCTGCGGGCCAATTCCCCGATTCCATATTTCCAGCAGCACGCCGAGAGGAAACAGGATTGCGCCTGCGAGAAGCGCCAGGGCGAGGCACATTCGGGCTCGTTCTCCGAAGCCAACTCGGTCGAAACCGATTCCGAGAATCAAAATGAGAAGCCCCAGTCCGATCCAATGTCCATGAGCGTCAACCTGGCGAACGTACACAAAGCTTCGCGTGGCGGCGTCCGCCAGCGCCGCTTGTGAGTCAACTGTACGATTCTCGGCGGCGCGGATAAAGCCTGTGGCGAGGGCAGCGCCCAATCCGTCAAGCGTCTGGTGCTCGGCAAACACGGCGTACCAAATGCCGTAAGCCATTCCCCAGATCGCGAGCGAGAGGCCGCCAAAAACAAGAAGTTTGCGTGAAACGATCACGAAGCACCTTCTGCCGAATCAATCTTCCCCGTGTAGCGCCAGATCCCTACAAGCATTGCGAAAAGCGCGACGATCACGAGTAGCCCGCCCGTATCGGCAATGCCTCCTGCCAGCAGTCCCCAGCGCAATTCCATTAATACGAAAAATGGCAGCGTCAGCGAACCGATTAGGAGCGAGACGGCCCAAATGCGTTTCCAGCTCTCGCTGAAAAAAACATAGGGCTGAAAAAACGCGAGGAGAATCGCAAGAACGCCAAATTCGATGATGTGTGCATGCGCCGCAATATTCACGGCCTTCGCATCCTGCAATCGGCCGTAGTCGGCAACCGCTTGGCGCGATGCTGCTGAATCGTTTGCAGCGGCGGACGTCGTCATTGCTGACAGCAATTCGCTTTCCCGGGCTTCATAGCGAAAAAGATGTGCTCCGGCGTAGTAGCTTCCGTGAAGAAAGCCGATGAGGATGAGGACCGTTCCTCCACTCAGCAAAACGCGGCTCGTCCAGCTACGATCGGCGAGAAGCGCGTCGGGAGTATTCGTAGCTCGTGGAATGCGAGTGTTCTTCCAAAGTCCCGCCAGTTGGCACACGCAAACCACGCAAACCAAACATCCGCCGAAATCGGCGAAGACGCTTGCCCAGCCAATCGCGCCAAACGGGCTGCCTGCCATTCCAACGTAATGAATCAGAAAAACTCCGACAGGAAGGAGCATCGCGCCTGCCAAAAACAGTTTCGCGAGGAATTTCTTCGTCGACTCGGAAAACGCGACCAGTGGCTGCAGCAGCGCTAGTAGGAGCGCGATGTAACCAAAGCCGATCATGTGGGAGTGAGCGTCGACTTTCGTCCCGCGATTCTCGAGTAGCCCGCCAATGTTCTGAAACGCGGCTCCCGCGGCTTGTGGGTCGTGCGCCGCGACAGCGCGTGTAGCGGCCAACAGGCTTTCGCCGATTCGATTCGCGTTGGGATGCAGAATGAAAACGGCAAAAATATCGCCTGCGATCATCCCGCAAAGGATCAGCGCGATTCCGCCGACGACGAAGACTCTGCGCGCATTGAACGGCGCAAACTGCTCAGTTGCCTCCGAGGCGGAGGCTTCAACCGGGGCGATCGCGGGACTGCGGATAGTCATGGGGCTTTATGCGATCTCAGTTTGATTCATTTGAGAAACACCCGCGGCAGCTACGCCCGAGCATGAGCACTCGCAGCACCTTCACGAAAAGCAGGTATCACACGCTCGGCGAAGAGCTGCTGCGTCTTGATCGATTTCCAGTGCTCCAGGCCGCCAAAATTCGAAACGATCGCAAGCTCGCCGATACCACCTTTCTCTTGCAAGTTCTGCACCTGCCGCACCACTTTGTCAGGTGTGCCGATGAAACCGATTTCCTGCTCGACAATTTCATCGTAGGAAAGCTTCGTGAGCGATTCGAGCGCGCCGCTGGCATAGAAACCGTAACCCTTCGCGCGAAGCTCGGCCTTTTTTGCTTCGTCCTGCAAGGAATCGACCGGCGAAGCGTTGAAGACGAGAAAATTATGCAGCGCGGCCTCCACTTCCCTTCTTATCTGCTTTTCGTCGTCATCCATATAGACCGGGCGGATGTAAACTATGTTCGATTTGTGGCCATGATCCGCGCAGGCCTTCTTATAAATGCCAAGCGGCTTCTCCAAAACACTCCAGGGCAAAAGCGGGGGCACGAAGATTCCCCACCCGCGTTCACCTGCCATCTGGTAAGTGATGTCGCTTGTTCCGCCGGTATATAGCGGCGGGTAGGGCTTCTGAACCGGCTTCGGAACCACTGTGACGTCCTTCACGTTGTAGAATTTCCCTTCGAAAGAAAACCGGTCGGTCGTCCAGGCGCGCTCAAGAATTTCAATTGCCTCTTCGTAGCGCGGGCGGCTTTCTTCAAGCGGCACATTCGAAGGCCCAAAAAGCCAAGCGTGCCCGCGTCCCAGACCGCATTCCAGGCGTCCCTTCGTGAGGATATCGGCTTCGGCAATTTGCCCGGCGAGACGCATGGGATTTTCGAGCGGCAAAGTGAAAAGCGCTACGCGAAAACGAATTCGTTCGGTGTGTTGAGCGGCAGCGGCAAATAGCGCGAGCGGATTTGCGGAAATCGAAAACTTCTGGAAGAAATGATGATCAATCACCGAGTACGCGTCGAAGCCAACCTGATCGGCATGTTCGATCTGACGCAGAATTTCCCATGTCATTTTTGCATGGGATTTTTCCGGCGGCGTCTGCATTTCCGCGTAGATACCGAATCGCATGGACACAACTCCCGTGAAAACAAATGGCCTAACCGAGTCTGAAACTCCTGAAGAACAACACTCCAAGATCTAAAGTGCGGAAAAATTTCGAAGAGGCACGTGGTTGAACTTCCCCCGTGCCTCTTCAGATTCAGTAGCTAGATTCGGCAGTTCCCTTTTCGGCGGCTTCCCGCACTAGAACATCACCCGCGCAACAAATTGAAGCTGGCGCGGATTGAACACAGCGCTCGGCGTTCCGTAAGAAGGATTCGGTGAACCCTCTCTGAAGAACTGTGTGGCACCTGAACATCCGGGCGCTCCTGCATCGAACGGACAGAAGTCCGCAGCTCCATAGCTCGTATTGTAGTACCGGATGTTCACGGTGTTGAAGAGGTTGAAGGCTTCCACCATCATCTGGAGTTTGAAGCGCTCGCGAATCGGGAATGTTCGTTCCAAGCGGATATCGATGGTTTGAAGGCTATCCCCCTGAAAGGTGTTGCGCGGCTCCGAGCCGACACGATCGTTGCCGCCGAAGACGTCGCCGTTCGCGTCAAACCCGGCGTACTTCGTGAAGTACTGCGGCGATTGGAACGTGAGGATCGTGCTGAACATAAAATCCCGCAGGTAAATGTTCTGGGCCGGGCTGCTGAAGATCGCGTTTGCAACAAACCGGTGACGAACGTCGTCCGCTGAGCTGGCTCGTTCCGCGCGGAAATTTCCATTGTTGCTGTCCTGCGGAATCAAAACGAAGCTTGGGTTCGGTCCGTCGTCGATAGAATGCGAATAGGTGTAGCTGATTTCAGTCGAAAAGTGATGCGTCAACCTCTTGTTGAAATTGATGAGGAGGCCATCGTACACCGAATCCCATGAGGAGCGCGCCTCGAAGAACACGCCGTACTGCGGATCGCGGAAGCCAGGAATCGCGTTTACGAGCGGCGTGCCGGAAATTACAAACCCAGGCGGATAGCGATCCGGGCAATTCGTGGACGGAATTCCCATGAACTTGAAATCGAAATAAACATTCTTACAACCGGGTTCTCCCCTTGAATTAAACACCTGCAGAGTACCACCCTGCCCAATCGAGGTGTTGATGTCCGGCTGATTCACGTTGTAAAAGCTGCCGAGATGCACGCCGCGAAGGTGAATTCCCGAAATACTCAACACGGAATCTTTGAACGGCTGAAACTCGAGCGATGCGCTCGCCTGAATTCCGTAAGGGTTCGCGGAATTTTGATCGAAGCGCACGATCGTCGCGTCCTGCAAGAATCCGCAACTTGCCAAAGTGCCGTCGGGGCAGAAAGATTCCGGAGTGCCGTTGGGAAAGGTTCCCTGTGTGAGCAAAGCATTGAGACCGAGGTAGTTAATAGACGGAGAGCTAGCGAAGCTAAACAATCCGGTATTCGCGTTCAGATTGTTTTCAAACGGCCGCCCGGGATATGCGGATAGCCCACCGCAGGAAGGCGCCTGGCACATGAGCAAGGGCGACGGAATGATGCCGTGGAAGAGCCCAAAGCCTGCGCGGAAGACGACATTGCGCTTGGTGCCCAGGTTGTACGCGATTCCAAGCCGTGGATCAAAATTTTTCCACTGCGTGTTGAGCACGCCCGAGGGCCAAGTCTCAAACTCCCAGCGCAATCCACCATTGATCGTCAACTTCGACGTGGCGCGCCATTTGTCCTGAATGTAAAGTCCGTCGTAGGTGTGAGCCAGCGTTGCTGACGCCTGTTTTCGAACAGCCTGCGAGATGGCACCGCCTTGGTACACCGCCGTTCCGCCCTGCACGGTTGTGTCATTGAACAGCGGCGTGGTAGTCGTGCTGAAACGTTCGAAGAAAATCACGAATGGATCCGGACAAATGTTTGGCGCCGGACATGCCGGCGGATTCGTCGCAGCTACCGTGCCATCGGAGCCGAGAAACGCCGGAAGGTTCGCGAAATCCGCTTCGAACGGATAGAAGAGCGGGAAGGATTCATACGTGCTGACGTGGTCAAAGTTGCCGCCGAAGGTGATCGTATGATTCGAGAAATCGTGCGTCACGTTGTCGATGATTTCGAATCGCTTCTCCTTGTAGATATCCGGATTGCCGCGGTTCACGCCGGTAGCGAAAGTATTTGAGACTTCGAGGTGCGGTTGCGTGGAGACGACCGGAAAATCGAAATTTCTGTTCGCGTACTGCATGCGCAGCTCGTTGATCCAGGATGGAGCCAGTGTCGACGTCAAGCCACCCGCCAGAGATTGATCGCGAATGAAATTGTTCTTGAACGCAGAGGGCAGATCGAAGCCATTGTTGAGTGGGGACTGATTCGTCAGCCGGTCGTCGTTGATGAAGTAGCGCGCATACAGATAATTCCGGCTGTTGAAGTTGTGGTCGATTCGCGCAAAACCGTTGTCAGTGTTGGCAGTGCGCAACACGCCGAGATTCTCGGCAGGCAGGCCAAACACTTGCGTCTTCACCTGGTTGATGGCGTCGATGTTGTTCAGCACCACCGAATTGTACGTGGGCGATTCACCGCGCCTCTGGCCCTCATAGTTCGCGAAGATAAACGTCTTATCCTTTTGGATGGGACCGCCGATCACGGCGCCAAACTGGTTTTGGCGGAGCACGTTGAAACCAGGAGCGGAAAGAATGCTCTTCGCGTCGAGCGCGTTGTTCCGGAAGTATTCATACAGCGCGCCATGCCAATCGTTGGTGCCGCTCTTCGTGATGATGTTCACGATGCCAGCCGAGGCCCGGCCATATTGAGTGCTGTAATCGGTATTGATCACGCGAAATTCTTGCACGGAGTCTTGCGGAGGCGTTCCGCGCTGAATTCCGGATGCGGTCGAAATGTCGTCGGCGCCATCCACCGCGATGAAATTGTAGTGAATATTCTGGCCGGCGAAGGAGATCTTGGTTACGGGCTCGACGATCACGTCCGTGCTGCCGGATGTCGTATCGCCAATTTGAACGCCCGGCGCGAGGAGAGCGAAATCGATGAATTCGCGTCCGTTGACGGGAAGATCGCGAATCTGGCCTTGCGTAATCACATCGCTAATCTGCGTTCTGGTCGGTTCGGTTACTTCGCTCGACGCTTGAACGACCACCTTTTCGCTCACGACACCAACCGTGAGCGTGAAATTCAGCGATGCGACCTGTCCCACCTGCAGCGTGATATCGCCCACTTCCGTTTTGAATCCAGTCACCTGCACGGTGACCAAGTAGCGGCCGGCTGGGATCGCAGGAAGGCCGTACTCGCCGTTGCTTGTTGTTTCTGTGACGCGCAAAAATCCTGTCTCAGTATTTTGAGCAGAAACTTTCGCTGCGGGAATGCCGCCGCCGCTCGCATCTAGGATCTGCCCTTGCAGAGACGCGGTTACAGCCTGTCCTCGCGCAGGACTCGCGTTCGAGAACAGAAACGCAAAGATAGCCAGGCAGGCAAACGCCTTGAAGAAATTCATAAATCCCCCGTTTCGAGCCCAAAACGAATGGTTCCCCGACTTGCGGCGATACAATACGCCAATTCGGCGGGTAACTCAATTATAAGAAGATGAGGGACTTAGTCTGGTTTGCTCATGCAGTAAATGGCCCAAAAAGGCTGACAGAAGCGGGGTTATTTACTCCGGAATTACGGCGGTAACCTCAATTTCCACGCGAGCTTCGTCTTCCATTAAGCTCGCTACCTGCACTGCCGTCATCGCCGGATAGTGGCTGCCCATAATCTCGCGATATACGGCGCCAATTTCTTTCGAGGCGCCAAGATATTCCTTCTTGTCGACGACATACCACGTCATTCTCACGATATTCGCTGGCGTTGCTTTTGCCTCGGCCAGTACTTCTACAATGTTTTTCAGCGCCTGGCGCGTCTGGCCCACAAAATCCTTCGAGACGACCTTGCATGACGAGTCCCAGCCGATCATGCCACTCACAAAAATCGTTTGCCCTTTGGCGGCCACACCGTTCGAATAACCGCGGGGACGAGCCCATTTGGACGGCTGCAGGATTTTCATATTCCGCGATCCCCCGATATTTCGCCGACTTCGGCTTCCGTCATTGTTTCACTTTGAATCCGGCGAGCCGCGCGCGCAATTCGTCAGGAATTGCGATCGAGCGATTGAGTTTTCTGTCGATCAAAACGAGCACTACTTTTCCGCGCACTCGGTCGATCGCGTTTTCCCCGCGAAGGACGATATCCACCGTAACGGAGCTCGTACCGAAACTGCGCACGCTCAGTTCTGCGGATAGCAAGTCGCCAAATGAACTCGGCGCGACGAAGTCTACTTCCAGATGCACGGTCGGCAAGCCCCATCCGCGAGTGTTGATGATGTCGGGAAACGAGAACTGCAACTCGTCGCGGCACCAATCTTCCACGAGGCTATTGAAAATCTCGAGGTACCGGGGATAGAAGACAATTCCAGCAGGATCGCAATCGCCGAACCGCACCAGGATCTGGGAGCGATAGGCGCGCGGCGCGGCGGCTGCGGGCGTCTGCGTCTCTGGAATGGAGGCGTCAGCCATTCGGGTGCTCGTTTTCTTGAAACGATTTGATGATTCCGCGCGCAATAATCAATTGTTGTACTTCACTGGCGCCTTCGTAAATGCGCAGCGGACGTATTTCCCGATAGAGGCGCTCGACTGGCTCCTCGCTTACCACGCCCTGGCCGCCGAACATCTGCACGGCCGCGTCAATCACGCGTTGCGCCGTTTCCGTAGCGGTCATTTTCGCCATCGCAGCTTCCACCGTGACGTTCTGTCCCTGGTCGCGCAACCACGCTGCGCGGTAGGTCAAGAGCGCGGCGGCGTCGATTCCAGTCGCCATTTCCGCAAGCTTCGACTGAGTTAGCTGAAAGTCCGACAGGGTTTGTCCGAACATTTTGCGCGATGTGGCGCGCCGCAATGCTTCCTGCAGTGCGCGGCGCGCAAATCCCAAAGCAGCAGCCGCCACAGACGTGCGAAACACATCCAGCGTCGCCATTGCGATTTTGAACCCGTGCCCTGACTCGCCCAGCCGATGCGAAATAGGAATGCGGCACTTTGTGAACTTCAAACGCGCCAAAGGGTGGGGGGCGATGATCTCGATGCGCTCCGCGATTTCGAAGCCCGGCGATTTCGGCTCGACGATAAACGCCGTGATTCCCCGCGATCCGGGCGCTTCGTTGGTGCGCGCGAAGAGCACGTAAAAATCGGCGATCCCGCCATTTGAAATCCAGGTTTTTTCTCCGTTCAATTCATATGTGTCGCCACTGAGTTTCGCTTCGCACTGCATGGCCGCCACATCGGAGCCCGCTTCCGGCTCCGATAACGCAAATGCCGCGATGGCCGTGCCGTTCGCCGCGCGAGTGAGATATTTCTGTTTTTGCGCGTCGGTGCCAAAGAGAGTGATCGCGCCGGAGCCGAGCCCCTGCATCGCGAATGCGAAATCGGCCAGGCCGGAGTGGCGCGCCAGGGTCTCGCGAATGATGCACAACGACCGCGTATCGATTGTGTCAACCGCTGCGCCGTATGCGGTGCCGCCAATCGCATGTTTTAACCAGCCGCCGTTCCCAAGCTCACGCACGAGTTTGCGACACGCTTCATCAATATCTTTTTCGTGATTGGCGCCGAGATGCCCGGCGGCCCATTCTTCCAGACTACGCGCAAGCGTTCGGTGACGCGGTTCAAGAAAGGGCCAGTCGAGAAAGCTGCTGTTGGCCATTCTCAATCTCCCTTGAACTCAGGTTTCTGCTTCGCGACGAACGCATGGTATGCGCGGTGGAAGTCGTTGGTGGCCATACAAATCGCTTGCGCCTGCGCTTCGGCGTCGATCGCTTCATCGACGCCCATGTTCCACTCCTGATGCAGCATTTTCTTGGTCATGCCGTGCGCGAAGGTAGGACCTGATGCCAGCTCTTCAGCTGCAGACCGTGCGTCCTTCAGAAGATTTTCTGGCGCACACAGCCGGTTAAAAAATCCCCAGCGCTCGGCTTCCTCGCCTCCCATGTTACGGCCGGTATAAAGTAGTTCCGCGGCACGGCCCTGACCAATCACACGCGGCAAAATCGCACAGGCGCCCATATCGCATCCAGCCAAGCCGACTCGCGTGAAAAGAAACGCAACTTTGCTGCGAGCGGTTCCGAGTCGTAGATCCGACGACAGCGCCAAAATCGCGCCGGCGCCGACGCAGATTCCGTCGATTGCAGCCACGATTGGTTGAGGACACGCACGCATCGACTTCACGAGATCACCCGTCAGGCGGGTAAACGCCAGGAGACCGGGCATGTCGAGCTTCGTCAGCGGCCCGATAATTTCATGCACATCGCCGCCTGAGCAGAAATTCTCGCCAGCACCGGTCAATATGATGACTTTCACGTCTTCTGCCTGGGCCATCGCGCGAAACAGATCGCGCAGTTCGGCATAGGATTCGAACGTCAGCGGATTTTTTCGTTCCGGCCTGTTCAGCGTGATTGTGGCCACAGCGTGCGAAACTTCGAACTGAAAATTGCGCGCCGAATAGTTCGCGAGATTGTTCCGGGTGCCCGGCAGTTTGTGTGGCTCTCCAGGGAGATGTCGCATCACGCGCTCCAATTCAAATATCGCTGCGGTTCCTGCAGATACCTACATCACCTCGCCGCCGGCAACGGCGATTGCCTGCCCCGTCACAGCTTCGCTTCCGGGCAAGCACAGCCATGCGACAGCGTTCGCAACTTCTTCCGGCTGCACCAATCGCTTTTGCGGATTTCGCGACGCCAACTCGGCCCGCGCCTGCTCAGCGGTGCGTCCCGTCTTCGCCACAATATTCTCAACGGATTCCTTCACCATATCCGTATCCGTAAATCCAGGGCAGACGGCATTCACGGTCACGCCTTTTGCGGCTACTTCGAGCGCGAGCGACCGCGTGAGACCGATCACGCCATGTTTCGCCGCGCAATATGCCGTCACGTAACCGTAGCCGATCAACCCCGCCGTACTCGCAATATTCACGATCCGGCCCCAACCAGCGGCTAGCATGCCTGGCAACGCCGCCTGAACACAGTGAAATGTTCCGTCGAGATTCACGGACATCATCTGGCGCCAGAGCTTCTCATCCGTATTCAGAAAGGGCGCAGAACCTGCCTGCCCGGCGCTGTTGACGAGAATTTCCACTTCACCGAAACGTACTCGCGCAGAATCAAACGCTTTTTTCACCGAGTCCAACTCGCAGACGTCCGCTTGCAAGTGGTGGAGTTCCGCTTTCTTGCCCGACGCGGAGGCGCAAGCGGAAAATGCGCTCGTGCCGCGACCCAAACTCGTAACCCTCGCTCCGTGGAATAGCAAAATGTTCGTCACGGCGGCGCCAATGCCGCGCGATCCTCCAGTCACGAGCGCGTGCTTTCCGGAAAGGAGTTGTACGCGAAAACGTTGCGAGTCCGCGGTCACACCTGCAGCCTCAGCAGCGCCGCTCGGGCCAGATTCCGTTCGAGCTGCAGCTTGCCGCCCAAATAAGGATTGGGCCACCAGACGTCACCGTACGCTTGCTTCGCTGCTTCATGCAGCGTCCAAGCCGGATCAGCAAGGTGCGGACGCGCAATCGCGCAAAGGTCAGCGCGTCCGGCAGCAATGATTGTGTTCACGTGGTCGCCTTCGAAAATGTTGCCCACCGCAATGGTCGGAATTCCTACTTCGTTGCGGATGCGATCCGAGAAAGGCACCTGAAACATTCGCCCGTACACCGGCCGCTCCTCTTTACTCACCTGGCCTGACGAGCAATCGATTACATCCGCACCAGCGCACTTGAAGAGACGAGCGACAGTCACCGCGTCCTCGGGCGTAATACCGCCAGGCACCCAATCATGCGCCGAGATGCGCACACTCATCGGCTTGTCCTGCGGCCACACCGCACGCATCGCCTTGAAAACTTCGAGCGGATAACGGCAGCGGTTTTCCAGCGAGCCGCCGTATTCGTCAGTGCGCAAATTCGTGAGCGGCGAAATAAAGCTCGAAAGCAAATAGCCGTGCGCGCAGTGGTATTCGAGCCAATCGAATCCAGCCGTAGCGGCCCGACCGGTAGCGGCGACGAAATCTGACTTGATGCGGTCCATATCCGCGCGAGTGGCTTCTCGCGGCATTTGCGAGACGCCTTCGATGTACGGCACAGCCGATGCGGAAACGAGTGGCCAGTTCTCTGACGCAAGCGGCTGGTCCATGCCCTCC
The DNA here is from genome assembly GCA_963776695.1 of uncultured Acidobacteriota bacterium. GTDB lineage: Bacteria > Acidobacteriota > Terriglobia > Acidiferrales > UBA7541 > Palsa-295. The sequence goes on along the minus strand of CAVZNU010000005.1, from coordinate 44,001 downwards.
CAACCGCGCCGCGTTGAACCCTTACGCCCCGAATGACCCAACTGCAGGGCCATCTTCGCGTCGGAGTGTGTGTGGACGTAATCGACAATGCGTTTCCACGCATCGCGTTGCGTATCGTTCCACATTCCAAGGCACGCAGGGGTAATCCTCGCGTCCGGCGAAACGCACGTCATCTCCGTGAACACCATCGCCGCGCCGCCCATCGCTCGCGAGCCAAAATGTACGAGGTGAAAATCGTTCGGTAAGCCATCTTTGGCCATGTACATCGCCATCGGCGAGACGATCACTCGATTCTTCAGCGACAACTCGCGCACTTTGAATGGAGTGAACATCGGCGGAATCGCGTGATCGACTCCGCTCCGCGCCGCGAACCAATTTTCGACTGTCTGCACGTAACCCGAGTCGCGCAGCTTGAGGTTTTCGTGCCCGATTCGCTGGCTGCCCGTTAGCAGGCTGTAGGTGAACTGCACCGGGTCCAGATGAACGTAGCGTTCGACCTGCTCGAACCATTCCATCCGGTTTCGCGCCGCGCTTTGCAGCTTCAGCGCTTCGATTTCGCGCTCTTCTTGATACTTCTGCAGCGCGCTTCCCACATCGCCGTCGTGATTCGAAAGGACACGGTTGAGTGCGATTGCATCCTCCATCGCAAGTTTGGTTCCGGAGCCGATACTGAAATGCGCCGTATGCGCTGCGTCGCCGATCAAAACGATGTTCTTGTGAAACCACTTCTCGCACAGAACGCGATTGAACTTCAGCCATACGGCCGAGCCCCTCAAATGCTTCGCATTCGAGATCAGCCGGTTGCCATCGAGCCGGGCGGCAAAAAGCTTTTCGCACAGTGCGATCGACTCCTCTTGCTCCATTTTGTCGATGCCGGCTTTCAGCCAATTTTTCTCTGGAGTCTCTACAATAAATGTCGACCAGTCCGCATCGAACCGGTACGCATGCAGATTGAACCAGCCCCATTCGGTGTTCGCGAAATCAAACGTAAACGCATCCAGTTTCTTTTTGCTGCCCAGCCAGATAAAACGATTGTGACGCGGCTGAATATTCGGCTTGAAGATGCTCTCGTACTTCCGTCGCGTTACGGACCCTGCGCCATCGGAAGCGATCACGAGATCATAGTCCGCGGAATATGCGTCGGGATCGGTGACCTCCGTCTGGAACACCAGCCTAGCGCCAAGGGCGGAAGCGCGTTTCTGAAGAATTTGCAGCAGTTTGATGCGCCCGATTCCGCAAAAGCCGTGGCCGCCTGAAGTTAATTTTCGTCCCTTGAAGAACACATCGATATCGTCCCAGTGACGAAAAGCACGAGTGATCTCAGAGTGCGTCTCGGGATCAACATCTTTGAACCCATCCATCGTCTTGTCAGAAAACACAACGCCCCAGCCGAAGGTGTCGTCCGGGCGATTGCGCTCGATGACAGTCACATCCCACGACGGATTCGCCTTCTTCGCCAAAATCGAAAAATAGAGACCAGCGGGGCCACCCCCGAGACAAACAATCTTCATTCGCTTTCTCCCGATTCGAACACATCACCATATCTCATTGCGCGAACTCTTTCAGCGCCGCAGCAAGTTTTTCGCCTGTGTCATCGCCCAGCGCCGCCTCGCGCAGTTTCTTCAGCGAAATCGCAGCATCGCTCCGGCCGCGCAACTTTGGAAGAGCAGCCATCACCGCTTCGTAATTCTTTTCACCTTGCGCGTGAGTGTCTCCATATCCCTTCACCATGCGCGGGCATTCCGCAAATTCGAGCGCCAGCGCGTAGTTTTCTTGTGCCAGCAGCGGTATCAAAGCCAGCCAAGCAGCGATTTCTTTTTGCTCTTTCTGGAAGCGCAGAGATTTGCGGCGCACGGCTCGCATCGCGGCTACCATGTACAGTTGCAAATAGCCGCGCAGCGAAGTGGTCTGCACGATTTTTCCATTGCCCGTGAACTTCGCGATGAGCCACTTCATCGAGTTCGACTGTAGCAACCAGCGTCCAATCCCTTCGGGGACCATATCCGCGATTTCCTGCATACGCGGATGCAGGAATTCGTTGATCCGCAGTAGTTGCGCGGGATCGACACGCGCGTCCCGGTGCACTCGTTCGAATCGTGTGCGCCGAATCTTCAGATCGGCCACGCGCGGCGCGTCCTCATACGACATCCAGAGCGCGAGGTAGCGGCCTGTTTCGTTGAGCAACGTGAAATCACCGCGCCCGTATTTCCTGTCGACGTCCCGCACCGGTTCGAGCCGCTTCAAATACTCGGACGCGTACGCAACATCTTGATAATCAGCCGTGCGCTCGATCCCCGCGAATAGAATTTCGCGACCTGCCGCTGGAAATTCACCCTCGATGCGCGCAGCGAGCATCTGAAGACGCGGACCAACTTTCGCTTTGGCGGCTTCCGCTTTTGCAATCGCAGCCGCCGTCGGTTGCGTCGCTGCGCGAAAACCGGCAGCAAACGCGGCGAGACTGTTCTCGACTCCCACGCCGCCCTTGCGAATCGCTTCTTCAAATTGTTCGCGGCGAAATGGTAACGCACCGGTACCCGCAAGCGCACCAAAAAGCGAAGAGCTGATCACGCTGCGGGCATTTTCCGCGATGAGCGCAAAATCACCATGCACGAAAACTTTCGCGGCCGCGCCGCTCGCTTCGATCACTTTCGCGGAATCCACGCGACCGTCAGTGATCGCGATCTTTTCCGTCATCGAATAAACACGGTTCGTTGACGCGATCAAAGTCGTCCGGTCGGGAGTCACCAGTCCTCGTTGAACGGCTCGGCCGGCTTCCATCAGCTCAGAAGCAAGCACGATGTCGAACTCGCCCGGGACCGGCATCAATGCAAGCACGGGTTCTTTCCCTGCCACTCGCACCGCGTCTTCCGGAAAAATTTCCAAATAGTAAATCGTTGCTCCGGTGCGCTGTGCAACGCCGGGAACGGATGTCGTCTGCGCCCGGTAGCCTGCGCTTTCGGCGAGATCGACGAGCCAGTCCGCTAGAACGCCGCCGCCTTCTCCGCCCATCGCCAGAATTGCAATTGTAATCGCCTTGGGCGCGCGAGTAATCAGCGACGCCGGCTGGGCGATTGCACTTTTCTCCATCAACGCCTCGCACCCGCTTTAGGCATGGATACCCGCAAGCCGGCGTTCGATGCGTCCCTGAAGAAATCCGATCACTGTGCGCCTGATTCGCGACTTCACGCCGTCCCAAGCGGTGGGATTCGAAATCACTTCGGCGCGGAAAAATGACGGACACAGCACCGCAGCGTGTGCTACCTCGCCGCACAAGCCGCACCCCGAGCAGCTATCAAGCACGGTCGCAACCGGATCTTTGCGCAACGGATCTTGATTTGGTTGAATCGTGAGCGAAGGGCAACCGGACAATCGAATGCACGAGTGATCGCCTGTGCAGGTGTCAGCGTCTACGCCGAATCTTTCGCGCACCACGCGCTTCCCTTCTTTGGCCATCTTCGCCATCAGCGGTTTCACGCGGCGCTGCTTGTTCAACGTGCATTCGCTCTGCGCGACGATCACTTTCGGACCGCGCTCTTTTGTTGTGAGCGCTTCAATCAGCGTGTCGCGCATCTTCGCGACGTCGTAGGTACGCGTAATTGTTCGAACCCACTTCACGCCGACGCCGCGGACCGCATCCGCAATGGATAGTTTGGTAGTGCGGATCGGATTGCTGGCCGCAGACGACAAAATATCCTGCCCGCCGGTCGCAGCCGTGTAGCTGTTGTCGACCACCACGAGCACGCTGTCGCTCTGGTTGAACACGGCATTTCCAACGCCGCTGGTGAGGCCGTTATGCCAGAAACCGCCGTCCCCCATAATGCTGATCGTGCGCTTGCTGGTCTCTTTCGTGTTGAACGCGGCTGCTCCGGCCCACCCAAGGCCGTATCCCATCGTCGTCGCGCCAAGATTGAACGGCGGCAGAATCGAAAACAGATGGCAACCGATGTCGCAGCTCACGTGATGGTGTCCTAATTGGCGCTCCGCCAGTTTCATCGCGGAAAAAATCGGGCGCTCCGGACATCCCGTGCAAAATGATGGCGGCCTCGGATGGATTTCGTGATCGACCACTTGCACTGCGAGAGGTTTCGCTTGCGCAGGCTGCGCGACCGTGGGCAAATGCTGGCGATCGATCAACTGCGGCGCGTACATCTCAACGAACTTTAAGACGCCTTTCGTGACGGCTGCGGCGGTGTATTCGCCGGCCATTGGCAGCACGTCTTTGCCGTGCAACTTCGTTTGTATGTCGGCCTTACGCAAGATCGAATTGATATTCTGCTCGATGAAGTCAGGCTGGCCTTCTTCGATCACGAGCACGGCGCGCTTGCCAACGCAAAAATCTTTGATTTCTCGATCGACCAGCGGATAAGTGACGTTCAAAACGTAATGCGGAATCTTGCTGTCTCCAAACGCGTTCGACAGCCCCAAAAGTTCGAGACATCGCATCGTCGTGTTGTACATCCCGCCCTGCAGAATGATTCCGAAGTCCTGGGCGCCTTCAGCAAAAATTTCATTCAGGCCTTGCTCGTGGATGTATTTCTGAGCCGCTGGCCAGCGCTTCTGGATTTTCTCCTGCTCGTGCATAAAGCTTGCCGGGGGCAACACGATCCGGCCAACGTCTCGAACCGGATTCTCCATCGCGTCCTTCAATGTGAATGTCGGGCGCACATTGTCTTTGGCGATGAAGCGCCCGTGGACGTGACAGGCACGGATGCGCAATTCGAGCATCACCGGCGTGTTCGTCGCTTCAGAGAGTTCGAATCCTTGTTCGACGGCGCGAACAATCGACGGAAGATTGGGCCGCGGATCGAGCAGCCACATCTGCGACTTCATTGCGAACGCGTGCGACCGCTCCTGCATGATGCTCGAACCGTCGCCGTAATCCTCGCCAACTATAATCAGCGCGCCGCCTTTCACGCCGCCCGACGCGAGGTTGGCCAAAGCATCAGACGCAACATTCGTCCCAACGGTCGATTTGAATGTGACGGCGCCGCGCAAAGGATAGTTCACGGAAGCGGCTAAAGTGGCGGCGGCAGTAGCTTCCGAAGCGCTATGTTCAAAGTGGACGCCAAGCTCTTCAAGAATGCTATTCGCGTCGGTCAGAACGTCCATCAAGTGCGAAATCGGCGCGCCCTGATAACCCGCCACATAGGAGACGCCCGATTGCAACAGCGCCTTCGTTACCGCAAGAATCCCCTCGCCGCGAAATTCCTCGCCTTCGCCCAGATACAGCTTCTGAACTTCCTTCTTGAAAAACCTCTCCGCCATGAATGATGCCTCGGTCCGCCCTTGCCTGAAACAGGCGATGATAATGCAGTCTTTTAATTTTACACCTAAATAGTGCCGGGCAGGCTCGCGCGGCAGATCGTTACCGAAGCCGCGACAATTGACGGTTCAAGAAAGGCGGCCACTGCTGATAAATGATAATTGGAGGTTAAGCCGGCACCAACGCGAGCACACGGCACGGACTGCCCGAGCCTTTGACGATTTTCAACGGCGGCGTGATCAGAACTGCGCCCTTCGGCGGCAGCTGATCCAGGTTTGTCAAACTTGCGAGGCCAAATTTATTACTGCCGTGCATGATTGTATGGCACGGAAATGGCGGATTGAATCGGTAAGCCTGCCCCGCGTCCGTCCCCACTCCTTCCGAGCCCCAGCCGAGTACGTTCCGCTCTTTCGCGAGGAATGGAACCAGATCGGGATGCGGGCCGGGAACGTGGGAGCCGTCTTCCTTCATGTTGAGAAATGATGCGGCATCCGTGCGCTTCGACCAATCCGTGCGCATCAGTACCCAGGAACCAGCCTCGATGCGGCCATGCTTCTTTTCCCAAGCTTCCACGTGCTGAGGAGTGAGCAAGAAGTCGGGGTTCGCTGCCACGTCGCGAGACGTGTCGATCACGCAGGCCGGCGCGAGAAATTTTCCTACCGCAATGTTGTCCGTCGCATTGTTCGGATAATCTTTGCCCGTCACCCAATGGATCGGCGCGTCGAAGTGCGTTCCGGTATGCTCGCCACACGCAAAATTATTCCAGTACCATGCCGGTCCGCGGCTGTCGTACTTCGAAATTTCCTCCAAGCGGAATGGCCAGGTCTTGCCAAACTCCGGCGGCAGCTGAATCGTCGCCGTGCCCGCATCGAGCGGCTGGCTCAAATCCACCACGCGAATCGCACCTGAGTTCATCGCTTTCACAAATGCGTTCAGAATATTCTCGCTCATTGCCATCCTCCGACGCCTGCTAACCACCGGTCGACCTTAACAATGCCGCCGCATTATACGCAACCCGATACGAGCGCGGCGCGTTAAATGAAGGTGCAAATTCAGGAAGGAAGACCAGATCGATCAGGACTGAGCGGAACGATTCGACGAGTTACGGCGCTTGGAGTTCACTGCGAAATGATCATTTGAGACGTGCTCGACATTGTGATCCCTGACGTGGGCAGAAAAGGTAGAACAAATTTGAACTGGTAGTTCACTTGCACTTGAACCGCACAGCCGGGATTGTTGTTGTATGTATTACAGATCGCAAGGTTGTTGGGCGGCGCCACCCAAGTTGTCGTGGCAGACAGCCTGCTGGAACTCGTATCGATTCCGAGTGGCGCAATGCTTTTGACATACGCACTAACCTCAGAGGCGCTCGCCCGGCAATTGTTCAAATCGGTGCAAGTCCATCCGCGCACGCTAGCCCACCGGGTAGCCTCGCGGGCCGCGTTAGAAACGAAGTGATAGCTGTACAGGGCTCGGCCGAAGTCGATCACGCCGAAAACCAACGCAAAGAGCAAAGGTACGATGAACGCGAATTCGACCAGTGCACTTCCCCGCTTCTTGTCGCGGGTGACCCTCATTGAGCGACACGCATAATGGCGTGACCATTTGCCGTAAACGTCGTGGGGAAACCGGGATAGTGGAAGAGCGGCAGAATGTTCGTAGTGGTATCGACCCTCACAAAAACGACTGCATGCCCAGCGCAGCCCATCGCCGGGCAAGCCACGAACACCGAAGGAGATTCCGAACACGCGCATAGATTCGTCGAATTGACTCGCATTCCCGGTAGATCTGGCGCATCGCTAATCGCCGCCGTTTGGAGTCCCGAAGAGTCCTTAGAATCCGCCAGGCTCTGCGCTCCGTACTGCACAGCCGCGCGAGCCGCGTTCGTTACTTCAATACTGTAGTAAGCGAATCGCCCAACCTCGATGATTCCGACGAGCAGTAGCAGCAACACCGGAGTAAGCAGAGCCATTTCGACAAGACTTTGCCCGCTTTCGGCCGATCCCGGGCCAACTCGCAGCTCCGAGAATAGCCCTCGCAGATCGTGGGTCTTAGCCATCACTGGACCAGAGCCGCCGCCTTTATCGGTGATCCTGTAGTCACGGACGAGTAGTCGTTTCCAGTCGTCGGATTCCCAAAAATGGTGGCTCCTTGAAAAAGAATAGATTGCGCAACGAGAATCATATATGCGGTCTGCTGATTTGCTCCCAGCGTCAGTACAGCACCGGGAAAATAGAGGCCGCCGGTGAGGAATACATTGCTTCCGTTGATCGTCGCAGGTGCGACATCCGATCGATGTTGAAAGAATACGATGCCGGGTATTCCACCAGTCGTTCCGTCCACAGGTGCACTCAGATTCACATTCCCAGTGTTAGCGATCTGAACCGACGAGCCTATTCCGCCGCAACCGGCGAGCCCGCTAAGTGAGTCGCATACAAAGAGCGTGACACCGTTGCCGCTCAGGTCGCTTGGTCCACTACTTTGCAAACCAATACCGCTCAAATAGTGTACGCCTGGCTGAAACGTCACAGCGCCAGTATTTGTTGGCGCTATACGTATCCCGCCCGAATAAATGCAAGGCGGAAGCGTGGTCGGAATTGCGCTATTTATTGTGACGAGTGCTGGCTGCGTGCAGCCGGGTGCCGCCGGTGCTGTCAGATATGCTAACGGGTCATTTGCCTGCGCGATGCCGGAAACGGGCGCTGGCGTGGCGCATCCCCCGCCGAACGGCTGCAATACACCAATCGAAGCTGCATTGATACACCCCCCCCCTCCAATCAACAGCGCCGCATTGTTGACGACTCCGCAGTTAGGGGCGGTTACCGTTGAATTCACTGTAATACCCAAGCTAGCCGGATCCAAAGCGTAGATACAGCCCCTCGAACTTCCCAACTCCGCGACAGCCGTCGCACTCAGCGAGCTGGAATTCACACCGAAGATGCGCATGAAAAATGTGGGGACGTTCTGCTGGACTTTAACTTCGACGTAGTTGTTGGCGTTCAGGACTCCGGAGAACGGCGCGTCGGCAGGCGGATTCGATGGCAAGACATTCACTCCGTTAACGCCGTGCTCAAACCCGTTGGCTTTCGAATCGTTCTGTGCAGCTGTTAGATAATTGCCGGCTGAATATTGAAGCTCCGACGCCCCCGCGATGGCGGCGCTATCCGCTGCCGCCTGCATGCGTCGCTTCGTAAAGCGCATGTAACCCATATCGATAGCCAATCCCACGACGCCGATGAGCATCACGAGTCCCACAGCGACAGCTGCAATCGCCTGTCCGGCTTCACTTCTGCGCTTCATCGTGGATACCTCCGGTCTGCTGAGGGTACTGGCTCGGCGGAACTCCGGATCACCTATTTCAAACGGCTTGGGATGGCACATCAAAGTCTGCGCTCATTGTACCGCGTCGCGGCGTACCCGCAAACATCAGCTCGCGGCGCGCAGCGTCGAAATTTCGAAGCGGTCTCCCACTTTCGTGCCGGTGCGGTAAATCGTGTGCGGAGGCAGCTCGAGCACACTCATCGCTTTTAACGACACGCGCGAAATTCGGAACGGCCGCACGTATTCTTCCACGTGCACCACTTCCTTTTCCTTGCTGAGAAAAATCAAGTCGATCGGAAACATCATGCCAATCGTATGCACTCCGCGAGACGGCACAATCCACAGGCCGCCGCCAAGGCGCGCCCATCGCTTCGTTTTGCCCAGCAAGCCAACGAGACGGCGAACGTAGCTATCGGCGACCGACGCTTCCGTAGCTACAAATGTCTCGCGCGTCTTGTTATACACGTACACGGCTCGGCCGTTTTTAGGATTGGCCATCGCGGATCCAGTCTTCCCCAATTTGAAATTTCGACCCGATCAGTTTCTACTCCTCCACGTTTCTCCGCCGGCGCCAAATGATGATGAACAGCACGACGACTGCCAGCGCTCCTGCCACGATTCGAATCAAGGTGACGTTGTCCATTTCTGTTGCTCCTCCGAGTGTTGTTTCGTTTTCACGGCGGGCCAGGCGCGCGCCGCGTTTGCGATTCCTGCTTTAGTGCACGAACTGCCGCATCAAAGTAAGAATCGCGGGACCCAAGATCACCACAAGCAGCGCCGGAAAAATAAACAACACCAGCGCCGGTACCATCTTTACAGTCGTTTTTGCGCTCATCTCTTCCGCCCGCTGCCGCCGCCGCGTGCGCAAATCATCGGAATGCACTCGTAGCGACTGAGCAACGCTCGTGCCAAACCGCTCCGTCTGCACTAACATCGCTACGAGCGCTTTGATGTCTTCCAGACCGGTGCGGCGCGCCAACGACCGCAGCGCCTCGATCCGGCTCTTGCCCACTCGCATTTCCATATTTACCAGCTGCAGCTCGTCGCTCAGCTCCGGATGCGCCACCCGCATCTCCTGAGCTACCCGAAGTAGCGCCTGGTCCAATCCCAGTCCTACTTCCACGCAGATTACGAGCAGATCGAGTCCGTCCGGCAATCCCATTCGCAGACGATTTTGCCGCGCGCGCACTCGTGAAGTGAGCCACATATCCGGCAGCAGAAATCCCAACACAGCCGCCGCACCAATGACGAATGTCGGGTTGTAACGGTATATCCCCGTGAAAAACACCGCGCAGAGCAGTACAATCGGCATCAAAATTTTCAAACCTCTCATTGCCAGCATTGCGTCTGCGCTACGGTAGCCCGCCCGAATCATCAACAGCTGCGATCGAGACACCTGACCAGAACCGGACGGCATAAGTTTTCCGATCGAGGCAAGGCCGTCCGTCAGCCACGCCGTGCGATTCGTTTGCGGTTTCACGCGCTCGGTAACTCTGGAAGCATCGCGCAGGCGTTCCAACCGGCCGGCAACTCTTTCCTCCGACGGCGAGAAGGCGTAGACCAACGCCACACATATGCCTGCCGTCGCCAGAAACGTCGCGCAAGTTACAATCCAAAGCATCCCGCTCTTCTCCGTCAGACATTCAGACTTTGATATGAATAATTTTCCAAATCACCACCGACCCGATGATCTGCATCATCGCGGCCAACGCCAGCGCCGTTGAGCCTCTCGGATCGGTGAACAGCACCCGGATATAACTCGGATTCATCAACCAGAGAATTGCCATCATCGAAGGCGGCATCGCGATCAAGATCAGCGCAGTCAGCCTTCCTTGCGCTGTCCGTACTCTCACTTCGCGATAAATCCGGAAACGCTCCCGGATCACACGCGACAGCTCGTCGAGAATCTCGGCCAAATTGCCGCCTGTTTCCTTCTGCACCAGCAATGCGGTGACGAAAAACCGCACGTCCATCAGCGGCACGCGCTCCGTTAGATTCACGAGTACATCGCGCAGCGGCAAGCCGAAATTCTGCTCTTCGAACGTCTTCCGGAATTCCGACGCAACAGGTTCCGACGATTCCATCGAGATCATTTCGAGGCCCGTCGTGAACGCGTGCCCTGCGCGGACGGCTCGTCCCAGCAGGTCCAGGGCTTCCGGGAATCGCTCCTCGAATTGCCGCATGCGCCGCGCGCGCCGGAAAGCAATCACCCCGTACGGAACCGTAACCGCCACGAGCCCTGCCACCGCGCCCAACGCAAGCCCGTGAAAAAAACTCGCAACCGCCAGAAACGTGGCAAATGCGAGCACACCGCTGATCAAAAGAACTTTGGCGGGCTTAATCGTCATTCCGGCTTGCTCGATCATCACCTGCAGCCGCCCGGACCAAGCAAATTGCGTCATGATTCGGTGCAGCAACGGAACGCTGCTCAGCATTTCGTCACGGACGAGCATCAAGTCCGGCGAAATTTCCGGACCGCGACTCTCCGCCTTGCGCACGGCGGCCATGCGGCGGCGCACAACGTGTTCGTCGTCGGTTGGACTCGCCACCATCCAGATCGCGAAAACGAGCCCGCAAACGACGGCAAAAGTCAGCAGTGCAAGCAAGGGTGCCATCATCGATTCCCTAATACGTCCTTGGAACTTCGAACATCGACGCCGGCAGTTGGATACCGGTTACCATCAGACGCTCGGCGAACTTCGGGCGAATCCCGGTGGCGATGAATTCGCCCAGCACTTCGCCGCCTTCTCGAACGCCCCGTTTCCGGAACACAAAAATGTCCTGCATCGTAACCACTTCGCCTTCCATCCCGGTGATCTCCGCCAGACTGATAACTTTTCGCGTGCCGTCGCTGAGCCGGCTTACCTGAACCACGACGTCAACCGCCGACGCAATCTGCCGGCGAATTGCGTTATCTGGAATATTCAAGCTCGCCATCGCCACCATGGTTTCCAGGCGGCTCAGCGCATCGCGTGGAGAGTTCGCGTGAATCGTGGTCAGCGAACCGTCATGACCCGTATTCATCGCCTGCAACATATCCAGCGCTTCTTCGCCGCGCACCTCACCTACGATGATGCGGTCAGGACGCATGCGCAACGAGTTGATGACGAGTTGGCGCTGCTGCACCATGCCCTTGCCTTCAATGTTGGGCGGGCGCGTTTCCAGGCGAACCACATGTTCCTGGTGTAGCTGCAATTCGGCCGCGTCTTCGATCGTCACAATCCGCTCACGATTGGAAATGTAGGACGACAGCACGTTCAAGAAAGTCGTCTTGCCGGCGCCGGTGCCGCCCGAAATCAAAATATTCAATCGCGCCTTCACGCAGCCCTGCAACAGTTCGAGCATTGCCGGCGTCAGCGTTTTATTCGCCAGTAGATCCTGAGCATTCAGCCGGTCGCGACCAAATCGCCGGATGGACATACACGGCCCATCGACCGCCAGCGGCGGAATGATTGCGTTCACGCGGGAGCCATCCGCCAACCGCGCGTCGACCATCGGTGACGATTCATCCACACGCCTGCCGATCGCCGAAACGATTCGGTCGATGATGCCCATTAAATGCGCGTCGTCGCGGAACTGGATTGTCGTCAGCTCGAGCATGCCTTTCCGTTCCACATAGACACGCTTGTACGTATTTACCAGAATGTCGGAGACCGTCGGATCGGCGAGCAGCGGTTCGAGTGGCCCGAGGCCAAATACCTCGTCGAGAATTTCCTGCGAAAGACGCTCCCGCTCTTGCAGGTTCATCGGCGTGGATTCGCCGACGACGAGCCCTTCCAAAATCTGTGCCACTTCCCGGCGGACGTCTTCGCGCTTGATCTCACCAAGCCGGTCCAGATTCAATTTCTGGATCAACTTGCGATGGATTGCCGTCTTGACAGCGGCGTAATCAGTCCGTCTTGTTGGAAAAGTTCCAGACGACATGCTGTCTTACCTCTTGGTCGGAAACAGGAAATTGCCGAGGCCGGCTTTCTTACCGGCCGATGCTGGTTCCATACCGGCCAGCTGCCCCGCTAGTTGACGGTATCGATTCGTCAAAACATTGTTGTGATTTTCCATGAGCGGCATTCCCAGATTCACTGACATGCTCGCCTTTCGAAAATCATTCGGCAGGCACGCGAAAATAGGGCGCTTGATGCTTTTCTCGATGCTCTTCAACGCCTCTTCGTCACCCTTATGCCAGCGATTGATCACCACTCGGATCCGATCCGGATCGATGCCAAATCCCGTCAGCGCAATCAACCGGCGCTCCAGGGTCCAAAGCGCCGGCACGTTCGCCTCCGCAACCACCAGTATCATCCGCGCACTATGAAACACCGGATTCCACTCCGAAGAAAACTGAGACCCGACGTCGACCAGCACCATATCAGCGTTTGCCTGTGCCACGTTCACTACGCGTTCAAGCGGCCCGATGCGGATGTTTTGCCATTCCTCCATCTGCGTTGCGCCGCCCAGAATTTCGAGCTTCGTCTTGTGCGGGGTCAGGAGGCCGCTAAAGAAGTGGGTGTCCAGACGGTCAAGATTTTCCACCGCGTCGCGAACGACGAACCGCGGATGCACATCGAGTAGGAGATGGACATTCCCCAGAGGACGCGCGAAATCGAGCAGCACCACACGTTTGCGCGCATATGTCGAGAGCTGCACACCTAAATTGACCGCCACCGTCGTCGTGCCCACGCCGCCCTTCGATCCCATTACGACGATCGTCTTTTCCGCTGCTTTACGTTCGGCGGTGTGTCCCTCTGCTCTAAATCGCGTCAGTACATCCTTCAGCGCTTCCGGTGTCACCGGCTTATTGATGAAGTCCTGGACCCCGCAGCGCATCGCTTCTAGCAATGTTTGTTGGCTTGGCGCGGTCGTCGAACACGCGATCAACCGGACGGCCGGGCGCAGCCGCCGAAGGTGCGCTCCAAACGCAAAAAATGGCTCCGAATCGCGGCTCAGATCCAAAAACACTACGTCGGGAACTCCTTCGCTTGCATCCGGCAGCTTCTCCGTCGGAATCGTCCACTCTTTCACGGAACTCACCAGACCGGTTTGTTGCAAGGCGGCGAGCAGGTGCGCCGCCGCGTCTCGATCGGAGCTCGCGATCGCCGTCGTCAACATAGTCCCGGCATCCTCGCAGCCGAGCGCCTTGCCTCACTCCACGTTCTCACCGCATCCCCCTTACTTCTGTCCCGGCGTCTTGGGTTGGTCGATCTCGCCTGGTCCCGTTGGCCCCAAGAACGTCTTCGGGAAAAAGACTTCGGGTTTCTTTTGCTCCTGCTGAATCGGTTGGACGATTCGCGGCGTCACCATGACCAGAAGTTCGTCTCTGCTCTTATTGATGCTGCGGCTCGTGAAGAGCTTCCCGAGCACCGGAATATCGCCGATGAACGGAATCTTCGACAGCTCTTCGGTATCGCGATTATCCACCAATCCTGCGATCGCGAAGCTCTGTCCGTCTCGCAAGTCCATCTCCGATTCTACTCGCCGGGTGGACAATGCCGGAATCAGGAAGCCTGAAATGTTGAGCGCGTTCGTGAAGTCCAGCGCGCTCACTTCCGGTTTCACGTGCAGGTGGATCAACCCGTTCGGCATCAGCGTCGGCGTGAAATTCAGCCGCACACCAAATTCCTTGAATTGAATCGTGATTCCCGCAAATCCACCGCCCGTTGTGCCTTGCACGATGGGGAACGGAAATTCTCCGCCGGCCAGAAAGCTCGCGTCTTTGCCCGACGCCGTCAGCAGGTTCGGTTCCGCCAAGATTTCCAGGACATTGTTTTGCTGCAGGGCTTGAATCGTCGCCGCCAGGTTGATGTCCGGCCGGAAAAGGAAAATATTCAGCAAGTTGCTCACGCCAATTGCCGACCCGACGCCGCCTGAACCCGAACCGCTGACCAGCTGCGGAGGCGAAAATTGTTGCGTCGAAACGATTCCAACGTTTTTCGCGCCGGGAAGGCTTAAAATATTAATTCCCAGCTGCTGTAGCGCCGTCTTATCCACCTCGGCGAATTTCACTTCCAGCAGAATCTCGCCAGGAGGAGAAGCAGGCACTTCCATCAGGCTCGTTACCTTCGGAGTTGTTCCTTTCACCACTTCCAGAATTTTGTCTGCCACTGCCGCCGACGAAATTTTCCCGGACAACATCACGACGTCTTTTGATGTCTCGACTACAACAGGTTCCGAAGGAAAAACTTCGTGAATTTTTTCGGTCAAGCTCAGCACGTCTATATCCACGGAAACTTCAAACGCCTGGCTCTGCTCGTTTTCGTCCCAGATAATGAGCGAGACGCCCCCCGGCGCTCTCCCGTTTACCAGCACCTGCGTCGGGCTCACCACGATTGCTTCGGCGATTGAAGGGTCGGCCAGCGAGACGCGCTTGATACGTGACGGCGAGGTGATGACCAGCGAGCGCCCCACCAGCAAGTGCAGCGCCTGCGGCACTTCGCCCGATTGCTGCGCATCGTTGCTGGCCAGCGGCATCGCCGGATGCAAGCCCAGCGCTGTCGGCTGCAACACTCGCATCACTGCCGTGCCTTCCGCTGCGGAACTTGATCCTTCGGCACTCAAACCGGACGCTCCGAAAAGAACGAGCGCAGCGAGGGCCGCGAGGCTGGTGACACGCTTCAATGTGAGCGTCCCACGCCGTACTAAGAGATTTTTTGGAAATTGCTCGGACATTCGAATCCCCCGTCGATCGCTCACGGATTTTGAAAGCTCTTCGTTTCGCGCTTGTTTCCGACGATGACTTCTACCGTAAACGGAGCCTGAATCACGGGCACAGCTTTCGCCACGTGTTTGGAAGGAGGAGCGGGCGCTGCGCCGGTCGATGAGAAGAGAGAGGTTTGCAACACAGCCGGTGGGTTCATCGATTTCGTGTCGATCGTATTCCGCAGCGCGAGCTGGATTTTCCCTTCCGTGCTGGCCATCGCGAGTTTCGCCGCATCGTCCGGCGTCACGAGCAGTGTAATTACGGGAACTGTCTGCGGCTTCCCTTCCCGGTCCTGCTCCACCTTTTGACCAGCAGCGAGGACGCGCACATTTTCGAGAATCGTGCGAGTGATGTTGCCGCTCGCTCCGCTCAGCGCCCCAGTCACGAGCACGTCCACCATCGTTCCCGGCGTAACGAATCCCGCCACACCGACCACGTCGTTCACCGCGACCGACATCGCTCGCATGCCTTCAGGAATCGTAGCCGCAAGGCCCGCACCCGATTGCAGCGATGCAAGTTTGCTATCCAGGATCGGCTCGTTTTCCGCCACCGACGTGATCAGCGCGCGATTCGCAACATCCTCAATCTTCGTAAACATCCCCGCGACCGGTTGTCCCTGCGGCCACGGAATCGTCCGCACGTTTGAGGCATCGAGCCGCGTTCCCAGCTTTAGCGGTTCAGCCGCCACCACGATTCGCTGCATCACCACGACGGGCTTCACCGCAGATGCCTGCTGGAATTGGCGGTACACGAACATGCTCGCGAATATCCCAAGCACGATCGCGACAACCACCCCGAGCAGTCGACTTGAATTCATCGGGACATCTCCCTGGTTCGAAGCTCAATCGTTCGAAACTCGATGGCATGAAACTCAACGATTCCGAACTCGATGTTTCGGAGCTCAATCGTTCGAAACTCAGTAGCCAAATCGCGCCGCCACATAGCAAATCACCGCCGCAATCGCGACGGCTACGCCAAATGGCAACTTCAGCACTCCCGGGTTGTCGAGTGAAAGTTCCGAATGAGCCCGAAACCCGAACGTGAAGAACCCTTGCACCAGCACCCACATATTCTTCAGCGTGACGACCACGCGTTGCGCGCGAATCACCTGCACCGTGCCCATCGCTCCCGCCACCAATATCGCCACTACTAAAAGGAACAGAAACGGCCTCGGCCCCAATAACGCTCCGACCGCTCCCATCAACTTCCAATCCCCCGCACCAAGCGCCCGCATCAGAACCAGCGGAAGCAAGAACCCGAGCGCGAGCCCAGCACCTTCCAGCGACAACACGACGCCATGCCATCCGCCAAGAGCGCCATTCACCGCGATCCCGATGCACAACCCAGGCACCGTAAGCCAGTTCGGAATCCGCCGCGTCCGCCAGTCGATCCATCCGGCGTATAACGTAAGCGCGAGCGTGAACGCCCACAGTGCTTGCGCTACTGTCGTGAGTGGGGTGAACTCCAAAGAATTCCTTCACGTCCGTTCTTGCAATGTTTATAGTCGCGCCGGCAACGAACGACTAATCGAGATCGCCGAACTGCGATCTAAAGGGTCGTCTGCAAAACTGTCTATGGCCCAGTCGTTGCCCCGGTCAAGTTGCTCGCGGCATTCTGGAAAACGCCGTTCACCGTGCTTGCGAGCCCCTTCATTGCAGTAATCGCACCGAGTGCGATCAATGCCAGGAGAAGCGCATACTCCGTCAGGTCCTGACCTTCCTCTTCCTGCCACAGCCGCTTCAGCAAATCCTTCATCGTTTGGTTCCTCTCATTTGTGAGCTGCACGACACGGACGTCTGCCGTGCGTTTTAGTACCATGCATGTCTAACGCCAATCCGTCAGGCCATCCCGACGTCTCTAACTACCTGTATTTCTTCGAATTGCAATCCGCTCGATCCGGCAAAAACCGCGAATGTGCTGCTCGAAGTCCAAACCGTAACCCCTTGTTTACACTCTCTAAATTCTCCGCAACTGCTTTGGTGACGACCCGGCCACAGGAATTAGTCACTCGCCATCCAGTACGAGCCTCTAATCCCCGGCCGTTCCTCCCGTTGAGTCTGTCGAACCTGTACGAATGTAAAGTGCGGCAACACTGTCGACATACACGCGTCTCCACTCGCGCGACGCCGAAAGCAACGTTCCAAGCGGCTCATCCCGCTCAATCAAGCAAGATTGGATGCCATAACTGCGGAGCAGACCGAGCGCGCCCGGCTGGATGCGTGAGATCTTCAAATAATCCTCGAACACGCCTCCACGTTCGTACACATCGCCGCGTCCGTCGACAAAAACTTTGTGCTCCGGCCCGCGCGCCCACACCAGGTACCCACCAAACCCATAAGAGTTGTACGTGGGCCCGGGTACGTCGTGATGATTCAAGTATTCGACAGCGCTCACTGGCCAATGTTCGGCAACAATTTTCTGCATCCCTTCTCGCGTCGGAAAGTAATGCACTACGGCAGCCGCGACCGCCGCGATCAACAACGCGTTCAACACGAATCGATCTTTCCGGTGATCGTAGCCGGTCATCCAGCGCGCAAACATCACCGCAAGAATTGGCGCGAAAAATGGAACAAACACCAACAGAAAGCGGATATGAAGACACGCCATCAGCGTGCCGAACAGAAAAAGCCCCAGCTCCGCTACTCTCCATTTAAAACGGAACACGACCTGGGCCAAAAGGAAAGCCAGCAGTAGCGCGAGAAAAATCTTCCCGCCCGTCAGACTGAACAGCATGGGCTGCCACTCTTGGATCTGCGTTACATTCAGGGGCAGCGAACCGGCAAATTCAAACGGCGACATCGCAATGCGCGTCCCGTACGGTGTCAGCGGCAGTGCGCACAAGCACAGCAAAAACACCAACGAGATTTGCTTCCGCTCATCTCGCGACCATCGCTTCGATTCGAGGCCTCCTACTTGAAACTCGACGAGCCCGCACATCCAGTACACGAAAATCGCGCCCAGCCCGATAATCCACGAGCCGTGCGTGTTCACCCAGAGCAGCATCAACACCGGCAAAAACCAAAGCGCCCAGCGTTTGGCTTGCCGGAAGAGTTCTAGCGCGATCAGCGTCAGCACGAGAAACAGATATCCGAACATCTGCGGCCGCAGCGAGAAAGAAGGAGCCGCCAAAATAAGAAGCACTGCGCTGGCCGCGAATCCCGCCTTCGAATTTCCGGTGCGCAGCGTCGTAAACGCGTAAATCGCCAGCATTACCGCGCTTCCCAAGATAATCAGCAGCGCGTCAAGCCCTCGCAATCCTCCAATTCGTTGCACACGCGCGAGCGCCACTTCCCCCAACCATTCATAGGCGAGCCATGGTTGCCCGTGCACCGTAAACGAATACGGATCGGTCGTTGGAAACCGATGCGTCGCCAGAATTCCTTCGCCCACTTTCGCGTGCCACCAGAAATCTGGGTCCACCAGAAAGCGGCGCCCCGACACAAAAACGCCACCCACAAGAAATGCCGCAAGCATCGCAGGAAATGAAAAGACCGTCTCGAGCGCCGAGGCTATTTTCGACCGTGCACCAGATTGCCCGGAAGCTCGAACGCTCGCATCGGCCGGCAGCGCAAGCCCGTTCACACCCGTGCCTGCTGCCATGCCCGCAGTCCTCATCGGCATCTGCGATTCGCTCATCGTTGGTTCGGTGCTCCATTCGATTAGTCCTGCGAACTTTTCCTACAACGAGAGTCGTGGCTCGGTTCCAACGGACGTGCTGACAATTCCAGAAGCGCTGGAAGTAATTCGCATCGGCGTAAACCCTTCCGCCAATCACATGATCTGCTTGACCGGCGGCAGCTTCTCATGGCCGTTTGTGCGGCTGCCGGCGGAGACGCCGTCATCGTCCGTTTGCCGAAGTTCCAGCTGGTTGATCAACCTGTGAAGATAACCGCGCGCTACACCCAGCGTGCGCGCGCTTTCCGCCTTCCGCCAGCCGCACTCCTGCAGCGTCCTCAGAAGAAGCCGCCGCTTGAATTGCCGGACCTCGTCCTCGTAGGAACGCGTCAGCACTGGCTCAGCCGGATTCGTGCGGACGCTTCCCGGAAGCTGCCACACGTCCACCGTCTGCCCTTCGGACAAAACGACGGCGCGCTGCACAGCGTTCTCAAGCTCCCTTACATTACCGGGCCACGCATATTCCTCGAGCGCGTGCAAAGCCGGCTGCGAGAATCTCCGCACTTTCTTATTGAATTGCTCAGACGACACCTGCAGAAAGTGTTGCGCCAACAGAGAAATATCGTCGCGACGCTCCCGCAGCGCAGGCAGATGGATCTGCACCACGTTCAACCGGTAGAACAGGTCCTCGCGGAATTTACCCTGCTGCACCATCTCGGAAAGATTCCGGTTCGTCGCGCAAATAAGACGAATATTCACGTTGATTGTCGAATTGCTTCCAAGCCGCTCGAAGCTGCGCTCCTGCAAAACGCGCAAAAGTTTGGGCTGCAATCCCAGGCTTAAGTCGCCAACCTCATCGAGAAAAAGCGTCCCCTGATCCGCAGATTCCAGCCGCCCGCGCCGGCTCATCAAAGCGCCCGTGAACGCGCCCTTTTCGTGCCCGAAGAGTTCGTCTTCAATCAAAGTTTCCGGAAGATTCGCGCACGAAAACGCGACCAATTGCCGCGCCGCTCGTCCGCTCATCTGATGGATCGCGCGTGCGAGAAGTTCTTTGCCCGTGCCGGTCTCACCAGTGATAAGAACATTTACGTCGCACGGCGCGATTTTCTGCGCCAGCGCGAAAAGTTCCTGCATCGAGGGAGATGTCCCAAGGAGTTCGTGAAGCCTGCCGGCGCCGCGCGTATTCGAACGCAAGCGATCCAGCTCTTTCTCTGCGATGTGAAATTTGTGTGCGCGCTTCAGAATCAGCCGCAGCTCGACCATGTTTGGCGGGTTCGTCACGCTGTCGTACGCGCCGTGCTCCATCACGCCCACCAGCAGCGAGCGATTTTCGGCGTCGCACAATGCCACCACGGGAGGGTGCAGCGGAATCTTGTTGATCTCGTCCATCAGCCGGATCCCCGCTTCGTAGTCCCCCTGGGTTCCGGAATGGCGCAAATCGAGCAGCACCACATCGCACCAATCGCGATGCTCGTTCAATCGCCCCAGGTCGAATTCATCGCAGGCGCGCGACGTGAATCCGCTTCCGAGAGCTCGCCCGATCACTTCTGCTAGTGCTGAGTCCTGGCTGAAGAAACAAAGATGTAGTGACTGATCCATCAGCATTCACGCTCCCCCGAGCCTTTCTGCGCGACACGGATCAAATGCAGGTTCTCTGCCCGTCACCCGCCTGCCGAGGGTAACCCCTGTGGTGCACTCCATCCATCCCGGCGCTGCAGAGGACGAGCGAGGTAAGGCTCTAACGCAATACGAAGGCCAAAAAGTGGCACGATCCTGTTTTCAGGACGCCCCGAGCCTAATTGCTATCGCCTCACATGGATGGGTGTCCTCAAAAATGGACGCGTCGCCGAAAAGAGACGTACCCCATGCTGCGACGGGAAATCACCTGCCCATTCGAGGAAAAGTAGTCTCGCTTTAGCGGCTGAGTTTCCACATGGATCGATGTAATTTTTTGGTGACAGTGCCACGATTCAACCGCGGGCGTAGGCAAGACTACGCTTCATGACGTATTTTTTCACCACTAAAGTGGGCTGAAACGTCAGGTCGCTGCGAAGAATCGCCACTTGGTACTAGTCCCAGGAGTTGACCAGAAGGTTACACCGACTATTTCGCCGGGACGCCCGGCGACTCCGGAGGGATTCCTACCAGAATGTCTACGGTGACCGGTTTGCCGTCCCGCAACGGCGCTTTGAACTTCCACCGGCCGAACGCGAGGCGGGCGGCTTCATCCATTGCAGGCACCAAGCCTTGGTAGATATCGAGCCCAGCGATCGTTCCGTCCGCGAGCAGGCTCCCCCGAAGAACGATAATCTTGGAGCCCTTCTCGGGTGGCACCGGTAAACGTTGAAAATCAAATCGCGAATCTGCGTCCGGCTGCGGCGGAACCAGCGGCGCCTCCATGTGAATCACGTTCGAGCGTTTTTCTTGCGTCGCTTTCGGCGAAGTGTCGGGTTTCTGGCAGTACTGCATCGTCCAATTTTTCCCCGGCATCGGAAGAAAGACGGTATAAATCTTTCCGCAATTCAGCGCGCGGTATACCGCCAAACCTCCGCCGCCGATCGGACCGGCTGACACGACCAGGGAATTTTTACGAAGCTTCGCAAGAACTGCGGACGGCACCGGATACACCATCGCTGCAATCAATGCTGACGGTAGCGCGCCGCGCGCTTCGTTTCCGCCCGTTCCGCTGATGCTCACTGCTCCAGCCATTCCCGAATTCCCGCCGCCTCCGCCACCGCCGCCCGGCCCAACTCCCGTGCTCCCGTCTCCGCCTGCACCCTTGCCGCCGATGCCCCCACCGACAACCCCACCGGGAGTGCCGCCCGGCGAACCAGGCTGTCCGCCGGCAGGCGAAATCGAAAATTCTCCCCAGCGGTTTCCCGGACCAAGCGCGATATTCGATGTCGCTGGTCCCGGATCAACGCCAACCACCAGTAGATCGTTGCCATCACCGGGCGCCGAAACCCCGCCATTCGCCGAAGCCGAAGCGGCCCCATTGCCCGTTTTCATTGTCGGTTTTGCGGCCGCGGCAACGGGAATCGCAAGACGCGGCTGTGATGTGGAGGGATCGAGATAAGACATTAACGGCGTCTTCGGAGTTTCGCCAGTCACAGATGGCGCCGCTTCAGGCGCAAGCTGTCTGTTCGTTTGCGTGGGTTTCGCAGCGTTGGCGTCAAAATTTACGGGCGCCTTCAGTGCTTCCGAAGGATTGCCGAGCACCATGTTCGGCAACTTCTGTTCCACCGGAATTCGCAAATCCGGCGGCGAACTTCGTTGATAAATCGTCTGCCGATTGTTATCGGGAGTCGCAGGTTTTGACACCACGGTGAGATTGCCGTGCGCAGCTGTGCTTCCGAGCGCTGGAAGCTGATCGGGCTTAGAACCGCTGCCAGGCCGCGCTCCAGGTCCTGCGGGCGCGATCCGCGGAAGTGTTTGAGTGGAATCGAGTAGCGGCACGCGGTAATAGATTCTTTCCGGCCTCTTTGCAACGGGTTGCGATGCGAATGCATTCGTAGGCAAAGCCTGCGGCACGTAGAAAAAAAGCATGAGGAATGCGCAATGCATCAGAAAAGAAGCTGTGAGCGAGCGGCCCGCTACCGGAGCCGCAGATAAATCCGAAGTATGAAAATACATGGAAGCTCGCGACGACGTGATTCTCGTCCGTGGCACAAACCGCCTTCAGCGAACTCCACCATCCGGAGAACCTGGGATCCTGGCGCACGAGGAACTGCAGCTGTCTCGGTGGCGGATTGTTCTGCACAGCCATTTTTGTTGCAGCACCAAACATCATCTCAACTCGCCAGGCAGCCGTCTCGACTCGCCGCAGAAAGTCCACACCCGTCCGCGCGGCTAGCCCGCTGAAACAAATGCACGCGGCATACCATTAGTTCGCGTCACTTCCCATTCTAAACGCCCGGGAGAATGGATGCGAGCGTCACCTTTTGTGGACGGTCGGCGCAGCTTATTGAAGGGTTTTGGTCACAAAACGTGAGTATCGCGGTTCTCAGCGCCGTCATCTGCTGCAAACTCTATCGTTTAGTGAAGGTGCTTGGTCTGGACTGCGAATATTTCGGCGATTTGGTATGTGTCCTGCAGCAGCAATTCTTGGTTTCGAGGGCGGTGCTGCTCTGTCTGCAACCGCCGGCAAGCCTATTCGAAGGCTAGGTCCGGTGCGCGGGGCAACAGTTGAAAATTCGACGAGGTCGACGAAATTACCGATGCTTGCAGGCAGAATGGCTGCCGACGATTTGCCCTCTGCTATTGCTCGTCAGCTTATTGCCTACGACGGCGCTCGCGCAGGCGACGACTGAAGCTGCCGCCACTACGGGTTCTGCGAGCGTTGTCGCCGGTTCGAAAAGACCGGCGGCCGCTCCCGGTAATCGAACACAGCCAAAGGCATCCGCTCACTTGCCTGCGACGAGTGGTCCTCCGGCGGAGGAAACCAACCGGAAAAACTTCGAAGATCATGCGGGGCCGGATGCTGGCAAACTGATGATGCACTCCGTTCCGACTGGGGCCCAGATTTTCGTCAATGGATTTTACGTGGGACGCGCGCCGCTGCTGCTGTTGCTGGCGCCGGCGAAGTACAATGTGGAAATGCGCGGCGAGCGCCAGGAAACCGGCCAGCGAACGATTTCGCTGCTGCCTGCTGAAACGCAAGAGATCGTCGTCACTCTCGCGCCGAAGTATCCCGGGAAAGTTACCATTCGATAGCTACTGTCACATCGGGAGCGCAGGATAGAAGGTCGTGAGACGGAGAATCGCTATAATGCGAATTGCCAGACTGAGAGTCGAGTGATGGATCGCAAAAACGCAGGCATCGAATACGACCGTGAAGCTTTCGCACATTCGGAAGAGCGTATGTCGGGCGGCAATCCAAGCACGAGAGGAATTTTCATTCTCCTTGCATCGATTCTCGTGATCACTGCCCTTGCCGTGCTGGGTTACAAGATCGTATCGCAGAGCGACGCCGGCGGATCCAATGGCGAATCGCGCGTCCTGAGCCAAGTGGATCAGCGGCTCTCCGCGATCGAGCAGCGAATGGAGCAACTCGAACAGGAAAACCATCGCCGCTCTTATGCGGCACCGGCGCAAAATTCCAAGAGCGACGCGCCTGCGGCTTCGGCCCCGTCGACCGCCGCTGCTGCTCCGGCATATCGCGTTTCTCCCACGCCTCGGCCGCAACCGGCGCGTCCTGCCGCGCCCGACACGGCGACACAGAACAAGATCGCAGGAATTCAGCAAGGGCTGGGCGCGCTGCAGAACGACACAACGGCGAATCGCGAAGCGTGGCAGGCGACTTCAAACAAGCTCGCCGACGTCGCCGGACAAGTGAACAGCCAGAACGTTCAGATCCTCCGCAATCAGGACGAAGTGAACCAACTGCTCGCGCACAGCGAAAAAACTTCGATTCCCTTCGAGCTCTTGCGCGGAGCGTCGCCGCAACTAATCGGCCCCGTGCATCTAGCGCTGAAATCGACAAACCAGAAAAATTTTCGCTATACGCTTTGCGTCTACGTGGAACAGTCGTGTCTTGAATTGAAGGATCGCAACCGCTTCGAGGTGGTGGAATTTATTGTGTCGCGCAATTCTCCGCCGCTGGAAGTGATTGCGACGAGAGTGTCGAAGGACGGAATCCTCGGCTATCTCGAGGTTCCTCGCGAGATCGCCGCGCATTAGAGCGCATCGACCGATAGAAAATAATTGCGGCACGCTTCATTGAGAGCGCTGCGAGAAAGCCGTGGTTCGGCGCCCTGATACGCGGCGGCCCAAATCACCTGGTCGATTAAATCGCGCGGGTAGCACTGGCAGAGCGGCTGTTTCATTTCGCGCGTGATGTGCTGGACAAGGTATTCGGGCAGGCCAACGTCGTAGGAGAGCAGACGAGTGGCGCAGATCTGGGCGAAGATTTCCTTGAACTGTTCGGGAGTCGCGTGAGGCACTTTGATTTTGTTCGGGCTGGGGCGCTCCGGGCTGGCCGAAGCAGTTCGGCGGCACGGGCTGGAACGCGCGGCAGCGGACGATCTTCGAGGAAGAGTGCTTCGACGGCGGCGCGCCGCGCCAGATTCCATTCGGCCTGTCGATGATCGGCGCCGGTGCTGATGAAGTTCGGCACGCCCGACGCAGCAGGCGAAGTACCTGCCGCGCATCCTGTCGCTGGAGGACTGGTGGTGCCAGGGCTACTCCGAGCCGGGCGCGGGCTCGGACCTCGCGTCGCTCAAGACGCGGGCCGAGCGTCGCGGCGACGTCTACGTCGTCAACGGCCAGAAGACCTGGACCACCTTCGCGCACTTCGCCAACATGTTCTTCCTGTCTCGTGCGCACCAGCAGCGAGGGCAAGCCGCAGCAGGGCATCTCGTTCCTGCTGATCGACATGAACGCGCCGGGCCTGCGCGTGCAGCCGATCCGGACGCTGGACCAGGGCGCCGACGTCAACGAGGTGTTCCTCGACGACGTCGAAGTGCCGGTCGAGAACCTGGTCGGCGAGGAGAACCGCGGCTGGACGATCGCGAAGTACCTGCTCGGCCACGAGCGCACCAACATCGCCGGGATCGGCATGTGCAAGCGTCTGCTGCGCCGCCTGAAGGAGCTGGCGCGCCAGTGAGTCCAGGCGCGGCCGGCCCATTGATCGACGATGCGCGCTTTCGCGAGAAGATTGCGCGGCTCGAAATCCAGCTGCTGTCGCACGAGTGGTCGCTGATGCGCGTCATCTCGCTGGAGCAGGCCGGACACGAGGTCGGCACCGAGGCGTCGATGCTGAAGATCCGCGGCTCCGAGATCCAGCAGGACCTCGGCGAACTGCTGATGGAGTGTGCCGGGCCGTATGCCCTGCCGTACGCGCCCGGAGCGCTGGAGCGAGGTCAGGAAGACGACGATGCCTGGTGGCATCGCGCTGGCAGGCCTCGCGGCCCAGTATCTCGACCTGCGCAAGGTGTCGATCTACGGCGGTACGAACGAGGTGCAGAAGAACCTCATCGCGCGCGCGGTCGTGGGCCTGTGAGCATGGACTTCAACTACACGGATGAGCAGACGATGCTGGCCGACGCGGTCGGACGCTGGCTCGCGTCGGACTACGACTTCGCCACGCGGCGTCGCCTCGCCGCGGGTGAGATCGGATGGGAGACGAACTGGCAGCAGCTCGCCGACCTCGGTCTGCTCGGCATCAACGTGCCCGAGAACCTGGGCGGCATGGGCGGCAGCCCGGTCGAGGCGCTGATCGTGATGCAGGCATTCGGCCGCGTCCTCGTCGTCGAGCCGTACCTCCAGACGGCCATCGTGTCGGCACCGTTGATTGCTCGCGTGGGCACGGAGGCGCAGCGCGAGCAGTGGCTGCCCGCGATCGTCGCAGGCGGGGCGCCGGGTCGTGGTCGCGACGCATGAGCCCGGCGCGCGATTCGATCTCGACCACGTCGAGACGAGCGCCTCGCGCCAGGGGAGCGGCTATGTATTGAATGGTCGGAAGGCCGTCGTCGTCGGCGCCGACAGCGCGCATTGCCTGATCGTCTCGGCGCGCACGGCGGGCACGGTGCGCGACATCCATGGCATTTCGCTGTTCCTGGTGCCGACCTCGAGTGCCAGCCTGCGCATGCACGCCACCCCGACGATCGACGGCCTGCGTTCGGCGGAGGTCACGCTCGCCGGCGTCGAGCTTGGCGGTGACGCCTTGCTTGGGACCCTGCACCAGGGCTACGACGAGCTCGAGCGCGCCATCGACCGCGGCATCGCGGGCCTCTGCGCGGAGGCAGTCGGCGTGATGGAACGGCTCCTCGAGATGACCTCGGAGCATCTGCGGACACGCAGGCAGTTCGGCCAGCCGATCGGGAACTTCCAGGCGCTCCAGCATCGCGCCGCCGACATGGCGATCGCGATCGAGCAGGCGCGGTCGATGGCACTGCTGGCAGCGGCACGTATCGAGGACGAGGATCGCCGCGAGCGCCGCCGCGCGATTTCCGCGGCCAAGGTGATGGTCGGCCAGTCGGGTCGCTACGTCGGCGAGCAGGCCGTGCAATTGCACGGGGGCATGGGCATGACCGACGACCTGCCCGTCGGTTGGTACTTCAAGCGGCTGCTGGGCATCGACCTGACTTTCGGCGATGCCGATCATCACCTCGAACTCTATGGAGCCCTGCTGTGAGCGAAGCGACCGAAGAGCGCGTGCTGGTCCAGCGCGAAGGCGCCATCGCCGTCATGACGCTGAACTATCCAAGGCGCATGAACGCGTTCGGCCTGGCGATGCGCGAGCAGATGTGGGACCTGCTGCTGGAACTTCAATCGGACGACTCGGTGCGCGCCATCGTCCTGACGGGTGCCGGCGGCAACTTCTGCGCGGGTGGCGACATCACCGAGATGGAGTCGCGGCCCGCGCTGCGCGGTCGGGTGCGCATGGAACTCGCCGTGCGCATCTTCCGCTCGCTGGCAACCGGTCCGAAGGCATTCGTGTGTGCCGTGGAAGGCAACGCGGCGGGCTGCGGCGTGTCCTTCGCCGCCGCGAGCGACTACTGCGTCGCAGCCAGCGACGCGAAGTTCAAGGTCGCGTTCATCAAGGTGGGGCTGGTACCCGACGTCGGCGGGCTCTGGTCCATTCCTCGCAGGATCGGTCACCGCAAGGCGATGGAACTCGCTGCCTTCGCCGAGCCGTTCGATGCCGCTGAAGCATTGCGGCTGCAGCTGATCAACGAGACCTGCGAGCCCGGCAAGG
The DNA here is from genome assembly GCA_963776695.1 of uncultured Acidobacteriota bacterium. Taxonomy (GTDB): domain Bacteria; phylum Acidobacteriota; class Terriglobia; order Acidiferrales; family UBA7541; genus Palsa-295. Next base: position 16,410 of record CAVZNU010000005.1, on the reverse strand, counting down.
CACTGGAGCGTGCGCTGGTTGCGGCGGCAAGATTCGCTGCGAACCCGCCACTGGCGATGGCCCTGTTGAGAAAGCGCTGAATACCGCAGCGGATTCCGTCGATGCCGCCTGCCAGACCGAAGTGTCCTTTCAGTCGACGCTGCAGAATTCCGCAGACTTCGGCGAGGCGGCAAAGGCATTTCTCGAGAAACGGCCGCCGAAATTCACTGGGCGGTGATTTCCGGCCTAGTGTTCCCGAAAGTTGACGCCAACACGAGTGCCCAGCCCCGGCAGGCGATTCACCGGACGATAGCCGTGGCTCGGTGCAGCTTCACCCCACGCGAACCAGACGTCCGGCTCGCGCGTGTCGCCGACGCGTCGCCAGCGGCCGTCCACCTGCGGGTTCTTCAGTGTGCCCAGGCCGACCAGCCGTCCCTTCGGGTCCGGCAGGAATTCCCAGTCCTCGCCGAAGGCCGTGTACCGGATGCCTTCCTGCCAGTAACCGTTGCTGCCGAAATCCACCTCGCCGGTGACGTCGTAGGTATAGCGGACCTCGCCCTTCTCGTTGCCGAGGATGGCGAAGCCGAACATGTCGTGGCCCAGCGTGAAATGCCCGAAGTCGATGCTGCCGTCCTTGTAGCGCGTGGCCCACGTGTACCACACGAGTTCGAGCTTCTCCTGCACCAGCGCGTCCTTGGTGCGATAGATCTCGCCGCCCTCGAACATGTAGATCGGATCGAAGCCGATCATGCCGCGCACCTTCGGCCGAGGATCGTGCCTTCCATCTCGAAGATGTTGGCCACGTAGTACATGCCGGCGTCGCGCCCGGGCAGGTACCAGTGCATGCCGGGCTTCAGCTATTGCCCCGGATGTCCATCGCGCCTTCCTCGAACCAGCTGCAGTCGTCCGGGGTCCACGTGACGTGGAAGGGATTGCCCGGCTGCGCTGGGTCGCTGCGCCAGTGAATCGCGGTCGTGCTCGAGCGTGCGGCGGCAGTTGTCGTTCGGCGACGGAGGCGCGTCCGGCCGGGTGCATGTGCATGCCGTCCGCGTGATCCGAGCGTCGAGCACAGGTAGAAGCGACGGCGGGTATCCTTCGCAGCGCCCGGCAAGCCGACGGGGATGCGTCGCATCGGGCAATAGATCTCGCCTTCCTCGTCGCGGAACGTGCCCCACAGGTAGAGCGCCTCCGGCGGCATGCCGAAGTACGAACGGTCCGACATCATGTCCTCGAGCGTGGGCTCGAATGCGCTGGCAAGGGGCTGCCAGCCGAAGTCGCCGCGCCGCGGACGGTCAGCCAGATGCTTGGGGTCAGTCGGTGCACTCATGCGAGGAACTCCTGGTTCACGGCAGGCAGGTCGGAAACCGCTCGACCGTAACCAGCCATCTCGCCGGGCGTCAATGCGTCACATGTTACGATCGGTGGAACGATTCCCGTGAGGAACCGGCATGGCGAAATCGGCAGCCGAGCGCATGGCAGCGATGAGGGCGAGGCAGCGCGCGGCGGGGCTCGCGAACCTGACGATCGCCGTGCCACGCGCCGATGTCGCAGCCTTCACAGCCTTGGCCCGGCAGCGGCGCTGGAACTGGCAGGACCGGGAGCGCCGCGCGATCCGGCCGCTCGTGCTGCCAGCGGGCCGCGTGGTTCGACGCGGCGTCAGCGCGATTCGTCCGCGGGACATCCTGAAGCTTCGTGAACTACTGGAGGTGGCTGCCGTGGGGCTGGTCGTCGGCCGGCTCAATGCCACGCTCGAGCGCCGGCTGCGAGCGGTGCTGGCGGTGGACCAGAGGCTGGATGGCGACGCGAACGGTGCGGACTTGCAGCGCCTGCACGCAGCCTTGGGCGAACTGAGTGGCGACACGGCTTTAGCCTTCCTGCTGGAGGTGGCCCTGCGCCTGACCGACGACCACGCGTCGTTCGCCAAGCGGCCGCGCGGGGAACGAGAGCAGGTCGTGGTGCGCATCAAGCGAGGCCATGCAGCGATCGTGGATGCGATCCTCGGCAGGGACGCAGAGCTTGCGGAGAGTCGCGTGCGCCGTTATCTCGCCGGCCTGAAGGAGTGGCTGGACTAGCGACTCACGCTTTGGGGGAGGCTGCGTCCTGCACCATCTCGCCGAACAGCAGCACGGACTCGTCGGTCCTCGGCGGCAAGGCGGCCCAGATATCGCGTCCGGCCTCGTCGGGTGAGAGCACGCCCTGGCCGGTTTCGAACTGGCGCGCCATCTGCGGCGCGACAGGATATTCGCTTGCGGCCAGGGAGGCGATGCTGCGCGTCGTCGGAGTGTCGACGAAGCCGGGGCGCACGGCGATCACCCACGTCTTGCGGTTCCGCGCCTTCAATTCGCGCCGCACCGTGCGCACCCACATTTCGACGCCGGCTTTGGCGGCGCAGTAGCCCGCATTGCCCGCGAAAGGATGCCGGGCGGCGGCGGACGACATCAGGACGAGACCCGACTCGTAGCCCGGCTGCACCACCCGCAGGAACATCTCGCCGAGCACCAGCGGCGCGACGGCGTTGGCCTGCAGGGAGCGGGCGTACTCCACGCGGATTGGATTCGCCGACGAATCCGGCCTGGCCCGGATAGTAGGCGTTGTGCACGAAGATCGCTCGAGCCCCGGTGAATTCGGCGAGTTCGCGTTCGAAACTCTGGCGCACAGTCTCATAGGTCTCGGGCCGCGTCAGGTCGAAGTGCACCGTCTCGTAGTCCGGGTGCGTCCGTCGTGAGAGGTTGATGACTTGCGCATCGACGAATGGCTGCGTCCGCGCCAGGCCAAGCCCGAGGCCCTGCGTGGCGCCGCTGATCCACAGCAGCGTACGGCCGTCGCGCTTGACTGTCGCTGGGGTCGTGCCTTCCATGGGGTCCGCTGGTCGTTCGGAAAAGCGAATGGCGTTCGCAAGTGAAACGCGCTTGCGGCACTATAGGAAGCGCGCTGGAGCGCTGCAACCCTTGCTGCGGAGTCCGGCATCGATCGTCCCGGAGAATCCGAATGCCCCTGCCTGCACCGAACCCGCGTGAACTGCTGACGCGACGGACCATTACCAGCGAGGGTTACCTGCGCGACGATGGTCTCGTGGACATCGAGGGACATCTAGTCGACGTGCGTGGCTACGACACGGGCAATGAATGGCGCGGCCCGATTGCGCAGGGTGAGCCCGTGCATGAAATGTGGCTGCGCTTGACCGTGGACGACGATCTGACCATCCGCGGCGTGGCCTGCGCGACCGATGCCGCACCGCATCCGCCATGCCGTGAAGTGCCGTCGAACATGGAACGCCTGGTCGGGCTGGTCATCTCCGGCGGTTTCAAGAAGCAGGTTCGCCAGAAGGTCGGCGGCACGGAGGGTTGCACGCACATCCTCGCCATGATCGATGCCATGTCGGCAGTGGCGGTGCACGCACTTGCCGGCAAGCGTCGCGGGCAGGGGCGGGACGCCGTGCTGGGGGCGTACGGCGGGCGCGGGGGCCAGCGCAACACGCTCATCGACTCCTGCCATGCCTACGCGGCGGACAGTCCGGTCGTGAAGGTCCTGTGGCCCGAGGCCTACCGCCCGAAGTCCGGGCCGCCTTCGAACTGAGCCGTCCGCCGCTGGAGCGCACGGTGCGCCTAAAGCGTTTTGTTCTCTTGCGCCGTCTTCACGCCGCCGTCGAGGCCTTTTTCGCGCAGCACTTCGATGGTGGCCGTCATCGCCTCCGCGATCGCCGGGAAGCCGACATACGGCAGGACCTGGATCAGGATCTCCTGCAGGTCGTTGGCCGTCAGGCCGTTGTCGATGCCGAAGCGCAGGTGATTCTTCAGTTCGTTCGTCTTGCCCTGTGTGATCAGCGAACTAATGACGACGATGCTGCGGTCCCGGCGCGGCAGACCCGGGCGGGACCACACGTCGCCGAACGCGAACTCGATCGCCATGCGCGCGATGTCGGAGCCGAAATTGCCGGCCTTCGCGGCGCCTTCGACTCCAGCAGCAAATTGCGGGCCCATCATGTTGACCATCAGGTCGTGACCTCGCTGCCACTTGTCGCTCATGTCCATCTCCTGCGTGATTCGGTCGTCAGGGCGCGCTGCTGAGCGTGCCGGGTACGTCGGAGTCACCTTCGTTCCAGAAGGCAGTCCAGCTCGGGAACGCGTGCGGCAGCTCGGGCCGAGCGTCGGGCCAGGCATCCCAGTTCTGGAACACCGGCTGCCCAGGGCGCTCGAGCACGTCGGATGAATACCAATGGCGCTCCCTGCGGCGAACGAAATACCAGCGTCCGTCACGTCGCTCGTATTCGTCGAAATAGCAGATGGCCATTACCACCCACTTGCCGCGCGCCTCGTGTTCAGCGCGGCAGTAGACCTTGCCAGTCGCGTGAGAGTCGTCCACGAAGTCGACCTGGTGTCCGCAGATCTGGTGGACGGAGCGATAGAACGTGCGGACCTGTGGGTCGATGATGCGCTTGAGCGCGTCGCGGCCGCGGCCTTGCCGGCCGCAATTCACGTCCTCGACGAACAGGCCCACCCATGCGTCCAGATCACGGGAGTCGACGGCGATCGCGTAGCGAATCGGCAGCTGCTGGATCGATTGCAGGGATTCGATGCGTTCGATGCGGCGGCGCAGGTCGTCGAGTCCGGACAGGTCGCTCATGGCGGATTCCGTGTTGCGGGGCCGTGGGGCGGCCGGTAACATGTATTCGAACATTGTACGCATTTTCGAACTTTGTCAAAGTCGCGCGGCGGGTTCTCCGGCCCGCAGAAAGGAGACACTGAAATGACGCCGTCCCGGCCTCGACTCTGGCTGATCACCGGGGTGTCCTCCGGCTTCGGCCGCGAACTTGCCCTGGCCGTGCTCGCCAAGGGCGAGACGGTCGTCGGTACCGTCCGGCAGGCTGCGCAATTGGCTGGCTTCGAGTCGATCGCGCCCGGTCGGGCGCACGCTCGAGTCCTCGACGTCACCGACGCCGCGGCCATTGCGCCGCTGGTGGACGACGTCGAAGCGAAGGTCGGCGGCATCGACGTGCTGGTGAACAATGCCGGGTATGGTCTCGGCGGTGCCGTCGAGGAGGCGGACGACGTCGAAGCCCGGCGGGTCATGGAAACGAACTTCTTCGGCACGCTCAATCTCATCAAGGCGGTGCTGCCACGCATGCGCGAGCGGCGCGGGGGACACATCGTCAATTTCTCGTCGATGGCCGGCATCCTCGGCATCCCCGGCGTTGGACTCTATTGCGCCGCCAAGTTTGCGGTCACGGGCCTGAGCGAATCGCTGGCCGGTGAGCTTGCACCTTTCGGGATCCGCGTGACCGTCGTGGAGCCGGGCGGTTTCCGGACGAACTTCGCGGGCAGCTCGCTGGTGCTCGTGAATCGGCAGATGCCCGAGTACTCTGGCACCCCAGCCGCGCGGCCCCGGGGCATGAAGGAGCGCTATCACGGCACGCAGCAGGGCGATCCGGCGAAGGCCGCGGCGGCGGTGATCACCGCAATTGATGCGCCGCAGCCGCCCGTGCACCTGCTGCTCGGACCGGACGCCGTCGCTGCCGCGCGCGGCAAGCTCGCGCGCTTCGGCCAGGAAATCGATGCCTGGGAGTCGCTCAGCTGTGGCACCAACTACTCGTCCTGAGAGCAAGCTCATGAGCAACGAACGCGACCCGTTTGGACAGATCCGTACCGAGCAGCGCGGCCACCTGCTGCTGATCGGCATCGACCGTCCGGAGAAGCGCAACGGCTTCACGCCGAAGATGTTCAACGAGCTGGCGGCGGCCTACACGCGCCTCGAGGAATCGCCGCAGACCTGCGCTGCGGCGTGCTGTATGCCGAGGGCGATCACTTCACCGCTGGCCTCGACATGCCGACGATCGTCCCGCTGCGCAAGCGAGGGCAAGCCGCTCCTGCCGACCAGCGAGGTCGATCCGTTCAACCTGCGGCCGCCGCTGCGCACCAAGCCGGTCGTCGCCGCGATGAAGGGCATCTGCTTCACGGTGGCGATCGAGCTGATGCTGGCGGCCGACGTCGTCGTCGCCGCCGACAACTGCCGCTTCTCCCAGCTCGAGGTGAAGCGCGGAATCATGGCCGGCTGCGGCGCGACCTTCCGCATGGTCGAGCGCGCCGGCTGGGGCAACGCGATGAAGTACCTGCTGACCGGCGACGAGTTCGACGCGCCGGAAGCGCTGCGCATGAAGTTCGTGCAGGAGAGTCGTGCCGGCGGGCAAGGAACTGGCGCGGGCGCTCGAGATCGCGGAGCGGATCTGGCCGGCAGGCGCCGCTTGCCGTGCAGGCGACGATGGAGAACGCGCGCGTGGCCGGTACCCACGGCTGGCAGGCGGCGTACCTGCAGATCGCGGCCACGCAACGCGCCTGTACAACTGAGGACGCGAAGGAAGGTGTGCAGTCGTTCGTCGAGAAACGTGAGGCGCGCTTTACCGGGCGCTGAGCGCGACGCGCCCAGCTGCGGAAGCCAGGAGGCTGAATGTTTCGTACGCGCATCACGGAATTGCTCGGCATCGACTATCCGATCCTCCAGGGCGGCATGCGCTGGGCGGCCCGAGCCGAACTCGCCGCCGCGGTCGCCAATGCCGGTGGCATCGGTTTCATCTCCGCCCACACGCAGGCGACGGCGAAGGACCTCGCGTCGGAGATCCACCGGGCGCGGGCGCTGACACCGGCGGCCGTCGGCGTCAATCTCACGCTGCTGGCGGCGAATACCGGTCTCGACTACGACGGCTATGTCGCGGCCATCGTCGACGAAGGTATCACCGCGGTCGAGACGGCGGGCAGCAATCCCGCGCGCTACATCGAGACGCTCAAGCGGGCCGGCGTGAAGGATCCTGCACAAGTGCGTCACCGTGCGTCATGCCCTGAAGGCGGAAAGCCTCGGCGTCGATGCAGTGAGCATCGACGGTTTCGAATGCGCCGGGACATCCGGGCGAGGACGACGTGCCGGGCCTGGTGCTCATTCCGGCCGCTGTGTCGCGCCTGAAGATTCCCGTCGTGGCCTGTGGCGGCTTCGCCGACGGCCGCGGGCTCGTGGCAGCCCTCGCGCTCGGCGCAGAAGGCATCAACATGGGGACCCGATTCATGCTGACGCAGGAATCGCCGCTGCATCCGGCGCTCAAGGAGAAATTCATCCAGTCCACCGAACGCGATACCGTGCTGATCGGACGCTCGTATGGTGATTCCAGCCGCGTCATGCGCAATGCCGTGAGTGCGCAGGTGCTCGAACTGGAAAAGAAGGGCGGCGTCACGCACAAGGACCTGTTGCCCGTGATCGGCGCGCAGCGCTGGATGCAGGCCATGGCGAACGGCGACGTCGACGGCGGCGCCATTCCGCTCGGCATGTCCGTGGGCCTGGTCGACGACCTGCCGACCTGTGCCGCAGTTGATCGAGCGCATCGTGTCGGAGGCGCGAGACATCGTCGGCCGGCGTCTTACCGGCATCGTGGCCGGCTGAAGCCGATTACCCAGGCGAGGGCGAGGACGTCATCGGACGGCGATTGCCGCCCAGTTCATCGAAGAGCTTCTGCGCACGCTCGAGTCCCGCCTCGAAATCCGCGGCTTCGACGGCGGCCTCGAGGGCCTCGAGCAACGCCCGTTGCGCCGGCGAGCACGACGAGTCCGGGTGCTTTGCGCGGATGGACCGCATTTCATCGCGAGGATCCGTTTCGCGCCACGGCCACGATCGCACCAGCGGGGGCGGTGCTTCGATCGCACGCCCGGCGAAATCCAGCGCCATGGGCAGGAGGTCCTGTTCTTGCGCGACGATGCCGTCGAACAGTCGCGAGTGACGCAGCGTGCCGGCCTCGACGATCTGCCCCGCCAGCATCATTTCAGCGGCCGGAGCCAGGCCGAGCATGCGCGGCAGTCGCTGCGTTGCCGACAACGGGAACACGCCGATGCCGACTTCGGGAAATCCGACGCGTGTGCCCGCTACGGCCACCCTCGCGCTGCACGCGAGCGCGAGTTCGAGGCCGCCGCCCACGGCAAATCCATGCAGCGCAGCAACGACCGGCTTGCGGCACGCCTCGACGCGAGTCAGGACGTCGCGGGACAGCGCGGGAAGGGCGATGGCCGCGGGCGTGCCGAACTCGGTTCGATCGCCGCCCGCGCTGAATCCCTTGCCCGCGCCGCGCAGGACGATCGCTTGCACGGAATCGTCCGCATCGGCGCGCTCGATGGCTTCGATTAGCGCTCGCCGCAGCGCGAGGCTCAACGCATTCACCGGGGCGTGGGCCAACGCCACGTGCGCGATCCCGTCCGTGCATCGGTACTCGAGCGACATGCCGATACTATAAAGAAACGTCGTCCGCATCATCGACCGGTCGCGGTGCCCCAGATCGCGCGGGTCTGCCGGGCGAATACGGGGGACGGTGCCCGGCCTTCAGACACCCAGCCTGGCGATATCGTCCTCAGTGCAGCCGATCTCGCGCAGGACTTCGTGCGTGTGTTCGCCGAGGCGCGGCGGCGGGCGGTGCAGTCCGCCCGGCGTGCGCGAGAAATTCACCGGCACCATCGGCGTGACCAGCGGGCCCTCGGTCGGGTGTACGTAGCGCTGGAAGAATCCCGTCTGTTCGAGGTATGGGTCGTGCAGCAGCTCCTGCAGCGAGTGCACGGGGCCGTTCGGAATGTCCACCTCGTCGAGTAGCCGGTGCCACTCCGCTGTCGTCTTCTGCTTGAGCTGCGCGCCGACGATGCCGTAGAGCTCGTCGTAATTGCGCACGCGCTGGTCGGTCGTGGCGAAGCGAGGATCGTCCACGAGGTCCGGGCGGCCGAGCGCCGGGAAGATGCGTCGCCACTGGTCGTCGTTCACGGCGAGGACGCAGATGTGGCCGTCCTGGGTCTCGTAAGGTCGGCGGTGCGGCGTGAGCAGCCGAACGTAGCCGATGCCGGGCGGCAGCGGCGGGTCGAACGCCCCACCCCAGAGGTGTTCGAGGTAGTTGAACGACAGGATCGTCTCGAACATGGGGACCTGGACTTCCTGTCCCTGGCCCGAGCGCTCGCGCTGGTACAGCGCCATTGCGATGCTCGACGCGAGAACGTAGCCGCACAGTTTGTCGATAATCACCGTTGGGTAGAAACGCGGACCGTTGCCGTTCACCTGCGCCACCAGCGAGGCGATGCCGCTCTCGCCCTGGACGACGTCGTCGTAGGCAGGGTAGTCGCGATTCGGGCCGTCCTGCCGGTAGCCCGGGCCCGAGCCGTAGACGATGCGCGGATTGCTCGCGGAGATGGCGTCGTATCCGACGCCGAGCCGTCGCGCGGCGGCCGGGCGCATGCTGTGCACGAACACGTCGGCGGTCTTGACGAGGCGTAGAAGCGCGTCCATGCCGCCCGGGCTCTTGAGGTCGAGCGTGATGCTGCGCTTGCTGCGATTCACGTTCAGGTGCATCGCCGACATGCCGTTGTTGCGACGCGGGCCGGTGTCTCGATTCGGGTCGCCGGCCGGCGATTCGACCTTGATCACGTCGGCGCCCATGTCGCCGAGGATCTGGGTTGCGACCGGGCCCAGCACGTTGACGGTCAGGTCGACGACCCGCACGCCCGCGAGCGGTCCGCTCGGCTGGCCTCGAAGTTGCGTCCCGTTGCTCATGCTGGGATTGGCTGGATCAGGCATTCGCGGGGGGCTTGCGGCATTTCACCATGCGCAACGGCGTGTACTCCATGACCACGGTGCCGTCCTGCTTCACGACCCGATTGCGCGTACGCACCAGGCCGCGTCCCGGGCGGCTGCCCGAGGGCCGGGACTCGATCACTTCGCATTCGACGTGGATCGTGTCTCCCGCGAACGTGGGGGCCTTGATGTCGAGCTGCATGTTCAGGAACGCAAGCCCCGTGCCCTGCATGGTCGACTGGGTCAGGAGTCCCTCGGCGATGCAGAACACCAGCGAGCCTGGCGACACGCGTCCCTTGATGTCGGACTCGTGCTTGAGGAACTCGTAGTTCGTGAACAGGACCTCCGTCATGCCGACCGTGTTCACGAACAGCACGATGTCCGTTTCCGTGATGGTGCGGCCGACGGTCTTGAACCTGCGGCCGAGCGGCAGGTCCTCGAAGTGCATGCCGAGGCCCACGATCTCGTAGACGTCGCTCATGGTCAGATCGGGTCCCAGGGCGTGAGTACCATCGAGGGGACGTTGGGGAAGAAGCTCGATTCGAACGCGGGCATGGCGTGCTCGGCGATCGACTCGGGTGTCCAGCCATCCGACCTGTGAACCGAGCGGATCATGCGGATCTGGCTGAAGAAATAGATCTCGTTGGCGCGCACGCCGAAGATCTGGCCGGTCACTTTCGCCGCCGCGTCGCTTGCGAGGTACACGGCGAGCGGGGCGATCTTCCGCGATTCCATTTTCTTCATCTTCTCGATACGCGCCAGGTTCTCGGGAGTGTCGGCCGGAATCGTCGCCGTCATCGCGGTCCAGGCCCACGGCGCGATGCAGTTGGAGCGGACATTGAACTTTGCCATGTCGAGCGCGATCGACTTCGACAGGCCGGCGATGCCCATCTTCGCGGCCGAGTAGTTGGCCTGGCCGAGGTTTCCGATCAGGCCGGAGGTCGAGGTCATGTGGACGTAGGACCCCGACGACTGCTGCTTGAAATGAGGTGCCGCCGCCCGGGCCACGTAGAACGAGCCGTTGAGGTGCACGTCGACGACGGCCTGCCACTCGTCGGCCGACATGTTGAAGAAGAAGCGATCGCGCACGATCCCAGCGTTGTTCACCACGCAGTCGATGCGGCCGAACGAGTCGAGCGCGGCCTGCACGATTTTCGCGGCGGCTTCCGGAACGGCGACGCTGTCGGTACTGGCGACGGCCTCGCCACCGCTGGCGCGGATTTCCGCCACCACCTTGTCCGCGGCCCCGGGTGCTCCATCCTTGCCGGGGCTCACGTCGTTGACGACGACCTTCGCACCGTTCGCCGCGAACGCCAGCGCGAAATCCCGACCTATCCCCGCTCCCGAACCGGTGATGACGACCACCTTGCCCGCAACCATGTTGCCCAACGCAGTTCTCCTGGACCGCCGGCTCGTAGCTGGGAGGTCGAATAATTGAACGCTGTACGCTAGTATGAACATCGTTCGATTGCGGCGTCAACGGGCCGGCGGCTTCGATGAGCGAACTCGACAGGCGGGCGAATCTCGCAGGAAAAGTGGCTGCCGTGGTCGGCGGCGCAAGCGGCATCGGCGAGGCTGTCGCGCTGGCTATTGGCCGCGGCCGGCGTGGACGTCGCGCTCTGCGACATCCGGGCGGACGCCGCCATGGCGACTGCGCAGAAGGCGCGGGCGCATGGGCCGGCGCGCCGTGGGCGTGGCCGGCGATGCCTGCGACGTCGCAGTCCTCGATCAGTTGTATGGCGAAGTGGATCGCACCTTCGGCCGGCTCGATATCCTGGTCAACGTCGCCGGCGGCACTCTTCAGAAGCCGTTCATGTCCATGGACGCGAAGGACTTCGAGAAGGACATTCGCCGCAATTACGGATACGTGCTCGATTCGATCCAGCGTGCCGTGCCGCTGATGCGCAAGACCGGGCGGGGCGGCTCGATCGTCAACTTCACGACCATCGAGGCCCATCGCGGGGCCGCGGGCTTCTCGGTCTACGCTGGCGCGAAGGCGGCGCTGACGAATTTCACGCGAGCGCTCGCGGTCGAACTCGGCGCCGAGCATATCCGGGTCAATGCGCTCGCCCCGGACACGACTCCGAGCCAAGGCAACATCGACGCGCTGCCCGAGCCGATGCGCCAGAAGTTGGCGGGAGTGCCCATCGAGGCCATGATGCAGGTGATGGGCATGTACATCCCGCTCAAGGCGCCGCCGATGCCCGACGACCTGGCCGACGGCGTGCTCTTCCTTGCGTCGGACCTCTCGAAATTCGTGACCGGAACCACGCTGCACGTCGACGGCGGGACCATGGCGGCCGCGGGCTTCCTCGAGTGGCCGTTCGGCGAAGGGCACCTCCCGGTCGCCCCGCCAGAGTCGGCGATGCGGCTGTTCGGGAGCCCACCTCCACGGTGTTGAGCATCGCGCCTGCGCACCTGCGCTGTCGCTGAAAGCGTCGGATCAAACGGTTACCAGCGTCGCCGCAACTGGGCTCCGAGACGGCGTTTTCGCAGCCTCTGCGCGCGGATCTCGGGGCTGATGGCGGGTGTCGACGCTGGCAAATGCTTGCGCAGGTCCTTGAATTTGACCCTGGTCAGGCTGGGCGTCGGGTGTGAACTGCAGCGATACCAGCGGCCGATCATCATGCCGTGCACGTGACCGCCAGGATCGAGCCAGTTGGCCACGCCCGGGTCTTCCAGCGACAGCACGGCGCGAAACTTTCCGTCGGCAGCCAGTTCGGCCTGGTGGCCGTTGAGGCTGCTCTGCCGATAGACCAACTCCACCTGGTTCCAGAGACCATCGATCACCTGCACGTTCCAGTAGGGACGTATTTCCGGCAATTCGGTCTCGCGGATCAGCGCCTCGTCGGGCGCGATGTCGTACACGCATTCGAAGTACGCCTGGGCCAGTCCTTGCTGTTGCCCAGGTCCTGGAAGTCATGCAGCTTGAACTGGTTGACCGCGCCGCCGCTGAGCGCTCGTCTGACGGCGCCGAGCGCGGTTTCGGTGAGACACCCCGCATAGGTTCCAAACAGCCGCTTCAATTGCCGATCGGTCTCGTCGGGCGTCCACCGCGGCTTGAGCGGCGAGGTGTCCAGGCGCTCGATGGCGACGCGGACGTCGCGCTCGTGACCCCAGTCGTATGAGAACTGGCGCAGCAGGATGAAGCGGGCCTCCGGGTGGAGGTGCAGCCAGTTGCCGGAATGTCCCGCCGGCCGCTCGTTGCTGAACAGGACCTCGAAGGATCCGTCCGCTTCAAGTGTGAGATCGTCGAGATCGTAATTGCCGTAACCGGGCCCGGGTGGCAGTCCCATCCCGATCATCACCTTGCCGGTCGCAAAATCCGGCCACCGGAACGCTGCCGCGCTCACCGACGATGCGATAGGTGCCGCTGCCGGACACCGGCGCGTAGTGATACACCGCGTCCGGGTTGGGCTGCAGCATGAACACCGAATTCTCGAAAGGCGCGAAGTCCGGGTGCTCAGGCGTCGACTGGAAGTACAGGAAATAGCCCTGCGAGAGATTCATCGCGAGTTGACGGCACAAGTCTGCCTGCACCACGGCATCTCCCGGCGCCCAGGTCTTTTGAATCAGGTCGCCGCAGGCTTGGCCAGGTCGAGGTACTCGGCCCACTGGGTCAATTCCTTGCTCATCGGCTGGTCCTCAATGCAGGTCGATGGTCACGGCCTCGAGCTGGCCGGCGCAGGCGAGCTATATTCGACGACGCGCAGTGCTGCGTGCTCGGCAATGAAGTCCGTTAAATCGTCCATAATCAGCTGCACGCTGGCCGGTGTATCGAACAAGCGCTCATGCAGGTCCGCTTCGGTGGGGAAGTGCTGCGTCGCAATGCCCTGGTACCGCGGCGCATCGATCGACACGGAGGCGTTGACCCAGTTGCGCACGTAACGCGACACGCCGACGTGGATGCGATTGGCGAGAGGCACGTGTTCATCCCAATGCTGACGCTGTTCTGCCGGCGACACGTCCGCTCGCCCGATCCAGGGGACGATCATCTTGACGCCGCCGGTCGGCCAGCCCTTTGACGGGCCCGTGTCTTTCTCGATCATCTCGCTCACGAGATACGCCGCCACGCGACAGCCCGGCGCATCCTGCAAGGCGGCAAGCGCGGGAGCGGCAATCGGGGCGCGGCGCGTCCACAGCTCGACGATGGCATCCCACGCCGGTGCCGGATTGCCCGGCACGACGATGTTGACTGTCGACGCGATGCAACCGGACGGTGGACCGGACGCGAAGCGAGTCAGCAGCGAATCACACAGGACGTGCGCCGGACCGATAGCCTTGAGGAAGACGACATGCTTCATCCCGATTCCCAATGGCCTCGCCGCGCCCGAAACGTCAGACTTCGGACCGGTTTGGGTTGAATGCCCAGCCCAGGCTGCAGTATACAATTTGAACGTCGTTCGCATATAGGAACATCCATGCTGGCCGTGTCCCGCCGCGGCGGAGTCGCCGAGCTGACGCTCGACCGCCCGCCGGTCAATGCGATCGACGACGCCATGATCGCCGCGTTGCACGGCGCGCTCGACGAACTGGGCGCCGCACGGGACTTCCAGGTGCTGCACTTCCGCAGCTCGGCGAAAGTCTTTGCTGCCGGCGCGGACCTCGCCCTGATCCGCTCCTGGAAGGACGCGCCATCGCCCGGGGCTGCACTCAGCGCCTATATCGAGCGACTGCAGGGCCTGTACCACCGCATCGAGGCCCTGCCGCAGGTCACGCTGTGCGAGATCGGCGGCGCGGCGATGGGGGGCGGCTACGAGCTCGCATTGAGCTGCGACCTGCGCATCGCCGCCGAGGAGGCGAAGATCGGCCTTCCGGAAGTCGGTATCGGTCTCATCCCCGGAGCCGGTGGCACTCAGCGGCTCACGCGTCTGTGTGGACGCGGCGTCGCGGCCCGAGTCATCCTGACGGCCGAACCGGTCGATGGCCGGACCGCAGCCTCGCTGGGAATGGTCGAATGGGTCGTGCCCCGCGCCGAGATCGCCGAACGCGCGCGCGCCATCGCGGATCGCCTGGCGGCAATGCCCGCCCATGCGCAGCGGGTGGCGAAGCAGTGCATGCACGGATTTGCGGACACGGGCACGCACGGTTTCCAGCTCGAGCGGGACCTGGGGGGCGCGCTGCTCGATTCCGTGCGTACGCAGGAACTGATCGGCGAGTTCCTGGCCCGGAACAGCAGGTAGTCCGGCGTACAGGCAGTCCAGGGCAAGCACAGACCAGGACATCGGAGAGCGCACATGTCGGACATCGTCGATTTCACCTGGCAACAGGCCACCAGCCTCACGGGCAAGCGGGTCCTGCTCACCGGCTGTGCGTCGGGCATCGGTCGAGCCACCGCTCAGCTGTATGCGCAGGCAGGAGCCATCGTCTATGGCGGCGACGTCAACGTCGAGGCGGGTGAGGCGGCCATGGCGGAGATCCGTTCCACTGGCGGCAACGCGGAATTCATTGCGCTGGACCTGATGAAAGCCGAGTCCATCGACGGCTTCGTGGACGCCGTGCGCGGCAAGGCCGGCGGCACGGTCGATATCGTCGCGAGCATCGCCGGCGTAGACATCATCAAGCCGTTCATCAAGAACGACCCGGCGGACTGGAACATCATCATCAACGTGAACTACGTCGGCGCGGTGAGAATGATCCATCGGCTGCTGCCGTCGATGATCGAGGCCGGGCAGGGCGGCAAGATCGTCACGGTCGCCAGCGATGCCGGGCGAGTCGGCAGCAGCGGCGAGACGTTCTACGCCGGAAGCAAGGGCGCGATCATCGCCTTCACGAAGTCGCTGGCGCGCGAACTGGCCCGGTACCGCATCAACTGCAACTGCGTGGCGCCGGGCCCGACCACGACGCCGCTGTTCCACGGGACCGTGCAGCCGAAGCTCGCGGAGGCGCTCGTCAACGCGATTCCGTTCAGGAGACTCGGCCGTCCCAGCGAAGTCGGCCAGTCGATCGTCTTCCTGTCGTCGCCGGCAGCCGACTTCATCACCGGGCAGGTGCTGAGCGTGAGCGGCGGCCTGACGATGCACGGGTGAGCGGAGCATGAGCGAGATCCACCCGGAGGAGCAGTACGCGGCGTTCCTCGCGGAAGGGCGCTTCATGCTGCCGAGGAGCCGGGCGTCGGGTCGCTGTTTCTGGTTTCCGCGCGTGGCCGAACCGGGCACGGGCTGCACCGACCTCGAGTGGATCGAGGCCAGTGGAGAAGGGACGGTCTACTCGACGACCGTGATCCGGCAGAAGCCGCCGACCCCGAACTACAACCTCGCGCTGGTCGACCTCGCCGAAGGTCCGCGCATGATGAGCCGCGTGGACGGAATCGCCCCCGAAGACGTCCGCATCGGCATGCGTGTCAGGGCCAGGGTCGTCGAGGAAGGCGGGCGCCCGCTCCTCGTTTTCGAGCCCGCCTGAACCCGCGCGAGCACCCCGATGAAAGATGCATTTCCCCGCGGCCAGTCGGCGATCGTCGGTGCCGCGACGTTCGGCGTGGGCACGGCCCCTGGCTATGCCAATTTCGACCTCGCGGCACACGCCAGCATCCGCGCGCTCGCGCAGTGCGGCTTGAAGCCCGGCGACGTCGACGGACTCTTCTGCGTCGTCATGGACGAGACGCTGTCGGGTCTCAACTTCGCCGAGTACCTGGGTGCGCGCACGCGGTTCAACGACAACTGCCGCACCGGCGGCTCCTCGTTCCAGATTCAAGCCTCGGTCGCGGCGCTCGCCCTGGCCGCGGGCCAGTGCGACGTGGCGCTGATCGCCTACGGCAGCAACCAGCGCAGTTCGACGGGCAAGCTGATCTCGAGCGCCCGCTCGTCGCCCTGGGAGGCGCCGTACCGGCCGCTGCGCCCGATCTCCTCGTAC
>CAVZNU010000004.1:0-828911 GCA_963776695.1 uncultured Acidobacteriota bacterium | reverse complement strand
CCAATGATACGCGCATTCAAATAGATGTATGAACCCCATCGCAAGTCGCAACCCGCGATGCGCTACTTCGCGGCATCCGAAGCTTTCGCCGCGACCAGGTTGAATCCCTTTGCCTTCGCTTCCTGCGCCAGCGCTCGAAGCATCGCGCGCCCGGTTGCCGCCTTGTCCGCTCTCGTTTCAATTTCACCAAGTGCCAATCGCGCCTCAAACTCAATCGCCACCAATCCCGCTGCATGCGCTTCCTTCTGCGCGGCGCTAAGCGCCTTCAGCGCATCGTCATTCTTCCCCGACGCAGCATCGATGCGCGCCTTCGCAATCGCAGTCATCAGCTTCAGGTTTCGATCGTTCGCCTGCTGAGCAAGGCTCGACGCCTGCTCGATCTGGCTTCGCGCTCCGATAACATTGCCCGAGTCGAGCAATGCCAGCGCCAGCGTCCCGCGCGCCTGCGCCTCGCCGCCCACATCTTTCTCCGCGGCCAGCTCCGTCGCCGCGTCCTGAGCTAACTTCTTCGCATCCTCCGGCTTTTTCTCCTCAAGCGCCAATGCCGCGAGTGAAATCTGCGAATAGGCAGCTTCACTTTTCTGGCCGATTGACTGCTGAACTTTCAGTGCCTGCTGATAACTCTGTCTCGCTCCTTCCAGATTTCCCTGAGCGAGCTGAACATCGCCGAGGTTGTCGCGTGATCTCGCCTGCCGCCCGGCATCATCCATTTCCGACCGAATGCAACGAATCCTCGCAACTCCTCAATGCTCGATTGAGTTCTCCGCTTTGGAGGGAGAGCATGCAGAGATTGTTCAGAGCGAGAGACTCAGTCCGCTTATCGGCGATCTCATGGGCAAGTTTGATGGATTGCTCGAAAAAGCTCGTTTCCGTGTCGTGAATCTCCGAGCTTATAGAGGACTGTTGCGAGATTCTGCTCTGCTAACGCCTGCCCACTTCTGTCGCCGCGGTCGCGAGCCACCGCGATGCTATCTTCGTAGGCTTTCTTAGCTCCGGCGGGATCTCCCTGATCGTCCTTGATATTGGCGATATTAATCAGCGCCCCCGCCTCATCTAATTTATCTCCGATGGTTTGCGCGATCGCCACTGCCTGCTCGTACCGGATTTGCGCCTCTCTAAGATTCCCCTGGCTGTAGTATGCATTTGCAACCTGATTTATTGCACGCGCGGGCTCCAGCTGATCGCCTGCGTCCACGTTCAACTTGCTTGCGTCTTCACAAAGCGGTCTGGCGTCGGCTGGTTTTCCGATGTATAGAGTCGCCCAGCATTGGAATACACGGGCGCGCGCCAGCAGCAAATTAGAGCCGAGCGTTTTGGCCTTCTCTGCGGCCGAGTTCGCAGCGGATAATTGCTCGCGGTAATTTGCCAGGAACTGTTGTGCTTCGGCCCGCAACAAATCCGCGCGCGCTTGTGCGCCGAGCGGCGGAACTGCTTTGCCGTTCAACTGGAGAGAGCGTTGTAAGTGCGGCAGAAGACTTGCCGTGCCGATCTGGCTCCTCACCAACAACAATGCATATTCGGAATCGTCGCCATAAATCGTCCAGAGAAGAATATTCCTCGATCGCCTTGGACCATTCGCGGATCATTTCGAGGTATCTTCCGCTGATCAATCCGCGCGCTTCCCTCGACATTTTTTGTGATAGGTCGAGTGCTTTCTTTGCTTCCGCTTGGGCCTTCGAATCGTAACCCAGGTTCGACCATGCGTCCGCCAGTAGGCTGTGTGCTTGGGCAAAAGTTGGATCGGCGTCAACGCTCCTCTCTAGAAGCTTCGTCGCTCCCAGAATGTCGAAATTTCTAAGCCTTTCTCGCGCTTCGGAACATCTCTCAGCGCGTCGCTGTTTGCCGAGAGTGAAGAATCCATCCGCGATTCTTCCGTGGCCGCTCAGCTCTATCCCTAATTTCGAGCGAACCAGTTTTCCCGCGCGAACCACCATGCTGTTCAGGTCCGATTCCTTTCCCGGCGCCTGTATCGACCCGATGCTCTCGTCGTCTCGCGTCCGGATCAAATGGATATTCCATTCGACCGTCTTTTGATTCGCTGCACCATTTGCCCGGGAGGAGCCGGTACGGAACGTTGAGTCTTCCCACTGCTTGTTATCTCGCCAATCTCACTTTCATTCATGTGGTTCCCATGTTGGCGATGAAAGCTTGAGGCCTTGTGTTTCATCCGTCCACAGCAATACGTAATCGGCCGCCTTCTTCGTCGACGCCTCGGCATTCGCGACATCTCCGAATTGCCGAATAAAAATGAGATTGGCAAGATTGCAAAATACCTAGGAAGCGACGTTCTGATCACCGGCTCCTACCGGGCAAACGGTGCAGCGAATCAACAGACGGTCGAATGGAATATCCATTTGATCCGGACGCGAGACGACGAGAGCATCGGGTCGATACAGGCGCCGGGAAAGGAATCGGACCTGAACAGCATGGTGGTTCGCGCGGGAAAACTGGTTCGCTCGAAATTAGGGATAGAGCTGAGCGCCACGGAAGAATCGCGGATGGATTCTTCACTCTCGGCAAACAGCGACGCGCTGAGATATTTTTCCGAAGCGCGAGAAAGGCTGAGAAATTTCGACATTCTGGGAGCGACGAAGCTTCTCGAGAGGAGCGTTGACGCCGATCCAACTTTTGCCCAAGCACACAGCCTACTGGCGGACGCATGGTCGAACCTGGGTTACGATTCGAAGGCCCAAGCGGAAGCAAAGAAAGCACTCGACCTATCACAAAAAATGTCGAGGGAAGCGCGCGGATTGATCAGCGGAAGATACCTCGAAATGATCCGCGAATGGTCCAAGGCGATCGAGGAATATTCTTCTCTCTGGACGATTTATGGCGACGATTCCGAATATGCATTGTTGTTGGTGAGGAGCCAGATCGGCGCCGGCAAGCTCTTCTGCCGCACTTACAACGCTCTCTCAGTTGAACGGCAAAGCAGTTCCGCTCGGCGCACAAGCGCGCGCGGATTTGTTGCGGGCCGAAGCACAACAGTTCCTGGCAAATTACCGCGAGCAATTATCCGCTGCGAACTCGGCCGCAGAGAAGGCCAAAACGCTCGGCTCTAATTTGCTGCTGGCGCGCGCCCGTGTATTCCAATGCTGGGCGACTCTATACATCGGAAAACCAGCCGACGCCAGACCGCTTTGTGAAGACGCAAGCAAGTTGAACGTGGACGCAGGCGATCAGCTGGGCTCCGCGCGTGCAATAAATCAGGTTGCAAATGCATACTACAGCCAGGGGAATCTTAGAGAGGCGCAAATCCGGTACGAGCAGGCAGTGGCGATCGCGCAAACCATCGGAGATAAATTAGATGAGGCGGGGGCGCTGATTAATATCGCCAATATCAAGGACGATCAGGGAGATCCCGCCGGAGCTAAGAAAGCCTACGAAGATAGCATCGCGGTGGCTCGCGACCGCGGCGACAGAAGTGGGCAGGCGTTGGCCGAGCAGAATCTCGCAACAGTCCTCTATAAGCTCGGAGATTCACGACACGGAAACGAGCTTTTCGAGCAATCCATCAAACTTGCCCATGAGATCGCCGATAAGCGGACTGAGTCTCTCGCTCTGAACAATCTCTGCATGCTCTCCCTCCAAAGCGGAGAACTCAATCGAGCATTGAGGAGTTGCGAGGATTCGTTGCGCATTCGGTCGGAAATGGATGATGCCGGGCGGCAGGCGAGATCACGCGACAACCTCGGCGATGTTCAGCTCGCTCAGGGAAATCTGGAAGGAGCGAGACAGAGTTATCAGCAGGCACTGAAAGTTCAGCAGTCAATCGGCCAGAAAAGTGAAGCTGCCTATTCGCAGATTTCACTCGCGGCATTGGCGCTTGAGGAGAAAAAGCCGGAGGATGCGAAGAAGTTAGCTCAGGACGCGGCGACGGAGCTGGCCGCGGAGAAAGATGTGGGCGGCGAGGCGCAGGCGCGCGGGACGCTGGCGCTGGCATTGCTCGACTCGGGCAATGTTATCGGAGCGCGAAGCCAGATCGAGCAGGCGTCGAGCCTTGCTCAGCAGGCGAACGATCGAAACCTGAAGCTGATGACTGCGATTGCGAAGGCGCGCATCGATGCTGCGTCGGGGAAGAATGACGATGCGCTGAAGGCGCTTAGCGCCGCGCAGAAGGAAGCGCATGCAGCGGGATTGGTGGCGATTGAGTTTGAGGCGCGATTGGCACTTGGTGAAATTGAAACGAGAGCGGACAAGGCGGCAACCGGGCGCGCGATGCTTCGAGCGCTGGCGCAGGAAGCGAAGGCAAAGGGATTCAACCTGGTCGCGGCGAAAGCTTCGGATGCCGCGAAGTAGCGCATCGCGGGTTGCGACTTGCGATGGGGTTCATACATCTATTTGAATGCGCGTATCATTGGCCTGTGATGGGCGTTTAGCGGCGATAGGGGACGGGCCAATGAGTAGTGGACTCTCAACTATCTCAAGTGGTTTTATTGGTTTTGGGCGGGCTCTCGGCTGTAGTTCTCAATAGCACGACAGAAATGAGGTGATCAATATGACGTTAGCGTCGGAAGACTATGACCCGTCGACGGGATTTTTCTCAAAGCCTTTGTTCCGTTCATTTGCCTTTCTCGCCGCTTCGTTTATTATGGTGGGAGCTGTTACGTATGACTTTCTAATAATCGCAGGCCATAGGTCGCAACTTGGACCACGCGTTGTCTCCTGGCTGGTACTAGTCATGGTATGGCTTGTCGGCTTTTGGGTTCGTTCAATCCTGATACATAAAGATATTCGCAGGCTTTACCAGAGAGGTGCGATTCTCGATGCACGTGACAATTCTCCTCTCGATGCCGTAATACGAGTGGCAGAAAACATGTTCTATCTGAGTCTCACTTCCACCTTCTTCCTTTCCTGGGCCCTGCTGGCGCAAATTCTAGCGGTCCTACCACAGAATTAGTATGACCTGGCGGGAGGCACACCTTTTCAAATCGAAAGAGCGTAAGACTTTCGTGGTTTTCGAAAGTTGGGCTTTTCGTTCCACCTCTCATCCAGCCGCCGACAGCCACATGATGAGCCTTACCCAAAGGAAATTTTCACGATCTTAATTTGGGCAACCGGCCGCGCGATGCTTCGAGCGCTGGCGCAGGAAGCGAAGGCGAAGGGATTCAACCTGGTCGCGGCGAAAGCTTCGGATGCCGCGAAGTAGCGCATCGCGGGTTGCGACTTGCGATGGGGTTCATACATCTATTTGAATGGGCGTATCATTGGCCTATCATTGGCCTATTATGGGCGTCTAGCAGCGACCCATTTAGCAGTGACCCAGCGATGCCCTTGTATCCATTTGAAGTGAGGAGGAGGCATTCACATGGCATTGAAAAACGATAAGAGCGACAAACGCGGTCCGAGCTACGGCCAACTCGCGGAAGGAACGCGTGGGGCACAACCGATTCTGCACCAGACAGCGCGGGAAATTCAGCCGTACGGAAAGATTGCGAAGCTTTCGATCGCGCTCGACGAAAAAACGTGCGGGAGCAGCGCCGAGAATTTGAATCAGCTGCTCGCGGACACGATGACGCTACGCGACATGTACAAGAAGCATCATTGGCAGGTGGCGGGACCTACGTTCTACCAATTGCATCTGCTTTTCGACAAGCATCATGGCGAGCAGGACGAATTGGTGGACCAGATCGCGGAGCGAATCCAGCTGCTGGGCGGAATCAGCCTCGCGATGGCCGCCGATGTGGCGGAGACGACGATTATTGCGCGTCCGCCGCGCGGACGAGAAGAAGTGCCCGTACAACTTTCGCGGCTGCTGGATGCGCACGAAATCATTTTGAAGGAAGCGCGCGCGATGGCAAAGCAGGCGACCGAGGCGGGCGACGACGGCACAAATGATTTGATCGTGAGCGACGTGATCCGCACGAACGAGCTGCAGGTGTGGTTCGTCTCCGAGCATCTCGTGGATGTGCCGGTAGTTCGCGCCGACAACGCGAAGGCTGCGGTGGCACGCTAGAGGAACTGGAGCCGCGTTGATTCCGTGATTTAGAAATGCTGGCGAGAAGCCGGCAGCGATAGGTGCATTTTTGCGCGCTGTTTAGGGCGGGAGAAAACCGTGACTCCAGCGGAATCGACTGAACTTCCCCTGCACAACCTCAAGCTGTACAGCTATGCGTTCGAGGACGCGACCGTGGTGCAGTGCAGCGGGCGGCTTACGCTCGAACACGCAGCGCGGCTGAAAACCGAAGTGAAAGGGATGATTCCGGCGCACAAGAGGATCATCCTGGACCTCGCCGAGCTGGTGTTCATGGATAGCTCGGGGCTGGGAACGATTGTCGGGCTGTACATTTCTGCGCGGAGCGCTGGCTGCCGGATCGAGCTGGTGAATATGAGCAAGCCGATCCGGGAACTGATGGGTCTTTCACATTTGCTGGAAGTTTTTGAAGCGTGCGGAAGGTCTGGCACGCGAATCCCCTAGTTGCCGTAAAAGTACGGGCGCTCTGTACTCGACGCTGCTAGGGCGTGCCTGTGCGTGATCGAGATGAAGTGCCTTGCTGGCTCGATAAAATGCTGCGAGCGGGCCGCTCAGAAATCGAGGTCAAACTCGATTCACGAGCCAGACGATCAAGCAGACAATAACGAGCGTTCCGATTAAACCGTATCCAAACATTTTTTGTCCTCTTAAGTTGAGTTGAAGTTTTTCCCGAGAGCTCGGCTGCACGACCGACAGATTCTGACCAGCCTGCGGCAATCGCTTGCTTTGGCTGGTCAGATTGGATCGCGCGATGTCAGGACGATTTTGCCTTCGCCTTCGGCTTTAGATTTCGAATGTCAGTTGAATTGAAAAACCGCGTAAATTCGTCAACCTGCTTCTCGGCGGCTTCTTTCGCGATTCCGTAGCGTTCCTGAATCTTACCGACGAGTTGCTCTTTGTGGCCGTTGATCGTGGTCAGGTCGTCGTCGGTGAGTTTTCCCCACTTTTCTTTCACAGTGCCCATCGATTGCTTCCACTTACCTTGAATCTGGTCCCAGTTCATTTGGCATCTCCCTGTAATAGAAGTGCTATCTTCCGGACAATCGTAGGTGAATGCAGCGCGGCGAGGAATACAGTCGAATGGGTAGTTAGGTGGGGATTGTCACGTATGAGGGGAATATTCCGGAGTGCGGCTACGTTTTTTACGTTACGTCGGGCAAGCCGGCGGAGGATGCGTAGGGGCGCTGGCAGCCTGGGTAGATGCAATTCGCAAACCGCAAAGCGGCTGACTCCCGCGGTCTTGAGAATCCCAGAGCGCGGGGCGGGACGAGCGTTGTGTCAGTCGATCAGGCGGGGATCGCGTTCGTCTTAGTTCAGAATCCAATACAGTATCATATCGCTAACATATGACTTGAGCACAGTCTTCTGGTTTGCGTATTTTTCGTCGTGGCGGCGCGTCGCTACATCGAACTTTGATTGGCCGGCTGATCCGCCAGCCACTCGAGATGCATGTCGTAGAGTTTTGCCAAAGTCGGGCGTCCCTCGGCATCCCAGCCGCACATTTCGTAGTAGGTCTGGATCATCTGCTGGAACTTCACCTTGTCAATCACCGCGCCCGCGTGCCGGCCGCTGCGGATCGGCTCAGTGTAGAATCGCTCCGGCAACGTGTCGTCCGCCGCGGTCAAGCCCTCACGGTAATTGTACATGCGCATTAACGCATTCCTGCGCTCGCCGACACGAAATAGTTCGTGGCTGCTGAAATCCCATCCCGTCACTGCGCTCACGAGCTCCGCGATCTGCTCGAGTTTCAAGTAGCGCGTCGGCGCGCAGGCATACAGGCACACACCTAAGCCGTCCGTCCCACTCCACACTAGATTCAGCGCGTTGTAGTTTCGTACTTTGGCGGGCGACTGCAATCCCATCGGAATTCGCTCGTAGATTCCCATCGTAGCGCTGCGATCGAGCGTGTGGCTCCAGCCAACTGTTACGTCGTAATCCCAATCGTGTTCGCAGATGTCGCCCTGCGGGCCCACTGGAGCGGTGGCAAAACCCATCGCGAGATTCGTTTGCGATCTCCCCTCGATGGCGATGCACTCGACGCCTTTCACATGCAGCGCGAACGCCTCCGCGCCCTTCCCAATCTTTTTCGCCGCGCGCTTCACGCCTTCGGCCAGGTCGTCTCCTGCACCGCGCCGCAGCGCAATGTCCTCGATCAAGCGGCAGCCGTTCTTATCCGCCGCTTCGCCGAATCCAAATTCGTATCCGAGTTCCGTTTTCGCGAGCACACCTTTTTCGGCGCACTCCGCAGCGAAGCCCAGCACGTTCCCGGTCGACACTGGATCCAGCCCGTGCAGCATGCACAGCGTGTTCATATCGAAGTAAGCTTTGAGGTCGCGCAAATCCAGGTTAATGGCAAACGATGACAGCGTCTCCCAAGAGGTTCCACCGAGCCGGTCGTCTTTCGTCAACCGCCCGGTGTTGAAAGTTTTCACGCAAGCGTTGGCGCATCCCGGGCACTCGCTCTCAAGACGCATGTAGGACGTGTACTTGTCTTTCGCGAAACTCGCGGGTGGCGTGTAATCGTGCCGTTGTCCGTTGCGCGAGAAAACGTATCCCGGCTCCAGCACGTTGTCGAGCCAGTAAGACCAGCCGGGCGGCTGCTTCTGCCAGAGATTCAGCGCGTTGTTCGTAATTCCCTCTTCGCGGAAAAGCTTATCCAGCGCGGCGATTCGGGTCGCGTCGGCTATCTGCGGGTAAACCGGATTCACGATCACCACGGCTTTCAGATTCTTCGACCCCATCACCGCGCCCATGCCACCGCGCTGTGTCTGGTGCGTGCCTCCGCAAACGATTCCGGCGAAGCGCACCAAATTCTCGCCGGCGGGCCCGATCACCGCCACCTGCGCGTCGCGTCCATGCCGCGCTTCGAGCGCCGCCGTCGCCTCCGCCGTGTTCTTTCCCCACAGATCGCCCGCCGGCATCAGCGTGCATTTGCCGCCGTCGATCAGCAGATAGCTGGGCGTTTTTGATTTCCCGCGCAGAATCAGCGCGTCGTATCCAGAACCTTTCAGTCCGCGCGCGAATGGACCTTCGCAGCGGCTCTCGAAAATTCCGCCCGAGAGCGGCGACTTTGCCACCACTCCGAAGCGCGCTAATCCCGTGCCGAGGTTGCCGCCCGCAACTCCGCATCCGAAGATCAGAAGACTTTCGGGTGCAAACGGATCGATGTGCGCCCGCGTTTCCTTCAGCAGGTAGTACGCCCCGAAGAGCGCAGGCCCAGGATAATTTCTGTAAAACTGCGGGCCCGGCTCCTCGGTTTGAGACGACCCGCTCGTCAGGTCCAACTTGATCATCTTGCCGTGGTAACCAAGTACGCTCATTCTGGCTCACCCTTTACCGAGGGTCATGACCACACCCTTATAGCATCCGAGTGCTGGTATCGGGAACAAGCAGCGGGCCGGGATTTCATTTTTGTCATCGAGGCTGATTCGGAAGTCGCGGTCGGTAAGTTCGGTGCGCGCCAACATTTTCGCGGCACGCTTTTGAATCGTATCTATGCTCGATAGTAGAGGTGACTTAGATAGGGCGCAGCTTGGCAGAACGGAAATGAAATGGCTCGAGTCCGACGCGCAAAAATGCCGCTCGATTCGTACAAGCGGACAAGTTCAGAGTTCCGTACGGCCTGCCAATCTTATTCGTCGCGCAGCGCCTTCATCGGATCGACTCTGGCGGCGCGATACGCCGGGACGATACTGGCGAGCAGTGCAACGAGAACAAGCAATGCGGAAATCGCCAGGAACGTGGCAGGATCCGCGGGTTTCACTCCGTAAACGAGACTCGATACTGCGCGGCTGAGAGCCAACGCCGCAGCCAATCCAATCGCGACGCCGATGAGCGTCGGACGCAGCCCGTCGTAAACGACCATGCGCAACACGTCGCTCATTTGCGCGCCCAGTGCCATACGAACTCCGATTTCGCGGAACCGCCGCCTGACCACATAAGCGAGGACGCTGTAAATGCCGACGGCAGCGAGTAGCAGCGCAAGCCCAGCAAACGAAGAGAGCAGCAGCATGCTGAAGCGCTGCTGGAAGAGCGAGTCGTTCACTACGTCCTCCATCGTCTCGACATGGAGAACCGGCTCATCCGGATCCACCTGATGCACCGCACTCGTCACCGCGGAGACGAGCGTGCCCGGCGGCGAGGTGGTGCGCACGACGAAACGCAATGCGGAGCGGCTCATCTGCGCCATCGAGTTGTAGATGGTCTCGCGAGGCATTTTCATATCGAGGTTGTTTTGCTTTACGTCGCCCACGACGCCCACCACTTCACGCACGATGCCGGGATAGAAGGTAAGCGTCAGGTGCTTGCCGATAGGATCTTGGTTGGGCCAGAAGCGTTTCGCAAACGACTCGCTGACGAGCACGACGGACGGCCGATCGAGCGTATCGGAGTCGTTGATCTCGCGTCCTTTGAAGAGCGGAATCCGCATCGAATGCAAGTAGCCCGGAGTAATCTCGCGAACGGCCACTTCCGGTTGGTCCGCCATTGGCAATACGGGCTCGCCTTCGATGGAAAATGGCTGAGTCGACCCGCCGGTCAACGGCAATCCCGTCACCGCGCCAGCGGATTCGACACCCGGCAGCACGCGCACTTTTTCGAGCACCTGGTTGTAAAACGCGGATTGCTCACGCGGCTTCGGGTACTTTGTTTCCGGCATCGCAATCGACATGGTCAGAACATTCTGAGCGTCGAAGCCCGGGTTCACGCTCCGCAGGTTCCACAGGCTGCGGATCAGCAGTCCCGCGCCGATCAACAGCACTAGCGAAAGCGCGACTTCGCAGACCACTAAAGCGCTGCGCAACCGGTCTCCACCTGAGTCCGAATCGGTTTTGCCGAGCCCTTGCTTCATGGCGTCGTTCAAATTTGTTTTCGTCAACCGCCAGGCGGGAGCGAGTCCCGCGATGAGGCCGGTGAGGATTGAAACCACGAGGCTGAACGCCAGCACATCCATGTTCAAGCCGATCTCCCAGAACCGTGGCAGGTCGTCGGCAAAATTCGTGGTGATGAGCTTGAGGGCGAATTTCGCCAGGATCACGCCCAGCGCTCCTCCGGCGAGCGATAGCAGCAGCGTTTCAGAAAGCACTTGGCGCATCACACGGGCGCGGCTCGCTCCCAGCACCGTGCGGATCGCAATTTCTTTTCGTCTCCCGAACACTTTCGCCAGAGTGAGGTTGGCGACGTTGGCACACGCAATGAGGAGCACGAACGCAACCGCTCCGAGCAGTACCAGCAGAGCGGGGCGTATATCGCCGACAAGTTCTTCGCGCAGCGGCGCCACCACGGCGCCCCATCCGGCGTCGTCCACCGGGTATTGCTGTTGCAAGCGGCTCGAAATCGTGTTCATTTCCGCTTGTGCCTGTTTCAGATCCACGCCGGGCTTCAGACGCGCGGCCACAATATAGTTGTGATCTCCGCGTACGGCGCGCTCCTTGTCCGTCCACGCAAGGGGCGTCCAGATTTCGGCTTTCGGCGGAAAATCGAATGTCGGCGGCATCACTCCGATGATGCTGTAGGCCTCGCCATTGAGGGTCAGTTTCTGCCCCAGAGCTTTCGGATCGGAGCCAAAGTGGCTTTGCCAAAAGCCAGCGCTCAAGACCACCACCTTGTCATGACCTGGCTGGTCTTCATCGGCTGCGAAGACTCGGCCGAGAATCGGTTGAACCTGGAAGAACGGAGAAGAAATCGGCAGTTGCGGTTCCGGCCGTCACCGATTCGGGCTGCGCTCGACCTGTAAGGTTGAAACTCGACCGCCCAAACGCCGAGATCTTGTCAAACACGTGATTTTGATTTTGCCAGTCCAGATAGTTCGCGGGAGAAACGGAAAACGTCTTCACTCCGGGGAAACTTTTCTCCGGGGGCACGTGCCAGACCAAAACCAGCCGGTCGGGTTCTGTGAGCGGCAACGGCTTCAACAAAACCGCATTCACGACGCTGAAGATCGCGGTGTTTGCTCCGACTCCCAACGCGAGCACGAGGATTGCCGTTGCGGCGAATCCGGGGCTTTTCAAGAGCACGCGCAATCCGTATTTCAGGTCTTGCAACAACGTGCCCATAGGGTGTTTCCTCCGTTCCCATGGTTGCGCATCGTCTCTTTAAAGACGAAATGCTACCCGCACCAGGAAACGTAAGAGACGGCTGAAAAGTTCCCTTCGTTCGCAAACGGAATGAGATTATTGAACGACTCGCTCGCGAGAAATTTACGGAAGTTGGATCGCGGCTAGAAGCTTTAGAACCGGTTTTCTCGGCGCTGCCGGAAACTTTCGATCTCCCAATCTTGCGTTTTCTTCAGAAAAACGAATCTTTTCGACGACCTCGCATGGTTTTGGCCCGGAGCGCAATGACCCATTTTGAGATTGGTCGCACTGCCGCGCGCCAGCACTTTGCACCGTGAATCCTACCTTTGGTACCGGCCAATCAGCTCACCGTGCGCCAGAACATGCCCCTTCAGTGCGTTCTCAATCTGCTTTCTAGTCACGCCAGCAGGTAGATTCAATTTTGAATCCAGCGCGTACAGAGTAAACGCATAACGATGCGACGATTTCCCTGGAGGACACGGCCCTACATAGCCGGTTTTATCAAAATCATTGGGGCCCTGCCGCGAACCGTCCGCCAGTTGGTCTTGTTTCGGCAGCCCCTCGGGAAGTTCCTGCTTGTCGGCAGGCAGATCGTAGAGCACCCAGTGCGTGAACGAGTAACCGAACAGCGAGTCCATATCGAATGCCAGTAGGGCCAAACTCTGCGTGCCCGCCGGTGGAGCAGTCCACGACAGTTGCGGAGACGTGTCCGCTCCATCGCAGGTGAACTGCTTTAGTATTTCGCCGCCCCGGAAACTGGAACTCGCCAAGATTAGCGTGGGCTTCCCCTCGCCGAGGTTCACCGAGCCGCGGCAACCCACCAGCAAGGCGAGAACGAGCAAGAGCGCACCGGCGGCGCTAAGGAGGACCTTCGGGACTGGATTTGTAAAGAGGAAGAGGGTCTGACCGCTTCGCACTGGGATCTCCATAGGTCCTCCCTTCTTATTTGACGTCATTGCTGGCGAAGGGTTTCGATCTCAGCAACGTGGGATGCCCTCGTGTCACCGATGAGGATTGGAGGTGCGAAGCGGATTTATAAACATCTATCCGGACTGGCACATCCAGGCCCGTCAGCCGGACGCACTTTCCGATTTATCGGGCGCTGGCTCCGTGAACCTCTTGGGCAGCTATCGAACTGCTATACTATTTTCTTATGGTTGAGAAAACGGCTCAGGCGGATCGGCTGCGTTGGCGGCTTCCGATCTACGCCGCAATCGCTGGGCTTGTTATTTCCACACCACTAGCATTTTTAGACGCCGATCTTTACTTATTCCTCACTATCTTCGTCGTTGCTCCAACCCTATTCGTAATCAGCGTTGTAGTAGTCGTCTGGCTGGTTTATGACGCGGTTTGCTATGGTCAACGACAACTTCAACCAATACTGGGAGCGCTTGCGATCCTTTGGGCGATTCCAATTTCGTTTTTACTCTACGACAGTGCGCATCCGAGTGAACTCCGCGAGACCGCCCGATGGTTCTCGTCGTCGCAGGATTACAAGAACGAAGTTCTCGCACAACCAGCCTCCGCAAATGGACAGTTGAAGCATATCGAGTGGGACGGCTGGGGCTGGGCTGGACAGGACACGACGATATATCTTGTTTTCGACCCGACAGATTCGCTGTCTCCTGCGTCCAGGAGCCATCAACCCGGCAAGTTTAGCGGATTGCCGTGCGAAGTCTTTCGGGTGCGTCGCATGGAAAGCCACTGGTACACCGCTCGGTTTTACACCGATGACTTCTGGGGCCGGGACAAGTGTAAGTGAACGGGGATTAACACTACCTATATCCGACGAATCGGACACTTGAAAATCAGGAGCTAGAAAGAGGAGATCAGATTCCAACAGACTTCTGTTTGGCGGGAAACAGGAAGTGGATACCCGCTGCACCCAGAATCGGCACGCCAAAAATAAAAGCACGATTCTCCGAGCCGACCGGACTATGCCAACGCATGGGTGCGCAATCAAATTGCCGGACGGAGCGCAAATCAGGAGCGTTGAAATTCTGTGCATTCGGCAAACGTGCGTAGTGGATCTGCCGACCACGGACTAACTGCACTACTCGTATCGCAGCGCCTGTGTCGGCGCAATCCTGGATGCTCTTCGCGCGGGCACGTAGGCCGCCAGCATGGTCACCAGAAACATCGACGGCACCACGATGACATAGGCCACAATGTCGACGCCGCCGGCATTGAACAGCATGGAATTCATGAGCCGCTCGACGCCGAAACCCATCGCCAGCCCGATCGCCGTTCCGATCCCCACCAGCACCAGGCCCTTGCCCATCACCAGGCGCAGCACGTCCGACGGTCGCCGCGCCAAGGGCCATGCGTATGCCGATCTCGCGGGTTCTGCGGCTCACGTTGTACGCCACCAGTCCGTACAAACCGGCGACGGCCAGCAGCAGGCCCACCGCGCCCATGGTGCCCACCAGATCGATCGCGATTCGCGGTCCTTCCACAGCCTGATACCGGTACAGGTCCTCGTAAGACCTCGTCTGCAACATCGGCAGGTTCGGATCGAGCGTGCGGACAACGTCCTTCACGGGCTGGACCAATTGCAGCGGATCGCCGCTCGACCGCAACATCAGCACCATTCGCGCGATCGGATGCTGCGCCAGCGGCAGATACACGAAATCCATCGGCTTTTCGATGCGCTCTCGATACTTGATGGTCTCGCGCGACGCCGACAATCTCCACCGGCGTGCCGGTGCGGCTATCGAGCCGGATGTGTTTGCCCACTGCATCCTGCTCCCGGCCAATAGTGCTTCGCGAACTGCTCGTTCACGACGGCGACGCGCGGTGCCTCCGCGGTATCGGACGCCAGGAAGCCGCGGCCGCGCAGAATCGGAATCCCCATCGTCTCGAAGTACCCTTCATCCACCGTGTCCATCGGTCGAAGTGAAGTTCTCGCGATCGCGCGGCATCTGAAATCCGTCCGGCACGAACGCCACGCCGTCAAAGTCGTTCTAGTTCCGAGCGGAAGATTCTGCGTGAGAGCCTCGCTCCGAACACCAGGCGTTTCCCGCACGCGTTCGGCCAGAAGCTTATAGAACTGCTGCGTCTGAGCTGCGTTGTACTGCACCAGACGCGGATCGAAGCTGGCCATCAGCAGATGGTCCTTCGCGAAACCGATGTCCATTCAGCAGGCTATGCTCGAAACTCCGCGCCATCAGGAAGGAGGCTGTCAGCAGCATCAGGGACGTGGAAACCTGCGCCACCACCAGCACGTTCCGGCCCCACAGGCGTTTGCGTCCGGGCACGTCCACGTCGGCCGACTTGAGTCCGTTCACCAGATCCACGCGCGTGCTCTGCAGCGCCGGTGCCAGGCCGCAAAGCAAGCGCGCTCAACGCGGACAACGCGACGCTTGCCAGCAAGCACGCGCGTGTCCATGCGGAACGGTATCGTCATCGGCAACTCGGTCATGAATACGATATTTTGTTTGGACTGGAACCATTCTACGACGCCGTACCCGATGGCGATCCCGGCCAATCCACCCAGGCCGCCAGTATCAGGCTTTCCGTCAACAGCAGCCGGATCAGCCGGAAGCGCCCGGCGCCCAACGCCAACCGTACGGCAATTTCGCGCGTTCGCGTTCGCGCGCGGCTCAGAAGAAGTCCCGCAACATTGGTGCAAGCCACCAGCAGCACCGCCAGCGCAAGAATCATAAAGATCACGCCGAATTTCCAATTGCCGTCTTCTCTAGTCCGCGCCTCGAATTGGGTGTACACAGCCGCGCCGCGGCTGCGATTGAAGTTGGGGTACTCGCGCTCGAAGTTTTTCGCGAGCACGGCCATTTCATTGCGCGCCTGTTCGAGTGTGGTGGCCGGTTTCAAGCGCGCCCTTACATTCAACTCGCGATCGTCGCGGTCCTCGAAAAAATTCTTCTGGGGGCTGGTCGAAAACACCGATGCCATCGCCAGCGGCATGTAAAAGTCGGGATGCCCGAACACTTGCATCCCCGAAAAGGCTTCCGGCGCCACGCCAATCACGGTGAACTCCGTGCCGTTCAGCCGAATAGTTCTGCCAAGGACGGACGGATCGCTTCCGAATTCGCGTTTCCAGAAGTCCGGCCCGAGCACCACCACCGCATCGCGACCGGGTACCCGGTCCTCTTCCTCCCGAAACCCGCGCCCAAGCCGAGGCTCGACGCCGAGCACGTGGAAGTAGTTTCCTGAAACCATCATTCCGCCCTTGATCCGCGGTGTAGCTCCCGGTTCGGCGCTGAAGCCGACAGCCTCCATATCTGCGTTCGCGACCACCCCGTCGTAGCTCTTGGTTTTGTCGCGGATGTCCAGATATTCGCGGTAGGAGAAATCGTCGAAGCTACTATCGTGCGTAGTGCTCACCAGAGTGACTACGCTGCCTGGATGCGGCACTGGGTAAGGCCTGAAGATCAGCGCATCCACCATACTGAAAGTTCCCGAGGCCATTCCGATCCCCAGCCCGAGCGTGATCGCCACGAAGGCGGTGAGTCCCGGCGTCCGGCGCAAGCTCCGGATCGCGAAGCGCATATCCTGCAGCAAATTTTCGACGAACAGCAGTCCTCGCTCGGCTCGATAGTCTTGTTTGATCGCTTCCACGCCGCCGAATTTCAGCAGAGCCTGGCGTCGCGCTTCGACAGCTGATAAACCGGCGCGAACATTTTCATCGGTTTGCAGCGCGATATGTCCCTCGATCTCTTCCTTCAATCGTTCGTCTTGTGCGCGACCTTTCGCCAGGTTCGGCCAACCGTGTGAAAAACCGCCTCAGAGATTTCATAGCAAATCCTCCGCTTTGACTTCGAAGAACCGGCCGATGATCGCTGCTGTTTGTTGCCAATCTTGCGTCTCGGCCTGTAACAGCTTGCGTCCTTCCCGTGTCAATCGATAGAAGCGCGCCCGGCGATTATTCTCAGACGCGCCCCAATCCGATGCGATCGCGCCTTCTTGCTCCAGCTTCAACAGCACGGGATACAGAGTCCCTTGATTTACGGCAAGCAGATCTCCGCTGATCTGCTCTATGCGCCGCGCGATTCCATAGCCGTGCAGCGATCCCAGAACATCGAGAGTCTTGAGAACCATCAACGCCAGCGTGCCCTGTTGAACATCCGTTTTTTGTTTCATCGCACCGCCATTTTGGTTTCCAACAGGAAGGATGTCACACTTCCTTTGGGAAGGCAACAGGTAAGTCGTCGAGCATCGCGACCGCCAGTTGTCTTGCGCGGAGATCGCAATCTGAACATTCGCAACTCGGCCTGGTTCGTTCCGAGCCCTGTACGTTCGATACCGCACAGCTTAACGCGAGCCGTTCGGAGGCGGAATTCGATATGCAATCAGGGATTATTACGTTATCTCATTTTGAGACCGGTTGATGGGGGGATACATAAACAGTAATTCGTAGCGCAGCGTTTGGACACGCGTTGAGCAACCAAATTCCGCGAGGGGCAATCCTAAGAATCGATTGTAATGAGCCGCATTTTCATCTCTGTTCCGGCATTTGTGTTTCAGGCTGTGGAACCTCAGCCGCATCAATTCGATTTGGAACCAGTCTTACGCGACCCAGCGGCGTTGAAAAAGGTGAAGACCTTGTCTGAGCCGCCGTCTAACCAGGCATAACACGGGCCCAAGCGATGTCGCCGTAGAGGTGAAGTTAAAATGACTGAGGAGAATAGTGAAAATGAGAAAAGTACTTTTGGCGGGATTGGTCCTACTTTTCGGAAGCGTCGCATTTGCCCAGGACGATCCAAAAGTCGAAGTTTCGGTGAACTACTCGTACATGCGTTTTGTACCCCAGAACAACAACATCATTAAGAGCTTCTCGCTCAACGGTGGCGGCGGCGGAGCAACGTTTTTCCTCACGAAGATGATCGGGATCAAGGCGGAGTTTGAAGGATACGGCAGCCAAACCCGAGCCTTTGACTTAACGGGCACTCCGTTTTGTGATGGAACTTGCGTAGGCAACGTGCAAGCCAACCTTTTCACCTACAACGTTGGTCCTGAATTCAAAGTTCGCATGAGCCACTTCGAGCCGTTCGTCGAAGCCTTGTTCGGCGGTGCGCACTCGAATGTGAATGCAAACCTGGTTAAGGCTTGCGGAACGGATTGCACGTTCAACACAGCGAAGTCTCCAAGCAACAATGCTTTTGACTTCATCATCGGCGGAGGCATTGATATTCCAGTCACCAAAGTGATCTCCATCCGCCCAGCCGAGGTTGACTACGTGCTCACCCGCTTCGGCAATTCGTTCACTGCCGGCAATAACAATCAGAGCAATTTCCGGTACCAGGCTGGAGTCGTATTCCGCTTCTAACGCGACTGGGAAGTTGAGTCGTCTGCAAACGCTGAGGACTGCGGACGGGGAGATGACATCCTCCTCGAATGCAGTCCTCGTTTTTTCCCTCGCGTGAACCGCAGATCAATCCCAACCGACCTTTCGGGAACTCGCCTTGCGATGTTTTCAGGGCGCGCGTAGTTAGGAAGTTACCGAAATTCCCCGATAGCTGATGCGAACAGGGGTGACAGTTGACGAACTCACTCACCCGAAATTTTCGGAAATCGGATCGCGTCCGGAAGCTCTAAGAATGTTTTTTATTTCGACCCTCCTACTTTCGACGGTTCCGTTAGGCGCGCACAGTACAGGAGGTTGCGAAATTTCCAAGTAAGTGCCGATAATAAGCTATTTTCCAGTTCGGGATTGGCGGTGCTACGAGGATTTATCAATCGTGATCTGTAGTCACTCTCCGATAAATCACGCGACCGGGCGCGGTTCCAGTACAATCTGGGACTGGAGATAGATTCACTGGAGCAAATCCGTTCAAACCAGAAATCTGCTGTAACTCCTGAAATTGGAGGTCCGCTATGACCGAAAAGATCGACTCGAGAACAGGCTATTTCCTAACGGGACTGGCTATCGGATCCCTCGTCGGTATCTTCTTCGCACCGAAATCTGGCGAAGGAGCTCGCAAATACCTATCGCAGAAGGTCAAGGAGGGGAGGAAGCACGCTCGGACGAAGGTTCGAGAACTAAGAGATCGCGCCGAAGACTTGGTCGATTCCGGAAAGGAATTGGTTAACGAGACGAAAGAACAAATTGCAACGAAATTGGACGAGGCCGGCAAAGCCCACCTGCCGGAGAAATCGAAAGCGAAAGGCGTCTAGACGGAATCGGCTAGTGAACTGTGTTCACGTCCTTGCTCCGGTGGCGCCAGTAGTTGGTGGCTGCCACAATGGCGAGGGCGATTACGTCCGATTCGTAGTGTCTGGCTTGCCAGCGTTAGACCACAGGTCTATGATGCAGCTCTCCAGCTAGAGCCTCAATTTTCCTGCCCAAGGAGGCGAACAATGTCTACGGCCCCGAAACTCCAGCCGAATCCTCTAGACCCCGTTAAATTGGACCCGAAACATTACAAAGTAGAGTTCGAAAATGACCGCGTGCGCGTGCTGCGCGTCAATTACGGACCCGGCGAAAGATCAGTCATGCACTCACATCCAGATGGCGTTGGGTTATTTCTGACCGCTCAACACTCCCGATTCGCGTTTACGACCGGCCGATCCACGGAAAACCATTTTACGGCCGGCGAGGTGAAGTGGCTAGCGGGAGGCACCCACCTCCCGGAGAATCTCGGCGATCAACCTCTTGAAGTGGTCTTGGTAGAACTTAAGGTCTAGCCAAGAGCAGCACCACGATATAAACGGGGAGGAAATTCGCAGTGAATTCCCTCCCCTTTCCTTCGCCTCAGAACGAAAGCGATCAACATTTGGCTTTGTGCATCCGCTGTGATCCCCGGCGATCCATTTTAGGATTAACCTCTTCTCGACGGTGTCGACGAACCCCAAACTTTTCCCTGCTTTGGAACTATAATGCGCCTAACGGGCCGCTGATATTTTCGCCCCCGTGAAAGGAAACCCCGATGCGTCAGACAACATTTTCACTAGTGGTAGGCGTGATCTTTCTATTGGTCGCACTTGCGCATGCTTTACGGCTCACCTTCGGATGGCATGTCGCGGTGAACGGCTGGGCGGTGCCCGTATGGATCAGTTGGGCAGCGGTCGTCATTACGCTGTATCTCGCCTTCGCAGGATTTCGGCTAGCGAAGAAGGGATAGATACTCAGCGCTCGATCTCGCCCAGGCTATTTCAAAATCGCCGGAGGGCGAAAAAAGAGAAGTAACCACCGCTTTCTCATTTCCCGCAAACTCGGTCGTCTGTCAGAAGGAAACGCCGCTCGCTTTTCGGAAATAGCGAGGCCTGGCGGACTCGAAACGGTGGTGACTGAAGGTTTGCGGGCCAGGCATCCACACCGGCGGACTGAACTTCTCCAGGAAGTTATCCACAGGAGGCGGTGGTTGAGGGCCTCAATCGAGTGGACTGCGGACGCGACCGAGCTTATACTTTCAGCGTACTCACCATGATGGTTCCGCCGCACTGGGCGGCGGTTTTTTTTCAAACTGAAGAGCCTCGAACCGGAAAAAGTTTTCAAGCCCTTCCTTCGATTTAGACCGGTTCGCAGCGATTGACACGTCACGCACACCTCAGGGTTCCGTAGTTGCCTACGACAGAAGGAGTTCAGATCATGTACACCTACATATGTTGCCGCTGTAAGAATTGCACCGCGCAGATAGTTTTGGAAGACCGGGGGGACTCAGATACCAATCCAGTTCTCAGGCCCCCGAGGCCGCGTGCGGGACGTGAGGCTTGTCCATACTGTCGAACCGTGTTCGCACCCGAGAACTATTACGTCAAAGAGAGTGGGACGCCCCTTCTGCTGCGGGCCTAAGTGGAATCCTGCCGGGAATGAAAACAAGGGAAGAAGTCGTGGTGTCAGACACGAAGATG
The DNA here is from genome assembly GCA_963776695.1 of uncultured Acidobacteriota bacterium. Lineage (GTDB taxonomy): Bacteria > Acidobacteriota > Terriglobia > Acidiferrales > UBA7541 > Palsa-295. The sequence goes on along the minus strand of CAVZNU010000004.1, from coordinate 808,052 downwards.
AGGGCGGCGTCCGCTTACTTCTCATCTCGCAACGCGAGTTTGGACGCCATGTCACGTCGAAACCGACGGTCTCGGTCATCCATGCGTGACAACGATTTTGAAATGCGTCTCAAGTCGCGGTCAGCAGCTATTGTTTGTACTTTGCGGTGAACTGCCAGCTATAAGCGATCCTAGTCGATTCAGCCATGCATCGGTCATGGACTCAATCATCAAAAGTGCGATCCTCGTTCTTCCTGCCGCCGACACTATGGAATCCTTGAATTGGTGGAAGTCCATCGGGACCGGGACCTTCTCGGTCAGAGGTGCAACGAAACGTTCCGTCAGCCCGCCCTCATAACGGGTTCCACCAGAGGAGCTAAGTTCGTACAGAGAGTACTGGAGCTTCCTTCGGCCCTACACTGGTTCCCCGATGGCATTCGTGAGTTTGAAAGTATATATAGAATTTGCTGATTGTGCGTCGTCGCTGGCCTGAGCGACTTTGCCATTCGTCAGATCGGAGCAGCGTGCGCAAGAATCCTTACCACTATTTTTTTAGTTTCTTCGGTCTCCGGGAAAATCCATTCGCGGTTAGCCCAGATCCCAACTACTTGTTTATGACCCCGCAGATTCAGAAAGCCTGGGATGCGTTAGCGTACGGAATACAGTCGCGCGAAGGAATCATCCTCCTCACCGGTGAGGCTGGCACGGGCAAGACGACGTTGATCAACCGTTTGCTCAATTGGCTGCGTGAACGCCGCATGCCAACGGCTTTTATCTTTAATTCACATCTGGAACCTCGGCATCTATTCGATTTCATGCTGGCCGATTTCGAAGTGCCGCCGGACCCAAGTTGGCAGGGCAACGCACTGATGGGCTTAAATCAATGGTTACGCCAGCGATGCCGCGAAGGCCAGATTCCGGTGCTGATCGTCGACGAAGCGCAGGGCTTGCCTGTTCATGTCCTCGAGGAGATTCGATTGCTCCTGAATCTCGAGAATCCAAACGAAAAGCTGTTGCAGATCGTGCTCGCCGGCCAGCCAGAGCTGGAAGAGAAACTCAAGCGCCCTGAAATGCGTCATCTCAAGCAGCGGATCGCGCTCCGCTGCAAAACTGGAGCTCTCACGATCAAAGAAACTCATGAGTACATTCAGGTGCGCCTCAACATCGCTGGCGCATCGGGGAAATCGATCTTTTCTCCTGACGCTCTGAACGCCGTACATACTTACTCGCGTGGGATACCTCGCGTGATGAACCTGCTCTGCGAACATGCGCTCATCAACGCCTATGCCGGGAATTTGCACGTGGTGCCAGCGCGCCTGGTGAACGAAATCGCCCGCGAGTTTCAATGCGACCCTGAAGCACACGCTCCGTCGATAGAGAGCGGAATCACCGAGACGCCCGCCCGTATTTATGAGCCATTGGTTTTTCCTGTGGTATCCCTGGCGCCCGTCGAAGCGGCGACATCGACCCTCACCAGCCCACGAGGGCCAGTAGCCACACTCGCTTTCTCAGCGCCCATTGATCCAATCACAACTCTTGCGGGCCGTGAACAACCGGAGATGCCGCTGCCGGATGCGAACGAACCGGTTCGCAGCCCCTGGCAATCAGTTATCCCGTCCGTCCCTTTGCGGCCATCGGCCATTGTCACCGCTGGCAATAGACCTCTGCTGAAGAAGAGTGAAGTAAATGTGTCGCGCAGTCGCCAACTGATCACAAAAGTTCTCGCAACCCATCCGCCGATCGTCCGGTCTCCAATGATTCGATCCGAGCTAATCAAGAAGGCCCGCGAATTATGGGAAGCGCTTTATCACGCCGCGACGCGAATTCTTGATATGCGCGCCGTACGCCGGTATGCAATGACAGTCGTGTCGGGAGTTGTAATTGGCGTGCACCGGTGGTCTGCAGTATTCCCAGGCGAAGCGCGCTCCGTACAACTTTTGTGGCGAGATGCCGGGCCCGCTAGGAAACGGCTGAAAGGATCCCTGGGGCATTGGCTCAGGCAGCCGCTCGGCACACGACATTCATCGACTGCCCGCCTACCCGACACCCGACCATTGAATTTGTGGGCCAGGTTGGGGGATTCACTCCATTTGGCTCATTGGAGAGAAAGATCGCGGGGAAACTTTCAGGTGGAGGTCCTACCTTCGAAGCAGCAAACGGCGAGTGCGCCCGTGCGGCGTTGGTTACGCCAACCATTCCGTCCACCCCATCTACTGCATTCGGCTTCGCGAGCATCGGCTCAGCGGAATCGGATGCGCTCGGCGCTTTAAGCCACCTCCTCGTTCGGAACCTTTTGACTGCACAAGGTTGAGAAGCCTTTAAGAGCAGCCCGGGCTGTTCGGTAATAATTGATAGGAAGCGTACAACTTAGCCGTAAGCGGGTATTCTAGGCGGCGTCTCTTCCGAGGGGCGCAATCGATGACGCGATATCGCAGCCTTGCAGGTATTCCACTTGCGATCTTCTTTTTTGCGGGAAGCATCCGTATCGCGAGTACCGCGCCTGCTGAAATTCACGGCATCGTGGAAATGAGCGAGCACTGTTTAATTGGCGGCGTGCAAAATCAGAAGTGGGTTAGTGCAGACCGATTCCAAACGGATTTAAAAAGCTCTGGGAAGTTCGAACTCTACACGCTGAAAGGACCGGCAGGAGAAATTGCGCTGAACAGGAATGCAGAAAGCGAGTGCCATGAATCGTGGATGGGAAAAAGCGCGTCCGAATTGAAAGGCGGAATCGCAATTCAATCCGCTTCGTGGAATGTGATGCCACGTCTGCCTCGAGCAGTCGATCCGAAGGACGCAACCTACGTGCAGATCGTCAGCGACATCTTACAGCGCGAAGGAATAAAGAAACCCGACGTGAAAATTACGCAAGCTTACAAGGTCGATTTGGATGGAGACGGAAAAGAGGAAGTAGTGATTGCCGCGAATCGCTACGCCCAAGGGTTCAGGGAATTATCCGGAGTCGGGAACGAAACTTCAGCGGGCGACTATACGCTTGTTCTGGTGAGAAAAATCGTCGGCGAGAAAGTTCAGAATATCGTCCTGGCAAAAGCAGTGTGGCTCAAAGGCAACGAAGGTCCACTTCCCAGAGCCAATCACATCTCCGCAATTGCCGATCTGAACGGAGATGGCGTTATGGAACTTGTTTTTTACAACGCTTATCATGAGGGCAGCGGGAGTGTGGTGATTCAGCTAAACGGAAGCAAAGCCACCACCGTCCTGGAGTGCTCCTGCGAGCATTGAATTTGGCCGCACTGAAAAATCCTAGCGTCGCAGGAAGAGGCGTGACCGGGGATTTGGCGTCTGGACGTTTGAAGCCGCGAGGTTTCTGGTACGCGATGTTATCCGATAACCTGACACCGAGGATTCTACGAGTTCGGCCTGAGTTGCGTGACCAGCTCAGCCAACCAACCTTCTAGAATTGCCCGATGGTCGGACGTCATATCGGTGAAGGCAAGGCCCATTCCAAAACTTCCTTGAGAGTAAACTACTTTGGCATTGGTCTCGAAAACGCCGTTGTCCCTGACAATTCGGACCCGGACTAACATGCCTTCGGGAAGTGGATTTAACGTATCAATGTAGCAACCCCCAAGTCCGAATTCGGAGGTTTGCGCTGAGAGGAGTTTGGTGTGAGCGCCCGGGGCAGTGACCTCAGCGGTAGCGACGAGCGGGCATCGCCGAACGGCGCGCTGTTGGGTTGGTTTCAAGTCTTCGCCGGAAGGGTTCGTAGCGTTCATTGCGTTTATGATGCGTAAGTTTGTGTCGCTTCGGCGTCAGTCGCAATAGCTCGTTCCTATTTTGTGCTGGTGATGACAATAGGGGGCAGAGCCAAAAAGATTCACTCAATCGCCCTGAGCGGGATTGAGTGACGCGCGATTGTCAACTGTCCGGAGTTCGGAACGGCTACCGAGGTGCCTCTAAATGATGCGAGGCGATGGGGCGTGGAGATCGAGTGCAGATAAACATGCGATTCTCAGCATCACTTCTCGCTTTCAATTTTTAGTTCTGGCGTGTTTGTTATTTCTCATTTTGATTGCGGTTCGGCTGCGATGGCGCGGACGATCCACGGAATTATTACATCGCGGAAGATTACTGGATCTGGCCAGACTCCTTTTTGACGACCCAGGTGGCCGCCGTGGGGATTGATCCAGGCTGTTTTCGGTACATCACCAGCGCTGAGGAGGCGGTAAGTGTCAGAGATCGGCACCTGGGTATCGAGTACGCCGGCCATTATGAGCATCGGCGCGGTGGGTTTTCCGAGCAGACCTTGCGTGACAAGCGACATTTTCGGAAAGATTTCGAGCAGCTCGTCCACCGTGTTCACGTTGTCAAAAATGGACATCATGGCGGGAGCCTGATCGAATAGGTACTCGCGGTTGCCCTGCAAGTGGCTGAGAACGAATTCCTTTTGGAAGTCATCGTGGATCGGCGGCGACTGCACGCTCACGGCTTTCAAACGATCTTTCTCAAGAATCGCCATCTTGGTGCCCCAGTACGCGCCCCAACTGACTCCGTGGAATCCGACCTTGGTTTTATCGACTTCCGGACGGCTGTATACGTAGTCGATTACGGTCGTGAACATGCGGTCGGCAGTAGGGCTGGCTTTGATCGGAGCCTGGCCCGTGCCGGGGCCGTCCACCGCGAGGTACCCGATGCCGTAAGGCAAAATGGCGGAGAAACTTTCGGAGAGATCTTCCTTGCGGCTATCGAGACCGTTTACTGCGATCACGAGTGGAACTGGGCCGGTTGCGTTCTTGGGGAGGCGGAGGTAGCCGATAATTTCTTTGCCTTCGAAAGGGATGTGTACGATTTCCATCGGCGGATCCCAGAATTTTGCGTGGGCGCGAAACGCTGCGAGCGCCTTTTCGTAGGAGCGCTGCTTCCCTGGAGATGACGGGACGGGCCATCGTCCGAACGAATAGACACGCCAGGCGCGAATGTAGTCTGCGTCGGCCTTCGCGGGGTCATTTTTTTCGAGGGATTTCGCTTCCGCCATGTAGCGGTCGCCCACCGCGATGAAAGCCGCGGCCCACTCGTCGCGGTCTTTCGTCTTGATAGACGCGAAAGCTTCTTTAAGGTCGGCGGGACTCTGACCGATGCACGGATACTGGCCATTTTCAGCACGCGTAATGGCTTCGGTTTTGATCTCTTCGATCGTGCGTTCGTTGCTGGGCTGCGGAGGCTGCTGGGCAGTGACTATCGGAGCGATCGCAATCAGCAGGGTCGCTACAGAGCAGCAACATCCGAACGAGACGAATCGGCGCATAAGGGCCCCCTCAATTTGGTTTGTCGCCGCGGCAGAAAAACGAGCGGTGCAGCCGACAACCAACCAAACAGATGCCGGCTGCTTACTGTTTGCACTCCTACTCGGACTAGAAGAGTAGCTTCAAACCAAACTGAGTGGCCCGACTCCCGCCGGAGCCGATGACAGGATTCGCGGCTGCCCCATCGGGCGTGGCACAGCCGCAGCCGAACGTGCCGGGGGACGACGGATCGTTGTGTCCATATCCGTTCTGTCCGCCGAAAGGATTCGCGAAGTTCGGATGATTCAGAATGTTGAAGAACTCAGCGCGAAATTGGACCTCGAAGCGTTCGGTGATTTTCCAATTCTTGACCACCGAGAAATCCCAGTTACGGAAGCCCGAATCGCGAAAGAGGTTGCGGCCCATGGTACCGAAGCTACCGAGCCCCGGGGGAATCATGATTGAGTTTCCCTTCGCATAGCACCCAAAAGATGCGAGTGACTGACTCGCGGGACCACCCGCCGTGCCTCCGTCGAGCAAAAGTGCCTGGGCAGCACAGGCCGGATTGCTCGCTCCCGGAAAATATGGGATCGGTGTCGGACCGGAGTTGAAGGCACTCGGGTGGCCAAAGAAATCCCAGCGCTCGATGCCTGTGGCGGCCGCTGCCGATTCACCGGTTCCGCTAACGTCCGTGCTGGTGTCCATCGGGCCCCACGGCTGCGCGGAATACAAACTCACGATGGAATTGAGTTCCCAGCCCTCCAGAAGCTGCGCGAAGGATTCCTTCCCCGGAATCTTGTAGTTGACCGAGAACGTAAAACGGTGGCGAATGTCGAAATCACTGCTGGCATATTCTCGCTGCGGATGCATGGAATCCTGGGGCAGGCCCAGGCCTGCACCGAAGTCCCAGTTGGCACCCACGTTGTCGAGTGCGTGAGCATAGGTATAACCTGCAACAAAGCTCAGACGATGGAAATTGCGCGCCGTCAGAGTCGCCTGTAGTGCGTTGTAGTTCGATTTGTAGAGGTTGTCGAGCTCATAGATTGCGCCCAGTGCGTCGGGAAAGTTTGGCCGGTTTGCCTGCTCGCACCCGCTGTCACCCGGAGCGCATAATCCAGGTGCAGGTTGGTTGATGTCCCGAACGTTGGTCAATTTCGATCCGTGGTTACCGACATAGCCAACTTCGAGCGAAAGGGTATTGGTGAAAGCGTGCTGAACGTTGACGTTCCAGTAAAAGACTCGAGGTGTGACCAAGTTCGGATTGATGGCGAAAGTGGTGCATGGAAACGTGCTGCTGCAATTCAATGAAGTCGAGAACAGCGGGCCGGTATTCCAAGCAGCAATGCCGGCGGCAGGGTCAGCGAAGTAGGCCGTATTCGTGACCCCGCTCGTGAGAGTTCCCGTGCCTGGTGGGACTCCGGTGCTGGCGGCGGTCGGGTTGTTCGCGATGCCGAGGGTGTTATTGAAGGCGAGGAAGGCCTCCCAATTGACCGATTCATAGATGATGCCGGTACCCGCCCGAATCACGTTCTTTCCGCTACCGGTAGGATCCCAAGCGACGCCGATGCGAGGCGCGAAATTCGCGCCGTTGCTTTGGTAAGGACTACTAATGCCATGACCGACCTGAACGATTCCGACGTTCGGAACAAAATTGGTCAGACGGTTCTGATCTTCCTTTACCGCGGTGCTGAACTCGTAGCGCAACCCGAGGTTGACGGTCAGTCGGGAAGTAACGCGCCAGTCATCCTGAAAAAAGCCTGCGTACGACCAGTTGTGAATTTGACGGCTTGCATCCCCGACCAACACCTGCGTTTTGGCTGGAGCACCGGCGAAGAAATCTTCCAACTGTGTGGAGCCCGCGCCATTGCCAAACGCTTGGCCTCCCAGAAATTTGACTTGGCCTCGGCCGCGGGCAAACGCAGCCCCGCTGAATGAATCCCGGTGAACCTCGCCGCCGAATTTGAAGGCGTGCTTCCCGAACGTGTAGGAAATGTGGTCGGCAAACTGGAATCGTGTGTCGGGTCCTTGAATCTTGGGCCAAACAAACCCGCCCAATGTGTTGGGCGCACTGAATTGAGGAATAGTGATCAGAGGCAATCCGCCAAAAAGCGGATTCGTGACGCCGGTGTTGAGCCCGTAGGCACTCGCGGGCACGTTGTGATCCGCGGTGAACGTAGGCTGATAGAGCCGGTTGTATCCAAAGCGGGCTTCATTGACCCAGCGGGAACTAGCGACGTAGGTCCAGTTTACGCCGAACACTTGCGCACGAGTATGAATGACAGTCAACCAAATCGGCTGTACTTCCTGCGCGTCGTCCACGGTCCCATTATTGTTGCCGAAGAAATATCTCCCGCTCAAGGTGTTGCGGTCGTTGACGCGGTAATCAATTTTTCCGACGGCGTTGTCGGCGTTGACGGTATTCGGGAATCCGAGAATGGCAAGTCCCGGGGCAGCGGTCTGATTATTGAGTGGGAAGCCTTTGCCGTTGCATGTGGTCGTTGCCGGCGCGATGAATTGACATCCGGCCACCTGCAGGCTGACGGGACTAACGTCAGGTGACATACCAGCGAGAAAGCCCGCATGAACATCGGCGATAGCGTCGGGGATGCTGTTCGCGCAGTCGCCAACCGCGATAAAAGTGCAAGTCTGCGTTGGACTAGTCGGAAGCGGAACGGTGTTCGGTGCACCCTCGACGAACGAATTGCCCACCCTGTAGCGCTGGCCCTCATAGCCGCCGAAGAAGAAGAGCTTGTCTTTGATGATGGCCCCCCCCACGGTGGTGCCGAATTGCTTCAAAGCCCTTGGCGTTTTCGGCAGTCCGTCCGGGTTGAAATAGTTGCGAGCATCGAAAATCGTGTCTCGATAGAAACCGTAGGCGGTGCCATGGAGACTGTTGGTGCCCGATTTCAGCGCCACATTGACGATGGCTCCGGGCTTCCAGCCGTATTCCGCGGCCGGATCCTCCAGCACGTTGAATTCCTGGATGGAGTCGATTGGCAGTATCGTCGCGGAATCTCCTGCAATGCCGGCGCCGTTGATAATGCTCTGGCCGGAGAATGGTTCGCTGTTGAAAAGCCCGTCGATGATGTATGCGTTGTCCTCGGCGCGGAGACCGTTTGCACTCGTGGTGGAAAATCCACCTCCAGGGTAGCGGACGACGCCCGGGCGAAGCTGTAGCAGATTTTCATAGTTCCGGCCGTTCAACGGAAGATTGTTGATTTCCTCGTTACTGAGGGTGCCACCCAGCGTGGAGTTGACCGTGTTCAGCAACGGCACTTCTTCGGTGACGACCACCGTTTCGGAAGCATCGCCAGGCTGAAGGATGAGATCGATCCGGATGTCTTGGGCGACCTCGAGTCGAACATTTTCGCGCGCGACAGTCTTGAAGCCCTTAGCTTGGGCAGTAACTTTGTACACGCCAGGGACCAGATCAGGCACAACAAACTCTCCGGCGTTGTCTGTGACAAGCGATCGAGAGAAACCCCGCTCAACGTCGGTGATGGTCACTACGGCGCCAGTCATCGCAGCATCGCTTTTGTCGTGTACGCTTCCAAGAATGCGTCCGGTGTAGGACTGCGAAAAAACGGGGAAACCAAGTACAAGCATTCCCAGCGCGAGCGCCAGAGCGCGGCTCCATCGTTCCAAAATATGGTGCCGGCGTGACTCCGCCAGTAGCGATAGCATTTCCATATTTCCCCCGATCATTCTAAGAAGACATCAAAATTGTCTTCTGTGGTATGACAGCCCTACCACCCTACGATTAGATAAGTCAAGGAATTTTTTATTTGAATCATCAACAAAACAGCGGTATGATGGCTATACCAAATGTCCGCTCCTCTCTATCCCGCCTCTCCAATCCCCTATCCACGGGCTTTTTTGACTCTTTCGTGCGACCGTGCTCCTGCCGTAAGATTTCGCGTGTGTGAGCTATCGGTAACCCCGTGGAGAGCGCGATGAGCATTGCGACGATCAATCCCGCGACCGGAGAGACGCTGAAAACGTTTGAGGCGCTTTCGGATTCGCAGCTAGAAGAAAAACTGCAGCTTGCTGACCGGGCCTTTGCAGAATTTCGCAAGACGACGTTCGCCGAACGCGCTGCCCGGATGACGAAAGCGGCGGAAATACTGGAATCCGACAAAGAGAAATTTGGCCGCGTGATGACCACCGAGATGGGCAAGACCTTCCGGTCGGCGGTGGACGAAGCCGCCAAGTGCGCGTTGGTCTGCCGGTACTACGCCGAGAATGCGGACAAATTCCTGGCGGACGAAATGGCCAACGTACCGGGCAGCCAGAGTTTTGTGCGCTACTTTCCTCTGGGGCCGATTCTGGCAGTGATGCCATGGAACTATCCGTTCTGGCAGGTTTTTCGTTTCATCGGGCCGTCACTCATGGCGGGAAACGTGGGTCTCCTCAAGCATGCGTCGAACGTGCCGCAGTCGGCACTGTTGATTGAGGACGTGCTGCTGCGAGCGGGATTTTCCAAAGGTGTTTTCCAGACATTGCTTATCGGCTCGAACAAGGTGGCGAAGATACTGGCTGATCCGAGAGTGAAAGCCGCAACGCTGACCGGCAGCGAGGGCGCGGGCGTACAGGTAGGCATCGCCGCAGCAACCGACATCAAGAAGGTGGTGCTTGAGCTGGGCGGAAGCGATCCGTTCATCGTGATGAAAAGCGCGAATCTGGAACAGGCGGTGGCGGTGGGAGTGAAAGCGCGGGTGCTGAACAACGGCCAATCGTGCATCGCGGCGAAGAGATTTATCGTGGAAGAAGCAATTGCGGACGAGTTCGAACGGCTATTCGTCAAGAAAATGGAAGCGCTGAAGGTCGGCGATCCTTTTGACGAGCATACAGATGTAGGCCCACTGGCTACGGCGGAGGGCTTAAAAGAGCTGGACGCTGAAGTGCAAAAGACCATTCAGGCCGGAGCGCGGCTTCTGACCGGCGGAAAACGGCTCAACCAGCCGGGAAACTATTATTTGCCGACGGTGCTGACGAACATTCCGGAAGGTTCGCCCGCCGCGTGTGGCGAATTGTTTGGGCCGGTCGCATCTTTGTTTCGGGCGAAAAATGCAGAAGACGCCATACGAATCGCGAACGCAAGTCCGTTTGGATTGGGCGCGAGCGCGTGGACCAATGACAGCGCGGAGCGGGAGAAATTCATCAACGGACTGGAATCCGGGATGGTATTCATCAACCGCATGGTGGCTTCGGATCCGCGGCTGCCATTTGGCGGGGTGAAGCGGTCGGGGCACGGGCGGGAGCTGGCAATTTTCGGCATTCGCGAATTCATGAATATCAAGACGGTGTCGATTGAAGGCGCGTAATCGTTGTTGGAATCGAGCGGCAAAGTCATATCTGAAAACTTGAAGGCAAGCTAAACAATTCGCGCGTGGCGTTGGCTCGACGCGCGAAAAGAGCGTCGTGCCGCTCCGAACTCCGGAAGCAGCCAAGAGGCGGGAGATTTCATGTACAAGGTGGTTCGCACTTCACGGCTCTACGAGCAGATCGTGCAGCAAATCGAAGACTCGGTTCTCAAAGGCACGCTCAAGTCGGGTGACCAGCTTCCCTCGGAGCGCGAACTGGCGCTTAAGTTTGGCGTGAGCCGCACGGCAGTTCGCGAGGCTGTGAAAGCGCTGCATGAGAAAGGGCTGGTGGAGGCGTACTCGGGGCGTGGAACATTCATTACGAACGGTACATCGCAGGCCGTGACGCAATCGATCAATCTGATGATGAGAATCGATCAGACGGATGGCTCTGCAAACCTTGCGGAAGTACGGCAAATTCTGGAACCTGAAATTGCCGCCCTGGCTGCAACACGCATACAGGAACCGCAGCTGGCTCTGATGCGTGAAGCGTTTTCGGTGATGAACAGCTCGCTACGGGATCCCGACGCATACATTGAAGCGGACCTGGATTTTCATTTGGCGCTTGCGGAAGCCGCCGAAAATCCCCTGATCCTTTCCTTGCTCGATTCCATCGTTGGGTTGTTGCGCGAACAGCGAATCAAAATATTTTTCGAAGAAGGCGGTCCCGAAAGAGGACAACACCACCACGCGCGAATTCTTGCTGCCATCGAAAAACGGGACGTGGAGGCATCGCGTGCAGCGATGCGGGATCACTTGCAGCAAGTTCGTGAAGATTCGCGCCCGCATCGGAAGCGCGGCGCAATTTCAGAATCAAACTTCTAACGTCGGCGAGGTTGCGAATGGCGAACCTGGGTTTTGTCGGACTGGGCGTGATGGGCAGCGAGATGGTGAGCCGCCTGCTGGCCAAGGGCCACAGCGTCACCGGTTACAACCGCACGCGCGCTAAGGCAGAGCGGCTGATCAAGAAAGGTATGAAGTGGGCCGACACTCCTCGAGCGGTGTGCGCGGCGGCAGACGTGACATTTTCGATGGTGACGAATGAAAGGGCGCTGGGCGCAGTGATGGAAGGCCCGGATGGAATTCTGAGTGCGGTTACAGCCGGAAAATTCTTGATCGATATGAGCACAGTGAGCCCCGGCTACAGCCGCACTGTGGCCGCCAAAGCTCGCGAAAAGGGCGCGGACATGATTGATGCGCCGGTTTCAGGAAGCGTGATCACTCTGCAGGAAGGAAAGCTTTCGGTGATGGTCGGCGGACGGCGCGAAACATTCGACCGGCTAAAACCAATACTGGACGACATTGGGCCGAAAGTTACGTACGTGGGCGACAACGGCCTCGCGCTCTCGATGAAAATCGCGACGAATTTAAGCCTGGCCGTGCAAATGATGGCGTTCAGCGAAGGAGTATTGCTGGCGGAAAAAAGCGGGATCAAGCGCGAAGTCGCCGTGGATGTGCTGGTGAATAGCGCGGTGGCTTCCCCAATGATCAAGTATCGCGGGCCGTTCGTGCTGGCAATGCCGGAAGAAGCGTGGTTTGACGTAAACATGATGCAGAAAGACATGATGCTGGCGCTCGACATGGGCCGCGCGCTGGACATTCCGTTGCCGACAACGGCGGTTTCGAACGAGTTCTTGACCGCAGCTCGAGGAATGGGATTTGCGAAGCAGGATTTTGCGGTGGTGTTCGAAGTTTTGGCTCGGATGTCGGGAGTTGCGAAATGACGGCGGCCTCGGACCCGATTCGAACGAACGCTGAGGTAGGCGCAGAAAAATTGTTGCGACTGTACCGCCAGATGATAGCGATCCGGCTGTTTGAAGAAAATGTAAATGAACTATACACGCGCGCGCTGATGCCGGGCCTGGCGCATCTCTACATCGGCGAAGAAGCGATTGCGGTGGGAGTATGCGAAGCGCTTCGTCGCGACGACTATGTGACCAGCACGCACCGCGGACACGGGCATTGCCTGGCAAAAGGTGCATCACCTGAATTGATGTTCGCCGAACTGCTGGGTAAGGAAGCGGGATACTGCCGCGGGAAAGGCGGTTCGATGCACATCGCCGATCCAGCGACAGGGAATCTGGGCGCGAATGCAATCGTTGGGGGCAGCGTAGGAATCGCTACGGGAGCCGCTTTTTCCGCGAAGACACTGAAGACGGGACAAGTCGCAGTTTGTTTTTTCGGTGAAGGCGCGCTTGGCCAAGGCGTGCTGTATGAATGCTTCAATCTTGCGCAGCTCTGGAAATTGCCAGTCATCTACGTCTGCGAAAACAACATGTATTCGGAATATACGCATTTTTCCGAAACCACAGCAGGAGAGATCCCGGCTCGCGCGACGGCATTTGGAATCAAAGCAGAAACTGTGGACGGCCAGAACGTGCGCGCGGTGTTCGCTGCCGCGACGGCGCTTGCGGAACGCGCTCGGCGCGGTGAAGGGCCGGCGTTTTTGGTGTGCAATACCTACCGGTATCGCGGGCACCACGTTGGCGACATCAATCGCGAATATTACCGTTCGAAAAAAGAAGAGCAACAGTGGCTGCGCGAGAACGATCCCATCAAGAACTACTCCGACTGGCTAAAGGCAGAGAAGCATGCGGACGCGGCAGCGCTCAGCGCGATCGACGCTGAACTCAAATCCGAAATGGATAAGGCGATGAAATTTGCAATTGCCTCGCCCTATCCGAGTATCGATCAAGTCGACCAGGACGTGTATGCCTGAAATTGAAACCGGAATTCGTGAAATCACTTTTGCGGAAGCGATTCGAGAGGCGCTTGCAGAAGAGATGCGCCGCGATTCTCGCGTGTTCATTATGGGCGAGGATGTTGCGGAAGCAGGGACGCCGTTTAAAGTGCTTTCGGGCCTGGTGGAAGAATTCGGAACGTCCCGCGTGGTGGACACCCCGATTTCAGAAGCGGGCTTTACCGGAGTGGGAGTGGGAGCCGCGATGACCGGCCTGAGGCCGGTGGTCGACATTATGTTCGGCGATTTCATTACGCTGACGATGGATCAGATGGTGAACCAAGCCGCGAAAGTCCACTATATGTCCGGCGGGAAATGGAAAGTTCCGATGGTAATGCGGACGACGATGGGAGCGGCGCGGCGTTCGGCTGCGCAACATTCGCAATCGCTTCATGCGTGGTTCAGCCATGTTCCTGGGTTAAAAGTTGTGCTGCCCTCGACCCCCTATGATGCGAAGGGCTTGCTTAAGACCGCAATTCGCGATGACAGCCCGGTTGTCTTTTTCGAAGATAAAATGAGCTACAAGCTGAAGGGACCTGTACCGGAGGAGGAATATACGATTCCGTTTGGCGTGGCGGATATCAAGCGAGTAGGAACGGACATCACGCTCGTGGGAACGAGCAGTATGGTGCAGGTGGCTCTCGAAACTGCTGTGTTGCTCGAAGATGCCGGGATCAGCGCGGAAGTTGTGGACCCGCGAACGACGTGGCCGCTCGATGAGCACACTCTAATCGAATCGGTGAAAAAGACGTCGCGGGCCATCGTGATGGACGAGGGTTACGGGCGTTACGGAGTTGCCGCAGAGCTGGCAGCCACGATCGCCGAAGGGGCATTTCATTACCTCGATGGTCCGGTGAGGCGCATGGGCGCGATGCATGTGCCTATCCCCTTCTCACCGCCGCTCGAGGACGTCACGTTGCCAACGGCGAAAGCGGTGTTCGAAGCAGCGATGAAGCTCTGCGGCCGAACTTAATTTTTGGATGTTAGGAGGATTCCGTGGCACTACCAACGTATGGAACGATGGCGGTCGATTGGGAGCAGCGAATCGATTTTGAGCGGCTGCGCCGCGAACGCCTCCAGCGAGTGAAGGATCTGCTCGCGAAATCCGAAATGGGCGCAATTTTGTGCTTTGACATGAACAACGTGCGCTACATCACTTCCACGCACATTGGTTCATGGGCACAGGACAAGATGAGCCGCTTCACGCTGCTGACGCAGAAGAGCGAACCCATCCTTTGGGATTTCGGGTCCGCCGCAAGACATCACCAGCTTCATTGTCCCTGGCTGGGCGAACGCTCGCGTGCGGGGATTCCGCTGCTGCGCGGGGCGATGTCGCCGGAAATGGGGCGCGCCGAAGATGTCGCAAAAAAAATCCGCATCGAGCTCGAAGAAGTTGGGCTGCTCCACGAACCGGTGGGAATCGATATCGTGGAGCCGCCGATTCTTTTTGCGTTGCAGCGCGAGGGCATCAAGGTGGTGGATGGCCAGCAACTCATGTCCGACGCTCGCGTAATCAAAACGAAGGACGAAATTGCGCTACTGAATACTTCCGCGATGATGGTGGACGCGGCGTACGACGAACTGTATCGCGCGATGAAGCCGGGAATGCGTGAGAACGAGGCTGTGGGCCTCGTCAGCAAAGTTTTGTATGACCTGGGCTCAGAATATGTCGAGGCTGTGAACGCGATCTCCGGCGAGCGATGCAATCCGCACCCGCACGTGTTTTCAGACCGCGTGCTGCGCCCCGGCGATCCGGTGTATTACGACATTCTTCATTCCTACATGGGCTATCGCACCTGTTACTACCGCTGTTTCACAATCGGTTATGCGTCGCACGCAATGATTGATGCCTACAAACGCTGCCGCGAATACCTGGATGCAGCGATTTCTCTGGTCCGTCCCGGTCGTACAACAGGAGAAATTGCTGCGCTGTGGCCGAAAGCGCAGGAATTTGGATTCCCGAACGAAGAGGCAGCGTTCGCTCTGCAGTATGGACACGGAATTGGGCTCGCGATCTGGGAAAAGCCGGTCATCAGCCGTTTGGTTTCGCTGGATCATCCCTACGAGATCAAGCCGGGGATGGTTTTCGCGCTCGAAACATTCTGGCCTTCGACCGATGGATGGGCGGCCGCGCGGATCGAGGAAGAAATTGTAGTTACCGAAACGGGCCACGAAGTGATCACTCGCTTCCCCGCTGAAGAATTGCTTGTTGCGGGCGCGCACTACTTTACGGTGAACGGACCGTTATCGACGACGCGCGAAACAGAAGCGACGCCAAGCAAGCATGTGAAGGAAATGGTCGCGGCCAGCGCGAAGACAGAACGAGTAGGCGTAACAGACTAAATGTCTGTTGCACCAATGCTCTCCTCCGAGGAATCATGGCCATTAGTGTGGTTATGCCTGCGCTCGAACTGACTCAAGAAACTGGAAAACTTGTTTCGTGGCGCAAAAAAGAAGGCGAAGCCGTGGCCAAGGGCGAGACGTTGCTTGAAGTGGAAACGGATAAGGCAGTTGTTGAAGTGGAAGCGCTGGCGGATGGATTTTTGGCCGGAGTGACTGCGAAGGACGGCGATGTGATTCCCGTGGGCCGGACGATCGCCTGGATCGTTGCGAAAGGCGAAGCGCCGCCCGCGAAGGAATCGACTGCAGCTTCAACCGCAAGTCCGACCGCAAAGATTGCACGCCCAGAAGAAGCGAAGGCTGTCACATCCGACCCAGCGGTTTTTCGGGCGAAAGCAAAGATTTCCCCGAAGGCGCGCCGGATCGCTCGTGAGTTGAACGTCAATCCCGACAATGTGCGCGGCTCCGGGCCTGGCGGAGAAATTCTGGCGTCGGACATCGAAGCCGCCGCTAAATCGAATGTGCGAACGTCCGTAGCGTCGGCGGCAGATCGTGAACAATTCGAAACTCCCACGGCAATTGGCAGATTGATGGCGGAACGCACCACGCAGAGCTGGACAACTGTGCCGCATTTCTTTTTAGTGCGCGAGGTGGATGCGAGCGCATTGATCGCCACTCGCGAAAAATTTGTCCCGGCGCCCGATGCGAGCCCTAGCATCAAGATTACCCATACGGATTTGTTGATTGCGATTGTGTCACGCGTTCTGCTGCGGCATCCGCGGATGAATGCGAGCTTTTCGACGGAAGGAATCCGGCTGCACGCCGGAGTGAACATGGCAATCGCGATTGCTGTGAATGACGGGGTAATCGCGGCGGTAATTCCGAATGCTCATACGGCAAGCATCGCGGAAATCGCAACGCAACGCCGCGATCTGGCCGAGCGAGCGAAAGCTGGCAAATCGCGCCCACAGGATTTGACGGGTGCGACGTTTACCATCAGCAACCTCGGGATGTTTCATATCGATTCGTTCACGGCAATTATTTCGCCGCCGCAAGCGGGAATCCTGGCAGTGGGTGCAATTGCGGACCGCGTGGTGGCGATTGATGGAAAGCCGGCGGTCCGCGCCATGATGACGATCACACTTTCGTGCGACCACCGGGTGGTGGACGGCGCGCACGGCGCTCGATTCCTGGATGAGCTTGTAAACGCATTGGCTGAGCCCCAAAAGTATCTGGGCTAGCCATGTCCACGGCTGACTCCGCGCTTCCACCCACTCCCGTGGCCGCCGCACTCATCCGGCTGATCACGATGGTGATCACACTAATTATTTTCTGCACCGCGCGACGTTGAATCGGAATTTGGTTGAACTGCGTGAAAGAGTCATCGAATCGAAATAGCGCCGCCAGCCGAACACCTTTCAGATAATTTTCACCTTCGAACTCTAATCTTAGATGTGGCTGGTTGTGCAAGGCTCGTAAAATCGAATAGCGGACCGCTGAGGTTACAACGACAAATGCTTAACTCGCGGAAGATTCCAAGGCGTTACATGCTGTTGGTACTGAATGCCCTCGTACTTGTCCCGTGCATTTTTCCTACATCGGCCGCTGCTCAAGCGCTGCCGTCCAACGCCGAAGCCAGGGCCAACGCACATCTGCAACTGATGCAGCCGTCTGCGCCTGATGGGACGACTCCACCCGTGACAATCACGCTTTCAGATGCGATCGAACGAGCTCGCAAGAATGATGCGCAGTTTCTCGCAGCCGGCGCCGATGCAAAAATTTCGCACGAAGATCGTGTGCAAGCTCGCAACGCGATGCTGCCGACGATAAGCGCAACGACTCAATATCTCGGAACACAGGGCAACGGAGTGACGCCGAACGGTCGATTCGTCACAAACGACGGCGTTCACGTATACCGCGCGTGGGGCGTGCTGCATCAGGATTTTTCGCCGCAGATGTATACGATGACGTCTTATCATCGAGCCGCAGCCGCGGAAGCAATCAGCAGAGCAAAGGCTGAAATCGCCACTCGGGGCCTCACCGTAACAGTTACGAAGCTCTACTACGCCCTGACCGTGTCGCAGCACAGATATGCCACAGCCCAACAGAGTCTGGAGCAGGCGAAACATTTCTTCGATATTGCCCAGCACGCGGAGGAACTCGGTCAATCGGCGCATGCGGATGTAATCAAGGCGGAGATCCAATTCCGCCAGCAGGCGCAAGGATTTGAAGAGAGTAGACTGGCGATGGAAAATGCGCGTCTGGACCTCGCCGTATTGCTTTTCCCGACTCTCAACGAGAATTTCACAATCGTGGACGATCTCGAGTCAAGCGCTGCATTGCCTCCCTTCACCGATGTACAGAGTATGGCTGCAAAGGAAAACCCGGCACTTCGCGTAGCGCTGGAGAGTGCCCGGCAAGCAGACGTGGAAGTGCGTGCCGCCAAAGCCGCATTTCTTCCCACACTAACTCTCGATGTCGATTACGGCATTGAAGCTAATTCGTTCGCGCTTCGGAGCCCGATTGCTGCTGATCGTGCACTGGGCCCGCTCCCGAACCTCGGATACTTTGTGACCGCCGGTTTCAACGTGCCGGTATGGGATTGGGGTACGCTGCGCAGCAAGCTGCACCAATCGAAGTATAGACAGGAAGTGGCGCACGCGGAGATGAGCCAGGCTCAGCGAATGCTGCTCAGCGAACTCTATAGCGCGTACAACGAAGCGTCCGTCGCTCGAGCGTCTTTCGAAACTTCGCGGCGCACGGCTGATTTGGCAGCCGAGAGCTTGCGTTTGATAAGCTTGCGCTATCAGGCTGGAGAATCGACTGCTTTCGAGGTCGTCGACGCGCTGAACACGCAGCTTCTGGCTCGAAATGCGAACGACGACGCCGGCCTGCGATATCGCGTGGCGCTCGCAACTCTTCAAACACTCACGGGAAGCTTCTAAGTCATGCAAAAACATGTCGGCACGAGAATGTTCTGGACGGACACGACTCCGCTCATCACTCGGGTGGACATGCTTCCAGCCTTCGCGCTGGCAGTGGTGTCGCTCGCGGTTTCCGGATGCTCATCGAAACAAGCAAGTGAACCCACGCCAACTGTTACCGTTCAAATTGCCACGGCCGAAGAGAAACCGATCCAGGATGTGGTGATCGCCGATGCAGTGCTTTACCCGCGCGAGCAGGCGGCCATCGTGCCAAAAATCAATGCGCCGGTCAGAAAGTTTTACGTCGAGCGCGGAAGCAAAGTGCATGCCGGTCAGTTGCTTGCCGAGCTCGAAAACCGGGACCTGGCTGGAGCCGTCACCGAAAATCAAGGTGGTTATCAGCAGGCGGAAGCCAACTATCAAACAACTTCGCAAAAAGCACAGCAAGACCTTGTGCTGGCGAAACAACAATTCGACGCTCAGCAAAAGGTGTATGACAACCGCGAGGCGCTTTTCAAACAAGGCGCAGTTTCCCAGAAAGACGTGACGGATGCGAAGATCGCGCTGACTCAGGCCCGCGACCAGTACTTGATGGCACAGAAGCACTTCGACGTGCAAGCCGCAGAAGGCCAGCTTACCGCAGCGAAAGGCAAGAGCTCCAGTGCGGCTGCCCAATTGAGCTACGCCCGAATCGTCAGCCCGATAAATGGAGTTGTTACAGACAGGTCTATTTACGCGGGAGAAATGGCGCCGAACGGAGCTCCGATTCTGACGGTGATGGATTTATCGCAAGTAATCGCGCGCGTGCACGTGGCGCAACAGGAAGCGGCTCAACTGAAAACAGGCAACCCGGCAAAAATATCTGTTCCCGGCCAGAGCGAGGAATTTTCCGGCAAGGTGACGCTTGTAAGCCCTGCGCTCGACCCGAACAGCAGCACTGTAGAGGTCTGGGTGCAAGCGGCGAATCCTGGCGGGAAGCTGAAGCCCGGGACCAGCGTCCGAGTAACGATTGTGAGCGAGACGGTGCCAAAGGCTCTCGTGGTTCCACTCGCAGCTATTCTTACGGGACCGGATGGCGCGACCTCGGTTATTGCATTGGATTCATCAAACAAGCCAATCCGGCAAACGGTGAAAGTAGGCATCCGCACGGATGACGAAGCTCAGATAACAGAAGGCCTGAAAGTCGGCGAGCGCGTTGTAACCGTCGGAGCCTTCGAACTCGATAAGGAAGATGACGCGATACTAGCAAAAACAAGAATTCAGGTGGAGGCATCAAAGGCGCCCGAAGCTGCGAGTGGCGACAAGCAATGAGACGACGCGGTTGCGAGTTCGTTTTCCCGAGTAAACGCAAATGACAGACATCCCGCCAGCCCAAGCTCTGCCGTCCGGAGCCAATCGAGGGGCGCCTCTGGAGCAGCCGTCGCGCTATTGGTTTGCGCGGCACTCGAAATCGATCTTGTTCGTGGTCGTCGTGTTAGCGATTGTCGGAGTCTACGAAGCATTTTCGATCCCTATCGCAGTTTTCCCGTCGACCAATTTCCCGCGAATTATCATCGGCGTCGACAACGGCGTGATGCCGATCGATCAGATGGAAGTGACGATCACGCGCCCGATCGAGGAGGCGGTCAATAGCGTTCCCGGCCTTGAGGATGTGCGCTCGACCACCAGCCGCGGTTCAGCCGAAGTGGATCTGTTCTTCAATTGGAACGTGGACATGGCGCAAACGCTGCTGCTGGTGAATTCCGCGGTGGCGCGCGTTCAAAGGAACTCTGCCCGCGACCGCACAAATCGAAACTCACCGCCTGGATTTTGCGAGCTTTCCGATTTTGGGCTACAGCTTGACGTCCGACAAAGTTCCGCAGACGCAGCTATGGGAACTGGCCACCTACGAGTTGAAGCCGCGCCTGAACCGCTTGAATGGCGTCGCAACAGTGGTCGTCCAAGGAGGCCAGGAACCGGAATTCCAGATCGTTCCCGACACGGCGCGAATGCTGCGCTCGCGCGTGACGCTTCAGGATGTTCTCGATGCGGTCAATCACACGAACTTGATCGACTCGCCCGGCTTGCTCACGCGCAATCACCAGCTGTTTCTGGCGCTCGTGACGGCGCAGGTGAAAACGCCGGAAGAAATCGGCGACATCGTGATCAAGAGCGTGAACTGCAATCCCCGTTCGCGTGCGGGATATTGGGACCGTCGTAGCCTTCGACGAAGCCGGTCTACACGGTCGTCACCGCCAACGGAAAGCCAGCCGTGCTTCTCAGCATCAATCGCCAGCCCGACAGCAACACCGTGGAGGTTGCGAATGAAGTGCATCAGGAAATTGAAAGGCTGCGTTCGACACTTCCTGCCTGGCGTTGAGCTGCGCGTTTTCTACGATCAGTCAAATATCGTGAAGGAATCGATTGGAAGCGTCCGCGATGCAATCATCATCGGGCTATTTCTCACCGGACTGATCATTTGGCTTTTCCTGCGCGATCTGGGGACGGCGGTGATGGCCGGCCTGGTCGTTCCGGTGACGATTTGCATGACCTTCATCGCCCTGAAAATGATGGGCCAGAGTTTCAACATGATGACTCTTGGCGGCCTTGCTGCGGCTGGAGGACTCGTGATCGACGACGCAATCGTGGTCGTCGAAAACATCGTTCTGCATCGCGATGGCGGCGAAGGGCCGCTCGAAGCGACCAGCAGGGCGCTGAAGGAACTCACGATCCCGTTGATCGGTTCCACGCTTACGCCCATCGTCGTGTTTCTTCCGTTGATTTCGATCACCGGAGTCACGGGGTCATTCTTCCGCGCACTTGCCGTAGCGATGAGCATTTCGTTGCTGACCTCGCTGGTGCTTGCTCTCGGCTGGACGACGAACCTGGGCACCCTTCTGATTCGCCGCAAGAGAGTACCAAGAGATGCACAGCCGATCCCGCCAGCAGGCCACTGTCGAGTATTCCGAGGCGGAAGAAATGCGCAGCATGATGGCAGCCGAAGAAGAGTCGCTGCGCGGCGGAGTGTTCGAACGCATCCTCAAGTTCTATGAGCGCTGGATGCGCCGCGCCCTACGACATCCGGCTTGGCTGGCGGGACTTTGCGCGATCCTGATGGTGCTCGCATACGTTAGTTACATCAACCTGGGCACAGATCTGCTTCCGGCGATGGACGAAGGCGGATTTATTCTCGACTACGTGATGCCTCCGGGCAGCTCGCTTCAGGAAACGAATCGCGTGATCAATCATGTCGAGAAAATTGTGCGCGCCGTGCCGGAAGTCGAAAGCACCTCGCGAAGGACGGGCCTGCAGCTGGGGCTCGCGGCAGTCACCGAGCCCAACACCGGCGACATATCCGTGAAGCTCAAGGATAAACGCAGCCGCAATATCGACGAAATTATCGCCGAAATCCGGACGAAGGTGAAAACTCAGGAACCAGCGCTCGACGTCGACTTCACACAACTCTTGCAGGACATGATCGGCGATCTGACCGGCGCGCCGCAACCGATCGTGGTGAAACTTTTTTCACCCGATCCAGAACTGCTCGCAACGTGGGCGCCGCGTGTGGCGGATGCGCTGGGTAACATCTCTGTGAAGAACAAGAAACCGATCGTGGACATCCAGAACGGCATCGACAATACGACGAGCGGACCGGCCGTTGTTTTTGCAGTGAATCCCACGGCGGCGTCTCAGGCTGGTTTCACAACCGATCAACTCGCCGTGGCGGCATCCGCCATCGTCGATGGCGAACCCGCTTCATCCGCAGTTGTTATCGACGATCGGCCTTACACGTTGCGAGTGCGTTTTCCGGAAGCAAATCGCGCTTCGCTCGAGGCCATGAGCAACACGATGCTCGTCAACGCGGCGGGAGGCACCGCAACACTCGGATCGCTCGCGACAGTCACCGAAGTTCCCGGACAAACTGAAATTCTGCGCGAGAACCTGCAACGCGACGTCGAAGTTACTGCGCGTCTGGAAGGCCTGGACCTTGGCAGCGGTGTGGCAGCCGCAAGGAAAACAATCCGTGAGCTGAATCTGCCTCGATCCATTCGGGTGGAATACGGCGGCACGTACCAGGAACAGCAGAAATCGTTTCACGACCTCGTTGTGGTTCTCTTGCTCGCGCTGGTGCTGATTTTTCTGGTTCTGCTTTTCGAGTTTCGGAGTTTTACCGCGCCCATCGCGATTCTTTCTTCCGCAGTGCTTTCCACTTCAGGCGTATTTCTGGCCCTGCTGATCACCCGTACGACTTTCAATGTTTCATCGTTTATGGGATTGATTATGGTGGTAGGCATCGTGGCCAAAAACGGCATCCTGCTGCTGGACGCAAATCAGAAATTTCGATCGGTAGGATTTACGCCGGAAGAGGCTTTGATACAAGCTGGACGGCGCCGCCTTCGGCCGATTGTAATGACGGCGATGGCTGCCGTCGCAGGAATGGTGCCGCTTTCGTTGGCGTGGGGCGCAGGGTCAGAGATGCTGCAACCACTGGCAATCGCGGTCATCGGCGGAATCCTGATATCGATGATCTTGTCGTTGATCATCACGCCCGCCGTGCAGTTCTATCTGAGCCGCCCGAACCGAGAGCGACCGCTGGCAACGTAGCGATGGTCCACGTTTTCGTATACATTGCAAACGATCGGCTGCAATCGCCGCCTCACACACAATGCGAGTCCTGATCATTGAAGACGATCGAAGCATGGCCGGATTGCTGCAAAGAGGCCTTCAAGAAGAGAACCAAGTGGTGAGCGTTGCATTTGACGGGCAGTCGGGATTGGAAATTGCGAAGTCCTACGAATTTGACGTCATCGTTCTCGACTGGATGCTTCCGCTGATGGACGGGCCGGAAGTGGCTCGACGCCTGCGGAAACTTGGAAATTCTTTGCCCATCCTGATGCTGACGGCTCGCGACGCAGTGCCTGACATCGTCAAAGGACTCGATGCCGGCGCGGATGACTACCTCACCAAACCGTTTTCTTTCGCCGAATTTTTGGCGCGGCTTCGAGCGCTCGCCCGTCGTCCAAAAACAGAAGCCGGCGGAAAACCTTTAAAGGTGGCGAACTTGATGCTCGACCCAAACACGCGTCAGGTGTCCCGAGGAGGACGCGAGATCAGGTTAACTCCCACGGAATACAGGCTGCTTGAATTTTTGCTTCGCCGTTCCGGTAGAGTCGCTTCACGCCAGGCAATCGTGGAAGCCGTTTGGGGACTTGATTCCGATGTGGAAGAAAATACGCTCGACGCTTTCGTGCGCCTTCTCCGGACGAAAGTGGACCAGAATCACAAGCTTAAACTCATTCACACCGTGCGCGGTTTCGGCTACTGCGTCAAAGCAGGAATCAGAAGAATGAGAGCGCTTACCGTGCGCATCCGGCTTACGATTTGGTATTCGCTGATCCTCGCGCTTTCGCTCAGCGTTTTTGGGAGCGCCGCCTATTTCGCAATGAGCCACAGCATTCGGTCCGCTGTCGATGCGGGACTGCGGCGAAAAGTCGAAGGCATTCGCGGGATCATCGCCCGCACAGCACCTGAGGGCCTCGCCGCACTGAAAGACGAGTTGAATGAGTACGACGAAGGGCAAGGCAATGGAAGCCGGTTGCGAGTCGCAAATTCGAACGGAGAAATTATCTATGCCTCGCCCGGAACGGATTCGGGCGATGCGAGAAAGCCCGGAGTTCGTGGATCGAACCCGTTCTTCATTGAAATCCACGGAGATCAATTCCGCGTTTTGCAAACTCCCGTCGAAGCGAACGGTAACGCGTACGACATCGAGGTGGCCACTTACACCGAAGACTTCGACCTCGCAATCGACCGGTTCAGGCGGCTTCTTTATCTCGGCGTGCCTGTTTTTCTTGCATTCGCGGCTCTTGGCGGATACTGGATGAGTCGTCGAGCGCTGGCCCCGGTGGACGAGATTATCCGGGCGGCCCGCAGTATCGGCGTTACAAGTTTGTCGAGCCGCCTCACGGTTCCAAATACGGGCGACGAGCTTGAGCGGCTGGCGAGCACACTGAACGAAATGCTCGGGCGTTTGGAGCAATCTTTTCACCGGATTACTCGGTTCACTGCGGATGCGTCGCACGAGCTTCGGACTCCAATTTCCGTGATGCGCACAAATGCTGAGATCACGCTGCGCAAGCCGCGCTCTGAAGGCGAGTACCGGGCTGCTCTCTCGCAAATTCTAGTGGAATCAGAAAAGGTTTCGGTGCTGATCGAGCAGTTGCTGGACCTTGCCCGCGCGGATTCAGGCTCCGCGGCATTTCCATTGGTTCGCACGAACCTCACCGAATCAATGGAGAAGGCCTATGAAAAGGCGAGCGTACTAGCGGAAGCAAAACAATTGAATACCAGCAAACATCTCCCGAGCGAACCAATTTGGATTCAGGGTGATCCGGCGGCACTCGAGAGACTTTTTCTGATTTTTTTGGACAATGCCGTCAAATACACTGCTCCAGGCGGACAAGTCGAAATGCATTTAACGGCGCATGACGATGTTGCGGAGGCTGAAATTCTCGACACCGGAATCGGGATCGGCGCAGAGGATATAGCGCACATCTTCGAACGCTTTTATCAAGCCGATCGTTCCCGTTCACGCGAGAACGGCGGTAGCGGCCTTGGACTGGCAATAGGTCGCTGGATCGCGCAGACACACGGCGGCGATATCGCAGTCGAAAGCGAAGTTTCCAAGGGCACATCATTTCGAATTCAGTTTCCTCTCCACCGTTAGCGCGGCCAGCCGGATATCCAACGTATCCTCCCTATTGAGGTCAACTACTCAGGCCTGCGCCGACGATTGTCCGGAACAATCGCGAGGCCGGTAGCGTATTCACTTGCAAGGAGACTTCCGATCTAATGATCAACGCCGAGCAATCCCTCAGCCCCTCTGTCTTCCGTCGTGTGTTCTACGGCCCTTCGGAACTCCGCGCCGGTTGGCGGCTGTGCATCTTCCTTGCGATTGTGATCGCCTTGATCAATGCCAGCAACCTGATGGTTCGCTGGCTGCTGCACGGGGCGGATCAAACCACCTTGTTTCTTGTCTTCCAAGTGATCAACTTCCTCATCTTTCTCTTCGCCAGTTGGGTTATGGGGCGTATCGAAGGCAGGACCATTGCAGATTACGGCTTGCCCTGGCGCGGGATGTTCCGCGCTCAGTTCTGGCAGGGCGTTCTGGTCGGCTTCGCATCCGTGACTGGATTGCTGGTTGCCATGCGAGCGATTGGGGTCTTCTATTTTGGAAGCATCGCACTTCACGGTGCCGACGTCTGGAAATGGGCCATCGCCTACGCGTTGGTTTTCATCCTTGTCGCTCTGCGGGAAGAGTTCCGAGCTCGTGGATACGGGCTATTCACGCTTTCGGCCGGCATCGGTTTCTGGCCCGCCGCAATTATCTCGGCAGCATATTTTGGCTACTCTCACCACGGCAACTCCGGAGAGGATTGGGTGGGATTGTTTAACGCCGGCGCGTTTGGCTTGCTCGCCTGCTTCCTGCTTCGTAGAACCGGCAATCTCTGGATGCCGATCGGACTTCACATGGCCTTCGACTGGGGGGAGACCTACTTTTACGGCGTGGCCGACAGCGGCCAAACGCTTCCCGGTCATCTTCTGAATTCAAGTTCGTCTGGCCCGGCCTGGCTGTCCGGCGGCACTGTGGGTCCTGAAGGCAGTGTACTGTGCACTTTGTTGCTTGTTATGGTGTGGTTGATCTGTGCAGGTTGGCTGCGAGAGGTCAAGTATCCCAAGTCCGCCTGAGGCCAGGACCAGCGCGAGGCGTCAGAACACACCGACAAATCATCCCGCAATGCGCAGGAGGAAATTGGCAATTTGCAGGACAGAGTCTCCGAGGAGGAAAGGCAGCCTTCTAGCACCAGGCGGCGTCAATCCGTGCCCGTCGGCGCGGCACTATTCTGCAAGGTAGCTTGAGTCCAACGACAAATCGCACTCACATCTGTTGCCGTCAGCTTGGCATTCGGATGCAGGAGCGTGTATGACGCTCCCGGCATCTCTCCTTCCGTCACTTCCTTGCAGATTCCTTCGAGTAGCTCTGATTTCTTCTTCGGGTCATACATCCCCCACTCGGAGAAATTCATCTCGCTTCGCCCCTTATTCACATCGTATACGACTAACCACGAGGCGGGTGCAACATGGCTGTACCATGGCCACACCGTCTGATTCGAGTGGCAATCGTTGCAGGAACGCGAGAACGCACTAGCAACTGCCGGTTCAACCGTCACCATTGAATAGATCTCACGTTTCGGATCAATCGGAAGATTCACTCTCGGTGGCCGGACGAGTTGAATCACTGCTAGAAACGCAATGAGCGAAGGAACAATCCATCTAAGCCATCTCAACACGATGCCTCCTTCCTCGATGCAAATTGCTCGAAACAAAATGCTCGCTTACTGTTTTTGCACGGGCTTGCTTTCGAGAGTCGCAAGCGCAGCTTTGAATGCGTCGCGATGCTTCATTTCATCCTGGCGAACTTCTTCGAAGCGATCGGCAGCTGCCGCGTCTCCGGCCTTAGTAGCTTGCTGCGCGAACTCAAAATACATGGTGTCAACCTCGTAGGACTCACCCTGCATGGCATCCCTCAGGTTTTCGGCATCGCTGCGGACGAGTCCGGCCAGTTGGGCCTCTTCCGCGAAGTGCTGGAACCGCTCCATCTTCGCGGCCTTCTCGAATAGATCCGCCACTTCCTTGTTGCCGTCCTTGCGGGCGTGCTCGGCGTATAGGGAATATTTTGCATAAGCAAAAGCCTCGCCGTGCATGGCGGTTGAAAGATTATCCATCGTCTGCCTGGTGAAAGTCGGATGAACCCCGGCCGTTGTACGACCTAGGGTAAAGAATAATGCCGCTACAGCTGCTGATAAAGCCAAAACTCGAATCTTCATAATGCCTCCTCAGACGATTGCCAGAACGCACTCGCCTCGTTTTTCGCCAACCCAAGCAAGGATGGCCCCATTTGAAAATGCACTCCGTGACGTGTGTCACCCCTGGCAGTGACACCTGTCACGTCGCGCTCAGCTTGGATTGAATAAATGAACAGGCTACCTGCCTCTCTGAAAGAGTCGGGGAGTTCCAAGAAATCATCATGGTCGCAAGTGATCGGAGAGATGGCTGGTGGGCAACACCGAGTCGATGACGTGACACGAACCGAGCTTGCAGGTTGGAGCGGGACAACAACTCGAGGTTAACGGGTTCTCTTCGGTTACTATGGACCGTTCTCATTTCCATGGAGGCGGCAACGCACCGCGTCAGTAGCTGCAGGAAGTGCAAAACAATAAGCGAAGCAAATCAGTTGTGAGAATCCGCAAATGAGGCTTTTTAAAAAATGGGTGGCTGCGATCGCCACCGTGGCGGTCATTGTTTATGTGGCCATGGGAATGCGTTATGCGTCGTATGCGCCGCAGCGCTCCAATACTTATCTGTGGGGTGTGTATCACGTTCATTCGAGCATGTCGGATGGTTTGAAGTCACCGAAAGAAATCGCTCTGCAGGCCCGCGCCTCCGGGGTTAGCCTGGTTCTTCTGACCGATCACGGCAGCCCGAACCAGGCGTCGTCCAGTTTTCGCAAGACCATCGATGGCGTAACGATCGTGGGCGGTTCGGAAGCGAGTCTGCCCGAGGGGCGCCTCACCTTTTTTGGCGCGCAGAGGGTGCCAAAATTCCGCCTGTCGTCATTTCCTCCAGCAGCGGTTGACGACGCCCGAGAGTGGGGCGCGATTCCTGTGCTGGCTTATCCCGATGATCCGCGATATCACTGGCGCTACTGGAACAAGGATTTGAGGCCCGGCGGGATCGAACTCCTGAATTTATTTACCAGCCTGCGCAGCGGGTCCTGGGCCGACCAGTTTCGACTTGCGATGTACTATCCCTTCTCCCATTACTATTTTCTGAAGAGAATTGTAGTTCCTGCGGAATCCATTGCACATTGGGACAGCTTCCTGCAACGAGACAAAATCTGGGGCTTCGTGGCGTCCGACGCTCACGGCGGATTTCACGTCACCCCGTGGCTCTCGATAAAACTGCCATCGTACGCGGATACATTTTCGCTCGTGGGGATGGGCATTGGCAGACGGTATGAGTCCGATCCGGAGGCAGCCATTCGCATTGGAGATTTCTTCAATTGCATACGCGGCGCGGGCGAGCCCGAACGATTCGAATTTTCCGCGCATCATGGTCTCGAGGAATTTCCGAGTGGCAGCGACGCACCGGCGAGCTCCACCCTGCACGTCGAAGTACAAGCCGGCAATCAATCGGTCCGGCTGGTACTCAAGAAGGATGGCGCGGCGCTTCGTGAAATCGTCGGAGATCATCTGGACCTCGAAAACGCCGACGCAGGCGTCTATCGCGTCGAGGTCTTCCTGGTAGGCCACCCACTGTTGCGAGCGAATGTTCCGTGGATTCTCTCGAATCCGATTTTCGTCGGCGCGGTCGGTGAGCCGCTCCCGGCGCATACCTTTACCGCGATTCGCGCGCAACTGGCGAAGCGTGCGGATTCCTACAAGCGTTAGAAATTCGACTCGAGATGTAAACGTAACTCCCCATTTCTGGTGCGGGTAATTGGAAACTAGGTTTTGCAGATGGACCGGGGAGGCCCGGGCCCGTCTGCCGAGGGCAGACGTGAGGCCAGCATGACACTCACGACGGACAAACGGAACGCAGTTCACTTCTTCGCGCTTCCTGGAGACGTTAGGGCGGCTGGGTATCACGCATCGGCGGACGGCGTATCATTACCCGGAAGGCAACGGCTACATCGAACGGTTCCATATTAGCTTGAAGGAAGAGGAAGTCTGGACGGCGGAGTATCGCAGTGTGGAGGAAGCTCGGACTTCCATCGCTCGTTGGATCCAGGAGTACAATCACGACCGGCCTCATCGCGGAATCGAAAATCGCACGCCGCACGAGTCCTTCTTGGCTTTTGCAGGTCTAACTAAAAACGAGGTCCCGAACGTCTAAATCAGCGGCGAGCAATACCTGATCGCGGGTTTCTGTCTTCTACGGGTCCGAACTTGCGGCTTCACAGCTAGCCTGCGACTCGGCGGTGAACACGGGGACAAGTCGCACAGCTCCGTCTGCGGGAAACATCAGCGACGAGTAAGGGCTGAATTCAATCGTGAGGTTTGCGGCTGTTTGGGGAAGTATTCGAAAAGAGCCGCCAGCGATGTGATCTGGCGGGATGCGAACCCGCAGCATCTGCGAACTCAAGACAAGAGCACGGATTGAGCCATCGGCCGTCACGATGCAATTGAAACCAACACTACCGCAACCATTTTCTTGAGGAGAAGGCTCGTTCGCCCCGGCCAGATCTGGCGACAGGCGCAAACGGATTTGGCGATATGTGTCCGCAGGGACTTCAACATCACCAAGAACATTCGATTCGCATGAATCACCACTGCGCGCAAGCAGGTCGAGTTGGATAGGTTGAGTTGCCAGCTTCGGAGCCAAATCCTGCCAGCCAGGAGAATCCTCGTCAGCGATTGCACTTGGGTTAGCCTCAATTCCCTGAAACGTCAAGAAAATATGCTGAACGCTGGCCGGCCAGGATCCTGGGGTCGGCCTGACGGAGGAGATTAATCGTGGTCGAATCGTACCGTTTGCATTGTTCAGCGAGCACGATGTGGTGCCAACAGCTATCGTTCCGCCAGAAGGATTCGAGACAAAAATAAAACAGCTGTCGCCGCAGCCAATTAAGCTCAGGCAGAACAATAGCAAAGTGGGAAATAGTTTCCGTGGGGTTTCGATTGCCCCTCGGAAAATGCACGTGTGGCCCATTGAAGACTCTCGATATCGCGATTATGGCGGCGGGAATGAGTGCAGTCAAGCCACCGGCGTCGGCGACGGGCAGTCGGATCTAGGAAGAGTAAAATTGTCTGAAACGCTCTGGCTGCCTGAGGCACTATTCCTTGAGGGAATCGCCAGCGGATAGGCTCGAATGCGGGTACCTCCGCGGTATCACGCAGTACTCCGCAGATGGGGCCTTAGCAAGTACCGTCGACGAGGTGAATATGTCCATAGCTTCGAATACCCAGCCGGGAACTCTAGACCCTGTAAAAGTTGACCCCGAGCACTACAGAGTCGAGCTCGAAAATGAAAAAGTGCGGATACTCCGCGTCCGGTATGGACCGCATGAGAAATCAGTGATGCACGGGCACCCGCCCTCAGTTCAGATAAACCTTACAATCGCCCATCTTGTCGTCACGTATTCTGACGGAAGAACAGAAAGTATCCAGGGAAAAGCTGGGCAGGTTCTTTTGCTCCCGGCTTCCGAGCGCCTGCCTGAAAACCTAAGCGATTTTCCCTATGAGGCAATCGCGATTGAGTTGAAGTAGCCGAGCGAATCGTGGTGTTCTACGACGTGACCATCGGGACTGACTTGCTCCACCTGTTCCCAGTGTTTTCAAGTTTCCTGCAGATCCCGCCGAATCTACTGTGAGAATGCCGCACACTGCTCGAAGAGACGGGCGGTGTACGGAGCGGCGTCACTGGGGATTTGATTCGATTGGAATTCCAAATCTGCAAGCATATGAGACGTTTTCTCGCCTATAATCCTTTCATATTCGGGAGAGGGACTGAACGATGGCCAAGTTCATCATTGCTCCTCATATGCGGCTGCACGAATGGGTCGCCGAGGAAAAAGGCTATTTCAGAGATGCGGGGCTGGTATATGAGTTTCGCGACCAGCTAACTTCAAGCGACGGCAAGAAGCATGACCTTGGAAACAAAGTTGGCGCATTTCAGACGTTTGAACGGGGCCGAACCGCCGACATTGGCTGTGCATGTCATTGGACAGTGAATGTTTCGTCTTCTGTTGGCCATGGCAAACTTTACGCCGACGCCTACTCGGTTGCACCGGCAGGCATTTTTGTCCCGCCCGAATCGCCGATTAAGAACCCTTCCGACCTTGTCGATGTGCCAATTTCTGTTGGATACCAATCAGGAAGCCACTACTCGTCGATTCAAGCTCTTGAGCAGTACGTGAAGCCATCTGACATCAAGCTGTCGTTCGCAGACGGACTTCTATTCAAGCGCATGGAGTTGCTGTTCGACCGGAAAATCCCAGCGGCTTCGCTCTTCAACGGCCCGTACTACTTCATGGAGCAGCTTGGCTTCCGGAAAATCATCGACACTACCTTCATGATTGCTTCGATGATTACTCACGATCCGGACCCGGAGGACGTCCGAAAGTATTTTGTGGCGCTGAGGAAGGCACAATGTGATATCGACCTCCGCCCGGAACGCTACACCCATTACTACAAGAAGGAGTTTCCCGAACAATTTGACGCAGTGATCGACACTCGACGCTGGGGCCCAGGCGAGCGGCTTGTCTTCGAGCCATACACCAAAGAAATGTTTGAAAGCGCCTATCAATGGATTGCTCAACACGAGATTTTCCCCAAAGACAAGATGGGTTCAGGTATCTACGAGGAATCCGTTGTTTCGTTGGCGGTTGACTGAAAAGGTTGACACTCCAGCCGACCGATTTCCGACGCTTTCATATTTCCTGCATTCCTAGCCGCTTTCCACATGGAAATACCGCAGACTGCGTGCAGATACCGAGAATAGGTGGTGTACGAGGCGGTCTTGACAGAGAAGGAGGCTAGAGATGTTTGAGCGCTATACCCAAAGTGCCAGGCGTGTGATTTTTCACGCGTGCCACGAAGCAATGCGGTACGGCAGCCCATACATCGAAAGCGAGCATCTTTTGCTGGGCATATTTCTAGAAAACGAGACACTGGCTACTCGAATTGGCGGAGAGACAGCCTCCATCGAATCATTTCGAAAAGAAATCGAGGCCATGATTACCGTCGGGCAACCGGTTTCAGGGTCGCGCGAAGTACCGGTGAGTGCCGATTCCAAGCGAATTCTTACTCTTGCGGCGGAGGAGGCAGACAAGTTGGGGCAATGGCAAATATCACTTGGTCATTTTCTGCTTGCCGTGCTCCGGGCGGAAAAATGTATCGCCGCAAGAATTCTTCAATCACATGGTGCGACGCTCTTGGCGATGCGTGAGGAATCAATTCGAGATATGCGCTGGGCCGGAGGATTCGACACATGAGGACCCAGTGAGTGGTGGCGGAATCAAAAAGAGAAAGATGGTGGGCCTGGGGAGAGTCGAACTCCCGACCAACGGTTTAGGAAACCGCTGCTCTATCCATCTGAGCTACAGGCCCTCGAGGGGATGCTCGATTTTATCGCGGGTGGTGACGCTGCGTCGAACTTTCGTTGCGAATCGGTCTCGTGTCGCCGCGGGATCACTACGAGCATGGCGTTGCTTCTGTTCTGCGCGCGACAGGTGATTCGCGCCTGCACAAAGTGAATCGTAAGTGCGCGTCTCGTTAAAGATCGATGCGCAACAACCGGCCTGTATTCAACGGCCCGCAATCTACGTTTCGACGATCAATGTCCGTCAATCAATGGCCATCCATCAGTGACTCATCAAGTCGACGAAGATATTTTCAAATTTCGCGATGTCCACTTTCATCTCGACGCTTGCAGGATGGAGCTGCTCAGGCGGCTTCAGATGGCTGATCCATTTCGCGTCGTCGCGCGGACGCGGGCCGCTGTAGGGCAAGAAGAATGTCGGAATTTCCTTGGGTTGCGTCCACACGACCGTATAGCCGTACTTCGGGCCATGCTCGATATCCGCATCAAGGTACATCGTTTCCGATTCTTGAATCACTGAGGGATCGATCAGCGCCGCGACCAGAAGCTCATCCCACATTGCTGACCAGAGCGTGGTGCCGGCCGGAGGCTCGAAATCGATGTAGAGCTGCTTCACGTGGTTCGCGAGCGGTCCTCCGGCGTTGACCACGCGCTGCATCAATTGTTTGCTTGACCAAACCTGGCCGCCGGCTTCTCCTGGACTCACCACAATCTCTCTCCACGGTTCGCGCATCACAATCGCGGCCGCTTCCGGATCCCACCACCAGTTCAATTCAAAGCCGCCCCGGCTGCTGCCGCCCATGATGTAGATGGCTTTCGTCAGCGCCACAATCCCCGGATCCATACGCACGGCGAGCGCGATATTCGTCAACGGCCCGGCGCAGTACAGCACGACTTCTCCCGGATTCGCGCGAATCGCGTCAATGATAAAATCGGCCGCGCGGCCGGGCTTCGTTTTTACTTTCGGATATCCGCCGGGCGGCGCCCACGTTTCGCTCGGGTCCGGCGCGTCCGGATTGAGCGAGCCGTGCCATGTGGGATGCGAGACGTACAATGCCTCAAGCAGTTCCTGCTCGCGCTTCGTGTGAATCAGAGGCATCTGGGCGCCTTTGATCACCGGAACATCCGTGCGTTGGGCCTGCTCGGTTGCCCAGAGCGCGAATACGGTGGCTGGCTCCACCCATTGGTCGCCGCTTACCGTGGTGATTCCGAGCAAGTCGATTTGCGGCGCGCGAAGTAGCATCAGCAGCGAAAGGAAATTCGTGCCTTGCGGGCCGGCGCTGTCCTGATCGGCGATGACCTTAATTTTTTTGTGGGTTTGCTGCGCGGCAGCGCGATACGGAAACGCAAGAGCCAGGACAACAACCACTGCAATCAACAAAAACTTTTTCATTTACCCTCGCGTTTTCATGTCCGGACTCTCGAGGATAAATCGATCACTCGAAGAGCACGGAAAATTGAAAGTGGCAGCGATTGTAACTGAGAGCGGTGCACAAGACGTTGCAGAAAACGTTGCATTGCGCAATCCGGCCCGGGAACGCCGTCGCGGTATGGCATAATTGTTAATGGTGGGGGAAAAGGCGATCCTTCCCACCTGCGCGGTACCGTTTCGCGCACTTAAGCATTCGCGAAGTTCATCAAATACGTGACGCTAACCAAGAAAATTCGTAAAAAACTCATGGCCGCCCAACGCATGCTGCGGTCGGTCCGCATGATCGTGAAGGGCCTCGCGTCAACGCGTCATCCGCTTCTTGTACACATCATTCCGACGCGACGCTGCAACCTCGCCTGTACGTATTGCAACGAGTATGACGACGTGTCAAATCCCGTTCCGACTGAGGAAATGTTCCGCCGCATCGATCGACTCGGCGAAATGGGCACCGGGACCATCACGATCAGCGGTGGCGAACCACTGCTGCATCCCGATCTTGACGCCATTATCGCGCGTATCCGCAAGAACGGAATCATCGCCGGACTGATCACCAACGGTTACTTGCTTGTCGCCGACCGCATCGAGCGCTTGAATCGTGCCGGCCTCGAGTACCTGCAAATCAGCATCGACAACGTGATGCCGGATGACGTCTCGAAGAAAAGTCTCAAGGTCCTCGACCAGAAACTCCAGCTGCTGGCGGAACACGCGGAATTTCACGTAAATATCAATTCGGTGTTGGGCAGCGGCGTGTGCAATCCCGAAGACGCACTGAAAGTGGCACATCGCGCAATCGAGCTGGGCTTTACGTCAACGGTGGGAATCATTCACGACGGCAACGGACAACTCCAACCGCTGAGCGAACGGGAGCAGCAAATTTTCGAAGAAATTATGTCGCTTGGGAAAAAATCGTTCACGCGGCTGAATCACTTTCAGCACAACATCGCGAAAGGCCGCGAAAATACCTGGCGCTGCCGTGCCGGCTCACGCTACCTCTATATCTGCGAGGACGGCCTGGTCCATTACTGTTCGCAGCAGCGCGGCTATCCCGGCATACCGCTTGAGAATTACTCCGACGAGCAGCGTCAGCGGGAGTTTCTGACGAAAAAAGGTTGCGCGCCACGCTGCACCGTTTCGTGCGTTCATCAAATCGCTGTGGTGGATTTCTGGCGCGCCCCGCAAACGATTGACGCGGCGCCGGCTCCGCCGCACGAATCCCTGGTTCAACTGACCAGCTCTACCAGCTCCTCCAGCCGCGAATAAGCAGATATCTCCGGCGATTTCTTCAACTAGCGAAGCCGGCTCTCGACACAATTCTCAAAGTCTTGCCCGCCCGCCGCCACCTTGAAAAATCGCATCAAATCAATAAAAGTTTTCTGTTGCAATGGAATAGCGGCTGGACTACAAGTCCCCATCGGCCGATTCGCGCCCTCTCTAGGGACGGAGCGGAATCTCCAGTGGCTCTCACGTTTGGAAGCGTCAGCGGTTGTTTGGCCGCAAATCGAAATCGGCAGGGAAATTCCGGGGAGGGTGTGTCGATGCGTCTGCGTAAACTCGCGATCGTTGCATTGCTTTTCGCAGGATTTGTTCTTGTGCTGTCTAGCCAGGCGCGGGCGCAGGTAAACACCGTTAATCTGTCCGGAACTGTGCTCGATCCGCAGGGCCTGGCCGTGAAGGGCGCGAGCATCACGCTGCGAAATAACGCGAACGGCGCGGAACGAGGCGGGGTGAGCGGTGACAATGGCCGCTACGAAATCGTCGGCGTGCCCCCAGGCATTTATACGATGACGGTGGAAGCGAATGGCCTCGCCACTCTCCAGAATTCGGCGCTTCGTCTCGAACTCGGCACCTCACCCGAGTACAACCCTCAGTTACAGCTGAAGACTTCGACGGAAAGCATCAACGTTACGGCCGCCGCTGATCTCGTTGAAACTTCGAAGACGGACGTATCCACGTCCGTCACTCAAACGCAAATCGACAACCTGCCAATCAACGGGCGCAACTACATCAATTTTACTCTGCTCAATTCACAGGCCGGACGCGACGACACTCCGTCGATCGGCGCGGCGCCCACCAGCGGACTTAACTTCGGCGGCCAACGAGCGCGCTCAAATGAGGTTTCTGTAGACGGCGCTGATGCCATCGACAACTCAACCAACGGAGTCCGCTCCACGATCTCGCAAGAAGGCGTGCAGGAATTTCAGGTGATTACGAGCAACTACATGCCGGAGTACGGGCGAGCGATGGGCGGCGTCGTCAACATCGTTACCAAGTCCGGATCGAACAGCATACATGGAAACGTATTTGGGTATCTTCGCGATAGCGCCATTCAGGCCAGGAATCCGTTTTCGGTGACGGCATCGTGCGACCCCGAAACCTTCACATGCGGCACGACCCCGGTGAAGCAGTCCTATACCCGCGTCCAAGGCGGCGCCACGATCGGCGGCCCGATTCAAAAGGACAAGACCTTTTATTTTTTCAGCTATGAAATCACCCGGCGGCAGGAAACCGGATTTACAAACATAGGCGCCGACAATTTCGGTCTTGCGCTCACTCCCGCACCGGCCGATATCGCTCCGTTTCTTCCGCCCGGCATTCCAGCCGCGGGCCTCCTGACCGTCGGTTCCACGGGCCAGCAAGCGTTCGTGAACAACACTGCAAATAATTTCGCGCAAAGAATCAACGTATACAGTGCGGGCGTAGGCGCGTCAGCGGTCGCCCTTTTCGGAAACACCGGGATACTGCCTCCGGGAGCAAACATCTTCCCATCGTCCGGCGCGCCGCTGCCCAGCACGTTTCAGGGGTTGTCATCCGTGATCGGAAATTATCCTACCTCCGATGAAGGCAGCATCTATTCACTCAGGCTCGATCACATCTGGAATACGCGCAACAGCACGTTCGTTCGCGGCATGGTGGCGCCTAACACCACCACCGGAATCCAGGTGAACGCGCAGAACCAAAATTTCGGGCAGAACGCCGGGAATCGCACGTCCACTCAGCAATTCCGCGATATGGCCATCATTGGCCAACACACCACTTCGATCGCGCCGAATCTTTTCAACGAGTTTCGCTTCCAATATGCGCGCCGCGGGCTGCATTACGGCTTCTCCGATTTGTTCGGCGGCAGCTTCCCTGCCGACAATATTGCCGGCGCTGCTTTTCTCGGGCGCGAGCCGTTCTCAATTGTGGATCGCATCGAGCGCCGCTATCAGTGGACGGACGCTCTCACGTGGACCAAGGGCGCTCACACGCTGAAATTTGGCGCCGACGTGAATTTCGTCCAGGTGCGCTCCGGCGGAAGCCAGATATTCACGCTGAATTACGGAGGTGTGTTCAATTTCGGCACGGTGTCTGCCAGTTCGCTGGGGCTTGATGCGGGAGATCCTTCTTTTTCTGCGGTGCAGGCGTATGGCCTGGGCCTGCCTACTGTTTTCTTTCAAGGTGTAGGCCAGTCGAACCGCCCATTCAACAACACGGCGCTCGGATTCTTCGGGCAGGATAGCTGGAAGATAAACAGCAAATTCACTCTGAATTACGGCCTGCGCTACGACATCGAGTTTCTGCCAATCTTTACTCCCGGCACGGCGGTGAACGCCGCTGCGGAACAAGCGTTCGGCGTTGTGGAAGGAGTTCCGCGCGACTCGAATAACTTCGCGCCGCGCATCGGTATTGCGTGGGATCCATGGGGAAATGGCAAGACGGTAATTCGCGCGGGCTACGGATTTTTCTACGACCACCCCGCGCTAGCGCTCGCTTTCCTCTCCACCGCCGAAGATGGTTCTCTTTCGGCGCTGCTCGAAGCGGCCGGCGGAGCGCCCTCGGGTGCCGATCTGAACAATCCAGCGAACGCAGGCGCCCTGAACGCGACGAACATTTTCCAGGGCATACTATCCAGTTCAAGTCCGAATGCTGTGAATCCGGCTGCGCCTCCAATCACGAGCTGCTCAGCCTCCTCGCCCACAATGTGTTACGGAACTCCGGGAACCCAATTCGGCGGTGGCCCCCAAATATTCGGCTCTACGTTCGCCAACTCGATTTTCAATCAGCAGCGTTTTCTCACGGTTCAGGGATACACACCGGGCGGAGGATATCCGCTCCCGCTTCTGCCATTCACGATTCCGGTCGCAAATAACTTTCAGTATGCACTCGCACAGCAAGCCAACCTCACGATTGAGCGCCAGCTCACAAACGACTGGAAAATCAGCTTCGGCTACAACTACACCCACGGCACTCATCTGGATCACACGATCAACAGGAACACTACCGATCCCAAAATGCTCGTCACGAACGCCCAGGCTGCAATTAGCGCAGGCCTGATTTCACCTGGCACGAATCCGTTGACGGTTCAAGTTCCGGGCACGCCAAACACGACTTGTGGCGGCATCCCGGCCGTCAACCTTCCGGTGACGCCTCAAATTCCGGCGCCAGGCAGCATCGCATTCGGAACGCCTGCCGGTCCGCTTGCACCAGGCATTGTCGGGCTCGGTTTCACGGGACAAGGCTGCACAGGCACTCCGGTTGGAATAATCGCGAGCCCTGCGGTTTTCAATTTCTTCCGTCCGTCGGGCCCGAATCCTTCGTTCTCCGGATTGGTGCCGGGAGGATACGCCACTCTCGTAGCACTTGCGGGAGCAACCGGACTGCCGACTGGCAAACCGGGCGTTGAGATCCCCTGGAGCGACGTGGACGCGCAAACATCAAACGGAAGTTCACTCTACAATGCGTTCACGCTTATCGTGACGAAGCGTTTCTCGCACGGAATTCAGCTGCTCTCGAGCTGGACGTACTCGCATACGATTGACGATTCGACGGATCTTTCCACGCTGATCGCTCCGCAAGACAACAGTTTTCCCGGCCTCGACCGCGGCAATTCCGACTTCGACCAGCGCCATCGGTGGATCACCAGTGCCGTGTTTCAGAGCCCGCATCACATGAGCGAGAGCGGATTTTGGAACAAAGTTCTGGCGGACTTCACGGTCGCTCCCATTGTGGAACTTGCTTCCGGCCGCCCGTATAACTTACTGCTTGGCGAAGACACGAATCTTGATTTCGGATCTTCGACGGGGCGTCCGTCGTTCATCAAAACGAATTCGCCGCCTCCGGGTTCCACTACTTCGCCATTTATTAAGGGCTTCGCATTCATTCCGCCAAACGTATGCGTTGATTCCACGGGAGCGCCGTTCGGTCCTTTCCCGGAAGTCCCCTCGCCGCCGTTCGGTTGCACGGGCGACCTGGGCCGCAACTCGTATACACGGCCTGGCTTTTTCCAGATTGATTTGCGGATCTCGCGCACAATTCCAATCACCGAGCGCGTCAATCTCCAGGTGATCGCCGACGGATTCAACATGCTCAACCGTTTCAACGTGAGCGACGTCAACCCGGTTTGCGACCCCACCGCCGGTCTTCCCACTTGTGCGGGGGGCCAACCAACGGCGGCGTACGATCCGCGAACGTTTCAATTCGCGCTGAAGATTAACTTCTAACCACGATCGTGGACCTTTGGCGCTTCTCACGGTGCGACGCGCCGTGCAGAGCTCTTTTTTCGTATGCGCTTCTCGAGTGCCCAGCAACCTTGCAACATTTCTGCTTCGTGCTAACCTGACCCTGGGTATTACCAACTCAGCGATCGAGAGAGGAATGGAAATCGTGAGTCCCGCGGTGTGGCTCGCCATCGGCATTCTGGCAATCGTAGTGATTGCGGCGATCGTGTGGTCGGCGAGCCGGCGCACGGACGCACAGCTCTCCGCAGTCCGGCAGGAGATGCAAAGTTCACTCACGGCGCAGTCGCAAACCGTTCTGACGCAAATGAACAGCTTGATGCAGTCCGTAACGCAGCAGCTTGGGCAAGTTCGGCAGGAACTGCAAGCGGGCGTCGCGTCATCGGGCCAACTTGCCAGCTCCGCTCAGACCGCGATGGCGCAGCAGCTTCAGGCGTCAAACGAGGCGATCCGCAAAATAAGCACGCAGCTTGGCGAAGTGCAGCAAGCGGGGCGCGATCTTTCGCAATCCGCGCAGACTCTTCAGAACGTGCTCGGCGGCGCGAAGACGCGGGGTTCTCTGGGCGAAGTCGCGCTCGAACGGCTTCTCGAGGATGCCCTGCCCACCAGTGCTTACCAAATGCAATTCCGGTTTCTATCCACCGGCGCAACCGTCGATGCGATCGTGCGCAACGGCGAACGCATACTCTCAATCGATTCGAAGTTTCCGCTGGAGGCATATCGCCGCCTCGCCGAAACAGGCAATGAGGCACGACGCGAATTCTGCACGGCCGTCCGCAAACACGCCGATTCCATTGCGGAAAAATATATTCTCCCGGACGAGCACACATTCGATTACGCGCTGATGTTTGTTCCCTCCGAAGGCGTTTATTACGAACTGCTGATGAGCGAGGACGCGAAATATGGCCAGCTCGACGGGTACTGCCGCAGCAAGCACGTTTTTCCGGTCTCGCCGAACACGTTTTATGCGTGCCTCAGCGCCATCGCGAGCAGTTTGCAGGGGCAGAAAATCGCCGAGAATGCCCGGCACTTGATGGCCAGCCTCGAAGGACTAAAGAAACAATTCGAATCGTTCGGTGACGGGTACGACAAGCTCGGCAATCACCTTCGCCACGCGCAGGGAACTTACGAGGATGCCGGAAGCAAGCTCAATCGCGCCCGGAACACGCTCGAACAGATGTCGCAGGGGACGCTTCCGGACGGATCCACAAAACTTCTCGAGCCCGCATCGAGCGAGTAGCTAGAGAACCGAACGCGCCGCTTCCAGCACCGTCCGGAAATTTCCAGGGATGGTCGTGGAAATCATCTTCGTAATTTCCTGCTTCACTTTTTCGCTGTCCTTGGGATGGGTCGCCAGCTTGTCGGCAGAAGCCTTCACGCGACGTTGCAATTCCTTTGGAGCGAGCGGCACCGCAGCGCGCAGATATCGCCCTGCTGCCGCAATATCCGATGCCGGAAGCAACGTCGCGTTGAATGAGAAATCACCGGCGCGGATTGCGCCAACCTCCACCTGCGCGATATTTCGGTTTCCGCCGCTTGTTCGAAGCTCCTGAGTATCGCCGTGTAAAAACTCAAGGACGCCAGGCGTTTCATTTGTGATGGCGATCGCCAGCGGCGAATCCGATCCTTCCACGTGCACCGTGAGCTGGCTCCTTTTGCCCGGTAGTGGCGCAGGTTGTGGCGCTTCGAATTGCAGCGAAACGAGCGTCGTCGTGATGCTCCGCGGCGCGCCAGGCGAATCGATCGATAGTGTCGCCGGGCCCGGTTTCGCTCTGGGGCTTGGCAACAACACAAGACATTCAGGTGACGCAGCGACAACGAGCGCGCGGTCACCATTCATCGTCACGCGATTCGCGTCAGCATCCCCGCGAAATCCATTGCCGCACACCGAAAAACGATCTTTCAACGAGATCACGGACGCAATTGCGAATCCGCTTTCACCGCTCGCTGAGCCGACGGAAGCGCCACTATCGACGAGGACGACT
This sequence comes from uncultured Acidobacteriota bacterium, assembly GCA_963776695.1. GTDB lineage: Bacteria > Acidobacteriota > Terriglobia > Acidiferrales > UBA7541 > Palsa-295. Next base: position 766,409 of record CAVZNU010000004.1, on the reverse strand, counting down.
GTGGAAACTCCGGAAGCTGTCGCAAACATTACGCCGGGCTCGGCTGGAGCGTTGAAGAAAGCGCGACCCGTCGCATCCGTTTTCACGCTCGGCGCATTACTGAGTTCGACCGTAACGTTGGGAGCTAACCGTCCATCCGCGCCAAATACCGCGAGCGTCGCTGGAGAACCAGCCACGATTTTCGGCGGCAACACGATCGTGACGTACCAGGTGGCCGGCGCCGGCGATTGCCCGTGCAGCGGGATCGGCGCGCCAAGAAAAAGTAGGATTGCGGCAAGAGAAATCAAGCTTACGGCGGCGCGTTCAATAGTAGAAACAAGCGCGGCGCGGCCGGCACGCATGTTAGGTTCACGCATCATTCTCAAGAGGAAAGCGCGCCCCGCTCGTACACTCGAGCTTCGCGAAACAAACGGAACAGCTCGGGATCGATTTCTTTCGCCCGAACGCAATCGTCCAGAATCCCGAGCGCTCGATCGACAGCTACGGCGCGCTTGTAGGGGCGATCGGAGGCCGTGAGCGCGTCAAAAATGTCGCAAATCGTCATCATTTTGGTGGGCAGCGGAATCTGATCGCCTTGCAGTTTGTAAGGATACCCGGTGCCGTTGAGCTTCTCGTGATGCGCGCGGGCAATTTCGGGAACCTTTTTCAAATCGCCCGTCCACGGAATCTGGCTCAGGAAATTGTAAGTGTGCACGACGTGCGATTCGATCTCGAGTCGCTCTGCTGCATTCAAGCTGCCCTTGGGAATTGAGAGCAGACCCACCTCGTCAGGCTTCAAATAGGGCAATTCAACTCCCTGCCGGTCGGGGAATGAATGTTTCGCGATCTCCAGCAGCTTGCGCGACTGAGTGTGTTCGAGCAGCGTCGGCTCGTTCGCTTCGATGACAAGTTCGAGATACTCGTCGATCATCTTCTGCCGCTGCTCGAAATCTTCGCTGAGGCGCGCGATTTCCTGCAGAGCAGCGCCACGGTCTCGCTCCAGGTAAGCCTGAAGTTTTCGTCGTACCATGCTCGCTTCCTGCTCCTTCAGGATGTAGTCGAACCGTTGTCGCACGACTTCGAATTGCAGCGGATACAGTTTTTTCGCTTTGACGAGCACTTCCTCCCGCACGCCGACTTTTCCAAAATCGTGCAACAGCGCAGCGTAGCGGATCTCTTTCATCTGCTCGCGATCGAAATGAGTATCGGCGTACGGCCCGCTCGCAGCTGCATTCACCGCTTCTGCGAGCGCTTGCGTGTACGACGCCACCCGCAGAGAATGGCCCGAAGTTGTAGGGTCGCGCTGCTCAATCGCCGTCACCGCGGCGCTCACAAATCCTTCGAATAGCGCCTCGATTTCGTTGTAGAGCTTGCGGTTTTCGTATGCGACTGCTGCCTGCGAAGCCAGCGAAAGCGCCAAGCGCACAGATCTTTCGCGGAACGGCTGCGCATTTTTCGCTACATCCTCGGCAGTTCGCAAGCGCAGCGCCGGATTTCGTTTGGAATTGATCAGCTGCACAACGCCAATCACCTCGCCCTTCGCGTTTTTCATAGGCAGCGCCAGGAGCGAGCGCGTGCGATATCCAGATTCGCGGTCGTAGCGATCGTTGAAGTGAAATGGCAGGTTGCTGGGAATTTTGTACGCGTTTGCGAAGTTCAGGACTTCGCCCCGCAGCGCCGCGTAGCCCGCCATCGAATCTTCGGTAAGTGGCAGAGTAAATTCCTGGAACGGAAATTCGTAGCTGTCATTTTGCGTCAACATGAAACGCAGGCGCTTTCCGTTTCGGGTATCTTCTTCGACCAGGTATAGCGAGCCCGCGTCGGCTCCGGTGATATCGCGGGCTCTCTTGAGAATCAGGCTGAGCAACACACCAATGTTGCGCTGAGACGAGAGCGCCACGCCAATCTGGTTCAATTCCTCGCGCTCGCGCTCAGCAATCTTCAACGCGGCCCGTGCCTCGCGAAGTTGAACTGCGAGTTTCACCGTTTTTGAGCCGGCCATGCGCGAGATTTTCTTCTTCGCAGCCATGTTGTTTCCAAACGCGTCACAGTATAGCGGAAGCGGAAGGCCCAGCACAGCCAGCGGTCATCTCGGGGTCATGCGGCGCCGGTCGATGCCGATCTAGCCTTGTATCGGGAGCGTTCGTTTGCTAGCCTTGCGCGGATTTCATTTCCTCACATCGGTCGCAACTCGTTTTCACGGCAGGTATGGCGAACAAACCCGGTCAAAAACTGGTCAGGATTCTTCGGGAATGGTGGAGCCACAAGGGTTCGCTCGCCATCAGCTTGATTGTGACTCTCGCTGCGGTTGCGATCTACTCCGCGACGTTTTTGGGCGAGCGGCCAACTCCGATTTTCGACTTCGTCAATCGACTGGAGCTCAGTAGCCTCGATTATCGTTTTCAAGTGCGCGGGCGGACGAAACCGGATCCGCGGATCATCATCGTCGACATCGACCAGCAATCGCAGGAAGCCCTCGGTCACTGGCCTTTTCCGCGGTTTCATTTCGCGCGGCTGCTCGACAATATCCGCGAAGATGGCGGTCGCGTCGTCGCCTTTGACATCACATTTAGTCAGGCGGATGAAACGGCGAAACCCCTGGAAACGCTTTCTTCGCAACTCACCGATCAGCAGAAAAAGGGCGAACCGGCGAATTCGAGCGTTACTCACGCAAATCGACGCTCTGCGAAAACAGTACGACTACGACAAGCAGTTCGCAGATGCGATTCAACGCTTTGGCCATGTCGTGCTGGGAAATTATTTTCTGTACACGCAAGCCGATTTGCAGGGGGTCACACCACAAGCCCTCGCGAGCTATGCCGATTCGCTCGCATATTTTCCGTTCCCGCAGGTTCGCGCTTCTGCTTCGTTCGGAAAGACACCGGGAGAGGACCGGCGGCGTGATCTGGTTCAGAAATATGACGACCTGGGTCTGCTGCCGCGTGGTGCTGAAGCAAACACTCCTGTCCTGAATGGCGCTGTCGCTGCCGAAAAGGGCGGCACAGGATATTTCAACGTCTTGGTTGACGCCGACGGCGTCGTGCGTCGCCTGCCGCTCGCGCTTCCCTTCGGCCTCGATCCGGACCGCGCCAACTGGGATTTATACGCCTCGGTTGATGTGCAGGCGCTGCGGCTTTACTACGATTTGACGAATCAACAAACGATCTTGCAGTTTGGACCGAACGGAGTTGAGTTCATCGAGTTCACTCCCAAGTTGATCGTTCATCCCGACGATGTTAGCCGGATGATGGTGAACTTTCACGGCCCCGCGCGAACCTATCCATACGTTTCGTTCGCCGACGCAGCCCAAAAGAAATTCTCGCCCGGCACATTCAAAGGCAAGATCGTGCTCGTTGGCGCCTCTGCAACCGGCATCGGCGACCTGCGCGTGACGCCCTTCGGGGGCCTCGATTTTCCCGGCGTCGAAGTACATGCGAATTTGATCGATAACATCCTCAATCAACAATTCCTTTTCCGCCGCGGGAAGGAAGTGCTCGCCGATTATGGATTTATCCTCCTGTTTGGCATCCCGTTGGGAATTTGGCTTGCAGTCGTGCAGCCGCGATGGATGGCTTTCGGCTTCGCGCTGCTGTTGCCATTCGCTGGAATTGTGTATTTCGCATTTCGGCACGGCTCGTTGCTGAACTTCATCGTGCCGGCGCTTTTCACGCTCATTCCCAACGTCAGTCTTGTCGCCCTCTATCGCGTGCTGATTGAAGAGCAGGAAAAACGCAAAGTGCGCACTGCGTTCCAGCAATACGTAAGCCCCGAAGTGATTCGGCGGCTGCTGGCCGATCCCGAACGCGTGAAGCCGCGCAAATCCGAAATCACAGTCCTCTTCAGCGACGTCCGCGGATTCACGTCGATTTCAGAAACGCTCGACGCGCAAGAACTCGCCGACCTGCTCAACGGCTACCTCACGGAAATGACGCGCATCATTTTCCGCAATCAGGGCACGCTCGATAAGTACATCGGAGACGCCGTAATGGCGCTTTGGGGCGCGCCGTTTGACGAGCCCGACCACGCCACGCGTTCCTGTGAAGCGGCGCTCAACATGCTCTCGCGTCTCGCGGACTTGCAGCAGGAATGGCGCGCGCAGGGAAAGCCGGTGATGGAAATCGGAATCGGCATCAACACGGGAACCGCGTCAGTGGGGAATATGGGTTCGTCGTTGCGCTACGGCTACACCGCCATGGGCGACGCAGTGAACCTTGCTTCACGGCTCGAGGGACTCAACAAAGAATATGGCACGCGCATCATCATCAGCGAATCGACCTACATCGCACTGCGCAGCGACCGTGCCCTCGTTCGCGAGCTCGATTTAATCCGGGTAAAAGGCAAGTTCCTTCCGGTAACAATTTTCGAAGTATTGGACGCTCAAACGCTCGGCAACGACGGAAAAGAGTTGGTCGAGCTTTTCAGCCGTGGACTCGCTGCCTACAAACGACGTGACTGGAAAGCAGGCGGAAAGGCATTCGAGCAGGTTCTGGACCGCTGGCCTAAAGACGGCCCCGCCCACATCTTTCTCTCGCGATGCGAGGAATATCTAACTGACGAGCCGCCAAAAGATTGGGACGGCGTCTACGTCATGACGCACAAGTAGCCGCGAGGATTAAAATAGAAGCTACTCGTCCAGCCGAACGACAAATGTTGTGAACTGCTCGCTTTCATGCAACTGCTCGGCAAGATTCTGCGCAGCAGCTTCGCTTGGCAGGCGTCCGATTCGAACGCGATAGAAAGTTCCATTCGCCGACTCAAAAGGCACGATGCTAACCGGCGGGTATCGCGATTCAAGCTGCGCTTTCAAACGGTCGGCATTATCCTTCACCAGGAACGCGCCAACCTGCACCGCGAAAAATCCAATCGAAGGATTCGGGCCTGAAATCACTTCCAGCCGCACGTGGGCCGTTCCGGGTCCTACCATTTCTATGGCCTGCGCAGCCGATAGCGATAGGTCGATAATTCGATTTCCGACAAATGGGCCGCGGTCGTTGATGCGCACTTCAGTTTGTTTTCCGTTGGTCATGTTCGTCACGCGCACGACGGCATTGAATGGCAGCGTGCGATGAGCAGCCGTATATTCGTGCATCTCGTAGATTTCGCCGTTTGAAGTGCGACGCCCCTGAAAAGGATAGCCGTACCACGAGGCAACTCCTTCTTCAACGTATCCGCCCGACGTGGAAGACTGAGGTTGAGGCGCCGCCGGAGGTGCGCCCGATGGCGTCGGGTGCGGTTGCGAGGGCGGAACCGGCTGAGGAGTTGGAGTCTGCGCCGGAGCGCGCGTTGGATGCGTGTGTTGCCCGCAACCCGCTGCAAAAAGCAGCGCCATCGAAAGCGCGACGGCAAATAGTCCGAGTCGACCCGCGCGGTCGTTACGGCGAAAGCGATTCAAATATTTTCGAAATTCCCGGCGCCCGGCACGGCGCATCACCCAGTAACCCAATTCACTTGTTTCGTCTCATTTTCGGTATTATAAGAACGCATTCACAATCGCGCAAGGAAGCGTATCGCAGTTGTTACACGCCTCCACAACAGATTGGATCGGATCCGTGGACAAATGAGCGGCTTTTTCGGAGGCAGCAAGCAGGGACGCCCCCAGCTTTGCCCTTCTTGCGGCACACTCGTAGGCGCAAACGCCACGAAGTGCCATCAATGCGGCGCAAATCTGACGTTTTCGATGGCGGCTGCGAGCCGGTCTCTGGGAAAACTCTTCCCGACTACCGCCCCCGCGACTTACGGAATTCTCGGATTCAGCTGTCTGCTTTACATGGTAAGTCTGCTCGCTACGATGCGCGCGAATGGACTTCAGCCACCAGGTGGCGGCGGAATTTTTGCCATCTTCGGAATCGGCGGTATCGACGGCACTGTGCTCCAAAAATTCGGCGCGTCTCTGCCGTTATTTAACTATCCAGGGCTCGCCTCCGACCTGAACCAGCCGTGGCGCCTCGTGATGGCGGTCTTCCTTCACGGCAGCCTCATGCATATCGTCTTCAATATGTGGGTGCTGATGGACATCGGCCCGCAATTGGAAGAAATGTATGGCTCGGCGCGATATTTCTTTATCTACGTCGTCACAGGAATTGCCGGATATATATTGAGCGGCCTTCGCGGACACTTTAGCGTCGGCGGATCAGGCGCCCTTCTCGGACTAATCGGCGTGCTTCTCGCAATCACAACGGGCAGACGCAGCGCAGGAATGCAAATGATCCGCAGCCAGGTGATTCGGTGGCTCATCTACATCGCCGTGTGGGGACTAATCTTTCCGGGCATCGACAACTTCGCTCACTTCGGCGGATTCGTGGCTGGCTTCGGCTTGGGCAAGATCATGGTCGACCGGGCGCCTTCATCTCCCGAGGAACGAAACCGTGCGAATGCTCTGGGGTGGGCTACGGCGCTCGTTGTGATTGCGAGCGTGGCGATGATGATGAAGGGTCTTCTTCAGGCTGGCTGAAACTCAGGCCGGCTCATGCTCACGCCGGTGTAGGTAATGTCCGCTGTCGTTCGGGCCGCATACGATTTCGCGTTCGCGTCAAACCCCCGTGTGCAGTTGACGCGACACAACGATGCTGTAGTTCAATCCCGATATCGCTACGAACACCGCCACCATGTACGTGCAGACGTGCCGCGCGATCCAAAGATACTGGTTATCCCAAATCGCCAGCACCAGAACCATTACCACAAGTGAAATCTCAAAGAATGTATTGGCCTTTCCCCAAATGCTCGGCGGAAACGGCCGGTAGCCCACGGTAATTAAAATCACTGCGCAGGCCACCAAAATCAGCACGTCGCGGCCCAGCACTAGAATCGTTAGCCACCACGCGATTTTTCCTTTCAGCGCCAGAACAAAATACGAGGACGAGAGCAGCAATTTATCCGCGATCGGATCAAGGTACGCCCCCAGCGGGGTTTTTTGATTTAAGCCGCGGGCGAGCAATCCATCCAAAGTGTCACTGATCCCGGCGGCAACCAGAATTCCAAGCGCCAGCGCGTAGCGTTCGTATTCAATCGCGATCAAAAACACCGGCAGAAACGCGAGGCGCAGAAATGTGAGCTGGTTGGGAACGGTCAGTATTCGGCTGCGCATGATTTGGGCCTGCGATGTGTAAACGAAACCGGACTATGCAAACTGCGCCAGAAAATCAGGAAGCGAACGGCCCACTTTTTTCTCGAATAGCTCTGCGAGCGACGGAATCGAACCTCGCGCCTCGTCGAGCGCGATGCGTTCAATTCGAAGCATTGGGAAAAAAAGAGTCGGCAATCCCATGCGGTCGCCGTCCGGGTGCAGCACCTGGCTCACAAAATCGTCAAATGAACTCAGATCGATTCCTCGCAACGTCACGCCGGCGTTCGATATGTCGACCAACTCGCCCCAAAGTTTTTCTTTGGGCGTGTGAAGGCTGATCACGACGATCGAGTGGGGCTCCATCACTTCTCCTTGGAATCCGTTGCGCGTATGGTATCGCAGGTGGCGCGCGGTGCACAGGTCCCGGAGGGGCAAAGTAATCTATTCGCGCCGTGCTTCGAACGGCTCACACCTGCATCGTCTTCAAATCGGGCGAGCGCCTCAGCAGCGGCTCCGTCGCTTTCTGCACGTCCTCCGGCGTCACGCCCGGCGCCACTTCCCGCAGGACAAGGCCCTCCGGAGTCACATCGATCACGGCAAGCTCGGTGACGATCGTATCGACCACGCCGACCCCTGTAAGTGGGAGGCTACAGCTCTTTACAATTTTCGGCTCGCCTTCCTTCGTGGTGTGTTCCATCGCGATAATCACGCGCTTCGCACCGGCCACCAGATCCATCGCGCCGCCCATGCCCTTCAACATTTTCCCGGGGATCGCCCAATTTGCGAGATTGCCTTTCTCATCGACCTGCAGCGCCCCGAGGACGGTCACGTTGATACGCCCGCCGCGAATCATGCCGAAGGATTCCGCGCTCGAGAAATAAGAGCAGCCGGGGATTTCCGTGATCGTCTCTTTCCCAGCGTTGATCAGATCGGCGTCTTCTTCGCCTTCAAACGGATACGCACCGATCCCCAGCATTCCGTTCTCGGATTGCAGGATGACTTCCATACCCGGCGGCAAATAGTTCGGAATTAAGGTCGGCAGGCCAATGCCGAGATTCACGTAGTAGCCGTCGCGCAGCTCCTGTGCTACCCGGCGCGCGATCACTTCCCTTTTGTCGATTTCACTCGTGCGTTCAGCCATGCGTCCTCTCTATTATCGTCCCGTTACTACCGCTTGCGGACAGTGCGGCGCTCGATTCGCTTTTCGTAACCGGCACCCTGGAATATAGCGTCAACAAAAATTCCCGGTGTGTGGATGCAATCGGGGTTCAGCTTGCCCAACTCGACAATTTCTTCCACTTCCGCAATCGTGTAGTCGGCTGCTGTCGCCATCACGGCGTTGTAATTGCGCGCCGTCTTCCGGTAGATGAGGTTTCCCCAGCGGTCACCCTTCCATGCTTTGATGAACGCGAAATTCCCGCGGAGCGATGGAACCAGAACGTGCGGGCGGCCATTGAAATCGCGAACCTCTTTTCCTTCCGCCGCCATCGTGCCGAACCCTGTGGGCGTGAAAAACGCAGGAATTCCGGCGCCGCCGCAGCGAATCCGCTCCGCAAGAGTCCCCTGCGGGTTCAACTCCACGTCAATTTCTTTCTTCAGCGCCAATTGCTCGAATGCCTTGTTCTCGCCCACGTAGCTCGCGATCATTTTTTTAACTTGCCTGGTTTGGAGCAGGAGGCCAATGCCGAAGTTGTCGACACCGGCATTGTTCGAAACGAGCGTGAGATTTTTTGAGCCATGGCGCTGCAGCGCGGCAATTAGATTTTCAGGAATGCCGCAAAGGCCGAAGCCACCAAGCAGAATCGTCGCGCCGTCCTGAATTTTGGCGACCGCCGCGTCAGCACTCGCTACTCGCTTATCCATTGGTCACTCCGGTTTACTTTCTGATGCCCGGCGGCTCACACCTTCTCGCGCGGCGCGCTTCAGCGTGCGGATTCGTCCTGCAACCGCTTCCGCGGCCGCGCCGGGCGATGTGGCTTTCTCGATTTCGGCGACGAGCGCTGAGCCCACGACGGCCGCGTCCGCGATTCCGCCAAGCACAGTGACATGCGTCGGCAGAGAAATTCCGAATCCAACCGCAATTGGAAGCGTCGTGAATTTCCGGACGCGCCGAACGAGATTTGGGCAGCTCCGCGGGAAGCGCGTCCTGCGCTCCAGTCACGCCCGCACGGGAAATCACGTAGAGAAAGCCGCTCGATGCGCTTGCAATCCGCACGATCCGCGCATCTGTTGATGTGGGAGCAACGAGAAAAATCGTATCGAGAGCGCGCGAATGCATCGTGGCGCGATAGTCGCCGGCCTCTTCGAGCGTCAAATCAGTTGCAAGCACGCCGTCAGCGCCTGCCTTCGCCGCTGTGCTCGCAAATTTATCGAGTCCCATCTGCAGAATCGGATTGAAATAGCTGAACAGCACGAGCGGAACTTGCGTGTGAGCGCGTAGCCGGCGAACAAGATCAAGAACGCCGGCTAAAGTTGTACCGCCGCGCAGGGCGCGTTCACTCGCGCGCTGAATGGTGGGACCGTCCGCCACGGGATCGCTGAACGGCACTCCCAGCTCGATTACGTCGGCGCCTGCTTCTGCGGCGGCGAGAACGATTTTTTCAGTGGCGTCGAGGGACGGATCGCCTGCCGTGACGTAAGCAACGAGACCAAGCTCGTGCCGCCCCGCTAGCTCTCTGAATTTGCGGGCAATTCTTCCGCGCAGCGGGCCCTTCGCTTCTCGCGCGCGACATTGTCAGGCGAAGCGGCCGATTTCGAAATGGCGGGCTCAGACATAGCGCGAGAGCGTCTCCATGTCTTTGTCACCACGGCCGGAAACATTCAGGATCACGATTTCGTCTTTTGCCATTTTTGGTGCGCGTTTAATGAGTTCGGCAATGGCGTGCGCCGATTCGAGCGCGGGAATAATTCCTTCGAGCTGTGCCAACGTCTTGGCCGCTTGAATGCGCTTCCTCGTCGCCCACCGCGGTGTATTCCGCGCGCTTCTGGTCGGCGAGCCACGCGTGCTGCGGGCCGATTGCTGGATAGTCGAGTCCTGCCGAAACAGAATGCGTCGTCGAAATCTGCCCGTCGTTCGTCTGAAGCACGTACGTGTACGTTCCCTGAAGCACGCCGGGGCGTGCGCCGGTAAAACCTGCTGCCGCAGCTAGCCGGGAGGCATGCTCGCCGAGTGCTTTGCCGCGCCCCCCTGCTTCCACTCCTAACAATTTTACGTTTTCGTCGGGAATGAACGCGTTAAAGAGGCCAATCGCATTCGAGCCGCCGCCGACGCATGCAACGAGCAAATCCGGGAGGCGGCCTTCGGCCTTCAGTATTTGCTCGCGCGCTTCTTCGCCGATGACTTTGTGAAAGTCGCGAACCATTTGCGGATAGGGATGTGCGCCCAGCACGGACCCGAGAAGATAATGTGACGTGGCGACGTTTGTCACCCAGTCGCGCATCGCTTCATTGATCGCATCTTTGAGCGTGCGACTGCCGGAATCCACTCCGATCACTTCGGCGCCGAGAAGCAGCATGCGATTCACGTTGAGTCGCTGCCGCTCCATATCTTCCGTGCCCATGTAGACGGTGCACACGAGGCCGAGACGCGCGGCGACGGTTGCCGTCGCAACTCCGTGCTGGCCAGCGCCCGTCTCCGCAACCACGCGGCGCTTTCCCATGCGCACCGCAAGCAGTCCCTGACCGATGCAGTTGTTGATTTTGTGCGCACCGGTGTGGAGAAGGTCTTCACGCTTCAAATAAATGCGCGGGCCGCCCAAGTGATCCGTGAGCCGCCCGGCAAATTGCAACGGCGTGGGGCGCCCTGCAAAATTGCGCAGCAAAGAATCAAGCTCGGCGCGAAATTTCGGATCTTCCCGCGCTTCCGTCATACGCTCGCTCCAGCTCTTCGAGCGGTGCGACCAGCGTTTCCGGAACGTAACGGCCGCCGTATGGCCCGAAGCGTCCGCGTGCATCCGGCATTGTTTTCGAGGCGGCGCTCATTTGGATTTCCGCCCCGCGGATTTTACGGCCCACATCAGCGCAACGATTCGCGCCGGATCTTTTCGCCCAGGCCGCGCTTCCACGCCGCTACACACGTCGACTGCGTAAGGGTTCGTCGTGTGAATTGCGTCGGCAACATTGTCAGGCGTTATACCGCCCGCAAGGAAGATCCGTGTGCCGCGATTCGCGCCGCGCACCAACTTCCAATTGAAAGTCTTTCCCGTGCCGCCGTACTGCCGATTATGAAAACCATCCAGCAAAAGAGCGGACGCGCGACGGAAAGCCGCAATTTGTGCTGGCCGAAACGATTCTCGAACTCGAATCGCCTTGATCACTGGAACCTTGCGCTTGAGCCGGCTGACGATTTCAGGCGATTCGTCGCCGTGAAGCTGAAGGTAATCGAGTCCAACCTTGCGAGCGGTCGCGAGCATGGTTTCTTCGGTCTCGTTTACGAAAACTCCCACCACAGATACGCGCTCCGGCAGGCGACGAACGATTCGTCGCGCCGCGTCTGGTTTGATGTAACGCGGGCTCGGCGGATAGAAATTGAAACCCAGGAACTGAGCGCCAGCTTCCACCGCGCGCCGCGCGTCTGTCCAATTCGTGATTCCACAGATTTTCACTTTTACCTTGGGCATCAGAATTTCACCGCGCTGAAGCTCCCGCGCCAGAATTCCCGCGCAGGGCGCCGAGTGCAGCACCCGGATCGCTATCGGTCATCAGGCGTTCGCCAATCAGGAACGCGTCGAACCCCGCGCTGCGAAGCCGCTGAATATCCGCGTGCGCGTGCAATCCGGATTCGCTGACGGCGATGCAATCGTCGGGAATCTTCTCGATAAGCACAAGAGAGGTTTCGATGTGCACTTGAAAATCGCGGAGATCGCGATTGTTGACGCCGATGATCCGCGCCCCCGCCCGAATCGCGCGATCGAGTTCGTCGCTCGCATGCACTTCGACGAGCGGTTCCATTTTCAGCGTATGCCCCAGTTCGAGCAGCTCTTTGAGACTGGCGTCATCGAGAATAGCAGCGATCAAGAGGAACGAATCGGCGCTCGCCGCGCGAGCCTCCCAAACCTGCCAGGGATCGACGATGAAATCCTTGCGAAGAATCGGAATCGCCGTCACCTTGCTCGCTTCCTTCAGATGAGCGAGCGAACCCTGAAAGAAGTCTTCCTCGGTAAGGACGGAAAGTGCCGCGGCGCCAGCCCGTTCGAAATCAGCAGCTAGAATCCCCGGCGCGTATTCCTCGCGCAATAGGCCTTTCGACGGGGAGGCTTTCTTCAGCTCCGCGATGATGTTGATGCCATCGCGAGTGAGCGCGGACGGAAAATCACGCGGTGGCGGAACCTTTTTTTCAACTGCAATCTTGAGCGCAATATCCGGAAGCACACGCTTGCGGTGCGCAATCGATTCGCGCCGTGCTTCGACAATTCGATCCAGCATATTCATCGAACGAGTGCCAGTTTCCATAGATTGAATATCTTCCGCCCGCGCTATCAATGGCCCAAAAGCGGCTGCGAGAGCCGGATCGGAATCCCGAAATTTGAGCCGCCAAAGCCCTTCAGAATTGCATACGTCACGCCAATCACTTTTCCCTGCTGATTAAAGAGCGGCCCGCCAGAGCCACCGGAAGTGGTTTGTGCGTCGAACACGATCTTGTCGGGCAGCACATCGCCAATGTGGCCCTGCGTGATCAACGGATGAATCAAACTGCGCCTCGCGAGTTCATCAAGAATTTGCGAAACGTCTCCGCTGCTGTGCGCAAGAATTTTCTGAGCGGTTTCTTCATCAGTGCGCGCAAGAATCGCAGCCAGCCCGGTTGCGTAGCCCATCAGGATAATCGGCTCGCCGGTTGTCGCAGCAGTTTTGCTCGTGTCGACCGTAAGAATGAGGCGCTTTAGATCCTGCACATCGACGCGCATCGTCGCCAGGTCCGTCTCCTGCGAAACGTCCTGAATCTCAGCGTGAAACGCGCGTGGATCGCCAGGAAAGTATGCACGAATCACAGAAATTTGCGGTTGGAATCCCTGGCTCGTCAATTCGTTCAGTTCGTCATTCTTCCACCACGGCTCGGCGACGTGGCGATTCGTGAGAACGCGCCCGCCTGGACCCACAAGGAAGCCCGTGCCGAAAATGTCGAACTTCACCTCAGGCCCGTGACCCTCGAGCGTGAGAATCGGATTGCCCTCGCTATCCTGCAGCGGCTCGCCCTGCGGATTCAGTCCCGCGTATCGAAGACGCTGGCCACTCTGCTTCTGATTGAACCCGACGGAAACGTGCAGAAGACAAACGCTCTGCACATCCGCGGGAATCAGATTTTGAGCGGCAGAACCTTCTTTTTCGACGCGTTTCAGGCGCTCGTTGGTCTCTTGCAGTTGCTGCTGCAGCGATGCAACATCGGTCGAGCTCGCTCCGGCAATTTTGGATTTCAGTTCGTCGGCCTTGCGTTTGAGCTCGTCCTTGTCAACCGGGACAGTTTCGCCTTCCGCACCGCTCTGTCCGCGCAGTTTGCGAGCCTCTGCGATCAGGTCCTGCTGATGGACCAAGCCGCCCTCAAGCTTGGCAATCGTGGCGTTCGCGCGCTGGGTAGCTTTCGATGCGCTGCGGGCAAACCCGAAATAAATAATCGCCATGATCGTGGCGAGAACAAAGACCGCTCCAAAGCCGATCTTCAGGCGGCGATCGAGAGTGAACGCGTCGCTCGTCATTTTTTCGGTGACGGCCAGAGCCTCGAAAGCCGTGTGCGCCATCTGCTGGCCTTCTTCGGCGATGCGCATTTTGTCGCGCATCTGTTTTCCGGCACGCTGCACGCGAAATTGCGAACGAACTCGAGCGAGAAGCTCGCTGGATTCCCACGGCCGCGAGAGCGCGTCGTCCGCGCCGAGGTCGATTGCGGTAGCGCGCTCGTTTGCGCCAGCGCCAACCAGGAGAATCACCCGCACGGCTTCAGTCGCTCCCGAGCCGCGAATCGTGGCGAGAGCTTCGCGGGCGCTCGCGTCGGGCAATCGCGAATCGAGCAGCAGCAGATCCGCACCGGTTGCATGGATCGCTTCGAGACCATCGTGGGCGGTGGCAAACGTGGTGACGTCATAGCCCGCGTTCTGCATGGTTGCTTCGAGAGCGGCGCGGGTGGCCGCGTCTGACTCGAGAATCACAATTCTTTCGCGTGTGTTCGCCATGGGAATCAAAAGGCTCCAGGAAATTGTGAGGTGCCTATCCTAGTGCAACGGCGGCAAACCGCAAGTGTGGTTTTGAGTGCGCCGGTTCTGGCCGCGCCGGCTGCCGCGAACGTGCCAAGAGTAGTTCGAAGCCGGCGCGAATCGAACTGGCCGCCCATTTCGAAAACACTCAGGGTTGCTTCGGTTAGACATTTGCTATCCATTGTGTTTTCAAAGATTTCCATGTATTTCCAATTTCCTTAATGTTTCGGTTACAAACTTCAAGGCGCGGACAGGAGTGGTGGCGTTGTCGATGCTTCCTCGCCTAAGCTGCGCTTGACGCCGATCGCTCACTCCGTCTCCTCCTCCTTCGACGCTAGCACAGTGTCGAAGAGCGCGCCACCGCGACTCGGTGTAAGGAATGCCCCGCCGCATTTCTTGGATGTGCGGAGCGCCACGCTGGTTTCGTGATAGCTTTTTACGCGGAAGCGTCATGAGCGCGCGCGAGCAACTGAATTGGGATACACGGACGAGATGAAAAACCCCTTGAACGACAATCTCATCATTCAGCTGAACGAAGAGATCGTTCGATGCCGGAAGTGTCCGCGGCTGGTGGAATATCGCGAGCGAATCGCGCGGGAGAAGCGGCTCGCCTATCGCGAGTGCGATTACTGGGGCAAGCCGGTTCCGGGGTTCGGCGATGCGAAGGCCCAACTGCTGATTTTGGGACTTGCGCCTGCGGCGCATGGCGGCAACCGGACTGGACGCGTGTTCACGGGCGACCGCTCAGGAGATTTTTTGTACGCGGCGCTCTACAAGGCTGGGTTCGCGAACCAGCCGACGTCGAAAGATCGCGGTGATGGACTCGCGCTGAAGAATGCGTACGTTGCAGCGGCGGTGCGGTGCGCGCCGCCGGCGAACAAGCCGTTGCCGTCAGAGGCGGCAAACTGTCGTCCATATTTCGAGCGCGAACTGGAAATTTTGCGGCCGCGGGCGGTGCTTGTTCTCGGCAACATCGCGATGCGGACTTATTTAGGATTGCTGAAGGATCGTGGCGAGATTCGAGGGTTTGCTGCGTTTCCCTTCCGGCATGGGGCAAGCTACGAACTGCCGCTCGGTTTACCGCAACTTTTTGCGTCGTATCATCCGAGCCAGCAGAACACGTTTACGGGAAAGTTAACGGAGGCGATGTTGGCGAAAGTTCTGCGCGAGATTCGGAAATTTCTCGGACGTAGTCGTACGCAAGGTTGATCGTTGCCCGCGGCAGCGCGACTGACTGCATAGCGCGTCAGGGCCACCACCACAAAGTTAAAAGAGCCGGCAAGATCCCGACGCTAGGAACGGCAACCCGCTACAAAGCCGGGGGTTCATCGAGCGGCTTACGGGCGCGGCATTATGAGCAAGTAGACTGCGAACGAAACGCCGAAGCCTACGAACCAGGCGTATTGGTAGAGACCGTGGAGTGCTGGAACCACGAGGCCCACTAACGCGACAACGATTCCTGCGGCGAGGGCTACGACGGCGCGCCAGTTGAAGCCTCGAGAAAATTCGTAGTCACCTCCGCGTGTGAAAAGATCGTCGGTGTGAAGCACACGCTTTCGCACGACGTAATAATCCGCAATCATCACTCCCGCAATCGGTCCGAGAAAACTCGAATAGCCGACGAGCCAGCCCATCACGTACGTGCCGTGGCTCGAAAGCCAGCGCCAGGGCTGCATCAGGAGGCCGACAAAACAGGTGATGATCCCGCCGATTTTGAAACTGATTCGGCGGGGATACAAATTCGAGAAATCGTTCGCTGGCGAAACAACATTGGCGGCGACATTTACGTTGAGCGTGGCAAGAAGCAGTGCCAGCATTGCAATCACAACCGCGATTGGATTACCCAGCCGGCTCAGCACCACGACTGGGTCCCAGATAGCTTGGCCGAAAACGATCACGGTTGCGGATGTGACCGCGATGCCGATAAACGAATAGAACGTCATTGTGGTCGGCAGACCGAGTGCCTGACCGAGCATCTGTTCGCGCTGGCCTTTTGCGTAGCGCGTAAAATCGGGGATGTTGAGCGCGACTGTGGCCCAGAACGCGACCACACCGGTGAGCGACGGAATAAAAAACGCGAAGAACTCGCCGAAGGTTTTGAATTTCGATGGAGCGGAGAGCATCGGCCCGAGTCCACCAGCATTTGTGTAAGCCCACCAGAGCATCGCGAGTCCTAGAATCAATAGAGCGGGGGCAGTAACACCCTGCAGGAACCGGATCGTGCCAATGCCGCGCAGAATCACGGCGACATTCAACAACCAGAAAAGAAAGAAGCAGAGCCAGACGTGATTCCAGCCTGGGATTACCGCAGCGAGCAGCGTGTTAATCGCTTCCCCGCCGATCCACGTTTGAATGCCGAACCATCCGCACGCCACTAGAGCTCGAAGGACGGCCGGAATATTTGCGCCGAGTACGCCGAACGAAGAGCGTGCGAAAACCGGAAACGGAATGCCGTACTCAGCGCCGGCGTGTGCGTTCAGAAGCATCGGAATGAGCACGATTACGTTGCCGAGGAACACGGTGAAGATGGCCTGCTTCCAGTTCATGCCGCCGGCAATCATCGCACTGGCCATCAGGTATGTGGGGATATTGACGCTCATCGCGACCCACAGTGCCGTGTAGTTATAAGTGCCCCACGTGCGTTTTCCGAGAGGAATCGCTGCGAGATCCTTGTTCCAGAGCGAGCTTGAGGCGCCGCTTGGTTTCGTGGCGACTTCTTGATTGCCTGCTAAATTTTCATTCATGGATATTCAACTCTCATGGCGAGGCCCGCTCGCGATTCGCGCCGCTTATACTCTGTGCTGCGATAAGGGGCAAGGCTTTTTCGCGGCTTGCGTTGAATCGAGGAGGTTCGTTGACACATTGCGGCCGCGCTTGCTAGCCTCGGGACGAGCGCGACACTTTCTTCGCGCACGCCGCGCATGACTCACCCCACACCTCGCGACACAGGACGCGAACCCGTCATCGAATTTCGTCACGTTCACTACGCACTCGGAGGACGGCAGCTACTCAATGATGTGAACTTCACCGTGGCGAGCGGCGAGACGCTCGTGCTGCTCGGCAGGAGCGGCGCCGGCAAGACCACCGCGCTCAAAATGATCAACCGGCTGCTCGTGCCGGGTTCGGGTGAAGTGCGAGTGGAAGGCCGATCGACACTCGAGTGGGATCCGATCGCACTCCGGCGGCGAATCGGGTACGTGATTCAAGACATCGGACTTTTTCCCCATTACACCGTGGCGCAAAATATTTCGCTGATTCCGCGGCTGGAGCGCTGGCCCACGGAGCGCGTCCGCGCTCGCGTAAAGGAAATGCTCGAGACGGTGGGACTGCACGGTGGGAAATTCGAGCAGCGCTTTCCACACCAGCTTTCGGGCGGACAGCGGCAGAGAGTCGGCGTAGCGCGAGCGCTCGCCGCCGATCCTGACATTCTCCTAATGGACGAACCGTTCGGAGCGCTGGATCCGATGACGCGCGGCCAAATCCAGCAGGAGTTCAAGGCACTCGAAAGACACCTGGGAAAAACAATCGTCATCGTGACGCACGATGTGGGTGAAGCGCTGGTACTCGGCACGCGGATCGGATTGATGGAAGCGGGAAGACTAGCGCGAATGTACGCGCCTCGCGAATTCGTACACGCAACCGATCCGATGGCTGCCGCCTATATGTCGCAGCTTCGTGTGTACGACGAAGCCAGGGAGGGAAAATGAGCTTGCTGGATTTTTTCCTACGGCATCAGCGCGAGATTCTTCAAGCTACTCTGGAACACGTCTGGCTCGTCGGGCTCACGATGTTTTTCTCGATTCTAATCGGCGTTCCACTCGGAATTCTGGTGACGCGCCGGCCATGGCTTTCGAAGCCGATTCTCGGCGGCGCGAATATCGCCGAAACGATTCCGAGCCTCGCGCTTTTCGGTTTTCTACTGCCGGTACCATGGCTCGGCGCGCGGGCAGATCGGCTGGCAATTGCGGCGCTCACCCTCTACGCGCTGCTGCCAATCATTCGCAATACATCGGCGGGAATCGGCGGTGTCGATCGCGCCGTCAGAGAAGCGGCGCGCGGAATGGGAATGACGGACCGCCAGATTCTCTTCCAGGTGGAACTTCCGCTTTCATTTTCGACCATGCTTGCAGGAATTCGCATTGCCACCGTCCTGACAATCGGTATCGCTACAATCGCCGCTGCCGTGGGTGCCGGAGGACTTGGCGAATTTATTTTTCGCGGCCTCGCGATGGTGAACGACCAGCTGATTCTCGCCGGCGCGATTCCTGCTGCGTTGCTAGCTCTGGGAGCGGACTTCGTGTTGAGTGTCTTAGAGAAGCGCCTGCGGCCGGCGCGATGAAGTTTGTGAGGCGGACCGCAATGAGTTTCAGCCGTACCGGCACGCTTCTGTGCTTGATTGCTTCGTTGGCTTCCTGCGTCAGCGACCGCAAGAACACGATTGTTGTCGGCTCGAAGAATTTCTCGGAACAAGCGCTGCTTGGAGAAATACTTGCACAACACATCGAAGCGCGCACTCATCTTCCCGTCACGCGCCGGTTCTATCTTGCCGGCTCGTACATTTGCCAGCAGGCGCTTCTTTCCGGGCGCATCGACACATACGTTGAATACACAGGAACTGCTTTAACGGCGATCCTGCACGCTCCGATCGAGAAAGATCCCTCGGCCGTATTTGGCCGCGTTCAAAGCGAATATCAGAAGCGCTTCAACCTCGTCGTGCTGCCGTCGCTCGGATTCAACAACACATTTGCGATCGTGATTCGCGGCGAGGACGCGCGGCGCCTGAATCTCAAAGAGATTTCCGAGGCTGCCGGCAGCACTCCGCAATGGCGTGCCGGATTTGGCTACGAATTCATGGAGCGCCCCGATGGATTTGCGGGTCTTGCGCGCACCTACGGCCTTCGTTTCGCCGAGCCGCCGCGGATTCTCGATCTTGGATTGCTCTATCGCGCGTTGCTCGAAAAGCAGGTGGACTTCGTGGCGGGAAATTCGACCGATGGGCTGCTCTCTGCGCGCGATCTCGTCATCCTCGCGGATGACAAACATTATTTCCCACCTTACGAGGCGGTGCCTGTGGTCCGCACGGAGACTCTCACTCGCCATCCAGAGGTACGGGCAGCGATTGAGGAGTTGGCCGGAAAAATATCGGACGCGGAAATGCGGAAGATGAATTACGCCGTTGATGGGGAGCACCGGGACGCAACCGAAGTAGCGCGTGAGTTTCTGCATGCTAAGGGGCTCGATTGACATCGAGCTCGGTTCATTGCAATGATTCGACTTCGGTCGGGAGGGCGTGGTCCCGCAAGACCATCCGCGACGCACAAGTCGCGCATGCCGTGCCTCTACTACAGAAAAAATACCTACGAACATGGTCGCTCGCATGAAGGCAGCCGCTACAAAAGCGGGTTTCGGAGGCGCTTGCGCTCAATCGGTGGTTGAGATTTTCGATTCCGGAGTTACGACCGCAGGATCGTCGCGGTAGGCGTATTCGTTCTTCAGATCCGCGAACGGCTGTCCATCGAGTTCCGCATAAGGATACACGAAATAATTCAGCGGATCGCCCTTTTGCGCGGGCTTCAAGCGGATGTCGCGGCCCATGCTGAGCATCACGCGGTTCTGGTCCGTGGCGCCGAAGAAATAATCGCGCTTGTCTTTATTTTTCCATCCCTCCGACGCGTCGATGGGAATCCATCCCACTCCATTCACATAGAACTGCGCCCAACAATGGTAGCCGGTGATCACTCCGGCGTGCGCGTTCGTCGGCAGTGAAAATCCAATTTCAAATCGAGCTGGAATTCCGGCTGCGCGAGCCATGCCGATAAAAAGCGAATGAAAATCAGTGCAGTTACCATGCTTCGCGCTGCAAGCCCAAACGGCGTCGCCGCGGCCCCAGCCGGTGCCGTCATGGTCGTAGTGCATCGTCGCGATCACATAATCATAAATGCGGCGTGCTTTGTCGATCGGCTGCGTCACATTTTTTGTCTGCTCGTCGGAGAGCTGGCCGATCACGCCGTCAATCGGCACGAGCCGATCGGGTAGCAAAAAACGGCCCGTCGAGACGAGAGGCTGGCCGAGCGGCTCGATCGAAGGCGTGAAAGACACGCGATGCTCGAAGCGCTCGACGTGAAACGAAATCCGGATGTCGAATGGTTTCACGGCGTCATCCGCCTCTACAACAATAAACGCGTAACGGTTGCCGTATTCCTTTTCACGCTGAATCTTGTAATGCACCTGGCTTTCGATTTTTAGATGCGAGATGCCTTGCGAGCGGTCCTCGAACGGCAACGGAATCCAGATTTTCAGTTCGCGGCCTCCCGGAGGCATGGCAGGGACATGCGTGATGCAGGTGATCACGAAATTTCGTGGTGGCGCAGTGGATTCGTCGCCAGCGGAAGCAGGCCAGGAAATCGTCGTCAGCGAAATAAGAGTCAGAAAGGAGATTCGCCAGAAGTGACGTTGCGTCCGCTTCATCTTAGGATTTTACCTGCCGGGGCGGCAAAACGAGGGGCGAAAGTTTGGAATCGGCGGACGAGAAAGCCAACAGTGCTGCGAGCAAGAATATGCGTTTGAGAGAAATTCGAAATCGTGAGGAAGAATCAGCTTTTCGCGACGATCAGTTTCTCGAATTCTTCAGCCAGTTCTTCCTCGTTCACAATTCCCTTGCGAAGGAGTATTCGGAGAATAGCTTCGAGCACTTCCTGCGTGGTGGGAGTGATTTGCGAGACACGCTTTGCGGAACCGGCACCGTTGGATCGAGCTGCGGGTGCGGGCGCTGCTGCCGGCAGTGGTGGTTTCAGACGCTCGCTTTCTTCTGCGAGTGACGCGGGCGGCGCGATCTCGCGTAATTTCTCAAAGTCCTCGGGGCTGATGCCAGTAAATACAACGCTCATTCCCATGCCTAATTGTGAAACGACCACTTTCCCGCGTGCGTGGAGGATTCCCTGACCGGTCTCGAGGGCGATCTCGATCGGCGAGCCCGTCGGCAGTGGCGAGAGCATATCGACGTAACAGCCTCCGAGAGAAATATCCGTCACTTTTACTGGGAGGCGCGTCGATCCGCCTTCGTCCGCCACACTCGCTTCAATCCGGCAGGAGACGCGCGGGAATCGGCGGCGCTCGGCTGGGGGCGGCGGCGGAGACAGGTATTCCGAGATTGGCACAGCGGGAGCAGCAGGTGTTGGCAGTGCGTTTTGTGGATCGTACGTATCGGCCACCCATTCCGCCAGTGGCACGCCCCAGATGTAGTTCCCGGGTTCGAGGCACTTCACGCCAGCCTGCCCTGCGCGCGGAGTTCCGATTTTTCCGATCCACTGAATTCGGTACCAGGCTTTGCGGCCCTGATATTCGATTTCTATTTTCGATCCTACGTCGGCGATTCCCTTCAAGCCGTTTAAGGACGCGCCGGTTGCGGTGATGTCGTGGGTTTGCGCAGTGATAGTGAACGGAGCTCCGCCCGCATCTTTACCATGGACGAGAATCGCAACACGCATGGCGATTCGCTGCTCGCTGCGGCGCCCCACAATTCCTCCGGAAACACGCGCCTAGCTAGTGCAAACCACCGGTCACTGAGAGGTAATTACAGCGTAGGCGCAGGCGAGGACGCGGTCAAGGATTGCGACGGCGAATTGTCATACGAGTAACGTCTAGACGGCGCGGCAGGGCTCGCCGAAAACGGACGCTATTCCGATTCTTGAAGGGTTTTGAAATGAGCTTCCAGCGCCGCGCAATATTGATGCTCGGCCTGGAGTTCGGCTTCGAGTTTCTTGATGAACAGCTCGAGCCGGCGGATTTCGTTTCGCAGTTTCTGAATTTCTGCCGCAGGAGCCAGTGCCGGACGCGGCGGCGCGGCGTGCGCGGAACCGGGAGCGCCCGAAAGATTCGGGCGTTGTGCTGATATTGAAGCCGGTGTTTCCGCGCGCGGGGCCGCGGGTGCGGTCACTCCATAGGGCGCTGGAATGGTGGAGAAGAGGCCATTCAAGACGCGCGCCGCATTTTGAATCGAATCGCGCGCTGATTCTTCGCCCGGAGAATGGACTGCGCTTTTCGGATGAAGGAGGTTTTTGACGCGTGCGATCAAATCCTGCGGCTGAAAGGGCTTGCGAATCAACTCGTCCGCTCTTACGGCGGTGGCGCGTTCCGCTACCGTGCGATTCACGACGCCGGACATCAAAATCACCGGAATTTTCCCCAGCTGCTCGTGTTGCTTGATGAACTCGCAAACCTCGTAGCCGTCTTTATCCGGCATGATGACGTCTGTGATCACAGCGTCCGGCGCAGCCTCGCCAAATTGCGCGAGAGCCGAACTCGCGTCCGAGCAGGTGATCACGTGAATATTTTCTTTGCGGAAAGCAATCTTGATCACTTCGCGCATCGTGGCGCTGTCGTCGATGAAATACACCGTGGGGATTCGCGCCGCCGTAAGAGTCCCGGTTTCGCTCATGTCGACTCCTTCTCCACACTGTCCCGCTCAGTTTCGTCGAATTCGCGCATCGCATCGAGCAAGAGGTCGGTGGCCGAACGAAGCACGGTGCGTTGCGTGGCCGCTGCTCCGTATACAAATTTGTAGACGCCCGTACCTGCTCCCTGGCAAGTTCTGACGATTTGCGTTACCGCTTCATCGCCGAAGAGCATGCCGCATTCGGCGTGCAGTATTTCTCCGCCGCCGAAGAAGATGATCCCGTCAGTATCGCCGGCATTGACGTGCAAGGCGCCTGTCTGGCGCGCCTGCCCGAGCATCTGGATTACACCCGGAAGATCGAGATGCGAGAGGGTGCCACTGAGCGCCGTGTCGGAAGTGGAAAGCATCTGCGTGGGCTGGAATCCTTCCTGGCGGCTCAGGAGAAAATTGCGTACGTGCGCGACGATGTCGGAAGGTGAACGGCGGCGATCGACGAAATCGTCGCAGCCGGCGCTGTAGGCTTCGAGCAATGCCTTGGCGTCTCCACCGCCGATCGCAATCAGCGGAATATTCGCGGTTTTCGCATCGGCACGGAGAATCGGAGCCATTTCGAGCGCGCCCATCTCGCGCAAGTTTGTGGCGCAGAGAATTGCGCTGGGAGCGTTCCATTCGAGCATCGTGAGGGCATAGCCCGCCTGGGTGCTGACGGTCACTTCGAATCCCGCCTGCTGCAAAGCGTCGGTGAGACGCTTCGAAAAATAAACGTTGCTATCAATTAGGAGAATGCGCGGTGCGCCGCCGGCCGGCAAATTCATCGCTGCGCCTCCACGTGGATTCGCTCGCCCGCGCATATGCCTGCACCTGACCCTGTCCCTGCGCCGTGCGGTGCAACGAGCGCATCGAAGTTCAGCACTTCAATGGATTCTCCATTGATTGTTAGCGTTCCTGAAATATAAGCTGGTCGATTCTCACCCGGCGCCAGCATCTCGGCGGTTGCGAGTTCGCATTCTCCGCTCACCGGTATTGCGCTGGGTTCCGATCCATTGGCAAAATCTCGCCGCGCGATCAGATAGAACCTGTGTACGGACGAGCTTCTGCCGAGCAGGACAGGCGCCACGTCATACACCGGAATCACATGGCCGCGCCGCACGATCACTCCCGATACAAGCGGCGACGTCTGCGGAAAGGTATGGAGCCGCACTGGCGGCGCAAGTTCAGACACAATTCCCGCGGGCAATGCGAAACGGCGGTTCCCAATTTGCAGTAGCACGAAAGAATTCGCGCCCGCGATTTGGATATCCGGAATCATGCAGGGACCGCTCCTTGCAGATCGCGAGTTGTGGCGGCGCCGGTTGCGTGGTCGAGGCGCTGGAACTCATCGAATGTCAAGAACCCTGATGGCTGAACAACGGGGATCACGTGGTCATCGACGTACGTCAAGCCCCGATACCAACGGCGCTCGTCACCCATGAATGCGCGAGGTAGGGCGTGAACCACCGAAATTTCTGCCATCCGTTCGATCCGGTCGACAAGCACCGCGACGCGCAGCTGCCGCAGGATCAAGACAAGCGTCGGGCGCGTCACAGGTAAACCGAAATGCGTCCCGGCGTTCACGACGTAGTAAGTCTGGTGGTTGCGCTCAAGCGTATGGCGCACCTTGGGAATTTCAGTTTGATCGATTTCATTCGCGGAGCCTGCCAGGCTGTCCGTGCTGCGAATCTCCTGCACCGACTCGGCAGCAATCGCAAACATTCGCGTCGCAATCCCGAAAAGGATCATCTGCTCGGAATGGCGCACGCGACGCGATTTCCCAGTCTCTTGCGCGGCGATCTTCATCGCGCTTCCACCGGAACAAGGCGCGCGAGCTTGGCAACGCGCTTCTCGATGGCCGCGCTGATCGCGTCGAGACTCAATACTTCGTTCACGACTCCGGTCTTGATCGCTTCCGCCGGCATGCCGAAGATCACCGAACTCGCTTCGTCCTGCGCGATCACGTAGCCGGCAGCAGCCTTTACCGCCTTCACGCCTTTCGCTCCGTCGTTGCTCATTCCGGTGAGCACAACGCCGACGGAAAGCCCACGCGCGTAGGCGGCAACCGATTCGAAAGCGACGTCTGCGCACGGACGATACCCATCGATTCGCGGCCCCGCGTCCAATACGATTTTTCCAGTCGACGAGAGCCTCAGATGGTGCGAGCCAGGACAAAGATAAATTACGCCCGGTTGCGCCGCTTCGTTCGACTCAGCTTCCTTCACGGGCAGCGGCGAAATCTCCGCCAATTGCACCGTGAACTGTTTCGTGAACGCGGCCGGCATGTGCAACACGAGAAATACCGCGCCGGGAAAATCTTTCGGCAAACTGGCTACGACGCGCATCACCGCAGCGGGCCCACCGGTGGACGCGGCGATCACAACCATTGGGAACTTGCCGCCATTTTGCGCGGCAATCGCCGACGCCGCAGCGTAACTCGAAGACACAGGAACCGGCGCGTGGGGCGTTGGAAGCTTTGAGCGAGTCGCGGTACGCACTACGCGGACCTTCGCGGCCATTTTCAGTTTCCGCGTCAGTTCTTCGCGCACGTTTTTCATGTCCAGATCAATGCCGCTCGAAGGCTTGGGAACGAAATCGATTGCGCCGAGTTCCAACGCGCGCAGAGTGCTCGCCGCCCCCTCGCGCGATTCCGAACTGACGATCACGATCGGCCGCGGATTCTGCGACATGATCAGCTCCGTCGCTTGTAGGCCGTCAAGGTGCGGCATATTGATGTCCATCGTGATCACGTCGGGGCGCAGCGATTCCGCGAGCGCCACCGCATCTCGCCCGTCGCGCCCTTGTCCCGCTACTTCCAGCTGCGGGTCCGCGTTAATGATTTCATTGAGGACTTTGCACATGAAGGCAGAGTCGTCAATGACGAGCACGCGGATTTTTTTGTCACCGGGTTTCATCATTTCAGTTTCGCCGCTCCGGCGCGAGGACCGCTTGCCGCCCCTGCGGCGTCTCTGCTTCGAGCAGACCCGTCACGGTCGCAATCAACTGATCTTCTTGCACTGGCTTCGTCAAAAATCCCGATGCGCCTTCTTTCATGGCGCGGTCGCGATGTTTTGCTCCCGCACGTGACGTTACGACGAGCACAGGAATCCGCCGCGTCACTGGATCCTGACGCAGATGCGCGAGTAATTCGTACCCGTTCATCCGCGGCATTTCGAGGTCGGTGATCACAAGGTGGCAGCCGACCTGCGCGACGATTTCCGAAGCCTCGAGCCCGTCTGACGCGAGCCTTACGCGATAACCGGCCTTTTCAAGCATCCGCCCAACGAATTTGCGCACGCTGATCGAATCGTCGGCGACAACCACCACGCGATCGTTTTCGACCGGGTCAACTGCCTCCGCGGGAATGCTTCCGGCCGCAACCGCTTCTGCTCCGGGCGCAAACACCCGCGCAGCCGGAGAAGACGAAGGCAGCGCATGACGTTCGGCGGTGTCGGCCGATACCAGTCGATTCAAATCGATCAGGAGAATCAGACTGCCGTCGGGAGCGATCGTTGTGCCGGGAAAAAGTTTTACGCGCCGCAAATAGTCGCCGAGATTCTTGATGACGATTTCATCCTTCCCAAGCACTTCTTCCACAACGACGCCCACGTGCTTTCCCGCCACTTTCACGATCACCATGTGGAAGTAACCGTTGAGCGGCTCAAGCTGCGGCAACGCGAGTTGCAAATCGAGGCGAACCACTTCCGTAACTGCGCCACGCACTCGCGTGAGAAGTTTCCCGCCTACGTCTTCGATTTCTTCCGGACGTAACCTGCGAATCTCTTCCACAAACGCGAGCGGCAGCGCAAAAGTCGATGTACCGCAGCGCACAAAGAGCGCCTGCGAGATGATCAGTGTCAGCGGCACTTTTACCGTGAAACACGCGCCGCGTCCCAGCTCCGATCGAACTTCGATTTCGCCGTTCAGCGCGTGAACATTCGAGCGCACCACATCCAGGCCTACACCGCGGCCCGCGAGCTCCGTCATCGATGAAGCCGTGGAGAAACCCGGGCGGAAAAGGTATTCGCGCAGCTCGCGCTCGGAAAGCTCTGTCGCCGCTACCGGAGACAATTCGCCGGACTCGGTCACGCCCTGGCGCACGCGCTCGTAGTCGATTCCAGGGCCGTCGTCTTCCACTTCCACAAAAATATGATTGCCGCGATGATACGCGCGGACTGCGATGTGGCCTTTCTCCGGTTTGCCGGACGCGCTGCGCGAATCGGCAGTCTCGATTCCGTGCGCGACGGCATTCCGAACCAGATGAATAAGAGGATCAGATATGTGCTGAATAATGTTGTTATCGAGTTCGGTGTCGGCGCCTTCAAGCGAGAGTTCAATTGGTTTGCCGGTGGCCTTGGCCGCGTCGCGCACGGTGCGCGAAAGGCGCGTATAGAGGTTTCCGATCGGGACCATGCGCGCTGCCGTGATTTCATCCTGCAAGTGATGCGCGAGTTTCGTGAATTCGTCGATGTCGGAATCGACGCGTCCCATAAATCCTTCGAGTTGCGTCAACACTTCCGTCACGTCCGCAGAAATTTCTGTGAGCGATCGCGAAAGAATATTGAAATCGTCGTACCGGTCCATCTCGAGCTCGCTGAATTCGAGCAGATCGTCCGACATGATCGCAGGAATGGCCTTGTAGCGGCCGCCAAACGTATCCATCTGAGGGGGCTGGCTGCCCGGAATCATTCCCACGTGCAACCGGCTGAATTCGTGCTTGTCCTGGAAGTCAGAGACTTTATTCGCGAGCCGTCCTTTCGAGAAGGTCAGCACTTCCACCAACTTTGAAAGCTCGGACAATCTTCCGAGCATCCTCGTCCGGTTGATGACGAGCTCACCCACCGCGTTCATCATGCGGTCGAGCCGCTCAAGCGAAATGCGGACGGACTTGGCTTGCGGCAAAGCTTGCGGCGCTTTGGCGCGCGCTGCGATCGCGGATGCGGCGGGTTCCTGTGATGTCGATTGAGTGCTCGCACCGGCAACCGCTTCGGAACCGGCTTCGGCGCCGGATTCCGCATTGCCTTCCGCATTGCCTTCCGCATTACCTTCCCATGATGCGTCCGGCACCAATTCTGCAATGCGCATCAGCAATGGATCTACCGCAGCGGCCATTTCGCCGGTGCTCGTCCATTGCCGGTGCAGCAATTTTTTCAGTACATCGACAGACTCGAGACAAATATCGACTATCTCTGCGTTGGGCTGCAGCGCGCCGTCGCGGAGCTGTCCAATCAAATCCTCCACGCGATGCGCCACGGCCGACAGCCGGTGCAAGCCCACCTGAGCCGCCGAACCCTTTACCGTGTGCATCGAGCGGAATAGCCGATGAATCTCTTCCGGATTCGGCGCTGTTTCCAGCGCGAGCAGACACTCCGTTACGGCCTGCAAATGCTCCTCGGCTTCGGGAACAAAAAACTCCAGAACTTCCTCGGGAACTTCGCCGTCTTCCGGCAGCCGATCGGCAAATGATGACGCAGGAAAAACATCCGGGATCGGCTCGCCTTTTCCGATTCCATCCGTCGTGGACTCGCTCCCGGTCTCCGGCGCAGGAGCCACCGGAAACGCAAACGCGTAGCGCTGCTTGAACGCACCGATATCATCCGCAGTCTCCGCGCCGCCGGAACTGATTTGCAGCAGGTCAAATTCGAGCACAGAAATTGCGTCGGAGATGAACTCCGTCAATGGCCCGTGCATGTCCGCGGTAAGAGTCGCATTCATCGCGTAATGGAAAATGTGTGCCATCTTCGCGGCCACTTCGGAAAATTGCGGGAATCCGTAACTCGCTGAAGTTCCCGCCAGTGTGTGCGCGGCGATGTAAAGTTTGTCGAGATCTTCCGGGCGGGTCTGCGGCTCCTGCAACAAGCCGGAATACTCCCTCAGGTACTGGAGGTTTTCCGACGCCTCCTGGAGGAATAGCTCGACCGATTCCGGGTTGGGCCCGTTCACAGGCTTCCCTCCACCAGCGCGGGTGTGCGCCGCAGGTCCGCCGAAGCCGCAATCGGCTTGCGGTAAATCAGGCAATCGCCCAGAACGATCGATTCGAATTTCATAGGCACGTTCGAAAGCGTTTCCGAATGACCCAACAAGAAATAGCCGCCCGGTTCGAGCGCATCGTAAAAACGCCGCAAGATCGAAAGTCGCCGCTCTTCCGAAAAATACATCAGCACGTTCATGCAGAAGATGCAGTCGAGCTTGCCGACATAAAAGGTGTCCACCATGTTCATCTGCGCAAAAGAAATCATCCGCCGGATGCGCGGCCTCACCTGATATCCGTGCTTCGTGGCCGAAAAATACGCTTCCACCTGATGGAGCGATACCTCACCTAGGCTCCGCTTCGAATATGCGCCGCGTTCGGCATGGCGCAGCGCCCGGCGGCTGATATCGGTGGCAAGAATTTCAATCTCCCAAGCCTCCGGGAATTTCAGCGCCTCGCTCACCGTGATTGCGATCGAGTACGGCTCTTCTCCCGTCGAACAGCCCGCGCTCCAGATGCGCAGCGCTCGGGGACTCTGCCAGAATTTTCGCTCCTGGATCTCCGGAAGAATTCTTTTCTCCAGCGCCTCGTATACCGCCGGATACCGGAAGAAAGATGTTTCCTGCGTCAGCAACCGTTCGAGCAGCGCTTCGTACTCGATACTCGAACCACGCACCTCTCGCAGCAATTCGGTTCCGCTCGAGAGATTCTTTTCCTCGAGATGTTCGCGAATGCGCGTCGAAAAAAATCGCTCGCGCGACGAATCGAAAAGAATGGCGGAGCGCTGTTCGATGAGCATACGAATCTCGTCGAGTTCAGACTCGGTGAGTTTCGCGGTTGTGGCTGGATGCTGTCTCATGTTCGGCACACGTCAGCGGCCGGCGCCACTCCGCGCCGGCAATGAACACCGGCCCGGTTTAACGAGCGCCCACCGGCGCTGCCGGGCGTGGTTCCTCTGCCGCCTCAGACTGCCGCGATGGTTGTGCCTGCGATCGGAACTGCGCGAGCGCTTCGTTCAGTTGCTCAGAGAGCTTCACCATGTTGCCCACCGTCGAAGCGGTTTGCCGCGCGCCCTGCGTGGTCTGGCGCGTGATACCGGAAATAATCTGCATCGCGTTCGCGACGCCTTCCGTTCCGCGCACCTGCTGCTTCGACGCAAGCGAAATCTCCTGCACCAATTCGGCCGACTGCCGCACGACGCTTGAAATCGCTTCGAGCGCCTTACCGGCTTGATCCGCGAGGCTCGCTCCTACTTCCACTTCGCGTGTGCCTTCTTCCATCACGACCACCGCTTCGTTCGTCTCCGCCTGAATCGCCTTGATGAGCGCGGCGATATCTTTCGTCGCGCTGCGTGAGTGTTCGGCGAGTTTTCGCACTTCATCTGCAACCACCGCGAACCCTCGACCCGCATCGCCGGCGCGAGCCGCCTCGATCGCTGCGTTCAATGCGAGCAAGTTCGTTTGCTCGGTGATGTCGTTAATCACGTTGATGATTTCGGAAATTTCCAGTGAACGATCGCCGAGTGACTTGATTTTCTTTGCAGTCGCTTGCACGGAAGCGCGGATGCGCTGCATTCCTTCAAGCGTATCCCGCACCGCGCGGTTTCCCTGCTCGGCGGCATCGAGCGCGCGGCGAGCCGCTTCAGCGCTTGCTTCCGCGTTGTTTGACACCTGCTTCATCGAAACCGTCAGCTCTTCCACGGCCGATGAAGTATTCGTGATTTCCTGGTCCTGCTGAGTGGCGCCCGCGGTCATGTCGTCAGCAGCGTCGAGAATTTGATTGGCGCTGGCGCTCACGTCGATCGCAGCCTTGCGAACGCGCTCGAGAACTTTCGTGAAGTTGTCGAGCATGAAGTTTACGGAGTCCACCACGTTGCCGAGCGCGTCGTTGGTGACCTTGCCGCGAATGGTCAAGTCGCCGCGCGCCACTTCCTTGATGGTGTTCAACAGGTCGGTGATGCTGCGCTGCAGGGAGTCCTGCGCTTGCTGGTTCGTGATGGCGTGAGCGATTTTTGCCGCGCTGCGATTGAAATTCTCCGCGATGAATTCGAATTCGTCACCGGATTCAATTTCCGCGCGCGCGCGCGAATCCCCGGAAACGATCCGCTCGGAAAATTTCGCAAGCTCGTCCACCGGGTTCAGCACGCGCTTACTCAGCACCCACACCACTGAGATGGACGCGAGAATCGCCAGCGCCGCTGCACCAAACAGCGCGCCGCTTGCACCGCCTGCCGACGAAGCGGCATCCGCTGCCTGCGCCCCCGAGTGCGTGCCGGCGTAGTAAGCAAGACCGAGCACTCCGAATAGTGAGACGCCGATCCAAAGGACCAGCAGCCAGACCGTCGAACTCAAACGAGCTTTCATGACTTCCTCCCAAGCACCAAGAAGACTGCGCGACGCCTCGCGCCCTAAATCACAGGAACTGGAAACACATCCGTCAATCGCCTTAAGTCAACAACCAGCGCGAGCCGGTCGTCATGCCGCAACATTCCCCGGCAATGCGGCACATCGTGCGGCGCCTGGTCGAGCAGCGACTCTTCCGTGGCCGAGTACGTCCCGATCACCTCATCGGACGCGATCCCGACCCGCAAGTCGTCGCGCTGCCCTTCACCCTTTAGCGCCGCGACTACCACATGCTTCGGCAGCAACCCGGGCCGCCGCCCTTCTGTAAATGCGATATCGATGAGCGGCACAATCGTTCCGCGCAAATTGAAAACGCCCATCAGAAAAGCAGGCGCCAGCGGTATCCGCGTCACAATCGGCCAGTCCACCACTTCTTCGACCTCGAGCACCGAAAGACAGAAGCGCT
Organism: uncultured Acidobacteriota bacterium; assembly: GCA_963776695.1. Classification (GTDB taxonomy): domain Bacteria; phylum Acidobacteriota; class Terriglobia; order Acidiferrales; family UBA7541; genus Palsa-295. Next base: position 734,982 of record CAVZNU010000004.1, on the reverse strand, counting down.
CCCGGCCCGCGCGGAAAACGCAGTATTGCCGCTCGGGCAGCCGTTCCTCAGAAAACGATTCGCTTTCGAGAAACTCTCCCCCTACAAGCTCGACCGGCAGTCCTGCGCTTTCCCGCGCGCTTCTCTGCTCATTGACTGGCCCACTCGCCATTAAGCAAACCTCTTCACCGCGCTAATCAATTCTTCCGGCGTGAACGGCTTTGCAACATATCCGTTCGCGCCCTGCTGCTCGCCCCAGTAGCGGTCGCTCGGCGCCGTCTTCGACGTAACGAGAATCACCGGGATTTGCGAGTACGGCCCTTCGGTCTTCAAGTCGCGGCAGACTTGAAAGCCATTGCGCTGCGGCATCACCACGTCGAGAAGAATCACGCTCGGCCGCTCTTCCTCGATCGTCTCTTCAATTCTCGTTGGATCGGAAATTCCCACCGAATGAAAGCCCCCTTGTTGCAGGAACGACTGCATCAGCTTGATTTCCGCCTGCGAGTCGTCCACCACCAACACTTTCTTCAGCACTTGCGCACCCCCCAAAAAGGATTACGTTCGACAAGATAATTGCAACTTCAGCGCCACGCTGAAAGCTGGTTTCGCAACCTGCGACTAGAACGCAAACACCTTTTATCTCAGCCGCTTACAACGAGTCTCCAAAGCTCTATGTCCCGCTTCCATGCCGGTATCCTGCCACCTCCGTCTCACCTTGAGATTCTTTCTCACCGGCGCGCATCTCCGCCGCCAGCGATGAGAATCGCTGCATCACCTCGTTCAGGCGCAACGCCATCGCGTGGATTGTGTGGATCTGCTCGCGGCACTCGGCTGAAATCTGCCCGGGCTCGAGCAGCAGCAAGTCGGCGTTGCCAATCACGGAAGTAAGCGCGTTGTTCACACCGGGCCGCATTTCGAGCATGTATCGGCCAAGTGTGGCGTGGCGCTGCGACTCGAGCGCGATTCGCTCGGCACGTTGCGCGCGGCTCACCGCTTCTACGCGCCGCAGCGCTTCGTTCGATAGCACGATCAAAGTTCCGATCCAACCGTCCTGCCGCGGAATCACCAACGCATGAGAATGTCGCGCACGCAGGGGAGATATTTCTTTCTCGTCTTCAACCACACACACCACCGCCGTCGAATGGCTCGCATCAAGGGATGAAAGTATTTCAGTGGATTTTCCGTTGCGGACAGGGCCTACAATCACAAGCTCGTAACCGGTTCCGCTCGAGGGATGCCACAAATCGCTCGTGACGAGCGTCACTTCCGGAACGTGCCGCTCCGCCTGCCAGCGCGCTGCGACGGCTCGTGCGAATTCCGTGTCGTCGGAGACGATCAGGACGCTGGCTTTATTCAAGAGACGCCTACCCCTGGCTCAAGGCTAGAGCTTTTCTGCTTCTTCGATTGTGGACAGCAGCCGCTTCGTGCTGATCCCCAAGTTCACCGCGGCTTCTGTGTTCTTCGCGCGTTTCGCCTGCTCCACGCGTCCCTGGAAATAGGAAACCTCGCTGCGTGCGTGCATCAGCGCCGACGCGAGAGCGCTTTCCTCGCCCGAGCGTTTCCGCTGGTCCATCGCCACTGCGAGTAACGCTCGTGCGGTTACGGCGCGGCGCAAATCTTCTGCTTCCTGGTCCCCTTCCGCCACGAACGCAGCTACTTCCCACGACGAGAGCAGAACTTTCGTATCGTGCAGCACAACCGTCGACATCGAACGCCCCCGCGAAGGAGGCGCGGCGATCAACTGCTCCCAGATTGCTTCGAGACATTTCTCGACCTCGGCAGTGCCCGTCGGAGCTGCTGCCGACTGCGAAACGGAATTCGCAGACTTGCTGAGCCCTGACGGCGCGCTCGCTGCATGCGGAATACTGGACGGTGCCGGTTCCCCGATTCCTGATAGCTCCATGGACACTCCGGAAGCTGGAGATGCCATCGCCGAACCGGATCGGATCTCGTCCACCGGAATCGGAATGGATTTCGGCTCCGAGGTTTCCTCGTCCGAGTGCGAGGATGCGGACGCTTCCTGCAGCGACGACACAGGCGCGGCGCCGTGAACTCGCGAGGCGGCCTCTTCCAGATCAGCGCGTAGAGCCAGCAATTGTTCGAACGCCCGGCTGACGGAAGTTTCGGTGTAGTCCTTGTGAAATGGCTGACGCCAGTTCTCGCAGTAATAACGAAGCTTGTTCGTGGATTCAGCAGCAGAAAAACCGGCGCGGCGGCAATCCACGCTCTTCACTCCATTGGCATCCAACACCTGGATCGCCGCTTTCACTGCGCTCAGGTCTGCGTGCAACATGCGAATGAACGCGCGCCGCAATGAAAAATTGAATCGGCAAAACGCGACGAGCGCCGCCGGATCGTAAAACATGTTGCCGGCGGAATCCTTCAGCAGGCGCCCCTGTTCGAGCAGGCCGTGTTCCATCATGTCGCGCAAGCTGTGGCATTGTTCGAGCGTATCGAGAATCCGGTCGAGCGGCTCGCACCATTCCACCGGAGATGCGTCCGCTTCGACCAACACCGGCTGCAGAACGCGCGCTACGTCTTCGAGCTTGATCTCTTCGCGGTAGAGTTCCTCCGGAGCGCACAGAGCGAAATACTGCACGAGGAGCAAATCAATTTTGTCCCGATCGACTGTCGTCTTATCCACACGCTTCAATAGCCGCTGGATCAGTGCCCGCATTGCTTCTTCGCTCGAGTTCAGGAGCTGAGGCGGCAACTGCCGAATTTGGAATGCGCGTACTTTTTCGTCGATGTCGTCGAACCATTGCAGATCGCGATCGAACACTTCGCGTGTCGGCCGCGCTGGAGGGAGCTCACCTGCCGGGTACGGCACCGTCGCGAGCTGGAATTGTGCCGCCAGCGCCGCATACAACGGATACGCGAGCCGTGCTTCGGTCCAGCGTGCGGCGAATTCCGCCGGGCCTGTGCTGCCCAACGTCTCGGTGCTTGCTGGTGAACTGAACAGGCTGCCAGGCATTTTGGGTGTCATGGTTTGATAATCCAGTTTCCGACTTCGCCCACAAAACGCGCCGCCACAGCTTTGCGGCCGTCGTGATAGCGCACCGCAACTACCGTCGCGCGTGCGTCCAGTGAGCCGTCGGAATTTAGAACTCGTACCCGATCTTCGAATTCGAGTGGCAGTGTCGACGCGAACAAAACTTCACGCGCCGTTCCGAATTCAATCACCGTCTGTTCCTCCAGGCGCCGCCGCCCGCTTCCCAGCGCCACCACTCGCACCGGCAATCGCACCGGCGATACGCTGGGAAACAACTGAGCCAATTTCTCTACGCACGTCTGTACTGCTGCAATCGACTCAACAGCCGCTTCACGTGACACGGAACCCCCAAAGTCATCGCCGCTCTCTTCTGTCAGGAATCAGAACGGAGCCCAAACCGGGCGCACGCGCACGAGTTCGAACGTGCCCCCACATAAGATTGCAAGACGGCGGCCAAAGACGAACCGTGTTCGCGCTCGCTAAGTAACTTGATTTAAGGTGGATACGAGGTAGGCTCGAAGGAGCAGTCTCGCGTTCGTCTCAGCCTGATACACGCTGTCTCATTGCAGAGCGCAAAAAGAAAACTGCGACGTCGCCCAAGCTAAAATCTTCCGCGAGGATTCTGCGTTTCGGTCTCTCAGCTCAGGACTTCGACCGCCTGTTTCGAAGTGGAACGCAGCGGGATCTGATATCGCTTCAGCTTGCGATACAAAGTCGCGCGGCTGATGCCCAGCATTCGTCCAGCCAGCACTTTATCCCCACCGGCCTGTTCGAATACTCGAAGAATCGTCATACGCTCCAGGTCCGCAAGAGCCGTCGTGGAAAGAGCTGCCGAATCTCCGCTCGAGACGGAGCTATCGTCCGCGCCACGAATTGCAGGCGGCAAATCGCTCACGTCAATTGTCCGGTGATCTCCCAGTGCCACCGCGCGCGCAATGCAATTTTCGAGCTCGCGCACATTGCCAGGCCATTCGTATTGCAGAAAACTCTTCATCGTCGCAGGGGTGATTTGAATATTCTCTCCGGGCGCGTAGCGGTCCAAAAAACAGTGAACGAGCTGAGGAATATCCGATCGGCGCTCGCGCAGGCATGGAAGCTGAACGGTGACGACGTTCAGCCGAAAATAGAGATCTTTACGAAATGTTCCTCCGCGATAGGCCGCTTCGAGATCGCGGTTTGTCGCCGCAATCACGCGCACGTCGACGGGATTCTTTTCGTTGCTTCCCACCGGCCGCACTTCTTTCTCTTGCAGCACGCGCAAGAGCTTCGCCTGCATTTCAAGCGGCAGTTCGCCGATTTCATCCAGAAAAATCGTTCCGCCGTTCGCAGCATGGAACAAGCCGGGTTTCGATTTCAGTGCGCCGGTGAAAGAGCCTTTCTCGTGGCCGAAAAGTTCGCTTTCCATTAGCGTCGGTACGAGCGAACCGCAATCCACCGCAACAAACGGCATCTGCGCCAATGGCCCGCGGTAATGCATCGCGCGCGCCACAAGTTCTTTACCGGTTCCGCTTTCTCCGGTAATCAGCACCGGTGTGCGCGTGTCTTTCAGCCGCGACACCATCCGCATCACGTCCTGAATTTTCGCGGACGTTCCCGTAATTCCGTCGAGCTGCGTTTCCGTGTTCACGCGCTCCCGCAGAAATTGGTTCTCGGTTACCAACCGCACTTTCTCCGCCATGCGTTGCAGCAATTGACGCAGCTTCTCCACGCGAAATGGCTTCTCGATGTAGTCGTACGCGCCCTGGCGCATTGCGTCGACGGCCGATTCAATCGATCCATGCCCCGTCATAATCGCAACTTCGGCCCGCGGGAACTGCTCCTTAATTTTCCGCAGCAAATCGACTCCAGACAGATTGGGCAGTTTCAAATCAGTCACGACGATATCGGGCAGCACAATTTCGAATAGCTCAACCGCGGCCTCAGCCGTTTCCGCCTCGGCGCACACGAACCCCAGTGCCTGCCCCACCGTCATGCACAGCCGGCGGATGCTTTGCTCGTCATCCACGATTACAAACCGGATTTTCTGTTCTTCCTTCATGGTTTCCCGATTGTTTTCTCGACCGCGGCCATCAGCTGATGAACGCGAAATGGTTTTTCAACGCACGGCGTGCCGGCCTGCGCCAGCAGAGCGATCGTTTCATCGCTCGCCGTGTCGCCAGTGATAAAAATAATTCGCGACGCGAGTTCTGGCCGATGCCGTTCGAGCCAGTCGTGAACGTCCGCCCCGGTGATGCCCCCGGGCGTGCGAAAATCTGAAATCACGCCGCGAAAATCGCCAGTGGCCAGCAATTGCAGGCCTTCCACTGCCGAAGGCGAAGGCACCACTTCATATCCGCGCCTTTCGAGGGCGATTCGCAGGAAAGCTGCCACCGACGGCTCGTCTTCAATCAACAAAATCCGCGCGCGTGCCACCACGGCCGTTCCAGTCGAAGCTGCTCCACCCGGCGTCATTGCCCGGCCTCCGCCACGCTGAACTCCGCGCCCTGCGCGGCAATGGGCAACCGCACGATGAACGTGCAGCCCTTGCCGTCCTGATTATTGCGCGCGGTGATTTCGCCGCGATGCGCGCGAACGATTCCATAGCAGATGCTGAGTCCCAGCCCGGTGCCTTTCCCCACTTCCTTCGTTGTGAAGAATGGATCGAAAATCCGCTCGGGCTGCAAAATTCCCGGGCCATTGTCGCGAATCAAAACTTCCAGTTCGTTTGCGCGTTGCAACGTCGCGATCTCAATTTTGCCCGGCCGCCGCGTCTCTTGAATCGCATCGTACGCATTGTTCAGAATGTTCAAAAACACCTGCTGCAACTGGTGCGGATCGCCCACCACCACGGGCAAGTCCTCTTCATAGCTCTCCACAATTTCCACGCCGTGATTCGAGAAATCGTACGCGCGCAATTTCAGCGTCTGCCTCAGAACCGAGTTCACTTGCACTGGCTCCCGCTGCGCCGGCATCTGCCGCGCGAAGCTCAGCAAATTTTGAACGATCACGCGCGTCCGCTGCGCCTCCTGCAGGATTACGCGCAGCTCTTCCTTCGCGTCGTCGTGAACCTGTGGATTTTCGAGCAGCAGGTCCGTGAATCCAACGATCGCCGCCAGCGGATTGTTCACTTCGTGAGCGACACCCGAAACAAGCTGCCCGAGCGCCGCCATTTTTTCTGTGTGCATCAACTTCGATTGCAAATCCGCGGCGTCCGTCACGTCCGTCATCACCACCACGATGCTGTTGATGTCGCCCTGCTCATCGCGCATGGGGCTAAGGCTGATCGAAAATTGGCCTGCCGTGCCATTTCCGCGCACCACCGGAACCTCCACGTTGTCCACGGCGGCTCCGTGCAACGCGCGTTCAAGCGCTTCTCTCAGCACCGGCCTCCGCGCCGGTGAGATCATGTCCGTCAGCGAATGTCCCAGCAGATCGTTCTCGCGGTACCCTGCTTCAAAACAGCGGCGATTCGCGTAACTGATGAGCCCCGCGGTATCGAGCACAAGAATCATGCTCTGCGTGTTGTTCAGAATATTTTTATTGAAGTCGCGCTCCCGGCGGTACCGCCGCTCCGCTTCGCGCCGGTCGCTGATATCTTTCGCCACGTGAATCGTTCGCAGCTCGTCGTCGTGCCCGCTGTGAATGCGCGACGCGGAAACCAGGTACGAACGGTCGGCCGCCTGAAAAATAAATTCCTCTTGCGCCGCTTTCGGGTTCTGGCAGAACGGGCACCTCCCCGCATGAATCCCTGAACCCAGCAAATCGAGCTTCCCCATGTCGCGCCCGATCGCTTCCGTCGGCCGCATCTTTAAAAGATCGGCGAGTGCGCGGTTCAACCGCAGCACGCGATTGTCCGCGTCATGCACCACAATCAAATCCGAAATCGCATCAAAATCTTCCACCCATTGCTTCCGCGATTGTTCGATCCGCGAAAATAGCCGGACGTTTTCGAGCGCCACCGACGCGTGCCCCACAAGCGCATCGAGCAGCTGCCGCTCCGTCTCCGAAAGTCCGCGCAAATCCACCAGGCAAAGCACGCCAAGCAGTTCACCCTCGCTCCCAGTCAACCGCGCGAGCACCACTTCCCGCCACGCGAGCGCATCCGCCAGTTCCCGGCCCAACAATGCCGTCGCAAGTCCCGAGCGCAGGTCAACCGACGGAACCGTAGCTTGCTCCGCTAATGCAATCGCCAGGCGCTGCTGCGTCGCCGCATCCCACCGGTGTGCGGGACCGCTCAGTCCTGCAATCGCCCAATCCGAATCGCGCGCCACCGCCAGCACCGCAGCGCGCGCTCCCAGTATCTGCGCTGCGCGGGCCGTCAGGCGGCGAGCGAATTCAGATGTTCCTAAAGAAGGGTTTAGCTCCAGCGTGGTGGCGGAGAACTGGGCCAAGAGGCTCTCAAGAGAGCCGTCGAGACCAGAAGATATTTCCCGAGTTCGTTTCAGTGCACGCATGGAGGATTTAGGGGCCGCGCGCTACATGTTGCCTTCTGACGGTACGGTCTCATCTCATTTTGAGTCAAGGCATGTGGCTGACCCAGTTGTTGAAAGGGGCAATCTGAGACTGTCGCAAGGTGAGACGGGAAAAGAGCGCCCCGGGGATCTTTGAGACGATTTGCTTCTTCGGCAGTGCCCGCGATCATATCTCAGACATCTTGCATCCTGCTTAGTTTCAGCCGGTTATATTCATATTTGTCGATTCCAGCGTCCTTGCGAAAATGCCATCACCCGTGGCATCACCCTTGCATTTTCCACTGCGGGAGCTTTCCCGCTTCGACCGGGGGGTCGACATGAAACCGATAATTCGAACGATAGGGTTGGGCGCGATTCTGCTTCTGGGCACAACTGCGATCGTCGTCCCTGCGGCCCTCTCGCAGGAAACCGTCTCAGATGCCGCCAAGCGCAAGGTGAAGTCCAAAGTCGTTCCGGATTACCCGCCGCTCGCGAAGCAGATGAACGTGACGGGAAAAGTAAAGATTGAGGCGACGATCTCTGCCGAAGGCCGCGTTACCAACACCAAAGTGGTGGGTGGCAGTCCGCTGCTGGTGAATTCGGCGATGGATGCGCTGAAGAAATGGCGCTTCGAGCCGGCGTCCAAAGAAACCTCCGAGATCATTGAATTCGATTTCAATTAATTACGAGCGCTCCTGCCGTGGGGGGTGTCCTGATGGGCATGCAGTGGAGGCGTAAGTCATGACGATTCGCAGAAAACTGTATTTCGGATTCGGCGCCATTCTGGCAATCATGCTGGCGCTGTTCGTAGTGAATATTCTCACCGTGCTGCGCGAACACACCGCGCGCTCGGCCGCAGCGGCCACGCTGAACGACGTTCAAACCATCGAAGACATTCGCTTCCAGATGATGGAAAACCGACTCTTCCTCGAAAATTATCTTTTGAGCGGCGATGTTCGAGATGAAGAGAAAACCAGCAAGGGAATTGCCGACCTCCTTACACTCCTGCGAAATGGCGAAAGCAAAGGCAGCGACACCAGTCTCCGGTCGTCCCTCGCGCAAGTAGAAGAAAACGAGCACAACTGGTCCGACAACTTCGCGAAGCAAATGATGGCCAAGCGCCACCAGGTAGACGCCGGGGACGCAACCGTCTCCGATCTCCAGATCTATTACCTGCAGCACGATCCGGCTTCCTGGACGACAAAATCAGCCAGCGTGCTAAACGAAGCGAACGACAGTATTCGCAAAGCTCTCGACGATTCCAACGCCTCCGCCGCTTCGGCCACCACATTCAGCACGATCATCACGACGGTCGGTACGTTGATCGCCACATTGCTCGGCGCTTTCATTGCCTTCTTCACAGCGAAAACAATTCGCGAGCCGATCCATCAATTGATTGAAGTGGCGCATCGCATCGGCGAGACGGGCGACCTGGATCAAACGATTGATATTCACCGCACGGACGAAGTGGGCATCCTCGCCGAAAATTTCAACAAGATGATTGTTCACCTGAAAGAAATGGCCGCTGTGTCCGCCGCGATCGCGGAAGGGCAGTTGTCCGTCAGCGTAATGCCTCGCTCGCAGCAGGACACGATGGCAAAAGCGTTCGCGCGCATGACAGAAGGTCTCCGCGAACTCGTGCGACAGGTGCGCGACAGCGCGGCTCAGGTTGCCAGCGGTGCCGGACAAATGGCCAGCGCTTCCGACGAATCCGCCAAAGTGAGCGTTCAGGCCGCATCCGCCATCGATGAAGTCACCAGCACGATGCATGAGATGAGCATCAACGTGCAAAATGTCGTCAAGAACACTCAGGTCCAAGGCTCCAGCGTAGCCGAAACATCCGCGTCCATCGATCAGATGGTCACTTCGATTCAGCGCGTCGCTGATACAGCAAAACTCCTGGTCGATATTTCCCACCGCTCGCGTGACGAAGTGCAAACCGGCATGGTCACGATGGAAAAGGCCACCGAAGGCTTGAACCGCACGAGCCACGCGATTCAATCATCCGCCGAGATCATCGACGTGCTCGGCCGCCGTGCGGACGACATCGGCAAAATCATCGAAGTGATCGACGATCTCGCCGAGCAAACCAATCTACTCGCTCTCAACGCCGCCATCGAAGCCGCCCGCGCCGGCGAACACGGCCTCGGCTTCGCCGTCGTCGCCGAAGAGGTTCGCAAGCTCGCTGAGAAGTCCACCCAATCCACGAAAGAGATTTCCGAACTCATCGAAGGCATTCAGAAGGAAGCGCGCGAAGCTGTCGAGAATATGGAAAAGAGCACGTCAATGGTCCAGGAGGGTCTCATTCTTAACAAAGACCTCAGCGGCGCGCTCGCAAAGATTTCTGCGGTTGTCTCCGAAGTTTACAAGTTCTCCCAGGAAATCGGCGCAGCCACCACCGAGCAGTCGAGCGGCTCGTCGCAAATCGCCAAAGCCACTAACCGCCTCACGGAAATCACTCAGGAAATCACGTCATCCGTCGAAGAACAGGCTTCCGGCGCGCAAGGCGTGGTACGCGCCATGGAGAAAATGCGCGAACTGGTGCAGCAGTCAACTTCAAGCTCCACGGAGCTCGCAGCTGCCGCCGAGCAGATGTCGAAACTTTCCCGCAATCTTCTCGATTCGATGGATCGGTTCGTTATTGACGACGGCCACTCCGACAGCCGCCGGTTTCCGCCCCGCCGTCCCGGCATCAATGCGGACCGCCGCGGCGGCGCCGCCGAGTATGCGGAAATGGCCCGGACCTGAGCCGGCACACAACCATGGACAAGGAACTCCAGGTCGTTGGATTCCGAATCGGCCGTGAAACTTTCGGGCTGCCCATCTCGATCGTTCGCGAGATCGTGCGCGTCCCGGAAATCACGTCGATTCCAAATGCACCCGACTACGTCGAGGGCGTCATCAATCTTCGCGGGCGCATCATTCCCATCATCGATTTGCGCAAACGCTTTCATGAAGCGATTCCGGAGCCGAGCAAGAAGAATCGAGTGGTGGTCGTCGAGATTGAAAATCGCCGCATCGGCTTGATGGTCAATTCCGCTTCCGAAGTGCTCAGGATTCCGCCGTCGGAAATCGAAGCGCCGCACACCGTCTTTCAGGATGGCGAGCTCGACTACATCACCGGCGTTGGAAAGCTGAAGGGCCGGCTCGTGATCCTGCTCGATCTCAGCAAAATCTTGCAGCGCGGCGAGTTGCGGCAGCTCGAGAGTTTTCAGAACCGGCTGCCGTTCCTGCGGGCAGCGGCGCAAAGCATTAGCAATCTGTTTCGGGGAGAAATTTCGACGAGGGACGAATGTCCACACTGACCACTCAAGTTCCGCTGACCGAGCCCGAATTGAAGCTCTTGCAGACTCTCGTCTATCAGGAATGCGGCATGTTTTTCGACGAACGCCGCACTCATTTCCTGCGCGATCGTCTGCAGCGCCGCCTGAAAGCCTGCCAGATGGATTCGTTTTACAGCTATTACCGCCTGCTCACCAGCCGCGAAGGCAAGCAGGAACTCATCGCGCTGCTTGAAAATCTCACCGTAAATGAAACGAGCTTCTTCCGCATTCGTCCCCAGCTCGACCTTTTCCAAAAAGTGGTGCTCGAAGAAATCCTGAAGCGCAAACAGGAGCGCCGCGATTGGTCGCTGCGCATCTGGAGCGCGGGCTGCTCCACCGGACAAGAACCCTACACGCTCGCGATTCTCGTTTGCGACGCGCTCGCCTACTACTACTTGCGCAACCCGCTGCCTTTCGACATGCCGACTCCGAAGCCGCTGATTCCGCCGCCGTGGAAAGTGGAAATTCTCGCTTCGGACATCAACTACTCGGCGCTTCTCACCGCCCAGCAGGGCATCTACACCGAATCGCAGATGGAAACCGTCGATTACACCTGCCGCCTTCGCTACTTTGAAAAAGTCGGCGACAAGTACGTCGTCAAGCCCGCGCTCAAGAACCTCGTCCAGTTCGATTTCCACAATTTGAAAACCGAATATCTCCCGCAGCGCAACGACGCCATTTTCTGCCGCAACGTGATGATCTATTTCGATGAGGCTGAACAGAAGCGGCTCGTCGAAAAATTCCATCGCTGCCTGAATCCTGAAGGCTATTTGTTCGTCGGCCACGCCGAAAGTCTCTTCGGACTTACGAAAGCGTTCCACATGATCCATCAGAACAATGCCACCGTGTACCAGCGAGTCGAGGGAGCTCAGTGACCTTTTTCCCCGACGAGCGCGCTGCCGAGCTCCGCGATCTCTTTTTCGAGAGCGCCGCGGAAATTCTCCAGGCCATGAACGAGGCCGGGCTCGCGCTCGAAGAACGTCCCGGCGACAAAGAAAACCTTCGCGCCGTGCGCCGCGCCGTGCACACACTCAAAGGCGATTCCGCCGCGTGTGGCTTTCGTGAACTAAGCGAACTCGCGCACGAACTCGAAGACGTCTTGACGCCGGAGTTGGTGCAGCAACACGCAGGCTTGATCCCGGAAGTGGTTCTTGCAGCCGCCGACGCCTTTCACGAAATGCTCGCCGCATACCGGAATAATTTGCAGCCGCCCGCCGGTGGCGCTTTGCGCGAACACATTCAGCGCCTGCTGACGAAACCCGTCGCGCAACCGAAGGAAAACGCACGCGAAGCTAAATTTGAATGGACCGAGTACGAGCGCCTGATGATTGCCGAAGCATTCCGCCGCGGCGAGCGCATCTACCAAATCGCGCTTCATCTCGATTCCGATTCCCTTTTGCCCGCCGCCGCTTTCGAGCTTGCCCGCAAGGCTCTCGAAGGTTCCGGAAAACTTCTCGCGCTGCATCCCGAAAAATCCGCCGAGATCGAGCAGGCCGGCTTGATGGAAGCCGCGCTTTCCTCCGCCAAAGCTGCGGACTGGATTCGCAAGCGCTGCGAAGTGCCATCCGTCGTGGCGCGCATTTCTGTAAACGAAATACACGAGCAGCAAACGCAGCCTCGCGACCTCCTCGACATTCTTCTCGAATCGGAGGCCGCCGCGGTTTCCGCCGGGATCGGCGGCGCCGCTCATGACTCCATTCTCGGGCAACGCGATGACGCACACTCCGCAGGCGCTCCCTCGGGTTCTTCGCACGCCGTCGAAAACACTCTGCGCGTCGATGCCACGCGAATCGAAACGGTGATGAACCTCGTCGGCGAACTCATCATCGGTAAATCGATGCTGCAGCGCACCATCAACGAATTCGAGCACAGCCATTCCAAGGATCCGTTGCGCGGAAAATTTTCCGACGCGCTCGCTTTTCAATCCCGCGTCCTCGGCGAGTTGCAGAAATCAGTGATGAAAATTCGCATGGTCCCCGTCGATCAACTCTTCCGCCGCTTTCCCGCGCATCGTGCGCGACGTCGCCAGGCTTCAAAATAAAGACATCGTGCTCGAAGTCTCCGGACAGAACACCGACCTCGACAAAAGCATTCTCGACTCTCTCGCCGAACCGCTCGCGCATCTCGTTCGCAATGCGGCAGACCACGGTATCGAGTCCGCTGCCGACCGCGAAAACGCCGGAAAGCCTCCACGCGGCACCATTCGCCTCGATGCCTATCACGAAGGCGATCAGGTCGTGATCGAAGTTTCCGACGACGGACGTGGCCTCAATCGCCAGAAAATCGTCGAGCGCACCATTGAGCGCGGCATCCTCACTCACGAGGAAGCATCGCACCTCACCGAATTCGAAGTGCTCCACCTGATTTTTACGCCCGGCCTCAGCACCGCCGATCACGTGACCGAAATTTCCGGCCGCGGCGTTGGGCTCGACGTTGTTCAATCCGCCCTCGCAAACTTGAAAGGCGCGATCGAACTCGAAAGCGAGCCCGGGAAAGGCACGAAATTCCGCCTGCTGGTTCCACTCACGCTCGCGAGCATCCAGGCGCTGCTCTTCCGCGTTGGCGGCCGCTTGTACGCCGCGCCGCTCGGCTCCGTCGTCGAGATCACCCGCATCGCCGACGAGGAAATTCATCGCGTCGACGAGCATGAAGTATTTCAGCTGCGCGAACAGGTACTCACGCTCGTACGCCTTGAGCGCCTGGAATCAAAACCGAAAGCGGATCGCGCGAAGCGAGTTTTTGTCATCGTCATCGGCGCCGGCAATCGCAAATTCGGGCTCGTTGTCGACAGCCTCATGGGCGAAGAAGAGCTGGTCATCAAGGCGCTCGAGGATCGCCTCGTCACCTCCCCGCTCGTCAGCGGCGCATCGATTCTCGGTGACGGCACAGTGGTGCTGATTCTCAACGTTCCCGCGGTGATTTCGCATCTTTCGAGAATTCCCGCAGTGGGAGCCACGGCATGAGCGCCAAAATCCGCGTGCTCGTCGTCGACGATTCCGCGCTCATGCGCAAGCTGATTCCGCAGGCGCTCCTCCACGATCCGTCGATCGAAGTGGTCGGCACCGCGATGGACGGCGAGCTGGGCCTGAAAAAAATCGCCGAGCTCCGCCCGCACGTCGTCACGCTCGATCTCGATATGCCTCGCATGGATGGCATCGAGATGCTGCGCGAAATTACGCGCAAGCACCGCGTTCCAGTCATCGTCGTCAGCTCCCAAACCGACCGCGGTGCTGCACTCTCATTGAAAGCTCTCGCGCTCGGCGCATTCGATTTGGTGGCCAAACCGCAGGACGCTGCCGCCGGCCGAATCGACCAGATCGCCGCTGAACTCGCTATCAAAATTAAGGTTGCCGCATCCTCCGGCGCGCCGAAAATGATCATCACGGTTCCAACGCCCAAGCGGAAAGAACCTCGCCGCAACTCGCTGCCTCATTGGCCCACGCGCATCTGCGCCATTGGCGTTTCCACCGGCGGCCCCAACGCCCTGCAATATCTTTTCTCGCAGCTTCCCGAAGATTTCCCCGGCTGTTTGCTCGTCGTACAACACATGCCCGAAGGGTTCACGGAAATGTTTGCGCAGCGCCTCAATGAATCTTCCGCCATTGAGGTGAAGGAAGCGCAGTCCGGCGATCTGCTGCTTGCCGGCCGCGCGTTGGTTTGTCCCGGGAATCGCCACATGAAAGTGCGGCGCATGGAACACGGCAACGTCGCGATTCTCGTCGACGCGCCGCGCGTTAACGGCCACCGCCCCTCCGTCGACGTGCTCTTTCAATCCGTCGCGCACGAATTCAAAAACAACGCCCTCGCCATCTTAATGACCGGCATGGGCGACGACGGTGCAGCCGGCATGGGCGCCGTTCAATCTGCCGGTGGCATCACCGTCGCTCAAAGTCCGGAAACCTGCGTTGTCGACAGCATGCCTCGTTCCGCCATCGAGCGCGGCTTTGCCTCTCGAGTCGTTTCGCTTTCGAATTTATCCAGCGTTCTGCAATCCAAGTGCTTGCCGGAGCGACCAGCCGCCGAACCAGTCGCTGCCAATCGGGAGAATTTTTGAAGGAGATCGTTATGAAACAGTTTGACGCACTCACGCGAAAGAAAGACAGCCAAGCCGCTCGCTACCTCATCGTCGACGATTCCGTTTTCGCCCGCAAAAGCCTCGCGAAAATGATCGAATCGTTCGGCGGACAAGTCGTTGGCGAAGCGGGCGACGGATGCACCGCTATCACCGAATACGCCCGAACGAAGCCCGACATTGTCCTGATGGACATCACCATGCCGCAGATGGAAGGCATCGAAGCCGTCGAGCGCATCGTCCAGGAACATCCCGACGCGCGCATCGTCATGGTTTCTTCCGTCGGCTATCAAGATAATATTCTCGCCGCTCTGCAAAAGGGCGCTCGCCATTTCGTCCAGAAGCCGGTGAAGCCCGACGCGCTTTACGAAATTATTCGATACGTGCTCAATGACGACGGCGTTGCCTCACCTGTCCACGCCGGAGGGGAGAAAGACCGATGAGAATGGATCTGATTCAGCCGTTCATCGGCTCGCTCGATGCAGTGCTCGCGGAAATGATGAAGACGTCGCCGCGTATCGTCGATCTCACGATGGAAGAGGAAGGCTATCGCCGCAAAGGGCTCGCTGCGTCCGTCAACTTCAAAGGAGAAATTGAGGGCCGCGTGATTCTGGATATGGACCCGCAGGCCGCCACGCAGGTCGCAACGTATCTGGCGGGCGATGAAGTGGATTCCTCGCAGCCGATCGTCCGCGAAGCCGTCTGCGAACTCGCGAACATGGTCATCGGCAATGCTGTCACTCAGCTCAACGATCGCGGCTTTCAATTCAAAGTGTTTCCGCCCTCGCTGCTGACCGATGAGCAGTGCGCCGCGGCCGGACACGACTCCGAGGCCACAATTCTCTGCTTCGAAACGCCAGCCGGCGCCGTGCACCTCAACATATCAATGCAATATCACCGTCGCCGCTCCCGCGAGCGCAACCCAGTAACAGTGGGATGATTGAGTCAGCATTCAACTAGCGCTTCGCGAGTTGCCGAAGGCGCACTTCGCACCGCCGGCTTACTCTGAACGCAGGGGAAGGGGGCTTCCAACCGGCTCTTTTTATTTCTTGTGGCTTACCACGCTGCAACCGGCTGGCCAATGCCAGCTCTTTCCAAATCCTGTCATTCTAGCGAAGCGAAGAATCTCAGCGTGCGCATCCCGTACCGTTCGATCCACATTCGCCCGCCCGAAGTACCGCGTATCTCGCACCGTCCAAACACACAAACACCCCGCCAGTCCTAGAACGCCGGCGGGGTGTCACTCAATCCCGTTAGGAAATCGGCAGCCGTTCCGTCCGGCC
Source organism: uncultured Acidobacteriota bacterium (assembly GCA_963776695.1). Classification (GTDB taxonomy): domain Bacteria; phylum Acidobacteriota; class Terriglobia; order Acidiferrales; family UBA7541; genus Palsa-295. The sequence goes on along the minus strand of CAVZNU010000004.1, from coordinate 718,903 downwards.
AATGTTTCCGTTTGCTTTCGACGTTGAATCGAAATACAGAGTCGCATTCAGCTGTCGCACGTAAACCGCCTCCAACGTCCGCGCTCGTCCCGCATGACGCAGCAGCACCGCACTCTGGCTCCTCGCCGGATTCTGCGATACAACGTGTACGCGAAGGTTCATGTCGGCGCCGTTGCTGCGGATCGTCACCGTTCGATTCACTCCCTCCGACTTCACCGCCAGCGAATATTTACCCGGGCCGAGCGCCATCCCTTTGCAGCGCACTTCATACGGCAACGAAAACTTGCCTTCAAATTCGGCTGGCTGCGTTTTGCCGGCCACTTGCGCGGTCTGCGCGGCGCCGCTCAACTCCGTCCCCGTCATCTCGTAGAAGTCAGGCGCGACCTCAGCCTGCGCGTGCGCCGTTACCGGCAGAAGACACGCAAGTCCCAGAGCAGCAGTCAGCATTGAAGCCTTCACTAGAATCGTAACTTTCATCGTCGTCTCCTTTCCTGCGGAACTTTTGGAATCTAAATCCATCGCTTCTCGTTCGGCTCTTTCCTGATCCGTTCTTGATTTCGTCTCTCTCATTTTGTTTCTCATGCCGCGCGCAGTTTTGCTCCAATCGAAAAATCCTTCAATGGAACGGCGATGCTTTGTAGGTAAAGGTTGGGTAAAGCGGTCACCTGCTGAATTTAAACAGTTTAGCCTGCATCACCACTCTGGATGTATCGAGCTCGCCATCGATTGAGTTCGTCAAAGTACTGAAGTACACTGTGATTCCCCGGCTTTCCCCATGCAGGACGCGATTCAATCTCAGGGCCGCATGCGCTTCGGCGCGTTCGACGTCAATCTCCGCACCGGCGAACTCTGCAAACACGGTCGAAAAATCCGGCTCGCCGGCCGGCCCTTTCAAATCCTTGCACTGCTTCTCGAACAGCCCGGCGAATTGGTCACTCGGAAAGATTTGCAGGAGAAACTTTGGCCGGCGGATACATTCGTCGATTTCGAACACGGAGTGAACGCCGCGGTTCGCACGTTGCGTCTGGCGCTTTGCGATTCGCACAAGAAACCACGGTTCGTTGAAACTCTTCCACGCCGCGGCTATCGGTTCATCGCTGCCGTTGAAAAATTGGAGCGTGTATCACCAGTCATGGTTCCCGAGTCTCCGCAATCGCCTAAGCCCTCGGTGCCCATTTCGGAATTGGCCGGAAGGGTCGCTATAGTTTGCGACCCGCAGGGAAGGAATTTCGTGCTCGTCCCGGTCAGTGAAGAAGTCCTCGAGGAATTGTGCACATGCGAGAACGCGAACGACGACCTCGGGGTTGGTCTGCTCTTATCCGCAGAAAAGCTTTTATTGGTTGACTGCGGTACGGAGGTGAAAATTCTCGACGCCCAGAGCCCCGACCGGGGCTGCGCGGTCCGAATTATGGCCGGTCAATTCTATGGGTCGAAAGCTTTCATCCGGCGCATCAATCTCGACGTAGTTCTGTGAGCTCGATGTAATTCTATGACGATCCGATTTCACTGCTCCCGCGGCGGCCCCAAGCGTCGATACTCCGTCCCATGCCGGAACAATCCCGCCTTCGGCATCTCCTCCGAATAAATAATCCGCGCCGGCAGAAAAATGTTCGCCGAATCCGGCGCATACGGCACCGCCACGTCGATCGACGCGTCCGCGTCAAACCGGCGCTTGCTCCGGAAACACATCCCGACCGGCGAAATGTCTTCGCAAACGGCAAGCTCGTCGTCCGCGCCCGCCTGCCGGATGCACGCAGTCAGCCGCGTCTTCATTCGCATTCGCTGCCGCTCGCGTTGCTCTCCGCCCTCGGGCAGCATATCTTTAGAATCACGCCGTGCCCGCGCCGCTCGCGACGTCAGTTTTTTTTCATCCTCATGCGGCGCCTGCGTCCAGATGCTCGGCACTTCGCAAACTTTACAATGCCGCGCAATCCCTCGATTCGTCTCGAATCCGCGCAGATCGAGTTCGTTCAGATACGCTACTTCCCGGCCGCGGCAATAGCTGCACTCGAGAAGCATCCGCGCTACCGCCTCTTCCGAATTCGCAATCGCTGGAAACTCCACTCCCCACAAATCATTCTGCGGATCGAGAATTTCGACGCCGTACAGCAGTCCGTCCTTGTCGCGCCCGAATTGGCCCACAACGCGCACGTCAGCCTCGCGATGCGATTCAGTCGGCGATTTTCGTTTCAAATGTATTTGCTGATCGGTTTTCAACTCGCGAGCGAGCACGATCACTGCACCCGTCTGATTCAGCAGAAGCGTCCGAGTTGGATCCGCGAACGCATTGCCGTGGCTATCCGTTCCGGAAGCCTCTAAAAGCAACGTCAGCGAAACTCGATCGCTGCGGCGAAGTGGTGCGGATGACGCCATTCGAAACTCCCCTTGGGTAGACAGAATGCCCTAAGCCAGACTAACACACCGCCGTCGTTTGACTAATTAGCAGGATTCTCGCTGTTCTGCATAACTAAATCGAACCGGAGGAGAAAGTGCCTCTCTCGGGAACTCGTCAAATCGCCATTTATCCTTTGCAATCAGCCACTTAAGCAACCTTTACACCAACTCCCGCTTGCGCTCCTCCCCAACTTCACTTCTAATGTACTTGCTATGTTTCAGTGGTTGAATGGGGGACGAAACGTCGACGTGGCACGCGCCGCACCCGAGCGCTGCCGAACCGCTCAACCGCCTCAATTTTCTAATCGCAAATGCGCGATTAGAATCGCACCTAACACGCTGAAAACAATACTGATGTTTTTTTCTAATCGCAAATATAACGCGATTTCTGAGCGCCAAAATCCACTCTTTCTCACGCGGTTTCTGCCACCCGTTTTCGCCGCAATTCTGCTCGCGTCCGCAGCCCCTGCCGCCCGCGCGCAAGGAGTCCGCGTGGAAGGAATCGTTCGCGATTCATCGGGTGCGGCAATCGTGGGCGCGCAAATCGAAATCCACGCGAAATCCTACAGCGCAACAACCGCAAGCGATTCCGCAGGCGCTTTCTCATTCGAGCATGTGCCCGAGTCTTCCGGAACCGTCGTCGTCACCGCCAAAGGATTCGCACGGCTCGAAAAAAATTGGACGATCTCGACCTCGGCCCCCGCCGGAAATACCGCGCGCTTGGAAATTGCTCTCACGCCGACGCCCGTCACTCAGAGCGTCACCGTCACTGCCAACCGCACTCAAACTCTTCTAAGCGAAGTTCCCTTGGCCGACATCCAGCTCGCTCGCGCCGACGTGCAAGCGATCCCCGCGCTCAATCTTGACGACGCGTTGCGCCAGGTTCCCGGCTTCAGCCTGTTTCGTCGTTCGAGCAGCCGCACCGCGAATCCCACGGCGCAGGGTGTTTCTCTCCGCGGCCTGGGAGCCAGCGGATCGAGCCGCGCGCTGGTCCTCGAAGATGGAATTCCGATGAACGATCCCTTCGGTGCCTGGGTTTACTGGGACCGCGTGCCTCGCGAATCCATCGCCAATATCGAGATCGCGCAGGAAGGTTCATCGAGTCTTTATGGCAGCGACGCACTCGGCGGAGTGATTCAAGTCCTCACGCGCCCCGCCGATCCCGCCGGTGTCTCGCTTGAAACTTCCTACGGAAATCAAAATTCGCCTGAACTTTCCGTGTGGGGCGGCGGCCAGAAGAACGGCTGGGAATCCACGTTCGGCGGCCAGGTGTTCAACACCGACGGTTACGTCCTCATTCCCAAAGATCAGCGCGGCAGCGTCGACACTCGCGCCGGCGTTTCCGACGCCACCGCCGACCTGATGGTCGGCCGCAAGATCGGCGAAAAAAGCGAAATATTCGCGCGCGGCTGGTATTTCAACGAGTCGCGCGACAACGGCACTCCGTTGCAAGTGAACAACACGCGCATCGGTGAAGGCGCTCTCGGCGCCAATCTCGATCTCGGTGGCGCTGGATCGCTCACGCTGCGTTTCTACGGCGAAGCGGAACGCTACAATCAAACATTCTCCTCCGTCGCGGCCGATCGAAACAGCGAAGCGCTCACGGATGTGCAGGCAGTTCCTTCGCAAGGAATTGGCGGCTCGGCAGTCTGGTCGCGTGCCGTAGGTAAGCGCCAGACGCTCGTCGCAGGATTGGATGATCACCAGGAAATCGGCCACAGCAACGAGGTGATTTTCAATTCCGGAAGCAATCTCCGGGATACTTTCACCGGCGGCCACCAGAATACGATCGGAATCTTCGGCGAGGACCTGATTCAAATCGCGCCGCGCTGGCTTCTATCCGCAAGCGCGCGCTACGACCACTGGAGCAACACCGACGCATTTTTTCTCTGCACGCCCGTGAAAGGAACCTGCCCGGCGAATATGGCTTTCCCGGATCGCACCTACAACGCCTTCAGCCCGCGTTTGACGTTGCAGCATCAGATGAACGCAAATGTTTCGTGGAGCGGCTCGATATACCGCGCATTTCGCGCGCCCACCTTGAATGAACTCTACCGCTCATTCCGCCAGGGCAATACGCTCACCGAGGCAAACCCATCGCTCCGCTCCGAACAGCTCACCGGTGGAGACGCCGGCGTATCCGTCTACGGCTTCCAGCGCAAACTCGAAGTCCGCGGAGTATTCTTCTTCAACGAAATTATCGATCCGGTCGCAAACGTCACTCTCACCGTGACGAACGCGCTCATCACCCGCCAGCGGCAAAATCTCGGCCGCACGCAAGCTCCCGGATTCGAACTCAACGCCATCGCTCATTTCACTCGATCCTTTGATTTGTCCGTCGGTTATCAATTCGTCAACGCCACGGTTGCCAGCTTTCCCAACGCCACGCCTTCTCTCGTCGGCCTGTGGGTCGCGCAAGTTCCGCGCAACATTCTCACGTTCCAGGGCCGCTACCTCAATCCCTCGCTCATCAATATTTCCGTGAACGGACGCATGGTCGGCAAGCAGTACGACGACGACCTCAACACGTTTCCGCTCGGCCGCTACTTCGTCCTCGACGCAATGGCCTGGCGCTCGATCCGCGCCGGCTTTGAAGTTTTCACGGCCGCTGAAAATCTCTTCAACGTGAAATACATCACCGCCGCAACGCCCGTCCCGCAACTCGGCCTCCCCATCACAGCCCGCTTCGGCCTCCGTTACCAATTCCCGCGCCGCTAAGATGACAAAATATTCTCGCCGTGCCCCGCTCCCCGAGCGCGCCGAAACCACATACCTCCATCCTCCGTTAGCACGATCGCACCACAAAAATTACGCTGTCATCCTAGCGCAGCGCGTTTTGTGCGTCCCGGATGCCGTTGTGGGACGAAGGATCTCAATTCAACGTGCTTGGCAATTCGTAAGTCATCGCATCGTTGGCGAGGGCGATAGCGAGGTCGGGCTAGCGGCCCGAAGTCAAATCCGGTGGAGGGTATTCAGGGAGCTTCGCGTTCTTTGCGTCCGTGCGTTTCACTTCAATCTCATCAAACAGAATCGACGGGCTGATTACCGTCATCGGAATCGGTCCTTCGCGATTGCTCACGAGCGGGTCGTTACCCGCGGCTATCAAATCATTTCGCAATGCGCGCGCGTCCAGCTCGTTGAATTCCGCTCCGCGCACCAGTTCCTCGTGACCATCTTTCTCGTACACGCGATAGAGCAGGCGCGGATTGTATCCGGCGAGTGTTTCGACGCGATAGCCGTACGCCTTATTTTCCTGCCGGCAAATTTCGATCAGCTTTTTCTTAATATCGTCCGCTGAAAGCGGCTGCTTCGACTCGACGATCAGAACTCCGAGACTCGGCAGAGGAGGTTGAGAGGGAGCCGCGCGCCCGTGCCCATTCGACGACGGGAAATCGCGGATCGGCTCGCGACCGATCAGATAGTTCTCGAGTTCGCCGTTCTGAATCACCGAAACTTTCTCGCCGCGCACGCCTTCATCGTCAATGTCGTAGCTTCCGATCAGTGTTTTGCCATCAAAAGTTTTCAGCGTGGGATCATCAACCACGGAAATCGAGACCGGCAGCACGCGGCTCTTGTAGCTCGATGCGAAATCGCCTTCGGTGCGCGACGAATCGCCCGGCTTCGGCCTCCTGCCCACCACGTTTTGCCCGATCATCCCGTAGAAGATATCGCTCGCCGCGTCGTTCGAAAACAGCACCGGCCCGCGATACTCTTCATCGACCACAGGAGCTTCGCGCAAAGCCATCAGCGTCGCGACCATCTTCACGGCGTCCGCTTGGAACGCTTCGGCGGTCGGCAACTCTTGCAGAATTCCGGTCGAGTAGTACGGCGAGCGCTCGAGGCGCATTCCGTCGTCCGCCTGCGTGGCGCCGGAAAGGTTCATGAAATAAACGGTGTAGCCTTTGCGAATCACCGTGCCTTCCGTGTTTACAAAATATCGATTCACCGCGCGGAAGCGGAGCAACGACGTGAGCGATTGAATTTTAGGATCGGTGCGGAAAAGCGCCGTGGCTTTCTCGAGCATCGCGTCGTAGGGCGCAGGATCGAAATCAAGTTTCGCGAGCGGGCTCACCGATTGCAGCGCGGGCGCAGCGGCAAAATCGTCGAACGGCTGGCCGGAGCTGAACTGGCTGAAGACAGCTTTCTTAGAAGCGAGCGCCTGGATTGCCGCTTTGTAGGCCTGATCGGTCGCAAGCCACAATTGGTGGCGCAAAGCGATGGGATCGTTGTCGAGCGGAGCCAGATCGACAAATCCAGTGCCGGGACCGAAGTAGCTGTCCTGTTTGTAATCGCCGACTCGAACCACGACGCGCGCCGACCTTCCCTGCGAGCGCTGCTTCTGACGAAGCGCTCCGAACGCCGCTTCCGCGTCGTATTCATTCAAATCCGTGACGCTGTACTCGATGTAATAAGGTGCCGCGACATTCTCCATTTTGAGGTTCGACTTCGAGCGGTCGAGTTCCTCGCGCATCGCCTGCAGAATCGGATCGGAATCGGCCACAGCCGCGGATGAGGACGCTGCGTTTCCGTTTTTCGTCTGCGCGAACGCGGGGGCTGCGCTCCCAGTCAGAATCAAGAGCGTCAGCAAAGGAGTGGCGAGCATCGCGCGCGCTACGAGCTTCAAAATAAAAGTTTGCGTTGGGCTCATGGCTTCGCCGCCGTTCCCGCCGAGCTACCCGGCGACGAAGCACTGCTGTTTCGATGCGGCGCCGTTCCTTCAAACCCAGGCGGCGGCAAAATCGGTGGACGGTCCGTCCCTTTATTTTTCTTCTGTACTTCGATCTCCGAGAAGAGCATGCCGGGCGCAGCGGCCGACACCGGAACCTGCCCGGACTCCGCGCCGCACACTCCGTTGAATACCTGTAGCTTGTCGCCTGTGAGAATAATATTGTTGAGAGAAAGCAGCGGCGTGCCGACGATGTCAACGCCGCGCACCAATTCGTCCGGGCGTCCGTCCGCGTACACGCGCCAGACCATCACGGGAATCACCTGGAAAGCTTGCGGCTGTGCGCGCTGCGTGAGAGTGAATCCGCCCTGAATATCTTCGAAGTACAAGCCGTACGGCTTTCCCTGGTTCTTGATCTCTTCGACGAATTTCACACGCAACTCGGAATCCTTCACCTCGTTCGTGGATGTCACGATCAAATTGCCCTGGCGCCCCGTGGGCATCAGCCCCGGTTGCCTGCGTCCGTGGCCATTCGAGTGGCTGAAATTCGTGATCGGCATGCGCGACATCAGAAAATTCTTCAGCACTCCGTTATCGACAGCAACCACGCGCTCCGCCGGAACGCCTTCGTCGTCGAAATCGTAAGTGCCGGCAAGACCAACGCCGTTCAATTCCTTCAGCGTGGGATCATCGGTGACGGTCAGAAACGACGGCAGCACTTTCTGGTTTACTTTCTTCGTGAACGTCTGGCCTTCGCTCTGATCTTTTTGGCGATGGCCTTCGAGCCGGTGGCCGAGAACTTCGTGAAAAAAGACGGCTGACGCTCTGCCGGAAAGCAGCGCGGGCCCGGCGTAGGGTTCAGCGGCAGGCGCCGCGCGAAGTGCTTTCAGGTCTGCGGCGATTTTGTCCACTTTCGCCGCGAGTTCCGCTTCGGAAGGAAGCTGACCCGGCGTCGCAGCTTGAAATGTCTCGACGCGCAACAATTCCATTCCATCGTCTGCGCGGGTTTCGCCCTGAATCACCAGGCGGCTCATCTCCGATGGACGAACGAGCGCGGTGCCTTCACTGGTCGCAAGGTAAGAACGCGTGGCGCCGACCTGCAGGTACACAACCGAAGAATAGACTTCGGGATATTTCAAGAAGCCGGCTGAAATCTGGCGAATCCGGTTCTCCCAGGCTTTCTGATCCATCGAAATTTTCGGATGCGCGTCGTTCACATGCTTCTCGGGAGATTCCTGCGAAAAATCCGGCGACTTGTCTTCCTCTTCCGATTGCACAGCCGTGTTCGTTTTCACTTTCAGGAACGCCGCAGACGCCTGCTCGTACTCGCGATCAGTCAGTTGCCAGAGAACGCGGCCGATGGCGTCCGCGTTGTCACCAAGCGGAAGTGTCGTCGACATGATTCCCGATGCGCGGCTCTTGCTATGCGTGTTGTCGAGGGCTGCCGAACCCACCCGCATGATCACATCTGCCTGGCGTCGCTGCGCAGTGGTCGAGACGGCAATGCTGCCGCTCAGACCCACAATCACCAATCCGTCGATGTCAGCGGCGGTGTAACTGATGTAATACGGAGCAGGATTCGCCTTCGCGAGTGAGGTAGTGGCTCTCTGTAGTTCACGCTGCATGGCGGTCAGAAGCACGTCGGGCTGTATAGCCTTCTCGCGATTCGATGAAAAAATGTTCAGCGGAATGGTGAGGGAAATTGTAAGAAGAGCGATTGCGGGCCGGACAAATGTTGGTTTCATTCGATATTGGACTCTTTTCGCGCGCCCGACAATGTAACATATTTGGTACGTTACGCGCCGGCTCGGATGAGAAACCGCTACGTTGGAGTAAGACGTGAAATACCCTCGCCGAACGGCCGCACTCCAAAAAAGCGCCGCGAGGAGCGCAGTCGAATCGCAGCGTAGTAAGACGCCGTGAAGTTGCCTACTTGGATTGCGAGACGATGGGCGCTGCCGGCGTGGAGGGAAGTTTTCTGTCGGCGGGGTTCCAATCTTCCGGAGGAAAAATGATCCGCCAGAAGCGCGGCGCGGACTCGTCGAACTCCAGACCCACTTCCGTCTTGCCATCGACAAACTGTCCAGTAGAAACGACCGAGCACGTTTGGGCTTCCGTGCTGTTTGCGTTGATGATCTGAATTTGCTGACCGCGCTCAACGGGAATGCCCAGACGCACAAGACATCCGTGAGCATTTACCACAGCCGTTTCGGTGGCTTCTTCCACATACGTTCCATTGGCCTTATTGATTCGGACGACAACCGGCATTGCGATTTTAACGCGTTGCGTCCTGCGCCGGTTCGGACTGTATTCGCCGACGATACTGGCGATTGACGCTTTCATCGTTTCCGTCATCTCAACAACTCCTTTTCATGCCGAATTCTTCGCGAAGAGGCCGAGAGCAGTGCGGCACTTTTCGTAAATGTCGTTACGCGAGACAGCGCTGCTTAGCATTTTGCCGGCGTTGAATTCTTTCGTCGTGCCACGGAAATGAAACGACAGAAGCAATGCGACAGCCGAGACGACAACGGCGATCAGGATCGATGCCCCAACAATCGCGCGATTGTAATGGCACATCGCCGGCAATCGCATGGCAGCCATTCCTGTGTAATGCATGGCGACGATTCCCGCGCCCATGAACAGACTACCGATCGTCATGGAAAGCACTCGCAGCCTTTCCCCGCTGACAACCCAGAGCGCGATAGCGGAGGCAAGAACCGCCGCGAGCAGTGAAAGAAGGACCGTCGGGAGATCGTAGAGAACCGGGACGGGCAGCTTAAGCGCAAGCATCCCAACGTAATGCATCGACCAAATGCCGAGACCCATAGCAAGGGCGCCGCAAGCCAGCCATGCGAAACGAAGTTTACCGACGGCCGCTGCCGTTCGTCCGGCCAAGTCAAGCGCCGCGTATGACGCAAAAATTGCAATCAGGACGGAGAGCGCGACCAAGCCAGCGCCGTAGGACGATGAAAGAGTAGCTAGGGTTTCTTGCATATGGGCGCCACGCGCGCATCGGCCGCGCCCTTAGAAAAGGATTTCGCCTGCGCGGAAAGTGACGAGTACCGAAGGGTCGGATGTTGCTCGCTGCGGCAAATCCACATCTTCTAAGCCTCGATGATGAGCGGAAGAAGAAACTCTTGCAGCCGTCCGCTCTCGTCCGTTCGCAGCAGGTTGAATTGAATTCCCATCTGATTTTCGCCAACCGTCCTCATCACTTCTCCCCTGCCGACGATTGGCTTGGCGCCATCCGGCATATGAAGACTGACCCGAACCTGAGTACCGGCGGCGATCGTCTTGGAAGACTTCACCAGCATGCCGTTCAGGCTGACGTCGATCGTCTCGCAGTCCAATTCACCCTGATCGGACGTCAGGCGTACGCTGGAGCAAACGGGGACGCGGCGAAAACGGCGTTTTTCATGTTCGATGGCGCCCTGGGCGACCCGAATGAGCCTCAACAGACGGCTCGTATCGATTGGTTTGTATAGAAAAAAGCTGGCTCCGGCTTCGAAGCCCTCCGCGACGGCCGAGGGTCTTTGGTCGTCGCTGATCATGATGATCGGCGTCCTCTGATTGAATCCCGAGCTGCGAGCTTGCTGCGCCAGATCGATGCCATTCGGCGCAGGCATGCGAAAGTCGAGGAGCACCACTTCGAATTTTTCATCGTTCAGGTACGCGGTAGCTTCGGAACTCCTGGTCAGCGTTAGGGAAGACATGCCCGTCGAGTTCAACGCACTCCGCATCAGCTCGCATTCGGAAAGCTCGTCGTCCACGATTAAAGCGCGCCTCGTCATATTTTTCTCCGCTTCCGCCGTCCGCTGGTGACGCGAGACACAGATTTAGCGCTGCGGAAACTTGGTCCCGTACATGACAGATATCGGCTGGAGCAGCCAGGCACATGAATTCAGAGGAAAAATCGAAGCAGCGATGGTTACCTGCCATCAAAAGCACCAGATGGTCATGCAGGCTGAGCGAGCAGGCCGGAATGCTCATTTTTGAAACTGAGTCATCGGGCTAGCACTCCGATCGGACCGCGCTCGGAACCGGTCTTACAACCTCGACACGAGTCGGCGGTGACCTAGCGAGCGGACGCCCAGATAGCCGCTCTTGATACGCGGGACGATCCGTGAACCATTTCCCGGGTAATGGGGCGGTTTCCGATTACGCGACTCTACCTCCACCGGCCAACGGCCTAATATAGATGGGTCGGCACGTTCATCGAGAATAGTGGTCTCGGGAACGCGGGCGGTGCAAACCACGCCTCTTAACCGCGCGCCACATGTCGCCGGATTCCACAGCCGAGTCGGTGTCCGAATTTGGACATTGACTGCCGAAAACGACCATCCCCTGCAACGCAGCCCGCGGTAAGTGATTTACAATGTGGGTCTTTCTATTGGCAAGCGTGGTGCTGATAATCGCCGAGAAATCTCTGGCGCTGACCCAACAGGAACCAGAGCGGCAAGTTCTGCAAGAGCGGATTCGACAGTTGAGACAAAAAAAGACTCGTCAGAAGCCGATGCGAATATTGAGATGACCAGGCGCAAAGCATAGTATTAAAGTGGGGAAGAAGTAAAATTTCCTGAGCGAATTGTCGAATTCCAGTCCGGCCATTCGTCTATATACTGAAGGCAGGGCAACCGGCCCGCCCGAAGAACATTGCAGGAAAAGCAGAAATCATGACGGAGAGGGGACAAGAAACATGTCATTCTTCCGCGATCTAAGAGTTGCACTCCACTCGCTCCGCCGCACTCCAGGATTCGCCGTCATCGTGATCCTCACCCTGGCGCTCGGCATCGGAGCCAACGCGGCCATCTTCACTCTCGTCCGCGGCGTTCTGCTCAAGCCTCTCGTCAATCGTGACGAGGACCGGCTTGTCTACATCCGCCAGAGCGCGCCTGGCCTGCGCGACGAAAACACCACTTTTTCCGTCCCCGAAATCAAGGACATTGAGTCCAGCGTTCACTCCGTCCAGCAGTTCGGCGATTTCTCTGAAGTCGGCTTCACCATGATCGGCCTCGGCGAGCCCCGCGAAATTCAGGGGGGCGTCGTAAGCGGCAGCTACTTCGACGTGATGGGCCTGCATCCTGTTCTCGGCCGCCTGATCGGCCCGCAGGACGATGGTCCCAACGCCGCCGGTGTCGTCGTTCTCACCTACCGTTTCTGGTCCACCGTCCTCAAACAAGATCCCAACGTGCTCGGCAAAACAGTTCGCCTCGGCAGCATTGGCGACCGCACCGGCACGGTGATCGGCGTCCTCGAACCCTCCACCCCTTATCCGGCCGATACCGACATCATCGCCAATATCGTCACCAGCCCGCACCACATGTCTGCCACGATGGTCACGGGCCGCGTCCATCGGATGACCGAGCTCTTCGGCAAGCTCGCCCCCGGTGTCACTCTCGATCAGGCTCGCAGCGAGCTGCGCACCGCCTACGCCTCCATGATGAAGGACCACCCCGAGGCCTATCCTGCCAGCGCTCGATTCACCGTCAGCACCAAAATGCTTCGCGACCAGATCACCTCGGGCGCGCGCACCGTGCTGCTTGTCCTCCTTGCTGCCTCGGGCCTTATTTTCATCATCGCCTGCTGCAATGTGGCCAACCTGATTCTCGCGCGCACCGTCCGCCGCGAAGGTGAACTTTCGATTCGCGCCGCCCTCGGGGCCAGTTCTGGCGCGCTACGTCGCATGCTGTTAGCCGAAAGCCTTATCCTGTGCGGCGCAGGCGCCGCAATCGGTGTGCTCATCGCGCAGCCGCTCGTCTCCATCCTCGCTCGCTACGCCTCGCGTTTCTCGGTTCGCGCAATGGATTTGAAGGTCGACTCCAGCTTGCTCTGGGTCGGTGCGGGGCTCGCCATTCTCGCCGCCGTGATCCTGGCCTTCGTCCCGCGCTTGCCTTCCGCTGACAAGGCCAACGGCCTCAACGTATCGAGCGGCAGCGTCCGCATTACCAGCAGCACCAGCCGCCGCCAGCGCGCCTTCGCCATCACTCAAATCGCCGCCTCGTTCGTGCTTCTCGCGGGCGCTGCTGCTCTGGTCACCACTCTTCTCGCTCTTCAAGCCACCCGCACTGGTCTGGAGATGCACAGCGTCCTCGCCATTGATGTCCCCGCGATGACCTACGGTAAAACTCCGCAGCAAGTCATCGATTTCTATAAGGAATCCATCCGTCAGGTTGACGCCCTTCCCGGTGTCACGGGCACGGCGTTCGCTGAGACGGCCCCCTGGCGCGACGCGCAGAATTTTGGTCCCGGCCTTCAATATTCCGGCGACGGTCACACGCACACCGAAGAAGACCCTCGCGCCATGATTCGCACCGTCTCGCCGGGCTTTTTTGCCGCTCTCGGCGTTCCCATGCTGGAAGGGCGCGATTTCAACGACCTCGACGACGGGAAGAGCGAGCCCGTCGTGATCATCAGCAAGACTCTGGCTGAGCGCATGTGGCCCGGTCAAAGTGCTGTCGGGCGCCACGTCTACTGGACCGATCCCGTCCTTGAATTCCTTCCCGGTGACGATGCCGAAAAGGCGCGCGTGAAAGCGCCGCACCGCATCATCGGCGTCGCGGGCGACGTAGACGACATTCACGTGGTGCCTGAACCGACAGCTTCCGTTTACAACACGTTTGCCGATGGCGGAGGCCTGTATGGAGGCCATCTCTTCATCCACACGACGGCGAATCCCTATTCGCTGGTTACTCCGGTTACCCGCATCATTCGCGACATGTCCGTGGATCAGCCCGTTGAGCATGCGGCGACCCTCGAAGACATTCGCGCGAAAGTTCTCGCGCCCGACCGCTTGAACTCGCTCGTCTTTGGAGTTTTTGCGATTGTGGCGCTCGCGATCGCCGTCGTCGGAGTCGCCGGTGTGCTGGCCTTTTCCGTCAGCGCGCGCACGCGCGAGTTTGGCATCCGGCTCGCCCTCGGCTCGCAGCCGGAAAATATTCTGCGTGCCGTCGTTAGCGAAGGAGCCATCATGGCCGCCGCAGGTGTGCTCGCCGGAGCCGCGTTCGGCTTCATCGTGGCCCGCGTCGCCGCCAGCTATTTCGGCGACCTGCAGATGCCCGGTGTCTTGCCCGTGCTCGTCTCGGCCTTCGTGCTGCTCGCCGCCGCGGTGATCGCGTCGATCCTGCCCGCATCACGCGCCGCCCGCGTCGATATCATCCAAGCCCTCCGCTCCGAATGATTTTCTGAATCGAGCTTCAGCGCGATTCATCCGGAGATCCCGCCGCGCGGGATCGAAGGGCCTGAATGGCGTTTTTACGACCCCGTAAGCCGGCGGAGCGTCGCAGTGGAACGGCTCCCGGCGCTCCTCATCAAGATTTTCTAGGACCGTCGCGCTGCTCAAGCTCAAGGGCTAGCGAGGGAAGTGTCTCGGTAAGCCGCGCGGATCATGCATCGTTTTAGAGAGCGCCGCATCGCAGCAGGATTCCGCCCACTCCCGCCCCCGATGGAGACGAACCCCTAACTAGCGCCGTCACCGGAAACTGACGCGCTACCCACTTCCCATCTCGATTGCATTGCAGAGGCCAGAAAGGGTAAAATCCGAGTCCGCTTGATGTTGAATCAACGGTTCGACTTCCATCCCCCGACAAACCGAGTAGCCGCGACACACACGCGGGTCTTTTGTGGTTTGGGGCTGGTTTTGGGCTCGTTTAGAGCCGGCTTGGGCCGGAGTGGCCTATACGGCAATTCCTGAGTCATGGGCAAACTGGTTGCTCGTTTCGCGTGCTAGAGTTGCCGCTGGTTTTTGCAGGCGAGGGTAGTTGATTCGGTCGGATCGTGGAGGAGGGGACATGCGGATTGCGGTACTCGGGGGCGACGGATATTGCGGTTGGGCCACAGCGCTATATCTGTCACGCAAGGGTCACACGGTCGCGATCGTCGACAACTTTCTTCGCCGCCAATGGGATCACGAATTAGGAGCGCAATCGCTCACCCCCATTCGCCCGCTCTCGGAACGCTTGAAGGTCTGGCAGGAACTCACCGGAAATACGATCGACATGTTTGTCGGCGACGTGACCGACTATGATTTCCTTTCGTCGGCGGTAAAAACGTTCGAGCCCGACGCGGTCGTCCATTTCGCCGAACAGCGTTCAGCGCCGTATTCGATGATTGACC
Organism: uncultured Acidobacteriota bacterium; assembly: GCA_963776695.1. GTDB lineage: Bacteria > Acidobacteriota > Terriglobia > Acidiferrales > UBA7541 > Palsa-295. The sequence continues at coordinate 703,731 of CAVZNU010000004.1, read as the reverse complement.
GGAAGCACGCCAATTTCACTCAGATCAATAACGTGGTCGGAACTTTGAATTTGCTGTTTGCGATCCGCGAGCTGCGACCCGATTGTCACCTCGTGAAGCTGGGAACGATGGGTGAATACGGGACGCCCAATATTGACATCGAGGAAGGCTACATCACCGTCGAGCACAACGGGCGGAAAGACGTGCTGCCTTTTCCGAAACAGCCGGGCTCTTTCTATCATTTGTCGAAAGTTCACGACAGCCACAACATCATGTTCGCGTGCAAAATCTGGGGCCTGCGCGCCACCGATTTGAATCAGGGCATCGTCTACGGCACTCTCACCGATGACGTGAATCTCGACGAAGCGCTCATCAATCGATTCGACTACGACGAAGTGTTCGGCACCGTGCTTAACCGCTTCTGCGTGGAGGCGGCCATCGGACACCCGCTAACGGTGTACGGCAAGGGCGGCCAGACGCGGGGTTTTCTCGATATTCGCGACACCGTCCGCTGCATCGAGCTCGCGTGCATGCAGCCGGCGGCTCGCGGCGAGTGCCGCATATTCAACCAGTTCACCGAGCAGTTTTCGATTCTGGAGATCGCGGAATTAGTTCAAAAGGCCGCGCGGAAAATGCGCCTGAAAGTGGAAATTCAGAATCTGCCCGACCCGCGCGTGGAAGCCGAAGAACATTATTACAACGCGAAACACTCGAAACTGATCGATCTTGGTTTGAAGCCCCACTGGCTTTCCGATTCGCTGCTCGATTCGCTGATGAATATCGCGGTGAAGTATCGCGACCGAGTGGATCGCTCCCTGATCATGCCGCAGGTGAACTGGCGAAATGCGTCGAACGATCGACACAGCCATTCGGCGCCTCTCACGAGCTCCGCTTCCTCGCAATCACACTCGGGGAAAATTGAACCGTCGGAAAAACCCGCGAAGAATGCGCGCGCGGCGGTTCGTGGTTCGAAGCGGCAATAAATTCATTCCCTGCGATTCGAACCTACGAATAAAGTTCAATGGTAGCGATACCGGGACTCGAACCCGGATTTGAGCCTTGAGAGGGCTCCGTCCTAACCTTTAGACGATATCGCCACCGCGCTTCGTTTGCTTCCCTGCTGGTCGGCAATTCTAGCATCCCAACTGGCGCGTCCGGAAGTGGCATTGGTACAGCCCCGGGCATGCGAGCGCGAATCTGCGCTGATTCCGGCTTCGTAATTTACGGCGAGGAGAGTGGGGTTCCCGGCCAGCCCCCTTAGAGCCGGCCGGGTAGAGTCTATTTGCCTGGGGGGTGCGCCATAAGCTGGGAGGCTTAGGCGGCCAAGCACGCACAATCTAGATGGAACCCAGATTCGGCACAATACTGTAAAAATACTAGAGGCTGCGGAGCGCTGAATCCTTGCGTATAGCGCCGCAAACACCGCAAATAGCGGGGGTTGCCGCATGCCGACCCGATCTCTCAACTGGAAGCAACCTCGATTCACGTGATGTTCACCAGCCCGTTGCGGATTGCGTAGACGACTAGTTCGGCGGTCTTGTGAATGCCGAGAGTCTCCATGATATTGGCGCGATGAACGGCGACGGTGTTCGCGCTGAGATCGAGGTGGTCTGCAATCTCCTTGTTCGAGTTCCCGTTCACGATCAGTTGCAGAATTTCGAGCTCGCGAGGCGTGAGTCCCGCATTGCGTTCACCTTTCAGCACAGCAGGACGCACCAGCTGAGCGTCCAGTACCAACTCGCCTGCGGCAACTCGGCGGATCGCTGCGGCTAATTCGAGGTCCACGGCATTCTTCAGCATGTAGCCACGCGCGCCGGCATCGAGCGCTTGCCGCACGAGTGTGTCCTCCGAATGCATGCTCAGCATCAGGACGGCCTTCGGCGGCGGCGTTTCCAGAATCTTTCGCGTCGCGATCAGACCGCTCATGCCAGGTAAGGCGCAGTCCATCACGATTACTTGCGGGGCAAGGTCCCGCGCAAGGCGCACTGCTTCGTCGCCGTCGCTCGCTTCGCCGACCACCACGATGTCAGGTTCATCCTCGAGCATCCGCCTGAATCCGCGGCGGACGAGGCTGTGATCGTCGACAAGCAGCACCGTGATCTTATTTGCCATTGGAATCGGCTTTCCCGCGCGGCACCTGCAAACGAATTAGCGTTCCGCCCTGCACAGGCTGCGCAATTTCGATAGCCGCGCCGAGCAATTCGGCACGCTCACGCATCGCGACCAGGCCGATGCCGGGCTTCGTCATTTGTCCTTCACTCCCGCGCGCTTCGATCCCGCTACCGTGGTCCTCCACCTCAACAACAAGTGTATCCTCGAGAAAGCGCCACCGCACCCAGGCTTCCCGCGCTCCCGAATGCCGCACAACATTGTTCAAGGCTTCCTGCAAAATTCGATAGATGTGAATTCCGGCGCTGGCATCGAGCGGAAAAGGCGTGCCCGATTTCGAATGGCGTATCGCGATGCCGGTTTGCTTCTCCATCATCGGAAGGTACCAATCGACCGTGTTCTCGAGCCCCGTTTCGTCGAGCATAACGGGATGAAGCGCCTGCGAGAGGCTGCGCACATTCTCGAGAGTTTTCTGCGCAATGTCGCGAACTTCGTGCAGGTCCTTGCGAACGGCGGAGCCTTCGGGCATCTGTTTTTCGGCGCGGCCCAAGATTGCGCCGATTGCGGTGAGAATCTGGCCGAACTCGTCGTGCAATTCTCGCGAAATATAGCGAAGTGTGGATTCCTGCGTGGAAATCAGCTTCTGTGCAAGTTCGCTGCGCTGATCTGAAAGAGCAGCAAGCTGCGCGAACAGGCGCCGGTTCGACTGGATGAAATAAATTCCCGTGATGAGAATCGCGGCCAGAGTAGCCGCAAGAAAAATGTACGCCTGGCGTTGAACGCGATCGTAAATCTCCAGGATCTCGGCAGACGCTTTCTCCTCGCTCAAATTGTTTTCAACCAGCAAGCGGGCCACCGCGGTGTTCAGCGCCGCCTGCTCGGTCTGAAGCGAGGCGCGGATTTGTTCGCGTGCCTCTTTCACATTCCCATCGCGAGCGAGCGAAAACACCCTGTGAGCAGCATCCCAAAATTGCGCAAGCGAGTTCGCCAGATAGGCTCTTTGCTCCGGCGTGCGCGAAGCTTCGGCGAGCCGGTCTTCGAGCCGGAGGGCGTCGTCGAGATCGGCGTGAATTCGATCGAACTCCGACGACCAGGCCGTGAGCGGGTAAGGTGCGGCGGCGTCCAACATGTCGCGCATGGATAGACCGAGAGAGTTCAGATCGTTCTGGATGCGAAGCAATTGAATCGAATCTTTGCGATTTCGATCGGCGTGCTCATTCTGCAGCTTCCGCAATCCGGAGATTTGAACGGTGGTGTGCCACGAATAGGCCACCACGGCGGCGACCGTGATTACGAGGCCCAGAATCAATCCAAGGGTTGGTGAACGTCCGGTGGAGCGCAGCACGCCCTGAGAATATAACGCCAACTGGTTCCCGTCCAAGTGGGAGGCAATCTAGTTCGCAGGCAAAAACAGTCGATAATACAAAAGCACTACAGACACGCAGGCGGGCGGCATGTAGTTTCCGTTTCCCTGGGGCTTCGACCGAAAAATGAAACCTTGGTTGAAAAAAGTGGCCGCAATCGCAGTCGCCTTGCTCGCGATTTACGCCGTGCTCACGGCGCTGCTTTTCGCCGTGATGCTCCAATCGCCGGACCGTCTCGCGGCCACGATGAAGCATGTACCGTGGCCGGCTTTCGCAGCGCTCCCATTCAAACCTCTTTGGAACGTCGCACGCAAAGGGCACGTGAACATCGGCGATATGGCTCCTGATTTTTCGCTCGAAGGTCCGGATCATAAGTCGAGTTTCCGGTTGTCCTCGCTGCGTGGCCAAAAACCGGTCGTGCTCGTATTCGGCAGCTATACCTGACCTCCCTTCCGGCGGGAGGTTCCCGCTCTCAATAAACTGTATGAAGAGTACGGCGACCGCGTCGCGTTCTTTGTTGTCTACATCCGCGAAGCGCACACAAGTGACGTCTGGCAGGATCCGGACAATCTGGACGACCACATCGTATTCGCGAGTCCAAAAAGTTTCGATGAACGCAGCGAGATGGGGCAGCTATGCGTCGTGAAGCTCGGAATCAAGTTCCCCGCTGTGATCGACGCCTTCGACAATCCCACAGAGCGTGCCTACACCGGCTGGCCCGACCGTCTCTACGTAATCGATCGGGACGGACGCGTGAGCTACAAGTCGGCACCCGGTCCGTTTGGTTTCCATCCGAAAGGTGTCGCCGAGACTCTTCAGCGGATCGTTCCCGACGCAACTCCTTAGTACGAACCTGCGGTTCGCAAATTCATCTCGCGTATTACAATAAAAAGGGGCGCCCCGTGTTGAGGGCGCCCCTTTTTTCTACTGGCTACTTTTCGGTCGTTACAGCTCTTCCGCAACTGGCCTATGGCAGGTAGTAGCGGAACGAGGTGAGGACCATATTCTGTCTGCCCGCGGGGCCGCCGATACCTGCATTGTTCTCTGCACCGGACCACGTGTTTCGGACGGTGTAGGAATACTGCAGCCCAGACTGCAATCGACCCTTCGGACCATTGTAGAAGCGATACCAGAAGCCCAGCGTTCCTTCGATAAGGTTTCTGGTATCAGCAGTGCAGTTTGCCAGCGCACCCGGCAAAAAGCCGTTATACGCCGTCGGCGAAAGACCGGTTTTTGTTGGGGTTGACTCTCCGCCGGACAGATTGACGGATGTGAGCGCCGAGTTGCCTGAATTTGGAAGCGTCTCGGTGCGGCAGCCGCTATTGTTGAACAGCCGCGAGCCGTAACCCACGCCCGCTCCAGCAGCGTTGACGTAAGCTGTGCGGCCGCCATATTCGCCGCCCACGTACGCGTACACGTCCAGCCTCGGAGTCGGGTGGACAACCAGCGACGCCAATGCCTGGTAGCTCTTGATGGCTGCGAGCGTGCCGTCCGGGCGGGCCGTTACATCCTGAATGCCAGCCGTGCCATAGCGTCCAACGCCGCTACCACCGAGGAAGTGGAATCCAACGTCCAGTTTCTTGTTAAACAACGGAGCGCGTGCGTTGAGGCCGATTCCGCCGATCGTCCGGATGTCATTCGTCGCTCCGACGGCGGAAGGCGTCATCGTTCCGTCGAAGCACGGCACAGCGACGCTGGCCGTGGCGCACGGGAAAATGCGGGTCTTCGCTGTTCCGACCACGCCGAAGATTTCGTAGTGGCCCCATCCTGGATCGAGCGCGGCCTTGAGTACGAAGTCGGGAGACGAGTTGTAGGAATAGTTGGCCTGGTTGTTTTCAAGCCCACCCAAGTCTCCGATGTTGCCGACCAAGGTGTTGCCAATGCTGGTGGCTGTTGTTAACAATACATCAGCGCCGGTTGCGTCAGCGGGCGTAGTCGTCGTCTTGGTGATTGCGAAGCCATGACCGACGAATGTGGTTTCCCCATTCTCGACGGAGACTGCAAAGGTCAGTTTGTTATCGTCGAAGGATTTGGAGATCCGGAAACCGAACTGTCGCGCCCAACTGAAACCCACGTTGTACTGTGCGTCAATCGTCATGGGTCTCACTTCGGTGAGAGGTTCGGTGCCCTTCCCTGTTTCTGTGACCAGGCTCCACATCTGGCCGCCTGTGAATTCCCATCCACTGTCCATCGCTGCCTGTCCCCAAGCCTGCCGCATCCGAAGCGTGTAGCTATTGCTCTCGTTATTGTTGGAGGTTACACCCGCGCTCAGGAAGTCAGTTTCGACGTACCCCCGAACCCGCATGGTGTCCACTTTTCCTTCCGCCAACAAGTTGAGCTGTGACTGACGGCCCGTGAATTCCAGGTCCGAGAGCTTCGCCTGCGAGGCACCCGGCATAGGAATAGCTTTGAAGTCGGAGTTAACGGAAGCCGACTCAGCACCTTGACGCCAGACGCCTTCCGCCGCCAGAAACCCACCTGGCTTGAGGGTAATTCCCTTGTAGCGGATCTCAGCCGCGTCCGGATTGTCCGGGGTCGCCGCGAAATAATTGACGGCATTGCCTGTGGGGTCCGCTGCCCTGACGGAAGCGGCAATCGCTCCTTCATTTTCGAGAGGAGCGTTGACGGCCCTCAGATTCTCCCGCATCACTTCCATTTCTTTCCGCTGTTCCTTCAAGGCATCATTCTGTTCCTGCAGTTGTTTGGACTGCGCCTCGAGCAATTCGCGGAGCTGCTGAAGCTGGTTGTCCACAGTCGCGGGCGCCGGTTTCACCGCAGCTTCCGTCTTCGAAGATGACGCCGAACCTTTATCGGTCCCAGGCTTCGAAGCGTCTGCCTTCTTGGCGGGTGTCGCTGAATCCTTGCCATCCCCCGTTCCGGCCGTTCGCGCCATCACCGGTGAAGCAGCGAAGGCAAACGCCAGTAACCCTATTGCAAGTACTCGCATTCAATTCCTCCTTGAATTTAACTGCCGATCGATTTAGCTCCGCGAATCCGGGTTTGTGGCCAAGCTCGTGGCCCACCACCCCACTTCCTGGCCGTCTGCCGGGTTCGGTTACTGATCCTCATTCACGCCGCAAAGCGCATGTGCGGTGGCGGGCATCCCTGAGATGACAAATGCCCCCAAGAGTTGCAGCCTTTTCGCGACGGCGGAAGGTCGCTAACATCGAATCCAAGCCGCAACTTCCCCAGCACCGCCCGAAGGGAAGGCAAAGTTATGTGCTCGGTTTGAATCGCCCGTGACGGCAATGTTAATTGTGCGTTACACCTGCGGAAGAACCAGCTTGCGAGGGATATTCGTGGCGGGAGCGGTCTTAAATGCTCGATGCCGTGGAACTCTGGCTGGCGGACTTGGATCTACCGCGAGACCGGCGAACGTAAGCCGGGATCGCTACGGGCAGGATTCGGCGAAATGGCAGCACGCTGAAAAAACGCTGACGGCAGGGAGCACACCGGTACGCGGGAATGCCCAGCGAACGTTTTAAAATCAAGAGCGTTCCATTATCGACGCGCTCGCGCGAAATGTACTCGAGGTCAAAATTTCCGCATTTTGAGCAATGTGCGTAAAACGAAAACGTGAACGCCACGCACCACGAGTAGAATCGCCGGTCGCACGTGTGGCATCGCCAGGGCCTGAGGCCCGCAAACGTGCTGAGAAAGTCGGAAACCCCTTCGCGGTGGGAACGAAAACAATCCGTGCTGCGGCATTGTGGACAGATCATTCTTCTAGGCCGGTTCCGGCGGCTTTTCTTTTTGCAGCATACCCAAAACAGCGGGGACAGGCAACAGGTGCGGCGTTCCGCGGCGCACGGTGTAGAATTGAGGCCAGCCTCGAATATATTGCCGAGAGGAAATGGAATGCCTGACTATACAGACGCGCACTCACGCGCCGGAATTGACGCCCGGCTGCCAAAACTGGAAACCTGGCCGAATCACTTCCCGGGTTATGAGATCACAATTCAGTTTCCCGAATACACTTCCGTGTGTCCGAAAACCGGATTGCCGGACTACGGCAAGATCACGCTGCAGTACGAGCCGGGCAAAGTATGCCTCGAGCTGAAAGCCCTCAAAATGTACCTACTCGCATATCGAAACCTTGGCATCTTCTATGAGAACGCCGTCAACCGAATGCTCCGCGATATCGTTCGCGCGGTTCGGCCTGTTTTCTGCCGCGTCACGGGAGAATTCACGCCGCGAGGCGGCTTGACGACGACGGTCGAGGCGGTCTGGCCTCGTCGTCGAGGAAACACCAGGACGCGCAAAGCATAGACAACTTGTTTTTCCTCAGCCATAATTCCGCACGTCAATAGCGCGGCTTCGCCGCCGGAAGGAGATCTATGAGTTTGACTTCGTCGCCGACCCCCAGTTCAGCAGCGGAAGATCCGATCACAGAGCCCGCCGCTCTGCCACGCTGGGTGGTTTTGCTTTTCGTTGTCGCATTTGTCCTCGTCGCCTATTTACTCTTCGCCAGCTACGCGGAAAGACAAGCAACGCGAAAGGGTCTCGATGACGCCGACAGAAAAAGCCGTGTGCTCGGCGCAGAACTCGAGAAGACGAATTCCCGGATTGCGGACTTGAAAGGCGAGCTCGACGTCACGTCGCAGAAGCTTGGACTGACGCAGGACGAACTCGCTCGCGCGCGCAGTCTGTCTGCCTCCTTGAAGAAACAGCAGCAGGAGAGCGACAAGAAACTGCGCGACCAGATCGGCGCGGTCGAGCAGGATACGTCCACGAAATTTGGCCAGGTGGCGACAGAGATCAGCGGGACGAAGAGTGATGTGGCCGCCACAAAGGCTGACCTGGAAGTCACCAAGAATAAACTTCAGAGCACGGTCGGCGACCTGGGCGTCCAAAGCGGCTTGATCGCGCGCAATCACGATGAAGTGGAAGAGCTCAAGCGGCTCGGCGAACGCGATATCTTCGAGTTTGATATCAATAAAACGAAGGAACCGCAGCACGTGGGACCGATTCAGGTTCTTCTCCGCAAAGTCGATACGAAACGCTACAAGTACACTCTCAACGTGGTTGCCGACGACAAGAGCATCGAAAAGAAGGATAAGACCGTTGGCGAGCCGGTGCAGTTTTACGTTCGCGGGGCGCGAGCGCCGTATGAAATTGTCGTTTTCGAGGTTTCCAAGGACCATGCGAAAGGCTACTTGAGCACCCCCAAGTCTGCCAACGCTCCTGCTCCTTCGAAACCAGCGCCTGGGAACTAGTCCGGCTACAGCCGCGCCCAGGATGTTGAGACGATTGCCGCGGAGGTGGCGCTCGTGAATAGGATTCGCAAGTGGGTGCCGAGCCTGCACCATTTCCGCGTCGCAATCACGTTTCTTCTTCTTGCTCTCTCAAGTTCTCCGCTTCTCGCGCAAACCGCGTCGCTTCCGGATCGTTTGCCCGCCGACACTGTGTTCTTCGCACACTGGCGCGGGATGGCTTCCGTGACAAGCGCGGAAAAAACAAATCACCTCGTCCAGCTTCTGCAGGACCCGCAATTCACTCTCGGTCGCGACGCACTGCTCAGAAACCTGCGCAGCAACATGGCCAAGAACGGAACTACGAACACCGAACCTGAGCTCGCCGAAGTGCTATCAATCCTGGATAATTCTGCGGTCGCCGGATTTGTGCTGAACCCGGCAGCCCCGGAACCGTAATGACACGCCCGCTTCCAGTGCGCCCGTCCCACCCGTGGGATTTTTCCTCGTCTACGATGCCACCGGTAAGACGGCGCTTGTCAAAAAGCTGCGTGCGGAAGTTCGCGCCAATGGCAAAGAAGTCCCGGTGGTGATGACGTACGATTTCAAGGGAACCACCGTCGAAGCCCGGACCACGGGAACGGATGTTTCCTATACCGCTCTCACGCCGAAGTACTATTTTCTCGCGGACCAGAAGTCGGTGATTGAAGATCTCATCACCCGATTCAGCGCCAACGCGAGGCCCGCGACGGCGGTCACTCAGATTCCCGAATATCAGGCGGTTCGAAGCTTCGTCGCACCCAATGCGGTGATTGATTTCTTTGCGCGAGTTCCTAATCTTGCGAAAACGCTCAGTCCCGATCAACTTGAAAAACCGGGTGTGAAATTTGCGGAGAATTTGCGCCTCGACCGAATTCATGTGTTTGGCGGAAGCGTGAGTTTCGAAGGAGCGGCAACGCGAATTCGGGGAGCTGTGCTCGGCGATGCGTCAGCGAGAACTTTGTTTGACGTCGCTGGCGCGAGCGGTGCATCCTTTGCCACTCTTCCAGCCGTGAGCCCTGGACCCATGTTCAGCATTTCGCGATTCAATCTGGCGGCGGCGTATCAATTGCTTCGCGCCGCAGCCATGCCTGGCCTCGCTCCGCAGCAAGCCGCGAACATCGAAATGTATGAAAAAACGGCTCAGGGCTTCCTCGGCATGTCGTTGCCCGACGCCCTTCAGCTTTTCACCGGCGAATTTGCAAACCAATCGTACTTCGCAGACGATGGATCGTCTGTGAAAACCTACGCAGTTGCGATTCAGAAACCGCAAGATGTTTTGCACATCTTCCGCGCTGTTGGTGGAGCGATCATCACCGGTGAAGAGACGGTTGGCGACACGACGTACCTGACTCTTACTTTTTCCTCCACCGATCCGGTGAGCGGGCAAAAGCGCAGCGAACCCTACTACGTAGCCGTTTCACCGGCCATTCTGTTTGCCGCGCCCGCTAAGACGGCTGTTCGCGAGGCTGCGTCGCGGCTGAATGCGAAGGCAGACGCAAATTCCGCCACAGGCGTGCTCGCAAATTCAGATTACTCGCGCACGCGTTCACTTCTGCCCGAAAAGCTTTCGGGGCTGAGCGCCTTCGATCTTGCCCACATTCCCTGGGACAAGATCCTGGCGCGCTATTCGAAGTTGGCCGCAGATGAAGCTGCCAGGAACCCCGCCGGTCCAAATCCGCCGGCTACCGACTGGTTGAAATCTGTGAAGCCCGAGGTGGTCACTCGCCATCTTAATTTCGGAATCAGTGGCTGGTGGAAAGATTCCAGCGGCATCTACTTTGACTCGTACCTTCAGTGAGCCTGATTTTCGGCGGGCTCGATTCGTTGCCGTCTTCGTTCTGCATTCGATAATTTTTCTCAGCTGCTTCGCGATTCGAACACCAGCCCAGGAATCGAGCCAGCCACCACAAGCGGGCATTCAAGCAACCACGGAGATCGTAAAGATCGATGTGAGTGTGCTCGATCGACATGGAGAATTCGTAAGCGCACTCGCGCAAAAGCAATTCCGCATACTGGACGACAACGTCGAACAGCCGATTGCTTTCTTCACGCCCGTCGAAGCCCCGGCGCAAGTTCTGGTGCTGCTGGAGACAAGTCCGGCGGTCTATCTGATTCGCTCTGAGCATCTCACCGCTGCTTATACGCTTCTCGACGGTCTTGCGCCGAACGACGAAATTGCGCTCGTTACGTATGCCCAATCGCCCCAGGCGATTCTCGCGTTCACGCCCGATAAGTCCGCGTTCGCTGCTGCGCTCGGGCATATTCAATACATGCTCGGCATGGGAGATCTTAATTTCTTCGACTCAATCTCCACTGTCGTCGATTGGCTTGCACCGCTGAGCGGCAAGAAGGCCGTGGTGCTTTTGACCACCGGACTCGATTCTTCTCCGCCCCCGCGATGGGATGCGCTCGTGGAGAAGTTGCGCGGCAGCGACGTGGTTTTGTATCCGGTCGCGCTTGGCGGCTCGTTGCGCAAGGCGAGCCCAAAGAAAAAGAAGGCGCCGAAGTCGGCTTCCAAATCGGACGAGTCCGCCGGGCCGGAGAATCCGCTGAGTTTTGCGAAAGCCGACGGAGCCCTGCTCGCGCTCGCGAAAATCACCGGTGGGCACGCCTACTTTCCAGAATCGCCAAATGATTTCGTGCCGATCTATCGGCAGATCGCGGCGGCTTTGCGCCATCAATACCTGCTGGGCATTGTGCCTCAGCATGACGGCAAGTTTCACTCGCTTACCGTGCAGCTTCTCGATGGACGCGGCCAACCCGACGCCGCCACCGGAAAGCGCTCCGAATATCAGGTATTTGCGCGCGAAGGATATCTCGCGCCAGCCCGCTAATCGTATAATCGGCGGCGCTGCACCGCATCTAGCGAGCCCAAGGCAGACAAATGCGCCGCTCACAAGTCATTGTCGGTACCGTGCTCTCCCTGCTTCTTGCGTTCGCGCTACGCAAGATTTCATCTGCGGAAACTGAGCAGCCGGCACGGCAGACGGCACAACAATCAGCTCCGCCGGCCCGATTCGCTTTCGGAGGAAATGCGGCGGAGATTCCCGCTGAATTCTCGGAGAATCTCATATTCCTTCCGGTCGATATTAACAAGAGCCAGCCCAGCCTTTTCGAGCTCGACTCGACAGCCGCTGCCTCATCAATCAGCCGCGCTCGCGCCACCGAACTCGGACTCGCGAATCTTCAGAATCCGGTTTTGAGTCTCCCCGGAGTAGCCATGCCGTTCGCAACTCTCGCGATCGTCGACCAGGAAAATCGATCGGCGCAGATCGGGCGCCCGTACCAAGGAACGCTTGGCGCCGATTTTCTCAGTCGCGTTGTGGTTGAAATCGATTACCTCCGCGAGACGGTTCGCCTCTACGATCCCAGCGCATACAAATATTCCGGCAAAGGCGCTTCATTCCCACTCAGCCTTCAGGCAGGCGTGCCAATCATTCGGGCTAAGTTCACGTTGCCTGGACAGAAAACTCACGAGGGAGAATTTGCGGTCGATACGGCGCTCGATGCATCGTTGCTGATTTCTGAACGCTTCGCGGAATCGCATCGCGTCTTTTCTTCGCACATGAAAACTGTCACAGCATCCGATCCGGAAATCGACGACGGCGCAAATATTGTGCTGGGGCGCTTGGCAGAATTTCAGATGGGCCACTTCGAAGTAAAAAACCCGATTGCCGCTTTTATTCGCCAGACACCGAATTCCGCATCCAATACTGAGCGTGCGGGATCAATCGGCGGCGGAATGCTTCGGCGTTTCACCGTGATCTTCGACTACGCGCATCAGCAGCTCACCCTCGATCCGAATACTCATTTCGCGGATTACGAGCAGGAAGATAAAAGCGGCATCTCGGTTGTTGCAAAAGGGCCTGGATTGCTCACATTTGAAATCGCGTCGGTGCAGCCGGGCACGCCGGGAGCGGAAGCAGGCGTGAAAAAGGGTGACGTGATTGCCGGAATCGACGATGAAGCTGCCGCCGACCTCACACTCGCTTCAATTCGCAATTTATTCCGCCAGGTGGGCCACAAATATAAATTGTTGATTCAACGGAATGGAGAGTCGGTGCAGCTTACCGTTCAAATGCGGCGGTTGATATAAGTTGCCATAAATCGCTTCGAGGATTACTTTTCGAATCTGCGCAATGTATCAGCCATCGTCCGGAGCCGCGCATCGGCTGCCGCAAATACTGAGCCAGGCTCGAATTTTCCCGACTTCCCGCGTTTTCCGGCGCGAACGCCTGTCAGAATTTCGATTCCCTGCTCGATCGTTGCCACCGGATAGATGTGAAATTTTCCTTTGGCCACCGCGTCGATCACTTCGCCGCGCAACATCAGGTCTTCAACGTTCTCAGCAGGAATCAGCACTCCCTGCGCTCCCGTGAATCCCTTTAGCTTGCAGACGTCGTAAAAACCTTCGATCTTCTGATTCACGCCGCCAATCGGCTGCACGTCTCCTTGCTGGTTCACCGAGCCCGTCACTGAAAGTTCCTGCTTGATTGGAATTTCCGAGAGCGCCGACAACATCGCGTAAATCTCAGTGGAACTCGCGCTATCGCCATCGACTCCCGAATATGACTGCTCGAAACAAACGCTCGCGGACAATGATAGCGGCTTATCCTGCGCAAACGTACGCCGCAAGTAGCCGGAAATAATTTGCACTCCCTTATCGTGGAAGCGGCCGCTCAGATTTGCCTCCCGCTCCACGTTGATGATTCCGAGCTTGCCCAGCGCCACCGCGGCCGTAATGCGCACGGGCTTTCCGAACGCGTATCCGCCGATTTCAAGCACGCTCAAGCCATTCACCTGGCCGACGCGAGCGCCCGTCGTGTCGATGAACAGCAAATTTTGCTCCACCATCTCGCGAATTTTCGTTTCGGTGAGATTGTGCCGGTCGATTTGCGCATCCTGCGCTTTTCGAACGTGCTCCGCCGTCACCACCGTCGCGTTATCGTGCTTGGCGACGTAAGACGATTCGCGAGCCAAGTCCGCAAGATCGAAAAATCGCGCCGTGATTTTTCCTCGCCGGCCCGCCTGTCGGACTCCGTGCTCCAGAATCACCGCCACGGCAGTCCGGTCGAATGGACACAATTGCTCGTCATCGCTCAGCTTCCGCAAACGCCCGGCATACTGGCGAATCACTTCCTCGCTCCACTTCATCTCCTCGTCGAATTCCACGCGGACTTTAAAAATCTTTTTGAAGTCGTCTTCGAAATCGTACAGAAGCTCGTACATGTCGCGATCGCCGATCAAAATTATCTTCACGTGAATTTCAATCGGTTCGGGCTTCAGCGCCGCCGTGCTGAACGGGAAGAACACGTCCACAGGTTGAATCTCGAGCTTCCCGTGGTTCAGCGTTCGTTTCAGCGTGCGCCAGACCCCTGACTCCGTCAGAGTGTCGAGCGCATACATCACAAGAAAGCCGCCATCGGCGCGAAGCAACGAGCCGCCGCGCAAATCCATGAAGTCTGAACTCCAGCCGCCTCGCGTGTCGTAACTTCGATGAATTGTGCCGAAGAGGTTCGCGTACGTGGGAATCGTTTCGAAAATCACCGGGACCTTTTCCTGCTCGCCGTGCGCCAGTATCACATTCACGCCGTAGACGCGGAAGGGATCGCGATCCGAGCGCTCTGGCCGCGGTCCTCCGCCGCCTTCCGACGGCGGCTGCTCGTCCTCCCCTTCCCGTTCTTTGAACGGATCGAGATTGTCGAGGATGTGATGCCGGACTTCCTCGAGATACTCGGAAATTTGCGTGCTCGGATATTTTTCCTTCAGCTCTTCGATCACCCCGTCGACGAGCACGGAGGCCGCTTCCTGCTCGAGGTAACTCATCTCGCTCGCGAGTTCGCGCGAAAGAGAGAGCGTCTTGCGGTACACAACGGTGAATTCCTGGCGGAACTGATCGTATTTCCGTTCGAGATCCTCCGCCGCGACACTTTCAAGCTTTCCGTCCTGCACCATCTTGGGGATTTCTTCGATCGGCACCATCTGCCCTTCGAGGACAGGAAAAATCTCGGGCAATGCTACGGCTCCCACTTGCATTCGGCCGAGGGCAAACTGCTCGCGCGCGATGCGGCGCGTGAAATCGTCCATCAATTCCTTTTCGCGGACGGTGAACCGCTCCACAATGCGCGTTTTTTGCCGCTGGAACGGCTCGCCTTCGAATACCTGCGGAATCCGCCGGCGAAGAAAATCGATCCCCGATTCCACTTCCTTTTTGAACGCGTTCGCTTGTCCGCACGGAAGTGTGAGCAGCCTGGGCCGGTCCGCATTCTTGAAATTATTTACGTAGCAGCGATCCGGAGCGGTCTCCGTCTCGAGGTGCATCTCTTCGACCATCCGCACGATCATGCCGCCGCGGCTTGTTCCGGAAAGCCCGCACACGAAAAGATTGTAGCCGGAGGCTTTCAGCTCCACGCCCATCCGGAGCGCGCGCAGCGCCCGTTCTTGCCCCATGTCGTTGACCGTCGGTTCCACTTCCGCAGTCGTTTCAAACGGGATGCTCGCCGGATCGCAGTGCCACCGGAGTTTTCCAGGCGGCAGGCTCGTGTGTTTTGAATTCGAATTCTTGCGCATGGTCGATTCCGAAGGGCGCTACTCTAGCACGCCGTGCGTCCTCCTCCCACTCGCATCGGAGTGCTGGTTTCTACCAGAACTATTCGGCACGTAGAGATCGAGAAGGCTTGCAGTCGTGGCAACGACGATCGGCCCCAGCACGATTCCGAGCATTCCAAAAACACTGATACCTCCGAGCACGCTGATAAAAACTACGAGTCCGCCCATTTCGGCGCGCCCGCTAATCATCCACGGCCGGATAATATTGTCGACCATCCCCACAATCACGCTGCACACCAAAGCCAGAATGATGCCTTTTATGACATGTCCCCCGAGCATGAGGCTGATCGCCGCCGGAACCCAAATCAGCGCAGACCCAACCACCGGCACGAGCGAAAAAAATCCCATCATCACGCCCCAGAATATGGGCGCGGTGATTCCCGTGAGACCAAACGCTATGCCTCCCAACAATCCGTGCGCGACCGCCGCTACCAGACTGGACATCACGCTCGCGAAGATCAGGTCGCGCGATTCCTCGATCATCCGGTTTCGGTGAACGTCTTCGAATGGCAGAATTTCTCGAAGGCGGGCGACAAAGGACGGCCCATCGCGAAAAAGGTAAAACATCGCGAGAATCGTCACAGACAGATGAAATGCAAAAGAGGCCGTGTGGCGCAGGACTGCTCCGATCTGTCCCGCGGCGTACTTGGCCGTTTCTTCGCCATAACGATGCAGTGTGCTCGCCAGATCGCTCGTGTCCGCTTCAGGAACCCGCTGGATGGCTCGCGTCCACAAATCATTCACCCAGCGAAAATGCCCGCTCGCAACCTCCAGTTGAATCGACTGAACCGCATCGACGCCCTGCCTCACGAAGGCGATCATGATCAGCAGAGTGGGCACAATCAGGATAAGGGTGACGCCGATGGCACTCGCCACCGCCGCTGTCGTCACCCCCAACTTTTTCGCCAGCCGCTCGTAAATCGGGGAAAAGAGGACAACCAGAATCACCGCCCAGGCAAGGGCTGCCAGAAACGGTTCAAACACGCGAAAGGCAAGGTAGGCCAGCACCGCGACAATTCCGTAAAAAAGCGCGCCACCCAATTTTTTCTGCGTGCTGGTTTCAGTAGCCACACACTCTCTCTTTCAGCTGGACGGCAAAGAGACTGATAGTTGCAATCGCGGCATTTGTCAACTGCGCCCTTACGTGCGCTACAATCTCCACACAATTCAGCTACAGTCGCAGCTAAAATCGCACCGAGGCTCGCAATGCCCGATTCGCCCTGCAAACACACGCGCACCCGCTTGATCGCAAAAGACAACGATTCGCAATACTTCGAATGCCTCGACTGCGGCGAGATTCTCGAAGCCGGCGAATTAGACGACGGCACAAATGAGGGCAACGGCGCCGGCACGAACGTCGACACGAATGGCGGCGGGTCTCTTTCAGACGCTTAGCGCAGAAAGGATCACTCAGAATAAAGCATTCGCTCACCAAGAACGGGCGTAAAATGCGCTCGATCGCCACTGGAGGCCTCCATGTTGAGGCACGCCGTCATTTTTTCAGCCCTGCTGCTTTTTGCAATCTCTGCTCCCGCGCAGCAAGCTCCGCCACCCGACGAAAAAGCACCCGAGGCCGCGGCCGCCAAGATTCCGCCGGAAGCGCTGAAGGTCGTTAACCCGGTGAAGCCCACGCCGGCCTCGATTGCCACAGGCAAAAAGGAATTCGGCTACGACTGCGCGATGTGTCACGGAGCGGATGGCGGCGGCAAGGGCGACCTGGCAGTTGATATGAAGCTCACGATTAGGGATTTCCGCGATCCGGCGGCTCTGAAATCAGTCACCGATGGCGAAATGTTCTACGTCACTAAGAACGGCAACAAGAACATGCCATCGGAAGCCGATCGTCTAAAAGATGAAGAGATCTGGAATCTTGTGAACTACATTCGCACTCTCGCGAAAACTTCACCGCCTGCAGCCAAATCGAAATCCGACGAACCATAGCCGTCGCGCAACAATCCGATCGCGGAATTCATTTCTCCACTCTACTTACCTACTTGCGCGTGCTTCGGCCCCCTCGTACTCGCCAAGCTGGCTCAAATAGCGGGCTCTCCTGCCGATTTTTCGCGCGTCTAAGTATCGCAAGCGGGGCCGCATCTTAGGTTCCAGATCGCAGGAACCTCGTTCAGGAGAAATGTATGAAATTCTGGAATCGATTTTTGCGTCGCGCCATTCTAATTTTCACATTCTCCTTCCTCGCCGCCGGCGCGGGATATGCGCAATCGCAGAGCGCGGAAGAAACTGCGGCGGATGGATACTATTCCGCCAAGGATTGGGCGAAAGCTGCTCCGGCCTACGAAACTCTCGCTAACGCGAATCCCAACAACGCGCAGGATTGGTACCGCCTGGGTGTCGCGCTGGCCGGAATTGGACAATACCAGAAAGCGATTGAATGCTACGACAAAGCGGGCAGTCTGAATTTTCACCAGTTCTCTGTGCTTATCCGCACGGCGAAGGCTTACGCGCGACTGGGCGATCGGGAAAAAGCATTTGCGAAGCTCGATGAGATTTTGAGTGCGGGTTACGGGCCCGGCGAACTATTCTCGTCTGATCCCGACCTGATTCTGCTGAAGGACGACCCTCGCTTCGCGAAGGACATCGAGAAGGCGGACCACAACTCCTTCCCCTGCAAGTATGGCGCGGAATACCAACAGTTCGATTTCTGGGTTGGCGAGTGGACGGTGAAACAGACGGGCGCAGACCAGGTGGTGGGATCGAGCAGCATCCAGAAAATTCTCGACGGTTGCGTTCTGCTCGAGAATTGGACCGGCGGGCGCGGCAACACCGGCAAGAGCTTCAACATCTACGACGTGAACACCAAGAAGTGGGAACAGTATTGGGTGGACAGCAACGGCGGTAGAATTTTCTTCAGCGGAAATTTGAACGGCACGACCATGGATTATTATGCGGACACCGTTGAGAACGGAAAGAAAGCCACGCGGCATCTTCAATTCTTAAACGTCAGCCCCGATCAGGTAAGGCAGTTCAGCCAGAGATCAGAGGATGGCGGAAAAACGTGGGCAGTGGAATACGATTTCACTTACTTTCGAAAGAAGAGTGGCGATTGATCGAAGTTGCGGCGAGAAACTCGCCCGGAAGGCGCAACCTGATGAAAGGGTTGCCACGTAGAGCCTTACGTGCGGCGCTTCGGACGTTTTACTTGATGCGGAGTTTTTCGATGATACGGCCAACATCGGAAGCGGAGACGTCGTAGAGCGCGTGCTCGTCTTCCTGCGCGAGGCGCTCGCGAAGATATTCGGCGCCGATGTAGCTGGCTTCGCGGTCCGACAAGTTACGCGCCGCGCGGCTCCGGAACTCTACGAAGCCAGGATGCGCGAGTCCGAGTATCACACCTTTTCCATCCACGAAGAATTTGCAATCCATGGTGTCGGCATGCCGCGTCGCAATCCCATTCCAGCAATGCGAAAAACGGCAGCGATACACGTAATCCGTCACCTTCGAAGGAACATCGAACGCGCCGATGAAGTCGCTCATCGCGCCCGCATTGGGAACCATCGGATGTGTGGTTTTTGCCATCAGTATCCCGATAAAAAATCCCTTATTGCCGCGCGCCCACCACTGCAGGTTGCGACGATTGCTGGTAACTCCGGACCGCTGCGCCCACTCCTGCGCCCGAAGGAACACGGATATCCTGATCGAGCAAAACTTTTTCGAATGCGGCGAGGAACAGCAGCACGTTTGTCTTCTGGCTCGAATAACCCATCAAGCCGACGCGCCACAATCTTCCCCTTGATCGGCCCGAATCCACCCGCAATTTCAATGTTGAATTCGTCAAGCAACTGCTGGCGCACGCGGCCGTCGTTCACTCCCGCAGGAACTTTTACGCCCGTGACGGTCGGCAGCCGATCTGCCGGATTTTCGACAAACAGCTCGAGTGCCCATCGCTTCGATTCCGGCAATCAGCGCGCGTTGATTCTGCGCATGGCGCTCCCAGCGCGCTTCGAGGCCTTCTTCGAGCGTGAGCCGCAGTGCTTCGCGCATTCCGTAGATCAACGAGATCGGCGGCGTATGGTGATAGGTGCGCTCGCTGCCCCACATCGTCATGATCGGAGTGAGATCGAAATACCAGCTGCCGCACGGGAGTTTTGCGCGCTCGCATCACGTCTTCCATCCGCGCATTCACCGTGATCGGCGCCATTCCCGGCGGCGCGCTGATCGCTTTTTGCGATCCGCTGAAGCAAATGTCGATGCGCTGGCGGTCCATATCGAGCGGACATCCGGCGAGCGTCGCGACGGCGTCGACGACGAGCATCGCGCCGAGTTCGTCTGCCACCTTGCGGAAATCGTCGATGCGATGAATCACGCCGTCGAGGTTTCGCCATGCGCGAGCCCCACGAATTTAATCTTCTTGCCTTTCCCTGCGCGGCGCACAGCTTCCGGATCCACGGTGTGGCCGTAGGGCGCTTCCACGCGAATCACTTTCGCGCGGGCTTCGCTCCGCGATCACTGCCATGCGCTCGGAGAACCAGCCGTTTACGCAGACGATGCACTCATCGCCTTCTTCGAGCGGATTCAGCACGGCTGCTTCGATTCCGCCCGAGCCCGAAGCGGAAATCGGAAACGTGATCCGGTTCTGCGTCTGGAAAACCTTGCGCAGCAACACCTGCACGTCGTTCATCATGCCGATGAACCACGGATCCATGTGGCCCACCAGCGGCGTCGAGAGGGCGCGGTAAACGCGCGGGTCCATGCACGACGGGCCGGGAGTGAGCATCAATCGCGTGGGTGGAAGAAGCTCGCCAATAATTTCATTCATGATTTTGCGCCTCGCAGCGTGCCATGGACCGGCCTTCAGAGGCAGTCCAAGCCGTAGATTCGGTGGCCAATGGGGACGAAAAGGGGCCAACCGACGCGTCTAGTCTCCCTAATATGGGCCGCTGGGGTCAACCTCCAAAATGGCTCCAGCCTCGCCGACCCTGGTAAACCCTGGTTTCCCGAGAACCCGAAAAGCCCGGCCCAGCCGGGGCGCTTATACAGATATCCTGAACAGACAGCCTCGCCTCGCAACTTCGCCAAAACACGGTGCTTTCTTGCTGTTAGCGGTTTCGCATCCTCTTCCCTGGTCGTGTTGAAAGGCCTATACCCCTATGCTAGATTGAAAAACTGGCTCCAAATCTTCATGACAACTGGAAAAATCTCGGCTGCTGAGAAACCCAAGATCTCCCGCGTGGAGGTGTACTGGCACACGGTGAAATATCGCACCGTCGTGCTTTGCGTCATCGCGATCATTGCGGCTGTGTTCATGGCGTTTCATTTTGCCTTTCCTGAGATCGCTGCCGGCTTGATCACCAAAATTACGAATACCATCGCGGCGCCCTCCACGAACGAAAGTTCCACAGCCTCGGCGCGCCAGGCTCGATTCGTCAACCTGGACGGCAAGGTTCAAATCAAGAAGAGCAATTCGGTCCAATGGGTGAACGCCGATTATCAACTCTCGCTCGATAAAGGCGACCTGATCCAGACGGGCAGCGAAGGAGTCGCTCGTATCCAGTTCGCTGACGGAACCACCTACACAGTGAAGGGAGACACGCTCGTCACCGTGGAAGATAACGTGGTGCAGCAGGACCGGGCTTCGAAAGTCGGGGTGCACATCACGTCCGGCCAGGTGGACCTCGCCACCGGCTCGTGGGAAATTCCCGGATCAAAAGCCGAAGTATCTTTTGAAAACGCGGTCGCTTCCGTGCGCGCCAATAGCCGCGCGGCCGTGCGCAGCGATCCAACCACGAACCAGCAGGAAATCACAGTCGATTCCGGAGGCGCGGAGTTGAGTCGCGGTGGTGAACATATGGACATCGGACAGTGGGAGCGCGCATCCTTCCCCACAGGTGGCCCGATTACGAAGAGCCAGGTGCTGGCGCCGCCTCAACTGGATAAACCCATTAACTTGGCTGCCGTCATCGTCGCCGATCCAAAACGCGATCCGATCCAATTTTCATGGAAGCCCGTGCCGACCGCCAAGGCCTACGAATTTCAGGTCAGCACAACTTCGATGTTCAACAAAGTGGTGATGGAGAAGAAAACCAGCGCATCGAACGTGGAAATTGCCGGACTTTCGCCCGGTGATTATTTCTGGAGAGTCCGCGCGATCGACGATAAGAACAACACCAGCGACCAAAGCGACCCTTTCAAATTTATGCTCGCTGTCGCAGGAAAAGAGCAGGAAATGCTGCTCGAAGTGGACGACACCGAGTTGCACGGCAACAACGTGGAAGTGATTGGACGCACCGAGCCCGGCGCTGCTCTAATCATCAACGGTGAGCAAGTGGCCGATATACGTCCCGACGGCCACTTCCGCTATTTCACGCAGCCCATGGATCGCGGCAGCCACACGATCGTAATCATCGGCCAGAACCGGCGCGGCGGAACGGCTATAAAGAAGGTTGATGTCGTCGTTCCGTAATGATGTACCGTCGCAACGCGCCGTAAGATTTAGGAGTAGAAGCTAAGCAAGCTGATTTGTATGCGCTGCCGCAGCAGCGCTCAACTGGAACCTGAGGGGGAAGCGTCACGTGACGAAAAGCGGCTACAACATGCGGTCGGTCTTCAGCCTGTTTTCTTCCGACCTGGCTATCGACCTGGGCACCGCCAACACACTGGTATTTGCGCGCGGTAAAGGAATCGTCGTTAACGAACCTTCAATCGTCGCAATCAATAAGAACACCGGAGAAGTGGTTGCCGTAGGCCGCGAAGCCAAGGAAATGCTGGGCCGCACGCCTGGAAACGTCGTCGCGATCAAGCCTATGAAGGACGGCGTGATTGCAGACTTCAAAGTCACCGAGCGGATGCTCACCTACTTCATTCAGAAGGCGCACAACCGCCGCGTCCTTGTTCATCCCCGGATCGTGATCGGTGTTCCCAGCGAGATTACGCCTGTCGAGAAGCGCGCCGTGCAGGACTCCGCGTATCGCGCGCGAGCAAGCGAAGTCTACCTCGTTGAACAGGCCATGGCCGCCGCCATCGGCGCGGGCCTCCCGATTGAAGAGCCCTCGGGCAATATGGTGGTCGACATCGGCGGAGGCACCACGGATATTGCCGTCATCTCGATGAGCGGCATCGTCTATTCGCGTTCGGTGCGCGTGGCCGGAAACGAAATGGACGAGGCCGTGATGCATTACCTCAAGCGCAAATACAATTTGCTCGTCGGCGAACGCACTGCCGAACAAATCAAAATCGAAATCGGATCGGCGTATCCGCTCGAGAAGCCGCTTACGCTCGAAGTGAAAGGCCGCAACTTGATCGAAGGCGTGCCGCGCACCGTCACGATCGACGACAGCGAAATCCGCGAAGCCCTTTCGGAATGCATCGCGACGATTCTAAATGCGATTCGCGTGGCTCTCGAACGTACTCCGCCCGAGCTTTCCGCCGATATCAGCGACCGCGGAATCGTGCTCACCGGCGGCGGCGCGCTGATCAAGAATCTCGACAAGCGCATTCGCGAGGAGACCGGTTTGCCCGTTTCAATTGCGGACGACCCGCTCGCTTCCGTCGTTCTCGGCACTGGAAAAATGCTGAGTGATTTCCGGCTGTTGCGCCTCGTTTCGATTGATTGACACGCGTAACGGCCAGGACGCAAATTTGTAAAGCCGCAGAATCGAAATGAAAGATTGCACGATGAGCGAGCAATTGAGATTGGCGCGGGAATGACCGGATTCAGCAGTCTTTATTTTCTAAATATTTTTCTAAACAAATGTACGACACGATCTATTCACGCCACCGTCCGCTGAGCCTGCTCGCCGCCCTGATTCTCCTGCAGGTGCTGTTGCTCGCTTTCCAGATCAAGCGTGAGAACAATGTTCGCCTCGTCCGCTACTGGGCGGTTCAAACTCTTACTCCGGTGGAACGCGCCGGAACCTGGTCTTTTTCCAAGGTCAGCGGCGTCTGGCGCGGATACATTGGCTTGAAAGACGCTCGAGTTCAAAACGAGAGCATGCAAAAGCAACTCGATCAGCTTCGCATGCGCAATCGCGAGCTCGAAAGCCAGGCTGCCGAAGGTCAGCGCCTCGCCATCCTGCTCAATTTCCGCGAGGCCCATCCCGAAGCCTCGATGCTTGCTGCTGAAGTGATTGGAGCCAGCGCCGATCCCACCTCGCACACGCTGTTTATCAATCGCGGTGAACGTGACCACATCCGCCGGAACCTCGCCGTCATCACTCCCGAAGGCGTGGTCGGCAAAATCGTCGAAGTTTTTCCGTCCACATCTCAGGTGCTGCTAATCAACGACAAGGACAGTGGCGTCGGCGCCCTTTTTGCGGCCAGCCGCACTCACGGAGTCGTGAAAGGCAGTGGTGACCCCAATCCCCGCATGGACTACATCGTCAACGACGAGAAGGTTCAGGCCGGCGATAAAATTCTGACCTCCGGCGAAGATCATATATTCCCGAAGGATTTGCCGATTGGGACTGTGGAGAGCGCGAAGCCCGGCAATCCGTTTCAATCGATATCGATTGATCCTGCTGCGCGGCTCGACCGACTCGAAGAAGTTCTGATTCTTATGTCCCAGCAGGAATTAACGCCCAAGAAAATCGAGGAGCCTGCCGCATCAAGCGGGAATTCTTCGTTCACTTCTCCCGGCGCTGCTTCAAGCACCGCTTCCACCCCCAACTCCCGCAATTCGAGCGCGGCCCACCCGGCTGCTCCCCATCCATGACATGGCTACGATGCTGAGCACTGGCGCACAATCGGAATCGAATATCGAAGTACACAAGTACTACGGCGGAGCTGTTCCCCTCGTTTGTTTTCTGGCACTGGTCCTCCAGGCATTCCTGCATAAGTACGGCCGCTGGGCGGAGCTTGTCGACCTGCCATTGCTCGTCACTATTTATTTCGGCGTGAGCCGGCGGAATCCAGTCAGCGGCATGTTGTTGGGCGCGGCAATCGGCATCGCGCAGGATGCATTAAGCCACGATAATCCCATCGGCATGTACGGTATTGCGAAAACCTGCGTTGGATATGTCGCCTCTTCTGTCGGCGCGCGAATCGATACAGAGCATCCCGTCAGCCGCTTCGGGCTCATCTTCGTCTTGTTCCATTTCCATCAGATTATTCTCGCAATCACCGAACGCGTTTTGCTTGCCCGCTCGATGCCGTTTTTCACGTTGCACCTTCTGCTCGATTCCCTCGTCACCGCAGGAGCAGGCGTAATCCTATTCGCCCTGCTCGACCGCCTCCGCAAAACTTCGTAGATCCTTTCCCCGCGCGTCTCTCTTTCTCTGTGAACTCTGTGCCCCCTCCGTGTCCTCTGTGTGAAGCCTTGGTCGTTAGGCCTTCGTCGTTAGGCCTTCGTCGTTAGGCCTTCGTCGTTAGGCCTTCGTCGTTAGGCCTTCGTCGTTAGGCCTTCGTCGTTAGGCCTTCGTCGTTAGGCCTTCGTCGTTAGGCCTTCGTCGTTAGGCCTTCGTCGTTAGGCCTTCGTCGTTAGGCCTTGGTCGTTGCCGACTCTGCAGTTCCGTCAAAACGGGCATCCGACGAACCCTTTCGAAGTCCCTGTCCCTCAGGCCAGCTACTCCCGCGCCTCCGTTTTAGGCACAATACAGTGACCGAAAGGACATCGCTGCCTTGCGGCTAGAGCTTTCGCGGTGTTAGCTTTAAATGCCGCTTCGGGTATCGCCCTGATTCGGATGTGTGGGCGCATCAGGGCCGAGCGCATCATGGGCAGTAGACCGCCGCGCAGGAGTTCAGTTGCCATCGTGGAGTGCTAACGACCAGAAAGTTCCCCAGGGCAGACTGGCGCTGGTTTCGTACGTATCCGTCATGTTCGTTGTACTTCTGCTGGTGGGTTTCTGGAAGTTGCAAGTCGTTCAATCCGGGCATTTCGCTGATCTTGCGGAACGCAATCGCGTTCGCTCGATTCCGATCATTGCCCCGCGCGGGCCGATGCTGGACCGCGAAGGGCGCGTCCTCGTCGACAGCTATCCTTCGTTCAGCATCCTTCTGCTTCGCGAAGATTTGAAATCTCTCGAGAAAAGTATCCCTCAAATCGTGGATGGGCTGGGCATCAGCCGCCAGGATCTGCAGCAGGCGCTGGACGCTGCAAAGAACGAGCCAAAATTTCAGCCGGTCGTGATCAAACCGGCCGCCAGCGTTGCGGATATTGCCTTCGTCGAATCCCACCGCGCCGATATTCCCGTGCTCGAGTTGCTCATGGTTCACCGCCGCCGGTATCCGCACGGCGAAATGCTCGCCAATACGATTGGCTATGTCGGTGAAGTTTCGCCGCAGCAGCTTGATTCGAGCGACGGCCACTATCGTCCCGGTGACATCGTCGGCAAAGCCGGCCTCGAACGCCAGTACAACGAAACACTTGAAGGCACTGACGGCATGCGCCGCGTCGTCGTTAACAGCGTCGGCAAAGCCATGCGCACTCTCGATAACGTGGAAGCCATTCCCGGCAAGCCGATTCAGCTGACCATCGACTACGATTTGCAGGCGATCGCCGAAGAAGATATGAAGGACAGAGAAGGCGCAGTCGTCGCGATGGATGCGCGCACCGGCGAAATTCTCGCCATGGTCAGCCGCCCCACGTTTGACCCCAACGATTTCGCAGTTCGGATTCCGGCGGATGAATGGGCCAAGCTCAATACGGATAAAAACACCCCGTTATTCAATCGCGCCATTCAGGGACAGTTGGCGCCAGGTTCCGTTTTCAAGATTGTGATGGCCACCGCGATGCTCGATTCCAAAGCCATCCCCGAAAGCACCACGGTCTATTGCCCCGGCTATGCCAGCTTTTATGGACGGACATTTCACTGCTGGAGGCCGCAAGGGCACGGCTCCGTCGATCTCCACCGCGCGATCGTCGATTCCTGCGACGTTTTCTTTTACACCATTGGCAAGGCCCTTGGCATCGACCGCATCCACGACTACGCTGCCGGACTCGGATTGGGCCATAAAACGGGAGTCGATCTGCCGGGAGAAGAAGCAGGTCTGATGCCCTCCGAAGAATGGGTCGAGCGCGTCTTCCACCACAAATGGTACGCGGGTGAAACGATTTCGGTTTCGGTGGGTCAAGGCGCAGTAACCGTAACTCCGATTCAGCTCGCTCGTATGGCTGCCGCCGTCGCAAGTGCTGGCACTCTTGTCCAGCCGCATCTGTTCAAGAATCTTCCCGATCTCAAGACCGGCCACTTTCCGCTTTCTGAGAATGCCGTGGAACAAGTTACGCAGGGCCTGTACGGCGTGGTGAACGAAGGCGGCGGCACCGGTTATCACCTGCGCCTCCAGAATATCGACCTGTGCGGAAAATCCGGCACCGCGCAGTTGATGAGTTACAACGCGGCCAACCGCCTTGGAAACAAAAAAATGGACGGCTGGTTTGTCGGTTTCGCTCCACGCCGCAATCCGGAAATCGTCGTCGCGGCGATCGTTCAAAACACCATCGAACACGGCGGCGAAGCGGCGGGCCCGGTGGTTCGCGATATCGTCAAAGCTTTCTACGATAAAAAGAACGGCACCACGCAGCCAACGACCACCGTTGGAATTCCGTCGCGGCCAGCCCCTGTTCCAACTCCTGTCCGGCCGCTCGTCGCAACGGTGGGAACCCCACGGCCATGAGAGATCGCCCCCAGGTACAAGACTTCGACTGGGCCCTGCTCGCAATCGTCGCCGCGATTAACGCCATCGGCGTTCTCGAAATCTATTCCTCCACGCATGCCAGCGCTAACATGGCCGGCCTGCAATGGAGACAGCTCACTTGGATTGCCATCGGCGTCGCTGGAATGTTTGCAATCTCCCGCATTGACTACCACACATTACTCGACCAGGCGCCCGCGCTCTACCTGTTTGGCCTCGCCACTCTGCTCATCGTTCTTGCGGTTGGCCATTCCCGCTTTGGAGCCAAGCGCTGGGTCCAGCTCGGTGGCGGCCCAAATTTGCAAGTGTCAGAACTAATGAAGTTGATTATAATCATTGTACTGGCTCGCTTCTTTGCGGAAGTGCGCACAGACCGGCTCACGCTGATGGATTTGGTAAAAGTTGCCCTCCTGACATGCGTTCCGGTAGGTTTGATTTTGATTCAGCCTGATCTGGGTACCGCTATGGTGTTGGTGCCGGTTGCCGTTGTAGGGGCATTTCTCGCCGGCATCGAATGGAAGCACATGGCGGTTGGTCTCGTTTTGATCGCGCTCCTGATCCCGGTCGGCTGGAATATGCGGCGCCATTTGAAGCCGTACCAGCAGCAGCGTATTGAAACTTTCCTGCATCCCGAGGAAAATCCGCGCGGCGCTGGTTATCAGATTTTGCAGTCGGAAATTGCGGTCGGTTCCGGTGGTTTTTGGGGCAAGGGTTTTGGGAAGGGCAGCCAGAATCAGTTGGGCTTCGTGCCCGTCCGCTATTCCGATTTTATTCTGGCTGCGATGGCAGAGGAACAAGGTTTCATTGGAGTTTGCGTCGTCTTGCTGTTATACCTCGGCTTGATTCTGCGGCTCGTGGACAACGCGCAGAAGGCCAAAGATCGTGCCGGGATGTTTGTCGTGATGGGAGTCACTGCCATTCTGGGCTTCCACGTTCTGGTGAACGCCTCGATGGTGATCGGATACGTGCCGGTTACCGGCATCCCGTTACCTCTTATGAGTTATGGCGGATCGTCGACGGCTTTTGTGTTTTTGGCTTTAGGCTTGGTGATGAACGTCCGCATGCGGCGTTTCGTCAATTAGGATTTGCGTTGAATTTGAAGAAGTGCCCGGACTGCGAACGCATTTTACAGCCGGAATTTTGAATTTTACTTTAGGATTGCATCGGGTGAAGACGGTAGTTATCCATCCATACGGCACGTCCTTCCTGGGCGGCTCAGCATGGCTACAACTGAATCGTTTCGTCAGCCATGCCGGCCGAGCCCGTGCGCTCGCCCTGCCCTCCGGCGTGCCCGCCGCCATCCGATGCCCATTGAGGAGTTTTCATGTCGAAGGAAATGGTTATCTCGGCGAACCCCCACGAGACACGGGTCGCCATTTTGGAAGAAGGCCAGCTCTGTGAATTTTATGTGGAGCGTGAAAAAGAATTTGCATTAGTTGGAAGCATTTACAAAGGCCGTGTTACCCGCGTGCTCCCTGGCATGCAGTCGGCCTTCGTCGAAATCGGCCTCGATAGCGACGCGTTCCTCTATGTCAGCGACTTCCTCGAAGATCTCGAGGAATTCGATCACATCGTCACCACTGCCGAAGATAAGGTCCAGAAGATGGAGGACCAGGGCGGCCAGGTGTTCAACGCCGCCGCCCCTGCTACTCCAGCTCTGGAACCTGCGGATGTCGATTCCTCTCCGCTTCCCACGGCTGAGTATCCGGCTGCAGGACACGAGCACGAGGTTAACCAGTATCCGCCGGCCGCACCTCAGGGAGCCGTTGAGTCTCGCTCCGGCAATGTAGCTCCGGCAGCCAGTGCGCCCCCTTCGAGTCCCTCTTCGGAGCGGCCTCGATACGAAAATCGGTCCGACAGCCGCCCAAATCGCGGCGGTGGCCGTGATTTTCGCGGCGGCGGCGGTGGACGCGGCGGACGCCGCGGCGGTGGTCGCCCCAATCGTGGTAGCCATGGCGGAGGACGCGGACGCGAAGGACGCTACGGCCGCGAATTGCCTCAATCGAAATATGCGTCGCACCGGCCACACGACGACTCCACGCCAGAAGCCGCACCGCCGGATGGTTACGTCCCGATAATCCTTCCGGGAGAATCTCTCGCGAAATACAAGGCTCCCTCATCTTCTGCGTCGGTTGCGCCTCCCGAATCGGCCCCGCCGTTGACCCCTGCAAGCTTTCCGCCGGAGCCCACGCGCGAGTCGCTTTCTCCCGCGCCGCCGCCTGAGCCGGTTCGCTCGGAATATCCGGCCGCGTCGTTTCACTCGCCTACGGCAGTATTTGAACCTCTTCCCGGCGAATCGATCGCAAAATGGAAAAGTCGAGAGACGCCCGCCGGACAGCATACCGAACCCCAAAGCGCCGGCTCTCATTCTGACGGCCAACCGGGCCTTGCGTCGCACGAATCCTTTGCTGCACGCGATAGCGGCGAAACCGAAATCGTTCATTTCGAACGTGAAGCGGAATTGGCGCCTGCTTCGGGCCAGGATGACGATTCTCACCCCGATCTTTCCGATGACGAAGCCGCGGCGCTCGCCGAGCACGTTGCTGAGGCCCAAAGTGAAGCTGCCGCTCGCGAAGCTGAGGAAGAGCATTCCGTCACGGACGTCGACGCGCACGCCCACGATGATATTCGCGTAGGCATCCGCGAGTCGCTCCGCGAGGACATTCGCGAAGCGCACGGAACGGACGACACCATCCTCGATGTCGAGTCGCACGAAGAATTGATTGAAGACGACCGTGAGCTCGAAGAGCACGATTCCGATTCAGACGCAGACGCTGAAGCGGACGAAGCTCACGATGAAGCGCACGCACACGTAGAAGCCGAGTCGGAAGCTCTCGCAGCATCCTCGGGCGATGCACAGCATTCGGACGCCGCGCTCGCAGACGCCTCATTAACGGAAAATGGCGTGCCAGGTTCGTCCGAGAATCCGCAACCGCAGGATAAGCAGCCGTGGAATGCGCGCGTGCAGAATGATTACCGGTCGCGCATGCAGAATCCTTCACGCCGCGGCGGACGCCCGGATCGCGGTGGCCGTCCCGACCGTGGTGGCCGTCCCGATCGCGGCGGCCGCCCGGATCGGGGCCGCAGACCGCAGCAAGGATCAGGAGGCCATGGCCATCGCACGCCTCCGCGCCGAACGCAGCTCATCGCCGATCTTCTGAAACAAGGGCAGGAAATCATCGTACAGATCGCAAAGGAGCCGCTCGGCAAAAAAGGTGCGCGCATTACGAGTCACGTTGCGCTTCCCGGCCGCTTTCTCGTCTACATGCCAACGCTCGATCACACCGGCGTTTCACGCAAGATCGCGTCCGCCGAGGATCGCGCCCGCTTGCGCCATCTCGTTAACGAAGCCAAGGGCCAGGGAGGCGGAGGCTTTATCGTCCGCACCGCTGCCGGAAGCGCCACTGCCGAGGAAGTAAAAACTGACGTCGAATTCCTGATGCGCACGTGGCAGGAAATCAAATCCCGCTCCGAGCAACGCAAGGCTCCGGCGATTCTGCATCGCGATCTCAATCTCGTCGAACGTATTCTCCGCGATTACATCACTCCGGATTTCGGCGCCATCTGGGTCGACTCAGAAGAGGAATACGCGAAAGTTGTCGAGTTCATGAGCCGCTTCCAGCCGGCTCTCGTCGGCCGCGTCAAGCTCTACACGAAAGAGACGCCGGTCTTCGAAGAGTTCGGCATTCAGCAGGAAATCGACAAGGGCTTGCGCCCGAAAGTTTGGCTGAAATCGGGCGGCTACATTGTCATCAACCATACTGAAGCGCTCGTCGCCATCGACGTCAACACCGGGAAATTCGTCGGCAAAGGCTCGAATCGCCTCGAGGACACGATCGTCCGCACCAACCTCGAAGCCGTCAAGGAAGTCGTCCGCCAGATGCGCCTCCGTGATCTCGGCGGCATCATCATCATCGACTTCATTGACATGGAAGAGCGTCGCAATCGCGAAAAGGTAATGGCTGCGCTCGAAGACGCGCTCCGTGCCGACCGCGCTCCTTCAAAAGTTCTGCGCTTCAACGAATTTGGCCTCGTTGCCATCACCCGCAAGCGCACCAAGCAAGCCCTCGAACGCACGCTTTGCCAGCCATGCCCCTATTGCACCGGCTCCGGCATGGTGAAATCCATCCCCACGCTCTGCTACGAAATTCAAAGCGAAGCGCGAAAGATGGCTCCCGAAGTCGATTCCGGCAGCCTAACGCTGCGTCTGCATCCGGAAATCGCCAAAGCTCTCAAGACTCGCGAATCCTCACTCATCGAAGAGCTCGAGCGTTGGACCAAAAAGAGCATCATCATCCAGGCCGACCCCACGCTTCACTGGGAGCAGTACGACATCTATTAGAGGTTTCGTGGCGGGTATCGAAGCCGTCGAAGGCTGATCTTCGTAGGGGCGGGTCTCAGACCCGCCCTTTCCTTTAAGCGTCCATCAGGATCTTCCGGCTTGACGCGGTTACAGCGCTCGCCCTCTTGCTACCTGTCCCTTCAGCAGAAACGTCTTTGGAAAACGTCCTTCACCGCAGATCTTGAATGAGCCGAAGTCCTTATACCACTCGCCGTCCGGCGCATCAGGATCAGACTCCCGCCAAACCTTTAGCAGATATAGATCGTCCGCGGTAATTTTCCGATCTTCAAGACGATCGAAGAGATGCCGTCGCACAGCCGGCGGAAGATTCGTCCACTGAATCTTCGGCACTATTCACCGAATGTCATGCGGGCGAGTTCTTCCTTCAATCGCTTTCGCTCGGCGGGATCGGTCGATTCGGTGAGCTGATTGGCGAGTGTGAAAAATCGTTCTTTCTCCGCTTCCTTCGATTGCAGTCCGGCCTCGATCAAATCCACCAGCACCCGGTTAGTGCTCGTCTTCCGCGTCTTGGCAATCGTGTGGACGTGCTTGGCGATGCGGTGTGGGAGGGAGACGCTTTGACGAACGGATTTCTCGGTCTTAGCCATATGCAGTATTCTACACCACTCTGCACCGCAATGCACCACGCTTGCGCTCTTCTGCTTCGCTCCAACTCATCACTCGTCACTCATCACTCGTCACTCGCCGCTGAATCTCTGTTCCCTAAACGGATCGCCATACATGTGATACCCATTCTGCTCCCAAAATCCCGGCGCATCCTCCTCCATGAATACCAGCCCGCGCACCCACTTCACGCTCTTCCACGCGTACAGTTCCGGCACCACTAATCGCACCGGATAGCCATGCTCCGCAGGAAGCGGCTCGCCATTGTGCTTCAGCGCGAAAAGCGTCGTCGGCCGCATCAAATCCTCAAGCGGCACGTTCGACGTGTATCCCTGCTCGGCCAGCACCATCACATATTTCGCTTCCGGCTTCACCTCGATCAGCTTCATCACTTCCGTGAACGGCACGCCTTCCCATCGCACGTCGAACCGGCTCCAGCGCGTCACGCAGTGCATGTCCGCCGTCACCTGCTTCATCGGCAGTCGCGTGAATTCATCCCACGTCAGCCGCAGCGGCTTCTCGACGCGTCCCGTCACTTGAAAATCCCATCTCGCCGGATCAAACTGCGGCACCGTGCCTTCGTGCAGCACAGGCCACTTCAGCGTCAGCGACTGCCCCGGCGGCAAACGCCCCGCCTCGCGCATCGCCCGCTCCAATCTCTTCCGCTCGCTGCCCTCGCCAAACATCGCTTGCCGAACCTCCTATTCCACCTCGACTGCGATCCCGCCCACATACCGCGCGGCCACATTGTAAACCGCCGCCATCAAGCCTCCTCCCACCGCCCCCATCACGGCGAACAGGATCGGAAAGAAGATGATCGAAAATCCGCCGAACAGCACGCCGAAAAACCGTGGCAGCCTCTGGCCGTCATGTCCCGCCAGCGGAATGATCGAAAACACCACGCTGAACACGGCCCCTTCCAGCAATCCAACAATGCCATAGCAAATAGCCGCAATCTTCATCACCGACAAAGGCTCGAATCTTTTGATTTTTCTCATCGTGCCCTCCCGTGCGCCCTTCTACCCGTCCCGTTTGCGCAGACTACCAGCTTGCGCGTTCTCTCACAATGCGCGGCTCCACTCGAAAGCGTCCCGAATCCCTGTGTTAATATGACTCGTCTAGCAGTTCACCAATTGCAACCAGGAGCCCGATTGTCCGCTCGCATCCTCAACGGCAACGCAATCCGCGATCAAATTTACTCCGAGCTTGCCGCCGAGATCGCCGCGCTCAGCGCCACCGGAATTCGCCCGGGCCTCGCCGCCGTCCTTGTCGGTGAAAATCCAGCCTCCAAAATTTACGTCTCGAGCAAAATCGCTGCCTGCGAAAAACTCGGCCTCGCGAGCATTCACGTCACGCCGCCAGCCACAATCTCGACCGCGGAACTTCTCGCCATCATTAAAGATCTAAATCGCCGCGACGATGTCGATGGCATTCTCGTCCAGCTTCCGCTTCCCGCGCAGATCGACGCCAAGAAAATTCTCGAAGCCGTCGACCCGGCCAAGGACGTCGACGGTTTCCACCCCGTCAACGTCGGCCGCCTCGTCGCTGGCCGCCCCAATCTCGTCGCCTGCACTCCACTCGGCGTGATGGAAATTCTTCGTCGCAGCGAAATTAAGATCGAAGGCGCGAATGCCGCCGTCCTCGGCCGCAGTGACATTGTCGGCAAACCCATGGCGCTTCTTCTGATGCACGCGAACGCAACCGTCACGATCTGCCACTCCAAAACGCGCAATCTTCCCGAGACTGTCCGCCGGGCCGATATCGTCATCGCCGCCCTCGGACGCGCCGCCATGGTCACGCCCGATTTCATTCGCCCCGGCTCCACCGTTATCGACGTCGGCATCAATCGCATCACCGATGCCGTGCAAGCCGAAAATCTCTTTGCGCAATTCCCCGAGCGCCTCGCGTCGTTCCGCGCAAAAGGCTCCGCGGTCGTTGGTGACGTTCACCCCGGCGTCGCAAACGTCGCCGGCGCGCTCACGCCTGTCCCCGGCGGCGTCGGTCCGCTCACCATCGCCATGCTCATGAGCAACACTGTCCGAGCCGCACGTCTGCGCCGCGGCTCACGCGTTACAGCGGCCGCCCGCACCTGATGCAGCCTCGCGCCCATCGATATGCTTAAAGTCGGACTCACTGGCGGAATCGCTTCCGGCAAATCCACGGTCGCATCCATGCTGCGCGACCTCGATTGCATGGTCCTCGAAATGGATCCGCTCGGCCACGAGCTTCTCGAACCCGGCCAATCCGCGTACGACGAAGTCGTTCGCGAATTCGGCGATTCGATTCTCGGGCCCGGTGGCGCAGTCGATCGCGCGAAACTCGGTGCCGTCGTTTTCGCCGACACTGCAAAACGCGCGCGCCTCAACCAGATTATTCACCCGCGCATCCTTGAAGTCGTCACGAAATGGTTCGCTGCCCTCGACCGTCCCGGCGGCCCCGAATTCGCAGTCGTCGAAGCCGCGCTCATCGTCGAGACCGGATTTCACAAATTCCTCGACAACCTGATCGTGTGCTGGTCCACGCCCGCGCAGCAACTCGCGCGCTTGATCGAACGCGGCCTAACGAGCGAGCAAGCCAGGCTTCGCATCGCCGCGCAAATGCCTGCAGAAGAAAAACGCGCACTCGCCGATGAGGTTGTCGATTGCTCAGGCACGATCGAAGAAACCGAGCGCCAGGTAAAAAACGTAGTCGAACGTCTCAAAGAATTGGCGGCCTCTTAAAGAAACTTTCCCCGCCCCTGCGCGTACGCACCGATCGATCAGTAGGGGCACGGCATGCCGTGCCCTTACGGTTGATTGGACGCCTGCCGTATGCGGGGAGCTTGACGCGAGTGGACGAACCCGCACGAGCGCGAAAATATGTGAGATGATTCCCCTGTCGTTCGCGCGGGGCGTAATCACCTAAGGGTAGAATCATGACCACCGGAAATAGCCATCGAAGCGCAATTCGCCTGCTCGCAGTCGGCCTGATCATCGGACTCGGCGCCTACTGGGCAGGCTCGCGCTATGGGAAGCCAATTCCCTCGTCTGTCGACGCGCTCCATCTCGCCACTCCCGCCTCCGACAACACGCTCGACGCCTTCGAAGCGGAAAACGTCCGCATCTATAAACAAGCTTCGCCCGCCGTCGCGAACGTCGTTACGCGCACCGTGGAATACGATTTCTTTTTCAATCCCGTCCCCGTCGAAGGCGCCGGCTCGGGCTTTGTGATCGATACCGATGGCCACATCCTCACGAACTACCACGTGATTCAAGGCGCGCAAACAATCGAAGTCACGCTCGGCGATCGTTCGCGATACAAAGCCAAGCTGATCGGCGTCGATACGCGCAACGATCTCGCCCTCATCAAAATCGATCCCGGCGCGCGCAAGCTCACCACCCTTCCCTTGGGCGATTCCCGCAATCTGCTCGTCGGACAGCGCGTTCTCGCCATCGGCAATCCGTTCGGATTTCAAAGCACCCTCACCACAGGAGTAGTCAGCTCGCTCGGCCGCACGGTGCAAACCGGCGAAAACACATTCATCGACGAAGCGATTCAAACCGACGCAGCAATCAATCGAGGAAATTCCGGCGGCCCGCTGCTGAACTCCCACGGCGAAGTAATCGGAATCAATAGCGCGATCTACGCGCCCACCGGCACAACGGCAGGCATCGGTTTCGCCATTCCTGTCAATACCGCCCGCCGCGTTGCTGAAGATCTCATAAAAACCGGCCGCGTCCGCCGCGCCACTCTCGGCGTCGAAGGTCGCGCGTTGTGGCCTGGTCTCGCCGAAGCGTTGAATCTATCCGTGCAGCAAGGAATTCTCGTTGAGCGTGTCACGCCGGGAGGCCCTGCGGCGCAAGCAGGAATTCACGGCGGCTCCAAATCGATGTTGAGTGGGTTACAGGAGCTGCGAGTCGGTGGCGACGTCCTCGTCGCATGGGACGACAAGCCGCTCGCGAGCCAGCTCGATCTGAATCTGCTGCTGAATCGCGCGTGGCCCGGCGACAGCGTCAATCTCACGCTCGTCCGAGAAGGCAGGAAAATCACAGTCCCCGTGAAACTAGGCGAAGGTCACGACACTCTCACCCAATAGCAACTTCGCTCCACCGGGAACCGCGTCTCTGTGTCCTCTGTGCTCCGCCCTCCGTGTCCTCTGTGTTAAAAGGTTTGAAGTTGAAGGTGACGTTGCCGTCGCCGTTTCAATCTCGCAAATCAAAATCCACAATGTCCCATCTGCGGAGCCACTGTACGTTCGACTGTCCGAAACCGGCGTTTCAAACTACGCCAATCATTGAGCTGCCGTTCCTGTCGTCGTTTGATCGTCCTGCATCCCACCGGCAATCCCGCCAGACCCGCTCCATTCCTCGCGAAGATCATCCTGCTCGCGCACGCTTAGCTCAAACCACGATTCCGCAGCGTCGCGGACCTTCTCAAGCTCGGCCTGCATTTCCGCGAGCTTGGCCTTGATCGTGTCGCTATCGGCATCGATCGGCACCCGTATCGGCGGTGCAACGAACATCACTGCCCGCGAAAAAGGGTACGGCACCTGAAACAGGTCCCAGGATTTCTTGAACGTATGCGCCCACTTCAACCCAACATGAAAAACTGAAATCGGATTGCCCGTCCGCCGCGCCAGAATTACCGGTCCCGGTTTTGCCACATAGCGCGGCCCGCGCGGCCCATCGATCGTGAACGCCACGTGCTTCCCTTCCTCCAGCCGCCTCGACATCACCGTGAGCCCTTCAATCGCTCCGCGCGACGAGCTTCCTTGTGCGGTTCCAAATCCCAGGCGCTCGATCACTCGACGAGTCCATTGGCCGTCGAAATTCACCGTGTTCATCACCACGATCCCGCGATTCCGGAAAATCCAAATCGCCGGGAAAATACTTCGGTGCCAGAACGCTCCGATTGCCGGTTCACCCCCATTCGGAATCTGCACGGCATTTTGCACTCCGACAATTTCGAGCCGCAGCGTAGGGCCGATCAGCCGCACTATCCAGTACACCGCCCAAGCGATCACCGGAATCTGCATTCTCCGCCATCGCGAAAGCTGCGGCATCTCTGTCGTCGAGGGGGAGTTCGGATGGCGCGCAGTCTGGACGGGCTCCGATTTCGTCACGTTATTCACTCCTGTATAGTATAGGCGAACCTTGAATACGGCTGGATGTTCACGCACCTCCAATTCGCCCGGCTGAGTTCCCTCGCAAGCTCGCACAAGCGTGAGTTCGTGGTGGCGATTTTCGTGCTGCTTCTAGCGCTAACCGCAGGGGCCTTCCCTCTCCGCCCGCAACAGGCGCAGCCGCCCGCTGGCACCATCGGACGCGTGGAAGGTAACGATGTCTCGATCGAAGGCGGTTCAGCCGCGGCCAGCGGAACTGCCACCAGCGCGCCGAGCATGTTTGTTGCGAATGGCAGCATCATCACCGTTCATTCCGGGCAGGCGCGCCTCACGCTTCTCGGCGGCGGCGAAGTTGATGTCTGCGGGCCGGCCAAATTCACTCTACTGCAATCCGGCCAGGCCATTACTCTCGCGCTCAATTTCGGCCGCATGCGCGTTCAGCTTCCAGCCGCTGCCCAGCTGCGCATTTTTACGCCGACGATCGTCGCTACTCCCATCGACATCGCCGGAGGCCCGCGTGATTTCACCGTCGGCCTCGACCTGAACGATTCCCTCTGCGTTGTCGCTGCCAGCGGCGCTCTTCGCCTCGAACACCAATTCACAGGTGAAGGCCTGATCGTGCCCCAAGCGGGTGAATTTTTCCTCGCCGCCGGAAAACTCGTCCCGGTAGCAGGCGTTGCTGGCAGTTGCCAATGCCTTGCGCTCCAAGCCCGAGTCTCACCGCCGCTGCCGCCGTCGCCAGAAATAGGTTTGACGTCAAAACCCCAGCCCGTCCCGGCCCCCGCCCCCGAAATCGTTTCTCAGGCACCGCCGCAGCCCGCTCCAGTGGCTGCACCCGAGGAGCACGTTCCGGTTCCCGCAATCCAGATCCGCCAGCTCGCGATCGCGAATCAAATACATCCCAATGCGCCGGCGAAAAATAACAAGGACTCCGAAGCTCCGCCGGCCCCCGCCGTATCGATTCCAATCTACAAAGTCGTCTTGCCTCCGCTCACGTTTTCAGCGGACGCCCCCGCGCCTCCGGGCGAACCTTCCACTGACATGATCCTGCTCGTGCGCATCGCGCATGTGGAGCCTGAGTGGCAATTTACCGGCCACGTCGACGCGCCGCAGCTCCAGCAAGTCGTCCCTCACGATTCTGGAAAGAGGCCATCGGCATCCGCGGCGTCGAATCGTCCTCAAAAAAAGAAAGGTGGCTTCTGGGCATCGCTCAAGCGCGCTTTTGGTGGCAGTGACGAAACCCGGAACTGAAGCGCGCCCAATGCACCGAACAAATCTTTTATTCATGAGCGCGTTGGCATTCGCGCCGGAATCTCGGCCCTGTAATTTGCGGCCCGGCCGTGATAATTTGCGCGATTCCTGATGCGACGCGCAATCTACACTTGCGATGCTCCTCGCGGCGGCCACTCTTCCCGGCGCTGTGGCTCGCGATGCGTCGCCCTGCTCCGGTCCGCGGGTTCTGGTTGACGCGCCCCATCGCGCGCCTTCTTACGTTTTGACTTTCGCCAAAGCGCCATCGCGTGCGCGCGGTCTCCCTCCTGACGACGAATCCGAAACGGAAGCGCTTGTCGCAAAAGCGCATAGCCTGACCGACCTCACCGTCTTTGGAAGTGTCCCTTTTCGTTTGAAAGCTTCGCTTTTCTTTTACGATCCAAGTGGCGATTCGCGAATCCCGCCCGTGCGAGGCAGTTACGTCTTCACGTGGGCCGCGCCGAACGAGTGGCGCGAAGATGCCGATCTGTTGCACCTGAAACAAATCGAGATCGCAAATGGCAGCACGCTCTGGACAAAGCGCAACGCGCCCTACCCTTCGTTCGGCTATTGGTGGACGCGCCATGCAGTCAGCATCACGCGCGGTGTCACCTATCACTTTGACTCCTACACTCGCATCGAGATTTCGCAAATCGAAGGACGCAATGTAGTCTGCGCAAAAAATGGACGTACGCACGCTCAACAGGAA
The DNA here is from genome assembly GCA_963776695.1 of uncultured Acidobacteriota bacterium. GTDB lineage: Bacteria > Acidobacteriota > Terriglobia > Acidiferrales > UBA7541 > Palsa-295. The sequence continues at coordinate 664,826 of CAVZNU010000004.1, read as the reverse complement.
CTCTGCCTCGACACCGCGACTGCACTCCCGCTCGTGCAGTATGACGCGACTTTGCATCTCCAGATTCTTTACAGCGATTGGACCCAATGGCAGAACCGCTGGTATCCCCGTACCATTCGCGCCTTCTCCGGCTCGGAACCTCTGCTTCGCATAGAAATTGCGAACATCAACAATGCCCCGCCAGAATCGAAATGGCTCGCGCCACCCGCGGGCGCCTCGTCGCGCGATTGGTGCGCGGACATGCGGCCCGCGCTGCCGAACGATTCCATCGTGAATGCCACGCTTCCCGATCCCGTCGCGCCAGCCACCGGCACGACGCAGATCGTTGGAGCGATCGTGTACGGACTGATTGGGAAAGACGGCAGCTGGCTGGACTTAAGTGTGCTGGAAAGCTCCGACTTCAAAGCGGCGTACCAGATGCTGGAAAATCAACGCCAGTTCCGGAATCAGCCGGCGACATGCCATGGCACACCGGTCGAGTCGGAATTAATTTTTCGAATTATGCCGCAGCCGCGATAAAGCCCGCGCGGCGCGCTTTCTACATGCCTTCGTAGTTCGGCCCGCCGCCACCTTCCGGCGGAACCCAATTAATAATCTGGTAGGGATCGGCGATGTCGCACGTCTTGCAGTGAACGCAGTTCGAGAAATTGATTTTTAGTTTCGGCTGGTCCTTTTCCATCGTCATCTCATATACCGCTGCGGGACAAAAATACTGGCAGGGGTTGCCGTACTCGCGCACACACCGATCGCCGCAGATATTCGGCTCGAGAACGATCAGATGGCACGGCTGGTCCTCTTCGTGCCGTGTCCCCGAATGATAAACGTCGGTCAGCCGGTCGAACGTTATCTTGCCGTCGCCCTTGTAGCGCGTCGACTGGTCTACCAGAACTCGCTCGCGATTCAGCTTGTGATATTCCTTGTATCCTGCTTCGCAGTGCATCGGATCGACGAGCCCGCGGCCGCCACTGACGAATTGCAATCCCGCTTTCACGAGGCCCGGATACAAACCGTCGTGAAACGCCTGGTGGAAATTTCGCACCGGCCACAATTCCTCTTTAATCCAGCTTGCGTCCAGCTTCTGTTGATAGGCAGCAAGCTTCGCCGCCGACGTATCGCCGGCGCAAAGCGCTTCGTAAATCGTTTCGGCCGCCAGCATGCCGCTTTTGATCGCGGTGTGAATGCCTTTCAGCCGTTGCGAATTCAACAAGCTCGCCGAATCGCCGATGATCAAGCCGCCGTCGATGTAACTCTTCGGCATTGAATACCAGCCGCCGTATGGCACCGTCTTCGCTCCGTAGCGAACGAGCTTGCCGCCGTCGAGAATCTTTTTCACGTACGGATGCGTCTTGAATTTTTGAAACGCCGCATGCGGATCAAAAAACGGGTCGTGCCACTCAAGCGCAACCACCATTCCGAGCGACACGCGGTTGTTCTGCATGCCGTAAACCCAGCCGCCGCCGTACAGTTCTGAACTGAGCGGCCAGCCTAGCGTGTGCGCCACATATCCTGTGTCGATTCGTCCGGGCTGCACATCCCACAGTTCTTTGATTCCGATCCCGTAAACCTGCGGATTGAGTCCGTCGAGCTTCAGCCGGTTGACCAATTCTTTCGTCAACGAGCCGCGCGGCCCTTCCGCCAGCACCGTCACTTTTGCGCGCAGTTCGTATCCCGGAGTGAAGTTGTCTTTCGGCTTGCCGAATTTGTCGACGCCTTTGTCTTCCGTCAGAACGCCGGCGATCCCATTCTTCTCGTAGAGCAATTCCCGTCCCGCAAATTGCGTGAATACGTTGACGCCTTTTTTCTCGACGAGCCCGCCGAGCCATTTCACAATTTTATTTAGCGAGACAATGTAGTTTCCGTGGTTCGCGAGGGGCGGCGGCGTGATTGGCAGCTTGTAGGAAGTCGACTCGGTGAAATAGTAGGCAGCATCGCCGGTAACCGGCGTATCGAGCGGCGCGGACTTCTCAAAATCCGGGACCAACTCGGCCATCCCGCGCGGATCCATAATTGCCCCGGAGAGTTGGTGCGCGCCCAATTCGCGCGCTTTTTCCAGAACGTAAATATTTTCCGCAGAGAGCGCCGGCGTTTTGTTCCCGGCAGTGTGTGTCTCGATGAGATTTGCGAGATGAAGCGCGCACGCCAGGCCCCCCGGCCCTGCGCCGATTATGAGGACGTCTGCTTCCAGTCGTTCGCGCTCGATTGGCATATCAATTTATCTTAGCAGAAGCTAGCGCTTGCTCTGAGAGGGCCCTTGAGCTGTGGAAAAGCTGAGGATCGGCGTTTAAAAGGCGCGATCTAATTGCGATCAGAGAATTGCATCGTGCTGATTCTGAGTTAGTTAGGTCGGACTCTAATCCCGCATTCGCGATTAGATTCGAGAGCCTGGGGATGCCGGCTCCGAAGCTCGACGAAGCGCTGCGCCCGCCGAGCGCCGCTCCGGACTCTCGATGCGTTTTGTGATCGATTTTCATAATACCGACGCGACGGTAGCACAGCGGAAAGAGCGTTTCAACAGGACCCTGGCGTGGGGAGCTTAGACTCTTCCAGAAGTCGTTCAATCAGCCTAGCGAATCAGTTCGCATCGCCGTAGAGAGTTTGCAACAAACTCCTTAGTAACTACACATAGCTCTGTATTCCGGCCCATAACCAAATCAGTTAAGATTGACACAGACAACCACCGAACTCGCCAGGCAAGTGAAGTTGAGATTCCGGCAAAGATCCATGGGGAGAGCAATGAAAAGCCAAGTCCCATTAAAAATTCTGACTCTGTTGTGTGCGGCGATTTTACTCGCTTGGTTTGTGCCGCGAGCGGCGGCCGATGATGATGACGATCCTCCATCGCGTGTTGCGCGGCTGGCCTACGCGCAGGGCTCGGTTTCATTTCAACCGGCAGGAACAGACGATTGGGTGACGGCCGTACTGAATCGCCCGATAACGACCGGCGACCAGATATGGTCCGATCGTGATGGGCGGCTAGAGCTGCAGCTTGACGGATCACTGATTCGCCTGTCGAACAATACCGGTTTCTCATTCCTGAATCTGAGCGACAACATGACTCAAATTCAACTGACCTCGGGGACGATTCTGGTGCGAGTGAGACGTCTCGATCCAGACGAGACGTATGAGATCGATACGCCGAACTTGGCTTTCTCCATTCAACGGCCTGGCCTCTACCGTATAAGCGTAAACGACGCCGGAGATTCGACCGCGATCAAAATTCGCAGCGGCGAAGGCGAAGTGACCGGCGAGGGTGCCGCTTACACGCTCGGCGGCGATGATTCCTACTCATTCAGTGGCACCGATCAACTGTATGCGGAACCCGATAACTACGGGAATAACGAAGACGAATTTGACAGATGGGCTGCCGATCGCGATCGCCGATGGGAGAGTTCCGAGTCGTCACGATACGTTTCGGCTGACGTGGTGGGTTACGAGGATTTGGATGAACACGGCGAGTGGCGCCCGGCGGGCGAATACGGCAATGTGTGGTTTCCGCGCACGTCCGTTCCGGACTGGGCTCCCTATCACTATGGCCACTGGGCCTACATCGAGCCTTGGGGATACACGTGGGTCGACGATGAGCCGTGGGGATTTGCGCCATTCCATTATGGCCGGTGGGTTTCTTATGGTGGCAGGTGGGGATGGGTCCCAACGCCGCCGCGCGTGCAGGGAGTTGAGTATGTGCGTCCTGTGTACGCGCCCGCGCTGGTGGCATGGGTCGGAGGTCCGCATTTCGCGGTCGGCATTGGCGTGGGAGGCGGCGGCGCAAACGTGGGGTGGTTTCCGCTGGGGCCGCGCGAAGTGTACGTTCCTTCATACCGAGTCAGCCGCAACTACGTAGACCGGGTCAACGTATCGAACACGAGGGTGACGACCGTCGTGGTGAACAATTACTACAACACGACCATCGTGAACAAGAACGTGAACGTGACGAACGTCAAGTATGTGAATCAGAGTGTGCGCGGAGCTGTGACGGCGACGACTCCACGGGCGTTTACATCTGCTCAGCCGGTGGCAAGAAACACCGTGCGAGTGGATCAACGGGAAGTGGAGAGAGCGCCGGTGCGAGCGTTCACCCCGGCCGAGGTGCCAGTGAAGCAGGCCGTTCTTGGATCAGGAGCGGCAGCGGCAAGACCACCCGCCACGTTTACAAGACGCGCGGTCGTCGCCAAGGTGGCGCCTCCACCGCCGCCTCCGTCATTTGAAAAGCGGCAGGAAGCAATCAAGAACAACGGCGGCAAACCGCTGTCGGCGGCGCAAGCACGACAGATTGAGCCAGTTGCCGCGCGTCGGGAAGCGCCGGTGAAGATCGCTCCGGCCGCGAAAGCCGTCACGCCGGCAGCACAAGCGAACCGGCCCGGCCAGCCACAGAATCGTCAACCCGCGCCGGCCGCAGCTCCAAACACTGGCAACAAGCCCGCCGAGCTGCCAAATCGTCCGGCGAACCCGAACAATGCGGCCGAGCCGGCTCAGCCAAATCGTCCGACGGACCGCACAGCAGAACGCCCAACGCAACCAGCGCCGGCGAATCGACCCGCGCCGCCTGAGGCCAATCGTCCAAACGAAGCTCCCAATCCTTCGCAGCCTGCCGCACGACCCGCGGGAAACGCAGAGGCGGAGAGAAAGCAGCAGCAAGAACAACAAAAGGCAGAACAGCAACGGCTGCAAGAACAGCAGAAAGCGCAGAAGCAACAACAGGAGCAGCAACGCCAGCTAGATCAGCAGAAAGCGCAGCAGGAGCAACAGAAGTCCCAGCGCCAACAACAGCAGGAACAACAAAAAGCGGAGCAGCAACGGCAGCTAGATCAGCAGAAAGCCCAACAGCAGAAGCAACAGCAGCAAGATCAACAGAAAGCCCAACAACAGAAGCAGCAACAGCAAGATCAGCAGAAAGCCCAACAGCAGAAGCAACAGCAGCAAGATCAACAGAAAGCCCAACAACAGAAGCAGCAACAGCAAGATCAGCAGAAAACCCAACAGCAGAAGCAACAGCAGCAAGATCAACAGAAAGCCCAACAACAGAAGCAGCAACAGCAAGATCAGCAGAAAGCCCAACAGCAGAAGCAGCAACAGCAAGATCAGCAGAAAGCCCAACAGCAGAAGCAACAGCAGCAAGATCAACAGAAAGCCCAACAGCAGAAGCAACAGCAGCAGAAGCAGGTGCAAGACAACAAGCAATCGCATGAGAAGCAGAAAGACGAAGACAAGAAAAAACCGAAGGATCAGAAGGACCAGCCAGATCAAGAGCCGAAGCTCTAGGCCTGCATTGCCACGACGAGCAAAACGCTCGTCGCCGCGAGCCAGTGCCTCAGGGTATACGATGGTCGGGCGATTCCAGCAGGGAGCGCCCCCGCCGCGAGGCCTTTTCTCACGCAATACTGAACGTTGGAGTTGGAGATAATGAAGCGACCGACAGGAGTAACAATCATTGCTGTCGCAAACTTAATTGCAGCAGTAGTCCTTGCCCTCGGTTCCTCGGCGTTCATTTTCGTTGCCGTGCTGGCGCTGACGGGCGGTGACAGCGGAGATCCTGTCTCTGTGTCGATTGCCGGAATGGGAGTAGCCGGAGGATTTTCGCTGCTGGTGCTGGCTGGCGTTGCCGGATCGCTCGCCATTGGAGTATTGCAACTGCGGGAGTGGGCACGGATCGTGTCGATCGCGAGCATATCCGTGGGGATTGCATGCACCATCGCCAGTGGCTTCACTTTTGCCGGGTACGATATGTTTCCGCTCGTCCCGATGGTGGTCTGCCATGTGATCGTGATTGGGGCCGCCGTCTGGATGTTGGCTTATCTAGCGCGTCCACAGGTAAAGCGCATATTTCGAGCGGCCACAGCGTAACCAGGCTGGCTACTCCCCGCCCGCCCACTAGAGAATATTCACAGCACGGGCCGCAATAAGCGCAACGATCATCAGCGAAATCGTCGACTGCAACATCATTCCGATTTTGCCTCCACGTGAGAGTACCGCTGTGTCCGTGGGCGAGAACGCTGTGCTCGTGTTGAAGGCGAGAAAGAGGTAGTCGACGAATTGCGGTGACCAATAATCTTCCGGCTCGTCGCGGACTAGCATTTGCGGAAATAGGAAAGCGCTCTCGAAATCGCCTTTGGCCTTATCGCGGCCCATAGGCCCGCCTGCATCGAGCTTCCAATACCAGAGAGCGAAGACGAGAACATTCGTGATCCACAGCGAGGCCGCCGAACGGAGAAGCGTCTCCGGCGGATCGAGATGGCGCGGCAAACCCTGAATCAAAAGGCCAAGCGATGCAATCATGGCGAGCGTGATCACGCCGGTGGCGGCGAAGGTGAGGATGCGTGCGATGTTGAAATGGCCGCGGTGATAGGAAAACATGATCGGAATGATCAAGACGATGATTATGACGAGAAGTGCCCAGCTTGGCCCCACGGACAACCGCTCGGGCAGTGCGTGTTGTACGAGCGCGGTGGCGAACATCGCGACAAACGCAGGCCAGCGAGGTTCGCGGAATACCTTTTCGGGCGCGGGCATCGATTTGGTTTCGGCGGGGCAGCGCTAACAATCGTTCCTCGCGCGCGTCCAAGCCGGCATTCGTATCCTATCAGTTTTCCGTCGTGTTCCGCGTGGGGCAACGCCGAAGCGCCAAGCGGATGCAGGTGCCCCTGGATTCCCCGGAGGACCGCGAGTTGCGTTCGAGATTCTTCGACTAGCCCGAGCGAATGCCCTCCCTCGTTCGGTTCCCGGACAGACTGACAGGCTCGGCGACGGCTTTCAGGAGACGGATTAAAGTTGAGATCTGGCGCGGCGTCAGGGCTTTTTGAAGTTTTTCGTCCATGGCGCGGCGTTCTTGGATCAAATGCTCACGATATTTATTTCCTTTTGCCGTCAGCTGGACTAGAAGCGCTCTTCCTGAATCTGCCTTCCGTTCTGCGAGCAATCCCTCGTGGATCATTGTTTTGATGGAGCGATGCACAACCGTGCGGTCGAGGCCCAGGCGCGTGGCAATCTGATTCTGATTGAGCGATGCTCCCCCGCGAAGCGTGGACATGATGAACCCACGCGTGGGTGAGCATTTTGTTTTTTGCTCAAGTTTTTTGGCGATCGAGAAATAGGCCTGAGCGATGTGCAGGACGACGGAGTCTTTCAGGATTTCCGGAGGTATCGGCTTTTTGTCGACGATGTTCATAGAACCTTCACGGTCATGTGGAGCGGCCTGCGCCACTGCGGCTGGTCCATGTGACGAGGCGATTTTTTTCCAATCGCGATCACCATCACAATCTCATGATCGCGGGCCGATAGTCCGAGGAATTTGGAGAGCCTGCGGCCGTCAAATCCCTCCATGGGACAAGTATTAAGCCCCAGCGCTTCGGCGGCGATCATCAGATTTTCACACGCGAGCGATGTGTTCTTCGTTGCCCATTTGAACATGCCCTGACGCGCAACGGGTGGCGAGCCGAGCGTTTTCCAGATGTTGATCAGGCGGCAGAGCGTCCATTTAACGGCGCCCAGAATGCCGAACCATCCCTGAATGAAAAACCATTTTGCCCATTTGGATTTGCGCTCCGACTCTTCCACCTTTTCGGGGCTGAACCCTGCCGTGCGCATCCATTCGAGGTACGACTGCGTGGTGGATTCCCAAGAGCCCAGGTCGGCGACGGCCACAACAAGCGCTGAAGCGGTGGCGGCTGGCGCCTGGTTCATGCAGAGCGTGGCAGCGGTTTGTTTCATGGCCGGCGATTCGATCCAGTAGAGGCGATAGGGTTGGATGTTGAAGCTTGACGGAGCCAGGCGAGCCGCGTTCAGAATGTCCTCGCGGGTTTCCTGCGGAATTTCCACGGGATCGAAAACCTTCACAGCTCTTCTTCGAAAGATGGCTTCGAGGATTGGCGTCATTCGCATCTCCATGTTGCTATTACAACATATATGTGTTGTAGGTGCAACATGGAACAAAAAAGGGCTCGGGAGCCGGCGGTACACCGCCGCTGCTCGTTCGTGCCAGTGTTCTTCGAACGATACCGGCTTACTTCGTGCTTGCCTTCGCGATGGAATGGCCCACGACGACGTGAACCGCTCGTGGTGGCTACCCGATCAAATGCTTTTGGACCGCGGGCTTGGATTCACACTCTACTCGTAGCGGAGGGCAATCAGCGGATCCACACGAGTGGCGCGGCGGGCGGGGATGTAGCTGGCGAGGAGTGCGACGACGATTAGAGTTGTTGCGACCGCGGCGAAGGTGGCAGGGTCGGTCGCGCTGGTGCCAAAGAGCAGCGTGGCGAGGAGGCGCGTGAGGCCGAGCGAGACGATGAAGCCGAGGGCGACTCCGGCGAGCACGAGGCGCATTCCCTGCCCTACTACGAGCGCGAAAATGTCGCGCGGCAATGCCCCGAGCGCTAGGCGAATTCCAATTTCGTGGGTGCGTTCGGTGATGGTGGCAGACATCACGCCGTAAATGCCGATGACTGCGAGCAACAGCGCCACGGCGGAAAAAATACCCAGCAGCAAAGTATTGAAACGTGCCTGCGCGACAGATTCCACCATCCACTGTTTCATCGTGCGTACTTCCGAGATCGGCAAATCAGGGTCGATCGATTTCACAATCGCTCGAATGGACCCGGTGAGCTGCGCCGGATCCGCTTTGCTTCGAATGACGAGCGTCATTGAATTATAGGCAAGCTCGGGATGCGGCCAGTAAACCATCGCGCGCGAAGCAGCGTCGAGGCCATAGTGCTTTATATCGCCGACGACGCCGACGATTTCGCACGGCACGTTTTCGTCCTTCATGTCGATCGTAATTCTCTTTCCCAGTGGGTTCTCGTTCGGAAAATACTTCCGAACGAGAGTCTCGCTGACGATAACAACATGCGACTCCTGCGCGTCTTCATGCGCTGTGAACAGGCGGCCACGCTGCAGCGGAATCCGCATCGTACGAAAGTAATCCGGCTCGATCACCCGCACTTCTGTCGTGAGCTTCTCGCCGGCCGGCGCTACGGGACGCCCTTCGACCGTGAATCCGGTACCCGAGCCGATGCCGGTGAAAGGCAACGAACTATTCGCGCTGGCGGATTCGACGCCGGACAAGACCCTGACGCGCTCCAGCAGTTCCGCAAAAAATGCAGTCGCCTGCTCGTCTTTTGCGTACTGGTGCGAGGGGAGGTCGATTTTGACCGTCAAAAGATTGTGAGGATCGAATCCAGGTGATACAGCCAAAAGCCGGGCGAAACTTTGCAGTAGCAAGCCCGATCCCGTCAGCAGAACGAGCGCAAGGCCGATTTCTCCGATGACAAACAGGCTTCGCAGCCGCGTTCCCCGAATCGTCGTCCCCACATTGCGCTCGCCTTCCTTGAGCGAGTCGCCCAGGTCCGCACCCGTCGCAAGGAGCGCAGGAAGCAGTCCGAAAAGAATGCCCGTCAAAATCGAAAGGGCGGAAACGAAGCCGAGCACTCGGAAGTCAACGCTTATGCCCCGAGCATCGACGAGTCCCTTCGGGCTCAACGACAGCAGCAAATCGGTCCCCCAGAACGCGAGCAGCACTCCAGCTACGCCTCCTGCCACGGCGAGAATCATGGTTTCCGTCAGTAACTGGCGTGCGATGCGGCCACGGCTTGCGCCCATCGTGAATCGGATAGCCAGCTCGCGGCGTCTTCGCATCGCCCGTCCGAGAAGAAGGTTGGCAACATTGGCGCACGCAATCAAAAGTACGAATCCCACCGCGCCCAGCAAAATCAGCAGCGCCGGCCGGATCGACCCGAAAAATTGTTCGTGAAGCCCTACAAGCTCGACGCCCCAGCCGGTGTCCATTTCAGGAAATTGTTTTGCCAGATCCGCGGCAACCGAATCCATCTGCGATTGAGCTTGCGCGAGCGTCACGCCGGGTTTCAGCTTTGCCACCGCCGTGAGGTGGCGCCCCACGGGAACGCGCTGTTCCGGCTTAAATGCAAGTGGTGACCAGAACTGCGCGGGCTCATCTGTGAACGAACTCTGGTGGATTAGCAACTGGAAGCCGCGCGGCATCACGCCTATCACTTCAGTGCTCTGTCCTCCGAGCATGATTTTCTTGCCAACAATATCTGGATCGGCTCCAAATCGCCGTTGCCACAGCGCGTCGCTCAACAGCACGACATCATCTTTCCCCGGCTGACCCTCTTCCTCCACAAAGATTCGGCCGAGTTGGGCATTGACGCCGAGTAGCGAGAAGAGATTCGGCGTTAACGCTTGTCCGGCAATCTGTTCGGGCTCACCGGATCCCGTGAGATTCGCGCGAAAATCGTAGAAGGCGGCCATCTGCTCGAATACTGTGTTGGCATCCCGCCAGTGGAGGAAGTTTCCCGGCGAGACTACATTGTGAGGAAATCCACGTGTCCGATGGTGTTCCCAAACCATTACGATGCGGTCGGGCTGCTTGTAGGGGAGGCGCGCGAGCAGCGTCGCATTGATGACGCTGAAAATCGCGGTGTTTGCGCCAATGCCGAGCGCGAGCGTCAAGATTGCAACCATGGTGAAGCCGGGCGCGCGAGCCAGCATTCGAACGCCGTACTTCAAATCTTGCCAGAGCGTGTTCATCGGGATCCCCCCGTTATGCACCGCAGTGATGCTGTCCCCACGCACACGAATACACGCATTTTCACTTTCCTATCGCAGTTTGCGTGCCAGTGGCTTTAATGCGTAAGTGTCACAGAGACAGAGTGTTGTGGAGAGCCTGCAAGAAATTTCGGCCGGCTTGATGCCCGGACGTGGGAGCGCCGATTGCGAAACCGGACACCGCGCTGCTAGGTTTTTTCCAGCTCCGCGATGATCGCAGGGACGATTTCGAAGAGATCGCCGACGATTCCATAATCGGCGACTTCAAAAATCGGCGCGTTCTGGTCTTTGTTGATCGCGGCAATTGTGCGCGAGCCCTTCATTCCGACCACGTGCTGGATTGCGCCGCTGATTCCGAGCGCGAAATAAAGCTTGGGCGCCACGGTCTGTCCCGAGCTGCCGATCTGCCGCTCCATCGGGAGCCAGCCTTCGTCGCAGATGGGACGCGAAGCGCAGATTTCGCCGCCGAGCAGTTTTGCCAACTTTTCCGCCATCGGAATGTTTTCGGGCGCTTTGATTCCGCGGCCGATGGAAACAAGGATCGGCGCTTGCGTCAAATCGACGGCTTGTTTCGCCTCGCGGAACAGCTCGAGCGGCTTAGTTCGGATTTGTTCCGGCTTCAGCTCGACGCTCACGCTTCTCACCGGAGCTTTGCCGCCCGCGTGTTTCGTGACGAGGTCCGCTCGAAACGCGCTGGCCTGGAACGACGCGATCCATGGCGCGTCACCTGCGAACACCACGTCCGCAGCCGTGCGCCCCTGAAACATTTGCCGCACAAAGATCAGTTTGCCGTTCTCGTAACGATATGCAATGCAATCGCCGATCATTCCCTTGCCCATCGAGGCCGCAAGTTTCGGCGCGAAATCGCGCACCTGATATGTGTGGGGGAACAGGACGAGATCGGGCTTCGCGCTTTCGATTACTTGCCGCAACGCGAGCGAAAAACCGTCCGGCGTGTATCGGTCGAGCAGATCGTGCTCGACGAGCAGAACTTCGTCGAGCTGCGAGCCGGCAAGCTCGTCGGCGAGCGGCGCAACGCCTTTGCCGATGACGACACCAGTGAGAGTGCCCTTTGTCTGTTGAACGATCTGCTGCGCGGCAGCCACGGTTTCAAAACTTACTTTGTTGAATTTGCCTTCGCGCTGCTCGGTAATAAGTAGAATCTTCATTTTAGAGCACCCGCGCTTCGTGCCTGAGCTTCTCGATCAGCTTTGCGGCAATTTCCTTCGGCTGCCCCGTGATGAATTCTGTTTGCTTCGCCTTGTGTGGCACATAAATCTTCTCAACATGTTGCGTGAGCGCGTCGGGCACTCCAAGCGACGCTCGCTGAACCGTCGCAATTTCTTTCTTCTTCGCGGCCATAATGCCTTTCAACGTGGCATAGCGCGGCTTATTAATGCCGGATTGAATCGACAGCACTGCGGGGAGCGGCAGCTCAACCCATTGGAACCAGCCCGCTTCGAGTTCACGTTTCAGCTTCATGTGTGCGTCGGTTATTTCAATGGCCATAATGATCGTCGCATGCGGACGGCCAAGCAATTCCGCGAGCAGAACGCCCGTCTGACCGAAGCCCTGGTCGTCGCTCTGAAGACCAGTGAGAATAAGATCGAAATTTTCTGCTTTGATAGCCGCAGCGATCGAGCGCGATGAACCAAGTGGATCGAGCTTGTAGAATTGATCGTCGGCAACATGAATGCCTCGATCGGCGCCCTTTGCAAGCGCTTCTTTGATCGTTTGCTTCGCGCGTTCCGGACCCATCGAAATCGCCACCACTTCCCCGCCGTGCTTTTCTTTCAATCGCAACGCTTCTTCGAGCGCGTAACTATCCGGCTCGTTCGTTTCGAATCCGATGTCAGACTCCCGAATCCACGCGCCGCCGTCGACGATCGCGAGTGGGGCGTCCTTCGCGGGAACTTGTTTTACGCAGACTCCGATTTTCATCACGCCTCTTCTAGAGAACGATATTTCTGGGTCTGTGAATTCAATGTAGCTCACCTCTTCAGACGTGAGGCTTTATGCGCCCCAAAAACCCGAGTCTAGAGTGCGATCTGTGCACCCGGCGAGTCGGGGACCCCAGCTACGTTATTTCCCGTCCCAATGCTTAAAAATCAGCGATGCGTTCGTTCCGCCAAACCCGAACGAATTCGAAATCGCATACTCCACCGCGATTTTCCGCGCTTGGTTTGGAATGTAATCCAAATCGCATTCGGGATCGGGAGTCTCATAATTTACCGTTGGTGGCAGAATCTTGTCACGCAGCGCGAGGACGCTGATGCCCGCTTCCAATCCGCCAGCGCCGCCAAGAAGATGTCCAGTCATGGATTTCGTCGAGCTGATTGGCACCTTTTTCGCGCGCTCGCCAAAAACACGCTTCAGCGCCGTCGTTTCAATCGCATCGCCGATTGGCGTCGAAGTGCCGTGCGCGTTCACGTAGCCCACCGCATTCGGAGAAATGCCTGCGTCCTTCAGTGCCGCCATCGTCACGCGGTATCCGCCATCGCCGCCCTCGGCCGGCTGCGTGATGTGAAACGCGTCGCCCGACATACCGTAACCAACAATTTCCGCCATGATGTTTGCGCCGCGCTTCTGCGCAAATTCGAGCGATTCGAGAATCAGCACGCCCGCGCCCTCGCCCACCACAAAACCGTCGCGCTGCGCGTCAAACGGACGGCTCGCTCGCTCAGGCTCGTCATTCCGGGTGGAAAGTGCGCGCATTGCCGCGAAGCCGCCCACCCCCATCGGCGTAATCGCCGCTTCCGAGCCGCCCGCAATCATCACGTCCGCCGCTTCGCGCTGAATTATTTTGTAAGCATCACCGATTGAGTGCGCCGAAGCAGAGCATGCCGTCGCGGTAGCCGAATTAGGACCCTTCGCGCCATAACGAATCGAGACATGCCCCGACGCAAGATTCACAATCGACGCGGGAATAAAAAATGGAGAAATCTTTCCAGGGCCGCCTTGCAGATATTTCGAATGCTCGCGCTCGATCACGTCGAACCCGCCGATGCCCGACGCGATATAAACGCCGGTCGAATCCGCCATTTCCGGCGACACTTCCAGCTTCGCCATCTCCATCGCAAACGCCGAAGCCGCAAGAGCCAGCTGAATAAACCGGCCCATTTTTTTCAGTTCTTTCTTTTCTACCCAAACGAGCGGATCGAAATTGCGAACTTCTCCCGCGATGCGGCAATCAAAAGCCGTGGGATCAAAATGGGTAATCGGGCCGATTCCACTTTTGCCGGCTTGCAGGTTGCGCCAGACCTCATCGGTCCCAATGCCGCACCCGCAGACCAGCCCTACGCCCGTCACGACAACTCGGCGGTTCAAACTCACTTCTCCTGTTCGGAATGGGACGACTGGCGGATTTACTTACTTGCCTTGGCGTGCTTCTCGATGTATTCGACGGCGTCTTTCACCGTCGCGATTTTCTCGGCGTCTTCGTCCGGGATTTCGATGCCGAATGATTCCTCGAAAGCCATCACCAGCTCGACCGTGTCGAGCGAGTCGGCGCCCAGGTCGTCCACAAACGAAGCCGTCTGCGTCACTTCGCCTTCGTCCACACCGAGTTGCTCGACAATAATCTGCTTCACGCGTTCTTCGACGCTGGCCATTCTAATTGTTCCTCCGGTATCTGCAGTCTCGCTCCCGGCCCCCACCACGCCCGGAGCAACGCTCAAAAATGTACCGCCCATTCTATGCGCGGCGTAATGCCGGGGTCAACCTTTGTGCCATCCCCGGCTCAATTTGCATCCCTAAAAAGACGCGCCCTTCAGCCGCGGTCCAGAATTTGCAAGAATTCAATCCGGTTGCCGAATGGATCCCAGATCGAAAATCTCGCGCGCCCCGGAATCACCGGCTCTTCCTGAATTTTTACGCCGGCGCTCTCAAAAATCGCGCGCGCACTTCCTATTTCTTCCACTTCGAACGCCGGATGCCGCTTCGTCGGGTTCACCACAGCTTCCACACCGAGGTGCAATTCGATATCGCCAATCGCAAACCACAATCCGCCGCGCGACTTCAACGACTCGGGCTTTTCAATCTCGCGAAGCCCCACCACATCCCGGTAGAAAGCGCGCGCCTGCTCCTTCGCTCCGGTCGGGATCGAAATCTGCACATGATTCAAGCGCTGTACGACGAGCTTCGTTTTCGCGGCTTTCATGTTCATGTGCTAATCAGTCTGAACCGCTGAGCAGAGATTCGCCGGTTCCGACGATTTTCGTAGCGCCGGCATCTTGCCGGCTCTTTAGACTCCTTCAACAATCAGCAAACGCGCCGTCCGGCACCAGCAAGTCAGCAATTCCCAGTCCTAGCCCATGTGCAGGCCGCCGTTCACTTCCAGCACCTGCCCCGTGATGTAACTCGCCTCGTCGCTCGCCAAAAAAACAATCGCCGCGGCGATATCGCGATCCGCGCCAAAGCGCGCGAGCGGGATCATCGATTTCATTTTGTCTTTGATTTCCTGCGACAGCACGTCCGTCATTGGCGTCGTGATGAAGCCGGGCGCCACCGCGTTCACCGTAATATTCCGTGACGCAACTTCCACGGCAATCGCGCGCGTAAGGCCAATCAGCCCCGCTTTCGATGCCACGTAATTTGCCTGCCCCGCATTCCCTGTTTCCGCCACCACTGAAGAAAGGTTAATGATGCGCCCTGACCGCTGCTTCAACATCGCTCCGAGCGCCTGCTGAATGCACAAATGCGCGCCGGTTAAATTCGTGCGCAGCACTGCTTCCCAGTCTTCGAGTTTCATGCGCAGCGCGAGAGTGTCGCGCGTGATTGCAGCATTGTTCACCAGAATATCGAGCCGCCCGAACCTCGCGAGCACCTGTTGAAATCCGGTTTTCACCTGCCCGCCGTCGGCCACGTCCATCGGAACCGCAAGCGCTTCGCCGCCGGCCGCTTCGATTTCCGAGACGAGCGATGCGAGTTTATCGACGCTCCTTGCAGCGGCGCCGACTTTTGCTCCCGCACCCGCCAGCGCTAATGCAGTAGCACGCCCGATCCCCTGCGACGCGCCGGTGACGAGCGCCACTTTATCTTTGAGCGAAAACATCAGGTCTCGTTACCCTTCCGCCGTTTGGGCGCGCGCCTGAGTGATCTTTTCGAGCGCCGCTTCGAGGCTCGCTGCATCCTCAACATTGCACGCCCGAATTGACCGGTCGATCTGCCTCAATAGCCCCGTGAGCACTTTGCCCGGCCCCACTTCAACGAAAAGCATCACGCCCGCCTCGAGCATTTCGTGAATCGAGTCGAGCCAGCGCACCGGTTGAGTCACCTGGCGTATCAGAGCGTCACGCGCTTCATCGCCCGTCGAAATCGCTTCAGCATCCACATTCGTAACCACCGGAAATTTCAGCGAGTTGAATTTCGCAACGCGCAAATCCGGCTCAAGACGCTTCTGCGCCGGCGCCATCATCTCGCAATGAAATGGCGCTGAAACCGGCAGCATCACCGCGCGCTTCGCCCCGCTCTGCGACGCGATCTCTACCGCGCGTTTCACTGCCGCTGCTCCGCCTGAGATTACGGTTTGCTCGGGCGAATTCAGATTCGCAGGAGACACCACTTCGTTGCCGGCCGCCTTCTTGCAAATGTCAGCCACTTCCGCAGGTGGAAGCCCGAGAATCGCAGCCATCGCGCCTTCGCCGGAAGGAACGGCTTCCTGCATGTAGCGCCCGCGCCCACGCACGATTTTCACCGCGTCCGAAAAAGAAAGACCGCCGGCAGAGACAACAGCAGAATATTCGCCGAGACTGTGACCCGCAGCGAAATCGGGAACGATCCCGCGCTTTTCAAGAGCGCGATACGCGGCAAACGAAACGGTCAAAATCGCCGGCTGTGTATTCTCTGTCTGTTTCAGCGCTTCTTCCGAACCTTCAAAGCAGATCTTCGAAATCGAAAAGCCAAGCGCCGCATCCGCTTCATCGAAAACAGCGCGCGACTCCGGATAGTGTTCGGCGAGATCCCGGCCCATGCCGGGATATTGCGAAGCCTGACCGGGAAACAAAAATGCGATTTTGCCCATATTGAAATTGTCCGGGGATGCTCAGCCGCGCTCGGCCGTAGCCACTGCGGAAAGCTCCTGATCGATTTTTTCGTTCACGCGACTGCGGTACATCTCACTTGCCACACGTATGGCATTCTTGATCGCGACGGGATTCGAGCGCCCGTGGCCGATGACGGTAATCCCGCGAACGCCAAGCAGCGGCGCGCCGCCCACTTCCGAATAATTCGTGCGCGCGCGAAAATCGTCGAACGCTCTCTTCGAAAGCGCATATCCAATTTGCGACTTCAAGCTGCTCTTGATCGCCTTCTTCAACATAATGCCAATGTGCTCCACCAATCCCTCGCTGATTTTCAGCGCGATATTGCCGATAAATCCGTCGCAGACGATCACGTCCACATCGCCCCGAAACACGTCGCGCCCTTCCACATTCCCCACAAAGTTGAGCGACGACTGTTTCAAAAGATTGAACGTCTCGCGCGTCACTTCGTTGCCCTTCATCTCTTCTTCGCCAATCGACAGCAGCGCCACTCGCGGCCGCTTCACGCCCCAGATCGAACGATAGTAAATCTCGCCCATCACAGCGAACTGTTCGATCTGCTCGGCTTTGGAATCGACGTTCGCGCCCACATCCAAAATCACCGAAATCTTTTCCTTCATGTTCGGAAACGCGCCGGCCAGTGCCGGACGGTCGACAGAAGGCAGCGTTCCCAGCACGAACCGCGCCACGGTCATCACCGCGCCGGTATTGCCCGTGCTCACCAGAGCGTCCGCTTTGCCGTCGCGAACAAGCCTCGCCGCCACGTGCAGCGAACTATCTTTTTTCCGCCGGAACGCATGAGCAGGAGAATCGCTCATCGTCACCACTTCCGTCGCGTTGACGATCTCGATCGCCAACCCCCGATGCCGGTGCCGGCCAAGTTCCTGCCTCAGCACAGACTCGATCCCAACTAGAATAACGCGCACATCCAGCTCGCGCGCCGCTAGAACCGCGCCTTCCACTTCCGCGCGAGGCGCGTGGTCGCCTCCCATAGCATCTAGAGCGATGGTTGTCATCTAATGTGCCAGCTTGGAAATTCAGGCGAGGGAAACTTAGGCTGTCTTGCGCTTAGTGTCAATTACTTCACGGCCCTTGTAATACCCACAAAGGCGGCACACCTGATGCGGCAGTTTCTTTTCGTGGCAGTTGGGACACTCGGTGAGCGGCAAAGTGTGGAGATGGTCGTGTGCGCGCCGGTTGCTTGTGCGCCTCTTTGAGTGTCGTCGCTTCGGATTCGGCATTACAGCTCCTCTTGGCAGGCCGCTACTAAGAGCGGCCGAAATGGAAAAGGATAGTGTAGCGTTTTATTGCTTTTTGAACCAGTCCTGCTTCAATCGAGCGAGGGGGGCGAGCCTGGAGTCGGACGTATGCTTCTCGCAGCGGCATTCTTCGTTGTTCAGGTTCGCTCCGCAGTAAGCGCAGAGCCCGCGGCAATCGCTGCGGCAAATGATCTTCATCGGAATCGCGAGATTTACCTGCTCGGCCAGCACGTCCGCCAGGAACAGGCCATCTCCTTCGAAGAAGGCAATCTCGGTGTCGTCCAGATTCAGGTGAAACTCATCGTCACGAGCAATCGAGGTCATCGGCCGGTAGTAAAGATCGAAATCGCGGCTGATCTCTTCGACCACCGTGTCGAGGCACCGGGCGCACACTAACTCCACTCGCGTGTGCAAGTTACCGTACAGTCGAATCTGCCCTTCCACCATCTCGCCGGTCGCGCGCACCTCGAGCGGCTCCACTTGCCGGAATTCGCCTGAGTGAAAATCAAGCGTCCCCGGCGAGTAGCTCTTACGGATTCGGATCTTCCGGAGGGCGAGTTCGTTTACATCCAAAAACATCGTTTTCCCCACATAATTGCTACGAAATCACATTATATGTCGGGTAGAGAGCTTGTCAAGGAAACCGCCTGTGGAAGATTCCGTAACTGATGCTAATCGGACAATGCGGTTTGCATTTGTAGCGTCGCCCTCTCGCCCTGAGCTTCGCGAAGGGTCAGGGCGGCAGCCGTTAACGTCGCTCCTGTCCTTCTCTGTGAACTCTGTGTATCTCCGTGCCCTCTGTGTTAATTCTTGCCTTCCACAAACGCGCTACCCCTACCTACCCCAAGCAACTCCTGGCACTGCCGCAACAAAAAATGATCCGTCATCCCCGCAATGTAGTCGCAAACCACGCGGTGCCGCGGTTCCTCCTTCGCCAGCTCCGCATAATGTTTCGGCATGCGTTCCGGATGTTCCAAAAAGAAACGAAACAGCGCGTCCAGCGACCCAACGGACCGGTCTCGATCCTCGGCAATGGCAGCTTGTGAATACAGGCGCGAAAAAAGAAATCGCTTCAATCTCTCATTCTGCGCCGCCACCTCTTCGGAAAAAGACGCAAGCCGCTTCGGCCATCGCCGGACATCTTCCACGCTACGCGCCCCACTCGCTTCCACCTGCCCGCGCGTATGTTCGATCAAGTCCGTCGCAAGCCGGTCAAGCACGCGCTTCAGCGCTTCGTTGAATTTCAATTTGTGCAATCCGCGCGGATGCGTGCGGTCCACCTCCACATACGCGGCGTCGAAGATAGGCACTTCGGCGCGGAGCTGCTCGAAATCGAGGAGGTGAGCTTCGAAACCATCGTCAAGATCGGCGGTGTTGTAGGCAATTTCGTCCACGTGATCGATCAACTGCGCTTCGATCGGCGGTCGCTCATCCAGCAGATATTCAGCCAAATCCGGCATTTCCGCTGCGGAGTAATCGCGCGAATGCTTGACGATTCCCTCGCGCACCTCGAACGTAAGATTCAAGCCGGGATAATCAAGATAGCGCTGCTCGAATTGCTCCACGATTCGCAGCGCATGGAGATTGTGATTGAACCGATCGCCAAACTCGCGCATCCGTTTGTCGAGCTGCTTCTCGCCGGCGTGGCCAAATGGCGGGTGCCCGATGTCGTGGACCAGCGCAAGCGCTTCGGTAAGATCGGTGTTGAGCCCCAGCGCCCCGGCGACGGTGCGCGCAATCTGAGTCACCTCGAGCGTGTGCGTCAGCCGATTGCGAAAATGATCCGAGAACCGCGTGGTGAAGACTTGCGTCTTCGCTTCCAGCCGCCGAAAAGCGCGCGAATGCACCACGCGATCGCGGTCCCGCGCATAGTCATTGCGATACGGATGCTGACTTTCAGGATAGCGCCGCCCGCGCGTGCGCCGTACGTCCATCGCATAAGAAGCGAGCGCCATTACTTGTAGTTTAACTTGTCACCGGTCACGAGCGAAAGGAAACGGGGCAGCTTTTCGTAGCGCCAGCATCTCCCGCTTCTAGAGTCCGCGCCCTGTGCGTCCCGGACGCAGTTGAGCGACGATCGACTCCACCAGAGCCCTGATATCGGACCTGCCGGCTCTTTCTAGGAGCAAACGGTAGCCACGACGAGCGCCGTCCTCGTCGTGGGCTTTCCCGGCACAATCCATCAGCGCCGTCGGCGCGGCAGAAGTTAGCCCAGCGCGTGAGCGCTGGGAAGAAAGTCGCGCGAAGAGCGTTCCTTTCGCGGCGCCTTTCCCGCGAGCTTTCGCTTCCGTTGGGGCGAGATTAGCCTACGGGCTGCGCGTCTCGAGCAGCACCGCGTGGGTAGCCTACATAGCCACTACGAGCGCCGTTCTCGTCGTGGGCTTTTCCCCGCGCAATCCATCAGCGCCGTCGGCGCGGCAGAAGTTAGCCCAGCGCGTGAGCGCTGGGAAGAAAGTCGCGCGAAGCGCGTTCCTTTCGCGGCGCCTTTCCCGCGAGCTTTCGCTTCCGTTGGGGCGAGATTAGCCTACGGGCTGCTTAGGTAGCCACTACGAGCGCCGTTCTCGTCGTGGGCTTTTCCAGCGCAATCCATCAGCGCCGTCGGCGCGGCAGAAGTTAGCCCAGCGCGTGAGCGCTGGGAAGAAAGTCGCGCGAAGCGCGTTCCTTTCGCGGCGCCTTTCCCGCGAGCTTTCGCTTCGGTTGGGGCGAGATTAGCTTACGGGCTGCTTAGGTAGCCACGACGAGCGCGCTACTCGTCGTGGAATCGCGGAAGGAACCTCAATTCGTTTGAAAAGGCATGCAAAGAATCAGGACTTCCCCGGCAACAACGCCAGTTCCTGGTCAGCTTCTTCTGCAATCGGAGTATCCGGATAATCTTTCTTGATCTGCCCGTAAAGCTTCGCCGCTTCGGCAGGATTTGTCTCGCTGTAATGCTCGGCGAGCGCGATCATCACAACCGGCTTCGGAACCAGCACTCCCGGCTTCGCGATCAATTGCTGGTAGAGATTCACAGCTTCATCGCCCTGTCCCGCGCGATCCGCGAGTTGTGCTAGCTCGAATTTCGCCAACCGAGCAAAATCCGAGTCGCTGTTCGCCAGACCCTTCAGCCACTTCTTCGCATCATCGCTCTTGCCAAGCTTTTCCAGGCTGAGCGCCACATAGTAACTGGAAAGCTGTCCGGGCCGCGTTCGCGGATACTTCGTCGCAACATCTTCGAATTTCTTTTCGGCGTCAGTGTACTTGTTCTTCTCGTCAACGTACGTCACTTCGCCCGGCTCCGCAGGTTCACCCGGAGCGCGAACGCGCGCTTGATAAATTTTCATTCCTTCGTTGAACCCCGCCGCGGCTTTCACCGTCTGCCGCTCGGAATACGTCCGCCATCCAAAAACGCCCAGCGCGACGATCACCGCAGCCACCAGAATGTACAGCGTCAATGCCTGGTGAGACAGCACAGCCTCTGCGCCATGCGCGAGCGTGTCCCGCACTTCGTCACTCTTCAGTTCTTTCCGCGAAATATGCGCCAAAGCCGCTCCCTATTTGTGAATTCGGTGAAAGGCATGTTATCACAAACACGCTCGCCAGCTAATCGCCAGCGCCATCCCAGCGCATCTTCCCCGCGCAACGCAGCGCCCCTTTCGGTTCCCAGCCTTATTCAGCGAGTTCGCCAGCCGCCGTAGGCCGCAGTCCCGAGAGGGCCGCGCATGCACCCCCGTAACGCCGGCGTCTCGCCGGCTCTTTCCCCATTGGCGGCCGACCGTAACTCTCGCGTCATTTTGCTAGTTGCGCAACAAGAAAGTGCCGCGTATTCTGATGCGTGATGCTGACGCCTCTTTTTGTATTCGCTCTACTCCTGTTGGCCGGTCAGGGCCAAGTCAATTCCGGTGCTTCCGCCGCGGATTCCGGCGTGCAGGGAAATCGAAGCCAGCTGAACACGCAGGACATTTCGCAGCTGCGAACGCAAGCCGAGGCCGGTGATCCCGCCGCACAGCTAAAGCTCGCGCAAGCTTTCGAATACGGTGATGGTGTTCTTGCGAACTATGAAGAAGCCGCCAAATGGTACACAAAATCGGCGCAGCAAGACAATCCCGAGGCTCAAGAGATTTTGGGGAGAATGTATCTTGTTGGCCAGGGTGTGGAACGAAACAAGAAGACCGCCGTCGATTGGTTTCACAAGTCAGCGCGCCAGGGCAGTGCAGCTGCCATGTTTGACTTGGGATCCGCTTACTACAACGGCGATGGGGTCAACATCAGCGACACCATATCCTGTGCCTGGTTCACGCTCGCCAAACAGAATGGAAATTCAAATGCCACAGAAGCGGTGGAGCGAGCGAACTCAGACCTCAAGGGATGGGCCATCGCAGATTGCTTCAGAGAGATTGCACAAATGTACGAGAAAGGCGTGGACCTGCCGGAAAATCAGACCGAAGCAGCACACTGGATGTTGAAAGCGGCTTCGGCGGGCGATCATCGGGCTCAAAGTGCAATGGGGAAGCGATATCTTTCCGGCACGGGCGTGACGCAAAATTTTATCGACGCCCGCACTTGGTGCAATAAGGCAGCCGGTCAGGGAGACGCCTACGGCGAATATTGCCTGGGCTACATATACCAACTCGGGCTGGGCGTCGCAAAGAATCCGAAACAAGCGAGAATGTACTACTGGCGAGCTGCAGCTCACGACGATCCGCTTGCCATAAAGGCGCTGGCTTCGATGATTGCGAGCGGAGAGGGCGGAAAAACCGATCGGCCGAACGCGTGTCTCCTGTATGCAACGATCGCAATGACGGGAGACGACGATGCAATTCGAAAGTTAGCCGCGCTCAAACATTCCATGGATTCGAAAGAGTGGAAGAAAGTTGAGGAACGGCTTCCTGCAATGAACATTGATCCAGCCAAGTTCGACGCCGCATTGGATAGAATTAGTGCTCAGTAAATACAAACTTCTCCCGGCGTGAATTCTGCCGCAGACCAGATTTCGGGGAAGTAAATCTACCGGAAACTTCGCAGCGCGGACTCTTCATCCGACTGCACGTCAAACACCGTAAAAAGCCGCGTAATCTGCAGCAGGTCGTGAACTCGCTTCGTCAAATGCAGCAACTTCATCTCGCCTTCCACGTTGCGCACCGTGGTGTAGCCGCTGACGAGCTCGCCAATTCCGGAGCTATCGATGTAGTCCACGTCGTAGAGGTTCAGGACGATCTTGCGATGTCCCTTGTCGATCAGTTCGCGAATCGTGCGCCGCAGCGTGGAGCTGCCTTCGCCGAGCGTGATCTTCCCGCTGAAATCAATAATCGCGATGTCTTCGATTTCTCGGCATGTCCCTTGGAGAGCCACGGTGAAACCTCTATGCGCTATTCTACGCCGGTTGGGGAGCTTCCGTTGCCGGAAACTGCATCGGGGAGTTTCTTTACCATCACCAGCTCGGCCCCGCCTCCGGGAGCGGTGTGCACGTTGAATTCGTCCATGAACGCGCGCATCAGGAACAGCCCGCGGCCTGACGTGCGCAGCAGATTCTCCTCCGCGAGCGGGTCGGGCACTTCCGTCAGCTCGAATCCCTTCCCTTGATCGAGCACGCGGACGACCATCTTTTCGTGATCGAGTTCCACCGTCATGAAAATCTTCTTGTCGCGTTGCTGCTGATTTCCATAGTTATACGCGTTGATCACGCCTTCGCGGACTGCCATTCCCATTTTGTGGATGTCTTCTTCGCTGAAACCTGCGGCTTCCGCAATGCGCATCACAATCACTTCGGCGAGATCCACGCTCTCCAGCAGCGTCTCCAGCGTAATCTCGATTCGTTGAGTTTTGGCCGCCATCCGAACTCTAGAGATGCCTCAAAAGAGCAGTATGCGTAACATACCGCCCGCGCACAAGTCAATGTGTCGCCCAGGACGTGTCGCCCAGCCCGCAGAAGCGCAGCTTGACACTCTTCAGAAAATTCCACTTTTTAGGGGATCGGAGCTTTAGCTCCGACATAGCTCGAATCGCCTCGATCGGGCTTTGGCTCCTGAGGGATCGTTTCCCGACTCTTTCCGCAAACTGTGGGCCAACCTAGTTTGCGTACGGTGGATGTTTGCGTACGGTGGATTCGTCCATCTCGACGTTGCTTCTAAAATTTGTAGTGCGCCCAGCAGCCCCACTATAAAATTCACTTCGGAATCTTCCGATTGCCGTCATAATCGGTCCGCCGCTCCTGGTAGTATCCGGACCAAGACGAGGTTTCTGCAAATGATCGATATCGTGAACTACCCTTTCCTTGTTCTCGCCCTCTCGTTTTTCGCGCTGTGGCTCTCGGCGCGGGTCAGCGCCTCCCTTCGCGATAAGCAGACGAAACTCGACGAAGCTGTCCGCGACGATCTGAATGTCGTTGTCGCCGCTACCCTCACTCTGCTCGGCTTGATCATCGGATTCACTTTTTCCATGGCCATGAACCGTTATGATCAGCGCAAGACGCTCGAAGAAGCCGAGGCCAACGCCATCGGCACGGAATATCTCCGCGCGGACTTGCTTCCCAACGGCAACGCGGCAAAAATCCGCGAACTGCTGAAGGAATATCTCGATCAGCGAATTTTGTTCTATCAGGCGCGCAATCCGGGCGAACTTCAGCAGATCAATTCCGACACCGCTCGACTGCAGACCGGCCTCTGGTCCGCTCTCACCGTTACGTCTGAGCAGCCGACACCGATGATTGCCCTGGCCGTTTCAGGCATGAACGATGTGTTGAACGCGCAGGGATACACGCAGGCCGCCTGGTGGAATCGAATCCCAACCGCGGCATGGGGCCTGATGATAGCCATCGCCATCTGCTCGAATATGCTGGTCGGCTACAGTAGGCGAGAATCTAAGGCGGGAATCCTTCAGTTTCTGGTTCTGCCCCTTGTCCTGTCTATCGCGTTCATGTTCGTAGCGGACATTGATAGCCCGCGAAGGGGCGTCATTCGCGTACGCCCGCAAAATCTAATAAGCCTCGCTCAATCGCTGCGTGCCGGTTAATCTTCACTGCATTTGTCAGCCGCTCGCTCTGTTTTAGCCGAATCCATCCCACGGGTATTTTTGACGGTTGCATCTCAGGAACTCCAAGCCCAACATCACCAAATCTCTGCTTGAGAAAACGAGATGAGGAAACCTATGAAATGGTCAAATCGAGAGAGGGTCGCTTTGGGAGCCCTGACGATCTTTCTCCTGTCAGCTGTGCCGCTATTCGCACAAGATGCGCCCGTTGACCCGGAGGGAACTCAAGTTGCCACGCAGCAAACGCCGGCGGCGGCGACAAACTCCGACGCATTGAGAAACGCCGCGCAGAATCCGGTGGCCAGCCTCATTAGCGTTCCCATCCAGGAGAACTTCAACTTCAATATCGGGCCGGCTGACCGCACCCAAAACGTTCTGAACATCCAGCCGGTGATTCCCCTCAGCATCTCCAAAGACTGGAACCTTATCGTCCGCTGGATTACGCCGGTGATCTACCAGCCACTTCCCGTTCCGCAAGTATCCGGCCCTCCGACTCAATCAACCGGCGTCTATGGGCTCGGAGACATGAACCCATCCTTTTTCTTGGTGCCCAAGAAAAGCAAAATAATCTGGGGCATCGGGCCGACTGTCGTCTTGCCTACGGCAACCAACACGACCTTCCTCGGTCAAGGGAAATTGAGCCTGGGACCCTCCGTGGTTGTCCTCGTTCAGCCGCCGCATTGGACCATCGGATTTCTTGCAAACAACATTTGGTCTGTCGCCGGTCATTCCAATATCGATAAACCGGCTGTGAATCAATTCCTCTTCCAGTGGTTCGTCAACTACAACATGAAGAAGGGCTGGTACGTCACCACCGCCCCGATTGTCACCGCTGATTGGAGACAATCCGGTGACAACCGATGGACGGTCCCGTTCGGCGGAGGAATAGGAAGAATCATGAAGTTGGGCTTCCAGCCGGTGAACATCACCGCACAGTTCTACGGCAACGCTGTTCATCCTCCGGGAGCTTCGTCTTGGAATCTCCGTCTGCAATTTGTGCTGCTGTTTCCCAAGCTAACCAAGGAGCAGGAGAAGGGCTTGCTCGAGCAAAAACTCAAAAAGTTGAATCAGGAGCAATCTCAAAAGCAGTGAGTCCGGGGCGCTGATCTCCGCGCCCTTTCGCGTCACGCCCAGCACGTCCGGCCACCAGCGGATCGCTATTGATATCGCTTCTGAGCTGGCAATTCGCAGCTTGGAGATGACCGGCGATTAGCTCTGCCACTAAGAGCCAACTCGGCACCGATCTCCGGTTCGCGCTTGCACCAACGCTTGGGCAGCGGTCGAGCCATCTTCGCGGCGGTCCTCCGCTCGGCCCATTCGTTGACTTGCCTCCCCACCCAACCTAACATGTGCTGCACATGCCACCCGCCGAATCGCTGATTGGAAAAACCTTCTCGCACTACCGCATCGTCGAACGGCTTGGCGGTGGCGGAATGGGCGTCGTTTACAAGGCCGAGGACACGAATCTTGGCCGGAATGTCGCGCTGAAGTTTCTTCCCGACGATTTGGCCGAAGACCCGCAATCGCTCGAACGCTTCCGCCGTGAGGCTCGCGCTGCCTCAGCCCTGAACCATCCCAACATCTGCACGATTCACGACATCGGCGAAGCCAATGGCCACACCTATATCGCGATGGAATGTCTCGATGGCAAAACTCTTAAGCATCGCATCGACGGCCGCCCCCTCGATTTGGAATTGCTCCTCGATCTCAGCATCGAGATTGCAGACGCGCTCGACGCCGCCCACGCGAAAGGCATCGTTCACCGCGACATCAAACCAGCCAATATTTTTGTCACCGATCGCGGTCACGCCAAAATTCTCGATTTCGGTCTCGCCAAGCAAATTCGCCTCGCCACCGTCCACACCATGACGCAGGACGCAACTCTTCCAACGAAGATGGCACCGGGAGTACGTCCGGAAGACCTCACCAGCCCAGGCGTCGCCGTAGGCACTGTCGCCTACATGTCACCCGAGCAGGTTCGCGGCAAGGAACTCGATGCCCGCACCGATCTGTTTTCGTTCGGCGTAGTCCTATATGAAATGGCCACTGGAGCAGTCCCCTTTCGCGGCGAAACATCTGGCGTGATTACCGAAGCGATTCTGAATCGCGCGCCTGTAGCTCCGGTGCGATTGAACCCAGATCTTCCCGCCAAGCTCGAAGACATCATCAACAAAGCGCTCGAAAAAGATCGCGAGCTTCGCTACCAAGCCGCTTCTGACATTCGCACCGACTTGAAACGCCTGCGCCGGGATGCCGGCTCAGGTTCCGGCCGCGTGTCTTCCACTGGACCGAACGCGGCTCAGGACGCGATCTCGGCTCAACATTCTAGCGCCGCAATGGCCGCCGCCTCGTCCACCACCATCGCTGCGCAGCCGTCAGAAGGCATTCGAAAACACAAATATCTTATCGCGGCCGCGTCTGCCGTAATCCTGGCCGCGGGAATCGCTGCCTATCACTTCTGGGGCGTCTCGCGCACTCCCAGCGGTCCCCTGAAAATCACGCAAATCAGCCACTGGGACAAACCCATGGAGGTCGCCCGGATCTCTCCCGACGGACACACCGTCGCGTTCAGCTCGCCGGTAGCCGGCGTCGAACAGGTTTTCGTCATGCTCACTTCGGGCGGCGATCCGCTCCAGCTCACCAATGACGACGGCGACAAATTTGTCGATAGCTTCTCCACCGACGGCACCGAGATCTACTACGGACGATTCCTCGGTCGCGCCGACGAGTGGGGTGTTCCCACGCTCGGCGGCAAACCGGTCCGCATCGCCTCGGGCTACGCTGTCGTTCCCTCTGTGGATGGCAGCTCTATTTTCTACACCAAGTCCGATGGAAGAGCCGTATACCGCGCGAACCGATCCGGGCTGAATGAGGAACAGGTTTACGCGTTTGCTGCCTCGATATTTCCGATTCGGAGTATTTTGCCGTACCCGGACGGCAATCGCTTGCTGGTCCTGGCCGAAAATTCAGTGAGTTTCCTGAGAGGCGCGAACGCTTACGAAGTGGATCTCTCCAAGCGATCATCGGTTGAATTGGGTGTGCTGCCCGCGTGGTCCAGTAGCGTCGTGTGGGCGGACGCCGGAAAGAACCTGGTCCTCAGCCGCCCCGTAAATGGCCTCACAAACATCTGGAAATACAATCTGGACGACAAGGCTCTCACCCAGGTCACCGTAGGGACTGGCCCGGATACCTCGCCCATGCCCGACCCTGGCGGAAAAGGGCTCTACTATGTGAATGGGAAAGCCTCCGTGTTGTTGACCGTTTACAATACCCGTTCCAAGACCTCCACCGACATCGCCTCACAAAACGCCACGCAGCCAGTCGTCTCCCCAGACGGAAAACGCGTCGTGTATATCACCATCCCCTCTTCAGGCCAGACCGAGCTCTGGGTATCCAACATCGACGGCAGCAATAAAGTGAAAATCGCAGCTGGGGCATCCATCGCCACCGGCTATTGGGCTGCCGATAATTCTCGCGTCGCTTTTGTAGAAGAAGTGCCTGGATCGCCCAATAAGCCGTACGTCGTCGGTGCCGATGGCAACGGGCTCCGCCAGCTTCAGTGGTCTGCCGGGAGCATCCAGGCCATCCTTTGGAGCGATGATCAGAAGTCCGTGTTTTTAAATGCTTCTTCCGGGGGCAGCGCCAAGGGGGGCATCTGGCAGGAGAGTGTCGAAGGTTCGGTTCCGGAACAGCTGGTGGAAGGCTGCGGCTTTGCTTTCGACGCCGCGCCCGGCGGGAACTTCCTGATTACGATCGTAGGTGTCGGAGAGCGAGCTGGAATTTACGAGTTGTCACTTGCTGACAAGAAATGCATCTCGCTCCTGCCTGGCGTGGTCACCTTTGGCATTGCGTTCGCGCCCGATGGCAAGTCGTTCACGTATGCGGTGCCGTCGCAGCACGACGTCACCATTTACCGCCAAGCCTGGCAGGACGGAAAACTCATCGGCCAGCCCCAGGTCGCGCTCACACTTCCATTTGCATTTCCTCTACTCGCCGACGGCAACGCTTACGACTATTCCCGCGACCTCTCCAACATCGTATACGCCCGCGTCGGCGGCCACGCCGACCTCTACCTCATGACCCAGAAATAATTTCCGATCGCTCGACCAAGCCTTTGTAGCGCCGCGCTTCCGCGATTTTTAGGTCCCGACGCCTTATGTCAGGAAGACCGGCAGGGGTTGACTTAGAAATTGACGTAGCCGCCCTCCCCGATCGAACGCCCATTTCGCCTCCTCCAAGCCTTTGTAGCGCCGCGCTCCCGCGATTTTTGCGTCCCGACGCCTTATGTCGGGAAGACCGGCAGGGGTTGACTTGGAAATTGACGTAGCCGCCTTCCCCGATCGAACGCCGATTTCACCTCCTCCGGCCGCACAGGCAATCCCGCCGGAGCCAACCCTCTCGCGAATCTCAACTCGCCGGCTCTTTCGGCTTTCGGTGGGAGCCCCCGCATTCATGCGGGGGAGGAGCGCTTAAGCGCTCCGGAAAACGCATCGCCTGTAAACATGCGCTTCAGCGCTGGTGCGGGTTCCTAATTCGACGGGTGCGCGGCACTGTAAAAACCGAATTGAAAAACTGCAATGTATTCCCGATTAGAAATTGAGTCTGGTTTTTGTTTTGTTGCAGTTCCGGGGGATTCTAATCGCGGCGTCCCGATTAGAATTCCCGTGCCGAGTCTCCGGCTCGAGTCGGCAATTATCGAATAATCTTTTCTATTGACTCCGAAGTTATATTTGTCGCCGACATCGCACCGCGGGGTCGAGTCTATCAAAGGCTCAGAAGGTAAGTTTCTTATTCAACGCCGCGGTGCGACCGCCGTGGCGGAGGCCCCCGGGACACCCGCACCCTCCATGCCAAAAATTCCCTTTTGGGATTGTCACGCGGAAACAACCGAAAGTGCGCCGTGTTCTTTGCGGGTGGGCCGGACGGTTATTTCAACATCTCGACGTAGAGCCGTGAGGAACTCCATCAGGCGGCCAACGGAAAAACTACCGGCGCGGTTGCGCATCAGCAAAGAAACCTGGGGCTGTTGCACACCAAGAATTTGGGCGATTTGAACCTGCGTCATACCGCTGTCCTTGAGAATCGTGTGGATTTGCAGCGTGAGCTGCGCCTTGAGCAGCTCTTGCTCAGGGTTGGGAAGTCCAAGGTCAGCAAAGACATTCCCGCTGCTTTCAGTTACGCGGGGAACGCGACCTTTACGTTTTCTCGCTTGAGTTTTCATTTCAGGCCCTGCCTTCGTTTGTAGTCCTGCTCGGCTTCCGCAAGCCGCCGCTTAATCAATTCGATTTCTCTTGGCGGTGTTGCGATACCTTTGGTGGACTTCTTCTGAAATACGTGCAAAACATAGATGGCGCCCTGAAAACGCACCGTGTAAACGCCCCGCCACGCACTACCGTGACGCGAGGACACAATTTCGAACACACTCGCACCGCCGAAGCCCTTGAGAGCCTTAGCGGAAGGATCGGTCTTGCCCTCTTGGGCTGTAAAGAGCGCGTATCCAATGTCGATCCTGACCTCACGAGGGAAAGATCGCAAATCCCTCAGCGACGTTCCCGTCCATCGGACAGGCTTCCGCTCGCCTTCCATCCATATACCAGTATACATATTTCTATATACCCAGTCTAGTTTGAACAGGCGCCTTGTGTACGAGCGGGACCTACGGCTTGAGTGTTTCCTCGCCGCTGCGGATCACTTCTTCCCTCACGCCCAGTACGTCCGATCGAGCGTCCGGTACTGTATCGCCTCGCTCAAATGTTTCGGCAGGATCGACTCCGCGCCTTCCAGATCCGCAATCGTGCGCGACACTTTCAAAATTCGATCGTGCGCCCGCGCCGATAGCCCCATCTTCTGAATCGCCGTCTCCAGCAACTTCTCGCCGTCCGCGGAAATGGCGCAATGTTTCCGCAGCAGCCTCGACGGCATCTGCGAATTCGCGTACAGGCCCTTCTCGTCGCGATAACGGTCGAACTGCACCTGCCGCGCGCGGCTCACGCGTTCGCGAACGGCCGCCGAGCTTTCCACTTCCGCCGTCCCCCGCAACTCCTTGTACTTCACCGCCGGCACTTCAATGTGAATGTCAATTCGATCGAGCAGCGGCCCCGAAATCTTCGAAACGTAACGCTGAATCTGCACTGGCGAGCAGTGGCACTCGCGGGTGGGATCGCCAAAAAATCCGCACGGGCAAGGATTCATCGCTGCCGCGAGCATGAATCGCGCTGGAAAGCTTACAGAAAGCGCCGCCCGCGCAATCGTCACCGCTCCGTCTTCCAGTGGCTGGCGCATCACTTCCAGCACATTGCGCTGAAATTCTGGCAGCTCGTCGAGAAACAGCACGCCGTTGTGCCCCAGCGAAACTTCGCCGGGTCTCGGAATCGCCCCTCCGCCGATCAACCCCGCGTCGCTGATCGTATGGTGCGGCGATCGGAACGGGCGTGTCCCCACAAGGCCGCGCTTATCCTCCAGAACTCCCGCCACGCTGTGTATCCGCGTCGTCTCAATCGCCTCTTCGAGAGACATCGGCGGCAGCACAGTGGGAATTCTTTTCGCGAGCATCGTCTTGCCCGCGCCCGGCGGCCCAATCAGAAGTATGTTGTGGCTGCCGGCGCAGGAAACTTCGAGCGCGCGTTTCGCTACCATCTGCCCGCGCACGTCGCGCAAGTCCACCGCATACTGGCTCGCTTCCGCGAGCATCTGCTTCGTATCCACCTTCACGGGCTGAAATGATTCCGGCGAATTCATCAGGTCCACGGCCTGCGGCAGCGATTTCACCGCGAAAACATTCACGCCCTCCACCACCGCCGCTTCGCGCGCGTTTGCTTCCGGCACCACCACATTCTTGATCCCGCGTTCGCGCGCAGCCAGCGCGGCAGACAGTGCTCCGCGCACCGACCGCACTCCCCCATCCAACGACAGCTCTCCCAGAAAAACGTGCGAATCCAGAATTTTGCCGAAGAATGTTCCCTGGCAACCGAGCACTCCGAGCGCCATGGGCAAGTCAAATGCGGAGCCTTCTTTGCGGATATCGGCGGGAGCCAGATTTACGGTGACAATCGAACTGAACGGAAAATCAAATCCGCAATTCCGCACCGCTGATTTGATTCGCTCGCGGCTTTCTTTCACAGCGATGTCCGGCAATCCGACTACGCTGAAGCAGCCCTGAAAGCCCGGGCCAATATCTACCTCGACTTCGACGAGGTACGCATCGATGCCGAACACAGCCGCACTGAATGTTTTGAAGAGCATTCCAAGTGGCCGGAAGGGGGTCCAAACCACCTGTAGAGCAACCAGCGTATCTGAAATCAGAACGTAACACTAGCGATCTCGTGCAGTAACACAGGCTTCAGCCTGTGCCAATCAATGTATGCTCCAAGCCGCCCAGAATAAGCGAACGGTTCATCAACAGAGCCAGTTTCTCGTGCGTCCCAACGCCCCCGTCATTTGTCTGTGCTATCCTTTCCTCGCAGCTCTCACCGTCGGAGGCCCGGGCACGTTGAAAGCACTCTCGATCTTCGCCTGCTGCCTTCTGCTCTCGCTCGCAATCCTGCTGCCACCGTCTCTTCACGCTCTCGCTCAGTCGCAAGTACAAGTCGCCACTCACAATCAAGCCGTCGAATTCAACAATCTCGGCCTCGAATTCTACGGAAAAGGAAAGCTCGACGACGCCATCCAACAGTTTCGCAAGGCGCTCGCGCTTGACCCCGCTTTCCCCGAAGCGCTCAGCAATCTTGGTCTCGCGCTCGATGCCAAAGGCCAGGACGTAGAAGCCGTAAAAGATTTCGAAGCCGCTCTGAAACTCAACCCCACCGACGCAACCACCGAAAACAACCTCGCCCTCGCGCTCTATCACCAGGGCAAGTACAAAGATTCCCTCGCCGCGTACCAGAAGGCGCTCGCCCTCCACCCCAATTTTCCGCAAGCTTACAATGGTATGGGCGTCGCATTCTTCGCCCTCGATCGTACTGACGACGCACTCGACGCCTACCGCAAAGCCATCGAGCTCTCGCCGAAATACGTCGACGCCATAAACAATCTCGCCGCTGCTTTAGCCTCGAAACATGATTGGGATGGCGCGATCAAATCCTACGAGCAAGCACTCGAGCTTTCGCCCAACGCAAGTGACGTTCGCGCGAACTACGCCGCCGCGCTCGAGAACGCCGGCCGATCGACCGACGCCATCGCCGCCTATCGCCAGGTGGTCGCTGCCAATCCCAAAGATGCTCACGCCTGGTTTGCGCTCGGCCATCTGCTTTACAACGACAAAAATCTCGATGAAGCCATCACGTGCTTGCAGAAGAGCCTCGAACTGAAACCCGATCAGGCCGAAGCGCAATTCAATCTCGCGCGCGCCTATCAAGATCAGAAAAAAATTCCCGAAGCGATTGCCGAATATCAGAAAGGTCTCGCGCTCAAGCCCAAAGATGCGCACGCGCTTTACAATCTTGGTAACGCCTACGTCAGCCAAAACGATCCAAAACAAGCCGCCGGCTACTTCACCAAAGCCCTCGCCGTCCAACCTGATTTCCCGGAAGCTCAAATCGCCCTCGGCGCCGCTCTCCTGCAATCAGGCAACGTGGAAGAATCCGAAGCCGCCTATCGAAAGGTGATCGTCGCACAACCGGACAATGCCGACGCCTACTTCAATCTCGGCAACGCGCTTTTCACCAAGCGCCGCTTCGGCCCTGCCGCTGACGCCTACCGCGAAGCAATCCGCCTTCGTCCCGATCTCGCTCACGCTCATTACAATCTCGCAATCTCCCTCCAGTGGCTCAACGAGCCCGAAGCCGCCGCCGACGAATTCAAAGAAGCCGCAAAACTCGACCCAACCTTAACTCCGCCTAAATAGCAATCGCTACGACGCCTCGGCGCTCAGTTGTTTTCTCAGTGACCTCTGTGCCTCTCCGTGTCCTCTGTGTCAATCCTTCCGCCGTTCGCTGTGAACTCTGTGCCCCTCCGTGTCCTCTGTGTCAATCCTTGCCTTCCTCTGCCTTCACACCGCTATACGCTTTACTCCATCTCCAACCCGCCGTATCCTGAGCCGCTAGCTTTACTGGCAACTGTCGGAGGCGCGCATGTTGATCGCAATCGCTGTAGTTCTCCTGATCCTGGTCTTCGTCGTCGTTGGAATGTACAACAGCCTTATCCAACTGAGAGTGCAGTGCGATAACGCATGGTCGGACATCGATGTCCAACTGAAGCGCCGCTACGACCTGATTCCCAATCTCATTGAAACCGTAAAGGGTTACGCCGCCCACGAAAAAGGAACGCTCGAAGACGTCGTCGCCGCCCGCAATCGTGCGATGGGCAGCCAGGGCCCCGCCGCAAAAGCTGAAGCAGAAGGCGCACTCACTGCTGCCTTGCGACAGGTTTTCGCCCTCGCGGAAGCCTATCCGCAGCTTCGCGCCGTCGAAAGCTTCAATCAACTTCAGGCCACGCTCAACCAAATTGAAGACAGCGTTCAAAACGCGCGCCGCTACTACAACGCCGTCGTTCGCGACCTGAACACGAAAATCGCTCAGTTCCCTTCCAACATCATCGCCGGAATGTTCAATTTCAAGCCGCGCGAGTTTTTCGAAATCAGCGCCCCCGCCGAACGCGACGTCCCAAAAGTCAGCTTCGGCGGCGCCGCATCCTAGGCCGGCGCACCCGGATGCCGCTTTCCCGCCGCGCTTTCGTTTTTTCTCTCCTCGCGTTCCTCGCAACGTTCGCCGTGGCGTCGCCCGCCGCCGCCCGCGAACTCGCCATCCAGCATTTCGAGGAAACCGTCACCGTAAACGCCGACGGCACCATCGAAGTTACCGAAATCATCGAAGCGCATTTCACCGGCTCCTGGAACGGCCTCTATCGAACGATTCCCGTCGAGTACGACACCCCTCAGCACCTCAACTATTCGCTGCTCCTCGAGCCGCTCTCCGTCACCGACGACAACGGCCAGCCTTTGAAATACGAGCAGAAACGCGACGGTCGCTACCTGAAATTCAAAATCTGGGTTCCCGGCGCTTCCGACGCCACCAAAACCGTCATCCTCCACTACCGCATCCTCAATGCCATTCGGTTCGGTGACGATCATGACGAGCTCTACTGGAACGTAACAGGTGACGAATGGGATGTTCCCATCCATTCCGTCTCCGCGAAAATCGAATTGCCCGATGGCGTCGCCGGCTTGCACGCAATCGCTTACACCGGCATTTACGGTTCGCGCGACCGCGACGCCGAAGTGGAATCCAAGAACAATCTCGTCGAAATTCGCTCCACTCATCCGCTTTCCTATCGCGAGGGCCTCACCGCCGTCGTCGGCTGGGATAAAGGCGTCGTTCACCCGCCGACGGCCCTCGCGAAAATTGCTCTCTTCTTCCGCAGCAACTGGCCTTTGTTCCTTCCCGTCGCCACGTTCCTCCTCATGCTGTGGCTTTGGTGGACGCGCGGCCGCGATCCCGATCGAGAAGCAATCGCAGTCCAATACGAGCCGCCCGACAAACTCACGCCCGGCGAATGCGGCACCCTCGTCGAGAACGAAGCGGCGATGCGCGACATCACCGCCACTCTCGTCGACCTTGCCGTGAAGGGTTATCTCACCATCGAGCAAAAAGACGAGAGCCATCTTCTCGGCCTCAGTCACAGCAAAGAATATATTTTTCACCTCAAGCGCCCGGCGACCGAATGGAGCGGCGTTCGCCCGCATGAACTCGAAATGCTTTCAGCCCTGTTCAACGACGGCTCGATCGATGCCGTAAAACTCTCCGAACTCCAAAATCGCTTCTATACCCACCTCCCCGCAATCCGCAGCCGCATTTTTGACGCCCTTATGGCCGACGGATACTACCTCCACCGCCCGGACACAGTTCGCCAAACCTACATCGGCGGCGGATTTGTAATCGGAGTTCTGCTCCTCGTTTTTGGCGGCTCTCTCGGAGTTGCCACTGGCATTTCCCACGTCACGTGGATGATCGCCGGAATTCTTACCGGCGCAGTGATCTGCATCTTCGGCTGGTTCATGCCCGCTCGCACGCTCAGCGGCGCGCGCACCTATGAAAAAGTTCTCGGCTTCGAACAATTCCTCGAGCGCGTCGAAAGCGACCGCCTCGAACGCATCGTCAAAACCCCCGAGCTCTTCGAAAAGTTTTTGCCCTACGCGATGGCATTGCGTTGCGAAAAGAAATGGGTTGCGGCCTTCGCCGGAATCGCCATGCAGCCTCCGCAATGGTATTCCGGCCCCTACGGCAGCGCGTTCGTGCCCTATATGTTCGTCAACGATCTCAACGTGATGTCGTCTCAGGCAGGCAACGTGATGGCTTCCGCCCCGCGCAGCAGTTCCGGCGGCTCAGGTTTCGGTGGTGGTGGATTCTCCGGCGGCGGCTTCGGTGGCGGAGGCGGCGGCGGTTTTTAGGCGAGATTGTAACGGCTTTTGATTTTGTAGCGCCGCCCTTCAGGGCGGCAGGTGTTGAAGTTGATTTCGCTTTTCATCATCTCTCGCGGCAATTACCGCAATAAGCTGTCCCCTTATCGAACCGCGCGGTTGCCGCCTCGTAACGCCCTTATACAATTAGCATCCTGCCGGCTCTTTTTCGCAATCAACGCCATCCATCCACCACCGTCTAAACTGTCCCCGCCTCATCGTTCTTCGCCGTCTCATAAAATTTCCGAAACCATCCGTGCTCCCGCACTCCTTCTTCATGCATCTGCCGCGTCCACGCGCTCAAAATACTTGTCCGGTTCAAATACCCCACCATCCTCCCCGGATCCTCGCGATTCACCACTGGCAAACGCCCAATATCGTTCTGCAGCATCCGGAAAAGCGCCTCAAAAACAAGTTCATCCGGAAACGCCACAATTAAATCCCCTCCGCCCACTTCGCCAACCGTCATCCGCCCTGCCGGATCCTTTTCCAGCGCCCGCAATAAATCTCCCTGCGTCACGATTCCCACTAACTTCCCGTCATCACCTGCGATTGGCAATCCTTCCGTCACGTCGAACCCCGGTTCGCGCTGCGCCATTCGCTCCGCCATTTCCCCCACGCTCATTCCCAGTGCAATTGGCTTCACGTCTTGCCGCATCACTTCGCCGACGCGCACCACATTCAACGCCCCCGCCTCGTAATACTCCGGCACAGAAAGTCCGCGCCGCGCCAGTTTCTTCGTCATGATCGAGTTCGGCAGATATCGCAGCGCGATCATGTCCGCAATCACGCACACCAGCATCAGCGGCAGAATCGCGTTGTAGTCGCGTGTGATTTCAAACGCGAACACAATGAACGTAAACGTCGCCCGCGACGCTGCTCCGAACACTGCCGCCATCGCCACCAGCGCATAGGCTCCCGGCGAAAGATGCGCCGACGGGAAAATCATGTTCACCACGATCGCAAACGCTCCGCCCATTGCCGCGCTCGACATGAACATCGGCGCAAGCAATCCCCCGGATGTTCCAGACCCGAGCGAAATCACCAGTGCCAGCGCCTTGAACACAGCCACAAGCAACAGCAGCTTCAGCGCAAGATTATTATTGAGGATGTCCGAGATCGTGTCGTAGCCAACTCCCAATACGCGCGGCACGAAAAAACCGATGATCCCCAACCCCAGCGCGCCGATCGCCGGATGCCAAAGGTCATCGATTGGCAACCGCTCGAACTGGTCTTCCACCCAGTACAGCAGCTTCGTAAATCCAATCGCCACGATTCCTGCGAGCACTCCAAGAATCACGTAGTAAGGCAATCCGTGCAGCGCATCAAAATTCACATTCCCCATCGTGAACATCGACCGCTGCCCAAGCAGAACTGACCTCACGCTCGTTGCCAGCGTGCACGCAATCACCAGTGGAATAAACGACCGGGAACGAAATTCAAAAAGCAGCAATTCAATCGCGAGAATCACTCCCGCAATCGGCGTGTTGAACGTCGCCGCCATCCCCGCTCCGGCCCCGCACGCAAGCAACACCTTGCGCTCCACAGCCGTCGTCGAAATAAATTGCCCCACCAGCGACCCGAACGCCCCGCCCGTCTGAATGATTGGGCCCTCCGCGCCAAACGGCCCTCCGGTTCCAATCGCAATCGCTGCCGAAAGCGGCTTCAAGATCGCCACCTTCGCCTCGATCCGGCTTCGCGACGTCAACACCGCTTCCATTGCCTCCGGAATTCCGTGCCCTTTGATTTTTTCCGAGCCATACTTCGCCATGAATCCCACGATCAACCCGCCGATCACCGGCGTAACGATAATCCACAGTCCCAGGTGCGTATTCTCAGGGCTCCGGAAATGAAATGACCACTCGTGGTAGTAGGCGAGGTTCGTGAAGAGTCCAATCAAGTCGTACAGCACATACGCAATCAATCCCGCAAGAATCCCAATCAGCCCCGCAAGCAGCGAAATTAATCCAATTCGAAAGCCCGCCGCATTCGCAAGCTGTCTCTCCGCTACTCCCGCCGCCGAATTCCTATTCCGTGTCATTTGCTATTCCCAGCCTTTGTGGCGCCGCCCTTCCGCGCTTTTTGCGTCCCGATGATTTTCATCGGGAAGGGCGGCAGCCGTTGATGTGCGCTCCACTTCACGCGCCCAATCCATTCAAGTCTCAGTCTTCCTCAGTGACCTCTGTGCCCTCAGTGCCCTCTGCGTTCTCTGTGTTCTTTGTGTTCTTTGTGCCCTCTGTGTTCTCTGTGTTAGTTGTTGCTGCGGGCTTTACAGCGCTGCCCACGATCGCGCCACCCTTTCACTTGGGTTCTATTTCGAGACGCGCCGGCGTATTGCCTGCCCGATCCCCGCATTCAAAGCTCGCAACAACTCCGGACCCGCCGACCGCAGTTCCGCTCGATGCGCTACCGTCAACTCCTTCAGCAGCCGTTCACCGCGCCGCGTCAAACCAAGCAACACCTCGCGCCGGTCAACTTCATTCCGCGACCGTCGAACCAACCCCTTCCGCTCCAACCGGTTCGCCAGCTCCACGGTCGTGTGATGTTCAATCTGCAACCGCTCAGCCAGCACGCCCACCGTCGCCTTCCGCCCCGCCGGCAATCCCTTGATCGCCAGCAACGCCTGATGCTGGTGCGGCTCAATCCCCGCAGCCCGCGCCGCCTGCTCGCTGAAATTCAGGAATCGCCGGATCTCGTAACGAAAGGCTGCCAGCGCCTCATAGTCGGTGCCTGATTTGCGGTTGGACGCCATTTTAATATTATATCGTATTACGATATTATCGTACAGACGGAGGGTATTCAACGGAACACATTCTTCTTACCGCGCAGGAATCAAATTAGCTCTAGCCTTCCGCACAAACCCCGATCACGGAAACATCAACAACGCCTGAAATCACTTCACGCGAGGAAGCCAGTCACCATCAGCGCCGGAGGCGCGGCAGAACTTAGCCCAGCGCGAGAGCGCTGGGTAGAGAAACAGCGCGCAGCGCATACCTTTCGCGGCGCATTTCCCGCGAGCCTTGGAACTCCTGGCACCCGATTGAGATTAGGGAACCACTCTTCGCAGTTGTGCGGGTTCTCGCAGTTGAATGACGCGCCTGCGTTTCCACTCTCCGCACCGCACGAACACACTTCAAGCATTCTCGCTATCCTTCGGAATTTCACACCATTGAAACCGGGCAGGGCCCCTTAGAACATTCGAGGGAATAACGCAGGCACTCGCGAAGCATACTCATCGAACTTCGCTCCAAACGTCTCACGCAGCAGATTCTCTTCGCTGCGAATTCGAATTTCATTCCCGATCAAAAACACCAGAATCCCAGCCAACAGCGCCTGCCACCGGCTCACGGTCAGCCCCGTCGCCACCAGCATCCCGAACATCGCCAAGTAAATCGGATTCCGCACGTGCGAATACGGCCCTTGCGTTATCAATTCGTGCCCTTCCACAACTCGCGCCACCAGCGCCCATTGCTTGCCAAGCGTCCGCGCCGCCGTGAAGCAAATGCACACCGAAACAACCCCAATCGCCGCAATCGTGCCCGCTAACAAAAACTCAACCACCTTCGGCATCGGCACAATCGGCGATAAATCCCGGCGCGTGAAAAAAAAACAAATCGCGTATCCCACTCCCTGCAGCGCAAATCCCAATTGAGACACCGGATTCCGCTTCGCATCCGTTTTGATCGACCCGCGCCTTCCCATCACCAAAATTACGCCAAAACCAACCCAGCAAGCCGCAAGCACCCAGAAATCAAACAGCGCCGGCCCATCCATTTTGAAGTTCATGCGAATTTGTTCATCTCAATGTTTCGCGTAAAGCAAAAATCGCTCAGTTAGGACTCAGCATGCGCGCCTTTGGCGTCCGGGATGGTCTTGCGGGACCGTGCCCGCGTCAAACGTGGCAATTCCCAAACTCTTCAGCCGATCGATCGGCGTTCCACCCGCTCCCGCAGGCTCGCTGCCCCGCAATGCTCTCACACATTCTTCCGAAACGATTTCTGCGTCTTCGTGTGCTCGTATCCCTGCCGCTTATAAAACGCGTGCGCCCGCTCGCGAATCACATTCGAACGTAAACCCGTCGCGCTGCACCCTTTTTCCCGCGCCCATGCTTCCGCTCGCTCCAGCAAAAAACGGCCCACCGCTTGCGATCGAAACCTCTCATCAACCACCAACCCGCTGATTTCGATGCGCGCGTCCGCTTCCACCGACCGGTAAACAAACGCGCCAATCCATCCGGCGACCGTGCCGTCCGCCCACTGTGCGACGAATACGACATTCTCCCCCGCTGTATTCATGCCCGCGAGCCGCCGCTCGATATCCACAGCACTGGATGGATACCCGAGCTGCCCCGCGAGTTCCGCCATTCGCGCGAAGTCCGCCGGACACGCTTCGCGAATTTCTCCTGCAAACTGCGGCGCGGCCGCACTCAAGATGAGATCACCTTGTCCATGTCGCACTCCACGTTCGGTTCACCGGCTCTTCGCTTCGTTATCCAAGCGCCTTCTTCAATATCGCGATCTGCCCCGCATGATACAAGTCGTGCTGCACCACTCCATGTAACGTCGCATAGCGCGACCATTCCGTCCCGGCCGGAGGCGACGACAATTCTTCGTCCCGCAATTTTTCCACGGCCGCCCGAAAATGCTCCCTGCTTTCCCGCAGGTTATCTAACGAGCGTCGCCACTCTGCCTCGCTCGCTTCCCACACCGGCGGCCAATCCAGTTCCGGCGTCACATCCACCGGAGTTCCTGCCAACCGCTGATGCACGATCCGGTTCCAAGCGGCGAGATGGTTCACGATCTCCCAAATCGAATGCGCGCCGCGA
This sequence comes from uncultured Acidobacteriota bacterium, assembly GCA_963776695.1. Taxonomy (GTDB): domain Bacteria; phylum Acidobacteriota; class Terriglobia; order Acidiferrales; family UBA7541; genus Palsa-295. The sequence goes on along the minus strand of CAVZNU010000004.1, from coordinate 623,750 downwards.
ACGGGATGCTTCGAAGCCTGCTCAGCGCTAATCCCGTCAAGCAATTGCTGCAAGTGCGGCCCGTGCCAGGCCTCGCCACCAATCGCGCGATCCATCTGATCCAAAATTCTTGCAACTTCGCTCATCGCACCACTCCCGAACTCTTCATCGATTTGTAGCGCCGCCCTTTAGGGCGGCAGCCGTTGACGTGGACTCCGTATCACACGCCGACACACTCAAATCTCAATCTTCCTCAGTGCCCTCTGTGTTCCTCAGTGTCCTCTGTGTTAATCCTCGCAGTTGGTTTTATCCGCGCCGCCCACTGAACCCACCACTAGAACGTCTTCTCCGAATCCAATAGAATCGTCACCGGCCCATCATTCACAAGCTCCACCGCCATGTGCGCCTGAAACACTCCCGTCTCAACCCGCACCCCAAGCGCTCGCATCGCGCCCGCAAATTCTTCGTACAGCGCCTTCCCCAATTCCGGTGGCGCCGCCTGAATAAAACTCGGCCGCCGCTGCCCGCGCGCATCTCCATACAACGTAAATTGCGAAATCGCCAACGTCGCGCCGCCCGTATCGAGCAGCGAACGGTTCATCTTGCCCGCATCGTCGCCAAATATCCGCAGATTCGCGACCTTCTCCGCCATCGCGCTTGCCGTAGCTGCCGTGTCTTCGCGTCCCACGGCCACAAGCACCACAAGCCCCGGACCAATCTCACCCGCCACGCGACCATCCACGCTCACCTTCGCGCGGCTCACCCGCTGCACGACTGCCCGCATCAGTTCCCTCGCATCTCGCTATCGCGCGTAGGCCGATCACCGTGCACTCCTATTACTCACCCGCCCCGCTCGTGCTCATCGGCTTCCGCGGCAATAGCTCCGGCAATTGTGCCAAATTGTAAGCGACCGCTGCCATCACTTGCGCGCCTTCCACCAGGTCCGCTTCGTGCGCTTGATCGAATGTGTCCGCCTGCGAATGGTGCGTCTGGAAATATTGCGCCGGATCCTGCAAACAGAAAAATCCCGGCACTCCCGCCTCTTCAAACGGGACGTGATCGCTTCCCGTCATCCAGCGCTCGGTCAATTCCAGCAGCCCAAGCGAGCGCAACGGCGCCACGACTTTATCCATCACCTCGCGGTCCTGATAATTCCGCATCAGGCTGATGCTCGTCACCCGGCCCGTGCCCGTATCGTGAATCAGCGCCGCGGAAATTTTCGGCAGCTCGTCCCGATGCGCGTCCACATACGCACGCGATCCGTTCAGCCCCTGCTCTTCCCCGGAAAATAATGCGAACCGGATCGTCCGGCTCGGCCGCAATACCGATTTCTCGATCGCCCTCGCTGCTTCCAGCACCACCATCGCGCCTGTCCCGTTGTCCGTCGTTCCCGTCCCCAAATCCCAGGAATCCAAATGCGCGCCCAGCACCACAATTTCATCCGGCTTTTCGCTGCCCCGGATTTCCGCAATCGTGTTGTAGACGTTCGCCGGCCCGTCCCCGATCGTGTTCGCAATATTCACTTCCACATCCACCGGCCCGCGCTTCATCAATCTCCAAATCAAGCTGTAGCTTTCCGACGAAACGAACGCCGCTGGGATCGGCGCGATCGCATATTGCCGGCCGCCCAGACCCGTCATATTCAGCAACGCGTCCGGCTTCCCGGAATCCGACAGCCCCGCGAGCACTCCTTCCTTCTTGAAAAATTCATTCCGCACCATCAGAAATTTTCGAAACCCTGCATTGAACTCAAACGGCTTCTCGCCCGGCCGCAGCGGCCTCACCAGCAAGAATGAATCGCCGTACGGAACCAGAACCGGATTCACCGCAGGCTCATCAGGCGCAGGCAAAGGAACGGGTTCGCTCGTGATCACAATCGCGCCCTTCAGTTTCCCCTTGTACTGATCGAGATCTCCTACCTTCTCCGCCTTTACAAACACGACGGGGCCGTGCACGGGCCCATTCGTATTCGCCGCCCATGCGTACGACGCGATCGTCAGCGGATGCTCCGCCGGACTCAAAATTCGTCCCGTCGCCGTTCCCCGCGTCCACGTGTGCGCGATCGTCCACGATTCCAGATGCGGATTCGCCACGCCGTACTCGCCAAACTTTTTCTGTGTCCAGTCGTTCGCCTTCTTCAAATTCTCCGAGCCCGTCAACCGCTGCCCGATCATGTCCGATAGATATTCCAGATTCGCCATGATTTCGTTGTGGTCGTGAACCTCCGCCAAAATCTTTTCATCCGCAGCCGCAAACGCGCTCTTATCCGGCCCCGCACCCTGCTGCCCGCGCAACGCCGCCACACATACCACAACTCCCACCATCGCCATCACCACGAAACCTGCAACCCGACGAGCTCTCATCGTTTTCAATCCCTCCGTACCGCAATCACGCCATTCCAGAAACACCCGATTCTATGCGCCCAACTCAATCTCTACAACTCATCACTCCGGCGTCGCCCTACTCCGTAAACTCGGCCTTTCTCTGTGAACTCCGTGCACTCTGTGCTTCTCCGTGTCCTCTGTGTCAATCCTTCCGCCGTTCTCTGTGAACTCTGTGCCCCTCCGTGTCCTCTGTGTCAATCCTCCCGCCGTTCTCTGTGAACTCTGTGCTTCTCCGTGCCCTCTGTGTCAATCCTCTCGCCGTTAAGCTAGACGCGCCGCGCACCACCCACGTTTCCGAAGCATTCAATCTTGCGGAGTAGGGGCGGGTCTAAGACCCGCCCGCCCGCCCGCCGCGCGCGCTCACCCCATTCTCACATTCCGCAAAATGTGTTAGAAGAACTACAGTCCGCGCCAAAACAAAAAATGAAACTCGCCCTGATCGGCACTCACGGAGTCGGCAAGACAACTCTCGCCTACGAAATCTGCTCGCTCCTGAAAAAATCCGCCTGCAACGTCGAACTCGTCACCGAAGTCGCCCGCCAATCCCCGTTCCCCGTAAACGCCGCCACCACTCTCGAAGGCCAGCTCTGGATTCTCCACGCGCAAATCGCCGCCGAACTCGACGCCGCACGCCGCGCCCCTCACGTAATCTGCGATCGCGCCGTCCTCGACAACTACTGCTACCTCGTAAATAAATTCGGCCGCCAGCCGCAACTCGAACCCTGGCTCGCCTGGTGGATGGACTCCTACTCGCTCCTCGTCGGTGTCCCGCCCGTCGCGTTCGAAATTCTCTCCGACGGTTTCCGCTCCGAGGATCGCGCCTTCCAGCAGCGCATTCACGATCTCTTAAACGAAATGCTCGCCGCGCCGCCCTTCAACAATCTCCGCGCCCCAATCCTCTGGCTCGAACCAGGCGAGCGCCGCTTCTGGGCCGACCGCATTTTCGCCGCCGCCACTCCGCTCCTCGAATCCGCCGCTGCAGCCCGCGATGCCGCCGCCCGCTAATCCGCCCACCGCTCGCTCTTCGTTGCCGTCTCGCATCGGCATTGCGCATTTGTAGCGCCGGGCTTTAGACGCGTTTCCTGCGTCCCGGATGGGTTCGCGGGACCGGCAGAGGTTGACGTGGCAGTTAACTTTCTCGCGAACAGTCTCGCACTAACTATCACGACATCGCACCGCCCCGCGCACCTCCGTAGCTCAGGTCCCATTCCGCCGCGCCTCTCGACGCGATTGACCTCAGGCCTTTTCCGCGTATGATTTCAATTCACACTCGAACGAAGGAGTGCACCGATGCCCAAAGCCTACTGGATCTCAAACTATCGCTCGATCTCAAATCCCCCCGCAGTCGCCGCGTACGCCGAACTCGCCGGCCCTGCCATCAAAGCAGCCGGAGGCCGCATCCTTGCCCGCGGCACCCCGGCAAAAACCTACGAACAAGGCATCAATCAACGAACCGTAATCATCGAATTCGATAGCGTAGCCGCCGCGATCGCCACCTACGAAAGCGACGCCTACAAAGCCGCCCTCCGCGCCCTGGGCAATGCAGCCGACCGCGACCTCCGAATCGTCGAAGGCCTCACCTAACCTTGCATCCCGCGGTTATTTTCGCTATATCGCTTCTAATCTGGATAGTTGCGTCGTGCGCGGTTCTCCGGCCGTTTGGTCGAACTCAATTCGTCGATCGCCTCCCGTTCGTCCTCACAATTACCAATCTCGCTCTCGAACTCGCCTTGATGGAAATGCCCAAGGCTTTTCCCGGCCTCTTCGACTGGTTGCTCGGACACTCCATTTACGCACACCGCTTCGAAACAGACTGGCAGTGGATCAATCGATGGGAAATGGGAGTTGGTCACGACTTCCGTTTGCTGGTAATTCTTGGAGCGATTTGGGGCGTGGTAAATCTTCTTAGGCGTCGCAGCGTTGTTCTAAATTCTTTGGCGGTTGTTGGTGCCTTGATCCTTCTTGTTTGGGAGACGCATATGGGGATGTGATCCCCGCAGATCACCGAATCCGCTTAATGCGTGGCGCCGCCTGGCACTTCCCACAAAAAAAACTACTTCTCCCCGCCACAATCGCCCGCCGTATCACCCCGCCACAGCGAAAACATTTCTTCCCCTCGCGCTGATACACCCGGTGCCGCAACTGAAATTCCCCGCGCTGCCCTTCCGAATCCACATAATCCGACACCGACGACCCGCGCAATCGGATCGCCTCCGTCAAAATCTCGCGAACCGCCCGATACAATCGCCGCATTTCAATAGCATTTAAATTAGCGCCTAACCTCTTCGGGTGAATCTTCGCGCGCCACAAACTCTCATCCGTATAAATGTTCCCCATCCCGCGAAACACGCGCTGATCCATCAACAGCGCTTTAATCCGCGCTCGCCGCGCCCCAATCGCGCCGCGAAATTCCTTCTCACTCGCCTCGAGCGGATCAACTCCCAGCGGCCCCAGCACGCTCTCGCGCTCCCCGTCCGTCAGAATTCGAATCCGCCCAAACCGCCGAATATCCGTGTAACGCAATTCGCGCCCATCATCGAGCGTAAAAAATGCGTGCGTATGCGCCACGACGGGTGCCTCAGCGGGACAAATCACAATCTGTCCCGTCATCCCCAGATGAATCAGCAGCGCAATCGGCCCGCTCGCCGCTCGCGCGCATTCAAGCTCAATCACCAAAAACTTTCCGTAACGCGCCACGCTCACCACCCGCGTTCCCGGCAAATCCCGCTCGAGCGATGCAGGATCCTCGATAAAATCTGTTTTCGCGCTCAAACGCACACGCACGATCCCCCGCCCCGGCAGCACCATTCGCAAACCGCGCGCTACTGTCTCGACTTCAGGAAGTTCCGGCATCTCTCAAACACGTTAGCACAGACAAATCCGATTCGGCACCGCTCCGCCGTTGTGCTAGACTCCCGCCGATTTAGAATCACTCTCGCATCGCAATACGATTTTGTAGCGCCGGGCTTCAGACCGGCAGGGGTTGACGTGGGAGTTGACGTAGGTTTCTACGGGGTCGGAGCTTCAGCTCCGACATAACGTCAGTTGCTTTTCCGGGGCTTTCGCGTCCCGACCTCTTTGTCGGGAAGCCCCTGAGGAAAATATTCCATAGCTCGCACGGATTTTCCAAGGAGCCTTTGCATGCGCCGCGTTTTAGTGTTGCTCGCCATTCTCTTCGCAATTCCTGCCTTCGCCCAAACCATCGCCATCCGCGCCGGAAACCTAATCGATCCCGCCACAGGAAAAGTCGCCAAAAATCAAATCATCCTCGTCAAAGACCAAAAAATCACTGACGTCGGCCCCAACGTCGCCATCCCCTCCGGCGCGCAGGTCATCGACCTGTCCAACGAATGGCTCATGCCCGGCATCATGGACGCCCACACCCACGTCACATTTCTCCTCCCGAACATGAGCACGCCCCTCGAAGAAAACTATCTCGAGGTCGGCAAAGGTATGCGGGTTCTGCAAGGTCTCAAAATCGCTCAGACGCTGCTGAACGCCGGCATCACCACAATCCGCGACGTCGGCAATGAAGCAGGCTACGCCTCCGTAGACGTTCGCAACGCCATCAACAAAGGCTGGTTCGTCGGTCCCACAATCCTCACCTCCGGAAAAATCATTGCTCCCTTCGGTGGACAATCGGCCGGCACCCCGCCCGAAGCCGGCCCGGTTTGGCGATTCGAATACCTCGACGCGGACGGTGTTTGGGAAATTCGCAAAGCAGTTCGCGAAAATATCTTCTATGGCGCAGATCTTATCAAGCTCGTCGCCGACAATAGCGCCTACATCTATTCCGAGGAAGAAATCCGCGCTGCTGCTGACGAAGCCCACAATGCCGGACGCGCTCTCGCCGTCCACTGCTACACAAGCGAAGCCGCCAACAACGTAATCAACGGCGGCGCTGATTCACTCGAACACGGCTGGCACCTTACCGATGACCAACTCCGCCTCATGAAAGCGAAAGGAACATTCCTTGCCGGAACTGAATTCCCTGAAGCCCACTTCGTTCAGGGCGGTTACCCGGATGGAAAAGCGGTTTCCGCGGCCGCCTTGGACCGGCTTCATCGCGCCTATGCCATCGGTGTGAAGTTGGTTTTCTCCACCGACATCGTTTCGGAAATGCCCGGCGAATCCCGCGCCGATATGACGTGGGACTACCTCGCCGGCTGGCGCCAGGCAGGCGTTCCCGCCGCCGCCGTTCTAAAAGCGATGACCACCAATGCCGCCGAGCTTCTCCGCATTCAAAAAGAACGCGGCGCGATAATCCCGGGCCTGTTCGCGGACATCATCGCCATGCCCGCAAGCCCGCTTGACGACACCGAAGCCCTGCGCAAAGTAAATTTCGTAATGAAAAACGGCTCAGTAATCAGAAACTCGAAGTAAGCCCTACGGTTTTGTAGCGCCGGGCTTAAGACCGGCAGGGGTTGACGTGGAAGTTGACGTGGATTTTTAGGGGGTCGGAGATTCAGCTCCGACATTGAGTCAGTTGCTTATCCGGCGCTTTCGCGCCCTCTGCGTCCCGACCTCTTCGTCGGGAAGCCCCTGATGAAATTTTTTGCTCTTTTTCACACACTCTCAAAGGAGCCTTACAATGCGTCGAATCGCTGTCCTGCTAGCATTGCTCTTCGCAATTCCCCTCTACGCGCAAACCGTCGCCATCCGCGCCGGCAACGTCATTGATCCCGCCACTGGCGCCGTCGCCAAAAACCAAATCATCCTCGTAAAAGACCAAAAAATCACCGACATCGGCCCCAGCGTCGCCATCCCCTCCGGCGCTCAGGTCATCGACCTCTCCAACGAATGGCTCATGCCCGGCGTGATGGACACCCACACGCACATAACATTCCTCGAACACGATCTCCGCGCCACCCTCGAAACCAATTACCTCATCGACGGCAAAGGCATCCGCGTCCTCTACGGCCTGAAAACCGCCCAGATCCTGCTCAACGCCGGCATCACCACCGTTCGCGACGTTGGCAATGAAGCGGACTTCGCCTCCGTCGACGTTCGTAACGCGATCGCCAAAGGCTGGTTCGTCGGTCCCACGATTCTCACATCCGGAAAAATCATCTCCCCATTTGGCGGCCAGGGGCATCACATCCCCCCGGAAGCAGGGCCCGTCTGGCTTTACGAATACATCGATGCTGATGGCCCGCAGGAAATTCGCAAAGCAGTCCGTGAAGACATTTTCTATGGCGCCGACCTGATCAAACTCGTTGCCGATAGCAACGCCTATTTCTACTCCGAAGAGGAAATCCGCGCCGCTGCTGACGAAACCCACAAAGCGAATCGCGCTCTCGCCGTTCACGTTCTCGGCGGACAGGCTGCCCGCAACGTCATCATGGGTGGCGCCGATTCAATCGAGCACGGCTGGAACCTCGACGACGACCTGCTTCGCCTCATGAAAGAGAAAGGCGTCTTCCTCGCAGGCACCGACTTCCCCACCATCCATCTCAGTACCGCCGGCTATCACAACGCCGACAAAATCGGCGCCAACATCATCGACCGCCTCAGCCGCGCCTACAAGATCGGCGTCAAGCTCACATACTCCACTGACACAGTCACCGAAATGCCCAACGAAACTCGCGCCGATATGTATTACGACTACCTAGCCGTCTGGCGCGCCGCCGGAGTCCCCCCAGCGGAAATTCTCAAAGCGATGACCACATATCCAGCCGAACTCCTCCGCATCCAAAAAGAGCGCGGCGCAATCTCCACAGGCCTCTACGCCGACATCATCGCCATGCCCGCAAACCCGCTCGATGACGTCGAATCCCTGCGCAAAGTAAATTTCGTAATGAAAAACGGCGCAGTCGTCAGGCACGATGCGGTTAAGTAGCACAGGCTTCAGCCTGTGCCACGCCGAAAGGATTTTGTAACGCATGATCGGCCCGCATCAGCAACGCCTTGATATTGTAGCGCCGGGCTTTCGCGCCTTCTGCGTCCCGACGCTTTATATCGGGAAGACCGGCAGGGGTTGACTTGGGGGCTCCGCTCACTTCACTCGGCCCTCACGCAACCGCGCCTCGCCCGGTGCATTATGCTTCAGCCGTTGTAGCGCCGGGCTTCAGACCGGCAGGGGTTGACGTGGGAGTTGACGTGGATTTTTAGGGGGTCGCAGCTTCATCTCCGGCATAACGTCAGCTGCGTATCCGGGGCTTCCGCGAACCTTGCGTCCCGATGCTTTATATCGGGAAGACCGGCAACGGTTGACCTGGGGGTCGTCGTGCGGATAGCTCCCAACGAAACGCCAAGCCGTTCGCGATTCCACCGCGCACCTGATCCTGCACGACGTTCAATCCAGTGCGTGTCCTCGCATCCCGGCCGCATCTTCTAGCGCGCTTGCCGTTGTTCGACACCAACCGCATTTTCGATGTGGAAATTGGAAATGCGTGAAGTGATACTGAGACCCCAGTCCCTCGATTGTAACAATCTGCGGAAGGTGACCAATGAGCGTATTTCAAATTCTCGTGCTCGTGATGCTGGCGTACATCTGTGTTCGGCTTACCGTCTTCGGCTCCGCATCCTCTCTCAAAGCGCTGGCGACGTATCTCATCTTCGGTCTTGAAAATGGACTACGCCACGAAATCGCCAACGCCGTTGGCTCCTATCGCCCCGATGGTGATTACCAGCTTGGTATGCACGAGCAACTCGTGGCTGCGCTGAAGAAGGTTAGGGCAATGCCGTGAGATAAAATTGTCCCGAACGGGATTACTGGGACGTTTCAGGGCGCTCGTTTTCGGAAGCGGAAACTGCGACCCACCTTGGTGCACGTCTGTCATCCTGCCTGCCATGAGAAACGAAGAGAGAATCGAATGGAGGTACGAAGAGAGCGCGTCCTGGACGCTACCTGAGCAATCTGTCATCCTGAGCGCAGCGAAGGATCTCAATTTCTAAACCTCCACCCACTTCACTTCGCGCCCCGCATCCGTCCATCCAATCCCCACACATCCCCCGCCCGGCTCGCATAAAAAATCGCAAACAAAAACAAAAGCGGAATGTGATCGAGATTCGCCCCGAAATACTGCCACACTGGAGCCCCATGTCCGGGGCCATACCACGTCGAAAGCGCCATACTCACCATGAAAATTCCGCCCCACACCGAAGCGGGCCGAACCCACAAGCCCAAAATTAAACTAGTCGCAATCGCCAGCTCGCCCCACGCCACGAACCGCGCACTAAGCACCGGATGCACCAGCGCAAAATTCACAAGTACAGGCCTGAAAAATCCAACGGGCTGCCCTTGCTCCACCCATCCGCCCACCCAGCGCATGAATCCGGTAGGTGTAAACTCATTCCCCACAATCTTGTACTCCGCGAACAAAAAGAAAATAATCCCAGTCGCAATCCGCACCACGGCAATCGTCTTTGCCGCCGCAGTCGCCGCCACCGTCGCTCCCGCCGCCCCCGAAGAATTCATCCGCGAACTCACCGCGCTCATTTCGGCGGCAGCACCGCAAACACTCGGCAAGGCCCGCCCGACCCGCCTTCCAGCTTGATCGGCGCCGCAATAATAAACGCGCCCGACTCCGGCAAATATTCCGTGTGCGCCAGATTTTCCAAATTGTAGAGTCCCGCCGCGAGATCTACGTGATGCACGTCGTAATCCTTGGATCCGCCGTAATCGATGCTCAGCGTATCGATTCCCAACCCAACCACGCCGCGCTCGATCAAAAGCTTCGCCGATTCCACCGAGTACCCCGGAAAATGCATCACCTTGTTCGCATCCATATTCCTGTAACGCGTCGCATCCGGCACCCGTGAACCCCAGCCCGTTCGCAACACCGCAATCGCGCCTTTCGGAATCTTGCCGTGCTCCGCTTCCCACTTCTTCACTCGCACCGCAGTCAACCGGTAATCCGCGTCCTTCGCCACTTCCTCGCGAACATCAATCACCACCGCCGGCCCAAAAAAATTCTTCTCGGGAAGTTCGTCCAGCGTGATCTTGCCAGGAGGAAAATGCGCCGGCGCATCCATGTGCGTCCCGTAATGTTCGAGCATCCAAAAGCTTCGCGTGAAGTATCCATTCTTCTCCACAGTCGCATTCGCTTTCGCCTCAAACGCCCTGATCGTCCCCAGGCCACGCCGGAAATTTGTCGCTCACCGGGTAAGTCATGTCGACCACCAAATTCCGCCCCGTGCTAACTCCCTCAATCCAATTCCCGCCCGCCGCCGCCCCGCCCTTCGCACCCGCCGCGCCATGCTTCTGCGCCACCGCCGACGCCGCGTAAACCACTGCCACCGCCGCAATCCCAATCACGATCGCCAATCTCGCAATTCGCATCACACCCTCCCGCATGATGACCCGCAACAAGTAGGGGCGGCTCTAAGAGCCGCCCGCGCCACCTTCAAGCAATCCATCGATTCATCCGCCCAACGCGCCGACAAACAGAATTTAGACGTCCGCATTTAGACGTCCGCTCCAGCGAATGAGGCCAATTTTATTCCGCGCAGTGTCTGCCGAGGGGAAATACACAAAATCAAGGCAGCGGAATTCCGGGCGACGCCACCACTCCCGCCATCCGCAAAATTTCCGCGTACTCTTCATCCGTCAGCGGACATATCGTCAGCCGCGTGTTCTTCATGAATTTAATTTTCCGCAGCAGCCGGTTGTCGCGCAATTCCACCAGCGTCACCTGCCGCGGCAGCCGCTCGATCGCCCGCAGGTCCATCACCATTTTTTTCGTGTCCGATTCGTGCGGATCGGGATAAGGGTCGCGGCTCACTTCCGCCAGCGCATACAGCGCGTGCTCCGCCTTCCCGTGATAGAGCAGCGTCGCGGTCGCCCTTGTGCACCTGCTTCAGCTGACGCAGCGTGTCAGGACGGCTTCCCGCGTGCCGCCACATTTCCTTACCCTTCACGAAAAGGGTATCCCAGTGATATACGCGTGGGTCGACGGCCAGGAGCCATCGCCTTGGTTTAGCCGGAGGTTGGTTCATTCGAAAATTCGTCGCGCGAACTATACACGGAAGAAGTAAAAAGTGGAAAAGTTTTGCGCAGTTTTTTACTGTATGGAACGCTCGCCCGCGCCGACACCCTGCGTTTCCGCCCGCCGCCGCTCACCCAATATCGATGAAAATATCGTCCCCGCGCACCTCAACGGGATACGTCTCCACGCCCACCGTCGGATTCGCCACCAACTTCCCCGTGCAAACATTGTACTGCCACCCATGCCACGGGCAAGTCACCACATCCCCGACAACCTCGCCCTCAGCCAACGGCCCGCCCCGGTGCAGACATATGTTATTGATAGCACATATCTTACCGGCCACGTTCGACACCGCCATCACCTTGCCCTCGATCTGAATCTCCCGGATCGTCCCCGGCGGCACCTCATCCTTCTTCAACGTCCGCAAAAATGCCATTCCGTTTCGCCCTCCATACGCCATCGTACGTCGACTCGTCGCCCGAGATCCGCCTGACTCGTACCCGCGGCAAACTTGCTCGGCTAGCTTCGCAGCGTTGCGCTTCGCGCCGGCGTCTTGCCGCCTGTCTCCCCTTTGCCTTCGCCCGCTTTCTGCCTTACCTCGGCGCCGGACTCTGCGCCACCATCACCCCGCGCTTAAACTCCTCCACCATCCGCGGCTCCAGCCGCACTTCCGTCGGACGCTTCGCCAGCGTCATCAAATCAATCTTGTCCTGCAGCTTCAGCAGCGCGTAAAACAGCCCTTCCGGCCGCGGCGGACACCCAATCACATACACATCCACCGGCACAATCCGGTCCACTCCCTGCAGCACCGAATACACATTGAACGGCCCGCCGACGCTCGAGCACGCTCCCATCGAGATACACCACTTCGGGTCCGGCATCTGGTCCCACACCCGCTTCAGCACCGGCGACATCTTCAGCGTCACCGTCCCCGCCACAATCATCAAATCCGCCTGCCGCGGCGACGGCCTGAAAACCTCCGCGCCAAATCGCGCAATATCAAATCGCGATGTCGTTGACGCAATCATCTCGATCGCGCAGCACGCCAGCCCAAACGTCAGCGGCCAGATCGCGCTCTTCCGCGCCCAGTTAAACACATAGTCCACCGTCGACAGCACATAGCTTCGTTCAAACCGATTATCAAGTACGCCCATGTCGTTCGTGTCGCCGCGGTAAGCGGCGCCTCAAAAAAAGTCCTACGCTTCGACTATTCTACGCTACTTGTTGAACCTCTCCGCTTCTGCTCTTGCCTTTGTACCGCCGGTCATCCTGCCGGCTCTTTGCCTCTGCCCTTGCCTTTGTACCGCCGGCATCTTGCCGGCTCTTTTGCCTCTGCCCTTGCCTTTGTACCGCCGGTCTTTCGCGATTTCCGCGTCCCGACGCTTTCTGTCGGGAAGACCGGCACCGCCTCGCCTCATCGGCCGCTCTTGCTCTTGCCTTTGTACCGCCGGTCTTTCGCGATTTCTGCGTCCCGACGCTTCCTGTCGGGAAGACCGGCACCGCCTCGCCTCATCGGCTGCTCTTGCTCTTGCCTTTGTACCGCCGGTCTTTCGCGATTTCCGCGTCCCGACGCTTTCTGTCGGGAAGACCGGCACCGCCTCGCCTCATCGGCCGCTCTTGCTCTTGCCTTTGTAGCGCCGGTCTTCAGACCGGCACCGCCACGCTTCATCGGCCGAATCACCATCTTCAGCCGCTTCGCGACCGCGAAGTATACCAAATCACTCCAAAATGTCGCACCCGACTTTCAATGTAGCTCACCTCTTTCGCGCCCTTTGCGTCCCGGATGACTTCGCGGGAAGAGGTGAGGATTTCGCCGTCGCCGTTGCCGTTGCCCTTTGCATCAACTGCCTCTCGGTGGCCTTCTCGCCGACCTCGCGGCCCGAGCACCGTAGGTGCGAAATAAGTTAGCCCAGCCCGTAAGGGCTGGGTCCATGATATAAAAAGGCCCCAAGCGCCGTAGGCGCGACACATTACATGTCCCACACGTATTCCCAAAACACAATCCACCTCGTCTTTAGCACCAAAGACCGCCGCAAACTCATACTAAAACAATTCCAAACTCGCCTCTGGCCCTACATTTCCGGCATCTGCAAAAACCACGGGATCTTCGTTCACGCCATCGGCGGCACCGACGATCACATCCATCTCCTAATCCAAATTCCGCCCACCCTCGCGCTCGCCAAATCCGTCAACACCATCAAATCAAATTCCTCAAAATGGGCCAATGACGAAGGCCACCCCTTCGCATGGCAGCAAGGCTACGCCGCTTTCAGCGTGAGCGCCTCAAGTCTCCCCACGGTCGTCAAATACATCCAGACACAAGATTCCCACCACAAGAAAATGACGTTCGACGCGGAATTGCTTGCCCTATTGAAAAAACACGGAATGGACTTCGACCCGAATTTCGTTTTCGGCTAGCTATCATAACAAATCTCTGCCGCACCTACGGCGCTCGCAATATTTATGCATTCGCATACCCAGTCCTCCCGGACTGGGCTAACTTCGTTCGCGCCTACAGCGCTGAATGCACCACACGCGCGCCCACTCAAAGCACCGGAGGTGCGGCATACGTTAGCCCAGCCCGTAAGGGCTGGGTACACGACCAAACATCCTTATCACCAAGCGCCGTGGGCGCGACACAATCTAGCCCAGCCCGGAAGGGCTGGGTAAGGAGGTGCGACATACCTCTTCCGCGCCCTTTGCATCTCCGGCTTCCGGAGTCTCGCAATCCGACCTGCCGGCTCGCTGCCGCGTTCGGCTCACCCGCGCTTTCGTGTAGTCGCTCCGTAGCGGCGCTCCTCGCTGCGCCCACCCCAAAAAAATCCAAGCAAAGTCGGCGCACAGCACACCTTCCGTTCTCGGGACGAATCTGCGGGGGCCTACAAATCGCGGTGTACTTGCTCTTCTCTCCGGCGGCTCAGCCGTCGCCCGTCAGCTCGACGGGCGATCGGACGGCACATCGTCGCATCATTCTACAGCCGTGGATCCACTGGCTCGCTCTCGAGTGCGAGGACACCGAACACACATTCGTGAACGCGGCGCAGCGGTTCTTGACGCACGAATCGCTCCAGCGCCTCAATTCCGAGAGCAAATTCTCGAAGAGCCAGCGATCGCTTGGCCCCCGTGGCACGGCTTCTGAGCCTCTCGAGATTTCCCGGAAGCAAGTATTCAGGGCCGTAGATAATCCTCAGATATTCTCGTCCGCGGCATTTGATCGCCGGCTGAACCAAACCTCGCCGGCCCATCACAAAGAAATCCAAGGGCTTCAGAACCATCCCTTCACCACCCCGGCCCGTCATTTCTTCCCACCATTTAGTGGCTTCCTCAACGCTCTTTGCATCGGTCACGTCCACCTGTTTGTAGGGAGTCGCGAGCAGAAGCCCAACTCCGGCTCTGCAGAGCTCCGCCAGTTTTTCCATATGCCACACATGATTGCGTTCGCTGTGAACGTGCCCTTCGCTCGCCAGCAAATGAAATGGCGCCAACTTCAAATCACTCACGGAATCCACTCTCCAGCAGTATCGCCGGTAGGACTCGACGTAAAGATTCACCGCTTCGAGACGCTGCTTGCTGCGATCGAGAAGATCGAGACTCTCGCCTTCTCGCGATGTGACATGCTCCAGCAGCGCAACCGTCTCGGCCAGTGACGCCCTCGCCGCGGCTCCTACCGAGGCGTACTGCTGCCGCAACAGTTCCCGGGCCTTCGCCGACCAGGGCATCAACTCTGCATCGAGACAGAACCAATTGGTCTGAAATTCCTCCCAGAATCCTGCTCGCGAGAGAGCTGCATGAATCTTCTCGAGGAACTCACGTTCGGTCGCTGCGTCGTCGAAAAATCTTCGCCCCGTGCGCGTGTAGCAGATCCCGATTCCTTCTCCAACGACGCCAAATCTCTCGCGTGCGGCGTCCTCATCGCGGCACACAATCACCACGGCGCGCGAACCCATGTGCTTTTCTTCGCAAATAATTTGCGCGATTCCTTCGCGCCGGAAATAGGCGAACGCTTCCGCCGGATACTCCAGAAGTCCAGGCTGACCCGTCGTCTCAGTGGGCGACATCGTCGGCGGCAAATATATTAGCCATTTCGGATTCGCTGCGAACCGGCTCATCACTTCGAGGGCCGCCAGCGCGTTCTCTTCCCGAATCGTCACGCTGTGGTGCAGGCGGGTCGTGATGATTCGCTTCCCGATTACATCATCGATATCAAGCAGGTCGTCATGAACCTGTTGAGATGTGAGGGCCGGCGCCGATTCTGCAATGCCCGCCAGCGGCTTCGCGGGTTGGGCGTACGTCGCTCGCGCCGCCACTGACACGAGTTCCTTCTCCGGGTATCGCACCGCAGTGAGCCGGCCGCCAAAAACGCATCCCGTGTCGACGTTGATAGTTCGATTCAACCACTCCGGTTGCGGCACAGGCGTGTGGCCGTACACCACCATCGCACGCCCTCGATATTCCGCCGCCCAGTTGTACCGAACCTGCAGGCCAAACTCATCCGTCTCGCCCGTCGTCTCCCCGTAGAGCGCGAAGTCCCGCACTTTCCCCGACCCTCGTCCTTGCATCTCTTCTTTCATGCCCGCATGCGCCACGACAAGCTTTCCCTCGTCTAGCACGTAGTGGCTTACCAACTCATCGAGAAATTCGGACACCGCTGCGCGGAATTCCGGCGGCTCTTTTTCAAGTTGCTCCACCGAATTCGCGAGTCCATGCGTCAGTTGCACGTCGCGTCCGCGGAGTTTCCGCATCAACTTAATATCGTGATTCCCGGGAACGCAGAGCGCTGTCCCCGCTTCCACCATGCTCATCACCAGCCGCAGTACCTCGGGAATTTTCGGACCGCGGTCGACCAGGTCGCCCAAAAATATCACCCTGCGGCCGTCCGGGTGGCTCACGAAATATCCGGCGCTTCCATTGCCGTTCGTTCGCTTTTCGACGGAATATCCAAGCAATGCCAACAAATCCCCCACTTCGTCAAAGCATCCGTGGATATCACCGATGATGTCGAATGGGCCATGCTCTTGTTTGAGGTTGTTCCACAGCGGCTCGCGTTCGATCTCCGCCGAATCCACTTCCTCGGGCGAACGCAGCAGATGCACTCTCCGAAATCCCTCTCTCTCCAGCTTGTGCACGGCGTTGCGCAATTGCCTGCTCTGCTGGCGAACCACATGCGGGCCAAAATTGCGATCGGACCGGTCGCGGTTTCGTTCGTGGCAAATTTTCTCCGGTATATCAAAGACAATCGCGACCGGAATGCAGTGATATTGGCGAGCCAGCGCGATGATCGGTTTGCGTGCTTCCGGCTGTACGTTTGTCGCATCGATCACGACGAGCTTTCCGGCGGCCAGTCGTTTCGAAGCAATGTAATGCAAAACCTCAAACGCGTCGTTCGTCGCCGCCTGGCTGGTTTCGTCGTCGCTCACCAGACCGCGGCAGAAATCCGAGGAGAGAACCTCGGTCGGCCGAAAATTCTTCCGGGCGAAGCTCGACTTGCCCGACCCCGATGGGCCGACCAGCGCTACTACCGCGAGTTCTGGAATCGTCAATTTCATGCGCGCGTAAAAATCCCCATTTGCGTCGGACTTCCCAATTGCGGATCCTCCGGTCCCACCGGCATAAATCGGACTGCGTATCCGAACCGCTCGCTAACTCCACTAGCCCACGCCTGAAATTCCGCCCGCGTCCATTCAAAACGATGGTCCTTGTGCCGCAGCTTTCCTGCAGGAAGCGTCTCGAATTTCACATTGTATTCGACGTTGGGTGTCGTTAGGACGACACTCTGCGGCCTCGCAAACTCGAATAACACCCGCTCGAACGCCGCCAGTCGCGCCGGATCTTGGTGTTCAATCACTTCCACAACCGTCGCCGCGTCGAAGCCCGCGAGACGCTTGTCACGATACGTCAGCGACCCGTGAATCAAGCGGATGCGATTCTTCTGCGCGCTTGGCAGATCATCGAGTCGCAGCTTCCGCGAAGAAGCCTCGAGAGCGCGGTGCGAAACGTCCATGCCAACGATTTCCGCAAAAGCCTTGTCCTTCAAGAGCTCCCGCAGAAGTCTCCCTTCGCCACACCCCACGTCCACCACGCGACTCGCTCCGCTGCTGCGCAACGCTGCCATCACGGCGCCAATCCGTTCCTCGGCCAGGCTGATGGGCTTCTCAATGGCCTCCTCTTCTCCAGCGTGCGTTTCGGCTGATTCATCTGCCGCCGGCTCCTCTTCTCCGATCAGGCGTTCCAACGCTTCGCGTGCCAGGTACTTCTGATGTTTCAAGTAGCGTGTCGTAATTAGTTCGCGCTCCGGATGCTCCCGAAGCCAGCCCTCTCCGTGCCGCAATAGCTTTTCCACTTCCGCGTCCCCAACCCAATAATGTTTGTCGTCGTCAAGAACGGGAATCAAAACGTAGAGGTGCGTCAGCAAATCACTCAGGCGAGTCACTGCCCGAAGCGTCACATTGAAATACCGGCTAGCGTCCCACTCTGGGAATTCTTCGTCCAGCGGATGGCTCGTCGCTGTCACTTCGTAGCCGAGGGGTTCAAAAAGACGTCGGAGCAAATCCTCTCCACCCCGGCACGGCAGCACGCTGATTCGCGCTTCGAACTCTCCACGCGATTCCGCCAGTTCCTGTCGTTCCTTGCTTTTGCCGGACATCGCCGTGCCGAATGTCCGGGCGATCGCAACACTCAGGAAAGACGACGCGGCGTAGGGCCGGTCGTTCACATACTCCTCCAAAGCGTATCCCTCGCCACTTGGCCCGCGCCGGCCGCGAACGAGTCCAATCGGATCGATCTCGACCATCAGGGCAGCCGTGCATCGCTCCGGCATCACCTCCGGATAGAAAACATGCGTTCTGCCAAAGGCTTCGTCGCGAGTCTGCAGGCGATACGGACTTTTGTGCAGAAGGAAACCCAAATCGGTCGCCGGCTGGCCTGTGTAGGATATCGTTAAAATCATTGTCGTGAATTCATGCCCTAAGCGAAGGTCGATTGCAAACCCGACCGCTTGGTCCACTTATGATACTTGCCCGCTTTGCTAATTCCAACGCCTCGCACGAATTTCGGCGAACAAGCTGCTCTGTGCCTCAGGCCTCGCTTCCGTTTCCGGCGGCACCGCGATGCAACTGCCAGCTGAAACCCAGTAGCCCTAGCCACGTTTTCCACAGCCCTGCCTAGTTCTACGAATTTTCAACCGCCCAAATCCGCTCTACAATTGCTCGTTTTTATATGACGATGCACACGTCACTATCGGCCGCCCGACCTGTCAATCACCCTACTCCCACGCATCCACAATCTTCATCTCCCTAATAAACTTCCAAACATCTCCCTGCCGCAGCTTCCGGCACAACCGGCTCAGCGTCTTCTGCTCCCGCCCATCAAGCACACTCATCTCCGCTTTCACTACCTTCGCGCGTTTCGGAAACACCTGCTTCATCACCGCTTTTCCCACTCGCGTTAGCCGCACCAGCTGGATTCGTCGTCCCATCTCCGGCCGGTTCATTCGCGCAGCCCCTTTCGGATTCACCCAGCCCTTCTCGGAAGTGGGCGCGAGCGACGACGCTCTTCGCCGCACATACCCCGTCCGCTCCAGCGCCTCGATCACCCGCGCCACATTTTGCTTGCTGCATCGAAACTTCTCGCTCAGCGGCACCTGGAACTGCGGCCCGTGCCGGTAAAGTGTCTCGAGCACCCGGTACTGCATCGTCGTCAAATTAAACATCGCCAGCTGCCGGCTCATCTCCCCCCGCAAGTACTCCGCCGCCTCCAACAGGTCGAGGTACGTCACATACGCGCGGCTCGTCTTGTCCCGCCGCGATATGTATCGTGAAACCAGCGCGTCGCGATACCGCCTCGACCTCTTTCTCTTTTTAGGGGGCATTTAGGCCACTGAAACGGTCAATGGTGTTGACGATCATAGAGCAGATTTTTTCGCCCGCAATCCGCACTTCTACGCACTCCCTCCGCGATCGCTGCTTCACAGAAACTTTTACGAATTGCGCAAGAGCAATGCGGAAAACGTCACCACTCGCGCCACGTTTTAAAGCATTTTCCAGTAGGGGCACGGCATGCGCGCTCGTTGCGTCCCGGATGAAGTCGCGGGACCGTGCCCTTTTGCGCAAACGTCGACTACTGGCACGCACCAGCACGAGCAATGCCTCTGTCTGCAGTGGCGCGAGACCTGGCGATACAATTTTGGGTGCTACAAGGATTACGATTTCTTCGTGCCGTGGACCAGCAACGCGCCGATCGCACGGAATTCGGCCAGCTGTTTCGCGTCGCGAAACCAGCGGCCCGTGTACACCTCAGGATTCGGCGTGGGATCCGGAATCAGGCGATGCGCAACCTCCGTGAATCCGGCGTCGCGGAAAAGTTGCGCCCATTCTTCGGCGGAAAGCAGATGCGTGGGCACGGCCAGCTTTTCGCCCCACTGGTGGCAATGTGGATTATCGCGATAATAATTGATGAGGATCCAGGCGGATCCGTGTTCGGCGAGGACGCGATAGATTTCGCGCAAGCCTTTCGCGGGATCGGGCCAGTAGTACGACGACTCGATCGAAATCGCTTTTGAAAAGAAATTCCGCTCCCACGGAATTTCGTCCACTTCACCGACTACAAAAACCAAATTCCCGAAATCCGCGCTCGACTGTCGCGCCCGGCGAATCATTTCGTCGGAAATATCCATCCCGACCACGCGTCCATCCGGAACGCCTTTTGCGAGAATGCGTGAGAGCCAGCCGGAGCCGCAGCCCACGTCGAGAATATTTTCGTCAGGCGCGATTTGCATCAGCTCGAGCACGGGCTTTGTAATCGGCCAGTGGTCGTGCTCCATCGATTCGCCTTTGCCTGCATCGGCCCAGCGATTGAATTCTTCGCGCAGTTGTTCCTGTTGTTTCGCGTCAGGCATTAAATTGTGGCTCCGGGGTTATGTAGCTCACCTCTTTCGCGCCTTTTGCGTCCCGGTTGAATTCGCGGGAAGAGGTGAGGTTTTTTCGCGCCACACCTGTTTGGCTGAGGTGAGGCTCTTCGATCGTGTTCGTTACTTCGCGGCGGCTTGCGTCTGGCCTTCGTCTGCCGACGGGCCGTAAAGTCCGGGCACCGGAACATCATTCAACCGGTAATAGACGCAGAGTTGCGCGCGGTGATGGATCAGGTGATTCATGATCATGCTGCGAAGGACGGCTGCGCGCGGCATCGTGAAAATCGGCTGGCCATTCTGGAGGAGCGCCCACGGCTTCATCAACTGCTCGTCGCTCGCCGCCGCGAGTCCTGCGCGCGCCTGAGCCGCGCCCTCGTCGAATATCGCGAGCAGTTCCTTGCGGTTTTTGCCGTTCGGCATTTCCACTTGCTTGCCCCCAGGCGCGACGTCGAAAGAATCCGTGACGAACATCGAGGCTGCCCAGCCGGGCATCATCGCAACATGGTTGGCGAGCCAGCCTGTCGTTCCGGACTTTGTGTGAGGTTTCCAGTCCCACTTGTCGTCGGGGACACGTTCGAGGGTTTTGCGAGTGCTGGCCATTTCCTGATCGAATTCAGCGAGAAAAGCTTGATTCATTGGCATTTTTGCCTCCTTTAAGGCGGTGCATATCTTCGCTTTTTGTTCGCCGCATGTCAAGATCGCGTTTCGCACCGGACTGGGGGCGAAAACTCGTGAAGCCTCATCCCGGCAGGCCGGAATGAGCTACATAAACAGACGCGCGTCGCGCGAAACCGTTAGGACGAGGCGCTCGTCGATTTCGCCGCCGGCTCTGGTTGCGCTGCCGGCGGAACAACTTTGGCGACCTGCAGGTCGACTTTCACGAGCGACGGCTCGACTTTGGTCAGGAGCTGCGCGAATTTTTGCTCGCGATCTTTTTGGTCGTGGCCCTGATAGATGTCGGCGATTTGCGTCGCGTTCATCGAACAGAATTTCGGTCCGCACATGCTGCAGAATTTTGCTTCCTTGTAAAAATCGTCCGGCAAAGTTTCATCGTGCATGGCGCGAGCGGTTTCGGGATCGAGCGAGAGTTCGAATTGTTTGTTCCAGTCGAAAAGGAAACGAGCGTAGCTGAGAGCGTCGTCGCGGTCGCGCGCGCCGGGACGATGGCGTGCAACGTCGGCTGCGTGCGCTGCAATTTTGTACGCGATCACGCCCTGGCGAACGTCGTCGGCATTCGGCAAGCCGAGATGTTCTTTCGGCGTGACGTAACAGAGCATCGACGCGCCGTGCCAGCCAATCATTGCGGCGCCGATCGCGCTGGTGATGTGGTCGTAGCCCGGAGCGATGTCGGTGACGAGCGGGCCGAGCGTGTAGAAGGGCGCTTCGTAGCAGAGCTCGTTTTCTTTTTTCACTTGCAGCTCGATTTGGTCGAGCGGGATGTGGCCGGGACCTTCGATCATGGTCTGGACGTCGTATTCCCAGGCTTTTTTGGTGAGTTCGCCGAGAACTTTCAATTCGGCGAATTGCGCTTCGTCGCTCGCGTCGGCGAGGCAGCCGGGGCGGAGGCCGTCACCGAGCGAAAAGCTGACGTCGTGCTTCTGCATAATTTTGCAGATGGCGTCGAAATTTTCGTAGAGGAAATTTTGTTTTTTGTGCGCGCTCATCCATTGCGCGAGAAGAGCGCCGCCGCGGCTGACGATTCCAGTGATGCGATTGCGAACCATGGGAAGAAATTCGCGGAGGACGCCGGCGTGGATCGTCATGTAATCGACGCCCTGCTCGGCTTGCTCTTCGATCACTTCGAGCATCAGGTCGATGGTGAGATCTTCGGGACGGCGAACGCGCATGATGGCTTCGTAAATCGGAACGGTGCCGATTGGAACAGGAGAAGCGTCGATGATGGCTTTGCGGATGCCGGGAATGTCGCCACCGGTGGAGAGGTCCATCACGGTATCGGAGCCGTAGTGAACGGCGCGGTGAAGCTTTTCGAGTTCGTCGTCAACTTTCGAGGTGGTGGAGGAATTTCCGATGTTGGCATTGATTTTGCAGAAGAAGGCGACGCCGATGCCCATCGGTTCGAGATTGCGGTGGTGAATGTTGGCGGGAATGATGGCGCGGCCGCGGGCGACTTCGCTGCGAACGAGTTCGGGTTCGAGTTTTTCGCGGCGGGCAACGTATTCCATTTCTTCGGTGATGACGCCTTTGCGCGCGTAAGTGCATCTGCGAGAAGTTTCTCGCCCCACCATTCATTGCGGCGGTCCGCTTTTCAATCCAGGCATCCCTCATGGTCATGGCATCTCCCGTTTGCACCCGTGGCTTTGTTTCAAGCTGATCGGAACAAGTATTATGGCACTCGGGCTTGGACGCGGCAACCGGTGCGGGCAGGCCGCCCCTTTAACGACGCCGGAAGCATTATTATTTCCATTTGGTGCGTTCAATTTAGTTGTTACTCCGTGATATATTTGCGTTTCAGCGAACACTTCGAAGAAGAAGGACCAAGAGACTCGTGAGCCATGTAGGCATAGAAAATCCGATAATCAATTCCCGATTCGAGGAGCCGAAACGTCATGTTCGGTTTTCGGTTGAAAGAATTACCGACAAAATAGTCGCAAGTCGGCAAGAAACTTTCTACTTCATCCCCATTCCGCGCCCAAAAGGCAAGGGCAGATCGCCGCTTAGGGTGTTGTTTGAAGCTTCGGGCCTTTGGGACTCGCAGAACATGTTCCGAGCATTCTTGCACCGCAACGCCAAAGAATTCTAACGAGCTGCAAGTTGCAGCGGAGAGACGGCGAATGTTACAACCGGAAAACCAGCCAAAGAAGTATCACACGCTTTTTGCGGATATCGACACTCGTAGGACAAAGATCCCGATGTTTCAGCGGGATTTTGTCTGGAGCGACGAACAGACAGCGAAGCTCATCGACAGCATCATCAAGGGCTTTCCAATCGGCGCGTTCATATTCTGGCAGACGAGAGACGAACTCAGACACATTCGAAACATCGGGAACATCGCCCTTCCAGATACTCCTAAGGGTGATTCACGCCAGTACGTCTTGGACGGTCAGCAAAGAATCACCTCTCTCTACGCTGTTCGAAAGGGAGTGCGAATAACACGAGAAGGAGAGGAGATTGATTACAAGCGCATATCGATCGATCTATCCCGTGATCCAGACGCGGAAGATCAAATCGTTTCAGCTGAGCCGCCGGAACCAGCGCCTTACATCACTGTTTCGAGCTACTGAATGGCTCGTTCGCCCAGTTGGCAGAGAAATTCGATTCAAATAGAGCTGCGGAATCGAATCGATACATACCGAGGCCCACTTACGGCCTACGGTTTTGCCACCATCGTCATCCGCGATTACCCGTTGGAAGTAGCTTGCGAGGTATTCACTCGGATTAATACCGGCGGAACAGCTCTGACGCTCTTCGAGATCATGGTCGCAAAGACATACGACGAGGCACGAAAATTCGATCTCGCTAAAGAGTATGAGTGGCTTGTCGACAATAAAGGAGAAGAAAAGGATCTGCAGGATGCGGGCTTTGAGACGATTCCTGAATCGACGGTTCTCCAATGCATCGCCGCACATTTGATTAAGCAGGTCCGGGCTCGAGATATTCTGAAACTAGACAAAGACGACGTAATCGATTCATGGCCAACGGTGAAAGACGGGATTTTTGCTGCAGTTGATTACCTCCGCACTCACCTCCGGATCCCCGGTCTCCCGCTTACTGCCCTATGATGCGATCCTCGTGCCGTTGACATATTTTTTCATCAGGAATGAAGAAGGCGAGCCTTCGTCAGTCCAGGACAAACTGCTCGCGCAGTATGTCTGGTGGGCATCCTTGTCCAATAGTTTCACCTCAGCAGCGGAATCGAAAATTGCCCAAGACTTGTTGAGGATCGACGACATTCTCGTGGAAACGCCGCCCAATTATAAAGACGAGGAAATTCATCTAGGGATGGACGACCTACGCTGGCGCCGATTCCGCGCGGGAGATGCCTTCTGTAAGGCCATTCTGTGCTTGTACGCCTACTATGAACCAAAATCGTTCCAATCGAATGGTTTGGTCAAGCTGGACAACTCCTGGCTGAGGACCGCCGCGAGTACGAACTACCATCACTTCTTTCCAAAAGACTATTTGGCGAAGACGGGCGGCTATCCCGATGAGCGGGCGAATTCCATCCTCAACATCACGTTGGTGGACGACTACCTGAACAAGCGCCCGGATTCGTGCGAAAGCTCCAAGCGTGTATATGGAATCGTTTGCAAAGAAGAACAAGAAGCTGAAGGAAACGATGAAGACGCATTTGATCGACGACCTCGACGCTTACGGTGTGTGGGATGACGACTACGCTGCCTTTATAGAGCATCGTGGCCGTCGCGTGCTCGCCGAACTCGAAAGCCGACTGCGACCTGATCTAGAATAGATAAACCAAAACGGGCCGGGCGACCGAGCCGTTCATCGTCGAAAGGTGGGTGGACATTCAAGATCTAAGAGCGCCCAACTTGTCAAGGTGGAGGTCACAAGGGTGAGCCGCCCGCCTCCCTACCTGACTGGGATCCAAACGAACGACTGCCAGTCCGCGGGCGGCGAGAATGTGCAGTGTTCCCAATCAAGCTTCGTGTTCTGGGGTGGGGTAAAACTCCTGCCTTCGATTCGCTCCGGAGTCACTAACGTAAATTCGATTGGCCAACTGACCGGACACGATGGGCCGCCTTGCACCTTGACAACTCGCCCGTTGGTTTTACCCGCATACTTGTCACCGTCTTTCTTGGTCTCCGTGAGCATGAACGTGCCGGCGTTCGCGGCGGCTTCCGGCAGAATAAGTTCAGCGTAGATGTAGTCCCCTTCAAGGCGAAGGATTCGAACTGTACCGGTGTTCATAGATTTCCAGTGACTTGGAAACCCGGGCTCGCGCTCGATGGGCCAGCTGGGAGTGCTGCTATCGAAACGGGAGCGTCCTGCGCGGGCGCCGTTTGAGATTGAGGCGTGGTAATTGCGGATTGCTGAACGACATCGAACCTCACCCACTCTTCTTTTTCTTTCTTCAGAAGCGCTTGCACCTCGAAGTGTCCAGTTCTACGACGAGCCACGAACTGGCCAGGTTCCAGCGCGTGGCATTGGCTCCAGCGCACGTTCCGCGTGCAGGTCAATACCATACGGCTCGTCGTCGAATCGGCGAGGATGTAAACAACTGGCTTCTGAATATCAATGTTCTGCGATGTCGGCGGTGTGTAAGAAGTCGAACACGAATTAGAAGTCGTTCCGCTTGCAGAAAAAGTCCCTCCGCCGGAGACAGTTCCGTTCATGTTTACATTTCCGCTGCAAGACGTGTTGGCATAGCCGGGCCATGAAAAAGTCAGAGTTCTGTGGGTGGTTGTCCATTGGTATGCGAGCACGTTAATTCGAAAATCGTCTTCCTGAGCTTGTGCTGCTAGGTCGAGCGCAAACAGCAACAAGAGAAAAAACGTACCGATTACAAAGCCGGTCGCTTTCATGGGGCTGGGGCTTCCATGCTCTGGAATGTATCATCCGTTTAACTATAGTTTCAATAGACAGCGGAGGAGTTCGCTTCGCCGCTCTTTTTAAGTTCGCCTGCTTGCAGAAATTTTTTGCAGCCTCTGCCATGCGCTGTTGTCGGAGCTTAAGCTCCGACGCCCTAAGAACCTGAGACGAGTGGCGTGCGGGTGGTGAGAGCTCGTGAAATGCCGCGAGGTTTAGTCGCGGTTGAGCACAGCTTCTTGCGCGGGTGGGGCAGCGCAAGCGGAAGTGAGTCGATTGTGGGGAGGGTTATGGCGGCGATGAATCCCCGCCCTTCCGAGGCGAAGAAAAATGCAGATCCCTCTCTGCAGTCTCTTCGTGCCTCTGGGCAGGCGGGATGACAGTGCAAGGGCGAATGCGTGGAGCATCGGCGAGAAGGCCGCCGAGCGGTAGGATTGTAGTCATCGTGAAGAGGGAGTTACGGTTGAGGTAAATCCAGGGCGAAAGCCTCACCTCTGAAGAGGTGAGCTACATGGCCTGGCCCACCGCTCACACCGAAATTCCTTTGTCGTGGCTGCCGGACAAATTCGAATCGTGCGGGAAGCGGGAGCCCCGGCGAAGCTAACGGAAGGCGAGGGCTGCCGTCTATCGGAGCCATAGGTTGGCAGGTGGCGGGAGGTGATCCTTGCGCGAGACCGTTCTGACTGCGGTTCTTTTCCTCGCCACAAATTCCGCGGGCATGACACAGACTACGACACAGACTACCGCACAGGTTGTTTCACAGACTGCGTCACAGAATGCGTCACCGACTGCGTCACAGAGTACGGCGCAGAATGCCCCACAAAGCACGGCGCAAAATACGGCACAGAATGCGGCACCGAAGGCGACGTATGACTTTTCTTTGGCGCGCGAGGAAAAGATCAAGCTGGCGGAGAGTGCTGCGCCGGCGGAGATTTCGGGGAAGGCTACGGTGTACGTGCTTGAGCGCGGCGGTTACGTAAAGGTGCGCGACGGCGTCGAACGGATTTTCGTGCTTCGTGGACCGGCAAAGCCCGTTGAACGTGGAGCCGACATGCTTTGACGCCGAGGGAAGCGCGACGACTCTGCTGACGCGGATTTTTGCGGAGGCAGAGCGCGCGAAAGGCGAGAGCGAGGATGCGATTACGGCGGCGATCGATGCGGGTTATAAGGATGGGAAATTCCGCGCGCCGGGGAAGCCGGGGATCGTCTATATGATGTCGGATGCCGGATATATTTTCGTGGCGCAGGTGAACAAGATGGTGCACCTGCCGGCGCATTTGATGTTCTACGCGCCGTATGCGACGGAGAAGGATATTGGGTCGCCTCCTGCGGCGGCGAATATGCCGCATCTGATTCGCGCGGGGCAGCCGGATGCGGTGATTATTGTGGTGCCGCCGGCGGTGAAGGCGGCCGCGAAGTAGTGGGGCGGTCGTCGAGATGTCACGACGAGGTGAAGCGCACAGGCACTCTTGCCTGTGGCACTCGAGGCAAAGGCTGCCGCTCTTCCCGACGCAAAACGTCGGGACGCAAAAATCGCGGAAGAGCGGCGCTACAAAAGATTACTGCAACGGAAAATTCAAAAGAGCCGGCAGGATGCCGGCGCTACAAAAGATTTCATCGTGATTTTTTGTTTCGTTTGGCTTCACGCCAAGAGAGAATTCTCCAACCGGGCGGGCAACTGGCCAGCCGCTTTGGGAACACGTCAAAAGCCTCGGGTCTGAAGACCCGAGCTACATTTATATTCCCGGCGGGAAATTCCGTCAGGTGCCGGGAAAGTGGCGATGTGCTGACTACGATAGACGGGTTGATGACGCGATTAGTGGCAGGCGCCGTCGTCTTGAAATTGGCCGCTGGCGGCCATTGCTGCGAGCGAGTGGCCGCAGGTGCTGAGCTGCTGGTACAAGGGATCGTTATTTATTTCGGCGGGTGACATGTAGGTGAGCTTTTTGCGGGCGGCGACGATTTGATCGCTCCACCTTTGCATCATGTTGAGTGCGTTCTGAAGCAACTGCAGAGCGTTCTTGTCAGACGCAGTGGTTGCGGCGACGGATGCGAGGCGGAGCCCGTCGGCAGCCTGACTTTGATATCCAGACACCCACGCATCCGTGACTGAGTATGAATTGCGGATGGCGTTGGTAATTCCACTGCGCCATTCGCGGATTGCGGACATCTCCTCGATACCAGCGGTGAGAAATCCCTTGGAAAAACCGGGAGCGGCGGCCGGGTTCGGCGCAGAGGGCGTGGCGGACGCGGTGGCGGCCGAGCTTGAGGCCGGAAGCGACAGCGTAATTTGGTTGGATTTGTAGGCGACTGAGCCATTCGCGATTCGCGCGAGCGAGTCGACGTCAACGTAGGAGCGACCGTTCATTTGAACGACCTGCGCCTGGCCGGACTGGCCGTTGACGACCAGGGTCTGGGGCTGCGGAGGCGGAAGCGTTTGCGTTTGCGCGAAAGCGATTGCGGGCAGGGTTATAAGGAGCAGCGGCAGGATGAATGACGATTTTAGAATTTTTGTTGGCATGGCGGAATCTCCTAAGGGGGCTTCGTAGCGAGTCTATCGCAAGGAGACGTTTGGGGGAATGCGGTGTTAGGGGAGAGCGCTGCGATATTTTTGTGAGGGATTGGGGTGTGGTGGTGCGCGCGAGGTACGGCGCACAGGCAGAGTGCCTCTGCCACTTAACGGCAACAGATTACGGCATCGGGTTTGCGGATTCTGGGGAGCAATGCGAGAATGCGTGCCTATGAAAAACACATTTATTGCGGCGGTAGGTTTGATTGCAGCATGCATGATCACTGGCGGGAGCGCGTTGGCGCAGGAAGCGCCGGCGGCGAGCGCTCCGGCGACACCCGCGGCGAGTTCAGCACAGGCGCCCGCTGCGAAGGCGCCTGCGCACGCGGGCGCGAAACCGGCGGCTCCATCGTCAGGTACACCCGCGGCAAAGCCCGCGGCTAAAGCTGGTCAGGCGAGCGCGGCGAAAAAGCCGGCGGCTCCTCTCGAACTGAAGACGGACAAAGATAAGGCGAGTTACGCGATTGGAATGAATATCGGGCAGAACCTGCACAAGCAGGCAGCTGAGCTGGACCCGGCGATCGTTCAGCGCGGAATCAAAGATTCGCTGGCTGGCGGCACGATGCTTTTGACGGACGAGCAAGCGAAGGCCGCGCTGACGGTGCTCCAAGGTGAGCTGCACAAAAAACAGGAGGAACAGATGCAGCAGGTTGCTGAGACAAATAAAAAAGAAGGCGACGCTTTTCTGGCCGCGAACAAGACGAAAGAAGGAGTGGTGACGCTGCCGAGCGGCCTGCAATATAAAATTTTGACGGCAGGCACCGGGCCGAAGCCGAGTGCGACGGATTCAGTGGTTTGCAATTACAAAGGTACATTGCTGAATGGAACGGAATTTGACAGCTCGTACAAGCGCGGGCAGCCGGCGACGTTTCCTGTGAACGGAGTAATCAAGGGTTGGACGGAAGCGCTGCAGCTGATGCCGGTGGGATCGAAGTGGCAGCTTTTTATTCCGTCGGAGCTTGCGTACGGAATGCGCGGGCCTGGCGGCGGGATTGGTCCGAACTCGACGCTTGTATTCGAAGTGGAATTAATTTCGATCAAGGGTAAGGACGCGGAACAGGATAAATCGAAATAGGCGAGAGTGCTGGGTAAGTCACCGGCGGGCGGGAATAAAACTTCGTTGCGTTGAGGACCGAACGACGCGCTTGTGGCAGTTTGGTGCACAGGCTGAAGCGAGTGCTATTTAGAGGCGCTTGCTGCGCCGGCTGAAACTCCCGTTAGCAGGGATTTTAGTTCGGCTGGATCTGTGACTGGCGGATGGCACGTGGTTTCGACGCAGACGAGCGCTTGGGGCTTTGTGGCGTCGAGTTGCGGGAGCGTATCGCGGAGCGCGTGGGGCAGCGAGTCGACGGATGCGATCCTTTCGGGCGTGACGCGCAGCACGGATTTGCCGAAGCGGTAGATTTCGTTGGCGGCGCGCTTGAGTGCGGCGGCGTGCGGATCGCCGATCGCGCCAGTGATGACGACTTGCAGCGTGTGGCGCGCATGAAGCAGAGCGGCGAGGCCGTAGGTGGCGGCGAAGAGGCCGTACTGTGGGACGAGTCCTGCGAAGGCTTCGAGAGTTTTTTCCGCCCAATCGTGATAGAGCTTTTCGCCCGTGTGCGCGTAGAGGCGATCGAGAACGATTGCGGCTGCGGAATTTGTGCCGGGCGTAGGTGAATCCTGAATCGGCTTGCGGCGGACGTCGAGGCCGCCCATCGGCGCGGCATCTTTCGCGCGATCGAAGAAGCCGCCGGCTTCGGGGTCTCCGAAACGCTCGATCGCTTTGCGCATCAAGTGTTCCGCTTTGCCGTGGTAATCCTGCTGCTGCGTAAATTCCCAGGCGTCAAGAAGCGCGCCCGCCATGAAAATCTGATCGTCGAGCGAACCTTCGAGGCGTGGTCCGCCGATGCGGTGTAGCACGCCGGTATTTTCGTCCCAGGCTTCGGCGAGAATGCGATCGAGGGTCGTTAGCGCGAACGCGGCGCAATCATTGCGCATAAGAATGCGCGCGGCTTCGAGATACGCGGAGATGAACATCGCGTTCCAGCCGACGTAGAGGGTTGTGTCGATGGCGGGAACAGGGTGGCGCATGCGGCGCGCTTCGAGCAACTTGCCTTTTGCGCGGGCGAGCAGGATTCGCGCGGCGGGTTCGTCGAGCTTGAGCTTCGCTGCGAGGTCCTCAATCGTGGATGCAACCCAAAGGACGTTTTTTTCGGGGTTGTGGTGCATTTCACCGCGCGGGACCACATCGTAATAAATTTCGACGGCTCGAGATTCTTCGGGCGTGAGGACCGCGCGAACTTCGGCGAGCGTCCAGGTGAAATAGTCGCCGTCGTCATCGAGCGTCTGGTCGGCATCCTGGCTGCCGTAGAAGCCGCCGCGCTTTTGGTCCGAGAGAACTTCGTTGACCCAGGAAATAATTCCTTCGGCGGTATCGCGGAAGAGCGGCTTGCCTGTGACCTGGTAACCGTGCAGGAAATTTTTGAGCAGCTCGGAATTGTCGTACGTCATTTTCTCGAAGTGCGGGACGCACCAGCGCTCGTCGACCGAGTAGCGGTGAAAGCCGCCGCCCACTTGATCGTAGACGCCGCCGAGGGCCATTCCTTCGAGCGTGCGTTCGGCGACGTGGAGCAGGTGCGGATCGCGTGTGGATTGGTAGCGCTCGAGGAGCAGGTCGACGGCACTGGCGTGCGGAAATTTCGGCGCTTGGCCGAAGCCGCCGTGCTGCTCGTCGAAGAGGTGCAGCGCGGATTCGACGACGGAATCGACAATTTCTGGGTCGAATGTGCCGTGGGCGGTATGATGCGCTTCTCCTTTTGCGACCGCTTCTTCGAGTGCGAGAGCGGAGTTGTCAACTTCCGAGCGGCGATTGCGGAAAGCTTCGGAGACGCCGATGAGAATGCGTTTGAAGCCGGGACGGCCCATCGCGTCTTCGGGGGGAAAATAGGTGCCGCCGAAAAATGGTTTGCCGTCGGGCGTGAGGAACGCAGTGAGCGGCCAGCCGCCTTGCCCTGAAATCGCGCTGATCGCGGATTGGTAGCGCGAGTCGACGTCGGGGCGCTCGTCGCGATCGACTTTCACGGGAATGTAAAGCTGATTGATCATCGCGGCGATTTCAGGATTTTCGTAGCTCTCGCGATCGATCACATGGCACCAGTGGCACCAGACCGCGCCGATGTCGAGGAGGATTGGTTTGCCCGCGGCGCGCGCGGCTTCGAAAGCTTGATCGCCCCACTCGTACCAGTCGATGGGCTGGTGCGCGGCGGAGCGGAGATAGGGGCTCGCGGAATCTTTCAAGCGATTTTCGGTTGATTGAGTCACGGGATATTTAGGCTCGCACGGGCGGCGAGGAGATGCAAGGGGGTGGAGTGGTCTGTTCTAGCCGTGTTGGACAACCACTTTGGTCGTCGCTCATTCGTCCGTGCCGCACTTCACTTCGAATCCCTCCAAGTATGCGCGGTCACAAAAATATTGTTGCATTTAGCCCAGCTCCCTAAAATCGGCGCGCGAATCAGGATAGAGTCTGTGGAGATTATTTTGGGCGACGATAATAATATTGAATGACATATCGTGAATTGCGTTTCTACGAGATACGGTATCGCAGGCCGATAGCTGCATTTCCCAAACAACTGCCGCCGCGCCTCATACGCCCTGCACAGCTAGCGCTCGATCGCCCGAAACGTCCACTGCTTAGCTGCTTCAACGCGGTGACGTCGAATCGTTTTGCAAGAGAGTTGATTAGATAGTACTGAATGCTCCATCGCTCAGCCTTCCGCATAATTCTT
Organism: uncultured Acidobacteriota bacterium; assembly: GCA_963776695.1. Lineage (GTDB taxonomy): Bacteria > Acidobacteriota > Terriglobia > Acidiferrales > UBA7541 > Palsa-295. The sequence goes on along the minus strand of CAVZNU010000004.1, from coordinate 591,711 downwards.
TTCATGAATAACGTGGTTGTTCGACGAATAAATCCTGCCCTGTGCAGGCTGAGGCATGGTGGGACGGGTGGCGTCGTATTGGAGGAACAAATAAATAGAACCGAGCCAAACAAGTAAGGCTGCCCATCCCATAATCTTGGGAAAGGTTTTCATAGGCATTGCGTAGTCTCGCGCTTCGACATTAATCATAATGATACCGCAAATAGAAATAAGATCCGTGGCTAGCAAAGCGAAGATATGACTGGTCGAGCCTTTCAGGCAATTTTCTGATTGGTTCACGGGTTATTGGGGCGCGCACGAGGGGAGTTGAGATGCGAGTGGAGCGAGCCAATCAAGAACTCGCGGGAACTGCGCCGCGAAAGGAGCGCACTTGCGCGCTGAGTTTTGTCGGAGCTGAAGCTCCGATCCTCTAAAAAAACGGGAGAGGATGCGCGTCATTTTTGTACCCAGCACTTACGGGCTGGGCTAACTTCTGCCGCGCCTACGGTGCTCGGTGAGGCGTGTTCTTTATTCGAGGTGGTTTCCTGACAAATTTGGACGCTGTCGATCTGAACGTTCATTTTTGGCTCTGCTTGCTCGCTGGTGTAATGTGGAGAGGATATTGCTGCTCGTGAAAGGCCCGCCCCAGGAGAAACCACATGACGAATGCTACCGCGACTGAATCTCATCCGGGGCCACCGATGAAAATTTATGGGAAGGTTGGCTGTTCGCGCGCGTACGCGATCCGGGACTTTCTTCATCGCAATGATGTGCCGTTCGAATGGATTGAATTGAAGACGGACGATCAGTGCCGCGCGATTGGCATTGAACCCACGGAAGATTTGCGGACACCGGTGTGCGTCTTCGCGGATGGCACTCGCATGGAATGTCCGACGGTGCGGCAGATCATCGACAAGCTTGGATGGTTCCACGATCCACAGCTCGCAGAATACGATCTCGCGATATATGGCGGCGGGCCGGCGGGATTGAGCGCAGCGGTGTATGCCGCGTCGGAAGGGCTGAAGACGGTGTTGATCGAGCGCTGGGCGATCGGCGGGCAGGCGGGGAGCAGTCCTAAAATTGAAAATTATCTTGGATTTCCAACGGGCATCAGCGGCGCCGACCTTGCCGAGCGGGCGCGGGATCAAGCGCGGAAATTTGGCGCAGAAATTTTGCTTGCTCGCGAGGGGGTGCGCGGCGAGTTCACGACTGCGAAGCGCGTGGGCTATCTCGCCGACGGAACGAAAATCATCGCGCGGGCGGCAATTTGCGCTACCGGAATTGAATATCGCAAGTTGGGTTTGGAGAACGAAGACAAATTTTACGGCCAGGGCGTTTACTACGGAGCCGGTGCGAGCGAGGCTGAACTTTGCGAGGGCGAGCACGTTTTTATGGTGGGCGGCGGCAATTCGGCAGGACAAGCCAGCATGCACTTTGCGAAGTATGCGAAAAAAGTGACGGTGGTGGTGCGCGGCAAGGCTTTGAAGGATACGCTTTCGCGATATTTGGTCGATCGGATCACGGCGACGAAGAACATGGAAGTGCTGACCGAAACCGAGGTGACGGCGCTACACGGTGACAGAGTGCTCGACGCGATCACGCTGAAGAACAGGCGCACCGGCGTGGAGCAGACTTGCGCGACGAAGTGGCTTTTCGTCTGCATTGGCGGAGACCCGCGCACAGAGTGGGCGATTGAAGCGGGACTGGTGCGCGATGATTTGGGATATCTCGTGACCGGTCCGGATTTGCTTCGTGACGGCAAGCCGCCGCAAAGTTGGCCGCTGAGACGCAGTCCTTACTTTCTGGAGACGAATGTGCCGGGTATGTTTGCTGCGGGCGACGTGCGGCACGGGTCGGTGAAACGCTGCGCGTCGGCGGTGGGTGAGGGGGCGATGTCGGTGATGTTCGTGCACCGGTATTTGGCGGAGGGATGAGGGCCGTCATTTTTCGACTTCCTTTCGCAGCTTTTTGACGAGGCGTGCTCCGGCACTGTGGACGCCCGTGAGCACTCCGCCCCATTGATGCTCGGCGCTCCACAAATTCTCGCCCGTCTTGGCGTCAAACACGGTCAAGTATGCGTAACGCGTGGGCGCCTGCTTGTCAAAGCTAGGCACCGGATCTTCCTCTATCTTGCCGTTCTTGTCTAATGTTCCGGTCTGCCCTCCGGAGAAAACAATGAAACCTCCCTTGCGCGGATCCGCTGAAAGCATGAGGACAAGATCCGCGTCCGCCGGACTTTTGACAATTTGGAATGGGACGCGCACCCTCCGACGCGGCGACATTTTTTGAGTTCCTGTAGCGCATAGTTGCTGACAGCCGCGTCTCCCATCTTGTCGTCAAAATAGACCGCACTTGGCTTGAAGAATCTTGGATGACGGTTTGCGGTGGTCTTGGCATCGAACTGCGAACGCGAAGGCGGAAAAGCGCGAGAGCAGCCAAAACACCAGAAGTCGGACAGCCGTTGTCGCATCTTGCATCTCCCAGCAATTGTTACAGATTTTACTCCGCCCGCGACTGAGTGCGTCGAGGTTCGTCTCACGGATTCCCCACGATGTTCGATTCAATTGCAAAAAATCCCAAGAGCGGACAGTCGAGTGCGCGCGGCGCAAGGGAAATGACTCTAAAGCACTTGGTATCAATAATTTGCGCGTGTTTGCTTGCGGGTATTCGGCGTGCTACTTGTTAGGCTAGAAAGCGTTCGGAGGTGGGGCGATGCGATCGCTTTGGGAAGACGTAGCATACGCGTTCCGGCTGTTCGTGAAGTCGCCAGGGTTCACGGCGGTGGCGGTGCTGACGATTGCACTGGGAATTGGCGCGAACAGCACGATTTTCAGCTGGATCAATTCGACGCTTCTGAATCCGATTCCGGGGATGACGGGCGGCGGCGCAGTGGTGTCGTTGAGCCTTGGCGGAACGGCTTCCGACCCGCGGCCGTTTTCGTATCCCGATTACATTGACCTGCGGGATCACAACAAAAGTTTTTCCGGGCTGATTGCATCTGATTTGCGTTCGCTGAATTTGACGGGCAGCGGGAAACCGCAGCGGGTGTGGAGCACAATCTGTTCGGCAAATTATTTCGACGTTCTCGGCGTGCGGCCGATCCTAGGGCGCGGTTTTCTGCCAGCGGAGGATACGAAAGCGGGAAGCGCGCAGGTAGCCGTGATCAGCTACCGATTGTGGCAAACGCGCTACGGCGCGAATCCGGGAATCATCGGGCAATCGATCAGCCTTAATCAGAATCCGTACACGATCGTTGGTGTTGCGCCGCCGGTTTTTCAGGGCAGCCAAACCGGGCTGCGCACGGAATTGTGGGTTCCGCTGCTGGCGGGCGAGAGCCTCATCACCAACAGCAAGCGGCTGGAAGACCGCGACGCGATGTGGCTGATGCTGCTTGGCCGGCTGCGGCCGAGTGTGACTGTCGATCAGGGGCAAGTAGAGACGAACACCCTGATGCAGGGGCTGGTGAGCCAGTACCCCGAAGCGCACCAAGGACGCAATGAGGTGCACGCATTTCCGCTGTGGCGCGCTCCGTATGGCGCGAATGCGTATCTGTATATTTTGCTGCCGATGCTGCTGGCGATTTCGGGCGTGGTGCTTTTGCTCGCGTGCGCGAACGTGGCGAATCTTTTACTTGTGCGGTCAGTGGCACGGCGGCGCGAGATGGCAATTCGCCTTGCGATCGGCGCGAGCCGAGGCCGGCTGGTGCGGCAGCTTTTAGTTGAGAGCCTGGTGCTGTCACTTGCGGGCGGCGCGGTGGCGATGCTGATTACCACGTGGTCCGCCGGAACGTTCGGATCGTTTATTCCGCCGACGAATATTCCGATCTTTCTGGATGTGCATGCCGACCGGATCGTGCTGCTCGTCACGCTTGCAGTTTCAATTTTCACCGGAGTGATCTTTGGGATTTTGCCAGCGGTGCGCTCGTCGAATTTGGCGCCGGTGGCGGTGCTGAAGGAAGACACGGGCAGCGCTTCCGGCGGACGTCACAAGGCGCGGCTATCGAGCGCGCTCGTAGTGATGCAGATGGCGCTCTCGCTGCTGCTACTGGTTTGCGCGGGGCTTTTCATTCGCAGTTTTCAAAATGCGCAGCGGACGAACATGGGCTTCAATCCCGATCACGTGCTGCTCGCGACTGTGGATTTATTTTCGGCAGGTTACACGAAGGAGCAAGGAATCGCGTTTGATCGCCAGATTCTGGCGAAGCTCGAAGCGCTACCTGGCGTGCAGTCCGTGAGCATGTCGAGCTGGGTGCCGCTAGGGTTCATGCTGGCTTCGTCGGTGACGCAGCCGGAGGGGTACGTCCCGCGGCCGCACGAATCGATGGACATCTCAAACGCAAACGTGGGACCGAACTATTTGCGCACAATGCAGATTCCGGTGGTGGAAGGGCGTGAATTTACTCCCGAGGATAAGGAAGGCTCGCAGCCGGTTGTGGTGGTGAACCAGGAGTTCGTGAAGCGCTACTGGCCCGGTCAGGATGCGATCGGAAAAAAACTTAGCGCGGACGATATGACGTTTACGGTGATAGGCGTCGCGCGCGACAGCGACTACAACGACTTGCACGAGGCGCGGGAGGCGTTCTTCTACGTGCCGATTTATCAGGACTACGCGCGCGCGCCGATATTTCACTTGCGCGTGGCGGGCGATCCGCTGGCATACACTGCGGCGCTCGAGAAAGCGGTTCACGAGCTGAATGCGGATATGCCGGTGCTCGATGAATCGACGCTCGGCACGCGCGTACAAGTCGCAAGCACGGGCTCGCGGATTGCGGGGACATTCGTCGGCGCGTTTGGCGTGCTCGCGCTGGTGCTCGCGGCGATCGGAATCTACGGCGTGATCGCGTACACCACGCGCGAGCGCACGCATGAAATCGGGATTCGTCTCGCGCTCGGAGCGCAACGGCGAGACGTGCTGCGGATGGTATTGCGCCAGGGGCTGCAATTGGCGATCACGGGAGTGGCTCTTGGCCTGGCGCTGTCGCTCGTGCTGACGCGCTTTCTGCAAAAATTACTCTTCGGCGTAACGCCTACGGATGCGATCACCTTTGCGGTGGTCGCGGCGATGCTTTTGATTGTGGCTTTGGCGGCGTGCTGGATTCCGGCGTGGCGCGCGATGCGAGTGGATCCGATGGTTGCGCTGCGGTATCAGTAGCGCGAACGACCTCGAGTGCGGCTGGCAGGAAAGTTCCTGTAGCGCCATCCTTCAGGGTAGCATTTTGATTTCGGCGGTTCGTTGCAGGTACGAGGACTTCAATTTCCATGTCAACCCCTGCCGGGCTTAAGCCCGGCGCTACAAAATCGTAAGGACTACTGCACGGGGTTGGAGTAGCCGGCGTCGCGGGGATCGATGGGTTTGCGGCCGGAGAAGCCTTCATCCTGGCGATGGTAGAAGCGGATGCGGTCCTCGCCAAGTTTCCAGCAGAGATAGACTTCATCACCATCGATGCGCGCGGGGAAATCGAGCAGGCCTACGTTGAGATCTTTCACTACGCAGCCAGTTTCCTGAATTCGGTCGAGCGCGGACTGCACGCTTTGTTGCAGTCGGTTAAATTCGAGGCGAATTTTTGCGGTTTTCTCGTAGTTGATGAGCATGCCGCCATTGCGCGAGATGCGCTCGGCTAATTCGCGAAGCTGGTCTTCCACTTCGGCCATCTTGCGGTGCGATTCCATGGCTTCAATCAGGACGGGCTCGAGCTGGACGCGGAGGCGCTCGGCTTCGGTCAACGAGAAAAGTTTGGATTCTTCGTCTGCCATGTTGGAAATGCTCCCGCGCGTGTTCGCTGTAGGTATTGTGCGCGAGTGAGGGACGGACGGCAAATCAAAAGCGCTGGGCTGGAGGGCGTGTGGCGCGCAATAGCGAGGATAGGAAAAGGCTGCCGGCCTAAAGGCCGGCGCTACAAAACCTTCTTGGTGACTTGCTTAGCCGCCGATGAAGACCATTGTGCGCGAGGGGGGGACGAAGCCGGGCTCGTTGATGCGATGGCCTTTTTCTTTTTGCATCACGACGGAGCGAATTTCTTCGGCGATGTCTTCATCGGTGGCGCCACCTCGCAGCAGGAATTTCAGGTCGTGATCGTCCTTGCTGAAGAGGCAGGTGCGGAGCTTGCCGTCGGCGGTGAGGCGAATGCGCGAGCAGTGGCCGCAGAAAGGCTGCGTGACGGGCGCTATCAGGCCAATTTCGCCGGGGCCGAATCCGTCGGGCGCCGCAAATTTATATTTGCGCGCGGTCTCGCTTTGCTCGTGGGAGATTTGGACGAGCGGCCAGCGCGCGTGAATTCGCCGGTAGACTTCGGAGGCGGGAACCATCGTGTCGCGAGTCCAGGCGCGGTCGGCATCGAGCGGCATGAATTCGATGAAGCGCATGATGAGGTCGCGGTCGCGCGCGAATCCGGCGAAGGCTTCCACTTCGTCGTCGTTCAGGCCGCGCACGAGCACTGCGTTTATTTTTACCGGGCGCAAGCGCGAATTTTGCGCCGCGTCGATCCCGGCCATCACCTGGTCGAAAGTTTTTGTGCGTGTGACGCGCTCGAATTTTTCGCGGTCGAGCGAATCGAGACTGATGTTAATGCGGTCGAGGCCGGCGGCGAGCAGCGCGTCGAGGCGTTCGGTGAGCAAGTGGCCGTTCGTGGTGATCGAGAGATCGCGAACACCGATCGATTTTAGTCGAGCGATGAAATTTTCTACGCCGGGGCGCACGAGCGGTTCGCCACCTGTGACGCGTACTTTTTGAATGCCCATGCCGACGAGAATGCGCGCGAGGCGCTCGAACTCGTCCCATTCGAGGAGTTCGTGGTGCGGCATGTGATTATCGGGATCGGCGGAGCGGCAATAGACGCAGCGGAAATTGCAGCGGTCGGTGACCGAGATGCGAAGGTCGGTGATTTGGCGGCCGAATTTGTCGTGGAGAGGCATGTTCTTGTGCTCGGTCTGCCTACTTTTTGCAGCGCCGCCCTTCAGGGCGGCATCTTGATTCTAGCCGCGTCCGATCTAAATCAACTCCCACGTCAACCCCTGCCGGTCTTCCCGACACAAAGCGTCGGGACGCAAAAATCGCGAAAGCCCGGCGCTACAAAGGCTAAAAAGCAAAAGCCCAAATCCGCGATTGGATTTGGGCGAAGGGGCAGCACTCGTGATGCCGAGCGCCGGACCGTCTCCTTTCCAAAACGCGGAGTGATTCACATTCCGCGAAGGGAGGCGCAAGCGTTTCCGCTTGAACCCTCGCTCCCTGCTACATTCGCAGAGGGCTCGTCCTCTGAGCCTTGAGATTTCTCTCCGGCAGGCTCCGAGGATCGGAGAAACAAGGTGATTCTACTCTTGCGGCGGCGTGCTGGCAAATTCTCTCAGGTCCATTTACCGGCGTAGAATACTAGGCGCTGCATTTTATTTCGAAGCCGCCTACAGAAGCGATTCGCAAGAGATTCGATGAACGCCATGTTAAAAGCGATGAGTTAGACGCAAGCACAACCCGGCGCAGCTGTTCCGCTACGCTCCAGCGATTGTGATAAAGTTGCGGGCCGATGCGCATCTTTGTTTTGGGGGCGGGCGGCACGGGCTCCTTGCTGGCTCATTTGCTGGCGCGCCAAGGGCACACGGTATGGTGCGGCGACCGTGACGTGGCGCGGGCCAAGCGCTTTCTCGGCAAAAAAAGCGCGATCGAAGTGGTTGAGACGAACGCACGGAATTTGTGGTCGATCGTGCGCGCGGCTCGCGGCGCGAGTTTGATCGTCAACGCTTCCCCTTCTGTATTCAACGAAATCATCCTGCGCGCGGCGCTGCGGCTGGGCGTCCATTATATGGATCTGAACGCGCACCTGACGCGGTCTCCTTTCAAGCCTGAGCAATATCGGTATCACAAGCGATTCGTGGCGAAAAATCGCGTGGCGCTGATCTGCGCGGGTGTCGCGCCGGGACTAACGAATCTGCTTGCGAAGCGCGGGAGCGAGTTGCTCGAAAGCGCCGAAGAAGTTCACATCCGCCTCTACGAAAGTACTGAGAGCAAGGACCCGATTTCCACCTGGTCAGCCGACGGCGTGTACGACGCAGCGATCTCAAATCCGCGCGTCTATCGCCACGGCAAGTTCAAAATGGCCCGGCGGTTTTCTGAGCGCGAAAAATTCCGATTCCCTGCACCGATCGGCGAGACGACTGTTTATTTGGCCGCCCAGGATGAAGTGTGTTTGATTCCGCACGACACGGCGGTGCGCGACATGGACGCGAAAATCGGCGGCAACGATTTCGACCGCCTCTACCGCTGGTTCCGGCAAGGGCGGCTGAACCGGTCGCAGGGAATGGTACGCAAGCGTTTTCCGAAGACGCCGACGCCGAAAGCCGTGGCGAAATTGATTCGTCGAGGCATTCTGGAGAACGCCCGGTTTGCAGCGGCGGTATTGGTGCGCGGCGTTCGGGATGACCAGCCGCTGCTGGTGCGCTGGGATGCGAGCTTTCCGACGCTCTTCCAGATTCGCCAGCGCGGAATGATCGCGACGCCGATTTCTTACGCAACTGCGCACATGGCCGCTCTGTTCGTGAAGAATTTTCCGCGCGATGCGGCAGGAGTGATCAGCCCTTCGGCGTTGCCACTTGAGAGGAGGCGCGCGATTTTGGCGGGAGTGAAGGCGCAGGATATCCGGCTGGCGCTGAAAATTACAAAATTGAAGAAGGAAGAGGAGGAGGAGAGTTGAGCAATTCGCCGCTACGGTTAACGATCAATTAGTTGAAGCGCCAAGTCAAAAGAGCCGGCGGGACGCCGGCGTTACGGAATGTACGCGTCGCCCTAAATCGTGATCGCGACCTTCAGTTGATCTCCATGCTTCAGTACGGATTTGTGAGCGGCTTCAGCACGCCGAAGTCGGTGAGGCCATTCACCACGAATTGGACGGCTAGCGCTACGAGCAGCAGGCCCATCAGGCGCATGAGGATGCGAATTCCCGTCTCGCCGAGGTAGCGGCGGACGCGGCCGGCGCCATTCAAAATCAAAAACGCGGCGAAGGACGTCAGCGCAATCGTTGTGTAGATGATGGCGTGCTGCCAGATCGAATGCGATTCGCCGACCAGAACCATCACCGTTGAAATCGCGCCTGGGCCGGCGAGCATCGGCATGCCGAGTGGGATGATGCTGGCATCGGACTTGGCAGCGCCTTCTTCAGTTTCTTCCGGCGTCGATTTCGTGCCGGACTGGCGCGCCTGCAGCATGTCCATTCCGATTTGCATCAAGATGATGCCACCAGCAATTTTGAAAGCAGGGAGCGTGATGCCGAACATTTTAAAAATCAAGCTGCCGGCGACGGCGAATGAGGCGAGCACGATCGCGCATGTCCAGGCCGCGCGGCGCGCCATGTCGCGGCGCTCTTTCGGCGGAGAGTCAGAGGTGATGGCGAGGAACAAGGGGATCACGGCAAACGGGTCGACGAGGAAGAAAACGGACGTCACCGCGAGGAGCGCGAATTCGAGAACGGGAGTGAGCGTGGCAGGCATGTGAAATATGAGGGCGCAAAGTTAACACGTTTGCGCCCTCGTGGAAATCGGACGAAATAGGGTGGGAGATCGCACCCCTTCATTGCGCCTAGCTACTATTTTCGGCGTCGCTGCAATTTTCGCCGCGACACGATACTCCGGGCAGCGGCTCTATTGTTTCGGCCGCGGATCGTCGGCTGGGTTCACGAAGTTCACCTGAAACGGACCCATGCCGTGAACTTGCACGATGGTGTCGGTCTGGGCTTTTGCGTAGTGGTGCATCGTTGCCGGCATGTTGAGGAAATCCCCGGGGTGCATCGCAGTCAATTTCGCGGGATCGAGTTTGTCGCCCATGCCCACCGAGAATGTGCCGACGAGAACCGTGACGTTTTCATCGTTCGGATGCCAGTGCGGGGCTATTTCGGTACCCGCCGCACTCTTGATGCGGATCACAAAGGCACCTGAAGCCGAGGGGTCGCCAGCGACGACGGCCATTTGAGAACCTGGAATCAGCGGCGCCCAGTTCAAATCTGCAGGAGTGACAATCGGATGCGCCGTATCCGCTGCGGTTGACTGCACGGCTCGGCCATTTTTCCAGTATGCATGCCCGGCGACACCGGAGAACAGAATTCCGGCTACGAGAACAGTCGCGAGCGTGAAAGGTTTTACATTATTGGTAGTTGGAAAATTCATGGGACCCTCCAGTTGCCGCGAATTCTAGCATTGAAGGCGCGGCTCGCGCGCCGTGTCTCTCGGTGGACATTTAGTAAAACGGTTAACGAGACGTCGCATGGGTCGAGCTGACGCGCTGGTTACTCACGACGGTTTTTTCGTAACGCACTTCTCGACTGTAAAGGGTCAGGCAGGATCGAAGGAGTTCTACGCCGGAAACCTGGGCGATAAATTCGTCTGCGCGGAAGACCCTTGCTACATCAAGCTTGCTAATTTGTAGGTCATCGTCAACTCCGGCGGCAGCGCGACGCCGACCCATTCATTATAATCACTGAACCGCGACAAAACGGGCCTAGCAAGGAAAAACCGTACACGTCCGGCCGTATCCTGCGCGGACCAGGTTCGCGCGGCGGCCAGCAGCACGTCAATCGATCACGTCAGGAAATCGGGACGCGAACGACGCTGGCGAAAATCTTGTCGATAGGAGCCGAGTGTCCCGTTTCATCGAGAAATAAAACCAGTTTGAGATTCTCGAGGTACACCCCTTCGAGCGTATGCCCGGATGGTCCGGGGCCGTGCCTGAGCATCACGGCGCTGTGGCCCTTGTCCGCGACCGAGGTTGGGGCAACCGGGCGGGATTGCAGCACGACGTCACTTCCTTCGCGCTGAAGTGTCACCATCTTGTCTTCTCCAACTGTCTTGACCAACAGCGTGTACTCGCCCGGCGCCAATTTGTGGCCGTGGCATTGCACGTTGTACGGCAGTGAGAAGTGTCCCTGCGAAATCCGTCTTCGTTGGGGCCGGGGTATTGGCCGCCATGTTAGTCGCTTCGTGTTCCTGAGCCCCGGTCTCCGCCTGCGCGTGAGTTAGCGCGGGAAAGAAACCCGCAAGTAGCAGCCCCGCAAGGATCCACAACATTTTCATCGGCGATTTTTTCATTGAGATCTCCTTTCCGCCAACCACGCAAGAACCGAATCTGGCGCGAAGAGAGCCGCTTTCGTGGCCGGTCTTTTTTCTCCCTCGATTTTGTTACTTCGGTTCCGGGCATTCTACTCCTGCTCGAAGAAGTCATCAACGCAAGAGACCTCGTTTGATGGCACACACAGGGCGATTCGTTGCTTGGCATTCGGGCGGAGGGACGAAGCACGGACGCCGACCCTGCTATTGGTGAAGCAAGGCGGAATTGTCATCAGCGATCCGTATGGCTATTTTATCGAAGTGGGACAGTACGGGCAGGCATCGATCGACCGATTCGCGAAGTTCGCCGGCTGAAAGCTTTGATGAATCAGCGAGCGATAGAACCTTCGCAATACTAGGGAAGTTTCATTCCCCGCTCGCGCATTTTTCGTCCGGCGAATATGGAGAACTTGCCGGCCAACCAAAACGCGGCGGATAGCAGCGACAGGACTATTGACACAATGACCGGCGTCGTAAGCGTTGAAGCGCCTGCGAGCCGATGCCCGCTAAATCGAATAATCGCTGCCCAACAGAGCGCGAGAAATCCACCGGCCAACATCACCTTGGCGATGACGACCATCGCTTCACCACACGGCTCCAGCCATTCCTCTTGGCCCTCCATGAAAATTCGCACAACCGTCCCCCCTCTGCCGACTGTCAACCAACTGAGGCTGCTCCGAGCGAATACTAGCAGAGTCTGCCACGGCTGCGCGGGCTGCCATCTATTGCCTGATTTTGGGGCTGCTGCTAGACTGTCGTGGCAAGAGTGGAATTGCTGCTCCTGCCATACTCCCTACAGAAGGTTAAGCCATGTCTGGACACTCGAAATGGGCCACGATCAAGCATAAGAAGGCGGCTACGGACGCCAAGCGTGGCAAAGCTTTCACCAAGATTATTCGCGAATTGACGATAGCGGCGCGCACTGGTGGCGGCGATCCGATCACCAATCCGCGCCTTCGCACCGCGATCGGCCTGGCCAAAAACGAAAACATGCCCAACGACAATATCGAGCGCGCAATCCAGCGCGGCACCGGGCAGCTGGAAGGCGAAACGCTCGACGAAGTGATGTTCGAAGGGTACGGGCCGGGCGGCGTGGGCGTGCTGATCCAGGTGGTAACGAGCAACCGCAACCGGATCGTCAGCGAGATTCGCCACATGATGTCGAAAAACGGCGGCAACATGGCCGAGAACGGCGCGGTAGGCTGGATGTTCCATCGCAAGGGCGACATCCTAGTGCCGAAAGAGCTGGCGGACGAAGACAAGATGATGAGCATCGTGCTCGACGCTGGCGCGGAAGATTTGCGCGACGACGGCTCGGCGTGGGAAGTGACTACGCCTCCGGAAGCCATGGAAAAAGTGCGCGAGGCGCTCGTCGCGAGTGGGATTACGCCTGCGACGGCGGAAGTTGCGTTTATTCCTGAGAATTACGTGAAGCTGACCGGCGCGCAGGCGCAGCAGATGCTGCGGCTGATGGAAACGCTGGAAGATCACGACGACGTGCAGCACGTCTACGCGAATTTCGACATCGACGAGAAGGAAATACAGGCTGCTGTCGCAGGTTAGGTTCGCGGTGGGAGTGCCCCGGCTTCAGCAGGGGAAGCTGGACTTTTAGTCCAGCGGAAAGCGCTCCAGCTTGCGAATGGGCTTTCGCGCTCTTTGCGTCCCGACCTCTTTGTCGGGAAGCCCTGGGACTTCACGGCCCGGCGCTAACGCGCGCGGATAGAATCGAAACTTCTTTCGGAGCGCTGAAGCGCTCCTCCCCCGCATGAATGCGGGGGCTCCCACCAAAGGTAACGGCTCGATGGATCGCGCTGCGGAATTCGATTGCGATGAAACACCGGCGGTAAAAAACACTATGCCTCTTCGGTGGGCCGCACTAAACTAGGGCCGCCGAAATGACCTCCCACGCGACAATTGTTGTGAATCGGCCGAGCCGTTTGGCGGCAAGCGCATATCGTTTGCGAGTGCTTGGGGTGGACCCGGCGGTGGCGGGCGCCACCGGCTACGGCGTGATTCAGTTTGAGGGTTCGAGCGCGAAACTATTGCGGTTCGGCGCGCTAAAGCTTCCGGCGCGCGCTACGTTTGCCTCGCGGCTGCGCGACATTCACCAGCTGATTGCGCAGCTTGTCGAAGAGTTTGCTCCCGATGCGGTGGCGGTTGAATCGGTGTTCACGGCGCTGAACGTTCGAACTGCGTTGAAGCTGGCCGAAGTGCGCGGCGTCGTGCTGCTCGCGGCGGCGCAGGCGCAAGTTCCTTCGCACAGCTACTCGCCGCGCGAAGTGAAAGTGAGCGTCGCGGGATACGGCGCCGCGTCAAAACAGCAGGTGCAGCAAATGGTGAGTTCGGCGCTTGGCCTAACGAGCTGTCCGGAACCGGCAGACGCTTCCGATGCGCTCGCGATAGCGCTCTGCCACGCGCATATCTCGAAGGCGCGCGAGCGGATCGCGCAAGCAACAGGAATTAAGTCCGCGACAATCGCTGTTGGCACCGGAAAGCGCGCGACCCGCATCCAAATCTCTCGATGAACTCGTTTCCGACGATCAGGCCGATCCGGCCAGCCAAGTCAATGATTCGCTGCAAGTTTTTCTCTATTGGCAGCGCGCTGCTGGCTCTCGCGCTTCTCGTGCCGTCGTTGGCTTTTGCTGCGACTCCAAACGGCGGGCCGACGATTACTTATCGCAAGATTTTCAAGTCCAGCTACCCGGAATTTGTGGAGCTAAAGGTGAGCCAGGGCGGTACGGCGACGTACGACATCCACCAACTCGATGAAGAATCCGAGCCGGTTGCGTTTGAGATCAACGCGGCGCTTGTGCAACGGATATTCGATCTCGCCGGGAAGCTGCATAATTTTCAGGGGGTGAGCCTGGATATGCACCGGCGAATAGCAAACCTTGGCGAAAAGACGTTTATGTACACCAAGGGCAGCGAACACAACGAGGTGAAATTCAATTACACGCTCGACGATAACGCGACGCAACTACTGAATATATTCGAAGGGCTCGCGCGGCAGGAAGTTGACCTCTCGAATCTGCTGCGAACGATGCGGTACGACCGCCTGGGCGTGAACGATGCGATCATCCAGGTGGAAATTGACTTCAACAATAAACTATTGCCGGAGCCGGATCGACTGTTAGGCGCGCTCGATCAGGTTTCCGCGGACGACAAATTCATCGATATCGCCCGACAGCGCGCCCGAACGCTCGCAAGCCGTATAAGAGCCGCGCACTGAGGAGCTTACGGGCCGAGCTGGCCTTTTTGCCCGGCTCTCGGCCAGTAACTCGTTGACCCAAATTTTCACAAATTAGCAACCATCTTCTTTGCCCTTTGGGACATCTCAGGTAGTCATATAAACGCTATGCTAACCACACACACAAATACCTCCAGGCTTGTGCTGCTTTTTGCTTTTATTTCGATCGCCGCGTTTCCAGCGGCGGCGCAGACTAACCAGGCGCGCTCGCTCGTCACCGGGCCCGTCAATCAGAATCAGATGGTGATGCTGCGCGGCAACACCCATCCGCTCGCACGCGCGGAGTTCGACCGCGGCGCCGCGCCCGACAGCCTGCCGATGGATAATATGATGCTCGGGCTGAAGCGGAGCCCCGAGCAGGATGCTGCGCTCGAGACGCTGCTTCGCGAGCAGCAGGATCGCACATCGCCGAATTACCACAAGTGGTTGACGCCCGAAGAATTCGGCGCGCGTTTCGGCCCGTCGGATCATGACGTTCAGGCCGTCACTTCCTGGCTGCAGTCGCATGGCTTCCAACTCGTGACGGTCGGCGCGGGACGCACTGTGGTCCATTTCTCCGGCACGGCGGCAGAAGTGCAGGAAGCGTTTCACACCGCGATTCACCGCTACGTCGTAAATGGCGAGGAGCACTGGGCGAACGCGAGCGATCCGCGAATTCCCAGCGCGCTTACGGACGTGGTTGCAGGCGTCGGCACGCTTCACAATTTTGTTCCGAGACGCGCGAGCCATTCGCGGGGAACATTTACGAGAGACGCTGCGGGAAACGTGAAGCCGGTGCGGCCTCTGTTTACGTTTCCAGTGCAAGGCAATTGCGGCTTCGTCGCAGGTTCGTGTTTTGCGCTCGGCCCGCAAGATTTCGCAACGATCTACAACGTGCTTCCCCTGTGGAACGCGGGAATCGATGGCACCGGGCAAACGATTGCCGTCGTTGGCGACAGCAACCTCAATATCGCAGACGTGCGCAACTTCCGGAAGATGTTTGGGCTGCCGGCGAAGGATCCCGTGATTGTCATCCCGACCGGCGCGACCGATCCCGGAATCAATGGCGATGAGATCGAAGCGGATCTGGACGTGCAATGGGCTGGCGCAATCGCGAAAAATGCGACGATCGATTTCGTCATCGCGGCAAACACAAACTCATCCGCAGGCGTCGATCTCGCCGCGGAATTCATCATCGAGCATCAGCTTGCGCCTGTTCTCTCGGAAAGCTTTGGCGCCTGTGAATTGCAGCTGGGCACCACGCAAAATCAAATGATTAATGCCCGTTGGGCGATGGGAGCTGCGGAAGGGATCACGATTGTCGTATCGACGGGAGACAGCGGTTCCGCCGGCTGCGATTTCGACGATCCGACTATTAAGACGGAACAGCCCGCCACACAGGGGCTCGCTGTGAGCGGCCTCGCCAGCACACCTTTCAATGTCGCTGTCGGCGGCACGGATTTCAATCAGCTTACAAACGCTGCTACGTTTTGGAGCGTCTCAAACCTTGCGACGAATCAGGCGTCTGCCCTGGGTTATATTCCCGAGACCACCTGGAACGACTCCTGCACCAACACAATCTTCGGCAGCGTGGGATTCAGCAATGTTCCCGAAACCAATTGCAACAATACCGCGCAACTCGCGAATTCGATCGGCCCGATAGGAGGAAGCGGCGGCGTGAGCAATTGCACAACGCCGAGCACCTCAAATCCTCCGAAGTGCGCGGGCGGGTACGCCAAGCCTGCGTTTCAGGTTGGCCCGGGTGTTCCGAACGACGGCAAGCGCGATATTCCGGATGTCTCGCTCTTCGCAGGTGACGGGCTTGTCGGAAGTTTCTACATCATTTGCCAGCAGGATCAGAATACGCCGAAAAATACCGCCTGCAGTCTGGGAGCGAATTCGCAGGGCCAGTCGTTTTTCGAGGGCGTCGGCGGCACTTCGGTTTCCACGCAGGTGATGGGCGCGCTTTTCTCTCTTCTGGTTCAGAAAACAGGCGGAAATCTCGGCAATCCGAATTCCACGCTTTACACGCTGGCCGCACAACAATCCGCCGCGAGTTGCAATTCGAGCAGCCCGGCAAGTTCGTGCGTCTTCCATGACGTCACGGTGGGAACGATCTCAGCGCCGTGCGCCAACCCGTCCCCGAACTGCAACGTCGCAACGCAAGGCGATGCCAACGGGATACTCACAGGGTTCAATGCCGGTACCGGTTACGACGTGGCGACGGGTCTCGGCTCGGTGAATGCGTGCAATCTCGTGAACAACTTCGCAGTCACGAACCCGGGCGCCGCCGCTGACTTCACGTTGTCCAATTGCGTGGCGCTCGTGAATGTGGCAGCACCCGGCAGTCCGGGCAGTTTCAATCTCACGATCACAGCCGTCAACAACTTCGCCGGAACGTTTAACTTCACTTCAGCCTCGTGCAGCGGATTGCCTGTTGGCGCAACGTGCAGCTTTAATCCCGCGTCGGTAACACTCGACGCGACGCACCAGGCGGTGTCGACCGTTGTGACAATTTCGACCGCGGCAGCGACCATCCGTGTTCCGGCCCGCCGGCCGAGTGGTGAGCGAGTGTGGATGCTTCGCAGTGTCGTGGCGCTCGCGTGCCTCTTGTGCGCGATGCTCATCGTAACCATCTTCCGCTCAAAGCAACTTCGCTTTAGTTCGGCGATGGCGCTCCTGGCTTTGGCGTTCATGGTGACGATGGCCGCTTGCGGTGGTGGCGGTGGAGGCGGAGGTGGTGGCGGAGGAGGTGGTGGTGGCGGAGGCGGAGGTGGCACGCCGACCGGGACCACAAACCCAACCGTTTCGGCGACGAGCAACAGCACTACGCACTCAATAAAGTTTACTTTGAACGTTCAGTAGGAAGCGGCTGGCAGCAGCGAAGGGTAACGCAAGGAACGCCGGCATCGCGATCAGCGGTCGACGATCAGCGATCAACGAATCGTGATGCCGGCGTAACCAACTACGCGATCGCGCTCACCATTAATATCACCGGAAGTCGCATACCGCACGAGCCGCGCTTCCTTCGCGCCCAGATCGCGCGCCGCGACGAGCATCGCAACGGCTGCCGCAAATCCGCACATGGTAATTTCTTCCGAACGCACCGTGTCGTAAAGGCCGCGAGGATCGAGAGCCAGCACACGCGCAATCGCGCGCTCGTCCTTCGCACGCGTGATTGCATCGCTTTCATAATGATTCATATCCGAGCTGGCAACCACGAGTACTGGTTCTTTCTGCGCGGCCACTACTTTCGCCACCGCATGGCCCAATTCTTCGAGCAGGCCGTAGCGGTCGGTTCCCAGGACGATGGGAACGAATCGAAAATCGCGCACGAGCCGCTGAAGAAATGGAATCTGCACTTCCAGCGAATGCTCACGGGCATGTGCCACTGAATCCTCACGCAAGCGCGGAAACGCATGCTTCAGTTCCGTCGCGAGCGCCGAATCAATCTTCGCATCGCCCAGCGGAGTGGTCCAACTGCCTTCGGAAAGAATCGCGAGAGCTTCACCACCGGGAAAATGCCGCGGGCCGATTAATATGGAGCGCGCAGGAATTTGCAGCGAAGAATACACAGCGCCGGCAACGTGGCCGGAATACATGTAGCCGGCGTGAGGGACAACGCAAGCAATCGCCCGCTTTTTTTCACCGTCGGCTAATAAATATCCATCGATATCCTGCGCGAGTTCAATCGCATTCGAGGAGTAAAAGTGGCCGGCAACTGCGGGAGGGCGAATCATTTTTGGTTCGAGCGGTTTTTTTTGCTGCCGCGGGATAGCCTTCGATGTTGCGGGCCGTGAAATTAGATCGGCTTGGACGGCACGCCGCGAATGTCGAGCGCCTCGGTCTTGCCGGGTAAATAGCGGATTTGAATTTTGTCGCCGTATTGATATCCGCCAGCATCGAGCACCGCATGTATCTTCTCGCGCACCTTGTCCGAATACGAAAACGTGTGGATGTTCATCCCGTTCGCTTCTTCGCGGACCAGGATCGAAAGCTGGTCGACGTGAAGTACTTCCACCTTCAGCCACACAGGTTTGGGAGAAGACTGCTTCACGACGATCGGCGCAGACGTATTTACCTGCGCGCGCGAAGCCGGCGCGTGCATTGCAATTGCCGCCGCGAGAACGGCGAGCGCTGAAAAGAGTTTTCGTTTATTCATCGAATGATATTTTAAGCGACTTCAGAAATTTAATGTCTTGCGGCGTCATTTCAAGCTTCGATTCGACGACTTCTTCTTCGAGCGACTGCTCGTCCACCTGAATGTGAAGCGATTCCAGAAACCGGCGATCCTGCGACGTGATTCTGGGTTCCTGCGACTGGCGGCGCGCCAGGCCGATCGTCGCGTCGAGCTTCAGCACGATGTCGAAACCTGCAGCTCGAACGCTGGAAATGGCTTCGGCGATCCGCTCCGAGTCCGAAACGCTGTCGTTAATGGCGTGTCCGAGATCCCGAAGCAACTGCTTCATGCGGTCATCAAGTTGCAAGGCCGTTACCTCCTGCGCCGAGCCTTTCGTACACTAATTCTAGGCTGCGCACAACACCGAAACAAGCCCATGATGCGAGTAAGGAATCGAGGAGGTAACCTGTACTGTCGCCCAGTAGGGCGCGATAAAAACGTCCAGTAGGGCGCGATAAAAACGTCCACTGGAGCGCCGATTTCCTCGCGGTAGGGGCGCTGCTTGCTGCGCCTCTGTATCTGCGACACTCAATCCGTCACAGCAAAGCGCCCACAACCCGGTTGTACTACAATCTTGCCATGGCACGCAGCATCGGCCCGGCGCTCTGGAAATCTTCCGGCGTAACGTTTCGCGCTCTCTGGCGCATCACGCGCCAGGTGTTTCACGAAGCGGCCGGGACGCTATTCGTCTTGTTCGCGGCCTACGGAGCGCTCGCCGCATGGCGGCAGTGGAAAAACCGCCCGGTCCTGTGGTTGATGGGATTTGCAATCGTCTACGCGCTGATGATGGCCGCGTTTGCGTTCGCTTCATTCCGCCGGGCGCGCCGCATAAGGCAACCGGAAAATGACTGACGGCCTGAAAAAACGTCCTGACATTAAAGAGCGCAAGCTTGCGACTCCCACCGGCCTTCCGATGGAAGCAGTCGTCACGCCGGAGGAATTGCGCGGATTCGAACCCGAGCGCGATCTCGGCTACCCCGGCCAGTTCCCTTTCACGCGCGGCGTTTATCCCTCAATGTATCGCGGCCGGCTGTGGACCACGCGGCAATACGCCGGGTTCGGCACGGCCGTAGAATCAAACGAGCGCTACCGTTATTTGCTCGCGCAGGGAGTTCACGGGCTTTCTGTCGCTTTCGATCTCCCCACGCAAATCGGCATGGATTCAGACCACCCGCTCGCGGTCGGCGAAGTGGGAAACGTGGGTGTTGCAATCGATTCGCTCGAAGATATGCAGACGCTTTTCGATGGCATTCCGCTCGAGCGCGTCTCCACTTCGATGACGATTAACTCGACCGCCGCGATTCTTCTTGCGCTCTACGTCGCCGTCGCAAAACAGCAGGGCGCGAGCCTTGCAACGCCTCGCGGGAACGGTGCAGAACGATGTCCTGAAGGAGTACATCGCGCGCGGAACTTACATCTACCCGCTGCGCCCGGCGATGCGCATCGTCACCGACATTTTCGCGTGGTGCCGGCAGGAATTGCCGAACTGGAATGCGATTTCGATTTCCGGCTACCACATTCGCGAAGCCGGCTCGACGGACGTGCAGGAAGTTGCTTTCACGCTGGGGAACGGAATTGCGTATGTGGAATCGGCGATCGCGGCGGGGCTTTCCGTCGATGACTTCGCGCCTCAACTTTCGTTTTTCTTCAATTCGCACAACGAGCTACTGATGCAAATCGCGAAATTCCGAGCGGCGCGGCGGCTGTGGGCGCGGACCATGCGAGACCGTTTCCACGCGCGCGATCCGCGCTCGATGATGCTGCGGTTTCACGCGCAGACGGCTGGATCGTCGCTTACCGCGCAACAGCCGGAAAATAATCTTGTGCGCGTTTCGTTGCAGTGCCTCGCGGCTGTGCTTGGCGGTTGCCAGTCGCTGCACGCGAACGCTTTGGACGAAGCCCTTGCGCTTGCCTACCGAGCAATCTGCGCTTCTAGCGCTGCGCACGCAGCAAATCATTGCGCACGAAACTGGCGTTGTGAACACGGTCGACCCCGTGGCCGGCTCTTACGCGATCGAAAAGCTCACAAACGAAATTGAATCGGGAGCCGAAGAGTACATCGCGAAAATCGACGCGATGGGCGGCATGCTTCGCGCCATCGAAGCCGGGTTCGTGCAGCAGGAAGTTCAGAAGGCTGCGTACGAATATCAGCAAGCCGTCGATAGCGGCGAGCAGGTGGTCGTCGGCGTGAATCGCTTCCAGGCGGAGGAAGGGCGGCCCATACCGACGCTGCAAATTCATGCAGAAATCGAAGCGGCGCAGGTGGCGCGCCTCAATTCGCTGCGCGCGCGGCGTGACACCGCAAAGGCGGTGGCGGCGCTTGCAGAAATCGAACGTCGCGCCCGCACGCACCGAAAATCTGATGCCTGCGATTTTGAATGCGGTTGAAGCTTATGCGACCGTCGGCGAAATCTCCGATGCTCTGCGCCGCGCGTTCGGCGAGTATCAGGAATCGGTCGTTATCTAATTTCACGCACGCTACGATATCGGATGTAGAAAGGCTCAATGAAAGGTTCTTCTCGCGTAGTCTCCGAGTCAGAAACCACCGTTCAGCCATTTGGACGATACGAGTAGGATGCTCACGGCCATCCGGTGGGTTTGCGTCGTTGCCGCCGGCGTCGCGCTTATTACGTCGACGGCGATACCCGCTCGCGCTGGTTCGGGCCGCTCGCTTGTTGATGGGCGGCGCAGTTGGATTTTTCCTCTGGCTGCACACCTGGTCATCAATCGTTTGAGAATCGTCACGCAATAAAATCCTGACACAGAGAACACAGATTCGACAGAGAGCACTGAGGAATATCTCGATCTTTTTCGTGTCTCTGTGAATCTCCGTGTCCTCTGTGTTAAGTTTTCGTTCGCCCATGCGAGCCGCCTCTCCACCTCCGAATACGCTCCGCTGGCCGAAGCGCGTGTTGACGCCCGCCGAAGCCGTGAAATACATCGATGCGGCTGGATTTTGCATGCTGTTCCCTGTCAAGAATGTCCCGCTGACGTCGCTCTACTACGCGGTCACGCGCCGCAACCCGGAAAGCGATTTCGTCTGGGACCGATATATGGAGATGCTCTGGAAATGGAAGGACGTCCTGCCGCAGCGCAAGGGCGCTTACTATGCAAAGTATTTTCGTGGCCGCGGCACGTTCGTCTCGCTTGAACAATTGCCGAATTTTCTGGCGATGCGCGAGACGGCCGTTGAGCCGCGCGATCACGAACATTTCTACGCCGAAGGACGAATCCGCGGAGACGCACGCGCAATCTGGGAGGCCCTTGCGACGCACGGCCCGCTTGCGACTCTCGAACTTAGGAATGTCTGTAAAATGGACTCGAAAGCAGGCAACGTCCGCTTCAAGCGTGCTATCGCCGATTTGCAGTGCCTGCTCGTCGTGGTGCATTTCGGAACTGAACAGGAAACGGCGGCGTGGGCCTCTGCTCGATATGAACTCACATGCCGCGCGTTTCCAAAAGAAACGGCGGCGGCTCGGAGCATCGCCCCGGAAGAAGCTCGCCGTATGCTGGCCGCGAAATTTGCGGCTTGTTATCCATCTGCTGTGCCGGGACAAGTGGCACGGCTCTTCAGCTGGACGAAAGCGGAAGCCGCAGCAGCTCATGGTAGACGCGGGTGATCGTCGCATGACGAAAGCTGCCAGTCACAAATGAAAATCATCCTCGCATCGTCATCCCCGCGCCGCGCCGAAATCCTGCGCAATGCAGGAATCGAATTCGAAGCGCGTCCGACGGCTATCGACGAAACGCTCCGCGAAGGCGAATCCGCAGGAGGCTACGTGCGGCGGCTTGCGCTCGAAAAAGCGCGCACTGCCGCAGATTCGGAAATCGGCGCGGGGAATTTCGTCGTCATCGGCGCGGACACAGTCGTGGTGAACCGCGAAGAACTCCTGCTCAAGCCCGCGTCTGCCGAAGACGCGCGACGCATGCTGCGACAGTTGAGCGACAGCGTCCACGAAGTCCACACTGGCGTCGCTGTGATTCGCATGCCGCAGAAAACCGAGCACGTGGTGGAAGAAATCACGCGCGTTCATTTTGCAAAGCTTTCGGATGCGGAGATCGAAGCGTACATCTCGACCGGTGAGCCCTTCGACAAGGCTGGCGCCTACGGAATTCAAAGCCTTGGCGGCCGCTACGTCACTCGCGTCGAAGGGTGCTATTTCAACGTGATGGGAATGCCACTGGCGCGAGTTTGGGCGCTGATCAATGATCTAGGCGAGCTTGAGGAGCTCCGGGAGCTTGGCGGGCCTAGCGAGAAAGCTGACGCCGTCCCCTAGTGTGGCGAATTATAGGGTGTCGATGGTTAGAGTTGTGTCGGCGTCTTTCCAGGCGTCTTGAAATTCAAGCTTGGCCCAGGCTGCGTCTGACGTTTTATTTTGCGCGAGAAGACTTTGCCACAATCCGAACAACGTCCTGCCATTTCGAGGATTGCGAACTAAATCCTCGCGAAAAACTTTTTCGGCTTCCGCCGGTTTTGCGGCGCGCAGTAGTGAGCCACCAAGAGACTCGCGCACCGGGAAAAACCAATCGGGTGGCTCGTCGTAAACGAGTGCATCCTGCGCGGCGACGGCTTTCTTCAAAGCATCGATCGCGGCCGCACGATCTCCACGCGCTTCGGCGAGCTTGGCATCGAGTACTGCGGCGGGAATTTGCATGATCGTCGCTGCGTTCGTGAATCCGTATTCCTGCTCCTTGGGAATTTTCGCAACCGCATCGGCGAAGGCTTTTCGTTCCCCATCGGCATCCGTAAGCTTTCCCGTCGAAGCGAAAGCCATCCCGCGGGCGAAATGCCAGAAGGCGACGTTCGCCGCGAGGCTCGCATCGGGCTGAGGCATCGCGAGCACGGCTGGCCAATCGCGGAAACGAATCCGCACGGCCGTCGGATAAACGAGGAAATGCTCCGTCATGCCAGGAGGCATCCCTTTCGCCTGCGTTTCAATATTTTCCTTGAGCGTTTGCGCGGCTTTGTGCGCTTCCGCGAATTGCCCGGACTGCATTGCGGCATAGGCGAGGAAATGCAGATTGTGGCTGTAGTACATCGCCGGATACATTCCGGTGGCGCCGGTCGACGCGATGTAATTTCGGTCCGCCTCAGCGGCGGCTGTATTGGCCTTGATTGCGGCGGGTTGATCGCCTACGCGCTCGTAAATGTGCGAAGGCATGTGAACGAGGTGGCCCGCATTCGGAACGAGAGTGTTTAGGCGATCCGCGCTCGGAACGCCCCACTCGGCGTGCGGCGAAGCTTCCACTGCGTGAATGTAATAGTGATTTGCGCCAATGTGGTTCGGGTATCGAGCGAGTACCGACTCGAGAACCGCGATGATTTCGAGGGTGCCTTCCGACGGAGTTCCGTCGAGCTTCCACAAGCCCCACGGGCGCAAGTCCATCATGCTTTCGGCATAAATCGTCGAGGCGTCGGGATCGTCCGGGTAATTTTTGGCGAGCGCGCCCATCGCGTTCGAATATTCGTGCGCCAGCTTTTTCAAATCGGCGTTCGGATCGCTGGAATAGCGCATTGCGAGTGCTTCGATATAGGCACGTTCGTTTTCCGGACCGGATGATGCCAACGATTTCGCTTTCTGAATCGCGTCGTACGCCGCTTTTTCTTTTTCAGGATTTCCCGGATCGTTGTAGTTCGGGCCGAGTGCGAGCGCGACACCCCACCAGGGCATGGCCGCTGCCGGATCGAGTTCTGCGGCGCGGCGGAATGAGCGCTCGGCTTCGTAGTGATTGAATGCGTACACGAGTGTGAGTCCCTGATCGAAAAAGCGCTGGGCGTCGGGATTCGATGTCGAGATCGGGTGGTGGAGTGAGCCCATGCCGGAAAGTAAGGTAGCGGGCGCCGCGTCACCGGCCGAGTGGTTATGCTGCGCGAAAACAGGGGAAGCGAGCGCGATCAGAACAAGCGCGAAGGTCAGCAGACGAAGCCGGATTCTCACGTGAGATCCTCCAGGAGAGACGCTGTAGCGAGATTCTAGGCACAGAGACGGGCGCGGTCAATTGATTGCTGGCGTTGGCTTGAACGCGTGTACGGGCGCGCGCTGGCTTAGACGTTGCGGCGGTAATTTGGTCGAACGGATTTTCGCGCACAGAACGAATCGGAGGAAAAAATCTACCAGCGAGCCGCAAAATCCGAAACCCGCCGCGTTAACCCCAGGCCGCGTTACTTCTTGTCTTCGACTGGTGTCGCGGTAGGTGCTGCGCTCGGCGGCGCGGCCGGAGGATTGGCCGGCGGATTCACTTGCTGACTCGTCTGGTCACCATGCATACCTTCTTTGAAGCTGCGAATTCCCTCGCCCAGCCCTCGCATCACGTCGGGAATTCTGCGGCCGCCGAAGAAAATCAGCACGATTACCAGAATGATTAAAAGATGGGGAATACTTAACGCTTCCATACCGATCCCTCTCTGCCCTGTCGCGTCCTACCGCTTCACTGTACCGCATCGGGACGCGGCCCGGATAGCTCTCAGTTCCTAGAGTATAACACGCTCATCACCCACTCGCCGGGTGACGCGTTCCCTGTCGAGATATTCGAGCAAGGGAATGGCATATTTCCGGGTGATGCCGGTGAGTTCCTTGAAAACGGGTATCGGGAGCTTGTCGCCCCGCTCTTTGCGGTATTTTGCGAGCAATTCGCGCAGCTTTGTGACGGCGGCGCGGTGAAACACGAGGTCGTCGGTGACTTTGATGAGCACTTTTTCGCGCAGCAGGATTTGCAGGATTTTCTGCGCACGTGGTGATTCGACCGGGAGCTTTTCAAGTACGGCTGCGAAGCTCGGGACAGTGAGGCCGGCGCGCTCGAATTCCGTTTCGATCAGCTCTTTCGCTTTCGCCTCATCGGGCGAGAGCGCGATTTCGCGGCCGGAGCGTTGGACGAGATCGCCTGAAGCCGTGATCACTTTCGCTTTCATAAGGTCGTCCAGAGCTGTGGCAAAAATCTCATCGCTTCTTTTTCCGGCGCGGCCACGGAGATCCTGTTTTGGAATTCCTGGCAGCAGCGGATTGGCGCGATGAAATTCTTCGATTTCTTTGCGAAGCGCGGTTGCGTACGCAGCGACTATTTTTGGCGAAGCGACCGTGAATGGCAGGTCGCCCACGACTCGCAAGCGCTTTGCGTCGACCAGTTTTTTTGCGACTTCCTGGATTTCGATGACGGTCCAGCCGGTGCGCGCGATGATTTGCGCAAGGCTCAAGCCTTGCGGAGCAGATTCCGCGAACGCTGCCAGAATTTCTTCGCGATTGCCGCGCTCGAGTGTTTCAAGGAATGGGGCGACCGCCGTATCGGCGCGCTTGTGCCGCGGCGCGTGCACGTCGAGCGCGACACCGCCGCCAATCGTCACGACCGGAGAAAATTGGCGAAGGATGAACCGGTCGTCCGGGAGCAAGAGAACAGGCTGATCCAGGCGCAGTTGCGCGAGAGCGGATTCTCCGGGCGCAAGTATATTACCAGCGGACGAAAACGACATCAGCGATTGCTTCCGCAGTTCCCTGATGAAAATGAACGCGAGCGCGATTTTTGAGCGGCCGCGCCGAGGCAAGAAGCGTGATGCGTGCGTCGAGGCGTGCGGTCGGCTCAAACACGCCCAGCGGCGCGAGGACCATCCCCCGCTGAATCTCTTCGCGTTCCACACCAGCAAGATTCACGGCGGTACGCTGGCCTGCGACCGCGCGCGCGACCGGCTTGCCGCCGGAATGCACTCCGCGGACACGCGCTCGTTTGCGAAGCGGATACAATTCGGCTTCGTCTTCCACTTTCAAGGCGCCGGAAACGAGCGTTCCCGTGACGACCGTGCCGAAACCTTTCATTGAGAACGCGCGGTCGATCGGCAGACGGAAGTGGCGCGTAGCATCTTTCGCTGGGACGCTTCCGGCTACGCGCAACAATTCCTGCTTGAGCGCTTCGAGACCCGCGCCCGTGGCCGCGCTGACGGAGACGATCGGCGCGCCTTCGAGAAACGAGCCGCGCACGAATTCTTCTACTTCAAGCCGCACGAGGCCGAGCACATCGGAATCGACTAGATCCGATTTTGTGATGGCGACAATTCCGCGCGGAATTCCGAGCAAGCGGCAAATATCGAAGTGTTCGCGCGTTTGCGGCTTGATCGATTCGTCGGCGGCGATTACGAGAACGACCAGGTCGATTCCGCCGACGCCTGCAAGCATATTGCGAACGAAACGCTCGTGGCCGGGAACGTCGACGAATCCGAGGCGGGCATCGCCGAGATCGAGGAAGGCAAAACCGAGATCGATCGTGATGCCGCGGCGCTTTTCTTCCTCGAGGCGGTCGGGATCTGTGCCAGTGAGCGCTTTGACGAGCGTGGATTTGCCGTGGTCGATGTGGCCGGCTGTGCCGACGATGACGTGTCTTGTGGTGGCCATCGGGAAGATTGGATGCGCGGGATGATGCTAGCGGACGGGCAGTGGCGGGTCAAATTGCATCTATTCCAAAACCAACTCGTTGTCGCCAATCGCTTGAATGTTGACCGCTGCCGACTCGCACCATAGAACACTCCCGTGTAGTAACCCATATGTTATACAGGAATCTGTGACTACAATTGGCTGCTACGACGTGCGAAGGGGAAACGGGTGCGATTTCGGCGTGAAATGTTTTGGATTGGATGGATCTTATATGTTTCTAGCTTCTTCTTAATAGCAGCCGGTCCATCCGACGCGTCCAGACCGCTCCTCGGCTACGACTGCGCCTACGTGACGTTGCTTTTTTCGTGGGAACAGGCGAGGGTCTGGCTGCGCGGCATTCCCTCCATAAGCAATCCTCTGGAGTACGTTTCGGTTCTCGTGAGCGGATGGATCAATCCCGTTTTTCTGGTCGTGCTCGCCGTAACGTCGTTCAAACGTTTAAAGCCCTTTGTCCAAGTCGCGCCAATTATCGTCATTCTCCTGATTCCAACATGCTGGATCGTCTTTTATAGCCACAGTCTGTATCCACGTGAAGGTCACATCTTGTGGGTCGCAGGGATGCTGATGGTGTTGTGCTCCAGGATCAAGCTCAGTGCAAAGTAAACCCGAGCGAGTCACGAATCAAGTCCGATCGGCCAAACTTGGTACTTCATTTCGTGCTTGCTACTGCGTTGATTCTCTTTGCTGCAGCGGCGGAGCCGTTGTGGAGCCTTTGAATTTCGGCTTGCCGAGTTTTGTGATCCAGATACCGGAATTGATGTCGTTGAAGAAGATCAAGCCGTTGGCTGGTTGCGCGCCCCAGGCCCACTGCACGTTTGGACGGAAGCCATCGGGATCGCCAGTCCAAACGCGAGCGATTTCGCGGCCCTGCGCGTAGAGATTGCCGCGGAGCTCGCCCGAAATATCGACAACGCGGCCTCCACCTGCATAGTCGCCGAGAACGAGCATGTCGTCGGCGGCCCAGACGTTGTGAACGCCGCCTTCGGGAACTTCGTAATAGGCGACTTCTCGGGGATGCTCGATGTCGGTAACGTCCATCACGTGGCAAATACCGCGGACGGGGACTCTTTCTTTGCTGTCGATATCGAAGAGCGCGGGGAAAACTTCGTCGCCGATGAAAACATAATTCTTGTAACGGAATGCGGTGTGCGTACCCGCAAGCCAGTCGTTTCCGTAGAGTTCGTAGTGGTTGTACTTGTATTGCGAAACGAGCTGCGGATGTTCCGGGCTGCCGCCCTTCATGCCATTGCCAACGTCAAGAATGATCATGCCATCGCGCCAATAGGCGAGATAAGCGAGGCCGTCCTTCACGTAAAGATCGTGGAGATAGCGTCCGGTTTCGGACGGGCCGAGCGGGCCGACAACGGTCTGCGCCGTGGCGTTCTCCGTTTGCCAGCGCGCCACTTCTTTCGGATGTGCGGCATCCTGAAAATCGATGACGCGGAGCGAGCCCGTCGCATCGTCGGTGATGTAAACGTAATGCGAATTGATGAAGGCGCTGTGGACTCCACCGGTGACGGTTTCCGTGTATTCGGAAATTGTTTTCAGGTGGGCGGGATCGGAAGCGTCGAAAAAGACGATGCCGTTCTTGCGATTGGAAGCGCCCTCGCGCGTGAAGACGCCGATTTTTTCGTCGGGAGTGGTACTGACGTCGTTCACCAGGCGCGCGTCAACTTTCATCGAATCGAGCGCCTTGGGATGCGCGGGGTCGGAAATATCCCAGGCATAGACGCGATCGGCAATCGTTGAAACGTAAAGATGGTTACCAACGACCCATTGTTCGGAAGTCTGCAGAACGGTTCCGTCCGTGGGATTCTTCGAAGGGATGTGCGCGACCACTTCAATGGAACGCTCCGCATTTCGCGGCGCGACTGTGATTGCAGCTGCGGCGTCGTGTCCACCGATGGAAGCTTTCACGACATACGTTCCCGGTCGCACTGCGACGAAAGCGCCGTCGGGAAAAATCGACGCGCCTGCACCTGAGACGCTCCACGTGGTCAGCACGTCCTTCACGGCTGCTCCCTTGGCGCTTTTCGCAGTGGCGGCGAAATGAACCACGTCGCCCGTTTTCGCGTTCGTGTCGGCAGGCGATACGGAGAGCGAATGAACCGCATCCGCGACGACGCGAATGCTGGTTTCGGCGCTTGCTGGTCCGGCTGTGGCCTGAAGTTTCGCAGTGCCGGGAGCGACAGCCGTGATCATTCCGGATTCGTCGACTTTTGCGATTGCAGGTGTGTTCGACTTCCATTGAATGGGAACGTCGGTGCGCGGGTCGCCGTTCGGGTTGCGCGCTGTGGCTGAGAGAATTGTCGAACTGCCAACCGCGAGGCCCAGCGACATCGGAGCGATATCGATTTTCGCCACGGGAGGCGTGACAACCGTGACGTGCGCGAATCCCGGCTTGCCACCGATGACGACGCCGACCGTCACTACTCCGGGCTGGTGAAACACGACGACACCTTTGTCATCGGCGCCTGCGACGTCAAACGGTGCGGCGAACCAGGTTTCGGGCTTTTCGTCGATCACTTTTCCGGCTGCGTCTTTTGCGACTGCCGAAAATTGGACTTTATCGCCCACGTGAACTTCGGTGCCATTGGGCGTCACATCAATCGTCGCCGGCTTTGGTCCTTCAGCGGGCTTCGCTTCCTGCGCGCGCGCCAGCGGCGCGAATGCGATCGCAGAAATCGCAATCAAGGTTCCCGCGATCAAAGTCGCCACACAATTCTTTGCAAAATGCATGCATTGCTCCCTTCAGATGGAAATCTTAAGGGGAGAAAGTGACTGGAAGGCGAGGGTTTGTCAAGCAGATCGGCAATGAGGAGACGGCTCCGAATCGAAGAACTAGATTGCTTCCAATATCCCGGGTAGGACGTTTGCCCGGCTGTGGTGCCCGGAATATATGACGTTGGCGGGTTTTTCTTGCGTGTGGAGACGTGATCACCCTGGAGCGACGAGCTAACTCAATGATTCCACGCGTGGCTTGCCACAATGGCTTGGCACTGTAGTTGCGTATTAGTGATTATCAAACTGACGGAAGCACACATCAGAGGAAGCGCATGCGAAAACTCGCGGGACCGATCGTTCTAAGCGCTTGCCTCTTCCTTGCGCCGAATGGGCGCGCGCAGACCAAGGAAGACCCTTGGAACAATCTGCGGCAGATCACAAAGGCCCACACCTACGCGTATGCGGATCGCAAAGGTAACTGTGGCAAGGCGCGAATCGATCGGGTGACAGATCAGTCCGTGACGCTGAAACGGCCCCATAAGACTAAAATCACAATTCAGCGCGTGGAATTGCTTCGCATCGGGCAGTGGGGTCTTTGGCCAATTGGAACACTCTACAGCGGAAGAAGTTCTTGGTACGACGTGAAGCTTCTGCCGCACGACGCAAAGGACTCGAATCGCAGAGAGAGAATTCGAATTGTCACGATCGAAGGCAAAGAAGATAGCGGCGAACTTCTCGACGTGGACGATTCGAGCCTGAAATTGTTGAAGCACGGACGTGAATCCTCTTTCGCGAAGGCAAACATTGCCAAGGTTTATGCGATGTCTTTCCGGCCCATCAGCGATATAGGTCAAGAAATGTTCGTGTTCGCCGCATTCGACCCCGAATTTTGGATTTCTTTTGTTCGAATCGCTGTGCCGCTCTACGACGTATCGAAGCCCGAAGAAGACTTGCCCATTGAGTGTGAAGAAGTTGGATGGAATTCAACAATTATCAAACAGATTTTCTAAGCAGCCGGAGATTTACCGGAGTGACACGATTTCGTTCACGATGGCGAGCGCGGCACTGCGGGGATTCTGCGCGGCGGTGATGGGACGGCCAACGACCAGGTAATCGGCGCCGGCGCGGATGGCTTCTGACGGAGTGGCGACTCTTGCTTGATCGTTCAGAGATGCGGTGGCCGGACGGACGCCAGGGACGACTATAAGAAATTTGGGGCCGCAGGCGCGACGGATGGCGCGGACTTCGTGGGCTGAAGCTACGACGCCGTCCATGCCGGCTTGCTTTGCGAGGAGCGCGAGCGCCAGGGCGCGACTCGATGGCGTGCCGGTCATTCCGATGCGGCGCAATCCGTCGGCGTTGAGGCTCGTGAGGATCGTAACGGCTAAGAGAGCAGGGCGATTCTTGCTTGTGCCTGCAGCTTCGCGCGCGGCACGCATCATTTCGACGCCGCCCGAGGCGTGAAGCGTTAGCAGCCGAACCTTTGGCAGCTTGGCGGCGGCAGCTACTGCACCTGCGACGGTGTTTGGGATGTCGTGGAATTTCAGATCGAGGAAGATATCAAAACCAAGGCCCGCGAGCTTTTGAACGGCGCGCGGGCCTTCGGTGGTAAAGAGCTGGCTGCCAACTTTGAACATCCCTGCAGCACCCTTGAGCCGCCGGGCCAATGCCACTGCTGGCGCAAGACGGTCGACGTCAAGGGCGACGATTAGTCGGCGCGTTCCGTGGTCCGTTGGCGTGAAGGCACCTCGAGAAGTTCCATCCGGACTTTCGCGAGTCCGTGCTGGTCGAATCCAAGCCGCCGGGCGACTTCATACGAGACGTCCAGTTCACGGCCTTCGATGTAGGGGCCACGGTCGTTAATCCGGACGATCTGGCTGCGGTGGTTGCGGGTATTCACCACCCGCACGATCGACCCGAGAGGCAGCGTCGGGTGAGCCGCAGTGGCGGCATACATATCATAGGTTTCGCCATTGGCGGTAGGCTGCCCGTCAAAATCATCTCCGTACCAGCTGGAGGTGCATTCCCACACGGCCAGCGGCTTAGGGCTGGTCGACTTATTAGTTTTGGAGGCGGGTAGGGCGTGCGGAGTTGCGGACTTTGAGGGAGGGTTGCTCGGTTTCCCCACCGCTGTAGGATTGATCGGCGGAACCAGAACGAGCAGACCCATTCCTAAAAAAACTGCCTGCATAATCGTCGCAAGAAACTTAGCTCTCATGTTCACCTTAACTTTATTTGAATCAGCAAATTATACCTTTTCGAGGGTGTTTCCGGCAACCACTTTATGCCTCTAAAGCGCCTCGTAAAGTGCTGATTTCAAATACCTTTTCGTCCCGGCACCACATTTCTAGGCCACCCACTAACCTCTCTGAAGCCCTGGGGTCCACAAAATGGGCCGTTCCAACCTCAACCGCCGAAGCGCCGACCAGCATATACTCGACTATATCGGCTGGGCTCTCAATACCACCAAGCCCTACAATCGGGATCTGAATTACCCGATGTACCTCGTGCACCAACCTTACGGTTATAGGTTTTATGGCCGCGCCCGACAACCCTCCCGTCGTACTACCGAGGCGTGACCTCCGGTTGTGTGTGTCTATACACAATGCTGGGTAAGTGTTTGCGATGACGAGAGCATCGGCTCCCTCGGACTCAGAAGCCTTTGCCGTAAGTGCAATGATTCCAATACTTGGAGACAGTTTTACCCAAAGTGGGCGCTTGGCAACCTTCCTTGCGGCACTGACTACGGCCGCGGTTAATTGGGGGTCAGTACTATATTCGATGCCCCCGGACTCGACGTTTGGGCAGGAGATATTGAGTTCGTAGGCGGCGATGCCCTCGGCATCTTCAAGAATCCGAATCACTTCGACATATTCGGAGATAGTTTTACCGAAGACGTTGGCGATCACGGAGGTATTGAAGCGTCGAAGAGCGGGGAGTTTGTCGGAAACGAAGGCGCGGACACCTATGTTCTGGAGGCCGACGGCGTTGACCATGCCGCTGGCCGTCTCGCAGATTCTTGGTGCTGGGTTACCGGCCATGGGCTCGAGCGAAAGACCTTTGACGACGATGCCGCCGAGACGATTCAGATCGACAAGCGGAGCAAACTCGATCCCATAGCCGAAAGTGCCGCTGGCAGCAATGATCGGGTTTTTGAGATGAAGGGTACCGACGCTGACTTGAAGGTCAACTTCCGAGGGCCGTGCGATGCGTGCCGGCTCGGGCGAGCTCACGACAAGCAGTCTAGCACGCGGGTCAAGAAATCTCGGCTCAACAGCGGGAGCGCGGCTGCGAATGCGGGCTCTGTGTGTTAGGATGTCGCGCGATGCGCGTCGTGGAAAAGCGGCAACTGCTATCCGAAGAAGAAATCGGGCGAACACTTCAGCGCTTGGCCCACGAAATCGTCGAGAAGAGCGGCGGGACGAAAGATCTCGCGCTGATTGGCGTGCGGCGGCGCGGCGTGCCTCTCTCGCAGCGAATTGCGGCGATCATCAAGACGGCGGCGGGAGTGAGCGTCCCCGTGGGAACGCTCGACATCACGCTCTATCGCGACGATCTTTCGACAGTTGCGCATCAGCCGGTGGTCCATTCAAATGACATCCAGTTCCCGGTGGACGATCGCGACATTGTGCTCATCGACGACGTTCTATATACGGGCCGGACGGTTCGCGCCGCGATGAATGGACTTTTCGACCTTGGCCGGCCTCGCCGGATCCGGCTGTGTGTTCTGGTCGACCGTGGGCACCGCGAATTGCCAGTGGAAGCGACGTTTGTGGGCCGGCTAGTGGAAACGAGCGACACGGAAATTGTAGAAGTGCGCCTTCGGGAAATTGACGGCGAGGAGCGCGTGATGCTGGTGGACCGCGTTTCCTGAGTCCCAGGCAATCGTTCCGGAGGCATTCACCTAAAGGGAAACAGTGCTGCAGCGATTGCAACACCTGCTTGGAATTGAACCCCTCACCCGCGAGCAGATTACTTTTATTCTCGATCAGGCAGCGCCGTTCCAGGAATTTCAGCGTCACCCTCTGAAAAAATTAGCGACGTTGCGCGGCAAGACGGTCGCGCTGGCATTTTTTGAGGCGTCAACGCGTACGCGCATCAGTTTCGCAACGGCGGCTTCTCGCCTCGGCGCCGACCAGATGAATCTGCAGGCCGAAGCGTCCAGCTTGAAGAAGGGTGAGTCGCTGATCGATACGGTGCGCACGCTCGAAGCCATGCGTCCCGACGGGATCGTGATGCGCCACAGTTCGTCAGGTGCGGCGCAATTTGTGGCGCAGCGCCTGGAAATTCCGGTGCTCAATGCGGGCGACGGCACGCACGAACATCCTACCCAGGCGCTGCTGGACGCGCTCACAATTCGCGATCGCAAAGGCACGCTCGACGGATTGCATGTGACGATTCTCGGCGACATCCTCCACAGCCGAGTGGCGCGCTCCAATATTTTATTGCTCAGCAAATTTGGAGCGCACATTACGTTGTGCGGGCCGGCAATGTGGGTGCCTCGCGAGTTTGAGAGCCTTACGCCGAATGTACGGCGCGTGTCGCGGATCGAAGAAGCGGTGGAAGGGTCCGACGCAATCATCGTGCTGCGCGTTCAAACCGAGCGAATCAACGAGCCCGCACTGGCGGCGGAGGAATATATTTTGCGCTATCAGCTTACGTCGGCACGTTTGCGGCTTGCGAAGCCGGGTGCGCTGATGTTGCACCCGGGACCGATGATCCGCGGGCTCGAAATCGATCCAGAGGTTGCGGACGGACCGCAATCATGCGTGCTGGAACAGGTGACAAACGGACTCGCGGTGCGCATGGCGCTTCTTTATCATCTGGTGGGAGGAGCGCCGGCGGATGCGCCTCATCCTGCCGACGGCAGTTCTATGTCAAATTCCGGGTCGAGTACGCCGACCGGCTCCGCGATTGGCTCCGCGAAGGGAAACTCGAATGCTACTGATTAAAAATGGGCGCGTGATCGATCCGAGTAGCGGCACGGACGCGACGATGGACGTGTTGCTTGATGGCGGAAAGATCTCAAAAGTCGGCGCGAACCTTGACACAAACTCCTCGACAAGTGGCGCGGAGATTTTTGACGCGAAGGGCCTCATCGTTGCGCCCGGTTTCATCGATCTTCACTGCCATCTGCGCGAGCCGGGACAGGAGATGTCTGAAACGATCGAAACGGGCACGCGCGCGGCCGCACGCGGCGGATTCACCGCTGTCTGCCCGATGCCCAATACGCAACCCGTGAATGACAACGCGTCGGTGACATGTGGAATCGTAGAGCGCGCGGCGGCTGGCGCAAGCGTTCGCGTGTGGCCGATTGGCGCAGCATCCGTTGGGAGCAAAGGCGAAGCGCTCGCGGAAATCGCCTCGATGAAAGACGCCGGAATCGTTGCAGTGAGTGATGACGGCAAACCAGTGGCGACTGCGCGGCTGATGCGACAGGTGATGGATTACTGCCGCGCGCTCGATCTTCCGGTGATCGATCATTGCGAAGACGCGTCACTTTTCGCCGGCGGCGTGATGCGCGAAGGGCCTCAGTCGGTCAAGCTCGGACTCAAAGGAATTCCGGCGCAGTCGGAATCGATTTGCGTGGGACGCGACGTAGAGGTGGCGGTGCTTACGGGCGCGCGTCTGCACATCGCACACATGTCGACGCTGGGGTCGCTCGAATATGTGCGCTGGTCGAAAAAGCAGGGGTTGCGCGTTACATGCGAGGTGACGCCGCATCATTTCACGCTGACGGACGAAGACGTCCAATACGATACGAACTACAAGATGAATCCGCCGCTCGCATCTCGGCCCGACCGCGACGCGCTCATCCAGGGAATTGCCGACGGAAGCGTCGACGCAATCGCCACGGATCACGCGCCGCATCATCCAGCAAGTAAAGACGTGGAATTTGATCGCGCTCCGTTCGGCATCACCGGATTCGAGACCGCACTCGCGCTTGGATTGAGCGAACTCGTGCATCCAGGGAAGATTTCGCTCGCGCGGCTTGTCGAGCTATTCACGACGGGCCCGGCGCGCGTTCTGGCAATGGAGCGGAAAATCGCAGCAGGGCAGCCCGCCGATCTGACGATTTTCTCAACCGAGCACGAGTGGACTTTTCGGGCCGCCGATTCGCCCAGCAAATCACGCAACACGCCGTTCGACGGCAGAAACTTTCGAGGCGCTCCGATGGCGACGATCGTCGGTGGATGCATTGTCTATCGGCGCGAAGCAGCCGCCTCCGCGTAATAATCAGGACGCTCCCATTTCTCAATTTCGATTTTCCAGTTTCCGCTTCTAGTGTGCGGTGGGTTCTGCGGCGGGATGCATACCGTGTTGAGGAACTTCGTGGATGCCACGCGCGGGCGCTTCCTGATAGA
Organism: uncultured Acidobacteriota bacterium; assembly: GCA_963776695.1. Taxonomy (GTDB): domain Bacteria; phylum Acidobacteriota; class Terriglobia; order Acidiferrales; family UBA7541; genus Palsa-295. Next base: position 555,739 of record CAVZNU010000004.1, on the reverse strand, counting down.
AGCGATAAAACTGATTCAGCGGTCCGGCACCTTTTCCGATCGTGTACGATTTTTCGATCGCCTTCGTGACGTAAGCCTTCGCGAGAATCACGGCCTCGCGCAGTTGCTGCCCCGAGGCAAGCTGCGCGGCGATCGCAGATGAAAACGTGCAACCCGAGCCGTGCGTATTGGGGCTCTTTACGTGATCGCCGCCAAACGTCTCAACCTCGCTGCCGCCCTCGCAGAGCACGTCGATCGGTTTATCGAGGTGCCCGCCGGTGACGACGACAGCTCGCGCGCCCATTTCGATCAACTTCTGTCCTGCGGCCTTCATGCCGCTCAGATCTTTCACTTCTATACCAGTGAGAAATTCCGCTTCCGGAATATTCGGAGTGATTACGCTCACGCGCTTCAGAAGTTCGTCGCGCACAAATTTTAGCCCGGCGGTGTCCAGCAATTCTTCGTTACCGGCAGTCGGCCGAAAGACAGGATCGAGAACCACGCGCGCGAACTTGTGCTTGTCGAGAAATTCCGTCACGACGACGGCATTGCCGCGATTCGCGAGCATTCCAATCTTCACGGCGGCGATCGTCACGTCGTCAGCCAGCTCGTCAAGCTGCGCGCGCAGTTGCGCCGCGGGAGTTGGATGAACAGATTTCACGCCCTGGGTCGATTGCACTGTGAGTGCGGTGATCGCAGCAACGCCATAGCAATTGTGCGCAGCAAACGTCTTCAAATCGGCGCCGACGCCCGCGCCGCAAGACGGGTCAAACCCAGCAATCGTAAGAAGAATGGGGGGAGCGTGATTCACATGGTTATTCAATTTGCAGTGCCCTCCGCGCGAGGCACAACTGCCGGCGCCGCAAATTTTGCCGGCAGGCCAGCAAAGAAAAATGTACGCGTGTTGCGGCACGACGCGCAAGGAGTAAATTCAACGTCGAGTGCGACAAGGCTTGGAAACTTTTCGGTCACGCTGGTGACCGACCCGGAATGAAACTGTGGTACGGTTTGCTGGTTTCGAATCTGCGGCATGCGTCGCGTATAATGAATCAGATGACAAGTACGGCGCGTGCCAGCCTTCGAGCGAAATCCGCGGAAGCGAAAACGGACATGGGAGCGAAACGAGTGCTTGCGGTCGATTATGGCCGCAAGAGAATCGGTCTCGCGGTTTCCGATGAGCTTGGTTTGACGGCGCAGCCGTTAGCGACGATCGAACGCACAAACCGGCGCGACGATATGCGACGGCTGCGTGAAATTTGCGCGACTCACCACGTGGCGCAAATTCTCGTTGGACATCCGGTACATATCACGGGCGAAGCAGGCGAAATGGCTGCCGAAGCCTCGCGATTCGCAGAGCGGCTTACAAAAGAAACCGGCATCGAAACGGAACTTGTCGACGAGCGATTGACGAGTTGGGAAGCAAAGCAAACAATGGCGCAAACGAAATCATCAACGCGCCGAAAAGGTGAAGGCATCGACGCCGTGGCCGCAGCGGTGTTTCTGCGAGACTATCTCGAGCATCAATCCGAGAAAGCGCGCGACCAGCGAAAAGGTCAGGAATAACCAACGATGCGACGACTCGGTTTACTGGCACTTCTGGTGATCGCGGCAATGGGAGCAGCCGCAGGCTGGCTCGATTCGCAAATCAGCCGCCCGTTCACAGGGCACCGCGCCGAGAAAGCATTCGTCGAGATCCCGCACGGCACTTCGCGCTGGGCCATCGCCGGAATTCTGAAACAGAACGAGATCATCCGCAACCGGATGGCTTTCGAGCTTTTTAGTCTCTGGCACATCCGCCATCCTTTGCAGGCGGGCGAGTATTTGATTGATCAGCCTCTCAATTCAAAACAAGTTTTCTGGAAAATCGCGCAGGGAAGAATATTCCTGCACTATGTGACAATTCCAGAAGGCTGGTCGATGTTTGACATCGCCGGAGAGCTTGACCGCCAGGGCGTATGCACTGCTGAAAGTTTTCTAGCTGCCGCGCGCGACCCCGCGCCGATTTCAGATATCGCGCCGCAAGCCAAGACGCTCGAAGGTTTTCTATTTCCCTCGACCTATGAATTCAAGCGCCGCACCACGTGCGCGCAGGTAGCCGAGACGATGGTCGCGCATTTTCGCGCAGTGTGGAAAGAGCTGAATCCTTCAGACGCTGCAATGTTTCCGGGCGGCCTGAACACCGTGCAGGTTGTGACGTTGGCATCGCTCGTCGAGCGCGAGACGCCGCGACCGGAAGAACGCCCGCTGGTCGCAGGAGTGTTCTACAATCGACTGCGTCGCGGTAACCCGCTGCAATGCGACCCCACGGTTCAATACGCACTGCAGCTCGCGGGACGTCCGGAGTTGAACGTGCGGCCTCAAGATTTGCGGGTCGATTCCCCGTACAACACTTACACGCATCGCGGCCTTCCGCCCGGGCCGATCGCAAATCCCGGCGAGGCGTCTTTGCGTGGCGCACTGAATCCTGCGCAAACGGATTTCATGTATTTTGTCGCCAACGACCAGGGTGGCCACTTCTTCAGCAAGACGCTCGCCGAGCACAATCGCAACGTCGCGCGCTACCGGGCGCTGCTTCGAGGCGAAGCGGTTGCGCCCGCTCCCGATGCAAAAAAGCCCAAGCAGCGAGGCGGCTCATGAGCGGCAGCCACTCCGACGAACACGGCGCCGCCGAAGCTCGCACGAAAAAGGCGCTGATCCTCGAAGCCGCGCGCGCGCTCGCCACTCCTCGCTACACGCCCGCGGAAATCGAGCAGATTCGCCGAAAACTGATTGCGACTCATGGTTCGCATGGAAAAACTTCCGCCGAATATATCGTCAACGTGCTCGAAGAAGCAGGCCTGCGGGTGGTGACGGCCACGAAATCGGACTCCGAGGGCCTTTACGAAGAGGAGTTCAGCGATCTTCTTCATTTTTCCACGCTGGACGAGGCCGAAATGTGCCTTGTGCGCTTGGATGAACTGCTGCGGAAATTTCTGGCGGAGGAAGAGCGGGCCGCAGCGGAACGTGTTCGAGAAGTGGCACGCCTGGGACGCCGCCGCGCGGAGATGATCTCCCGAAATCACAAAGTTGACGCGAAGAAGCGCGCCGAAAAAGAAGAAATCGCGCAGTGGTTTGCAATCTGGCTCGCGACGCCCGATGCATTTTTCGACTGGCTGGAAGTTCGAAAGCAGTCGCCTGACTTCCAGACCAGGTTTCCTCAGCCGCCGGAAGAGGGAGCATAGTTTGTCGTACCTGCTGGACGTCGAGCCCCTCGATCTGGGCGCTGATGTCCGCGCCGTGGGCCTCGAGCTGGTGGAAGCCGACGAGAATCGCGAGCCGGTCCGCGGCCCAGCCGCTGCAAAAATCTGGAGCCGGGTGCTCACAGCCACGGCAGCGACTACCGCGTGGGCGCTCGATTTCTTCAGCCATCTCGAGCGCGTTACGGAATATTGCGAGCGCCACCAGATCGAATTTCGCGAAGCAAACCATCGCTCGCTCGCGATCCCCGCGCCTGAATTGAACGTCCTCGAACCTTTGATCGATCGCTTTCAAAACGAAACTTTCGGCGCCCGCGCCGGTGAACTCGCCGCAACCGGCGATGCCGAAGTCGAAGGCGATCTCGCCCGCCGCGGCGTAGACGCCTACCACAACGCGTTCTCGAACTATTTCTTCTGCGCCATCTGCAATTTCGAAGATGGCTCGCTCGTTCTACTCAGCGAAAAACTCTGGGCCAGCGAAGTGATTCGGCGGGTTCGTCCCGTGCTCGAAGGCCTCGACGTAGAAGTCCGCCTGCCCTCCTAGGACAGCCGAAAACCTGGCGAAAGGCCAGTTTTCTAGTGTGAAACCTTGGTACATCGGTACCATTTCCTTAAACAATGGTTCTAGTACACTAAAAGCGAGACTTATGAGATGACGCCCCGCCCAGGCGAGTTAACTTTGTCGGAATCGACGGTTCCAAATGCCCGTCCGTTCGTTCGCAGCCTTAATGTGCTGCTTAAATACTCTCGTCTCTATGGTTTAGAGCACGCTCGCTCCGCCAATCAATTTAATTCCGCGTGGACCGAACTCGAAGCGGCGGTTCTCGCTGCCGGGCAGCGCGGACTGCTTCTGGGCGCGTCTGGCTCTCAACTTTTGCTGGACGGCGAGCCGATCGAGTCGACACCAGCCGAACGCAGCTTCGCAGACTTGCTCACGAATGCAGGCGTCGCGAGTATTTGTTTCAGCCAACGAGTGACCCGAGAGGATTTACTGAGTTTTGTTCGCTCGTTCATGGAGTCTGGAATCAAGTCCGCAGGTCTCGCCGAACGATTGGAAGCAAACCTGGGCCGCAATTCGGGAATTCGGCTGAACGAAATTCGCTTCGTCGCCGAAGATGCCGGATTTACGGAAGCGCGAGTCGCCGCGCAACTCACCGCGAAAACTTTGGGCGCCGAAGCCGACCGCGTGCAGGAATGGTTTAGCAGTCCTGAGAAGATGATTCAGCTGATCGCCGCAGCCGAAGGAGCGCACGGCGGCACAGGTGGAACGGAAACGGGCGGCTCAGGAATCGGATTGGGTTCGGGATTGGGATTGGGCGGCGGCTCGGGTACGGGAACAGGCACCGGAGGTGGGACAGGAACTGGGGCAGGACCCGGAACAGGAATCGGTGCGGGAGTTGGCGGAACTGGCGGTGGTGGCGGAACTGGCTCAGGTTTTGGCGGAGGAACTGGCACAGGTACGGGATCAGGCTCCGCTTCAGGAGTAGCGTCCGCGGGAGGCACGGGACCAGGTGGAATGCTCGGCGGCAGCTACGTCTCTGGCGCGCCAAGCGGCCCAGCGGCGATTTCAAAACTCGAAGAAGCGGATTTGCAAAATTTGTTGCGATTGCTCGCGCAGTTCGGCGAAGCGCAGCAGACGAAAAGCGCGCAGAACAATCCCGCCGTGTGGCAACAGCGTCTGGCTGCACTGCCGCCAAACGCACAGGTGACGTTGCGGCAGGCGCTCGCCGGGGTCGCGGCACAATCTCCGTCAGCGAGAATGGACGAAGTTACGCTGCTGCGTCTTGCGGAAGACCTCGCGATAAAATTTGCGCTCGATCGTTTCTCGCGCGGCGAAGTTCGCGTGAATGCGGTGCGCCAGATGCTTGACCGCATGGGCCACGAGCTCGAGACTCTGCGTAAGCTGCTGAAATCGCGCGAAGAGAAAATGGCGACGGCGGGCATGAACGTGGAGTCACACGCCGACGTACTCGACCGCCAGTTCTGGGCGGCTGTGCCGGAATCGGGCAAACGCCAGGTTTTGATGTCGAGCGAAGCTTGGTGCATACCGCCGCGAAACGTCCAGCAATATGTCGAAGAATTGCTCGGCCGCGGCGAATCCGATGCTGCTGGAAACATTCTTCTCCAATACGCCTCTTGCGTCCGCAACAAGGACGCCGCCGCGCGCAAGAAAGCTGCCATCGGGCTCGGCCAGCTCGCTGAACTTTTCAGCAAAGCTGCGAGCCAGCGGCTGCAGGACGCGCTCGTGCAAATTGGCCAGCAGATGGCAGAAGAAAAAGATACCGAACTGCAAACGCTGCTGAGCGCCGCATTCGTGCGCCTCAGCCAGGAATCAGCGGCGCGCCGCTACTACCGCGCGATGCAACAGGCGCTCGATTCTTTGGCGGAACTCGAAAATTCGCGTCCCAGCTGGACGCAGACCCTGCGGCCCCGATTGGGTATTGAGAATCGAGTGGCCGAATTCATCGAAGAAGCGCTGGCGGCCGAAACGATACCCGAAGGACTTGTGGGCCTCCTGATGCGCATCCCGGAAGCATCGGCAGATCATCTCGGTGTGCGGCTGGCGCGTTCGGCGCGGCGCACCGAAAGGGAAGCCGTCATTGAACTCGCCAAAGCCATCGGCGCACCGTGCGCGCGGCATTTGAGAGAAACACTGAAAAACGAGCCATTGCCAAAGGCGGCGACAGCCGTTGGATTGCTCAGCCGTTTGGATACTTATGCGGTGGAAGAAATTCTTCCGGTGCGACTGAAGGAAGGCCAGCGCAGCTTCCACGATGCAGTTGTGCGGCAGCTCTCCACTGCCGGAGCGCCCGAGCGCGGCCAGATACTCACAAATTGCATCGAAGTGATCGATCCGATAATTTTGCCGCTCGCGCTCGACGAAATCGGAATGTGCGGCGACCCGGCAACCGCGTCGAAATTATTGCGGCTCGCCGAAGGCGAAATTCTGCCCGAGGGAGAAGCGTACCTGCGCGTGAAGGCGATCGAAGCGCTCGGCCGAATGCGCGCTCCGGCAGCAGCAGGCCATCTTCGCCATTTCGTCGAAGCGCGCAAAACATTTGGCTGGGCTTACCCGGAAGAAATTCGAATGGCGGCGGCGCAGGCATTGATGAAACTCGATCCCGAATGGATGCAAGCATTCCTGCCGCAGTGTGGGCTGGACGCTGAGGTAATGGCGCTTGCGCCCCTCGACGCGATCCCAGAACGCGATTTCGTGCGCCACCGCCGCTATCGCCGTGTGCGGTTGCCGCGCAATGTTCCCGCGGTGATTACGTCGGCCAAAGGAAAATACTCGTCAGCGATCAGCGTTTTGAGTCTCGACGGCGGACTGCTGAGCGGCGACCTGCAGCTGCCGGTCGGGACCGAGGCTACGCTCAAGATTCCTGCCGGCCTGCGTTCGATCAGCATGCGCGCCGTGGTGCGCTTTGTGCGCTCACATCAGGCCGGCTTCGAAATGGTCGGCATGAACCTCGAAGATCGCTCGAAGCTCCGCCGGCTGCTTGTCTCGCTCGGCGATCATCGTCCCGGCCGCTCGAATAATCCTGCTACTTCTGAATAACGCCACAGGCGATGCGCGCACCGGAATCTCCCGCCGGATCAGTTTTGTAGTCATCCGCTTTTTCGTGGATCACGATTGCGGTGCCACCATCGTGAAATAGCGAACCTGGGCCTGCGGCCAGCGTCACCATCGGATCCAGCAGGGTGGCCTTCGCGGTTCCATCCGCCATTACGATGATATTCATCAAATCGCCCGCGTGCGGCCCTTCAGGATTATCTTTGCCATGCTTCTTTGCGTCCGGATTGAGATGTCCGCCCGCCGTCTTGAAATCAGGGCCTTCGCATTTTCCTACGGAGTGAATGTGAATCCCGTGAGTGCCGGGAGTCAATTGTGAAACCTTCACCTCGATTTTCGCGCCTTTCTTCGTCTCGACGATCTTGGCAGTGCCGATCTTCTGGCCCATTCCGTTAACGATATCCGCGTGAGCCGATTTTGGCGCGCCCTGTCCAAATGCAGCGGTGGCGCAAAGCAGCGCGGGAACGACAAGCAAATTTCGGAATGACATGAGAGTTGCCTCCAATCTGAAGTGGTTGTGGGAGCCCAAGTATTCGAATCGAGCATACGCCCTTTGGATGCCCGAGTCGCACCCGACGACGCTCCTGTCCGGCAGTCGTTCGTCACGTCAAGTCGGCTCTTTTGACGCTCCGTTAGCCCATCTCACTTCCCAGCGACATTCTTCCCGCCGGAAATTTCTTGTATCCATGGCTCAAGAATTTTTGCCGCCACCGCGCCGCCTCGCACCGACCAATGGCCATCACACAACGAATACGACAGAAAATCGCCGCCCGACATTGCATCCATTTCCGGCAGCAAGTCCTTCACGGGAACGCCTTCCTGCTTCCCCCAATGTTCAATCACCGGCCACAATAGATTCGTCCCCGTCTTATGCAAGCGTTGGAAATCAATCGCGTGAGGAATCAGGAAGACGCCCATCTTCGCGCCATGCTCTTCAGCCGTGGCCTTAATGTCATCGAGCGCTTTCTCGAGGCGCGCGATATCCACGTTGTTGAAATCGTGGTAGCCGGAATACGGGCTGAGCCGCCGCCAGTACAGCCGCGAATCGACGAACTTCCCTACATGGTACGAAGCGAGATAGGCACGCAGAATGGCTTCGATGTGGTCCCAGGTGCTTTCGCCGGCGTTCGGATTGAAATGGCCGTCGTAGAAAACGGAGAGATCGTCCGCATAATAGGGCCGGTATTGCCCATTCCACCCGTGTGCTTTCCAGAAGGCGAAATCCATGTCGTGGAAATCGTTGTCTGGCACCACACCGACCAGAACGAGCTTGTGATCGAACTTCGAAGCCATCGTTTTGTATTGCAGCGCGTACTGCAGCGGCCCGAAATTCCCGCCCGTGCCGAAATTCAAATATTCCTCGCCGGTGTCCTTCTCGAGAATATTGGTTAACCGTTTTTCGTCGGGCTGACCGATACCCTCAATCATCGAATCGCCGAGGACAATCGTGCGAGGCGCTGCAGAATGCAAACTTCGCTCCACGTCACGCGCGCCGTAGCTGTTCGTATCGTACGCGACACTGTAACAGCCGGATTTGTGGATGAAATGGCCGTTCGGGCGGTGCCATACGCCGAACGCCGGATTGATGTCGGCCCAGAACCGATTGTAGTCAACATGGTAGCTGGGCTTGCTCCCCGGCCAAGTCGTCACGTTGATGTACACGAGGCACACGACCTCGGCCATAACGGCGAAGATAAGGAAATTGATCGCGAAGATTCGCAGCACCGACAAACTTCGCTTGAGAAATGAACGCCGCTCCGGAAGTCCCGCGGCGGGAGGGATCGCGCTGCTCATTCGGCTTTACGCCCTGAGACCAGCCACGCCTTCAGTTGATCCACTCGCCAAGATTGCAACATTCGCGCCTCGATCCAACCGTAATTTTCGGTCAAAACCATAAGCGCAGAATTGTACAGCATTTCGGTCGCCCCGTTCGTCGCGCCTCGAAAGCGCGAGCCGAGGCTTCGTTGACTCCCCCGAACGCGGCTGGTAGGCTCGGATATTTGGCGCACGTCAGGGCAATTCACTGAGCGTAGGACGGCGAACTCGAGCGGCGAATCATCGCGCATTCCTCTCTTCAATCGCGATCGCAGCAGGGGTGTGCCTGCTAGCGGCCGGTTGCTCGGTGCGCCAAAAGACCGTCGTGCAGCCGTCGCACGCGCCCGCCGCGCTTCAGACTGCAAGCAAGGCGCAGCTCATCGAGCGTTACAATCGCCAGGCTGGCGCCATCAGTTCCCTGAACGCCTCGGTCAAGATGAAGCTGATCGGCGGCTCGAACTATTCCGGCGTTATCGAGCAATACCACGAAATCAGCGGATTCATGCTTGCTTCGAAACCGGCGAACATCCGCGTGATCGGCCAGGTGCCCACAGTCGGTAAGAATATTTTCGATATGGTGAGCAATGGCGAGGAGTTTCGCGTCTTCATCCCGTCGAAAAAGGACTTCCTCGTGGGCCCGGCAAATCTGCAGCGTCCGTCGAAGAAACCGATCGAGAATCTGCGCCCGCAGCACCTCGTGGATGCGCTACTCTGGGCGCCGATCGCGACGGATACCGAAGCGCCGGTGCTTCTTGAGCAGGACAACGAGCCCCAATCGCGATTCTATGTTTTGACCGTGCTTCGCCAGGCGCCGAAGGCGGCGGCGGACGATTCTGCGGCGAAATCGGCTGCGAGCGACTTCGAAATCGCGCGAAAAATCTGGTTCAACCGCGCTGATCTGAACGTGTCAAGAATCGAGACCTACGCCGACGCGGGCGCCCTTACCTCGGACGCCGCATACAGCAACTGGGACGCGTTTGGCGACTTGCGCTTCGCCCGCCAGATCAACGTGAGCCGCCCGGGTGATGACTACCAATTGCAGATTGCGATCGTGAAGGCTACCTTGAACGAGCCTATTTCCGCGGATCGCTTTATACTTCAGCAGCCGCCGGGGACTGAGCTGGTTCACGTCGGTGAGGAGCCCAAGGAGGCTCAGCCTTGATCGGCTACATGATCTCGCAGAACGTGCTGCACCGCCCTCTCCGTACGTTTATCACGGTGCTGGCGGTCGCGGTCGAAGTCACTCTCGTGATTATCGTCGTGGGATTGACAAGCGGACTGCTGATGGAATCTGCGAAGCGCACCGAAGGTGTGGGCGCGGACATCATGGTACAGCCACCCTCCGCTTCGATCTTCGTGGCGTTCGGCGGCGCACCTATGCCAATCGCCATCGGCGACAAACTGCGCCAGCTTGAATACGTCCAAGCCGTCGCGCCTGTGTTGATTCAGTTCAACTCGGTCAACGGATTCGATATCGTCTACGGAATCGATCCGGATACTTTCCGCGCGGTTTCCGGAGGCTTCGTGTTTCATTCGGGTCACGATCTTCAAGATCCGAACGACATTCTCGTCGATGATATATATGCGCTGTCGAAGAAGGTCAAAGTCGGTCAGTCGCTTCACATCCTCGAACATGATTTTCATATAGCCGGGATCGTGGAGCACGGAAAGGGGGCAAGGCTTTTCGTGTTAATGCGTCCGCTGCAAGAAATGTCAGGCGCACACGATAAGGCATCAATTTTTTACGTTAAATGCGACCGTTCGGATCACACCCCCGCCGTGACGGACGAAATTCGCGATCTTCTGCCGAAATACGAGATCCGCCCGCTGAAGGATTTCATCTCGCTGATGACTTCTTCGAACCTGCCTGGCCTCGCCGCATTCATCAACGTGATGATCGGCATCGCGGTTGCAATCGGCTTCCTCGTGATCTTTCTTTCGATGTACACCACAATCATCGAGCGCACACGCGAGATTGGAGTGCTGAAATCGCTCGGCGCGTCGAAGGGTTACATCGTTCAAATCGTCCTCAGCGAGACTGCGCTGCTTTGTCTTGCAGGCGTCGTGGGAGGGGTAGGACTCAGTTTCCTGATGCGCTCGATATTTCTCCGGCTGTTTCCGAGTCTCACGATCCTCATTACAGCTGGTTGGATCGGCAAAGCCGGACTGATCGCGATTCTCGGCGGCTTATTGGGCGCCGCCTACCCGGCTTGGATGGCGAGCCGCAAGGACCCGGTGGAAGCTCTGGCATATGAATAAAAACCGCGCCTACGTTCTCCAAGAGGGCGCACTAGGCAGAAAATCCAATCGCAGATAAAATCATTTCAATAACGGAATCTCTGACGCTCGCACGGGAGCTGGTGTTGGACCCGATACTCAAGACGGAAAACTTGTGGAAGGTGTATCGCACGGGCAAGGTCGACGTGCCGGCCCTGCGTGGTGTTGACATCGAAATTTTCCCGGGCGAGTTCGTTTCCATCATGGGACCCTCGGGCTGCGGAAAATCCACGATGCTGCACGTGATCGGAGGACTGGCTCAGGCTTCGCGCGGCCGAGTCCTGCTCGATGGCAACGACCTCACGACGATGGGCGACGCTGCCCGGACTTTGTTGCGGCGCCACAAAGTCGGCTTCGTCTTTCAGCGTTTCAATCTTCTGCCGACGCTCGACGCATATCACAACATCGCTCTCGCGCAGCACATTCACGCAAACGGATTCGACCCGCACCGATTCGAGGTCGTCGCAAACCTGCTCGGCATCAGCGGACGCCTGAAACATAAACCGTCGGAGCTTTCCGGCGGCGAGCAACAGCGAGTCGCCATCGCGCGCGCGATCGTAAGCGAGCCGAAGATCGTTCTTGCCGACGAGCCCACTGGAAATCTCGATACGAAGAGTTCCGAAGCGGTTCTCAAATTACTGAGTTCTCTGAACAAGGACCTCGGCCAGACTATCGTCATGATCACGCACAATCCCGAGGCAGCCGCCTACGGCCATCGCATCCTGCACATGCGCGACGGGCTCGTGGTCGACGGAGCTTCCGTTCACTAACATGCGAAAGGTATGGCGAGGTTTCGTCAACACGATTTTCTGGTCGTACGAACGCGGTAGCTGGCCGTACGATGTCGTCGTCATCGCCATCGTAATCTTCGTTCTGCTTTCTCCCCGGCGCTGGTTCCATGACCAATCGCAATCGATTTCGCTGGCGAGCTCGGATATTCAACTCGTTCAGGAAGATCCCGGGAATCAAACGCGTACCTACAGGCTCGATGCGAATGCGCTCCCCGTTGAAAAACGCGCCGCAAAACCCACTCCCGAGCTCGAGCGTGAGACGCACGACATCCTCGGCCGCACCGTCGACGAACTGAAAGGCCACACTTTTCAAGTGCAACGAATCGACCCGGTGCAGTCCGCTGAAGGGCCGATTCTCTATTACGACGTGACGGTCCATCCGTAGGTCTCCATCCACATGCTCCCTGTAACTCGATAAGAATCTGGAACCTCCTGCGAATGCGGCGCATCCAATCCACTATGCTATGATGGCGCGACTTCTTCATATCCATCCACGTCGGCGGGGGAATCTTTGATTGTTAGGCGGTCTGCATCTGCGTTTTTTACTGTAGCGATAATTATTGGGTTCTCATTCGTGCGTGCCAACGCCGAACGGAGCCAGAATCACGGGCCACTCACTCTGGAAGGCGTCCTCGGACAGCTCGATCAATCCGCGAAAAACTTCCACAGCCTTTCGGCGAACATAGAGCGCACCAAAGTGACGGTGGTTGTGAATGATCGTTCCACCGAGTCCGGCACGATTCTTGTCCGTGGCGAAAAAATGCTGCTCGAACTGGTCACACCCGACCCGCGCACGATCCTTCGCACCGGCGACAATCTTTACATTTACGAACCTGGATTGAAGCGCGTCCAGGAATTCAATCTCGGGAAAAATCGCGGTCTCGTGGATCAATTCCTTCTGCTGGGATTCGGCACAGAGGGAAAGGAACTCCGAAGCGGCTATACGATTTCGCTGGTGGGCGAACCTACACTCGACGACAAGAAAACCGTGGAACTCGAGTTGATTCCCAAATCGGACGAAGTGCTGAAACAATTCTCAAAAATTCAGATCTGGTTCGACGAATCCCTCTGGCTGCCCGCTCAACAGCAACTTTTCGAGAGCGGTTCGGGCGATTACATGACGGTCCGTTACTCGAAGATCGAGCGGAATCCCGGCATACCCGACTCCAAATTCAAGCAGCACTGGCCGAAAGGCACGGAAAAAATTAAGCATTAGAGCGGCAGGCACGCGATCCTTCCCCGCGATGAATGGTAGCCACGACGAGCGCTTTCCCTCGTCGTGGGCCTTTCGTCAGACCCTCTACGCCTTCTGCGCCTTCGTTTTCTTCGCCTCCACCGCCACAGATTCATGCTCCAACAGCGCACGCTTGCGCTCAATTCCCCAACGATAGCCGGCCAACCTCCCGTCGCCGCGAACCACTCGATGGCACGGAACCACCACCGATACAGGATTCGTCGCGCACGCCCGGGCCACTGCCCGTATCGCAGCGGGCTGGCCAATCGCGCGCGCCACTTGGCTGTAAGTCCGCGTCGCACCATACGGAATGCGGCGAAGCTCTTCCCAGACGCGGCGCTGAAACGCTGTGGCCTGCACATCCGTCGGAAGATCCAGATTTGGCTCCCGGCCGCGCAGGTGCGCCAAGATTTTCGTCACCCACCCTTCCATTCCGTTGCGGTCGCGCCGAATCTCCGCGCGCGGATATTCCCTCTGGAGCTCTGACTCCAGCCGCGCATCGGACTCGCCCAGATACAGCGCGCTGATGCCTCGATCCGTGGCCGCAACAAGTAGCCGGCCAAGCGGCGAATTAACCGTCGTGTAATTCACGCGCATCCCTGCGCCTCCTTGGCGGTATGTGGCAGGCGTCATGCCCAGATGGGAGGGAGCGCGTTCATACAGCCTGCTGCTGGAACCGAATCCTGCGTCATAGAGTGCAGTCGTCACGTTATCTCCTTTTTTCAATCGAGATTTCAGGCGGCGCATCCGTTGCGCGTCGGCATACTGGCGAGGCGTGATTCCCATCACGCTGCGAAACGCGCGCTCGAGTTGGTGCGGGCTCATACCGACGGGCGCGCTCAAAGCCGAAAGAGTTACCGGCGTTTCATTGGCTTCGCTGACGCGAGATTCGATCTCGCGGCACACTTTGGCTACTGCCTGCGTTCTCGGATCGCGCAGATTCACCGTGCGAGGACGGCAGCGCCGGCATTCGCGGAATCCTTTTTGCTCGGCAGCTTCGGGCAGCGGGAAAAACACCACTTGCTCCGGCCGCGGCTTGCGTGACGGGCACGAAGGACGGCAGTAAATCCCCGTTGAGCGCACTCCGTAGACGAATACGCCGTCGGCGCCGCGGTCTCGCGATTGAACCGCTCGCAATCTCGCCGCCGCGGGCTTGTATTCGTTCGCCTGTATTTTTCGAGTTGAGGATTGCGGCATATGAATCGCTCTGGGGCTCCCTCGTGCGCTCCAAAATTAACTCAAGCCGAGATTGGCTACTATCCGATTCTAGCGCTCAAAGCATCGCGATCAGACAAATGCTGGGCGCTCGGTTACAGCTATGACCTGAGGTCAAATCCAGTCTTCGAATGTTATACGATTGGGCACTTCAGACCTGTACTGGGTTGACCCACCTTCCCGCCACGAGCATATTTGTCCCACTACTTGGGGTGCTGTAAGCTTTCAATTCAGGGCAGAGCTTGGGGAGACGCTATGGGGGCTGCTCCAGAACGTGGTCATTTGGCGTTCGTTTCGCCGCTGCGTGATTCTGAAGTCCGCACTGCAACTGTTTCAAATTCTAGCGAACAAACCAGGACCGCAACGTTTCTCTCGCGTTCCAACCCACGCCATTGGTGTGGCCCGGGAACGCCGGGGGAACCAGCGCGCGTACCTATCGCTGCCGCTTCGCCTCACACGCGTCGGCGAGAAGGTCGAGCCGATTCCCGTCGTCCTAGTCACGCGCAATATCAGTTCGAGCGGCGTCTACTTTCTCGCGCCATGCGAGCTGAAACCCGGCACAGCGATCGAACTCGAAGTCGCACTCGTCGAGCGCCCCCTGGGCCAGGGCACGGTCCAGATGTGCACGGCGGCTCACATCGTGCGCGCCGAGGATTCGGACATGCCCGGATGGCGCGGCTACGCGGCAAGTTTTGACGATTTCGCGATTCGCCGCGACGATGTCGTCCCCACTCGTTACCGCACAGCGTAATCTAATTCTCTGATACGATTCTCCCGTGAAACGCAGGAGCTTCTCCGCTCGTGCCGTTCTATTCGACTGGGATGGCACCCTACTCAATTCCTTCGGCGCGGACTCGCGCGCGTACCTCGCGACGTTTCGCTCCCTCGATATTGCGTGGGAGATCGACGATCTCAACCGGCATTACTCCCCCAACTGGCATCGCGTCTATCGTGCCGCTCGATTGCCGCGCGCGAAATGGGACGAAGCCGAGAAAATCTGGAGACGCGCATACAGGAACGAAAGTCCCCGTCTGATGCCCGGAGCAAGACAACTCATTCGTTCGCTGCAGCGGGATTTCGTGCTTGGAATTGTTTCGAGCGGCAATCGGCCGCGAGTGCGAAGGCAGCTTCGGAGCTTCCAGCTCACCGATTATTTTTCCGCGTGCGTCTGCAACGAAGACGCTCCGCGGCGAAAACCGCATCCAGCGCCGTTGAATCTAGCGCTCGAACGCATCGGTCTCGATCCGGAAGAATGCGTCTACGTGGGCGACACGGCGGAAGACGTCGAAATGTCGCGGCGCGCCGGCGTCAGACCCATCGGAGTTCTTGGCCCGTTCCCCACCGCCGCACGCCTCCGCGCCTCCCGCCCAGACGTAATTTTGAACTCGATTGAAGAACTGCCGCACCACCTGCAAGCCGTTACGAAGTGACCAGGATCCAACCCGCAGCTGATCGAGAGGCAAGGATGCCATTCGTTACGCCGGCGCCTCGCCGGCTCGTTCCCATCCCATCGCGCTAAAACGAAAGAACCACTCTTAACGTGACGACGGCTTCTGCGGCGTTCCGGAAGTCGCAGCGCCGGGCGAATCTGCCGCCGGGGCTGGCGGCTCGCCGGGACCAGCCAGCTTGAAATCCTTGTCGCGAATCACGAGCCTCATGTGCAGTTCTCCCACCTTTTCATTTTCGATGAAATCATCGGAGCGCGTGTAGGTCGGCAGCCAGTATTTCTCCTGAAAATTCTCGCGAAATGTCTCGAACATCGTGAATGGCAGTTTCGTTCCGTTCCCCGCAATCTCGCTCACGAATTTCCCATAGCTTTTCACAATCGTCAGATCGTGATCGTCCACCCACACCGCGCCTTCGAAGTAGCGGCGCTTGCGGCTCAACTGCTTCGGCTTCACCTGAAAAACGTACGTGTTGAGCTGATCGAGTTTGTCCTGGCCGGCGTACGTGAAAACGTAATTCGCGATTTCCTCGGTGGTAAGAATGAAGAGGGGCAGCTGCGCGATGATGCGAACGTCCTCGAGCGTGAAATCCGTCTGCTTCAAGTTCGCTTCCGGCGGTTTCTCGATTCGCAGGTAGCGTTCCCCATCGGGCCTCGTATACACCTCGCCGGAAACGATGAATTTCCCGCCCGGATCGGTGAGTTCCTCGATACGAATCGTCCGGTCGAAATTGTACGCGTCGTACGCTTTTTTCATCACGTCTTCATGCGCCGCAAATTGCCTGATGATTTCCGACTCAGGAATCGGCGGTGGTCCCGGATGCGGCTGGGCCGGAATCCGGTTCACTTCAAATTTCGGCGGCGGCCCCATCGGCCCCGGATCCTGCGCACGCGCGGAAGACGCCCAGCCAAAGCCGAGTAAAAGCGTCGCCGTTACCGCAATCCAACTATTTCTTCGCATCGATGATTCCATTTCCCCTTAGATGCAATCCGTGGCACCCAAGTTTAGTCCGCTGAACCGATCATAGCGACGGAAGACCGCCCTGCCGAATTGCCGGCAGCTTCAGTCCGGCCCGATCGCTCGGATGTGAATTGTGTACTGAGCGGCAGCGCCTCCAACGGTGAGTGGCGGGAACACGAGGCGCAAAAGCGCAGAGAAATTCTTGGGCTCGATCGTCATGCGCGCGCATTCAGCGACGCAATCCCATTCAAGCACGGTTGTGCGACGCCCCGTCGTGCGTACTTCCATTCGTTTCGTTCCCGCGGGAAGCTCAATCGGTTCCCCGGCAGCAACGAAATCTTCGCAGTGTTGGCCGCCATCTCGATTTGCGTCACTGCTCGGTGCAGGGTCCGCCGCAGCGCTCGTCGCCGCCCAGCAGAATTTCGTCACGCGTCCCGGCCGCGACGTCGCCGGAAACGAATTCACCGAAACAAATGACTGCGCCTGAGTGGCGACCGCGCCGCTCTGGCTCGCCGGCTCCTTTAGAGCCACTCGGTAGTCCACTCGCACGCCGCTCGCGCCGTCGAGTTGAATCGATTTCTCGATGCTTGCACCACCGGGATAAATGTCGGGCGCATCGTAATGAAGCTTCAAGGTGGCATTCTTTTCCGCGGATTCCCACTCAGCGATATACGGACGATTGAAAAGCCCGTAACGTCCGCGGGCCCGCAGTTCATTGCCTCCCGGCGGATTTTCGGTGAATGAAAAATTATCGCGGAACAGCCCAACGCTCGTCGAAAGGTTTGCTCCGGACGAAATGTCCACGAGCGCGAGAGCCCGCCCACCCGATTCCGGCGAAACAATCAGCCGCAGGTTCGAATTCTCGAGGACCCATTCGTCCGCCCCGTCGCGATCGAAATCGTAACGGTAGTGGTACACACTATCTTCCCGAGGCTGCAGAAAAGTCACAGGTACCGTGCGCTTCTCGCGCCCGAATTTTAGTTCCATCGTGCTGTGTAGAAATCCGTCGGCGGAAGGCGGCAGCGCCATTAGTTCGTTTTGCGACGGCTTCAGCGCCACCTTCTCAATGGCAATTCCACGCGGAAGCAGGCGAACCCCTCCATTCCCGTGCAGTGCGCCGCTCACGGAGATTTCGAGGAGCTGATTCGCCACGCCTGTTTCGTTCTCCGCCTGCATTACCAGCGCGAACATTCTCTTTTTATCCGCGACCACGAGCGGCGGAAACACTCGCATCGCGGAATCTCCACCGGTAGGCAATCGCAACGTGTTCGAAACAAAATAATCGATGTCGTCGAGCGCCGGCTTCACGGGCTTTTCCAGCACCGGGACATTCGGTTTCGCCGAAAGGTCAACGGCTACTACTCGGATATACCGAGGCGCTGCGCCTCGCATGATGGTGAGCTGCAAATCGTGTTCCGCTTCCGTCCAAATTCCTTCGATTTTATTGTTGTCCAGCGAAACGTGCGCCGGCCGGGATGGAAGCTGTAAGTGAATCTCAGCGCGTGTAGGAGCGTAGAAAAGCAATTCGAGGCTCTTGCCTTCCCGTCGCGCGTCGAGAAATTCCGCGCTCGCGGCCGCAACGGCTTCTCCGCACGGTGCATTCGATGGGTCGGAGAAACAGACCGGCTCATCCAGCGGCAGTAGCAGCGATTCGTGCGGAGGCACATTCACGTGAAGCGTGGCGTAGTCTGCGCCGCTTCCTCGCGCCGAAGCCATCGGTGAAAGTATTTCAAGAATTTGATCGGCCGCAGCGGTCGCACTCAGATTTGTAACGCTCAGAAAGCCTCGACCGCCTTTCCGCGCGCCCAGCAATTCGCTGCCTTCATTCGAAACGATCTCGTTCGCTAGCAGGTCGCCCGCTACGGCCGTTTTGCCCGAGATTATTACGCCCGGCCGCACTTTTGCGGCTTCGAGAAATTCGCGCAGAACTCCGGAGGCCCACTCGGCCTCTCGGTGAGCGCGAATCTCAGGCAGACCCTCTTCCAACCTTATCCACGAGTAGAAATCCTTCGAAGACTGAATCACATCTCCCTCGCCGAACTTCCAGCGAGCGCGTATTGCTGAATTGTTTCCGCCATCGGCGCCATTGGCACTGGAGGGCGCGTCTTTCCACATCTCGTTGATCACGCTACCCTGTGGCCGCTGAGGACAAACCACCAGAGTGCCGCCGCGGCGGACGTACTCGACAATCGTGCGCTGCGCTTTTTCGGAAAGCTGGAATTGCGGTTTCTCCGGGTCGAAAACGGGCAGCAAGGTGAGCGGATTCCTCAGAAGCTGCTCAACGGGCTGATGCTCTGGATCGAGAAGCTCGCTCGCATTCATCGCAAGCGTAGCGAGCCGTTCGATACGCATCACCGCTCCCGAAACGAGCGCGATGTCGGCGCGTCCGAGAAGTTCCTGCGGATACGCGCCAAGCGGGTAGACGATTCCAAAATCCGTGCGCTTGTGCGAAGCGGCAAGCAACGAGCCCCAGCGATGCAGAACCTGCGTATTCCGCAGCACCGCGTGCAAACGCGGCTGTGTATCGCCGTCCGGCCCGAGCGCCGCATCCCAGCGATACGATCGATTTGCCCATGGAACGGAATAGCCAGCGGGCGAATATGTATCCTGCAATGGAAAATAATTGATCCCGTGAATTCCATTCGCGATCAGGAGCCGCGAACTTAACTGCGTATTCGACGGCGGGCTCTCGAGCGGCCGGTCATCGTCGCCGGGCGCGTACCATCCCGCTTGATACTCGATCATCACAGGCGGAAAATTAGGCTGCGTTTTTAATTCTTCGGCAAAAAACTCGATCTCCGCTGCGTCGGCGGCTATAAAACGCTGCTCGCCGCCTTCGAATACGGCTCGCCGCGGCATGTACCACTGCCCCATCACGCCGATCGGTCGCTCACGGCCGGACGCGGCTGCGGATACGCGCATGTCGGTGGGATTAATAAACACAGGCACGTTCACTCCACCTGCCTCCACCGCGCTACGCAGCGATTCAATGTACCGCCAGAAATCCGGTCCCACTCGATTCGATCTGCCGAGAGCAAAATCATCGCCCAGCTGAATGAAAAGAAGCGGGCCGCTTACATCGTGCGCCACCGGCGACAATTCATCCGCAGCGATGTGAACGATGCGGCGCGAGCTGTATTGCGCGAGTTCCTTGCAGACGTCCGTGAGCCACTCGCGCGATTTCAACATGTGCGTCAAATTCGCAAGCCAGCCCTGCGCTGCGGCTTCGGCATCGGTCGCGTTCAGGCCATCGAGCGGCGGATAGCGCCCTTCGATCCAGTCGATCGGATTCATCTTGTATTCAGGACGCTCGAGCAGCCAGCCGGGATAGCCGCCATGCTTCCATTCATTCAGAATTTCCGGGCCGGGACGCGCGATGAGTTTGAAATCGTATCGCGCGATCAGAGCGAGCAGCGCGCGAAGGTTGCGGCGCGGATTCGTGTGGCCGTCGAAATCCTGCTCGCCTTCCTTCGGCTCATGCCAATTCCAAGGAATGTAGAGGTCAATCGTGTTGATGCCGGCAGCGCGATAGATCCGCAGCAGACGCTCCCATTGATCGGCGGGGATTCGATCGTAGAAAAATGTGGCTGAGTGAATGAAAAATGGAGTGCCGTCAATGCGAAGTTCGGGGTAGCCGCCGTGTTCGACGAGTTTGGCTCCCCGATTCGCTGTCTCATCCGTGCTTTCGGCGAAAGATTGAAGGAGCACGCGCGGCGGTAGCGCGGCTGTGCCGCCAATGGCTGCAACGCACGCAAAAATCAGCGCGACGGGCAGGGTTCTCCGCCAGATTCGGCTCGCTCGACAAAAACGCATCCAGGATCCAGGAGTGGCCCGCGCGGACACTGCCGCCAATTCTGCCACGTTTCCGCGAACAGCCAAAGCGGCGATGTTGTTTCGTCGGTTCGAGTGGCACCAGCACTCTTGTTAGCCCTGAGGCCCGAAGGGCCTGTGCTCTGACGAGGACGCAATCCGCTGCTATCAATACCGAAACACCACCCATCGGCTTTTCTGCAATGCCGCGTCGCACCTCTGTTAGAATCGCGCGTTTGCAGTTTGCGAGACGTACGGCCATGCACGAGACTCAACCAGCGAAGCGCTACTTCATCAGCGGAATGGTGCAAGGTGTCGGCTACCGCTATTTTGTCCGGCAAAAAGCACTGAGGCTGGAATTAGTGGGCTTTGTGAAGAATCTGCGCGACGGACGCGTAGAAGTTTACGCGATCGGACCGGCTGCGGCGCTCGCTTCGCTGCGTGCAGAACTCGAACGCGGGCCCATCGGCGCGTCGGTTTCGAGCGTCACCGAAGAAGAAGCAGCGATCGATCCGAGGTTTGCGGCTCGCTTCTCAGTCGAACGCGACAACTGGACATAGAGAACCATCGAGGACAATGATGGACGATCTGAAACAACTCATTCGCGAAATTCCCGACTACCCCAAGCCTGGAATTCTCTTCTACGATTTGACGACTTTGCTGCAAGAGCCGCGCGGCTTTCACGCCCTGGTCGACAGGCTCTGCGAGCATTACAACGGCCACAAGGTCGACATCGTTGCCGGAATCGAAGCACGCGGATTTATTTTCGCGCCCGCGCTTGCCTATCGCCTCAACGCCGGGTTCATCCCCGTTCGCAAACCAAAAAAACTTCCGTCGAAAACAATCTCTGTCACCTACCAGCTCGAATACGGCAGCGATTCTCTCGAAATCCACGCAGACGCCGTGAAGCCCGGCCAGCACGTCCTGCTCTGCGACGACTTGCTCGCTACAGGCGGCACCGCATCCGCCGCAGTCAAACTCATCCGACAACTAGGCGGAGAGATAGCAGGCGCAGCATTCGCCGTCGAGCTGACTTTCTTGAACGGCCGCGCGAAAGTCCCCGGCATCGATGTTTTCTCGCTACTGAAATACGACAAGTAGCTTTGGAAAGTAGAAATTAGAAAATGGCAATCCGAAAGCAAATCGCAAAAATCGGCAATCCGAAGACAGAAAATAGAAATCGTCGATCGCAAATCTTAAATCGCCAACCATCCATTACGAAAATCCAGCGGCGTAGACGCGTCAGAAGTTAGCCCAGCCCGTCAGGGCTGGGAAAACAGAAGACCAAACCCAAAGGGCCGTAGGCGCGACACCACGCTCCATCGCTCGAAGCCAACGCCTTCCCATTTTCTACTTTCTCTTTTCCATTTTCTATTTTCCGCCCACCCGCCGCTGACGAACCACTTCAAACAGCATCACTCCCGCCGCAACCGAAACGTTCAGCGATTTCACGGGCCCGCTCGTCGGAATCGACACTAGAAAATCGCAGTGCTTGCGCGTCAATTCGTGCAGACCCTCTCCTTCGCCGCCCAGAACCACTCCAATCGACCCCTTCAAATCCACTTCGGTGTAATTTTTCTCCGCGCGCTCATCCAGACCGACGAGCCAGTACCCCGCTTCCTTCATTTCTTCCATCGCGCGCACCAGATTCTTCACGCGAGCCACTGGAAGATGCGCCAGTGCTCCGGCAGCGGCCCGCTCGACTGTATCCGTCAGCCCCGCCGCGCGCCGCTCCGGAATCACTACTCCATTCGCGCCGGCCGCAAGGGATGTCCGCACAATCGCGCCCAAATTGTGCGGATCCTCAATGCCATCGAGCAGCACGAGGAGTCCATGCTCCGTTTTTACGCGCAGCAAATCTTCCAGCGCGGAGACGGGCTTCGCAGCCGCCAGCGCAGCAATTCCCTGATGCTCGCGCGTCCCAGCGAGCCGGTCGATCTGCAGCCGGTCTTCAAATCGCACCGGCACGTTGCGCGATTTCGCGAGCTGAACGATCGCTTCGAGCCGCTCGCCATGGCGTCCGCGCGCGATAACGATGCGGTCGATCGCATTCCCCGCGGTCAGCGCCTCTTCCACTGCGTGAAATCCAGTCAGCCAGTTCATAGTTTTGTTCTGCGCTCTTTTGTTAGGGGGTCGGAGCTTTAGCTCCGACATAGCTCGATTCTATTGAGGGGGCTTCAGCCCCTGAGGAATGCTTGCCCGAATCTCCCGCTAGAATTTCGGCTGCGCCTTCAGCTAATTCGAGTATCAGCCTTCGAGCGTCGCAATCGTGTGCGCCGCAATCGCCTCGCCGCGTCCAATTTCGCCGGTTCCTTCGTTCGTCTTGGCCTTCAGATTAATTTGCTCCACCGCAATTCCGAGCGATTTCGCAATCGCCGCGCGCATCGCCGGAAAATGCGGCCCGAGTTTCGGCCGTTCGCAGATCACGACGGCATCCAGATGACTGATCCGCAAATGCCGCTCATCGAGAAGTTTCCGAGTATGCTCGAGAAACAGCAAACTCGCCGCGCCCTTCCACTTCGGATCCGTATCCGGGAAATGCGTGCCGATGTCGCCCAGCCCCGCCGCGCCCAGCAGCGCGTCGCAAAGCGCGTGGCACAGCACGTCGCCATCCGAGTGCCCCACCGAGCCTTTGTCGAACGGCACATCGACGCCGCCAATCATCAGCTTTCGCCCTTCGGCGAGCCGGTGCAAATCGTAACCGATGCCAGAGCGCGTCATTTCGCGCGACGCTCCTGTTCGAGATAAAACTGCGCGAGATCCATATCCGCAGGCCGCGTGATTTTTAGATTGCGCTCAGAACCGAGCACGACGAAAACTTCATGCCCGAATCGCTCGACGAGCGCCGATTCGTCCGACGCGGTTACGCCGTCGCGCTGCGCCAAACGAAATGCGTCACGCAGAAGCGAATAACTGAACGCCTGCGGCGTCTGTGCCAGAACGATGCGCTCGCGAGGAATCGTCGCAGTGATTAGCGCCACGTCTTCCGGCAGGCTCGCGCGCTTCACTTCTTTCACCGTGTCAATCGCGGGAATACCCAGAATCGCCGCGCCCCGCTTGCGCGCTTCCCCGATCACGCGGTCGATCTGCCCGGGAGTGACGAACGGCCGCACCGCGTCGTGCACCAGCACGATCTCCGTATCCGGATCCACTTGCGCAAGCGCATTCGCAACCGACTGTTGCCGCGTGTCGCCGCCATGCACCACGCGCGCCGGTCGCCCCAACTCTGATTTCGCCACTCTATCCTGCAGCGAAACGATATCGTCCGCGCGAGTGGAAATAAAAAATTCAGTGATCGCAGAGCACGCCGCAAGCCGTCGCAGCGTAAACAAAATCAGCGGCATTCCGTCGAGCTCGAGGAACTGCTTCGGTGTCTCGGCGCCCATGCGGGTGCCCAAACCTGCAGCAGGAACGATAGCGGCGATTCGGCTCATCGAAGGGCTAACAGTCTATCGCAAGGAAAGCCTTGCAGGTGAGAAAAGCCTCTACATGGTTGGAGGATGCTTTGGCCGTGAGTGCTACCTGGAATGAAGAATGCTTACGAGCGGTTGTTCGGCTCGGGATACAGCGGCCGAGGCGGGCGCTCGCCGCCTCCGGAACTTTCCACCGCGCGCGGCCCGGGCTGCGCTTCCGCGTGAGCCGGCGCCGTGCCTTGGCCCTGCGCCATGGCCACGCGAGGCGCTTGTTCGCCGCGCTCGTCGTAGCGCCCGAATATCATTTTGCCCGCGGTCGTCTGGTGAACGGACGTCACGGTGATGTCGATCGTTTTGTTGATCATTTTGCGCGCGCCGTCGACGACCACCATCGTGCCATCGTCCAGATACGCGACGCCCTGATTGTATTCCTTGCCTTCGCGCAAAATAAAAACGCGCATCGTCTCACCCGGCAGCACCACGGGCTTCAGCGCGTTTGCGAGCTGGTTCACGTTCATGATTTCGATTCCCTGCAGCGTGGCCACTTTATTCAGATTGAAATCGTTCGTGACAATCTTCGCGTCGTAACGTTTCGCAAGCTCGATCAATTTCAAATCCACTTCCGGAATATTCTGAAAATCGTCTTCGGCGATTTGCACTTCCAGGTGCGCCATCTTCTGAATCCGCTGGAGCACTTCCAGACCGCGCCGGCCGCGTTGCCGTTTCAAAGGATCCGCCGAATCCGCCACAAGCTGCAATTCGCGCAGCACAAATTGGGGAATGATGATCGTGCCATCGAGAAATTGCGCGTCAGCGATATCGGCTACGCGCCCGTCGATGATCACGCTGGTATCGAGCAGCTTGAACGAGTGCTTCAGGCTGCGCTCGCTGCCAAACAGACCGCCGAGCGCCTGCAGGTTCAGCATGTCGCCTTTATTCGCGCCGAGAATCAGTCCGATGTAAGCCATCACCAGAAAAATCGCGAGACTGAAAAACGACCGCGTGCTCTCCGGCATCGACGTGTGCGACAACACAAGCGTGGTGAAATACGCGCCCACAATTCCAAGGATCGAACCGGCTGCCGCTCCGATCAGCCTGCGCATACTCGCGCGGCGCAGCCGCACTTCAAACAAAATCACCGCAACGGCGAAAAAAAATCCAATTGCCACGCCAGCTTCTCGCGAAACGCTGAATGGCCGGAAGTGAAATCCCGCGGCAACGCAGACCACCGTGAACACCAGGCGGATCGCCAGCATGTCCCAGAACGTGCCCACTTGATCCTGCGATGCGCGCGAGGCTGCTGCGATTGGTTTGTGGTTTGCGATTTCCGAATTTGCTGCGGGTTGAGGACGGCTGGGTACGTTGGAATTCCGTTGCATCGTGGCACCCTATGAGACTATGAAAAAATAAATCGGTTGGTATGAATCCCAGGAACCGATTTTATTCTCGTAACTCGGCGCTATGAAATTTTTACCGACGCCGGAAGGAAAGTGTCGCCAAAAAAGATTGTTATGAGGGCGTAGTATAGCACCGCCGCTTGCGCGCGCGTCAACGTGCGAACTACCTAGAGGGTGCTAAATATAATACTTAGGGACGCGGCGGCCGAGCGCGCAGAGAAGGTCAGAAGTAACGGTACCGATTTCGGGAGCGACATCCGAAACCTCGATTGCGGATTTTCCATCCTTGCCGTAAATCGTCACCACATCGCCGAGAGCGACGCCGGGAACGTCGGTGACGTCGAGCATCGTCAAATCCATCGAAATTGTTCCAACGAGTGGAACGCGGCGCTCGCGCACGAGGGCGCAGCCGCGATTCGTTCGCGCGCGCACCACTCCGTCGGCATACCCTGCGTTAATGACTGCGATTTTCGACGGCCGCTCGGTGATGAATCGTGCGGAATATCCCACCGCTTCTCCCGGCGGCACATCGCGCAGGGAAATAATTCGCGCGCGCAGCGAAAGACAAGGCTCGAGCGCCATCTGCGCCATCACTTCCTGTCGTTTTTCGGGCGGATCGAATCGCTGGTGATAACCGTAGAGAATCGCGCCGGGCCGGACCATGTCCGCCCAGGTTTCAGAACGCGCGCAAATGGCGCCGCTGTTTGCGAGGTGCACGATACCCGGGTGAAACGCCGGCCGCGCGCAGACGGTCAAGACATGAGCGAAAAAGTTCCTCCTGCGTGATCGTTTGGCCGCCGATGAAATCTTCGGCTGACGCGAAATGCGTAAACGTGCCTTCGAGCGCGATGTGCGGGCACTCGGCGAGCGCTTCCGCGAACGCTGAAATTTCCCACGGCGAAATTCCGAGGCGGTTCATGCCTGTATTGATTTTCAGGTGGAATGGAACGCGCGAAGTTCTTTTACCAGGAAAATCGGCGCGCGCGGATTTTCTGCGAGCTGATTTCGCGAGGAAAAGTTTTGCGGCGCGTTCGAGGTGCCGCAAGTCGTCGACGCGCGTCACCGTCGGCGTGAGATGATTTTGAATCAGGCGCTTTTCTTCGCCGGGCCAGAAGCCGGTGAGAACGAGAATGCGTTTGCGAATGCCGGACTCGCGGAGCTCGATGCCTTCGTTCGCGCAGGTGACGCCGAACCACTCCGTCCCAGCTTTTTGCAGCGCTTTCGAAATCGGCACGGCGCCGAGGCCGTAGGCATTCGATTTCACGACGGCAAGAATCATTCTTTGAGCGCGCTTGCCGGTGATTCTCCTGCTGCTGACGCTCTTGCCCGGCTGGCCAGTCGCAGCTCTGGCGCCGTCGCCCCTACCGGGCTGGGCGCCGTCGCTGTTCACGTGCTTGCGAATGATTTGCAAATTGCGGAGGATCGCCTTGAGCGAAATTTCCGCCCACACAGGACGTCCGCTGAGATGAATGGATTTCGTCATCGCGCTTGGCCTTTTAGAATGCCACGCTCGGTCGCCGCGAAGCGAAGAAAAATCCGCCGAGCCGCTGCGGTCGCACCGTTTAGGTAAACATGCCAAATTGGTGGCCTGTGAGGCCGCCGATCTACGAAGTGCAGGCCAGGTGCCAGGAGGAGAGCTGCGTCGTAGAATTGCCGAAGTCGAGCGGAATGTGATGATTGCAGGTGAGTGCACGCCCGTCGCGAGGGGGCAGCGCTCGACGCAGACTGAGGCACGGTGAACACGGCTGTGGCAATGGCTGCTCGCGCGGTGTCTTGGCTTGCGATTCGCGGCGAGGCGGATCGAATTGGCGAAGCGAACCACAACGGGTAGTGGACCCCAGGAGTGGATACACCTGACTTGAAGGACCCCCCTGTACCGTTGATTAGAATGGGTCGCGGAGTCATGTTTTCAACCGCTTGCGGGGATTTCTAATCGCGGATGCGCGATTAGAACCGCGGTGATCAGTGACGCTTCGCCGGTGATCCGTCTCATGCGGGTAAGTGAGTAACGAGTGGCTCTTCTGCGGCGATCCGACTCATCCGGGCAAGCGGCTACGGAGTGACCCGTGGCGAATGAAGCCTGGTGCGGCGCGGCGGCTCTAGCCGGGGGAGCGGGACGGGTGCGGAGTGGGTTCGCAATGCGCGATGGAGGAGCGAATTTCGATTTGTTGTCGTGAGGCACGGTCCACGGTAGCACGATGCGGAAGAAAAATTCGACTGGCCATTGGATTGAAATGGGACAGGCAGTCCCGGTACTGTACTTTGAGATTGGGCGTTCGGATGATCAGGTTAAAGTCAAAATCCCCACGCTTCGAAAAACGAAGCATAGAGCACCCGGCTGGGCGCAGGACGCAATTCAAGAGCTGCCGGTCTTAAGCCCGGCGCTACAGAGTCAAAGGAGCCAGCAGGATGCCCAGCGGTACGAAAGGCTGGGCGCAGCAAGCAGCGCCCCTACGACGAGAATCCAAAAGAGGCGAAGGCGAAAAGCAGATCCTTCGCTACGCTCAGGATGACAGGCGTGGGGTTGGGCGCGTTTGGGCGGAAGCCGGTGGCGGGTGGCGTAAGGCGGTGCGGATTTCAAGGGCTGGGCGCAGGACGCAATTCAAAAGCTGCCGGTCTTAAGCCCGGCGCTACAAAGTCAAGAGAGCCAGTCCCGCAGATTCGTCCGGGACGCACAGAACGCGGAAGCACGGCGCGCAAGATACCAGCGCTACAAGAGCAGGAGTGAACGAATGCGATCCACGAGTTGCGCGCCTGCCTGGCTCGCTTCGGCGGAGGAAAAATCGGCAGGTAACTGGAGGAAGGGCCGCTGCGGATCGAGCTGTCGAATCTTTTCGAGCGATATTTCGTTCGAGCCCATCTCCGCGCCATGGACGAAAACATTTGGATGCATAGCCACCACCAATGTTCGAGCGTCGGCGAGAGTGGTAGCGGTGAATACTTCAAATCCTGCATGCCCGAGGAGAGCGCTCATGAACGCCAGGGTATCGGTGGATTTGTGCGCGCACACCACGCGTGCGAGAGGCGCTGGAATCGCCGCCGGGGAAGCAGGGGACCGGAGAGAAAATGAGCGCACTGCCTCGGTCTCCGACGGGTGCGTCTGAAAGAAACGGTGCAAAGTGGTTGATTCGAGAACCTGAAGAACGAAAGGAGTGAGGTGGCAGAGCACCATGTCACCGCTGTGGCGGCGAAGCACGCGAGTGAAGCGAACGAGGGCGCCCAGGCCGCCGCTGTCAAGGAAATTGACCTGCGCCAGATTCAATACCACATGCTTCGTCTCGAGCATGAGTTTGTCGACTGCGATCTGGAGAGCCTGGACCTCATCGCCCGCGACGATGCGGCCGTCGCATCGTATGACGACGACGTTTCCAAATCGCTCGTTTTGTAGCTTGAGCTGCATCGAAGCGCTGCATCGCAGCACCGCATTACACCCGAAGTGCGACCGATTCTACCCCAGATACGTCGAGCGCCAGAAGACCGTGGCGGGGCGACGCACCAGGCGGGGGGGACGCCTCCCGTTTCCTGATGTAGCTCGGATCTTCAGACCCGAGGTTTTTGACGTTGCATCCCGCGGCGCGCGAGGATCGTAAGCTTACTACCGGACGCATGCGGCGGTTGTTCCCCTGCTATAATTTTGCGCACTAGGATGCTGGCTCCAGGGACCAAACTCGGGTCGTATGAGATTGTCGGCGCGCTGGGCGCAGGCGGGATGGGCGAAGTGTATCGCGCGCGCGACTCGCGGCTCGAGCGCGTGGTTGCGATCAAGATTTTGCCTGCTGCGTTCTCCGAAGATAGCGACCGGTTGAGCCGCTTCGAACGCGAAGCGCGCTCGGCGTCTGCACTAAACCATCCCAACATCGTGACGATCTACGAACTCGGGCAGCACGGGTCCACCCATTACATCGCGATGGAACTGATCGAAGGGAAAACGCTGCGCGAGATGCTGCGCGCGGGCTCATTGCCAATCCGCAAAGCAATCGAGATTGCGGCGCAGGTGGCTGAAGGACTCGCGAAGGCGCATGAAGCGGGCATCGCGCATCGGGATTTGAAGCCGGAGAATTTGATGTTCACGCAGGATGGGTTCGTCAAGATTCTAGATTTCGGATTGGCGAAGCATGTGAGGTCGAGCGAGGAGATGGTGACGCGCACTTCCGCTGCGGGGGAGACTCGGCCGGGCGAGATTTTCGGGACGCTCGCGTATATGTCGCCGGAACAGGCCGGCGGGAGGCCGCTGGATTTCCGGTCGGACCAATTCTCGTTCGGACTGGTGATGTACGAGATGGTGACGGGAAAGCGCGCGTTCGGCAGACACACGGCGGCGGAAACAATGGTGGCGATTCTTAAGGAACGCACCGAGCCGATCGGAGCGCAAAATCCCGATGCGCCGGCGCCGCTGTGCTGGGCCGTCGAGAGGTGTCTTGAGAAAGAGGCGGATAAGCGGTACGTCTCGACGCGGGATCTCGCGCGGGAACTTGCGGCGATCCGCGACCGCTTCACGGAGCAGCCCGTGAAGCAGGCGGAGCCGCGCGGGGCGAATATTCCAGCGCAGCGGACAGGATTCGTGGGGCGCGAAAAAGAAGTAGGCGCGGCAAAAGAACTTCTGATGCGCGCGGATGTGCGGCTTGTGACGGTGACGGGGCCAGGCGGGATCGGCAAAACGCGTCTGGCGGTGGAAGTGGCGAACGGGCTCGTGGAGCGCTTTCCGGGAGGGATTTATTTTGTGCCGCTCTCGTCGCTGAACGATCCGGGATTGATCGCGTCGGTGATCGTGCAGACACTGGGAATCCGTGAGACGGGCGAACAGACGCCGTTGGAAATTCTGAAAAGGAATTTGCAGGAATCGTTGCGCGCGCCGACGCTGCTCGTGCTGGACAATTTCGAGCACCTGGTTCAAGCGGCGCCTACGGTGGCGGAGCTGCTGGCGATGGGCCCGCAGCTGAAAATCCTGGTGACGAGCCGCTCGGCGCTGCACTTGTACGGAGAGCATGAATTTCCGGTGCCGCCGCTGGCGCTGCCGGATGCGCGATCGATGCCTTCGCTCGAGGTGCTGGCAAAAATTCCTGCGATCGCGCTGTTCGTGCAACGCGCCGTGGCTGCGAAGCCGGATTTTGAGCTGAACCGCGAAAACGCAGTAGCCGTCAGCGAAGTGTGCGCGCGGTTGGATGGACTGCCGCTCGCGATCGAGCTTGCAGCCGCGCGGGTGAAAGTTCTTTCGCCTTCTGCGATGCGAACGCGCCTGGAAAGCCGGTTGCATTTATTGACCGGAGGCGCGCGAGACCTGCCGCAACGGCAGCAGACGCTGCGAGCAACGATCGATTGGAGCTACGACCTGCTGAGCCCTGCCGAGCAGAAATTGTTTCGAAGATTATCGGTGTTCGTGGGGGGATGCAGTTTGGAGGGCGTGGAAGCTGTCTGCGACACCAAAGGCGATCTCGATTTGGATCTGCTCGACGGCACGTCATCGATGGTGGACAAAAGCCTGCTGCAGCAGGTGGAGCAGCCGAATGGCGAATCGCGGTTCGTGATGCTGGAAACGATTCGCGAGTACGCCCGGGAAAAACTGGAGGCAAGCCAGGAGGAAGCGCAGACAAAGCGCGCTCATGCCGCCTACTGCCTGGTTCTCGCGGAAGAGGAGACAACGGAGCAGAGCGGAGCGGATTGGCTGGAACGCTTCACGTTGGAACATGACAATTTTCGCGCGGCGCTTGAGTGGCTTACAAAAACCGGAGATGCGGAGTGGGGCCTGCGTCTGGGCGCAGCCCTGTTTCGTTACTGGGAAACGCGAGAGCATCTGGCCGAAGGGAGAGATAGGCTGGGCAAGCTGCTAAAGCTCGAAGGCGCTCTGACTCCTACGAAAGTTCGAGCGCGCGCGCTATTTGCCGCAGGCGTGCTGGCCAGCGAGCAGGGAAATTACGCCACGGCGGATGCGCTGGTCGGAGAAAGTTTGGACATCGCGCGGCAGCTGGGCGACAAGCAGGGAGTGGCTGTTTCGCTCAACGCGCTGGCTGTTCTGGCGCGGGACCGGGGTGATGCCCGAGCCGCGCACTCGCTTTTTGAAGAAAGCCTGGCGGTGTGGAGAGAATTGGGCGACGAGCAGGCTGTCGCTCGTTCACTGAGTAACCTGGCGAATATCGTCGCGTTGGAGGGAGATTCTGCCCGGGCGCGTGCGCTCTATGCGGAATGTCTGGCAATCTTCCGAGGACTGGGAGACCGGACGGGAGTGGCGTGGTCGCTGAACCATCAGGGGGATGTCGCTCGCGATCAAGGTGATTCAGCAGGCGCGCGAACATCGTACGAACAGGGCCTGGCAATTTTTCGAGAACTTGGTGACCGATGGGGCATTGCCGGCACGCTGGCGGATCTGGGAAACCTGGCGAGAGAACAGCGGGATAGTTCTACGGCACACTCTTTGTACCGGGAAAGTCTGAAACTTTTCCAGGAGCTGGAACATAAGCGCGGAATTGCGCGCCTGCTGGAGTGTTTCGCGAGTTCAGCGGCGGCTCAACTTCAGGCAGAGCGTTCGCTGAAACTGGCGGGAGCAGCGGCTGCGCTGCGCCAAAACATTGGTGCGCCGCTCACGGCCGCGGAACAAGCCAAATTGGAAGCGATTCTGGATCCGGCACGGCAGGTCTTGACCAACACGGCAAGCGCGACGGCTTGGCTGGAAGGCTGGGCGATGCCAGTCGAAAAAGTGATTGATGAGGTGCTCGTGCCCGACGGGGCATCTTCATCGAGTTAGCGGCGGGCACGACGGGACGCAACTCGGCAAGCAGGCGGATTTGGCGCAAGAAATCCGGACGTAGTCGGAATTTTCAGCGAGCGTTATGAAGCGGTTGACGGGTCGATGAGCCGCCGCACTGCGGAAACGCGATTGGCAGGAATGCCTGCGCGCCGGGCGTGTTCCCGGATCAATGTTTCGTCCGGAGCGAGGTAGACGCAGTACACTTTGTCGCCGGTCACGTAGCTGTGGAGCCACTTAATCTCGGGGCCCAATTCCTTCAAAACGCCGACCGACTTTTGGGACATTTCCCGCAATTGAGCGTCGGTTAAATTCCCGGCTCCCGGGACTTCGCGTTCGATGACGAATTCGGGCATGTCCATCCCCCTGATATATATTGATGCTAGCACGCAGATTGGAAGGCTTCAAGGCGAGTTGGCCGCGGAAATTTCGCCCGGTACGGTAGTTTCTCAATTTGATTTGTTCGACCAAAAAAACACGACGAATAGCAGGAACACTAGAGCGTAGATGAAGCAGGCAATTTGGATGCGTCTCAACGTGGGGGCCTTAGACAAGCCCATCCACAGAGATACCGTACCGAATATTATTGGCAGGAATGCGAGTAGCTGCAACCATACCGGCCAAGTTTCTGGGTTGCTCACGCGACTGCCTCAGCCGCATTATGCCAGGTAGTCATTAATTGATTCGAACTAAGAATAGATAAACGAGGTTGCCATGGACCTTCGATCGCTGCAGAAGCCGCTGAAAGAGCAATACCGCAGTGACCCAAACGCGTCGCGAATCACGCTCCGGGCGAAAGGCGGGCAGTCCGATGTTCCGGTGGCATGCTCGGTCGACATCGGGCGCGCCGTCTACCAAGCCGAAGCCCACAAGGGAGTCGGAGGCGCCGGTGCGGGCGCGTGTTCCGGTGACCTGCTGCTCGGTGCCCTGGCAGCTTGCGCGCAAATCACCTGTCAGATGGTGGCGGCGGCTATGGGCATACGAACCGAGCGCATTGCGGTGACGGTGGAAGGAGACTTGGATCTTCGAGGCACCCTTGGCATTTCGAAGGATGTGCCTGTCGGATTTGAGAGTATTCGCCTTCATTTTGATATTGCTGCACCTGATGCGACCGCGGAACAACTGAGCGGATTACGGGAAAAGACGGAACAGTATTGCGTGGTGATGCAGACGCTGACAAGGCCACCGAAGATTGAGACTGCGTGGGAATCGTCGCGCTAGACCGCACTTCCGTTAATGGGCCCTGGCGGGTTCATTTTTTACGCGAGTGTCGACTGCGATCCAATTTAGTTCCCACGTTTTGCCGCCATCCTCTGAAAATGATTGCTCGAAGCGGCAGGAATCCGGAGTGATGTCCGTCCAGACATTTCGAACGAAAATCATTCTGCCATTGAAATCTTCCTGATCGAAAAATTCGCCGCGTCCATTCTTAAACTCGCCGATTGTGGGGACGCTCAGAGTGCCGCCGTTGCTATTTGCGGTGTTGAGGCTCCACTGGCGCGCTTGAGGATTGTACAGGCGCAGCGACAGAACTTCGATGTGTCCTGACGGGCTATCGGCTTCAAGTTCCGCGAGATTCGCACGGCCATTCCAAATTTTTCGAACGACGGTGGTGCCGTCAAGTTCGATCCAGGTCGTCGAGCCTGTTAACGGATGCACGAGGCGAGACAGGTGGGTTTTCCAGGTTCCGATGTCGAAGTCGAAATCGTGCTGGCCATTTTGCCGGAGATCGTGCTTGGCATTGTTCTCTCCGTTCTGCTGTACGCGTCCGCGAGCAGGAAGAAGGATAGCAAGCAAGCTACATACGACAAGACTCGTTCGAATATTTTTGAGCGCTCCCGAACTCGCTTTCGTCATTGCGCTTTGCTCGATTCATCTTTTATTCGTGTCTGGTCTGTGATCCAGTTTACTTCCCAGGTCTTGCCCCCATCATCCGAGAATGACTGTTCGAAGTGGGGCGAATTTGTAGTCATGCCCGACCAAACAAACCGAACAAAGATGCTTTTCCCATTAAGGGTGTCCTGAGCGTAGAACTCACCGCGTCCATCCTTGAATTGGCCGATCTGGGGCGGGACCACGGTGCCATCCTTGCTGTTGGCCCAGTAGAGACTCCACTGATGGGATTGAGGATTGTAAGTACGCAAGGTCAGCCCTTCGATGTGGCCTGTGGGGCCATCGGTCTCAAACTCCTCAATCTGAGAACGGCCTTCCCAAACCTTGCGAGTGACGGAAGTACCGTCGAATTCGACCCAACTGGAGGAACCCGTTAGTGGATGCTGCAGGCGCCGCAGGTGAATTTTCCAAGAGCCCAGCTCGAAGTCAAAATCGTGTTGGCCATCGCGCGGGGCATCTCGCTGCGCAGCAGTTTCTTTGGAATCTGTTTTCGCTGCGTCTGAATTCTTCTGTGCGAGCGCTTGAAAGGGTAGCGGTAATATAAAGAGGCCGCCCACGAACAGATACTTCCGAAAACTTTGGAGCGTGTTCATCATTTTCTCCTTCGCGATCTTTTCTCGGTACGGGTCTCCGTACGGGCGCTTTGTCACGCGCGGACTCCGGACAACTAATAGACGGAAGCTCCACCGAATCGTTTTTCGAGCATCCTCGAAATCGTGGTATTTTCAAATGACCACTTTCTGTGTCATTCGCAATACCACTTTCGAGACAGGCCGGGCCACTCTCTCGGCAGATCTATCGCTGGTTCCGGCAAGCGATCTTGCAAGGTACGCTGGATGGTCGCGAGCGACTTCCTTCTACGCGCGAACTTGCCGAACAGCTGCACGTTTCCCGGACGGTGGTTCTGCTGGCTTATGAACATCTACTCGCAGAAGGTTTCGTGGCGGGACGCGGCGGATCGGGAACGTATGTGGCTGAAGGAATCGGAACGGCCCGTGCCCACACTCGTGCGAGCCGGGCGAAAGTGAAGTTATCGCGATTCGGATCGTCGGCTGAGGCGGCAGCGTGGCAGGTGGATTTACCGGGCAAGCGATCCGTGCCGCTTCGCTACGATTTCGCATTCGGACAAAGCGACGTGGAAATCTTTCCGTTCGAGAAGTGGCGGCGCATCCTATTGCGGCAAGCACGGAAGGCTCCCGTTCGCGATCTCGACTATGGCCCAGCGGCCGGAAGCCTCGCACTTCGCGAGGCAATTTCCGTGCATCTGCGGCGGTCGCGCGCAGTGGTGTGCGAGTCATCACAAGTGATTGTTGTCAGCGGCTCGCAGCAGGCGCTGGACCTGATCGCGCGAGTGTTAATCGAACGCGGTGACCGCGTCGCAATAGAGAATCCGAGCTATCAGGGCACTCGAGAAATTCTTCGCACGGCGGGAGCTCGCCTGCTGCCGGTGGCGGTAGATCGCGATGGTCTGAATCCTGCGAAGCTGCCGGAGAGCGCGCGGCTGGCGTTTGTGACACCATCGCACCAGTTTCCGACCGGCTCGATTCTTCCGCTCGCGCGCCGGCTGGCGCTGCTCGATTGGGCTAGGCGCAAAGACGCCGTGGTCGTCGAGGACGACTACGACGGCGAATTTCGGTACGAAGAGCAGCCGCTGGAATCTTTGCAGGGCCTGGACACTGAGGGACGCGTCATCTACATCGGAACATTTTCGCACACGGTATTTTCGGCGCTGCGAATCGGATACTTGATCGTGCCGAAGCCACTGATTTCCGCATTCACATCGGCCAAATGGCTGTGCGACCGGCACACGGCCACGCTCGAACAGGAAACGCTTGCAGAGTTCATCGCTTCGGGAATGTACGAGCGGCATTTGCGCCGCGTTCGCCGGAAGAATGCTGCAAATCGCGGCGCGTTACTCGACGCGATTCGCGAATATTTGGGAGAGCGTGTGGAAGTGACAGGTGACGGAGCGGGCGCTCATATCGCGCTTTGGCCGCGCAAGCGCGTATCGGAAAAAAGCGCGATCGAAAAAGCGGCGTTGCGGGAAGTTGGGATTTACGGGATTTCCGGTTATTACGTGATGCGGCCTTCGAGGCGGGGGCTGGTGCTGGGTTATTCGCGAATGAAAGGCGACGA
The DNA here is from genome assembly GCA_963776695.1 of uncultured Acidobacteriota bacterium. Classification (GTDB taxonomy): domain Bacteria; phylum Acidobacteriota; class Terriglobia; order Acidiferrales; family UBA7541; genus Palsa-295. The sequence continues at coordinate 519,825 of CAVZNU010000004.1, read as the reverse complement.
GATTCGGGAAGGGATTCGGCGGTTGAGCGGGATATTGTGAGGTTCGGGGCGTTGGATTCGCTTGCGGCGATTTTCGACCCGCGGCGCGAGGATTAGACAGCCTATGCGGAATGCAAAGCGTTCATCGGCCTGACAGAGTTGGGGCGGTGGGTGCGGACGCTCCCCCAGGTCAACACCTGCCGGTCTGAAGCCCGGCGCTACAAAGGCAAGCCGAATGGAAGCCGGCGTTAGAAAAGCAAGAAAAGAGGGGCGCGACTAATCCTCGTTGACTGGCGAGGAGCTCCAGGCGTCTGGGGCGGCTTCTTCGAAACGGGTGTGGCGGGCCAGGAAAACGAAATTCAAATTGCCGGTGGGGCCGTTGCGCTGTTTGGCGATAATCAATTCGGCTTTGGCGCGATCTTCTTCGGGCAAATCGGTTTTGTAGAAATTCGGGCGATTGATGAAGAGGACTACGTCGGCGTCCTGTTCGATGGCGCCTGATTCGCGAAGATCGGAGAGCTGCGGCTTGCGATCCTCACGCTCGGGAGCGCGCGTGAGCTGGCTGAGCACGACGACCGGAACCTTTAATTCTTTGGCAAGGCCTTTTAGAGCGCGCGAAATGCTGGAAACTTCTTCCTGGCGATTCGTGCCGCGTCCCGTGTTGGTGGGAACGACGAGCTGGAGATAGTCGACGATCATGAGCGAGAGGCCGCGATCGCGTTTGAGGCGGCGGGCCTTCGCGCCCATTTCGAGAACGGTGGAAGACGCGGAATCGTCGATCCAGAGAGGGGCGTCGCCAAGATTCGTGAGCGCGCGTGTGATTTTATTCCAATCGTCGCGACCCATGTGGCCAGTGCGGAATTTGTGAGCGTCGACGCGCGCTTCCGATGCGAGCATGCGCAGCAAGAGCGACTCCTTCGACATTTCGAGGCTGAACACGGCGACGGGCTCGCGATTTCGCACGGCGACATTTTCTGCGATGTTGAGCGCGAGCGCGGTTTTGCCCATCGATGGCCGCGCGGCGAGAATCACGAGCTCGGAAGGTTGCAGGCCGGCAGTTTCGTTATCAAGACCCGCGTAACCCGTGGCGAGGCCCGTGATGCGGCGGCCTTCGCTGAAGATGCGCTCGAGGCGCTCGAAATTATCGCGAACAAGTTCTTTGACGCCGATCAGGCCGGCGCGGACGCGATCTTCTGCGATCTGAAAGATGGTGGATTCGGCGCGATCGAGGATTACGTCGGCATCGTCACCGCCTGCGAGAGCTTGCTCCTGAATCGCAGCAGCGGAAAAAGCGAGATTGCGCAGGACGGATTTTTCTTTGACGATGCGCGCGTAGTGTTCGACATTCGTGACGCGCGGAAGACCGTCGGCAAGCTGTGAGAGATACGGCACACCACCGGCGGATTCGAGTTCGCCGCGGCGCGCGAGGTCTTCCATGAGCGTGACGACGTCAATCGCCTGCTGCTTTTCGGCGAGCTGAATCATGCGCTCGAAAATCTGGCGGTGCTGCGGGAGGAAGAAATCTTCCGAGCGCAGTTTTTCGACAGCGGCGTTCAGGGAATGATTGTCGAGAAGGACGGCGCCGAGGATGCTGCGTTCCGCTTCGAGATTGTGCGGGAGCGGCCGTTCGATCGAAGTGTCTGCGCTGGCCATTCGCTTTATTTTCGCCTATGCCTCTTCGAGATGCAAGAGGCTGGATTTCGCGCTCCGCAGGTGGTTTGCGAGTGCGCTGAATTTTATTTTTCGCAATTTGAAGTGCGAGGCATTTTGCGCGGGGAGTCGTCGCACGTCAATGGTAGGAGGCTGTGGATCGTTTCGGAAAAGTGGAAAACGTCGAGTCGTAGCGGCCGAGTGGACGGCGCGCTAAAAAAAGGGGCGCGGCCCTCCAGCAAGCGGCGGGCAGGCAAGCAGCGCCCCTACGAAGAAAAGACTCTCGCGATGATTACTCTTCTTTGGATACCGTTACTTTGACCATCGAGGTGATTTCGCGGTGAAGCTTGATGGGGATCTGGTACTCGCCGACAACTTTGATTGGATCGACGAGGGTGATTTTGCGTTTTTCGATTTGGAAGCCCTGCGCGGCGAGCGCGTCGGCGACGTCACCGGAGGTGACTGAGCCGAAGAGCTGATCGTTTTCGCCAGCTTTGCGGGTAAACGCGAGCGAAACGGCGGCGAGCAACTCGGAGAGCTTCTGCGCGGCGTCTTTTTCTGTGGCTTCCTTTTTGGCAAACGTAGCGCGCATTTTTTCGAGGCGCTTCAGATTGCCGGGCGTGGCTTCGATGCCGAGCTTGCGCGGGAGAAGAAAATTGCGGGCATAGCCGTTGGCGACTTTTACGACCTGGCCGCGAGTACCGAGCTTTTCGACGTCCTCTTGCAGAATGATTTCCATTTTCGTGTCCTTAGCGTAGTGCGAAATTTCAGTTCGGATCGAGAAACTTATCTCAGCGACTGGGATCAGTTTCGTGTCGTGCCACTACTTACGCGGGCACGGCATGCCGTGCCCCTACTGCCGAAAACACAGATTTAAAGTTCGGCGGCGAACGGAAGCAGCGCGATGTTCTGAGCGCGCTTGATTGCGACCGTCAGCCAGCGCTGGTGGCGCGAGCAGGTGCCCGTCATGCGGCGCGGAAGAATTTTGCCGCGCTCCTGAATGAAGGGCGCCAGAATTTCGGCCTTCTTGTAGTCGATGAAGTCGACTTTGTCGACGCAGAAACGGCAAACTTTCTTTTTGCGGACGAAATTGCGTTTGCCGCGCTTGGCTGGGCCGCCGGGACGGCCACCGCCGCCGCTTTGCGGGCGCGGTCCGCCGCCGGAATGTCCACCGCCGCCTGGACCGGATGGTGGTGCTTGTTGCGGTACATGTCCTTCTGACATTCGCTTTCTCCCTGATTGGTCCGAAATAAAATCTTGCGCGATTCAAATTTCTGGACGCGCATTACGCGGGCGGGTCTTAGACCCGCCTCTACTATTGAACATTCCCTGCTAGACGGCTGCGGCCGGGGTTTCACCGCCGGCGGGCGGCACGGACGCAGGCGTCGGCGTGGAGGCCGGCACGGGCGCTGCCTTGCGCGGGCGGCGTGCAGCGCGGCGCTCGCGATGGCGCTTGAGTTTTTCCTGGCGCTTCAGTTCTTCGTCGACACGCACGGTGAGATATTTCATCACCGGATCGGCAACTTTGAGGCGGCGTTCGAGTTCCTTGATTACTTCGCCGTGAGTGGACTTCAGAACCATGTAAACGTAGTAGCCCTCGCGGAGTTTTTGGACGCGATAGGCCATGCGCTTGCGGCCCCACTTGTTCACGGATTCGATCTTGCCGCCTTTTTCCGTGGCGGTGTGTTCGATGGTGGCGATTACTTTGTCGACGTCTGCTTCCGGGGTGTCCGGCCGGCAGATGAAAATCAGGTCGTACTGGCGCTCTTCCATGTGTCCTCGGTTTCTCGGTTGCTTTTGGTGCCTAATTCGTACTGCAAGAAAAGACCTCATCCCTGCTTGCCGGGAAGAGCTACATAAAATCTACGTCTCCAGTTCGGGCGGTTGCACGCGTCGATTGAATCTTGTCATCGCCTTGTTGACGCCTACGGTCGCGATTGCTTCCACCGCATCCGTTGCGTCCACCGCCATCTGCGCTGCGATTTCACGATCCGCACGGCTAAGTTTGCTTAGCACGTAATCACTGAGCTCGCCCCAAATCTTTTCGGGCTGAACGCCGAGCCGCACGCGAATGAACTCATTCGTGCCGAGCGAACCGACGATCGACTTCAGGCCGTTGTGCGTTCCGGCGCTGCCTCGCTCCCGAATCCGCAGCATGCCCCAGGGCAAATCCACGTCGTCGGTGAGCACGATCATTTCCGCCGCATCGCACTCGTACTTCTCGAGCAGCGTTCGCACCGCAATGCCGCTCAGATTCATCATCGTCTGCGGCTTCGCGAGAATTACTTCTTCACCGGCGAACTTGCCGCGCCCGACATACGATTTTGCTTCGGGCCGCGTGATTCTGATTCCGGCGCGTTCGGCGATTCCATCAACGGCGAGGAAGCCCATGTTGTGCGGCGTCCATTCGTATTCGGGGCCGGGGTTGCCGAGGCCGACGATTAATCTCATAAATTCGCAGCCGCGCGGAACCGACGCTACTTCTTCTTTTCTGTCTTCTCGGCTTTCGCAGCCGGGGCTTCGCCGGCTTCGGCTTCGCCTTCTTCTTCCTTCTTGCCCTTCTTGATGACTTCGGGCTCGGCTGGCGCAGTTTCCACAGCAACCGCCGCTTCCGGCGCGGGCTCTTCTTCCTTCTTGAGAACAACCACGTGCGCGAGCACGCGCGCCGGGTCGGTGACGAGTTTTACTTTCGCCGGATCAAATGGCAGGTCGGCAGCGCGCAGTTGTTTGCCGATGAGCATTTCGCTGACGTCCACCCTGAACTCTTCCGGGATGTCGCCGGGCAAGCATTCCAGTTCCACTTCGCGCGTAACCATTTCGAAAACGCCGCCCTGCATCTTCACGCCCTGCGGCTCGCCGAACGTGTGCACGGGCACTCGGACGCGCATGCGAACGTCCATCGCAATGCGCAGCAAGTCGACATGCAGGAGCTTGCCGCTGACGGGATCGACTTGCCAATCCTTCATCATGGCGCGCTCTTGCAGGCTTTCGACCTGCACGGAGAAAATCGTGTTGTGACCGGTTTCCGAACGCAGAATCTTGGCCACTTGCTTGGCGTTCACGGCGAGCGAAATTGCGCCTTTCTTTCCGCCGTACAGAATCGCCGGAACCATTCCGGTGAGGCGCATGCGTCGCGCCGGACCTTTGCCGCGCGATTCGCGAGCTTTTCCTTCGAGTGTAAATGTTTCCATGATTGCCTTCCTTCGCCTTCAAGGTCAGACTCGATCCGCTCACTCATCAAATAAAAAGCTCGCTGATCGAAGTCTCTTCGTGAATCGACTGAATGCCGCGCGCCAGCAACGGCGCCACGCTGAGCACTTTAATCTTCGACAGCTTTTTCGCCGCTTCACCGAGCGGCACCGAATCCGTCACCACCACTTCTTCAATCTGCGACTTCGTAAGCCGTTCGACCGCCGGCCCCGAGAGCACCGCGTGCGTGCAGGCGGCAAACACTTTCGTCGCGCCATGCTCGAGCAGCGCTTCCGCTGTTTTCACCAGCGTGCCGGCCGTGTCGATGATGTCGTCCACGACGAGCGCCGGACGGCCGGACACATCGCCGATCAGATGCATCACTTCGCTGACGTTCACGTCGATGCGGCGCTTATCGACGATGGCGAGAGGCGCATCGATTTTCTTCGCGAAGTAGCGCGACCGCTCCACTCCACCTGCATCCGGCGAAACCACTGTGATCGGCCCCAGCTTCTTCTTCTGGAAATATTCCACCAGAACCGGAGCCGCGAACAAATGGTCCACCGGGATGTTGAAATATCCCTGAATCTGCGGCGCGTGCAGATCGAGCGAAAGCACCCGGCTCGATCCCGCCGTTTCCAGCAAATCCGCGACGAGCTTGGCCGAAATCGCCACGCGCGGCCGGTCTTTCCTGTCCTGGCGCGCGTACGGGTAATAAGGAATCACCGGCGTGATCCGCCAGGCTGATGCGCGCTTGAACGCGTCAATCATCAGCAGCAGCTGCATCAGGTTGAAATCCACCGGATGGCTGCAAGGCTGCACGACGAATACATCGGCGCCGCGAACATTCTCCAAAATCTGATAGCGCGTTTCGCCGTCGCTAAACTGGCCGTGCTCGGCGCGGCCGCGGGTGACGCCAAGATAGCCGCAGATCGCGTCGGCGAGGACCGGATTCGCAGTTCCGCAAAAAACTTTGAACTTTTCGTCAACCAAAGTTAGTCCTTCAAGCGGTCACACGCCAACCCAGCGCGCGCCCATAGTTTTCCCTGGAGACAGTTTCGACGACGAAAACCGAATCTTCCGGAAACGAACGAGCGGCTCGGCGCGCACGCGCTGGGTTTCGGAAGATTCCGAACACCGCCGACCCGCTACCCGCCAGCGCGGCATCTGCAGCTCCTCGCTCGAGCAATCCGTCCCGGATTTCTCCAAGGCGCGGATGACGCCGGAAAACAGGTCCCTCGAAATCGTTCGAGACCGCTTTCTGACGGCTCCAGCACAGAGCACAGAACCCCCAAATTTTAGGGGGTTCCGAGCGTTTTGTCAATTCCGCAGAAAACCACTGGTAGGCGTCCTTCGTGCTGACGCCGATGTCTTTTGGCGACACGACGACGATGATCCGCTTCGGCTCGTCGGGCAAAGGATAGATTTCGTCGCCGCGATTCACAGCGAGGGCGCGACCACCGAACAGAAAGAACGGCACATCGGCTCCAAGGCTTGCGGCAATTTCCATCAGGCGCTCAAGCGGGACGGATTTCTTCGTGAGGCGCATCATTCCGATGAGTGCGGCTGCCGCATCGCTCGAACCGCCGCCTAGCCCGCGAGCAACTGGAATTCGTTTCTCGAGGCGCGCGTGAACTCCACCTTTCAGCGCAAGCTCTTTGTGCATTGCGTCGATCGCGCGCCACACCAGATTTTCCGGTCCGCAGCGGAAGAGTTGCGTCGTCTACTTCGAGCGAAATACCGTCCTTCGGCACGAGCGCGAGCTCGAGCGTATCGCGCAGCGAGATGGTCTGAAAGATAGTGCGCAACTCGTGATAGCCATCAGGCCGGCGTCCGAGCACGTGGAGGCAGAGATTGACCTTTGCGAAGGCAGGCAACCTCACGGATTTTTTCATGCCGGAGAGCTTACTGCGGTTTGCGATGTTTCCGGTGTCGATTTTTGCGCGAGGGCGCGTCTTGAGCGTCTTAAGCTGCGAGTCGAGCTCGGTCACTTTATCGGATTCGTAATCAGCCGGAAGAGAGCGCTGCCATTCGGCGAGCGCACGTTCCATCAGCGCAGCGGCACGCTCATTGCGGCCAAGTTTCAAATTTACTTCTGCCAGATGACCAAGAACGGTTGGGTCGTGGGCGGTCTTGTCCACGGCCTTCTGCAGATTTTCTTCCGCTTCGGTTAGCTTGCCCTGCTTGAAGTAGGCCCAGCCGAGACTGTCGAGATATGCGCCATTGCCCGGATCCTGAGTCGACGGCGCGCTGAATCAGCGAAATACCCTCGTCGACGCGCACTCCGCGATCCGCGAGCATGTAGCCGTAATAATTCAAAACGGCTGCATTGTTCGGATTTACTTCGAGTACTTTGCGGAACTGCTGCTCGGCCTTGTCATATTCCTTCTGGCGCTCGTAAATCGCGCCTAGCATGAACCAGATGTTTTCTTTGTCGGAGGAATCCTTGCGCGAGCTGCCTCCGCTTTCAGCGCCGACTGTTCGGCGTCAGCAATACTTGCGGCTGCGCTCCTGGACCTGCGCGAGGTCGAGGTAGATTTCCTGGTCGTCTGTCGCCGCCCTTGGAGCAGGCCAGTCAGAACTTTCGTGGCGGAAGCGGCGTCGGCTTTTTCGCCGTAGCAGCATGGCGAGCGTGACGATCAGGCTTTGATCCTTGGGCGCATCCGGCGAGGGCTTTCTTCGTCTCGTGTAATCGCACGATCGATATCGTGGCTCTCGCGGTAGGTGTCGATCAGAAGCATCTGCGCGCGCTTATGCGCTTCGGGGCTTAGCTTGCCCATTTCTTCGAATGTGGCAACCGCTGCCGGATATTTTTCCTGCTCGCGGTAGGCGCGGCCCGAGCTGCTCGTAGAGAATCGCGAGCGCGCTGGGATTCGATTCGGTTCCCGACTGGTTCTTCATTCCAGCAATTGCGTCGGTGAGCACTTTGACGGCGTCGTCGTAGCGGCCCTGGTCTTCGTAGAGCAGCGCTTCGTTGTAGAGAACTTCGAGACTTCCAGGCGATAGCTGCTTTGCGCGCAGCAGGCTCGATTCGGACTCGTCGAATTTCCCAAGCCGCCGGTACAGTTGCGCCATACGCAAATAGTTTTCAGACGTCCCAGGCTCGAGTTCAGAGAGCTTCTTGTATTCCTCGAGCGCGGGAGCGTACTTGTCCTGCGAAAGGAGCGCTTGCGCCGAGGCCGTGGTGGTGGCCGGGATCGTCCGGATCGAGTTCGACGGCGTGCCGGTAAGCGACTTCCGCCTCGGCAAACTCTTTGCTTTGGGAATACGCGTCGCCGAGAAGATCGTACACATCGGGCGAAGACGAATTCCCGGCTGCCTGGCTGAGAATTTCGATAGCTTCCTGCGAGCGGCCTTCGTCAATCAAAAGCTGACTCAATTGTTCGAGCGCGGGACCGTTGTCCGGATCGCGATGGAGAACGTCACGAAGAATCTTTTCCGCTTCGGTCGTGCTGATTTTCGAAGCGATAGAGCCGAGCGAGCCAGAGGGCGGAGCTTGTGTCTTTCGGATCGATTTTGAGAATCGCCGTGAACTGTTCGACGGCCTTCGCGAGATTTTCCTTTTGGACTTCTCCAGCGTTCACGTCGCCGAGCGTGCGAACGTAAATGCGGGCGAGCAGCTTGTGCGCGGCAAGATTGTCATGATCGATTTTCAGCACTTCCTGTGCTTGCGTCACAGCATCGCGAATGCGCTGCGACTTCGCGTAAATTTCCGCGAGCCGCTCCATGATGACGGGCGAGCCGGGATCGATCGCGAGAGCCTTCTTGTAAAAATCGATCGATTCGGAGGCTTCTTCGCCGCGGCCCGTGAGCTCATATTGCTGCTCGTCGAGGTGGCCCATTGTGAAGTAGTAGTAGACGTCCGCGCGGGCGGACTCGTCCTTCTGGTTTGTGGAAGAAGGCTTAGGCGCGCGAGATTGCGCGTCCGCGGCTTTCACGCCGGGAGCTTGCGGGGCTTGCGCCAGAATTGCGGGCGCTCCGATAAATGCTAAGACTGCAACGCCTAGGATTGTTTTCATGCGCTCGTCCCAAAACTCCATTATGGTCCAGCGGCGGGAATACCGTCAAAGTATTCCCCCGCGAAGGTTTCCTGGTGGTACGCAAATTTAAAAGATTGCCAGTTCCCAATAAAATCCCACGACAATCAACACCAGATTGTCGTGGCTACCGGCCCCGCACGCGTTGGGTAGCCACGACGAACGCCTATTTCGTCGTGGGCCTGTAGTGACTTACATAAGACGCACGCCGAGGCTTGCGGGATACTCCGAAAAGGATTTAATAGTTGTGTTTAATAGATAGTTGAGGGAGCATCGGCAATTCTTGCTGTTTGTTGGAGCGCTGTGAGCTGTAGGAGGGTGAGTGAAGCGCATTGGATTCAGCGGTTTGCAAATTTCTGCCGGCGGCTTGATTGTGTGCTCGATGATGTTTGCCGGGGCCGCGCGCGCTCAGCAGGCTGCAGGAAGCGGAACCCAGGCGGGAACAACGGCTGCAACGGCGGCAACAGGAGGGTCCTCGGCTTCCGCTGCTCCGACTTCGGGGAGCGCGCATTCTGCGACGAGTTCATTGACGCAACAGCAGGCGCACGCTGCCGCAGACCACGCGCCGGCGCTGAGTGATTTCGCATGGCTCGAGGGGCGTTGGCGCGGCGAATGGGGTTCGCGCGTGGCCGAGCAAACATGGCTCGGGCCGAATGCGGGCGAAATGACCGGCGTATTCCGGCTCGTCGAAGGCGAGAAGGTTCTCGTGCTCGAATTATTTTCGCTGACGGAAAAGCCGGAAGGAATCGGTTTTTATTTTCGTCATTTTACGCCGGAACTTCTGCCATGGGAAAAATCCGACGCTACGCTGCTGAAGCTCGAGACGCTCGATCCGAAGAAAGCAGTGTTCGTGAATCCGGTGAATGGAGAACCGAAACGCGCGAGCATGGTGCGGGTGGACGCCGATACGTACACGGCGCGCTCCGAAATCGAACCGGAACACGGTGAACCGCAGGTGATTGAGATCACGTTCCACCGGCAGAAGCCGGCTACCGCCGCGCCTAGTGGCGGAAGTGGCGGACACCGGAAAAAACCATAGCCATGCCCAGTTTGTTCGCGGCGGCGATTACATCTGCATCGCGCATCGAGCCGCCCGGTTGAATCACGGCTACGGCGCCCGCTTTGCCCGCCTCTTCCACGCCATCGGGAAACGGGAAGAATGCATCGGATGCGACGACGCTTCCCTTCAGCGACAGTCCGGCGGCGGCCGCTTTGATCACCGCAATTTTCACTGAATCCACGCGGCTCATTTGGCCGGCGCCTACGCCGACTGTCTGCCCTTCGCGCGCGAATACGATCGCGTTCGACTTCACGTGCTTGCAGACTTTCCAACCGAAGAGCAGCGCGCGAATTTCGGCGTCGGTGGGCGCGCGTTCTGTTGCTACTTTCAGATCCGATTCCGTTAGTTGGTGGATGTCCGGCTCCTGGACGAGCACTCCACCGGAAATTTTCTTGATGTCCAGCTCGCCGGGCGCATTGCTTGACACAGATTCGCTCGGCATTTCGAGCAGACGCAGATTCTTCTTCGCCGCGAATTTTTCGAGCGCGGCGGGATCGTATCCGGGCGCGACGATGCACTCGACGAATAGTTTTACGACTTCTTCGGCGGTGGCTGCGTCAATCGGGCGATTGAAGGCCATCACTCCGCCAAATGCTGAAATGGGATCGCATTCGAGCGCCTTCAGGTAGGCGTCGTGCAATGTCTCTTGCTCGGCTGCTCCGCAGGGATTGTTGTGCTTGATGATTGCGACGCCGGCGCCATGCAATTCGCGCGCGAGCGCCCACGCCGCATCGAGATCAATGAGATTGTTGTACGAGAGTTCTTTTCCCTGAAGCTGTTTCGCGCCCGCAAGTCCCGCAGCGGGCCTTCCCGCAGGAATGTAGAGCGCGGCGGCCTGATGCGGATTCTCGCCGTAGCGCATGGATTGGCGGCGTTCGAGCGCGATGTGAATCCGCTGAGGCAGCTTTTCGAGTTTGCCGATGGAGACTTTGCCATTCTCAACGACAAGCGTTCGAGTTCCGTAGCGATCTCGCCGTCGTAACGCGCCGTTCGCGCATACGCTTTGCGAGCGAGCGCGAGACGCGTCGCGAGACTTAGCTCGCGCTTTTCGCGCAATTCCGAAGCAATAGGCGCGTAGTCGGCGGGATCGGTGACAACTGCCCACGCTCTGGAAATTTTTCGACGCCGAGCGAACCATCGCCGGGCCGCCGATGTCGATATTTTCGATCAGTTCGTCTGCGGTGACTCCGGGCTTTGCGGCAGTGGCTGAGAACGGATAAAGATTCACGACGACGAGATCGATTGGGCCGATCCCGTGCTCGTCTATCTGCTTGCGGTCTTCCGCTTTGCCGCGCTGAAACAAAATTCCGCCGTGCACTTTCGGGTGCAAAGTTTTCACGCGTCCGCCCAGCATTTCCGGCCAGCCGGTCAACTCCGCCACATCGCGAACCGAAATGCCGGCATCGCGCAGCAGCCGCGCAGTGCCGCCCGTCGACACGATTTCAATCCCGAGCGCCGCCAGCTCGCGCGCAAATTCAGTAATTCCGGTTTTGTCGAACACGCTGATGAGCGCGCGCTTCAACCTTGATTCGACGGCCACGCAGAGCCTCCCGAAGTGAAAGGGCCGTCCAGTGTATGCGTTTGGAGAAAATTACGGAAGGGGCCGGGTGATGCGTCAAAAGGGATTGCGGCGAAGAGGGACAGCAAAATGCGTCAGCTCGAAATGCGCGCCTTCAATTTCACGCGCCCAGCTTCGACGCTGACCGTGTATTCGATCTCGTGCCCGCCTTTGTTTTTCAGGTCTTTCGTTTTTTGCAGCACGAAGCGCTCGAAATCTTTCAGACTCGGTGCGCTCGCCTTGTCTCCCGCTGCCGTGCGCGCTTCGATCAGCTTCTTGTAAAGCTGCTGCACTTTCGCTTTCTCGTGTTCGGGATCGGAGAAAGACAGCGCAAACGCAGCCGAAGCATCCCGAGCCGCTTCCGCGCGTGCAGCGGCGTCGGCAGCAGCATTGGCTGCTGCAGCCGCGTGCTCAACCGCCACGGCTGTGGCCGTTTCCGCGTCAGCTTTGTTCTGAAGGTGGGTTTCCTGCCGCGCCCGTTGCGCTTCGATCGCTTTCGCCGCCGCGCCGAAATGGCGCGTGCTGACCGCACCTTCTTTCTGCATCAGTTTCTTGCGCCACAAATCCTGATACTTCGCGTAGGTCTGCGTCAGGTTGTTGTAGCGGAACCGCTGGCTCGAGCTGAGTTCAGCCACACGCTCGGCATACCGCCGCACCAGCGTGTCGACGCGCCACTGCGTGTCCGTGGGGGGCCGCGAACGGCCGCCGCCGAAGAATTGTTCATACTCAATCTTCAGCGTGCGAACATCGCGTTCGATCTGGTTCAGATCTTCGTCGATTGTGGCCATGGCGAATGTACCGGAGAATCTCAAGCGTAGAGGGGAGCGGCGGCAAGCGTCAACTTGCGTGTTTCGATTCTTGTCGCAAAGGGAAAGGCCCCTGACCGCAGGACCAGAACAGACGCTGGGGCGCGACTTCGAAAGACGGATGATCAGAACAAGGGCTGCCAGAACGAGGATTGCAAGCTTGTGGGACCTCGTGGTCAAATACTCCAGCGATGAAACCTCCGGCCGATCCCGCGGCGAGAATGCAACGAGATACTTCAGCCCGCTTGCGCGAGATTCCGTCCGTTGACGAATTGCTCGCTCGGCCGCGATTGGTCGCGCTGGCTGAAAAAGCCGGACGCGGAGTCGTCACGCAATCCGCACGCGCCGTGCTCGCCGATCTGCGCGAGCAGCTCAAACGTGATTTGAGCGGAGGCGCTGGCATTGCGGGTGCCTCGCTCGATCTCGCTGATATCGAAACGCGAATCGCTTCACACGTGGAAGCCCTGCTCGCGCCGTCGCTCGTGCACGTCATCAACGCCACTGGCGTCATCCTGCACACAAATCTCGGCCGCGCGCCGCTCTCCGCTGCAGCCGCTTCTGAAATCGCCGCCACCGCCACGCGTTACTCAAATCTCGAATACGACATCGAAAGCGGCGAACGCGGCAAGCGCGATGTCCACACCGCGCGCCTGCTCGCCCAACTCGTTGGCGCGGAATCCGCGATCGTCGTCAACAACAACGCCGCCGCCGTCTTCCTCGTTCTCAACACGCTCGCGAAAGGCGCTGAAGTGATTGTGTCGCGCGGCGAGTTGATCGAAATTGGCGATGGCTTTCGCATTCCCGACATCATGTCGGAAAGCGGCGCCGTGCTGCGCGAGGTGGGCACCACGAATCGCACGCGCATCCGCGATTACGAGCGCGCTTTTAACGAGCGCACACGCCTGCTGCTTCGAGTGCACCCGTCGAATTTCCGCATCACCGGATTCACTGAACGCCCCACGCTCGACGAACTCGCCGCGCTCGGCCGCCGGTTGCAAGTTCCCGTGTACGAGGACCTCGGTTCGGGCTGCCTCGCCGATCTCGCCGCGAACGGAATCAACGAGCCGCTCGCGCGCGCCAGTTGCGATGCCGGAGTCGAAGTCGTCAGCTTCAGCGGCGATAAATTACTTGGTGGTCCTCAGGCCGGTGTGATTGCAGGAAAACGCGAAATCGTCGAACGCATTCGCCGCAATCCGCTTTTCCGGGCGCTACGCGTCGACAAGCTCACGATCGCCGCGCTCGAGGTAACGCTCAAAGCGTACTTGCGCGGCGCGCTCGACGAAATTCCCGCGTTGCGCATGATTCGCTTGACCGCGGATGAGATTGCGCGGCGCGCCTCGCAATTCGCCGCCAAACTCCGCGCATCGCTCGCGTCGTCTTATGTAAACGATGGGATCACGATCGAAACCCGTCCGGGTTTCTCCGTCATCGGCGGCGGGTCGACACCTGACCAGCAACTTCTCACGCATCTGATTTCGATCTCATCGCCGCGCCACTCGGCCACCGCGCTCGAAGCGCGCCTTCGCAAACCCGCAAGCGGCGCGGCCGTAGTCGCGCGCATCGAAGATGAGCAACTGATCCTCGATCTCCGCACCGTATTCCCGGACGAAGACGCCGCGCTCGCCGCAGCCATCGTCGCGGCAATCGTGTCAGCGGCCGCCCCCGCGGGCCGCTGAGAAACTAAAGGACGCGCGTGCTCTCCTTCGTCGTCAGAAATCACGCACTCATATCCGTTCGCAAGCCGATTCCGAAACTCCGCAAAGGTTGGGCGCTCGTTCGGGTGCACCTCGCCGGAATCTGCAACACCGACGTCGAGATTCTTCGCGGCTATCACGCATTCCGTGGAACGCCTGGGCATGAATTCGTCGGCGAGGTGGTTGATGTGCGCGGCGTATCAGCTCGCCCAAAAAAGAAATGGCTTGGCCGCCGCATCGTCGGCGAAATCAATATCGGGTGCGCAGCTCTCGGGTTTCGCAGCCTCTGCGAATTTTGCCGCCGCGGCTTGAAGACGCATTGCGCACATCGCAAAGTTCTTGGCATCCTCGGTCACGACGGCGCGTTCGCGGAATTTCTCACGCTGCCGCTTGAAAATCTACATCGAGTTCCCACGAACGTCAGCGACGAGCAAGCCGTCTTCGCCGAACCTCTCGCAGCTGCGTGCGAAATTCTTTCGCAAATCAAAGTGAGCGCGTTTCGTTCCTCGAGCGGCGCCGCAGTCCTCGGTGACGGCAAACTGGCTCAGTTGATCGCCATGGTGCTCGCGTCAAGCGGCCTCAAAGTTCTACTTTTCGGCAAACACACCGATAAACTTGCACTCGCCCGCCGCAACGGAATTAAAACCCGCCGCGTGCGTGGCGACGCAAGCGATCTGAAGCGCAGCGCGCTGCGGGAAAATTTCCCGCTCGTCGTCGACGCCACCGGCTCGCCAACAGGCCTCGCCCATGCAATCGCACTCACCGAACCGCGCGGCACGCTCGTCCTGAAATCCACATTCCACGGCGCGGCTCCGCTCGAGACTTGGCCAATCGTGGTAAAGGAGATCACGCTGCTCGGCTCCCGCTGCGGCCCATTTTCAAAAGCGCTAGCGCTCCTGCGCGCAAAAGAAATCGATCCTCGCGCGCTGATTTCCCGCACATTTCCGCTAGCCGAGGCAAAAGAAGCAATGAAGTTCGCGCAAAAACGAGGCATCCTGAAGGTCCTGCTGAAGCCCTAACCAAGCTCACACTCGTTCAAACTAGCGAGGCACAAAACTCGATTCCGAAGCCGTTCTCCTCCACTTCCTTTACCTCCTCCACCTCCTCTACATCCGATTAATCACGCTCGCCACGCATCCCGCGCCGAATCCATTATCGATATTCACAACGCTCACATTCGAAGCACAGCTATTCAACATCGCAAGCAGCGCCGTGAGCCCGCCAAAACTCGAGCCGTAGCCTGTACTCGTCGGTACCGCAATCACTGGCGCCGAAACCATACCCGCCACCACGCTCGGCAGCGCCCCTTCCATTCCGGCAACGCAAATAATCACGCGCGCTTCGGCCAATTTCTCCCGGTGCTCGAGCAGCCGGTGCAGACCTGCGACTCCGACGTCGTAAATCGCTTCGGCGCGATTGCCCATCGTGCGCGCGGTCACGAGCGCTTCTTCCGCGACGGGAATATCGCTCGTGCCCGCCGTCACGATCAGAATCAACCCTTTGCCCTGCATTTTCCGGCTGCGATCGATCGCAATCGTTCCTGAAAGCTCGTGAAACTCGGCGCGCAATTTCGCGGCGCGCGCCGCGCGCTTCACCGCAGTAAATATTTTCGGATTCGCGCGCGTGATCAAAATGTTGTGCGACGCTTTCGCGCGCAGCATCGCGCGCACAATTTCGGCCACCTGCTTTGGCGTCTTCCCGCGCGCGTACACAACCTCGGGATAGCCCTGCCGCAGCGAGCGATGATGATCCACTTTCGCGAATCCCAGATCCTCGTACGGCAGCCGCCGCAATTCTTCGACCGTGCCATCGACAGTCCGCTGCCCGCGTTTCACCGCTTCCAGAAGATTTCGAACATCGCGCTCGTCCATCACTCGCCTTTCGTTGCCGCCAGATTCTAGCACTCCTGGCGCGCGCGGCGCCGCGTCCCGCCGCGGCTGAACTGTGCTAGAGTTGCGCCCAGTTCAGCTATCTGCGAACCCGCCTGTATAGCGGGCGTCGAGATTCGCTTCACACGACTCACACAAGGCGGTGCAACGATGTGGCTCCTATGGACAATCATCATCGGCATCCTCGCCGGTTTCCTCGCGGGTAAGATTGTAAAAGGTTCAGGCATGGGCACGCTGATGGATCTGGTCGTCGGAATCGTTGGTTCGATTCTCGGTGGCTGGATTTTCACGCTGCTCGGACTCGCCGCCTACGGACTCGTCGGCCAGCTCGTGATGGCCACGGTCGGCGCGATCGTGTTGCTGCTCATCGTCCGCGCGATCAAGAAGTAAGGCTATCCTGCACTACAAACGCGCGCATCGCTCGCGTTTCTTCCGCTTTCTCAGTGGGGACGGCTCGAAGGCGCGCCGTTTGCGTCCCGGACGAATCGGCGGGACTCGCCGGCCGATTCGCGGCAGCGCCCTGTCACTTGTCTCGTCGTTCTTCGCACTGCTACTGCGCTGCTATTCTCGCGCTTCCAACTCGCACCCGCTTTGCTTGCGTCTTGCCTTCATTTGAAATTTGAAATTCTCAAATTTGAAATTGCCGTCGGCACCCATTCTCCCCACACCTTGCAAAATCCCGCCATTCTGCTTACGCTCAAACGCCAATGCCGAAAGCAGAAGCACGCACCATCACAATCGGAATCACCGGCGCAAGCGGCGCGATCTACGCGCGAACGATTCTGCGCCTGCTGGATGCCGATCGCCGCGTGAGCCGCGTCTATCTAGTCACCACCGAAGCCGGCCTCCGCCTCCTCTCGACCGAACTCGGCATCGTCGCGGCCGATGGCAAGAAACTCCCCGCGCTCCTTACCGGCACGCCCGCGAAAAAAATCGAGTACCTGCAGAACAAAGACATCGGTGCAAGCATTGCGTCGGGCAGCGCGATCGTCGACGGCATGGCCGTAATTCCCTGCTCCGCCGGCACGCTCGGCTCGATCGCCTCGGGAATCGCTAACGATCTGCTTACGCGCGCCGCTGATGTCTGCCTGAAAGAGCGCCGGCCGCTCGTCTTGTGCTTGCGCGAAACGCCACTCAATCGCATTCACCTGGAAAATATGGTTCGCGTCCACGACGCGGGCGCGACGGTGATGCCTGCGATGCCCGCGTTCTACTACGGACCAAAATCAATCGACGATCTCGTCGAACAATTCACATTTCGCGTCCTCGCCCAGCTCCGCCTCCCGCAGGAAAAGCAATATCGCTGGAAGGGCGGCAAGTCTTAGAAGCTCTCGCCGTACCGAATTCAGCTCGCAACTCAACTTCGCGCCGCGCGATTTTGAATTTGTAGCGCCGGGCTTCAGACCGGCAGGTGTTGACTTGGGTATACGTCTCCGGATCATTAGATTTCGGCCGAACCGCCACTCCTTCACACGCGAGGCCTCTTCTCCTGAACAACCGTTTGCACTCCCCATCACACCTACCTAGAATATGAGTGTGAAGATTAACCCAAGAATTACAGAGCTGTGTGATTGTTTCGGACCGAGCATCGCCGACTGCTCAAATGTCTAGCTCCTCCGCCGCCCCACTCGCAAAAAAAGGCCGGCTCCGCACGATCCTCGAAATGATTAAGGTCGAGCATTCCGTTTTTGCGCTGCCGTTTGCGCTCGTCGGCGCGCTTCTCGCGGCGCGCGATGCCGGACGCTTTCCCACAATCTGGCAAATTTTCTGGATCATTGTCGCGATGGTCGGTGCGCGCTCCGCGGCGATGACGATCAATCGCATCGCCGACCTCGACTACGATCGCCGCAACCCGCGCACCGCGATGCGCGCACTGCCGACGGGCGAGCTGTCGGTCGGTTTTGCATGGGCATTCACTTTGATGGCAGCGGCCCTTCTCGTAATCGCCGCTTGGCAATTGAATCCGCTGGCGCTGAAACTTTCACCGGTTGCGCTCGCCGTCCTATTTTTTTATTCCTACACGAAGCGATTCACCACGTGGGCGCACTTCGTGCTCGGCTTCTGCCTGGGAATGTCGCCCGCCGCTGCGTGGATTGCGATTCGCGGCTCGCTCGACTGGCGCATGCTGATTCTTTGCGCCGCGGTCACGCTGTGGGTCGGCGGCTTCGACGTGCTCTACGCCTGCCAGGATATTGATTTCGACAAGGCAGCCGGGCTCTACTCGATTCCGAAACAATTCGGTGTCGCCAGAGCGTTAGTAGTGGCGCGCACGATGCACGTTATCATGAGCGGATTGCTCGCGTGGCTCGCGTGGAGTTTTCATCTGGGCTGGCCGGCGTGGGTGGGAATCGCGGTCGTAGCAACGCTTCTCTACTACGAGCATTCGCTCGTGAAGCCGAACGATCTGAGCAAAATCAATGCTGCGTTTTTCACCGTGAATGGCTATATTAGTTTGTTGTTCCTGCTGTTCTGGGGCGCGGCGACAATCGTAATGCGGCCCTGAAAATCGATATGCAAATCACTGGCGAACTCAAAATCACAGACGCACGGCTCAAGACGGTTGCGCCAAGGGTATTGGCCGGCGAGCGGCTTTCAGCGGATGACGGCCTCGTGCTGTACCAAACCCACGATTTGCTCGCGCTTGGCTGGCTCGCGAATCACGTTCGCGAAAAAAAACACGGCAACATCTGCTACTACAACGTAAATCGCCATATCAATCCCACGAATGTCTGCGTCGCGCATTGCCGCCTCTGCGCTTTCGGGCGCTCGCCTGACGCGCCTGGCGCCTATACGTTTGCGCTCGATGAAATCTGGAAGCGCGCTGCGGAAGGCGTCGCTGAAGGCGCGACGGAGTTTCATATCGTCGGCGGCCTGCATCCCGATCTGCCGTTCGAGTATTACCTGGAGCTGATTCGCGGCTTGAAGCAGCGCTTTCCTGAAGTTCATCTCAAGGCGTTCACGATGGTCGAGGTGGGATATTACGCGCGCATCTCGAAACTTTCGATTCGCGACACTCTACTTGCGATGAAAGATGCGGGAGTGGATTCGCTGCCGGGTGGCGGGGCGGAGATTTTTCATCCGCGCGTCCGCAAAATAATTTGCGATCACAAGGTGAGCGGCCAGATGTGGCTGCAAATCGCGCGCACCGCGCACGAAATTGGCCTGCGCTCGAATGCCACGATGCTTTACGGCCACATTGAAACGTCTGAGGAGCGGGTCGATCATCTGTTGCAACTTCGCGATTCGCAGGATAAGACGCATGGCTTCGTCACGTTCATTCCGCTCGCGTTTCATCCCGCAAACACAGCGCTTTCGCATCTGCCCGGGCCCACCGGCATCGACGATTTGAAAATGATCGCCGTCTCGCGGCTGATGCTCGATAATTTCGATCACATCAAGGCTTACTGGGTGATGCTGACGCCGCGCATCGCGCAGGTGGCTCTGCGTTTCGGTGCGGATGATCTCGACGGCACGGTCGTCGAAGAAAAAATCTATCACGACGCCGGCGCGACGACGCCCGAGCATCTCACGCGCTCCGATCTCGAACGCTTGATTCGCGCTGCCGGCCGCGTGCCCGTCGAGCGCGACACTTGTTACAATCCGGTTGACCGCACCAAAAGGCCCTTCCCGCCAACTGCCACCGCCACTCGAAGCGGCTCCGACGGCTTTATTCCGGAGACGTCGCTCACGCTGAACGTCTAGCACGCCACGAGGCTCGTCTAGCTAACGCCCAAATTCCGCGAAGAGCTCGTCGCGATTCTGAAACTCGACCGCCAAGAACGATTTCAACAATCTGCTCACGGGTTTTGGGGCTACAGCGAACTGCTGAAGGAAGATTTTCCAGCCGGCAACGCCAATTTGCATTGGCGAAATGAATTTATTCTTCTGGATTTTCCGAAACGCCGAGGACTTGCACTTGAATGGACCGGTCGCGAGGACCGTCGAGTTCCGCGAGGATGATGGACTGCCAGTAGCCCAGCGCGAGTTCGCCATTGCGGACTGGAACGGAAAGCGTGTGTCCTAGAATCATGGCGCGCAAATGCGAATCCGCGTTCTGGCGATTGCACTCGGAAAGTTTGGGATCGTTGTGCCGC
Organism: uncultured Acidobacteriota bacterium; assembly: GCA_963776695.1. Classification (GTDB taxonomy): domain Bacteria; phylum Acidobacteriota; class Terriglobia; order Acidiferrales; family UBA7541; genus Palsa-295. The sequence goes on along the minus strand of CAVZNU010000004.1, from coordinate 499,869 downwards.
CAGTAATCGATTCGGCCGACGAGCCGCTCGAGGAACGATTTGATGTCGTCCAGCAGCGCTTGCTGAAATTCGTTGATGAAGACCGCCGTTGTGGTGTGCAACGACTGCACGAGCACAAAGCCCGCCTTCAGCCCGTGCTTCCGCACAACTTCGTTTAGATCCTTCGTGATGTTAATGAGTTCGAGCCGCTCGCGAGTTTTGTAACAAATCGTATCCAGGTACATCTGCAATGCCGCCGTCTTCGGGCGCACTTGCGGGATCGATACGGTCTGTTTCGCGGGCGCGGTCTTCATGCTCAGGAGTCCTTGCTTGCTCTCGGTCACGGGCACACTAATTGGATGCTCAACAAGCGTATGAGTTGCACTATGGGCATTATATCGACGGGTTCGTAAGTCCGTCCACCCCTAAGATTCCCGTCAGAAGTTGAATCGATAACCCAGGATGACTTTGGCGATCAGATGATCCGTTGAGCGGGTGAGCCCGACACCAAGGCCGAAATTGATTTCCCATTGCGGCGCGAGATTGAGATCGATTGCGGGAAAAACCTGCTGTTGCTGCTGGGATATCGGATCGAACCCTGTGACCGGACCGACCGAGCCGTAGTATTCGAGGCCTCCGGCGATTTTTGGAGTGAAGTTGTAGCTAAATTTGAAATTCGGCGAAAAGATAAAACCGCGATGGTCGGTCTCGCCGTGAAGTGATCGGTCGAAGGTGGGATTGATCGACCAATACCACCGGCCTACTTGCTGGTCAACAATTGGGCGGATTTCCCAGGTCCAGGTATCGGTTGAAAATTGGCGGCGCTGGTACCCCACTTCATTCGACAAGCTCACCCCGACCGGCCAGTGCCACTTCTCCGGGACGCGGACGCGCGGCCGAATGTGGTCCCCCACCCAGTCCCATCCTTGTCCGGAACGCGCCGAAGTGAAAATGTAAAACCCCGTTTCAAACCAATCGTTCCAGCCATGAGTGATTTCAATGGTTTCGTGCAGCGCGTGATTCGTCGGATAGAGTCCATCGACCATCTGCTTCGAGCCGTCGATGGTGAAATTGCTGTGTAACTCGACCATGGTGTGGCCGGGCTCAACCATGTCGGCCCCGTATACCTGGATTTCGTAATTATCCTGTGCGGCGGCTGGATGCGAATAGAGAAGCAAAATGAGAGCAGCAATAAGAAAGAATATGGGGCGGAATCTGGGCATCGATGATTTCAGGCGTGCGGATGCGCCTTATCGTAGACGTTCATGAGTTGCTGAATACTCGCCTGCGTATATCGCTGCGTCGTCGAGAGCGAGACGTGTCCCAGTAGTTCCTGAATCGCGCGGAGGTCGGCGCCGTCTGCGAGCAGATGTGTGGCGAAAGCGTGCCGGAGCGAGTGCGGATGCAAGTCCCAATTCACGTTGGCGAGGCGCGAATATTTTTTTACGATCGTTCGCACCGCGCGCGCGCCCAAACGCCCCGCGGAGTGATTTAGAAACACAGCCTCGATTTCCGGCGTCGCGCCTGGACGACTCAACATTTCCTCGCGAATCGGCCAATAAGCTTCGAGCGCCGTCTGAGCGCTTCCCCCATAAGGAACAATTCGCTCTTTGCGGCCTTTGCCGAGAACCCGGAGCATCTGGCCGCGGCGATCGATGTCTCCCAGATTCAGACCAATCAGTTCGCTGACGCGCAAGCCGGAAGCGTACAGCAGTTCGAGGATGGCGCGATCGCGCTTCAAGATCAACTTCGCCTCTTCTAGCTGCTGCGGGCTCGCAGGTTTATTTCGCTTCGAAGTGACGGCGCTTGCGCTCAGGATATTGTCCAGAAAGCCGTTCATTTCTTCCGCTGTAATCACCCGCGGCACGCGCTTGGGAAGTTTCGGCGTGCTGACGAGCCGCGCGGGGTTTTGCTTCACGATGCCTTCGCGGACGCAGTATTTGAAAAACGTGCGAAGGGCCGCCAGTTTTCTCGCCACCGAAGATTTCTCGAGCTTTTGATCGTAGCTCCAACCGACGAACTCGCGGATGACTTTGTGGTCGATATCGCCGACCCGCATCGTTTTTTCACCCGGGGGCGTGAGAAACGCCATGAACTGCTGCAAATCGCGGCGATATTCGCGAATCGTATTCGGCGAGGCATTGCGCTCGAACGTAAGATATTGAACGAACTTCTCAATCAGCTCTTTCATCAGCGTGACTCCTGCACGCGCAAATTATAAGCCCGGAAAGCCTCCCTGAGCGCGGAGTTGTTCACCCAGGCGTTCGCTGAATCGGCGAGCTCCTGCGTCATTGAGATGAAGATGATCGCCGAACAGCGATTCCTGGCCTTCCCAGTGGCTCGCGTCGATGTAAATAACGCCGTCGGCCGCGAGCAACTTCTCGATATGAGCGCGGTATCGCTCCCAGGCGGAAGTGTCGTAGAAGCCGCGCACGTGGTCGGGATTCATCGGCATTTCGACGAACACGACTTTCATCCCCGCTTCAGAAGCTTGCCGAATGATTTCATCCACGGCAGAAATAAAGCCTCGGCCAGACGCTTCTTCGCAAGTTCGAGCGAAATCGGACTCATTTGCCGACTCGAGAAGCGAAAAATCGGCCACCCTTCCGAAACGATTCGATCGCTCCTCCGGCATGCCTTCCTGCGAAAGACGACGGCGGAAAAGCTCAACTTTCGCCCACACCGCTCCGCGGTCCACCATCATCGGAAAATGGCGCATCAGCTCAAACTCCACACGATCGTGCGGAGAAAGGTAGTAGAACCTTCGGGCGTATTCAGTCTCGACGTAATAGAGCATCGCGCGATTTCCGACCAGATCGCGAGTCGCAACCGTGATCGGAGTGCTGAGCTGAAAATCATAGAATCCGTACACCAACACTTTCGGCCGCATTCCATGCTGAAGCCCGTAGCGCAAGAGTAGAAGCTGCTCCACAGGAGTCGAAGCTCCGAGAGAGAGATTCACCGACCGCCTTTTCTGGCTAAAGCCCATGCCTTTGTCGAATGCTTCGGCGTCAAAACCGGCTCCAATTAAAGAGTTGCCGACGGCCATCACCATCGCGCCGGTTGATTGGCGCGCCAGCGCCATCACGCGCCGCGGAACCGAGTTCCGCGTGGCAAACGCTACCGCCCCATTCAGCGCGAGGAGCACAAGTAGCATCCCCGCAATCGACAAGAAGAATTGACGTTTTGAAATATTCACGCGCTCACTTAGCTTTCAAAAATCGATGTAAATGAATTTCGAGCTTTGTCCGGAGAAAATATAAATGACTGTCGACAAGGCTCCCCACCACAGCGCCCAGAACCACCAGCTGCCAAACGCCGCCGGATAACCCGGAGGCGGATCGTCTTGTTCTCCGCCCAGATACTCCAAAGCATGCTTAAACCAGTCGAGAGTGGTGCCGTTTGCTTCGTTCATCGTCGTTACCCCAGAACAAGCCGCTGGAAAAAGTAGACGGCTGTCTTCACGTCCATGCAGAAAAAGGCCCATGCCAAATTTACGAGTACGAATGTGAGCAGCCACGCGCCCGCGCGCCGCCACAACGGCACTTCCATGCCCGCAGGAAGAGGCCGGAAAGCGCGCCACCCGCGATGGATTGCCAGCATCACTCCGTGGAGCAGCCCCCAGACGATGAAATTCACTCCCGCGCCGTGCCAGATTCCGCTGATGAGCATCGTCACCAGGATATTGAAGTAGATGCGATGCACCGAAACCCGCGAGCCACCGAGCGGAATGTAGATGTAGTCGATCAGCCAATTCGTGAGCGACATGTGCCAGTGGCGCCAGAAGTCTGCAATGTTTGTGCGAAGGTAGGGCCAATCGAAATTCTCCGGGACGCGAATCCCGAAAAGGCGCGCCGAGCCAATCGCAATGTCCGAATACGCAGAGAAGTCGGTGTAAATCTTGACGCCATAAGCGAACAGCCACAGCACCAGGATCGGCCGATGGGCGTGGCTGATGTCCATCACGTTCAAATGATTTGTGTAAGCGGTGAGTACATCGGCGATTGCAAATTTTTTCACGAGGCCAGCCAGAATCCGCGTAACGCCGCGCTGCCAATCGAACACCCAGTCCTTTGCGATACTTCGAAGCTTGGGCAGGAAATCCTGATAGCGTTTGATCGGTCCAGCCACCATCGTAGGAAAGAACAGAATGAAGGCCAGATACTCCGACACCGAGCCTTCCTCCGTCTTGTTCTTGTAGCGGTCTATCGCGTAGTGAATGAACTCGAACGTAAAAAACGAGATCCCCAGCGGAAGGAATGCATTCTTCCAGTAGAGAGGATTTTCGGCGGGATGCGGCCAGACGAGGCCCGTCAAAAAATTCCGGTACTTGAAAATCACCAGGAAAATCACGGTCTGCGTCACGCCGGCCCAGCAGAACCATGAGAGCGGCTTATAGAAACGGCTTACAAAGGATTCCCAGAGAAAAATTGCGAGGCAGAATGCGCCGATGATTCCGCCCAACTGTGTGTAGGAGAAGTAGGTGAAGAAGAAACTGCCGCTGAGGAAAATCACCCAGGGGCGAGCTCGCCGGCTCGCTAAACGAAAAAGCACCGCGCTGGGAAAAAGGAAGAGAAAATAGTAGTCCCAGGTATTGAAAATCATGCGCCGGCAAAAAGCTCGCGTTTGCGCGATCGGAGGGATGCCCGGCAGATGGTCTTCGAAATCACACGCAGGACTTTAGCCGACAACGCGGCGGTTTTCAACGCGCGGCGATCCCCCGCGACGCCGGCGGCCGGCTTGCGTTAATTCTTTGCGGGAGCGCCCGCTTCAACGGGCTGAGGCAGTGCAGCTGGCACGGTCGAGAGCGGCGGCGAGCCGAGGGATTCCAGCGGCGGCAGCGGCGCTTCGATTTCCCAATCGCAGCCTTCTTTGATGCAGGAACGGAAATTGCCTTGCTTGGTTCGCTTTTCGACGATGAAGGGCGCGTCGCATTTCGGGCATGGTTCGTTAATCGGCTCGTGCGGCGTGGTAAAGTCGCAATCGGGATAGCGGCTGCATCCGTAGAAGATCCGCCCGCGCCCGCGTCCCTTCGCTGTGCCGCGGCGCACAAATTCTCCTTCATTGCACTTGGGACACTTGATTCCCAGCGTGATAGGCCGCGTGTACTTGCACTTCGGATATTTTTCGCAGCCGATGAATTCTCCAAACCGTCCGTGGCGCCGCAAAAGCTGGTGATCGCACGTCGGACACTTCTCGTCGAGCGGAACGTCGGGCTGCCGGGCTTTCTGAGTGCCCTGCACAAGACGCCGCGTCGTCTTGCAATCGGGATATCCGGTGCATGCAAGGAACGTGCCGAACCGCCCGCGCTTGATGATCATTTCCTTGCCGCAATTGTCGCAATACTGCGTTGCCGTTTCGCCTTCCGGCTGTTCGCTCACCACGTCCGCGAGATCGCGGATGAAATCGCACTCGGGATAGCGCGAGCAGCCAAGAAAAAATCCGTGACGGCTGATGCGCTCGAGCAATTCTCCCTGGCCGCATTTCTCGCACTTCTCGCCCGTCGGGATGCCGGCCTTGTAAGAATCCATTTGATCCGCCGCTTTGCTGAGATCCACTTCAAAGCGGTCCCAGAATTCTTTCACGGCGGTGCGCCACGGCAGCTTGCCGTCTTCAATTTCGTCTAACTCTTCTTCGAGGCGCGCGGTGAAGCCCACGTCGAAAATATCCTCGAACGCTTTCACCAGCAGACCGCTCACGCGCTCGCCTAACAGCGTAGGCGTGAACCGGCCCTGGTCCTTATTTACGTACTCGCGTTCGACAATCGTCGAAATGATCGCCGCATACGTCGACGGGCGGCCAATTCCCTTTTCTTCGAGCTCTTTCACGAGCGTAGCTTCGGTATATCGCGGCGGCGGCTCGGTGAAATGCTGCTCGGGCCGAATCGTCTCGAGTTTCAACTGCTCGCCTTCGGTCACCTGCGGCAGCCGGTTGCCGGCGGCATCTGCCTCGTCTTCTTTTTCCTCTTCGTCTTTCACAGCCTGGTACGCAGCGAGGTAGCCGTCGAACTTCTGCACGGAGCCAGTGGCACGGAATGTGTAGGCGCTCGCGTCGACGTCGATCGTCGTCTGATCGAAAACGGCCGGAACCATCTGCGATGCGACGAAGCGCTGCCAAATCATTTGATACAGCTTGAACATCGACTCATCGAGATATGGCTTCACGCTCTCCGGCGTGCGCGCAACGTCCGTAGGACGAATTGCTTCGTGCGCTTCCTGCGCATCCTTCTTCGACTTATAAAAGTTCGGCTTCTCGGGAAGATACTTGTCGCCATAGCTCGAGCCGATGTGATCGCGCACCTGGGCAATCGCGTCGTCTGAAACTTTCACCGAGTCGGTGCGCATGTAAGTGATGAGCGCAATCGATCCCTCGTTGCCAAGTTCGACGCCTTCATACAAACGCTGCGCGAGCATCATCGTGCGCTTGGCCGTAAAGCGCAGGCGGTTGTAACCAGCCTGTTGAAGCTTCGAAGTGGTGAACGGCGGCGGCGCGAAGCGGCGCTTTTCTTTCTGCGTGACACTGACGACCTGCCAGATGGCGTGTTCGACCGCGGCGAGAATGCGTTGCGCTTCGGCTTCGTCCGGAATTTCGAGGTCTTCACCTTTGTACTTGATGAGCTTCGCTTCAAACGCAGGCGGCTCGCCGGCGGCCAGCAGCGCATGCATCGTCCAATATTCTTTCGGGACGAAAGCGCGAATTTCCTGCTCGCGCTCGACGATCAGCCGCAGCGCGACCGTCTGAACGCGCCCCGCGGAAAGTCCACGACGAACCTTGTCCCAGAGCAGTGGCGAAACCTTGTAACCCACGAGCCGGTCAAGAACGCGGCGCGCCTGTTGCGCATCGACGAGGTTCTCATTCACTTGCGCCGGGTGCTCGAACGCGGCGCGAATCGCTTTCGGCGTAATCTCGTTGAACATCACGCGGAATATTTTGGAAGCGGAAGTCGCGGGAGGCTCAGCCTTCGCCGGCTTCAAGAGCAGCTTCGCGGTTTCCTTAGCGCTTAATTTCGCGGCGGCCTTCGCGCCAGTCTTCTCCCCATTCTTGTCGCCAGCCTTCGCAGCCACCTTCCCGTCTGGATTGCCAGTCACAGCCGGTTTCTTCTTCTTGCCGAATCCGTTTCCGTTGGCCTCTTCTTCCACCGGCGCTCGATACGGCTTGCTCAGCACGTGCGCGAGATGCGCGCAAATCGCTTCGCCCTCGCGGTCGGGGTCGCCAGCCAGATACACGGCATCCGCGCCCTGCGCGGCTTTCCGAAGTTCGCTGATAACTTTGGCTTTCCCCGGAATCACTTCGTACGTGGGCTCGAAAATGTTTTCTGACGTAATCACAATCGGCTTCGGCGCCTTCTTCTCGGCGGCTTCCTTCCCCGCCTTGCCTTTGCCTTTCGATTTCTTCTTTTTCTTCTTGCCATTCTGCTCGCCGGGCAAAAGGATACCGATCGTCTTCTTGGGAAGATCCATCACGTGGCCATAGGACGCCTTCACCGTGAAGCCACGGCCTAAATATTTGTTGATCGTTTTCGCCTTGGCGGGCGATTCGACGATTACGAGTGATCGTGCCATCTTTTTGTTTCTTCCTCTGGAAACTCTGCGCGCCTAAGATATCGTGCCACTCCGGATCGCCGGAATGCCGTTCACATCCTACCTGCTGTCCCTTGGAAGACTACAAGAGGACTTTCAGGAATTGCTTACCAGGTAACTGACGTACCACGCCTTTGAGCTCCAGGTCAAATAATGTCGCCAGAACCTCGGACGAGGTCAAACCCGAAACTTCCATAATTTCGTCGATGTGACGGGCCTCGTCGACGTTCAACAACCCGAAAAGCGTGCGCTCAGCCGGCACAAAAGCTTCGTCGAGCAACGCCGCTCGTTCCTCCGGCGACGCGGATTCCATCGGCAGGAGCTCCGCGCGAATGGGAGTTGGCAGCTCTTCGATCACATCTTCCCAGCTCGTCACCAGTTTTGCCCCCTGCTTGATCAGCTGGTTCGGTCCGAAGCTGGTGGGCTGGGTTGCGTTGCCTGGAACGCCAAACACTTCGCGGCCGAATTCCATCGCGAGCCGTGCGGTAATCAACGAGCCCGAGTACTGCGCGCCTTCCACCACCACAACTCCCAGCGATATTCCGGCAATAATTCGGTTGCGAATCGGGAAGTTCTGCGGCGCCGGAAACGTTCCCATCGGGAATTCGCTGATGATCGCGCCGCGCTGCTCCATGTCTGCGAAAATCTTTCTGTTCTCCTTGGGGTAAATCACGTCGATTCCGCAGCCGAGAACGCCGATCGTCGCGCCATTCGCCGAACTGAGGGCGCCTTTGTGCGCGCTGGAATCGACGCCGCGCGCCAGGCCGCTGACGACGACAAGGCCCCGATCGGCGAGATCACGCCCCAACCGTTCAGCCATTTGATTCCCATAAGGGGTCGGACGACGCGCTCCGACCACCGAGATTAGATGCTTGCCGAGAAGTTCAATGTTTCCGCGCACATACAGAAGGGGCGGGGGATCAAAAATCTCGCGAAGCCGAGTTGGGTACCCGGGCTCGTCCCAGGTGAGCAGCTTGACGCCGGCGGCTTGGGCCGCAGCCAGTTCCTTGGCTGCGTCGCTGAGCGGACCGCGCGAGTGAATCGCCTGCGCCACTGCTGCCGGAAGGCGCTGGGCTTCTAGTTCTGTGAGCGACGCGTTGAAAATCTCCTGCGGGCTGCCGATTGCACGCAGCAACTTCCCTGCCATGCGCGCGCCCAAACCAGGCGTCAACGCCAGCGCCAACCAGCCCAAGTAATGGTCGGATTCCATCAAGTAATGTTGTGAGGAAGGCCCTCGCGCGAGGTTACGCAGCGCTATGCAGAGATGTCAAGCAAGCTAATGTCAGTATCATTACGCAGTTACAACAGCGTGAATTCGGACTCGTACGCACAACCATAGTTCCACCGCCCAGCGCGGCAATGCCCGCCGCCAGCCTCCCGATTTTGTAGCGCCGGGCTTCAGACCGGCAGGTGTTGACCTGGAAGTTCTCGCATCCGCACTAGCGCCGACTGTCAATTCATCCCCGAAACCCGCACCTACGCGCTCAGGCAGCCACGACGGGCGCCCTCCATCGTCGTGGGCCTTTGTCGGGTCGCTGTCATTTCCGCGGTCGTTGTCATCGGCGTTGTCGCTGCCGCCGCCGAGAACGATCAATCTCTACTTGCTCGACAGAAATTTGTGGATGGGCTGTCCCGCACGGTAAGTTACGCGAACCTTGGAAAAGTTCGTCACGCCCTCGGCAGGATCGCCTACGAGCACAACCAGGTCGGCGTCCCATGCCGTTCTCCTCATCAGTGTTTATCTGTGTTCATCTGTGGTTCTAACGGTTTTTCCTCCACCTCCAAAATCCTTACACCAACATGCTGTTGCGGAGCCCTCTGCACTCTGCTACCGTCATCACGGAACTATGAAAATAAGCGCCAACGCGGGCAAGGCGCGGCACACTCTCACTGGGCGGGCCCTCCGCGGAAAACCGCGCGACGCTGTCCGCTCTCTAATCGGCAGCTCCGCGATTAGAAATGCGCGTAAATCACTGAAAACATGACGCCGCGACCTATTCTAATCTACGGTACAGGGGGGTCCCAAAAAACAGCGCCCTCGCCCCAACTGAGTGCATTGAAATCTCTTCCGCAGAGATTTTGGCTGCCGAGTCTCGCGCTGCTCTCGCTACTGGTTCTCGGCCCCGCAGTCCCAGCGCTGCGCGCACAATCGAGCGCGTCCCCGCCAGCCGCAGACGAAAAAAATCACACGCCAAAACACCTCGCGCCGCCTCTCGACATTGTGGTACCGATCGAGCCGACTGCGTTCAAGGCAGATGGCAAATGGCACCTCGTGTATGAACTGCACGTAACGAACCTGGGCAAGTGGGATTGCCTTCTCACACGGCTCGACGTAATGCCAGCCAACTCCGCCCCAAAACCAATTGCGAGCTATTCCGGCGCGGAACTCGGTGGAATGATTGCCCGACCGGGGCAGACGGTCGCGGAGCCGGCAAAAATCGGCCCGGGAGCGTTTGCGATTGTGTTCATGTGGCTTACGTTCGACAATCAGGAAAACGTGCCGGAAAAGTTCAGCCATCGCATCGCAATGAAGATTGGCGACTATCCGGAAGGTATCACGCTTGATGGTGTGCCGGTCTCAACCGATCGGAAGCCGGTCGCGGTCATCAGCCCGCCGCTGCTGGGGGACGACTGGGCCGCCGCGAACGGGCCTTCCAATGCATCGCAGCATCGCTGCGCGTTTATTCCCCTCAACGGGCGCGCATACATCTCGCAGCGGTTCGCAATCGATTGGGTTCAGCTCAACCATGACGGAAAAACATATCAGGGCGATTCTGCCGACAACAAAAGCTATCGCGCGTACGGAGCGGAAATTCACGCTGTAGCCGATGGAGTTGTTACGCAAACGAAAGACGGAATCCCGCAGAATATTCCGAACCAGCCGCCTATCGTGCCCATCACTCTCGAAACGGTGGGCGGCAACCACGTAATCGTGGAAATCGGCATCGGACTGTACGCTTTCTACGCGCACATGCAGCCGGGTTCGGTCCGCGTGAAGGTCGGCGACAAAGTGCGGCGCGGCCAGGTGCTCGGCCTGCTCGGCAACTCGGGAAATTCTTCGGAGCCGCACCTGCACTTCCACATCTGCAACGCAAATTCGGAACTCGCGTGCGAAGGATTGCCCTACGCCTTCGCGTCGTACGAACTGCAAGGCAAGGGCGATGGTTGGAAGCCGTCCGAATCGCATGACGCTCCGGTGAAACACGAGATGGAAATTCCCCTCGAAGACGAAGTCGTGCGATTTCCTGCGCAACCGTGATACGCCCCTTCCCGTTACTTCTCTTCGCACGGCGACTGGGTCGCGAACGGAAATTCGATCTATACGTCTGTGCTATATTTGGAAGTTGCAGGCGTGAGGGCAAAAGTGGGTAAACTTCGCATTTCAATCGTCGAATACCTCAACACGGCGCCGCTTGTTTGGGGATTTACCGACGGGCCGCTCACAGGCAAGTACGATCTGTCGTTCACCGTCCCATCGCAATGCGCGGAAGCGCTCCGGCGCGGCGATGTAGACGTCGCCATCATTCCAGCCATCGAATACCAGCGCATGGAAAACGTAGTCGCGCTGCCTGGTATGGCAGTCGCAGCGAAGGGCGAAGTGCGCAGCATTCTTGTAGTGTCGAAGAAACCGATCGACATGGCCAAGAAGATCGCGCTCGATTCGAGTTCGCGTAGCTCGGCGGCGCTCGTGAAATTGCTTGCGGCGGGATTTTGGGGAATTAAACCCGAGTACGTGGAAGCGGCGCCCGATCCGTCGCAAATGCTGAAAGAGGCCGACGCCGCGCTCCTAATTGGCGATCCCGCTCTGCGTGTGGCGCTGAAAATGGAAGCGCTGGCGGAGAAGCTGCCGGGCGGCGGCGCGTGTTGCCAGGGCGACCCCGAAGACATGCCGGTGCCTGGATTCGAAACGGTTTTTGTGTACGACGTCGCATACCAGTGGCGCGAGATGACCGGCAAACCGTGCGTACTTGCAATCTGGGTGGGGCGGCGCGACGCGATTACTCCTGAAGTGGTGGCGGATTTCCAGGCGTCGAAAAAATACGGCATGGAGCGCATTCGTGAAATTTCTGAAGCGGCTTCCGCGAAACTCGATATGCCCGCGAAAGCGCTCGAGCTTTATCTGACGGACAACATTGACTTCAACCTCGACGAGGAAAATCTCGCAGGATTGCGGCTCTATTACGAAAAAGCTGCTGCCGCAGGACTGATTCCCCGCAATCGCCCTCTTGAATTCGGGGATGCCCCCGCGCAATCGACGGCCCGTCGCGGAGCATAGCGGCGTGGAGCGCATCGGCACACTCAGCAGGCTGCGCCGCTATCCCGTAAAAGGAATGGCAGGCGAGGATCTGGATTCCGCCCGCGTGACGCACGCAGGACTCGTCGGCGATCGCGTGTACGCATTCGTCGACGCGCAGGGCCCGGCAACTTTCCCGTGGATGACGTCGCGCAAAGGGCGCGACATGATTTTATTTCAGCCACGTTTCCTGGCTGCCCCGCCCATTGAGCGCGGAATTTTCTCGCCGGACTATTCGGCGGAAGTGACGACGCCCGAAGGCGACAAGGCGCGAGTGGACGATCCCGAGTTCACGCGCTTCCTCGAGAAGCGGTACGGCAAGACGCTCGCCCTCCGTCACTCCGAGCGCAGCCTGACCGATGCATACCCCGTCTCGGTGCTTGGCCATGGGACGATCCGCGCTCTTTCGGAGGAGACGGGTCTGAGTTTGAATCCATTGCGATTTCGGACGAACTTTTACGTGCAATGGAATAGCGACGAGCCATTTTTCGAGGACAGCCTCGTCGGCCGGGAACTGCAAATCGGTGAGACCGTCACGATTCGGGTTGTGAAAAAGGACGAGCGCTGTGTCATGATTACTCTCGACCCTGAGACGGCGGAACCGGCGCCCGTGGTATTGGAGAAAGTGGCGCGCGAGCACGCAGGATGTGCGGGAGTTTACGGAGCGGTGCTGCGCGAAGGAATTGTGAGAGCGAACGATCCGGTATTCGCAGCGTGAAATTGGCTCAAGGAACGGCATAACAAATGGGAATCACACAAGAAGAAGCGCTCGAACTTTTCAACTCCGATGATCTGATCGGCATCGGCATGGCGGCGAACGAAGTGCGCCGCAAGAAAACCGATCCGCGCGTCGCTACCTACCAGATCGACCGCAACATCAATTACACGAATTTTTGCACCGAGTATTGCTCGTTTTGCGCGTTCTACCGGCCGCTGGGCGCAAAGGACGGCTATATGCTTTCGCTCGAAGTCGATTTACGAAAAAATTGAAGAGATGATCGAGTTGGGCGGCACGGGCATCCTGCATGCAAGGCGGCCTGCATCCCGACCTGCGCGTCGAGTATTACGAAAACATGCTGAGCTCGATCAAGCAGAAATTTCCGCAGATTCATTTGCACTGTTTTTCGGCGCCGGAAATTCTGTGCATCGCGGAAGTTTCGGGACTTTCGGTGCGCGAAACGATTGCGCGCCTGCGCGACGCGGGCCTGGACTCGATTCCCGGCGGCGGCGCGGAAATTCTGGACGATGAAATTCGCGCGCGCATCTCGCGGCTGAAGTGCCGGTCCGACGAATGGGAAGATATGCACCGGATCGCGCACTCGCTCGGCATGCGCACCACGGCAACGATGATGTTTGGATGCGGTGAAGAATATCGCCACCGCGTGAATCATCTGGAACGCGTACGCCGGATTCAGGAAGAAACGGGCGGCTTCACTGCGTTCATTCCCTGGATTTTCGCGCCGGACAATACTCCACTTGGAAAGAAGATTCCGGAAGCGACGGCTTTCGATTATCTAAAGACGCTCGCGATCAGCCGCCTGTATCTCGACAACATCGATCACATTCAATCAAGCTGGCTCACGCCGGGAATTAAGATCTGTCAGGTGGGATTGCAGTTCGGCGCGGACGACGTGGGCAGCATTTTGATTGAAGAGAATGTGGTGTACGCGGCAGGCGTTCGCAACCGCACGAACGAAGCAAGAACTTGCGCCGCATTATTTCCGATGCCGGCTATATCCCCGCACAGCGCGACACGCTCTATCGTTCCTACGCTCTGAAAAAAGCTTCGTAAGATTTCCGCCGAAAATTAAGATTCGTCTTCAGGAGGAATTCGAAACTCGATTGCGATTTCTGCGCCTTCGGGCAAATCGAGCGGCTCGGTTGGAATCAGCACGCCCTTGGTGACGCGGGCATGGATTCGGCGCGGCGTTTCGTGAACGGGTGCGCTTGGCCGAGTTTTAGTCTTCAAATTCGCACGATCGAATTTCGGCACGCCAGCTTGATCGAGCGCGACGTTGGCAAGCGCGTCGGCGTCGCGGTTCAGTTCTCGACGAACGTGCTCGATCGCGAAGTAGCCAATCTGCCGCGCCATTTTCGAAGCGCGTTCGTGGAGCGGCTTCAGATCCGCGCTCTTCACTTTGTAGCGGCCTTGCATTTGGCGAACGAGCAATTCGGAATCGCTGCGAACGCGCAACGCGTGAATGTTGTGGCTCGTCGCGTAGTCGAGCGCGGCAAGCAGCGCGTAATATTCGGCAACATTGTTCGTTTCGCGGCCGATATTCTTCGCCAGCTCCATTATCACTTTTCCGTTGGGATCGCGCACGACGACCGCGTACGAAGCAGGCCCCGGATTGCCGCGCGAAGCGCCATCAATGTTCGCGATATGAACACCGGCAGGCGCCGCAGCAGTATGCGATTCGGAAAAAAGGCTTGCGCTAGCGGGCGGCGAAGCTTTCGATCCACGTTTCATCGCAGACACTCGCCGAAGGAACTGCTATCGGAAGCAAAAATCTCGGGATTAATTTTCACCGGAGGAGGAAGCGGACGCAGAAGCGCCAGAAACTTGCGGCTTGGGATCGTTTGGCGGAACAGCGGTCGGCTCGATGTAATAAAGGATGCGAGTGCACGTTTCGCAGTGAAACATTTCTTCGCTGTTGTCCTGGCGCATTTTCTGAAACACGTGAGGCCGGATTTGCATCCCGCAGAGCGAGCATTTCTCGTCGTTTACTTCAGCTAGAGCAACGCCGCCGTGCCGTTTCGCGATTCGCTCATAATGGTCGAGCATGTCTTCGGGAATTTCGGAAGTGACGCGCGTGCGATCGGCTTCGACGAGCGCCAGATCTTTTTCCGCGGCGGCTTTCTCAGACGCGATTGTGGAGCGCTGGCCGCGAACGATTTCTTCCACTTCCTTCAGCCGTTTTTCGGACGCCTTGATGCGGCGATCGTACTCCTCGCCATTCACCATTTGTTCCAGCAGGCGATCTTCAGCCTTCGCGATTTCGTCTTCGGCCATCTGCACTTCGTGCTGGAGGGCTTTGTAGGCTTCGTTCGTCTTGATCTGCGCGGTTTGATCTTTGTATTTGCGGACGCGTTCTTTGTACTGCTCGACGTCAAGCTCGTATTTCTTTCGATCTTTGACAATGGCGAGCTGCGCGGCTTTGCTCTGTTCGAGTTCGGCTTTCGCGGCGGCGATGCGCGAGTCCGCTTCGGCGATTTTCTTTGGAAACGCGGCAAGCCGGGTGCGAACCTCATTCAGCCGCACGTCCACGCTCTGGAGTTCGAGGAGGTCCTGGAGAATCTTTAGCACTGACGCCCATTCTAGCATATTGCACGGCGGCCAATCTTGAGCCAGAAGAGCATGCGAAACCGCTATTGCAGGCTCGTACGGAGGAATTCGATGGCTCGCTTCCAGGAGTCCGCCTGCGCTTCTGCGTCGGCGGAAGCCGTCCCGCCAAAGGAATAGCGCGCGCTGCGAAGGTGAGGGTTGCGCGAATGACGCGCAGTCGTGGGCAAAAACGGATATCGGAGCATGTGACCGGCATGCGGATAGTGGAGATGCTCGACGCGGTGCGCAAAACTGTGCTTCTTAAGACGCGCGACAATCGCTTCGCTCATTTTTGCCGCAGGCCACAGGTGATCGTCGCCGCTCGACACGAGCATGAGCGGACCGCGAATCTGCTCGACCGGAATCGATGCATCGGAAATTGCTTTTGAATTTCGCAACCCGGTGCGGAAGAGATTCCGAAACATCACGGGCCGTTTCAGCAAAGCCACAGGAATCGCGGAGCGAACGATAAAGCGGCGAAGAGGAAGCGGCGCGAACGGGACTGGCTCGCCTCGGTGAGTCCACGAGGGAATAATTTCGCCAGTGGCTTTCTCGCGCCCACTGGCAGCCCACGCGACGCTGCTCGGAGCGTAGGCGATGACGGCTCGAATTTGCGTAAACACCGAGCCGAGCAGGAGCGCGAGTTCCGCACCGCGCGAAACAGCGAGCACGCCGATGCGCTGTGAATCGATTTCAGGCTGCGCGGCAAGCCAGCAGAACGCCGCCTCGAAATAGTCGAGCGGAATGCGATGAAGCCACGTCGGCAGCGGCGGAATACCGAAGTAGGCGAGCGCCAGGGTGGCAAAGCCATGACGCGCGAGAACAGCTGCCTTGTCAAGATCGAATCCGCCACCCGAACCGCTGAGGACGATGACAACGGGACACGGGCGGCGAAATTTCAAGGCGGGTGGAATGAACAACCGGCCGATCGTGTGTTCGACGGGGTCCCCGGTGCGGTGTTCGAAATTGCTTGCCGAGTCGATGTTTGTTTCTGGCGCGGCCGGGAATTTTAGGTCGCGTGTTTCAGTGCCTGGCGCCAGATAATTTCGTTCGAGTTGCACGGACGCGATGATTCGGCCTCCGGTTTCAATATCGAGTGATACGCGGTTCGGTGATGCATCCTTCTTCGCGAAAATCGCGCGGCCATCGGCGTGCAGATCGTCGAGGCGCATCGACCAGAACAAACCCATCGGCGAAACGCCACGATACGTGCCCGTAAGTGGTTCGGCTGCAGTCAGGTCAACGGTGCCCGATGCGTCTGCGGAGAACTTCGCGTCAGAACTCCACATGCGATTGTCATCGTCGCCCGTTTTCGCGCGAAGCGTGACGTTTTCCCTGGGCGCCAAGCCGTGGACGCGGATGTTCAATTCATCATCTATAAATGCCCGATTGGACGAGATTTCGAAGCGCGCATCACTTGATGCAGGATTGATGGCCGCTCTGGTAGGCGTCGTCAAAGCATTGATTTATAACATACCTATCCGCTTGCACGGCGGCTGCCGGCAAGGTGGGTCTTTTTCCGGCCCTCTCCCGTATTACGGATATGATAGGCACCGCTGCAATTCAATGGGAGGGGCATGTGGGGCTCGAAGCCGACGTAGCTCAGCTCCGGCGTGGGGACCTGGATGCGCTTTCGACTTTGGTGTCGCGCTACCAGAATCGCTTGTACCGGTTCCTGTTGCGCATGGTCCACGACCGCAGCGAAGCTGAGGATCTTTTCCAGCAAACGTGGATTCACGTAGCCGAAAAAATCCGGCGCTTCGATCCCAACCGCAATTTCGATGCTTGGCTTTTTACTGTCGCGCGCAACCTCGCGATCGATCATCTGCGCAGAATTCGCCCGTCGAGCCTGGACCAACCGGTTTCGGATGACGAATCGCAAGGGACCGCGCTCGACCGCCTTGTCGCGAAGGAACCAGCTGCGCTCGACCGGGTTCTCGAGAATGAACGAGCGAGCCGGCTCGGCACGGCGCTCGATGAACTGCCGCTCGTTTACCGGGAAGTGATGACGCTTCGCTTTGAGGAAGAAATGAAGATCGAAGAAATCGCGCAGGTGCTGAGCGTTCCGCTTTCCACGGTGAAGTCGCGGCTGCGACGATCGCTGGAACAGATGCGAAACACTTTGGAAGCCCGCTACGCGGGCGAGAACTGGCGATGAAGGACTTCGCGATGAACGACATGTCAAAGAACGAACACGACAAAATCCGCGAGTTGCTGGCGCTCGCTGCGGCAGACGGTCTCGAGGCGAATGAATCGGAGCAAGTGATGTTGCACGCGCGCACATGCGCTGAATGTTCGGCCGAGTTGGAACAATGGCAACTCCTGTCGCGCGGGTTGCGGCAATTGCCCACGCCGCAACCGTCAGCAGACCTGGTACAGCGAGCTTGCGCAAGAGCCGAGGCGCGATACGCCGAGGAGCGCGAGCATGTGTGGAACCGCCGAGTGATGATTTCGCTGGTTGCGTTTGCGTGGGCGTTGACGCTGGCAACCTGGCCGCTGGTGCGCTTGATGAGCGGCGGCTTGTTGAGTTTGCTCGATCCGCGGCTGAACCAGTCGTGGCTCGGATTTGCAGGTTTTACGTCGATCGTTTGGCTGACGGGCGGAGCCGCAGCGATTTTGCTGTCACTCCACCAACGACGCGAAAGGAGACTGGCATGAGCCGCTTCAGCGAAGGGCTAAGGATCATTCCGCGCATTGCATGGTATCTCGCAATCGTCTTCTATATAGGCTTTTCGACACTGGCGCTGACGGTGTTCATTCCCGGCGACAGGGTGATAAGGACCTGGCCGTTAATAGGAAAGCTGGCCTTTGCGTACGGCGTTTTCTTTATTTTCGTGCCATGGTTTCTGCTCATTGGTTTCATCTATGCCGATGCGAAGCGGCGCGGCATGCGCTACGCGATGTGGACGTGGCTCGCCGCGTTGATTCCCGACGCCATCGGAATCATTATTTACTTTATCCTGCGCGACCCGCTGCCGCGCCCTTGCCCAGGCTGTTCGGCAATGGTGAAATCGGGATTCGTGTTCTGTCCCTACTGCGGCGCGGCGATGAAACCGAGATGCCCGAATTGCGGCCATGCCGTGGAGCACAGCTGGGCGAATTGCCCCGAGTGCGGATCGAAACTGCCGGCGCTGACGACTTCTTCTCGCGAGGCGTAACGCGCACGATCGCGGCCGGGAGATTTGTTGATGTAGCGGCTTTCGCGATCTCTGGGTGAAGGCAGCGGCGCCTTAGGTGGCTTCTCGAGACCCGCAAAGCACTGCGAAGCCGTTATAATGGCGGCGCTTTTTCCAGGAGGCACGATGCCGTACGTTCAAGTGACGTGGGTCGCAGGACGCACTCCCGAGCAGAAACGCAAACTCGCCGAGCGCATCACAGAAGCGCTGATCGAAGATGGCCGCGCGAAACGCGAAAGTATTCAGGTGACGTTCGTGGATTTGCCGCCGACGGACTACGCCGAAGCGGGCGTGACGGTAGCCGACCAGAAGCGCAATCCGTAATCGATTCTACGGCGCTGGCTGCACTTGCATCGATTGGTCGACAGCCCAGTTCGTGCATCCCGGGTTGGTTGCGGGCGAGCATTTCGCGAGCACGCGAAATCCAGCGGATGACGATTCCACTTCGTACGCGTAGCCGTCGCGGCCGCCTTTTAGCATTGTCATTGCTTCGGCTGACTTCAATTCTTCGAGTGAGCCGTACGCGCCGTGTTCGGCTTGATAGACGCGTTCGGCCTGCGCGATTGCGACCAAGTCATTCTTCACGCCGACAACGCTGATCGTTTGCGCGGGCGTGCCGGTTTCGCTGGATTGCAGCTTTGAAAAGTAGAGTCGGTAAGCCATCACCGAGATTAGTGCAACGACGAGAAGTCCTGCTAAACTTTTCATACACACCTCACTGACGGTATCTCCACTGGCAATCAAAGACGCCTTGCAGGATGAGATGAGCTTACGGCTGCTGGCTGGCCGTCGCAACGAGCGTGCGAGTAGCCTTTTCCTGTTGGTATACGTCTAAATATCGATGCAATTCGGATCAAAGTTGCGTAAAGAGTTTCGGCGAAGCGCGGGCGGGTAGGTTTGACACCCGCGTGAAGCCTCAAGGATACTGGATAGTCATCTCTTGCATCATCCTGCTGTTGGCGCGTTGCGGCGCAGGCTGAAGGCAGTGCTACCGAAGCGCGCCGGCTTCCGGCTGGCGAGCGCCATACGCACTAAATCCCCTTCGATGGGAGTAATCGAAATATGAAGAATTGGAATCGTTTTGCCGTCGGAGTGCTGTGCGCGGCGGTGTTTTCCGTTTCCCTAGCGGCGCAGGAAAAACCAGAACAGATTCGGCCACCGAAACTCAATTTCACCACCCACACGCTGGCGAACGGGCTGCAGGTAATTCTGCTCGAAGACCGAGCCGTTCCGGTGATCGACCTTCAGGTGTGGTATCACGTTGGCGCGAAGGACGAGCGCCCCGGCCGCACTGGTTTTGCGCATCTCTTCGAGCACCTGATGTTCAAGGGCTCGGCGCACGTGGCCACGGACGAGCAGTCGCGCATTATCGAAGCCTCCGGCGGATTCGATAACGCGAGCACGTACGACGATTACACGAATTTCTACGAGACGTTTCCGAGCAACTACCTCGAGCGCGTCCTCTGGCTCGAAGCGGACCGCATGGGCAGCCTCAACGTTGACGAGGCGAATTTCAAGTCGGAGCGCGAAGTGGTGAAAGAAGAGCGCCGCGTACGGATTGACAATCAGCCTTACGGTTCACTCGAAGAAGATCTTCGCGCCGCTGCCTTCACGGTTCACGGCTACCACCACACCGCAATCGGCAGCATGGCCGATCTCGATAAAGCGACCATCGAGGACGTGCGCGATTTCTTTAACACATTTTATAAACCGAACAACGCGACGTTGATCGTAGTCGGCGATTTCAATTCGGAGCAAGCGCTCGGCTGGACCAAAAAATATTTCGAAGGCATACCGGCATCAGCAAAACCCATTCCGCGGATCGACGCGCCTGAACCGCCGCAGACTGGAGAGCGCGACGTAAACAAGTCGTATTCGAATACGCCGCTTCCCGCGGTGGTGATCGGCTACAAAATTCCGGCGCGGTATACGCCTGATTCGTATTCACTCGACCTCGCAGCCAATATTCTTGCGGGGGGCGAAAGCAGCCGCCTGTATCAAACGCTGGTCTACAAGGAGCAGATCGCCGTCCAAGCCGCGGGTTTCGGCAATTTCACCGAGGATCCGAATCTGTTCTGGGCATACGCAATCATGAATCAGGGCCACACCGCTGAAGAAGGCCAGAAAGCGGTTGTAGCGGTGCTCGACGAGCTCAAGGAAAAACCTGCCGAGCCGCGCGAGTTCGACAAGGCCGAGAATCAGGAAATATCCGGCTACATCCTGGGGCGCAACACCGACGAAGCGAAGGCAGTGGCGCTGGGAGCTGCCGCGGTGATCGGGAAAAATACGGATCTCGTGAATACTGAGCTTGACCACTATCTGAAATTGACTCCCGCGGACATCCAGCGCGTGGCAAAAGAATATTTTGTTCCGCAGCAAGCGACGGTTCTGCTCGTGAAGCCTTCCGCGGCGGCCCAACAGTGAAAACATATCGAGGAGTAGTGATGAAGAAGTTCGCAATCGAGAAATGGCTGGTTCTTTCGGCGGCGATAGCTTTCACCACCGGAATGGCGGTAGCTCAGCAAACAGCGACGGCGCCAACGGCAGCTCCGGCGACGCAACAAGCTTCTCAGCCGGCTGCCGCCACGCAAAAAGATCAGAAGAACGGTACGGGTATTGTGCCTCTGGGCGTGAAACTCCAGCCGCAGATGCCCGGCCCCGGCGCGCCCACTCAGTTTCACTTTCCAGTGGCGGCCACAAAAACTCTCGCGAATGGCCTGCGCGTTTTTGTCGTCAGCGATCGCCGCGAACCGGCGGTAGCCGCGCGGCTGATTATTTTGTCGGCTGGAAGCGTCGACGATCCGGCAGGAACTCCCGGCGTCGCGCAGATGACTGCGAATCTGCTTCGCCAGGGAACCAAACGCCGGTCGGCGCAAGACATTGCCGACGCGATTGATTTCGTCGGCGGTTCGCTTGACGCGCGCGCTGGAAAAGATGCCACAACGATCACACTCGACGTTGTCAAAAAAGACCTGAATCTCGGCCTCGATCTGATGTCCGACATCGTGCTGCATCCGGCGTTCAAAGGTGAAGAGCTCGACCGCCAGCGCCAGCAGCTTCTTTCCACTCTCACAGTGCAATATTCAAGTCCCGATTACCTCGCGTCTCTCGCCTTCAGCCATGTCGTGTACAACGGCTCGCCCTACGGTTGGCCGAGCGAAGGTACGCCGGACACCATCAAGAAATTAAAAAGCGAAGAACTCTCTAAATTTCACGACGGGCATTACGCGCCGAATCAAGCGTTCCTTGCATTTGCGGGAGACATCGCACCCGATGAAGCTTTCGCGTTCGCGGAAAAATACTTCGGTGATTGGCCAAAAATCGACACGCCAGCCGCGACACCCGCCGTGCCAACCGCAATTTCCGGCCAGCACATCTGGCTGATCGACGAACCCGATGCGGTGCAAACGCAGATTCGCGCCGGCAAACTCGGCATACGGCGCGCCGATCCTGATCTGATTCCGCTGGAGGTGACGAACCGTATTTTCGGCGGCGGTTACAATAGCCGCCTCAACACCGAAGTGCGCATCAAGAAGGGCCTCACGTACGGCGCGTTCTCTTCCTTTACGCCACGCCGCTACGCGGGCGCGTTCACCGCTGGCACTTACACCCGCACG
Source organism: uncultured Acidobacteriota bacterium (assembly GCA_963776695.1). Classification (GTDB taxonomy): domain Bacteria; phylum Acidobacteriota; class Terriglobia; order Acidiferrales; family UBA7541; genus Palsa-295. The sequence goes on along the minus strand of CAVZNU010000004.1, from coordinate 477,898 downwards.
GAAGCGACAGTACAAGCGACGAAGCTTGTCGTGGACCTCATGTCGAAAATGGCCAGCGGCGATATAGCGCCCGCGGAACTCGATTTTTCGCGCGACTATCTAGCCGGCGTCTACCCGATCCAATCCGAGACAGCCGAGCAAGTCGCCGACCGCGTCCTCACCGCCGCAGCTTTCGAATTGCCTGCAGATTACAACAGCACCTACCCGGAGCGCATTCGCGCCGTCTCGCTTCCCGACGCCAAAGCAATCGCGCAGCGATTTTTCACGACCAGGGATCTCGACATCGTCCTCGCCGGCAACGTCAGCGCGTTTCGCGACGGTTTGAAAAAAGAATTTCCGGACGCACAATTCGTCGAGATTCCGTTCGATCAGATCGACGCCACCCGTCCGGACCTTCGCAAACCGAAGCAGGCATCCGCAGCGGTAACTCCCGAATCTCTCGCGCGGGGAAAAGAATTGCTGCTGGCCGGGGCGAAAGCGGCTGGCGGCGACGCGCTTGCGTCCGTGAAAAGTATTGCGATGAAGGAGAATGGCAGCCTCGCATCCCCCGGTGGCACAACGCCCATTAAGGTTTCTTGGCTCATCTCCTATCCGGAACGTTCGCACGGGCAGGTGGAAATCCAAACTCAAACAATCATGCAAGTCTGCGACGGGACGCAAGCCTGGCTCCAGTTTCCCGATAAAGTGGTCGACGCCACTCGATTTATTAGCGAGTACAAACGCGGAATTCTGATGTTTGGAGGCGGATGGGGACTGTACGAACGCGTCCTCGAAGGAAAACTCTCCGGCCAATTCACCGGCGAAGAGGAAATCGACGGGAAGAAAACTGACGGCGTCGCATTGCAGGCGCCCTTTAGCGCTGTGACGCTCTATTTCGATTCAGCCACTCATCTTGTCGCGGCCGCGCGATATAAATCGGATGGCCCGAATGGCCCCGTAGATAACGAACAGCGCTGGAGCGACTACCGCACGGTGGAGGGAAGGCAGTTCGCGTTCTCGACTGTAATTTATCGCGAGGGTGCGAAATTTCTCGAGTCGACCACGCAAGAACTTACGGTGAACCCGCCAATCGACGAATCGCTTTTCGTAAAGCCTCAGCCACCCGCAACGAAGTGAGGAAATTGCCCTACTTTACGGTGAGAATCACCTTCCCAATATTCTTTCGGTCGTGGATATATCGATGAGCCGCTGCGGCGTCAGCCAGCGGAAACGTCTTCCCGATCACGGGCTTAATTTTGCCCGCACCGTACATTCGAAACAGTTCATCGAGCTCGCTTCGCATCAGCGGTACCCGTGCCTGCATGCCTCCAAGATTCACGCCGATTACCGCGAGGTTCTGGCTCATCATCTTCAGCGGATGAAATTTCGGCGTTGCGAGCAGCGCTTTCAATCCGCGCAACCAGTTTCGCTTTCCGTCCGGCCCCGCGGCCGCAGAGAAGCCATACACCACGAGCCGGCCGGTAGGGCCGAGGCACGCCTGGCTTTGCGCAAACGATTTTCCGCCGATCGGGTCCATCACCATTTCGATTCCGTCCGGAGCAAATTTGCGCACAGCCTGAACGAAATTGCCTTTCGTGTAATCGATCGCATGATCCACACCGATCTTGCGCAAATATTCCTGCTTCGCCGGTCCAGCTGTACCGAAGGTCACCAGGCCATGCGCCTTTGCCAGTTGAATCGCCGCAATTCCCACGCCTCCGGCCGCGCCATGGACCAGAATTCGATCGCCCGGCTGCAGGTTCCCCATCGTGAACATCGAGTGATGCGCGGTGAGATAGTTTACGGGAAGCGCAGCGCCATCTTCGAACGGCATTCCGGCAGGCAGTCGATACGCCGTCGCCGCTGGGACGGCAGCCCATCCCGCGTAGGCATTGAACTGCGTGAACGCGGCTACGGCATCGCCCGGACGCAAGGGTTCGACTTCACCGCCGGCAACGGTTCCGGCAACGGTCTTGCCGCCATCCGCCACCTTCTCCACAACACCAGCGACCTCAAACCCAGGAATAAAGGGCGGCTTCGGAACGCCGGGATAAATTCCCATCCGTTGCAGAAGGTCCGCGAAGTTCACTCCGATAGCTTTCACGCGGATCAGCACTTCGCCCGCTTGCGGCTGCGGATCGGGCACTTCCTGCGATTCAAAAACTTCGGGCGGGCCATACCGCCTTACCACCATTGCGCGCATCTAATTCTCCTTCGACCGAATTCTGGCCAGCTTAGCGGCTCCTGCAACCGCCGGGGAGATTACCTGGCTCCGGCTTTTCATTTGGGAATGAAGGCATACTATCTTAAACTGGTGAACTTCGCGTGATGATGAAACCCACACCGACACATAGAACCTTTTTAGCTGCTCTCGCAATACTGCTGGCGGCATGCGCTGCACTGGCTGCCGACCAAAAAACGAAAATTGTGGAAGCGCCCGCGATCCTGGCGACGATGCAGTCGGAACTCGACCGCTCGATGGCCGCCTTTTCAAAAGCGGACCCTCCCGTCTATTTCATCAGCTACACGATTGCGGACCGCCAATATTCCGAAGTGTCCGGCTCGAATGGGGCGCTCCTTTCCAGCACCGATAATCGCGCACGCTGGCTCGAGGTTCAAACGCGCGTCGGAAGCTACAAGCAAGATGATACGCACAAATTGGGCGATCGGCCGCCCGGTTGGACGAGTCCTGGAACTTCCACGGTGCTCGATGATGATCTTCCTGTGCTTTCTCGCGAAATCTGGCGTGAAACCGACAAGCAATACCGCGCCGCCTCGCAAGCTCTGATCAAGGTGAAGACGAACCAGCAAGTGCAGGTGCAGACCGCGGAAGGCGCCGCTCCGGATTTTTCGGCCGAAGCACCGCGCACTTACACCGGGCCTCGCGTCGACATGAAAGTAGATCGCGCCCCGTGGGAAGCGCGCGTCCGGAAATATACCGCCGCGTTCAGCCAATCGCCTGCCGTTCTCAATTCGATCGCGACTTTCACGGCGCTCGCCGCCAATCAGTATGAAGTGACGAGCGAAGGCACCAAGCTCGCGTTTGGCCAGATTCACTATCGCCTCGAGCTGTACGTTCAGAGCAAAGCTCCGGACGGCATGGACATCAACCGTTACAACAATTTCGACTGGCTCGATCCCAAGGATGCTCCCGACGACAAGACGGTCCTCGAGCACATCCAGACGATGATCAACGAAACGGAAGCGCTCGACAAAGCACCGCTCGTCGATCCGTTCGCGGGGCCCGCCCTGCTGACTGGCCGGGCGGCTGCCGTTTTCTTCCACGAAGTTTTCGGGCATCGCGCCGAGGGATTCCGCCAGAAAGACATCAACGAAGGCCAGACGTTCACCAGCAAGATCGGCGAACAAATTCTCCCGAGCTTTATTTCCATCAAGGACGATCCCACCGAGGCGCTTTTCGGCGGGCAAATGCTGCTTGGAAATTATCTCTACGACGACGAGGGCGTGAAGGCCGAAAGCGTTCAGCTCGTCGATGATGGCGTGCTGAAGACATTTCTGATGTCACGCTCACCGCTCGTCGACATTCCCCACTCGAATGGCCACGGGCGCCGGCAGTTGGGGTTCGTTCCCGTGGCGCGCCAGGGAAATTTGATCGTCTCCAGCACGAATGCCGTATCGAACGAAGAGCTTCGCAAGAAACTGATCGAACTCGTGAAAGCGCAGGGGAAACCGTTTGGCCTGCTGATCGACGATATTGCCGGCGGCTTCACGTTTACAGGCCGCGGCCAGCCGCAAGCGTTCCAGGTGCTTCCGCTCGTCGTTTACAAAGTGTTTCCCGACGGACGGCCCGACGAACTCGTTCGCGGAGTGGACATCGTGGGCACGCCGCTCGTTTCGTTGACAAAGATTGTTGCCACTGGAAATGCGCCGGAAATTTTCAACGGTTACTGCGGAGCGGAATCAGGCTCCGTGCCGGTTTCGGCCGTCGCGCCCGCGATTTTGATTTCCGAGATGGAAGTGCAGAAGAAACAGACATCGACGGACCGGCCACCTATCCTGCCGCCGCCGGCGCATGATCCCGAGTCGCATGATTCCGAAACCAAGGGGCAGAAGCAGTGAGGAAAATCGCGACGTTCACATTGTTTGCGGCGTTTGCGCTTACCTTCCCGGCTGCCGCCGCCCATACCAAAAACGCACCTGCACCCGAGCTGGCGAAAGCACGCGCCGTGCCGCCGCAGGCCGCCGATAACGATCAAACCCTTCGCGCGATGCACGATGAAATGGAGCGCAATCGCTCGCGGCTGCAATTGCCCGGCGTCGAGAAACCTTTTTACCTCGAGTACCGGCTGCTCGATCTCGACGTTCGAACCGTTACCGCGACTTTCGGCGATATCGTCTCGTCCACTACCACTCGCAACCGGTTGATGAGCGTCGATGCGCGCATCGGCGATTACCACCTCGACAGTTCGAACTTCATCAGCGACGAAGGCTTTCAGGGCTTCCTCGGCTCCACGGGTGAAGTGGGAATCGATCACGATTACAATTCGTTGCGCCAGGATTTGTGGCTCTCCACCGACCAGGCCTACAAGGAAGCGGCGACGCAGATGTCGCTCAAGCAGGCTTTTCTGCGCAGCCTGACGAAGCCGCCGGAAATCGACGACTTCTCCCACCAGGCTGCGGTAGTGAAGATCGATTCACGCGTCGAACCGGACTGGACCTCACGCAAATGGGAAGAGGAAGCGCGCGCAGCGTCAGCGGCGCTCCGGAATTTTCCGCAACTTTACGGCACGCGCGTGAACTACTACTTCGTTTACGCTACCTATTACCTGATGAACAGCGAAGGCACGGAGATTCGCACGACGAAGAGTCTTGCGTCTGTGGAAGCGGCGTTTGACACGCAAGCCGACGACGGAATGCCGCTGCACAATTATTTCGCCGTCTATGTCGCAAAGCCAGGCGATATTCCAGATGCCAGCGCGATCTCGAAGGGACTCACGCAAGCCGCAACCGAATTGATGCAACTGCGATCGAGCCCGCTTGTTCCGGATTACACCGGCCCTGTGCTGTTTGACGCACCTGCCGCGGGCTCAACTCTTGCGCAAGTGCTCGCAGCTTCGCTCTCCGGCGCGCGTCCACCGCTTTCGATGATGGCGGAGTTTGACCAAATCATGGAACGGATGGGAGGCCGCAGCGAATGGGGCGGCCGAGTGGGAACGCGCGTCTTTCCGGCGACCGTGTCACTGGTGGACGATCCCACGATGAAAGATTTCCAGGGACAACCGCTGCTTGGCAATTACGAAGTCGATGATGAAGGCGTAAAGGCGCAGCGCGTCGAAATCGTTCAGAACGGCATTCTGAAGAATCAGCTGATGTCGCGCCGCCCGGGCCCTGACTTTGGAATCTCCAACGGACACGCTCGCTCGGCGCAGCTCTCGGATACCAAAGCGCTCAGCAGCACTTTAATTTTTCAAGCGAGTGATGCGGTTAGTGCCGCCGACCTGCGCAAGAAATTTATCGATGCCTGCCGCCAGGACGGCCATGAGTGGTGCATCGAAGTGAAGCGGATGGATAATCCCGCGCTCTCTTCTCTGGGCCAACAGGATTTCTCGGATTTTATCGGCTCGGTGGCTGGCGGGATTGCGAGCGGCGAACACATTCCGCTGCTTTTCTATCGCGTTTATGTAGCGGATGGCCGCGAGGAACTCGTTCGCGGCGGGCACATCGAAGGTCTCACCCTGCGATCGCTGCGAAATATCATGGGCGTTGGCAGTGATCTTGCCGCTTACATCTATATGCAGAACCCCGCCGGAGGTTTCGCTGGAACCGCGCTCGGATCGTTTGGCGGAGCGCAGGGGGGCATTCCAAGCTCAGTCGTGGCGCCGTCATTGCTGCTCGAAGAAGTGGAAATTCGCGGCTTCCACGGCGAGCCGCGCCGGTTGCCGCTTCTCGCAGCTCCATCGCTGAAGTAATTAGTCAAGCCGCGCGATTCCAACTCCCTACTCGGCGCTGTTCACCACCCGAGCGTATAATCGCCGGACGATGACCTCGGCTGGTTTGCCGCAAACGACCCAGACCCACGAACAAGCGACCCACGAAAAGCGCGTGGCGGCGCTCGCCTCAGTTGGCTCCGCGGTCGTACTTGTGTCTCTCAAAGTGTTCCTCAGCGTCATCACCGGCAGCCTCGGAGTTCTCTCCGAAGCCCTGCATTCGACTCTTGATTTGGTCGCGGCAGTAATCACGTATCTTTCTGTGAGAGTGGCGGACAAACCGCCCGATTCGGACCATCTGTACGGCCACGGAAAAGTAGAGAGCTTTTCGGCATTCGTGGAGACGACTCTGCTTCTTCTGACGGCGCTCTACATCATTTGGGAAGCGTTCCAGCGACTTATATTTCACGCCGCGCACATTCGGCCCAGCCTGCGCGCCATCATCATCCTCACCATCTGCATGGGAGTTGATTTCGTGCGCGCCCGCGGGTTGACTCGAGTCTCGCGCAAATATCCCAGTGAGGCGCTCGAGGCGGACGCACTGCATTTCTCGACCGACGTGTGGAGCACCTTCGTCGTGATTCTCGGCATCACCGGGGCCTTGATCGGCGCGAAATATGGCATTCCGTGGCTCGGCAAGCTCGATGCTTTCGCCGCCCTCGGCGTCGCCGGCCTCATCATCTGGATTGGCTCGCAACTCGGCAAGAGAACCATCGACGCGCTGCTCGACGTTGCGCCAAGCGGCCTGCAGCAACAGATCGCGGCGGCCGTCGCGAATACCGCAGGCGTGCTTCGCAGCGAGCGCGTGCGCGTGCGCCGCTCGGGCCAAAATTATTTCGTGGATGTGACGATCAGCGTTTCACGCACCGCAAGCCTCGAACAAGCGCACGCGGCAAGCGATGCCGTCGAGCGAAGCGTCGAAACGATTGTGCCTGCCGACGTCGTCGTGCACGTTGAACCGCGCGCGCGCAGCGATGAAGATCTGTTCGAGACGATTCGCGCCGTCGCCCAGCGCCGCGGCCTCGCCGTCCACGAACTCTCAGCCCATCAATTCGAAGGACGGCTTTTCATCGAGCTGCATCTCGAAGTGAACGAGGGTTCGAGCCTTCGCGAAGCCCATCGCAGCGCCACCGAACTGGAGGAAGACATTCGGAACGCCACCGATCCTCGCGCTTTCATCAATATCCATATCGAGCCGCTCGGCGCGAAGATCGCCGGAGCCGAAGAGATGAAGGGGCTTTCGCGCTCCGTCCAGGATTTTCTGAACTCACTTCAGTCGGAGTATCACGAGCTGATTAATTGCCACGAAGTGCACGTCCGAAGCGTCGACCACAAAATTCTCGTCTCCTGCCACTGCGCGATGGACGGTAGCCTGCCCATCACCGAGGTGCATGACATCACTGCCGCCCTCGAAGATCGTGTGAAAGAGCGCTTCCCTCAGATTTTTCGCCTCACGATTCACCCCGAGCCCGTCGAAGAAAGCTGACGCCGTCTTGAGAACACCTGCGCGCCCAGCGCGATCACTGCAGGAAAACATTCCAGCACGTAGCGCGGCTCGGGCGCCTCTACAAAACTTGTGAAAAACGCTGTGCGCACCAGAATAAACACAATCAGCAGCCCCCATCCCGGACGGTGGCGCGCAACCCACGCTCCCCAAAACGCCAGCGCGAGATAAAAACCATTCGTGACAACCAGCGCAAGCGTCGCGAGAAAATCCTTCCGGTCATCCTGCCACTCGTCTCGCAGCGGCCACAGGTGCCCGGAATATGGCAGCAGTTCCACGCGGGGCGTAAACCAGAGCGTCAGCGCCCGCAAGAGCGGTATCTCAACGCGCGTGCGCAACGGATGCCGTTGCGTCCGCTCGCGCCCGATCTCACGGAATTGATCATCGAGTTCCGGGCCGATCGTCAGCGCCTCGTTGTATTGCTCGAGTAATGCTTCAACGCGCGCCCTCTCTTCGGGAGAATCGAACGCCCTGGCAGGAATATCGTTGATCGAAATCTCCTCCACGTTCACCTTCCACGTCACCAGATACACATCGCGAAAGCGCCACAGCCACGTATTTGTCCAGCCGTTCATTCCGAGCGGCGTGTATTCGCCCGGCAGTTCACTGTAGCGCGGCGCTAAGAACTGTACGTCGTGCAACACCGTCCAATTGCGCGCGGCCCAGGGCACGAGCGGAAGCAGCAGGCCAAATCCCATCAGCAGGCCTGCGCGCACAAGTGTTGTCCAATCGCTTGGGCGCCGCCACTTCACCACGAGCACGAGTCCGGCGGCCAGGAGCAGCAGTGGAGTTTCCGGCCGCACGAGCGTTCCGAACCCTACAACGATTCCCGCAAGGAACCATGGGCTTATCGGAAAACGATTCTCGAGCAATAAAGCATTCGCGCGATCAATCGGCCGTCCCAGATCCGTCTCCAGCAGCACCAGGATCGCGAGCGCCGTCAGAAACACAACCAGCGTTTCAGTCAGCACCACCGCGGAATAATTCGCCGTGAAGGGGCACAGCGCCGCAAGCCAAAGACCCGCGATCGTCACCCGCCGCCGCGATTCCGCCGGAGCCAGCCGCGCCGCGATCAACGCAATCAAGAAGCAACCGGCTACATCCACCACGGCCTGCGCCAACATTACGGTGCGCGGCAAATTCCCGGCAAACGCAAACACAGCAGCCAAAAATGCCGGATAGCCGGGCACGCGCATATCCACCGCGGTCAGCTGCCCGTTGACGGGAAATCCGTAAACGCCGTTCTTCAGCCAATTCCATGCCAGCTCGATGTAGAATGGAGCATCGCCCGAGTCGGTGACGGGAAATTTCAGAACGAAAAACACTCGCAGCATCAGCCCTGTTAGTGCCGCAAGAGCGATGTTTGTGCGCAGCTTCGCTGTGGGAGTCATTGACACGATGTTGGTGGACGGCTAGCTTGGATTGCCTGAATGCCTGAACGCAAGCCAATTTTCTACGATCAGGAAAGCCGTCGCTGGCGCCGTACTCGCCGGGTGATGGAGATCACGGGCGGCCTGTTCACGATCGTCCTCGTCATTTTCATCATCAACGTAATCCGCAATCCCGATCTGCCCGATATTCTTCGGGCCGACACTCACGGCACTCTTCATGCGATCCGCGGACGCTTGAAACCCAAGCCCGTTCGCCCGGGGCGGAAACATCGCGTCGCGCAGCTCGGACAAATCCCCAAAAACTACGATCCTCTGCGCGCAGCATTTTACGTCAGCTGGGATTCCACCAGCCTCGCATCTCTCCAGGCGCACTATCACGATCTTGACTTGCTGATCCCCGAGGCTCTGCACGCCGTTTCGCCCGATGGTCGCCTCGATGTGGATCAGGATCCGAAACTCGTCAACTGGATGCAGACAATCAAAGGGAAGGGAGTCGACCTGCCCGTCATGTCGATGGTCAACAACTACGACGGGAAGGATTGGAAGGTCCCGGAAATGGCGGACATGCTCGCGCGTCCGGCCTCTCGCGAAAAGCTGGCAAAAGCGCTCGAGGCATTCGCCACCTCGCAGCACGAACCAGGGATCGTTGTCGATTTCGAGGAAGTTCCCCAGGCGAGCCAGGAGAATTTTCAGCATTTCATTCACGATCTCGCGCTCGCGCTTCACGCAGCGAATCTAAAACTAATGGTGGCTTTGCCGGCTGCCGACTGGAGCTACGACTACAAGTATTTCGCCTCGCAAGCCGATGCAATCATTCTGATGAACTACGATTTCCACTGGCCGGCTTCCGCACCGGGTCCGGTTGTGGCGCAGGACTGGTTCGTTCGCAACATCGACAACATTCTGAAAATTGTGCCGCCCGAAAAAATCGTGATGGGCATCGCGAATTACGGTTACGACTGGCCGGCCAAAACAAAACAAGTTCCCAACCCTGTCGCGCAGGCCGTTACGTTTCAGCAGGGCGTAATCACCGCCGTTGAATCCCAAACCGACATCGAATTCGATCCCGATTCCCTGAGCCCGCACTATTCTTACGAAGACGAAAACAATGTCGTTCACAACGTCTGGATGCTCGACGGCATCACCGCTTACAACGAGCTGCGTGCTGCCGAGCGCACTCACGTTCAGGGCACTGCGCTCTGGCGCCTGGGAATGGAAGATCCGTCGCTCTGGTATATCTGGGACGCAACGCGGCCGGGCGAAGCAGCCCGCGCGAAACTGGAAGACGTACCGCCTGGGTATGACCTGATCCTCGAAGGCGACGGCGACATTTGGCGCATTACCGCAACACCGCAAAGCGGCCGCCGCACGTTTGACTACGATCCAGATACTGATCTCTTCGACGATGAGACGTTCAAAAGCTACCCGCTCACATGGCGCATTCAGCAGATGGGCGATTCGCCGAACAAGGTTGCGCTCACGTTCGATGATGGCCCCGACCCTCAATGGACGCCGAAGATTTTGGATATCTTGAAAGCAAAAGGCGTGCCCGCCTGCTTTTTCGTAATCGGTGAATCCGCGAATCAGGACACAGACCTCGTGAAGCGTGAATTTGCGCTCGGAAACGAAGTGGCGAATCACACGTTCACCCACCCTGATTTCGAAGCGATCACCAAATCAGAACTGCAAATTCAATTGAATCTCACTGAACTGCTGCTCGAAAGCAGCCTCGGCGTTAAAACCCTATTGTTCCGCCCTCCCTATGGGATTGACCACCAGCCGGAAACGGCAAGTGAAATCCAGATGCTCCCGATCCCGCAAGCGATGGGCTACATCATCGTCGGCGCGCGCGTTGATCCGCACGACTGGGGCGAGCCGAATGGCGGCGCTCCGCCCCCCGCGGACACGATTGTTCAACGAGTGCTCTCCGAAGCGACGGACGGCAAGGGCAACATCATTCTTATGCACGACGGCGGCGGCGATCGCAGCCACACCGTCGCGGCGCTCCCGCGAGTGATTGACGGACTCAGAGCGAAAGGCTACGACTTTGTTTCAGTCTCAGCGCTGCTGAATCAAACCCGAGCGCAAGTAATGCCGCCGCTCAGCCACGAAGAGTGGCTCTTCGCGCGTGCCGATGCTTTTATTTTCGACGTGTTTCGCCTGTTCCGCGCCGGAATTGGATTCATCTTCGTTGCGGGAATTTTGCTCGTCAGTGGCCGCGCGCTTGTGATTGGCTTGCTCGCTCTCGCGGAAAAGCTTCGCCCCGCTCCGCCCGAGAATCCTGACTACAAACCGTCAGTCACTGTCTTAGTTCCGGCCTACAACGAAGAAACGGTGATTCTCGACACGATTCGCTCCGCGCTCGCATCGGGATATCCCCAGCTTGAAATTCTGGTCATCGACGATGGCTCGACGGATCACACAGCGGAATTAGTCCGTGATAATTACGGGCGCGACCCTCGCGTTCACCTGCTGCTTCAGCCGAATCGCGGCAAGCCCACCGCGCTGAATAACGGACTTGCGGAAGCAACCGGTGAAATCATCGTCTCGATCGACGCAGACACGATTGTCGACGCCAATGCAATTCCGCTCCTTGTCCGCCATTTCGCCGATCCAAAAGTGGGCGCGGTCGCGGGAAACGTAAAGGTGATGAATCGCAATCGCTGGCTTACCCGCTGGCAGGCGCTCGAATACATCACCAGTCAAAATCTTGAAAAGCGCGCATTCGATTTGCTCAATTGTATTCCGGTGGTGCCGGGCGCTGCAGGCGCGTGGCGTGCCGATGTGCTGAAGAGCCACGGAGGGTTTTCAGGCGACACAGTAGCGGAAGATACCGACCTTACGCTTACGATCCGGCGAGAGGGCTGGAAGATTGTCTACGACGAAGACGCCATCGGACGCACTGAAGTCCCCGAAACCGTCGAAGCGTTAATTCGCCAGCGGTTTCGCTGGACGTTCGGCACGATGCAAGCCATCTGGAAACACCGCGACGCGGTCGGGAAACCGCGATACGGCACGCTCGGCTGGGTGGCGATTCCAAATATTTTTCTGTTCCAGATTCTGCTGCCGCTCGTCTCTCCCGTCATCGATCTATTGTTTCTGCTGTCGATCGCTCTCTGGGGGCTCGCGCAACTTCGTATCGCGCGTTTGCCGCAGCTTTGGACACTTCAGGACGTCGAACGGTCGCTCATCTTTTTCGCAATTTTCATGTTCATCGATCTTCTGACGTGCGTGGTGGCCTTCGCGCTCGAAAAGAATGAGGATTGGACGCTCCTCGCGCCGCTCATCCTTCAGCGCTTCTACTACCGCCAAATGATGTACGTCGTTTTGTTCCGCGCGCTTCGTGAAGCCGTGCGAGGCCGTCCAGTCGGCTGGCGCGGCGTCGAGCCGCAGATGCCCACCCCCGTCACGCAACCCTGACGAACTCTCATCAGTCCCTCTTCCCACGGCTTTCGCTCCGCTGATATCATTGTTGCGCGCCGGGCGTCTAAGAATCGTCTCGCCACCCGGATGTTTGAGGCGCTTCGGTCTGAACCACCGATGCCGCGTGCATGCGCCGGAAGTGACCGATAAAGTAAAAACGGAGGAGACGCAACATGGCTTCGATTACATTTCGCGTTAACGGAAAGCCTCAGACGCTCGATGTCGATCCCGACATGCCGCTGCTCTGGGCTCTCCGCGATGTTGTTGGATTGACCGGAACCAAATTTGGATGCGGAGTGGCGCAATGCGGTGCCTGCACGGTGCACCTCGACGGCAATCCAATCCGCTCCTGCGTCACCTCTGTCTCCGAAGTCGGCGGCAAGAACATCACGACCATCGAGGGAATTTCGGCCGATCGCACCCACGTCATCCAGCAAGCCTGGATCGCCGAGCAAGTCCCGCAATGCGGTTACTGCCAGTCTGGTCAGATTATGGCGGCCGCCGCCCTACTCGAAAAGAAACCGAAGCCGACGGACGCAGATATCGACCGCGTGATGTCCGGAAATATCTGCCGCTGCGGAACGTACCAGCGAATTCGTCGCGCCATTCATCGAGCTGCAGGACAGTCTGTAGGCGAAATGAACGCTCCCGCGACCGCCGCATCGGGAGGTGCTCGATGAATCCGAACTCCGCAATCGCTGGAATCACCCGCCGCAATTTCTTGCACACGACTGCCGCTGGCGGCGCTGTCCTGGTAATCGGTTTCTGCATGCCCGAGCTGGCACGTGCGAAGAATCCCGAAGGTCATCGCGTGAATCCGTTTAATGCCTGGGTACAGATCGCGACTGACGGCAAGGTCACTCTCACTCTCGGCAAGTCGGAAATGGGACAGGGCGTGTACACTTCGTTGCCCATGATCCTCGCCGACGAGTTGGAACTCGATTGGCAATCCGTGAACGTCCGCCAGGCCGAAACCAAGCCTGATATGTATCCTGATCTCGGTACCGGAGGCAGCGGCAGCGTACTTGACTCATTCCTGCCTCTGCGTCAGGCAGGTGCTGCGGCAAGAGAGATGTTGATTGCCGCCGCGGCGCAGACCTGGGGCGTCGATCCTGTCACTTGTTACGCCAAGAATGGCGCCGTGATTCACGATCCCCGCGCCCATCGCCTGACGTATGGTGAACTCGTCGCCGCGGCTTCCGCTCTTCCCGTGCCGGATTTGACGAAAGTCACCTTGAAGAACCCGGACAATTTTCAGTTCGTCGGAAAATCTCTTCCGCACCTTGATATTCCCTCGAAAGTAGACGGCACCGCGCGATTCGGCATTGATGTGCGTGTCCCGGGAATGCTGTTCGCCGTGATCGCCCGTTGTCCGGTCTTCGAAGGCAAAGTGAAATCCTTCGATGCTGCGAAAGCGAAAGCTGTTCCGGGCGTGCGCCAGGTCGTAGAAATTCCGGCCGTTGGGCCCAACTCTCACACCGCCGGCGGAATTGCCATCGTCGCCGATAGCACCTGGGCCGCCATTCGCGGACGAGATGCTCTCCAGATCGAATGGGACAACGGCGCTGCCGCATCTGAATCCACCGATTCGCTCCGAAAACAGATGCAAGCTCTCACCGAAAGATCCGGCACAATCGTGGAGCACACCGGTGATGCGGACGCAGCGCTTGCCAAGGCGTCAAATAAAATCGAAGCTGCCTACGAGCTTCCCTTCCTCGCTCACGCCACCATGGAACCAATGAATTGCACCGCGGACGTCCGCTCCGATCGTGCCGAAGTCTGGGCCCCCACCCAGGGTCCCATCTGGATTCGTGACATGGTTGCGCAGGTGAGCGGCTTACCGAAGGAGTCGGTGACCGTCCACACCACATTGATGGGTGGCGGATTCGGCCGCCGATATCAAAGCGATTTTGGAGTCGAAGCCGCACAAGTCTCCAAAGCCGTCGGCAAGCCCGTTCAAGTGGTCTGGACTCGCGAAGACGACATGCAACACGATTTCTATCGCCCCGCATTCCAGCACCGCGTCGCCGCTGCACTGGATAATCAAGGGCAAATCGCCGCTTGGCGCCATCGCGTCTCCTCCACTCCGATCGCCCCCTATTGGAATCCCAAGCGCAAGCCGGACGAATCGGAAATTGGCAGCGGCGCGCACCTCCCCTACGCGATCACCAATTTTCAGGTGGAGTACTCTCCGGCCACTTCGACGGTTCCGCGAGCTTGGTGGCGCTCGGTCGAACAGGCCAGCAGCGCATTCGCCGTCGAAAGTTTCATCGACGAGCTTGCGGCTTCCGCAAAAATCGATCCGCTTGATTTCCGCCTTCGCAGGCTTCGTTCCCCGATGGCATCGGGGACGACACTTTCCGACAAAGAAAAAGAAGAGCTGCCCGACCCGCAGCGGGTCAGAGCCGTTCTCATCCTCGCCGCTCAAAAAGCCGGATGGGGAAAGCCCGCTGCTCCGGGCCGGGCGCGCGGGATCGCAGCGTTCTTCTCTTTCAGTTCGTATCTTGCGGAAGTTGCGGAGGTGTCTGTCGCGCAGGGCGGCAAACTGACCGTTCACCGCGTCACGTGCGCGGTTGATTGTGGCAGAGTCGTCGATCCCAATGGTGTGAGAGCCCAAATCGAGAGCGCCGTCGTGTATGCACTCTCTGCAGTGCTCACCGGAGAAATTACGATTGCCGGCGGCAAAGTCGAGCAGAGCAATTTCAACGATTACCCGGTTCTGCGCATGCGCGAGATGCCGCAAGTGGATGTCCATCTCGTCGCCAGCACGGAGCCGCCGACTGGCATCGGCGAACCCGGCGTACCGCCGCTCGCGCCCGCAGTCACGAATGCGATTTTTGCCGCCACCGGCAAGCGCATCCGCCGCCTGCCGATTCGCCCCGAAGATCTCGCATAGCGGAGTAGGAGCTTGGTTCACTCCCTGGTTCGCACGCGGCGAAATCCTTTGCAGGAACCCACGCGATTCTGCTAGCATCTGAGTAGCTGGTGGGCTGCATCCCGAATCCGGGAGCGGCACCGGAGGCAAATATGAGCGTCGCACCCCGTGCGGACAACGGTAAAGTCACCGTGCCCGACATTCTCTCCCGCAAGTTGTTCCCTGGTTCACCTGCAACAAAAAAGATCACGTTTCTGACGGCTTACGACTATCCCACCGCGCGCCTTCTCGATGAGGCAGGTGTGGACATGTTGCTTGTCGGCGATTCTCTCGGCATGGTCGTGCTCGGCTACGACAGCACTTTACCTGTCACGCTCGACGAAATTCTGCACCACACGCGCGCCGTTCGCCGCGGAACCAAACGCGCCCTGCTCGTTGCGGACATGCCGTTCGGCAGCTTCCACGTTTCGATTGCCGAATCCCTCCACAACGCAATCCGCCTCGTCAAAGAAGGCGGCGCGGAAGCTGTGAAAGTGGAAGGCGGCGAGCGCCGCCTCGAATTGATTTCGCGCCTCGTCGAAGCCGAGATTCCGGTGATGGGCCACGTCGGCTTGACCCCGCAATCGATCAATGCTCTCGGCGGTTTTCACGTGCAAGGCAAGACGGCGGAAGCCGCGAAACAACTCGAGCGCGATGCGCTGGCCGTCGAAGCTGCCGGAGCATTCTCCGTCGTCCTCGAATCCGTTCCGCGCGATCTCGCCGCACAAATCACGCGCCAGCTCCGCATTCCCACGCTCGGTATCGGCGCAGGCCCGGATTGCGACGGCCAGGTTCTCGTGTTCCACGATCTCGTGGGCCTGACGATGGGCCACAAACCAAAATTCGCGCGCCAATACGTGAATTTGTCGGCGGAAATTTCGCGCGCAGTCGCCGAATTCTGCAACGACGTCCGTGACGGCAGCTTCCCGTCCGACGCCGAGTCATACCATTCGCCGGCCGAGTTGCGCGAGCAGTTGCTCGCTCGCCAGCGCACCTGACCGTCGCGAAGCGTTCGCCCTGGCAAAGCGTTTGTAGCGCCGCCCTTCAGGGCGGCATCCTTGCACTGCTGGGCACGCCGTTCCGTCAACGAGGAGACATCTCGCATGAACGTAGAAGATATCCGCCTGCTCTACGAATACAATTCCTGGGCCAACCATCGCACTCTCGACGCCTGCTCCGCGCTAACTGAAGAACAATTCACCCGCGACCTCAATTCAAGCTTTCGCTCCATCCGCGACACGCTCTCCCACATCTGCGAAGTCGAATGGCTCTGGCTCGAACGTTGGCGAGGCAATTCCGCAAACTCTCTCCGCCCCGGCACGGACTTTCCCACCCTTGACTCGCTTCGTCGCCGCTGGCAGGAAGTGGAATCGGCGCTGATCGATTACGTGAAAGTGCTTCGGCCGGAAGATCTCGAGCGCGTCGTCGAACACAAAACCACGAAGAGTGTTCCGCAAGCCGCGCCGCTACGCCAAATGCTTCAGCACCTCGTGAATCATGGCACCTATCACCGCGGCCAGGTCGCCACGATGCTCCGCCAACTCGGCGCAACGCCAAATTCCTCAGATCTGATTTTCTTTTATCGCGAGCGCGCATCGAAGGCCTCCGCTTGATGCGCGACCCATTTTTTGTTCGCATATCTCAGAAACCAGTGATCGATCGTAGGGGCGCTGCTCGCCGAAGATCACGCAAGACCCTACGAGACTGCACCCCTTGCGCAAAACGCACCTCGACATAACATCCCATGGAAATAATCCACACCGTCTCCTGGATGAAACAAATCGGCCGCGCTGCGCGCCAATCCGATCGCATCCTCGGCCTGGTCCCGACGATGGGCGCGCTACACAGAGGCCATGCGTCCCTCGTTCAATCCGCGCAGGCACACTGTTCCCCCGTCGTCGTCTCCATCTTTGTAAATCCGAAACAATTCGGTCCCACCGAGGACTTCACGAAATATCCGCGCACACTCATTTCGGATCGCGCCACGCTCGAACAACTGGGCGTCGACTATTTGTTCGCCCCGCCGGCCGAGGAAATATATCCGAAGGGCTTTCGCTCAACCGTTGAAGTGGAAGGTCTGAGCGCGCGCCTTGAGGGACGTTCGCGCCCAGGCCATTTTCAAGGCGTCGCAACGGTAGTCCTGAAGCTTTTCGAAATCGTCCAGCCGCGCTTCGCCTATTTCGGCCGAAAAGACGCGCAACAATCCCGCATCATTCAACAAATGGCAACCGATCTGAATCTCGATACCGAAGTGATTATCTCTCCCATCGTTCGCGAACCAGACGGCCTCGCCCTCTCCTCGCGGAACGCCTACCTGAGCGGCGACGATCGCTGCGCCGCCACAGCTCTACACCGGGCGCTCGAAGCCGCCAAGAATGAAATCGCTTCCGGCGAACGCGACGCCGCGCGCCTGATCGTAGCAATGCGTCGTGTGCTCGATTCCGAACCAGGTGTGAAAATCGACTACGTGGAAATTGTTGACGCGGAAACCCTCGAACCAGTCGCCGTCCTGCTCAACCGCTGCTTTATTTTGATTGCCGCGCTCGTGGGAAAAACTCGGTTGATCGACAACGCCTTAGTCGAGCAGGAAGCCAACTCCCTCCGCATCACAATCTAAAATCGCTCCAGTTCGCAACCCACGGCAGCCGCGCGAATCGCGCTCACTCCCCTTGAATCGCAGCAAGCACCTCAGCCGCATGCCCCTTCGGCGTCACATTGTCCCAAACCTTTCGAATCTCGCCTTCCGGCCCAATCCAGTACGTCATCCGCACAATTCCAAGAAACGATTTCCCCAGAAAACTTTTCATACGCCGCGCGCCGTACGCTTCAATCACTTCGAATTCCGTATCCGCCAGCAAAGGGAAATTCAATTTGTGCTTCACCTTGAATTTTGTCTGCAGCTCTACCGTATCCGCGCTGCACCCCAGGATTGCGGTGTTTTCTGCTTCGAACTTCTTGATGGCGTCACGAAACTCGGACGCTTCGTTCGTTCAACCCGGCGTGTTGGCCTTCGGGTAGAAAAACAAAACGACGTTCTTCCCGCGATAATCCGCGAAAGACAGTTTTTCGCCGTCATCGGCCGTAACGCTGAACCGCGGAGCCTTGTCGCCTTCTTTCAGCATCTCGATTTCCCGCCTGTCTTCGGATCTGTAAACCTAGGATTCAGCCAGCACTCGCTTCAATATTTCGTTCACGATCTGTGGATTCGCCTGCCCGCGCGTCTCTTTCATCACCTGCCCTACAAAAAACTTAAACACGCCCTCGTTGCCCGATCGGTACTTCGCAACATTGTCCGGACTCTTCGCCACCACTTGCCGCGCAATCTTTTCAATCGCACCGGAATCCGTGATTTGCGCCAGTCCTTCCGCAGCGATGATTTCCTCGGCGCTCTTTCCCGTCTCGAACATCCGCTCGAACACTTTTTTGCCGCTCGCTGCCGTGATTTCTCCCCCGTCGATCTTCTTCAATAGTCCCGCCAGAGCCGCCGGTGCCACTGGAAAATCCGCGATATCTTTTCCCGAATCGTTTAGACGCCGCAGAAGTTCAACTGATATCCAGCTCGCAGCTGTTTTCCCTGGCACGCCTTCGTGGACCACTCCCTCGAAGTAATCCGCCAACGGCCGTCCCGCGGTCAATAGCTGTGCGTCGTAGTCCGTAATCCCATAACCTCGCAAAAAACGCTCCCGCTTCGCCGCCGGCAATTCCGGCATCTCCGCGTTCACTTCCGCGATCATTTGTTCCGGCACGCTCACCGGAAGCAAATCCGGATCAGGAAAATAACGGTAATCATGCGCGAATTCCTTCGATCGCATCGACTCCGTGCGTCCGCCGGCCACGTTCCACAGCCGCGTCTCCTGCGTCACGGTACCGCCGGCTTCCAGCATGCCGATCTGCCGCTCAATTTCGAATTCAAGCGCATGCGAAAGATAACGGAACGAATTCAAATTCTTCACTTCCACTTTTGTTCCGAATTTCGGCGTTCCCCGCAGCCGCACGCTCACGTTTGCGTCGCACCGCAGCGAGCCTTCTTCCATATTGCAATCGCTCACGTCCGTGTATTCCAGCACTTGCTTCAAAGTGTTCAAGTATTGATACGCTTCCGCAGGCGTCCGAATGTCAGGCTCCGACACAATTTCCACCAGCGGCACTCCGCCGCGGTTGAAATCGATGTAGCTCCACTTGTCCGAGTCCGCGAAACCCTCGTGCAAATTCTTCGCCGCGTCCTCTTCCATGTGCAGACGCGTAATTCCGATTTTCTTCGTCGCTCCGTCGTGCTCGATCTCGAGGCGGCCTTCGGTGGCAAGCGGCAGCTCGTACATGGAAATCTGGTAGCCCTTTGACAAATCAGGATAGAAATAATTCTTGCGCGCGAAACGAGAGCGCTCGTGAATCCTTGCCTGCAGCGCAAGTGAAGCCCGCACCGCCAGCTCCACGGCCTTGCGGTTCAACACCGGAAGCGCGCCCGGCAATCCCAGGCACACCGGGCAAGTGTTCTTGTTCGGCGCGTCACCAAATCGCGTCGAGCACCCGCAGAACGCTTTCGTTTTCGTTTTGAGCTGCGCGTGCACCTCCAGGCCGATGACGGGTTCGTACCGCGCCATCACCTCCGGCGTAACGCGCATCTCTTGTGCGATTCGTGCCATGTTGGACTTAGAATTATAGCATTCGAACCGCGCACCCGCCCCCAGAAGCCAATCAGCTCAAAAATTTCTCGCGTGATGACCTCAGGTAGCCACGACGAACGAACCACTCGTCGTGGGCCTTTCCGCAATTACATCCAAAAATTCAACTCGCTCTACAAACCCGCCGCCGCAATGCCTCAAGCGAATCCTCGATAATCCCGTCATGAAAGCGCCGAATCACACGCCAATAAATCCGTCCCCGCAATCCAAGAAAATTCGCGCAGGTCACGTTGTACAACCGCGTCCCGCCTCTGCCATTCGCCTCCAACACCCAGATCAACATCGCATCGGTTAGCGCGTTCTTTATGCTCATGCCGACTTCGTGCGGCGCATCCACATGGTCGATCCGGAAAAATCCATAATGCCGCCCCACCTCGAACGGTTCCGGCCCATGTGCCCTCATTTCGCGGTCCCAGTGGAGGATTTTGCCGAGCCACAACCGAAACCCAAACAGCCATCGCCAGCCCTTGCTCGGAAGCAGCAGGCCGGGCGCTGCCAGCTCCGGAAAAACGCGTTCGCACGGCGCGGGGATCTCCGCCATGTGAATATTCACAACAGAAAATTCCGGCGCTCGCTGCGCTGTCCAACAATCTGGGTGCGTCGCTAGAAATTCCTGTTCGTTGATTTTCACTTCATCTTCACTCGCGACCCCACACATATTTCACGCCCAGCCGGAAATTCCGTCCCAGCGCCGGATAACCGACCGCATCCTCGTATTTCCGGTCGAATAGATTTTCGACATGAGCGGTAGCCGACAATCCATAACGAATGGGAACGCTCGTCGCCACGTCCCATCGCACCCAGCTCGGATTGCTCGTGATGCCCAGACCGGTAAAATCGCTGTCCGTAGTTCGACCCACGTACGTCCCGGCAAAATTCCAATTAATATTCCGCCACCTCGCATTCATCACAAAGTTTGCCGCATGAAGAGGCCGGTGAAACAACCGGTTTCCCGGTGCAAGAGTTGGATCGAAAGCGTTCGGAGCCACCAGCACGCGCGTGTCATCATACGTGTAGTTCCCCATCACGCGCAGCCACGTCGTCAATTTCGCTTCGAATCCTGAAATCGCTCCGAACGCCCTCGCTTTATCCGTGTTGAAAAACGTGCCGGTTCCGAAAGGACACGTGGGCGTCGGCGTTAAATCCTGGCTGAAACTCACGATGTCGTGAAAGTCGTTATGAAAATAGGTTACCGAGATTTTCAATCGATCCGACGCCAGCATCTGCTCGATCCCCGCATCCACGGTGGTACTACGCTCCGGACGCAAATCCGGATTCCCCGGAAAGCACAGATCGTTTTCGAACGACTGAATGAACGTCGGCTCCTTGATCCCCAGGCCGAACGACGCGCGCAACCTCGTCGCTCCCCAAAAATCATGTCCGGATCGCACCGCATATGCGATGCCCGTTCGCGGAACCACTTTCGTTCCAAAACTCGCGTTGTCTTCCGCACGCCCGCCTGCCGTTACCAGCACGCGCCGCCACAATTGATATCTTCCCTCCATGTATCCGGCCTGGTTATTCCGCCGGACGTGCGGAGGCCTGCCCGGCTGGCCGTTTTCCACTTCGTATTCATAGCCCAGCGTGACGCCGCCGTGCGCCGCCACGTAGCTGGCCTGTGCGTCGAGTCCCGTCCGATAAAACCGGTTCAGGGAGGTGAAATTAAAATCGGTATCGAGAATCGTCTGGCGAATATACGCGTCGGTTCCCATCAGACGATACTTCCAGTGCGGCCCGTGAGCAAACTCCCAAATCAGGCTCGCGAAGAAATTGTGCTGAGCGATATGGTTGGTCGGCGTCGGTGCAAATGTTTGGCCCGGCGATCCTCCGTCGTTCGAATCGTTTCGCAGAGTCGCGTGAATCTGATTGTTCTCGCTGAATTTGTATCCGAAGGCGCCCGAAAGCGCCGTATTGCGAAAATAATCGTTCTGCCCCTGCCCATCGGTTGAAAAGTACGAAGCCGACGCTGAGTAGTCGAACTTCCCGAGGACTCCGCTCACGTCTCCGCCACCGCGTCCCGAGCCGAATGTGCCGCCATCCGCATAGACGCTGCCGACCGGCGTCGTCGTGGTTCCGCGGTGCGTGAAAAGCTGCACCACGCCCGTCATCGCATCCGACCCGTACAGCGCGCTCGATGCTCCATGGACGATTTCGATTTTATCGAGGTTGTCGAGATCGAATCCTTCGAGGTCGATGTCGCCACCGGGCTGGTTCGCCGGTGCTCCGTCGATCAACACTTTCGTGAAGTTTGAATTCCCGCCGTCGAGAAACATCGTGGTGATCCCGCCGAACGCTCCCTCTCGCGCAATGTTCACTCCGCCGCTCGTGCCCAGAATCGAAGGCAGCCATATTTCCTGCCGGTCGCTGATGTCCTGATGCGAAAGAACCGCCACCGGATACGGCGAAGACTCCGCTTCCATCGGCGTTGTCGTCGCGGACACCACAACTGTCGATGAGGCCGTCCTCAGCGCGAGCTGCACGTCCCAAGTTTCCGCCGTGCCAGCTCCTACTGTGAATTCCCGTGATGCACGCTCGAACGATTGGTTTTCGATGGTGATTCGGTAGCGTCCCGGAGCAAGCGCGAGTGAAAATCTTCCGTCCGGTCCGCTGTGCGCTATGAAAGGCTTCGCCGCTGCTGCAGAATCGGTCGGTTCGGCGATTATCTGCGCGCCCGCAACAGCAGCGCCGCTCGGATCCGTGAGAGTTCCACTGAGTGCTGCAGTGTGTGTCGTGTTCGATTGGGTTTGCGTGCTTGCGGCAGGTGCAAACAATAATCCGAGAATACTTCCTACTACAATCGCCAAGAGGCGTTCGAGTCTCATTTTTCCTCCTCTCCCTCTCGCGCGGGAGTTGAAGGTTGTTCAAACGCGCGTGCCCATCACGCTTACTACGGGCGCTCGTATTTGAATTCGAGACTCCGCAGGTCTCCTGGCTCGGCGATTCACCTCGATCGTTTTTGAAAATCGCTTACAAGCGATCGAAGCAGCGGCGCGGCCTTCCCATCCCGGCCCGAATCTCGCGATTCAGAACTCAGAACAGTGGCTCGCACCGAAAATTTCCGCCTTACAGTCGCGCGGCGGCGACGGCTTTGCACCGTCTTCCCTTGCGCGGAGTCTCTCGTGATTGTCGACAGCGCTGCACAATCTGCATCCACGCCGCTTGCGAAGGCAAACCACTCGCCCCCGCGCTACTCTAAATTACATTTCCCACTCCCTACGCTTGTCATTCTGAGCGCAGCGAAGAATCTCGGCCTACACTTCGCGTACCCCGTGACGTGAGGCTATGGGTTTGACGTGTGAGTGCGACGGAGAACACACGCCCCTAGTGGCTTCCCCTCAACATCACCCTCGGCCTCCCGCTCAATCTCATCTCCACCTCAAGCGGCGCCTCAAACACCTCCTCCAACAATTCCCGCTGGTACACTTCACCCGGCGCTCCAATCTTCAAACACTTGCCCTTTTGCAAAAGCACGATGCGATCGGAAAATTCCGCTGCAAGATTCAATTCATGCGTCACCACTACTACCGTGTACCGGTTTTCATCCGCCAGCTTTCGCAACCGCCGCAGCAATTCCACCTTGCCGCCGATGTCGAGATGCTGCGTCGGCTCATCGAGCAATAAAAGCGACGGCTGCTGCGCCAGCGCCCGCGCCAGAATCACGCGCTGCTTTTCGCCGCCCGAGAGCTGCTCCATCCAGCGATCGCGCAGCGCGTCCGCTCCCACCTGCGCCAGCGCGTTCCCCGCCATCAAACAATCTTCGTCCGACTCGAATCGCAATCGCCGTCCATACGGGTAGCGCCCCTGCAGCACGTACTCCCAAACCCGCAGCGGGAACAGCAACTCGCTTTCTTGCTGCACGAGCGCGATTTTCTGCGCGCGCGTCCGCAGGTCGAGCCCGCCCACTTCTGCACCTTCGATTTCCACTCGTCCTGAAAGCGGTTTGATCACGCCCCCAAGCAATTTCAGCAGAGTCGATTTCCCGCTCGCGTTCGGGCCCAGAATCGCAACGAGCTCGCGCTGCTGCGCTTCGAAACTCGCCGGCCCCAGCGTAAACTTCGGCGCCGACCGGTCCGTCGCCGAATACGCATAGCTCACCTGTTCCACTTTCAATCGCGGGTGCGGCCCTGCGCCTAGAGCGCCAGCTTGCGATCCAAGTGATGTCCCGCTTCCTGTTGTCGCGCTCATCGAACTTTCCGCCGCATCAAATAAATGAACACCGGTGCGCCTGCCAGCGCCGTCATCGCACCCACCGGCAATTCCGTCGGCGCTACCACCGTGCGCGCCAGCGTATCGGCAACCACAATCGCAATCGCGCCGCCCACTGCCGACGCCGGAATCAGCAACCGGTAGTCAGTCCCAAATAGCATTCGCATCACGTGCGGCACCAGCAAGCCCACATATCCAATCGCGCCGCTCACGGAAACCGCGAGGCCCGTCAGAAGCGACGCGCCGATGTAAACCACCAGCTTCACGCGTTTCACATTCACGCCGAGGTGCCGCGCCTCTTGCTCCCCCGTCAAAATTAGATTTAAATCCGACGACGTGGTGTAAATCGACCCGAGCACTACGAGCAAAATAAAGTAGAGCCACCGCAAATCGATCGCCGCCGGTGACGACAAGTCTCCCATCAGCCAAAATGCCATTCCGCGCAAGTCGCGTCCGCTCAGCGTCGTCATCAAAAACATGATGATCGCCGACAGGAACGACGCCGACACGATTCCCGCAAGCAGAAGCGTGGGGCTGTCGAGCTGTCCGCCGCGCCGCCCGAGAAAATAAACCGCTGCAATCGTCGTGGCCGCCCCGGCAAACGCTGCGATCTGAATCAGTCCCGGCACATGCGGCGCAATCACCAGGCTCACAATCGCGCCAAGTGCAGCCCCGCTCGATACGCCCAGTACGTACGGATCCGCAAGCGGATTTCGCAGCAGCGCCTGAAATCCCGCGCCCGCCGTCGAAAGCGCCGCGCCCACTAAAATCCCCAGCGCAATCCGCGGCAGCCGCAATCCAAAAACGACGAGCCAAAAGTCTGATGGAATTTGTTCTCGCTGTCCCGCCACGCCCCGGAAAAGCGTCATCACGATATCGCTAACCGAAATCGGATACGCTCCCATCCGCAGCGAAATCACCACAACAACAAAAAGCACGGCCAACAGCGCTCCGCACACCGCCAGGATTCTCTTCGGCGTTAACGGCCTCAAAGCGCAGCCGCCTGTCGAAACAGTCGCGCCGTCAAATTCGCAGGAATCATTTGCTGCGCAGCCTTCCCATCTTCCATTTTCACTTTTCCATTTTCCGCTTCTCGAAACGCATCCGGATGCAACGCGCGCGCAAGCTCTTCAATTGCGTTGATCAATCCCGGTGACGGCCGGTCCACTTCCTCGCTCACCACCGCCAGATGGCCCATCTCCACCGCGCGCAAATCTTTCCAGCCCGCCTTGGTTCGCAGCGACGCCAACTCCTTCGCGCCGAATCCCGTGTGATTGCTCGAAAAAACGATGTAGTCCGGCTCGAGCCGCACCACTTCCTCAAAAGTAATCTGCGGCCAATTCTGTTTCGACAAAATCACAGACTCCGCTCCCGCCCAACGCAGCGCGTCCGCAATAAAAGTATTTTGCCCAATCGTGATCAGCGGATTCTCCCACACGACGAACAAAACATGCACAGGCGGCGTATCCGCGAGCCGCGCCGCAATCGCGTCGAGCCGCGCCTGCGCTCGAGCGACAAGCGCCGCTCCCTGCTCGCTCGCGCCCATCAATTCCGAGATCCGCTTCGTCGAAGCAAGCATTCCGCGCACCGTGTGCGGATTCGCGGTGTAAACCGCTACACCCACTTTCGCGAGCGCGTCCACCGTCTCGCTGCGATTGATCGACGTCGTCGCGAGAACCAGGTCCGGATGCAGCGCAACGATCGCTTCGAGGCTCGGAATCTGCGGCCCGCCTACATGCGGTTTCAATTTCGCAGCAGGTGGCGTGTCGCAATAATCCGTGTCGCCCGCGAGCTTGTCCTCCAGCCCCAGCGCATAAATTGTCTCGGTCAAATCCGGCGCAAGCGTCACGACGCGTTTCACGTCCGCCGGAATCGCAACGCGCCGCCCGGTTTCATCGATGACAATTTGCGCGTCATTCACTTTTGCGGAACCAATTTTTGCGCCGTAATTCTTCGCCGGCGTCGCGTTCGTTCCCGATTGTCTCGCGCCCAGCGTGCCAGTGGCGCACTGCGCAAAATGCCACGCACAATAGAATCGTTCTCTGCCAGGCGCGCCGCAATCCGTCCCCCAAAGTTCCGCACAACAAAAAAGCCTCGCGAGAATAGCGAGGCTTATCGCCACACCCTTTCTCGCGAAGAGTGTCAGCTTCGATCAGCCCGGGCAGGTTGCCTGACTTTCAGCCGCTCGCGCGATTCTAATTTCCGCGCCGGCCGATCACAGTGGCGGGACCGTGGCCGATTTTAACGGCCTTCCCCTTAACCCCGTGCCAGCTAAATTGTTCACCGCGAGTCTATGCGCCTCGCCTCACACTGTCAATTGGAGCGCCTTGAGTGGCATAGGGATTCCTGCCTGCGCGAATTTGATTCCCCTCAAGCGAGCGCCATCTCACCGATTCTTCCACTTCGGCGCGCGCTTTTCCGCTTGCGCGCGTAAACCTTCCTGCGAATCTTCCAAATCGCCAAGCTCGTTGAGAAAAACTTTCATCGAATTGCGCACGCCCTCGCGCAACGGCAATCCCAGGCTGCCGAGAATCGCCTTTTTCGCCATCGTCAACACCGCGCCCGACTGCGCCGTCACTTTCGCAATCAGCTCATCCACTTTTTTCGGCAATTCTTCTTCGCTCACCAGCCAGTTCACCAATCCCACTTCGCGCGCGCGCTCCGCCGACATCGTTTCGCCCGTCAACACGAGTTCAAGCGCCAGCTTCGGCCCCAATATGTACGGCAGAATCGCCGCGGCCAGCGGAGGAAACGCGCCCAACTTAATTTCCGGCTGCGCGAATCGTGCGCGCGGCGTCGCAATCACCAAATCGCCCAGCGCCGCAAGTTCCGCGCCGCCGCCGTACGCTGGCCCGTTGATCACCACCAGCACCGGCTTCGACGTATCGAGCATCGCCGCAAATGTATTGTGAAACGCGTCGAGCAATTGAAACACGCGCCTCTGCGTGTACTCCCCCAGCTCGATGCCGCCGCTAAACGTCTTCCCCGCCGAATCCAGCACGATCAATTTGATTTCGCTGCGCTCGCTCAGCGAATTAATTCCCGCCGCCACTTCCGCCAGCATCCGCTCGTTCAGCAAATTGTGCTCGGGACGGTCGAGCGTGAGCCGCGCTACTTCGCCATCCGCGCGAAATTTTACGAATTGAAAATCCTGCACCAGCGGCGCATGCGTCGCCAGCGTCCCCAGCACTTCCACTCCGGCGTTCCGCCCGCTGTTCTTCTGCATTGCCATCGTGTCGGCCCTCGTCTGACTTGCTGTCTCGTCTCGCGGGTGCCCCTCTTCGCAGTTCGGGCGAAGTGTGGGGATTTTGCATTCTACGACTCGCCCCGAGCCTCTAAGCGTAGACCGTTCCCCCGCCTCCCGCCACGCGTCTCCTCTCGACGTGCTCCCAATCCGCCAAGTCCGCAGAGTCCGCCGCGGCGGGCCCGTCAAAACGCGTTGCCCTGTAAAGAGGCCTGAAGGCTATCGGAGCGTCAACGCGACCGCATATCCGGTCAGCAGCCCGTGGAAGAATGCTTGCCGCACTTTTTGGTTGGAATCCTTGTAGTGACGTGCCGCATCGTCCAGCGCGCGCAGCAATTTATCCCGCCGAGCCTGCTTCCCGCTGCCCTTCACCAGCTTGGCCAGGAGGACGCGCACCGCGTCGTCGTCTGCGATCGTAAACCTATGCGAATGCTGTGCCATCGTTGCACCTCTCTAATGCAGATGCCAAACTCCTGCATCTCCGTTGCGTGCCTTTGCTTTCGTCAATGCTTCCCGCCGCACCTCCCGCCATCATCCACACACACCCTCACTCACGCGCTCGCCAGCACAAGCCATTCGTCCCCGCCTACTTCGCTTGGAGTGTCTTGATGTACTTCGTCAGGTTGGCAATCCTCAAATTCACGACGGCGTCGCTCTGATCCATCGACGAGAATACCGGCCCCCACACGGGCATTTCCGCATCACCGTGCGCCGGAGCTTTCGCGCCGTTCCGCAGCACGTTCGCCACATAACCATCCGGGAATTTCCCGTCGTGACGTTGCGTCAGCGTCGTCAAATCCGCCGGCACCTGCTTTAATGCCGACGCCGCCGGCCCATCTCCCTTGCCCGTCTTCCCGTGGCACGCCGCGCAATACTGCTTGAACATTTCCGACCCGGAACTCGCCGGCGAAGTCTTGGCCGGCACTTTCTTCACTTCCTTTTCCTGTGCCGACGCCGCGCCGCCAAAGCCCAAAATCAACCCCATCAAAATCAATGCCCCAAACCAAATTCTGGCCGCCCGCGCTATCCCGATATTGTCCATCGTCAACCTCCCTGCCTGTCGTGTCGCTCGTTCGTCCATCACAAAGAGCCAGCGCAACCGCGCCGAACTCTCCGTATCCTACACCTACCCGCCGCCCGCCACCCGCGTCTGTGACTTCAATCACTCTCCGATGTTCACTTGACCACCCCTCTGTGCGCTCATCGCACACTCTCGAAGGTTCTCGCTTCCGCCGTCGCGTCGGGTGCCCATCGTTTGTCCCGCGCGCCCGACAGTCTTTCGACTCTAGTGGCACACGCACTCTTGCTTGCCCTGAGCCCGCGAAGGGTTTACCCTGACGCAGGAAGGGCCTGTGCTCTTCGCCTTTACGTCCTTTCTCATCACTCATCACTCGTCACTCGTCACTCGCCACTCGCCACTCGCCACTGCCCCTCCGTACTTCCCGCCCTTGACACCATTCACCATTCGATCAACGATCCCACTTGATCATCATTCATCCCGAAACCGTGCCCAAACCCACTCCGATTCCCGCCGCGCCACCGCCGCCTGTCGCGCCGTAGCGTAAGCGAAGCGGAAGCCTAAGCGAAGGCGGGCCCCTCCCCGACCCCGTCTTCCACGACGCCAAGCACCACATCAAAATCTTCCAGGGCGACTGCCTCGATATCCTCGCCGCAATCCCTGAATCCTGCGTCGACCTCATCTTCGCCGACCCGCCCTACTTCCTCTCCAACAACGGCATCACCTGCCACGCCGGCCGCATGGTCAGCGTCAACAAAGGCAAGTGGGACGTCTCCCGTGGAGCAGACGCCAACCACGACTTCAACCGCGCCTGGCTCGCAGCCTGCCAGCGCGTCCTCAAACCCAACGGCACCATCTGGGTCAGCGGCACCAGCCACGTCATCCATTCCGTCGGCTTCGCCATGCAGCAACTCGGCTTCAAGCTCCTCAACGACATTTCCTGGGTGAAACCCAATCCTCCTCCCAATCTTTCCTGCCGCTATTTCACCCACGCCACCGAAACCATCATCTGGGCCGCGCGCGACAAAAAGTCCCGCCACAAATTCAATTACAAGCACATGAAAGAAATCGCCGGCGGCAAACAAATGAAATCCGTCTGGTCCATCCTCCCGCCAGACAAATCCGAAAAGCGCCACGGCAAGCACCCCACCCAAAAGCCCGTCGCCCTCCTCGAACGCATCCTCCTAGCCGCCTCCGACGAAGGCGACCTGGTCCTCGATCCGTTCCTAGGCGGCGGCACAACAATCATCAGCGCCCTCCGCTTGCGCCGTCACGCCTACGGATGCGATCTCGACATCGAATCCGTCAATCTCTCCCTCCGCCGAATCTGTTCCGATCTGGTACAGGTCAAACTTTCTGTCTCGTGCACGCAGATCTCTATTGATCTGTTCTCCGGATCTATGGATCGATCAATACGCACACCCATCCGGCCCATGAACTCGTCATCTACAGGGAAGCTGGTTCGCCGCGACCGCAACTTCTATTTCGTAGGCACCCACCGCCGCGAAGTCATATATTCAGTCAGCGCAGAAAACATGGAAGAAGCCCTGCAGAAATTCCAATCCAGCCCGCACTCAACAGTCGAAATCCTCTTCGTCATCAAAACCGAAACCGAGATTTATCTCGCGTCAGTCCCCCCTGTGTGAGGAAAGTGATCTCAATGCAGCCGTGCAAATCGCGCTACCCGGCGGCGGACTCGACGCCTACAAAAGATCGTTAACATCCCAACGCGCCCGTATCGCTACGGAATCATGGGCCGAATCGAACCTCTTCTCGTCCGAACTGCAGTTCTCCGGACATTAGTTTCGTGCGGCGGTGGGCACACCCGTAATCGATTTCACCTGCGTTCCCAAATGTGCAGAATCCACCTATCAACTTAAATCTCAGGCGTCGGCCTTCTCGCGGCCCGAATCGTCGACGCCGCATACAGCTCGATTGGTCCGCGCCATCATGGTAAGACCGCACTCCAAAGGGCTCTCTACGCCCTTCACTACCATCTCGCTGATTGGCAAGTCGCGAATGTAATTCTGATTCCGCGCGTTTCGCCTTCCCGCTCTCAGCAATCGAGAAAAGAAAACCTCTGGCCGCAACCGCCCGTCGCGCCGGATGGGTGGGCTGTAACATTCTCTTGCACGCAATTCCGGAGGACGCAAGAATCAAGATCATCTCAGATGGAAAACCCGTCGCACCCGCCATCGTCCGTGCCCAATACGCCCGCGTCCGCCCACTAGCCAAAATCAAAGCCAAACAACGCGGCTGGACCCTCGACGTCCTAAGCGTAGTCCGCTCACTCAAGAAAACCGAGTTCGACCTAGCCGAAGTCTACAAGTCCGACGCAAAGCTAGCCAAGCTCCACCCAGCCAATCGCCACGTCCGCGACAAAATTCGCCAACAACTCCAAGTCCTTCGCGATCTAGGCATCCTCGAATTATCTCGGCGGCGGCGACTACCGCCTCCGCTGACGTCCTAATAGCCCTTTGGACGCGTTTGAGAATTTAACGGGAACTCGCACCGCCCCCGCCGAGAAACATACTGGCACCGATCAGATAACCGAAGTCATACCAACCGCCAGAATTGGGGAAGGCATAGATCCGGACGTCCCAGAGCCAACTCCCAATAAAGCTAAACAGAATTAGGAAGCCATGGAGCAACCCCGAAAAGAAGCCGGGAGGATCGTAAGTTTCGGGTCTCGGCTGGGTCGCGCACCCAGCTATCACAAGAACCATTCCGACGAATACTAAGAACCTGAAAATTCGTTTGTAGCGGCCCCGCCCAATTGTTCGCAAGTTTTTTCTCCCCAAGATGAATTCCAACCACAAGGGTTCCTTTCTGCGCCCGAGTGCCCCATCCCTTTGCTTTTTGAAGCGGGAGACTTTTGACCCTTCTTCACGAGTCACAAATTACAAGTCACCAATCACGGCACCAGTTTCCTAATCACCGCAGCAAGCTGCGCCGCCAGCCGCCCCGTCTTCGCCACCGATTCCAATTGCCGGTAAATATCCTCGGCGTCGCCGTGCTTTCGAATTCCCACCGCACACACCGCCACTACGCGCTGCGCTTGATAAATCCGGTAAACGATGCGGTGATTTCCGAACTCGTGCTTCCAGTAGTTCGCAAGCGGACCGCGCAACGGCAATCCATACCCCTCGGGATCAACGGCCAGCTTTTTCTCCAGCACCTTGCGCAACTGCTTTCGAATGCTGCCGTCGAGGTTTTTAATGTCCGCTGCAGCGTCTGAGGTATATCGCAGTTCAAAACCGGGAATCGCAGAACCCAATTCAACTGGAACACGCGCGAGCCCGCCCTCTTCTTGTAGCGCCGGCATCCTGCCGGCTCTTTTGACTTTTCGTCCGACGCTGCTAAATCCTTCCTTCCGTCGCTTGCTCATTCACCGAACACTTCTTCCGTCTTCAGCAACCGCCCCGCACGCACATCCCCATCAATCGTCTTCGAAAGTTTCAACAAACGATCCGTTAGCTCCCGGTCCGCCAGAATCTCCAGCGTCGCCAGTATCGACTCGCGCTCTTTCATCAGCGAATCCAAAAACTCCTTATCCACCAGATATTTCGCCGGCTGCCGCCGGTTCTCCACGAGCACCAGCGTATCCGCGGTCGCCGCCTTCAAATGAACCCGGAGGTTCTGCCGCAGATCCGTAGCCGTCACCTTCTTCACCGCCACGCGCCCTCTAGCCATCATATTCTCCTAATGTACGTTCCGAGGTTATAATGTACGCTTCGCTGACAACCGGGTCAAGCCCGCTGTCAGCCCAGTTTTCCACTCATCTCCCCCCCAGCGCCGGAGGCGCGGCAGAAGTTAGCCCAGCGCGTAAGCGCTGGGAAAAGTCGACGCGCAACGCGCCTACCGCACGCGCTGCTTCACCCGCGCGTGTCTTTGTTTGCGTTCTCGCACCCCTACGCAATTCCGCGTATCCGTATTTTCCCGAATAGAAACGCGCCTCAATTCCTGTTAGCGTGAGTCGGGGAATTTTTCGCAATGCGAAAAATGACAACATGCAGACCGCCATTCCAATCCGACGAACCCTCGACGAACCATCCAACGCCGGACCCTCGTCCGCCGCCGTTGCATCTTGCCGTTTAGGGGGGCGGACCTTCAGGTCCGCCATAAACCCGGCAGCGCTACTCGCTTTCCTTACGCGCCGCCCCACCCGCGCGTGTCGTCGCCTTGGCTCGCACGCTCAACGTCGCCGCTCCGGGCACACTTCTAATCGCCGATCCGCGATTAGAATTCAAATCAAACACCTGAAAACAAAGGGCGTAAAAATTTCTAATCAACGGTACAGGGCTAGTTTGGAATTGAAGATTACGACCTCACAATCAGAATCGCCTCTGCCACGCGCCACCGCATCTCCACTGCCCTGGCGACGTATCACGAGTCACAAGACACGAATTACGAGTCACGCCTCGCCTTCCATCACTAGCCACTCGCCACTAGCCACTGCCTTCAGGTATTCTGCTTCACCTATGCTTGACCTTGGATATGTGCGCGAGCACCTGGACGTGATTGAGAAGATGGGGCGGGACCGCGGCGTCGTGCTGGATTTGGGGGCGTTTCGCGCGCTGGATACGGAGCGGCGACGGTTGATCCAGTGGACGGAGCAATTGAAGGCTGAGAGAAACAATGCAAATGTAAAAATCGTCGCGCTGAAAAAGGCAAAGCAGGACATGACGGCGGTTCTGGAGCATATGAAGGGAGTGTCGGACCAGATCAAGAAAGAAGATGCGACGATTGCGGAACTGGATGAACGGCTGAAGCAGTTCATGATGATGATTCCGAATATTCCGCACGCGAGCGTCCCGGTGGGAACGAGCGCGGCTGACAATGTGGAAGTGCGGCGGTGGCCCGATCCTTGGAAGACGCCGCAATTTGATTTTGCGCCGAAGCCGCACTGGGAAATTGGCGAGGCTGCGGGGATTCTGGATTTTCAGGCGGCGATTAAAATTGCGGGCGCGCGGTTTGCGGTCTACAAAGGGCTGGGGGCGCGGCTCGAGCGGGCGCTGGCGAACTTTTTTCTTGATGTCCACACGCGCGAGCATGGGTTCACGGAAGTGCTGCCTCCGTTTTTGGTGAACACCGCATCACTTACTGGAGTGGGCCAGCTTCCGAAATTTGCGGAGGACATGTTTCACGTGGAGGGGACGGACCTGTACCTGACGCCCACGTCGGAAGTGGAATTGACGAGCATGTATCGCGACGAGACGTTCGACGCGGATGCGCTACCTGTAAAGGTTTGCGCGTGGACGGCTTGCTTTCGCTCGGAAGCGGGCGCGGCGGGAAAAGATACGCGAGGGATCAAGCGGCAGCACCAATTTCAAAAAGTCGAGATGTTCAAATTCACGCGGCCGGAGCAAAGCTATGACGAGCTCGAGTCGCTGGTCGAGAGCGCGGAGGCCGTGCTCCAAAAACTTGGTCTGCCCTATCGCGTGATGCTGCTCTGCACGCGCGACATGGGATTTGCGGCGGCGAAAACGTACGACATCGAAGTGTGGCTGCCGTCGACCGGGGATTTCATGGAGATTTCGTCGTGCTCGAATTGCGAGGCGTTTCAGGCGCGGCGGTCGGGAATTCGATTCAAGCCGAAGGGCGGCCCCGGAAATCAAAAGTCGGAATTTGTGCACACGCTGAATGGCTCGGGGCTGGCCGTCGGGCGCACTTGGATTGCGGTGGTGGAGAATTATCAGCGCGCAGACGGGTCCGTCGAGATTCCCGAGGCGCTGCGGCCTTACATGGGCACAGACAGGATTGCCACGGAGTCACAGAGGCGCTGAGAAAAAAGCGCGAGGAAAAATTTACGGAGATTGTTCTACTCGGTGTCTCTGAGCCTCTGTGGCAATCGAGAGGAACTAAGAGGTGGGGCTGACCATCACCATTGGGCCGGTGGGTTGCGGCATGCCCCCAGACGGGCTCGAGCGTGATCGCGAACATTTTTGGCGCGATGCCTTCCGGGACTTTCATCATCATGTGCCAGGCTCCGGCATTTTCGGGACTGAAGACGCCGGCGCTCACTGGCTTCCCTTCCATCGGAACGATCCACAGCTGATAGCTCTTGTTGGCCGACGCAGGTTCGACCCAGCCGTCGCACATCAGCATGCCCATTTTCGCGTTGTACATCACCTTCACATCGCCTTTGGGCATGCCGGGCTGCCGCGCGAGCGCGACGTTGATCGTGTCTTTTGATGTGTACAGGCTGAGCGTTTCCTGAACTTCGGCGAGCTGGCGCTCTTGCGTGATCATGGTGGCGCGAAACTGATTCACTTCACGCGCGAGGCGATCGTTTTCTCGCCAGAGGTAGAACGTGGCGACGAGCAGCACGGCGCAAGCGGGCGCGAGAACGGCGAGCCACCAGCGTCCTGCGAGACCGCGCGAAGATTCGGTGCGAACGATTTCGCGCGCGGGAACTTTCGCACCTGAACTGGTTTCCGCTTCGGCGCGGATTTGGCGCATGAGGCGTTCTTTCACGGCGGCTGCGGGCGCAACGCGCGGGGCGGAGAAAGAGAGCGCAGCGATGCGTCCGCGCGCGGCGGCGAGTTTGCGAGCGCACTCGGCGCAGGCGCGGAGGTGCGATTCGATCGCTTGTTTCTCGTCGCCTTCCAGCGCGCCGAGAACGTAGAGATCGAAATCTTCTTCCCGAGTTGGATGCCCGTTAGACATTATTCAAGAGTTCGCGCTCATCATGAGTTGCTTCCCATCGCCGGCTGCAAATTTCGTTTCAGCGTTTCCAGCGCCGAACGCAGCCTTGTCTTTACAGTTCCGAGCGGATCGCCGGTTCGTTCCGCGATTTCGCTGTGCGTCATTCCTTCGAAGTAAGCGAGCTCGATGGCGGCTCGCTGCTCGGACGGTAAAATTTCCATCGCGCCCTTCACGCGTCCGAGCAATTGCTCTTGCGAGATGGCGCTCTCGAGATCGAACGGCATCACGACTGTGTTCTCGAGAATTTCTTCTCCGGCGGCTGGATTGTGGCGGCGCAAGCGCGAGATGGCGCGGTTTCGCGCGATGACTAACAGCCAGCCTGGTAACGAGCCGCGCGCCGCATCGAATCGCGCGGCACCGCACCAAAGTTGGTAGAAGACATCCTGCAGAATCTCTTCGGCCGCTTGCGTGTCGCGAAGAATCCGGTTCAGGACAGACGAGAGCATGCCAGCGTAGCGGTCGTAGAGCGCCGCCAGTGCTGCTTCGTCCCGCTCGATGATTTTCTGAATGAGCGCCGCGTCCGTCGCCGGCAATTCCGCTCCCGTCTTCGACATTGCGATGCTGAGGCGCTTCCACTAATGAGTACGCGCGCGGTAGGGCGCCGGATTTCGGTTCGGGTGCGATCCGGTTGCGCACAACGAATGCAGCCTAACTTGCTTGGTATGTGAGGGTCAACTGGTTCGACGAGGATATTCCGTTGGGAGGGGCGAGGCTGGGCGTGGGGCTGCGTGGAGTGGGGTGGATCCGTCTAAACCATTCATAATATTGCGATTAGCTCAATCCAGGAACCCCTCAGATGCCTGCGATGGGGCACGGGCCCAAGGAATCGATGACACGCCTACTGGGAGTTTCGATTGACATCCTTCACGGCTTGGCTAAACTTCGACTCGCGCGGGACTTACGGGCCAAACAGACTCCCGAAAGTTGGTTCGCAGTGAAGGCAACGCAGTTCTTCTCGCAAAATTTAGGAGGAAGCTAGAATGGCGACTCTTGCCAAGGCGGCTCCGCAGCCCATTCCGCGCATCGCGCCGCGCGAGGATTTGAACCCGTACCGGATCGCGCAGATCCAGTTTGATATCGCAGCTGAATACTTGAAGCTCGACCAGGGACTGCGGCAGATTCTGCGAACGCCGAAGCGCATCCTCGAAGTATCCATTCCCACGAAAATGGATAACGGGCAGGTGAAAGTTTTCACTGGGTATCGCGTGCAGCACAACGTGGCGCGCGGCCCGGCGAAGGGCGGCATTCGTTATCATCCGGGCGTTACGCTCGATGAGGTGAAGGCGCTGGCGGCGTGGATGACGTGGAAAACCGCGACGGTAAATATTCCGTATGGCGGCGGCAAAGGCGGAGTGATTTGCGATCCAAAGCGGATGACGAAACCTGAACTGGAACGCATGACGAGACGTTACACGTCGGAAATTTTGCCAATCATCGGACCGGAGCAGGATATTCCCGCGCCAGATATGTACACGGATTCGCAAACGATGGCGTGGATCATGGACACCTATTCCATGACCAAGGGCTATTCCACACTGGGCGTCGTAACGGGCAAGCCACTTTCGATCGGCGGGTCCGAGGGACGGAATGAAGCGACGGCGCGCGGTTGTTTGGTGGCGGTGGAAGAAGCATGCCGACTGAAAAAGATGTCGATCCGTGGGTCGAGCGTGGCGATTCAGGGATTCGGTAACGCAGGTTCACTCGCGGCGAAACTTTTTGCGGAAAAGAAAGCGCGTGTGGTGGCAATCAGCGATTCGCGCGGAGGCGTTTTCAATTCGCGGGGAATCGATCCGCTGAAGGCGATGCGGTACAAGGAACGGTCGGGGACCGTGGTGGGAATGCCGGGCACGTCGCGGATATCGAACGACGAATTGCTGACGATGAAGTGCGACATCCTGATTCCGGCGGCGCTCGAGAACGTGATTACATTGAACAATGCGGACCAGATCAAGGCGAAGATCGTGGCGGAAGCTGCGAACGGGCCGACAACTCCTCATGCGGATGAAGTGTTGGCGCGCAAAGGCATCATGCTGCTGCCGGATATTCTTGCGAATGCGGGCGGCGTGACGGTGAGCTACTTCGAGTGGGTGCAGGATTTGCAGAGCTTCTTCTGGTCGGAATCGGAAGTGAATGCGAAGCTCGAATCCGTGATGCGGCGCGCGTTTCATGAAGTGCACGAGAGCGCGCGGAAGCACCGGACGCACATGCGGACCGGGGCGTATTGTTTGGCGGTGGGGCGCGTGGCGGATGCGACGCTTGTGCGGGGGTTGTTTCCGTAGGAATTTCGGAACGATCATGGAGCGAGTATCATGCGCTGGTTTTCCGTTGCGCCGCTGCTTCCTTTAGCACTCCTCCTTTCCCCAGCAATCTATTCGCAATCTCCTGATTGCACCCGCCGGACCGTTCCGGTCAGCGTTTCCACACCGAAGGGTACTCCGGTAACCGGATTACAGGCTTCCAACTTCGAAGCATCGCTACGCGGATCGTCTGTGAGAATCCTGTCCAGCAAACCCCAGGACAAACCGTCAAGGGTCGTGCTCGTGCTTGACGCAAGCGGAAGCATGACAGGAAACGGCGGCCAGACCTGGCAACTGTATCTTGCGGCGGCAGATCACTTACTTACGAACCTTCCGCAAGGAACCCCCGTTGCACTCGAGATTTTCGCTAGCCGTGTCGAGAGAACCGAGGCGCTGACCGAGGATCGTGCGAAGTTGCGAGCTGAGCTGAACAATCTGAGCCTAGTCGACCAACTAGTGCCGCGCAAGGAACGCCAAACGGCACTTTGGGATGCGCTGCGTGAGGGTGCCGAGATTCTTGGTCCACCGGAAACGGGCGACGTGGTGTACGTGTTCACAGACGCCGGCAACAATTTTGGTAAGACGATGCTTCGAGATGCGGAGCAGATATTGCAGTCTAAGAATATCCGCGTGTTTTGGCTTTATCTGGATACAGCAATAGAGCGAAACCTTGAGGTGCTGGTGGGAGTTGCCGACTTTACAGACGTGGTCTCCGACACCGGAGGATCCAAGGTTGCAATCTTGCCGTCAAGATTAAGCCGCGATTTTCCCTTTATCGATCGGGATGGCGCGGAGACGGAGGCCGGACTTCAACTGCGGAAGCAATACCAGTTGATATCGCACTTCTATCGACTGGAAATCGGATTTGCGACACCACCCACGAATGGCGCGAGATGGAATCTGAAGGTACGAGTTCCGAACGCGCAAAACCTTGAAGTCTTATATTCCCCGAAGCTTCCAGATTGCGGGAGTGGGACATGTGGTAACTGAGCAGCTACGGCTGGCGGCCGCGATCGCCTTTTAGCCAGAGTGGCCACATGATTTGATCCTGGAGATCTTTGTCGAGGCTTGTGTCCTTCAGTAATTGTTCGACTTGGGCGCGGGATTGGCGCGGACAGATGCGTTCTTCGCGGTCGGCTATGGCGTAGGCGGTGACGGCGGCGATTGCCACGTGCTTTATCAGCTTCTATCCGCTGCTGGAACTTTGTAACCATTTGTGAGGATCCATTCTTGTAGGCCGAATAGCGAGCATGGATGAGTATGAGGGCTCTTGAAAATCACTGATGGGTCAGCGGCGACGCGCGGCCCAGCCCAGCATCAACAGACCGCAGGCCGCAATCCAGCTTCCCATCACGCGTACTGCAATGTGCTCCCAGTGGCGTCGCAACCTCACAACGAAGGCGGAAGCGATCGCTACTAAGACAAACACCGCGAAGATTAATCCTAGAAGAGCCAGGCCTCCGTGCTCGGGCCGACCCATTCCAGATCCATTCAGGTAGCCGTGAAATAGTCCAACGAACGCGGCAAGTATCGTGGTTGCCCGCAACGAAAGTTTCGCGTCGGCAGCGAGCAATCCTCCGAGTAACAAGAACGAGACGCACGTTAACGCCGTGCTAGTGGGCGCTGTCGCCCGAAGTCCCACGAGTCCGCCTATCAACCACGACGCCGGCAGCACGAACAATACCGTGCGGCCGTAGTCAGCGCCGCGCAGTCCGGCCCACAGCGCCAGAGCTAGCACCGGAAGAAAATCTTCCGGGCTCAGTAGGAAATGTAGCAGCCCATCATAGACAGGACCGAGACCGGTGGAGTTGAGGTGGGCTTCTGTGTGCGCGGGGAAAAGCAGCAACAGCGAGAGGCCCAGCAACATCATCACCAATCGGGAACGAATCGAAGATTGGTTCCTCATTCGAATGCTTTCCACAGGAAAAATATTCCAGCCGCGGCCACTCCTGCACCTGCGAGGCGCAATACTCGTTGTCCCCACGGCCATCGATGAATCAGGCCGATTGAAATTCCCACCGCATGCAAGCAGCCCGTGGCCATCACGAATCCAATGCTGAAAAGAAGCGCGTTCTGGCCAGGTGGCAGCTCGCTCCCATGCGCATAGCCGTGGAAAATTGCGAAGAACGAAACCAGAACGGCAGCCAGAGCGAGTGGCGGCCGAAGCTCGAGCAGCACGACCGCACCCAACATCACAGCCGATGCAGCGATGCCAATTTCCGTGCCCGGCAGTGGCAGCCCCATCAATCCCAACATCCCTCCCATCGCCATCATGATGGGAAATGCGACCGGTAAAAGCCAAATCGCAGGCGCGCCAAGTTGCGCTCCCCACAAGCCCACCGCGATCATTGCAACGACGTGATCAACTCCCGAGATGGGATGGCGGAAACCCGTCAAAAAACTGATCGCCTGCCCTTTAACGGGATGGCCGAATGCTGCTTGGGTCCAGAACATCACCGCCAACAGCATCGCGCTCCATCGCACCGGGACGCGAAGCTCCAAAGGTCTCATCGCACACTTCCTAGCAGAATCGCCAGCCGCTGAATTGTCCAGAACGCTCCGAGCGAACCAACGGTGTAACCGGGGACGGCTTGCACCCAGCGCGGCCAGCGCATTTCGAGAATTCGAAAAGATCGTTCGAGAAGCAGCACCAGCAAGATGAAACCGACTTGGCCGATTTCCACGCCGATGTTGAAAGTCAAAAGTGCCAGCGGCAGTTCCGTTCGCGGTAAGCCGGCGCTGGTGAGCGCCCCTGCAAAGCCGAACCCGTGCAATAGACCGAAGGCAAATGCTACGACCCAAGGATGCCGAATCGTAAAGCTTGATTGTCCCCTCCAGGAACGCACGATCTCCGGCCCGAGAAAAAGAATGCTCAGTGCGATCGCTGCGTTCAGCGGAATCACAGGCGCATTCGCGTAACCGAGCGTCGCGATGGCGAGTGTGATGCTGTGCGCTACGGTAAACGCAGTCACAGTTTTTAGCAGCATCCACCGGTTCTTTACGATCAGGAGCAACCCCAGCAGAAACAATAGGTGGTCGGCTCCCAGAGAGATGTGCCGTATCCCCTGGACGATGAATGCGCCAGCGACCGACCATCGGCTTTGCGAGGCACTCATCTCAAACCAGGATTGCGAAGGATGCACAATCGAAGTGGCCTCGCGGCCGTCAAGAAGTTCCACTCGCACGAGCACGTCGGTGATCGTTCCCTGCAATCCTACGAAGTCGATGCGCTTTCCAGCGAGGCCGCCGGGCACCTCGATCGACCGCCGCTCGACAAGTGAGTCCGTGAGTTCCTGTGCAGTCGGCGCGCTTATATTTTTTGCATCAGCGGGCAATTGCAGCACAATTGGCAATCGCATTCCCGCATTTACGGGCGTGCGCCACAGAATGTCGTAGTGATTCGGAGAAGTTTCTTTGATTTCAAGATACGCAGGGCGAGTCTCGTGCGCCATCACGGTGGGCAGAAAGCCGACGCAAGCGAGAATTGCGAGCGAAAGCAAAATTTCGATGCGTTTCCGCAGGCTGCTCATGGCGCTAGAAGAGGGGCGGCGGGTTTCGTTTCCGACTCCGCCGGAGGTTGCGGTGCTATCACTTCATATTTTGCCCGCATTTTCGCGTATGCTTTCTGCCACTCGATTGATTTTTGGTCCGCGAGCCACGCTGTTTTCACATCCGGCTCTACTTCCTCGAATGCCGGTACACGCCCCGGCGTGATCGATTCGATCCAAACAAGGTGCCAGCCATAGCCCGACTCAATCGGTCCTTGCCACGATCCCGGCTTCAGTTTGTATAAACCCAGGGCAAACGTGGGCCCAAATTCCTTCGCGAGTTGATCTGGTGCGCGATCACCGTAATAATCTTGAAACATGAATGGGTCCGCTATCGCCTTCGCCAGCGGCGAATCCTCCTGCGCTGCTGCCAATCTCAGAAGGGCTGCCTGAGCATCGGCTTGTGCTTTTGGCCCACGCTGGTCAAAACCGAAAAACAGATGGCGGAATGTAGCCCGATCTGCGAGAGCAAATTTCTGCGTATTTTTCCCATACCACGCCTTTAGTTCTTCGGTCGTAGGCTCATGCGATGCGGCTACGTCTTCCGCCAGAAACTCCATTTTCTGCGCCATGCGCCTCTTCACGATGGTGTCGTCCTTATCCAATCCCATTGCCAGGCCCTCGCGATACAGAATTTCTTGGCGAATAAATCCTTCCACCAATCCGCGAAATTCCTCCGGAGTCGGCTGGCGATGCCATTGTGAGACGAAGGAAATGTCGAGCTGGCGGATGTCGTCCAGGCTGATTACGATCTGATGGTTCACGTCACCGCTCTGCCCGCGGCTCATATAACCGTAGAGAACGAAGAGAGAGAGTCCAATCAGGAGAAAATGAACGAGAGGCTCGTGCAGGGCTCGTTTAAAGATGTCGAAAAAACGAACGCCCAGCCCGGAATTCTTCTCCGCAGGCTGCGCATCGTCGAGCACGGATACGGGCGAATTTGCGCGGGGACTTTGGTTTATGCCCTCGATTTCAGTTGGGATCGGCATGTACATCTGACTCTGTCGCGGCGGGCGTCAGGGCATTGGACCGGGGGTCTTTACTGTTGTGTCCCCTATTTTTGACTGCCATACCGCTTTGTGAGTCTAAGGCCTTTTCGGAGCTTCTAATTGCTTCCGGTTTATCGTTCCCTGCTTGGCTTAGGGCTTGCCTTTTGCTGGCTCAAGCAAATTGTTGACCGGCGGAATGATCTCGTAGTTTGCGTAACCGAATTCATTGCTCCGCGCTCCATAATATTTGTCGCCGAGCTTGTACACCGTCACTTCAAATGGCGTCTGTTGCAGCCAGGTGATGATTTTTCCATTCTGGATGGAGTAGGGAGCGGACATGCCCGAATAGGCGGTTTGTGCCACGTTCCCAACTTCGCTGGGCAGCAGCGCATTTCGTCCAATGTTAATCACGAGGGTCTGCCCTTCCTTGTTGTAGATAATCTTCATGCGTCCGCCGGTGACGTTGTTCTGTACCCAAACGAACTTGTTCACCACCAAGGCCGTCAGTTGCTCATTGGTCAGCGCGACACCACCTTTCTGTTTCAGGTCCGCCACGCTGAGGCCTGAGGGTGCTTTCTTGCGGTCTTCCTCCGAAGGCGTGTACCAGATCGGCGAACTCCACGCCCGCTCCTGAACGGTCGCTGCAACCACATCGGGGATCGGCACGCCCAATTGATGTGCTTGGATCGTGGTCCAGCGCGGCGTGGGGATCTCCAACGCGCGGGCATAGTAGAACGCATGGAGGCTCGGATCGAATTCCGGGTCCTTCCACACAGTTTTAAGCTCCGTGGAGCCGATGGTATTGGTGTAGGTAGCGCTCGCAAGGTCCACCGTGCTTCCGATTGCCGGGACTTTACCGCTAGCCACATCCGGTTTGCGGTCGCCGGACCACACGACATCAAAAATCTTTTCAAAACTTTGACCGCTTTTGCTCCACCCTTTTACGATCTGGATTCGATCCAAGTTTCCAGATGTCGGATCCTTCACGGCCCATACGATGAATGTGGGCGCCTTACCGTCCATCTTTTTCAGGTCGCCACCCATGGGAACGCCTTCTCGATACCCGGTCTTTACCCAATCCTTATCTTCGAAATCGGAACTTTTGTAATTCCAGCCTCCAAA
The DNA here is from genome assembly GCA_963776695.1 of uncultured Acidobacteriota bacterium. Classification (GTDB taxonomy): domain Bacteria; phylum Acidobacteriota; class Terriglobia; order Acidiferrales; family UBA7541; genus Palsa-295. Next base: position 434,925 of record CAVZNU010000004.1, on the reverse strand, counting down.
AAAACGCAACTTAATATGCGGGCCGCTGGCAGCAAAGGTCTCTTTACGTTGCATCGCTTCAAAAATCGAGGCGCGCGTGTTCTCTTCTGCCCAAACACCGCTGACGCCCGCAGGGTTTTCGTAACGGACATCCATACCCGCAAAAATATGGCCGGCCATGCGCCCTTCGATCGTGCCGTCCGCGTCTGCATGGCCACCATAGAAGTTGTCCTGCCGGTAGGGTGTGCCAGTATTGTGGGAGTCAGACCCTCCCACGAAGCCGAACTTGTAGGGGTTATATCTCTTGGTGTCTTGCATCGTCAGCCCGTCTTTCAACCCCTGCCGCGCATAGCTTCCTACGATGTGATCGAAGCGGCCTTGCGGTTCGCCTAATAGATAGGTAAGAATCTCGAAATTCGAGAATTCGTCATTCGGCGACAACGCCGGGTGCGTTTCTGAGGCGCCCTTGATCTGTTTCATCTCGATCAGTCGCTCATTGCGATCTCTCGATTCCGCCCACGCCGCGTCAATCGGCCGGCCATAGCTATCCACGTCGATCGGGTACATGTGGCCGTCGCTCAAATTAGCGTTATGCGATATTGCCAGCAGTTCGTTCCCGGCCTTCCGCTGAGCGTCCATCCATTTCCATAAATCTTCCGGATGCGCAGAATCCAGCGAGCTGAACGGCATTACCGGGACCTTGGCGCAGTCTTTGAAAAATACATTGCGGTGCATGTTCCGGTAATCGGGTGTGGAGGTCCACTCGTAGGAGCAGAAGGCCGTAAATTTGCCAGGTTCGTTGGCCTCGTCCGCGGCCTTGTTATTCTCCTTCCAGACCGTGCCCGCGACTTCCGGTTTTACCAGCTCGGGAATCGCTACGCCGTCGATCATGCTTTTGCCGAGCCAGAAATAAATTTTTTGAATGTCCGATGGCTCGCGCACGATTAATTTCTGAGCAATGGGCATCTTGCTGAGCGGCGAAGAAGGATCGTTGGAAAGTCGTACCACGCCCGCGTATTCCGAATGGTCGGTCACTCCGCCCCAATCTAGCGGCGTATCAATCTTAATGTCATAACCGAGAGGATGTTTTATCGTTTCGCCCTTCCAATATTTGTATGCGTCAGCCGGCCCTGTTATATGGTTCCCAAAAATGTAAGCATCGAACGACCAGCTCGTGTGCTGGTGAGTTTCGCCAAAATAAACATTGCGGTCTGGATTCCGTTCTACCTGCGCAGGCGAGTTTCCAGGAGCCGCACCCGTGGCCTTAGCGGTGCTAGCAGCAACCTCAGTAAGAGTTTTGGCGGATCCTTTGGCCCTAGAACGCGACATCGCGCCAATCGCTGCCACCAATACAACGACGATCACAACAACGAAAATCGCGCGCTGTTTCAATTGCACTTTGGTCTTCATGGACTTTCCCTCCCACGGGACTGCCGCGTTTCCGACATACTATTCGAAACGGGTGTGGTTAGCCTAGTGTCAATTGTGACGGGTCAAACTTGAGTCCAACGCGTGACTGCTATGGTTGGCGGCCGCGGTCGCCTTTTAGCCAGAGGGGCCACATGATTTGATCCTGGAGATCTTTGTCGAGGCCTGTGTCCTTCAATAATTGTTCGACTTGCGCGCGGGATTGGCGCGGACCGATGCGTGCTTCGCGATCGGCGATGGCGTAGGCGGTGACGGCGGCGATTGCTACGTGCTTTTTCAGCTCGGCGATGTCGACCTTATCGAATGTGTCCGACTGGGCGTGATAGTTGAGCATGTAGTTCGCGGGCTCTTGATTCGCGACCAGCGTGGGAACGCCTTCGAGCAGAAAATCGAGATGGTCGGTGCCGGATTCGGCGTCGAGCGTGAAATCCTTCGCGCCGAGCGAGGCGACTGGTTCGAGGGATTCGCGAACAGCGGCAAGCGTATCTTTGCGGCCGCCGAGCGAATAGCCGGTGACCGTGCCGATTCCTGAATCGAAAATTACGGCGGCAACCATGTGGTCGAGTTCCTCGCGGTGTTTGCGCGCATAGGCCCACGAGCCGAGCATTCCCTGCTCTTCCCCGGTGAACAGCACGAAGCGAATCGAGCGGCGCGGAATCGAGCCGGAGGATTTGATTACGCGAGCGGCGTCGATCACGAGGGCGGCGTTGCAGCCGTTGTCGAGAGCGCCGGTGCCAAGCTCCCAGGAATCGAGGTGCGCGCCGAGGATCACGAATTCGTCGGGCTTTTCGCGGCCTCGAATTTCGGCGACTACATTTTCGGAGTCGACCGGCCCGGTGATCTTGTTCGGCATTTCGAAATGAACGCGGACTTTCTGGCCGGAGGCGATGAAGCGGGCCATGCGCTCGGCATCTTCGCGGGCGAGGATGGCTTGCGGCAGGCGTTCCAGCTCACCTGTGACGGAAACATTGTGGCGATAGAGAAGAAGGTTTGGACGAGTGGACATCCAGAAAATTGCGGCCGCGCCAGCTTTGATGGCGCGCGCAATTACTTCCGGGCCTGTTCTGTACTCGCCTAGCAAATCTTCCCACGTGACGATTGGATTCTGATGCACGAGGACGATCGCACCCTTGGCCGCCGCGCCTGTTTTAGCGAAGGCTGCATCGTCGCCAAAGCCGACATCGATTACCTCACCGGTGAGTCCGTCTCCGGGAATTGCAGGCGACCAGCCGACAGAAACGAGACGCACAGGAAACGGCTCTGGAGAAAGAACCTCGACGCGCGTGCGGCCTTCACTCCAACCCACCGGGACGGAGAATTTTTCGGTGTGCACTTCGTCGACGCGGGCGTGACGAAACGCTTCGACGCCCCAGCCGACGGCGCGATCTGCCGCAGGCGAGCCGGTGACGCGGCCGCCGATTGTGTCTGTGAGGTAGCGGAGATTTTCTTCGAGCGGCGAAGCGCCGAGGGCGCTTTGAATCATTGCGGGCGCGAGGTCAGAGCAGCCTTTCTGGACGGAGCAGCCGCCATCGCCGGTCGGTTGCTTTGCGAGCGGGGCTGGCTTGGTGGGGGGGATCTGGGCGCTTGCGGCGGATGCCAGCAGTGAGAGTGCGAGACCGACGATCGCGAGTTGGATTCGATTGCGCGAAGGCACTTGACCCTCCTGGGGTTGAGACGGTTGCTCGGGTTTGCGGATTATACAGGGTGGGGAGAGGGCGGAGAAATTGTTCCTCGGGGTGTGGAGAGAGAGATCGGAGTGAGCGGGCTTACGGGATGGAGGAGTGGTAATCTGCGAGGCTTTGAGAAAGGCGCACCGGCCGTTCATGCCTGAAGTAAACAAGAGTGCCTGTGCCACTGAAGGCGGCTCTGGGGCATTGGCATAGGCGGGCGCTTCGATTTGAAATTGGCACGGGCAGGAGTTGCCTGCGCCACATGCAATGTATGCGGCATGGGACTGCATAATTTGCCGGGTCAGTGAACTTTCTACCGTGAAATAGGGTGTTTGATGTAGGTTACGAAATACGTATGTCGCGTCATACCTGTGAGTTACAAAAAAAAGGGGGCAATGGCATACCACCTGCCAACTGAGCGCCCGTACCACCGAGGTAAGACCCAGTCTTGAGGCAGTGCAGCGCGCGCGGTTCTGAGGGGGCCGCTCACACTTGCATCACCCCTTACGTTTCGTGCTTGCCGCGTGACCTCTCGAAGAATGAAGTTCCACAGGGAATAAGAAGTTCAGACCACGGCTTAGCCGAATGCAGTCCTGGGCAAGCAAACGGAAGGCTAAATTGAAGAAGGCCACAGCGATACCAAAACTAGTCCATAACGAAAAGAAGCGCGTAGTAAGCCACCCCGGCAATATGTTTGTTTTTTGCGACAAGTCGACGGGAATGTCTCAGTTTCGAGCCGAATCGGACGCGACATTGGATTGCACAGTAGAGCGAGTGGCGGGACTACTTGCCATGCAATGCCTCGTGCGAGGGCAAGAACCGCGGGATTTTGACGTGATGGTACCCGCGCAGGGCATTCTGGTGGAGCGGCTCGTATCGCGTGCGCAAGAATTGCTGGAAGAAGGGCGAGCTGTCGCTTGCCCCGGATCTTTGAGCCCCCGGCAGCAAGAGATCCTCCATTCGGTTCTGTGCAACCGGGCGAACAAAGAGATCGCCAATCTCCTGAACATTACGGTGCGAACGGTGAAATTTCACATCTCCGCCCTCTTGAGCAAATTTGGGGTGGAGAATCGCTCCGAATTAGCCCGGAGGGCGGCAGGATTCATGCGAGCGCCGAATGCGGAAGTGGAGCCTGCACCGCTGGAACGCGTCGGTGCGAGTTCCAATCGGCGGGAGATGGGTCCGTTCGCGTTGAATTCCGGATCGTTGAATTCCGGATCGGGGTTGCGCGTAACGAACAAGGTTCGCGGCGATCGATTTTCGCCGGGACGCGTTTTGACGGCCTAGCGGCTGCGGCGGCGACGGGGGGTCGCCGCCGCAATCGCTGGCTGGGTGTGTCCGCTGAGTTTTTCCCCCTCTTAAACCTCGACGCCATCTCGACACAAAAGAATTAATAGGAAAGACCCACGACGAGAAAAGCGCTCGTCGTGGCCACCTGTGCCCCGTCTACTTGCCGCTGAGGCGAGTGACGAGCAAGTCGATGAATCGCCGGCCGTCAACTCCCACACCCACGTGAACGTTGGGTTCAATTTTTGTGAGTCCGACGGTGTCGCGGTGATCGCCGCTCGCGATATTTTTTTCTACCGTACCGAACCGGTTGGCCACAGTTTCGCCGCGGGCGAAATCTCCGCCTGTCTCCACATCAACTCGCAGGAATTTGGTTTGCAGTAGAGTTGGGTCGACCACGGTACCGACGGCTAGTGCGTCGTGAACGGCGCCACCGCCCGTGGCTTCGCCGATGCTGATTTGATAGCGAGCTACGACGGCGGCAAAACGAGCGACGGGCCCGGGTTGCGCTTCGAGCTTTTGGGCGTCGGCGACCAGGATGGCGGCTTTCTCCGTTACGTCGAGCCCAACCATTGTGAGCGGCCAGCGTGCGTTGAAAACAATCGAAGCAGCTTCGGGATCCTGATAGATGTTGTACTCCGCCGCACCGTTGACGTTACCGCCGGAAATCGAGCCTCCCATGAGAACGACTCCTTTGACAAGCGGGACGATAGAAGGATCTTTGCGAACAGCCATGGCGATATTGGTTAGAGGACCGATGGGGATGATGGTGATCTCGTGCGGATATTTGTGCACGAGGTCGATGATGAGATCAGGCCCGAAACGCTCGTCACCTTTGCATTTGCTGGGAGGCAGATCGGCGCCGCCGAGGCCGTTCGCTCCGTTCCAATAGCTGCCGGTGATGAGCGGCTGTAAGAGCGGATGATCGGCACCCTTGGCTATGGGGATATCGCAGCGGCCCACGAGGGAGAGAACTTTTAGGCCGTCGTCGAAACCCATGTCGGCTGTGACATTTCCGGCGACGATGCTGATTCCCTTCACGTCGAGCTCGGGCGAATAGACGGCGAGAAGAATCGCGAGGGCGTCGTCGGTGCCGGGATCGGAATCGATAATTACTTTTTGTGGGGCGGGCGGAGCGGTCCTTGAGGTTGCGGCTGCGATAGCGGGACCGGCAAATGCTAACGCCATGAAGCAGAATCCACAAACCACGGAAAACATTGTGCGAACTCTTTGCGAGTGAAATTGAATCACGATCACCTACTCCTTGTGGTCTTGTGTCCCGGCGCTGGTGGTAGCCGACGCAGATTGAGCTCGCATGCAGGATGCGTGGGATTTACAGGAAAACCTTGGCAGGTGCAAGACGAAAAGATTTTACGATTGAATTGGTTTCGGTTAGTGGAGCGTTCTTTACACCGCGGATGATTCGTGCGAATTCCAAGGACCCCAGAGGCCTTGAGGTTCGCGTCTCTTTGAATCTCTTTCACTAACTCGCCTTGTATCAGTCCCTTACAAGATTCGATAGTTGCGGCTCTTCACGGTCTCCTGCGAAGAAGTTAGTTGAAGCGGCTCTTCAACTCTGCGAGAATTTGTCCTCGTCCCTAAAAAGGTGCAGGCCCTCATATGGATACTCGTTTTTTTCGCATTCTGGGAGTGCTGTCTGCATTTCTTTTGGTAGTTGTGCTCGGGAGCTGTTCCGGGAAATCCGGCAATACTACGGTGACGCTGGTCTCGATCACCGTGACGCCGGCAAATTCCTCGGTGGCGGTGGGAAGCACGATGCAATTCACCGCCACCGGACACTTCAGCGACCAATCCACGGCGGACATCACAAGCTCCGTAACCTGGGCCTCGTCAAACGCAAATGCGGCAACGATCACCACGGCGGGTCTCGCCAAGGGAGTGACGTCGGGACAGTCGAGCATGATCTCGGCAACTCAGACGGGCATTCCTGGTTCCACCGGCCTCAGTGTTACGGCCGCCCCAGCACCGAATATTACGAAAGTGAATCCGACATCGGGACCGGTGGGAACATCGGTAGTTATCACAGGGACGAACTTTGGAGCGACTCAGGGAACCAGCACGGTGAAGTTCAACGGCGCGGCGGCGACGCCGACAGCATGGAGCGCGACCAGTATTACCGCAGCGGTGCCGAACGGAGCGACGACTGGCATTGTTGTGGTTACCGTTGACGGCACGGCAAGTAACGGCGTCGCGTTCACTGTGACGGTGCCTGCGCCGAGTATTTCCACCTTGAATCCGACTTCGGGGCCCGTGGGCACTTCAGTCGGGATCGCTGGAGCGAACTTCGGAGCGGCGCAAGGAACGAGCACCGTCAAGTTCAACGGAGTCTCATCGACTCCGACAGCATGGAGCGCCACGAGTATTTCCGCACCGGTTCCTACTGGAGCGACGACTGGCATTGTTGTGGTTACCGTTGACGGCACGGCAAGTAACGGCGTCGCGTTCACTGTGACGGTGCCTGCGCCGAGTATCACCGCTTTAAATCCGACGTCAGGAGCGGTTGGTACTTCAGTGGTAATCACAGGTTCGAATTTCGGAGCGTCGCAAGGAACGAGTACCGTGATGTTCAACGGAGTGGTTTCAACGCCGACCGCATGGAGCGCGACGAGCATTTCGGCGCCAGTGCCGAGCGGAGGTGCAACGGGAAGCGTAGTGGTTACGGTGAGCGGCGTCGCGAGCAACGGTGTCGTGTTCACTGTCACTGTTCCTGCGCCAAGTATTACCTCCTTGAATCCGGCATCGGGACCCGTCGGCACGTCAGTCGTGATTGCCGGAGCGAACTTTGGAGCGACGCAAGGAACGAGCACCGTGATGTTTAATGGTGTGGCGTCTACTCCCACGAGTTGGAGCGCCAGTAGTATTTCGGCGCCGGTGCCCAGCGGAGCGACGACTGGCAGTGTCATAGTCACCATTGGTGGCGTGGCGAGCAACGGAGTGGTGTTCACAGTGACGCTGTCTGCACCAAGTATTACCGCTCTAAATCCGACGTCAGGAGCGGTTGGTACTTCGGTGGTAATTACAGGTTCGAATTTCGGAGCGACGCAAGGAACGAGCACCGTCATGTTCAACGGAGTGGCGTCTGCTCCCACAAGTTGGAGCGCGAGTGGCATTTCGGCGCCGGTGCCCAGCGGAGCGACAACTGGCAGTGTCGTAGTCACTGTTGGTGGCGTCGCGAGCAACGGGGTAGCGTTTACTGTGACGGTGCCTCCTCCGAGTATTACCACCTTGAACCCGGCATCGGGACCGGTGGGCACTTCAGTCGTGATCGCCGGGACGAACTTTGGAGCGTCGCAAGGAACGAGCACGGTGAAGTTCAACGGAGTGGTTTCAACGCCGACCGCATGGAGCGCGACGAGCATTTCGGCGCCAGTGCCGAGCGGAGGTGCAACGGGAAGCGTAGTGGTTACGGTGAGCGGCGTCGCGAGCAACGGTGTCGTGTTCACTGTCACTGTTCCTGCGCCAAGCATTACCTCCTTGAACCCGGCATCGGGACCGGTGGGCACTTCAGTCGTGATCGCTGGAGCGAACTTCGGAGCGTCGCAAGGAACGAGTACCGTGATGTTCAACGGAGTGGTTTCAACGCCAACCGCATGGAGCGCGACGAGCATTTCGGCGCCGGTTCCCGGCGGAGCGACAACTGGCAGTGTCGTAGTCACTGTTGGTGGCGTCGCGAGCAACGGTGTCGTGTTCACTGTCACTGTTCCTGCGCCAAGCATTACGTCCTTGAACCCGGCATCGGGACCGGTGGGCACTTCAGTCGTGATCGCTGGAGCGAACTTTGGAGCGACGCAAGGAACGAGTACCGTGATGTTTAACGGAGTCTCATCGACTGCGACAGCATGGAGCACGACGAGCATTTCGGCGCCGGTGCCCAGCGGAGCGACGAGTGGCAGTGTCGTAGTCACTGTTGGCGGCGTGGCGAGCAACGGGGTAGCGTTTACTGTGACGGTGCCTGCGCCGACCATTACGTCCTTGAACCCAACATCGGGATCCGTCGGCAATTCAGTGGTGATTACCGGAACGAACTTCGGAGCTACCCAAGGGACGAGCGCCATAAAGTTCAATGGTGTGTCAGCGACGCCGACAACTTGGAGCGCGACGAGCATTTCAACGCCGGTGCCGACCGGAGCTACGACGGGAAGCGTCGTGGTCACGGTTGGCGGCGTGGCAAGTAATGGCGTGAGCTTCAGCGTTACGTCTCTAACTGTCGCAGTAAGCCCAAGGCGAGCGGCGGTTACTTTGTCCCAACAGCAACAGTTCACGGGTACCGTTACGAACGATCCGCTGAATGGCGGTGTGAGCTGGTCCGTGGATGGGGTCGGCGGCGGTTCGCCTGCGAGCGGCACAGTTTCAGCATCCGGTCTCTACACTCCCGGAACGCAACCCGGCGTGCATACCGTCACGGCCACGAGCAACTCCAACACTTTGGCCAGCGCTTCGGCGACGGCTGCCGTTACCGATCTCGCGGGCGTCTTTACCTATCACAACGACACGGCGCGGACCGGCCAGAACTTGAAAGAGTACGCGCTGACAACTACCACCGTGAATTCTTCCACATTCGGAAAGCTCTTCACGTGCGGAGGACTCGACGGCTACTTGTACGCCGCGCCGCTCTACGTCGCCAATTTAAATGTGGGAGGAAAGACGCGCAACGTCGTGTTCCTCGCCTCCGAGCACGACAGCGTCTATGCCTACGACGCCGACTCTCCGGCTTGCCTGCAGCTCTGGCAGAAGAGTTTTCTTTCAGCCAACGTGACGACCGTCGCGCCTTCGGACGTGAACGAGCTTGTGGACCTGATTCCGGAAATCGGCATCACTTCCACTCCGGTGATCGATCCATCGACGAACACGATTTACGTGATGGCCAAGACGAAGGAAACGGCTGGCACGGTCAGCGGCAACGTGTGTTCGACAACCTCTCCCTGCTTCGTGCACCGGCTGCATGCGATGGATCTGATTACGGGAGCGGAAAAGTTTGGCGGCCCGGTCGTCGTCACAGCTCCGAATTTTGTCTCTTTGAGACATCTCCAACGCCCGGGATTGTTGCTGAACAACGGTACCGTCTATGTGGTGATCGGTTCGCACGGAGATAACGGCACCTGGCAGGGATGGATGATGGCTTACAACGCCACGACCCTTGCCCAACAGTGGTCGTATCACACGACCGATCCGATCAATGGAAACAACGGCGGCGCGATTTGGGGTTCAGGAAATGCGCCTGCGGTGGACGCGAGCGGAAATATTTACGTGGAAACGGGGAATGGATTGTTCGACGGCGTCAACAACTTCTCCGACTCCGTGCTCAAACTCAGCCCGGCGGGTACGCGGATGGACTTCTTCACTCCATTCGATCAGCAGATCATGCAGGACAACGACATCGATCTGGGGTCGTCGAATCCCATTATCTTGCCGGATTCGGTGGGGTCAGCCGCGCATCCGCATCTGATGATCGCAATGGGCAAGGTGGGCGTGATTTACCTGCTGGATCAGACAAACATGGGCGGGTTCAACGCGGGCGCGAATCAAGACGTGGGAGAAGTAAGCATCTCCTTCAACACGAGCAGCGCCATTAACGGTTTCTATGGTCAGCCCGCCTATTGGAACGGGAATATCTATGAGATCGTCGTGGGAGACTCACTGCGGCAGTTTCTGATCTCGAATGGGAACATTTCAACCAGTTCCAGTTCGCACTCGAGCCACACATTTACGTTCCGAGGCGCGACGCCCGTCATTTCCGCTAGCGGAACAACAAACGGCGTTGTCTGGGTTGCGGACGACGTCGGCTATCAGTCCAGCGCTCCCGTCGTGCTGTATGCGTACGACGCTACCAACGTCGGGACTTTGCTCTATAGCAGCCCGGCAAGCGGGTCAGGCGCGGCGCCAGTGTCCGTCAAGTTTCCGGTGCCGACGATCGCAAATGGCAAGGTCTACGTTGGCGGCCAACTCGCGTTCACCGTATTCGGGTTGCTTCCGTAAACCACTTCAAAATTGCAAATGATTTGAAAGGGGATCAGAGATGCCAGATTCCCTGATAGGATACGCTCGCGCGAACACGCTGCGAAGGACGAGCGTATCCGTCTTACTCGATCGAGAGAGTCATGACAGATGGCGTTAACATTTCTCACCTGACACGCACTGCGGCTGTTCTCGCGGCAGCGGGATTCTTGTTTGCAATCGCAGCAATGTTCCTCCTAAACGCTTCCTCAATTGTGGCGGCGCAAGAGATCACGAATCCATTAGCAGGAAATCCAAAAGCAATTGAGGAAGGAGCTTCCCAATTTCGCGCTGATTGCGCGCTCTGTCACGGGCTGCATGGGAACGGCGGAAGCCGCGGGCCTGATTTGACGCGCGGAGTCTGGAATCACGGCGGAAGCGACGCGGAAATTTTTCGTACGATCACCGAAGGAGTTCCCGGAACGCTGATGCCTGCAAATATTCTGTCGGACGCGGAAACATGGGAAATCATCGCGTACCTGCGCACCCTCGCGCCCAAAGTGCCGGAAGCTGCGCTCGGGAATTCGAAAGCCGGCGAGAAGATTTTCTTTGGCGATGGCAACTGTTCGCTTTGTCACATGGTGGCAGGTAAGGGAGGCCGGCTCGGTCCGGATCTCTCCCGGGTGGGAGCTGCGCGCTCGCTCAAGTATCTGGCGGAAAAGTTGCGCAATCCAAACGGGAGTACCGCTGCTGGTCTGATGGAGCCCGGAAAAGAATGGCCGCTTGAGTACGGGACCGTGACGGTGGTGACGCGGAATGGCGAGACGATCCAGGGCGTAGTACGGAACGAGGATAGCTACTCGATTCAACTAATGGATTTATCTGAAAACCTGCACTCTTACATGAAAAAGGACTTGATCGAGGTAAAGCACCTGGAGAAATCCGCGATGCCTGCGTATAGCGAAGACATGCTTGACGGAGCACAGTTGCGCGATCTCGTCGCTTTTCTTTCCAGTCTGCGTGGAAGCGAGAGAGCGGAAAGCCAGGAATGAAAACCTATTCCCTCCTAATCGCTGCAATTCTGTTCGGCGTGTTCGCCGGCGTTTCGCGGGCACAACTTACGCCAGCACAGATCGCGTATCCGGAACGAAAGTCGCAGGATTGGGTCACCTATTCGGGTGACTATTCCGGCCGCCGCTACAGCGAGTTGACACAAATCAATACGATGAACGCGGCACAGATCGCGCCTGCGTGGATTTATCAAACCAGCGTTGCAGGGAAATTTGAGACTACGCCGCTCGTGATCGATGGAATCTTGTACTTCACTGGTCCGGACGATCACGGTTACGCGATAGACGCTCGCACGGGGCGCACGATCTGGCATTACACACGGCCTTTGCCGACAAGACTCCCGGTCTGCTGCGGACGGGTGAATCGCGGATTTGCAGCGCTGGGCGACAAGCTGTTCATGGCCACACTCGATGCGCATGTGGTGGCGCTCGACGCGAAAACAGGCAGCGTGATCTGGGACGTGGAAGCCGCGGACTCGAGACTTGGGTATTCGTTCACGGTCGCTCCGCTGGTCGTTAAGGATAAGGTGATCGTCGGGATCGCCGGCGGAGAATATGGGATTCGAGGATTTATTGATGCGTACGACGCGCAAACCGGAAAGCGAGCCTGGAGGTTTTACACGATACCGGGCCCGCACGAACCGGGAAATGAAACGTGGGCGGGCGATTCATGGACGCGCGGCGGAGCGCCGGCATGGGTCACGGGCACGTACGATCCCGACCTGAATCTTATTTATTGGGGAACGGGAAATCCTGCTCCCTCGGACGATACGTCCGAGCGCAAAGGAGACAACCTGTACAGCAATTGCGTGGTTGCTCTCAATGCTGACACGGGAAAACTGGAATGGCATTTCCAATTTACACCAGCCGATGCGCACGACTGGGACGCAACGGAAGTTCCTGTGCTGTTGGATATGGACGTGAATGGCAAGCCGCGGAAACTTCTTGCGCACGCGAACCGCAACGGATTTTTTTACCTGCTCGACCGGACCAACGGAGAATTTCTGTTCGCGAAGCCGTTCGCAAAGGTCACATGGGCGAAAGATGTAGGCGTCGACGGGCGCCCGCAGTTACTGCCTGCAGCGGAAACTTCGACGGAAGGAACGGTGGTTTGTCCTGGTGCCGCTGGAGCTACGAATTGGATGTCGCCTTCTTTCAGTCCGCAGACCGGGCTGCTGTACGTAGCCACTCGCGAGCAGTGCGATATCTTCACGGGGATCAAGCAGCCATTTCATCCCGGACATCCTTATATTGGCAGCGTATATTTCAAGCCGGCAGAGGAGAAGGCCTGGGGAGCTTTGCGCGCGCTGGACCCGTCGAGTGGACAGGTAAAATGGGAGTTCAAGTACCTTTCGCCTCCCTGGGCCGGGGCGCTCTCGACCGCAGGTGGGCTGGTTTTCTCGGGCGATATGGAGGGATACCTGATCGCGTTCGACGCGCGGAACGGCAGGGATCTATGGCACTTTGAGACCGGCGCTCCAGTCACAGCCTCTCCGATGACGTACGCCGTGGACGGAAGGCAATACGTTGCAATCGTTTCTGGCGGCGCTCTGCTGTCATTTGCATTGCCCGATGTGAACGCTGCGACGGATCAAAACCCTTCGAAGTAAGCAGCGGCGAGCATTCGCCGTCGCGCTTTTCTCTACTAAAGGTTGCGTCTCACGAATGCCCAAGCGTTTGTTAGCTTTCATTTGTGGCGGAGCGATACCGCGCTGCACTTCAGCGGGACGACAATTTCCACTGCGTTTTGCGCGGAACTGCAGTCGCATTCGGTTAGAAAGCAATCGCCTGACATCTGGCTCTGTTGGTGTGCAGACTTTGAATACTGCCGCGGTAAATCAAATAGCTAGTACACAAGAAAGATACCTTCGCCTGCGATTGCCTGTACTCGGTGTATGCGCGGTACAGTTGTCCTTCTGAACAGTAAATCTTCGCTGTCCTTTCTTTGTTCCCCTGACCAGTAGATAGCGACTCTCGCCACTCCCTACACTTGTCTCGCCATGAAAATACAATTTCGCATTCGCGGTCGTAAGACTCCCGCCCCGACCTCAATCGGCGCTGTTGGGCGTCCAACGCCATCGGCTCGGCGTTCCAAACGCGGACCCATTGCGTCCCTTTTTGCATTCGTCAGTATTCTTGCCACCATCGGGCTTTCCAGTTGCGTCGGTCTCACCAGCGCGGGCACAGGCGGCACCCCAGGAACAAGCACCGGAGTGCTTTCGGCAAGCTCCAAGAGCGTCAGCTTCGGGAACGTTTCAGTTGGGAACAACAAAATCCAGAGCATCACTATGACGAACACTGGGACCGCGGCGGTGAACGTCTCCCAGGCGACCATTACGGGCGCTGGGTACACGGTTGTGGGCGGAAATCCGACGATGTCGATTGCCGTTGGCGCGAGTGCAACAGTTCAGATTCAATTGGCGCCAACCTCTACAGGTACGGCCAACGGCAGTCTCTCCGTTGTGAGTGACGCATCGAATTCTCCACTCGACATCGCATTGACGGGCACAGGAACGCAGTCGGGCCTTTCAATGACCCCCGCTTCAATTAACTTTGGCAATGTAAAAGTAGGCCAGAGCACGACGCAAACGGTAAAGCTGACGAACAATGGCAATGTCGATTTGATGGTAAATGTTGCTCAAGTTTCTGGCAGCGGCTTCGGCATGACCGGACTTTCACTCCCAGCTACAATCGTCGCAGGCAAGAGCATGTCGTTTACGGCGCAATTTACGCCGAGTGTGGCCCAAGGAATGACGGGGACAATCAAGTTTACCGACAACGCTGCAAATTCGCCGCAAACTCTCGATCTCGCCGGAACAGGCATGGCGGCTAATTCGACGCTGAGCGCTAATCCTGGCAGCATTGCGTTCGGAAGTGTGGCTGTAGGAAATAACAACACGCAAACGATAACTCTCTCGAACTCCGGAACCAGCAGCATCACAATTTCGAATGCAACTGCATCTGGAACAGGTTTCACCATGGGCGCCCTGAGCACGATGACGCTGAATGCTGGAAAGAGCGCGACGTTTACTGCGAAGTTCGCGCCTGCGTCAACCGGAAGTACTACCGGCACCATTACAATTACCAGCAATGCCACGAACCCGACAATGACGATTGGTTTGAGCGGCACCGGAACGCAGCCGCATTTGGCCGCAAATCCATCGAGCGTCAGCTTTGGCAGCGTGCAGGTAGGCGGTAGCGCGTCGGTATCGATTACTCTTACGAACAGCGGCACAGGTAGCGTTTCAATCTCCGGAGGGACGGCTTCCGGGGCCGGCTACACAATGAGTGGCCTTGTAGCCACAAGCCTGAGCGCCGGACAGAGCACATCGTTCACCGCGAAATTTGCTCCGACGATTGCAGGTTCAGCAACAGGCAATATCTCGATCACGAGCGACGCACCGGGATCCCCGCTCAAGATTGCGCTGACCGGAACCGGTACGCAATTGCAACCTGGAATTGGAATCAATCCTGCGAGCGTGGCGTTTGGAAGCGTTGCCGTGAGCAGCACTTCATCGCAGAACGTGACGGTCACGAATTCGGGCACAGGCGCTCTCAACATAACTAGCGCGACGGCTTCGGGCGCGGGATTCAGCCTCACCGGATTGGGCGCGCAAACAATCAATGCCGGTGCGAGCGTCACTTTCGCCGCCAAATTCTCGCCAACTTCGGCCGGTAGCGTTACTGGGAGTATTTCGATCAGTAGCAACGCTCCGGGTTCTCCCGCGACGATTGCTTTGAGCGGAACGGGCGTTCAGGGTCAGCTGACGGCGAATCCGTCGAGCGCGAGTTTTGGAACCGTCGTTATAGGAAACAACAACTCGCAAACGATCAATCTTACAAATGGCGGCTCCGCGGCGATATCGATTACCCAGGCCACAGCAACAGGCGCAGGCTTCAGCATCAGCGGAATGCCCACGTTGCCGATGACGATCAACGCCGGGAGCAGCAAGACGTTCAACGCAGTGTTCGCACCTACGAGCAGCGGAAGCGTGACGGGGTCGATTTCGCTGATCAGCAATGCGCCGAATTCTCCGTTCATGATTACATTGAGCGGGACGGGCCAAGCGGCTACTCAACTTCTGAGCGCGAATCCGACGAGCCTGAATTTCAACAGCGTGAATGACGGCAGCAGCAGTTCGCTGAACGTCACGCTCACGAATACGGGAAACTCGAGTGTGACCATCTCGACCGCCACAGCTGCCGGAACAGGGTTTAGCGCCAGCGGCGTAGCCGGCACTAGTTTGACGCCGAACCAGACGGCCACATTGAATGTTACATTCGCACCAACCGTCGCCAGGGGCAGTGACCGGCAGCGTGGTGGTGGCCAGCAACGCCACAAATTCGCCGACGATTACTTTGTCTGGCACCGGCGTTCAGGCGTCCGGTCATTCAGTGGATTTGACGTGGACGGCAAGCACCTCAAGCGGAGTGATCGGCTACAACATCTATAGGGCGACGGTTTCGGGCGGGCCTTACTCGATTTTGGACTCCGCGCCGGTGTCGGCTGACGCTTATATCGATTCGACAGTCCAGTCGTCTCAGACTTACTTTTACGTAGTCCGAGCCATCAACGGGGGCGGCACGGAGAGTTCGAATTCGAGCGAAGTACAGGCCGTGATTCCCTAGGATATGTAGCTGTCCCTCGAGCCAGCGGCTGGGGATGATATCGCGGCAGACGGCCACAAACATAGGGACGGAAAGACCTTAAGCGCGATCGAGGGGACAGGTTACCCCGCCTGTCCCATTTATGTACCTGTGTCCAGTGGTTTCGAACCACTCCTCCATCCACAATTGACTCGTCTGCAAGAGACTCAATGTCGTGGAGGGCAATTGGTCCGTGGGCGATCGATAGCGTTTTTTGGGAAGTGTCCAACCATCCTCGAATTGGCTTTCTTGATGGTGCTGCTAGTTGCCGGATTGTCACAGACCGGCTGCGGAGTGACGAGCAAGGGTGCAGCCGCCGATGAACCCACGATTAGCGTAACGCCTTCCTCTGCCAGCTTCGGCAACGTAACTGTGAAAACTGATGCCACCCAAACGGTAAAGTTGTCGAATACCGGCACCGCGGATCTTAAGATTTCTCAAGCTAAGATTACGGGAACGGGCTTCAGTATGTCTGGGCTGATGACGCCACTCATTGTTCCCGTCGCTTCGAGCATGAATTTCACAATCGCGTTTAAGCCGACTGCGACTGGAGCCGACACGGGCAGCATTTCGATCGCGAGCAATGACAGTGGTTCGCCGTTAGCAATTAATTTAACCGGCACTGGAGTAGCGTCCACTCTCAAGCTTACTGCCAGCGTCGCGAATGTGAGTTTCGGAAGTGTCGCCGTAGGCACCACAGCGACCCAGGAAGTGAAACTCACCAATACGGGAAACGAGAACGTCGAGATTTCAAGTGCGTCAGCATCGGGAACTGGATTTCACGCAAGCGGCGGTTCGAACGTGAACTTGACGCCGAACCAATCGGCAAATGTGACGGTGAGTTTCGATCCGCAGTCGGCCGGCGGCTTGTCCGGCACTCTTACCGTGTCGAGCAATGCAGCCGCTATAAAGATTTCGCTGTCAGGAACTGGCACACTGGCATCGCAGCACAGCGTAAGCCTCACATGGACCGCGAGCACTTCTGATGTGATCGGCTATTTCGTATATCGCAGGACGGGATCGAGCGGTTCTTTCGCGAAAGTGAAATCGACGATTGACGCTTCCACCGCCTTTACCGACAGCAGCGTGGAGAATGGCCAGACTTACTTTTACGTGGTTACTGCGGTTGCCTCGAGCGATGTAGAGAGCGCGTTCTCAACCCAAGTGGAAGTGACGATCCCCAGTTCCTAGTGATTTCTAGCCTTACCTGCAAGAAAATTCCCAGTCCTTCACGAAAAAAAACTTCGGCCTCTTCTGCAAAGCGTCAGCGTCCATTCCAAATGAATTCACAAACCTTGCGCGAATGAGTTCGTGCGGCAAATTCAGAATTGTTCGCGAATGATGTTCAACATCCGCCGCAACGGTTCCGCAGCGCCCCAGAGCAGTTGATCGCCAACTGTAAATGCCCCTAAGAATTCCGGGCCAATATTCAACTTGTGCAGGCGGCCGATCGGTACGTGTAGCGTGCCGGAAACCGCTGTTGGCGTGAGGCAGCAGAGCGTCGATTCTTTGTCATTGGGAATCACTTTCACCCAAGGGTTGCTGTTCGCGAGAATTTGCTCGATGTCTCCGAGCGGCAGGTCTTTGGCGAGCTTGATGCAGAGTCCCTGGCTGTGGCAACGCATGGTTCCGACGCGGACACAGATTCCGTCAATGGGCACTGGCGGATCGATGCCAATGATCTTGTTGGTTTCTGCCATTCCCTTCCATTCTTCACGGGTTTGTCCGCCGGGCATTTCCCTATCGATCCAGGGAAGAAGGCTGCCTGCAAGAGGAGCTCCGATTTCGGCGGTGGGCAGGCTGGTCGCGCGCTGCGCGTCAATCGTCATGCGATCGATTTCGAGAGCGTTTTCCGACGGCGTAGCACGGGTTGCGTGCGTGAGGCAGTCCATCTGCGCAACCAGTTCCAACATTTTGGCAGCGCCTGCGCCGGAAGCCGCCTGGTACGTCATCGTCGTCATCCATTCAACAAGTCGCGCTCTAAAAAGTCCGCCGACAGCCATCAGCATCAGGCTGACAGTGCAATTACCGCCTATAAAGGTGCGCATGCCGCGCGCCAGACCGTCACGAATCATATTTGCGTTTACGGGGTCGAGAACGATCAGTGCTTCTTCGCTCATGCGGAGCGTGGAAGCGGCATCGATCCAAAAACCTTTCCAGCCGTTCTTGCGCAAGGGTCCGTAAATTTCAGTGGTGTACTCTCCACCCTGACAACTGACCAGGACGTGGCACGCTGCGAGCGCGCGCAGATCCGCCGCGTCCTTGAGCGTGGCGGCGTGGCCTGCCTCCTTGGGCGCTGGGCCGCCGGCATTCGATTTGGAAAAGAATACAGGCTCGAGACCGGCGAAATCGTTTTCCTCGCGCATTCTCTGCATGAGAACGCTGCCGACCATTCCTCGCCATCCAATCAGGCCTATTCGCAACGATGCTCCTCCGGTAGCTTCTTAGATTACCGCGCTCGCGCTGCTTTTTCGGGGAAAACCACGGCCGCGATTGCCTGCGGCTCAATCGTTGTGCGCGATCTTGCTCGAATTGCTCGCGCCGACAAATGAGGATGATTTTTATCTTACTGTGCGGAGAGTGAAATTTTTCGTGGGAAGTCGCGAGCGTGTCAGTTGAGAATTTCCGCTACGATCTCCGCTACATGCTCGGCGATAGAAGGCGCCGAGGTGAGGCCGGGCGATTCGATGCCGATCAGTTGAATGACACGTGGAATTTGCGGGTCGCGTTGAATGATGAAATCGGCGACGCGTTTCTCGCCGCGATTGCCGGGAGGAGTCAACTTCGCGCGGATGCCTGAATAGGCTTGGATGAGGTCGGAGATTTCGATTTCAGGGAGAAGTTGTTTTGCTCCCCGGGCAAATTCCGCTACGGGTTCGCGATCGCGTTCGTAATTATTTTTGTCATCGACGTAGCGTGCGGTGGGACCGACGAGCACGCTGCCCCAAACTGTTTTTGTAAGATGCACGCCAAGGCTCACGCCCTCAGGGTGCGGCAACGGATAAACGAGACCGCGAATCCATTCCTGTTTGGAACGCACCAGCTCGCAATATTCGCCACGCACCGGATAGATTTTATTCGCGGCCAGCGGCGAGCCGAGCATTCCTGCGATTTCATCGGCAAATAGTCCGGCGCTGTTGACCAGACAGCGCGTTTCAATTTCACCCGCGGTGCTGCTGACACGAATCGTCTCGCGCGAGGGCTCAAGGCGTTCTACATTCGCATGCGTGACGATATTGGCACCTTGATCAGCGGCAATGCGCGCGTAGGCCTTCACGAGGTCTTCGCTCCCGACAATGCCTGTGGACGGAATTTCGATAGCCTGGTACCCGTCGACGTGCGGCTCGCGCGCGCGAATCGCAGCGCGGTCGATGATTCTCATGTGCTCGACGCCGTTCGCTTCGCCGTTTTTCATGAGCGCAGCGAGTTCTTTCGATTCGGCGGGAGATGATGCGACTACTATTTTGCCGCAGTTGCGATGTGGGACGCCGTGCGCGCTGCAGAACTCATACGTCAATCGATTGCCGCGCACACAATGGCGTGCTTTGAGCGAACCCGGCGGATAGTACAAACCGGAATGGATCACGCCGCTATTTCGCGTACTCGCGCCCATCCCAATTTTCGGGAGAGCTTCGAGAACGAATACGTCGCTCCAGCGCTTCGAGACAGCTCGGGCGATCGCGCAACCAACTACGCCGCCGCCGATGATTACAATGTTTGCCTGGTCCACGACTTACATTTTATCCGGGCGTTTGCGAGTCTGCTGGAGTGTTTTCAGTCCATGCGCACTAGCAGTGCATGGCTGCGAAACGATTGATCTCATCAATTTAAGTGGCCTGCATTCCGAAGCTTTCGTCGATTGGTCCGCGTACCGTGGCCTGCAATCCGGTTCAGGTAGGCCGAGGAGCCGGCAGCGTTTCCCTTTCGGCTAATTTCTGGTAAAGTGCCGC
This sequence comes from uncultured Acidobacteriota bacterium, assembly GCA_963776695.1. Lineage (GTDB taxonomy): Bacteria > Acidobacteriota > Terriglobia > Acidiferrales > UBA7541 > Palsa-295. The sequence goes on along the minus strand of CAVZNU010000004.1, from coordinate 414,939 downwards.
GCTGGATACCCCGCAGTCGAAGCTGGAGGCAGACGTGAGCAGGCTGGATTTGCGCCCACTATCAGTGGGGGAGATTCTTGACCGCACGTTCACGCTCTACCGGGAACATTTCCCGCTGTTTCTCGGCATCTCAGCGATCCCTCACGTTTTGTTGCTCGCTCTGAATATGGCGCAGGTGATTTTTACATTTCCAGGAACGCACGGCGGGACCTCGTCGAAACTAACACCCTCAGTAGGTGTGGCCGGCATTGTTGCATTCGTGTTTGCATTTCTCATCGGAGCGATTGTCTGGATCGTTGTCTATCTCCTGTCCCAAGGGGCGACGGTCACGGCAGTGTCGGAATTGTATCTGGGCCGTACGATTACGATTTTAGAGTCCTTTCAACGCGTGCGAGGCGAATTGGGCAATTTGTTTCTCGTAATTCTACTGAATTTCCTTGCGACTGTTGCTGGCTTGATTCTCCTTATCATCCCTGGAATTTACGTCGCGTGCCGCCTGGTCGTTTGCATCCCGGCAGCACTCATCGAGAGTCTCGCTCCGTCAACAGCAATCGAGCGCAGCTTCGAATTGACAAAGGACAACGCGGGCCGCGCATTCTTGATTCTGCTCCTATATTTCGCATTGAGTCTTGCAGCTGCCGCACTGTTTGCCATACCTTTCCAGGTGATGATTCTGGTTACGGCAGCCAAGAGTAATCCGGATGCGATACGTTTTTGGCTGGTGCTGTCTCAAATCGGATCAACGATTGCGAACGTGCTGGTTACTCCTGTACTCACGATCGCCAGTGCAATTCTCTACTACGATTTGCGAGTACGGAAAGAAGCGTTCGATCTCCAGATGATGATGAATCCGTTGGGGGCAGCCACTTCCAGTCCCAGTAGACTGCCGTCAATGTTGCCTTGAGAATCTCCCGGTGAAGCTCTTCAGGGCTCCTTCCTTAGGCATCGAAAGAGTGATTTCGAAGATCGTGCTCCTCGGCTCCTTGTGCGTGGCCGGATACGCGTGCCCTAGCCCGGTTTATTCGCAGGCGTCCCCGATCGCTGCATCAAAGGCACCCGCGCCGCTTGACCCTGCCGCGTTCGCCGTAGAGCTTCGCGGTTTGGAAGCCAAGGTAATAGGCGGCAGCGGCTCGACCGCGTATGTCGAGTCAATGGTTCGGGGTTTGCCCCCGTCGTGGAAGGTCAGCACGTCCGAACGCCAGTATGAGATTTCAAGCGAGCCGTTGCGCCGTCTGCTTGAAACCGCTGTTCGCGACGCCTCCAATCGAAAACAAATTCTTGAGGAGGCTAGCGTTTGGACCGAAAACGCGGCGACGCAGGTGGAAGGCTATGCGGCGGGAGCGGATGCTGCCACGGCAAGGGAATCCAGTGCCCGTCCAAAGCTCGAGCAGATTCTGAAGCGCCGGGAATTCTCTCCCGCCCCTCCGCCGACCGCTTGGGACTTGATGCGCCAGCGTATCAACAGGTGGCTGGCACACATGTTCGAGAAGCTGTTCGGAAGTTTCGCTCGGCATCCGCTCGGATCCAAACTGCTATTCTGGCTAGCCATTTTTGGAGTCGTCTGCTGGCTCGTGACAATGCTGGTTCAGTTCTGGACGCGCCGGAGCCGGGGCATCGGACTCGAGACCGTTGGAACAATCGCGGCGCACCGCTCGTGGCAGGAATGGATCCGCGCGGCCCAGGACGCAGCGAAGCGCGGTGAGTTCCGCGAAGCTATTCACTCTTTGTATTGGGTGGGAATCACGCGTCTCGAGGATTTGTCGATTGTGACGGTGGACCATTCGAGGACGCCTCGGGAGCAGTTGAGCTTGCTTGCGGGGGTTTCCGGAGCACCCGCTTCCGCAACACCCGAACAACGCGAAGGCATGACCGGGCTTACAAAGCAGTTCGAGCGTGTGTGGTACGGCCATCGCCCGGCCGGCATCGAGGATTTTCGCGAATGTCTGAAGCAGGTTGAGGATCTCGGATGCCGACTTACTTAGACCCTTCCGATCGCAAACTGCTCCTCGCCACAGCGGCGGTTCTCGTCGTCCTCACCGCGGCCATGGCTTTCGTCTCCCCTCCGCCCACCGAGCAAGGCTCTCCGATCCCGTCGATTTTCTCAACTTCTCCGGACGGCGCACGAGCGGCTTATGTGCTCCTGCAAGAGCTCGGGCGCAGCGTGCGAGTATGGGAGCAGCCGCCCACGGAATTGCCGGAAGATGCGGAAGACGCAGTGCTGATTCTCGCGAATCCGATTGTAATGCCAGGGGAAGGAGAGAAAAAGGCTCTACTGGCTTTCGTCAAGAAGGGCGGAAGAATCCTATTCACCGGGCCGAGGATCACTTCTTTTTTCCCGGACACAAGACTTTCAGACGACGATGAAGCACTTACGACCGAGTGGACAAGTTTCGAGGCCGATTTTCCGAGCGCTTACACTCGAGGAGCGGCGAAGATTTCTCTCAAACCTGAAGCGACCTGGGACGGCTTGCAGTCCCAAGTTGCACTCTACGGCGATCCACGATCTCCGGTGATCGTCAGTTGGCGGCTCGGTGAAGGTGAACTGCTGTGGTGGGCGGGGCCAGGACCGCTCACGAATTCCGGAATCACGCGCGAAGGGAACTTGAATCTATTCTTGAACTCCGTGAGCAATCCCCGAGCGGGTCACCGGCGACAGCCCGCGATCTACTGGGACGAGTACTACCATGGCGAAGAGGTTTCACTGTGGGGATATTTTCAGAAGACTCCTGTGCCGTGGGGGCTACTGCAGATCGCGATCCTGGGTTTGGTGGTGATGTTTACGTTCGGCCGACGCAGCGGCCCCACGGCAGTACCGCCGATGGTTTCACGCCTCTCGCCGCTCGAATTTGTTGATACACTCGGCGGCCTCTATGAGCGCGCCCACGCTGAACCCGCCGTCGTGACGGCTGTGTACCAACGTTTTCGGGCGATTCTTACGCGCCAGTTGCGTCTGCCTCTCGCGACGCCCAACGCAGCGCTCGAGGAAGCGGCCGCCAAGCGGCTCGGAGTAAAGGATGACGACCTCTTGAAGACACTTCGGCGCGCAGAGTCAGCGAGTCACTCCCAAAAGCTCTCGCCCGCCGATGCGCTTGAAATTGTGCAGCAGCTTGAATCTTATGAACATCGCGTTGGTCTGAAAAGAAAATTCCAACAGGAGAACCCCTAACCGTGGAAAACCTCTCACGCCTGGCGGCACACGTTCGCGGCGAATTTTCCAAAGTAATCGTCGGCCAGCGCCAGATTGCCGACCAGCTTCTCGTCGTGCTGGTTTGCGGCGGCCACGCACTGATCGAAGGGGTGCCCGGGATCGCGAAAACACTAGCGGTGAAGACGATGTCTCGAATCTGCGGGCTGGGCTTTCAGCGCGTGCAGTGCACCGCCGATCTGATGCCCGCCGACGTGATGGGCACGAATGTTTTCAACATGGCTACGAGCGCATTTTCGCTGCACCGTGGTCCGGTGTTCACCGATCTTCTGCTCGTCGACGAAATTAACCGCACATCTCCGCGGACGCAGGCGGCGCTGCTCGAGTCGATGGAAGAGCGGCAAGTGACAATCGACGGCACGCGCTACCCGCTTTCGGAGACGTTCACCGTACTCGCCACACAAAATCCCATCGAATTCGAAGGAACGTATCCACTTCCTGAGGCGCAACTCGACCGCTTCCTGCTGAAGATCAGCATGAGCTACCCATCGGAGATGGAGGAAACGGAATTACTCTCTCGCTACGGGCAGGGATTTGACTCCCGGCGGCTCGACGGCATGGCAATCGCGTCAATCGATCCAGCGCTGCTGAAGGCAGCGCGCGGCGAAGTGGAAAAAGTTCGAGTTGAGCCGAGCCTGTACACGTATGTAGTAACTCTGATCCGCCGCACGCGCGACTGGCCCGCCTTGACGATTGGAGCGAGCCCGCGCGCTGCAATCGGTTTGTTCGCGGCGGCGCGCGCGCTGGCAGGAATGGAAGGTCGCGATTTCCTTATCCCTGACGACATCAAGGCCGCCGCGCCCGCTGTTCTGCGCCACCGCCTCCTATTGAAACCGGAAGCCGAGCTGGAAGGATTCACTGCCGATCAAGTGGTTGCCGAACTTCTCGCAACGGTCGAGGTTCCAAAATAGATGTACGAAAAGCCACTGGTTCCGCAGGATGCGACCGCGCGCGGACGGCCTCTAGGGGGCATTCCGTTTGGATTTGGCCCGCGTTTTATTGTAGCTCTCGTGCTCGGTCTCGTTTGGCTCGTGCCGGCGTGGTGGTCTTCCAAATTTATTTTCGCGATGTTCCTGTGGGACTTCCTGTTCTTCGGCGTTTGGCTATGGGATCTGGTGCGACTGCCTACGCCCGACAAGCTCGAACTGCGACGCGCTTGGACCACACGTCCAACCCTCGCGGTTCCCAGCTACGTGCGGATAGCGATTCGGAATTCTGGGCGAGTTGCATTGCGCGCTCGCATCGTTGACGAGACACTTCCCGCTCTGCAGCTGACGCCCGCAGAAATTGACCTGGAGGTGCGTGCCGGAGCTTTGGCGGAAGCGCGGTATCCGATTCTTCCCTCTGAGCGCGGCGACGTGAAACTGGATCGAATCTATATCCGTTACCAAAGCGCGCTGCGTATCGCCGAACGCTGGGCTGTCGCTGACGCGCCGCAGACGGTGACAGTGTTCCCGAATCTCGACGAAGCCAAACAGCACACTCTCTACCTGATCCGCAGCCGCCAGGTCGAACTCGAAAAGCGCCGGCGCCACCAGCGCGGCCAGGGACGCGAATTCGACAGCCTGCGCGAATACCGCGAGGGCGACGAAGTCCGCGACATCTCCTGGACGGCCACGGCGCGTCGCAATCATCTGGTCACGCGAGTGTTTCAGATTGAGCGCAGCCAGGCCGTTTGGCTCGTCCTCGATGCCGGACGCTTGCTCCGCGCGAAGGTCGCTGAACCGGGCCGCGTTCCGATCTCGAAACTCGACTATGCCGCCAACGCGGCCCTTTCGCTCGCTCAAGTCGCGCTACATTGCGGCGATCGAGTGGGTCTGCTCGCATACGGCCGCAACATTCAGCAAAATTTGAATGCAGGGCGCGGCGCACGTCATATGCGCGCGATCGTTGAATCTCTCGCGCACATACGTGGTGAAGCCGGCGAAGCCGATCACGCTCGGGCCGTCCACACTCTGCTATCGGAACAGAAACGGCGCAGTCTGATCATCTGGATCACCGATTTCGCCGAAACGGCCACCACGCCGGAAGTGCTCGAATTTGCAATGCACATGGCGAACAGACACCTGATCGTATTTGCAGCGATGGGCCAGGCTGACCTCGCCGCGCTGGCGTCGGCCACGCCCAACACCACAGAGGACATGTACCGTCACGTGGCGGCGCTCGAAATTGCGGAAAGGAGGAGTGTATTGTTGCGCGAACTGCGACAGCGCGGCGTACTCGTCCTCGAATTGATGCCCGGTATGCTAGCCAGCTCGCTCGTCAATCAATACATGGACGTCAAAGAGCGCGGCCTGCTGTAGCCAACGATCGAGGAAGCCGCGAGTTCAGGCTCGCAGCGACGAGTTCTAGGAGTTGGCCGGACTGGAAATATGTCGTGCGCGGCTGAGATATGTGACTAGCGCCGCGAACATCACAGCCCCAAACAAAAGTTTTAGCGGCGCTGCGATCTCCGACGGCGAGAGAAATCCTTCGATCACGCCCGCCACAATCAACATCGGAATCGTGCCGAGGAGCAATTGCGCTGCCCTTCCTCCAGCCCGCGCCAATGATTCACGCCTTGGCAGAAGTCCGGGAAACAACAGCCCACGGGCCACTTCAAATCCCGCGCCTCCAGCAATGAAAATAGCCGGCAATTCTAGTACGCCATGCGGGACTACGAAACTCCAAAACTGCCCCGCGATCCCGGCCTGCCACGTCGCAGCTCCGATCACGCCAATCAGCAATCCGTTGAGCACCATCATCCACGCTGTTCCAATCCCAGCCGTAATTCCAAATGCGAATGTCGAAAACGCAACGGACAAATTATTCGTCATGATCGACGATGCGGCGAGCGGCTTTACCGTCACAATCGAGTGCGTCCACATTTCCCGCTTCTCGATGGTTTCCATCATCTGCGTTCCCAGCAACCGGTGCGCGAACGTAGGATCGCGCATCGTAAGAAAAAATGCCGCCACCCCGGTGACCGCGAAAATCGCTAGCGCCAGCATCGTCTGCGACCACAATTCGCAAAAAATTCGAGGATACGTTTCCGAATAAAAACGGATGATTCCGGCGACCTTAGGTTTCGAGCCCATGTAAATCAAGTTGTGCGCGCGGCCCAGTAAGGAGTTTAGATAAGCGGCTAACTGGCTACTTGTGATATCCTCCCGCGCGATTGCGAGGTCCGATGCGGTTTGGCGATAGAGAAGGCCGAGTTGCTGCAGATCTTTGTGGTCGAGTGCGCCGACGCCGCGTCCCTTCGACCGGCTCAAAAGTTCCTCGAGCCGTGACCAATTCGGCTTCCGTTTTTCGAGCCATCGCGTAGAGATCATGTCTTTCCGACTGCCGCCCTCGGTGTATCAGTCCGGCGCATACGCCGATAAGCTTACCATCGAGACACCCGAGCAGACGTCCCTTGAATTTGGGATTGCCGGTATCGGCAGCCGCTTTCTGGCTATCGCGCTCGACTCGGTGATACAGGCCGCCGTCTCGATGGTACTTTTTTTTGGAGCGGCGCTGCTTTTCTCCGTTCTGCCTTCGGGAAGATTCGCGCTCTCGCGCCAATGGATAATTGCAATCCTCCTGTTGATTGGATTTTCATTTTACTTCGGTTACTTCGCGTTTTTCGAAGCGATCTGGAACGGTCAGACGCCGGGCAAACGGACTACACGAATTCGAGTGATCAAGGAATCCGGCCGCCCAATCACTCCTGCGGAATCGGTCGCTCGGAACATGATGCGAATTGTGGATCAGCTTCCGGTTTTTTACGGGATCGGGATCGCAAGCGCGCTGCTCAGCAAACAAAATAAACGCCTCGGCGATTTTGTTGCAGGAACCATCGTCGTTCACGAGCGAACCCTCCAGGACATTAAGCCACACTGGCAAGCGGCACCGCTTCCCAGCGTTCTGAAGTACGGCTCGGAGAGGCTCAGTCCGGAGGACATTGCGCTTGTGGAGTCGTTTTTGAACCGGCGGGATGCGCTCGCGCCCGATGTACGTTTCCGAATGGCCGAGCAAATCGCAAACCGCATCAAGCCGCACCTTTCCGTCGCACCGGGAGATTTGCCCTCGAGCGAAAAACTGCTTGAGGCAATCGCCTCCGAGCGCCGCGCAAACGCTGGCTACATCTAGCTCTTGCAACGTGGCTCAATCGTGACTGGAATCGCCGGCGTAGTTGGGATTGTCCCGTCCACCACTGGATTCTCGGTCCTCAAACTTCGTCGGGCTGTTCCCCGACCGTAGGGGAGCGCCGTCCGGTCTAGCGACGAATAAGACTGCTACCGAGCGTACTAGACCGATCTTCTACGAGCAAGAGCATCACTGGGAAGAGTCGACCGCTCCTCTTCGAGTCGGGCAAACACACCACCGGCGAGCCGGTGATCATCATCAAACGCGGGACGCCGGTCGCCAAGTTCGCACCAGTCACTTCAAAGACACAAAATCTTTTCGGTTTCATGGCCAGCGAGCTCAAGATCGTCGGGAATACCGAACGTCCTGTCGTTCCTCTCGGGGCGTGGAAGGAAACGCGGCGATGATTCTCCTCGACACGCAGTGCTGATTTGGTTGGCAAGCGAACCAGCGAAGTTATCGAAAAGGGCTGCCGACGAGATCCGGAGAGCCAGCCAAGGAATTGGAATTGCGATCTCTGCAATCACCTTGTGAGATCTGGCATAATTGGCCACTCACGGCCGACTCATGCCCGTTCCGTTTCCCACTTGATGCAAGCGCTCGAAACCTTCGATGCGCTCGGTGTCGCGTTTGTCAGTCTGAGCGAGGAGGTCGACACGAGTACACCGATGGGAAAAATGGTATTCACCGTGTTGGGCGCCGTTGCGGAATCGGAACAGTCACTAATTGCCGAGCGCGTTCGCACGGGGCTCCGAAATGCTCGTTCCAAAGGAACGCGCCTCGGGTGTCCGCGCGTGAGTTTGGACGCTTCGCGGGTCGCGCAATTGCGCTCCCAAGGACGCACCATCCGGGAAATTGCGGATGTACCAGGCGTGTCCCGTGGTCTTGTCCACAAAACCCTAGCGCATCGTGGCCAAATCGGCGTAGCAACCACTGAGGGTTAGAGACGAGCGCTGTCTGTCCACAAATCAAATGTTTTGAGATTCCAGATCAGTCGCCCTTCCTCCGGGGGCCCCTAATCAGTAGACGCGACCGATGCACTGTTCTTCTCGCAACCGACGCGACTGCTACCGCATGGGTACTAGGTAGCACTCGCCAGACCTTTAGGGTTGGAGATGTCGGTCGAACCACTCGAGCGAGCGATTGAGGTGGTCGATGCGGTGTAGAGGTTCGTGCAGGCCATGACCTTCGCGCGGGTAGCGGAGGAGTTCCGCTTCAATACCGCGCCACCGCATCGCGCTATACATTTGCTCGGCATCGACGATCGAAACGTCGTGATCCTGTTCGCCGTGCACGAACATCGTAGGAGTATTTGCATTCTTGACGTGAGCGAGCGGCGAGCGCTGCCAGAGCTTGTCGTAGTTGTCGGAATCCCACGGCTTACCGTTGAATTCGGCGTGAATGAGATCCTGATAGAGCGACGTGCCGTAAAAGCTGATCAAGTTGCTCAGGCTGCTAATCGGGACTGCAGCTTTGAACCGCTGCGTTTGAGTGATCGCCCAGTTCGTCATGTAACCGCCGTAGCTGATGCCCGTGATGCCCAATTTTTCCGTATCGATCCAGGAATTGTGCGCGATGGCGTAGTCCAAACCTGCCATTAGATCCTTGTAGTCGCCGCCGCCCCAATCGTTCATGCAGCCGTCGGAGAAATTTTGTCCGTAGCCGGCGCTGCCGCGCGGATTGATGTACAGGACTGCATAACCGTGCGCAGCTTCCACCTGATCCGCGAAATCAAAGCTGTAGCCGAACATGCCGTGCGGCCCGCCATGAATCGTCAAGATAAGCGGGTATTTTCGATCCGCAGCGAATCCCGTCGGCGGCATCAGCCAGCCCTGTACGCGAGTGCCGTCGAAGCTTTGGAACCAGAACGATTGCGGAGTACTGAGTTTCCAAGCGCTGGCAGCTTCTGAATTGAATGTAGAAATGGGATGACGATTCGATCCGTCGGCAGCCGCCAGCCATACTTCAACGGGGGTGGTGTCATCCGTGCGAGCGAAACTCAGGTGTGAGCCAGCGACAGAAAAGAAGCGAATTGTGGCGGGCCCCTGTACCACTGCGCGAGGAATTTCGCCACTCGTAGATACCTCATATACGTTAGTTTCGCCTTCGTTTCCGGCGAGGAAATAAACGGAGTGTCCATCGGGAGACCACTGAGGAGAGCTCGCACGGCGATCGAGTCTGCCGCTGATCGACTTGCCTGCTCCGCCATCGCGGGCGATCATCCAAACGTGAGTATCTTCGGCGATGCTGTCGATGGTTGTCACCGGACGGGTGGTCGCAAGATACGCGATTGAATTGCCGTCGGGCGACCACACGGGTGAAAACGCGACTCCGATGGCGTTGGTCAATTTGCGTTCGGTCCCCGTGTGCGGATCGAGAATGAAAATATCGTAGTGAAAATCCTTGTCGGGATCGGGCGCGTGGTTGGATAGAAACACAATTTCTCCGCGGGATGACCACGAAAGGGAATGAGCATCGTGATCGCCGTGCGTCAACTGACGAACTGTGCGATCGGCAAGAGATACTGCGAAAATTTGAGTGCGCAAGTCGTCTGAAAAAGAGGTTCGGGATTTGTACAGGATTCGCGTGATCACGCGCGGATCGGTGGCTTGCGGCGTAGTGGCAGGTTCTGCGGCCGCAAAAGCAATCTCCTTTCCATCCGGTGACCACGCCATCATTTCGCTCGGTTTCGAGATATAGGAATTGCTGTGCGACCAGGTAGCCAGCATCTGACTTTTTCCTGTTTCGGCGTCGACGATCCACAGCGAAGGCTGTCCGCCGCGATTGGAAGAAAACGCGATTTGACGGCCATCGGGCGACCAGCGAGGCATCGAGTCGTTCACTTCGCCTTCAGTGATTTGCTTCAGCGACCCGCTATCGGTCGACCCCACCCAGATGTTTGAATACTCGCGGCCACTCGGCTTCGCGATGGAGGACAGCACAAATGCCAGCTTTGTTCCGGACGGAGAGAGATGAACGTCGGAAACTTCACGCAGCGAGAGCAAGTCGTCGGGGACTACAAGTCGCTTCGTACCCGGCGATTGGGGCGCCGGAAACGCGGAAGCTGCGCTGAGCAACAGCACGAGAATGACGACAGCAGTTTTAGTTCTGAGCATGTTTCTCCGCAGTCTTCGAGCGGGGCGATTGGTGTGACCGTACTTCCGCTGCGCTAAGACGATCGTTAATCTGTACGGCCTCGCCCTGGGATCGGCCATACAGCTTCAACCGTACCTTTTCGCACGCCGAAAAAGAAATTGTACAGATTCACAGTGGTATCGCAGTGGCCAGGGATGAATTCCACTTTGTCACCGACGTTCAATTCTCGATTTGGTTTCTTCAGACCGATGATTCCGTATTCGTCGCCACCCGGCCAATATGCGATCCCCGTGAGTCCCTTGGGGATGGGCATCGATTCGTCCGTGGAAAGCGCCTTGTTTCCGCCGTCGGTGATCGCGCGGCCCTTTGACGGATGGCTGATGATTGTGGTGAGAACCGACAGCGAGTTCCCAAAATCGGTAAACTCGGCATTGTTGGGCCCGCCGATGCTGCTGTAGTGCGAATCCATAAAAATGAACGAGCCCGGCTGAATTTCGGTGACCTCGGGAACTTCGGTGTCGATGTTATATGTGCCGGTGCCGCCGACGGTGAGGATTCCCACCGCAAAACCAGCTTTTTCAACTGCCTTGCGAGCCGCGACGGCTCGTTCGAGAGCGAGCAATTCGATCGCGCGACGATTTTCAAACGCTATAATGTGCTGATTGCTGCCGCCGTAACCTTGAATGCCGGCGAGTTCAACGCCGGGTGACTTGGCGATAAGTGCGGCCAGTACGGCCGCTTCTTCGGGCGTATCGACACCGGTGCGGTTTTGTCCGACGTTCACTTCGACGAGAACTTTGATTTTCTGGCCTTTCGCCGCGGCGGCCGCCGAGAGTGCGCTGATATTTTCGGCCGAATCGACGACGACTTTAACGTCTGGCGTGATGGCCTCCAACGCGAGAAGACGCTGGATTTTTCGCGGGCCCACAACTGGAGCGGTGATCAGTACGTCTTTGATCCCGCCGTGGATGAGCACCTCGGCTTCTCCGAGTTTCGCTGCGCACTGGCCATGGGCGCCGTATTCGAGCTGCTTTTTCGCGATGATGGGAGACTTGTGCGCTTTGCCATGAGGGCGGCAGTAGCGGCCGCGCGCGGCGCAAGCGTCACGCATCGTGGCCATATTCTTCTCGAAGATGTCGAGATCGATCAAAAGTGCGGGCGTCGGAACTTCATTCACCGGCTGGCCGACAAACTTTTCCAATTCCATCGCGAGTTCCTCCATGTACCGGTAGGGCTTGTCCGAGTCCGGCATATTGCCGGTCGCTCCCGACGCGCCGAGCGCGCCGAGTGAAAGAGTAGATTGAGCCATGAAATCGCGCCGAGTCCAATTCTTTTGGGTCATTCCTGTCCTCCATTTTTTCTGCGGCGTTGAAATGAATCTCGAAGCGGCCGAGTTTGAGCGAAATTCAGCAGACCGAAAAAGGCCGCGAGCGTTTACTTCGACAAAAAGATTTTCTTGGGAAGCATCGCGTGGACGCCTTTCACCCCATCGACAATTTGCGTCACCTGTAGATCCACGGCCAAGCTGCATAAGACATAGGCATCGACCGGGAGCATGTGACGCTCAGAAACCAGATACTCCACCATTTGGCGAACGGCCATTTCCGCGGCGAGATCGAGATCCGGATCGAAGCCCATCGTCATGATGGAATCGGGAGTTTCGGCGCGGGGCCATCGCAACTTCATATCTTTCCGGACGTTGAACCGAAACTTGCCCCAGAGAGCAGCTTCGATCGCGGTGCCATCGACTTCGCCGTCGCCCTGACCAGCGTGCCCATCGCCAACGGAAAAGAGCGCACCCTTTACTTGAACCGGAATGTAAAGCGTTGTTCCGGCGACGAGGTGCTTGTTGTCGAGGTTGCCGGCGTAGTAGCCCGGGGGGCCGTCGCTGATTCGTCCAATCGCAACTGACGGAGCAACTCCCATGGTGCCGAAAAAAGGATGAAGCGGGATTTCGATTCCTGGACCGGCAATCGCGACGTTGCGATCCTTATCGAGCGGAATCGCGCGCGCGTGAAAAAATGGAAATTGATTCGCGAGAGCGCCTCCGCCGGGATGGAACACGTTCACGGCATAATTGTCGGCAGGTGTGACGTCTAAAATTTGAACTTCGAGCACATCGCCGGGTTCAGCTCCTTCGATAAAAATCGGACCGACTAAAATGTTGGCGCCAGCCCCGCGATCCTTTACGCCGGCTTCCAGTTCACGCATGTCGGGACGGATGAGATCCTGCGGCAACCCCATGTCTTCCATTTCTTTCGAGCCCGCGAGTGGAGTTTCGATTGAAACGGTATCGCCGGAATTGATCATGAGGATGGGTTTCGTCGACGCGTCGAAGAACCCCCATTCGACGGTCTTTGGCCCCCAGCGAATGACGGGTGGTTGTTGCGTCCCTTGAGAAAGTGCTCGAGGCGCGGAGATTCCAATCAATAGCAGCACCAAACAGATTTTGCGGCTCTTTGTCATGGTCCCTCCGCGCATTGAGAAGATCTAGAAGTTCAACTTGACCGCGAACTGGAACGCTCGTGGCCCCCCGGCTCCCAGAGCACCCTGAGTTGAAGTAGGCAATCCGATGTTAGGGAGTCAGCGGTTCCCACTGACTCCGGAAAAACCGAAGCCGGCATTACCTGCGTTGCCGCTATTGGAAATGAAATTCGCGTGGTTGAAAAGATTGAACACTTCAGCCGTAAGGGTGAGCTGGAACGGTTCTTTAATTGTGAATGCCTTCGAAAGGCGCAAATCCGTATCCGCGGTGTTCAACGAAAGTGGGCTTAAGGGGCGACCGAGGGGAGGAAGCGGGCCTCCGTCAGCCACAGGAATCGAGGCACGGTAGTTATTTATAAGCTGGAGCAAGTGGGCCTGCGAGCCGCGGGCTCCATTGTTCCGGGAAACACCAGGCGGCCGAATCGGCGTGGCGCCATCCGCTTGCGGTGCAGATTCAAAAATGTCGTACGGCAGCGGTGTGGTGTAACTCGATATCAACCCAATTTCCCAGCCGTTTCCAAAGAAAGGAGGAAGACGGCTTGGGTCGATGATACTCATGAAAATGAAGCGGTGCCGCTGGTCCGTTTGCGCCGGTCCGTAATCCGCCTTGAAATTGAACGGATCTGAAAGGAGGGTATTGCCCGCGCCTGTGGAATCATCGTATTGATTGTTCGCCTTCGAATACGTGTACGAGGAATTGATCGAGAATCGCTGACTCATTACCTTCGTAACCGATAAAACGAACGCATTGTAGTGAAGGTGATCAGCGTTCTGGTTCCATGGGACTTCTCCAAACTGCGAGCACACGGACTGGCCAAACATCTGGCAGAGCGGAGCGCCTGGAGTGGCAGTCGCGAACTCGGGATCCACGTTGATGTTGTAGCTGACCAATCCTTTCACACCAAGCGCATGAACGCCTGTCGCTGCAAGAACCCACTTCGGGTGGAACGACCATTGGATACCACCCGTTGTGTATTGCAGGTACGGAGTGACCAAATTATTGTCGAGTGCGATCAGAGGGCTGATGGGTGGCTGGAAAAACATGTCGTGTATCTCTTGGGGAGTTTTGCCCGGAAATGGATCGGAGATGCTGATCGGTCCCCCGAATACGCCAAAGCCAATATTCCGTCCGTCGAAGCCCTTCTCGAGCAGCGTCGTCAGGAAATTGATGTTTTCATAGTAGATGCCGTAGCCCGCGCGAACGACAAATTTTCCGTTGTTGAATGGGTCATACGCGAAGCCGATGCGCGGGGCGAAATTATTTTTATCCGATGTTCGGCTTCCCGGAGGCGCAAGTAGCCCGAGCGCACCGTCGAAGTTCTTATTGTTTTGGTTGCTGAAGTAGTCCCACCGAAGGCCGAGGTTTAGAGTCAAATTCGGAAGCACCTTGAAGTCGTCCTGCACGTACAAACCCCCAATGCTGCTGGAGGCATTGCCCAGCAAGCAATTTGGCGTACTGCACGCGCTTTGTATGAGCAAGTCCGCAAACTGGGCGTCGAGCGGAGCGTCTTCGAAGAAGTGGAATGAACCAAGAGGAGCAAAACTGAAGGTCGCGGAGCCCTGCACATAGTGATACTCGCCGCCGAATTTAATACTGTGCTTGCCCTTAATGAGGCTGAAGTCGTCAGTGAATTGATACCGCTTCTCGATGGTGCTTTGCGGGTCTCCCGTTCTAATACCGATGACGAGGTCAGGCCGCTGCTGCTCGGGGAAATTACCAAATGGAATGAGGCTGTTTGAGTAGCGGAAAAACTGGAAGCCGAAGCGATTTATCTTATTGTCCGCGAAGAGGTACGTATCGCTGATGGCGTGAGCCTGGACGTTCGTCAGATTTGACTCACCATTCGATTCTGCACGAATTCCACCGACGTTTTCCGAGGCATTGAAATTATCGAGGTTGAAGCGGTAAAAGAAACTGTTCTTCGGGCTGGTGACCACATCCAGTTTTGCGGTGACGAGATCGCGACGAAATGGCAGAGGAACGTTGCCCTGGAGATCAGGGTAGGCGTTGTTGGTAAAGACGATGCCGGTATCCAACTCGCGGTGATCTTCGGCGGCTACGAATCCGAAAATCTTGTCCTTCTTTAACGGGCCGCCAATCGATCCGCCCTGCTGATAACGATGATAATCGCTTTTTCCTTCGGTCTGGAAGAAGTCGCTTGCCGTCAAATCCTGGTTGCGGAAGAAGAAGAACGCGTCACCGTGAACCGCGTTCGTACCGGAGCGCTCGATCATGTTAACGACTGCGCCGACCGATCTCGCCTGCTCGGCGCTGAAGTTGTTGGTAATCACAGAAAATTCCCGAATTGCGTCCGGGCTGATATCGTAACCAATGCCTCCAACGACGACGTCAAAATCCTCGAAACCATCGACAAAAACGTTCGATTGACGGCCGCCGGTTCCGGCGACACTGATTTCGCCAATTCGAGTCTTCGTCGGATCAATGGCAGGGCTGCGGACGATTTGTGGCACGAGAGTGGCCAGATCGGTGAAATCGCGGTTCTTGAGCGGCAAAGAAATAATCTCCTGCCGATCGATTACCTGGCCGACGTCGGACGAAGTCGTCTGGACGAGGGGCTGCGCACCCGTCACAGTGACTTCCGTAGAGCTGCCCGAGATAGCGAGCTGCATCGGCTGCGTCGTGGAGAGCCCGACGAGCACGAGCAATCCTTTCGCGGTGGCGACCGAAAATCCCGTCGCTTGCACCGAGAGATCGTAAGTGCCAGGGATGACCGAGGGGAAAATGTAGCTTCCCGAAGCGTCGCTAATACTTTGGCGGGATTCGGCGGTCGCCTCGTTCACGATTGTGACGGTCGCCTTAGGGATTGCCGCGCCCGTTGGGTCCGTAACCGTGCCGATAATTTCTCCCGTCGTTTGAATCTGCCCGTACGACCGTACTGGGAAAAACGCGCACAACAAGGCTGCTACGACAGCCACAAGAACCCACCTGGAAACTCGCATGGAGACCCCCTTGGACCCGTGGACCAAAATTTGTTCCTCCAATCAACAACCCCGATTAGAGCGGACTACTCCGAACCCTTTCTCGTGTTCAGGCGAACAACGCCCAACTTCTGTAGAAACTCAAAAAACTGCGCGACTTCGGCTACAGGTACCGGCTCAAATTCCGCACTAACTGCATCGCGAATTTCGAGAATGCTCCGCTGTCCATTCGCGAAATTCAGAGCTTCGTACGCCACGTAATCACCGCGCTGGGCGAGCGGCACGCCCTTCTCGAAATGCTCGTCACCCGTTTTCTCAATCAGCCACCAACGGCCGTATTCCGGGCGGAAGAAATTCAGCGGGCCGCGCATGGAAGGATCGCGCTCGGGAAGCGTGTTTCGATATTTTGCTTCGGGAGAACTCGCGTTCAGCTTTTCATTTGCGATGCCGAACTGGGTGGCGCGGGAACCTGCATACGCATCGATCTGCTTCAGTAGCGCCTGTTTCTCGGATTGGAAGTTCGCAAGGAAAGGCTCAGCTTGAGGACGCACCTCGTTTTCGCCAACGAGCCGGGCGAGACTTTTCAGATTGGCAGCCTCGCGGGCGAATCCCTGGCGGATGACGTTCGAAGCATCTTGGCGAGCTTGCGGTAGCGTATCGCGCGTAGCGGCGTCAAGATACGCGAAGGCTTTGCTCTCGTCGTCCGCAAGCCGGATTTCGGATTTGGTCACGGCGTTGTGCAGCAGCGCGGGAACGTCATTCGCGCCGGCAGACGCGAGGAAGTATGCCGAAGACGCCGCGATCACGACGCCTCTGCGCATTTGTGTGGGATCGCCGGCACGTGGCGTGTCTTCCTGCGTTCCAAGAAATACATCGGGAAAATCGTTCAGAAGGATCGCGGAGACGCCGAGAGTTTGGGCGTCTTCGTGGTCACTCGGCCCCCAGAAAGGCTCGATCGTGTAATGGAATTGGTCGCGGCTGCCCGTGGGTGCGAAAAGTGGATCGAGAAAGCCTTCTGTCGGGCGCGAGGAGAGAAAATGTGAGTTTCGGATCTCGATTGTATTTTCAGCGCCAACTTTATCCACGAATGCTTGAACAACATCGTCGAGAAAAGAAGGATTCGAGGCTGGCGATCGGTAGAGATGGAAGACAGCTTTTGCGCTCTGCTGATCGTAGCCGATCATATCGATATTGACCATCGCGAGAATCTGTTTCAAATCTTCAGGATTTTCGTGGAAGTGGTAAGTGAGCCCGTAGTGTTCCGATCCCCACATGAAACGAATCGTTCGCCGGGGACTGGGAAGCGCTCCAGTGGTAATCAGATTGTTCAAAAGTCGAGCCACTTCGAGCGTGCAGCCAACGCCGGTGAGATTGTTGGCGCCGCCGGTGTTGCGACTGTTGTCGTGAGCGTAGACGAGAATGACGGGAAGGCTGGGATCGGTGCCGGGAATTTCGGCGCGAACTTCGGGATATTCGCCCGGCCCGGTGTCAACGTTGACGTCGGCTTGCACGGTGAGAGTTTCGCCTGCGGCGAGGCGATTTTTAAGACCGCTGCCGGTGCGGTAGGAAATAGAGAATGCAAAAGTAGGCGTTTCTCCATGTGGGCCCACCCACGGCACGATCTGAACGGTGCCGATTAAATCGGGATAGTCTGTGGCGTCCTCTGTGCGATAGAAAACGACACCGGCGGCTTTCCGCTCCCAGACGGCAAGTCGCATTACGCGAGACGCTGGACCACTAGCCAGCACAACTTTTCCTTCCACTGAGCGTCCGGCATAGTCTTTTTCGTCGACTCCCGATCCCACGTCGACAAGATCTGCGGTGACGATACCGGAGCGGCTGTTGCGGCCGAGATAGGATTTGTAGACCCTGAAGTCGGCGAGAAGTTCGCGCTCCGGTTTTACGAGCCAGAGCTCGGCCTTGTGCGCTTCCCAAGAAGGTTCGGTGCGAAACGCCCAGAAGTATGCTTTGCCATCAGACGGAAACCGCTCAATCGCAACATTTGAGAGCCCGATCGATTTCGCTTCGGTGGCCAGGTAATTTGCAACTTGGTCTGCGCCCGGGGCCGGTGAGTAGCCAGAAAACGGAATGATTCGCTTGAAGTCTGCAAACGGCAATTCACCGGAAGAGCTTTCGCGAATCGCTTTGTACTGGTTTGCCGGGAGAAGTTGCTGTCCTCGGGCAGAGATGGAACAAATCAACGCCAGAGCCGTGCCAAAAAAAATGTGCCCGGAGATTCGATAATGTTTGCTCATCAATTCGCTGCCCCCGTTGCCAATGCGAGTTTTGAAGCCTTCCTGCTCATGCCCCACTCATCGGCACACTTACAAATAGAATTCTAGTCGCCACTAGACAGCACACCGGAGCGCTTCAGACTGTCGATAATCAAGTCGCAGCTTTTAGCCAGATGATTCTTGAGGTGCTTTCGAAGTGCCACTTGATCGCGCTCTTCCACAGCTCGCAGGATTGAAGCGTGTTGCAGATCAAAAACCTTGCGATTCGATTGACTCATTACGCTTGTGCGAATGCATGCGGCCACCAAGTTTCGAGTTGTTGCAATCATGCTCAAGAGGCGCGGGCGCCCTCCCGCTTGATAGAGAACTAGATGGAATTCATCATTCAATCGAACCCAAAGCTCGGGATCGCTCGTCTTCCTCATTTCGCGCAACGCGCTTCTCATCCGAGCGATTGTGCTGGGCCCGACACGTTCGATCGATCGCAGTGCCGTAGTGACTTCGAGAGCTGTCCGAATCTCGTAAATGTCCCGAATCTCGCCCTCTGTAACCGCCGCGACGATAGCTCCGTGGTTTGGATGGAACTGGACTAAGCCTTCACCTTCTAGCATGCGGAGTGCTTCTCGAATCGGGATCCGGCTCACATCAAAACGCTTTGCAAGTTCTGATTGGTTTAATTTCTCGTTGGGTTTGAATACACCCGTAATAATTGCATCGCGAATTCTTCCTGTCGCGAGTTGCTGGATCGATTTATAGTCTCGAGAAATCGAGAATTGGGTACCCACGCTCCGTCTCCTCACGAAGGAACGTCTCGAAAACCCGCGTTTGTTACCGATTCTTCCGCTTTGTGCGCACTGCCGCCGATACTAAGGCTGAATGGCCGCATACTGTATACAGTATTCAGTTCGTGTCAAGGTCGATTTGGCGTAACCGATTTTTATTTCCTGCCCGATACTTCCGCGGCACGTAACTTGCAGCGACGAGACTTGTTTTGAAACGCAAGCAGAACTATATTCCGCGGGACTCGGCCAAAGCAGACGGAGGGATGATGACGCCACCGGAATGGCCTGATCCACTGATCGTCGATCCAGTCCGTTACAAAGTCTTGTTTGAAAACGAAAGAGTTCGCGTTCTCGAATTTCGAGACAAACCCGGAGAGAAATCTCCGATGCATGTCCATCCGGACCGCTTGATTTACAACATCGGAAACTGGAAGCGAAAATTTACCTACCCGGACGGCAGGATCGAGATTGCTGAGGGCCGAGCAGGCGAAGTGAAATGGGCCGCTCCGCTCGCTCATGCGGGCGAGAACATCGGCACGACGGAAACGCACACTCTGTTCATCGAATTCAAGACGTGCTTGCTGAGCAAGTAGGGTATGACCAGGGTCTCTGGCGAATTCCCTCAGTTTCTGAAGACACACCCTATGTCAACTGACGCCTCATCTTTGACGATCAGCACCCAGAGCATTTGATCCGAGAACGCGCGAAACTGAAGCAGTCAGGCCCCTAGCTATGAGGCTCGCTTTGTGACGTGACTTGTGACCTAACCCCTGACGCTAAACCGCCCAACTGCTCGCCAGTCGCACTACGTCAACAGCAATACTTTGGGGAAAATTTCGCGGATCCCTTATAGCGCGTGCAACTTGAACTCACTCCTTCTCACGCTTCTTGATATCATCCAAATTCGCTTTCTGAATTTGCAAGCAGGGGGTCAGGGGTCCGAATCCCCTCACGTCCACCAACGTTTTTTTTGATTGCAAAGCACATGTCGAATTCATCTCGCCCCAATATCTCGGTTTTGGTTCCTACTGTGCACGAACTGTACACTAATGTCCCATTGGACTGTGAGTATACAGGTTGGAGCCGCCGTCAAAGTCATCGCGTCAGCGGTTACCGGTGGTATTTCGTTGGCTCGACGGTTGAGCTTTTCAAGAGCTTCGCGCTTCATCTGCAACTTCATCTGCGAATACTTTTTGAAGATTTGTGCGTCGCTCTGGCGAAGCTTCTGAGTTACCCACTCATCGGCGACCCCTCCGGCACTCAGCTTTGTGGCATACGTGAAGCGAAGGTAGTAAATCCGAAAGTAGGAAATCTCCACTCGCCGAACAGTATGTCGCCAAACGGTCTTGAGGCTCGCCTGGTGCGCGCCCGGATTCCGATCACTCGGAAACAGAAACGGCCCTTCACCCGAAATCGCCATCTGACTTTTGAATGCTTCCAATGAGCGCATGATGACGATTTGCCCACCGGAACTGGCTTTCCAACAAATGCTGTCTCAATGTTACACGCTTTACAACTCAAGTTCGTTTCCGACCGGATCGCGTCCTATGCGATGCACGGGGCCGGCGCGACGGTATTGGTGAACGTCATGCGGATTCCGTGCTTCGGCCGCAGAATGACCATCGGACGAGCTTCGATCGTCTGGCCCGGAGCCAGCTGAAAATCGTATTTTCTGAGCAGATCGCTCAAAATCATGAGGATCTGCAGCATCGCGTAATTTCCGCCGATACAGCCTCGCGGCCCGCCCCCGAAGGGCAGAAAGGTGAAGGGCGTGCGCAGCTTCTCGTTCGCTTTGGTGAAACGCTCCGGATCGAAACTCTCCGGATTCTGCCAGTAGCGCGGAGCATGGTGCGCGCCGTACACATACACAATGACGGTCGATCCGCGGGGTATGGCGAGATCGCCTACGCGGTCGTCCGCGACAGCCATGCGGTCGATCATCCAAAACGGCGGGTAGAGGCGGAGCGCCTCCTGAATGACCTGAGTCGTAAATTCGAACTTGGGAACGTCGGTGTAGCTCAGCGGCGCTTCGCCGAGCACGGAATCGAACTCCTGCCGTACCCTTTCGAGACAATCCGGACGCGAGCTCAAAAGATAAAGAAGCCACGATAGCGCATTCGACGATGTTTCATGGCCGGCGACCAGAAGTTGCATGCTCTCGCTCAGGACCAGCTCATCGCTCATGCCTTCGCCATCGCTGTAACGGGCATCCATCAAGATCTGCAGCAGATCGTGGCCGGGCGCTTCGTTGCGGCGTTTCTTGATGTATTCGAGCAGAACGGCGTCCGCGCGGACGCGCATGTCTTCGTGCCTGCGCAGTTCGCCCGAGACGGCGAACCAGGGATTCAGATAGGGCTGAATGGTTTGCCGAACGATGAATTCCTGGACCGTGCAGATGGTATGGCTGACAAGGTCGATGTCTTCGTCCTTCAGCCGGGCGCCAAACAGCGATCGGGCGACCATCGAGAAGGTCATTTTCATCAGCTGGGGGTAGATATCGACGGGGCCGCGACGGACCTGCCTGTCGAAATCCCGCAGCGACTCGGCGAGAGAGTCCTGCATGATCGAGGACAGAGCATCGAGTTGCTTTCGATCGAAACCCTTCTGGATAAGACGCCGCTGCGTGCGCCAGGCTTCTCCGTGGGTGGTGAGAAGACCTTTCCCCAGGAAGTGGCCCATCCGCTTCACTTGAATTTCGGATTTTTGGTAATTCTCCGCATTGGTCTTCAACACGTGCTGAATGACGGCGGGATCGGTCGTAACGATGGCCTCTTTGAGACCACCCAAATAGAACCGGAATGTGTCGCCGAAGATTTCGTTGTACTTGGACAAAACCTGCACGGGATTGAGGGCCATGGCGCGAGAATCCGCAAAGGAGCGAAATCGGGAAACAACGGGGACCGGCGTGGACAAGGTCATACCCTGCCGTCCCGATGCTTGCTTCGAACCGCAGGTGATTTCATGTCACTTGTCGGAAGTGGTAGCGGGGCCATAGGTAAAAGATAAACGCTCAGAATCAGTTTTCGTTTCCCAGTTGCTTCAAAAGTATCAGATGATGCCGGATCGCCCGCGTCATGGTGGGATGCTGCCGATAAGGAACGCCAAACTCTTCGGCGGTCTCCTTCACGATCCGGGTCAGCGGAGCATAGTGGGTGTGGCACACGAAAGGGCACAGATGATGGACGATGTGATGGTTGAGCCCGCCCGCGAGCCAACCGACGAGCGGGTTTTCGGTCGCATAATCGGCCGTTGTCGCGAAGATGTGATACACGCCGTTGTCAAACTCGCCGCGGTCCGACGGAAAGTACGTGCTGTCGATGGTGTGCGTCGTCTGGAATACCAGCGATACGGCTCAAACCGATGATCAAATGGACCAGCACGAACGCCCCGGCGACCAGCAGAGGTGATTTCCCCAGCACCACCACCGGCAAAATAAGCATGTAGGTGAGGTAGAAAGCCTTCCCGGCAAAGAGGATGGCGTATTCGCGCAGCAGGATGTTTGGTGCGTTTCAGATATTCGTGGGACGGGAAGAAAAAGCTCTCGAAGTCCCTGACGAACACATAGTCGAGAGAGAACATCGCGTAAAAGAACAGCGCATAGATGTGCTGGAACCGGTGCCAGCGCGCGCGGGATTCATAGGGCGTAAACCGAAAGATGCCGCGTCCCGTAAGCGCGTCATCTTCGCCGTGGAGATTGATGCAGGAGTGATGGCCTCGATGATGGAGGATACGCCACATGTACGAGCTGATTCCGCAAACATCGAAGACATAGTTCAGGGTTTTGTTTACGCGACGGCACGGGACGAGATGGCGTTGTGATTGCTGTCGTGGGCGATGTTCAGCAAAAGGAATGTCTGCGCGAGGCCGCCTAAAAGGTAGAGGGCAACAAACTTCCATGAATCCGGCCTGAGCGCGTAGAGAGCAATCCAGCTGCCCACCAGCACTGCCAGACCCACGGCGATCTTGACCCACATCGTGCGGTCGGCTTTGGGAGAAATGTTCTGGTCGGCAAAGAACCTGTCGAGGCGGCGACGTAAGACCTTCGGAAAGGAAGACGCACTCGGCTGGTTCGCCGATCGACTGCCGCTGCAGGCTTCAGATGGTACAAGATCCGGAATCTCCGGCTCTTGAGCGATCACCGATTCGGTTTCGAACGTCACCGGCGCCTCCGCGATCATGCTAATTAGGCCCGACGCGTTCCGATACGGCGCATCCGGTGGTCCTGACCCGTCAGCGAAATTGTGCCGCGCCGCCGACAGCCTCGCAGAACGATTTTAATGCGGGCACATTAAAGACAATCAAGGAAATTCGGACCGGACGATGCCTGTGTGCGGCTGCGTGCACACTGGAAGCGACGATGCATGGCATTGTCCAAATCGGCTCTGCTAACATATGACCATCAATGAACCATAACGAAACGGGCTTCCTGCATGGGGCGATAGAAGCTCGGCGGAGTTCCGCAAGTCCCCTTCGCGTCCCTGTGTGGCAAAAAGGAAGACCTCCGTTCCCCAGCAGCGTCGAGCGACGCTTATGCTGCGAAAAAATTACGCGTACATTCTCAACGTCGGCCTACATTTCAGGTCTGCACTCTCGAACTTAATCGCGGATCACCTCGCACGCTGGGGCAGAGATGTTTCGTTTACTGGCATTGCGTTCTATTCAACCTTGGAGGATCGCTGATTGATGATGGCGTCGATTTTGGACCACCTGGATAGGCTGGGGGATGAGCACCCGGACAAACTTCTTTATTCGTACATTGATCTAAACGGCAATCCGATCGAAAGCTACTCCTACGCGTCGTTTCTCCACCGGACGAAGGCGATCGCCGGACATTTGCGGAAAGAGGGTCGTTTCGCGGCGGACGACCGGCTTCTGCTTGCCTACCCGCCGGGGCTCGAAATGATCTGCGCATTCTTTGGTTGCGTGCGCGCCGGATTGATCCCCGTGCCCGTCTATCCCCCCAGTTCTCGTGGCTTCCAGAGCGCCCTGTACAAGATGGTCCACATCGCCAAGGATTGCCAGGCGGCCGGGGTCTTAACCAGCAAGGACTACCACGCATCTCTGAAGACGAATCTCGCCAGAAGTGGAGTCTCGGCGTCCGGAGTTGACGTAGATTACATTTCCGGTCTTCCGTGGATCGTCACGGAAGATTTCGTCGATACGATTTCGGACGACCGTTCTGCCGATCCTTCGAAGATCTTGTTTCTCCAGTACACCTCGGGTTCGACGATGGAGCCCAAGGGCGTGATGGTGACGCACGAAAACATCCTGGATACCTGTCCGCTCGTGATCGACCATCCCGCGCCGGTCGTCGTTTCCTGGCTTCCGCAGTATCACGATATGGGACTGATCGGGTGCTACCTGTATCCCGCACTGAAAGGCGGCACGACGTACGGCTTCGCTCCCACGGACTTCATTCAGCGGCCGATCCTGTGGTTCGACGCGATCAACACCTATCGGGCCACCGCGACGGCGGCGCCCAACTTCGCCTACGACTATTGCCTGCGCGCCGGGAGACTCTCCAAGGAGAGCCTGGAAGGCTTGCGATCTGAGCTCGCTCCGCGGTTTTGATGTGCGCCGCGGAACCCGTAAAGCCGGATACATACACACGGTTTCTGGAGGCGTTTCAGCCCTACGGACTCAAGTCGGAGAGCTTTTATGTCGCCTACGGGCTGGCCGAGAACACTCTGGCGGTTTCACTCGGCGGCCGCAATATCGTTTCCGTCAACAAGCGTGCCCTCGCGCTGGGGAAGGCCCGCATGACGACCGAGGTCTCCGAAATCGACGCGGCCACGCAGATTGTCAGCTGTGGAACTCCGCTCCCGGGTCTCGACGTTAAGATCGTGGATCCGGAACAGCACGTCGCTCTTGAGCCGGGCCATATCGGCGAAATCTGGATCGCCGGAAGCGGCAAGTGCCTGGGTTACTGGAATAATCCGGAACTGACGCTGAAGCAGTTTCGTGCGCGGCTCGTGGACGACAGCCCCTATGACGATGGCTACCTTCGGACCGGCGACATGGGATTCTTCCACGACGGCGAACTCTTCGTTTGCGGCCGCATCAAGGACATGATTATTCTCCGCGGGCAAAACTATTACCCGCAGGATATCGAGAACGTTGTGGAGAGAGCATCCGGCCTGATCCGGCACAATTGCGTCGCCGCGTTCCAGATTCACGAAGACAGCGAGCCTGCGCTGGCAATCGTGGCCGAAGTGAAAAATCCCAAGGCGCTTCCCGACGCGCGGAAGATTGCCGCCGCGGTCCGGAATTATCTCAACGTGGAAGTGGCGCTGATCTCCTTCATCGCGCCTCGTGCGATACCGAGAACCAGTTCGGGCAAGATCATGCGCCACAAGACCAAGCAGATGTGGCTGGAAGGTCAGTTTACCGTTCTTTCTGAGTTTTCGCGGGAGAAGGACGCTGGGTGCTCCGCGTCCGGTTCCGACATGCAATCGTCTTTCGACGAATTGAAAGCCCGGTACAACCTGACCGGCACGGAATCGTACAACCTCGTCGAAGCCGGGCTGGATTCCCTGGATCTTGTCGTGTTCATGCATGAGCTCAAGGAGCTTTTGAAGGATAAAGGCGCCGAGATGCTGGCGAGGCAGGTCGATATCGGTGTCATTCAGCGTGTCAGCGTCGCCGAGCTGTTTCGACTGGCCGAACAGCTGGAGCGTGCTCCCGAAGAAGCACTGGTTCATGCTGCGTCATTCCCTGGCGGCTTTCCGTGAAGAGCAGCGCGCGGCGGAAAAGCAGATGATGAGCAACGACAGGAAGCTCATCTTCGAGCCTCCGGCGCCTGCGCCATTGCCCGAGACACCGGTCCTGAATCAGGTGCTGCTCACGGGCGGCACCGGTTTCATCGGACCGTTCCTCATGAAGAGTCTGCTGGAACAGACGCGGGCGAAGATCTATGTTCTCGTCAGGTCTTCCGACGAAGATCAGGGCCGGCAAAGACTGAGGGCGGCGATGGAATCGATGGGGCCCTGCGCGGCCGGGCTGATGCAGATGTTCGAGGCTCGCGTGATTCCCGTCTGCGGCGATCTCGGGCAGCCGAAGCTGGGCCTGACGCAGGACGTCTGGGATTTCCTCGCCAGTGAAATCGACACGGTGTTCCACAACGGCGCAACCGTGAACTACCTGTTCAACTACGACCGGATGCGTGACGCGAACGTGCTGGGAACCAACGAGGTCCTGAGACTGGCGTTCGAGGGACGGCCCAAGGAATTCAATTACGTCTCGACTACCTTCGTGTTTGGCTGGGCGGTCAAGAGCGTCCTGTATGAGACCGACTTCAACGAGAATATGGAGCTTCTCGATTTCGGATACAGCCAGTCGAAATGGGTAGCGGAACAGGTGGTTGCAGACGCGCGCAGCCGGGGACTTTCCACGCGGATTTTCCGGCCTGCTCTCGTGAGTCCTTCCGTTACGGGCGGAGGCAACAACTTCGATATCGCCGTTCGCTTAGTTGCGTTCATGGTGAATCACGGCATTGGAGTCGATGCTCTGAACCAGGTCAGTTTTGTTCCCGCCGACATTGTGGCGAACAATATCGTCGCGATCTCGACCACTCCCGGCACGGCGAATAAGACCTACCATGTGGTGCGGGACGATTATGCGAACATGCTGGATATTACCGGGCTCATTACCAAAGTCGACTGGGCGGCAATTCGAAATATTCAGCCTTCCCGACTTCGTTCCCGAGCTGATCCGGAGATGCCGGAAGGAAGATCTTCTCTTTCCGCTGCTGGATTTTCTGGTGGGCTCGGTGGACAACATCACCGCGATGGAGTTCAAGCGCTATGACAGTTCCTCCTATCAAGCGGCCCGGGATGCCTCCGTGTGGGGCAAAGCAGATCCGTCTCTCGAAGATACGGTCAACGGCATTCTGAAATTCATGCATCGCAAGGGGATCATTTCGGTCGCGGCTCGTGAGGTCAAGCGCCGGTGTCAGCCGAGCGATGGGCTTGTGGCCTGGCACAGATGCAATATCCGCTACTGCTTCTTAAACACCAGCTTCTCCGTTACGCGCTGGCCGGTTTCCAACGTGCCTGTAGTGGTCAGCGTCATCTGCTGCCCGTCGGCGGAAACCACCCACCGATCCTTTTGCAGTCACTTGATCGTCTCGCCGGTAAATCGCATCCACCGTGTGAGGATCGACAAGTTGAAGCGTCACGGTATCGTTGCGCGAGTTCTTCAGATCGTACTGCTTTCCGTCAAAACGGGCAGTGTAGCTGAAGTCGCCCGAAAAACGGACCCCATCGTTTCCGTCCGCCTCGATCTTGAGCACCAACCCCTGCCGCAAACGAGTCTTGCTGAGATCCTGCGTCCATTCGCCGGCGAATAGGTCGTTGGCGACCTTCGTGCCTCCGCTTCGCGTCCACACGGTGATCTGGTCGGCGTGGCCTTTGCTCGCAGTCGTGATCGTTAGCTCGTTCCCGTCATTCGAAAGCTTTTCGCGAACCGTCGCCACGACAGCTCCATCCTTTTTCTCCTTGACCTCGGCCTGCCTCTTGTCGATCCTGCGCAGCTCGATTTGATTGAACGCTGGATTGCCTGGTACGGACGATGTCGTGTCCGTTCCGATTTCGCCGTGAAATCGAGGTGGGTTTCGCCTGACATGACGACATGCACTCCATCATGCAGAGGTGTGATGGAGAGCTTGTTGGGAGGATCCAGGGTAGACTGCGCAGAGATGAGCGTCCAGGAGCCAATGCGAGGGTCGGCCGACTCCAGGTTGAAATGGCGGCAAGCAGTCCGAGCAACACGAAATGTACGAATTGATCCTCCTAAATCGATGGGACCAGATTTAGCAGATTCAGATAGCTCGTACGTGAGTCCTGCGCAAGTGTAAACTCGCGATACTAAGCGCAAACGTACGAACCGGTTTCGGGCGGAGCATCCTTCGTCCCGGGTCTAGGTGTCAACGGCGATTTTGGTGACGACGATTTTGTATGACATCATGAGTCTATGCATGTGCGCCGTTTCTGGGTGGCCGGGATAGTCCTTGCCGCCGTCCTTGCGCTTCTTCCATTCTCTTTTCACGCCGAGCGCCATCTGGAGACGGCAACCCGTGTCGAAGGGAGCCAAGCGGAAACTGTCCGGCAGGAGCTGGCCAGTCGTTTTCGTTCGCCATTCGTGGACCGCGTGGTCCTGGTGATTCAGGGTCTCCCACCTGCGGATTCGGAGGAAGGCGAGCAAGCGTTAGCAACCATCGTGGCAGGACTGAGAGAGCGAACCCGGCGTCTCCGGAGTCGTTTCCTATCTCGAGTTGCGCGATCCGATTTTCCTGGGCAAGGGAGGTGGAACGTTTGTTCTGGTGGGACTCGCGTCGACCGAGGGTCCGGTCGAGTCGCTCGTTCCTAAGCTTCACGAGCGGGCAAGCTCTCTTGAAAATCAATTGCGGGGCCGTTATCCGGCCGTGAAGCTCGAACTGACGGGCGAGATTCCGCTGAATTTCGACATTCGGAAAGCGAGCGCCGACGACGTGCAACGCGGCGAAAGTCTGGTGATTCCCGCGACCCTCGCACTTTTGCTGGTGGCTTTCGGAAGCCTGGTCGCCGCCCTGATTCCGTTGGCCGTTGGCCAGCTTGCCATCGCGACCACTCTGGCGATTACCGGATTCCTGGCCCAGCGCTGGCACTTGTCCATTCTGGTTCAGAATCTGGCCACCATGCTTGGGCTGGGTCTGGGAATCGAC
This sequence comes from uncultured Acidobacteriota bacterium, assembly GCA_963776695.1. Lineage (GTDB taxonomy): Bacteria > Acidobacteriota > Terriglobia > Acidiferrales > UBA7541 > Palsa-295. The sequence continues at coordinate 386,388 of CAVZNU010000004.1, read as the reverse complement.
TACGCGCTCCTCATGGTCAGCCGCTTCCGGGAAGCGATTTCCGCCGGGCACGACGGACCCACGGCCTCGGTCATCGCGGCACGTCAGGCAGGTCGTACGCTCTTGATTTCAGCCTCGACGGTAGCCATCGGATTTCTGGCCCTCTTGACGGTTCCCATCAGCGAAATCCGTTCCATCGGTGTCGCGGGATTCCTGGTGGCGGGAATCAGTGTGTTGCTTACAAATACCCTCGTTCCGGCAGTGCTGGCGTTGCTCGGTCCGCGGATTGATGCTGGCCGGATGCCCTTTACTCCGAAGTTGGATGCGCATCGGGCCGCACGTACGGGAAATCGCTGGAGGCGATGGGGAAAGGTGATTGTCGCCCATCCCTGGCTTGCCCTCTTTCTGGCCGGCACCCCCTTGCTTCTGCTCGCCTGGCAGGCCACGACGGCTCGATACCAGTCTCCCCAGAGGGGATTGGCTTCCGCAGGCGGCGGAATCGGTTCATGCGCTTCACACCCTGGAACAGATGGATCGGGCCGGCGTTGTTTAATCGTTGCGCGTGATTGTCGAACTGCCAACGGATTCCATTGCGCAAACCGACGCGGGGTGGAATGCGCTCGATCGTCTCACCAAGCGCCTCGCGAGCGACCCTCGCTGCGCCCGCGTCATTTCCATCACAACGATTGCGGAGAGCAACCGATCTTCCCTCACTGATCTCTCGCGGGAGACGCGTCGAACGTTTCTGAGTAGTGACGGACGGGCGGCGCTGCTTGAGGTGCTACCCGCGAGCTTCGGTTTCCCTGCGCGATCAAGTCGACTGGGTGCGGGAGCTCCGCAAGACCGGCGCGCCAGCTCTCACCGGAGTGCCTGGCGCCACGCTACTCGTTGGGGGCATCCCGGCACTCAATGCCGATTATCGAGACGATTGTCGAGAGACCGCTTTGCGTCGGTAACTGGCGCTGGTGGTGGGAGGGACGCTCGCTGGCGCTTCTGGCCGGGTTCCGATCGCTCTTCGCCGCCGTGAAGGCTATCGCACTGAACCTGCTCTCGGTTGCGGCCTCCTTCGGAGCATTGGTTTTGGTCTTCCAGGACGGACACGGAAGCAGCTTCCTGGGAGTTCCTGGGGGAACGGGCAGCGTGTTTCCCCTTGTTCCTATCGTCGCCTTTGCCATCGTCTTCGGACTAAGCATGGACTACGAAGTGTTTCTGGTCGCACGGGTTCTCGAAGCCAGGAGGAGCGGGCTGAGTGAAGCGGACGCAATCCCGGAGGGGTTGGCCAGAACCGCAGGCCTGATTACGAGCGCCGCCGCGATCATGATCGTGGTATTCGCGGCATTCACCTTCGGAAATTTCCTGGTGGTCAAGATGATCGGATTTACGCTGGCGGTCGCCGTGTTTATTGACGCGACACTGGTTCGAATTGTGATCGGTCCCGCGCTTCTTCGTATTGCAGGCGATTGGAACTGGTGGCCTGGAGGGCTCGCCACGGCGCGCAGAGCACCAGTGATGGCGAGTGGCGAATGATATCTTTATACGATGACACAAAACATCGACGAACCGTTGCCTGAGCTTCGTTCCAGCACGACGAACTACTACTCGCAGGACGGATTGGGCATAGTTACGTCACTCACTACTTCTGCGGGAGCGTTGGGCAACACCTACACATATGATTCGTTTGGCAACTTGACCGGCGGGTGGACCAGCGTTTGACGAGGATGGTGCCGATCATTGCGACTTCTGCAACGATTCGAGTTTTACGCCGTGCTGCCGACCTCTAGCGAAACGCCTGGAAGTGTAACCCTGATGTGACCTCTCCCCACGGAAAAATTCTGATATCGTCCTCTAGGGCGACCCGTTCCTCTCCTGATACTTCAGCAGCTCACGGCGACCTCCTTCCTTTTTGGCTGGAAGACGCGGGAACGATAGCCGGCTTCGCCATTTCGAAACCGAGTCCGATCAACCCGCAACACTCTGATAGTTCGAATTATCGGAGCATCTTTGGAACAACAAGAGGGGTATCGTTCCAATGGATTCGTCGTGTTAAGCGCAGCCTGAACAACGACTTGGATTTAATTCCCCTACTCGCTTTGCAAGCAGGGGGTCACCGGTTCGATCCCGGTCACGTCCACCAGAACTTTATCCTCTCCTTTCTGCAACTTACGGTGCAATTTCCAAGTGCGATCCTGCGGGGAATTTTTTGGAGCATTTGGAGCGACTACGGCTTTTGGAAGGTCGAAACCGTACCGGATGTCGAGGGTGCTTATATCGATTTTTGTATCTCGCTCTTTCCCGAGGCTGGCGTAGTATTGGCGTCGCGCCAGAAGTCGCAGAAGCTGATGACGTCTTCGACTGGTATCGTGGGTGCCCTTCCGTGAGACTTAGGCCAGTGATTCGATTTCTCATTATCCTTCTACTCGTTCATTGTTTCTTCAATAATCCGAATGTTCAAACAACGACAGCTGTTGGGTTAACTTAATGCCGTGTCCCCATCCCGACCGGCCCGGTTATTCTCTATGCAATCGCGGAGATCGGTGAGCAACGCCACGGCCATGACTCGGTCAACAAGAACCGATCGCGAGGGAGGGTGTCGGTTCTTTTTTTGTGGAGCGCGGGAAAGCCACGGTGACTTTGACCCTCGACAAATTTCGAAAAAAGAACCGAGTCGTGAGTGTCCCCGGGGTCTGCGGGGTCCGGTGAGGAGTGAACGAGCATGCGGCGAAGCCTCCTCCTAGCCGTTCCGAACATTCTTGCTCTGTTTTTGAGCGGCTCTACGTTCGCACAGAATGCCCGTTTGTCCGGTGGGATCACCGATCCACAAAAGGCTGTGGTGGCGAATGCAGAAGTGCGCGTTGTTAACCGCGATACTGCCGTAGAGAGAAGAACCAAAACGAATGGGTCTGGGTACTACGTGGTTCCGTATCTTGCTCCGGGCGCGTACACGATTTTTGTTCGATCGCCAGGTTTTGAAACCGCGGTCAGTGAAGAAATCACCGCTGTTGTTGGGCAGACACTTGTGGTCAATTTTCAGCTCCGGCTCGGTGCGATGACGGATCAGGTATCTGTGAGCGCGAGCTTCCAGATGATCAATACAACCGACGGGGCGGTGAGCACGATTGTCGACCGCCAATTCGTGGAAAACATTCCCCTTAACGGGCGCAGCTTCCAAGCCTTAATCACTCTCGCCCCCGGCGTGCAAACGAATGTGACCAGCGGGATAAACCAAGGCCAGTTCGCCGTGAACGGGCAGCGCGCCAACGCAAACTATTTCACGATCGACGGCGTTTCCGCTAATGTCGGTACGTGGTACGTCCCAGGGCAATATGCACAGGCCAGCGCCGGTACTCTGCCTGCCACAAATGTCCAAGGCGGCTTCAACGGTCTTGTTTCGATAGATGACTTGCAGGAGTTCCAAGTTTTGACGTCCACGTTCTCTCCCGAATTTGGACGCACGCCGGGAGCGCAAGTGGTCGTGGTGACGCGTTCGGGGACCAATCAGTATCATGGGACCTTGTACGGATACTTTCGCAACGATGCGCTTGATGCGAACGATTGGTTCGCCAACTCGTTGGGCCTTCCGCGGCCGCCACTCCGGCTCAATGATTATGGCGGAGTCTTCGGCGGGCCAGTCCGCTTCCCTGGGTACGACGGGCACGATAAGACGTTTTTCTTTTTTCTTATGAGAATCAAGGATTCGAGCTTCCGCAGGTAGTGCAGACAATAGTGCCGACTCTGGCAGCGCGCCGGTCAGCCACGCCCGATGCAGCCCAACTACTGAATGCCTTCCCGAAACCTAACGGGGCCGATCTGGGCCTGGACGGCGCGGCTTTTAACGCGGAGTATGGCGCGCCGACACAGTCCTATGACATCAGCGTCCGTGCGGATCATCGGTTTAACGACAGATACTCAATCTTTGGGCGTTTCAATTACTCGCCTTCATCGAGCAGCTCGCAGGCTTTCCAAAATCTGGCAAACACCGACATCGTCGCATCGAACCTTCAGACTTATACGGTGGGAGCAACGCAGGTCTTTAACTCTCGTTGGGTTAACGACATTCGCGGAAATTACACTCGCTCTGTTGGGTCTGCCATTTCCACGATGACCTCGCTTGGTGGCGCGGTGCCTCCATCCGGCTCCGTGCTCTGGCCGGGGGGCCAGATTCCAGCCTTTGGTTTTGCCGATTACGCAATCTACAACGTCGGGGGATCTCCATTCATCGGTTCTCTAGTGGGTCGCGAGAACTCGAACATACCACACCAATTTAATCTGGTGGACAACCTGTCGTATTTGAATGGAAAGCATCAATTCAAGTTCGGGGCGGACTATCGCCTTCTCCGGACGCAAATAAGTCCGATTATTCTGAGCAGCATTCTGGATTTTGTGAACTCGACTGCCACCACTTCAGGAATCGAAACCCTGAACAGTGGCACGGACTCAGATGCAGGAATTTTCAACCAGGCTGGAGAGGTGATTGACTACAAGGCATTCTCCGCGTACGCGCAAGATACATGGCAAGCCAGTCCTCGATTGACGTTGACGTACGGTACTCGCTGGGAAATCAACCCTTCACCCACGACTGTAGCAGGCCAGAAGCCGTACACGGCCTGTTGTGCGACCAACATTTCCAATCTGACGCTTTCGGCTGCGGGTGCCCCGTATTATCCAACGAGCTTCGACGATTTTGCCCCACGATTCGGCATGGCGTACCAGATTCTTCAAACTACCGGTCGCCAGCTTGTCGTGCGGGGCGGCGGCGGTATCGACTATGACCTGGGCCAGTCGGGCTCTTTTGGCTTAAACAATTGGCCATACAGCAATTTTGTCTTTGCTGAAGAAACGCCCTATCCGGTTCCAGCTGGGTACTTGACGTTCCCCCCGGTCAACCCGGTGCCCAGTTCGTCGAATATGGCTAATGTGAGTATTGCGGGCGCAGACTTTCGCTTACCGCGCACTTATGAGTGGAACGTGACGCTTGAGCAGGCTCTTGGGGCCACTCAGGTGCTCTCCATGGCATACGTTGGTGCGCGGGGCCATGATCTTCTTCGCAACGAGAATTATTTGAATCCCAGTTCCGATTTCTCGGAAGTGTCAGTCACTACCAACAACGGCTTTTCGAGCTACGACTCGTTGCAGGTTCAGTTCACGAGCCGGCTCACACATAGCTTTCAATCTTACGCGTCGTATACGTATTCGCATTCGATTGACAACGCATCGAGCGATCAAGGCGCCGTGATCCCAGCGCAGTTCGTGAAAACATCTTTTGACAAGGGCAATTCCGACTTCGACGTGCGACACACCCTGAACGGGGCGTTCGTTTATACGGCACCAGTCCGAACATGGGCAGGGCAGCAAACACGTTTCTCGACAACTGGTCGATCCAGGGCATTTTTACGGCGCGTACCGCTTTGCCATTCGATGTCCTGGTATCAGATCCGCAGTTCATCACCGACCCACGCTTCCCTGCCACGGCACGCGCGAACGTTGTTCCGGGCCAGCCCCTTTTCCTTTACGGCTCCGCTTTCCCAGGCGGCAAGGCAGCCAACTCGGCCGCCTTCACCGGTCTCGAGAATGGGCAAGTGCAGGGAGATCTGGGTCGCAATTTCTTGCGGGGTTTCGGTCTCGTGCAGTTCGATTTTTCCTTGAGCCGTCGCTTCAAGATCAAGGAGAAGGCAGAGCTTGAATTCCGCGTCGAGGCATTCAATATTTTCAACCATCCCAATTTTGCCAATCCCTCGTCGTCGTCGTTCACCAATTTTCTTGGCGCCCCCAATTTTGGACAATCTGCCTCGATGTTTGGTACGAGTCTGGGCGGTGACAGCAATCAGGGAGGGGTGAATCCCCTGTTTGCAATTGGAGGTCCGCGCGATCTGCAGCTAGCCCTCCGGTTTGAATTCTGAGGAACCACCCAGAGGTGGTGGCGAGACCCAGGGAGCTTGAATTGTGGCGCCAGAGACGGACGAGTTGGTGTTCAACGCTAGGATTTTAAAAATTCTCAATCATCCAAATGTTCGTATCCAAAGAGTTTCCAGAGAACGCCAAGTGGCGGCCGTCAGGAGATGGGGCGATGCCAATCGCCAAGAACTGCGTCCACAAAATACTCGCATTGCCGTGTAAGTCCACATGCAACATGGCAGCTCTGCTCGGAGCGTCATTATCAGTCGAGACGTATAGGCCCTTCCCATCGGCCGTCCAATTTAGGGACTTCAGATTGCTCCATCCCTTGACGCCAATCTCCTCAGTTGCGAGGCCGCGCAAGGAGAGAATGTAAATTGGCCCTGCGGGACTTCGGAAGGCCGCGATGCGCGTGCCGTCAGGCGAAAGGTCAAAGGCCCAGGGGTGAATGCTCGGGTCAAGATTAAACCTAGTGAGTTCAGCGCCGCGCCCTTTCAGAGGATCGAAGGCCGAAAAGATCATCTCTTTGCCATCCTCGGTCGGCTCGGCGATGACGCACAAATGAGAGGGAGATTTTGCGCAGAAAGGCAAGCTGTTGGGTTTCGCAGTAAATACCCGCTGAGACGGACCGCCGTCAACGGAGACTCGCATGACTGATTCCGAGTTACCGGCGACAATAGGTTTAGTGCTGCTCCCTTCCGGGACATAAAGAACCCACTTGCCATCGGGACTAATGCGCGGGTCTCGCACACCTTCTTGCAGTGTCGCAAGCGATTCCGGTGCGTCCGCACTCAGGACTTGCTTGTCAATTCTTGTGCGACTGGAGGTGATGATGAGGGCTTTGCCATCGGCCGTCCAATCTACTGCCGTACCCGAATTCTCAGAGTTTAGCTGTCTTGGATTGGAGAGGTAGGATTCGCTAGCATCGAGATCTGCAATATAGGTTGCAGCGTGGCTTGTCCACTTTAGAAAAGCGAGCCTCCGTCCATCCGCAGTTACTCCCGCAAAGTTCATGCAGAACTCAGACCAACTCGTGATTTGTCGCGGTTTTTCGACGGGTTTGCCTGTCCGGCCGTCGAGCCGCATCTCCCAGAAGTTGCAGGTGGCGCTTCCAGTGGCATTCGGCTCCATCAATGAGTAGACGAACCGTCCGTCAGGTAGCCACAAATAATCGAATATCAATTCAGCGGTCGAAGAGGGAGATAGGCTAGTCGGAGGTCCGCCTTTGAGGTCGCGGCTCACGAGGCTCGAACGACCCACGCGCGCCTGGGTGTATACGGTCAGCTTTCCATCGGGCGACCAGACGGGTCCACTAATCGTACTGTCTTCGTCCGTGTCATAGAGTTTCCGAGCTTGCTCTCCGCCAGGATCCATCAACCAGATTTCCCGATCGCCTTGTCTGCCATTGTTTGTTCCAAACGCGATTGAGGAACCATCAGGAGAAACAGAATACGCAACAGCATGATCGCGAACTTTACGAGGTGCGCCGAAGAGCACAGAAACGACCCAAATGCTCGTTACCTGAGAGCTCAGTTCTTGCGGCCCCAGTCCGCGCGGAACCGCATTGGCAATAAATCTGGTGCCGTCTGGGAACCATGAGCGTATTTCCCACTTCACTTTGCTGTCCTTGAATTCATTCGGCTGAGGAATGGCCTGCGTCTCGCCGGTCTCAATCAATTTGATTTTCATGCCGTTCGCGTCGCTATAAGCCAGGTATCGGCTATCCGGGGAAATCGCTCCGCCTGCAACCGCATTCCCACTAAAACTACTGGTGAGCTGCTGTTGTTTCAGCACTGGCATACCACGGTTCGAAATATGCTGGCGCTCGAAATAACAGAAAACGACCGTCAAGCCTAAGAGAAGCAGAACTCCCGCGACTGTCCATCGCCGCCGTGGCGGATTGAGCTGAATCTCCTGCTTCACGCTTTCCAAGTCGGCGCGCATTTCCCATGCCGTTTGGTAGCGCGCTTCGCGATCCTTCACGAGCGCTCTATCGATAACCTTCTCGAGCCTGGCGGGAAGCTCGGGAATGAGTTCCCGAGCAGGCGTGGGCGCTTGCTCAAGGACGGTGTCACGAAGGACTGGCCGAGTGCCACTCGCAAATGCGCGTTGCCCCGTAGCCATTTCGTAAAGCACTAAGCCAAACGAAAACAGATCCGTCCTGGCGTCCAATTTTTCGCCGCGTATCTGCTCCGGCGACATGTAACCTGCCGTCCCCATCGTCTCTCCAGCTCGGCTGAGGGACGGATCGGAAGTGTCGAGTGGCGCCACTTCGCGAGATTTTGCTTGCGGATCGCCGTCGTCGCGCTGTCCCCCCAAGCTACGTTTGGTTGCCGCCACTTCAAGACTAACTTTGGCGAGACCGAAATCCAATATCTTGGCTTGGCCGTGGCTGGTCATGAAAATATTTGCCGGCTTGATATCGCGATGGATGATTCCTTGGCGGTGCGCTGCGCCCAAGCCATCGCTGATTTGAATCGCCAGATCGAGCAGTTCTTCGAATCCGAATGGAGTTTTGCCTGGCGTCCCCCTAAGAATTACTTCACGTAGAGTCTCTCCTTCCAATAGTTCCATCACGATGAATGGGTTTTGTTCATGTTCTTCGATTTCGTGAATCGTGCAAATGTTGGGATGATTCAGGGCCGATGCGGCGCGCGCTTCGCGCTCAAAACGACTCAGCGAAGCAGGATCGCTCGCCAGTTCCTCAGGCAGAAACTTCAGCGCCACGCGCCGCCCTAGTTTCAGGTCTTCCGCTTTGTACACAACCCCCATACCGCCGCCACCGAGAACTTCCAGCACTCGGTAATGAGAGACCCTCTTCCCTATCAGGCTTCCGTCGGGAGCAATTCTGGCTTGCGCGCTGTTCTCAGTTTCGTCTTGGTGTGCCTTCTCCGAAAGGCCTTTCGCCCACTCCACCGGCAATTTCCGAGCGGTAGCCCCTGCGAGCAAGAGTGTCAATGAATTGAGGGTTGTCTGCGGATTCGCCCAAAGCATGACGCAGACGTTTAATAGCAGCATTGATGCTGTGATCGAACTCCACCACTGTGTCGTTCGGCCAGAGTTTCTTGCGGATATCCTCGCGCGGTACCAACTCGCCGGGCTTTTCGACGAGCAGTTCAAGAATCTTGACGGACTGTTCAGGCAGCCCTGTGTTCAGCCCGTCTTTGCGGAGTTCTCGCGCCCGTAGATCGAGTTCAAACGCTCCGAATCGTGCGACCGCAGGTGACGGGTTGTAGTGCATGTGACTTTCTCTGTTGATTCTTATCACTTCGTTTCGTGTGAAGCAATTGCTTCTCCAAGAAGTTAGTCGCTGCTCGGAGGTTTAACCGGCATCGGATCAATAGTCTAGCCGCGCCATTTCGATGTCATAAGAAAGTCAGATGCGCTGCATTGAACCGCCCATCCGTCCGCGCGAAGGTAGCGTTCGTCGCAGCAAAGTGCTGCGTGACGACCAAAAATCGAAACGCAGCGACCCGCAATGAAAGAGTGCGCGCGAGCCGGCTGAATCGCCCAGCAGACAAACAAGCGGCCTTGAGGAGGCGTCATGAAAAAATCTCTAGTCCTCTTATTATTTTCCGTTCTAAGTTTGTGCCTCCTCAGCGCTTGTGGAGGCGGCGCCAACACTCCGCCCCCGCCGCCCGCTACTCACTTTTCCGTCACCGCTCCCGCTAGTGCCACAGCCGGGACGGCAGTCAGCTTTATGGTGACCGCTCTCGACGCCTCGAACAACCCAGTCACTAGCTTCTCTGGGACAGCGCACTTCACGAGCACCGACGCCCTAGCAGCACTTCCGGCTAACTCGAAACTTACGAACGGGACGGGGAGCTTCTCGGCGACGCTGAAAACCGTTGGCAGTCAAACCCTCACGGCGACCGACTCGGCGGAGCCTTCGATCGCCGGTACTTCGAACTCGATCAACGTCAGCACCTCCGCACCGACTCACTTCTCCGTCACCGCTCCAGCCTCCGCCACGCCCGCGACGGCTTTCAACTTTACGGTCAATGCGCTCGATGCCGCGAACAACGTTGCCACTAGCTACTCCGGAACAGTGCACTTTACGAGCACTGACGCTCAAGCTGTGCTGCCTGCCAACTCAACGCTCACGAACGGGACGGGGACCTTCTCCGCAATACTGAAAACCGTCGGCGGCCGAACTATCACAGCGACTGACACGCTAACGGCTTCGATCACGGGTACCTCAAACGTGGTCACTGTCTTCAGCGGGGAGTGTACGAAATTGGGACAGCAGTGCCCCCACAGTTCCCTCCCTGTTGCCCCGGGTTGGTATGTGCGGCGGCATCAGACCGTGCTTTTTGCGAACCCGCGTCAGCTGCCTCCAAAGAGGAGTCGCGCTTTTCGGCGGCTTGCATCATGCAAATGGCGCGCGAATCGCACACCGCGACGTTGCTCAGCAACGGATTGGTGATCCTCACGGGAGGAAGCGATGGAACAGTTAGCCTGGCGACGGCAGAGCTATTCAATCCCGCCAGTCACACTTTCGCGCCAGCAGGCGACATGGCCGACGCACGGGCAAATCATACTGCCACTCTGCTGACGAACGGAGCTGTGGTGGTGATCGGAGGACGAGACGCTAGCGGCCACGTCCTCGCCACCGCGGAACTCTTTGATCCAGCCAATATCAATTTCGCGCCGACCGGCAATATGAATGCCGGCCGTGAATCGCACACCGCGACCTTGCTCAGCAACGGGAAAGTCCTCATTGCCGGAGGAGACAATGGGACAGAAAGCCTCGCAACGGCGGAGCTGTTCGATCCAACGAGCGGGAAGTTTTCATCGAGCGGCAGCATGCGCTCGCCGCGGGTTTTCCAGACGGCGACTTTGTTGAGGAATGGGAAAGTGCTTGTGACTGGAGGACGAGACGGCAACGGAAAAGCCCTCGCTACTGCGGAACTTTACGACCCAACGAGCGGACACTTTACGCCGACCGGTCCTATGAGCACTCCGCGCGTATCGCACACCGCGACGCTACTAAGCGACGGAAATGTCCTCATCACCGGAGGAGACAATGGGACAGAAAGCCTTGCGACGGCGGAGCTGTTCGATCCAGCGAGTGGGAGCTTTGCGCAGACAGGCAGCATGTACGCTCCACGCGGGTTTCATTCGGCGGCGCTGCGAAAAGACGGCACGGTGCTCGTGGCCGGAGGCACCAGCTTAACCTCACTAGCGGAAGGCAACACTCGGACTGAATTCTTGCCGCAGTCGACGGCAACAGCGGAGCTGTTCGATCCCGCAAGCGATAGTTTTTTACCGATGGGCGAAATGGCCACCGCTCGCGCGAGACAAACGGCGACGCCGCTACCCGATGGCACTGTGCTGTTAACCGGCGGAGTAAATGATCGGATTCTGACAGCCCACATTCCCTACAGCAGGGTCCTCGCGACAGCAGAACTATTCCAATAGCGCAAGCGTCCCAGTTCTGAGTCGCGAGCTCTCTTACAAGGCTGTACTTTCCGTAGTGCCGCGTGTCGAATGGAGATGGCTGCCGAAGTCAACCCGCGACATCTAGCGGCTGTTATTTCGCGCGCGGCCTCAGAAGTCCTGCAAATCGTCGGTCGGCAGCGCCACGCGCACAGCGTTCAGCACCGCGAATAAGTCGATGATCTCCTGCGCGATCGCTCCTCCAATCGGCGGTAAGTAACCCATCGCGGCCACAATCATCCTCACGACGCTCGCCAGCAAACAACTTCGACCGAGCAGTCTGCATCGATCGCCACGCTTGCTGTAGTCATGCGCTCCACTCCGCGCTAGCCCTTCCGATTACATCGGGGCGTTTACGTCAGGCTATTCTTCTCGGTTTACTGAGTTTCGAAACCTTACCGGAGTTACTCGGACCTTTTTCTGCAAGACTTTTCTTAAGTGCTGAGATTAGATCAATGTTGAGCAAAGCAGGAATAATTGACGACGACATCCGCGCGGAAGAATTTGGAGGCTACTAAACCAGTTCTCCGTTTTGATGCCTGGTCGAGCTTAATGGAGCATAAGCAGCCCGTCGTGTTTTGGGTTGATTCAGAATACTTTTTCGGTGGAGGATTGGGTGCAACCAGCAAGGTAAGAATGACTCCCAGTTTCTTATAAGCGACACCAGATAGGGCACTTAGATTTTTAACCGCCTCGGCTGTTAACCGAAGGGTGCTTTGAAAGTGAGCCCTATCATCCGGCAACAGTAAATTACTGCTGGAGATATAGGAGCATCTTTGGAGCAACAAGAGAGGTATTGTTCTGGTGGATCCGTCGTGTTAGGCGCAGCCTGAACAACGACTTGGATTTTAATTCTCCCTACCTTTGCAGGCAGGAGGTCCACCACAGTTCTTTTTATCTTTCAGTGAGTAACATGCTTTCGCGGAACCGCTGGCAATTGTGGCTGATCGGCGCTTCGCCCAATAAGGTACGCACTAGTCGACGGAACTGGAGTTATGGTCTTGTCCAACGGCAATCTGCAAGCGCGGCGACTCCTCCCCTTGCACACGCGGGCGAGAACATCGGCACGACGAAAACGCATACTCTGTTCATCGAATTCGAAGACGTGATTGCGTCCCACGAACACTATGACCAGAATCTCTGGCGAATTCCCTCGGTTTCTGAAGAGACACCCTGTGTCAACTGACGCCTTATCTTTGACGATCAGCGCCCAGAGCGTTTGATCCGAGAACGCGCGAAACTGAGGCGGTCAGGCCCCTATAGGTGATACTCAATATGGCATCCGCCAGTTTTCTGCTCGCAGCAGCAACCAAAAGCATAAGTCTTGACTAAATCTCACATTAGACATAATCTAAACACCTGATGGACGACGCCAAGGCGATTAAACGGTCCTTCGATGGCAGCGGGTTGCGGCGCACTTCGCAGCGCTATGCCGTGATGGCATTCTTGATGGAACACAACTGTCATCCCACGGCTGCGGAAATCTTCGAAGCCGTGAATCGCGTGGATCCGCGCTCTTCAAGGGCCACGACTTATAACAATCTGCGGGATCTGGTGCAGGCGGGTTTGGTGCGTGAAGTGGCCGTCGAGGGCCGCGCGGCGCGATTCGATGCGAAAGGCATGCGACATCACCACTTCATCTGCGACCGCTGCGGCAATGTTGAGGACCTCGAGTGGTACGACGTGCCCAGGCCTGCCTCGCGCTCTCTCGGTAAGCGGATGCTTCGCGAATGCGAACTCATTTTCCGGGGACTCTGCACGAAGTGCGCTCCACGGCGCACTTCCCGTTAGTTTTCGAAGACGCGTGAGCGAGCGCGGTGGCGATTGCGCGAATGGGGAACCGAGAATGAGTTTGAAGTTCGTAACAGTTTTTGACTAATTCGAAGGAAGGTGAACACATGGACAAAGAACTTACGACCTCAGCGGGGGCGCCAACTGAATCCCAGTGCCCGTTTTCTCACGGAACCACCGCACACACGAACCGTGACTGGTGGCCGAAGCAGTTGGACCTTCAGATTCTCCACGAGCACTCCGCGCTGTCGAATCCGATGGGCGAAGAGTTCGACTATGCCAAGGAATTCAAAACTGTCGACCTGCATGCGGTGATCAAGGACCTTCATGCCTTGATGACGGACTCGCAGGATTGGTGGCCGGCCGACTTTGGCCACTACGGGGGGCTGTTCATCCGCATGGCGTGGCACAGCGCCGGCACGTACCGCATCGGCGACGGCCGCGGCGGTGCCGGAGCGGGCCAGCAGCGCTTCGCGCCGCTCAACAGTTGGCCGGACAACGTGAACCTCGACAAGGCCCGCCGGCTGCTTTGGCCGATCAAGCAGAAATACGGCCGGAAAATCTCCTGGGCCGACCTGATGATTCTCGCGGGCAACGTCGCCCTCGAGTCGATGGGCTTCAAGACCTTCGGTTTTGGCGGCGGGCGCGCGGATGTGTGGGAGCCCGAAGAGGACGTCTACTGGGGCCCGGAAGGCAAGTGGCTGGGCGATGAGCGCTACAGCGGCGACCGTGATCTTCAGAATCCACTCGCTGCCGTGCAAATGGGTCTGATCTACGTGAATCCGGAAGGGCCGAACGGCAAGCCGGATCCCATCGCGGCGGCCAAGGATATTCGCGAAACGTTCCACCGTATGGCAATGAACGACGAAGAAACGGTTGCGCTGATTGCCGGCGGGCACACCTTCGGCAAAACCCACGGCGCTGGCGATGCGGCATTCGTTGGCCCAGTGCCGGAATCCGCCAGCATCGAGGAGCAGGGCCTCGGCTGGAAGAGCAAGTTTCGCTCAGGCAAGGGTGGCGACGCGATCGGCAGCGGCTTGGAAGTGATTTGGACCACGACGCCGACGAAGTGGAGCAACAACTTCTTCGCGAACTTGTTTGGCTACGAATGGGAACTGACCAAGAGCCCGGCCGGCGCGCATCAGTGGAGACCGAAGAATGGCGCAGGCGCGGGTACGGTGCCGGATGCGCACGATCCGTCAAAGCTTCACGCGCCATCCATGCTAACCACTGACCTCGCGCTGCGGCTCGACCCTGCTTACGAAAAGATTTCACGGCGTTTCTACGAGAATCCGGAGCAGTTCGCAGATGCGTTTGCCCGGGCGTGGTTCAAGCTGACGCACCGTGACATGGGCCCGATCGTGCGTTATCTCGGCCCACTCGTTCCGAAGGAGACGCTATTGTGGCAAGATCCGATCCCCGCTGTGAATCATCCGCTGATCGGGGCACAGGACATTGCCGCTCTGAAGACGAAAATCCTCGCGTCGGGGCTGTCCGTTTCCGAGCTGGTGTCGACGGCTTGGGCTTCGGCGTCGACCTTCCGCGGCTCTGATAAACGGGGTGGAGCGAACGGCGCGCGCATTCGTCTGGCGCCGCAAAAGGACTGGGCAGTGAACCAGCCGGCACAGCTGGCGAAGGTGCTGCAGAAGCTCGAAGGGATCCAGAAGGAGTTCAACGCTTCACAGACCGGCGGAAAGAAGGTTTCGCTGGCGGACCTGATTGTTCTCGGCGGTAATGCGGCGATCGAGAAAGCAGCAAAGGCCGCAGGAAACAGCGTAGAAGTCCCCTTCGCGCCGGGGCGCATGGACGCATCGCAAGAGCTAACCGACGTCGATTCCTTCGCGCCGCTCGAACCGAAGGCGGATGGATTCCGTAACTATGTCAATGGCAAGCCGCGCCTATCGGCTGAGGAATTATTGGTGGATCGGGCGCAATTGCTGAAGCTGACGGCACCGGAGATGACGGTGCTCGTCGGGAGCCTGCGCGTCCTAGGTGCAAATGCCGGGAAGTCGACGCATGGCGTCTTCACCAAGCGACCAGAGACGCTGACGAACGACTTCTTCGTCAACTTGCTCGATATGGGCACGCAATGGCTGCCGGCCGCTGGCTCGGAAGCTGCATATGAGGGGCGCGACCGGAAGACGAACGAGGTCAAGTGGACCGGCACCCGTGTCGACCTGATTTTCGGTTCGAACTCCCAGCTGCGCGCTATCGCGGAAGTCTATGCGAGCGCGGATTCGAAGGAGAAGTTCGTGAAAGACTTCGTGGCGGCGTGGACCAAAGTGATGAACCACGATCGTTTCGACCTCGCCTGAGTTCGGCGAAAAATAAAGCTGTCAACTTAGTGCTGTTGCCATTGTTTGGATCGGTAAAACCGAAGTTGTCGCTTTTCCTGGCTCGCAGGGGCGTATCGCGCACCCCCATGCCGCCTCTTCGAATAGGCGCAACAATTTCATACGGACCGAGTTTGTCGCCGGGAGTGCGTGCCAGAGCTAAGCTTATCCGAATTGCTGAGATGCAACCATGAAGTGTGCAAGAAGAAGGCAAGAAAGGCGGGTTTGGCTAGATGGCCGGAATGTCACACTAATTACCCCACGCAGGGTTTCAGCCGGGCCGTGAAGTGCCGCAGGAACTTCGACTGATACACGATTTCGTAGCCACGTAACTGCTGGCGCTTGCGCCAGACATCTAGAATGACTTCCACGACGTACTCGATATGGCTCTGCGTGTACACGCGCCGCGGAATTGCCAGCCGCACTAAATCCATTTGAGCGTGCTCACCGAACATCAGCGTTCCGATCTCGACCGATCGAATGCCGCCTTCAAGATACAGCTCATTGGCCAGCGCAACGCCCGGGAGCTGGGACAACGGAACATGCGGTAAAAAAGCCCGCGCGTCCAGATAAATGGCGTGGCCACCCGGCGGTTGGACGATGGGCACGCCTTCGTTGGCAATGTGATTGCCGAGGAAAGCAGTGGAAGCGATCCGATATCTCAGATACTCCTCTTCGAGGGCTTCATTGAGGCCGACGGCGATTGCTTCCAGGTCGCGTCCAGCCAGACCGCCATAAGTAGGAAACCCCTCGGTTAGAATGAGCAGATCTTTTTCCTGCTGCGCCAGGGTGTCGTCATTGGTGCAGAGAAATCCGCCGATATTGGCCATGCCATCTTTTTTTGCCGACATCGTGCAACCATCCGCATAGGAAAACATTTCACGCGCAATTTCGCGTGGAGCTTTTTCGGCGTAGCCTGGCTCACGAAGCTTGATGAAGTAGGCATTTTCCGCGAAGCGGCACGCGTCGATGTAAAGCGGAATTCCGTGATTCTTGCAGATCGCTTTCACCGCGCGAATATTTTCCATCGAGACTGGCTGGCCGCCCCCGGAATTGTTCGTGACCGTAAGCATCACCAGTGGAATTTTCTCGGCGCCTTCGCGCTGGATTAGTTCCGTGAGTCGCGCTGTGTCCATGTTTCCTTTGAACGGATGCACGTACGCGGGCTCTTTTGCCTCCGGGATGGGCAGGTCCATGGCGACACCGCCGGCATATTCGCAGTTCGCTCGCGTGGTGTCGAAATGGGTGTTGTTCGGAACGATTTGGCCCTTCTTGCACATGACATTGAAAAGGATGCGTTCTGCCGCGCGGCCTTGGTGTGTGGGGATCACATGGCGGAATCCGAAGATACCCTGCACCGAATCGCGGAATCGCGTAAAGCTGGGCGAGCCGGCGTAGGACTCATCACCGAGCATCATCGCGGCCCACTGTTTCGTGGACATCGCGCATGTTCCCGAATCGGTGAGCAAATCAATCAGAATGGCTTCCGAGGACACCAGGAAGAGGTTATAGCCAGCGGCTTCAATGAATTTCTGACGCTCTTCGCGCGTGGTGCCGCGAATCGGCTCGATGCTCTTGATGCGGAACGGCTCAAAGATTGTTTTGATGGCCACGTTATTTTATTTGGGCCCTCTCGGACACGGTAACACACGGGATGCATGGCTTTGAGTGGATGATTATAAACAATTTCCGCTTCAGCCGACGTTTCTCAGACACTGCTCCGACCCTCCTCCCTCAGCTCCAGATTTTGCAACCGCAATCGGAGTGCTACCCGCTCGGCACCGAGATCTGTTTCGGTCCATGGTTCGCCGAAGTTGGATTAGTCCTGATTAACGCGCCTACCGCGCAAGTGAAATCTCGTTAACTCCCCATAAGTCCCGTTGTGGGAAGTGTGAGATACGCCAGGCTAACCGCAGATAGATCATCGGCAACGCGCTGCTGTCCACAGAATCCCAGCTGGTCACCAGACGTTCAGAAAACGCGCAGGCGAAACGAGTACGTAGCTGAGGACTGGCCCGCTTCGTATTCCTTTCCACCCTCGCAACGTCCTCATATTTATAGTAACTAATATAACTATCTATTATACTTATCTATTATCTCCTGCTGGACCGTCCGCTCTCAGATCTGAACATTATTCACACATACAAATCGGAGCGATTCGACTAGATACATTAGTCGCGTACGATCGTATCGGGCTTGTCGAGCAATCCCCCTTTCCGTGGAACTCCCAACGGCTTGCCAAGGCGTTTTTTGCGCATCCGATCAGTCCAAAGCTCCACGGGGGCCCGGTAGGCGCCAGTGAACTGATCGTAAAGAACCAGGAAAGCTGGAATCATTTTGCCATGTGGGAACTCCTCCGGGATCGAATCTTGTCCCAAACCCAACAGGAAGCCCCTCACTGATTCTCCGAACGAAAACGGTCGTGTCACGTCTAAGCGATGGTTAATGACGCTGTCTCTGTCGAACTCGAGAATCTCGTTACCGCAGAAGCGGTAGTGTGGCGACGGACCATCGATTACAACGGGATCTTCGAGCCAGTAAAAGCTGGTTTGCTTCCATGGGAGCTCTAATTCAAAGTGAGAGACAGCGAACCCAGAGATTCTAGATGTGATGACGATGTAGATCTTGTAGGCAGTGCCGCCACCCCAATCAAACGCGGTACTCTCGATGACTCCACCTGTTTGGTACACGCGCAAACTGTCGGAGGGGATGTGCTGAGCATCGCCGTCATCCTCCGGGATGTGAATTTGACTCCCGGCGGCACGGATTCGCCGAGCGAGAGATAGAGGGTCAATTTGATTTTTGTTTTTCATAGTGCAAATTCTCCAAGTTTGCAGTCCACCTTACGCCGCTCCAGGTATAGTGGTTCCCGGTGACGTCGCCGTGCCCCGCAAAATATAAATTTGTCCTACATTACATACACAACCTACACTTCGAATCGTTCAACAGCGCCCTAGGGTTAAGCCTCCTTTCTCCGCTGGTTTCCGAACGGTTGTCCGTCGTCAACGAATTCAGGACCTCCGAAATCACGCACAAGTTGCTGGGCGCGACTTTGGACCGCCTCCGTCAACCGCAACTTTTTGCCTTTCGCGTCCCGCGGTTCGGTCACGAAGCCCAGGTCCTTCAGCAGCTTCCCGAAGGTGCCGAGCTCGATGCTCGTGTCCTCACCGCGTCCCTTCAAGATTCCTTCGGCGAATTCCGCTAGTTTAGAAACGTAAACGAAGCCTCCAGGCGATTCGCTGTAAGCTACCAAAACCGCTTCGGCTGTGATTACGCGGAGGTCAGTCCATCTCGCGGAACGGTTCTCCACATCTTCCTCTCGAAGCAAGTCGAGCAACTCAGCCTGTAGTTCCGAATCGTCTGGCGTTGCCGCTGCCATGCTGCACGCTAGATTTTGCAGCTCAAACGAAAATCTCGATGCATCGAAATGCAGGCCGCGGGCAGCATCGAGATTCGCGCGGCGGAAGCTGAGTAACTTCGCCTGAAATTCGTCCGTAATCCGGAGCTGCTGATCCGAGCCGAAAGCCGGCAGTTCCTGTCCCGTCGGGATCATGGAAATCTGAATCGAACGACGCAGCCAGAAATCCCCGATGAGAACGGAATCGCTGTGAATTACCTGAATACCGAAGAGGTCCAAAAGATGGCCGCGGTGTGGAATTTTCCGATCGCGATTGCTGCTATCTTCGAGCACTTTTTGGAGCTTGTCACTCACCGTCGTCTGGCTGATCAGGAACGTGAATTGCGCAGAGCTCGTCATGGAGTAGAACCCGGCTGGCGTCACACCGGTGAGGGACACTGAATGACGGCACAAGCAATGCAACAGTTCCATGAGGCGCTTGCGACGGGCGATATCTGGTCCGACGATCACCAGCGCTGGCGCTACCGAAACCGCATCGACGAGAGCGCTGCAGAGGACGATTCGACCCACAAGGGATGCAGATTTTTCATCCAGTGCGACAAAATTAGCGAGTAGTTTGCAAATCTCCGCTAGAAGGTCGCGCGTGGTTCCGTGCGGATGGCAGCGCCTGGGGAGGTTCAGTTCGCGCAGAACGCTGGCGCTGACCGGTGCAGGCACGTAAAGTTGGCCGTAGTGCTCGGCGCGGCTGCCAATGGTTTCCTTTACGCCGTCCCAGAGCATGAGTTTGACAGGTCCGTCTGGGCCGCCGGCTATCAGCTCGATCATGCTTCCGTCGGGAAACACTTCTCCGGCTGTCGCGATCGCGTGCGTGTTCGCGGAAACCGGTGCGCCAACTGCTTGCGAGTTCAGGCGCTCGTCCGATTTGTACTCAATGTTCTTGTGCACTGCTTTTCTCCGGGGCGTCTGCCGACACAACCCAAATCACACGGGCAAAAAAAAAGCCGCGATCAACAACATCGCGGCGTCCTCAAAATCGATCGGCAATAAATTAACCGAGGGCTTTTGTGCTAAAAGCAAAAAAATTATAACTGATCGTGCCAGACGATGTCAACCTGCCGGCCGGTTCGATTAGACCGGCGGCGCGGATTAGCGGAGGAGAGAATCGGCGCTTAAAGGTGTATCAAGGTCCTCTGGCGAGCGCCGGGCCAAAACCAAGCAGCTGCTATCCAGCCGTGTTTCCAGCTTTGCCCTCTTTCAGTTTCCTAGCCTTCTCCCACCGAGCAATCACTGCGTTGCGTGCAATCTTACTTCGCTGCTCGGAAGTGAGTTTTGCGGCTCGGATTTTCCCGCCTTTGGAGCCGCCCAGTTTCCCCAATGCCACCGCGTGTGGGTTCTTTTTCTTGGCCATGTCTCCTAGAAGGTATTCCGTGATACGCGGGCAAATCAACACAAATTCGCTATTGACTCATACTTAGGCGCCCATGTATAATTAGATCTGTTCTTAAGCGTGCAAGTATTTCTAGGAGCTACGATGCGGAAAACCGACCTGATGCAATCGGAGATGCGAGCTGCCCAGAGGCTTTGGGGAGACCTATCACAGGCTGCAGTGGATTCCTTGATCGGATTGGTTAAGCGATTCGGTGTCTCGGTTTCACTGGGTGACGTTCAGCTCATCGATGGACGCTGGTACATAACACATGCCGGGCTTCTTCAAATCGCTCAACGCCGTCGCTGTTGCGGAGTGAGAACGAACATACAAACTAAGCTTTGCGATTGGACGGCTGGCCGTTGGGTATTCCGCGCAACCGTTTTCAAATCTCCTCGCTCGAAGGGGTTCGTTGGCTACGGCGACGCCGATCCTTCCAACACGTCTCCTCTGGTCCGTGGCGCCGAAATGCGCGTCGCCGAGACGCGGGCCGTCAACCGGGCTCTCCGAAAAGCCTACGGAATCGGGCTCTGCAGTGTCGAAGAGCTCGGTTCGTTCTCGGCTCCGCAAAAGCCCTCCGCGGCGACGCCGCATTCAAATGGTCATTCCGGATCGAACGGATCAAGCAACGGCCAGCCGCGATTGCGTGACCAGCTGTGCCTGCTGATTCGTCAGCACAACCTCGATCCCACCCTCGTGAAAGCATACGCCGCCGATTTCTGCGGCACAGCAACGCTTGAAGGATGCCAGCCGCGATCTGGTCGAATCGTTCGTCACTCAGCTCGCAGCCTCGGCGCAGAAAGATCGAGACGCACTCGTCTGCAAATTGAATTCGTATGCCCAACCTGTGGAGGCAAATCCATGAAGCGACACATTCCGGGTCTGCATTCACGACAACAGGATCCCGAAAATCTTCTCGAAGGACTGTTCCTCGTTCGAGTCGATTCGGCTTCCTATCGCTGGCATCCACAAAAACCGTTCTTTTCCGTGCGGTTTGCCGTTCTCGAGCCCGAACCGTTTGCAGGACGATCACTCTCCGGGCGGCTGTATTGCACCGAACGAGCGCTCTGGAAGCTGAATTGGTTTTTGCGCGATTTCGGCTACGACTCCGACCTACTCAGTCAGGATCAGGTGGACGAAAAAGCACTCCTGAATCTTCGCGGAGTCGTTCGGACAACTCATGTCACGCTGAACGGGCGGTCGTTCCAAAACCTCGAAGCCTTTGCTCCCGCGGCGGAGTGGGAAGAGCTTTCCTGCGAAACGGTAGCCACGAATCAACCGCAAAGGAGCGGCGATGATCTTTAGCCACACGCAGATCAGCCAGTATCTTCGCTGCCCCAAGAGCTACCGCTTTCGCTATCTGGACGGCTGGAGAGAAAAGGAAACGCGTGCTGCGATGGCCTTTGGCCGCTGCTTCGAAAAGGCTCTTGCAGCCTACTTCTCGGGTGCGGACTGTTCGGCCGCGCTATTCAAGGAGTGGGGAGCTTTCGTGACACGCCGTTCGAATACAAAAAGGGAGAGTCCTGGGATCGCCTCGTTCATCAGGGTGTTCATTTGCTCCAGAGATTCGCTCAGGACGATCGCGTGAAGATTCACCGCCCGGAGCAGGATCTGCAGGTGAAAATCACCCGAGGTCTCCCAGATGGCAACGAATTCGTTTCTTATATCGACGCCATTGGCGAGCTGGACGGAAAGCAGTGCCTGATCGACTGGAAAACTACGACGAGCCGCTACCCAGAGGAGCCCGAAGGGCTCGTTGTCGCTTGATCCGCAGATGATCTGCTATTCCTGGATCAGCGGAATCCAGGACGTCGCGATCGTCGTCTTCGTTCGAAAAAGCACTCCTGAAATTCAGTATCTACAAGCATCAATCACCGACGAGCAGCGACGCGAATACGGTCGGCTCGTCGAGACGACGGTCAAGCAGATCGAATCAGGCCAATTCCCTTCGCACAGCGGCATCCGTTTCCCTCAAAACGGGTGTGTGAGCTGCTCCCATCTGGGTCTTTGCCTCGACAATCAGGAATTAATCACAACGAACCTAATCCGAAAGCCAGGAGCGAGCAACCTTGATTGGCTGGACGAACTTGTGGATTGACGGACGGACAATCGTGTCTCCTGAACTCAATCGCCGACGGGCCCTGATCGTTCTCGAAAAAATCGACGAGATCTTAGCCTGGGAGCACACCAAAGAGCACGAGCGCGATGAGCGATTTGTCGAACTAGGACAGCATCTCTGCGAAGTACGCGCTGGGCAATACTGGAGACTCGAAAGTCTAAAGTCGTTCGATGAATTTCTCGAAAAGCGTTTCCCTGAATCGCGTCGAAAAGCCTATTACCTGCTCGCGATTCACGAGCACCTGACCCGAGTACCGAAGCAACAACTTCGAGAGGTGGGATGGACGAAGGCGAGAGAACTCGTGAAGGTAGCGCGTCGAGATGGAGCACGAATTCGATTGTGCACCCTGGGTGCACAAAGCCAAGGAGCTTCCGAAAGAGGAGTTTAAGCGCGAGGTGGAGCGCTACCTGACCGGCAAGGAAACGGAGCCTTGGGAGATCATCTATTTCAAGCTCTACAAGAGTCAGTTGTCAGTGGTCGAGCGTGCCCTTGAAATCGCGGCTCTCATGCTCGGCAGCGACAAATCTCGAGGTTATTCACTTGAAATGATCTGCGCCGATTTTCTTGCAGGCGCCGCTTTAGAGACGGACGGGGGTGAATACAGTAGCGGAGGCTCGGCATCCACCGGTGATTTATCGGCAGCCGCTGAACAGCCGGCTCCCATCGAGAAAACGCAGTATGAGTAATTTGATCCCGCAAAAAAAAGCCTCGAATTCGAGAGGTGCCAAAGCTATATGCGAGGCTGCGTAAGGAAATCCTGCGAGCGTGATGGTTGGCGATGCCAAGAATGTGGACGCTCGACGAATCTCGATGTTCACCACATAAGACGGCGCAGCGCCGCTCGGTGACGACGCGGAAACCAACCTGATTACACTTTGCAGGGAATGCCACCGAGTCCTTGCATAGCTGCGCCAGACAAGGCGTCCATAAGACGGTGCGCACGGGACCAAGCAGTCCGGGGAAGAAACTACAATCACCGCGAGACGTACCATCGATTCGGATTGTTCGGAACGATCAACCCGGCTCGCCGGATGTAGTTTCGGTCCGATGGCTGAGGCTGGGCTATGTGGTGACCCACGATTACCCTGTGAATATTCCTCAGAGCGGCGAGCAAATGGAGGCTACCTTTAGGGGTCTGTGAGGTAATGGGACGCCTTGCCGCGCATGGCTTCGATCTGGCCTCCGGGATTACGGAAATCGTTCTCGTTACAGGCGGACAAAACACGGTAGAATTTCTATGGCGCTCGAAACGAGAGAACCTTGACCTGGTTCCGACGGATCTTGAACGAGCACTCCAAAATTAAGGAGCAGATATGGATTTCTTAAGAGATTTGTGGGGGTTTTTGAAAGATAGGAAAAAATTCTGGCTGCTACCCCTCATTGTGATCATGTTGATGTTTGGCGCCCTCATGGTGTTTGCCGGCGGCTCCGCTATCGCACCGTTTATCTACACATTGTTCTAGTCACGGAAGTCCCGAAGAAAATAGGGAGAGAAACGGAATGAACGATGCAATTAGCGGCACGTCAGCCATTGCTGAGCCCAGGTCTTTAACCGAACCGCGGCGGGCGGTGCGGCAAGGCATCCTGCTGAATATCGTCGTGCTGTTGCTTACAATTCTGGTTAGTTGTTTGGCGATGGAGGTAGCGCTCCGAGTGATTTTTGCTCACAGTTTGGACTTCTCGATGGAGATGTGGAAATATGCTGTACAGCTGAAGCGTCCGGTGGCGAATCCTCAGTTGAGCTTCGCCCATGTGCCGAACCGTTCGGCGTTTCTAATGGGAGTACCGGTTTCCATCAATTCCGAAGGTCTTAGGGACCGCGAATTCACTCTCACAAAGCCTCCGGGAGTCTACCGAATCATGATGCTGGGCGATTCCACGACGCTTGGCTGGGGAGTCCGGCAGGAAGACACCGCTGCAAAGTTTCTCGAGCAAAAGTTGAACATGCGCCTTCCGCCCGGATACACGAAGGTCGAGGTCATGAATGCCGGCGTCGGCAACTACAACACCGTTCAAGAGGCAGCTTATTACGAAACGATTGGCCGGAACTATCATCCAGACTTGGTCATACTGGTATTTTTCATCAACGATGCTGAGCCGGTGCCGGTGGAGAAGAAGAGCTTTCTGATCGATCGCTCTTACCTGGTTGCTTTCGCGACCAATCGCCTGGATGGACTGTTGAGGCACGCGGGAGTTCGGCCGGATTGGAAGAGTTACTACGCGTCGCTCTATGATGACGATCGGCCGGGATTTCAGGCGTGTAAGCAGGCTCTCACAGGCCTGGCTGACTCAACCCGGAGCGACGGAGCAAAGCTTTTGGTGGCGATACTTCCAGAACTGCACCAGATCAACGGTGACAGCTATCCTTTTCGGGCTGCGCACCAAAAGATCGAAAACGCAATGGCCGCGGAGCACGTGCCTGTGGTGGAACTGATTGATGGCCTGAAAGACCACGGCCCGGAGGCAAGGCTGTGGGTTACGCCACTCGATGACCACCCGGATGCCGAGGCCTACGGATTGATTTCAGATCAACTGCAGCAGTGGGTCCTGTCAAATACGAGCACGGCGGGCAGTAACTAACCGGTGAAAGTTTTTGTGAGAAGCGCGGCTTACGGATTGAGGCCCTACAGTTCGGCGAGTAGACGGCACCGCGAAGCTTCTCCGTGTGGTAACAACCACTTGACTAGCCGATTCCAGTTACGAATCCTCGATCAGTTGTAAAAATGACAAGAAAAAGACTTCCAGGCCTGACATGCGCGGCAGTTTTGTGCGGCATTCTAGTGGCTGGTCTCACGCCATTCCAACGACCTCGAAACTCGGTGGAATGGCTAAAAGGCGAGAATGGGCTTCGCTTTGGCGAACACGGAACGGTCGTAAGCTCCGGCACATTTCAGGCGGCGGCCATGCAAGGTGAACCCTCGTGCAGCCTTGAGCTGTGGCTTCAAGCCGGCGTTACAAATTCGCTCGATACAATCCTTTCATTTTCCGCTCCGGAAAATCCTCTGCAGTTCGCCGTGCTCCAGTATCGTTCGAACCTGGCACTAAGGCGCACGGTCCGGCTCGACCGGCATCGAAGTGAAATGATCGGCGTTGACGGCGTTTTCAGCCGAACCAAGTTGGTATTCATAACCATAACCTCAGGTCATCAGAAAACGTCAGTATATGTCGACGGCGCCCTGGCAGACTCGTTCCAACGGTTTCGGTTCGGCACGGATTGCACAGGTCAGCTCGTACTCGGGACTTCGCCCGTTCGAAATGAGAGATGGACCGGTGAGCTAAAAGGGCTCGCAATGTATCAATCGGAACTGACTCCCGCCGAGGCTCTTCAGCACTACAAAAGCTGGACGACCCAAGGGCGACCCGACGTTTCAGAAAACGAGCATGCGATGGCGGTATACCTATTTGACGAACGCGCCGGGAGCATCGCTCATAACGATGTTACTTCGGGAATCGCCTTATATATTCCGAAGCGTTACTCGCTATTGCACCAGATGTTCCTCGAACCTTTTTGGAAGGAATATAAACCTGGACGGACCTACTGGAGCGACACCCTGGTAAATATCGTCGGCTTCATTCCTCTCGGCTTCTTTTTTTACGCCTATTGGTCATTCGTACGGCCAATCAAGCATGCTGCCTTGATCGTAATCGGTCTCGGATTGGCTGTTAGTCTGACAATTGAGGTTTTGCAGTCATACCTTCCAACACGAGCGTCCGGTACGACGGACTTGATTACAAATACATTTGGAACTTTTATTGGAGTGAAGTTGTGCGCGCCTAAATTCTTCCGTGATCTGTTCCCGGGATCCTATTAAGCCGCTCGTCGGCGTAAAGGAATTCGAGACAACCTGCCGACTGCCGAACTGGTACTCCTAGGCCTCTTGTTTTAGATTTCCGGGGCGTAACGATTATCGTATCTGGTATAGTTGCCGGGCTCTTCAATCAAGTATGGAATGCAGAACCCGTGCGGCCCCTCCCCGCTTCGGTTATGCAGCGCAGATTGCGCTGCTGAGCAGTCGACCAACACCCTAACAAATAGAAGTATGCACCGGAGGATAGTGCAATGCGTAATGGCTGCCGCAGCAGCTTGAATTTGAAACTCCGCGCTTTGTTGAACCGCTCTTTTCTTTTGTCTTTCTTCCTACTGCTCGCGGGATCTTCTGGTCATGCGCAGAGCGGCGGCGCGATTGCGCTAGTGCAGCACGCAAGCAAGGACGCCGGCAGTACAACCTCGTCCGCGCTTGCTTTCGGGAAGAACAATACTGCTGGAAATTGGATCGCGGTCTGCGTCCGGGCCGGCGCATTGAACGAAACGGTGCTGGTTGCCGATTCAAAAAGAAATACGTATCGCAATGCGATTCAGTTCAATCAGACTGTGGATGGTTTCACCTACGCAATTTATTACGCGGAAAACGTCGCCGGCGGGGCAAATACAGTTACAGTGTCTGACACGGTTTCGGGCATTCTACGTTTTGCAATCCTCGAATACTCTGGAGTAGCAATTTCTGGCTCACTAGATGTAACTGCGATGGCGCAAGGTCGCAGCGCATCTCCAAGTACCTCTCCGAGTGTCAATACGACAGTCAACGGGGACCTCCTGCTTGGTGCAATTATGACGGGCAACCCGGCGAAGTTCACGCCGGGTCCTGGTTACGTCATTGAAGAGAGTGTGCCGGGTGTCGGGCGCGAAGTTGATGGTGGAAGATCAAATTCAAGGAATTGCCGGCGCGGCTTCGGCCAGCGCAACAATCGCAGCCGCAGACGACTGGGCGGCAGGCTTGGCGGCGTTCAAGGCCGCTGGAAGCGTTGGAGGATCCTCTCCCACAATTTCGAGTTTGAATCCGACATCAGGAGTGGCAGGCACGTCGGTGGTGATCACGGGGACAAACTTCGGAGCGACGCAGGGAACGAGCACCGTCAAATTTAACGGTGTTACGTCAACACCAACCGCCTGGAGCGCGACGAGTATTACCGCACCAGTTCCGACCGGAGCTACGACTGGAAACGTCATCGTCACTGTCGGTGGTGTGGCAAGCAATGGCGTGAATTTTACGGTGACATCCGCCCGTCCGTCACAATTAACCAAGCAGCCTCTCAAGCGGATCCTACGAGCGCTTCCCCGATTAATTTCACGGCTGTCTTCAGCACTGCGGTGACCGGGTTCACTGCTGCGGGTGTGACATTGGGAGGTACCGCCGGAGCGACGACCGCGACTGTTACGGGAAGTGGAACGACTTACAACGTCGCGGTCACCGGCATGACGCAATCTGGCACCGTTACCGCGTCCATCTTGGCAGGCGCTGCCAGTTCGAATGGAACTTTCAATACAGCTTCCACCAGCACCGACAACACTGTCACCTACGACATCACCTCACCATCCGTAACGATCAACCAGGCCGCAAGCCAGTCTGATCCGGCCGGTGCTTCTCCGATTAATTTCACCGCCGTGTTCAGTGAAGCAGTAACCGGATTCACGGGCTCGAGTGTGACCCTGGGAGGAACTGCCGGAGCAACGACTGCGGCCGTGACCGGCAGTGGATCGACCTACAACGTCGCGGTCAGCGGAATGACACAGTCCGGAACCGTGACGGCATCGATCGGAGCCGGCAACGGGACCGATCTGGCAGGAAATCCCAACACCGCTTCGACCAGCACCGACAACTCCGTCACCTACAATGCTCAATCCGGCTTGGTTGCCTCTTACTCATTCGAGGAAAACACTGGCACTACGACGGCCGATTCCTCCGGCAACAACAACACCGGCACACTCTCGAGCGGAGTCGCCTGGACTACAGGCAAGGTTGGCAACGCAGTCTCTTTCAACGGAACCGCGGGAGACATCACGGTAACCGACGCGCCTTCGCTGGACTTTACCGGGAGCTTCACTCTTGCGGGATGGGTGAATCCTGCGACCGTTTCTGGAACCCAGACCGTCATGATCAAGGAAACGACTTCGGGTTGTGCGTATTTCCTGCAGATCGTGAATGGCCAGATCGACAGCGGATTCAACAACGGTACTGGTTGTATCGAGCATGTCACCACCACCGCGAACCTTGTTGCGGGCAACTGGTACTACATCACTGTCGTCCTCGACCACAGCAACAACGTATACAACACGTACTTGAATGGAAGCTTGCTCACGAGCGT
Source organism: uncultured Acidobacteriota bacterium (assembly GCA_963776695.1). Classification (GTDB taxonomy): domain Bacteria; phylum Acidobacteriota; class Terriglobia; order Acidiferrales; family UBA7541; genus Palsa-295. The sequence goes on along the minus strand of CAVZNU010000004.1, from coordinate 357,907 downwards.
GGCCGAGACCGGAGTGCCGGTGCCCAACAACCAGACCTTATTGCTTGGGAGGAGCGGTTACAGCGCCGGCAACTTCGAGCGTCTGAACGGAGTGTTGGACGAAGTAAGGATTTACAGCCGCGCGCTGAGCGCTACGGAAATTCAGCAAGCGTATAGCGCCAGTTCCGGTCCGACTCCCACAATTACGAGCCTCAGCCCCACCTCAGGTGTGGTGGGCACGTCGGTGGTGATTACGGGGACAAACTTCGGAGCGACGCAGGGAACCAGCACCGTGACGTTCAATGGAACCATCTCCACACCGACTGCTTGGACTGCGACGAGTATTACAGCACCGGTGCCGACCGGAGCCACAACCGGGATCGTCATAGTCACCGTTGGCGGTGTTGCGAGCAACGGCGTGAATTTTACGGTGACATCCGCTCCGTCTGTGACGATCAACCAAGCGGCCAGTCAAGCGGATCCTACGAGCGCTTCCCCGATTAATTTCGCTGCTGTGTTCAGCACTGCGGTGACCGGGTTCACTGCTTCAGGCGTGACATTGGGGGGTACCGCCGGAGCGACGACCGCGACTGTTACGGGAAGTGGAACGACTTACAACGTCGCGGTCACCGGCATGACTCAATCTGGCACCGTTACCGTGTCCATCTTGGCAGGCGCTGCCAGTTCGAATGGAACTTTCAATACAGCTTCCACCAGCACCGACAACACTGTCACCTACGACATCACCTCACCATCCGTAACGATTAATCAAGCCGCAAGCCAGTCTGATCCGGCCGGCGCTTCTCCGATTAATTTCACCGCCGTGTTCAGTGAAGCAGTAACCGGATTCACGGGCTCGGATGTGACCCTGGGAGGAACTGCAGGCGCTACGACTGCAACCGTTACCGGCAGCGGATCAACCTATAACGTCGCGGTCAGCGGCATGACTCAATCCGGTACCGTGACGGCTTCCATCGGAGCAGGAACGGTGACCGATCTGGCCGGAAATCCCAACACGGCATCGACCAGCACCGACAACTCTGTCACCTACAATGCTCAGTCCGGCTTGGTTGCCTCTTACTCATTCGAGGAAAACACTGGCACTACGACGGCCGATTCCTCCGGCAACAATAACACCGGCACACTCTCGAGCGGAGTCGCCTGGACTACAGGCAAGGTTGGCAACGCAGTCTCCTTCAACGGAACTGCGGGAGATATCACGATTGCCGATTCCTCTTCGCTGGACTTTGCCGGGAGCTTCACTCTGTCGGGTTGGGTGCAACCTGCCACCGTTTCCGGATTCCAGACCATACTGATCAAAGAAACGACTTCGGGTTGTGCCTACTTCCTGCAGATCGTGAACGGCCAGGTCGACAGCGGATTCAACAACGGTACTGGTTGTATCGAGCATGTCACCACCACCGCGAACCTTGTTGCGGGCGACTGGTACTACATCACCGTCGTCCTCGACCACAGCAACAACGTATACAACACGTACTTGAACGGGAACCTGCTCACGAGCGTGGCCGAGAGCGGAGTGCCGGTACCCAACAACCAGACCTTGTTGCTTGGTAGGAGCGGATGCAGTTCCTGCGGCTTCGAGCGTCTGAACGGAGTATTGGATGAAGTAAGGATTTACAGCCGCGCGCTGAGCGCTACGGAAATTCAGCAAGCGTATAGCGCCAGTTCCGGTCCGACTCCCACAATTACGAGTCTCAACCCCACCTCAGGTGTGGTGGGCACGTCGGTGGTGATTACGGGAACGAACTTCGGAGCGACGCAGGGAACCAGCACCGTGACGTTCAATGGAACCATCTCCACACCGACTGCTTGGACTGCGACGAGTATTACAGCGCCGGTCCCAAGCGGAGCTACGACAGGAAACGTGGTCGTCACCGTTGCCGGCGTACCTAGCAATGGCGTGAGCTTTGCGGTAACGGTCCCTCCACCGAATATTACAACGCTCAGCCCCACCTCCGGACCGGTGGGCACGTCGGTCCTAATCACTGGGACAGCCTTTGGAGCAGCGCAGGGAACGAGCACCGTAAAGTTCAATGGTGTGTCGTCGACGCCGACGACTTGGAGCGCGACGAGCATTTCTACGCCGGTGCCGACCGGAGCTACGACGGGAAGCGTCGTGGTCACGGTTGGCGGCGTGGCGAGTAATGGCGTGGGCTTCAGCGTTACGTCTCTAACTGTCGCAGTCAGCCCGAGGCGAGCGGCGGTTACTTTGTCTCAACAGCAACAGTTCACGGGCACCGTTACGAACGACCCGCTGAATGGCGGTGTGAGCTGGTCCGTGGATGGGGTCGGCGGCGGTTCTGCTGCGAGCGGCACAGTTTCAGCATCCGGCCTCTACACTCCCGGGACGCAACCCGGCGTGCACACCGTCACGGCCACGAGCAACTCCAACACTTTGGCCAGCGCTTCGGCGACGGCTGCCGTTACGGATCTCGCGGGCGTCTTTACTTATCACAACGACACGGCGCGGACCGGCCAGAACTTGAAAGAGTACGCTCTGACAACTGCCACCGTGAATTCTTCGACCTTCGGTGCCCTCTTCACGTGCGGGGGGCTCGACGGCTACTTGTACGCCGCGCCGCTCTACGTCGCTAATTTGAATGTGGGAGGAAAGACGCGCAACGTCGTGTTCCTCGCCTCCGAGCACGACAGCGTCTACGCCTACGACGCCGACTCTCCGGCTTGCCTGCAGCTCTGGCAGAAGAGTTTTCTTTCAACCAACGTGACGACGGTCGCCCCTTCGGACGTGAACGAACTAGTCGACTTGATTCCGGAAATCGGCATCACTTCCACTCCAGTGATCGATCCGTCGACGAACACGATTTACGTGATGGCCAAGACGAAGGAAACGGCTGGCACGGTCAGTGGCAACGTCTGTTCGACAAGGCTCTCCCTGCTTCGTGCACCGGCTGCATGCAATGGATCTGATTACGGGAGCGGAGAAGTTCGGCGGCCCGGTCGTCGTCACAGCTCCGAATTTTGTCTCTTTAACTCATCTCCAGCGGCCGGGATTGTTGCTGAACAACGGTACCGTCTATGTGGCGATCGGTTCGCACGGAGATAACGGCACCTGGCAGGGATGGATGATGGCTTACAACGCCACGACCCTTGCCCAACAGTGGTCGTATCACACGACCGATCCGATCAATGGAAATAATGGCGGCGCGATTTGGGGTGCAGGAAATGCGCCTGCGGTGGATGCGAGCCGGAAACATTTACGTGGAAACGGGGAATGGATTGTTCGACGGCGTCAACAACTTCTCCGACTCCGTGCTCAAACTCAGCCCGGCGGGTACGCGGATGGACTTCTTCACTCCGTTCGATCAGCAGATTATGCAGGACAACGACATCGATCTGGGGTCGTCGAATCCCATTATCTTGCCGGATTCGGTGGGGTCAGCCGCGCATCCGCACCTGATGATTGCGATGGGCAAGGTGGGCGTGATTTATCTGCTGGATCAGACGAACATGGGCCAGTTCAATTCGGGCGCGAATCAGGATGTGGGAGAAGTGAGCATCTCCTTCAACACGAGCAGCGCGGTTGCTGGATTCTTTGGCCAGCCTGCTTACTGGAACGGAAACATCTACACCGTCGTCGTGAATGACTCTCTGCGGCAATTTCTGATCTCGAACGGAAACATCCTGACGACGTCGAGTTCGCATTCGAGCAACACATTCACGTACCGGGAAGCGACGCCAGTGGTATCCGCGAGCGGCGCGACCAACGGCATCGTGTGGGTCGCCGATTCCGCTGGCTATCAAACCAGCACTCCGGTCGTGCTATACGCGTACGACGCCACCAATGTCGGGACCAAACTATACAGCAGTCCGACCAGCGGAACAGGCGCGGCGCCTGTGTCAGTGAAGTTCCCGGTGCCGACGGTCGCGAACGGCAAGGTCTATCTTGGCGGCCGACTCGCGTTCACAGTCTTCGGGCTGCTTCCGTAGATGGGATTTCTGAACGCAAATAAAAGAAGGTTGATGTTGTTCCGAAAACTGAACGATAGTTGAACGATAGTTGCACGGATGAAGCACAGATTACGCGCGGCGGGCAGGAATTGAGATAACGCCTGCCTCGAAGATCGAGAATCGGGTTTTCTCAAAGGTTTAATGGGCCGCCGACGTTACAGGGACATACGTGACGCGCCAAATTAGTTTTTGTCCATCGTCTGAGATAAGAAGAGAACCATCAGCTGTGACCGCAACGCCAACCATGCGCCCGTAGACCTGCTTACCCGCCACATCAGGCACGAATCCCGAAAGGAACGGCTTGGGTTCTCCGGACGGCCTCCCGTCGTGAAATGGGATGAAGACGACCTGATATCCGTTTCTCGTACTGCGATTCCAGGAACCGTGTTCGGCGAGGAACGCACCGTGCCAGTACGAAGAAGGAAACTGCTGCGCCTCGTAAAAAGAAAATTGAAGCGGTGCGACATGGGCGCCGAGCAAGAGATCTGGCGTAATGGTTTTTGCGACTAGGTCGGACCGGGGCGCCACGCGATTGTCCACATGTTGGCCAAGGTAGGCATACGGCCAACCGTAGAACCCATCTCGATAACGTGAGTAAAATAATCGGATGGGAGATCATCGCCCATACCGTCGCGTTCGTTTACGCTAGCCCACAGGTCGCCAGAATCCGGATTAAACGCAATGCCCACAGCATTGCGCAAACCGCTTGCGTAGACTCGGGCATTCCTTCCTTCAGAATCAGAAACAAGAATTGCGGCGCGGCGCGGATCCGATTCAATCGAAACATTTGTTTTAGATCCCACAGATACGAAGAGTTCTTTGCCGTCGAGACTAAAAGCCAAAGACCGGGTCCAGTGCTGATTGTAGCCAAGGCCCGGTAGATCGAGGATAGGCTCCACCTCACCCATCCTCCTTGAGGTCCGCGGATCGTATCGGAAGCGCACGACTTGGTTCGTATTGGCGACATAAACGTAGTCGCCGTGAAAGGCAATTCCGAAGGGCAGCTTCAAGTGTTCGGCAAAGATTCCACGTGGCCCGGCAAGTGCCGAACCGAATGGCGAGTGGAGCACGATCACCGTTCCGGCTGCGGAATCGGACACAAATACATCACCATCTGGCGCGATCGCAAGCCATCGTGGCTCGTCGAATCCCGTGGCAAAGACGGACGCCTGGAATCCAGGCGGTAGCTGAGGGTGGAAATTTTCCGGCAGCGGAACGACGACTGGCAAGTTTACCGTCCGCAGCAATCTCGCCACGACCCGTGCTCTATAACCCCGCAGATTTAAGGCCCATAAAAGTGCGAACAGAAACACCAAGAGCAAGAGAATCGATATGATGAATTTCCGCCATGGCCCCCTAGAAAACATCAATCACTCTCCGCAGCGTCCCGGTACAAGAGGACACGGCACGCCACTCCCCTACTGCCCGGCATGAAAAGCCTTTTTGTAGGTTGCTCGCATTGAGACGACGAGAAAATTATGGCGCCTTCCAGGTCACGCTCTTGTTCTTGTCGAGAAGGACGACTGATGCTGCGGAAGTAGAGTAAGCCTCTCGATTTCCTTGAGATTTGAGTTGGGTTGCTCCCACAGCCGAGGAAAGTCCATTTCGGTCCGTCAAAGTCAAACCCGGTCCGGCCTTCGAGAAGGCAATTTCTGCTCCACCATTCCCGTCGGCACCTGCCATGGAAATAGCAGGGTCGCCAGAATTAACGCCCAGAGTCATTCCACCGTTGCGGCTTCCATAAAAATGCAAGTCGCTGGCATCCTCGCTCACTAGGAGCCTCATTCGGGGCTCTTTCTTTGCATTGCCAAGAGTTAATTCCGATCCCGTAGCGTAAACACCCAGCCAGCCTCGCACATTTCCGCCCGCATCCTTCAGGACAAACTTCTGCGCTTCGATAACTTGAGGCACGGGAGCGGCCTGCCCCATTAAGACCACACCGGAAACTGCCGCGAGGACTGCGACGCCGCCCCATTTGAGCCGCTGGTTCTGCGCCTCCAGCTTGTTTAAACGTTCCTCGATGGCCGGAAAATCAGACGCGTCGGATTTCATTGATCGTATCTCCTTAGTGGATGGATGGCCGAGATCTTTCATTTCGCACAATTGTGGATTTTACTTTCGACGGACCAAGAGAGCCCAGTCGTTGGCGCTCGGTGCTGCCGGCGAAGTCCACAAGGTGCCTGCTATTGGTGACGGAGAGAACCATTCGCCGGTTATGGGACTGAACCAGGCTGCCTCGTAGTTGCCAGGCAGAAGGCGGATCGTCACGGCCCCGCCCTTCGGCAAGTAAGCAGCGTAGATGTCGCCAGGTTTTGCCAAGCAGTAATTTCCTGCGTTTACAAGTTCGTCGTGAGGGTCAGTCTTCCACCAATCAAAACTTGTAAAGAAATCGACCATGTGACCATAGCCCTGAAGCATGGTCATCGTGTCGTCGCCTCGCCCATTCATCCAGCCGCCGCCCGTGTCCGGCCAAACATTTGTTCCACGCCGGGCGGACTCACCGGTGGTCTGATAGCCGCCCGCCATCGCGATGTCCCAGGCCGTCCGGCGCAGTGCGTCAGCTGATTCAGCGGGAGGGCCCGGGGACCAGAGTGGATAGTGATCTTCGTAACCGTATTCCTCGTTCGTCTGAGGAATTATGCGGCCTAGCTTTTCCTGTTCCCTTCGCTCATCAAGCATGAAGGAGTGCTGACTTCTAGACCAATCCTGAAATGACGTGAAATCAAACCAGGAATATGTTCGGTCTTGGTCCAAATTGTTTATCGGGTGACTCGTAGCAAGGTGTCGATATGGATCCAACTCCTTAATTAGACTGCCTGCATAGTGAGTCCACAATCGGCTCCGATAGTGATCCAGATCGTCGCCGAGATCCCACGTAATATTTGAGAATCCTCCAAGGCGATCAACTGCATATCGGATGAAGCGCCGCTCGTCAGCACTGTAAGCCTTGGGGTGAACGCGGCCATCGTTCATGTCAAGTACCAGTGAAACAATCATGTCTCTGTCTCGAGCATAACGCACGGCGCGGTCAAACTTCTGCCAGTACGCAATATCGAACCGGCCGTAGTCAAAGCCGGGGTGATAAACGTCTTCGGCTTGCGTGGCCGGCCACGGGGTTATGAATACCGTCCAGTTATCGCCGTTCATCACCGGCTCACCGTAGAGCAGATTTGTGCGGCCGGCAATGGTTACCCGCATTCGATTGATCTTGAGCCGGTGAAGGCGCTCGATGCTGGCCTGGATGATGTTGTCGTCCCGCCAACCCATCAGCCAGTAGGCGGTGGTTCCATTGAAAAAATAATGTTCGCCAGTTCCCTCCCAAATGAAGTGCCATGAGTATTGCGGATCGATTCGGATGGGGCCGCGACGGTGTCCGTCAGTTGCCCGGAACGTCCCAGTCGAGGTGTGACTGCCTCCGCTCTCGTGATACCCGACGAAATACTTGTATTCACCTGCGGCTGGAGGCATAAACCGGATGCGGAATTTGCTCCCGTCTTCTGAATCGCAAAATCCTTCCACCTGCCATCGTTTGCGCCCGTCGGCTGACTCGAACCACCCGTTAAATTCGGCGTCTGTGAAAGGGTTCCGGGCGTGCGGCCACGAAACACTTGCCGTCACCTCAACGATATCGTACGCAGAGATTTCCCGAGAAGACTGGCTGAAGGAAACGTTTAAAGGACGAACATTGCCGCAGGTGGGAAAAAGAACGGAGGAACTAAGCAGAAGGATTAAAGCAACTAAGAAACTCGAAGTTCGAGAGTCCACTGGAGAGGGCCACACCCAACCTGGCTGATGCCGTGCCAACGATGTCTGACTGGACATCGTATCAAATCCTCGCCCCCCGGGAACCTATTGGATCGAGGATAAGCTCCATTGATTGCTTCAATGGATCGCGTCTCAAAAGAGCAAATCTCAACTTCGTTTATTGCGGACACTCTTCGGGCGAATTCTTCACAACCACGCTCTTGGCGTGAAGATAGTCCGCCAGGCATCGATTCACCCAGCATCCCGGATCTGAGCTGAGATATTGGGGCAACGCCAGCTTTGGATATTGTGCAGGGAGTTCAAGCTCTATCGTTCCGCCGTGTTGCTTCAGTTGAGCCGCGTCCATTCGCCACCAAGCTCGGGCTGTACCATCCAAGTCCCCCACGGCCGCACGAAAGTTGGCGGACCCGATGAGCGTGACAGCAAAAAGCGTGAATGCACCCAGCTGGATCCTCGATGAGAAGGGGTCTCGATAGAGCTCAGGCAGGCCGATCAGGATCGCGCAGATGAAGAGCAGCCAAAACATGAATGTCAGCCACGCGCCAACGCGGTCGGGTGTCCACCCCACCGCCATGCCAATGAGCGAATACTCGCACAAAACGAAGAACATTGCGCCGAGGCCGACTACACCCAGCCACGATGGCGGAGGTTCGGCGTGAGTCAACTTCGACCTTTCGCGCTGAATCAGAATGACGATGCAGAATGCCGCAAGCAAGAACGCGGGATACGACAGCCAATCGAGGCCATGATAGAAGGAGTATACGATTCGCCTAGGAATGTGAGCAATATCCCACATATGCCGGTGTTCGCGGACTGCTCGAAGGGCGTTACCCGGCGACAGCATCACGGCGGCTTGACTGAGTGCAGCCACGACAAGACTCAAGTACCACTGACGGGCGGGCAGCTTTTGAACCCGCATAATAACCACACCTGCGAATAGAATCACGCATACGAAAGTACCGGCGATCTCGTGTTGCGCAGGAATGGCAATTGATAACAGCACTATCGCTATGTAGTACCAGACGGAGCTACGATTCCGATACAAGAGGCTCACGAGCACGAGCAGAGTGCTTAACGATAGGTAATACTCCATGGCACCAGTCAGCCAAAAAATCTCTTCTTCCGGATGAGCCAGACTCGCAACCCACGCGGCATAAAAAATAGCGGCGACAACTAACGACGTCCTACGGGTGGTGCGAAAGAATGTTCGAAAAAAATACCACAACGCAAACAGATTAGCCGCGATAACGCCCAGGAGTAACCAGCCGTACGCGGCGACTAAATCGACATGGCTCATCGCAAGACCCTGGAGAAGAGTGGTGAACCACCGCGGGGTCCACTGCGTATAGTAGAGCCACGATACGGCGAGGACATTTGGCTGCGGCACGCCGTTGAAGGAAAGGGTGGCTTTGCAGAAGTCGTCGGTGACAGGCAAGGAGTAGAACAACAACACGACGAACGGCGCTGCGAAGACCACCAGCGCAGCGGGTATCATGAAACGCAAGACCTGGCGTAGAACCAAGGAAAGCAGCGAACCTGGCGTTCGGTGACTGTCGACCATAGCTCCTCAGCCTTCTTTCGTCTATCCAGACGTTAGGATTGCACACAAACTGAAATCGGCCTTCGGCACATTCCATTCAAACGAATATCGTTATGATCTTTCACACGTTGCAACACTATGCTCGGCAATCGGCGTAGCCTCGAGGCTTACCGCCCGCTTCAGCCAATTCTCGCGCCAGTATGGATATATGGCTCTGGGGCACAGCCGATGGAAGTCGGATTTGCAAACTACGCCCTCGAGGACAATGCAGGGATTTTTCATGTTCACGAGCTTCCCGGTTCTTTCATCAACGATTCGGTGAACCCGACGCAAGACTCGGTAGATCCCGCCGCAATATGGGAGCATTTCCGAATCGAACCACAAGCCGCGGTTTTTCTGATCTTTGCCCAGCGTCGCCATTATTTCTTCTTTATTCCGAACTTCAACTAATTCCCCCGGCTGCAGATTCAGCAATTCAACCGGAGACTTCTCGGCGGTGCCTTCGATAAAAGGATAGCGGTTGCCTTGTCGTCGCTCCTGAACTTCATTGAAGAAACCGATGATCGATGCTTGGAGCAAACGCGCGATCGCAAGAACCAATTCGAGGAATCGGTGCTCGCGCGAACGATCCGCGAGGCCACTGTCGAGATTCCCTGAGCGCAGGTCGCGAATATATTGGCGAGGATCCCAAAAGCTCATGTAGGAAGTGAATTTCGGAACGTCCGTGGCCTGGCAGACGTAAACCGTCTCTCCTTCCGGGTTCGTTCCCTTGCTCGCTGCCAAAAGGCTCTCAACTGTGCAGAGCCCACCGACGACCGATGTTGAGACCAGTTTCGCACTCTGCAGACTCTCTGCGGACACTAGGTTATTTTCGACACGCTTTAGCCAAGCCTCTTTCCAGAAGATCAGGCAGCCAGCCTGGCATCCGTCATGACCCGACCCATCGCACCGAAGACCCTCGAGGTGCACGGAGTCCTTCATTCGACGTATGCTCCATCCTTGGGTGTATTCGCAAGTCTTGTCAGCGCGCTTGTAAACCCGAAATCGTTTTCCGCAATGCTGCATCATCTCGGGCATGAAAGGAAGGTTCTCCAAACGGCCGTGCTGATCCAGCGTCGCGAGGATTTCAGCCTCGCTGCGGACCTCCGCCCACTCGCCAGCCTTCAAATCTAATGCGCGGTTATGGATTGCACTTCGTTCGGGCATCACATTCTCTCTTTTGTCTTTGCTCTGCGCGGTAGGCGGAAGCACTTAGCGTTGTTTCCGGCTAATCAAATCCTAGAAAACGTCACGATGGAATCGTCCTGCTGAGCTATTCGGTGCCGGGCTCAACTCCGGCTACCCGTCTGCCGGAGTTTTTGTGTACAGGGCATGGAAGTTGCCTGCTCGCACAGAACTTTGGGAGCGAGCGTACGCCTAACCTGTTTCCCTCTTCTCCTGGAACGCGGGTGGGAATGTTGGGTCACGCTGCGTGTTTCGACCCTTAATCAGATTCTCGATCGTGTCTTTCGGGTTGAACACGGCGGAGCTCAATTTCTGCAGGAAAGCCATGGCCAAGCGAAATCGGCTAAAACCCACACCCGCTTCAATCAGTTTCTTTTTATGATAGTCCCAGAACGGCTTGTCCAGGCGGCGAGTCAAACGCCCGGCGAGGAATAAGTAGTACTCGCGAAGTTGCCGATGCAAGCAGAAATCAAACTCTTCCTGTGTCAGATAATCGTGGCCATGCGTAACCAGGTCGTGTAACCGGCCGGCGTAAATCGTAAACATATTGTCAGTGAACGACGTGAGGGAACCTGACCGGACTCTCGTGAACGTCAGCACCTGATTGACAAAACCAAAATCACAATCCTTCAGCAGAGCAAAACACACTTCTGAGTCGGCGTGCAAGTTCGATTCGTTGTAGAACGGATCGCGGCTCCGGACGAGACTTGATCGGTATAGAAGTGAAGTCCCTGTACCGAAGACGTATATATCGTCAAGGTATAGCTTGCGGCAAACATCGCGACCTGAGACGAGCGTGCTTGGATAGGGCAACCCCGCCCACATTACTTGCCGCCCCTGCAACCCGTAGGCCCCCACGATACCTACCGAGGGATGGTGCTCTCCGACGGCAACCATTCGTTCAAGGCACTCCGGAAATATCCAATCGTCGGCAAACACAAGCTTGCAATACTTGCTCGCTGGGGAAATCTGACGCAGGCCGCCATTGAAATTGGGAACTGCTCGTACGAACTGCTGATTGTCATGCACACGGATTCGCGGATCTCTTACGGCATATCGACACGCGATCCCAAAAGAATCATCGGTGCTGCAGTTGTTGACAACAATGCATTCCCAGTTCTGATATGTCTGCGCGAGAATACTTTCGAGGCATTCCGAAAGAAATTCCGCACAGTTATAAACAGGAACGATTACGCTCACCAGTGGTTGTGGTTGGAGATTCATTTCGTCGCCCTCGCTACGTCACGACTAAGGTTTTTTCGTCGACGGATGGACTGGCCCCCAATCCCCGGATGAGATCCACGTAGAATTCTTTTTGCCCCATTACGTATAAGAGCATCAAAACGTAAACGCCGAAGAGGATGCTGCATCCTGAAACCAGCCGAAGCAGAGGAGGCAGTGAGTGACCGTACTGATATTGCACTCCAAACGCGAGCGCCGCGGCCACTCCGGCGGAAACCACCGGACGCTTCACAACGTTCATGATGTCGCCGAATGAAATGTTTGTGCCGTGAATGCACCAAATAATGTGTGGAATCAGCCAAATTGTCATCGCCGTCGAATACGCGAGTGCTACACCCTTGGGGCCGTAAGGAAGCCCAATCAAGTAAGCCGTAATCGCTAGCGGAGCAATCACGAGTGCGATTTTTAAGCTTCGGTGCACCCAGCCCAACGAGAACAAGAGCCACGAAAAGGGGTTCATCATCGCAAACATCAAGATCGTGGGCGCCAGCAATCGAAAAATGGGTACAGCTTCTTTCCACTTGGGACCAAGAAGAACCGCGATCAAGTCATTCCCGAATAGTGCGCAGGCGATCGTGATAGGAACCGTCAATGCCAATACAAGAGAGTACCCTTTCAGAAAATAGCTCTTAAGCCGATTTGCATCGCTCTGAACGCGAGATAGCACTGAAAACGCTACCTCTCCGACGGCTGAATTCAGATTGTCTGTCGGGATATTGATGAGCTGATAAGCCCTGCCGTAGATACCGACAGTCTCGGCGCCCCAGAAACGTCCAAGGAGAACTTTCTCAAGATTATACGCGATGTAAACGACCAAACCGTTCAGCGTAATCGTGCCACCGAAGCGCATCATCGAATGAATTCCCACCCGTCTCCGTGGTGCTCCCGGAATCCACCGTGTGGTCAGCCATAGCGATATGGACGTCAAGAACGGCGAAACGACCGTCATCGCCACGAGAGACCAATACTTGAAACCATGAAGAGCCATGCCAATTCCGACGGCGATACTAACAACCAGGGAGATGATATCGATTGCTGCCAAGGCGGTGAATCGCATCTCCCGCTGAAGAATTGCAGAATGCTGGACCCCGACTGCATTGAAAAGAAATCCCATTGCCAAAACTATGGTTACCCATTGGAGGCGGGGCTCCCGGTAAAACGAAGCAATCAAGGGCGACACAGCCGCCAACAACAGCCAAAGCGTTGCGCCAACTGCAGAGTTGATCCAGAACAGCGTCGAAATTTGATCGTCAGTGACCTCCATTCGCTGGACCGTAGCTGACGAGAGTCCGAAATCCCGAAAAAGCGTCAGAACGCCGGTAAACGCTGTCACCATCCCGACCAGCCCGAAATCTTTGGGATCCAGCAATCGGGCCAATACCATAAGAGATCCGACCCGGAGTCCAAAGTTCGCGCCCTGTGAGCACACTTTGGCAAAGCCGCCACGGATCGCGCGAGTCTTTAGGTCCTTCATCGCGACTGTACATTTTCGGTAAGAGTATCAATCGCTTGTGCAGTCATTCAATTTATTCCGACTGACGTGAATATCACCTGCAAAACCAATTCACAGAACTATTTTGCGGCCATAGAAGGCTTCGGCATAACCGCTGGGAGCATTACACTCCATCCCTCGCAACCGCATTAGAGACAAAAACGTGTCTTGCTGAAACCAGGGCTTGGTTTGCTGCGACTTGAAAGCGTCCATTAAATAGCGAACTTTCTTCTGGCAGATCTCCGTTTCAAGCGGAACGAACGTGTTTGGTTGGCCCATGTCGCCGTCATACTTCGGAATCTCGTACTCCAGAATCAAATGATCGCGAAATGTATTCCAGGTCAATTCCGCTACCTGACGGTGGTCCTGATGCGCGTCCTTGCGATAGTGCGTGAAGATCAAGTCCGGGGAGACAGTGCGTTTCAATTCCTCAAAAACCGCTTTCAGTTCGGCGCCCACAAACGGCATAAATCCATCCGGGAATGCCTTCAGCAGCGGTCCTCGCAGGACGGAGGGAGCTACGAACATAGAAGCTGCGCGTCGCGCCTCCTCCTCCCGAACTCCAATTGCACTGAACACCACCCAGTGGACCACACAACCCGGATGCTGCTCGGCCAGCCGGAGAATCGTGCCGCCACATCCAATTTCGATATCGTCGGAGTGCGAACCGAGACAGAGAACTTCCAGCTTTCCGTTCGGGCCAGCCTGAAGGTTCAGGTGCATCATCGGGGAGTGGACACCACCACCGATGAGATCGAGGTCTTGCTGACTCCGTGATTCCAGACTTTCCAAGGCGCGGCGCCGCGGTTCAATTCTTCAAGATGTTGCTTGTCCTTGAATGTGTCCATACACTGCCAAAAGCCTGCACATTTGTAAGCTAACAGGGCGCGCTTCTCGATTAGACGCTGAAACGGTTCCCGCACCAACTCTTCACCGGGCTGGATGTACCGAAAGATTTCATTGCGCATGACGAAGAAGCCGCCGTTGATCCAGATGTCGGTGCTCGTCAACGCAGAAATGTCCGAAACCATTTTCTCTGAATCGACGCGGACGATATCAAAGCTCGCTGTGGGCTGTACCAGCAGTAACGAAACAACGGCATTGCTTTTCTGGAACGTCTCGATCATAGCCGGGAGCGGAACATCACTGAGCCCGTCACCATAATTCGCTAGAAACATTTCTTCGCCCTTCAGGTGCGGTTCCACCGCTTTCAGCCGCTCACCGATGTTGGAATTGGCACCGGTCTCGACAAAGGTGATCGTCCAATCGTCGATATCACGATTCAAGAAGTCGATCTTCTTGCCGCCGTTCGACCACACAAAATCGTTGGAGACGGATTCATCGTAGTGCAGGAAATAGTCCTTAATGGAGTTGCCCTTGTATCCGAGGCAGAGAATGAAATCCTTGTGGCCGAAGTGGGCGTAGTATTTCATCAGGTGCCAGAGAATCGGCCGAGTCCCAATCGTCACCATGGGCTTGGGGACGTCGTCGGCATAGCCCCTGAGCCGCATGCCCGCCCCTCCACAAAAGAGAACCACTTTCATAGCTCACCTCTGTTCTTGTCGTTCATTCGACCGCCACCTTCGGAATCGGCACGACGAAGCGACCGCCCCACTCTCGAATGAACTTCAACTGCTCCATGATTTCGTCTTTCAGGTTCCAGGGCAAAATGACGACATAGTCCGGCTTTGTTTCGCGAATCCGATCGGGATGATAAATCGGGATGTGGCTGCCCGGCAGAAATCGGCCCTGCTTGTACGGGCTGCGATCGACGGTGTATTCGATCAGATCCTTTCCGATTCCGCAGTAGTTCAGGAGCGTCGCACTCTTACCCGGCGCGCCGTACCCCGCCACTCGCTTGCCCTGTTTCGCGCGCCGTAAGCAGAAATTCGACAAGCGCCCACTTGGTGTGTTTCACCTGTAGGGCAAAACTCTCATAGCCTTCCACGGAAGCGAGCCCGGCCCTTTCTTCATCCGCGATCACTTTCGCGACGCTCGGCGTCGACGGGATGCGTTCGAGCTTCTGCACGGCAGGCGTAGACGCGAAGCGAGCCGCCGTGCGTCGGCAACTCTTCCACGTCGAATACTTTTAGCCCGTGCGCTTCGAGGATGCGAACCGTGGTGAGCAGCGAAAAATAAGAGAAGTGTTCGTGGTAAATCGTATCGAACTCGTTGTGTTCGATCAGCCGCAGCAGGTGGGGAAACTCGAGCGTCAGAACTCCTTCGGGCTTCAGCAGAATCTTGAGGCCTTCGACAAAATCGTTCAGATCCGGGACCTGTGCCAGCACGTTATTTCCGAGAACCAGGTCGGCGCGACGACCCTCCGCCGCCAGCTCATTCGCCAGCTGGACGCCGAAGAACCGCACCAGTGTAGGAACTCCCTTTTCGATGGCCACCTTCGCTACATTCGCCGCCGGCTCAATGCCCAGTACAGGCACCTTCTGCTGAACGAAATACTGCAGCAAGTAACCGTCATTACTCGCGACTTCGACCACAAAGCTTCGTGCGTCGAGTCCGAACGTTCGAAATCATTTTGTTGCAGTAATTCTCGGCGTGCTTGAGCCAGGAATCGGAGAAGGACGAGAAGTACGCGTAATCGCTGAAGATATTCTCGACGCTTTCGTATTCCTCCAGTTGCACCAGGAAGCAATGTTCGCAGACGTAGGTGTGAAGTGGGTAGTAGACCTCGCCGCGATTCAGGTCGGCTGCCGAAAGATAGCTTTCGCAAAGGGGTGACATCCCTAAATCCACGAAAGTCCGCGAAAGCTCGCCGCCGCAGAATCGGCATGATTTTGTGGCGCTTTCTTGCGGTGGATGGGCAGGTAAAGTCATCGTAGCCATGTGCGTTTATACTCTTTCGATACTGAGAATTATGATCTTATTGTCACGGCGGTAGACTATCGCGCTGGATTTTGCCGGTGCTGTAAACCAGCCTCGGATTCGTTGCTATGGACGATAACAAAATCTGGGCGGTCACAGCGACAAGCAGAATCGTGAATCTATTTCCCGGGAGGCTGACGAGCTACCGCCATTAAGGGCTCAGACTAGACTTTCTCACAGCAGTAATACTGCAATCAGCTTGCCAATAGTCGGCTATGTCCGCACTCGAATGACCGTCGCGCTATAGCGAACAAGCGCTTCCAAATCAATAACTTACGTAGACCTATGGACTCGGAACCTACGAGGATTTCCCGACCGGAGAGGCTTCGTCACCGGTCTTCTTGGGAAAAGTTTTTCCACCGTCGGTCCACCGCAGGGATGCGTCCAGCTGACCGGATTTGAGCAACCGCGAAATCTGGCTCATTCGAGTGTAACGTCCGCTCTCAATGTCTTTGTAAGTAAGTCCGGCGGCACGATATGCGTCGTAAAGTTCCTGAGCGCCTTTACGGGCAGTCCACTGCGGACGAAACGCAGGAATCACTCGGCGAATCTTGTCGCAGCTCACACGGTAACAACGCTTGTCAGGACCGCCGTCGGGAGCGTATTCCACGTGGCATCCTGGAACGGTTTCGGAAACGATCTCGGCAAGCTCACGGATGCGGAAGTTTTCTTCCGTCCGGCCAACGTTGAAAGTCTCATTGTGAATAGCTTCACGTGGCGCTTCGAGCGCGCTGAGAATCGCGCCGATGATATCGCGAATATGTACGATCGGACGCCACGGCGTGCCATCGCTCTTGATATAAACTTTGCCCGTCGTTAGCGCCCACGCGACCAAATCGTTCAATACAACGTCGAGCCGCAACCTGGGAGATGCTCCATAGGCGGTTGCATTTCGCATGTAAGTTGGACTGAAGTCGTCATCCGCAAGACGTGCGATGTCGCGCTCGACCAGAACCTTCGACTCGCCGTACGCTGTGACGGGATTGAGCGAGGCCGTCTCATCTAGAATTGCGTCACCGGCTGCACCATACGTGCTGCAGGAGGACGAAAATACAAATCGTTTTGCACCCGCGGCTTTGGCCAATTCAGCCAGCTGAACAGATGCCAGGTGATTGATGCTGATAGGTCAGGGCTGAATCGAGGTTGCCCAGCGGGTCATTTGACAACGCGGCGAGATGCACAACCGCGTCAAAGCCTTCCAGATCGGCCTTGGTAAGGTCGCGAAGATCCTTCCGGACCTCAGGAATCTCTTGAGTTGCGTCCCCAAAGTCGCAGCCTGCAAATAGATCCGCGTCCAGGCCGACCACTTCATGGCCGGCAGAACGCAACATGGGCCCGGCAACGGCGCCAATGTAGCCCTTATGACCTGTCAAAAGTATCCTCATGCTGCTCCTCTGGAAGCCAAATTTCAGCTTACCATGGCGAAATCGCGGTTCATCAGCGACGCGGTAACAGTGTTCCTTATCGGCACTTTTGAAGACTCAACGCGAAAAGCTTGATCTCGGCGAGCCAGCTTTTGCCAACTTCAATATTTTGAGTCACGATCATTTGAAGCACTACTGGATTTCTTTATCGAGACTATCGAGCAGGAGTTTTCCGAGCGGGCAAAGGAGATAGGCGCGATATTTCATCTGGCTTTGTTGCGACTGCGGCGCCTTCCTCGACAACAGCCAGTAAGTCATTTTGGAATAACAGGGCCGCCGCGTCGTTGATCACAGCGAACGGAAGACCGGAACGATCCGCAATGTCCAGCAGGGAATGGTTCCCGTCGGAGAAATTCAGCACCCAAAGGCGTGCGTTAATTTCCTCTCCGATGGATTCGCCGCCCGTCGAGCGGTAGAGATTCCGTCGTCCGAGTTGAGGCTCGCAATACGGATTGAGATTGCGATACCGCCGATTTTGTTCAAGCACGTCGAGGATGCCAGCGCACACGCGGAGCGATTCGGCGAGTTGTTCTGGGTGGATGAATTCGAGATCATCAGCCGAAGTGTGGTACTCGGGAAAGCTGCCCCAGACGCTCCGCATCAGGCAGCCCACAGCTAGGTTAAAACCCGGAGAGCAGTATTGCCGTTCGTCATAGCCGTACGGCGAAAAATCCAGAATCTGAGAAGATTCGGTGAGATGGGTGAGAATGTGCGCCGCCGCACGGTCAATCTCAGCATTTCCCTGGCGACTTTTCTTGTAGTGGAACCGGCCCATGTCGCCGATGCCGGTCAGGACTAATCCATGTCGGATGCGCCCAGCCGACTCTCGATTACGGGCGAGCCACGTGATCGCTCCGATCGTGCCGGGGATAAACAGAAACCGATAAGAATATCGAAGATCCCGTCCGGACAGAAGCTGCGCCAGAGCCGTTGCAACAGTCGAGTCCAGAGAGATTGTCATTCGCGAGGGACGGATGGCACGCGTGGCACGAAATCAAGACTTCGTCGGTAGACTGCCCAGGTAGATAGCATTCCCCGTACGTCAGATTTCCGTTTTCAAGAGTGGAGTCGACGCATACCTCATACTCGCCGTCTTTAAGCGCCACCATCTGGTTATGGGAAAGACAGAATCCCCAATCTTCTTTGTAGTAGGACGTCCGGTATGGAATCCAGTCAGGATTCTTCGGAATCGTAAACAGATGCGGCTTGAGATCGCTTAGTGGCATCCTCGCGCGGATCGGAGTGCTGTAATTCAACACGTGGAGGTTAGCAGGCTTGGAAGTCCACGATTCGCTTTCCGTCGGGACCCTTGATGTACGCATCGCGAATATTCCACTCTTTTGGCACGATCCAATCGAAGACAGCGGTCCCGGTCGGCACTTCATGGATTTTCAGCGGAATTCGATCTCCGATCATGGAGAGGGTCCGCCGGATGCCATCGCCGGTAATACTTCGGCAAATCGGGTAGAGTTCACGTGCAAACTCGTGCAAACCTTCGCCGATCGCCGCCGTATGCCGCTGATCGAGTTTTTTCAGTAAACTCATGACGTTATTCGAAGTCCGAGTAAGTTCTGTCGCGCTCCGAAATCACTTCTACTTTTTCGGGCCACGCAATTCGAAATGCGGGATCATCCCACCGCACACCCCGTGCCGATTCGGCGTTAAAGAATTCCGACATCTGATAAAAGACCTCGGTGTCATCTTTCAACGTAAGGAACCCATGCGCACAGTCCTTTGGTACGTAAATCATATTCCTGTTGTCAGCGGTTAGAACCACTGCGATCCAGTCTCTAAACGTGGGCGAGTGCGGACGCAGATCAAGGACTACGTCGTAGATCGCGCCTTGCGTGCAGCGCACGACTTTGGTCTCAGGAAAAGGTGCTGCTTGATAATGCATTCCACGCAGAGTTCCCTTTCGTGCGTTAAACGAAATACTGCATTGCACCAGATTGGAAGCCAATCCGCGGTGCTTGAATTCTTCCCGGCACCACGTACGCGCAAAAAAACCGCGTTCATCGGGTTTGGGTTCAATTTGAATTTCGAAGACGCCGGCTAATTTTGTTTCGTGAAACTTCATGCCGAACGCCTCACGGGAAAATCGTCCTATTTGAACAGCTTCTGCAACTGGATTAGTAGCCGCGCTTGACGGCCAAATAGGGGATCAAAGCAATCTCAGCCAGACTGGGGAGAATATCTTCCGAGTTAAAAACAGATTCGATTTTGAAATCCCTCAAAGATCGCAGATAGGCGCCTAAATCGAGCCGTCCCGCGCAGACCCCTTGCAGACTCGTTGGTACGTCGGTAACCATGCGTATCCAGCCGACACCCGAACGGCCTCGGCAATTTTCAACCGGTTCACCCACTTGATCTGCGTACAGCATGTAGGAAAAATCCACTCCCGCTGGCGATCCCAATGCATGAAAACCCCAAGTCCTGGCATTCACATCAAGTAGTTTGTACTTTCCGTCTCGAGGATCGAGTTTGTACTCAACTTCTGCCAACCCGTAATAGTTGATAGCGCGAAGAAATCTAAGAGTCGGTTCTAGCACAACGGGAAGGTCGATGCTCTCTACGTATGTGGCTGCCCGGCCGAACTCAGGGGGATGTTGACGCCAGCGTTGCGCTTCCATAGTTCCGATCGCTACGCCGTCTTTCATAAATACGCAACTGGAGAACTGGCACGTACCATCGCCCGGTATTATTTCCTGAACAAGAACCTCATTCGATCCCACATGGCCTGATGCCCTTTGAAACAGATCCTTGAGTTCCTCGCGGCTATTCGCACGCCACGCCTTTGCTTTGGTTGCGTAAAAGAAGTCCTCTTTTACGGATGGCTTAACGCCCAGGGGAAACTCGGCATCGATCTTGTCGATGTCCTCCAGACTCCGCGGGCACCATGTGCGGGGAATCGGTATGTCCAACTTCTCTGCCATGGAGTAAGTGTTCCACTTATTCCAAGCCCACTTGGTAATTTCCCATTCGGGTGTGGGTACGCGAAAGATCTCCGACAGTTGAGTCCTGTAGCGGGAAAAAGCCGCTACGAGTTCGTCGCGGGTGGGGAAAAGAACCCATCCTCTCAAATCCATTTTCCGTCCCAAATCGAGAAGAAAATCTACCGTTTCCTTTTCTTTGCGCAAACTTGGAGCCCGAACAGCGCGGGTCGTATATTTCGAAAAGCGTCCGATGGAGTATTCATCGTCGACGACGACGACCGGCACTCCGTGCCGGCCAAGACTGCGTACGATCGCCAAACCGTGGAAATCTCCGCCCACTACAACTGCGCCGGCTCGATTCCACTTCGGAGTTTTCAATGATGGAGAGTTATTTGTCGTAGGACACTTCATTTGCAGGAGTCAATTTTCACCTGCTGCCATTCTGCGGTGCGGTTGTCGAAATGTGCCGCGCGAGCCTTCGCGCGGCGTAGTCCGTGCCGCACACGAAATACATAAGCGGGCCGAAATTCCAAGACGAGGGCGCCCCAAGTATGTGAAGACCCGGGACCGAAGTCTCAAACCCTGGTCCCAACTTGGGAAAACCATCTATTTGACTAAAAGTTTTGCTTAATTCAGCTGGCAGAAAAGGATACTTCGACACATCCACGCGATATCCGGTGCCAAGAAGCACGTGGTCCGCCTCTCGTACTTTGCCATCATTCAAACGAATCCGCAGCTTCCCGCCGGCCGGAACGGCAGAGTCAACATACCGGTTCGTCAGAACCGGAATGTCCTTGCAGCGGTTGGCAAGCCAGCGCGCCCCCGCAGGACGCAGAGCCCTTCTCCGAAACGCATTCTGAATACCTCTTGGAAAATACTTCATGGAATCCGGAACCGCAACAATTCGGCTCACTCCGGCCGGACCAATGTCGAACGGAGAATACAGTAGCTTCGCGACCGGGCCTAGCTTTTGCAGCCTTGCCCTCCAGCCGAGCCAGTGCACATTCGGTGCTCTGACAATAATTTCGACATCTCCGCCAGCTTCATGTATGAGTGCTGCGGATTCGAGAGCGCTCTGGCCCGCTCCGATTACTTCGACACGTTTCCCTTTAAACCGCCGAACGTCTCTTTGATTTGAGACGTGCGACACCAACTCTATCGGGAGTCCTTCAAATTGCTGCGGCCAACGAGCAAACGAGGCTATTCCGGCAGCGATCACGACACGCCGAGAATTAAACTGCTCGCCATCACTAAGAGTCACACGAAAACCGTTGCTGTCCTTGTCTATGCGTGAGATTTTGCGACGGTCAATCTCTGGTACCGCTTGTCGCTGAAACCAAAGCCCGTACTCGACGAAACGATCCAGCGGTATGGGAGTGGGAATGCGGCTGTCAAGCGTGGCGCCGAATGCGTCCATCGTGAGTGCCCGCTGCGGATCCGAAATATGCGAAGCCTCCCAAGGAGACCGCAAAAACATGCCTTCCGGCATGTGCGAGCTCCAAAATTC
This sequence comes from uncultured Acidobacteriota bacterium, assembly GCA_963776695.1. GTDB lineage: Bacteria > Acidobacteriota > Terriglobia > Acidiferrales > UBA7541 > Palsa-295. Next base: position 335,931 of record CAVZNU010000004.1, on the reverse strand, counting down.
CATCGGCTCGCCAAAGATTCGGAGTTCGAGGCCTTTGATTTGCCGTAGATGGGCACCGGCCGCAAGCCCGTACGGCCCGGCGCCTAGAATCGTTACATCAGTTGTCGTCATGTGGATTCACGCCTCGTTAACTAAAATCTAGAAATGCGTTCCCACTGCCTGCGACTGCCGAGTATCCTGCAGCTCAATCGTATATCGGCACCCGTTGTTGCTTGGAGGTCATTCTTAATCCGGAATAGCAAAAGCGTTATCCCGGAGACCATGTTCGTCCACGACCAGTAGACTTGCAGTCACGAACTTTTGAGCCCGGTGAGCGACCGCCGAATTTCCTCAATGCAACTTCGAAAGGAGAAAGCTAAACAAATCCCAGGTGACCCTCACGCGCCCTCGGTGGCACGAGTCTTGGGATTTTCGCCCTTTTCCAACCACAAAAGGAGCAGGGCCATCGGAATAAGCGCAATCATAAAGAAGACAATTCCACCGCGATGGTGCAGATTGCCCTTCAAGAACGCAGGATCTACGTATACAGCTAAAGCAGAGAGCGTCGCAATTCTCAGACCGTTTTTGAAAATTGCCACCGGCACCACCACGAGTATGAAGACTAATTTTCTCCACTTTTGTCGCAGGAAGAGGTGGCCTGCCAGCACTGTTGTGATCAGAAGCGCGAGAGTGGACCGAATGCCGCTGCATTCTTCGGCAACTCGAATCCTAATTCCTGGCAATTCGAAGATGAGACCCTGGCGAAAATACGGAATGCGAGCGAGTTGGAAGAACCTCTCAGTCAGATCGGCGCTCCCTTGTTGCAAGGCGGCGATCAACTTCGAAAGAACCGGCTCAGGGATTGGCACCGTGAACAGCAGAAACAACAAAGGAAAGGCTGCAGCACGAAATGCGCGCGCGCCGAAGAATAAAGCGAACAGGCCCGTCCAAATGAGCACGATGCCGAGTACGATCAAGACATTTTGATTTACGAATTGACCGGCCAGACGCCGAATCGAGCGACACCAAGAGCGATAATCCCCGGCGTAATCAGTGCGACGGCTTGTTTCCACCCGAACGAAACCTCGTGAAAAATTGCTTTTCTGTTCTCATAGATAAGGAAGACGCTCACGAGCGGTATGAGTGGGATTTGCGAGAATGTTTCGTTCCCAAGGATGAGCGCAAATAAAACTCTCATCGAATCCCAAGCCAAGACACAGGGCAGCATGCACGACAACAAGAATCCGAAGAAACGAATGGGTTCCACCCTTGTTTCCGTGACAGGAATGCTGTTCATTTCCAAACTGTTTTTAGGTGAGCCCATTCGGCCTAAGACTGCACTCTTTCTTTTGCGGGGATGCCGGCAATCTCGTACATAAGATGTCCGTCATCGATTGTGGCATAGGCGATTCTTGCTCTTTCGTTTTGCAGGCCCTCAATCTTCCAACCAGTGCCTTCATGGACTAAACTCATTTTGCTCCGCGCTCTCCACCATTCGTTCACTTCGCCAGGTAACACGGCCCAGATCTTTTCACGGACAATCATCTCTCGCAAGTACGCGAGCAGCGACTGATAGACCTTCCGAGCGCGCTCATCGATCAAATAGTCCGGATGGGCAATGAAGCTCATCAATCCATTTCTTTCTCTCAATAGAGCCAGCTGTCGCTTCCAAAGATCGATCGAATAATCATTCAAGATGTGAAAGAGCGAATAGTCTTGCACGGCAGTGAGCGGAAGCTCGACGATATCACCAATGAAAAACGGCATAACGGTGCAGCAACCGCCGCGCATCGGCTCCAGGTGCGCGACGTTCGGAACGGACATGTCGTAGGAAAACTCGAAAGCGTCGTACCAGTCCTGATTGCGATACATGGCTCCGGAGCGGAACCCGCGAGTATCGTATCGTCGTACGTATTCATTGATTCTCGCCGCCCGGCGCAGAAATTCGGTTCTCTCCCGGTAGAGGTGCCCGTCGTGGTTCAAGTCATGGATATTGAATTCAAGCCCACGGTTTCGGATTTCACGAACATACTCATCCGAAACTTCGTAGCGCTTCTCGGGAATGACCTGAAACGATGCCTTAATTCCGAACGAAGCGTCCAAGTCGATCAATTTTGAGGTGAAGTCGCGGCCTGCGGAAGTTTCCACGTCGTGCGTCATAATCAAACAATTGGGCGCACCCTCCGGCCAAAACCAAATGAATGGCACCTTCGTAGCGCCGCCCGCTTCCATTAATTGTCTCAAGACCGTTTCATGAAGACGGTCTACAGTAAAGTCTACGGGCCACGCTGGGAACGGCAGTTTCTCCCAGTCGCGAAAGTATGCTTTCTGTAGCTGACGGCGGACCGAAACAGGCAAACATTCTCTTATTAGGTAGTAAAGGCTTCGGACCAGTTTGCTCGTAGCAAACATTTCTTTTCCGGGAGGCATTTCATGTCGATAGTGTTCCAGGCGAAGATTTTCGATCACTTCCGTAAAGTCAAAAGGAAGCTGAAGCGTCATGCCATCTCTTCGAACATCTTTCGAAGCGTCGAATTGGTCGGAGGCTTGGACGTTTTCCGCAACACCGGACCGACAACGTCCGTAGCAAATATTGTGTGCGCCAAATCGAAAGAAACCGATGTCCCCAGACGCAGAATCAGTCATGGATAAACCCGGGAAATTGCCCGGGACGCGGTAGTAATCTGAGAGGGTTCGATTCAAAGTTAGGTCCGGCTAATCTGACCTGCCCTACCTACGATCCGGTCGAAATCCAAATCGCTTCAATTGGACACGATGCCTACGTGCACCATACTAGATGCGCGGCTCTTATGCTCGCCCATTTACCTGCCCCAAGCCTACTTCCTCTCACGATTTTGGAGAACTGTCGATAGTACGCGCGCACAGATTTTATTTTCTATCCGATATGACGATAGATCAATCTTCCAGTCATCGTAAGCAGCCTGTCCGGCATGCATGAAAATACTCGTTTAGCGACCTTCAATTTCCATCCATCAACCGAATCAACGGAAGAAGTGTCGGGGAATTTCCAATATACCAATCGCTCCGGGTAGCGGACCCAATGATTCTTGAATGCTAGAAGCCCCGTATTATTCTCCTCCGTCCGTCCCATATCAAACTCGATTGCCCCCTTTGAACTCGCCGCCGCAATCGCATTCCATAAGAGCCATGGCATCGCTCCGAGCTTGTTGAACCGCGCATCCGAACATCCGTACTTATAGTAGACAACGTCCCTGAACCGCAAAGTGAGAATCGCGGCAATGGGAGTTTCTTTTTGATACGCCAAACGGATCTCAAGTGCATCGCCCTGGTACTGAATCAGATTCCTAAACCAAGCATACGGAATCGGAGGCAATCGGTGCCGGCCCCGCGTCATCACAAATAAAGCGTAGAACTCTTTGAGCAGGTCCTCGGACTTGCCGCACTTCTCATCGAGTTCGGCCCGCTGAGCGTGCTGAATACGGCGCTGTACAGAGTCCTTGTCGAGACATCGAAACACTTCTTCAAGCTCTGGATGCAAATCAAGCCTATGCAGAAAGTACTTTGCCGCAGGTAGGAAGCCAGCCCCCTGATCTGTTTGCCCCCACTCGCCGTCGATGGGGCGAAGTTCCAGATACTTCCAATCCTCATGCTCCAAGGAAGTTTGCAGGTAGCGCATCAGGAAGTTCACCTCTTCGGCTGAATCACAAAGAGGCTCGCAGTGATCTGAAAAAGGTAGCGATACAAGACGCCTTCCAGTGAGCCAGCTATTGATGCGACAGAATACCAGACCATTTGTCAGATCACCGGTCGGCGAAGATGTCGTGAACGCCACCGGTTCATATCCGTAAGTGCGTCGAAGCGCCTTGAGCCATCCTACCGTGTGAAATATGGAAGCACGCGGGTGTCGCTCAACGAGATTCGCCCATCGCGCGTCCTTGATCGGATCAACTTGATAGAATCTCATTGGCATTTCGTAGATTTCCGTCTGCTCGGAGCCTTGATCCTTTCGAAGAGCGTAGGTTGACCACTCAATCCAATGTTTGACAATTTCGGCTGCGACGGAAAGTCTTCACCGGTGCTCTGGGTAACCGTTCCCGCGAATCGAGCCTCACCCCGCTGTTCTCTCAGGTGCCTCAATCAGTTCGTTCAACCGTTCGCGCGGCAGGAATTCCGCGATCCATCTTATTCAAGAGATGTGCTAATGCTTTGAACATTGTGCCTTGTCCCCAATGAAACATCGGTGTCTTGATTTTCTTCCAGCCCAAATCCCGGTAATAAAAATGTCCATCTGAAGCTTGCATGTTGTCCATTGCCCACCGGGCGACCTTTTCAGCCAGTTCGAGAGACTCGGGATCGGTATCCGAAAAATATGCCAACGTGTCGATCGCCTGCGCAATGCACTGAATGTCTACGGGGCCATCTTTGTCGTGGTAGTACTTTGCCCGTCCGTCCGGTTCAAAAAAATGATGTTTGAAATACTGAAAACCACTCAGAAGGTTCGATTCGAACTCTCGATCGCCGCTGCTATCGATGTACCGCTTTAAGCAATCCAAGTTGTAACCTGTGTGAAAAGTATCGATCCAATGATATTTCGGTTCCTCGCCGTAATACCATGCGCCGTCAGCGTTCTGCCTCGAGCAGCTATAAAGCATGGCGTCTTTCGCCAACTCAAGGGCCTCGCGGTCCTTCGTGTGAGCCGCGACACGCGCTAGCAAAGCTGCGCCCAGCATGTTTGAGTTGTGAATGGAACTCTGCTTGAAAGGCACGTAACTGAGACAAACTCCTCGGTTCGTTTGCTCTCGCGGCAACTTCTTGACCCATTCCGCAGTCGTCGCGGCCACTTCCAAATATTTAGACTTGCCCAGGACTTCGTAAGCTTCCACAAAGGCCAGAGCAATCAAGCTGCTCCAAACGATTGTCGGAGTATGTCGAGGTATGGTGCCGCTTCGAGTTGAAAAGGAAAAGTGGTTGCCCCAACAATATTCCTCATAGCCTGACGATCTATTCGCGATCAACCAATCGAAGCAAAACTCAGCGCGACGACGATAGCTCTCGTCACCCGTCAGAGCGTACATTTTCACGTAACCCCATCCCATGTACCCCATTCCCTTTGTGGAGGTATGCGGCCTGATACCGATCCAGGGTCTGATGTGGAAGGGCACACGAAGCACGGCACCCGTGAGAAGTCGTCGCAGGAAATGGACATTGAACGTGACGTGCCGAAGAAAAGACAGGTCGCCGTCTCCGGGATCATAAGCCCGGTAATTGTGCTGCTCGACCCAAAGTGAAACATCTTGAACGCTCTGTTGCACCGTTTTCATAGAACTCCAGCGGATACTACATACAATGCCAGATATGACCGATCATGATTAGGAGGCAGGAGGCTATCGTGTCTGCGACTCGCGACCCGCCGCCGATCAACCCTCTTCGACCCGAAATCCCGCGACAATGGCAATCCTAGCAATCAATCGTCAAGTGACCCTGCTCGATAAACTCAGGCAGGGTCTGACATCTTGCGCAGCAAATTCACATACTTATTTCGCTCGATGCTCCAGGCAAATTGATCGCGCAGCGCCACCGCCCTCTCTCGGTACCGAAGCAGAATTTCGGGGTTTTCGGCGATTCGATCTATGGCTGCACTCAAAGATTCGGAGTCGTTCCAATCGAAAAAGATACAGTCATTTTCGCTGAAGTAATAAGAAATCGCGTAGCTACGAACCGTAAGTACAGGAAGTCCTATCGATATGTATTCGATTAACTTCAAAGGCAGCGCAAAGTTTGTAACGGAGGAAATTTCGAGCGGCACGAGTCCAACATTGCAGTCGTCGAGACGCTTGGAAATCGAGTGGACGTCGTAACTGTGATTGTCAAACTCAACGACTTCCTCGAGATTCATCGAACCAATCATTTCCCGCAACCTCTGACTGAAATCTCCCTCGCCTATGATTTTGACGGAAATCCTATCCTTGCGGCGAACGCTCGCCAGCGCGGTCATTAATATCCCCAGTCCCGAACGCTCCAGAATCGTTCCATGGAAAACGAATCGTATCTTGCCGTTGATGCTGTACGTCTTGCGAAGCGGAAAGAGCGCCTCATCAGCGAAATTCGCGATTACTTCGATTGAATCAGGAGGCAACCCATGCTTCAGCAGGATGCCCACTTTGACTGGCTCATGAACTGTGATCACCTGGTTGCTGTACCATGCGCTGAGCCGCTCCTGCCAAAGAAGTACCCGATAGAAGAATCCATTCTCGCCTGCTTTGAATTTCGAGGCGAATGTGTTCGGCATCGGGTCGTGGATATCGAGAATGATCTTGGCTCCGCAAAGCTTCGGGACAATCGTACTGAAGACCAGAAAATCCGGCATGTTATTGACGTGAATGACGGAGTACCGCTGCTGAAAAAAAGAGGCGATTGCATTTCACGAAACAACGTAGAAAGAATTTCAGGTATGCAATTAGATATTTGAGGCGCGTCTTCCCTCGATACTTCGATTGATTCAAGCGAATCACGCGCACGCCGCGAACCATCTCCGTCGGCGCGGTTCCCGGACGCCGCAACGCGAGAACGTCCACGGCAAATCCACCGTCAACAGCGGCTTCGGACTCACGAATAACTCGCGGATCAAGCTCATAGTAGGTATAGGCCACCATGAGGATCGTTTTTCGATTGGGCGGCTTTTGACTCACTAAAGAACTCTCGATTCTAAAGTCCCGATCAGTTTCTTGAAGTCCGCGACTAAACCCGGATCGGCCAGGACATTTTCCGGATGCACCAACAGGACGACATCCTGAGATCGAGCGCGATTCGATAACCATTCCACCGTGAACTTTTCCGTATCTCTCCAGGATGGCTCGAGCCAAAACGCGGAGGGGAAAACCAATAGGCCGCCCGCGTCGCGCTTGGGTTCAAGACGCGGATCTTCTAAATTGCCCAGAAAAACACGCATGGACGCTTGTTGTGCCCACTCGATATAGCGCTCAGGTTCATAGGGGGCATAGTGATGAAAACCATACTTTGCGCCACCGGAGCCGTGTTTGGACACAGCCGTTACTTTCCGTCCGACGCTGACGTTCAACAGTCTGCTTTTCATTCATGAAAGTGGCGAATGAACGAGAGTTCTCCAAGTGCATGCCAACTTCGTGATCACCGGCATCCAGCAGCTTCATGATGGATCCGGACGGCAGCGTACAACGGCGAAAGAAAACGTACGCGCGTGCTCTCGCCTCGTTCAACCAATTCAACATTGTCTTCAATTCGGCAAGAAACCCGAATCCAGCGAACCTCGGAAAATAAAGATCCGAACTTAATCGGCTGAGTAAATGACGAGGGAGTGGGTGTCTGCCATAGGGCCGGTCCACGTCAATTCGAATGATGAGAGCCATCGTGTCTAAGAAGGTGTATCCGGCCTGGATTCGAATGGTCGCCGTGCGGCATCGAAGGCCGAATCGTCGGCGGTGAAAGTGTGTTTGATCTCCACCACATTATTGCACACGCGTCTTTGGGCAGCACTGCTAACGACCGCGAGATGTGCTCCGAGTGAAATGCCGTATAATTCTGCTTCGCGCTTCGCGTCCGCCGGGCATCCGTGCTTTCCGCTGACAAGTCAGGCGGTTGCGACTTTGGATTCTGAACCAACTCAAAAGCACAGAGCGAGTTAACTCACAGTAAATAAGCCACTTCCAGCCTCGCCGCGCGCGGTCTTGCAGCTTCTTTCAGAAGCGTCTCTAATCTGCGAAACTTGGTATTCAGCTTCGAATGCCCTCGCGGATCGCTCTGGAGGCTAGGTCTACCTACCTGTCCTAAGTTAGTACTCGCGACCAGTAGTTCTGTTTCCCACATTCATCCGATAATTCTTCAGGTGCCGAATCAGTTCCCGACGCTGCGGGGGCAGTCGCCGTTTTAGACCCGCGTGCTAGAATTCCAAAAGATATTAGGAGATAAAATGCGGCACATGGAATCGATACTGTTTTTCTTGATCGTGCTTAGCTGCCCTGCCTCTTTCGATACGCCACTCCGGTTTGGAATCGTCAACTCATCGCGCGCGGGGGTCGGACAATGATGAAGCGAATTCTCGGTACAGCTCTGTTTCTCCTACTGAGTTCAGCAGCGAGCCACGCGGCTTGCAGCGGGAGCGGTACTGCATGGTCGTGTCCAGCCGGCGCGTCAAGTTCCGACGTTCAGTCCGCAATCAACGGTGCTTCGGATGGAGCGACCATCACTTTCGCCAACGGTTCCTACTACATGGAGCAGCCAGATTCAATTTTCTTTGACAAAGGGCACGACCCTCATCTGTGCTAGCACCGGCGGATGCATCATAAATGGCGGAAGTTCTGTTGTACTTGGCATAGCTGGGTGGAGCGCGGGAACATACAACCACTTATACCGGATTTCCGGTTTCGTGTTCAATACAACGGGTCAGACACCTATTTGGTGGGGAAGTGGATGCAATCCCTGTAGCAACGGAACATTCACCCAAATTCGCATTGACCATAACACTTTCAACCTGAATCCCGGTGGTGTGGCAATGCTCCTCGACGGGAACATAGATATAAACAATCAATTTTGGGGAGTCATGGACCACAACACCGTCGCTTCTTCCGGGCAGGCGGGCATCCTGCAGTGGATAGGTGGGCTAAACAATCCTGTGGGAACTCCTCCTCCCCAACAGTTTGGCACTGGCAATAATATGTTCGTAGAGGACAACATCCTCAACTTTCCTTCGGTGGGCAACGCCTCTGCCTTGGGCTGCATGGACGCTTGGGGGCAAGAGGTTGGCCTTGTGGTGCGCCATAACACTTCTACCGACTGTTTGTGGACGACGCACGGCGTAACCCATAAAGGCGGCCCCTCGAATGTTGAGTTCTACAACAACAATGTAACGATGGACTCCGGTTCTGTAGGCGCAGGCGTTTCCGACTGCTATCGCTGCTTCCACCACCAAGGGTCAGGGAAATTCATTGCATTCAACAATACATTCACGGCTTTCAGCGGCAAGGCTGTTGAGACAATTTCAATGGCACACTACCGGGACGTGCTTGGTTCGGTTGATGGCGGGCTTCCCCAATGTGATGGATCGCAAACCTTCCCACCCGATGGGAACCGTGCTCCCACATCTAGCTACCAGGGCTATCCTTGCTGGAATCAGCCGGGGCGCGATGTAAGCACGGGCAACAGCTATAAGCCGATGTACGGATGGAATAACCAGTGGTCTGATACGGGAGCGAAGGTAGACATGTTTTTTCCGGACTTTGGCGGCCCGGCTCCTGATTATCACTCACTGCACATGCAGGCGAACCGTGAATGGTATAACGCCGTTTCAGCTTCTGCGCAGACCAGTCCTACGACGCCTTTCAATGGCACGACTGGAATGGGCTTCGGTACGCTCGCAAATCGTCCCACGACCTGCACGACCTCAAGCGAGACGGCCTTCGGAAACGGTGCGGCGGGTGTTGGCTACTTCGCATCGGATGCTGGGCCACAGGGAACGCTCTACACATGCAGCGCGACAAATACCTGGACGGTTTTCTATACACCCTATACCTATCCTCACCCGCTCGTGAGCGGAGGTGGAACGGTGAGCTCCGCACCCGCACCACCAACGAATATCGCCGCTTCCATTCAGTAATCTTTACGACGGTCATGATACAGGTAGCTGCTGGAGATCAGCCCCGGTCCGTTCGGAATGCGTACCGGGGCTCGCAGTCATAATCCCTCTTAAGGTAGCTCGGTCGTCGTAAGAACCCTCGAGGATCAGCCGAATTAGCTTCACATCCTCGATTAGGATCCAGCCCGAAGCGCTTCGTAGGCTTCATAGACCGGCAAAATCCGCGCACCCGAATTCACGGCGTATCGCACAATCTCTTCGAAAAAATCTGGAGTGACTCCGTAACGAGTTGGATCGTCACAAACGTCGTGAGTCGCGAAGATCAGCCACCCTCGAGCCCGGCGATTTTCATCGATGACGTTTCTTATGATTTCGGGGTTATCCCTGCTCTTCTCGAGAAAAAATGCCGAAAGATAATTGAGATCCACGTTTCCGATATTGAATGTTTGTCCTGCGCAGCGGCAGCATGCAAAGTATTTGGCTATTCGTTGTTTTGTTCGCGCCCGCGGCACGCTTATCGGGTAGGAAAATGTTTTAAACGACGCCCCGGGGACAAGCTGGTTGAGCGCTTGGCGATTCTTAACGACTGCATCTTCGAACACATTTGGCTGCGTGTCCCACGCGTGGCAGTGGCCAAACGTATGACATCCCAATTCGTGTCCTTGTTCGAGCAGCACCTTCAAATCTTCGGGCAGGAAGATCGGACCGGTCGGCGCCTCAGTGCCCATCAGGCCAAAGGATGCGTAATAAGTTCCCGCCACTCCGAATGACTTTAGAATGGCGCCGCCAGTCAACAAAGCGGAGCGGGGAAAATCATCAAAAGTAAAAGAGATTAACGGAGTTTCAGCATGAATCGCAAATTGCCTCTTGGCAAATGAGCGAGCGATTACCCGTTGTAAATGGTTTTGAACCCTTGTCAAAAATCGAGAGTTAGCCATGCCTGGTCTTCCCGTTTTCCTGCCGCCGATTCAGCCGCAAGATAATGCAGGATGTGAATCGATATCAGAGGTTTCTAACCGTCTATTGAGGTGATTCGAGTACCGCTATACTTGGGTTACCTGTCGGGACCTGATGCCTCGTCTTCCCGAGTCTGCGGCTCACCTTCAGGAGTCTCCGCAGTTCCCAGTTCTCCCAGTATAGCGCCAACTTCGTACGCAGAAATCCGCGGTTCCCTCGCCAGGAACCTTCCATGAAATGAATGCCAAGATCTCCGAATCGGTTCCAGTTCTCGCTGTTGCACACGTCGTCGGGAAACAGAACTTTAACCGTCTTGGCCAACTCAGGGTTCTCAGCCAGGGTGCGAGAAATCAATCCAGGCCCCGTTGTGTTCAACACCTGGCACTCGCCTCTGGTAAGGAAGGGCGCCCCGCGCATCATGGGCTTGGCCCAATTCGGATCCTTCTGAGCTCTCACACAGTTCTCGATGACGGCTTCAAGAAACGCGTGGCCGGCAGCAGCCCCAAACCCATAATTTCCGATCTCCCAATCCACGTTGTGATGAGTGCGCAAGTAATGGCTGAAAGTGAGCCCCTCAAACGGGAACACGCAGCCGAACTCGAGGAGATCCGACAAACCGGAGGCAAGTAAGACATCCAGGTCGAAATAAAAGCCCCCGAGGCGATAAACAGCCAGATACCGGAAGAAATCGTATCGCTGAATCGGATACTGAAACGAATCAAAGACGACGCGATATTGCGGGAACTCCTGGTCGATGAATGCTTGTACCCGCTCTTCGTCAAAAAACAGGTATTCGAAGTCCGGATTTAACAATCTTATATTCGCCATCATAGCTCGATTACGCAGGCGCTGATGAGCGTATCTGCCGGTTTGAATAATTCGCTTGGGAATTCGATCGCCCATCAATTGGCCTTCGAGTCAGGAATGAGGATCCTTCAATTCAGTTGTTGCTCGGGCTTGAGCTGCGGTTGTGCGACAACTTTTTTGCAGCTCGCGACAGCAATTTAAAACCGATCTCCGGATAGCTCTGGCCCATGCATTTTATTTTGTGAATCTTTTGCATCGCGGCTGCGAGCCTGAGATCTCTCAGCCTTTCCACGGCCCCGCTGTAATAGAGCGCGATCAATTCCTGCCGAAGCGCCTGCCGGGTATCGCGATCCACCAAGTTTGGGTGAGCAAGCCACTTCTCGCGCACTAACTCGAGCCACCCGTATGACTGGTCGCTCTTATGCTCGAGCAGACCTGTGAGACGCGAAACGGCAGGTGTTCGGTCAATGCCAACGAGTGGCGTTGATACGAAACAAAACTTGGTCTTGAACGCAAGCCGAAAGATCAGATCTCGATCCTCTGCAAGACTAAGCGCAGTGTCGAAACCACCCACTTCTTTAATGAGGGATCGAAGAACCACTAAGCTCTGCACGTAAATCGCCGCATAAGTTCCGAGAATGTACTTGATTGGATTGTTGAGTTGACCAAAAGCTGAATCAGTCTTCAGCCCTCCTTCTTCAAAAACCGTGAGACTGTGTTCGGCGTCGCCAAAATAATCGCAATTCGTGATGCACGCGCCAAATTCGCCGCCTAATTTCGATAAGGCATCGAATTGGCGCTCCAGTTTTGTTGGTAGCCAGATATCATCGCTGTCCAAGAATGCTACCCAATCGCTTCGTGCTTCACTGACAGCTCGGCTCCGAGCAGCAGAGACACCACTGTTTTCCTGTCGAATCGCGTTGACCCGTGATCCGTAGTGGCTGCGGATTGCCTCCATCGTCCCGTCGGTGGAACCGTCATCCACCACAATGATTTCATCCACAGGAAGGGTCTGTGCGATCACGCTGTCGATCGCCCTAAACACATGTGCTCGGCGGTTATAGGTCGGAATAAGAGCTGAAATCTTCAAGATTAGACCTGCCGCTAGATCGACGTGCCGGAGAATTCCGGCTCGGTTTGTTTCCGTGTGCGATTCCTAATGGCTGCCAGCAACTGCTCGCGCTCACCCTTGGTGAACATAATTAACCACGATCCAGCCGCAAAAACTCCCGTTGCGAAGATCGCCGAAGAAATTAAGTGCGGATAGCTGGGCCTCAAACCCCATGCCGAGAGCCCGATCGCTGCACCTGCAAGACAGGCACATCGCAACAGGTTTCGCCCGAGATACCGCATGTAGTCAGCATAGTCCAGACTGCTAGCCCTGCACACGAACAACGGTTGCGCCACAACTCGGACAAAAAAAGCCGCAATCAAAGTACCCAGCGCCACTCCGAGAATTCCAAAATGCCGGACGAGCGCGAGACTGAAAATCAAATTAAGAACTCCCTCTGCCACATTCACATATGTATAAGCTCGATGCTTGAAAGTGGCATACAGCAGGGCGATCGACGGGTTCTGGCTGACGTCCAGAAAAACCGCAAGCGATAAGACAACCAGGGGCCAAAACGCATCGTCATATTTCTCCCCCATCCAGCGGGCTATGAATGGCCGGCCCCAGGCAATAAGAGCAAGACTAATGAAAACCGACATTAGAATCGAAACCTTCGTTGCGAAAAAGAAGACCTTTTCGAGGTTACTCTGATCCCCGGCCCCATAAAGCCGGCTAAACACAGGGCCGATCGTGCCCATCGCAGCAATAATGGTATTGATGAAGAGTCCACAGAATGCGCTGGCAACTCGGTAGTGCGTAACCGCCGCCAACCCGATGAAAACTGAGATGACGAGAGGATCAATCTGAAACCGCAGTACGTCCGCAATCATCGTCGCGAACCTGTAAACGCTGTACGAAAACAGACTCTTGGTTCGCTCGGCTTCGATCGTTCCAGCGTGAAGTCGAGCCCACGGAGCCTCCCTTCTCGCAAACCATACTTGAAAAGCAGCCACCGGTAGAGTCGCAAACAAAGTGATCCAAGCCAACCCCAGCAAACCGCCACCGGCGAGAATCACCCAAATGGTAAGCCCTGTCCGCAGCGTCAATCCCAGAATCCCAAGGTACGACTGGATATCGAATCGTAACTCGGCTTCCAGAAGCCCGCCATAAACTCTACTCGGAAACCCGATAGCCGCATTCACGCCCAAGATCGCTATCACCTTCCAAAACAGGTGAGTGTCTGCGGGGTCGTGCGTCAACCAAGGCGACGCAGCGGCGAGGAGCGCCGTTATCAGCAACGCGATGCCGCCAAAAAGCGACTGAATTCGCAAAGCGGCGTTAAAAACTTCGCGGCACTCCGCGGGATCCTTTCGACCGATCGCGATACCCAGATACTGAGATACAGCGCTCGACATTCCGAAATCGAGCAAACCGTAGTAGCCAATGAACGCAGCCGCGAGAGCCCAAAAACCGTAAACCCTATCCCCGAGGTGATGCACGATGAACGGCAGCAGGAATAGGGAAACTAAAGCCGATGCAACGAGATTAGCTGTACCGAGGGCAGAGCCGGAGAGTAGTTTGCGAAAAACCGAGCCCATGGGCCGACTATCTGTCATATGGAACTACAATTGAGCACGGAGGGCCCGATGACGACGCATTCAAGTTTGTGGCGAGATTCTTTTTCGGGTGCACTCGCACCCATGCTCGAGTATTCCGAAACCTTATATTTGCATCGAATCAATTCAGCGGCCCTCCTTGCGGAGCCCGGACTTCATGGCGTACGCGCTTTGTATCTTGGGCGCAGTAAAACTACCGGCAGGATAAAGGCCGTTGGTGGCTGGATCTTCTGATAGGGCGGGTTTTGGAACCGCCATCACCGCGAGAAGGAAAAACATCCACACGGGACTCATCATCTTGAACGCCGCCTCTGTGAAGTTGTAGATGAGGGCCAGGACGAAATATGCCAGCCTGATTTTTCCTGAAGCTGGATCGCGACGAACCGCGAGAACAATTTTGCGAAAGCCCGTGATGATTAAGATGGCCAGGAGTGAGATTCCCACCAGCCCTAGATTCAAATAGATTTCAAGGTAACCATTGTGAGCCTCTTGGATGCCGTTCGCTGTTAGATCTCCAATTCGAACGAGTCGTTCCCCAAGCCAAAAACTCTCGTAACCTGTCCCAAACAATGGGTTCTTGACGAACGGCAGAAGCACATCCCAGACTTCGGTTCGGCCCGTCAACGTCGGATTCCTTCCAATAGCTTGAAGAACGCTGCCGAAGCCACCAAAGAGGACAAGAGCGGAAACACCAACTGCAAACGCAGCAAGAAGCGTCGTAACCGCCGGCTTACGCGCGAATGCCCATCGGCCGGTCGCCAGCATCAGGCCCCCAGCCAACACAAAACAAGAAATGGAGGTCATCGAATTCGATTCCCATAGAAGCCATATCATGGTCGCGACCAGAACGCCTTGCGCGATGAGCGGTCTGGTCTGCTTCTCGCCTTCTCGGCCCTGATAAATTTCGATAAACCGCCACACCGTTCCGAGTCCAAAAATCAAACAGATCATCCCCAGGCCGTTCTTATCGGTGGTGACGCCGGTCCAATACATGGCCGAACCAGCTTTGTTATATCCGCGTCCCAGGTTCGGGTAGTATCTGATCAGCAAAACGGAAAGTGGGAAAAGCAAAAAAGCCACTCGCGCCAGAACTCGCTTTAGAGCTGAAAGCCAATCGGCGTCTGTTAGAATCACCAACACCATCACGATATCGCCGACGGATCGGAACCAACGCTTCAGGGCGACATCGGGATAGTCGGACCAGAGGCAGCTGAGCGCACAAAAAGCAAAAAACAGTAGCAGTGGCGCGTTCGCCCGTAATATCGCTACGACCCGCCTTCGTCTTGTGAACAGCACCATCACGCCAAACGCGATTAGGACCGACAAAACGGCGCGATCAAGAGGATTTCCCTCAAGGTACCGCTCGCCTTGATCCATCGGTGAGCCCATTTCCAGCCACTGGCCCACATTTCTGGATCCCGCTATCAACAGCCACACGATCGGAATCCAGAGCGCTTTCGAGGTTCGGGCTTTCGGGTTCCGATCCAAATAGAAAAGGCCCAATATTCCAATGACGAAAAGAATTGTGGCAATTTGTTGCAATTCGATCTTCCTGGAGAACTAAGCTCTCTCGAGCAGCCTGTATTGACTGTTCTGCTTCACAAAAAAACGGCCGCGTATGTCCTATCTACGATAGACGATTTCGCTCTCCCGCGATCGACAACTTCCACCGTTACAATCGTGAGAATAACGGCGGCGAGAAAAGCAGCACCCGATTCCCATGCCGGAAGCCGCACACCCAAACCCCTCCGCAGCAATTGAAGAATTGCAATCTGCGCGATGTAGCCGAGCAGGGAGTATTTTCCGAGTAAAATCAGCCATTTCTGTACCTGCCCAGTTTCACCACTTATTGTGCCAACCAAGTAAATGAGACATAACGTCAGCACGACTCCGGCGACTTGGATAGGATAGCGTGAGTTCCAAATCGTGATCGCCGCCGCGTAACATAGGTACGCGAGAATCACTGCGACGGGATGTGTCACGATGCTGTTGATCTTCTGCATGGGAATGTGCCCGACGCTTATCCCCAGCAATCCAATCGTAAGCAGCTCCAGATTCCCGCTTTTGGATCCATTTAAATACAAGACGAGAATGGCCAGAAAACACAGTAGAGTGATTGTGTTGAAGATTTGTTTGAAGGATCTCTGCACGATCAGCAAAAAGGAAGAAAGGAGTAGCAAATAGCTAATCGGAACCAACACATAGAAGGCAACGATCTTCCCGCCCGTCATGTTTCCGGTGACGAAAACCGACGCGAGAGTTCCGGCGGAAAAGTTGTCAAACACTCGTCTTCCGTTATGGGCGCTCGGCACCAAAAAGCTAATCCCCACGTTTAAAAGCATGAATATCAGGAGTAATTTCGCCCCTCTGATCAGCAATCGTTTCGGAAGCCGGGGATCACTGATTCTGTTCTTCGAGAGATAGACTTGTGCTATCAAGAATCCCGTAATGCAAATAAATGATGGCGGTAAGAATGTCAGGTATCGGTACACCGGACTTTGTAATCCGATGAAGTAGTTCAGCCAATGATAGAGCACCATTACCAATACAAGCGTCCCCTTCGTGAAATCGAGGGCTGAGATCCGGCGTGCTTTACTTCCAGTTGCGTCAATACTCCGCACATCTCCGCTCGTATTGGTAGACACGGTTCCCCGGAAGGTTTGACCTTGAGTGGCCACGACGTTAAAATTCGATGTGTTGCCCGCGCCGTCAGTTCGGATCGAATTGCAGTTTGAAATCTTTGACGGGTCACTCATTTCTAATCCAGAAACAACCGGTGCAGCAATTCCAAGCTGAGCAGCTGGTGGATTTCGGTGGTGTAATTTCGTACGCCGGATAAATGACCGCGGACCACATCCTCAACAGCCGCTCGATTGAGATACGGGCGCGCGAGTGTTCTAGAATCCAGAAGCATTTGCCGGACATAGTTTGCCAGCGAATCGCGATACCAGACCCGGAAATGGGCGAACTTGTGTCTGCCTAGAAACAGACGTTCAAGATGGAGCGCCGAAACGGCGTGATCTGCCCGAGTTAACCACTGGGGCATGCCATAGTCGTACGCGTATTCTGCTTTTGCTGCAAATTCTAGGAGTCGCTGGGAAACTGCCCGATTGAAACGTCCTCCGTTGCCTGCATATCCGCGATCAGTTCGGATTCGCCGAAGAGCCGTATCGCCGTCCGCGATTAGCCTTAGCGAGATATCGTTGCTAGTGAGGGACGCTTGAGGAGCACGGTACACGGTGCGGATGAAATCATTGTCGAGGTATGGCGTCCTCAACGAGACTTGTGTCTGCTCCAACGCAAGAAGTCCGAAGTGATGCCAGGGTGCTTGCCGGAACAACGCAAACGAGAGCGGGTGACCCTCGACTACGCGCGAATAGGTCTCAGCCGCAGCATCAACTTGAGACATTAACTCCGGGCGGAATATCCCCGGGCTGGGCTTCACGGGCTTGAACGCCCGCACTCGCCGCAGAACTTCGCCGCCGTAGTTTCCGGTCATTCTGACCGGCGCTATTTCCCTCGCCCGCTCGTTGACGTACAGATCCGCGGAGCGGTTCACCGCAGTGCAGGCATCCGTCAAATAAACTGCGCGCTCCGCATAGTCAGAAAAGCGTGCGAGAAATTTTCCTCCCACAGGAATTACTTGATAGGGTTGCTTGCAAGCTTCGGCCACCTTCCGCGCCACAACAACGTCCTGGCAATCGCGGTACATCCCTCCGAAGGAGTAGCACGGCAGAGTTCCTTCCGGCGGCTTCTGCCAAGCCATGATCATCCGCGTGTCGAGTCCCCCCGTTAAGGACATGCCGATGCATTGCTGGCCATTGAAATATCGGGGAAGATTCTGCGAAAAGACCCCGCGGAGCTCCTCGTAATACGCTTCCGGCTCAAGTGGAGATTGATCCTCCCACTCGCGAGGTTGAAAGTACGCGTCCTTTTTTTCGAGAGCTTTATTTCGGAAGGTCCACGCCGAACCAGCTGGCAGCACCTGAATGCCTTCGAACAGAGTCCGATTCTCCATCACGCACCCGCAAGAAATGAACTCACCAATTCCCTTCGGGTCTGCCCTTCGGAGCTCGGGACGAACCTTTAATATTGCCTTGGCCTCGGCGGCAAAATAGAACGCTTCCTTCGATTGGTGGTAATAGATTCGGTGCATCCCGTAGCGGTCGTTGAACAGCGTTGCCGTTCCGCGGGAACGATCTGTGAGAAACCCTTGGAACCTTCCGTTTAAGCCCGCAAGAAATGCGGGGTTTTCCTCGTAGAGATGGATTAAATACGAAGGTCCTTCTGCGTCGAGTGCGTGCCCCTGTGCTTTCAGCCTAACTGCAGTTCCAGGTTCCGCGAACTCCTCTCCAGAAAAGACAAGAGTGACGTCTCCCCGTTCGTTGCGGAGCGGCATCTTGTCAGAGAATGAGCCGCTCTGGGCTACCCACCCTACATACACACCCATACCCTCATCCGCCCATGTGCCTGAAACGTAGAATGGCTCATGGCAGAGAGATTCCACCATCTGGAGCAGCTCCCGCTCGGCGCGCTCGCGGGGCGTAGACGTAACTAGACCAACGATTCCAGGCATGGTCTTAGCTAGGCCGATTCCTTAGCGCCGTGAAGCTTCCGGTTGTACCAGGAATTCCGGAGATCGCGAACTTTGCCAACAAGGGATTCCGGCAGTCGATCCACGAATCGGTGGTGCAACCCCAACTGGAAAGCGGCGCGACCAAGGAAGGTTAAAGGAACGTAGTAGCGAGGCAGATCGAAGCGTTGGAATCCATTCACTTGTTTGAACTTCATGATGCCGTCCGACTGTTTCTTCCCGTAGGAATACCGTTGGTAAACAAGATAGGCGATGTTCCGCTCTGCGCAAGAACGGACTGCATGTGCGATCAGCGCGTTAGTCGGTGCTTTGTCCCGATGCCCGAGCGTGGAGAGAATGTTCATCAGGTTTGCCTGGGTTCCGGTTTCATCAGCGGTCAGCTTGACGAATCCGATTAGCTTGTCGTCGAGGAATGCTCCAATGAAGAAGCTATTCTCAAGGAACGTTGCTTCTTCTCGATACACAGTGTCGAAATCCTTACCGTAATGACGAAACCGTCGTCCCTGCCGGATAGGAGATTCGTTGTAGATTTCCCAAATTCCTCTTACGAGCGCCTCGTCAAACGGCACCTCTCGAATGACAACGCCTTTCTTCTCCGCTTGCCTCGCCCGATTGCGCGCTTCGGAAGTAATCTGGCGGGTCCTCCAGTGTTCAAATGTGCTTATCGGCACCGCCGCCAGATTGTCCATCTCCATCGGATAAGCGTATTTCGGCGAGGATTCCGGAAGCTTCTGCATGAATGTGAAGAGGTCGATTCGGATTCCGCACTCGCGCAAGCCATCAATCAGTGCTTCTGGATTGTCCAAGAAATGATATAAATCCGCCTCAAGACGGGCGATTCGGAGGAAGCCTCCTTGAACCCTGATCTCTTGGCCGCATACGTTCATGGTTACTGTCTCTCCCGTTTGGTTTCGCTTGGCTTGGTGAATGAATTGACATTCATCAACGCCAACGACTTCGAAATATTCGCTAAAGCCGGGGGGCCCACTACGCCTTCGCAGTTGCTTTCGCGACGCTTACGTGTGCCGCTCTGTCACCAGCTTCAATCCCGCAAACGCCATCAGTCGACTGAAATGGTCGAAAAGTTTGATCAAGTACTTGAGAAACACGTGCTGCCCAAACAAGAATAGAATTGGCAGAGACAGCGCGTAACACGGCACAGCAATCAACGATTTCGCGCCGTTCATGATTCGGTCCGTGGGATGTTTCGAAAAGTTGCTTCCACGGAGCAATGCTCGTTTCAACAGGTACTTCCGATTGCAACGGGAGGCTGGAACCACCTCGTACACCGGCGCTTCATTGCACCAAATAAAAACGCAGCCCTGGGCCATCATTCGCCGGAAAAAATCTATATCTTCTCCCGCAGTATCAAATTCAGATCGGAACGGTGTCTCGACGGCACTCAAGATATCTCGTTTGAAAAGTACGTTTCCAGTTCGCGCCTGTCCATAATTCAGTTTGAATCCTGTTTTGAAAGTGGCGCGCTCGAAGAATCGGCCCTTCTTGGCCCATTCAGGCGGATCCTGTTCGAAATACGGCTTCACGGGTCCGAGAACTCCGTCGACTCCGTAAGCCGCACATGTTTTAAATAGATTGAGAAGCCAGTCGTCTGCGGGATACTCGTCGTCATCGATGAAAGCAATGAAATCGCCCTCTGCGTGTTGCAACGCCCTGTTTCGCGCGAGTGCGATGTTTTGTTGCGGTTCCACGCAGTATGTGACTTCGATCTGAGCAGATGAGGAAAACTCAGCGGCCACTTGTTCGGCGGATCGGCCCAAGTCGTTGTCGGCCACGACCGCAGAGTACGTGAACAGTCCGTCGGTCCGCTGATTTTCCAATCGTTCGAGCAGTTTTCTCAAGAGCTGCGCCCTCTTGAACGTGCAGATGCACACCGAGATGTGGTTCCTACGCACAGTATTCAAGGGGCAGCAAATTAACTGTGGTACTAGCAGATACCGGCGTTACCTCTTCATTGTACGCAGGAACTACGATAGAGAGACGCTCAGGCATTACTCACCTTGGAGCCGTCGCAATTTCACGGCTGGACAACCGACACGTTTCGTTGGACACCCATTAGACCAACCAGACCGATTAATACCAGGGAAATTCCATAACTATAGACGGCCAAAGCTGGAAGCCCCAGCAGCTTCATCTTAAATAGCATCAGGTTAGGCGAGTCGAAGTTTTCGGGGTTTGGAAATGAACGGAGAAATTCATCTGCCGTAGTCGCCGTGCTCACGGCTGCCCAAGCTTCAGATTGTTCGTGAGCCACCGTTAGCTGATCGCGACTCGCCAACTCGAGCGTCTTGGCCGATCGTGCATTCGGCGATGCGACGCGTGGCAAGAAATCAGCTGAAGCGAGTGGAATCGATCCTGCCCACCATGGCTTAGGTCGTGCGTCACCGTAAAACATCATTAGATTGTAATAACGGTCGACCGGATACGAGATGCCGAGAGCTTGGACTACGCTCGCGGCAATCACTAAGATCAGCATCAACGTGCGTAACGATGCCCACGGCCGCTGCCCCGGCTCAATTGCGTCTCGGCGCCGGGTTCTTTCTATAATAGGCAGCATCGCCATAATCAAGAACGGTAACGTGGGTGTGAGAAAACGCGGACCAGCGACCCATCCCGCATGCCAGGAATCGTACTTCGCGAAGAAGATCAAATTGAACAGAAAAAGTGTCCCACACAGGACTGACTCTGGCAAATGTGCGCGCACAAATTTAGGAAAACAAATCAACGCCACCACTACCCACGGCGCGAAAACGAATAATCCGACCTCGCCGTTAAACAAGAGCCCAGACATTCCAGTAAAAAAAGGAGTGGAAAATAGCAGAGAAGCAGAGGGATATGCCAGATGGTAGCCGGTCTTGAATGGGCTCCCGAATCGCGCGTAGTTTGACCAGCCGATCAGCAAAGCACAAACGGAAAAGCTAGTTGTGAACAATGCGGATTCCCGAAGAAACTTTTCAACTGGCCAGCCGTGCGCACGCATCTGAAAACAAATACTCAAGATGAAAGCCGGAAACAGTATTACGGCGTTGATCCGGCAGCCGCAACCTATTCCGAATGCGAGCCCGGAAAGTGCGGCGGCGCCTGGAAGCTCTGGGCTGGATAATAGGTACGCGGCAACCACCAGTGCGAGGGTGAGATACGGTTCGGAAAAAAAACCTTTTACACCGAAGTTCCAAAACGGAGACGCGAATCCAAGGATGAAAGCGCCCCACATCGCCGTACGGCGGCTGTATCCGAGCTTGACGATCCACATCGCCAAAATCACACAAACCAGTGGCGAAACCACCGCAGTAAAAATAGACACCGCGACCTTCGAGAAGGCCGCAGCACTAACATGGAACAGAACCGCAATCCACCCTGCAGACAGGATTACCGGTGCCGCCAGGATCGACGGGACGAGTCCAAATCCCGCATAGTGCCGTCCATCAACTCCGGAGACGCAATGAGTCGCGTGGCCCGGCAGTTGTGGGTCGCACGGCTCTGCGCTGAACGATCGCTCAGTCGCGACCGATTGCGCCACGTTGAACATGGCAAAACCATCAGACAGACCAATTCGTCCGGAGGCCGAGAGTAAGTAAATTGCGGCAACAAAAAAATATAAGCTGAGGTAAAAACGCATTATCGATGTTGTCTCCGCCCAACCCCACTCCCCATAGCCAATTTAACTTCTCGGCCGTATCTCGAAGCCTGCCAAGCGCTGCGAGCTCCTAAGCAGAAGGTTTTCGCAGTCCAAGGTGCCGAGAATATCTGAGGATCGACGCCGCGGTGCGTCTGGCTCGCTCCGCGACGCCTAACACTGTTGATTTGGGACTTGAAAAACCGTGGTCGAACGCAGCACCCAAGGCTCGCGCACTGCACCGCCGCGATCTCATGGAATCTACCACCGATTCTTCGGAGACATCTCCGTGAATGTCCAGCGCCATGGCTAGTGGAAACGTCTGCCGTCGCGTGTGGAAATCGAGCCCGACAAAAGGCACCGCGCCCGTCGACTCGAGCAACGCCGGAGCAGTCTTGCTCGGCGCCCAGCCGTCATATTTTCGATTCCAGATCTCGATTCCCAAAAGTTGTCCGGCCCAAGCTGGATCGAAGGACTTCCATGCGTCTCGTCTGGAGGGATGGGCAAGAACCGCCAGCCCGTTTGCGGCTTTCACGGCCGCTAGCATCTCGCTAGTGGGCAAGTCCTGTCCAAGGAAAGGTACGGGCCCCCACACTAGAACATGGACACGATTCGTCGCGTCACTGTACTCGATGCCCGGCACCACCAGAATTTCGTCGGTACTCGCTTGCGAACAAGCCGCTCGATATTCATCCAACTTTGCAGGAGTAAATCCGCGGTCGTGTTCCGTCATCATCACAACTCGACTGCCGCGACGGCGAAACTTCGCGCTTAGCGCTTCAAGCGACCAACTTCCGTCGTACGACCACTTGGAGTGCACGTGGCAGGTGGCAAGGACTTCCATCAGCGCTCAATTCCTAGATTTGAATAGGTTGTCGTGAACCGTGTAGTAGAAATCGGCAATGAACACTTTCGGGTCATCTCGCCGCCAATTGTACAATCCATCTTCTCGATGGAATTGAAAAACGTCGCCGACAGATTTCCAAAACGACGGCCACTGCTTCTGCGCATTTGACTTCGCGCCTCGCATCACGAACAGCAGATGCATAAGCTCGCGACCCACGTGCCTGCAAACGAGTCCGGGGCTCGATGGGACGTCCAAACCAGCCCGCGACCGCTCATCCATTGCCAGTTCCACGTGCCACGCGGGATACTCGAACCCTTGGCGGCGACACAGCGCCATGCTTCCCCACGGTCTGCCGTTCAGTTCTACAAACCAGATCTTTCCTGAATCGTCGCGGAGAAGTTCAATCATGAACGAGCCGCGCCATCCCGACTTTCCAATAAACGTCTCGACGATGGATCTCAGCTCTTGCGGCACCGGTTGCGATTCGCAGGCACTTGAGCCAGAGCCTTCGGGATTCATCATCCTTATTCTTCGATGTCCGCTCCAAGCCCGAACCCCCTCGGGTGCCGCGAGTCCAAAAACCCCCTCCCCGACTCCTGTGACGAACGTCTGGGCGAGCAACGGAACGCGCCCTCCCCACTCATCGATGGCGCGCTCGAGTTCAATCTGATTTGCACATATCCATTTCCGGCATGAGTAAAGGCGCCCCTGAAATGTGGGGACAGCATCCGCGGCCTTCAAGATAATCGGGTACGATTCTGCTGCGCTAAAATCAATCAAATCTTTCGCAGTCCGCGCCATTGTGCTTCTGGGAACGTTAAACCCTGCTTCGCGCGCCGCATCGACTTGTAATTTCTTATCCAGCGCGAGGTCTGCACACGTTCCTCGCGGTCCTGCCAGGAGCCAGCCGCTCTCAAGGTGCAACCTGCTGCACAACCATACCGCTTTGTCATCGAGGGGGAAGAGAATCAAAGGAAGGCCGTTAGCGTCAGCTTCGGCGCTAAGGGAGTCCATCAGCGAATGCAATTCAGAAAGCGCGGCTTGCAGGTCTGACTCTGGTGCGGTGACGTCGTGGCATTTGACGTGCCGGCTAAACCGCAAAGCTGATGCACGCCCGCGACGCGCGAAAGCAACTACTCGGAAGCCGCTATCGACGAGGCTCCAAACGACTTCCGGAGCCGCCATCGCTTCTGCAAAACCTACGAGAACAGTGGTCTGTGGCATGAGATAGCGCGAATCGGTAGCGGTTGAGTCTGGGCAATGTTCGGACTCTCGTCTATTTCAATCACTTCGTCGGAGCCGGCGTCGCTTGGGTTGCGGGCTGCTTCAAATATTCCGCAACCGCCTCCGCAATCACATGATATCCATTCCTGTTCGGATGCATGTCCGTAGCGCCCGCGTAATAAAGTCCCTGTCCGATCGAAGCTTTCAACGCGGACAGCGGGCTCACGTACGGAATATTATTGCCTGTCATGAATCGAAACGTCTGCGCTTCCGCTATGCGCTCGTTCGCGATGAGCTTGTCAATTACGTCGTCAAGTGGGAGGTTGGAATTGTGTTCAAGATAGTCTGAAAAAACCATTTCTTTGGTTGGTATGACTACCACCAGGAACTGTATCTGGTTCTGATCGCAGAGTTCTTTCATCTCTTTCAACAGTTCAAAAGTAATGCGCATACCCTCTCGGACGTTTGGATTCTCCTGGTCGAGTCCGAACAGCACGCCTTTCGGTCGAAACGCTTCCAAGATGTGCCTTTCAGGAACAATCAGCGATGTGGCGTAACCTGGGTAAAGCTGTGCCGCGTTCTTGATTTGAATCTCACCCTTTACCTTCTCTCCAAATCCGGTATGAAACGCTATTTGGTAGATTATGCTGTGCCGCGAGAGCCAGACTCTGGTTCTCTTCAACCAGTTGTCGGCAGGAGGTGCGTCCCAGATGTTGGCCTCAACCTTCTGAGGCGGAAGTTTTCTTAAGTACGCCCAATAATCGAAGCCGTATGTAAGCGTGAATGCATTTTCAAAATCATCGCCCATGTACAAGCCCCAAATGATCATCTTGGGCTTTAGGCTGAGTGCCTTGTTCTTCGAAAGGTAAAAGTATTGGTTGGGACCGTAGCCCCCCAAACTCATGTTGTACACTTTTTGTCCGGTCAAGCCCCCAAGCACATACGGCCACGAGTCAACCATTCTCGCTGTGTTGCCATAAGTATGCGAATCGCCGACGGCGACGATGTCCGCAGTGACCGGCACTTCGCGGTTGCGGAAGCCCAGCCGGTCAAATGCGGCCATGGCACTCGGTGACGGGACTGCTCCTAAAATATCGTTCGGTACCACGTCGAGTCGTAGGAAATCCGCAGGGTTAAGAAACAACCGCGATCCGAACTCGCAAAGCAGCAGACCGATGCCGATTGTTGCGACGACTACAGTGACATTAATTAGAAGCTTCTTCATCTTTGTGATTGTTAATCGAGCTTGAACTCTTTCCGCCAATCAGCCGTTTCGGCCATCGCCGGCTGTTCCTTTTTGTCCAGGATGTAATCGCCCACGACCAAGAAATCCATCTCCGTTCTCATGAAGCACCGATAGGCATCTTCTGGTGTGCAGACGACTGGCTCACCGCGGACATTAAAGCTCGTGTTTACGATCACTCCGTAGCCAGTTAGGGATTTAAACTCATTAATCAATTCCCAATATCGCGGATTCGTTTTCTTACTCACGCTTTGTATACGGGCCGAGTAATCGATATGGGTGATCGAAGGAAGGTCAGACCTGAGAAAATAGAGCCGGTCGTACAGAGGCTTTTCGCTGTAGCCTTCGGGAAGCGGGATTTTCTTGTCCTCACGGATCGGCGCCACGAGAAGCATGTACGGAGATTCCCGGTCGAGATCAAAATACTCCTCGACGTCTTCCTCCAGGACTGACGGTGCGAAAGGCCGGAAACCTTCGCGATACTTGATCTTTAAATTTAATTTTTTCTGCATCTCGGGATTTCGCGCGTCTCCCAGGATGCTTCGGTTTCCGAGCGCGCGAGGCCCAAATTCCATCCGACCCTGGAACCATCCAACAACATTTCCAGCCGCGAGTTTTGTCGCAACGTCGGAAGCAAGCTGTCTGGTAGCTATCGTAGTGGTGAGCCTTAGCGTCGTACCTGTTCAGCGCGCGGCGAATCTCTTTGTCTTGAAAATTCCGGCCCGAGGTAGGAGCCCTCCATCGCATCGCCGTCACCGGTAACGGCTCGCTCGTGTCCTTGGTGGATGTGCCAAACCGCGTAGGCAGCGCCAACAGCTCCACCCGCATCGCCTGCGGCCGGCTGAATCCAGAGGTCTTCGAATATCCCGGCCCTGAGAATTTTTCCATTCGCCACACAGTTCAATGCAACACCACCGGCCAGCACCAGATACTTGCAACCTGTCAATTGCCGAGCCGCACACGCAATTCGCAGAACGATGTCTTCCGTCACCTGCTGGATCGCAAGCGCCATATCCATGTAGACCTGCGAAATCTCGGACTCCCCTTTTCGGCGCGGCACTCCAAAAAGCTGCTCCCACTTCGTATCGTTAGCCATCTTTAAACCGGTGGCATAGTCGAAGTAATCCATGTTGAGCACAATCGATCCATCCGTTCGGATATCGACGAGCTCGGTCGTGATCTTGTTTTTGAAGTCCGCGGTGCGCTGAGAGTCAGGATTCCCGTAAGGTGCGAGACCCATCAGCTTGTACTCGCCGCTGTTCACGGTGAATCCGGTGTAGTACGTGAACGCGGAATAAAGCAGGCCCACCGAATGAGGAAACGCGCAGCTCTTTCAGATATCTCGATATCTTTCCCGCGGCCACGTCCGATTGTCGTTGTGGCCCATTCTCCAACGCCGTCAATTGTAACGATCGCTGCCTCCTCGAACGGCGAAGGATAAAAGGCGCTCGCCGCGTGGGAAAGGTGATGCTCGGGATAGTAGATGGGAACCTTGCCGTCGCCGAGTTCTGCGAGGTGCTTGCCGAGCATGGTCCTCATGAACAGCTTCTCTTTGATCCAAACCGGCATCGCCGATAGGAAGCTCAGGAAGCCGCTGGGCGCAAACGCATGATAAGTCTCAAGCAGCCGCTCAAACTTAAGAAACGGCTTATCGTAGAATGCGACGGCTGTTAAGATCGTTGTAATTGATGCCCGATTCCTGCAGAACGTAACGGCAAGCATTGAATCGGAAACGAAGAATCATGCTTCTTTCGGGTGAACCGCTCCTCTTGCGCCGCGGCAACAATCTTTCCGTCGACGAGGATCGCCGCAGCACTGTCATGATAGTAGGCCGAGATACCGAGTATTGCTGTTTTCATCCCGATTCCTTAATTAGGTGCCTGGTCAGGCCAAAGGCTCGCCGCTAGAACAACGTGTAGATAAACGGGGCAATCGCTGATCCGCCGGCAAACACCATGAGGGCGCCGAACATCAACATAATCACAATGAGAGGCAGCAGCCAGAATTTTTTCCTGTCCTTTAGAAACCCCCACAAATCCTTTAAGAAATCCATACTCGCTCCTCCGTCTTAGAATGGCCTTTCAAGGTCCCGGCCTATAAATGTGTGGTTCCGCTCTAACATAACTGAGTCTTTGCCCGCCTTGAACGCGCGCAGCTTTAGGGAGTCTTTTCCCATGAGCCGGCGTAGAAGCCCAATCGGGGTCACGACCGCAAAGAACACGATCGACAGCAGAATCCTCGACACAACCGCTCCAAGCAGATCAGAAAGTCCCAGCCAGAGGACGGCGACCGGCCGGAATACCTGAGGCGCCGTCATATTAATGACGTGCAATGCCATCGCTGCGAATAGATATCCCTCTTTCTTCCGAGAGAGAAACACGATGAGAAGCAAAAGGACCATCGCCATGCCGGTGTCCCGGCTCTGGTCTTTAGTGATCTTTCTCTTAAGAAACTTCATCATCGCTGCCCTCCCGATGCGAGCGCACGATCGCGCCCGGCAGCACGAAAATAGGTCGCGATTGGCACCCCCCCTGCCCATCGAACAGCGTCGCCACCAGTGAGGAATCGATATTCGTCAGCGTTGATGGGATGAGTTTCTACTTCTACATAATAATCGCGAGCTAATGCGGCGATCCTTTCGAGGCGCTCTCTAGGTTCGAGCGGAGGCAGCGAGAAAAAGTAATCGGTGAGGGCGTGGCGCCGAGCGAGCATTTTGTCCACTCCGCGTCGATACAGACGGTTCCACAGACTTTTCTCTCCGGGCTGAAACGAGAAGTTCCGTCGAACGATCGTTCCCGACGGCAACAACCTTCTGAAGCAGCACATTTGCACAGAGATGCATGTGATGGTGCCCGTCGAGCCGCTTTGGCTCTGTCCCATAGAGACGGCAGAATTCGTCGCGTTGCGCTGCCACGACGTACTGAAAAGAACTCGCGAGCCCAGGGTGAAAAACTACTTGCGAAAACCGGCGCTTCCCCAAATACCGCGATATTCGTCCCTGATCCTCGATCAGAACCATCGGGGTACTTGATGCCGAAAACTCCGTCGTAAGATTCAGGTGGAGGCCAGCGTCAATTCCGTGCTCACGGG
Organism: uncultured Acidobacteriota bacterium; assembly: GCA_963776695.1. Classification (GTDB taxonomy): domain Bacteria; phylum Acidobacteriota; class Terriglobia; order Acidiferrales; family UBA7541; genus Palsa-295. The sequence goes on along the minus strand of CAVZNU010000004.1, from coordinate 307,300 downwards.
CGATTTCCGCAGCTCGCTCCGAATCCTTCATGAAAACCATTGCGCTCACCGAGGAAACGGTTCCGCGGACGATGCATTCAAGTGTGCGATCGGTATTCTCGACGTCACGCCCCCAGTCATCAGCATTCACAATAAGAGCGCCCGATCGCGGAAGCTCGCCGCTCTGTTCGCCGGGGCTGTATGCGGCACCGGACGCGACTGGCGTGGAGGTAAGCGCTGCTTCGGCCTTACCGAGCGGAGCCGTAATCAAGTCTCCATTGCGCTTCATCGGATCATGCGCACGGTGGAGGAGCCTCCACGGTTTTCTCGGGAGGCGTTCCACTGTTCGTGAAAAATTTCTTCAACCGTCGCATCTGCTCACGCCTGTAGAATGTTACCAGTTCTGCAGAGACTGGCCGTTCCACCTGCCGGATCATTGCCCAGACGTAGCCGGACGCCAGCATCAACCCACCCAGGGCGACGGGCTTCTTGGTCATCTGGTAAGTCGCTCTGCACAATTCCCAAACGGGATGGTTCCCGATGATGTAGTCCTTCCGGCCGTTCCGAAACCTCGCCATCATCACGCTGTCCTGCGCTGTTCCCATCTGCCGGTGATGCAAACAAACCTTCTCTGTAAATGTCCTGGTCTTCCAGCCCTTCATCCTCGCGGTGATGACTGCGATATGGTCGATGCAGCCGCCCTTCACTGGAACGTAGCCGCCGACTTGCTCAAAGCATTCGCGCCGAAACAACTGGCAAGCGCCCGACACGTGCTCGATGCTGACGAAGCGGTAGTCGTAGATTGAGTTCGGACCGTCTTTGAACGGTGTGCCGACCAGACCCAATTCGCGGATCATCCGCCAGTTTGTGAAGCAAGAAAGAAAAATAGTCCTCGTCAAAAGAGATGTCCGCGTCGAGGCTACCGATTACAGCGTATTCGAGGTGCTTCAGTCGCGCGTACCCGGCATTGAATGCGTGAACTTTCCCGGCGAAATCTCGTTCGCGGCGCTCGGGCATCCGGACCAATTCAATCCACGGATTTTCAGCCGCATATTTCTTAACAATGTCATCCGTGCCGTCAGTCGAACCGTCGCTGACGATGACCCATTTGATCGGCCGAACGGTCTGCGCTATCACGGACTTTATAGTCAGCTCGATAAACTGAGCCTCGTTACGCGCAGGCGAAACGAGTACGTAACTGAGAACGGAATTCATACGCGTGGGGCATCCACGATCGACGGCCGGTTGGATTTGGTAACCACGTCGGTCACCCGAGTTAGGATCGCCCTGCCCGCGAAGAAGCCGCAGCCCCAGCCAAATTCCCGCCGGCGGACGGATTCGTCGCGAAAAACTCGCCGATACACTCTACAACGTAGCGCGCCTGCTCCGCGGAAAGCTCCGGGTGAACCGGAAGCGCGAGCGTTTCCTTCGCCGCTCCCTCGCTTTCGGGGAAAGCTCCGGCCGAATGCCCGAGATATGCGAAACACTCTTGCAGGTGCATGGGCACGGGGTAGTACACCTCCGTCCCAATGCCTCTCGTCTGGAGATATGTTTGAAGTTCATCGCGATTCGAAGTGCGGATCACGTACTGATTAAAGATATGGCGATCGGTGGCCACCTTCGGACGGCCAACCGGCACTCCCGCTTCGCCCAACAACCGATCGTATTGCTTCGCGTTGCGCTGCCGAGCTGCTGTCCAGCCATCGAGGTGCGGCAGTTTGGCAGAAACCACGGCAGCTTGAATCGCGTCGAGGCGGAAATTGCCGCCAATAATCTTGTGGTGATATTTCGGCTTGGCGCCATGTCCGCGAAGGACGCGCAAATTCTCCGCGCGCTTCGCATCGTTCGTCACCACCATGCCTCCGTCTCCGGCGGCGCCGAGATTTTTTGACGGAAAGAATGAAAAACATCCGTAATGTCCAATCGTCCCTGCCTGCCTTCCGCGGTAACTTGCCCCAATGGCTTGCGCCGCATCTTCGATTACGATCAGTCCATGTTTCTCGGCCACGACCATCACGGCATCCATGTCGGCCATTTGACCGTAGAGATAAACCGGAATGATCGCGCGGGTCTTTTTCGTCACGCGCGCCTCTATCTGCGCCGTGTCCATGTTGTATGTGGCTGGATCGATATCAACGAAAACTGGCGTCGCGCCCAAGCGCGCGATCGCGCCGGCAGTCGCAAAGAATGTATAGGTGGTTGTAATCACCTCGTCACCAGGGCCGATGTTTTCAGCCATCAAACAGGCGAGCAGTGCATCACTGCCAGAGGACATTCCGATCGCGTGAGCGCAGCCGCAATAGCGCGCGATTGCTTTCTCGCACTCTTCCACCTTCGGCCCCAAAATGAAGTGCTGGGACTCCATGACTTCTGCGATCGCCGCGTCTACCTCGGCTTTGATCGAGTGGTATTGGGCCTTAAGATCGAGTAGCGGTACCTTCATACTCAGCTTCCCCTTTCAAATCTCGGTATGATTTTGTTCCCTTGCTCAATTCCGCCGGTAGCGGCGCTTCTTCATCCAGATCAAGACACTTGAGAGTTCCGAGTTCGGTTTTCTTGTACCGGTAACTAGTTTCCGGACAGCGCATCACGCCGTTCGCGTCCGCGGAGTCCAGCCGATGGCCATGGCGGCTCATCCAACCGGCTTGACGGGCTGGATTCCCGATGACCAAAGCATAGTCAGGTACGTCCTTGGTGACCACCGAGCCGGCGCCTACGAACGCGTATCGGCCAACAGTGACGCCGCAAACGATTGTTGAATTAGCGCCGATTGTGCACCCCCGCTTCAGGCGTGTGACCTCGTAGAGCGAGTGTCTGTTCACCTGAGATCTGGGATTGGTCACATTCGTCAGAACGCACGAAGGCCCCAAAAAGACATCGTCCTCGATCACGATGCCGGTATAGACCGAAACATTGTTCTGAATCTTCACGTTATTTCCGATCGTTACTCCGCCATCGACGTTCACGTTCTGGCCGATGATCGAGCGCTTGCCAATCCGTGCACCCTTCATGATGTGGGAGAAGTGCCAAATTTTCGATCCCTCGCCTACTTCCGCACCATCATCCACGTACGCAGATTCGTGCACGAAATACGGCAAGTCCTTCTTCTCGCTTGTCGAGCCGGCCGCCTCCAGCGAGATGGCTCCGTTCGCCATCGAACGCTGGCACGCATCCAGAACCCGCAGCACCCGGAGACCCTCAGCGCCGTTTGTTACGGGAGACGTTCTGGACTCGACGGAATCAATGAAATGCTGGCATTCAGCTCGCAGCGGCTCTCGATCGTCGAGGGCGATCACTTCGCCTTTGGCCTTTACCGCAGTCGGAATTCGCTTCTTCCATTCGACCTTGTGCGGGTAAAGGACCAGCTTGTTCTCAGCCGTATCATCAAATACCGCCATTTTCTCGGAGCCAACGACGACGAGCCTTTGCTCTTTAAACGGGTGCAGCCAGCTCACGAAAATGTGCGCGCGGACACCGCTTGGAAATTCGAAATGGCTGAGGGTTACGTCGCTCACGTCGCGATTCAAATAAGCGCCACCTTGCGAAGTGACCCGCGTCGGCATTTCGTTGAGAAGCGCAAGCATCACGGAAATATCATGTGGCGCAAAGCTCCAAAGAATATTTTCCTCGGTGCGTATCTTTCCGATGTTGAGACGGTTCGAGTAGAGGTAACTGATTTGTCCAAGTGAGCCGTCCTGAATCAATTCCTGCAGCTTCAAAATTGCCGGGTGGTATCGAAGAATGTGCCCGACCATCAGAATCCGGTGCTTCGCCGCGGCCAGCTCCACCAATGCTTCGCCCTGTTTCACTTCGATCGCCAGGGGCTTTTCGACAAATACATCCTTTCCGGCTTCCAGTGCCGCCTTCGCCATCTCGTAGTGAGTGACCGCCGGCGTCGCGAGTGCCACGGCTGTAATGGAAGAATCCGAAAGTACTGCGCTGTATTCCTTGTAAAACTTCACGCCGCCATATTTCTGCTTGCAATCGGCTTCGATCGAGCCGTCACCATCACACAACGCGCCCAGAGCTCCCAGTTCGTAGAAGTTTCGGACGAGGTTCTTCCCCCAGTATCCGACTCCTACGACAGCCACATTTACTTTTCCAGCTTGACCCTTCCGCATCGACTTTCTCCCATTCATGAGGACATCAATCGCAAATTCAAAAACTGCCGCGGTGCAACCATCAGCGGACCGTTGCGGCTTTCGCGGCCTGTGGCAATCCGAACCCACCGAAAGCATAGAGCATCCATCCGAAGTGGTCGGGCCGGGCATCGTATCCAATGCTAAGGGTCCCGGATTCTGTTCGCCGAGAAACATTCATGAAACTAAGAGCTGCTTCCCAGTATTTCGTCATCGGAACTCTGCGATCGATCGAATCCCACACGAACGATCGATCTTGATTCCGAAGATCGACTCCAAGTTCGTTTTCGCCGGCAGTCCACGACAATCCTTTATGTATTGATTTCAGAAAGTCTTGACCGGTGGCTTGTCCCAACGCAAGCAGGCTAGCGGGTGCGGTTCCGTCCTGGTGGAGCGAACACACCGGGTATCGATTTACGACGCGGCACGCGCGCTTATCGTAGAGAAACCACCACTGCCCCATGTCCCCTTGCAGCTCGCAAATTGAGTTCGCGCACTCCATCGCGGCCACCAGAGGCTCATCGACGTCGAATGCCTGGGCAAATTTCGATAGCGCATAGATCGTGTAAACCTGGTCCGAGAAGGATCCGCAGCGCCTGTAGACATTGTCGCGAGGAAACTTGGATGAGCCCGCATGTCCGTAGATTCCGTGTTCGCCCTGATTGTCCTGCAACAAGTGGTAAGTTTCGACGGCCGCATCTGTTAGTTCCGGCGCTGTTCCGGGGTTTGCGAGCCGGGCGTGCGCGATACCTGCCAGAAACCACGCTAGTCCAGTCGTGCGCGCCTCACGTCCATCCGGATAATTCGCTACCGCTCCCGCGAAATCAAACTGGTTGAGCAACGATCCTAGACGCTCTGGAGCGCAAATGGCGGTAAACCACGTCAGCAAACCCAAGTCTCCGGCACTCTTGACCCAGCCGGCGTCCCCCAAAATGAAATCTCGAATCGAAACGATGTCAAAAGGCAGCGGATTTCCGGCGTCTGCAAGGCGTTTCAGGCCCAACAGGGCAACAATCGTGTGCTTCCTTGAGCACCCTTCTCGATGAAGGCCGTCCTCAGTTAAGGTGACGCGTCGAGAAAACAGTTTTTCTTTCTCGTCAAACAACGAGACAAGCGAACGAACTGCCAGCGAATTCAGCGCGGGAATATCCGGCATTGAACCACCGTCCGGGCGAACTTCGGCACCGCTTTGGGCAGAGCGAGTCTCGATGCGTGGCGTTCGGTTCATTTCGGTTCTCGACAAGAAGTCTCGCGTGACGGCTGACTCGAGCAAGCAGTTTGCTTGAGGATTCGTACGTTCAGGAGACCGGCGGATTCCCAGAACAGCCATTCAGCAACTCGACCCGCCCTCCCAAGAAAGCAGGTTCAACGCGCGTTGTAAGACACCGCGAATTGAGAGATCGTCTCCACTATTTGATTTTGCTGAGCCGGTGTGAGGCCCGCAAACATCGGAAGCGACAAGATTTGATCCGCCGCTTCTTCCGACTCTGGAAAATCGCCCTTCTTCCAGCCCATGGAAGCGTAAGCGCCCTGCAGGTGAAGCGGGATCGGGTAGTGGATGCCCGTTCCGATCCCGTTTTCGCTCAGATGTTTCTGTAACTCATCGCGGAATGGCGTCCGCACAACGTAGAGGTGATACACAGACTTCGACGAATCTGATGGGCGAGGCAGAATTACGCTTTCGCCCATCGGCGCGAGAAGTTCATCGTAGACCCGCGCACTCGCGCGACGCTGCTCGTTCCAGCGGGAGAGGTGACGGAGCTTTACGCGCAATATTCCCGCCTGAATGGAGTCGAGCCGGCCGTTGTAGCCTTCTACATCGTGATAATACTTTTTGGATTGTCCGTGATCGCGCAACATCGCAGCGTGGCGCGCGAGTGCCTTGTCATTCGTCGTGACAGCACCACCTTCACCGCATGCGCCCAGGTTCTTGCCCGGATAAAAGCTGAAAGCAGCCGCCTGGCCGATCGAGCCGGCTTTCAACCAGCGGCCCTGTTTCTTCGAGAAGTACTCGGCACCGTGTGCCTGGCAAGCGTCTTCGATCACAACCAGTTTGTAACGCGCTGCAAGTTCCAGGATCGGATCCATGTCTGCCGTCTGGCCGTAAAGGTGAACCGGAACCACGGCCGTTACGGGCATTCCCAAAGTTTTGTGGACATAGCGGCCGGTCGCGGAATCCAGAACGCATTTCGTTTCCAGATACTCTCGGAGCTTTTCCGGATCCATCGTAAACGTGCGCCGGTTGATGTCGATAAAATCCGGGCGCGCTCCGGCTTGCGAGATCGCTTCTGTCGTAGCGATGAAGGTGTGGGGCACGGTCAGCACGATCTCGCCGGTCTTCACCCCCGCGGCGGTCAGAGCAAAACGCAGCGCGTCCGTTCCACTGCTTACTCCGACACAGTGCTTTGCGTCACAGTATTCAGCAAACTCCCGTTCGAATCCCTCAACTTCTGCACCGCCAATAAAACCAGCCGTCTCAAACGCTTTCTTGCACACTGCCAGCAATTCCGCCTGAAGCTCGCGATGGGGAGTGATGAGATCTACAAAAGGGATTTTCGCGTTCTGTGTCATCCGTTCACCTTTGATGGAGTGGTAATTTTACGAAGAATCTTTGCCGGATTCCCGGCCACAATCGTATTCGGAGGCACGTCGCGGGTCACTACGCTGCCCGCCCCAACAATTGAGTTTTCGCCTATCACGATTTCCGAGAGAATCGTTGATCCGGAACCGATTGAAGCCCCGCGTTTTACCACGGTCTTCTCGACGTGCCAGTCTTGCTCGGTCTTCAGATCGCCTTCCGGCGTAGTCGCGCGAGGAAATGTGTCATTGACGAACGTCACTCCGTGGCCGATGAAGACGTTGTCTTCAATCGTAACGCCTTCGCAGATGAAGGTGTGGCTGGAAATCTTGCAGCGGCGCCCAACGCTTGAATTCTTCTGAATTTCAACGAAAGCGCCAATCTTTGTTTCGTCGCCAATTTCACATCCGTACAAATTCACAAATTTCGAGATCTTCACGTCTTTTCCAAGCTTTACGCTCGGAGCGATTGAGCAAAATTCGTTCACAGGCGGACAAACTCTCCTCTCTTCTGAATCGAGGCCTCGGCAGCTTCGAGCATGCGCACTACGCGCAAGCCGGCGTGGCCATCGTTAAATGGAGTCTTGCTCTTCATGATGCATTCGGCGAAGTAGTCCAATTCCACATGGAGCGCTTCCAATTGTTCCACTTGCGGCGCCCACATATCTCCCGTCCGATAGCTGACCAGAAGATCCCGGATGCCTTCGCCTGATGCGATCTGAACACCCTTGTCGTAAACGCGAATCTTTTCATCCGCTACCAGGTCGTTCCAAACGAGCATTTTCTTTTGGCCACCGATGAGTGTGGTCCGAATCTTTACGGGCGAAAGCCAGTTGACGTTGATGTGTGCAATGACGTTCCGCGGAAAGTAAATCGTCATGAACGCTACGTCTTCCACTCCATTCAAGTGTCTTTCGCCTGTCGCTACGATCGCCTCGGGATCACCCTTGATGATGTGATCCATGATTGCGAGGTCATGCGGAGCAAGATCCCAAATCACGCTGACGTCGTGCTGGAACAATCCGAGGTTCACGCGCAAAGAATCGTAGTAGTACAAGTCGCCGAGCGCGCCGCTTTCCGTCAGCTCGCGAATTTTGCGCACCGCGCCGGTGAACAAGAACGTATGGTCCACCATGATCGTCAACTTCTTGCGCGCCGCCAGTTCAATCAACTCCTCCGCCTGGGCCGAACTCGCCGTAAACGGCTTCTCGATGAAGACGTGCTTTCCATTCTCAAGCGCCGCCTTAGTCAATTCGTAATGGGTCCAAACGGGCGTGATCACTGCGACGGCATCGATGTCGGGTGAATGCAGAATTTCTTTGGCATCCGAAACAACTCGAACATTCGGGTAGGCTTTCCGCGCACGCGCCTGAGCTGCAGGGCTGCTGTCGCAAATCATTTCCGCGCGGGTCGAGTCCAATCCCTGCAGGTTCCGAACGATGTTCGGGCCCCAATATCCGTAACCGATCACACCGATTCTTATCATGGCTCCCTTATGGTCTGCGTGAACAGGTTTGAAGGTGCGGCGTTACAACTTGAACGGTACTGAAAGTCCGTTCGGCGATTGAATCTGTTGCGGGCCGTCTCAGGAAGCGAAGGCCAGTCGACTCTGTAGATGGGTCCAACGAATTCCTGAAAACTGAAGACCGTTCAACATCGGGCGCAGCGAGCGCAGCGCCCGTCCTCAGAATCTAGTGGGCGCCGTCGCCCGCGAGAACTGCAAGCGGAGTAGCCAGAAGGATCTTGAGATCCAGCCAAAGTGACCAGGTCTGCGAATAGCGCAGATCGAGGCGTACCATGTCGTCAAAGCACGTGCGGCTTCTGCCCTTCACTTGCCATAGTCCGGTTACACCCGGCTTCACTTCGAGAACCCTGCGCCGGTGCCAGAAGTCGTACGCTTCGAACTCATACGCAACCGGAGGACGCGGGCCTACCAGTGACATTTCGCCGCGCAAAACATTCAGGAACTGAGGGAATTCATCGAGGCTCGTCTTGCGCAGAAATTTCCCGATCGGAGTTACGCGCGGGTCGTTCGTCAGTTTATAAACGACGGGCTCGGTCCCGATCTGCTGTGCCGACTTGCTTCCGCCAGCGATAAACTTTTGAACATATTCGCGATGAATTTTCGGGTCGTTATTCTCATACATGGTGCGGAACTTCAAGCATTTGAATTTCGCTCCGAACTGACCCAGCCGATCCTGCTCGAAAAGGACCGACCCTTTCGATGTCAGCTTGATTGCCAAAGCAATCGCCGCCAGGACGGGTGAGAGAATCAGCAGCAAAAGGCCGCTGCCCAAAATGTCCATGCCGCGCTTCAGCGCCACGGGCAGCCGCTTCTTCGAAATCTTTCCAGACAGTTCCGGATAAAGCTTAATATCGGCGACGCGATCAGATCCGTTCTGATCCCAACTCTCCGGGAACACGTGAACTGTGACGGAATATTTCGACGCGACTCGCAGGCCAAGATCGTTCCGCAAAGCAGTCACAATCTTGGAACGCAAGAGTTCGGTGATCGGAGTTTTTTCTTCCAGGTTAATTTCCGTGAAAATCACAGCCAGCGTCCGGCCGTGCTCGTACCAGCCAATCAGATCGGTTTCGCGAGTCGCACTGGCGAGGACAGCGCTCAGCCGCTCGGCAAACGCATCGCTGTTCCCATTCGCGTGGGCAGTGTGGGACTCGACTAGCATCAGGACGAAAGGCTTGCGGGATCGCTCTGCTCGCCGACGCTCGTGCGTCAGCATCGCGTGAAACGTTTCTTCCTGGAGAATGGACTCTCTGCCGGCCGGCACGTGTCCGATGCGCGCAAGCACCTTGCGGCCGTTTACTGGCTCGGGTGCTAATTCTCTAAGCGGGGAAATCTTTAGGTTGCTATTGGCCATTGGCATTTCCGTGTCCTAGCTTTCCATTCAACCTGAACGAGAATTTCAATTCTGCTTCGAACTAAGCCACAACTCCCTGCAGCAGCGGATGCGCACTGACGGGCTCCAGAACAGCCGCCCGCGTGGAACCAACAGGCGTCACGCAAGACCGATCAATTTCCAGCGCGACAGAACGGCGGAGCAGCGAAACTGAAACGACGATTCGGTGATTCCCTTTGAAGTTAATCAGAATGCCTTCGAGACCATTTAGCGATTCACTTTCAATCCGAATTTTCTGGCCGACTTCAAGGTAAGGCCACGGTCCCGCCTGAAGACCCGACGACACAATCGTCTGAATCGCGGCAATTTCGCTATCGTCAACCGGAAACGGAACCCTTCCCCGGCCAACGACCGAAATCACGCCAGGCGTAACAAGAATCGGCAAGCGCTTCAGCGCATCGAACTGGCAAAAAACGTAGCCAGGAAACAGCGGCGCATTGACCTGTTTCACCCTTCCGTTCCAGCGTTTCTTCGCTTGGTACGTAGGGAGCAGGGTCTGATAACCCTTGCCCGAAAGCAGTACGGCGGTTGAGCTCTCCCAGCGGGTCCTGACTTGGAGGGCAAACCATCGTTGGCTATCTGCTCCCTGGCTCATCATCGAATCAGTCGCTCCCTCGAAAACTGCCGTTTTTGAGACTTCGCGTGGCCTTTTGTCTAGGCTACCGCCATTAATATGCCGTCGCTCTCTCTCTCCTATCGCAACTGGCCTGCCAGACTCCACCCTGAATCCAGAAGCTTTGGACCGAGTTCGTATGCCCTAATAAATTGAAAACAAATGGCTTATAAAACCTATCGCGTATTTGCTGTACGTAGTGCTAAATTGACCCACCTCGCCAGCCAAAATTAGTGAAAACTCTTGCCATCAATTGCCAAGACGTTTCCTCATCCTTCCCCTCCCGGCGCTTCATGAACCCGGGTTATCTACAGTATATTTAGCGCGTTACAAGAGTGGGAAGGGTGCCAGAACTCAATTTCCAAGGACCAATTCCGAGTTAGCCTAGGACAACAATTGACCTACGAGTCGTGGCCCATTCGATCCATTACTCACGGGACATTCTCATAGTGAGACATGCATTTGAGAATCTCAGAATTTCAGGAAGATTTTGAGCTGCCCACGAAATGTTCCAACTCAAGACAAAACAGCAAATACGGAACGATCTGGAGAACTTTGAGTTACAGATTATCTGGGGATTTCGAGGTTAGCCCTGCTACGATGATCGCGCTGATCGTAGTGCGGTGCTTTACTTCTTTACTTCCTTCGATTCTCCGTATCCATAGCCATAGTAATATTCCGAGTCGCCTGCATGAGATTCCTTCATAGCATTGAGGACCACTCCAACAATGTTACGCCCGCGCAGTTCCTGGACGGCTCTCTGTGCGGTTGCGGCGGGCGTCACTCCGGCACGGGTTACCAGGAGAACTCCATCGCAGATATCGGCGAGAACACTCGCGTCCGCCACCAGCAAACACGGAGGCGAATCGAGAATGATCCAATCAAAAATCGGCGTCACGCGGTCGAGTAGAGTCTTCAACCGGCCATTCGAGAGTAACTCGCTGGGGTTCGTCACCTCATTGCCGCCCGGAATGAAGCACAGATTGCCTTCCTGCCCCTGCTGGATGATCGACAATCCATCTGCTTCACCGCGTAGATAGTCCGTCAGACCAGGGCTTGAGGGGGCGCCAAGTGGAACGTGCAACCGCGAACGGCGCAAGTCCACGTCGATAATAAGCGCGCGGCGGTCAGGCTGCCGCACGATGGATTGCGCAAGATTGTTCGTCACAAACGTCTTGCCTTCCTCAGGGATCGAACTCGTAACGAGCAACGTCTTCAGCGGCTGGTTGCTGCGCAGTTGATACAGCCGAGATCGCAGCGTCCGGAATTGCTCCGCTCCATGGGTGCTCAATGCAGGGTTGATGAAAACATTCACGTTTGGATCGAGATGCCACTCAGGATGGGAGCAACGTGCGCGAAGATCATCGAAGCGAAGATAGTCACTTGTGGGACGCGAGGTAGTTGAAGGGCGAGCGAGTATGTCCGCATTCACCGCGGCAGCAGCGCCGTCAGTCCGCTCGGCTATGGCGCTCGGCAAATCCGCCGGCATCGTCGCTGGCTCGGCCGTCACAACGGTGGCACGTTCCTGCTCAGCTTTCTTCAGAGCTTCATGAATACGGCTCATGGCTTCCTTTCGCGGGTTGAGGACAGGACTACATTCGACTGGCGCAAACGTCCCAGCAATTCATCCAGATTTTGAAGCAATGCTTGCGTGTCGCTGGCCTGAGCGCCGGTGGGGGCAAGTCGCGCCCGCGCCGTTGGCTCGATTTGATCGAGTTGAAATTCCCGCGCTACTTCTTCCACCAGATGCGCCGGCACGGGTCGCAAGTGATCGACATAGGCATTGATGAGCGCATGCTCGCAAAGCAAGTTCACCACGCGCGGAATGCCCTGCGAGTACATGTGTATCGCCTGAATTGCTTCCTTCGAGAAAATTGGATCTCCGTTCGCACCAGCAATGCGCAAACGCTCAGCGATATAGCCAAATGTTTCTTCAAGCGTCAGTGCTGAGGTACGGCACCGCAACGTGATTCGTTGTCGCAACTGGCGAAGCTCCGTCATCTTCAGCTTTTCTTCGAGTTCCGGCTGCCCAGTTAAGACGATCTGAAGCAATTTTTCAGTCGAGGTCTCGAGGTTCGTAAGAAGCCGAACTTCTTCGAGGACTTCGGGCGACAAATTTTGCGCTTCGTCGATGATGAGAACCGCGGTTTCTCCGGCTCGATAGCGCTCCAGCAACCAATGATTCAGCCGCATCAGCACTTGGCTTTTTTCGCGGGACTCACACGGTATTTCGAATTCGGCGATGATGAAATCGAACAGCTGATTTACGCTAAGCTGCGAATTGAAAATGAACGCGGTCGCCACACGTTGCCCGTGCAGCCAATCCAGCAGCCGGTTGAGCAGCGTGGTCTTGCCCGTACCAACTTCACCCGTCAGCAAAATGAAGCCTTTGCGGTTCTGAATACCATACGTCAAGCCGGCCAGCGCTTCCTGGATCTGCTTCGTCAGGAAGAGATAGCGCGGGTCAGGATTGACGTTGAACGGGTTTTCGCGCAAACCAAAAAATTTCCGGTACATAGTCTCCTCAGGCCTTCCCGTTCCCGCTTGTTCCGGCGCCGACACCGACCCCAGCCAATACTTGGTTGCCCGTGTCTGCTTCTGGCGTCCTCTTCGCTGACATCGGCTCAATCTCCGGAATCATTGCGAGGACAGGCAGATGGAGGATGAACTCCACGTCCCGCTCTGTCTTCAGGGACGAATCTCGCATCTCCAGCAGGAAAGCGACGGCAAATCCCAATGCAAAGCCGCCCCCCAGTCCTCCCAGAGCAAAGAGGGGACGATTTGGGAACGACGGCTTGTCCGGAAGGTTCGCCGGATCGAGCACCCGGAATTGCTCTCCCTGCTGTGACCTCACGAGATCCGCCGCCATGGCCGATGCGTCGCGTTTCTTCTGCAAATCGTTGAAGGAATCCAATGCTGTTTGATAGCCGCGAGTCAACTCTTTGAACTGTTGCTCGACGGCTGGGCTCGACTGCACTCGTTCCTGGTAGAGCCTGATCTGCTGCTTGATCTGTTCCTGTTCCCTCGCCTTCTCCGCAATCACTTGATCGAGTCCGCGAACCTGCGCGCGCAATTGCGCGATCTGCGACGGCTCCAGCGTGCTTTTCTGAGTCTTGCTGGCTTCGGACACCGCCTTCTGAGCATTGCTCTCCGCAATTTGCTTCTTCAGGGCCGCGATATCGTTTTTTGTCTTGATAACATCCGGATAGTCATCCGTGTATCTAGCCTGGAGATTGGCGAGCTGCGTCTGTAGCGCTGAAAGCTGTTGATCGAGTGTCTCTGGATTGTGACCCGTCTGGATGGCCTGCCAGGCGGCAACTTGCTGCGTTAGCATCGCTTCAGCGTAGGTTTTATCTTGCTGAGCCCGCGCGAGGGCCTGAGTGGCAGCGTCGAGTTGCGACGTCAGCCCTGTAAGCAAGTTCAGGTTCGTCTGTTCCTGATCGGGAAGCGATCCGAGGTAGTGGCTTTTGAATGCAGCCAATTTCGCGTCTTGCTCGTCGAGATTCGTTTTCGCTTCGGCCAGTTGTTGCACGAGAAATTGCGTCGTGTCATTTGAATGCTGTTGTGTAAGCCGGAGATTCTCCTCGATGAACATGGAAGTAACTGCCGTACACACCTGTTGTGCTGTCCGCGCATTAGACATCGTTACATTCACGTAGAAACCTGGGAGTTGCCGCGACGTCGTCTGAGCCATCGGCAAAATGGGCGTGACTTCGATCGACTTCTGCAGCCGCCCAACTAAGTCTTCCATCGAAACTCGGTTGATTTCGCTCGAGTACAGCCCAAATTGCCGGATGATTGGTTCAAGTCGTGAGCGGCTCAAGATCTGTTGTTGCATGCTCGAAAGGCGCTGCGTGATATCAGAGGTGTCCAGCGACCGCACGATGTCACTCGGCACAGACGGTTGTTCGACCAGAACCAGTGTCTGCGACTTATAGCGATCCGGGAGGGTGCGCGAAACTCCATACGCAAGTGGGCCGCCAACAGCCGCCATTACGGCAATCAAAACCCATCTCCGGCGCAACATCGCCATGTAATCAGCAGCTGTCAACTCTCGTTCAGTCATTCCATCCCTCTCCGCTCTCTCCGAATCCCGCTTCGATTCTCGTCCTCAGAATGGGATCGGTTGGCGATGCCAGCCGAGCCCAAATGAAATCTGATTCCGAGTGATACTGGTCCCGCATCCGGGCCCCGTGCAAACTGGCGTATTCGAATTTTGATATTGTAACTGGTAGTTCAAGAAAAGGTTCAATGACCGGCCCCATGGATGGTTCAAATTAAACCCCGTAAACCAGTAGTCAAATGTTTGAGTGGAAGCAACCGTCGATCCGCTCACGGCCAACCCGTGGTTCCGGGAGTAACCAAAATTCCACCCGCCATTGAACGTGCGTGATAGTTGGCGAGTGACGGTGCCCGTGACGTTGTCTGCCACCGACCCGGCCAGCACTCCCGACCCGCCGCTTACACCGTGGCTATACGCCGCCGTCAGCCCTGCGCGTCGAAATTGGTACTGCAGATTTGCGTTGAATGAACCATAAACCTGAGTCGTGGAACTCGTCGATGGGTTTCCCGTCCCACCGCCCGGGGTCGTTGTGATGGGAAAACGAAGGAAGGCGATGTTGGGCCCACCCGCCAGTTGGATCGCGAGCTTTCCAGTAATCCGCCGGCCATAGGATAGCGACACAACATTGGTCTTGATTGATTGATCGAAATTGCTGTAGTTGAACGCACTGTATTGATATGAAAGTCCGATCGTGTCTTTCGGCGTCATCTGGTAGTTGTAACCAGCCGAGAAGATCACATTACCGTAGTTCAGCAAGGAGTCGTCGACGCTATCCAGCAGAGAGTATCCGCCCACGAACGTGAGGGACGTACGTGCTGTCAGGTAAGTGTCCACTTCGGCATCCGCAGAATTTGTGAGCCGCTGTCCTCGGGCCGTCAGAATCGATTGGCCAGGAGCATACCCGCTCCCCAAACCGAGCGTTCCACCACCGGGCAGACTGGGTCCACCCGGGAGGCCGGACGCTCCGAGCATCGTTTGTGGCGCATACATAAGCTGGTCAAAAAATGAGATCGAATACCGGCGATACGTGAGTTTCTCCGAGAAATTCAGGCCCTGGATTATTCCATTACTCGAATTACCATCATTCGAAAACGACCCGCCGCCGATATAACTCAACGTGAGCGCTGAGTTTCCTGAATTTCGATGCAGATCAACCCCGCCAAAAAATGAGGTAAAGCTTGTCCATCCATTGTTTCCCGATGCATTCAAAGGGTCCGAATCAACCGTCGACGTCACGTCAACATGGGGTTGCCAAAAACTGTGCGTCTCAGCGGGCACCCCAAGTGAGAGGTCCTGCACACCCGTCAATGATCGTGTATCTGGACCTAGCTTTTGTGGATCGGCATTTGGATCAGTGCCATTGTCGGCCGCGGAAGCGAGTGGCGAATGATACGCCGGAATCGGCTGCGCGGCTTGCCCTTGGCTCTGTTGCTGAGCGCGGGCAGCAGGCACACCCAGCGCAGCCACATAAATCACCACGAGAAAACTGTTATGCAGCGGGCGCATCATTTCCTTTACGGGACCACGATCGTGTCGCCGGCTTTAATAAAAATGTTCTGATCCGCAGCTTTCCCTGCGATTACTTCTTTGTAGTTGAACGGAAGTTTTTCCTGCTTTCCGTTATCCACGCGCAGCACGTAAATCTTTGTGATCTTTGCGAATTGAGTAAAACCACCTCCGCTCGAAAGTGCCTGCAGCACCGTCATATTCGGCAACATCGGATAAGCGCCCGGGCGCGTAACCTCGCCCATGATATAAACACGCTGGCTGTTGATCGCGGTCACGATCACCGTCACCTGCGGATCCGTCACGAATTTCTTCAGCCCGGCCGTAATGTCGGCCGCCAGTTGAAGCGGCGTTAATCCCGAGGCCTGTACATCATTCAAGAGCGGCATCGAAATCTTCCCGTCGGACCTCACCGGAACCGTGCGTGTCAATTCCGCCTCTTTCCAGACGCTGATGTCCAGCACATCCTGCGCCCCGATCACATAATTGGAATCTTCCGTTGCGGCCTTTTTCGGGGCCGCGGTTTGAGCGGTTGCGGCGCCCGAATCGGCAGGCTTCTTTTTGCTCGCGTCTTCCTGCGCTCGCGCTGGAATTGCCACGGCCAGGAGACCGGCCAAAATCCACAATTCGACTCGTCGTTTCATTACCGTCACCACCTTGCTAGTTCGATTGTCCATCTTCCAACCCAATCTGCTTCAGCTTGTAGAGTAGAGACTTGTAACTGATCTGGAGCTCGATGGCAGCTCGTTTGCGATTCCACCGAGTGCGCCCAAGTGCTTTCAAAATCAATTCCCTTTCAGCTTCGCGCGACGCTGCGCGGGCTGCCACTTTCAACGAGCGCGACTGAGTTTCGACAATCGTGTTCCCGGCCGCCGCCGTGGTCCCGTTCGGCGTTCGGACTAGCTCTGAAACCGCTGAATCCTCGTCATTGAGTGCCACGATCTTCTTAATCACGTTTTCGAGTTCGCGAATATTGCCCGGCCACGAATACTTCATGAAGGTGTCGAGCGCTCGAGCGCTTAGCGATAGATGCGCTCGGCCGAACTGGGCTGCATGCTTCGATAGGAAAAAGTCGGCCAGCAATGGGATATCTTCGTTTCGCTCCCGCAACGGAGGCAAACGAAGTGACACTCCGTTGATTCGGTAATACAGCTCTCTTCGAAAACGTCCCGCATTCATCTCGTCGTCTAAATTGCGGCTCGTCGTTGAAATCAATCGAGCCGTTAGCACTCCTCGTCGCGGCCCCGCGTCACCGTCAGGCAGCGCGTACAAAAGACTGCGCTGGCACAATGGGCTGAGTTCGCTGATTTCATCGAAGAACGCAGTCCCGGCCGGTTCCGGAATCTCATCCCCGCCGTCGCGCGCGTCCAGGCCAATTTCGGCCGCAAACATTTCCGGGTTGATCGAAGCGCAGGAAATCTTGATGAGCGGTTCCTTCGAACGCCCGGACAAATAGTGAATACGATGAGCGAACATCTGCTTACCGGTGCCGCTCTCGCCCACCAACAAGACCGGGATATTCGTCGCCGCTATCTCCGAGACAACGCTCTCTAGCGTCAACATGGCCGGACAGATCCCGCCAACGAATCCGCTGTCGTCGTTGCGCGGTGCCGTTGCCATTGTCGGAGACGCCATCACATTTGAGCTCATCGTTCCTCGTGGCGTGAACTTAACTGCGGAGCGCTAAGCTGCCACAAATTCAATTGCAATGCGGGTGCCAGTACGAGCTTCAGTCAGGAGTCATTTGTAAGGGTATTAACAACAGCTACTTACGGTATAGAGTGCCCAGGGTTTGGAAAGCATGGCCCTGAATTTCTGTCCCGGCAACCTTCCGCGAAAGGGCAAAATACTTACCTTCTATTCCCTGACAGTTGAAAACAAGGAGTTTAGGATGACTATCGAAGGTCAAGTGCCGCGATTATCATCCAAGTATGGGTCATTTCAGGATATTTCAGGTTCTAATTGTGGAACATTCTTTCCACATGGAGTCTTCAGCTTCTCGTCAAATTCCAGTAGCGGATTCCCGCCTCACTTGACATAATCGTAACGAAAATTCAACAAAGCCCTTGTTAACAGAACATTACGGGATTCCCACGCAACACCGTTTTAGACGGCCTGACCGGACGCTGGATTGCAAAGAGTCTTGCAGGCCGCTGTGTGGCTAGCCCACCTTGGATCGAGGCGCACGATGTTTGAATTGAAAGGTAGCAGAGCTCGGTCGTTCGGGATCACGGTGCTTGTCGCCGCATGTTTACTTGCCGGCTGCTCCCGGAACCCTGAAGTCCGCAAAAAAAAATACCTCGACAAAGGTAACGCATACTTCGCAAAGGGTCAGTTTCGCGAAGCCAACATTGAATACGAGAACGCGATTCAAGTTGATTCGAAATTCGCGGATGCTCACTTCGGGCTTGCGCAGTCCCTTATGAAGCAAGGTGACTGGTCGCACGCGTATCAGGAGCTTACACGCACAGTCGAATTCGATCCCACCAATTGGAAAGCGCAATTGGATCTGGGGAATTTGCTTTTCGCCGGACGGAAATATCAAGAAGCACACGATCGCGCGCTAACGATTTTGCAGGGCGATCCTCGTAATCCCCAAGCGCAGCTGTTGCTGGCAAATACAGACGCCGCCCTCGGCGACATTCCAAAAGCTCTTGATGAAGCGCAACAAGCCGTCCAGATGGATCCGGCTCACAGCCCTTCTTATTTGAACATGGCAGCGCTGCGCGAGGCGCACAAGGATTTCGCCGCGGCGGAAGAAAACTACAAGAAAGCCGTTTCGCTCGATCCAAAGTCCGTGCCGGCGTTGATGGCCCTCGGCGCCTTCTATCAACGGCAGAAACGTTGGGTGGATGCGGGAAAGCAGTTTCAAGCCGCGATCACTCTCGACCCGCAAAATCCGACGCCGCGCGCGACTCTCGCTGGCCTATATTTGAACGAAGGTCAGCCGGATATGGCCGAGCAGGTCTTGCGCGACGCAAAGAGCGCATTGAAGGACAATTCCACAGGCTATCGCATGCTTGGCGAATTTTATGTGGCCACGAATCAATCCGCCAAAGCGCTCGCTGAGTTCGCTTCCCTTTACTCCGAGCATCCCAAAGATGTGACCGTGGCAAAAATGTACACGCAGCTTCTCATCAGCCAGAATCGCCTGGACGAAGCTGCCAAAGTGAACGACGACACGCTCAAGATCGCCCCTTCAGACGCAGATGCTCAAGTTCTTCACGGTGAGTTGTTGATCAAACAGGGCAAACCTGAGGATGCAATTCACGTTCTGGAAAAAGCAACGAAGGACGCTCCCAACGACGCCGCCGCGCATTACCAACTCGGGCTCGCGTACGCCGCCATCGGAAATCTCGGTCAAGCGGAAACAGAGTGGCATCAAGCGGTCCGTTTGCGTCCCAACCTTGTGGACGCGCAGCGCGCTCTTGCCACGCTCGCAATGCGCCGAGGCGACAACCCCGCCCTCGCTCAGACGGCGCAGGAATTGATTAAAATCGAGCCACGTTCGCCCGAAGGCTACGTCTACCACGCACAGGCTTTGGTCCGTCAGAAAGACATCGCCGGCGCAGAGGCGGATCTCAAAAAGGCCATCGAAGTTGCTCCTAATAATCCAACCGGCTACGCGCGCTTAGGCGAACTACGCATGTACCAGAAGCGTTACGACGAAGCCGAGAAGCTCTACTCCGATGCGCTGCAGCGTAATCCGGCTGCGGTCGATGCACTCGCCGGACTCGTCAATATCGACATGATCCGCAAACAACCGGCGAAGGCGCTCGCCCGCGTCCAGGCCCAAGTCGCTAAGGTCCCCAACAACAGCCAGCTCTATTTGCTCTTGGGCCAGATCGAACTCAGAAACCAACAAAATGACAAAGCGGAAGAAGCGCTTTCTAAAGCCGTCGATCTCGACAAGAACAACGTTCCCGCATTCCTGATGCTCGCCCGCGCCCAGGTCGCAAAGGGCTCTGTCGACCAGGCTATCGGCGGGTATCAACGCGCTCTCCAAGCGAATCCCCGCGATGTTCGACTTTATATCTCGCTCGGTAGTCTTTTCGAAACGAGAGGAGACTGGCAGCAAGCGGAAGAGCAATATAAGAAAGCACTTGCGATCCAGCCCGATTATCCCGTTGCTGCGAACAATCTTGCCTATCTGATGCTCGAACATGGCGGCGACGTTAGCGTCGCTCTTACGCTGGCTCAAACCGCGCGCAAAGGATTGCCGGATCTTCCTAGCACCGCTGACACGCTCGGCTGGGCCTACTACCGCCAAGGCGCTTACACATCAGCGGTCGACGCTCTGCAAGAAGCTGTCAAAGAAGACCCCGATGTCGCCACGTATCACTATCATCTTGGAATGGCCTACGAAAAATTGAACAACCATCCAATGGCCAAAAAAGAACTGGAACACGCACTGCAAATCAGCCCCAACTACGCAGATGCGGACGCGATCAAGAAAGTTCTCGCGGAGTAACAAGAGAGTAATTTGAGAATCACCCGCTAACCGAAGCAGTACCAAAAACGTGGGAGCACTTTGGCGACTTGCAAGAACCGTTTCAGACGTAGACAAGAGTCTGGAGCAGTGCTCTGCGGTTCTCGAAGCCACACTCCACAAGCTAGATCAGCCGCAAACGATTGCCGATTCCCCTGCAAAAGTCGTAATCGAGCACATAGCGTTCCGCCGCGCCCGCTCCTTCAACTGGCTTGAGAGATATACCAGAAGTCATCTATAATTGCAGGGTTTCGGAGTTGAGAGAGGGCCGTCCAGAGCTATGCTAAAAGGAATTCAGCAGCGAGATTTGGAGCGCAATCGTTGGATCAAGATCACGATGACAGTGCTCCTGGTCCTCATCAGTCTTAGCATGTTGACGTATCTGATTCCCGGGCTGACGAACACCTCCGCCACGAGCAGCCCTGACGCTGTCGCCACGGTCGGCGGCACGGACATCAGCGCCGTCGAAGTGCAGCGCCAACTCAGCCAGCTCACCCGCGGCCAGAACATTCCTCCGATGTTGAAAGGCATGTACACGAAGCAGGTCCTGGATCAGATGGTGTTTCAGCACGCACTCGAAGTCGAAGCACAGCGCCTCGGGATCCGCGTCACTCCGGAGGAAATGACGGAACGGATCAAGCAGCTCCTCCCCACCGTCTTCTCCGGCGACACTTGGCTCAAAGATCGGTATGCGAATGAGGTGCAGTTGCGCACGGGCGGAATGTCCGTCAGCCAGTTCGAGGAATTTTTGCGCAATGAAATGCTGCTCGAACGATTTCACCAGCTCGTCACCGATGGAATCTCAGTGAGCCCCGCTGAAGTCGAGCAGGAATTCCGCCGCCGAAATGAAAAAGTCCAAATTGAATATGCTGCGATCAAGCCCGAAGAGCTTGCGCCGACGATTCACCCGTCCGATCCTGAGCTAGCCGCCTACTTCGCGAAGAACTCTTCGAAATACCAGGTCCTTGAGAAGCGCTCCGCCAGCTACGCGCTACTCGACCTTGATAAGCTACGCGCCCATACCCAGGTGAGCGACGACGTCCTGCGCGCCTACTACAACGCTCACATCGACCAATATAAAGTCGAAAATCGCGTCCACGCCGAGCACATTCTTTTCAAAACAATCGGCAAGACGGACGCGGAAATCGCGGAAATCCGCCAGAAGGCGGAAGACGTCCTGAAGCAAGCGAAGAAAGGCGCAAATTTCGAAGATCTCGCCAAGAAATATTCGGAAGACGACACTACGAAGCCAAAGGGCGGCGACCTCGGTTGGATTGTCGAAGGTCAGACCGTTCCCGAGTTTCAGCAGGCTGCTTTCAACCTGCCCAAGGGCTCCATCTCGGACCTCGTCAAGACGCAGTACGGCTTCCACATCATCAAAGTTCTCGACCGCGAGACCGCGCATACCAAGACGCTCGAAGAAGTCCGCGACACGATTGTCCCGGTCGTCCTCGACGAGAAGGTCCGCGTCGACGCCAACAATATTTCCAACCAGATGGCCGCCGCCGTTCGCCAGTCGAATCGCCAATCGATCGACGACCTCGCGAAGAAATTCAACCTTGAACTCGGCGACACTCCCTCATCCTCCGTCACCGAGCCCGTCGGCGATCTGGGCAATTCGCCCGAACTCCATCAGATACTCTTTCAACTCCGTCCCGGCGAAGTCAGCGCTCCGATACAAGTCGAGAAGGGCTGGGTGATTCTCACGGTCAAGAAGATCGATCCTGCGCACCCAGGTACACTTGCTGAAGTCCACGATCGCGTTCTCGCCGACTACCAACAGGAGCAATCTGTTCAGCTCGCCAGCGCTAAGGCAGCAGAACTTGCGAAACGCACTCAGGCCGGCGAACCGTTCGACAAAGTCGCTAAGTCGCTCGGCGTCGATGTTAAAACTCCCGATGCCTTCTCGCGGACCGGCTCGATTCCCGACCTCGGCTCAGGCCGCCAACTCGAAGCTGCCTTCAGCATGCCTGTCGGCCAGCTGAGCACTCCCGTTCAGATGTCTGGAGGCTGGGTCGTTTACAAAATCGTGGCGCACCAGCCAGTGATTCCCGACGATTTGGCGAAGCAGAGGGACCAAATTTCGCAACAACTGCTGCAAGCGAAACAAGGCGCCGCCTTCGACGCCTTCCGAACCGCGCTCGAGGACCGGCTCAAGAGCGAAGGTAAGCTGAAAATCGATAACGAAGCCCTCAAACGTCTCAGCAAAACGAGCTAGAGCTTAAGAAGTCGAGGTGATTTGCTGCGCTGTCGCGTCCCTTCCGAACGCCGCCGCCGCACGCTGGAATCGCTCCATCCCACATCGTAATTCTTCGTAACATACTGATTATATTGCACTTATATTTTCTAATCTCCTCCTTGCCTACCCCTCATCCCTTTCGCTAGAATACTTACATCCGCAGTGCCTGACCTCGAAGCCAGCGAGGTGCAACTTGCTCAGGAACCTCCCCGACCTGACTACTGCTTGGCCACAGCGATATGAACACAGGAGCGCATTATGCCCGCAAAAAGGTCGAAGCTTCATCGGATGGCAGCATCTCTCGGCAATCGGGGAGCAGGACGTCGGTTCAAACTGGGATTATCAGCATCGCAGGCAAAACTGAGGAGACACATGCCCGTCAAGAGCACTTCTTCGGCAAACGAGTACCTTTGCGCGATCGAGAAGACACAGAACGGCAAGTACAATGTCCGCGTCCGGGCAGCATTCGGCCGCGGTGCGTGGTCTTTGCCCGTCTACTTTCTTGCCTCATCGTTTAACGGCGCGATGAAAAAGCTCGAGGAATCGCTGAGGATCCTTCAGAAGCACGAAGAGCGGCTCCGGTTCTGGAGCGTCGAGCATTCCGACGATCCAGCCATGGCCGGTGATCTGCTTCAGGAATCCGGGCTGTGGTTCGACCGCCGCAAAGAATATCCGCGCAAGTACGCCGAAATTGAAGTAGCGCGCGAGCGCTCCGTCTCGGCTTCAATTCTAGCCCCGCTGCGGCGCGCCCTGGCGGATTCCGTGGCACAGGAGCGTCCGGCCTCCAACGCGCTAGCCGGCGACTAAACAGCCGCCGAGCCGCGATGTCCGCTTTTTTGTCCTCAGTACGACAGGCACTCTCGTTTACCCTGAGCCCGCGAAGGGTTCACCTTGAGCCAACGAAGGGCCTGTCCTTTTCCGCTCGCAAACTCTCAATCAGCGCGCGCACCATCATCGGTCCACCCACCCATCACTCCGCCAAAAACCCGCGAATCAATTCGTTCACTCGCGCCGGTTTCTCGTGCACCACCCAGTGCGTCGCATCGGAGATTCTTTCCACCGTCAGCTTCTGCACGTACCGCTCAAGCCCGATCAGGTTCCCAGTGAGCAGGTACGGGTCTCTCTCGCCCCAGATCACGAGCGTGAGCGCCTTTACGTCAAACAATGCAATCTCGTCCTTCGAATTGAAAACTCTGCCCCCGGGCATCATCGCCGGCCCCACTTCCGCGGCCCGATAATAATTTAGCCCGCCCGTCAACGCGCCCGGTTGCGACCACGCTTCCACGTACGCCTTCCGGTCCGCCTCCGAAATATATCCCCGCCGAATCCCTTCGCCCAGAATCGTTTCCTGCATCAATGCAAATTGATTCGCCGACATCATTGCCTCGGCCTGCGGGCTGCGAAACACAATCATGTACTGGCTCGCTTCCTGCTGCGCCGGATTGTCCCGAAGTTCGCGCTCAAATATTTTTGGGTGCGGCGCATTGATGATGACCAGTTTCTCGACAACCTCCGGACATTGGATCGCCACCGCCCAAGCGACCAACCCGCCCCAGTCGTGCCCAACCAGAAAACATTGATTCGCGTGCAGACCATGCAAGACACACAAATGATCGACCAGCGCCCGCACGTCGCCGACAAGCTTGCCAACGCCATACTCCTCCACCGCAGCAGGCTTCGACGAAAGGTTATACCCGCGCATGTCTGGCGCCACGGCAATAAAATCCCGCCCGAATTCCGCAAGCTGCCCCCGCCACGCGTACCAGAATTCAGGAAACCCGTGCAAAAACACGATCAGTTTCAGTTCGCGCCCCTGTTTTTCGGTCTCGTTTTCGCGCGGCCGGGCGATCGCATAATGGATTCGCACGCCGTTAACGTCCGCAAACTCATGCCGAATCATCTCAGCTTCGCTGTGTTTTCCTATGGACATGACACCCCTCGTCGTCCCGCAGAATCATATACACTTTCCTGCGGATTAGGGGGAGCGGGTCACCTCAACATTGACACGGTAGAGCTCAACGATTCGAGCCCGTCCGGGCCTATCACCTACCTAATATCTGGAATTGCTATCCTCGCGCTGTTCACGCTGAAGTACTATTGACGGATCAGCTTATACCGTCGATTCTGCCGGAAATCAGGACAGCGAAGACGGATCAGCACGCGGGAGTGACGTCGAATTACACATACGATGCGCTCTATGAGCTTACGCAAGTGATGCAAGCGGCCAACACTACGGAAAGCTACACCTACGATTCGGTCGGGAACCGGCTTAGCTCGCTGGGCGTATCGCCGTACGTCAACAACACATCGAACGAGCTGACCTCGACTCCGAACGCGAGCTACACGTACGACTACAACGGGAATACCACGAGCAAGACAGTCTCGGGCGGAACGACGAATTACACGTGGGACTATGAGAACCGGTTGGCGAGCGTGACTCTACCAGGCACCAGCGGATCAATCACGTTCAAGTACGACCCATTCGGGCGACGGGCACAAAAGGCATTCACGCAGAATTCGACCGTCACGACCACCAACTACCTCTATGATGGAAGCAATGCGGTGGCAGACATTGACCAGAACGGAGGCGTTCTGGCGCGATATGCAGAGACTCAGAATATCGATGAACCACTTGCCGAGCTACGGTCTGGAACGACCAGCTACTACGAAGCTGACGGATTGGGTTCGGTTACATCGCTAACAAGCGGAGCTGGAGCGATAGCCAATACCTACACGTATGATTCGTTCGGCAACCTCACGGCCTCGACTGGTTCGATCACGAATCGGTTTCAGTACACGGCCCGCGAATTCGACCCTGAAAGCGGCCTATATTACTACCGCGCCAGATACTACGATCCAGTCACTGGCAGGTTTTTGAGAGAAGATGAGATCGGAAACGACGAGGGCACCGATCTATATGTGTACGCGCGGAACAACCCGATCAATTTTGGCGATCCAACCGGACTTTATAGTCTGATTGGTTTCTCGCCCGATCAGGCCCAGCAGATGCGAGACGCGATCGATTCCGCGATCAAGAAAGCTTCGGAATACGTGCGACGGGTGTGCCGGGCCTAACGGTCAAAAGATCGCTGATACCTTACAAAACGCCACGTTTGTCTATGTCGCGAATCTGAGAAGCCAAAACGGTAGGTTTGAAGAGTGCGGGAATGCAAGACCGCTCAATTCAAAGACAATTCACGTCGGCTCGGCGGCCTTCAGCCCTCAAAAATGTTGTCGATTGGACTCGTCGCTCGCTCACGAAGCTACTCACAAAGTAACAAGGTCCGCAGATGAAACGGGACCACATGCACCACGAGATGTGGAGGATAAGTGCTTCGGATGCCGCTGAAGATCGCCAAGATTCTCACTGGACTTGTACTCGTTTTCGCATTGGCGCAGCTACCGACGATCGGAAAATGCATCTCGTTGCAGCTCACTTTGAAGGGTACTATCGACGGGCCCGCGAAGGATCTGAAGGTGGTTGTCGAAGTTACCTCTGGGACTCACGGTGACTCAGTTAAGGACGTGCGCCAGGAGTCTTCGATTGAGGAATCCCGTTTCCGTGTACTCGCTTGGTTCAACACAACTTCAAACGTAGTTTCTGCGGAAACCTGTGATCGAAAGCCACATTTGGTCACGGTCAAACTCATGCGGGGGGACCAAGTTCTTGATCAGCGAGAGTTGACGATCGAAACGGACTTTCGGCTAACAAAAACGGGAGACTATGAGATGAAGAAGCCAATTACGCTTCACACCACCTCGACTGCCGCAGACCACAAAACTTGATGCGCGATGCGCCGACCTACCAGGGTTCGGCACACTATCGAATGGCGGCATGGAAGCGTCACGATTGTCAGCCGGTTCTTGTAGTCCCACGCATAGGTTGGTCGTATCTGTCACGTTCTCCCAATACACCATCCGCGAATTCGACTCCGAGAGCGGTCTGTATTACTACCGCGCCAGATACTACGATCCGAACGTGGGCAGGTTCCTAACCGAAGACGGAAACCGCCATGAATCCCAGTCTAGCTTGTACGCATACGTGGACAACAACCCAACGGTATTCGTTGATCCGAGCGGCCTTGTCGCTAGGCTATATTGTGAGCCAATTGGCCTTGAGGGAAGGGCGTGGTACGAGAAATTAGTTCTATGGTCTCTCGATCCTTACCATTGTTATCTGTACGTGTCGTGTCATGGCAGCGGCCATTACCTCGAAATCTATGGCCCTGGTCCCGAGGATCCGAAGCACGGCAGGCCTCACAACGACCAGCCACTCAATCTCGATCGCGCTAAGAAGTCAACTGAGTATCCGATTACGCCGCCGGCGGGTATGGGCTGCTGCGAATTTGAAAACCGTCTCGACCAGGCTTTCAACAAGGAGTCGGCTAGTGTTCCCGAATACCAATTCCTGGGACCAAACAGCAACACGTTTGCCCAGAGCTTAATCACGAGTGCAGGAGGATCGGTGTCTCCTCCTCCGGGGAACGCTCCTGGATGGGGATGGAAGCCACCAACACCAAAACCATGACGAGTCTTGTCGATTGGAAAAATCACAGATTCCTTCTTGGTTATGTCCTTTCCTTTTTGGTTTGCTGGGCGACCCAGGGAATATTCTGGGGTGTGGCGGGGCACAGAGGTAGCCTACTGGCATTTGTACTGTTGAGACTCGAGGAGTTTCTGCGCGTGGGTGCTGAGAGACTATTTGGCCGCGAGGTGATTTCATACCCGCCATCTTTCTACGCGGGAAGCGTGGTGGTGTCCGCGCTCTTGTTGGCCTCGCCGCTGGCCGGAGTTTTCTGGATCGCTAGTGCTGAAAACCGCGCCCTTCGGTGGTCGGGATATGCGGCGCTAACGCTGTTGTTTTTTGTCACGTTTTACTGGCCCTCCATTCCTAGGGCGCTTTTCTAAGGCGCTATGTGATGACCTAGATGTGGCTGGCCTGATTTCGGCAACCTCACGGCTTCGACAGGTTCGATCACGAATCGGTTTCAGTACACGGCCCGCGAATTCGACCTGGAAGCAGTCTGTATTACTACCGCGCCAAATACTCTGATTGTCCGGCGCAGTCGTGACATAGGCTGAACGCGGCCTGTTGGGCGGTCAGCGCCAAATTCGCGCCCGAGATTGAGCCAACTCAGCCCCGCCTGAGACCCACGCTGCGACTTACGATGTTTTCCCAAGAGCAGACGTGCAGCAGCTACCTAATTTCTCGTCCAAATGTCAGGCGGAGTGGGCTAGATTCGAGAGATCGCTGTCCAATTTCTCTGTCACCGAAGATGGCAACAAATTCGCTCGGCTTGCTGCAACTAGCTGGCGTTCATCAAGATCCAGATAGCGGCAGGCGTACCGGTCGGACGAATCTCTGGAGCCTCCAACTGGACGAAAGCATAACGTGTATCCAGTGCCCTCCTTATTTGCAAACATCTCTGCGAGAAAACACTGATACTTTGTTCTTGAATACTCGTCGACTAATTGAAAAGCTTGCGCCTTTTCCTCTGAAGTCATCGACGGCTCCCTCCTCTACGGAAATACTGGGATCGGAATGGGATAAGGAATCGGTCCCCACGGACTAGTCCGCTGAGGGGGCTTCCAATGTTTCATCTCTCTCAAACGGTCCTCGAGCCAATTGGTAATGGGGTTTCCCTCTGGCTCGGGTTTTTCTTCGTGGCATTCCAAGCAGTGTTTCAAGGTGTCGATCTCATCATCGCGTCTCCCAATGTGCCCAGAGTCAGCATCCTTACCGAGAGCATCGATCTCCATTGAACGCACGAGGATAGAGTGCTGGAGCCAAGCTATATCTCTCTCCTTGTTGCGGGCATCGGTGCAAAGAACTTCCAGCCCGCCAGCGGTATCGTCATGTAGGCGTCCGTCGAAGGGCCGTTCCGTCCACGCCTGATGAATAAGGCCGGTAGGATCGATCCAGCGGACTGGATTGCCTTTCGCATAGTTGTAGAATTCGATCCCACTACCGAATGCGATCGGATCCTCGATAAGAAATCTACCCGTTGCGGGATCGTAGTATCTGGCGCGGTAATACGACGCAGCAGGACTCTCCGGGCGGGGCTTGTCTTTCGCCTCTACGGGCATAAGTCAGATTTTACGAGTTAGGAAATGGTCTTGAAAGATATTTCAACAAGCTATGTGCCCTAGGGAGAGAGCTGGGCCGCCGGATGGGTCGCCGCGTGGACCTGCTGCAACATTCGGATCGAAACGTGGGTATAGATCTCGGTCGTACTCAGTCGTTTGTGACCTAGCATCGCTTGGATGTAGCGAATGTCGGCACCGCCTTCGAGCATCAAGGTTGCCATCGTATGTCGAAAGATATGGCACGCGCCGCCCTGGGCGACATTGGCGGCCCGGAGATACCTACCGTACCAGCCAACTCAGGTAATTAGGGGTAAGGGGTGAACCGGATACGTTGAGAAAAATAGCACCTTCATCGGATCGAGACACAAATGTCGATCTCACGTTCGCGAGATACCTGTCCAGCCACGCCAACGCCCTCTCTCCTACTGGAACGACGCGGTCCCTTCGGCCTTTGCCTCCTCGAATGGTCATCACTCCGCGGCGGGTGACACACCCGTTAGCTCGAAGCGCCGTTAGGTTTTGCTCTAGAGTTTTCGAGTACCCGATCTTTCGTGCTCGTGGAAAGGTGGGGCTTTCCGTCCACCCACGCGGTCAAACCATCCGTCGTGCACAATTTTCCCCCCGTACTTCGAATTATTTTTTTTCGGCAGCGCAGGCGGAGGACACCAAATTCTAGAATCAAATTCACCGATGAGGCTTTGGCGTTTGGTTCATTTTCAATCTCTGTTTTCCACAGTGTGTACGTACTTCTACGAATTTTCAGCCGTCCCTATTCGCGCTACCCTGGTCCGTTTTCACATGATCATAAAAACTTCACTGTCGGTCAACGAGACGGATCAGCGGGCAACATTGGATCCCGCCGCTGATCCCCAAGCACTTCGCGCCATTTTCCCCTGGCTGCCGTGCCATGCCTGCCCTCGTGGGCGGCTAATCGCAAATGCGCGATTAGAAATCGACCTAACTCCCACAAAAGAAAGCCTGCTAAAAATTCCTAATCGCAAATGGACGCGGGTTTTGCGTGCCCCATCGCGTATCGCGATTTTTCATTACGCTGCGCAGCTTCGTCGGTTATCACTAGCCACTCGTCACTCGCCACTCACCACTGCATTCTTGATCTGCCGTCCCGCGATTAGAAAACCCTCGCAAGCGCATTGAAAACATGAGACCGCAACCACTTTCTAATCTACGGTACAGGGGGTCCAGAATTCCCGACGCAACCCTTTTCCACAGGCCGCAAAACACTTTCAAGCGAGCGGACTTCGCGAGCGGCAAGCGCCTCGGAATAGAAGAAACCTACGCTGGTCCCAAAGAGGCGCTGTGACGGATGAGCGAAACAAACGCGGCAGCGGAACGTGGGAGCGTCCGGTCACGCCGATAAATAAGTCCCAACTCCCGCCAGAGTTCGACGTCCGAAATCGCCACGAGCTTCACGTCACCGGCGCGAACCTCGTCGCGCGCGAAACTCTCGCTGATCAGCGACACGCCCAAACCCGCAGCGACGAATCGTTTGATCATTCCCACGCTGGGAAGCTCCATCGTGACCCGCAACTGCGAACGGTAAGGCCGGAACAACTTGTCGAGCAACTGGCGCGTGAATCCAGTCTTCGGAAAAATCAGCGGCTGGTCAGCAATTTCGGCCACCGTAACCGTCTTATGCCGCGCCAATGGATTCTTCGGGCTCACCATCAACATCAGTCGATCACGAAATATCGAATGAATTTTCAGGCTCGGTGACTTCACGGGAAGCGTGACGATACCGACGTCGAGCGCTCCGTCTTCCACCTTTTCAATAACCTTGCGGCTGAAATTGCGGTACACGCTGATCTGCACCGAAGGAAATCGCCGGTGAAATTCGGCAAACACATCCGGCAGCACATAGAGGCAAGTGGCTTCGTTGGCTCCAACCGCGAGCGTGCCGCGCGGCGCGCTCGACTGATCCGCAACAGCACGCAACGAATCATTTTTCAGCGTCACCAGCCGGCCCGCATATCCGAGCAGCACTTCGCCAGCAGCCGTCAGCTTCATCGATTTGCCCACGCGGTCGAAAAGTTTCTGGCCGTATTCCTCTTCAAGCTGACGAATTTGCGCGCTGACCGCGGGTTGCGAGCGAAATAACTTTTGGCCGGCGCGCGAAAAACTGCCCTGCTTTGCGATTTCGAGAAATGTTGTGAGGTAGTCGAGATCCATATTGTGATTTGAGCGATTATAGCAAACGAGGAATGGTTACGGCTCGCTGCGACGCGCGAAACACGAGCGTTGATTTCATTTTGGATCGTGTCGACGGTGCAAATCCGGGCGTTCATGCGCCTTTCAAGAAAAGATACGCTGCAAAAACTAAATACCAACGGAATCGGCGGCACGGAATCCATTGGTCCCGGTGTCTTCGAGAAGTTAGCAGGCAACGCGCCCGATTTTTACGTTGCGGCGCGCGGAGAATGAGTGGCTTGCGCGGAAAGAAACTCAAAAGCCGCCTGATGCGAACCGTCCGGTTGATCGGTTGAATATATATGGCTTGCGCGCGGAATCATCACAACTTTTGCATGCGAAATCCGGTCTCCGATCAGTTTCGCGTTGGCCGGCGGCACCAAACGATCCGATTCACCATGAATGATCAGCGTGGGTGCTGCGATCTGCGATATGCGACTGTACGCTTCCCAGCTGAATATGCCCTGCAGCTGGGCCATGTACCCATCTGCTGTGGGAGGCCATTCCAACCGGATTTTCATGTCCTCATCGATCCGTGATTGTGGCGTACTTGGATCGTAGATGAAAGGATTCATCAGGTCCGCGGCTTCTTCCGGACTCATGCCTCGGCGCGACAGAACCTCCAGCACCTCCGGTTCTGCAAGCACGGCATGAGGTCCACCCGGCGCGGTGCAGCCGAGAATCAGAGACCGAACTCGCTTCGGATATTGCAGCGCAAACTCTTGCGCGATCATGCCTCCCATTGACACGCCGTACACATGCGCGCTTTCAGCGCCTGCAGCATCCAGCACAGCGGCGGCGTCCGAAGCCATCAGAGAAATAGGATACGGCCCCGCGGGGACGTCGCTTCGACCCACTCCTCGATTATCAAGCGTGATCGCACGGTATTGTTTTGCCACGAGCGGCCTCGTCCTGTGCCACATATAGGATGGCCAACCGAGACCCATGATCAGGAGGACGGGCACGCCCTGACCCATTTCCTCCCAGTAAATCTTGGCTCCTTTATTTTCTGCGAACGGCATCGCTGCCTCCCAGTCCGAAGTTGAAAAAGAAATAAGCTTGCAGCGTTAGGAATCTTGCCGCTTACTCATCCCCCAACTTGAGCATCAACTTGCCAATGTTCTCGCCCTTGAACAATTTCAGCAGCGCTTCGGGAAAGTTGTAGCACCCTTCGACGAATTCATCGCGCGATTTGAGTTTCCCGGCAGCCATCCAACCCGCCATTTCCCGCCCGGCTTCGAGATAGCGATCCGCATAGTCGAAAACGAGGAATCCCTTCATGCTCGCGCGATTGATAAGAAGTGAAAGATAGTTGGAGGGACCTTTAATCGGCGTGGTGTTGTTGTATTGCGATATAGCGCCGCAGATCACCACCCGCGCACCGCGGGCAAGTTGTGAAAGCACGTTGTCAAGAATCTCGCCGCCCACATTGTCGAAATACACGTCGACGCCTTTCGGGCAATGCGTCTGCAGCGCTTTCCGGACGTCCTCCGCCTTGTAATCAATCGCCGCGTCGAATCCCAGTTCCTTGACGATGTATTCGCACTTCTCGGCGCCTCCTGCGATACCAATCGCGCGGCAGCCTTTGATCTTTGCAATCTGCCCAACCACCATTCCGGTAGCGCCGGCCGCCGCGGACACCACTACAGTGTCTCCCGGCTTCGGCTGGCCAATATCGAGCAGGCCGAAATACGCGGTCATGCCCGTCATTCCCAACACTCCGAGATAAACCGGCAACGGCGCAATCGCCGGGTCAACCTTGATCAGACCTTTTCCATCGCTCGTCACGTATTCCTGAACGCCCAGCACTCCGCGCACATAATCTCCAGGCGTAAAACCAGGATTATTTGACGCCACGACGCGTCCCAAAGCCATCGCTCGCATCACTTCACCGATCGCAACAGGCGGCACATACGATTTGCCCTCGTTGATCCAGCCGCGCATCGCGGGATCGAGAGAAATATAGCTAATCTTAATTAGAACTTCACCGGCGCCCGGGTCGCGGACCGGTTCTTCCACATATTTCCAATCACTCCGCTTTGGAAAACCCACGGGACGGGCGGCGAGTTCATATTTATGATTGACGATAGTCACGACGTCCTCCGAATGGTGCTAATTCACAAGTTTTAGGCAGGTGGGTGCCCACAAAAACTTCTGATAGTCGCTCACAGATGAAAGTGACTATCGTGCACCGCATTGTATATAATCGCCGCCATCATGCCAAATCAGGAAACGCTCTACTCCGTTGCAAATCGCGTCGCCACGATTACCCTGAATCGTCCCGATAAATTGAATGCCTGGACCGCGATTATGGAGCGCGAGGTGCGGTCTGCGATGGAAGAAGCCGAGCGCGACGACAACGTCCGCGTCATTATTCTCACTGGAGCTGGCCGCGGATTTTGCGCCGGCGCAGACATGTCACTCTTGAGCACCGTCGCGGAACATGGGGTGAACGAAAGAGTTCGCGAGCAGGCTCTGCGTGGTTCAGGTAGCAGTGCGGCCGAAGGTGTGCGAGCCGACTTCCGTAAGAAGTATTCGTACTTCCCTGCGATCGGAAAACCAATCATCGCGGCCATCAATGGGCCGGTGGTGGGACTTGGCCTCGTCATCGCGCTCTATTGCGATTTGCGGTTCGCGTCGGATTCTGCGCGGTTCAGCACCGCATTCGCGCGGCGCGGACTGATCGCGGAGTATGGACTTGCGTGGATGCTTCCGCGTCTGGTCGGCCACGCAAACGCGCTCGACTTGCTGTTCTCCGCGCGCATGGCCGATGCCGCCGAAGCGCTTCGCATGGGCCTTGTAAATCAGATTTTTTCTCAGGACGCGTTTCTCGAAAAGGTGAATGCGTATGCGCACGATGTCGCGTCAAATTCGAGTCCCCGCTCGACGCGAATCATGAAGCGACAGGTGTACGAGGCCATGTTCCAAACGCTTGACGAGGCATTCTCGACTTCCGAGCGTGAAATGCTGGCCAGCCTGCAGTGTGAAGATTTTAAAGAAGGCGTCGCACACTTCCTGGAGAAGCGCGCTCCCACTTTCTCGGGCCGCTAAACATTTCAATGACCTTCGAATTCAGCGACAAAACGAAAGACTTGCAGAAGCGCATTCAGTCGTTCATGGACGCGTACATCTATCCAAACGAGCAGCGCTTTCACGAAGAAGTGGAACGAGACCGGTGGAAGCCGACAAAAATCATCGAAGAGCTGAAACCGAAAGCGCGCGCTGCGGGCCTCTGGAATCTGTTCCTGCCGAATGACGATCAAGGTGCCGGGCTCACAAATCTCGAATACGCGCCGCTATGCGAAATCATGGGCCGCAGCCGTATAGCGCCGGAAGTGTTCAACTGTTCCGCGCCCGACACGGGAAACATGGAAGTGCTCGCGCGATACGGAACGCCCGAACAAAAAGAATCATGGCTAAGACCTTTACTAACCGGTGAAATCCGTTCGTGCTTCGCGATGACTGAGCCAGACGTGGCTTCTTCCGACGCAACCAACATTATGTCGAGTATCGTTCGCGACGGAAAAGACTACGTGATCAACGGAAGAAAATGGTGGACCTCGGGCGCAGGCGATCCGCGATGCAAAATCGCGATATTCATGGGGAAAACCGATCGTTCCGCGCCAAAGCACAAGCAGCAATCGATGATTCTCGTGCCGATGGACGCACGCGGCGTGAAAATCGAGCGCCTCCTTACCGTGTACGGCTACGACCACGCGCCCCACGGCCACGGCGAAGTGACTTTCACGGACGTTCGCGTTCCGGCTACGAACATGCTGCTAGGTGAAGGCCGCGGATTTGAGATTGCCCAAGGCAGGCTGGGACCTGGCCGCATTCATCACTGCATGCGTTGCATCGGCGTCGCAGAACGCGCACTCGAGACAATGTGCAGGCGCGTGCAGTCACGAGTCGCTTTTGGAAAGCCGCTCGCCGAACAGGGCACCATCCGCGCGGACATCGCGGCATCTCGAATCGAGATCGAGCAGGCGCGCCTTCTGACGCTGAAAGCCGCTCACATGATGGATACCGTGGGAAATAAAGCGGCGCGCGCCGAAATCGCGATGATCAAAATTGTAGCGCCCCATATAACGCTGAGAATTTTGGACCGCGCAATTCAGGCGCACGGCGGCGCCGGAGTTTCCGAAGACACGTTTCTCGCAGCCGCGTGGGCCGACGTTCGCACACTACGATTGGCCGATGGCCCGGACGAAGTTCACGCCGAGTCGATCGCGCGTCTCGAACTCGGCAAATGGGCCAAGCCGGGACGCAACTGAGCCACGCGCGTACGCATTAGCCTCACGCGTTAACTCGCCGCGAGTTGATTCGTTCCATTCTTAAGTCGCACGCACACGCAGGCTGCCTGGAGATTCCGATGCCGCTCATCAAAATTGCCACTCCCGATGCCTTGAAAGATTCAATCGGCCGCGAAATCGCTGTCACCGATTGGACGGTGATGACGCAAGACCGTATCGCGCAGTTCGCCGAAGCCACAGGTGACCGGCAGTGGATTCATCTGGATCGCGAACGCGCCGAAAAAGAGTCGCCATACGGCACGACTATCGCGCACGGATTTCTCACTCTTTCTCTGCTTAGTTTTCTCATGCAGCAAGCGATTCAATTCGAGAGCGGCGGCCGGCACGCGATCAATTACGGTTTGAATCGGGTTCGCTTCCCTTCCCCCGTGCGGGCAGGCTCACGAATTCGCGGCCGCTTCACATTGGCGAGCCTGAAGGACCTCGGTGACGCGGTGGAATTGGTTTTTTCTGTTACGGTCGAATGCGAGGGCTCAGATAAGCCGTGCTGCGTAGCAGAGTGGATCGTTCGGAACTATCGGTAGCGTCGAGTCGCCGAACGCTTGCCAAATGTTTCCACCGCTGCGCCAGGAGAGCATTCGAAAACAAAA
Organism: uncultured Acidobacteriota bacterium; assembly: GCA_963776695.1. GTDB lineage: Bacteria > Acidobacteriota > Terriglobia > Acidiferrales > UBA7541 > Palsa-295. The sequence goes on along the minus strand of CAVZNU010000004.1, from coordinate 271,582 downwards.
TCAGATCACGCCGGTTTCTGCGCATTGCAGTGACGCCTGCAGCAGCGTTTCGATCACGGCAGGCATCGACGCGAAACGCTCGTCTTTCGTAAGCCCCTGATGATAGCGGTAATAAATCTGCTGGACGATCACGGCTACTTTGAATCGTGCGAACGCCAGATAAAAATCCATATGCGCAACGTTTCGCCCGGTCGTCTGGGCATACCGCTCTACGATTTGCGCGCGCGTCATGCTGCCGGCGTGCGCAGTCGGACCCCAGCGAATCTTCTGCAGTGGGTCGGGATCGCCTGCCTCGATCCAGTAGGCGAGAGCTGTGCCCAAATCCGTCAGCGGATCGCCGATCGTGCACATCTCCCAGTCCAGCACTCCCACAATTTTCGTAATCTCATTCGTGTCCAGAACCAGATTGTCGTACTTGTAGTCATTGTGGATCAGCGCCACATCGCTCTTAGGTGGCATGTGCTCATTCATCCAGCCGACGATGCGCTTCCACTTCCGAAAAATCATGTGTGCGCGATCCGTAATACCGTTCGGTCCAGCCGCGCACCTGCCGTCCCAGATAACCTTCCGGCTTGCCAAGTTCAGCTAGGCCGATGCTCCCAAAATCCAAGCCGTGTAAACGCGCGAGGTTATCGACGAACGACTCGCACAAGCGCCGAACCGTCGCCGCCGGGAATTCAAGCCCCGCAGGAGGATTTCGTCGAATGATAATTCCGTGGATCGGGTCCATCAAATAAAACGGCGCATCGAGGACGGACGTGTCGTCGCAATACAAGAACACCTGCGGCGCCGGAGGATATGCCGCGTGAAGCTTTGAAAGAACGCGGAACTCGCGCCCCATATCGTGCGCGGATTTCACCTTGCTGCCGAAGGGAGGCCGCCGCAGCACAAATTCTCTGCTGCCGAAACGGACGGAGTAGGTCAGGTTCGAATGGCCGCTGGGGAATTGTCTTACTTCAAGAGGTCCGCGCTCGTCCGGGAAATGCGCCTGCAAAAAGGACTCAAGCGCCGCCAGATTGAGCTCTTCACCCGCGCGTACGGCCGTTGCCTGATCCTGAAAATCCGGCACCGCTCGCTCCTCAAGGCTTCGATGCCGCGACGCCGTGTTCCTTCGTGAATTCAGCGAACGTCTTGCCTTGTTCGGCCAATTGCTTCAGCAAAGGAGCGGGTTCCCAGATTTCGCCGTGCTGCTTCTGGAATTCGCAAACGCGGTCGTAAACTTTTTTCAGTCCCACAGTGTCGGCATACCACATCGGGCCGCCCCGGTAGGCCGGATATCCGTATCCGTTCAGGTAAATAATGTCGATATCTACGGATCGCAACGCGTAGCCTTCTTCCAGAATCCGCGCACCCTCATTGACGAGAGCATAGATGCAACGATCGACGATTTCCTCGCCTGAAATCTGCCGTTGCGGAATTTTGGCTTCGAGAGTCCACTTCCGCACCATCTCCGCCACTTCCGGATCGTTATTCGCGCGGCGGTTCTCGTCATACTTGTACCAGCCCGCGCCCGTTTTCTGTCCGAAGCGCCCCATCTCGCACAGTCGATCTTCCGCTATCGGCTGCCGGATCCCGGGCTTCTCAAGGTGCCGGTATTCCTTCCGAATGCGCCAGCCAACATCGAGACCGGCGAGATCACCGGTCGCGAGCGGCCCCATCGCCATCCCGTAATCGACAAGCGCTTTATCCACGGCCTCCACGCTAGCGCCCTCTTCCACCAGGAATTGCGCCTCGCGGCGGTACGGCCCGAACATGCGATTGCCGACGAACCCGCGGCAGTTGCCGACAAGAACGCCGACTTTGCCGAGCTTTTTTGAAAGCTGCATGCAAGTTGCGATCACTTCCTTGCTGCTCGCTTTCCCGCGCACAATCTCGAGCAGCCGCATCACGTTCGCCGGGCTGAAAAAATGCGTGCCGATCACCGACTCCGGACGCGACGTCGATGACGCGATCTCATCAATGTTCAAAGTAGAAGTATTGCTCGCAAGGATTGCGCCGGGCTTGCAGGCGCGATCGAGTTCCGCAAACACCTGCTTCTTCAGCGCCATCCCTTCGAAGACCGCTTCGATCACCATGTCAGCATCGCGAAAACCATCAAAGCTCAGCGTCGGCTGAATTCGCTTCAGGCAATCGTCGACGAATTGCTGCGTAAATCGCCCGCGCTTCACGGAGCTCGCATAATTCTTCTGAATGTTGGCCATGCCGCGATCGAGCGCGGGCTGGTCAGTATCCTTCAGCAGCACCGGAATTCCCGCATTTGCGAACACCATTGCGATTCCGCCGCCCATCGTTCCGGCGCCTACAACCGCCGCTTTATTTACAGGAATGAGTGGCGTCTCTTTCGGAATGTCCGGGATCTTCCCCACTTCACGCTCGCCGAAGAAAACATGAATCAGAGCCTTCGATTGGTCGGAGAAGAGACATTTGACGAAGAGTTCTTTCTCTTTCTCGCAGCCCTGCTCGAATGGCAATTTTGTTGCGGCTTCCACCGCATCAATCGCCGCAAGCGGCGCCATCATCCCGCGCTGTTTCGTGCGAGCGGTTTCGCGTGCAGCCGCGAAGATCGGCGCATTTTCCCCACTCGTTCCCAGCTTTTCTTTGCGTTCTCGAGTCTTCGGGGCGGGCTTTCCATAAATCTCGCGCGCGAATGCGACTGCACCCGCAAGCAAATCGCCTTCAATCAATCGATCGACAATTCCGTGCTTCAACGCGTCCTGCGCTTTCACCGGTTTTCCATCGACGCACATCTCCACAGCCTTCGCGACACCTGCAAGCCGCGGCAAACGCTGCGTACCACCTGCTCCCGGAATAATTCCGAGTTTCACCTCGGGCTGCCCCACTTGCGCATCGGGCGCGGCAACCCGGTAATGCCCGGACATCGCAAGCTCAAGGCCGCCGCCGAAAGCCGTGCCGTGAATTGCCACCACTACAGGCTTGCTCGAGTCTTCAATTTTTAGCAAAAGCGGCAGCAACCCCGCGCCGCGCTCACTCTTCCCGGAAGTCATCTTCCCGAATTCTTTGATATCGGCGCCTGCGACAAACGTGCGTCCGCCGCCGATCAGCACGGCTGCTTTCACGCTGGCGTCCTTGTTGATTTGTTCAATGGCAGCGCCAATGCCTTCGGGCACGCCCGGGCTCAGCGCATTTACGGGCGGATTGTTAATCGTGATGACAGCGATGTCGCCGTTCTTGGTGACTTGAACAAGGTCGCTCATGTGGGTCGCTCTCTTTATTAGTTTCTACGCGCTCTTGGCGAGTGTCTCGCCGCCATCGACCACGAGCCGCGCGATGCGCTCGCGGTGAAAAGTTGAATCGCCAAAAGCTGTTTCCGAAGATTTCGCGCGCCGGTAGTAAAGGTGCACGTCATTTTCCCAGGTGAATCCCATCCCGCCGTGCACTTGAATGCCGCGATTCCCCACGTTACGGGCCGCGTCGCTCGCATACATTTTCGCGATTGAAACAGATATGGAGGCATCCGGCGCATTTTCTTCAAGCGCCCACGCGGCATAGTAAGCTGCCGAGCGCGAGCTTTCTGTCTCAAGGTACATATCCGCACACTGGTGCTGCACCGCTTGGAACATGCCTATCGGCTTTCCAAATTGCTTCCGCATCTTGGCGTATTCAACAGTGATGTCGAGCGCCTGCTGCATTCCGCCGACGAGTTCGCAAACAAGCGCTGTCGTCGCGATGTCAAACGCTTTCGCCAGATCCTTCGTGTCTCCGATCTTTTCCGCGGGAGTGTTCTGAAAATCCACCTGATAAAGCTTTCGCGTCAGGTCCATTCCCGTCATCGGCGTAATTCGCATTCCGGCAGCCTTCGAAGCTACCGCGAAAACTCCGTTCCGCGCGACTACGATGATGAAATCCGCAACCTCAGCATCCGTCACAAACAGCTTTTCGCCCGTGAGGCTTCCATTCGCCGCCGCGATCTGAATATCCGCCGGATTCCAGCTGGCATTCGACTCAAGAATCGCCACGGTAGAGCGAGCGTCGCCCGCACAAATCGGCGCGAGATATTTTTCCTTAAGCTCACGACCTCCAACCGCATCAATCACAGCTCCCGCGAGTGCCACCGTTGAAAAGAACGGCCCGGGCAATAGCGCGCGGCCCGCCTCCTCCATCAACAACGCAAGTTCCACTTTGCCGAGCCCGACGCCGCCATATTCCTCCGGAAAAATGATCCCCGTATATCCTTGCTCCGTCATTTTTGCCCACAACGATTCGTCGTATGCGGTATCCGTCTCCATCAACCGGCGGACTTCCTCCATCGGGCACTCCCCGGCGAAGAATTTCCGCGCGTTGTCCTTCAACATCTGCTGGCTTTCGCTCAGTCCGAATTGCATCGCTTCTCCCTTAGTAGCTTCTGGGCAAACCGAGCACGAAATGCCCGATAATATTTCGCTGCACTTCAGACGTACCCGCCTCGATCGTATTTCCGCGCGTTCGAAGATAACCGTACGACCAGATTCCGTTATCAACCGCGCGGCTATCGCCCGCAAGAAGCTGCCCGTACGGCCCAAGCAATTCCTGCGCGATCTGCTGCACGCGCTGGTTTAACTCGCTCCAGAAAATCTTTTGGATCGAGCCTTCGGGACCGGGAACACCTGTGGCGGTAATACGGCTGAAAGCGCGAAGCTGATTCCAGCGCATGATTTCGATTTCCGCGTAGCACTGCGCCAGTTTCTGTCGCATGATCGGATCCTGCGAAGCGGGATGCCCGTTCTTTTGAAACGTGCGCGAAAGCTCGATCAACCGGTTGATATTGCGCTTGAACAGCAAATGAAGCCGCGCGCCATACGAACCCCGCTCGTACATCAGCGTGCTCACCGCCACGTTCCAGCCGTCATTCACCTTGCCGAGAATATTCGCTACCGGCACGCGTACGTCACGAAAAAATAGCTCGTTGAATTCACTCTCGCCCGTCATTTGCTTTAGCGGTCGAACTTCTACGCCCGGCGATTTCATGTCGATCAAAAGAACGCTGAGCCCCTTGTGCTTGGCTACGGTGGGGTCCGTCCGCACCACGAGCTCGCACCAATTTCCGATCCAACCATAACTCGTCCACACTTTTTGCCCATTCACGACGTAATGGTCGCCATCCAGTCGCGCTTCGGTCTGCAGGCTCGCAAGATCCGAACCGGCGTTTGGTTCCGAAAAACCCTGGCACCAGATTTCTTCGGCGCTCAAAATCTTGGGAATGAATCGTTTTTTCTGTTCGTCCGTTCCGTAAGCGATGATCGTCGGGCCGATCAGCCCGAGCCCCAGAGAATTCGCCATCGGCGGCGCCTCGACCCGCGCCATCTCCTCCCAGAAAAGCGATTGCTCCATCAAACTCGCGCTGCGGCCGCCATACTCCTTTGGCCACGACACCGCCGCCCACCCGCCTTCGTACAACTTGCGCTGCCAGGCACGCAGGTATGAGAACGATTCCTCGAGCGGCTTCTCGCGCCACTCGTTCCAATCCCCAGGAACGTTGGCCTCGAGCCACGCCCGCAACTCATCGCGAAATTTCGTTTCTTCAACTGTAAGATTCAGATCCATTCGGCGGTCCTTTCGAATCAACGGCAGTAATACCTATTGCGGCGCGCAGGCGCGGTGACACATGCATCTTCGCTACTTCGTAACTTTTCGCAGCTCCGCGCCAGCCTGCGGCCGAAGCGTTTCGCGCCCCTGCCAATATTTTTTGCGCAGCTCTTTTTTTAGAATTTTCCCGGTGCCCGTCTTCGGCAGCGACTCGAAAAACTCGATCGACCGCGGTGCCTTATAGTGCGCCACCCGCGTTCGGCAAAAGTCGAGCAACTCTCTTTCAGTCGCTTGCTGCCCCGGTTTCAACACCACCAGCGCCTTCGGAACTTCACCCCACTTTTCGTCCGGCACAGGAACCACTGCCAGCTCGTAAACCGCGGGATGCGCTAATAGCGCCTTTTCCAATTCGAGCGAAGAAATATTTTCGCCGCCGCTCAAGATAATGTCCTTCTTCCGGTCAACAATCAGTAGGTAACCTTCCTCATTCATCGTCGCCATATCGCCGGTGTGAAACCATCCGCAGCGCAAAGCCTCCCGAGTACCCTCCGTGTCGCCCCAATAACCCTCCATCACTCCATCGCTGCGAGCAATGATTTCGCCGATTGCAGCTCCGTCATGCGCCACATCGTTGTCGTTCGCATCCACGATTCGCAATTCCATGCCCGGAGCCGCATAGCCCGTCATCGCCTGCCCCACGAATCGCTGCTCTCCCTCCCAACGAAGCCACGGCTTCATTGGCGAGATGGAAAGCATCGGCGAAGTTTCGGTCAGTCCATAGCCGGAAAAACAAGTGCAGCCAAGTTTTTCCTCCACCTCGCGCACTAACGTAGGAGACGACGCCGCGCCGCCGATCACAACTCGAGTCAGACTGCTCAAATCGTACTTCGGCCGGTCGGGGCAATTCACCAGCGCAGTCGCCATCGTGGGCACCAGGCTGCAAGACTGTACCTTTTCCTGCTGAATCAGCCTGAAAACCTCGCGCGTTTCAAACCGCTGAATCATCACGTGCGTTCCGCCCAGCAGCGTGAGCGAATGCGCCACGCCCCATCCATTCGCGTGAAAAAGTGGAATCGTATGAAGCTCCACGCTATCAACTCCCATGTTGAACGCCAGCGCCACACTCATCGCATGGAGGTATATGTTTCTGTGCGTGAGCATCACGCCTTTGGGGTTCGCGCTCGTCCCGCTCGTGTAAAACAACTCCGCCAGGGAATCTTCGTCCACTTTCATGAAATCGGCGCTTACAGCCTCCGCGTCCGCCAGCATCTCTTCGTAAGTTGTTCGAAGCCAGCCATTCCTCGCGCGGCGAACCTTCGAGCAGAACGAATGTCTCGACGCCCGGAACGTCCTTCCGGAACGCTCCGGCCAAATCGACAAACTCCTTGCCGACGAAAAGAATCTTGACGCCCGCATCTCTCAAAATGAAGGCCAACTCATGCGGCGCCAGACGAATATTCAACGGCAGCAACACCGCGCCCGCTTCCAGCACTCCGTAATACGCTTCGATCAAGCGATGGCAATTCATGCTCAGAAACGCAACACGATCGCCGGGCGCAACGCCCAGACTCTGCAGCCCACCAGCCAGACGGCGCGCTCGATCCGCAAACTGCGCATACGTAAAACGTTCGCTTCCGCAAACCACTCCGGTTTTCTGAGGAAATTGTTGTTCTGCGTATCGCAAAAAACGGATCGGAGTCAGAGGAATTTTCATCGTTCTCTCGCGCGGCCGCTACGCCGTTTGGCCCCCGTCAACCACTAACACATTTCCCGTCACGTAGTCCGACGCGCTCGAAGCCAGATACACAGCAGCTCCCTTCAAATCATCCTCGCCGCCAAATCGATGCAACGGAATGCTCTTCAAGAAATAATCCCTATTCCGCTCGATCACCACTTCGGACATGCTCGTTGGGAACCAGCCCGGAGCGATTGCGTTCACCTGAATATTGTGGACGCCCCACTTGCATGCCAAATCTTTCGTGAACGCAATCACGCCGCCCTTGCTTGCGTGATACCCGATCGCCTGCAATTCCGGCGGAGCCCCGTGGATTCCCGCTACCGACGCGATGTTGATGATCTTGCCTTTGCGTTGGCCGATCATCACCTTCCCCGCAGCCTGCGAAAAAAGGAATGTCCCGGTAAGATTCGTCTCGATCACCTTGTTCCAATGCTCAAGCTTCATTTCTTCCACCGGAGCGCCCCATGACGTGCCTGCATTGTTGATCAGCACATCGATCCGGCCGAACTCAGCCACCGTCGCGTCGATCACTTCTTTCACGCTGGCCGGATTTTTCACGTCACAGGCGAGCGCCATCGATTTCACGCCAAGCTTCTTCAATTCCGCCGCAGCTTTTTCGCAGCGCTCCTTTTTTCGCGCGCAAAGGACGACGTTCGCGCCCATTTCCGCCAGGCCCTGCGCCATCTGGCGCCCGAGCCCGACGGAGCCGCCCGTCACAATCGCGACACGGCCAGTCAAATCGAAAAGTTGCTTGGTATTCATTCAAGAATCCTGCACTGTGTAACTCGCTTACGCAGTTTTTGAGTGTGACGGCCGCGTTCGTAGCAAATATGGTCCGCCAAACTCGCCCAGCGCGAAAATAAAGCGACGCCCGCCGTTCAGCAGGCGTCGCTCACTTCAGGAATCTCCGATCCGGGGACTCTCCGAAGCGGCCGATTCGCCAGACCCCGGAAATGTGCGGATCCTCTGATGTTCAATTTCCTAGTGCTGCAGAAGGAACGAGAAACCAAACGGACAACCTCGGCCAAAGCCGTGGGAATCGCACAGTCCCGCAAGAGAATCAAACGGCCGCGGGTAAATTCCTGACACGAAATCGATGTACGCCGGTGGCGTCGCCACAATCGTAGTCCCCGCTGGGAAAATATTGAAGTTGGGTCCCAGCGCCGTTGCGTCGCCATTCAACACATTCGCCTCGGTCGTCGGCCATTGCCCTGTCTCTACTCGGGTCAAAAGGGTCTCCACCGCGGCGATCGTCTCCGCGGGAGTAAACGCGCAGTGCCCAGCGCGTGCAACGAACGTCTGACGCAGATACTGGCGGTTGCCAACGAGGTCGACGATCGTCCGGTACGCAGTCTCGTTTTCGTTGATAACGAGCCCGTCACCAAGCGTGTGCATCGTCAAGACGGGAATATGAATCTCGCCATCGAAAATAATATTTTGCTTCAGGTAGTTCACCGCTCTCGGGTTCGCCTTGATTCGCGCTGTGCGGTTTAGCTTCTCAATGTCACCCACCAAACTGATACCCGCCATCTGATAGAGCGCCCACACTTCATCGCGACTCGCGGACTTCAGGAGTTGCAGTCCGTAATCCACATCCGTGTTCCACGAAACATTTCCCCCCGCGCGAGCCTCGAGTTCCGCCCGGAAAGCAAACGCAAATGGAAAGTCAATCTGCTCGTCCCATGTAAACTGATTTACTTCCTGAGTGGTGAAATCCGACTTGGCCGGCTCGGGTGTAAGCGGCGTGAACCAGCCAGGAACATCTCCCAACGCGGCTGCGAGCGCGATGCGCGCCCGTCCCTGAGGCGAACTTTGCGCAACAGCAAGAATTTCTTCCGCGAGCGTCAGGTTCGCGCTCGGATTCGTGATATTCACCACCTGCAGAGCGCTCGTCGGTGCGAGTAAGGTCTTAAACGCAAACTCCGCGTCCAGCGCGGTATTCCAAGTGGCCACGCCGCCCGATAGCACTCCGCACATCGGTTGCGCCGCCGTAAACCGTTTCGGATTTTGTTGAATCAGGCCCGCCGTAATAATTCCGCCGAGTGAATGTCCCCATGCAATCGTCGCTGTAGGCTTGCCAAAATCCGTATCGAACACGTCGAGCACCTGGATTTGATCGGTCAGCGCTTCTTGGATCGCCCAGCCGGTGTGAGCGTAGGAAGATCCGGCCAGCGCAAAACCATTCGCCAGCATGAACGCGCCGGTCGCGGGGTCGCCCACATCAATTGCCGGATTCGGGCTGCCCGGAACCACATAACCGTGGCTATAGAGGAACAGAGTTCCATTCCAGTTGGACGGAACCTGAATCAGATATGTCGCGCCGTCTGCGAGCGATCCTGTCTTCGTGGTGAGGCTCGCCTGTGCATTTGCGCTGCTCGATATCGAAACCACCAAAATTGCGGCCACCGCGAGAACGAGAGCGCCCTGCTTAATCGTTTGCCACATGTGACAGTCCTCCACGTCCGAAATTTCAACACCCTGAATCCAACGATCGTTTTCTCGCGCTTACCTTGGCGAATGCGCCGGCGGCTAATGCGGGCGCCGCCGGCGACTACCCTCTTTAGCCCTTAAAAACTAAACCGCGCGCCCAGTTGAATCTCGCGCTTCGGGAATGCAGACGTAAATCCGAGCGGTTGATTCGGGGCGATATGGGCACTGCCGTGCACGTTGAAAGTGGTAAAGCCCGGTTGGAAACCGAATAGCGGGCTCACCACGTTGTTCACGCTGGCATAGTTTGTGTGGTTGGCGATATTGAATCCCTCTGCCGTAAATTGCAGCGTCCCTCTCTCGCCCACCTTGTGCTGCCAGCTCAACCGCATTGAGAAGTCCACATAGTTCGGGCCGAGGCCGGTGTCGCGATTGGCGCCAATCGGTCGCTCGTTGGTGATGTGATTGTTTCCGTTCACCTCTCCGCCTGCGTTCAGGTTGAAAGGATGTCCGCTGTGATATTGGAAAACCGGAGACAACTGAAACCCTTTAAGGACGGACTGATTCCACGGGCTGTTAAGCACTGCAGCTATTACAACCTTGTGCCGCTCATCGAACGGGGAAAGAGCGCGATCCAGCCTCAAGTTCGTTGGATCCTGTGGACCAAAATCTGTGTTGAAGTCTGTTCCCGTGTCGAAACCTTTGCTGAAAGTGTAGTTCGCGAAGAGCGAAAAATTGTTGCTCAGCCGCTTCGTTACTTGCAGAATCCCGCCCTCGTACAGCCCCGATGACGCAGCCGTGTATTGGTTATTCTGAATGACCAGCGGATTCACAAAGCACGCAAACGGATTCGCGCACGGCGAAAGCCCTCCGGGAAACTCCGTGCCTTGGAGTGGGTCGGTGGGCGCTGGATTACCTGGAGTGCCGCCATTCCAGTTCCGATAGGAAACCGTTTGGCCGTTCGCCAGCGTTACGGTACTCAGCGGAGTGGACGGCAGCAAGTTCGTATCAATCGCCACTGGCAGATGCACCGTGTGGGAATAAATAAAGCTCGCCGAAACCGAAAGTCCGGGCGCAATCTCACGCTCAATTGCAAGCGAAGCTTGTTGTGCGTACGGAGGCCTGTAATTGGGCGGATTGCTGAACACCACCGTCAGCGGAGACAGTTGGCCGGAATTCGTCGGAATAATGCCGGAGCCAAGCGGGCCCGGGAACAATCCGCCTGCTGAAGTTGGTCCCAACGACTGCGGCGTGATGCAGGCGTTCTGCCCTGGAAGAGGCGTAGCGCATTGAATGAGCCCATTCGCGAACAAAGTTTGGAACACTTCGTTTGCGGGCGCGATCGGAAGTCCCGTCGAAGTGATTGGGTCTACATAGATAGAGATGAATCGGGTGCAGGGGCTTGTGCCTGTCCCCGGAAAGATCGGAACGCCCGGAAATCCCACTCCGCACGTGTTGACCAGGTTGTTCACCTGATCGGGAACCTGGCTCTTATTGTGCTGATTCTCCACCGTGCTGCGATTCTTGTTCAGTACTCCGAGACTCAAGTCCACACCGGGAATCTGAGCATCCACGTTTCCGTAGAAAATCCCATAGCCGCCGCGAATTACCGTTTTGTGATCGTTGAACGGATCCCAAGCGAACGAAATGCGCGGCGCAAAATCGTGATAGAACGTATTCAGCGGAAGATACTGCGAATCGATTTCGTATCGCAACCCATAGTTCAACGTGAAGTTTGGCTTGATCTGCCATGAATCTTGCAAAAAGAGCCCGGTGAGCGGCCGCGTGTAAGCGGGATAGTCCGCATTGCCGAAGCCTTGTTGAAACACCTGCGGCAGCCCGAACGAAGCGGATTGCAATGGATTAATTTCCACGCTCGCTAGCTGTGGACTGATCAGCGCTCCGGGCAACGACCCAAAAACGAAACGTCCGGGCAGGAACGTGTGGGATTCCGTGTGATTGCCACGAAGCAGCACGTTGCCTCCAAACTTGATCGTGTGGCGGCCGCGGATCATCGTGAAGTTGTCCGCAAATTCAGTGCGGCGCAAGATCGTCAAACTGGGAAGGAAAATATTGGTGCCCAGATTGTTTATGAAGCCGGGGATCTGCAATCCCACCTGTCCCGGCTGATTCGGAATTACGTTGAAATGATTGTAGTCGTACTGGATCCGGAGTTCATTTTGATCTCGGGGGCTGAACACGTGGTACCACGCCCCTTGAATGTTGTCGTCGTAGTTGTGGATCGCGCTGCCGGCGGAAAAACCCGTCAAGGATTGAACGTCCGGGTTCTCTTCCAGGTCGTACCCATAACGGTAGGTCAGGGAAACAGAATTTGCAGCGCTGAAAGTATGGTCGACGCGCCCCGAAAACAAATACTGCCGGGTGTTGTAATTAAACAGCCCCCCGTTTGTTTCGTATTGGCCGATAAGGTATGAGTTCACTATGGATTGCCCCGTACCGGGTATCCCGGCAAGTTGGCTGACGGTTAACGCGCTCTGTAGTAGTCCGGCGCACTGTGCAGCTTCAACAACCACGCCCGTAAAACAAGTAACCGGAGTAGCTCCCTGCGCTGTGAGGTTGTTAATCACCTGTTGCTGCGGCGCTGTCGGTCGGAGGGTTGAAGTGTCTAACAGCAGAGGTACTGCATTCTCAGAATCCTGTCGCAAGCCTTCAAACGCCAGGAAAGCGAACGTCTTGTCTTTTTGGATCGGGAAACCCGCGTTGGCACCGAATTGATACCGGCCGAGTGAATTCTTGACCGGTGCCCCCTCCTTATCGGGCTTCGAGGGATCGAAGATTTCTTTTGGTTGGAGCGCCTGGCTGAACGCGAAGGGATCTCGTGCATCCATCGCACTGTTGCGAAAGAATCCGTACACGCTGCCGTGCAAGTCGTTGCCGCCCGATTTCGTCACAATGTTGATAGCCGCGCCGCTTGCGCCACCTAGGTCCGCGGGATAGTTGCTGCGGTTTACTTGGAACTCTTGCACCGCATCCTGGCTTACCGTGAGGCGCACGCCGCCGGAATCCGACCCGGTTTCGCCGCCGTCCACCGTCACGTTGTTTCCGCGGCCATTGCTGCCGTAGAAGGAAAGCCCGCTTTGCGGCGTCTGCTTCACGCGAAAATCCTGGTCATCCGCAATCCGGGTCGAATCAGACACGCCAGGCAGAAGCAAAGTAAAGTTGAGGTAGTCGCGACGGTCGATCGGCAAGTCTTCGATGTAGTTCTGGGTAATCGTGTTCGATTCGCTTCCTCGTTCCGTTTCCACGATCGGCGGGACAGCGCTCACCTCGATCACCGCCTTGGAAGTGGCGAGCGAGAGATGAAAATCAACCAGCGTGATACTGCCGACGGTGACGACCAGACCCTTCTGCACAATTGTCTCGAAGCCGGCAGCGCGGGCAGTCACGTCGTAAGTCGTGGGCGGCAAACCGGTCAGTCGATAGTAGCCGTTCGTGTCCGTCTCGGTAGAATGCAACACTCCTCGATCGGTTTCGGTAGCAACGACCAGCGCCTTCGGCACAATCGCGCCCGTCGGATCAACGACCGTTCCGTTGATCGTTCCCGATGAACCCACCCCTTGCGCGTGCGCCGATGGCGGCGCCACCAGCACACACACCAGACACGCGAATAGTCCGGCTAGAAACGCTGACTTCATAAATCCTCCTCGTGAGGTCAAAGCAACGCCCAGCGGCCTTTGAAGTCGACGCACGACGTCCATGCTTCTACCGAGCCGAGTTCTTTCGAAATACCTTCATTCCCATCCACCCACCCAAAATTATGATAGGGAATATTACATTTTAGTGACTAACGTCAAGTCGAATTAAGTGCCGAGGTGATTATTTTGGGGAGAGGCCAGCGTGGCGGGGGTTAGGCGAACTTTCAGTGGCCGGCCAGGCTCAGCCAGACCAGCTCGGCTGAACTAGGATTAGCTCGGGAAGGTCAAAACGATTCGGCCCGCAACCTGCCCGCTGCGCAAGAGTTGTAGCGCATCGTTCGCGAATTCCAGTGGACGCGATGTCACTTCGCAACGAAGCTTTCCCGCGGCCGCCATCTCGAGGACTCCTCGCAGATCTTTGCGGGTACCCACGGCCGACGCTTTAATCCGAACCTCACCTGCGGCCATCAGGATCGGCGGAAAACAGATATTTTCGGCTGGCAATCCCACAACCAGGAGCGTTCCCGTGGGGCGCAAACAGTTAAACGCCATATCGTAAGCAGCTTTGGCAGCAGAACAAACAAGCGCCACGTGCGCCCCCCCGGCGCTTCGCATTTGCTTCGCTACCTCACCTGTCGCGGCATTCAGCGCGTTCGTAGCTCCCAGAAGTTTCGCGCGGGTCAGCTTTTCGTCCGAGATGTCGATGGCCGTGATATCCGCGCCGAACTCTCGCCCAATTTGCACGGCGAGATGCCCGAGGCCACCCAGGCCAAAAATCGCAAGACGTTGACCGGGCGATATTCCCGCCTGCGTGAGCGCGCGGAAAACCGTGACTCCGGCACAAAACAAAGGTGCAGCTTCGATCGACGACAAACCGTCAGGAATCCTTGTCGCGTGGCTCGCGGGAGCTTTCACGAATTCCGCATACCCGCCGTCGACCGTCACCCCGGTGATTTTTTGTTTCGTGCAGAGGTTCTCGTATCCCTCTTTGCAGACCTCGCATACGCCGCACGTCCAGTAAACCCAGGGCACGCCCACCCGATCGCCAATTTCCAAATCCCGGACGGCTGCGCCCTTCTCGATCACCCGTCCTGCAATTTCATGCCCTAGAATTAACGGCCGCTTCACGATCCTCGCGAATTGCGGCCAATCGCCATCCGCAACGTGCAAATCGGAATGGCAAACTCCGCAGGCTTCCACCCGGATCAGAACTTCATCCGCACCTGGCTTCGGCCGTTCGACTTCCTCGATTGTGAGGGGCTGTTTGAAGGCGTGAAGGACGGCAGCTCGCATTCGCATCTGCTCGATGTTTGGGTAAACGTGATCGGGTGAGGTTCGTTTGCCGGCCGCGAAGGCTACGCTGCGACGCCCCGCAGAAAAAAGTCCACCGCGTTACGCACGCGCCCGATCAGCTTGTCCGGCCCGGGAAGATCTACCACCCAATTTCGAACCACCGTGTTGTAGAGCGCTTCCATGAACTCGGCGAGATGATCGACCGGGAAAGCGCGCGTGATTTCTCCACGCTTCTGTCCCTGCTCGAGAATTTCCTGCAGCAAACTGGCCGCGATTTTTTCCTGGCCGCGCATTTGCGGCGAGCGCACCGGGTCCATCGCTCCGGAAAGGACCACGGCTTGCCACAGCCAGCGGTTCGCTTCCACTTCGCGTGCAAATTCCTGATAAAGGCGGCGCAAGCGGTCCGCTGTGCTCGCGTCACTCGAGACTTCCAGCTTCAATTTTTCAGTGATGCAGGAATAGCCGCGATTTCCCACTTCGTAAAGAACGGCATCCTTTGTGGGGAAATAACGGAAGAACGTGGGCTGGCTGATTTCGAGCACCTGCACGATGTCCTCAACCCGCGTATCCTCGTAGCCGCGCGCGCGAAAAAGCCTCAGCGCCGTCTCGATAATTTCCTGGCGCAGTCGCGCCTTCTTGCGCTCGCGAAGTCCCGGTTCAGCTCCGGCGCCGAGCGGGCTTGCCCGACGCGCTGATCCGGGATTGATGCGCTGCGCTCGCGCTCCACTTCTTCGGCCAATGCCTGCCGCAGCGCGGCTTGCTGCACGAGACTCGCCTCGAACCTTGGCGGTAGCCATAGCTTAATTTTCTCCGTTTGGCCCGTTTCTGTGGCTTGCGACCATCTTGTTCATCTGAAAGTGAGAGTCACCATAACATAAGAGCGACTTAACTTTAATACTGGAGAGAAAGAACTTTGCAGGCGCTGCCGGACGACTGCTGTTAATGAACCCATGCGACATTGATGCGCGGCGCCCCATCCAGGATTCGCGCAGGTGGATTGGACCGCGTCTGGATCGTCGGACCTGGACGGCAAGCCCGCCCGGATCGGAAAAAGGCGTTGCCAGCGCGATTCCGTAAAACCGCGTTTACGGTACATTAGAATCGGTCCCGGTTTCATATTTTCAACATCGCGCGAAGATTTCTAATCCCTGAACCGTAGATTAGGAACGTCCGCCATACCGGACTTAGAAAACGAGTCTCCCGGGGACAAACGAGTGCGGAGTACGAGAAATACGTGGCAAGCCAGGCGGGACCCGCCGCCACCAATGAGTAGCGATCGGATCCATTCACCTACGCTTAAACGAGGACAGCTTCAGGACTTGCGACGACGCGGTTGCGCCCTTCCTTCTTCGCCTGGAACATTCTTTCATCCGCTAACGCGAACAGCTCCGCCGCGTCCGTTGCATCCTGTGGAAAGGCCGCTAATCCGGCGCTGATCGTCACTTGAACGAATTCTCCGCGCGCGGCCAATTCGATCGGAGTTCCCGCCAGCAATTCCCGCAGCGACTCAATCTTCCGTTGCGCTGTTTCAAGGTCCGTCTCGGGCAGGATCACCACGAACTCTTCGCCTCCGTAGCGCCCCACCGTGTCACTTCTGCGGCAGGATTCGCGAAGAATCGCGCCAATCTTTTGCAATACGAGGTCGCCTGCGGCGTGGCCATGCGTATCGTTCAGCAGCTTGAAACGATCGGCGTCAATCACCGCGAGCGTCAAAACCTTCCGATAGCGGCGGGCTCGGCTCAGTTCGATCGCGAGCCGATCGTCGACGTACCCCCGATTAAACAATCCCGTCAGGGGATCGCTGGTCGCAAGGTGCAGAAGTTTCTGGCTCCGCGACACCAGTGACACGCTCAACGCTGCAGCAGTGAGCAGAATGATCAATCGCGAGACTTCGTTAGACCAGCTAAACAATCCGTAGGGATATGGCGCGAATTTCGCGCTATTGAGATCCCAGTGAGTCGCCGCGAAATAGACGATGGCAAAATATTGGCTGCATGCCAGCAAGCCGGCGGTGATGCAGACGCGTTTGTCGTACCGCAAACTTGTGCTGCCGATCGCAAGAAAGTAACCCTCGAACACAACTTTGCTGTTTACAGCTGTGTGCGGCTGATTCAAGACCAAAAAGAGAGCGAGCGCTGAGCTCACGAGCGAAACGTCGAAGCTACTGGTCGCGAAAACTCAGCCACGACCAATTGTATTCCCGGGAAATCAACAGATAGACGATGGCGGAAACAATAAACGTGCCGGACACAAGGCTTAAACCGACAATGGCTTCCTTCGGCTCCATCGGGAAAAAGAATGAGTCGATTACGGGAATCAACAGCAGAATACTGGCCAACGACAAGCGGATTTTCGCGACAAATAGTTCGCCTGCCACGCCCGCTTCGGCGAGAACCGGGTCAGGGCGCGACCATAGTGATCCGAAGAAATCTTTGAATCGAAGTTTCATGTCGAATTACAACCTGGGGTCTGGGCCGCTCTGCTTTCGCGCCTCTCGGAACATTCGGTTGGCCCGAAATGCGAGACGCACGTGAAGTCGAGCGTGGAAACTAGAATAGAAGTAGACGCAGCCTTTCGTAACCAGAATCAGGAGTGGGCGTTCCAAGAGTGCAAAAGCGCATCACCGTTCCTCGTTGTCTCGCGTCGCCCTCCGCCAACGGCGGGTGAGACGAATCCAAACGCTTCCACCAAGGTACTCTTGGACGCGATCATTTCACCGTGCTACCGTTACCGTTGAATTCTGACAATGAACCGCCAAACCAAGCAGAGGAACCAGCCTCCGCCTCCGGCCCGTTCAATTTCTGACCGAAACACAGCTGAATTTAAAATTTCGGCTAACTCCCGCACAATGAATACTTACGCAATTTCGAACCGAAACAAAGTGGCGCGTCTCGCGAATTTCGCTCTCCTCGGCTCATCGCTCCGAGTCCTCAATGAGGCCGGTTGTAGCGCCCCCATTTCCACCGCTTCGGCGTCCAAACGCCTGGCATGGAGCCTTCAGCATGTTCGGGTCGGCTCAGCTGCATCACCGATTTCGCCCCAGGTTGATGAAACTACAGACCCCAGGCCACATCCAATTCATGCGCATTCGGGGCGTTTGGCAACGATACGTTCGCTGCGGAAAACCATGAGGCATGCTTGATGACGCGTTCGCTTAAATCGATATTTCTATTCAGTCTTTTGCTGACGGCTTCAGCAGTGGCGAGCTTCGCGCAGAATGCGAAGACGCTCCCTGTTCCCGACTCCCGCTACAAGCTGGATATTTTGCTCGTCGTTGCGCATCCCGATGACGAAGGCGCGGCTACCGCCTATCTGGCGCGGGCTGTGGATGAGGGGAAGCGCGTCGGCGTTGCCTACGGAACGCGCGGGAGCAGCGGCGCGAACGAACTTGGGACGGAACAGGCCGCGGCACTTGGCGATATTCGAGAGGTCGAAGCACGGCGGGCTAACGCTACGCTGGGGATTACGGATGTGTGGTTTCTCCACGGCAACGATACGGCATCGCAGAATGTTTTGCAGTCTCTTGCGAACTGGGGCCACGGAGCGGCGCTCGAGCAACTGGTGCGCATCGTGCGACTCACTCGCCCGGAAGTGATGCTCACATTTCTGCCCGGAACTTTCATCGGCGAGGATCACGGCGATCATCAGGCAGCGGGGGTGCTGGCGACGGAGGCGTTCGATCTCGCAGGCGATCCCCTCGTGTTTCCTGAGCAGGTGACCGGGCCGATGAAGCGGCTCGAGCCTTTCTTCGATAATCTGCGAGCATGGCAACCGAAAAAGATCTATTACTTTCCCGACGCGACGCGCGAAGACATTTTTCACGGTAAAGGTCCCGCATATTCGGTGACTGGAATTTCGAAAGTGGGCAAACAGCCGTACTGGCGGATGGCGTTCGAAGATTTTCAGGAGCACCAGACGCAAGCCAAAGATTTCATCGACTCATATTCCAAAATGGACGATGCGGAAATTGCGAAGAAAGCAGCTTCGGATGGCTGGACGGAGCCGCAGGAGTTCGTGCTCGGGAAATCACTCGTCGGCGGTAGCATCACGGGAGATATTTTCGAGGGCATCACACCAGGCGCGATCGCCGCACCGCGGACGCAAGTTCCGGTGGAGCCGGCGCATCCGGACCTGTCGGTTGAACTCGCAGGGACCTGGAACTTCTATTCGGAATTCCGGCGCGCGCACGG
The DNA here is from genome assembly GCA_963776695.1 of uncultured Acidobacteriota bacterium. Lineage (GTDB taxonomy): Bacteria > Acidobacteriota > Terriglobia > Acidiferrales > UBA7541 > Palsa-295. The sequence goes on along the minus strand of CAVZNU010000004.1, from coordinate 252,755 downwards.
ACTCGAGGCGCTTCCGCATCCCGAGCCGCCGGAAATCGCTCTGCAGGCTGGCGGTACTTTGACGATTCCGCTGTGGCTTCGCAATCAGACCACGTCGGCGCAGGACATCATGCTTTCCGTCGATTTGCCCGCCGGATGGAAGGTGGAAAGCGGAGCTGGTAAATTTCAGATCGCCGCGCAACAAGTGGCCGCTGCGAGAATTGAAATCGTATTGCCTGCGCTCACCGATGCGAATACCAAGAAACAAGAAGCGCAAGCGGTCACTGTCCGCGGCGAAGCGAACGGAGAGACGATTGGCACGGTCGAGCTGCGCGTCGAATTGCGAAAGAAAGCTTTGCCGCAGTAAAGCGACCTCTTCACTCCTGCGTCGACGATTGTGAGACTATCTACGGTACCGAAGATGCTGTTTGCGGAGCCGAATTACCGCAGAGAGGATTGCGCGAGTGCCTGACAAGATGGTGATGGTCGGAGTGCTGCCGGAAGTGATCGTTCTCGATCCCGGAGATCAGGCTGTGTGGTACTCGAATGCCGGCAACATGAAGATCGAATTCGATGCGCAGCGCTGCCCGTTTTCTTCGAACGTGTTTCAAGCGCCGCCCGCCGTCCGGCTGGTGAGCGGACCCACGCGTCCCGGGCTCAATCCCGGTTCGTATCGCTACCGGCTTTCGCTGAACGATGTGATCGTCGCGAACGGCGAAGTTGTGGTGCGCGAAAAGTAGCGCACGATTTCGCGTCAATGATTCAAGCAGTTGACCGTTGGTCGCTCCGTTCGTACATCCATCGAATCCCGCTAATACCAGAATAGCCCGCTTATGGAATAAAACGGTGCGCAACGTGAGCGACTACAGCCGCGACGAGAATTACCAGAATTGCCAGAAGCAGTAATTCTCCTAGATCAGGTTTTTCCGATTTCGTGAGACTTGTGGACGAACGGGCACGTAGCTTCCGCATGGCGCTTGGTTCCTTCGGCTCATGGCGGCGGGCTAGTGCCGGCAACCGAGTCGAAATCCCGAAAAAACTTATGCGCGGGCTGGGGGCAGGCGCATTGAATGGAACGAACGAGACGATCGCTGGGGAATTATCTCTCGACGATCAGCGGAAGCCTTCACCCGCTGCTTTTACTATCCGCTAATTTACGCCGCGACGCAAATGACGTGGCGGAATGCCAGCACTGCGAATGCGCGAGAGGCGCGGAAAGGTTGCAGGCACAGCGCTAGCGGCCGGTGTTGTTCGTTTGAAAAAGATCGCCAACTGCCTGTCGTAAGCGCGCAATCGTAAAGGGCTTCGGCAGAATCGGCACACTTGCGAGTTCGGCGGCGTATTTTTCCGCATCCGCCAGGTTTCCCGTCATCAGCATGAAGCGCTTGGCGAGCTTTGGATATTTTTCGCGAATGAAGCGATAGACTTCGGCGCCATTCTGCCCAGGCATTTTCAAATCAGAAATAACGATGTCGAAATCGCCGGCCGCGAGTGCAGCTCCCACGCCGGCGGAGCCATGAAGAAGTGTTGCCCGGCAATTCATAGCCTCCAGAGCAATGCTAACCATTTCGAGAATGGATTCTTCATCGTCAATCACGAGCGCGTGAAAAGTCCCTTCTGCCTTGGCGTTTTCGCGGCTCTGATTCGCTTCTGACGCCGGAAAATTTTCGCGGCCGCCCTGTGGATCGAGAAGACGGCTGGCTTCGGTGGTGTCAGCCGCAATTCCGATTGCGACGTCAACGTCCAACGGAAGTTGAACGCGAATTGTGGTGCCCTGCCCGGGGCTGGTTTCTACGGAGATCGCGCCGTGGTGCTGCTGGACGATTCCGTGCGAGATGCTAAGTCCCAGTCCGGTGCCTTGGCCTGTCGGCTTGGTGGTGAAAAACGGATCGAAGATGTGCTCGCGGATTTCGGAAGTCATCCCGGAGCCGTTGTCCCGCACGGCAAAAAAGCCAACCGTGCCATCCGCTCCGCAATCGATCCAGATATCTCCGCGTTCGCGACACTCTTTGATTGCGTGCTGTGCGTTCAGCACCAGATTGAGCATCACCTGAGTGAGTTGCTCAGCGTCGCCAAGCACCCAGACGGGCTCGCTGTGAGAGGCTACGTGGACGGAGATGTTGTCGGCGCGAAGCTGATATCCGTGAAGGTCCGTCAAACGGGCCAGGATCGTGCGAAGATCGAATCGTTCGACGCGGCCCGGCGCCCGGCGCGCGAAGGCGCTGAGATTTGCGACGAGGTGGCGCAGCCGCAAGGCTTCGCTGCGAATTGTGCGCAGCTGCGCATTCACAAAGGATTCCGGCACAGAACGGAATAGCGCTACTTCGCTGAAACCGAGAATTGCCGTGAGCGGATTATTAATTTCATGTGCGACGCCGGATACAAGCTGACCCAAGGAGGCGAGCTTCGCTGATTGCAGCAGATCTTTCTGCGCCAGTTCGAGGCTGGCAGTGCGCTCGACGACTTTCTGTTCCAGAGAGTCGCGCGTGTCGCGCAGCTCGGCGGCCATTTGCACGAAAGCGTCCATCAGCGAACCGAGTTCAACGCTGTTCGGAATTTCCGCGGTGACGCCCAGATTCCCGCGGCGCACCTCGGCGACCATTTGCCGCAGTTTCTCGAGGTGCGACCACAAATGACGCCGCTGTTCACGCCGAAACCAACCAATCGCAACGAGTGAGATGCCGGCGCACAACAAGAGAAGCGCCGTCATCCAGAGCGAAGCTCTCGCGATAAGCACGCTGCAAGCCATGACGCGTTCGATCTGCAAGTCTTCAAAGCTGCCCAGCGTGGATTCGATATCATTGTGGAGCTGCCCTACCGCGCCACGCTCCGCGAGATCGCTGCTCGGGTGAAGCCCTCGGGCCAGCATCGCAGCCGTTCGCTCGAAAAATCTTGCTTCCAGAATTCGCAGGCGGTCTAACTTGGCGCCGTCCTCGGCAGGTAAGGATGCTGAGTCGTACTGGTCGAGAAGCTTCTTCGTTTCGGCGCGCAGATTTTCGTAATCGGCGCGGGCCTCGGCGTCTTCCATTTCGTAGGCATTCCAGAATGATCGTTCCGCAGCCTCGTGAGTTGACTGTACCTGCCTGCTGAGGGCGAGCCTGGAGCGAAGAATATCGAGGGAGGAATCGACTCGTTGTTGCAATGAAAGGTTCCAGTAGAGTGCGAGCGCGGCAAAAAAAAGTGCGGCTACGACTGTAGCAGACTGCACGAGCTGGAAGCGGCGCTCGACAGAATAGGGCTTGGCGCGAAATGGTGGTTTCGCGGAGGAGGCGGAGACTAATTCGAGAGCGGAACTCATCCGGTAAGGACTACGCACTTCAGTGCCCAACGAGCGGTGAGGACACGGTCTTAGTAAAGGAGATGCAGATTAAGTTTTGGGAAGTGACGAGCGAGAAGTGCCGGACTGAAACAAGTCGTTTCAATGCGAACGCTTAATTCTCACCGAAGTTTACAACCGGCGGTCGACCGAAACGCGTGAGTCTTTCAAAGCATCAATTTCACGAGCCCGCTGTTGCTTCGATTCATTGTCCGGGGCAATATCTGAGCGTGCTAGTTATTAGGCGCTGTTGGAACGCGAGGTCGTGCAGTGGCAGATAGAGGGGTGATTGATCAGAGCGCCGTCGTACCCGCGGAAGCGGAAGTACGTCCGGAGCACTTCGATGTGTTGATCGTGGGTGCGGGGCTTTCCGGAATCGGCGCTGCCTATCACTTGCAGACGGAATGTCCGGCGAAAACTTTCGCGATTCTGGAAGGGCGAAACGCCAGTGGTGGAACATGGGACCTATTTCGCTATCCAGGAATTCGCTCCGATTCCGACATGTTTACGCTCGGCTACCGGTTTCGGCCATGGGTAGGAGCGAAAGCAATCGCCGACGGTCCCTCCATCCTGAAGTATGTTCGCGACGCGGCCGGCGAGTATGGCATCGATCGCAAAATCAGATACGGCCATCAGGTTACCCGCGCATCATGGTCAACTCAGGATTCACGCTGGACCGTCGACGCGACGAATCCGGACGGCAAGCTCGTTCAATTCGTCTGCAATTTTCTCTACATGTGCAGTGGCTACTACGATTACTCCGAGGGTTATATGCCGGGCTGGCCGGGCATGGAGCGTTTCCGCGGCCGAATCGTCCACCCCCAGAAGTGGCCGGATGATATCGAGTATGAAGGCAAGCGAATCGTTGTGATAGGCAGCGGAGCGACGGCGGTAACGTTGGTTCCGGCGCTGGCCAGCACAGCCGCGCACGTGACGATGCTCCAGCGCTCGCCGACATACATTGTAGCGCGTCCGTCCGAGGACGTAATCGCGAATTGGTTGCGCAAATTGCTGCCTGCGCGGGCGGCGTACGCGATTGTCCGATGGAAAAATGTGCTTCTCGGAATGTACTTCTACAATCTCGCGCGGCGAAAGCCCGGCGTCACAAAAAAAGGGATCCTGAAGCTGGTGCAACAGGAGCTGGGTCCTGAATATGACGTCGAAAAGCATTTTTCACCGCGCTACAACCCGTGGGACCAGCGTTTGTGCCTGATTCCCGACTCAGATTTATTCTCTTCGATACGAGCAGGCAAATCATCCATCGTCACAGATGAGATTGAGACCTTCACCGAAACAGGGCTGCGGTTGCGCTCTGGCAATGAGATCGAAGTCGACATCATTGTCACCGCCACCGGATTGAAGTTGAAGGTGCTGGGCGGAATGCAGGTGGTGATTGACGGTGCGCCGGCCGATCTCGCGCGAACGCTCACCTACAAAGGAATGATGTACAGCGACGTACCGAATCTGGCTTCCGCGTTCGGTTACACCAATGCGTCGTGGACGCTGAAAGCCGATCTCACGGCAGAGTACATTTGCCGGCTGCTGAATTATATGGACGCACGCGGTTTTGAATCCTGCACGCCGCGCCGCCGTGACCCGGGAATTGTCGAGGAGCCGATGGTGAACTTCACTTCCGGATATTTTCAACGGTCGATCGCAAACCTACCGAAGCAGGGATCAAAGAAGCCATGGAAGCTTTATCAGAACTATGCGATGGACCTGCTCGCTCTTCGATTCGGAACCGTAGATGACGGAACGATGGAGTTCAACCGGCATAATGTAGCTCGGAGCACCTAAAAAGCGAGTCAATCGCGCCGGCTGCTGCCTCGTTTGTAGCGAGTGAATAACGAAAGCGAATTCTGCTATCGAGCGATTTGCTTTACGGCGTCCACGATATGTCGCGCGGAAATTCCGAACGCGTCTACCAGCTCGTCAGGCTTGCCTGAGTGCGGCATACGTGTCACCGCAAGGAGCTTGAACTTCGCAGGTGCCGCGCCGACGGATGCAAGCGCGGAAATCACCGCTTCACCCAGTCCGCCCTCCGGCCAGTGATCTTCAACGGTAACGAGGAGTCCCCCGGTGGCTTTAATTTGTTCAGCCAGCGCTTTGCCGTCGAGAGGCTTAATGCAATAGAGATCGATCACGCGAATTGCGATGCCTTGTGATTTCAACTGGTCAGCGGCCTTCAGGGCTTCGTGGAGCGTGATTCCGGCGCCGATCACCGTCGCTTTATCCTGCGCGCTTTGCCTCGGGATTTTGAAGCCGGGAACCGGAAACTTTTCGTCCTTGCTGTAGAGAATGGCCGTCTTGGGCCGCGAAGTGCGAAGGTAATTGATGCCGGGGCGGCGAGCCATCGTTTCAGTTAGCCGTTCGGTAGAGATCGCATCCGAAGGATAGAAAACCGCAGAGCTATGAACGGCGCGCATCATGGCGATATCTTCGAGCGCCATTTGCGAAGGCCCGTCTTCGCCGATGGAGACGCCGCAGTGCGATCCGCAGAGATTGATATTGGCGCGGCTGATCGCGGCCATCCGGACCTGGTCGTAAGCGCGCGAGTGGAAGCACGCAAACGTATCGAGAAACGGAACTTTGCCGCGGGCCGCGAGGCCCACGCCGACGCTAATCATGTTCTGCTCGGCGATATACCCCTGGCAGAAACGATCGGGATATGCGTCACCGAACATGTCAGAAAATGTGGAATTTTTCACGTCGCAAGAAACTGCGACGAGGTGCGGGTTTACGGCACCGAGCCGCTTGAGCGCGAAACCGTACGCCTCGCGAGTGGCGACAGGCTTGCCCGCTTCATACTCAGGCGCTGCAGGAGCGGGAAAATCGGGCGGCTGCGGAAGCGGCGTACGCTCGTATGATTTTCCTGGATCGGGCGGAACCTGCGGAGCGACTCCACCTTGTTCGGCGATCGCGCGAGCAAGTTGTTCCTTCGAGAACGGCTTGCCGTGCCAACCCATTTTCCCGGCGACTTCGGCGAAGCCGTGGCCTTTGACGGTGCGTGCGACGATCGCTTGCGGACGGCCTTTCGTGCCTTTCGCGCGATCGAGCGCGGCGAGAACGGCGGCGACATCGTGCCCGTCGATCACTTCGGTGGCGAATCCTTCGGACTCGAACTTCTTGCGATAGGTTTCCATATCGTGCTGGTACATCGTGGGCTCGCTCTGGCCAAGCGCGTTAACGTCTGCGATCACAGTGAGGTTGTCGAGCTTGTAGTGGCCTGCGAATTCGGCTGCTTCCCAGACTTGCCCTTCGGCCATTTCGCCATCGCCAAGGAGAACGTAGACTCGCGTATTGCTTTTATCCATGCGAGCTCCGACGGCCAGGCCGGCGGCAACGGACAGTCCCTGGCCGAGGGAGCCGGTGGCGGCGTCAACGCCATGAATGCGCGGCGTCGGGTGGCCTTCCAGCTCGCTTGAAAATTCGCGGAGCGTCATTACGCGCGAAACAGGAAATACTCCGGCCTCCGCCAGCGCAGAGTAGAGGACTGGAGCCGCATGGCCCTTCGACAGCACAAAGCGGTCGTCGTTGTTCGAATTTGCATTTTTCGGATCGAACTTCATGGCATAGAAAAATATGCCGGCCATGAGTTCCGCAGCCGACATGCAGGAAGTCGGGTGACCCGATCCGGCGGCTGTGGTGGACATCATCGAGTAGATACTCAATAGCCGTGCTTTCTGCTTGATGCCGTCGATCGTGGCTTGTGTGGGCCCGGCAGATGAAGTAGCACTCATGAAGGCTCCTTATTTCTAACTTCCGGAAACCCAATCTTACCTGTTTCAGCGCTGATACGAAAACCTGATTCTTCATATATCGGCACGTGGGCGATGTACATGACAAAGACGGATTGCTTTTCGCGAGAGCGAAACGTAGATTTGTTGCATCGTTTTACAGGAGAGACCGATGGACGCCATTTCGATCACCGTCAATGGGAAAGCGCACTCGGTGGAAGTAACACCAGACACGCCGCTGCTTTGGGTTTTGCGTGACACGCTGGGGCTAACAGGAACGAAGTTCGGCTGCGGCATGGCGCTGTGCGGCGCGTGCACAGTGCATGTGGATGGCGAGGCGACGCGCTCCTGCACCACGCGAATTTCTGCGGTGGCGGGTCGGAACATCACTACGATCGAAGGACTTTCAACTGACGGACGGCATCCAGTGCAAGTGGCGTGGATCGATGAGCAGGTGGCGCAGTGCGGATACTGCCAAGTGGGAATGATTATGACGAGCGCGTCACTCCTTGCGAAGAATCCGAGCCCTACTGACGCGGATATTGACGATGCGCTGGGCGGACACATCTGCCGTTGCGGAACCTATCAGCGAATTCGTGCGGCTGTGCATGATGCAGCCTCGAAGCAGGCTGCGAAGCCGGTGGCGGCGGGAGCGTCGCGATGAGCGCGCTCAAGGGAAACATTTCACGCGTTTCACGGCGCGATTTTCTGAAAACGGGTGCGGCCGGTAGTGCAAGCCTGGTCATTGGCTTTTATTGGGGTGCGTCGCCGCTTGCTCACGCTGCGACGGATGCCGCAAAAGATTTCGCGCCGAACGCATACATCGAAATTCATCCCAATGGTGAAATTCGACTTATCGCAGCGCGATCGGAAATGGGCCAGGGCGTGCGAACGTCGATGATCATGATTTTGGCGGAGGAGCTCGACGCTGATTGGTCGCGCATCAAGGTCGAGCATGCGATCGCGACCTCCGAATTGAAATATGGAGACATGACAACCGGCGGAAGCGAAAGCGTTCGCAGCTCGTGGGATCCATTGAGGCAGGCCGGAGCATCGGCGCGGGATATGCTGGTTACGGCGGCGGCGGAAACCTGGAACGTGCCAAAAAACGAATGCAGCGCGACCGGTGGCAGCGTGATCGAGCACAAGAAGTCTGGCCGGCACTTGGAATACGGAGCGCTCGTTGCGAAAGCTGCGACGTTGCCAGTGCCGAAGGATGTGCCGCTGAAGGATCCAAAGGACTATCAGATTATCGGCACCGCTAAACCGCGTGTCGATGGCGGGCACATTGTGATTGGCGAAGCGCACTACGGCATCGACACGAAAGTTCCGGGGATGCTCTACGCGGTGGTCGCTCGACCACCTGTCTTTGGCGGACGCGTGAAGAAGTTCGATCCCGCGCGCGCTGAAGCTGTGGCAGGCGTGAAGAAAGTTATTGAGGTGCCGGCAGTCGAGATGCCGCCGCTATTTGGTGAAGAGCGGCCCGCCAATTCGGGGCACCAGCATTATTTGTGGGGCGGCCTGGCGGTGGTCGCAGATACGACATGGCAAGCGATTGCTGGACGCAAAGCGCTCGCGATCGATTGGGATCCCGGACCGGGCGCAGAGGAATCAAGCGAGAAGCAGCGAGCGGCTTGCGTGGAACTGGTGAAAGGCGCGGGCAAAGAAGTGCGGAAGATTGGCGATCCCGGGAAATCGTTCGAGTCGGCCGCGAAGAAAATCGAAGCGGAGTACGAATTGCCGTTCGTCGCGCACACTACGATGGAACCGCCCAATTGCACGGCGGATGTGCACGACGGTAAATGCGAAGTGTGGGCGCCAACCCAAAATTCGGGCGGCATGGCGACGGCGCTCGCCAGCGCGCTAGGAATTCCGGCATCGGCGATAACAATTCACATTACGTTGCTCGGCGGCGGGTTCGGGCGGCGGTTGAATTTCGACTACGGCGTGGAAGCGGCGCTGATATCGAAAGCGGCAGGCGCGCCGGTGAAAGTGATCTGGACGCGCGAGGATGACGTTCGACACGACTTCTACCGGCCAATGAGCCACCACCGGATGCGCGCAGGAATCAACTCGCAAAATCAAGTTACGTCGTGGATGCACCACATCGCGGCACCGACAACGGACGGAATGTACGTGGGCGGCGATGTGCCGGACATTGGCGGCACGGAAATTGCCGGAACCGGGCTCGCCGGCGGCACGGTGCCGAACTATCTGCTCGAAGCGAGTTTCCTGCACACGGCGGTTCCGCGTGGCTACTGGCGCGGCGTCGATTCCACATGGAACCAGTTTGCGGTGCAGAGCTTTATCGATGAAATCGCAGCGGCAGCGGGAAAAGACCCGCTCGAATTGCGGCGCGAATTGATCGCGACGAAAGCGAAGCCGGATACCACTGGCGGAGATCAAAGTCCTGCAGATGTGGCGCGGTTGCGTCGCGTCCTCGATCTGGCTGCAGAAAAAGCCGGATGGGGCGAGCGTTTGCCGAAGGGACGCGGGCGCGGAATTGCCGGCCTCGCTGGATGGGGCACATACATCACGTACGTCGCTGATGTGACGGTTGGAAACGACGGAAGCGTGAAAGTAGATCGCGTGGTCTGCGCGATTGATTGCGGCCAGGTGATCAATCCGGACATGGTAAAAGCGCAGGTGGAAGGCGGAATTGTGTTTGGATTGACCGCCGCGCTTTTCGACGAGATCACGATCGCGGGCGGCCAGACGCAGCAAAGCAATTTCAACAATTATCCGATGATGCGGATTAACGACATGCCGCGCGTGGAAGTGCACATCGTGCCAAGCCACGAATCGCCCGGTGGATGCGGCGAGCCGCCGGTGCCGTCGATTGCGCCTGCCGTGGCCAATGCGATTTTTGCGGCGACGGGTAAGAGGCTGCGCCGGCTGCCATTTCAAACGCAGGAACTCGCCAAGGCGTAGCAGCAGCGCAAAGGCAATGTGGCCGAGCTGAAAAGCTAGCTGGTGTCCGAGAGATCGGCGCCGATTGCTTCTTTCCCGCTCATCGTCACGAGCGCCACTAAAATTGCAACGATCAGAACCGTCCACCCGAGAACAGGCGCATAGTTGCCGCCGTAGTGCTGCTCTGCAAGCTTCGCCTGAATCACCGAATTGCGCGATGCGAACAAGTTGCCGAGTTGATACGCAAAACCCGGAAAAGTGGCGCGTACGGCGGGCGGAGATAGCTCGTTCAAGTGCGCCGGAATCACTCCCCATGCGCCCTGCACCATAAACTGCATCAAGAATCCGCCGCACGCGAGCATTGGCGCGGTATGCGAGAAAGCCCACAGCGGAATCATCGGAATTGTGAGTAGCGATGCGATCACAATTGCTTTTCTTCGGCCGATTCGTTCGGACCAGGCTCCGAAGAGAATTCCGCCGATCAGCGCCCCGATGTTATAGACAATCGCGACCTGGCTGACGGTCCTCGGCGAGAATCCGTGGTCCTTCTGCAGGAATGTCGGGTAAAGATCCTGCGTGCCGTGGCTGAACGAATTGAACGCAAACATCAGCAGCACGAGAAAAAGGAAACTGCCGAGATATTTGCGGATATCTTTGGGAAGATCGCGCTCCGCAACTCTCGAAACGCGGCCGGCAAGCCACGCAGGCGATTCCTCCACCTTGGTTCGGATATAAATGATGAGAAACGCGGGAAGCGCCCCCACTATGAACATGCCTCGCCATCCAACGATCGGAAACAGAAGGCCATAGGACATGGCCGCCAGCAGATATCCGACTACGTAACCTTCCTGCAGCAATCCCGAGAAAAACCCACGGCCTTTAGCCGGCAGAGTTTCAAATGCCAGCGCGGCCCCTACACCCCATTCGCCGCCCATCGCAATACCGAAGCAGGCTCGCATGATCAAGAATATTTTGAGCGATGGCGCGAAAGCGGAAGCGAGCTCGAAAACTGAGTAAGCGATGATATCGAGCATCAGCGTAGGGCGGCGGCCAAAGCGGTCCGCCATCAGGCCGAAAAGGAACGCGCCGACGGGGCGCATCGCGAGCGTGAGAAAGATCGCTTCGGCGATTGCGGAGACTTTCGTGTGAAATTCAGTGGCGATAGCGCTGACGCAGAAAATCAAAATGAAAAAATCGAACGCATCAAGCGACCAGCCTAAAAAGCAGGCGATGAAGGTGTTGCGCTGAACGGAAGTAAGCCGCCGAAAATTACTGGAAAAACTCATTCGTCCACTCTCCGTCGATAACTCCGGGATACCAGCATGTCTGCGACCCGCGCGACCTGCGCCATCTCTCGTACGTCGTGGACACGCACAATGTGTGCTCCCTGCAAAATGCTTGCCGCGACCGCGGCGGCCGTGCCAAATATTCGCTCGGTCTCCGGAATGCCACCGAGCGTGCGGCCGATGAAGCCTTTGCGCGACGGGCCAATGAGAAGCGGGTACCCGAGGCGGGAGAGTTCGGAAAGCCGCGCGATCACTTCGTAATTCTGGTCGAAGCTCTTGCCGAAACCAAGGCCCGGGATCGAGAACGATCTGCGATTTTGGAATGCCGGCGCGGCGCGCGAGTGCGGCGGCTTTTCTCAGGCACGACGTCACGTCCCGCATCACATTTCGCGCGAATGGAGCCGTCTGCATGGTGCCCGGCTCGCCGCGCATGTGCATCAGGATGAGCGGCAACTTGCGGCGGCGCGCGACTTCGGCGATGCGGGGATCGCGGCGCAACGCCGTGACGTCATTGATGATTTCTGCGCCGGTGTCAGCCGCCGCTTCAGCCACTTCGGATTTGTTTGTGTCGATCGAGATCGGAATCTTGAGCTGGCCGCGCAGAGCATTGAGCACTGGAAGCACCCGGCGCAACTCTTCGTCCGCTGCTAGCCATTCGGCGCCGGGGCGCGTCGACTCGCCGCCGATATCGATAATGTCGGCGCCGGCCTGTTGCATCTCCAAGGCGCGCGCGACCGCCGCTTCCTTGTCGAGATGCACGCCGTCGCCGGAAAAGCTGTCTGGCGTGACGTTGAGCACGCCCATGAGAAGTGTGCGTTCGCCAAGTACGAGCGTACGCGTCGGCAGCCGCAGCCGGAATTTCTTTCGTCGATACACAGCGCGCTATTGAATCATGGTTTATGCAATCGATTCTCGCAAAAAGGACAAGAGGCGTGGTTTTCGACGAACCCGATACCGCGTAGAGGGTGAGCGACTACCTTGGTGCAGCAGGAATATAGTATGCGGCGCGATTGACGACTACAGCGTCCGCAGGTCCCACTACTTCGACGCGCAGCCGATGCCAGCCCGCATGGCTTGCGGAATCCCCGGCGAGATAGAAACCAAGCGTGTATTCCGAGCTAATCCGTTGCGCGATGCGGCGAAATATATCCGCAAGGCTTGCCGAATCACGCAAGAAATAAAGCTGGCCGCCCGAGCGGCGAACCAGTTCAGCGAGATAGAGCGTGTAAGCGGGAACCCCAGATTTCGCAGCGTCCAAAACGAGTAAGCTTGCATCTTTTTGCCGGGCGAACCATTCCGGCGTCATCACCTTTGGATGATTTTCCGTGGAGACGGCGAAGATCTGAATGTCGGCGGCGGCGAGTGAGCGAACCACATCCTCGAACGTGAGGCGATTGTTCGGCTGCCCGGGGCGTGGCGCCGCCGTTGCCGGATCGAGCGTCAATCCGAGTCCGCTGTCTTGGCCGTCGGTGAGCAGCACGATCGCTTTGCGACCTTCTCGGCTGCCGAGAAATACCTTTGCAGCTGTCAGGTAGACAGCCGAATAGATATTCGAGCCGCCGACATCTCCCAGCATCTGGCGAACGTCCACGCGGTCGACACCGCGACGAATGAAACCGCGATCGCTCGAGAAATCCGTCTGGAGATACGTATGCGCGGAGAAATCGACAACCGCCACTTGATCCGCGGAAGCGAGCCCTTCCACAAGCGACACGGCAGCGCGCTTCATTTCTTCGGAATCGCGAAGAACGCTGGGACTCGCATCAATGACGAGCGCGACGCTGGCTGGTTCACTCGACACCTGGAAATACGACAGCCGTTGCTCGACGCCGTCTTCGTAGATTCGAAAATCTGAACGCTTCAAGTCTGTGATGGCGCTGCCGTCAGCGTTGAAAACACCGCACGTTATCGGAACGATTTGCGACGTCACACGAATCGCATGATCTGGCGTCCGCGCGGATGCTGTGCTCGAGTTAACCGCGTTCGCACGTTCGAGCGTCAACTCACCGGTGACGGGATCGCGATGCCATACGACCCCCTCATCCAGTTGGCGAGGCTTCGGCAACCTTTTCTTGAGACTCGACGATTTTGGCGGAGGCACGTTCTGGGGCGGAGAGATCGCGTACGCATGCGGAGGAATGCGCACTCGGCAAGACAGCACGCGAGGAATGGCAAGAACAAGCTGACAAAGCTCGCGAATATTTCCAGTCGCGGGTTCGCGTTCACCACGAGCGGGGATTTGCGCATTGCAGGGTCAATCGAGATCGAAATCGCGGAGAGGCTTTTCGATAGGGCCGTCTTTGGCTTTCTTAAGGCCTTCGGCAAATTTTCGTGCGAGTACATCTTCCTTCGTTTTTTCTGCTTCAACGGACGCGCGAAATTTTGCTTCCACCGCTTCGGTACGCTCGCGCAATAGCCGCGCGGTGTCGTCGAGGTCAACCGACGGCGGTGGTTTCGGCGGAGGAACGTGAGAAAGAACTATGCCAAGATCTCGATCGAGCGTGAGCTTCGCCCGACAGCATGGGCAATCGGTTTCGAATGTTTCTTTGTTCTCGCGCGGCATGGCGACATTTTACGCCAATTTGTCTCCCCAAGCGCAAATTGCCACAGAGGCACGGAGACACTGAGCGGATAAACGAAAAACGGCGCTCTGACCAAATGTCGGAGCGCCGTTACAAACTCAAACGAATTGCGAGACCTTTAAGCCGGAGCCGGCTTTTCGCCTTTTGCCAGACCAGGAAGCGGCCGTGGCTCTGGTCGCAAAGTAAGCTGCGGTTCCCTCGTCGCCACTGGAGGAGCGTTCGGAGGCGGTGGCGGTTTTTCCGGAAGCGGCTTGCCTTCCATCAAAAGCTTCAACTCGGTGGCATCGAGGACTTCACGCACGAGAAGCGCTTGTGCAACACGCTCGAGCGCATCGCGATACGTTTCGAGAATATTTCGCGCCTTCGAGTAACCGTTCGTGATAATGCCGCGAACTTCTTCGTCGATTTTGATAGCTGTGTCTTCGGAGTAGTCGCGGTGCTGCGCGATCTCACGGCCAAGGAAAATTGCTTCTTCCTTCTTGCCGAAGGTCAGTGGGCCGAGCGGGCTCATGCCCCACTCGCAAACCATCTGGCGCGCAATTTCCGTGGCACGTTCGATATCGTTCCCCGCGCCCGTGGTGATGTGATGAAGGAAAATTTCCTCGGCAGCGCGACCGCCCATCAGGACGGCAAGTTGCGACTCGAGAAATTCCTTGGTGTAGGTGTGCTTGTCGTCGATCGGCAATTGCATCGTGACGCCGAGCGCCATCCCGCGCGGAATGATCGTCACTTTGTGCAGCGGATCTGCACCGGGCGTCATCGCAGCGACGAGAGCGTGCCCGGCTTCGTGGTACGCCGTGTTGCGCTTCTCTTCGTCGGAAAGAATCATCGACCGGCGCTCGACGCCCATCAGGACTTTATCCTTAGACATTTCGAAATCAAACATCGTCACGAGCTTCCGATTCTGCCGCGCCGCCCAGAGCGCGGATTCATTCACCAGATTCGCCAAGTCGGCGCCGGAAAATCCAGGCGTGCCGCGAGCGATCACGGAAAGCTCCACGTCGTCCGAAAGAGGCACCTTCCGCGTGTGCACGCGAAGAATTTCCTCGCGGCCCTTCACATCGGGGCGGGGCACAACCACGCGCCGGTCAAAACGCCCCGGGCGCAGCAGTGCCGGGTCGAGCACGTCCGGCCGGTTAGTGGCGGCAATCAAAATGACGCCTTCGTTCGATTCAAATCCATCCATTTCGACGAGCAACGCGTTTAATGTTTGTTCGCGCTCATCATGACCACCGCCGAGGCCCGCCCCGCGATGACGGCCGACAGCGTCAATTTCATCGATGAATATGATGCAAGGAGCATTCTTCTTGCCCTGCTCGAAAAGATCGCGAACGCGGCTTGCGCCAACGCCGACGAACATTTCGACGAAATCCGAACCCGAAATCGAGAAGAACGGAACATTCGCTTCTCCGGCAATCGCGCGGGCCAGTAGAGTTTTGCCAGTTCCCGGAGGCCCGACGAGCAGCACACCCTTCGGAATGCGGCCGCCAAGTTTCTGGAATTTCTGCGGATCCTTTAGAAAATCGATAATCTCGTAGAGCTCTTCTTTCGGCTCGTCGATCCCGGCGACATCTTTGAATGTGGCTTTCTTCTGCTGCGCAGTCAGCAAACGAGCTCGCGACTTTCCGAAACTCAGCGCTTTATTTCCACCCGCCTGCATCTGCTTCATCATGAAAATCCAGAAGGCCACCAGAAGCATCAGCGGCGCAAAGTTCACGATGAACGTGAGCCAGTCGGCGTTCTTCACTTCTTTGTAGTTGTAGAGGACGCCTTTGTCTTGAAGTGTCTTGGTCACGTCGGGGATCGCGGTGTTGGCAATCGTCACGTTGCGGAATTTTCCGCCGTCGCGGTATTCGCCCTGAAGCTCGGCGCTGTTCGGCGAAAGGTAGATTGTGACGTCTTTCACCTGCCCCTGTTCAACCTTAGCCAGGAAATTGGTGTAGTTGGGTTCGTCCTCATGCGCCGATTGGCCGCTAGTCGACGCCATTCGCCACAAGACGACCGCAAGCAAAATCATCAGAAGCCAAAATAAAATAGTGCGGACCGTTGAATTCACCGTGTTACCTCATCCTCTTTGACACCGTCGAGCATCCCGCGTATGCGCCCGGTTCGATCTATACATACTTAGATGCACGTGCGAAGCCTTCGTATGCACGATGTAATCTGCATCGCCGGCCGAGCAAACGTCCCGCTAAAGCCTGTCTTCCTCGATCACTACGCCGACTGTCGTCGTCTGGCGAACGCAAAATTCATCTGCCGCTGCCATTCCCCGCGCCCAAATCACCTGCCCGCCGCTCTCAAGCACGGGCCAGGAAGCGCGTTGACTGCGTGGGATCCGCCCTGCCAGGAACATTTGCTTTAGTTTCCGGGTTTGGCGGTGGCCGCGGGGCCGGTAAGCGTCGCCCGGCTGCCAATTCCGCAAGATTAAAGGACCGCGGATTACCGCAGCATCGAGAGCTTCGCTGTCAGTTTTAGTGTCGCTCGCCGCTAAGGGCCAGTCAACTAATTTCAGCCGGAAGCGGGTTGCGAGTTCCGGCACAGGAATAATCGCGACACCGCGGGCTGGGAGAGTCACCACGTAATGATACGTGCCTGGTTGAGTTTTGGTTTCCTCACCGGCACGCGCTCTCTTGGTGCGGCGAACGCGCGAGAAGACCAGCTCGTCGAAAACGCGTTCGACTTGAACATTCCCTGGGAGCGTCACGCGTTTGCCGCTCGTGGACTCGGCTGCGAGGTGGATAATTTGTTCGACGTGGCATGAAGACAAATCGCAGCGGTCGCCACGCAGCTTTTCATAGACCCGGCGAATAAGACGTTCGGTAAGCGCACGGGTGGCTTCAAAGCCGGCCTGTCCAGTAGACGCACGACGTGGCAGCGGCGCAAGCAGGTGGCGCGCATGGATCGTAATGGTATGCGCCGTGTCGCTCGAGCCGGTATGCGCGATCAGGCGGTCTTCAACCAGAGCATTCCAGAACGATTTCTCCTCGCGCGCAAACCGTGCGAGATCGCCGAGGTGGTCGACAATCGCAGGCGAGAAATCGCGAGCGAGAACCGGCAAAAGCTGCGCGCGGATTCGTGCGCGTAAACGGTCCTGATCGAGGTTCGTCGAATCTTCGCGCCACTCCTGCTTGCGCTCGCGCAAATATTCGCGCAGCTCTTCGCCGCTCGTATTGAGAAGAGGCCGAACGAGCGTGCCGCCACCGGGCGATTCTACAATCGGGTAAATTCCAGCAAGGCCCGTGAGGCCGGTTCCCCGGATGACGTGTGCAAGCACCGTTTCGGCCTGATCGTCCGCGGTATGCGCCACGGCGATGTGAGTCGCCTTTCCGTCATTCAAAATGCGATCGAAAAAGGCATAACGGAGGCGCCGCGCTGCATCTTCGAGGTTCCAACCATGTTGCTTCGCGGCAACGCGCACATCTTCACGCGCGCTCAGGAATCCCAAGCCGCTGGCTCGAGCTACTTCCGCTACAAATCTTGCGTCGGTATCCGATTCTGCGCCGCGCAGCATGTGATCGAAATGGACTACCATCAGCGTGATACCCAGCTCATTGCGAAGCGTCTCCAGCAATCGCACCAGAGCAATCGAATCGGCTCCCCCGGAGACTGCGATGCCGGCACGATCGCCGGCTGACAACATTCGCGAATGGCGAATGAATTCGAGCACGCGCTGTTCGAGTGGTGTGCGCATCGGCCTGAATTCTTCGAATTCCCGCATGCGAGTGATTTCGAAAGAATCGATTTTCTATCCTAGCAGCAGGAAAGGAAGGGGTCGAGTGCCGCATCGTGCGCACTTCTGCTTTTTGCTTCGAAGACGAAAAAATCTAGGTGCGGTCAGCGACCTGTTGAGTGAACAGATCCCGGCTGTACGAAATACGTCGATCGAGAGCGACCGCCGCGAAATGGGAACAGCTTTGGCGCTCTCGTTCGGTCCAGGCCGCGATCTTGGGAAGCACGAATGCCGAAACGGCCTTCGTGAGCCGAAGCAAACCGTAATACGTGCCGACGGCTCGAATCTCCGCTTGATCGTCGCCGCGTTCAGGGCACAGGCGCACCAGCTGCACGAGCCGCGCGAAATCCTCGGCGCCGGCTCGATCGTCTGCAATCCCGCTCACTTCGCGGACGCGCTCGGATAGTTCCACTTTCCGGCTCACACCGAGGATCGACCGGCAATATGAGATGAAGAATTGCAGAAACAACGCAATCGACGCCACGCAAATGAGTGCTGCCATCATCGGGCTCTCGCCACCAGTCGCGCTGTCGCTAATCGCGCATCTTCAGATACCTTTGCAAACGTGTACGCCCAAGCGATCGGCAACCACATTCCCACGATCGGTGGCACCCATCGAAGAACGAACGGCTGCAGGCCGGGAAACAGATTGCGAAGCGCGTACGTGCACGCTGTCGCGCTGAAGTAAACGCCTAGCGCGAGAACAAGTTGGATAAGTCGCGTGCGCGTTTCGCGCAATTTCAGAATCGCGCCCCATAGCAGATACGTCAGCACGACGCCCACGAAGTGCAGATTCTGACCCAACTCAACTACGAACCGGGTCGTAAGGTGACTCCGATTCTCGTGGACCACCCCGTAAGAGAAAAGTGCCGTCGCCAGCAGGAGAAGAACGGCAGCACCTCGAATGTAGCCAGTCATTTTCATCTCAGTGAAGGTCTGCTGGTAAAACTGGATGATCGTCCAGAACAACAAGACCGTTAACAGGCTCTCGGTGTAGTAGTAGCAGAAGAAATACTGTTGAGAAGCTGTAGCCAAACCGATCCACGATAAAAATACTGTCCGCAATTCACCAAATGCTGCGCAAAGCATGTAAATTGTGAGGGATAGATACCGAAAATGATCTCCGTGATAGATAACACACACCACCACGGCGATTTCCAAGAGGAAACCTACGATCCAAATTGCGTAATCAAACGGGCCAAGCATTAAACCTAGCTTCCGAGGCCTGGCCCAGACCAACTCCCGCTACTGCGGGACCGTCTCGCTTATTACCAAGGAGACGGAGGCATCGGTGCGCTGGTGTTCGCCCAAGGTGAAGGCGGCATCGGCGCGCTGGTGTTGGCTGCCAGCCACGGTGATGGCGGCATTGGAGCACTGGTATTTGCCCACGGTGAAGGCGGCATCGGAGCACTCGTGTTGCCCAACGCCTGAATACCCATCGCGCTGGTCAATACGAGCATTACCAATACAGCCACAAGCGACCACTTACTCATTTAACCCCTCCGAGTAGTAACTACGCGGGGGAGCTTATAAGCGGTCTCTTGCCGTCAAGAGGAAATTTTACGAGCGTGTGCCTAAACGGTACACACCCTTCCCTCCCTGGCTAAGCCAGAGCCTCTCCGAATTGTCGAGGTCAAAGTAGCGTTCTGAAGCGTGTGCGGTCAATGTTACGAAGGTACTACTGTTTCGGGACTTTCAAATTGAGACGGCGCAAGTGTTTCACAGCGGTACAGCGCTGCCAGCCGCTTAAAATCAGGGTGTTATCACTGTCCTCACTGTTTGCCTCGCTCCCTGCCCAAATTGACAGCATTCGCGAATCCGTTTATTCTGTAATTCTGATGTTCGCGTCCTTCTATTAGCGATCCTCTCCCGCCCCATTCCGGGGCGCTGCTCTGATTGTCGTCTACCCGCTTTTTAGACCTTACACTCACGTTTTCCGCAGTCTTGAGGCATTTGCATGGCGAAATTGACGCTTTCTGAAAAACTCGAACGCATCGAATCGCGCTACGACGAAATGACGGCTCAACTATCGTCGCCCGAGGCTCACGACGATACCGATCGGTACCAGAAACTAGCGAAGGCGCACTCCGATCTCGGCATCATCGTCGCGAAATACCGGGAGTGGAAAGAAATCGACAAAGCCCTGCAAGGCGCGAAGCAGTTGCTCGCCGAATCGACGGACGCTGAAATGAAGCAGATGGCCCATGACGAACAGCGCGAACTCGAAGCGAAGTTAGCGCCCGTCGAACGCGAACTGAAACTACTTCTGATCCCCAAAGATCCGAACGACGAAAAGAACGTCATCGTCGAAATTCGCGCGGGCACCGGTGGAGACGAAGCGTCGCTCTTTGCGGCCGAGCTTTTCCGGATGTATTCCCGCTATGCTGAGTCGCAGGGCTGGAAAGTCGAGATTCTTGAAAGCTCGCCCTCTTCTATTGGCGGTATGAAGGAAGTTGTGGCCGCGATTCAAGGCAAGAAAGTCTATTCGAAGTTGAAATACGAAAGCGGAGTGCACCGCGTCCAGCGAGTCCCGGCCACCGAGCAGCAGGGCCGCATCCACACATCCGCGGCGACGGTCGCCGTCCTGCCTGAAGCGGAAGACATCGATATCAAGATCGAAGCGAAAGACCTGCGCATCGATACGTTTTGCTCTTCCGGCCCCGGCGGGCAATCCGTAAATACCACGTACTCAGCCGTTCGTATCACGCACATTCCCAGCGGACTCGTCGTGTCGCAGCAGGACGAAAAATCCCAAATCAAGAATCGCGCGAAAGCTATGCGCGTTCTTCGCGCCCGGCTATACGAAATGGAGCAAGCGAAGCAGCATGCAGCGCTTGCCGCTGAGCGAAAAGGGCAGATCAAGACCGGAGATCGCTCGGAAAAAATTCGCACGTACAATTTTCCGCAGAATCGCGTCACAGACCACCGCATCAACTTCACTCTTCATCAACTCACCGAAGCAATGGACGGAAAGCTTGGCTCGCTCGTCGATGCTCTCGTCACGCACTTTGAATCCGAGCGTCTGGACGAGGAACTCGATCACGAGTGATCGCTCCCGTGCAGACGATCGATATCCGCGCAGCACTGAGGCAGGCAATCGAAACGCTGCGTGCGGCTCAAATCCCTTCTCACACTCTCGCTGCCGAACTGCTTCTGATGCACGCGCTAGGGCGCGAGCGCACCTGGATTTACTCACACCCGGAAGACGCGGTCGATCCTGCCGCTCTCAGTCGCTTATTTGAGTACGTCTCGCGCCGCGCATCGGGCGAGCCGACGCAATACATCACCGGCAAACAGGAATTCTGGGGACTCGAATTCGAAGTGACGCCAGCGGTGCTGATCCCGCGGCCTGAGACCGAGCATGTCGTTGAAGTCGCTCTCGAAAGGCTCGGCGCTCGCGGAATCAAAATCGATTTGGCAACCGGCGCTCCCAGCGCTCCGCTCACAATCGCCGATGTGGGAACCGGCTCTGGTTGCCTCGCTGTGGCGCTCGCGCACGAATTGCCGCACGCAAACGTGTTCGCCACCGATATCTCTGGCGCGGCTCTCGATATTGCCCGTCGCAACGCGGGGCGCCACCACGTTTCGGATCGCGTCAGATTTCTGCAAACCGATTTGCTCGCATCGATTCACGATGCTAGCTCGTTCGATTTGATCGTAAGCAATCCTCCCTACATCGGGCGCAGGGAGACAGCCCAGCTCCCCCGCGAAGTTCGGGAGCACGAGCCGCAATCGGCGCTCTTCGGCGGTCCAACAGGAGTTGAGATGTACGCGCGCCTGGTCGAACAATCGGCGCGCATCCTGCGCCCCCGCGGGATTCTTGTTCTTGAGCTCGGCTACAACTCCGCGGATCACGTTCGCGGATTGTTGTGCGGACAGCCCGCATGGGTGAACGTAAGTGTCACGAACGATCTTGCCGGCATCCCGCGAGTGATCGCCGCCGAGCGAGCGTAGCGTCGCTCCTTCGCGACTTTCCGGGGCGCTGCTGTTTGCTCACTCCGCGTTGTATAGTTACCCGATAGGACTGCAATGCCGAAGCTGGCCCAGTTCCGCGCAAAGCACGATGCTCCATCGAGCGCGTCCGCCGATTCCTCCGCTTCGATTTTGCATGTCGATATGGACGCGTTTTTCGTCTCAGTCGAATTGCTGGCCCGGCCCGAGCTGCGAGGACTGCCCGTCGTAGTAGGCGGACAGCGCGACCAGCGCGGCATCGTCTCATCGGCGAGTTACGAAGCGCGGCGCTTCGGCATTCATTCGGCGATGCCGTTGCGCACCGCCGCAAAACTCTGCCCCCAAGCCATATTTCTCGACGGCCAGCATCACCTCTACGGCCAATGGAGCGATCGCGTCGCCGCGGTCCTCGGAAAATTTTCGCCCGTCGTCGAAATGGCCTCGATCGACGAAGCCTACCTCGACCTCGCAGGTACAGAACGGCTCCACGGCCCGTCACTCGCGGCCGCGCACAAGCTGTTGCTCGAAATGACTGCGACGACGGGCCTCCCCTGCTCCGGCGGCCTCGGCGCCACGCGACTCGTCGCAAAAGTAGCGAGCGACCAGGCCAAGCCGCGCGGCCTCGTGTGGGTTGCGCCGGGAAGCGAAGCCGCATTTCTTGCGCCGCTCGCGGTGCGCAGGATTCCGGGCATCGGAAAAGTGACGGAAGCAGCCCTGAAATCACTCCACATCGATACGGTTGGCCAGTTGCAGCAGATTCCGCTCGAACGCCTCGAAGAAGTTTTCGGCCGTTGGGGCACAGCGCTCTTTCGCAAAGCCCACGGAATCGACTCCTACGAATTTTTCATCGACGCCGAACCGAAATCGATTTCGCACAATCAAACCTTCGGCGTCGATACGAACGACCGCGTGCAGCTCGAATCAACTCTCAGCCACCTCACCCAAAAAGCGACAAAGCGGCTGCGCGATGCAGGCCTCCACTCACGAACCGTATGCCTCACCCTGCGTTACGCAGATTTCAAAACCATCACCCGCAGCCAAACCCTCAACGAGCCTTCCGATCTCGACGAAATAATCCTCCGCACAATCCGCGAACTTTTTTCCAGTGCGTGGAATGGAATCGCGATGCTAAGGCTGATCGGCGTCGAGCTCTCTTCGCTTTCGTCTGGTGCAGAACAGCTTGACCTTCTCGATCCCGGCCGCCGCGAAAAGCTCGAACGCCTTGCGCGCACCACCGACCGCTTGCGCGATCGATTCGGATTCTCAAAGCTTCAACTCGGCAGTTCTCTTTCAACTCCCGATCATCGCGAAAAGTAATTTCGCCGCCCACCGACTGACCCACCTTCGCTGAGTTCATTCGTCAGACTTGCCCTCTGTTCTATAATGCCTGTGCGCATGTCTTCCGCTCCCATTCCCGCACCAGGCAAAAAACAAGGCGCCGGCCGGCGCGCTCGCGATTTCTGGGCGCGCGTCACGGAAGGCCTCGAAATCGAACAGCTCTGGGGACAATTCCGCTCCGAAGCGGAAGCCAGCTACGGCCTTTACTCGAAGGATGTGGACTGGGACGCCATCAACCGCGATCACAAAAAGTGGAAGCGGCCGATCTTTGGCGCGTGGGCGCTCTTCCAGACGCTGCTGATGAAGCTTTCGCCCGCGCGGCGCGTCCTGCTGCTCGTTGCAATTGTTCTTTTGGTTGTGCAGCCGGAAATTCATAGCGGCGGCGGACAAATTAGTTTTGGGCTTGGCGGACTCGGAGCGCTCATTTTGTTTTTACTTCTCGCGCTGGAGCTGGCTGACCGCGTGACGATGAAGCGCGACCTTGAAATCGCGCGCGAAATTCAGCAGTGGCTCGTTCCCGATCACCCGCCGCATGTTCCGGGCGTGGATATTGCTTTCGCGACGCGCCCGCAGAATACGGTCGCCGGCGATTACTACGACGCGTTCACGCGGCCCGCGCCGGGAGACAGCGCCGGCACGGGTCCGCTGATCATCGCCGTCGCCGACGTCGCGGGGAAAAGCGTGCCCGCGGCTCTGTTGATGGCCACATTTCAAGCGAGCCTTCGTGCGCTGTCCGCAACTCCTGCATCGCTTGACGAAATCGTTGCTGGCCTCGAGCGTTATGCCCGCGCCCACAGCCTGGAAGGACGTCGCTTCACCACCGCATTTATCGCCGAGATCGATCCCGTCACCCGCGAGATGCGCTATGTGAACGCCGGGCACAACGATCCCGTCCTGCTGC
The DNA here is from genome assembly GCA_963776695.1 of uncultured Acidobacteriota bacterium. GTDB lineage: Bacteria > Acidobacteriota > Terriglobia > Acidiferrales > UBA7541 > Palsa-295. Next base: position 229,025 of record CAVZNU010000004.1, on the reverse strand, counting down.
GAGCTTCCGGCCAAATCGAGCGCCTCTCGACGGGCGGCCCTCCGTTCGGCCTGCCGCTTTTTACGTTGGAAGAAGTTCCGTATCCTTCGGCGAGCGTGCAACTCCAGCCGGGCGATCTCCTATTTATTTTCACCGATGGCGTGGTCGAGGCCGTCAACGATGCCGGCGAAGAATACGGCGAGCGGCGATTGCTCCCTTGCCTTCAGTCGGCGTTGGCCGGAAGTGCCGCAGCGGATGTGCTGCGAAGAGTGATGTTCGATGTAAATGCGTTTGTGGGTTACGTCCGGCAGCATGACGACATAACTTGTCTCGTCCTCCGCGTCGACGCATAGTCTCTGCGTATTCTAATTTCTCGTTCCCGGAACGCTCAACTTCCCACGCCCCCTGTTTTCCCGCATAATCCGGCTATGGATGGGCGTCAACTCGCTACCGCTATTTGTCGCGTGCTCCGTGATCGAGGCCACCAGGCTTTTCTCGCGGGCGGTTGTGTGCGCGACACCCTACTTGACCGCGAGCCGCTCGATTACGACGTGGCCACCGACGCAACGCCCGAGCGTGTGCAGGAACTTTTTCCAGAAAGTCTCGCGGTCGGCGCAAAGTTCGGCGTCGTAATTGTCACGGATGGCTCCGCTCACGTTGAAGTCGCGACCTTTCGTTCCGATGTGGGTTACTCCGACGGCCGCCATCCTGACCGCGTCGTGTACGCCAGTACTCCACAGGAAGACGTAAAGCGGCGCGATTTCACCATCAATGGCCTGATGCTCGATCCGTTCACGAACGAAGTGCTCGATTTCGTCGGCGGCCGCGAGGATTTACGCGCAGGAATCATTCGCGCCATCGGCAATCCCGACGAGCGATTCCGAGAAGACAAACTGCGAATGATTCGCGCCGTCCGGTTTGCCGCGCGATTCCGGTACGCGATCGAAAGCCGCACTTTCATCGCGATCACTAAACTTGCCTCAGATATCTGCCAGGTTTCAGCCGAACGCATTCGCGATGAGCTCACCAAAATTCTCAACGAAGGCGCGCCGCGTCGCGGATTCGAGCTACTCGACGAATCAAAGTTGCTGCCCGAAATTCTACCGGAGATCGCGCGGATGAAAGGTGTAGAGCAACCGCCGCAATTTCATCCCGAGGGCGACGTTTGGATCCACACGCTGCTCATGCTCGAACAACTCCGACCTGGATGCTCTCCCACTCTCGCCTGGGGCGTGTTACTTCATGATGTCGGTAAGCCTCCCACGTTCACGCCGCCCTCCGGACCGAACGGAAGAATTCGCTTCGATCAACACGTGGAAGTAGGAACTCGCATGGCGGAACAGATCTGCAAGCGCCTGCGATTTTCGAATGACGACACGGAACAGATCGCGGCGCTCGTCGCGAATCATCTGCGATTCAAAGACGTCGCGCAGATGAAGCTTTCCACGCTGAAACGGTTCGTCCGCCTGAACCGCTTCGATGAGCATCTCGAATTGCACCGCCTCGATTGCTCCTCCAGCCACCGAAATATGGCGGCGTATGAGTTCGTCCGGCGCTTCATTGCCGAGACGCCCCCTGAGCAGGTCCATCCCGACAGACTCGTGACCGGCGACGACCTCAAGAACCTCGGTTATACGCCAGGACCTCAGTTCAAAGAAATTCTGGCGGCCGTCGAGGACGCCCAGCTGAATGGCACGATTAGCGACCGGGAGGAAGCGCTTAGGCTTATTCGAAGCTCCTTTTCCATACCGACAGAGAAGACGTAAAGGTATTTGTTACAGTATCTTACCGAAACGGCAGAAACTCGACAAGATGCAGATTCACTTGCGTTCATGAGTTGAGTGTCGTATACTCATCAAGACTTATAACGCAAAACGTAACCTCATCATCCTTTTTGCCTCTCTGTGCATCTAAAGCTCAACGGCAGCCGATTAGCTGCTTGAGGCATTCATATAGAATTTTGGGTCCAAGGGGGACACAGTGAGTAAAACCAATAGAGTTGTTCCAAACGAGCTCCCCATCCTGCCGGTGCGCGATACGGTCCTGTTCCCAGGCGCGGTGATGCCGCTGCCTGTCGGCCGCGATAGCTCACTGGCACTCCTGAATTCGCTGGACGGGCCGGAGAAACTTCTCGGGGTGGTAGCGCAGCTTGATCCTCGAGTGGAAGTTCCGGTTGGATCGGACTTGCACAACGTGGGTACTCTCGCGAAAGTCCACAAGATGGTGCGCATGCCCAACGGAAACGTTGTTGCGTTTCTCGAGGGGCTCGAACGCATTCGTGTAGTAGAAGTCGTGGGGCTGCAACCTTTCATTCGGGCGCGAATCGAGGCGCAACCAGATCTCGAAGATCAGCCCGACGCTGAACTGACGGCGCTGCAGCGCAACGTTCAAGAATTGTTCCGCGAAGTGGTGGCGCGTTCGCCGCAGCTTTCAGACGACCTGCAGACCGAAGTGATGAACCTCGATACTGCCGGCCGCTTGTCGGATTTCGTGGCTTCCACCTTGCCGTCGCTCAATACGATGGTTCGACAGGAGCTTCTCGAAACCTTCAGCGTCCAGAAGCGCCTGGAAACTTTGATCAACGAACTGACGAAAGAACGCGAAGTGCTCGAGCTCCGCAACAAGATTCACGATCAGGTGCAGGAGCAGGTGAATCAGAGCCAGCGCGAGTTCTTGCTTCGCGAGCAGATGAAAGCGATTCAAAAAGAGTTGGGCGAGTCCGACGATGGCCAGGCGGAAATCGACGAGCTTCGCAAAAAAGTCGAAGAGTCCGGTATGACCGCGGAAGCCAAGAAGGAATGCGAACGCGAACTGAAGCGCCTCGCGAAAATGACTCCGGCTTCCGCCGAGTACATGGTCGCGCGCACCTATCTCGAGTGGATGACTTCATTGCCGTGGAATAAAACTTCCGGCAGCGAGGACATCGACATCCTCAAGGCCGACGAAATCCTCAACGAGGATCACTACGACCTCGTAAAGGTCAAAGAACGCATTCTCGACTATCTCGCCGTGAAGAAGTTGCAGCCCGGCATGAAGGGACCGATTCTGTGCTTTGTCGGCCCTCCCGGCGTGGGAAAAACTTCACTCGGAAAGTCGATTGCCCGTGCGATGGGCCGAAAGTTCGTCCGCATTTCCCTAGGCGGTATGCACGACGAAGCGGAAATTCGCGGACATCGCCGCACTTACATCGGCGCGTTGCCCGGTCAGATCATTCAAGGTATTCGCAGAGCTGAGACGTTGGATCCGGTTTTTATGCTGGACGAGGTTGATAAGCTTGGACGCGATTTCCGTGGTGATCCGGCGGCAGCGCTGATGGAAGTGCTCGATCCGGAACAGAACTCCACGTTCCGCGATCACTATCTGGATACGCCCTTCGATTTGTCGAAGGTCCTCTGGGTGGCGACCGCAAACTGGATGGATCCAATTCCGGAACCGCTGCGAGATCGCATGGAGATCATCGAACTCGCTGGCTATACGGAAGAGGAAAAAGTCCACATCGCAAAACGTTTTCTGATTCCGAGGCAGACCAAAGAACACGGTTTGACGCTGGGCGAGCAGATCGAATTCACCGACGAGGCTTTGCACTACCTGATTCATTTCTACACGCGTGAAGCCGGCGTGCGAAATCTCGAACGTGAAATCGCAACACTCATCCGCAAACAGGCGCGGCGGATCGCCGAAGGCAAGACGGAAAAGCAGATCGTCTCGCCGGAAATCATTCGCGAAGCGCTCGGTCTCGAAAAAGTTCGGACCGAAAAGGAAGTGGAAGAGCGCGTTCAAAAGCCCGGCGTTTCCGTCGGGCTTGTTTGGACGCCAGTCGGCGGAGATATCGTGTTCATCGAAGCCAGCAAGATGCGCGGCGGCAAGCAGTTCACCATGACCGGCCACCTGGGCGAAGTAATGCAGGAGTCCATGCGTGCCGCTTTGACGTGGGTGCGTGCCAACGCCGAGCGTTACGGCATCGATCCCGATTTCTTCCGCAAGAACGATTTGCACATTCACGTTCCTTCAGGCGCGATTCCGAAGGACGGGCCGTCGGCAGGCGTCGCGATGGTCACCGCTCTCGTAAGCTTGCTCACGGGTCGCGCCATTCGGCCTCGCGTCGCGATGACGGGAGAGATTTCACTTTCCGGAATCGTCCTGCCGATCGGTGGCGTGAAAGAAAAAGTCCTGGGAGCGAAGCGAGCGGGCATCCGCGAAGTTATTCTTCCGTCGGAGAATGAGCCGAACGTAAAGGAAGACTTGCAGCCCGAAATGCTCGAAGGCGTGCAGATCCACTACGTCCGCACCGCCGAAGAGGCTCTCGACATCGCGCTCGGCAAATTCGACAAACCGGTCCGGCCACTCACTGGCGGCTTGCCGAAAGATCAACCCGCCGCAGGCCCCGTCCATTAAGACGAGCCTCACGGCGATACGCAGACAGCCAACAAGAAGCCCGCGCCCGTCAAAAACGGGCGCGGGCTTTTTCTTTTGCACCCGCAAGACACGCCAAACCTTTCCTATTGCAGCCAGGCAAGCATTCAAGTACAGCTAAAAGACTCCGATGCCCTACCGACCTCGAGAACTCGTCATCCGCGCGCGCGAAGCTGCCGTCTTCCTTCTCGCCACTCTCGACCGCGACGAAATGGTGCAGCGTTTCCTCGACATTTATGCAGGTGAAAACCGCCGCCCCGGCCGCGCCGACCAACCCACGCATTATCGAGAACAACTTCAGACCATCCGGCGAGAATCGATTCTCGCCATGACGTTGCGAGTGGAAGCAGCGCTTCCGAAGCGATTGAAAGTCCACGTATCCGTGCGTGGCGCTAGGCGCCGTCCCGTCAAGAAGGGGAAAAAAGGAAAGAAGGCCGCGAAGCGAAGGAAACCGGGTTCCTCGGGTATGGATATTGCGATCCCGTTGCTCGATCTCTTCCGCGAGGAGTTTTTCGTCGCGCTCGGACAATCCCTCGACTGGACTCAGGAGGACGCCCAGCTATTCTGGCGTGATTATTCGCTCTACGAAAAACTCTCAGCCAAAGATTCCCGCGCCAATTCTCGCCAGGCCGTTCGCGGCGGCGCTTCGGGGCCGTTCGTCGACCGCACCGCCATGCTCCTCGATCCATCCCTGATGGACCAAGCCCGTCGCGCAGCCGCCAAATTCCAGCTCGAACTCAACACCGCAGCCGACCGCGTCCTACGCAAAGTTTTCTCCCGCCGCCGCGTAAATTAGGCCACGCAACAGAGCTCTGGGGTAGAATCCAGGTCTCCTAATGAATTCTCAACGCCAGGTCTTGCGAGGTGTGCGGATGCGTCTCCTATTGCTATTTGGGTCGGTACTCATTGGTGCGATTGCGCTGGCCCAACCCCAGAAGTCGAGTGACGTCACGGCATTTGTAAGTGTCGATACGCCCGTCTTCGTTCTTAAGCACGTCCGAATCATCGATGGGACGGGTGCAGCAGCGAAGGAAGACCAGGTGGTCGTGATCGCGAATGGCAAGATCCAGTCCATCGGCCCGGCTGCGTCCGGCGAAATCCCTCAGGGTGCACAAGAGCTGGACCGCTCTGGCTACACCGTCATCCCCGGCTTGGTTGGAATGCATAACCACCTTTACTACACCGATTCCTACACCGTGCAGGTTGTCGGTGGAAAGGTTGATGAACCTGGATTATTCATTGCCGAGATCCCGTACACTGCGCCGCGACTCTATCTGGCGGCCGGGGTGACCACAATGCGTACGACTGGAAGCCTGGAGCCATACACCGACTTGAAGGTCAAGAGCCGCATTGATGCAAACCTGATGCCCGGTCCCAGCATCGATGCCACGGCACCGTATCTGGAAGGTGCGCCGACCCGATTTGCACAGATGCATGAATTAACGGGACCCGACGATGCGAAACGCATGGTGGACTACTGGGTAGCAGAAGGCATGACGTCGTACAAAGCGTACATGAACATCACGCGCGAAGAGCTGGGGGTGGCGATCCAGCAGGCTCATGCACACAACCTGAAACTGACGGGTCATCTCTGCTCCGTGACCTGGCCGGAAGCGGTGGCACTGGGAATCGATGATTTGGAGCATGGCCCGGTGTTTACGGACACCGAATTCGTGGCGGACAAAAAGCCGGATGTGTGCCCGGTGGGAGGCGCAAGCAGTTGGGCAAAGCAGGACGTGAATGGGGCATCAGTGCAACAGATGATCCACGATCTCGTGACGCACCATGTGGCCGTGACTTCGACGTTGCCCGTGTTTGAGGCAGGCGTGCCGGGAAGACCTAAATTGCAGTCGCGCGTCCTGAATGCGATGTCTGCGGAATCGGCGCAGAGCTACCTCACCGCGCGGGCAAAAGTGGAGCATGGACTCCCCAATGACGGCGCTGCTGCGCAAAGAGATGGATTTTGAGGTGGCATTCTTCAGAGCAGGGGGCTTGCTGCTGGCGGGGCCGGATCCCACCGGAAATGGCGGAGTCCTTCCAGGTTTCGGCGATCAACGAGAAATCGAGTTGCTTGTCGAAGCGGGGTTCACTCCCGTGGAAGCCATCCACATCGCAACCGAGAATGGTGCTTCCTATCTCGGCCAGCAGGATCGAATTGGAACCGTCGCACCGGGCAAACAGGCAGACCTCGTTTTGATTAAAGGCGATCCCACAAAGAGTATTGACGAGATCGAAAACGTTGAGACGGTCTTCAAGGCCGGGATCGGTTACGACTCAAGAAAGCTAATTGATAGTGCGCGAGGACAGGTCGGAATTCGTTAGGAGTACCCTATTCCCAGGTGCCAACGCGGTTCGGTGAGTATCGTCAACCGCCCGGAAATCGGGTTACCGTATACCCCTCACGCCCGCGCTTCGAGCACGATATTAAACGGTGTCTCCGCCGCCCGCCGCACGCGGCTGAATCCAGCAGCCTTCAATATTTTCGCGAGCCGTCCTTCGCCCGCCTGCGCTCCGAGCGCCAAACCAACTTCCTGCGAAAGCGAAGCAGGGGTGCACAGCATCGTTGACGCCGCGTAGTAGACGCGCCCGATTGGATTGAGATTGTCTTCGAGCTTGTCGTTCGCAAACGGCTCGACGATCATCCATGCCCCACCCGGCGCGAGCGATTCCTTCACGTGCCGCGCAGCTCCTTCGGGGTCGCCCATGTCGTGCAGGCAATCGAAGAACGCGACGAGCTCGAATCCTTTGCCCGGATAATCCTTCGCCTTCGCCACTTCAAATTTCACGCGGTCGCCGACGCCGGCCTTTGCCGCCGCTTCGCGAGCCATCTTGATTGAACCGTCGTGGTAATCGAATCCCACAAAGGTGGATTTCGGATACGCCTGCGCCATCAGAATCGTCGACGTGCCAAGGCCGCAGCCAACATCCGCCACGCGTGCTCCGGCTTTGAGCTTCGATTCCGTATCACTCAACGCTGGAATCCACTCGGCGACTAAATGCGCGCGGTAGTTCGGTCGAAAGAAGCGCTCGGTTCCCGCAAACAGGCCATGGTCGTGTTCGTGCCAGCCAACGCCTTTGCCGCTGCGAAACGCTTCCGTAATTTTTCCTTCATCTTTCATACACGCAGCCACAATCTCGAAAAATCCAGGCAGAAAAACAGGACTCGTCTCGTCCGCAAGCGCCAGCGCCTGCTCCGGCGGCAGCGTGTAACGTCCCGAGGCAGCATCGTAGTTGACGAATCCTCCCGCAGCCTGAGTCGCCAGCCACTCGCGCACATATCGTTCATTCGTATTCGTCTTCTTCGCCAGGTCCGCGGATGTGATCGGCCCGGCGCCGGACATCGCTTTGTAGAGTCCTAGCTTGTCGCCGATCAAAATGAGCGCTGCGTTCATCGCCGCTCCCATTTCACCCACAGCTTTCATCACGAATTCGTGCAACTTGGTTTGATCCAGAGGTTGAGACGCAGAGGCCGACATGGTTTTCCTCCTCAAATTGGCGCGCTGGGGAAACGCGTCAGAAATTACGCCGAGTCTATCTTTGCGTCTTCGGCAAGTCAATCGCCGAAGGTTTGCAACGAAACGGCATTTTCTTGTTATCCTCGCGCCATGTTTGCCGTCTTCTATCTGCTCGTGATCGTCCAGATCGCGCTTGGGATGTATTCGCTATGGAACGGCTTCGAATGGTTTCGCATGGTGAAGCGGCGGTTGACTTCCCACGCCGGATTTTATGCGCCGACCACAGCGTTGATTTGTCCCTGCAAGGGCAACGAGCGCGGACTGGAAGATAATCTCACCGCACTCACTCGCTTTGAATATGCCAACTACGAAATTTATTTCACGCTCGCGACAAGTCTCGACCCCGCGCTCAAAATTATTGAGCGCGTGAAAGCCGCCAGCCAGCGTCCCGTGCATATCGTGATTGCCGGCCCTCCCGAAGATTGCAGCGAAAAAGTCTTCAACCTGCGCCGCGCGGTGGAAGCGCTCCCTTCCAATTTCGAAGTAATCACCTTCACAGATTCTGATGTGCGATTGCCTCGCGGATGGCTCACTAAACTCATCGCTCCTCTCCAGGATCCACGCATCGGCGCGACGACAGCGTATCGATGGATCATTCCGAGCGGCCAAATCGGCGCAGGCGGGTTCTCGAGCGCTCTCGCCTCCGCATGGAACGCCGCGGTTGCAACACTTCTCGGAAAACAATCTGAGAATTTCTGCTGGGGCGGCGGCACCGCCATTCGACGCAAGACTTTTGACGATGCGCGAGTGCTCGAAGCCTGGAGCGGCGCTCTCAGTGACGACTTTGCAATGACGTCCGCGCTGGAAGCGGTCGGCCTGCCCATCGTGTTTTGTCCGGAATGCCTTGCCGCCACGCCGCATCCGTGGACCGGCACGCAACTCCTCGAATTTACGAACAGGCAAATCCAGGTCACGCGCGCCTATTCGCAGCGGCGTTGGATGATGGGCGCGGCCGCGCACCTGAGCTACTCGATTACGATTTTGTACGCGCTCCTGTTCACTTTCAACGAAATGGTCGAGGGAGATCCGTGGCTGCAGCTCGCGTTGATCACGATGGTAATTCCGCTGCTCGCCGTGATGAAAGGTGTGATCCGAACCATCGCTGTGAATGAACTTCTGCCGGAGTGGAGAGCCAAACTGCGCGAGTGGGGATGGGTATGGCCGTTGCTTGCGCCAATCGTGCCATTCCTCTATTCCTGGAATTTTATTTTTTCCCTCGTCAGCAATAAAATCCGCTGGCGCGGCATTCGCTACGAACTCGTGTCCGCGAGCCAGACGCGCATCCTCAGGAATTAGCCGCGGGCGTTCCCGGCGTCTCGGGCGACGCCGGTGCCCCTGGTAGCTGTGGCGCAAACGCGCGCTGCACGCGGCACAGCAGAAATCCCGTAGCCGCTCCCGCCGGAATCGCGAGCCACCACCCAGCCTGCACCACCATCGTCGGACCAAGTAGCAGAAACGAAAGCAGCCGCGGCTCGATTCGCTGTTCCGTTCCCGCATGCACTCCCCACGCACCGAGTCCGCCAATCAGCGCCGGAGCAAGAATCGCTCCTGCGACAGCCCAATGCATAGGCGTCTTGCATTTCAGGAGCGTCATGATTCGGCGAAGCAGAAACGCGCCGATCAAAACCGCGAGTCCGCCGAAGACGAGCCCGTAGAAATAAAAGAAGAGAACGCCGAAAGCATCGCGCGATCGCGGATTAAAAACTGTGGCGCGCCACAGTTCCTGCGTCCAAACCGCGAGGCTCATGAAGAAACAGCCGCAGATCCAGGCAGTAAGGTAATAAATCAGGCTGCCGCGCCGCGTCATATTCTCCGCTGAATGTTTGGAAAATCGACCCAGACTTTTATGCCGCAGAAGTGCGAGCCTTCGGTGCAAATGGGAGTGGAAACGCCGGCGCGGAGATAGCAGGGCGGGCCGATGTAGCGCGCGAGCTCGGGAAATACTTTGCGCACCTGGTCGACTTCTTCAATCGAGGATTGATAGATCTCTTCCTGCGCGTTGAAGCAAGTGCGCATCGTCCACTTGTGCAGAAGATGCAGGAGAGAGCCGGATTCGACAAGGCGAATCGCTTTCGCGTTCGGCAACAAATAGAGCGCAAACTCCGCCGGGACGCCGCGATCGAGCAATTCGTTTTTAGCAGTCCACGCATCGTTCATCGCGCGCTCGTATACTTCCAGCGCTGGCGGATTGTCGCGAATAAGCATCGGCGTGATGAAGTCGGGCGAGCGCGTATCGCTAAGCGTGAGCAACGGCCGCGAGCCGGGGACCATGCGGTGTCGCTGGTCCTGGCTGTCGGCGGTGTGGCTGATTTTTTTCGCGAACGTGAAATTAGCGTGCTGCAGCGCGCGCATGATGGGCGCGTGCACGCCGATGTTGAGCGTCTCGCGGCGGTAGGGATTTCGCGCCGGATTCAGCATGCGGTCGAGCGCTTCGGCGTCGGAACATTCCGCCGACGTGACGCCTGCTACAGCGCGATACGCGTCCGCCATCACGGAAAGCGCGCGCGGAGAATAATCGACAAGCTGCGAGGTGAGCCCGCCAAGTTTTGTATCGAATTCGCGCGCAAAAGCTTCGCCTTCACTGTTGCCGCGTGGCTCGTCCCACTCGGGCGGCTCCTCCATCGGCGCATTGTCGAAGCGATCGAAGAATTGCGGATCGATTTCGCGAACGCGCGCGACCATTTCGCCGATTACGAGACGCGCTTCGCTGGGAGTGTCGCTTGCCGCGGCCATGCGCCACAGCCGGTGCAGCACGATGCCCGAAACGGTGTGCACCATCGTGGTAAACGCTGCGACCGGCAAAACGTATCGCGCGACTTCGATGGCGCGCTTCTCCGATTGGCGCTCGACCTTCTGCACGCGTTTCGGATGCGACATCGAGCTCAAGTGCCAGATGTCGGAAAGAATTTCGCGTGCGTTCGGTTCGAGGAGTTGCGTCAGTTCGCGGTAGTAATCCCACGCGCGCGCGATTGCGTTTTCGTAAATCTCACGCTCGGCCACGCCAAATTTCGGATTTTCAGCTGTTCCTATTGAAGGCACATACGCTTGTGCGCGATCGAGGCGCACATACCGCTGGCTCTGCTGCTCGGAATTGTAAAACGGATGCGCGTGCAGGAACGACCAGACGAATTGGCGGCTGATATTCTCGAGGCCAAATTCGAAATGCGCGTGCTGATATACCGTGTGATGCCCGCCAAAATAAGTGGCGGCGCCGATCATCACACGCTGCTTGTCGGTGATTTCTTCGGGACCGATCAAACGGGGCGCATAACAAGTGCGCGCCGCGGCAATCGCGGAATCAAACGGATGCGCGAAATAATTGCGGAGCGTAACGCGGGGAGCGCCCGTTTCCACTTGCGGGCCGAGCGGTGATTCATGAGATGGAGACAATCGCGTGGCCATAATTGCTGAGCGGCATTGTACTAGATTCTGGAAGCTGTGGGCCTGGCGCTTGAGTTTGGAAAACTTCGGCAGCGGATTCGGAAACCGAGTTCGATCGGGGCGAAAAGAAGATTGCGGAGGGCGTTGGACGCCCCCCCTCCTACCGTAGATTAGAACCGGTCGCGGAGTCATGTTTTCAACGCCTTACGATGCGTTCTAATCGCGCAACGGTAGATTAGAAACGCGAAAAAACGTGACACAGAAGGCGCTACGAATGGCCGCTGAGGACGCTGAGAAATTTGGATGATGGACGATCTGACGAACGCTGATGGGAGTGGAGCGGCGATTATCGTTGGGGCAACGACGGATGAATCGGGAGCGATTCGAATTTCGTTTTCGTTAGCCACAGGACACGGTAGCAGGATGGGGAGGCGGAATTCTACTGGCCGTTGGATTGAAAAGGTACAGCCAGTCCTGGGACTGTACTTTTTATGGTGTGGGCAATGTAAGCTGAGAATGGAAATTCGAGGCGATGCGAAGCAAAATCCCACGACGAGAAAAGGCGCTCGTCGTGGCTACCGGATCAAATGCACGCGCAATGGGAAGGTGCCGGGTCAAATGCAAATGGCGCGGCGAGGCCGCGCCATTTGCGATACGGTTTTTTGCGGAGACGATGCGTGCGCGCGAAACTAAGGGGCCAGCTGCTACTTTTTCTTGGCGCTCGCGGTGGCGGCGGCCTTGTCCGCGTATTTCTTCTGGAAGCGCTCGACGCGGCCAGCCGTATCGATCAGCTTTTGCTTGCCGGTGAAGAACGGATGGCACATCGAGCAGATTTCGACGCGGATCATCGCGCCTTTCGTCGTAGAGCGGGTTTGAAACGTGCTGCCGCAGGCGCAGTGCACCGTAACGGCGTGATAATCGGGGTGAATTCCTTCTTTCATGAAACGCTCCTGTCGGCTGGCCGGTCTGCGTGACGAATCATCGTGCAACAGCACAGTCACGTCGCTAGGCCAGCGGGAAACTTCAATTATAGGATATTTCGCGGGATTTGCAAAATCAGGGAGCACGCTGGGTAGTGGGTCAGCTTCCGGTAACGCGACTAATCAGGACTCGGGAACTGCTTCGTTTCGATTCCAAACTTGAAAAATCTTCCGATGAAGCTGAGAATGTCAAGGATGATCGCCCCATCGGCCCCGCATCCGAGCGATCGACCTTTGGGCCTCGCATCTTACCCTTAGGAGATGATTCGCCATGTCGCATCATTTCGATACGCCTACTGCAAAAGAAGACCCCCGCATCAACGTCTGCGACTTCTACTTGTTTCGCGGCCGCCCGGGCACAACGGTCATGGCTTTGACCGTGAATCCGAACGCCGGCGTCAGCGCGCCAGACACCTTCCGCGACGAAGGTCTCTACGCATTTCGCTTCGACACGGATCGCGATCATCGCGAAGACGTCACCTTCAAGGTCCAGTTCGGCGCGCCCGCCCACGCCGATCGCGGCGAGCACCGGCACGTTCAGACTTTCGCGGTCCGGCGCGCCACCGGAGCGGACGCTCTGAAGGGTGCCGCGGGCGAACTCATCATTTCAGGGAACACGGGAGGCGTCGTGAAAGCGGATCAGGGCTGCCTGGCGTACGCAGGCCTCGCGCCCGATCTGTTCGCCACCGATGGCGCCGGTTTCGGTGCCTTCAGAACAGCTCTGTGGTCCGAAAACCGGTTTGCCCCGGAAGCGTTCCAGAATCGCCAGAACTTCTTCGGCGGCAACAATGTCACCGCCATTGTCCTCGAGGTCCCCAGCAGCCTGATCGGCCGAGGTGTGGTGCACGCCTGGGCCACCGCATCGCTCTACGGGCACGCGCCAGAGGTGCAGGTGTCGCGTTGGGGCCTGCCGATGATTACCCACATGCTGCTCTCCGATCCTTCGCTGCACGACGCATCGGAAAACTACAACCGCGCAGTCCCGGCGGACGAAGTGGCGCTGTTCTCCAAACCGATCCGCGATTTCGTGGAAAAAGTCACCGCGCTCGCCCACTCAGCCGCCGACCCATCCGCCTACGCTACGCAACTCCTCGCGCGTCTCTGCCCATCGGTCCTGCCGTATGAACTAGACACGCCCGCCTCATTCAGCTTTGCCGCCTTCAACGGCCGCGGCCTCTGCGACGACGTGATGGACGTGATTCTCACGCTCGTCACGAACACGGCCCTCGGCGATGGGGTGGCGCCCGATATACGGCTGACGCGCCCGGATTTCCCCTATTTCGGCGAGCCGCACCCTACGGCGGCGAGTTCCGCGAAGCAGTGAGGGCGAAGGGGTGAGCGCACGGACGACACAGCGGCGACCTGCGATTGGATGGATTTGCTCGCCGGCAGCGCGGAGCGAATCTCCGTCGTCTCCGTCAAGCGCACTGCCCTGTCAACCGTGATCATCACGCCAAATGGACTCAGTGCCTGATTAACGCCGTGGTCTCCACGGGGCGGCGCAACACTAAGTTCGAACCCACCTTGCAATGAAAACAAAAGCTAAAATCGCTCGCCAGGGTTACACCAACAGGAATGCTGCCATGGCTAGGTTTTGGCCGAGTGCAGCCAAACAGATGGTTCTCCCGCGGAAGTATTGCTGAATCAACGCACTGGATGGTGTTGCATCGACCGGTTGAGCTGGCACAGATTACCGGAAACTGACCGACTACCGCCTGAGGGCTGCTGCGATCATATGAATCAGGCGAATTCAGTGGAACGCGCTGCCAACAATATTTTGTGCGACTTTTTTAGAGGGCAGCGCGCTGCCTTGCGCGTCTTTCCAGGCGACTGAATCGTTGTCGGCGACGACCAATGTGTATGTGGCTCCCTGAGCGGATAGCAACCACGTTTGCGGGCTGAATGTTACCGTGTAGGTGGTCTCTGGAGTTTCCAGATTGAAAGCGTTGTGAAAGGACGCGCCCTGAAACTTGATGTAGTCGCTGCCCATGGAGGCGTTCAGCTCTTTGCAACACTCGGCTGCAGCGCGGCGAATTTCGACCCACATTTTGTCGGCATTGGAATCGAGCAGCTTGCGGTCGTTGAGGTCTTTTTCCTGCTGAAGCCGCTTGGCCTCTAGCTCGCTCTTTTTGCGATCGGCTAAGCTCTTCGCCCAGTCTGAATCCATTTGTCATGCTCCGTGCTCGTCAGCTTCCTGGCGTGTTCTTCTCTGCGCCAGATCGTCCGCTGCGTTCCTGAGGCTACCACGAACGCCAGGTCGAAGCAGCGCGAAGTGGCATATTCGAGGCGAGGATCATTGGCCCGCGGGTTCCGAGATTGCTTATGAGACGAAGGCGCAGCCAATTCGTGTGCGACCGCCTTCGAGGCGATGGGCGTAGGCTTTGTGGAGGACGACGCGAACGGGCGGAAGAATCGGCACGTGCAGGATTGCGTTGAATTGGGCGGGAAGTTCGTCGGCTTTATCGAGGATGAGAGCTACGCCGCCGTAACTGAGGTCGAGAACGGTTGCGTTGCGCTGAGTGGCTTCGGCGAGGACGGCATACGCCTTCGTGCCTGCGAGAGACACGCGTTCCCATTTGCGGTGCTCGGATCGCGGCGCGGCTGACGGCGGGTGCACGAATGGAGAACCGGCAGGCGGCGCAGGAGAAACAAAAAATCTGGGTGGCGCTGGCGGAACACTCGGAGCTGGCGGCGTCTCACGAGTGGGAGTTTCGCGGCCCGGAGTTTCGCGAGGGTGAGCCTCGTATCTTGGTGTTTCGCGTACCGGCGTTTCGCGCGCCGGTGTCTCGCGTAGCGGATGGGGTTCGAACGGAAATGCGCGAGGCGGAGCCGGCGCTTGCGCCGATTCGCGCCCTGCATTCTTCAATTCATACAGACGCTTGTCTGCCAGGCCCAACAGGCCATCCTTCTGGTCGCCATCCTGGGGATGCACCGCAACACCGAAATCGAGAGTGACGCCGAGATCGAGCTTCAGTAACCGGATTTCGCTTTCGTACTGCGTGCGAATACGGCGGCAAAGCGTGGTCGCTTGTTCCGTATCCGTTTGCGGCAGCAGCACGGCAAATTCGTCCCCACCGATACGAAACGCAAAATCCGATGCACGCAACGTTTTGCGAAGCGTTGAAGCCGCGAGCTGGAGCACCTGATCGCCTTGCAAGTGTCCGTAACGATCGTTCACCTCTTTCAGCTTGTGCAAATCCAGAATCACAATCGCGAGTTGATGGTTGTAGCGTTTTGCGCGGTTCAGTTCTTTTTCGCAGTATTCGTCGAACAAGCGGCGATTGTAGAGGCCGGTCAGCGCGTCGGTCGCCGCATTGATCTGCAGTTTCTTGAACTCGTCATACTCCATAAGGATGGGAACGCGCAGGAAATTCGTCGATGCGAGCACGTCGACCATCGCCGTCTTGAGCGACACGGGTCTGCCGATGCTCTCGCTGAGTTCGCGCCGCCGCTGGAGAATCCGCAGCCAGTAATCGTTGCTCTGCGTTTCCGAGAGATCGATTTGCGCGATCGTGCGGAAGTATTGGCGCAGGAACTGTCCGCGCACCGACTCATCGAGAGCTTCAAGGGTCTCGGTGAGGAGATCCAGATAAGAGTCTTCGGGCGACGGCTGAGAAGGCTCGCCGGGCTGAGGCATCAATGGGTTCCGATTGAGTTCTATTTTTCCCTGTATGACTCAGGGAACCCTGCGGGGCACAGATACTATAGCAAGGGACAGTCCAATTGAGGGTGAGAAATTATTCAGCCAAGAGACCGTAAAATGCTCGTAGCGCGGGGATTGCACTCATCCAGAGATTCCGGGCAAAGGCCCGAATTGGTCCCACTCGACGAGGTGAGAAAACGATTCCCCTTTTCGCCAACATCGATGCACTTCCGGGCTCAAAACGTGTGCAAAAAGTTAGCCAATCGGCTTTAGGAACTCGACGCCCACCAGGTGTACGTCGCCGGCTTCCTGGTTGCGCTTCACCTTCGCCTGGATGGGAGGCATACCTGCCGGAACGAGGGCCGACGAGGTGATCGATGGCGCTGGAATCGTGAGCGTAACCGTCTCATTGATAGCGAGGGGCCTGGGACTCGTTAAAAACGCGCCATTTGCACTAATATCGAGCGTTTTCGCCAGCTCGAGAAACTGCTCCCCGTACGTATCCTTGCCCCGGATGAACAGGGGTACTTGCAGGTGGATTCGTTGAAATCGCCTGCGCTCTTCATACGCTTCTGCACCGCCCGCTCGATGGTGGGCGATGGAATCTCTAACGGCCATTAAGTACCCCAGTTTTAGTACTTCAGTAGTCCGCAATTCGAATGCAACTCCCCGTTCCTATTTAAAATTAAAACATCATCCTTAGTTTCAATTGTTTACAAGTTCCCAGATACGACACGAGTCTATGACTTGTGGTCATAATTGTAACTTTACGCCCGTCTGCTTCCCCTATTGTGCAAAGTAGAACGCATTTACCATTGACTCTTTTTTTACCCTTTGCGAGCATACAGTTCCTCGAGCGCTCCCTGCTCTTTCTCCATCGTCAAGCGAGAGAGTGGTGTCCCCGCGCCGGTAGCGACCAACCTGGAGCATGAAAGTGGCCGACGGCATTGCATCTGAAGGCGTAGCGACGGCGGCACCGCCGACAACGGGCCAGGCTGTATTTAGCCTGGTTACAAGCCTGCTGGATGCATTTGACCGGCCTTTATTAGTCGCCAACCGGGGAGGCCGCATTCTATTCACAAACCTCTACGCACAGGACGTGCTGAACAAGCGGGGCCTCGACACCACTTCCGATCTCAACATTTTCAGCGAATTCTTGAACACCGATGGCAAGGGCATTTTAAGCCAGCTCCAGGGCGGAGAGCAGGAAGTGAATCTCCCGATTGAGGGCCCTGAAGGCAAGAATCGCGCGCGAATTCGCTGGCTGCCTGAACCGGATTGGATCGTGATCTACGTGGAACCGGCTCCCCCCGAAGCTCCCGCCAACGAAGCGGCGATGCGGCAAACGGTGCAGGATTTGATCCAGGAGCGCGAGATTACGTATCGAAATCTTCTCGCTGCTTATCTGCGGTTGCAGGAAGCGAACCGGCAGAAGACGGTGTTCCTGGCGTCTGCAGCACACGAATTGAAAACGCCGCTGGCGGTGATGAAGGGTTATTACGATTTATTGCTTTCGGGTTCGCTGGGAAAGCTGGCCGACCGGCAGCGCGAAATTTTGCAGGATTCGAAAGAGAGTTGCGACCGGCTGGTGCGCCTGGTTTCCATGTTCCTGAACTACTCGGCCCTCGAGAGCGGGAAGCTGGTTTTGCAGCTGCGCGACAACGATCTCCGCGATTGCGTCACGGATCTGACGTGCCGCTGGCAGGACGCGTTCAAGCGCGCCGGCGTCCATCTCGATATCAAGATGAATGCCGAGATGCCGCACTTCAAATTCGATTACCAGAAAGTGCAGCAGTGCATGGCGAACCTGCTCGACAATGCCCTCAAGCATACGCCGGAAAACGGGACCGTAACATTGCGGGCCGATCCTCACTTCTGGGAGCGGCGGACTTCTGAAGCTCCTCCTTCCACGGAGCGGCGCCGCGGGTCGGGGGTTCGCGCCAACAGCATGCTCGTCTCGGTGACCGACAGCGGAGCGGGAATCGCCGCCGAGTATCATCAAGAAATCTTCGAAGAATTCGTGCGCGTCGATCCATCTTCCTCCGGCATGGGCCTGGGCCTGGCGATCACCAAGAGATTGATTCAAGCGCATCGCGGCAAGGTGTGGGTCGATAGCGAAGTGGGACGCGGAAGCTCTTTTTCATTTCTGCTGCCCATGAATACGGAGTAGACGCAAAGCATGATTCGGAGCGACAATGCTCCTCAGGAAAAATGATGGCAGACAAAGAAAGAATTCTCGTAGTCGATGACGAACCGAGCATCCGGAAATATCTTCAGACGCTGCTCGAAGTGGATGGCTTCAATGTTGAAGCCGTGCCAAGCGGCAAGGACGCCCTTCAGAAAATCGGCGCCGGCGACCGTCCGGACTTCATCATTCTCGACGTCCTCATGCCTGAAATCGACGGGCTGGAAACTTTGCGCCAGCTGATGAAGCTCGATCGCTCGCTGAACGTGATCATGCTTTCCTGTTCGAATGAAGTCACCACGGTCGTCGAAGCGATTCGGCTGGGCGCTCTCGATTACCTGACGAAGCCGTTCGAGAAGCCGGAGCTCGACGCTGCGTTTTTGAAAGTGCGCCAGAAGCAGCAGCTGCGTTCCGAAAACCAGGCGCTACGCGAATATTGCGAGCAATTGACCGAGGATCTTTCCTTCCTCGCTTCCAGTCCGCAGATGCTGAAAATCCGCCAACAAATTTTGCAGATAGCTCCCGTGGACGTCCCCGTATTTATCAGCGGTGAAAGCGGCGTGGGTAAGGAAGTCGTCGCGCGCATGATTCATCTCCGGTCCACGCGCCGGCAACTGCCGTTCATCAAGGTGAACTGCGCAGCGCTTCCGGGCGAATTGCTCGAGTCGGAATTATTCGGATACGACCAGGGCGCGTTTACCGGCGCCGTTCGCTCGAAACCCGGAAAGTTCGAGCTGGCGAATAAAGGCACGATGTTCCTCGACGAAATCGCCGAGATGAGCCCGCACCTTCAGGCGAAGCTCCTGCACGTGCTGCAAGACGGCCAATACTCACGTCTCGGCGCGCGCTCGACCGTTAACGTTGATGTGCGCGTGCTCGCAGCTACCAACATGGACGTGAAAGAAGCGATGCGCACCGGGCGTTTCCGCGAGGATCTGTATTACCGGTTGAACGTGCTTTCGATTCACATCCCGCCACTGCGCGAGCGGACCACGGAAATTCCGTTGCTGTTCCGCCACTTCCTCGTGAAGTATGCCGAAAAATATCAGAAACCGGCGATGGAACCTTCCAAGCATCTGCTGGAAGCAGCCTTGCGCTATTCCTGGCCGGGCAATTTGCGCGAACTCGAAAATTTCGTCAAGCGCTACGTGATTCTCGAGGACGATGAAGGCAGTTTCCGCGAGCTGGTTGAAATGACGGGCCAGCAGCACCGTACCGCTCCTCGCGAGGAACCGGTTGTGCCGAAGGAACAAGGTTTGAAGGCGCTCGTGCGCGGTTTGAAAGACGAAGCGGAAATGGAAGCGATCGCAGATGCTCTCGACAAGACGAATTGGTGCCGGAAAGATGCAGCCAAGATGCTGGGCATCAGCTATAAGGCACTCCTTTACAAAATGCGCCAGTTCAACCTCGATTCGGGGCGCGGCTCACGTTCCACCGCTGCAAAGGCTGCGAAGGAAGCAGCTTTGAAAGCGGCAGCTGCCGCTGAAGCGCACGCGAAAGAAGCAGCCGCTGCCAAAGAATCCGATCCCGCAACTCCTGTCATCCGCGGTTCCTGAGTCGAGGCGCGAATTTCCGCCGGAAAATCGATCGCACTCGCATCGTGGAGCGTCGATTTTCCATTCGCTCGGCCTCATCCGGTCGTCGAAAAACGCACCGAGTACCAGTTCTAGTCGTGGGTAGGCCCCGCGTCCTGTGCCCAGAAAAAAGTTGCACATCTTAAGCACACACTAAGAAATAGCACTACCCAACCCCCTCAGCTTGTTCTAGTATTCCCCGACGAAACGGACTCCACGGGGGCGCGTGCTTGGAGGATCGGTTCTTACACGTGATATTGCAGAATCCTGACTCGCTGTTATCAAAGACTTTGGCCTGAGAGCGAAACTCGGCTCGACCGAGCACGCGGCGCGCTTGTACTCGTTGCGTGCACGTAAGCGAAAGCTAACTGCCGAATGATCTTTGGAATAGCGATTGCTATTGTTCGTGATGGGGTTGTGTACTTAATCCAGTCCTGGAGGAGCACCGGGAATGACGGAGCGTCGTTTGGCCCGGCGGTACGACTTGTCGCTACCGGTAAATGTCCGGCTGCCGATTAATCGAGAACCTGGCGCGCATGACGGTCAGACTCGAGATATCTCGACACGCGGCGTTTATTTCATCATGCAGAAAGAACTGGCTCCCGGCACAGAGGTGGATTTCACTCTCACATTGCCAGCCGAAATCACCCGCGGATCGGAAGTTTTTGTCCGCGCCCACGGACGCGTTGTTCGCGTCGATAAGCAACGAGATGATGAGATCGAATCGATCGGCGTAGCTGCCGTGATCGAGCGCTACGACATCATTCGCGGCGAAGGCTCTCACATTTAGTTTCCCGATCGTGGAGAGCTTCAATCTCTGGCAGTAGTTTCTCCCCACAGAACATGACTTGCAGTCATTCCTGAGCGCCCCCCCGTTTTTTAAATCCCCTGCCCGCGCACTGCACGAAATTTTGTTGCCTTTCCTGATGCATTCGGCCTAGCATGCTTTCAATTCAGTTAAGGAGGGTCCGATGAGAATTGCGGACCTGATTTCGTCTCGCCGCGAAGTGTATTCAATCCCGGATGACACCACTGTGCACGCCGCCGCGCGCTATCTACGCGAGCGCGAAGTCCGCGCCGTGGGCGTGTGCGACAAACAAGGAGTGCTACTCGGCGTTGTGTCGCAAAGCGACGTCTCCGACAAGGTCGCCGCCGAGAACAAATGTCCTGCATGGATGCGCGTATCCGAGATCATGACGAGCCAGCTCGTCACCGCAACTCCGGACACGTCTCTGGAAGATTGCTTGCGCCTCATGGAGCAGCACGGAATCTACCATCTTGTCGTCCTCGATCACGAGAAGGGCTATCGGGGAATGATTTCAGTGACGGACTTGTTGAAGCTCATGGCGTCGGATCAGAAGGCGCGTGCGGACATGCTCGAGTCTCTTATGTTTCCTCAGCGCTAGCGGTTCTCCTCAGTAATGGGACTGGCAATCCAACGCCCGGGCCAGCTTCGCTCATGACCGTGGGTGGGAACGCGGCTTCCCGTAAGGGATAACTACTTTCTGGTTCTTTGGCCCCTTCGCTTGCAATTCGCGCCGAGTCGCCTCTCAGCATCGAGCAGCCTGGCGCCCTCCGCCTCGAATTCTTCACTTAAATCGCTGAAAACGATGCACCTGCCGCCTCGACATGTCTCCTTGGCGCGTTTGGCGTCTCATGTGCATCCCGGTTTACAGGCGCCGAGTCCGGCGTGGGGTGATACTGAACCATATGGCATCTGCCGCCGAAGCAAGACTGACCTCTACCGTTCATCCAGTCGAATTGCCGCCCGAGAATGTTTATTTTGGGCCGTCGGAAACCATGCAGGCGGTTCGGCAAAAGGTATCTCGCGCCGCGGGTTTGAACGTCCCGGTACTAATTCTTGGCGAGAGCGGCACCGGCAAAGAAGTCCTCGCGCGGTTCATTCACGAGCGATCTCCCTGGCGGGATGGGCCGTTCGTGAAAGTGAATTGCCCGGCGATTCCGGGCACTCTCATCGAGAGCGAACTTTTCGGATTCCAAAAGGGCGCATTCACCGGAGCGCACCAATCGAAGCCCGGCCGCATGGAACTCGCTCAGGGCGGCACGCTGTTCATGGACGAGATCGCAGAACTGGACTCGAGCCTCCAAGCCAAGTTACTTCACGTTCTGCAGGACGGCCACTTCACAAGCATCGGCGATCATGAAGAAAAACGAGTGGACGCTCGCGTCATTTGCGCGACAAACCGCAAGCTTCAGCAAGAAATCGAGCAGGGCGGATTCCGCGCCGATCTTTTCTATCGTATTAACGTAATCAGCATCACGCTTCCTCCACTCCGCGAGCGCCGCGATGATATTCCCTACCTGGTTGAATACCTCCGCCAACAATTTAACCGCCGCTATCAAAAAGACGCGCCGGCGGTTTCGCGAGAAGTCGTGCAGCTCTTGCAACAACGCGAGTGGCCCGGGAATGTCCGCGAACTCGAGAATTGCCTGGCAAGATATGTGATCCTCGGCTCGGAAGAAGCCTTCCACCTCGAACGCGCGGAGGAAAAGAAACCTTTCAGCTTCGCCTACGAAGTCACAGAAGACGGAAAGATTCCTCTGAAGCGTCTGGCGCAACAGGTGACGCGCCGGATGGAGCACGATCTTATTTTGAAAGTCCTTCAGGCGAATCATTGGAACCGCCGGAAATCCGCCGAAGTGCTCAAAATCAGCTACCGGGCGCTCCTGTACAAAGTGCGGCAGGCTGGGCTCCCGGCGAAGCGTCTGCAACGAAAAATCGACGGCGTCACCGGTAATCCTGGGATGGCAGACTAATCGGGCGTCCATATCCCGGCTAAACGTCACTGTTTTCTGTCTGTTCCATATTCGCGACGTCTGATTCCAATGCTTTAGGTGTTTCTCCTTCAATTCGCCCAACCAGTCACCCCCGTATCTGATGGGAAATCGTACGCGTCGAGTTCCTTGCTCCAGTCGCACAATTTCGTTAGCCTGAATCTCCAAACTACGATGGCGAAAAACTCCCCCAAACCGCACCTGAGGGTCTGTCTGCTCTCGCCGCATCCAATGGTGCTCGACGAGTTCAACCGGCTTCTGTCCGAGTCGGGCTTTCAGATTGTGTCCCGGCAATTGGACTCGATGCTGGCTCCCGACCTTCGGAATCTCGAAGTGCCGAAGGCCACTGTGTACGTGATCGACGCGCACGCTGCCCGGCAGGCTACCGGCGCTTTGCTCGGCAATATTCTGGATAATCACGCGGGCGCGCGGCTGCTCGTAGTCGGCGACAAGTTGAAAGAAGCCGATGCTTACAGCCTTCTCCGTCAGGGCGTGAAGGGAATTTTGAATTACGCGGAAGCTCGCGAGCAGCTTCCTCGCGCGCTGCCGCTTGTAGCGGCTGGCGGGTTTTGGGTTCCTCGGCCTGTGCTTTCCCGTTTCGTCGATTCGATTCTCAGCAGTACGCAGGGACGTCGCCTGCGCGGAGATTCGCCCGCTGAGCTAAGCCGCCGCGAACAAGAGGTGCTCAACGGCCTGCTCGAAAATCTCGCGAACAAAGAAGTTGCGGACCGCCTGCACATTTCCGAACGTACCGTGAAATTCCACGTCTCGAATCTCCTCGCAAAATTCGGTGTTCGCCGCCGCGCTGACCTGATTCTTCTCTGCTACCAGCGCCGTGGCGCAGGCACCTGACTCGACACGGGCACCACGTTTCCTGACACACTCAAACTGGAAACCGTTCGGTAGCGCGCCGAGCCCGCGGTTTCGTCGCTGTGCGCATTTTCTCCGTAGAGATGTAAAATTCCTGGCCCACGTGATACCCGGCCGCTGATTGCCTCTCGCAACAGCCTTGCAATCATATTCTAGTTAGCGTATATACATAAATGTGTTCTCGTGGGACGCCGCAAAAGCGATCGGGAACCATCGCAAACATGGTGTCTCCTTCGAGGAAGCGGCAACTGTGTTTGCCGACCCCGAAGCTCTCGATTGGGAAGACACCGGGCATTCCGGCACAAACGCGCGGTCAAAACGATTGGGACGGTCAGTTGCGCGACGCGTGATCCTGCTGATCTACACAGTTCGGAGGACGACAGATGGCAAAGAGACGATTCGCATCATCAGCGCGCGCCCGGCGAGCCGCAAAGAGCGCCAGGCCTACTCCCGACGCCCAAATTGATTTTTCGGATATTCCCGAATCAACGGCAGCCGAACTCAAACGCGCTCGCCGCATCGGCCGCCCGAAATCACCCCACACCAAACAACTTATTGCCATTCGGATCGACCCGCGCCTGCTTGGCCGCCTCCGCCGCATGGCGCGCCGGCGCCAAAAGCCCTACCAAACAATGATCCACGAACTCCTCGAACGAGCCGCAAAGCGTCTTGGATAATCACAGGCGCCACCGCCGCGGTAGGTCGCGGAAGTAAGCCTATCCCGCATGACGGCCGCTTCCATTGTCCGCCGCTCGTTCGATATGAACCGTCGCGCACGGACGCTGGTATAATTTCCTGTCACATTTCGATTGATCGGGAATGCTCCCAAACTGCATGGCCACCTTTTCTATCGAGAATTTTGGGTGTCGCGCGACGGATGCGGACGCCGCAGCGCTTCGCCGCGATTTGCTCGCGAATGGACTCGCTCTCGTTGGCGAGCACGCGCGCGCAGACGTCGTTGTGCTGAATACTTGCACCGTTACTTCTGCAGCGGATTCGCAGGCGCGTGAAGCTGTGCGTAAGATTCACCGCGCAAACCCTGGCGCGCGAATCGTCGTTACCGGTTGCTACGCGCAGCGCGCGCCCGAAGAAATCGCACAGATGGACGGCGTCGATTTCGTCGTCGGGAACTCGCACCAGACGGAAATCGCTGGCTTGGTTCGCTCGTCGCTCGAATCGCCGGCATCATCGCGTTCGGAAACGATTCCGGAGCATTCAGGCGGTCAGTTTCTTCCGCTCGCAGAAATTGATCGCGATTCGATGTCGCTCGCGCGAGCCCCTGCCAAGATTCTGACAGGCGACATTTTCGCGCAGACAGATGTGCAGATCGCGCCTGCGGAATTCGCCGATAGTGGGCGCACGCGCCCGATTCTGAAAATCCAGGATGGATGCAACAATCGCTGCTCGTATTGCGTGATTCCGTTTGTACGCGGACGAAGCCGCAGCCTGCCTCCTGACGTCGTCATTGCGGAAATTCGCAAGCTGGTTGACGCGGGTGCGAAGGAAGTCGTATTAAGCGGGATTAATCTCGGCAGCTACGGCCGGGATTTAACCCCGCGCGCGGAACTGGTTGACACCGCACGCCGCATTCTCGATGAGACGAGCCTCGAGCAACTGCGCTTCAGTTCCATCGAGCCGCAAGACGTTACCGAAGAATTTGTTGCGCTCGTCGCTTCCACCCATCGCGTTGCGCCGCATTTTCACGTTCCGCTGCAATCGGGCTCGGACCGCCAACTCCGCGCCATGCATCGCTGGTATCGCGCCGAACACTATGCCGAGCGCATCCTTCTGATTCGGCGCCACTCGCCGTACGCAGCAATCGGAGCAGACGTAATCGTCGGCTTCCCCGGCGAAACGGATGAAGAGTTTCAAGTGACCGCCAGCTTCATCGAAAGCCTGCCGCTCACCTACCTGCATGTTTTCTCTTTTTCGTCACGCCCCGGCACCGAAGCGGCAAAGCTTCCATCGCAGAAGCAAGTCGCATCCGCCACAATCCGGGAACGAGCGCGGCACCTTCGCGCGCTGAGCCAAAAGAAGTCCGATGCATTCCGCGCCGCACAGTCTGGTCGTACGCTCCGCGCACTCACACTCGCGCGCACCGGTGACGATTGGACCGAAGCTCTAACAGGGAATTACCTCAAGGTGAAAGTCGCAGGACACCAAGAACCAAATCGCTGGCACAATGTTCGAATGGAAGCGCCTTTGTAGCGCCGGGCTTAAGACCGGCAGGTGTTGACTTGGAAGTTGACTCGGAAGTTGACTCGGAAGTTGACTCAGAAGTTGACTCAGGTTTCTGCGAGTCTCACGCCTAACATCTCATCCCCCATTCTCAAAAATCACTTCGGCCAGCGCCAAATTCCCGCTATGCGTGATCGTCAACGAAATATTCTTCACGCCCATCCGCCCGGCTAATTCTCCCGCCACACCCGCAAGAAGGAGTGAAGGCCTCCCACTCGGCTCGCGCACCACTTCAATGTCACGCCAGCGAATTCCTAGCCGCCAGCCAGTGCCAAGCGCCTTCATCGCCGCTTCCTTCGCGGCAAAGCGACCCGCGTAGCGCTCGAACCGATTCCGATGGCTCTCGCAGTAGGCGGCTTCGCGTGGCGTAAACAGGCGCTCGATGAAAGGCGCTCCGTGCCGCACGATCGCCGCTTCGATCCGGTCGATTTCCGCGATGTCGAGTCCGAGTCCGACGATCACACGCCCTCTGTATCTTCGCAGCGCAGCAATGAATCCTTCAAAAGCGACTTGGCCTGCACCGCAACGCGATTATACCTATAATTGCAGGTCGCATCGGCCGCCTGTAGGGGGCGCGGCATGTCGCAGATCCCGGACGAATCTGCGGGACCGTTCCCTGTGGCGCCCACAGACGCGTGCGCTTTGCGGAAGTTCTCGAGGTCAAGTGTTGGCGTGTGTCACTGAATCGACAAATCAAGAGAGCTGGGTGATTTAGGGAGAAATCGAGTTGGCTAGACGAGTTGCAAAAAAGAAATCGACGGCGCGCAAACCCTCTGCGGCGAAGCGTCCAAAAACCGCGAGCGCGAAATGGAAACTGCGTCGCACCAGCGGACTGCAAATCCTGGAAGCTCCCGCGCTCGCGAAGCTCGACTGGCTCGCGCACGGCTTCAGCACCCGGCCCGGCGGTGTGAGCGAATTGAAAACACGGGAAAATGGTCGCACGAAAAGTGAGCACGTCCTAAACCTCGGCTTCACCGATTGGGACACGCGCTCGCGCGTTCTTGAAAACCGCGAGAAATTCTTTCGTGGCATTGGCGCCATCAAAATGCGAGTCGTCGCGCTCCGGCAAATTCATTCCGACATTGTGCATCTGGTGGATTCAAACACCGAAGCCCGCACTGAAACGGATTCGCAAGCCGCAGCACCGCAAGCCGACGCGCTCATCACACGCGAACGAGGAGTGCTGCTCGTCGTTCAGACCGCTGATTGCATTCCGATTCTTCTCGCCGACACGAAACGACGCGCCGTCGCCGCGATTCATTCCGGATGGCGCGGCACCGTTCGCCGCATCGCCGAAAAAGCGCTGGGGCGCATGCAAATGGAATTCGGCACGAATCCAGCGGATGTTGTCGCCGCGCTTGGCCCCGGCATTGGCCAATCCTGCTACGAAGTCGGCACGGAAGTGGCGGCGGAATTCCAAGCGCAATTTCCCAATGCGCGCGATTGGTTCGAAGGCCCGTTCGCTCTTTTGTCCGACAGCGACAATGACTCGAACTGGCTGCCGTGGCTTACCATGAAGCCGCCCGGCCACCAACCTCCACCGCCGCGCGTTCAGCTCGATTTGATCGCCGCAAATCGCGCGATCCTCCAAGCCGCCGGAATTCCCGCGGCGAAAGTATTTTCCTCTGATTACTGCACCGCCTGCCACAGCGATCTCTTTTTCAGCTATCGCAAGGAACGCACCACAGGCCGAATGATCGCCGCAATCGGAATCCGCTGAATGAATCTTGAGCTTGCTTTTGTAGTTGCCAGCTTCTCGTCCTGAGTCTTGCGAAGGGCAGGTGAGCGTGCTTGATGCCGGCTTTACAGGGGCGAAATCTGCGTCAGGCTCGAGTCCACCGCTCCCATTTCCATTAGCGCGAGCTGTCCGCACGCCGCCATCACATCCTGCCCGCGCGAGTAACGCACGAAAGCAAACATTCCCCGGTCAACGAGAATTCTGCGAAACGCTTCCGTGCGCGCCGGCTCAGGCTTCGCATACGGCAGGTCACCAGGATTCCAGGGAATCAGATTCACTTTCACGCGCAGATTCGCGAGCAGCTTCACAAGGCGTCGCGCATCCTCCACCGAATCGTTGAATCCTCCAAGCAGCACATACTCAAACGTCAAATGTTCCCACGGCCGCAGCGGATACCGCCGGCAAGCGTCGAGTAATTCCGCAATCGGGTACTTGCGATTGATCGGCATGATATCGTTGCGCTGTTCGTCGGAGGAGGCGTTCAGCGAAATCGCCAGTTTTGGACGGATTTTTTCGCGCGCCAGCCGCTCGATGCCGGGAACGATTCCACTCGTCGACAGCGTTACGTGTTTGGGCGAAATCGCCATCGCGTTTGGATCGAGCAGAATGCGCAGCGCCGCCATCACCGGCTCGAAATTCAGCAGCGGCTCGCCCTGCCCCATCAGCACCACGTTCGTCTGCGGCTTCAGCTGCTCGCGATTGTCGTCGAGTGCGATGAGCACCTGTCCGATAATTTCGCCGGCGGAAAGATTGCGAATCAGTCCTAGAGTCGCCGTCAGGCAGAAGTGGCAGTCGACTGCACAACCCGCCTGCGTCGAAATGCAAATCGTCTGCCGGTTTTCTTCCGGCATGAAGACAGCTTCGATTGTTGCCGGCTTCTCCAGTCGCGCACGCTCAGCTCCAGCGGCACGACCAGCTTCGGCGGCCCGATCAGCTCCAGCGGCACGACCAGCTTCGGCGGCACGATCAGCTTCGGCGGCACGATCAGCTTCGGCGGCATGTTCGGCAAGTTCCGACGCGTTCTTCGGCCCAAGTGCAAGAACGTATCGCACGGTGCCGTCCTCGGAGCGATGCCGGCGAATAATTCGCGGCATCTCGATATTTGCCTCACGCACGAGCCGTTCGCGCAGCGCTGCGGGAAGATTCGACATCGTCGCGAAATCAAAGCGTCGTTCAGCGTAGAGCGCGTGATAGATTTGCGCGCCGCGATACGCCGGTTCGCCGAGCGACTCGATGAAAGCGCGAAGCTCGTCCAGAGACTTGCCGAGAAGATCGGTCAATTTATCCGGCGCGTGAATGGGACCCTTCGAAGCCATCTTGTCTCGATGATAACACGCCCGCCGAATCGCGATTTTTCAACGCGACTACAAATCGGAGAGATATAATGCAATGTTTGGAACGGTTCTTCAGGCGCGCAGACGGGAGAATGCCGATGGAACAACTCACAATCGACGATTGGGCAAAGCAGCTCGCCGCAATTCCGAAGCACGATTTCACAATTCCGCGCGTCCTGAAATTTACCCAAGCCAACGCGATTCGGGGGGAAACGCTGGGGCCTTATCTTTTCTATGCGAAGAGCCACTACACGCGCAATCTAATCTACAAATGCGAACTGTTCGAAGTGCTCGCGATCTGCTGGGATATCGGCCAGGTGAGCCGCATTCACAATCATCGCGACCAGAACTGCTGGATGGTGACGCCGATCGGGCGATTGCGCGTTCAGAATTTTCGCGTCGAGAGCCGCGACGCTTCGCGCGCCGCATGCAAACTCGTGCCGACAGATTCCTACGACATGGACGCGACGCATCCTGCGGCCGTAGCGCCTGAAGAGCCCGTGCACCAGGTTCTGAATTTGGCGGAATTCGGCGAGCGCGCGACGAGCATTCACATTTATTCGTATCCGTACGAAAGCTGCGAAGTATATTCAATCGAGCGCGGCGCGTATTCGGATGTGCCACTGCATTATTCGAGCGAGTACGGGAAGCTTTCGCCCGATGAAAAATTGATGTAAGCCAGCGGGTGAAAAAGCGTCATTTTAGTGTCGCAACTGCAGCAAGGAACTTGCTCCCAAAAGCAGGGTTTTGAGGCCTCGAAAGCACAGGATGGAGCAGGCCTGCAATATGCGAAGATAAGGCGAACACGCTGCGACGATTATTGCTGCCGTGTGCGCACCCCTGGGGCGAGAATCATGTTGATCACGACTCCGGGAATGACCGGCGAGCACCCGGCGAGGCAAGCACGTCGCGCCCCGACGGCGGAATGAAGCTGCGTTACCAGTGATTGGAAACACACGGGCGCGCTGCAGATGACTTTGAAATTGGCGCGTGCGAAAATTCAGCTTCGATTCATCCAACGACGAAATGTCTGACGCGAAAAACTCGGTTCACAAAGAAGAGTTGCCCAACGGACTCGTCATCATCACCGAGCCGATGGAGCACATGCATTCCGTTTCGGTGGGAATCTGGCTGCGCGCTGGTTCGCGCCGCGAGCCGGCGGCGCTCAACGGTATTTCGCATTTCATCGAGCACATGGTGTTCAAGGGGACGACGCGGCGCACCGCGGAAGACATCGCGCGGGAAGTGGACAGCGTCGGCGGAATGCTGGATGCATTCACGTCGAAGGAAATGGTCTGCTTCAATACGCGCGTCCTCGATGAGCATCTTCCGAAAGCGTTCGACGTGGTCGCAGACATGGTGCTCGAGCCGAGGTTTGCGATCGGAGACATCGATCGCGAGAAATCCGTAATCCTCGAAGAAATCCGAATGACGCAAGACAATCCGGAAGATCTCGTACACGAACTCTTCACGCAGAATTTCTGGACTCCCCATGCGCTCGGAAAACCGATTTTGGGCACGCCTGAAACGGTTTCTGCATTTACTCGCGAGACGCTCGAAACCTGGTTTCGGAACTGGTACGCGCCCAATCATTTAGTGGTCACCGCCGCAGGTAAACTCAGCCACCAGCAGCTTGTCGATCTGGTTGCTGAACGCTTTTCAAACCTTGCGCCGTCGCCGAACGGCGCTGCCGATACGGTTCCCGTCCCTGCTCCGCACATCACGTTGCGAACGAAGCACGAGCTTGAACAAGTGCATATCTGCATCGGGGTTCCGGCGCTGCCGATGACGGACGACCGACGCTTTGCCGTCTCCGTGCTCAACAACGTGCTCGGCGGCGGGATGTCGTCGCGGCTATTCCAGAATATCCGCGAGAAACAAGGGCTCGCGTACGCGATTTTCAGCGAGATGAATTCCTATCGCGATTCCGGCGTGCTTTCCGTGTATGCCGGGACGTCACTCGAAACGGCGTCACAGCTCGTTCGCTCCGTGCTGGATGAATTTCGCAAGCTGAAAGACGAACCGCTTTCGGAAGAGGAGTTGCGCCGCGCGAAGGATCATCTGAAAGGCGCGACGCTTCTGGCGCTTGAAGGCAGCGGCCAGCGAATGAACAGCCTCGCGAGATATCACGTGTACTTCAATCGCTACTTCTCGCCGTCGGAGCTGATCGCGCTTCTGGAAAAAGTGACGCCCGCAGACGTGCAGCAAATTGCGCGCGACTTCTTCCATCCCGAGCGGCTCGCCGCGAGCGTCGTCGGCAATCTCGACGGTTTCGAGCTGACGCGCGAACAGCTTACGTTCTAATTTCAAATTGCCGCACGTGGTAATGATGCTTGCCGATGCGTGCTTGGCTTGGTCTTGCGCAATGCCGTGAAGGGCACGGCATGCCGTGCCCCTACTGTAAGATCCTTCCACGCCCGGGACGCATAAATCGCGCATGCCGCGCCCGTACTGTGAGAACCGCTCGCGCATGGAACACGGTCGCTAGTCTGTGACGCGTATCTTGAACGGAGCGGCTGCGACTGGATGTTGACGGGGCGCGCGCAGTTTGCCATCATCCTTTGCGAAGCTGCCGTTCGGGGGAGATTGCGCGCGGCAGAGGGAGTGAAGCGCATCGCGTTCCGCATCTCGATCCTCGCATCGGGCAGTTCGGGCAACTCCACGTTGCTTGAGACCGAGCACACCGCTCTCCTCGTTGATGCCGGACTTGGCAAAAAAGAAATGCTGCGGCGTTTTGAAACCCTTGGCCGGCAGAAACCAGATCACGTCGACGGCGTTCTGATTTCGCACGAGCACAGCGATCATTCCAACGGGCTTGGCCAGATGGTGCGGGAGTGGAAATGCCTCGCGTATCTCACCGAGCCTACACATCGCGAAATTCAGCGCATGCTCGAAAATCAGGGAATCAAGAGGACGATCGATCGGGTGCAGTACGTCCACCCCGGCGAGAAATTCGAAATCGGAGATATTGAGGTTACGCCGTTTTCAATTCCGCACGATGCTTCCGATCCAGTGGGATACTGCTTCCGGGCGAACGGAGTTAAGGTTGCGATCGTTACCGATCTTGGGTATTTGCCCGAACTTGTGAAGCATCATCTGCGCGAAGCCGATTTCCTGATTCTCGAATCGAATCACGATCTCGAAATGCTCAAGGTGGGCCCTTACCCGTGGCACATCAAGCAGCGGGTGATGAGCCGCACCGGGCATTTGTCGAATGAAACGGTGAGTGAGTTTCTGGCGGACTGCGAAGTTTTTGACGGGCGTGCGCGGCATCTTGTTCTCGCGCATCTGTCTGAGCAGAATAATAATCCGTCGGTGGCGCGCATTTCGGCTGAGGAAGCGCTTGGGCGGCGGTCGGCTGAATTTGCTTTTAGCGGTACGTTGCATATTGCTTCGCAGCATGTTCCTCTTGGGCCGTTCGAACTGTAGCCGTTGTCATCGAAGAGTCAAAATCAAAACCCAAAAAGCAG
This sequence comes from uncultured Acidobacteriota bacterium, assembly GCA_963776695.1. Classification (GTDB taxonomy): domain Bacteria; phylum Acidobacteriota; class Terriglobia; order Acidiferrales; family UBA7541; genus Palsa-295. Next base: position 196,909 of record CAVZNU010000004.1, on the reverse strand, counting down.
ATTCCTCTTTGCGCCGCGCGCCCATCGCTACGCGATGGGAAATGCAGAGGCGCGCGCGGCTCCGCTCGGAATGACAGGTGGTGGTTAGCTGCGAGATTCTTCGCGCGACGCGAGATTCTTGAAGAACAAGTCGTGCATGGCGCGCGTGGTGCCATTTTCGAGGTCGGTGTTGCGCACGATGGCTGCGCGCGCTTCGAAGAGGCTATCGGGATTGACTGCCACGCCGGGCGCAACTTCGATCTGAACTAGATTTGCGCCGCGATTTTTTTCTCCTGCGAGTTCGCGCAAGCCCGCGCACTGGTAGCAGACGCCAGTCTTATTGATCAGCGCGCAGAGACCGTCGAAGGCTGAGGTCATTTTCGCGCGCGCGTCCGAGAGGCGATGGCGGAAAATGGGTTCGGACACGCGCAGGATCGCCGCGGCTTCTTCGGCGGTGAATTCGAGAACTTCTTTCAGCATCACGGCGGCTTGCTCTTCCGGCGAGAGCGAACGCGCAATGCAGGAAAAGCAAAAGGCGATGTGCTCGCGGATTTCGTAGACGAATCCCTGCGAACTCATCAATTCACGTAAGCCCGCGAGCTGCTCGGGATGTTCAGTGGTTTCCTGCTCGCCGATTCGCTGCGCTTCCACGCGCCAGCGTTTCCGTTTTCGCAGGTGATCGAGACATGCGTGGGTGGCGATGCCGAAGAGCCAGCTTTTGAAACGCGCTTCGCCGCGATACTCGCGAATATTTTCGAGGACGCGGACGAAGACGTCCTGCAGCAAGTCTTCCGCATCCTGCCGCAGCGCGACCATGCGATAGATGTAACCGAAAAGCGGCTTGCGCCACGGATCGACGAGCGAGCCAAATGCGGCGCGGTCGCCCTGCCGCGCGCGCTCGACGAGTTTTGATTCTTCTTCCGGCGGGATTGCCGGTTGCGAATAGATCGACACGATGTGGTTCTCCTCCGGGGAAATGAGTCACCGGCCGCGACAGTCTACACCGGTTGAATCGATCTGCCGCGGCCGGCGAAAAGCGACGAACGAAGACTACTGCTGCACGAGCACCTGGCAAAGCTGCAGGCGGTTGCCGGAAGGGTCGCGGAAGATTGCGAGCTTCACCATGCCGGGAATTTCTTCGGTCTTGCCTTCGAATTTCACGCCGTCCGATTCCAGTCGTTTGCGTTCGCGCTCGATGTCGTCGACGCGAAGGACGATGGTGGCGCCGTGCTCTTTGGGTGTGTGCTGGCCGTTCGAGATGCCGATGGCCGCTTCACCTTCGCCGCCGGTGAATTCCGCCCAGCCGTCCATTTCGAATGATTTCTTCATGCCGAGGGTATTGCCGTAGAATTTCTTTGCCTGCTCGAAATCTTTTACGCTGAACCACGCCACTGACAATTTCATCGTAGGTCTCCTGTTCGTTTGAATTCGTGCTGCTGATAACTATGTCGTTTGGCGGCGCGATTTCCGCCAAAAGGCTGATACAGAGTGACTTGCAGCTAGCGGTGAGTGGCCGCGATGACTTGCGTAAGTGAATTGATTTCGGGTGGCAGCGATTGTGCGGCCTCTCGCTTTCTTCTAGACTTGGGCTGCGGCGTTGCGTTCGATCCGATTGAATCGCACTGCCGCGCACGGATTACATGCCGACCGACTCCTCGACAATCCCGCCACAACCCGAAGTGGAGTACAGCCGCCGGCTGGAGCGATTGCGCGCGAAGGAGATATTTCTCAAACAGCGCGATTCGAGGCTGGGGTACGCGAAATTATTCATTCTGATTTTGGGCGTGGCTGGCGGGTTTTGGCTTTTGACCATTCGTAGTTCGTCGCTTTACTGGATCCTGGTTCCGGCGTTTCTGTTTGTTCCGCTTGTGGTGATGCACGAGCGTGTAGCGCGCGCGCTTGCACGAAATTCGCGCGCAGTTGCTTTCTACGAGCGAGGGCTCGCGCGGCTCGACAATCGCTGGGCAGGAGAAGGCGAAGCAGGCGAGCGTTTTTCCGATCCGGCACATCCGTATTCGCGCGACCTCGATCTTTTCGGCAAAGGTTCTCTTTTCGAATTGCTTTGCGACGCGCGCACGCGCGCCGGCGAAGACACGCTGGCAAGCTGGCTGCTCGCGCCTGCTGGTGCGGCGGAAGTGTCGGCGCGAAACGCGGCGGTAGCCGAACTGCGAAGCTGTCTTGACCTGCGCGAAGATTTGGCGGCGCTCGGCGAAGACGTTCGCGCCGGCGTTCACCCTGACGCGCTTATCGCGTGGGCGGAAGGCAAGCCGTTACTCGAATCGCGCGCGGCTCGAATTGTTGCGATGTCGCTCTCGCTATCGTGGATTGCAAGCCTGATTGCCTGGGCCGTGTGGGATCTGCGAACTCTCGCCGTGCTCAGCACAATTATCAACGTGGGTTTTGGGACCACGTTCCGCGCGGCCGTCCGGAAGATTGTGGCGCCCGTCGAAGGAACCGCTAAAGACCTTGTGCTGCTTTCAGAAGTGCTCGCGCGCCTCGAGCGTGAGAAATTCTCGTCCGCGAAGCTCGCCGGGCTGCAAGCTGCGCTTCAGAGCCACGGAGCGGCTCCTTCGCGCGCAATCGCGCGATTGAGCAGCTTGATTGCGCTACTAATATCGCGGCGGAATCCGCTGCTGCAAGTGAGCGATCCAATCGTGCTGTGGAGCTTGAATCTCGCGTTCGCGGTGGAAGCGTGGCGCAAAATGTTTGGCCCCGCGGTGCGTGGCTGGCTTGCGGCGGTAGGCGAGATGGAAGCACTGTCGTCGCTTGCGAGTTACGCATACGAGCATCCAGCGGATGTATTTCCCGAATTTACCGATGATGCGCCTTGCTTTGATGCGGAGGCATTCGCGCACCCTTTGATACCGGAAAGCCGCGCGGTGCGAAACGATTTGAAGCTCGACCGTGATTTTCGGCTGATGATCATCAGCGGGCCGAACATGGCGGGCAAAAGTACTTTCGTGCGCGCCGTGGGAGTGAATGCTGTGCTCGCGCAATGCGGAGCGCCGGTGCGCGCCAGGCGTTTGCGGCTTTCGCGGCTGACCGTTGCGGCTTCGGTGTGCATCCTTGATTCGTTGCAGGGCGGGATTTCGAAGTTCTATGCTGAAATCGCGCGAATAAAATTGATTGCGGATCTGACGAGCGGACCGTCGCCAGTTCTGTTTCTGCTGGATGAGTTGCTGCAAGGAACGAACTCGCACGACCGGCGGATTGGCGCCGAAGCGATTGCGCGGAGCCTGTTTGAGCGAGGCGCGATCGGGCTAATCACTACACACGATCTGGCGCTTGCTGAAATTGTGGATTCGCTGGGGCCGGGCGCGGCAAATTTCCATTTCGAGGATCGTCTGGAAAATGGGAAGCTTTATTTCGATCATCGATTGACTCCTGGAATTGTGCAAACCAGCAATGCGCTGGATTTGATGCGTTCGATCGGGCTCGATGTGTGATGTGACGGCCGGTATTCTGCGATATCGTTTTCGGGTGTCGTATACAGGCATCGATTGCAGGTATGATGGAGCAGGGAAATTCCCCGCCGTTTTGAATTTGGCCGAAGGAGTTGCAATTGATCCCGCGATATACACGTGCGGAAATGGGCCGCGTCTGGAGCGAGGAAAATAAATTTCAGAAGTGGCTCGACGTGGAGCTGGCTGCTTCGGAGACGCTTGCCGAGGCAGGCATTGTGCCGCGCGAGGCTGCGGTAAAGCTGCGCGAGCGCGGGCGCGTGGATGTGGCGCGCATCAATGAGCTGGAAGCAAAGGTGCGGCACGACGTGATCGCGTTCACGATTGCGGTGCAGGAATCGGTGGGCGATCCGGAAGCGGCGCGCTGGCTGCATTACGGGCTCACGTCGAACGACGTGGTGGATACCGCGCAAGCTCTGCTTGTGCGCGAAGCATCGCAGCAGATCGAAAAAGCAATTGAGCGATTGGGCGAAGTGCTCGAGCGGCGCGCGTGGGAATTCAAAGACACGCCGGAAATCGGGCGGACGCATGGAGTGCATGCCGAGCCGATTACGTTCGGACTGAAAGTTGCGAACTGGTTCGCGGAGAATCGGCGCGACCTGGCGCGGTTTCAAGTGGCGGCGCGGCAGATGGCGGTGGGAAAGATTTCGGGCGCGGTGGGGACGTGCACGCACCTCGGGCCGGAAATTGAAGAGAAAATCTGCGCGCGGCTAGGACTTGCGGCGGCGCCGATTACTTCGCAAGTGATCGAACGCGACCGGCACGCGCAATATCTTTCCACGCTTGCGATCGTTGCAGCTTCGCTCGAACGCATCGCGCAGGAAGTACGGCATCTGCAACGGACGGAAGTGCGCGAGGTGGAAGAACCGTTTGGCGGCGAGCAGCGCGGCAGCTCCGCAATGCCGCACAAACGCAATCCGGTATCGAGCGAGCAGGTATGCGGGCTGGCGCGAGTGGTTCGCGCGAATTCGCTCGCAGCGCTTGAGAATATCGCGCTGTGGCACGAACGCGATATTTCGCACAGCTCGGTGGAGCGCGTGATTCTGCCCGACTCGACAATTCTCACAGACTACATGCTGCACCGGACCACGGAGATCGTCGCGACATGAAAGTGTTTCCGGAGCGCATGCGGCGCAATCTGGATGCGACGAAGGGACTCGTTTTTTCGGGGCAGGTGCTGCAGGATTTGGTCGAGCACGGCGCGCCGCGCGAAGACGCCTACAATTGGGTGCAAGGCCACGCGATGGCGGCTTGGGAATCGGAGACGAGCTTCCAGGATCGCGTCAGCGCCGACGCGAATATCCGCAAATTTCTCGACGATAAAGCGCTCGCGCATACTTTTGATTTGCAGCGCCAGTTGCGCGCGGTGGACGCGATTTTTCGCCGCGTGTTTGGCTCGAAAGCTTCCATCGCGATGTAGTTGGGCCGTGCCGCCGGGCGCGCGCATCTCGCAGCACAATTGACTTCGCGCAGGCACCGCAATAGAGTCGCGTCTCCCCGGCGATTGCTTGTTCGGATTTCTTGTGACGCTGGGAGTTTGCCGGCGCTGGATGCCTATGACTCGCAGCCGATTCCTTGTGATGAAGATTTTTGCGTTCGCCGCGATTGCGTTTTTCGTCGCGTGTCTTGGTTTCTCTGAGGAATGGCGGCCGCGGCACGCACTGGTGCCGCCAACAGGCGTGATGAACCTCGGCGTGCCGGCGAGCCCGCAAGATGTGTTTCTTGCCGGCCCTGCGAATCCAGCGGAACGAACCGGATGGCTTACTGGAATTGAGGCGTGGCGCAACGAGCGGCTTACACGGCTGCGCTACGACGGCTCGCAGTACGAACGCCCCGAACTCGCGTGGACACAGCGCGTCTTCTCGCAGTACCAAATGCTGATCTGGGAGCGCACGTTTTACGATCCCGAAAAGCGCGTCTACACGGTGAATCGATTCCTGGACGGCCTCGCTGAAAGAATTGGGCCAATTGACGCGGTGCTCATCTGGCACGTCTATCCGAACATCGGCGTCGATGACCGCAACCAATTCGATATGCTGCGCGATTTGCCGGGAGGACTTCCGGCAGTGCGCGAAATGGTGAAAGACTTTCACAAGCGCGGCGTGAAAGTATTTTTCCCTACGCTGGCATGGGATAACGGGACCCGCGACGAAGGCACGCCGGTGCCGGCTGCGCTCGCGGGACTGCTGAAGGAAATTGGCGCAGACGGAATTAATTTCGACACGCTCGAAAGCGTACCGGCGGCATTTCACGCCGCATCTGAAGCTGCGGGATACCCGCTCGCGCTCGAACCGCAATTCGATATCCGCGACGAATCGCTCGCGTGGACCAATCTCGGCTGGAACGATTGGGTCACCTGGGAGGACACGCCGTATCCGTTCGTCCCGATGGTGAACCAGGCGAAATGGCTCGAGCCTCGGCACATGGTTGATGTGACCGACCGCTTCACGCGCGACAAAATCAACAGCCTGCAGCACGCATTTTTCAACGGCAACGGATACGCGACGCTCGAAAATCTCTGGGGCTTCTGGTACGGAATGACGGCGCGCGATGCGGAAACCGTTCTGCGTATCACGCGCATCGAGCGCGCTTTTCCTGAGTTGCTTGTCAGCAAAGATTGGGAGCCGCACGTGCCGACGCTGCAAAGCGGAGTTTTCGCGACAAGATTTCCATCGCTGCAGCGCACGCTTTGGACGATCGTGAATCGCAACGAGTACGGCGTAGCCGGCGAGCAGATTCGCGTGCCGTATCACGCTGGAATGCGTTACTACGATCTGTGGCACGGCGCGGAGTTGACGCCTGCTGTGAGCGGAAATGAAGCGACGCTGCAGCTTTCGATCGAAGGCCTTGGATTCGGCGCAGTGCTCGGGGGCGAAGAAGCTCCTGCGACGAACTCACTGCCAGAACTGCTCGCGTTCATGTCTGAGCGCTCGCGGCGTGCGCTCAATAGCTATTCGAAGCAGTGGACTTTTCTGCCTCAGCAAATTGTGCCTATCGCCAGCACTCGAGCCGCCGAATCGGCGCCGGACGGAATGATTCGCATCCCCGGCGGCAGCTACGATTTTGATGTGCGCGGGATTGAGATTGAGGGTGGCAACGATCCGGGCGTCGATGTGCAATACCCGTGGGAAGATTCGCCGCGGCGATTTCATCATCACCGGGTCGACATTCAAAGTTTTTACATCGACCGCACGCCCGTGACGAACGCCGAATTCAAACAATTCATCGACGCGACTCACTATCATCCCGGCGATGATCACAATTTCCTGCGCGACTGGGCGAATGGGACGTATCCGCCGGGCTGGGATGCGAAACCGGTGACGTGGGTCTCAATCGAGGATGCGCGCGCATATGCCGCGTGGGCCGGCAAGCGATTGCCGAATGAATGGGAGTGGCAGTATGCGGCGCAAGGTACTGACGCGCGGATCTATCCGTGGGGAAGCGAATGGAACGCGCGGGCGCTGCCGCTTCCCGATCACGGTCGAAAGATGCGCCAGCCGACCGACGTTGGCGCATTTACGCAAGGCGCGAGTCCATTCGGCGTCCTTGATTTCGAGGGCAACATCTCGCAGTGGACGAACGAATTTCGCGACGAGCACACGCGCGCAGCAATTCTGCGCGGAGGTGCGTACTACCAGCCGCGCGGCTCGATCTGGTATTTCCCGCAGACGTATCGCCTCGACAAACATCAGAAATATTTGCTGATGTCGCCGGGACGGGATCGAGCAGGAACGATTGGCTTCCGGTGCGTAGTCGATACGAAGTAGCGCGGCGAAAGCTGTGTTGTTGATATCCCGCCTTTAGGTGACGCCGTACTCGCTGCGGACGTTGAGATTCTTCGAGCATCCTGGTCGGATGCTCTCAGAATGACAACCTGCCACCTGAGCGCTCTAGCAAGAGATCAACAGAGCTTATCGCGAATTACTACCGAGCGATCTATTCGACGGCAAGGTAGACGTAGCGAAGAATGAAAAGCACGGTGAGAATCCAGAGCAGCGGACTGATCTCGCGAATTTTTCCTGCGGCAATTTTCACGACGGTGTAGGAGATGAGTCCAAGGCTCAGCCCGGTTGCGATGCTGAAAGTCAGCGGAGTAGCAAGAATGGTGACAAACGCCGGGAGCGCGTCGCTGAATTCGTCCCATTTCACGCGGGCTACCGACTGCATCATCAGCGCGCCCACGAGAATCAATGCGGGAGCCGTCGCGAAACCGGGAATCGCAGTCGCGACCGGCGCAAAAAACATCGCTACCAGAAATAACGCGGCAACCAAGACGTTGCTCAATCCGGTCCGCGCGCCCGCCGCCACTCCCGCCGCGCTTTCGATATAACTCGTAATCGTTGACGTGCCGGTCATCGAGCCGAAGACTGTTCCGATCGCGTCCGCGAGCAACGCCCGGCCCACGCGCGGAATTTTGCCGTCTTTCACGAAGCCCGCCTGTTCGCAGACGCCGACAAGCGTGCCTACGTTGTCCAGGAGGTCGACGAAGAGAAACACGAACATGATTTCGAAGAGCCCAAGATGCAGCGCGCCACGCAAGTCAAATTTCAGAAACGTGAGCGACGGATGAGGAACCGAAACAAGCGCCGTGGGCCAGTGCGCGATGCCGCGGAAAATCCCCAGCAGCGTGGTTCCCACGATTCCCAGCAGAATCGCTCCATTGAACTTCCGCACGATCAAGACAAGCATTAGAACGAGGCCGAAGCAGGCGGCCTGCACTTCGCGGTCACCGAAATTGCCGATACCGACAAGGGTTGCCGGATTCGCGACGACGATTTTCGCGTTTTTCAGACCGACAAAGGCGATGAACATCCCGATACCGGCAGCCGTCGAATGTTTCAGACAATCGGGAATGCCGTTGACGATCTGCTCGCGAACGCGCGAAACGGTAAGAAGGATGAAAAGAACGCCGGAAAAAAACACGACGCCCAGAGCCGTCTGCCATGGAATGTGCATGCTGAGGCAGACCGAATACGTGAAGTAGGCGTTCAGGGACATGCCAGGAGCGAGCGCGATCGGATAATTGGCGTAGAGCCCCATGACGAGCGTGGCCACAGCGGAGGAGAGACACGTCGCGAACAAAACACCTTCCGGCGGCATTCCCGCCTGCGCCAGAATCTGCGGATTCACAACGATGATGTACGCCATCGTCATGAAAGTGGTGAGACCGCCGAGCATTTCCTGCCGCACGGTAGTTTGATTTCGCGCCAGCTTGAAATAGCGATCGAGCACTCCGCCTCCGCGAGCCAGCTGAAAGAATTGCCACTCTAGAGTGAGTGCGGGACGGTGTCAATCCGCTGTGACAGGCACACGCGCCAGAAGGAGTCATCTTCAGACGCCGTCTGCGGTATCCGCCGAGTTACTTCACGGCAAGAGTGGCCAGTATTGAGACTTCGCGGTGAGCTTGGAGTAGGGGATGATAATCGGAGGGAGCTTCTCGACGCCGATGGTTCCTTTCGGAGCGCCAGACAGTAGGTCACTGCCGTACTTTGCAACCGCAGCGTCTGGATGTTGAGCTAGCACGGCGGCGTAGAGAGAACGAGCCTCGTCCCGCTTATCCATCTCGATGTAGACGCGCGCGAGATTGTCCTGTGCTTGGAAGAAGTCTCTTCGATTCTGAATAGCGGAAAGTAAGTGCTTGGAAGCCTCGTCGTAATTCTTGTCTCTGTAGGCGCTAATCCCGAGAATGAACTCGGCCGCAGATCGGTCTTCATGTGGTGACTGCAAAGCCCATCCGATCTCCTCGGCGGCATATTGGGAATATCCCGCGGCGATGTAGGCAAGTCCGAGGTTGTGCCGAAGAGCCAAATTGTTCGGGTCGAGGTGGACTGCTTTGTCGAGAGGTGCGAAAGCCCCGATCGGATCGTCGCCATCGAGCAGGAGTATGCCCAACATCTCGAACGGATATGCGCGCTTTGGGTCGAGCGCGATCGCATTTTGCAGGAGAGGAATCGCCGCCGAAGCTTGCTCACCACGAATCAGCTTAACGGCTGCACCATACTGGGCGATGGCAGAATTGTGCTCGCGAATGGCGAAGGCGCCTGCAACAAGCGCACAAGCAGAAAGCAGCGCGACCGTCGCGAGCACGCCGGCATGACTCTCCCCTGCGGAGGAATCACCAAGGGAAGAAATTGGCGGCGCGGCGGTGGACTCTCCGGAAGTATCCGGCGTGCGTGGTAGGACGCAAGGGATCACCGCGCCGAGAATCAAACCAGCCACGAGGCCGCCGATGTGGGCGGCATTGTTCACACGAAGCGCGACGACGCCGAAAAAGAGATTGTAGAAAATGAAGGCGGAAAGGCTTTTGCGCAGACGTTTCGCGAGTGCGGCGCTGATGGGTGCTTTCTTGAGGAGCAGAAACGAAAAAAAAGCCCCCGCAACGCCGAAAATTGCGCCGGAAGCTCCGGCCCCGCCTCCCATTGGCGCCCAAGCCAAACTGGCTTCGCTGGCAGCGATGCCGGTAACGGCGTAGGTCACCAGAAAGGCCTTCCAGCCCATAAGCCGTTCCAAGATCGGCCCAAGATCCCAGAGGCACCACATGTTTAAGACGATATGGACGATGCCGATGTGAACAAACGACGAAGTGAAGAGCCGCCACCACTCTCCGCTCATTGTCAGCGGGCTAAAGTCGCCTCCCCACCTTACAATATCCTGATAGCTCGGGTCCGCCCACGAAACGCCCGACGCCCCCATCGCGACGAATACGCACGCGTTTATCGCGACGATCGTGCGCGTGACCACAGGAAGGGAACCGCTCCGAAACAGCAACCGTTCCTCGGTGGAGAGTTGGGCTCCCAGTCGGGTGGAGGATTGCGGATGGGCCTTGCGGCATCCCCGACACTCGATCGGAGGATTCGATCCGAACGAAAAGCCGCTGAACTCCTTTCCGCACCGAGGGCAAATGGGCACGCTTTTTTGTATTCCTTTAGCAGAATGCCGATTCGATTCTAAATACGTACTGTGAAAGATATCTTTTCCAGGCACACTAAGAAACAGAAATCGGCCACATGATTGCTTCGCAAGCCGGAGGATCTCACATGGCTTGGAGTGCATTACCCACGCATCCTTACGCCGCATCCGTGGATGTCCGGACAACCCCTATCGCACGATGGGAAAGTCGGACAATGCCGTAGGAGCTTCCAAAGGCTAGCCGCAGAGTGGGCGCGCGGCCGTGTCAATCCGCAGTCGAATGTGTTGCAGCGGGAACTTTTCAGGGCTTCGGAGCGAGCGGTGCATTCTGCGAAGGCGACGCATCTGGTACAGGTGTGGAAGGGCCGATTTTGGTTTCGACCTGGAATTTCTTGTAGTCGCTGTAACGGTCGATTTCGTTTTGCCGCACTTTGATGAATACGATGCGAGCGGCGGCGTGAACTTCTGCGTAGGACGGCAGCCAGACTTCGCCGTTGATTTTTGTTTGCTCAAGGACGAGGCTGGCGCCCTTATCGAGCGAAGCGAGGAGGCCGCCTCCAATTTTCACGGTGTCGTTAAAGCGGGCTTCGAGGCGGGCAACGTCGCGTGCTTGCTCGTCAATCCAAACCACACCAGCAAGTTTCTGGACGATTGACTCGGCGAGTTTGCGCGGTTTGTAGGCGGGATTTGCGCCGAAATCGAAAACGATTACGTCCTGGCCGCGAAAACGTTCGCGGCGCGGGTTGGTGAAACTTTCGGCGCGCAGGAAGTCGGAGATTTGCGTCTGCTGGTCTTCGTTCTCTTTTTCTTGTTTTTTGGGATCGTTGGCAAGTTCAGCCTGTTTCTTCTGCATTTCGCTGAACTCTTTGTTGAAGCGGTCGTCTTCTTTTTTCTGCTCTTCGGCTGTGAGCGGCTTCGAGTCGTTTTTCACAAGGTGACGAATTTCGTCGCCACCGCAATTGAATACGTCGTATTCCTTCACGACGCGCGATGTAGCCTGCCCCTTGGAATCGAATTTTTCTTCTTCGGCAACGAGGTGGCAGGTGTATTGCTTTTGCAACTCTTCGATTGCTTTCTGATTTTTGGCCACTTCGAGCAAGAGCGATTTAATTTCGGGGAGAGGGCGGCTCGCGTCTCTGGGAAAATCAAAGACAGAATCGTTCACAGGAGCGTTCAGCTCGATGCGCGCGATTGAGACGGTGTAGGTGTGCCCACCGCGGTGAATCGTGATGCGGTACGGCAGCAGGATGCCATTCACGGAGCGGTAGTCGGCGTAATCGAATTCCTCCGAGTTTGGACCTGGCGACTTTGCGCCGTCTTGTGCTGCGGTGGCGATCGTTTCGCGGATGATCAGATGAGTTTGCGCATCGAAGAAAACTTCGCGAACGACATGCGGCGCGAGAGATATTTCGATATGGTACGCTGTGCGACCTCCGATATCCTCGGAACCAATCAGCTGGAGGCCGAATTTGGATTTCTTTGCGTCGGCGAGTCTCTCGTTCAGGTAGCGTCCAGAGGCGTCCCAGGCCGCGGCTGCGCCTCCGGTAAGAGTGTGCGGCGCGGCGTTGGAATTTGAAGGTGATTCGAGCTGTGAATCGGAGTTAGTGTCTTGTCCCCAAGCGGATTTTCCGTTGTAGGACTCGATGACGCGGTTCGGCTCGACGATGATTTCGGAATAGAATTTATTAGGTGCTTTGGTAATCAGTGAATACGAGCCGGACTGTCCGGTGGCGACGTCAGTGAGGCTGCCCGTGATCGTGGCGCTTTGGATTTTTGCGAGTGCCTTCGCGCCGCCTTCGGCATGAACGTATTCATCGACGATTTTCTGCGGAGACTGCGCGAAACACGGGCTCATGGCACTGAGAAGGATAGAACAAAGAGCCAGCAGAGGTTTCCGAGAGGTCGCGATTTTCACCAAACGAGCGTAGCACGTTGTGGTCGCGCGGCTGCTACGACGAAACGCAGCTTGACTTGGAATCTGAGCGCGGCCTAACATCGCGCAAACGTTCAGTTAGGGAAGCAATTTCGGCGTTCCCAACAATCTCGATGTAACGCCGGGCGGGCGCCGGTCACTATTTCAGAAATGCCACGCGAAGCAGTTTCGGCAGTGCCATCCAGTGACGCCGTACGTCTGACCCCCATTCAGTGGCTTGTCTGCGCTGTCGCCTGTCTCGGCTTCCTGTTTGATCTCTACGAATTTCTGGTGATGCCTCTGATCGTGCGGCCGCTTCTGACGGATCTGGGCCACTTGAAGCCGGGGACTCCAGCGTTTAACTTGTGGGTGGGTTTGTTGTTTTTTATTCCAACGGCGACCGGCGGGGTCTTCGGGCTTCTCGGTGGCTATTTGATCGATCTTCTCGGCCGTCGCCGCGTACTCGTCTGGAGCATACTTCTCTACGCTTTCTCCGCGTTGGCAGCGAGTTACGCTACTTCGCTCCATCAGATTATGTTTTTTCGCTGCACGACGGTGGCTGGAGTTTGTGTGGAGTATGTGGCAGGCATCACGTGGCTGGCGGAACTTTTCGCGAACCCCAAGCAAAGAGAATCCGTGCTGGGCTACGCCCAAGCTTTTTATCCGTTAGGCGGCTTTGTGGCCGCCGGCGCCTACTATGCCGCAGTGACGTGGGCGGCACGACTTCCGGCAATCCATGGAATGCACGAAGCCTGGCGGTACACTTTGCTTGCGGGGCTAATTCCTGCGCTTCCACTTATTGTTGTTCGACCGTTCTTGCCCGAGTCTCCGGTATGGCGTGAGAAGAAATCGCTTGGGAAATTGGAACGTCCCAGCTTTCGGGAACTGTTTCAGCCCGCTTTGCGACGGACTACTTTAGTCACCACGCTGTTGATGGGCGCTACGTCCGCGCTCGCGTTTGGAGCCATTCAGCACACGGTTCGGATCGTTCCCGGGCTCGCCGACGTTCGAAATCTGCCTTCCAGACAAATCGAGCAGACCGTGAGCCACGTACAAGTACTTCAAGAACTGGGCGGCGTAGCCGGGCGCGTGATATTTGCACTATTGGTGGTCCGCATCGCATCGGAACGGCGCCGGATGCGCGTTTTTCTGGTGCCGGCGTTTGTTGTATTCGCGTGGCTCTATTTCTTTGCCGCAACGCGGACGCTGGGTCAACTGGGCTTCGGCGTCTTTCTTGCAACGCTGCTATTTAACGGGCTGCACAGCTTTTGGGGCAACTACATGCCTCGCGTTTATCCGACGCACTTGCGAGGAACCGGCGGGAGCTTCGCAATGAATCTTGGGGGCAGAACGATCGGGGCTTCTGCTGCGCTTGCGACAACTCAACTGGCCAATGTGATGCCGGGTTCGGGACCGTCGGTGCAACTGTCCTACTCCGCGGGAGCAGTTGCATTAGTGGCCTGCGCGTTCGCTTTGGCCGGTAGTTTTTGGCTGCGCGAGCCGGAGAACCAGCAACTTCCCGATTGACAGCTCGCAGCTTGACTTGCGGCGGGAGCGCAGCCTAACATCTCGCGCGCTCAGTCGAACTTCGTGACCGGAACACTACCGAACAATGATCGGAAAAACTCTATCGCATTACCTCATCCTTGAGAAACTAGGCGGCGGAGGCATGGGCGTCGTCTACAAGGCTGAGGACACGAAGCTCGGCCGTCAGGTGGCGCTGAAATTTCTTCCCGAAGGATTTTCGAAGGACCGCGCGACGCTCGAGCGATTCCAGCGGGAAGCGCGCGCGGCTTCCGCGTTGAATCATCCCAACATCTGCACGATCTATGAAATCGATGTGGTGGATGACGGCGGCGAAACCGTTCCATTCATCGCGATGGAATTGCTCGAGGGACAAACGCTGAAGCACCGGATCACAGAGAAGCCGCTCGCGTTTGACCAGGTGCTTGATCTGGGGACTCAGATTGCGGACGCGCTCGATGCGGCCCACACGAAAGGCATCGTTCATCGCGACATCAAGCCGGCCAATATATTTGTGACGCGCCGCGGGCAGGCGAAGGTGCTCGATTTCGGATTGGCGAAACTTGCTCCCGAGCGCGTGGGAGTTGGCGGCTCGTCATCGGCTATGCCAACCGTGGCAAATGAAATGCTGCTCACCAGCCCGGGGACGGCGGTGGGGACGGTTGCGTACATGTCGCCCGAGCAAGTGCGCGGCGAAGAGCTGGACGCGCGTTCGGACCTTTTCAGCTTCGGAACAGTTCTCTACGAGATGGCGACCGGCCGGCAAGCGTTTACAGGCAATACCGCAGGCGTGATTACCGAAGCAATTTTGAATCGCTCACCGGCGCCGCCGACTCGCGTGAATCCGGAGTTGCCGGGCGAGTTTGAAATCATTCTGGCGAAGGCACTCGAAAAAGACCGCGAGATGCGATGCCAGACGGCGGCAGAACTGCGCGCGGATTTGAAACGGCTGAAGCGGCAATCGGATTCCAGCCGTTCGGGAAGCGGATCGGGCTTCTCCGCTTCGCCGGCGAAGCCGTCGGCTGCGCCGTCCGTTCCTGTGAAGCGCAATTGGAGTGCTGTGGCGATTGCTGCTGTCGTCGCGCTCGCAGCTGGACTGGCGGGTGGAATCTTTCTTAGCGCGCGACGGGCAACGATTTCCCAACCGGTGTATCACGAGGTGACGTTCCGGCGAGGGACTGTTTACGGCGGACGATTTGGCCCGGATGGCCAAACGGCTTATTACAGCGCGGCTTGGGATGGAGATCCCGTCGAGATCTATTCCACTCGGATGGGGAGTCCGGAATCCGCGTCACTGGACCACAAGGGTACGCAGCTTCTGAGTGTTTCGTCGACTGGAGAAATGGCGATTCTGCTGCGGAGCCGCTCCGGGACTTTTCAGCAGTTCGGGACGCTGGCGCGAATGCCAATTGCCGGGGGAGCGCCGCGCGAGCTTCTGGACAATGTGAACTGGGCGGATTGGTCGAGCGACGGCTCCGCTCTCGCGATTGTCCGGGGGCAAGGTGGGTTCAGCCAGTTGGAATTTCCCATCGGAAAGGTGCTGTACAAGACGGCAGGCTGGATCGGCGATCCCCGAATTTCGCCGAAGGGCGACCGGGTGGCGTTTCTCGAGCATCCGGTTGGAGCAGACGACGGGGGAAGCGTCGCGGTGGTCGATCTTGCCGGAGCGCATAAGACTTTAACGGCGAACTTTATTAGCGAGGACGGACTGACGTGGTCTCCCAACGGCGAGGAGATCTGGTTCACCGCCACTCACGAAGGACTTGGCCGCGCATTGCGTGCGGTAGATTTGGCCGGACACGAGCGGTTGCTCGCGCGTGTTCCCGGAGCGCTTACGGTGCTCGATGCGGCTCGGGATGGGCGCGTGCTCTTGCGGCGCGAAGCAAGTCGTCAGGAAATAAAAGGGTTCATCAACGGGGATACGAAGGGGCGAGAATTATCGTGGTTTGATTATTCGTTGGGCGCAGGGCTCTCGCCCGACGGGAAGACAATGCTATTTGCAGAAGTAGGAGAAGCGGGCGGAGCCACTTACGGAATTTACATTCGAGGAACCGACGGCTCCCCTGCGGTGCGGCTCGGTGACGGAAATCCCCAGGCGTTCTCGCCGGACGGCAACTGGGTGCTCGCGATCACGCACAGCAGCCCGGAACAGTTATTCTTGTTGCCGACCAAGGCAGGCCAGCCTCGCGCGATTACAAACGACGCAATCGACCACTTCACCGCCGCTTGGACGCCGGATGGCAAGCAAGTCGTCTTTTACGGAAGCGAATCGGGAAAAGGTCCGCGGCTTTACGTGCAGGACCTTGAAGGCGGGAAGCCTCGGGCGATCAGCCCGGAAGGAGCCGTCGCGTCGTTCATTCTCGTTTCGCCGGACGGAAAGCTTGTGGTTGGAACGGGCGCGGACGGAAATCGCTGGTTTTTCCCGATCAACGGGGGCGAGCCACGGCCAATTCCTGGCATTCAATCCAACGAACGTATTTCAGGATTCGCGGCGGATGGAAAGTCAGTCTTCGCGTCTAACTTCGCGGGCTTGCCGTGCACGATAACTCGTATCGATCTCGCAACCGGCAAACGAACGGTTTGGAAGCAACTCGTGCCTGCCGATGCCGCGGGAGTGGATGCGATTACCGGCATCGCCGTCACGCCGGACATGAAGTCGTACGTCTATTCTTATTCGCGAACGCTATCGGATTTGTATGTGGTGGAAGGATTGAAGTAGCAGCGGAAATAGTGCTGGAAAGTCCTCCTCTCCTGAAATTGTTGAAGACCTTTATTCCCTGCAAGCGCAGCCAACTCGAGAAACCCACGACGATGAGTGGCTATCGTCGTGGCTACCCGATTTTGTGCGCGGCGATTTGAGGATCTCTGTGACGCGACGAAGTTGGCACAAGCCCTTTGGTCATCAGGGTGAACAGGCGTGCCGGCGCAGCTTTTATTGTACGCGCTGGATGTAGCGGGCTTCGGAGGTGTCGACTTTCACTTTGTCGCCGGTGCCGACGAACGGCGGAACGTTGATGACGAGGCCGGTTTCAAGTTTCGCTGGTTTCATCACCGAGCTGGCGGTTGCTTTCTGAATGCTGGGCTCGGTGTCGACTACGGTGAGGTCGACGGTGTCGGGGATCAGGACGCCGATGGGCTTGTCGTCGTAGTATTCGATTTTCACGGGCATGTTGGCGATGAGGTAGTCTTTCGTGTCGCCGACGATATCGTTCTGTAGCGCGAGCTGCTCGTAATTTTCTGTGTTCATGAAGTGATGGCCTTCGCCGTCACTATAGAGATATTGAAATTCGATCTCGTCGACGATTACTTTGTCGACGAACTCTTCCGCGCGGAAGCGGTAGTCGGTCATCGAGCCGGTGCGGAGGTTGCGCATCTTGGTCTGCATGGCGGCGCGCTTATTGCCGGGGGTGCGGTGGTCGACGCTGTAAACGTGATACAGGTCGCCTTCGTGCTGAATGATCATGCCAGCACGCAGTTGGGTAGCTTTCAACGCGCTCATCGGGTGCTCCTGATTTCTCTGGGTGTTTCCTGCAGAGGTGCAAGCGCGGTCGCATGCCTAGCAAGAAAATCACGCTCTATCGAAACAACGATTATAGCGGCCTCGCGCACATCGGGTCAAACAGACGATTGCGGGCGTATGGCAGGCGCCGATTGAGTACTAGAAGCCGTCGCAGCATCTCGCACGTCAAAACAAAGGGAGCAAAAATGACTCGCAGAAAATATCTGGCCGCAATTTTGGCCGTCTTCGCGCTCGCACTGTGCGGATGGTTCGAGGGCGTGGTACGTACTCGGACGAATGCCGCGCCGATTCCCGACGCCAGCGGCGAAATTCCGCGGCTGGCCGAAGCGATGCGATGGACCGCTGGCATTACGATCGCGGACATCGGAGCGGGCGACGGCAGCTATAGTTTCGCCGCCGCAAAAATCACGGGAGCATCGGGACATGTGTATGCGACGGAAATTGACAGCGCCAAGCTGAAAGAGCTTCGCGAAACGATTGCGAAGCGCAAGATCACGAACGTAGTCGTGGTGGAAGGGGCGGCAGAAGATACCAAGCTGCCGTCCGAATGCTGCGACGCAATATATATGCGGCACGTGTATCACCACATCACGGCGCCGGAGGCGTTCGACAAGAATCTGCTGCGTTCGCTGAAAGCGGGCGGGCATCTCGCGATCATCGACTTCCCACCCGAAAATAGTCTCGCGCCTGTGGAAGGAGTGCCTGCAAATCGCGGCGGTCACGGGATTCCGCGGAAAATCATGGCCGATGAATTGACGGCGGCGGGGTTTCGCGTGGAAAAGACGATCGAGCATTGGTCGGGAAACGATTATTGCGTGATATTCGTTAAACCAACGCAGTAGCGATTACTTCGGCCGTTCGGCTTCGACGCGAGCGAGCAGTTTCGGATCGTCGGGAAACAGTCCCGCAGCGGGAAGGCGCGTTAGGAGGTCGGCCCACATCGGCTCGCGCGCGAACACTTTTTTGAAAAGCGGTAGCGACGCGTCAACGTTGCCGCTCGTTACCAGCGTCACAGCGTGCCAAAAAACAATTTCCATCTGCTCGGGCAGAAGTTTTTCAGCGTCGCCGTATTCGCGCACCGCGCAGGTCCAATCTTTTTTCGCGGAGCACGCGTCGCCATTTTCCATGTGATCGTAGGCGCGGTGATAACGCACCAAGCGATTCAGCTCGTTAATCGGATCGTCGGAATCATCGACGCGCAGGTCGACGACCTTGTCCGCCCATGGCCTGCCCGTCGATTTTCCGCGGACGATCAGAATTGCGGCCGACTGCTTGCCGCGAATATCGCCGCCGGCGGCTTGCCCTGCTTCGAGCGCGGCGATCAGGCGGTCGGTTAGATCGCCCGTCGCTGCTTCGAACGCTTTGCCCATCGCCGGCCAGACGTTCGCGTTGGCCATGATATTTGCTTCGGTGGAATAGTTCGCGCCAATCTGATTTCCGGCGAACGCGATGCACTTGCTTCCCGTGTGCGCTGCGACGTGGCCTTCGGCATCGACCATTGCGACCTGGCGCACATCCGCGTAGTCATCGGCGGCGAGCAGCCCGCGCAGCGTTTCGTTTGCAGTTTTGCCGGAACGCATCAGCGCAAGTCCGCGCGGCCCATAGCCGGGATCGACGAACGACTGCGTCGCAACCACGCCGACACCTGCTTCGCCCCACGTCACATCGGAACCGACCGCAAACCAGTGCGATTGCACCGCAACGCCCATGTCACCCGTCACAGGATCGCGCGCCACAATCGAAAACGTGTGAACGGGCCGCAGTGGCTTCGGAGATGACGATGCCGCCGGCTCTTGCGCCTGAACGCCCAAAGTTATCGACAGAAGACATAGAAGCGCTGTCGCAATGCGAGTGATTGTCATGATTCCTCCGAACAGTCGCGAATGAGGGTGATAAAAATAGCATGGGGGAGGCCAAATGCGCGCCTCCCCCGAATACAACGGTTTCGAAATCACGCCACCGGTCTACTGCTGCGGGTGCGCGCGCCCCTCAGCCATTACTTTTTCAATTTCATCCGCATTGCGCGGAAGCTTTTCAGTCATCAACACGTGCCCATCGGCGGTGATGAGCACGTCGTCCTCAATGCGCACGCCGATATTTTCGCTTCGAATGTAAATTCCCGGCTCAATCGTCACAGCCATTCCCTCTTTCAGCGGCTGGTAGAAATCGGTGGGATCGTGAACGTTCAGACCCAGGCCATGCCCGAGGCCGTGGACGAAATACTTGCCGAGCGGCTTGCCGTCTTTGTCCTTGCCGTGCGTGTTGATGTAATCGGCTGCAATCTGATGCAGGCTTCCCGGGCCGCCGTACATGCGCACGCCAGGCTTAGCAGCGGCAATCGCGGCATTCTGCGCGCCGAGGACGATGTCGTAAATCTCGCGCTGGCGCGCCGTGAACTTGCCGTTCGCCGGAAGCGTGCGCGTGATGTCCGCGTCGTAGCCGCCGTATTCGCCGGCTACGTCAAGCACCACCACATCGCCATCCTTGATTTCATTGTTGAGGGCGTCGTAGTGGAGAACGGTGGAGAAATACCCCGCGCCGACGATTGGGGAGTAAGCCTCGCGCGAGCACCCTTCCCACTTGTGAATTTCTTCCATCTTCGCGGCCACCTGATATTCGAACAGGCCCGGGCGCATCATTTTCATCGCGGCGATTTGCGCGTCCACCGAGGCATCCACCGCCTTTTGCAGCAGTGCAATTTCTCCCGGCGATTTCACCATGCGCATGGCGGTGAGCGTCGCGGTCACGTCTTCGATTTCCGACTGCGGCGGCAGCGCTTCTTTCACCCACGCGCTCCAGGTGGCAAGTTGCGGATAACCGTTCTCCGGCCCTTTCGGCATCGCGATGTAAAACTTCGGATTCGTTTTTGCAAGGTTTGCAAGATCGGTGCGGAGGTCCGCGAACGGCCGCACGGCCTGGAAGCCAGTCTTTTCGGCCACGCCCGGATCAGTCGGGCCCAGATGCGCCCCGCCCCAGAGGGATTCGCGAGGATCGCGTGGCGGGAGATAGAGAATTTCCGTTGGGTTTGAGGCGTTACCGGAAGATGATCCGGCGGATTTCCCGTCGGCCGCTTCGGGAATCAGGAGTAGCGCTGCATCAGGCTCGCTGTATCCGGTGAGGTAGTAGAAATTTTCGTCCTGGAAAAAGACGGCGACTTCGCCCGCATCGTTCCGGCTGGTATAGCCGAAAAGGACCACGGGGCCGTCGACTTCGCCGCGCAGCTTTGCGCGCCGCGCTTGATACTCGGCAGCGGGCTGCGGGTAACGTGCTTGAACCAGCATTGCCGCGAAAGAAAGTGCGAGAGCGGCAAGCGTGCAGCGCAGCGCAAGTGTCCGAAATTTCATCGGGAACCCTCCGAGGCTAGTAGACGAAGCGCGATGATAAAAGGATAGGCGCGAATGCGCTAGAAAAATCGTGAGATCGCCAACGGCTGGGTAAATTTTGCGCTGATACTTATCCGGCAAGGCCGGAATCTTCGATCGCGCACCCCAGCCGGATGCACTCAGGATGACAGACTGGCACTAAAACCCGGGGACGCCGGAGGAGGCGGGACGGACTTCGCCGGACTCGACGCCAAAGCGGAGGCGATCGATGTAGGTTTGGCCTAACGACATCAGGCCGGTGTAGAGATAGCCCCACACAAACAGCAGCAAAAACGGAACGGTGGCATAATTCTCCATCCTGACTGCGTAGATCACAGCCGCCGCAAAATAAACGCCGAGCAAAACTTCTGCGTACGGCATCCAGCCAGCGCCTTTACGATATTTATTTTTTGCCCAGTCGGCGCCGCCGCGAGCGCCGGCTTCCACGCGGTACTTCGGCGTGCGCACGAATTCCGATTTCACCCCGAAAATCGCTTCCATCACCGCCACCGCATTGCGCACCGAGAGACCAATCCCCACCGCCATGATGAACGGCAAATAAAGAAACGTGCGCTTCCAAGTTTTCGGGTAGATCGAGCGCTCGGCGACGAGATAGAACGACGAAATCGAGCACGTCGACGCAATAAACAGCGGCAAGTCGATTACCAGCACCTGAAACCAGCCCTGATAGAACCGCACGATCATTGCCGGCAGCAAAATGATTGAAAGAAAAACCATCAGGGGATAGCTGATGTTGGCCGTGAGGTGAAAGAACGCCTCCGCTTTCACCGCGCCCGAAGCATTGGAACGAATCACGCGCGGCAAGATTTTCTTCGCGGTCTGCATCAAGCCTTTGGCCCAGCGCGCTTGCTGCGATTTGAAGGCATTCATTTCAACAGGCAGTTCCGACGGGCACTCGATATCCGGCAAATAAATAAATTGCCAGCCGCGAAGCTGCGCGCGGTACGACAGATCGGTGTCTTCGGTGAGCGTGTCGTGCTGCCAGCCGCCCGCATCTTCAATCGCAGCGCGCCGCCAGATTCCCGCAGTGCCATTGAAATTGAAGAAAAGGCCGCTGCGAAAGCGCGCCGAATGCTCGACGACGAAATGGCCGTCGAGCAGGATCGCTTCCACTTCCGTGAGTTTCGAGTAGTTGCGGTTGATGTAGCTCCAGCGCGTTTGCACCATCGCGAGTTTTGCGTCGATAAAATACGGCACTGTATTGCGCAGAAAATCGGCAGGCGGAATGAAATCCGCGTCGAAAATCGCGACGAACTCGCCCTTTGCCGACTTCAGTCCTTCCTGCAGCGCACCGGCTTTGAAGCCTTCGCGGTTATCGCGATGAATGTAGGCGATCGGCAGTCCCAGTTGCTGATAGCGCTCCACGCAATTGCGCGCCACTTCCTGCGTCTCGTCGGTGGAATCGTCGAGCACCTGAATGTCGAGCAGCTCGCGGGGATAATCGAATTGCGCGATCGCGTCGACGAGCCGCTCGATCACGTAGCGCTCGTTGTAAATCGGAAGCTGGACGGTGACGCGCGGCCATTCGGTGATTTCTGGGGGCGGAGGCGCGATGCGCTTGCGGTTCTTGAAAAAGTGATATACGAGCGCGTAGCGGTGGATCCCGTACATCGCGAGAATAATCATCACGACGAAGTACGGCGTCATCACCGCCACATCGAAAGAATTGAGCTGGTAAAGTCCCTTGAACGGGTTCGACAACGGATCGGTGTTCCGCCGCCAATAGTCCGACACAGGGTTCGCCACGGGCGCGAGCCAGCTTGCAATTGTGTACAGCGAAATCAAGATGCACCTGCTCCGAAATGCCCTTAATTGATTGACCCAGCTACGATTCCCGCGAGGGGTACGGGCGAGCAGTAGTCATTATACGAAGGGGCGAAAGCGTGTCAACGAATCGTTGATGTGAACGCAGATTTTGGCGCAGCGCGTTGACAGGCGCGAATCCCACGCCTAACATGGCGTCGCGCGAGCGAGGTTGCTGCGCTGGGAGATTTGCTGATGCGAACTTACCGAAACCGGCTGCCTTTCGTCTTGGTGGTGTTTGGACTCGTGGCGATTGCGGCACAATTGCTGGTCGTCGGCTCGCGGCAGATCGCGCAGGCTTCGGATGCCCGGCACGCGGCAGCGGCAAGCACGGCGGCTGGCGGCGCGCAGAACGCCGGTGATCCGCTGCTCGCGAAAGCGTATCGCTTTGAAAGCGGGGGCTGGATTTACGTTCACCTCGAAGGTTCGCCGCACGATGTGGGCTATCAGCACGGATATCTTCTCGCGCCGGAAATTGCGGATGCGTACGCCGCGTTGAGTTTGCAGATGACGCACACCACGCAGCGCGATTGGGAATTCTTTCGCCGCGCCGCGCGCGAAATGTTGTGGCCGAAAATCGATCCGGAATATCAGGCGGAGCTGAAGGGCATCGTCGACGGGCTGGATGCGCGCAAAGTGAAACTCGACCTCTACGACATCGTCGCGATGAACGCGTTCGAAGAGCTCCCCGACTATTACGTGCCGTGGCTCAACGAGCAGACCCACTCGAAGAACGCGCCAAGACTCGACAGCCCGGAAAGCTGCAGCGCGTTCGTCGCCAATGGCAGCTGGACGAAAGATCATCAAATCGTGATGGCGCACAACAATTGGACAAGCTACGTGAACGGCGAGCGCTGGCGGATTATTTTCGATATCGTTCCGCAGCAGGGTTACCGGATGCTGATGGACGGATTTCCGGGAGTGAT
This sequence comes from uncultured Acidobacteriota bacterium, assembly GCA_963776695.1. GTDB lineage: Bacteria > Acidobacteriota > Terriglobia > Acidiferrales > UBA7541 > Palsa-295. The sequence continues at coordinate 173,492 of CAVZNU010000004.1, read as the reverse complement.
CGCAAGCGACGACGATTTCGGAATCAATTCCGACGGCCTGATGATTACCGAGACGACCATCTCGAATTTTCACGGCTGGGACTACAACGGCAAGCCCGAGTTCATGCGCGCCCGCAAAGCGATGCAGTATGCCGGGTCGATCGATGACTACGTAAAAATCATGCTCGACGGCAATAACGGCGGCTACGCAAACGACTGGCTGCTCGCCGACCGCAAGACGGGCGAAATCGCGCAGTTCGAGCTTGGGCTGAAACACACAAAGCTGTATCGCTCGATGGACGGCGTATTCGTGGGCTCGAATTTCCCGAGCGATCCGGCGGTGATGCGGGACGACACCACGTTCGATCCGAAAAATATGGCCAGTTCGCCGAATGCGCGCCACGCTCGATGGGATCAATTGATGGCCGAACACAAAGGACAAATCGATACGGCAATGGCGCAGGCGTTCCTCTCCGACCATTTTGATTCGTACACGAAAAAGACCGGGGCAAATCTCCGCACGCTTTGCGGGCACGGCGAAGCGGCGAACGACGTCGATGCGAGCTGGGACACCAAGCCGTTTCAGCCTCTGGGCGCCGTGCAAGGCAAAGTGATGGACACCAAAATGGCCGCGAACATGACGTTCGTCGCGCGCATGGGCCATCCCTGCGGCACGAATTTCGACGCTGCAAAATTCCTGCAAGATCATCCCGAGTTCAACTGGCAATCGCCGGTGATGCGCGACATGAATGCCGGTCCATGGACGCAATTCCGCATCGGCCAACCCGATCCAATGGCGGTTGGTGGCGGAAATTAGGCGAGAAAGTTGTGAGCCGGAGACCAACCGAGAAGGCTCGTTGAACGATCTCGATACAATCTGCGAGAGAAACGCGCCACGGCGGACCTTCGACATGCCGGGCCTTCACATCAGGGAACGATCCTTCACCGCAAACCGCGTACACCGCAAGCTTCGTAGGCTTTGATTGCGCCTGTCGACGCAATCGTGAACCAATTCTCAGGTATGCCGCAAAGGGCACGGTCCAGCGGCCCCATCCGGGACGCACGAATCGCGCATGCCGTGCCCGTAAGGACGATTGGTTGGGTTGGCCGGCGCGATGCCCGCTCGTTAGCTATCTGATTGGTACCAAGTTGGTTGCGCCTTGTGGAAAATAGCGCCGGGAGGTGCTACAAAAAGATTGGCTTCGAACGGGTGTGCCTGTGGCGGAAACCTGCACGTCAAAAGGATGCAAAATGCCTGTCCCGGTGGGACTTGCCGCGGACCATTTGTGCGTTTTGCATTACACGCTGTTTATCGAGCAAGAATGCGCCGAAATGCGCCGGGAATCGGCATTGGGCAAGAACAGCCACGAGCGTCAGAATGAATTCATGGCGAAGATTGCCGACCGCGGTGAGACGCTGGTACACGTTGCGACGAGCGGGTTCCCGATGTCCGATGAAATCAAAGCGCGCGTGCTGAGCACGCTGCTGACTTTGATGAATTGCCGGGAGAATCTCGATCGTGCGTCGATGCGGCAATCGGCGCTGCGGCGTTTTGTAGGCTGAGAATTTTTTTTGAATTCGAGTTGTGCGATATTTTCAGACACCCCATATCCTGCGAAAGCTCAAAAAACATACGTCGGCGCGGGATTCCATCGTGGTGAACCTGCTTGTCGATGCGCAGTGATCCAGTTGCGTTTGATGCCGCAAAGGGCACGGCGTGCCGTGCCCCTACTGTGAAAGACTCTGTTGCGATTACGAGCCGATGTAGCGCGCGTAGAGAGAGCGGGCGATCGCGGGGTCCTGCGTGCCTTTGACGATGGCGCGGCCGTCGGGAAACACAGTCATTTCGTAGGGTGCGACGCGGAATCGCAATAGGAATTCGTTGTTGCGAACTTCGGACGCCGATGCGCCGGCCACGCGGCGGCCGAGTTCGGCGAGATCGAGTTGGCGGCTACGCTCGTGGATCTGCACTGAATCGCGCCCACACATGCTGACGTGCGGCTGCGCACGCCCATCCAGATAAATAAATTCGCGGCGCGCGCAGGCCCGGCAGCGAGGATTGCGAGCGACACGGATCGATTGGAACCGCCCGGCCCAAACGTCGCAGGAAATCAATTTCCCATTGAGAGCTTCCGGTCTTCCGGCAAGAATTTTCGTGGCTTCGGCTGCTTCGATCGAGGCAATCACGCCAGCGGCTGCATTCAGAATTCCTGAGGTGTCGCAAGTTTGATCCGCCGCGATTGCAGCGGTCTTTTCATCGCCTTCCGTCAGGCACGCAAGACATGCTGTGTCGCCGGGGCGAATCGTCATTGTCACGCCGTAACTCCCGACGGCAGCGGTGTAGATCCAAGGAACGCCGAGCGAGATGGCAGCATCATTCAAAAGCAGCCGAGCCTCGAAATTGTCAGTACCGTCGAGGATGAGCGGGAATCCCGCGAGCAAATCGAGCGCGTTTTCGGGCGTGAGATCGGCGACGATTCCTTCCACACGCACGCCGGAATTGATGGCACGCAAACGTCGTTCCGCCGCAATCGCTTTCGGCAGCGCAGCGCGCGCGTCCGCCTCTTCAAAGAGAGTCTGCCGCTGCAAATTCGACGCTTCGACGAAATCACGATCGATGATTGCGAGACGCCCGACCCCGGCGCGCACCAAAAGATTTGCGACGACGGTGCCCAGCGCTCCGCAGCCTACCAAAACCGCGCTCGACGACAAGAGCTTCGCTTGTCCCGCTTCGCCGATACCACTGAAAAGAATCTGGCGGGAGTATTTTTCGAGCTGTTCGCGATTCATCCTCACGTCCATGACTAGAACGTGATGATAGCGCCTTTTCGAGTCCGGCAGGCAACGAGGCTATGCTAACCTGCCTTCTCACTCTGAGGCGCATGAGATTCCCATGGAAAATATCGAATTCAGGGCCACGGCACAGAGCTTCTTCGATGTCTGCGTGGCTTCTCCTGGCTTTCGCTTGCAGCCTGGCAATGGGCCGCGGGGCTGGCGCTCAGGAGACCTCTTTTGAAGGCCTCCGAATAACGGAAGTCCGCATTATCGACCAGCATGGCGCGATCGTAGGCGGAAGGACGCCGTCTCTGGCTGTGGTAGTGGGCAAGCCCTTCGATTTCGGCGACGAACGCGAAAGCCTCCGGACACTCTATCGCACGGGCGATTTTTCGGAGATCAACGTGACTGCCGCGGCCAAAGCTGAGGGCGTTCAAATCGATTTCGTCGTTCGCCGCAATTACTACAACAACGTGGTGCGGATCGATGGATTGAAGGAACCTCCGACGGAGCCAGCGGCAATCGCAGCGCTGCGTCTGGGGCTCGGAGAACCGTTTCGCGAAAGCGCGGTGCGCGAAGCAATCGATCGCCTGCAAGAGTTGCTACGTAGCGAGGGTCTTTACCTCGGAAAGATCACCTGGGATCTCAGCCCGCACGACGATACGCGCCAGATGGACATCACGGTACACCTCGAACCAGGGCCCCGCGCGCTGATCGGAAATATCACGGTGAAGAACGACACGCGCTACAGCGATGCCGAACTCATTCACCGGTCGAAGATCACCGGCAAGAATCAGCTCACGTCCGCGCGGCTCAATCGCGGCTCGCAACGAATTAAGAAATACCTGGTGAATCAGGGCTTCCTGGGAGCGGGGGTGGTGATAACCGCTGGCACATATGACGCGGTGACGAACCGGGTGCCGCTGAATTTCGACGTGACCGCCGGCTCGCACGTGCGAGTGGAAGTGACCGGAGCGCGCGTAAGCACGGGCCGCCTTCGCAAGCTGCTGCCAATCTACGCGGAAGGAGCGGTGGACGAAGACTTGCTGCAGGAGGGCCGCCGCAATATCCGGGATTTCTTCCAGCGAGAGGGTTATTTCGATGCCGACGTCCAGGTGAGTTCGCGCCAGGATGCGCAGAGCGGCGATCGCGTAATCAGCTACGCGATTAATCGCGGCAATAAATTCCGGCTGTCAGCGATTGCTTTCGACGGGAACAATTATTTCAGCAGGACGCTTCTTTCAGGACGCACGCAACTGCAGACTGCTTCGTTTGCCTTCAACGGCCGGTTCAGCCAGTCGCTGGTTCGCGCGGATGCGGATTCGATCAAGAGCCTCTATTTATCGAACGGCTTCCGTGAGGTGCAGGTTACAACTTCCGTCGACGACAACTATCACGGCAAAAAAGGGGATCTGTTCGTCGCATTTCACGTGGTGGAAGGCCCGCAGACGCTGGTGAGCAGCCTTGAAGTGGAAGGAAATCACGCATTAAGCACGGAGACACTACTCGCGATATCCGGTTCGACTCCTGGCCAGCCTTTTTCAGAAGCAGGCGTAGCAAGCGACCGCAACAACATTCTTGCGATGTATTACAACGAAGGATTTCCCGAAGCGCATTTCAACGATGAGGTATTGCCCGGGACTGACGCGGACCGCGTTCGGCTCGTTTTTCATATCACCGAGGGGAACCGGGTGGAAGTGTCGAAGGTGCTGCTCACGGGATATCAATACACGCGTCCGGGAATCATTGCGCGCCAGGTGCAGATCGTTCCGGGACCGTTACGCGAAGGCGAGGTGGTGGAAACGCAGCGGCGGCTTTACAACCTGGGGGTGTTCAACCGCGTGACGATCGCGCCGCAGAATCCGAATGGATTGGATCCCGAAAAAGTGATGGTCGTCGACGCTGAGGAAGGAAAGCGCTACACATTTGCATACGGCGGCGGATTCGAGGTGCAGCGGCTCGCGGGCGGCAGCACAAATCCGAACGGCACGACGATTGGGGCAAGCCCGCGGGGAATCATGGAACTCTCGCGTTCGAATATGTTCGGACGGGCGGAGACGCTTTCGTTCAAAGTGCGCGCCAGCACTTTGCAATATCGGGCCGTGGTGAGCTATACCGCTGACAATTTCCTGTCGCAGAGAAAATTGAGCCTACAGCTGACGGGTTTCGCGGACAAGACGCAGGACGTCAATACGTTCACGTCGGTGCGTTACGAATTTGCGGTGCAACTGGCTCATACGCCCTCGAAATCCACCAGCCTGCTGTATCGATACTTTTTCCGGCGTGTGGACGCGTCGAATTTGAACATTGCTCCCGAAGAAATTCCGTTGCTGAGCCAGCCGACGCTCGTTTCGGGTTTCGCAGTTACCTACGCGCACGACCGCCGCGACAACCCCGCCGACGCAAAGCACGGCAGCTTCAACACGATCGACGCGAGCATCGCGCTGAAATCGCTGGGATCGGCCGCAAGTTTTTTCCGGGGCTTCATGCAAAATTCCACTTACACTTCGTTCGGGCGGGCATTTGTGTTCGCGCGCTCAGTTCGCTTCGGAGTGGAACAGACTCTGCCCGGTACACAAGAGGTGGACATTCCGCTGCCGGAACGCTTCTTCGCCGGCGGCGGCACATCGCTTCGAGGCTTCTCGCTCAACCAGGCGGGGCCGCGCGATATGACGACGGGGTTTCCGATCGGTGGGCTTGCGCTGCTGGCTTTCAACCAGGAAATTCGATTCCCGATGAAACTGCCATTCATCGGAAACCGGCTCGGCGGGACGCTATTTTACGACGCGGGCAATGTCTACACCGACGTGAGCCACATTTCGTTCGCATGGAAACCGCCGGCGAACGATAACAATCTGCCATATTTTTCTCACACGATAGGCTTCGGCGTGCGCTATCCGACGCCGGTGGGGCCGGTTCGCGTAGACTTTGGATATCAACTGAATCCTCCGCCGTACGTGGGACAAATCACGCATACGGGACAACCGCCCGTCACGCACGAATTTCAACTGCCGCATTTCCAATTTTTCTTCAACATCGGGCCAATTTTCTGATGCTGCGGACGATTTTCACACTTGCGCTGATCGCATGGCTCTTGGGGCCGGGACTAAGGCGATCCTGCGCGCAGGGGCAACCTTCTTCCGGGCTGGCCGTGTCGACGGTCGACAGGGCGACCGTCACTCCAGGTGGGGCCGCGGACGGATCGGCGGCCGGCGAACCACAGAACGTGGATGGCATCGCGGCTCGAATCGAAGACGACATCATCACCGAAAGTGAAGTTCGCGAGCTCACCGCGTTTCAGAAGCTCGTCGATGGCCGCGCAAAATCGAGGATCGAAGTGATCCAGGAGTTGGCCGACCAGTGGATCGTGCGGGGAGAGGCGGCGGTGGCGGCGTTTCCTCCACCCTCGCCGGCCGACGTCGATCGCGCATACGAACAATTCATAAAGCAGTTTCCTTCGCCGCAGGAGTTTCAGACGCGATGCAAGGCCGTAGGACTCACCGAAGCCGCCATTCGTCGAATTCTCTCGCAGCAGCTCTTCCTCTCACATTTCATCGATTACCGGTTCCGTCCCGCCGCGCAGGTAGATGATAAACAAATCGAGGATTACTACCGCGATGAATTCGCGCCGCAGCTGAAAGCGAAAAACCAGGCAGTGCCGGCGTTCGAAGATGTGGAAGACACGATCCGCGAAGTTCTGGTTCAGCGCGCCATCTCAGACCGCGCCGCGAAATGGCTCGACGATACACGCGAACACCTGAAGATCGATATCGTGATGCAAGGAGCCGCCTCGTGACAATTCGCTGGCGGCACTGGCTATGGTTCGGGCTCGTTACGATTGCGGCGCTGATCGCGACGGTGATTTTTATTTTCGAGGCAGGAATCGCTGAACGATGGGCGCGACACGTCGTGGTGAAACAGCTCGAGCAGCGTACCGGAGCGCGCGTCGACCTCGATGGTTTCCATTTGCACGCCTTGCAAATGCGCGCCGAACTCGACGGTCTGACGCTTCACGGGCTAGAAGCGGCGGGAACTCAGCCACTTTTTCAGGTGGCGCACGTGAACGTCGCGATCCATGTGCTGTCGTTTTTCGGCAAGGAAATCGCGATCAACGAACTGATTCTGGACCAGCCGCAATTGGCCGTGCGAGTCGAAAAGGATGGCAAGAGTAATCTGCCCACTCCGCGCGTCGCGCCCAGCAAACGCCCCTGGCGGGACACTCTTTTCAGCCTCCGAATAGCGCGCCTCGAGATTCGAAATGGCAGCGCGGCATTGAACGATCGCCGCGTTCCGCTCAGTCTCCTGGGGAAGAATCTCTCGTTTCAACTGCATCTTGACGCGCCAAAAGCCGGAGCTGAATCCTACGTCGGCAACCTACAGTGGCAGCAAATCGAGCTGACCGAGCGCCGCGACATGCCGTTTCATTTCGACGTTTCCGCAAAGTTCACGCTGCATTTGGATGCGTTCGAGCTCGATGAACTAGTGCTGAAGCTTCCGCATTCGGAATTGAATCTTCGCGCCGAGCTGCCAACTTTCTCGAAGTCGGATTGGAATTTGCGGTATCGCGGGCGGCTGACGCTCTCCGATGCACGCACGATTTTGCGTGAGCCGCACATGCCCGATGGCGTCACCGATTTCTCCGGACAGGCAAGGTACGCGTCAGATAACTGGACCGCAAACGGGCATTTTCTGGGCCACGATGTCGCGATGGCGTACCAGTGGTTCCACGCGCGCGATGTCGAAGCGTTTGGCGATTTCGAACTCGCGAAGAACCGGCTCGTAGTGCCGAAACTGAACATTCATGCGCTTGGCGGCACCGTCACCGGCCGGCTCGAGATGGACACCAAGACGCTGGCGTTTCGCACCGAGACGCAATTGCGCGGCGCGAGCCTCGTCGATACGTTTACCGCGGTTCAGAATGTGGATTTTCCCGTGATTCCGCTGCACTGGGACGCGCAGATCGATATGGATTCGGTGAACACGTGGACCTCCGACTTTCAGCATTTTCGATCCACGGGCGAAAGCCGCTGGTCGCCTCCGGAAATGCTTCCTGCCGGAATGGTCCCAGTGACAGCGCACTTCCAATACGACACGTCAAGGGACACGCGTGGCGTTGCGTTCACCGAAAGCGAAATTTCCACGCCGCAGACGAAGATTGAAATGGATGGCTTTCTGGGCGGAGGCGATTCCGCGCTGGAGGTGAAGTTGAAGGCCAGCGAAGTGCTCGGCTGGGACGATTTCATCAACGTAATTCGCGGGAAGGATTCGGCGCCAAGCCGGATTTCGGGAGCGCTCGCGTTTCGCGGAAGGGTTTTGGGGCCGCTCGGCGGTCCTACGTTTGCCGGACATGTGGATGCGACGGACGCGCGCTACGACAATCTCTATTTCGAGACGCTGAACGGCGACCTCGAATACTCACCCGATGGTTTCCGTCTGACGAAAACCAAAGTGCATCGCGGACAATCTTCGGCGGAGATTGATGTTTCATTGCAACTGGATGGCGCCTGGAGCTTTTTGCCGCAGAACAATTGGACCTTCGACGCAAAGTTGCAGCACGCGCCCACAAACGACCTGCAGGAACTTTTCGGCACGAACTACCCTGCGAAGGGATTTCTCAGCGGCACGTTCCACGGGTCGGGAACGCGAATCGTGCCGATGTTCGACGCGAATTTCGCATTCAACGATCTGGACGCGAAGGGGTTCCATTTCGATTACTTCGCCGGCCTGCTGCACTTAGCTCACGGCGAATACCGGCTGTCGAATGCAGAGCTGCGAAGCGGGCAAGGGCGCGTCACTGGAAACATTTCGTACCGGACGGAAGGGCAGGAAACCGAGTTCAACATCGCCGGCATGAACATTCCGCTTGCGAAAATAGCGGCGCTGCAAACTTCGTCGATCCCCGTAACAGGACGGCTCGATTTCGACGTGCGCGGCAGCGGCCCGATTCAAGCGCCTGTCGCACAGGGCAACGTGAGGCTGGTTGATCTGCAAGTTGGAAAAGATGTGCAGGGAAATTTTCGCGGGCATCTAACTTCGGATGGCCAGAATGCCCGGGTTTCTCTGGTCTCTGAGATCAACGAGGGACGGCTGCAGGGCGAATTTTCCGTCGGGTTGCAAGGCGACAATCAGGTGAAGGGCGAGCTCACGGTGAAGCAGTTCGATATGGACGCGTTTATTATTTCCGGCCTGCACCTGAAACAACTGACGGGGCACAGCAGCGTCGATGGGCGCTTCACGATTTCCGGAGCGCTGCGCCATCCGGAAACTATCGAAATCGGAGCGGACATCGAGCAGATTTCATTCAACTACGATTTGGTCGACCTTCAGAATGACGGTCCGATTCGCCTCACCTACCGGCGCAATGAAGTGCGGATCGATCAGGCCCGCCTGCATGGCTCGAATACCGATCTGCAATTCAATGGGTCGGCGCGGTTCGATCGCGACCGGCCGGTGCATTTTTCGCTTTCCGGCAGTGTGAACCTGCGATTTCTCGATCGCGTGATACCGGACTTGTTCGCGCAGGGCAGGACGGATGTAAACGTTTCAGTGGAAGGGACGATGTCGCATCCGCGGATAACGGGACGCGCGAGTTTGAAGGACGCGTCCGCGACCTATTCGGATTTTCCTGCCGGCCTGAGCCACGTGAGCGGCGATCTCGTGTTCGATCGCAGCCGCATGTTATTCGATCGCATCACTGCGCAATCGGGCGGCGGCCAGTTAGTTCTGAACGGCGGCGTAAACTACGGCGAAGGTCCACTGCGATACGAATTGAACGCGTCGACGACCCTTGTGCGCATTCGATATCCGGCTGGCATGAGCTGGCTTGCGAGCGGAGCGGTGCAGCTTTCCGGGACGAGTACGGCAGCGATTCTTTCCGGCAAGATTCAGATCCAGCGATTGCTCTTTGCGGAGGGCGTCGACGTTGCATCTCTTTTTGCATCAGCCTCGGAGACGAGCACGAGCCCCGCTTCGAGTTCGACTCTAATGCGAAACCTCAATTTCGATATTGAAGGACAAACAACGCCTGGAGCACGGATCGAATGGAACGGAGCGCAGCTCGAAGTGGACGGCAACGTTCGCCTTCGCGGCACATGGGACCGTCCGTTGCTGCTCGGACACGTTCACCTATTGGGCGGCGAAATGGCGTTTCGCGGAAACACGTATCAGCTCACGCGCGGCGACGTCAATTTCCAGAATCCAATTCGAGTTGACCCGGTTCTCAACGTTGAAGCGACATCGACAATAGGAGCTTACCAAGTCACCATCGACTTTTCCGGGAAAGCCAGTCAGCTAGCTCTCAGTTACCGCTCCGACCCGCCGTTACCTGATTCCGACATCATTGCGCTTCTTGCGATCGGCAGCACCGGGCAGGAGAGCGGGTTGCGCTCGTCAGGAACAAGCTCGCAGAATTATGGGGCGACCGCGCTGCTTTCTGAGGCGATCTCGAGCGGGCTCGGCGGAAGAATCGAACGGCTATTCGGTATCAGCCACTTCCGCGTCGATCCATTCCTCTCAGGGACGGCAACCGAGTCAAACGCAGCGGCGCGCGTGACGATTCAGCAGCAATTCACGCGCAACCTGACGGTGACCTATTCCACCAACGCCGCGACGACGAACCAATATCAGCTCATCCAGGTGGAATACGCAGTGCGGCGCGATATCTCAGTCGTTTTTCTGCGCGATATCAACGGCACCTACGCCTTTGAAGTGCGGTTCGTCCGCCATTTCAAATAACTCTCGACCGGAATCCAGTTCCTGATTTTGGCGGTGATTTTGCCCGTGATTTCGACGTTGTGGCGCCGGGCTTCCGCGCTTTTTGCGTCCCGATTTTGTATCGGGAAGAGCGGCAGGTGTTGACGTCGCAGTTGATTCCTATCGCACCGCCGGAACAGATATGCTCACGAACGGAGTGGAGCGATGCAGGGCATCGCTGCTCGCACCCGAGCCGCGCACAAGATCTGTGGATTCTTATTCCTTCATCAAAATCAACACGTCAGGCGACAAACGGACACGCCACGGGAAAGGCCTCTGACGGAAGTGCTGCCAATTCTCTTTCGATATTTCCGCTTGCAGTTGATGTGCCGGAGACTTCGCACGCGGTTCTCGCAACGCCAGATACAAAGTGATGCTGAAGGGACCTTCGGACGTACTTAACAGCCAGCACGGGAAAGTGTTTTCGGAGTGTGACGATGACGCCCCGGCCGATTCCGTGAACTCGATGTGATGCGCGCGAATCCCTACGAACGCAGGGGGCGCCGCGAGTTCCTCCGCCATCTGCAGAGTGCAGCCCCAATCGATCGCCTCGATCGTCCGATCCGAAACGGCTCGCGCGCGCGAAATATTCTTGCAGCCGGTCAGCCGCGCCACTTCCACCGACGGCGGCCGGCGGAAGATATCTTCCTTCGCGCCAATCGCCGCCACACGGCCGCGTGAAAGCACGATCATCTGAGCGCCCAGCCGGTACGCTTCGTCCATGTTATGAGTGACAAGCAGCGAAGGACGCCTGTACGCCGCGAAAGTTTGTTGGAGCTGCGCTTCCATCTGGCTGCGCAGGTGCGTATCGAGCGCTGACAACGGTTCGTCGAGCAGCAATGCTTCCGGCTCGATCGCAAGAGCACGCGCAAGTGCCACACGCTGCTGCTCGCCGCCAGAAAGTTCTCGCGGGTAGCGATCTTCGAGCCCGGCAAGATGAGTTCGCTCGATCAGAGCCGCCACGCGCTGTTTCCGATCGGCGCGCGAAAAACTTTCGAGGCCGAATGAAATGTTCTCCGCAACCGTACGGTGTGGGAACAGCGCGTAATTCTGGAATAGCATTCCGACGCGGCGTTCCCTGGCAGGCAGCTGAACGCGCTTCCCGGAATCGAAGAACACGCGATCGTTCAACGCCACGCGGCCGCGGTCGGGCCGCTCGAGTCCCGCGATGCAGCGGAGAAGCATCGTCTTGCCCGCGCCGGAAGGTCCAAGAATGCTCAGAGGCCCGTCGGCAGCGCGAAACGAAACGTCGAGCGCGAAGTCGGGAAGTTTTTTCTCGATTTGGACTTCGAGTGCCATCTCAGCGCCGCGCCCACCGCAAGCGTCCCGGCGCTTGCAGATGTGTCCAGTAATAAAGCCCGGCGAGCAGAGCGAGGGAGATTCCCACATCGATGAAACACCAGGTGGCTGCGCGCGCCATTTCGTCCGCTTCCACGGCGAAATAAATTGCGATCGGAATTGTTTCTGTTTTTCCGGGAATATTTCCGGCGAGCATCAGCGTGGCGCCAAATTCTCCGAGCGCCCGCGCGAAAGAAAGTATTGTTCCGGCAAGCACTCCCGGCCACGCCAGCGGCAGCGCCACTTCGCGAAACACGCGCCACTCCGACGCGCCAAGCGTTCGCGCCGCCTGCAACAAATGCGGGTCTACCTGTTCGAGCGCCGCGCGCGCAGTGAGGTACATCAGCGGAAATGCAACTACGGTTGCGGCAATCACGGTGGCGGGCCACGAAAACACGATCGTTGCGCCGAACTCGAGGAATAATTTTCCGAGCGGCCCGTTTCGCCCGAAGAGCAGCAGAAGGAGAAAACCAACCACGGTGGGAGGCAAAACAAGAGGCAGCAGGAAAATCCCGTCGACCAGCGCCATCGCGGGACCGGAGCGCCGCTCGCGCCATGCCGCGGCTACAAGCCCCAGCACAAGCGTCACGACCGTTGCCGTGACGCTCGTCGCTACCGATATCCAGAGCGGAGACCAATCCATGGGGTCAGAATTGTAGCCGGATCGGCAGGATCCGTCTCATTTTTCGACCGGTTCGATCCGTCTCAAGTCCCGGCTCGCCCAACGGAGGAAACGCGCCAAACACGTGTAGCGCCTTATCCATGCCAAGCGAGAGCGCGACGCCCAGCACCAATGGTCTTCGGAACTCTTATTTCTGGCTCTGCTTCAGCAATTCCGCGAGCCGGTCGTATCCCTGATCCATGCCCGTCGCCATGGCGGTTTTGAGCGCGCCGTCCCGGGCAGCTCGGGAGGCGTACAACACCGTCTGAGTCGCCGTCGTCTTGCCGGCCCTCTCGACGAACGTCATCGTCACCAGCGTTTCACCACCGGTCCAGTCATCGTCAAATATTTCCGTCCACACGAGCCGGTCGGGCGGCGCGATCTCGCGATACACTCCGCTCATTCCCATGAATTTTCCATTCTGGTGATGCCACTCGAAGCGCAGCGCGCCACCCACCCGCAAATCGATCTCGCAAACAGTCAACCGCCAGTCCTCCGGCCCGTAGAGCCAGCGCTTGAGCAGCTCGGGCTTGGTCCAAGCCTCGACCAGCAACTCGCGGGGCGCATCGAAGACTCTGGACATCGCGACCTCGCGGTCGCTGGGCGCAGTCACGATCAATGCACCGGACTTCTTCATATTTTTCGCCGTCATGGTTTCCCTCCATCAATCTTGCGATGTCTGTTGCGACGCTATCGCTTCTTGCGGCCTCGTTTTCGTTGCCGGGCTTTCATCGCTTTGGCTTTCATGTTCTCAAGCAGCACGTCCAGGCGCTGATAGTTTGCTTCCCAAATGCGCCGGTATCTTTCGACCCATACTTCAAGCTCTTGCAACGGCGCCGGCCGCAACTCGTAGATCCGGCGCTGCGCGTCCACGCGGACGTCTACTAGACCGGCATCATTCAGCACTCGCAAATGTTTCGAGACTTGCGGCTGGCGAAGGCCCAGCGCGTGAACTACGTCCCCCACGGGCCGCGGACCGCTTCGGAGCAGTTCAACAATTTGAAAGCGATTGGGTTCAGCCAGGGCTCGAAGTGTGTTCAACATGTCGAAATCGAGTATCCGTCGCTCATATATTCCTGTCAAGGTATATTCTTGTAGGAGCATATATAAGCCAGCGTGCGATCCGCGGCGATTTAGCGATTCACCGCCCAGATTAGGCGTGGAGTCTATTTCTGAGGCGCGGGTTTTGGTGCACGTGCTGTTCCATTTGCTGGAGCCGGCGCAGGCGCGGGCCGCAGAGAGGGAGCCGAAGCAGGACTAGACGCAGGCGCGGCACGCGATGCGGGCGCGCTATCGCCCGATTTGCCTTCTTCGGGCGGGAGCATCGGCTTGATCTCGGCGTACTCGTTGGACATCCCGCGCAGCACGACGAGCGCGGCCTTTTGGTCCATATCGAGACCGACTCTCTGCGATTCCTGGCTGATTTCCGGCAGAGTCTTCACTACGCGCTTTCCCAGCGGCGATTCGTAAAACTGAATCAGCCCCTGTATGTCTTCCATCGAGAAATTTTTCGCGTAAATCGGCACCACCACGTCAGTAATTGCGCTGGAGGGCGCGCTCGCGTCGAACTTCTTCGAAAACGCGTCCATGAATTGCGGCAACTTTTCCGGCGTGACGACCCGGCCAACTACGTCATGAACTTCCTTGGTGATGTATTCCTGAATGTTGCCGCCCAATTTCGATACTTCGGTAATGTCCATCAGGTGACGGATGGCCGCCTCCTTCGCGGGATCGAGTTTTTCGGCGGGCGCGGGAACTTGCGTGGATGCCGGCGTTTTTGCCGGGGCATCGGCTCTCGGTTGCGCCGGTGTCGCTGGAGTTCCCGGTTGATGTTGCACAGGCGCTTTCTGTGCCGATCCATCGGTCGCTGATTGTGCCAGCGCTGGGCCGGCGGCAAAAAGTGCTGCAACGAGCAGGGCCGTTCGCATCTTCATCTTCAATTTCTCCTGTTTCGCGGGCCCGAACTCTCGTCCTGCCCAAATTGAATAACGTGTCATCGTATCGAACACCACTATCAGATGCAATTTCCAGCTTTCGCGGCTAACGCTGGCAGGCCTGCTCCGCACTGTGATAGCTTCATGCGTGATGAAGCCCGCGGATTTTTTCTCGCGCCACGCAACCGAAGCGGTGATGCATGCCAACGCGATCGATTCGAGCGACGGAGCCAGTGATGCCGCCGAATCGATGCAGCGGCGCGAAATGGTGGAACGCCAGATTCGTGCGCGCGACATTCAGTCGCAACGAGTGCTGGATGCGATGGCGTCAGTGCCGCGCCATCTGTTCGTTCCTGACGCGCCCGTCGCTGAAGCGTACAGCGATTCGCCACTCTCGATCGGCGGCGGTCAGACGATTTCCCAACCGTACATGGTCGCCGCAATGGCCGAGGCGCTGTCGCTCGACGGCTGCGAGAAAGTGCTTGAGATTGGAGGCGGTTCGGGATATCAGGCGGCGGTGCTGTCGCTGCTCGCCCGCGAAGTGATTGCCGTCGAGTGGCAACCTGCGCTCGCCGAAGCAGCGAGGGAGCGACTCGCGCGGCTTGGCTACGGAAATGTGCGAATTGAAATTGGCGACGGATCGCTCGGCTGGCCGGCACATGCTTCGAACGGTGGCGCGGACGCAGGCCCGAACAACGCCCAGTACGACGCAATTCTAGTCACCGCTGGCGCGCCGTCGATTCCGCCGCCGCTCATTGAACAGCTAGCCGAAGGCGGCCGTCTCGTCATCCCGGTCGGACCAGCCAGGCAGCAGGATTTGATTCGCGTAGTGAAGCGCGACGGACGCACGACGCTGGAAACGCTGTTCGCATGCCGGTTCGTCCCGCTGGTCGGCCGCTACGGCTGGCACACGAGCTCGTGCACTGAGGAGTTCTCGCGCGGATGAACGCTCCAGCTTCTGCACCCGCTCTTTCCATCGTCATTCCTGCATATAACGAAGAGCGGCGCCTCCCGCGCGGCCTCGCGAAAATTCGCGACTATCTTGCGAGCCGAGGACTCAACGCGGAACAAGTTGAAATCATTGTGGTCGATGATGGTTCCGCAGACGGCACCGCTGCCATCGTTGCAGAATGGTCGCGCGAAATGCCGTCGCTGCGTCTCGTTTCGAACGGCGACAACCGCGGCAAAGGCTACAGCGTGCGCCACGGCATGCAGGAAGCGCGCGGACGGATCGCCCTCTTCACCGATACCGATCTTTCCGCCCCCATCGAGGAAGCTGACAAGCTCCTCGCCGCGATAAACGCCGGTAACGATGTTGCCATCGGATCCCGCGCCGTCGATCGCGCTCTGATTTTTGGACACCAGTCGCGCGTGCGCGAGCTGGCGGGAATGATTTTCAACGGATTTGTCCGGCTTTTTACGGGCTTGCCGTTTCAAGACACGCAGTGCGGCTTCAAAGCGTTCGTGCGGGAACCCGCGCGCGTCATCTTCGAGCAACAGCGCATCGAAGGATTCGGATTCGATCCTGAAATTTTATTTCTCGCCAAGCGTCACGGCCTGCGCGTGGCTGAAATTCCAGTACGCTGGGCGCACGATCCGGCCACGAAAGTTCACGTCATCCGCGACAGTATGATTATGTTTGCTGACCTGGCCTATATCCGCTGGAATTGGGTGATCGGGCGATATCCAAAGCGCGCGGCAAAGAAGTAGTTCCTATTCCTTCGGTCTTGCCGTCGGCGGCAGCAATCCGTTCAAACGCAAATAAATCGCGGCCATGCTGTAATGATCGGCGAAATCGTTCGTCAACGCGATCATTGCTGCTGCACGCGACGCCTGACGGCCTCCAAATAATGTGAGTTGCTCGCCCAGATTCGAATCGTCCACTTTCGCCAGCGCCTGCGTGCAATAGTCAAACGACGCCTTCAGCGCTCCAACCAATTTTTCTTTTGGGTCCGTCTCGCTCAATTTTTCCGCCGCGGGAGCCGGAGCGCCCGAAATCTTCGCGCACAGAAAATTATTCGACCCGGCCATGTGCTCAACCAGTTTCGCAAACGTCATCTGCGCCGGGGTAGGATGGTACGAAAACTTGTCAGCCGGCATCTCATCTACGGCTGCCACCATGTTCTTCGATTGACGATCCAGAATTTTGCGAACCGCGTTCGACACCGGATTCGTTTCTGCTGCCCCTGTCCCAGAACCCGCCGGAGCCGCAGCTCCCATCTGCTGAGCTCCCGCGGCGAACGGCATCAGGAAGAAAATTACACCCGCTAGAATGGTTGATCTCATCTTGTAACCTCCCTCAGATCTCAGATCGATGTAACGGAGCGAGGATAGTCCCCGGCAGCGCGCCCGTACAAGCGCGAGCCAAGCAACTTTGCACTGCAAAGTACTTGACAGCATTAGTCCCTGTCGTTAACCTGACAGCGCTGGCCTGACAACGATGCGCAAACTAGAACAGTTTCCTACTCGCCCCTCGCCGCCCGTGGCTCTCGACGACCGCGCCCGCGACAATATCCGGTTCATCCGTGAAACGATGGAGCGCGCCGGCTCTTTTACCGCTGTTCCCGGCTGGGGTGGCGTGGCGCTCGGCATCACGGCTCTCGGAGCGGCAACGATTGCATCCCGCATGTCGCATCCGCGCGAGTGGTTGCTGATCTGGCTCGGCGAATTGGCCGTCGCCATCGCTATTTCCGGTTGGACAACGCTATCGAAAGTGCGCAGGTCGGGAACCTCGCTTCTCAGCGGCCCGGCGCGGAGATTTATCTATAGTTTTGCGCCGCCGATTTTTGCAGGCGCGCTCCTGACGGTCGTAATGGTTCGCCTCGACGTTACCGGCGCAATCCCGGGCATGTGGTTGCTGCTCTATGGAACGGCCGTGGTGACGGCAGGCGCGTTTTCGATTCGGGTGATTCCGTTGATGGGACTTTGTTTCGTGGTGCTCGGCGCGGTTGCGCTATTTTGCCCGTGGAGCTGGGGCAATGCGTTCCTGGCCGCGGGGTTTGGCGGGCTTCACATACTTTTTGGCGCAGTGATTGCGAGGAACTATGGCGGCTAAATCAGGCGCCTTCCGCGTTTCGCGGGAGGAAAAAACAAAACGAAGCGCGGCGAGCGCGCGACAGCAAGAAGCAGCCGCCATTAATCTCGACCGGCTGATTCACGAACGCACGCGGCTCGCGATGATCAGCGCCCTCGCAGTGAACACGTCTCTCACGTTCAACGAGCTCAAAGAATTGCTCGGCGCGAGCGACGGCAATCTTAGCGTTCACGCACGCAAGCTCGAAGACGCCGGATACATCGCCTGCACCAAATCGTTCGCCGGACGAATGCCGAAGACCGAATTCCGCCTGACCGCCGCTGGCCGACGCGCGCTCGAAAAATACTTGAATCACATGGAAGCGCTAATCCAATCAACGCGCGAAGGGTAGGAGAACCGGTCGAACCAATGACACCGAAAATAAACCCGAACCCAGCGCTCCACGTCGCCATTCTCCTCGACGGCAACGGTCGCTGGGCCTCTATGCGCGGCCTCGCGCGCTCCGAAGGACACCGCGCCGGAGTCGCGGCCGTCCGCCGCGTCGTCCGCGCCGCGCCCGGGCTTGGCATCGGCAAACTTACTTTGTACGCCTTCTCCTCGGACAACTGGGCGCGCCCGACGAACGAAGTCCACTCTCTCTTCGGACTGCTCGAGGATTTTTTGCGCCACGACGCGAACGATTGCGCCGCCGCCGGCATTCGACTGCGCGTCATCGGCCGCCGCGACCGCATACCAGCATCTCTCACCGACGCGATCGAATTCGCCGAACGCGCCACCGCCGCCGGCCGCGCACTCGAACTCCGCATCGCGCTCGATTATTCCGCTCGCGATGCAATTCTTCGCGCCGCCTGCTGGATGATTTCGAGCCTCGAAGTTTCCGAACGCGAATTCTCGCGCCGCCTCGGTGACGTCACACACTCCGGCGGACCCGCCTCCGACGTCGATTTGTTGATTCGTACCGGCGGCGAACGCCGCCTGAGCGATTTCATGCTTTGGGAATGCGCCTACGCAGAACTGCTGTTCACGCCGCGCATGTGGCCCGAATTCGAAGCCACCGATCTCGCTGCCGCAGTCCAGGACTTCCTCGGCCGAGAGCGCCGCTTCGGCCGGCTTCCGGAAGCTGCGGCCAGCTAAATTCTCCGACTGCGCGCCATCTCAAATGCTTTTTGAATTACGCGCGTCACAGTCGGCGTCAGCGAATAGGCGGCCAATTCGGACTCGCGGACCCACGCCACGTTGGTCACGTCGCTTCCCGCGCGCGCTTCTCCACGCACCGCCTCGCACAAGTAATCCAGGATTACGAAATGGTATTGTGAACGCCCGGCATCGTCCGGAGAAATCCTCTCAAACACTTCGATCAAATCCAGAACTTTCACTTCGATCGCGGTCTCTTCCAACAGCTCGCGCCGCACGCCCTCCACAATCGTCTCGCCGATCTCCAGCATCCCACCAGGAATCGACCATTCGCCTTTCAGCGGCGCACTTCCGCGCCGGATCAGCAGCGCGCGCCCATCCGCGATCACCACGCCGCCAACGCCCACCATTGGCCGTTCCGGATACTCGCGTCGACCCGTCACCTTTACACGTCCCTTCCGTTTTCATGAAAGCTTGACAGCGGCGTTATATAATACGCTCTCAAGTGCAGGATCACCCGAGGAAGGAGAGAACGGCCGTGACGAAATGCCCTGAATGCGATGCAGAACTCGATCTCGACGAAGACGAAGTGGAAGAAGGCGAAATCCTGAGCTGCCCGGAATGTGACGTGGAGCTGGAAGTGACGCAGACCCACCCGGTGCATCTCATTCTGATTTCCGAAGACGACGATGACGACGAAGAAGACGATGATGACGAAGAAGCGGCCGTCGTGAAAGAAGACAAAGACGAGAAAGAAGAAGAGGAAGAAGAGATCGAATGACTTTCTCCCCGGCCCTGTCTCTTCCCTTTCCCGATATGCGCCGCAGTGCGCGTTACGAAAACGTTTGGCGCGGTTGCGCTCTGCTGCTGTTGCTTCTTTTCGTGACGCTCACAGCCCACGCGCAGGACAAGAAAGGCGAGATACAACTCCGCACCGTCCACGGCGCAGTTCTCGACAAGGACGAGAATCCCGTCCCTTCGAGCGTGGTCTATCTGAAGAACGTAAAATCGCAGGCCATCAAAACCTATATTGCCGACGACACCGGCCACTATCGATTCAGCGGCCTCGATCCCAACGTCGACTACGAAGTGCACGCCGAACACAACGATTTTATGTCGACGACTCGCACGGTTTCGAGCTTCGATTCCCGCCGCGATATCGACGTGCCTCTAAAACTGACGAAAAAGAAACCCGCGCGCTAATCTTCCGCGCTATTTCCGTTTTGCTTTTTCAGCGGCTGCCACTCGAATCATGGCTTCCAGACTTCGCTCCACATCCTCGTCCGTCGTAGCCCATGACGACACTGCAATGCGCATCGCGGCGCGCCCGTGCCACACAGTTCCGCCGCACCAGCACGTTCCGTCCTTCTGCAAAGCGGCGATCACACTGCGCGTCACTTCATCGCTTCCAAACGAAACGAGCACCTGATTTAAAACCACATCATTCAGAATTTCGTGACGCGCCGCTTTCAATCCTTCCGCAAATCGCGCTGCCATCCGGCAATTGCGCTCGATCAAATTGGCAAGCCCGTTGCGCCCCATCGACCGCAGCGCTGCCCAAATCTCCACGCCACGCGCCCGCCGCGACATTTCCGGCGTGAACTGGTTCGGATCTCGTTTCTCTCCGCGCACCAGGTACGCCGCATTTGCGGACATCGCCGCTTTCAGATGCCGGGCGTCGCGAACGAACGCGATTCCGCTGTCGTACGGCACGTTCAGCCATTTGTGCGCGTCGGTCGCCCACGAATCCGCTTCTGCGATTCCCGCAACAAGATGCGCCCGTTTCGGAGCCGCCGCGGCCCACAATCCAAACGCGCCATCCACGTGTACCCACGCACCGGCAGCGTGAGCAGCGCTGCAAATTTCTTTCGCCGGATCGAACGCGCCGGAGTTCACATTCCCCGCTTGCATGCAAACGATCGTCGGCCCCGAAATCTTCGGCAATAAATCCGCGCGCATCCGCCCCTGCTCATCCGCGGGCACGCGGACGATTCGGTTGCGGCCCAGCCCGAGCATTCCCAGCGCCTTCACGGCGCTGATGTGGATTTCGTCGCCGCCGATTACCGTGATGGCCGGCGCGCCGGTCAACCCGTCCGCTTCCACGTCCCAGCCTACGCGTTCCAGCACAGCGTTCCGCGCCGCTGCGAGAGCCGAAAAATTAGCCATCGTCGCGCCCGTCACGAAACCCACGCCGCAGCCGGCCGGCAATCCGAATATTTCAACGAGCCACCGCGCTACAATTTCCTCCAGCGCCGCGCTCACCGGCGAAAGCACATCGAGTCCGGCGCATTGGTCCCAAGCACCTGCCAGCCAATTCGTCGCCAGCGTCACTGGCACCGCGCCTCCCGTTACAAATCCAAAATACCGCGGCCCCGCCGTCGCGACGGTTGCCGGCGATCCAATCTCATCCAGCATTCGCAATACTTCTGCCGGCTCCATACCTTCCGCCGAAAGTGGTCCGCCCAATTCCGCGAGGCGCTTCACCGCTTCAGCCGAAGGAAACACCGCGCGCTCATCCAACATCTCCAAATATCGGCCAGCCCGCTCCGCTGCTAAATCGATCAACTCCGTCTTGCGCGTCCCAATCGTCGTCATCTCTGCCCTCTCGTCGGCTTGTTCGTCAGGGTAATCTTCGATTTTCTGATTGTACCGGCGCCATCACGCGAATCGCCCCGGGTAAAATCTCAAATTCCGCGGGCGACTCTCCCAGCAACTCTCCATCTCCATGTACTTTCACCGGACGATTCGCACGCAGCACCACGCGACGGCATCGGAATCGCTTCACTTCGTCGAATCGGACATCGCCAGTCGTCAGGATGATCGGGATGGCTTCCACAAGGCGCGTCCATGCCAGGTCTTCCACGAGCACCACGTTGAGCCAGCCGTCATCGATTTTCGCGTCGGGCGCAATCCGCACTCCCGATCCGTAGCTCGTCGCATTCGCAACCGCCGCAAAAAGCGCGCGTCCGCCCCAGTGCGTTTCATCCATCTCCGCCACCAGCTCGAATGCCGGCTCGAGAAAAAATGTCCACAGCGCTCCGGCCAGATAACGCGTTACGCCTGGCCATTTCTTGAATCGCGTGTTCGCCAAATGCGCCGCTTCGGCATCGAGCCCCATGCCGCCCGCACCCATGAAATGCGAGGTGCGCCCGTCGCTGAATCGCACGCGAACCACGTCTACAGCGCGCGGCTTCGAATTCAGGAACGCCGCGGCCGCGCTCATCGCATCGGGTGGAATTCCCAGGTCTCGCGCAATGTCGTTTCCATTTCCCGCCGGGAAAAATCCCGCGATCGCGTCGGTGCCGAGGAGCCCTTCCACCAGATGGTGGAACGCTCCATCGCCTCCCAGCGCGATCACATAACGATACCCTGCCGCCGCTCCCTTCGCGGCCTGCTCACGTATGTCTTCCGAGCTGCGAGAATGGACAAATTGGACGGAGCGTCCCTGCCCGGCGAAATAACTCGCCACAAGCGGCTCGGCTCGCAGCGCGCGGCCGCCGCCGGAAACAGGATTCACGATGATGAGTGTGTCGGGACGCATAGGATCGGCCGCCGAAGAATAAAACGATTCAGCCGCAGCACCGAAAGATTAATGTTTCGAAGTGTCGTGCAAAGTGGTGCTGCGCACAGAGCCGGGATCGGCCCGAAATTGCGCGACGAGCGGGCACACCGAAATGCAGCGGAAACTCACGTGGCCGCACACGGAATCGAGGGCCACCACCGGCGCGCCAATCGCGTTTGCAAATTTCAAAGCTGGAATTGCATTCACCATGTGATCCTGCGGCGATGCGATCACGAGCAGCTTCGCATGCACTTGTTTCGCGGCCTGCTCGAACGTGACGTGAAATTCTGCCGTATCGCACCCTCAGATCCAGAGACAGCTTGCGCCGCCTCACGGGGCATTGTAAATTCGCGCGTGAGCCGGGTTCTGGGCGCAAACCGAAAAGGAGCTACGCGATGAGCCAGACGAACTGCCAGCCGAGTCGCCAGACGGGGTGCCAGGCGAGGCCCGATGCAATGACCCGCCGAATCAAATTCGCTCTTTTAACTTTAGCAACTGCGCTCCTTGCCGCGTTCAGCGCTGTGCCTTCCGCTTTCGCACAAGCAGCAGCGCCGGCCGCACAAGCCGCCCACTGGACCTATTCCGGTTCACACGGCCCTTCTCACTGGGGCGATCTTGAAGCGGATTTCGCAACCTGCAAAATCGGCAAGCGCCAATCGCCGATCAACATCACCGCAGCAAAGAAAGACGCGACGCTCGCGCCAATCCAGTTCGATTACAAACCTTCGCCGCTGAAAATCATCAATAACGGCCACACGATTCGCATCAATTACGCGCCGGGCAGCAGCATTACCGTCAACGGAAAAACATTCCCGCTCACGCAATTCCACTTTCACAAACCAAGCGAAGAGGAAATTGCCGGAAAGAAATACGACATGGTGATTCACCTCGTTCACGAACGCCCCGATGGCGCCGCGGCTGTGGCAATTCTCGTGAAAAGCGGCGCAGAAAATCCCGCGATCCAGAAACTGTGGGCCAATCTTCCGAAAAAGGAAGGCAAGGAAACGGAAATAGAGGGCGTGGCGGTCGACGCTGCCGATCTGCTTCCTGCCGATCGAAACTATTACACGTTCGACGGTTCGCTCACCACACCGCCATGCGGCGAAGGAGTCGAGTGGTTTGTGCTGACAACTCCCGTCGAGATGTCCACCGCTCAGATCGCGGCATTCGCCAAGATCTATCCGATGAACGCGCGCCCCATTGAGCCGAGGAACGGCCGGGAAATCAAAGAAAGCGAGTTCAAATCCTCCAAATGAAATATTTTCCGGTAAGAATATTTAACACCCGGGTGTCGCCGGCTCGGCAATTCGCTCTCTTGCTTTTGGCGCTGGCCGCCGCGTCGCTCGCCTCCAGTCCCGCTCGCGCGCAAGTTTCTCAGGAGTCGGACAAGCTCCTGCACCGCGTATTTGCATCGCCGGATTTCGAAGTGAAACACTTCGGCCCGGCCAGATGGCTCGATGGCGGAGAGTTTTACACTACCGTCGAGCCCAGCGAGAGTGTGAAGGAAAAGGGCGCGAAAGATATCGTTCGCTACGAGACGGCAACGGGCAAACGTGAAGTGCTCATCTCCGCCTCGAAGCTGATTCCGCCCGGGACAAGGACACCGCTTACGATCGACGACTATTCATGGTCGAAGGACAAATCCCGCGCGCTCATCTTCACGAATACCGCGCAGGTGTGGCGCCGCAATACGCGCGGCGATTACTGGGTCCTTGATCTGAAAACAGGCACGATGTGGCAGCTCGGTGGCGACGGGCCTCCTTCTTCCATGCTGTTTGCGAAGTTTTCTCCGGACGCTTCGAAAGTCGCGTATGTCCGCGGAAATAATATTTACGTGGAAGCGCTCGCCAGCAGCCACATCATTCAGCTCACTCACGACGGCTCCGCCACAATCATCAACGGCACGTCCGACTGGGTGTATGAGGAAGAGCTCGCACTGCGCGATTGCTTTTCCTGGAGCCCTGACGGCAGCAAAATCGCCTACTGGCAATTCGATACGAGCGGCGTAGGAATTTTTTCGCTGATTTACAATCTTGGCGCGCCTCGCACGATCGTTACCGGCTTTCCCTACCCCGGACTGGGCGCGTATCCAACGCTGATGAATATCGCGTATCCGATTCCGGGCACAACGAACTCCGCCGTCCGCGTGGGCGTGATCGGAGCGACGGGCGGCGACACTCGCTGGCTCGACGTTCCCGGCGACCCGCGCAACAACTACATCGCTCGAATGGAATGGTCGGAAAACTCGAACGAACTTGTGATCGAGCACCTCAATCGACTTCAGAACAAGGACGAAGTGCTTCTCGCGGACGCGGCGAGCGGTTCGGTGCGTTCCGTGTTTCTCGACGAGGACGCGGCGTGGGTGAACGTGATGGATGAAGTCCCGTGGCTTCGCGGGGGCGCTGACTTCTTATGGCTCAGCGAACGCGACGGCTGGCGTCACGCCTATCGAGTTTCCAAAACCGACGGCAAAGCCACGCTCATCACGCACGGCGCGTTCGACGTGATTAATATCGACCGCGCGGACGAAAAAGGCGGCTGGCTCTATTTCGTCGCGTCTCCCGAAAATGCGACGCAGCGCTATCTTTACCGCGCGCGTCTTGACGGCACCGGCGATGCCGAACGCGTGAGCCCCGCGAACGCTCCGGGTACGCATACCTACGACATTTCTCCCGACGCGCGCTGGGCATTTCACACCTACTCACGCGCGGACTTGACGCCCGTCACCGATCTCGTCGGCCTACCCGATCACCGCGCCGCTCGAATGCTCGAGGACAACGCCGCTCTTCGCGCGAATGCGGCTGCGCTCGCTTTGACGCCGATTGAGTTTTTCAAAACGGATATCGGAGACGGCATCACTCTCGATTCGTTGATGATCAAGCCGCCCCATTTCGATCCTGCGAAAAAATATCCGGTAATCGTCTACGTGTATGGGGAGCCGGCCGGCCAAACGGTACTCGACGCCTGGGAAACCGGGAATATTTATTTCGATCGCATCGCCGCCGATGCTGGGTACGTCGTAATCAGTTTCGACAATCGCGGCACGCCTGCTCCGAAAGGCCGCGCATGGCGCAAGGCGATTTACGGATCGATCCATCCGGTGGTCGTCAAGGAACAGTCCGCGGCGCTTCGGAATTTTCTCGCCTCGCATCCGTTTGCGGACGCTTCTCGCGTCGCGGTGTGGGGCTGGAGCGGCGGCGGATCGAGCACGCTCAATCTGATGTTCCGCTCGCCGGATCTTTATAGCGTGGGAATGTCCGTCGCGCCGGTTCCCGATCTTCGTTTGTACGACACGATTTATCAGGAACGCTATATGGGCTTGCCGCTCGAAAATGTGGAAGGCTATCGCAACAGCTCCGCCGTGAATTTTGCGGAAGGATTGCGCGGCCATTTGCTTCTCGTCCACGGCTCGGGCGACGACAACGTTCACTACGCGGGCAGCGAGCTTTTGCTCAACCGCTTGATCGAGCTCGATAAGCCCGTCGACTTCATGGAATATCCCAATCGCACGCACTCCATCTCGCAAGGCACCGGCACAACGCTGCATATTTACAGCTTGCTGCTCCGCTATTTGGAGGAGCACTTGCCCGCGGCGCCGTAGACGCGAAGTACAGCCAACGAATTCATCCTCGATACGAATGCCCGAGCGGGGTTTGGAAGGGTAATTAACCTTCTTTTGGTGTACCGTTTTAAGATGGTTTTCAGCGTTACTTCCCATGAAAACGGCGGCCCGCCTGCGCGAGCCGGGCTGAAAACGTCTCTCTTCGTTTTCTTGATCCTGATACTTGCAATTCCAGTGCACGGCCAGAGCAACTATGGGGAGTTGCGTCTGACGGTGACCGATCCGTCCGGCCTGGGCGTGAAAGCACTGGTCCAAATCGTCAGCAAGGCGAACCAATATCGGACTGCGCAGACCACGAGCGAACTGGGAAATCTGCGGCTGATGCGCCTGCCGTACGGCATCTATCATCTGGAGATCGAGCAGCCCGGCTTTGCTCCCGTTTACGAAGCAATCGAGATTCGGTCATCGATTCCAGCCACAATCGCAGTTCAGCTCAAACTTCCCGCGGTAAATCAGTCGATTGATGTGAGCGCGGCGAATACATTGATCGATCCCGATCAACCCGGCTCCGTCAGCGAGTTGGGGAAGGAATTGATTGACAACCGCGCCGGCTCCGTGCCGGGACGATCCTTGCAAGATCTCGTGAATTCGCAACCTGGCTGGCTGTATGAAGGCAATGCCGTACTGCACCCGCGCGGTTCGGAGTATCAGACGCAGTTCGTTGTGGACGGCATACCTCTCACGGACAATCGCTCACCGAGCTTCGGCCCCGAGATTGAAGCGGATGACGTGCAGTCGATGAGCATCTACACCGCCGGGATCCCCGCCGAATATGGGCGAAAGATGGGCGGGGTGATCGAAGTCAACACGTTGCAAGACCCTGAACCGGGATTCCACGGCCAGTTGGTTCTTTCGGGCGGCAGTTTTGGATCGGCGGGGGCGTTCGGGCAGGGGCAATTCGTTTGGGGAAAGAATGCGCTCGGCTTTAGCGCCAGCGGCAGCATGACGGATCACTACCTAAATCCCGTGGTTCCCGAGAATTATTCCAACACAGGCACGCTGGGCGACTTTTCGGCGCGATACGAGCGGAATCTCACGTCGAGAGATCGCGTTGGTTTTATCGTCCGCCATGAAACGTCACGCTACGACATACCGAACGAGCTCGTGCAACAGGCTGCAGGCCAACGCCAAACGGCGGACAATATCGAGACGATGGGCATTGCCTCCTACCAGCACATCTTCTCTTCGCACGCCGTCGCGGATGTCCGCGGAATGGTGCGCGACAATTTCAACGACTTCAACTCCAACACAAATTCGACGCCGATCGAAGTTTTCCAGCACAACTGGTTTCGCGAGGGCTATTTCAAGACGACTGTAACGATCGATCACGGCCGCCACGAATGGAAGTTTGGCGTTGAGTCCGACAACACGTTTCTGCACGAAAATTTCCGCTACCTCATCACCGATCCATCCCAATTTGATCCCGGCACGCCACTCACGTTCATGTTCCCCGTGCCGGAGCAGCCGAATGCAAACCGGCGTCCGGACCTGGAGCAATCGGCGTTCGTGCAGGATTTGATTCGACTGGGAAATTGGACCGTAAGCGCCGGGCTTCGCTGGGATCATTATCAGGTTCTGGTGAACCGCCAGGCCGTCGATCCGCGCCTTTCGATTTCGCGCTATTTTCCGTCCGCCGACCTGGTCGTGCATTTTTCCTACGACCGCATTTTCCAGACGCCCTCATTTGAAAATATTCTGCTGTCGAGTTCAACCGCCATCCTATCGCTCGATCCGAACAATTTTCTTCGCTTGCCGGTGGAGCCTTCGGAAGGAAACTATTACGAAGCTGGAATCACGAAATCGTTTGCTGGAAAAGTGAGGCTCGATGCCAGCTATTTCCGGCGGCTGGTGAATAACTTTGCCGACGACGATCAGATCCAAAACACGACCATCAGCTTTCCAATTTCCTTTCGCAAATCCATCATTTATGGCGCAGAGACGAGGCTGTCGGTTCCTGATTGGCGCGGATTCTCGGGGTTCCTGAGTTATTCCTACACGGTAGGCAATGCATGGTTCCCGGTGACGGGCGGTCTTTTTCTGGGAGCCGACGCTTCGGCTGCCGCGATGCAACTGAGCGGGCATTTTCCGGATTCGCAGGATCAGAGGAACACGGTCCGCGGACACGTTCGCTATCAAGTGAAGCCGCGTTTTTGGCTCGCGTTCGGAGTTCAGTTCGATTCCGGGCTTCCCTTCGAGTTCGATGGCGATCCAGCAACCGTTCTCGCCCAATACGGGCAGCAGGTGCTCGACCGCATCAATTTCAACCGCGGAAGAATCTATCCTACGTTACTGGTGAATGCTTCGGCAGGCGCGGATATTTACAAGTCAGATCGTGTGAAAATGCGGATTCAAGCCGACGGACAAAATCTCAACAATGTGCTGAACGTGATCGACTTCGGCGGACTTTTCTCCGGCAACGCGATCGGCCCTTCCCGGAGTTTCGCGCTTCGTTTGACCACGCAGTTCTAACCCGCAACTAACGGTGTGAAGGATACGCTTCTTTCAGAAGCGCCATGAACCCGCACGTGTTGCCGGGGAGTCGTTCTGGAACACGATGAACTTGCTCTCCCGCCTTGCGCTTGGCGCTACGAATTCTCTCGTGTTGCGACCGGATGTTGCGGCTACTTCGCCGGCCCTTCATGGAATAGTTCGGGGCGGGGTGGCCCGGAAACCTCGATCGTGCCAATCAGGCCGCGCGCCACTCGGATGAGCGCATGGTCCACCAGTTTGTACGATCCGGGGACGAGCGGCTTGAATTCGATAATCGTCGCGCCCCCGGGAGGCACGACCGTGGTCTGCACAAAAGTAAGCGGCGGCGAGCTAAAGGAACCCTCGTTGTAGACTTGCGTCAAGACTTGGCCGATGATGTGGGGCGAAGAAATCAGGTTCGGTCCACCCACACCGAAGAAAATCCGTACAGTCTCGCCAGTCTTCGCGTGCATGGGGTGCTGGGTCGTAAGGGCACCGACGGCGCCATTGAACACGAAATATTCCGGGCGTTCGTCCATCAGTTTGGCAAAACTCATCTTCTGATGCCCTTCTCCACCGATATCATCGACGGTGTAGATTTCTCCTTGCATGACGTAGAACTCATGATCCACCGCTGGCAAACCTTCAGGGGGCTCAACAATGATCAGACCATACATTCCGTTGGAAATGTGCTGAGCGGCAAGGTTCGTCCCGCAGTGATAGACAAACACGCCGGGCACAATCGCCTTGAACGTAAAGGTCCTGGTTTCGCCCTGTTTTGCTTCCGTGAGATCCATCCCTCCGCCTGGCCCGAGAGCGGCGTGCAGGTCGATGGAATGGGAAACGAGGCGACCGTCGTTTTTCAATGTCAGTTCAACGGTGTCGCCTTGCCGAACGCGAATCATCGGACCCGGCACTTTACCGTTGAAGGTCCAATACTCATACGTCGCACCCAGGATGGCATCTAATTTCCCTTCCAGCTCTTGCGCTACGAGTGAAACCTTTACAAGTTGCGGCTCTCGCTTCCCAACGGGCGGCGCGACATCTGCCGGGTCGCGAACGATGTCCACGGCGGTCTGAATCGCGGTCTGCTCGGAGGCTTGCGCTTGGGGCGCATCGGACGCTACCACGGCAGTGGAAGAGTCATGCTGCATTGGCCTCATCGTCGCAGAAGGTAAAGACTGTCCAAATGCAAATGGCGTCCCGCTGAAGATAGCAAGCGCAACAGCCCACACCTTAAAATTTATTCTGATGCAATTGTTGGTGTTTGCCATGATTATCGAGTCCTTCTCCTGCGTCTTTGTCATTTCTATGGCAGTTCGATCAGCAACCTCAGTGAGGGAACTCTCCGCTTCGCGATCCTGGCGTCCGACAAACCCGTCGCCGCCGGCTTGGCAAAAACTTCAGTCGTGTCTCCGTGAGTTCTCACCGCCGCGGCAGCAGTTAATTCCAGCTTCCCTCAACACCTTTTTCGCGCCGGATTGGCGGCCAGGATTTCCCTTACTCGTCTCGTGTGAGTGAAGCTCGTGGCTGGTTCCCACTGATACCAGTATCAAAGAAGGTAGCACATGAGGCAGTGACTTAAGTCACTTCCGTGGAGAGGGCGGTCTTACTCGCCCTTGGAGACTTATTACGAGGAGGTCAACCTCATTTGAGCGCTGCGAGAGATCCGACGCAGACAGCGCATTGGAGTGGAGCGGCTGGCCGATGGCGGGCTTAGCTGCGTTGGTAGGTCTGGCTGCTGATGTTCGACGGACTCACGAACGGAATCCGATATTGCTTTCGTTGATTGGTGGTACGCAGACGCGACGTAGGCAGGGACGACAAAACACACACTTATTCACAATGGGCAGGAAAGAGATGGTGCCGGCGGGGGGAATCGAACCCACGGCCTAGGGATTATGAGACCCTCGCTCTACCACTGAGCTACGCCGGCACGGGACAATCCGCGCGTGCGAACCGCGCAGACAATCATTCGATGCTAAGGTTCGCTCCGTGAAGTGTCAAGACGTCACGCCACGGCAAAAGCCAGTTTGATACTTTGCGGCGTAAACGGCGGATATATTACGATGGCGTCGCGGATTGCGTGGCGGATCGTCAGGGCGCTGGGCGGGTGATGCAGAATCGTACTTCAGGGGCTGAAGCCCGCGTCGTTGTAGCTTTGTTTCCCCGTGGTTGAAACCACGGGCTACAACGATGGAGCGGCGCGCGGCCTGCAAGCTCACGATTAGATACATTCGAACATGACCAACCAAAATTCAGCCTCACTCGAATCGAGAGATCGCACAGTTGAAATGCTTTGGGGATTCTGGTATCCGGCGCTGCGCAGCGAGCAGTTGGTGGGGCGCAAGCTCGTGCGCGCGATGCTTCTTGATGTGCCGCTCGTCCTTGGACGCGATCTTGCCGGTGCGCCGTTCGCGTTGCGCGATGTTTGTCCGCACCGCGCATTTCCGCTTTCGTTCGGGCAATTTGACGGCACGGCCGTCGAATGCGCGTATCACGGCTGGCAATTTGACGCGCACACCGGGCAGTGCCGCACGATTCCGTCGCTCACCGAAGATTCGAAACTGAAGTGCGAGCGAATCCATGCGGGAAGTTTTCCGTGCGCGGAGCGCGACGGCTACATCTGGGCGTTCATGACGAACCCGGAGGGACGCGCTTTGCCGGCTCCGCCGTTGTTTCACCTGCCGGAGGTACCGGAACTTCCGACTTTCAGCCCGCACTTTAAGATCGCGCATCTGTGGGCCGATCTGCCCTGCACGGTGGACCACGGAATCATCGGGCTGATGGATCCCGCGCACGGCCCGTTCGTTCATCAGGCGTGGTGGTGGCGGTCGCGGCGAAGTATTCGCGAAAAATCAAAACAGTTCGAGCCGATTCCCAATGGATTCCGGATGAGCCCGCACACGCCGTCGGCAAACAGCGCGCCGTACAAAATCCTGAAGCTCATCACCGGCGAGCCTGCAACCACTACGATCGATTTTGTGCTGCCGAACCAGCGCTTCGAAATGATTCGCGCCGGGCGCTACTGGCTGACGAGCCGCACAACCGTGACGCCCGTTCGACAGAATCTCTGCCGCCTCGACTTCTGCGCCGCGTGGAATATTCTGCCGTGGTTTCCCGTGGTGTCGTTCATCATTCGCGTGCTCGGCCCGCGATTCATCCGGCAGGATACCGAAGTGATCGAAAAGCAGGCGCTGGGATTGAAATACGGTGACCGGATGATGCTGGTCGATGACGCCGACCGGCAGGCACGCTGGTATTTCGAGCTGAAGTCTTCGTACCTCGAATCGCAACGCACCGGCGCGCCGATGCGCCATCCAATGGATGGGCCTGTCACACTCCGCTGGCGATCTTAAAAGTCTCTGCGGTGGAACCCGGCGCTACTGAAGTTGGCCGAGGTCGAAGGTTGTTTCAACATTCTGATCGTCCGGCGTGTGGACCTTAACGGTCGCCTCGTCGTCGGGATCAAGCGCTGCGGCGTCATATTTCAATTCGATGATTGCTCCCGAAATTTGGTAGATGTTCGCGACGGCATCGGAGGTGAGCAAGTAGACTTGCGTGGATTTTACCGGAATCACTTTTTTGCCCTGAACGAGCTGAATGCCAAAATCGCGCTCGAAGTCCGGTATCGGCACTCCCACTGCGAATGGATTCGAAGGAGGCGGGCCCGGGTAGTCATCCGTAAGGTCCACTCCCACGCGCACGATAAACGGGAAAGTCGTGTCCGCCAATTGTTGCTCGGTGCCCTGAATATCGATGTTCATAGCCGCCTCGCCCAATTCGACGACTTGTCCATACGGCGTCTCCACACTGATCGTGGCTACGTGAGGCCCTTTATCCGGCATCGGAAGAGCGTGTTTGTAGCGGGCGAAAAATTCAGAGGTCTTGAAGTCTTTGCGATTTCCCAGCATGTAGGCGTCGCGGATGGAAGTGGACGACAGAGAATCTTCGAAACCGAGAGCAGTCGACGCGGTGAATAGCACCACGAAGAAAATCAAGAAACCAATTCTGGGGCGGGCGATCATAAGGCCCTCCGCTTATTACACATTAGACGCTCGAGGTCGCTCTGGAGTTACCCCTATTGCGTCAATCCGTGATGCCGCTCAGAAACGGATAGTGATCCGCGGCGCCCATGAAAAACAGCATCGGGAACGACAGCCAGAATCCCACGCGCGACGCGATGTAAGACCAGCGCGCGAGGCGTTCCGCTTCGGCGGGCATTGGCGTTCCTTGCTCGACATTTGCGCGCGTCCACGCAATCAGCCGCTTCTGCGCGCGCCACACCACGCCCCACGTATTCAGCAGCATGAGCAAGCCAATCCCGCCGCCGACGCTGATCGATAGGTGGCTGTTCGACGATAGCGGGCCGCTGTTCAGATCGAGCACGATCCACGAAGCTGCAATCACAATCGCAGCAACGGCAATCGTGCGCACCCACGGATTGTCGAGGATGCCTTTGCTGGGAAGCTGGAACGGATAGATCAGCGCGTATGCGACGAGCCATACTGCCAGCCATTCCCCGAACCATCGAAGGGCGAGACGCGGGTTGCCGGCATTTTGCGCGTCGGCGGCCAGGATGATCCAGAAATAGCGCAAGCCCGCGGCGACCGTCCAGAACGCCGACCAGCGGAACCATCCCATCGCGCGCGACATGAGCGCGGGAAACACTTTGCCGCGCACTGATGCTTCGAGCTGCTTCATCGTTGGAAAGCCGACCAGATTGAAAAAGTACAACAGGCCGATCCAGATGAAGCCTCCGACGAAATGTAGCCAGCGAAGCACGATCTGCTCGGTGGCGGCACCCTGCGGAAAACTGAAGTGCGGCGCGAGCGCGTGAAAAATTGTGGTGCAAAGTAGCGACAACATTCGAAACCTCCTGCAATCTTGCGCGGCTCCCAAAAGCGGCGCGGCGTACCTGTGATATATGCCGGCAAATCATATCGCGTCGAGCCCAACGAAGTTCAGACCGCAAGCCCGGCGATTGGTCCCTGCAAAGAGAGTTTTGCTAGCGCCCATCGAGCGTGCTCGGCGATCAGCGCGTCGTCAGAATCGGCGAGACGACTGAGTAGCAAGGCAATGCGCCGGTACGCCGCGGATTCGGGCGCTACGCGCGAATTCCCCAGTGCGACACACGCGTTCCGCACGAGCCCGCGCCACTTGGCGCGTTTCATCGCGCTGCCGCGAAATATCCGGCTGAAATCTTCCTGCGTGAGCGAAGCGAGCCATTCGAGTTCGGGCGAAAATAACGAGAGCCCGCCATTTTCCATTTTCTCTTTTCCATTTTCCTGGATGTTTTCCTGGACATCTTCCCCAGCAATGGAAACCGCGCGCGGTTGAAACGCAGCAAGCCGCGTTGCCGGCGATTTGCGATTCCACGGGCAAACATCCTGGCAAATATCGCAGCCGATTACGGCGCGGCCCATGTCCGAGCGTAGCTCTTCCGGAATTGCGCCGCGCAGTTCGATCGTGAGGTAGGAGATACAGCGCCGCGCGTCAATCACGTATGGCTCGGGAAACGCCTGCGTCGGACACGCATCAAGACACAGCCGGCAATTGCCGCAAAGGTCGGGCGCGGGCGGTTCGCCGGGTGCGAGCGATGGCGCAAGCTCGAGCGTGGTGACAATCACGCCCAGAAAAAGCCACGAGCCGAGCTGCTCGTTGATCAGGCAGGTATTTTTCGCGAGCCAGCCAAGCCCGGCGTATTTTGCGGCGATGCGTTCGATCACTGGGCCGGTGTCGACGTAGAAGCGCGCATCGAACGGTTCCGCAAATTGCGCGCGGATCGCGGCAACGAGCTCTTCTAATTTCGCGCCCAGGATTACGTGGTAGTCGTCGCCCCACGCATAACGCGAAATCCAGCCGTGCGGCGCATCAGCACCTCCGCGCATTCGAATTTCGTCCGGAAGCACGTCCGTCGAATACGGATACTCTGTGTTGTAATTCAGCGCGACCACGATCAAGCTCCGTGCGCCGTCGAGAACTCGCGCCGGGTCGCCGCGCCGCGGATCGTTCAGATAATTCATCTCGCCTGCGTAGCCGCGCGCGAGCCATTCCGGCAATCGCGCCAGTTCTTCGGATGCTGGCGGCGAGTGATTCAGCGAGTCTGCTGGCGCGTCGACAGGCGCAACGCCGCAAAGATCGAAGCCTTCGGCGCGTGCGCGTTCGCAGATCCACCGGGTTCGCTCCGCCGGAGTCATGCGCCAATCATGCCATGACCTGCGAAAGAACCACGACGAGAGAAAGCGCTCGTCGTGGCTACCCGCCCAAATTCGAGTCGACGAGAACGATCCTGCACAACGCCCTCACTGAACTTTCCTTTATTGGCCTAGGTGTATATCGGCGCTACAATCTCTGCCATGGCTGATTGGCGGCAAATTCAGGCGCGCATCCGCAAGGCGAAAAACAGCCCGGACGCGCCGTCCAAACTTTCCGAGCTTTACCAACGTACGCGCGACGCGATGGTAGCGTGGGAACTCGGCGCGATTGAAGAGAAGGCCGGACGCACCGACGAAGCCGGCCGCTGGTACATAATTTCCGCGCAACGATTCCGGCGCGCCGACTGGAAGAAAAAGGCGGAAGAAGCGCTCACGCGCCTGGGAATCGAACTTCCCGCTCCCGGCGCGGAACCGGCGCCCGAACCTCAACTTGCTCGCAGCAACGCGCGCGAAGAACCCAAGAGCGCAGTTCAGCTTCCCGTGCTCGGCGAAATTCCCGAAGTGACTTCCGAAACAGACGAAGAGACTCCGGATTCAGGTTCAGATTCGTCTTCAGCGGTAGCTGCCGCTGACTCGACTTCCGCGGCAGCCGGCGCGAAGAAAAAACGGCGCAGAGGCCGTCGCGGCGGACGCGGTCGCCATCGCAAGGGCGCTGCAGCGGCTGGCCCTGGGCTGCCGTCAAAGGCGTTTGCAGAATCGAGCGCGCCGGCAGTGGCAGAATCGCGGCCACAGCTTTCGCGCGCTGACGCCCGATCGGAAACGCGCGTGGAAACTCACTTCGATCCTCGCCTGGAGCGCACACCGGAATCGCACGCCGACGAAGTTCCGAACCAATACGTTGCGCCGGCGGTTCCTCGCCACTCGAGTTCGCCCGCTTCTTCATTCCGGCGCGGGAACGTGGAGCACGCCGCGCCAATGCTCCCCTCCGAACGCACCGCTCACGGACGCGCCGGCGATCCGGCGCTAGCCTCGCGGCTGGTCCACCTTGAATCCATGCTGCGGCGCCTCGT
This sequence comes from uncultured Acidobacteriota bacterium, assembly GCA_963776695.1. GTDB lineage: Bacteria > Acidobacteriota > Terriglobia > Acidiferrales > UBA7541 > Palsa-295. Next base: position 138,004 of record CAVZNU010000004.1, on the reverse strand, counting down.
TTCAAGCCCACTGCACAATCTGGAACAGGCGGAAGAAGCACCCGCCGGGCCGGGCGTCTTTCTGCTTTCGGATTCCGATCAGATTTCGTCGTATTACGTTGAGGCTTGCCAGACGTTGCGCGTGGGCATCGGCAATCTCGTGCGAGGCTCACGAGGCAGCAAAAGTCCGCGCAGCGGCGGCCGCGGATTCCCCGACACGAGCGGATTGAAGGCGAAACTTGCGGAGCACCTCGAAATCAGCGAGGCGAAAGTCTCTCAGTACCTGAAGGACCACTGCGTGATCCGCTGGATTCAGCTGGATGATGACGCTCCGCTTCTGGCACATTTCGCGATCGCCGTTCTGCGCACTCCGTTGAACATGGACTAGCTGCACTTACTCAAGCGGCTCGTTCCTTCGGAAGCGGCTAAGTTGCACTGAGTACACGGCTTTCGGCCGCCTGCTAGTCCCTGCCCGGCACCCCCGTTGGCTGCGCTCAGATACCGTTTAACCACCCAGTTGCGCACTTGGACGCACAATCCTAGACGGCTGGTCCGAATCGGCGCAAACTTTAGTACTGTAACTAGTTAGGAGTGTCGCTACGACGTTGCGAGCAGGCTTTTCCCGGGGGATTTAGGGGCCGCTCGCGTTACGGGCATATTTGTTAAGGAGAGGTGGACGCGTTATGCCGAATACAGTTTCTCTCAAGCTTTGGAAATCGTTCGACTGGGCGCTATGCAAGACGGCGGGAGTCGCCTTCGACACGATTCAGTATTTCAACAAGCACAATCCCAACCCTTCTTTTACGCCAAAGTGGTCGGATAAGCCGCTGCTGAAGTCTTGGGAGAAATCGAAGCCCACGCTTGGCTGGCCGCGCACCACGGACTCGCTTTGTCCGGACTGCGTCCGCGAAGCGCGCGATCTGATCCTGAACGGCAATAAAGATTGGACCGACCTCGTCCATGAAAAGGTGGGCGAAATCAAGGCGCAGATTATCGAGCGCGACGGCCAGGTCTGGATGGTGAAAGAGTGCGCCACTCATGGCAAGTTTGAAGACTTGATGGCCATCGACGCGAAGTTCCTGGAATGGATCGAAGGAAACTTTCCGGGACGCGATATTCCTGCGCACAACGACGAAGACCTGCACCGCCATGGCTCGAGCACGGTACGCCACGGCCGTGGATCGGTTCTGACCGTTGATCTGACGAATCGCTGCAACATGATGTGCGATCCCTGCTTCATGGACGCGAACCAGGTTGGTTACGTTCACGAATTGAGCTGGGAGGAGATTCAGGAAATCCTCGAGAACGCCACCAAGATTAAGCCGCGCCGGCAGATGTCCGTGCAGTTCTCCGGCGGCGAGCCGACCATGCATCCCTACTTCCTCGACGCGGTTCGTTACGCGCGAAAAGTGGGCTACAACAGCGTGCAGGCCGCGACGAACGGAATCGAATTCGCGAAGAGCAAGGATTTCTGCAAGAAGGCCTTTGAAGCGGGCATGCGCTATGCATATCTGCAATTCGACGGCATCGGCAACGACGCGAACAGCCATCGTCAGGTGGGCAATCTTTTCGATGTGAAGCTCCGCGCGATCGAGAACATGCACGAAGCGGGCATCGAAATCGTGCTCGTCACCACGATCATTAACAACGTAAACAACGACCAAGTGGGCCCCATCGTCAAGTTCGCGATGGAAAACCCCAAGAAGATCTCGTTCGTATCCTTCCAGCCAGTTTCGTTCACCGGGCGCGACGAGGAAATCACTCCGGAGCGCCGCATTCGCCAGCGCTATACGCTTTCGCACCTCGCGCAGGACGTCAGCGCACAGGTTGGCAAAGTGGAACCGACGCGCGACTGGTTCCCGATTTCCTATATCGCTACTTTCGCGGGCTTCTCAGATCTTTCCCACGGCCCCGATTCGCAGTGGGGTTCGCTCTCCTGCGGCTGCCATCCGAACTGCGGCGTTGGCACCGCTTTGATGATTAACAAGGAAACGAAAGAATGGGCTCCCGTACCGCGATTTCTTAACGCCCCCAGCCTTACCAAGGACGTTCTGGCTATCACGGACGCGGCTCGCGGCAAGACGTTTTCAAATTTCATGATGGCCCTGGCCCTGCTGAAGAATTACAGTCCGTTCCAGGCGCCGCCGAGTTTGCGTCTGAAGGACCTCTGGATGAAATTCGACAAGACATGGGGTCTTTCGAAGGACGCGGACAAGAAGTATGGCCGTTCGAGCCCGGACCGCACGTTCGAAGACGCGATGAAGCGCCGAAAAGAAGACCCGTGGAACTTCCTCTTCATCGCCGGCATGTGGTTCCAGGATCTTTTCAACTACGATTTCCGCCGCACCGAAATGTGCATCATCCCTTACGCAACGCAGCAGGGTGAAATTTCTTTCTGCGCCTACAACACGGGCGTCGGCTGGCGGAAGATCATCGAAAACATGTACAAGAACGCGACCGTCGCGCAGTGGTACAAAACGCACGGCAAGCACGATATTTTTGCCAAGGGCAAGAACGTCGATCTCGCGGAATACGAGCACTCGCTCCGGATTAATGCCGACGATGCGGCTCGCGTGCGTCACCTCGAGCACGATATCCCGCTCACCGCGGCCGAAGAAGACCGCGCCCGTCGCCGCAAGGCTACCGAAGAAGCGGCGAAAGTCCGCAGGATTTACGAAGAGCTCGTGCTGAAGAAGCCCCAGGAATCGGTCGTCCAGATCGGCTCGATGGACGCGATGAAGGCAGCGGTTCCGGGCGCAGTTGTGAAGCCGGTCCAAATCGCCTCGGCGAACGGAAACGGTCATGGAAATGGCAACGGTGCAACTAAGATCCGAAAAGACCGAAGCCGAAGCCGCCGTAGCCGGCGACTAAGCCCGTCGCAACAATCCGAAACATTTCGCCAACAGCCCCGGCCAAAACCGGGGCTGTTGCTTTTTACCCAGCATCCCACGAGACTGTGGCTGGCGTCGCTGTTCGTAGCACCGGCTTCCAGCCGTCTTTTTTCGCCGCCAATTTGCTAGAATGATAAATTGAGGGCAACGATGCCAATCTACGAATATGTCTGCGACGACTGCGGCGAGCGCTATGAGCGCATCGTGATGAACCAGAAGCAAGCGATCACATGCCCTAAATGCGAGAGCGCGAAAAGCACGATCCAGCTCTCCGTTTTCGCGGCGCACGGGAACGGCAGCAAAGCGAGCGGCGGCTCTTCATCGGGGCCTGCGTCTGGCTCGGGCGGCTCGTGCTGCGGCGGTGGCTGCGGGTGCAACTGACCAGTCGCCATGACAGCGAATAAGGATTTGCCGGACCGGCGGTCCCCACGACGCCAAGGCTACGATTACTCGGCTGCGGCAATCTATTTCGTCACCATTTGCACTCGAGCCAGACGAATGATTTTCGGGCAAGTCGAAAACGGCCAGTTCATCCCAAACCGTTTTGGCCAAGCCGTTCAGGAAGTCTGGGTTCAGCTCCCGCGTCATTATGCCCGCGTGCAACTTGATTCCTTCACGGTCATGCCAAACCACGTGCATGGAGTGCTCGCTTTAATCGATCCAGTAGGGGCGGGTCTTAGACCCGCCCGCTCCGCCGCTCGGCACGGCCCCTCGGGAATCATTCGCGCATTCAAGGGTTTTTCGTCCAGACGCTTGGCTGAACTCGACCACTCGCTGCGAGGCATGGTTTGGCAACGGGGATTCTACGACCATATCGTTCGTAACAGCGACGACCTAACAAACGTCCGGAGCTACATTTTCAACAATCCTGCCAAGTGGGAATTTGACCTCGAAAATGCGAAGTCCACGAAGCCGGAAAAGGACTGGAGGGAATTCTAAGTTTGTCCGATTCCGATCATCACGGCACGGGCGGGTCTTAGACCCGCCCCTACTGGCCGCGGCGCTTTGATCTATGTGGGTTTAGAAATCATTTCGGCCGGCTGCGCGAGAAAAGCCAAGGCACCAAATCCGGGTCGGCGAACGCTTTGTCCCAGACGTTGTGGCCGACGCCCGCTACCTCGGTGTATTTGGGCGAGCCACCGGCTTTCTGCAACGCTGCCACCCACTGCCGAGTTTGCTCCACAGATACGATGGGATCGGCGTCGCCCTGAAAAATCCACACGGGCACTTTGGCATCGGGTGCGATTTGATCTGCGAAACCGATTCCGCACAGCGCGATCGCCGCCGCAAACCGTCCCGCGCGCCGTTGCGAGAGCTGCCCACACGCCTTCGCCGCCCATCGATTGTCCCGCCACGTATTCGCGGCCGCGATCGATCGAATATTCCTTCTCGACCGTGTCCAGAATTTCGAGGGCGAGGCGCAGCGAAATCGGCGGGGTGTTTACATGCGGGCGCGACCACGTTTTTGTAATTTCCACCTGCGGCGCGAGGACGAACGCGTGATATTTCGTCTGCATTTCCGGCGTGGTCCACACATGCGTACCGGGATAATTTCCGCCCGAAAGCTGCAAGATATTATCGGAGCCGCGTCCGGCCGCGCCGTGGAGCCACAGGACGATCGGATATTTTTTCGCAGGGTCGTATCCGGGGGGAACAAACAAACGGTACTGCATCGTCTCGCCGCCGGGGCTGTGATACGCCTTCGCGAGAAATCCGTCGGCGGGCGAGCGCTGATCCTGCGAGCTTCTAAACGATGGCTCGTGCGGCGCGGCAGTGGATGTGGGAATAGCTGCGAATGCGAGACCGAGCGCGAATGCAAAACAAACCAGTCCGCGAGCAGAACGTATCACCGTTTGTAACTCCGCGCGTACTCAGGCGGCTCGATGCCCCTGGGCAACCGGGGATCCGGAATTGGCGTGCCTGCGGTTAGTTTGAGCGGCACCACGCCTGCCCACAGCGGCAGCGCATAATCCGCTTCGTCATCTTTCGGCGGGCCTGTGCGAACTTTCGCGGAAACTTCTTTAAGCGGAAGCGCCAGCACCAGGGTGCCTTTCAATTCCGCATCCGTCGTTTCGCGCAAATCCTTCCAGCGCCCGGGCATTACTTGCTCGCTGAACGCGGCGAGAGCGGCGAGTTTTTCGTCGCGTCCTTCCACTTGTGTTGCCTGCCCGAGAATCAGCACCGAGCGGTAGTTCATCGAACTGTGAAATCCGGAACGAGCCATCACGATTCCGTCGACGAGCGTAACGGTGACGCACACCGGCACTCCGCCGGAAACTGTGCGCAGCATGCGGCTCGCGGCCGAACCGTGAATGTAAAGCGTGTCGTCGACGCGTGCGAATCCGGTGGGAATCACGAACGGCTGTCCGTCGACTACGAATCCCACGTGGCAGATGAACGCTTCGTCCAAAATTCCGTACACATTTTCGGAGTCGTACTTGCCGCGGTCAGGCAGGCGGCGCACTTGCGTGCGTTCGGTCGGAGTGAATTGGCTCATGCAAAGAGGCTAGGCCGCGTTCGGCCTGGCGGCAAGAGCCAATCTGGTTGGTTCCGCCGGCTACGGATTGTAGCGCGCAAGCCACGCAGCGATCTCGCGAAACACATCCGAGCGCTGTTCCCACAGTTTCGGAAAATGCGGCGAACCCGGATACGTGACCATGCGCACGGTTTTATCGTGTGCGGCGAGCGCGAGATACAATTCGCGGCCTTGATACGTGGGGACGCGCTCATCTGCCGCACCGTGCAAAATCAAAAGCGGTGTGCTCACACTTTCTGCGTGCATGACGGCGGAGTATTTTAAGAATGCGTCGGGATCTTTTTCCGGCCAGCGCGCGTCGTAATCGATCTGCTGTACATCACTTGTCCACATAAAACTCAGCCAGTCGGTGATTCCTGCTCCTTCCACTGCCGCGCGATAGCGGTGAGTCTGCGTCACAGTCCATGAAGTCATGAATCCGCCGGCGCTCCAGCCGAAAACCGCGAGCTTATCGCGATCGGCCCAGCCCTGAGCGATTGCAAAATCGGTGGCGCTGTCGACGTCGCCGTACGCGCGATCGCCGAAATGCTGATAAATAGCATTGAGAAAATCGGAGCCGTAGCCGGTTGAGCCGCGGTACTCAGGCTGGAGCACAACGTAGCCCATCCCGGCAACGAGCCGCGGAAAAGCGTCGAACTCGAAATTGTCGTTTGCCTCCGGGCCTCCGTGCGGAAGAATGAGAAATGGATATTTCTTGCCGTTGGTGAAGCCCGCGGGAAAAGTGGCGATGCCTTCCAGGTGAATTCCGTCCTTCGACGTCCAGTGTACGATGTTCGCCGGACCGAGCGCGACGTTTGCAAGCTGTTCATCACCTTCGTTCGTGATTTTTTTCAGTTTCGTTCCGTCTGCGACGGCCACATTCGTTGCATGGTCGGGATCACCCACGGTAAAAACGAGTGTTTCCGGCGCCGATGCAATTTCGGGAAACACTGGAGTATCGGCGACGACGCCATCCGCCCACGCAAACGCAGGTTTCAACTCGTGCGCCGCGGTGAACGAATCGATCTCACCGCGAACTCCACGAGCGACCTGCACCCACGTATTGCCTCGCGTATCCCCCACGATTCCAACGGCGGAAGCGGCGAGATTCGGCGTGCGATCGACCGCCGCGCCTCCAGCGACCGGCACAGTCCAAACGTGATCGGGCGTGAGCACCTCGGTGGTCGAGCTGAGAAATGCGAGTTCTTTTTCATCCTGGCTCCAGGCGATTCCGCCGTAGCCCTGCGGAGCTTCGGACGCGGACGCGTTGTGAATTTCAGTGATACGCCGCGTCTCCGTGGCCGAGCAAACGTCGATGAAACTGTGAACGTAGTGATATCCGATCATCGGCGTCTGCGAGAGGATCGCGAGGGATGATCCGTCGCGCTTCCAACTGAATTCATTGATCTGCGTGAGCTTGGGGCACCACCACGCGCCGCCGGTTCCGTCTGCGTTCACTACGTACAGGCTGGCGGGCTTATTCTCGACGACGGTGTGGACCTCCGCGAGCGGATCGGGCGGGCGCGGATTCGCCACAATCGCAAACCGAGAACCGTCCGGCGAGATGACGGCGGCGCTGAAATCCAGCGGCACGGATGCGAAAACGAAAGGCTGCGCTTGCGAATTGGCAATCGAGACGATCGCGAACTGTTTCTTCTTGGCTGTCTCGTCTTCAATCGCACCATACAGTCCCGAACCATCGCGCGTGAAACCGAGTGGACTGAAATGCTCCGGCAGTTTGAGCGTGCGGCTATTCGAGCCGTCGACGGCGATGAGTTTCCACTCCTGCTGATCGCGGCCTTTCGCGGCGCCGAAATCGACGCGATAGAGAATCGTCGCTCCGTCGGGTGCGACGGCAATCGCGTGCGCGTGACGCAGCGCCGCCCAATCGTCGACACCGAAAGGATGCTTTTCTGCTGCACAAACCATCGAGCAGACCAACATCACCGCCGTGACGCAAAAACTATACTTTTTCATGCCGCACCCCTTAAGATTGCCTGGAGAATTCACCGCCAGGAGCGATACCGATGGCAATGAACCGGGAACAGGGCCGAAAAGAACATACTGCGAGCACCGGCCACGAGCAGTTCAGCGAGACGATTTATGGTGTCGTCTGCGCCGCTTGCCACAATTACATTCTTATCGACCACACGAACGACCCGCGCAGTTGCCGCGAACACGAAACCTGCCGCCAGGCTTACTCGTAGGTCCGGCAGCGGCGAAGTCGTCCCTTATTTTCCGGCTGCACGCGAACGCGCCAGCGTGCTGTGCTTGCGTCCGTAGCCGAAGTAAATTCCCATTCCCAAAATCAGCCACACGATCAGGCGCAGCCATGTGCTGAGCGGCAGGCTTGCCATCAGCGCCAGGGAAATTCCCATCCCGAGGATCGGCGTCAGCGGAACGAGCGGCGCTTTGAACGGCCTCGGCAAGTCCGGCCGGCGCACACGCAAGATCCAAACGCCGGCGCTCACGATCACGAATGCCAGCAGTGTTCCAATCGACGTGAGCTGTCCCAAAATGTTAATCGGCAGAAGGCTCGCGAAGAGCGCCACGCAAAATCCGACAACGATCGACGAAATCCATGGCGTTCGAAACTTCGGATGGATTCGTCCAGCCCATTCGGGAAGCAGCCCGTCGCGCGCCATCGAATAAAATACGCGCGACTGCCCGAGGAGCATGACGAGCATCGTCGTCGTGAGACCTGCGAAAGTTCCGAGCATTACGACAACGCTTCCCCAGCGCACACCCGTGGCCTGAATTCCCACAGCGACCGGCGCAGCCGTATTCAGGAGTTTGTAATTCACCACGCCCGTGAGCATCGCGCCGAGTCCGATGTAGAGAACCGTGCAAATTGCGAGCGAGCCGAGAATACCGATCGGCATGTCGCGCTGCGGATTTTTCGCTTCTTGCGCGGCGGTGGAAACGGCGTCAAATCCGATGTACGCGAAGAAAATCACGCCGGCGCCGCGCGCAACGCCCGACCAGCCGAATTGTCCGAACTCGCCGAGGTTGGGAGGAATGAATGGATGCCAGTTGGATGGGGCAATTGACGGGTTGCGGAGCAGATAGGCCGCGACGACGGCGATGAAGGTAAGCACCGTCGCAACTTTCACGAACACAATCGCGGAATTGAAATTCGCCGATTCGCGAATTCCAAACACTAGTATCGCGGTGATGACGGCTATCACGAGATATGCCGGCAAATCGATAACTCCGCGCGCGTGCGGCAACGACCCTGGATCGATGCCCGCTTTTTGGAGCGCCGGGCCAATCGTCGCGAGCCGCGACCAGATTCCCTGATAAAAAACGAGCGTCATACCGGGAGGCGCTGTGATCGCCGGCGGAATAACAATTCCGAAAGTTTGAAACAGGGCGATGAGGTTGCCGCTCCATCCAGCGGCGACGGTGGCGGCGCCGAATGCGTACTCGATCACCAAATCCCAACCGATGATCCAGGCAAAAATTTCGCCGAGAGTAGCATAGGCGTACGTGTAAGCCGATCCGGCGATTGGGATCAGCGACGCAAATTCCGCGTAGCACAATCCAGCGAATACGCAGCCGACCCCCGCGAGAATAAACGACAAAATGATCGCTGGACCAGTGAAGTTCGCAGCGACTGTGCCGGTGAGAACAAATATTCCCGCGCCGATGATCGCGCCAATTCCGAGCGTGACCAGATTCACCGGGCCGAGGACGCGCCGCAGACCGCCTTCCGCTTCATCGCCGGCTTCCTGCATCAGTGCATCGAGCGGTTTTGTCGCCAGCATGTCAGACATGTAGACTCATCCCTTCGAGACGTGCCGCCCCGCGCGCCTCGCGTGCCACCCTCCTCAGAATTGCGCGTATTGTAGCCAATTTGGACTGGTTACGAAGTGAAATCGTTCGACGTTGCTCGACGGGCAGCCGCGAGACAATATCCAGCGCTGGCTCCGATTGACGCTCTCGAATCGGTTGCGTAGGATGAGCCGCGAACGTGCAGTCCGCGTCATTTGAATTGAAACGCGTGCGTTGCGCTGGTGGTCGCTACAACAATTCTGCTGAAGATGGGCCGCTTGCGATGGATTTGGGTAACGCTCGCTCCGATGGCATTGCTCGTGACGATCACCATGACGGCGAGCTACCAGAAGATTTTCGATTCGCACCCGCGACTCGGTTTCCTGGCACAAGTGCGTGTCCTGCAAAATCAGATCGCTTCGGGTGCAATCCCGGCGGAGCAGATTCAAGTGACGCAACGGCTGATTTTCAATAACCGATTGGATGCAGTGGTAACAGGGGCGCTCGCAGTGATGGTGCTTGTGCTTATGATTGAGGCGGCCGGCGAGTGGACTGCCATTGTGCGCGGACGAAAATCTGTGGCGCTGCACGAAGCTAAGTACGTGACAACGCAGTGGGCGGCAGGCGACTAAAGCGTGACGGTGAGCATCCGAGCCAGAAGACGCCCATCCCGAGCTTCCGGAGCAGGAGAATTGTAATGGTAACGGGGCGAATGCTTTGCGCGGCGTTGCTGTTAGCAACATGCGCCAATTGGGCGCAGGCGCAGGACTCCGCACCGCCACCCGTGCCGTCGTCCGATTCTGATCCGGTCCTGACGCACCGCGCGGAGGCCAAAACCAAACCTCCGGTACCGGCAATTGTTCCGCTTACGGTGTCGAAGGGCACGCCGCTGCAAATCGCCCTCGACAAAGAAGTAAGGGTTGCAAAGGTAGGCCAGCCGATCCACGGTGTCACCGTTGAGCCGATCTACGCGTTCGACAAGCTTGTGATTCCCGTGGGGACGCAAGTGACAGGGAAGATCATCGAGCTCCAGGGTGTTTCCAAAGCCCAACGGACGTTACGTGCGTTGGACGCGGATTTCTCTCCCCCTCGCAAAGTGAAAGTTGATTTCTCGGAAGTCGTGTTGCGGGACGGACGGCATGTTCTCATCCATACGGTCGTGACTCCTGGTTCGGGCAAGACGCTCGAATTTGTCACCGCCGCAGACTCAAGCAAGACGAAAGGTGCAAAAAGCGTCGCGGCGGAGAAAGCAAAGCAGGCGAAGCAACAAGCCAAGCAGGAATGGGACACAGCGATGAAAGAGGTGAAGGCACCCGGAAAGGTGCACCGTGTGGAAAGAATCGCGGTCGCGCAGCTTCCTGTTCATCCGCAATACATCGATGCGGGCACCGTTTATTTCGCTGAGTTGCAGGAGCCGCTCGACTTCGGAACCGAGCTGCTGACGGCCGAGACGGCGGCATCACTGGGTGGGCCGCCGCCAGCCGGGAGTTTCGTGCACGCGCTTCTCGTCACTCCTCTGAACTCCGCGAGCACGCGAAAGGGTGACGAAGTCGAGGCCGTCCTCTCGCAACCGTTGTTTGACGGAAAACGGCTCGTGCTCCCGCAAGGAAGCCTGTTGAAAGGAACCGTGATTCAGGCGCGTCCGGCGCGCTACCTTGGCCGGAGCGGGCAGCTTCGAATCGTTTTTCACGAACTCGTGCCACCCTCGGGAATTGCCGAAAAGGTTGACGCGAGCCTTGAAGGCATGCAGTCCGGCAAAGACCAGAACTTGAAGCTCGACTCCGAAGGCGGCGCCGGGGCACGCCCTCCCAGCACGCGATTTCTCACGACAGCCATATCTGTGGGTCTGGGTGCCGCATCTTTTCTGGGGGATACTGCAAGTGATGTCGGCCCGCGCGTTTCGGGCGGTGCTGGTGGATTTAAGCTGGTCGGAATTGCATTGGGCTTGTCCATCCACTCGCAGCAGCTTGGCATGGCCATGGGTACGCTCGGCGCAAGCCGCTCGATCTACACCAATTTTATTGCGCGTGGCCACGAGGCAGTGTTCCCGAAAAACACGGCCATGGAAATCGGAATCGGCGCCCGGCAGGAACCTTCACCCACCTCGCAGGCGCCCGATGGGACGATTAAACGGTGAGAACTGGCTCCAAGTTCGTGGATGCGGTGCGACGCGCCTTCTGGTGGGTGAGGCAAGCCAGCGGCGATGCCGCGTACGAAAACTATCTACGCTGTATCTGCCGGGAAAGCCCGTTCGCATCAGCGCCCGGACGTAAGCTGCTTTCCGCAAAGGAGTTTTACGTCGATTTCGTGCGCTGCCGGTATCGACTCCGTCCCGCTGCTGCAAAAAAACTCTGCGAGAGTTCGTTGACGCAAACGGCGAACACCCCGTATAATTGGGGTTTGTCGCAAGGTTCTGGAGGCAGCATGTACGCCGTAATTCGCAGTGGGGGAAAGCAATATCGCGTGGCGCCGGGCGAGACCGTTCAAGTGGAGCGGCTCGAAGGCAAAGTCGGCGGTAAGGTGACGTTTGATGACGTCCTTGCCGTCAGCAATGACGACAAGAAAATGATTTCGGGCGGCGACATTGCCAAGGCAAAAGTGATCGGCAAGATCGTTGCGCAAGACCGCGGGCGCAAACTCAAAGTGTTGAAGTATAAGACCGGCGGCCAATACAAGATTCAGACCGGCCATCGCCAGAACTACACAGCCGTTGAAGTGAGCGACATCCAAATCGCATAGAGGTCATTCATGGCACACAAAAAAGGTGGCGGGTCATCTACAAACGGACGTGACTCCCACGGACAGCGGCTCGGCGTAAAGCGTTTCGGCGGACAAGTTGTGACCGGCGGCAGCATCCTGATTCGCCAGCGCGGCACTCGCTACAAGGCGGGCAAGAACGTGGGCCGCGCCAAGGATGACAGCTTGTACGCGCTCATGGATGGCGTCGTGCGATTCGACGACAAGGGCGGCAAGGGCCGATTCATCAGCGTGCTGACTGCCGAAGAAGCCGCAGCGGCTCTCGAAAAGAAGGCTGCTGCCACAGCGGCTGCCAACTAATTATTGTACGGAATCACGCGCCTCGGTGGGTCGGGGCGCGTTTTTTGTTTTTACTCACGACCCTGGCGTATGCTCTCTCCGAGCATCCTCTGTAAACGAGTTCAAGCGGGCTAATCGTGTTTGCTGACGAAGCGAAAATCATGGTGAAAGCCGGCGACGGCGGCAATGGCTGCGTCGCGTTTCGCAGGGAGAAGTACGTCCCGCGAGGCGGACCTTCGGGCGGCGATGGCGGCCACGGCGGCGACATCTTCATCGAAGCGAATCCGCACGACAATACGCTCCTTCGCTATCGCTACAATCGCGAATTCAAAGCCGTTCGCGGCGGTCATGGCGAAGGCTCGGATTGCCACGGCGCGTCCGCTGACGAAATGGTGCTGAAGGTTCCTGTCGGAACCGTCGTCTTCGATTCCGATACCGGCGAGCAGCTCTTCGACTTCACGCAACCCGGCCAGCGATACCTCGCGGCTCGTGGCGGCCGCGGCGGCCGCGGAAACGGCAATCCGAAATTCGTCCGGCCGTGGCATCAGGCTCCGCGAGAGCATGAGGATGGCCGCCCCGGACAAGAACGCCATCTGCGTCTCGAATTGAAATTGCTCGCGGATGTTGGCCTTGTTGGCTTTCCCAACGCGGGTAAATCCACTTTGATTTCGCGCATTTCCGCGGCGCGTCCTAAAATCGCGGCATACCCATTCACGACGCTCGAGCCGCATCTCGGTGTTGTGTCCGCCGATCCGGATGCCGCGCCGGGTGCGGGCCGCACTTTCGTCGTCGCCGATTTGCCGGGGCTGATCGAAGGCGCGCACGAAGGCGCAGGGCTCGGCACTCGTTTCCTGAAGCATATTGAACGCACACGCCTGATCGCGCATCTCGTCGATACGAGCGATGCAAACGATCGCGATCCCATCCGGGATTTTGAAATCATCGAGCACGAGCTCGCTTCGTTCAGTCCCATGCTGGCGGAAAAGCCGATGATTGTGCTCGCAACAAAACTCGACGCAACGACCGACCGTACTCATCTCGAGGAATTGCGCGCGTTCAGCGCCGAACGTAACCTGGAATTTCACGCCATCTCATCTGCTACAGGGGAAGGCATCGTCGAACTGGTTCGCGCAATGGCTGACGCTCTCGATCGCATTCCGAAACCGGCAGTGCCGTCTGATGCGGGCGACTCCCACGCGATAGACGCAACCGCGGTCCCGGATTCCTTGCACGATTCCGAGCAGGATTCCGAAAATGAGCCAGCCGTACCCGACGGAGAGGATCGTTGACGCCCCACTCCGCGCACAAGCCGCACGGGCAGGCGCATCATCGCCGCTCGGTTGCGCTGTTCGGCGGCACGTTCGACCCAATTCATTCCGGCCACATCACGGTGGCGCAAGCCGCGCAAAAGCGATTTCATCTCGATGCGATTTATTTCATCGCGTCGTCGCGCCCGCCGCACAAAAGCAAACCTGCGCTTACTCCGTTCGTTCATCGTTACGCGATGGTAGCGCTCGCCTGTGCGGATCATCCTGGTTTCGTGCCGTCGCTCGCAGAAGCGCCCGTTGACGGCGCCGCGCCGCACGTTTTTTATACGTATGACACGGTGCGCCGCTTCCACCGCGAGCATCCCGACGATCATCTCTTTTTCATTCTCGGCGCCGACCAATTTCTCGAAATCGCCACCTGGAAGAATTATGAAATTCTGCTGGATTCCTGCGATTTCATCATCGCGAGCCGTCCGGGGTTTCGACTCGAAGCGTTGCGCCTCGTGATTCCCCCGGAAAAGCTGGGCCGCACGCCTTCGCACGATCCGCACAAGATCGTTCTGCGCAAGACGACAGTGCATTTGCTGACGACCGTCGCAAGCCACGTCTCTTCCACCGAGGTTCGCCACCGGCTCGCTCGCCACCAGGCAATTCACGGACTTGTGCCCGCGCGCGTGGAGGAATACATTCTGGGACAGGCCTTGTACCGGTGACCGTGAACTCTCTCCGCCCCGAAATTCGCTGGGCCGTCGAAGCGGCTCAGGACAAGCAAGCCGTGGACGTCACGGTGCTCAAGCTCGCTGGCGTTGGCGCGTTCGCCGAATATTTTTTGCTGTGTTCAGGCAGCAGCTCGCCCCAGATTCAAGCCATCGGCGAAGCCATCGAAGAGCGGCTCCGCAGTCACGGCATTCGCTTCGCCCATCGCGAAGGAAAACCCGGGGCGGAATGGGTTCTGCTCGATTACGGCGATTTCGTCGCGCATATTTTCAGCGAACGCGCCCGGCAGTATTACGATCTAGAACGCCTCTGGCGCAGCGCCGAGCGCATCGATTTCCCGGCGCCCACGCGCCCGCCCGATTCCCGCGGCGGTTCCGAAATCGGTTCGCCGCGGCAAGAGACCACGTGACGATTCATCGCGTGAGAATGAGCCACGCGGCGCCGGATTGCGTGACGCTGAATTACCTGACGACGAGCCCACGACGGGTATTCTGTGATAATGATTCTGTGAAAATGATTTCGTGACAACCACCGCGCCGAACATCGAATGGGTAGCCGCCGACCCTGCCTCGCGCGCCGTCCTCGAACTCGCCGCCAAGCTCACTGAACCGTCCACCACGCTGCTGATCACCGGCGAAAGCGGTACTGGAAAAGACCAGCTCGCACGCTGGATTCACCAGAACGGCCCGCGCCGCGATGCGCCTTTTCTAAAAATCGATTGCGCCAGCCTTCCTGCCGAGCTCGTCGAATCAGAACTCTTTGGCCACGAGCGCGGCGCATTTACAGGCGCAGTAGCGCGCAAGCAGGGCCGTCTGGAAATGGCCCAGGGCGGAACGATCGTTCTTGACGAAATTGCCGCGCTCACTCCCGGCATGCAAGCCAAACTTTTGCGCGTGATTGAAGAGCGGACGTTCGAGCGGCTCGGCGGCACGGACACGCTCCGCATGGAAGCGCGTCTTATGACGCTTACGAATACCGATCTCACGAAAGCCGTCGCCGCCGGACGCTTTCGCGAAGATCTTTTCTTCCGTTTAAACGTGCTGGCTGTTCCTGTGCCACCGCTTCGCGAACGCCGCGCCGATATCTCCGCGCTCGCGGCGCATTTCCTCGCGCGTCTGGCTCCTGTGCATGGCCGCCCGGACGCATCTCTCGATCCCGCCGCGCTGCATCTGCTCGAAACCTACGCATGGCCAGGAAATGTGCGCGAACTGAAAAACGCAATCGAGCACGCGCTGGTGTTTGGCAAGGAGCCGCTGCTCCAGCCGCACGATTTTCCCGAGATTATCAACGCAGCGCCCGGCGCAACCGGATCCATCGGGCCACTGCACTCGCTGAACGATCTGGAGCGCGACGCAATCAAAGCTACCCTCGAAGCGACGCGCTACAAAATCGGCCGCGCCGCCGAGATCTTGGGCATTAGCCGGAAGACGCTCCTCGAAAAGCGCAAGAAGTATGGCCTGCTCGAATAGCGCGCGTTTTCTCCCAGCTTGTCTTTCGTTCGGCTTTTTAACCTGTCATCGTGCCTGCCCCGACATACGAAGGGAGCGAAGCGCGCTGTTTGCGTCCCGGACGCACTCGCGGGACGAAGGGTCTCAGCGTAAAATGCCTGGCACACTCCAACCATGAAACTCCGCCTCATCATGCTCGGCAAGACCCGCCGCGAAGAAGCCCGGGCGCTCGTCGATGACTATGTCGCTCGAATCCGCCACTACGCCGAAATCGAAATCAGCGAACTTCGCGACGCCGGTCCCGCCACGCTCCGCAAACTCAAACTCGATTCAAGCGCCACAATCGTCCTGCTTGACGCTGCTGGGAAACAATTCACATCGCAGCAATTTGCAAAATGGCTCGCCGACCTGCGCGACCGCGGCGCACGTGAGATGGTTTTCTTGTGCGGTGACGCCGAAGGATTTCCTGCCGAATTGCGAGCGAGCGCGAAGCAGAAAATATCTCTTTCGACTCTCACCATGCCGCACGAATTCGCGCGCGTAATCCTCGCCGAACAGATTTACCGCGCCTTCGCGATTCTTGCAGGCCACCCCTATCCGAAATAGGCGCGCTTCTGCAACAATATCCGCATGACGATCAAGATCGCTCACGATAAAGCTGCGCCCACCGCATCCATCGAACTCATGATCGCGAAACCGCTACCCGATTACGATCTCGAAGATGTGGAAGCGCCCATCCCGCGCGATGTCGATCCCATGCTCGCCTCGCAAGGTTTCAAAGATCTGCTCGATGAGACGCGCGCGATTCTCGGCCGGGAACTCACGAGCGGCATCCTCGAAATCGTTCAACTCACCGGCGCCATCTGCCACGACAAAGAAATCTACCGTCCCGGCATCTGGCTTGTACTTCGCGAACGTGGCGGCACGGCGAAATGTCGCCCGGCGCGCTCCAGCGCGTGGGTGAAGTAGCGGAAAAAATTCGCCACGATCTAGCAGCTCTCGTAAACAGAGTTCAATCCGTCAAAATAAAAAGGGGCACGGCGCGCCGTGCCCCTTTCTGAACTTTTGCTGCTCGTATTTTGCATCGCCGCGCCCAACTATTTCGCAGCGATTTTAACGGATGCCTGTGTATTTTCCCATTTCATCTGCAGCGTACAGCTCGATCCGCTCTGCTCGAAATCGATCGTAAAATTCTCCACCGGAGCAGCCGTCTTCGAAACGCTCATGTCCACACGCGCCAGGTCATTCGCTTCGCCGGGATATGCTGTGCCCCATTCACCCGTTTTCTTACTGATGACGAGCGTCCACTTGTCTGCATTCGGAACCGTAAAGATCGTGTAGCTGCCCGCCGGCACGGTTGTTCCACCAACGGTGAGATCCGTTGTCGTCACGAAAGTGGTCGCTTCGTTCGCGCCCGCGCGCCAGATCTTTCCATAGGGAACCAAATCGCCGAAAATCTTTCGCCCCTTCATTCGCGGGCTCGAATAGTCGATTGTGATCGTCTTGCCGTCCGCAATCTTGCACACCGCCTTCGCTGGCGGACTCGGCCGCGCGCCCTTGTCCTGCGCCCAGCTCGACGCTGCAAAAACCGTAAGTCCCATTATCATCACTGCACACAACGCAAAAACTCTCTTCATGTCATCTCCTTGAATGAAAAATAAATCGCCAACTCCGCGCAGGCAGACCCGTCATTGCCAGGAAGCGACCAGCCGCTTCGACCTTTGGAAACCAGTCACTCGCAGCATGATTCTGCGCCGCAGTCGCGGTACGAGTCAAACTGTGAGCTTTGCAGTCGCTGAAATCTTGTTCGAGTCGAGGACCAGCGCTAGCAGCGGGGAAAACTTGAGGGCGACGTGCAATTTCATAGAGCCTCCCGGGATGGATATACGGCCAACCGACTCGCGACAAGTCCCTTGATGGCGCGATAGACGCACCTCCCTCAATTTCGATAGCCGGAATCGTCAACTTCTCAATGGCAAGAGTGCGCGGAGGCGGCTATCGCGCAAATAAACCCCGAGCCACGCCAAAACCGCGATCAAAGCCGGAATCACAAATATCGATTGCCCCAAGCGCAAATGCGTCGCAATCGCTCCGCCCATGTACCCGGTCAGCAAAATCGCTCCGAAGATGCAGGTGCGAGGAATCGCATAGAGCAACACGGAAGTCAGCATCGCAATCGCGATCGGCGTCGAAACCGAGTCGGGATACCCCATATCGTGGAATCCCTTCCGGGACATTTCCGGCTTGAAGAATCCGTAGGCTGCTCCGAATAACAGAAAGGCTACGATCAGCCCGCTGACAATTCGTCCTGTCCAGAGCAGTCCCTTTGAAGTAGAAGCTGCTTCCGTTGGCATGAGATTTTCCTCCATATGTTTTATTTAGAACATCAATCCGCACTCTCGCGGGCCTTTGCCAGGCACTTTCCCGACTGGTCCAGCGTACTCCTGAATCTTCTCCGCACCATGACTCGCGCTTTGAGATCGAACGTCAGTGGCGTCTAATTGCGATTTGCGCTTCTGGCGGGACGCTTCTTCGTTTTACGTGGTTTCTTCAGGGATGCCATGTTTATTTTTTGCGGGGCGGTTCTTCGCTGGGATTGCGGGGCGTCGGGCCTTCCTGAGTTACAGAGATTCCAGTTCCACCACAGCTCGTGCACCTAATATCGTTGCCGGCGCTATCCTTCACAGTCTTAGCGCCCTTCCAGATTCGACAAGGTTGCGATATTCGCATCCCGCGCACATTATCATAGGGCTTGAAATTCAGACTGGGATTTTCAAACTGAAGCACTACCCGTCAGCGGCGTTACTTGACCTTTCCCCACGCTGCATCCACTATTGTTAATTCTCCTGCGGGGCGCGAACGAATGCCGGAAGGCAAGGGACTTCTGATCGTTTACACCGGGCCGGGCAAGGGCAAAACCACGTGCGCGCTCGGCACCGCATTTCGCGCCGTGGGACAGGGCCTTCGCGTCCTGATGGTGCAGTTCATCAAGGGCTCGTGGCACTACGGCGAGCTGGACGCTGCGAAAATGCTGGGCGACGACAAGTTCGAAATACGCCCGATGGGCCGCGGCTTCGTGAAAGTAGGCGGCGCGGACACGGATCCCGAAGACATTCGAATGAGCGAAGAAGCCTGGGAATATGGGCGCGAGCAGATTTACAGCGAGAAATATGATCTGGTCGTGCTCGATGAGATCAACTACGTGATCAGCTACAAAATGCTCGATGCAGACCGCGTCGTCGAGGCACTGGCGAAGCGCCCAGAACGCATCCATGTGATCTGCACGGGCCGCAACGCGCATCCGAAGCTCGTCGAAGCTGCCGACCTCGTCACCGAAATGCGCGAGGTGAAGCATCCGTACACGAAGGGCATCCTCGCGCAACGTGGAATCGACTACTAGCCATGACCTGGTTCAAGCGCGAAAAAAGACCGATTGAAAATCCCACGCCGGTGGAGGAACGCCGCGTCCGCACCGAAGGCATGTGGACGAAATGCAGTTCGTGCCGGGCCATCATCTGGAAAAAAGATCTCGAAACGAACTGGGCAGTTTGCCCGAAGTGCGACCATCATTTCCGATTGGGCGCGCGGCTGCGCCTCGAACTGATGCTGGATGGCGAGGAATATGAAGAGCTCGACGCCGATCTCGCTTCCAGCGACCCTCTCCATTTTTCCGATACGAAGCCCTACGCCCAGCGCCTGAAAGACGCGCAGCACAAGCTCGGCATGAAGGACGCGATCCTCACCGCCGAAGGCCGCTTGGAAGGCCGTCCCGTAATCTGCTGCTCGATGGAATTTGGATTCATCGGTGGTTCGATGGGCGCGGTGGTTGGCGAAAAAGTAGCGCGCGCAATCGAACGCTCGATCGAGCGGAAGTATCCGCTCATCATCGTCTCGTGCTCCGGCGGCGCGCGCATGATGGAAGGCGTCGTCAGCCTGATGCAATTGGCCAAAGTTTCTGCCGCGCTCGCACGACTCGACGACGCCCGGATACCGTTTATCTCGATCCTCACGGATCCCACCACGGGCGGCGTTACCGCGAGTTACGCCATGCTCGGTGATCTGAATATCGCTGAGCCCGGCGCGCTGATTGGTTTCGCCGGGCCTCGCGTCATCGAAGATACGATCCGCCAGAAGCTTCCCGAAGGCTTTCAGACCGCTGAATTTCTTCTCGATCACGGATTTCTCGATGCGATCGTCCCGCGAAAAGAACTGAAACCCTACGTCAGCCAGGCTCTCGGCTTCTTTCTCGATTCCTAAATGAATTACGAAGAATCCGTTCGCGCACTGATGGCGCTCGGCAAAGAACTGGCGGCGCCGCAACAGGCTCGCGTCCAGAAATTTGGCCTCGAGAATATTGCAATCCTCGCAGCCGGTCTCGGGAATCCGCATCGCGCCGTTCCCTGCGTCCACATTGCCGGGACCAACGGCAAAGGCTCGACGGCCGCCATTCTCGAATCGATTCTCCGCGCCGCCGGCCTGCGCACTGGCCTTTACACATCGCCGCATCTCGAGCGGATCAACGAGCGCATCCGTCTGAATGGCGAAAGTATTTCCGACGAGCAATTCGCAGCGGCATGGACACGCGTGCACGCTTCCATCGAATCGCTAATGGCGGCGGGAAAACTCAGCGCACACCCGACCTATTTCGAATGCGTCACCGCAATGGCGTTCTTAGTTTTTGCAGAGCAGCACGTGGATTTTGCGATCTACGAAGTAGGACTGGGTGGGCGGCTCGATTCCACGAATATCGTGACGCCAGAAGTTTCGGTCATCACGCCTATCGATTTCGACCACGAGAATTTCCTCGGCCACTCGATCGAGCAGATCGCCTCGGAAAAAGCCGGCATCATCAAGCCGGGCGGAATTGTTGTCAGCTCGGTCGTCCGGCCGGAGGCTCGCGCCGTGGTCGCCCGGAAATGCGCGGAAGCTGGCGCGCGGCTCGTCGAAATTGACGAAGAGTGGCGCTTCAACCAGAACCCTCCTGTCGACGGCTGCTACAGCGCGATCGCCACATCTACGAAAACAAACTCTCGCGCGCAACTCTCCATCGCGCCTCCGCTACCCGGCCGGTTTCAGATTCGTAACGCACTAGCCGCCGCCACAGCGGCGCGCATCCTAGCCTCACTCGGCTTTCACATCACTGACGAAGCAATCGAACGCGGCATCGCAAACGTGCATTGGCCCGGCCGACTCGAGCGGCTCTCGGAGAATCCCGCCGTGTATCTCGACGGTACGCACAATCCCGCAGGCGCGCGCGAGTTGCTCAAATTCTGGCAAGAGAATTTTGCAGGCCGGCGAATCATTCTCGTTTACGGCGCCATGCGCGATAAAGCGGTCGACGAAATTGCTGGCGTGCTGTTCCCTCACGCTGAGTCCGTGATCCTCACCGCGCCGCGCCAGCCCCGCGCAATTTCAGCTGACTTGCTCGCAGAAATGACCGCGCATCTCGCGCGCCAAGCCACGGTCACGCGCGATCCTTACGACGCTCTCGAGCAGGCGATCCAAATGGCGCGCCCTGGTGACGCGGTCTTTGCCACGGGTTCGCTATACCTGGTTGGCGACCTGAGCGCGCATTGGCGCAGTCGAAAACTCACGACCGTCACGCCGGATTGCTAAAATTTCCTTATCCGCAATTCCGCAATCCATATCCGTAATCTAGATTCCGGTATCTGCTACCGTAAAACCCCTATTCTTGGCCCGAAAACGGCCATAGTACGGAAACGGAAACCGCGTTTTCGCGTCCCATGTCCGAACAATATTTTCCCGCCTTCGCACGGAACTAATTTTTTCCTGCACGTAATTCATAATGTGCGGAAACAATTAACGCCTTTTGTTCGTTTATTCATTGAGGGCGTGGCAGCCAATCTGCAACTCGACACGTCTAAGTTGGAACAGCAGGAGGGCCAAATGACACGCGAGGAGAGACGCAACAAGTTGGAATCATTCGGTGGCGCACCTGCGCTGCTTGCTGGAGCGCTTCGCCAGTTTCCAAAAAAGATGTGGCTCTACAAGCCGTCCCCGGAGAAATGGAGCATCCACGAAACGATTTTGCATCTCGCCGATAGCGAAGCCAGCGCGTACATCCGCTGCCGCCGCTTCATTGCCGAACCGGGAAGCCCGGTGCTGCAATTTGATGCAGCCCGCTGGGCGGGTTCGCTTGGATACTTTCATCAGAGCACGCGCGAAGCGATCGAGATCATTCGCCGCTTGCGCAAGATGACCTACCAATTGCTGGCTTCACTTCCCGACCCAGTCTGGGCGAATACCGTTGAGCATCCGAATGAGGGTCTGCTCCGCCTCGAGGATTGGGTCGAAATGCAGGAAGCCCACATCCCGCACCACATCGAACAAATGAAGCGCAATTACGAACTCTGGCTGAAAGCGAATCCGCCGAGGAAGCCCGCGACATACTCGGCGAAATCGACCACCTCGGTTGCGCGCATCGTCTCACTTTCCGCAGGACTCTAGCACCCACCACCCGTTGAGCCTCCGCTCGCACGGGTGTGTCTGGACACTTTTGTCGAAAGTATCGAAAGCCCGATGATGGCTCGCGGCTCTTGCAGAAAGCGCACGGCCCGTCCGCCGCGTTTGTCATCCTGCTAGCCCTGACGCGCTTTCCATCCGAGTTGCCGGGCTCAACAAGCGATGGTAGGATGGATAATTCATGGCCTCTGGCACATCCCAAAAAATTCGCATTGGCATCCCGTATCGTACTAGAAAAGAAGAGCTTACGGGCGATCGCGCCAAGTACGATCGGTACGTCGAGGCCGTCCGCCAAGCCGGCGGCGAGCCGGTCGAAGTTTCGCTCGCGCTTTCGCCCGGCGAATTGAAATCCCTCGAGCGCTCTCTCGATGCCGTCGTTCTGACGGGCAGTCCCGCAGATGTAGACCCGTCCCTATACCGAGCTCGTCGTCATCCCGCCGCAGCGGATGCCGATCCGGATCGCGAGCGCACTGACTTCGCGCTCCTTGAACACGCAATCGCGGAGCACAAGCCCGTTCTCGCGATCTGTTACGGCACGCAGAGCTTGAATGTCTTCCTTGGCGGCACGCTGATCCAGGATATTCCGAGCGAACTTCACACCGAAATTCAACATCCATGGTCGAGCCGCGACAAGGGTGTTCCCGAACCCTTTCATACAGCAAAAATTGAACCTGGCTCACGCCTCCGCGAATTGGCCGCTGCAGACGAAGTCCGCGTCAACAGTTCCCATCATCAGTCCATTCTCGAGCCCGGTCGAAATCTCCGCGTCGTCGCTCGCGCTGCCGATGGCGTGATCGAAGGCGTTGAATGGACCGGCGATTCGAACTGGGTCACGGGCGTTCAATGGCATCCGGAACGGATGGTCGAATCGGATTCTCTCGCGCAGCGCTTGTTTGCGAGCTTGGTGGCAGCAGCGCGCGCGACGCCGGTCAAGCAGCCGTAGCAGGCGCATTCTAGCTTTTGGCCTCATTCATACTCCCTGGGGGAAACATGATTTCGCTGGCAGGCAAAGCGGCACTCGTAACCGGCGGCTCGCGCGGCATTGGCGCGGCTACTGTGAAGCTGTTCGCGCGGGCGGGTGCCGATGTAGTCTTTAATTATCATCGGAGCCACGACGCTGCCTCTCAGCTCGAACAAGAAGCCCGCAAGCACGGTACCCGCATCGAGTCCTTCAAAGCCGACCTCGGCAAAATGACCGACGCGAAAAAGCTCGTCGACTTCACGCGCGAGCGGCTCGGGCGCATCGACATCCTCGTCGCCAACGCCGGCATCTGGAACGAAACCGACACGCCGATCGAAAAACTCACCGAACGCGAGTGGGACGAAATGATGCGCGTCAATGTGAAGAGCGTCTATTCGGTGATCCACTACTCCGTGCCGCACATGATTGCGCAGCGCAGCGGCCGCATCATTGCCATCAGCTCCACCGCCGGCCAGCGCGGTGAATCGTTCCACACGCATTACGGGGCGTCCAAAGGCGCGATCATTAGTTTTGTGAAGGGGCTTTCCACCGAATTGGCACGCCACAACATCCTTGTAAATTGCGTCGCGCCGGGGTGGGTGGATACGGACATGTCGGCATCCGTTCTGCGCAACAAAGCCGGCCGTAAACAAGCAGCGGCGGCGATACCGCTCAGGCGTCCCGGCACGGCCGAAGAAATTGCCGGGCCGATTCTCTTTGCAGCATCCGATCTGGCAACCTTCATCACCGGTGAAGTAATCAATGTAAACGGAGGAGCCGTACTGTGCGGATAATCTCGCGCGCGATTCTTACTTCAGTTCTACTCGGCGTCACTTTGCTATCCGCGTCACAGTGCGCGTTCGCACAAGCTCCTCAAGACATGATGCCCGCCGAAAGCGCGGCCAAAGCGAAAGAGATATTGCAGCAAGCGGTTCAGGGACTGGGTGGCACCGCGTATCTCAACATTCGCGATGTCACGTGCACCGGCCGGCTCAGCCAGTTTGGCCACAGCGGCGAATTGAGCGGATATGAAAGTTTTGTCGATTACGCCGTACCGCCGTTCAAAGATCGGAACGAGAATCTGCCGAAGCGCAATATCATCGCGGTGATGAATGGCACCAAGGGCTGGGTCCTCGATCGCGGCGGCGTTTCCGACGCCTCCGGAGCCGATGTGGCTCAATTCCAGGAAGACGTCAAGAAAGACCTCGATTACATTCTGCGCACCCGCGTCAAAGAGCCCAACATGATTTTCCGGTACGGCGGACCCGATGTGGTGGATCTGAAGGAAGCCGACTGGGTCGAACTTGTTGATAGCGAGAACCGCACGATTCGTATCGCCGTCGCGAAGTCCACGCACTTGCCGATTCGAAAGATCGTCGACACGCGCGACGCCAACACCCGCATGAAATCCGACGAGATCGAGGTCTACTCGAACTACCACGCGATCCAAGGCATCCAAACACCCTTTCAAATCGCACGCGAGCGCAATGGCATCAAGAATTACCAGGTCTTCTTCGAGAAGTGCGAGTACAACACAAACCTCTCCGATTCCCTCTTCACCAAAGAATCCCTCGACGAACGCTGGGAAAAGACTGGCAAAAGCGAGCGCAAGAAAGAAGCCAAAGAAGCCAAGAATAAAAGCTGACGCGTCTCCGCAAATCCTTCCTTGCAATGTCGATCAGTTGATTGGATAACGGAGTCGCCTCCTCGCACCCGATTCGCCGATTTCGCGCCTCGCGGAGTATAATCACCTGATGCACACGAAGCGAAAATCTCCACAGATACGCAGCACGACGGTGCTGTGCGTGCGCCGCGACAATAAAGTGGTCCTCGCGGCCGATGGACAGGTCACTCTCGGCGATGGCGTCATCAAGCACAACGCGAAAAAGACCCGCCGCCTCTACAACGATAAAATTCTCGCCGGTTTTGCCGGCAGCACTGCCGACGCACTCTCGCTCTTCCAGCGCTTCGAAAATAAATTGCAGGAATTCCACGGCAATCTTTCGCGCGGCGCCGTCGAGCTCGCCAAAGAATGGCGCACCGACCGCTCGCTTCGCCACCTGGACGCGCTTCTCGTTGTGGCTGATGCGAAATCCACATTCCTCCTCTCCGGAAATGGCGACGTAATCGAACCCGACGATGGCATCGCCGCGATCGGGTCAGGCGGCCCTTACGCTCTGGCCGCCGCTCGCGCCCTGACGAAGTTCACAAAGCTCAGCGCTAAAGATATCGCGCAGGAAGCCATGCGCATCGCCAGCGAAATTTGCATCTACACGAACGCGCAATTCAGCATCGAAGAACTATGACCGGTAAATCGGAGAAAGAAATGGTGATCTACTTGGCCGGAGAATCGCAGACGTCCGAGCCCGAACCGCTGCCGTCGTTCGACGAGCTCACACCCCGGGAAATTGTCGTCGAGCTCGATAAATATATTGTCGGCCAGAACGCCGCCAAAAAAGCGGTCGCCATCGCGCTGCGCAACCGCGTTCGCCGGCAAAAACTTACGCCCGAGCTGGCGGAGGACATACTCCCCAAGAATATCCTGATGATCGGCCCCACCGGCGTGGGCAAGACGGAAATTGCGCGCCGCCTCGCTCGCCTTGCCGGCTGCCCTTTCGTAAAGGTGGAGGCTTCGAAGTACACCGAAGTTGGATACGTCGGCCGCGACGTGGAATCCATGGTTCGCGATCTCGTCGAAACCTCGATCGATATGGTGCGCGAAGAAAAGCTCGACGAAGTCGCCGAGCGCGCCGAGCAATCCGCCGAAGAGCGCCTGCTCGACCTGCTTCTGCCTTCTTCGCCCGTACCCGCCGACGCCAATCAAGCTTCGGAAGCGCAGCGCCGTGAACAAGTGCAGCGCACGCGCGAAAAGCTTCGCGTCCAGCTCCGCGAAGGCAAACTCGATCAGCGCATGGTCGAAGTGGAAGTCCGCGAGCGCTCGATGCCTTCCTTCGAAATCATTTCCAATCAGGGCGTCGAGGAGATGGACATCAACGTGAAGGACATGCTTTCCGGCATGTTCGGCCAGCAAAAGAAAAAGCGGAGGATGACGGTCGCTGAGGCTTTCGATTATCTGATCCAGGAAGAAGAAAACCGGTTGATCGACATGGACCAGGTCACCCGCCTCGCCGTCGATCGCGTCGAACAGATGGGAATTCTGTTCGTCGATGAAATCGACAAAATCGCCGGCCGCGAATCCGGCCACGGTCCTGATGTTTCGCGCGAAGGCGTTCAGCGCGATATCCTGCCGATCGTCGAAGGCACCACGGTCAATACCCGCTACGGCATGGTGCGCACCGATCACATTCTATTCATCGCGGCGGGTGCGTTCCACACCACGAAGCCGTCAGACCTTATTCCGGAATTGCAGGGACGCTTCCCGATCCGCGTGGAACTCAGTTCGCTCTCGGAAGCCGATTTCGTCCGCATTCTCACGGAGCCCAAGAACGCGCTTATCAAACAATACATCGCGCTTCTCGACACCGAGGGCCTGAAACTTACATTCACGGAAGATGCGATTGCCGCGATCGCCGGATTCGCCGCCAAAGTGAACGAGCACACCGAAAACATCGGCGCGCGCCGCCTCCACACCATTCTCGAAAAGGTACTCGAAGAAATTTCCTTCGAAGCCCCTGAGATGAAAAAGAAAACTGTGAAGCTCGACGCCGCTTACGTCCAGAAGCAGCTTGCAGATATCGTGAAAGATCAGGATTTGAGCCGCTATATTCTGTAGTATTCGAAAATCGAAAATGGAAATTCGAAAAGGGGAGTCTCTACCCAAATCGCCCGCCCGCCCAGGCATACCGCTCTTCGCCATTTTCTATTTTCTCATTCCCATTTTCCTCGCCAGTGGCTGCGCCGCTCCCGCAGAGCCCGTCGAGCGCAAGCCGCCAACTCCAACAGCCATCACCGATCTGGCCGCAGCTCAAATGGGAAACGACGTGACGCTCACGTTCACTCTTCCTCGCGACTCAGTCGAAAAGCGCCAACTACAGCAGACTCCTACGATCGAGATCTACCGCGACTTCGTGCCTGTCGCTTCTATCAACACATCAGCAGCTAGCGCTTCGTCCTCGCATCCCGCCCTGCTTCTCACGATTCCGCCGGCCATGGTCGACCAATATTCCGCACAAGGCCGCGTTCGGATCGTCAGCTCACTCACCGCGGAAGATTTCACGCTGCACCCAGTTAGCGACGCCCTTTACACGGTTCGCACTTTCGTATCGCTGAAAAAACGCTCGGCTGATTCAAACGTCTCCTCAGTGACGATCAATCCCGCCCCCGATCCGATTGCCGACCTGAAAGCCGAAATCACCCCGTCAGGCGTCGCGCTCTCATGGACTCCGCCGCAAAAAACTCTCATCGGCCCCGCGCCGCCGATCGCAGGCTACCGAGTCTATCGCGCCGAAATCGATGCAGTCGCGGTACCCGGCGCATCGACAGCAACCGCGGCGGAAACTCCCAAGTTGAAATCGCCATTCGCGCGCATCGCCGATCCCACATCGCCGCCCTACACCGATACGCAAGTCGAACTCGGCAGAACGTACGCCTACACCGTCCGCAGCCTCGCGCAATATCCCGGCCAGAATCATGACAAGCCGCTCGAGTCTCTCGATTCGAATTCCGTCACCGTCACGCCGAAAGACGTCTTCCCGCCGTCGGCTCCGCAAAACACCGTCGTCGTTTTTGTGCCTGCTGCAACCGGCGCTCCTGCTCATCTCGAATTGTCCTGGGCCATCAATCCCGAAACTGACATTGCCGGCTACAACGTTTATCGCAGTGAGGACCTGAACACTCCTGGAACAAGGGTGAATACCGAATTGTTGCTTACCCCCGCATTTCGCGATATGAATGTGGTGCCCGGCCGCCGATACTTCTACACCGTCACCGCGGTCGATCGCGCTGGGAACGAAAGCCCGGCCGGCACGTCTGCATCCGGCGGCATCCCGGCGGAAAATCAGCCGCAGACAGATCCGTCCACCGAATGACCGGCTCTTCAACGCACGATTCTCTCCATCTCGGGCGGCGAGCAATCACCACGCAGCGCAGTACCACTGTGCAGACCGGAATCTATCTAGGCGGATCGCTGATCGCCGTCATGCTCGTTGCGCTTTTCATCTCGAATCGTGTCCCCAGCTCCGAGCGCTATGCTCTCGAACGCAATGCCGCTTTTTGCGGACTTTTTATCATCATCATGTGCTTCCCGGTCGTTCGCTATTTGAATCGTCCCATCCAAATGTTTCTCTCCGCGATGATTGGATGGGTGATGTTCGTCGTCGCGTACGACATCGCCGGAATGTTTTATCAAAATTTGTTTCAGGTCTTGCGCCCGCCGTTTGAAGCTCTCATCGAAGGCGCCGTCGTGTACGGAGTGGCCGCCGTCGGCTCCTGGGTGGCTGCGATGTGCCTGCAGGCGCGCCACGTCCAAATCACTCCGCGCCGCCGCCGCACCGATCATCTTCATCATCAACCATGAAACTTTGCCGGTTCCAGCCGCTCGAATTTGCAGCCAGCGATGTCGCCCGCACGCCGCACGCAATTCATCCCCAACCGCGCCACGGAATCGTGGAAGACAACACCGTTCACGAATTTTCGGGCGACCTCTGGGGCCCACGCGAACGCACCGGCCGTAAATGGCCTCTCGATTCCGTAGCATTTCTGCCGCCTTCCACGCCCTCCAAAATTATCTGCGTCGGCAAGAACTACGCCGACCATGCCGCTGAAATGGGCGGCGTGCCGCCGAAAGAGCCGCTCATTTTCATGAAGCCGCCCTCCGCGATCATCGCGCCCGAAGAACCCATCATCCTTCCGCGCATTTCCCAGCGCGTCGATTACGAAGGCGAAATCGCCATCATCATTGGCCGTCGCTGCCATCTCCTCGGCGCGAATGACGATGTCCGTCCCTACATCCTCGGCTACACCTGCCTCAACGACGTCACTGCTCGCGATATCCAAAAACTTGACGGCCAGTGGACGCGCGGCAAAGGCTTCGACACGTTCTGTCCCTTCGGCCCCGTGCTGGAGTCAAACCTCGATCTTGCCGATACTACTTTAGAGACTTTCGTGAACGGAATCAGGAAACAGTCCGCGCGCCCGTCGGAAATGATTTTTTCCGTTGATGTTATAATTCGCTATATCACGCAGGTAATGACGCTCGAACCCGGCGACGTCATCGCGACGGGAACTCCGGCCGGCATCGGCACACTCGCGGACGGCGACGTGGTGGAAGTAAGCATCAGCGGAATCGGCACACTTCGGAATCCGGTCACCGCGCCAGAAAACTAGACGCAGCTGCCCAAGACAAGACAGGTGAAAAAATGAAATTCTTCCTCGATACTGCAAATCTCGACGAAATCCGCCAAGGCGCATCCTTCGGTATCATCGACGGCATCACCACCAATCCCACTCTCGCTGCCAAAGAAAAGAAGCCCTTTCGAGAACTCATCGTCGAAATCTGTAACATCGTGAAGGACGGCGCCATCAGCGCCGAAGTCGTCTCCACTGATTACGAAGGCATGCTCCGCGAAGCCCGCGAAGTCGTCAGCTGGCATCCCAATGTCGTCGCAAAAATTCCAATGACGCCTGACGGCATCCGCGCCCTCAGCGTTCTCTCAAAGGAAGGAGTTCGCGTCAATGTCACTCTCGTCTTTTCAGCCTCGCAAGCGCTTCTCGCCGCCAAAGCCGGCGCCTATTTCGTCAGTCCGTTCCTCGGCCGCGTGGACGATATCTCTCAGGACAGCCTGATTCTTCTTCGCGATATCATGCAGATTTATCGCGCGTATGATTACAAGACGCAGGTGCTTGCCGCGAGCCTTCGAGGCCCGATGCACGTCGTCGAAGCCGCCAAAATGGGAGCGCACATCGGCACGATGCCGTTCAAGGTTTTCGAAATGCTCTTCAAACATCCGCTCACGGATCGCGGCCTCGAATCGTTTCTGAAAGACTGGGAAAAAGCGCGCGGCACGCTCGGTGAAATTACCGAGCCGGTCGCGTCGCGCAAAGGCGGGCGTTGAAATACATTCTGGAAAATTGGCGCGAGATGTTGCCTGTGGCTGGCCTACTGGTGATGGCCGCCATCGGAATTGTTGTCTGGCTGCGACGCAAACCGATTGACGCTTCCGAAATCGAGCGCCAGCGCCGCGCCTACCTCAACAAAGTCGGCCGCATTGTCGAAGGCCAGGTCCTGGAAATTTCCGAGCACACGATTCCCGCTGACGGCGCAAAACGCTCTGGAAGTTTTGCGAAGCGCGCCGCCGCAGCGCCAACGAACGGCACACAGCGCCTCCTCTACTACACTTATTCAATCTCAGGCGTCACCTATGAAACCGCTCAAGACGTCACCGGCCTCGAAGAGCGCCTCCATCTCACCCGCGCCGCCATAGGTCAAACCGCCAGCGTAAAATACGATCCTTCAAATCCCAGCAACTCAATCCTGCTAGCCGACGATTGGTCCGGCCTGCACTAATAGCCGTTGTAGCGCCGGGCTTCAGACCGGCAGGTGTTGACTTGGCCGTTCGCAGCTCGCCTTACGCCTCCCTCCCTTCACATTTCGTACCACCGGAGTTTTGCCAGTTCTTTTGGGGTCGCTTTTTTTGCCTTTATCTGAGATTTTAAACTTACGATTTCTCTCGTCCAACTCGTCACTCTTCCCGCTATGTCATCCTGAGCGCAGCGAAGGATCTCAGCGTCCCGGGCTTGGCAAAAGTGTCGCGCCCATGAACACCGCAGCCCCCACAATGCTACACTTGCAATTTTCGCATAGGAGAAAATCGCCGCATGCACATCCGCAAACTCTCACTGGCCCTCGCACTCCTCGCGACATTTGCCGTCACCACTCCCGCTCAAGAATCCGCGCAACCTATCGACCCCAGCCTCTACTCTGCCATGCGCTGGCGCCTGATCGGCCCTCACCGCGCTGGCCGCGTCACTGGCGTAGCCGGCATCCCTGGTGATCCTTCCACGTACTACATGGCCACGCCCGGTGGCGGCGTCTGGAAAACCACTGATGCAGGTGAAGTCTGGTTCCCGATTTTCGACGAGCAACACGTCTCATCGATCGGCGCGCTCGCGATCGCTCCCTCCAATTCGAAAATCATCTACGTCGGCACAGGCGAGCAAACCGCCGGCGACGGCATCTACAAATCCACTGACTCCGGTGCCACCTGGACCAACATCGGCCTCAAAGAGATCCGCTACATCAGCTCGATCATCGTCGACCCGCGCAATCCGGACATCATCATCGTCGGCGTCCTCGGCCATCCTCTTCTCAGCCTCGCTCCACCCAGCCCCGACCGCGGCGTTTACAAAACCACCGACGGCGGCAACACCTGGAAGAAAACTCTCTATAAGGACGACATCGCCGGAGTAGCCGATCTCTGCGCCGATCCCGAAAATCCTCGCGTGCTCTACGCCTCTCTCTGGCATCCCACAGATTTTTTCGCCGGCGAAGGCGGCCCCGAAAAACCAAACTCCTGGGTCTACAAATCCACCGACCAGGGCGCCACTTGGAAAGAGCTCGCCTACACCGGTTTCCCGAAAGGCCCCTGGGACCGCGTCGGTGTGGTAGTCGCGCCGGGAAATCACGGCAAGCGCGTCTTCGCAATTCTCACTCAGGGGCTGTACCGCTCCGATGATGCCGGCAGCACGTGGCGCCAAATCACGAAAGACACTCGCGTGATTGGCAACGCCTATTTCGCCCGCGTGTTTGTCGACCCGCGCAATGCCGACCTTGTCTACGTGATGCAAACCTCTCTCTATCGCTCAACCGACGGCGGCCAAACATTCATCTCCTACAAGGGAGCACCCGGCGGCGACGATTACCACAACATGTGGATCGATCCGCAAAATTCGCAGCGACTAATTCTCGGTGTCGATCAAGGCGCCGTCATCAGCGTCGACGGCGGTAAAAGCTGGACCTCCTGGTATAACCAGCCCACTGGCCAGTTTTACCACGTCTCGACCGACACAAATTTTCCGTACATTGCCTACGCGGCGCAGCAGGACAGCGGCACCGCCGAAGTTCCCAGCCGTAGCGACTACGGTTCGCTCACCTATCGCGATTGGTTTTCCGCGGCCGGATTCGAATACAGCTACATCGCGCCCGATCCGCTCAATCCAAATTTCGTTTATTCAGGCGGCTGGTACGGCAGCGTCATCCGTTTCGACAGAACCACCGGCCAGTACACCCACGTTTTCGTTCGCGGACCGAAATATCACACCACGAATATGCCTCCGCTCGTTTTTTCGCCCCAGGATTCGCGCACGCTCTATCTCGGCACGCAATTCGTTCTGTCCACTTCGAATGCCGGCCAGCACTGGGAAGTAATCAGCCCCGATCTCACCGAGCGGCCCGACGCTCCCGCAAAATCCGCC
The DNA here is from genome assembly GCA_963776695.1 of uncultured Acidobacteriota bacterium. Classification (GTDB taxonomy): domain Bacteria; phylum Acidobacteriota; class Terriglobia; order Acidiferrales; family UBA7541; genus Palsa-295. The sequence goes on along the minus strand of CAVZNU010000004.1, from coordinate 105,560 downwards.
GAAAATGACGAAGACTCGAAAACGCCGCCTGCGCAGCTCGCGTTGTCCACGCCGCAATCGCGTTCAAATTCACGCGAAGTCGACAGCGACAAATCCCATCGCGCTTTCGAGGTCAGCCCCGGCCACTCTCCCGAAGCCGAATCAGAATCGCTCGCGCCCTTTGGCGACGACGAAAAAGATTTCGGCGATGAGCAAGCGGCGCGGCGCAAATTCGCAATCACCACTCTCGCCGTTTCTCCCGCACAGGCAGGCGTGCTTTGGGCTGGCACAAACAATGGCCTGATTCAGCGCTCCGCAGACGGCGGCCACATTTGGCAGAATGTTTCGCCCACCGATCTCGACGAGCATGCCAACGTCGTCATCATCGAAGCTTCACATTTCGATGCCAACGTCGCATTCGCCACCGTCGAACTTCGCCGCGATTCCACGCCCTACATCTACCGTACCCGCGACGCCGGAAAATCCTGGCAGAAAATCACCGCTGGCCTCCCAGCGGCGTGGGTCGCGCGCGCAATCCGCGAAGATCCCGTGCGCAAAGGACTTCTCTACGCTGCGCTCGAAAACGGCGTTTACGTTTCTTTCGACGACGGCGACCGCTGGCAATCGCTGCAGCTGAATCTACCGACGAGCGACGCGCGCGATCTCGCGGTCCATGGCAACGATCTCGTGGTCGCCACGTATGGCCGCGCACTCTGGATCCTCGACGATCTCTCCCCGCTTCGTCAGGCAAGCGCCGAAATCTCAAATGCCAACGTCGCGCTACTCCGACCCGCCACCGCTGTCCGCATTCGCTGGGACAACGACCAGGAAACTCCGCTTCCTCCCGAATTTCCCGCCGGCCAAAACCCGCCCGATGGCGCCATCCTTTATTATTCGCTGAAGTCCGCTCCAGCGGCCGACATCACGCTCGAAATTCACGACGCGCAGGGAAATCTCGTTCGCCGCTTCTCAAGCGCTACGCCCGCGCCCGACACAGTCGTTAAAAATGTTCCCGATTATTGGTTCGGCCCGCAAGCCCAGCTCTCGAAAAATGCCGGCCTCAATCGCTTCTCGTGGGATCTCCGCTTCGAGCCGCCGCCGTCTCTCCAGTACAGCTACTACGGCCAGCCACTCGAGTATCTCGAGTACACGCTTTCCGATCACGCGATTCCCGGCGAAACGCCGCGCGAACAAGTCCTCGGCCCTCTCGTCCCGCCGGGCCAATATGAAATCGCGCTCAACGCCAACGGACAAACCGTGCGCCAATCGCTTACGATTGTCCCCGATCCGCGCGTCCACATTCCCCAGTCGGATTACGACGCTCAATTCGCAGCCTCAAAACGCGCCGACTCCGGCCTCCGCGCCAGTTACACCACCTACCAGTCCGTCGCGGCGTTAAGCGCAGCGATCTCCGACCGCGAAAAAACCCTCGCGTCCAAATCGCAATCCGATTCAAAAGCCCCTGTCGAAGCCCTCAAAAACCTTAAGGCAAAAATCGCCGAAATCCTCGAAGGCGCAAATGACTCTCCGGGCGTAGGCGCCGTAAATCGCGATCTAGCCCGCACCTCGTTCATGATCCAATCCGGCGACGCCGCCCCAGCTGAAACAGCCACCGAGGTAATCAACGACTCCTGCAGCGCGCTAAACAAAGCAATCGCCGCGTGGCGCACTCTGAACTCCGAAACAATCCCGGCCGCCAACGCAATCCTCGAAAAATCTCAACTCTCCCCGCTCCCGATCGCAACTCCAGCTCAATCCGCCCCAACAGACGCCTGCCACATGTAACCGCGTCCAAAATTTGGGATCGTCACCTTCGATTCTGTAGCGGCCTCCTTTCCGCCCAGAGCGAAGCGAAACGCAGGCAGACGTTTTTGCTGTTGCTGTTCGTGCCGCCGGCATCTCCAGTGCTGGGAGTCCGATGGACTCCAGCGGAGTCCTGAAATCGGACCTGCCGGCTCTTTTCCTGGATACCAGCACCCGAGCCGATTCTTCGAGCGCTATCGGTCCGCGAGAATGGCCTGTTCGTTCAGCATGTCAACAAAGCTCATTCAAATTTGAAATTGTGCTTTCTCTTCCACGCCGAATCGTCTCGCCCCAAAATCCTTACACCAAGCACCGGTTGAATCGCCTCTCCCCGCGTGCTACCGTGATTGTTGAGCTCTGAGAATTGCCCAAAGGAGCCACAGGGGAGGGACAGAACGAGAGCGCGAACGGACGCATCCGCGCCGCAAGAATCCACCGATCCTAATCGACCGGCCCGCGATTAGAATTCCCGCTAAGCCATTGAAAACACGGCGCGGCGACCGCTTCTAATCTACGGTACAGGGGGGGCTGAACACGAGTCGCCAACTTGCCTAATCACTCCAAAAAGTTGATATTGGAAGGCCGCGATTCATTCGCGTTCCGGTGAACACTCGATCATGAGCACTCCAAAACCAATCGAACATCGCAAACATCTCGACCGCTTGGAAGAATTGCGCAAGCGCAACGCTGAAGCCGAAGAGGGCGGCGGCGCCGAACGCCGTGAACGCCAGCACAAAGAAGGCAAGCTCAGCGCCCGCGAGCGAGTCGATCTTCTTCTCGACGAAGGCTCGTTCGAAGAGCTCGACAAATTCGTCCGCCATCATTGCACCGACTTCGGCATGGAGCAGCAGCGCCCAGCCGGCGATGGCTTCATCACCGGTTATGGCCGCATCGACGGCCGGCTAGTCTACGTTTTCGCGCAGGACTTTACAGTTTTCGGCGGCTCGCTATCGGAAGCGAATGCGTCGAAGATCACAAAAATAATGGACCTCGCCATGCGCCAGGGCGCGCCCGTAATCGGCTTGAACGATTCCGGCGGCGCGCGCATTCAGGAAGGCGTGATGTCTCTCGCAGGCTACGCCGACATTTTTCTGCGCAACACACTCGCAAGCGGCGTGATCCCGCAGATCAGCGCCGTCATGGGCCCGTGCGCCGGAGGCGCCGTCTACTCACCCGCCATTACCGATTTCATTTTTATGACGCGCGAAAGCTCCTACATGTTCGTCACCGGGCCGGACGTGATCAAAACCGTCACACACGAAGAAGTGACGAAGCAGGAACTCGGCGGCGCGATGACTCACAACGAAAAGAGCGGCGTCGCGCATTTTGTCTCGCGCGATGATGCCGAATGTCTCGCTATGATTCGCGAGCTTTTCAGCTACCTGCCATCCAACAATCTCGAAGATCCGCCGCGTCGCTCCTCGAGCGATCCGTGGGACCGTGCATCCGCCGCACTGAATGCACTGGTGCCCGAAGATCCGCAGAAGCCCTACGACATTAAGGACGCGATTCACGAAATCGCCGATGACGGCGAATTCTTCGAAGTCCACGAGCACTTTGCGAAGAATCTGGTCGTCGGCTTCGCGCGGCTCGAAGGGCGTCCCATCGGAATCGTAGCGAATCAGCCGGCGTTTCTCGCAGGCGTCCTCGATATCAACGCCTCCGTGAAAGGGGCGCGCTTCGTTCGCTTCTGCGACGCGTTCAACATCCCGCTCATCACTTTTGAAGACGTTCCCGGCTTTCTTCCCGGCACGCAGCAGGAATTCGGCGGCATCATCAAACACGGCGCGAAGCTCCTTTTCGCTTTCGCCGAAGCCACCGTCCCGAAAATTACAGTCATCACTCGCAAAGCCTACGGCGGCGCGTATTGCGTGATGGCATCAAAACACATTCGCACCGACCTCAACTTTGCGTGGCCCACAGCCGAAATCGCCGTGATGGGTCCCGAAGGGGCCGTCAACATCGTCTACAAACGCGAAATCGATCGCGCTCCCGAAGCAGATCGTGAAAAGCTTCGCCGCGAGAAAACCGACGACTTCCGCGAGCGCTTCGCCAACCCCTACGTAGCCGCGGAACGCGGGTACATCGACGCCATCATCGAGCCCTCGCAAACTCGCGCCAAGCTAATCACAGGCTTGCGCTCTCTCGAAAATAAGCGCGACACCAACCCCAAAAAGAAACACGGCAATATCCCGCTATGACTTTCGCCGCCCCTGACGCTTCGGACACCGCCTACAATTGGGCCTGGGGCACTATCGCTGCGGTTTTTCTGTACTACACCGCCGTGGCAATTTTTGTGCACCGGCGGCGCACTCGTTCGGTCGGCGTGACAAAGTATGAACCGCCTCCGGATACATCGCCGACCCTGGCGGCGTTTCTCCATGAAAATGGAAAGTGTGAACGTGCATTCGCGGCTGCCATCGTTTCGCTGGCTGTGAACGGCTTCCTCGAAATCTGGCAGGAAAACGATTGGTTTACACTCAAACGATTGCGCGAGCCGGACACTTCGCTTCCTTTGGAAGAATCCGTTACGCTCGCTGAGCTTTTTCCCTCCGGCACTGAAACGTGCAAATTTGCCGGGAGTAACGCGCCGCGTTTGTGTCGAGCGTTCAAGAAATTCGAAACTCTGATCGAAGGAATCGCCGAACTGGAGCTGATGTCCTCGCATGACGTGATTTGGCTGGCAGGGGCGGGTCTGCTGGTATTTGTCCTGGTCGCATTGGCTCTTCCACTTCCATTCGTAGATCATGGAGATTTGACTCCGACCTCAGAAATCCTTCTCTTGTTCATTGCCCTTTGCATAATTCTCGGCGCGTATTGCCTGCGGGCAGCTCTGCGGGTGTGGCCGGCCACATTTCAGAGGCTCGCAACTCATCTTCCGGGCAGGACAGTCCCGAAGCGCGCTTTGGGTTGGAGCGATATGTTTCCCGTGTGGCTCAGTGCTACGGCAGCTTTCGGTTTCGGGCTTCTTGCCGCGATTACTTCTCCGCGTTTCGCTGGAATCGTAATCGCGTGCGAGTTGCTCATCGTCATGTTCCGGTACATTCTGTATGGCCCAACCGCCAAAGGAAGAGAATGCATCAGGGACTTACAGGGATTTCGCGAATTTCTCGCGCGCGCCGATCGCGATCGCTTGAATCGCCTGAACGAAGCTGGAGAGACACCTACTTCCTTCGACCGTTACAGCGCCTATGCCGTTGCGCTCGACGTCGAGCAGGCGTGGGGAGAAGAGTTCGCCGAAGATGTGCTGGAAATTGTTCAATTCAATCGAGCCGTGAAGTTTGGGGAACCCAAACTAGCGAGTGAGGATGGTTTTTTTGCAGATGGAACCATGGGTGGCGATGACGCGCCGATTCAACTCAATTTGAAGGCGAGGAAATAGCCTGCAATGCCCCTATTTCCCGCGACCTCGCAGTACACGACCGCAAGTCATATTGGCCTTAAGTGTGGCGGGCACTCCCAGATGTCACTAACTGGACATTGGCGGGGCAATTCGGTAGGATTGCGGGGTTTTGCGTCATTATCATTGCCAGAGATAAAAGCCCTAGGAGATTGTTATGCTCAAGTCCGGCCCGAAGTCAAATGCAAAGAACGCCCCGAAGACGCTGGTCGATTCTCTCGATGCGCTCATCGAACGCTATCATCTGCTGAAGCATCCCTTTTACCAGGCGTGGAGCGCGGGAAAACTCTCGAAGGAATCGCTGCAACTCTATGCCGCGCAGTATTACCAGCACGTGCGCGCGTTCCCCGAGAACCTGAAGCAGCTCGCGACTCGCTCAGACGGCAGCTTGCAAACGCTCGTGAAAGAAAATCTTGCGGAAGAGATCGATCCCACGGCGCCGCATCCGATGCTGTGGCGCGAGTTCGCCGCCTCTCTGGGAGTTTCGGACGCAGCGCTCGATTCAACCCGCGTTCTTCCGGGTATCGCGGCGCTACTCGACACATTCGACGAAATGGCGACGCAGGGCTCAATGGCGCAGGCCGTTGCGATGTTCTACACGTACGAAGCGCAAGTTCCGGAAATTGCCTCGCAGAAAATCTCGGGGCTTCGCCGCTTTTACGGAATCACCGATTCACGTTCGCTGAATTATTTTGCCGTGCACGAAGAAGCCGACGTGCGGCACCGTGCTGCATGGCGCGAATGGCTTGCGGACCAGAAGGACGTCGACGAAGTGGCCGTTCTTTGCGCGGCCGAGCGGAGTTTGAAAGCTTTGTGGGGCGCGCTCGACGCGGTGTACCCGCAAGGCTGCACGTCGAAGAATTAGTCGAACGGCGCAGTTCGATTTTGCGCGTTTGCCTTCCTGTTTCCAGACCAATCGGGAGTTTTCCCGCGATCCGTCGTTCGTTCTCAGGAACCGAGCCGGGATCGTTTCGTTTTTCGATGCGGTTTTCGCGTCAATTGCTCGTAAGGCTTTCGCGCTCCGCCGCGTTTCAATATTTTCACACCCTTGGGTCCGCCCACGAACACCTGCCGCGCAAATCCGAGAAACAGTCCGTGCTCTACCACGCCCACCACACCGTCCAGTTCGCGCGCCACTTTTTTCGGCTCCTTGATCGGCCCGAACGCGCAATCGAGAATGTAGTGTCCGCCATCAGTGACGTACGGCTTCCCATCGGTTCCGGGACGCAATGCCGGGTTCGCTCCGAGCGCCTTCAGCTTGCGCTCCGTCGCCTGCCAGCCGAACGGCACCACCTCGACGGGAACCGAAAAGGTAGAGCCGAGCCGCTTCACGATTTTCGATTCGTCGACTACGATCGCCATCCGCTTGCTCGCCGCCGCCACAATTTTCTCGCGAAGCAGCGCTCCGCCATGGCCTTTGATCAGAAACAGAGTGCCGCGTTCCACTTCGTCGGCGCCATCGATCGTGAGATCGATCTCGGAATGTGCCGCGAGAGTGGTGAGTGGAATATTCAAACTGCGCGCCTGTTCGGCAGTGCGCTCGGACGTGGGAATTCCGAGGAAGCGCAATCCTTCTTCGGCGACGCGGCGGCCAAGTTCGCTGACCAGGTAAGCAGCCGTCGAGCCCGTACCAAGTCCGACCACCATATCGTTCTCTACCAATTGTGCCGCAGCTTCAGCGGCTTCTTTTTTCCAACGGTCTTGCTCGCCCGCGTCCATCGCTCCTCCGCTGCCGCATTCGAAACGCGACGCCATGATAGACGCTCGTCAGCAGGTTGCCAACTGCACAACGTGACGGACGACGTGACGGATGGCGTGACGGACGGCGTGACGCACACCATGCCGCACAACGGCTTCTTCGCCGGCAAATTCACACCTTTCACAAGGCCATCATGTTTCGCAAAATCCTGATAGCCAATCGTGGCGAAATCGCCGTGCGAATCGCGCGCGCTTGTAGAGATTTGGGCGTGCGCTCGGTCGCCGTCTATAGCGATGCGGACCGCGCCTCGCTGCACGTCCAGCTTGCCGATGAAGCGTATCCGATCGGTCCGGCGCCTTCGCGCGAAGGCTATCTCGTGATCGAGAAAATAATTGGCGCGGCGCGCTACGCGGGCTGCGACGCGATCCATCCCGGCTATGGATTTCTCGCGGAGAATCCGGCGCTTCCTCGTGCTTGCCAGGACGCGCAAATCAAATTCATCGGGCCATCCGCGGAAGCGATGGAAAAACTCGGATCGAAAACAGCGGCGCGACACGTCGCGCACGAAGCGAATGTGCCCACGGTTCCCGGAACACTCGACCCGATTGAAACCGCCGATGAACTGCTGGCGATTGCTCGCAAAACCGGATTCCCAGTTGTGCTGAAAGCGGTGGCGGGAGGCGGCGGCAAGGGAATGCGGACGGTTGAACGCGAATCGGAGCTAGCGGGCGCGTGGCGCGACGCGGGATCGGAAGCGCAGAACGCATTCGGCGACGGCAGGCTGTACCTGGAAAAATATCTTCTGAAGCCTCGGCACATCGAGATTCAAGTGCTCGCAGATGAGCACGGCAACATTGTCCACCTCGGCGAACGCGAATGTTCCGTGCAGCGGCGGCATCAAAAAGTGATTGAGGAAGCGCCCTCGCCGGTGGTGACGCCGGAACTTCGCCGGTCGATGGGCGAAGCCGCCGTGAAACTTGCTCGTGCCGGCGGATATACGAATGCCGGCACGGTGGAATTTCTCGTCGACGCCGATCGCAACTTCTACTTCCTCGAAATGAACACGCGGCTGCAGGTGGAGCACCCGGTCACGGAAATGGTCACGTCAATGGATCTGGTGAAATTGCAAATTCAAATAGCGGCCGGCGAGAAGCTGCCGTTCTCGCAGGAAGACGTGACCTTGCGCGGACACGCCATCGAATGCCGCATCTACGCCGAAGATCCCGACAATAATTTCTTCCCGTCACCGGGAAAGATTCTAGAGCAGCGCGTTCCAAGCGGTCCCGGAATTCGGCTCGACAGCGGAGTGTATGCCGGATGGATCGTACCGAACGACTACGATCCGATGCTGGGAAAACTGATCGCATGGGGCAGCGACCGCGCCGAAGCGATCGCGCGATTGCAGCGAGCGCTCGAGGAATACTACACGACTGGAATCAAAACGAATATTTCGCTATTTCGCAAACTTCTGGACACTCAGGATTTTCGGAACGGCGACATTTACACGCGCTGGCTGGATGATTATCTGCGAGACGCTCAAAAGACCGTTACAACCACAAAAGATCGCGACTCCACGCTCGCGCAGAGTGCCGCACTTTTTGCCGCAGCGCTTTGGCACGTCTCACAAAATGCCGCAGCTGCTGGGAACAACCGGTCATCACCTGTATCCGATCCATCACGGTGGAAAGCCGAAGGACGCCGCGAGCAAATCGAGCGGGAGCCGTCACGATGAAAGACGCTCGCAACTTGACGCGCGGAGTACGCTGGCGATGAAACTCGAAATCGCCCTCGACGGAAAAATTCATCAGGTGGAACTCGCGAAAATCGGGGAGCGCCTACGCTGCATCATTGACGGCGCTCCGCTCGATGCCGATGCGGTGGAAGTCGCGCCGGGTGTGTATTCGATTTTGATCGACGGTGAATCGCTCGAAGCGCGCGTCGAGCCGGACGGTCGCGGTCTGCGTCTGACGGTCGCAAACCGCGAATGGCAAGCAGAGATTCGCGACCCGCGCGAGTGGCGCCGAAATCGGAGCGGCGCCGCGGAAGCCGAAGGGCGGCAGCAAGTGCTTGCGCCAATGCCTGGGAAAATCGTGCGCGTGCTTGTGGGCGCAGGTGACGCCGTGGAAGCGAAGCAGGGCCTTATGGTCGTAGAAGCGATGAAAATGCAGAATGAAATCCGCTCGCCGAAATCTGGAACCGTGGAACGATTGCTGGTGAACGAAGGCCAAACGGTGAATGCCGGAGAAGTACTCGCAATCATCAGCTGATAAAGCGGCTAGCCGGACGCACGCATCGCGTCACCTTCCCCGATCTTTCAGATTAGTTTGCGGATTTACTTCGCGGCGGGAAGTTTGCCGGCGGACTCGATGATTTGGCGGGCGAGGTAGTTTGTGACGTGCGAATCATCGCGCGCTTCGATCATGTAGGCGGAGCGCAAAAGCTGTTCCTTGCGGTTTCGCAGCGTGTCGCGAATTGTTTGTTGCACTTGCGGATCGGCCAAATCGCGCTGGCCGGCCGGCTCTTTTGCGATCAACTTCAGAATGCGGAAACCCTGATTACTCACGGCAATCGGCTGCGTCACTTCTCCGGATTTCATGCCCAGAACCGTTTTCTTGAGCAGGGGGTCGGATTTGTTGAGCGCGGACTCGGGGATAAAACCGAGGTCTCCCCCAGTGGTCGCCGTGGAATCTTCCGAATAGTCCATCGCGAGCTGGCCAAAATCCGCGCCGGCGCTTAATTTCTGTTCGAGCACTGCGACTTTGCGTTTGGCTTCCGCGTCGGTGGTAGCTTTGTCGTTCTTGCGATTGTGGACCGAAGGATCCGGGTGCGGCGTCACAACAATTTGCGCAATGTGGAATTGCTGCTCGGCGACGTTGAATTGCGCGCGATTCTTATCATAGAAGTCTGTGACGTCCTGGTCGGTAATCGATATTTTCGCGACGACTTCGCGATTCAATAGTTTTTGGACGGAAAGCTGGCGGCGAATGTCGCTCTTGAGGTCGTCGACGGTGAGGCCCGTGTCCTTCAGTTTCTTTTGAAACTCTTCTTCGGTGTAGGGGCTTTTCGACTCGGTGAATTTGTCTTCCACTTCAGCATCGCTCGCCACCAGATTCATTTTGTTGGCGCGCTCGATGAGGATTTCGTTGTTAACCAACTCGTCGAGGATGCTGAGCTTCAGCGAGAGCGATTCTTCCTGCGAGGGAGCGGGCGCGTCGGCATTCACGCGCGTGCGGTAATATTTATCCACTTGGGCGCGCGAAATGTCTTTGCCGTTGACCACGGCCCAGACGTCCGGCCCCGGCGCGGATTCCTTCTTGCAACCTGCCGCGAGTCCGCACACCAGAACGCCGGCGAATATGAGAATTCTCCGGGCGGACAGGAAGTGTTGCGGAGGGGCGGCGGTCTTCAAGCGGCTTTTTTCACCTTACCGGCGCGGATGCAAGCGGTGCAGACACGCATGCGTTTGTGCGTACCCTTGATGACGGTCTTGACGCGGCGGAGATTGGGATTCCAGCGGCGGCGGCGAACGTTATGAGCGTGGCTGATCGTATTGCCGAAGCTCGGTTTCTTGCCGCAAAGTTCACATGCGAGTGCCATTGACGGTTGCTCCAAATGGAAATTTCTTAAAATAGAGTGAGTTTTAATGCTACCAGAGAATCCGCCACGCGGGAAGCGATTTGCGGCGAGGTTCAGGGGCGCGAATGATAACAGCGGCGAGCGACGAACCGAGGCGACTGCACGCGCGGGTAAACCGGCGCGTAAGGAAGCGCGACGCGCGCGGCCTAATAGCGCGTGTGAAAATCACATCCTACAATCATCCCGCCGCGGCGGGCTCAGCTCCTGTCTTCCGAGCCCCGGTTTCTGGGGTCCGGTGGACCCACCGGGGTCCTGAAACCGGACCTTGGTCGTCCAACAGCTACCAAGTTTACTCGGGAGAAGGAGTCGACAACGTCTTCTAATCAGCCTCAACTTGTATAGAGTGGGATCACTTCTTCACGTAGAAACTTCAAACGCTCTCTAAGCTGCCGTGCGTTATCCGGAGTCGCAGGCACATTCACGGGAATGATGTCATCAACTGGCTGCCCCATTTCCACGGCGGTCACCCAATCGGACATTTCCGCAATATAGGCTTCCAATGCTAACACCGGCGTTGGGTTGTCATCCGTCACAAGATATGCGGGTGGTAGATCGCCGACAACGACCCACAGCCACTCATCCACGTCGGATCGCTTCGGAACAATCTTGAAGAGGAACACCGCGACCACACCCCCGACACCTAGGCCGAAGTAGGATTCCGTAACCCCCCCACACCAATCGAATGAGCATATGTAGGCTATCGCCTCTTCAAGCGCCCGCCTCAGCAGCGCCCCGTCTTGCTCACCATCGCCGCGCATCTCTTTAGTTGGAACTATCTTGCTGAAGTTCAAAATGCTCATGGCTGGTCCACGTGAATCCTTTCCCGCCCACGGCGTCCCCACCGTCTGAAGTCGCCTCGGCGCTTGTGAAGCTCGACATGTTCGCTATGCGGGCGAGGTTTGATGTTATTCAAATGGTCTGTTCCGCCGTCGGTCTTTGCTTTCTCGTGTGACACGTCTTGGTTCTTTCCAGTCGCGGAATCCTTCGGCCACGGCTTGCCGTTTGCTGCCTCCCATTCTTTTCGGATCTGCGCGCTCGACTTGCCGCCTCCTTTTTTCGCGCCCGCACCATCTGTAGCTGGCTGAGGTTCTGCCTCCTTTTCGGTAGTTTGCCCCTGTGTAGGGGCGCTCGACTTTGCTGAAGGGGCGCTGTCTCCCTTCAGAAAGGCGGCGCCAGCGGCAACTGTCGCGACGATCCAGTCTCCTGCCTTACCCGATGCATTCGTGATCGCACTGTCGATCGGCGCAAATTCGGCTGAAATTGCCTCGTCAAGCTGCTTCAGCGCCGGTGAATATTCTTCCAGCACACCCAGCACTGCGGGTGCTTCTTCCTCAATCTCGTCGGCACACTCGGGACAATGTCCGTCGAGATCCGCAAACGTCTCCGGATTATCCCGCACAATCGCGTACAGATTCAGCGTCTGCGGATTCGTCAGGTTCGCGTACGGCACCGCCACCGGCACCGCCGACCAGTCCGCCGACAGAAACCTCCCATACACCGACGAGTAATACCGCGCATCGAAATCATCGTTCCCTGTCTCTGCGTCCCGCTCCTTTCCCGTCCACTTGTAGTTCTGCGGGCACGTGTTCGTCACATTGCTTTCCGATCCGTACGGGTAAAAATCCGCGTCGTAGCACGTCGCTCCCGCCGACGTCGTGATCACCCGCGAACTCCCGATGAAATCCTCCGCGTAATACGATATCGCTCCGCTGCTCACCACCCGGTTCGCGATCCGCTTCCCTCCAAAAAACACGTACGCCTCCTGCATGTTCCCCGCCGCGTCCGACTCCTCGATTACCTCCCCGCCGCCGTACCAGTAAATCTTCCCGTTTGATTTCTGCGACGCGCCGCCCGTCGCCGTCATACGTGTAGGTGACTCCGCCCGCCGTCTTCAGCTCCCCTTCAGTGTTCCACGTGTAGATTCCTGCAGCATCGGCGGTTTCGTGTCCAGCCGCGTCGTACGCGAACGACGCGGTCGTGATGTGGTTGCTTCGATCCGGTTCTGAAGCGCCTATTTGGCTATTTGCTTGTGTTGTCTTGCGACAACAGAGAGCCAATGCTCATCAACGGGTGGCGGGAACGACGGCAGGAGGACGCCGCCATCGAGGAACCATTTGAATGCTGACGTACCTATATATCCTCCGAAAATGTCTATGGGATTCTTATCGAAATGCTTGCGGATCCAGCGTGCGATCGAATCGTACCACTCTTGATAGATATCTGATTCACCCTCCAGTGCAAAGCCATAAATCCGGCCTTGAAGGAGAGCCTGTTGCCCGTTCCATTCGCAACGGCGCGAGGGCGAGAATTCCAGTGTCGGAAGAGAATAGTCAACGCGGTAATAGTCTCCGCCCTCGGACCGCACCACTCTTTTTCGCACGAGAGGCGTGACGAGGGTCGTATTCCATAAAGTCATCGTCCGAGTCTCGGAGGCCGGATCGGCGACCGGTTGAATTTCCGGTGAATCGCTGTCCAGCAGGGTAACGACAACCGGGTCTCGACCACATGCGAAATCAAGCAAGAGTCGGACGTCGTCGCGCAGCGCGTGGAATTGGACTTGTCTGCCCATAGGTCACGGAGCAAGGTTCTCTGGCCGAAAAATTGGTGGAGGAGGCGGCACGGGGCGAACAGGCACCATGGTTGGCGCAACCCCCGTCGCGTTGCGAATGTCCTCGGCGGCATCTTTTTCTCTTTGTGGCACGTTGCCCGCTGGAGTTGGTCTGTACACCTGAACGATTTCTGGTTTGCCGGTTTTCGGATTTGTACCCACAGCGTCCGCCCTCCTGCTGTCCTTCTTGCCTTCGGGTGTCGGAATCTTTTGTTCAGGCTTTCCTTTTATCCTGTCAGCCTCTTGCTGGACGGTCGCTTGATGGTCAGGTTTGCCAAGAGTTCCGGGCTTGCTTTCGGAGTGTAACACTGTGGACTCCGCAGCCTGAACGGCCTTGTTTATAAGCAAACCTCCACCGAGGATGGCTTGTCGAGTCTGTTCCTTGCCTTGAGGTGTCTCCAAGTAGGCCACCGCTGCGAATGTTGCTGCCGCCGCGGCGTATAGGGCCGCCCCTTCCCCTACGCAGAGATCCCAAACGCAGTGTCCATCGAGATCCGCGTAGCTCTCCGGATTATCCCGCACAATCGCGTACAGATTCAGCGTCTGCGGGTTCGTCAGGTTCGCGTACGGCACCGCCGCCGGCACCGCCGACCAGTCCGCCGACAGAAACCTCCCGTACACCGACGAATAATACCGCGCATCGAAATCGTCGTTCCCCGTCTCCGCGTCCCGCTCCTTTCCCGTCCACTTGTAGTTCTGCGGACACGTGTTCGTCACATTGCTTTCCGTCCGTACGGGTAAAAATCCGCGTCGTAGCAAACCGCCGCCGTCGTCTGCCCCGCCGCTATCTCCACCATCCCCGTCGAGCTCCCCAGCATGTCGTCGCCATAGTAAAACACGTCCCCCGCCGCGTCCCTCCGCGCCACTTTCTTTCCCGCAAAGTACATATACTCGTTGAACGCGCTGTTCGTCATGTTTCCAGTCGCGTCCGTCTCCTCCAGCACATTCCCGTCGACGCCGTACCAGTAGAGCTTCCCGTTCGACTTCTCGACCCGCCGCCCGTCCCCGTCATACGTGTACGTGACGCCACCCGCCGTCTTCAGCTCCCCCTCGGCGTTCCACGCGTACGTCCCGGCAGCGTCGGCGGTTTCGTTGCCCGCCGCGTCGTACGCAAACGGCGCCGTCGTGATGTGGTTGTTCGCATTCGCGGGCGAGCTGCGTTGGCGCGAATGATAACAGCGGCGAGCGACGAATCGAGGCAAGTGCACGCGCGGGTAAACCGGCGCGTAAGGAAGCGCGACGCGCGCGGCCTAATAGCGCGTGTGAAAATCACATCCTGATAATCATCCCGCCGCGGCCGCCGCCGTACCGGGCTCGGCTCCTTTCTTCCGAGCCCCGGTTTCTGGGGTCCGGTGGACCCACCGGGGTCCTGAAACCGGACCTTGGTCGTCCAACAGCTACCAAGTTTACTCGGCAGAAGAAGCCGACGCCGTTATAGGATCAGTAAAAATCAACAGCGGACCGAATCCGACGGGTGTGCTACCCGCCAGATTGCAACATTATTGACGTCGCCAACTGTGTGGAGAGCAAAATCATCGGCGTCCGCCCAGCACCTTGTAGACGCTGTACGCCGCAGCATCCGATAGGAGCATGATCAGCAGCAGCCCTACATAAAAGAAGTAGGGCGGCGACGCTTGCAACGGTTTTCGTTGCATGCCCGTAATGCTGTTGTAGAGAACAAAGCCCGTAAGGATCACGCAGCCAAGGCCAACAAGGGTCGCTCCTGGCCGCAAGGATGTTCCTCGCAACAAGAGCACTGCTCCGATGATGAGCATCAAAGGACCAACCAACATACTCCCCCAGTAGAATGCAACGCTTGCCAATGATTCAGGCGCATCAGCGACTCCGGCTATCGTCAAGAACATCCACACAACCAAGAGTCCCCACAAACAGCCAACCACCATAAGGAAACCCGCTGCCATTTTCATAGCGGCTGCTCCTCTCTCCTCGGCTGCGGCGGAAGATTGGTTGTCTTATCAATGATGTTGGGGTGTTGCAGGCCAAGGATAAATCCGAGCGCGCTGCTCGGCTCGGTCTGGAGCGGAAGATTCTGGCTGGCACCTCCATCAACGCTGAAATTGGCCTCGAATGATGGTGAACCCGAGATGCTGCCGTTCACCGCTGCCTTTGTCGCATCCTGATTGACCGTAACGTTCACACTAGCATTGATGCTGCCAGAACCCGGCGGCGTAAACGGGTTTCTCATGCTTTCCTGGAAGTTCACATTCACGTTCCCATTCTTGTCCTGAGTCGCCGTGACCTCTGGCATCTGCGGTCCGCTCGATGTCTTTTCACTACCGGTCAGATTCAAGTGCGTCGTGCCAACATTCACTTCGGGTTTACCAATCAGGGGAATGCCATGATTTTTTGCTGGATCGGTCTCGATTCTGATGGTGACCGAGACGCGCGAGTGTTCGGCCCCCGTCTTCATGTCGGAACTGAAACCGCGATTGTCGCCTCGGAATCCTCCGACACTGTTCGTCTGGATGAACGCGTTAACCTGAATCGTCACCTCTTCCATCCCATTGGGATCGACGAGGGCGAGCGGGTTGTTGAGAACGTAGGCGTACTTGTTCCACTTCTGCGGGTTCACCAATGTCCTGATGCTGAACTGCTTGGGATCGGTCTGCATGAAGCGGCCGATGCTCGATGAATGGTGTCGAGCCCCGAAATAATCCAACCCGCTCTCCGTATCGCGGTGTTTCCCCGTGAAATGCATCGGGCTCGGATCCCCGCAGCTCCCCGTCACGGCCTGCCCATCCCCAAACGCCAGACTCGTCACCGTCTCGCAACTCACTCCCGCCGCCGTCGTTCTCACCCGCTCCGTTCCCAGCCAATCTCCCAGCGTGAAATACGTCGTGTTGCCTGTGTACGTCGCCACATGCCTCCCGCTCGCGTACACTTCTCCTCGATTCCATCCTCCCGTCGCGCTCAACTCCGTAATCGCCTGCCCGCCGAGGTCGTACAAGTAATCCACGCTCACTCCGCCCGTCGTCTTCCTCACTCGTTTTCCCTCGGCATCGTATTCGTACGCCGCCGTCGCTCCCGAATCCACGCTCACCAGCCGGTTTTCACCGTCATACGCATAGTGATGCATGTTGTCCATTGTCACGTTTCCCGCCGCGTCGTAGGTCAACAGCCCATTGCTGTTGTGGTTGTTCCCGTCAAACGTCGCGCAAAAAGTCGGCCCCGCCGTGCAGGCCCCATTGAACAACTGCTTCCACCGGTTCCCGTACCGGTCGTACACATCCGTATAAGGAGGCTGCGCCGCCTGTGTCGCGCTCGCGAGGCGATTGAAATCGTCATAGACGTACGCCCAGTTTCCGTTCACGCTGTCGTTCGCCGCCAGAATGTCGCTGTTCGGAGCGTAGCCGGTGGTCGAGGGAATCGTAAGAGTGTAAAGCGCCCCATCCGCAATCGAACTCAGCCGCAGACGCGAATCGTACCCTCGCGTTTCGGTGATATTGCTTCCTAGTTTTGCAGTCGTCAGCGATCCCACGCCGTTGTAGTGGGCCGCAGAGTACATCGTCCCCGGATGATTCGTATCGGAAAGGCTGCTGGTCATTTGAGTCAGGCGCAGGCCACGGTTGACGGTGTAATTTAGCGTCACGCCCGTTCCGTTTGTGCTCGACGTCATCGCGAGCAAATTGTAGGTGTACGCCACTGGGAACACTGTCCCCGCGCTGCAGTTCTGCGGCGTGCATTGCGAGTGAACTTTTGCGCGCCCCAATTCGTCGTAGCTGAATACTTCACCCGTCAGCGAGCCGGCGACCGTCGAAGACGACTCCCGTCCGTCTGTATTCGCCAGACTTGCCACACCCAGAGCCGATGTCTCGTCGTAGTTCATCGTCGCCGTGGGCGTGCTGCCGTCATTGTAGCTCTTGGTCCGCAACCGGTGCAGCGGATCGTACGTCATCGTCGTAATCACCGTCGTCGAAGGACTGGTCTGGTTCGGTTTCGGCGCCGTTTTCGTGATTGCCAGTCCGTCCTCGTCGTCGATGATCCGAACTCGGCAACCGGCCAACTGTTTGGCTATCTCCTCTTTGCCGGGAAAGTCCGCAGCTAAGAGTCGCTGCATGACCTCCGCTTCCGTGGGAGTCGGTTCGCGAAAATGTTGTTCGATCTTCATGCTCCTCTAAGTCTCAACTCAGCGGGCTAGGAGGGGCATCCCGTATTTTTCTAGTTCGGCAACGAACTCTTTGATGGCCTCATCGTCGTCAGCCCGAACCTCAAGCCATTCATCATGACTTATTCTGACCAGCGCCTTCCCCTCGACATCAAAAACCCAGGCGTCCCAGAAAAAGTAAAACACCATGCACAGTATGCTGATGAAGGTATCCTCTTCGGTTCGCTCGAACAGGTGAACCGGCGCTTCGATCAGAGGCCGGTTCTCGCCGAAGGAACGCCTGTATCCGTAGAACAGGTCAAGGTTCTCAGAAGATCCCCACACACCCCAACCGGTCACATATACGCAGACGCTTGACTTCCTGAGAAGCAGGTATGCGAAAACCCTGGACAGCGCTGTCTTTCTTCCAGCATCGCGCGGAATCGAATACGTATCGCCGACGAGGCGCAACCGACTCGATAGCTGGCTTACAAAAGTATCCAGCGATTCTCCGCCCAGCAGTTCGCTTGCATTTTCTTTGGTCAGTATCTTCACGGAGGCTACTCTGCTCGGCGGTCAGATCGCGGAGCTAGCTCCCACATGTTTGAGATACCAACTCTTGTCTTCTCGCGGGTTCCAATCACGCGCGCGATGGAACAGCTCCTCGTACGTTTCTTGCGTTCGGCACACAACACCTACAACACCGTCGTGGCTGACAAAAAGAAAGTAGTCCTTGCCCTCCGGTACCAGAAAGGCATCCCAGCCAAACAGTAACGGGATTACAAAATAGGAATGCATCTCGAACAGCTCTTCGCGTCCAAAAAGATGCCCTGGGCGTTTTTCCAGAGGTTCTGTCTCGCCTTTTGCAAGGCGCATTTGCTGGACGATCATGTCTCCAGTGTTCTCAGAGAAGTCGCCCCAGATGCCGCGCTCCCTGATCCAAAGGAGCGCTCCTTCAAAGGGAACATCTTCCCAAGTGGGCACCAGATAGTCCGCCAAAGCGATGACGCGCGAAGGCTTGTCTTCCAGTCCGATGGTGAAGCAATGCGGGCTCTCCGGCTCGTAGTGAAGATACCGGTCAGCCGTAACTTTCAACCCACGCGCCTCGCACCAACTCTTCGTTTCTTCTGTCGTGAAAAATTTCACTGGTCACCTCCTATGGGACCGATCCTTCTATGGGACCGATCCTTCCGCTCGCTGGACGCAGCCTTTTCCTTTCCATCACGGAATCGCAGCGTTCAGCGGAATCGTCGGCCACAGCGGCGGAAACACCACCGATGGCAGCATACGTACACCGCGATAGATCAGATATCCCGTTCCGACCGCACCAATACCGATGACAATCTGCTTCGCGCTAGGGATTGGGACACCCCAGTGATCTACTTGCCCGCCTCCACCTGGCAACCAGCGGGTCCGGTCTCCTTTCCCGTCGTTATGGTCCCGCCAGAGGCACTCGCCGCCACATTCGGATGACCCGTGCTTGAGTCATACTGTACGGTGACCGGATTCACCGACCCCGTGGCACCAGCCGCTGCCTTGCCGACCCCTGCGACTACTATTCCGCTGCCTTGCACTCCAACCGACAAGCCCTTGTGAGGCGGCTTGTCCTGGCCCTGAGTGTTCGTTTGGTTTTGCGCCTACTCTTGGTCCTCCTGAGCCGTAAATTTGACGCCTAGTCCGCAGGGCTGGTCGAAAACGGCACTGCGGGCATCCGCTTTATTTCAGCCATCATCTCCGTCTCGTGAAAGAGAACGAAAAACCGCAAGTTCGTAAGCTGAGCCTTGCCAGCAACCCCGTCTACATTCCAGATTTCGGAAGCAGGCAGGCGCGAGTCCACGATTACATTTACTGGCTGGTTTGGGCCGCTTCGATCGGCTACTTGATTGAGCGCCCGCAACAGGTCGTCCACCTGCCGCGAATCAACCTTGTAGATCACCCGTCCAGCAGCCTTTTCGACAACGACAGTCGTGGGCTTTGGATGTGCCTCCTGCGCTAGAAGGCTCGGCGCAAAGAGAGGAACATCGCTGAGATGCAGATGCAGAATCGTAACCTCATTAGAGATGACATTATTCGTCTCCTGTGTACCGGCGGTACACCACCGTAGGCGTAACGCTTCGATCAAACTTGTTGTCTGGTCCCACCACATTTTCATGGGCAGCCATTCCATGAACGACTCCGTTCGCGTCAACTGACGTGACAATCCCGGAGTGTCCGCTGTACGACGCGCCGCCACCCGACAGTTTGTACGCTGCGACATCGCCGGGTTGCGGGGTCTCATTCTTTCCCAGCGCCCGCCAGTTATCGATTTTGGTGTTCTTGTCAGCCCACTCAGCGGCAAGAGGATACCGCGACTTCCCGTCACTACCCTTAACTGACGCTGGCGCGCCAGCTTCCTTGGTTACGTCCCCTCGAAGGCATTACACTTATTTGTGTTGCAAGCAAACGCACCCTTCTGCTTGCTGTAACCCCAGTCGGTACTTCCGTTGTATTTCTCAGCGGTCGCAGCTACATTCGCGCGCGTTTGCTCATTATTTTGCTTCGCGTTTTGCTGTGCCTTTTGAGCGTTGTTTGCGGCAGCGTTTTGGTCCGACCCGCCGCAACCGCTGGTGGGGTCTCCGCACTGCCCCGCGCCGCCTGGGGTCCACAGGTGCCCGTCGAGGTCGACAAAACTCTCCGGATTATCCCGCACAATCGCGTACAGATTCAGCGTCTGCGGATTCGTCAGGTTCGCATACGGCACCGCCACCGGCACCGCCGACCAGTCCGCCGACAAGAACCTTCCGTACACTGACGAATAATACCGCGCATCGAAATCGTCGTTCCCCGTCTCCGCGTCCCGCTCCTTCCCTGTCCACTTGTAGTTCTGCGGGCACGTGTTCGTCACATTGCTTTCCGATCCGTACGGGTAGAAGTCCGCGTCGTAGCACGTCGCTCCCAACGACGTGGTAATCACCCGCGAGCTGCCAATGAAATCCTCCGCATAATACGAAATCGCTCCGCTGCTCACCACCCGGTTCTCCCCGTCATACGCGTAGTGATGCATGTTGTCCATCGTCACGTTTCCCGCCGCGTCGTACACCAGCAACCCATTACTGTTGTGGTTGTTCCCGTCGAACGAATTCGCACAGAACGTCGACCCCGCCGTGCACGCCCCGTTGTACAGCTGCTTCCAGCGGTTCCCGTACCGATCGTACACGTCCGTATAAGCAGGCTGCGCCGCCTGCGTCGCGCTCGCAAGCCGATTGAAGTCGTCATACGCGTAAGCCCAGTTGCCGTTGACGCTGTCGTTCGCCGTCAGAATGTCGCTGTTCGGAGCGTAGCCCGTACCGGAAGGAATCGTAAGCGTACAACGACCCATCCGCAATCGAATTCAGTCGAAAACGTGAGTCATACCTTTGCAACACTATAATCTCAGGTGAACTGTCCTGGCCCCACGCGGTTGCGTTAGACGCCGCTGGTCCACGAGTCCCCGATCCGGCTAGTTGCAAGCATTCGGACACAAACTTTTAATGTGTGCTCGGGCCTTCCGGACTTGGCCTTCTCTGGAAACAGAGTCCAATGAGGGTTCCAATCGCCCCATACAAAATGAAGTTGCCACCGAATTCAAATAGAGCGACAAGAACTTTGTCCGATGGAGTTGAAGGATCTGCAATACCGGCAAGCGCCGGAGGCCACAGCACCAGGAGAATCCTAGGTTCAATCGTTGTCGAGTCGATACAATCGCTAGCGTAAGTGCAATCAGCACTCCGAAGCATCCAAATGCCGCGAACCAACGCCTGAGCCGCTTAACGATAAGCCCCATGCAGCCGAGGAGCAAAAGACATCCTAAGAACAAGTACCAAATCATAAGACTTCTCCCCAAGAATCCGTCAAAACCATATTCTGATGACTACGGCTGTTTTTGCGGAGGATAAAGGTTACTTAGCTGCTGCATCAGATAATCTGGCAACGGTGCGGGTGGACCAGAGTTGATTCCAGCATCACCAAGCATCATTTGTCCCCAAGTTCCGCAATCGCATCCGGTTTGACCGAAGACCGTGTACGGCGGCGGGGTTTGCGCACTCTCGCTTATCGCGTTCTGTAGCATCTGAGCTTGCATTCCGGTGACTCGGATGCGAGCAACCTGCAAGAGACGACCGCCGACTTGTGGCTTGATAGCGCCGGGGACAGAAGCGTTTGGTCCGTGCATGCTTAGCGACCACAGGAACCGTGCATCGCTTCGCGGGTTCTGGCCGTATTGCGTTTGTCCAGCCAGGCCCAGTGCAATGTGATTGTACTTGTTCAGAGAAGTGTTGTTGTACTCTCCCACCGTTACAACTGCATCCTGTTGGTAGGACGCGTTCGTTTGATTTTCGCCGTTCGTGGTTCCAGTGAGCGAGATCGTTGTTGCGTTGGAGTCGATTTTGACCTGAGTTATCGCACCCTCCACCCAATAGCCGCCAGTCTTGCCACATTCACGCGAACTGCTGTTATTGTCGATGCCACCCTTTTCAAGGCCGGTACCAGAGCTATTCAAATATGCACAATCCAAGCCGAACGGATCCGTGAAAATGAAGGGATTGTTGAGCACGTAGGAGTAGCGATTTCAGCGTCTGCGGACTTTCGATGTCAACCGCCATCATAGCCGCAGGATCTGGACTCATGAATCGACCCAACGCTGAACTGAGTTTTCGAAATTCGAAATTATCCAACCCGCTCTCCGCATCCCGCTGCTTCCCCGTAAAATGCAGCGGGCTCGGATCCCCGCAGCTCCCCGTCACCGCCTGCCCATCCCCAAACGCCAGACTCGTCACCGTCTCGCACTTCACTCCCGCCGCCGTCGTCCTCACCCGCTCCGTTCCCAGCCAGTCCCCAGCGAAAATACGTCGTGCTCGACGCATACGTGGCCACGTGCCTCCCGCCCGCATACACTTCTCCTCGATTCCATCCTCCCGTCGCACTCATCTCCGTCATCGCCGCTCCCGCCAAATCGTACACGTAATCCACGCTCAACCCGCCCGTCGTCTTCCTCACTCGCTTTCCCTCCGCATCGTACACGTACGCCGCCGTCGCTCCCGAGTCCACGCTCACCAGCCGGTTTTCCCGTCATACCCGTAGTGATGCATGTTGTCCATCGTCACGTTTCCCCGCCGCGTCGTACACCAGCAGCCCATTGTTGTTGTGGTTGTTCCCGTCAAACGTCGCGCAGAATGTCGACCCCGCCGTGCACGCCCCGTTGTACAGCTGCTTCCACCGGTTCCCGTAGCGGTCGTACACGTCCGTGTACGCCGGCTGCCCGCTCTGCGTCGCGCTCGCCAGCCGATTGAAGTCGTCGTACGCGTAAGCCCAGTTGCCGTTGGCGCTGTCGTTCGCCGCCAGAATGTCGCTGTTCGGTGCGTAGCCCGTACCGGCGAGGAATTGTCAACGTATAAATCGACCCATCCGCAATCGAATTCAACCGCAAGCGCGAATCGTATCCACGCGTCTCAGCGATATTGCTTCCTAGTTTTGCAGTCGTCAGCGATCCCACGCCGTTGTAGTGGGCCGCAGAGTACATCGTCCCCGGATGATTCGTATCGGAAAGGCTGCTGGTCATTTGAGTCAGGCGCAGGCCACGGTTGACGGTGTAATTTAGCGTCACGCCCGTTCCGTTTGTGCTCGACGTCATCGCGAGCAAATTGTAGGTGTACGCCACTGGGAACACTGTCCCCGCGCTGCAGTTCTGCGGCGTGCATTGCGAGTGAACTTTTGCGCGCCCCAATTCGTCGTAGCTGAATACTTCACCCGTCAGCGAGCCGGCGACCGTCGAAGACGACTCCCGTCCGTCTGTATTCGCCAGACTTGCCACACCCAGAGCCGATGTCTCGTCGTAGTTCATCGTCGCCGTGGGCGTGCTGCCGTCATTGTAGCTCTTGGTCCGCAACCGGTGCAGCGGATCGTACGTCATCGTCGTAATCACCGTCGTCGAAGGACTGGTCTGGTTCGGTTTCGGCGCCGTTTTCGTGATTGCCAGTCCGTCCTCGTCATACGCATAGGTGATTGTCCCTGATTCCGGATTCGACGCGCTCGTCAGCCGCGAGATGTCGTACTGAAACGTCCGCGCCGTGAGTCCTCCCTGAGCCACCGACATCAAATTTCCGAGAACGTCGTAGCCATACGTCGTCAGGAATCCAGTCGCGGCGATATCCTGCCCGCAACGCGCCGGGGGCTGGGCTGAGTCCCACAGTCAGTGTCGTGCCGGAAACCTCACACAGCGAGGCCATCCGGCCGATGCCATCCAGTTGCGAAATTCGCTGGACACGTGCGTCCCGTTCCCTTCGTCAGAGACACTCGTCGCTGCTCCGGTGTACGACGTCAGAGAACAGCGTTTCCATCGGCGTGGGTTACCGTCGTGGTGCGGTTCAATGCATCATACGCAAATGAATCGCCTCCGCCCGAGCACACCTGCGGCGCAGAAAGCCCGCTTCCTTGGTAAGCATAGGATTTAAAGCTCGCCCTCCCGTTTGCGTCATAGCATGTGTCCACCTGGTCGTATGGAGTTGATTCGTCGTTCGCGGCAATATGCCGGATCTCGCGGCCGAGTCCGTCAAAATGCGCGAATTCATCCGTGGTGCGCGTGCCGTCAATCTGTTTCGTTCGCTCCACCGTCACCATATCCGGATAGAAATAATTCCATTGCCCTCCGTCGGGCGAGGGGTACGTCACGTTCGTTAGCCGCAGCAGGTTGTCATACGCATACGTCGTAGTTCGGCTGTTCTCGTCCGTCCGGCTTGTTAAGACACCGGTGTTGAAATCATAGTTCCCACTGATGATGTGGTGCGCAAGGTTCGGCGAATTCGTATCCGGGAATTGCGTTTGCGTCATAAACGCCCCGGCGAAGGTCGCTGAGTACGAATACGTCGTCGTGTGCACGCACGGGTCGGTGGCCGATGCTACCTTACCGGTGTCATAGAACTTGCGCGCGCTCACAACATTTCCATTGGTAACCGAAACCGCGCAGTTCGCGGTCGATACGGTGCTCCCGCTCTCCCACTGGCTTACAGAAGTCTGATTCCCCCGCGTGTTGCCGTTGGGCGGAGCGGAGTCGTGCTGCGTCGTGATCCCCGACCCGGTCGGCGTCCCGCTGTCGTACCCATACGTCGTCAGCGCCCGCTGCGTCCCACCCGAGTCTGTCACCTTCACCGTCGCGGGTAAGCCGAGCAGGTTGTACGTCAGGTACGCCGGGACGGTTTGAAACTGATACGTGTTTGTAGTCGTGCGCAGCAAAGCCGTTCCGCTCGGAAAATCGTATTCCCTTTTCGCGAGTTGTACGCCGTAGATCACATTCGCGCCCGCTCCGAGACCGACCATCGGCACTCCTGCGTCATAGTCGGTCTGGATC
The DNA here is from genome assembly GCA_963776695.1 of uncultured Acidobacteriota bacterium. Classification (GTDB taxonomy): domain Bacteria; phylum Acidobacteriota; class Terriglobia; order Acidiferrales; family UBA7541; genus Palsa-295. The sequence goes on along the minus strand of CAVZNU010000004.1, from coordinate 80,970 downwards.
TGGCTCGTCTTGCCGTTAGGATAAATGGTCGTTACGCTCTTAGGGACCACGTTGATCGTGGTCTGATACGCTCCCGCGCCATTCGTGTCGTAAGGATTCCCTACGAAGTTGTACGCCGTCTGCGTCGTCTCCAGAAGGTTCGCCGCAGACACGGAACCCTGGTAGTGATCCACCTGCGTTTCATAGACAGAGCAACTCACGAACTGCGAACTTGAGAATTCCGTCATCGTGTGGACCGTCGCGTCTGAAAACGGTGCGGGAGACGTCACGGTAGTCGTCAGTCCCGTGCTGGTAAACGTCTGACTGTAGTTCCACGTGTGCGCGCCCGTGCCGTCGTTGGCATCGACCGAACGGCTGCTGACTGCTCGGGCGTAGGTCTTCCAAACACTTTTAAGCGCAAGGCAGTTCGTGTACTCGCCCGATGTATAGGAAATGGATCCCCCGGTCGGGAAGACGATTTTTGCGAGCCCCCCTGCGCCGTCATATTCAAAGCTCCACGCCGTGCCATTGGGTAGAACGATGCTCTGAGTCGGGTAAATCGTCTCGCCCGTGAATCCCCCACAATCGTAGTTTCCGGTCGAAGGGTTACACCCTGTCGGCGTATAACTTAGGCTTAGAGCCGCTGTGCAAACGGTGTAGGTCGCGGTCACGCCGTTGTAGCCCGGTACGGTCCAAGCGTAGGCTGCGTAAACTGGAAGTAAGCCGGCACCTGTCGGGCAAAGCGCCGGATTGCCAGTGCTTGGCGGCTGGCTAGCAGTACTGTGCAAAGAAGGTGGCACCGGGATGGTCCGATTTAGGGTGTCCGTCCACCCCGTCGCAACAGTGAGGCCTCCCTGCGTTGTCAGATTTGTTGTGATTTTATTGCCGTTGGTGTCTTCAATCGAGGTTCCGTACCAGTAAGCGAACCCGTTGTATGGATTGCAGCAATAGGTGTACTGATACCGCGTCCCATTCCGGTCTGTAAGTAACGACGCGCCGGCGTTGAACAAGAATCCAGTCGCATCCACCGACCGGAAGTTACCCGCAGTATCGATCTGTCCAGTTCGATGCACGTTGCCGTCTGATTCATTCACCGTGTAATAGAGGCAGCTGGGCGGTGTGTACCAACGCCCACAACCAATGCCGGGAACAAAATCGGGAACGATCGCGATCTGGGGTGCGGGTGACATGTAATATTGCGCAGTACACTGCTGCGGCTTGGGCGGCACAGGCTGGCACTGTACGTTGGGAACATATACGGGATTCGTATAGACGATCGAGAAGCCCAGACTGAGTTGTCCGCGTTGAGGATAAGAAAGCAGCGGAATATGGATGTTAGGCTTCAGATTAACCATGCTGATCGAATCGATATCGCCGCCGTGAAAAGAGCCGTAAGGCTTCAGCCCCTGCTCGGTCGTGGGATCGCTTTGGGCGTAAATCTGAGCAGCACCGCAGAAGAGGAATGCAAGCGAAACGGCGAGCAGGGCGAAACGTCGCATAGCGCCTCCGCGAAGAATTCTCGTCGCTATATACGACGTGGGCTACGTACCCGTCAAGTGAATATTCGTATCAATACGTATCCGTAGCTGTGTAATGCGCTCTCGGAGCAAGTCCACGTGCGCTACGAGGGACGTGGGACGGCGGAATTGGCGCGCGATGAAACAGTGAATTTGCGTGAATTCAACAAACGGAGGTGCGGTAACGCCGCACGAAATGGGCGTAGTTCCAGCCGAAACGACACATTGGGGAGGGATGGATATGCGAAACGAAGTGAATTAGAATTGATGCAGCAGCGTTTCGTGTGGGCGTGTAGCTCAGCTGGGAGAGCACCTGCTTTGCAAGAAAGCAGGCAAAATCGCACAAGTGCCGCATCTGGTGTCGCGTACGCGGACGCACGCTGTGCAACCAACCTCTTGAATTGGACTGAAGTTGGACCGAAATCCTATCAAGCCAACCCTTGTGGCGACTTACTGCAATTAGGACGACGTCATTTGGATGCCCGGTCAAAGTGGTCATTTCAACCAGTGCCGGTTCGAAAACCCTCAAGTTAGGGACGGTGTGCGCATCTGCAGACCGAGCACGCCATGCTTCCCATTTTTACTTCTTGGCGGTTGGCGGCAACACATCGTTCAGGCGCAGATACATTGCGGCTTCGGCGTAGTGGTCGGCCCAAGCACCGGCTAGGATCAGGCTCAACCAGCCGCGTGTAACTTGTTTTCCGCCGAATCCTTCCGCGGTCTCCGCTAGTTTCGAATCGTCCATATTCGCCAGCGCGTCGGAGCAGAAATCGAATGAGGCCTTGAGGGCGGCCACGAGCTTGTCTTTCGAGTCTGTATCCTTGATCTCCTCGACCTTGGGAGCCGGGACGGCGGCCGCCTTGCCGCACAGCAGATTATTCGTTTCGGCCATGTGGACAACGAGACGGCCGAAGGTCATCTGGTCGGCGCTGGGCTTGTAACTGAATTTTTCGGCGGGCATGGCTTCGACGGCTGCGACGGTGTTTTTCTGCCGGCCGGGCAGAATGTCTCTCAGGGCCGTACTTACCGGGTTCTTTGATTGCGCGCACGTTGTTTGTGCAATCGCTGACGCGGCGAGGAACAGCAAGGCATGGATCACGAAAGTTCTCTTCATTTTGTCCTCATTTCAGTTTGGATTTCAGCTTGCATTTTCAAAGAGAATGCTTTGCCATTGTTATGTCCGACTTGGGGGTATATAGCCTTGGGGTTGCGACTGAGTGCTTCGTCTCGAACCTCGAGGGCCAACGCATACTCGGGAGAGCGATACCACGCTTGCGCCCGCAGCCGCAGTCCATACCGAAAATCCTGCAATAACGTGGTCATCGCCCCCCTTGAGTAGCTAATGTTGAATCGCAATATCCAGAGTCCGAAGCCTATTGTCCTCAACTTTCACGCAGGGCAATCATTGAGTCCACCTTGGTTGCGCGCCGCGCTGGAAGATAGCTGGCTAGAACGGCAACGGCAAACAAAAGCAAAGGAACGATCACAAACACAGCCGGATCATGGGGGCGCACCCCATAGAGCAAACTTGCCATCAACGACGCAGTGGATGCAGAAACAACTACTCCGGCAACGATTCCCACGCCAGCAAGCGCGACCCCCTTGCCTAAGAACATTCTCAGAATGTCGTCCGGCCGCGCGCCCAGGGCCATGCGAATACCGATCTCGCGCGATCTTTGGCTGACCATGTAGGCCAGCAAGCCGTAAATTCCGATGGAGGCCAGAAGCACCGCCAGTCCGGCGAATCCGCCCACCAGGTCGGCAGAAAAACGGCGTGAAGCCAGTGACCGATCAAGGATGTCGTTCATCGAGAGCAACATTAAATACCGGCAAGCCGGGATCAATGCTCTGGATTTCATGCCGAATCTGTGGTTCGAGCAGGGACGCGGGCAGAGACGTCCGCAACACCACGCTCAGTCGCTTGCTGGAGTCTTGATAGGTCGAAACATAGATGTGGGGAACGCCATCGATGTCGAGACCGTCACTCTTGATATCCTTAACAATACCCACGATGGTCGTCCATGGCTTGGCAGAGTCTCGTCCGAACCGCACTCGGCGGCCCAGCGGATCGCGGGTTGGCCAATACTTACGAGCGGTACTTTCATCAATGATGGCCACCAGCGGTTTGCCGTCTTCGTCGCCCTCGGTGAATGAGCGACCGCGTAAGAGCGTCGACTGCAACACCTTAAAATAATCGGGGCTTATCCGAATTCTCTCGGCGTGCAGACCCTGCGAGGACTCGACCGGTCTATCTTCAATCGCGAAGCCTTCAGTCGCTAAGCCACCGACCGCGTTGGGGTTGGTATTGGTGGTCGGTAGAGCTGAGGTGATTGCGGCGAGTTCCACTCCCGGGATTGCCTTCATGCGCCGCAGCAACTCACGATCAAAGGTGGCTCTGCGAGGATTATCCAGATACGGATCCGCCTCTGGGCTCGTTGGGATTCGGAAGCTGGATGTTCGCCGTGACAACTTGAGTTGGATTAAAGCCTGGATTTTCCTGCAACAGATCCCGCAGCGTACGCAGCAGCAAGCCGGCTCCGACCATCAGTATGACGGCGAACGCCAGTTCAGAGACGATTAGAACATCCCGCAATCGGCCGGTCGTAGTGCTGTAGCCGGAACCGCGACCGCCTTCACGAATGGCCGAGGAGAGAGCGACTTTTGCCGAATGAAGCGCTGGAGCAAGTCCAAACGCTAAGCCGGTGAGAATGGAAATCAGCAGAGCGAACGCCAGCACCACCCAGTCGATTCGTACTTCGTTGAGCCGGGGAACGTTCGATGGCATAAAGCGCAGGATGAAACCCAAAGTACCCACTGCGGTTACGATTCCCGCGGCGCCGCCGATGAGCGACAGCAGCATGGACTCGGTCAGCATCTGGCGCACCATGCGGCCGCGGCTCGCCCCCAGCGCTAACCGCACCGCCATCTCTTGTTGTCGCGCTGAAGCGCGCGCCAAGAGGAGATTGGCAATGTTCAACGATACGATGAAAACGATCAGGATTACCGCACCCAGTAACACCAGCAGCATGGGCCGGACATTGCCCACCAAAGTTTCCTGCAAGGGTTGAATCTCAATCGTCCATTGCGCCTGTGGCGGGTAATCGGTGGGAAAGTCGTGGCGCAATTCCGGGGCCATGGCAGTGAGCCGCGCCTGAGCTTGCGCCAGTGTCAGGCCAGGCTTAAGTCGTCCGATTCCAGATACTAAAATCCGGGTACCACGCATTGGCGGGGGAAAGGGATCTCCGCTGAATCCGGCGGCGCCAAACACTTCCGCGTCGCCGGAAATCGTCGGTCCAGGATGGCGAAATCCGCGTGGCAGAACCCCAATAATTGTAAGGGGATCATTGTCGATCCGGATGGTACGGCCGAGAACATTCGGATCGGCGCCATAGGCACGGCGCCACAGGCCATCGCTGATCACGGCCTCTGAAGCGAAACCAGGAGTGAAGTCCTGCGGACCAAACAACCGTCCAATTTGCGGGATCACACCCAGCATGGAAAAGTAGCTGAAACTGCCATTGACCCCCTCGACACGCTCGGGCTGTTTGGTGCCCGTCAAATTCTCGCTGCCCTCGAAGATCGGGCTCACATCTTCAAATACACCCGCTCGCGTCTGCAGGTCATCCAGTTCGGGCTTGGAAAACCTGACGTCCCGCAATCCTACGCCGGGCTCGTTAAAGAAGATTCGTACCAAACGATCGGGATCGCGGTAGGGCAGAGAACGCAGCAACACGGCATTCACGATGCTGAAAATGGCCGTGTTGGCTCCCACGCCCAGAGCCAGAGTCAAAATCGCAACCGCAGTGAAACCTGGATTCCTGCGCAACAATCTCAATCCATGACGCATGTCCGAACCTAGTTCACCCCACCAGCGCACGCCCATGGATGCCCGCACGGCATCTTTGTGAGACTCGATTCCGCCGAACTCAATCCTCGCCTGTCGCATCGCTTCTTGCTGGGAAAGGCCTTTGCGAACCAGGTCCGCTGCGCGGCTCTCAACGTGGAAACGCACTTCCGTTTCCATTTCACTTTCAAGCCGCTGTCCCTTGACCATCCACTTCAACCAGGAGCGGAAGCGAGTGAGATTCATATCTCCTCCCGAGTAGTTCGCAGAATACTCGCGATCAACGACGCCATTCGGTTCCACTTTTCGGTTTCCGAATGGAGTTGGCGCCGCCCGGTGGCGGTCAGGCTATAGAACTTTGCTTTGCGGTTGTTGTCCGATTCCCCCCACTCGCTGGCGATCCAGCCCTGATGTTCCAGACGATAGAGCGCTGGATATAACGAGCCTTGTTGGATCTCCAGTTGTTCGCCAGAGATCTGCTGAATGCGCAGCAAAACCCCGTAGCCGTGGAGCGGGCCAAGCGAGACAGCTTTGAGGATCAGCATGTCCAGTGTGCCTTGCAGCAAATCAATCGCTTTGCCCACGATCTCTCCTTGTGTGTCTAGGAGAGGTTTAACAAAACTCACCTAGATAGTCAAGGAGAGAGTATTTTGGCTGGACAGTTGATCGTTGTAAGTATTTTGCGCGGAGAATGATGCGCGTAACAGGTGGACAAAATCAGTTTGCGAGAGCACCTCCTAACAGGGTAGGCAGTCATTTGTAGCTATTTGTCATCGGGATTTATTAGAATCATAGAGTTACAGTGGGCGTGTAGCTCAGCTGGGAGAGCACCTGCTTTGCAAGCAGGGGGTCACCGGTTCGATCCCGGTCACGTCCACCATTTACCTGCCGGCAAATCAGTCTGAAGCTAATTTGGCATTTGGGCGACTTCTCCAATTTGGGTCCATTTGGGTCCAATAAGAAGTCTCTCCACTCCTTCCACCGCTCGGCGTTGCTCCGCATGGATCGCGTGCAGATAGATCTGCCGTGTGACCTCAGACGACGCGTGGCCTAATAACGCCTGTACCGTTCCCCGCGGGACTCCTACAACGTCCAGCAACGTCGCGTGGTGAAGTGCCGGGGTGAAGTCCACTTCACCCCTCCGAAATGAAGCGGAAAACTTCTGCACCTGAAGTCTGGCACTGAAGAGCACTTCAGGTGGCCTCTTACAACCTGGTCCGCAAAGCGGCTTTCACTCATCAGGTGGCTGTGAAAACGATCCCGCAGGTATTGGGTTGCAGCGACCTCGCGTCGCGATATTTTCATGGAGTCGATATGCCAACAGTGAGGGGCGTCGCCACCGGAACGTTGCCGCGCCAGAGCCAGCCGAAGTGGGACGGTCTTACCTGGGTGGCGGGGAGCACGGGGCGAGAATTCTGTCCCCTGATATAGACATAGGGAGTTTTAGAGCAAAATCTCTCCAATTATTTTGAGAGTCTTCGATTTTTCTCATGCCGGGGTGGACCTTTCGGAGTTACGTCGGACGGCAGTTGGTGCGTGTGGGAAGACTTGTTACGCGGTCGTTCATCTAGCGAAGCCCCGACTCAGTATGCTTGAGGCCAGGCTGTCGACGCTTTGGACAATGAATTCAGGAGCGTTCGCCATTGACCGGAATTGAGGGCAACATGTTGAGCGTTCCTGTAGTCTTCTGTAAGCTTGCTTGAGCCGTTCTTGGGAATGGCTGCTGCGGTAGTGAATTACCCCCTTCCGTTGATATGAAGCCCCTTCTTGGCCGATTAACAAACTGACTCGTGTCGCAGAGTAGCGGCCGGAGGTCGCCCTCTGGGACGGCAGCCGACCGTGTGCGGTAGCACTACGGGTTTTGATTTGGTTCAAGCCTTGACCAGAAATACAGGGTAGACATCCGTGAGAACCAGCCTGTTCGACAGTTCTATCTTAGCGACCGCGCAACAGGCGGTCGAATTCGTCAGCAATATTCTCGAGTCCTCCACGGAATATTCCGTCATTGGTAAGGACCTGGACGGAAAGATCCTGCTCTGGAACGAAGGGGCCCGACGGATGTACGGGTACGAAGCCGAGGAGGTGGTCGGGAAACTGAATTCGGAAGTTCTGCATGTTCCGGAAGATGTTGCGACTGGAAAACCGCGCGAAATCATGGCGGCGGCACTCCGCGACGGCAAGTGGGAGGGAGTGATCGGGCGAGTGCGCAAAGATGGCAGGCGCATCAGTGCGCGCGTGGTGATAACACCCCGGCACGATAGTAAGGGCAAGCCAGTCGGCTTCCTTCTCATCTCGAAGGATGTCTCTAACGAGATTCGTTTCGTCGAGGAGATTCGCAAGACAAAGCTCTTTGACAACGCGATTGTGGGGAACGCCAAGGAAGCCGTCGATTTCATTGCCAACATCCTGGAATCCTCGACGGAGTACTCGATCATTGGCAAGGATCTGGACGGAAAAATCCTGCTCTGGAACGAGGGCGCACGAAGGCTCTATGGATACGAGCCAGAAGAAGTTGTGGGAAGGGCAAATTCCTCGATCCTGCACGCGCCGGAGGATGTCGACAGCGGCAAACCTCGTAAACTGCTCGATGCCGCTCTAAGGGACGGAAAATGGGAAGGCACGATACGCCGGCGGCGAAAGAACGGCGAGCAATTCACGGCCCGCGTGGTGATCACGCCTCGCCTTGATTCCTCCCGGAAAGCCATCGGATTCCTCCTTATTTCTAAAGACATTTCGGACGAAATTCGCCTGACCGAAGAAGTGAAGGCCACGCAGTTCTATACCCGTTCGCTGATCGAATCAAACATCGACGCTCTGATGACCACCGATCCGCTGGGGATCATCAGCGACGTGAACCAGCAGATGGTTGCGTTGACCGGCTACCCGCGCGAAGAGCTCATTGGCACACCTTTCAAAACTTTCTTCACCGAACCGGGGCGCGCGGAAGACGGCATTCGGCTGGTCTTGCGTGAGGGACGAGTCACGAACTACGAGTTGACGGCGAAATCCAAAGACGGGCGCACAACCGTAGTTTCCTACAATGCATCGACGTTCCGCGACGCGGCTGGAAAACTCCAGGGCGTATTCGCGGCCGCGCGCGACATTACCGAGCAAAAAAAACTCGAGCAGCAACTCCGAGAATCGGAGGCCTATAACCGCGGCCTGATCGAGGCATCGGTGGATGGGCTGATTACGGTCGATCCTTCCGGTTCCATTTCCGATGTCAACGAGCAAATGTGCCGGATGTCGGGCTTCTCTCGCGAGGAACTCATCGGAACGCCATTCGCCGACTATTTTCAGGACTCTGAGCAAGCCACGGCGGGTGTAAAAGAAACTTTCGAGAAGGGCGTCGTCACCGAGTATGTCCTCACTCTAGCCAAGCGGTCCGGACCACCGTTGCGTGTTTCCTTCAACGCCTCAGTCTTTCGCGATCCCTCGGGCGACGTCAAAGGGATTTTCGCTTCGGCGCGCGACATCACCGAGCAGGCGCGGCTGCAATCCCAGCTCGTTGAAGAGCGCAGCTACAACCGCGGCTTGATCGAGGCCTCGCTTGACGGGCTCATCACCGTTGATGCCGTACTCAGCATCACCGACGTGAACGAGACGATGTGCCGTATGTCGGGCTACTCCCGCGCGGAACTCATCGGAACACCATTTCAACAGTACTTCACAGACGCGAAATGCGCCGCCGATGGGGTGCGGCAAACACTTGATAAAGGCGCGGTCACCAACTATGAGCTGACCCTGCGGAGAAAGGATAGCCAGGAGCTGCTGGTGTCCTTCAATGCCGCAATTTTCAAAGATGACGCGGGCAAAGTGCGAGGGATTTTCGCCTCCGCGCGTGACATCACCGATCAAGCTCGCCTGCGGGCGCAGTTAGCCGAAGAGCGCGCCTACAACCGCGGTCTGATTGAGGCATCGGTGGACGGCCTCGTCACCGTCAACGAAGAGATGCTAATCACCGACGTGAACGAAACCATGAGTCAGATGGCGGGAAAGTCCAGCGAGCAGCTGATTGGGTCATCATTCCCGGACTACTTCCTGGAACGAGAACGCGCGGCAGAAGGGGTCCGCCAGACGTTCAAAGAAAGCTTGGTGACCAATTATGTTCTGACACTGCAGGCTGCCGCTGGAAAGCAAATTCCGGTGTCGTTCAACGCGGCAGTGTTCCGCGACCCCAACGGGAATGTCCGTGGAATTTTCGCCTCCGCCCGCGACATCACCGCGCAAAAGCAGCTCGAAGGCCAGCTTCAGGCCTCACAGTTCTACACCCGCACGCTGATTGAGTCGAACGTTGATGCACTGATGACCACCGATTCGCTCGGGATCATCACCGACGTAAACCAACAGATGGAGGCGCTCACCGGCTGTTCCCGTGAGGAACTGATTGGCACGCCCTTCAAGAGTCATTTCACCGCTCCGGCCCGCGCGGAACAAGGCATACGGCTCGTCTTGGAGAAAACCAAGGTTACGAACTACGAGCTAACCGCGAGCTCGAAGACGGGCAAGGAAACGGTGGTCAGCTACAACGCGACGACGTTTCACGACCAATCCGGAAAACTTCAAGGTGTGTTCGCGGCTGCGCGCGACATCACGGAGCAAAAGAAACTCGAACAACTGCTTCGGGACCAGCAGGCTTACAACCGCGGTCTGATCGAAAGCTCGGTGGACGGGCTCATCACCGTCGATCCGGCCGGAATCATCTCCGACGTGAATGAACAGATGTGTCGTATGACCGGTTATGGCCGCGCGGAACTCATCGGGAGCCCATTCGCGGGATACTTCACCGAGCCCCAACGGGCGACGGCGGGTGTCAAGCAGACATTTGACACGGGAGTAGTGACGGAATACGCGTTAACGATCATTTCGCGCACGCGACGGTTCCTGCAGGTGTCGTTTAATGCTTCTGTGTTCCGCGATCCGCTAGGCAACGTTCGCGGAATCTTTGCGTCCGCGCGCGATATCACAGACCGCGTCCGATTGGAGGAGAAACTTCGCGAGCAGCAAGTCTACTTGCGCGGCCTGATTGAGAGTTCCGTGGATGGTCTGATCACGGTAGACCCGACCGGGTTCATTACGGACGTGAACGAGCAAATGTGCCGCATGTCGGGTTATACGCGCGAGGAATTGATCGGCTCGATCTTCAAGCAGTATTTCACAGAGCCTGAGCGGGCGGACTTGGGCGTCAAGCGCACTCTTACCGAAGCGACTGTCACGAACTATGAACTCGTACTGAAATCCAAGACGGGCCGCAAAGCCACGGTTTCCTTCAACGCCTCGATCTTTCGCACGCCGGATGGTCAAGTGCAAGGCATTTTTGCGTCCGCGCGCGATATCTCCGAACAGGCGCGGCTCAGTCTGCAACTCGCCGAACAGCAGGCCTACAACCGGTCGCTCATCGAGGCCTCGGCTGATGCGCTTTTCGCCATCGCCCCCGACGGAGCGATTACCGACGTAAACGAAGAGGCTACCCGACTGACGGGCTACTCCCGCAAGCACTTGGTCAACTCCCGGTTCTCTGAATATTTTACGGAGCCGGAGCTGGCTCGCACCGGGGTTCAGCAGACCTTGGCTGAAAAGAGAGTCATCAGCTACGAATTAATTCTGATCACGCGCCTAGGGCGAAAGATTCCCGTCAGCTTCAACGCTGGCGTATTTACAGATACTGCCGGTACAGCACTAGGGATTTTGGCCGGCGCTCGCGATATCACCGCGCAAAAGGGCATGGAAAAACAGCTTCGCGATTCGCAATTCTATACGCGTTCCCTCATCGAGTCCAACATCGACGCGCTGATGACCACCGATCCGCTGGGCATCATTACCGATGTCAATCAGCAAATGGAAGCCCTCACCGGCGGCACCCGGGATGGACTGATTGGCACACCTTTCAAGAATTACTTCACCGATCCCCGGGCTGCGGAAGAGGGCATACGCCTGGTGCTGCGCGAGACTCGCGTAACCGACTACGAGTTGACGGCGCGTTCCAAGTCTGGGCGGGAAACTGTCGTCAGTTACAACGCCACGACCTTCAACGATCAGGGTGGAAAACTTCAGGGCGTGTTCGCAGCGGCGCGCGATGTGACCGAACGCAAGCGCTTTGAACAGACGCTACAAGAGAAAAACGTCGAACTCGAAAATGCGAGTCTTGCAAAAGATCGTTTCCTCGCCAGCATGAGTCACGAGCTGCGCACGCCGCTCAACGCCATTATCGGTTTCACGGGAACATTGCTGATGAAGCTGTCGGGGCCGCTCACAGGTGAGCAAGAAGAGTCGCTCGACATCATTCGGACGAGCAGCCGGCACCTCCTCTCTCTTATCAACGACCTGTTGGATCTGGCCAAGATCGAGTCCGGCAAAGTCGAAATCAGCATGGAGACCTTGACTTGCCAGTCCATCATCGAGGATGTCAGCACAACACTGCGAGCGCTGGCAGAGGGCAAACATCTGAAATTTGAGTTGTCTGTCCCCGACGACGATCTTGTGGTTAGGACAGACCGGCGCTCGCTTAAACAGATTCTGATCAATCTGACAAACAACGCCATCAAGTTTACCGACAAGGGATCGGTCCGGATTGAACTTCGCGCGCAGCGGGACAACGGCAATTCCATCGCGGAGATTACGGTTGTCGATACCGGAATCGGAATCCGGCCGGAAGATCAGGCCAGACTCTTCCAGGCCTTCATGCAAGTTGATAGCTCTTCCACGCGCTCCTATGAGGGGACGGGGCTAGGATTGCACGTCAGCCAAAAGCTAGCCCAAATGATCGGTGGGCACGTCTCATTCGGAAGCGAACATGGAAAGGGGAGCCGGTTCACCATTTCCATTCCCGTCACCGAGGAGGTCCCACGGCTCGCATACTCGTGATCGAAGACAATCCGGCCAACCTAAAACTCATGGTGTTTATTCTGACGAAGTTCGGCCATGAAGCGCTGGGGGTGCGTGAAGGCCAGGAAGGGGTCGAGAAGGCGCGGCACGAGAAGCCAGACCTAATCCTCCTTGATATTCACATGCCGCGAATGGATGGTTATGAAGTCGTCCGGCTTATCAGAGAAGACCCACAGTGCGGCGAGATACCAGTGGTCGCCGTGACGGCGCTGGCGATGGTCGGTGATCGCGAGAAAATTCTGACGTCCGGTTTCACCGGCTATATATCCAAACCGATTGATCCTGAGACTTTTCCTGCGCAAGTCCAGGGGTACCTGGGAGTGACGCACGGTGCTGTAAAATATCCTGCCGTGGATTCGCAGCAAGGCGAGCTCACCGCACCACGTGTTCGGGGCAAGAAATTCGCGGTCGTCCTCATCGTCGACAATTCGCAGTCGAATCTTGATCTCCTGCGAATCACGCTCGGAGGCTCCGGGTATGAAGTCCTGACGGCGCACACGGTGAGGGAAGGCTTTGACCTTGGCCGGCGAACCAAGCCAGACCTGATCCTTTCTGATCTCCATATGCCCCATGAAGACGGCTTCACATTCTTACGCTTGGTACAAATTGATCCAGAGCTGTCGAAGGTTCCTTTCGTGTTCTTGTCCTCTTCGCTCTGGACACTGAAGGACCAAGAGCGGGCTCTCGGTCAAGGGGCCAGGAAATTTCTCTCGCGACCTATTGAACCGCAGATGCTTCTGGAACAACTGAAAGAGTACATTCCCAAGCCAACGACCTCGGGCGCAGCTGCAACCTCTCACGGTGTTCCAAGAGCGCTTGGCGAACAGGAGTGACATTTAAATGGCGAAAATTCTCGTCGCGGACGATCACACCGCAAACCGTCAGGTGATTCGGACACTGCTCCAATCGCAAGGGCACACGGTTGTGGAGGCTGCGCACGGCGAAGAAGCGCTCGAGCGTGTTCGCACCGAAACCCCCGATCTGGTGATCACGGATATCCTTATGCCATTGATGGACGGATACGAGTTCGTGCGCCAGCTCCGGTCCGATTCCGCACTGAAGGAGATTCCCGTCATTTTCTACACCGCGAACTATCTGGAAGCTGAGGCCCTCAATTTGGCCCAAGCATACGGTGTTACGCAGGTCATCCGTAAACCCTTCGAGCCCGAGGATGTTCTAAAGATCGTAAACGAGGTGATTCGGCCCAATGCGGGCGTGGATTTATCTGATCGACCGTCCGGAAGCGAGTCACTTGTAGAGCTGCACCTGCGAGTCATGTCGAACAAACTCTGCCAGCAAGTAAGTTAACTTGAGGAACTGAAAGGACACTTGGAAAAGGCAGTGGCGGAACGAACTACCCAACTGGAATCCGCCAATTGCGAACTGCGGGACCAAATTGCGGAACGGCGGAACGTTGAAATTGCCCTTCTGGAAGCCCACAACGAACTAAAGGTCCGGGCCATAGAGATGGAACAGACCACTGCCGAAATGAAGCTTCTGGTCGAAATGGGCGAGCTTTTGCAATCTTGCGTCAACTCGGAAGAAGCCCGTCAAGTCACCGAACAATGCCTGCAGAAGTTGTTCCCGGGGGACGCAGGAATTGTTTACCTGAGCCGCGAATTCGGCGGCATGGTCGAAACATTCGCCAGATGGAATAGTACAAATCTGAATTCAAAGGAAACATTTGAACCTTCGGAGTGCTGGGGACTGCGGCGGGGACGACCGCACATAACTACAGACCTCACCTCGGCAACCAAGTGCGCACACTTACAGGCCGCGATGGAAGGAGGATCTATTTGTGTTCCGATGATGGGGCAAGGTCAGTCGCTCGGGGTGCTTCACGTGGTTTGGACTGGAAGTGGTTCTACGCAAGGGGTGCCGCGCGCGGAATCTCGGGAAAATCTCGCAATAGCGGTGGCCGACACCATGGCCCTGGCACTTGCCAATGTCAGGCTTCGCGAAAAACTCAAAGAGCAAACCATTCGCGATCCACTGACGCAACTCTACAACCGGCGTTATCTGGAAGACTCGCTGAATCGCGAGATCAGCCGTGCGAGGCGCGCCGGAGCGAACATTGGAATCATTATGATCGATGTCGACAATTTTAAGCAGTTCAACGATTCGTTTGGACACCCGATGGGGGACGAATTGCTGCGCGCGTTGGGAACTTATTTGAAAGCACATGTGCGACCAGAGGACATCCCCTCGAGGTATGGCGGAGAAGAATTCACGCTCATCTTGCCTGGAGCATCCTGTGAAATCGTTCGCAACAGGGCAGAGACTTTGCGACATGGGTTCAGGGGTATGCCACCGAATCCCAGGCTGGGCAGCGACGGTATCCAGGGAACAATCTCACTTTCGTTCGGTGTGGCTGTCTTTCCAGAGCATGGGGCGAATGTTGAAGGAGTATTGCGAGCAGCGGACGAAGCACTATACCGCGCGAAGGTGGGCGGTCGAGACTGCGTCGTGGTTGCCGCGAGCAAGACTCAGGAGACGGTTAAAACACAAGAACAAGCAGTGTAAGGGGGGCCGAACATGTCAACCATACTAATCGTTGACGACTATTCATCGAATCGCAAATTCATCACCAGTCTTCTGGGTCATTACGGTCATCGCATGCTGGAAGCAAAAGACGGTGTCGAGGGGTTGTCTGTCGTTCACTCCGAAAAGCCCGATCTGATAATCGCGGATATTCTCATGCCCACGATGAATGGCTTCGAGTTGGTGCGCAGATTGCGCAAGGACCCGAAAACCGCCCTCATCCCCGTGATTTTCTATAGCGCAACTTTTCTCGAAGAGGAAACGCAATCGGTGGCACGGGCGTGCGGAGTTTCCAAAGTTCTGGCTAAACCGTCAGAGCCTGATGAGGTCCTGCGCGTCGTGAATGAGGCACTTGCAAACCCCAAGCGCGAACTGCCGCATGCGCTCACGGACGAGGCAGCCGGCCTCGAAGTCGTCCAAGTCCTGAATAATAAGCTCTATGAAAAGAACAAGGGACTGCTGGAACTAACCGCTGAGTTGGAACAACGCGTCGCCGAACGAGCGTTGGACCTTGAGGCCACGAACCAACGCCTGCGCGATCAGATGCTCCAGCACGAGAAAGTTGAGACAGAACTCCGCCAGGCCCAAAGACTCGAAGCGATTGGCAGACTGGCAGGCGGGGTCGCGCACGATTTCAATAATCTGCTGGGAGTGATCCTGGGGTGCACGGATACGGTGCTCGACACTCTCCCGCCTGACCACCCGGCAGCAAAGAAAGTCGAGATGATTAGAAACGCCGGTGCATCGGCGGCAGAATTAACTCTGCAACTGCTCGCGTTCAGCCGGCGGCAAGTGCTCCAGCCCCAAGTGCTGGATCTTAAGAACATCGTTGCGAGGGTCCAGGCTTTCGTCCATCGCCTGATCGGGGAGAACATCGAGATCAAAACCTCGTTTGAACCTTCGCTTGGCTGCGTGAAGGCCGATCCAGGACAAATTGAGCAAGTCCTTCTAAATCTTGCAGTAAACGCGCGCGACGCCATGCCTCAAGGAGGCATTCTCACGATTGAGGGACACAATGTTGAGCTGGATGAATCGTATCGGGAGGAGCATCAACAGGTGATTCCCGGCCACTACGTCATGCTCGCTGTTGGGGATACAGGTTGCGGCATGGATCGTGAAACTCAGTCAAGAATCTTTGACCCGTTTTTCACCACGAAAGAACTCGGGCACGGCACCGGTTTGGGTCTAGCGACAGTCTACGGAATCGTAAAACAAAGTGGTGGATACATCTGGGTCTATAGCGAGCTAACCAAAGGGACTGTCTTCAAGGTATACCTCCCACTTGTTGAGCAAGCTGCTCAGCCTCTAAGGGAGAGAGAGCCGAACATGACGGTCCTGCGCGGCTGCGAAACGATCTTGCTCGCGGAAGACACGGATTCTCTTCGCGAAATGGCTAAAGAGTATTTGGAAAGCGTTGGCTATACCGTTGTTGAGGCCGTCTCGGGCAAAGACGCCCTGCAACGAGCGAAAGATTTCGATGGTACGATTCATCTCCTGCTGACCGATGTCGTGATGCCGGAAATGAGTGGCCCCGATCTAGCAAGAGAAGTTGCGTCACTCCGCCCGGGAGTAAAAATAATCTTCACATCCGGCTACACAGACGACGCCATCGCCAGACAAGGCATTCTCGATCCTAGTGTCACTTTCATTCAGAAGCCCTATCGTCCTAAGGCGCTCGCGCGAATGATTCGAGAGGTGCTTGATGGAGACGCGACAAAAGCCGACTGTGAGACCAATCGTCACCTACACGCAACGATTCAAAAATAAGCCGCTCGGAACAATGGCATGCGGCAAAGCACGAAAAGGTTTTTGAAACGAAGAACGATAAATGCGGACGAAGGTCGGGTTCCAAATCTAAACGAGAATAAGTCACCGACATCGTCTCGGGTGCGTGCCCCATCCAGAAGTTGTTGATGTCTTCCTGAATCCGCTTGCCCCTCAACCACGTCTTCCGGAAACGGCGAAAGCGTGATGACGATCGCCATAACACAAAAGGAAGAAATGCCGATAAGACCCGAGATGGACGATTCGGCGGGGGTTGGACAAGATGAATAAAGTTCTCGCTCTACGATCGCTGTTCGTGGTCACTTCCATGATGCTGGCCGCAGGATGCGGAAACAGTTCGGCAACGCCGAATCCCGGTCCGCTGAGATCTCGCAACGTGAACCTTATCTTCGTCGTAAGCGAAGATTTGGCCTACCAAGGTTCGGGCGATGTCAGTCCGACCACGGCAAACCTCACCGACCAAGGTCTACAGCGGTCACTGCTCATGGCGACCTACCTGCAGCAGCGGGTGCTGGGAAACGAAAACGTAACCGGCGTGTACGCCCTTGAGCCGATGACACATCCGCAAACCGTGAACAATTATCCTGACCTGGTCGCGGCTGAAAGCGTTCAGCAGTTTGCCATGCTCAACCAGATCACAGTGTCCAACAGTCTTCAGGGATGGCTTCCCCTTCCGGCCAACAGCTTTCCGCTCAACGCCTCATACGCGCGAGGTATCATCGCGCCAGTCGGAGTCGCGGAACCGGCGACACTCTGCCCTGCCTGCCAGGGTCTTGACTTTAGAGATACGGGAAACGACAACGAGACGCTGGTGAGCGGTGTCATCGCCGCCAATGTCCCAGGATTTTATGTTTTCTCTTCGCCCTGGGAGACGACCAGCAAACTGTTGACAAGCATCAACGAGCAGGAAGGCTATGGGCTGAGTCTGCCTGCAGCCTATGTGAATCCCAACTATATCTACGCGATTTCGATACCGCCCGTCGGAAGGGCGCGGCTGGTTACGTTTAATAGCAATCTTAGCCCGCTTTCCACCTACCCCGTCCTGCCATCGCCCGTTCCGTTGACCGCTTCATGCACGGCGCAGCCGCCGTTTCCCACAATCGTTGTCACCGGTGGTGTCAACGGCGGCATAGTCCCGACAGGGACCAATACAAACGAAACCATGTACCTGATTCGTCACGCTGAAGCGCATCCCGGCGCCAATTGGGAGGACGGCAACTTCGTCGGTGCAGGACAATGGCGCGCTCTGGATCTTCCGAACGCGCTTCGCGGAAAGATAAGTCCCAACCAAGTTTGGTCGATCGACCCTGCCCAGGCCATCCCGGGTAGCCAGATCGTTTCCGGCAATTCCTACTGGTCGTATGTAAGGCCATCGTTGACCGCCGAACCCTACGCGATTGCGAATAATTTGCCGTTCAATCTCGTCTCAAGCTTCGAGCTCATTGGCTCGGACTCGTTGCAGCAAACCATCAACTTCTTTTTCAACAACAGCGCTGGCCACAACTTCTCCGGCCAGACCATGCTCCTGGCGTGGGAGCACGATCATTTCGCACCGACGATAAATATGTTGATCCAGAGCTATTTCCCGGATGGGGCCGCCGTCCCATCGTCCGATGTTCTGCCCGCTTGGCCCGACACCGACTACGATACCGTCTGGACGGTGACGCTCGACGCCACCGGGAACTTGACGGTGGACAACACGCTATGCGAAGGCATCAACTCCACCGCGCTGCCTCCCATACCTCCTCAGTTCTAAAATGTCTTTACGGCAAAGTGGGGTCTTGCGTCGTTTCCGTTTGTCCCGCCGGAGCATCGCGGTGACCTCTGCCGGAATCGGCGACACAGTACACGGCTCGAACGGCTCGCGGGCAGGACAGAGAAGCAAATTCGATACAACTTCGGTATTACTAGGGCATAGATTTCAGGAGAGAGCACCCGCAAGTGACGTTCAGCAAAGCATTTAGGATTTCTGCTGTTTCGTTAGGAGGCAGACGCTCTTTCCAGCTGAGCTACGGGCGGACGGCAGAGAGTCTTCATTCTAAAGCATTTTTTGATCGAATAAGAAGCATCCGAGTCGACATTGTCCCAGTAGGAGCGCATCTCAGTTTATCTCCGGATGACCGCTGTCGTGGACGATTCTGGCTAGAGCAAGAAGTCTGGAACTGACACTCAGGCGAGCCTTTTGAACCGCATCGACGTTGACTGCGAAACGCAGCTTGTTATCCTCCAGGAAGAATTGAATCCCTCCGCCGCGCTTTGCAAAATCCTCACCTTCTCCGACCACGAGCGCGCTCGTTCCGCGCAGACTGTTTAATATCTCGGACAGACGTTTGTCTTCGCCGCTACTAACGAAAACCATTTGACACGCCTTCAAATCCTGCAGTTCATTGATCCGCCGGGCCGAGACCTCGCGATTATTGATTGTCTTTCCCCGGATGATCTCATCAAGGGTGCCGCCAAAGGGGTCGTGCCTGAACACGCAGAGAATGATGGGAGCTTTTTCACTCTGAAAAGCGTCCGACGGCCACTCGACGAATTTTACAAAGTTCAGAAGAAACGCCGCCTTGACTTGATACTCGACCGAGGGATTGGCTTGACCGCGGGCGGGAGTTACGGCAGCCAGTGAAAGCAGAGCCGCGAGAGCGATCGAGCAGAACGGCCTGCCAGGGTGCACACTGTACAGCGACCCGGTCATCCAATTCCTCTGCCCCAAAGTGGGCCGCCGTCGGTTTTTCCCCTTAATCGTCATTTGCTCCAATATCAAAATTGCAGAGTGAGCTTTGCGTAGGCACTGCGCCCAATCATGCTGGAAACGACTATTTGGTCAGTCGCGTTGGACTCAAGATGATGATCGTGGAGAAGATTCTGCCCAACAACGCTGAGCGACAACCTTTCGGCCATCATCCAGGTCAGCCCAGTGTCCAGCCGGGTGTAAGAAGGAACTTGTGGAGCGGGCAAGCGCCCGACGAAATACACCGCAGCGTCCCATTTCAACCGCGGTGTCAATTCGAGATGCGAACGCAGTTGCGCTTGCTCACGCGGGCTGCTGCCTTGGATACTCTCGGCGCTTGTGGCATCGTTGCTGGTTGGATCGCGATAAACGTGCAACTGCAGGTATGAGTAACCAGTGCTGAGAGTCCATCGGCTAGCTGGCTTCCAGTCTAAAACCATCTCTGCTCCGTGGCTCTCGCCATGAAGCAGGTTTGCGCCGTCGATCGGAAGAACGAAGTGGATGGGGGCGGGGTTGAGTTCCAAGAACAGAGTTCCGGGCTCCTCGGATGCCAGGTCGGTGTAGGAATTGTAAAACGCTGTCAGGTCGAGCGAAAGATGTTCCGATAGTTGAGTGCGGTAGCCGATTTCTTGGGCAAAAAGGTTTTCGTTTTTGCTACCTTCGCCAAAAGCGCTCACGACGAGCGGCAAGCCCTTGGGGCCAGGTAATACTGCCTCATTGAACCGCACCTCGGTTGCACGTGCGGGCGTTCGCAAGGCCCTGGATACGGAGCCCCAGAGCATGTTTTTGTCATTTACTATCCATGCCAGACTCGCATTTGGTTGCAGACCGAATCCCGAAAAGTGGTTATGTTCGAGCCTGGTTCCTATCGTGAAGTACAAGCGTTGGGGAATGATGGCAATTTCGTCCTGCACGAATGAGCTAAAGAGCTGATCGGATTCGATGGGAGGATTGAAGGACACTTTGATTGAGCCACGGATGTCATCGGATGTATTGCGATAGCCGAGCCCCCAAACAAAATCTTGCCGGCTTCCGCAGGCGAAGTGATGTTGAAAATCGAGGTCGAAAGTGTTGCGGCCCTCTCCATTGGTGACATCCCCGCGATTGGTGCGGTCGAAATATACCTGCAGCGTCGTTTGTGAATTGGGTGAGATGGCGCGATCCCAGCGGGTTAAAATATCCCAGCCTCCGAACTCCTGGCGCAGGCCTAGTGCCTGAGGCTGCGGCGGCTGAAAGGAAGTGACCGCCGACACAATCTCTCCTTCGCTTCCGTTATATGCGTCTCCCTCAACGGTGATCGAGTCTTTCGCGCCCAGTTTGCTATCTACCCGAAATCCAGCGCGATACATGTCCCAGTCGTCTTGGCCGCTTGGACCAGCCAAACCGATAAAATGATTCTGATCGAATGCGTTCATGGATGCGCGGTAGTAAGTGTTGCTCCCCAGTTTTCCGCCGAATAGAGCGGTTCCGAAGCCCTGCTCGTGCGTGCCCCCGCCGCCGCTAATGAGTCCTCCCTGAGTGTCCACCGCTTTCTTCGTAGTGATATTGATGACGCCGTTGACGGCATTCGCCCCCCAAACTGCGGCTCCGGGCCCACGAATGACTTCGATGCGGTCGATGATTTCCAACGGAACTTGCTGCGCATCCCAAAAGACCCCGCTGAAAAGCGGGGAATACACTGTACGTCCATCGATTATGACCAAAAGCTTATTGGCGAATTCATCGTTAAATCCCCGGGCGCTGATAGCCCACGTGCTGCCGTTCACCTGCGCCACGTCCAGCCCCGGCACCATGCGCAAGAGATCGGGAATATTGGTGGCGCCCGAGCGGCGAATGTCCTCTTGAGTGATGACGAAGATCGCGGCTGCCGTGTGCGACAGCTTTTGTTCTTTCTTCGAGACGGAAGTCACTTCGATGCTCATCAGATCTTCGATGCTCTTAGTCGCAAGGTCACTCGGCGTTTGCTGTGGCCAAGCAGGAATCGCCATCAGAACAGCGGCGGCCAAACTAAGAAAGCCGCGCATTAGAACCATAAGGATTCCAGACTTGAGCAATGCGGGCGCGGAGTGACCTACGCTGTGGACCAACCGCTGTCGAACTGCCATCCTTCTGCCTCCGAGACCGCGCAAACCCGTTTCAAGAGCCGTTTTCAGGCGTTTTGCCGCCAGCCACATCCTGTTTTTCGTCGTGGATTGGCCTTGTGGAAGGACGGATGTCCGCAATCCCTCTGAAGTCGACGGCCGCTCCTGTCACTCTCTCGTTGCTGGAGCGACAAAAAGAGGCACTAGATAGTTTCTTCCAGTGGTTTCCAGCAGGTGGGCAAACAAGGAATACAGCCGCCCTCAGCTTCACGGGAAAAGCCACTTAACAGTCGCTGGCAATGCTTTCGTCGGAAGGGGGATTACTCTGAGATGATCACAGCGTCAGAACTAAAATTCCCAAGGTGGCGAATCGAGAGGGGTCCAGAACTTACGTTTGCAGAATCGCCAACTTGGACTCTACCGCATCCAGCGAGGAGGTGACGTCAGAATGAATCGCTAGATGCCCTATGAGTTACACGAGGGATGAGTTTCGCATTCGTCTTTGGCAACAGGCAAGAAAATGCGCCATTCTGCCGCCCGCACTAAGTCAACCGAAATGCCCCACAGAAATGGCAACCGAATCGCATATTCTTACGGCACCTAACTCTAGACGCACGTTTTCTCCTCTCGCTGATTACGCCGTCTCTTAACTCCGCGTCTCACTCAAGGGGACAACCCCACTTCAACCGAATTACGCGTCGCGCGCCAAGGTGCGAGAATTAATTGAACGAGCACTACTATCTGTTCTTACCCCTGTCCTTCCTATAACGGGAAGAGCCATCATGGAGCGCTCGATATTGCTCCAGTACCAAAAGTTGGGCAGCTATTGGAACGAGCTCAGAAAATGCAGCCTGACGACCATGTGGCCGAAAGGAGCTAATCGCACACTTGACGGTTGACTATTCGGGTGCCGCTAATTCAACATATAGAGTCACTGGGCAAGAAGTTGGAGAAACGTCATTTCAAAACCTGGGTCCAAATCCTGCCAAATCAGGTACAAATCCGGGTAGTACGATGCAAAACAAAGCCAAGCGAACCAATCAGATAGATTTTTTTCTCGTCTTTGCAAGCAGGGGTCACCGGTTCGATCCCGGTCACGTCCACCGTATTTTCAACAAAATACGCGCTCGTAAGGGCCGGGGTAGCGCAATTTGTGACGCAGTTTATTACGTAACGTTGTTTATAACGTGACCTTGTCCTTCCTCTCCCGCCTCTCCCTCGATTGATTTTTCCACTCGCGCGATCAGAGCATTCCTCGGAGCGTCCAAGCGAATATATGCGTCTCACTTTCATCTTGCGGGAGAGGTGGAGGCTACCTCTCGTGGAGAGAAACCCATCGTCAAGGCGGGCGACATCATCAACATCCCTTCGAACGCTCCGCACCAATTCCATACCAGTTCTTAAAGCGCAGTGCGGCTTCTCTGCGTCTGTTCGCCGACAGGCTCGGAAAACTTCTTTATGGAGCTTGGCGTGAAGGTTGCAACGAAGACGACGACGCCGAAGCTAGACGAAAAAGAGCAGGCCGCGTTCATCGAGAAAGTGAAGGCGCTCGCACCCAAGTACCGCACTGAACTACTTAGACAGGCGTAGCTGGTGAATCGTTTGCAGCGGGTTCCGTGCAACTTCGGTTCAATTCAAGAGCGAGAAATCTACTTAGGAAACTCCTGCCAACCGGGACCCCGGAGGACACGCCCGGTTTTCGCATTCGTGAGTTTGCCGTGGTCGTATTCGAGCTGGCCATTCACTAAAACATAATCCACGCCTTCGGAAAGCTTCGTCGGATCGGCATAGGTTGCGCGATCGATAATGGTCTCGGGATCGAAGATCGTAATATCCGCGTAGAACCCAATCTTGATCAGTCCTCGATTCGTCAAATGCTCTCGCTGTGCGGGCATCGAGGTGATTTTTCGAATGGCGTCTGGAAGCGGCAACAGATGTTCATCACGGACGTAATGGCCCAGGAAACGAGGCATCGTGCCGAAAGCGCGCGGATGCGTATGGGGCTCAAAAAGAGGACCGTCCAGCGAGAGTTCGCCGGCATCGAGGCCGAGCGAAGTCCATGGCTGTTTGAGCGCATCCCGTAAGTCACTTTCACCAGCTATAAAATAAAGCGCGCCGGTTTGTGCCTTGTCTGCGAGGATGAAATCGAACAAAGCATCCAGCTCCGGTTTCTGTTCGTCCTTCGCCATTTGTGCCACAGTCTTTCCGTCATATTTTTTCAATGAGGGATTTACTACTCCGGCGATGATAATGCCCGATCCGCCTCCGCTATCCAGATAAAGGTTTTCCCAATCCTGATGGTCCGTGGCTATTTCGCCCTTGATGCGCTCGCGAATCTTCGGGTCCGCCAGTCGTTCTAGGAATTTGCTCGCTCCTCCGTCCGCCATCCACGGCGGCAAACAGGAAGCAAGCGCGGTTCCGCCGGCGACGTACGGGTATGCGTTCGCACGAATGTCCAGGCCGGCCTTTCGCGCTGCGTCAAACTTTTCGATAACCTGGGGCATTGAACCCCATCGCGATTTGCCGATTACCTTGAGATGAAAAATCTCGACAGGCAAGCCGCCTTCGCGTCCGATGCGGATCGCTTCATCGATCGCCTGCATTTCACTGGCACCTTCGCTGCGCATGTGAGTTCCATAGATACCGCCATATTGAGCAGCAACTTTTGCAAGAGCGATCAACTCGTCCGTCTTCGCGTAATGCCCTGGAGGATAAATCAGCGCCGTGGAAATACCGAGTGCTCCATCTTTCATTGCAGCGGCAACCATGGATTTCATCTGCTCAAGTTCCGCCGGCGTGGGGGCTCGGTCATCATCGCCAATGACGGCTTCGCGCACTTGTGCCGCACCTACATACGTGCCGATATTGAGTGGCGTGCCAGACTTTTCAAGACGGCGAAAATAGCCATCCAGCGTGGTCCAGTCGATCGTGAGGTGAAACTGATCGAGGAAGGGCGTCATGGGTCCCAGAGTTTTTTCGTTCTGCGGCGCGATGGAACCGCCTTCGCCGGTAATTTCCGTGGTAATTCCTTGAGAAAGCTTGCTCAGCGAACGATTGTCTATCAGCAGCGCGGTTTCCGACTGGCCGAGCATATCGATAAAGCCCGGCGAAACCACCCGTCCAGTAGCATCGACGACTTTTTTAGCCCGCGCATTATCGAGTTTCCCGATCGCGGCGATGCGATCGTCTCGAATTGCTATATCGGCGGAATACCACGGGCCTCCAGCGCCGTCCAGAATGTGGCCATTCCTTATAATCACGTCATACTCGCCGGCGTCTTTTTTGGTTGCCTGCGCACGGGTTCGCGACGCAGTGTAAAGTGCTCCAGCAGCTGTCAGAAATACTAAAGGAACAATCGACCATCTCTCGTTCATCGTTTCTCCGTTAAATCTATCGTCTCGAGCGAAATTGAATCTTCTTGATTTGTGCTTTGCGCTCAGAGGCCACCGAAGAAGTGTCGCGGATTCTCCACGGTGATCGTCCGGATTTGCTGATCCGTGACGCCGATTTGGCGCAGGTAGGGGATTGTATTCCGGGCGTTAAAGAGGTTGCCGAATGGGTTACGCTCGTTGAGCACGTCGATCGTTCCAGTTGGCGCGATTGTAAGACCGAACATCCAGTCGTTAGCGAGGAATATCCGATCGTTCAAACCGGCGTCGATCAACTTCTTGACCGTCGCGGCCCGGTCCTGCCAGGTAGGAATGCCGTTGGTCCCACCACCCATCGACGACAGGCCATAGAAAAGGTGATCGATGCCGAGCGTGTAGCCGCGTCGTGCCAGTCCCGCGAGATAATCGAAGTCCGTGCTTTCGTCGCTGTGGCCGATACAGACCATCCGAGGATCCAGGCCTTCCTGCTCGAAGATCGCGGCCTGTTGTTCGCCTCCCCGATGTCGTGCATCGCTGTGGGTCGTCACCGGTATGCTCGTGCGCTTGCTGGCGCGCGCCGCGGCCCTGAACACCTTTTCCTGAAACGGCGTCATTCCATCGCCTTGGTGGGCGGCTTTGATGACACCAGGCTTGATTCCGGTGTCCTCCATGCCGCGCTGGATCTCAAGAGTAAAGAAGTCGGCCAGTTCGTCGGCCGTTCGCGCCTCGAACGAAGGGGTCGGCGTCAGCCAGTGCCCCGTGGTGGCTACGATCTGCACGCCCGACCGTTGCGATACTTCCTGCAGCAGGCGGAGGTCGCGGCCGAGATCGGCCGTTGTGCAGTCCACGATTGTGTCGATGCCGGCTGCCTTGGCCAGCTTCATTTGCTCGACAACGCCACTCGTGAAGCGCGAGCGCCCACCGAGGTATTCGGGCCAAAGCCGCATGAAGTCGGTCGAACTCGCCAACACGTGCTCGTGCGGCGCGGTAAAACCCATCCGCTCGCCAGAGATCGGGCCCAAGACAGTTTGAACGATGCCCAATTTCCGGGGTGGCGCGATCGGCTGTATTGGCGCGGCGGCGTTCGAAGCGCGGACCATGGGAACGGAGCCTGCCGCAATGCTCGCTACGGCCATTTGCGCTAGAAACTGGCGACGAGTTGCGATCATGATCCTCCGTAAATAACGCGATAATTCTTGGTCGGCTGGGTGAGTATCGCTTTAGTTTTTTTTGACCTCGTCGAACAATCCCGTGCGCGCCCACAACCTATCCGTCCTGGAACGGGGTGGGTTGCAGAGTGCCCGGATGGGCTCGCGCAAGCGCTGCCGACGTTGACGGTTTCACGGGTGAAGACGCCGGACATGATGGCTGCCCAATAACAATGGACCATTTCCTGTTCATCTCTTCCAAGGGACGGCGATCGTACCGAGCGAAATTGGTAATTTCCAATCACCGGTCACTCATTTCGCGGGCGCGGCCGGTGCGACTACTCTCTTAAACTCCATGGCGTTGACCGTGAATGACGCGACGTTTCCGTCGTTGTCCAGGCAGAAGGTCAATCGCGTCTTCCCGCCAAACTTCACCACAAATGTGTCGTACTGGAAATGATCGAGGTCCGTCTTGACGGAATGAAAATGAAGCGCGAACTTCTGATTTTCCATAACGATCTCGGCATCGCCGTATTCCGCATTCTGGTAGGTACCGACGTAGGCTGAAAGATCACGCGAAGGATGGGTTCCGGGCGTTCGCTTCGACTCCCAAGCTGCGTCTCGAGATTTTCCTTCTGCTTCCATGTCCGCCTCAAGTTTCTTGAAGTAGGCGTCCCACCCTGCGTCGGGCAAGCCCAGCAAACGGTCGGCAATCTCATAGCTCAAAACCTGGCGATAAGAGCTTTCTAGATTGATTACCACAAAATAAGACGTGTGAATCTCAGGGATCAGGACCACCATAGTTGAAAAGCCGTCGATGTCCCCTGCGTGAAGAATTAATTGGTGGCCGCGATACTGCTGCACAAACCAGCCCAGACCATAGCTGAGCTGCGTCGAGTCGGGGAAAAATACCTTAGGGATTTCGCCCCCAGGCTCGATCACCATTTGCGGAGTCTGCATCTCGCGCACATTTTTATCGGAGATCAGTTGCTTGCCGTCATACATGCCGTTATTGAGCTGGAGCGTCATCCATTTCGCCATGTCCCGCGCGCTCGAATTTATCGAACCGGCGGGACCCGCGTTATCAATGTTGTGCCACGGAATGACCTTGACCGAACCATCTGGATTCTGACTGTGCGGCGAGGCGTGGTCGGGAGATTTTTCCGCGTCGACAGAACTGGTGTCCGACGCATTCATGCCCAGCGGCTGGAAGATCCTGGTGCGAACGAAATCATCCCAAGTGCTATGCGTGACCTGCCCTACCGCGTAACCGGCGGCGACATACATCATGTTTTGGTATTGAAACTTTGTCCGAAAACCCACATTGGAATCCGCAGAAGCCAGCCGCCGAATCAATTGCTCGCGTGAAGCATCCGGAAAAACATACCAGAGCAAGTCGGTAGGCGGAACGCCGGTGCGATGAGTGAGAAGGTCACGTATGGTGACATTTTCATCAGCGAGTGGGTCGCGAAGATGGAAAAACGGAATGTACTCATTCACCTTGCCGTCCCACTGCATTTTCCCCTCATCAACGAGGATGGCAATCGCCGCCGAGGTGAACGCTTTCGTGCACGATCCGATGTCGAACAGCGTATCGGGAGTGACCGGCTCATTTTTGCCCATCTCACGGACGCCGAACCCTTTCATGTAAACAACCGACTGGCCTTGCACAATAGACACCGCCGCGCCGGGTACTTTCCATTCCTTCATCGAAGAATTGATGGAGGCGTCGAGCGACGACCAGTTTAATTTTTCCTGCGCCGCGCAGGTTATCGAGAATGCAAATAGGAGAACGAATGCCAACATCACCTGCAAACCGCATGACCATTTTTTCATCTCTGCTCCTGGGCATGAATAAGATCGCAATGGAGAAACTTAGCGCATTAATATCCGGACGCCCCTACGTGCACGTCCGAAAACAAAAGAGTGATAAAAACTAGCCAGCTGCGAGATTCTTACGATTGTCATGGAAATGCAGCTCTCCAAAAGTCAAATTCGAACTTCCGGCGACTTGTCGCCATCCCGATCCAGTCCACGAAGTCAAGAAAGGCTGTGAAATAAACGTTTCATAATGCGACACACATAAGACTTAGCTGCAATCTATTTCTGCGCTAACACTTTGTCAAGCTCTTTCGCCATTGCACTTCTAGGCATACGGACAGATGAAACAAGTGATGCACTATCATGTAGAGCGTTATTTGTTTTATCAAAACTTTAAACAAACCTGCCTTGACAACCGTAAGGCACTTGGTCAATGCTTTGCGGACATGCCGAGAGCAAATTCAGCGATCAAAGACCGAGTCCCACGCGTAAGCCTAGCTGAACTGATTGGGAGACTCACCAGAAAGCGGCAGGAAGTGATTCGGCCCGTTCTGGAGAATCCACGCGAGTTTGTTTTGCTTAGTGTGCGCAGCATGGCCGATCGGTTGAACTCAGATCCCGCCACAACCGTTCGGATCGTACGGCGTATGGGCTTTCCAACTTATAGGGACTTTCAGAGATTCCTGCATGACCTCTCGATAGCTCACGCAACTTCTCTCGACCTGATGCGATCGAGTTCCACGCACGATGGAAACATACCCTCGTATGCGCGTGAATCGCTCGAGCAAGATTCAAAGAATTTGCAGGGGTTACGAAACAGCCTTGAATACACGCGCATCGAGAAGTTGATGCGGAGAGTGTATAAAGCCAACCGAATCCTGCTGATCGGGGGAGACCTGGCTTCTTCGCTGGTGACCTATTTCGAATACCACCTCGCACTTCTAGGTTTCATGGTACTGACAGCCACTACGCCCGGCCGCACGGCACATTTGGTCAGAATGCTCGGCCGTCGCGACCTGGTCTTCGCCATCAGCTTTCGCCGGGGGCTGCGGCAAACAGTGGAAGGAATCCAGCAAGCAAAAGCGCGAGGGGCTTATTGTGTCGGTATCACCGATACCTTCATTTCACCGGTGGCTCGTTTTTGCGACGAATCCTTTCTAGCTTCGGTTGAAACAACGTCGTTCGGTGCTTCCTATTCCGCACCAATGGCTCTTCTCAATGTGATTCTGGTGGCGTGCGCGAACTATCGTCGATCGCGAACGTTGTCACTCAT
The DNA here is from genome assembly GCA_963776695.1 of uncultured Acidobacteriota bacterium. Taxonomy (GTDB): domain Bacteria; phylum Acidobacteriota; class Terriglobia; order Acidiferrales; family UBA7541; genus Palsa-295. The sequence continues at coordinate 51,997 of CAVZNU010000004.1, read as the reverse complement.
GCGCGAAGCGGACAAGGAACAACGCCTGGGCTTCCGCTGGTACGAGACCTAGCTAAAGTTTATGTCTGGCTCTACCAACGGTTCGTCTCTCGTTCCGAAGACGCTTCTTCACGATTTGAGTTTGCGCGATGCCACGGCCATCGTGGCAGGTACCGTGATTGGATCGGGTATTTTCCTGATCCCGTATAGCGTAGCAAATCAACTCTCATCGTTTAGTGCCGTGCTCCTCGTGTGGCTTGTGGGCGGACTTCTAAGTTTATTTGGGGCATTGGCACTGGGAGAACTGGGAGCAGCATTTCCGGGAGCGGGCGGCCTGTATGTGTATCTGCGCCACGCTTATGGGAGACCGATTGGCTTCTTGTATGGCTGGGGCCTGCTGACGCTCATTCATTCCGGCAGCATTGCCACACTGGCGGTCGCCTTCCGGATTTACCTGGCTCAGGTGTTTCCGCTCACTTTATTCCAGCAAAAAGCCGCTGGGATTATTTGTATTCTCGTGCTTACTGCCGTGAATTGCTTCGGCGTACGATCGGGGAAGGGGGTACAAAACTTACTGACGGTTGCAAAATTTGGCGGTTTGGCACTGATGATGGGAATTTTATTTCTGTGGGGACATGCTGGGCTACTGGCAGCGGCTTTTCTCCGCGCGTCGCCTTTTAAATTGCAGCCCGTGCAATTTGGGATTGCGCTGGTTGCGGTCCTTTGGGCCTACGAAGGATGGCACGTTGTCTCCTTTACGGCCGGTGAATTCAAAAACGCGCAGCGCGATTTGCCGCGAGGGCTTTTCTACGGCACGCTGCTCGTAGTTGTCACCTACATCAGCATAAATGTTGCCTATTACTGCGTTTTGACCCCACATCAGATTCAGAATACTGAGCGAGTGGCGGCCACGGCAGTCAGCTCGGCGCTAGGTCCAACGGCGGCAGTTTTTGTATCGGTATTGATTCTTGTTTCGATAATTGGGGCAACAAACGGAATGGTTCTCACCGGGCCTCGGGTCTATTACGCCATGGCCAGGGAAGGGCTGTTCTTTCCCGGCTTCGGGACATTGAATTCGCGATTTCGCGCGCCGGTATTGGCGATTGTGATCCAAGGGGTGTGGGCCGCGTGCCTAACTCTGTTGGGGACGTTTCAAGAGCTGTTCACCTACGTAATTTTCACAGCATGGATATTTTACGGACTGGCTGTCGCCGCCGTAATCGTGATGCGCATTCGGCGGCCTGATATTCCCCGTCCTTTCCTAGCACCCGGATATCCCTGGCTTCCGGTTTTATTCATACTGGCCGCGCTCGGAATTACACTAAGCGCAGTCATATCGTCACCGCTGCACGCACTCTACGGAATCGGCCTTATTCTCTGCGGATTGCCGTTCTACGCCATATTCCTGGCTCGGACTCGGATTAAAGACGCACCACATTCCCTGGAGATTTCCACGCACTAAAGTGCAATCGAGTCTCACGGCAATTTATAGTAATCCGGAAACGCCGGAACTTTCGGTTTGGGCAATGGATGCTCGTTGAGTTCCTGCAGAACCGCCTGCACGGCTTTTTCAAGCTGAGGGTCGTGGCCTTCACGCCAAACCTTCGGATCCATCTCAACTTCAATGTCCGGCGCGACGCCTTCGTTCTCAATCGCCCAATGCCCTTCGGTAGTGAAAAAGGCAAGGCTTGGCGCGGTCACACTGCCACCATCGATAAGAGTCGGGTACCCTGTGATTCCCACTTCGCCGCCCCAGGTGCGTTCACCAATCAAAGGCCCCAGTCCGACGTGATGGAAAAACCACGGAATCAGATCGCCTCCAGAACCGGCGTACTGGTTGATCAGCATGGCCTTCGCTCCGAAAATCGCTTGATTCGGTTCATTCATCGGAGCGCCATCTGGCGTGTACCAGTAATTCCAGAGTTTGCGCTGCAGATAATTAATGATGTAATCCGCGGCTTGTCCTCCGCTGTTGAACCGGTCGTCCATGATTACGCCTTCCTTGCCGACTTGCGCAAAGAAGTAGCGATTGAAACTGGTGTACCCGCCGGTCGCTGTATCGGGCAAATATACGTAGGCGATCCGTCCGCCGCTCAATTGGTCAACCTTGCGAATGTTGTCCGCCACCCAATTGCGATGGCGCAGAGATATTTCTTCTCGAATGGGTACAACGACTACCTCGCGGGAGTTTGTCCCATCCGGATTAGGCCCAACTTTGAGACGAGCTTGTCTGTCCGGGGTGTTTAAGAAGAAACTGTAAATATCTTCGGTGTCGTGAAGTTCGCGTCCGTTTACGGCGAGCAGGTATTCACCTTCTTTTACATCCACGCCTGGTTCTGTGAGAGGCGCTCGAAGGCCGGGGTTCCAGTTCTCTCCGCTGTAGATTCTGGCAAATCGGTAGCGTCCATTTTCGATCTTATAATCCGCGCCGAGCAATCCGACGCCCATTGGGGGGACCTGCGGAATATCACCGCCATCCACAAACGTGTGGCCGGTTGAAAGTTTACCGAGCATTTCCAGGAAAAGGTAATTCAAATCCGCGCGGCTGACGATTCCCGGAAGAAATGCGCCGTATTGCTTTTCAGCAGCAGCAATATCAAGGCCGACATAGTTTGACGCGTAAAAATAATCGCGTTCAATGCGCCAAACCTCATGGTACATCTGCTTCCATTCTTCACGGGGCGTGACTGAAACTTCCATTGCGTCCATATTCAAAAGATTTTCGCCGGGTTTCAGAGGAGCTCCCGTGGAAGCAATACCCCACTTCGGACCTTGGCGAAATAAGTACTTTTCGCCATTAAAAGACAAACGGAAATCGTCAAGACCGGATGCAAGGGGCGTTGTTTTGCGATCGGCCAGCGTGAACTTAAGCAAGCTCATTTCTCCTGGCCCGCCCAGCGAAGCTGTTTCCGACTTTGCCTGGTGAACGAAAAGCTCGCCTTCCTTGCCGGCGGATGCCCCAGAATAATTGGCGGGAGGAAGCGGCAACGACAAAATGCGCTGGTTTATGCCATCGAAATCGATCTCTACGTTATTCGTCACAACTGGGCCTTTCTTGTCCTTCTCTGCTGAAGATTTCTCTTTATCGGCAACGCCCGCATTCTCGGGACTGGGTACGTTTTCTTCGTCGCTCTCGGGTCTGAAGGGGGAGGAGACATTCTTGCGCAAAACAATCAGGTAAACGCTCCTGGTAACTTGACGGCCGTCACTGGACATATCCAACAGAAACTGCGAAGGCCCAGCATTCGTGCTGGCAGTGAAGTAAAGATACTTGCCGCCTTTGTCGAAAGACGCATACTCTGCGTCGCTCAGCCCATCAGTAACTTGCGTCGATTTATTCGAAACAAGCGAGTAAACGAAAACCGCCCGCATGTGATTGCTGAGAAGTTTTGTATATGTAATCCAACGGCTGTCCGGAGCCCACGCCGGGTTGATTTGGCGCTCGAAGGCAAAATAAGTGTCGGTATCAATCTTCACTGGAACGGGATGATCCAGGTCAACGTACCAAAGGCTCAGATGTTTGTCGGTGTATGTGATTTTCTTGCTGTCGGGTGACCACACAGGATCGAAAAAATAAGAAGGCTGCTTTCCAAGGCTTATTGTGCGCGCTGCTTTCATCCCGTCCTGATCCTTAATGCACAAGGCGTATTCACCGGAAGCATCCGAAAAGTATGCAATCGACCTTCCGTCGGGAGACCATGCAGGCGCGCGGTCCGCGATGGCCGGAGAATTCGTAATGTTTCGGACGTCGCCTTTTTCCGCCGGCACGGTGAGGATTTCGCCATGGGCTTCGAAAACAGCGCGCGCGCCCGTAGGCGAGATTCCCATGTTCAAAACATGGTCTGCGACTTTCTCGAAATGCGTGCGAATTTCCGGAAAGTCGCCGCGTATTTCGACGCGAACCTCGCGTTCATGGCCGCTTTCAAGATCGTAGAGATGCAGGGATCCGAATTGTTCGTAAACGATGGCTCCGGGACCGGCGGACGCGGACATAATGTCCATGCCGCGATTATCAATCGCACGAGCGACAGTCTTGGAATTCGTATCGTAAGCCCAAAGGGTAATCGGCTCTGTTCGCGCGGATAGAAAATAAATCCTGTTTCCGATCCACATCGGGTTGAAGTCGCTGGCGTTTTCGTGCGGGACTTTGATCACTTCAGAATTCGACAGGTTTGCAATCCACAATTGCGGCGCCAGGCCGCCGCGATAGTGCGCCCAGAACGTGTGCACCAGAGGCACGCCGACGAAGAATAATTCGCGCGGAAGCGGTGTATAAGCTAGATGAGTACCATCCGCATCGTAGGATCCTTGATAACCCATGGGCAGCGGAACTTGTTTTGAGAAGCCGCCATCGATTGAAATCGTATATAGCTGCTCGTAACGTGGAGAAAAGCTTTCACGGGATGATCGGAAGAGCACCGCCTTCCCGTCCGGAGTCCAGCCTGCAACCGTGTCAGGCCCGGAAGCGAAGGTGAGTTGGCGCGGCTCGCCGCCTTCGGCCGGCATCACGTATACATTGTGGTTGCCGCCATATTCCGCAGTGAACGCAATCCACTTGCCGTCAGGAGAGAAGTGCGGATTGGATTTCTGGCCAACACCATTGGTCAATTGCAACGCTACGCCCCCGTCGCGACTGACGCTCCACAGTTCGCCGCCATAAGCAAAGACGATATGCGAAGCATTTAGTGTGGGATCCTGCATCAGGAGCGGCTTTCCGCCCTGCGCCTGAACCGCCGCGCATGTGAAAAAAACCAGACCCAGGAAAGCCAATAGCTTTTTCATACCTGACCTCCGTCAGTTATCTAGGCAATACGTTTGTGCAGCGGAATCTGTCGCCCCGCATCCGGATAAGGGATTCAGTGAGCTGTGACCGGAAGCTCGATGCTCGAAGGAAATTGCTTCGAGCAATAGATTCGTTGTGTCGCTTTCTGGTAATCCGCTGCCACAGCTTCAAAAATATTGGGCACGTACTTCTGCGGATTGCGGTCAATGATAGGAAACCACGTGCTCTGCACCTGCACCATGATCCGATGTCCTTTCAGGAACACATGGTCGTTCGTGTGAAGATCGATTGTGTATGGCATCACTTCGTTTGCGGCGATCGGCTCGGGCTTTTCGAAACTCTTGCGGAAACGTCCCCTGAAAACTTCATCCGCAACCATTAGTTCGTACCCGCCCATCTTCGGATCGGATTCGTATTTTTCCGGATAAACATCGATCAATTTCACGATCCAGTCGCTATCGGTACCGGTAGTTGATGCAAAAAGATGCGCAACGATATCGCCCGCCACGAAAATATCTTCGGAAAGAGCTTCCGTTTTCCAAGTGAGCGTATCCGGCCGCTGATCTACAAAACGCTGATCTTCGAGCAGCCAGGTATACCAACGGCTTCCAGGAGAATATGTTTCTTCCACCGGTCGCTGCCGATAGGGAACTGGGTTTGCAGGATCCGAAATGTAGCTTTCAAATTCGTCAGCAGTTTCTGTCGACTGATCAAACGATAGCTTGCCACCGGCATTGAAGTAGAGACTTCGCCTTTTCACACCCTCCGTCGGCGGCCATGCATCCCAGGATTTCCATGAATTCGCGCCAGTCTCGAACGTCACCACTTTATGAGGGGGAGGCCCGCCCTTGTCTTTCAGCCAATAGGCAAACCACGGAGCTTGAATGTGTTCGCGAAAATACTTACTGGTATCGCTGCCAAAATCGATGTTGCCGAGTTTCGTCCCGCTGCTTCGCGCCCATCCGCCATGATTCCACGGGCCGACTGCCAAATAATTGTTGTGATTCCCGTCATTTCGTTCCAATAGTTCGTAAATTGTTATCGGACCGTAGAAATCCTCCTGGTCCCACCATCCGGCCACGTTGAGATTCGGAACTTGAAGCTTGAGATCTTTAAAATAACGCGCGAAGCTTTGTATTTGCCAAAACTCGTCGTAGTTCGGGTGGGCTACGAAATCGTTCCATGTCGGCAGGGAGTTATGAAAATACAGTTTGTTCGCATTCGAAAGCGGCCCGAGTGCGAGATACCACTCGAACGTATCGTACTTTTCGAACTGAAATTGAAAGTTTGTCTTGCCCGTCTCCATGAGCGCCGCATATTCGAACCCGTAGCTCAGGCGGAATGCTCCGTTGTGATGGAAATCATCACCGAGGAACATATCTGCCGGCGAAGCTTGCTCGGAGACAGCTTTTAGAGCTGGGTGTGGTTCCAGAAGAGACATCGCCGTAAGCCACCCACCGTACGAAATTCCTGCTTCGCCCGCGCGGCCGTTGTTATTCGGGACATTCTTAAGCAACCAATCAATCGTGTCGTACGTGTCAGTGCTCTCGTCGATTGAGTGCGGATCTTTTCGATCGCGTGCCGGCCTCTGCATCACGAAAGTTCCTTCCGAGCCATACCTTCCGCGAATGTCTTGAAAAACAAAAATGTAACCATCCGCAAACATTTCTTTGTAGAGTCCCAACAGTCGCGAGTAGCCGCGAGGATCATCTGCAAGTCCGTAAGGTGTTCGCGTCAGGAAAAATGGAAGAATCTCTTTCGCGTCTTTTGGAACATAAATTTCAGTGTGTAATTTTGCTCCGTCGCGCATGGGTATCATGGCGTCGGTTTTGTTGAACATGGAACTATAGTCCGGCTGCGGTGGAGACTCTTGTCCCTGTTGTGGGAGGGCCACAACGAGGATCGCCAATGCAGTAACCGCCGCAAAAAATAGTTTCGGAACGATTCGGCTCACCTATTTTCTCTCGTGTTCTGCTTCGTCATACTAGAAGTTCAAATTGAAGTTCAACAAATCCCACGCGAGCACGAACCAGATAAATCCGACGCACGCAAGCGCCACAAGCGCATTCGAAAGCTTGTCCCAGACCCAGCGGCCACCGTCTGACCAGGAACGATAGCCGTTGTATATCGCAACCAATCCGCCCACGCAGCCGATTCCACCAATAATCTGGATGAGGTGAATCCACGGATCGATTTTCTCGGATAGCGCCCCAGGATCATCGAGCCGCGACGCCAATATGACCCATGCCAAGATGAAAGCTATATCGATCGCACAAACGATTCGCACCAAAAAGCGCAGTCGACGTTGCCGCGAGCTGAGATCCAACTTATGCCCATAGTGTCTGCGAATCAGAGCACCGACCGGCCACAAAAGTAGTACAAGGAGCAACACGACTGAACTCGCGATGATGATGAATAAATTAAGCGGTTTACTATCGAGCGAGCTCGCGTGTTGGAAGATGAAGAATGGGAAATCAATTGACAGCACCATTTGTCCAGATGCGTCGCGCTGGAAACCCACGCGGTCCTGTCCGTCCTGCTGGCGATAGAGGAAAGGGCCAATTTCCTGCCAGTGGATCAACTCTCCATTCGTGTCCTTGAGCGGCTCGATGCGAATCGTTCCGTCCGCGGCAGAAGACACCTTGAACTGACCCAACATTGAAGTAATCTTTAAAATGTTGGTCTGAGAGCGACGGCTGGAGGTGTAATAGCCGCTCACTGCCAGGGCGTCGGCCTTCGGATCTGCCACGGGTGAAGCGGGGGAAGGAGAATAAGGGAAATAACGATCGAGAATCTTGTTCCATAACTCCGAACGATTATTAACCGCTCCCTTGCCAGCGCTGTTGTATGAAACAAAAAAACCTATCCCCTGATCTGGCATGAGGTGGAGATCGCTATGGAAGTAGACTGTATCTCCGCCGTGTCCGAAGATTCGATGACCATTTCGCGTTTCTTCATAGAATCCCAGGCACATCCCGTTGAGATTTGGGTGATAGGCAAATTGCCGGGAGTGCATCAGCGTCACGGTTTCAGGTTTCAATATCCGCGCTCCTTCATATTGCCCATCCTGCAAATGAGCGATCATGAAGTGCGACATATCTCCCGCTGAAACGGCGGAACTGCCGGCCGGAAACGCTTGGACGATCTCGTAAGGTTTTGACGGCTGAGTGGCCACCACATATCCAGACGACATCAATGGTTTCAATGCATCAGGCAGGGGCTGTACGAATGTGGAATGCGTCATATTCAGCGGCTTGAAAATGTGCTCTTCGATGTAATCGTTAAAGGGTTGGCCGGACACTCGCTGCACAATGTACCCAGCCACGGCCGTGGCATAGTTCGAGTAAGCCGGAATCTCTCCCGGAGGGAAAATACGCGCGGGCATGTGCGCTTGCAGGTAATCACCGAGTGGCTTGAGATCGCTGGCTTGCTTGACGAAAAGGTTCTTTCCAGTTTCTTCGTATCCAGAAGTATGCGTCATGATGTTGCGCAACGTGATCGGCTTGCCAAACGCAGGAGGAATCTTGAAATCCAGGTAATCGTTCACGTCGCGATCGAGATTCAGCTTGCCTTCTTCCACGAGTTGCATGACCGCGGTCCAAGTAAATAATTTCGAGACCGAGCCGGGGCGAAAAAGAGTGCCATCCGGGGTGACGGGCTTTTTCGTCGCGACATCTGAGTAGCCATAGCCTTTCGCGAACAAAATCTTGCCGTCTTTAACCACAAGCACGACCGCTCCGGCGATGTCTCCCCGCTCGATCTGGACCGGCAGGATTCCGTCGACAAAAGCGCCGAGGTCATTTTCCGTCAAAGCGGGGATCGTGACGGGCGATGCTGCCTCTTTTGGCGCCTGCGCGGCGATTTTTGGATTTTTCGGCGCGGGACCTTGCGCCCAAAGAGACACAACAAACAAGCACAAACCAGAAGCTGCGAACATTGTGGTGCGCGCAGAGCGTTTTAACCTACCACGGTGCAATGCCTTCGTTTGGCTTGCTCTCTTCTCTTTGCTTCGAATGCATGTTTTAAGAAACATTTGAGCGACCTTTTTTGCCTCGTGGAAAACTGCGCTCCGATTACCGCGATGCGCTAATTGGAACCGCCGAGCGCCCAACTCGAATCGTCTCGGACCGAACTGTTAACTTTTCGATGCGATCGGTCCGGACACGATATCCAAGTCCCGGCGCCGCTGGGACTCGAATCGTCCCGCGTGAGCTGACTTCCACTTCCGGGTCGATGATGTCTTCATCCCAATAACGCTTGCTGGCGGAAACATCTCCTGGAAGGGTGAAACCGGGCAGCGACGACATGGCAATGTTATGCGCGCGGCCGATGCCGGTTTCGAGCATGCCGCCGCACCAAACGGGAATTTTCTGTTGTACGGTAAGTTTCTGAATCTCTCGTGCCTGGGAATATCCGCCTACTCTGCCGAGTTTGATATTGATGATGCGGCAAGCGCCAAGCTCTAGGGCGTGTCGCGCGTCAACGGCACTCCCGATAGATTCGTCGAGACAAAGTGGTGTGCTGAGCTGACGTTGAAGTTTTGCGTGGTCCACCAAATCGCCGGCGGCGAGTGGCTGCTCGATCATTAAGAGGTTATAGCGATCGAGTTCCTTCATGACCAGCATGTCCCGATCCAAAGAGTAGGCGGCATTTGCATCGACTGAGAGAACGATGTCTTTGTAACGGGAGCGCACCGCTTGAACCAATTTCACATCTTGTCCAGGCTTGATTTTTATTTTTATGCGCTGATATCCGCTGTCGAGTTCGCGCGCAACGCTCTCGAGCAAGTCAATCGTGTTTGCCTGAATGCCAATAGACACGCCGCATGAGATTTCCGTGCGTTCACCACCGAGATGCTTCCAAAGCGGCACGCCCAGAATCTTCGCTTCCAAGTCCCAGATAGCTGCTTCCACCGCGCCTTTTGCCATCTGGTTTCCGCGAATAGGCAGAAGCGAGTTGTACACCCGGTCTGCAGTGACACCTTCTGATGCGAGCAAGGGCGCGATGTGCTTCGAGATGATGATCCATGCAGTGTCGATTGTTTCCGCGCTATAAAACGGCCCTTCCATGGCGACGCATTCGCCGTAACCAGACGCACCGCCCTGGTCGAATGCTTGAACAATGAGCACCCGCCGGTTTGTCGTGCGACCAAAGCTAGTTTCAAATGGGGACTTCAGCGGCAAGCTCACTTCGCGAAGTTCCAGCCGATCCAGTGCAAGTTGTGGCACGATCCATTCCACCTGAAATTCGGCGGAGGGCACGCGCCCTGCGCCTTTCTGCGCCGAATAGGCCGCCGGAACCCTGCGAAAAATCACGCACCAAAAAGGACTAGAAATTCAATTTCAAACCCAATTGGATGACTCGCGGCGAGACCACCGTGCTGCTGATAACGCCAAAATTCGGAAACCCGAATAAAAGCGCTGGATTGGCGAACTGGGCGTGGTTAAACAGGTTGAAAAATTCTGCGCGAAACTCTAAATTCGTGCGTTCGCTGCGCCCCAGCGCTGTTTGCTTAACGACGGCGAAGTCAAAGTTCACCTGGCCGGGCCCTGAAACGATGCCAGGCTTCGAGTTTCCGAAGGCCGTAGCCCCATCTGCAGAGATGACCGGAGGAGCTGTGAAACACGCCTGATTGAAGTAATTGCTGAGGTTTTTCTCGACGGACCCTGGCGTGCGAAACTGAGAGGGGGTACATCCTGCTGCGATTTGTACCGGATCTGGGTTCAGTCCACCTCCGGTAATCCCGAAGGCGTTATTCGGATCGAACGATGTGATTGTTAGTCGTTCTCCGGATTGAATCGTGGTTACGCCTGAAACGCTCCAGCCTGAGATGAAGCGCCCACGTAGCGAAAACTCGTTCGCGGGTTTAGGAAAGTCGTAAACGTAACTGATCACCAGCCGCTGCGGACGAACGAATGCGTCGGGACCATAGCGTGAGCGTGGGTCATTCTGGTTGCCGACAAGATTTGCACCTTGAGCAGTAGCGGTGCTAAACCCATTGGCATCGGTCAACGACTTTGCCCAAGTGTATGCGGCAAGGAACTGCAGGCCGTGGCTGAACCGCTTGTTCAAGCTGACCTGCAGCGCGTTGTACCACAACGCGCCCTCTGTTTGAAGTTCCGTCGCGCCTGCGGATAAGCCTACGAACGGGAGACGTTCAGGCAGATTGGCCAAAGTGTTCGTAGTTTGTCCCCGGATTGGAGTGACAGTAGCATCGAGAGCCTGGTTAAATGCGCGTTCCTCTGCCAATTTCGTACCGCGTACGCCGTCATATCCGACTTCCAGAACGAGATCGTGTGTAAGTTCGGTCTGTAGGCTAGTGCTGTACTCCTGGATGACGGACGGTTGGTACCCTGGCGCAAAAATCTGGGGAGCTAGCGCGGTCGAGGGTGAGTAGGCCAAAGGTGCGAAATTTGGAAAGGTGGGCACGGGAGCGAATGGGTTCGCTATCGTAGTGCCGACGGCAGGAACCGCCACGCGGAAATCCGAAAAAGGGGGAACCGCGATTAGTTGCAAGAATAACTGTCCAGTCGATCGCGTGAAGTACATTCCGTAGCCACCGCGAATAACCATTCGATCAGTCCACGGCAGCCGATAGGCGTACCCTAGTCGCGGTCCAACGCGGTTTTGCCCATCTCCGTTGATAGCGGCCGAGTTGGCAGCGCGCGTAACTCCCGCTGGCAATGTGCCGCTAAAATTCGACCCGACCACCACCCCCTGCAAAGTGCCTTCAGGAGGAGGATTCGGGTTCAGAAGATTCGGATTCAGGTTGGAAGATCGCCCGAGAGAATCACCGATATCCCCTTCATGGTCGTACCGCACTCCCAGATTGATTGTTAGCCGCGGACTTAATTGAATATCGTCTTGGACGTACAGGTCGGCATTTGTGACTCTCCAGGCGCGATTCACTAGACCCTGTAAATCCGCCACAAGGAAAGGATTGCCTGTTAAAAAGTCCGGCATGTTTGCAAAAACAATGAGGCCGGGAAACGTGAAGTCGTTAAAGTTTAGTTGCTGTTTGGAAAGACCTCCACCAAAATGAAGTGTGTGCCGGCCGTGAACGTAAGAGACGGAATCCTCGAAACTATAGTTGTTCTGAAAGAGACTAAAGCCCTGTCCGTTGCCTCCGGTAGCGAAACCACCCAGTACCGCGATCGATGGATGGGCATCATCGTTCGCCGGAGCATTGATCCCGAGGGCGCCGAGAGTCATCGGCGCAGGGCTTCCTCCTGGGACGGTAACAGTCGGTTGTTGCGTACCGTTCTTTTGCACCGTTCGGCCAAATCCTACGATGAATTGATTCACTAGATTAGCGGTGAATACGTATGAGTTGGATAGGGTAGCAAAACGATACTGGCTCGGAATCACCGTGGGGAAGCCCGGAACATTCCCTCCGCCGGTTCCCGCATTGAGTGTGAAGTTATTCGTGAGATCGTTGTCCGCCCAAAAAAAACGCGCCGACCATTTACTTTTCTCCGATTGAACAAAATCGCCGTTGGTCACAAACTGGTTTTCAGAGAACGGACACGCCGTGCTGATGCTTGAACTTCCATTTGAATTCTGCGGTGCGGGAATCAAGAATCCGCCCCCTGCTATCGTCGTGTTAAGGAGAGCTGTAGCCTGAGGGCTGATGTTCGAACCGTCGGGAGCCACACCTGGGCCCAATGCGCCAGGTTGTCCCGCAAAAGCTGCGCCCAGCGCTGTGGCGCTACGACTCGCAGCGTCCGATGTGATTTCTGTGGGAGTAAAAAAATTCCCCAGGCACGTGGTGTCCAAGCCGTTTCTCTGCCGAGTGCCCTGATACGAAACAAAAAAGAATAGCCTATCCTTTACCACCGGACCGCCGATTGTGCCCCCAAACTGATTTTGCTTTAGAACGCCTCGCGGCAGCCCCGCTTGCTTCAGGAAGAAGTTGTTAGCGTTGAAATCGTCATTGCGCAAGAACTCAAAAGCAGTTCCGTGATATTGATTCCCTCCACCTTTTGTCACGACGTCTACATTCGCCCCGGCATTCCGTCCGAACGCCGCATCATACTGTCCGGTCTGCACTTTGAATTCCTGGATTGTGTCCGGATTGGGAATGGGGACCTGCGCGGAGCCGGTCATGAGATCATTCACTCCTAGCCCGTTCATCTGAAAATTGTTGTCCGATACAACTCCGCCATGAGCCGAAAAAATGGCGGTGCCCGATCCGAGAGCGGCCGCATTGTTCACGTCCCCCGACACGCCAGGCGAAAGAGCGAGAATTTGGGTGTAGTTGCGGGTGACGAGTGGCAAACTCTCCACCATCCTCTCGTCGGTGACGTGCCCCAACGCGGCACTATTCGTCTGCAAGATATCCGGCTGCGCGTTGACCGTGACAGTCTCAGTTATGTCACCAACTTGTAGCTTGATATTTGTAGCGCCCGTCTCGGTGACCAAGACGGTTATCCCGGTAACCACCGCAGTTTTGAAACCACTCTTCGAGACTTCAATTCGATAAGTTCCCGGCAACAACAATGCTGCCTTGTAGCTACCATTTCCCTGAGAAACGACACCGTGAGTGTCGCCCGTAGTCTCATTGACGACCTTGATCGTCGCCTGCGGCACAGCGCCGCCGCTCGCATCAGTGACCGTACCGGCGATCGCGCCTGTGTCCGCCGTTTGCGCCGAGCCAACCGGGACGTTCAAAAGCGAGGCGCACACTGCTATAAATCCGTAAACGTAGGGAAGGTATCTGTTGCGGCTGGCGGCTCTGGTGCTTGCGGAATATAGGTTCGCTTTTATTTTCATTGAGATGTTCTCCCATCCTTAACCGTGCAAACGCGAGAAGAGTGTGCCACCCATTGAATGTCCTATAATCGTATTCACGAATGAAATGTGTGTTTCAGTATGCTAATACTGTCGCTTATGGCGTGCAATCTAGTCATACAATATAGTTTTGTCAAGCTGTTTTACATTAGTATCGGCGTCTTACTTAGATGTGAAACAAATGAACCACGTGGAGAAACATTTGAAAGCCGCCTCGTCCTAGATGCCCGGCTTAGATTCGTTGGAAAAACACGTTGGAATGGTGCAGTCCTGGTGAATTCTGAATTTCAGGAGGATGGCGAATGTCGCTATCAGTAACTCGCAGAGATTTTCTGAATTTGAACGGACGGGCCGTTGCTATTGCAACCTGATAGCAATCTGGCAGGCGTTGTCCACTTTCTGTACTCTTAGGACCGGCTGTACTTTCCGTAGTGCCGCGTGTCGAATGGAGATGGCTGCCATAGTCAACCCGCGGCATATGGCGGCTGTTATTTTGCGCGCGGGCTCAGAAGTCCTGCAAATCGTCGGTTGGCAGCGCTACGCGCACGGCGTTCAGCACCGCGAATAAGTCGATGATCTCCTGCGCGATCGCTCCTCCAATCGGCGGCAAGTAACCCATCGCGGCCACAATCATGCCCACGATGCTCGCCAGCATGCCTCCCAGCGCACTTTGCAGCGCGATCCGCCGCATTCGCCGCCCGATGTGCAACAGTTCGTCGATCTTCCCGAGCGACGTTTCCAGGATCACTGCGTCCGCAGCCTCTGTAATAATGTCGCTCTGCGATCCAAAGGCCACGCCCACGGTTGCCGCCGCCAATGCCGGCGCATCGTTGATGCCATCTCCGACGAAAAGCGTCTTCGCCTTGGCGGTTTCCTCTTTCACGATCGCTACTTTCTCCTCCGGACTCTTTCCCGCACAGACTTCACTGATTCCGACGCTACTCGCCAAATACCGCACCTCGGACTCTCGATCGCCCGAAACCAGCATTACTTTACGAACCCCGTGCCGTGGTTTCAGATGCTGGATGAACAAGCGGCTGTCGCGTCGAGGCGCATCGTGGAATCGCATCGTCGCTGCGCAGCGGCCGTCGATAAACACCACACACTCTAGGCCGCTGCTCATCGCAGGCAAATCCACGCGCATCTGTTCCGCTTGCTTCCGTCCGGTTATTCGCACGGTGCGGCCTTCGACCGTGCCCCGCAGCCCCTCTCCCGGCGCCTCGCTCAATTCAGTCACACCCAAGAACTGTATGTCCTGCTTTTGCGCTTCGCCGACAATCGCTCCAGCCAGCGGATGCTTGGAATAGTGTTCCAGACTGGATGCTAATCGCAGCACATCTTGTCTTTCAAATCCTTCAGCGCAAATGATTTCTGTGAGCGTCGGCCGTCCGTACGTCAGAGTGCCGGTCTTGTCGAAGATCAGCGTCTGGCAGGAATCGATTTGCTCCAGCACCGCTGGATTCTTGATGATAATCGCCCGCCGCGCCGCTAAGGAAATCGCCCCAATGATCGCCGTGGGGATCGCGAGTAGCAGCGGACATGGTGTCGCCACCACCACCACCGCCAGGAAGCGATGCATGTCTCTGCTTACGAACCCGGCGATCCCAGCCAGAATCAGCGCGAACGGCGTATACCATGCGCCCAGTTGATCGCCCAGCCGTCGCAAACGTGGGCGCTGTTGCTCAGTTGATTGCATCACCTTCATGATTCGCGCGTATCGCGAATCGACAGCCAGCTTTTCGGCGCGGATGACCAGCGCCGCATCGCCGTTGATTGCTCCAGAAATCACGTGGGATCCCGCTATTTTCGCGATTTCGTAAGGCTCGCCTGTCAAATATGCCTCGTCCATTCTTCCGCGGCCTTCGATCACCAAGCCGTCCACTGGGCAAATCTCATGGGGAAGCACGACCAACACGTCGCCGATTCGAATCTCTTCTAATTTCACATCCACCATGCCATTCGCACCTCGACGATGCGCGACGCTCGGCATTCGCCGCGCCAGCGCGTCCAGCACCGACGATGCCCGAGCTGTTGCAAACTCTTCCATCGCCGTGCCGCCTGAAAGCATCAGCACCACGATCGCCGCCACCAAATACTGCCCCAGTAGTACGGCGGTGAAAATCGACACTCCGGCCAGCAGGTCCGTTCCGAATTCGCGCTTGATAATTTTTTTTGCCAGATTGAAAACGAGCGGCGTCGCGCCAACCAGCAGCGCGACAACCAGAGGAGCCAGTGCAACTCGCGGCGACGCATCGGTCCCATAGCGCAGCACCAGATGCAGCGCTATTGCAATAATCGTGATCCCCGCGATGTAGGTCTCTTTGGGTACCTTGGGACGTGACTGTCGAGCTGCCACCATTCTTCGTATCCTACAGGAATCGTGCCGCCGGGAATATGTCCGGTCTATGTGTGGGGGAGTTCTAATCCTGACTGAGTCATGCGCTGGCGACTTCGTGCCTGGTGAACGAATTAATGAGAAACGGGCATGTTTTCAGATAACCGTCTATAACAGCGATTGTCACCGCGTCTCTTGGACGGCGACTTGTCACAATCGTCGATTAACAGGTCTTGCTGTGTGCGGCGTTGCGACACGTTCGTCCCACAAGCGCACAAGCGCCTCTCTCCGCCGTAGGCTGTCTAGGCCGTAATCCCTGTAAGTGCTTGGACTTATTGAGACAAGGTGATGGAACCCAAACTGCCAGGCACTACACCGTCTAGCGCTATACTGTAGCGTCTGTCGATAGAGTAAGGTTAGAAGAAGAACAAAATACATGGAGGAGGGACGTCACAATGGGCCGGCGAGAACTCACACGTAGGGAGTTACTTCAAGGATCGGCAGTGCTCGGGTACATGGCGGCGGTTCCTTTTTCACTCGCGGCCACCAGCGCACACGGCCAGGATCAGAGCGCATCCGCCGCGGGTGGTCAGGCATCAACCAAAGGCATTTCAGGCCCGAGTCCGCTCACGCCACCCTCGAGCGGTAGAATTCCGGTGGCGTTTCCGATTTCCGATGGCGCGGTCGTAATCGACTTCTGCGGACCCTGGGAAGTGTTTCAGGATGCGACGCCGATGGACGGCAAGGGCGGATTCGATCTCTACACGGTTGCCGAGAAGAGCGGCCCGATTGAAACTTCCGGCGGCATGAAAGTCGTGCCGAACTACACGTTTGCAAATGCCCCGCGTCCCAAAGTGATTGTGATTCCCGCACAGAATGGCGACACCGATGCGATGTATCACTGGATTCGCGAGTCGACGAAAACCGCTGACGTAACGATGTCAGTTTGCACGGGAGCGTTCGTGCTGGCAAAGACCGGACTCCTTTCTGGTAAATCCGCGACGACGCATCATTACGCGTACACAGACTTGGCGATGAAGTACCCGGATATCCAAGTGAAGCGGGGCTATCGTTTCGTTGAAGAAGGCAAGATCGCCACGGCCGGAGGACTCACATCCGGTATGGATTTGGCCCTGCGCGTCGTCGAACGCTATTACGGCCATGACCACGCAGTGCACACCGCACTCAACATGGAATATCAGGGACAGGGTTGGTTGGATGCGAGCGGCGCTGCGAATGCGATCTACGCGGATTCCAGTGCCACGGGACTTGTTTGCCAGATTTGCGGAATGCCAGTCGATGCGAAAAGCGCGTTGACCTCCGCTTATAAGGGGCACACATACTATTTCTGTAACAGCGACCACAAGGCTACCTTCGATGCGGCACCGGAAAAAGCTCTGCAGATGACTACAACTCAATAATCCACTCGATGTCTGCACGGCGTTCTCAGATAGGTGCGGGAGGCGCTGCAGCGTTGCATCAGAAAGCTTTGCTTGCGAGAGCTCGATCTTGCTTAGAAAACCAGCGGAGATTTTGGCGCGTCGCGCAACTTCCACAACGTCCAGTACCGAACGCTTTCGAAGAGTGCGAAGCTTTTGACCTAGCGTGTGAGTATTGCGGGTGCGATCCGGAGTTTTCGTCGAACGCGCCTCATCAAGAACGCGTGACAACCTCTCATGTGATTGGTAAAGTGCGCGAGCGACCGCAATCCATCGATTTCAGCTGAACTTGCGGAGCGCTATCAGCGTTATTTGCCGCGAGGGACGTATGCCATCACCCACAACCGATAAATTGTCTTCATCGCAAGTGAAGGAACTCACCGCTCAGTACACCTACGGAACATGGCGCCGGCAAAAAGGATGGTCGCCACTGCATGTCGTCGATGCGGAAGGCTGCCATTTCACGGATGCCAACGGTAAGAAGTATCTGGATTTTTCGGCGCAACTGATGTGCGTCACTCTCGGTCATAAGAATCGCGCGGTAATCGAAGCGATTCAACGGCAGGCTGAACAGCTCGCCTTCATCGGGCCCGGTTACGCAACGCAAGTTCGAGCGGAGTTAGCCCTGTTATT
Source organism: uncultured Acidobacteriota bacterium (assembly GCA_963776695.1). Classification (GTDB taxonomy): domain Bacteria; phylum Acidobacteriota; class Terriglobia; order Acidiferrales; family UBA7541; genus Palsa-295. Next base: position 34,038 of record CAVZNU010000004.1, on the reverse strand, counting down.
GACGGAAGTGCTGCCAAGGGGTCTCAATAAATACTTTTTCGCCACGTCCGGCACGGAGGCGAACGAAGCCGCGTTCAAAATCGCTCGAATGTACACCGGCAAGACGAAGATTATTTCTCGATACCGCTCCTACCACGGATCGACGATGGGCTCGATTGCCGCGACGGGTGACCCGCGCCGGTGGGCCATGGAGCCGGCCGGAAAAATTCCCGGCGTCATCTTCGCGCCTGAAGTGAATTGCTACAAATGTCCTATTGGGCACACCTATCCGGGATGCGGCATCGCTTGCGCGGAGTACGTCGAGCACATGATCGCGAATGAGAGCGATGTCGCGGCGGTGATCGTCGAGCCGATCGTTGGAACGAATGGCGTGTTAGTTCCCCCGAAGGAGTACATGCCCCGGCTGCGGCAGATTTGCGACGCCCACGGCGTCCTGCTGATCGCCGATGAAGTTATGACCGGCTGGTGCCGGACGGGGAAATGGTTTGCGATGGATCACTGGAACGTCGTCCCGGACATCCTCACTACTGCAAAGGGTATAACGAACGCGGCGATCCCCCTGGGCCTTTGCGCCACAAACGAAAAAATTGCAGCTTACTTCGAAGATCATTTCTTTTCTCACGGGCATACATACGAAGCGCATCCGCTCACTCTGGCGCCGGCGATTGCTTCCATCAATGAAATGAAGCGGCTCAACCTGCCAGAGCGCGCGGCTGAAATGGGCGCGTATCTCGGCGACAAATTGACGAAGCTCAAGCCTCGCCATCGTTCGATCGGCGATGTGCGCGGCCTAGGCCTGTTCTGGGCTGTCGAATTGGTGAAAAATCAAGAAAAGAAAAATCCATTCAACACCGGCGAAGACAAGCTTGCCGGTAAACCGCTAGTCGTCGATCGCGTTGCCGCGAAAATGTTGGGAAATGGCGTCTATATTCAGTCCTGGATGAGCCATTTTGTGATCGCGCCGCCATTGATTATTTCGAAAGCCGAAATCGACCAGGGCGTGGCGGCACTTGATGAAGCGCTGGCTCTAGCTGACGCCGAAATCGAAGCGTAAATCCAAGTTCTGAATGTTCCGAAGGTGCTGCGATGCGGCCGTATCGCAGAGGAAGTTCCTGATAGAGGGCTTAGCGCTCGGGAGTTCGCACGCAACATTTCATTGGTAGTCCACGTAGAGGCCGGGAAATTGTTGCTGAAGATGTTTAACTTTTGGAAGGTCGCAAATCTGGATATAGGGACTCTCGGGGTGATGGACGGCATAGTCTTGGTGATAATCCTCTGCCCGATAAAATGCTTGTAGAGGAACAATCTGCGTGACGATTGGTTGTGAGAAGATTTTGGCCTGATTAAGCTGGTCGACGTAGGCCTGCGCGATACGCTGCTGATCATTGTTTCCGAAGAAGATTGCGGAACGATACTGAGTTCCTGAGTCTGGTCCCTGACGATTCAGTGCAGTCGGATCATGGGCGACAGAGAAAAACACTTTGAGCAAGGTTCCCAAAGTGATCTGCGAAGGATCGTAAACAATCTCGACGGATTCGGCGTGTCCCGAAGTCCCGCTGCTGACTGTTTCGTAGTCGGGATTCTTCACGGTGCCGCCGGAGTAGCCGGCAGTCGCGGAAGTCACGCCCTTCACGTGCTTGAATACGGCCTGAATGCCCCAGAAACAGCCCCCCGCCACGACGATCGTTTCCTGGCCTTTTTTTGCCGCGAGGGTTTCGTCCACCACCGGATTGGGGAGTGCGGCCGCCGCTGCGCCTACCACGTTGCGCCGCACGAAGCCGAATAGAATCAGCACGACAACTGCAAATCCCAAAGCTACCGTCACGAAACGATTCATTGCTCCATCTCCTCGGACCAAATGGCCATGAGAGCTGTTTCTTCGTTCGACCTCGCACAAGAATCGGGGAAACTTAGATGAGTTGGGTCTCCTCCTTTAGATGCACTGCGGGCCCCACGCGTCGCTGCTGAAATTCGCTCTGTTCGTGCGGATCGAATCGAGCGAACTCGTCCGAATGAGTAACCCTCGTGTGTTTGCGTTTACATCGGCGAGCGCATTGCCGATCGGCTCGCCAGGCCACACGGAGGGGAGTGCAGATTCTCGCCCCGTTTGAGGTCCAAGCTTGCGCGTTGTTTCTTGAGCGAATCGCCGAATCCGATCTGCAAGAACATCACGCGCCAGGTTTCCTACATTGATCCCCATCCTGCGCTAATTGGATATCAGTATGGCGTATTCACTTTAGTACGAGTAGAAACGTAGCTACGTGTTCCTGCATTCCCCGCGAGTTCGTCGAAGCGGGTGCTTCGGACTCCACTCAGAGGAGGGTCTATGTTGCGTTGGGCGTTGGCGTTTTTCGTAATTGCGCTGGTTGCAGCGGTATTTGGGTTCCTGGGAATCGCTGCCGCGGCCGTATCGATCGCAAGAGTCTTGTTCATCGTATTTCTGGTACTGTTCCTGGTGTCGCTCGTCGGTGGTTTGGTGCGACGAGCGTAAATTGTACGGCACGCGAGCTGAGACATGTTTAGCTGGGACAAAACAGGTTCAGCTGAAAACAAGTTTGACTGAAAGTTGAGGAGATTACATGAAGAGTGCCTCTGTTGCTGGGCTCGTTCTCATAGTGCTGGGCGTGCTTGCGCTCGCCTATCAAGGGTTCACCTACACCACTCACAAAAAGGTGCTGGATATCGGCCCCATTCAAGCCACAAAAGAAGAGCAGAAGACAATTCCATTACCTCCAATTCTGGGAGGCCTCGCGCTCATCGGCGGGATCGTATTGATGGTCGCAGGCAACAAATCGTAGCCGATAGTGTCCCATCGCAACTGGCCCGGAGAGAATCAATCATCCGGGCCCGGGCGGTCCGGAATTCCTCGCCTCACCTAGCATCTACCGCCTCAATTTCGTTCCAAAACTTCATCTCACAACTTCATCCCGAGACTTCATCCCAAGACGATGCGAATATTGTGTGTCGCGCCATCGTCCACCAGCGGAATACTAGCGGCTCCAGCCAGCAACTTTCCATCTAACTCAGTAATCGCCACTCCGCGCGCCACTCCGGAAGGGTTTTCGACGCGGATCTTGTAGGTCGCTGAGTGATAACGAAAATCGATGGAGTAAGCCGGCCAATTCCGGGGTATGCACGGATCGATCGCGAGCATCATCCCGCGCAAACGAAATCCGAGAATCCATTCGATACCCGCGCGATAGAGCCAGCCAGCCGAACCCGTGTACCAGGTCCACCCGCCGCGTCCGATGTGAGGTGCCTCGGCATAGATATCACCCGCCACCACATACGGCTCGACCTTGTAACGCTGCACGCTGACGCGAGAGTTCGTACGATTGATTGGGTTCATCATGCGGAAAAGTTCGCCGGCTTTATCGCCGTCGCTGAGGGAGGCAAACGCAATCAGCGTCCACGTGGCTGCGTGAGTGTACTGGCCGCCGTTTTCACGTATGCCCGGGAGATAACCTTTGATGTAACCCGGGTCACGCGGGGTGTGATCGAAAGGCGGCGTCAGAAGCAGGATCAATCCGTCTTGCCGGCGCACGAGATGCTGTTCAGAAGCCGCCATCGCTCGCGTTCCGCGGCCCCATTCTGCCGCGCCGCTGATCACTCCCCAGGATTGGGCGATGGAATCAATGCGGCATTCTTCATTCTCTGAAGAACCAAGCGGAGTGCCGTCATCAAAAAATGCGCGCCGGTACCATTCGCCGTCCCAGCCTTCTCGCTCGAGTGCGGCTTTCAACGCGCTCACATGCAATCGCCATGCCTCCGCGCGCTTGCGTTCCCCACGGATATCCGCGATTTTTGCGAATTCCCACAGAACGGTGTGCAGGAACCAGCCGAGCCAGACGCTTTCTCCCTTTCCATCCTGGCCAACGCGATTCATACCGTCGTTCCAGTCACCCGTTCCCATCAACGGCAGGCCGTGCGCTCCGACGGAAAGACTACGATCGAGCGCGCGCGCGCAATGCTCGAAAAGTGTGGCGCGCTGGCTCGAGACACGAGGCTCGAAATAAGATTCCTTTTGTCCTTCGGCCAGCACGTCACCCTCGAGAAACGGCACCAGTTCCTCGAAAATGCCCATGTCGCCCGGTGGCTTCGGTGAACTGGATGGCGGCGTACGGTAGCCACAGAAGATCGTCGGAGATTCGCGTGCGGACACCACGTCCTGACGGCGGATGCCACCAATGCTGAACGTCACCCTCGACAAACTGGCGCGAAGCAGCGCGCAACAAATGTTCACGAGCCACGCTTCGCTTTGCGATGCTCAGTGCCATCACGTCCTGGAGTTGATCGCGGAAGCCATATGCGCCGCTTAATTGGTAAAAAGCTGCACGCGCCCATACACGGCAGCTCAGCGTCTGATAGAGCAGCCAGCGATTCAGCAATAAATCCATGCTCGGATCGGGCGTTCTGACCTGCACTGCGCCAAGCAAATCGTCCCAGCTTCGAATCACCTCGCCCAAAATCTCATCGAGATTTACCGTTCGATAGCGATTCACCAGCGCCCGGGCTTGATTTGCGTTTTCCGCCTGCCCCAGGAAAAACACCACATCCATTCGTCCGCCGGGACGTAGTTCAAATGTAGTTTGCAGAGCGGCGCATGGATCGAGTGCTGCTCCAACTTTTTGAGAGAGTGGGCCGCCTCGTTCTAATGCGGCCGGCCCCTCAGGCCCGCCGTTGCGTCCAAAAAACTCCGTGCGATCACCGGTATACGAAGTTTGTCGCCCGCCTAAATCTGCAAACGCGATTCGCCCGCCGAATTCACCGGCCCACGCACTCCGCGCAAACAAGGCACCGGAAGAGGGGTCTATTTCGGTGATGACGTAAGGCGCCGATCCGCTGCGGGAGCTTCCCAACACCAATTCCGCATACGCAGTGACGGAAAGGCGGCGTGGGCGGCCGGAATTATTTTGCAAAGTGAGCCGGGAAATTTTTATCGGGTCTGTCGTAGGCACGAACTGCAGCAGGTCGAGCGCGATCCCGTGCGATTCGTGCCTGAAACGGCTGTATCCCTGGCCATGCCGCGCCACATACGTTGCAGCTTCATCGCGAATGGGAAGCGCAGTGGGACTCCAGACTTCTCCCGTGCTCTCGTCACGGACGTAAATAGCTTCGCCCGGAGTGTCGACGACATGATCGTTTGACCATGGTGTGAGCTGATTTTCATGGCTGTTGAGCGACCACGTAAACCCCGAGCCCGATTCCGATGCAATGAATCCGAAGGACGGATTCGCGATTACGTTGATCCAAGGCTCGGGCGTTCGCAATCCCTCGCTCAAGACAGTTACATATTCCCGTCCATTTTCCGCGAAGCCGCCAAAGCCGTTGAAAAATTGCAGAGATTCGACCGGCGGCGACACATCGGGATACCTTCCGGCACGCGCGGGCCGCAACGGGGCCAGCTCAGGAAGTTCGCGATGCTGCGACCTCGTGATCTGCTCACCGAGTGTGCCGCGGCGGCTGAGAAGCACCACGCGCGCCACGCTTTGAAGCTGCGAGCGCGTCTGTGCCGAAACCACATCGCCTCGTAACAGGAAGATTTTGCCACTCGCTGCGCTCGTGTCCGGGGCGAGCCTCAGCTGGCTTCCTCGCACGAGTGCCTCGAGCGATCCTTGCAGATCCTGCACGTACGACGGCGCCTTTTCGTTAATAATCACCACATCCGCGGACAACTGTTTCATGCGCCAGTATTCGTGCGCGCGCAGCAATTGCCGGATCAGCTCAAAATCCTCCGCGTCGTCGATGCGGGCCAATACGATTGGCAAGTCACCCGAAATTCCCTGGGCCCACAGCGTACTGCGCTCTAGAACGCTCGCACTCAGCACATCCGACGTTGGCCGCAGCGACGCATCGGAATACAGGACCGCATTCGCCAATCTTTGGAACAGGTGGGCTTCATCTACGGTAATTCCGAGGTGCTGCAGCTGTACTTGCGCCTGGGTCCAAGCGAGCGTGCGCGTTCGCTCGTACGTTCTGGCGTCGTGATGTTTGTCCGCCAAAGCCAAAACATCTTCGCGCGTGGACGCGACAACCGTCGAAAAGATCAAGTGCGCTGTCTTTCCCGGGGGAACGTGAACGGTGAGCCGCAGGGACATTGCCGGGTCGAGCACCGCGCCAACCGTGTTCGACAGCGGACGTCCATCGACAATCGAGACTGGATTGCGCGCGCTGCGACCCCGCCCGAGGAATTTCGCTCGATCTGTCTCATATTGCAGATCGCCAACGGTTTCCGCATCCGCAACGAGCACGTGCGCGGCCCAAACCGCAGGCTCATCTTCCGAGCGCTTCCGTCGCGTTGCAACGAGCGCTCCGATATCCGACACAAATTCTGTTTCCACAAACAAATTGGCGAAGGCCGGGTGCGATACATCCGCCGCTTGCGACGTGAGCGAGAGCTCCGTGAAAGACGTCACCTGGATATCCCGGGCGCGCACACCCAGATTCGAAATGGAAACGCGGCGAATTTCCGCATCATCTTCGGACGAAACGAATACTTCGAGCGCAGTCGTTAAGGAACGGTCCCGCCGAATAATCTCGGCATGATCCTCATAGAACACGGCCTCATACGAATCTGGTTCGACGCCGCTTGGCTGGTAGCCGGCCGACCACACATTCCCCGTCTGCTGATCGCGAAGGAAGATGTAGGTGCCCCAGTTGTCTCGCGTGAGATCCTCGCGCCAGCGAGTGATCGCGATGTCACGCCAGCGGCTGTAGCCTGAACCCGCCGTTGTCAGCATCACCGAGTAGTGTCCGTTCGAAAGAAGTTGTGTTCTCGGAGTCGCGTCGTGCGGCGTTTTAAAACGGCGCACCACGGGAGGAATGAGCTCTCGCACCTGCGCTGCTTCTGTCACTTCTTCCGCGCGAGGCCGCGCCACCAGCACGTCGCGAGGCGTACGCTCCTGTAACAGAAGTTCCGTAGCCTGCACGATCGGCTCCGCGTGGAAACGGGCACGCATCGCGCTGTCTTTCAGTGCATTCACAAATGAAACCAGCGACATACCCTGATGGTGAGCCATAAATGCTTGCACCACGGCCACGTCCTCGCCTTCCGGCAACCGGCTGCTCGTATAATCGAGAGCTTCGTAGAATCCGTAGGCCCCTAATCCTCCGGCGTGGCGAATACGCTCAAAATTTTGAGCCGCGGCGGAGGGATCCACCATGGCGGCGAGAGCGGTAGCGTATGGCGCGACAACGAGATCTTGAATCAGTCCGCGCTTGAGCCCGAGACCGGGCACTCCGAAACTTGAATATTGATAAGTAAAGTCGATGTCGCGGGCGTTGTAAGCGGACTCCGAAATGCCCCACGGAACTCCGCGCTCCTCGCCGTATTCGATCTGTCGAAAAACAACGTGCGCATACGTTTGGTTCAGCAGACTCTCTGCGGGCGAACGCATCACCAGCGCCGGCATCAGATATTCAAACATCGAGCCCGACCAGGAAATCAGCGCGGACCCGCGTCCAACGGGCGTGAGAGCCCGGCCCAAGTGGAACCAGTGGGATGACGGGACGTCGCCCTTCGCGATGGCGATGAAGCTCGTGAGCCGGGCTTCCGAGGCAAGCAGGTCGTAACAACTGGAGTCCAGGCTTCCATCAGTGACCCGGTACCCGATTGAGAAAAGTTTGCGAGTTTTATCGAAGAGAAAGCTGAAATCCATTTCGTCGAAGAATTTCCCCGACGTTTGCACGAGCCCATGAAGCCGCCGATCCAAAGCAGCCGCGTCTGCAGCCGATTTTTGGATCGCGTGAATGAGCGTGTCGATCCGCGCGAGCGCCGCTCTATTTCCGATCGAATCGGAAACGAGCCTGCCCCCCAGCGCGGTAAGTTCACGAACGGCGGCTTCAAATCGCTCGGGAGCATCTTGCAAAGAAGGGAGGCTGCGGAAAAAAGGCTCGATCGCCGCCCATTCAGGCGCATCTTCCAGACGGCGTTCGGCCATGGAAATAATTTCCGCCGGTTCCAATCGCAACCACGGAATCAGGACCAGCGCATCTCGATAGTGGCTCTCCACGCACGTTTGCGCGGCTTCTGCCCACGACCGTACTTCGGAATCGGCTGGGTCTCCAAGTTCTTGAGCGAGCGTTTGCGCAATGTCAGCGACGGTCCGAGCTTGTTCCCTCAACTCCACAAACCGGATGGCCCAGTCCGCCGCATCGGTGGGAATCTGTACGGAATGGAGTAGCAGTGCATCAGCGGCATTGCTGAGCTGCTTTCGCGTGACGGCATGGGTACGCCGCGGTTCGATGGTTTTCCCGAGGGCCTCTTGCAGCAAAACGACCGAATCCGAAACTCCCGCGAGTATTCCGGGTTCGATCGATGACGTTTGAATCAGCTCGCGACAACCATTTGCGAGCGCCAACAGATGGCCGGCTATATTTCCGCTATCAACGGAGGAAATATACTTGGGATCGAGCGCGCGAAGATCGCGAGTGTCGTACCAATTGTACAAATGGCCGCGAAATCGCTCCATTTGGCTCACCGTTTGCAACGTGGACTCAAGCCGCTCGACGGCGTCCGTGGTTCCGATCCATCCGAAGTCGCGCGCCGCAAGAGTCGACACGAGATACAGGCCGATATTCGTGGGCGACGTACGATGAGCAATGACAGGCTTTGGAACCTCCTGAAAATTATCCGGAGGAAGCGAATGCTCCAAAATTGAGACGAAAGTCTCGAAGAATCGCCACGTGCGGCGTGCAATCAAACGAAGCGCTCTCGTATCGATTGGCGCAAGAGTCTCTACGTCAGGTTTTCCGGGAGGAAGACTGATCCATCGTGCCAATGCGGGCGAGGCAATCCACAAGAGCACCAGCGGCGTCGCTGCGCGCAGAGCGATAGGCCGTTCCACGGCGACTGCCACAAATGCCGCGATCGCGAGCAGCACGCCGCCGCGCATGCGAATGAAAATTCCGTAGAGATTCAAATCAACCGAGTATTTAGCTTGCGCGGCAGTTACCCATTCCAATAAATTCCGGCGGGTAATGAACAGCCGGACGAGCGTCCGTACGATCGCGTCCGCCATCAGCCATGCTTGATACGCGAGAAGCGCAACCGTCAACCCGATTTGGACTGCGCCGAGATAGAGATCCGATAGCACGCCGCGAATGTGGCTCCGCTTGGAAATCCCGCCGAGTCGTGGACTCAGTCCCGTCAAAAATGGAATCAGCGCAGGAATCGAAATCGTCGCAAGAATGAATGTGGTCCACATCCACTGGGACACCTCGGGCACCAGCCAGCCAGCGACCAGCGTCAGAAACATGCAAGGCGCTGAAAGAGTGCGGCGCAGATTGTCGATCATCTTCCAGCGGCTGAATGCGGGAATATGGACCCGGCGGCTCTTGTCTCCCATTACGGTCGTTCGGCCGAAGATCCACGGCAGCAACTGCCAGTCACCGCGGGCCCAACGATGTTGACGCGCGGCCGACGCCTCATAGTGCGACGGGAAATCGTCGAAGAGCTCAATGTCGGTAGCCAGCGCCGTTCGAGCGAAGATGCCCTCAAAGAGGTCGTGGCTGAGCAAAGTATTATCCCGGACTTTACCCGCCAGCGACGCCTCAAACGCGTCAATATCGTAGATTCCCTTTCCCGTATAGGAACCTTCTCGAAATAAATCCTGGTACACGTCTGAAACGGCCGACGCGTATGGATCAATGCCGCTCGGCCCCGAAAAAACTCTTTGGAAAAGGGAACCTTCTCCCTTCGTCGGCAGCGACGGAGTGATGCGCGGCTGAACCAGCGCATAACCTTCTACGACGCGCCCTTCCGCTGCATCAAATTTCGGCCTGTTGAGCGGATGCGCCATCGTCCCGATCAAACGACAGGCGGTGCCGCGCGGCAAGCGCGTGTCTGCATCGAGAGTAATCACATATCGAACGCCCGGAACCTCTTCCGGCGCGCGCCCGCCCGTGGGGATGAAGGACGTTTCTGCGGAGCCTCGAAGAAACTGATTCAATTCATGCAGCTTTCCGCGTTTGCGCTCCCACCCCATCCATTTCTGTTCGCGCTCGTTCCACAGGCGCTTGCGATGATAGAGAAGAAAGCGGTCGCCGCCTCCCGCCGCCGGACCATGCCGCTGATTTAGAATCGCGATGCCATCAACGGCGGCCGCTAGAAGTTCGTCATCACCCTGCAAGCTCTCGCTCGGCGCATCCATCCAATCGGACAGCAGCGCAAATCGGAGGTCCCCGTCCGTATTCGCCAGGTAATGAACCTCGAGCCCCTCGACCTGCTCCTTGATCGAATCTTCCGACGTCAAGAGTGTCGGAACCGCCACAAGCGTGCGCAGTTCTTCCGGCACGCCCGCACGTAGCTCCAGGCGCGCTAATGTTCGGGGCCCCAGCAAATCCGTAACGGAGCGATTGATCAGTGCAATCGCCAGGTCCGATGCGGGAACAAGAGCAAGCAAACCAAATAGGACGAGATACTTGGTACTCACTCCCAGCTCGTGTGCGCGATTGAGCGGGATCGCTAGAACAATCGCCGTGAGTATTAAAATGGTCCCTAAATAACCGGGGACAGCGGCCCGCACATACTGGCGGAGAAGCCAGCGCCTCCACGGAAGGCGGAACTCGAGTTCTCGCTCAAAGGCCTGGCGCCCTTGTGAAATCAGGTAGTATCCGGGATCGATTCGTTTTCCGTCAGCGGGCTGTCCATCGGTATGGCCTTCCGAGCGAGCGCGCTTGGCGCGGTGCACTGCGCGCGTGGCAATTTCTATTTCGGTGTAGCGCGAACCTCGCGAAAGATCCTCGATAGCATGGCGATATTGATCGCGCGTGGCGAAATCCATTTCGCCGTAGCTGCTTCCCTCGCGCAGAATTTCGTCGACCAGGCTCACGCTCTCGAAAAATGCAGACCAATCAAACGCAGACGTCAACCGCATGCTCGTGATGATGTTGCGCACGGTCACGCTCATTGCAGCCTGCTCCTGATGTTCCGCGCGCACGATTTCGTCGGCGGAAGAGCCTTGGGCGGAGAGGCGCTCGTCGAGCCACAACAGGATGGGCCCGACCTTCGGGTCCAAATCGCGCAAACGCTGCACGAGTTGCACGGCAAACGCCCGGTCCAGCGGTTTGTTTTCGAACCTTCGCAGAGCTGTCGCAGGCGCCACCGCGGATGAGCCCCTGCCGGTGCCGAGCAGCCGGTCCGCAAGCACATCCGCTTCCGCGCGCGCGTTGCGGCTTCGCACCATGCGCTCGGAGAGTCTGCGCAGGTTTTCCACCAAGACCACGCGCAATGTGATTGCAACGGCCCAAAGTTCGCCAATCGTAAGCGGCTGAACGCGCTGGTAGGCGTTTACGAAGCGACGCAACACATCCGGATCAAACCGGCTATCCGTGTGCGCCACAAACGCCCACGCAATTCCGAAAACACGCGGATACCCTTGCAGGTGGCCGGATTCAAGTTTCGGCAGCTTGTTATAAAAGCCGGGGGGCAGATCGTCTCGAATCTCGCGGAGCTGCTCCTCAACAATGTAGAAATTATCGACGAGCCATTCGGCTGCAGGTGTTATTAACTGCTCGAGCGAGATCGCCTTCGCGGTTTCCCGGTAATATTCAAGAAGGACGCGGCCGTTTTCGAGCACGCGAGGAAGCAGGGGCCGCCCTTCGTCCGAGCTTTCGGTAACGGTCTGAGCCGCGGCAAGGGTCTCGGCGTGCTGCTCCAGGCGCTCGATACTGAACAGTTCGGCGCGAATCGGCTCTTCGAGTTCAGGGGACACGATTAGCGGTGTGTTGGCTGTAGTCATTTCTTCGATCGAATCAATGCAGCTAAAGAACTAGCGCGACTGCGGACGAACGAAACGGGGCTTCGTGCTTCAACCGACTATAGCACTCTGCAGAACCGCGGCGGCGTAATTTGCCACTGTAACGGATTGCAGTTCAGTTTTCGGGTGGATAAGGCCGAGTATCAAAATGACCAAAACGTTGGCAATCACGGCAGGGATGTCGGCGGTTCATACACCCCGTGTTGGGCTCGTCTGGCACGCTACGCTCTGCTGTTTCCATGGCCTTGGCTAACCTGCCTTGCGCAAGCCCGATTCGCCGTCCGTGCTTTCGAAGCGATTCGCAGGACTTCCGGAAGAACTTTGAAGCGGCAACAACTGATCCCGCTTTGAGAATGCTGCCGACAGGATTCGGTCCATATCACTCTTACGATACGGGTGGCAGATAAAGTCAAACGCCCGGATGTTGAGCGCGGCGAGATAGTCTCGGTATTCATGCGGACAAGACGGTTCGCAAACGATAATCGCAGGAATTTGTACGGGCTGCCGCTTCAAGTGACGAACGACATCACGATAGGTGCCGTCAACCAGCCAAAAACCGCAAAAGCATGCGGACACGGTTTCTCTAGCGAGCGCGCCTCGCACTTCTTCCACACCCTTGGCCCAGATCGTCTTCAGTGGATACGATTGCAACAGCTCGCGCATGTTCTCATCGATCGTCGCGTCAATCGTCGCCACAAGAACCGTTGGAACATTCAGCGGCGGCTGGGAACTCTCCGCTGATGCGTTGCGTATCGCGATTACGGGATTACCGCCGACTGGCACTGACTGGTCCATGGCAGGTTGCCTTTCTATTTTGGCCGGAGAGAGAACGAAAAGTGGCCCAGCCCTCGAACCTTGCTTTCACAAGGTTCCTCACTTTCCGCTCTCTCCCGCGCTGGAATAATCGTTGAAAGCGAGAGAGACGACCATACAGCCATGGCGTTAGGCCGTCAGGAAACTTCCTGTAGGCGATGCCACGCTCGTCTCAAAAGTGATGGAGATAAATTTCCGACAGGCACGACGTCGATTGCTCGCAGAAAGAATGCCTGGGAAACCTCTTCGGCTGGGAAACTCAAATTAACATCTGCACCGCGAGTCCGCAAGAACAAAACTACTACGCCTCGACGATTTGGTTCCGCACCGCATATCGAACTAGCTCGCTCACGGTATGCAGCTGCAGTTTTCTCATGATGTTGGCGCGGTGCGTTTCGGCTGTCTTCACGCTGATGTTGAGTGCTGCGGCCACTTCCTTGCTGCTCTTGCCCTCCGCGAGCAGCTGGACGATTTCCCGCTCGCGCGACGTCAGCCTGTCACGAAGAGTATTGGGAAGTTCCGAACGCATTTTTCCCTCTTTAAAACTCGTCAGCATCACCTCTGTCGCGCGGGGCGTAAGAAAAGGCTTGTGATTGGAGAGGGTTTCAACGGCAATAAGCAGGTCCCGGTCAGAATCCGACTTAACGATGTATCCTCGTACGCCGGCTTCGAGAATGTCGCGGATCAGTTGATCCGAATAGTGCATCGAGAGAATTAGAATTTCCGTATTGGGCGATTCCTTGCGAATTCGCTTGGCGGCATCTACACCGTTCAGATCCGGCATGCTGATATCCAGGATCGCGATATCTGGCTTTAGTTCTTGCGCCAATTTCACAGCCTCACGGCCGGTGGTCGCCTCGCCGCAAATTTCCCATCCTGCGTGTGTTACCAGCATTCCCTTGATCCCACGTCGCATCAGATCATGGTCGTCGGCAATCAAGATACGAAGGGTTGGCACTTTTTATCTCCCCGCACGAAGGATTTGCGTCTGTGAATTCGTATCCTAACTGAACGAATCACAGCGTCTACATCGCTTCCGACCGCCGGCCTGTCTCGCTCCGTTGATTGTGCTTTGCTTCTCGCTTCACTTCGCCGATACGGGTTTCGGTGGGCACGGGTGCTGGGTGCCCGTCCCCTCATTATAGTAAGTTCGACTACAAACGATACTGCGTTTCCGGGGGATACCGGCCGATGAATGAGAGTTAGATCCTCGCCGACTAATCCAGGATTGTTCTGAGACACGATAGCGTCCTTTAGTACTTATACCTATCAGAGTCATCCTGTAGCCCGCACCAGTGTTTTGCTGTAGACCTCTAAATCGCTGAATCAGAGGACCTTAGTGGCGGAGGCGTGGCGTTCACTCCGGAAAATCATGTCGAAACAACCTTTCGAGAGCCGCTTGAAGGTGCGATCCTTACCGCAGACGCTGGCAGATTTGGATTCGCACAGCGGGTGATTGTCAAGCGGCAGCAGGAAAGTTAAAGAAAGAACTCAGGAAGAAATCAAAAGTCCCTCCGAATTTGAATACCTACACAACCTTCGGAAGATTCTTGCCCTGAAAAAATGGTTTATGATTACCCATCGCCTCGACCGCGGCCACAAGCCAATTTGCCTGTGATTTCAACAAATATCCGGTCGCTCCCACTTTCTGGGCTTGACGAACGATTTGTGTGGAGTCGTGCTGAGTAAATATCAGGACTTCGGTGGTGGGAACCGCTTTCTTGATCTCCGGCGTAGCTTCCAGTCCGCTCATCTGCGGCATCGTGACGTCCATAATCACCACATCGGGCTTCAGCTCTTTCGCCTTTCCGATCGCCTCCGCTCCGTCTGCAGCCTGCCCGACAACTTCCCAATCTCCCCGAGTGCTTAGAAGTCTTTCCAGGGCAGATCGCACCGCTTTCTCATCATCAACAATCAGGATTCGAAGATTAGTCATCAATAATATTCCTTAAGCAGTTCAATCAATATTTGTGGAATCGCAATCATCGTAGACCTCGTCACCGCGAGGTTGACACTGCATCATTCGAGACAAGCAATACGTTGGCCATGCGGCTGGCAAATACTCGGCGCAGCCTCGCAACTGCGAAATATGTACGTTATATTTTGAAAATTTACACCCTAGGCGAAGCGCGGAGGAGCCGATCGAAACAACGTGCTTGTAAGCTCTCTCTTTTCTTGTAATTGGGCCCGCATTGCTCACGTCGTGGTGGTGGGTGAATTGCACATACAAAGATGGCGGCCTCAAAGCGTGCGCTCGCAAGCTGTATCGAGGTTTCGAGGGGGACGTATGAACGGGACCTATGACATTTTTAGTGGCATGCCAGAAAAGGGACCGATTTGGATTGAAACTGTTCACGGCTTGGAAAACGCGAAAACCCGACTCACGAAATTGAATCAATTAACGCCCGGCGATTACTTCGTTTTTGATTCATACGCTGCAGAAATCGTTCATATGACCGCTGAAACCGTACAGATACCCCAACCTCAAACGCGTGATCTCCAGACATCTCATCGCCCACGCTTTTATTGCTACTTACAATCTGCCCATTAAAAAAAGTATCAGCAGGACTAGAAGCACTAGGCTAATTCCCCCGCTAGGATAGTAGCCCCACCCCCTGCTATGCGGCCAAGCTGGCAAACTCCCGAATAGCGCCAGCATGAGAACGACTGTCAATATGAGTAGCAACATTTTTCCTCTTCGACCTAACCAAAGGCGATCCTATCACCTCGCTCATTCTTATTATGGCGTTCTCGCTTACAACTCTTCGATGTGCATCTTCCTGAATGCTGCTCGCTTCACAAAAAAATACCCGAATGATGATTGTAGTGGGCCGGGTGGGTTTTTTGATTGCGACAACAGGCTAACCTTACAATTGAGGGTTCGCCATCAAGCAAACACTGTAGTCGGCAAATGTAGTTCTAGTAGCCCAATACATGCCTGGTGGCCGAACTTCCGCATTGACCGCAAGTCACAAGCGGCCCGCGCGGATCCGTAAGGCGTAATGCCACTGGGGTTACACAGTCGGCTGTATTCCTGCTTGAAGTGTTTGAATTCACTATATCTGAGCAGCGAGTGGAGAAAAAACTCGACCGGAAAAGGGCGCGGAGATTCTCTTCAACTCATCTCCGCTTTTGTCCAACACAAGGTTCTGTGAGCCCCAGAAATCACTTATTCTGGACGAGCGAATACCCGTCAACGGAAAACATCAATCCAAGGAGGAGTGTGATGGCGAGATACGGAGAGGCGGCAGGCAAAAGCGTCGAGAGTGCCATGCATCGGGAAAAGCGCGGAACATTGCGTTCTGGCAAAGGGGGCAAGGGCGGAAAGGTAACGAGCCGAAAGCAAGCAATCGCCATCGGACTCTCCGAAGCACGAAAGAAAGGCGCCAAGGTTCCGAAGAAAAAGTCGTGATGCGATCATCAGTTCGACGGCCAACGACTGAAATTTCTGCCCGGCCAATCATCGCAACTCATTACAACCGTTTGTGAGCATTGCGGCGAGGGCTTCGCCGATCGGCGAAGTCCTCGCCCTCTTGCACTCGCGGCCGTGCCTCTAGTGCTTTTCCTTCGGAGCGGCCGTCTGATGCGGCGCCGCCTGGTGTGCCGGCTGTTGCTTCTGTTCTAACTTCTGCTGCTGCTGAACGTGCTTCTGCTGCAACTGCTGCGTCTGCTGCTGGTGCTTTTGCTCCACTTGCTGATTTCTTGTGTCATTTACTTTCTGTTGCTGCATCCGTTGGTGTTCCTTGTCCTGCGTCTGTTGAAGTTTCTGACGTTCATTGTTTTGCTGCGTGCTTAGCTTTTCCTGCTGCTTCTGGTATTTCTGGTCCACCTTCGTGTTGCCTGTAGGCGTCGACGTATGGCGCTCAGCCGGCGGAAGTTCTTTCGGGTGAACGGCGGGGTTCGTGTGAGCCCCAGTGTTCTCTCTCTTCGCAGGCGCCTCGTAATGACCTTCCTTGGCAGGCACTGCTTCGTGCCCGTTGAATGCGCCCGGTTTAGAAGTGGCAGCGATCGGCGGCTTTCCGTGATTCACGGACGCCCGCAGTTCACGATTCGAGCGCGCGGCCTCGACGTGCTGATTTTGAACGGCCTGCGGGGGAAGATGCCGCTCGCGGTCCACCTGTTCTTGCTCACGCGTAGGACGCTCTTCGATCCCCCCTCTTCCTCCGTTGTAGCTGACCCGAGTCACCTGTCTTTCTTCCACCCGCTGCTCATACACGTTGTGAATTACTGTGACGTTGACGTTGTTTACGGAACGATTGTAGAAAAAGCGGCCGTTGTCCCAACGTCCGCCTTCGTATCCACGTCCGTCGTAACCAAATCCATAAACGACTCCGCCGTAGAAGCCGACGTGAGGACCCCAGTAGCCTTGATGGAAAATAAAAGCGCTGCCGCCCCAACCCCAATAGCCGGGCGTCCACAGAAATCCAACTTCCGGCGCTTCCACCCAGGTCCCGGGCACCCAGTAGTAATCGTCTCCGTCCCAAGCCCAGTAGCCGGGCGTCCAGATATAACCATCACCCGGGCAGACGGGCTGCACGTAAACAGGCAGTTCCGGCGGTGCAATCGTCACCGACACACTCACTTGCGCGAACGATGCGATTGGCAGAAACAGCATCCCCGCTGCCAACAAAAATGCACGAAAGAAACGCATAAGCTCTAGCCTCCTCTTCCTGATTCTGGATCAGTTTCCTGGTCGAACTCGTTCTCGCTTTTTTCGCAGGATGTTTTTTTTTATGAAGAACGAATTGCTGATCTGCTTTCACAACCTACCTACAACAATACCCGTAAGTCTGATAGAAGGGGCCTTTCATTGCCATACTGTTATACCTGTAGTGTCGCGCAAACTAACTCGTAGCTCCCGCGCTCTTTGCGCAAGCTCAGTCGCCTCTTCCAGACGATTTTGATGGCGGTCTTGTTCCGCCAAACTCAGCGCGGAAATTAATACCGAATCGTACAGCTCCTCGAGCGTCTTCTCTCGCAGATAGTGTTCGAAAACCTGTCGCGCCTCATCGTGTCAGCTGCAGCAACGCCGCCTTAATTCGACGAGCTGGCTTTCTGATCCTTTACCTGCAGTTCATTTACGACTTGTTTCACGTTCGGCACGGCGGACGCGATCTTCTCCACCTGCTTGCGCTTAATTTCTGAGTTGACGCTTCCCGTAAGCGTGACGACACCATTTTTTACTTCATAGCTCACATTCTTCTTCGCGCGATTCTGAATCAACGCCGCATCTACATTCTTTTCGATGCCCTGGTCGAGATCGGAATTAATTGCTGCGGCATTCTTCTCGACGCCCGGCGGCAGAACTGCGATCTGATCCGATACTACTTGTCCGCCGGCCAATGAGGTTGCGATCGACTCTGCCTCCAACTTGTCAGCGTCCGCAGGAACGTGACCCGTAAGCGTCACCACGCCCTTATCGCGGTCCTGGCTCACCGAAACATCCTTGTAACCGGATTGATCGAGCGATTGACGAATTCCGCTCACTACATCGGGTGATTTCCGCGCGCTCGAGCAACCGGCAAGCGCAGCCACAGAAATGAAGATTCCGAGCGCAATACTCTGAGTCGTTAATGATTTCATCTAAGTTCCCTTCCATGAGCGAGGTGCGGGATTTAGCAGCTATAGCGAGCCTACTTTGAAGGTCGACCGCCTGCCATAGATGGATACCCTTAGATACCGGCAAGACTTTCCCTACGCCCCACAAGCACGACATTCGGTTTCTCCGCCCTGCCGTCATCTGCGAATCAATTTGACTGTCCCGAATTGGACCATGTACAAGATAGTGTTGACGCACAGATCCGCCAGATGCGTGTGTTGCGACATTCGACGGCGCCCACACGGACAACTCCGCGTCACGACCTGCAATCCAAGAGATACAAATGAACGAAAAAACCGAGACAGTCTGGTACACGCATTACAAAAGTCCATTGGGTACGATGCTGCTCGCGGCAGACGAAGGCGGCCTGCGCACGATCAGTTTTGCGGAGGGCAGGCGGCCCGTGCGTCCGCGACCGGACTGGCGCGAAGATCGCACTCCTTTCGCAGAGACGATTTGCCAACTCGATGCGTACTTCAAAGGCGTGCTGAAAAGATTCACCCTGCCGCTGTCGCTCGAGGGCAGCGAATTCCAGCTTCGCGTCTGGAAAACTCTGCGCACCATTCCCTACGGTGAAACGATTTCGTACGGCCAATTGGCGTGCCGCGTCGGAAATCCGAAGGCGGCGCGCGCGGTGGGTTTGGCCAACGGCTCCAATCCGATTCCCATCATCGTTCCATGTCATCGCGTAATTGGAAGCGATGGCAGCTTGACGGGATACGGCGGAGGACTTCCAATCAAGAGGGCATTACTGTCGCTCGAAGGTCGCACTGAATTCTCGAAACCTGAGGCAGTTCAGCTGAGTTTCAAATAAGTGCTCGGTTTCAAATAACTGCTCATGGATTGCACGCGGATGACAGATTGAACGCGCCAACTTTCGCAGCGACCTCGGCAAAGAAATCGCATGCGTTGGCGGCCATCTTTGCTGCCGGCGTCGTCGCCGGCCTGTGCGACATAACTGCCGCCTTCGTCACCTGGGCTCCTCGCGGAATCATGCCGTCCAGAATCCTGAAAGGAATTGCGTCTGGCCTGCTCGGCCCGCAGGCATTTAAGGGAGGAATCGCAACTGCCGCGCTGGGCTTAGCGCTCCATTTCCTGATCGCCGTTTCAGCCGCCGCCGTTTTCTACGCGGCCAGCAGGAAGCTCAGTTTCATGACGCGGCGTCCAATCCTTTGTGGAGTGCTCTACGGCGTTGCCGTTTACTTCGTGATGTACTGGATTGTGATGCCGCTCTCGCGATTTCATCCGGGGCACACTCTTAGTTCTTCGATCGTCGCGATCGTTACCCACATCGTCTGCGTAGGCCTTCCGATCTCGCTCATCATCTGCAGGTTTTCAAGAAACATCCGATAGCCACGACGTGCGGCTTTCTCGTCGTGGGCTTTTCCGAGCCCGAGCAGACGGACGCACCGCTATTCCTGCGAATCGCACGCAATCGGATTGCGTACGTTTCCACGGCGATCCACCCACAATCGCCGGCCGAATCACACCCTTGCCCGCGAGTCGTGTTTTTGCTTTACGCGTCCTGTTTGATGAGGCGCTTCAACGTGCGGTGTCGAACTTTGCCGAATGTGCGGTTCAGGAAATGATCGCGCGTGAGGAATGGCAGGACGGGAGACCGGCGCTTCTCCACCCTGCATCGCGCGCGCTTCAATCGCTCGTCTCCATGGAACAAAACCAGCGCCGCATCCAGAGTATCGAGCGCCTTCTCCCGCCGGCCCCCAAGTGCGTACACCTCGGCGAGGTTCAAATGGAATTGCGCCTCGTTGCGACGCAACTGCACTGCTATTTCGCAAAGTTCTGAAGCTTTGTCCCACTTGCGTTCCGCACGCGCCATCGATAATCCGAGAAACGACAGATAGTAAGGATTGTGTTTTTCGGATTCAAACGCCGTACGAAGGTGGAGGAGGGCTTTCTGAGGATATCCATTCTTGAGCGCATTGATGCCTTGCTTAAATTCGGCAACCAGATCGAGTTCGGCCATCGCCATTGATTTCTCCCCACTCGCGATCCGAGACTCCTCGGAGATTTCAGTCAATATTTCTGGGCGGGACGCTACTTTAGAAAAGTTTCCTGCAAGATGTCTACTGTCCTTTAGGCCAGTTTTAATTGCCTCATGCGCACGACTCGGCCCAATCCGTCCATTGAAACGGCTTTTTTCGTTCTGCTTAGCTCTTGCGACCAGCCTGTCACAAAGTACTATTGGTGACTTCCAAATCTTCCGAAAGAATGGTGCCGCAGTCTGAATTCCTGTGAATCCGGGCGCGCGCAACTTCCACAGCTTCCCGGACTTGGGGCAGAGAATGAAGGCTCGATTATTAGCATGTTGCGTTTTTTTCGCGGCTGCAGCTTGCGCGCACGCAGACTCAGCCAGTTACGCGCAATGCGGCACATACGACTCCTATCTGTTGCTCTACAAAACCACCGAGCGATTCGAAGAACTCGGAAAACTGCGCTGTGGCGAGAAAGTGGAAGTCATCACCCGCTCGGGCAGCTACACCCAGGTACGCACTCTCGACGGCCGATCCGGTTGGGTGCGCGCCGCCGATCTTTCCGACGCACCTCCGCTGCCTCAGCGAGTATTTACATTCGGTTTAAGCGAGGCGCCCAAAACAGTTCAGCCCGCAACTGCTCCCAAGCTTCCCGCCTCTGCGCTGACGAACGACGACATCTTGGCCTTGCACGCGCTGCACCGGGGCTCGGATTTCATTCTGAAAAAGATTGCCTCCAGCCTTTGCGCGTTCGATACCACGCCCCAGGCAATTCAAAGGCTCAGCAGCGCCGATGTCTCCGACAAAGTGATTCTGGCCATGCTGCAAGCGCCCATCGCAACCGACGCGCCCGAGCGAAGAGCACCCGAGAGCGTCGACGTAAAAATTCCGGACGGCACTTCCTTTGAAGTCGAACTCACCGGCAATGTCTCCTCGGAAGAACTGCAGGAGGGAACAGTAGTTGAAATGGCTGCGGCCGAGGATCTCGTCGTGGACGGAGTTCCTGTAGTCGTGCGCGGTTCGGTTGCGCGCGCACGAATCTTAGCTTTCAGGCCGCCGGGATCGCATGGCGGTTCGGGACTGGTGGCGTGGTTCATGCAGGATATCGTGGCCACGAACGGAGATCGCATTCCCGTGAATTTTGCGGTCAAACAACCTGGTAATGACCGGACGCGCAATTTTGAAGGCTACCCTTATTTCTTGTCGGGATATCACAAAGACAATCCCGCGATCAAGGCCGCCGACCGGCGTTTCCGCGTAGTCGTTCACGGAGACACAGTGCTAAATGTTCCTCAAGCGCTGACGGCAGCTCTGCCGTCGCCGAAACCGAAAGCGCAAACTGTCCGCCAGGTCTCCGCTCAATCGGCCGTCCAGCCGGAGGCGGTGCCTTCGCCGCAACCGGCGTCTGCCAACGAAGCCAAACCCTAGAAATCCTCCGTCATTCGTATCGAAGTGCTACGAGCGGATCGACACGCATGGCGCGGCGAGCCGGAATGTAGCAAGCGATTGCGGCAACGCCCACAAGCAGCGACGTCGCAACTGCGTACGCTACCGGATCAAACGCTCCCGTGTTCACCAGCAGGTTCGCAACCACTCTCGCCGCCGCCAGGGAAATCGCAAGCCCCACGCCGAGCCCGATCAGCACCAGTTTCAATCCGTGAGAGAGCACGAGGCTGAGAATATTCTCGCGCTGCGCTCCAAGCGCCATCCGAATTCCAATCTCGTGGATGCGCTGGCTCACGGCGTACGAAATCACTCCATACACACCCACCACGGCAAGCAACAGGCCCAGTGCACCCAAACCGCCTCCGAAGATTGCAGCAATGCGCAACAGGAAGTATCCATTTCCGCCCTGCAACGAGTCACTCATGCTCATCACGTCGAACACCGGAAGACTTGGATCGATCGCGTGAATCTGGTCTTCGATTGCCCGAACCAATGTTCCGGGCGGAAGATCCGAGCGCACTTGCAGTACCCGAACCGAGGTGTAATTCTGTGAGAGCGGAACGTAGAAGTGGCGGCGCGGAGCTTCGGCGATGAAATTGTATTTGCTATCGCGAACGACTCCGACAACTTCCGATTCGGCACTATCATTTTTGCCGAAGCGGAAATGCTGCCCGATCGGATCCTGTTTGGGCCACAAATCCTGCGCCATCGTTTCGTTGATGACGGCCACGCGATGCGAATTGGCTTGATCCTGTTCTTCGATTGCACGGCCTTCGACAAGTTCGATCCCCATCGTCTGGAAATAATCCGGGCTCACTTCGTTGTAGCCGAGCCTCGGTACCTCGCTTTCAGGTAAACCCTCCTCCCCCGCCTTCCAAGTTGCAGCGCCGTGGCTGTAATAACCCAGCGGAACCGAATACGCGAAGCTTGCGGAAGTTACACCTGGCAGATTGCGGACACGTTCGCGAACATCGCGATAGAAATTCGCGCCTCTTTGTTCGTCGTATCCGAGTTCGGAAACGTCCATCGTAAAATTAAATGCGTGCTCGGATTTGAATCCCAGATTCATTTTTTGCGCCTGCTCCAAACTGCGGAGAAACAGTCCCGCCATGATGAGCACCACCAGCGATCCCGCCGCCTGCGCCACCACGAGCACGTTGCGAATCCGATTCTGGCCAGCGCCGCCAGTGAGGTTTCGGCCGCTTTCGTGCAACGTCACATTGAGATCCATTCTCGATGCGCGCCAAGCCGGTGTGAGTCCCGCAAACAATCCCGCAATGATCGCAATCGACGCAACGTAAGCGAACATCCTCCAGTCGAAGGGAAGATCGGTGCGCAGCGGAAAATCTCCGGGGAGCCGTACCGTCTCAATCCACTTCATGATCCAGATTCCAAGCGCCGCACCGCCCGCTCCGCCCAATGCGGAGAGCAATAGACTCTCGGTCAGCAGTTGGCGAAACATCCGGATGCGCCCCGCGCCGAGCGCTGCACGAATTGCCATCTCTTTAGCGCGGGTGGAAGCGCGAGCGAACAGCAGGTTCGTCACGTTCACGCAAGTGACGATCAGAATCAGGCCGACGAGCCCGAGAAAAACGGTAGCGACAATCGGCCACATGCTCGCAGTCGATGCTTCCGGCCGCGCCAGTTTTTCCGGAATCACATCCATCCGCAGACCTTTGTCAGTATCCGGATATTCTTTTTCGAGCCGGTCCGCAATTACCTGGAGTGCAGTTCGAGCTTGAACGATCGTTACGCCGGGCTTGAGATGCGCCAGAACTCGCATCTGGCGCTCGGCGCGATTCGTAATATTTTTCGAAGCATCCAGATTCTTGACAACCAAACCGATTGGCGCATACACATCCGATTCGACAATGTAGAACGTCCCATGAAAGTTTTGGGGACCGACGCCGACGATCGTGACCGGGCTGCCGCTCAAATCCACGCTCTTGCCAATGATGGACGGATCGCCGTTGAACCTTTTCATCCAGTAGGCGTATCCAAGAACCACAATTGGATTTTGACCTACGGTTTCGCCCTCTGACGGAAGAAACATGCGGCCCAGCGCGGGTTGAATCCCAAGCGCCGAGAAATAATTCCCTTCCGTGTAGGTGACCAGTACGCGTTTGCTTCGATGGTCGGCGCTCAGGCCGGCGAAATGGATCATGTAAGCCGTCATGTCGGTGAAGGAATCGTTCTGTGCTTGCAGATCTTTGAAATCGAGGTGTGAAATCTCGCGCGGATCGTCGTCATCAGCAGTGTGGTACGCGACGACAACAAGGCGGCCTGCATCCCGTACCGGGAGCGGATTGAAGAGGAATGAGTTTACAACGCTGAAGACGGCGGTGTTCGCGCCGATGCCGGCGGCCAGAGTCAAAACAGCGATGGCCGTGAACCCGGGGCTCTTCGCGAGCATCCGGATTCCGTAGCGGATGTCCTGCCACAGATTTTTCATGGGAGCACCTCGAGCGCTGATCGAGGTACGCGCGCCGCTCATGAAATGTTCAGTTCGGAGAGCGTGAATATCAGCTGCCGAAGAAATTGCGAGCGAGGAAGAGGACGTTCGCGGGACGCTCGGCCAGGCGGCGCATGAACCAGGGATACCAGAACGTGCCGTAGGAAATGAGAACAGCGGAACGGTAGCCTTCCTGGGCGAGCCGCAATTGTTCCGCGCGCTGAATTCCGTAGAGCATTTGAAATTCGAGGCGATCTTTCTTCACCCCTTGCGCGGTGGCCCATTCGATGAGGCTCGCGATCAACGCGCGGTCGTGCGTGGCCAAAGCCGCACGAACGTGCGCGCGGCGGGCTTCCGGGCTTAGCAATCTTTTCGCCAGTTCCTCGTAGCTGGCGTCGACATCTGATTTTTTCGGATACGCGATCTCCGCCGGCTCGTTGTACGCGCCTTTTACCAGGCGAACAGCTGCGCCGATCGCGATCAACGCGTCAAGGTCCTTCCCGGTGCGATAGAGATAGGCCTGAACGCAAACGCCTACGTTTGCATACAGTTTGCGGGCGCGCAGATAAATTTCCAGAGTCACATCGACATAAGGACTCTGCTCCATGTCGATCCAGAGCGTTTTCTCCGCAGGACAGTGCTCGATGAGTTTCGCGAGATTCGCATAGCAAAGCTCGCGATCGAGATCGAGGCCGAGCTGCGTGAGCTTTACGGAAACTTCCGTAGGCAGGTCTGCCGCCTGAATGCGATCGAGTACGTTGAGATAGTGCTGCGTGACGGATTCCGCTTCGGCACGGTCGGAAATATTTTCGCCGAGATGAGTGACGACGGTCGCAATCTGCTTTTCTGCAAGGTCGCGCGCGGCTGCGAGAGCGTCTTCCACGTTTTCGCCCGGCATGAATCGCGTGACGGTCCGGCGCAACACGCGGTAACGCGGCGCGTGCTGGCGCATCCACTGACTTTGCGAAGCCATCAGGATCGCGCGGCGCATCAAGCTCATTCGTTCGTCCCTTTCAGGCTGGAGTTATTGGCTCGAACTGAGCGCCTTCACAAAGTGATAATAAAAATCGACACCAGTGTAGAACGACCAAACTTGCAGGCGTTCGTCGCGGCCGTGCGACCGGTCGTCGTTGGGATCCATCCACATGCCGGAAATTCCGTAGGTTGGAATTCCAGCAGCGCGCGAATACGCGCCGTCCGTTGCGCCCGTTTCCATCACCGGCACAACGGGAACTCCCGGCCACATTTGGGTGGTTACTTTCTCGAGAGTAGCCATCAAGTCCGGCCGCAAGGGCGACGGAGGATTGCTTCGAGAGACAACGCCGCCGGTTACAACAGGGGTCACTGAAATTTTTGGGTCGCCGAGAACTTTTACAAGCGCAGCCTGAATTTCTTCCACGGAGTGGCCCGGCAAGATCCGGCAATTCACATTGGCACGAGCCATTTGCGGCAGCGCATTGTTGGCATGGCCGCCGTCGAGTCTTGTCGCCACACATGTGGTGTGCGTGATGCCGTTGAAAAATGGCTTTTGCGAAAGGCGCTCGACCGCGGTCGGGTCCGGCGGATTTTGCAGCACGGCTTTCATATCGGCGCCAAGTTCGCCGCCCACGATTGCGGACATGTGATCGAGATAGGCGCGCGTCACTTCGTTCAGCTCTAACGGAAATTTGTAGTGTTCCAGACGCGTGAGACCTTCTGCGAGTTGATAAATGGCGTTGTCGGCGACGGGAAGCGAGCTGTGACCGCCCGGGTTCGTGACCTTCAGATCGAAATCGACGTAAAGTTTTTCGCTGGCCTGAATGGCAACCATGGATTTCTTTCCGTCGACGATCTCAAAGGTGCCGCCGTCAGGATTCAGCGCGTATTCGGCTTCGATCAAATCGCGGTGATTCTTCAACAACCAGCTGACGCCGTTCGATTGGCCACCCTCTTCATCGGCAGTAAGAGCCATGATGATGTCACGATCGGGCTTGAAGCCCTCCTGCTTCAGGCGAATCATCGTCGTCACCAGAAACGTGTCGCCAGATTTCATATCGATCGAGCCGCGGCCGTAGAAATAGTCGTCCTTCTCGATGAATTGGAAGGGGTCGACCGACCAATCTTCGCGGCGCGCTTCGACCACGTCGAGGTGGCCAATCATGAGGATCGGTTTGCGAGCGCCGGTCCCGTGAAGACGCGCGACGAGATTTCCTTTTCGCGGGTTCGGGCCGCCGACGTAAATGTCGCTCTCGGGGTATCCGGCATCGCGCAGGCGCTTGGCCATCGCTTCAGCGGCGACGGTGGTGCTGCCCACAGAGTCCGTGGTGTTAATTTCGATGAGTTGTTTGTAGATGTCGCGGGCGAGCTGGTTCGTTGCTGTGAGTGGACTCGTCGCGTCGCTCGATTGCGCGCGCAGCGATGGAAGAATCGCAACACAGAAAAGAATGGCGAGCGCGAGCAAATTGCGGGGAGTCATTTAGTCTCCTGGGTCAAGAACGTGGAGCCTACCAAAGTCCCGCCGGCGACGCCACCCCGCATCTAGAACGGCGGCGGAGAGAACGGCGTTTCCGCGGGTGATTCGAGGAGAAAGATAGCGTAAAGATACAAGTCGAGTCTTCTATCGCTATCGATCACCGCGTTATTGAGAGTTTCCGCGAAGGATTTGTGAACTTCGTGCATTTTATCCTCCGGTAGTAAACCTAGAAGTTCACCGAAATGATTTTTTGCCTTTCCCATGTCGCCTGCGTCTTCCGGGGGACCATGGAAAATATCCCGATGCTCCAGATGTTCCACATAATTCCCGTAAAAAGAGTAGCGAAACTGTTTTTCGTAGAGCGCTGCGTATGCCTTT
Organism: uncultured Acidobacteriota bacterium; assembly: GCA_963776695.1. GTDB lineage: Bacteria > Acidobacteriota > Terriglobia > Acidiferrales > UBA7541 > Palsa-295. The sequence continues at coordinate 7,148 of CAVZNU010000004.1, read as the reverse complement.
TTCACCTCATCGGCGGGAGGATCGGTTGCGGCGAGCGCCTTGGCGCTGAAATCGTTCAGGGCTTTCTCGAAGTCACGGAAGTTTCCTCGCACGCCCATCAAAGGGCCTTTTCCTGATTTGCCGAGCGCGGCTGCAAGACGAGTCGTGCGCGCGTCGAAGCATTTTCCGTATGCATCGAGCGCCTGGATCGTATTTGGCCCCGAACCGTCTTTTGTAGCATTGAATTTTTTCACCCAATCGCTGGAAGACATCTGCAAGATTTGAGCGCAGGCGAGGCCGAGACGGTCGGCGGAAAACGATTGATTCTGAGAATGTTGAGCGGGTGCCGCGCTAAATAGCAAGACGAGAATTGAAATCGAAGCGAATGGCTTCATACAGCGATGCTATATCGATTCGGTCGAAACGAGAAGGTATGCAGACGATCGCGCGTGACTCCCGAATACGTCCGCTGACTTGCCGTTGGCAGCCGGGCGAAATCGAAGCTGGCGTCTCCAAGGTTTCGACGAACCTGGAGGCGCCAGCAGTTGGAAGAGCTGCCCCCGTCATTCCTACAGGCCATTATGCAGCTCGGCGAACAACGACGAGCCGATCGCTCACGGTGGCGGCAAAGTGTGGAGGTACGCCTGCGCGTTATCAAAAACGGCCTGGGACCTCGTCTCGGGTACTACACATACGTGATCAGACGGGATCACCTGCCGCCATACGAAACCGTAGATGCAGAAACCGTCGGGCTTCGTGCGTCCGGGAGATGCTGCATTGTCCGCTGCGGCTTCTGAACGCGTCTGCGGCGTCACGCACACGTTATCGTTGGCAATTGCGCCTCGCCAAACAAACCCGTATCGGCACATTCCGGATCCATACGGTTTGTAATATGCCATCGGCGACCACCTGGTGCAGTTGGCCGACGCGAAGGTCCTATTGACGCACGCCTGGACGATAAATCCGTAGAGTGAATTCGGGTCGATGCCCGACAGGGTAAATGTGGCCGAGTTGCTAGTCGTTTCGATCTGTGGGGACTGACTCTGGGTATCCGGGCCTTCGCCCTTCGTCCAGCGAACCTGATAGAAGTCTTGAGGATACACGCAAAACGTGTCGCCGACCCAATACCAGCGAATCGTAACCTGTGTTGAGTTCGGCTGGTGATCTACTTCGACGATGGTAGGCGTATTGGCCGCCGTGCATTGTGCATGAGCTGATTGCGAAAGCGTCGCAAACGCAATGGCACACAGAACGGCGAAGCGCCAAAACGCAGAACGATGCGGTGAAGGGACGAACAACTCGAGATCACTAGTGGGGATGATCATGTTGTATCTCCTTGCCGTATAGTGATCTGATACTGCAAATCGTTTCAGGCAGATTTTTTGCGGTCAGCTGCAGATTCAAGATTCCAGTGCCGCGATTTTACCTCAATCGCAAGACTTAGTCCGAAACTGGATACGGTTATCGCTGTGCCGCAGCCGCCTGCTGTGCGTCGAGCAGGTCGAGTTCATATTCGAGGCGGCGAAGCGTTTCGTCGTTGATTTGATTTTGGTTTCGGAGATTGAGGATGACGGCGCGTTGCACGGCGCGGAGCTGACGGGAGACGGTTAGGAATCGCCCGTAATGTTCGGGATCATGCTTCGGGTCGTCGGCTGCTCTGCCGTCGAGGCGGCTCAAGCGGTGGCGCTGGAGATGGATGAGCTCGTCATAGACAGGCTCGAACGAAGGACCGTCGGAATCGCGGGTGGACTCGAGATACGCGAGTGCCGCCTGCACCATGGCGCGACGAGCGTGCATCTCTTCCGTATCGTCATCGCCAGAGCCGGCGAGGCCGAGCCAGCGAATGAGCGGGGGCAGCGTGAGTCCCTGCAAGACGAGCGTGACGAACATCACGCAGAACGTGAGGAAAATAATCAGATTGCGCTGCGGAAAGGGAGAACCATTCTCGAGATACTCGGGCAGGGAAATCGCGGCGGCCAGCGCGACGACGCCGCGCATGCCCGTCCAGCCAAGAACCAGAATCGCTCGCGGATTTGGAAACGGCTCTGGCTGATGGAGCAGCCGCCGGCGGATCAAATTTGAAACCAGCGCTCCGGGATACACCCACACCATGCGAAGCAGAATCACAACAGCACTAAACGTGCTGCCAAGCACGAGCAAACGCCCAATCGAATATTCGTGAATTCCTTCGAGAACGTAGGGGAGCTGCAGACCGATCAAGATAAAGACGAAACCGTTAAGGATGAAAGTGAGCGTGTCCCAGACAGCGTAGCCATTGAGGCGCGCACCGATCGAGAGATAGAGCGAACTTTTGTGGCCGAGGTATAGACCGCAAACGACGGTGGCGAGCACTCCGGAGGAGTGCGCGCTCTCGGCCGCGAGGTATGCCAAGTACGGAGCAATCAGGGTGATCGTGATTTCGATGCGAGCATCGTCGATTTTAGTTTCGAAGTAGTAGATCAGCTTGCCGATGACGAGTCCGATCACGATGCTCGAGGCGATCAGATAAATCAGGCGCTCGCCGCGTTCTACGGGGCCGGGAATATGGCCGGAAACAACGAGCGCGACCGCGAATTCGAGAGCGAGAAGGCCACTCGCATCGTTGACAAGACTTTCGCCTTCGATGACGTCGGTGATTCGTTTCGGCAGGCCGAGACGCTTCGCGATGGATGTGGCAGCGATCGCGTCAGTGGTGCAGACGACGGCGCCGAGAACCAAGCCGAGGCGGAAGTCGAAACCGGGAAGTATCCACTGCGAAATCGAGGCGATGCCGCGCACGGTGAAGAGAACGAGGCCGAATGCAAGCATCGAGATGCTCACGAGGTTGTAGCGGAAATCGCGCCACGACGTGACGAATGCGGACGAGAAGAGCAGCGGCGGAAGGATTACCAGGAAAACGATGTCTGGATTCAGGGCGACATTCGGGACTCGCGGGAAGAAGCTGAGAATCAAGCCGCCGATCACCAGGATGATCGGATAGGGAGTTTGGAAGCGCTTGGCGAGCGCGGCCAGTCCTGATACGAAGAGCAGGAGAAGTAGGAAGATTAATTCGACGCTGTGAATGCCGGTTGCTTCCATGGTGGTGTCAAATTAAAGATAGCGCAGAAGCACGCGCGAGGCACGCGAACCGGGATGCTGCGGGTTCGACGCTCTGAGAAAGGCCCACGACGAGAACGGCTCTCGTCGTGGCTACCAACACGGGGAGCGGAGACGTGGTTTACCAGGCGGGGGATTTTGTTTTGCGGGTGAGAGCGCGGTCGGTGAGGACTTCGAGAGCGCGCGTTAGGCGCTTCCTTCGGACTTCGGGAGATTTCGCGGAGAACCAGCGGACGAATTGCATGCGTCCGGCGACGGTGAGGTGGTCGAATTCTTTTTTCAGGCGCGGGCGGGATTCGAGAGCGGCTTCAAGTTCCGGGGGAACGGGAAGCTCGCGCGTGGCGAGGTCGATTTTCAGAGATATGCCGATGACTTCGCCGACGTCTGCGCGCGCGGCTTTGCGGAGCGTGGCGTTTACCTGGAGCCGATAGCGTCCGGCGCCGGCGGGGACGAGAGTGGTGCGAGTGCTGCGGTTGTTGGATGTGGCGACGACGGGGATGTGCTGGGGAAGGGATTTGCTGTTACCGCGTTTGCGTTTGGCTGGCTTGGTTGCTGCGGCATATTCTTTGGCGAGCGCGAGGCCGATGTCTTCGGGAACATCCACGTAGCGCAGCATCCAGATTTTGTAGATGATGCCGAGGAAGCGGGGATGGTTCACGGACTCAGCATCGGGCGAGAGAGCGAGTTCGTCAAGGCTTCAGAAAAATAGTTCCGGCGAGACGTGAAATCGGCGGCTGAGGCGTTTGATCTGGTCTTTGTTCAATTCCCGCTTGCCGCTCAGAACCTCCGAGACTACGCTCGCGGTTCCAAACTCATCCACCAGATCTTTTTGTTTCAGATCATGCTGCTCCATCAGAAAGCGCAGAATCTCCAGCGGCTTGGCCCGCGGCAAACGATAGCGTTTCTCCTCGAAATCCTCGATCAAGAGCGTCAGAAGTTCAGCAAGGTCTTTTTCAGCCGGAGTACGAGACTTATGCCGCTGGTCGAGTTCGTAGAGGATCTCGGTGTATGCTTCGTTCTCCTGCTCAGTACGAATGACCTTCGGGGCGACTTTCTGGAGCAGGGCTGAGTATCCCGGAGTTGCAAATGAGGTCGTCATGTCGCCCAGCCTCCCTTACTGTAGTCCGCGTGCGTCAACACATAGCGCAGGAAGATTTTCTGCGTCCGGTAATTGATTTCGGTGATGAGTCGATAAGCGTTTCCTTTGATGTTAATTACGGTGAATTGGCCTACGGCATCGGCTGAGGGAAACACCCGTTTCACCTCTATTACACTTCTCCATTCGGCTTTCCTGGCGATTCGATACCAGCCATCCAACGGCCCGGCGAGATCCCGGTATCGTTCGGCCGCCTCAAGCAGTTTCTTCCTGCTAATGGCGTGCAAGCAAGCCTCTTCCACCATCTAATTCGCAAAATGCGAACTTGTCAAGGGAAAAACTTCGCAGATTGCGAACTCGCATTCTGGCGGGAAGATACCTATTCAGTGCAGAGTCGGTTTTTCGGGTCCCCCCGAAAATAAAAAAGGCTCCGATTGCTCGGAGCCTTTTTTGATAAAAATCCTGGCGGCGACCTACGTTCCCGCGCAGTTACCCGCGCAGTATCATCGGCTCAGCAAGGCTTAACTTCCGTGTTCGGGATGGGAACGGGTGTGACCCTTGCGATAAGACCACCAGGAAACTTGAAATCGAAACTCGCCTTTGAGAATGGCAAAGGGGAATTTCGATGAGCAACTGAAGGAAGTAGTGAAACCACAAATTTCCACCAGAAAGTAATGCAATGTGGAAAGGCTGCTTGACGTTTCTCACGCACTCATCCTAGCCGGATGAGCCAACGCGTTAAGAAAGTTTTATGGTCAAGCCGAACGGCCGATTAGTACGGGTCAGCTACACGCATTGCTGCGCTTCCACCTCCCGCCTATCAAAGTCGTAGTCTTCGACTGGCCTTCTTACCCCCCCGCAGGAGGATTGGGAAACCTTATCTCGAGGCGAGCTTCTCGCTTAGATGCTTTCAGCGATTATCTCTTCCGGACTTCGCTACCGAGCTATGCCACGGGCGTGACAACTCGATCACAAGAGGTCCGTCCATCCCGGTCCTCTCGTACTAGGGACAGCTCCTCTCAAGTTTCCTGCGCCCACACCAGATAGGGACCGAACTGTCTCGCGACGTTCTGAACCCAGCTCACGTACCGCTTTAATAGGCGAACAGCCTAACCCTTGGGACCTTCTACAGCCCCAGGATGCGATGAGCCGACATCGAGGTGCCAAACCTAAGCGTCGATGTGAACTCTTGGCTTAGATCAGCCTGTTATCCCCGGCGTACCTTTTATCCGTTGAGCGATGGCCCTTCCACGCAGAACCACCGGATCACTAGATCCCACTTTCGTGCCTGCTCGACCTGTGTGTCTCGCAGTCAACCCGGCTTATGCTCTTGCACTCCACGGCGGGTTTCCAATCCGCCTGAGCCGAGCTTTGAGCGCCTCCGTTACCGTTTAGGAGGCGACCGCCCCAGTCAAACTACCCGTCTGGCCGTGTCCTCCGACCCGTCTAGGGTCGCAAGTTAGAACGACAGAACTATCAGGGTGGTATTTCACCGATGCCTCCCCCTCAGCCGAAACCGAGGGATCCCAGGCTCCCACCTATCCTACGCAGGCAGTACCGTTAATCATGACCAGAGTGCAGTTAAGGTGCACGGGGTCTTTCCGTCTAGATGCGGGCATCCGGCGTCTTCACCGGAACCACAAATTCGCCGAGCCGTTCGCCAAGACAGTCGTTCGATCGGTACGCCATTCGTGCAGGTCGGAACTTACCCGACAAGGAATTTCGCTACCTTAGGACCGTTATAGTTACGGCCGCCGTTCACCGGGGCTTCAGATCAGGCCTTCGCTGTCTTGCGACAGCTAAGCCCTCCCTTTAACCTTCCGGCACCGGGCAGGCGTCACCCCCTATACGTCGTATTCGACTTAGCAGAGAGCTGTGTTTTTGTTAAACAGTCGCCGAACGCATTTCACTGCGGCCCCCTCGGGCTATAAACCCTAGCGGGGCACCCCTTCTCCCGAAGTTACGGGGCTAATGTGCCTAGTTCCTGAGCGAGCGTTCTCTCGAGCGCCTGTGGATATTCACCTTGTCTACCTGTGTCGGTTTGAGGTACGGGCACCACCCGAACTCCTTAGAGGTTTTTCCTGGCAGCGTGAGATCAGAGACTTTGCGGCCGTGTGGCCTCGGGACCGGTCTGACCGTTGAATGACCCCGTGGATTTTCCTGCGGGATCCGGCTTACACCGGGCCATCGGGACGTCCATCACCCGACTCCCCTACCCTTCTGCGTCACCCCATCGTCAAACGTTCGTGTGGCGGGACAGGAATGTTGACCTGTTATCCATCAGCTACGCCTCTCGGCCTCACCTTAGGACCCGCCTAACCCTGAGCGGATTAACCTTCCTCAGGAAACCTTAGACTTTCGGCGACACGAGTTCTCATCGTGTTTATCGCTACTTATGCCGGCAGAGTCTCTTCCGTGGCGTCAAGTAGTCCTCTCGGTCTACCGTCGAACACCACAGAATGCTCCCCTACCAAATGAACATTTCCGAAGAAATATTCAATTTCGCAATTTCGGTCGCAGACTTAGCCCCGTTGGATTGTCGGTGCGTGAACACTTGACCAGTGAGCTGTTACGCTTTCTTTAAAGGATGGCTGCTTCTAAGCCAACCTCCTGGCTGTCTGTGCGCTCACACGTCCTTTCCCACTTAGTCTGCAGTTGGGGACCTTAATTGGCGATCTGGGTTCTTTCCCTCTCGACCACGGAGCTTATCCCCCGTAGTCTCACTCCTGCACTGTTGTCCACGGCATTCGGAGTTTGATTGGATTCGGTATCCTGGATGGGACCCTAGTCCATTCAGTGCTCTACCACCGTGGCAAATCATGCAAGGCTGCCCCTAAAGGCATTTCGGGGAGAACGAGCTATCACGGAATTTGATTAGCCTTTCACCCCTACCCTCAGCTCATCCGAGCGATTTTCAACTCACACCGGTTCGGTCCTCCAGTCGCGGTTAAGCGACCTTCAACCTGGCCAAGGGTAG
>CAVZNU010000003.1:0-111406 GCA_963776695.1 uncultured Acidobacteriota bacterium | reverse complement strand
ATCCCGCTTCGCGTCTATTCCCACACACTAATCGCCCTATTCGGACTCGCTTTCGCTACGGCTCGCTTTCGCTTAACCTTGCGTGTGAGAATAACTAGCCGGCTCATTAAGCAAGAGGCACGCCATCAGGCTTTTTCCCGATCCGAAGATACGGACCATAGCCCTCTGACTGCTTGTAAGCATACGGTTTCAGGTTCTATTTCACTCCCCTCGCAGGGGTGCTTTTCGCCTTTCCCTCACGGTACTAGTTCACTATCGGTCGCCAACGAGTATTTAGCCTTGGAGAGTGGTCTCCCCAGATTCCCACGGGGTTTCTCGTGCCCCGTGGTACTCAGGATACCGCTTCGAGTTCGGTAAGCTTTTGGTTACGGGGTTTTCACCCTCTTTGACCCTGCTTTCCAGCAGGTTCACCTAGCCTCCGAATTGGTAACTCTACTCACGCGGTCCTACAACCCCGGAATATAAATATCCCGGTTTGGGCTGTTCCGGTTTCGCTCGCCGCTACTACCGGAATCTCGTTTGATTTATTTTCCTCCAGGTACTGAGATGGTTCACTTCCCTGGGTTTGCTCGCACCCTCCTATATATTCAGAGGGCCGTAGCCTGGTTTTACCAGACTGGGTTTCCCCATTCGGAAATCCCCGGATCAAAGCTTGCTTGCAGCTCCCCGAGGCTTATCGCAGCTTGCCGCGTCCTTCATCGCCTGTTGGCGCCAAGGCATCCACCGTACGCTCTTAGTAGCTTAACCATAAAACTTACCTAACACGTTCCGGCCCGATCAGGACCGAAAACCGGAAACGCAGAGAATGACGAGGAGTCTTGCAGCTCCCCATCCCGCGTCTTCCGAGTGCTATGCATGGCCCCTGGCCTGGTTTCAAAAAAACGACTAGGGAGGGGCACACAACATCGCGCGTGGAAGCAAGTTCGCCTTTCCACATTGCGCTACTTTCTCGAGCAAAAATTTGCGGTTTATCACGCCATGCGAACCTTGAAATTCGCATAACGCGATGCCTACTTCCTTCAGTTGTCAAAGATCGTCGTTCCGTTCATCAACTTCCGATCGGAACGTCTCCGCTCCCGGCGGAGCGCGAAATCAGTTTTGGAACTGAAGTCGCGAGCAATAAAAAACCCGGCAACGAGCGCCGGGCATGTCCGTCCATTCTTGGTAGGCTGCTTTACGCGCGCAGCCTCCGGAACGGATATGCTCGATTCTCGTTTTGCTCAAACCCGGTGCTTGTAACCAACTTCACCTCTGGTTAAGCGGCCTACCCGGCTTGTCAGGACAATCCCCGGCAATTCCGAGGTACGCCGACATCAGGAGAGTATAGCAAAGGAAGGATTTTCGTCAAGCGGAAGTAATATATTTTTAACACTTCGAATTTGTGGAATTCGATGCGTTCTGTGGAAAAAGTGCGATCCCCCGTCACCGAATCTGAGTTCCGATCCGAGAATGATTCGTCGCCCAATAAAAGAACAAGGCCTTTCCTCGGATATCATTCGTTTTGACCGGGCCAAAGTAGCGGCTGTCATAACTCTCCTGCCGGTTGTCGCCCAATAGGAAAAATTCGCCTGCCGGAATTGTTTTTGGTTTGAACTTGATCCCCGAACTGTCGGTGGAGTCGACGGGTGATAGATACGGCTCCTGTACAATCTCTCCGTTCACCGCTACTCCTTGGTCGGTTCCCTCGATTGTGTCACCTCCGATAGCGACCACCCGTTTAACGAGCAGCGTTTCCATCGGATGGTGAAGCATGAAGACAACAACATCTCCACGAAGCGGAGTCGTTCTGCCGTAAGCGTGCATATCCGCTATGATTCTGTCGCCGTTCATAATCGTGGGTGACATCGAAATGGACGGAACATTAAAGGCCTTGATGGAAATGAATCTGTCGAGAACAAATCCACTTCCATTTGCTACCAGCACAACCGTAGCAAGGGTGACTGCTATGGCTAGGTTCATGTGCGACACTCTCGCACTTTCAGAGCCTGATTTGCGCTGCAGCCCGACCCACGTGGCGTCAACGATCATGAACAGAGCAGCGCCACCGAGAACAACGAGAAATGTTACGAAACCCACGAAAGTATTCCACAGCTCCAGGATGCGGTAGAGAACGAGCAATGCTCCAAAAAACGTAAAGTAGATAATCGCTTTGACGGGTTGGCGGTTGTAAATTTGCCCGAGCCCCGGTTGAAGAATCGATAGGAGCAGAGCGATTGTGCCTTTCTTTCTATTGAGTTTCGTTGTGGTGGAAGGGAGTTGGGCAAAGAGACTGGTGCTAGCACTCATCGGCGGGAGTGTAATACACACGAGTAGTTAACACATAGCGAGAATCCGGCCCGCAGGCGACTGCGTCCTTAGTGCTCCGATTTTCCTATCCCTTGCGATGTTTGAAAAACTCCACCTGGCGCAGGCGCTTTTCGGCCTCTGCCTTACTCTTGTACGGCCCGCCCAAATTCTTGCCCTTTTTCTGAAAGCACCTTATAGCCGTCTCTAACCTTCTTTAATCATTGCGCACCTCCTGATTCGAATTCTCGACGATTCGAATTCCGGAGGCAATGCACTTTTTGCTGTAAATGGAAAATCCCACGACGAGAAATGCGCGCGTCGTGGCTACCGAATCTTAAAGGCGGCAAGAATCACCTGCGCTCGTTCTCGGCTACGGATTTGTGACCTGCTCGGAAATACTCATCGCGCGGAATGGGACGTAATATTTCTGTTCCCACTGCTGGTGAAGCGGGCTTTCGGCATAGGCGTCGGCTGCATCACGGTCCTTGAATTCGATTGCGTAGGCAGCGTTGAAATCGCGCGGCTGGATGCGGTCGGCTTTGATCCAGATATTTTTGACACCCGGAACTTTTGCCGCCATTTCCTTCACGCCTTCCAGGGCGCGCTGCTTGTCGGCATCCGAAACTCCGGGGTTCCACTTCAGAATGACCATATGAATGATGGTTTTCGGCTGGCCGAACTTGTTCTGCCCGGCGATGTAGCCGCTCGCAAATAACGCGAGTGCGAGAAGCGCGGCAGCGAAAACTCTTGCGCCTGCGGTAAAGGTGAAATGAAATCGCATGATGATGCCTCCTCCCGGTGTAATTCAATGTGTTGGACGCACGAGTCTAAGCGAGAGCGCTGAGCCGGTGCAACTTTTGCGGAAGCGAAGGCGTACCCGTTAGTGCAAGTGCAACAGTGCGGCCGGAAATTCAGTCTGAAGTTCAGGCAGAAGTTCAGGCAAAACTCCAGCCGGAAGTTCATCTGAATGTCCAGCTGAAGATTCAGACAGAAACGCGTCTGTGCGCGCTGGATCGCATGCGGCGCGGCATTTGCATGTTGACCCGTTGGTTTCGGGTTGAGTAGTATGCGCGCCAGCCGGCGAATCAGCGGCTCGACTGGCGATCGGGGCGATAGACCATGTATTGTTCAACGTGCGGAACGCAACTGGCAGACAACGCGGCATTTTGCGCAAACTGCGGCCGCCAGATGGCGTCGCCAACAACGCCTCCATCGGCAACTCCTCCTCCCGGTTCGCCCGTGGCTTCGTCCACTTCTCCTGCGCCCTACTCGCCGCCGGTTCAGCAACAACCCCAACAGCCAGCGCAACACAACTGGCAGGCAGCGCGACCGGTAGTGGCATACGCCGGATTTTGGCTGCGGCTTGTCGCCTACATCATCGATTCGATGATTCTTGGCGCGGTCGTAGGCATCGGCATCTTCGTGCCGCTGTCTGGGTGGCTCGCTGCAAAGAATGTCGAGCGACAACCCGTGGGAGCTGTACACGTCGATGGCAAGGCCACTCGTGGCGATCCGGCTACTGGCGCTGATGGCGGGCTGGATTTATTTTGCATCCATGGAAAGCTCTGGATGGCAGGCCACACTTGGAAAGAAAGCGCTGGGCTTGAAAGTGACGGATCTGGCCGGAAATCGCATCACGTTCGCTCGCGCCTCGGGACGTTTTTTTGGGAAACTTTTATCGGGAATGATTTTGATGATCGGTTTCTTTATGGCGGGTTTCACAGAACGCAAACAGGCCCTGCACGACATTCTGGCGGGCTGTCTGGTGCTGCGCCAACTGTAGGATTTTCCGGCAGCGACTCTACCTGTGAGAGGTTCCAATGTTCTGCTCAAAATGTGGGACGCAACTAACGGAAGGCACAGCATTCTGCTCGGCGTGCGGACAGCCGATTGGCGGACTCCCAGTGTCCGCTGCTGCTTCGGTTGGTCATGCTGCGCCCGCAATCGCGCCGGAGGGTGGGCCGCCGGTTTACGGTAGTGCTCCGATAGCGATGGCGCTGCCTTCGCCGTATGCGGGCTTCTGGCTTCGCGTGATTGCGCACATCATCGACGGAGTAGTGCTGACCGTCGTGTTTGGTATTCTGATTCTCATCGGAATCGCGTTTGTCGGGAATTGGGGCATTGCGTCAGGCGGCGGAGAGTTTGGACCATCCCGATCCGGTGTTTCCGATCGCCATTATGGGACTGATTTTCTTCGTCGTAATCGCAGGAATCATCGCTTCCTGGATTTACTATGCGTATACGGAAAGTTCCGCAAATCAGGGAACGCTGGGGAAAATGGCGCTCGGCCTGATTGTGACGGATGCGCAGGGCCGCAGAATCACTTTCGGCAGGGCCACCGGACGCTACTTCGCGAAAATGATCACGAGCCTGATTCCGCTTGGCATCGGATACGCGATGGCTGGGTTCACGGAAAAGAAGCAGGCGTTGCACGACATGATCGTGGGCACGCTGGTGTTGCGAAAAACGTAATCCCAATTCAACTCACTCGAATCGCTTCGCGATGGAAAGAATGGCGCGCGGCTCTCCGGCCGGTCTGGCAATCAATTTCTTTTAGACGCCCCAACCATAGCGTTCGGTGTGCGCGAGCGAATCGTGCATTTCTCCGCGAATCTGGTCCGCAAATTCGGAGCCGCGTAAAATACGGCTTCCCGGCTCGGCAATATCCATCGTGCGATAGCCGTGGTCGAGCACGCGATCGACTGCCGATTCGATCCACTCCGCCTCTACCGCGAGACCGAAAGATTCGCGCAACATCAGCGTGGCAGAAAAAATCGCGCCAAGTGGAGACGCTACATCTTTCCCGGCAAGCGTCGGAGCTGAGCCATGGATCGGCTCGTACAGCGCCGGGCCTTCGCCGGAGCCGCGGCTCATCGACGGGATCAAACCAATCGAGCCAGCCAGCGCGGCAGCTTCATCGCTCAAGATATCGCCGAAAAGATTCGAGGTGAGGATCACGTCAAATTGCTTTGGGCGCAGAACGATCTGCATCGCGGCGTTATCGACATAGAGATGTTCGAGTGCGACGCCCGGATATTCGCTGGCAACCGCGGTAACGGTCGAGCGCCAGAGCGCGGAAGTCGCAAGCACATTTGCTTTGTCGACGCTCGCGACGCGGCCTAGGCGCGCTGTCGCACGTTCGAACGCATAATGCGCCACGCGCTCGATTTCGGCTGAAGTGTACGTGGCCACATCGCTCGCGCGGGAGTTGCCGTTATCGCGATGCAGTTCGTGCGCGCCAAAATAAATATCTCCTGCGAGTTCGCGAACGATTTCGAAATCGCACCCCGCAACGCGATCGGGCCGCAGCGGCGAAATTCCCTGCAGCGCGTGCCGCAAACGGATCGGGCGCAAATTAATGTAGAGCCCGAGTTCTTTTCGCAGCGCGAGCAAGCCGCTTTCCGGACGCTGAGAAAGCGGGAGCGCGTCCCATTTCGGGCCTCCGATGGCGCCCAGAAGAACCGCATCCGCGGCTCGGCAACCAGCAAGCGTTGAATCCGGCAGCGGCGTGCCGCAGCGATCGATCGCGGTTCCACCGAACGGAAACTCGCGAAACTCGAATTTGTGTCCGTGAGCCTCCGCGCAATCGCCGAGCATGTGCACGGCCGCGCGAGTCGACCTCCGGGCCGATTCCGTCTCCCGGCAGCACTGCAATCGTTTTGCGGACTCCACCCATGGTCTGGTTCTCCCTGTGTCAATGCGCTGCGGCAGCACGCGGCCGGGGTCGCGCTGTGCGGCTGGCTTGCCCTGGCTTCGCTGTCGGCGTCCAGCCGCGGCGCACTTGATGAATGAAGGAAAGCAAATCGCGGTCGGTAACTTGCTTCGCCGAATCCGCGAGTTCGGTCGCCATGCGGTAGCAATCTGCCAATTCCGTTGGCGTGGTCTCGTAACCCAGCTCGGCGAGCCGCGCGCGCAATGCGTTGCGTCCCGAATGTTTTCCTAGCACGAGCCTGCGGCTGGGCACTCCCACCTTTTCCGGCACGATGATTTCGTACGTGAGCGGATTTTTCAGGATGCCGTCCTGATGAATGCCCGCTTCGTGCGCGAATGCGTTCGCGCCGACCACAGCTTTGTTCGGCGGCACCGGGACGCCCGTAATCGCGGTGAGCAAACGGCTGGTGGAATAAATCTTTTCGAGACGGATGTTCGTGGCGGCGCAGAAGCGGCTCTGCCGCACGTGCAACGCCACGGCGATTTCTTCGAGCGATGCGTTACCAGCACGCTCGCCGATTCCGTTGATTGTGCATTCCACCTGGCGCGCGCCGGCACAAATCGCAGCAAGAGAATTCGCAACCGCGAGACCGAGATCATTGTGGCAATGCGCGCTGTAAACGATCTTGGGATACGCAGCGAGGCGCGCCCGCACGGTGCGAAACATTTCGCCGTATTCGTCAGGCGTTGAGTAGCCGACCGTATCGGGAAGATTGATGATCGTCGCGCCGGCTTCAGCCGCGGCTTCAGCGACCTCGCACAGATAATCGATATCGCTGCGGCTCGCATCTTCGGCCGAGAACTCGACCTCCTCTGTATGCTCCACGCCAAATCGCACCATCTGGCTCACTTGTTCGAGCGCTTCATGGCGGCCGATTCGCAGCTTGTACTTCAGATGAAGATCGGAAGTCGCGAGAAAAATATGCAGACGAGGTTTCGCGGCCGGTTCCAGCGCGCGCAACGCGGCGTCCACATCGTCCTGCTTCGCGCGGGCCAGAGCCGCCACGCGGCACCCCTGAATTTCGCCCGCCACCGCGCGGACGGCTTCAAGATCGCCCGGGGATGCGATCGGAAATCCCGCTTCGATCACGTCGACGCCCAACTGCTCGAGCTGGCGCGCCAGGCGGAGCTTTTCTTCCCGGTGCATCGAGAATCCGGGAGACTGCTCGCCGTCGCGCAGGGTGGTATCGAAGATGTGAACCGTATCCATGGACGCTCCTATAAGCGCCATCAGTTGAGCGCGCGGCGTCCTATCGTGTCCAATTTATAATTCTTGCATGTACAATAAAAATCCCTTATACGTGACGGAGCAGAAGACGGAGGTTTTGTGGATCTGGCAGCCCTGCAGGTATTTCAAACGGTAGCGCGAGAGCAGAGCTACTCGCGCGCCGCGGAAAAGCTCTACCGTACCCAACCTGCGATCAGCATCGCCATGCGGAAACTCGAAGACTGGGTCGGCAAGCCGCTCTTCGTGCGCGGCTCGGGCGCACGTACGCTCACAGATGCGGGGACGTTGCTGCTCGAATACGCGGATCGCATGTTGAACCTGCGCGAAGAAATCAAAAAGGGCATGCAGCAATTGAACGGGCTCGAGCGCGGACAGGTGTCGATCGGCGTAAATGAAAGTTCGATTCACGCGCTTCTACCGGCGCTCGACCGTTACCGGAAGCTGTATCCGGGAATTCAGATTCGCGTGCATCGCGTGTTTTCGCGCGACGTGCCCCGGGAATTGTTAAACCATCAGCTCGATATAGGAGTGATTTCGTATTTGCCGGAGGAGCGCGAGCTGACGACCGTCGAATTCTACCGCGACTCACTGGCACTCGTGGTTTGGCCGGGACATCCGCTCGCGAAGCGGCGCCAGGTGGATATCTCGGCGCTCGATGGCGAAACATTCGTTGCGCACATCGTGGAATCGCCGTATCGCCAGCGCGTGATTCAGATGTTCGCAAAGCATCGCGTGACGCTGCGGATGGATATCGAGCTGCCGACGATTGAGAGCATCAAGCGTTTCGTTGAGATGAAGAGAGGCGTTGCGATCGTGCCGCGAATGTGCGTCGAGCGCGAAATCGCGCGCGGCGATTTGCGCGAGCTAAAGCTGCGCCAGATGAAAATTGAGCGCCGCGTCTATCTCGTCTATCGCCAGGATCGCCCGCTCGGCGCCGCCGCACGGGCGCTCGTCGAGCTGCTTCGGCCCAAGCCGCCACGCGCGAAACGCGCTCGCGCGTGACGCCCGCCCCCACGCTTTTGTAGCGCCGGGATTCAACCCGGGAGATATTAAATTGGAATCTGCAGCTTCTGGCAGATGCTTCTTCTATTTCACACCTTGGCGTTCGCGCCGAACTCATCGAGCGCTGCACCTATCCGCGAGAGCCCTTCGCGCACATTTTCCGTGGTGCTGCCCACTCCGATTCGAACATGCTCGGGCGCCTCGAAGAAGCGCCCGGGAACGACGCTCGTCTCATACTTCTCGCGCAGCAGATGGCAAAACGCCTCTGCATGCCCGCTCGTAATTTGCGGGAATACGATCGTCCCCGCCTCCGGCCAGATCGCGAGTAAATCCTTCCGCGAATCGAGAAACTTTTTCAGCAGCGCGCGGTTCGTATCGAGGAGCGCTTTCGCGCGCGCCGCGATTTGCGGCAGGTGATCGAGCGCCACCACGCTAAGCAACTCCGCCGGATGCGCGGCGACCACCCCAAATAAATCGTTCAACCGCCACATTCTCTCGGCGAGCGCGGGCGCGGCCAGAATCCAGCCGCAGCGCAGACCCGAAAGTCCATAGGCCTTCGTCAGGCTGCTCGTCGCAATGAAATTCTGTCCCAGATGAAACGCCGACTGCTGCGGCGCATCGAAGCACGATTCCAGATACACCTCGTCGACGAGTACGTGCGCACCAAGACTGCGAGCAATGTCACCGATGAGCCGGAGAGTGGAATCGGGCGTGCGGACCCCGGTGGGATTGTGGAGGTTCGTTATAATGATCAGGCGCGTGCGCACGGAAATTGCGCGTTCCACTTCGCGGGGATCGAGATTGAAACCGTTTTCAAAGCGGCGCGGGAAGCGGCGAATTTTTGCGCCGAGATAGCGGGCGACGGCGAGAATCGCTTCGTAGGTGGGCTCTTCAATCAGCACTTCGTCATCCTGCTCGAGCAGCGCGGCCATCGCGAGATGGTTCGCCATCGACGTGCCCTGCGCGTGAATCACGGAATCGACGGGAACTCCCGCTTTCGCGGCCAGCCGTTCGATGAGCGGCGGGTAGCCGTAACCGTCGCTGGGACTGGTGATCTCAAGCTGCTCAATGCGAACGGGTAATTCCGCAAGCGGGTAGGCGAGCACGTCGCTTCCGGTGAGCTTGTAGCGCGCGGCCGAACGCAGCTTCGCCCACTCGATATAGGCCGACCGGATTTCTCGCCGTTGCGGGCTCATGACAAGATCACTTGGAGCTGGCGGAGCGTCGCGCGCGCCCGCGAAATAGGAAATAGAATGGAACCCCGGCGAAGAGAATACACAGAGCAACAGCCGCATTGCGAGGATATTTGTAAATTGTGTTGCCGGTTACGAGCCACGCGACACCGACGAACAGCGCCGTGGTCCAGGGATGCCCGGGAACTCGAAAACCCGTTTCGCTCACTGCGGCGCTTCCGCTTTTCTCACGCTTCTCGCGTTCGCGAAAAATAAAAATGCAGCTCGCCGTCAAGCCGAAGAAAAGCCAATCCATCACGACCACGTAGCTGAGGATCTGTTCGTAGGTACCGAGCAGGACAACCGCGATCGTAACTGCGCCCTGAAGGATGATCGTAGCGACGGGAACGCGCGTTCGAGCATTGAGACGCGCAAATCGGCGCGGCAGCAATCCGTCGTCAGCCATGGCGAAATACAATCGCGGATACGAAAGCAACGCCTGGCTCAAGAATCCCACAGTGGAAATCACGATCAGCGCCGCCACAATCCAGGCGCCGCGTGCGCCGAATGCCATCCGCATTACTTGCGAAGCTGGAGTAGAAGTAGCAGCAAGCCCGGCAGGCGAGAGCGCTTGCACATACACAAAATTCACAGTGAGATACAGCACGATAACTCCGACCACGCCGAACACAAGCGCTCGCGGCAAATTCTTGCGCGGCTCGCGAATTTCACCGGCGATGTAATTGGAAGTCTGCCAACCTCCGTAGCCAAACAGCACAGGCACCATTGCGGCGCCGAATATGGAGAGCAATCCAAACGATGGCGGACGATCGAGGACCGGTCGCCAGGGAACATGCGGCGCAGCCGCTGAGTGCGAGATAAACCACGCACCGCCAACGACGACCGTTGAAATCGCAACGATACGAAACACCATGAAGACGCTCTGCACGCTGCCGCCCGCGCGAACTCCAAGGCAGTTAATTGTCGTGAGCGCGATTATCACAGCGACCGCAGTAACCTTTTCCGAGCCGCCGCCGTTCACTAGTTGCTGAAAATATTTCGCGAACGTCACAACCACGGCGGCCGTCCCGCCTGCGTGAATCACAAGCAGCGCCACCCATCCATAGAGAAAGCCGACGGCTGGATGATATGCCTCGCGAAGATACGCATATTGGCCGCCAACCGCAGGCATGCGATCGGCGAGTTCGGCATAAATGGACGCGCCGGCAAGCGCAATCGCGCCTCCCGCGAACCACGCGCCAAGAATCAGCATCGGCGTGCGCACGAGACCGGCAACAACGTACGGATTTATGAAGATGCCGGAGCCAACGATGCCACCCATCACTAGCATCGTCGCGTCAAATAGATTGAGCTTAGCGGCAAGGCGCGGAGATGAACCGTGTGGATCGATGACGGGCGAACCGGCGTGAGTAGATTCTGACAAGATGCGCGCTCGGGCAGCCGAGCGGCGCGAATCTACCATCGAAGCGGAGCGTCGCCAAGTTTTCCGCGTGCATTTCCGAATCCAAGGAGTGTAACTTTCTGGTGGCGCACATGGAGCGTACTTTTGCGGCATTTCGCGGCGCGGAGATACCTTAACGCCGGCATCTCTAATTTCTGGGGGCAGTCGTGTTCGGGCTCAACAATTTAGTCAAGCGTCTATTGGGTTTTGGCGGCGCGCCAAAACATTCGCGGGCGCGACCGCTCGTCGAACAGCGGCGCGGCAGGCGCGTGCAAGCAGCGATGCGCATATTGCTGTATGGGCGCCTGGCAGATGAACCGTTTCAGGAACATACCCAAACGATCGACGTCAGCTCGCACGGCGGCCTGTTTCCAATCTCAGCAGCGGTTGAGCGCTCGCAAAAATTGATTCTCACGAACCTCGACACCGATGACGAGCTCGCGTGCCGCATCACGCGACTCGTACACACGGAAGAAGGCAAGACGCTCGCGGGAGTGGAATTTCTGCAACCGTCGCTGCAATTCTGGGGATCGGCCGTGTCGTCCTACGGCCACGAAAACTCCACCGCCGAACGCATTTCGTAGCGACGGCGCTCGTCTATTTCGCGCAACTGGTTTTTTCGTTGCAATCTCGCGCCCGGGAGAGTAATCAAAACAGGCATTCAAAGAGTCACCCCGGAGCCATCTTCGTGATCGAAAACATTCAGCCCGCAGCCTCACGCCGTCAAAGGAATCGCGCTTTCGCGCCGCGCAAGGCGATCCTTGCATTGTGCGTCGTTGTGTCGGCAGGCCTCTCCGCGTTGATTTTACTTCGCTCCACGGCCGCGCAATCACAGGCAGCCTCGGCGGCGACTGGCATTACATCCGCGCCAACACAGGATTATCTCGTTTATGTCGTCTGCGAATCGGCCGACAAAGTTGTGTTGCTGCGATTTGGTCCAAAAGGCCTCGCGATCGAACGCCAAGCGCGAATCGGCCTTCTGCCGATGGGCGATATCAACGGACCGCACGGAATCGCAGTTTCCCCAGATAAAGAATATGTGTACGTCTCGGTGGGCCACGGCCAACCGAACGGCTCGCTTTGGAAATTGAAAACGGGCACGGACGAAGTGGTCCGCTACGCGCCGCTCGGCCTTTTTCCCGCGACGGCGGATATCTCGCGCGACGGAGAATTCGTTTACGTAGCAAACGCGAATTTCCACGGCGACATGGTGCCGTCGTCGATTTCTGTGGTCGCGACAGGCGAGATGGCGGAGGTGAAACGCATCACAACCTGCACCATGCCGCATGGCTCGCGCCTGAATCCGCAAGGCACGAAGCACTATTCCGCGTGCATGATGGACGACATGCTGGTGGAAATCGACACGAGGAAATTCGACGTCGCGCGGCACTTTGTTCTTACGAAGGGCAAGGAAATGGGCATGCCCGGCCCGCCTTCCGGACAAATGAAGATGGGCGACCTCACGTGCGTACCCACGTGGGCGCAGCCTTCGAACGACGGCTCGGAAATTTATGTTGCGTGCAACAAATCGAACGACATCGCCGTGATCGACGTAGCCACTTGGAAACTCGCGAGGAGATTTCCCGCCGGCAACGGTGTCTACAACCTGGCGATGACGAAAGACGGCCGATTGATCGCCACAAACAAACGCGGGCAATCTGTCTCGATTTTCGATCCGAAGACCGGCAAGGAGCTGGCGCATCTCCAAACAAAGCGCAAGGTCGTCCATGGCGCTGTCGTGACGCCCGATAATCGCTACGCTTTTATCTCGGTGGAAGGCGTCGGCGCAGATCCGGGAACCGTTGAAGTGATCGACCTTCAATCCCTCACCGTCGTCGCAACCGTCGACGTGCCGGAACAGGCCGCGGGGATAGACTTCTGGAAGACTGAATCGATTAAGCCTTAACGCAGCAATCACTTAGAACAAGAATCTGCGGCCGATTTGGGAGCGGCACTCGCAGAGCCGTCATTCAGGCGCCGAAGAAGTGAATTGTTACAAGTTAACGATTTATGCGTAAAGACGGGAAGTATTTTTCTCATTTTCGCTTGAAAGTCCCTACTAACCCGTTTAGTTTCAGTGTTTCTGTTTGGAACGCTGTCTGCAATAGCAACTTTGCCCAGCCGTAACTTTCAAGCAGCAGAGGTTAGGAGCACGAGGTGATCGCGATGCGCAAAGTATTCTGGATTCTGGCACTGATGGTTCTAGTACTCGGAGTGAGCCCGGCCCACGCTGATGGCGTGGTCGAGTACACCGTTACGGGAACCTACGCCACCGGAGATCCTTTCGTGTCCACTCCGATATCGAATCCTGGCGACTCCTTCCTGATCACATTCTCCGTGGATCCCGCTTTGCTCCCAGCCGGCCCGGCTTCCGGTTCTTCCGTGTCCACTGGCGTAACCTTTGACTACACAGACTCGCTTGGCGGCACTACAATTTTCAGCCTCACCGATCAACCCGGAACGGCGACCTTCTATCTGGCGGGCCCATCCGGCGGACTCTTCGACCTCGATTTCAGTGTCGGCGGAGACGAATTGCTCTTGTCGCTCTTTGGGCCGGACGCCGGCTTCATCGACGGGCCGATCATTACTTTGAATACAGGAATTTTCCCGATCTCGCCGGGCGATGATTTAGGCGGCGGAAGTCTCATCGGAGATTCTAATACGCTCGGCTTTGACGCTGTTTCCTCGGGAACCGTTTCGGCGGTTTCGAGCACCGCGGTACCCGAGCCGTCATCACTGCTTCTGCTCGGAAGCGGTTTTCTTGCGCTTGGCTCGTTCGCGCGGAAGCGTTTGCTAGGGCGCAGCGCCTAGGCGAGCCCTGCAGCATTCGCGCCCCACATTCGAGGTTCATCTCTGCTGAATTAACCGTTCGCTCCTCGAAGTCTGCTAAAATCACCGCATCAAATCCCGCGCGTTTACGCCTCGGAGTCACTCGATGACACAAAATTTTGAAAACCACACCAAGCTGGTCCCAGCCTTCCATTTTGTAGTTTTACCGATCTTCGCGATCAATCTGGTCTGGTCTCTCTATCGAATTGCTCACGTGTTTTCCGCCGAGTCGGTGATTTCGTTGCTCCTGGCGGTTGCGTTTGTCTTGCTTGCATTGTACTCGCGTATGTTTTCGCTTACGGTTCAGGATCGCGTGATACGGCTCGAAATGCAGTTGCGAATGCAGCAACTGCTGCCTGCGGACCTGAAGCCGCGCATTCCCGAATTCACGGTGGCGCAATTGGTATCGCTCCGATTCGCGAGTGACGCTGAGTTGCCCGGCTTGGCGCGGAAAGTCCTCGACGAGAAGATGAACGATCGCAAGGCGATCAAGAAGATGATTCAGAACTGGCAACCGGACCTTCTGCGAGCGTAAGCGCAGACCGATGGCCGCGACCGCACCCTCAAAATAGCTCGGGTTTTCAGACCCGAGGTTTTTGACGTCGGACGCTTTTCCAACCGCCCTCCCCTCGTTAGTGCGGGCACGCATCTCGTCTCATATTGACGGCACCTGCACCGCACAGTAGACTCGCACTCAGTCCTGAGAAGCGCGCGCGGCTCAGCGGGACCGAACTTCTTCGCCCGGAATTGGCTTTAACGGAGCCCGCATGATTGCCAGGATGGCAGCGCACTCTCGATTTTCATTTCGGGTGCGCCGCGCTGATCGCCTCCTCGCGCTTGGATTCCTCGCATTCGGGTTTGCGGCATTTGGGACTGCTCTGCGCGCCCAGTCCGAGCCCGCCGGCAGCTCGCAACAAAGCGCACCGGCCGCACCGGCGCCTCCGCAAGCCAAAGCGCCTGACTCCTCGCAGGAAATGAACACACGCGACTCGACGACTCCGTTCTCCGTGCGCGTGAACCTGGTTCCGATCCGCGTTGTGGTCCGCGATTCGCACGGCCATGCGGTGCCGAATCTGCGCCAGGAAGATTTTCAAATCTTCGAGGATCGCAAGCCGCAGGTGATCTCACTTTTTTCCGTTGAAACTCCACCGCCAGCGCCGCTGCAACCGCCTGCGAAAACGAGTTCCCCGCACGCAGCGGATTCAGAGAAAACCGCCGCTCCACTTGTGCGGCCTGTGCGGTTCGTTGCGCTTCTTTTCGACGATATCCATCTCCCGTTCGGAGAGTTGGCCCGAATCCGCAACGTCGCCGATCAATATATCGACAGTTCGCTCGTCTCGTCCGACCGCTTTGCCGTGTTCACAATCTCCGGCCAATCGCAAACTGATTTCACCGACGATCGCGCTAAACTGCATGAATCGCTGCTTCACGTTCTGCCGCGTCCCGTAACGGCTGGCGGCTCCTCGGGGGCGGGTGAATGCCCCAGCATCGATTATTACCAGGCCGACTTGATTCAAAACCGGCACGACGCCGAAGCACTCAACGTCGGAACCTATGACGCGCTCGTCTGCCAATTCCGCAACGACCAGAGGTTTCTCGGCGCCGCCCAAGGACTCGCACAATCGACTGCACTTCGCATACTCGCCGCGGGAGACACGCAAACCGAAGCTTCGTTCCGGCGTCTCCGGGAAATTGTTCGGAGGATGAGCGTGGTTTCAGGGCAGCGGATTATCGTTCTGCTCTCTCCCGGTTTTTTGACGCCGACTCAACTGTACGAACTCTCGGAAGTGATCGATACCGCTACGCGTGCGAACGTGGTAATCAGCACGCTCGACGCGCGGGGACTGTACACAGTGGATCCCTCGCCGGACATCAGCGAGAAATCATATGGTGATCCGACCAAGTCGGGTTATCACGCGGGCTATCGCGTGCAAGGGCAGGCGCGCCAATCCGATGTGCTTTGGAGCCTGGCGAACGGCACTGGCGGCCTGGGATTCGCTAATAGCAACGATCTTGCGGAAGGTTTTCGACTGGTGGTCGCCGCGCCAGAGACTTCTTACCTGATCGGATTCGTTCCGCAGAATTTAAAGTATGACGGACGCTTTCATAACGTGAAGGTGGAACTCAAATCGAAGGAAAAATACACGGTACAAGCGCGGTCCGGTTTCTACGCTCCGAAAAAAGGGGAATCGCCGGCTGACGCAGTGAAGCAGGAGATTGAGGAAGCGGTGATGTCGCAGGAAGAACAGCACGGACTGCCCATTCAACTCCATACGCAATACTATAAAGTGGACGCAATGGACGCGAAGCTTGCCGTCCTCACGCACGTGGACGTTGGCGGCATTCGCTTCGACAAGGTGGATGGCCGCAACAACAACGATCTGACGGTGGTTGCCGCGCTGTTCGATCGCAACGGAAATTTCGTCACTGCGTCGGAAAAAATTGTGGAGATGCGGCTTCGCGATGTGACGCTGGAACGATTGAGCCACACCGGCTTTACCGTGCGAACGAATTTCGACGTGAAGCCCGGTGGGTATCTTGTCCGCCTCGTGGTGCGCGATTCGCAAGCGTCTCAGGTTTCAGCCGAAAATGGCGTGGTTGAAATACCGTATTAGGGGCAGCGAGATGGGAGGTGCAGTATGAAGCGCAACAGTGTGAAAAGCCGGTATGTCATTTCTGTTCCCACGCGAACTTTATTGGCCGGTGTTTTCTTGCTCGGCGGAATTTCGTTCGGGTGGCACACGGTCGTATCGCCCCGGCCAGCATACGCACAGGATGCTTCCCAACAAACAGCGCCGCCCCCGCCCGCGGGGCAAGCAGCAGCCCCTCAATCCGGGCCGGTGGTTCGGAGTGAAACGCGCGTAGTGCGAGTGGATGTGATCGTCACGGACAAGAAGGGCAATTACATTCACGATCTGACCGCCAATGATTTCCGCGTCTACGACGACAACAAACAACAGAAGGTTGACAATTTTTCTTTCGGCAACGATCCGAATTCACCTACCGCCTCCGAACGGCGCTACATGGTTTTGTTTTTCGACAACTCCAGCATGGATACCAGCGACCAGCCGCGCGCTCGCGCTGCTGCCGCGAAATTCATCGACGCGAACGCAGGTCTTGACCGGGCAATGGCCATCGTGGAGTACGGCGGAAGTTTGCGCATTACCCAGAATTTTACGGCGGATGCTGAACGCCTGAAGCAAGCAGTGTCGGGCGTGAAAATTTCGGCCGTCACAAGCAACGCGCCACTCGCTACCGGGGCCGCAGCGCCCGTTGGCCCTGCACTGAGCGGGGCGGAAACGAATTTCGGCGCGTATAGCGTTTTGCTTTCGATACGAAGCCTTGCGAAGAACCTCGCTTCGGTAGCCGGCCGGAAAAGCCTGGTGCTATTCACCGCCGGATTTCCGCTCACGCCGGAGCGCGATTCGGAATTGACAGCCACGATCGACGCCTGCAACAAAGCGAACGTCGCGATTTATCCTCTCGATGTCCGCGGACTTCAGGCTCGTTTGACGATTCCGCCAAAGCATCCGGACGAAGGGCCGGCATTGGCCTGGAACACACCGCGCTCGAATGACGGCGCGAACGTTCCGGGCTTGCAGCTCGCCTCGTTTCATCCCGCCGCGAATCTCGATGTGGAACCGCAGCATGGCGGCGGAGGAGGAAGTGGTGGCGGTGGTCGCGGCGGTGGCGGTACGGGCGGCGGCACTGGGGGAGGCACCGGCGGCGGTGGCACAGGCGGAGGAGGCAAAGGCGGATCTGGAGGTGGAACGGGCGGCGGAACCGGAGGCGGCACAGGGGGAAAAGGTGGTACGGGCGGAACCGGAGGCACAGGTGGAGTTCCACGCGGAGGCATCGGGCAGCCTTACGCAAATCCGAATTTTACGCAGCCGCGTGTAATCGTTCCACCATTCCCGGAATCGGCGTCGACCAATCAGCAGGTGCTCTACGCGCTAGCGGAAGGAACCGGCGGTTTCCCAATTTTCAATACGAATGATCTCGTCACCGGCCTTCAAAAGATCGCTCGCGAGCAGAATGAATATTATCTGCTCGGTTTTTCTCCCACGAATTCCGCTGAAGGCAGCTGTCACGCATTGAAAGTGAAAGTGGAGCGCGGAGGCACGAACGTCCGCGCACGAAGCGGATATTGCAATGTGAAGCCGACAGACGTCTTGGCCGGGAAGCCGGTGGAAAAGGAGATGGAGGCACACGCGTCCGGCGCGACGGCCGTCTCGACCGCGGGTTCGCTTCAGGCGCCGTATTTCTACACCGCTTCGAGCGAAGCTCGCGTGAATCTGGCGATGGAAATTCCGCCGTCATCGGTGGAATTCAATAAAGTGAAAGGGAAATATCATGCCGACGTGAATGTTCTCGGCATCGCCTACCGGCCGGATGGTTCGATTGCGGCCCGGTTCAGCGACGAGCAGAGTTACGATCTCGAGAAAGACGAGTGGAAGCAGATCACGAAGGCCCCCATCCACTATCAGAACCAGTTCGTGATTGCTCCGGGACAATACCGGTTGACAGTGGTTCTTTCCGGCGGCGTGCAGAATTTCGGGAAGTACGAAATCCCGCTGAACATCGATCCGTACGACGGAAAATCGTTCAGCCTGAGCGGAATCGCGCTGACGAAACATCTTGAGCGCCTGTCCGACCTCGGCGGCGCTCTCGACCAGGATTTGCTGGCTGATCACACGCCGCTCGTCGTTCACCAGATGGAAATCATTCCATCCGGCAGCAACCGATTCTCCAAAACGGACAAAGTGGCGCTGTACGCTCAGGTGTACGAGCCCGGCGCTACCGAGCGATAGTCCACCAGCGCTTCGCGTCGCGTATCAGGTTGTGGACCAGAAGACCGGCAAGCCGGTTTTTTCCACCGGGACGATCGACGCATCGAGTTTTGTTGAGAAGGGAAGTCCCGTGGTTCCGCTTGCCCTCTTGATACCGATGGATACGTTCGCACCGGGAACGTATCGCGTCGAGTTGCAGGCGGGTGAGGTAGGCGGCGCTTCGTCGCCGGTGCGAACAGTGGAGTTCGTGACCGAGTAGACCGCACCCTGATTCAGTAAACCGGACGCCTATTTGAATAGCTCGGGAGCGGCGTCCAAGCGTTCATACGAATTCCGGGCTCGCTCCAAACGCCCACAAATTCCCCGCAGGGATGCAGCCCGCACCCGGCTCGTGGCATCATAAATCGCGCACGTGCGGAATCGCCTCAGCAAGCGATGATACAATCCGCGTTCGTTCTTACGGTCAAGCGCGGTTACATCACGCAGCAGTTGACGCTGCCGGACACCAACGGGACGAGCGGTACGGGTAGTATTCCAGCTCTTCTATTTTTGAGCCGTTGAGTCGCGCTGAAAGTATTGGAACTTATCAGGCTATGAAACGGAATTGAACTAAATCAGACAAATTAATTCTCAAGCTGAGACTCATTGGGTGTGATCGCTCGTAGAACCCATGAAAATGGAGACAAGCCATCTAATGTGGAAGAAAGCCCAGTTCTTTTTCTATTTGGCAATTGTCGTTCCGGCCCTTTTCAGTCTGTCGGCCTGCGGCGGTAGTGGTGGTGGTGGCACCGCGATCATCAAGTCCGTTACGATCTCGCCGGTTTCTGCTACCGTTCAGGTGAATACCACCACACAATTCAGTGCGGTTGTGAACCTCTCGAACTCCACGACTACAACAAACACTTCCGTTACCTGGGAGGTAAATGCTGTTGCCGGTGGTAACGCTACGATCGGGACCATCGCTCCATCTACCACCGACGTTCAAGTAGGCATCTACACCGCACCTGCCGTTGCTCCGGGCGGCACTAACAACGGGCAGGTGGATGTTACGGCGGTCGCGACGCAGACGACTACGGCCACCACACCCGTCACCGTCACATCGAACACGGCGGTTGTGACGATTGGTGCAGGAACGGGCCTGGCCGTTATTCCTCTCACTACGACGGTGCCGGCGGGCGGGAGCCACCTGTTCACGGCCACGCTCAATAGCGTGGCGGATCCAAACGCAACGTGGTCGATTAGTTCCACACTCGGCGGCGATATCGGAAAG
The DNA here is from genome assembly GCA_963776695.1 of uncultured Acidobacteriota bacterium. Taxonomy (GTDB): domain Bacteria; phylum Acidobacteriota; class Terriglobia; order Acidiferrales; family UBA7541; genus Palsa-295. The sequence goes on along the minus strand of CAVZNU010000003.1, from coordinate 91,656 downwards.
ATTGATGCAACCACCGGAATCTATACTGCGCCTTTCTTCCCGCCACCGGGCGGCACGATCACTGTAACCGCAAAGGACGGCGTTACGGCGACAGGCACAGCGACGATCGTTTATTCCGATGCGTCCATGAACGGTCCTTTCGCATTTTCGTATTCTGGTGATAACTCAGGCGGTTTCCTGGCAGTTGCGGGAAGCTTTGTGGCGGACGGAGCTGGCAACATCGTGAGCGGCGTCGAAGACGTGGACAGCTTTTCGGGCGGCCCGTCGACGGCAATCGCAATCAGTGGCACGTATCTTATAGGGCCGGATGGAAGAGGAACGATATCCCTGAATTCAGGCCAGCAAAGTGTTGGCACGCTGCAGTTCGCGCTCACCACAAACCAGCATGCACTTTTGATTCGATTCGACAAAAACGTGACGGGCGGCGGCACGATCGATCAGCAGAACCTGAACGATCTGACGACATCTCCGTCCGTGATTTCGGGGCCATACGTTTTCAGCCTTGCGGGTGCGGATTCGGGTTTCAGCCCGATGGGACTCGCGGGGAAATTCACAGCCAACGGCGCAGGTACGATTCCGACGTCGGGCACGCACACAATACTCGATGCCAAGATCAACGGCACGGTCACCACTCTGGATAGGACGCTCACCGGCACGTACGCATTTGACGCGACTCGGTCTGGCACAGGGCGCGGAACGATCACGTTGGCGTCGAACACAACGAGCTCGCTGCAATACGCGTTCTACATCGTGGACGACACGCATTTGCATCTCGTCGAGATCGACCGCAATAACTTTTTGGCTGGTGAGGTCTTTAGCGCGCCCGCGGGAAGTTCATTTGCGGCCACCGAGCTGACCGGCGGAAATTATCCGTTCACAGCCGGCGGCACGTCGAGCACCGGAGCGTACGCAAGTGGCGGAGTATTCGTCTCCGATGGCGGCGGGAACATCACGGGCGGCGTGACGGATGCAAATAATGCCGGCACGATCCAATCGAACGCGACGTTGGGATCCTGTGCGTACACAGTCGATAATCTGACCGGCCGCATCGATTTGAAATTGTGCCCGTCCGGCGGGACTGCCGCGGAATTCGCGACTTACCAGACGTCAACTGGATCCGCCGTGATGCTGGAAATTGATTCCGCCGCGACCGCGAACGGAATGGCCTTTAGACAGACGATTGCTTCAGCGCCCGTCGCCGGACTTTTTGCACTGAATCTGACGGGCCAGGGCATCTTCCACAATAGCCCGGCTTCTTATCAACCGGATGCGAATGGCCAACTGACTCTAGCGGGGACGGTTGCGAGCAGCGGAAATCTCGACATCAACACGTACAATTCCGTATTTCAATCCGATCCCATCGATACAACGAACAGTTCGATCGTCGCGCCGGATGGCACGTTTGGCCGCGGCACGGCCATACTTAAAGGATCAAATCCGGCCGTGACATTCGGGCTGACTTACTACGTCGTTGATGAAAATACGGCCTTGCTTCTCGGAACGGACACAGTGCGCACGATGACGGGTAGCATCGCGAGCCAGTCTCCGCCTGCTCCCAAGTAAGGGCGATGTATAAATCAGGAAACGACTCGACTAGCGGGTGCGTTCGTCTTTTTCGATTTTGCCGTCGCGAAGGCGAACGACCCGGTGGGCGTGTGCGGCGATATCGGGTTCGTGCGTCACGAGGATGATGGTGTTGCCTTGCTGGTGAAGGCGCGCGAACAGAGCCATAATTTCTTCGCCGGTCGCCGAATCCAGGTTTCCAGTGGGCTCGTCGGCCAGAAGAATCGAGGGAGTGTTCACGAGAGCGCGGGCAATCGCCACGCGCTGGCGCTGTCCGCCGGAGAGTTCGTTCGGTTTGTGCATCATCCGATCGGTGAGGTCCACCTGCTTTAAGGCTGCTTGTGCTCGCGCGAGGCGTTCGACCGAAGGCGTGCCGTTGTAAATCATCGGCAGCTCAACATTGTGCAACGCGGTCGCGCGCGGCAGCAGATTGAACGTCTGAAAGACAAATCCGATTTCTTTGTTGCGAATGTAGGCCAGCTCGTCGTCATTCAGCTCGCTTACGAGCCTTCCGGCAAGCCAGTATTTCCCCTTCGTCGGCGAATCCAGGCAGCCGATCAAGTTCATCAGCGTCGATTTGCCGGAACCGGACGGGCCCATGATGGCGACGTACTCGCCCTTATTGATTTCCAGGCTGACGCCACGCAGCGCGTGCAATTGCTCGGTGCCCATTTCGTAGCTCTTCCATAGGTCTTCCACCTCAATGACGATTCCAGCCGTCACCAGATCTTCGCGGAAGACTTGCAGACCGCTGGCTTGCTCGACAGCCATTCTCGGGAGCTCCTCGGATGCAACCGGAACTATCTTAGGTATTCGTTCACTACTCGTAAGCTATTTGCCGGCGATGCGCTAGCGATTTGTCAGGTGCGCGCCAGGTATTCGCTAGCTCGTAGACTCGTCGCGCTTCGGCACCGTGTTGTCCACTTTGATCTTTGCTCCGGGCTTCAGGGTCCGCAGGGCCTTGTAGCTGCCGGTCACAATCTCGTCGCCTTCGCGCAGGCCGCTGGTTACTTCAATGTCCGTGACGCCACTGATTCCGGTTTGCACGGGAACGAATTCAACTTTCTTGCCGCGCAAGATAAAAACGCCCGTGATGTCTTCTTTTTGCCCCAAGCGAGCTGGTTTTGAAGCCGCGAGAGTGACGCCATCACTCTTGCCCTGCATCGCCTCATCAAGCTCCTTTTGCGAGCGGACGGCCAAAGCTTGAATCGGGATCGTCAGCACGTTTTTCTTTTGCGCCGTTTCAATCCGGGCGGTCGACGACAGGCCGGGACGAATCGAAGCAGGCGCATTGTCGATCGTCACGACCACTTTAAAATCGCGTGCTTCCTGCGTGTTCGCCGTCGTTTGCGTGGTGGCTGCCTGACCGGATGTACGTAGGATCGCCAGTTCGCCCACCTGGCTTACGTGGCCTTTGAAGATTTTCCCCGGCACTGCGTCGATCGATACATCTGCAGGCTGGCCCTCACGGACGTTGGTGATGTCCGTCTCGTCCACTTTCACTTCCGCGGTGACGATGCTCATATCCGAAATTGTCATGAGGAAGCTGCCCTCGGCGTTTTGAATTCCTGGAACCACGTTTTCTCCCACGCGTACTGCGATGTAGCTGACGATGCCGTCGATTGGCGCTGTGTACGTCGTCTTGCGGAGAACGTCTCTGGTATGGGTAAGCACTGCGCGATTCTGTTCGGCAGTAGAACGAGACTGCTCGCGCGCCGCGCGCGTCTGTTCCACCTGTGCTTTGCTGGCGTTGAGTCCGGCGACTGCGCCGTTGTATACGGCTTTCGATGCGTCATAATCCTGCTTCGAGATGAGCTGCTCCTCGTAGAGTTTCTGAGAGCGTTCCCAATCAAATTTCGCTTTTTCGAGGTCGGACTGGCGCTGCGCGAGAGTGGCAATAGCCGATTGGTAGTTCGCGTCAGCCATCGTCATTCCAGCTTCGGCGGCTTGAATCGCTGACAGCTGGGCTTGGACGTCGGCTCCCGGCTGAATGTTCTCGAGATGCATGAGAACATCGCCTTTCTTGACGTGATCGCCTTCTTTCGCCGTGATTTCCGTGATCTTTCCAAACCCTTCGCCCATCACGTTGGTGTAATTCTTCGGCCGGATCTCTCCAGAAGCGGTCACGATGGACGTGAGGTCCTGCCGGACCACTTTTCCGCTCTGCACCTTCACAACGCTTTTGTTCAGCTGGTAGGTAATACCAGCGTATGCGATTCCCGCAACCGCGAGCACGCCTACGCCAATCGCTACTTTCTTCCACGTCTTCATGATACCGACCTCGATGAGTGCAAATTCCCACGCCGGGTCAAACAGCCCCCACCTGCTATTACGTCCGGGCGGCGCAGAATGTTTCTGGTTTAGACGCAGAGTTGCGGATAAGGACAGGCAGGCCCACCGCTTGCAAGTTCCTCGGTCCTAAACCTAACTGCGTGTTTCCCTGGCTCAGTTTCCCCCAACGCGGGATCGTGAGCGGCTTCAAGGAGAACTATTCTAATTCGAAACGGCTTCGAAGGAAACAGCCGTATCCACCCCGCACACACGAAGAGCGCGTCTACCCAACCCGGCGCGGCGGCGGTCTAGATGAATACGGCGGTTGGCAGTTTGGGACTTAATTGAGATTGGCAGGCAACCCGGGCGACTGGCAGGTATTCATACCCCCCAAAGGGGATTCCGACGTTGACCTGTACCTAGGGACAGGTTAGACTTTTGGGTCGATTTGGGTCGAAGAGGTAATTCATGGGCCGCGGGGTCAAGCTGTTTCTTTTCGGGATTTTAGCCGGAGGCTTGGCGTGTGCGCCGAGCGTCTTTGGCCAGGATTCCACGCACAATCAGACTGACCAGAAATCGGCCAAGCAGGCGGCCAAGCAGAAGTCGAAAAGCGACAAAGACCTCTTCAAAGAACTCGATTCACAATATAAGAAGTGGCTCAACGAAGATGTGGTTTACATAATTAGCCCCGAAGAGCGCAGCGCATTCGTCCATCTCCAAACCAACGAAGAGCGCGAACAATTTATCGAACAATTCTGGCAGCGCCGGAATCCCGACCCCGATTCGACCGAAAATACCTTCAAAGAAGAACACTATCGTCGCATCGCCTACACCAACGAACACTTTGCTTCCGGTATTCCGGGATGGAAGACCGACCGCGGCAGGATTTACATTATGTGGGGCGCGCCCGACGAGATTGAGTCGCACCCCAGCGGCGGCACCTATGACCGGCCATCAAATGAAGGCGGCGGCACCACCTCGACATACCCATTTGAGGATTGGCGTTACCGGTATCTGGAAGGCATCGGAGAGGACGTCAACATCGAGTTCGTTGATCCCACGATGACGGGTGAGTTCCATCTCACCATGGACCCCAGCGAAAAGGACGCCCTCACGTACGTCCCTGGCGCGGGTTTGACCGAAATGGAATCGATGGGTCTCGCAAGCAAGACGGATCGATTCAGCAATACCGACGGCACTCATACGGGAGCGCCGATAGGCATGCGGCCGGAGAGCCAGAGTGAGTTTTCGCGCCTGGAGTTGAACGCCAAAATCCAGCAGGCGCCTCCTATCAAATTCAAGGACCTCGAAGCCGTGGTTACATCGAGGGTCGTGAAGGACCAGGTCAAATTCGACTACCGGTTCGATTTCCTGCGAATTACATCGGATACGGTGCTGGTCCCTATTTCCATCCAGATTCCCACCCGGCAATTGAGCTTTGCAGAAAAGGACGGCGTCGACTCCGCAACGGTCAATCTGTTCGCCCGGATCACCACATTGAGCGGTCGTCCCGTGCAGACTTTCGAAGACACCATCCATCGCGATGTGCCTGCCGCATTGTTGCAACAGTCGCTGAGCACGTCATCGATCTATCAGAAGGCTGTGCCACTGAGCCCGGGGCTTTATCGTCTGGACATCGTTCTTAAGGACGTCAACAGCAACAATGTGGGCGTGGTCAACACTCGCCTCGCTGTGCCGCGCTTTGAAGACGACAAGCTGGCTACGAGTTCGCTGATACTTGCCGACCAGATTACGCGCGTTTCCGCGAAGGATATCGGCCTGGGCCAGTTCGTATTGGGTGATTTGAAGGTTCGTCCGAAAATGGATGGCGCATTTCTTGCGACGGACCCAATGGGCGTTTTCCTCCAGGTCTACAATTTGAAGGTGGACGACAAGACGCACAAAGCGGATGTTTCGGTCCAATATCGCGTCATGAAAGACAAACAGACCGAACCTCTGAAGAAGTTCGATCTCACGCAGGATCAGATTCCCGAACATGGCGAGGAAATGACGCTTCAAAACGTGGTGACGCTCGGTTCGTTCAGCCCAGGCAAATACAAGCTGGAAGTGGCCATCACCGATAACCTCGCGAAACAAACCATCACACCAACTTCGGAATTTACCGTGAAGCCACCAGCCGTAGCGGCTGCGGCTCCGCAAGGGAGGTGAGGCGCCGTGAATTTGAGGCCGATAAATCTTAAATCGATTCGCGTGTTCTGCTTCGGGCTGCTGGTGCTCTTCGTCGCGCTGCCGCTCGCCGCCGCTCCTAACTCCGGGAAAATATCCGGAGTTGTGATGGATCCTTCGGGCACGCCGCAGATGGGGGCAAGTGTCTCCATCACGGCTGAAAACCTGCTCACTTTCGCGCCTGCCGAGTTCCTGACGAATGATCGCGGACGGTTTTCGACTGCCACTCTTGCGCCGGGCATGTATTCGATCAAGGTAACCCTTGCCGGCTTCCTCCCGGCCGTTCAGCAGCACATTCAGGTGAGCGACCAGCAGACGACTCTGCTCGAGATCGTTCTTGGCTCAGTGCTTTCATCGTTCGAAAAATTGCGGCGCCAGCCCGAGCAACAAGTGGCGTCGGATGAATGGATCTGGGTGCTGCGCAGCGCGGCTGCCACGCGCTCGATTCTGCGCTGGCAGGACGGCTCGATTTTCGTTGTGGGTGTTCCGGATCGGGGCGAGGTAGCTCAGAAGCAAGCCGTTCACGGACGCTTCGACCTGACTTCAGGCTCTGATCATCCGGGCTCAGTTTCAAATTTTGCGGATTCTCCTGCGACTGCGTTCGCGTATGACGTAGCCGTGGGTGAAAACGGCCAACTGTATGTCGCAGGTCAATTCAGCTATGAGGGTGGTTCGCCGGCTGGCGGTCTCGTCGCCGAATGGGTTCCTTCTGGAAAGATGGGCGACGGCCCGGTTTCCAGCGTCGTTGTGCGCGAATCTCAGCTCGGCCCAAATGGCATCACGTTCAGGGGTATGCGCGTGTCGCACGACAATCAATTGGCGCTTACCGACCGCGTAAGCCTGCGCTACGGCAGCGACCTGATTGCTGAGGGACTTGGCACCTACACGATGGCCTTACGCCCGCGCGGCGAGATTGCCATTCAGCTTGCGCCATCCTGGCAGCTTGAAGGACTGGTCGCCATGAGCCCTTGGCAGCAGGATTCCAACGGGTCGGAGACCGGACTGCAATCGGCGATGAACTCGCTGGACTCGCTGCCGACTCTCCTGATGCGCGACGGGCGGCCTGTGCTTGAAAACAATTTGCACGCCGAAGTCGCGATCGAACACGCGCTCAACAAGAATTCCAGCGTTAGCGCCGCCGTGTTCCACGATAGTTCAAGTCATACTGCGGTGTTCGGTAAAGGCTCTACTACCGGCGCCGATTATCTGCATGACTATTTCTCAGATGTGTTTGTCTATGACGGCGGCAAATCGAGTTCAATGGGCGCGCGTGCGGCATACCATCAGAAGTTCGGTGACAATCTGGACGCCACGATCGTGTATGCCTATGCGGGCGCGCTCGCTACGGATGACAATGCGTTAGAAGCGCCGTTGCGCGATCAACTCGTAACTCGCTATCGTCAGAGCCTCGCGGGACGAGTCTCCACGACGATTCCCCGGTCCGGCACGAAGTTGTCCGTCGGCTATAAGTGGATCGGCGGACAATCGGTCACGCACTTGGACCCGTACGGAGAGTCTCTCTTCCACCTCGATCCGTACCTGAACATGGAAATCCGCCAGCAGCTGCCAAGTTTCTTTCCGGGCCACATGGAAGCCTTGGCCGACTTTGGCAACCTCCTCGCGCAAGGCTACGTCCCAGTTTCGACGGGCGACGGGCACGTAGTTCTCGTTCCTTCTTACCGTTATTTTAGAGGCGGGCTAAGCGTTCAGTTTTAGGGGTTTAGCGAGCTACCGGAATCGGGAAGATATATCCCGGAAATAGAATTCCCGCCGATCCATCTTCCGTAGAGCCATCTAAGATGAACATAATAAGCTACTTGCAATATATGAAATCTGTGATTCGTGGAAACCTACGTGCTGGCATAATAGTCGGAAGGGTACGGGTGTAGTTGCGTGAACGATAGCCTTCGAATGCGGCTGGGAGCGGTGGTGCTGGCGGTCCTTACGCTGGCGGCGGTGATCTTTGCCACCCTCAATTACCAGCAGCGCACCCGGTACGTCCTGCCCGATGACGGCGTCACTTGGATGGATACGGCGCAGGGCGTGGTCGCATGGCACGTGGTAGGAGATTCGCCCGCTGCAAGAGCTGGAATCAAGCAGGGCGATTATGTCCAAACGGTTCGCGGCGTTGCAATTCATCGCTCCACGGACGTGACCCGCATTCTCTTCCGCGTGGGTCCCTGGGCCGAAGTGCGCTACGGAATGCAGCGCGAAGGCTCCACGTTTGAGACGCCGCTTGTCACCGCGCCGCAGGAAAATCCCTCGTCGATCGAGAACTATCTACGATTGACGGCGTTGCTCTATCTCTTCATCGGGCTCTTCATTTTCGCGCGACGCTGGAACGCGCCACGCGCGATTCATTTCTACATTTTCTGTCTTGTCTCATTCGTGCTGTACAGCTTTCATTACAGCGGCAAATTGAATTCGTTCGACCAGACGATTTATTGGGCCAACGTGGTAGCGCTTCTGTTTCAGCCTGCGTTGCTAGTACATTTTGCGCTTGTGTTTCCCGAGCGCCGCGGCTGGATCTGGCCGAAGCTCGCCATAACATACGCGATTCCGACGGCCCTTCTGACGCTGCACATTTTTATCGCCAGCGGCACTCTGAATTTCCTTCCCGCCGTCAGCACGCGCTACTGGCTCGATAAAGTGGAACTCGGGACGCTGGGAATTTACTTCCTGGTGGCTGCGGGGATTTTCTTGATGAGCTATCGCCGCGCGCCCACCGCGATTCTTCGGCAACAGCTCAAGTGGGTGACCGGCGGCACCTTCGCAGGAACGGTCCCGTTCCTACTTCTCTACATCGTCCCTTACATTCTCGGCGTGGTTCCTCCGTCGTGGATGAAGGCTTCGGCGTGCTCGCTGGCGCTGATTCCGCTCTGCTTCGGTTACGCCATCATTCGCTACCGGTTGATGGACGTCGACATTATTTTCAAGCGCGGCCTCGCCTACACATTTGCGACGGCCGGAGTGGTCGCGATTTATTTTGCAGCCGTCGCGCTGATTGGCGAAGCGTTTCACACGACATTGACGGCAGGCCCTGCCGGCAGCGTGATCGCAATCGTCGTCGCCGCCTTTCTTTTCCAGCCTTTGCGCGATTGGGTGCAGGCCAGGCTCGACCGTTTCTTTTACCGCGACCGCCTGGACTATCGCCGCACCCTGATTGAATTCGGCAGCGCGCTTACGAACGAAGTGCGCCTCGAGCCGCTGGTTGGCTCCGTGCTCGACCGCGTCTCTCAAACGCTGCTCGTCGACCGCCTCGCGATTTTCCTCGAGGACCCGGCGAATCCTTCCAAGTTCGTTCTCTCGCGCTCGATGGGCGTTCGACCCCAGGCCGCGCTCGACCTCAGCTTTCTCGATCCGGCCAGCCCTGCGCTCGAGCGCGGCTGCCTGTTCTTCGAATCCGCTCGCGCTGCCATCGGCGAAACGGATTCCGTTCGTCGCACTCTCGAAGAGCTCGACCTGAACTATTTCATCGCTTGCCGCTTCCGCGAACGCACAGTCGCGGTTCTCGGCCTCGGCAAGACGGTCGATGGCGACTATCTTTCGAGCGACGACCTCGAACTTCTCTCCACGATTGGAGGATACGTCGCAATCGCAATCGAAAACGCGCGCCTCTACCAATCGCTCGAACAGAAAGCCATGCAGATCGAGCGCCTGAAAGATTTCAGCGAAAATATCGTCGAGTCTCTCAACATCGGCGTCGTTACAGTGGACCTCGAAGACCGCATCGAGTCCTGGAATCCGCAACTCGAAGGCTTGCTCGAAATTCCGCGGCGTGATGCAGTTCACAAGCGGCTGCAGGAAGTGCTGCCGCAGGACCTCGCAGCGGAAATTGCAGCGCGCGCGGCGGGAGATCACGTCTCGGGAATTTACAAGTTCCGCCTCAACACGCGCAGCGGCAATCATCTGGTGATCAACGCGTCGATTGCGCCGCTCGTCGGCAAGAATGGCGCGCGGCTCGGCCGGCTGATACTCCTCGACGACATCACGCAACGCGTCCGCCTGGAAGAGCAGATGGTGCAAACCGAAAAGCTCACGTCGCTCGGCTTGCTTGCCGCAGGAGTGGCCCACGAGGTGAACACGCCACTTGCCGTGATTTCGAATTACATTCAAATGCTCGCGAAGCAGATTCCGGCAGACGATCCGCGCCAGAAAACAATCGAACGCATCGTGAAGCAGACGTTCCGCGCGAGCGAAATCGTCAACAACTTGCTGAATTTCTCGCGCACCGGAGCGGCGGAATTTATCGAAGTGGACGTGAATTACGTTCTCGAAGAAACTCTTACGCTCGTGCAACACCCGTTCAAGACCGCGCAAGTGAAAGTCATCAAAAATTACTCGCAGCAATTGCCAACCGTTCTCGGCTCGACCACGCGTTTGCAGCAAGTGTTTCTCAATCTTTTCATGAACGCTCGCGACGCCATGCCGGGCGGTGGAATGTTGGAAGTGCGTACGGGAGCCCACAACGGCTCAGTGGAAATCGAAGTAACCGACACCGGCGCGGGCATCCCGCCAGAGCATCTTCACCGCATTTTCGATCCATTCTTTACAACAAAGGCCACCGGAAGGGGCACCGGGCTAGGTCTTTCGGTGAGCTACGGCATCATCAAGGAGCACGCGGGCAAAGTGGACGTGCGCTCCACGCCGGGAAAAGGAACATCTTTCCGGCTCGAATTTCCCGTAGCAAGAAAAGCGGTCCATGCCTAAAGGCACCATACTTGTTGTCGACGATGAATTGGAAATCCGCGAGGGTCTCGAAGCGCTTCTAACCTCCGAGGGTTTCGATGTGACACCCGCGGAAACTGGCGAAATCGGGCTGCAGAGGCTCGAAGATCGCCCCTTCGACCTAATGCTGTTGGACGTCAGCTTACCCGACCGCAACGGCCTGGAATTGCTGCGCGAGATTCGCCGCCGCGATCCGAATCTCTCCATCATTCTTATCACCGCGTTTGGCTCGATCGATATGGCGCGAGCTGCATTCAAAGGCGGCGCGCAGGACTTCATCACCAAGCCGTGGTCGAACGACGAACTGATCGCACAGGTTTCCGTCGCGATCGAAGGCCGCCGGCTGCGCGAAGAAAACGTCCAACTAAAGCGCGCGTTGAAGCAGCGCTACAATTTTCCCAACATCATCGGCAAGAGCGAAAAGATGCTGGCGGTATTTGACCTGATCACGCAGGTGGCGCCGTCGCGTTCCACCGTTCTGATCTACGGTGAGAGCGGCACGGGTAAGGAATTAATCGCGAAGGCGATCCACTCCGCTTCCACCCGCGCCGACAAAGCGTTCATTGCCGTCAACACTGGTTCAATCCCGATCGATCTGCTCGAATCGCAGCTTTTTGGCCACGTGAAGGGCGCGTTCACCAGCGCTATCGCTTCGAAGAAAGGCCTTTTCGAAGTGGCCGACCAGGGCACAATTTTCTTCGATGAAATATCGACGATCGGCCCCGAGACGCAGGCCAAACTCCTGCGCGTGATTCAAGAACGCGAATTCATGCGCCTGGGCGGCACGGATACGATCAAAGTCGACGTTCGCATCCTCACCGCATCCAACGAAGATCTTGCGAAGCTCGTGCGCGAAGGCCGCTTCCGCGACGACTTGTATCACCGCTTGAACGTCATCTCGCTCCAACTGCCGCCGCTGCGCGACCGCAAAGAAGATATCCCGCTGCTCATCGATCGTTTCCTCGAGCAGTTCTGCCACGAAAACGGAAAGCCGGCGCGTCTCTTCACGCACAGCGCCATGAAGCTTCTGATGGATTACGACTGGCCGGGGAATGTCCGCGAACTCGAAAATGTGGTCGAGCGCGCCGTCGTGCTTTCCACGCAGGAAACCGTGGACGCCGATCTGTTGCCCGAAAGCGTCCGCTCGCGCGAAATCGTCAGGGGCGTCCGCCTGCAGCTCGCTGAATTCCTCCCGCCTCTTCCTGGCGAAATTGGCTCGCGCGGCTCCGTTCCCGCTCCGTCGCTCTTCGAAATCCTCGAGGAAGTGGAACGCCGGATCATCGTGGACATGCTTGAGCGTACGAACTGGAATCAGACTGAAGCCGCTGAGCGCTTCCAGATTCCTCTTTCCACCCTGAATCAGAAAATCAAGAGGCTCGGCATCGAAACACGCCGCCGCGCCAATCCTCCTCGCGGCGCCTACGGATACGGATCCGATGGAGCCGATGTCCCCGCGGGCAAATAACATCTCGAAATTAAAACGGGAGCCCGAACTGCACTCGAGCTCCCGTCGTTTGCACTGTTCCTTCTGTTTTGATCGAAGATCGAGCTCCGGATCAGTGACTGTGATCGAGGAGATGCGCGAGGCCTAGCAGAACGTCGGCCTGAAACGTCAGCATTCGTTCTCGTCCCTCGTCGATCCGTTTGCCGTTGAATTCAGCATCCTGCAATTGCTGCAGCATCTGGGCGGCTAAGACGTCGCGAGCGAATGTGATCCTCGATATCGCATTCTCCAACTGGATGTACTGCGCGTCGCTGCCCGGGCTCCCCGATGCCAGGGCGCGTGTCGAAATGCGCAAGCTGGTTTGGCCAAGGTCGCCGTTGGGTGCATTGATCTGCTTGTAAGCGCGCGCAACCTCGATGAACTCGTTGTCGAAACGATCGCCGCTATTGCTGACGCCCTTCGGCATCGCCCAGCCGCTAAATTCCTCGACGAGCGCGCGGCCGTCGTCCGAGTAATCGTCCCGCAAGCCGGTGAGTACGAGCATCGTCGGGCGGATGTCGACGTGATCGGACCAGACCGAATTATCGACGCCGTTCGCTTCGATACCGGGCCCAACCAATCCCAGAAACGTCGTGACGATCTCTTTGTCGATTCCGCCATGGTTCCACGCAAAACCGGCACTCTGGGAAACACACGGATTGTTGCAATTCTGAGCGCCGGTCAAGTGGAAGTAGTCCGGATCACCGAACATTACGAACGACGGCGTTCGCTGCGGATCGCCCGTAACCATGTGCAGCAGCTTGAGCTCGACCGGGTCCGCCAGCGCCTCCGTAAGATTGTCGGTATTGCCCGTAAGCGGGTTCACCGCAGTCAGCTTCGCCGCTGCCCGTTCGAAACTCCGGGCCAGAGGATCGCCCACCGGCGGATTGCCAGCGATGTAGAAAACGGGGACCATATCGAACTGGCTGTCGAATGTTGCGGTAATGCCTTGCTCGGTCGCCAGCAGTCCGGTCAAGTTCGTGTCGAATTCGCCGACGACGCTCTTGCTAGTTGCAGGATTGATGTAGCTGCACGCGATCGTCACACCGTCGCAGCTCGGGTTGAACGGGCTTCCGCCGGCGTAGTGGTCGCCTTCATCGGCGGTGACGATGAATAGTGTGTTCTGCTTATTGATGCCATCCGCCGCCAGCCGCGCGAAAAATTTTCCGAACGCTTCGTTGTACGCCGCAAGTTGCGCTACGTAGCAGACGCTGCCCGGCCCATTAGCGGCACCGAGGGCCAGCTCTGGGTCTGTCAAGCACGCTGCAGGTGCAGTTGCGATGTCGTGAGCGTGATTGTCATGCGCGTCCGAAATGTACGCGTAGGTAATCGGCACGCCGTGCTCCTGCATCGCAGCCACGTAAGAAAGAGTCTGAGCCGCAGAAATGCCCGAGAATCCTGGGAATCCGGCGTTGCCGTGGGTATCTGAGATGACGTTGCCGTCCAGGTCATTTAACGGGCCGCCCGGGCTGATTACCGGCGCTACAAACTTGTGGCCATACAGCGCGTTGAAGCCGCTGTAGCCTCCCGGCTCTTGCGTCAGGATGTCCGGCTCGCCGTGATTCCCAGTCGAGCAGACAGCGCTTCCAGCCGCGCAATGAATCGCGATTCCTTCAAAGTCAGCGATGGCTCCGTTCCGGTTAGCCTTCACTTCGGCGAGCGCCGCGGCAAGCTCGGTGGGGTCGGATCCGAAGACACTCTGCAGATCCCCCGCAACGTTCTCGAGCTCCATATTGGCGATCGAGACGGCTCCCACATTGCAACCCGCTCGAGTCCATGGGACCCATGGGGCCGGGGCGTTTTTGCCGTCCTTCGTGATCATGAAGAACGTCGGGTCGGTGGTAGCGTTTACGACATCGGTCCAATACTGGAAGGAAGCCGCAAATCCATCGAAGAACGGACTGCCAGGAGGCGTGAACCAGCCAAAGCTATTCGCAATCGGCATGCCATGACGGTCGGGGTAGACGCCGGTGAGCGACGTGATGATGTCGTCCGCCGTGTGCGATTTTAGCGGTGTATGGTGATTCGTCATGAGCACGCCGTCGTCCGTGATGAATTTCAAGAGGTTCGGCATCTGTTCGAGATCAGAAGGGACGTTCGGATTGTCGCGGGTGAAGTGAACGTTGTCGAACTGGATATACACCACGTGCTGGATCTGCCCTCTTGCCGAGCTCAACTCGCAACCATTGCTCGGGCTAGCGCTACTCGAACCAGGCGCAGGCATCGGCATCGCATTCGTCGCCATCGGGAAAGCGCCTCCGAGCGTAGTGAAGATGAATGCGAACGCTACGACGACGGCCAATATCCGCCGGAGCCGGGTTGAAACATGAACACTCTTTGAACGAAGTGGATGCACAAACGCCTTCAAAAGCTTGCTGGCAGATCGCACGTGAGAATCCTCCTTAGAGAGATGTACAACTTCTAGGCCGATTCGAGGCGGGCTGGGTTAACCCGTGGGGAAAAGCAGATTAATAGTCTGAGACAACTGGTTAGTCAATACCCCAGTTGTGGAAATCTACGTGGGTCGATGTTTTTTCCGCCTGGCCTCATGTCACGAGCGAGCGTCCGGAGATATTTTCCAAAATTCGATACGGAGCCATTTGCGGCGTAACCAGCGCCTGCGGCGGAATCAAGAGCGTCTGCTCGATCGCGTACTGCCCGGACATCACTGCATGCGCCACGCAGTCCGTGTAGACAATCCACGTAGCGAGCGGCGGAAATTCCAGCCGGTACTTCGGGCAGCTGGCCTGAAAAGTCGCATTCTCCTTCAGATAGTCGTGAAAGCGTAGCATGAACATGTCGTACGGCGTTCGTCCCATGCCGCGAAATCCAAGCTTTTCTCCCCAATTCTGCACTGTGCGGCTGATCACCGAATCGTCTTCCGCTATCGCTCGCAGCCCGGCGCTCTCAGCAAACTGACGAGCCAGCGCTTCAAAATTCTCAGTGGTGTTCCAGACGCGCGGACGCTTGAGGTTCAAGTTTGTGAAAATCCGCAGGATTCGGCCGCCACGGGTCGGCCTGCTGGGGAACGCATCGACATGGAGTAGGTCGTTCCGCTTGTGGATCGGAAGATCCCTGCCCTCTTCTTCGAAGGGCCGGAAACTCGAGAAATCGAGATTCCATTTCCCGGCATACGACGGCAGAAATTTCGTCAGAAACTCGAGCACCTGCGCGCTGTAGTTGCGCATGATCGTGTGCAGCCGCTCGATCGTTCGGGCGTTTCCCGAAACTCCGCGCAAAACATCTTCCGACGGCCGGTACGACACATTCTTATGCAGCCGCAGTTCCGTCCATTCCTGGGCGAGCAGAAATTCCTGATCGTCTATAGGGAAGTGGAACGGGAGCGCTTGAAAAAAAAGAATCTGGCCCTTCTCCAGAAGCTCGCAGTAGGCGCGCGCCCGGGCGGCCACCTGCTCGCGGCCCACCCAGCCTCCAGGCAATCGATAATCTTCCACCCGAATCCACGGTGCCGGAGCCATGCTCGTTCGCGTTGGCTGCACCATCGCTCTCCGCCGTCAGCCCTTGGCCGCGCCCTTTTCAAAATTCGGCCGCTTGTAACCGGGAGGAAGCAGCGTGGTCGTCAGGTCCACGCTGGTAAGATCGACACCCTCCAGATTTGTCTCGCGCAAAATCGTCGTCTGCAATAGCGCGCCTTGAAAATCCGCGCCGGTCACGTTAGCCTGACGGAAATTCGCTGCGCCGAAATCAGCCCGGCGAAGATTCGCTTGGCGCATATCCGCGCGGAAAAGCTCGGCGCCCCCAACTTTCGCTTCGGAAAGATCCGCGCCGCTCAAGTTCGTTTCAGTCAGGTCTGCTTTGCGCAGATCCGCCTTATGCAGCTTCGCCTTACTGCAATCGGCGGACGCCAGCTTCGCCTCTCGAAGATTCGCGCCGGTGAGGTTCGCGCCTTGTAAATTCGCGTACGCAAAATTTAATTTGTAAAGATCGGCGTTCGAAAGATCAGCGCCTGCTAGATCGGCACGCGTACCTGTTTCGTCGCCGCTTATGAATTTCTTGTGCGCTTCCAGAATCTCAGGCAGGCGCTTTCCATTGTGACGAATACGATTCGGCGATTTCAGACCCCCTCCGTGAAACACGTCAAATATGCTCATCCTTGATTTCCCAAAACTAGCGGTAGGTGCCGCTCGATTTTACTAGAACCGGGCGCGATTAGGACAGCGCGCTTAATCGGGCTGCCGCGGCGCGCCCGAATTCGGGCGAGTGTACTCGCACCGGGCACCGTACAACTGGGTTACCAGCGGTGGACTCTGGGGATCTAAGTTGTAGCAAGCTCGATCTGCATCCCTGGCCAAGCGCCCTTATACAATCAGCCTCGCGCCACTCCGCCCGTCCGATTTGTGGTAACTTCACCTGAATGGGACTTCTCGACAAGCTGAAGAGCAAAGCACGGACAAATCCGCAGCGAATCTTACTGCCGGAAGGCGAAGACGAACGCGTGATTATCGCCGCCGCACAAGCCACCGCCGAGCGCTACGCGAAAATCACGCTCCTCGGACGCGCGAGCATTATCCGCGCTGCGGCCGACGGGCTCAGCACGAAACTCGACGGCGTTGAAATTCTTGATCCGCTGTCGAGCTCCCGGATTGACTCCTACGCGCAGATGTATTTCGACAGGCGCCACTCGCGCGGCGTGACCCTTGAAGAAGCGCGTGAATTCGCGCGCAAACCGCTTTATTTTGCGGCCCTCAGCGTCGCGGCAGGTGATGCCGACGCAACCGTCGGTGGCGCCGCAAACCCCACATCGGAAACGGTCCGCGCGGCTTTGCATTCGATCGGACTTGCACCTGAAGCCCGCCTCGTCTCCAGTTTTTTCCTTATGATCACGCGACACCGAGATGACAACAGCAACGGCACGCTCTGCAATGCCAACTTCGGCGAAAAGGGCGCGATGCTTTTCGCCGATTGCGCCGTCGTTCCCGACCCCACCGCGCAGGAGCTTGCCGAAATAGCGCTCGCTACTGCCGAGAACGCTCGCGCATTTCTCGATGCCGAGCCGCGCGTCGCGCTTCTTTCCTTTTCGACCAAAGGCTCAGCATCGCACTCCCGCGTCGACAAGGTTCGAGAGGCACTGCGCATCGCGAAAGCCCGCCAGCCCGATCTCGCGATCGACGGCGAATTGCAGGTTGATGCTGCGCTCGTCGCCTCGGTCGCCGCAAGTAAAGCACCCGGTTCGCCTGTTGCAGGCCGCGCCAATGTGCTGATATTCCCCGATCTCGACTCCGGAAACATCGGCTACAAACTCGTCGAACGCCTGGCCGGCGCTGAGGCGCTTGGCCCGATCCTGCAAGGGCTCGCGCGCCCTGCGAACGACTTGTCGCGCGGCTGTACGTCGGAAGATATCGCGAAGGTGATCGCCATTACCGCCGTGCAATCGATCGCGCGTAGGGAAATCGCGTCCGTCTCAGGAGACTAAGTTTCGTGTCGCTCCGGTTTCTTTTCGAGTCTCCATGGTCGGCGCTCCGCGTGTTTCTTATTCTGCTTCTCGCAAGTGTCGCTTCCATCCTCAGTTTCTCGCGCGCGCCTCGTGCGTTTGCACAGAATGCAACCGACCAGCCTGGCGAAGAGGTCGTCGCAAATCTCGCAGCGGGCCGCATCCTGATCATAGTTTCTAAGGATGCCATTCTCGTCGGCACAGTCGAAAATCCATTCGAGGCGCAGACCCATCCGCCCACGCCGGTCCCACTCTCCGGCGAACGCGCCGGCATCATTCTGGGTGCAGTCGATTGGTATTCGCCCTCTTCGCAACAACAGCTTGGGCGGCTGGATCAGGAACTGCCTCGTCTTCGCGGCCGCATGGCGCCCGAGGGCCCTAAGCTCCAACACGGCGAGGAAGGAAACGAAGCGATCGACATCGAATTTGTCGGGCAGGGCTTGGGCGACCGCATGAATCAAATCGTCAAGGAGCTGCATGCCCAGGTTGAGCTGCCGGAAGGTGAGTCCATCGCAGAATTGGTCGTTGCCGATTTCATCTCGGGTTATGGCCCCGAGGTTTGGCACGTCACCTATTCGCTCGAACAATTTCCGCAACGCGGCGATTATTGGGAAACCCGGGTGAAGCGCCCGCAGTACCTCCAGGATTGGCCTCCGGAAAAGGGACAGCCGCTCACGCTTCTGGAATTCGACTATCCGCCGGACGATAAATCGCCATCAGTCCTGGAGATGTTGCGCCAGAAAGATCCGCGGATCGAAAAACTCGCTGCGTCTGATCCGGTGATGGCATCGGTGGTATCCATGCTGCTGAAAGGTATCAGCAACAAAATCGCGACGCCTGATGCGACGCAATTCATGCGAGCCACGATGAACGCCATTGCCCCTCCAAAAGCTCGCCAGACGATGGCCGTCATCGGTTTTCAATCGGGATTTGAATGGGTCCTTCAGCCGCCAAGCGAACCCAAAAAACCTGGCGACCAGAAAGCGCGCCCGTCCGATGCGCCTACACTCCTGAAACCCACCGGCAACTAAGCGTCTGCGGGAATTTCGCGATCACAGATAAATGAATGCCTTCGGGCTCGAACGAGCTGACGGGGAGCAAAGATACAGTTCCACTGAAACTAGGCGGGGAGCTATTTCTTTTGCTTGAGTTGCTCCTGTAGGTGCGCGTTCTTCTCGGCCACTCCTCGGACGAGGTCTGCCTTGTGCGCCACAAGCCGTTTTGCGATTGCCGCGTCCGACAATCCAAGTATCTCGGCCGCGAAGATTGCCGCATTCACGGCGCCCGGTTTGTCGATCGCCATCGTCGCTACAGGAATTCCTCCCGGCATTTGCACGGTTGCAAGAAGCGCATCCATTCCGTTCAATGCACTTGTCGCGAGCGGAACGCCAATCACCGGCAGCGTCGTGTTGGCGGCGATTACTCCCGCCAGGTGCGCTGCCGCCCCCGCTCCAACGATCAACACTTTTACGCCGCGTCCTGCCGCCGAAGTCGCGTATTCATGCGCTCGCGCCGGCGTTCGATGCGCCGATACGACCTCCATCTCGTAACCAATGCCGAATTTCTCGAGCGTCTTCGCCACTTCGCTCATCACCGGCAAATCCGTGTCCGAGCCCATCAGAATTCCGACCGTCGTCTTCCCCTGCTCGCTGCCCGTTGTCACCGAAGAGTCTCCTGTTCGATACTTTGTGAAAACGACGCGAGCACTTCTATTCGATCGCCGCGCCGAATTTTTCCGCTCTCGACCACGCGACACAGCCACCCGCGCTGCCCTCGCAGTTGCTCCTGCAATCCATCCCGGATTTCATCCATTCTCGAGCATGGTTTGCATGGCTCCATGAGTTCGAGCAAGCTCTCGCCGATGCGGACGAACTGGCCCGCTTCGAGCGCCTGAAAATCGAGACCGCGCGTCGTGATGTTTTCCTTGATCGCCCCAGGAGATACGCCCAACCTCTGGAGAGTCTCCACATCCATCAGCGACACCTGCCGCTTGCTGCCCGGCCGTCCGTGGATGCAACCTTTCAAACCTTTGTCCTGAACCGCCTCCGCTTCCACCAGTTCCTTCATCGCGAATCGGTGCACGAAGCAGACAAATAAATTCACAACCTCACCCATTCGTAGTCTCCGCTGCGGTTCGAGCTGTCCGCGATATCGGCTTCCCGATGTCGGAGCGAAAATGGACACCGGCAAAACGAATACGACTACATATGTCATATACAACACAACGTGCTGATTCGAGGTTTGGACCGCAGGCGGAGACGCCTAGAACACGACCACTGCTAGTGTAGTATGTGCTACCTTCGCGTCGGGTTCCCGAATGAAACACCATCGCCCCAGTTTTGTGGGCCGCCGCGTCAAGACCGGTGATCTCTCTTCCCGTTTTCGGATTAGCCGGGTATCCTTCCGATGCCATTACCACGCACAGGCTCGCCGCAGGAGACCACTTCGTCTCGATGTCGCGAAGGTCCCCTCGTGCAGCCGCCATACAGGCTTTCGCGAAATCAAAATCCGCGCGCATCACAATCGCCTGCGTCTCCGGATCGCCCAGCCGGCAGTTGAATTCAAGCACTCTTGGCCCTTCCGGCGTCAGCATCAATCCGAAGTATAGAAATCCGCGGTAAGGCATCGCGTCACTCGCGAGTCCTGCCAACGTCGGCCGTACAATCGTTTCTACGATATTTTTCTCAAGCCCGGCCGGCAGAATGTCGTCCGTCGAATACGCGCCCATGCCGCCCGTGTTCGGTCCCTCATCGCCATCCAACGCGCGCTTATGATCTCGCGTCGGCGCCATGCGCACGAACTCTTTCCCGTCGGTCAAAATGATGAACGAAAGCTCTTCGCCCTTCAGTCCTTCTTCGAACAGCACTCGTTTGCCCGCGTCGCCAAATTCTTTTTGTTCCATCACGCGATCGATAAAAGCCGTCGCTTCATCGGGAGATGACGTAACCAACACTCCCTTGCCGGCAGCCAATCCGTCCGCTTTGATCACGAGCGGCCAATCGACCGAGCACAGCTCCGTATATGCATCGACGGCTTGGTCGTAAATTCCGTACACAGCTGCCGTCGGAATTCCGTGCCTCTCCATGAATTGCTTCGCAAAAATCTTGCTGCCCTCGAGCTGCGCAGCCTTCTGCGATGGGCCCAGCAGCGTCAAACCCCGCTTCGCAAAATCGTCAGCGATTCCCAGAACCAGCGGCAGCTCGGGTCCGACAATCGTGAGGTCCGCTCCAAGCTTTCCGGCAAGATCGGCTGCAGCTTGCACATTCTTCAAATCGAGCGGCACGCATTCCGCGTCGTTCGCGATTCCGCCGTTTCCCGGCGCACACCAAATTTGTTCCACGCTCGGCGATTGCCGAAGCTTCCATACCAATGCATGCTCGCGGCCACCGCTTCCGAGTACGAGGATTTTCATAGAGCCTTTATGCCGATCGAGAAACCAGCGCGAAAATCACGGACGAAGAAACATACGGCGGCGCATCCGTCAGTGTCAACAGACACTCTCAAAACACTTCGGCTTGCCCAGGGCTCACAGAAATGTTTTCATCTAGTGCTGTTCGAACGTACGTTTGCAACCGTATCCAAATCGGCTCGATCCACCGGGGCGCCATCAGCCGTGGCTTTCGATCGAGCAAAGGTGATTTAGCGTTTCGCGATGCACTGGGATTTCGCACTCATTCTAATTCTGCTTGGTGTCGCCGTCCCGCTGCTGGGGCGCAGGCGTATTCGCCAGTTGATTGAAGCTCCCGATACCACAAAGATCGACAGGCTCGTTCTCTACGCCTCCACGCTAGCATTCCAATGGCTTGCTGTGGGCATCATTCTGTGGCGTACAAGCGTCTATGGGATCCGGCCGCCGCGGTTGGGACTGATATTTCCCCAACCTGTTTTATCTATTACTATAACTGTAGTAATATCTGTATTACTACTTATAAATCAGATAGTTAGCTTGCATAGAATTGCTTCGAAACCTGCGGAATTGAAGGGCGCTCTCATGCACGTGGCCCTGAAGCTGTTTCCGCGTGACAATGTCGAACGTCTTGCATTTTTCGCCCTAGTGGCTACGGTAGCAGTCTGCGAGGAGATCATCTACCGTGGATTCGCCCAGCGCGTTTTCGAGGATTGGTCCCGTTCCGCGTTACTAGGCATCCTCGCCTCGGCGATTCTATTTTCTCTTGCACACTTGTACCAGCGGCGTCGAGGGTTAGTGTCCACTTTGATCGTCGGACTGCTCTTTTCCAGCATCCGAGCGTGGACCGGCAGCATCGTACCGACAATCGTCGCTCACTTCGTCACGGATCTAAGTGTCGGATATCTCGCGCCCTCTCGCATCCGAGCGGCGCTAGCGACCACGAAGAGTTCAACTGCGAACTCCGTCGGCGCGGAAGTTAGCGCTGCTCCCGCGCAGATGGGTGAAAACCTATAGTATGTTCGCTTCCAATCGTGCGGATAGCAGATGACCTCGCCATCAAATTTGCAAATCGAAAAGGCCCTAAACTTCTACCGGGTTGCACCAGACTCTGAACTGTGCGACCGCATCAGAATCTACATCTCTCTCCTGTTGAAATGGAATCGCTCCATTTCGCTGACGACGGTCACGAATCCCGACGAGATCTTGCGGTTCCACTTCGGCGAGTCCTTTTTCGCCGTCCCCACCCTATCGATCGAAAATGGTCGGCTCGCCGACGTTGGCTCGGGTGCCGGCTTCCCTGGCATCCCCCTGGCTATGCTGGTGCCAGGCCTCAGCGTCACATTGATCGAATCGAACGCCAAGAAGTTTGCATTCTTGTCTGAAGTCGCTCGAGAACTGGGCCTCGCTAACGTGCTAGAGGTTCGAGCGCGCATGGAGGATTTCGAACGCACTGGGTCTCCGTTCGACTTCGTCACTGCACGTGCTCTAGGTCAGTTCGAAGACCTTCTAGGCTGGTGTAAGAAGCAGCTGAGCGTTTCGGGTAGGCTTGTGCTTTGGTTGGGTCAAGCTGATGTGGCGAAAATTTCGGCAGAGTCTTCTTGGAAGTGGACCGCTGCGATATCAATACCAGGTTCAGAACGCCGATTTATACTCTCCGGATCGCCGCTGCCGTAGACCTTTTATAATAATTCTGTTCCACGTGGAACATCTGCGATTTTCTCTTCATTTCGCATTTGTTTCACGTGAAACATCTTGCATCGCATCCCCTCTTTCTGTAAATTCTCGTTTAAATCTGAGGGGGAATCATTGGCGCGTATAATCGCCATCTCAAATCAAAAAGGTGGAGTCGGCAAAACCACCACGGCCGTCAATCTCGGCGCCTCACTCGCCGTAGCCGAACGGCGCACGCTTGTAATCGACTGTGATCCTCAGGGAAACACGACTAGCGCTCTCGGTTTTCCCAAGGATCCCGCCCGCCGAACGCTATATCAGTCCCTCATCCTTGACGAGCCTATCGAACGAATTGCAATTCGCACTCAAGTGGAGTTCTTGGATTTAGTTCCTTCCGACAAGAACCTGGCAGGAGCCGCCGTAGAGCTCGTTTCCGCGGAACGACGCGAGTTCCGCCTCAAAGCCGTCCTCCAAGCCATAAAGGAAAAATACGAGTTCATTTTGATCGACTCGCCCCCGGCACTCGATCTCCTCACCTTGAACGCCCTGGCCGCGAGCGATTCCGTCCTCGTGCCAATCCAGTGCGAGTACTTGGCGCTTGAGGGCGTCTCCGAACTTCTCGATACCCTCATGCGTCTCCGCAGAACGATCAACCCATCTCTCGCGATAGAGGGGATCTTGCTGACGATGTACGACGACCGCACAACCTTATCAAAACAAGTGGCGGCGGACCTTCGAAGCTTTTTCGGTTCGCAGGTCTTCGAATCTGTAATTCCAAGAAACGTGCGTCTGGCGGAAGCTCCAAGCCACGGAAAGCCAGTAATATTCTACGACATACATAGTAAAGGTGCAGAGAGCTATCTTCAACTCGCTAAGGAGGTTATTGCCAATGCCGAGAAACGCCTTGGGCAGGGGACTGGGCGCACTGATTCGGGAGCCGGAAGCGCAGCTGCCGCAGCAGCAGGTGCCGGCAGCAGTATCGGGGTCGGGAGCGGGAGCAGCGGTGGCGCCGGCGAGGTCGCCGGAAACGTCACCGGTGACGTCGAAAGTGATGACGCACCCAACCGCGACAGCAGCAACAACGGTCCCGGCGACAGTTCAAACTGACGGGTTGTTCAACGTCGACATCGATCTGATCGATCCGAGTCCCTACCAGCCGCGCACGCGTTTCCGCGAAGAAGCGCTTGACGAACTCGCTCGCTCGATCACATCGAGCGGAATCGTCCAGCCGCTTGTCGTCCGCCGCATCAACAGTCGCTATCAGCTAATTGCCGGCGAACGACGCTGGCGCGCCGCCCAGCGCGCTTCCATGCAACGCGTGCCCGTCGTTGTTCGCGATGTGCCCGAAGAAATGGCTCTCGAGATGACTCTCGTCGAGAACCTTCAGCGCGAGGATTTGAATCCGATCGAACAGGCTCGCGCATTTCAGCGCCTCACGGAAGAATTTAATCTCACTCAGGAACAGGTCGCCGAGCGCACAGGAAAAGACCGCGCGACGATCGCAAACGCCGTTCGCCTCCTGAAACTCGAGGCTCCGATCCAGGATCTTCTCGAGGAAGGCCGCCTCACTGCCGGACACGGCCGCGCCTTGCTTGCAATCGCGGATAGTAGCACGCGTCTCGAACTCTCACGCCGAATCGCACGCGGCGGAATGACCGTGCGGCAAGTCGAACGACTCGCCACCCGTGGAACAAGACCCAAGTCACCCCGCATTCCGTTTCAACCGGACGCGAACCTAAAAGCAGCCGTCGAAGAGCTTCAACGTGCCTACGGCACTAGGGTTTTGGTCCACCCGGGTTCAGCAGGCCACCCAGGTCAGTTGATATTTGAATACTACAATGATAGCGATTTGGTGCGCCTCTACGATCAAATGATGGCAAAATAATGCTACATATATAGGAGTCTACGGATATATGGCTTTGCCGTGGTTTGACCGCAAGAACCAAGATTCAGGCGAATGGACTGGTTTTCTCGAGAAGGGCGTCCGCTTCGATGGGACACTCGAAGTCGGCGGCACGTTTCGTCTCGATGGTGCGGTGAAAGGCAAAATCGTTTCGAGCGAGACTTTGATCCTTGGCGAGAGCTCCACGATGGAAGGACAAATCGAAGGGAACTCGGTCATCCTCGGTGGCCGATTCGACGGAACCATCGAAGCGCGCGCTAAGGTCGAAATTCAGACGAAGGCCATCGTAACTGGCGAGATCCACACTCCCTGTTTGATTATCGAGCCTGGCGCTGTTTTTGACGGGCGCTGCCACATGCTCTCTGTGACACAAACCGCGAGCGATACACCCAAGACCATCACGATTCCAATCCGCTCCTCGGCCGCGCAAGCCTGAAGTCCCCGCGAACTGCCTCAACCATCCACAATCGCGGCTTCGACTTCCAATGCACCCAACGCCGGATTGCCAGGCATATCGCTCCAGGCGCTATAATCATCCATTGGTTTTTTGGAGGCACCACTTGGCAGAAGCGGTTCGACTAACTACGACGGCAAAAGCTGCGGGCTGCGCGGCGAAGTTGAGTCCCAGCATTCTTGACGCGGTGCTGAAGCGCCTACCGTCGCAAACTGACCCGAACGTGATTGTCGGTTTTGAAACGAGTGACGACGCCGCGGTCTATCGCCTCACCGACGATCTCGCCATCGTTCAGACGGTCGACTTTTTCACGCCTATCGTCGACGATCCTGCGCTGTTCGGCCAAGTCACCGCCGCAAACGCTCTGAGCGACATCTACGCGATGGGTGGCCGGCCAATTTCAGCTCTCACGATTGTTGCGTTTCCCACGGCGAGCTCGCCTGAAATTCTTGAGCAGATTTTGCGCGGCGGCCTCGCGAAAATGACGGAAGCAAACTGCACGGTAGTTGGCGGGCATTCGATTCGCGATGACGAACTGAAGTTCGGTTACGCTGTCACCGGCGTCATCAATCCCAGTCACGTTTGGAAAAATGTCGGCGCAAAGCCTGGTGACCTTTTGCTCTTCACGAAGCCGGTCGGCACCGGCGTCATTTCAACGGCGTTGAAGCAGGGCCGCGCAGAACCCGCATGGGTCGAAGCGTCGACTGCATCCATGACTCGTCTCAATCGTGATGCAGCGGAAGCGCTCCACGAAGTCGAGAACGCAGCAGCGCTGCAAGCAAATGGCGACGCGGCAAAATCCAGCAAGCCAATTCACGCCGTTACCGACGTCACCGGTTTCGCCGTCCTTGGCCACGCGCGAGAAATGGCGATCGGCAGCGGCGTATCGCTCAAAATCGATCACGCGCGCATCGAATATCTCACCGGCGCGATTGAAGCGTCGCGCGGCGGTTTCTTCTCCGGCGGCATGAAGAACAATCGCGAATTCATCGAAAGCTGCGTCGAGTTCACAAGTAATGTCGCCGACGATTTTCGTGCGCTGCTCTTCGACCCGCAGACGTCCGGTGGCTTGCTCGTCGCAATCGCGCCGGAAGTTGCAAAATCCGCGCAATCCGCGATGGAACGCCGCGGTGTCCCCGCACGAATCATCGGCGAGGTGATCCCGAAGCGGCATCCTTTGATCGAGATTTTTTGAGCCTTCCCCCCATCGTGTACACTTCCCATTCCGCGAATCGTACATGGATCCGATAACTCACGGCATCACCGGCGCTTTACTCGGCAAGGGATATTTCTCCGACCGCAGCGGACGGGTCGCAATTTTCGCCGCCACTCTTGGCGCCGTCTTTCCTGACATTGACATCGTCGCCGATGCAATCACTCGCGATCCTCTTGCGATCATCAAATACCATCGCGGCATCACCCATTCCTTCGTCAGCTTGCCGTTTTTCGCAGCACTTCTCGCATGGCTCACGCGGTGGGCCGCACGCCGTCTGAAAATCGAGGCGCCATCCAGGGGAATACTCACTGTTATTTATGGCGTCGGCATCGCGAGCCACATACTGCTCGACGGCATGACCTCCTTTGGCACGCGCATGCTGACGCCCATTTCTCAGCAACGCGTCGCCTGGGACCTCCTCTTCATCATCGACCTCGCGTTCTCCGCGACTGTACTTCTCCCCCAGGTGATTGCGTGGATCTACAGCGATCGCGCGAATAGCCGAAAACGAGCCGTGCGGATGTGGATTTTGTTCACCCTCGCAGCCGTCGCGGGTTGGGAACTCGCGACGTCGGTCGGATATCCGTTTCACGTTTGGGTTTTAATCTTCGCCGCCGCCGTGTTGGCTGCGCTGTTCTTCATCCCCTCATTTGGCGGTTGGGGATTCCAGCTAAAACGATCCACCTGGTGCCGTGTTGGAACGTATGCGATGGTCCTCTATATCGCCAACTGCTGGCTCGCGCACCATCTTGTAATGCGCCAGGTAAAAGCATTCGCGGCGGAAAATCATATTGAAGTCGACCGCATGGCCGCCCTGCCGCTACCGCCCTCTTGGCTCAGTTGGGGCGGGATAATTCGCACGAGCAACGGGGTTTTTCAGGCTCGCTTCGACGTCCGTCACTTGGGCGCGCAGCAATTTCAGTTCTTTCCCGATTCGCCCGCTGACAAGTACGTTGCCGGCGCCCTGCAGCTTCCCGAAGTTAAACTTTACTGGAGCTTTGCGCGCTTCCCGGTCATCCGCAGCTTTGCCGATGGCGAGCTTCACGTCGTAGAGTTTGGCGAGAACCGCTTCGTGAACCCGAGGCGGCACCGGCCGCAGCCGTTCACCTATCTTGTGGTCTTTGATTCTGATGGTAAAGTGGTGGAGGAAGGCTGGGAAGAGAGCGGGCTCTTCTTGAGAAATATGCAACGCATGCCGCACCATCTGCCATGAAAGTCCTGATCTTCAGCGATATCCACGGCGACGTACGCGCGCTCGAAAAACTCGTCGCGCAACCCGCTGACGTCTATATCGCGGCCGGCGATCTCTCCACTTTCGGAAAGGATCTCGCCCGCTGCGGCGATCTCCTGAAACCGCTCGGCGAAAAAGTTTGGGTGCTTCCGGGAAACCACGAAAGCCACGACGACTCGCGCGAATTCTGCCAGCGCTATGGCTTCGTCGATTTTCACCGGCAGGTTCGCCCGCTCACGTCCGAACGTGGCACCACGCAATGGGCCGGCCTCGGTTATAGCAACATCACGCCTTTCAACACCCCGGGAGAATATACAGAAGAGGAAATCGCGGAAGCGCTCGCTCCGTTCGATAACGTCAAGCCTCTCTACCTCGTTGTCCATTTTCCGCCGCAGGGAACGCATCTCGACGAATTCTCCGCCGGAAAACATGCAGGCAGCCCGACGCTGCGCGAATGGGTCGACCGCGTCCAGCCCGTCTATCTTTTCTGCGGCCACATTCACGAATGCGCCGGCCACAGCGACCGCCTCGGCGACACGCAGGCTTTCAACGTCGGAAAACGCGGCTATACCCTCGAAGTGTAACGGGGTTTTGTTTCGATCCTCTGTGACTCAGTGCCTCTGTGACTCGGCTTACTTCTTATTCGCGGGATAAATCACAAGCTGCCGGTGATCCCCGGCGCCTTCGCTCATCGTCCGAACGCCTGCTGCGCCGTTCAATTCCAGATGAATCAGCCGCCGCTCTCGTGACGACATCGGATTGAATCGAAACGGCTGTCCCGTTTCGCGCACGCGCTGCGCCGCCACCCGCGCCGACAATTTCAATTCCTCGAGTCGCGTCGCGCGGTAATCTCCGCAATCGAATCGAACATGATCGTGCAACCGCGGATCGAGCCGCAGCCAGCGATGCGCGATGTGTTCGAGCGCAAGAAGCAACTCCGCGTTCGCTTCCAGCAGCAATGCTTCATCGGCTCCGCGAAACGCCACCACAACTTCCGGGCCAACCTCCGAAGGCGTCGCAGTTGCTCCGCCCTCCGCACTCGGCGGCGACGAAATCTCATACTCCAGTTCGAGCCCCATCTCGCGCACGCACTCATCCAGATAGCGCTTCAATTCTTCCACCGCGCGCGCGCGATCGAAATGCACTTCGCCTCGCGGCATATCTTTATCGGGCGGCCGCGATGGCGTGGATGGCATCGACGATCTAGGCGGCCGTTTCCCGGCCGGGCGTCGCACTTCGTTCATTGGGGTTTCTTCTTGAACTTGCTCCGTGAAGGGAGCGGTTCGGTGCGATTCAAATAATACTGCTGGCCCATGCCGACCAGGTTGCTCGTAAACATGTAAAGGTTCAACCCGCTCGACAGCCGGAAGAAAATAAATCCCATGAACAGCGGCATGAACTGCATCATTTTTTGCTGCGTCGGATCAACAGACGCCGTCTGCGGCGTCATTTTCGTCGTCAGGTACATCGTGATCGTCATCGCGATCGGCAAAATATAATAAGGATCTTTCGCCGAGAGGTCGTGAATCCACCAAATCCAGGGCGCGTGCCGCAATTCGATCGCACCATTTAACACACGCCATAGCGCCCACCAAATCGGCATCTGGAAGAGCATCGGAAGGCAGCTTCCCATCGGGTTGATGCCTTCGCGCCCGTAAACCGCCATTACCTCTTCGTTCATTTTTTTCTTGCGCGGATCGCTCATCGAATATTTCTTGTAGCGATCCTGAATCTGTTTGATTTCCGGCCCCACTTTTTGCATTTTCTGCATCGAGCGCCAGCTTTTCATCTTCAATGGAAAAATCGCCATGTTGATGATCAGCGTCAGGATGACGATGGCCCACCCGTAGTTCGGTACGTACCGGTCGATCCATTTCAGAATCTCAAAAATCGGCTTCGCGATGATTCCCGTCCACCCGAACTGCACCAGTTCGTCGAGCGGCGGCTGCATCTTGCTCAGCAGCGTCAGATCTTTCGGCCCAACGAAAACGTGCATCTTCAAAGGCGCCGGTTCCGTGGTGCCTGCAGCCATTTCCGCTTCGGGTTCCGCGACGGTCTTGTCCTCGACAACTACGTCGTGGTTCTGCATCCAGTGCCACAGCGAAAGATTGGCTCCGTCCGGCAGAAATGTTGCCGTGAAAAACTGGTCTTCAATGCCAAGATACGCCAGCGGCCCGCTCTGCATGGCCGGCTGCGCCTGATTCGTCGAAACGCCGAGCTTTTTATACTGCAGCAGATTCAGCTTGTCGTTCTGCTTGTAGTAAACCGTCACCAACTGCGCTGCGTTGTAAACCTGCTTGTCGCCGAACCCACCGCGCCACGCGATTGCCGCTGGAATTGGCTTGCCGTCTACCGTCACCGTGCACTCGACGTTCAACTCGTAGTTCATGCTGAACGAAAGCTTCTTCGTTACTTCGAGATGCCCGTCGCTCCAGTGAAACGTCACTTCGGCAGGCGCTTGCAGATTCTCGCTGGCGCTTCCTGCCGGTGTCGTCACCTCATACAGCGCGCTGTTCGCCTGTGCTTCCAGTTGCTGATCCGCGAGGACCAGCGAAAAAGGCCAGCCCAATTGCGACGCTGCGTCTGCATTCACCAGATCGAGCGGACGCGGCGGCTTCTGATCCGTCAAATATTTTTTCAGCTTCCAGCTTCGTACCACTCCGCCACGATTCGAGAATCCCACGCTGTAAAGCGCGCTGTCGATGTTGACGGTTTTCTCCGCCGTCGCCTGAATTGTTGGAATTGCCGAAGGTTTGCCGGCGCGTGACATCGTCGCGGCAGGATTCGCTGCAGAAGACGAAGGAGTCGTGCTGGTCGCCTGTCCCAATCCAGGAGCCATTTGCGGCGTGCCGGTTGCCGGGGGTTGCGGAGCCGGAACCGGAGGTTTGAAGAAATGTCCCCACGTAAAAAGAATCAGCAGTGCGAGAAAAATGAATGCGACTGCCCGCACCTGATCGTTCATCTCGCTCACTGCGCAAACTCCCCTTTGCCCTCAGCGTCGCCCACTGGCGTGTCGCCCTGTCCTGTGCGCGTATTCATTGCTTCATCCACTTCCGGCACCGGATCGTGTCCGCCCTTCGTAAACGGACGGCAACGCAGCAATCGCTTCATCGCCAGCACACCTCCGCGCCGCGCGCCATGCCGCGCAATCGCTTCATATCCATATTTTGAGCACGAGGGATAAAACTTGCAGGCGCCGCCGAAAAACGGCGAAAGAAAAATCTGGTAGAACCGCACGAAGAGCAGCAAAACCCACTTGGCCGCCAAACGCGCGCGCGCGCCTATTCTTTGCTTGGCGCGGGCGCTAAGCCCGGACCTGCCGCCGTCTCGCCGCCGCGGCGCGGCAGCAGTTTCAGCAGTTCGCTCGTCAGCGCGGCAAACTCCGCCGTAGCCACTGACGTGCGCGGATGAATCACAATGTCCCATCCTGAAGAAATCTCCTGTCGGTGCAATCGTACGATTTCGCGGATTCTGCGCCGGATGCGGTTACGTTTCACCGCGCTCCCCAGCGCTTTCTTGATGCTCCAGCCGAATCGGCTTGCGTCGAGGCCATTAGCGCGAAGAAAAACGGCAAACTCGCGGCTCGACCGGCGGCGGCCCTCGCGATACACCGCGTCAAACTCCGACCGGCGCACCAGGCGAGCGGCTCGTGGAAATTCATTCCCCGGCGGGTCAGACGCGCGTGAGACTGTGGCGCCCCTTCTTGCGGCGTGTCGCGAGAACTTTCCGTCCACCCTGGCTCTTCATCCGTGCGCGGAAGCCGTGCTTCTTATGTCGGCGGCGCACATGTGGCTGATAAGTACGTTTCGGCAACGATCCTTCTCCTCTGCTTTTCGCTCAATCTCGTTATTTTTTACGTGTAACGCGCCCCGCGAATTTCGCCTGCCGCGAACTCCGCTTCCAACGAACGCCGCGGCTTCCCAACTCTGCATCCCGCGTGACGCACGCAAATCTCGCCATCGTAGGGGCGCTGCTTGCTGCGCCCTTCTTCGCACCGTACGCCCACTGCTCTGACTTTGTAGCGCCGCGCTTCAGCGCGGCAGGTGGTCCCTGTCTACTGCGCCCTGCGTCTACAGCGAATCGCGCGCCCAAGCGAAACAACGAGTCTAGACGACCCCCGCACAAGGGTCAAGGAACGCTGCAATTGGGTAGTGTCCTTGCCTGGCGAGCATTCACAGCCGAACGCGCAGCGACGAATTTCGCTATTCGTTTTTCAAGTGCCGAATCTGGCGTCTCTGTGTCTCAGTGCCTCTGTGGCTACTTAAACGTCAGCACCAGAAACCGCGAAGTCATCGCGCCTGAATTCGTCAGCACCGGCGCAGCTCCAGCCGGAAGCCAGAACGCGTCCGCCGTATGTAGCTTCGTGTCTCCCAGCGCCGGAATCGCAATCGTCAGCTCGGACTTATCGAGCACCAGAAAAAGTCGCGGCGAATCTGACGCCACATCCACGCGCTTCCCCTGCGCCGCAAGCGTTTCAAATTCCGCCGACATCTCGTCGGTCTCGAATACCGCAGTGACTGCGGCTCCCGCCGGACAATCCTGTACCGCTGAATCCGGCACCACCTTCACGCAACGATTCCGCGCGGCTCCCTGCGGCTTCAGCAGCTCCACCGTAAAATTCTGGAACGGCGTCCCTGCATCCGTTCGCACAATATGCGCAAATCCGCCCTTCGAATATCCCACTTGCGCGTCTGCCAGCGTCGCGTGCGCCTCCGGCTTGCCGGCCACCGCATTGACGAAATCCGCCGCACCGATCGTCACGGATACGTACGGCAAATCATGCGTATGGAGCAGCGTCGCGTCGTGCCCCGGAATCTCCACGTGCAGCACCCGCACGTACGAGTTCTCCAGCACCAAATGATGATGCGGCTCGTCTTTTGTTGCCACCGCAGCCGTCGCAGCCGTCGGCACAGCGCTCGCCGCAGGCGCGCCATTCCCAGCCGGCGCCTGTCCCTGCGCCGCAAACGTCACCAGCAACACCGCCGCCCCAATCAAACTCGTTTTCATCGCACCCTCCCCCAGTTTCCTACGACGCAACCTAACTCCGTAGCGCAGCCGCTGTCAACGACACCGCCCGGCTGACGACTCCAAAACCAATCAACCCTCCGTGTCTCTGTAACCCCGTGGCTCACTACATCCAGGGCAAACCTTATAACGATAACGCCCCTCGCCCCTCTTTTGCGGCATAATGGGCTATGGCATCCACTTCCGCCGCTCCCAACCCCAGCATCACCAAGCGAGAAATTCTTTCTGCCTGGGGAAACATTCTCACCGGCAAAGTCCCCATGCTCTCGATCGAAATCACTCGCGAATGCCCGCTCACGTGCCCGGGCTGCTATGCCTACGGCGATTCACATCTCGGCGGCGAAACCACCCTCCGCCAACTCAACGATCTGCGCGGCGACGCGCTCGTCAACGGCGTCGTCGATCTCGTCCGCAAGCACAAACCGATTCACGTTTCGCTCGTCGGCGGCGAACCGCTCGTCCGCCACAAGGAACTCAGCCGCATCCTGCCGATTCTGAGCGGCATGAATATTTTCACGCTCGTTGTCACCAGCGCCGTGATTCCCATTCCCATGGAATGGATGAAGCTGCCGCGCGTCCGCGTCGCCGTCTCGATCGACGGACTTCCCGAGCACCACGATGTTCGCCGCCAGCCCGCCACCTATGAACGCATCCTCAAAAATATCGAAGGCCGCGAAATCAACGCTCACTGGGTGATCACCCGCCCGATGATGGAGCGCTCCGGCTACCTCGAGGAATACGTCGCGTTCTGGAGCGCGCGCCCCGAAGTAAATCGCGTATGGGTCAGCGTCTACACGCCGCAAATCGGCGAAGAAAGCGCCGAGATGCTTCTGCCCGCCGACCGCGAAACTCTCGCCCGCGAATTGCCTCTGATGTACAAAAAATTCCCGAAATTCCTCTTCACCAAAGGCATGGGAGAAGCCCTGCTTCGCCCGCCAACCGATCCCGACGATTGCCTGTTCGCAAAAATGTCCGCCAATTATTCGGCCGACCTCAAGAGCCGCGTCGAGCCCTGCGTTTTCGGCGGCACTCCCGACTGCTCCCAGTGCGGCTGCACCATCAGCAGCGCTCTGCACTGGATCAAAACCGAGAAAGTAGTGGGCCCGCTAAAGGTCGGCCACTTCATAGCCGGCTCAATCAACACCGGCCTCTTCGTCAACAAGCTTCGCTCCCGCTCCATCCATCCGTCGCGCTGGCGTCCCGGCGCCCCAAAACCAAAGCCCGAGCCAGGCCTAATCCAAATCCAACCGTAAATTAATTTGGTCGTGCTCAGCCACGAAAGTCTTGCCAGTAGGGACGCGGCATGTCGAAGATCCCGGACGAATTTGCGGGACCGTGCCCTCACAAGTGTGATCCATCCGTCGTCGCGCAGCTCCATGTCCGGTGATTGTGCTTGTCGACGTACGCCCGATGCTGTCATTCCGTTCGGCACAAACGACACGTCTTTCTCGACGTGGCCCATCGCACCCGTAGGGGCGCGTCTAAGACGCGCCCGCGCAGCCCGCCGCAACCTCGCCCCGCAACAAACACCAAATTCCAAAAAGCCCCGCTCTCGCGTCACCAAACCCCCAGGCGAGCCTCACCCTCGCGCCCACACCTCAATCCTCAATTTTCATTCAGAGAGTTTCGAAACCAATCCGCCGGCACTCTGTGTCTCAGTGCCTCCGTGGCAATCCGCCGCCTGCGACGGAAGACTTACCGCGAGCGACGCCCGCGAGGAACCACGCCCAACGAACGCAAAGCCTGTTCGTCAAGCGCCCGCGCGTGTTCGTACACGGCCACAATCGCCCCAATCACGCGCCGCAATTCCTCATCGCACACCCGCAAAACTTTCTTTACAACCATGCGCGCATCCTACCGCACCCCGCCCCTCCGCGCCGCAAGTTTCCACCAAAGTTGTCGTAAGAGAACATTTCCCGTAACGGTAAATCTCGCCTACCAATCCTCCGCGCCTCTATCGTGCGGGTCTTTCGTAGCGCCGGCATTCTGCCGGCTCTTTTGACTTACTACTACAATTCAGCATGCGTCGCCAAAATCCTTACACCAACGTCCACTTGCATCCGTCCCACATCGTGCTAGCCTTATATCGGCTATGAATCGAATCGCCAATTCGGCGCAGTCGTCAGCGCATCAGGAAGCAGCTGTCGCGCGCGTCGACATTTTGCGGATGACCGCTCGCAAGCTTTCGGTCCGACCCGCTTTACCACCGCGCGAAGCGCCAAGAACGCGCCATTTTCTAATCAACGGTTCCGCGATTAGTAGATCGACTAACTCATTGCAAAACAGGTACTTACAAGTTTCTAATCAGCTTCCTGGCCCATCCCTGCCGCTTCATGCGCGCATAGAAAAGAGATTCGAATGAGCCTTACTCAGCACGAAAAAGCCGTAAAATTTCGCACCCTCCACGGCCTCACCGCCGAACTCGGCCGCAACAGCACTTCGCTCGGCCCCACCCGACTCGGCGCATTCGTCATCCCGAATCCGTGGGATGCAGGCTCTGCCCGTATGCTCGCGGCGCTCGGTTTTGACGCGCTCGCCACCACCAGCGCAGGTTTTGCTTTCACCGTCGGCCGCAGCGATGGCGAAGTGAAACGCGAAGAAGCTCTTGCACACTGCGCCGCAATCGCCGAAGCCACCGATCTGCCAGTCAGCGCTGATCTCGAAAACACTTTCGGCCACGTCCCGCGCTTCGTCGCGCAAACGATCCGCCTCGCGGGCGCCACCGGAATTGTCGGCGGCTCGGTCGAGGACGCCACCGGCAACGATAGCCGCCCGATTTACGATCACGCGCATGCAGTCGAACGCGTCACCGCCGCCGTGGAAGCCGCCCGCGCGCTTCCGTTTCCTTTCACGCTTACAGCGCGCGCAGAAA
The DNA here is from genome assembly GCA_963776695.1 of uncultured Acidobacteriota bacterium. Classification (GTDB taxonomy): domain Bacteria; phylum Acidobacteriota; class Terriglobia; order Acidiferrales; family UBA7541; genus Palsa-295. Next base: position 56,191 of record CAVZNU010000003.1, on the reverse strand, counting down.
ATTTCCTTCACGGCCGCAACGACCTCGACGACACCATTCGCCGCCTGCAAGATTTCGCCGTAGCCGGCGCTGACGTTCTGTACGCGCCGGGCCTGCCGGACCTCGCATCCATCAAAGCCGTCTGCGCCGCCGTCGCGCCGAAGCCGGTCAACGTTCTCGCCGGCATCAAGGGCCAAAATTTTCCGCTGGCCGATCTCATAGCCGCAGGCGCGCGACGAATCAGCCTCGGCGCAGCCCTCTCGCGCGTCGCCATTGGCGCGTTCCTGAAAGCCGCGAGAGAAATAAAAGAAAAAGGCACCTTCACTTTCGTCGACGACACAGTTTCGTCAGCCGAACTGAGCGCACTGCTGAAAGGTTTTGCCGCGCCACAAGCAAAGCGTGCCGACGCCGCCAAGTAAAGTAATGGTTAGCACGCGCACAATCTCGCGAATTTGCGTCACGGACCTCGGGTCGCGGATCGCGAATCACGGATTCTCAAATGTTTGAAACACTAACCGACAAATTACAGCGCGCCTTCAAAAACATGCGCGGCCAGGGCAAGCTCACCGACGAGCATCTCGACGCCGGCCTCGCCGAAATCCGTGAAGCGCTGCTCGATGGCGACGTGAACCTCGGCGTCGCCGATGAATTCATCGCGCACGTCCGCGAGAAAGCGCTCGGCCAGGAAGTGCTGCTGCAACTTTCACCAGACCAGCAAGTGGTAAAAATCGTGCGCGACGAGCTCGCCGACCTGCTCGGTCGTGAAGCCAAGCCGCAATTCAGTTCGCGCCCACCTTCGATCTGGCTCGTTGTCGGCCTGCAAGGTTCCGGCAAAACCACTTCCACCGGAAAAATGGGCAAGTGGCTCGCAGAACACGGTCACCGCCCGATGGTCGTCTCAACAGACGTCTACCGCCCCGCGGCCCGCGAACAACTCGCGCAAGTCGCGCGCGCCACCGGCACTCCCTGCTGGCCCGGAACCGGAACCGACAAGCCGCTCGAAATTGTGCGTGGCGCCGTGCGCGAAGCGAAACTTTCCGCAAACGACGTGATCCTCGTCGACACCGCCGGCCGCCTTCACATCGACTCAGAGTTAATGAACGAGCTGCAGATGCTGAAGCGCGAACTCAATCCCACCGAAATTCTGTTCGTAGCCGACGCAATGATCGGGCAGGACGCAGTTCGCAGCGCCGGCGAATTTCACAAGCAGCTCGGCATCACAGGAGTGGTGCTCACGAAACTTGACGGCGACGCACGCGGCGGCGCGGCGCTTTCAATCCGCAAAGTTTCTGGCGCGCCCGTAAAATTCGTCGGCATCGGCGAAAAATATGACGCGCTCGAGCCCTTCTATCCCGACCGCATCGTCTCCCGCATCCTCGGCATGGGCGACGTCCTCGGCCTGATTGAAAAGGCCGAAAAGCACATCGACGAAAAGAAAGCGCGCGAGCTCGAACGCAAACTGCGCGAAAACGATTTCACGCTCGAAGACTTCCGCGATCAGTTGAAGCAGATCAAGAAAATGGGCTCGCTCGAACAATTGATGGGCATGCTGCCGAAAGTAGGCCCGTTCGCGAATCTCCCGAAAAACACCGAGATCGACGAAAAGCGCCTCACCTCCGTCGAAGCCATCATCAATTCGATGACTTCCGCCGAGCGCGCCGACGACCGCTTGATCGACGGCAAACGCCGCAAGCGAATCGCTCGCGGCAGCGGCACCTCCGTCCAGGAAGTGAATCAAGTCCTGAAGCAGTACGCCGACATGCGCCGCATGATGAAACAATACGGCAGCTACGCGAAAACAAAAATGCGCGGCCTCGGCAAGTTCGCCGGCTTAAAGCCGCCTCCCGGTCTCCCCGATGAAAATTGAGTGCAAAATTTACTTACGGGAGTCCCGGAACCGGCCCCGATTAACGATTGGTGAAATGCAATCGTTCCGATATAATTGCTTGATTGGAATGAGGAGGCTTTTCTAGTGTTGATGATTCGCTTGGCACGGTTTGGCAAGAAGAAACGCCCGTTTTACCGCGTGATCGTGACGGAAAAGACGCGGCCGCGAAACGGACGCTTTGTCGAGATAATCGGTACTTACGATCCGCTGAAAAAGCCTGCGGCGATTGTACTTGATCGCGAGCGCGCGCAATATTGGATCAGCAAGGGCGCGCAGCCCAGTGATACCGTTCGCAGCTTTCTCCGGAACCAGAAGCCTGCCTGAGCCGTCTCACTCCCAGCCGAGATATGTGCTTAGTTCACGTACATGTTCGAGCGAGTTCGCCCCCACTCGCCGTGCTGCGGAGGAGTCGCGATGAGAGAGCTTGTCGAGTCAATTGCGAAAGCACTTGTAGATCATCCCGATGACGTTCAGGTGAAAGCAGTGGAAGGCGAGCAAGTGACGGTCCTCGAATTGCGCGTTCATCCTGAGGATCTGGGCAAAGTGATTGGACGGCAGGGCCGCACGGCAAAGTCGATTCGAACGCTTCTCGGCGCGGCCGGCATGAAGCTGAAGAAGCGTTTTACGCTGGAAATTCTCGAGTAGTGAACACGCGTCAATCTTCAGGGGCTCCAAAGGCTCCGAAAACTCCACAGGCCTCACAAGAGGCCGGCGTCACCGTGGCGCGCGTCTTGCGCCCCCACGGAGTGCGCGGCGAAGTCGCCGCAGAAATCCTCACCGATTTTCCCGATCGCCTCACTCGTCTGAAATCTGCAACTTTGTGGAACGCGCGTTCATCTACGGCGCGGCGCGTGCAAGTGCGTAAGTGCTGGTTGAGCCATAGTCGCGGCGGACAGGCGATCTTTCATTTCGAGGGCTCGGATTCGGTGGCGGATGCGAAGAAGCTTGTCGATTTGGAAGTGCAGATTCCGTTGAGCGAACGCATGGTGCTTCCGGCTGGCAGCTTTTACGCCAGCGACCTGATGGGCTGCGAAGTTTTCGAGCGCGACGGCGGTGCGTTCGTCGGCCGCGTTCGTGACGTCCAGTTTCCGGGTGAGGATTTAAAGGGAACGCCGCTGCTGGAAGTGGAAACGCCGCACGGCGAATTGCTCGTTCCGCTGGCGCAGGAAATTTGCGTCGCGATTGACACTGCTGCGCGACGGATTGAAGTTGCCCTGCCTGAAGGTCTCTCGGATTTGAACCGCGAATAGTTCCCATCGATTCAGAGCGCCAAAAGTAGATTCCTCCCTTCGTTCGGAATGACAAACTTTTGCCCAATGTTGAGGTACGATTGCCTGCGATGCGTTTTGATCTCATCACGATTTTCCCTGAGTTTTTCGGCGGGCCGCTTGATTACGGCATCGTTCGGCGGGCGCGCGAAGCGCGGCTGATCGAAACACACGTTCACGATCTTCGCGAATTCACGCACGACCGCCATCGCACGGTGGATGACCGTCCGTTTGGTGGCGGCGAGGGAATGGTGATGAAGTGCGAGCCGCTGTTCGAGGCGGTGGAATCGCTGCTTGGTCCGATCGCTGAAGCATGGCCGCCAGCGGGAACTGCCGTCGTGCTGCTGTCGGCCGCCGGAAAACTCTTCCGGCAGGAAACTGCGCGCCGATTCGCGAAGCTCGAACGAATCGTTCTGATCTGCGGCCGTTACGAAGGTGTGGATGAGCGCGTGGCACAGCATTTGGCCACCGACGAAATTTCCATCGGCGATTTCGTGCTTTCCGGCGGCGAATTGCCTGCTGCGATGATTCTGGACGCGGTGACGCGGCTGATTCCCGGCGCGCTGGGCAACGAAGATTCCACGGTAAACGAATCGTTCAGCGAGTCGGAAGTTGGCGCGGAGAGGGCACGGTCCCGCGAAAGCATCCGGGATCTTCGACATGCCGTGCCCCTACAGAGCGTTGGTCGTGTCAGCATGAATGCGGCGAGCCCGGATCGGATCGCCAAGGACCAACAGAGCACGAATCGCGGAATTCTCGACTATCCTCATTACACGCGACCGCCATCCTTCCACGGCTGGGACGTTCCGGAAGTTCTGCTCGGCGGAAACCACGAGGAGATTCGGCGCTGGCGGCGCAAGGAAGCCTTCGAAAAAACCCGGCGCAACCGCCCCGATCTGTTGCCGATTGGCGTGCCGGACGATGCAATTTGATGTAGGCAAAATCAGATGAATTCGGTAAAATTGGTGATTGTGCGTTGTTAGCTGGCCCCACCTGAGCGGGTCTGCGTGGAAAAAGAGCAATGAAACCGATTATTCGCAGTGTGCAGCAGTTCCAACTTCGAAAGGATCATCCTGTGTTCCGGCCGGGAGACACGATCCGAGTGAACGTGCGATTGAAGGAAGGCGAGGGCGATAAAGAGCGCCTCCAGCCGTTTGAGGGCGTGGTGATGAGCCGCCGCGGCGAGTTGCTGGGCGAGTCGTTCACGGTGCGGCGCGTAAGCTTCGGAATTGGCGTGGAGCGAATTTTCCCGGTGCATTCGCCGATGATTGGCTCGATTGAAGTGGTGCGGCAAGGCCGCGTGCGTCGCGCCAAGTTGAATTACCTGCGCAAACTGCGAGGCAAGGCGGCTCGAATCAAGCGCGTGGAAAGATTCGAGACGGTTGCCGCCGCCGCAAGTTCGGCCGCCGAAACCAAGTAACGTCTTCAGCTACCTATAGCGAATTCAAAATCAGGCCCGCTCCGGGAAATCGGGGCGGGCTTTTTTATTGCGAGGTATAGGATGTGTTACGCCACTCGAAGGTCGTGCCTGAGTGCGCGGCGAACTACCTCGAGACGAATCAGCCCGATGAGTGGGTAGGCACTGATTATTTGAAGGAAAAGCCCGAGATTTAATAGTCCTGCGAGTACCACACTCAAATGAAGCGGCGAGATTCCCAGAGGCCATCGATACCAGAAGAACGCAAAATAAGCGATCTCCGTCACGAAAACAATTTCGCAGCAGACCAAGGCTCCCGATATTCGCCGTAGCAGCAGAAAGCCAGAAGCGCCGAGGGGGAGGAGAAGCGCGATACTTGCGACAACCATTGCGTGGAATGGCTTCGGCACAAACGCGCCGTATTCAGAGATGAAGGAGTCGGGCAATCCGTGAAGCCCGATCCAGTTAAATGCCAGCGCAACTAATCCGAGTACGGCGAAAAACAGATTGAGGATGCCAATTGTGCGAATGCTTGAGAGGTAGCGGGACTCCGGACTGCTTAATTCCGACATGAGTCGACTCCTGCCGGGTAGCATACGCACGGGCTGCGAGATTAACAAGGAAATCGGATTCAACCTCGGCGAGATACGGGTGTCGGCTATGCTAAAATCCGCAAACGTGGAACGGCTCTGCTGCAGGCGTTACGAACGCGAAGCGCGACAGCGCGGCTGGATGCGCATTGCTGGACTCGACGAAGCAGGCCGCGGATCGCTCTTCGGACCGGTGGTTGCCGCCGCTGTAATACTCAGTCCCACGCGCCGAATCGTTGGACTCGACGACTCGAAGAAAATAAACCCTGAGCGGCGTTTTGTTCTCGCCGATCGAATTCGCCGGCATGCACTCGCATGGGCCGTGGCCGAAATCGACTCCAGCCGCATCGATGCCTGGAACATCTATCAGGCGAGCCGACAAGCAATGGTCGCTGCCATCTCGCAGCTGCATCCTCTTCCCGATTACCTTCTGCTCGACGCCATCGAACTCGACCTCCCAATCGAGCAAAAGGCGCTGATTCATGGCGACATGCGCTCGGCTTCGATCGCAGCCGCGTCGATTCTGGCAAAAGTAGAGCGTGACCGGCGGATGGAAGAATATGACCAGCTCTATCCGCAGTACGGGTTGGCGCAACATAAAGGGTACGGCACGCCGGAACACCTCGCCGCGCTCAGGCAGCACGGGCCGACGCCGCTGCACCGGTTTTCGTATGCCCCGGTGAGGGAAGCACGTTGCTGGGCAACCGGGGCAACGCAGAACCCGCTGCCGCTTGCCGAAGCTGCTTTGACCCCTGTTTCGGAGAACTAGCAGTACCCTGGTACCTGTTATCCCCTTCGTCACCACAGCCTCGCCGGTTCATAGACCCTTCATTTTGGCGCGTGCTAACCTTCAAGTCTCAGCCTGCAGCAGGGGGCCCACGGGGCGGAAGGCACTGCCATCGGCATTTGGGTCGAGGCAGACGACAAATCATCCATGGCTTTCAACAAAAGCAAAGCGCTTGAAAATGCGCTGAAATTCCTCAACCAGGGCAAAGTCCCTCAGGCTATTGCCGAGTATCAGCAAATTCTCCGGAACGACGGAAAAGACCAAGCAACGTTGATGACCGTGGGTGACCTGTACGCCCGCCAGGGTGACATGTCGCACGCCATCGAATATTTCGAGCGGCTCGCGCAGGTCTACCTGAACGACGGCTTCAACAGCAAAGCCATCGCGATCTACAAAAAAATTGCCAAGCTGGCGCCGAATGAACTTGCGCCGCTCGAAAGGCTCGCCGACCTCTACGTGCAGCAAGGAGTGCTGAGCGAGGCGCGGCCCCTGTTCCTGCAAATTGCGGAAGCGCACCTGAAAGCGAACCACGCGCAGCGCGCCGTGGAAGTGCTGCACAGATTGCTGGATGTGGAGCCGGAAAACCTGCGCGTTCAGATGCGGCTGGCCGAGCTCTACAACGTGATGGGCCAGAAGAAGGAAGCGGCGCTCACGTATTTGAATTACGCGCAGCGGCTGCTCGATCGCGGCGAGCATGAGGAAGCGGCAAAGCTTCTCGAGCGAGCGCTCGAAGTGGATCCGGCGAATGGCGCAGCCCTTCTGCTGAAAGCAAAGTTATTGATTGCGAGCGGCAAGGAAAAAGAGGGAATCACTCTGCTCGATAGCCATCCGGAAGCGAATGCAGGCGGCGAGGTAAGCACTCTGCTGCTGGATTTGGAACTCAAGTCCGGGCAGGTGCAAAAGGCCGCGGTGCGGGCTCGGGCGCAGCTTGCGAAGGGGCATCAGCATACCGCGGCGCTCTATGCCGTCGCAGAGACAATGATTGCGGGCGGCCACGGAATGGAAGCGCTGCCGCTGCTCGAAGAGTTGCGCAATCCCTCAATCGAGGCAGGCGAGCAAGACAAATTCTTGAAGGCACTTTCGGCCACGGTTGAAAAGCTGCCGAACGAAGCTGCCCCGCTGGAATTGCTGATCGATTATTGCCGCCACACGAGCAACTCGCACCAGTTACCGCTCGCTCTCAGCCAGCTCGCAGATGTTTCCGCATCCACGGGAAACTACACGCGCGCCGAAGAGTGCCTGCAGGAACTGATTGATCGCAATAAGGACGACGAGCGGCTGATCGAACGGCTGAACCAACTGCGGTCGCGTAGCGGTGGGACTTCTCAGCCGGCGGTCGAGGCAAGAACTTTCGAAGTTTCCTTCGCAACAGAAATTCACGAAGACGCTCCGCCCCCGCAACCACCAGCGATCATCGAAGAAACATTCGACGAAGAAACGCAAAAGTACATCGCGCAGGCGCTGACGGATGTGGACCTATTCTCGAGCTACGGCCTCACGCAGAAGGCCACGCACCTGCTCGAAAATGTCTTGCAGCGCGCGCCGCGGCATACGCCAACACTCGAACGGCTGCTCGATATGCATCTCGGCGCAGGCAACGAACGCCGCACGGCCGAGCTTGCTTCGCAGCTCGAACAGATTCATCGCGAGCGCAACGATGCGGTGAACGCCGATCGCTTCTCGGAGCTTCGCCAGCGATTCCAGAAAGCTGCGGGAATGACGGAGGAGGAACTGCCGTCGGTTCCCCCGATGAGCGCACAGGTTGCAGCCGTGCCGGCGCCCGTCGAGCAGCTCGTGCATGAGCCGCAGGCCGCAGTAGAGACCGCTCCGCCCGTGTTCGAGGTTGCGCCCGCGGCTGCTGAGGAAGCATCAGTGCCAGCCGCAGCCGAAGCGACCGCGGCGTTCGTTGAATTTGAAATCCCGCTCACACAGTCGGAGCCGGAAAGAACTTCCTCAGAAGTCACAGCGTCGGTGGCACCGGCCCCGGCGACTGCCGTCGAGCCCGAACCCGTACAGGAAGTCGCTGCCGCCCCGGCGAAGCCAGTTGGCGTTGGCTCAGACGAAGTGGACCTCTCGGATGAATGGGAGGCGATGATTCAGGACGTTGCGGAGCCAGCGGCGGCAGCGCCTCCGGAAGTTCCGGCGGAACCTGCTGCGGAAACCCCGGTGGAAACCGCGGCAGAAGCGCCTATCGAGCCGATGGCCGAGCCCGAAACAGAGCCCTTCATCGACGTGGTCGCAGATGAGCCCGAACCTGTAATTGCGCACGCTGACCTCGACAAGGCCGAGCCCGCACCTGTCGCCGAGCTGGACGTAATCGAACTGAAGGACATCTTCGCGGAAGAAGCCGCCAGTTCGCCCGCTATCGAAATCATCGAGGAACCGGTCGCCGAGCAAGGGACCGCTGACACAGTTGCCGCAGGCAGCAACGACTTTGAACTCGAGTTGACTCCGCAGACTTCGGCGCCCAACGCCGCTCAGCCTGCCACTACGGAAGATTTCATCAACGAACTTGTGGCGGAGATCGACGGGTTCGACGCGCCAACGGCTGAAATTGCCGCGCCCGTTGCAGGAACCACGAATGGAAATTCCGCCACCTCTTCGCCGGTTCCGCAGGTTTCGGCGGAAAGCTTGAACCAGCTTTCCGAAGTGTTCCAGGAGTTCCGCGCGGAGTTGGGCGAACTCGGCGAGGAAGATGAAGACCTCGAGACGCACTACAATCTCGGCATCGCGTACCGCGAAATGGGACTGCTGGATGAAGCGATCGGCGAATTTCAGAAAGTCGCCAAAGCGGTGCAGAAGGGAAAGCCGTTCCGCTATACGATGAACTGCTCCACGATGCTCGGGCTTTGCTTCATGGATAAAGGCGAGCCCAAGATTGCGTCCATTTGGTACCAGCGCGCGCTCGAAGTCCCGGACCTCGAGCAAGAAGCCGTTCTCGCGCTGCGCTACGATCTGGCGATGGCGCTTGAAAATGCCGGAGAATCGAAGCAGGCGCTCGACAGCTTCCAGCAAGTATACGCAGTGAATATCGACTACCGCGACGTTGCCGATCGCATCGCCGAACTGCAGAAGCACTAACCTGCAGTCTCCGTGAAGCGATTCGGGACTTGCAGTTGCCACTCCGAACAGAATCTCCCATAATCCTAATCCGATGATGAACCGCTTGTTCCGCGTGGTCTGGCTGCTGGTATGGCTCGAGCTCGGCCTCGTGCTGATTCTCGTGCCGTGGTCATCCATCTGGGAAGAAAACTACTTCCTGTACCAGTATCCGGCGCTGGCGCTGTTTGCCAATAACGCATTCACGCGCGGAGCGATTTCAGGCCTGGGCATCATCAACGTGTTCTTTGCGCTTGAGGCATTTCGCCGCCGGACGCCCGCCGTTGTCAGCCAGAACTAACGCGCCCATTGTCTGCTACGTGACGGACCGCAAAGCTCTCGCCGGAGACAACTCTGTCGAGGCGCTTGTTGAAAAAATCCGCGCCGTTGTGGCAGCAGGTGTTGACTGGGTGCAGGTTCGCGAGAAAGATCTGGCGGCGCGCGAACTGCTCGACCTCGCGCGAGCGGCGGTGGGCGCAGGCCATGATTTGGGACTTCGTGCAGATGGGGCACGCGTAATCATCAACGATCGCTTGGATGTGGCCTTGGCGGCGGGTGCGGCAGGTGTGCATTTAGGTCATGCTTCAATACCCACGCGCGATGCTGTCCGTTGGTGCAGGCAGGGAAACGCTCCGGCTGATTTCCTGATCGGAGTTTCCTGCCATAGCCTCGAAGGAGCGAAAGAGGCGGAGAGCGCCGGAGCCAGCTACACGTATTTCGGCCCTATCTACGAAACTCCTTCGAAGATTGCTTTCGGCGCTCCCCACGGAATTGCCGAACTCGCTGCGGTGTGCGAAGCCGTGCGGATACCGGTGATCGCGATTGGCGGCGTGAACGATTCAAACGCGGGGGAATGTATCAACGCAGGAGCGGCGGGAATTGCTGCGATTCGTATGATTCAGGACGCGCCCGACAGGATCACACTCAAGAAGACGCTCGAAAAAATTCATCATCCACCCTGAGGAATCGCACGGAAGGTGTGTTACGCGCTGAGCCAGCGGCCCACGGGCTGCAAGCTTTCCACGTGATCGCAGACTACTTTAATTACCGCCGTGATCGGAACCGCGAGGATCAGGCCCATCCCGCCCCAGAGCCAGCCCCAGAAAAGTAGCGCCACCGTGAGAGCTAAGGCGTTCAGCCGTACGCGCCAGCCGACGAGCGCCGGCATCAAAAGATTGGCCGCGACGAGGTGCAGGAACGTCATCATCACCATGATGCCGACGAACTGTTGCGGATGTTTGAACTGTTTCAGCCCAATGATGATGGGCGGAAACCACGACAGAACAACGCCCAAATATGGGATCAGATTAAACAGCCCGGAAACGAGCGCCGCGAGAAACGGGAATTCGAGCCCGATGCTCAAAAAAAACATCCAGCTGCAGAAAATCAGGATTAAGCCCACAAGCGCTGTGCCGATCACGTAACTGCGCAGGACGAGAGTGACTTCCGACAGCGTCTCTTTAACGCGCGTGCGTTCGGTGGCGGGAAATAATTGCATCGTCGCGTGCCACACCTGGCGCTTCGCGGCCAGCATAAAGAATAATAGAAAGGGAACGAACGTCGCCGATAGAATAACTGCTTCGAGAGAACTTAGCCGCGAAAGCAAAGCGCTGCGAACCGGATGCGATTCGGCGACTTGGACGATGTGCTCTCCTGCTTGATTTCCGGGCTCAATTTCGGAAACGTGACTTTCGAAAGTCTCGAGTTTCTTTTCCACAACAGACGCGGCCGCGCGCAAAGGCTTCTGGTAATTGGGCCAGTCTTGTCCGAACTGGTCGACGCGAAGAATCAGCGTCCAGGCGAGGAGCAACAGCAGGCAAATTGTCGCGAGAACAACGATCAATGCGCCCAGAGCGCGCGGGATGTGCCATTCCTCGAACCACGTGACAATTGGGTCGAGAAAATACGCCATCAGCACGGAAACCACCACAGTGACGAGCACGGTGGAAGCCCAATAACAAAAGGCGATCACGATGCCCGCTGCGATGATTTTTCCGCTGACCGAACTTGCGGACGCTAGACTGCGGTCCTTCACAGCTTCGGTTGGCACCCGCGTACAATATCATAGCGGCGCGGTGCAGGGGCGCCGATGTGTTCCCGTGGATACTGGCGGCGCGACGGCATGGTTATGAGTAGGTCTCGCCGCCGGGCCTCGTTGCGGCTTCAGCGCGGAGCCGGATGTTAGTATTTAGCGTTTCACTCTTGGGAGCCTTGGCGCGACTTCATGGCGAAAAAACTTTTCGGCACCGATGGAATTCGCGGCATCCCAGGCGAATATCCGCTCGACGATGCAACACTCGATCGCGTCGGCTCGGCGCTCGGCGAATATCTGGCGGGTCGAAAACCCGTGACGAACAGGATCCCGCGCGTACTCATCGGCCGCGATACGCGCGAATCCGGCCCGCACATTGCGGACAGGATCGCGCGCGGGCTTGCTTCGGCGGGAGCGGAACCTGTTTCGGCGGGGGTTGTCACTACGCCGGGTGTGGCATGGCTCGTCAGCCGCGAAGGATTTTCCGCAGGTGTGGTCGTCTCCGCCTCGCACAATCCGTATCACGACAATGGCGTGAAGCTGATTTCGTCCTCGGGCATGAAATTTCCGGATGCGGTGGAAGCTGAAATCGAGCATTTGGTTCTTTCGCCGAATGGCCAGTCATCTTCCACGCGTGGTACGAACGCGTCGAATGCAAGCAAAGCCCATCCGCATGGCGACGAAAAACTTCACGAGGATTATCTCGGCGGGTTGCGCGCGGCGGCTCTTCCGGGGTCAAAATTCGCGGGAATGAAAATCGTGTTGGATTGCGCGAACGGCGCGGCGAGCAAGCTCGCGCCCCAACTTTTTCAGATGCTGGGCGCTCAGGTCGTCGCGATCAATCACACGCCCGATGGCAAAAACATCAACGCGGGTTGCGGCTCGCTTCATCCGGAAGCGATGCAGAAGTTGGTCGTGGAATCAGGGGCCGCGCTCGGAGTGGCATTTGACGGCGACGCGGACCGCGCGCTTTTTGCGAGCGCTTCGGGAAAATTGGTGGATGGCGACGGTGTTCTGCTCGTCGCGGGGCGCTACCTGAAATCTACCGACAAATTGAAAGGCAACGTACTCGTCGGCACCACGATGGCGAATCTGGGGCTAGAGCGCGCGCTCGAGCAATCAGGGCTCAAGCTTGTGCGTACGGCCGTGGGCGATCGTTACGTCCTCGAAGAAATGCTTCGCATCGGCGCGAACCTCGGAGGCGAACAGTCCGGCCACATTCTTTTTCTCGACGACGCGACGACCGGCGATGGAATGCTCACCGCGGTAATCGTGGCGTCGATCGTATCGATTGCGGGGCCGCTCGATTCGCTTGTCGCTGACTTGAAGATATTTCCGCAGAAAATTGTGAACGTCCGCGTGAAATCGAAGCCGCCGCTCGAATCGCTGCCGGAAGTTTCGCGACTCCTTGCAGAAGGCGAAAAAGCGCTGGGCAATTCGGGCCGTATCGTACTGCGCTATTCCGGCACCGAGCCGCTCGCGCGTGTGATGGTCGAAGCCGAGCGCGATGAAGATGTGAGCCGCTGGACCGATTCCCTCGCCTCAGCACTCCGCACCGCCATTGGCGCGTAAATCGAAATTGATCAAGCGCGCAAGAAACATTCCTGGCCGTATTGCGCGGCGCCTAACGATACGAACCGCGCGCCACATTTCGCACTTACCTGTTCGCGATTGCCTTCAGAATTCTCGCGAACGTCGCGTCGTGATCTGGCGAGAGACGATCGAGATACGCTTACATCGCCGCCGCGCTTGGTACCGGTGACATTCCAAAGAATGTAGAAATCAGGTGCCTGCGCTTTTATAAACTGTAGGTTCCTGAAATTATAATCATCCGAAATTTGGCGGAGGCGAGCTAAGTCGCGTCCTGCCAACCTTCAAGCCCCTCTGTTGAAAAATGGATGTGGTGGCATTGTGCGTGCACTCCAAATGTTCGGCTGTCTCTTATCCCGGGGTGGGCCGGTTTCGCCGCGCCGAAACCGGAATCTTGGGTAGAGCAAGAAAAAGGGAGTCCCAATGGGACTCCCTTTTTTTATGTGAGCTCGGGCGAACGAACCAACTCGCATCGCTCACAAATCGTCGGTGAACCCGTTGATTGCAGCGAGGACAATCGGGACGCGCTGAACGCGTCATCAAAACCGCACGGTGTTGAATCCTGCGCGACGGTTCACCCGCGCTAGGCTCGACACGGCGTGCCGTGCCCCCACCAGCTGCCGCACACCGCAGCTTGCAGCGTCGCTGCTACTCCACCTGCCACAGCGGCGCGGCACAGTGATCGCAAGCCATCTGGACGTAATCCAGCGCGCGCATAATTTCGTCGATCTCTGGAAACTCGTGGCGCTCGATCGGCCACTGCGCGGAAAGCTCGCCGTAGCGGTCTGTGACGAAGACGCCCCCGCGCACGAAACCTCGCGCTGAGAAGGCATCGTCGCCCAAAAACTCGCGCGCCGCCCGGCCCGGCGTGTCTGACCCCACGATAATTTCCGCAGGGAGAGAATCGGTGACTCGGTTCGACGGTTGCTGCGGGAATACGATCAGGGCCACCCCCTCTTTCTCGTGCAGCTCCGCCACGCGAGCGGCAAGCCCGCGCAGAAATTCAGTGCAATGCGCACACTCCAAGTCCAGAAACGCGATCACCAGATTTTTCTTTTGTTTGTAGTCCCAGGCGCGCGCCGTGCGCCCGTCCGGAGTGTGGATGCTGAGTGGCGGAATGAGTTGCCCTATGCGAAGCATGGAGCTGCAACCTCTCGCCGGATCTGCGCGACCGGGTCATCATAGCATCGCCACCGCGCACGCGACGCGAGGCGAAGTGAATTGACGAGAGCGGCGCGGTGCGTTCGTGGCATGCGTAAAAAGGGGGCGCAGCAAGCGGCGACCCTACGGGTGAAAGGCTAGGGGCGACACGCGGAGCGGATTTTGGCGAGCGAGACTGTGGTTGATTAGATTTTGCGCGGCGCATTGCCAGATAGACAGAAGGCGGAAACGCGGGTATTGTGACGTTCACGTGCCATTGCTATAACAGCGTGGTTATTCGCGAGCCCTCTTAAAATGGAACCAATCGTGCCCCTTGCCATCCTGATTGTACTTTTTGTCGCGGTCGTCGTGCCGATTTTAGCCATCGTCGCATTCGTTCGCGTTCGGCGCCTCGAAGAGACATCCGGACAAACTCCTCAACTCACGGGCCGAATCTATTCGCTCGAACAGCGCCTCGCGCAGATTGAAAAAGCTCTAGCGGCGATTCTCCCTGCCAGCGCAGCGCCGAAAATGGCGTCAAGTGCGGATGTCGCTCCGTCCGCTCCCGCTTCCGAGCAAGTTCGACCAACTCCAGTTGCTTCGGCTCCGCCACGTCCGTTCCCGGAAATTCCGCCGCCAACACATGTCAAATCGGCGCCGCCGCCGATGCCTCCCCGGCCCGCACACGAGACACCGCCTGTCCTTTCCTCAGGAGCGTGGACGCAAAAAGCCGGCCCCACAGAAAGCATAAATTTCGAAACGCTCATCGCGGGTCGCTGGATGAACTACATCGGGATCCTCGCGATACTCTTCGCGGTCGCGTTCTTTCTAAAGTACGCCTTCGAAAACAATTGGATCGGCCCGCGCGGAAGAGTTGGCATGGGATTGCTGATCGGAGCGGCCCTTTTCCCGTGGAGCCACCGCCTGCTCGATCGCGGCTACAAGTATTTTTCGGAAGGGATTGCAGGACTCGGCGCTGCCGTCCTATATCTCTCGCTGTGGGCCGGCTGGCACTACTACCAGGTGTTCTCGCAAACGGCGGCTTTCGCGATGATGATCGTCGTGACGGCGGTGACGACGATCGTCGCGATTGGCCGCAACTCCGAACGCATCGCCGTCCTCGCTCTCATCGGCGGAATCGTCACGCCCCAACTCGTCAGCACCGGTGAGAATCACGAGATCACGCTGTTTACGTACATGGCGGTGCTCGGCGCGGGAATGCTGGCACTCGCGCGGGCACGCGATTGGAAAAGTCTTCCGCCAGTCCAGTTCATTGCGACGCTCGTTTACTTCTGGGGCTGGTACAGCGAGTTCTACCGGGACGACGCGCTCGGGACGACGCTGTTCTTCGCAACGCTATTTTTTGTCCTGTTCGCCGCCCTGCCGGTGGTACGCAGCCGTCGCGAAGGCGAACTCTCGCTCCTCGAAAACGGAATCGTGCTGGTCAATTCGCTGGCCTTCCTGATCGCATTGCGAGAAATGTTCTGGCCCGAGCATCGCTGGGCGCTTACGATCGCAGTTCTTGTCCTTGCCGCAATTCACCTGGCGATCGAACGCGCCCTTCCGCAGAAGGAAACATCTGGCGTGCCGATGACGCGAATCATTTTCGCCGGGCTTGCTCTCACGTTTGCAACGCTCGCGATTCCCATTCGACTCGACGGCCATTGGATCACGATCGCGTGGGCGGTGGAAGGAACCATACTGATCTGGAGCGGCCTGCGGATTCGAATCTCTGCGCTACGAGCCGCCGGTTTCGTGCTTTTCATTGTTGCCCTATGCCGGCTCACTTTCATCTCGCTTCCTGCTCCGCAATTCCTGCTGAATTCGCGCTTCGCCACTTTTGCGGCAACGGTCGCGTGCTTTCTGCTGGCGTGCTATTTCGCCCGCACGGAAAGCGTAGCGCTGGAAGAGCCGGAGCAAACGATCTTTCTCGGCATCGCGATTACGGCCAACATTTACGCGCTCGCCGCACTCTCGCTTGAGGTTTGGGACTACATCGAGCGTACGCCTTCTCCGTTAATCGATCGCAACCTCGCTCAGCAGCTGGCGCTCTCTTCGCTGTGGCTCGTCTATGCGCTGGGACTGCTTGCGGCGGGTATCTGGAAGAAGTCGGCGGTATTGCGGTGGCAGGCGCTAGCGTTGCTGGGCGTGGTGATCGCGAAAGTCTTCTTCTTCGACCTTTCATTTCTCGAACGCTTCTATCGCATCATCTCGTTCCTGCTGCTCGGTCTCGCGTTGCTCCTGATTTCATTCTTCTACCAGCGGCGCCTGGCGGGCCAGAAAGGCGATACAAACGAGTGAAGAACTCGAACAACTCCGCGCGGCCTTGCCTGCAAGCAGCAGCCGTCTTGCTCGCGATCTCATTTCTCGCCGCGGCTCCATTGCCGACCGCGTGGAGTCACTGGCGATATTCCCGCGCCATCGAACTTCCGCCGGTGGAAGCACCGCGGCTCGCCAGCGTAATCGTCCCTTCCGACGTATTTCAGAACTCACGGTATTCTCTGCCTGATGTCCGCGTGATAAATGAACAAGGCGCAGAAACGCCGTACGTGTTGTTCCTGCGCGAAGGTAATCAACACACCGATCCGCGCCCGACGATTCTGCACGAGCGAAGCTTTGCACCGGGCCTCTACACGCAGGTCGTGGTTGAGATCGCACTGCGCGCTGCCTTCCACAACGCGATCGAAGTCGAAACTTCGGAATCGGATTTCATTGAGTGGGTCAGCGTGGAAGCGAGCGACGACGGCCGCGTGTGGCGAATCGTGCAGCCACGCGCGCCTATTTTCCGTTTTCGGAAAGATGGCCGTGAGGGAACGCAGATCGTCCACTACTCCGAGAACAATGCGCCATTCCTGCGCCTGCGAATTTTTGACGGTGACAAGCAGTTTCCAGTCGTTGGCGCCAACGTGCTCTACCAGATTCAAGATCCGCCGGAACGCGTGCAGCTCGACGCCAGGATCACTCCGGTCGCACAACCCGCCCCGGAAATCACAGCGTGGACTACGGATCTTGGCGCCGCGGAGGAGCCCGTCTCAGACGTCAAGTTTGATGTTGCCGCGCCGGCTGAGTTCATCCGGGGCGTGGAAGTGCAGACTAGCTCCGACAACAAACAATGGGGCCCATCCGCGCGAGGCGAGATTTATCGCTATCGGCAAGGCGACAGCCTCGCCGAGCAATTATCCGTTTCCATTCGCTCTCGCGGAGCGCAGGCGCGCTACTGGCGGATAGAGATTGTGAATCATAATGACGCGCCGCTCGTCGGCGTGGTCCCACATCTGTACTCGATTCCGCGCCATGTAGTCTTCGAGCAGCAACCTGGCCGCACCTATCGCCTGCTCTACGGACAAAGCCGCGCTACACCTCCGGAATACGATCTCTCCCGGCTCCTGAATGCGAAACAGATGGAAGGAGCTGTCGCAGCGCAGCTCGGGCCAGAGGAGATCAATAGTGATTGGTCGGATCCACGACCGTGGACGGAAAAATACGACGTGGTCCTGTGGCTCGCCCTGGGAATCGCTGTGTTGTTACTGGGATATTCTGCGATTCGTTCTTTGCGCCGTTCAGCGCAAACTCCCGCCGCCTGAAGACCTGCCCGAAAACAAAAAGGGCGTTCCGATCATTGTTTCGATGACCGGAACGCCCTTGAAACCTTAAACCGCTACCGCGAGCGCTAGCTGCAGCCTGACGTGCTGCCGCAATTCGCGCACTTGTAGCAGCTACCATTCGGAGTCATCAGCATGCCGCACTCGGAGCACGATGGCGCGTCATCGATCGCAGCGCGCGGGCGGGTGGACGCTTCCGGTTCGGCCACGTTCGCCGCCGCCGCGGTAGCAAACGCAGGAGCCGCCGCCGCTGCTACGGGAGCGACCGCCGTTTCTGTTGCAGCAATTGCCGCATCGACGTCGAGGTAGTCGGGCGAAATAAACTTCGCTCCGAGCCAGCGACCGATGTAATCCACGATGGATTTCGCGTACCGAATTTCGGGATTGCCGGTATAGCCCGAAGGTTCGAAGCGCGAGTTCACGAATTTATCGACGAGCGCCCGCAGCGGCACACCGTATTGAAGCGCGATGGAGACTGACAACGCGAAGGCGTCCATGATGCCAGAGAGCGTGGAGCCTTCTTTCGCCATCTTGATGAAGATTTCGCCCGGCGTGCCGTCCGCGTACTTGCCGACCGTCAGATAACCTTCGTGCCCGCCAATCGAGAACTTATGCGTGATCGACGTGCGCTCGTTCGGCAGTTTGCGGCGCTGTGCCCGCGCGAAAAGTTCCTGCTGCGCTGGCGTAAGCACTTCCGCTGCTTTCGCGGCAACCGGAGCCGCCACTTCGGCCACTGCCACTGCTGCTGCCGGCTTCTCGGTTTCTTTCTTGCCCGCTGCAGAGAGCGGCTGCGAACGCTTAGAATTGTCGCGATAGATGGCCACGGCCTTCAGTCCGAACTTCCAGGACTCCGTGTAAGCCTCCATGATGTCTTCCACCGTCGATTCTTCCGGCATGTTGATCGTCTTGCTGATCGCTCCGGAAATAAACGGCTGTGCCGCCGCCATCATGCGCAGATGACCGCGCCAGGAAATCGAGCGGCCTCCGCCCATCGGCGCGAGCGAGCAATCGAACACGTCGAGGTGCTCGAGCTTGAACCCGGGCGCGCCTTCAATGGTTCCGTTCGCGTCAATGTAATCCACGATCTGCGCCACTTGCTCCGGCGGATAGCCGAGCTTCATCAGCGCCTGCGGAACAGTGTTGTTGACGATCTTGATCACGCCGCCGCCCACGAGCCTCTTCTGCTTCACGAGTGCAAGGTCAGGCTCGATGCCGGTGGTGTCGCAATCCATCATGAAACCGATGGTGCCGGTAGGAGCCAGCACGGAAACTTGCGAATTCTTGTAGCCGAAGCGTTCGCCAAGCGCGAGCGCGTCGTCCCAGGACTGTTGCGCGGCGTGCAGCAGCGAAGGCTGAACGTTCTCTTCCTTGATCGGCCGCAGCGAGTCGCGGTGCATGCGAACCACGTCGAGCATCGCGTCGCGATTGCGCAGGTAGCCGCCGAAGGGACCCATGCGCTCGGCAATGCGCGCCGATTGGGCATAGGCTTCACCTGTCATCAGCGCCGTGATGACGCCGCAGAAATCGCGGCCGCCGTCCGAATTATAAGGAAGCGCGAGTGACATCAGCAGCGCGCCAAGATTCGCGTAACCGAGGCCGAGCGGCCGGTAGTCATGTGAATTGCGCGCGATCTTTTCAGTCGGGTAGCTGGCATTGTCGACCAGAATTTCCTGCGCAGTGATCGTCACGTCCACTGCGTCGCGGAATCCTTCCGTGTCAAACTGCCCGTTGGTCCCGAGGAACTTCAGCAGGTTCAGCGATGCCAGGTTGCAGGCCGTATCGTCGAGGAACATGTACTCCGAGCACGGATTCGAGGCATTGATCCTGTCGGTGGCTTTGCAAGTGTGCCAGCGGTTGATCGTCGTGTCGTACTGCATGCCGGGATCGCCGCACTGCCAGGCCGACTTTGCCATCTCGTTCAGCAGGTCGCGCGCCCGGAATTGTTCGCACGGCTTGCCGTCATTCACGTTGCGCGTCCACCAGTCGCGGTCTTCCTCGGCTGCGCGCATGAAATCATCGGTCACGCGAACGGAATGGTTCGCGTTCTGGAAGAAAACGGAGGAGTACGCTTCGCCGTCAATCGCAGGGTTGTAGCCCTGTTCGATCAGGACGCGCGCCTTGCGCTCTTCCTTCATCTTCGACTCGATAAACTCCATGATGTCCGGGTGATCCGCGTTCAGGATCACCATTTTCGCCGCCCGCCGCGTCTTGCCGCCGCTCTTGATCACGCCCGCGAAAGCGTCAAAACCCTTCATGAAGCTCACAGGGCCGGATGCGATGCCACCGCCCGAAAGGGATTCCTTACTACCGCGCAACGACGAGAAGTTCGTTCCAGTACCAGAACCCCACTTGAAGAGCATTCCTTCCGTCTTGGCCAGGTTCATGATCGAATCCATATTGTCCTGGACGGAATTAATGAAGCACGCGGAGCACTGAGGCTTGGCTTGGAGGCCGACGTTGAACCACACCGGCGAATTGAATGCCATTTTCTGCTCGACGAGCAGATGAGTCAGTTCGTCGCGAAAGATATTCTTGGAGTCGGGCGTCGCGAAGTAGCCGCCTTCTTCGCCCCAGCGCACGATCGTGTCGACGACGCGCGCGATCAACTGCCTCACCGACGTTTCGCGCTCCGGCGAGTTCGGCTTGCCGTGGAAATATTTCGAAACCACTATGTTCGTCGCAGTCTGCGACCACGACTTCGGCACTTCTACATTTTCCTGCCGGAAAATTACCTGACCCTTATCATTGCCTATGAGTGCAGTACGACGTTCCCATTCGACCGCGTCGAAAGGTGCCACTTTGCCGTCGGTGAACCGGCGTTTAAATTCCAATCCGCTGGCTCGCCGGGCAACTTGTTCCGCTTCCATGCGTCCGTTCAATGCTGTTCTCGTTTCTGCCATCTCTGCCTCCGCGCCGGCAGTGTTTCAGCCGTAATGTTCTCCGGGAAGCCGTGCGGGAGGGTAAGATCTATTTTACTCCCAACCGCCGGGGTCCGGAACTAGGTTGTTCTATATAACTCAACACGGACTCATCAGGAGAGAACCGTGATCGAGTACGTTGCTTGACTGGAAACTGCGCCACCCAGACCAAAAAAAGAGAAAAGCCCAGCTAAGCCGCGCAAGAAATGGAAGCGCGGTGCGTAGTGCGGGCGGTTCCCTTCAGTTTTTCGGTAATACCCGGAATGCTTTCGTCGCTTGCCGGTTACATTACTCTATCGAGATAACCGGCTCGCGTTCCCCCGAGTCTGGGTGCGCAGTATCAGGGGTTGTGGAAAACTTGTCAAGAAAAATTCATGCTCCGACCACAAAATGTCTGGGCTAAGTTGTCGAAAGCGTCTACCCGTAGTGGTGCGTGCGCAGAAGTACCATATCCAGTGTTTCCCGCATCCTATATCTTCGGTGTACGATGACGGTAGTGTTTCCGAAATTTACTCGCATTCTATCGCTCGCGGCGCTCGCGGCGCTGCTGTGTACGCCTGCGTACGCGCAGCAATCAGCGAACACGACTGCGCCAGCCGCTTCGGAGCACGCGTTCGCGCAGAAAATATTCCTTGAGGGCGTGCCGAACTTCGGAGAAATCACCCCGGAAATTTTTCGTGGAGCACAGCCTTCGGAAGAAGGATTCAACGCGCTCGCGAAAATGGGCGTTGCCATCGTCATCAACCTTCGAGCCGATCGAGACCGCGAGCGCGAAGAAGTCACGGCGCTCGGCATGCAGTACGTCGCGATTCCATCGCGATGTTCGCACATGAATCACGACGACATCGCAAAATTCCTCAGCATTCTGCGCGAAAATCCGGACAAGAAAATCTTCGTGCACTGCCAATTCGGAGTCGACCGCACCGGAATGATGATCGCCGCCTACCGGATCGCAGGTCAGGGATGGACGGCCGAGGAATCTCGCCGCGAGATGGAAGCGTTCGGGTTCTCGAAAGCGCACAGAATGGTGTGCCCAGGACTGGCGTCGTTCGAATCCAAGTTTCCTGATACCTTCGCGAAGGATTCCGCGTTCGACAAGCTTCGCTCCTCTACTGAGGTCCCAGCTCCGCCTCAACAACCAACTTCTTCAGCTGCCAAGGATTGAGGATCATCCGTTTCCAAATTCCTTGCGGTAACCGTCCGACTCTTTTTTTACCTTAGCCAGCAGCTGAAGGTACGGCCGGTACGTATGCATCGATTGAAAATGCACGTCGTCCCGGAAGACTGGATAGTTCGGCAACCCGGTTTTCGCGGCGCGAGCAAGCAGCGGAACCGCAAGTTCGGGTTTCCCAAGCGTTGCGTACGTCGCCGCTGCTGTGTGCCACATGTGATGTGTGTGCAGCATGGACTTGCCGACCTTCAACGCTTTGCGAATCGATTGTTCCGCCTTACGCGGTTCGCCCCTTTTCGCCCACAGCAGGCCCTCCCAACTGGTTAGCAGCGCTTCTTCGGGGAAAAAACGCTGAGCACTTTTGATGATCTCAACCGCGTCCTCGGGATTCCCTCCGTAGAGCGGCACCATCGGAGAAAAAAGATTCACCCACAAGCTGGTGGGATCGAGAGAGAGCGCCCGTTTGAAATAGCGCTCCGCCTCCCCGTAATCGCCTTGCAACATTCTGGCCTGGCCGAGAAACGTCAGCGTGAATCCGTCATCGGGTTGTGTCGCAAGGGCCGTGTGCAATCCCTCGATCGCCTCATCGATCATTCCGACGTGCAGATATATCAGGCACTGCCAGATGAGCGCAGGATGATATCCGGGGCTGCGCCGCAGCGATTCGCGTAGAGCCTGCAACGCTTGACGATTCTTGTAACCTTTAAGCGGCGTCCACAGCACGCGGCCATGCGCACAGTGCGCCTGCGCGTTCGTTGGATCGAGCGCGAGCGCCCGCCGCATCGCAAGCTCACCTTTCTTGTACCACTTGGGCGTGGGATCAAACGTCCCAGCCATGAACACGCACGCTTCCGCCAGCCGCGCCCAGGCCTCGCCAAAACGCGGATCGAGACGAGTGGCTTCCTCGAGCATCTCGATTGCAGTGCGCATGTCCCACATGTTCACGCGAGAGAGGCGTTCCACCGCGCGGAGGAATAACTCGTAGGCCCTTGGATTTTTCGTCGGGGGCTCAAGCGACGATTCGGGATGACCGGAAGATTTGAGACCGAGCGCGCGTGCAAGCGCCTCAGCAACTTTGTCTTGCAGTTCAAAGAGCGCCGCCATCTCCGAATCGTATTTGGCCGTGAGTAGCGTGGATCCGTCCGCCGCGTTCCACGCTTGCACATGCACTCGCAACCGCGATCCAGATTTCTGAATGCTGCCGTCCACAACGATGTGAACATTCATTTCGCGCGCCGCGAGCAACGGATCCACCGCTTGCTTCGCGTAGCGCCGCACGGTATTGATCGGCCGCACCAGCACTTCGCCACCGCCGCCAATGTGATTGATAATCGCGTCCGCCAGCGCCACGCCCAGATAGTCATCTTCTGGATTCGGTGTAAGCAACTTGAACGGCAGCACTGCAACAGCTCGTTTTCCAATTACCGCAGCGGGAAGCAGAGCGCCCAATTCAAGTTCCCGTTGCAGGTTTGTGAGGTCCACCTGGAGCTCGCGCGCCGATTGGTAGCGCGAGCCCGGATCTTTTTCCAGAAGCTTCTGAACGATTCGAGCCAGTTCCTGTGGCACAATCGTGTCCGCGCCGCCCAGCCGCGGTGCCGGCTCATGCAGGATCTGCGCTACGAGACTCGTAATCGTGGGACCTTCGAATGGCCGATGGCCTGTAGCAATCTCAAATAAAACTACACCCAAAGAATACAGATCGGAGCGGGTGTCCCCAGGTTCGCCTCTCAAAATCTCGGGCGGCATGTACGCGAGGGTGCCGGCGACCGAACCTCGAGGTGTTTCATTCAATTCGCTCACAGAGCGAGTGAGCGTTGCGGTCTCAGCGGCGATTTGCCGCGCGATTCCGAAATCGAATAGCTTCGGAGCGCCCGCGGCTTGCATAACGATATTCTCGGGCTTGATGTCGCCGTGAATTACGCCGTGCGAATGCGCTGCACCGAGCGCTTCGGAGATTTGCGCTCCCAGCCGCGTTAGTTCGCGAGCCTCGATCGGCCCAGACGACGACAGTCGATTGCGAAGCGTCTGGCCTTCGATCAGCTCCATCACGATAAAAAGATGTTCGCCCGATTCACCCACATCGTAGATCGTCGTGATGCCGGGATGATTCAGCGCCGAAGCCGCGCGAGCCTCCGCTAGCACTCGGGCGCGGCGCTCCAGATGGTTCACCACGTCCTCGCGCATCAGTTTCAGCGCCACGTCGCGTTTCAGGAGTTGATCGTGCGCGCGATACACCACGCCCATTCCGCCGCGGCCTAGTTCCGACGTAATCAAGTAGTGCGAGAGGGTCTGGCCAATCATGAGGAAAGTCCTGCTCGCGCGAGCCTACGCAGCTGGCCCGGGATTGTCAATCGGAGCCGATTTCTGGGCCCGCTCGGCCTCAGCCATGTGTGTTGTTCAAAACAACACGACAGGATTGACACGAGCTAATTGTCTGAAAAAAAATAATAATGAATGCTATGACCACGGCAGCAATCGAAATCGATGGCCTGACCAAAGACTATGCGTTGGGCTTTTGGCGCAAGCGGAATCGCCGCTCGCTCGACAATCTTTCGCTTCGTGTCGAGGACGGTGAAATTTTCGGGTTTCTTGGTCCGAACGGCGCCGGCAAGACAACTACACTGAAGTTATTAATGAGGCTGATTTTTCCGACCGCCGGAACGGCACGCGTTCGCGGGAAGTCGATCGACGACGTTAACATGCACCGCGAAATCGGCTACCTTCCCGAGCAGCCCTATTTTTACGATTATCTCACGGCGCGGGAATTGCTCGATTATTACGCTCGCTTCTTTGCTTACGCGCCCGCCGAGCGCCGCGAGCGCGTCTCCCGATTCCTCGATCGCGTGGGACTTACTACGGCTGCTGATGTTCAGCTGCGAAAGTTTTCCAAAGGCATGCTCCAGCGCGCCGGAATCGCCCAAGCCATTTTGCACGACCCAAAAGTCGTTTTTTTGGACGAGCCCATGTCCGGACTCGATCCCATCGGCCGCCGCGAGGTCCGCGATATTATTCTCGAGCAGAAACAGCAGGGCCGCACCGTGTTCTTCTCCACTCACATTCTCTCCGACGCGGAAATGCTTTGCGACCGCGTCGGCGTTCTGGTCGATGGAAAATTGCAGGGTGTTGGCTCTCCCAGTGAGATGGTTTCGATTGGCGTCATAGGAATGGAAATTCTGTTTGAACTGAAAGCGGGCCGCCCGCTGCCGCCAGGCCTCGCCGCCAGTGCGGCGAAAACGGGCGCACACTACCGCGCCGAAGTTTCCGAAGCGGCACTTTACGCCGCACTGGAAGAGTTGCGCGGCTGCGAAGCGCGAATTCTTTCCGTGCAGCCGGTTAGGCCCTCGCTCGAAGAGTACTTCTTCCGCTTGGTCAACAAGGAAAGAGCGGCGTCGCACGCCAACGAGGTGGTCGCCCGATGAGCGCAATGCCGGGAGTTGTCGCCGTCAATACGTTCCGTGAAGCAGTGCGCGACCGCGTTCTCTACAACCTTGTGTTCTTCGCACTGATGATGATCGGTGCCGCGATTCTCGTCGGACAAATTTCCATCGGGATCGACCGGCTCGTGATCGTCAATCTGGGCCTATCGGCGATTTCGGCGTTCGGACTCGTGATGGCGATATTCATCGGCGTCGGCCTGATATACAAAGAAATGGAGAAGCGAACGCTCTACAGCCTGCTCGCGAAGCCGATTCGCCGCTGGGAATTCATCGCCGGAAAATATGCGGGCCTGCTGCTTACGCTGCTCGTCAACACGTGCCTGATGACAATTGGCGTAGCGGCGGCGCTTTTCTACGTGACTCGCTCATTCGAGCGGTCGGATATTTACATTCTCGTTGCTGTGTACTTCATTCTCCTCAAACTGGCCCTCGTCACCGCGCTTGCGCTTTTTTTCTCGTGCTTCTCCACCCCGATGCTCTCCACTCTCTTCACGATCGGAATTTACCTGGCCGGAATGTTTTCGACCGACTTCCTCAACATCGGCATGGTGACGAAGAGTCCCGCCATTCGGGCAATCACGCGCATCCTTTACTATGTGCTCCCTAATTTCCACAACTATGACGTGATCGACCAGGCCGCCCACGGTTTCGCAATACCGCTGGCTCTGATAGGGCAAAACACTCTTTACACCTTGCTCTACTCGGCGCTCGTTCTCGTCGCAGCTGCCGCCGTGTTTTCAGGGCGGGACCTGAAGTGACCGCCCCTTCGCGAAATCCGCTTGCCTGGCGCGCGATCGTTATCGCGCCAATTCTTCTTGTCGGGATTGTGATGTTGCAGGTCCGTATTGACGCTCAGCAGAAGAATCTCGCGAAGCAGAACGAAGAGCTTCTCATCCAGTCGGGTCCACTCCTGAAAAAGCTAAGCCTCGGCTACGACTCGTTGCTCGCCGATGTCTACTGGACCCGCGCTGTGCAGTACTACGGCGCAAAACTTTCCACGTCCGATCGCGATTTCAGTTTGCTCGCGCCAATGCTTGGCGTCGCTACCACCCTCGATCCAAATCTCATCGTCGCGTACCACTTCGGTGCTTTTTTTCTTTCTGAAAAGCAGGGGGGCGCCGGCCGGCCGGATCTCGCAGTCGACTTGGTGAAAAAGGGAGTCGCTGCGAATCCGGACAATTGGCAAATCGCCGCCGATCTTGGCTTCCTCTACTATTTGCGTATTAAGGATTACGAAAAGGCTTCAGCCGCCTATCTCCAGGCCAGCAAAATTCCCGGCGCGCCGCAAATCTTCAAGTTGCTGGCCGCACGCATAGCTTCCAAAGGCGGAGCTTTCGAAACTTCTCGCATGATTTGGGCTGAAACATACGAGTCCACTCGGGACCCGAAGGTGAAGCAATATGCGCTCGACCAATTAAAGGCGCTAAAAGTCCAGCAGGATGAAGCGCAACTTAATCAACTCGCGCTGGACTACCGCGATCGGTTCGGCAGTTATCCCAGTTCCATGATGGATTTAATATCCACAGGAATGATTGCCGGCGCTCCCGTTGATCCCGAGGGTTTCCCGTACGTTTTTGGTCCGGACGGCAAAGCGCAACTCAATCCGAAAAGCCCGATCGTCGTCGAGCCGGATAAGTCACCACGTAACTAAATAGGGGCACGTCGAGTTTCGTCGTCACTCGTAGCGCAACGCTTCCACCGGATTCAGCTTCGCAGCTTTCGTCGCAGGCCACACGCCAAAAATCAGGCCGACACTCACGGACACCGTGAATCCGACAATCACGGCCCAGAGCGGCACAATCGCCTTCAGCGAACTCACCACCGGAATCAACATCACGATCGCGCTCCCTACAATAATTCCGATCAGGCCGCCCGCTCCCGTAAGGGTCATTGCCTCAAACAAAAATTGCCAGGTGATGTCGCGGCTGCGCGCGCCAA
The DNA here is from genome assembly GCA_963776695.1 of uncultured Acidobacteriota bacterium. Classification (GTDB taxonomy): domain Bacteria; phylum Acidobacteriota; class Terriglobia; order Acidiferrales; family UBA7541; genus Palsa-295. Next base: position 29,335 of record CAVZNU010000003.1, on the reverse strand, counting down.
TCGCCTTGCGCACTCCGATTTCCCGCGTCCGCTCCGTCACCGACACGAGCATGATGTTCATCACGCCCATGCCACCAATCAACAGGCCGATTGAACTCAGCACTACAATCACCAGCACCACGCCGCCGATGATGTCGTTGAATTGCTTCACCATCTCGACGTTTGTCTGAATCGCAAAACTGTCCGGCTTGTCGTACGGCACATTCCTTCGCCGCCGAAGCACGTCTCGAATCTGGTCCACCGCCAAATCGAGTTTTCCCGGATAGGCCAGAATGCGCATTGCCAGCTCGAAACTCGCAGGATAAATCTTGAAAAATGTGTAGTAGGGAATCACCACGCGGCGATCTTCGTCAGCGGTTCCAAAAAGTCCCACGGGCTTTTCCAGCACGCCGATCACGCGGAAATTCACACCGTCCACGAGGACTTCTTTGTCGATCGCCAAATCGACTTTTCCAAAGAGAGCTGTAGCGATGTTTTCACCGAGCACGACTACGCTCTCGCGATGCTCATTTTCTGTTTGGGTAAAAAACCGTCCAGCCTTTATGTTCGCGTTGGAATAGACCTCGAGATACGCGGGAAATGTTCCGCGAAACTCGCCACCGGATACCTGGCTGCTCTGGTAACGCACCGTATGCGGCTGCGTCCATTCGAAAACCGACACTGCCGTCTGCTTCACCGCGGGACATTGCGACATCACTGCCTGCGCGTCCTCAAAGGTGAGCGGTTTGCGCTCGCGCTCTTCCTTCGGCCGTCGCCCGTGTAGCCCCGGACCCTGCGTAAACCGCGCCACCCATGCCGTATCGAGTCCCTCGGACGCAATTTCTTCCGAGATCGACGACTTGAATCCCTGCACGAGCCCCACAACCAGAATGATCAGCGCCACGCCGATTAACACGCCCAGCACGGCGAGAAAACTCCGCAGCTTGTGCGTTCGAATCGTGTCGAACGCAAGTCCTAGATTTTCGCGAAAATCCTGCCGCACCGGCATCATCTATTTTCCGCTCCAGCCGCGCCTTAAAAGCTCTGTCGTCCTGAGGGCATCCGATCAGGATGCCGGATCGAAGATTCCGGCCTTGCCGGAAAGGATCTCTGCGTCTAATTCACGCATCACTTTAATTCGCGCACCCTCGAATCCAATGCCACCTCTAATTCTCCGCCCGAAGCGCCTCAATCGGATCCAGCTTCGAAGCCCGCATCGCCGGATAAATCCCAAAAAACAATCCCACAGCCGTAGACAGCCCCAGCGCAATCGAAACTGCGTACAGCGGCGTCGAAATCGGCACGGGACTCGCCGCGCGAACGATCGCGGCAATCCCCAGCGCTAGTATCACGCCAACGACTCCACCGAGCGTCGCCAGCATCGAAGACTCCACCAGAAATTGCATCACGATATGGCCGCGCCGCGCTCCCAGCGATTTTCGCAATCCGATCTCTCGCGTCCGCTCCGTCACGCTCGCAAGCATGATGTTCATAATCACGATCCCGCCCACCACCAGAAACACCGACGTCACCCAAATCGCAATCCCGAACGCATTCCCTGTGATCCGGTTCCAAATTCCGGTGATGGAATCCGGCATGATGATCGCGAAGTTGTCATCATCCTGATAGGGCAGGTGCCGGCGCGTCCGCATGATCACTCGCGCCTCATCTTCCGCCGCAGACATCCACTCCGGCCCTCGCGCTTGCACGAAGATCGTCACCGAATCCTCGTGTTGCAGCCAGACAGACCGGTACGTCCGCAGCGGAATCATGATGAAATCATCTTGCGGCTGGCCAAGCACAGTCCCCTTCGGCTTCGCCACGCCGACAATCTGATACTGCCCTTGTCCCGCTCGAATTTCTTTTCCGAGCGGATCCACTCCGGGCATGAGTTTGTTCACTACGTCCATTCCAATGATGCAAACATTTGCCGCGTGTTCTTCGTCCGTCTCTGTAAGGAGCCGCCCGCTCGCCACTTCGATCTGCCGAATATCAGCAAACGCAGGAGTCGCCCCGAGGATCGTTACGTCCTCGTTCAAATCATTTCCATAGCGTACGTCGGCTACGTTGTTCTGTTCCGCGGCTACTGCCGCTGCCAGCTTCATCCCGTCTCGCAGCGCTTCGTAATCGGCCATTGCGAGCGGCGGGCGTTTTCGAGCTTTCGTCCATTGATCGAGATTCGTAACGATTCCGATTCGATCCACCACGAGCGCATTCGCGCCCAGGTTCGCCACTTTGTCGGATACATAGACGTTCAAGCCGTTCAGCACTGAAATCACGGCCACCAGCGTCGTCACCGCCAGGATCACTCCCAGCAATGTGAGGAGCGTTCGAAGCTTGTGCGAACGCAACGTATCCAGCGCGATCCGGAAAGTCTCCTGCAACGCCGCAGCCGACTGCCGCGCTTGCCCCAGATATGAAGAAGGTTGGTTCACTCTACCCATTATAGACGGATGAGCCTTCCAAAAAGTTCAGCTGAGCCTCAAATAGACACACGAATTTGAGGCTATTCATTCGCCTGCATGGATGAACGGAAATCCGGTTACAATGGGTTTGCAACCAGATATCCAGCCGGCGCAATCCAAGCAGTACCGTTCCACGAATGCTCAAATGGGTCGCCATTTCGATACTCGCAATCTCGCCTGCCGTCGCTGATTTCGCGGCTGGGGGCATCTTCGCTTCCGCGGTGTCTCTTCCTTCCGCTATCCAGCAACGCTCCACCGCCGCGGCCACCTCTCAAGATCCACCTCCCTCTGAGGCAGAAATCGAGGCCCGCTCCGACGAACTGGTCGCAAACCAGAACCGAAACGATCTGGCAATCGCCCAGTACGAACGCGTTGAGCATCAGGTGAGTCGAACGGGCGGCACGGACCCGAAAACCATCGAGGATCGCACCTTTCGCGTGGTCCCCACCGGTACTGGAACCATGAAATTGCTGCTCAGCGACCTCGGCAAACAGCCCGATCCAGCCGATTACCGGAAGCAGCTGCAGCTTTGGCAGCAAACGCTCGAACTGGCGCTCAATCCCCGCGATTCTCGCGCGAAAGCCGCGTACGCGAAGTTCGACAAAAAGAAAAAAGACCGCGCCGAACTGATCGACGGACTGAAGCTCGGCTTAACGCGCAAATGGCTTGGCCGCGAAACCATCAACGGCCACTTGTGCGACGTTATCCAGCTCGACCCGAATCCCGATTTTCATCCGCACACGCTGTTTCAGGAAGCGATCTCGCGCGTTACCGCCAAAATCTGGGTGGACCATGCACAGACCCAGCTCGTACACGGCGAAGCGCACATCGTTCGCGATCTCTCTTTCGGTGGCGGAATCCTGGGAAAACTGTACCGCGGCGGCGTCTTCTCTCTCGATCAAACCGAAGTCGCGCCCGGAGTCTGGCTCGCCACTCGCTATCAATACGATTTCACCGCCAGAAAGTTTCTCTTCACGTTCGAAGAACACCAATATATCGAAGCCACCCACTACCGCCATATCGGCCCTCCGAACGAAATCCTCGCGCTCGTGCAAAAGGAATTAGCTTCCGGCAAACCATTTACGCCTGGCCCCTAATTTCCCAATGCCTGCATCCGAAATGTGAGATTTCAAATTTGAATTTTCAACTCGTCGTCGACGCAAAAAAAAGCCCCGAGGCTAAAACGCCCTCGGGGCTCCAAACCTACACGTACGACAATCAGCCTTACTTCCCGGCGGTCTGCACCTTCGCCGCGTGGCTTAACTGTTGTGCAAGCTGTTCCTGGAATTTCCGCATCGCCTCGTTTGATCCCGGCGCACGCTTTTCTCGCCAGGCTTCCAGCCGCGTGCACTGCTCTTCGAGGTTTCCGAGGAAACTCGGATTGCTGAACATTGCGCGGAACGTCCCCACCACCGGCTTCATCTGCTGCCACACGCCCCACTGCTCGCCGGTGCTCTCGAAAAAGAGATCCTCGTCGATCAGCCCGCGATTGACGATGCTTGCCACCATTTCCCAGTAACTCATCACCATTCGCATATACGCGTTCTCTTTGCTTCCGAAAGGACAGATTCGCATCGCTTCCTCTGCATTCTTCACGTGAAAGTTGGCCCCGAACCAATCGCGCGCCTCGCGCAATTTGGCTTCGCGCCGCATATCGTACAACTTCAACATCAAATTCACCTGCTCGTGCGTGACGTCTCCCATGTTTCTTCTCCTTTGTTTGACGACGAATGGATTTAAATTCATTTTGATTCAACTTCGTTTTGATTCGACTTCGTCTCGATTTGATTGCGTCTAGATTCTGACGCAATTCCGAGTGCGAGCCCCTCGCCCCGAATTACGCGCCCTTCGTTTTCTTCCCACCCTGGCTCTCGGCCTGCTTCCGCACTCGTTCGTGAATGTGCGCCCACCCGGTTCTCACTCCCTGTCTGTGATCGTCCGAAATCAATCCCAGCGCCGTGTGATGAAATTTGATCAGCGTTCCGCCTTCCACTTCGCTCAGCCGGTATTGCACGTTCGACACAACCGGATACGACATGAACAGCGGCCCGGTGATTTCCAACAACGTCGGCCGTTTGATCGCCTGCACGTGTCCCCAGAAATGTCCGTTCTCTCCGCCCAGGTCGCGGTACCACCTGCCACCCGGCCACGCTTCGATTTTCATCGCCATCGGCGTTCCGTCCTGTCCTTCGCTCTTCGGCCCCAACTGCTCGAGCAGCGCGGCAAACGTCGTCTCCAGCGGCGCGTGCACTTTGATTTCTTCGTTGATGCTCAGCGTCAAATTCTCAATCTGCGTTCCCGTCGAACTCATACTTCCTCCTTGAAATTAAGATCGCTCACTCATCCTTCGCTGAATTCTTTTCTTCGGCCCGTTCCTTCACCCGCCGCAATTGATTCCGCCAAAAACGCTCGAACGTCCCGGTCCACTCATGCAGCGGCCGAATCGCCTCGGCATCCAACCGGTAAAGCATCCTCCGCCCGTCGCGCCGCACCCGCACCAACCCCACATCCAGCAAAACGTGCAAGTGCTTCGAAACCGAAGGCTGCTCAAGTCCTAGCGCCGCCACAATCTCCCCAACCGGCCGCTCCTGCAGCGCCAGATAATTCAAAATCTCCCGCCGCCGCGGCTCAGCCACAGCATTGAACGCGTCCGAAGTTGTCGCTGCCCTGGCCACAGCCCCAACAATATATTCCCATATGGGAATATGTCAAGCGCAAAAAATAGGCGCCCATCTCAAGACGCCGCCTGCCAATCTCCGCTGTCCTGGACCGCGCTCAACCAGTCTGGGTAGCCACGACGAGCGCCTTTCCTCGTCGCGGGCCCATCGATCGCTCGACCTCCAGCCGTCCTCTTGTCTGCCTCCGCGCCCACATCACGCTAAAAACAAAAAAGCCCCAAGGCCAATTCAGCCTCGGGGCTTTTTCCCGCTCGATTGTTCTATCCGTGTTTATCAGTGTTCATCTGTGGTTCCAACTGCCTTCTCACCGCGCCGCCGCTGCAATCTCCTTCTCGATCGGCGCTCCAACCAAATTCCCCCACTCTGTCCACGACCCGTCGTAATTCTTCACATTGTCGTACCCGAGCAAATACTTCAGCACGAACCAGCTGTGCGAACTCCGCTCGCCAATCCGGCAATAAGCAATGATCTCACGATCGCCGTTCACACCCTTCGCTCCATACAGCTGCTTCAGCGCATCCGCCGACTTGAACGTCCCATCTTCGTTCGCCGCCTGCACCCACGGAATATTCGCCGCGCCCGGAATATGTCCCGCGCGTTGCGCCGTCTCGCTCATTCCCGGCGGCGCGATAATCTTCCCGGTAAACTCATCGACCGAGCGCACATCCACCAAATGGATCGGCTTCTTCTTGTTCACCGATTCGAATACATCTTCTTTGCGCGCGCGAATCGATTCGTCCGGTCCGCTCGCGTGATACGTCGCCGCTGCCACTTTCGCCGGCTCCGTGGTCACTGCGCGATTTTCCGCAATCCATTTCTTCCGCCCGCCATCGATCAAGCGCGCGTCCTTGTGCCCGTAATATTTCAGCTGCCACAGCGCATACGCCGCGAACCAATTATTGTTGTCGCCATACAATAAAACTGTCGTGTCGTTCCCCACGCCCGACTTCCCCAGCAACGCCTCTAGCGCCGCCTTGTCGATCAAATCCCGCCGCACGTTATCCTGCAGCTGCGTCTGCCAGTTCCAACCCACCGCGCCGGCGATGTGCCCCTGATCGTACGCCGTCGTATCCACATCCACTTCAATCAGCCGCACTTTCGGATCGTTCAAATGCTGCGCCGCCCACTCCGTCGTAACCAGCACTTCCGGATGCTTGAATTCGCTCATGTCAAATTCCTCCTTGGACGCTACTGAATTCGATGCCCACCATCCCATCTTCAATTCAACAAATTCCCGGTTTTAGTGGCACAGGCACTCTTGTTAGCCCTGAGCCCGCGAAGGGCCTGTGCTCCCGTGACCGCGCATCTCGTTCAAGCTAAGCCACCGTCGGACTAAAACTCCAAATCCCAGCCGCCATCCCCCTCTCTGTGCCTCCGTGTCCCCGTGGCCCCTCCCGCTCAAAAAAAAACGCCGCCCAGTCTCTCCGGCGGCGGGTTCAAAATCTCTAAGCTGGATTCCGTTTCTAGCTCTCCAGCCTCCCCCTGCCAGAACACAAAAATCGACAACAAGCGCAGCAACAGCACCTGCAGCCGATCCTCTGGCAAAGGTTCATCACGCCGAAAAGCCTACACCCGATCCCCAACCATGGCAATAGCCGCGCCCCCTCGCGACTGCGGACACAGCTCTTTTGCCGTTGATTTACGGTTGCAGTTATCTCAAATTTCAAATTGCCTTCGCGGTTTCCTTCCCGGTCGCCGCCCCGCCACACCTGTCGTATCATCCCGCCATCGCTCCAAAACGAGGCTTTCCCCATGCCGCTCTACATGATCGTCGAGCACTTCAAAAACAACGACCGTGCCCCTAGCATTCAAGTCGCCATTTTCAACCCCTCCGCTCATCACAGGTAAACCCCATGTCCGAGCCCGGCCATCAGTACGAAAAAGAAGTAGAACACTGACTCCGAGTTTGCGAGGTTAAATGAGCCTTGTACGACCCCCGGAGTGATCTCACGATATTGAATTCGCAAGTCTTTCACCGAATCCTCTTCCCCTCGGGGTGGGAACAGCCCCTCCCGCACAATCCCAAGAACATCCTTCGCCCCGGAAAGGTACGTGATCGTTGCGGTTCGGCCTTGCACTCCATCGAAATTGAAGACGAGCCCAATCGCTAGGTCGTCAGGGAAATTTGCGGACTTCTCGCCTCCAATCGGCGAAGAAGGATCCAAGCTCGCCTGACGCTTGTCGTAGTGGCGCAGCCCCCAGCTGTGGCCGTGGACGTCCACATATTTCCATTCCGGCAATTCGTCCGGCAGCGCCCTCGGACCGCTTGCCCCGCGAATCCTCGCCAGCACTCCCTGTAGGTAATCGCGATCCGTCGCCACTACCAGCACGTTCGCCTTTGGAAAAGCCACCATCGTCGTCCAAACGTCTTCCTCCATCTTCTCCTTGAATACCGCCACCCGCTGGCCTTCCATTTCCTCGAATTTCGTCGCGACGCCCTTAGAATCCTTCATAAATGTATCGCCCAGGCTGCTGACGTCGACCGAGAACACGACAATGTCGCAGCCCTCGTAAGTCATTTCACCCAGGTCCGATGGGGACCTGAAACTCCGGGAGCCTTCCATCGCAAACATCACTTCCTTGCCTGCTAATTTTTTCTCAAGAAGCCCCGCTTGCAATCCCACAAGTCCAATCGGCAACGATTCGAACTGTTCCCGTATTTCCTTTTTCGAAAGCAACCGGCTTTTGGTTTCTTCTTCCGCATCCTTTGATTGAGGCAGCACGAACGGTCCGTTCGCAACGATCAGACTTTCCGTGTCTGCAGGCAGCCAGGAAAGCGCCGCGGAAAGAGTGATTGGCGAACGCGCCGCCTCCGGCCGGTCGCTTACAGGCTGCGCCCCGCATGCTTCGGCCCCGATGCTGGTACAGAAAGCGGAGGCACAAATTAGAATTGTCGTCCGGATGAATCTGTTCGCGATTCGATTTCCCACAAAGAGGCCCTCCTGATTCCAGGCAATTTCACTCATTGCGATGGTTGGGGGACTCGATACACACTCACGATCGGACCAGCGCGAACCGCCAACAGCTCGCCTTCGGGCGATAGTGCTACGCCGCCCCATTCGGTGCGCGGATCCCCCATAGTTCTGAATGAGACTTCCTTCCCCTCAAATGCCGGCGGAAGATCAATAATCAAGAGCGGCTTCTCGTTCCCGAGCTTGAAAACCTTCACATATGGTTTCCAGGGTATCCTCTGTGAGGTGTACCCGTTAATTGCAAAAAACTTTCCATTCCTCGACGCGTGAGCGAGTCCGGTACTTCCCTTCGAATCAAAGTGCAGCTCCTGCACGATGTTCCCTTCTTTCCAGACCAGCAAAACGGTATCGCACTTGCCTCTTTCAAATCTGCCGACCGCCAGCGTGTCCTGATTGACGAAACTTCCACCACAGTACGTTTCAATCGGCGTCCGCACTTTCTTCGGTCCCGATTGCGGCGTCTCAATGCTCAGCTCGTGTTCGGAGAATCTTGCCACCTCGTTGCCCCACAATTCCCAGGGTGGGTGCGCTTGTTCCCCAGTCCACGAGCCGAGTGCGGACAGACGCGTGGTGTCCAGGAGATCGAGTTTCCATGCGTACTTGATTTCGGGGCCCCCTATGTACAGCACAAGAAATGTGTCTGCGGCGGGGCTTGGCATAACCTCTAAGAAGTTCCCGTATGACGCAGGCAATCTGCGTTCGGTGACCACGGAAAGGTCCGGCGAATACAATCTCAGAGTGTCGCCAATTCCCACGATAAATTGCCCGTCTTGTCCGGCAAAAAACCAGGTGCGGTCGGCGGTCTTCGTGGGCCAATCACCCTTCTGAATCACCTCTCCCCGCCCCGCATCCAGAAACAACGCCACGATGTGGTTAGGATCCGTCGGCAGGGTCTTGTCCCGAACGGAGGGTCCACTATTTTCGATATGGGTCTGAAACGTCGTGGCGAGCACATTTTCTCGCGTGAATACGAGGTGCTGTCTATCTCTCCAATAGCTCATCTCTTCCAGTTTTCGAGGCCTGCCCTGATATTCGTATTTCGAGAGATCAATCTCCCACAGTGGAGAAGGAGGGGAGTCTTTCTCGGCAGCGGCACGCGGCAAGTAAAAAGCGGAAAGGACAAAGCCGACCGCCAGTAGCCATTGCAACTGGCCACTCTTCCAAACCGCCCGTTGGATTGTATTCATATCGAGCTTAGATCGTGGAATACGTATGATCCAGTTGCGGGGATAATATCAGAGCGTAAATTAATCTTGAAGGAAAATCAAACGGCGGCCAAAATCCTCCGTCACCAAATCGTCTGAATCTGCCGACACCTTCGGATGTTCGCGTCCTTCGTCACCAGCGCAATTCCTTCGGCCAGCGCAGTTGCTCCGATCAGACGGTCGCAAGGATCCGCGGAATAGTCGCCGGAAAACTGGTTCGCCAGCGTCGCTATCTTTGGCGTGATCGGCCGCACAGCAGTCCTCGCCGAAATTCTCTCCACGAATGACTCTACCGTGCCTATAATCTGCAACCGTCCATGAGTCGCCAGCCACGCCACTTCCCATAGCGTCATCGCGCAGATCGCAAGTCCCGTTTCCTGGCTTGCCTTGCGGATCGCCTCGCTCGCCTTCCTCGATAGCTTCGACGGCTCGCTCGCCAGCCAAATCAGCGCGTGCGTGTCCAGCAGGATCACTTCTTCATCACCTTCCACGCGCTCGTGGGAACCACCGGCGATTCGATGTCGCCCGTAATCTTGAATTCTCCCGCCAGGAATCCGAAAAGTTCGTTTTCATCGGATTCCACCGGCACCACTTTCACCACCGGCGTGCCACGCTTCGTGATCACCACCGGCTCGCCTGTCGCTTGCACGTCCTTCATCACCGACAGGCAATGCACTTTGAATTTTCCAGCCGCCATCTGCTTCATGCGCCCTTCCTTGATAGGCCTGTGTTTGTAACCATGGTCATTATATCACGACTATTAGTGGGCAAGCATTCGTTGGGAATAGTTGTCGGAACGCTCGCCGAATTGAACTTTGGTATGCCGGAAGGAATGTCTTTATTCCCGAGGCTGTACCTTAATGCAGGGTACTATGCCCTGTCCTTTTTTTGTCCGGCGACTGTTCCCGCAACCTCCGCGTAACATGCTACCGTCAACTCTGGAGCGATGGTGCCACACACAAAAACTCGATCCAGTTCCCATCGCCCCCAAGAACCGCGCCCACCGATCCATCTGTCACGAGGCGCAGCTTTACCGCGGCAGAACGATCCCTCGTCCCACTCGTCACTCATCACTCGCCACTGATCACTGCCTTTCTGATCTACCGTGCCGCGATTAGAACTCCTCGTAACCCATTGAAACTAAAAGGAGAGGGCCAATTCTAATCTACGGTAGAGGGGGGGTCACAGAATCATGGTTGCAACGCAATTCAAACCACCGGCCGCAGCACGCCTTCGGCAAATTCGAACTCAACTCGCAAAATCCAGTCGAAATGAAATTTCTCCGCCGCGAACCATTTCTCGAGGTCTTCGCGAGCCGCCGCGTCGAACTCCACCATCATCTTGCCTTCCTGCATATTCACGAGGACGCGCTTCGCCGTCACCGCCGTCGCCGCTGCCAGGCGCTTCGCCAATTCCTCGGCGCCCTGCCGCGTCAGGCATGCCAGCGTGTGTTGCGTGATGTAACGAGCCATTTCGTCTCCCCGGTAAATGATTTGAATGCGCGCAATTCGAACGAACGCGATTCAAAACTCATCGAATGCGTTTCGAAACTCATCGGATACACTGTGCCGGGAGAAAAAGCAAATGCCTGAACCCCGCACAGCCCATCCCTACTATCTCTACGACGCAATCCACGCGCAGCCCGCGCTCATCGAAAAAGTGCTCGCGCAACGCGCGACGATCGATCGCGCCGCCGACGAAGCCGCCGAAAAAGATCGAATCACGTTCGTCGGCATCGGCACATCGCTCCACGCCGCACAGATCGCAGAACTTTGGATGCGCGAATTCACCGCCGGTCGCATCTGGTCGCACTTCGAGCAATCCTTCGAACTCGTGAATCATCCGATCGCGTTCGGCCCGCGTGACGCGGTCGTTGTCATCACTCACACCGGCACCACCACCGCATCCATCGCGGCGGTGCGTGCCGCGCGCTCCGCCGGAGCGCTTACGATCGCGATCACTGGCGAAATGAGCGGCGCAGAAATTCGCGGCGCCGACTTCCACATCGAAACGTGCGACCAGGAAGTCTCGTTCGCCTACACAAAAAGTTATACAACGGCTCTCGCCGCTCTCGCCGTCCTGATTCTCCGCATCGCCGAGACGCAAAAAACTTCTCGCTCCCGGAATCACCTTCGCCGCAATCGAGCGCGTCCCGGAATTGATTCGCCAGGCGCTCGCACTCGAGCCGCAGGTCCGCGACCTCGCCCAAAAAATCGCGCTTCTCTCGCGTATCGATCTTTTCGGCGCAGGAGTTGGCTGGCCCACGGCCCGCGAAGGCGCTCTGAAAATAAAAGAGAGCTGCTACATCGCCGCCGAAGGATTTGAAACCGAAGAAGTCCTGCACGGCCCATTTTCAGAAATCGATTCCCGCGCCGCGATCGTCGGCCTGCTCACAGGAAAAGCAACGGACGTCCGAGCCCGCGATATCCTGCGCGCCGCCGGCGAACTAAAAATGCTGCGCGTCGCGGTCGTCACACCGTCAGCGAATCATGGCATTTCCGCCGAGCACACGCTCATCGTGCCTGAGTTGGTGTCCGCCCAGAAAGGACACGCCGAATCCGGCGAATGGCTCGCTGCTTTCACTCATCTGATTCCGCTACAGCTTCTGAATTATTTCATCGCGCTCGAGCGCGGCCTCAATCCCGACTCCGGCCGCCAGGATCAACCAGCCCATGCCGCCGCCAGCCGCCACTACAAATATTAGCGCGCAAAATTGGCGCGCTTTCGCCTGTCCTTGCGAACAGGAGTCTCTCTTCGACTACATCCCGCGCTTGACTTTCTTCGCCGCCGCTCCGCCGCGCCTACAATTGGTACAGGAATTTCCCGAGGAGTGTGCCATGAGGCGATCGGTTCTCGTTTTTCTTCTGGCGGCAGCGCTCGCCTTCGCAGCGGCGGCGGATACGAAAGGGATCGGAACGCTGGCGGGAACGGTGATGAACGCAAGCGGCAAGCCGGTGCCGGGCGCCCGCGTCACTTCGCAAGGAGCCGATGGCTCGAAGCCCGAATCCACGCTCACGAATGGCGACGGCCGGTTCTTCTTTCCCGAGCTGCCGAACGGCTATTACGACGTGCGCGCCTATCACAGCGGCGCATGGACCGAGTGGAAGCACAACATCGAAGTGAAGATAGGAAAACAAACGGAAGTGAAGCTGCAATTGGCCGCGTCAAGCAACAAAGCAAAGTAACTAAGTCATTTCGGACGGAGGTGCGGGAACATGCGGAAACCTATAGTCGCAACGCTCGGAATGCTCGCGATTGCTTTTTTCGTTTTGTCAGCCGCAGCGCAAAAGATGGCAATTCCCGTCGGCACTCTCGAGGGAACAGTCGTCGACGCGCAGAACAAGCCCGTTGCAAACGCCAGCGTGACGATTCAAACCTCCGACGGCCAAAAACCGCACGCCACGCGCACCGACGAGAACGGCCACTTCCAATTTGCACGCTGGGAAACCGGCCAGTACGATCTACGCGCTTATTCGAACGGCGTTTTTTCCGACTGGGAGAAGCGCATCATGATCCACTCAAAGAAGCCCACCAAAATTACGATTCATCTTTCGCCCACAAAGTAATCGTGTGGTCGAGTGGATTCTTTCGTAGGGTCACCGCATGTCGAAGATCCCGGACGATTCTGCGGGACCGTGCCCTTTGCGGCTCAGCGCCCAAATTTGTAGGCCCACGCTCCGCGGAAAACACTTTATTCGTAGCGCAGCGCAACCAGCGGATCGATTCGCGTGGCTCTGCGCGCCGGAATGTAACAAGCGGCCAGCGCAACCACGCCGAGCAGCAGCGCGACCCCAAAAAACGTAACCGGATCCGTCGCGCTCACGCCGTAAAGCAGCTTGCTTAGAATCCGCGTGACTGCGAACGCCGCCACAAGTCCAATCGCAAGTCCTGCAACAGTCAGCGTGATGCCGCGCCCGAGCACGAGCCGCAGAACGTCAAGCGGCTGCGCTCCAAGCGCCATGCGAATGCCAAGTTCCTGCGTTCGTTGTGCGACGAGGTACGACATCACGCCGTAGATTCCCACCGCCGCAAGCAGCAGCGCCAGCCCCGCGAAGATTCCAAGAAGCAGCGCTTCGAATCGCGTGTCGGAGCTCGAATCCACGATCACTTGCTGCATCGTCCGCACGTTAAAAACGGGGAGCCGCGAATCCATCGCCGCAATCGTCTGCCGTACGGTTTCCGGCGATGCGCCGGCCGCCTGCACGCCGTGAACCGTGAGCGCCATCTCGCCCCGCGAGCTCCAGCCGATCGGAAAGTAAGCTTCGTCGATGGTTTTCTGCCGCGGAGAATTGAAGATTTTTGTGTCGGCCACCACTCCAATCACTTGCACGGGAAGCGTATCCAGCTCAAACACTTTCCCGAGCGCGTCTTCGTTCGGCCAGAATTCCTTGGCCATCTTCTGATTGATGATGCCGACCATCATCGGACCCACATACTTCGAATCCGATTTCTTGGCCGCCTCGCTGACCTTCAGAACAAGGTCGAAATCTTCCTCCGTAAAATTTCGCCCCGCGCGAAATGGAATTCCGAGCGCCTTGAAGTAGCCGGGCGTGATTTGATTCCACTCCATTAGCGCGCCGAGTTCTTCCGCGGGAGCGCCAGGCTTTTTCGCATAGGTGTTCGTTCCTCCATCGAGTGGAATTTCGCTCGACAACGCGGCCGCATCCACGCCGGGAGCGCGCTCAAGCCGCTCCGCCATTTCGCGATACACGCGCGATTGCTGATCCGGTTTGTATTGAGACTCCGGCAGCGCCACCTTCGCGGTCAACACGTTGTCGGGACGCACGCCGATTTCCACGGACCGCAGCCTCTCGAAACTTCGCAGCAGCAATCCCGCTCCAATCAGCAAGCAAAGCGACAGCGCAATTTCGCCGACCACGAGTCCGTTGCGCACCCACTTGCTCGAAGACGCCGCCGATCCAACTCCTTTGCCGCCCGACTTCAAGTCGTCGTGCAAGTCGCGCCGGCCCACTTGCAGCGCAGGTACGAGCCCGAACAGGAGTCCCGTCAACACCGCGATTCCCAACGCAAAGCAAAGCACCGTCACGTCGAGATGAATGTCGCCGGACTGCCGAAGCGGAACTCCAGGCAAAGTCGCCAGTACGCTCACGCCCCAGTACGCGAGCAAAATTCCCGGAATCGCAGCGAGGAACGACAAGAGCACGCTCTCCGTGAGCAACTGCCGGATGATGCGTGCGCGCCCTGCTCCCAGCGCGCTGCGCAACGCAATTTCTCGCTGTCGGCTGGAAGCGCGCGCCAGCAAAAGATTCGCGACGTTCACGCACGCAATCAGCAGCACCAGCGCGACTGCGCCCAGCAGAACCAGCAATGCAGGACGCACGTTGCCGGTGAGTTGCTCGCGCATTTCCACCACGTCCGCGCCAACCTGGCGATTCGAACCCGGATATTGCTGCTCGAGCCGCTTCGCGATGGCGTTGAGGTTTGCTTTCGCCTGCTGCGGAGTGACGCCCGGCTTCAACCGGCCAATCACTGGGTAGGAATGCTCCCCGCGCGCCGGAAGTTTCTTCGGATCCATATCGATCGGAGCCCACAAATCCGCCCGCAAGCCCGTCCGGAACCCTGCGGGCATGATTCCGACGATCTGATATTTTTCGCCGCCCAGCTCGATTTCTTTCCCCAGCGCATCGCGCGTTCCGCCGAACCTGCGTTGCCACAGACCGTAGCTGAGCACAGCGACGTGATTGTGTCCCGCCTGGTCTTCACCATTCGCAAACGTGCGGCCCATCAGCGGCGCGGAACCGAGAACCGAAAAGAAATTTGCCTGCGTCAAAATTCCAGAGATGTGTTCCGGTTCGCCGGCGCCGCTCAGATTCAAACTCTGCGGCCAGGTGTAGATCGTCATGTCGTCGAAGGTTTGGTTCTGCGCTCGCCAGTCGACAAAATCGGGCGCTGCGAAGGGCGCTTGCGGCACGGCCGATTCGGTCTCCCACAATTGCACCAAGCGCTCGGGCTGCGTGAAAGGAAGAGGACGCAGCAGCACCGAGTTGACGGCGCTGAACATCGCCGTGTTCGCGCCGATACCAAGCGCGAGTGTGAGAATCGCCACCGTCGCGAATCCGGGATTTTTTCGCAGCGTCCGCATCCCGTAACGCAGGTCTGCCCAAAAAGATTCCAGCCAGAATCCGCTACGCTCCCCACTGCGATTATCTTTTGTGCCGCGCGTTCCGGTCGATCCAGCCATCGTTTTCCTCCACGATTTCGCTGACGCTCACACCCATGCAAAGCCAGCGTCCGCACCGGAAAATGGTACGCGCGGAGTCTCCAAGTTGTTCCGTGGGTAGGCGCAGAACTTGCAACAGCTGTCCGTGGAAACGGATGCGCTTCGCGCTTATTCGTAGGACTTACTCGTAACGAAGCGCGGTCATCGGATCGACGCGCATCGCGCGGCGCGCGGGAATGTAACAGGCAAAACCAGCCACGCCCGTCAATACGAGCGCCACTGCGAGGAATGTGATTGGGTCGTTCGTTCCCACTCCGTAGAGCAGATGCGAGAAGCTCGTGAGCAGATGGGTGAGGATCGACGCCGCTACTGCACCGATGACGAGCCCGGCACAAGCCAGCCGGAGGCCTTGTCCAATCACCAAGCGAAAAACGTCCCGCTTCCCGGCGCCGAGCGCCATGCGAATCCCAATCTCGTGCGTGCGCTGAGCCACCGAATAAGAAATCACGCCGTAAACTCCGATCGATGCGAGCAGCAGCGAGAGTCCGGCAAATGCGCCCAGCAGAATCATCGGAAAGCGCTGCGGCGCCATCGACTGCGACGCGATTTCCTGCATTGTTCGGACGTCATAGACCGTCTGGTCGCCGCCCGCTTCGTAGACCGCCGCTTTGATCGCGGGCAGAACGGTGGCAATGCTGAGCGGAGTTCGAACAAGTATCCGCATGCCCGGGTATCCTAAAGGCCACAATTGGTATCTTGCCTGGTTCAACGGATAGTAGCTCTGAGCTTCGGTGTTCGTGCCGGGATTGCCCAATCCCCAGTGCTTCACGTGGCCCACCACACCGATAATCGGGCAAGGCCCCCATGGAGCGACGGCCCATCCGAAAGTGATGTTCTGACCGACGGGATCCTGACCCGGGAAATATTGACGGGCGAAGACGCTATCAATCACGGCCACGCACTGGGATTTAGTGGTGTCAGCGGCGGTAAAAAAGCGCCCCTCAAGAAGTGGTATTCCCATTGTGCGGAGGTAGTCAGGACCCGTGTCGAACACCAGCGTCCGCGGCGCGTTCTGAACGACCGCGGGCTTTTGCGAGCCAATCCAGAAGGGAGCATCGTTATCGTCGTTGGTCAGCGGAACGAGCATTGTAAAGTCCGCCGCTTGGACGCCGGGAATCATCCGAATGCGGTCGAGTGTTTGAAGGAACGCAACGCGCAGGCTGGAGCCTGTTTTGGTAACCGAAGGCGAAAGCCCCACTTTGAACGCGATCACATGCTGCGTATCGAAGCCCGGATCGGTTTCCCACAAACGGCGCATCGTACGAAACAGCAGGCCGGCGCTCACAAGCAACACCAGCGTCAGCGCCATCTGAACAATCACGAGGGCGCTTTGCGCGCGGTGATGAACGCTGGTGGAACCGCGACCTCCGTCCCTGAGCGAGCTTTGGATATCGACATTGGAACCCTTGAGAGCCGGCGCGAGACCGAACAGAATTCCAACGGCGATCGAAACTCCCAGCGTAAACAAGAGGACGGAAGTGTTCACACCGATGTTTTCGCTTCGCGGCAAGTTTCCCGGGAGCGCCGCCAACACCGGACGTATACCCCATTTTGCGAACATCAATCCCAGCGCGCCCCCCGCAAGAGAAAGCAGTGCGCTCTCGGTAAGCAATTGCCTCACAACGCGCGCGCGGCTCGCTCCAAGCGCCGCACGAATCACAAACTCGCGGCTTCGCGCCGCCGAGCGCGCCAGCAGAAGATTAGCGAAGTTCGCGCACGCGGTCAGCAAAACCAGACCCACCGCACCCAACAGCAATACAAGCGTTTCGCTTACGTCACCTACGATCTGCTGCTTCAGCGGCAACGCATCCGCTCCCACACCTCCGTCCGCTTCCGGGTAGAGCTCGTCCAGACGTTTCTGGATGGCGCTCATCTCTCCTTGCGCCTGAGCAATGCTCACGCCTTGTCTGAGGCGAGCGATAGAGATCATGCTGTCATGAGCTCCGCGAGCGCCAAGAATCAGCGGGTCATCCTGTCCGACCGGAGTGTAAATATCGGAGTCAGCCAAGAAACGAAAATTGGGTGGCAAAACACCGACGACCGCGTAGTCGGCCCCACCCAGAGTTAAGGACTCGCCGAGCGCTTGCGGACGGCCGGCGAATCGGTTTCGCCACAGCCGGTTGCTGATGATGGCCACCGGTGCTCCGCCCGGGCGATCTTCCTGCGGTGAGAATTCGCGACCGAGAGTCAGCTGGACGCCCAGCGTGCTGAAGAAACCTGACGAGATTCTATTGCCGGCAACATGCTCAGGCGAGCCTGGACCTGTGAGATCGAAACCCTGGTCCAACATGAACGCCGCCATCTGCTCAAATGACCGCGCATCGCGCTGCCAATCCTGGAAGTTGGGATACGAAATCGAGTCCTGTGGAAAGCGCTCATTGCTCTCGAGCAGCAGCACGAGGCGATCCGGCTCGTGGTAGGGCAATGGAGCCAAAAGAACGCCTTCGACGACGCTGAAAATTGCGGTGTTGGCGCCGATGCCGAGCGCGAGCGCGAGAATCGCGATCGATGCGAAGCCTGGATTCTTGCGAAGGACGCGGAGCGCATAACGCACGTCCGACCAGAGCGTCTCGAGCCAAAATCCGCGGCGCTCCTCCCTGCAATATTCTTTTACGCCTTCGATAGCGCCAAATTGCAGCGCCGCTTGCCGCCGTGCCTCGTCAGGCGCCATCCCGCCCGCGACATTCGCGGCGACTTGCTTTTCGAAGTGATGGCGCAGCTCTTCGCTAAGTTCGCGCTCCCAATTCTTGCGCCGCCGGCGCCGGTGCCAGAAATTCACCACGATTTTCCCTCACGCTCACTCGTAGCGTTTATTCGTAATGCCTATTCGCAGCACCTACTCGTAGCGCAGCGCCGTCATCGGATCCACGCGCATCGCGCGGCGCGCCGGAACGTAACAGGCGGCGAGCGCAACGGCGACGAGCAGAACCGCGACGCCCGTAAAGGTGAGCGGATCGGCGGAGCCCACGCCGAACAACAAACTCCTCATCAGCCGCGTTAATGCAAACGCCGCGGCGGCGCCGACTACTACCCCGACGAGCGCGAGCTTTACGCCTTGTCCCATCACGAGCCGCAGCACCTGGACAGGCTGCGCGCCGAGCGACATGCGAATGCCAATTTCGTGCGTGCGCTGCGCGACGGAAAACGAAATCACGCCATAGATGCCGACGGCGGCGAGAGTGAGCGCGAGCCCGCTGAAGAGACCGAGCAGCAGAGTTTGAAAGCGCGGCTGCGCCAGCGTAGCGTCCACAAGTTCAGGCATCGCTGCGATATCGGTTACCGGCAAGTCTTTGTCGATAGCGTGGGCGTCGCGCCGGATCGCATCTGCCACCGCCGCGACGCTCAGATTGGTTCGGACGACAACGACCGTGCCCCAGAGAGGCGCCTGCGCGAATGGCACGTACATCAACGCTGCGGGAGCCTGGCGGAGTTCAACGTCGCGCACGTTGCCCACGACGCCGATGATTTCGCGCGGCGCTTCGCCATGGGGAGGGAATCCGAAAATGAGCCGCTTGCCAATGGGATTCTGGTTTGGGAAATACGTGCGGGCCATTGCTTCGCTGATGATGGTGACTCGCGGAGTGGACGCAACGTCCTCGCGGCTGAACTCACGGCCCTGCAACAACGGAATCCCCATCACTCGAAAATACTCGGGGGTCGCCGCCACGTAATTTGCCGTACGAGCTTGCGATGCGGGCGGCGCGGGGGATCCCTCAATTTCAAATCCGAGATTGACGAATGGGTGCACGAGCGGCAGGGGAAGCCCGACGGCCGAATCGCGCATACCCGGCTCGGCCTGAATTCGCGCGAGCAGATCGTCACCAAACGCGCTCCACTGTTGCGCCGTGGAATATTCGAACTGCGGCAGCGAGACCTCCGCCTTCACCAGATGCTGAGAGCTGAAGCCCGGGCTTATCGATGTGATCGCAATAAAGCTGCGCACCAGCAGGCCGGCGCCCACGAGCAAAACCATGGCGAGCGCGATTTCCGCCGCCGCCAGGATCGTTCGCGCGCTCTGGCGGCTACCGGCCGCACCGGCGCGGCCCGAGCCTTCTCGAAGAGTTTTCTGCACATCGGAACCAGCGGCAAAAAGCGCCGGCGCCAGCCCGAACACAAAACTTGCGGCCACCGAAAGCAAGAGCGCGAAAGCCAGCACCCAGCCGTCCACGCGTATGTCCTGCATCTGCGCGAAGTCCCCAGGCAGAAGCGAACCCATCACCCGCACACCCCAATACGCGAGCAATGTTCCGGCGGCGCCACCGAGCAAACCGAGCGCTGCGCTTTCGGTGAGCAACTGCCGGACGATGCGCCCGCGTCCTGCGCCGAGCGCGATTCGCACGGACATTTCTTTGGCGCGGGACGTAGCGCGAGCCAGAAGCAGATTGGCAATGTTGGCACACGCGATCAGAAGCACGAGCGCGACGGCGCCGAGCAGCAGGAGCAGCGCTGGCCGCTCGTCGCCCACTATCGCACTCTGCAGTGGCGCCACGCGAATCGACCAGCCCGCGTCATCCTTCGGAAATTCCGCGGCGAGCCGGCGGCTGATCCCGTCCATTTCCGCCTGCGCTTGCACGATGGAAACGCCAGGCTTCAATCGCCCGATCACGCTGAGCCAATGGCCCGAGCGCCTCGTCATCCATCCACCGAAAACCGGATCGTCTGGAGTCGGAACCCAGATGTCCTGGTTGCGGATGAGTATGGGCGAATGAAAACCGGTGCGCATAATTCCGATGACGGTGAAAGAACGTTTGTCGAGATTGATGGAGCTGCCGACGAGATGGGGATCGGCGCCGAAGCGGCTGCGCCAGAATTTTTCACTGACGATCGCGACGGGCGCGGCGCCGGGCCGGCCGTCTTCGGGAACGAACGTGCGGCCCATGAGAGGCGCGACTTGAAGGACGTCGAAGAGCCCGGCTGTAACAACAGCGGTGTCCGCGACGAAAGGTTCGCCACGGCCGGTGACGGTGAGATCGTGCTCCTGATTTCCGGCCAGTTCAGTGAACACGCCGTTCTGCGCGCGCCAGTCCTGGAAATCCGGATACGAAACGCCGGTGATGTCCACCCCTTCCTGCGGCTTGGCCTGGAACACGACGACGAGTTGATTGGGCGCGGGGTACGGCAGCGGCTTGAGCAGTACGGCGTACACGACGCTGAAAATGGCGGTGTTCGCGCCGATGCCGAGGGCGAGCGTGAGAATCGCGATGGCCGCAAAGCCGGGATTCTTGCGCATTACGCGTAGCGCGTAGCGAACGTCCGCGGCCAACGTCTCGAACCAGAATCCGTGGCGCTGCTCGCGGCAATCTTCCTTCACGCCTTCGACGGCGCCGAATTGCAGCGTTGCCTGCCGCCGCGCTTCCTCGGACGACATGCCCGCAGCGATGTTCGCGGCGGTCTGCTGTTCAATGTGGAAGCGGAGTTCTTCGCTCGCGTCGTGCTCCCATTTCTTACGTGAAAACCAGTTCATGGCACAAACCTCATTAAGTAATCATTCGTAACGCAGCGCAATATTTGGGTCGACGCGCATCGCGCGACGCGCCGGGATGTAGCAAGCCAGCAGCGCGACGCCGATCAATACAAACGCTACGGCGGCAAACGTGAGCGGATCGCTCGCGCTCACTCCATAAAGCAAATTCGCCATCAGCCGAGTCAGCCCGAACGCCGCCGCAAGCCCGATCGCAGCTCCCAAAAACGCGAGCTTCACTCCTTCGCCGAGGACAAGTTTCAGCACGTCCCCACGCTGCGCTCCAAGCGCCATGCGAATTCCGATCTCGTGCGTTCGCTGGCCAATGAAGTACGAAATCACGCCATAAATTCCGACGCTGGAAAGCACCAGCGCCAGCCCTGCGAACGCGCCCAGCAAGATCATTGAAAATTTTCGGTCGGAGATCGAATCGGAAATAATTTCCTCCATCGTCTGCTCGCCGTACACCACCTGCTCGCTGTTCATCTGCCGGCTGGTATTACGAATGGCCTCGATAATGCCTGGCGCCGCCCCGGAAAAGCGGACGACCGCGCTCGTTCCGTAGGAAACAAGCACCGTGTAACTATCCGGCATCTGCAAACAGGGAAGGTAGAGTTGCGCCTGCAACTCCTGAGCGTCAGAAGCCAGTCCCCACTGGTTTACGTGGCCCACCACGCCCACGATCTCCGTCGTTCCGTCGCCTATTTCGTCATTACCCTGAAGCCGAATCCGTCTGCCCACCGGATCGGCAGTGCCGAAATACTTTTTGGCCAGGGTGTCATCAATCACAGCCACGGACGGAGAGTGTTCGTTGTCTTGTTGCGTGAAGAACCGGCCGCGCTGGAGAGGAATCTGCATCACCTTCAAGTAGTCTGGTTCGACGACATACTTCACCGCCCAATTCATTTCGTTCTGGCTCGCTGGTTTTGGCTGGCCATCGAGCCAGAAGACGTGCTCGTCATCGCCGGCCATTGGAACAGCCGCCCACGTCATCGATACGGACTGAACGCCCGGGGTAGCGGCGATTTGGCCGTCGAGTTCGCGCGAGAAAGCGCGAACGGTTTCAGCGTTTGTGTTCATCAGCGAGGGCGGAGGCGAGAGATTGAACGTCAGCACGTTCCGGGGATTGAATCCCGGATCCTGGCTCCAGAGGCGGCCTAGAGTGCGAATCATCAATCCCGCCCCCGCCAGAAGCACGAGAGCCAAAGCCATTTCCACGACTACGAAAATGCTCTGCGCCCGATGCTTCGCTCCGCTTCCGCCACGTCCGCTTTCCTTCAACGTGTCGTGCAGAACCGGCTTCAGCGATTTCAGCGCCGGGGCCAGTCCAAAAATAATCCCGGCCCCAACCGAAATCACGATCGTGAAAATCAGCACACGCGCGTCGAGTCCGATACCGGCTGCGCGCGGCAACGTGACCGGCAGATTCTGAAGAGCCGCGCGCGTCACCCAGATTGCCAGCAACAATCCAAGCCCCCCGCCCGCAATGCCAAGCAGAATGCTTTCGGTCAGCAACTGGCGAATCAGCCGCCCGTGGCCCGCACCGAGCGCGGCTCGAATCGCGAACTCTCGCGTGCGCGCGGTCGAGCGAGCGAGCATCAGGTTCGCCACGTTCACGCACGCGATCAGCAGTACGAAGCAAACCGCGCCGAGGAGCAGAAGCAGAAGCGGCCGGACTTCTCCCAGCATGTCCTGCTTGAGCGGAAACACCGCGGCGCCGATTCCTTTATCGACGTCCGGATAGGCGGCCACCAGATTGCGCGTCACTTCGTCCATGTCCGCGCGCGCCTGCTCGATGCTGACTCCGGGCTTGAGCCGGCCGATTCCGTGAATGCCGAGACCGGCGCCGCGATTGAGCAGGAAGTTATTTTTCCACTGGCCGATGGGAACGTAGAGTTCACTATTGCGGAAGCTGCGGGTCGACAGATCGAAATCCGCGGGAATCACGCCCACGATCGTGAAACCGCCGCCATCAAGCGTCATAGTGCGGCCCAGCACTGTGGGCGACGCACCGTATTTGCGCTTCCAAAGTCCTTCACTGATCAGCGCGACGGGCGCCGCGCCCACTTCATCTTCGCCCGGGGCAAACATTCGACCGATCACTGGTTTCACGCCGAGTAGAGAAAAATAATCAGAGGAAAGCAATTCCGCTTTCAGTTGCTCGGCCTCGCCCGTCCCAGTAAAACTGAACGATATCGAACGCGAGATCGCCATCGACGAGAATGTGTGATTGTTCCGCTGCCAATCGCGAAAGTTCAAATACGAAATCGAGCCCGTTGCGAAATTCGGCTTGCTCTCACTCAGCGTGACGAGCTGCTCCGAGTGAGGAAAGGGCAGCGGATTCAGCAGCACTCCGTTCACCACCGAAAAAATTGCCGTGTTCGCCCCAATTCCCAGCGCCAGGGTGAGAATCGCCACAATTGTGAAGCCGGGCGAACGCGCCATCATCCGAATGCCGTACCGAATGTCGGTGAGCAAAATCTCGAGCCAGAACCCGCGGCTTTGCTCGCGGCAATCCTCTTTCACTGCTTCCGCGCCGCCGAATTGCAGCAGCGCCTGCCGCCGCGCTGCGTCGCGAGGCATTCCCGCCGCAATGTTCGCCGCCGCCTGCTGCTCCACGTGAAACCGGAGCTCTTCGCTCATCTCGCTTTCCCAATCGCCGCGCCGGAACCATCTCGCCCAGAAACTCATAGCTCACTCGCTCCCTGCGCCCAGATGCTGGCCGCTGCTCGCGTACGCCGATGCATCCTCATCACTCGTCACTCGTCACTCATCGCTAGCCGCTGCCTTTTCAAACCCGCTGCAAAATCAGCGCAACCGCCGACGACAACCGCTCCCAATCCGCCAGCTCTTTCCCGAGCTGCGCGCGCCCGGTTTTCGTCAGCGAATAAAATTTCGCGCGCCGGTTGTTGTCAGACGCGCCCCACTCCGCGCGAATCCAGCCTTTGCGTTCCAGCCGGTACAGCGCCGGATACAGCGAACCCTGCTGAATTTGCAGCATCTCGCGGGACACCTGCTGGATCCGCTGCGCGATTCCCCAGCCATGCATGGGCTCGAGCGCCAGCGTCTTCAAGATTAAAAGGTCCAGAGTGCCTTGCAGAATTTCGGTTGAAGGGCTCATACGCGCTCTCCTAGATAACCTACAGGTGGAGCGTGCCACGTCTCCTGTAGAATAACAAGGGGAGACTTTCAGTCAGACGGCGGCACCTGAAAAAGGTTAGCGGCGCATACAGGTGGGGACGGCGGGACTTATGGAGTCGCGCGACCAGGCGGGTACTAATACCCCGGTACTCGAATTTTACACCTCCCGCGCCATTGGCCGATTCCAATCCGGATTCGAGAATGTGAGTGCGGGTTGGGCGTGAGCTGCGGGGACGACGGTTCCAAAAGGAATCGGGCCACTATCCAACCCGTTTAAGCCTCGCCTGCTGGCACCCCCTGACCCCGTCAGCAGGCTGGGCTTTTTGAAGTTGCCGCCTCTTGCGTTTGCTTCCGTTCGATCCCATCGTTTGCCCACGCGTTTGTTCGAAGAAGCCCAACGGGAAACAACCCACGACGAGTCGAATTACCATTCGTCGCGGGCTTTTGGTCTGAGGCATACTGGCTGGGGATTCGATCGATTGAGCGCGGACTCCAAACGAAAGAAATCCACGTACACGCGCCTGCGAGTGCGCGAGCAGTTGGGCCGAGCGCTCATCGCCACGTTCGTCTCGCTTTCCTTGTTACCCAGCTCTGCGGTCCCCGAAGATCTGAAGCCTCAAACGATCGCTGCATACAATCACTATGCCGAGCTGACAGAAGCGCAGATCGATGCCGGACTCGCCGCGCACGAGCCATTTCTGTGGGTCGACGCGCTGCCGCCAAATCGACGCGAGGCCGCTTTCAAAGAACTGCACGACGGTAAAGTGGTGATCGAGCGGCTCGAAACGCTCGACAACGGCAAGCGAATCGAAGTTCCTGATGGGATGGTTCACAACTGGATTGGAACGGTGTTTATTCCAGGCGCTACACTCGCACAGACGATCGCGTTTGAAGAAGACTACGACCACCAGCAACAATATTTCCGCCCGGACGTCGTTCGCTCAAGAATCATGAAGCATGACGGCAACGACTTTGTAATCGAACTGCGCTTTTACAAGAAAAAAGTGATCAGCACGGTGATCGACACGACGCACGACGTCCACTATCAACCGGTGGACTCCACTCACGAGTGGAGCCGTTCGCACACCACGCGCATTCAAGAAGTCGATGACCCGGGGAGGTCCGGCGAAAAACTCGAACCCGAAGGAAAAGATCACGGCTTTCTCTGGCGGATGAACACGTACTGGCGCTTCGAGGAAAAAGACGGCGGGACGTATGCCGAATGCCAGTCGATATCGTTGACGCGGGATATTCCCACGGGACTCGGCTGGATGCTCGGACCGTACGTGAACAGCGTTCCCCGCGAGTCGCTCACGTTCACTCTCGCGAACACGCGCCGCGCGGTGCTGCAGCGAATCGGAGCGAGCGCCTCGCATTAAAAAGCGCGCCGGCCGATTCGAACTCCACCTGCCTGAATTCAATTCATCCGTTAGAAAGTAGTCGAAGCGAGGAAAACGTCCAGCACTCCGTTCGTGTCGCGAGCCACGAGATTATTCGCGAACGACAGAAAGCTCACCGTGCGCCCATCACCGCTGATCGAAGGCGCCAGGCTGCTGCCGTTCAGGGAAGGCGATAAAGTTCCCGCCGGCTGGCTCGCGACGACCGTGACAGCTGTGCAATCTGAGCCGATGTTGATGCAGGTATTACGCGCGAACACGTTTTCGATCCCATTCGCCGTATTCGCTCCCAGATTCGATGCCGCAGAGGCAAACGCAACAAATTGGCCCGACTGGCTGAAAGAAGGCTTCTCGGCCAATGAGTTCGCCGGCGTAATTCCGTCACTTGTCGAGACAAGGGTCGTGGAAGGCGTGCAGCCCGTCACGTTCAAGCACGTGTCCCGAACGTAGATTTCCTGCACTCCGCCGGAGCTAACACCGAGATTGGTCCCCGCCGATGTGAACGCGACATAGCGGCCGTTGTTTGTGATGGCCGTTTCCGTACTCGCTCCGTTTGCAGGAGTCACGCCATCGGGCGTCGAGGCAAGGTCCGTTTCCGCCGCACACGTTGTAAGGAGGTTCGGGCACGCGCGCACGAATGTTTCCGCCAAGCCATTTGGATTCGGTGCCGTCGGCCCAGATTTCTCGCGCTCGATACAAACGCCACGAATAGCGCCCCGGATGCAATCGATGGATTCGAGCTCGCTTTGTTCCCCGGTGTTGTGCCGTCTGGCGTGGAGACTAGAAACGTCGTCGGAGAGCAGGTGACGCTGACGACGCCGCTGCAAGTGTCGCGAACAAACACCTGCGGCGTGACTCCGTCGAAAGTCGCGTTGGAAACGAGATTCGTCGCGAGCGAGACGAAAGCGACATAGCGCGAATCGGGGCTGATGACGGGATTGTAGCTGTCGCCGTTGCCTGCGGTCACGCCGTCCGCCCCTATCGAAACCAATTGGGTTCCCAAGGTCGAACTCGTAACCAGCGGCCGCCAGAAAACCTGTCGAGTTGTTCCGTTGAGCGCGGCCGAGGTCACCAAATTCGATGCGGTGGAGGTAAACGCCACCGTCGTGCCTCCAGAATCGATCGTCGGTTCCGAACTCGCTCCATTTGCCGCATTCCCATTCGGATCGGTGCTGATCAGCGTGGTCGTAGGTGTGCAAGAAGGGACCGCTACGCAGGTCGTCCGTACGAAAATGTCGCTCGCACCGTTCGTGTCGTTCTTCACCAGATTGTTCGAGATCGAGGCGAACACCACGTTATGACCGTTGTTATCTGTCGAAGGTCCAGCGGTATTGATATCGGGTGTGCCGTCGGCGCACGTCGCGGTGGTGCCGCAGATCCCGTTGACCGCTTGCGAACCGTCGGGAGCGAGATCGAGAATCACCGGAAGCCCAAGGGTCGTTGTCGGATTGACGGAAAATACCACGATATTGGAAGTGCCTCCACCCGGTGCGGAATTTACTACCTGCACTTGATTCACTCCGGCCGACGCAATATCTCCCGAGGAAAGCTGGGTCGAGAGTGACGTTGAACTCCCGAAGGCCGTCTGTCGCGGTCCGCCATTCACTTCGATTACCGATGTCGCCGTAAATCCTCTGCCGGTCAGCGTGAGCGCCGTAGTGGTAGTCCCGCCGGCAGCCACACCCACAGGAGTCAAGCTGTTAATAACAGGGAACGGATTCACCACTGGAAATGGAAACAGATTCGACGTTCCGCCGTTTGGCGGCGCGGGCGGCGGCGCCTCCGGATTGATGACGGCGATTTGCACTGTTCCGGCCGTCGCCACATCGCCCGTCGTCAGCGTCACCTGGATCGACGTGCTATTGACGAAGTTGGTCGGACGATTCGTGTTGTTCACAGTTACGATCGACTGCGAAACGAAGTTACTGCCCGAAGGACCAGGTGGTTCCGGGAGAGCCGGCCAAGACGGTGTTCGGTGCCGCGGAGGTGATTTTCGGAACATTGCTGGGAGCGGGAGTAATCGTAAAGGTCAGCACAGTGGCCGAGGTTCCGCCCCCGGGAGTCGTAGTAAAAACGGAGACCCTCGAGCTACCAGGGCTCTGAACGAGAACCGCCGGAATCAGGGCGGTCATGTGGTTCACGTCGATGAAAATTGATGAGAGAGGGTGCCCACTCCATTCAACGAACGATCCGGGCGAAAACTTGCTCCCCATTACGTGCAGGGTGAAAACAGGATTGCCCGCCTGAATCGTCGTGGGCGTCATCGACTTCAGCACAGGCTTCGGGAAATTAATCTGCTGCTGGCAGGCGGACAGAATCAAACTTGCGAATATAAGAGTCCAGAAATGTAGCCCCAATTTTCTTTGCAAATTCCTCACCCCTGCTTCTGTAGGTCCGAACCGCTTATCGTAAGCGCAATCGTAGAGACTACTAAAGATGTCTCATTCGGGCAATCGGGGACGCTTGGCGCGCTCGCCTCGAAAGATCGAAAGCGAGTGAAGCGGAACGATATAGCGAACGACTGCCCATCGGGCTTCGTCGCAGTATCCGCAATTTTTGGCCGGCCTGTGAGTCGGCCTACAGCGTTCCCTGTATAAAAAACTGATTTGACTACAGAATTCTGGATCACTGCCTACCAAAACCTGTATTCACTCCAGCTCTTTTAGACAACGTGAGTTGCAACAAATTCGTAGATCATTGACTGCAGGTAGCTTACAGCTACGTGAACATTCTTTAATCATGGTTATGTAATTGCGTATGAATTTCTAACGGGTTCGACGCGTCCCCAACGCGCCAGAGTAGATGTGTCTCAATTTTTAAAAAACAGATGCGAAGTAGGACGAGTTCCGGTGTCTCGTTTTCTGCGGCCAGGCTGACCGCCTTCACTGAGCGGGGGTTCAGTGATCGTCGTCGTCGCCAACTCGATCTGGCTTCGTCTATTTCACAAGGAGGAGTAATGAACGGTAATGCCACGCGGAGTTTCTCGATTCGTGCAATAGCTATTCCGATTATTCTGTTCTTTGGTTTGTGTCTCTCGCTGTCTCCAAGCGCGAAAGCGCAGTCGACGGCGCACCTGGACGGCACGGTCTCCGATCCGTCGGGCGCCGCTGTTCCGTCAGCGAGAGTGATTGCAACGAACGTGGGGACGGGCGTGGAGTCGAGCACGCAAACCAATGGTGATGGGCTGTATGTGTTCGCTTCGCTTCCGCCTGGCACCTACCTGATTACGACTACGGCGGAAGGCTTTCGAAAAACCGTGGTCTCAGATCTCAAGCTAAATGTGGCAACCTACGTGACCAAGAATATCCAGCTGACCGTCGGTGCAGTCACTTCCGAGGTGCAAATCACGACTGAAGCTCCCCTGATCGAGACTTCCACTCCGGGAGTCGGCCAGGTGATCAATTCAAAGACGGTGCAAGAGATTCCTTTGAATGGCCGGCACTTCGTGGATTTGAACTTGCTCACCCCCGGCACAGTCGCCCCCCCGGCGAACGGCTTTCTCACAGCCCCGCTTCGAGGACAAGGCTCCTTCGCTATCGATACCGCCGGCCAGCGGGAAGACACTACGAACTGGCTTTTCAATGGCATCAACTTGAACGATCCGGTGCAAAATCCAGTGACCTTCCAGCCACCAATGAACACAATCGAGGAGTTCAAGGTAGACAATTCCTCGTTTCCGGCGCAATACGGGCGAAATGCCGGGTCAATCGTCAATGTCGCCACACGTTCTGGCGTCAACGAGTTCCACGGCGAAGCTTTCGAGTTCTTCCGTAACAATGCTCTAGACGCCCGGAAC
>CAVZNU010000002.1:0-29813 GCA_963776695.1 uncultured Acidobacteriota bacterium | reverse complement strand
CTGGCCCTGGCGCTCGCCGAGCACCCGAAAAATGTTCTCGACCATCACGAGCGTGCCGTCGATCACGATCCCGAAGTCGATCGCGCCGATGGAAAGAAGATTGGCCGCCACGTCGTGCGCGTGCAGAAAAATAAATGCGAAGAGCAGCGCCAGAGGAATCGTCATCGCCACGATAAAAGCCGCGCGGAAGCTGACCAGGAAAAAAATCAGCACGACCAACACAAGCACCATGCCGCGCAGCAGGTTCGCTTCCACCGTGTCTGTCGTCAGCCGCACCAGGTCGCTGCGATCGTAGAACGGCCGCACCTTGATGTCAGGCGGCAGGATGCGTTCGTTGATTTCTTTGGTCTTGTCTTGAACGGCCTTCAGCACGGTTTGCGTTTGCTCGCCGCGCCGCATCAGAATCACACCTTCCACGGCATCGTCCGATTTGTTGAACCCGAACTCGCCGAGCCGCGGAGCATTTCCGATCGTGACTTCGCCGATATCGCGCACGCGCACCGGCACGCCATTTTGATTGCCGACGATCACGCTGTCGATGTCGGCCTGGTTACGAATCAACCCAAGCCCGCGCACGTAATAGAACTGGCCGCCCTGCGAATAGAATCCGCCGCCGGTGTTCGCGTTGTTGATGCCGAGCTGCGAAATCACCTGCGGCACCGTGATGTGGTAACCGTAGAGGCGCGCGGGATCGAGCAGCACCTGGTACTGCATCACGGTGCCGCCGAAACCGGAGTCGTCCGCCACGCCCGGCACTTGTTTGTACTGGCGCTCGATCACCCAGTCTTCGTAGGTTTTCAATTCCTGCGGCGAGCGGTCGGGGCTTTCCAGAACGTAGCGATACACAAGCCCCGAGGGACTGAAAAGCGGCGCCATCGACGGCTGCACGCCAGCGGGCAAATTCGGTTGTACATCGGTCAGCCGTTCAAAGACGACCTGGCGCGCAAAATAATCGTCGGTGCCTTCGTCAAACGTGAGCCGCACATCGGAAAGCCCGTACAGCGAGATCGAGCGCATCACGATCATTTTCGGCACGCCGTTCATTTCCACTTCGATCGGCAGCGTGACGAGCCGTTCAATTTCTTCTGCGGCGTGGCCGGGCCATTGCGTGACGAGTTCCACTTGAGGAGGCGCGAGGTCGGGATAAGCATCGACGGGCATCCGCTGAAACGAAACAGCGCCGCCAACAGCAACGAATGCCGTCATCATGATGATGAGGAAGCGCTGCCTGAGTGAAAATTGAATGATGCGATTGATCATTTTTCGTTTTTAGGCGTTACTGAATCAGCAGACACGCTCCCGCGTGCCTCCGCACCCGCTAATGCTGAAATGAATTCGCGAACTGCAGGAACAAGCCGCCGTCGCCGACAACTTTGTCTCCTGGCGAAAGTCCGCTCGTCACCTGAGTCTTGCCGCTTGCACCGAGTCCGATTTTTACGTGTCGGCGTCCGAACTGATTGGAACCGTTGAGCACGTAAACGAACGGCTCATTCTCGTCGTCACGCAAAATCGCTGCATCCGGCACGGCAATCGCATTCTGAATTTCACCGGCGGTGACGGAAACAGTGCAATACATGTCCTTCTTCAGCTTCTCGCCTTTGTTATCGACGACGATACGCGCTTGAAGAGTTCGCGTCGTTGGATCGAGCGCCGGCGAGATGAACGAAATTTTTCCGTGGAACACATCGGGATACGCGTCCGTCGTCACGTCCACCGAATCGCCCATTTTCACGTCGGCGAGATCGGCCTGATACACGTTGGCGAGCACCCATACTGTGCTCATGTCTGAAATCGTGAACGCCTGCGTCGCGCCCGCCTGAAGCACCTGCCCCGGCGCTACGAGCCGCTCCACCACTTGCCCGGAAATCGGCGCGAGCAGCCGCACTTCCGCTGACGACGGCGACTTCTCCAGGTCCTCCGGCTTCGGAATGCCGAGAATTTTCATGCTCTGCTCGGCGGCGTTCATATCCGCCTGCGCCTGGTTGCGATCCGATTCGGCCTGCAATAAATCGCGTTCGGCGATCGCGTGGTGCTGATAGAGGTCCTGTGCGCGGTCCCAATTCTTGGACGCCACGCGCAGGACGTCGCGCGCCTTTAGATACACCGCCAGCAGCTGCGAATAATCCGGGCTCGTCACTTCGAGAAGCGGCTCGCCTCGCTTCACGAATTGCCCCGGGACAGCCAGAATGCGACTCACAGGTCCGCCCACCTGCGTGATTACAGGAGTGGTCGCGAATGCGTTGTAGGCCACCGCTCCTGTCAATCGCAGCGTGCGCGTCATTTTCCCAGCCGCGATCGTAACCACCCGTACGTGCGACATCTGCTCCTGCGGAATTGTGAAGAGTTCGGGCGCCGCGCCTTTCGCTTCTTTCGAGGAATACGAGGTCATGTCCGCCGCTCGCTCTGATTTGTCCGAGCCGCAGCCGGCGAGCGCAAAAATAATGACAAGTGCGCCAGCGATCCCGATTCGCATCGAGACGCCCGTCGAATTGTCCATCGGCACTCGCATCGACACGGGCAATGCACGCGAGTCGCGCAATCTGTAAGTTTGCTGTTTCATGGCAGAGTCCTCGTCCCCACGGCTTCGCGCAATTGCTCGACCGCCGTCAGATACGACGCGAGCGACTGACGGTAGGCGAGCTCGATCGCCCGGTAGCTGCGCTCGGCGTCGAGATAATCGAGCAGGCTTGCGGCACCGCGCTTGTATGCATACTCGCTGATGTCGCGCGAATCCTGCGCTTCCTTCAGGTATCCGGAGCGGTAAAGCGTGACGATCTGATCGTTCGTGCGCAAACCTTCGTAAGCGTCCAGCACGTCGGTCATCACCTGGTCGCTCGCAGCGTGCGCCAGTTCCTGCGCTTGCGTGATCGCGTATTGGGCGCGGGCGATTTCTCCCTGGTTGCGATTGAAAATCGGGATCTGAACGTTTGCAAAGAGTGACGCGCTGCTCGTGTCGCTGACATGCGAATAGTTGATCGTCCCGGTGGGATCTACTTTTCCGTTTGCCTTCTGCAGCTCGTACTGGCTGTTCGCGGCGGTAACGCCCTGCCGCGCCGCTCGCAAATCGGGCCGCTCGGCCAGCGCTTTCGCCTGCAAGTCCTCAAGCTTCAGCGTCACCGGCTGATATTCGAATGTTCCCGCCACATCGTAGTCAAACGGCACAGACTCATATCCCAAAAGCTGCCGCAATCCGGTGAGAGCCTGTACCTTCGCCAGTTGCGCCTGCGACATGTCCGTCTGAAACTGCAGCAACTGGATTTTGATTTTCAGGAAATCCACTTCGCTGATGTCGCCCGCTTTGTAGCGGCTTTCGCTGATGTCGACGGAGTTTTGAAAGCTCTTCAAATCTTCTGCAGCGAGTTCGATCGTCGATTCCGCGAGTTGCACATCGTAGAACTGAGAGGCGACGAGAAACGTGAGGCTGCGCTCGTTGTCGGCAACGGTCGATCGAGTTTGCTCGGTCACGTCGCGCGCCGCTTGCAATCGGTGCTGGCGCTTCCGGCCGCGTTCGAATAGGTATCCGATACCGACGTCGAACTGCGCGGTCGTATTGATATAGTCCGCGTTGAATTTATTGGGCTGAAAGATGGGCAAAAACTGCGCGTCGCCGGAGAGCACCGGGTTCGGCCGCAGGTTCGCCGTGATCTCTCCCGCTTCGCTCTGCTGAATCGTCGTGCGTGCCGCGAGCAAATTGTGATTGTGCTGCATCGCCATCTGAATCGCGTCGTCGAGCGTGATACGCACGGGCCCTTTTGTAGGGCCGCCGGTCTGCGCGAACGCCGTGCAGGAAACGCACACCGCCATCACCAGCGCTAGAAATCGAAAATGTTGTGCACGCATACGAGATACACCTTCTTGGGTCAGGCAAATGTGGATCGAAGTGCCGGCAAATGGCACAGGAACGGACGGAAAACTTAAGCGGAGGGTGGAGCGCGGGCAGGAATGCGGAGAACTGTTGGGCCGGAAATGAATTCAGGTTCTTGCGGGTCCGGCCTGGCTCCGAGTTGCGAAAGCGCGGGCGCACGGTCAGTCGCTACGGGTCGCTCCATCGCCTGATGATTCAAATGGCAGATGGAACAGTTCGTATCCGACGAGTTGGCATGATGATGCCAAACGCAGCCTAACGTCGCGAGTGCAAGCAGTGCGAGAAGCGCCACCGGCACCACAACGTATCGAATTGCCTTTTTGTCGGACATTTCTCAGCGACTCAGAGGTACCCTGACCGCAATCATACAGTAGACGCCTGTCCACAGGAATAGGTTGCAGTGCGAGCGTGCCGGGTAAGGTACGTGACAACGGAAGGGGCGAAATTGCGCACGAAGTGACGCGAGGTCACGGAACACGATCACGGGACAAGGTCTGCCCTACAAAAGTTCAGTGCGACGACACCGAACAAAGATACCAAACAAAGATACGAAACGACGATACGAAACGAAGATCCTGGACGAAGACGCGGGAAATTAGTTCGACTGCTCCAGCGCCCGCTCGACCATTCCGACGCATTTTTCGACGCGCTTGCGCAGCGGTCCTTCTATTTCCTGCTGCCTCTGGCGCGTGGTGAACATTTCGTCCGCAATGTTCAGCGCCGCGAGCACGGCGACCTTCAGCGAATCGACCATGTGCGTCGATTCGGCGATGGTTCGCATCTTGCCGTCAACGTACGCCGCCAGCTCCCGCAGATAGTCTTCGTTTTGATCGCCATTAACATTGTAAACCTGATCGTAAATTTCAATTTTCACGTGAACGCTCCCGCCGGGCTTCAGGCATTGTCGTCCAACTCCACACAGCGGCGCAAGCGAGCGATTATGTCTTTTGTAGCGCCGGCACCTTGCCGGCTCTTTTGATCTACTTCTGTAGGGGTACGGCATGCCGTGCCTTTTGCGGCGCCGTACACAACCGCGTGACGCGCGTATCGACAAGCACTATGAATCAAACGAAGAGCGCACGGGGAATCTGAAATTGTGCGTGCTAGGGCACGGCATGCCGTGCCCCTACTGATTGGTCGGAATAATGATCCGTTGAGAACCAACGGATCAACTTCAGTTCGCTCGAAGCGAAGCTCCGAGCTTCTCCTGCAGCGCTCCAACAATCCGCCCCGAAAAATCCGCCAACTGCGCCTCCGTCAACGTGGCCTCAGCGCTCTGCACGATCACGCGAATCATCAACGAGAATTTTCCCGCCGGCACCTGCCCGCCGCGGAAAAGATCAGCGGCTTCCACACTCTGAAGTTCCGGAATCTGCAAAGCGCGAATTGTCTCGTCGACACGCGCGAACGTAACCCCGTCGTCGAGCACAAACGAGAAGTCCCGCTCAACTGCTGGATATTTCGGAAGCGATTTGAATCTTATAGTCGCGCTTGCTCGATCGACAGCCTCAAGCAAAGGCTCGAATCGCAACTCGGCGACAAACACATCCTGCCGCAGCTTGAATTCATCAGCGATGCGGCGCGCGAGTTGGCCAGCGATGCCGACAGGGTCCGTGTGCCCGGATTTGCCATCCGATGCATGGCCAAAAGAAATCTTCGCCGCGCGCGATCCCGCAAGCCAGCCCGGTCCTCCCGGCTGCCACTCAAACCCTCCGGCAATTTCGCCGATGAGGTCGAGATCGCCTTTCAAATCTGCAAACGAAAAGTCCCGCGCCGCTTCGTAAATTGTTTTCTCGCGCGCGAGGCCCGTGGCGCCGAGGGTGAGGACCAGCGATTCCACCGGATCGCCATTCCGCAATTCATACGCCTTGCCGATTTCAAATAGCCGCACGTTGCGCTGCCCATGATTCAAATTCCATTCGACCGTGCTCACCATGCTGACGGTTCCCGTCGACCGCATCGTCGAAGCATCTTCCGCCAGCGGATTGCCAATCACCGCGGGTGCGACACCTTCCGGACGAAACATCGCGTCGCGTTTCGAATCGACAATCGGAATCGCCACAATTTCGTGATAGCCGAGCGCAACGAGCCGCTCGATCAATCGTTCCTGCGCTTCGGCGTGTGGCAGTGGATACGCGGGCAATTTCGCGGGAGGCAGCCGTGGCGGGAATTTATCGTAGCCGTAGAGCCGCGCCACTTCTTCCACCAGATCGATTCCGCGCGTCACGTCGCGCCGCCACGAAGGCTGCTGGCACTCCCATTCCGCCACGAGCGAACCGGCGCTGCCTCGATTGCCGTCAACGCGCACAGGATGAAACCCGAGCGCGCCCAGAATATCTTCGATGTCGCGATCGGGAACGTCTGCGCCCATCACGCGCAGCAGTTCTTTGCGCGTGAATTTTATTTTTCGCGCCGGCTCGGGCCGCGGATACACGTCGATAACACCCGAAAGTATTTCGCCGCCGCCCACTTGCTGAATCAGCTCCGCCGTGCGTCGTGACGCAAGCTCTGCCATCTCCGGATCGGCGCCGCGCTCGAAGCGGTAGGACGCTTCCGTGCGCAGCCCCAGCGCCTTCGATGCGCGCCGCACCGAAATTGCATCGAACCACGCGCACTCGATCAGAATATTCCGCGTGTTGAATCCGATTTCGGTTTCGGAGCCGCCCATCACGCCGCCGATTCCGATCGCGCGCGTGCCGTCGGCGATCACACACATTTCCTTCGCGAGAGTGCGTTCGGTGCCATCGAGCGTGCGAATCTTCTCTCCGGGCTTCGACCGGCGCACGATGATGCGGCGCTCGTTCAATTTATCGAGATCGTACGCGTGCAAAGGATGGCCCAGCTCAAACATCACGTAGTTCGTGACGTCGACCACGTTGTTGATCGAATTCTGGCCGATTGCATCTAGCCGCTGGCGCAGCCAATCCGGTGACGGCTGCACTTTCACGCCGCGCATCACGCGCGCGGTAAATCGTCCGCAAAGATCGGGAGCTTCGACATCAACGTGAGCTGCGTCGGTCGCCTTCTCAGAGATCTCTTTCAATTTCGGCTGGATGGATTTAAGCGGCAGGCGATAAATCGCGGCCACCTCGCGCGCGATTCCGTAGTGTCCAAGGCAATCCGGGCGGTTCGACGTGACTTCCGCATCCAGGACCGGTCCCGCGGCGGTTTCATCGATTGCGTCGATCCCTGTTCCGGAAAGCGAAAGCCGCGCGCGCACGTCCGTCGCCGTCGCTTTCGCGTCCACGAATTCTTTCAGCCAGTTGTAAACGACTTTCATTTCAGCCCGCTATCAATCCTCACGCAAATCCTTCGTTCACGATGTTCGCTCAGGATGACGATGCTGGTCGCATCGTCACGGGAACTGCCGCAAAAACCGCACATCATTCTGAAACATCAGCGGCAATTCGCTCACGCCGTACTTCATCATCGCAAATCGATCCACGCCCATGCCGAACGCGAAACCCGACAGCCGCTCCGGATCGTAATTCACGAAGCCGTATACCGCTGGATTCACCATCCCCGCGCCGAAAAGTTCAATCCAACCTGACTGCTTGCAGATACGGCAGCCGCTCCCGCCGCACACGTGGCAGCTTGCGTCCACTTCCGCTGAAGGCTCGGTGAACGGAAAATAGCTCGGCCGCAGCCGGATCTTCACTTTCGGCCCGAGAAACGCGCGCACGAAATATTCCACAGTCCCTTTGAAATCGCAGAACGTGATGTCCGCATCGACCGCGAGCCCTTCGATCTGATGGAACATGTAGCCGTGCGTCGCGTCGGGATTGTCGCGGCGATACACTTTGCCGGGGACGACGATACGAACCGGAGGCGATTGCTTTTCCATCGTGCGAACCTGCATCGGCGACGTGTGCGTCCGCAGAAGTTGGTGGCCGCTCGCGCCTTCGATGTAGAACGTGTCCATGTTGTCGCGGGCCGGATGATGTTCGGGAATATTCAGCGCTTCAAAGTTGTAGTAGGGCGTTTCGATCTCCGGCCCTTGCACCACGCTGAAGCCGATCGAAAGGAAAATGCGCTGCAATTCTTCGGAGGTTTGGCGAATCAGGTGGCGCGTTCCAATCGCGCGCTCGATGCCGGGAAGCGAAAGGTCGATGCGTTCGCGCGCTTCTGCCGTATTTTCTGCCGACGCTTCAATTGCCACCTGGCGCTCCGCGAGCGCCGTTTCCACGCGCAACTTAAGCTGATTTAATTCCTGGCCGACGACGCGCTTCAAATCTGGCGCCGCAGGTTTCAGCCAGTTGTCGGTGATTTGCGAAAGCACGCCGGACTTGCGCCCGAGCCAAGCGTCGCGCACCGATTTCCAATTGGTTTCAGTGGTCGCGCCCGAGAGCCCGCGCTCGAACTCCGCACGAAGCTCCGCAAACATCGCAGGAATTTTCTCCAGCGAATTCACGCCCAGTTGCGCGAGTGTTTGTTTCGTCGGTTCGTTCGTTGTCATGGAGGTTTTTCCGGCAATGGCTGCACGCCACATTATGGACGTCGCGCAATCACCGCAAATCGGCCGCGAAATGTAGCTCGGGTCTTCAGACCCGAGGTTTTTCTGATTTGTGCACAACAGCCTCGCCTCTAAAGAGGCGAGCTACATTGAAACCAACCGCTACCGCTAACCTTCGTCTTTATGGCGAATGTGCTCCGGCTTCGGAGCTTTCGCGCCCGCCGGGGCCTTCGCGATATGCTGCTTCGCGGATTCGACCAGCGACGTAAATCCGGCCGCATCGCGCACCGCCATGTCCGCAAGAATCTTCCGGTCGAGATCGATTCCGCCCAGTTTCAGGCCGTGAATCAACTGGCTGTAGGTTACGCCGTTATTGCGCGCAGCAGCGCCGATGCGCTGAATCCACAGCGTGCGATAATCACGCTTGCGGGTGCGGCGGTCGCGATAGGTGTACCGCAACGAACGGTTCACCGCTTCTTTCGCCGAACGGAACAGCTTTCCCTTTGTGAGGAAAAATCCCTTCGCGTGTTTCAGTAGCTTTTTGCGCCGTGCGCGGCGTTTTGTTCCACGTTTAACTCGAGGCATCGTTCATCTCCTGTTGCGCGCCAAATCGGCGCTCTGGATTAAGTATTTCGTAGCGCCGGCATCCTGCCGGCTCTTTTGCTTCTTCCAAACTGTAAATGGGGAGACAAACAGGGCCTCGCCGCTCGCCGATGTACAACTACACAAAATGCCGTGCGAGCAGCAAGACGGGTTTGTCTCGTGGAACATCTACTTTCATATCCCGATCGAAATCAGGAACATCATCGGGAAATCCGGCCGGCAGGCACCCGTTACGCTCTGCCCAGCGCGGAACAAAATCAAAAAATTCTAGACGCCGTAAGGCAGCGCGAGCCGCACGTTCGGAACATCGGCCTTATTCACAATGGCGGACTTGCCGAGCTTGCGCATGCGCCGCGGCTTTTTCGTTCCCAGCAAGTGGCGCATGCCGGAATGGCGGCGGACAAATTTTCCAGTCGAGGTCTGCTTGAAACGCTTGGCAGCCCCGCGGTGCGTCTTCAACTTCATTTTCTTGTTCTTCTTCACAATTTCCTCTTCAAAATGCTTTGGTGTGATGCCGCTCCAACGCGGCATGTGCCGGGCTGAAGCCCGGCGCTACAAAACTTCTACGCCTGCCCATCAACCGAAGCTCCCGCCGGACGCCCAGGCGCCGCCACAGTAGCTCCCTTCTTCGGTGCGAGCAACGCCAGCAAAATATTCGCTTCCATGCGCGGCCCGAATTCCACCTGCGCGTGGTCCAGAATATCCATCAACAGTCGATTCATCTTGGCGCGTCCCACGTCCTGGTGCGCCATTTCTCGGCCGCGATGAAAAATCATGGCCTTCACTTTGTAGCCTTCGCCCAAAAACCGGATGATCTGGTTTTTCCGCACCTGGTAATCGTGCTCGGCGGTGGAAGGCCGGAACTTCACTTCCTTTATGTGCGAACTCTTCTGGTGCTTCTTTGCTTCGTGTGCTTTCTTGCTCTGCTCGTAGAGAAATTTTCCGTAGTCCACCAGCTTGCAAACCGGCGGCACGGCATTGGGCGAGATCTCGACCACGTCGAGTCCGGACTCTCGCGCCGTTTTCATGGCGTCGAGCAGGGTCATCACGCCCAGCTGATTCCCCGCATCGTCAATCACGCGAACTTCGCGAGCGCGAATGCGCTCGTTCACTCGAAGACCACTACTACCGCCGCGTTCTGCGATAAACCCACCTCCGGAGCCATCGAAGTAAGTTTCGATGCCCCAAATATCTGTTCCCCGCTCACAGAAAATCATACCGGGAGAGACAGGGCGAGAAGTATAGCACGCACCTGCGCCCTAGCCGCAAGTGGGCTTTTACACCCGAAAAGATTGAGGAATCGTCGGTCGCGCGAGCGCTCTACAGGGGCTGTGATATTCTCGCGGGAACACGCAAATGCGAAAAACCATACTCATCACTGGCGCTTCAAGCGGGATCGGCCGCGTGACGGCGCAGCTTTTCCAGCGGCGCGGCTGGAACACTGCAGCGACGATGCGTTCGCCGGGAAAAGCGAGCGATTGGCCTGCGCACGAGAATTTATTCCTCGCGCGACTCGACGTCACCGATCCCGACAGCATTCAGAAAGCGATTCGCGACACGCTAGGACGTTTCGGCACGATCGAAGCGATCGTCAACAACGCAGGTTACGGCCTCGTCGGCCCGTTCGAAGCCGCCACGCCCGAGCAGCTGGAACGGCAGATCGCGACGAATCTCACCGGCGTGATGAATGTGGTTCGCGAAATCCTGCCGATCTTTCGCAGGCAAGGCGGCGGGACGATCGTGAACGTTTCGTCGGTGGGCGGGCGCATTACGTTTCCCTTGTACAGCGCATATCACGCGACGAAGTGGGGTCTCGAAGGATTTTCCGAAGCGCTGCAATTCGAACTGCGCCCGCTCAACATCCGCGTGAAGATCATCGAGCCCGGCCCGATCAAAACGGATTTCTACGATCGTTCGATGGACGCGGTAAGAAAGCCAGGGCTGACGGCGTACGATGAGTTCGTCGCGAAGGCGACGCCCAACTTGCAGAAGGCCGGTGAAACTGCGCCGGGTCCGGACGTGGTCGCGCGCGTGATTTACAAATCCGTGACCGACAACTCGTGGAAGCTGCGCTACTCCGCCAACGGCGCGCTCTTTCTTGCGTTGCGCCGCCTGCTACCCGAAAGCTGGTTCCGCGCAATCGTCGCCCGCGCCGTTGGGTGCTAGCGCGGAACGAGAAACGTGCTACACGATCGCGCGCGAATCGATTTCTTTGCGGAGGTCTGCGACAAATTCTTCGAGCGGGCGCGGGCCCAGGTCGCCCTTCGAGCGGTGGCGGACTGCCACCGTGCCGGCTTCGGCTTCTTTGCCTCCGATTACGAGCATGTAGGGAATTTTCTGCATTTGCGCGTCGCGGATTTTCGCCTGCAGCTTTTCGTTGCGGTCGTCCAGATGGACGCGGAAGCCGGCCTCTTGCAGCCGCGCTTCCACTTTCTTTGCATACTCGATTGATTTTTTCACTCAGCGGCAGCACGGTGCGCCTGCACGGGCGCGAGCCACGCCGGAAAAGCGCCGGTGTAATGCTCGATCAGCACGCCGAAGAAGCGCTCGACCGAGCCCCACAGCGCGCGATGGACCATCAGCGGCTGGTGGCGCGCGCCGTCTTCGCCGACGTATTCGAGCTTGAAGCGCGCGCGGCAAGATTGAAATCGAATTGCACGGTAGTGAGCTGCCAGGGGCGGCCGATCGCGTCGACGAGCTTGACGTCGATCTTCGGGCCGTAGAACGCCGCTTCGCCCGGCAATATACTTGTACGGAACATTCATGCGCTTGAGCGTATTGGTCAAGCGCGTCCTCGGCGTGCTTCCATTCCTCCGGCAGTCCCGGCGTAATCCTCAGGGCGTGTGGAATCGCCGCCCGAGAGTTCCACTTCGTAGTGGTCGAAGCCAAAAACGCGCAGCACTTCCCAGGCGAACTCGACGCAATCCTGAATTTCCTTTTCGATTTGATCCGGCATGCAGAAGATGTGCGCGTCGTCCTGCGTGAATCCGCGGACGCGCAGCAATCCGTGCAGCACGCCCGAACGCTCGTAGCGATACACGGTGCCAAGTTCGGCGAGGCGGTATGGCAACTCGCGATAGCTGCGCAGGCGCGATTTGTAAATCAAAATGTGGCCCGGGCAATTCATGGGCTTCAGCTGGTAGTCGTCCTTCTCGACTTCCATCGTGCCGAACATGTTGTCTTTGTAAAATCCAGTGTGGCCGCTGATTTCCCACAGATGCTTGCGCATGATGTGCGGAGTGAAAACCAGTTCGTAGCCGCGGCGGACGAGTTCATCGCGCAGCCAGTCTTCCATCTGCTCGGCGAACGATGCCGCCCTTGGGATGCCAGAAAATCAGGCCGGGGCCGGCATCTTCCTCGATGCTGAAAAGATCGAGCTCCGTGCCGAGTTTGCGGTGGTCGCGCTTCTTCGCTTCTTCGAGCTTGTGGAGATACTCGTCGAGTTCCTTCTGGTCGACGAAGCACGCGCCGTAAATCCGCTGCATCTGCGGATTGCCTTCCTGGCCTTTCCAGTAGGCGCCGGCGACGCTCATTAGCTTGAAAGCTTTAATTCGTCCGGTGGAAGGAATGTGCGGGCCACGGCAGAAGTCGATGAATTTTCCGGTGGTGTAGAACGACACCATCAGCTCATTGGCTTTTTCCTCGACGAGCTCGCATTTGAATTCCTGATTTTGTTTGCGGTAAAGCTCGAGCGCTTCGGGCTTCGCAATCATTTTGCGTTCGTTCGGAATGTCTTTCGCCGCAAGTTCGTGCATCTTCGCTTCGATTTTCGTCAGATCGTCGGGAGTGAACGGCTCCTCGCGGACGAACTCGTAAAAAAAGCCGGTATCGATCGGCGGGCCGATGCCGAGCTTCACGTTTGGGTACAGCTCCATCACCGATGCTGCGAGAAGGTGCGCGGCGGAGTGGCGGAAGACTTGAACGGCGTCCGGATCCTTCGCGGTGAGAATCGCAAGTTTCGTGTTGTGCTCGAGCGGTCGCGAAAGATCGGTGAGTTCGCCGCCAGTGCGCGCGACGAGCGCTTCTCTCGCGAGGCGCGGCGAAATCTGCCGCGCGATTTCAGCGGCGGTAGTGCCCTTCGGGACTTCGCGGGTAGCGCCGTCCGGCAATGTGATTTGTATGTTGTCCATGGGTTGGTCGCTGTGCTCGCCGGCGTGTTCGCGGGCGAGACGAGAAGCAGCTAGATTACTGACAGGTGCGAGCGCGGTCAAGGATAGCAGCAAGTTTCGTCGCGGCGACCGCGAAAACCCCGTATTGCGTCGATTAGAACCGTAGGCTGGCTTTTGTTTTCTTGTGGTTACGCTGAGTTCTAATCGCGGAACCGCGATTAGAAATATTGACGGAACGGCTTGAAAATCCCGCAAGGAGGGACGTCGCGCCGCTTCGGCCGCCCGGGCCATGTCCGAGGATGAGCACCGCGTCGAGGCGTTCGTCTCCAGCTGAGCGGAACTACGCCGAATTTTGTTGCGTGTTGCCATTGCGCCAGAATCAAACTAGCACGAGGAGCGTGG
The DNA here is from genome assembly GCA_963776695.1 of uncultured Acidobacteriota bacterium. Classification (GTDB taxonomy): domain Bacteria; phylum Acidobacteriota; class Terriglobia; order Acidiferrales; family UBA7541; genus Palsa-295. The sequence goes on along the minus strand of CAVZNU010000002.1, from coordinate 16,381 downwards.
CCAGAGGGATTTGCGATCGGACAAAATAAGGACAAGGCATAGTACTGGCCACGCGGACAAACTGGTCTAGGCGGCGAAGGGCAGGTCGTTGGAGAAAACCAGAGAGCGTCGGCGAGCTACGGAATGGTAACCCCGGGGAGATTGGCGAAATCGAGATCGGCGGTGACGAGTTGCGCGTTGTAGGTTTGCGCCGTGGCGTAGATGATTGCGTCGGCCATCGCCAGATGGTGTTCGATGCTCACTCTGGAGGCGGCTGCGGCAAGATTCGCGTCGAAGGCCACCTGGTGGGATCGAAACGCGTGGGAGACAAAACGCTTGAGCGCCGTATCGCTGCGAGTAAGCGTGAGCTTTTTGAGGACTTCGTAGACTACGATTGAGGGAACGAGAATAGAATCCTCGCGAATGAGAAACTGCCCGAACGCGTCGGCCTTGGGGCCATCGCCAATAAATTCGATCCAGCCGGAAGAATCGACGAGACAGAGGTCAGTTCCGGTCGCTATGGTCACGATCGCTGTGCTCCCAGCGAATTCCGGTGGCGCTGCCTTTCAGCTCTGAAATCGGATGAGGCAGCTCGAGGCGCAGGGCGCCGTCAAACGCGTAGATGAGAAGCTGTTGTCCGGGCCGAATGTCGAGCCGCTCGCGGACCTCTTTTGGAATTACGATCTGAAATTTCGGCGAGACCGTTACCCTCGCCTCGTTTGTTCCGGCCGCAGGGTTCCGCCTGTTTGCCGCCATGGTGAGCACCTCGGAATTCGTACCCCTTGAGTGTACGCTGGTTATTCGTAGAACGGAATACCGGTCGATAATTATCTATATCTATCGACACTGGTGTGGGAGACCGCGGGGTGAAACGGACGACTACGGGATCGTAACCCCTGGGAGACCGCGAAGTTTTGTGTTGGCGGTGACGAACTGGGCCTGGAGGGTGCGAGCTGTCGCGTAGAGGATGGCGTCGGTCATGGCGAGACGGTGATCGAGGCTTGCGTTGGCGGCTGCGAGAGCCGTCATTTCGTCGAGGGGGACGACGCGGCAGTGGAGCGCTTGCGAGAGGAAGCGATCGGCGAGAGGCTTGCCGCGATGGCGGGCGAGTTGGCGGTAGACCTCATAGATGACGAGCGACGGAACGATGACGGCGGCTTCGTTCTCGAGATAGTGGCCGAAGGCTCCCGCTTTTGAATCTTCGGTGAGGTATTCGAGCCAGCCGGAGGAATCGACGAGGTAGAGTTCAGATGTGGTCCGAGTGGTCACGATAGTCCTCTTTCCATCTCATGCCTTTGGCGGAGCCGCGGAGTTCTTTGACGGAACGGCGGGGAAGCAGACGGATGGTTCCGTCGAGCGAATACATGACGAGTTCCTGCCCAGATTCGATGCGAAGTTCTTCGCGAATAGCTTTGGGGATAACGATCTGGAATTTGGGAGAAACTTTGACGCGAGCTCTCTCCATCGGTAGAAACCTCCGATCGGTGAATCAATATACACATCGTATGTCATTTTACATATCGATTGCAATTCGTAATACGTAGAGAGTGATGCGGAGGCGAAGATATTGAGTCATAAGAGCTTGAGATTGTGCGAGGCGTCCGTGAAGGATTGAAATGCTGGATGAATTTGTTGCGCGGCGCGATGCGTTACGAAAAATCGCGACCGTGTAGGGAAAATATTTGCCCGTCGACGCGCCGACAATTGCGCGACAAAATTTTCAGGAGTGACGCGAAGCGCGGTGGCGGGGAGTGAAGGAAATTATTTAGAATTTCTTGCGGCGTGATATTTGAAGTCACGACGCGAAGCCGGAATGCGAAGGCCAAAGCCCACGACGAGAAGTGCGCTCGTCGTGGCTACCTGTGCGGATGGATTGCAATGGACGATCTTGGCGCAGCGGGCGCTGCGCGCGCGACCGTTAGGCTAGAAAAGAATGACGAGACGTTCCTCGACCATGAGATAGCGCAGGTGGCGAAGGGCGCAGCAAGCGGCGTCCCTACAAACTCCGGATGCGGAGCGGCGCGCGACTATTTCTTGCGGGCGGCTTCGAGCATGTCCCAGGCGGCGTCTGGGAGGTCGACGAAGTCGTTGAATTCGCCGGCGCCGCGGAGCCAGAGGCCGCCGTCGATTATGACGCACTCGCCGTTGACGTAATCGGCCTGGGGGCTGAGGAGATAGACGGCGAGGTCGGCGAGTTCATCGTGGCGGCCGAAGCGTTTCATAGGGTGCTGGTTTTTCGCGCGCTCTTCGATTTCCTTCGAGGGCATCAAGCGCGAGAAAGCGCCTTCAGTGGGAAACGGGCCGGGGGCGATCGCGTTCAAGCGGATGTGGTATTTGGCCCATTCGACGGCAAGCGAGCGCGTCATCGCGAGGACGCCGGCTTTCGCGCAGGCGGAAGGCATCACGTAGCCCGAGCCGGAATTCGTCGCAGCGTAGGTGGTGACGATATTGAGGATGTTGCCGGGTTGTTTGGCAGCGATCCATTTGCGGCCGAGCACGAGGGTGAAGTTGAAAGTTCCCTGCAGGACGATGCCGATGACGGCGTTGAACGCGTTGGGCGAAAGTTTTTCGCTGCGAGCGATGAAATTGCCGGCAGCGTTGTTGAGGAGAGTGTCGACAGAGCCGAATTCTTTTTCGGCGGCGGCGACGGCGGATTCCACGGCGGCGAAATCGCGAACGTCGGCGGAGAAGTAGGCTGCGCGAGCGCCTTTCGCGCGAATGTCGTCGGCGGTCTGCTTCAGAGGCTCTTCGCGGCGACCGACGAGGAAAATATTGGCGCCGAGCTCGGCGAAGCGGAGGGCCATGGAACGGCCGAGTCCAGTGCCGCCTCCGGTGATCAGGATTGTGCGGGATTTCAGCAGATCTGCTTGGAACATGGCGATGCCTCCGTATGATTTTCGGGCATCATTCTTCACGGAACGGCGCGTCGACTGCAAGGCAAACTTCCGCCCTCGTCGCCGATTTTTATTTCCGGTGTAGGGGCACGGAAGGGCACGGCATGCCGTGCCCCTACAGCGGAAACTTCGAAGACGGACGACGGGGATGAGCTGCGCTCGTTAGCAACGCGTTGCTTCGAGGTGCGCCAGCGCGTCCCCTCGAAGAATCGGCAAAGTAGGCTTTGACCCGCCCCAACTGGCAAAAACGTCGACGTCGGTTATTTAGCGGGCGTCAGGAATTCTTTCGGGATTGGGTTCGCGGGAGTCTCTTCTTCCCACATGATGGTTACGACCCACCAGCGCGTGCCGTCGTAATAGAGCTGAAAACTATTGATGCCGCGAGCGAAGGGCTTCTCATCCTTTGCGTCGTGGCGCGATTCGTATGTGCTAAATACTTGCAGGATGTTGCCGTAGCGTTCGGATTTGCGAGAGGCTTCGCGCTCGGTGAAACCGTTCGCGAGGAAGTAGGAGCCGGCGCGAGTGGCGTAGTCCTGCGGCGACATCGAGGCGATTCCGATGCCGGCGGAATCTTTTTTTGGTCCGATCGGAATCAGGCGCGCACCTGGAGCGAAGAGCGAATTGAAGCGGTCCCAATCGCGCGGGCCTGGAGGGCCGGAAATCACGTTGTATACGGCGGCGAGGATTGCGTCGGGAGAGGCGACGTCGGCTGGATTCGCGGCGGGGGGCGCGGCTTGCGGAGTTGCGGCGGCTTGCGATTGCGGCTTTTCTTGAGCTTGCACTGGAAGCGCCACGATGCAGACAAAAATCAACAGCATGGCAATCGAACTCGAGCGTGACATTTATTTTCTCCGGCGGCTTGCCGCGATGCGCTGCTGCCCCAGTGCCGCAGGGGCGGAGCTTAAACTGAGCGGCGATTTGTTTCCAGAGAAAAAAGGCCCACGACGAGGCAAGGCGCTCGTCGTGACTACCTAACCTGGAGAGCTCGGCGCGATTTTTGCCGGATCGTGAGGAATAACCCTTCGTCGGCTGCCAATCGCCTGCTCCCTTCGTTCCTCTGGGCTGGCAGTGTGACGATTCCTCCGCGGCGGACTCAGACAGCGAGCCTGGCCGGATCGTAAGAAAAAACCCTTCGTCGGCTGCCAATCGCCTCCTCAGGGTGACGATCCTGATCGGATCGTCAGAAATCGACGTGGAGGCGAAGGCCGGGGACGACGATGGGGCCGCGATCTTTGTTGTAGCCGGGATTATTGAGGTGCTGCACATCGAAGGTTGCGAAGAAGCCGCGCCAGATGTGCGCTGTGTAGAAGGCTTCGAGAATTTTCTCGGGACCATAGGTGAGATTGCCGTCGCCAAGAAGAAATCCAAGGCCGCCGAGCGCGAGATATTGCTGGTGCGATTTGTCGATTCCGTTTGCGACGAAGACGATTCCCGTGCGGTCATTGCGGCGTTTCCAGCGATCGCCTTTCGAGAACAAGCCAAGTTCGAACGTACGATCGACTTCGGTGTACTCGTAAGCTTCGTTGCGGCCATCGCTCCAGCCGAGGCGTCCGAAAATTCCGATCTGGGGAGTGATGGTCTGCTCGAAGTTCAGGCCGAAGCCGTAGCGGTGGCGTCCTTCGCGGCGCGTTGAAATGATGTTGGGCGTGGGAGTTTCGTCGTTTTGAAAATTGCGGATCGCTTCTTCGTAGTTTCCCATGTTGGCGGTGTTGAGATAGGTGAGGAATCGAACGACGCCCGCGCGATGCAGCAGAAGATTGCCGCGCGCCTCGAATTCAAGATTTGCGGCGCGCGAGCGAGAGAGATCGGCGTCGAGGTTGATTCCGTTCGCGACCTTGGACATTAGAGTTTCGGCGAAGCGAACGGTAAACCAGCGATCGTCATATTCGAGGATGAGGCCGTCCGTGTAGCCGCGGGTGTTTGCGGAGTAGTCGTAAGCGCCGTTGTTGTCGACAGTCCAATTCAGAAATTGAAGATGGCTGTCGGAGCCGTACGTATTCAGATCGAAAAAATCGGGGATGGTGAATTTACCGATGCGAATTTCGAGGCGGCGTGCGGGGAGCGATGTGGCGAGTGCGAGCGGACCGCGCGTCGCATCGACGCGATCGCTGCCGAGCGGAATGATCTGGCGGAGCATGACGCGGGCGATGTACGGGAGATCGCCGAGAGCGGGATTGCGGACGACGTCAAGGTTCGTAAAGCCTGCAAGACCCAGCGCATTGCTCAGGCCGTGGCCGCCCGCGCTTTCGATGTCGAGAAACACTTCGGTGGTGTGCGTGAGTTCGTAACCGAGGAAGAGCGTGTAAACCCGCGAGGTGGCGTTCTGCGCGCGAGGACCGAAACTATTCGTGCCGCTGTATTTCGCCGGGAGCGAGGGATTCCACTGCAAGATGATGTTCGCCTGGCCGGAGATCCAGTAGCGGCTCGTTTCCGAGTGAGGGAAAAGCGTGAGGATGTCGCCTGAGCCTGAATCGTCGTCAGCGGGCTCGGGAGTGGGCGCTGGCGTCGTTCCTGGAACGCTCTGGACTGCGGCGGGCACGTCCTCCACAGGCTTGTCTCCAGGGGAATCCTGCGCGCACAAGAATGCGGGAGTGGCGAGTGCGACGGCGAGGAGGCAGAGGATTCGCAGACCGAATTGAGCGGCGAGGCGGAGCATCGTCAGGCTGTGAGAGCGTTTCTTGTGAAACAAATTCCACGGAGGAAGAGTAAATCACGACGGCGCGGAAAAGCGATATTAAAAACAGGTTACAAATGAAAAGGGCGGGCTGTGAGGCCCGCCCTTTTTATTGAATCGAGGTTGCGACTAGAAGATCAGCTTCAGCGCGAATTGGATCTGTCGCGCTGAGCCGAAGTCTCCAGCCGGGAATCGCGTGGATTGAATTCTTCCGAACGCCGCGCTGGTTACCGTGTTCACCGGGTTGCCGAAGTTGGGATGGTTGAAAATATCGAAAAACTCGGTGCGGAACTGCAGATTCACGCGTTCTGTGATCTGCGTGTTCTTGACGATGGAGAAGTCGGTGTTGACGAAGCTGGGCCCTGGTAGCGAATCCCGACGCGCACTCCCGGGGTGGCAGCTACCTGGAATGATGGGGTAGGACTTGCCGCCTGGAGCGGTCGGGATGTCGTTGAAGGTGCAAGGTACAGCAAAAGCGGCACCCGGTGTTGTCGCACAGTCAGGGACCGCCGGCGCGGCGCCAGTAGGAGCTCCAATAAACGGCTCGCACAAAACGGGGTTGCTGTAGAACTGGGTGAATTTCCCCGTGCCCGAGACGTGCTGCAGTTGATCCGGTCTCACCGTTAGCGAAGAACCTGGAGCAGGACCAATCGTTAATAGCGGCGTAATCGGATTGCCGTTCTGCGCCATTGTGATCACACCAACCTGCCATCCGGCGATTAGCCGGTTGCCTTTGAACGGGAGTTGGTAGAAGCCGCTCACGACGAGACGGTTGCGCGTGTCGAATTCCGACGGGCCGTAATCGCCTCGCGGGTTGTAGACGTTTTGAACCGGGACCGCGTCTCCGGAACTAACCGAGCTGTAGTCGTACGAATGTGAGTAGGTATACGCACCTAGCAGCTCGAAGCCATGAGATAGATGTTTGTTGAGCGTGACCCAGAGCGCGTTGTAATTCGAATTACCGGGACTGAAAACTCGAGTGACATTCCCGATTTTACACGGATTCAAAGGATCCGAGCATTGTGAAGGCAGAACAGGACTCGAAAGCGGAAGAGTGGTGTATGGACGCGTCGAGTCGTAGAAGCCATCGGTGACGAAAGGTTGATTGAAGTTTCCCGTCAATTGAAGATGAGTAGCCTTCAAACCGACGTAGGCAACTTCCAAGCCCAAAGCTGGCGTCAACTGGCGCTCGACGGTGACATTCCAATCCTGCGCATACATGTTGTCGAAATTTGAAGCGATCGCGCCGGGGCTCAGGCTGAAGCCGGTGGCGGACAGCGCAGGGTCCTCCAGAGTAATAGAAGGGGTTGCGGTACTGATACCAACCGGAAAGGCCATCAGTGGGTTGCCGCTCAGGGGGGTAACAATGTTCGTAGTCGGATCCTGGGTCAGGATTGCATAGGCGGCGCGAACGGAAGTCTTGCCGTCTTTGAAAGGATCCCAGGCAAAGCCGATACGAGGCTGGAAGTTTTTGTTGTTCGTATGATACGGCTGCGGAGCGGTAAAGAGTGTTCCAGTCGCGAGGTCAAAATTGGTGAAGCGGTCCCGAGCCTCGGACGGAGTCGAGTTCCATTCGTACCGCAAACCAAAATTGAAGGTGAAGTTGGACTTCCATTTAAAGCTGTCCTGCGCGAAACCCGCGTAAGACGGTTGAACGATCCGGTCATTTCCGGCACCGAGCAGAACGGTAAAGTTCGTGGCCTGATCGGCCAGGAAGGCCGTCATCGTGGGAAAGGTGAAGCTGCCCACGTTCTCGGCGATGTTGTTGTTGTAAGCCCGACGAATCTCGCCGCCGAACGCCATCGAGTGACGCCCCCTCAGCCAACTGAGAGTGTCGTTCAGCACGACGGTCGTGTCGCCGCGTCCCTGAGGTTCATTTTGCGGTCCGCCGAAGTTTACATCTCCAGAGACGATGATATTCGGAAGGCCCACTCCAACGGGTGAGCCAGCAGGAAGACCGATATTAAAATCCGCCGCAGTCAGAGCCGTAGGGGTGAAAGTGAGATGAAGCCGGTTATAGCCGAGGCGGACCGTATTAGCCAGAGTCGGGCTGAAGACGTGGTCTTCACTGATCGTCATGAGCTGGCGGAAGCCGTCTCTGGTGTCACCGAAGCCGGGGATGTTCGCATTCGCAGTCGGTTCCTCCCGGAGATCTTTCTGCAAGACGTAGTAGAAATGGAGCCGGTCATTTTGCGAGAGCTCAACACTCAAGTCTCCGGAGCCTTGATTCAGGCTCACGTTGGCGGTCGCGGCACCGCTAAAGCCGATAAAGTCCGCCGGATCTGTACTGGGTTGCGCGCCCTGTATATTCGCGTGAGGAATGAGCGCCAAGAGGCTCGAGACAGCGGGAGAAGTGACTGCGTCTCGTTGGTTGTCACTCGGCACGGTGGTGCCAAGAGTCAAACCCTGATGCTGGCGGATCCCTTCATAAGCAACGAAGAAGAAGACCTTGTTTTTCTTGATTGGGCCGCCGACGTCGCCGCCGAATTCGTTGTGATTAAACGGAGCTTGAGGGAAAGGCACCGGGTTGAAAAAGTTCCGGGCGTCTAGAGCATTGTTACGGAAGAACTCGAAAGCTTCGCCGTGGAACTCGTTGACGCCAGAACGTGTGGCGACATTGACGATCGACCCGGCATTTCGCCCGTATTGCGCCGGAAACGAGGAATTGTCTACCTTGAACTCCTCGATCGTGTCGATCGGTGGCTGGAAGGTCACCTGATTTTGCACCGGATCGTTCAAGTTGATGCCATTGAAAAGCCAGTTCGTAGTGTCTTCCCGCTGGCCGGCGGTATTGATAGCGAAGGAGCCTTGTCCTCGAAGCGGGGCTGTGAGAAAGCCGTTCGCCGGGGGGGTGACTGTGCCGGGGGTGAGCAAGTTCAAATCCACGAAGTGCCGGCCATTCAAAGGAATCTCTTGCACCGTCTTTGAATTGATCACCTGGCCGACTCCCGGAGTGGAAGTCTCGATCAGGGGAGCTTCAGTCGTGATTTGCACCTCGGAAGTGACTGCACCGACGGTCAGCTGGATATTCTTGGTCACGTAGGTTGCCACATTTAGCTTGAGATCTGAGACCACGGTTTTTCGAAAGCCTTCCGCCGTAATCGTAATCAGGTAGGTGCCAGGCGGAAGCGAAGCGAACACATACAGCCCATCACCATTGGTTTGCGTGCTCGACTCCACGCCCGTCCCCACGTTCGTTGCAATCACTCTCGCTGACGGAACAGCGGCGCCCGACGGATCGGAGACCGTGCCGTCCAGGTGCGCCGTCGACTGCGCTTTCGCGCTTGGAGACAGCGAGAGACACAAACCAAAGAACAGAATAATCGGAATAGCTATTGCACGAATCGAGAAACTCCGCGTGGCATTACCGTTCATTACTCCTCCTTGTGAAATAGACGAAGCCAGATCGAGTTGGCGACGACGACGATCACTGAACCCCCGCTCAGTGAAGGCGGTCAGCCTGGCCGCAGAAAACGAGACACCGGAACTCGTCCTACTTCGCATCTGTTTTTTAAAAATTGAGACACATCTATTCTGGCGCGTTGGGGACGCGTCGAACCCGTTAGAAATTCATACGCAATTACATAACCATGATTAAAGAATGTTCACGTAGCTGTAAGCTACCTGCAGTCAATGATCTACGAATTTGTTGCAACTCACGTTGTCTAAAAGAGCTGGAGTGAATACAGGTTTTGGTAGGCAGTGATCCAGAATTCTGTAGTCAAATCAGTTTTTTATACAGGGAACGCTGTAGGCCGACTCACAGGCCGGCCAAAAGTTGCGGATACTGCGACGAAACCCGATGGGCAGTCGTTCGCTATATCGTTCCGCTTCACTCGCTTTCGATCTTTCGAGGCGAGCCGCGCCAAGCATCCCGATTGCCCGAATGAGACATCTTTAGTAGTCTCTACGATTGCGCTTACGATAGCGGTTCGGACCTACAGAAGCAGGGGTGAGGAATTTGCAAAGAAAATTGGGGCTACATTTCTGGACTCTTATATTCGCAAGTTTGATTCTGTCCGCCTGCCAGCAGCAGATTAATTTCCCGAAGCCTGTGCTGAAGTCGATGACGCCCACGACGATTCAGGCGGGCAATCCTGTTTTCACCCTGCACGTAATGGGGAGCCAGTTTTCGCCCGGATCGTTCGTTGAATGGAATGGGAACCCCCTCTCATCAATTTTCATCGACGTGAACCACATGACCGCCCTGATTCCGGCGGTTCTCGTTCAGAGCCCTGGTAGCTCGAGGGTCTCCGTTTTTACTACGACTCCCGGGGGCGGAACCTCGGCCACTGTGCTGACCTTTACGATTACTCCCGCTCCCAGCAATGTTCCGAAAATCACCTCCGCGGCACCGAACACCGTCTTGGCCGGCTCTCCCGGCGCCACACTGGTGCTTTCGGGCAGTAACTTCGTTTCGCAGTCGATCGTAACTGTGAACAACACGAATCGTCCGACCAACTTCGTCAATAGCACGTCGATCCAGGTGACGCTGACGACGGGCGATGTGGCGACGGCCGGAACAGTGCAAATCGCCGTCATCAATCCGGAGGCGCCGCCGCCCGCGCCGCCAAACGGCGGAACGTCGAATCTGTTTCCATTTCCAGTGGTGAATCCGTTCCCTGTTATTAACAGCTTGACTCCTGTGGGTGTGGCTGCCGGCGGGACTACCACTACGGCGCTCACGCTGACCGGCAGAGGATTTACGGCGACATCGGTAATCGAAGTGAATGGCGGACCGCGACAGACGGCCTTCGGGAGTTCAACGTCACTCTCGACCCAGCTTTCCTCGGGAGATATTGCGTCGGCCGGAGTGAATCAAGTGCAGGTAGTAAATTCCGCACCGGGTGGAGGCACTTCCAATATCGTGGTATTTTCCGTCAATCCGACAACGACCCTTGGGCTTCCGGTGATTCTCGATCTCGCTCCCGACGGTTCGCAAGCGGTCAACGGGATCTGCGGCACCACCGCGACGTGCGCCGACGGCACACCCGATATCAATACCGCTGGACCTTCGACCGATAACAACGGTCATAACGTGGTGTTCGCCTCGATCTCGAACAATCTGGTGAAGAACGACACGAACGGTGCGAGCGACATTTTCGTACGGACGACCTGTGTGGCGGTCGCGTCGTGCACACCTACGACTACACTGATCAGCACCGATCCGAATGGGAATGCGGCAAATGGAGCGAGTTCGGAACCGACGATCGATTCTGGAGGCGCGACGGTGGCTTTTACCTCCACCGCATCGAATTTGGTGACCTCGGCCGCGCTCAACGGGACGGCTCGACAGGTTTTCTGGCGGCCGCTGGTTACGAGTTCGACCTTGGGAACCCAATTGGTTTCGATGGGGGCGGACGGAGTGAGCGCAGGCAACGGCGACAGCTACAACCCCGTCATCAGCCCCGATTCGCGCTATGTCGCTTTCGTCTCGCTCGCGACGAATCTCGTTTCCAACGCGACTTTCGACGGAGTCACGCCGCAGGTGTTTGTTCGCGACACTTGCAGCGGCGTCGTCAGCGTCACCTGCTCTCCGACGACGTTTCTAGTCTCCACGCCAGACGGCACAACACCGGGGAACAAAGCGAGCTCGAATCCATCGATTGCATCCGGGGCGCTATTCGTGGCGTTTGTATCGAGCGCGAGAAATCTGGGCCCGACGGCACCGAATCCAAATGGCTTGGCGGAAACATTCGTGCGCGCGTGCCCGAACCTCCTTACAACGTGTGCGGCGGAAACGGACCTTGCCTCGACGCCCGATGGCGTGACTCCTGCAAACGGAGCGAGTACGGAAACGGCCATCACAAACAACGGCCGCTATGTCGCGTTCACATCGGCGGGGACCAATCTCGGTGTTAGCTCCGGCGGAGTGCAGGAAATCTACGTTCGGGACACGTGCTTGAACGTGACGGGCTGCACGCCTTCCACGACCCTTGTCTCGACAAGTGACGGAATTACGCCGGCGAACTCATTGGCCGAGAAGCCTTCTTTCAGCCAGTCGGGCCAATTTGTTGCGTTTGCCTCTGCGGCATCGAATCTGGGAGCGAATACGGCGAATGGGATCGAAAACGTGTTCGCGCGTAATACCTGCATCAACATCGGCTCAGATTGCACAGCTGTCACGGTCGTCGCGAGCCAGCCGGCGGGAACTTTATCGCCTTCCCTGAACGGCAGCAGCCTGGCGCCTTCGATCAGCGGTGATGGGCGCACGGTGAGCTTTCTGTCGTTCGCGAATAATCTCGTGGCTCGCGACACGAACGGAGTGCTGGACGTTTTCCTCGCTTCGACTACTTTCTAACGGATGAATTGAATTCAGGCAGGTGGAGTTCGAATCGGCCGGCGCGCTTTTTAATGCGAGGCGCTCGCTCCGATTCGCTGCAGCACCGCGCGGCGCGTGTTCGCGAGAGTGAACGTGAGCGACTCGCGGGGAACGCTGTTCACGTACGGTCCGAGCATCCAGCCGAGTCCCGTGGGAATATCCCGCGTCAACGATATCGACTGGCATTCGGCATACGTCCCGCCGTCTTTTTCCTCGAAGCGCCAGTACGTGTTCATCCGCCAGAGAAAGCCGTGATCTTTTCCTTCGGGTTCGAGTTTTTCGCCGGACCTCCCCGGGTCATCGACTTCTTGAATGCGCGTGGTGTGCGAACGGCTCCACTCGTGAGTGGAGTCCACCGGTTGATAGTGGACGTCGTGCGTCGTGTCGATCACCGTGCTGATCACTTTTTTCTTGTAAAAGCGCAGTTCGATTACAAAGTCGTTGCCGTCATGCTTCATGATTCTTGAGCGAACGACGTCCGGGCGGAAATATTGTTGCTGGTGGTCGTAGTCTTCTTCAAACGCGATCGTCTGTGCGAGTGTAGCGCCTGGAATAAACACCGTTCCAATCCAGTTGTGAACCATCCCATCAGGAACTTCGATTCGCTTGCCGTTGTCGAGCGTTTCGAGCCGCTCGATCACCACTTTACCGTCGTGCAGTTCTTTGAAAGCGGCCTCGCGTCGATTTGGCGGCAGCGCGTCGACCCACAGAAATGGCTCGTGCGCGGCGAGTCCGGCATCGATCTGCGCTTCTGTCAGCTCGGCATAGTGATTGTATGCAGCGATCGTTTGAGGCTTCAGATCTTCGGGGACCGCAGAGCTGGGTAACAAGGAAAGCGAGACGAACGTGGCGATGAGCGCTCGGCCCAACTGCTCGCGCACTCGCAGGCGCGTGTACGTGGATTTCTTTTGTTTGGAGTCCGCGCTCAATCGATCGAATCCCCAGCCAGTATGCCTCAGACCAAAAGCCCGCGACGAATGGTAATTCGACTCGTCGTGGGTTGTTTCCCGTTGGGCTTCTTCGAACAAACGCGTGGGCAAACGATGGGATCGAACGGAAGCAAACGCAAGAGGCGGCAACTTCAAAAAGCCCAGCCTGCTGACGGGGTCAGGGGGTGCCAGCAGGCGAGGCTTAAACGGGTTGGATAGTGGCCCGATTCCTTTTGGAACCGTCGTCCCCGCAGCTCACGCCCAACCCGCACTCACATTCTCGAATCCGGATTGGAATCGGCCAATGGCGCGGGAGGTGTAAAATTCGAGTACCGGGGTATTAGTACCCGCCTGGTCGCGCGACTCCATAAGTCCCGCCGTCCCCACCTGTATGCGCCGCTAACCTTTTTCAGGTGCCGCCGTCTGACTGAAAGTCTCCCCTTGTTATTCTACAGGAGACGTGGCACGCTCCACCTGTAGGTTATCTAGGAGAGCGCGTATGAGCCCTTCAACCGAAATTCTGCAAGGCACTCTGGACCTTTTAATCTTGAAGACGCTGGCGCTCGAGCCCATGCATGGCTGGGGAATCGCGCAGCGGATCCAGCAGGTGTCCCGCGAGATGCTGCAAATTCAGCAGGGTTCGCTGTATCCGGCGCTGTACCGGCTGGAACGCAAAGGCTGGATTCGCGCGGAGTGGGGCGCGTCTGACAACAACCGGCGCGCGAAATTTTATTCGCTGACGAAAACCGGGCGCGCGCAGCTCGGGAAAGAGCTGGCGGATTGGGAGCGGTTGTCGTCGGCGGTTGCGCTGATTTTGCAGCGGGTTTGAAAGGCAGCGGCTAGCGATGAGTGACGAGTGATGAGGATGCATCGGCGTACGCGAGCAGCGGCCAGCATCTGGGCGCAGGGAGCGAGTGAGCTATGAGTTTCTGGGCGAGATGGTTCCGGCGCGGCGATTGGGAAAGCGAGATGAGCGAAGAGCTCCGGTTTCACGTGGAGCAGCAGGCGGCGGCGAACATTGCGGCGGGAATGCCTCGCGACGCAGCGCGGCGGCAGGCGCTGCTGCAATTCGGCGGCGCGGAAGCAGTGAAAGAGGATTGCCGCGAGCAAAGCCGCGGGTTCTGGCTCGAGATTTTGCTCACCGACATTCGGTACGGCATTCGGATGATGGCGCGTTCGCCCGGCTTCACAATTGTGGCGATTCTCACCCTGGCGCTGGGAATTGGGGCGAACACGGCAATTTTTTGGTGGTGAACGGAGTGCTGCTGAATCCGCTGCCCTTTCCTCACTCGGAGCAGCTCGTCACGCTGAGTGAGAGCAAGCCGAATTTCGCAACGGGCTCGATTTCGTATTTGAACTTTCGCGATTGGCAGCGGAACAATCACACATTCTCGTCGATGGCGATCTCGCGTTCGATATCGTTCAGTTTTACTGGGACGGGCGAGGCCGAGCAACTGAAAGCGGAATTGCTTTCCTCGGATTATTTTTCTCTACTCGGCGTGAAGCCAGTGATCGGTCGAAGGTTTGCCCCGGGCGAGGACGAAGTGGGGGCGCGGCGCCCGTGGCGCTGATCAGTGAAGGACTTTGGAAGCGCAAATACGGTGCGTCGCCCACAGTGCTGGGGCCGCACTATGACGCTTGATGGCGGCGGTTTCACGATCGTTGGCGTGATTCCCGCGGATTTCGATCTGTCGACCCGCAGCTTCCGCAATAGTGAACTCTACGTTCCCATCGGCCAGTGGAAAAACAACTTCCTGCTCAATCGCGGCGCCGGTCTCGGCATTCACGGAATCGGCCGACTCAAGCCCGGAGTCAGCATCGAGCAGGCGCGCGCGGACATGGACGAAGTGACGCGCAATTGGTGGCCGCCTATCCGGACGTCGATAAAGGAATCGGCGCCGCGGTGTTTCCGCTCAAGCAGGACATGCTGGAGAAAGTCCGGCCGCTTCTGCTTCTGCTCCTCGGCGCGGTTTGCTTCGTACTGCTGATCGCGTGCGTGAACGTGGCGACCTGATGCTCGCTCGCTCGACCGCGCGCACGCGAGAGTTCGCGATTCGAGCCGCGCTCGGTGCGGGCCACGGGCGGCTGATCCGCCAGTTGCTGACCGAAAGCATTCTGCTTGGCATTGCGGGCGGGGGGCTTGGATTGTTGCTGGCAATCTGGGTGACGCGCGCGGCTCTTCAGAATCTGCCGGTCACGTTGCCACGCGCAGCCGGTATCGGACTCGACGCGCGTGTCTGATTTTCACGATCGTGATTTCGGTTGGGGCCGGGATTATTTTTCGACTGGCCCCGGCGCTGAAATCGCTGAAGCCGGTTCTGCACGACACGTTGAAGGAAAGCGGACGTGGCGGAAGCGGAGCGAAGCATCGGGCGCAGAGCATTTTCGTAGTCGTGGAAATGGCTTTGGCTCCGTGCTTCTGGCGGGGCGCGGAATCGATGATTCGCAATCTAGGCCGCCTCTGGAGCCAGAATCCGGGATTCAATCCCCGGAACGTGCTGACGTTCAATCTCTCGCCTCCGCCCTCGCTGATGAACACAAACGCTGAAACCGTTCGCGCTTTCTCGCGCGAACTCGACGGCCAAATCGCCGCTACCCCGGGCGTTCAGTCCGTATCGATGACGTGGGCGGCTGTTCCAATGGCCGACGATGACGAGCACGTCTTCTGGCTCGATGGCCAGCCAAAACCAGCGAGCCAGAACGAAATGAATTGGGCGGTGAAGTATGTCGTCGAACCAGACTACTTGAAGGTGATGCAGATTCCTCTCCAGCGCGGCCGGTTCTTCACGCAACAAGACAACGAACACTCTCCTGTCCGTGGCTCGGTGATATGATGACACCCTGGCCAAAGGTATTTCGGCACTGCCGATCCGGTGGGCAGACGGATTCGGCTTCAGGGTAATGACTTAACGGCGACGGAACGACGGAGATCGTGGTGTGGCGGGCTACGTGAATCAGTGGGGACTGGCTTCCGACGCGGAGAATTTGCAGGCGCAGCTTTACCTTCCCGGCATGCAGATGCCCGACGGTTACACGGTGCTGGTGTCCGACGGAACGAGCGCGGTCGTCCGCTTTTCCGGGGCGGTGCCGGGCATTATCGAGGCCATTCGCAACACCAGCCGGCAGATGAACAGCGAGCAGGTGGTGTACGGCGAGCAGACGATGGATGAAATTATTTCCGATTCGATCTCCGATCGAAAATTTTCAATGGTCCTGCTGGGCGCGTTCGCAGGGCTGGCGCTGGTGCTCTCGAGCGTCGGAATTTACGGCGTGATTTCGTACTTGGTCGGCCAGCGAACCCATGAGATCGGAATTCGCATGGCGCTCGGTGCGCAGCGCGGGGACGTGGTGAAACTCGTCATTGGGCAAGGAGTGAATCGTGATTTGTGGAATTGCGAGCGGCCTTGCGGTGGCATTCGGGCTGGCGAAATTAATGACGAAATTGCTGTTTGGAGTGAGCGCGTTCGACCCGATTACGTTTGCCGGCGTGGCGTCTTGTTTTGATTGTGGCGCTCGCGGCTTGTTACATCCCGGCGCGTCGCGCGATGCGCGTCGATCCCATTATGGCGTTGCGATACGAATG
>CAVZNU010000001.1:0-6931 GCA_963776695.1 uncultured Acidobacteriota bacterium | reverse complement strand
ATCGGTCATCGTAAATTAGTTTCATGGGGAGACGCTGTGAGCCTATCGCTAAGCTTTTTGAATTCCAAACCGTCGCGCGTGGGCTAATTTCCAAATGACCGCGTCGTGAACCAACCCCGCGAAAAATTATGTTAATCTAACCCCGATGCGACGCGCTCAGGCCTTCGTGCTGGTTCTCGCTCTACTTTCAGCGCCCTTGTCCCTGTTCGCGCGCGCATCGGGGCGGCATGGGAATGATCGGAACAACATGTGCTGCCTGGTTCACGGACGGCACGCCGCACATTTGCCAGCCCGTCCTGCAGATTCGTCCGAAAAAGATATGGCCTGCCACCACGGCGAAGATGGGCACGCGATCAAATGCTTCATGAATGCAGGCCAGCACTCGATGAACTACGGCTTACTCGCTCCGATCGCTCCCACTGCACCATCGGCAATCGCAACTGTGGTGGTCCCAACACGTTCCCGCGCAACGCTCATTCAATCGATCGAATTTCTCTCATCGGGATTCACCCAGGCCCCTTTCGAACCTCCGCGCAGCTGACCCGAACTCCACTGCTGTCCAAGATCCAATAATTCATGTGGGGGATTTCATGCGGGTGTTTGTGCAAAGGTTTGGCATCTTTCTCGTCGCGATAAGTTTGTTGCTTCTCGTTCCATCGACGAGGGCTACGATTTTCGGAAATATTCGCGGCATCGTTCACGATCCGCAGCACAGGCCGATCGCCGGCGTCGAAGTTACGCTGAAATCCGCCACATCGGCGTGGTCGCAATCTGCGCAAACTGACCAAGCTGGCGAATTCCACTTCGACGCGGTTTCCGTCGGCGAGTATACGATCGCCGTCGTGCACCCTGGCTTTCGCGAGGCCACGCAACGCGTCGTCGTCACATCGAGCAGTTCGCCAGTGCTTCATTTCGAACTCAAAATCGCCAGCGCAACGCAAAGCGTGGAGGTTTCGGCAGAATCGCAATCGCCGGAAATCGACACAGCTTCTTCCACAACGCAAACGCTTGTCACTCGTTCCGATATCGAGCAGACGCCAGGCGCGACGCGCACCAACAGCCTCGCGATGATCACAGATTTCGTTCCTGGCGCGTATGTAGTTCACGACCAGCTTCATATTCGCGGCGGGCATCAGGTAAGTTGGCTGGTCGACGGCGTTCCGGTTCCGAACACGAGCATCGCGAGTAATGTGGGCCCGCAATTCGATCCCAAGGATGTGGATTATTTTGAGGTACAGCGCGGCGGATATTCGGCCGATTACGGCGACCGAACTTTCGGAGTCTTCAACGTGGTTCCACGCACTGGTTTTGATCGCAACAACGATATCGACATTCTCACCACATACGGAAGCTACAATCAGACCAACAGCCAGATCAGTCTGGGCGGCCACTCGCAACGGTTCGCCTACTACGGCAGCGTGACTGCCAACCGTTCCGACGCTACGCTTGAACTCCTGTCCCGCAAATCATCCGTGACCTCGGCGACGGCGTGGGAGGATTTGGCTCGCTGATTTTCAACATGACGCCGAACGATCAATTGCGTCTGGTAGCATCCGCGCGGCACGATTTCTATCAGGTGCCCAATACGCCGAGCAGCATGCGGTCTGTCCGCAACCAATTCCAATCAATCCGAATTGTTCGATCCGCGACGTCGATAATGAAGCCGACTCCTTCGTGAATTTCTCCTGGGTCCGCACGCTCAGCCCCGGCGCTGTCTTAACCATCTCGCCGTTCTATCACTACAACAGCGCGCGCCTCACTCCCGGGCCGAACGATACTCCGTCAATCACGATCGATAACCGAGCGTCGAACTATGCCGGACTGCAGGCGTCACTCGCCCTTGTCAAAGGGAAGAACAGTTTCCGCGGCGGGCTGTATGTCTACGGGCAGCACGACAATACGTTCTTCAGCGTCACTCAGAATGACGAGAACGGCCGCGGGACGCCCGAAATGCAGCCTCAAATCGTGTGGGGCAATCTGCAGGCTGTGTTTCTCGAAGACCAATACAAGCCGACATCCTGGCTGAGCTTTAATGGCGGCGTTCGCCTCACTCACTTTGACGGCCTCGTAAACGAAAACTCTGCCGATCCGCGCGTGGGCACCGCCATTCGAATTCCGAAAGTGAACGCGGTACTGCGCGGATTCTACGGCCGTTTCTATCAGGCGCCGCCGCTCGACACAATTTCTCAGGATCTTCTCCAACCGGGCTTCGGATTTCTTCCGCTGCACGGCGAACGTGACGAGCAGTGGGAAGTAGGTCTAGCAATCCCCTTCCGCGGCTGGACGTTCGATGAGACATATTTTCACACCGCCGCACGCAATTTTCTCGACCATGACGTGCTCGGCAACTCGAATATTTTCCTGCCGCTCACGATCGACCACGTCCGGATCCGCGGCTGGGAGACAACGATTCGCTCCCGGAACTCTTTCATCGCGCGCGGATTCACCTGGCCTATTCTCATCAATACGCACAAGGAGCCGGGGCCGTCACGGGAGGGCTTACAGACTTCACGCCCCCCGACGTGGGATACTTCTTCCTGGATCATGATCAGCGCGACACACTCAGCACGGGTTACGATCTGAGACTTCCATGGAAAATGTGGACGACCGGGAACCTGAATGCCGGATCCGGTTTTTTGAACGGCGACGGCCCGGCGCATCTTCCATCGCACACGACGTTTGATATGTCAATTGGCAAGAATTTCGGCGAGCGCCTATCGATTTCGTTTACAGCCGTCAATATCAGCGACAATCGGTACCTGCTCGACACAAGCAATACTTTCGGCGGAACTCATTTTGTCGAGCCGCGTCAATTTATTGGATCGCTTCGCTGGAGATTTCATTACTAGCGGACGGGTCGTCGATTACTGAACGACGGACCTAACACGGCATGGAAGGAGAGGTTCAGCGTTGCGACTTTTGCTGCCCATCGCTATCGTGGCTTCGTTCGTGGCGCTGATCGTCGGCTGGATCGCGTTCAGCGGAATGAGCGCTCGAACCGTTCCAGGCGCGATCGAAACCTATCTAGCTCGAAGCGGACAGAGACTCGCGATTCCCAAGCAGGCTCGCGCAGCCAGAATCCAATGGAGTCCACTCCTGAATCCCTCGTCGAAGGTCGGCGGCATTTTGCGGACCATTGTGCAAGTTGCCATGCCAATGACGGCAGCGGACGAACGGCAATGGGCCAGAATCTCTACCCGCGTGTGCCGGACATGCGGCTCGCAGAAACTCAGAACCTGACCGACGGCGAGCTTTACTACATCATCGAAAACGGAATTCGATTCACCGGAATGCCGGCATCGGGACAAGGCGGCGCGAACGATCACGAGACGTGGCATTTGGTTCTTTTCATCAGGCAATTGCCGCATCTAACCCAGGGCGATCTCGATGATATGAAAGAATACAACCCGCGCAGTCCGGCGGAAATCAAAGAAGAGCGGCTGGAAGAAGAATTCTTGAACGGGCAGCCGGATCGCAAGTAGAGATCAGCGCGGCTCTTTACTTTTTGCTTCACGGTTAAATCACGCGTACGCCACACCGAGGAGGATACTTGCTTCGCAGAATTCTCACAGGACTCGCGATCGTTTCGCTCGCCGCTGCCGCATTCGCTCACGGAACCGACAAGCACGTGCTCGGCACCGTAACCAAGATTACCGATACTGAAATTACGGTGGAATCGCAAACCAATGAAGTGCAGGTGGTGAGGATCGCGCCCGATACTTCATTTGTGAAGAGTGGCGCGAGCGCCACGATCAAAGATTTGAAAGTTGGCGATCGCGTCGTGATTCACGCGAAACCCGTGGGAAGCGACCTCATCGCCCACGAAGTGCGCTTCGGAAAACCGGCGCCGGCCGCAACTGGAAGCGCAACTCCTAAAACCCAGTAGGCTGATGCTAATTTTCGCGGGCGAGGATGAAATCGGGGACCGCTAGAAGGGCGCGTCTGTAATCCGTGTCGGGCAATTCTGCCAGGGCGTCTTTCGCACGGGCCACATACTCACGCGCGAGTTTCGCGGCGCGATCGAGCGCGCCTGTGTCGAGTACAAGTCTTGTGATCTGTTCGGGCGCACACTCACAAAGCCGCGTTCTTCGAGAACTTTTGCGACGAGACGCCGACCGGCCGCGCCTTTCCCGTCGTGCCCATTTCCATCGTGGCCGATCCCATCGGCTGATTGCGATGCGTCCGCACGGAGGGCGAAAATCAACGGCAGTGTGACTTTTCCTTCTTTCAAATCGCTGAGCACGGGCTTGCCCAGCTGTTCCGGCGACGCGGTGAAATCGAGCAGATCGTCGACGAGTTGAAACGCCAGGCCCGCGTTACGCCCGTATTCAGCTAGCGCGTCTTCGATTTGCTTTGGCTGCTGCCCGAGAACCGCGCCGAGCCGCGAGCAGCCGCTGAACAGGCATGCCGTTTTGCGGTAAGCGAGTTCGGTGGCTTCTACTTCCGTAAGATCGATTCGGCCGAGCCGCGTGAGCTGCAGCAGCTCGCCTTCTACCATGCTTTGGGTGAGATCGATCAGGATATCGAGTATTGCGAAATTGCGTTCGCGCAACGCCATTTCGAACGACTGCATGTAGAGCCAGTCGCCCGCGAGAACGCTCATATGATTTCCCCAACGAGCATTCGCGCTGGGACGGCCGCGGCGAGTGTTTGCGCCGTCGATCACGTCGTCGTGAATCGAGCGTCGCGTTGTGTATGAGTTCGACTACCGCGCCGAGGCGGATTGCGCTTGGTCCGCGATATCCAGAAGCGCCCGCAGCGAGCAACAACAGCGCGGGACGCAGCCTTTTGCCGCCGCCTTCGCGAAGGTAACTCGAAATTTCAGAGACCGGCTCGATGGCAGCTGCGTTCTGCGCCGCAATTTCCTGCTCGACGAGGGCGAGATCGTCGCGCACCAGCTCGAAGATTTCTTTCACGGTCTGGACGGCGAATCCCATCGTCGAATTTTACCCTTTGCGCGCCGGATGATTCGGCGCGCTTCCTAGCCGGAAAAAGCGCCGAAAATTTGCAGCCGTGGCGGCTGCGACCTCTTCGCCCGGCAAGTTTCTCACATTCCCCAACGCTTGCGCTACCTCCACCACGTTGGCGGGCTCGTTCCGTTTGCCACGCTTGCCCTCAGGAGGCAAAAAGGGCGAATCAGTCTCCGTGAGCATGCGATCGAGAGGAAGTTCCTTCGCTACGTCGCGCAGATGCTGCATCTTTTTGTATGTGACATTACCCGCAAACGACACCATAAACCCCATATCGAGCCCGCGTTTCGCATCTTCCAGTGTCCCTGTGAAGCAATGAAGAATCCCGCCCAGCCCGCTCGACCGCCAATCCTTCTCGATCATTTCCAAGCAATCCGCCCACGCGTCACGGCAGTGAATTACGATCGGCAGCTTCGCGGCTCGCGCCTGCCCCAGCTGCCGCCGAAACACCTCCTGCTGCACGTCGCGCGGCGAATGATCGTAATAATAATCAAGGCCCATCTCGCCCCACGCGATTACCCGCGGATGCTTGGCCAGTTCGTCGAGCTTCTCGAAATGTTCCTCGGTGACAAGTTTCGCTTCGTGCGGATGAATTCCCACCGTCGCGTAAATCCAGTCGTGCTGCTCGGCAAACGGAATCGCCGCGTTCAGCCGCTCAGGCCCCGTCCCGCTGCCGATCGCTAGCAGCGTCTCCACTCCCGCCGCCCGCGTACGTTCAAGCATGGCGTCACGGTCTTCGTCAAATTCGGGAATTCGAGGTGCGCGTGTGAGTCGATAATTTTCAATTCCTACTTCCTTCTCACGCCACCGGCTCCCGGCTGGCGCGCCCCGCTCTTCTGTACCACAAAAATCATTTGCTGCGCCTCATTGTCAAGCGGCTCGCGCTCAAAGGAACCATACTCTTCCACCGGCTCCAGTCCCGCTAAAGAAAAAGCGCGCGTAACTGCTGATATGTGTAGTACGACATTTTCAGCGGACCGGTTTCTTCGAGAATCAGATTATCTCCTTCGTAAGTCCTGAACACGAATTCGCCGCTAAATGTCTGCTGAATCTTGTCGTACGATTTCTTGCGAAAGTATCGCCGCACCATCTTCCGCGGCTCCCCATCAACTGTCCACTCGAGATCGAGAATCTCTTTGTCGATGTTCCGCGGCAATCCCCTCGAAATTCGGAAAGAAAACATCGAACACAAGGCGGCCGCCTTCCGCTACATGAAATGCCGCAGTCGTAAGCGCAGCCACTTGGTCTTGCACGGTGTACATGTGCTGGAGCGGCCGAAACGGAATAATCACCAACGGGAATTTCTGCGCCAGCCGGAAGTCGCGCATGTCGCCTTCATGAACGGTCACTCGCTCGCGTACTTCGCGCGGCTCCGCGCCAGATTGCGCCGGAGAATGCGCAGCATGGCCTCGGAATTGTCCACGCCCTCGATTTCGATTCCCTCTCGCGCAATCGGCAGCAGAACCCGGCCAGTTCCGCCCGCAATCTCCAGCACTGGCCCGCCGGACTTCCAGGCGACGTCGACGGAGAACGGCACGTCGACTAAATCCTGCTTTGAGCAATAGCCAGTGTCGTAGTGCCACGCCAGGATCTCGTACGAATCGGGCTCGCCGGTGCCCATGAGCGGTTATTTCACCTTGGCGCCTGCAGGAATGTCCTCTGCAAACGTCACCAGCACCAGCCGCTCCCCTACCACCCCCATCCGACGCAGCCAGCAGCATCCCATTCGACTCCTGCCCTCGCGCTACTTCCGCGGCGCAAGATTCGTCACGACTACCACTTTGCGCCCCACCAGCTCCTCCGGTGCATAAGCCAGCGCGATTCCCGCCAGCACCTGCCGCGCCTCATCGCCAATATCCACCATCACCTTCAGCAGCTTGTCCGCCCCCTGCACTTTCTCAGCGGACTTCACCACGCCCACGCGCAGCTCCACCTTAGCGAAATCATCAATCGTGATTTTC